>NZ_AP028661.1:0-4955000 GCF_041154435.1 Variovorax sp. V116
CCCACAACGCCCAAACCGAACACTTTGCACTCAATCCGGTTACATCGAGTGACAGAAACTGCTTCCAAATGCTACAGAGCGTGACAATTTTGTCAGCCCGCTCGGCCTCCACCGCCTCAAAAAGTCAGCACCCCATCCGCCTTCAACCACCGAATATCCCGCTGCGCCAGCCCCGCCACCTGGTGCCCGGCCAGGTGCTCGATCTGCCACATGATCTCTTCGGTTTCGGCCGGCTTGGTGTGGGTGATGTAGATCGGAAACTGCTTGCCCGGATCGATATGCGCCAGCTCGTCGGCGAGCGCGCGGGGGGACAGGTGCAGGCTGCGTTCCGCCAGGGCCTGCTCGCGGTTGCTGAATGCGGTTTCTATGACGAGCATGGCCACGTCCAGGGCGTTGAGGCGGTCCCAGAAGGGGGTGTTGCGCTCGGTGTCGCCGGTGAAGACCCAGTTGGCGCCGCCTTCGGCGCGGCTCACGGCAAAGCCGCAGGCGGGCACGGTGTGCACGGCCGGCAGCACCTCGATGCGCTTGGGGGCGGCGCTGCCCAGTTGCAGCACCTGGCCCACGGCAATGTCGTGAAAGCTCACGAAGGGGGCCTCGGGGCTGGGAATGCTCTCGAAGTCGGGCCAGATGACGTTGTTGAACACATGGGCGCGCAGCGCCTCGATGGTGGCGCGCAGGGCGTGCACGCGCAGCGAGCGGGTGCGGCGGCCGCCGACGGCGTCGAGCATGAGGGGCAACGCGGCGATGTGGTCGAGGTGGCAGTGGGTGAGCACCACGTCGTCGATGCCGGCCATTTCGTCGAGGGTGAGGTCGCCCACGCCGGTGCCCGCATCGACGAGCAGGTCGGTGTCGATCAGGAACGAGGTGGTCCGGCAGTCCTTGGCAATGGCGCCCGAGCAACCCAGCACGCGAACCTGCATTGTGAGAGACCCTCTGCTTGTGTCTTCTGCCGTCATTTGGTTTCGAAGCGGGTTGCGCCGTCCCATTCGGGGTCTTGGGGCCGCAACGCCATGGAGGCTAATCGTTGTGCGTAGAGCTGGTAAAGGACTTTTTTGGCATCCGCGGCCAGCAGCGGATCCAGCAGGTTCCGGCCCATGGCCCAGTCCTGGCGGCGGTAGGCGGCCAGCACTTCGGCCCAGCGCTGCAGCTGGGCGGATTGCTGCAGTGCGGCAGGGGTCTGGGCCTCTGCCTTCGTGGTGGCGCCGAGCGGCGTGAACACGGCCACGGCCTGCGCCCGGCCCTTGACGAGCACGCTGTCGAGCTCCTGCCAGACGAAGCCGGGCGCGAGTTCGCGGGTGGCGCCGCTGGCGACGATCTCCACGCCGTAGTGCACGCTCAGGCCTTCGAGGCGGGAGGCGAGGTTGACCGCGTCGCCAACGACGGTGTAGCTGCGCCGCGCAGCCGAGCCCATGTCGCCCACGCTCATGACGCCGCTGTTGATGCCGATGCCCACGCTGATCTCGGGCCGGCCGGTGCTGCGGTGGAGGTTGTTGATGTCGCGCACGGCCTCGGCCATGTCGAGCGCGGCGCGCACGGCCAGGGTGGCGTGCTCGGGGGTGTCGATGGGGGCGCCCCAGAAGGCCATGACGCAGTCGCCCATGTATTTGTCGACGGTGCCGCGGTGGGTGCTGATGACGCTGGTGAGCCGGTTGAACACGTTGTTCAGGAAGGCCTGCAGTTCGGCCGGGGCCATCTGCTCCGACAGGCGGGTGAAGTTGCGCATGTCGCAGAACATGACGGTCATGTGCTTGCTCTCGGCGCGCATGCTGTAGCGGCCGGGGGTGACGAGCATTTCCTTGACGAGCTGCGGCGGCACGTAGGTGCCGAAGAGCCGCACCAGCCCGCGGCGCGCGCGCGACTCGATGAAGTAGCCCCAGCCCATGTTGAAGGCAAAGGCGAGCACCGCCATGGCCAGCGCGGAGGCAAGCGGCAGCACGAGGCTGTGGCGCTGGTAGAGCCAGGCATTGACGCCGACCAGCGCCGCGACGGTGGCAATGGCCAGCACCACGGCGCGCGGGGCGGGCAGCAGCGACAGGCCCAGCGCCAGCACGAGGCCCGCGGCCAGCACGCTGAGCACTTCATAGCCCGGGGCGTAGTCGGGCACCGCGAGCAGGCGGTGGTCGAGCATGGCCGAGACGATGTTGGCATGCACTTCGACGCCGGGGAAGGCGGCGCCGACAGGGGTGGCGCGCAGGTCCTGCAGGCCCGGCGCGGTGGCGCCGACGAGCACGATGCGGTCCTTCAGCTCGCCAGGCGCAAGCCGCCCTTCGAGCACGTCGCCGGCCGACACGTAGCGGAACGATCCGCCGTGCGCTCCGCCGGGGCCGCGGAACGGCACCTGCATGGAAGCGGCTTCGTTGACGGGGATGCGCAGGCCGCCGACCAGCAGGGACTGGAGCGGCGGCGCGGCGCCGCCGGATCCGCCGGGTGCAAAGGCCGGCCGCACGGGCGGCGAGCCGCTGGCGAGCCGGTAGACGGCCAGGCCCAGCGATTCGTAGTAGCCGGGCCGGGCGCGGTCGCCTTCATAGCGGGCGATGAGCGGCACGGCGCGGATGACGCCGTCGCCGTTGGACATGACCAGCGTGTTGAGAAAGCCCGCCGCCGGCGCAGCATCGGCCAGCACCGGCAGGCTGGCACCAAAGCCGTTCCAGGCGGTGGCATAGCCACGGCCCGGCGGAAAGGCCTCGGCCTGCAGCACGGGGGCCGGCGGCAGCTGGCCCTTGGCGCCGGGCTTTTCGGTGCGCGTGAAGTAGTAGCCGAGCGCCACGCGCTGGCCCTGCATGGCGGCGGCAAAGATGGCGTCGTTGTCGAGCGTGGGGGCGAGCCGGTCGATTTCAGCGGCCAGGCCCGGCATTTCGCGCAGCGGGCCGCGTGCGATCTGGCGCAGCTTGTCGAGGCCGGAGCTGCGGTCGGGCTCGACGAACATCACGTCGAAGCCCAGTGCCGCCGCCTGCTGCCGCCCGGTGAGCTCCCGGGTGAGCCGGGCCAGCTTGTCGCGCGACCACGGCCACTGGCCCTGCCGGGTGAGGCTGGCGTCGTCGACGTCGACGATCACGATGCGCGGATCGAGCGTGCCCGGCATGGTGGCGCGCAGGCGGGTGTCGTAGATCAGGTGGTCGAGCCGGTCGATGGCATCCAGGCGCCAGAGGCCGGTGGCATGCGCGAGCGCGAGCAAAACCGGCAGCAGGGTGATGGCAATGCGCAACCCGTGGCGCCTCATGGCGGTCACCAGTGCAGCCTGGGCGCCGCTGCTGCTGCGCCGCAAGAAAGATCAGACCCGCACGAACTGCATGCGCGTGGCGCCGCCAAGTTCGAGCACGTCGCCTTCCTGCAGCCCGATGGGCTCGGCGCCGAGCGGTGCGCCGTTGAGCGTGACGCCGCCCATGATGGTGGAAGCCATGTAGCTCTGCCGGCGGCGCGTGACCACGGCCACCGCAACGCCGGGCTTGCCGATGGTGGTGACCACCTTCTGCAGCGGCACTTCCTGCCCCTGGTCGGTGCCCGAGAGAACACGCAGTGCGGGCATGCCCAGTTCGAGCAGCGCGCCGGCTTCGGTGGGCGCGGCCGACAGTGGAACGGAGGCCGCGTAGTCGCCGCGCGCAGCACCGCGGGGGGAACCGGCATCGGCGGCCGCGCTGCTGCGGGCGCGGAAGTGCAGGCGGCAGCCGCCGATTTCGATGACGTCGTTGTCCTTGAGCTTCTGCTGCTTCTGGACGACGATCGCATTGACGTAGGTGCCGTTGGTGCTGTTGAGATCTTCAATTTCGACTTCAGCGCCGCGCATGTGCAGCACGGCATGCTCGCCGCTGACCGCGAGATTGTCGAGCACGATGTCGTTGTAGGCGCGCCGCCCCAGCGTGGTCCGGTCCTTGGCAAGCGCCATTTGCCCGATGACAGTGCCATCGATCGAAATGATCATCTTCGGCATTGCCGACTCCCTGAATGCATGTTTTTATTCAGGCGCACCGCCAACGCGCGCCCTGGCCAGGACAACTGAAATATTGTCCCGGCCGCCATTGTCGTTGGCAACGGCCACCAGAAGTGATGCTTTCTGCTGAAGCTCGACATCGTGATTCAAAAGCGTGAAAAGCTGCGCATCCGGGACCATCTCGCTGAGCCCATCGGAGCAGAGCATATAGAGATCGTCGGGCCTTGCGGTGTGCTCGTGCATCTCGAGCACCACCTGCGGCTCCACGCCCATGGCGCGCGTCACGAGGTTGCGGTGCGGGGAGATCAGCGCTTCCTCGGCCGTGATGGCGCCGGCGTCGAGCTGCTGCTGGCGCAGCGAATGGTCGCGCGTGAGCTGCTCGAGCTTGTTGTTGCGAAGCCGGTAGCAGCGCGAATCGCCGATGTGGCCGACCAGCACGCGCTGGGGCCGGAACGCGGCCAGCACCAGGGTGGTTCCCATGCCCTGGAGTTCGGCATTGGCCAGGCCGGCTTCGAGGATGGCGGAGTTGGCTTCGTCGGTGGCCGCCTGCAAGGCGCGCCGGACCACGCGCGCGGGCGCCTGCAGGCCGGCCTGCGCGAACCAGCGCGCAAAGCTGGCGTGCACCAGCGACACGGCCATGGCGCTGGCCACTTCGCCGCCCTTGTAGCCGCCCATGCCGTCGGCCAGCACCGCCAGGCCGAGGGCAGGGTCGACGTGCAGGTCGTCCTCGTTGTGGGCGCGCGCGCGGCCGACGTCGGTCAGCGCCGCAAAGTCCCAGGAGAGCTGGGGCCGGGTGGAGAAAAGGGACGCGCCGACACTCGCCATATGTTTTCAGGAAGCGTCGACGCGCGACGGTTTCAGTGCCCCTCGGCGGCCTGCGCGCGCCGCTGCAGCAGGCGGCCCACGGCCACCACGAAGAAGGCACCGGCGGCCGCGGCCGCATAGTGCAGCCAGGGGTTGGCAGCCAGCACGCCGTGCAGCGACACGTCGCTGGCAATGGTTTCGCCGCCGACCCAGCCGATCAGGGCGGCGCCCAGCATGACGACGATCGGAAAGCGTTCCATGAGCTTGATCATGAGCGTGCTGCCGAAGATCACCAGCGGAATGCTGATGGCCAGGCCAAGCACCAGGAGCACCATGTTGCCCTGCGCGGCGGCCGCCACGGCAATCACGTTGTCCAGGCTCATGACCAGGTCCGCCAGCAGGATGGTGCGCACGGCCGCCATCATGCTGCCGTATTCCTTGGCTTCGCCTTCGCCTTCATCCTCTTCGCTCAGCAGCTGCAGGCCGATCCACAGCAGCAGCAGGCCGCCGACGATCTGCAGGTAGGGCAGCGCCAGCAGCCTGGCCGCCACCACCGTGAGCACGATGCGCAGCACCACGGCCGCGCCCGAGCCGAACAGCACGGCCTTTTTCTGCTGCGCGGGCGGCAGCGAACGGGCCGCCATGGCAATCACCACGGCGTTGTCGCCCGAAAGAATGATGTTGATCCAGACAATCTTGATCAGACCGATCCAGAAGTCGGCGCCTTGAAGGAGTTCCATGTCTCTTGTTCCACTGTGTTGTAGTGAAAAAAGCGCCCGCAATCCAGATTGCGGGCGCTTTTTCTTTTTGCGTGGTTGCGCGGAGAACTGCCGGGGGCTTGTTTAGAGCTGGGCCTTGAGCAGTTTTGCCAGTTCCGAGAAGTTGCGCGTCACGGTGAAGCCGCACTCTTCCATGATGGCGAGCTTGGCATCGGCCGTGTCGGCACCGCCCGAGATCAGCGCGCCGGCGTGGCCCATGCGCTTGCCGGGAGGGGCGGTGACGCCGGCGATGAAACCGACCACCGGCTTCTTCATGTGTTCCTTGCACCAGCGGGCCGCGTCGGCTTCGTCGGGGCCGCCGATTTCGCCGATCATGATGACGGCGTCGGTGTCGGGATCGTCGTTGAAGGCCTTCATCACGTCGATGTGCTTGAGGCCGTTGATCGGGTCGCCGCCGATGCCCACTGCCGACGATTGGCCAAGGCCGATTTCGGTCAGCTGCGCCACGGCTTCATACGTGAGCGTGCCCGAGCGCGAGACCACGCCGATGCGGCCCTTGCGGTGGATGTGGCCGGGCATGATGCCGATCTTGATTTCGTCGGGCGTGATGAGGCCGGGGCAGTTGGGGCCCAGCAGCAGGGTCTTCTTGCCGCCGGCCGCTTCCTTGGCCTTCATCTTGTTGCGCACTTCGAGCATGTCGCGCACCGGAATGCCTTCGGTGATGCAGATCGCCAGGTCCAGGTCGGCCTCGACGGCTTCCCAGATGGCGGCCGCGGCGCCTGCCGGCGGCACGTAGATCACCGACACGGTGGCGCCGGTCTGCGAGGCGGCTTCCTTGACCGAGCCGAAGATCGGGATGTTGAAGATCGACTCGCCGGCCTTCTTGGGGTTCACGCCCGCGACGAAGCAGTTCTTGCCGTTCGCGTATTCCTGGCACTTCTCGGTGTGGAACTGGCCGGTCTTGCCGGTGATGCCTTGCGTGATGACTTTGGTGTCTTTGTTGATGTAGATCGACATGACTTGTTCCTTAGGCCTTCTTGACTGCTGCGACGACCTTCTGGGCCGCTTCCGCCATGGTGTCGGCGCTGATGATCGGCAGGCCCGAATCGGCCAGCAGCTTCTTGCCTTCGACTTCGTTGGTGCCCTTCATGCGCACGACCAGCGGCACTTGCAGGTTCACGGCCTTGCAGGCTGCGATCACGCCGGTGGCGATGGTGTCGCACTTCATGATGCCGCCGAAGATGTTGACCAAGATCGCTTCCACGTTCTTGTTCTTCAGCATGATCTTGAAGGCTTCGGTGACCTTCTCGGGGGTGGCGCCGCCGCCCACGTCCAGGAAGTTGGCCGGCTCGCCGCCGAACAGCTTGATGGTGTCCATGGTGGCCATGGCCAGGCCGGCACCGTTCACCAGGCAGCCGATGTTGCCGTCCAGCGAGATGTAGGCGAGGTCGAACTTGGAGGCTTCGACTTCGGCCGCGTCTTCTTCGTCGAGGTCGCGCAGGGCCACGATCTCGGGGTGGCGGAACAGCGCGTTGCTGTCGAAGTTGAACTTGGCGTCCAGCGCCATGACCTTGCCCTTGCTGTCACGGTTGAGCGGGTTGATCTCGACCAGCGAGGCGTCCGTCTCCATGTAGCAGGTGTAGAGCTTCTTGAGGATGTCGACCGTCTGAGCGGTGGAATCGGCCGGCATGCCGATGCCGTCGGCGATCTGCTTGGCCTGTTCGTCGGTCAGGCCCTTTTCGGGGTCCGCGAACACGGTGATGATCTTCTCGGGCGAGGAGTGGGCCACTTCCTCGATGTCCATGCCGCCTTCGCTCGAGGCGATGAACGCGACCTTCTGCGTGGCGCGGTCGGTCACGGCCGAGACGTAGTATTCCTTGTTGATGTCGGCGCCATCTTCGATGTAGAGGCGGCGCACCTTCTGGCCTTCGGGGCCGGTCTGGTGGGTCTTGAGCTGCATGCCGAGGATCTCGCCGGCGAGCTTCTTGACGTCCTCGATGGACTTGGCGACCTTGACGCCGCCGCCCTTGCCGCGGCCACCCGCGTGGATCTGGGCCTTGACGACCCACACCGGGCCTCCAAGTTTCTGGGCGGCCTCGACCGCCTCCTGAACCGTATAGGCCGGAATGCCGCGCGGCACCGGCACGCCGAACTTGGCAAGGATTTCCTTGCCTTGGTACTCGTGAATCTTCATGAGGGATGTCTCTCGGAAGGAGGAGGTTGAGAACGGGGGATCTGGGGTCTGAGGCGTCTTTGGCTCTGTTGCTCGCGGGCGACGGCAGCCTGGCGGCTGGGGGCGGCGAACAACCGCGGACTGTATCATGGTGCGGCGCACCAATACTCGACGTGGCCTTGCGGTCAATACGTACTTTCTTCTAGCCCCTCTACGCATACTCCGATATGGCCAAGGTTTTCATCGACGGCGAAGCCGGCACCACCGGCTTGCAAATTCGCGAGCGGCTCCAGACGATGCCGCAGATCGAACTCGTGAGCATTGCGCCCGAGCTGCGAAAAGACGTGGCCGCCAAGCGCGAGCTGATGGCCGGCGTCGACCTGGTGGTGCTGTGCCTGCACGACGATGCGGCGCGCGAATCGGTCGCGCTGATCGACCAGCTGCCCGGCAAGAAGCCCAAGATCATCGACGCCTCCACCGCGCACCGCGTGGCGCCCGGCTGGGTGTTCGGCTTTCCCGAACTGGTGCAAGGCCACTGGCAGGCCGTGGCCGCGGCCGACCGCGTCGGCAACCCGGGCTGCTATGCCACGGGTGCCATCGCCATGGTGCGGCCGCTGGTCGATGCCGGCCTGCTGCCGGCCGACTTTCCGATTTCGCTGCCTTCGGTGAGCGGCTATTCGGGCGGCGGCCGGGCCATGATCGAAGACTACGAGAACGGCAAGGCGCCGCTTTTCGAGACCTACGCGCTCGGCCTCAAGCACAAGCACATTCCTGAAATCATGCAGTACACCGGCCTCACGCGCCGGCCGGTCTTCATTCCTTCGGTGGGCAATTTCAAGCAGGGCATGCTGGTGCAGCTGCCGCTGCACCTCGACCTGCTGCCCGGCAAGCCGAAGGCCGGCGACCTGCAAGAGGCCCTGGCCGCGCACTACGCCAAGAGCAACACGCCCGAGCAGTTCGTGAAGGTGCTGCCGCCCACCGATGACGGCAAGCTCGACGCGCTGGCGCTCAACGACACCAACAATCTCGAAATTCGCGTGTTCCCGAACGAGGACCACCGCCACGCCGTGGTGATTGCGCGCCTGGACAACCTGGGCAAGGGCGCGAGCGGCGCCGCGGTGCAGAACCTGAAGCTGATGCTGGCGCTCTGAGCGCCCGCGGCTGAGCCGTTCCTGGCAGGCCGGGGCCGCGCGCCCGGCCGTCAGTCTTCGTCGAAATCGCTCCGCAGCACCTTGGCCACCACCGCGCCCGCAAAGCCGCGCGCCAGCAGGAAGCGCGTTTGCCTGGCGCGCTCCTTCGCGTCGGCGGGCGGGGCGTCGAAGCGGCGGCGCCACAGGGCCGTGGCGCGCTCCACCTCGGTGTCCTGCAGGCTGGCCACGGCTTGCGCAATGGCCTCGGGCGCAATGCCCTTGGCCTGCAGCTCCTGCCGCACCCGCAGCGCGCCCGAGCGGGCGGCGCGCTGGTTCAGCACCGAGGCCACCACCCGCGGCTCGCTGATGAAGTCCTTGGCGGCCAGCTCGTCGAGCGCGCGGGCCAGCTCGCCCGGTGTTTCTTCGTGCCTGGCCAGCTTGCGCTCCAGCTCCACGCGCGAATGCTCGCGCTGGCTCAGGAGCCGCAGTGCGCGGCCTTTGAGGGAGGGGGCGCCGAAAGCCATGCGCTGCCTGCGCGCGTGCTCGCCGGCTTACTCGCCCTTGTCGGCTTTGTCGGCCTTGGCCGCCTTGGCGGGCTTCTCGGCCTTTTCGGGGGCGGGAGCGTTGGCATCGGCCGCCAGCAGCGGAATGCCCAGCGATTCGCGCACCTTGTTCTCGATCTCGCGCGAGAGTTCGGGGTTCTCGCGCAGGAACTCGCGGGCGTTGTCGCGGCCCTGGCCGATCTTTTCGCCGTTGTAGGCGTACCAGGCACCCGACTTGTCGAGGATCTTGGCGTTCACGCCCATGTCGATGATCTCGCCTTCGCGGCTGATGCCTTCGCCGAACAGGATGTCGAACTCGGCCGTCTTGAACGGAGGGCTGACCTTGTTCTTCACCACCTTGACCTTGGTTTCGTTGCCGATGGCCTCGTCGCCCTTCTTGATGGTGCCGATGCGGCGGATGTCCAGCCGCACCGAGGCGTAGAACTTCAGCGCATTGCCGCCGGTGGTGGTTTCGGGCGAGCCGAACATCACGCCGATCTTCATGCGGATCTGGTTGATGAAAATGACCATGCAGTTGGTCTTCTTGATGGTGGCGGTGAGCTTGCGCAGCGCCTGGCTCATCAGGCGGGCCTGCAGGCCGGGCAGCGAGTCGCCCATTTCGCCTTCGATTTCGGCCTTGGGCGTGAGCGCGGCGACCGAGTCGACCACGATCAGGTCGACGGCGCCCGAGCGCACCAGCGAATCGACGATTTCGAGGGCCTGCTCGCCGGTGTCGGGCTGGCTGATGAGCAGGTCGGACAGGTTCACGCCGAGCTTCTGGGCGTACTGCACGTCGAGCGCGTGTTCGGCGTCGACGAAGGCGCAGGTGCCGGCCTGCTTCTGCATCTGGGCGATGACCTGCAGCGTGAGCGTGGTCTTGCCCGAGGATTCCGGGCCGTAGATTTCGATGACGCGGCCGCGCGGCAGGCCGCCGACGCCCAGCGCGATGTCCAGGCCGAGCGAGCCGGTGGAGACCACCTGGACGTCTTCGAGCGCCTCGCCTTCGCCGAGCCGCATGATCGTGCCCTTGCCGAACTGCTTTTCGATCTGGGCCAGCGCGGCCTGCAGGGCCTT
The DNA here is from genome assembly GCF_041154435.1 of Variovorax sp. V116. Classification (NCBI taxonomy): domain Bacteria; kingdom Pseudomonadati; phylum Pseudomonadota; class Betaproteobacteria; order Burkholderiales; family Comamonadaceae; genus Variovorax; species Variovorax sp. V116. The sequence continues at coordinate 10,371 of NZ_AP028661.1, forward strand.
GGCCTTTTCGCTGCCTGCGACCGAGATGCTGGTGCCCTTGACGAGTGCGTCCATGAAGAAATCTCCTTGAAAATCAACGGTTTGTGTGTGGATGCGGTCCATCTGCTTTTAATTACAGGCTGGATGCTTGAACAGTAGTGTAGGGGCTGATTGGTTTGAGTAAACCCATTTTTTGGTCAGTTTGCTTTACCATCTGCCGATGGCCGAATCCGCTTTTCCGACCGACCCGGACGCCTGGCGGCAGACCCACCTGGGCCGCCTGCTGGGCCATGCAATGCGCCGCTTCGACGAGCGCGTGCTCGAACTCATGGCGCATGACGTGAACGTGCCGCTGGCGCTGTCGAACCTTGCGGCGCGCGCGCAGGTGAGCGCGGCGCACATCCACATCACGCGGCACCTGGCGCGCGAGGGCTCGCGCCTGACCGAGCTCGCGCAGCGCGCCGGCATGACCAAGCAGGCGATGGGTGCGCTGGTGGACCAATGCGAGGCCTGGGGCCTGGTCACGCGCGGGCCCGATCCGCTCGATGCGCGGGCGCGGCGCGTGCTCTTCACCACCGACGGCCTGGCCTGGCTCGACGCCTTCCGCGGCGCGGTGACACAGGCCGAGCGCGAGTTCCGCGCGAGCGTGGGCAACGACATTGCCACCGTGGTAACCATCGGACTCGAGGCCTACACGGCGGGCTAGACTCGGCAAAGAGACATGTGTGAACGCGGCGCCAGTGCGGCGCCCGAACCGGCCGGAGGTGGCTCATGCGGATTCTGATTGCCGAAGACGACCAGGTGCTGGCCGATGCCCTGCTGCGCAGCCTGCGCACCTCGGGCGCGGCGGTCGACCACGTGGCGAACGGATCGCAGGCCGACACCGCGCTCATGACGCACAGCGAGTTCGACCTGCTGATCCTCGACCTGGGGCTGCCCAACCTGCACGGCATCGAGATCCTGAAGCGGCTGCGCGCACGCGGCTCGCAGCTGCCGGTGCTGGTGCTCACCGCGGCCGACAGCGTGGAGGAACGCGTCAAGGGCCTGGACCACGGCGCCGACGACTACATGGCCAAGCCCTTCAGCCTGCAGGAGCTCGAGGCGCGCGTGCGGGCGCTCACGCGGCGCGGCATGGGCGCCACCAGCAACACGATCCGCCACGGCCCGCTGGTGTACGACCAGGCCGGCCGGGTGGCCACCATCGACGGCAAGATGGTCGAGCTCTCGGCGCGCGAGCTGGGCCTGCTGGAGGTGCTGCTGCAGCGCGCCGGCCGCCTGGTCAGCAAGGACCAGCTGGTGGAGCGCCTGTGCGAATGGGGCGAGGAAGTGAGCCTGAACGCGATCGAGGTCTACATCCACCGGCTGCGCAAGAAGATCGAGAAAGGCCCGGTGCGCATTGCAACGGTCCGAGGCCTCGGCTACTGCCTCGAGAAGATTCCTTGACGCGCCGCCACGCGTAGTGCCCGAAGACCCCCGGGGGCAACTGCCTTGAAACTCTTCCAGCGCGCGCAGCGCTCCCTGTTCGGCGAGATCCTCGACTGGATGCTCACGCCGCTCCTGCTGCTGGTGCCGGTGAGCATCGGCGTGACCTGGCTGGTGGCGCAGGGCATTGCCAATGCGCCCTTCGACCGCGCGCTCGAATACAACGTGCAGACGCTGGCGCGGCTGGTCACGGTGCAGCAGGGGCAGACGCAGTTCGTGCTGCCGCAGCCGGCGCGCGAGATCCTGCGGGCCGACGGCGCCGACCGCGTCTACTACCAGGTGCTCGACAGCCACGGCGCGCTGCTCAGCGGCGAGCCCGACGTACCGCATCCCAACTCCGATGAGCCCCCGGTTCCCGGCGTGGTCACGCTCCGCAACGGCGAGATGCGCGGCAAGTCGGTGCGCGTGGCCTCGCTCTGGCTCGCGGGCCCCGACAGCGACGCGGAGCCGGCGCTGCTGCAGGTGGCCGAGACGCGCGAGAAGCAGTCGGTGCTGGCCACCGAGATCATCAAAGGCGTGCTGCTGCCGCAGTTCGCGATCCTGCCGCTGGCCGTGCTGCTGATCTGGCTGGCGCTGGTGCGCGGCATCAAGCCGCTGTCGGTGGTGGAGGCGCGCATCCGCGAGCGCCGCCCGGGCGACCTGAGCCCGCTGGACGAATCGTCGGTGCCGCTGGAGGTGGTGCCGCTGGTGTCGTCGGTCAACGAGCTGCTCGACAAGCTCAACGATTCGATCCACACGCAAAAGCGCTTCCTGGCCGATGCGGCGCACCAGCTCAAGACGCCGCTCGCGGGCCTGCGCATGCAGGCCGACCTGGCGCAGCGCGAGGGCGCCAATGCCGACGAGCTCAAGCAGTCGCTCAAGCAGATCGGCCGCGCCAGCGTGCGCGCCACCCACACGGTGAACCAGCTGCTCTCGCTCGCGCGCGCCGAAAGCACCGGCGCCGGCACCGGCCGCCAGGCCTGCGACCTGGCGCGGCTCACCATCGAGGTGGTGCGCGAAGCGGTGCCGCGCGCGATCGAGAAGCGCATCGACCTGGGCTACGACGGCGCCGAGGCAGGCGCGCCCGGCGTGGTGATCGAAGGCAACCAGACCCTGCTCAAGGAGCTGGTGCGCAACCTGCTCGACAACGCGATCAACTACACGCCCTCGACCGCCGGGCGGCCCGGCGTGATCACTGCGCGCGTGCTGGCCGACCCGTTCGGCCACGTGGTGCTGCTGCAGGTGGAGGACAACGGGCCGGGCATAGCGGAGTCCGACCGCGAACTGGTGTTCGAGCCGTTCTACCGCGTGCTCGGCAACGAGGCCGACGGCTCGGGCCTGGGCCTGCCGATCGTTCGCGAGATCGCCAACCAGCACCATGCGCAAGTGAAGCTGGAAGACGCGCATCCGGGCCGGCGGCCGCCGGGGGCGCGCTTCACGGTGCGCTTCGAGGGCGAAGAAGCCGCGGCCTGACGAGACGCGGCGGCGGGGTCGTCAGGGCGTGCCCTTGGCGTCCTTGCGGATCTGGAGCCACTCGGGATGCACCTGGCGCGCGAGGCGCTGCGGCTCGCGCTCGTTGAAGCCGGCGGGCGTGAGGCCGAAGCCGGCCAGGTCGCCGCGCGACCACAGCCAGTAGCCCAGGTTGGCGGCGAGCAGGGCCATCAGCACCAGGCGCAGTTTCATGGTGGCCGGTGCCTCAGAACGCCATGCCGCTCGGGCGCACGCTGACTTCGTCGCTCGAGACCAGCTGCAGCCCGCCGGCGGTGCGCACCTGGAGCTCGCCGCCCCAGGCCACGCCCTCGCACAGGCCGAAGCTGCCGTCGCTGAGCTGGACCTGCCGCCCGCGCAAGGCGTCGCGCGCGGCAAAGCGTTCGGCAAACGGCCCGAAGCCCTCGGCCTCGAAGGCCTGCACGCTGCGCACCAGCGGCGCGGCCAGCTCGGCCAGCACCTGGGGCGCGGTGGCATCGGGGCGCCACTGGCGCAGCCAGGCCGGCGGGGTGCGCATGCCATCGCCCTCGCGCGGGCCGATGTTGATGCCGATGCCGATCACCAGGTAGCGCGGCGGGGCCGGCACATCGGCGCGGCCCGCATGCGGCATGGCGGTTTCGATCAGGATGCCGGCCAGCTTGCGGTCCTCCACCCACAGGTCGTTGGGCCACTTGAGCGCGACCTTGGCCGCGCCCGTGGGATCGAGGCTTTCCGCCACGCTCACACCCACGGCCAGCGAGAGGCCGGCCCAGTCGCGCGGCGCGAGCGGCAGGCCCAGCGAGAAGGTGAGGGAGGCGGCGCCTTGTTCTTCGCCCTGCTGCGCGCTCTGCCAGGGCCGGCCGAGGCGGCCGCGCCCGGCCGTCTGGCGCTCGGCCACCAGCAGCACCGGTTCGACACGTCCGGCGCGCGCGCGGCGCATCAGTTCGGTATTGGTGGAGTCGATCTCGGCCACCGCCTCGACCGCGAAGCCGAGCAAGAGCGGCGCCACCGCCGCAGCGATCCGGTCTTCGAGCCAGGCGGCCTGGGTACCCATCATGCTCAGCCCTTGGCGGCTCCGTCGGCCTTCTTGGACTTCTTTTCTTCCGACTTCTTTTCAGCCTTTTTTTCGGCTTTCTTGTCCGCCTTCCTGGCTTCCTTTTTCTCGGCCTTTTTCTTTTCGGCCTTCTTCCTGGCCTTTTTCTTCTTTTTCTTTTCTTCGTCTTCGTCCTTGGGCGTCAGCAGCGTGCCGCGGCAATTCTCGGAACCGCACCAGCAGGGAAACTCGGACAGCAGCTTCGGCGTGTAGGGTTCGTCGATGATCAGGCCGTAGTCGTAGTTGAGCTCTTCTCCTGCAGCGATGTTGCGCAGCGCCTTGATATAAACGCGCCCATCGATCTCGTCGGCCTCGCAGTTCGGCTCGCACGAATGGTTGATCCAGCGCGCATCGTTGCCCTTGACGTTGCCGTCGATCACGCGCCCGTCGTCGATGTGGAAGTAGAAGGTGTGGTTCGGCTGGGCCGGGTCGTGCGGGTGGCGGCGCAGCGCCTCTTTCCAGCTGATGACTTCGCCCTTGTATTCGATCAGCGTTTCGCCCTCGGCCAGGTCGTCCACGGCGAACACGCCGTTGCCGTGGACATCCGAGCGCCGCATCTGGATGCGGCGGCCGGCGAATTGTGGGGATTTGGAAGGCATCGCCGAAGTCTGTTAGGTTGAATATGCACACATGCGCGTGTGCGCGTGCGCACACGCGGGAAGCCGCAGATTGTATGTGGCCCCCACGCTCCCGCACTGCGTGTCGTCGCTGCCCCCCGAGGGGGCCGCAGGCCGCCTTGAGGCGGCTCGGCGGCGGCCTGAGAACTCTTTTAGGAATTTGTTGATGAAGACCTTGGTAATCGCAGAAAAGCCGTCGGTGGCACAGGACATCGTCCGTGCACTCACGCCCGTGGCCGGCAAGTTCGAGAAGCATGATGAGCATTTCGAGAACGACAGCTACGTGGTAACCAGCGCGGTCGGCCACCTGGTCGAAATCCAGGCCCCGGAGGAGTTCGACGTCAAGCGGGGCAAGTGGAGCTTCGCGAACCTGCCGGTGATTCCGCCTCACTTCGACCTGAAGCCGGTCGACAAGACCAAGACGCGCCTGAACGCCGTGGTCAAGCAGGCCAAGCGCAAGGACGTGACGCAACTCATCAACGCCTGCGACGCGGGCCGCGAGGGCGAGCTGATCTTCCGCCTGATCGAGCAGTACGCGGGCGGCAAGACCGGCCTGAACAAGCCCGTGAAGCGCCTGTGGCTGCAGTCGATGACGCCGCAGGCCATCCGCGACGGCTTCGACGCGCTGCGCACCGAAAAGCAGATGCAGGGCCTGGCCGATGCCGCGCGCTCGCGCTCCGAGGCCGACTGGCTGGTGGGCATCAACGGCACGCGCGCCATGACGGCCTTCAATTCGCGCGACGGCGGATTCTTTCTGACGACGGTGGGCCGCGTGCAGACGCCCACGCTGTCGGTGGTGGTCGAGCGCGAGGAAAAGATCCGCAAGTTCGTGAGCCGCGACTACTGGGAAATCCACGGCGTGTTCCAGGCCGAGGCCGGCCAGTACCCGGGCAAGTGGTTCGACGCCAACTTCAAGAAGCCGCCGCCCGGCCCTGACGGCACGGCCGACGCCGAGATCCGCGCCGACCGCGTGTGGAGCGAGCGCGAGGCGCGCGAGATCGCCGATGCGGCGCGCGGCAAGCCCGCCAGCGTCACCGAGGAAAGCAAGCCCACCACGCAGGCTTCGCCGATGCTGTTCGACCTGACCTCGCTGCAGCGCGAGGCCAACGGCCGCTTCGGCTTCTCGGCCAAGACCACGCTGGCGCTGGCGCAGAGCCTGTATGAGCGCCACAAGGCGCTGACCTATCCGCGGACCGACTCGCGCGCACTGCCCGAGGACTACCTGCCGGTGGTCAAGGACACCATGAAGATGCTCGCCGAGAGCGGCATGAAGCACTTGGCGCCCTTCGCGCAGCAGGCGGTCGACGGCAGCTACGTGAAGCCGAACAAGCGCATCTTCGACAACGCCAAGGTGTCGGATCACTTCGCCATCATTCCCACGCTGCAGGCGCCGAGCGGTCTTTCGGACGCCGAGCAGAAGCTCTACGACTTCGTGGTGCGCCGCTTCATGTCGGTGTTCTTCCCGAGCGCCGAGTTCCAGGTGACCACGCGCATCAGCACGGTCGAGACCAATGGCAAAAAATACCCGTTCCGCAGCGACGGCAAGGTGCTGGTCAAGCCGGGCTGGCTCGCGATCTGGGGCAAGGAAGCCATCAGCGACGACGACGAGAAGGACGGCAAGAACCTGGTGGTGGTGAAGCCGGGCGAAACGGTGAAGACCGAATCGGCCGACCTGAAGGCGCTGAAGACCCGGCCGCCCGCGCGCTATTCGGAAGCCACGCTGCTGGGCGCGATGGAAGGCGCCGGCAAGACCATCGACGACGACGAACTGCGCGAGGCCATGCAGGAGAAGGGCCTGGGCACGCCAGCCACGCGCGCGGCCACCATCGAAGGCCTGATCACCGAAAAATACATGCTGCGCGAAGGCCGCGAGCTGATCCCCACGGCCAAGGCCTTCCAGCTCATGACGCTGCTGCGCGGCCTGGGCGTGGAAGAACTCTCCAAGGCCGAGCTCACGGGCGAGTGGGAATACAAGCTCGCGCAGATGGAGAAGGGCGCGCTGAGCCGCGACGCCTTCATGCGCGAGATCGCCGAGATGACGCAGCACATCGTCAAGAAGGCCAAGGAATACGACCGCGACACCGTGCCGGGCGACTACGCCACGCTGTCGACGCCATGCCCCAACTGCGGCGGCGTGGTGAAGGAAAACTACCGCCGCTACAGCTGCACCGGCAAGGCCGGGCAGGAGCCCTGCGGCTTCTCGTTCGGCAAGTCGCCGGCGGGGCGCACCTTCGAGGTGGCCGAGGCGGAAGTGCTGCTGCGCGACAAGCACATCGGCCCGCTGGAAGGCTTCCGCTCCAAGGCCGGCTGGCCCTTCACCTCCGAGATCGTCCTCAAGTACGACGAAGAGGCGAAGAACTGGAAGCTGGAGTTCGACTTCGGCGACGACAAGAACGCCGACACCGGCGAGATCGTCGATTTCAGCGAGCAGGACACGGTGGGCCCGTGCCCGATCTGCGGCGCGCCGGTGTTCGAGCACGGCAGCAACTACGTCTGCGAGAAGTCGGTGCCCACCACTGCGCAGCCGACGCCCAGCTGCACCTTCAAGACCGGCAAGATCATCCTGCAGCAGCCGGTGGAGCGCGCGCAGATGGAAAAGCTGCTGGCCACCGGCAAGACCGACCTGCTCGACAAGTTCGTGAGCATGCGTACGCGCCGCGCCTTCAAGGCCTTCCTGACCTGGAACGCCGAGGAGGGCAAGGTGACCTTCGAATTCGCGCCGCGCGAAGGCGGCAGCAAGTTCCCGCCGCGCAAGACCTTCGGCAAGGCCGCGCCGGCGGGCAAGACCGCGGCGGCCAAGAAGGTGGCGGCCAAGAAGACGCCAGCCGCCAAGAAGGCACCGGCCGCGAAGAAGGCTGCCGCGCCACGCAAGCCGGGCGCGGGCCTCAAGCCCAGCGACTCGCTGGCCGCGGTGATCGGCGCCGAGCCGGTGGCGCGCACCGAGGTCATCAAGAAGCTCTGGGACTACATCAAGGCCAACGGCCTGCAGGACGCGGCCAACAAGCGCGCGATCAATGCCGATGCCAAGCTCAAGCCGGTGTTCGGCAAGGACCAGGTGACGATGTTCGAGCTCGCGGGCATCGTGGGCAAGCACCTGTCGGCGCCATGAAGACCACCATGCAGCGCAGACACTTCGCCGTCGCGCTCGCCGCGGCCTGCACGTTGGCCGTCGGCGCGGCGCAGGCGGCCGCCTGGCCCGACAAGCCCGTGAAGCTCGTGGTGCCGTTCCCGCCCGGGCAGGCCACCGACATCTTCGCGCGCGCACTCGCCGAGCAGCTCGGCAAGCGGCTGGGCCAGCCGGTGATCGTCGACAACAAGGCCGGTGCCGGCAGCAACATCGGCACCGAGTTCGTGGTGCGCGCGCCGGCCGACGGCTACACGCTGGTGGTGGCCGGCAGCGCGATGGCGGTGAACCAGACGCTCTACGCCAAGCCGGGCTTCGACCCGCGCAAGGACCTGGTGGGCATCTCGCTGATTGCCACGGTGCCGCTGGTGTTCCTGGCCACGCCCGAAAGCGGCATCCGCAGCATGGCCGACCTGGCCGCGCGCGCCAAGGCCGAACCGGGCCGGCTGAGCTATGCGAGCGCCGGCATCGGCGGCACGCAGCACCTGTCGGGCGAGATGTTCAAGTCGGCCGCGCGCGTCTTCATCACCCACATTCCATACCGCGGCAGCGGGCCGGCGCAGTCGGACTTCCTGGGCAACCAGATTCCGCTGATGGTCGACTCGGTGACGGCCGCGCTGCCGCACATCAAGTCGGGCAGGGCGGTGGCGCTGGCGGTGACCTCGGCCAAGCGCTCCTCGCAGCTGCCCGACGTGCCCACCGTGCGCGAAAGCGGCGTGGCCGGCACCAGGGACTTCGAGGCCGTGGGCTGGCTCGGCCTGATGGCGCCGCGCGGCACGCCGCCCGAGATCACGGCGCGGCTGAACCAGGAAGTGACCGATATCCTCAAGAGCGAGCAGATGGCGCGCTTCATCCGCGACCGCGGCTCCGAGCCCGCGCCCACCACGGGCGCCGAGTTCGACCGCTTCGTGGCGAACGAGATCCAGCGCTGGGGCGGCGCGGTGAAGGCATCGGGCGCCAAGCCCGAGTAGCCCTTTTGCCGCGCGCCGCTCAGGCGACGGCCGGCGGCGCTTGCTCCTCCGCGCTGCGGTCGGCATCCGCCAGCAGCCAGCGGCGGAAGTGGTCGAGCGTGGCCAGCTGGCCGCGGCCCTCGGGGTAGCAGAACCAGTAGCCCTGGTCGCCGCGGTAGCCGCCGCCCGGCAGCGGCTCGTCCACCAGCCCCGAGGCGATCTCGTCCTGCACCAGGCAGCGCGGCACCAGCGCCACGCCCATGCCCACCATCACCGCGCGGATCATGGTCTGGAACTGGTCGAACTGCGGGCCCGCGAGCGGATCGAGCCCGCGCACGCCGTGCGCCTCGCTCCATTGCAGCCACGATTGCGGCACCGTGACATGGCGCAGCAGGGTGCAGCGCGCCACGTCCTGCGGCGTACGGATGGCGGCTTCGGCCAGGCCCGCGCGCGGCGCGATCAGCGCCACGTCGCGCCCGGCCAGGTAGTGCGAGCGCGCGCCGGGCCAATGGCCGTCGCCGAAGAGGATGGCGCAGTCGAGCTCGGGGCGCTCGAAGTCGTAGCCATGCACGAAGGGCACGAAATGCAGCGTGATCTGCGGATGCAGGCGCTGGAAGTCGGGCAGGCGCGGAATCAGCCACTTGGCGCCGAAGGTGGGCAGGGTGGACAGGTGCAGCGCGCCGCCGCCGTCGCCGCTGGTGATGAATTCCAGCGTGGCCGCCTCCAGCTGCGCGAGCAGGGCGCGCACGGCTTTTTCGTAGCGCTCGCCCGCGGGCGTGAGCGCCAGGCGCTTGCGGCTGCGCTCGAACAGCGGCACGCCGATCCAGCGCTCCAGCTCCTGCACCTGCTTGCTGACCGCCCCCTGCGTGAGGTGCAGCGCCTCGGCGGCGCGCGAGACGCCGCCGAAGCGCACCACGGTGGAAAAGGCGCGCAGCAGGTTCAGCGGCGGGTTGAGGCGGCGGAGCGACATGGCTGGATGCCCATTAAAACATTCCAGATCAGAATGTTAGCTGGTCTATCCTTTGCTTCAAGTAGCGCAGCAACTTTTGCTTCATTGCTTCCGTCTCATTGGAGAAACCCCCATGCAACGTCGTCATCTTCTTTCTGCCCTGGCCGCTGTTTCTGTCGCGCCTGGAATATCCTTTGCCCAGCAAGGCAAGCCGATCCGCATGATCGTGCCCTTCCCGCCCGGCGGCGCCACCGACATCACGGCGCGCGTGCTGTCGGAGCCGCTGGCCAAGATCCTCCAGCAGCCCGTGGTCATCGACAACCGCGCCGGCGCCGGCGGCTCCATCGGCATGGCCGAGGTGGCCCGCTCCGCACCGGACGGCCTCGCCTTTGGCGTGGCCACGCTCTCCACGCACGGCGTGAACCCGGCCGTCTACCAGAAGCTGCCTTATGACCCGCTCAAGGGCTTCGTCGCCGTGACCGAGCTGGTGAAGGCGCCGGGCGTGGTCGTCATCAACCCGCGGGTGCTGCAGGTGCAGAGCTTCGCGGAACTCGTGAAGTACCTGAAGGCCAATCCGGGCAAGGTGTCGTACGCCTCGCCGGGCAACGGCACCATCGGCCACATGTGGGGCGAACTCTTCAAGAGCAGCACCGGAACCTCGATGGTGCACATCCCCTACCGCGGTGCGGGCCCGGCCATCAACGACGTGCTCGCGGGCGAGGTGCCGGTGTACTTCGACCAGGTGGCCTCGTCGCTGCCGCACGTGAAGGCGGGCAAGCTGAAGGCGCTGGCCGTGTCCTGGAGCAGCCGGCTCGACGTGCTGCCCGAAGTGCCGACCTACCGCGAGCTCGGCTACCCGGCCAACAACGATCCGTCGTGGTTCGGACTCGTGGCGCCCGCCGGCACGCCGGCCGACATCGCGCTGCGCATGCAGCAGGCGGTGGCCACGGCGCTGAAGGACGCCACGGTGCGCGAGCGCCTGGCGCTGCAGGGGCTGTACGCCTCGGGCACCACGCCGGCCGAATTCGCGAAGCAGATCGACAGCGAGATCGAGAAGATGAAAAAAGTCGCCGCCTTCGCGCGCATCCGATTGGACTGATCTCGCCTGCCTATGCATCCTGTTCTGAAGCTCATCCAAACCCGCGCCCAGGTGACCAGCATCGCCGGGCACACGCCGCTGGTGCTCGATTCGCCGCACAGCGGCACCGTCTACCCCGAGGACTTCCGGCCCGTGTGCGACCTGGCCACGCTGCGCCGGGCCGAGGACACGCACGTCGAGAAGCTCTACGCCTTTGCGCCCGAAATGGGCGCGGCGTGGATCGAAGCGCACTTTCCGCGCAGCTACCTGGACGCCAACCGCGACACCACCGAGCTGGACACCGCGCTGCTCGACGGCCCGTGGACCGAGCCCCTGTCGGCCGACCCGCGCGTGCTGGCCAAGGTGCGGCTCGGCAAGGGCCTGGTCTGGAAGCTCACCGACGAGGGCCTGCCGATCTACGACCGGCTGCTCACTGTGGACGAGGTGCGCGCGCGCATCGACAGCTGCTGGCGGCCCTACCACGCGGCGGTGGCCGAGGCCATCGACGCGGCGCATGCGCGGCACGGCTACAGCATCCACATCAACTGCCACTCGATGCCGGCGGTGGCGGGCAGCCATGCCACCGATTTTCCGGGCCTCGTGCACGCGGACTTCGTGATCGGCGACCGCGACGGCAGCACCGCCGACCCGGCGCTGTCGCAAAGGATCTGCGCGCACCTGCGCGCGCGCGGCTACAGCGTGGACTACAACCATCCCTACAAGGGCGTGGAACTGGTGCGCCGGCATGGCCGGCCGGCCGAGCACCGGCACAGCATCCAGGTGGAGGTCAACCGCAAGCTCTACATGGACGAGGCCACGCTGGCGCTCGACGAGGCCGGCGCGGCGCGGCTGCGGCAGGACCTGCAGTCGATGGTGGCGATGCTGCTGGCCACCGATCCGCGCTGACCGGCAACAACAACAACCCTGCCGCCGGCGCGTGTGTTGCGGCAGGGCCCGAAGGCGCGCGGCCTATAGTGGCCGCAAGTCTTTTCATCTTCGCCTGGAGTTTGACGTGAAGCCATTCCTTGCAGCTGTTCTTGCCATCGCGATGGGCGCCCTGGCGGCGGGCTGTGCCGGCACGGGCTCGGCCGGCAGCGGCGACCGCGCCGCCGCGTCGTCCGGCAGCGGCGTGACGGTGTTCGGCACCATCGACGCCGGCGTGAGCGGCAGCACGAACCGTTCCGAGCGGCGCTAAGCCGGCCGGGGCGTCAGCGCCGCAGCAGCGCCTGGCGCAGCACCCGCGCCGCGCGGTCGCGGATGCGGCCGTGCCCGGCATCCGGCAGGGTGCGCGGCGCCACCTTCGCGGTGGCGCAGGCCCAGAGAAAGTCGTGCAGGATGGGCGTGTCGTCGACCGTCTCGGTGCTGCCGTACTTGTGGAATTCGGGGTGCCACTGCGTGGCGGCGATGTAGCTGCGGCCCCTGTCGGCGCGGCGGCGGATGGCCTCGGGCACGCGGTCGGGCAGGCTCCAGGCCTCGATCTCGAAACCCGGCGCGAGGTCTTTCACGCCCTGGTGGTGGATGCTGTTGACCTTGGCGGTCTTGACCTCGGGGTAGAGCTTGGCCAGGCGCGTGCCCTCGACGATCTCGATCTGGTGGAAGTTCTGGTCGTAGGTCACCGGGTCGCGGTGCCGCACGGCTTCGGGATGCTCGTGCTGCGCCTCGATGTCCTGGTAGAGCGTGCCGCCGAAGGCCACGTTGATCAGCTGCAGCCCGCGGCAGACGCCGAAGATGGGCTTGCCGGCCTGCTCGAAGGCCTCGACCAGCGCCAGGTCGTACAGGTCGCGGATGCGGTCGCCCACCCAGGCGTCCTTGAGCGGCACCTCGCCGTAGCTGCCGGGCCAGACGTCGGCGCCGCCGTGCATCACCACGCCGTCGAGCCATTCGGCATAGTGCGAGAGCTTGGTGTCGCCGCGCGCGGTTTCGCCCGTGGGGCAGGGCACCATCACCACCATGGCACCGGCCGACATGAGCCAGTGCGCAATGGACTGCTCGACGTACTGCAGCGTCTTGTTGGTGAAGAGCGAACGCGCCGGGTCGGCATGGGAAAAGCAGGCGGACAAGCCGATCTTCAGCCGGGCGGAAACGGGTTGCGGCATCGCGGGACGAGCAGGGCGTGCTGTGCGAAAAGGAAAGTCCATTGTGGCGCTTTGGCCTCTCGCACGGGGTCGGACGACACGCCAAAGTATGCTTTCAACGCCGCCACGACCAAGAAGGAAGACAAGCCATGAAAACGATCAAGGGCCCGGCCATATTCCTGGCCCAGTTCGCCGGGGACGAAGCCCCGTTCAATTCGCTCGACGCCATTGCCGGCTGGGCCGCCGGGCTGGGCTACAAGGGCGTGCAGATCCCGAGCTGGGACGCGCGCCTGTTCGACCTGAAGAAGGCCGCCGAGAGCAGGACCTACTGCGACGAGGTCAAGGGCACGCTGGCCGCGCACGGCCTGGAGATCACCGAGCTGTCGACCCACCTCCAGGGCCAGCTGGTCGCGGTGCACCCGGCCTACGACGCGGGCTTCGACGGCTTCGCGGCGCCCGAGGTGCGCGGCGATCCGGTGCGGCGCCAGCAGTGGGCGGTGGAGCAGCTGCACTTCGCCGCGAAGGCCTCGGCCAACCTGGGGCTCACGGCGCATGCCACCTTCTCGGGCGCGCTCGCCTGGCCGTACCTCTATTCGTGGCCGCCGCGGCCGCCGGGACTCATCGAGGAGGCCTTCGACGAACTTGCGCGCCGTTGGCGCCCGATCCTCGATGCCTTCGACGCGGCGGGCGTGGACGTGGGCTACGAGATCCACCCCGGCGAAGACCTGCACGACGGCGTGAGCTACGAGATGTTCCTGGAGCGCGTGGACAACCACCCGCGCGCCTGCCTCCTGTACGACCCGAGCCACTTCATGCTGCAGCAGCTCGATTACCTGGCGTACATCGACCACTACCACGAGCGCATCAAGATCTTCCACGTGAAGGATGCCGAGTTCAACCCGACCGGCAAGCAGGGCGTCTACGGCGGCTTCCAGAGCTGGATCAACCGCGCGGGGCGCTTCCGCTCGCTCGGCGACGGGCAGGTCGATTTCGGCGCCATCTTCTCGAAGATGGCGCAGTACGACTTCCCGGGCTGGGCGGTGCTCGAGTGGGAGTGCTGCATCAAGCACCCCGAGGACGGCGCGCGCGAGGGCGCGGCCTTCATTGCCGACCACATCATCCGGGTGGCGGAGCGGGCTTTCGACGATTTTGCGGCGGGCGGCGTGGACGTGGCCGCCAACAAGCGGATGCTGGGGATCGGTTGAAGCGCTTTTGAGCTATATTTTTGATAGCATCAAACACTTGACCGGCGGGTGTTTGATGCCGAATTCGCCAAGGCGTTGTTTTTAAGACAAGCAACTGTCATGCCCCGCGGGCTATAATGCCGGGTTCGTTTCGATACCACGACGAAGCACTTTTCGTCACTCCGCCGGCTGACCTGCACTGTCCCTTGGATTTTTCAGGCCTCTTTCCCCCAAGCCGGCTTCACAGTGTGTTGGAGCGCCAGACCGGGCGCCCATGATTGCCACCACTGCCTTCGTTCTTGTTGAAGCGAATAGCGCGTCCGCCGCGCCATTCCGGCCGGCCCACGCCCGTTTTCAATTATTTTTCCGGCATCTTGCGCACACTTTCCGCGCAGGGTGCCAAGGCTTCATGGACATCATTCAACACAGTATCGCGGTGGGCAAGTACCTTGTTTCTCCGCTCATTCGCCACCAGGACGACGGCAATTTCGCCGCATCCGTCTCGATCCGCTCCGGCCGGGGCAGCGGCATGCACGACCGCGTGATGCGTTTCACGCCGCGCTTTGCCAGCCATGCCGCCGCGGCACGCTATGCCGTCGCCCAGGGGCTCGGCTGGGTGCGCGAACGCCACCCCCGCAGCGCGCCGCTCGCTTTGCCGTGCGCGGGCTGAAACAATTACGCCCATCTTCATCTCCAACACACATCGAACGAGAATTCAGAGGTAATCACACATGCCCAAGGAAGAACTGATCGAAATGAACGGCGCAGTGACCGAAGTCCTGCCCGACTCGCGCTACCGCGTGACGCTCGACAACGGCCATCAGCTGATCGCCTACAGCGGCGGCAAGATGCGCAAGCACCACATCCGCATCCTGGCGGGTGACAAGGTGTCGCTCGAACTCTCGCCCTACGACCTGACCAAGGGCCGTATCACCTTCCGCCACCTGGAGCGTCGCGGCCCGCCGCCGACCAACTCCGGCAACAACAACGCACCTCGCCGCTGATCCGCGACGGACGAAGGGCCTTGCAAGCGCCCCGCGCGGGCGCTTGGCAAGGCCTTTGTTTTTGTTGCGGCCGCCCGGCTGCAAAACGATGACCACATCCCCTTCCACCGCCGGCGGCCCGCCAGCCGGCAACGGTTTTGCCACGCTGGCGCTCTCGCCCCAGATGCTGGCCAACCTCACGCAGCTGGGCTACACGCAGATGACGGCGATCCAGGCGGCCGCGCTGCCGCCGGCGCTGCTCGGCAAGGACCTGATCGCGCAGGCCAAGACCGGCAGCGGCAAGACCGCCGCCTTTGCGCTCGCGCTGCTCTCCAACCTGAACCCGCGCCGCTTCGCCATCCAGGCGATGGTGCTGTGCCCCACGCGCGAACTGGCCGACCAGGTCACGACCGAAATCCGCCGCCTGGCGCGCGCGGAAGAGAACATCAAGGTGGTCACGCTCTGCGGCGGCGTCGCGCTGCGCGGGCAAATTGCCAGCCTGGAGCACGGCGCGCACATCGTGGTGGGTACGCCCGGCCGCATCATGGACCACCTGGAGCGCGAGAACCTGAATCTCGAGGCGCTCAACACGCTGGTGCTCGACGAAGCCGACCGCATGCTGGACATGGGCTTCTTCGACGACATCGTGAAGGTGGCGCGCCAGTGCCCCAAGGAGCGCCAGACGCTGCTGTTCTCGGCCACCTACCCCGAAGGCATCGCCAAGCTCGCGCAGCAGTTCATGAAGAACCCCGAGCAGATCACGGTGCAGGCGCAGCATGAGGGCAGCAAGATCCGCCAGCGCTGGTACCAGGTGAAGGAAAGCGAACGGCTGCACGCCGTGAGCCTTTTGCTCGACCATTTCCGCCCCGTGAGCACGCTGGCCTTCTGCAACACCAAGCAGCAGTGCCGCGACCTCGTCGAGGTGCTGCAGGGCCAGGGCTTCAGCGCGCTGGCGCTGTTCGGCGAGCTGGAGCAGCGCGAGCGCGACCAGGTGCTGGTGCAGTTTGCCAACCGCAGCTGCTCCGTGCTGGTGGCCACCGACGTGGCGGCGCGCGGGCTCGACATTGCGCAGCTCGAAGCCGTGATCAACGTCGACGTGACGCCCGACGCTGAAATCCACATCCACCGCATCGGCCGCACCGGCCGCGTGGGCCAGCAGGGCGGCGCCGAGGGCCTCGCGCTGAACCTGGCGAGCATGGACGAGATGGGCAGCGTCGGCAAGATCGAGCAGCTGCAGGGCCGCGAATCCGAGTGGCACCCGCTGGCCGAGCTCACGCCGGCCCGGGGCGCGCCGCTCGCGCCGCCCATGGCCACCTTGCAGATCGTGGGCGGGCGCAAGGAGAAGATCCGCGCCGGCGACGTGCTGGGCGCGCTCACCGGCGACTGCGGCTACGCCAAGGACCAGGTCGGCAAGATCAACGTCAACGAGTTCTCGACCTACGTGGCCGTGGAGCGCGGCATTGCGGCCGAAGCGGCGCGCAAGCTCTCGAGCGGCCGCGTGAAGGGCAAGAGCGTGAAGGTGCGCCTGCTGGAGCTCTGAAAGAAACCCTGTCATGCCGGTTGCTTCGGCTTCTGGCAGGCAAAATCCCCGCTGTGGCCTAATTGAGCCTCGAACATCACTTTTTTTACCCGAGCTTTTCATGCCCAAGAAAATTCGTACCGAAGCCGACCGCGTTGCCACCCCGAAGCCGACGCCCATGCCCGGCTACGCCCTGACCAAGGCCGGTGGCGGCCAGAAGGTCAGCCTCGAACGCGGCACCGCCACGCGCAGCAAGAAGAACCCCGGCAAGCGCGCCAAGAAGGGCGGCTGATCCAGCCCCCGGAGGCTCGCAAGAGCCGCGACGAACGCGCCCTTGGGCGCGTTTTGTCATTGGGACCGCCATCAAGCCAATCCGCGATGTCCGACGACAACCAGATCTTCATCCCGCCTTCGTTCTTCGCGGTCTACAGCGATGCGCGCCAGCGCCTCTCGGAGCCGATCGGCGTGGTGCGCGAGCGCTACGAGATCTGCGAGGACCTGGCCAGCCACCTCGTGGGCCACGCGCAGATCCAGCACCACACCGAGGTGCCGGTCGAGAGCGAGATCCTGCGGCGCATCCATGCCGGGCTCAGGGCGCCCGAAGCCGGCGTGTCGGCCGCCGAGGCCGGCTGGATCGTGCAGCGGCTGGCTGAATTGCTGGGCTGGCCCGGACCCGAGCTGGCTGCGGACTGACGCAGAGCGGACGGGCACCCGTCAGGCCGGCGCGGCGCGCCTGAGCAGGCTCAGGTAGCCGGGCTGCACTTCCATACGCGCGATGGCGCCACGCCGCTGCAGCAGCCGGTGCGCCTTTGGCAGGCTCCAGCAGGGCAGGCCGGTGAACATGTGGTGCTCGCAGTGGTAGTTGACCCAGTAGGGCGCCACCAGCGCGCGTTCGAGCCAGCCGGCCTGCGTGGTGCGCGCCTGGCGCAGCGGATCGGCCTCGTTCTGCGCCACCAGCGCATGCTCGGCGATGTTGCGCACGCGGCTCACGAGCGGCAGCCAGGTGGCCATGGGCAGCAGCCACATCAGGAGCCAGGCCCATCCATATCCGGCCAGCGCGAAGGCCAGGAAGCCGAGGCCGTTGCCGGCCAGGAAGCGCCGGTCCTTCGCCAGCTCGCGCCCGAATGCCTTCAGCGCCGATTCGCCCGGTGCGCGCTGCCGGATGCCCTCGGCGATGTGGCCGAAGCGCTGCTTGTAGAAGGTCTGGCCGCTCAAATCGCGCACGACCTTGCGCCACATCGAATCGCGCGTGATGGGGAAGGGCGCGGACAGCACGAGGTCCGGGTCTTCGGTCTGCTGCACGAAGCGGTGGTGCTGCAGGTGATAGGGCCGGTAGTCGCGCAGCGTGGACGAGCAGAGCCAATGGCCGACCCAGTCGTTGACCCTGCGGCTGCGATGCAGGCCCGCATGCGCGGCGTCGTGCATGAGGATGAAGAGCCCGAGCTGCCGCGCGCCGACGATCGGCACCATGAGCGGCATGGTCCACGGCCACACGATGCCCGCGAGCATCGCGGCGCCGATGACGCCCCAGCAGTGCGCCACCAGCCACAGGCCCTTCCACGGCGAGCGGCGAGTGAGCGACTGCCACTCTTCGTTGGAGAAGAAGTCCTCGGGTTGCGCGCGGGGGGCGACGGCCATCGGGCCAGTATGCGCCGATGGCCCGGCCGCGGCACGCGGAATTCCCCGGGGCTTCAGTTGTCGATCACCTTGCGGGCGAACAGCTCGAGGTAGTCCATCAGGCGGTTGGCGCCGGCAATGGCCGCGGCCTCGTCGCCGGTCGCGATGCCCTGCGCGAGTTCGAGGTGCGCATTGGCGCCCTCGACGATCTCGCCTTCGTGCTGGTAGGCGTACCAGAAGCGGCGGCACTGCACGATGAGCGGGATCACGGCCTTCACCGCCGAGTCGTTGTGGCTCGCCTGGTGGTTGACGAGGTCGAGCGCGCGGTCGGCCTGCATGTAGTCGTTCAGGTCGCCGCGATGGGCGGCCTTCACCATCAGCTCGGCGCAGCGCACGATCTCCTTGCGCTGCAGCGCGGTGGCGCGGCGCGCCGAGCAGGCCGCGATCAGCCGTTCGAGCACGCGCCGGGTCTGGATCACGTCGAGGTGGTCGGCCAGGTCGATGGTCGACACCAGCAGGCCGCGGCGCGGCTGCTGCACGATGAGGCCGATCGACACCATGCGCATCAGCGCCTCGCGCACCGGCGTGCGGCCAAGGCCGGTGCGCTCGGCGAGGTCGGCCTCGACGATCTGGCTGCCGGGCTCCAGCTGCAGCGTGGACAGCAGCGTTTCGATCGCGTCGTAGGCGAGGTCGGCGGCCCGTCGCTTGGGCTGGGGGCGGGGCGCGGTCTTCGGGGGGGCCATTGTTTTCTTTTGCTGCTGGTGCTGCTTCGGCTTCATTGTCGGTCCACATCGCCATCCGGGCGCGCGAGGCCGGCCAGCGTGGCAATGCGCGCCGGCGAGAGCGGCGGCCGCGGCGCGGGCGGGGTCCAGCCGAACAGGAACTGCGCCGCATCGCCGCAGACGCGGCCCTGGCAGGCGCCCATGCCGCAGCGGCGGTGGAGCTTGGCGTCGGTCCAGCCGCTGCAATCCGCAAGTGCCGAAAAGGGTACGTCTTCGCAGCGGCACACGAGGGTGTCGGGCTGCGGCATCTGCCGGATCGCGGGGGCTAGCGCGAAGCTGCGGTGCAGCTGCGCGGCAAAGGCATTCCAGCGGGCGCGCTCGCGTTC
The DNA here is from genome assembly GCF_041154435.1 of Variovorax sp. V116. NCBI lineage: Bacteria > Pseudomonadati > Pseudomonadota > Betaproteobacteria > Burkholderiales > Comamonadaceae > Variovorax > Variovorax sp. V116. The sequence goes on from NZ_AP028661.1 coordinate 29,575, forward strand.
GTTCTGCTTCGCTGCGCGCTCGTTGCCGACGGCTGCGTAGCCGGCGATGGTGCCCTGGGCGAGGGCGCGCTCGCTGCCGCCGAAGCCGGTGCATTCGCCGGCCGCGTAGACACCGGGCAGGCTGGTGGCTTGCAGCGCATCGACGGCCAGCGCCTGTGCGCCGGCCTCCGCGGGTGTCAGGTCGCAGCCGAGCATCCGGCCAAGCTGTATGTTGGGTGTGAGGCCGAAGCCGCAGGCGATGCGGTCGCAGGCGATCTCCACCTCGCGCTCGCCCAGCAGGAGCCGAACCGATTCGACCTGCGTGCCGCCGTGGGCCGAGACGATGCGCGACGAAGTGCGGTACTGAGGATCGGCCAGCGTCACCGCCTGCATCGCCTTGCCCGGCCAGCGCAGCAGGCTGGCGGCAAAGCCCGCAACCGCCGCGAACGAGGCCTGCTCGGCGATGCGCACGACCTTGGCGCCCGCCGCGCGCGCCGTTGATGCAGCAGCCAGCAGCAGAGGCCCGCTGCCGGCGATCACGATGCGCTCGCCCTCGACCGGCAGCCCCGCCTTGATGAGCGCCTGCAACCCACCCGCGCCCGTGACGCCGGGCAGCGTCCAGCCCGGGAAGGGCAGCAGCAGCTCTCGCGCGCCGGTGCAGAGGATCAGCTTGCTCCAACGCATGCGCCAGCCGCGTTCGGCGTCTTCGAGCAGCAGTTCGTTGCGCGCAGGCGCCGCGACGACGCGCGTGCCGCTGCACACGCGGATGTTGGCGTGGCGCTCGAGCGCATCGCGCCACCTGCGCGCGGCCACGGGCAGCGACGCGCCGGGCCCGTCGCGCCAGATCTGCCCGCCGGGCGCGGGGTTGTCGTCGATCACGGCGATCGATGCGCCGCTCGGCGCTGCCGCTACGGCCGCAGCCATGCCGGCCGGGCCTGCGCCGACGATCAGCAGGTCGCAGTGCGCCAGCACCATGGCCGTCATGCCGAGGTCTCCACGCGCATGCCTTCGGCGCAGACCGCCTGGCAGGCGAGCCTTTGCCGGCCATCGATCCGCACGCGGCATTCCTGGCACACGCCCATGCCGCAGAAGGGCGCGCGCGGCTGGCCCGTGACGGAGCTGCGCGCCACGCCCATGCCGCCGGCCACGCGCAAGGCGGCGGCGACCGAACTGCCCGCCTTCACGCGGACGGGTTGGCCGTCGATGTGCAGCAAGGTCTCGCCGCTCATGCGCGCTTCTCCAGCAGGCCGCGCGGCGCATAGGGCGCCGCGTCGAACTCAGGGGCAGCGCCGGTCATCAGCGCCGCGAGCAGGTGCGCGCTGCCCGGCGCGGTGGTCACGCCCAGGCCTTCGTGGCCGACCGCGAGCCAGAGCTTCTCGCGCCAGGGATGCTTGCCCAGCAGCGGCAGCCCGTCGGGCGTCGCGGCGCGCAGGCCGGTCCACGAGCGGACCGCGTTGAGCTCCGCGAGCCCCGGCAGGTAGCCGATCGCGCGCTGCAGCATGCGCGCGAGCATCGGCGCTTCGACCGCCGGATCGGTGGTGCCGAACTGGCGCGAGGAGCCGATCAGCAGCTGACCCGTGGGCCGCGGCTGCACGTTGAAGGCGACCGAATCGCCATCGCTGTGGTGCGCGCTCGTCACATAGCCGAGTTCGACGAGCTGGTGGCGCACCGTGCCCGGGTAGCGGTCGGTGATCAGCAGGTGGCCCTTCTTGGGGCGGATCGGAAGTTCAGGGCAGAGCGCCGTGGCTTCGATGCCGTTGGCCAGCACGATCTGCGGCGCGCTGCGGCGGCTGCCGTCCGCGAGCCGCAGCGTGCCGTCAGCTTCGATCGCATCGACCTTCGCGTGCTCGACGCGGATCGAAGCGCCGCCCTCTGCGAGCAGCCAGCGCGCCGCGTTCGGCGCATAGAGGATGCCGTCGCCGGGCACTTCGAGCGCGCCTGCGAGGCCCCGGCGCAGCGCGGGCTCGGCGCGCGCGAGCGTGGGCGCATCGAGCAGGCGGCTGTCGACGCCGTGTGCATGCAGTCGCTCGCGCTTGCGCTCGGCCTCGGCCATTTCTTCTTCGTTCGCGGCGATCCAGAGCGTGCCGCAGGCGCGGTACGCGCAGTCTTCGCCCATGCGGGGCGCCAGGGCGCGCCACTGCGCGATCGAATGGCGGCTCAACGCAAGCTCGGCCGGGTTGTCGTCCATCACCACCAGGTGCCCCATGCCCGCGCCGGTGGCGCCGCCGATGCGCGCATCGAGCACCAGCACGCGGCGGCCTGCCTGTGCCAGCGCATGCGCGCAGGCGGCGCCGACGATGCCGGCGCCGATGACGATGGCATCCGCATCCATGCCGCGCGAGCTCAGAGCCGAATGCCCCAGCCGAAGGGGTCGCTGTCGTCGATCAGCAGCGTGGCTTCGGCGCTGACGTGGGCGCGGCCGCGCAGCGTCGGAACGACCTTGCCGCCGTCTTCCAGCGTGTAGCTGGCCTCGAAGCGGCTGCCGATCACGCTGGCCTGCGTCCACACCTCGCCCGGCGCGAGCTTGCCGTCGGCCGCGAGGCAGGCGATCTTGGCGCTGGTGCCGGTGCCGCAGGGCGAGCGATCGTAGGCGTTACCGGGGCACAGCACGAAGTTGCGGCTGTCGGCGCCCTCGCTGTCGTCGGCAAAGAGTTCGATGTGGTCGATCTCCGCGCCCTCGGCGCCCGTGATGCCCTGTGCCGCCAGCGCGCGGCGCAAGGCGGCGGTGTAGCCGGTCAGCGCGGCGAGGTTGTCGCTGGCCACGCGCTGTCCGTGCTCGCTCACGAGGAAGAACCAGTTGCCGCCCCAGGCGACATCTCCGCGCACGGTCTCGCGCACGGTGCCATGACCGGCCAGCTCGACCGCCACCTGGTGCAGGTGCCGATACGCCGGCACGTTGCGCACGCTGACCGAACCATCGGCATGCAGCGTGGCGGTGACGGTGCCCACGGGCGTTTCGATGCGGTGCTCGCCGGTGCCGATGCGCCCCATGTGCGCGAGGCTCGCGACCAGGCCGATGGTGCCGTGGCCGCACATGCCGAGATAGCCGGTGTTGTTGAAGAAGACCACGCCGGCCGCGGCATCCTTCGACACGGGTTCGCACAAGAGCGCGCCCACCACCACGTCGCTGCCGCGCGGCTCGAGCACCGTGGCCGCGCGCCATTGGTCGTGGCGGTCGGCCAGCAGCGCGCGGCGCGCGGCCATGGTGCCGCCGCCGAGATCGGGAAAGCCGCCGACGACCAGCCGCGTGGGCTCGCCGCCCGTGTGCGAATCGATGACCTGGATGCGCTGCATGTCGTCCTTCAGCTTCAGTAGCTCGCGAGCGGAACGGGCGCGGCGTTCTTGAAGGTGAACACCGTGATCGGCGCCTGTTTCATGTTGCCCTTGTCGTCGTAGCTGTAGGTCGCGGCCACGCCCTTGTAGGTGGTCTTGTAGAGCTCGGCGCCCACCTTGTCGGGGTCGGTGGAGTTGGCCTTCTGCATCGACTCGCCGATGAACATCAGCTGGTCGTAGTACGAGGCGGCATACGCATCCGCATCGGCGTTGAAGCGCTTCTTGAACTTGGCCTTGAAGGCCGGGCCGCTCTGCGCCTTTTCAAGGATGGAGCCGCCCTGCGCGCAGAACACCAGGTCGTTGACCGCGTCGCCGCCGAGCTTGCCGGTGGCCGGGCTGCAGACGGTGTCGCCGCCGAGCAGCTTGCCGGGCACGGCCAGCTGCTTCATCTGGCGCGCCATGGGTGCGGCCTGCGGCGCATAGCCGCCGAAGAAGATGGCTTCGGGCGCCTTGGCCTTCATGTTGGTGAGGATCGCGGTGAAGTCCACGGCCTTGTCGGTGGTGAACTCCTGGCCCACGATGGTGAGGCCCTGCTTCTTCGCTTCCTTGCTGAACTCTTCCGCCAGGCCCTGGCCGAAGGCGGTGCGGTCGTCGATCACGCCCACCTTGCTGACCTTGAGCACCTTGGCCGCGTACACCGCCATGCTGGAGCCGATCTGGTTGTCGCTTGCGATGATGCGAAAGAGGTTCTTGTAGCCGCCCTGCGTGACCTTCGGGTTGGTGCCCACGGTGGAGACCATGGTGCCGCCGTCGGCATAGATGCGCGACGCCGGGATGGCCACGCCCGAGCAATACGGCCCCATCACGTACTTGACGCCGTCGTCCACCAGTTTCTGCGCCACGCTGACGCCGGTCTTGGCGTCGCACTGGTCGTCTTCGGAGACCAGTTCGAACTTCAGCGTCTTGCCGCCGGCCGTGATCTTCTTTGCGTTGAGTTCCTCGATGGCCAGGCGCACGCCGTTTTCGTTGTCCTTGCCCGCGAAGGCATTGGGGCCCGAGAGCGGCCCGCTGTGGCCGATCTTGACGACCTGCTCCTGCTGCGCATGCGCGTGGCCCGCGACGGCGATGGCCGCCACGAGGCCGAGAAACGGAATCATGTGTGCTTTGGACTTCATGCTTGTTCCCAGGTAAGGACGATGAAAAAAGAGTGAGAGCGCGCGTTATGACACGACCGACTGGTATTGCACAGGCCGCGTGGCCAGCGCCTTCTTCACGATGGCCTCGATGGCGGCGCGCTCCTCGCCGATGAGCGGCAGCCGCGGGCGGCGCATGTGCTCGCTGCCCACGCCCACCAGCACGTCGATCAGCTTGAGGTTCTGCACCAGCTTGGTCGACACGTCCAGGTGCAGCATCGGCGTCATCCACTGGTAGAGCTTCAGCGCCTCGGCGAAGCGGCCCGCCTTCATCAGGTCGTACAGCGCCACCGTCTCGCGCGGGAACGCGCAGCCCACGCCGGCCAAGAGGCCATCGCAGCCCAGCGCCAGGCCTTCGTAGGCGAGGTCGTCCACCCCCAGGAACAGCTGGTAGCGATCGCCCACCGTGTTGCGCAGGTCGGTGATGCGGCGGATGTCGTCCGAGCTCTCCTTGATGGCCGCGATCCATTCGCAGTCCGCCAGTTCCAGCATGTGCTCGGGCTTCAGGTCCACCCGGTAGGCCACCGGGTTGTTGTAGACCATGATGGGCTTTTGCGCCGCGTTGGCGATGGTGCGCACGTTGAGCATGGCTTCGCGCGCATCGGCCACGTAGATCACCGAGGGCATCACCATGAAGCCGGCGACGCCGAGCTTGTTGGCTCCGTCCACGTAGCGCAGCGCCTCGCGCGTGCTGGTTTCCGACACATTGGCCAGCACGGGGATGCGGCCGTCGGCGGCTTCGAGCGCGATCTTGGCGACCTGCAGCTTCTCTTCGAGCGTGAGCGTGCTGGCTTCGCCCAGCGAGCCGCAGGTCACGAGGCCGTGGACGCCGTTGCGGATCTGGAAGTCGATGTGCCGCGCGGTGCCTTCGGCATCGATGCTTTCGTCGGCGTGGAACTTGGTGGTGATGGCGGGAAAGATGCCTTGCCAGCGGGGTTGGGTCACGTGAGCGCTCCTGGATGTGCGGTGGGGAAGGGTCCTGATTTAAATATATTAGCGATATATCGTCAAGATATGCGTGGGGTGGGCGCTCTTCCGGGTGGGGTTCTTGTGTGATATCTGCGCAGGCCAGGTGTCTACCGTTCGGGGTGCGATCACGCCGACGGGGTACCTTGCTCCGCGAATGTCCCCCGGCCTGCGGCCTCCTCCTTTATTTCGCTGCGCAAGGCACCCCATCGGCGTGCTCGTCATGCGCAGTGGTCGTTGATCGGTCAGCACCACAGCCGCGCCCATCGTGCACAGGGCATCGGGTGCTCCCCGCAGCGAAATCAAGGAGGAGGCCGCAGGCCGGGGGACATTCGCGGAGGGGAGTACCCGGTGGCCTGGGCACGCGCCCTGAACAACAGCGCCAAAAAACTACGGCGCCAAAAACAACAGCACAAGATCAGTCGATCTTCGCCCCCGAAGCCTTGACCACCGCCCCCATCGCATCCCAGTCCGCGCGCAGCAGCTTCTGGAACTCTTCGGCGCTCTGCATGCGCGGCTCCACGCCCAGGCGCTTGAAGCGCTCCTGGATCGCCGGATCGGACAGCACCTTGTTGGTGGCCGCGTTGAGGCGCTCGACCTCGGCCTTGGGTGTGCCGGCCGGGGCGAGCAGGCCGATCCATGAATCGAAGGCGTAGCCCGGCAGGCCGCTCTCGGCCACCGTCGGCAAGTTTGGCAGGAACGGGCTGCGCGCCTGGCCCGTGGAGGCGAGCAGCTTCATGCGCGGATCGGCCTGGAAGCCCATCACGCCGATGCTCGACGAGATCACCGCCTGCACGCGGCCCGCGAGCACCTCGTTGACCGCCTCGCCGGTCGACTTGGTCGGGATGTGCGTCATCTGCAGCCCGGCCTTGGCAAGGAACGACGCCATTGCCAGGTGCGTGGCGCTGCCGTTGCCGGCCGAGGCGTAGTTGTACTTGCCCGGATTGGCCTTGACCTCCTTGATGAAGTCCGCCGTGTTCGACACGTTGAGCCCGCTCGATACGGCCAGCGCGTAGCCCGCGTTGCCGATGTTGGCCACGCCCACGAAATCCTTCAGCGGGTCGTAGGACAGCTTGCTGTACAGGAAGCCCGCGATGTTGTGGCTCGCGGCCGCGAGCAGCAGCGTGTTGCCGTCCGCAGGCGCCTTGGCCACCGCGGCCGCGCCCACCGTGCCGCCCGCGCCCGCGCGGTTCTCGACGATGGCGCTGGCATTGAGCGCCGCACCCAGCTCGGCGTTGAAGGCGCGCGCCACCGTGTCCTGCACCGCGCCGGTGCCGAAGGGCACGACGATGTGGATCACACGTTGTTGTTGCGCATGCGCGGGCACGAGCGCGCCGAGCGTTGCGGCGGCTGCAAGGGCGGCGAGCGAACGCCGGTTGAATACGGAGGAGGTCATCGAGGCGGCCGCTTTCATCATCATCATCATCGTTGGCAGTGAAAGATCTCAGCCGCCCGCGGGCAGCCAGCGCTGCACCAGCTTCACGAAGTAGCTGGCGCCAATCGGAATGATCTCGTCGTTGAAGTCGAACGAGGTGTTGTGGATGATGCAAGGGCCGGGCCCATGGCCGTCGAGCCGGTGGTCGCCGTCGCCATTGCCGAGGAACGCATAGCAGCCGGGCCGCGCGAGCAGCATGTGCGCGAAGTCCTCGGCGCCCATCACGGCGGGAAAGTTGTCGGTGACCATGCCGTCGCCCACCACCTCGCGCATCACGCTGGTGGCAAAGCGCGCCTCGGCCGGGTGGTTGACCACCGGCGGCGAGGAGCGGTTGAAGAAGACCTCGGCCGTGCAGCCGTGCGCCGCGGCCACGCCCGCGGCCACTTCGCGCAGGCGTGCCTCGATCTTGTCGATGGCCTCGATGGAGAAGGTGCGGATGGTGCCGCCGACCGTGGCCACGTCGGGAATCACGTTGGGCGCATCCGAGCCCTGCAGCTGCGTGACCGCGAGCAGCGCGCGCTCGGTGCTCGGAATGGTGCGCGGCACGATGGTCTGCAGCTGCTGCGCGAGCGTGACCACCGCGGCCACGGGGTCGATGCCGGTGTGCGGCATCGAGGCATGCGTGCCGCGCCCGCGAACGGTGATCTTGTAGGTGTTGCTCGAGGCCATCAGCGCGCCTTCGTTGAGCGCGAAGCGGCCCACGTCGCCGACCGGGAAGTTGTGCAGCGCAAAGACCGCGTCGCACGGGAAGCGCTCGAACAGGCCGTCCTGGATCATCTTCTTCGCGCCGGCCTTGCCCATCTCCTCGGCGGGCTGGAAGATGAAATGCACGGTGCCGTCGAAGTCATCGGGCCCCTGATGCGACAGGTGCCAGGCGGCGGCCAGCAGCATGGTGGTGTGGCCGTCGTGACCGCAGGCATGCATGCGGCCGGCGTGGGTGGACTTGTGCGCGAACTCGTTGGCCTCGTGCAGCGGCAGCGCATCCATGTCGGCGCGCAGGCCGATGGTGCGTGTGCCGCTGCCCTTGCGCAGCACGCCGACCAGGCCGGTGCCGGCAATGCCGCGGTGCACCTCGATGCCCCATTCGGCGAGCAGGCCCGCCACCTTTTCGGAAGTGCGGTGCTCCTCGAAGCCGAGCTCGGGATGGGCATGGATGTCGCGCCGGATATCGACGAAGCGGGAGGCGTGGGCGGCAAAGGAATCGACGATGTTCATGGTGGCAGGCAAGGGTCGTGGGGGCGAATGATTCTGGCGCAAGGCGGCGATCGGCGCCACGCGCAGCAGCGAAGAGGCGATTGGTCAGAGGCCGGCCAGCACCTGGCCGAGCGTCTCGGCCAGCAGGTCGGCATGGGCTTCGGAGAACACCAGCGGCGGGCGGATCTTGAGCGTGTTGGCGTGCTCGCCGGTGGCGCTCAGCAGCACCTGCCGCTCGCGCAGGCCGTTGACGATGCGCGCGGTTTCCGCGGTGGCGGGCGTGCGGGTGCGGCGGTCGGTGACGAGCTCCACGCCCACGAACAGGCCCGCGCCGCGCACGTCGCCGATCAGGCTGTGGCGCTCGGCGAGCTTCGCGATCTGCGCACGCAGGTAACCGCCGACGCGCTGCGCATTGGCCATCAGTTCTTCGCGCTCGATCACGTCGAGCACCGCCATGCCCGCGGCCATCGAGACCGGGTTGCCGCCGAAGGTGTTGAAGTAGCGGCACTCGCGTCCGAAGGCGGCCAGCGCCTCGGGCCGCACCGCGAGGCCGGCCAGCGGGTGGCCGGCGCCCAGCGGCTTGCCCATGGTGACGATGTCGGGCACCACGCCGTGGCGCTGGAAGCCCCAGAACGCATCGCCGGTGCGGCCGAGGCCGGGCTGCACTTCGTCGGCGATGAAGAGGCCGCCGGCCTCGCGCACCGCGTCCACCGCCTCGGCCATGAAGCCCGGCGGATCGGTGAAGATGCCGTCGCTCGAGAACACGGTATCGACCATCAGCGCGGCCGGGCGCATGCCGTGCGCCTTGAGGTCCGCAATGGCCTCGCGCACGCCATCCGCGAACGCGCGGCCCAGTTCGCCGGGCGCAGTGCGGTAGCTGTCAGGCGCGGGCACGGTGCGCACCGCATCGCCGAGCTGCACGAACTTGCCGAGCGAGGGCGAGGCCTCGGCGATCGACGCGGTGACGCCGTGGTACGCGAAGCGCGTGACGATCAGCCCCTCGGCTTTGGTGTGTGAGCGTGCGATGCGCATCGCAAGGTCGTTGGCCTCGCTGCCGGTGCAGGTGAACATCGCGTGTGCGAGCTCGGCCGGCAGGGTGGCGAGCAGCCGCTCGGCGTAGTCGAGCACGCCTTCGTGCAGATAGCGCGTGTGGGTGTTGAGCACGCCGGCCTGGCGCGCGATGGCCTCGACCACGTGCGGGTGGCAATGGCCGACCGAGGCGACGTTGTTGTAGGCGTCGAGATGGGGCCGGCCCTCGGCGTCGTACAGCCACACGCCTTCGCCGCGCACCGGGTGCAGCGGCGTCTCGTAGAACAGGCGGTAGGCCGGGCCGAGCACGCGCGCACGGCGCTCGACGAGGGTTTGAGTCTGGGAGGCGAGGGAAGTCATGGCGATCTCTCAGAGGTTCAGCGCGTGGCGAAAGGCTGCTGTCGCCGCGGCGCTGCCGACGCGCTCGCAGGCCTGCAGCCGCGCCCACGACAGCGGGTTGTTGCGCAGCAGGTAGGGCGCGTTCTCGGGATAGCGCGCGGCGCGCCAACCGCTGATGGCCACCACCATCACGAGCCGCGCGGCGATCAGGTCGAACAGCACGCCGGCCTCGGCCGGCGACAGCGGACGCACCGCGTGGTAGGCGGCCACCAGCGGCACGATGGCCGCGAGCGGATCGTCGCCGGTGCCGGCCTGGTAGGCGGCGGCCACGGCCAGGTCGTTGATGCACGGCGCGCGCACCATGTCGCCGAAGTCGAGGATGGCGGCGATGCGGTCGGTGTCGGCCGGGTCGACCAGCAGGTTGTAGATGTTGAAGTCGTTGTGGATCGGCTGTGCGGGCAGCGTGCGCAGCACCGGCTTGGCGTCGCGCTCGAAGCGGTCGAGCGCGGCGGCGGCCAGCGCGCGGCGCTCCGGCTCGGCAATGTGCGCGAGCAGGCCGCGCACGCTGTCGGCGCGCTGCAGGTCCCAGGGCAGCGGCAGCTCGCCGGCCGGATGATCGAAGCCCGCGAGCGCCACGTCGAGCCGGGCCAGCATGCGTGCAAGGTTCTGCTGCTGCGTCGGCGTGCGCGGCGCCTCGGGCAGCGGCAGGCCGGGCAGGTAGCTGAAGAGGCGCACCACGCGCGGCAGGCCGTCGCCCGGATCGCAGACGAAAGAGGCGGCGCCGCCCTGCGTCGGCACGATGCGCTGCACCGGCAGGCCCGGCTCGGCGGCCGCGAGATGCAGCAGGGCCTGGGTCTGGAAGTCGGCGACGAGCGCGGTCTCGGCCGGGTGCGATATCTTCAGCATGAAGCGGGCGCCGTCGGCGGCGCGCTCGAGCCGGTAGTTGCGGTCGCGCTCGCCGGTCAGCGGCTTCATCTCGCCTTCGATGCCGTAATGCTCGCGCGCGAGTTCGCGCACCCAGGCGCCGTCGAGCGCGGGCGAGGCTTCGCTGAGCACCTGCGTGTCGGCGAACTCTGCAATCGTCATGCCGCGCTCTCGAAACCGCGCAGCGCGCTCGCGATGTTGGGCCCCAGGTCATCGGACAGATAGCCGCCTTCCTGCACCAGCACCGTGGGCAGTCCCAGGCGCGCGATCTCGGCCAGCAGCACGGCGAAGCCGGCGGTCTGGATCTTCATGCCCTTGTAGGGATCGCGCTCGTGTGCGTCGAGGCCCAGCGCCACCACCAGCGCGCCGGGCGCGTAGGCGCGGATGCTGTCGCAGGCATCGCGCAGCGCGGGCAGGTAGCCGTCGATGTCGGTGCCGAGCGCGAGCGGCTTGTTGATGTTGTAGCCCAGGCCTTCGCCTTCGCCGCGCTCGTGCGCGTGGCCGATGAAGAAGGGCGTGAAGTTGCGCGGATCGCCGTGCAGCGAGATGGTCAGCACGTCGGCGCGGCGGTAGAAGATGCCCTGCGTGCCGTTGCCGTGGTGCACGTCGATGTCGAGGATGGCCACGCGGTCGTGCACGCCGCGCAGATATTGCGCGGCAATCGCCACGTTGTTGAGGTAGCAGAAGCCGTTGGCGCGGTCGGCATACGCGTGGTGGCCGGGCGGGCGGCACAGCGCATAGGCCACGCGCTCGCCACCCCGAACGAGCTGCGCCGCATGCGTTGCCATGTTGGCCGAGGCGACGGCGGCCTCCCAGGTGCGCGCGCCGATCGAGCAGGCGTTGTCGCCCATGTGGAAGCCGGCCTGGCCGACCATGCTGTCGGGGTAGGTGCAGGGCTGGCCCGGGAACGGATGGATGTTGGGCATCACCTCTTCGGACGGATCGTCCAGCAGCTGCCAGCGCGCGTAGGCGGTCTCGAGGAAGCGCAGGTACTCGGGCGTGTGGATGGCGGCGCGCGGGCCGGCGCCGAAGTCGCGCGGGGCAACGATCTCGTGGCCCTCCCGCTGCACCGCCTCGAGCAGGCGGAAGGCGCGCTCGGGCTGCTCGTTGCTGCGCTTGAGCTTGCCGCGCACCATGAAGAGCTGCGGGTCGTGGTCCTTGTGGGTGTCGCTGTAGACGACTTTCATCGGTGTGTTTCTCCGGTCTCAGGCATTGGCGGGAAGGGGCGCGGCGCCGTGCTGCTTCACGAACAGCGCGCGCACGTGCTGCCAGGCGTCTTCCAGGTGCACGCGCATCGCGGCCTTGGCGGCCTCGGGGTCGCGGCGCACCAGGGCATCGACGATGGGGCGGTGGGTCTCGGCCATGGCGGTGGGGTCGTGGTAGACCGCGTCGATCAGCGCGATGATCATCTGCATCTCGGTCTGCGTGTTCATGAAGATGCGGTGCAGGTGCGCGTTGCCCGACAGCTCGCAGATCAGCGTGTGCAGCGCCAGGTCGTTGGCGATGCGGTGGTGCTGCGGCTGCGTGTTGGCCTCGCGCACCATGGCCTCGACCAGCGCCTGCACGCGCGCGATGCCGGCGTCGTCGGCCTTGCGGCAGGCCAGCTCGATCGAAGTCAGCTCCAGGCTCAGGCGCACTTCGAACAGGTCGTCGATCTCCTGCACGCTGATGGTCCGCACCGCGAAGCCGTGGCGCGGCTTGGCGACCAGCACGCCCTGGCGCTCGAGCCGCCGCGCCGCCTCGCGCACCGGCGCGCGGCTCACGCCCATGCGGCGTGCGATGTCGGCTTCGACGATGCGGCTGCCGGGTGCCAGGCGCCCTTCGACGATGGCGCGCGTCAGCTGGGCCTCGACCAGGCCGACGAGGTCGGTCGACTCGACCGATTCGAACAAAGCCGCGTCGGCAGCAGGAGGAGGAGGAGAAATTGTGGAAATTGCCATGTTGCTTGTCTCGTCATTGGTATGCGCCAGGGGCGATTCTTCACCGGATGGCATCTGGCGCGGCCGGTGCGGTCTTCAGGCCCCGCCCCGCGCGCGCCAGGTAGATGCCCGCCGCCATGATCAGCGCGATGCCGGCCATCGCGATCGCGTCGGGCGGCCGGCGGAACCAGAAGGTGCTGAAGGCCACGGCCAGCAGCAGCTGGAAGTAGTTGAGCGGCGCCAGCGTCGAGGCCTCGACGCGTTCGAACGCGGCCAGCAGCAGCCACTGCGCCGCCGCGCTGCAGGCGCCGCCCGCGAGCAGCAGCGCCACGTCGCCCCAGGGCGGCGGGTGGGCGGGCAGGAAGAAGGGCGCGGGCAGCAGCGTGACGACGAAGCAGGCCAGCGCGGTCCAGGCGTACTGCACCGGCCCCGCGACCAGGCCCGCGAGCCGCCGCGTGAGCAGCTGGAAGATCGCGTAGCAGACGGCGGCCACCGCCATCAGCACCGTGCCGAGCAGCGGCAGGTCGGCGCCCGGCCGCACGATCAGCAGCATGCCGCCGAAGCCGACCGTCACCGCCACCCAGCGGCTGCGCCGCACCTGCTCGCCCAGGAGCCACGGCGACAGCGCCACCATCAGCAGCGGCGCGGTGAAGTAGATGGCCGTGGCCTCGGCCAGCGGCATCCAGATGAGCGCCGTCATGAAGCAGGTGGCCACCGTCGCGAGCATCAGCCCGCGCAGCAGCAGCAGGGGCTTCTGCTGCGTGCGCCACATGCGCAGGTCGCCATGGCGCAGCAGCATCGCCAAGGCAATGCCGCTCACCGCGACATAGCGCATCACGTTGACGAAGGGCGCCGGGTAGAACTGCAGCATGTACTTGCAGAAGGCGTCGTAGGAGGCAAAGGCCACCAGCGCGCAGAAGAACAGCGCCACGCCGGCGCGCCTGGAGTCCGCCGGACGCAGTGCGAGAGCCGTGGCGGCGGTGCTCATCGCGCGGCCTGAAAGCCCCGCGGGAAACTCTCGTCCGTGCAGAAGGCCTTCACGCGAAGCTTTCTTCGAAGATCGCCATCGCGCGGGCGAAGCGCGCGAACATGTCGTCGACCTGTTCGGCCGTGATGATGAGCGGCGGGCAGAAGGCGATGGAGTCGCCCATGGCGCGCACGATGAGGCCCTGCGCCAGCGCGAGTTCGGCGAGGCGTGCGCCGGCCTTCTGCGCGGGATCGAAGGGCGTGCGCCTGGCGGGGTCGGCATACAGCTCGATCGCGCCGATGAGCCCCACGCCGCGCACCTCGCCGACGTACCTGCGCCCGGCGTAACTCTGCAGCCCTTTCTGGAATTGCGGCACCAGCGACTGCACGTGCGCGAGGATGCTCTCGTCTTCGTAGACCTTGAGCGTCTCCAGCGCGATGGCGCAGGCCACCGGATGGCCCGAGTAGGTGAAGCCGTGGCCGAAGGTGCCGATCTTGCCGCTGTTGGCGGCCACGGCCGCATGCACTTTCTCGTTGACCATCACGGCCGAGATCGGCACATAGCCCGACGAGAGCGCCTTGGCCGCGGTCAGGATGTCGGGCTTCAAGCCGAAGGTGGTGGAGCCGAACATCTGGCCGGTGCGGCCGAAGCCGCAGATCACCTCGTCGGCGATCAGCAGCACCTCGTACCTGGCCAGCACCTTCTGGACCTTGTCGAAGTAGGTGGCTGGCGGCACCAGCACGCCGCCCGCGCCCATCACGGGCTCGGCGATGAAGGCGCCGACCGTCTCGGGGCCTTCGTCGAGGATGCGCTGCTCGAGCGCAGCGGCCAGCCGCGTCGCGAAGTCTTGCTCGCTCTCGCCGGCTTCGGCGTAGCGGAAATGGTGCGGGCAGTCGACGTGCAGGATGCGGTCGATCGGCAAGTCGAAGTCGCGGTGGTTCGGCGCGAGGCCGCTCAGGCTCGCGGCCGCGACGGTGACGCCGTGGTACGCGTTGCGGCGCGCGATGATCTTTTTCTTTTCAGGCTTGCCGATGGCGTTGTGGTAGTACCAGACCAGCTTGACCGCGGAGTCGTTGGCCTCCGAACCGGAGTTGGCGAAGAACACCTTGGACATCGGCACCGGCGCCAGCGCGAGCAGCTTTTCGGCCAGCGCGATCGCGGCCGGGTTCGAGCGGCCGTTGAAGGTGTGGTAGTACGGCAGCCCGTGCAGCGCCTCGCTGCCGGCCTTGGCCAGGCGTGCGTTGCTGAAGCCCAGCGAGGCGCACCACAAGCCCGACATCGCCTCGAGATAGCGGCGGCCCTGGTCGTCCTCCACGAAGATGCCGTCGCCGCGCTGGATCACCAGCGGGCCGAGCTGCGGATGCGTCGCAAGGTTGGTGAAGGGGTGCAGATGCGCGGCGATGTCGTTGGCGGCGTTCTCTGCGTGCGTGCTGGCGTTCATGAAGGCGGTTCCGTTGTGTAGGGAGTTCGATCAATAGCCGCGCGCCAAGTCGACCTGGTTGGCGGGTCGGCGGCCTTGCCGCACCGACGCGAGGTTGTCGAGCGTCTGGCGCGCGATCACGAGGCTGTCGGTGCGCGTGGCGATGTGCGGCGTGACGAGGATGCGCGGGTCGCCCCAGAACGGATGGTCCGGCGGCAGCGGCTCCTGCGAGAAGGCGTCGAGCGTGGCCGCCGAGAGCTGGCCCGCGTCGAGCGCCGGCTGCAGGTCGGCCTCGACCAGGTGGTCGCCGCGGCCGACGTTGATCAGGTGCGCGCCGCGCGGCAGCCTGGCGAACAGCGCGGCATCGAGAAAGCCGTGCGTCTCGGCGGTGAGCGGCAGCAGGCACACCAGCGTGTCGCAGCCCGCAAGGAATTCATCGAGCTGCGCGGCGCCGTGGAAGCCCTCGACGCCGGCCGGCAGTGCCTCTTTCTTGCTGCGGCTCCAGCCGCGAACCGGGTAGCCGATGGCGGCCAGCGCCTCGGCGCAGGCCATGCCCAGCGTGCCCAGGCCCGCAATGCCCACGCGGTGCTGGCGCGGCGACACGATCGGCTGCTCCTCCCATCGGCGGGCCGCGGAACTCGCAACGTAGGCGCGCATGCCGCGGTGCTGCTGCACCACGGCCCAAGAGACATAGGCCTTCATGCCGGCTGCCATGCCGGTGTCGACGATGCGGCACAGCGGCAGGTGGCGCGGCAGTTCAGCATCGGCGGTGATGTGCTCGATGCCCGCGGCCAGCGACTGCACGAGCCGCAGCTTCGGCATCCGGGCGAGCAGGCCGTGCGGCGGGAACCAGCAGACGGCTGCGTCGATCTCGTCGAGCGCGCCGAGCTCTTCGCCCAGGCGCAGGTCGATGCCCGGATGGGCCTCGCGGAAGGCTGCGGCAAGGTATTCCATCTCCAGCACCGCGCTCAGGATCGCCACGCAGGGCACGTCGTCCTTCGCCGCCATCACGCGACCAGCGCCTCGGCCGGCGACGCGGCGGACACCAGCCGCGGCACCGCCTCGATCAGCTTGCGCGTGTAGGCGTGCTTCGGATCGCCGAGCACCTTGTGCGTCTCGCCGTATTCGACGACCTCGCCGCGCTGCATCACCGCGATGTGGTCGCACATCTGGCCCGCCACGCGCAGGTCGTGCGTGATGAAGACCATGGCGAGCTGGAACTGCTCGCGCACCTGCGCGAAGAGCTCGAGCACCTGCGCCTGCACCGAGACGTCGAGCGCCGACACCGGCTCGTCGGCCACCAGCAGTTCGGGCTGCATGGCCAGCGCACGCGCAATGCCGATGCGCTGGCGCTGCCCGCCCGAGAACTCATGCGGATAGCGCTCGGCCGCATCGGCGCCCAGGCCCACGAGCTTCAGCAGCTCCATCGCGCGCGCCATGGCTTCGGCCTTGCCCACGCCCTGCGCAATGGGCCCGCCTGCGATGGCCGCGCCCACGCGGTGGCGCGGGTTGAGCGATGCGTACGGGTCCTGGAACACCATCTGGATCTTGCCCGCGGCCTCGCGCCGGAAGGCCGGCCCCTGCGACAGGCTGCGGCCCTTGAAGAGGATGCGGCCGCTGTCGAACGGCGAGAGCCCCACCAGGCAGCGGCCCACGCTCGACTTGCCCGAGCCCGATTCGCCGACCAGCCCCAGCGTTTCGCCGCGGCGCAGTTCGAAGCTGACGTTCTTTGCGGCCTGCACCGAGCGGCCGCGCTTGAAGAGGCCGTTGCCCGAGCTGTAGGTCTTGCACAGGTCCTGCACCTGCAGCACGCGCACCACCTCGCCGCTTGGCGTGTCGCGCTCGGCAGTGCCGGTGGGAATGGCGGCGATCAGCTTGCGCGTGTAGGGGTGCTGCGGCGCATCGAGCACCTGGCGCACCGGCCCGGCCTCGACCACCTGGCCGGTCTGCATCACGACCACGTGGTCGGCAATTTCCGAAACCACGCCGAAGTCGTGCGTGATGAACAACACCGCCGTGCCGCGGCGCTGCTGCAGCTCGCGGATCAGCGCGAGGATCTGTGCCTGCGTGGTCACGTCGAGCGCGGTGGTCGGCTCGTCGGCAATCAGCAGCACGGGCTCGAGCACCAGCGCGCAGGCGATCATCACGCGCTGGCGCTGGCCGCCCGAGAGGCGGAACGGATAGGCGTCGATCAGCAGCTCCGGATCGGGCAGGCCCACGTCGGCCAGCGCGGCCAGGATGCGCCGCCGCTTCTCGGCCGCGGGCACGCTGCCGTGCGCATCGAAGACTTCGCCGATCTGCTCGCCGATACGCATCACGGGGTTCAGCGCCGTCATCGGCTCCTGGAACACCATGCCGATGCGCCGTCCGCGCAGCTCGCGCATCTGCGGCTCGCTGAGCTGCAGCAGGTCGCGGCCCTCGAACAGGATCTGCCCGGCCACGGGCTCCACATGCGGGCGCGGCAGCAGGCCCATCACGGCATTGGCGATCATCGACTTGCCCGAGCCCGATTCGCCGACCACGCACAGCGTCTGGCCCGGCAGCACCGACAGCGTGGCGCCGTCGACGGCCAGCGCGCGGTCCGCGCCCTTGGGCAGGCGGATGCCCAGGTTGACGACATCGAGCACCGGCTGCACCGGCTTCATGGGCGTGACGGTGGCGCTCATTTGCCCCTCCCGTCGAGCCGCGTGTTGAGCCCGTCGCTCAGGCCTTCGCCCACCAGGTTGAGCGCAAGCACCGTCAGCACGATGGCCAGGCCCGGGAACAGCGCCATCCACCAGGCCTGGCGCAGCACGGTGCGCGCCGCACCCACCATGTAGCCCCAGCTCATCTGGTTCGGGTCGCCCAGGCCAAGGAAGCTCAGGCTCGACTCCAGCAGGATGGCCGTGGCCGTCATGAGCGAGGCCATCACGATGATGGGCGACATGGCGTTGGGCAATATCTGCGTCAGGATGATGCGCGGTGTCGACTGGCCCGCGAGCAGCGCGGCCTGCACGAAGTCGCGCTGGCGCAGCGTGAGGAATTCGCTGCGCACCAGCCGCGCCACCGGCGGCCAGGAGACGATGGCAATCGCCACCACGATCGAATTCACCGAAGGCTGAAAGATCGCCACCAGCACGATCGCCAGCGCGAAGCTCGGCACCGCCTGGAACAGCTCGGTGAAGCGCATCAGCGCCGCGTCGATCCAGCCGCCGAAGTAGCCGGCAATGGCGCCGAGCGTCACGCCGATCAGCAGCGCGACCACGGTCGACACCAGTCCGATCAACAGCGAGATGCGCGCGCCGTAGATCACGCCCGAGAGGATGTCGCGGCCCAGCGTGTCGGTGCCGAGCGCAAAGCCGGGCTCCGTCCACGGCCGCAGGAAGGGCTGCTCGACCATGTTCCACGGATCGTTGGTCGCAACCCACGGGCCGATGAGGGCGACGACCGCCACCAGCACCAGCACGGCCATGCCGAGCACGGCGCCCTTGTTGCGGCAGAAGCGCCGCCAGAATGGACTTTGCAGCAGGGTCATAGCTCGATCCGGGGATCGACCAGCGTGTAGACGAGGTCGGTGATGAGGTTGAACAGCACGGCCATGGCCGCGGTCACGAGGAAGGCGCCGAGCAGCAGGTTGTAGTCGCGCTGCAGCAGCGCGTCGAACATCAGGCGGCCGATGCCGGGCCAGGCGAACACGGTCTCGGTCAGCACCGCGCCGCCGATCATTCCGCCGGCCTGGATGCCCGCGAGCGTGACCACCGGCAGCAGCGCGTTGCGCAGCACGTGCGCCCGCAAAATGCGGCCGGGCTTCACGCCCTTGGCGCGCGCGGTCTTCACGAAGTCCATCTGCGCCACCTCGAGCATGGCGGCGCGCGTCATGCGCGCATACACCGCCATGTAGAAGAGCGCGAGCGTCAGCGCCGGCAGCACCAGGTGGCCCGCGATGTCCCAGGCCAGCGCCAGGCCGGTGGCGCCGGAGCCCACGGTGCTGAAGCCGAAGCCCGGCAGCCAGTCGAGCTGCACCGTGAACACCAGCACCGCCATCAGCGCGAGCCAGTAGAGCGGCGTGGCATAGAAGATGAGCGCCACCACCGTGATCGAGCTGTCGACCCAGCTGCCGGCGCGCCGCGCGGCCAGCGCACCGAGCGTGATGCCGAACAGCAGCGACAGCGCAAACGCCGTGCCCGTGAGCAGCAGCGTGGCGGGCAACCGGTCCATGATGAGCTTCAGCACCGGCTGCTGCTGCCGGTACGAGAAGCCCAGGTCGAGCCGCACCACCTTGCCGACGTAGGTGGCGAGCTGCGTCGTGATCGGCTGGTCGAGCCCGAACTGCGCGCGCAGCTGCGCCACGAACTGCGGATCGGACGCGCCCGCCTCGCCCGCCAGCACCGACACCGGATCGCCCGGCGCCGCGCGCACCAGCATGAAGTTGACCGTGGCGATCAGCAGGATCGCCAGCAGGCCCTGCATCACGCGGCCCAGCATGAACTGCGTACGTTTCATCGGCGGCTCCTGTTGCGTTGCATGTGCTGCGGGCTGGCCGTCATGCGAGCGTCGCGGTGCCCAGGCTGTCGTTCAGGCCGATGCCCGAGCTGATGATGTTGTTCAGCTTGGTGCGGTACAGCGTCGGAAAGTTGAGCTCGTGCAGCCAGGCGACGGGCACTTCGTCGAGCAGGATCTTCTGCACCTGCAGGTAGATGGCCTTGCGCTTCTCGGGATCGCTCTCCTTGGCGCCGGCGTCGAACAGCTCGTCGACCTTCGGGTTCGAATAGCCCTCGACGTTGTTGAACGGCGAGCCCTTGGCGATGTTGCCGGTGGTGTAGTTGCGCGCCACGCCCAGCGCCGGGTCGCCGTACTGGTAGACGTAGGTGAAGGCGAGGTCGTAGTCCCACTCGTTGAGCTTCTGGTTCCAGCCGGCCACGTCGGTGGCCACCAGCTCGACCTTGATGCCGGCCTGCGCGAGGTTCTGGCGCAGGATCTCGGCCGAGCGCGCCCAGGTCTCGCCGTAGGGCAGCGGCAGCAGGCGCAGCGTCTCGCCCTTGTAGCCGGCTTCCTCGAGCAGCTTCTTGGCGGTGGCCACGTTGCGCGGGTACTTGGCGACGTCGGTGCTGTGGAACTTGATGTTGCTGTTGAACGGCCCGGTCGCCGGCTTGGCGAAGCCCTGCCAGGCGATCTTGGCCATGGCTTCGCGGTCGATCGCGTACATCACGGCCTGGCGGAACTTGAGCTTGTCCATCGGCGCCTTGCGGTTGTTGAGCCACAGCCACGAATGCGGCGCGAAGAACTCCCAGCCCTTGGTGGTGACCGCCGCGCCCGGCAGCTTGGAAAGCCGCAGCACGTCGAAGTACTCGACCGCGCCGCCCGGCACCAGGTCGACCTTGCCCGACTCGAAGGCCGCCGCGCGCGAGGCGGCATCGGGAATGATGTGGAAGTACACGCTCTCGACCAGCGGCACGTCCTTGACGTGGTACTTGTCGTTGGCCACGAGCTGGATGTACGAGCCCTTGACCCATTCCTTGAACTTGAACGGCCCGGTGCCGATGGGCGTGGCATTGGCCGGGTTGGCCGCGAACTCGGTGCCTTCGTAGATGTGCTTGGGGATCATCGGCATGCTGCCGACCTCGAAGATGCCGATGAAGGGGCCAAAGGGGTACTTGAGCTTGAACTCGACCGTGAGCGGATCGATGGCCTTGATGCTTTCCACCGCCGCCAGGTTGGCGCGCAGCCGCGCATGCGTCTTGCGCAGGAACACGTCGGCCGAGAACACCACGTCGGCCGAGGTGAAGGGCTTGCCGTCGTGCCAGGTGACGCCGGGCTTGAGCTTGAAGGTGTAGAGCGTGCCTTCCTTGTTGACGGTCCAAGAGGTGGCCAGCGAGGGCAGCGGGTTGATCTTCTCGTCGTAGCGCAGCAGGCCCTCGTAGATGTTGCCCGCGATCATCTGCGTGGGGCCGTTCTGCGTGATGCCCAGCATCAGGCCCGGCGGCTCGGGCTGCACCACGGCGTTGATCACGCCGCCCTTCTTGCCCTGCGCCAGCAGGTGCAGCGGGACACCCGCCAGCGTCAATCCGGCGGCCGAGGCGGCGCCCATCTGGATGAGGTTGCGACGTTTCATGTGCGGAAACTCCTTGTGGCTCTGTGCGAGCGGGTGGGGACGAAGAAACGGGAACGAAAGAACGCGGGCGCCGGCAATGGCGGCACCGCCGCGCTCAGTCGCGGTACGAGGTGGCGGGAAGCGGATCGATGCGCTGCAGCAGTGCGCGCCACTCGCGCGCGTTGGGGTCGGGCTGGCCCGGCTGGCGCACGCTGTCGCCGCTTTCGTACTGCTGCGCGGTCTTTTCGCAGACCTCGGCCGGCACCGGATGCACCGGCAGGCCGCTCGACTGGATCGCCACCTGCACGCGGCAGGCGCGCTCCAGGTTGAGCATCAGGATGAAGGCCTCGGGCACCGTGCGCCCGAGCGTGACCAGGCCGTGGTTGCGCAGGATCAGCGCACGCGCCGTCGGGCCCAGGTCGGCCACCAGGCGCTCGCGCTCATCGGCGTCCAGCGCGATGCCCTCGAAGTCGTGATAGACCACGCGGTTGTAGAACTGCAGCGCCCACTGGTTGCAGGGCTGCAGCCCGCCCGCCAGCGACGACACCGCTACGCCCGCCACCGTGTGCGTGTGCAGCACGCAGGCCGCGTCGTGGCGCGCCGAATGCACCGCGCTGTGGATGGTGAAGCCGGCCGGGTTCACGTCCCAGGGCGAGTCGTCGAGGATGCGCCCCTCCAGGTCGATCTTCACCAGCGACGAGGCCGTGATGTCCTTGAACAGCATGCCGAAGGGGTTGATCAGGAACTGGTCCTCGGTGCCCGGCACGCGTGCGGAGATGTGCGTGTAGATGCTGTCGTCCATGCCGTAGTGCGCCACCAGCCGGTAGGCGGCGGCCAGGTCTTCGCGCACTTGGCGCTCGGCATCGGAAACGGATGGGGCCTGGCGGCCCACTGCCTGCAATTGCATGTCGCGTTCCTTTTTAGGCCCGGCGGGAGGCCGCCGGCGCCATGTTCGGGGTTCATCGGATCGACTGCGCAAACTGTCGACAGTCAACCGACGACAGTCTTAAGCAATATGCAGGCCTGCGTGATGGGGTAAGCCCTTGGTGAGGCGGCTGGAGGCGCGCAAAGGCGCGCCGGCAAAGGGCGAGCGCCAGGAAAAACGCCGCGCGCACTGGGGAAAGTGCGCGCGGCGGATGGGGCGGATGGTGCCTTTGAGCCGGCTTGGCTGCGCCATGAAGGCGCCGGATGCACCAGGGTGCAGCGGGAAAGTGCCCTCTTCAGCGCAGCCGGCCTTCCTCTCGCAGCCGCGCACCGATGCGGCGGATTTCGGCCTCGCCCTGCTCGAGCGCGGCCTTGCTGGTGTGCACCGAGTAGTGCCCCATCACCAGTTCATGCGGATGCTTCGCGGCCGAGCCCAGCACGAAGGAGGTGTCGCCTTGGGCCACGAAGCCGATGGCCGCGCCCGATTCCTCGAACACCGCCAGCTCGCCGGCGGCGACCGGTTCGCCGCCGCCCGCATCGAGCCGGCCCGCGTCGACCGCGATCCAGCCCACCGTGTGGCCGGCCGGCGGCGTGTAGCGCCAGTGCTCGCCGTCCTTCAGCTGCACGGCCAGGTAGTTGATCGGCGCCGGGGCCGGAATGGGGCTTTGCGCCGCGCCGTGGCGCCCGAGCAGCACGCGCGCCGGGCCTTCCCGCGGCACCTGCGAGGGCGACAGGTAGATGCTCTGCGCCGGCGCGTTTTCTTCCGAGGCCGGCAGGGCCACCCAGAGCTGGAAGCCCTGCACGCGCTTCGTGCCCGGCGCGGGCGCGCCGTCGTGCCACACGCCGTTGCCGGCGCGCATCCACTCGACACCGCCGGCCGGCAGCACGCCCTGCTCGCCGGTCGTGTCTTCGTACAGCGTGTCGCCGTCGATCAGCCAGGTCAGCGTGGCAATGCCCGAATGCGGGTGCATGCCGAAGCCCTTGCGGCCGCCCGAGGTGTCGAAGCCGAAAAGGTCGAGGAACACGAAGGGCTTGAGGAATTCGCCCAGGTCGCCCGGGCTCATGAGCCGCGTGATCGGCCCGTGCTGGGAGCCGCGCGTGCGGTAGACGATGGCGCGGGCTTCGGTGGTGATGGCAGTGGCAACGGCGGTGGTCATGGGAGGCTCCTTAACCGATGGAAGAAGAAAGAAAGATCAGGCGGCGCTGGCCGCCGGTACGGGCCGCAGGCGCCAGGCCACGAAGGCTGACAGCAGCAGGAGCACCATGGCCGGCGCGGGGCTGCCGCCGATCAGCACGAGGTGCGTGGCCACGGCGCCGGCCATGGTCGCGGCCAGCAGCAGGCCGCCGATGAAGCCGGTCGCCGGCACCAGCAGCAGCACCGCGCCGCCGACCTCGACCACGCCCGTCAGGTAGCGGAACCACTGGCCGAAGCCGACCGCCTCGAACACCTGGACCATCTGCGGCACGCCGGCCAGCTTGGCGAGGCCGGCGGCACCGAAGGCCAGCGCCAGAAGAATGCGGACGCCCCAGACGATGCGGCGCTGGGTTGTGGAGGAAGTGGAAGCGGGAGATGTGGAAGTCATGGGCACAAGGTTAGGGCGGCACCCATTGATCGACTAGACGGCAGAATCGGATTGCACTCGTCCATCAGTAGAAGGAATCCCCGCCATGCTCGACCTCAACGACATCGCCATGTTCGTGCAGGTGGTGCGCCACGGCAGCTTTGCCGCGGCGGCGCGTCGGCTGGGCCTGCCGCCCAACACCGTGAGCCGGCGCATCCAGCAGCTCGAGGCGCAGCTGGGCACGCGGCTCATGCAGCGCTCCACCCGCAGGCTCACGCTGACCAGCGCGGGCCGGGCGTTCCACGAGCGCTGCGCGGGCGCGGTCGACGGGCTGGTCGAGGCCGGGCAGGCGCTGATCACCGGCAGCCAGCAGCCCAGCGGCCTGGTGCGCGTGGCGGCGACGGCCGATTTCTTCGATTTCTTCCCGATGGAGTGGGTGGCCGGCTTCCTGGCCGCGCACCCGCTGGTGCGCGTCGACTTCGTTCTGAGCGACGCCCGGGCCGACCTGATCGCCGAGCAGATCGACATCGCATTCCGCGGCGGCGCACTGCCCGACTCCGGCTACGTCGGCCGCAAGCTCCTGGGCGCCCGGACCGACGGCATGGTCGCGAGCCCCGCCTACATTGCCGCGCGCGGCGCGCCCGCCACCCTGCAGGACCTGGCGGACCACGACTGCGTGACCTCGCCCCATCCGAGCGGCCGCGCCCTCTGGCGCCTGGCCGGCCCCGGCGGCGCGGAAGAAGAAGTGCAGGTTGGGGGCCGCTTCAGCGGCAACACCGCGCAGGCGCTGCGCAAGGCCGCGCTCGCCGGCCTGGGCATCGCGCTGCTGCCGCCCACCATGGCCCGGCTCGACCTGGAGGCCGGCCGGCTGGTGCCGGTGCTGCCGCAGTACCAGCGCACGGGGCAGGGGCTGAGCGTGCTCTACCCAAGCCGCAAGCACCTGCCGCTGGCGGTGTCGGCGTTCATCGGAATGGTGATGGAGAAGCTCAGCGCGGTGGAGGCGCTGCCGGAGATGCTGCGCACCGAATAACGGGTTTCATGACCCATGCTCAGCCGCGCGGGGCCGTGTTGCGCAGCGCGTGCCGAATGGTCGACAGGCCGCGCAGCAAGTGCGCATCGAGCTCCTCGAGCATCGCGTTGAGGTCGTTGCCGATGGCCAGCTCGAGGAACAGGTGGTGGTTCTCCGCGAAGTCGGGCTTGGGCGCGTGCGTCAGGCGGCACACCGCAAAGCCGAGCTGGATCTTCTGCGTCATCTGGCGCCAGACATCGAGCAGCAGCTGATTGCCGCAGCGCTCGTAGACCAGGCCGTGGAAGTGGGCCTCCGCCGCGCTCTCGCGATGCAGCTCGCTGCTGGAGGCGGCTTCGGCCAATGCCTCGTAGCGCGCGGTCATCTCGGCGCGAAAGGCTTCGTCGCGCTGCGGCCACAGGCGGATGAACGCCTGCCTTTCCATGATGCGGCGCACCTCGTACACGTCGCTCATGGTTTGTTCGCTGATGTCGGTCACGTAGGTGCCGGCGTAGGGCTTGTTCACGAGCAGGCCGGTCTCGATGAGCTCGCGGATCGCCTCGCGCAGCAGGCCGCGGCTGACGCCGAACTGGGTGGCGAAGTGGCTCTCGACCAGCTGCGTGCCGGGCGCGATCTTGCCGGTGAGGATGGCGTCGCGCAGGGTCTGCGCCACGTAGTCGCGCCGCGTGGCCGAGGGAGCGGGTGCGAAATCGGGGAGGGTCTTCATCGCGGCGGGTCGGGTGTCGGGGCGTGGGCGGAGGGCGTCAATGGCTGCGCAGGGCCAGGCGCTTTTCGAGGCGGCTTGCGGCATAGGCGCCAGGGTAGATGAGCACGAAGTACACCACGGCCACGGCCGTCAGGATTTCCAGCGGCCGGTAGTAGGCGGCGCTCAGCGCGCGGCCCTGGTACATGAGCTCGTGCACCGCGATGACGGACGCGATGGACGTGTTCTTCGCCAGCTCGATGCCGCGGTTGGTGAAGGCCGGCAGCATGCGCTTGAGCACCTGCGGCAGCACCACGCGGCGCAGCACCTGCACGCGCCGCATGCCCAGGGCGCGCGCGCCCTCCCACTGGCCCGCCGGCAGCGAGGCGATGCCGCCGCGGAAGATCTCCGAGCAGTAGGCCGATGCGTTGAGCGAGAGCGCGAGCAGCGCCGCCGCATATGGCGTGAGCTGCCAGCCCGTGAGGATCGGAAACGCGTAGAAGAACCACACCAGCTGGATCAGGATCGGGATGTTTCGGAACAGCTCCATGTAGCCGCGCGTCGCGGCGCCCACGAGGCGGCTTTTCGAGCGCGCGCCCAGCGCGATCAGCAGGCCGATCGCCATGGCCGAAGGAAAGGCGACAGCCCACAGGCCGGCCGTGACGCCCACGCCCTTGAGCAGCACGGGCCAGTGCTGCAGCACGGCCGAGAAGTCCCAGGTGAAGTCCATCGTCAGTGTCCTGCAGCGCGGGTGGAGATGGCCAGGCGATGCTCGGCCACGCGTGCGACGAGGCTCAGCGAGAACAGCGCCAGGAAGAAGATGGCCGCGACCACCGTGTACACCTCCAGCGGCCGGAAGGTGATCGAGTTGAGCTGCATGGCTTGGTAGAGCAGGTCGGAGTAGGCCAGCGTGGAGGCCAGCGCGGTGGTCTTGATGAGTTCGAACGAACGCTCGATGAACGGCGGCAGCATGCGCGCGAGCGCCTGCGGCAGCACCACGCGGCGCAGGGCCTGGTGCGAGCGCATGCCGACGGCGCGCGCCGCTTCCCACTGCCCGCGCTCGATCGACACCAGGCCGCCGCGGAACACCTCGGCGAAGAACGCGCCCGACTGCGTCGACAGCGCGATGACCGCCGCCGCATACGGGTCCAGGCTCACGCCGATGAGCACCGGCAATGCGTAGAAGGCCCAGAAGAAATGCACCAGCGGCGGCGTGTTGCGATAGAACTCGATGATCCACAGCGCGGGCCTGGCGAGCCACGCCCTGCCCGACAGCCGAAGGGCCGCGAGCACGACGCCGAACACTACGCCCAGCGCGATGGCAACGGCGGCGATCTTCATCGTGCCGACGAAGCCCGCCAGGAGCATGTCGCGGTGCGCCCAGACGCCGCTGAAGTCCCATTCGTAGTTCATGTGCGCCCGCCCGCCGGTTCGATGCGGCCCGGCCTACTGGCCGAGCGTCTCTTTCATCACGCCCGGCACGGTGGCCGGGTCGATGCCCTTGGTCTTGAGGTACTGGCCGTACAGCGCCTGCGTCTGGCCCGAGGCGTAGAGCTTGCCGATCAGGCCGTCGAGCTGGTTGCGAAAGCCCGCATCGGCCTCGCGCCGGATGCCCACGCTGGTCGGCAGCGCGACGACCGGCTGTGGCACCTGCACCTTGCCCTTGCGGATCTTCGAGTACGCGATGACCAGGGCCGGATGGTAGAAGCCGATCGCGTCGACGCGGCCCGACATGAAGGCCGCCACGGTCTCGTCGGTGTTGGTGAAGCGCTCGATCTTCGCCTTCGGCAGGCGGGTGGTCAGGTCGCGGTCGGTGGCCGTGCCGAGCGCCACGCCGATGCGCACTTCGGGCTTGTCGAGGTCGGCCCAGTTCTTGGCGACGAGGCCGTCCTTCGCGAGCACGCCCTGCGCATACCAGAGCAGCGGGCTGGCCGGAAAGTCGATCGCCTTCTTGCGCTCCTCGGTGGCATCGAGCACGAACATGGCATCGATCTGCCCGGCCTGCAGCGCCGCCACGCTGTTGCCCCAGGTGGTCTCGACCGGCGTCATCTTCACGCCCATCTCCTTGGCGACCTGTTCGCCGAGCAGCACGCCGAGCCCGGTCCAGGTGCCCGAGGCGGGATCGCGGAAGTACCACGGATCGCCGGGCGCGACGCCGATGCGCAGCTCGCCGCTCTGCTTGATCTTCTGCAGCGTGTTGGTCTGCGCGCCGGCGGCAAGGCTGCCGAGCGACAGGGAGGCGGCGAGCGCCAGGGCGACGGCACGGCGCAGGCGCCGGAAGGGAGTGGTGGCGTTCATGGGATGGGCTTTCCGTGGACTGGAGTTGAAGGGAGCAGGCGGTGCGGCGGTGTTCAGGCGGCTGCGGGCAGCGCGCCGTGGGCCTCGTTCGCGCTCGCGATGTAGGTGCGGTAGAGCGCGTCGAGCCGCTGCGTGAGCGGGCCGAGCGGCGCCAGCGCGCGGCCGTCGACCGACGACACCGGCGTGAGGCCGGCCAGCGTGCCGGTGACGAAGGCCTCGTCGGCCGCGTAGACCTCGGCCAGCGTGAAGTCGCCTTCGTGCACCGGGATGCCCGCCCCGCGCGCGAGCCGCACCACCGTGGCGCGCGTGATGCCGTTGAAGCAGTAGCGCCCCGACGAGGTCCACAGCGCGCCGCCCCGCACCGCGAAGAAGTTGGTGGAATTGCAGCTCGAGACGAAGCCGTGGGGGTCGAGCATCAGCGCCTCGTCCGCGCCGGCCTGGATGGCCTGGATCAGGGCCTGGATCAGGTTGAGGCGGCTGTGCGAATTGAGCCGCAGGTCGAACACGTCCGGCCCGCTGCAGCGCAAGGTCGAGGTGAAGAGCTTCAGGCCGTTGCGCTTGGCCTCCGGCGTGACCACCTTGTGCTCGGCCACGCACACCACGGTGGCGCCGCCGATGATGAAGCGCGGGTCCTGGTTGGGCGTTTTCTTGACGCCGCGCGTGACCATGAGCCGGGCGTGCGCGCCGTCGCGCATGCCGTTGCGCAGGAAGGTGTCGACCACCACCTGCTTCATCTGCGCCCGGGTCATGCCGATGTCCAGCGCGATCGACTTCGCGCCCTCGTACATGCGGTCGATGTGGGCGTCGAACGAGATGATGCGGCCGTCGACCAGGCGCACGCCCTCCCACACGCCGTCGCCGCACACGTAGCCGGCATCGAACACCGACACCACCGCCTGGTGACGCGGCACGAACTGCCCGTTCACGTAGACGAGCACTGCGTCGTTGCGTGCATCGGGGGCGTAGGCCTGGGAACTGGTCTTCGAGGGGGCGCTGTCGGCGTGCATATGAATGAGGGTCCTGGGATCAGAAGTGGAAGGCGGTGAAGCGCTCGATGAAGCGCTGCGTGCGCTCCTGCTTCGGATGCTTGAGCACCTCGTCGGGCGTGCCGCTCTCGTGCAGCAGCCCGTCGGCGAGGAACACCACCTTGCTCGCGAAGTGATAGGCAAAGCCGAGCTCGTGCGTCACGAGCAGCATGGTCCGGCCTTCGTCGGCCAGCGCGCGGATGGTGCCGAGCACCTCGCCGACCAGTTCGGGATCGAGCGAGGACGTGGGCTCGTCGAACAGCAGCACCTCGGGCTCCATGGCCAGCGCGCGGGCGATGGCGACGCGCTGCTGCTGGCCGCCGGACAGGTGGCCCGGGTAGGCGGCGGCCTTTTCCGCCAGGCCCACCTTGGCGATTTCGGCCAGCGCGCGCTCGCGGGCCTCTGCCGCAGGCAGGCGCTTGACGGTCACCAGCCCCTCCATGACGTTCTGCAGCACCGTCATGTGCGGGAACAGGTTGAACTGCTGGAACACCATGCCGACCTGCTTGCGCACTTCGCTGAGCTCGGCCTCCCCATAGCGCAGCGTGTCGGACCCCGGCACGGGCCGGCCCACGGCGCGTCCCTTGAGGACCACCTGCCCGGCGGAAGGCACTTCCATGAAGTTGAGGCAGCGCAGCAGCGTGCTTTTGCCAGAACCGCTCGAACCGATGATGGCGATGCGGTCGCCGGGCAGCACGTCGAGGTCGATGCCGCGCAGCACGTGGTGGCTGCCGTAGCGCTTGTGCAGGGCCTGGATGCGGAGAACGGGCGGCGGGGCGGCTGTCATGGCGTGCAATGGTATGGATTGTCGAACAATCGACAATCGGGGGTTGTACTATCCATGCAAAGTCCATGCCATGCTTCCCCACGGGGGCGCTCGCCAGCCGCGCGCGGCCGCTTCGCCCCTGCGGGAGAATCGCCCCCCATGAAAATCGAAAAAGACACAGTCGTCACCCTCAAGTACAAGGTCGCCGACGCCCAGGGCAAGCTGATCGAAGCCAGCCCCGAGCCGATGGCCTACCTGCATGGCGGCTACGAGAACACGCTGCCCAAGATCGAGGAAGTGCTCGATGGCAAGGAAAAGGGCTTCCAGACCACGCTGAACCTGGCGCCCGAAGACGCCTTCGGCCTGCGCGACGAGTCGCTGGTGCGCAGCATCCCCAAGTCCGAATTCCCGCCGGGCGTGAAGGTGGGCGGGCAACTCGAGGGGCGGCTCGACGATGGCACCGAGCACCTCTTCACCGTGATGAAGATCAAGGGCCCGGTCGTGCTGCTGGACGGCAACCACCCCTGGGCCGGCAAGGCGCTGAAGTTCAGCCTCCAGGTGACGGACGTGCGCGCGGCGCTGCCGGTGGAGATCGAGCATCGGCACGTGCATGGTGCGCATGGGCACCATCACTGACCGATCGGGTCCGGCGGCCCGGTCGTTCTAGTTGTTCTTCTTCCAGAACCGCGGCGCCTTTGCGATCCGGCCCAGTGCCTTGCGGCAGGCCTTCGCGCCCGCCGCGTGGCGCGCGCTGAACCAGCCGACGGCGAACCATGCGCGCGCATCGCGCGCGGTGGCTTCGCGGTAGAGCGCGAGCGCCACGGCTTCGTCGTTGAATTCGCCCAGCGCGTCCTGCGCGGGGCGCAGGCGCTTCAGGTAGCGCTCGGCGGCCGGCTTTTCCTTGTCGTCGTCCGCATCGGCGGCGAACAGCGGCGCCGCGAATTCGGCCAGGTAGCGCAGGCGCTTGAGCCGCTTGCGCGTGCGATGCTGGTCTTCGGCCGACAGCGATTCGAAGCGGCGGCCGTCGCGCACCGCCTGCCGATGCAGCCGCTGCAGGCGCTTGCGCAGAAGGCGCCGTGCCTCGGCGGCGTCGAGCGGCGCCGGCGCTGACGCGGGCTGGCCGGCAGCTTCGGCTTCGGTCTGCGGCGCAGCTTCCCCGGCGGTGGCCGCGGTAAAGCCGATCAGCGACACCAGCACCGACTGGAACGCCGGCGCGCGCACCACCTCGCCGGGCGAGGGCGCCTCGGCCGCCGCATCGTCGCCAGCCAGCGGATCGAACTCCGGCGCCCCCGCCTCGCGCAGTTGCGGCTGCGCCAGCTTCAGGATCTGCTCGCGGTCGCGCAGCGCGCCGAGCGCGCGGAAGGCCTCGACCAGCGGCGGCTCCCATTCGCCGCCGTTGAAAAGACCGGTGCGCGGGTCGAGCCCCGCGAGTTCGCGCAGCGCGGTGCGCAGGCGCCGGATGCCGATGCGCAGCTGGTGGATCTGCTCTTCATCCGTGCTGCCCGCGGCGATCTCGCTCGCGTTGGGCAGCATCTGCGCGAGGCACGACGCGACCACGGCCTGCTGGATGGCGCGGCCGCCCGGCTTTTCTTTCTCGTTGGCAAAGCGCGGCGCCTCGGCCTTCACGGCCGGAACCGCATCGACTTTCGCCAGCAGCCGCGTGCCGCGCTCGGCCTTGGACACGGTGCTGAACCACAGGCCGTGCTGCTGCGACCAGCGGCGCGCGAGCGCCACCAGCCCCTGCACGCCGCCGCGCTTGAGCTCGAGTTCCAGTTCGCACACCGGCGACTCGCGCTCGTCCGGCGTGCCCGCATGGGCGATGACCTTGCCGACATCGAGCGCCAGTTCCACCACGGCGGCGCCGGCGCCGGTGGTGCGCACATCACGTGTGAGCCGCACGATGTCGGTGGACTGGCGCTCGACCAGCGCGGCGCCGCTCGCGGCCAGCACCTGGGCAAGCCGCTCGCCCACGGGCGTGCCCTGGTGGCGCTGCGGTTCGATGGCCGGCGCGCCGCCGCCGGCCGCTGCGGCGCCCAGGTCGACGTTGTGTTCGAGCCGGTGCAGCGCGTTGTCGCCGGTGGCCTTGACGGTCTGCACCCAGCGCGGCCCTTCCTTGCGCAGGCGCAGCACGATGCCCTGGGCGGCCAGCGCCTGGTCCGCGGTGTCGAAATAGCGCGCCTGCAGCCGCGTGCGCACCACGCTGCCGCGCCGCATGGCGGCCTCGACGGCTTTCAGGCGCTGTGCGGGAACATGAAACTTGAACTCGATTTCCATGCCGGCCATGATGCCCGGTCTTGTTCATCGCGCCGCCGGCTTTGCGCCTGCCGCTGCGCATCAGGAAAGAAGGAAAGGCTCGCCATGGCCACACCGCTCGATCCCACCGCCCTGCTCGCCGCAGGCGCCGCCCCATCGGCCAGGGCACTGGCCGCCGGCCAGCTGAGCGCCGCGGCGCTGTGCGAAGCCGCCATCGCCCGCATCGAGGCGATCGACGGTGCGCTCAACGCGGTGGTGGTGCGCGACTTCGCCCGCGCGCGCCGCCAGGCCGCCGAAGCCGACGCGGCCCTCGCGCGCGGCGAGCGCCGGCCGCTGCTGGGCGTGCCGATGACGGTGAAGGAGGCTTTCAACGTGGCCGGCCTGCCGACCAGCTGGGGCCTGCCGCAGTTCCGCGATTTCGTGCCGCAGCAGGACGCCGTGGCCGTGGCGCGCCTCAAGGCGGCGGGCGCGGTGATTCTCGGCAAGACCAACGTGCCGCCGGCGCTGGCCGACTGGCAGAGCGCCAACCCGGTGTACGGCCGCACGGTGCACCCGCTCGACGCCGGGCGCACGCCGGGCGGCTCGTCGGGCGGCGGCGCGGTGGCGGTGGCCACCGGCATGGTGGCGCTGGAGCTGGGCTCCGACCTCACGGGCTCGCTGCGTGTTCCCGCGAGCTTTTGCGGCGTGTACGCGCACAAGCCGAGCCACGGCCTGCTGCCGACGCGCGGCTTCGCGTTTCCGGGCACCGAGGAGGCGCTGGCCTCACTGCCCTCGGTGATCGGACCGATCGGCCATGGCGCCGAGGACCTCTCGCTGGCGCTCGACGTGCTGGCCGGGCCCGATGCGGCCCACGTGGCGCAGGGCCGCTTCATGCTGCCGGCGGCGCGCCATGCGGCGGCCAAGGACTGGCGCGTGCTGGTGGTCACCGCGCATCCGCAGGCCGCGGTGGCGGCCGATGTGCGCGCCGCCGTCGAAGGCGCCGGGCAGCGGCTGGCAAAGGCCGGCGCCTCGGTGGCCCGAGCCTCGGACCTGCTGCCCGACCTGGCCGAAGTCGGCGACACCTACGGCCAGATCGTGCAGACCGTGCTCGCGCATGCCGAGCCCGGCGGCCGCTCGCCGATGCAGCTTCGCACCTGGTTCGACCTGCTGGCCACGCGCACGCGCATCCGGGCGCAGCTGCGCACGCTGTTCACGCAATTCGACGCCGTGCTGTGCCCG
The DNA here is from genome assembly GCF_041154435.1 of Variovorax sp. V116. Lineage (NCBI taxonomy): Bacteria > Pseudomonadati > Pseudomonadota > Betaproteobacteria > Burkholderiales > Comamonadaceae > Variovorax > Variovorax sp. V116. The sequence continues at coordinate 62,038 of NZ_AP028661.1, forward strand.
GCGGTGGGCTGTGCAGCCTTCGAGCACATGGCCGAGCCCGATTTCGAGAAGCGCACGCTCACTATCGACGGAAGGCCCACACCGTATGGCGAGCTGGCGGCCTGGTCCGGGCTCGCGAGCCTGGGCGGGCTGCCCGCCACGGTCGCGCCCGCGGGCTTCACGGCCGGCGGATTGCCGCTGGGCGTGCAGATCGTCGGCCCGTATTTCGAGGATCGCAGCACCCTCGCGCTGGCCGGGCTGCTGGCCAAAAGTGCCGCTTGAAAAAATAATGTGGACACCGTACATTTTCTTTGGTATCTTTTGTGGACGGTGTACACAACACACCGGCAAAGCTCCGATCCATTCTTCATCGACACAGGAAAGACAACCATGGCCAACAAGCAGATCTTCGTGAACCTCGCCGTCAAGAACCTCGACAAGTCCAAGGCATTCTTTGCCGCGCTGGGCTACACCTTCAACGAGAAGTTCACGGACGCCAACGCCGCCTGCATGGTGATCCAGGAAGGCAGCATCCACGCGATGCTGCTGGTGGAAGACTTCTTCAAGACCTTCACGAGCAAGAGCCTCGCCGACACCAGCAAGAGCACCGAGGTGCTGCTGTGCCTGTCGTGCGAAAGCCGCGCCGAGGTCGACGAGATGGTGGCCAAGGCGGTGGCCGCGGGCGGCACGGTGCCGCGCGAGCCGCAGGACTACGGCTTCATGTACGGCCACGGCTTCCAGGACCTCGACGGCCACCTGTGGGAGCTGATGTACATGGACCCGAACGCCGAAGTGACCCACCAGAACGCCTGAGGGCGCGCCGCCAAGCACGCAGAACGATGCCCATCGTTCCATATGCGCTCCTCACTGTTGCGCGGAAGGCCCCTTCCCTGAAGCGCGTGCGCCCCGATATTCCGGACAGCAGCGTTGCCGCGCATCCGGCCGCGGCACGCCCAACCGAAAGGAATACCGAGGTGTCCAGCAACAACGACAGCAGCAGCCCTATCGAGGACGGCCGCAGCCCCGTGCTGCAGGTGAGCCCGCTCGGCTTCCCGTGGCAGACGATCGACCCGTTCCTGTTCTGCGTCTATCACGACGACGCCTATCCGAAGGCCAACGCGCAGATGGGGCCTGAGGCGCCGCTCGCGGGCCGCCAGATCGGCCAGGACTTCAGCCGCAAGGACGGCTGGAGCATGTACCACGGCGACACGGTGCCGGGCTTTCCCTCGCACCCGCACCGCGGCTTCGAGACGGTGACCATCGTGCGCAAGGGGCTGGTCGACCATTCCGATTCGCTGGGCGCCACCGCACGCTTCGGCGGCGGCGACGTGCAGTGGCTCACGGCGGGCAAGGGCATCGTGCATTCGGAGATGTTTCCGCTGCTCGATGCGAACGCGCCCAATCCGCTCGAACTGTTCCAGATCTGGCTCAACCTGCCGGCCAGCAGCAAGATGGCCGAGCCGCACTTCACGATGTTCTGGTCGGAGGCCATTCCGCGCCTTGCGTCCGACGACGCGGCGGGCGGCCGCACCGAGATCGCGGTGGTCGCGGGCCGTTTCGGCGGCACGGCCGCGGGCAACGGAGAGCCGATCCGCCCGCTGGCGCCGCCGCCCGATTCATGGGCCGCGCAGGCCGATGCCGACGTCGCGATCTGGACGCTCAAGATGACGCCCGGCGCGCAGTGGACGCTGCCGCCCGCCGCGGGCGAGGGCACGCGGCGCATGCTGTACTTCTTCAAGGGCGCGGTGGCCACCATCGCAGGCCGGCGCGTGGAAGGCCCGGCCGCCATCGAACTGCGCGCGGACACCGCCGTCGAGCTGCGCAACGGCGATGAAGAGCCGGGCGAATTCCTGCTGCTGCAGGGGCGCCCCATTGCCGAGCCGGTGGCGCAGTACGGTCCGTTCGTGATGAACACGCAGGCCGAGATCAGCCAGACGCTGGCCGACTACCGCCGCACGCAGTTCGGCGGCTGGCCCTGGAGCGATCCGGCGCCGGTGCATGGCCGCGATGCGGCGCGCTTTGCGCGGCACCCCGGCGGGCGCGAGGAAAAGCCGGCGACCTGAGCCGCGCGGGCAAGCGGCCTCAGAGCGCCTTGAGGATCTCGGTCGCGGGCGCGGTCATGCTCGGCACGAACTCGATCACGTGCGTGCTGGCCACGCCGTTCTGCACGAAGGGGTCGCGTGCGAGCACGGCCTCGAGCTCTGCCCGGTCGCCCGAGCGCGCGAAGATCACGCCGCCCTTGCGCGGCACCTGCCGGCCCGAGGCCAGGAACAGACCACTTTGGTAGTGCTTTCGCAGCCACGCCATGTGCCCATCCATCAACACATCGAGCTCTTCAAGCGGACGGATGTAGGTGAGCGTGACGATGAACATGGCAGCAGCGGCAAGTGGATCGGAAGGCTCCGATCGTATGGCCTGGAACGCGGCCACCTCATGACCAGAAGTAACGGTGTGATCCAGGTTTTACGGCTTTCTGATACCGTCTTTTTTGTTGCCCTCAACTGCAAAGGAGAGTCGCCCATGCCGCTTCGCTCGCCGGGCCTTTTGCCGCCCAGCTTCGTACCGCCGTACCTGCTGGACCGGCTGGCGCAACATGCCGGTGCGCATGCCAGCGCGAAGGCGGCGCAGACGCTGATGATCGACCTGCAGCACCGCGGCCTGCGCGAGGCGGTGGCCGGGCAGGGCGTGTCGTCGGGCCCCGCGCCCAGCTATGTGCGGCGCGGCTCGCCCGCGCGCGCCATCCACGACGCAGAGCACACCATGGTCCTGCCGGGGCGGCTGGTGCGTGCCGAAGGACAGGCCGCCACCGGCGACATCGCCGCCGACGAGGCCTACGACTACCTGGGCGCCACCTACCGCCTCTACCACGACATCTTCGAGCGCGATTCCATCGACGGCGCGGGCATGCCGCTCACGGGCAGCGTGCACTACGGCAACGACTACGACAACGCCTTCTGGAACGGCCAGCAGATGGTGTTCGGCGACGGCGACGGCGAGGTCATGAACCGCTTCACCATCGCGGTGGACATCATCGGCCACGAGCTCACGCACGGCGTGATCGACCACGAGTCGGGCCTGGTCTACCAGGGGCAGCCGGGGGCGCTCAACGAGTCGATCTGCGACGTGTTCGGCGCGCTGGTCAAGCAGCACCTGCTCAAGCAGACGGCGCAGCAGGCCGACTGGCTGGTGGGCGCGGGGCTCTTCACCGGCAAGGTCAAGGCGCGCGCGCTGCGCTCGATGGCCGAGCCCGGCACGGCCTACGACGACCCGGTGCTCGGCAAGGACCCGCAGCCTGCCCACATGAAGGACTTTGTCGACACGCGGCAGGACAATGGCGGCGTGCACATCAATTCCGGCATTCCGAACCGCGCCTTCCATCTCGCTGCCACGGCCATCCAGGGTCCGGCATGGGAGACGGCCGGGCGCGTCTGGTACGACACGGTGTGCGACCGGCGGCTGCGCCAGGACGCCGATTTCCTGGCCTTCGCGCAGCTCAGCGTGGAAAATGCGGCCAGGCGCTTCGGCGCCGGCAGCGCGGCGCACAAGGCCGTTGGCGCTGCATGGAACACCGTGGGAGTCACACCATCATGATTCAGCTTCCGCCCCTGGACCAGGCCTCCGTCGTGCGCGTGACGCGCGAGGGCGGCGTGGCCTACGTGCCGGGCCTGTCGCGCCCGCGCAGCTACCAGCTGGGCAACTGCAGCGAGGAACTGCGCCAGCAGATCGGCGAGGCGCTGCAAAGCGCGGCGCCGCACGCGGAGCCGCGCGCAGGCCCCGGTTCGCCGGGCGGCGACCAGCGCTTCTACCGCGTGGAAGTGGTGGTGGAAAGCGCCACCTCCCATTCAGGTTCTTCGGTCAGCTTCGAGGTGCCCGAGAACGAGGCGCCCGCGTCGCTGGTGCACCTGTGGAAAGACGCGGCCGAGCGCTGAGGCTTTTTCTTCTCCGCCGAATCAAGGGCCGCCGAGCACCGCCGACGCCACCAGCCACACGTTGGCCGCGCTGATCACGCCGAACAGCCCCCAGGCCAGCAGCTTGACCAGCGTGCCGCTGGCAAAGCCGCCCATCAGCGCGCGGCTGCTCGTGAAGCGGATCAGCGGCCACATCGCGAAGGGCAGCTGGAAACTCAGCACCACCTGGCTCAGCACCAGCATCTTGCCCACGCCGCCATCGCCGAACCACCAGACCCCCAGGAACGCCGGCCCGAGCGCCAGCCCCCGCGTGATCAGGCGGCGCTGCCAGCACGGGATCTTCAGGTCGAGAAAGCCTTCCATGATGATCTGGCCTGCAATGGTGCCGGTGAAGGTCGAGCTCTGGCCCGAGGCCAGCAGCGCAATGCCGAACAGCGTGGCCGCCACCGCGCTGCCCACGATGGGCTCGATGAGCCGGTAGGCGTCGTCGATCTCGGTCACTTCCACATGGCCGGTGCTGTGGAAGGCGCTGGCCGCCAGCACCATGATGGCCGCGTTGACCAGGAGCGCGAGCGAAAGCGAGAACACCGCGTCGAAGGTGCAGAAGCGCACCGCCTCGCGCCGCGCCGCATCGCTGTCGGCCACCAGCCGGGTCTGCACGATGGACGAATGCAGGTACAGGTTGTGCGGCATCACGGTGGCGCCCACCACGCCGATCGCAAGGTACAGCGCGCTCGGCTGCTGCAGCCGCTCGAAGCTGGGCGCAAAGCCCATTGCCACGCCGAACCAGTTGGGCTGCGACATCGCAAGCTCCACCACGAAGCAGCCCGCGATGGTGCCCACCAGCCCGAGCACGATCGCCTCCACGCGCCGGAAGCCCGCACCCTGCAGCCCCAGCACGAGCAGCGTGTCGAACGCCGTGATGCCGATGCCGACCGGGATCGAGACGCCGAACAGCAGGTGCAATGCGAGCGCGCTGCCCAGCACCTCGGCCAGGTCGCAGGCCACGATGGCCAGCTCCGCGCCCAGCCACAGGAAGCGGCTCACGCGCGGCGAATAGTGCTCGCGGCAGGCGCGCGCCAGGTCTTTCTGCGCCACCAGGCCGAGCCGCACGCACAGCGTCTGCAGCAGCATGGCCGCGAGGCTCGCGAGCAGCACCACGAAGAGCAGGCCGTAGCCGAAGCGCGAGCCGGCCTCGATGTCGGTCGCCCAGTTGCCCGGGTCCATGTAGCCCACCGAAACCAGCAGGCCCGGCCCCGCGTAGCGCAGCAGCTTCTTGCCGAACGGCAGGTCCTGCGGGACCGCCACGCTGCCCTTGACTTCGGAGGGGCAGAAGGGCGCGGTGGCCGTGCGGGGCAGGGGAAAGAACATGCGGGCGATGATAGGGTCGCGCGCGGGACCGCTGTCCCAGCGGCCGGTCTTTTAGATTCGGCGGTCCCATTCCACACACATGAAACTACGGAGCTTTTTTCCATGATCCACGTCGTCGCCGTCATCACCGCCAAGCCGGGCCAGCGCGCCAGCCTGCTCGAAGCCTTTGCCGCCAACCGCGCGGCCGTGCTGGCCGAGGAGGGCTGCATCGAATACGGCGCCACGGTCGACGCGGCGGGCGTGCCGGCATCGAAGGCCAGCTTCGGCCCCGACACCTTCGTGGTGATCGAGAAATGGGAAACGCTGGCCCACCTGCAGGCCCATGCGGTGGCACCGCACATGGCGGCCCACGGCGCGAAGACGAAGGAGCTGGTCCAGAGCAAGCTGATCCACGTGCTCGAGCCGGTCTGAAAATCGGCCTTCGCGCGCGGCGCAATGCCTGCTACCCTCGCGCCGGGATCAGGCATCCCGAGGAGGGACACGAGGCATGGCGATCTTCTTCAGACCGCGGGGTATGCGCCTGCGCGCTTTCACCGCAAGGCTCTTCGCATCGGCCGCGCTGGTGCTGGCGTCCGGCTGCGCGCAGCTCGCCGCGCCGCCCTATGCGGCCGACTACGAGGCGCTCGACCGGCTCGAAGCCGCGCGCCCCGGCATGGTGGCGGTCGCCAAGGTGCAGCCGACCGACCCGAACGACAGCGTCAACACCCTGCGCCTGCGCCGCGCGAAACTGCTTTCGCCCAGCGGCAGCTTCGCGCAGTACCTGGAAGACGCGCTGACGCGCGACCTGGGAGAAATATCGGCCTACGACCCCAAGGCCCCGACCCGCATCGCGGCGCGGATTCTCGTCAACGAACTCGACCTTGGCGTGATCAACGGCAGCGGCCGCATGGAGGTGGAGGTGGTCGTGACGCGCGCGTCCGCGCAGAGGCTGCGCAAGACCTACCGCGGCGAGCTTGCCTTCGACTCGAGCTACGCCAACATCGTGGCCGTGCCCGCCGGACAGGCCGCCTATCCGAGGCTGGTGCGCGCGCTGCTGCGGCAGGTGTATGCCGATCCGCAGTTCATCGCGGCGATTGCACCCTAGCCACAGCCATTGCCGGAGAAAGCCGCACCATGCCTTTTCTTTTTTCTTCTTCGGCCGCTCGCCTGTTTGCCGCTGCGGTCCTGGCGGCCTTGCTGGCCGCCTGCGCCCATCCGATCACGATGATCACGGAAACCGCGCCGCCGCGATCGCAGGCGCGCCTCCTTCCCAAGAAGGTGGCCTACGTGATGACCGACGCCCAGCGCGACCAGCAGGTGACCACCGCCGGCGGCAGCGGCGACCGCGTGAGCTACTACCCGTACCGCGACCTCGAGAAGTCGATCCGCGATGCGCTGCGCGCGGTCTACCGCGACGTGGTCGTGCTGCGCACCGCCGGCGATGCCAAGGCCAACGAGGCGGCGGGCGTGTCGCTGGTGTTCACGCCGCAGATCAGGACCGATTCGAGCTCGTCCTCGTGGATCACCTGGCCGCCCACCTCGTTCACCGCCGAGGTGAGCTGCGTGGTGAGCGATGCGGCCGGCGCCGAGCTCACGCGGGTGCGCGCGGTCGGCAACGGCACGGCGGAGTTCGGCGAGTTCAACGGCGACTACGGGCTCGCCGCCCGCCGCGCCGCCACGCGGCTGACGTCGCAGCTCAGCAGCGAGATCCGAAGGAACGAGAAGCTGCGCTGAAACGCCCGGTGCTCGCCCATGAAAAAACGCGCCCTCGGGCGCGTTTTTGTTGTCGGAGCCGCGAAGCTTTTTACTTCGCCACGACCTTCACCATTTCCAGACACTTGTTCGAGTAGCCCCATTCGTTGTCGTACCAGCTCACGAGCTTCACGAAGGTGCCGTCCAGCGCAATGCCGGCTTCGGCGTCGAAGATCGAGGTGCGCGGGTCGCCGCGGAAGTCGGTGGCCACCACCTTGTCCTCGGTGTAGCCCAGCACGCCCTTGAGCGCGCCTTCGCTCTGCGACTTCATCTCGGCGCAGATTTCCTTGTAGGTGGCTTCCTTCTCGAGCTCCACCGTGAGGTCGACCACCGACACGTCGGAGGTCGGCACGCGGAAGCTCATGCCCGTGAGCTTCTTGTTGAGCTCGGGGATCACCACGCCCACGGCCTTGGCAGCGCCGGTGCTCGAGGGAATGATGTTTTCCAGGATGCCGCGGCCGCCGCGCCAGTCCTTGTTGCTCGGGCCGTCGACGGTCTTCTGCGTGGCGGTGGCGGCGTGCACGGTGGTCATCAGGCCGCGCTTGATGCCCCACTTGTCGTTCAGCACCTTGGCCAGCGGCGCCAGGCAGTTGGTGGTGCAGCTGGCGTTGCTGACGATGGCTTCGCCGGCGTACTTCTTGTCGTTCACGCCGTAGACGAACATGGGGGTGTCGTCCTTCGACGGCGCCGACATGATCACCTTCTTCGCGCCCGCGTCGAGGTGCTTCTGGCAGGTTTCCTTGGTGAGGAACAGGCCGGTGGATTCGAGCACGATGTCGGCGCCGACTTCATTCCACTTCAGCTGCGCGGGATCGCGCTCCTGCGTGAGGCGGATCTTCTTGCCGTTGACGATCAGCGTGTTGCCTTCCACCGTGACTTCGCCCTTGAAGCGGCCATGCACCGAGTCGTACTGGAGCATGTAGGCCAGGTAGTCGGGCTCGAGCAGGTCGTTGATGGCGACGATCTCGATGTCGTTCTTGAAGTTCTGCACCGCTGCGCGCAGCACGTTGCGACCGATGCGACCGAAGCCATTGATACCGAGTTTGATAGCCATCTGATTTGCTCCTAAGGTTGAAAAACTTGTGGTCGGACAGAAAGGAAAAACGCCTCGCCGGGCTCAGCCGCGCAGGGCGGCTTCGACCGTGGCGGCAACGTTCTCGGCCGTGAAGCCGAAGTGCTTGAACAGCGCCGGTGCCGGTGCCGACTCGCCGTAGCTGTCGATGCCCACGACGGCCGCGCAGCCGTATTTCCACCAGCCGCCGGTGCAGCCCATTTCCACCGCGATGCGCGGCAGCTTCTTGGGCAGCACGGCCTTCTTGTAGGCCACGTCCTGGCGGTCGAAGGTGGTGGTCGAGGGCATCGACACCACGCGCACGGCAATCTTCTTTTCGGCCAGCAGTTTCTGCGCGGCCAGCGCGAGCTGCACTTCGGAGCCGGTCGCGATGATGACCGCGGCGGTCTTCTTGCTCTTGAGGCCGACGGCTTCGGGCTCCGACAGCACATAGGCGCCGCGGCTGATGTCGCCGAGGTCACCCTTGGGCGCATAGGCGATGTTCTGGCGGCTCAGGAGCAGCGCGGTGGGGCGCGACTGGTTCTGCAGCGCCACGGCCCAGGCCACGGCGGTTTCGGCGGTGTCGCCCGGGCGCCAGACGTCGAGGTTGGGAATCAGGCGCAGCGAGGCGGCATGCTCGATCGACTGGTGCGTGGGGCCGTCTTCGCCCAGGCCGATGGAGTCGTGCGTGAACACGTGCACCACGCGGCGCTTCATGAGCGCGGCCATGCGGATGGCGTTGCGGCTGTAGTCGCTGAAGGTCAGGAAGGTGCCGCCGTAGGGAATGAAGCCGCCATGCAGCGCAATGCCGTTCATGATGGCCGCCATGCCGAACTCGCGCACGCCGTAGTTGATGTGGCGGCCGATCTCGCCGTGCGGCGGCTCGACGGCTGCGCCCTGCGAGGCTTCGTCTTCGGCGCCTTGCGGGGACTGCGTCGCGATTGGTGCATTCAGCACCACGGCGCCGGTCTTGGCGTCGAAGCGCAGCGCGGCGGTGCTCTTGGTGTTGGTGAGATTGGAGCCCGTGAGGTCGGCGCTGCCGCCGAGCATTTCGGGCAGCGCGGCGGTGAAGGCCTCGAGCGCGAGCTGGCTGGCCTTGCGGCTGGCCACGGTTTCGCCCTTGGTGTGGGCGGCGACCACGGTGTCGAACGCCACCTGGTGGAAGTTCTTCGGCAGCTCGCCCTTCATGCGGCGGGTGAACTCGGCGGCCAGGCCCGGGTAGGCCTTGGCGTAGGCGTCGAAGCGGTCGTTCCAGGCGGCTTCGGCCTTGGCGCCTTCTTCCTTGTGGTTCCAGTCGGCATACGCCTCCTGCGGCACTTCGAAGGCCGCGTACGGCCAGTTCAGCGCGGCGCGCGTGAGCGCGATTTCGTCGGCGCCCAGCGGCTCGCCATGGGCCTTGGCGGTGTTGGCGCGGTTCGGGCTGCCCTTGCCGATCTGCGTCTTGCAGATGATGAGGGTGGGCTTCGAATCTTCCTTCCTGGCCTTGGCGATGGCCTTGGACACGTCCTTGGCGTCGTTGCCGTCGATCGGGCCGATCACGTTCCAGCCGTAGGCCTTGAAGCGCTCTTCGGTGTTGTCGATGAACCAGGGCTTGACCTGGCCGTCGATGCTGATGCCGTTGTCGTCGTACAGCGCAATCAGCTTGTTCAGGTGCCAGGCGCCGGCCAGCGCGCAGGCTTCATGGCTGATGCCTTCCATCATGCAGCCGTCGCCCAGGAAGGCGTAGGTGTGGTGGTCGACGATCGCGTGGTCCTTGCGGTTGAACTCGGCCGCGAGCAGCTTCTCGGCCAGCGCAAAGCCCACGGCATTGGTGATGCCCTGGCCCAGCGGGCCGGTGGTGGTTTCCACGCCGGGGGTCACGTCGACCTCGGGGTGGCCCGCGGTCTTGCTGTGCAGCTGGCGGAAGTTCTTGAGCTCGCTGATGGGCAGGTCGTAGCCCGTGAGGTGCAGCACCGCATACAGCAGCATCGAGGCGTGGCCGTTCGACAGCACGAAGCGGTCGCGGTCGAACCAGTGCGGGTTCGCGGGGTTGTAGCGCAGGTGTTCGCCCCAGAGTGCGACGGCCATGTCGGCCATGCCCATCGGTGCGCCCGGATGGCCGGAGTTTGCTTGTTGGACGGCATCCATGGCCAGCGCGCGAATCGCGTTGGCCATCAGGGCTTGGTTTGCCATGGGCGGTGGGCTTTCGGGGAATGTGGATTAGGGGGAACCCGCGATTTTACCGGCCTCGCTCCAACCCCCTCGCGCAGCGGCCAGAACACCCCACTGATGCTCTTTGGCGACACCCGGGCTGCTAGAGTTGCCACCCATGCACGGGCTGCACCTCACCGCCGATCTCCACGACTGCCAATGCGCCATGCAATGGCTCACCGACAAGGAGGCGCTCGGCGCCGTCTGCCTCAAGGCGGCAACGGCCGCCGGGCTGCAGCCGGTGGGCAAGCTGGTCCATGGTTTTCCGGCCACGCCGCAAGGGCCGGGCGGGGTCACGGCCACCGTGCTGCTGGCCGAATCTCACCTGTGCATCCACACCTGGCCCGAACAGCGCGGCGCCACGCTCGACGTCTACGTGTGCAACTTCGGCGGCGACCATTCGGCCAAGGCGCATGCGCTGATGGAATGCCTGATCTCCCTGTTCAAGCCCGGCCACAGCGAACGCAACGAATTGCTGCGCGGCAAGGTGGCGGCTTGAAGCCTTCTTCTTCTGCGGTGCGGGCGATGATCCTGGCCGCCGGCCGCGGCGAGCGCATGCGGCCGCTGACCGACAGCCTGCCCAAGCCGCTGCTCGAAGTGCGCGGCAAGCCGCTGATGCAGTGGCCGATGGAGGCACTGGCCGCCGGCGGCTTCACCGAACTGGTGGTCAACACCGCCTGGCTCGGCGAGAAGATCTCCAGCCGCTTCGGCCTCAATGCCTTGCTGGATGGGCACCCTGCGCTATCGATTTCATACTCCGACGAAGGCCATGACTTCGGCGAAGCGCTCGAGACGGCCGGCGGCATCGTGCGCGCCCTGCCGCAACTGGGCGAGATTTTCTGGGTGGCGGCCGGCGACGTGTTCGCGCCGGATTTCGTCTTCACGCAGGCCTCGGTGGACCGCTTCGCGGCCAGCGGCAAGCTGGCGCACCTGTGGCTGGTGCCGAACCCGGCGCACAACCTCAAGGGCGACTTCGGTCTTTCGGCCGACGGGCTCGCACTGAACCAGGCAGCCGAGAAATACACCTTCTCGACCATCGGCCTCTACCGGGCCACACTCTTCGCGCCGCCTTACTGCGGCATCCCGGCCGGCAACCCGGCGGGCGCCAAAGCCCCGCTGGCCCCGATCCTGCGCGCCGCGATGGACAATGAACGCGTGAGCGCCGAGCTCTATGCCGGTCCCTGGACCGATGTGGGAACGCCCGAACGGCTTCTTCAACTGAACACGCCAAGATGACCTCAGAAGACAACCGGATCTACGCCGAGCGCCGCGCGCGCCTCGCCTCGCAACTGGGCAAGGACGGCATCGCCATCGTCCCGACCGCGCCCGAGCGCCAGCGCAACCGCGACAGCGACTTCCTGTTCCGGCACGACAGCTACTTCTACTACCTGACCGGCTTCACCGAACCCAACGCCTGGCTGGTGCTCGCGGGCGACGGCCGCAGCATGCTGTTCTGCGCGCCCAAGGACCTGGAGCGCGAGATCTGGGACGGCTATCGCCTGGGCCCCGACGCGGCCCCCGCGGCGCTTGGCGTGGACGAGGCCTTCTCGGTCGGCGAGCTCGACGCCCGGCTGCCGAAGCTGCTCGAGAACAAGTCGACCGTGTGGTTTCCGTTCGCGATCCACAAGGGCCTTGAAACCCGCGTCGACGGCTGGCTGCAATCGGTGCGCGCGCGCGTGCGCTACGGCGCGCTGTGCCCCGAGGAACTGCACGACCTGTGCGGCCCGCTCGACGAAATGCGCCTGGTGAAGGACGCCCACGAGCAGGACATCATGCGGCGCGCCGCGCAGATCAGCGCGCGCGCCCACGTCCGCGCGATGCAGCTGTCGGCGCGCATGCTGCGCGAAGGCAAGGACGTGCGCGAGTACCACCTCGATGCCGAGCTGCTGCACGAGTTCCGCCTGGGCGGCTCGCAGTACCCGGCCTACGGCTCCATCGTGGCGGCAGGCGCCAATGCCTGCGTGCTGCACTACCGCGCCGACGCAGCGCCGGTGCGAAGCGGCGAGCTGGTGCTGATCGACGCCGGCTGCGAGCTCGACGGCTACGCCAGCGACATCACCCGCACCTTCCCCGCCAACGGCAAGTTCAGCGGCCCGCAGCGCGCGCTGTACGACCTGGTGCTGGCCAGCCAGGACGCCTCGGCCGCGGCCACCAAGGCCGGCAACCGCTTCAACGATCCGCACGATGCGGCCGTCAAGGTGCTGGCGCAGGGCATGCTCGACCTGGGCCTGCTCGATGCCGGCAAGGTGGGCAGCGTCGACGACGTGATCGACTCGCGCGCCTACTTCCAGTTCTACATGCACCGCACCGGCCACTGGCTCGGCATGGACGTGCACGACTGCGGCAGCTACGTGGAGCCCACGCAGGTCGGCGAGGTCAGCGAGCGCAAGGACCCGCTGTCCAACGAAGTCATCAAGAACCGGCCGAGCCGCATCCTGCATCCCGGCATGGTGCTGACGCTGGAGCCCGGCATCTACGTGCGCCCCGCCGAGGGCGTGCCCGAGCAGTTCCACAACATCGGCATCCGCATCGAGGACGACGCGATCGTCACGGCCACCGGCTGCGAACTCATTTCGCGCGGCGTGCCGGTGAAGGCGGACGAGATCGAGGCGCTGATGCGAGCTTGACGGCGCGCTGCGACACCGGCGGCGGCGCATGCCGCGCCTGCAGGAAGTCGATGAACACCCTGAGCTTGCGCGGCATCTGCGCGCGGCTCGGGTGGTACAGGTAGAAGCCCGGAAAGGTGGGCCACCAGGGCTCGAGCAACGGCACCAGGCGTCCGCTTTCCAGGTCGCCGCGCACCATGCCTTCGAAGGCCACCATGATGCCCGCGCCGTCGCGCGCGGCGGCCAGCAGCACATCGCCGTCGTTGCTGATCAGCGGCCCGGCCACTTCGACATCGAGCACGCGGCCGTCCTGCGCGTATTCCCAGCGATAGAGGGCGCCCGTGGTCAGGCGATAGTTCAGGCACTGGTGCTCGCGCAGGTCCTCGGGCGTCTTCGGCGGCCTGCGCCCCGCCAGGTAGCGCGGCGACGCCAGGGTCACCATGCGCTGCGGCCCACCCACCGGCAGCGCCACCACGTCCTGCGCCAGGCTTTCGCCAAGCCGGATGCCGGCATCGAAGCCGCCTTCGACCAGTTCGATCATGCGGTTGTCGCAGACCAGCTCCAGCGTGATGTCGGGATAGGCCTCGGCAAAGTCCGCGAAGTGCGGGTTCAGCAGCAATTCGGCCGACACGCGCGCGACGTTCAGGCGCAGCAGCCCGGCCGGCTTGTCGCGCGCCTCGTCGAGGCCTTCGACCGCCTGCGCGAGCGCGGCCAGCGCCGGCTGCGCGCCCTTGAGCAATTGCTGGCCCAGCTCGGTCACGCCGACGCGCCGCGTGGTGCGGTCGAGCAGGCGCACGCCCAGCCGCCCCTCGAGCGTGCGCACGGTCTGCGACAGGGCCGAGGGCGATACGCCCAGCTCTTGCGCAGCCCGCGTGAAGCTGGCGTGGTGCGCAATGCGTGCGAAGGCGGCGATCGCGGGGAGCAGTTCGGGGGACATGCGCGGATTATGAGGACGCGCTTCCGCCGGCGGCTCGCGCCGGCGCCGCCTACCTGGCCTGCAGCAGCGCGCCGGCTTCGAGCAGCACCAGCTCGTTGTCGTCCGCCTTGTTGGGCTCGCGGCTGCTGGAGAACGGCAGGTTGTTGTCGTTGCCCACCACGATGTGCGTGGCATCGACCACGTCGACGTTCTCGATCGTGAAGAACGGGAACTTGAGCACGCCGTCGTTCAGCGGCTTGCGCGCGAGCCTGGCCGGGTCGGCGATGTTCAGCAGGTCGATGTAGCCGATCTTGCGCACCGCGCCGCCCACGTTGGCATCGCTCAGTTCGATCTTGTAGACGCGCTTGAACCTGGCGATGTCGTGGAAGCAGTCGCTGCGCTTCTGGCCCTCGGGGCAGGCCTTGTCGCTGGTGCCTTCGCCGTTGTCGCGCTCGATGACCAGCGCCGTGGTCGCGTCGATCATGTTGAAATCGCCGATGGCGTGGCCGTTGGCTTCGAGCGGGTACTTCCAGTGGCGGCCGGTCCATTTTTCAGACGCCACGTCGAACTCCAGCACGCGCAGCGCTTCCTTGCCGTCGACACGTTCGTAGTCCTTGGCCTCGGCGTTCCACACCGGGCCTTCGAGCAGCGCGTAGAGCCTGCTGCCGTCCTTCGAGGCCGCCATGCCTTCGAAGCCCTTGGAGCGCTTGACCTGGAAATCGACCGTGCCGCCCGGGGCGCCCGGCGTGGTGAGCGCCGGATGGTCGGGCGAGCGCACGGCCTTGCCGTCGACCTCGGTGTCGAACACCGCGAGCACCTTGCCCTTCAGATCGGCCTTGATCAGGAAGGGGCCGAACTCCTCGCCGATCCACAGTGCGCCGCCGGCAAACTGGAAGCTCTCGGGGTCGAAGTCGGAGCCGGTCAGGTAGCGCTGCTTCGTGCCTTCATGGACGATGCGGAACGGCACCTTCTTGTCCGGGTCGTGCAGGAAGATGGTGTTCAGGCGGTTGAACCTGCCGCTCTTGAAGTCCACCTTGTAGTGGTTCAGGTAGAGCATGAAGTCGGGCGAGTTGGCCTTGGCGCCGGCGCCGTTGTCGGTGAGGATCCAGAACGTGCCGTCGTCCATCTTCTTGATGCCCGAGTGGCCCTGCAGCGGCTGGCCCTTGAAGGGCAGCGAGACGCCGGTGCCGCGCCCGCCGGAGAGGCCTTCGATGGTGCCCACCGCCTCCACGCGCTTGCCCGAGGTGAACTTGCCGCTCACCTGCAGGTCGGCGGGCGCGTCCTTGGGCGCAGCGACGAAGCTTTGCGCGGGCAGCACGGCGTGGCCCGCGAGCGTGGCGGGGAAGGCGGTCTGTGCAGCGGCATGGCCGCAGGCGAGCGCGGCGGCCAGCGCGATGAAAGAAGAAATGAAAGAGGCAGGACGCGTCATTGGGAAAGAGAGGTTCCGTGTCGAAACGCGAGACCATGCCGGCCACGCGTGACGCGGCCATGACATGGCCGGCAGGCCCCTGCGGCTTCAGCCCAGCGCCGCGCCCGCGACGTGCCCGCGCGTGAACGCCTCCTCGAAGATCGAGTAGCCCGACCAGTCGGCATGCGCGAACGAAAGCCGTCCCGCGACGACGCGGCCACGGTGCGCCGCGTCCGGCGGCATGCGCTGCGCGCCGATCTGCGCGAGCAGCCCCGGCCGCGGGATCGACATGGCGTGGCCGTAGCGCGTGATCTCGATGCGCGTCGCGAGCGCAGGCAGATCGGGATGCGGCACCGAGAGTTCGGCGAGCAGGTCGTCGCGCCAGCCGGTCCAGGGGCGGTCGAGCAGCAGGCGGCGGCCGTCGGCGCCGTCATGGCGGCTCGGGCCGAGCGGGCGGTACCAGCTCAGCACGGTGCCGCGCGGCGTGGGGTCGAGCGTCTGATGGCGCGCGTCGACATAGCCGAGGCCGCGCGTGCCGTGGATCACGTTGTCCCAGCTCGGCGCGGCGCCGGGGCGGTCGGCGAGCGGCCCGCGCAGGTGCACGTTGGCCACGAGCCAAGGGGCATAGCGCAGCTGCGCGGCGGCGTTCTTCAACACCTGCGGCGCGTTCTCGACCACGCGCGCGGCGATGAACACCGGCAGCGCGACGATGCAGCGCTCCGCCTGCCAGCGCACCAATGATTTGGACGCGGCGTCCCATGCGTCGACCTCGACGCCGCCGCGCAGCTCGGCAATGCGCGTGACGGCCTGGCCCGTGTGCAGGCGATCGCCGAGCGGCCCGGCCAGCCGCTTCGTGAGCCAGCCGTTGCCCTCCGGCCAGGTCAGCACGCCGTCGCGCTCGGCATTCGAATCGGCGCTGCTGCCCGACGAGCCCGGCGCGTGAAAGCCGTGCCGGCTCGCGAAGTAGTGGATGCCGGCCCAGGCCGAGACTTCTTCGATGCCCGCGCCGTAGTCGTCGCGGCAGCAGTAGTCGAGGTACCAGCGCAGCTGCGCATCGCCGAAGCCCTCGCTGTCGAGCCAGTTCGCGAAGCTCACGGCATCGAGCGCCAGCAGCTCGGGCGTGACGTCGGCCTTGAGCGTGGGAATGACGAAGTGCGCCGCGTGCTGCAGCGTGTCGATGCGCTGCGCGAACTTGCGGTACTGCGCATGCGTCTCGGCGCCGACGCCATGCACGGGCAGCAGGCCTTCCTGCCATTCGCCGCGGAAGAACAGCCGCTCCTGCGGGCTGTGGCAGAGGTGGCGCTCGTCGTATTCCCAGCGGCCCGCCACGCGCCGGCGCAGGCCGAGTTCCTCGAGCAGGTCCTGCACTTCGCGCGCATCGTCGCCGGGCGTCGGCAGGTAGTGCGCGCCGAGCGGGCAGGCAATGCCGCTGACCATGCCGCCGCGCGCATTGCCGCCTGCCGCATCCTCGAGCTCGAGCAGCACGAAGTCCTCGATGCCCGCGAGCCGCAGTGCGCGCGCGGCGGCGAGGCCTGCGACACCGCCACCGGCGATCACCACGCGCGTGCGCTCGACGCTTGCCGGAGACGGGCCCTTGAGCGCGCCATCGCGCAGCGCATGGCCGCGCGCCACGTCGATGCCGGTGAAGCCGCCTTCGATGGGCGGCGGCGGGGCCTCGCAGCCGGAGAGCGCAAGGGCACCCGCCGCACCGGCCACGCTGAGGAAATCGCGCCGCTGCATGGCCCTAGTGCGTCGTGATCACCTTGCCCCACTCCTGCTCGTAGGTGGTGACAAGGGTCTGGTTCGACAGCCGGTTCACTTCGGCCGGCACGCGCGCCATGTCGAGCGGAAAGTCGAACATCAGCGGCAAGGTGGAAGGCGAGAGAAAACGCAGGCCCGAAGGCAGCGCATCGGGCATGCGGTACGGCCGCCGGCTCGCGATGATGTAGCCCCATTCGCCGAAGCTCGGCACATGCGCGTGGTAGGGCGTCGCCTGCAGGCCGACCGACTCGATGGTTGCCGCCACGGTCCAGTAGCTCTTGCGCGCGACCAGCGGCGAAGTGGTCTGGATCACCGCGTAGCCGCTCGCCGAGAGGCGCTTCTCGAGCAGCGCATAGAAGCTGTTGGTGTAGAGCTTGCCGATCGCGAAGTTGGTGGGGTCGGGAAAGTCCACCACGATCACATCAAAAATATCCCCAGGCTGCTGCAGCCACTGGAACGCATCGGTATTGACGATCTTCACCTTCGGCGAAGACAGCGAATGCCCGTTGAGCGCCGCCAGCGTTTCGTGCGCGGTGAAGAGCTGGGTCATGTTCGGATCGAGCTCCACCAGCGTGACCGATTCGACCGAGGGATATTTCAGGATCTCGCGCACCGCCATGCCGTCGCCGCCGCCGAGCACCGCGACCTTCTTCGGCGCGCCCTGCGCGGCCATCACCGGGTGGACGAGCGCCTCGTGGTAGCGGTACTCGTCGCGCTCGGCGAACTGCAGGTTGCCGTTCAGGAACAGCCGGTGCCCGAGCTGCCCGCGCGTGACCACGATGCGCTGGTAGGGCGAGGTGGCGCTGAACACGATGCGGTCCTGGTAGAACTTGTCCTCGGCCAGCGTGGTGATGTGGCCGGCCCCGGCGAAGGCGCCGACCAGCGCGGCCAGCGCCAGCAGGCAGGCCAGCGCATGCGCGCCGATGCGGCGCAGCTCATGGCGGAACAGCCACAGCGCCCACACGGCCACGGCGGCATTCATGATGCCGAACAGCAGGCCGGTGCGGATCATGCCCAGCTGCGGCACCAGGATGAGCGGAAAGGCCACCGACACCGCCAGCGCGCCGAGGTAGTCGAAGGTGAGCACCTGCGACACCAGGTTCTTGAGCTGGATGTTGCGCTTGAGGATGCGCATCACCAGCGGGATCTCGAGCCCCACGAGCGTGCCGACCACCACCACGAGCCCGTAGAGCAGCAGGCGGAACGCGCCCGGCACGTAGGCGTTCGCAAGGAAGAGAACGGCCGGCAGCGCGCCGCCGACCAGCGCCACGAGCAGTTCGATGCGCAGGAAGTGCGCCGGCAGCTGGCGCTCGAAGAAGCGCGAGAGCCACGAGCCCACGCCCATCGCGAACAGGTAGGTGCCGATGATGGTGCTGAACTGCAGCACCGAGTCGCCGAGCAGGTACGAGCTCAGCGCGGCCGCGGTCAGCTCGTAGACCAGCCCGCAGGCCGCGACCACGAACACGCTGGCCAGCAGCGCGATCTCGACCGGCTGCGGCCCGCGCGCATCGGCGGAATGCGCGGACACGGCCGCCTCCCCGCTCAATGGATCGCTGCGGCCACGATGACGCAGATGCCCAGGCTCATGGCGGCCACCACCAGGCCCAGCGCCACGTTCTGCTTCTCGACGATCTCGCCCCAGAGGTCGTATGGCGTGAGCTTGTCGATGATGAGGAAGCAGAGCCAGAAGATCAGCACGCCAAGCAGCGCATACACGAGCGATCCGAGGACCACGCCCGGTTTCAGCCATTCAAATCCCATGGGGACCTCCAGTCGTAGTTGCAGTAGTGGATGACATCAGCGCGAAGCCATGTTGCGCTTGTTCATTTGTGGCCGCCGCCGCTCGAATAGCCGCCGTAGGAGCCGCCGTAGCTGCGCGACCCGCCGGACGAGCCACCGCTGCAGGTGCTCAGGATGACCAGCAGCACGATGATGACGATCACGATGAGGATGATGGTGCCGCAGCCCAGGCCCGATGCGGCGCTGACCGGCAGCGCATCGCCGCGCGCGAACATGTCCTTCTTGTCGTCGAGCTTGAATGCGGCGGACACCAGGCCGCTGTCGAGCTTGCTGCCCGAGGACCAGGTCAGCTCGTTGGCCGAGCGCTCCATCGACAGCAGCGCGTTGCCGCTCGCGAAATCGCGGTTGAAGGTTTTCTGGCCACGCTCCACCTGCCAGTAGAACTCGCCCGCCACGTAGGTGGTCTCGGCGTTGTAGGCGTATTGCTGCGTGTAGCGCTTGCCCAGGTAGCTGGCGCTGCTGCCGTTCTCGGCCATCACCGGCGCGCCGGTGGTCGGCTTGACCATGCTCCAGCCGTCCTCGGCATCGACCAGGAAGCTGAAGCCGCGCTTCTTGTTGTACAGCAGGTATTCGTTCCAGCCAAAGTGCTCGTCGTCGCCGGGCTCCACGCCCATGCGGTGCTGGAAGCCCACCACCTGCCATTGCGCACCCTGCAGCTGGCCGGTGCTGCCGATGGGGATGAGCGGGCGCACGGGCTCGTCCTGCACCGCGTGCTTCAGCTCGCCGCCGATGCCCTGCGACAGGTCGATGATGCTGTTGCACGAGCCGCAGGTGATGCTCTTGCTGTCGGCCAGGTTGACGGTGACGGGCGCGCCGCAATTGGGGCAATTGAAGGCGCGGCCTTTTTCGTCCTTGGCGGATTCGTCGCGCAGGCCGGTGAGCTGCAGGTCCTCCAGCTGCACCGAGCGGCCCAGGTAGGCGCCCGGCGGCTCGGTGCCGTAGTCGATGCTGAGCACCAGCCCCTTGTCGCTGCGCAGCTCGACCATCGGGAAGGGGCGGCCCAGCTCGGGCAGGTGCGGCAGTTCGCCCTGGGCGGACAGCAGCGCCACCTGCTCGTTCGACGAGACGGTGTAGCTCTGGCCGTTGAATGCGCTGGTGGCACCCACGCGCAGGTCCGTGGGCGGCGGCGCGGCGCGCTGCAGCTCGAAGGGCAGCGCGAACACGTAGGCGCCGTTGTCCTCGCTCAGGATGCCGGTGCGGTCGCCGTCCAGCGCGGCGATCCACTCGGTCCAGCGCCCGCCGGGGTTGCTGTATTGCAGCCGGCCGACGATGGTGAACGGCTGGTTCTGGATGCGGCCCGCGGCAAACAGCTGCAGCGGGCTGAAGTCGTCGAACAGCTCCGCCATCTTGCCGACGCGCGCGAGCGTCTCGCCCTGGCGCACGACGGTGCTCTGGCAGTAGGGGCAAACGGCGAAGGCCGATTGCGCGGACCTGAATTCGACCGGTGCGCCGCAGCCAGGGCAGGGCGCACGGTAGGCGCGCTGGGCGCCTGCTTGCTCAGCCATTGCCGGTGCTTAGACCAGCTTCTTGAGCAGTTCCGCCTTCTTGGCGTCGAACTCTTCCTGCGTGAGGATGCCCTTGGTCTTGAGCTCGCCGAGCTTCTCGAGCGTGGTCATCACGTCGGCCGGGCTCACCACGGCCACGGCCGGCTGCTGCTGGGTTGCGGCCGCCTGTGCCGCCGCGCCCGGGCTCAGCCCTTGCGCGAGGTTCTGCGCCAGCACCTGGCCGAGCGCCACGCCGGCGCCCAGGCCCATGGCATCGCCCGCGATGCCGCTGCCGCCGCCCGCGCCTTCGGCGAACTTGGGAATGGCCTGCGCGGTCTGGTACTGCATGAACTTGCCCATGTCGTTGCCGACCATGCCCATGCCGATCTTCTGGTCGAGGATCTTCTGCAGTTCTTCGGGCAGCGAGACGTTCTGGACCGTGATGTTCTCGAGCTTGATGCCGATCTTCTCGAACTCGGGCACCAGCTGGGCCGCCAGCGCCTGGGCGAACTGGATCTGGTTGGCGGCAAGGTCGAGGAACGGCACGCCGCTGGACGCGATGGCGTTGCTGATGTTCTGCAGCACCAGCCCGCGCAGCTGGCCGTCGAGGTCGGCCACGCCGTAGATGTCGCGCGTGCCCGAGATCTCGGTGTGGAACAGCTTGGCATCGCCGATGCGGAAGCTGTAGTTGCCGAAGGCGCGCAGGCGCACGGCGCCGAAGTCCTTGTCGCGGATGGTGATGGGCTGCGGCGTGCCCCACTTCTGGTCGACCTGCTGGCGCGTGCTGAAGAAGTAGACGTCGCTCTTGAACGGGGACTCGAACAGCTTGTCCCAGTTCTTCAGGTACGTGAGCACGGGCAGCGTCTGCGTCGTGAGCTTGTACATGCCCGGGCCGAACACGTCGGCCACCTGGCCTTCGTTGACGAACACCGCCACCTGCGACTCGCGCACGGTGAGCGAGGCGCCGTTCTGGATTTCCATCTCCGCCATCGGGAAGCGCCAGGCCAGCGTGCCGTCGCCGGTCTCGGTCCACTGGATGATGTCGATGAACTGTTTCTTGATGAAATCCATCAGGGCCATGGCTGCTCCTCGTCGGTTTTTTTCCGGATTGCGCATATTGCCACATCGTCTTGACGGGTCTGCGCGCTTTCGGCAGGGCCGATCTGCGCCATGCGGCCTATGGCGCCGCGGGCCGAGGTCTACAATCGGCGCCCCCAGAAGAAGCGCCACCAGGAGCAACGGCCCATGTCCGATTCGACGATCTCATCGACCCCCACGCCCGAAGACAAGCGCGCCGAACTGCGGCGCGCCGCCCTCGAGTACCACGAGCTTCCGGTGCCGGGCAAGATTGCCATTGCCGCCACCAAGCAGATGATCAACCAGCGCGACCTGTCGCTGGCCTATTCGCCCGGCGTGGCCGCGCCCTGCGAAGAGATCGTCAAGGACCCGGCCAACGCCTTCAAGTACACGGCGCGCGGCAACCTGGTGGCGGTGATCACCAACGGCACCGCCGTGCTGGGCCTGGGCGACATCGGCCCGCTGGCCTCCAAGCCGGTGATGGAAGGCAAGGGCGTGCTGTTCAAGAAGTTCGCCGGCGTCGACGTGTTCGACATCGAGATCGACGAGAAGGACCCGGCCAGGCTGGTCGAGGTGATCGCCGCGCTGGAGCCCACCTTCGGCGCCATCAACCTGGAGGACATCAAGGCCCCCGACTGCTTCTACGTGGAGCGCGAGTTGCGCAAGCGCATGAAGATCCCCGTCTTCCACGACGACCAGCACGGCACGGCCATCACCGTGGCGGCGGCCATGCTCAACGGCCTCAAGGTGGCGGGCAAGGACATCAACGAGGTCAAGCTGGTCACCTCGGGCGCGGGCGCCGCGGCGCTGGCCTGCCTGAACCTGCTGCTCAAGGTGGGCCTCCAGCGCGAGAACGTGTTCGTGACCGACCTGGCCGGCGTGGTCTACGAAGGCCGCGAAGAGCTCATGGACGACGACAAGCGCCAGTACATGCAGAAAACCACGGCGCGCACGCTGGCCGAGGTGATCGAGGGCGCCGACGTGTTCCTGGGCCTGTCGGCCGGCGGTGTGCTCAAGCCCGCCATGGTGGCCAAGATGGCGCCCAAGCCCGTGATCTTCGCGCTGGCCAACCCGAACCCGGAAATCGCTCCCGAGGACGCCCATGCGGTGCGCCCCGACGTGATCATGGCCACCGGCCGCACCGACTACCCGAACCAGGTCAACAACGTCCTGTGCTTCCCGTACATCTTCCGCGGCGCGCTCGATTCGGGCGCCACCACGATCACCGACGAGATGGAAATTGCCGCGGTGCGCGCGATTGCCGATCTCGCCCAGGCCGAGCAGAGCGAGCGCGTCGCGGCCGCCTACGTCGGCGAAAAGCTGACTTTCGGGCCTGAATACCTGATTCCGAAGCCCTTCGATCCGCGCCTCATGATGAAGATCGCGCCCGCGGTGGCCAAGGCCGCCGAGGAAAGCGGCGTGGCCTCGCGCCCGATCAAGGACATGGACGCCTACCGCGACCGCCTGCAGAGCTTCGTCTACGCCTCGGGCACCACGATGAAGCCGATCTTCGACGCCGCCAAGCGGGCGCAGAAGAAGCGCGTGGCCTATTGCGAGGGCGAGGAAGAGCGCGTGCTGCGCGCCGCCCAGATCGTGGTCGACGAAGGCATTGCGCGCCCCACGCTGATCGGCCGCCCGGCCATCATCGCGCAGCGCATCGAGAAGTTCGGCCTGCGGCTGAAGGAAGAGCTCGACTACGACGTGGTCAACGTCGAGCAGGACCACCGCTACCGCGACTTCTGGCAGACCTACCACCGCATGACCGAGCGCAAGGGCCAGACGGTGCAGACCGCCAAGATCGAGATGCGCCGCCGCCTGACGCTGATCGGCGCCATGCTGCTGCACAAGGACGAGGTCGACGGCATGATCTGCGGCACCTGGGGCACCACGCTGATCCACCTGCACTACATCGACCAGGTGATCGGCAAGCGCCCCGGCGGCTGCGAAAGCACGCCGCAGGACGTGCCGGTGTACGCCTGCATGAACGGCCTGCTCTTGCCTGACCGCCAGGTGTTCCTGGTCGACACCCACGTCAACTACGACCCCTCGCCCGAGGAACTGGCCGAGATCACGACCATGGCGGCCGAGGAAATGATGCGCTTCGGCCTCAAGCCCAAGGCCGCGCTGCTGTCGCACTCCAACTTCGGCACCAGCAACGAGCCCAGCGCGGTCAAGATGCGCAAGACGCTCGACCTCTTGCGCGTGCAGGCGCCCTGGCTCGAGGTGGACGGCGAAATGCACGGCGACGTGGCGCTCGACAGCAAGCAGCGCGCGATCGTCATGCCGCACAGCGCGCTGGCGGGCGACGCCAACCTGCTGGTTTTCCCGAACATCGACGCGGCCAATATTTCCTACAACCTGCTCAAGACCGCGGCCGGCGGCAATATCGCGATCGGCCCGGTGCTGCTCGGAGCCGCCAAACCTGTGCATATTCTCACGGCCAGCGCAACAGTTCGGCGCATCGTGAACATGACAGCCTTGACAGTCGCCGACGCAAACGCAGAGCGATAAGCCATTTGGCGAGAGTGGCCGCCAACTTAAAGCGCCACTCGATCCCCTTGCGACTGCTCAAACTTTGGGCAGTCGCTTGCTATTTTCGCCAGCGTGGTGCACACTCGCGGGCTTGAATTTGCGGGTTAACCCCAGGGTTGGCTGCCAATTCGGAACCCCGCTCTTTTCTTGTGGTGCCCCATGGCGGCTTACGCCTCGATCACGTCCTCTGTCACTAAGTTTGCGCTCACCGGCTTGATGCTGGTGGCATTGGCGACGGGGGCCGAGGCCCGCGGATGGTTCGGCACCGGAAAGCCCGCCCAGGAATCGATTGCACTGTCCGAACTGCCGGTTCAGGGCCAGCGAACCTACGAAGCCATCCTGAGTGGCGGCCCCTTCCGATTCGAAAAGGACGGCACGGTATTTGGCAACCGCGAGCGTCTTTTGCCGCCCGCGCGGCGCGGTCACTACCGCGAGTACACGGTGGCAACGCCCGGCTCGCGCGATCGCGGTGCACGGCGCATTGTCTGCGGCGGAGAACAGCGCACCACACCCGAGGCCTGCTGGTACACGGCAGACCACTACGCGAGTTTCAGACGGATTGCACCATGAGCGATGACAGCGACTTGAGCGGCGCCCCGAAGCGCCCCGAAGAAATGATGATGACTATGGAAAGACCAGCGGAGATGACTTTATCCCTTCGTGCCGTACGCCCGAACATCGTGCAGTCGATTCGTGCGTTCCGCGTGAACGACCTGCAGGAAGCCGCCAACGCCGCGGGCCAGCACTTCCTGTACGCCAATCTGGGGAACGCCCAGACCAAGCAGGACGTTCTGGACCTGATCGCCCAGCAGTTCACCTTTCCGGCGCATTTCGGCAAGAATTTCGACGCGCTGTACGACTGCATGACCGACCCGTTGCATAAATCGGGCCCGCAGCCCGGCTTCGTGATCGTGCTCGAGCAGATCCCGGCCAACGCCAAGTTCGACAAGGAAGCGCGCGAGCAGCTGCTCGACATCTTCCGCGATGCCTCCGATTACTGGGGAGACCGGAAAGTCCCGTTCCGCTGCTTCTATTCTTTTCTGTAGCCCGTTCTGCACACACCAGCCAAGCAGAACGGGCGAACGAGGCTCAGCCGAACGGCGCAGCACTCGATGGCATCGAAATCAACGGCAACACCGCCAATGCGGCAGCCGGCACGGAACCCGAAGGCGAAAAGATGCCGACCGACAAACTGGTCGACGTCTCGCCGCTCGCATTGCGCATGAGCAGCCCCTTCAACGCGGGCTACTGGCTCGCGGCGGCCTGAACGAGCCCACCCCCGAAGCGGCTCGCTTCGTGTAGCCGCCTCCCCCTCGAGGGGGCAACACCTGCGGCCCGGCGAAGCCGGTTCCGCGGTGTTCACGAATCAAAGCCAAAAGCCCGCCTTTGCCAAGGCGGGCTTTTTTATGGGCTTGGCGGGACCGCTTGGGCCAGGGCCACGTACTCAGCCACCGGCACTTCCTCGGCCCTGCGCTGGGCATCGAACTGGCCTGCGAAGCCGTGCTCGTCGAGCCACTTGCCCAGTGTGTGCCGCATGATCTTGCGGCGCTGGCTGAAGGCCACCTGCACGATCTCGCCCAGGCGGGCGGCATCCACGGCCGGCGGCTCGGCCAGCGGCACCATGCGCACCACGGCGCTGTCGACGCGCGGCGGCGGATCGAAGCTCTCGGGCGGCACGAACAGCACGTTTTCCATCCTGTAGCGCCACTGCAGCATCACGCTCAGGCGGCTGTAGTCGGAGGTGGCGGGCCGCGCGACCATGCGGTCGATCACTTCCTTCTGCAGCATGAAGTGCTGGTCGGCGATCAGGTGCGCGAAGCCCAGCAGATGGAACAGGATCGGCGTGGAGATGTTGTAGGGCAGGTTGCCCACCACGCGCAGCGGCGCCGCGAACCTGGCGGCCAGCGCGGCGAAATCGACCTTGAGCACGTCGGACTCGATGACCTCGAGCTGCAGATGCTCGCGCAGCCGCTTGGCCAGGTCGCGGTCGAGCTCGATGACCGTCAGGCGCCCGAGCCGCTCGACCAGCGGCTGGGTGAGCGCCGCCAGGCCCGGACCGATCTCGACCATGGCGTCGCCGGGCTGCGGCGCGATCTCCTGCACGATGGCATCGATGATGCCGCCGTCGGACAGGAAGTGCTGCCCGAACCGCTTCCTGGCGATGTGTGCCATCAGGACTGGGGCGGCTCGCGGTATTCGACGTAGGCGCGCGCGCGCGTTTCCTGCACCCACGTGCTGAAGGCTTCCTCGACCCGCTGCTCGCGCAGCACGGCCCGCGCGGCTTCGCGCTGCTCGGCCTGCGTGAGCTTGGATTCGCGCCGGCCGACCACCTGGATCAGGTGCACGCCGAAGCGCGAGACCACCGGGTCGCTGATCTGGCCCGGCGCCAGGCGGTCCATGGCTTCCTCGAACTCGGGCACGAACTGGCCCGGGCGCGACCAGCCCAGGTCGCCGCCCTCCTTGGCGCTGGCGTCCTGCGAGTTGTCGCGCGCGAGGCCGGCGAAGTCGGCCGTGCGGGCCTGCAGGCGGCGCTTGAATTCCGCGAGCTGCGCCACGGCCTGGGCGGTGGTGCGCTTCGGGTCGTTGAGCAGCAGGATGTGGCGCACCTGCGTCTGGGTCACGGTGGCGTCGGTGGCGCCGAGCTGGGCCTTGGCCAGCACCTTGAGCACGTGGAAGCCCGCACCCGAGCGGATCGGGCCGGCAATGCCGTTGACCGGCGTCGACTGCGTGGCTTCGACGAACAGCGATGGATAGCGGTCGGCGGTGCGCATGCCGACGGCGCCACCGTTGGCGCGGTCCGGCGAATCGGAGTTCTCCTGCACCAGCTTGGCGAAGTCTTCGCCGGCGCGGGCGCGCTGCGCGAGGCCCTGGGCCCGCTGCTGCAAGGTGGCGACCTGCGCCTCGGTGGCGTTCTCGGGCACGGCGACCAGCAGGTGCGCGAGGTTGATGTTCTGCAGCGCCGCGTCCTTGGTGGGGGCGTTGCGCTGGTCGCGCAGGTATTCGTCGGCCTCGGCGTCGCTGATCTTGACCTTGGACTCGACCTCGCGGTCGCGCAGGCGCGTGAGCAGCAGCTGGTCGCGCAGGTCGTTGCGGAATTCGCGCTGCGAAATGCCCTCGGCCACCACGCGGCGGCGCAGCTCCTCGACGCTGATCTGGTTCTGCCGCGCCACGGTCTGCTCGGCCTGGTCGATGGCGACCTCGTCCACCTTGATGCCGTTTTCCTTGGCCAGCTGGAGCTGTGCGCGCTCGGAGATCAGGCGTTCGAGCACCAGGCGCGTGAGCTCGGCGCGCGGCACGCGCTCGGCTTCGGCGTTTTCGCGGATCAGGCGCGTGACGCGCGACTGCACCTCGGTGTTGGTGATGGGCTCGGAATTGACCAGTGCGACGATGTATTCGGCCGCGCGCTGCACCGGCGCGGCGGTGGAAGGCGCGGTGCGCGGCGCCGGCGGCGCCAGCCGGGGACCGGCGCGCATGATGTCGGTGATGCCGCTGCCGCCACCGGGACGCAGGCCTTGCGCGCCCGAGGCCGCGGCCAGTGCCGCGAGGCAGCCCAGGGTCAGGATGGAACGGATGTGTTTCATGGCGTTGCTCAATCGTCTCAGTCGTAATTGGTGAAGCGGCTCGGCCCTTCGGTGGGCTGGCGAAGGGGCTGGTAGCGCTGGATGTTGGTCCGCAAGGTCTGCATCGGGCTCGACCCGATGCTGGAGAACCCGACGAATTCGAGCTGGAACATGATGCGGGTGTTGGCCGTCACCGTGCCGGTCGTGATGCGCTGCAGCACCACGCGCCCGATCCAGCAGCAGCCGTCGTACTCGAAGCCCAGCACGCCGTCCGTGAGTTTCTTGTCCTGCAGGCTGTAGTTGAGCCGGCCGACCGCGTACCACCGCCCGCCGCCCTGGCCCTTGCCCGGGCCGAGGTCCTTGCCCTTGTCGCCCCACAGGTCGTTGAGCGGCCATTGCCAGCCCACGTCGAAGGACTTGTTGCCGTCGGTGGCAAGGGGCGTGGTGGGCGCCTGGTAGCGGAAGGCCGCGCTCAGGTTGCGGTAGGGCCCTGGGTTGTAGCGCGCGGTGATGGCCGAGCGGTCCGACTTGTGCGTGTCGGGGTTGTACTGGACGACCGTGTCCAGGCTCCACTTGGGCGTCCAGTTGATCTGGGCACCCAGCAGCAGGTCGCTCGCGCGGTCGGTCACCGGCGTGCCGCCCGGCAGCGTGACCTTCTGGTCGCTGAAGCGCAGCCGCTGCGCAATGCCGAAGCGCGCCGCCTCGACGCCGGTGTCGGGGTCGATCAGGCGCGAGGTGACGCCGAGCGTGAGCGTGTTGGTGTCGGAGATGCGGTCGTTACCCGAGAAGGCGTTCTCGGTGTAGATGGTCGCAAAGCTGAAATCGTTGGCCGCCGAATCGTAGTTCGGCAGCATGCTCTGGTTGCGGAACGGCGTGTAGACGTAGTAGGCGCGCGGCTCCAGCGTCTGGCGGAAGGCGCGGCCGAAGTAGTTCGCGTCGCGCTCGAAGATCAGGCCGCTGTCGAGGCTGAAGGTCGGCACCGTCCGGTTGCTCGAGGTCGGGAAGAAATACAGCGAGTTCGGGTTGTAGGGCACGCCGTTGACGTACTGGGTTCCGTTGACGGTGAGCCTCGGAACGTCGGACTGCGGCAGGTAGTAGTTGTATGAAGCCGTGTTCAGCTGCAGCTTGGGGATGACGAAGGAGCTCGGCGTGATGAACGGCCGGCTGATGGTGGCAATGGCCAGGGCGCGGTCGCCGTCGGGCTGCGACTGCTGGTTGATGTCGAAGCCCGGCTGGCCGGCCAGGATGGTGTTGACGCGAAAGCGCGTGTAGTCCAGGTTCAGCGAAACGTCGAAGCCGTGCCAGTCGTACTTGTTGTAGTTGGCCGTGATCTGCGGCATCCGGTCATAGGACGGCACGATCGGCGACAGGCTGTATTGCAGCGTCTGGTAGCGCAGCGCCCGGATGCCGCCGCTCCAGTCGCCCTTGCTCCAGTTGAGCGAGGCGTCGTTCGTCAGCTGGCGCTGCGCCAGGGTGGGCGTGCGCGTGAAGTCGCGCCAGTAGTCGTTGTCGCTGACGCGGTTGATGTTGATGTTGGCCGAGAGCGAATCGAGCCCCAGCGCCTTCGCGTTGAAATCCTGGTGGTGGTTGGCCCAGATGCCCCAGCGCTTGCTGCTGGGCGGCGCGCCGAAATTCAGGGCCGAGGCCTGGATTTCCCCGTTGGCGAGCTGCTGCAGCTGCGCCGCGCGCGTTTCGTTGTAGCGCTGGCCCACGAGGCGGTCGCTGCCCATCAGGTCCAGGCGGATGCTGCCGCTGTATTCCTTCTCGAGGTAGCGGAATTCCGAGCCCAGGTTGAGGCCGCGCTTGCTCATCAGCGTGGGCGTGAAGGTGGCGTCGCGGTTGGGCGCGATGTTCCAGTAGTACGGCTGCGAGATCTCGATGCCGTTGGTGTTGTCGATGCCGATCGTGGGCGGCAGCAGGCCGCTCTTGCGCTCGTTCGACAGCGGAAAGCTCACGCTCGGCAGCGGCGGCGTGCTGATGCCCATGAAGCTCAGCCGCGCGTCGGTGGCCACGCCGACGTTTTCCTCGGTGTCGGTGGTCAGCGTGGCTGCAGACAGCAGCCAGGCCGGCATCCAGCCCGGAAAGTCCTCGCGGCGGCAGGTGGTGTAGGTGGCGGTGCGGGCCACCGACACGTTGCTGTCGACGAAATCGATGCGCTGCGCCTCGCCATGTCCGCCGGTGGCAAGGAAGGAATAGCGCACGTTGTTGAAGAAGCCCTCGAAGGTCTCGAGCTTGAGCTCGAGCTCGGGGCCTTCGTACACATTGCCGGCCTGGTTGACGCGCACGTTGCCGCGCGCCCTGGCGCGGTCGTCGGGCTGGTAGTACTCGAGCCGGTCGGCGGTGATGGCGACTTCGCCGCGGCGCAGCGTGGCATGGCCTTCGACCACGGTTTCGAGATCCTGGCGGCCCGACAGGCGGTCGCCGGTGATCAGGCTGGGCAACTGGCTGCGCTCGGCGGGCGGCTGCGTTTCGGTCAGCTGCGGCGTGCGCTTGAGCGTGAGCGGGCCATCGAGGCCCCCGGCCGGCTGGGCCGAGGCGCCGTGCGCATGCAGCAGCGCCAGCGACAACAGGGCCAATGGCAGGGGCGGGCCGGAACGCCGCAAGGCAACGCGCCGCCTCATCAGGCCTCCCGCCGCATCGTTCCGGAGAAGGTCCGCAGTCTTCCTGGGGAGGGCTGCGAGTGCACAGGGTGCCAAGCGTGGGGGCTTTGGGTCGTAGGCATCGGTCAGGAACGAAGGATCGTCGGGAGGACGGCGCGGCAGGCCGGCAGGTTGCAGGAGCCGGCGGCAACTCTGTTCGACCAGGGAGGACCGCAGGAGTTGCCGCGCCAGGCGGATTTGTAGAATCGATTATCCATGACAGCACCCCCGCTCCCGGCCTCCGAGCCCACACCCTCCGCCACGGCCATTCTCTGGGCAGATCCGCAGCGGGCTGCGGCGTTCCAGAACTGGCTGGCCGGCATCGGCGCCGCGCACGGCCTGCGGCCCGAGACGGTGCGCCTTGCATCCGCCGATGCGAGCTTTCGCCGCTACTTCCGCATCGACGCCACGGGGAGCGCCGCCAGCCGCATCGTGATGGATGCGCCGCCCGACAAGGAGAACAGCGAGCCCTTCGTGCAGGTCGCCCGCCTGATGGCCGAGGCCGGCGTGACCGCGCCGCAGGTGCTCGAGTGGGACCGGACCCACGGCTTCCTGCTGCTCGACGACCTGGGCCGCGAGACCATGCTCGACGTGATCGATCCGGCCCGGCCCGACGCCAGCCGCCCGCTCTACGACCAGGCGATTGATGCGCTGATCCGCTGGCAGCTGGCCTCCAGGCCAGGCGTGCTGCCGCCCTACGACAGGGCGCTGCTCGAGCGCGAACTGGCGCTTTTTCCCGAGTGGTACATCGGGCGGCATCGCGGCATCGCGGTGGAGGGCCAGCTCAAGGAGCGGCTGGAACGCAGCTTCAGGCTGATCGTCGAGAGCAACCTGGCCTCGCCGAGCGTCTACGTGCACCGCGACTTCATGCCGCGCAACCTGATGGTCAATGTGGCCCCCACGCTCGGCACTGGCGTGTCCTCGCTGCCCCCCGAGGGGGCGCTCGCCGCCTCGGGGCGGCCCGGCGGCGGCTCGGCCCCCACGCTCGGCACTGGCGTGTCCTCGCTGCCCCCCGAGGGGGCGCTCGCCGCCTTGGGGCGGCCCGGCGGCGGCTCGGCCCCCGATCTCGGCGTGCTCGACTTCCAGGACGCGGTCTACGGCCCGATCACCTACGACATCGCCAGCCTGATGCGCGACGCCTTCCTGAGCTGGGACGAGGAATTCGTGCTCGACGTCACCATTCGTTACTGGGAAGCCGCGCGCAAGGCCAAGCTGCCGGTCGATGCCGATTTCGGCGCGTTCTACCGCTCGGTCGAATGGATGGGGCTGCAGCGCCACCTCAAGGTGGCCGGCATCTTCGCCCGCCTCACGCTGCGCGACGGCAAGCCGCGCTATTTGGCGGACACGCCGCGCTTCATCGCCTACATCCGCTCCACCGCCAGCCGCTACATGGAGCTCACGCCGCTGCTGCGGGTGATCGACGAGATCGAAGGCACGTCGGCGCTGACCGGCTTCGCCTACGGCAGGGTCTAGGGCCTGTTGACGCTATGCAAGGGGTCGCGAAGCTCGCCACAGCCCGCCCATCAAGGCGCGCGACGCCGTGCGTGCGTCCGCACGCACAAGGAACGCAACGCCGAGGGGCGGGCTGTGGCGAGCTTCCCTTCGGGTTGCCTCGCCAAAGGGCCGTCTGCGGCGTTGCCCGCGCTTGCAAGGCGCGAGCCTTGCTGCGCCCAGGCGCCTTGCATCCAGCCCTTTGGCGAAGCAACGCGATCCCCTTGCATAGCGTCAACAGGCCCTGAATGCCCCGTTTCCACTGTCCGGTGCCCTTGACCGCGGACGCCTCGCTCGAACTGCCTCCCGGCCCCGCGCGCCACGTCCAGGTGCTGCGCATGCAGCCCGGCGATGCGCTCACCTTGTTCGACGGCTCGGGCGGCGAATATGCGGCAACCGTGGAGCGCATGGGGCGCAGCGATGTGTCGGTGACGATCGGCGCCCATGCACCGGCCGAGCGCGAGGCCGTGCGCTCGGTGCACCTGGCCGTCGGCATGCCGGCCAACGAGCGCATGGACTGGCTGGTCGAAAAAGCCACCGAACTGGGCGTCGCGAGCATCCAGCCGCTGGCCACGGCCCACGGCGTGCTGCGCCTTTCGGGCGAGCGCGCCGAGAAGAAG
Source organism: Variovorax sp. V116 (assembly GCF_041154435.1). NCBI lineage: Bacteria > Pseudomonadati > Pseudomonadota > Betaproteobacteria > Burkholderiales > Comamonadaceae > Variovorax > Variovorax sp. V116. The sequence goes on from NZ_AP028661.1 coordinate 94,162, forward strand.
AGGGCGCATTGGGAAGCGATTGCGATTGCCGCCTGCGAGCAATGCGGCCGCAACCGCGTGCCGCGGATCCATCCGGTGCGGCCGTTCTCGGGCCCCTCGGCCTGGATCGGCGCGCATGCGGGCGAGGCCCCGCTGCGCCTTGTCCTGAGCCTGGCCGAAGGCACGCGGCGCCTGGCCGATGCCACCGCCTCGGCGCCGGCCGATCGCAGCGTGCTGGTGCTGAGCGGCCCCGAGGGCGGCCTGAGCAGCGCCGAAGAGCAGGAAGCACTGGCCTGCGGCTTTGCGCCGGTCACGCTCGGGCCGCGCGTGCTGCGCGCCGAAACCGCGGCGCTGGCCGCGCTGGTATTGCTCGCGGGCCCTTGAGCGGCGCTTCCGCCAAGACCCGCCTCATCCATCCCCATCACAAGAAAAGGATCTCCACGCCATGCCTCGTTCGCCACGCGCCCTCCGGCTTGCCCCCCTCGCGCCCCTTGTGCTGGCCCTGCTCTGCGCCGCGCCGGGCGCGCAGGCCCAGAACACCGCCGTCGCCCCCACGCCGGCGCAGGTCACTCCCGAGGTGGAAAAAACCTTCACGCAGCTGATGGCGGCGCCCGCGGTCCAGAAGCTGCTCGACGCGGTCAAGGCCGACCACGAGCGTTCGGTCGAAGACCTGAAGATGCTGACCGAGATCGAAGCGCCGCCGTTCAAGGAAAGCAAGCGCGCCGAGGCCTTCCTGGCGCGCATGAAGGCGCTCGGGCTCGCCGACGCAAAGATCGATGCCGAGGGCAACGTGGTCGGGCTGCGCAAGGGCACCGGCAACGGCCCCAAGCTGCTGGTCTCGGCCCACCTGGACACCGTGTTCCCCGCCGGCACCGACGTGAAGGTGAAGGAGCATGACGGCAAGCTCCACGCGCCCGGCATCGCGGACGATACGCGCGGCCTGTCGGTGCTGCTGTCGTGGCTCAAGGTGCTCAACGACAACAAGGTCCAGACCGTGGGCGACCTGCTCTTCGTTGCCAATGTGGGCGAGGAAGAGCTCGGCAACCTGCGCGGCATGAAGGCCATCTTCCGCGACCACCTCGACATCGACGGCATGGTGGGGCTGGAGCCTTCGCCCGACGGCAACGTGCTGGTGCTCGGCACGGCGAGCCACCGCTACGAAGTCACGTTCAAGGGCCCGGGCGGCCACAGCTTTGCCGCCTTCGGCCAGGTGCCCAGCGCGATCCACGGCATGGGCCGCGCCATTGCCAAGATCGCCGAAGTCCGCACGCCCAGCTTTCCCAAGACCACCTTCACCGTCGGCACCGTCGGCGGCGGCACCTCGGTGAACACCATTGCGCCCGATGCCCGCATGGCCATCGACATCCGCTCGGACGACATGGCGTCGCTGCTGGAGACCGAAAAGAAGATCCTCGCAGCCATCGACGAAGCGGTGGCCGAGGAGAACAAGCGCTGGAACGTGGCGACGCTGAGCGCCAGCAACAAGCTGATCGGCGACCGGCCGGGCGGGCGCACGCCGTCCGATTCGGTGATCGTGGAAGCGGCTGTGCGCTCGAACACCGCCTTCGGCCACAAGACGCTGCTGCGCGGCGGCAGCACCGACGCCAACGTGCCGATGTCGTACGGCATCCCGGCCATCATCATCGGCGGGGGCGGAAAGTCGACCGGCTTCCATGCCCTGAGCGAAGCGATCGACGTGACAGATGCCTGGAAAGGCGCGCAGAATTCGCTGGTGACAGTGCTGGGTCTGGTCGGCGTGCAAGGGGTAAGCCCCGCATTGCTGCCAAAACGCGCACCGCGTCCCAGGTAATTTGTCACGCTGCGGGCTTAAAAGTAAACAAGCTTGTTCGCCCGCGGCCCCTCGCGCTGGGAAAATGCCAGCGGTTCTGTCACACACCAAGGAAACGTCCATGGGAATGCTCGATTCGGTACTCGGCCAGGTTCTCGGGGGCGCCGCCCAGCAGCAGCCGCCGCAAGGCGGCGGCATCGGCGGGCTGGGAGACCTGGGGGGCCTTGCCGGCGCGCTGGGCGGCCTGCTGGCCAACAACGGCGGCGCGGGCGGCCTGGGAGGGCTGGTCTCGAAATTCGAGCAGGCCGGCATGGGCGACGTGATCGGCTCCTGGATCGGCAAGGGCGAAAACCAGCCCGTGTCCGGCGGCCAACTGGAGAACGCGCTGGGCAGCGACACCATCGCCAGCATCGCCTCCAAGCTCGGCATCAATGCGCAAACGCTGCTGCCCATGCTGGCCACCATGCTGCCGGCCCTGATCGACCAGCTCACGCCGCACGGCAAGGTGCCGGAGCAGGGCCTGGACAACCCGAACGACCTGCTGGCTTCGCTCGGCGGCCTGCTGCAGAACAGGCAGCCTTGAGCGAACTGTTTGCTCATCGGAAATTCCGGCGCCCGCGAGGGCGCTTTTTTTTGGTCCGCCGCAGTTCGGCTGGCGCATCCGGGACGATTCGCGTAGAACCGCAGCCTTCCATGCCGCAACGCGCCTTCGCCGCCATTCCTCCATGAACCGCAACCTCTGGCTGCTCGCCATCTGCCAGGGCCTGTTCCTGACCAACAACGTCACCTTCATCGCCATCAACGGGCTGGTGGGCCTGAGCATCGCGCCGCGCGGCTGGATGGCCACGCTGCCGGTCATGGGCTACGTGGTGGGCGGTGCGCTCACCACCGGGCTGGTGGCGCGCACGCAGCAGCGCTTCGGGCGGCGCGGATCGTTCCAGATCGGGCTGGCGGTGGGGCTGGGCTCGGCCTTGCTGTGCGCATTCGCGGCCATCTCGAAGAACTTCTGGCTCCTGTGCCTGGCCACGGTGGTGGCGGGCTACTACAACGCCAACGCGAACCTCTATCGCTTCGCGGCCGCCGAACTTGCGGCCCCGGCCTGGCGCGAGAAGGCGGTGTCGCTGGTGATGGCCGGCGGCTTGATCGGCGCGGTGGCGGGACCCAACCTGGCGGCCGCCACGCGCGAGGCGTTCGCGGTGCCGTTCGCGGGCGCCTACATCGCGCTGGCGGCGGTGGCGCTGCTGTCGATGGCGGTCATGCGCTTCATCGAGTTTCCCGCCACGCTCACGCGCCAGGAGGCGCTGGGTGGACGGCCGCTGTCGCAGATCGTGCGCCAGCCGGTGTTCATCGTGGCGGCCGCGGCAGGCGCGCTGGGCTTTGGCGTGATGAACCTGCTGATGGCCGCCACGCCCATTGCCATGCAGATCTGCAGCCTGCCTTTTTCCGATGCCGCGCTGGTGCTCGAATGGCACGTGATCGGCATGTTCGCGCCGGGCTTTTTCACCGGCCACCTGATCCGCCGCTTCGGCGCGCTGCCGGTGATGGGCGTGGGGCTTGCGCTCAACTTCGGCTGCATCGCCGTGGCGCTGTCGGGCGTGGAGCTGCAGCACTTCCTCGTGGCGCTGTGCCTCTTGGGCGTGGGATGGAATTTCCTGTTCACGGGCAGCACCACGCTCTCGCTCACGGCCTACACCCCGCAAGAGCGCGACCGGGCGCAGGGCGCGCTCAATTTCTGCGTGTTCGCGACGCTCGCGCTGACTTCGTTCGCCTCGGGCGTGCTGGTCACGACGCAGGGCTGGCAGCTGCTGAACTACGGCTCGCTGGTGCCGGTGGCGCTCACGGGCGCGGCGCTGCTGTGGCTTGCGCAGACGCGCCGGCGCGAGGCCGCAGCCGCGAGCGCCTGAAAGGCTTCTTCTTCAGTCCGGCGGAAAGCGCTTGCCGAGCCAGCGCTGCAGCGCGGCGAACACGGGTTCGGCATCGAGCTCGTTGAATATCTCGTGGTACAGCGTTTCGAAGCACTGCGCCTCGACCATGCCGCCGGGCGCCGCGGCGGCCGCGAAGGCGCGGCTCGCGGCCGGCAGCACCAGGCGGTCGTCGCCCGCATACAGCAGCAGGGTCGGCACCGGCCAGTGTGCCGCGGCCTGCTGCACCACCGCCCCTTCGTGCGCCAGAAAGCGCGCGAGCCGGCCGCCGATGCGGTCGTGCGTGAGCGGGTCGTCGCGGTAGGCCTGCACCACGGCCCGGTCGTGCGAAAGAAAGTTGTCGTCCAGGCCGTTGCCGACGCGCAGCCCGGGCGCAATGCGCGGCAGCACCGCGAGCAGCGCCTTCTGGAATCCGCTCAGGCCCGGGTCGAGCCCCGGCGAAGACAGCACCAGGCCGTCGACCGGCCGCACACCGCGTGCCACCAGGCTGGCAGCGACCAGCCCGCCCAGGCTGTGGCCGAGCAGCAGCAGCGGCAAGCCGGAGTTCCCGCGGCGCGCATCGTCGATGACCAGCGCGAGGTCTTCGACCAGCCGCAGTTCGCTGGGCAGTGCGCCGCGCGCGCCGGACGATCCGCCGTGGCCATGGTGGTCGTGGGCCCACACCGCGAAGCCCCATGCATGCAGCCGCGCCGCGAGCTGGTGATAGCGCCCGGCATGCTCGCCGAGGCCATGCACCAGCACGACGACGCCGCGCGACGCGCCGGCCGCCGGAAGGCGGCGCAGCAGCAGCGTTTCGCCGTCCGGCGTGGGCAGCGAAACCCGCTGCGGCAAAGGCAGCGGCGCCGGCGCCGCCGGGCTCAAGCGGCCGCCGGCTCCGCGGTGGCGGCGCGGTGCGCCGCCGGCAGGGCCGCGATCACCTCGGCCACCGCGGCCGTGAGCTTCTTGGCGTAGGGCACGTGCAGGAATTCATTCGGGCCGTGGGCATTGCTCTTCGGACCCAGCACGCCGCAGACCATCATCTGCGCCTTGGGAAAGCCGGCGCTCAGCATGTTCATCAGCGGGATCGTGCCGCCCTGGCCGATGTAGCCGCAGGATGCGCCGAAATGCGCCTGCGAGGCCTTGTTGAGCGCATCCTCGAACCACGGCGTGATGGTCGGCGCATTCCAGCCGGTGGCGCCGCCGCCGCTTTCGAAGGTCACGCGCGCCTGGTAGGGCGCGTTGTCCTCGAGCAGCGTCTTCAGCTGCTGCACCGCCTCGGCCGCATCGACCAGCGGCGGCAGGCGCAGCGACAGCTTGAAGGCGGTGTAGGGGCGCAGCACGTTGCCCGCGTCCTTCAGCGCCGGAAAGCCTTCGGCGCCGGTCACCGACAGCGTGGGCTTCCAGGTACGGTTGAGCAGCGCCTCGACCGGATCGGTGGTGGTCGGCAGCGCGAACATGGTTGAGCCGCCGCAGTCGTAGTGGGCCCACGGAAAGCGCTTGTAGACCTCGTCGCCCAGGATCGCCGCGGTGGCCCTGGCCTGCGCGAGGCGGTCGGCCGGCACTTCGCAGTGGAAGCTCGCGGGAAGCAGTCGGCCGGTGGCGCTGTCCTCGAGGCGGTCGAGCACCTGCCGCATGATCCGGAAGCTCGAGGGCACGAGGCCCGAGGCGTCGCCCGAGTGGATGCCTTCGGTCAGCACCTCGACCTTGAGCGTGCCGCTGGCCATGCCGCGCAGAGAGGTGGTGAGCCACAGCTGGTCGTAGTTGCCGGCGCCGGAGTCCAGGCAGATCACCAGCTCGACGTTGCCCAGCCGCGGGCGCAATGCATCGACGTACGGCAGCAGGTCGTAGGAGCCGCTTTCCTCGCAGGTCTCGATCAGCCCGACGATGCGCGGATGCGCCGCGCCCTGGTTCTTGAGCGCCTGAAGCGCGGCGATGCTGGCGTAGACCGCATAGCCGTCGTCGGCGCCGCCGCGGCCGTAGAGCAGGCCGTTCTCGTACTTGGGCGTCCAGGGGCCGAGGTCGTTGCGCCAGCCGGTGAATTCGGGCTGCTTGTCGAGGTGGCCGTACATCAGCACGGTCTCGCCCATATCGGTGCCTCTGGCGGCCACTTCGAAGAACAGCACCGGCGTGCGGCCTTCCAGGCGCACGATCTCGAGCTTCAGGCCCTCGACCTTCTGCGCCTCGACCCAGGCCGCCGCATTGCGCAGCACGGTTTCCAGGTAGCCGTGGGCCGACCAATCCTTGTCGAAGCCGGGCGACTTGGCAGGAATGGCGATGTAGTCGGTGAGCTGCTTGAGGATGTCGCCGTCCCATTGGGCGCTGACATCGGACAGGGCGCGCTCGGCATCGAGCAGGCCGGCAGGCATTTCGCGGTGCAAGGGGGCGTTCATCGGGTTCTCCGCGGCTAAGGAAAAAATCGCATTTTGCGCCCTTGGGCGAGCGCGCGTAGAGTGCGGCGATCTCAACCCGGAGCGCAATGTGAGCAAGGCAGCATCGACTCGGATCAAGGTGGGCATCGGCGGCTGGACCTACGAGCCCTGGCGCGACAACTTCTATCCCAAGGGGCTCGCGCAGGCGAAGGAGCTGCGCTATGCGAGCCGGCAGGTGAGCGCCATCGAGATCAACGGCACCTACTACAGCACCTTCAAGCCCGAGACCTTCCGCAAATGGCACGACGAGGTGCCGGAAGACTTCGTGTTCTCGATGAAGGCCTCGCGCTTTGCCACCAACCGCAAGGTGCTGGCCACGGCGGGCGATTCGATCAAGCGCTTCATCGACAGCGGCGTGAGCGAGCTCGGCGACAAGCTCGGCCCGATCGTGTGGCAGTTCATGCCCACGAAGCCTTTCGATGCGGAAGACTTCGAGGCCTTTCTCGAGCTGCTGCCCAGGAAGGAAGGCAGCCGCGCGCTGCGCCACGTGATGGACGTGCGGCACCCGAGCTTCATCACGCCCGGCTACCAGGCGCTCGCGAAGAAGCACAAGGTCTCGACGGTGTTCACCGACGCCGACAAGTTTCCTTCGTTCGAGGAGCCCGAAGGCGACTTCGCCTATGCGCGGCTCATGATGGCCGACGCCAAGCTCAAGACCGGCTATGCGCCGAAGGCGCTCGACGCCTGGGCCGAGCGCGCACAGCGTTGGGCCGAAGCACCCAGGAAGCGCGACGTGTTCGTCTACTTCATCAACGGCGCCAAAGAGAAAGCACCGGCCGCGGCCGGTGCCTTGCTGGAGCGCCTGGGTTGGAAGCCGCCCGAAGAGGCGGCCTGAGCCGAAAGCCTGATCAGGCTGCGGCTTGCAGCGACGGCTTGGCGCCGAAGCTGATTTCGCCCGAAAGCTGGCCGCCTTCCTCGATCACGATCTTGCCGTAGCGGATCTTGCCGGTGACCTTGCCGGTCGAGTGGATCACGAGCTTTTCGCGCACCGTGAGGTTGCCGTCGAACACGCCGCGGATCTCGGCGATGTCGATCTCGGCCGAGCCCTTGAACTCGCCCTGTTCGGCGATCTGCATCAGGCGCGAGTCCATGGTCGCTTCGACCAGGCCTTCGACCACGAGCGTGTCGCAATCGGTGATCTCGACGCCCTTAAGCTTGATGTTGGGGCCGACGGTGAGCTTGCTGCCGCCTTCCTTGGCCGGTGCGGCCGCTGCGGAGAGGCCCCCTTGCTGCGCGGTCAGCGACGAAGGATTGACGGGCGAGCCCGAGAGATTGGTGCCCGAGCCCACCAACGGCGCGGGGCGAGAGGTCAACGAGTCGGTATCACGATCACGCTTGCCGAAAAAGGGGGACTGTGTGGCCAATGGGGAGCTCCTCAACAAAACGACTATCGTAAGAACCCGCTCGCGGCCTGCGGCACTTCATTGCGCAATAAACGTAACCGAATAAATCCCGCGGCGCCCGACAATGACACTCTCCAGTGACCCCGGCCCCGCAAGATGACCCGATCGAACACCGCGCCTGCCGCCCGGAGCCTCGCGATCTCCTCGACCATCGATTCGCGCTTCGACAAGCCTGCCAGCGGCTGGCGGCGCCGGCTGTTCACGGTGATCTTCGAGGCCGACACGCGCGCGGGCCTGCTGTTCGACCTGGCCTTGATCGCGGTGATCGTGGCCAGCGTGCTGGTGGTGATCCTCGACAGCGTGCAGTCGATCCGCGAGCAGTGGCGGCCCGTGTTCAACGTGCTCGAATGGGTGTTCACCATTTTGTTCACGCTCGAGTACATCGCGCGGCTCGCCTGCGTGAACAAGCCGCTGCGCTATGCGCTGAGCTTCTACGGCGTGATCGACCTGCTCGCGCTGCTGCCGACCTTCCTGGTGGCGCTCGCGCCCGAGCTCGCCTACCTGATCGACGTGCGCATTCTTCGGCTTTTGCGCGTGTTCCGCATCTTCAAGCTCTCGCGCTATTCGGTGGAATACCGCGCGCTGGTCTCGGCCGTGGCCGCGAGCCGCCGCAAGATCACGGTGTTCGTGGGCTTCGTGATGCTGGTGGTGCTGGTGATGGGCACGCTGATGTATGTGGTGGAAGGCCCGCAGCACGGCTTCACCAGCATTCCGGTGGCGATCTACTGGGCCATCTCGACCATGGCCACCGTGGGTTTCGGCGACCTCGTGCCCAAGACGGACCTCGGCCGCGCGGTTGCCTCGGTGATGATGCTGCTGGGCTGGGGCGTGCTCGCCGTGCCGACCGGCATCGTGACGGCCGAGATGGCGCGGCGCGGTCCCGACGACGATACGCCAGTGCCCGTGGCGCTCGCGCCGCGCGGCGTGCTGGCGATGGCGCCGCCCTCGGCCGTGGCCGCACCGGCGCGCCGGCTCACGCCTGCGGCCAGACGGCGCGACCTTGCGCAGCATCGTCGAGGCGGGCGATGAAGGCATCCGCGTCGGGCTCGGGCAGCGTGAAGGTGAAGTCCACCGCATCGCCATGCCGCACATCGACCAGCGACGCGCCGGGCGCCGCGGCAATTTCGCGCCGTACCAGTCCTTCGAGCGCATAGGGCACGGCGCATTGCAGCAGCCGCTGGCGCACCAGCGGCACCAGCGTGGCCCCGAGGCAGGCCTGCGCCACCGCGTCGGTGTAGGCCCGCACGAGTCCGCCCGCGCCCAGCTTGATGCCGCCGAAGTACCGCACCACCGTGGCAAGCACGCCTTCGAGCTGCTGGTGCCGCAGCACTTCGAGCATGGGGCGCCCGGCCGTGCCGCCCGGCTCGCCGTCGTCGTTGGCGGCCGACTGGCCGCCCGCCATGAGCGCCCAGCAGACATGCGCGGCGGCGGGATGCTCGCTGCGCAGGGATGCCACCACGGCCAGGGCCGCGGCCCGGTCGGCCACCGGCTGCACGCAGCCGATGAAGCGGCTCTTCTTGATCAGCAGTTCGCTGTGCGCCGGTTGCGAGAGCGTGAAGCTCATGGAGCAGCCGTTGTTTTCGGTCGGGGCGCGGAATCGCTCAGCGCTCCCGCTCGAACTTGAACACGGCCGTACCGGCGCGCGCATTGGGCAGCCAGCGCACGCTGCGGCCTTCCTGCACGCCGAAGGCATCGAGCACGCGCAGGCTGTTCTTCTGCGCCAGCACCTCGAAATCCTTGAAGGTGCCGACCCGGATGTTGGGCGTGTCGTACCACTGGTAGGGCAGGCGGCGCGTCACCGGCATGCGGCCGCGCGCAATGCTGATGCGGTTGGGCCAGTGCGCGAAATTGGGAAAGGCCACGATGCCGATGCGGCCCACGCGCGCGGTTTCGCGCAGCATGATCTCTGCGTTTCGCAGATGCTGCAGCGTGTCGATCTGCAGCACCACGTCGAACGAGGCGTCGTCGAACATCGCCAGGCCTTCGTCGAGGTTCAGTTGGATCACGTCGACGCCGCGGCGGATGCACTGCAGCACGTTGCCGTCGGCAATTTCCACGCCGTAGCCGGTGCAGCCGCGCTCGCGCTGCAGCAGGTCGAGCAGGGCGCCGTCGCCGCAGCCGAGGTCGAGCACGCGCGCGCCCTCCGGCACGAGGTTGGCAATGAGCCGCTGGGTCTCGATGTCGCTCACGACGCGCTCCCTTCGGCCTGGATCTCGTGCGCCACGCGCTCGAAGTAGGAGCGCACCACGCCCATGTAGCGCACGTCGTCGAGCAGGAAGGCGTCGTGCCCGTGCGGCGCGTCGATCTCGGCGTAGCTCACGTTGCGGCGGTTGTCCAGCAGCGCCTTCACCAGTTCGCGGCTGCGCGCGGGCGAGAAGCGCCAGTCGGTCTTGAAGCTCACGAGCAGGAACTTGGCCGTGGCGCCCGCGAATGCCGCGCTGAGGTTGCCGCCATGCGAACGCGCGGGGTCGAAGTAGTCGAGCGCGCGCGTGATCAGCAGGTAGGTGTTGGCGTCGAAGTATTCGCTGAACTTGTCGCCCTGGTAGCGCAGGTAGCTCTCGATCTGGAACTCGACGTCCTGCGTGGAATAGCGGTAGTCGAGCCCCGCAGCCTCGCCCTCGACCGCGCTGCGCAGGATGCGGCCGAACTTCGCGTTCATGACGTCGTCGCTCAGGTAGGTGATGTGGCCGATCATCCGCGCGATGCGCAGGCCCCGCTTGGGGATCACGCCGTGCTCGTAGAAGTGGCCGCCGTGGAAGTCGGGGTCGGTGACGATGGCGCGGCGCGCCACTTCGTTGAAGGCGATGTTCTCGGCCGTGAGGTTGGGCGCGCTGGCCACCACCACGGCATGCCGCACGCGATCGGGGTACTGCAGCGTCCACGACAGCGCCTGCATGCCGCCCAGGCTGCCGCCCATCACCGCCGCGAGCGTGCGGATGCCGAGCGCGTCGAGCAGCGCCGCCTGCGCATCGACCCAGTCTTCGACCGTGACCACCGGGAAGTCCGCGCCATAGACGCGGCCGGTGGCGGGATCGACGTGCATCGGGCCGGTGGAGCCGAAGCAGGAACCCAGGTTGTTCACGCCGATCACGAAGAAACGGTCGGTGTCGACCGGCTTGCCCGGGCCCACCATGTTGTCCCACCAGCCTTCGGACCGCGCCTGGCCTTCGTAGGTGCCGGCCACATGGTGCGAGGCATTGAGCGCATGGCACACCAGCACCGCGTTGCTGCGCTCGGCGTTCAGGGTGCCGTAGGTTTCGTAGGCGAGCGTGTAGCTGCCGAGCGACGCGCCGCTGCGCAGGGCCAGCGGGCCTTCGAACTGCATCGACTGCGCAGTGACGACCAAGGGAGGTGACGACATCAATGAAAAAACCCGGCCTCGCCAAAAACGAGCCGGGTTGCTTGTTCGCCAACTGGACTGTCTTTAGCTGAATTTATTAAGCGCCCGCAAGCTGAAGCAAATCGGCGCAGCCGGCAGTATATCGCCCCGCCGCGCTACCAGCCGACGATCATCACGATGCCGAGCACGAGGAAGATCGCGGCCGAGACGCCGTGCACCAGCTTGATGGGCACGCGCCGTACGATCTTCTCGCCGAGCCACACCACCGGTGCGTTGGCCAGCATCATGCCGAGCGTCGTGCCGGCGACCACCCAGACGTAGTCCTGCGTGAAGCGGGCGGCCAGCATGACGGTCGCGATCTGGGTCTTGTCGCCCATTTCGGCCAGGAAGAACGCGACCAGCGTGGTGCCGAAGACCCCGTAGTGGCTGGCTGCGGGCGCGTCGTCTTCGTCGAGCTTGTCGGGAATCAGCATCCACGCCGCCATGGCGATGAACGAGCCGCCCAGGATCCAGCGCAGCACGTCGGGCCCGAGCCAGTGGGTGATCCAGTTGCCGACCGCGCCGGCCAGCGCGTGGTTGACGATGGTGGCCGCGAAGATCCCGAGCACGATCGGCCAGGGTTTCCGGAAACGCGCCGCGAGCAGGAGGGCCAGCAGTTGGGTCTTGTCGCCCATTTCGGCGAGCGCAACCACGCCGGTTGCAACGAGAAAAGCTTCCATGAAAGAGAGGGTTCCTTGGGCCGAAGGACGCAATTGACCGTGCAACACCTTCGGCCATATTCCCGAAGTTGCACGGTCAAAGGTCTCGCCAGGTGTGTTCACTGCACGCGCCATGTCCTGTGGGGCAGGACAAGTCTGTTGACGCGGGCCCTTCTCGCGATGGAAGGCGGCTACTCCCCAATGACGGGTCGGATTCTACCTGCTGCGCGGCAGCCACCGGCCGGGTTTGTAAGCGTGCGCTAGCTTTCTGTAAATTTTTCGAGGCCCTACAGGATGCAGCAAATTACTGCTTGCATTTCACGTATTTCACCCATAATGCACGAGCCTCCCTCTTCATTTTGCCGGGGAGGAAGTTCGGTGATCGGTCAGTTTCGCGCGACTCGACGGCTCTCGTTTGAGTGATGCTTTCGGGACTCCATCGCTTTTCTTGCTATGTGTTTATAGGAGTCCCTTGATGGGCAACAAACTGTATGTCGGCAACCTGCCTTACTCGGTGCGCGACAGTGATCTCGAACAGGCTTTTGGACAATTCGGCGCGGTGACCAGCGCCAAGGTCATGATGGAACGCGACACGGGCCGCTCGAAGGGCTTCGGCTTCGTCGAGATGGGCAGTGACGCGGAAGCGCAAGCGGCCATCAATGGCATGAACGGCCAGCCGCTCGGCGGCCGCAGCGTCGTCGTCAACGAAGCACGTCCCATGGAAGCACGTCCGCCCCGCAGCGGTGGCGGCGGCTACGGCGGCGGCGGCGGTGGTGGTTATGGCGGCGGTGGTGGCGGTGGCTACGGCGGCGGCGGTGGTGGCGGCTACGGTGGTGGCGGCGGCGGCCGCTCCGGCGGTGGTGGCGGCTATGGCGGCGGTGGCGGCGGCCGCTCCGGCGGTGGTGGTGGCGGCGATGGCGGCTTCCGCAGCCCCTACGGTGCCGGCCCCCGTGGCGGTGGCGGCGGTGGCCGCTCCGGCGGTGGTGGTGGCTACGGCGGCGGCGGCAACAGCGGCTACTGAACGCTGCATCCCGTCACGCACAAGTAAAAAAGGCTCCTCAGGGAGCCTTTTTCATTGGAGCCGCCGCTCCGGCGAAGCCATCAGTTTTCGCCGCTGCGCTTCTTGCGGGCGCGGCCCTGCACGGCGCGGTCGAGCAGCGCATTCGGCAGCATGCGCATCAGCTTGGCGACGACCCCCATCTGCCAGGGAATCACGCGGTAGCTGGTGCCCGCCTCGATGGCGCGCAGCGCCTGGTCGGCAAAGTCCCGGGCCTTCATGAGAAAGGGCATGCCGTAGCGGTTGCCCTGGGTCAGCGGCGTGTCGATGTAGCCGGGGCAGAGCGTGACAACCTTGACGCCGCTGTTGTGCAGCTCGCCGCGCAGGCTCTCGCAATACGCGACCACGCCCGCCTTGCTGGCGCAGTAGGCGCCGTGCCCCGGCAGCCCGCGAATGGCCGCGACGCTCGCGATGCCGACCAGCCGGCCGCTGCCGCGCTGCCGCATCGCGGCCACGAAAGGATGGAAGGTGGCCATCAGGCCGACGTTGTTGGTGGCGAAGGTCCGGGCCATCACCTCGATGTCCTCGCGCTCCGCGGTGTCGATACCCACGCTGATGCCGGCGTTGGCAATCACCACGTCGGGCAGGCCCTGGCGCGCGATGCAGGCGGCGCCGGCGGCCACGATGCTGTCGGTTTGCGCGACGTCCGCGCCATAGACCTGGTAGCGGGCGGGGTCCAGCTGGCGCTCGCCGGCCCAGGATTCGATCTCCGCGGTGCGCCGCGCCACCAGCGCCAGGCGGTAGCCCGCCTCGTAGAAGCTGGCGGCCAGGGCCTGGCCGATGCCGCTCGATGCGCCGGTGATGAAGACAAGCGGAGACGGGCTCATGCGCGGGTTCAGCGCGGCTTGCCGGCCGCCGAGGGAATCAGCACGCCGCGCACCCGGCCGGTCAGGTTGGCGACGCCGCTCAGGTTGTCGTAGTCGAGGTGGTCGGCGGTGAACTGGTCGCTGCCGCGGATGAGCGTGACCGGCTTGTTCGAGGTCACGCGTTCGGTATCGAGGAAGGCGTGCAGGAAATCGCCGCGGAACTCCAGGCGCGGCGTGGACTTGCCGCTGGGCCCCACCACCGGGTCGCGGATGACGATGGCGTTGCCGAAGAGCTGGATCTCGCTGCCGTCGGAATTCGAGATGCCGCGATTGGCCGTCGCGTGGGTGGTGTAGCCCTGCGGCGAAACGGAGCGCATGCGCACGTCGTCGACCTCGACGGTGTCGGTGTCGGGGTAGTGCCGGCCTTCCTTGCCATGGAGTTCGCTGCGCAGGTCGCCGTTGGGCAGGAAGTTCTTGATCACGAAGCCGCGCATGAAATAGTCGGGCTCGTGCGTGGGCGCGGCCTTGGCGGTGGGTGCGAGCAGCTTGGGCGCGTTGCGCACCAGCCAGTAGGTGCCGAGCGCAACCGCCGCCGTGAGAATGATGGGCAGGTAGATGGTGGCGCGGTCGAGCACGTCGCGCAGCAGGTTCCAGGCACGCTTCATTGCCTCGGACCCCGGGCGGCGTCGAGCAGGCGGCGGTACTGGCCGCAGGCCGTCAGCAGCAGATCGCAGAACTCGCGCGCCGCGCCTTCTCCACCGCGTGCGCGCGTGACGTAGTTGACCGCCTGGCGCACTTCGGCATGCGCATTGGCGGGCGCGGCCGCAAAGCCGGCGCGCGCCAGCACGGGGAGGTCGGGCCAGTCGTCGCCGATGGCCGCGGCCTGCAGCCAGCTGAAACCGAGCTCCTCGAGCATGGCCTGGGCCGCGGGCAGCTTGTCTTCGGTGCCGTAGCGCACGTGCTGGATGCCCAGCGCTTCGAGCCGCACGCGCAGCGGCTTGGAGTCGCGCCCGGTGATCACCGCCGGCGTGATGCCCGCCAGGCGCAGCAGCTTGAGGCCGTAGCCGTCCAGGATGCTGAAGCGCTTGAGGGTTTCGCCATGCTCGGTGAAATACACGCCGCCGTCGGTCAGCACGCCGTCGATGTCGAAGAACGCGATGCGCACGTCCTGCGCGGCGAGCAAGGTCTCGGCCTGGAAGTCGATCGGCATCAGATGACCTTCGCGCGCATCAGGTCGTTGATGCTGAGCGCGCCGATCAGGAGCCCCTCGGGGTCGACGATGAGCACGCTGGTGATGCGGTGTTCTTCCATCAGCTCGGCCGCCTCGACCGCCAGCGCCTCGGCGCGCAGCGTGCGCGGGCCGGGGTGCATCACGTCGGCGGCGGTGAGGCCGCGCAGGTCGCCGCCGGTCTCGACCTGGCGGCGCAGGTCGCCGTCGGTGAAGATGCCGATGGCGCGGCCTTGCGCGTCGACCACGGCGGTGGCGCCCAGGCCCTTGGAGCTCATCTCGCGCATCAGCTCGCTGAGCGTTGCAGTGGGCGCCACGCGCGGCACCTCGTCGCCCGAGCGCATCACGTCGCTCACATGCGTGAGCAGCTTGCGGCCGAGCGCACCGCCGGGGTGCGAGCGCGCGAAGTCCTCGGAGCCGAAGCCGCGCGCGTCGAGCAGCGCCACTGCCAGCGCGTCGCCCATCGCCATCTGGGCGGTGGTGCTTGCGGTGGGGGCGAGGTTGAGCGGGCAGGCCTCCTTGGCCACGCCGGCGTCGATCACGATGTCGGCGTGGCGCGCGAGGGTGGAATCGGTGCGGCCGGTCATCGCGATGAGAGGCACGCCCTGGCGCTTGACCACCGGCAGGATCACGGTGAGCTCGTCGACCTCGCCGCTGTTGGAGATGGCCAGCACCAGGTCGACCGGCTTGATCATGCCGAGATCGCCGTGGCTCGCTTCGGCCGGGTGGACGAACATGGCCGGCGTGCCGGTGGAGGCCAGGGTCGCCGCGATCTTGCGGCCGACGTGGCCGCTCTTGCCCATGCCCATGACGACCACGCGGCCGCGCACGTCCAGGATCTTGCGCACGGCCTCGACGAAGCTCGGACCCACGCGCGACTTCAGGCCGATCACGGCATCGGACTCGATGTCGAAGGTGGCGCGCGCCCGCGCCAGGATTGCGTCGGCGTCGACCACGGGGGGCAGGGGAGCTGAACTCATCGGCGGATTTTACGGGCCGGCCGGCGCGCGCCGCCGCTCGATGCAAGCCGCACGTTCGGGGCATGGACATTGCTCTAGCATCCGGCAATGTCCTCGTTCGATCTCACGCTGATGTATTTGCTGGCCGCAGTGCTCGGCGTGGTGGTCTGCCGCTCGCTGAAACTGCCGCCGATGCTGGGCTATCTGTCGGCCGGCGTGCTGATCGGGCCGCATGCGCTGGCATTGGCGCAGAACTCCGAAGCCATCCGCCACCTCGGCGAATTCGGCGTGGTGTTCCTGATGTTCGTGATCGGGCTCGAATTCAGCCTGCCCAAGCTGCGCGCCATGCGCAAGCACGTGTTCGGCCTGGGCCTGCTGCAGGTGCTGCTGACCATGGCCATTGCCACCGCCGGGGCGCTCGCCATCGCCTCGCAGCTCCCGCCGGCCTGGCGGCTCGGGTGGCAGACCGCGCTGGCGCTGTCGGGCGCCCTCACGATGAGCAGCACCGCGATCGTGGTCAAGCTGATGGCCGAGCGGCTCGAGCTCGAGAGCGAACACGGCAAGCGCGTGATGGGCGTGCTGCTGTTCCAGGATCTGGCGGTGGTGCCGCTGCTGGTGCTGATTCCCGCGCTGGGCGCGCCGCCCGAGGCGCTGGCCAAGGCGATCGGCCTGGCGCTCGTGAAGGCCACGCTGCTGATCGGCGTGCTGCTCTATGGCGGCCCGCGCATCATGCGCTGGTGGCTCACGCTCGTTGCGCGGCGGCGCAGCGAGGAGCTCTTCATCCTGAACGTGCTGCTGGTCACGCTCGGCCTGGCCTGGCTCACCGAACTGGCCGGCCTGAGCCTGGCGCTGGGCGCCTTCATCGCCGGCATGCTGGTGTCGGAGACCGAATACAAGCACCAGGTCGAAACCGACATCCGTCCGTTCCACGACGTGCTGCTGGGCCTGTTCTTCATCACGGTGGGCATGTCGCTCGACTGGCACATCGTGGTGCAGCGCTGGGCGCTGGTGGCCGTGCTGCTGCTGCTGCCGCTGGCGTTCAAGCTGGCGCTGGTGACGCTGCTGGCGCGGGTGCTGGGCGCCACCGCGGGCGTGTCGCTGCGCACCGGCCTCTACCTGGCGCAGGCCGGCGAATTCGGCTTCGTGCTGCTGGCGCTGGCGCAGGAGCGCAGCCTGCTGCCGCCGTGGCTGGCCAACCCGGTGCTGGCGTCGATGGTGCTGTCGATGCTCGCCACGCCCTTCATCGTGATGTACACCAACGCCATCGTGCGCAAGCTGGTGGCGAGCGACTGGCTCCAGCAATCGCTGCAGATGACCACGATCGCGCGCAAGACCATCAATACCGCCAAGCACGTGATCATCTGCGGCTACGGGCGCTGCGGCCAGAACCTGGCGCGCATCCTGGAGCGCGAAGGCATTCCCTACATGGCGCTGGACCTCGACCCCGACCGTGTGCGCCAGGCCGCCGCGGCGGGCGATTCGGTGGTGTTCGGCGACGCGGCGCGGCTGCAGGCGCTGATGGCGGCCGGCCTGGCGCGCGCCAGCGCCGTGGTCGTGACCTATCTCGACGTGCCGGGTGCCATGAAGGTGTTGGCCAACATCCGCTCCCACGCGCCGCAGGTGCCGGTGATCGTGCGCACGCAGGACGACCTCGACCTCGAGAAACTGCAGGCCGCCGGCGCGACCGAGGTGGTGCCCGAGGCCATCGAGGGCTCGCTGATGCTCGCGAGCCATGCGCTGGCGCTGGTCGGCGTGCCGATGCGGCGCGTGATCCGCGTGGTGCAGGACCAGCGCGATGCGCGCTACAACCTGCTGCGCGGCTACTTCCACGGCGCGGACGACGACAACGCGGACGAGCTCGACCACGAGCGGCTCAACACCTTCACGCTCACGCCCGGCGCCCGCGCCGTCGGCCAGACCCTGGCGCGGCTGGCACTCGACAGCCTGGGCGTGCGCGTCGCCAGCCTGCGCCGCCACGACGGCCAGAACCAGGTGTTCACCGACGACACGGTGCTGACCGATGGCGACACGCTCGTGCTGTGCGGCAAGCCTGCCGCCCTGGCCGTGGCCATCGAGCGGCTGCAAAAGGGCTGAGCCTCTGCGCCGCAGCGTGCGCTCAGTTCACCAGGGTGGGGTTGCGCTTTTCTTCCTCGATGCGCTGCTGCCGGCGCACGGCTTCGCACTGCGCATGCGGCTTGTATTCGGGCTTGAGGCACTGCGCGGCCATGCACTGGGCCTTCGCGATGAAGTTCCGGTCGCCGCAGAGGGCCTGGGGATCGGTGGGCGCTGCCGCCGCCGGGGGCGAGGGCGGCACGGCGGCGGGAGCCGGTGCGGGATCGGCCATCGCGCCGGCCTGCAAGGGTGCCGCCGGCGCTGGCTTGCGGGACTTGGCGGTGGCGGCTGGCGGCTTGTTATTGGCTGCCGCCGGCGTGTCGCTTGCCGCAACTGGTGCGGCCGTCTCCGCGGCCGGCGCTTCGGCGGCTGGAGGTTCCGGCAGCGCCGCAGCGGCCGGCTCGGGCAGCGGGACAGTTGGCGCGGGCGGCGCGGCAGGCGCTGCTGCAGCAGCAACCGGCGTCTCTTCGGACGGCTTGCCGGTCCCGTAGCCGTACCAGCCGGCGGCGATCATGAGCAGGCCCACCGCCAGCAGCGCCCCCCACAGCCACATGCCGCGGGAGCGAGGCGGCTTCTTCTGCGCTTCGGCGCCGACGGGCCGCCGCGTCCTGCTCCCGGAAGAAGATGAAGAAGAGGATTTCTTCCTTGCGCGGCCCTCCCGCGGCCGCGAAGGCAGCCGCCCGGAAGACCCCGGCGCAACGATGACGGTCTTGTCCTCGTCCGGCAGGCTCGCGCTCGCGGAAGAGGCAGCGGAAGCCGCGTAGGCACCGGCTTCGAACAGCCCGCCCGGAATGGTGGGCGCACGCAGTTGCGCGGGTGCCGTGGCGGCCCACTCGCGCTCCGATCTGCTGCCGGGCGGCGGAGGCGGCGCCATTGGTGCGGGTGCCGCAGGGGCCAGCTTGCCGCCGCAGCCGCGGCAGAAATTGGCGCCGGCGCGGTTCTCCGCGCTGCACACCGGACAGATCAAGGCCATGACGACGGACTTCTAGGGAAAAACGATTTCAGAAAAAACTGGCGGCGAAGAGCCGTCGAGGCCGAATTCGAGGCGCGAAGCGGCAGGCCGGTGCTCAGGTCACCGCAACGCGCTTGGAGCGGTGTGCCATGCGCTTGGCGATCACCGCGCCGAGCCCCATCGCAATCTCCAGGGCCAGGTTGGGCTGCCGGTTCGACATTTCCGCGAAACGGATTGCCGTGAGGCGCCACACGCGGCCCGCGCCGGTGACCACCACGTTGGCGGAGTGCGGCTGGCGCGAGAAGAAGGAGCCTTCGCCCACCACCGATCCGGGCATGAGCACGGCCAGCTTCATCTGTTCCTTGCTGCTCACGCGGTGCACGCTGATGGCGCCGCTCTCCAGGAAGTACACCGACCGGTCGTGCGTGCCCTGCTCGATGAGAACGTCCCCCACGCCGGTGTCGATGGGCTGCAGGTAGCCCGCCAGCGTTTCCCACTGCTGTACGTTGAGCGTCAACGCGAAGGCGTCGCTGCTGCTGTTGTTGTCCGCGATTGCGCGGCTCAGGTTCTGGATGGACATGCTTTTCTCAAACCCCCGCATCTGTGCCGGAGTATCCGCGAAGGGCGCGGTTCTCGGCTACAACTCTTTACGTTTTTCGGACGAGCTGTCGCTATTTGCCGATACAGAAGCGAGAAAAGATGACGCCCAGCAGGTCGTCGGCGCCGAATTCGCCGGTGATTTCGTTCAGTGCGTTCTGCGCAAGGCGAAGCTCCTCGGCCAGCAGGTCGAGCAGTTGCGCCTGCGCCGCCAGATGGCTCGCGGCCAGCGCCAGGTGCGTTTCCACCTGGCCCAGCGCCTGCACATGGCGCGCCCGCGCCAGGTAGACGCCCTCGGGCACGGCCTGCCAGCCGGCCATGGCCAGCAGCTGTTCGCGCAGCGCCTCGATGCCGAGGCCGGTCTTGGCGGACAGGGCGATGCCTTGGGCCGCACCCGCCGTCTCCGGCATTGGCGCGGCGTCCTGCTTGTTCCAGACATCGAGCACCGGCACGCTCGCGGGCAGCTTGTGTTGCAGCACGCGCAGGATCTCGGCGTCGGCGGCGGCGTACTCGGGCTGGCCGGTGCGTGTCAGGTCGTGCAGGAACAGCACGGCATCGGCGCCCTCGATCTGGCCCCAGGCGCGGGCCACGCCGATCTGTTCGACCTCGTCGCTGCTTTCGCGCAGGCCGGCCGTGTCCACCACGTGCAGCGGCACGCCGTGGATCTGGATGGTCTCGGACACCACGTCGCGCGTCGTGCCCGCCACCGCGCTCACGATGGCCAGCTCGGCGCCGGCCAGCGCATTGAGCAGCGAACTCTTGCCCGCATTGGGCTGGCCCGCAATGACCACCTTGATGCCTTCGCGCAGCAGCGCACCTTGTTTGGCGCGCTGCTGAACTGCCGCCAGCTGCGCCTGCAGCTTCGCCAGCTGCCCCGTCGCATCGGCCTTCTGGAGAAAGTCGATTTCCTCTTCCGGAAAGTCGAGCGTCGCCTCCACCAGCATGCGCAGGTGGATCAGCGCATCGCGCAGCGCGTGGATCTCGCGCGAAAAGGCACCCGACAGCGAACGCCCGGCGCTGCGCGCGGCCGCCTCGGTGCTGGCGTCGATCAGGTCGGCAATGGCTTCGGCCTGGGCGAGGTCGATCTTGCCGTTGAGAAAGGCGCGCTGGCTGAACTCGCCCGGCTCGGCCACGCGCAGGCCAGGCAGGCGCGGCCGGCCGGTGACCGGATCGGCCTCGGCGGCGGCTTCGAGGCAGCGCGCCAGCAGCAGCTGCAGCACGACCGTTCCGCCATGGGCCTGCAGTTCGAGCACGTCTTCGCCCGTGAACGAATGGGGCGAGGGAAAGTGGATGGCCAGGCCGTGGTCGACCGGCTCGCCGGCCGCATCGCGAAAGGGAAGGTAGGTGGCTTCGCGCGGCTTGAGCGGCCGGCCGCAGAGCGCGTCGACCAGCGGCGCGAGCCGGGCGCCAGACACCCGCACGATGCCGACCGCCCCGCGCCCCGAGGCGGTGGCGATGGCGACGATGGGATCGGTGGTGCGGGCGAGCATGGTGCGGATTCTTTCAGCAAAAAGGGCCGCTGACGCGGCCCTTCGGGGATGGTTCGGAGCGCGGGCGGGCTACTTGGTGCCCAGCACGCCCAGCCGCTTGTTGATGAACCACTGCTGCGCGATCGACAGCACGTTGTTGGTGATCCAGTACAGCACCAGGCCGGCCGGGAAGAAGATGAACATCACGCTGAACGCGAGCGGCATGATCCACATCAGCTTGGCCTGCATCGGATCGGGCGGCGTCGGGTTGAGCCAGGTCTGGAACAGCGAGGTGAGCGTCATCACGACCGGCAGGATGTACCAGGGGTCCGGTGCCGACAGGTCGGTGATCCAGCCAATCCACGGCGCGTGGCGCATTTCGACCGACGACAGCAGCACCCAGTAGAGCGCGATGAACACCGGGATCTGGATCACGATCGGGAAGCAGCCGCCCATCGGATTGACCTTCTCGGTCTTGTAGATCCGCATCATTTCCTGCTGCATTTCCTGCGGCTTGTCCTTCAGCCGCTCGCGCATTTCCATGATCTTGGGGTTGATGGCCTTCATCTTGGCCATGCTTGCGTAGGCCTTGGCATTGAGCCAGTAGAAGGCCGCCTTCAGCAGCACCACCAGCGCCACGATGGCCCAGCCCCAGTTGCCCAGGATGCCGTGCAGCTGCGTGAGCAGCCAGTACAGCGGCTTGGAGATGATCGCGAAGATGCCGTAGTCCTTGACCAGGTCCAGGCCAGGGGCGATGGCTTCGAGCTTCTTTTCTTCCTCGGGGCCGGCGAACAGCGCGCTGTTCACGACCTGCGTGGCGCCCGGAGCGATCTTCGGCAGCGTCGCCACCATGGCGACGGTGTAGAGGTTGTCGCCCAGGTCCTTCACGCGGAACTCGCGGCGCAGCTGTTCGCTGGCCGGGTCGCCCTTGAGCAGCCAGGCCGACGCGAAGTAATGCTGCACCATCGCGATCCAGCCGTCGTTGGCGGGCGGCGGCGGCTCGATCTTGCCCTTGGCAATGTCCTTGAAGTCGAGCTTGTGGAACTTCTTCTCGTTGGTGTAGGCGGCCGGGCCGGTGAAGGTGTTGGTGCCGAACATGGTGCCGGCGGCCACGGTGCCGTGGCGCAGCAGCTGCATGTAGAGCTGCGCATCGCGCGGCTGGTCGCTCACGTTGACGACTTCATGGCGCACGCCGATGGCGTAGTCGCCGCGCTTGAAGACGTAGGTCTTGACGTATTTCAGGCCGCCGACCGGCGCGCTTTCGAAGCTCACTTCCAGCGTGTTCTGGCCTTCGGGCATTTCGCGCGGACCGGCCTTGGGCGCCATCGGCGTCAGGTGGTTGGGGAAGCGCTCGCCCGAATCGACCGGGTTCAGCAGGCCGGTCTGCGCCACGTAGCGGGTGGCCGGCGAGGCGTTCTCGAACAGCACGACGTGCTTGGTGCGGTCGGCCTCGTCGTACTTGAGCAGTTCGAGGTAGTTGACCGTGGCGCCTTCGCTGTCGATCACCGCCTTGAACAGGTCGGTGGTCACGTTGACCTGCTCGCGCGGCGCGGCCGCGGCGGCCTGCGTGGGCACGGCGCCGGCGCTGCCCGTGGCGGCGGACGCGCTGGGCACGCCGTTGCCGGCAGCGGGTGCGGCGGCGCCCGCCGGAGCGGAGGCCACGGCGGCCGGCTTGCTCGAGGGCAGGAAGGTCGGCTTGTTGCCGTTGAAGACCTGCCATTGGTCCCACAGCAGCACCAGCGAGAAACCAAAAATCACCCACAGGATCGTGCGGCGGATATCGTTCATGACGAAGACTTCTTGTCGGAGGAGAGGAGAGACGAAAACAGTGAGCCTGACTTGTCAGTACGACACTGTGATGCCGGAGGAACCGGATCGTGCCCGCCCTGGCACCAGGGCTGGCAGCGCGCGATGCGGTGCAGCGTGAGATAGCTGCCCTTGAGCGCGCCGTGCACTTCCAGCGCCTCGATCGAATACACCGAGCAGGTCGGCGTGAAGCGGCACGACTGGCCGAGCCAGGGGCTCAGCAGCAGGCGATAGCCCTTCACGAGGCCGATCAGCAGGCGTTTCATGTGGAGGAGGGAGAAGAGGGCACGGCCGGCGGCACCGGCGCACGCGCGGCGCGCGCCAGCAACTGCTGGAGTTCAGCCCGAACGGCACCCTTGAGCTTGTCCGAAGAGGCGCTCACGAATTCCTTGCGGTCGAAACCCGCGCGCAGGCGCACCACGTGCGCAGCACGCGGCAGGCCGGCGCCGGGCGCGGCGCTCACGGTGTAGATCTGTCGCTTGATGGCATTGCGCGTGACCGCGCGGCGCGCCCAGCGCTTGGGCACCATGGCGCCCAGCCAGACATCGTCGGACGCGAACAACGGCTGTGCGCTCGACGAAAGATCGAGCGCACAGCGATGCAATGCGAAATGAGCAGTGCGCGCCACGGTGGCACCTGCGAGGACGGCCTGGAATTGCGCGCGGGTCTTGAGCCGCTGCATGGAAGCCGAGCCGCGTCCGCCGTTACGGGTCGGGCCAGAAGCGCTGGCTGCAGGAGCTGGCGCTGGCGGTTCGGCTGCTGGCAACGGCAGGCGGGCTGCCGTCAGACGGCCAGGCGCTTGCGGCCCTTGGCGCGGCGTGCGTTGATGACGGCACGGCCGCCGCGGGTCTTCATGCGGACCAGAAAGCCGTGGGTACGGGCGCGGCGGACTTTGGATGCTTGGTATGTGCGTTTCATGATGGTTCCTGATTCCCTGTTTCCGCAGGCGAAAAAGCCGCGGGCGCCGGAGAGCGTGTTTCGGATTGGCCCCCGAAAGACGCAATGAGGTTTTCAGGGAAACCCGCAATTATCGCAAACATTCGGGCCCTGAACAATCTTCGACTGGATTTGCGGGCCTTTCACCGCCGCCGCTGGCGTGTGGATAAGGTTTTGACAAGTTAGAATGCCGAGCGCCTTCAGCAGAGAATATCCACAATACATATACCAAAAAATGCCCGAGGGTTTCACCATTTTTTCAAGCGCCCATGTCCACTGACGGCATCGGCGAAAGCCTCTGGCAAGCCTGCGTCGACCAACTCGCGCAGGAGTTGTCCGAGCAGCAGTTCAACACCTGGATCAAGCCCCTGACAGCGCAGGTCGCCGACGACCTTTCGCGCATGACGGTGTTCGTTGCCAACCGCTTCAAGCTCGACTGGATCCGGGCCCAGTACGCCGGCAAGATTGCCGCCATGGCCGAGAAGATGTACGGCCAGCCGGTCGCGGTTGAGTTAGCGCTTGCTCCGCGAGAAGCGCCCGTACGCTCTGCCCCGGTTGCCGTGCTGGCCGAAACCGACGTGCCGCGCGACGTGGCCGGCCCGGGCGAGGAGCCCGCCAACGCCGGCTTCAAGAACCGGCTGAATTCGGGCCTCACCTTCGACACCCTGGTGGAGGGCACGGCCAACCGCATGGCGCGCGCCGCCGCCATGCACGTGGCCGGCATGCCGGGCCACCTGTACAACCCGCTGTTCATCTACGGCGGCGTCGGCCTGGGCAAGACCCACCTGATGCACGCGGTGGGCAACCGGCTGCTGGCCGACCGCCCGGATTCCAAAGTTCTCTACATCCATGCCGAGCAGTTCGTCTCGGATGTGGTCAAAGCCTATCAGCGCAAGACTTTCGACGAGTTCAAGGAGCGCTACCACTCGCTCGACCTGCTCCTGATCGACGATGTGCAGTTCTTCGCCAACAAGGACCGCACGCAGGAAGAATTCTTCAATGCGTTCGAGGCCCTGCTGGCCAAGAAGTCGCACATCGTGATGACCAGCGACACCTATCCCAAGGGCCTGGCCGACATCCACGAGCGGCTGGTCTCGCGCTTCGATTCGGGCCTCACGGTGGCCATCGAGCCGCCCGAGCTCGAAATGCGCGTGGCCATCCTGATCAACAAGGCGCGCGCCGAATCGGCCGAAATGCCGGAAGAAGTGGCCTTCTTCGTTGCCAAGAACGTGCGCTCCAACGTGCGCGAGCTCGAAGGGGCGCTGCGCAAGATCCTGGCCTACTCGCGCTTCAACCAGAAGGAGATCTCGATCGCCCTGGCGCGCGAGGCGCTGCGCGACCTGCTGTCGATCCAGAATCGGCAGATCTCGGTCGAAAATATCCAGAAGACGGTGGCCGACTACTACAAGATCAAGGTCGCCGACATGTACAGCAAGAAGCGCCCGGCCAGCATTGCGCGGCCGCGGCAGATCGCGATGTACCTGGCCAAGGAGCTCACGCAGAAGAGCCTGCCCGAAATCGGCGAGCTGTTCGGCGGGCGCGACCACACGACGGTGCTGCACGCGGTGCGCAAGATCTCGGGCGAGCGCCAGCAGCTCACCGAGCTCAACCAGCAGCTGCACGTGCTCGAGCAGACGCTCAAGGGCTGATCCCGGATGTCGCCAGGCATGCCCCTCGCAACAGCGGAGAATGGCGTCTCAATGGCGGATTCAAAGAGATAAGAGAAGAGGAAGAAGACATGATCGTTTTGAAGGCAACCCAAGACAAGGTCCTCGCCGCGCTGCAGTCGGTGGCTGGCATCGTGGAGCGGCGCCACACCTTGCCGATCCTGGCCAACGTGCTGATCCGCAAGACCGGCGGCCAGCTGCAGCTGACCACCAGCGACCTCGAGATCCAGATCCGCACCACGGCCGAGCTCGGCGGCGACGAAGGCAACTTCACCACCACCATCGGCGCGCGCAAGCTGATCGACATCCTGCGCACCATGCCGGCCGACCAGACCGTGAGCCTCGAATCGAGCGCGAGCAAGCTGGTGCTCAAGGGCGGCAAGAGCCGCTTCACGCTGCAGTCGCTGCCGGCCGAGGACTTTCCGCTGGTGCAGGAAGCCGCCAACTTCGGCCCGGTGTTCAGCGTGCCGCAAAAGACGCTGAAGGACCTGCTCTCGCAGGTTTCCTTTGCCATGGCCGTGCACGACATCCGCTACTACCTGAACGGCATCCTGTTCGTGGCCGAAGGCAAGCAGCTGAGCCTGGTGGCCACCGACGGCCATCGCCTGGCGTTCTCGTCGGCCACGCTCGACGTCGAGGTGCCGCGCCAGGAAGTCATTCTTCCGCGCAAGACCGTGCTCGAGATGCAGCGCCTGCTGTCGGACGCCGAAGGCGCCATCGAGATGCAGTTTGCGAACAACCAGGCCAAGTTCAGCTTCGGCGGCATGGAGTTCGTCACCAAGCTGGTCGAGGGCAAGTTCCCCGACTACAACCGCGTGATCCCCAAGAACCACAAGAACAGCGTCACGCTCGGCCGCGCGCCGCTCTTGGCCAGCCTGCAGCGCACCGCCATCCTGACGAGCGAGAAGTTCAAGGGCGTGCGCCTGAACATCGAGCCCGGCACCCTGCGCATCGCGTCGAACAACGCCGAGCAGGAAGAGGCCCAGGACGAACTCGACATCGACTACGGCGGCGACGCCATCGAGATCGGCTTCAACGTGACCTACCTGATCGACGCGCTGTCCAACATGGACCAGGACATGGTCAAGCTGGACCTGGCCGACTCCAACAGCTCGGCCCTTTTGACCATCCCCGAGAACGCATCCTTCAAGTACGTCGTGATGCCGATGCGAATCTAGAAGCCAGAAAACACAGCGCCTTGCGCAGACAGCCCGCGGCCCTCCGCGGGTTTGCGCTTTCAAGAGGCAGGAAAAACCGGCTCCGAGAGCCCGAGAAATCCCGTGAATGCCGTGAGAGATAGAGGAATATCCGAATGAGTGCAGAAGAGAACAAGCCCGAAGTACCCCACACCGAGCCGGTCTACACGCCCGAGATCGAGAGTGCGGTACCGATCGAGATCACGCCCGCCGACACCAGCTACGGCGAAGGCTCGATCACGATCCTCGAAGGGCTCGAGGCGGTGCGCAAGCGCCCCGGCATGTACATCGGCGACACCTCCGACGGCACGGGCCTGCACCACCTGGTGTTCGAGGTGGTCGACAACTCCATCGACGAGGCGCTGGCCGGCCACTGCGACGACATCGTCGTGACCATCCACACCGACAACTCGATCTCCGTCACCGACAACGGCCGCGGCATTCCCACGGGCGTGAAGATGGACGACAAGCACGAGCCCAAGCGCTCGGCCTCCGAAATCGCGCTCACCGAGCTGCACGCGGGCGGCAAGTTCAACCAGAACAGCTACAAGGTGTCGGGCGGCCTGCACGGCGTGGGCGTGAGCTGCGTGAACGCGCTGAGCGTGATGCTGCGCCTGGTGGTGCGGCGCGAAGGCAAGATCCACGAGCTCGAATTCAGCCGCGGCTTCGTGCAGAACCGCCTGATCGAGACCGTGAACGGCGTCGAGGTGTCGCCGATGCGGATCATCGGGGAGACCGACAAGCGCGGCACCGAAGTCCACTTCCTGCCCGACACCGAGATCTTCAAGGAGAACGCCGATTTCCACTACGAAATCCTCTCCAAGCGGCTGCGCGAGCTGAGCTTCCTGAACAACGGCGTGCGCATCCGCCTGAAGGACGAGCGCAGCGGCAAGGAAGACGACTTCTCGGGCGCCGGCGGCGTCAAGGGCTTTGTCGATTTCATCAACAAGGGCAAGACCGTCCTGCACCCCAACGTGTTCTACGCAATGGGCGAGAAGCCGGCCGACACCTACGGCGGCATCCCGGGCACGCACATCGGCGTCGAAGTGGCGATGCAGTGGAACAGCGGCTACAACGAGCAGGTGCTGTGCTTCACCAACAACATCCCGCAGCGTGACGGCGGCACCCACCTCACGGGCCTGCGCGCCGCGATGACCCGCGTCATCAACAAGTACATCGAAGAGAACGAGTTCGCCAAGAAGGCCAAGGTCGAAGTCACCGGCGACGACATGCGCGAAGGCCTGTGCTGCGTGCTGAGCGTGAAGGTGCCCGAGCCCAAGTTCTCGAGCCAGACCAAGGACAAGCTGGTGTCCAGCGAAGTGCGCGCGCCGGTGGAAGACATCGTCGGGCGCCTCCTGACCGACTACCTGCAGGAACGCCCGAACGACGCCAAGATCATCTGCGGCAAGATCGTCGAGGCCGCCCGCGCCCGCGAGGCTGCGCGCAAGGCCCGCGAGATGACGCGCCGCAAGGGCGTGCTCGACGGCATGGGCCTGCCCGGCAAGCTGGCCGACTGCCAGGAAAAGGATCCCGCGCTGTGCGAGGTCTACCTGGTGGAGGGCGACTCCGCCGGCGGCTCCGCCAAGCAGGGCCGCGACCGGAAGTTCCAGGCCATCCTGCCGCTGCGCGGCAAGATCCTGAACGTGGAAAAGGCGCGCTACGAGAAGCTGCTCACCAGCAACGAAATCCTCACCATGATCACGGCCCTGGGCACCGGCATCGGCCGTGCCGGCGCCACCAGCGCGGGCGGCGGGGCGGACGACTTCAACGTCGCCAAGCTGCGCTACCACCGCATCATCATCATGACCGACGCCGACGTCGACGGCGCCCACATCCGCACGCTGCTGCTCACCTTCTTCTACCGGCAGATGCCGGAGCTGGTCGAGCGCGGCCACATCTACATCGCGCAGCCGCCGCTGTACAAGGTGAAGGTCGGCAAGGAAGAGCAGTACCTGAAGGACGGCCCCGCGCTGGACGCCTTCCTGCTCAAGGTGGCGCTGAAGGACGCGAGCATCGAGACCGGCGGCCCCAACTCGACCACCCTCTCCGGCGACACGCTGGCCGAGCTCGCGCGCAAGCACCAGCTGGCCGAAGCCGTGATCGCGCGGCTGCGCAACTTCATGGATGCCGAGGCCCTGCGCGCCATTGCCGACGGCGTGGCGCTCGATCTCGACACCACGCCCGCGGCCGAAGCCTCGGCCGTGGCGCTGCAGGCCAAGCTGCGCGAGCTCAACACCACCGGCGTGCCGGCCGAGGTGAGCAGCGAGTTCGACGCCCGCACCGACAAGCCGCTCCTGCGCATCAGCCGCCGCCACCACGGCAACATCAAGAGCAGCGTGCTCACGCAGGACTTCGTGCACGGCGCCGACTACGCCGCGCTCGCCGAAGCCGCCAACACCTTCCGCAACCTCCTGAGCAGCGAGGGCGCCACCGTCCGCCGCGGCGAAGGCGAGCGCGCCAAGGAAGAAAAGGTGGCCGACTTCCGCATCGCCATGAAGTGGCTCATCGGCCAGGCCGAGAACGCCACCTCGCGACAGCGCTACAAGGGCCTGGGCGAAATGAACCCCGCACAGCTGTGGGAAACCACCATGGACCCGACCGTGCGCCGCCTGCTGCGCGTGCAGATCGACGACGCGATCGAAGCCGACCGCGTGTTCACCATGCTGATGGGCGACGAGGTCGAGCCGCGCCGCGAATTCATCGAGCAGAACGCGCTGCGGGCGGCGAATATCGACGTCTGATCGCTGAAGAAATCCGACAGCGTCGGTGAAACAAAAAAGAGCGCCCGGTATTGCCGGGCGTTTTTTTTGTTTCTTCGAGCCACAGGCCCGCCAACCTGCCACGCGCGCCAACCCACTCCGATAGCCCTTTAGTCGCCCATAGGTACTTTCACCAATAGGCCCTGTTTTGTCAGGCAAAAGTCAGCAGTTAATCTCATAATTGAGTTCCAAAGTATTACTTTTGCTCGCGGACTTTGCCTTGACCTTGTTTGAGGGAAAAGGCGCCCAGAAGCGATCTGGAGGGTGCGATGTGCGTCACCAGCATGAATTCCGTCGGGGCTTCGGAAACGACGTATCGGGTGTGGACGGACGATCCCGGCAGCTTCTCTACCCAGAGGATCACGCCGATGCACCACAACTTCCACGAGCATCCGCTGTTCCAGGTGCCCGAGCTCGTGAGGCTCGGGATGGAACTCTCGAAGCTGGACCAGTGCAGGTTCATGAACCCCGACAGGACGGTCGCTTCCAGGCTCGCGCACGACAGCCGGCCGCCCGACGGGCGCAGCATCGCGGAATTCTTCAAGCGCGTGGAGGAGCCAGGTTCGTCGGTGGCCTTCTACAACATCGAAGTCATCCCGCGCTACCAGGCCCTGCTGATGTCGGTGGTGAATTCGATGCGCTCCCTCGTCGAGCGCGAGCAGCCGGACATCTTCAGGGTGAACGGATTCGTTTTCTTCTCTGCGCCGCCTTCCGTCACGCCCTTTCACATCGATCGCGAGAACAACTTCTGGCTGCAGTTGCATGGCCACAAGATCCTCAACGTCTGGGACCACCGCGACCGCAGCATCGTGCCGGCGGAAGCGGTGGAGGATTTCATCGTCACGCAGTCGCTCCAGAAAGTGCGCTTCAACCAAGCGTTCTTGCCGCGCGGGCTGGAATTCGATGCGCAGCCCGGCGATGCCGTCTATTTCCCGAGCACCTCGCCCCACATGACGAGATCCACGGCCGACCGGGCCGCCACCCCTGGCGGTCGCCTGTCGATCTCGATCGGCGTGACCTTCTACACCGCTTCGACGCGCAAGGTGGCACGCATTCACCAAGTGAACCGGCTGATGCGCAAGTGCGGAATGTCTCCCTCCTATCCGAGCGAATCGCCCACCGCAGATACCGCCAAATCCGCCGTCGGCGGCTTGGTGGGCGCCTGCCGCGCACGGCTCGGCGCTGCGCGGGCCCGGTTCATCTGCATGACCTCGGCACGGCGAGTCAAGCACGCGCCGCCGCCGGGCTCCTACTGAAACGCCCGGCCATTCCGCCGATCATTCGCCCGATCAGCGGCAGCCCAGGCGGAACCGCCCGGAGTTCAGCCGCCTCTTTCAGCAAATAGGCGGCTTGGCTCAAATGGACCGGTGGACGTGAACGCGGCCTCTGCCTGCGCTCCGCTCGCCCCGGCCACCGTGCATCATTTGCGCGACGCGTGCCAGCCCGCCGGTTCCGCTGGCCGCGCGGCCGACCAGCGCACCGCCGGCGGCGCCCGCCAGCAGGCGGCGCGCCAGGGAGTGGCTGCGCCCCGCGGTCAGCAGCAGCAGGACACCTGTGCCGAGCACGGCAAGGTGCTCGCCCGGGAAGCCGGGCCGCCGCGCGTCCTTCTGCTTGATTGCCTCGATCCTGGATCCAATGGTCATTTGAAGCTCCTTTCTGCTGTACGAACTTTCTTCATAACGAGCGGTACGGTGCACCTCTGTAGGCGCCGATGACGTGCACCGCGTCGAATCGGGCCCACAGCGGCGGCTTCTCAGGGTTTTCACAGGGAGGAGCCTCCGAAAGGGCGCCGACGCCCGTCACACGTCTGTCATCAGCTATTAAAACAATAGCGTTCAGTCCTTCCCCGAAGATCCTTCCTCGTAAACGCTATATCTAGCCCGACTCTTGCTAAGCAAAATCCTCGACGGATTTCACGTCACCCCATGATCGAGGACTCGAAGCAATGAACCTTATGCGTCTGCGGCAGCCGATGGCTGCATTGGTACTGGGCGGCACAGCAGCATTCTTCGGGGCGATGACATCGGCCCATGCGTTCTCGAACCCGCCCATCCAGATGGCGCAGGGCGTCGAATACATGTGCGGCGGCACGAACAAGGCCGAGGCGGCCTTCATGCAGATGGTCTCGCCGCGCTGGGCAGCCACCATCGAGTTCGGTATCAACGACAGCGCGCAGCGCGGCAGCTTCCCCGCGCGCGCGGCGGTCCAGGTGCGCGAGAAGTACACGGGCCGCCCCGTGATGGAGGCGCAGTCGCAGGGGCCCTACATGCTCGCGCGGCTGGACCCGGGCGCCTACGACGTGAACGTGACGCTCGGCGGCCTCACGATGACACAGACGCTGACGGTGATTGCAGGCGTGCCGGCCCGGGCAGTGTTCATGTGGCCGTCGAACTTCGACATGGCCTCGGTGATGCCGCCGATGCCGCAGGCGCTCGCGCAGACCTCGGCGGCGCGCTGAGCTTCCTCCCTTTCCTTCCCGGCCCGGCCGGGCCTGGACCTTTTCGTTAAGCCTTGCCTAAGCCGTGCGCCGCACAGTGGCGCACGTGGCCTTCCCCGGCCACGCAGACAAGGAAGAAAGGACCCAGACATGACCCCCCGGATTTCATCGCATGCGCGGCCTCTCGCGGCCGCCATGCTGTGCGGCGCCGTTCTCCTCGCGGCGCTTTCTTCTTCGGCACACGCGACGGTCAACCCGCCGATCCGCATGGCGCACGGCATCGAATACATGAGCGGCGGCATCGGCAGCGACGAGGCCAAGCTGATGGAGACGGTGGCGCCGCGCTGGCCGGCCACCTTCGAATTCGCGATCAAGGACCACGCGGGCGCCGAGTTCGCCTCCGACGTGCGCGTGACCGTGCGCGACAGCCATGGCACGGTGCTGCTCGACAACGTGGAGTCGGCCGGTCCGTTCATGGTGGCGCGGCTCGACCCCGGCACCTATGAAGTGGAGGCTCGCTTGCGTGGAAACACGCTCAAGCAGACGCTGCAGGTCAGGCCCGGCGCGCCCGCTCGGGTGGCATTCGTCTGGCCGGCGGGCACCGATATGGCTTCTGCCGGCACGCGCGCGGTGCAGTGACTGGCGAGCGCCGGCCCGGTGGCGGCGCGGCGCAACGGGAGCCTCGCCGCCCGCTTCGACCGCAGCGCACGCTATCCGGCTGCCCGGCGCTATAGAAAAAATAGCGAGGCAGCGGCCGGAGACCGCCTTGAATGCGCGGCATGCGCCTTGCAGATGCCGTGTCCCGGGCCACGCCCGTTCCCATTGCCCCCATGCCGATACGTTCCCTGAGCGTGCTCACCGCGCTCCTGCATGTCTACATTGCGCTGCGGCTGCTGCCCGCGCTGGCCATGCTCACGCCGGCCTGGCCGCTCGCGCTGGCCGCGCTCGCCATCTCGGCCCTGACGATCCCGCTGCCCTTTGTCTCGCGCGGCAGGGAGCGCGGCGCCTCGGCGGGCGAACTGCTCCAGTGGACGGGGCTCATCAGCATGGGCTGGTTCTCCTCGCTGTTCGTGTCGACGCTGCTGCGCGACGCGGGCCTGCTGCTCGCCTGGCTGGCGAGCGTGCTGTTCGGCGCGCCGGTGCCCTGGCATGCCGTGCTGCCATGGAGCGCAATGGCCGTGCTGGTGCTGGCCACGCTGGTGTCGATGGTGGGTTTTCTCAATGCCCGCCGCACCGCGGACGTGAAGCGCGTGGAGGTTCCGATCCGCGGCCTGCCGGCGGCGCTCGAGGGCTTCACGATCGCGCAGCTCAGCGACATCCACGTCGGCCCCACGATCAGGAGCGCCTACATCCAGCGCATCGTCGATGCGGTGAACCGGCTCGGCGCCGATGCCATCGCGATCACCGGCGACCTGGTGGACGGCAGCGTGGCCGAGCTGCGCGAGCACATCGCGCCGCTGGCGGGGCTGCGTGCGAAGCACGGCACTTTCGTGGTCACCGGCAATCACGAGTACTACGCCGGCGCGCACGCATGGATCGACGAGCTGCGCAGGCTGGGCCTGAAGGTGCTGCTCAACGAGCACGTGGTGCTGCAGACGCGCAACGTGCGGGGCGCCCAGAACGACGAAGAGCTGTTCGAGAGCCAGCTGGTGCTGGCGGGCGTGACCGACTACACCGCCGGCCATTTCGATGCCGCGCACGCCAGCGATCCGCACCTGGCGCTGTTCGACGCGCCGCCGCTGGTGCACACGCGGGTGCTGCTCGCGCACCAGCCACGCAGCGCGACGCTGGCGGCCCAGGCCGGCTACCAGCTGCAGCTGTCGGGCCACACGCACGGCGGCCAGTTCTTTCCGTGGAACCTGTTCGTGCCGATGCAGCAGCCCTTCACCGCCGGCCTGCACCGGCTGCACGACATGTGGGTCTACGTGAGCCGCGGCACCGGCTACTGGGGGCCGCCCAAGCGTTTTGGCGCGCCGTCCGAGATCACGCTGCTGACGCTGGTGATGGCGCGCGGCTGACGCGCCGGCGCGCTCAGCCGCGCAGTTCGGCAGCCAGCCGCCGGGCGTTCGAGGTGGCGGCGGCGTGGATCGGCTTCAGTCCTTCGCGCGCGATGCGCACCGCCGCGCCCGAGAGCCGGCTGGCCGTGCCCGCCGCCCGGGCCGTGGCCTGCACGAAGGCGTCGCTGCGCTCCGCGGCCTGCGCCGGCGTGACGCTGCCGGCCATCGACAGAAAGGCCCCTGCACTCAGGAGCCATTGCTGCAGCGCGCGGTTCGCCAGCGAGACGTGGCTGCTGTGCCATTGCCGGACCATGGCGGCCCCGGACTGGCCTGCGGCGGCAATTTTTTCATCGCCCATGAGCTGGAACTCCGCGAGATCGGCCGCGCTGGGCGCGAGCCCCGCCTTGGCCATGCGCCCGGTGCGCATCTGGATCACGGAGCCGGAGGACAGCAGCATCTCCTGGGTCTTGAGGGCCACGTCGACCCACAGCATCAGCGGGTTGGACAGGCGGGCGACGGAGGTGAGGGATGGCATGGGGCGCGATCTATGAGGACGGACGAGCCCCACTATAGACGCGAGGCGCGGCAATTGCTGCACCGCAACAAAACCGATTCCGCAATTCTGTTGAACAAGTCCTACTTTCCGACATGGCAATAGCCTCGGGCCCAGGCGCGGACTGCAGCGGAAAGTAATTATTTCTTTTCTTTTCTTTCATTATTTGCAGTCAACAACCACATCATGAAAGCACACAGGTCCGCGTCCCTCGGGGCCGCCGTGTTCGCAGGCGTCCTGAGCCTGCTGGGCGCACCGGCTCATGCGTTCGAAGACAGCGCGCGCGGCTACTACTTCGAGGGCGGCCATGCGCCGCATGGCGACCAGGGCGGCACCGAGTCGGCCACGGTGGGCGTCACGCTGCCGTGGTCGCCGCGCCAGCCGGTGCATGAAGGGGCGCTCACTTCTTACTGGGATCTGTTCGCGAGCCATTGGCATGCGCCGGCCCTGGGCGGCGGTTCGCGCAACTACACGCAGATCGGCGCGATCTACACCTGGCGCTACCGCTTCGACAGCGGCAGTTCGCCGTGGTTTGCCGAAGGCGGCGTCGGCGGCACGGTGATGGACCACCTCTACCGGACGCCCGACCGCAGCTTCAGCACCGCGTTCCAGTTCACCGAAGTGCTGGGCGTGGGACGCAGCTTCGGCGAGAACGGCAGGCACGAACTCACATTGCGGCTGCAGCATTTCTCGAATGCCGGCATCAAGAAGCCCAACCCGGGCGAAAACTTTGTGCGGCTGCGCTACACCTATCACTTCTAGCGCTTCAGCGGCGCGGCATGCCGCCAGCGCCGCGCACGCAGCTCGGTGACGAAGTACGCCACCGTGGCCACGCCCAGCGGCAAGAGGTAGTAGAGCCCGCGGTAGACCAGCAGCACGCCCAGCAGCCGGCCTTGCGCCACCTCGTGCGAGAGCAGCGCAAGGAACACCGCCTCCAGCACGCCCAGGCCCGCCGGCACGTGCGTGACCACGCCGGCCACCGCAGCCACCAGCAGCACCGCGAGCACCGTGTGGTAGGCCACCGCGCCCTGCAGCAGGACCCAGATCACGCTGCCGATCAGCGCCCAGTTCAGGCAGGACAGGGCCAGCTGGAGCCAGGCCATCCGAAGGGACGGCACCTTGAACGGATAGTGGCGCAGCCGGAACACGTGCCCGCTGGCCAGGGCGCACAGCACGAAGTAGCCCGCGGCCAGCAGCAGCAGCACCGCGCCCAGGATGCGCAGCCCGCCGTTGCCGACCTTCCATTCGGCCGGCAGCACCAGCGGCCAGAAGCAGAAGGCCACCCCCGCCACCACCAGGTAGCCGAGCCAGTTGGTCAGCATGCTGAAGCCGAGCACGCGCGTGATGGTGCCGTTGGGAAGGCCCAGCCGCGAATAGAGCCGGTAGCGGAACGCCACGCCGCCCACCAGCGAACCGAGGTTGAGGTTGAAGGCATAGCTGATGAAGGTCACGCCCATCACGGTGCGGGCGCCGAGCGGATGGCGCGTGAGATGGCGGCCCAGCAGGTCGTAGGTGCTGTAGGTGGCAAAGCTGCCGGCGGCCAGCGCGCCGGCCAGCCACAGCGTGGCCGCGGGCAGCGCGCGCATGGCGTCGAACACCTCCTGCCAGTCGATGGCACGCGCCTGGCTCACGAGCAGCCAGGCGATCAGGCCGAAGAAGGCCCAGACCGCGATGCGCCGCAGCCAGGGCCACCAGGGCCGGTGCGCGGGCTTCGCAGTGGAGATGCTCATGCCGCTTCCGTCGGCGTGGCCCCGTTGTCGCCGGCGCCTTCGCGCTTTTCGCGCTTCTCGGCAAGCTCGATGGCCTCGGCCGGGGTGAGGCGCGGCACCTGCCGCGGCAGCCAGCCGAGCCACGACGGATACCAGCGCAGGAAGTGGAAGATGAAGAAGCTGCGCACCAGCCGCCAGCCGCTCCATCCGCTCTCCAGGTCGGCCTCGCCGATCTGCTGGCAGCTCTCGCGCATGAGCTTGTCCATGCGTTCCCACAGCAGCTGGTTGAAGGCCCTGCCACGCGCAAACACGTTGGCCTCCAGGTTGAGCGACAGGCTCAGCGGATCGAGATTGCTCGAGCCGACCGTGGTCCATCCGTCGTCCATCAGCGCGACCTTGGCGTGCAGCGGGCGGTCGCAGTATTCGTAGATGCGCACGCCCGCATGCAGCAGGTGGTGGTAGAGCATGGTGGCGGCCGTCTTGACGATCGGCATGTCGGGCTCGCCTTGCAGGATGAGCCGCACGTCCACGCCGCGCCGGGCAGCGCGGCGCAGCTCCTTGATGAGCCTGTAGCCGGGAAAGAAATACGCGTTGGCAATCACGATGCGCTTGCGCGCGGCGCGGATCGCGGCCAGGTACTCGCGTTCGATGTCGCTGGTGTGGCGGCGGTTGTCGCGCGTGATGAGCACCGCCTCCACGTCGCCGACGGACTCGCGGTCGACGGGCGGCGCCTGCTTGAGCCGGCGGCGGAACCAGCGCGGCCCCTTGTCGCCGAGCGCGATGGCGCGCAGCACGAACTGGTGGATCTGCGCCACGACGGGCCCGCGCAGCTCCACCGCGTAGTCCTGCTTGGCCTTGGGCCCGTAGTCCAGCAGGTGGTCGGCCGAATAGTTGATGCCGCCCACGAACGCGAGTTCTCCATCGACCACCACGATCTTGCGGTGCATCCGCCGAAACACGTTGAGCCGCTTGCCGAGGACGGGTTGCCCCGGATCGAACACCCGCACCCGCACGCCCACGGCGCTCAGCTGCGCGATGAATTCGCGCGAGAGATCCGGCGAGCCGAAGCCGTCGACCAGCAGGTCGATCTTCACGCCGCGCTGGGCCGCCGAGCGCATGGCGGCATGCAGCGCCAAGCCGACCTTGTCCTCGAACAGGATGAAGGTCTCGATGATGACTTCGCGCTGCGCCTGGCGAATGGCATCGAACACGCGCGGGAAGAACTCCTCGCCGTTCTCGAGCAGCGCGATGCGGTTGCCGCCCACCCATTGGCCGACGTTATCCATGGCGTTCACCGCAGGTCATGGCTCGTGTCCGCTTCAAAGATCGATGTTCGCCACCAGCGGCGCATGGTCCGACAGGTGCGACCAGGGCTTGCGCGGCAGCACCACGGGCGCATGCACGCCCGCGTTGCGAACATAGATGCGGTCCAGAGGCAGCAGCGGAAAGCGCGCCGGAAAGGTCTTGGCGGCCGAGCCGTTCGCATGCACGAAGACCTCGCGCAGCGCGGCGCCTTCCTCCAGCACCTGGTGGGCACGGCCGCGCCAGTCGTTGAAGTCGCCCGCGACGATCAGCGGCGCGTCGGCCGGCACCTCGTCGCGCACGATGTGCAGCAGCAGTTCGAGCTGCTGCTGCCGGTGCGCCTCGGCCAGGCCGAGATGTGCGCAGATCGCGTGGACGTCGACCGTGCGGCCCGGCAGGCGCAGCACGCAATGGAGCAGGCCGCGCTTTTCGGGCCCGGCCACCGACACGTCATGGTTGCGGAAATGCACGATCGGAAACTTGGACAGCACCGCGTTGCCGTGATGGCCCCTCGGGTACACGGCGTTGCGGCCATAGGCGAACTGCGGCCACATGGTGTCGGCCAGGAATTCGTAGTGCGGCGCCTCGGGCCAGTTGTTGACCTTGCGCGAGTGGCGCGAATGGGTGCCGAGCACTTCCTGCAGAAACACCACGTCGGCTCCCACCGTGCGCACCGCGTCGCGCAGCTCCGGCAGGATGAACTTGCGGTTGAGCGCGGTGAAGCCCTTGTGGGTGTTCACCGTCATGACCTTGAGCGAAGTCGGCGCCGCGGCGGCAAGTGGAATCGGTGAGGAAGACATCGGTGTTGTGGTTGTACGTTGCCGCGCCCGGCGCGCCTGTAGGAACGCGCCACCTTCTTTGCCGCCTTTCGCGAGGCGACGGCCGGCTCCTACAGGCAGGCCTGCCGCACCCCGACACGGGCCGCATGGGGGGCCTCCTACGGTGGTTTTCAGGCCGCAGCAAAAACAAGCCGGCGGTCCTCTTCATCATCATTTTTCAAAGGAACGCACCATGAAGCACGCAATCCTTCACGCCACGGCGCTGGCCGGCCTGATGGCCGCGGCCGGTGCCGCCATGGCGCAAGCCACGTCGATACCTGCGCAGCCGGACCCCGCCGTGAGCGGCCAGGCCAGCACGCAGACGCCCTCCGGCGTGCCCAACCCGCCGCAGCGCCCCGACGCCAGCATGCCGGTGTCGCGCGAAGCCGTGAAGGCCGAGGCGCGCGCCCACAACCGCAACAACGCCAACAACCCGGTGCCCAAGGGCGAGGCCAGCACCACCGTGAATGCGCAGCCGAACGCGATGCCGCAACCCACCGGCGAAATGTCGCGCGCCGAGGTGAGCCAGATGGCCCGCAAGACCAAGCCCCGGTTCGGCCAGCCCGGCGAGCGGCCGGACGTGCCCACCAATCCGTCCGAAAGGACCGGCACGCCCCAATAGCCGTCCATGTACGAAGAAAGAAAGCCCGCGGTGCTCAAGGCATCGCGGGCTTTTTCATGCGTGGGCGCCGGTTCCGGCGCCCCGGCGGCGGGTCAGCTCTTGGCGGGTGCTGCCGAAGGTTGCCCGTCAGCGCCGCCGTGGCCGTGGTGGCCGCGGTGGCCATGCATGCCGACATGCACCGTCTCCGCGTCGAAGGTCTTCTGCTGATCCGGCGTCAGCGCGGCATAGAAGGCCTTGGTGGCTTCGGCGCGCTTGGCGAACCTGGCGCTGCGCTCGGCCTGGCGGGCCTGCATGCGCTCCAGGCGCTCGGGCGTGGTGAGCTTGGCGAATTCCGCGCGGTCCATGCGCTGCGTGCGGGCCGGCGGCTGGCTGGCCGCTGCGAAGGTGGTCCACGCGCTTTCCTGTCCGGCATTCAGCTTGAGCTTTTCCTTCAGCGCGGCAAGCCGCTTGGCGCGGTGCTCCTGCATGCGCTCCATGCGCTGGGCCGGGTCCATGCGCTTGTGCTGCGCCTTGGGTGTCGCGCTGCCCTCGGCCTGCGCAACGGCGGCCGTGGGCGTGGAGGGCGAAGTGCCGGGTGCCGCCGGGGCCTGTTGTGCGAAGGCGCCCGAAGAGGCGAGGGCGGCCGAGCCCAGAAGGCTGGCCCAGACGATGCGTTGGCGAAGAGAGATCATGAGAAGTGCTTCCTTTCGAAGAAGCCCGCCGCCAAGGGGCAGCAGGTGAGACGAAGTGTGGAAGACCTCTGTATCGGCCAGGTGAGCCGCAAGTGAGCCTGCGTAAAGAATCATGAACGGGCGCGCGGCTTCCGGCGGCGCGGCATGCCTCATTTGAGCCGCGGCGGCTTCAGCCCGCGGTCGGGCGCCTGCAGCTTGCCCGCGCGCAGTTCGCCCACGGCCAGTGCCACGGCACGGGCCACGTTGCGCACTTCCTCCTGCACGCCTTCGTCGGCATCGAGGCTGTCGTGGCTGGTGGCGTAGGGCTCGTAGTAGCCGATGTAGCGGTCGAGCCGGGCCTGCGCACCCGCGTCGATGAGGCCCATCCAGTCGAGCCAGTCCGACAGGTTGCGCCGCACGCTCTCGGCGCCGGCCACGTCGCCGTGCACCACCAGGCCGTAGACCCGCCCCGCCAGGTGCTTGGGATAGCCCCAGCCCTGGAGCTCGAGGGCCTTGGCTTCGTCGGGCTTCTTGCCATGGGTGCTGGTGGGGTCGGGGTTGCCGCCGTCGGCGCACACCAGCCGGTCGGTCATGAGCTTGAGCGGGCTGGCGGACTGGTACCAGTGCGTGGGCGTGAACAGGATCACGCCGTGCGCGGCCACCCAGCGCTCGTAGATCTCGTTCATCCAGTCGCCGGTCTGGCGCAACGCATGGTTGGGATAGCAGCTGCAGGGCCAGTGGCACAGCGGCATGGCGGTGGACACGCAGCCCTTGCAGGGATGGATGTAGCGCCCGTAGTCGGAAGCGAGAAGGCTCAGGTCGAGCACGTCGACCTCGATGCCGCAGCCATCGAGCACCTCGCGCGCGATCTGCAGCAGCCGCCAGCTCTTGGAGATCTCGCCCGGGCAGGTGCCGTCGTTGCGCGGCGAGCCGTTGACGAGCAGCACGCGCGAGCGCGTCTGCGGGCTGCCCCAGGCGGCCTGCGCGGCGTCGATGCGCGCCCTGGCTTCGAGCCAGTCGACCGAAAGTTCGTAGTCGGGGTCGGCATGGCCCGGACCTGCCTTGCGCGTGACGGGCGACTTGCGGCCCTGTTCGTAGGCCTCCCATGCGATGAGCTCGATGCGCCGCAGCGCCTCCTTTTCGGACTGGAAGGCGGGGTCCTGGAAGGGCTGCATGAAGCGCTCGTGGAACTGGTCGCGCTTCAGTGTTTCGGGCGCCTGGCCCTTGCGGACCTCGGGGGCTTTGGTCGTGCGATGCGGCATGGCGGCCAATCTATGCCCCATGCGTGCGCCCGTGACCTGCGGGCGATGCCGATTTTCGGTAGGCCTGCGACTACATCAGGCCCCGAACTTGCCGCTCTGGAAGTCCTGCACGGCCTCCTTCAGCTGCTCCTGCGTGTTCATCACGAAGGGGCCGTACTGCGCGATCGGCTCGTGCAGCGGCTTGCCGGCAATCAGCAATGCGCGCGCCGGGCTGTGGTTGGTGGCGCCGGCGCGCAGCACCACGCCATCGCTGCCGGGATCGTTCGCCAGAATGGCCATGCGGCGCGTGGGCACCTCGCTGCCCGCGATCCACACCGACTCGCGGAACGCATAGACGAGCGCGTTGTGGTCGTCGGGCAGGGGCTGGGCGAACTCGGCGCCGGGCGGCAGCGTGATGTCGAGGTAGAGCGGCTCGGTGTGCTCGCGCCGCACCGCGCCCTCGATGCCGTGGCTCGCGCCCGCGATCACGCGCACGTGCACGCCCGCGGCGGTGGTGTATTCCGGAATCTCCTCGCTCTGGATGTCGCGATACCAGGGCTCGCGCATCTTGTCCTTGGCCGGCAGGTTGAGCCAGAGCTGGAAGCCTTCCATCAGGCCGTCCTCCTGCTCGGGCAGTTCGCTGTGGACGAGGCCGCGGCCGGCCGTCATCCATTGCACGCCGCCGTTCTGCAGCAGCCCTTCGTGGCCGGCGCTGTCGCGGTGCCGCATGCGGCCCGCGATCATGTAGGTCACGGTTTCGAAGCCGCGGTGCGGATGGCTCGGAAAGCCGCCGATGTAGTCACCCGGGTTGTCGCTGCCGAAGGCGTCGAGCATCAGGTAGGGGTCGAGCCTTTTCTGCAGCGGCTGCTGCAGCACGCGGGTGAGCTTGACGCCGTCGCCATCGCTGGTGGAAACACCGGCCACGATGTGGTCGATGCCGCGCGGCGTGGCCACGGGATCGGTCGGGTGGTTGGCGTGGTGGTTTGCATTCGTCATGCAGCCATGGTGGCACTAACGGCCCGACCGCGCCACCCGGTAGGAATTGCCCGTCTTCAGCGCGGCCACTGCTGGCGCTGCCAGTAGCGGTACTGCCACCGGGTCGAGAAACCGGCGCGCCGGTAGAGCGCATGGGCCGCCAGGTTGTGCGCGTCGACCTGCAGGAACACCTGCTCGAAGCCGCGCGCGAGCGCCGCCTGCGCAAGGCCTGCCAGCACGCGCCCGGCCAGGCCCCGGCCGCGCTGCGACTGCTCGGTTCGCATGCCGTGCACGCTGGCCCATCCGTGGCCGAAGGCCATGGCGCCGGCCGCGACGGTCCGGCGGCCCTCGCGCACGCTGGCATAGAGCGAGCCCTGGGCGCGCGAGAGCGCACGCACGCGGTGGGCGCCGTCCACGGGATCGAAGCCCTCGCCGAGGAACAGGGTGGCCCAGGCGTCGTCGGGCGCCAGGTCGACATCGGCCAGCGGGGCGCCGGCCGCGGCCACCTCGCGCATGCGCCGTGCGGAGCCGACCTGCACGCAGGTCGGCGAGTCGCCGACGTAGTGCCGCTGCTCCAGCTCGGACTGCAGCGC
Organism: Variovorax sp. V116; assembly: GCF_041154435.1. NCBI lineage: Bacteria > Pseudomonadati > Pseudomonadota > Betaproteobacteria > Burkholderiales > Comamonadaceae > Variovorax > Variovorax sp. V116. The sequence continues at coordinate 136,142 of NZ_AP028661.1, forward strand.
CACGAAGGAGGGCACATCGGCCAGGCGGAAGGCGGGCACGAAGTGCCGGCGGTCGTAGCGGTCCTCGATGCGGTCGATCGTGCGGCCGGCGACCGGCTCGCGGTGCAGCGGCACGGCCGACCTGGCGCGCTTGACGGTGCCGTCGTCGAAGGGCAGCAGCCAGCCGTCGAGCTCTTCGACGACCAGCGGCGACACGGCGGCCACGGTGGCGCGCTCGATGGCCTCGACCTCGTTCATGGAAAGGCCTCCGGTGCGGTGAATCTGGCAGCCGCCACGCTCTTGAGCAGCGACTCGCGCTGGTTGCGGCTGATGCCGCGCACGCTCTCGGCGACCCACTTGGTGCGGTCCGGGTCGATCTGCCCGTCGCGCCGCCATTGCTCGAGCACCGCCTGCGGCTTGTGCAGCATGGACGCGAGCCAGACCGCCTGCGCGGGCTCCAGGCTGCGCGCGGAACGCTTGAAATAGCGCCGGGCGGCGGCTTCGGCGCCGCACAGGTTGCCGCCCCACGGCGCGTTGTCCAGGTAGAGCTGCAGGATGCGCGCCTTGCCCAGGGTCTGTTCCATTTCGACCGCGTAGAGCAGCTCGCGCAGCTTGCGCTCCGCGGTGCGGTCGCTGCCGGTCACCAGCATCTTGGCGAGCTGCTGCGTGAGCGTGCTGCCGCCGCGCTTGGGCTGGCCTTCCTTCTGGTTGTTGTCGATCGACGCGACGATCTCCGCCAGGTCGTAGCCGGCGTGGGTGAAGAAGCGCTGGTCTTCGGCCGCGATGACGGCGCGCGCCAGCCAGCTGTCGTTGGCCAGCTTCGACGGCGCGCCGCAGCTGGTGCGCGCGCCGAGCATGGCTTCGGTGCCCAGCCCCTCGACGGTGAACTGGCTCACGGTGGGCTGCACCGCGAACGTGGCCTCCGGCAGCATGACCTGCCCGCGCAGCGCCAGCGTGCCGCCGATGCGCGCGCGCTGCAGCTCGGGCAGTTGGGGTGCGAGCACCGCATACCAGCGGGCAATGGGTGCGTCCTTGATGTCGGCGCCGAGCTGCAGGCCCTTGCCCTTGGGCACCAGCTGTCCTTGCCACTGGCCCTGGAGCACGGCGGCGGCCTCGGCGCTGCGCGGCGTGGCCTCGATGGTGCCGGCCAGCGTGTTGCCTTCGCGCTTCACGGTGGCGACCAGGCCTTCGAACACGATCGGCTGCGTGCCGAGCGCGGCAACCTCGGCGCTGCAGGGCGAGCAGCGCACTTCGAGCACGCCCGCCGCGTCCTTCCAGGCGAAGTGCAGGGTGCCGAAGCGGCTGTCGAACGAGTGTCCGTCCAGCCGCGGCGCGAACCACGAGGAGGTGGCCAGGCGCACCGCCGTGGGCACGCCCACCGCAAAGCGCAGCGGGCCGGCCTCGACCGTGGTGCTCCACTCCCCCGCGGCCGGTGCAAGCACCAGTTTTACTATCAGGAAGATAGCAACGCAGGTTGTCACGACAAGGGCCAGCAGCCCGTAGATCACGAATCGCAGAAACTGTTTCACAAAACTCTCATCACATCGGCCTCGCCACCGTCACAGCTTGCCACGGACCGCTCGAGCGTCCACTGGCCGCCGCCCAGTACCAGGCTGAAGTGTCGGTGAAAGCCGTGCCTTCGGCATCGACGATGCGCTCACAGACACGGATCTTTTGCGCACTGTGCCGTTGCGCAACAAAACAGCGCCACAGCCGCTCCTGCGCATCGCGTTCGAGGCGCGCCTGTTCGATGCGAAAACCCAGCGCGCGGTAGCAGTCGGCCGCCGGATGCAGCATGCGCGTGGGGGCGTTCACCGCGCGCATCACGATGGTCTGCGTGCCGTCGGTCATGCGGCCGATGGCACCCGGAAAGCGGTCGGCAAAGCGCTGCTCGACGTCGCCGAGCGCCAGCGGCCGCAGTGGAACGCCGTCCCACTGGTTCGGCCATTCGTGCGAGGCCATGGCGATCGAGGGTTCGGGCGGCGCACGCAGCGCCGCCGCGGTCGACCACAGCATGCACAGCAGCATCAGGAGCGCAAAGGCGGTCTTGTGGCCGATGCGGTTGATGAAATGGTTGGCAAACAGGACTTCAAAGAACCGTGTCGACATGGCGGCCTCCTTGCGTGGTGATCAGGCCCGGGATCGGCCGGTCGGCGAACGCGGGCTCGGTGCGCACCGGCACCATCAGGCGGGCGATGCCGCCGCACACCGCGGCCAGAATCAACAGCCCGAGCAGGTTGTGCGCCCAGGGCGCGAGCGGATGGGCCGCGCCTTCGAACGCGATCAGCATGCTGTTGCGCAGGATGTTGCCGCCCAGCACCATGAGGCCGACCATCGGCAGCCGGCGCAGGAAGCCGCGGTCGCTGCGGCGGGCCCAGAGCGCCACCGCGCAGGCCGTGAAGTAGCCAAGCCACACCATCTGCACGCCCGAGCACGGCGCGTCGACGATCACCAGCCGGCCATCGACAACCAGGCTGCTTCCCTCGCGCGCCACGCTGAAGCCCGGCGCCAGCAGCCAGCGGCTCGCCTCGGCCGTGACCACGCGCAGCGGATAGCCCGCATAGAACTGCAGCGACGACAGCAGCGGCAGCGCGAGCACCGCCAGGCCGGCCACCGGCAGCGCGGCCACGCGCCGCGGCAGGAAGGCCAGCAGGCCGCAGGCCAGTGCCAGCACGGCCACCAGGCCCGTGGCGAGCGGCGGCAGCGCGGGCAGGGCGCCGAGCCCCGTGCGCAGCACTGTCGCCAGCACGGTGCCGGCGCCTGCCAGTGCCAGCCAGCCCAGCTGCGGCGCAGCGCGCAATTCGCGCCGGCAATGCCAAGCCAGCGCGGCCAGGGCAGCCAGTGCCAGCAGGCCCAGCGGATCGTCGGAACCGTCGCGCAGCCGCCGGGCCATCCAGGCCCAGGTCGGCGCGAGCGCGGCGAATTGCAGTGCGAGCCAGCCGGCAGCCGGTGCGCGGTCGACGTGGATGCCCCAATCCACGATGCGCGGATGGCGATGGGCGAGTGCGGCCAATGACATTTTTTCTTTTCCCCTGGCTCAGGCCGTGAAGCGGCGCGGGTCGTTGCGGCGCGCGCGGCGGCGCAGCATCGCGAGCATCGACAGCACCACGGCAATCGCGCCCAGCGTCTCGGGTTCCGGCGTGCTCGGCACCTCGGCGCCGAGTGCGAGTTCGCTCACGCCCTGCGGCAATGGCAGCGGCTGGTTCACGCCCACGCTGTTCTGCGGCGCGGGGTTGCGCACCACCTTGTCGACGGCGATGAAGCTGGTGTACTGGGTCAGCAGGCTGTACTTCAGGCCGAGCTCGGTGATGCGCTCCTTGAACGCGCTGCCGCCTTCGAGCGTTTCCTGGTCGCTCAGGCTCTGGATGCGGTGGCGCGCCCACAGCGTGCGCAGCGCGGCGGTGTCCTGGCGCAGCTGCGGGTCGATGCGCAGTTCCTGGCGGTACGGGCCGTTGGCGCCCTGGCCTTCGACGATCACGCGGCCCTTGGCCTTGCCTTCCGCGTCCGCGCGCCACTTGCCGAACACGATCACCGGGCGTTCGCCCAGCACGTCGGGCAGCGCCTGCGGCTCCACGTCGTACACGTCGAGCCCGCCGAAAGTCACCTTCACATTGGTGAGCACCGGCGACTCCACCATGCGGCGGAAGCGCGCGGCCTGCTCGGGCGCCTGGATCGGGTCGGTGATGATGAAGGGCTCGCCCATGCCGGCGCGCGCAATGCCTTCCATCAGGCTGCGGTTGACCGACGACCCGATGCCGAAGGCGAACACATTGGCCTTCGAAAGGTTCTTGCGCACCAGCTCGAAAGCCTCGCGCTCCACACTCACGTAGCCGTCCGTCACCAGCACCACGGTGCGCGAGACCTTCTCCTCCTTCGGCTCGGCGTAGACGCGCTTGAGCGCGGGAATCAGCTCGGTGCTGCCGCTGCCGCCGTAGTTCTGGATGGTGGCCAGCGCCTGCTCGATGTTGGCGCGCGTGGCCGGCACCGACCGGGGCGAGAGCATCTTGTTGCTGCCCGAGAACAGCAGCACGTTGAAGGTGTCGCTGGGCCTGAGGCCGCCAATCAGGCGTTCGAGCACCGTCTTGGCGGTGTCGAGCGGAAAGCCGTGCATCGAGCCCGAGATGTCGACCACGAAGATGTAGTCGCGCGGCGAGATCGCGCTGGCGGCCACGGCCTTGGGCGGCTCGACCATCGCGAGGAAGAAGTTCTCGGCGCTGCTGTCTGTGTTCTGGCCCTTGTAGAGCATCAGGCCCGATTCGATCCTTTCGCCCGCAAGGCGGTAGTCCAGCACGAAGTCGCGGTTGTCCGCGGGCCGGCCATCGGCCGCGAGCAGGATGTCAGCGTGCCGGTCTTCATCGCTCTTCTTCACCTCGATGGTGTGGGACGAGGAGCGCACCTCCTTCAGCCCCATGGGCGTGTCGATACTGGCCTTGAGCCTGAAGCTGGTGTTCGGCGCCACGTCCGCGCGCAGCGTGGGCTGCGCCACCCACTTCGCCTGGGCGTTCTCCGACTGCGGGCTGTTGTAGCGCGGGCCCACCACGGTGGGAAAGACGAACGCATAGTTGCCCGACTGCGGCACCAGCAGTTCGGTATAGCGCAGCTCCACCTTCACGTCGTCGCCCGGCAGGATGTTGGCGACGTTCATCTGGAACACGTTGGGCAGGTGCTGCTCGAGCAGCGCGGCGGTCTTGCCTTCCTTCTTGGCGCTGTCGTATTCGATCTGCGCCTGCTGCTTCTCGCGGATCTGCGCGGTGATCAGCCGGTCGGCCAAGCGCACGTTGAGACCGCTGACCGCGGCCTTGGTCGAGCCCGGAAAAACATACTTCGCCTCGATGGCGCGCTGGCCTTCGTTGCGGTAGGTCTGCGTGACGGTCACGTCGGCAATGACGCCCGAGATCTTCACCGCCACCTCGGTGGCCTTGAGCGGCAGGCGGTCGACCGCGGGATCGTCGCTCTTCACGAAGAAGTACGGGCTCTCGGTCTTCAGCCGCGGGCCCGGTGCTTCCTGGGCATGCACGGGGTTGAGGCTGAGCGCGACGAAGCCCGCCGTGGCCAGGCTCACGGTGGCGAGCCAGAGCCAGCGGCCGGGACGGGTGGAGGTGTGGGCATCCATGGCGGTGTGGGTGTTGGTGTCCGTGCGAACTTGCACAGCCGCAACTGTCGGCACCGCGCGAGAAGGGAATTGGAAGGCTCCTTGAAGTCCGGCGCGTGGATGCGGCGTTGTGTGAAGCCTGTGTGAAGTCCGCGGGCGGCTGCGCTTCACACGCGCTTCGGATGGCGCAGCGAGCATCGCGGCTTCGACAACCGACGAGGAGAAAAAAACATGTTCCAGTTGCTGAAGGCCCTGCAGGGTTCGATGCTGGTCAAGGTGGCCGGACTGCTGATGCTCACGCTCCTGCTGTGCATTCCGCTGGCCGAGATCAATGCGATCAACCGCGAGCGCGGCAACAGCCAGCGCGAGGCGGCCGCGGAGCTCGCAGCCACCTATGCGGGCCCGCAGACCGTGGTGGGCCCGCTGCTGCTGGTGCCCTATGTGGAGCGCTGGATGGAGCCGGTGCGCAATGCGCAGGGCCAGGTGATCGGCCAGGAGGCGCGCAGCAAGGAAATGACCCATGTGGTGTTTCCCGACAAGCTGCACATCGAAGGTTCGATGGCACCGCACGAGCGCTACCGGGGCATCTTCAGGATTCCGTTCTATACGCTCAGCGCCACGCTGGGCGGCGGCTTTGCGGCCTTCGATCCGAAGTCGGTGGCGCACAGCGAAACCGATTCGCGCATCGAGTTCAAGGCACCGTTCGCCGTCTTCGGCGCGAGCGACCTGCGCGGGCTCGACGGTTCGCCTTCGATCGCGATGAACGGCGAGGCCTTGCGTTTCAGGCAGCGGGTGCCTGGCCTGGCGGACGACGCCCTGCTGGCCGACGGCATCCACGCACCGCTCACCGGCGCCGCGCTGGCCGCATGGGAGGCGAAGCTGCCGCTGCCCTTCGAGATGAAGCTCGGCCTGGTCGGGCAGGACACGCTCTCGATGGTGCCGATTGCCGAGGAGACCACCGCCCATCTGAAGTCGCCCTGGGCGCATCCGAGTTTCGGCGGCCGTTTTCTCGCCACCCAGCGCGAAGTGACGCCGCAGGGCTTCGATGCGCACTGGCGCGTGTCTTCGCTCGTGACCTCGGCGCGCGAGCAGGTGCGCGCCGGGCTGCCGGGCCGCGGCGATGCCGCCAGTGCCGCGACGGCGGCGGCCGTGGCTGCAACCAGCCATGCGCAGCGCAACCTCGGCCCGCTGCAGACCTTCGACGTGTCGCTCGCGCAGCCGGTCAACGTGTATTCGATGAGCACGCGCGCCGGCAAGTACGGCGCGCTCTTCATCGGCCTGGTGATCATGGCGGCCTTCATGTTCGAGCTGTTCCGCAGGCAGCGCATGCACCCGGTGCAGTACGGCCTGGTCGGCCTCTCTATCGCGCTGTTCTTCCTGCTGCTGCTGGCCCTGTCCGAGAAGCTGGCCTTCTGGCTGGCCTATGCCAGCGCGGCCGGCGCGAGCGTGCTGCTGCTGGGCATCTATTTCAGCGCGGTCTTGCAAAGCTGGACACGCGGCGCGGGCTTCGGGGCCTATGTCGCGGTACTCTATGGCGCGCTCTACGGCCTGCTGGCATCGGAAAGCAATGCGCTGCTGCTCGGCGCCCTGCTGACATTCGGCATGCTGACGGTGCTGATGCTCGCCACGCGCAAGGTCGACTGGTATGCGCTGTCGGCCGGGAACCCCCGAATACCCGAGCCGGTCTTACCTGAGGCGGCCGCGTCCGTGTAACCAACGCTACGGACTGTTTTTTTCCTTACCTTTTTGCCACTGATTCCCATGGACGATTCTTCTCCCTCCGCCGAACCCGCGCGCCCGCAGCGTTCAGCGAAGCTGCGGCGCGCGGCGCGGTGGAGCGCCATCGCGCTCGGCTGCGGCGCGCTGGTGCTGCTGGTGGCCGCCGTCGTTGCGGTGGCCTCCATCTATCCCCGGCTGCCCGACATTTCCGAACTGGCCGACTACCGGCCCAAGCTGCCCCTGCGCGTGTACACGGTCGAAGGCACGCTGATCGGCGAGTTCGGCGAAGAGCGCCGCATGCTCACGCCCTTTGCGAGCATTCCCAAGGTCATGAAGGACGCCGTGCTCGCGGTGGAAGACGCGCGCTTCTACGACCACGGCGGCGTCGACTACAAGGGCTTCGCGCGCGCGGCCGTGGCCAGCCTCAAGGGCGGCCGCAAGCAGGGCGCCTCGACCATCACGATGCAGGTGGCGCGCAACGTCTACCTGAGCTCCGAACGCACGCTGAGCCGCAAGGCCTACGAGATATTGCTGGCGCTGCGCCTGGAGCAGCAGCTCAGCAAGGACCAGATCCTGGAGATCTACCTGAACCAGATCTACCTGGGCAACCGCGCCTACGGTTTTGCCGCCGCATCGGAAGCGTATTTCGGCAAGCCGCTACAGAACGTCACGCTGGCCGAGGCCGCCATGCTGGCCGGCCTGCCCAAGGCGCCCGGCGCCAACAACCCGGTGGCCAATCCGCGGCGCGCCCGCGCCCGCCAGCTCTACGTGATCGACCGCATGCACGAAACCGGCTTCATCACCGCCGAGCAGGCGGCCGAGGCCAAGAAGGAAGAGCTCCACTTGCGCGATGCCGCCGACCCGGAGCGGCTGCATGCGGAATACGTGGCCGAGACGGTGCGCCAGATGATGTACGCGCAGTACGGCGACAGCATCTATACCAGCGGCATGAAGGTCTACACCTCGCTGGTCGCGGCCGACCAGGCGGCGGCCTACAGGTCGCTGCGCAAGGGCATCATGGACTACGAGCGGCGCCAGCCCTATCGCGGGCCCGAGCGCTTCGTCGACCTGCCGGACGATCCCAAGGAAGTCGACGAGGCGGTGGACGACGCGCTGGCCGAGCATCCCGACAACGGCGACGTGATGGCCGCGGTGGTGCTGGAGGCCGGCAGCAAGGAAATCAACGCGGTGCGCGCGAACGGCGAAACCGTGCAGATCACCGGCGAAGGCCTCCGGCCTGCGCAGTCGGGTCTTGCGGCGAAGGCGCCGCCGCACATCAAGATCCGCCGCGGCGCGGTGATCCGCGTGGCCCGCACGCCGAAGAACACCTGGGAGATCACGCAGCTGCCCGAAGTGGAGGGCGCCTTCATCGGCATGGATCCGCGCAGCGGCGCCATCAAGTCGCTGGTGGGCGGCTTCGACTTCGGCAAGAACAAGTTCAACCACGTGACGCAGGCCTGGCGCCAGCCGGGCTCGAGCTTCAAGCCCTTCATCTATTCGGCCGCGCTCGAAAAAGGCTTCACGCCCGCGACCATCGTCAACGATGCGCCGCTGCACTTCGAGCCGGGCACCGCGGGCGGCCAGCCCTGGGAACCGAAGAACTTCGATGGCGGCTTCGAGGGTCCGATGCCGCTGCGCACCGCGCTCATGAAGTCGAAGAACCTGGTGACGGTGCGCCTGCTGCAGGCCATCGGCGCGCCGTATGCGCAGGAGTGGATCACCCGCTTCGGCTTCGACAAGGACAAGCACCCGGCCTACCTGCCGATGGCGCTGGGCGCCGGCTCGGTCACGCCGATGCAGATGGCCACGGCGTACTCGGTGTTCGCCAACGGCGGCTACAAGGTCAATCCGTACCTGGTCACGCGCATCACCGACCTGCGCGACAAGGTGCTGGTCGAAACCGAGCCGCCGGTGCTCGACGAAAGCCGCCGCGCCATTCCCGAGCGCAACGCCTTCATCATGGATTCGCTGTTGCAGAGCGTGGTGAAGGGCGGCACCGCCGCGCGCGCCTACCAGGCGCTCAAGCGCGACGACCTGTTCGGCAAGACCGGCACCACCAACGATTCCTTCGACACCTGGTTCGCGGGCTTCCAGCCCACCACCGTGGGCATTGCATGGATCGGCTACGACACGCCGCGCCAGCTGGGCGTGCACGGCGAAACCGGCGGCAGCCTGAGCCTGCCGATCTGGATCGGCTACATGCAGGCCGCGCTCAAGGGCGTGCCGGTCAGCAAGATGGCCGAGCCGCCGGGCGTCGTCAACATCGACGGCGAGTGGTACTTCGACGACTTCACCCCAGGCCACAGCGTGGCCAGCCTGGGCGTGGAGAGCGAGCCGCCGCCGGTGCCGGCCGAAGAACTCACGGGTGTGCCGCCGGCCGCCGTCCCGGTGCCGCTGGGCCCGCCGCCGCAGCCCGAAGAGCGCAACCGCATCCTCGATTTCTTCCGCTGAGGCATTGGCGGGAAGAAGCCGCAGCGAGTCTCTACACTCGGTGCGGCTTCTTTCGCTTGACCTTCCCACGCTTCTTCCCCATGGAAATCCTCACCCTGGCGACATTGATCGTCGTCGGCGCCTACATCCTCAAGTCCAGGGACCAGCGCCAGCGCATCGCGCTGCTGGGCAGCCACCTGGGCCGATACCAGATCGAAAGGCTGATGGAGAGCCTCACCGAAGGCTACCTGCGCTGCCTGGGCGAGGACAACGCCGAGCGGCGCCAGCAGATCTGGAGCCTGCTCGATTCCACCGAGGAAAAGCTCTCGGCCCAGTTCGACAGCTTTGCCGCCGAGTTCGCGCGGGTCGACGCGGCCGATGCGCGCGTGAGCAAGCTGCCGGTGGCCATTCCGTTCGCGCACAGGCTGTTTCCGGCCGCCACCTTCGACCTGCGCCAGGCGCTGGCGATCCACGCGCGCGGCATTGCCGATGTCATGCGCAACGACGCGGGCCGCACGCCCAAGGCCAAGGCCTTCACCATGTCGGCCGAGCTGTTCCTGATGCAGCACACCTGCCACTGGTTCTGCAAGTCGAAGACGGTGGCCTCGGCGCGCATGCTGGCGCGGCACAAGACCTCGTACGAGCAACTGCTCGAGGCCGTGAGCCCCGCAACGCGCCGGGCCTACGCGGCGCTCACGGGCCAGTGACCCCCTTCAGTGGTGTAACGGCAGCAGCGGCAACGTGAGCGTGGCCACCGCGCCGCCGCGCGCCGCATTGCCGAGCTCGATGCGCCCGCGGTGCAGCGCGGCAATCTCCTTCACGAAGGCCAGCCCGAGCCCGGTGCTCTTCTTCTGGCTGTGCGGCCGCGCGAGCGAATAGAACTTCTGGAAGACCTTTTCCTGTGCGTAGTCCGGAATGCCCGGGCCATGGTCGCGCACGCTCACGCGCGCGAGCTTCGAGGTGGTCTCCAGCGTCAACAGCACCTCGCTGCCCTGCGGTGAAAAATCGATCGCGTTGTCCAGCAGGTTGCTGATGGCGCGCCGCAGCAGGAACGGATCACCTTCTGCACGCGCCTGGGCGCGGATGTTCACGCGCACGTCGATGTTGCGCTTGGCCGCCGCGGGCTGCGCGCTGATCGCGATGTCCTCGATCAGCGAAGCCAGCGCCACCGGCTCCGTGCGGTCCAGCCCGTGGCGGGTTTCCAGCGCGGTGAGCTCCATCATGCGGTCGACGATTTCCTGGATGCGCTGCGTCTCGCGTTCGATGTTCTTCAGGAAGCGCTCGCGCTCGGCATGCGGCATCGACGGCTCCTGCAGCAGCTCGGCCGCGCCGCGGATCGCCGAGAGCGGGCTCTTCACTTCGTGCGTGAAGGTCTGCACATAGTCGGCCACGTAGTTGCGGCCGGTCAGCGCATCGCGCATTTCGCTGAATCCGGTGCGCACCGCATCGACCGCGCGCCGCGCCATGCGCGAAAGGCTCAGCGTGCGCTGCGCTCGCACCCAGGCCCAGTAGTCCGAGATCAGCCCGAAGGGCCGCACCAGCCAGACCGAGACGATCACCGCCAGCAGCAGCAGCGCGAGCCCCGAACCCACGCCCACCCACAGCGTGCGGGCGCGCGCGTCCTCCACGAACTGGCCGAAGCTCTGCACCGGCTTGCCGACGCTGACCATGCCGACGATCTCGTTGTTCCACCGGATCGGCGCGCCCACGTACATCACCGAGGTGCGCGGATCGCCGTCGACGTCGCGCGAGGTGCGCGCGCCGTACAGGCCGGCGAGCGTGCGGCTCACGTCGCTCCACTGCGAATAGTCGGCGCCCAGGTGCCGGCCGAGCGAATCGAACACCACGCGGCCGCTGCGGTCGGTGACGTACACGCGCAGCTCGACGCGGTTCTTGTGCAGGTTGTAGATCTGCGCGGAGAACTCGCGCGCATAGACCGTGCGGAACAGCGGCTCGAGCCGCGCGGTGTTGAGGGCGCCCGCGATCACGTCCTGCTCGACCAGGCTGGCCACGAGTTGCGAAGTCTCGACCAGCGATTCCTCGGCCGATTCGCGGTAGCGCGGATCGATGTCCGACACCACGCGGTAGAGCAGGAAGGCGATGCCCGCCGTGTAGATCAGCAGGATGCCGATGAATATCCTTGTACGCCGGCTCACGGCGTATGCGGCAAATCTTCGTTCAGCGCATAGCCGGTGCCGCGCAGCGTGCGGATCGGCTCCACCTCGGGCGCCACGGCCTTGAGCTTGGCGCGCAGGGTCTTCACATGCGCATCGACCGTGCGGTCGAAGCTGTCGCTCGCGTCATCCCAGACCATCTGCAGCAGCTCGTCGCGCGTGAACACGCGTCCGGGCCGCTGGACCAGCAGGCGCAGCAGCCCGTATTCGTAGCGCGAGAGCTCGAGCAGGCGTCCGTAGTAGCGGATCTGCATGCGCTCGTTGTCCAGCGCGAATGGCATTGCGAGGGGCTGGGCGGTCGCTGGAGGCGCCGCGCCCGGAATTCGAGGGGGTACCCCATCGCCGGGGCCCGCGGCCCCTCCAGCGCCCGCTCGTGCGCTGCGCCGCAGGATGGTGCGCACCCGCGCCACCAGCTCGCGCGGCGAAAAGGGCTTGGCGATGTAGTCGTCGGCACCGAGTTCCAGCCCCACCACGCGGTCGATCTCGTCGCTCCTCGCCGTGAGAAACAGCATCGGCACCTCGGCGCCGCCCTGCGACTGGTTCAGCGCGCGCAGCCGCTTGAACAGCTCGAAGCCGTTGAGGTCGGGCAGGCCGACATCCAGGATCGCGAGCGCCGGCGGCTCCTGCGCGAATTGCGCGATGGCGTCTTCGGCCGTGGCGCACCAGACCGGCGTGAAGCCATCGCTCTTGAGCACGTACTGGAGGGTGTCGGCAATGCCCGATTCGTCTTCGGCGATCAGGATCCGCGGTTTGAAGCTCATCCCCGGATGTTAGCGAGCGGGCGCCGTCCGGCGAGGCTGGTTTGGCTGCGTGGCGCCGCGAACACGGCGCGGCCGTCCACGGACTTTTTTTCGGGCGCGGCGCTGTCCCCGTTTCTATTTCTTATTTCTCTTATTCAAATTAGTAGTAGTAGATAAGGGCAGCACCGGTCTGTGGACATGGCACTTTTTTCCTTGCGTGACATGGACTTGTCATGCCCGCGTCACTGTGCGCAGCTGCGCTTCCGTGCTGTCGCGCCAAAAGGAACAACATTGCCGGAAGCGCCGGCCCTGTGGATAACGCCCTGCTTGTGCCGGAAATCTCCCCAGAGTTGTCCTTTGACACGCTCCGGAAAATCTGCCAAAGGCGTTTTCCGGCGCGAGAAATTCATTGCCTCATATTTGGGCAGACTGTAGATTTTCCTTAAAGATCAAGCACTTAGCTTTCTCTTACAAGGAAGTGCGAGTGTTATCCACAGAGTTGCCCAAGCTTTGTGGGGAGAACCGGCGGCGGAACCTTCGGGCGCCATGCCGAACGAACTTTGTCCCTCAACCAGTGGAAATTCGAACGTGACACCTTCCGAAACCCGGGCCATCGTGTCCCTCAGCCTCTTGGCCGCCTTTGTCGACGGCGAGAAGCACGAGCGCGAACGCGCCGAGATCAAGCGCATTGCCGAAGGTCTTTCGCAAGCCGACGGCATGAACCTGCCCACGCTCTACCAGGACGTGCTGATGAAGCGCGTCTCGCTGGCTTCGGTCGCGGGCGAGCTCAAGAGCACGGAATCGAAGCAGCTGGCCTACGAGATGGCGGTATGCGTGTGCGATGCGGACGGCACGCAGTCCGATGCCGAGCGCATGTTCCTGGCGGACGTGCGCAGCTCGCTCGGGCTCGATGCCTCGGCGGCGCAGTTCTCGCAGCAGGCGGAAGAGATTGCCGCGGCGGTGCCGGCGGCGGCCGCCGGCACCGCTACAACTGTCGCGCCTGTTGCTGCTGCTGCGCCATCGCCCGACAGCGCGGAGCTCGACAAGTCGATCCTCAACGCCTCCATCCTCAACGGCGCGCTCGAACTGCTGCCCGAGACGCTCTCGACCATGGCGATCATTCCGCTGCAGATGAAGCTGGTCTACCGCATCGGCAAGGCCTACGGCTACGAGCTCGACAGCGGCCATGTGAAGGATTTTCTGGCGACGGTCGGCGTGGGCCTGACTTCGCAGTACCTGGAACAGGCCGGGCGCAAGCTGCTCGGCGGCCTGCTCGGCAAGATGGGTGGCGGGCTGCTGCGCGGCCTCGGCAACCAGGCGGTGAGCTCGGGCATGAGCTTCGCCTCGACCTACGCGCTCGGGCACGTGGCCAAGCGCTACTACGCCGGCGGCCGCACGCTCTCGGCGCAGATGCTCAAGGAAACTTTCTCGGGCGTGGTGCAGGAAGGCAAGAGCCTGCAGACCCAGTACCTGCCGGCGATCCAGGAAAAGGCCCGCACCCTCGACGCCGGAAAAGTGCTGTCGCTCGTCAGGGGAGCGTGAGTCTTTCCTCGCTTATTTCGCGAGGTCGTCGAGGATGGGGCAATCGGGGCGCGCGTCGCCGTGGCAGCAGTGCACCAGGTGCGCAAGCGTGCTGCGCATCGACTGCATGTCGGCAATGCGCTGCTCCAGTTCGCCCAGGTGCCTTTGCGCAATGCGCTTCACGCTGGCGCTCGCACGGCGGCGGTTGTGCCACAGGCCCACGAGCTCGGCGATCTCTTCCATCGAGAAGCCGAGATCGCGCGAGCGCTTGATGAAGCGCAGCGTGTGGATGTCGGCATCGCCGTACTGGCGGTAGCCGCTGTCGGTGCGCGCCACCGGGGGCAGCAGGCCCAGGCCTTCGTAGTGGCGCACCATGCGCGCCGAGACACCCGAGAGCCGCGCGGCCTCGCCAATGGAAACGGTGCCGAAGCCGCTCATTGGACTCGGTAGCCGGCGTTCTCGATGGCCGCCACGATGTCCTTTCGGGGCTGCGCGCTCAGCACGTCGACATGGCCGGTTTCAAGATCCACCGTGACCTGCGCTTCGGGGTCCACCGTCTGTACCGCGTTCTGCACCGCGCTCACGCAGTGGCCGCAGCTCATGCCCGACACCTGGAATTTCTGGCTCATCGTGTTTGCTCCTTTTGGATGAAATGAAGTGAACGAAGCGCCAGTTTGAACCTTCTCATGATGTCAATGTCCAGCGCAGGGACACTGCGCGTGCCGGCTTGACCTTGCCATGATGTGAGACTTTAGCCTCGGGGCATGGACAATCTGCTGCACAACCTACACGACCCGATGAGCACCCTCGATCTTTCCGTCGGCGGCATGACCTGCGCCTCTTGCGTGATGCGCGTGGAACGCGCGCTCAAGAACGTGCCGGGCGTGCAGGACGTGAGCGTCAACCTCGCCACCGAATCGGCCCGCGTGGTGACCGCCGCCGGCGGCGAAGACATGAACGCCCGCCTGCGCCGCGCCGTGCGTGCTGCCGGCTACGAGCCGCGCGCGGCCAGCAGCGCGGCCGACGACGCCGCTGCGCTGTCGCCCTGGCACGGCTTCGGGCCCGTGGGCGTCGGGCTGCTGCTGTCGATACCGCTCTTGGCACCGATGCTCGGCCAACCCTTCGGGCAGGACTGGATGCTGGCGCCCTGGCTGCAGCTGCTGCTGGCGGCGCCAGTGCAGTTCTGGCTCGGCGCGCGCTTCTACCGCGCGGGCTGGCATGCCGCAAGGGCGGGCACCGGCAACATGGACCTGCTGGTGGCGCTCGGCACCAGCGCGGCATTCGGCCTGTCGCTGTGGCTCTGGTGGCGCGCGGCCACGGGCGAGCATGCTGGGCACGGCGGCATGCCGCATCTGTATTTCGAAGCCTCGGCCGTGGTGATCACGCTGGTGCTGCTCGGCAAGTGGCTGGAGGCGCGCGCCAAGCGGCAGGCCACCTCGGCGATCCGCGCGCTGCAGCAGCTGCGGCCCGAGACCGCGCACCTGGTGGGCCCGCGCGGCGAAAACGACGTGCCGCTGGGCGAGGTGATGGTGGGCGACCGGCTTGCGGTGCGCCCGGGCGAACGCGTGCCCGCCGATGCGCGCGTGATCGAGGGGCAGTCCGAGGTCGACGAATCGATGCTCACGGGCGAGCCGCTGCCGGTGCCGAAGGGACCTGGCGACCCGCTGACGGGCGGCGCCGTGAACGGCGACGGCCGCATGGTCGTCGAGGTGAGCGCGGTGGGCGCCGAGAGCGTGCTGGCGCGCATCATCCGCCTGGTCGAGGACGCGCAGGCCGCCAAGGCGCCGATCCAGCGGCTGGTGGACCAGGTCGCGGCCGTGTTCGCGCCGGTGGTGCTGGCGATTGCGCTGGCCACGCTGGCGGGCTGGCTGCTGGCAGGCGCCGGCATCGAGCTTGCGATGATCCATGCGGTGGCCGTGCTGGTCATTGCCTGCCCCTGTGCGCTGGGCCTGGCAACGCCGGTCGCCGTGATGGCCGGCACCGGCGTGGCGGCGCGCCGCGGCATCCTCATCAAGGACGCGCGGGCGCTGGAGCTGGCGCACCGTGTCGGCACCGTGGCCTTCGACAAGACCGGCACGCTGACGCTGGGCCGCCCGGTGCTCACGGCGCTGGTGCCGGTGGCGGGCAGCGGCGACGAAGCCGCATTGCTTGCAACTGCCGCCAGCCTGCAAGGCGGCAGCGAGCATCCGCTGGCACGCGCCGTGATGGCGGCTGCCAAACAGCGCGGCGTGCAGCCGCTGCCCTTGAGCGCGATGCAGGCGATGCCGGGCCGCGGCGTGCGCGGCCAGGTGGATGGCGAGCCCTGGGCCATTGCCAGCCTGCGCTGGTGCGCGGAGCTCGGCGCCGTGCCCGACGCCGTACAGCTCGAGCGCCTGCATGCGCAGGGCGCCACGGTGTCCGCGTTGCTGCGTTTCGATGCGGCCGGCGCTGCCCGGGTGCAGGCGCTGCTGGCCTTTGCCGACGAGCCCAAGCCCGAGGCCGCGCAAGCCATCCGCACGCTGCATGCACGCGGCCTGCGCGTGGTGATGATCTCGGGCGACAACCTGCGCGCCGCGCAGGCGATGGCCGCGCGGCTCGGCATTGCGGCGGGGGACGTGCGCGCCGAGGTGTTGCCCGCCGACAAGGCGGCGCAGGTCAGCGCCCTGAAGAAGAACGGCCAGGTGGTCGCGATGATCGGCGACGGTGCCAACGACGCACCCGCACTGGCCGCGGCCGACGTGGGCATTGCGATGGCGCCTGCGGGCGGCGGCACCGACGTGGCAATGGAAGCGGCGGGCATCACGCTGATGCGCGGCGACCTGGCGCTCGTGGCCGAGGCGCTCGAGCTTTCGGCACGCACGGTGGCCAAGATCCGGCAGAACCTGTTCTGGGCCTTTGCCTACAACGTGGCCGGGATTCCGCTGGCCGCCTTCGGGCTGCTGAGCCCGGTGGTGGCGGGTGCGGCGATGGCGCTGTCGAGCGTCAGCGTGATGGCCAACGCGCTGCTGCTGCGGCGCTGGAAGCCCTGAGCCTCATCGTTCTCAGTCGATCAGCAGCGCCAGCAGGTGGTCGTCGATGTAGTCGGCCTCGCCGGCGCGCTTGTAGAACTTGCGCAGGGTGCCTTCGTACTCGAAGCCCAGCTTCTCGTAGAAGCGCAGGCCCGGCGCGTTGTCGCTCTCGGCATAGAGCTCGATGCGCTTGACGCCCTCGGCCTTGAGCCTGGCGATGGCATCGTTCACCATGGCCTGCGCAATGCCCTTGCCGTGCAGCGGGGGATCGACCGCCAGCGTGCCGAAGCAGGCCACGTGCCGCGCGCGGCCCGGGTAGCGCGTCGCGCGGTAGAAGCCCGCGACGCGGCCGTCGACTTCATAGACATGGAAGCTGCGGCTGTCGACCAGCTCCTTGTAGATGGCGCGGAATTCATCGAGCGGCATCGGGTCGTAGCCCAGGAACGGGACCACGCTCTCGTGCATGTAGTGGAGAAGACCGCTTCGAGGTCCTGGGGTGTGGCGAGCCTGCGCATGGATGACGGGTTTTCTGCGGATGCGGCGAAGGCGCCAGCATACCCAGCCCCGCCGGCACGCTGTTCTTCAACGGCCCGCAACCAGCACGGCGTTGGTGCCACCGAACGCGAACGAATTGGAAAGCACGTAGCGCAGGTGGCGGGCTTCGCGCGGCTCGCCGCGCACGAAGTCCAGATCGAAGGCCGCATCGGGCACGCGCAGGTTGGCGGTCGGCGGAAGCACCCCTTGCGCCAGCGTTCGCAGCGCCGCCACCAGCTCGATGGCACCGCCGCCGCCCAGCGCATGGCCGTGGATGGCCTTGGTGGCGCTCACCGGCGTGGCACGGCCGAACACCTCGCGGATGGACGCCGCCTCGGCGGCGTCGCCCGCCGTGGTGGCGGTGCCGTGCGCATTGATGTGGCCGACCTGCGCGGCCTCGATGCCCGCATCGCGCAGCGCCGCGCGCATGGCACGCACCTGGCCGGCGGAGTCGGGGTTGGTGATGTGCGTGGCATCGCAATTGGTGGCGTAGCCCGCAAGGAAGAGCGAAGAGGCATTCACGGCGCCTCGCGCGCTGGCATGCGCTTCCGATTCGAGCACCAGCGCCGCCGCGCCTTCGCCGAGTGCGAAGCCCGCGCGGTCGCTCGAGAACGGCCGACAGGCGCTGGCGGGTGCACCGGGCGGCGGCGGCGCCGTGACGCGCATCGCATGCCAGCTGGCCATCACGCCCGGCGTGAGCATGGCCTCGTGTCCCCCGACGATGGCCGCGTCGATCCAGCCGCCCCGGATGGCGCGCATCGCCTCGCCGATGGCCACGGCCGAGGAGGCACAGGCGCAGGCGTATGCAATGGCCGCGCCCTGTGCGCCGAACTGCAGCGCGAGCTCCGCCACCGCCGCGTTGGGCATCACGGTGAGCACGGTGGTCGGCCGCATGCGGCGCTGCTCACCGTAGAGCGCGCGCGTGGTGTCGTCGAAGCTGCCGGCGCCCGCCAGCCCGCTGCCCCAGTAGATGCCCAGGCGTTCGGGGTCGACGCTGCCGGCAGCCAGGCCCGCCTGCGCGGCGGCATCGCGCGCGGCCGCGAGCGCCATGGCGGTGCCTCGATCGAGCGGCAGGCGCGAATTGCTGCGCACGGCGGCCGCGTCGAAATCGCAGGCGGCCACGGCCAGCGTGATCGGATCGAGGCCCGCGATCTCGAGCGCTCGCGCGCGCACCGCGGAACGGCCGCTGAAGAGCGCATCGTCGAAGGATTCGACGGTGCCGCCCAGCGGTGTGACCAAGCCGATGCCGGTGACGTGAACGCGGGCGCCGCTCACGCCTGCGCGGCCATCGGCGAATCGAGCTTGCAGTCGATCTGGGCTTCGATCGCCTCGCACAGGTGGCCGA
Organism: Variovorax sp. V116; assembly: GCF_041154435.1. NCBI lineage: Bacteria > Pseudomonadati > Pseudomonadota > Betaproteobacteria > Burkholderiales > Comamonadaceae > Variovorax > Variovorax sp. V116. The sequence goes on from NZ_AP028661.1 coordinate 154,663, forward strand.
GCGTGATGCCGGCCTCGCGCGGATCGAGGCGGTCTTCGGGCAGGCGCAGGTGGAAGGCGTCTTCCACCGCGAACACGAATTCCATCAGCGACAGCGAATCCAGGCCGAGCTCGGACAAGGCCGCGCCGGGCGCGATCGCATCGCGCGCCACGTCGAACTGGTTCACCAGGATGGCGGCGATGCTGTTGAAGACGGTCGAAGACGAGGAGGAGGAAAAGGAGGAGGAAGAAGACATGGCGTGCTTTCTTTCTTTCAGGCGGCCAGCGGGCGCGCGGACAGCGCGCCGAAGGGCTCGGGCGTGCCGTGGGCCACGGCATCGGCGAAGGCGCAGGTTTCGCGCACCACCTGGTGGCGGTCGTTGTCGATCGTGATCATGTGGTAGCTGTTGCCCAGCACCACGCTGCGGAAGGACGGGCAGCGAAGGCCGCGCGCAAGGAGGTCGACATTGGCGAGGCTGGCCACCTCGTCCTCGCGCGCATGCAGCGCGAGCACGCTGGCGCATTGCACGCGGTGCAGGTTGCGCCGCACGTGGCGGATCAGCCGATCGTGCTCGCGCAGGTGGCCCACGCCGATCACCGCGCTGCCGGCGCTCGACACCTTGCGGTGGCGCAGCTCGCGCTCGATCCAGGCACGCACGCGTTCGTTCTTCACGCCGTAGGGCGCGCGTTCGCGGTATTGCCAGAAGCGCCCGAGCGGCGTGTAGAAGGCCAGCGGCAGCAGCACCTGCGTTCGCGGCACGGCCCAGCCGTCGAAGCGCAGCGTGGTCGACATCAGCACCAGCGCATCGACGCCGCTGCCGCAGCGGATGGCCGCGCCCAGCGCCAGCGACGAACCGGCCGAGATGCCCACCAGCATCACGCGATCGTGCGCTGTGCGCAGCGCCTTCACCCGTGCTTCGATGGCGTCGATCCAGCGTTCGTACGGCAGCGCCTGCTGCACCGGTGCGGCGGCATCGAAGGAGTAGCCGTCGACACGCATCGGATGCACCGGGTAGCCGCTCGCGCGCAGGGACGACTGCACGGTCAGGAGCTCGTCAGGTGTGCTGCATAAACCATGCAGCAGCACAATGGCCGTGCGCCGCACCGCGGGATGCACGACGCTCAGGAGATCGGAGGGATCGCGGGCGCTCATCGCGTGGTGCGAGCGGCCCGGAAAGAGACCCGTGCCGCAGGTTGCTGTCGTATGCTCATGGCGCGTTTATCGCCGGGGTGTGCTGACCGGCCGCTGACCCTCCTTCGCGCAAGAATAGGCACTTCCAACCACCACACACACCATGCGAATCCTGCTTGTCGAAGACGATGCCGTGCTGCGCGACGTGATGCTGCGCAGCCTTGCGGATGCCGGCCACCGGGTCGACGTGTCGACCAACATCGAGGACGCCGACCACCTCTGGCGCGTGCAGCCTTTCGATGCGGTGCTGCTCGACCTGAACCTGCCGGCCACGGCCAGCCCCACCAGCGGCCTGGCGAGCGGCCTCAACGCCCTGCGCCAGGCGCGCGCCCGCGGCGACCGCACGCCAGTGCTGGTGCTGACGGCACGCGGCCGCACCGAGGAGCGCATCGCGGGCCTCGATGCCGGCGCCGACGACTACCTGGGCAAGCCCTTCGACCTGGCCGAGGTCGAGGCACGGCTGCGCGCACTGGTGCGGCGGGCCAAGGGCACCGAGGACATCGTGCTGCTGGGCCAGCTCAAGCTGGACCGCAAGGCGCGCCGCTTTTCCACCGCGAGCGGGCCGCTCGACCTGCCGGCGCGCGAGTTCGAGGTGCTGTGGGAGCTGATGAGCCCGCCGGGCCGCACGGTGAGCAAGCGCGCGCTGTCCGACAAGCTCTCCAGCTTCGACGAATCGCTGGGCGACAACGCGCTGGAGGCCTTCATCTCGCGGCTGCGCAAGAAGCTGGCCGGTTCGGGCGCGGGCATCCGCACGCTGCGCGGCATCGGCTACCTGCTCGAAGCCGAAGTGTGAGCCGCACGCAGCCGGCCGCGCCCGAGCCATCGAAGGCAGCGCCTTCGCTCACGCGGCGCGTGCTGCGCAACGTGCTGGTGCCGCTGGCGCTCACGTGGATGGTGGGCGCGGTGATCGCGCTGGTCATCGCCAACTATTTTTCCGAGCAGGCCTTCGACCGCGCGATGCTCGACGACGCCTATGCGCTTTCGGCCAACGTGCAGGCGGGCGAGCGCGGCATCGAGCTGCTGCTCACGCCGCGCGAAGTGGCCACGGTGCTGTTCGACCAGGTCGACAAGATCTACTTCGCGGTGCAGCGGCTCGACGGCACGCTGATCTCGGGGCAGCCGGGCCTGACTGCGCCGCTGCCCACGGGCGATGCGCGCTACCGCTTCTCGGACGTCAACTTCGACGGCAAGGTCCTGCGCGCGGTGGTGCTCGAGCCGGTTGCCGAGGCGGGCACTCTGATGCCCTACCGGGTGGTGATTGCCCAGACCACGCTGAGCCGCGCGGCGCTGGTGCAGCGGCTGCTCGGCTATGCGCTGGCGCCGCAGGTGCTGCTGCTGGTTCTGCTCGCGGTATGGCTCTGGCATGGCATTCGCAGCGACCTGCGTCCACTCGGCGAACTCCAGCAGGCGCTGGACCGGCGCGATGTGTACGACCTTTCTCCGGTTGCGGTGGTGCGCACCTCGCGCGAGGTGCAGCGCCTGGGCGATGCCGTGAACGCGCTGTTCGACCGGCTGAACCACAGCGTGCGTGCGCAGCGCGAATTCGTGGGCAACGTCGCGCACGAGCTGCGCACGCCGCTCGCGGGCATCCGCGCACTGGCCGAATACGGGCTCGCGCAGCACGACTCCACCGTGTGGCGCGAGCAGCTCGCGCGCGTGGCCGAGCGGCAGGCGCGCGCGAGCCACCTGATCGACCAGCTGCTCGCGCTCGCGCTCGCGGATGAAGCGCGCACCGGCCTCGCGCGCGAGCCGGTGCGGCTCGACATGCTGGCCGAGCAGACGGTGCTGCGGCACCTGGCCCGCGCCGACGCGCACGGCGTCGACCTGGGCGCGCGCGGCCTCGACGAGCGCGTGACGGTGCTTGCCAACGAAGCGCTGGTCGAGGGCATTCTCGACAACCTGATCGACAACGCGCTGCGCTACGGCGGACGCACCATCACCGTCGAGCTGGCGGGCCGCACCCTGAGCGTGATCGACGACGGCCCCGGCATTCCGCTGGAAGCGCAGCGCGACCTGATGCAGCGCTGGTCGCAGGGCCCGGCGGGCCAGAAACTCGGGCAGGGCTCGGGCCTGGGCCTGTCGATCGTCGCGCGCTATGCGGAGCTGCTGGGCGCCGAGCTGCGGCTCGATGCGGCCGAGCCCACGGGGCTGCGCGTGAGCATCGGCTTCGCGGAACTGCGCCTGGCGGCGGCCGGCGATTAATCCCCGAACTCCACTTCGCCTTCGATCTCGACCGGGAGGTTGAACGGAAGCTCCGCCATGCCGACGGCACTGCGTGCGTGAGCGCCGATCTCCGGGCCGAAGAGTTCGAGCACGAGGTCCGAGAAGCCGTTGATGACGGCGGGCTGCCTGTCGAAGCCCGGTGCCGAAGCCACCATGCCGAACACGCGCGTCCAGGCCGTGATGCGGTCGAGGTCGCCGAGCGCGCGCTGCAGGCTGCCGAGCATCGCCAGCGCGGTGAGCCGCGCCGCCCTGTAGCCCTGTTCGACCGTCAGCTCGCGGCCCAGCTTGCCGAGCGGCGCGGCAATGGTGCCATCGGCATTCAGCGGGCCGTGACCCGAGATGATGGCGCGGCGCCCGGCGATGCGCACGAAGGCGAAAGGCAGCACCACGCCCGGCGGCGGCGTGACCGGCGGCGGCAGCACGAGACCGAGCGTGGCGAGTCGCTGTTCGATGCGGGCCATGGCGTTTTTTTCCTACTGCGAACTCAGTCCAGCGCTGGATAGTCCGTGTAGCCCTGGGTGCCGCCGCCGTACATGGTGGCCTTGTCCACGGCGTTGAGCGGTGCGTTCTCGCGCAGGCGGCGCACCAGGTCGGGGTTGGCGATGAAGGGCTTGCCGAAGGCGACGAGGTCGTCGCCTTCCTTGACGGCTTCGTCCGCCAGCGGCTTGTCGTAGCCGTTGTTGACCATCCATGCGCCCTTGCCGCCGGCCTGGCGGTAGGCGGCCTTGAGCGCCTCGTAGTTGAAGGGGCGGTCCTCGATCTCGCGCGGGCCGCCGGTGGCGCCTTCGATCACGTGGATGTAGGCCAGGCCGAGCGGGGCGAGTTGCTTCACCACGTAGGTGAAGAGCGGCTGCGGATCGGAGTCGTGCACGTCGTTGGCCGGCGTGACGGGCGACAGGCGGATGCCGGTCTTGCCGCCGCCGACCGCGTCGACCACGGCGCGCGTGGCTTCCAGCAGCAGGCGGGCGCGGTTCTCGATGCTGCCGCCGTAGTCGTCGGTGCGCTTGTTGCTGCCGTCCTTCAGGAACTGGTCGAGCAGGTAGCCGTTGGCGCCGTGGAGTTCCACGCCGTCGAAGCCGGCGGTTTCCACCGCGTTGCGCGCGGCGGCCGCGTAGGTGTGGACGATGCCGGGCAGCTCTTCGGCACCAAGGGCGCGCGGTTCGGAGGTTTCGACGAAGGTCGGCACGCCCTCCTTGATGAGCACGGTCTTGGTTTTGGCGGTGATGGCCGAGGGCGCGACGGGCTTGCCGCCGCCGGGCTGCAGTTCGCTGTGCGAGACGCGGCCCACATGCCAGAGCTGCACCACGATCTTGCCGCCCTTGGCATGCACCGCATCGGTCACGCGCTTCCAGGCGTCGAGCTGCTCGGTGCCGTAGAGGCCCGGCACGTCGGCATAGCCCTGGCCCTGGTGGCTGATGGCGGTGGCTTCGGTGATGAGCAGGCCTGCGGAGGCGCGCTGCGCGTAGTAGGTGGCGGCAATGTCCTGGGGAATCGCGTTGGGCGAACGGTTGCGCGTGAGCGGCGCCATCACGATGCGGTTGGCGAGCTGCAGGTCACCGGCCTGTACGGGATCGAAGAGGGAGGGCATGGCGAAACGTCAAAGAGTGGGACAGAGGCCGCGAGGCTAAACCTGCACAGTCAAACCTGCTGTCGCACGGTTGTCCGTTTGCTGCTAGGCGTTCAGGGCGCTGCGATCGGACCCTGCGAGCGCGAGCAGCTCCGCGCTCACGCGCACGGGCATCGCAAGCAGGATCTGCCCCATGCCCTTGCCGAGCGGATCGTTGCGCAGCGAGGCCATGCCGCCGCCGCCGAGCGCCTGCCCGCAGACGAAGTTGAAGGCGCCGATGCCCGGCACTTCGTAGCGCGTCACCGGTCCCTTGACGAGGTGCGCGAGCCATTCGGCCACGCGCGCTTCGCTGAGCTGGCTGCGCAACAGCGGCAGCAGGGCAGGGTGGCGCGCGATGACGCCGATGTTCGAGGTGTCGCCCTTGTCGCCGCTGCGGGCCCAGGCCAGGCGGATGAGCGGCACTTCGATGGCGTCGGCATCGATGGAGATCACGGCATTCGCATCGACGGCCGCCTGCCGTGGCGAAGGCGCATCGGCCGCCGCCGCAACCACGGCGTCGCGCGGGATCTCGATGTGCTGTCCGTCGATGCTCACGCGCGCCGGGGCCATCGCCTTGTCGAGCAGGAAGGCGTACTGCCGGATCGACGCCGCTACCGAGGGCCGTCCGCCCGCGCCCGTGGTGCCCGGCGCCCACGAGGTGCCGGCCGGTGCCACTTCGCGCGCGAAGAGTTCGAGTGCCTCCTTGCGCGCATGCGTGACCGCGAGCCGCAGCACGGCCTCGCGCGTTTGCAGGGCCTGCGCGTGCGGGCCATAGCAGGATTCGGCGCCGAGCACTTCGAGCTGCGTGCCGCTGTAGGGACCAAGGCCTTGCTGGTCGAACAGCGCACCGGTGCGCGCAAGGATCGCCTCGCCGGTGCGCCTGGCCTTGGCCACGGCGTCGAAGCCGACGATGGTGAGCTGCGCCGCGGCCTTGAAGCCCTCCGCATAGGTGGCGCAGACCTTGTAGCTCGCGGTGGGCGCGCGGCCCCGCGCGCCATGCACGCGCACGCGGTGCTCGCCGGCCTGCGCGATGCGCACCCGCGTGAAGTCGGCCACCACGTCGGGCAGCAGGTAGGCCGACGGATCGCCGATCTCGTAGAGCAGCTGCTCGCCCACCACGGCCGGCGTGAGCTTGCCGCCGGTGCCCGCGGGCTTGGTGACGACGAAGCTGCCATCGGCGCTGCACTCGACGATCGGATAGCCGATGTTCGGCCAGTCGGGCACGGTGTCCCAGTCGGTGTGCAGGCCGCCGGTGGCCTGGCAGCCGCATTCGATGATGTGGCCCGCGAGGCTGCCGGCGGCGAGCAGGTCGTGGTCGCCGGGTTGCCAGCCGAACGCATGCATCAGCACGCCGAGCGTCACGGCCGAATCGACGCAGCGGCCGGTGATGACCACCTGCGCGCCCGCATCGAGCGCGGCCTGGATCGGCCGTGCGCCCAGGTAGGCATTGGCCGTGAGCACGCGCCCGGGCAGCGGCGCGCCGCTCTGCAGTTCGCGCACGGGGGGCTGCTGCTGGCGCAACTGTGGCAGCAGCGGCGACACGTCGTCGCCGCTGACCACCGCGATCTTCAGCGCGATGCCCTGCTCGGCCGCGAGCGCGGCCAGTGCATCGGCGCAGCCCTGCGGATTGACGCCGCCCGCATTGCTCACCACGCGGATGCCCTGCTGCACGACATCCTTCAGCACCGCCTTCATCGCGATGGAAACGAAGTCGGTGGCGTAGCCGAGCTCCGGCTTCTTGAGGCGCGCGCCCGCGAGGATCGACATCGTGAGCTCGGCCAGGTAGTCGAACACCAGGTAGTCGATCTGGCCGCTGGCCACGAGCTGCGGCGCGCCCACGCTGCTGTCGCCCCAGAAGCCCGAGGCGCCGCCGATGCGCACGATGCGTTCGCTGCTGTTGTTGTTGCTGCTGCGCGCGCTCATCGGCCGCTCCATTGCGGCTTGCGCTTTTCGCGGAAGGCGAGCTGGCCTTCGGCCGCATCTTCGGTGAGTGCGAAGAGGCCGATCTGGCTCTCGGTGAAGGCGATCGATTCCTCGAAGGCCATGGCCTCGATCTTCTTCATCGTGTAGAGGCCCCGGCGGATAGCGGCGGGCGACTTGTCGAGCATGCGGCCGAGCAGCCAGTCCAGGCTTTCGTCGACGTCCTCGCTCACGCGGTTCACGAGCCCGTGTTCGAGCGCCTGCGCGGCGGTGATGGGCTCGCCCGTGAGGCACATCTGGGCCAGCACGCGGCGCGGCAGCAGAGGGCCGAGCACGCTGAGCACCTGGGCGGGAAAGAGGCCGACCTTGACCTCGGGCAGGCCGAACACGGCGTGGCTGCCGGCGGCCGCCATGTCGCACATGCCCAGGAGGCCCATGCCGCCCGCCATGCAGGCACCGTTGACGCGCGCGACCAGCGGCACCGTCAGCTGCCGGGCCTGGCGCAGGAGGTTGGCGAAGCCCTGGTACGGCTCGGCAGGGTCGAACCTGAAAGAGGCGCCGGCTTGCAGGTCGGCACCGGCGCAGAAGGCGCGCGTGCCGGCGCCGGTGATGACCACGGCGCGCACCGTGCGGTCGGCACCGGCGCGGGACAGTGCCGACGAGAGCGCCGCGAGCACGCCGGGGCTGATGGCGTTGCGGCGCTCCTCGCGGTCGACGGTGAGCCACATCACGGGCCCGCGCATCTCCTCGCGCAGTTCCTGGTGATGAGAATGAAGGGCAGGGGCTTCGGCCATCGTCGGGTCCTTCGCTACGGGGTCTGGAAGAGGCCCGTAGCGTGACCCGAAAAAAAAGCCGCGGCATGCGGCTTGTGGCTGAAGCAGCCCGGGTTTTCCCGGGGCTGGGGCAGGCCGCTTCGCGGCTCTTGCGAGCTTCTGCCTGCTTCTTCTTACTTCAGCAGGCCTTCGGCCTTCATCGCCGATTGAACGGCGGGACGGGCGGCCACGCGCGCATGCCAGGCTTGGAGGTTGGCGAAGCCCGAAATGTCGACGCCCGTGGGCTTGGCCCAGTTGGTGACGGTGAACAGGTAGCCATCGGCCACGCTGAACTGCTCGCCCATCAAATACTGCTTGTCGGCAAGCTGGCCGTCGAGCCATTGATAGCGCGACTTGAGCTTGTCCTTAAAGATGGCCTTGGCTTCTTCGGGCATGTTCGGGTTGAACAGCGGGCTGTAGCCCTTGTGCATCTCGGTGCCGATGAAGGTCAGCCATTCCTGCAGGCGGTAGCGCTGCAGCGTGCCGGCGGCCGGCGCGAGGTTCTTGGTAGGGGCCAGGTCGGCGATGTACTGGACGATGGCCGGGCCTTCGCGCAGGCGCGTGCCGTCGTCGAGCTCGAGCATGGGCACGTAGCCCAGCGGATTGATGCCGTAGTAGTCAGTGCCGTCCTGCAGCTTGTGGGTCTTGGTGCTGGCCAGCACGGGCTCGAAGGCAAGGCCTGCCTCGTGCAGCGCGATGTGGGGCGAAAGGGAGCAGGCACCGGGCGAGTAATACAGCTTCATGCGAAGAAATCTCCAATGTTGGGAATATGGATAGCGGGAATCGATCCATCGACCCACGGGATGCTAGCGGGTTTGCGCGCTGGGCGTTTGTCCTACGGCCGCTCGCGCGGCGCGACTATCGGGGCGGCAGTGGCCGGTTCCTAAGCTCCCCCGCACGGCGGGCGAGGCTCGCCGCAAGGAGTTTTCAGATGTTGAAGTACGCGATTATTTTTGCCTTGATCTCGCTGGTGGCCGGGGTGCTGGGCTTCGGCGGCATTGCGGCAGGCGCAGCCGGCATCGCAAAGCTGCTGTTCGGGCTGTTCCTGGTCCTGGCGGTGGTGTTCGTGGTCCTGGCGGCGCTGGGGATTGGCGCGGTGAAAAAGGCGATCGACTGATGCAGCATCCGGCACCCGTCTGGCCGCGGCCCCGTCCGCTCGGCCTGCTGCTGCAGAGCCCGGCGCATCGCGTGGTGCGCGTGCTGCTGGTGACGCAGACGCACTGGCAGCTTCCAGAGCACCGCTCGCGCCGGCGGCACGCCTGAGCGCCGCCGCCTTTTGCTATTAAATCAATAGCAAACTATCTAATCTACAAGAGGGTTTGGCCGAGATGCCGAGGTGGTTTAGGCGCCATTAACCATATTGCCCGCATTTCGAACGCAAACCGGCACCCCCGATTAAAATCGGTGCCCCCTTTGCGCAGCGCACGCGTCAGTAGTGCGCCCCCTCTTTCAAATGCTGTACCCCGAAGAATTCGATGTGATCGTCGTCGGCGGTGGCCATGCCGGCACCGAAGCCGCGCTTGCCGCCGCACGCATGGGCGCCAAGACGCTGCTGCTCTCCCACAACATCGAGACGCTGGGGCAGATGAGCTGCAACCCGTCGATCGGCGGCATCGGCAAGGGCCACCTCGTGAAAGAGGTGGATGCGCTGGGCGGTGCCATGGCCATTGCCACCGACGAGGCGGGCATCCAGTTCCGCATTCTCAATTCGAGCAAGGGCCCGGCGGTGCGTGCGACCCGCGCGCAGGCCGACCGCGTGCTGTACAAGGCCGCGATCCGCCGTCGCCTGGAGAACCAGCCGAACCTGAGCCTGTTCCAGCAGGCCGTCGATGACCTGATGGTGGAAGGCGACCGCGTGGTCGGCGCCGTCACGCAGGTGGGCATTGCCTTTCGTGCGCGCACGGTGGTGCTCACCGCCGGGACTTTTCTCGACGGCCGCATCCATGTGGGCCTGGACAACTACCAGGCCGGACGCGCGGGCGATCCGCCGGCGGTCAGCCTGTCGGCGCGGCTCAAGGAACTCAAGCTGCCGCAGGGCCGCCTGAAGACCGGCACGCCCCCGCGGCTGGACGGCCGGAGCATCGACTTTTCGAAGTGCACCGAGCAACCCGGCGACGGCATGCCGGGCGGGGCAGGGCCGATGCCGGTGTTCAGCTTCATGGGCCGGGCCGACATGCATCCGCAGCAGATGCCGTGCTGGATCACCCACACCAATGCGCGCACCCACGACATCATCCGCTCGGGCTTTGACCGCAGCCCGATGTTCACCGGCAAGATCGACGGCGTCGGTCCGCGCTACTGCCCGAGCGTCGAAGACAAGATCAACCGCTTTGCCGACAAGGAAAGCCACCAGATCTTTCTCGAGCCCGAAGGCCTGACGACCAACGAGTACTACCCCAACGGCATCTCGACCAGCCTGCCGTTCGACATCCAGTACCAGCTCGTGCGCTCGATGCCCGGGCTGGAGAACGCCCACATCCTTCGGCCCGGCTACGCCATCGAGTACGACTACTTCGATCCGCGCGAACTCAAGAGCAGCTTCGAGACGCGCTCGATCAAGGGCCTGTTCTTTGCCGGGCAGATCAACGGCACCACTGGCTACGAAGAGGCGGCGGCCCAGGGCCTGTTTGCCGGCATCAATGCCGCGCTCCAGTGCCGCGGCGAAGAAGCCTGGCTGCCGCGCCGCGACGAAGCCTACCTGGGCGTGCTGGTCGACGACCTGATCACCAAGGGCGTGACCGAGCCTTACCGCATGTTCACGAGCCGCGCCGAGTTCCGGCTGCAGCTGCGCGAGGACAACGCCGACATGCGCCTGACCGAAGCAGGGCGCAAGCTGGGCCTGGTGGACGATGCGCGCTGGGATGCTTTCAGCCGCAAGCGCGACACTGTTTCACGTGAAACAGAACGGCTCAAGTCGATCTGGGTGAATCCGCGCAACCTCCGGGCTGCCGAGTCGGAGCGCGTGCTCGGCAAGGCCATCGAGCACGAATACAACCTGGCCGACCTGCTGCGCCGGCCTGATGTGAACTACGAAACGCTGATGTCGCTGGACGGTGGAAAGTACAGCGCCGGATCGCCCCTCAGTGAAACCGAGATCGAGCAGATCGAGATCTCGGCCAAGTACTCGGGCTACATCGAGCGCCAGCACGACGAAGTGGAGCGCGCGGCGCATTTCGAGAACCTGCGCCTGCCGGCCGATTTCGACTACAGCCAGGTCAAGGCGCTGAGTTTCGAAGTTCGCCAGAAGCTCGACAAGCACCGGCCCGAGACGCTGGGCCTGGCGTCGCGCATCTCGGGCGTCACGCCGGCCGCCATTTCCTTGCTGATGATCCACTTGCGCAAAGGCGGCCACAAGGCATTCAACCGCGACGCCGCCACGGAAGCCGCCGCAGAATCGCAACCCGCCCAATGAGCGCGCCCATCGACACGCTGCGCCAGGGCGCGGCAGCCCTGGGCACGGCCTTGTCCGATGCGCAGGCGGAACAGCTGCTGGCCTACGGCACGCTGATGCTCAAGTGGAACAAGGTCTACAACCTCACGGCGCTGCGCGATCCGGCCAGCGTGCTGACGCACCATCTGCTCGACAGCCTCGCGGCCGTGGCGCCGCTGCAGCGCGAATGGGCAGGGAAGGGCAAGCTGCTCGACGTGGGATCGGGCGGTGGCCTGCCGGGCGTGGTGATTGCCGTCCTGCGGCCAGACCTCGAGGTGAGCTGCCTCGACGCCGTGGCCAAGAAGGCGGCCTTCGTCCAGCAGGTGGCGGCCGAGCTCGAATTGCCCAACCTGCGCGGTCTGCATGCGCGCGTCGAATCGCTGACGGGCAGCTATGAAGTCATCAGCTCCCGCGCCTTTGCCTCCTTGCCCGATTTCTTCAACGGTTCGCGGCACCTGCTGGCGTCGGGCGGTGTCTGGCTGGCCATGAAAGGCAAGGTGCCCACCGATGAGCTCGCCGCCTTGCCCCAGGGTATCGCGGTGTTTCACGTGGAACAATTGACTGTTCCCGGCTTGGACGCCGAGCGCTGCATTGTCTGGGCGCGCCAGGAAGCGGCCTGAATCGCCAAAAAAGAGGTTGCCGGATCGGCGAAAGCCGGTGCCGAACGATCCTCGCCGGGCCGGCCTCGCTTAGACTCGACGCCTCCCCCTGGCTCTCTTCTCGAGGCAAATCCCATGTTCGGCATTGCTGACTACGGCGCATTCGTCGCCGCCATCGTCCTCTTTCTCCTGATTCCCGGTCCGGGCAACCTCGCGTTGATCACCTCGACCAGCAAAGGCGGAATCCGTGGCGGCCTGGCGGCCACCTTGGGCGTGATCGTCGGCGACCAGTTCCTGATGTGGGCGGCGGTCGCGGGCGTGGCGGCCGTGCTGGCGGCCTATCCGGCCGCATTCAAGGCGGTGCAGTGGCTGGGCGCCGTCTACCTGGCATGGTTGGGCGCCAAGATGCTGCTGGCCAAGCCCGGCGCGGCACCCATCCTCAACATCCGCCCCAGCCACTTCATGCGCCAGGCGCTGGCCATCACCTTGCTGAATCCCAAGGCCATCGTGTTCTACATGGCCTTCTTTCCGCTGTTCGTCGACCCCGCGCGCCACCAGGGCGTGGTCACTTTCGGCGCCATGGCGGTGACGATCGCCGCGCTGACCTTCCTCTACGGCCTCACGTCGACGCTGCTCACGCACTTTCTGGCGGAGCGCATCCGCGCCAATCCGCGCATTTCGAGCAGGCTCGAAAAGCTCGCGGGCGTCTTCCTGATCGCCTTCGGCATCAAGCTCGCCATTTCCCGCTGATCCTCATATGGCCAAGATTTTCTGCATTGCCAACCAAAAGGGCGGCGTCGGCAAGACCACCACCACCGTCAACCTGGCCGCCGGCCTGGCCAAGGTGGGCCAGCGGGTGCTGATGATCGACCTCGATCCCCAGGGCAATGCAACCATGGGTTCGGGCATCGACAAGCGTCAGCTGGAGCTCACGGTGTACGACGTGTTGCTCGAGTCGGCTTCGGTGGCCGAGGCGCGCGTCAAGGCCGACAAGCTGGTGGAGGGCGGCTGCGGCTACGACGTGCTCGGTGCCAACCGCGAGCTGGCCGGCGCCGAAGTCGAAATGGTGGCGCTCGACCGCCGCGAAAAGCGCCTGCGCACCGCGCTTGCGACGGTGGGCGCCGAGTACGACTTCGTGCTGATCGACTGCCCGCCGAGCCTGAGCCTGCTGACGCTCAACGGCCTGTGCGCCGCCCATGGCGTGATCGTGCCGATGCAGTGCGAGTACTTCGCGCTCGAGGGGCTCACGGACTTGGTCAACACCATCAAGCAGGTGCACGCCAACCTCAACAAGAACCTGCAGATCATCGGCCTGCTGCGCGTGATGTTCGATCCGCGCATCACGCTGCAGCAGCAGGTGAGCGAGCAGCTCAAGGCCCACTTCGGCGACAAGGTGTTCGACACCGTGATTCCGCGCAACGTGCGGCTGGCCGAAGCGCCCAGCTATGGGCTGCCGGGCGTGGTGTTCGACCCGGCCGCGCGCGGCAGCCAGGCCTTCGTTGCCTTTGCCAAGGAACTGGTCGAGAAGATGCCGCCCGCCAGCGCCTTCGCATCCGGTGCCGTTGCGCCGCCCATTGCGCCGGTCGGGCCGGTCGCGCCGCCCAACCTGGCGGTCCCGGAGGATGTGCTGTCGCCGGCAGGCGGCCCCGATTCGGGCGAGAAAAGCTTCTGATGGCCGTGTTGTCTCGCGTCTTCCTGCTGCCGGGCTGGCGGAACAGCGGCCCCGGCCATTGGCAGACCCGCTGGGAATCGGTCCACGCCGACCACCGCGTCGAACAGCACGACTGGATGCGGCCGCTGCGCGGCGACTGGTCCGCGCGGCTCGAGGAAGAGGTGCTGGCGGCACCCGAGCCCGTGGTCTTTGCGGCGCACAGCCTGGGATGCATCCTCGTTGCGGCCTGGGCCGCGCATTCGCGCAATACGCACAAGGTGCGGGGCGCGCTGCTGGTCGCGCCCGGCGACGTCGAACGCGACGACCTGCGCCAGCTGATTCCGGGCTGGGCGCCCATCGTGCGCCAGCCGCTGCCCTTTGCCTCGGTGCTGATCGCCGCCAACGACGATCCCTACTGCGAAGCCGCGCGCTCGCGCCAGATGGCCGCCGACTGGGGCGCCCGCTTCGTCGACGCCGGTGCGGGCGGCCACCTGAACGCCGAATCCGGCTTGGGCGACTGGCCCCAGGGCCGGCAACTACTGAACGAAATCTCGACGAAAGACACGCACTGATGGCGACCAAGAAACCCAAGGGCCTGGGGCGCGGCCTCGAAGCGCTGCTCGGCCCCACGGCCGCGCCGTCCGCCGACCCCAGCGGTACCGACGAAGGCGCCGCCGCGCAGAACCCGAACACGTTGATGCTCGACGAGATGGTGGCGGGCGTCTACCAGCCGCGCACCCGCATGGACGAAGGCGCGCTCTACGAGCTGGCCGAGAGCATCAAGGCGCAGGGCATCATGCAGCCGATCCTGGTGCGCCGGCTCGATGCCGAATCGGCCGCCGCCAAGAACGCCGAATACGAAATCATCGCGGGCGAGCGCCGCTTCCGCGCCGCCCGGCTCGCGGGCCTGGACCGCGTGCCGGTGCTGGTGCGCGACGTGCCCAACGAGGCCGCGGCGGCCATGTCGCTGATCGAGAACATCCAGCGCGAAGACCTCAATCCGCTCGAAGAAGCCCAAGGCCTGCAACGCCTGGTCTCAGAGTTTGGGCTCACTCACGAAGCGGCTGCACAGGCCGTGGGCCGGTCGCGCAGCGCGGCCAGCAACCTGCTGCGGCTGCTGAACCTGGCCGAGCCGGCGCAGCAGATGCTGATGGCAGGCGACATCGACATGGGCCATGCCCGCGCGCTGCTCTCGCTGGACCGCGGCACGCAGATCACGGCCGCCAACCAGATCGCGGCCAAGAAGATGTCGGTGCGCGAAGCCGAGGCGCTGGTCAAAAGGCTGGCGGCCGAGTTCACCCTCACGCCGTCCCGCCGCAGCAACGACGGCGAGAAGTCGCGCGACCTGCAGCGCGTGGAAGAGGAGCTGGCCGACCTGCTGACCGCCGAGGTCGAGGTCCGCATCAAGAAGCGCAGCAAGCGCGGCGGCAAGGTGGAGGAGAGCGGCGAGCTGGCGATCCACTTCGGCTCGATCGAGGCGCTCAACGGGCTGATCGAGCGCATCCGCCGAACGGCCTAGGTACGGACGCGTCCAGTCGGACATTCGCGCGATTGATTCTTGCAATCTTTTACGCGTATCCTCGCCGCTGACGTTTCAACACCAGATCTCGAGGAGAGGGAGTTCATCATGAAGTTCAGGACAAGGTTTCCGTTCGCGGCCGTGGCCGTCGGCGCACTGCTGCTGACCGGTTGCGCGACCACCGACATGCAGATGGGCAGCCAGTCGGCCAAGACCATGGCCACGGGCAGCGCCGCGGGTTCCGCCACCGCCGGCGAAAGCAGCCAGCTCGAGCGCTGCGAATCGCCGCTCGGCACCGTCTCGCTGATCGAGAACGTGAATGCCGGCTGGTACACCATCCTCACCGGCGAGTACCGCCTGCCGCCCACGGCCAACCTGCTGCGCCTTCTGGTGCAGCAGTCGAACTGCTTCGTGGTGGTGGAGCGCGGCGCGGCCGGCATGAACGCGATGACGCGCGAGCGCGCGCTCATGCAGTCGGGCGAGATGCGCGGCGGCAGCAACTTCGGCCGCGGCCAGATGGTGGCGTCCGACTACGGCCTGTCGCCCGAGATTGTGTTCAGCAACAGCGATGCCGGCGGCATCGGCGGCGCGCTGGGCGGGCTGGTCGGCGGCGGCCGCGGCCGCGCGCTGGCCACCATCGGCGGCAACATGCAGACCAAGGAAGCCAGCGCGCTGCTGACGCTCATCGACAACCGCTCGGGTGTGCAGGTCGCGGCTTCGGAAGGCAGCGCCTCCAAGACCGATTTCGGCGCCTTCGGTGCACTGGCCGGCCGCAGTGCCGGCGGCGGCCTCGGCGGCTACACCAACACGGCGCAAGGCAAGGTGATTGCCGCGGCCTTCATGGACGCCTTCAACCAGATGGTCCGTTCGCTGCGCAGCTACAAGGCGCAGACGGTGCGCGGCCAGGGCCTGGGCGGCGGCGGCCGGCTCGGCGTGGATGGCGGCGCGGCACCGTCGCAGACCTATGTGCCGGCCGAGCAGCCGGCGCCCGCACGCCGCCGCAGGTAAGGCAAGGCGTTCGGCCAGCGGCAAAAAAGCCCCGGGGCTCTTGCGAGCCGCCGGGCTTTTTCATGGGCGTGCTTCCGAAAGGATCAGAGCGCGAAGATCTTTCCGGGATTCATGATGTTCTTCGGGTCGAGCGCGCGCTTGATCGTGCGCATCATGTCGATCGCACCCACGCCAGCTTCCGTCACCAGGAAGTCCATCTTGTGCAGCCCCACGCCGTGCTCGCCGGTGCAGGTGCCCTCGAGCGCCAATGCGCGGCTCACGAGCGAATGGTTCAGTTCCTCGGCCTTCACGCGCTCTTCGGGGATGTTCGGGTCGAGCAGGTAGCCGAAGTGGAAATTGCCGTCGCCCACGTGGCCGACCAGGAAGTAGGGGATGCCGCTGGCATCGGCCTCGGCCACGGAGTCGAGCAGGCAGTCGGCCAGGCGCGAGATCGGCACGCAGGTGTCGGTCGAGATCACGCGGCAGCCGGGGCGCGACTGCACGGCCGCAAAGTAGGCGTTGTGCCGCGCGGTCCACAGGCGCGTGCGCTCTTCCGGCGTGCTGGCCCATTCGAAGGCGTTGCCGCCATGGCCGCTCGCGAGCTCCTGCACCGTCTCGGCCTGCTCCTTCACGCCGGCCGGCGAGCCGTGGAATTCCATCAGCAGCATCGGCTCTTCGCGCAGGTTCAGCTTGGCGTAGGTGTTGACCATGCGCACCGTGTTCACGTCGATCAGCTCCACGCGCGCGATCGGCACGCCGAGCTGGATGGTCTCGATGGTGGTGCGCACCGCGGCCTCGATGCTCGGGAACGAGCAGATCGCGGCCGACACCGCCTCGGGCAGCGGGTAGATGCGCAGCGTGACTTCGGTGACCACGCCCAGCGTGCCCTCGCTGCCCACCATGAGGCGCGTGAGGTCGTAGCCGGCGGACGACTTCTTTGCGCGCGTGCCGGTGCGGATCACGTCGCCGCTGGCCGTGACCACTTCGAGCGCCAGCACGTTCTCGCGCATGGTGCCGTAGCGCACCGCGTTCGTGCCGCTCGCGCGCGTGGCGGTCATGCCGCCGATGGAGGCGTCCGCGCCCGGGTCGATGGGAAAGAACAGGCCCGTGCTCTTGATCTCGTCGTTGAGCTGCTTGCGCGTGACGCCGGGCTGCACGGTCACGGTGAGGTCGTCGGCATTGACCGACAGTACGCGGTTCATGCGCGAGACGTCGATGCTGATGCCGCCCTGCACCGCCAGCAGGTGGCCTTCGAGCGACGAGCCCACGCCAAAGGGAATGACCGGCACGCTGTGCTCGCTTGCGAGCTTCACCGCGTCGGCCACGTCCTGCGTGCTTTCGGCAAACACCACGGCCGAGGGGGGCGGCGCATCGAACGAGGACTCGTCGCGGCCATGCTGGGTGCGCACGGCCATGGCCGTGGAACAGTTGCTGCCGAAGCGCGCTTTCAGGCCCTCGATCAGGCTGTCGGGCACATTGCGCAGATGAACCTCCGGCAGCAGGTGCGAGGTTGGGGTCGGGGCGTTCATCGGGCGTCTCCTGGGCGTGAAAGGGGGGCGGGGGCTCTGTCCGGCCATTTTACGGAGCGCGCACCATAATGCGCTTCGGAAAAAGCCATGAACCCCACGACCCTCGCAGCGCTTGCCGCATTCCCTTCGCAGCTCGAAGCCCACTACGCGGCCATTCCCCATGCCTTCCGGCACTGGGCGCCGCCCTCGTGGGAGGGTGTGCCCAGCGAGGCCTTCACGGCCATCGAGCAGCTCTGCCATGTGCGCGACATCGAGGTCGAGGGTTATCACGTGCGCTTTCGCCGCACGCTGGAAGAAAGCCGTCCGACGCTGGCCTCGATCGACAGCGAGCCGCTCGCCATTGCGCGTGCCTATGGCATGGCCAACGCGGAAAAGGTGCTGGCGGAATTTCGCATTGCGCGTGCCCGGACCATGGACATCGTCTCGAACCTGACGGACATGCAACTTGCGCGCACGGCGGTGTTCGAAGGCTATGGGGCACTCACGATGCGCAGCCTTGTCCACTACCTCTGCAGCCACGACCAGCAGCATCTGGCGGGCCTGCAATGGCTGGCCGGCAAGATCGATGCGTCGAAGGCCGCGGTCGCCGCATAAACCAGGAGCACCCATCATGGGCAACCGACTTTCGCAGATCGCCACCCGCACCGGCGACGACGGCACCACCGGCCTCGGCGACAACACCCGCGTGCCCAAGGACCACCTGCGCGTGCACGCGATGGGCGACGTGGACGAGCTCAACTCGCAGATCGGCCTGCTGCTGTGCGAGCCCATGCCGGAGTCCGTGCGCGAACTGCTGGTCGACGTGCAGCACCAGCTCTTCAATCTGGGCGGCGAGCTTTCGATGCCGGGCTACACGCTGCTGAAGGCCGACGCGCTGCTGCAGCTGGACAACGCGCTGGCCGAGCACAACGCCGCCTTGCCGCGCCTGGCCGAATTCATCCTGCCCGCGGGCACGCGCGCGGCCTCGCTCGCGCATGTGTGCCGCACGGTGGCGCGGCGGGCCGAACGCGCCGTGGTGGCGCTCGGCGCAACGGCCGAGCTCAACGATGCACTGCGCCAATATCTCAACCGGCTCAGCGACCTGCTCTTCGTGCTCGCGCGCGTGCTCAACCGGATGAACGGCGGCGACGACGTCTACTGGAAGAGCGAACGCATGGCGCGCGCCGCGGCGGCGGATACAGCCGAGCCCATCGACGAAGAAGGAAGCCCATCATGACGATAAAGAAAACACCCGCCCATGGATTCGCGCTGGCCGCGGCAAGCGCCGCGCTCCTGCTGCTGTCCGCCGCCACCGTTCACGCGCAGAGCGCCGACAACCCGCCCAGGGCGCAGCCGGCGCACACGCTCAAGCCGCCGCCGCGTGACAGCAAGGTCGTGAACAGCGTGCAGCGCGGCACCAACGCCGCCGGCCGCGGCATCGACCGCGCCGAGAACGCGACGCGGCGCGGCGTCAACAACGTTTCGGAAAAAGCCAGCCGGCCGGTGCGCCGGGTCGGCGAAGCCTTCGGACGCAAGCTCGCGCCGGGTTCGAGTGGCCGCACCGCGCCGCCGCCTGTGGGGCCGCAGGGTAGCGCGCCTTGATGTGAGCGCTTTGTTCGGGGCGCGCTCCCGCCGACGGGGTACCTTGCTCCGCGAATGTCCTCCGGCCTGCGGCCTCCCCCTTGATTTCGCTGCGCAAGGCACCCCATCAGCGGGAGCGTTGGACAGAGCATTGGTTGATCAGCGGTACACCAGCAGCGTGCCCTCGTGCACAGGGTATCGGGTGCTCCCCGCAGCGAAATTAAGGAGGAGGCCGCAGGCCGGGGGACATTCGCGGAGGGGAGTACCCGGTGGCCTGGGCACGCGCCCTGAACAAGAACGCGAACAAAAGCCGCAACACACAGACCACCAGAAAATGGCAAGAAACATAGAGATCAAGGCCCGCATCGACAGCGTCGAACGCGTGGCACTCATCGCCGCGAAGCTCGCCGATTCAGGCCCTCTCGAAATCGCGCAGGACGACACTTTCTTCCGCTGCGAAAACAACGCCGACCGCCTCAAGCTGCGCACCTTCGCGCCCGACCGCGCCGAGCTGATCTTCTATCGCCGCGCCAACAGCAGCGGCCCGAAGGAATCGTTCTACCTGATCTCGCCCACCACCACGCCCGACGCGCTGCGCGAATCGCTCACGCTCGCCTGGGGCCAGGCCGGGCGCGTGCGCAAGCAGCGAAGGCTCTTCATCGTGGGCCGCACGCGCGTGCACCTCGACCGCGTGGAGGGCCTGGGCGAATTCCTCGAACTCGAGGTGGTGCTGGAAGATGGCGAGCCTGCCGAGGTTGGCACGGCCGAAGCGCATGCGCTCATGGCGCAGCTGGGCATTGCGTCCGAGCAGCTCGTGCAGGGTGCCTACGTCGACCTGCTGCAGACTGCCTGAGCCCCGCCGTCACCGCCAGCCGGCGGCCTTGAGCTGGTCGGCGAGCTGCTGCGCAATGCGCGCATAGCCTTCAGCATTGGCATGGATGCGGTCGGAGCGCAGCGATGCGTCCGACAGCACGCTCGAATACACATTGGCCACGAGCAGCGCCTGCCCCGACTTCGCCACCTCCTCGTAGAACAGCGCATCGCTCAGCGAGCCGACGGCCGCGCGCATGGCGTCGGGCGAGGGCGTGGCCAGCAGCGCCACGTAGGGCGTGTGCGCGCGCGCCTGGCTGACAAGGGCCGCGAGGTTCTCGCGCGTGGCCGCTGGCGACACGCCGCGCAGCATGTCGTTGCCGCCGATGCCGATCAATACCGCGTCGTAGCTGCCGGCAGCCAGCAGCGGCGCGAGGCGCTCCAGCGCGCCGGCCGAGGTGTCGCCGTTGAGGCCCGCGTTCTCGATCTGCCAACCGGTGAGCTCGCCCAGCTTCACGGGCCAGGCGGCCTCGGGCGGCGCGCCGTAGCCGAAAGTCAGGCTGTCGCCCAGCGCGAGCACGCGGGCATCTGATTTCAACGCGGCGGCGGAGGGCTTGCGCTTGCCGCAGGCGGGCACAAGGACGGCTGCGGGCACGCCGGCCAGCAGGTGGAGGAGGTGACGTCGCTTCATGCTGCGCGTCGCCTCAGTCGGGACGCTTGAAGAAGCGGTACAGGCCCGCAACCAGCATGACCGCGCCCAGCAGAGCCCCGGCGGTCTGACCGCCTTGGTAGCCGCCGATGCCGGCCGGCGGGCCCGACATGAGCCACCTCAGGAGCATGCCGCCGCCCCACACGATGCCGATGGCGCCAATGATCTTGTCACGCATGTTGATGATGGCGCCTCCACGCCGGCGATGGTTGGGAGGCCCATTGTCGCCAGGGTCGGACAGCACGCCGCCCGGATACCTGCACTTACCTGATTTCACCTGACCGCGACCTGATGCGTGCGGGGCAGACACAAGCGCCGCTGACAATGGACTCGTCATCAACACGAAGGAGTTCCAGATGATCATCAAGTCAAAGAGCATGGCCGTCGCTGCTGCGGCGCTCGCGATGTGCATGGCAGCGGGGAGCGCCTTCGCGCAAGGCCGCGGCCATGACGGCGACCACGACAACCGCGGCAACGGCCGCTACGAACAGCAGAACCGCCAGTTCGACCGGCACGACGATCGCCGCGGCGACCGCTATGGCCGCGAGGACTATCGCCCCGGCCGCCAGTTCGATCGCCGCGGCTACCCGCAGCCGCACGCGGAATGGCGCCGCGGCGGGCGCGTGCCCAGCGAATACCGCGGCCGCAACTACGTGGTGAACGACTGGCGCAGCTATCGCCTGCAGCAGCCGCCGCGCGGCTACCAGTGGGTGGGCGTGGGCGGCGACTACGTGCTCGCGGCCATTGCGACCGGCGTGATCGCGCAGATCATCGTGGGCAGCCAGTAACCCGCCGGGCGCGGGACTCTCAGGCCACCACCGTGGGCAGCGACTGGGCGCAGACGTTGCGCCCGGTAATGGTGAGCCGCAGGCCGCCGCCGTGCCATTCGAGCCAGTTCAGGCTCACGTAGGCCTCGATGTCGCTGTCGTCGATGCGGTCCGCCTGGCGGCTCTGCAGCAGTTCCACCGTGGCGGGCAACGCACGCCTCAGCCGCTCGCGCCGTTCGGCGGCGTCGGCGGCCTTCAGGGCGGCCCTTGTTTTCTGTTGCTGCTGCGGGGTCGATGCCATTGCTGATCCGTTCCGGGAAGCCAAGGAATTAACCCGAATGTACGCCCCCTTTGTGAAGCAGCGCGCATCTTTCTAAAACCTGTTGCAGCGGGCGCCGAAGGCGTTGCGCGCGCACTAGATTTCGTAGTGCGATCCCTTCGCTTCATCGCCCAGAGCCTTTTCGACGACCGCGCGCGTGAGCGTGGGTGCGAACGATTCGATGAAGGCGTAGACGTACTTGCGCAGGTAGTTGCCGCGCCGCACCGCGAGCTTGGTCATGTTGATGCCGAAGAGCCGGCCCGCATCGAGCGCGCGCAGCTGCGTGTCGCGCTCCGTCTCGTAGGCCACGCCGGCCACGATGCCCACGCCCATGCCCAGCTGCACGTAGGTCTTGATCACGTCGGCGTCCATCGCGGCCAGCACAATGTTGGGCGCGAGCCCGCGCTGTGCAAAGGCCTCGTCGATGCGCGAGCGCCCGGTGAAGCCGGTGTCGTAGGTGATCAGCGGATGGCGCGTGAGCGCCTCGAGCGTCAGCGGCGCATCGAGCAGCGCATGGCCCGGCGGCACGATCACCGAATGCGTCCAGCGGTAGCAGGGCAGGGCCACCAGCTGGGGATAGTCGCCCAGCGCCTCCGTGGCGATGCCCACGTCGGCCTCGCCGCCGATCAGCATCTGCGCGATCTGCTTGGGCGAGCCCTGGTGCAGGTGCAGCTTCACGTTGGGAAACTGCGCGCGGAATTCCTGCACCGCCACCGGCATCGCATAGCGCGCCTGCGAATGCGTGGCCGCCACCGAGAGCAGGCCGCTTTGCTGCGCGACGAACTCCTGCCCGGCATGGCGCAGGTTGCTGCTTTCCAGCAGCATGCGCTCGATGATCGGCAGCACGTGGCCGCCCGGCTCGGTGAGTCCGGTGAGGCGCTTGCCGGCGCGCACGAAGAGCTCGATGCCGAGCTCTTCCTCCAGCTCGCGGATCTGCCGGCTCACGCCCGGCTGGGAGGTGTGGAGGGTATGGGCGACTTCGGTCAGGTTGAAGCCGCAACGAACGGCCTCGCGTACCGAGCGCAGTTGTTGGAAGTTCATCTGGCGCGGAAGAAGATCGGGAGGAGGAAAAGGCACGGGCCCGCAGCGGGCCGAGCGGCGATTCTCGGCACAAGTGCTTATGCGGGGAACGATGCGTTTGTTGGTTTCACATGAGAAAAACATCTGTGCGGGCCTTCCGCCAATGCCGCAACAGGTGAATTTGCAATTTCGCACGGCTGTGCTAAAATGGCCTGCATGGACGCCAAGACCCAGAAAAGCGAACTCACCCGCGCCGCCATCGTCGGCGCGGCGATGGACCTTGCGCTGGCCGAAGGCCTGGAGGCCATCACGCTGCAGGCCGTCGCCAGCCGCCTGGCGCTCTCCAAGAGCGGCGTGTTCTCGCGCGTGGGTTCGCGCGAGGCGCTGCAGAAGGCGGTGATCGAGGAATACGGCCGCCGCTTCCTGGCCGACGTGTTCGTGCCGGCCATGCAAAAGCCCAAGGGCCTCGCGCGGCTCGACGACATCGTCGGACGCTGGATTGCCCGCACCCGCGACATCGAGGCCGAAACCGGCTGCATCTACATGGCGGGTGCCTTCGAATACGACGACCGCGAAGGCGAGCTGCGCGACCTGCTGTTCGGCGAGATCACGCGCTGGCGCGCCGCGCTGCGCCGCACGGTGCTCCAGGCGGTGGAAACCGGCGAGCTGCGGGCCGACACCGACCCGGCGCAGCTGGTCAGCGAATTGAACGGCCTCATCATGGGCCTGCTGCACGACGCGCGCTTCCTGCGCGACCCCCAGGCCGCCGATCGCGCCACGCAGACCTGGCAGCGGCTTCTTTCGAGCTACCGCGCCTGAGCCACGGCACAGGCCATTCCGTTTTCGTCTTTCTTTGTCTTAATTTCGCACGATCGTGCGATAAAAAGGAGAAGCACCATGCTGATCATTGCCCTCTGCCTTGCCGTCTATGTGGGTGCCATCGGCGCCGACGCCACCCGCGATGCGCTGCGCAGCCTGCCGCGCAGCAACGAGGACTGGGTCTGGTACTGAATGAAGAACGCAGGAGCCCATGGCATGACGAGCACCACCACCTCCGCGGCCACGCATGCCGCCCAGTCCAACTACTACCGTCCGGGCCGGCTGATGCGCGCATTGCGCTTCGGCCTGACCGCCTCGCAGCGGCTGTGGCCCGCGCTGGGCGTGCGCGCCGCCTACCGCGTGTTCGGCACGCCGCTGCCGCCCAAGTGGCTCTACCGCGGCCAGGGGCCGGGCGCGGCGTGGCGGCGCGAGGCCTGGGCCTTCGAAGACGCCAGCCTCGGCCTCTATCATCTGGCTGCGCAGGACTTCGGCGCGGAATCGGCGCCCGTCGTGCTGCTGGTGCACGGCTGGGGCGGGCATGCGGGGCAGATGCTGGCGCTCGCGCAGGCGCTGGCCGATGCGGGCCTGCGGCCGGTGCTGCTCGAACTGCCGGCCCATGGCCGCAGCGCGGGCACCATGAGCAACTCGCCGCAGTTCGCGCGGGCCATTGCGTACGTGGTTGCCAGGCTGGCGGCCGACGGCCATGCGCTGCGCGCGGTGGCCGCCCATTCGCTGGGCGCCAACGGGCTGGCGCTGGCGGCCGCGCAGGGCCTGCAGGCCGAACGGCTGGTGCTGCTCGCGCCGCCGGCCTCGCCACGCGAATACACGCGCTACTTCGCGCACACCTTCGGCCTCAGCGAGGCGACGCGCCTGGCCATGCAGCGGCGGTTCGAGGCGCGCGAAGGCGTCCTGATGGCGCAGCTGGAGCCGGCGGCCGTCGGTCCGCGCATCGCGCAGCCGACGCTGATCGTGCATGACCAGGGCGACCGCGTGAACCGCTTTGCCGACGCCGAGGCTTACAGAGACGCGATCAGGGGAGCGCGGCTGGTGGCCACGCAGGGACTGGGGCACCGCCGCATCCTCAAGGAGGAGGACGTGGTCCGCCAGGTGGTGCGCTTCGTGGCGCAGCCCTGAGCGGCGGGCGAACGCGGGCAGGTGGCGCCCCGCCCGCGCGTTCTTTCTTCAGCGCGCCGGCGAGGGTGCCGGGTCGGGCAGCTCGATCTTGATGTCGAGCACTTCGAGGTCGTCCTGCTTCTCCAGGTGAACCTTGATGTCGTCGGCATTGATCTTCACGTACTTGGAGATCACCGCCATCAGCTCGCGCTGCAGGTCGGGCAGGTAGTCGGGGCGCTTCTTGCCGCTGAGGCTGGACCGCTCGTGCGCGAGGATGATCTGCAGCCGCTCCTTGGCGACGCTGGCCGTCTTCTTCTTTTCGCCGAGCAGGAACGAGAAAAAGGACATGGCCTACTTGCCTCCGAAAATTCGCTTGAAGAAGCCCGGCTTTTCGGCGTCGACGAAGCGCATCGGGCGGTCTTCGCCCAGGAAGCGCGCGACCACGTCGCTGTAGGCCTTGGCCACGTCGGTATCCTTGTCGTGGATTGCGGGCACGCCCTGGTTGGACGCCTGCAGCACGCTTTCCGACTCGGGAATGACGCCGATCAGCTTGATGCGCAGGATGTCCTGGATGTCTTCCAGCGAGAGCATCTGGCCGCCGGCCACGCGGTTGGGGTTGTAGCGGGTGATCAGCAGGTGCTCCTTGATGGGGTCGCCGCCTTCCTTCGCCCGCTTGGTCTTGCTGCTGAGCATGCCCAGGATGCGGTCGGAGTCGCGCACCGAGGATACCTCGGGGTTGGTCACCACGAGCGCCTCGTCGGCAAAGTGCATGGCCATCATCGCGCCGGTCTCGATGCCGGCGGGCGAATCGCAGACGATGTAGTCGAAGTCCATGGCGGCCAGGTCGGCCAGCACCTTTTCGACGCCTTCCTGCGTGAGCGCTTCCTTGTCGCGCGTCTGCGAGGCCGCGAGCACGAACAGGTTGTCGCACTGCTTGTCCTTGATGAGCGCCTGGCTCAGGTTGGCCTCGCCCTGGATCACGTTGATGAGGTCGTACACCACGCGGCGTTCGCAGCCCATGATGAGGTCGAGGTTGCGCAGGCCCACGTCGAAGTCGATCACCGCCGTCTTCTTGCCCGCGAGCGCGAGGCCCGACGCGAAGCTGGCGCTCGTCGTGGTCTTGCCGACGCCGCCCTTGCCTGAGGTCACCACCACAATTTTGGCCATGGCCATTCCTTCTTGTTTCAATTCGGTTGTTGTTGGTCGGATGTGCCTCGGCACATCAGATCGGATCGATCACCAGCTTCTTGCCATCCAGGCGTATCTGGGCCGGCTTGCCGAGCACCGGGTCGGGCAGCGGCACCTCGTTGGTGCGATAGATGCCCGCAATGGCCACGAGCTGCGCTTCCATGCAGGTCGAGAAGATGCGCGCCTCGGTGTTGCCGCGCGCGCCGGCAATGGCCTTGCCCCGCAGCGGCGCGTAGACGTGCACGTTGCCGTCGGCAATGACCTCGGCGCCGAAGCTCACCACGGCGGTCACCACCACGTCGCCGCCGCGGGCGTAGACCTGCTGGCCCGAACGCAGCGGCTTGTCGATCAGCAACGTGCCGTTGGCCGGCACCGGCACTTCGCGCACGATCTGCGGTGCTTCGCTGGCGGGCGCCGGCGAAGCGGCCGGCGGCGCCGGTGAGCGCGGCGCGGGCGCCACCGGCATGGCCGTGAGCGACAGGCCGGCGGCGCGCGCCGCGGCATTCTGGGCGTTGTTGCCCCCGCGCACCGCAATCGGCTGCGTCTGGTGGCGCGCCAGCAGGCCGCGCAGCGCCGCGAAGTCGAGCGCCGGGGGTTCCTCGCCGCTTTCCTCGTCCGGCTGAAGCTGCGAGAGGTCGATGACCACCGGCTCCTGCTCGAAGAAATCGGGCGAATCGGCCAGCTGCGCGTCGAGGGCCTCGGCCAGCACGGCCAGGTCGGCCGTCTTGAGGATCACTGCGATCAGCGGCAGCGTGGCGCTCTTGAATTCGAAAACCGCCTTGGTGCGCGCGGCGGAGACATCGGCCATTGGAAAACGTCGGTGCGAAAAGCGTTGAAGTCTAACGGGCGCGGGCTTCCGGCCAGTGAACGGGGCCCGCTTCAAGCACCCCGCAGAACATTTATTGCACGAGGTTTCACTTTTAAAAGGCTCAGGCGTTGCGCGATCTGCCGAGCAGTGCGTAAAGAATGATCGCCCCGAAAGTCGCGGTGCCGATGCCGCCCAACGCGAAATCGCCGAACTTCAGCGTGAAGTCGCCAGTGCCGATGATGAGCGTGATGGCGGCCACGATCAGGTTCTTGTTCTGCGAGAAGTCGACCTTGTTGTCGACCCAGATCTTGGCGCCCGCAATGGCGATGAGGCCGAACACCACGATGCTCACGCCGCCCATCACCGGCAGCGGAATTGCCTGGATCAGCGCGCCGAACTTGGGGCTGAAGCCCAGCACCAGCGCAATGAGCGCGGCCACCACGAACACCGCCGTCGAGTAGATGCGCGTGGCCGCCATCACGCCGATGTTCTCGGCATAGGTGGTCACGCCGGTGCCGCCCGAGGCGCCGCTCACCACCGTGGCAATGCCGTCGCCGATGAAGGCGCGGCCGATGTAGGGGTCGAGGTTGCGCCCCGTCATGGCCGTGACCGCCTTCAGGTGGCCGAGGTTCTCGGCCACAAGGATGATGGCCACGGGCGCGATCAGCAGCATGGCGTTGGTGGTGAACACCGGCGCGGTGAAGGTGGGCATGCCGAACCAGGCCGCATTGGCAATGCCGGACAGGTCGACCGGCTTGCCCATGCCCAAGAGGTTGGTCAGCAGCGCATAGACCGCAGTAGCCAGGATGAGCCCGATCAGGATCAGCAGGCGCTGCAGCATGCCGCGCGTGAACACCGCCACCAGCCCCACGCAGAGAAAGGTGACGGCCTGCATCCACGAGTCGAAATTGCTGGCTGCCATGTTCTTGATCGGCACGCCCGCCAGGTTGAGCCCGATCACCGCCACCACGGCGCCCGTGACCACCGGCGGCATGAAGCGCTCGATCCAGCCGGTGCCGATCGCCTGCACGAGGGCGCCGATCAGGATGTAGACCACCCCGCAGGCCACGATGCCGCCCAGCGCCACCGCGATGTTGGCGTTGGGCCCCTTGCCCGCATAGCCGCTGGCCGCGATCACCACGCCGATGAACGCGAAGCTCGAGCCCAGGTAGCTGGGCACCTTGCCGCCCGTCACCAAAAAGAAGATCAGCGTGCCGATGCCGCTCATCAGGATGGCGATGTTGGGATTGAAGCCCATCAGGATGGGCGCCAGCACCGTGGCGCCGAACATCGCGATCACGTGCTGCACGCCCATCGCGCCGGTCTGCAGCCAGGGCAGGCGTTCATCGGGCGCGACCACGCGGCCCTCGGTGGCGGCGACTTCGCGCCAGCTGAACAGGTTGCTCATGAGTGGTTATCTCCTCGGTAGTTATTTCTATTCCTGGGGGGCTTCTCTCGGCCCGCTGCCGCCCGCGTGCCGGGCGGATTTTCTTCTCTTCTCCTGGCTAGCGCGGCGGCAGCACCGCCATTGTGATGCGCGAGACGCAGGTCAATTCGCCCGCGTCGTTCGTCATGTCGATCTGCCACACCTGCGTGGTGCGCCCGCGGTGCACCGGCCGCGCGGTGCCCGTGACCCAGCCGCTCGTGGCGGAGCGGATGTGGTTGGCGTTGATGTCCAGCCCCACGGCCCGGTCGCCTTCGGGCGCCGAGTAGTGCGCGCCGCAGGAGCCCAGCGTCTCGGCCAGGACCACCGACACGCCGCCGTGCAGGATGCCGTAGGGCTGGCGGGTGCGTTCGTCCACCGGCACGCGGGCGCGGATGAAGTCGTCGCCCACCTCCAGGAACTCCATGCCCAGCGTGGACACGGCGGTACCGATGTGGTTGCGGGTCAGTTCCTCGACAGAGATGTCTTTTTTCCAGATACGCATTCGGTTTCTCCAGTGCAGGGTTTGGGAAACTATAGCGACGGGGGCTGACAACGGCAGTCGCCTTTGCGTGCTAAGTTGGCCGGATGAAACTCCCTCTTCGCCGTTGGCTCATCGGCATTGCCGCGGTCCTGCTGCTGGGCACCGGCGCGCTGGTGTGGGTGGCGAGCACCCGCCTGCCCAGCGACGAGGAAGTGGCCGCGCGCATCGCCGAGGGTTTCGAGAAGCGCTTCGGCGTCGGCCTGAAGATCGGCGGCGCGCACTGGGCGCTGTGGCCCAGCCCCGTGCTGGTGCTGTCCGACCTGGCCACCGAGCAGCCGCGCCCGGTCACGCTGCGCCGCATCACGGTCCAGCTCAAGCTCAGGGAGCTGCTGCGCCGGGTCGTCGCCATCGATGAGGTCGAGATCGAGAGCCTGGTGCTGCCGCGCGAGTCGGTGCGCGCAATCCGCGGCGGCAGCCCCAAGCCGAAGGAGGATGGGCGCATCGTCGCGCTGCCCGCGCCCTGGACGCTGGCGCCGGTTCCTCTCGAAAAGCTGCGCTGGCGCGACCTGGTCTGGATCGACCGGCGCAACATGGCACTGGCCTACGACGGCGAAATCACTTTCGACGCCGGCTGGCGCCCGCGCCAGGCGCGCATCGAGCGCGCCGGCGCCTCGCCGCCCGCGCGGCTGCGGCTGGACCGCGCGGCCGGCCAGGACCGGTGGCGCACCCGCATCGACATTGGCGGCGGCACGGCGAACGGCGTGGCCTGGTTCGAGACCCTGCCGCCGAACGACCTGCTGCGCGTGTCGGCCGAACTCGAGCCGCGGCAGGTGGACATCGAGGGCATGCTGCAGGCCTTCGGCCGGCGCAGCGCCGTGGCCGGCAAGGCCTCGGGCCAATCGATGCTGGTGGCCGAGGCCGAAGAGGTGGGAGCGCTCTTGCGCAGCCTGCGCACCCGCACCACCTTCTCGGTCCAGCCCGCCACGCTCACGCGGCTGGACCTGGCCAAGGCCGTGACCACCGCCGGCATCAGCCGCGGCGGCACCACGCCGCTGGACGAGCTCACCGGCGTGCTCGACACGCAGGGCACCGATGACGGGGTCGTGATGCGCTACACCGGGCTCAAGGCGCGCTCGGGCGTGCTCACCGCGAGCGGCCGCCTGCGGCTCTTCAACCGCAAGCTGGACGGCGAGATCGCGGTCGACCTCATCGACGGCGTGGTGGGCATGCCGCTCCAGATCGGCGGGACCATGAGCGAGCCGGAGGTCTCGCTGACCGGCGGCGCGCTGGCCGGCGCGGCGGTCGGCACCGCGGTGCTGCCGGGCGTGGGCACGGCCCTCGGCGCGCGCGCGGGGCAGCAGTTGGAAAAGCTCTTCGGCGCGGAAGAGCCGGTGAAGAAGAAGCCGGCGCCGGCAGCTCGCAGGGGCCGGTCGGTTTCTCCCTGAGGTGCTGGCGGCGTCACGGCGTCAGCCGAAGGCCTTGATGACGGCTGGCACCGTCAGCACCGCCGTGTAGTAGCCCATGAACTGCACGCCGGTGTTGAAGCCGATGGCGCGCGACAGCAGGCCGCCGAGCAGGCCCATCGTGAGGATCACCAGCAGGCCGAGCAGCTGCCCTTCCCATACGCTGATCACCACGATCAGGCCGACGAAGGTCGCGATGATGGCCTCGTGGCTCACCTTGCGCGAGACGAAGAGCGCCGCGCGGCGCGCGAAATTCATCGTGAATGGATAGGCCACCAGCGCCGCGAGCACCACGGCCAGCATGCCGTAGCCCAGGAACTCCCAGTGGTTCAACAGGTTGTGCAGGTTGTGTGTCTGGCCCGTGGCCGTGTCGATGGTGAACACCGGCGGCGCGTTGAACAGCGGCGCCGCCGGACCGGCCGCCACGGGGCTCAGTGGCAGGCCGATCGCGATCAGCGGGATCAGCGCCTCGGCAATGTAGGTCGCCTCGGTCACGCCGTTGCGCGCGGCCAGCGTGGTGGTGAGCCGGTGGTAGGCGTGCCTGATGCGCGAGCCCACCAGCTCGCCCAGGACCACCGTCATTGCGACCGGGCTGAACACGAAGGTGGCGCTGGAGATCGCGGCGGTCGCGAAGGTCCACTTCACCTGGCTGCGGTCGAGCACCTTGAACGGGTTCGGGAAGTAGCCGGTCCAGCCCTTCACGTCGGGTGCGAGTGAGAAGGTGCGGACCTTCTCGCGCTTCATGCGCAGGCGGGCCGCGGGAGAAATCACCGAGAACAGGTCGGCCACCAGCGGTCCGATCGCAATGCCCAGGAAGTAGCTGATGCTGAGCTTCACGCCGTACTTGCCGGTGAGCGCCTGCAGCGCCACGATCACCATCACGAACGGCACCAGCGTGGCCACCGAGGCCCAGCGGCCGCTCGAGAAATACGCAATGGCCACGGCCGCCGCCACGAAGATCCACGGCGCCGCCTTGGTGATGGCCGCGCCATAGGGCGCCAGCAGCACAGCGAAGAGCACGGCCAGCGGCACCGCGAGGAAGGCCGCGATGATCGCGCCCGACACCATCTTGCGCAGCGCGATGTGCGGCACGCCGAGGTTGCGCAGCAGGTTCGCGTCCTGGAGCAGCGGCGTGGCCATGGTGTCGCCCGGAATGCCCAGCAGCGCGGTGGGCACCGCATGCGTCATGTGCTTGGCCACGGCCGCCGCGAGGAAGAAGGTGAACACGCCTTCGGGCGGCACGCCGAGCAGCACCACCAGCAGGGTGAGCGGCGCGAGCGTGGTGGTTTCGTCGGTGCCCGAGACGAGGCCGATGGCCGCGAACACGATGGCGCCCACCAGGCCCATGCCGGTGGCGACGAGGATCTGGTTCAGGAGTGCGGCGTCGATCACGGTGCGGCCCCCTCGGCGTTGCGAGCGCGGGGCTTGTACGACGCGAACAGGTCGTAGATCTCCAGCTCCTTCATCTCGCGCACCACGGACGGCGGCAGCTCATCCATCGAGCCCAGGTCGCCGTGCTCGCCGGCCAGTTCGGCCAGCACTTCCTCGCGCCAGCGCGGATCGGCTTCGGTGCCTTCCACCACTTCGCGCTTCGGCGTGAAGAGTTTCGCGCAGATCAGGCCCGACACCACGCAGCCGCCGAGGCCGGCGAGCATGGCGTAGGCGCGTGCCAGCTCGGGTGTGCTCACGGCGCTCGCGAGCACGCGGCTGGCCACGAGATAACCCGCGAGGCTCACCGCGACGCCGATGACGATCGACCATCCGAGATGGCCCAGGTCGGCCGTGTCGCCCCATATCTCCACCAGCCGCCATCTGGCGCGCGTTGCACTGTCTGCGTTCATTTTTCGTGTGTCTCCGTCTGTGGTCATGTGACGACCATTCCCATGGCCGCCGCGGTATCGGCCGCGGTCCGTTGTGCGGGGCTCTCCCGCCTTCTGCCTACTTCTTGCGCAGCGCTTCGAGCAGCGCCACGGCGCGGTCGGTGCGCACGTCGTGCTCTGCGGCCATCTGCCTGGCGATGCTGTCGATCTCGTCGCCGGTGGCACCCGCGACCAGCGCGATGTTGCGGGCATGCAGCGCCATGTGGCCGCGCTGGATGCCTTCGGTGGCCAGCGCGCGCAAGGCGCCGAGGTTCTGCGCGAGGCCCACGGCCACCGCGACTTCGCCGAGTTCCTGCGCGGACTTCACGTCGAGGATCTTGAGTGCGAGCCTTGCGAGCGGGTGCGTCTTGGTGGCACCGCCGACCAGGCCCACCGGCATCGGCATCTCGATGGTGCCGACCAGCGCGCCCGTCGTGTCCTTCTCCCACGTGGTGAGCGATGTGTAGCGCCCGCTGCGGCATGCATAGGCATGCGCGCCGGCCTCCACCGCGCGCCAGTCGTTGCCGGTCGCGACGATCACCGGATCGACGCCGTTCATGATGCCCTTGTTGTGCGTTGCCGCGCGGTAGGGGTCGATGGCTGCGAAGGTGTAGGCGTCGATCACGCCCTCGACCACTTCCTCGCCGCTGCGCTCGCGCGTGGCCAGCACCGCGGGGGCGAGCCGCACGCGCGCACGTGCCAGCCGCAGGTCCGCCAGGTTCGACAGGATACGCAGGCGCACCGTGCCGCCCGTGAGCTTCTCGACCAGCGGCGAGACCGCCTCGGCCATCGTATTGACGGTATTCGCGCCCATCGCGTCGCGCACGTCGACGACGAGGTGCATCACCACCATCGCGCCGCGTGGCGTGTCGCCGAACACATGCACCTCGATGTCGCGGCAACCGCCGCCCAGGCCGATCAGCACCTTGTCGCGGCTGTTTGCCACGGCGAGGATCTGGTCGCGTGCACGCAGCAGCGCGAGTCGCGCGCCATGCGGGTCGGTGATGCCGATTACCTGCACCTGCGCGCGCATCAGCGGCCCGGTGCTCGAGGCCTCGAAGCCGCCGCCTTCGCGGGCCAGCTTGGCCATGAAGGACGCGGCCGCCACCACCGAGGGCTCTTCGACAGCCATCGGCACGAGGTAGTCGCGCCCGTTCACGGTGAAGTTGCCGGCGACGCCCAGCGGAAGCTCGAAGGTGCCGACCACGTTCTCGACCATGCCGTTGGCGCGGTCCACGCCCAGGGCGCCGGGTTGGGCGAGCAGCGCCGCCTCGTCGTCGGTGAACGAAGCGGCCTGCGCGATGTGGGCCAGGCGCTGTGCGGGGGTGAGCGCGCGGAAGTTGGGAATGCGGGAATCGGCGACCATCGTTGCTTGTCTCTTCGGAAGATGAATTCGGGAGCAGGCAATTTAGGCCGGCTGTACCGCAGGCGGAAGGCACAGTTTGGCGGGACAGTGCGGACAGTGGTTCGCCGCGGGGGCTCGCTGTGTCACAGTCGCAGTCCATGACCACGATCGCCGATTCGCTTGCCGAAACCCTCGCGCGCCAGATCGCGAGCGGCGCCTACAAGGCCGGCGACAAGCTGCCGTCGCTGCGCGAGCTCGCGCAGCTGCACGGCTACGCCAAGAACACCGTGGTGGCCGCGTTCGAGCTGCTGGTGTCGCGCGGGCTTGTCGAGCCGCGGCGCGGTTCGGGCTATTTCGTGCTCGCGCAGCCGACTCCCAAGCCCGTCGAGGAAGACGCGGGCAGCCTCGGCCGCGCCATGGACATCGTGTGGCTCATGCGCGAGCAGCTCAAGACGCAGCCCGACGCAGTGGCCGTGGGCGACGGCTTTCCTCCGGTCGAATGGCTGGCCGACGTGCGGCTCGACAAGTACCACCCCAAGGTGGTCCGCACCGGGCTCGGCGCGCTGTTCCGCTATGGCAGCCGCTTCGGCTATGCGCCGCTGCGCGACCACCTCGTGCGCAAGCTGGCCGACTTCGGCATCGGCGCCGAGCCGCGGCAGATCGTGCTCACGCACGGCGCCAACGAGGCGATGGACATCGTCATCCGCTATTTCGTGCCGCCGGGCGGCAAGGTGCTCGTGGACGATCCGGGCTACTACCCGCTGTTCGGAAAGCTCAAACTCGCGGGTGCGCAGATGCTGGCCGTGCCGCGGCTGGCCGACGGGCCCGATCTCGACGTGCTGGAGCGGCTGCTGATCGCCGAGCGGCCGCGCCTCTTCTTCACGCAGTCGCTCGCGCACAACCCCACGGGCTCCGACATCTCTCCGGCCAAGGCCTTCCGCGTGCTGCAGCTCGCGCAGAAATACGACCTGCTGATCGTCGAGAACGACCCGCTGGCCGACTTCAAGCCCACGGCCTTGCCGCGGCTCTCGGCGCTCGACCAGCTGGAGCGCACCATCTACATCGGTAGCTTCTCGAAGTCGTTCTCGGCCGCGCTGCGCGTGGGCTTCATCGCCTGCGGGGCCGACCTGGCGAGCGACCTTGCGGACCTGAAGGCGCTGATCCACGTGAGCAGCTCGGAGTACAGCGAGCGCACGGTCGACGTGATCCTGAGCGAAGGCCACTACCAGCGGCACCTGAACCGCTTGCAGAATCGGCTCGGCGAGGCCACGCGCAAGGCGTTGCAATTGTTCGATTCGGTCGATGCGGAGGTCTTTGCGCGCACCCCGCAGTCGCTCTATGTCTGGGCCGCGCTTCCCGGCGTGGCCGACTCGCTGGTGCTCGCGAAGAAACTGCTGCCGCGCAAGATCGTGATGGCGCCGGGCCGCATCTTCAGCACCGATTCGACGCAGGTCTCGCGCTGGTCGCGCTTCAACGTCGGTGCCATGGCCGACCCGCGTTTCGCGAAGGCGCTGCGCACCGCGCTGAAGGGCCTCATTCCAGTTCGTTGAACTGGATCGCCCCTTCCTTCATGACCAGCGGAATGCGCTCGCCCTGCCCGAGCAGGCAGGACACATCGCGCAGCGGGTTGCCTTCGACCACCAGGATGTCGGCCAATGCGCCCGGCACCAGCCGGCCCAGGCGGCCGGGCATGCCCAGCACCTCGGCGCCGACCACGGTGGCGCTGGCCACGGCCTCGGCCGGCGAGAGCACCTCGGCGCGCAGGCGGAATTCGTCGCTCTGCAGCCGCTGCGATTCGCCCAGCAGGTCGGAGCCGAAGCCCATCTTCACGCCCGCCGCCTTGTAGATCTCGAGCGAGCGCAGGCCGGCCTCGCGCACGTCGGCCACCTTGGCCACGCTTTCCTTCGGCAGGCCGAAGCGCTCGCCCTCGTTGGCCAGCGCGTCGTAGGTGACCAGCGTCGGCACCACGTAGGCACCGCTCTGCGCCATCAGCGCCGCCGTGGGCGCATCGACGAGGTTGCCGTGCTCGATGGTGCGCACGCCGCAGCGCACGGCCCGCGCAATGGCCGCCGCGGTATAGGCGTGTGCCAGCACATAGGTGCCGCGTGCCTCGGCCTCCTGCACGATGGCGTGGATCTCGTCCTCGCTGTAGCCGAAGGCACCCACCGGGTCGGTCGGCGAGGCCACGCCGCCGGAGGCCATGATCTTGATCTGGTCCGCGCCCATCTGCAGTTCCTCGCGCACGGCCCTGCGCACTGCGTCGACGCCATCGACCACGCGTGCCAGCGCGCCGACGCGCACGCAGGTCGGGCAGCTTGCACCAGGGTCGAGAAAATCGGAGCGCGCGCGCATGTCGCCGTGCCCGCCGGTCTGGCTCAGTGCGCGTCCCGAGACGAACAGGCGCGGCCCCTGGGCCAGGCCGGCCTCGACGGCCTGCTTGAAGGCAAACCCCGCGCCGCCTGCATCGCGCACCGTGGTGAACCCGCGGCGCAGCATGCCGCGCAGCATCGGTACGCTGCGCAGCGTGATGAGCACGTTCGGCATGTGCACCTGCCGCGCAAGGTTGAGTTCCACCGCGATCACATGCACGTGCAAGTCGATCAGGCCAGGCATCAGCGTCTTGCCCTTCACGTCGATGACCCGCGCGGCCTCGCTGTGCAGCGGCTTGTCGGAAACTTCGCGCACCACGCCTTGCTCGACCAGCAGGTCGTGGCCTTCCAGCAGCTCGCCGCGCAGCGGGTCGAGCAGGTTCGCGTTCCTGAAAAGTACCGTGTGGGTCGTCATGTCTGGAACTCCTTCGCCTGTTGTGCCATTACGGCCGGTACCGCCAGCTGCGCGAACACGCGCGCGAGCTCGACATGGCCGGTGCCGTACCAGTTTTCCTCGTGCAGCATGTTGAGCGTGCCCAGCGTCTCGCCGCGCCAGCGCAGCGGGATGTTCAGCACGCTGCGGCAGCCCAGCGACACGATGAGCTCGTGGTCGTAGAACACGTCGCGCAGGTCGTCGGCATTGCGGCCGATGTAGGGCAGGCCGCGTTGCATCACCTGCTGCATCCAGGGCGAATCGGTGATCGGCTTGCGCCCGCCCACGGGGTAGGCCTCGCGCATGTTGGTGTAGACGCGCTCGGACTCGCGCGCTGCGCGGTGGTGCACGAGGATGGTGAAGAGCCGGTGGCCGATGGTCGCGGCCACCGCCTTGTCGATTGCGCCGAAGGTGGCTTGCGGCTGGGCGGTGTCGGCATGGGCGAGCGCCACGGCCGAGAAGGAATCTTCGAGAGAGCTGGGCTGCATGGATGTCGGAAGTCAGGAAAGTTCGCTGGCCGCAATGTCCTCGAGCGAGCGGCCGCGCGTGGGAATACCCATGAACGTGACAGCCGCTGCGCCGAGCAGCAGCACCGCCGTCGTCATGCCGAACACGCCCGCGAAACCGGCGGTCGGGTAGATGAAGCCGACCAGGATCGGCGCGGTGATGCCGCCGATGCGGCCGATGGCCGATGCCAGGCCGGAGCCGGTCGCCCGCACCTGGGTGGGAAACACCTCGGGCGTGTAGGCGTAGACGCCGGCATAGGTGCCGTTCATGAAGAAGGACAGCAGCACGCCCGCGGCCATGATCTGCGCATCGCTGTGCGTGAAGGCCAGGCCCAGCGCGCAAAGCCCGCCCAGCAGCATGTAGCTCACGATGGTGGCCTGGCGGCCGATGCGCTCGTTGAGCCACGCGGCCGAAAAGTAGCCGGGGATCTGCGCGATGTACATCACCAGCGAGTAGCCGAAGCTCTTGGTGATCGTCATGCCGTTCTGGATCAGAAGGCTCGGGATCCAGGTGAAGAACGAGTAGTAGCTGAAGGTGATCGACAGCCACATCAGCCAGGTCATGGTGCTGATGCGAATGAGCTTGCTGGACACCAGCGTTGCGTAGTTCTTCAGCAGCTTGCCGCGGCTGGTGCTGGGCGGCGGTGCGGCCACGTCCTGGGCATTGAGCGCGGGCAGCGCGCGGCCGCCCTGCACATGGTCGGCCTCCATCGCATCCATGATTGCGTCGGCCTCGGCCTGCCGCCCCTGGCTCTCGAGCCAGCGCGGCGACTCGGGCAATGCCCGGCGCCACCACAGCAGCAGCACCACGGGCAGCGCCGTGATGAAGATGACGATGCGCCAGCCCTGCGGATGCGCCGGCACGATGAAGTAGCCCAGCAGCGCCGCGGCCACGAAGCCGAACGAGAAGAAGCCCGCCAGCGCCCCCGTGAAGGTGCCGCGGTAGCGGCGCGCCACGAACTCCGACAGGTAGGGCGCGATGATCGCGCTCTCGGCCCCGGCGCCGAAGCCCGCCACGATGCGCAGCGCGAGAAAGATCGTCCAGTCGTTGACCATGCCGCTGAAGAGCGAGGCCACGCAGTAGATCGCCAGCGCCGACATCATCACCTTGCGCCGCCC
Organism: Variovorax sp. V116; assembly: GCF_041154435.1. Lineage (NCBI taxonomy): Bacteria > Pseudomonadati > Pseudomonadota > Betaproteobacteria > Burkholderiales > Comamonadaceae > Variovorax > Variovorax sp. V116. Next base: position 192,223 of record NZ_AP028661.1, read on the forward strand.
GATCAGGTCGCCGCAGGCGCCGGCCGCCAGCGCACCGAAGAAGAAGCCGATGAAGTTCGCGCTGGCCAGCACGCCGATCTGCACGCTGCTCAGGCCCCAGTCGGTGCGCAGCACCGGCAGCACGAAGGCGATGACCGCGGCATCCATCGCATCGAAGGTGTAGCCGAGGCCTCCCATCATGAGCAGCCGGCGGTGAAAGCCGGAGAAGGGCAGGCGCTCGATGCGAGCCGACAGCATGGTCATGTGGTTTCCCTCGACGACGGTTCAAGAACGCGGCATGGACGACGCGCCCGATCGTAGGATCGACGGGATATAACGGCAAATTTATACTGGCAATTGTGTTTATAGATCGCGTGAATGAACAGATGACCGAATGAACTACCGCTCCGCCGATCTCAACCTGCTGAAGGTGTTCGAGGCCCTCATGACCGAAGGCAACGTCACGCGCGCGGCCCGCAAGCTGTCGCTCACCCAGCCCACAGTCAGCAATGCGCTGCGCCGCCTGCGCGAGACCTTCGACGATCCGCTCTTCGTGCGCAGCGGCGCGGGCGTCAACCCCACGCGGCGCGCCATCGACCTGTGGGAGCCGCTCTCGCAGTCGCTGCATGCGATCCGCGCCACGCTGGACGTGGAGCGCTTCGATGCATTGCGCAGCACCGCCAGCCTCAGCATCGCGATGTCGGACTATGTGTCGAGCATCGTGGTGCCCCGGCTGGCAGCCAGGCTGAGCAAGGCCGCGCCGTCGATGCAGATCCACGCCATACCCAACACGCTGGTCGACTTCGACAAGGTGCTGGCGGACAACAAGGCCGACTTCGCGATCAGCGTCTACAACGAGGAAGTGCAGCGGCCCGCGTTCCTCAAGTCGAGGGCGCTGTGGTCGCCCGACTTCGTCTGCGTGCTGCGCACCGGACATCCGCTGGCACGCGCGGACAAGATCCCGCTGAAGAAATTCCTGGCCGCGCGCCATGTCGACGTGAGCCTGGTCGGCAAGACCATGCCGACCTACGACCTCTTCCTGCACAGCCGCGGATTGCAGCGCAACCTGGTCGCCACGGTGAACCACTACCACGCCGCCTTCGAGGCGGTGCGCCGCTCCGACCTGGTCGCGGTGCTGCCGTGGTCCGAGCGCTTCGAGCCCGCGCGCCTGGCCGGCCTGCGCCGGATGCCCGTGCCGCTCGATGCGCCGCCGCGCATCATCGAACTGTTCTGGCACCAGCGGCACGAAACCTCGGCCTTGCACCAGTGGCTCAAGAACATGCTGCTGGCGCTGTTTGAGCAGCCTTCCTGAATGAAGCAGTGAAAGCGGCGGAGCCGGTCAGTCGCGCAGCCGGATCACCTGCAGGTCGTGGTCCGCGCCGGCATGCAGCCGCGCCACCTCGGCCGCGCGCCGCGTGAGCACCGCGCGCTGGTTGATGTAGCCCTTGTCGGTGATCTCGCCCGCGTCGAGGCTCGGCGGCTCGGCGAGCAGCAGCGCGCGCGTGGGGCACTGCGAGGAGCCCCCGCCTTCGCTGCGCAGCGTGCGCAGCACTTCGGCGATGCGTGCTTGCAGCGCCTGCGGCGCGAGCGAGGCGGCCTGCGGGCTCGCGAACACCAGCATGCCGATCTCGTCGCGGTCATGGCCGGTGAGCACCACGTCCTGCACATGCGGCGCCAGCATCGAGACCAGCTTCACGCGCAGCGTGCCCACCGAGACCCAGGTGCCGCTCGAGAGCTTGAAGTCCTCGGCCACGCGGCCGTTGAAGATCACGCCCTGCGAGGGCTCGGCGGGGTTCGCAAGAAAGCCGGCATCGCCGATGCGGTAGTAGCCCTCATCGTCGAAGGCTTCGGCCGTTTCGCGCGGCGCATGGCGGTAGCCCGGGAACACCGAGACGCCCTTGACGCGCATCTCGAGCTTCTGGCCGTTGGGCACGAACTTGAGTTCGAGCCCCGGCAGCGGCGCGCCGATGCAGCCCGCGCCATCGAGTTTCCAGTGCGCGGATGTAATGGCCGGCGAAGTCTCCGTGGCGCCCCAGGAAGTGGTGAGCCACAGTGGCCGCTCGGGCCGCACGCGCTGGGCCACGGCTTCGAGCCGTTGCCAGGTGGAGGGCGCGAGCGCCGCGGCCGCATAGAAGGCCAGCCGCAGCCGCGAGAGCACTTCGCGCGCGAGCGCATCGTCGGCTTCGAGAAAAGGCAGCAGCATGTCGAAGCCGCGCGGCACGTTGAACAGCAGCGTGGGCTTCACCTCGCGCAGGTTGCGCACGGTCTTCTCGATCAGGCCCGGCGCGGGCCGGCCCTCGTCGATGTAGAGCGCGCCGCCATGGGCGAGCACCATGTGCAGGTTGTGGTTGCCGCCGAAGGTGTGACTCCAGGGCAGCCAGTCGACCAGCACCGGCTTCTCGTATTCGAGGAAGCGCCAGGTCTGCGCCATCATCTGCTGGTTGGCGCAGAGCATGCGGTGCGTGTTGATCACCACCTTGGGCTTGCCGGTGGAGCCCGAGGTCAGCAGGTACTTGGCGTGGGTGTCGGGCAGGATGGCTTCGTAGGCCTGCATCACGGCCGGCGTCTCGCTCGCCTGCAGCAGTTGCGCAAAGGGCAGGGCGCCCGCATGCGCATCGGCGTTGCGGCTGAACACCGCGGGCGCCTCGACGCCGCAGCCCGCGAGTGCGCCGCCGTAGACCTTGGCATCCGAGGCGTAGATCAACGCCGGCTGCAGCGCCTGCAGCACGCCGTGCAGCCGCGACGGATCCTTGGCCATGCGCGAATACGCGCTCGACAGCGAGCATGCGGTGCGGCCGATGTGCATGGCCGCGAGCATCAGCACCGCGTGGTCGATCGCATTGTCCGAGAGGATCACGATGGGCTTGTCGGCCGGCAGCTTGAGGTCGAGCAGGCCCTGCGCCACCGCACCCACGGCCTGGCGCAGCGCGCGGTAGTCGAGCTTGCGCCAGCCTTCGCCGCTGTCGTCGCGTTCCGCGAAAGCCAGCGCCTCGGGCGTCTCGCGCGCCCAACGCTCCAGCCATTCGCCGATGCAGCGCGCATAGGGCTTGAGCGCCATCGGCGAACGCAGCGCGAAGGAGCCGTCGTCGAAGTCGACGCGCACGGTGCGCGGCGGGGCGATCTGGCTGGGGTCCAAAAGGAAGTGGTCGTTGTTCATTTCAATCGAGTCTGCCGGTGTCGGCCTTGGCGCGAATCAGGTCTAACAGCAGCATGTCGCGCGCAGCCTCGAGCTCGGCCACGCGCCGCGCGCCCAGTTCTGCGGCCACGCCCTCGGCCACCTTCTGCTTGAGTTCTTCCGTCATCGACGGCGCGCCCAGGTCCTTCCACCAGTCCTCGATCGGCCCGCCCAAGTGCGCGAGCACATGTTCGATGCCGCCCGCGCCGCCCGAAAGATGCAGGTTCATGAACGGCCCCATCACCGCCCAGCGCAGGCCGGGGCCGTGCGCAATGGCGGTGTCGATGTCGGCCACGCTCGCCACGCCCTCGTCGACCAGGTGGAAGGCCTCGCGCCAGAGCGCGGCCTGCAGCCGGTTCGCGATGTGGCCCTTGACCTCGCGCTTCACGTGGATCGGCCGCTTGCCGATGGCGGCGTAGAAGGCCATCGTGCGTTCGATGGCCTGGGCCGAGGTGCGCTCGCCGCCGACCACCTCCACCAGCGGGATCAGGTGCGGCGGGTTGAAGGGATGGCCCAGCACCACGCGTTCCGGATGCTTGCATTCGGCCTGCACCGCGCTGATCGCGAGCCCCGAGGAGCTCGACGCCAGGATCGCGTGGGCCGGCGCGGCCTCGTCCATGCGCCGGAACAGGCCGGTCTTGAAATCCAGCCGCTCGGGGCCGCTTTCCTGGACGAAGTCGGCTTGCACCACCGCGTCTTCGAGCCGCGCATGAAAGCGCAGCCGCCCGGCCGAGGCGCCGGTGGCCAGGCCGAAGCGCTCCAGCGTGGGCCAGTGCGCGGCCACGGCCGCGTGCAGCCGCGCCTCGGCACCGGGCGAGGGGTCGGTGGCCTCCACGTCGAGGCCGCGCGCGAGGAAGTAGGCGGCCCAGCTGGCGCCGATGACGCCGGTGGCAACCACCGCGACGCGTTTCGTGGCAATCGGTTCCATCTGCATCCCCTCAGGAGTCCGCCGTGAAGCCGATCTTCCTGACCAGCGGGCCCCAGCGCTCGGCCTCGGCGCGCTGCGAACGCGCCATCTCCTCGGCGGTGGAGCCCTGGGCGATCAGGCCGACCACGGCCAGGCTGTCGGTCACCACCTTTTCCTTGATGGCCGCGTTGATTGCTGCATTGGCCGATGCCACCACGCTCGCGGGCGTCCGGGCCGGCGCGTAGAAGCCGAACCATTCCTCGGTGGTCAGCTCGGCGAAGCCCTGCTCGGCAAAGGTCGGCACTTCGGGCGAGAAGGGCGAGCGCGCCTTGCCCGAGGTGGCGAGCAGCCGCAGCTTGCCGGCCTTGTGGTTGGGAATGAAATCGCCGCTGGGCGTGACCATGGCGGCGATCTGCCCGCCCACGACGTCGGTCACGCCGGGGATGGAGCCGCGGTAGGGCACGTGCTTGAGATCGACCCCGTGGTTGAGGCCCAGCAGCGCGCCGATGAAGTGCGGCGTCGAGCCGGCCGCGGGCGAGCCGTAGCTGGCCTGGTTCGGGTTGGCCTTGGCCCAGGCGAGGAAGTCTTTCACCGTGCGCACCTCGGGCGGCACCAGCGGGCCGACCGCGAGGCCGTGGTGCATGACGGCGGCGATCGACACCGGCGCGAAGTCCTTGCTGGGGTCGTAGCTGAGCTTGCTGTAGATGTGCGGATAGATCGAGGTGCACGAGAAGGGCGACAGCGCCAGCACGCTGCCGTCGGCCGGCGCGCTCCTGAGGCTTTCCAGCGCGATGCGCCCCCCGGCGCCCGGCTTGTTCTCGACCACGGCCGCGTTGCGGCAGTAGGCCGAGCCCGCGAGCTTTTCGCCCACGCGGCGCGCCACGCTGTCGCCGGCACTGCCGGCCGGGAAGCCGTAGTAGATCTTGACCTGCTCGAGCGCCTGGGCCAGCGCGGCCAGCGGCGAGAGGGCGCCCAGCGCAGTGGCTGCGCCGAGCGTGTGGAGGAAGTGGCGGCGGGTGTCCATGCGATGTCTCCTTGGGTTGTTCTTCAGCGCGGCGCGAACTCGGGGCGCGGGCCGCCTCTGCGCGGCAGGCCCATCATCTGCCTGGCTTCGGCCGGCGTGGCCACGTCCATGTCGAGTTCATGGATGACGCGCACGATACGTTCGGTGAGCTGCACGTTGGTGGCCAGCTCGCCATGGCGGACGTAGAGGTTGTCTTCCAGCCCCACGCGCGCATGGCCGCCCAGCAGCAGCGCCGCCACATTGGCTTCCAGCTGCGAGGGGCCGATGCCGCTCACGCCGAAGATGCTGCCGCGCGGCAGGGTGTCGACCATCATCTGCAGGAAGCGCGGCGAATACGGCATCGCGTTCTGGAAGTTGCGGTGCACGTTCATCACCAGGTTGATGAAGTAGGGCTCGTCGTCATGGCCCTCGTCGATCAGCGTGGTGGTGTCCTGCAGGATGTGCGTGGGGCTGAACACCTCCCACTCGGGCTTGATGCCGCGCGCCTTCATGCCGGCGGCGAGCTCGCGGCCGCGGGTGATGGGCGTGTCCATCAGGATCTGCCTGCCCTCGAAGCTCAGGTTGAGCGTGGTGGCGTCGAGCGTGCACATCTCGGCGCCCGCGTCCATGCCCTTGATGCGTTCTTCCCAGGCGATCTCCCAGCGATCGCCGGCCAGCGGCTTCACCATGTCGCCATGCACGCCGCCGCCGGTGGAGTTGTTGATGACGATGTCGCAGCCGGCGTTGCGGATGCGGCTGTTGATGTCGCGGTAGACGTCGGCGCTGCATGTGGCGCCGTCGTCGGGGCGGCGCGCATGGATGGCGGCCACGCTCGCGCCGGCGTTCCAGCAGCGCAGCACGTCGGCCGCGATCTCGTCGGGCTGGGTGGGAAGGTGGGGGGTCTGCGACTTGTGCGCCATGCCGCCGGTGGGGGCGATGGTCACGATCACTTTGCGCTTGGACGACGACATGCTCCGGGTCTCCTGGGGTGTCTTCTTTGGTGAGGGGCGCGCTATTATTTTTGGCGGCGCAGGCACACTCAGTCATTGCGACGACATTTGGGCTCAGGGTTTACGCACCCGGGCCCCAGGAGCTTTCATTTCATGGCCACGACGAAGCCGGCCTTCAAGGCGGCATCGCTGACGATTCCCCAGTTGCTGCAGCGCTCGGCCTGGTATCCGCTGCTCGACGAAGCGGCGCGCGAGCGCGTGCTCGACGAGATCCGCGAAGTCGACGTGGCGGCCGGCGCCGCGCTGTGCCGGCGCGGCGATACGCCGCTGCACTGGTACGGCACGCTCGAAGGCTTGCTCAAGTGGTCGATCACCTCGAGCGACGGCCGCTCGGTGACCTTCGGCGGGCTGTCGGTCGGCAGCTGGTTCGGCGAAGGCACGCTGCTGCGCGGCGCTCCGCGCTCGGCCGACGTCATTGCGCTGCGGCCCAGCCGCGTGGCCCAGTTGCCGCTGGAGACTTTCGAGTGGCTGCACCGCACGCAGCGCGGCTTCGATCACTTCCTGCTGCAGCAGCTCAACGAGCGGCTGCACTGGTTCATGGGCAACTACGCGGCGCACCGGCTGCTCGACGCCGACGGCCAGGTGGCGCGCGCGCTGGCGGGGCTGTTCCATCCATGGCTGTATCCGGGCAGCGAGCTGCACCTGCAGACCTCGCAGGAGGAGATCGCCAATCTTTCGGGCGTGTCGCGCCAGCGCTGCAATGCGGCGCTGAACCGGCTGAAGGAAGCGGGCTTTCTTCGCATCGAATACGGCGGCATCACCGTGATCGATCTCGAAGGGTTGCGGCGCTTCATCAGCGAATGAATGACTCGCTCCCTCTCCCCGTGGGGAGAGGGCGGGGGTGAGGGTGGCGGCCGTCATTCGAGCGCCGTGCTTCATTCATCGCACCTGCCCTCACCCCAACCCTCTCCCGCAGGCGGGAGAGGGAGCAAGAAGGCAACGCCCGCTCAGCGCGTGTGATAGGACGGCGCGCGCTCGTACACCGGCGTGTCGATGCCTTCCATGCGCGCCTTCAGCTGCAGCGCCAGGAACTGCGAGTAGTGACGCGACTGGTGCAGGTTGCCGCCGTGGAACCAGAGGTTCTCGACCTGCGTGGGCTTCCACATGTTGCGCAGCTCGCCCTCCCACGGACCCGGGTCCTTCGGCGTGCCGGAGCCCAGGCCCCAGCACTTGCCGACCTTGTCGGCGATCTCGGGCGAGATCAGGTCGGCCAGCCAGCCGTTCATCGAGCCGTAGCCGGTGGCGTACACCAGCAGGTCGGCCGGCAGCTCGGTGCCGTCGGTCAGCGTCACCGAGCGCTCGTTCACCTGCTCGATGTTCACGCCGCTTTTCAGGTGGATGCTGCCGTTGGCCACCAGCTCGGAGGCGCCCACGTCGATGTAGTAGCCCGAGCCGCGCCGCAGGTACTTCATGAAGAGCCCCGAGCCGTCGACGCCGAAGTCCAGCAGGAAGCCCGCCTTCTCGAGCCGCGCGTACAGGTCGGCATCGCGCTTCTTCATCTCCTCGTACACCGGGATGTGGAAGGTGTGCATGATCCTGTAGGGCACCGAGGCGAAGATCAGGTCGCCCTTGTGGTGGTCGATGCCGTTCTTCACGGCCTGCTCGGAGTAGAGCCCGCCCAGTGCCAGCTCCATCAGCGACTGCGACGGCGCAATGTGCGTGGACGAGCGCTGGACCATCGTCACGTCGGCGCCGTGCTCCCACAGAGCCGCGCAGATATCGTGCGCCGAGTTGTTCGAGCCCAGCACCACGCACTTCCTGCCGGCATAGGCCTCGGGCCCGGGATGCTGGCTCGAATGGTGCTGGTCTCCCTTGAAGTTCTCTGCGCCCGCGATCTTCGGCACGTTCGGGTAGCCCGAGACGCCGAGCGCGAACACCAGCTGCCTCGGCCGCAGCACCACCGGCTTGCCTTCGCGCTCGACCGTCACTTCCCAGCGCTGCGTGGCCTCGTCGAAGCGGGCCTTCCTCGCGTGGGTGGAACTCCAGTAGTTGAGCTCCATGATCTTGGTGTACATCTCGAGCCAGTCGCCGATCTTGTCCTTGGGCGCGAACACCGGCCAGTCGTCGGGAAAGGGCATGTAGGGCAGGTGGTCGTACCAGACCGGGTCGTGCAGGCACAGCGACTTGTAGCGCTTGCGCCAGGAGTCGCCGGCCTTCGCGTTGCGCTCCACGATGATGGTCGGCACGCCCAGCCGGCGCAGCCGCGCGCCCAGCGCGATGCCGCCCTGGCCGCCGCCGATGATCACCACCTCGGGCTGCTCGGTGTAGCCGAGCGCGGCCTCTTCGTCGCGGCGCTTCTCGAGCCAGTTCTTGCGGCCCTTGTGCACGCCGTGCTCCGCGCCCTTGATGCGGTTCGCGCCCGTCTTTTCCTCGAAGCCCTTGAGCTCGGTCATGGTGGTGAGCAGCGTCCAGGCCTTGCCGCCACGCAGCCGAAGGTGGCCGCGGCCGCGCGCCACGCGCGTCTCGAAAGTGAACCAGGCATCGACCACGCCGTCGGCCTCGGTCGCCTCGCCCTCGAGCGCAAAGGCCGCGGGCTGCGTGTCGGCCAGCCGCGCCTGCAGCATCGCGCGGATGGCATCGGCGCCTTCCTGCGTGCGGATGTTCCAGGTGAAGGCGACGAGGTCGCGCCAGTAGCTGTCGGCCTCGAACAGCGAGACGGCCACATCGGCGTCGCCGCGCGCGAGGGCGGCGGCAAAGTCGGCGAGCCAGGTGGCGGCGGCCCGGGTGGGGCCGGTGGTCGGGTCTGTCATTGCATGTCTCCGTGTGTCGTTGAACGAATCGAATCGCGGCGCGGCAAGGCGCACGCGGTGTTCCTGGCGCAGCTTTCGTGCCGCGTGACACGGGACGAAGAATCAAGGGGTTGGCGGCGGTTTTGTCGCAGGCGCTTGCCGCTGTCTCACCGAGACTGAGACAATGCATGAGAATTTGAACGACGTATAAAATTGGACGACGTTTAAATCCAAGGGCCCACACCGTGACAGAACCCGACCCCCCAGGCCGCCGCGAGCGCCGCCGCACCCAGACACTCGACCACGTGGCCTCCACCGCCATGCGCCTGTTCGAAGCCCAGGGCTACGACGCGACCACCATGGAGCAGATCGCGCAGCAGTCGGACGTGGCCAAGGGCACGCTCTACAACCACTTTCCGACCAAGGAAGCGATCCTGGCGCACTGGGTGCACCTCGAGCTCGTATCCGACGTGCAGCGGCTGCACGAGGCGGTCGATCCGAAGGCGGGCTTCGCGGTGCAGCTCGCCGGCCTGCTCGACGCGTCGGCCGAGTGGTCCGAGCGCTACCGGGCCTACCTGCTCGACTACTTCCGATTTCGCTTCCTCAACATCGAGAGCGAACTCGGCGGCGGCGACCGCAGCACGCCGCGCGACCTGTCGGGGCTGTTCGAGGCGCTGATCGCCGCCGCCCAGCAGGCGGGCACGCTGCGCACCGACGTGTCGGCCGCGCACCTCGCGAGCCTGCTGCATCACCTGTACTTCGGTGCGCTGATGCGCTGGCTCACGCTGCCCGGCCTCGTGCTGCGCGAGGAGTTTGCCGTGGTCGTCGAGCTCTTCGTCGCTGGCGCACGCGTGGCCCCGAAACCCCCTGCAAGGAGGCGCTCCTCATGAAACTCGCCGTGCTCACCTACGGCACCGAGGGCGACGCCCGGCCGCTCGCTGCGCTGTGCCGCGCGCTGGACGACGCGGGCCATGCGTCGGTGCTGCTGGCAGACGCGACCACGCTCGGCGCGGCTGAACGGCTCGGCGTTCGCTCGCAGGCGCTGGCCGGCGACATGCGCGAGGCGCTCGGCGGCGTCATCGCGCAGGGCGACAAGCCGGCCGCGGCCGCGAAGGCGCTCGCGGACATCGCCAATGCCAACGCCCTGGCTGCGCCAGACCGTCGAGACCGCGCAGGGCTGCGACGCGGTGGTCTGCGCGGGGCTCGCGGCCTTCGTGGGCCTGTCAGCGGCCGAGGCCCTGGGCGTGCCCGCCATCGGCGCTGGCATGTTTCCGCTCACGCCGACGGCCGCGTTCGCCTCGCCCTTCCTGCCGCCCGCGCGCGTGCCGCGCTTCCTGAACCGCGCGAGCCACCACCTCGTCAACGGGCTGCTCTGGCGCGCCTTCCGGCCGGCCGTGAATGCCGCGCGCGCCGAGGTCTGCGGCCTGCCGCCGCGGCGCCGCCTGTGGACCACGCACCCCGTGCTCTACGGCTACTCGCCGAGCCTGCTGCCGCGCCCGGCCGACTGGCCCGCCAACGCCGCGGTGTGCGGCCAGTGGCTCGCGCCCGCGCCCGACTGGCAGCCGCCGCCGGCGCTGCGCGACTTTCTCGCGGCCGGCGAGGCGCTCGTCTACATCGGCTTCGGCAGCATGACGGGTTTCGACCAGGCGCGTCTGCTTGCAGCCCTCGTCGAGGGCGTGGCCGGCCGGCGCGCGCTGCTGCATCCCGGATGGAGCGGCCTCGATGTGCAGCAGCTGCCGCCGAACTTCCACGCCATCGGCGACACGCCGCACGACTGGCTGTTTCCGCAGATGGCCCTGGTGGTGCACCACGGCGGCTCGGGTACCAGCCACTCGGCCGCGCGCGCGGGCGTGCCATCGGTGGTCGTGCCCTTCGCGGGTGACCAGGCGTTCTGGGCGCATCAGCTCGCGCAGGCGGGCGTGGCACCGCCCGCGGTGGCGGGCAGCCGGTTCGGCGCCGAGGACCTGGCGCGCGGCATCGCTTTCGCGCACGACCCGCAGGTGCGTGTGCGGGCCCGGGCGCTGGGCGAGCGGATGCGCGCGGAAGACGGCCTGGGCGCGGCCGTGCGCGCCATCGAGCAGATCCTGGCGCGCTGAAGCAGGTCAGCCGCGCTGCGGCGCCACGATGCCGAAGCGCTTCATGTGGCGGTACGCGGTGGCGCGGCTGATGCCGAGCGCCTGCGCGGCCCGCGCCACATGCCAGCGATGGCGCTGCAGCGCGTCGAGCAGGCGCGCGGCGTCGGCGGCGCTGTCGCCGTCGTCGGCCGGAGAGGGCGTGGCGCCGGAGGGGTCGAGCGACGGACGATGCGGCGCCAGGCGCAGCTCCTCGGACGTGATGCTGGCGCCCGTGCACAGTGCCAGCGCCAACCGCAGCACATTGCGCAACTCGCGCAGGTTGCCCGGCCAGTCGTGCGCCATCAGCCGCAGCATCGCGGCCTCCGACAGCCGCGCGGCCGAGTCCATCGCCGCGGCCTCTTCATTGAACATCGCCTCGATCAGGTAGCGCCGGTCGCGGCGCGCACGCAGCGGTGGCAGCTTGAGCACCGCGCCGCACAGGCGGTAGTACAGGTCTTCGCGGAAGCGCCCGGCCGCGACCAGCGCCGGCAGGTCGCGGTGCGTGGCCGCCACCACCGCAAGGTCCACGCGCTGCGGCGACTCCGCCCCCAGCGGCAGCACCTCGCCTTCGGACAGCACGCGCAGAAGCCGCGTCTGCAGCGCCATCGGCATGTCGCCGATCTCGTCGAGGAACAGCGTGCCGCGGTCGGCCTGCGCGATCAGCCCCTTCATGCCCTTGGCGCGGCCGCCGGTGAAGCTGCCGGGCGTGTAGCCGAAGAGCTCGCTCTCGATCAGCGAATCGGGAATGGCCGCGCAGTTCACCGCCACGAAGGGCATGGCCGCGCGGCGGCTCGCGCCGTGCATGGCGCGCGCCAGCACTTCCTTGCCGCTGCCGGTTTCGCCTTCGACCAGCACATGGATGCCGCGGTCCACCAGACGGCGCGCCTGCGCGAGAAGCTGCTGCATGGCCGGATCGTCGCCCGCGATGCGCGCGAGCGGCGGCAGGCGATCGGAAGGACGGGCCGTGTCCGGCGCGGGCGCTGCCGCCCGCCGCACGCGCGGCGCCAGCAGCGAGGCGTGGTATTCGCCGCCGCCCGGCAGCAGCACCGTGTGCGCGAAAGGCATGGCCGATGCGCCGCCGTTGCCCAGGCGCCAGATCGCGTCCATCGGCATGTGCAGCAGCTGCGCCACCTCGCGGCCCAGCAGGTTTTCGCCCAGGGCCTGCCGCGCACCGCTGTTGGCGCCGACCACCGTGCCGCCCTCGTCGAAGGCCAGCATCAGCTCGCCGGCCACGTCGACCAGCCCGTAGGCCGTGCCCAGCCGCAGGATCCAGTGGCCGCGGAAACTGCGCAGGAAATCGGCGTCTTCGATCATCCGCGCGTAGATCGACACCAGGTGCCGCACCAGGTGCTGGCTCTCCCGGGCCTCGGGCGAGCGCAGCGCCGAGACGTCGAGGATTGCCGTGAGCTTGCCGCTGTGGTCGAACAGCGGCGCCGTCGTGCAGGTCAGCGCGATGTGCGTGGCATCGAAGTGCTCGGTCTGGTGGCAGGTCATCGGCTGGCGCTCGACCAGGCAGGTGCCCACGCCGCAGGTGCCCGCATGGGCTTCGTTCCAGTCGGCGCCCAGGTAGAGGCCGGCGCGGCGCAGCTGGTCGTCCCAGGCCGGGTTGCCGATGTAGTCGACCGTGATGCCTTCGGCGTCGGTCAGCAGCACCATGTAGCCGAGGTCCGCCACGCGGCGGTAGATGTCTTCCATGCCGGCGCGCGCCGCGCGCAAGAAATGCTCGAGCTGCTGCTGGTGCGCGCGCAGCTCCTGCGCCGGCAGGATGCGCGCCGGGCTCGGCTTCGTCGGATCGAGCCCATGCTCGCGCACGCAGCGCGCCCACGACTTGTGGACCACGCTCGCCGCCGGATCGGCCAGCGCCGAGCCGGTGGCGATGGAGTAGACGTTGTCGATGTGACGCGATTGCAGGGAAGTCATGCTCAACCTTGCGGTGCGCACGGCCCCCGCGGGGATCCATGGGGCGTGCAGCCGCACATCATTCGGCGGCCGCATGGCCCGGGGTGAGAGGTGAAACCCGGTGGAACGGAGGTTTTACGCTCCCTCACACCGTGGGCATGCTGCTCACGCCGGTTTCGCACGGTCGGCCAGCCGCTTGCGGTATTCGGTGGTGGTCAGGCCCGCGAAGCCCCAGTCGTCGGTGTCGATCTCCTCGATCACGATGTGCGTCCATTCCGGCGGCTTCTTCAGCACCCGTTCGAGCGTTTCCGTGAACTCGGCGATGACCTGGGTTTTCTGTTCGCGCGTGACACCGTCGCGCGTGATCTTCAGATTGACGAAAGGCATGGCGTGCTCCTTACCACTTGCCGGAGCTCATGCCGCCGTCTACGGGCAGCACCACGCCGGTCGTGAAATCCGCGCTCGTGAGGTAGAGCACCGCATCAGCGATCTCGCGCACGGTCGCGATGCGGCCGGCGGGCGCCAGGCCGTTGAGGAAGCCGTGCTGCTCGGGCGTGTACAGCGGCGTGTCCACGATGCCGGGTGCCACCGCATTCACCTTGACGTTGTGCGGTGCGAGTTCGAGCGCCAGCGCGCGCGTCGCGGCATTGATGCCGCCCTTGATCAGCACCGGCAACGCAGCCGGCACCTGCTGGTTCGGCTGCAGCGCGATGCTGGCGGTGATGTTCACGATGTGGCCCTGCCGGCGCGCCACCATGTGCTTCGCTGCGGCCTGCGAGGCATAGACGAAGCCCTTGAGGTTCGTGGCCACCATTTGCTCGAGGTCGTCTTCGGTGTATTCGACGAAGGGCTTCGCGTTGAAGATGCCCGCGTTGTTGATGAGCACGTCGACCTGGCCGAAGCGTTCCACGGCGCGTTCGACCAGTTGCTGCGCAGTGTCGCGGCGGCCGATGTCGCCCGCGACGCCGAGAAGGCGCGCCGGGTTGCCGAGCTGCTTCGCGGCGGCTGCGAGCCGCTCTTCGGTGCGGGCATTCGCGACCACGTTGAAGCCGCGCTCGAGGTACGCCTGCGCAAGGCCCAGGCCGATGCCGCTCGAGGCACCGGTGATGACCACGGTGGGGGATGTGTTGTCCTGCATGTCGGTTCTCCAAGGAAGTTGATGAGGTGGGGAGAACTGTATTGATGACGTGGCAATAGATAAATCACTAGACTCGCACTTCACTTGATACGCGAGGTAATCAATCAATCCATGCAGCGGCAATTCGGCGACATCCTCCTGGGCAGCATCGAGTTGTTCTGCCTTGCTGCGGAGACCGGCGGCTTCACCTCGGCCGCACTTGCTGCCGGTGTGACGCCGGCGGCCGTGAGCCGCTCGATCTCTCGGCTCGAGAAGCGGCTGGGTTTGCGGCTTTTCGTGCGCACCACGCGCAGCGTGCGGCTCACCGACGCGGGCCGCTCCTACTTTGCGCAGTGCCGCCAGGCGCTGGCGCAGCTTGCCGAGGCCGAGCGCGAGGTGATGGGCCAGCAGGCGCTGCCTTCGGGCATGCTGCGCATCAGCGTGCCGACCACCTACGGCCACCACCGCATCCTGCCCTTGCTGCCGGCGTTTCGCGAACGCTTTCCCGACATCCGGCTGCACGTGCACCTGAGCAACCGCAACATCGATTTCGTGGAAGAGGGCTACGACATGGCCGTGCGCGTGCGGGCCCAGCCCGATTCCACGCTGATCGCGCGGCACCTCGAGGATGCGGATCTTGTCGTGGTCGCCACGCGCAAATACCTGAGGAGGGCCGGCACGCCGCGCACGCTGGACGATCTTGCGGCGCACGAGTGCATCCAGTTCGAGCTGCCCAGCAGCGGCCGCCGCATTTCGTGGCTCTTCAAGGAGAACGGCAAGGACCGCGAAGTCTTCGCGGACGGCGCCTACAGCTGCTCCGACGACGTCCTTGGCGGCGTCACGCTCGCGAAAAGCAGCGCCGGGTTGTTCCAGACCTACCGCTTCGTCGTGGAGAAGGAACTGGCCGACGGCTCGCTCGTCGAGGTGCTCAAACCCTTCGCGGGCTGTTCGCGGCCCTACACGCTGCTGTACCCAGACGGACGCCACGTGCCGCTGCGCATGCGGGTGTTCATCGACTTCCTGATGGCGCAGCGCGGCGCGTGACGCCCGCCGGCGTCAGCGGCAGGCGAAGCTCGCCGCCGCCTTCACATCGCCGCCCGTGTAGGCGATCTTTTTCGGATAGGTGCAAAGCGGCCGCGCAAGCGACTTGTCGGCGTTCTGCAGCACCAGGTTGTCGGGTGCAATGCCTTTCTCGACCCAGTCCGTGAGGGCCGAGAACAGCTGGTCGGACGCCGGCAGCGGCGGGTTGGCCGCGGGGCTCACGCCGGCGAGCCCGTTGACCGAGCCGACGCCTACGCAGTGGCCCATCGCCGGGATTTCGAGATAGCGGTAGAACTTCTGCGTGGCCTCGATGCCGCCCATCGTCTTGGCCACGCGCTCGTAGTAGTTCGCCGTGCCGGAGCTGGCGATCAGCTGGTCGGCCAGGCCGTGATAGGTCAGCAGCTTAGCGCCGCGGTCGCGGAACCTGGCGAGGTCGGGGTTGTCGGCGTTGATGCCCGCGAACGCGGATTGCAGCGCCTTGCCGCGATCGCTGGCATTGGCCAGTTGGGCGTACGACAGGCCCTTCCAGTTGTTCGCGCCGTTGCCGGTTGCGTTCACGAAGTCGGGCGTTGCGATCGTCGGGTCCTGCAGGTTCAGGGCCACCTGGTGCGCCGCGATCGGAAACGGATGGGGCGTGCCCGCCGTGGAGTCCGCCAGCGAGAATCCCGGCGCGCCGGGGCTGTTGAGCGAGGTGCCGCGCGTGAGGCCGTACCAGAGCTGGCCCGGCGCCAGCGTGGCGCCGTAGCCGATGTCGCTCGCGGGAGCGGGCGCGCTGCCGTCGCGCGTCTGGCCGTACCAGATCTTGTTGACGGCCTGTGCCTGCACGGTGCTCAGGCAGGCCGCGGTGGCGTTGGTGCCGCCGCTGCCGATGCACAGCACCGCCTTGTCCTGCACGGGGTCGTACTTGCAGGCGGCCGGGTCGCTGATGAAGCCTTCGTGCTGGCCAGTGAGCGTACTGTCGCAAGCGCTCACCGCGGCGGACGACACCAGCGCGAGCTGCTCGGCCGCGAGCGGCGTGCCGCCCAGGTCGCGCTGCATCACGATCTGCGGATAGAGCTCGGAGGTGATGAAGGTGGTCCAGTTGATGGCGCTGTTGCCCGCCAGGATGCCGTCGAAGTCGCCGGGGTTCACCTGCGCCTGCATGTGGCCCTGGCGGCCGCCGGTGGAGCAGCCGTCCCAATAGGCGTACTGCGCGTCGCGCTGGTAGAAGCCGGATGCGAGCGCCTTGGCCTTCACGGCCATCTCGTGGATGCCGCGGCTCGCGAAGTCGGTCCAGAGCGTGGTGTTGACGGTGCCGTCGGGGTTCATGGCGAACGAGCCGTCCACCGCGGGCACGGGCAATTTCGATGCATGCCCCGCATCGGTCACTGCACTCACCGATCCTTGGCCCGCCGCAATGGCCGCCGCACCGGCACCGCCGATCTGCGTCCTGGAGCTGATGCCCGCATCGCCCACAAAGCCGCCGCCGCCCAGCACGCGCAGGCGGTTGTTCCATTTGGCTGCCGCCGGCAGCCATACCTCGATGCCGATGCCGGGCGAGGTGGACGGCGCATCGGCCGGTCCCGCATGGCCCGGCCCCACGTTGAGCTTGACCATGCACACGTCGCTGGCCGCCACGGTGCCCGATGCCTTGCCGTCGAGGTTCAGGTCATCGCCCTGCTTGAACTGCTTCACCACCGTGACGGTGGTGTTTGCGTCGGGCTTGAAGGCGGTCTTCAGGCTTTCGTCGCATGCGAGCGCGCTCGATGTGCCGGGCGTGGAGGGCGGCGGCACCACGGGAAGGAAAGGCAGCGAAGCGCCCGAAGAGCCGCTGCCGCCGCAGGCCGCGAGCGTTGCAAGAGTGCCGATGCCCAGGCAGGCGGCGGCCAGCCGCGCGGCGATGGCGGTGCGCGATGCGGTGCGCGTGCGGCGTTGAGGACGAGGCATGGCGGGATCTCCGGTTGTTGTATGGAGATCGAATTTGCCCTTCGCCTGCGTTCCGGTCTATCGACAAGCGATCATCGCTTGCGGGATCCATTCACCTCGCACGAGGACTTACCCGAGCCGTGCGCGCGCGGGCGTGGTGCCCACCAGTTGCTTGAACACCTGCGTGAAATGCGCCTGGCTCGAGAAGCCGACGGCATGTGCGATCTCGGCGAGCGACAACCGGCCCTCCAGCAGCGCAAGCGAATGGCGCACCCGCTGCTCCATCACATAGCGGTAGGGCGTCGAGCCGGTGCTGGCCCTGAAAAGACGCGTGAAGTGCACCGCACTCATGTTCAGTTCGGCCGCGAGCTGGTCGATGCCGAAGTCTTCGCCCAGGTGCTCCATCACCCAGTCGTAGACCTTGCGCAGGTCCGCCTGCGAGAGCCGCCCCGGCGCGCGCCTTGCGTTGCCCGCACCGCCGTAGCGGTTCTGCAGGTAGCTCACCAGCGCCATGGACAGGCCCTGCGCGTGCATGCGGCCCGAAGTGCAGCCGCGCTCCACCTCGTCGCGCATGGCGATGGCGAGCGAGGTCAGGGTGGCGTCGGTGGTCGAGAGATGGGTCTGCAGGCGCAGCTCGCCGTCGCCCTCGGGCATCAGGCTGCGCAGGGTCTCGGGGCGGATCTCCAGCGCAATCACTTCGACGGACTGGCCGGAGTACGTCACGCGATCGACCTCGTATCCCTTGTCGAAGATGCACACGCTGCCGGGCCGGGTCTCGATGTGGCTGCTACGGCGCCCCCTGGTCATCACGGACTTCGCATGACCGCGCATGCAGAAGGCGAGCAGCGGGTGGGGGTTGTAGCAGGCCGGGTTTTCGCCGTCGCCGTGCATGGCGCGCACCTCCAGCGCGAAGCCCTGCCACGGCGTGGCGGCCGCGTTCATCAGCATCCTGCCGTCGAAGCGCACGGGCTTGCCCGAGAGGTCGAGGAGGTTGATCTCTCGCGCCACCGCCATGCTCTCCTGCTACATCCGTTCTACACGCCCAGCAGTTCCTCGAGCGCCTGCGGCTCGGCCAGCAGGTCCGCCGATGCGCCGTGCCGCACGATCTGCCCCTTCTCCATCACCACCGCCAGGTCGGTGTGCGCGAGCACCTTGCGGTAGTCGCGGTCCACGATCAGCGTGGCGATGCCGGTCGCGCGGATCTCGCCGATCACGCGCCAGATCTCGGCCACGATCAGCGGCGCGAGGCCCTCGGTGGCCTCGTCGAGGATCAGCAGGCGCGGGTTGGTCATGAGCGCGCGGCCGATCGAGAGCATCTGCTGCTCGCCGCCCGAGAGCTGCTGGCCGCCGTGCGAGAGCCGTTCGGCCAGCCGCGGGAAGGTGGCCATCACGCGGTCGAAGGTCCAGGCGCGCCGGCCGTCGATGCCCGCGCGCTCGCTCATCACGAGGTTCTCGCGCACCGAGAGATTCGGAAAGATGCCGCGGCCTTCGGGCACGTAGCCGATGCCGAGGCGCGCCATCTTCTCGGGCGGCCAGCCGGTGACGGTGCGGCCATCGACCTGCACCTCGCCCGAAGCGGGTCGCACATAGCCCATGACCGTGCGGATCAGCGTGGTCTTGCCCATGCCGTTGCGCCCGAGCAGGCCGACCGAGGTGGCGGCCGGAATGCCGGCATGCACGCCGCGCAGGATGTGGCTGTTGCCGTAGTAGGTGTTGAGATCGCGGACGACGAGCATGTCAGTGATCCTCTCCAAGATAGGCGGTGCGGACTTCGGGGTTCTCGCGGATCGATTTCGGATCGCCGGTGGCAATGACCGTGCCGTTCACCATCACCGTGATGCGGTCCGCAATGCGGAACACCGCATCCATGTCGTGCTCCACCAGCAGGATCGCGTGCGTGGCCTTCAGCCGCGCGAGCAGCGTGAGCATGCGGTCGGTTTCCTCGGCGCCCATGCCCGCGAGCGGCTCGTCGAGCAGCAGCACGCGCGGCTTGGTGGCCAGGCACATCGCCACTTCGAGCTGGCGCTGCGCACCGTGGCTCAGCGTGCCGGCGATGCGCAGCGCTTCGTTCGACAGGCCCGCGGCCTCGAGCGCCGCGTCGGCCGCCGCATTGCTGGCCGCGCAGCGCCCGGACGACTGCCACACGGTCCAGGGCCGCGCCGTGGCGGCCTGCGCCGCGAGCCGGCAGTTCTCGTGCACGCTGAACTCCGGGAAGATGGTGGTGCGCTGGTAGCTGCGTCCCACGCCGGCACGCGCGCGGCGCCACTGCGCGCGCCGCGTGATGTCGACGCCGTCGAGCGCGATGCGGCCCTCGGAGGCCTCGATCTCGCCCGAGAGCATGTTGATGAGCGTCGACTTGCCCGCGCCATTGGTGCCGATCACCGCATGGACTTCGCCCACGTGCAGGTCGAGCGTGATGGCATTGACGGCTGTGAGGCCGCCGAAGCGGCGGGTGAGGCCTTCGACGGAAAGCAGTGCGGTCATGGTGTTGCTCCTTCCCCTTCCGGGGGAAGGTGGGGATGGGGGCGTGCGGCCTTCGAGGCTGCGCGGCGCTGGAGGCCGCGTGCCCCCACCCCGGCCCTCCCCCGGGAGGGGAGGGAGAAAGAGGGAATGCAGGGGCCGGTCATGCAGCCCCCTTCGGCGACAGCCGCTTCGCCAGGCCGATCAGCCCCTTGGGCAGCCACGCCACGAACACGATGATCGCGATGCCCAGCGTCAGCTGCCAGTGGTCCGCGAGCGGCCCCATCACCGCGTGCGTGGAGAAGATTTCCTTCAGCAGCGTGAACGCGATGGCGCCGATGACCGCGCCGCGCAGGTGGCCGAGGCCGCCGAGGATCACCATCAGCAGCACCTCGCCCGAGTTGTGCCAGGCCATCAGCTCGGGGTTGACCACGCCGTCGCGCGAGGCCAGCAGAAAGCCCGCGAGCCCGGCCAGCGCACCCGCCAGCACGAAGGCCGCGAGCTTGTAGCCGTACACCGGAAAGCCCGCCGCGCGCATGCGCTGCTCGTTCACGCGGATGCCCGCGAGCGCCGCGCCGAAGCGCGAGCGCCGCACCAGCGCCAGGAGGCCGTAGGTGAACACCAGCGATGCGAGCACGATGTAGAACAGCACCATGCGGTTCTCCATGTCGAGCTTGCCGATGGCGGGCCGCACGTACATGTAGATGCCGTCGCTGCCGCCGCCCACCTTGGTGTCGTGGAACACGAAAAAAGCCATCTGCGCGAAGGCCAGCGTCACCATGATGAAGTACACGCCGCGCGTGCGCAGGCTCAGCGCGCCTACGAACAATGCGTAGAGCGCCGCCGCGCCCATGGCCAGCGGCAGCAGCAGCGCGAGGTTGCCGCCCTCGCTGCCCGAGGCCAGCACCGTGACGTAGGCGCCGATGCCGTAGAACGCCGCATGGCCCAGGCTCACGAGCCCCGTCATGCCGACCAGCAGCTCCAGGCTCAGCGCGAAGATCGACAGGATCATCACCTTGACGACGAAGTCCGAGACGTAGTTGCCCATGAGCGGGCCGAGCACGCCGATGGCAATGGCGCAGGCCACCGGCACGAGGAACGCGCCGCGCCGCATGGAAGAAGTGTGGGCCTGCGTCATGGCCGCCTCCCCATCAGCCCTTCGGGTTTCCAGATCAGCACGATGGCCATCAGCAGATAGATGCCGATGCCGCTCAGGTCCGCGAAGAACACCTTGCCGAAGGTGTCGACGAAGCCCACCAGCAGCGAGGCCACGAGCGCGCCCGTGATCGAGCCGATGCCGCCGATCACCACCAGCACGAAGCAGATGATGAGCACGCTTGCGCCCATGTTGGGATACACCGAGGACATCGGCGCCGCGATCATTCCGGCCAGCGCCGCGAGCGCCACGCCGGCCGCAAACACGATGCGGTAGAGCCGTTTCACGTCGATGCCCAGGCCCCGCACCATGTCGCGGTTGCTCGCGCCGGCGCGGATCATCATGCCCAGCCGCGTGCGGTTGACCACCCAGTACAGCGCCACCGCCAGCACGATGCAGGCGGCCGAGGCGAAGAGCCGGTACCACGGATAGCTCATGACGTTGCCGAGCGCAAAGCTGCCGTCCAGCCAGGCCGGCACCTTCACGCCGTGCACGTCGTTGCCCACGAGAATGGAGCGCAGCTCCTCGAACACCAGGATGAGCCCGTAGGTCATCAGCACCTGCTGCAGGTGGTCGCGCTGGTAGAGGTAGCTGAAGAAGGCCCATTCGAGCAGGTAGCCGAAGATCGCCGCCAGCACCACGCCGGCCACCAGCATCAGCAAGAACTGGTCGCCGAACAGCGGCGAGAGCGCGAACGCCATGTACGCGCCGATCATGTAGAAGCTGCCGTGCGCAAGGTTGATCACGCCCATGATCCCGAAGATCAGCGTGAGCCCCGAGGCCACCAGGAACAGAAGAAGTCCGTACTGAACCGAGTTCAGGCACTGGACAAGGAAGGTGCCGAAATCCACGTTAGGTCATCCCGGTAGTGGCTTGAAGAAAGAGCGTGGCGCGCAGCGCCCGCGATGTTCGTGAGACACCGCGGAACCGGCTTCGCCGGGCCGCCGGTGTCGCCCCCTCGAGGGGGAGTCGAGCTACACGCAGTGAGCGAGGGACGGGGGTGGGCTACATCCGGCAGCCGCGGGCCGGGTCTGCAAGGCCCTTGATCGCGGTGCTCACCAGCTTGTTCTCCTTGCCTTCCACCTTGCGCAGGTAGATGTCCTGCACCGGGTTGTGCGACTTGCTCATGGTGAACGTGCCGCGCGGGCTGTCGATCTTGGCCTTCTCGATGGCGGCGGTGAACTCGGCCTTCTTGCCGATGTCGCCCTTGGTGGCAGCCAGGCCCACGCCCAGCATCTGCGCCGCGTCGTAGCCCTGCACGGCATACACGTCGGGCTGCAGCTTGAAGGCCTTGGCGTAGCCGACGCGGAAGGCGTTGTCGCGTGCGGTGTTGAGGCCGTCGGCGTAGTGCAGCGTGGTCAGCATGCCTTGGGCGGCCTCGCCCTGGGCGTCCAAGGTGCCGTCGGTCAAAAAGCCCGGGCCGTAGAGCGGAATGGTCTTGCTCAGGCCCGCGGCCTGGTAGTCCTTGACGAACTTCACCGCGCCGCCGCCCGCGAAGAAGGCATACACCGCATCGGGCTTGGCCGCCGCGATCTCGGTCAGGAGCGCCTGGAACTCGACGTTCGGAAAGGGCAGCGTGAGCTGCTTGTCGACCTTGCCGCCGTTCTTCTCGAAGCCTTCTTTGAAACCGTTGACCGACTCGTCGCCCGCCGCGTACTTCCAGGTGATGGTCATCGCCTTCTTCTTGCCCTGCTGCTTGGCCGCCACTTCGCCCATCGCGAAGGCCGGCTGCCAGTTGCTGAACGAACTGCGGAAGATGTTGGGCGCGCACATCGGGCCCGTGACCGCGTCGGCGCCCGCGTTCGGCACGATCAGCACGGTGCCGCTTTCCTTGGCGGCCTTGGCCATGGCCATGGCGACGCCCGAGTGCACGGTGCCGACGATCACGTCGACGTTGTCGCGCTTGATCAGCTTGTTGACGTTGTCGGTGGCCTTGGCCGGGTCGGACTCGTCGTCGACCTTGAAGTATTCGATCTCGCGGCCGGCGAGCTTGCCGCCGTGCTCGTCGACATAGAGCTTGAAGCCGTTCTCGATGGCCACGCCCAGCGCGGTGTAGGTGCCGCTGTAGGGCAGCATCAGGCCGACCTTGAGCTTGGCCGAACCCTGCGCGCCGGCGGCGCTGGCCAGGGCGGCGAAGGCGATGGCCGTGAGGGCCAGGCGGGCAGTGCGAATGGTCATGGTGTTTGTCTCCTGTTGTTGGTGATGAAAGCGGTGGCCGCGACGATGACACGATCCGGCTGATCGCGATGCGGGGAATGCCCGCATTCCGGGATTTCGAGCAGCTCGCATCCCCTGACGCGCGCCGCGATGCCGTGGATCTGCGCGAGCGTGCCGTACTCGTCGCCCGTGCCCTGGATGGCGAGGACGGGGCAGCGGATGGCGTGGAGCTCGGCCTCGATGTTCCATTCGCGGAAGGGCGGATGCAGCCAGATGCGGTTCCAGCCCCAGAAGGCCGAGTCGGCGCTGTCGTGGTAGCGGCCGAGCTTCGCCGGCAGGTCGGTCGAGAGATACGCGGTGCGGGCCTGCTCGATGTTCGCGACGGTCACGTCTTCCACGAAGATGTGCGGCGCGAGCACCACGAGGCCGCTGACGCGGTCCGCAAAGCGCGAGGCATACAGCAGCGAGATCGAGCCGCCGTCGCTGTGGCCGAAGAGCCAGGGTTTCTCGTCGTCGAGCTTCAGTGCGGTGAAGAGCGCGGGCAGCACCTCGTGTGCCTGGCGGTGCATGAAGTCGACGTCCCAGATCTCGTCGTCTGCGCGCGGCGTCGAGCGGCCGTAGCCGGGGCGCGAGAACACGAGGCCGCGGGCGTTGGCGGCTTCACAGACCCGGGTGGGGAAGTCCTTCCACATCGCGATGGAGCCGAGGCCTTCGTGCAGGAAGACGATGAGCGGGGCATCGGTGCGCTCGGGGGCGATCCATTGGCATTCGATGCGCACGGGGTGGCCGCGCCAGGAGATGGTGGCGAAGTCGGGAGTCATGGCTGTTGCTCCCTCTCCCTCTGGGAGAGGGCGGGGGTGAGGGCCAGCGGCGCTGGCGAAGGCGGTGCTTTTGCGAAGGCCGAAGCCCTCACCCTAGCCCTCTCCCGGAGGGAGAGGGAACAACGCGGGAACCTCATGCTCATGCTCATGCTCATGCCTGCCTCTCCCGCTCGCGCAAGCGAAACCGCTGGATCTTCCCCGTCGCCGTCTTCGGCAGCTCCTGCACGAATTCCAGGAAGCGCGGGTACTTGTACGGCGCGAGCCTTTCCTTCACGAAGGCCTTCAGCTCTTCGTCGCCGACCGACTGGCCGTCCTTCAGCACGACAAAGGCCTTGGTCTTGGTCAGCCCGTCCGCGTCTTCCTTGCCGATCACCGCGGCCTCGAGCACCGCGGGGTGCTGCATCAGCGTGGCTTCCACCTCGAAGGGCGACACATAGATGCCGCTGACCTTGAGCATGTCGTCGCTGCGTCCGGCATAGGTGTAGTAGCCGTCGGCGTCGCGCGTGTACTTGTCGCCGCTCTTGGTCCAGCCGCCCTGGAAGGTCTCGCGCGACTTCTCGCGGTTGCACCAGTACATGAGCGCCGCGCTCGGGCCGCGGATGTAGAGGTCGCCCACTTCGCCATCGGGCACCGGGCGGCCGTCCTCGCCGCGCAGCTCGACCTCGTAGCCTTCCACCGGCCGGCCGGTGGTGCCGTAGCGCACGTCGCCGGGGCGGTTGGAGATGAAGATGTGCAGCATCTCGGTCGAGCCGATGCCGTCGATGATCTCGCAGCCGAAGTGCGCCTTGAAGCGCTGCGCGATCTCGCCGGGCAGTGCCTCGCCGGCGGAAGAACACATGCGCAAGGCCACGGCTTCGCGCGCCGGCAGCTTCGGCGAGGCGAGCATGCCCGCGAAGCCGGTGGGCGCGCCGAAGAACACGGTGGGTTTGTGCTCCACCCAGCGGCGGAAGGTGGCGTCGGGCGTGGGGCGCTCGGCCATCAGCACCACCGTGGCGCCGACCGACAGCGGAAAGGTCAGCGCATTGCCCAGCCCGTACGCGAAGTACATCTTGGCGGCCGAGAAGCACACGTCGTTCTCGGCCAGCCCGAGCACCGGCTTGCCGTAGAGCTCGGCCGTCCACCACAGGTTGGCATGCGTGTGGACCGTGCCTTTGGGCTTGCCGGTGGAGCCGGAGGAGTACAGCCAGAAGCCGGGGTCATCGGAAGCCGTGGCTGCGGGCGCTGCCATCGGCTGGGCGGCGGCGAGCGCGGCTTCGAATTCCTGCGCGCCTTCGTGCAGCGCGCCCGTTGGCTGCGAGACGACCAGCGTGTGCACTTCATGCGCGCCGAGCGCCATCGCCTCCTGCAGCGTGGGCAGCAGCGCGCCCGACACCAGCGCGGCCTGCGCGCGGCTGTGGTCGAGCATGTAGGCGTAGTCCGCGGGCGTGAGCAGCGTGTTGACGGCGACGGGGACCACGCCGGCATAGAGGCAGCCGAGAAAACTCACGGGCCAATCGCTGCTGTCGAGCATCAGCAGCAGCACGCGCTCTTCGCGCCGCACGCCGGCGGCCTTGAGCGCGGCGGCCAGGCGGCGTGCACGGTCCTCGAGCTGGCCGTAGGCGAGCGTGCCGCGGTCGTCGATGTAGGCCGTGCGATTGGCGCGGCCGCGGTTCAGCGCGAACAGGTGCTCGGCGAAATTGAATCGTTGGGGCAGGGTCATGTTGTCTCCTTCGGCCGGGTTTTTTTTCTAGAGGCCCAGTGCGGCCAGCACGCCGGGGCTCGCCTGCACCGCGCTGCGGCGATGGTAGAAGTCCAGCGCGCGCAGGCCGCCGAGCTCGGCGCCGCCGCCCGCGCGGCCCGGGCCGCCGTGCAGCGACATCGGCATCACGTTGCCGTGGCCGGTGTGGGCCTGCGCCACCTCGGGCGTGATCACGTGCACCCGGCCGTGGCTCGGCGCCACCGCGAGCGCGGCCTGCGCCAGCGCAGCGTCGTCGCTGCCATAGAGCGAAGTCACGAGCGAACCCTGGCCGCGATGCGCCAGCGCGATGCCGTGCGCCAGGTCGCGGTAGGGCAGCAGCGTGGCGACGGGCCCGAACACTTCCACGTCGTGCACGCGCTGCGCCGCATCGGCGTGGCGCGCACCCAGCAGCACGGGGCCGATGCAGGCGGCTACCGACGGTTCGGCATCGATCAGCGGCGTGTTGCGCCCGTCGTACAGCACGCCGGCCTGCGCAGAGAGCGCTTCCAGGCCCTCGCTCACTGCGTTCATCTGCGCCCGGCTCACGAGCGAACCCATGCGCACGCTCTCGTTGCGCGGATTGCCCACCGTCACACCTTTGAGCTTCGCGCCGATGGCCTGGGCCGCGGCGTCGTAGAGCTCGGCCGGCACCAGGATGCGGCGGATCGCGGTGCACTTCTGGCCCGACTTGACCGTCATCTCGCGCACCACTTCGCGCACCAGCAGGTTGAAGGCCTCGCTGCCGGCCGCGGCGCCGGGCAGCAGCAGGGCGCTGTTGAGGCTGTCGGCCTCGATGTTCACGCGCACCGAGCGTTCGGCCACGGCCGGGTGCGAGCGGATCACGGCGGCCGTCTCGGCCGAGCCGGTGAACGAGACCACGTCGAAGGGCTGCAGCGCATCCATCAGGCCCGCCGAGCTGCCGCAGACGACCGAGAGCGCGCCCGCGGGCAGCACGCCCGCGTCGACCACGTCCTTGACCATGCGCTGCGTGAGCCAGGCGGTGGCCGTGGCGGGCTTCACGATCACCGGCACGCCCGAGAGCAGCGCCGGCGCGGCCTTTTCCCACAGCCCCCATGACGGGAAGTTGAAGGCGTTGATGAACAGCGCCACGCCGTGCGTCGGCAGCTGCAGGTGCTGCGACTGGAACACCGGCTCCTTGCCGAGCTTCACGGCCTCGCCGTCGCGCAGCGCGCGCACGTCGCCGAGCGCATCGCCCCATTTCGCGTACTGGCCCAGCGTGAAGATCGCGCCGTCGATGTCGACGGCCGAGTCGTTCTTCACCGTGCCGGAGTTCGCGGTGGCGATCTCGTAGTAGGCATCGCGGTTCGCCTGCAGCACCTTCACGATGGCGCCGAGCAGCCCGGCGCGCTGGCGGTAGCTGAGGGCGCGCAGCGCGTGGCCGCCCTCATCGCGCGCAAAGGCAAAGGCGGCGGGCAGGTCCAGGCCGGTGGCGTCGACGCGCACGAGCTCGGTGCCCAGCACCGGGTCGAAGAGCGGCGTGCCGGCGCCCGATCCGCCTTGCCAGCGGCCGGCGACGTAGTTGGGGAGGAGTTCGGTCATGGGGTGAACTTGATCTGCCCTTCAGGCAGGAGATAGAGAACGAGGGCGCGGCCGTTCGCCACGGTCGGGCGGTGCGCGGTGCCGGGACCGTAGACGCACCAGCCCGCGGGCCGGCCGTCGAAGGTGGCGCCGGGGCTGCCTTCGATCGGCATGATCAGGTCGATCTCGCCGTTCGGATGCGTGTGGTGCGGCCCCGCGATGTCCTGCATGTCGACCACGTCGACCGAGAAGCGCTGCAGCGCGTCCTCCGCCTTGAACACGCGGCCGTAGCGGATGCCGCCGCCTTCGCGCTCGCACAGCCAGCCTTCGGCCACGCCGCCGATGCAGGCCTGGCGCAGCGCCTCGAAGCGCGCGCTGCCTGCGCCGTGCGTGGCGTTGAGCCACTGGTCGAGCTGTACGTCGAGCGGCCGGCCGGCAATTTCGGCGGCCAGGCCGGCGATCAACTGGTGAAATGCTTCCTTGCTGGACATGGGCGGGCTTCCTTTTTGGAGGCTGGCTGGCAGGGTGAATGGCGCAGCGAACTTTCGGACTACCTTGCAGGATTGGTGCGCGTGCAGTATCTTGCTTGTGGCCGAACAATAAGCATCGACTCCATGGGTGTCAAGCAATATAGTGCATCTATGGTGTTTACCCTGAGCGCGCACAATCCCGGCCAAGAACGAGGACATGCATGAACGAGCACGTAGACGCGGTGCTGGCCCCCGCGCCCGAAGAAGGCCAGCGCGCCGGCAACCCGGCGGCACCGGCCGGGGAGGCCAAGAATCCATTGCTGGCGGCATTGGGCGAGCGCGTGCGCAACCTGCGCGCACAGCGCGGCCTCACGCGCAAGGCGGTGGCCATTGCGGCCGACGTGTCGGAGCGGCACCTGGCCAATCTCGAATACGGCATCGGCAACGCGTCGATCCTGGTGCTGCAGCAGGTGGCCGGCGCGCTGCACTGCTCGCTGGCCGAGCTGGTCGGCGACGTGACCACCAGCTCGCCCGAGTGGCTGCTGATCCGCGAGCTGCTCGAGAACCGCAGCGAGGCCGACCTGCGCCGCGTGCGCGTGGCGGTGGGTGAGCTGCTGGGCACGGCCTCGGTCGATCCGGCGCGCCACCGCCGCATTGCGCTCGTGGGCCTGCGCGGCGCGGGCAAGTCGACGCTCGGGCAGATGCTGGCCGACGACCTCGACGTGCCCTTCGTGGAGCTGAGCCGCGATATCGAGAAGCTCGCGGGCTGCAGCGTGCGCGAGATCCACGACCTCTACGGCACCAACGCCTACCGCCGCTACGAGCGCCGCGCGCTCGAGGAAGCCATCCAGATCTACGGCGAGGTGGTCATTGCCACGCCGGGCGGCATCGTCTCGGACCCCGCCACCTTCAACGAGCTGCTCGCGCACTGCACCACCGTGTGGCTGCAGGCCGCGCCCGAGGAGCACATGGGCCGCGTGGCCGCGCAGGGCGACACCCGTCCGATGGCCGCCAGCAAGGAAGCCATGGAAGACCTGCGCCGCATCCTGAACGGCCGCGCCGCCTTCTATTCGAAGGCCGATCTCTCGGTGGACACCAGCGGCAAGACGCTGGCGCAGAGCTTCCAGGCGCTGCGCACCGTGGCCCGCCAGGCAATCGGCACCGGCGCCTGATCTGAAGTTTTGAAAAAAAGCGCTTCAGGCATTGACTTGCCTGTTCGCATGCATCATGATGCATGTCATCGACGCCAGAAGCTGCATTATTCTTCCGATTTTGCATCTGCCCCCACAGGAGACTTCCGTATGACCGAGACCACGACCCTTCAGGCGCCTCTGCGCGTCGACTACCGCATCGAACCCGCGCAATACAGGCACTGGAAGCTCAGCTTCGAAGGCCCGGTGGCGCGCCTGGTGCTCGACATCGCGGAAGACGGCGGCATCCGCCCCGGCTACAAGCTCAAGCTCAACAGCTACGACCTGGGCGTGGACATCGAACTGAACGACGCGCTCAACCGCGTGCGCTTCGAGCATCCCGAAGTGCGCAGCGTGATCGTCACCAGCGGCAAGGACCGCATCTTCTGCTCGGGCGCCAACATCTTCATGCTGGGCGTGTCGAGCCATGCCTGGAAGGTGAACTTCTGCAAGTTCACCAACGAGACGCGCAACGGCATCGAGGATTCGTCGAAGCATTCGGGCCTGAAGTTCATCGCGGCCGTGAACGGCGCCTGCGCCGGCGGCGGCTACGAGCTGGCGCTGGCCTGCGACGAGATCCTGCTGGTGGACGACCGCTCTTCCTCCGTCTCGCTGCCCGAGGTGCCGCTGCTCGGCGTGCTGCCCGGCACCGGCGGCCTGACCCGCGTGACCGACAAGCGCCATGTGCGCCATGACCTCGCCGACATCTTCTGCACCAGCGTCGAAGGCGTGCGCGGCCAGCGCGCGGTCGACTGGCGCCTGGTCGATGCCGTGGCCAAGCCCGCGCAGTTTGCCGCCGCCGTGCAGGAGCGCGCCGCGCAGCTGGCCGCCGCGAGCGACCGCCCGGCCAGCGGCAAGGGCGTGGCGCTGACCCGGCTCGAGCGCACCGACAGCGCCGACGGCATCGCCTATTCGAACGTCGACGTGAAGATCGACCGCAGCAAGCGCACCGCCACGATCACCGTCAAGGCACCCACCGGCACGCAGCCGGCCGACATTGCCGCCATCGAGGCTGCGGGCGCCGCCTGGTGGCCGCTGGCCGTGTGCCGCGAGCTCGACGACGCCATCCTCAACCTGCGCACCAACGAGCTCGACATCGGCACCTGGCTGCTCAAGACCGAAGGCGACGCGGCCGCCGTGCTCGCATCGGACGCCCTGATGCTCGCCCACAAGGACCACTGGCTGGTGCGCGAGACCATCGGCGCACTGCGCCGCACGCTGGCGCGGCTGGACGTGTCGTCGCGCAGCCTGTTCGCGCTGGTCGAAGCCGGCTCGTGCTTTGCCGGCACGCTGGCCGAGCTGGCCTTTGCGGCCGACCGCAGCTACATGCTCGCGCTGCCCGACGATGCCGCGCGCGCACCCAAGCTCGTGCTCAACGAATTCAACTTCGGCTTCTTCCCGATGGTGAACGACCAGAGCCGCCTGCAGCGCCGCTTCTACGAAGAAGCCGCGCCGCTGGACGCCGCCCGCGCCGCGGCCGGCAAGCCGCTTGATGCCGATGAAGCGCTGAAGCTCGGCCTCGTCACCGCCGCGCCCGACGACATCGACTGGGACGACGAGATCCGCATCGCCGTCGAGGAGCGCGCCGCCATGTCGCCCGATGCGCTCACCGGCCTCGAAGCCAACCTGCGCTTCGCGAGCCAGGAGAACATGGCCACCCGCATCTTCGGCCGGCTCACCGCCTGGCAGAACTGGATCTTCAACCGCCCCAACGCCGTCGGCGAAAAGGGCGCGCTCAAGGTCTACGGCACCGGCGAAAAAGCCGGCTTTGATCTGAACCGCGTCTGAAGAAGAACTCCCAGTCCGCACAACCCAAGGAACAGCGATGAGCACGATCAACTACAGCGAGAAGATCCCCAACAACGTCAACCTCGGCGAAGACCGCACGCTGCAGCGCGCGCTCGAAGGCTGGCAGCCCAACTTCATCAACTGGTGGGACGACGTCGGCCCCGAGGGCTCGACCAACCACGAGGTCTACCTGCGCACGGCCGTGAGCGTCGACCCGCAGGGCTGGGCCCAGTTCGGCCACGTGAGGATGCGCGACTACCGCTGGGGCATCTTCCTGAACCCGGGCGATGCCAACCGCGAGATCCACTTCGGCGACCACAAGGGCGAGAAAGCCTGGCAGGACGTGCCCGGCGAACACCGCGCCAACCTGCGCCGCATCATCGTGACGCAGGGCGACACCGAGCCCGCCTCGGTCGAGCAGCAGCGCCACCTGGGCCTCACGGCACCGTCGATGTACGACCTGCGCAACCTGTTCCAGATCAACGTGGAAGAGGGCCGCCACCTGTGGGCCATGGTCTACCTGCTGCACAAGCACTTCGGCCGCGACGGCCGCGAGGAAGCCGAGGCGCTCTTGCAGCGCACCTCGGGCGACCAGGACAACCCGCGCATCCTGGGTGCCTTCAACGAGAAGACGCCCGATTGGCTCGCGTTCTTCATGTTCACCTACTTCACCGACCGCGACGGCAAGTTCCAGCTGGCCGCGCTGGCCGAGAGCGCCTTCGATCCGCTCGCGCGCACCACCAAGTTCATGCTGACCGAGGAAGCGCACCACATGTTCGTGGGCGAGAGCGGCGTCTCGCGCGTGCTCGCGCGCACCGCGCAGGTCATGAACGAACTCAAGACCGACGACGCGCAGAAGGTGCGCGCGGCCGGCGCCATCGACCTGGGCACCATCCAGCGCTACCTGAACTTCCACTACAGCGTGACCATCGACCTGTTCGGCGCCGACCAGTCGAGCAACGCTGCCATCTTCTACAGCTCGGGCCTGAAGGGCCGCTACGAGGAAGGCAAGCGCGGCGACGACCACGTGCTCAAGGGCCAGACCTACAAGGTGCTCGAGGTGAAGGACGGCCAGCTCGTCGAAAAGGACGTGCCGATGCTCAACGCACTCAACGAAGTGCTGCGCGACGACTTCATCAAGGACTCGGTGGCCGGCGTCGGCCGCTGGAACAAGGTGCTCGAGAAGGCCGGCATCCCCACCCGCCTGACCGTGCCGCACAAGGCCTTCAACCGCCAGATCGGCGCGCTCGCCGGCATCAAGATGTCGCCCGAAGGCCGCGTGGTGAACGAGGTCGAATGGGCCGCCAAGCGCAACGAATGGCTGCCGAGCGCCGAAGACTTCGCTTTCGTGGCATCGTTGATGGGCCGCGTGGTTGAGCCGGGCAAGTTCGCAGGCTGGATCTCGCCGCCGGTGATGGGCATCAACCGCCAGCCGGTGGATTTCGAGTACGTGCGTTTCGGTTGATGGGTATTGGTATTGCTCCTTCCCCTCCCGGGGGAAGGCTGGGATGGGGGCCAGCAGCGCGACCACGACAAGCGCCGCAAGCTCCCACCCAACCCTCCCCCGAAAGGGGAGGGCTCTAGGAGAACAACATGGACATGGCCGTTGAAGCCGGGGTCATCAAGCAGCACCTGATCGACCCCGAGATCTGCATCCGCTGCAACACCTGCGAGGCCACCTGCCCCGTCAACGCGATCACGCACGACGACAACAACTACGTCGTGCGCGCCGATGTCTGCAATGGCTGCATGGCCTGCATCTCGCCGTGCCCCACGGGCTCGATCGACAACTGGCGCACCATGCCGCTGGTGCGCGCCTACACGATCGAGGAACAGCTCAGCTGGGAATCGCTGCCCGCGGAGCTCACGCCCGAGGAGCTCGAGGCCGCAGGCGTTTCCGCCGCCGATGCCGGCGATGAAGCCGCGCCGGCTGCCGCGCCCGCATCGAGCCAGACTGCCGTCGACGCCGTCGAGCCGGTCTTCAACTCGGCCCAGTACGGCGCCACCGTGCCGCCCTGGTCGGCCGCGCACGCCTACACCAACCTCTTTGCGCCGAAGTCGCCGACCACGGCCACCGTGGTGGGCAACTTCAACTGCACCGAGGCGGGCTTCGACAGCGAGACCCACCACATCGTGCTCGACTTCGGCGTGGTGCCGTTCCCGGTGCTCGAAGGCCAGTCGATCGGCATCGTGCCGCCGGGCGTCGATGCCATCGGCAAACGCCACCATGCGCGCCAGTACTCGGTGGCCAGCCCGCGCAACGGCGAGCGGCCCGGCTACAACAACGTGTCGCTCACCGTGAAGCGCGTGACCGAAGACCACCAGGGCGACCCGGTGCGCGGCGTGTGCTCCAACTACGTCTGCGACCTGAAGGTGGGCGACACGGTGCAGGTGGTGGGCCCGTTCGGTTCCTCGTTCCTGATGCCGAACCATCCCAAGTCGCACATCGTGATGATCTGCACCGGCACCGGCAGCGCGCCGATGCGCGCCATGACCGAATGGCGCCGGCGCCTGCGCAAGAGCGGCAAGTTCGAAGGCGGCAAGCTCATGCTGTTCTTCGGCGCGCGCACGCAGCAGGAGCTGCCGTACTTCGGGCCGCTGCAGTCGCTGCCCAAGGACTTCATCGACATCAACCTCGCGTTCTCGCGCACGCCGGGCCAACCCAGGCGCTACGTGCAGGACCTGATGCGCGAACGCGCCGCCGACCTGGCCGCGTTGCTGAAGGACGGCGCAAGCCACTTCTACGTGTGCGGGCTCAAGAGCATGGAAGAAGGCGTGGTGCTTGCCTTGCGCGACGTGGCGAAGGAAGCAGGGCTCGATTGGGACACCGTGGGCGCCGCACTGAAGCGCGAAGGCCGGCTGCACCTCGAAACCTATTAAGCTGCGGCGAATGAAGTTCGCCGACTTCCACCCCGGCCAGGTCATCGAGGCCGGGCCCTATGTCGTGTCCGAAGCGGAGCTCATCGGCTTCGCACAGGCCTACGACCCGCAGTGGTTCCACACCGACGCCGTCGCCGCGGCGGACAGCGCCTTCGGCGGGCTGATCGCGAGCGGCTGGCACACCTGCTCGATCGCGATGCGGCTCGTGGTCGATGCCGCGCTCAGGGGCTCGGAATCTTTTGCCTCTCCGGGGCTCGAGCATGTGCGCTGGCCCCATCCGGTGCGGCCCGGCGATGCCTTGCGGCTCGTGGCCGACGTCATCGAGGCGCGGCGCTCCGAGAAGCGGCCCACGCTCGGCATCCTGCGCTGGCGCTGGCGGCTCTTCAACCAGCGCGAGCTGATGGTGCTCGACGTGGAAGTGACGAGCCTGTTCAGGCTGGAAGCGAGTTAAGAAAAAAAAGCCCGCGGCGCAGGCGCACCGCGGGCTTCTTTCCCTGAGCGAAGTGCTTATTTCTTGACGTCGACCGCGCCGGATCCCTTGGCCTTGCCGCTGGCCTTGGCGCCCACGGCCGGTGCCTTCAGCGCGCCGCCGGCCGAGCCTGCGGCGCCGGTCACGCCGCCCACCGTGTCACCGACGACATTGGTCGCGCCGGTCACGTTGCCGGCCGCGCCGGTCGCGGCATTGGTGGCACCGCCCACGGCGCTGGTGGCACCGCCGACTGCGCTGGTGGCACCGCCGACTGCGTTGGTGGCACCGCCGACCACGCCGCCCAGGGTGTTGCCCAGCCCGCCTGCGGCCTTGCCGGGAACTTCGACCGGTTGCACGCCGGCATTCGTGGCGGCACTGCCGCCGGCACTTCCCTCGGTGCGTGCACCGGCGCCCGCGGCGCCTTGGCGTTGGGGCGCGGTCGCGCTGCCCGATGTGTTGACGTCGGCATTCACGCCCACGCCCACGCCCACGCTCTGTGCCTGTGCGAAGCCGCTCATGGCAAGAAGGCCTGCGAGCAAGGCGCCGACGAAAAGGGATTTGTGTTGTTGCTGCTTCATAGGTGACTTTTCCTTTCGTTGAATGGTCACTGAACCGGCTTTGGGCCAGTTCGGTCGCTACCGTGACCACCTCCGCACATGTCGCCGTGTGCGAGGTGGCCCCCGGCGCGTGTGGGACGCCTCCGTCGTCCGGAATGGGGGGTCGTGCGTTAGGCGGCGCGCCCCTCCCAGGGGGGAAGGCAACCGCAATGCCCGCAGGGTCAAATGCGGCCTCTCGAGTGCCTCCGATTTCACGCAACTCATAATGTTGCATGAAACGAGACAGCAAGCTTTCAGGTGTTCTCCACGCACTGCTGCACATGGCCGAGATGGAGGGGCCCGTCACCTCCGAATCGCTGGCCATGGCCATGCAGACCAATCCCGTCGTGGTGCGCCGGGTCATGGCGGGCCTGCGCGAGGCGGGCTTCGTGAGTTCGGCCAAGGGCCATGGCGGCGGCTGGGTGCTGTCGTGCCCGCTCGATGCGGTGACGCTCGGCGACATCCACCAGGCGGTGGGGTCTCCGGCGCTGCTGGCCATGGGCAACCGCACCGAGAGCCCAGGCTGCATCGTCGAGCAGGCCGTGAATGCGGCGCTCGACGGCGCCTGCCGCGAGGCCGAGGCCCTGCTGCTCGAGCGTTTCCACAGCATCACGCTGGCCGATCTTTCCAAGGACTTCCACCGCCGCATGACGGGCGGCGGCTTCACTCGCAAGGACATCGAACATGCACTATGACGCTCTGGTCGTGGGCGGCAGCTTTGCCGGCCTTTCCGCTGCCCTGCAGCTTGCGCGCGCGCGAAAAACCGTCTGCATCGTCGATGCGGGCGCACCGCGCAACCGCTTCGCCGCCGCTTCGCACGGCTTCTTCGGGCAGGACGGCACGCCGCCCTTGAAGATGATTGCCGATGCGCGCGCCAAGGTGCTCGCGTATCCGAATGCCAGCTTCGTCGAGGGCCGGGTCGCCGAGGCGCGGGCCGACGGCGCGGGCGGGTTCGCCCTTTCGCTCGAAGGCGGCGGCGCGCCGCTGTCGGCCAGCCGGATCGTGCTCGCCTTCGGCGTCGAGGACGGTTTTCCGCAGATCGAAGGCGTGCGCGAACGCTGGGGCCGAAGCGTGCTGCACTGCCCGTACTGCCACGGCTATGAAGTCAGCGGCCGGCGCCTGGGCATCCTGATCGAGCGGCCCCATGCGCCCGAGCATGCGATCCTGTTCGCCGAATGGGGATCGGCCACGCTGTTCCTCAACGGCAACAACGCGGTGGACGAGGAGACGCGCGCCAGGCTGCAGGCGCGCGGCGTGGCGATCGAGCCGGGCCGCATCGCGGCGCTCGAGGGGCCGTCGCCTACCGAGCTCTCGGGCGTCCGATTCGCGGACGGCCGGCGCGTGCCGCTCGATGCGATGTTCCTCGTGCCGCGCACGCGCCTCGCAAGCCCGCTTGCCGAGCAGCTCGGATGCGCGATCGACGAGGGCGGCTTCGGCCCGCTGATCCGCACCGACGCAATGAAGATGACCACGGTGCCCGGCGTGTTCGCGGCCGGGGATGCGGCCATGATGTTCCACAACGCCACGATGGCTTCGGCCGATGGCGTGATGGCCGGCATTTCGCTGCACCGTGCCTCGGTGTTCGGCCACTGAGCGAGGAGCCGAAGAAGGCCTGAAAAAACCAGGCTATAATCTGCGGCTCGAAATGCGGGAATAGCTCAGTTGGTAGAGCGCAACCTTGCCAAGGTTGAGGTCGAGAGTTCGAGACTCTTTTCCCGCTCCACATTTCATGCAAAAGGCCACCTCACCGGTGGCCTTTTCTTTTGGCGCGCCGGATGGATGCCTTCAGCCCTTGGCGGGCAGCACCGTCCCGCGGCTTTCGCCGAAGCCGATGCGCGCATGGCCCGGCTTCTCGCACCAGCCGCGCAGCAGCACTGCATCGCCGTCTTCCAGGAAGCCGCGCTGCTCGCCGTTGGCCAGCGTGACCGGGTCCTGCGCGGCGCGCGTCAGCTCGATGATCGCGCCGGCCTCGCCCGGCCCCGGTCCCGAGATGGTGCCGCTGCCGAACAGGTCGCCCGGGTTCAGGCTGCAGCCGCCCACCGTGTGGTGTGCCACCATCTGCGCCACGCTCCAGTACTGGTGCCTGAAGCTGGTGCGCGACAGGCGCGAAGGCCCGCTCCCCTCGCTGCGCGCCCTCTCGCTTTCGAGCCAGACCTCCAGCCGGATGTCGATCGCGCCACTTTCGCGGTTGCCGCGGCTTTCGAGGTAGGCCAGCGGCTGGGGCTCGCCAGCGGGCCGCGTCCAGGCCTGGCGATAGGGCGCGAGCGCTTCCATCGTCACGATCCACGGCGAGATGGTGGTCGCGAAATTCTTCGCAAGGAAGGGACCGAGTGGCGCCATCTCCCAGAACTGGATGTCGCGCGCCGACCAGTCGTTGAGCAGGCAGATGCCGAAGATGTGCTCTTCCGCGCGTTCGAGCGGAATCGGTTCGCCGGCCGCATTGCCTTCGCCGATCCAGATGCCAAGCTCGAGCTCATAGTCGAGCCGCGCGCAGGCGTGGAACGTGGGTGCCTTGGCGCCCGGCGCCATGGTCTGCCCCATCGGGCGGTGAAAGCGCTGGCCGCTGATGCCGATGGTCGACACGCGCCCGTGGTAGGCCGTCGGAATCCAGCGGAAGTTGGGCGTCACGTCGCCTTCGGGGTTCATCAGGCGGCTGATGTTCAGCGCATGGTCGATGGAGGTGTAGAAGTCGGTGTAGTCGCCGATGCGCGCGGGCAAGGTGTATTCGACCTCGGCCTGCGGCACCAGGCATTCGCGCACGAGCTTGGCCGTGGCGGCCGGTGCATCGTCGCGCAGCAAGGCGAACACCGCGTGGCGCAGCGCACGCCATGCGGTGCCGCCGAGCGCGAAGAAATCGTTGAGCGCTGGCAGCGCGGCAGCACGGGCCGCATCGAGCGCAAGTCCGTCGAGCAGC
The DNA here is from genome assembly GCF_041154435.1 of Variovorax sp. V116. Taxonomy (NCBI): domain Bacteria; kingdom Pseudomonadati; phylum Pseudomonadota; class Betaproteobacteria; order Burkholderiales; family Comamonadaceae; genus Variovorax; species Variovorax sp. V116. Next base: position 229,259 of record NZ_AP028661.1, read on the forward strand.
TGGCGCGCGGAGAGCGCGGCCATGTCGAGCACCTGGTCGCCAATGGCCACGCCGCCGCGGAACGGCTGCGGGCTGCCGGTGCGGCGGAACACCGCGTAGGGCAGGTTCTGGATCGGAAAGTCGGTGCCTTCCGTGTTGGCAGCGGCGACCCAGCTCCTGGCGTTGGCGTCGTGCGTGTGGTTGAGCGCGGCATTCATGGCCCTGGCCTCCCGCGTTTCAGGCCGACGCCATCAGCGCATCGTCGAAGATCGCCACCGCGCGCGTCCAGCCGGCCGACGCGCCGCGAATCTTGTGCGGAAAGCAGCTGATGAAAAAGCCCGTGGGCGGCAGCGCCTCGAGGTTGTGCAGCTTCTCGATGTGGCAGTAGCCGATGTCGCGGCCGGCCTTGTGGCCTTCCCAGATCAGCGAGGCGTCGTGCGTCTCGCCGTACTTCTTGGCGGTGTGCACGAAGGGCGCGTCCCAGCTCCAGGCGTCGGTGCCCGTGAGGCGCACGCCGCGCTCCAGCAGATACATGGTGGCCTCGTAGCCCATGCCGGCGCCGGCCGAGACGTAGTCGTTGTGGCCGTAGCGCGAGCCCGCGCGCGTGTTCACCACCACGATCTCCAGCGGGCTCAGCGTGTGGCCGATGCGCTTCAGTTCGGCCTCGACGTCATTCGCCGTGACCACATAGCCGTCGGCGAAGTGACGGAAGTCGAGCTTCACGCCGGGCTGGAAGCACCATTCGAGCGGCACCTCGTGGATCGCGATGGCGGGCTTCTTCTCGCCCAGCGCCTTGTCCATGGTCGAGTGGAAGTGATAGGGCGCATCGAGGTGCGTGCCGTTGTGCGTCGACAGCTGCACCAGCTCCACGGCCCACCCTTCGCCGTCGGGCAGGTCTTCTTTCTTGAGGCCTGGAAAGAAGGGCTCGATCTGCTCGTAGGTCTGCTCGTGCGTGAAGTACTGGATCTTCGGCGCGAAGGCCGGCGGATCGGACAGCACATCGTTCTCGAGAAAGATCGAAAGGTCGACGAATTTGCGTGGCATGGCGGGGCTCCTTGTGGAATGGGGGTGTGAGGGAGGGCGTCAGGGCTGCTGCCAGCGCAGCAGCCGCTTTTCTGCAAAGGCCAGCAGCGCATTGCTCGCGAAGCCGATCAGCCCGAGCAGCACGATGCCGGCGAACAGGTCGCTCGCGCGGAAGGCGCGCGCGGCCAGCAGAATGGCCTGCCCCAGGCCGCTTTGCGAGGCGATCATTTCGCCCACCACCGCGACGATCAGCGCAATGGTCAGCGCAAGCCGCATGCCGGCCAGGATGTCGGGCATGGCGTTGGGCAGGCCCATCTTCCAGACAAAGGCCGCGCGCGACATCTGCAGGCAGCGCGCCACTTCCGCGAGGCGCGGCTCCACGGCCGCGAAGCCGTGCACCGTGGCCAGCAGCACCGGCCACATCGCGCCGAAGGCCACCACGAACAGCACCATGCCGGGGTTCAGCCCGAAGATCGAGATCGCGAGCGGCAGCAGCGCGGAGGCGGGCAGCGGGCGAATGAATTCGAGCGTCGGCTGCACCCACGCGCGCACCGCGGGCGACACGCCGATGGCCGCGCCCAGCAGCACACCGAACAGCGACGCCAGCAGCCAGCCCTGCAGCATGCGGCCGACCGTGGCCTGCGTGAAGGCGAGCAGCTCGCCGTTGCTGTTCGGGCCGCGGAGGTTGAGGCCTTCGAGCAGGCTGGCGAAGGTGGCCTGCGGTGTCGGCAGGAACACGCGGCTCACCCAGCCCGCGTTGCTCGCCATCCACCACAGCGCAATCAATGCAAAGAGCACGGCGAGCGAGCCGAGCCGGTTCACCAAGATGCCAACGCGGCCGTTGCCGTTCATGGCAGCACCCCCATGCGCCGTGCGACCACGCGCTGCAGCAGCACCATGCCCGCATTGACCGCAAAGCCCACCACGCCGATCCAGCCCAGCCACGCGAGCATCAGCGCGGGATCGAAGCTCTGCTGCGCGATCATCATCGCGTAGCCCATGCCGTTGGGATTGGCCGCGATCTCCACCGTGACGGCCACCACCAGCGCCACCGCCACGCCGAGGCGCAGCGCCACGAACAGGCGCGCCGCGATGGCCGGCAGCACGATCTTGAAAGCACGCTCGCGCGCCGAGAGCCCCAGCACGCGGCTCACCTCGAGCAGCCGCGGTTCGATCTGCTGCACCGCCGACTGCACCAGCACCAGCAGCGGCCAGAAGGTGGCAAAGGCGACGATGGCCAGTTCCATGCGCACGCCGAAACCGAAGGTCAGCATCGCGAGCGGAATCAGCGCCACCGAGGGCACAGGCCGCAGCACCTCGATGGAGAGCGAGCCGAGCTGCGCCGCGCGGCGCGAGAGCCCGAGCACCAGGCCCAGCGCAATGCCCAGCACCGCGCCCAGCAGCAGGCCGAGCGCGGCCGTGCCGAGCGTGAAGCCCGTCGCCTGCCACAGCGAGCCATCGAGCGCCGCGCCCATGAAGGCCCGGGCCGCCGCGCTCGGCGGGGCGAGCGCATCGCTGCCCAAGGCGGCTGCGCGCCGCGCGTACCACTCGAAGGCGCCGACCAGCAGGGCCGGAAAGACCCAGGGCCGCAGCCAGCGCAGGAGGCGGCGTTCAGTCATGGCTTTGCTCGATGAAGGCGAAGAGTTCACGGCGCAGATGCAGGTATTCCGGATGCTCCTTGGTCGTGAGCTGGTCGCGCGGCCGTGGAATCTTCACGTCGATCATCCGCGCCAGGCTGGGCCGTCCCGGCCCGGGGTTGGCCTGCAGCGCGATCACGCGGTCGCCAAGGTAGATGGCCTCCTCGAGATCGTGCGTGACGAACAGCACCGTGAGCCCGTCGTCGCGCACCAGCCGCGCGAGTTCGTCCTGCAGGCTCTGGCGCGTGAGCGCATCGAGCGCGCCGAAGGGCTCGTCCATCATCATGAGTTCGGGCTTCTGCGCGAGGCAGCGGGCAATCTGCGCGCGCTGCTGCATGCCGCCCGAAAGCTGCACCGGAAACTTCTGCGCATGCTTCGCGAGGCCGACCTTGCCGAGCACCTCGGCAATGCGCGGCGCGCGCTCGGCCGCGGGCACGCCAGCCGCTTCGAGCGCGAGGCTCACGTTGCCTTCGACCGTGCGCCAGGGCAGCAGCGCGCGGCCGTAGTCCTGGAACACGAAGGCCACTTCGCGCGACGGCTCGCTCATCTTCACGCCCTTGCGCCGCACCTCGCCGGCGCTCGCGGCGACCAGGCCGCTGGCCGCGCGCAGAAGCGTGGTCTTGCCGCAGCCGCTCGGGCCCACGATGCAGACGAACTCGCCGCGCGCCACGTCGAACGAGGTGGGCGACAGGATCTCGCGTCCGCCGAGCCGGATCGCGACGCCGTCGAAGCGAAGGAAGTCGGCGGCCGTGCTCACTTGGCGATCAGCTTCGCAACGTCGATGGAGGTCTTGAGCATGTCCTGGTCCTTCATCAGGCCGACCCAGTAGCCCAGCTGCTTCTCGCTCACCGTGGCGCCGGGTGGCGAGATCTGGATCTTCGCGAGCACCTCGGGCGGCAGCTTGATGTACTTGCCGATGGCCGCGCGCACCTTGGCGTCGTTCCTGGGCTGCTGCATGAAGGCCGCGGCCTCGACCAGCGACTCGCGGAACGCGCGCGCGGCGCCCGGGTTCTTCGCCACCCATTCGCGCTTGGCCGCATGCACGATGGTCTGGTTGTTCTCGGGCAGGAAGGTGGAGTAGTACGAGGCCACGTAGCCCGCGCCGCTTTCGGTGATGCGGCTCATGAACGGATCGGCCGACACCACCGCGTCGACCGAGCCACCGCGCAGCAGGTCGGCATGCTGCGGGAACGAGGCCTCGACGAAGTTGACCTTGCGGTAGTCCACGCCGCTCTCCTTGAGCCAGGCACGGAAGGTCACGTGCAGGAACGCGCCGAGCCCCGGCACGCCGATCTTCTTGCCCACGCAGTCCTGCGGCCCTTTGATGCCCGAGCCCGCACGCGCCACCAGGCCGAAGCCCGTGATGGTCTTCGAGGTGAGGCCGCCGCCGGCCACCAGCACCAGGTCGAGTCCGCCGTCCACCGCCTGCAGGAACACCGAGGGCGTGGGCCCGCCGATCTGCAGCGAGTCGGACTGCAGCGCCGCGGGAATGGTGGAGTTGAGCGGAATGAACTTGAGCTCGACGTCGAGATTGCGCTTCTTGAAGTAGCCCTCTTCCGCGGCCACGAAGACCGAGGCGAAGTCGGACACGGCCGTGTAGCCGAACACGATCTTCGGGTTCGATTGCGCGCGCGAGGGCAGCGCCGCGGCGGCCGAGGCGGCGGCCAGCGCCGACAGCAGGGTGCGTCGTTTCATCATGTCTTCTGTCTCCTGGGGGTGGTTTTCTTCTGCGGGGCCTTGGGTCGCGGCAGCGCGGCGCGCAGCCCGCCGACGATGAAGTTCACCAGCATCGGTGCCACGGCCGGATCGCTGCGCCGGTTCTCGCCGCGCGAGAGCCGCTCGATGCGGCTGTCGTTCAGGTGGTGCAGCAGCGCCCCGAGCGAGAACTGGTAGCCCCAGGCGGCCTGCCCGCGCGTGGCATGCGGCAGCGCGACGTGCAGCGCGTCGATGTAGGCCTCGGCCAGCGGGTCGAAGTAGCCGCGCAGCACGCGGTCGGCTTCCTCGGTGGCGTGGTAGAGCTCGCGCGCCACCAGCAGCGCGTAGTACTCGCCCTCGGCGCTCGCGCGCAGCGCCAGCACCGGCCCGGTGAAGGCCTCGATGATGCGCGGCAGCGTGCGTGCGTCGTCAGGGTCGTTGTCCACGGCCTTGAGGCCCGCGAGCCGTTCCTCGATGCTGTGGCTCCAGTGCTCGAAGATCGCGTGGAAGAGCTCGTGCTTCGGGCCGAAGTAATAGCCCACCAGCGCCAGCGGCACGCCCGCTTCCTCGGCGATCTGGCGGATGGTGACCGCGTGGTAGCCGTGCTGCGCAAAAAGCTTTTCCGCCGCCAGCAGGATGGCGTGGCGCCGATCGGGCCGGGCCGCTTCGGCAGCGGCGGCCGGGGCGCGGTGGGCGCTTCGCCTGGCGGGCGGGGTGCGGGTGTTCATCGGGCGTATTGAACGTCTGTACAAAACTATTGAACACGCGTACAAACCCTGAGGTCAAACCCGGTTGAACGGCGCGGAATGCGGCATTAGGCTCGGTGCATGCCCGCTCCCAACATTCCCCAGATCCGCCTCTACCAGGACTGGCTGCGCGAGCAGCGCGGCCTGTCCTTCGACACCTACGACGCGCTGTGGCGCTGGTCCGTGACCGATCTCGACGCCTTCTGGCAGAGCATCTGGGACTACATGGGCATCGTGTCGCCCACGCCGCACACGGCGGTGCTGGCCGACGACCGCGTGCCCGGCGCCACGTGGTTTCCGGGCGCCGAGGTCAACTACGCGCGCGAGGTGCTGCGCCATGCCGATGCGGCGCATGCGGCCGGCCTGCCGGCCATCGTGAGCGACAACGAGCTGGGCGAAGTGCGCGAGATGCCGTGGCCCGAGCTGCGCCGGCAGGTGGCCTCGGTGGCGCTCACGCTCAAGTCGCTGGGTGTGCAGCGCGGCGACCGCGTGGCCGCCTACCTGCCCAATGTGCCCGAGACCATGGTGGCCTTTCTCGCGTGTTCGAGCATCGGCGCGGTGTGGAGCGTGTGCGCGCCCGACATGGGCACGGCCGCCGTGGTCGACCGTTTCCGCCAGATCGAGCCCAAGCTGCTGATCGCCGCCGACGGCGTGCACTACGGTGCCAAGCCCATCGACCGCAGCGCGGTGGTGCAGGAGCTGCGCGATGCGCTGCCCAGCGTGCAGAAGCTGCTGTTGCTGCGCACGCCCCATGCCGCGCAGCAGCTCGCCGCCGACGCCGACTGGCGTGCCGCCAGCGCGCGCCGCGACGCCGAGGTGGCGGCCTTCGAGCCCGAATGGCTGCCCTTCGACCACCCGATCTGGATCGTCTATTCGAGCGGCACCACCGGCCTGCCCAAGCCCATCGTGCACGGGCAGGGCGGCATCATCATGACGATGTACGCCTGCGGCCTGCACAACGACATCGGCGCGAGCTACGGCGCCAACAACTTCGACGAGCGCTTCCACTGGTACAGCTCGACCGGCTGGGTCATGTGGAACTGCCAGCTCGCGGGCCTGGCCTTCGGCGCGACCATCGTCATCTACGACGGCCATCCGGCCGGCAGCAAGGAGAAGCCCGACTGGGCCGTGCTGTGGCGCTTCGTCGCGAAGCACCGCATCACTTTCTTCGGTGCCGGCGCGGCCTACTTCACCAACTGCATGAAGGCCGGCGTGGTCGCGGCCGAGTGCGGCGACCTGTCGCGCGTGCGCGCGCTCGGCAGCACCGGCTCGCCGCTGTCGGAAGAGGTGCAGCGCTGGGGCACGGCGCAGCTGATGGCTGCGGGCGCGAGCAGCGTGTGGTGGTGCAACATTTCCGGTGGCACGGATTTTTGCGGCGCCTTCGTCGGCGGCAACCGCGAGCTGCCCGAAGTGCCCGGGCAGATGCAGTGCCGCCAGATCGGCCATGCGGTGGAAGCCTGGAACGAAGACGGCAAGCCCGTCATCGGCGAAGTGGGCGAGCTGGTCTGCACGCGGCCCATTCCGTCGATGCCGCTGTACTTCTGGGGCGACGAAGGCAACGCGCGCTACCTGTCGAGCTACTTCGACACCTACCCCGGCGTCTGGCGCCACGGCGACTGGATCAGGATCGGCGAGGACGGCGGCTGCATCATCTACGGCCGCAGCGACGCCACTATCAACCGCCAGGGCCTGCGCATGGGCACCAGCGAGATCTACAGCGCCGTCGAGGCGCTGCCCGAGGTGCTCGACTCCATGGTGGTCGACCTCGAATACCTGGGCCGCGAAAGCTACATGCCGCTGTTCGTGGTGCTGCGCCCCGGCGTCGCGCTCGACGATGCGATGCGCGGCAAGATCAACCACGCGATCAAGACCTCGCTCTCGCCGCGCTTCCTGCCCAACGACATCTTCCAGGTGGCCGAGATCCCGCGCACGCTCTCGGGCAAGAAGCAGGAGCTGCCGATCAAGAAGCTGCTGCTGGGCCAGCCGCTTCAGAAGGTGGTCAACCCCGAGGCCATGGCCAACCCCGGCTCGCTCGGCTGGTATGTGGAGTTTGCCGCGCGGCGCGCCGCGGCCTCTCAGGGCATCAGCAGTTCGTAGAGCACCATGCGCGTCTGGCGGCCGCGCAGCGCCACCCGCTCGTCGATGCGGCGCGTCTGCAGCCGGCCCTTCAGGCCCGCGCAGGTGACCTCCGAGATCAGCGTGTGCGTGCCCAGCTGCTTGTTGATGCCCTCGATGCGGCTCGCCACGTTGACCACGTCGCCCAGCGCCGTGTAGGACAGCCGGTCGTTGGAGCCCAGCACGCCCGCGATCGCCACGCCGGTGTGGATGCCCACGCGCGTGCGGAACTCGGGCAGCCCGTCGGCGCGCCACCTGCGGTTGAGCGCACTCGTCTCGATGTGCAGCTGCAGCGCGGCCAGGCAGGCGCGGTACTCCGCGTCCTTCAGGTCGGCGGGCGCGCCCCACAGCACCATGATGCCGTCGCCCATGAACTTGTCGACCACGCCGCCGTAGCGCGCCAGCACGCGCGTTGCCAGGTTGAAGTATTCGGTCAGCATGCGCACCAGCACATTGGCTTCCATCGATTCGGAGATCCGCGTGAAGCCCTCGATGTCGGTGAACATCACGGTCATGCGCCGCGGCGAGCCGCTGGGCGCCAGCGCCTGGCCCTCGGCCACGAGCTGGCTGATCACGTCCACCGGCACGAACTTGCTGAACGCCCTGAGGCTGCGCGCCGATTCGTCCAGCGCCCGGTCCAGGTTCTGGATCTCGAGCACGCGGCTCGGCTCGCGCGGCAGGTCGTCGAGCTCCAGCAGGCCGATGCGGCGCGCGATTTGCGCGAGCTTCTCGACCGGCGAGGTGACCAGCCTGGACAGCTGCAGCGACACGAACAGCGCGGCCGCGAGCAGCGCCAGGCCCAGCAGCAGCCACCACAGCACGGCGCGCCGCAGGGCGCCGAGCACGAAGTCCTCGGGCACCCAGCTCACCAGCTGCCAGCCGGCCGAAGGAATGCGCGAAGCCTGGGCCAGGTAGCCGCGCCCTTCGTGCTCGAACGAGAAGGCCGCGCCGCCCGCGCCGTCCGGCGTGCGGTTCTCCAGCATCTGGGCGTGCAGCGCGCCCAGCACGCCGGTGGGCGGCTCGGGCTGGCGCAGCACGCCGGGCTGGTCGCTGCGCGCGAGCACCTGGTCGCCGGCGTCCAGCAGGGCGCCGTCGCCGCGGCCGTCGCTTGCGAACAGCCGCACGAACTGCGAGAGCCGGTCCAGCGAGACATCGCCGCCCACCACCAGCAGCCGGGGGCCGCCTTCGGCCGCGCGGCGCTTGCTGGGCAAGGCATAGCTCACGCCCAGCTCCTGCATCGCGGCGAAGGCGTAGGGCGCGGTCCACACGGGCCTTTGCATCTGGCGCGCCTGCTGGTACCAGCGCTGCAGCCGCGGGTCGTAGCTGCTGCGGAAGGACTCGATGCGCTGCGTGGCGAAGCGCTGCTGCGCGTCGATCTCGGGCGCGGGCGGCAGCTTGTACTGCCAGGTCTCGATGGCGAGTTCGCCGGTGCCCGCGCCGCGCGCGATGCGCCGGATGGCCGGCACCGGGTAGCGCAGCGCCATCAGCATCTGGCCCGTGTCGTCGGCCACGTAGAGGCTGTCGAGCTCGGGCGCCTGCTGCAGCAGGGTCCACAGAAGCTCGGCCGTGCGCTGGGCATGCTCGCCCGCGGCGCCGAGGCTGGGCGCGCCGGCCAGCGCACCGACCGCCGACTCGGTCTTGGCGAGGACCGCGAGCATGTTGTCCTCGGTGCGGTAGTGGTTGGCCGCGTGCGCGGAGGCGCCGATCTTCGCCACCAACCGCTGCGAGCCCCAGTAGCCGAGCGTGGCCAGCAGCAGCGACTGCGTCAGCGCCACCGCGCTCACGATGGTGCTCACGTCGACCCTGAAGCGGCGCGAAAGCCGCGCCACGGCGGCGGAAAATTCAAAGAATGCGAGAGGCGGCTTTCCCGCCCCACCAGCAGACCCGGATGAGTTCTTCTTGTTCATACAGCTCCCTGTCGACCACTCGAACGCACCCGCGGCCGTCACGTCGGGCCGCGGATCGCATCCGGCCGCTCGCTGCTCCGATCGTTTGGTTGTCGGAAATCATGGCGAGCACCCGGGGTGCAGGGCGGATTTTGCGCGACTTCGGGCCGCGCGCGTCATGGCACGGTCGTGCGCAAGACGCGGGCTTGGCTAGCGCGCGTCGTGGAAGATGATTCCCAGCGTGTGCCGCCGCCCCGCGCGCACGCGGCTCACGCCGTGCCGCATGGTGACGCGGTAGCTGCCGCGCGTGCCCGCCACGGGCCGCTGGTTGACCGCGAAGACCACCGCCTCGCCCTGCGCGAGCGGCACCACCTCGGCGCGCGACTGCATGCGCGGGCGCTGCTCGGTGAGCACGAATTCGCCGCCCGTGAAGTCGTCGCCCGGCCGGCTCAGCAGCACCGTGAGCTGCATCGGAAACTGGAGGTCGCCGTACAGGTCCTGGTGCAGGCAGTTGTAGTCGCCTTCGACGTAGCGCAGCAGCAGCGGCGTGGGCCGCAGCTGGCCCGCCGCATGGCAGCGCGCGAGGTAGGCCGCGTGGTCCGCCGGGTAGTCGGCCGGCTGGCCCATCGCGGCGGCCCATGCGTTCGCGAGCGGCGCGAGGCGCTCGTAGAGCGCGCTGCGCCAGGCCGCGATCGAAGCGGGCAGCGGGTTGTCGAAGTACTGGTACTCGCCCTGGCCGAAGCCGTGGCGCTGCATCACCACGCGGCTGCGGAAATGGCCGGGCTCGTCATACAGCGCGGCCAGCGCGGCGCACTCCTTCGGGCTGAACAGCACGCCCGTGGTTGCGCAGCCGCGCGTGGCGAGGTCGGTTTCGATGCGGGGCCAGTCGAGGGCGCGGACGATGTGGGCAGGGGAGGTCGGCATGCCGAAAGTGTGCGGCCGCCGCGGGCGCGGCGCTCGCTGTTTCCGGACATGGGTTCCGGCCGCGGCGGTGCCGCAAGAAGACGTCAGAACGAGAGGGCCACGGGCGCGAGCTCGCCGATCTCCACGCGCACGGCAGTGCCCGCCGACGCGAACAGCATGCCGGTGCACGAACCGCTCGTGACGATCTGCCCGGCCTTGAGTCCGGCGCCGCGCGCGGCGCAATGGTTGGCCAGCCACACCAGCAGCGCGCCCGCGTCGGGGCTCGGATGCTCGCCCACGGTGTGCGCGACGGTCTGCCCGTCGAAGTGCAGCGCGGCCTCGGCGCGTTGCAGGTCGAACCAGGCCGGCGCGAAGGGCTGGCGCTGCCCCAGCACCAGCGCGCCATGGCTCAGCAGGTCGGCCAGCAGGGCGTTGGCATGGGCGCCGAACCAGTCGGCCAGCCGGGTCTCGACGACCTCGATCACCGGCAGCACCGATTCGACGGCGCCGGCCACATCGGCCAGCGTGTAGGGTGCGGCGCGCGGCGGCAGGTCGGCGCCCAGCTGGAAGCCGACCTCGGCCTCGATGCCGCGCAGCCGCCATGCCGGACCCTGCAGGCGCACGCCGCCGGGCAGCAGCCCCTCGGCCGGCAGCGGCGCGCAGGTGGGCTCCTGGCCGGGCGCGCGCGCGCCCACCTTCCAGCCGCCGACCGGGCCGATCGCCGCCAGCGTGGCGTCCTGGATGGCATAGGCCTCGGCGCGGCTGGCCGTCTGCAGCAGTGCCGAGGGCACGCGCCGGCCCTCGCGCCGCGCGAGGTGCAGCGCATGCGCGGCGCTGGCGGGCGCAAGGCCGCCGGCCGCCGCGCTCACAGGGCGGGAAAGCGCTGCCACGGATGGGCGCGTTCGAATTCGCGGGCCAGCGCCAGCAGCGCGTCGTCGCCGCCTTCGCGCGCGACCAGCTGCAGCCCCACCGGCAGGCCTTCGGCAAAGCCGCAGGGCAGCGCGATCGCGGGCAGGCCCACGGCGTTGACGAAGCCCGCGAACACCGCATGGCCGCGCGGGCCGACCTCGCGGCCGTCGATGCGCGGCGGATGCGTGTCGGCCGCGGGCCAGGGCAGCGCCGCGGTCGCGGGAGTCAGCAAAAAGTCGTGCTGCTCGAACAGGCCCGCGAGTTCGCTGCGCAGGCGCTCGGCCTCGAACAGCAGCTCGAACAGCTCGCGCGCCGAAGCGGCGCGGCCGGTCCCGGTGTTGGCCTGCATCGCGGGGCCGAACAGCGCGGGATCGAAGGGCCGCGGCGAGAGCTCTTGCGGATGGTCCACCAGCCAGGCCAGGCCCACCTGCGCGAGCAGCGGCCAGCGCTGGTTCACCGCCTCGGCCAGCTCGAAGCGCGGCAGCGTCGTGACCTCATGCCCGAGCGCGGCCAGGTTCCCGGCGGCGGCATCCACCAGCCGCGCGATGCGCGGGTCCACCGGGTGGTCCGCGAAGCGCGGCAGGTAGAGGATGCGCGCGGCCTTGGCTCCAGGCGGCGCATCGGCCGCCGTGCGCGGCGCGATCGCCCGCATGACCGCGGCCACGTCGTCCACGCAGCGCGCCATCGGCCCCACCACCTCGAAGTCCAGGAAGATCGGCGGCAGGCCATTGCCGCGCCGCACGCGGCCGCGCGAGGGCTTGAGCCCGACGAGGTTGGTGTGCGAGGCCGGCCGGCGGATGGAGCCGCCGCCATCGGTGCCCAGTGCGATCGGGCAGCCGCCCGCGGCCACCAGCGCCACCGCGCCGCCCGAGGAGCCGCCGGGCGTGAGCGCCGGGTTCCACGGATTGCCGGTGGGCCCGAAGACCGGGTTGGCGGTGTAGCCCTGCATCGTGAACTCGGGCACGTTGGTCTTGCCGAAGATCACCGCGCCGGCTTCGCGCAGCCGCGCCACCGGCAGCTCGTCGCGCTCGGCGACAAAGCCGGCCAGCGCGCGGCTGCCCCAGTGCGTGAGCAGGCCGCGCACCTGCAGGTTGTCCTTGATGGTGGCGGGCACGCCGTCGAGCGCGCCGAGCGCCCGGCCCGAGCGCCAGCGCGCGGTGCTTTGCGCCGCGGCCTCGGTCGCGCCCTCGGCATCGAGCACCACCAGCGCATTGAGCCGCGGGTTCACCTCGGCCGTGCGCGCCAGGCAGGCCGCGAGCGCCTGCTCCGGCGTGAAGGCGCCGGCGCCAAAGCCTTCGGCGAGCTGGGCCGCCGTGAGTTGCCAGAGTGCTTTCATCGTGCGCTTGCCGCAGTGGCCCGGCTCACATGTGGCCCGGCAGCCAGGTCACCAGCTGCGGCACGGCCAGCAGCAGCAGGGTGAACAGGATCATGATCAACGCATAGGGCAGCGCGCCCCAGATCGCGTCCTCGATGCCGCCCTTGTCGGGCCGGATGCCGTGCACCACGAACAGGTTCATGCCCACCGGCGGCGTGATGAGCCCGAGCTCGCACATCAGCACGATGAAGATGCCGAACCAGATCGGATCGACGCCCAGCGCGGTGGCGATCGGATAGGTGATGGGAATGGTCGCCACCTGCATCGACAGCACGTCCATGAACATGCCCAGCACCAGGTAGAACACCATCAGCGCGAGGATCAGCCCCGTGGCCGACAGGCCCAGGCCCGAGACCCATTTGGTCATGGCCTCGGCCACGCCGGTGAGGCTCACCGTGAGGTTCAGCACGAAGGCCGCCACCACGATCAAGAGGATCATGCCGCTCACGCGCGCGGTCGAGACGAAGCAGTTGCGCATCAGCTCCCAGCTCAGCTTGCCCGAATGCAGCACGAAGCCCAGCGCCGCAATCACGCCCAGCGCGGCGCTCTCGGCCGCGGTGGCAATGCCGAAGTAGAGGCTGCCCATGACGATGCCGAACACCACCGCCGGCGGCACCAAGTGCACCAGCGCGCGGATGCGCGCCTCCAGCGGCACCTTGGGCTCGCGCATCGCGTTGCCGCTCGCCAGGCTGGAGCCCGCGATCCAGAGCATGAAGAAGCCGGTCAGCAGCAGGCCCGGGATGATGCCCGCGATGAACAGCTTGCCGATCGAATTGTTGGTGAGCGAGCCATACACGATCATGTTCACGCTCGGCGGAATCAGGATGCCCAGCGTGCCGCCCGCGGCCAGGCTGCCGAGCGAGGCGCGCATCGAATAGCCGCGCCGGTGCAGCGAAGGCAGCGCCACCGTGCCCACCGTGGCGGCGGTGGCCACCGACGAACCCGAGGTGGCCGCGAACAGCGCGCAGCTGCCGATGTTGGTGTGCAGCAGCCCGCCGGGCAGCCGGCCGAGCCAGGCCGACAGCGCGATGTACATGCGGTCGGCAATGCCCGAGCGCAGCAGCAGTTCGCCGAGCAGCACGAACAGCGGCACCGAGGTCAGCAGGTTCTCGTTCTGCACGCCCCAGACCACGGGCGCGATCGAGTCCATGAAGGGCGCGCCGTAGGCCGCGATGCCGCCGACGATGCCCACCAGCGCCATCGAGACGGCAATCGGCATGCCAACCAGCATCATGCCCAGCATCGCGAAGAACGCGAGCCCTATGACGAAGAGGTTCATGGCTTGTTTCCTTCGCCGGGCTGCGGGGCCTGGCGCACCGCGAGGTCGTCGAGCTCTTCCTTGAGCTCTTCCTTCGCGCTCTTGGGATGGAAGTCGGTGTTCAGCGCCGCGATGTCGCCGCGCAGCAGCAGCTGGGTGGCGCGCAGCGCGAGACCGCAGGCCACCAGCGCGAAGACCACGAGCCCCGCATACCAGACGCCCTGCGGAATGATCAGCGGCGTGGCCCACGGCGTCTGCGCGGTGCTGCGGTAGGCCATGGTGTCGCCGATCACCTTGAACGCCACCCAGCCGATGAACACCGCGAGCGCGGCCAGCGACACCGCCGAGATCCAGTTCAGCAGCGCCTGCACGCGGGCCGGAAACTTCTCGTGGAACACGTCGACGCGGATGTGGTTGCGGCCCATGAGCGCGAGGCTGAAGGCAATGGTCGAGCCCACCGCGAGCGCATAGCCGCCGAGCTCGTCCGCGCCCTGCAGCGAGATGTTGAACAGCTTGCGCGCGGCGGTCTCGATAGTCACGATGACCGACAGGCCGAGGAAGATCGCGCCGAAGACGGTGGCCAGCACCGTCTCCACGCGCGTCTTGAAGCTGGCGTGCCCCGGCGCACGCTGCGCTTCTTCAGGCGACGCGGCGCCAGGCTGCTGCGGCCGCTCGCTCATGGCCGCGCTGCTCACTTGTTGAGCCCCAGCACCGGCGCCACCGTGGCCTGCCAGCCCTTGGAGCAGCCCGGGTTCGACTTGTCGCAGACCTCGGCCCACACCGGCAGCGACACCTTGCCGACCGCGCCGCGCACCAGCTCGAGGTCGGCCGGCGTGACCGGCACGTCGACCAGCTTGAACTTCTTGCCGGTGGTGCACGGGTCCCTGCCGGCGTTGCAGTTGAGCGCATCGCGGAACAGCTCCTCGGAGTACTTCCACACCTCGTCGGTCAGGCCGTCGAAGGCGGCCTTGAGCTTGGCCTGCTGGTCGGGCTTGAGCGCGTTCCATGACTTCATCGTCATGCCGTAGCCGTTGAGCGCCATCTGGAAGCCGATGGCCAGCTGGTGGGTCGTGACCTCGGGCCAGCCGGCCGAGTTGGCCGAGCTCGGCCCGGTGATGGCGCAGTCGACCACGCCGAGCGACAGCGACTGGTGCGTGTCGGCGAACGACACCGGCACCGGCGTCGCGCCCACCAGCTCGATGAACTTGGCCAGGTTCTGGTCGTACACGCGCACCTTCATGCCCTTGATGTCGGCCAGCGAGGCAATCGGCTTCTTGCAGAACAAGATCTGCGGGCCGAAGGGCCACACGCCGAGCAGCTTCACGTTGAACTGCTGCTGCAGCCGCGCGTCGACCGTGTCGAAGTAGGCCTTGGCCACCTTGCGGCCGGTGGCAAAGTCGGGCGCGGCGCCGACCAGGTCGAGGCCCAGGATCGTCGGCTCGTCGCGCGAGTTCTGCGACACGCGCAGCGAGACGATGTCGAACAGGCCCGCCTTCATCACGCGCAGCTGCTCGGTGTCCTTGATGCCGAGCGTGTCGATGGGCTTGTAGTCGACGTCGATCGGCAGGCCGGTGCGGGCCGCGAAGTTCTCGAAGAAGGGCTGTTCCTTGTTCTTCTGGATCAGCCCGGTGGCCAGCGGCTGGCCGATGGCCTTGAGCTTGATCCGGTCCTGCGCCTGGGCGGCGGGAAGGGCGAGCACGGTGGCCAGCGCGAGCAGGCAGGCCGCGGCGAACGGCCTTGGAAAAGAGGGCTTGGCAAGAGGGCGCAGCGGCATGATTTCTCCTGGAAGGGCAAAGGTGGGCGGATCGGCAAGGCGGCAATGCAGGAGGCCATTGAAGCGCGCCGCATGGCGCCCGCGCAGAGTTTTCCGCGCACCGGGAACGGCAGAAAAAATCTTTGCGGATCAAGCACTTGGCGCTGCGCGCCGGTGGAAGACGCGCGGCCGGCGGCTACTTCAGGCGCCCGCCGTAGGCCGCGGTGATCTCGTCGGCGGCGCCGCGCACCGTGGCGCCCAGCTGCGCGAAGTCGGCCGCCTTGATGCGCTGCGTCGGCCCCACCAGCGAGATCGCGCCGAAGGGCTGGCCGTGCTCGTCGCGGATGGCGGCGGCAATGCAGCGCAGGCCCACGGCGTTCTGCTCGTCGTCCACCGCATAGCCCGCGCGGCGCACCTCGCCCAGCGTTTCGTGCAGCCGCGATGCGCGTGCGATGGTGTTGGGCGTGAGCTTGGGCAGGCCGTAGGTGCGCAGGTACTGCAGCACGTCGTCCTCGGCCATGGCGGCCAGGATCGCCTGCCCCATGGCGGTGCCGTGCAGCGGTGCGCGGAAACCCGGCTTGCCGATGGCGCGCATCAGCTCGCGGCTTTCCACCTGCGTGACGAACACGATGTCGCCCAGGTCGGCAATGCCCAGGTTGATGCTTTCGCCCGAGCTGTCGCGCAGCCGCCGCATCACCGGCAGCGCCAGGTGCGCAATGCGGCGCCGGCGCCCGAAGGCCGCGCCCACCGAGAAGCAGCGCACGCCCACATACCAGAGGCTGGTTTCGCGGTCGAACTGGACGAACTGGCGCTGCTCCAGCGTGGTGAGCAGGCGGTGCGCGGTGGACGATGAGAGGCCGCTGCGCGCCGCGATGTCGACCAGGCGGTAGCCCTCGTCGTCGTCGGCCAGCAGTTCGAGCAGCTGCATGGCGCGCGTGAGCGATTGCACGGTGCCGTCGCCGTCGCGGTCGATGCGCATGACCTTGCCGGCGGCCTTGGAAGAGGAGGAGGAGCGGGGGGAGCTGCTGTCCGTCATGTCCAGATCCTTGCAAGTTGCACGCCACCCCCGCCGCCGGCACGGCCTCAGCCGCTCAGCGCCGGTGCGTCCGGCTATTTTTGTCGACAAAAGTATTGAATATTGTCGACATCATCCTCGCCAATCGAGTGCCCCGGGGGCAGTGATTACGCGGATGCCGGCCATCGGCGGCATCCCGCCGCGGCTACAGCCACTTGCCGCTGCCCGTCGGCATCTGGATGGTGGTGGCGGGGTCGCCGCTGCTCACCAGCGAATCGATCGCAATGCTCAGCAGCGAGATGAAGATGCTCGCGAAGAACGCGGTCCAGAAGCCCGAGAGCTTGAACCCGCGCACCAGCGCGGCCACCAGCATGATCATCAGCGCGTTGATCACCAGCAGGAACAGGCCGAGCGTCAACAGCGTCAGCGGCAGCGTGAGCACGATCAGGAGCGGCTTGACGACGGCATTGGCCAGGCCCAGCAGCAGGGCCGAGATCACGAGCGCCGAAGTGCTCTCGAACTTGATGCCGCGAAAGATCAGGCTGGCCACCCACAGCGACAGCGCGGTGATGGCCCAGTGCACGAGAAAGGGAGCGAGGTTGTTCAGCATGGTGTGAGGGGCGCAAGGCGGTGCGCGCGATGGTGCGGACCATCATATCGGCACTGCCTTGGTTAGACGGCGCTGCGCTGCGCCTCGGCCAGCAGCCAATCGCTGAAGAACTTCAGCAGCGGCCGCTGGTCGGCGCGCTCGGGCGTCACGAGGTAGTAGTTGCGCTCGCCCGACAGCGGCCGCGCGCAGGCCACCACCAGTTCGCCGCGCGCGAGTTCGTCGGCCACCAGCATGGTGGGCATCAGCGCCACGCCCAGGCCGTGCGAGGCGGCCGCGGCCAAGATGGAAAAGAGCTCGTAGCGCGGCCCGCCGCGTGCATTGGGTGCATCGACCTGCTGCGCGTCGAACCACTGGCGCCAGCCGTCGGGCCGCGTGCTCTGCTGCAGGAGCGGCATCTGCGCGATGGCCGCGGGCGCGACCGCCTTGCCGCGCAGCAACAGCGAGGGGCTGCACACCGGCACCACGTCCTCGCGCATCAGCATGAGCGCGCGCGTGCCGGCCCAGTTCTCGACCTGCGCGGGCGTGCCGGCATACAGCGCGGCGTCGAACTCCGCGTCGGCAAACAGGAAAGGCCGGGTGCGCGTCTCGATGTGCACCACCACGTCGGGCTGCAGCGCCGCGAAGCCCTTGAGCCGCGGCATCAGCCAGCGCGTGGCAAAGGTGGGCACCGCCGCCAATGAGAGCGAGCCGCCTTCGCCCTGGTGCGCCATGGCGTCGAGCGTGTCGCGCTCCATCGCCTCGAGCCGCTTGGTGATCTGCCGCGCATAGGCCGCGCCGCTCGCGGTGAGCGCCACGCCGTGGCGCGTGCGGCGGAACAGCGCCACGCCCAGGAAGGCTTCGAGCGTGCCGATCTGGCGCGACACCGCGCTCTGCGTGAGCGCGAGTTCCTGTGCGGCGCGGGTGTAGCTCTCGTGGCGCGCGGCGGCATCGAAGCACACGAGGGTCTGCAGGGGCGGGATCTTGCGGCGCATGTATGCCGCAAGTGTATGACTGGGTGGACGCCGTCACCAATAGAAACGTCTCGCCAGGCGGGTGCCAGATGTGCGCAAGGCGCATATCTGGGTGAGGATTCATCGTTTGCGCCCAACCCCCTGCATGGCTAGGATCGACCCATTCCCCTCTTTTCCCTTCTTCCGGAGACAAGTACATGGCCGCCAAAGCGCAATTCCACTGGGACGACCCCCTTCTTCTCGACCAGCAGCTGACCGACGAAGAACGCATGATCCGCGACGCGGCCAATGCCTACTGCCAGGAGCGCCTCGCGCCCCGCGTCATCGAGGGCTTTCGCAGCGGCGAGACCGACCCCGCCATCTTCCGCGAAATGGGCGCGCTCGGCCTGCTCGGCCCGACGATCCCCGAGCAGTACGGCGGCCCCGGCCTCAACTACGTGGCCTACGGCCTGATCGCGCGCGAAGTCGAGCGCGTCGACTCGGGCTACCGCTCGATGGCCAGCGTGCAGAGCTCGCTCGTGATGGTGCCCATCTTCGAATTCGGCACCGAGGCGCAGAAGCAGAAATTCCTGCCCAAGCTCGCCACCGGCGAATGGATCGGCTGCTTCGGCCTGACCGAACCCGACCACGGCTCCGACCCCGGCAGCATGGTCACGCGCGCCAAGAAGGTGCCGGGCGGCTACTCGCTTTCCGGCGCCAAGATGTGGATCAGCAACTCGCCGATCGCCGACGTGTTCGTGGTCTGGGCCAAGGAAGTCAGCGAAAGCGGCACCGTGGGCCCGATCCGCGGCTTCGTGCTCGAGAAGGGCATGAAGGGCCTGAGCGCCCCCGCCATCCACGGCAAGGTCGGCCTGCGCGCCAGCATCACCGGCGAGATCGTCATGGACGGCGTGTTCTGCCCCGAGGAAAACGCCTTCCCAGAAGTGCAGGGCCTGAAGGGCCCCTTCACCTGCCTCAACAGCGCACGCTACGGCATCTCGTGGGGCGCGCTCGGCGCCGCCGAAGACTGCTGGCACCGCGCCCGCCAGTACACGCTGGACCGCAAGCAGTTCGGCCGCCCGCTCGCCGCCAACCAGCTCATTCAAAAGAAGCTGGCCGACATGCAGACCGAGATCACGCTGGGCCTGCAGGGCAGCCTGCGCCTGGGCCGCATGAAGGACGAGGGCACGGCCTCGGTCGAGATCACCTCGATCATGAAGCGCAACAACTGCGGCAAGGCCCTGGACATCGCCCGCCTGGCGCGCGACATGATGGGCGGCAACGGCATCAGCGACGAGTTCGGCGTGGCGCGCCACCTGGTGAACCTGGAAGTGGTCAACACCTACGAAGGCACGCACGACATCCACGCGCTCATCCTCGGCCGTGCCATCACCGGCATCGCCGCCTTCGCCAACTGAACGAAGAGCGCATGACGGCCACCAAGCCCGCAGCCCTGGACGGCATCAAGGTCCTCGATCTGTCCCGCGTGCTCGCGGGCCCCTGGTGCACGCAGATCCTCGCGGACCTGGGCGCCGATGTCGTCAAGATCGAACGCCCCGGCGTCGGCGACGACACGCGCACCTGGGGCCCTCCGTTCATCAAGGACGCGGACGGCAACGACACCGACCAGGCCAGTTACTTCACGGCCTGCAACCGCAACAAGCGCTCGGTCACGGTCGACATGGCCACGCCCGACGGCCAGGCGCTCCTGAAGCAGATGGCGGCGCAGGCCGACATCGTGGTGGAGAACTTCAAGACCGGCGGCCTCAGGCAGTACGGCCTCGACCACGAGAGCCTGCGCGCGGCCAACCCGCGCCTCATCTACTGCAGCGTGACCGGCTTCGGCCACGACGGCCCCTACGCCGAGCGCGCGGGCTACGACCTGATGATCCAGGCCATGACCGGCATGATGAGCATCACCGGCCGTCCCGACGGCGAGCCCGGCGGCGGCCCGCTGCGCGTGGGCGTGGCGCTCACCGACCTGTTCACCGGCGTCTATGCAAGCACCGCCATCCTCGCGGCGCTGCAGGTGCGCGGCCGCACGGGCGAAGGCCAGCACATCGACATGGCGCTGCTCGACGTGGGCATGGCCATCCTCGCCAACCAGGCGAGCGCCTTCCTCAACACCGGCAAGGCGCCGCAGCGCCAGGGCAACACGCACCCGAGCCTGGCGCCGTACCAGGACTTTCCGACGCTGGACGGCTCGATGCTCTTGGCCATCGGCAACAACGGCCAGTTCGCGCGCTTCTGCGAAGCGGCCGGCCATGCCGAGTGGGCCGTCGATGCGCGCTTTGCGAGCAACACGCTGCGCGTGAAGCACCGCGGCGTGCTCATTCCGATGATGGAAGAGCTCACGCGCACCCGCAGCACCACCGACTGGGTCGCGCTGCTCGAAGACAAGGCCGTGCCCTGCGGCCCGATCAACGACATCGCGCAGGCCTTCGACGACGCGCAGGTCAAGTCGCGCGGCCTGGCCGTCACGCTGCCGCGCGATGCGGACGACGGCATCGCCAGCATCACCGGCGTGGCGAGCCCGCTGCGCCTCACGGCCACGCCGCCCGTGCTGCGCCATGCGCCGCCGGCGCTCGGGCAGCACACGCGCGAGGTGCTGGCCGAGTTCGGCATCGATGGCGCGCGCTTCGACGCGCTGCGCGCGGCAGGCGTGGTGTAGAGCAAGGAGAGCAAACCATGACGGACCCGATACACAGCCCACCGTTCTCGGTGCTGCGCATCGATCATGTTGTGCTGCGCGTGAAGGACGCGGAGCGCGCCATTGCCTTTTACCGCGACGTGCTCGGCTGCGCGGTCGAGAGGCGCCGCGAGAACCTGGGGCTCGTGCATCTGCGCGCCGGCACCAACCTCATCGACCTCGTCACGCCCGATGGCCCGCTCGGCAAGCAGGGCGGCGCGTTGGCCGGCAAGGAAGGCCGCAACGTCGACCACCTCTGCCTGCGCATCGAGCCCTTCGACGAAGCGGCGATCCGCGCATTGATGGCGCGGCACGGCGTGCCGGTGCACGGCGAGGTGCAGAACAACTTCGGCGCCGAGGGCAACGGCCCGTCGATCTACATCACCGACCCCGACGGCAACAGTGTCGAGCTGAAAGGGCCGGCCGGCAGCAACTAGCTGGCGCGCCCGATGATCGCCACGCCGAACACCGCCACGCCGAGCGCGAGGTTCAGGCTCACCAGCTTGCGGACCATGTCGAGCCGCCCGGCCGCCACCGGCCACGCGCTTTCCTCCACCGCGCGCCGCATCACCCTGAACACCGAGGCGCGGATGTACACGTAGATGCCGGCCATCACGATCGCGATGCCCATCATCGCCTCGATGCGCCAGTGCACCGCGCGGAAGCCGCCCGCGAGCAGGATCATCGCCACGCCGGTCACGAACAGCAGCGTGACGGCCGCGTCCACGCCCACGAAGAAGCGCCGCAGCACCGCCGCCATGGTGCGCAGCCGCAGCGGCGGCTCCAGCGTGGCGACCGCGGCGGGGCGCACCGCGAAGTGCAGGGTGGCCATGCCGCCGACCCAGAAGGCGGCGGCGAGAAGATGGATGAAGAGCAGGAAGGCGTAGGACATGGGGCCCGATCAGAACACCGAAAGCTGTGCCCGCGCAATGTCCGAGCCGTTGCGTTAAAACCCCATCCTTCGCACGCAACAAAGAAAGATGAGGCTTCCATGACCCGCACCGTCGCCCAGAAACGCGCCGAGTTCCGCGCGCTGCACGAGCAGGGCTGCTTCGCCATTCCGAACCCCTGGGACAAGGGCAGCGCGCGCTACCTGCAGGGCCTGGGTTTCAAGGCGCTGGCCACCACGAGCTCGGGCCATGCCTGGTCGCTGGGCCTGGCCGACGGAGGGCAATCGCGCGACACCATGCTGGCCCACCTGCGCGACATCGTCGGTGCCACCGACCTGCCCGTGAATGCGGACTTCGAGAACGGCTTCGCGGCCGATGTAGAGGGCGTGGCCGAAAGCGTGCGCCTGGCCATCGAGACCGGCGTGGCGGGCCTGTCGATCGAGGACTCGACCGGCGATGCGGCGAATCCGCTGTTCGAGATCGGCGTTGCGGTCGAACGGCTGCGCGCGGCGCGCCGCGCCATCGACGCGGCCGGCGGCGACACGCTGCTGGTGGGCCGCGCCGAGAACTTCTTCGTCGGCCGCCCCGACCTGGACGACGCCATCGCCCGCCTCAAGGCCTACGCCGAGGCCGGTGCCGACTGCCTCTACGCGCCGGGCATCCGCACGCGCGAGCAGATCGCGGCGGTGGTGGCCGCGGTCGCGCCCAAGCCGGTCAACCTGCTGATCGGCTGGGCCAGCGAGCTCAGCATGCAGGACATTGCCGCGCTCGGCGTGCGGCGCGTCAGCGTGGGCGGTGCGCTCGCGCGCGCGGCCTGGGGCGGCTTCGACCGCGCCGCGCGGGCGCTGGCCGAGCAAGGGCGTTTCGGTGGCTTCGAAGGCGCGGCCTCCGGGGCCGATCTCGATGGCTTCTTCGGCCGGTTCTCCGAATAGCGCGCGGGCCGGCGCCATGGATGCGCTGCTCGCGGAAATCCGCGGCTGCACCGCCTGCGCCGCGCAGCTGCCGCTGGGCCCGCGGCCCGTGGTGCAGGCCAGCGCCAGCGCGCGCCTCTTGATCGTCGGCCAGGCGCCGAGCCTGACAGTGCATGCCACCGGCCTGCCATGGGACGACAAGAGCGGCGAGCAACTGCGCCGCTGGCTCGGCATCGAGCGCGAGGTTTTCTACGACGCCGCGCGCATCGCGATCATGCCGATGGGCTACTGCTACCCTGGCCGCGGCAGCAGCGGCGACCTGCCGCCGCGCCGCGAGTGCGCCGAGCTCTGGCATGCGCGCCTGCTCGCGCAGATGGGCCGGGTCGAGCTCACGCTACTGATCGGCCAGTACGCGCAACGCCACTTCCTGGGCGCGGCGCGCAAGGCCGGCGTCACCGAAACCGTCGCGGCCTTTGCGGACTACGCACCGCGCTTCATTCCGCTGCCGCATCCGTCGCCGCGCAACACCGGCTGGTTCAAGCACCACCCGTGGTTCGAGAGCGAGGTGCTGCCGGTGCTGCGCGAACGCGTGCGGCAGGCGCTCGCGCAGCCCTAGGGCGCCGCGGCGACCGAGGTGCCTGCGGCATCGAAGGGCCGCGCGGCATGCACCACGCGCCCGCCCACCACCGTCATCAGCGACACCGTCTTGCCGATGCGCTCCAGCGGCACCGAGAAGAAGTCCTGGTCGAGGATCGCGAAGTCCGCGAGCTTGCCCACTTCGAGCGTGCCGCGCCTTGCCTCGTCGAAGCTTAACCACGCGCTGCCCACCGTGTAGAGCCGCAGCGCCTGTTCGCGCGTGGGCGTCTCGTCGGCACCGCGCATCGCCTTGCCGCTCACGGTCCTGCCGTCGAGCATCCATTGCAGCGCGACAAAAGGGTTGTACGAAGCCACGCGGTGCGCATCGGTGCCGGCGCCTACGTTCACGCCGGTGCGCAGTGCGCTGCCGATGGGCGGCATGCGGCGCGCCGCGTCGCCGCGCGTGGCGAGCGCGCGGTCGCCCTGGAAGTACATCGCGTCCTGCATGGTCCAGCCGATGCCCAGCGCCTTCATGCGCGAGAGCGTCTCGGGCGAGGCGTCGTCCAGGTGCGCGATCGACCAGCGCAGCTCCTTGATCGGCACTTCGGCGTTGAGCTTCTCGTAGAGCCCGAGCAGGTGGTCGACCGAGCCGTTCTCCTGCCAGTGGATGGTGACCGCGAGCCTGCGCATCGCCGCCCATTTGACGAGCTCGTAGAACTTCTCCTTCGCGGCCGCGTCGGGAAAATTGTTGTTGTACATCGCGAGCGTCACGCGCTCGCCGAGGCCGTTGAACTTGAGCATGTCGTCGCCAAAGCCCATCGGCAGCATCTGCGTGAGCTCGCGGAACTCCTGCAGCTCGGCGCCCGGCTTCTGCGCGAACACGCTGTAGGCCACGCGCAGCGTCAGCGCCTTCTCGCGCCACAGTTCGAACAGCGCCGCGTACTGTGACGGCGCAATGCTGAAGCCGCCCGGGTCCACGAGGCCGGTGACGCCCAGGCGGTTCAGCTCGCGGAAGAAGGCGCGCGTGCCGGCCAGGTTGTCGTCGTAGGTCGGCTTGGGAAGCTTGTCGAACAGGGCCGAGATGCCGACGATGTCGCCCGTCATCCAGCCCGGCGAGCCGTCCGCCGCGGGCTTCATGCCGGCCGGCAGCGTGCCCGCCGGAACGCCCAGCGCTTCGAGCGCCTTGGGCGTCATCACCACCGCTTCGTAGAACAGCTGCACGTACACCGGATGGTTGGGCGCCGCCTCCTGCAGCTCGGCCGCGGTGGGGCGGCGGCGCTCGGCGAACTGCTGCTCGGTCCAGCCGCCGGCCACGATCAGCCAGCCGCCGGGTCGCGCACGCGCGGCCGCGGCGCGGATGCGGTCCATGGCTTCGCCGATGCTGCCGGCGCCGATCCAGTTGACCTCGGTCGAATAGCTCAGCGCCGCGCGCACCGCATGCATGTGCGAGTCGATGAGGCCGGGGATCACGGTGCGGCCGCCCGCATCCACCGTGCGCGTGATCGGGCCCGAGAGCGCGCGCACCTGCGCGGCATTGCCGACCGCCACGATGCGGCCGTCGCGCACGGCCAGCGCCTGCGCGGTGGTGGCGGCCGCGTCGAGCGTGGCGATCTTCGCGTTGGTGACGATCAGGTCGGCCGGCTGGGCCTGCGTGGCAGGCGGCAGCAGCAGCAGTGCAGCCGCCCCGGCCGCCGTGAGCAGTGTGCGCAGCATGGTCAGTCGACCTTGATGCTCGCGGCCTTGACCACCTGCTGCGCCTTGGTGGTTTCATCGGCAATGAACTTGTTGAACTGCGCCGACGGCATCGTGAAGGGCTCGGCGCCGAGCTTGTCGAGGCGTTCCTTGAGTTCGGGCGAGGCCATGATCTTCGCGACCTCGGCCTGCAGCCGGTCCACCACCGGCTGCGGCGTCTTCGCGGGTGCGAAGAGCCCGACCCAGAACAGGTACTCGGAACCCGGCACGCCGGCTTCCACCGTGGTGGGCGCCTCGGGCAGCGCGGGCGAGCGCTTCGCGGTGCCCACGGCCAGCGCCTGCAGCTTGCCGCTCTTGATGAGCGGCAGGGCCGAGACCATCGGCGCGAAGAACCAGTCGACGCGTCCGGCCATCACCTCGGTCATGGCCTCGGGCGTGCCGCGGAAGGGCACGTGCTGCGCATCGAGCCCGGCCGCGAGGCGGAACACCTCGGCATTCATGTGCGTGGCCGAGCCATTGCCCGCGGAGCCGTAGTTGAGTCCGCCCGGATTGGCCTTGGCTTTTGCGACCAGGTCCCGCACGTTCGCGAAGTGCGAAGGCCCGGTCACCAGCACGTTGGGCAGGCTCGCCATCGGCGTGATGCCGGTGAAGTCCTTGATCGTGTCGTACGACAGGCCCTTGTAGATCCATGGATTCACCAGGTGCCCGGCCGAATGCACCAGCAGCGTGTAGCCGTCGGCCGGCGCCTTGGCCGTGATGGCTGCGCCCAGCGTGCCGCCGGCGCCGGGCTTGTTGTCCACCACCACGCTGGTGCCGAGCGCGGGCCCGAGCTTCTCGGCCACGAGCCGCGCGACGATGTCGGTGCCGCTGCCCGCGGTGAAGGGCACCACGAGCTTGATCGGCTGCGTGCCGGGCCACGGGTTCTGCGCGTGCGCGGCGCCGAGCGTGCTGATGGCCGCGAGCGCCGCGGCCAGCGCGAGCGCCTGCCGGCGGCTCCAGGTGTCGAATGTCTTCTTCATGCGTCTTGTCTCCGTTGATTTAATTGGGTGAGCGATGAAAGACCAGGGCAGGGCCTATGCGGCCGGCGGCGCGCTGTTCGGCATCACCAGCGCCACCAGCACCGGCCGGTTGCTGCGGTTTTCGAGCTGGCGCTTTTCGCCGGGTGCGAAGCGGCAGCTGTCGTAGGGGCCGAGCACTTCTTCCTGGTGCGCGCCGTCGAGCTCGCCGACCACATGGAGCTGGCCTTCGAGCACGAGGTAGAGCTTCTCCATCGGCGAGCCGTCGAGCCCGGTGCGGCCGCCGGGCAGGATCTGGCTCATGCCCATCCACATCTGCGTCGAAGGCCCGGCCTCCTTGCCCTGCAGGCGCAGGCAGCGCATGTCGAAATGGTTGGGCGCCTCGTAGTGCGGCGCCTCGCTGAAACGGGTCACGTGCATGGCGGTGTTCCTTGGGTTGTTCGATTCAGGGGCGCAGCACGACGCGGTCGGTGCTGCCCGAGAGCACGAGGCGGTAGGCGTCCATGGCTTCGTCGAGCGCGAAGTGCCGCGCCACGGGAAAGGGCTTGAGCGTGCCGCGCTCGAAGCCTTCGCGCATCGCGTCGAGCTGGGCGGTGGAGGCCACGCAGTCCATCGCGAGCGAGTCGATGCCCACGAAGGTGTGCATGCCGCGGTAGAACGCGAAGATGTCGAAGGGCACGGCGCGTTCGTGCGTGGCGATGAAGATCTGCGTCGCGCCCTTGGCCATGGCCTTGTTGGCGGCCTCGAAGTAGGCGCTGCCCACGGTGTTGTAGACGATGTTCGCGCCGCGCCCGCCGGTGAGCTCGCGCACCTGCGCGCCCACGTCGGCATGGTGGCGCGCATCGATCACGTCGACCGGCCCGCACGCGAAGCCCTCGAACGGACCGGCGCGGCGTTGCACCGCGATCACGCGCGCACCAGCCTGCGAGGCCAGCTGCACCGCCGCCTGGCCGACCTTGCCGTTGGCGCCGAGCACCAGCACGGTCTGCCCGGCCTGCGGCATGCCGCTGCGCCTGAAGCCTTCGTACGCGGTGACGAAGGGCACGCCCACGGCACCGGCTTCGTCCATCGAGATGCCTTGGGGCTTGGCGCGCAGCGCGGCCTCGGGCAGCACGAGATAGCGCGCATGCGAGCCGTCGCGCGTGATGCCGATGTCGCCGCCCGAGCCATAGACTTCGCGGCCGATCCATTCGCTGGGACCACTCACCACGGTGCCCGCGAAGTCGCGGCCCGGCGTGCGCGGCCACACGGCCTGCGGCATGAGGCCCAGCGTGGCCTTGACGTCGCTCGGGTTGACCGCGGCAGCGGCGACTTGCACCACGGCGTGGCCGGGGGGCGCGGTGGGTTCGGGCTGCGGAGCGGCTTGGAGCTGCAGCGCTTCGAGGTTGGCGGCCTTTTCGTTCACGCGCAGTGCGCGGGAGGTGGGGGGCGTGTCGGTGCTCATGTTGCGGAGTGCTTGTGTTGTTCGGGCGTTCTTTTGTTCTTGGCGCTGTTATTCGGGGCGCTGTTGTTCAGGGCGTGTGCACAGATCACCGGGTACTCCCCTCCGCGAATGTCCCCCGGCCTGCGGCCTCCTCCTTGATTTCGCTGCGGGGAGCACCCGATGCTCTGTGCACCTGGGCACGCCGCTGGTGCATCGCCGATCAACGACCGCTCTGTCCAACGCTCCCGTCGATGGGGTGCCTTGCGCAGCGAAATCAAGGGGGAGGCCGAAGGCCGGAGGACATTCGCGGAGCAAGGTACCCCGTCGGCGGGAGCGCGCCCTGAATGCCCCACAACGCTCTGAATGGAAAAAGTTCTCAAGTCAGCTCCCCCCACCAGGCAAGCCCAGCATCGCGCGCGCCTCCCGCGGATTGGCAACCTCGCCCCCAAGGCTCAGCAGGATGTCGCGCGCCTTCGCCACCAGTTGCGCATTGCTCTCGGCCAGCACGCCTTTCTCCAGGTAGATGTTGTCCTCCATGCCCACACGCACATGGCCGCCGAGCAGCCATGCCTGCGCAACGATCGGGAACTCCATGCGGCCGATGCCGAAGGCGCTCCAGAACGCGGCGCGCGGCAGCATGTTGCGGGCGTAGAGCAGCGTCTCGGGCGTGGGCGCGAAGCCGTACTTCACGCCGAGGACGAAGGTCCACATCGCGGGGCCGTCGAGCGTGCCGTCGGCGATGAGGTCGAGCGCAAGGTTGATGTCGCCCGAATCGAAGATCTCCAGTTCGGGCTTCACGCCCGCCTCGCGGATCACCCTGGCCATGCGGCGCACGTTCTTCGGCGTGTTCATCACCACGTCGGGGCCCGAGTTCATGGTGTTGAGATCGAGCGAGCACACGTCGGGCCTGATCAGCGCGATGTGCTCCACGCGCTTCTCGGGCGGCAGCAGCGTGGTGCCGGGCGCGGCGATCTTCGGATCGCCCTCGCTCGGAATGAAGCGTCCGCCCGGGCCGGTCGTGAGGTTGATGACCAGCTCGCGATTGCTGCGCCGGATGCGGTCGACCACCTCGCGGTAGAGATCGACCTCCATCGACGGCTTGCCGGTTTCGGGATGGCGCACATGGATGTGCACCTGCGCCGCGCCGGCCTCGGCCGCGGCCAGGCATTCGTCGGCAATCTGCACCGGCGTGATCGGCAGGTGCGGCGTCTGCTCGGGCTTCACGAGGTTGCCCGTGACGGCGCAGGTGATGAGGGTCTTGGCGGTGCTCACAGGTGGCGCCCTCCATCGACCACGATGCGCGTGCCGGTGACGAAGCGCATCGTCGTTGCGAGCGCCTCCACCGCGGCGGCCACGTCGTCGGGCTTGCCGATGCGTCCGAGCGGCGTGGTGCTCGCCATCTTGCTCGCGAACTCGGCGCCGCGGCCTGGCACGAAGCCCGATTCGACCGCGCCCGGCGAGACGGACACCACGCGCACCGCCGGCGCCAGCGCCTTGGCCAGTGCATCGCCCACCACGTCGAGCCCGGCCTTGGCCGCGACATACGCGAGGTTGCTGCCCACGCCCGTGAAGCCGGCGATCGACGAGATGTTGGCAACGAGCCCGTCGCCGCTGTCCTTCAGCATCGGTGCGAAAGCGCGGATGGTCGCGAACACGCCGCGGAAGTTGGCGCGCACGATGTCGTCGATGAGCTCGTCGGTCAGCGCATCGAGGTCGCCCGCCGGAACGGGCTGCGTGTGCCCGGCGCTGTTGACGAGGATGTCGCAGCGCCCATGCGCGGCCTTCACCTCGGCGGCCGCGGCCTGCAGGCTCGGCGTGTCGACGATGTCGGCGCGGATCGCCGCGTGGCGCTGTCCGCTGGCAGAGGGCAGGGCGGCCGCGCGTGCAGCCGCATCGTCGCCCTTGCGGTGCAGCAGCACGCAGGTGGCGCCGAGCGTTGCAAGGCGCACCGCCGTCGCATAGCCGATGGCGCCAAGGCCGCCAGTGATGACGGCGACCTTGCCGTCGAGTCGGGAAACAGGATCGAAGCTCATGGAGTGGGATGCAAGCGTGGGTTCAGGGAATGGGTGGACGCGGAAACTTCATCTCGCCCGGTTCGAGCTGGAAGTCGTACTGCAGCGTGGCGCTCCGGCCGTCGGGCGCCAGCGCGAAGCAGCCGATCAGCCGCTGCGTCACGCCGAAGGTCGGGTCGCTCTCGAGGTTCTGGTCGTCATCGGCGAACACCTGCGTGACCAGCACCTTGTGGCCCGGCTTGCTCACCATGAAGTGCAGGTGCGCGGGCCGGTTGGGGTGGCGCTGCTGCGCGCGCAGCAGCACGCCGCAGGGCCCGTCGGTCGGCACCGGATAGCCGGCCGGCCGCACGCTGCGGAAGTGGAAGCGCCCTTGCGCATCGGTGGTGAAGCGGCCGCGCAGGTTCATGTCTTCCTGCGCCGGGTCCTGGTTTTCGTACAGGCCGATGGGCGAGGCCTGCCACACGTCGACCGTGGCGCCGGCGATCGGCTCGCCCCGCGCATTGCGCACCGTGCCCGCCACCGCGAGCGGCAGGCCCGGCGTGCCCGAGCGCGCGATGCTGTCGCCCAGCGCGCAGGCCGGCGAATTCGCGCGCCAGAACGGGCCGAGCAGCGCGGCCGGCGATTCGCCGTGCGGGTCCTGGTTGTTCTGCAGCGCCACCACGGTGGAGATGCCGAGGATGTCGGCCGCCAGCACCACCTCGTTCTTCTTCTCGCCCGTGGCCTGGCCGATGGCGACGATGAATTCGAGCGCCTGCTCGAACTCCTCCTCGCTCAGCTTCACCTCCTGGACGAAGGCATGCAGGTGGCGCGTGAGCGCGTTCATCACGGTGCGAAGGCGCGCATCGGGCGTGCGCTCCATGGCCTGGAGCGCGAAGCCCAGCACCGAGTCGGGGGAGGTGGCGATGTTCATGGGAGTCTCGTCGGATGTTTGTGCAATCGTTTGCATGATCTTAGTCCAAACCGGCAGAAAGTAAAATGACCCTGTTGGCGAACCTGGGAATGCCGGAAAGCCGTTCCAGCGCTCCGCACAAGCGACAATCGTTTGCACCAATCAGTCCATGAGCACCAGCCCGCCTTCTCCCCCCGTGACCATCCGCGACGTTGCCCGCGCGGCCGGCGTGCATGTGTCGACCGTCTCGCGCGCGCTCAGCCCCGAGAAGCGCTCGCTGATCAGCGACGAGGTGCTGCGCGTGGTGGAGGAGGCCGCGCAGCGCCTGGGCTACCGGCCCAACCGCGCGGCCTCGGCGCTGCGCACGGGCCGCACCCACACCATCGGCGTGCTGGTACCCGACATCACGAACGCGGTGTTCCCGCCGATCCTGCAGGGCATCGAGGCCAGCGCGGCGGCGCGCGGCTACTTCGTGTTCGTGACCAACGTGGTCGACCCTGCGCTCGCGCGGCCGGTGCTCGAGCGCATGCTCGCGCAGCGCGTCGACGGCGTGATCCTGGCCACCGCCACGCGCGACGATCCGCTGGTCGACTTCGTCGCCAAGGCCGGCATGACGGCGGTGCTGGTCAACCGCGCCGATGAAACGGGCCGCCTGCCCGCCGTGGTGAGCGACGACCGGCTCGCAATGAAGCTCGCGGTCGACCACCTCGTGGGCCTGGGCCACAAGCGCATCGCGCACCTGGCCGGGCCGCAGAACATTCCCACCGGCGTGGGCCGGCGCCTGGGCCTGGAGCAGGCGCTGCGCGACCACCGCATGAAGCCGCTGCGCGTGGTCGAGTGCGAGAGCTACAGCCGCGAGGCCGGCGCGGCCGCCATGCGGCAGATGCTCGAGGCCGGCCCCCCGCCGCAGGCCGTGGTGTGCTGCAACGACCTCGTGGCGCTGGGCGCCTACGACGCGCTGCGCCAGGCCGGCCTGCGCGTGCCGAAGGACATCTCGGTCACCGGCCACAACGACATGCCGCTGGTCGACATGGTCGACCCGCCGCTCACCACCATCCGCTTGCCGCACCGCGAGCTCGGCTGGCGCGCGGCCGAGATGCTGTTCGAGGAGATCGACGGCCGCGCGATGTCGGCATCGACCGTGGTGCTGCGGCCCGAGCTCGTGGTGCGCAAGTCGACCGGCGCGCCTTCCGTGCGCTGATCAGCGCGTGGATGTCTTGCGCGCCGCCGGCCGCCGCGGCGGCTTCGCTTCGAGCACCAGCTCGGCCGGCAGCGTGTCGTTCCACGATTCGGTGAAGTAGGCGCGGTCGCTCGGCACCAGCTGCGGCAAGGCTTCGCGCAATGACGCCAGCGACTGCTCGGCCGCCTTCAGGTCGCCCGCATGCGCCGCATACCAGGCGTGCTCGAACAGCAGGCTGCAATGCTGCAGGCCGGGGTAGCGGCGCCGGCCGGCCTGGTGGTCGGCCAGCCGCGCCTGTGCCACCCCGACCCAGCGCGCGGGCCAATGCGCGGTGTCGAAGGCATCCGCGAGCGGTCCGGCGAGCTGCGAGATCGCGGCCGGGTCGAGCGGCTTCTGCGCGCGGAACTGCGCGAGCGTGGGCTGCGGCTCGGGCCGGCAGTGGCCGCGCGCGATGCGCATCAGGTAGATCGCGTTCCAGGCCGAGCGGCCCTGGCCGTCGGTGTGGCCGCAGAGCCATTCGCTGAAGGCGATCCACTGCACTGCGCGGCGCGTGGTGTCGGCATGGCCGTCGTGCGCGAGCGCCGGCAGGTCGGACAGGCCCACGCGGTCGAACAGCCACGCGGCCATGCCCATGTTGGCGGCCACGTGCTGCGCGGCGTCGAAGGAGTGCGACTCGAAGGCCGCGGCCAGCGCTTCGCCGAAGCGCTGCAGCGACTCTTCGGCGAGCGCTGCGGCGGCTGGCTTGTCGTCGGCGGAGAGCCCCAGCGCGCGCGAGCGGCACACCAGCGCCCACAGGTTGCACCACTCGAAGCGCACGTCGGGGTGGTGCCGCAGCACCAGGCTGCGCGCCGCATCATTCGCCATGCCGCCCAGCAGCGACTGCGCGAGCGGCAGGTCGCGTGCGGTGTAGGCGCACCAGGCCGAGACGATGCATTCCATCGCGCCCAAATAGTCGTTGCCTGCCACGTGGTGGGCCAGGCGCTGCTTCTTGAGGGCCTGCAGGCGGCGGCGCGCCTGCTCGTTGTCGCCGAGGCGGCGCCACAGCATGGCCTCGTTGAGCGTGACCAGCGCGCGCTGGAAGTCCGTGGCGGCCAGCGTGCCGGCCAGGCGGATCGACTCCAGCGCACTGGGCGGCGACTTGGCCGGCGATCCGGCCGTGCTGCCGCCCGCCACCGGCGCCATCAGCCGGCCTTGCCGCGCCGCCTGCTGCGAGGCCACCAGCTGCTTCCAGAACGCGGCGTCCTGCAGGTGCACCGCATCGGGCGGCGGCGAACCGGTCGCGGCCGCGCGGGCCCTGCGCGAGCGCAGCCCCAGGAAGGAAGCCACCTCGGCGGGCGTCGCCGCGCGGCCGCCCACCAGCATGCGCACGCGCTTCGCTTCGGCGGGCGGCAGCCAGAACGGCCCCTGGCTGCGCCGCTCGGCGTTCAGGAAGCGCGGCTCGCGCTGCGTGTCCTCGCCCCAGCCGACCTCGATGTGCCAGGCCTTGAAGTCGCGGAACGCGCGGCTCACGACCATGCGCAGCGTGCTCGCATCGGAGACTTCGCCGCGCAGGTCGGCCAGCCGCACGAGGCCGCCTTCGGCATCGTGCGCGTGCTTCATGCGTGCGAGCAGCCAAAGCGACTGGAACGCCGCGCGCTGGCCGTTGACCGATTGCGGCGAGGTGAGTTCGATGGAAAGCGGGGTGGGGGCGGCGGTTTGGGGCACGCCCCGGATTGAACCTCAAATCCGGTGGTCAGCGATGCCGGTCGAGCAATCCGGCCACCTCGCTGCGGCCGATGCCCAGGTCGCGCAACTCGTGCTCGCTCATGCCGGCCAGGTGCCGCGCATCCATGTGGGCGCGGCGGCGCTCGGCGGCGCGGCGGCGCCAGCTGCGCAGGGCGTGCATCAGGCGTTGATGAAAGGGCGAGTGCGTCGGCGCTGTCACGATGGGTCTCCTTGTGGGGAGCGCTCATCTTGCGGCGGTGCGTGCTATTGTGGAAGTTGAGATTTCTGACACCTTCAATCAGCATTCCTGATGCGACAGCTCAACCTCGACCAACTCCGCACGCTCATCGCCATCGCCGATCTCGGCACCTTCTCGGCGGCGGCCAAGGCGCTGCACCTTGCGCAGCCCACGGTGAGCCTGCACATCAGCGAACTCGAATCGCGCCTCGATGCGCAGCTGGTGGTGCGCGGCAATCGCCGCGTCACGCCCACGGCGGCCGGCGCGGCGCTGGTCGAGCGCGGGCGCAAGCTGCTGCGCGACACCGACGATGCCGTCGAGGCCGTCAAGCGCCAGGCCGAAGGCCGCACGGGCCGCGTGCGGCTCGGCACTTCCACCGGCGTGGTGGTCGACCTGCTGCCGCAGGTGCTCGAAGCACTCGGCGCCCGGCATGCGGGCATCGACGTGGAGGTCAGCATCCTGGGCTCGTACGAGGCAATGGCGCGGCTGGCCGCCGGCACGCTCGACATCGGGCTGGTCGCCATGCCGCAGCCGCCGCTGCGCGAACTGGTCGTCACGCCCTGGTGCGACCAGGCCATGATGGCCTTCGTGCCGCAGCGCTGGAAGGCGCCCAGGCGCGTCACGCCGGCCTGGCTGGCCGCGCAGCCGCTGATCTTCAACGACGCCACCACCCACATGTACCGGCTCTCGATGGAGTGGTTCGCCGCGGCCGGCTTCGCGCCGCGTGCGCGCATCGAGCTCAACTACGACGCCGCGATCCGCAGCCTGGTGGCGGCCGGCTACGGCGCCGCACTGCTGCCGCTGCAGCAGACCACCGATGCGGCGCTGAACGAGCGCATGCAGGTCCTGCCGATCACGCCCAGGCTCACGCGCCGCTTGGGCATTGCGCACCGCCAGCGCGCCCTGCTCGATGGCGCCACGCAAAGCGTGCTGCAGGTGCTGACGGCCTTTCGCCAGGTCTGATTTCAGCTGCGGGCAGCTTCGTTCGGCAGGCCCTCGATCGGGCATTCCGCCGTGCCGATGGTGCTGCGCGTGAACGACTCCACCTGCTCGCGCGCGCCCTCGGGGTCGTTGATCCACTGCTTGTAGAAGTCGAACGGGCAGGCCGCCACGCCCTTGTCGCCGTCGCCCGAATGGATGACGCCGGTGTAGCCGCGGTGCATCAGCTTGAACAGGTGGTTCTGCGACTGGCCGTTCCTGCGCGCATCGCGGATCAGGCCCATCGAGAGTTCGGCGTAGTTGATGCCCATTTCCTCCTCGCCGCATTCGCCGAGCGTGCGGCCGTCGAAGCCAATGATGGCCGAGTGCCCGAAGTACGAGTACACGCCGTCGAAGCCCGCCGCATTGGCCACCGCCACGTAAGTGTTGTTCATGAAGGCCATGGCCTTGGACACCAGGATCTGCTGCTCCTTGGCCGGGTACATGTAGCCCTGGCAGCGGATGATCAGCTCGGCGCCGCGCATCGCGCAGTCGCGCCAGATCTCGGGGTAGTTGCCGTCGTCGCAGACGATCAGGCTGATCTTCATGCCCTTGGGGCCATCGCTCACATAGGTGCGGTCGCCCGGGTACCAGCCCTCGATGGGCACCCACGGCATGATCTTGCGGTACTTCTGCACGATCTCGCCCTGGTTGTTCATGAGGATCAGCGTGTTGTAGGGCGCCTTGTCGGGATGCGCCTCGTGGCGCTCGCCGGTCAGCGAGAACACGCCCCACACGTTGGCGCGGCGGCAGGCGTCGGCAAAGATGGCGGTCTCCTCGCCGGGCACGGTGGCGGCGGTGTCATACATCTCCTTGGCGTCGTACATGATCCCGTGCGTGGAGTATTCGGGAAAGATCACCAGGTCCATGCCCGGCAGGCCCTTCTTCATGCCGACCAGCATCTCGCCGATCTTGCGCGCGTTGTCGAGCACCTCGGCCTTGGTGTGCAGGCGGGGCATCTTGTAGTTGACGACCGCGACGCCCACGCAATCACTGCTGCTCGAAATATCACCATGTCTCATGACGCTGCTCCTGGAGGGTGGTTGAGAAAAAACAAGAAAGCCCGAGCCGGTGGTCGACCGGTTCGGGCTTGTTCCTGGGGGCAGCGGCGGGTGTCGTCGAAGCCGATTGTTCTCAACTCAGCGCGAGCTGCACATACGTCATTTCGCTGATTGCGAATGCGCGCTCAGCGCGGCCGCGCGTAATCGGATTCGATCCAGGCGGCGACGCTGCTTGCCGTGAGCCGGAAGGCGGGCGAGACATTGACGCTGGCGAGTTCCGAGTCGTCAGCATCGTCGTAGGCGGTGAGCGTGGCCGAGGGGTTGTCCTCGTCGGGCACGATGGCGAGCGACACACGAATGCGCCGGCCGCCCTGCGCCGTCACCGTCACGCTCTTGTTGAGCGTGGCGTGCAGCTGCTGCTCGTGGCGGCGGATCACCTCGGCGGCGGTCTTCACCAGCGTGGAGAAGGCGGGTCCGTCGAGCGGCTTCGGGTTCTTCTTGTCGCGGCCCATGGTCCAGGGGCCGACCAGCGCCGGCTCGGGGTCGCCGTGGCGCGTCATCTCGACGGCCCAGCCGTCGTCTTCCTCGTTCTTGATGACGCGGGCGGTCCATTGGCCGTCGCGCCAGAGGCGGGGTTCCTGCAGGGGGAGGGTGTCGGAGTCGGTGGAGTCTGTGGCTTCGGTCATTCGGATGCTCGGGTTCGTGCGTGGCCCATTTTCGCCTGCGCTGCACGCGCCGCTCAGAACACCGACAGCCCGGTCCGCGCCACGAACAGTTCGAGCGCCTTCATGCCGAGCAGCGAGTTGCCCGTCGCATCCAGCGCGGGCGACCACACGCACAGCGTGAGCCGGTCGGGCACCACGGCCACGATACCGCCGCCCACGCCGCTCTTGCAGGGCAGGCCGATCGAGAACGCCACGTCGCCCGCGGCGTCGTAGGTGCCGCAGGTGAGCATCAGCGCGTTGATGCGGCGCGTCTGGCGCTCGCCGGTCACCTCGGCCTGGCCGTCGATCGGATGCGCGCCGTCGCGGCACAGGAAGGCCGCCGCGCGCGCGAGCTGGCGGCAGCTCATGCGCAGCGCGCACTGGTGGAAGTAGGTGTCGAGCACCACGGCCACGTCGTTGTCGATCTTGCCGAAGCTCTTCATGAAGTTGGCGAGCGCGATGTTGCGAAAGCCGGTCGCGGCCTCGGAGCGCGCCACTTCGTCGTCGAACGCAATCGGCTCGCCGCACAGGCTCCCCATCAGCGCAAGGATGTCGGCCTTGGCGCTGCCGCCGGCCTGCAATGCCTGGCTCACGAGCCGGTCGGCCACGGCGATGGCGCCCGCATTGATGAAGGGATTGCGCGGCTTGCCCTGCTCGTTCTCCAGCTGCACCAGCGAGTTGAAGGGGTTGCCCGAAGGCTCGCGGCCGATGCGCTCCCACAGCGCGTCGCCCATGCGCTGCATGGCCAGCGTCAGCGTGAAGAGCTTGGACACGCTCTGGATCGAGAACGGCGTTTCGGCATCGCCCGCGAAGGCCTCGGCGCCGTCGCAGGTGCGCAGCGCAACGCCGAGCTGGCGCGCATCGATGCAGGCCAGCGCCGGGATGTAGCTGGCCACCGTGCCGGCGGTGCCCAGCAGCGGCCGCAGGGTGGCGACGATGTCGTCGAGCACCGGCTGGAAGTCCGCGTCCTTCATGCCCGTGCCTTTCGCCGGTTGACCATCACGATGCCCAGGCCCACGCCTGCCAGCGCCAGCATCAGCTGCAGCGTGAGCGGTTCGCCGAGCAGCACCACGCCGAACACCAGCGCGAACAGCGGCGTCAAAAAGCTGAACGACGACATCTGCGTGGCGGGGTAGTGCCTCAGCAGCCACATCCAGGTGAGATAGCTCGCGAAGGCGCCGATCACGGTCTGCAGGCCGATCGAGGTCCAAGCCCAGGCCGAATACGAGAAGCCCCAGCTTTCGCCGAGCGCCAGCGACAGCAGCGGACACACGGCCGCGGTCACGGCCACCTGGTAGAACAGGGCCTTCTCGGCGCTCGCGGTGGCAAGCCGCGTGGTGCGCAGCGCCAGCGTGGTCAGGCCCCAGAGCATGCCGCCGACGATCGCCATCGCATCGCCGAGCAGCTGGCCCGAGCTCGAGTGTCCGAAGCCTTCGCTGAACGCGAACAGCACCGCCGCAAAGGCGATGCCCAGCCCCAGCCACTGCAGGCCGCGCAGCCGCTCGGCCGGCACCCAGCGCGGCAGCAGCAGCGAGACCCAGAACGGCGCGGTGTAGAGAAACACCGTGAGCCTGGAAGCCGAGGTGTGCTGCAGCCCCAGGTAGATGCAGGCGAACTCGCCCGCGAACAACAGGCCCACGAGCAGCCCGCCCGGCAGCGTGCCGTCGCGCTCGAACAGCGGCACGCGGCGCCACAGGCACCAGAGCCACAGCAGCGCCACGGCGCCCGCCATGCGCACCGAGGCCTGCCAGAGCGGCGGCACTTCGGCGACGGTGGTCTTGATGAGGATCTGCTGCAGGCCCCAGAACGCGCAGCATGCGATCAGGAGGCCGATGGCGAGGGAGTCGAGATGGGTCTTGCGCTGGATCATTCGTCGCGTTGTTGTTGTTCGTTCACCGGCCGGCCACCGGATACGGCGGCTTGCCCCGCGTGCCGACCATCAGGTCGGTCACCACGGTCTCGACATCGGGCACTGCGCGCGCGGCGCGTTCGAGCTTCCTGGCCACCGCGGCCGAGGGCACGCAGCCTTGCAGGTAGACCCAGCGCCGCTGGATCATCACCCACACGCTCGCCTTCTGCACGCCCGGCACGGCCGAGAGCGCGGCGCGCACCTTGGGCGCGAGCGGCTTGTCGTAGCGGTAGGCGTTGCTGTCGGTGCATTGGCCGGCAAGCCAGCAGCTGGTGCCGCGCTCCAGCCGCGAATGGGTCTGGGCGCGGCGCTCCTCGGCGGTGTAGAACGGGCCTTCGGGCATGGCGCAGGCGGGCAGGCCGGCGGAAACCTGGAAGAAGGGATCGTCGAACCAGTTCTGCTTGAGCGGTGCGGCCGGCTCCTGCGCCGCCACGTTCTGCGCAACCAGCAGCAGCGACATGCACATGAACGCGGCGCCGCGGCTCACAAGGGATGTTCCGTGTAGAAGCGCCCGCCGTGGAACAGCAGCGGCGAGGCGCCGGCATTGTGGGTGCAGCGCTCCACCTCGCCCACGAAGATCACGTGGTCGCCTTCGTCGTAGCGGCTGCGGTTGAAGCACTCGAAGCTCGCGGCCGCACCGGCCAGCACTGGCGCGCCGCCCAGGCCTTCGGTGAAGGCCACGTCGGCCCAGCGGTCGATGTTCTTGGTGGCGAAGCGCTCGGCCAGCCCCTTCTGGTTGGCGGCCAGGATGTTGATGGCGTAGTGCGAGCCGGTGCTGAGCGCCGGCATCGAACCGGCCGCGCGCGCCAGGCTCCACAGCACCAGCGGCGGCGCGAGCGACACCGAATTGAACGAGTTGGCCGTGAGGCCGACCAGCGCGCCCTCGGCCGAGCGCGCGGTGACGATGGTCACGCCGGTGGCGAACATGCCGAGCGCTTCGCGGAATTCTGCGGGCGAAAAAGTAGGGGGCTTGGCCCGGCGGGAGGTGGTCACGGAAGAGGCTGTGCGTTAGGCGGCGGAGGACCATTTTGGCTCAGCGCACGGCGCGCTGCTCGGCCGGGTGGCATCGCCCCGCCCGCGAGGGCCGGTTTCGCGGCGCTCAGCCGAAGAACCAGTAGCACACCGCAATCGCCGCCACCACGCCCGCCAGCTCGGCCGCGAGCGCGCAAGAAACCGCATGCCGCGCGCGCTGGATGCCGACCGCGCCGAAGTACACCGCCAGCACGTAGAAGGTGGTTTCGGTGCTGCCCTGGATGGTGGCCGCCACCAGCGCGGGGAAGCTGTCCACGCCCTGGCTCTTCATGGTCTCGATCAGCATCGCGCGCGCGGCGCTGCCCGAGAAGGGCTTGACCAGCGCGGTGGGCATGGCGTCGACAAAGCGCGCATCCCAGCCGCCCGCGCTCACCAGCCAGCGCAGGCCGCCGAGCACGAAATCCAGCGCACCCGAGGCGCGCAGCACGCCGACCGCGCACAGCATTGCCACCAGGTAGGGCAGCAGGTTCTTCGCGATGTCGAAGCCTTCCTTCGCGCCCTCAATAAAACATTCGTACACCTTGATGCGCCGGATCGCGCCGGCCAGCAGGAACACGATGATCACGCCGAACAGCACAAGGTTGCCCATGAGCGATGAGAGCGACGCAATCGCCGCCGCCGAGAGCGTGCCCAAGAGCGCCATGAAGCCGCCCAGCAGCAGCGCGGCCGGCACCAGGTAGGCCAGCACCACCGGGTCCCACAGCCGCAGGCGCTGCGCCACGGCCACCGCGAGCAGGCCCACCAGCGTCGATGCGCTGGTGGCCAGCAGGATCGGCAGGAACACCATCGTCGGATCGCTCGCGCCCTGCTGCGCGCGGTACATGAAGATCGTCACGGGCAGCAGCGTGAGCGAAGACGCGTTGAGCACCAGGAACAGGATCTGCGCGTTGGTGGCCGTGACCGGGTCGGGGTTGAGCCGCTGCAGCTCGCGCATGGCCTTGAGGCCGATGGGCGTGGCCGCGTTGTCGAGCCCGAGCGCATTGGCCGCGAAGTTCATCGTGATGAGCCCCAGCGCCGGATGTCCCGCGGGCACGCCCGGCATGAGCCGCCTGAAGAGCGGGCCGAGCAGGCGCGCGAGCCAGCCCACCAGCCCCGCGGCCTCCGCGATGCGCAGGAAGCCGAGCCACAGCGTGAGCGTGCCGAACAGCAGCACCATCACCTCGACCGCGAGCCGCGCCATCGCGAACAGGCTTTCGACGATGGCCGCGAAGACCGCCGCATCGCCGCCCACCAGCCAGCGCCCGAGCGCCGCCAGCATCGCCACCCCGAAGAAACCCAGCCACAAGCCGTTGAGCACGCGTGTCCTTTTTCCTTTTTTTGTGAGGGCGATCATAGGGCTGTGCCAGAGCCCGCCCCGCGGGCTACAGTGCGGGCCATGGCAGCCTCTTCCCCGATCCGCAGGCTCGCGGCCCTTGTCTGGGCCGCCGTGGCGCTGGCGTGGCTGGCGGGCTGTGCGGGCCTGCCGCCGCCGCAGCCTCGCGCGCCGGCCATGGCCATCACCGACGTCGCGGACACTGCGCTCGGCCAGCTGGCGCGGCAGCGCGCGCCGCAGGAGTCCGAATCGCTGTCGGGCTTTCGGCTGCTGCCCGAGGCGGCCTTTGCCTTCGACGCGCGCATTTCCCTTGCGCGGCATGCCGAGAAGTCGCTCGACGTGCAGTACTACCTGATCCAGAACGACGACGTCGGCCTGCTGCTGCTGCGCGAACTGCGCGAGGCCGCCGCGCGCGGCGTGCGGGTGCGGCTGCTGGTGGACGATCTGTACACCGCCGGCGAAGACGAGGTGTTCAGCGCGCTCTCGGCTTTTCCCAACATCGAGGTGCGGCTGTTCAACCCGCTGCCTTCGCGTGCCGACTCGTTCGCGCTGCGGCTGCTGTTCTCGCTGGGCGACTTCGGCCGCATCAACCACCGCATGCACAACAAGCTGCTGGTGGCCGACAACAGCTTTGCCGTCTCGGGCGGCCGCAACATCGCCAATGAATACTTCATGCGCGGCACGGCGGCGAACTTCATCGACATGGACGTGCTCTCCTGCGGACCGGTGGTGCGCCGGATGTCCGAAGGCTTCGACCGCTACTGGAACAGCGAGCATGCCTGGCCCATCGAGCGCATCGTGCCGCAGCGCATGGCGGCCGAAGAGGCGCACAAGCGCTTCGACGCCCTTGCGGCCGCCGCGCTGCCCGACGTGCGCATTCGACCGCGCGACGTGCTGGACCATTCGCCCGTGGGCGAGCAGCTCGCCACCGGCAAGCTCGAGCTGCAATGGGCGACGTCCACGCTGTTCGTGGACGACCCCGCGAAGATCACGCGCACCTCGGAGGCCGCCTACGAGGGCAGCGTGACCGCCGGCGCGCTCGGCGTCATCAATTCGGCCAAGCGCGAGGTCAAGATCGGCTCGCCGTACTTCATTCCCGGCGCGCGCGGCATGGCGATGATGAAGCAGGCCATCGAGCGCGGCGGGCGCATCACCGTGGTGACCAACTCGCTCGGCGCCACCGATGAGCCGCTGGCCTACGCGGGCTACGAACGCTACCGCGCCGACATGCTGAAGATCGGCGTCACCATCTACGAAATCGCGCCCCGGCTCACCGGGCGCTCGGGGCGCTTCGGCGATTTCGGCCAGTCGATCAGCCGGCTGCATGCCAAGCTCGCGGTGATCGATGGCGAGCGCTTCTTTGTCGGCTCCATGAACCTCGACCGCCGCTCGGCCGCGGTGAACACCGAAATGGGCCTCGTGATCGACAGCCCGGCGCTCGTGGCCGACTACGAAAGGCTCATGAGTGGCGAGCGCGTGAGCCTGGGCTACCGGCTGCGGCTCGCGCCGGGCGGCCGCCGCGTGCAATGGCTCGAATACGACGACGCCGGCGGCGACATCGTCCACGAGGACGAGCCCGGCGAGTTTCTGTGGCTGCGCTTCAAGAACTGGCTGCTGCTGCCGATCGTGGGCGAGGAGCTGCTGTAGGGCCGCTGTAACGCGCGCTCAGGGCACCTCGATCAGCAGCTCCGGCCGAAAGCCTTCCTGTTCGCCCTTGCCCTTGTAGCCGAGCGGGTTGGCGACCACGCGGCAGCCGTCCTTCACGTAGTCGAAGGGGCAGTGCAGGTGGCCGTGCAGCCAGAGCCGGGCGCGCGGCAGCAGCGCATCGAGCGAATTGCAGAAGCCGGCCGTGCCGGGCGTGAGGCCGTAGCGCGGATCGGCGCTCGCAAGGCTGGGCGCGAAATGCGTGATGGCGACCGTGGTGCCGTCGAAAGGCTCGGCCAGCGCCTGTTCGAGCCAGGCCTGGCAGGCTAGCGCCTGCTCCCGCATGGCGCCGGCCATGAAGGGCTGGCCGTGGCGCACCGTCGCGGCTTTCTCAAGATAGAAGTCGGCCGCGCGCATTGCCTTGCCGCGCTTCTTGAGCGCGTCGGCCAGGCCGTCGGTGGGCTCCACCAGCGCATCGAAGTCGGCCCAGAGCGTGGTGCCGACAAAGCGGATGCCGTCGATCACCAGGGTCTCCCGCTCCAGCCAGAGGATGCCCAGCTCCTGGCACAGCGCGCGCAGGCGCTCGTGGGTCTGGTCGAAATCGGTGTTGTCGTACTCGTGGTTGCCCGGCACGTACATCACGGGCACCGGCCAGCCGTTGCGCGGCGAAAAGCGGCCCAGGCCGAAGTCGGGATCGGTCAGGCGCGAGCCTTCCTGGTAGGAGCCGATGTCGCCCGCCAGCACCAGCATGTCGGCGCCGGGCGCGGGCTCGGCGTGGAAGCGGGGGTGGGACTCCAGGTGCAGGTCGGACAGCAGTTGCAGCTTCATTGGAACCAGTCTAGGGGAATCAGCCCATGCATAAAGCGCATGAAGTGGGGCTTTCAATACTAGGGATAACCCCTATTCTTGGAACATCAACCACTCCAGCGCAGCCAAGAGCCGCGCACTGTCATGTTCAGCCTCATTGCCCAAGTGGCCCGTT
The DNA here is from genome assembly GCF_041154435.1 of Variovorax sp. V116. Classification (NCBI taxonomy): domain Bacteria; kingdom Pseudomonadati; phylum Pseudomonadota; class Betaproteobacteria; order Burkholderiales; family Comamonadaceae; genus Variovorax; species Variovorax sp. V116. The sequence continues at coordinate 271,874 of NZ_AP028661.1, forward strand.
TCTTCCGTTCTTCCGCCGCCAGCGCCCCGGCCAGCCACGCCGCCGCGCTGATGGAAAGCGCCGATGTCCGCGCCGGCCGCGGCGCGCACCACGCGCAGGAACTGCGCGCAGCCGCCAGCGCCTGGCTGTCGGTCATCCGCTGAAAAACCCCGGTCATCCGGGCACCTTCTGCCCGAGGACCGAATCCGCAAAAGCCGCCGCGGCGGAGCGCAGCAGCGCGGTGCGCAGCCACTCGTGCGCATGCCCGTGCTGCGCGCGCCGGTGCCAGATGGCATCCACGTGCACCATCGGCTGGTCGAAGGGCAGGTCGCGCAGCACCAGCTGCTCGTCGATGCCGGTCACGGTCACGAAATGGCGCGGCAGCACGGTGAGCAGGTCCGAATTGGCCACCACCCGGCCGGCCGTGAAGAACTGGTTCACGGTTACCACGATGCGCCGCTCGCGCCCCAGCGCGCCCAGCGTCTGGTCGATGAAGCCGTAGGGGCGCCCCGAAAAACTCACGAGCAAATGCCGCGCGGCGCAATAGTCGTCCAGTGTGAGCGGCGCATTGGCCAGCGGATGGCCGCGCCGCATCACGCAGACGTACTGCCCCAGGTAGAGCCGCTGGGTCTCGAAGGCCACGCCCACGCCCGACTGCCCGCGCGCCGCCAGGCTCGCGATCACGGCCGGAAAGTAGCCGATCGCCATGTCGACTTCCTCCTGCTCGAGCATCCGCCGCGGATCGCGGGTGGTCAGCGGCAGTACGCGCAGCGAGATAGCGGGCGCTTCCTTCTCCACGATCTGGACCAGCCCCGGAATGAGCTCGGCGGCGGTGGCGTCGGCCATGGCCAGCAGGAAAGTGGTGTCGGCAGTCGATGCGTCGAACTCGCCCGGCGCCAGCGTGTGCTGCAGCTGGCGCAGCGCGTCGCGCACCGTGGGCCAGAGCGCCAGCGCGCGCGGCGTGGGCTCCACGCCCGCGCCGGAGCGGCGCACCAGCTCGTCGCCGAGCACCTCGCGCAGGCGGCGCAGCGCATTGCTCACCGCGGGCTGGGTGATCGACAGGTTGCGCGCGGCGCGCGTGAGGTTGCGCTCCGCCATCACTTCGTCGAAGACGCGAAGCAGGTTGAGATCGAGTGTGCGGAAGTTGACGTCCATCAGTGATGTGAATGATAAACATCAGAAAGATAAAGTGGCAAAACACTAGGGCAAACCCTAATATCTCCCCATCGGCACTCGCCATTCATCCCACGGAGGGATTCATCATGACCAGCTTTGTCCACGTAGACCAACCCACTGTCCATCCCGGCGTGCAGCGCGCCGAGATCCTGTTCGGCCAGCTCAAGGCCGCACGCGCCGGCGCGAACGGTTCGCGTCCGCTGATCGCCCTGCTGATCGTCGCCGTTGCCGCGGCGGTGATGGTGGTGGCCGACAAGCTCGTTTCCAACTGGGACGAAGGCGCGCTGCTCGCAGCCTGGGCCGTGCTCTGCGCCGCCGCCTTCGGCATTGCCGCGCTGTTCGCCGGCTCGCTGCGCGCTCCCCTGGCCCGCGTGGGCGCCGCCTGGAACGCAGCCGCCCAGCGCCGTGCCTCGGCCCGCGCCGACGCCCGCTTCCTGGAAACCGCGAGGAACGACCCGCGCGTGATGCAGGAACTGCAAGCCGCCACCTGGCGCGAGCAGTCCGAAGGCAAGGTTTCCGTCGCCACTGCCGCCAAGGTGGACGCACTGGCCCGCGTGGCCGCACGCTCCAGCGAAGCGCGCATGCCGACGCTCTACGAAGCCATGCGCCGCATGAACAGCTCGCGCTACTACTGATCGATCGGCGCCAGCCGCCGGCCGACCCATGAAAAAGCCGCCCATCCGGGCGGCTTTTTTGCGTGTGCGGACAGGCCGCACAAGACCTGGGGACCGGCGTCAGGCCGCCAGGCGCTGCTCGATGGCCGCCTTGGTTTCCGGCAGTTCCTTGGGCAGGTGGTGCGCCAGCTGCCGGAACAGCTCGGCATGCAGCTTGAGTTCGGCCTGCCAGGCGGCCTTGTCCATGCTGGTGACGGTGGCGAACTGCTCGGCGCTGAATTCCAGGCCGTTCCAGTTGAGGTCTTCGTAGCGCGGGCTCACGCCGGTGATGTGCTCGGTGCCCTTGGCGGTGCCTTCGACGCGGTCGATCATCCACTTGAGAACGCGCATGTTCTCGCCGTAGCCGGGCCAGGCGAACTTGCCGTCGGCACCCTTGCGGAACCAGTTGGTGGTGTAGATCTTCGGCAGCTTGGCGCCCGAGGCCTCGAGCTTCTTGCCCAGGTCGAGCCAGTGCTGGAAGTAGTCGCTCATGTTGTAGCCCGTGAACGGCAGCATCGCGAACGGGTCGCGGCGCACCACGCCCTGCTGGCCGGCGGCCGCGGCGGTGGTTTCGGAGCCCATGGTGGCGGCCATGTAGACGCCTTCGACCCAGTTGCGGGCCTCGGTCACGAGCGGCACGGTGGTCGAGCGGCGGCCGCCGAAGATGAAGGCGTCGATGGCCACGCCCTTCGGGTCGTCCCAGGCATCGTCGAGCGCCGGGTTGTTGGTGGCGGCCACGGTGAAGCGCGAATTCGGATGCGCGGCCTTGGCGCCGGTTTCCTTGGCGATCTGCGGCGTCCAGTCCTTGCCCTGCCAGTCGATCAGGTGCGCGGGCAGCGTGCCGGTGTCCTGCTCCATGCCCTCCCACCAGACGTCGCCGTCGTCGGTGAGCGCGACGTTGGTGAAGATCACGTCATGGTCCAGGCTGTCCATGCAGTTCGGATTGGTCAGCATGTTGGTGCCGGGCGCCACGCCGAAGTAGCCCGCCTCGGGGTTGATCGCGTAGAGGCGGCCGTCCTTGCCGGGCTTGATCCAGGCGATGTCGTCGCCGATGGTCGTGACCTTCCAGCCCTCGAAGCCGGCCGGCGGCACCAGCATCGAGAAGTTGGTCTTGCCGCAGGCGCTCGGGAAGGCTGCGGCCACGTGGTATTTCTTGCCCTGGGGATTGGTCACGCCCAGGATGAGCATGTGCTCGGCCAGCCAGCCTTCGTCGCGGCCCATGTTGGAGGCGATGCGCAGCGCGAAGCACTTCTTGCCCAGCAGCGCATTGCCGCCGTAGCCCGAGCCGTAGCTCCAGATCTCGCGCGTTTCGGGGTAGTGGACGATGTACTTGGTCTTGTTGCAGGGCCAGGCCACGTCCTTCTGGCCCGCTTCCAGCGGCGCACCCACGGTGTGCACGCAGGGCACGAATTCGCCGTCGGCGCCGAGCACCTCGTACACGGCCTTGCCCATGCGGGTCATGATGCGCATGTTGACCGCCACGTAGGGGCTGTCGGAAAGCTCGATGCCGATGTGGGCAATCGGCGAGCCCAGCGGGCCCATGCTGAACGGCACCACGTACATCGTGCGGCCCTTCATGCAGCCGTCGAACAGCGGCTGCAGCGTGGCGCGCATTTCGGCCGGGGCCATCCAGTTGTTGGTGGGGCCGGCGTTTTCCTTCTTTGCGGAGCAGATGAAGGTGCGGTCCTCGACGCGCGCCACGTCGCTCGGGTCGGACACCGCGAGGAAGGAGTTGGGGCGCTTGGCCGGATTGAGCTTCTTGAAGGTGCCCGCGTCGACCAGCTGCTGGCAGAGGCGGTCGTACTCTTCCTTGCTGCCGTCGCACCAGTGGATGGCCTGGGGTTTGCAAAGCGCGGCCATGTCGGCCACCCAGGCAATCAGTTTTGCGTTCTTGACGTACGAGGGTGCCTGGATGGCGAGGCCCTGCATCGTGGGTGCGTTCATCGGAAATCTCCTAAGTTGAAAAAATCGTCTTTCCGAACGGGACGCCGCGCCTGCTGGCGCGGAGGTCCGTTTGAGAAAACGTTTTCGCTTCGGGAGACTGCGTCAACGCGGGCCGCACGACCCGCGGACGAAGACGCAAATGGCTGTCAGGCCAAGTAGACGGCGATGGATGCCAGGAGCAGCATCAGCACGCCGCCAGCCAGCGGCAGCACGAGCGGCATCAGGTGCACGATCGATTCGACGGCGTCTTTTTCAACGGCGGCGGCGTGGCCGGGCTCGACGGGAGTAGGGTTGGACATTGATTACCTCGAATACTCAAATACGGAAAAACTGCGGCCATTTTACCGGCGGCCCCCGGCGCCGCGGTCTAGGGGGTTGCGAGCCCCTTCAGTGCTGCTCCTCGGCCTCGAAGCCGGCGTCGTGCAATGCGCCCAGCACGCTGGCCAGGTGGGCCCGCCCGCGGGTCTGCAGCACCAGCTCGATGTCGACGTTCTGGGCTGCCAGCATGGTAAACGCTCTTTGGTGGTGAACCTCATCGACGTTAGCGCCCGCTTCTGCCACAGTGGCCGTGATCTGGGCCAAGGAGCCCGGCACGTCGCGCGCACTCACGCGCACGCGCGCCAGCCGGCCGGCCCGCACCATGCCGCGTTCGATGATGGCCGCCAGCAGCAGCGGGTCGATGTTGCCGCCCGACAGCACCAGGCCCACGCGCTTGCCCTTGAAGCGCGCCGGATGCCGGATCAGCGCCGCCAGGCCGGCCGCGCCTGCGCCCTCGACCAGGGTCTTTTCGATCTCGAGCAGCATCAGCACGCCCTGCTCGATGTCGCCTTCGTCGACCAGCAGCAGGTCGTCGACGTGCTGGGCGATGATCTCGCGCGTCAGCACGCCGGGCGTTCCGACCGCGATGCCTTCGGCGATGGTGCTCTTGCCCTGCAGGTGCTGGGTGCCCTTGACGGCATTCACCATGCCCGGAAAGCGCGTGGTCTGCACGCCGACGATCTCGATGCCGGGCTTGCGCTCGCGCGCCGCGATCGCCATGCCCGCGATCAGCCCGCCGCCGCCGACCGACACCACCAGCGTGTCGAGGTCCGGCACCGCATCGAGCATTTCGAGCGCCACCGTGCCCTGGCCCGCGATGATGGCCTCGTCGTCGTAGGGGTGGACGAAGGTCAGCCCCTCGCGTTCGGCCAGCTCCAGCGCATGCGCGCGCGCTGCGTCGAGCGTGTCGCCGTGCAGCACCACCTCGGCGCCGAAGCCGCGCGTGCGCTCGATCTTCACGCCAGGCGTGAAGCGCGGCATCACGATGAGCGCGCGCAGGCCGAGCCGCTGCGCGTGGTAGGCCACGCCCTGGGCATGGTTGCCGGCCGACATGGCCACCACGCCCCGCGTCGCTTCCTGGCCGCCGCGCGTGTCGGCCTCCAGGAGATCGACCAGCTTGTTGCACGCCCCCCGCTCCTTGAACGAGGATGTGAACTGCAGATTCTCGAACTTCAGGTAGACCTGCGCGCCCACGATCTCGGAGAGCGTGCGCGATTCGACGCAGGGCGTGTTGAGCACCTGACCCTCGAGACGCGCCGCGGCGCGCCGGATTTCTTCGATTCCGACCATGGCGGGCATTGTGGCTGGAATCGCCTCATCAGGGTTTTTACCGCTCCCGCGTCTTCCCGAAGCCAAAAGTCTGCGTTATGGTCGCCCCAAGAAGTTCCTCGTCTGGAGGTTGTCCGATGGTCAAGCGTGCGGGTGTCGATGTAGTGGCTGCTGCGGTACGCGGGCAGGCATTGCCGTCGCCTGGGCTCAAGGGTGCGCCGGTGCTCGAACTCATGTGCTCGCACTTCGTGCTCACGCTGGCCGCCAAGCAGGGGCCGCGCTTCAACGTGCGCCGCGACATCAACGGCCTGCTCTCGCTCACCGGCCGCCACCTGGTGTGGCCGGCCGCGGTGCTGCAGCGGCTGCGCGAATTCCTGGGCCGGCGCTGCGCCGGCAACGAGGTCTGGAAGGGCGTCGAGAATTTCGACGGCCGCACGCTGCTCGAGCGCCATGGCGTGTGGCGCGGACCCTACGAGGAAGGCACGCTGTTCTTCTACCTCGACGAATACGCCAAGGACTACCCCAAGGACCTGCTCTCGGTGCTGGCCGTCACGCGCGACTGGCTCACGCATGCGCTGCGCAAGCAGTCGACGCTGGTCGAGAAGAACATCGACGCGCTCGCGGGCCTCCTGCAGCTCAACAAGGCCGAGCGCGCGCTGCTGCTCTACGGCACGCTCGCGCGCTACCAGCGCGACCTGCGCTCGCTGCTGGTCGAGTTCAAGGTCAACAACGCGCCCGAGGCCTATGCCGCCATTGCCGACATCGCGGGCGTCAACGCCACCGAAGTGGGCGAGGCCCTGCGCGCGGGCTCGCGGCTGGAGCGCATCGGCCTGGTCGAGAACCTGATCTCCGAGCACAACATCACCGACCTGGCCGACCTCATGAAGGTCAGCGAGAAGCTGCCGCCGGTGCTGATGCGCGAGTACCGCGACCACAACGAACTGATGGCCGTGTTCACGCGGCCCTCGGCCAAGAGCGCGCTCACCACGCACGACTTCTCCTTCGTCGAGGAAGACGCGCAGATGCTCGTCACGCTGCTGCGCGCCGCGGTGGCGCGCAAGGAACCCGGCGTCAACGTGCTGCTCTACGGGCCGCCCGGCACCGGCAAGACCGAGCTCGCCAAGGTGGTGGCGCAGGCGGCGGGCCTGGAGCTGTTCGAGGTCGAATATGCCGACCGCGACGGCAACTCGCTGAGCGGCCGCGACCGCTACCGCTCGCTGCAGATCGCGCAGGTGTTCCTCAAGGGCAGCGCGCAGGCCGCGCTGCTGTTCGACGAGGTCGAGGACGTGTTCCCGCCCATCAGCACCGAGGCCGCGCAGTTCATGGCGCGCGCCGAGCAGATTCCCGCGCCCACCAGCGGCAGCGTGAGCGGCAAGGCCTGGGTCAACCAGATCCTCGAGGCCAACCCCGTGCCCACGCTGTGGGTCACCAACCGCATCGAGCAGATCGACCCGGCGTTCCGGCGCCGCTTCGCCTACCACCTGGAACTCAAGTCGCCGCCGCCCGGTGCGCGCGAGCAGCTCGTGAAGAAGACGCTCGAAGGCATCGTCGTGTCCGAGGCCTTCACCGCCAAGCTGGCCGAGCGCAAGGGCCTCACGCCCGCGCAGATCCGCACCGCGGTGCGCTTTGCGGGGCTCGCGCAGACGGAGGACGGCGCCTCGATGGAAGCGCTGATCGAGCGCCAGCTCAAGAACGCCGACCTCGCGCTCGGCACGCTCGACACCGGCCCGGGCGAGCGGCGCAGCGTCACCACCTACGACCTCGACATGCTCAACGTCGAGACCCGCTTCGAGATCCCGCGCATCGTGGCGGCCATCAAGGCGCGCGGCCACGGCACGCTGTGCTTCTACGGCGCACCCGGCACCGGCAAGACCGCGCTGGCCGAGCACATCGCCAAGGCCATCGGCCGGCCGCTGATCATCAAGCAGGCCAGCGACCTCATGAGCAAGTACGTCGGCGAGACCGAGCAGAACATGGCCGCCATGTTCAAGGAAGCCGAGGCCGAGAAGGCCGTGCTGCTGCTCGACGAGGCCGACAGCTTCCTGCAGGACCGGCGCGGCGCGCAGCGCACCTACGAAGTGACCGAGGTCAACGAGATGCTGCAGGGCATGGAGCGCTTCAACGGCGTCTTCATTTGCACCACCAACCTGCTCGACCGGCTCGACCAGGCGGCGCTTCGGCGCTTCACCTTCAAGATCAAGTTCATGCCGCTCACCGCGCCGCAGCGCGAGCGCATGTTCGTGACCGAGGCGCTGGCGGGCGACGCCGCGCTGCTCACCGCAGGCATCAAGGCGCGGCTGGCGCAATTGCAGCAGCTGTGCCCGGGGGATTTCGCGGCCGTGAAGCGGCAGACGGATATTCTTGCGGTCGAGTTCTCGGCTGCCGAATTCCTGGACCAGCTCGAGGCCGAGCACCGCATCAAGCCCGAGGTGCGCGAATCGCGCGGCATCGGCTTCATGCAATAGCGCACAGCAGGCAAGACCGCGGGAGCGCGGCGGCAGACAAGAAAGAAGAACCGTCCGCCGCGGCGGGCACGAGGAGGATCTCGATGAGCTTGGGCAATGGACATGCGCGGGCGAGGCCGCGCTTCACCGCATCGGCTGCGGCCGCATTCGCGTTGGCCGGCATCGTTTGCGCGCTGGCGGGCTGTGGCGGCGGAGGAGGAGGTGGTGGTGGAGGTGGCGGATTTCCGATCGTCGCGCCGCCCGGCACCACGCCGCCTCCTGCCAGCGGCGGCGACGACGACGCCATCGTCGCCTCGTCCACCGTGGCCGGCCTGTGCGCCGCGCCGCGCCCCGGCACCAACCCCGAGACGGGAATCGCCTACCCCGACAAGCCCGGCACGCTGACCGACGAGAAGCGCTGGGTGCGCGGCTGGATCGACGAAACCTACCTCTGGTACGGCGAGGTGCCCACCACCCTCAAGGCCGCCGACTACGCCACGCCGGTGGCGTACTTCAGCGTGCTCAAGACCCCGTTGCTCACGGCCTCGGGCCGCGCGAAGGACCGCTTCCACTACGTGTACGACACCGAGCGCTACCGGCAGCTCTCGGAGAACGGCGTGGCGCCGGGCTACGGCATGGAGTTCGCGTTCGTGCGCAACTCGCGCCCGCGCGACCTGCGCATCGCGTTCACCGAGCCCGGCTCGCCAGCGGCCACGGCAGGCATCGCGCGCGGCGCCAAGGTGCTCGAGGTCGACGGCGTCGACGTGGTCAACGGCACCAACACCGCCGTGATCAACCGCGGCATCGCGCCCACGGCCATCGGCGAATCGCACAGCTTCAAGCTGCAGGAAGGCAGTGCGACGCGCACCGTCACGCTGGCCGCGGCGAGCATCACGCGCACGCCGGTGCAGAACGTCAAGAGCATCGACACCGGCAGCGGCCGCGTCGGCTACCTGCTCTTCAACGACCACATCACGACCTCCGAGTCGCAGCTCATCAGCGCCTTCAACCAGTTCAGGCAGGACGGCGTGCAGGACCTCGTGCTCGACATGCGCTACAACGGCGGCGGCCAGCTCAACATCGCGAACCGCCTCGCCTCCATGGTGTCTTCGTCGGCCACCACCTCGGGCAAGGTCTTCGAGCGCCTGTCCTTCAACGACAAGAACCCGTTCCACCTGACGCCGGCGCAGACCATCTATCCGTTCTACGGCACCAGCCGCACGGGCGCGACGCTGCCAAGGCTGGGCCTCTCGCAGGTCACGGTGCTGGTCGGCCCCGACACCTGCTCGGCGAGCGAATCGGTGGTCAACGGCCTGCGCGGCATCGACGTCAAGGTCAACCTCGTGGGCGGCGCCACCTGCGGCAAGCCCTACGGCTTCTCTCCGCAGGACAACTGCGGCACCAGCTATTTCGCGATCCAGTTCCAGGGCGTCAACGCCAAGAACTTCGGCGACTACGGTGATGGCTTCGCGCCCGACTGCACCGTGGCCGACGATTTCGACCACCCGCTCGGCGACCCGGCCGAGGCGCGGCTGGCGGCCGCGCTGGCCATGCGCAGCGGCGGCGCCTGCCCCGTTTCGGCCAAGACCGGAGCGGGGCTCGAGAAATCCGGGACGGCCGGCGAACAGCCCTACCTGCTCGACCGTACGCCGCTGCGCGAAATGCGCCTGCTCGAAGCCGCACCGTCGCCGGGCTGAACCGCTTCGTCGCCGGCCTCGGTTACCCCTTGAAACCTTGCGCTTTGCCACACCCGTGGCATGCGCTTTAGAGTTCGAGCAAACGTTTGCGCAAACGTTTGGCATTTAGTTCTACACACAAGACCACTCGAAAAGGAGCCGGGATGATGATTCGGATTCAGCGACGCAGGTGGATGGCGGCGGCCTTGCTCGCCACGGCGCTCTCGGCCTGCGGGGGCGGCGGCAACGGCAACAGCGGCATCGGGCTCGCACCGGGCTTCGGCGCGGCGCCGCCGCCGGCGCAGAAGATCATCATCGACAGCGACTACAACACCATGAGCGACGACGGCCAGCTCGGCGTCATGGCCGCGCAGCTGCAGGCCCAGGGCAAGGTGCAGGTCATGGGCATCAGCGTGGTGTCGGGCAACCAGTGGCTCAAGCAGGGCGTGGCCGACGCGCTGAAGTCGGTCGAGCGGCTGGGCGTGGGCGACCGCATCGGCATCTATGCGGGCGCGAACTACGCCTTCAACCACGACTACGCAACCATCGAGGCCGAGATGGCGGCCGGCTCCGGCGGCGACGGCTACCTGGGCGCCTGGAGTTCGCCCGAGCCCAAGACCGACGCCGACCTGAAGCCCTCGCCCGACGGCTTTGCCACCCACACGGTGCTCCAGCCCCGGAGCGCGGTCGACTTCATCGTCGACACCGTGAAGGCCAACCCCAACGAGATCACCATCCTGGCCATCGGGCCGCTCACCAACATCGCGCTCGCGGTCAAGCAGAACCCCGAGATCGTGCCGCTGATCAAGAAGATCATCTACATGGGCGGCGCGGTCGACGTGCCGGGCAACACCACCAAGTTCGCCGAGTTCAACTGGTGGTTCGACCCCGAGGCCGCGCAGTTCGTGGTGCGGCTGCCGATTCCGCAGGTGGTGGTGCCGCTGGACGTGACCGACACCGTGTTCCTCACCAAGCCGATCTACGACCGCATCGCGCACCCGGCCACGCCCACCGCCGTGACCGAGGTGTTCCGCCAGCTCAACGGCTACGGCTTCAGCGGCACCAACGGCTTCGAGAACAACCCGGCCTACACCCAGAACATCTGGGACACGCTCACGCTCGCCTACCTCATCGATCCGGCCTATGCCACCGAAACCGTCGAGCGCTACGTCGACGTGGTCGCCAAGCCCGGCGCCGCCGACAACGGCCGCTCCATCGGCTACGCCTCGCAGCCCGCGGGCCCGGCGCTGCAGAAGATGACGGTGGTGAAGAAGTTCGACAACGCGCGCTTCTTCGAGCTGTACGTCGACCTGCTCACGCGGCCCGTGCCGATCGCGCTGCGGCCCTGAAGCTCGACTAGAACGCGCTGCAGACGCGCAGCACCTCGGCGCCGTAGGCCTCGAGCTTCTTGCTGCCGATGCCGCTGATGCCCTGCAGGTCCTCGAGCGTCGCGGGCGCGCGTTCGGCAATGGCCGCCAGCGTGGCGTCGTGGAAGATCACGTAGGCCGGCAGGTTGTGCTCGCGCGCCACTTCCGCGCGCCAGGCCTTGAGCGCCTCGAAGCGCTTCTGGCCGTCGGCATCGAGTGCCGCGGCCGCCGGAGACGGGGCGCCGCGCGCCGCCTTTTCGCGCCGGGGCTTGCCGCTGCCGCGCGCGGCCGGCGACGAAACCGACTCGCGCAGCGTCACGTTCGCTTCGCCCTTGAGCACCGCGCGCGAGCCTTCCGTGAGCTTCAGCGTGTTGAAGGCTTCCGCATCGACCGCCAGCGCACCCGTGGCGATGAGCTGGCGCAGCACGCCGCGCAGCTGCACTTCGCTGAACTCCGCGCCAATGCCGAAGGTGCTGATGCGCTCGTGCCCGAACTGCTTGACCTTCTCGGTCTCCTTGCCGCGCAGGATGTCCATGATGTGGCCCGCGCCAAAGCTGATGCCGCTCAGCTGCTGCACGCGGTAGATGGTGGAGAGCAGCTTGCGCGCGGCATCGGTGCCGTCCCACACCTGCGGTGGGTTCAAACAGTTGTCGCAGTTGCCGCAGGGCGTGCTCTTCTCGCCGAAGTAGCCCAAGAGGCGCACGCGCCGGCAGTCGCTCGCCTCGGCCAGCGAGAGCAGCGCGTCGAGCTTGCCGCGCATCACCTGCTTGAACTCTTCGCCCGCGGGGCTCTCGTCGATCATGCGGCGCTGGTTCACCACGTCCTGCAGGCCGTAGGCCATCCATGCATCGGCCGGTGCGCCGTCGCGGCCCGCGCGGCCGGTTTCCTGGTAGTAGCCCTCGATGTTCTTGGGCATGTCGAGGTGGCCGACAAAGCGCACGTCGGGCTTGTCGATGCCCATGCCGAAGGCAATGGTCGCGACCATCACCACGCCCTCTTCGCGCAGGAACCGGTCCTGGTGCTTCTGGCGCACTGCTGCGTCCAGGCCCGCGTGGTAGGGCAGCGCGTTGATGCCCGCGCCCTTCAGCATCACGGCCACGTCTTCCACGCGCTTGCGCGACTGGCAATAGACCACGCCCGCATCGCCTTCGTGCTCGCGCTCGATGAAGCGCAGCAGCTGCGTGGTCGCGTCCTTCTTCTCGACGATGGTGTAGCGGATGTTCGGCCGGTCGAAGCTCGAGACGAACTGGCGCGCTTCCTCCAACTGCAGCCGCTCGACGATGTCGGCGCGCGTGAGCGCATCGGCCGTGGCGGTGAGCGCGATGCGCGGCACGCCCGGGTAGCGTTCGTGCAGCACCGTGAGCGCGCGGTATTCGGGGCGGAAATCGTGGCCCCACTGGCTCACGCAATGCGCCTCGTCGATCGCGAACAGCGAGAGCTTGCCGCGCTCCTTCAGCGAATCGAGCTGCGAGAGAAAGCGCGGCGTGTTCACGCGCTCGGGCGCCGCATACAGCAGCGTGATCTCGCCGCGCAGCATGCGGCGCTCGACGTCCTGCGTCTGCTCCCAGTCGAGCGTCGAATTCAGGAAGGCCGCGTTCACCCCGGCCTCGTGCAGCGCGCCGACCTGGTCGTGCATCAGCGCGATCAGCGGCGACACCACCACCGAGACGCCGCGCCCCGCGCGCTGCCGCGCAATGGCCGGGATCTGGTAGCACAGCGACTTGCCGCCGCCCGTGGGCATCAGCACCAGCGCGTCGCCGCCGGCCACCACATGCTCGACGATGTCCTGCTGCGGCCCGCGGAACTGCGAATAGCCGAAGACTTCGTGAAGGATGTCGGCGGGTGCGCTGCTGCTGCCGGGGGCGTCGAGGGGGAGGGGAGCGAGCGAGGACACGGGCAGCGGATGCGAAGGGTGGGGTGGGCGAAAAGGGGGAAACGCCGATTGTCCCCCAGCGGCACCGGCAGGACTGTGGCACGAGGTTTGCAATGGTGAAGCCCGCCTTGCCGCCTTCCTGTATAGACAGCAATCTGGTGCATTTTGCTGAAGGAATGCACCGAAACGGTCCTTTCGGGTTATCCTGTATATACAAGCTGGGGCGCTTGGCAACAATGCGAGGTGCGCGCAGCCCGTGGTCGGGAGCGTATCGCCAAGCTTTTTCCTAGAAAACAGACCCAGGAGTACCCATGGTCGTCAAGACGGTAGTTGTGAAAGTCGCGTCGCTGCTGGCAGCAGGCGCGTGTGCAGCAGGCATGGCCCAGACGGCCGCCGCGCAGGAAACCAGGATTGCGCTCGGCATGTCGGGCTGGACCGGCTTTGCGCCGCTCTCGCTGGCCGACAAGGCCGGCATCTTCAAGAAGCACGGCCTGGACGTCGAGCTCAAGATGATTCCGCAGAAGGACCGGCACCTCGCGCTGGCCTCCGGCGCCATCCAGTGCGCCGCCACCACGGTGGAAACGCACGTGGCCTGGAACGCCAACGGCGTGCCCATCGTGCAGATCTTCCAGATGGACAAGTCCTACGGCGCCGACGGCCTCGCGGTGCGCAACGACGTGAAGGGCTTTGCCGACCTCAAGGGCAAGACCATCGGCGTGAGCGCGCCGGGCACCGCGCCTTACTTCGGCCTGGCCTGGATGCTCAACAAGAACGGCATGACGCTGAAGGACGTGAAGCTGGTCTCGCTCGAGCCGCAGCCCGCGGCCCAGGCCTTCGTGGCCGGCCAGAACGACGCGGCCATGACCTACGAGCCGTATCTTTCGACCGTGCGCGCCAACCCCACCGCCGGCAAGATCCTGGCCACCACGCTCGACTACCCGATGGTGATGGACACCGTGGGCTGCGCGCCCACCTGGCTCAAGGCCAACGCCAAGGCGGCGCAGGCGCTCGCGCAGTCGTACTTCGAGGCGCTCGACATGATCAAGGCCGACCCGGCCAAGGCCAACGAGCTCATGGGTTCGGCCGTCAAGCAGACCGGCGAGCAGTTCGCCAAGTCGTCGGCCTACCTGCGCTGGCAGGACAAGGCCGCCAACCAGAAATTCTTCGCGGGCGAGCTCACCAGCTTCATGAAGGAAGCCGCGCCCATCCTGCTGGAGGCCGGCGTGATCCGCAAGGCGCCGGAAGACTACACGGCCATGTTCGATGCAAGCTTCGTCAAGTAAGGCCCTGCCGCAGGTGGCGCCGCGCGCGGCGGCGCCTGCATCGGCCGCAACCTCCCAGGCCGCCGTGCCCGCGCGGCGCCGTTCGCTCGCGCCGCTCGAGCCCGTCAGCGGGCGCGCCCGCGTGCTGCTGGGCCTCGGCTTCTTCGTGGCCTTCGTGCTCGTGTGGTCCGTTGCCACGCTGGGCGGCTTCGTGCCGCCGACCTTCCTGGCCAGCCCCGTGACCATGCTGAAGGAAGGCTGGATGCTGTTCGCCGAATTCGGCTTCATCGGCGACGTGGGCATGACCGTGTGGCGCGTGTTCGGCGGCTTCCTGCTGGCGGCCGTGCTGGCGGTGCCGCTGGGCATTGCCATGGGCACCTGGAAGGCCGTGGAGGCCTTCTTCGAGCCCTTCGTCTCGTTCTGCCGCTACCTGCCGGCCTCGGCCTTCATTCCGCTGCTCATCCTGTGGGCGGGCCTGGGCGAGATGCAGAAGCTCTTGGTGATCTTCATCGGCTCGTTCTTCCAGATCGTGCTGATGGTGGCCGTGACGGTGGGCGGCGCGCGGCGCGACCTCGTCGAGGCGGCCTACACGCTGGGTGCCAAGAGCCGCGGCATCGTGGCGCGCGTGCTCATTCCGGGCGCTGCGCCCGGCATTGCCGAGACGCTGCGCCTGGTGCTCGGCTGGGCCTGGACCTACGTGATCGTGGCGGAACTCATCGGCTCCTCGTCGGGCATCGGCCACATGATCACCGACAGCCAGGCCTTGCTCAACACCGGGCAGATCATCTTCGGGATCATCGTGATCGGCGTCATCGGGCTGGTGTCCGACTTCGCTTTCAAGGCGCTCAACCGCCGCATGTTCGCCTGGGCTGCACTCTGATGAACGATCAACTTTCCATCCAGGGCGTCTCGCGCGTCTTCACCGGCGCCAAGGGCCAGCGCACGCAGGCGCTGCTGCCGATCGACTTCGAGGTGAAAGAGAACGATTTCGTCACCATCCTCGGCCCCTCGGGCTGCGGCAAGTCGACGCTGCTGCGCATCGTCGCGGGGCTCGACTTCCCGACCACAGGCCAGGTGCTGCTCGACGGCGAGCGCATCGAAGGCCCGGGTGCGGACCGCGGCGTGGTGTTCCAGAGCTACACGCTCTTTCCGTGGCTCACGGTGGCGCAGAACATCCGCTTCGGCCTGCGCGAGTGCGGCATGAGCGAGGCCGACCAGAAGGAGCGCAGCGAGTTCTTCATTGCCAAGGTGGGGCTGCGCGGCTTCGAGCACCACTTTCCGAAGCAGCTCTCGGGCGGCATGCAGCAGCGCACCGCAATTGCGCGCGCGCTCGCCAACGACCCCAAGATGCTGCTGCTGGACGAGCCCTTCGGCGCGCTCGACAACCAGACCCGCGTGCTGATGCAGGAGCTCCTGCTCGGCATCTGGGAGTCGGCGCGCAAGACGGTGCTGTTCGTCACGCACGACATCGACGAGGCGATCTTCATGGCCAACCGCGTGGCGGTGTTCAGCGCGCGGCCGGGCCGCATCAAGACCGAGATCGCGGTCGACTTTCCGCATCCGCGCAGCTACACCATCAAGACCTCGCCGGAGTTCATGGAAATCAAGGCGCGGCTGACCGAAGAGATCCGCGCCGAGTCGATGGCCGCGGCCGAGCACTGACACGAGCCCCACGCCCGAAATGAAACGCGACCTGCCGTCCCTCGCGCTCTATGCGCAAGTCAAGGATCACATCTCCCGCAAGATCCAGGACGGCACCTGGCCGGCCGGCCATCGCCTGCCGTCCGAGAGCGAATTGGTCGCGCAGTTCGGCATCTCGCGCATGACGGTGAACCGCGCGCTGCGCGAGCTCATGGAGCAGGGCCGCATCGTGCGCGTGGCCGGGGTCGGCAGCTTCGTGGCCGAGAACAAGCCGCAGTCCACGCTGCTGCAGATCGCCAACATCGCGAGCGAGATCCGCCAGCGCGGGCACGACTACCGCTGCGAAATGCTCGCGGTGGAACGCCTGGCCGCCTCGCCCGACGTGGCCGCCTGGCTCGACATGCGCGCGGGCACCTCGGTGTTCCACAGCGTCTGCCTGCACCTGGAGAACGACACGCCGGTGCAGCTGGAGGAGCGCTACGTCAATCCGCTGGTCGTGCCCGATTTCCTCGAGCAGGACTTCGCCGCCGTGCCCCCCAGCGAGTACCTGGTGCGCCACGTGCCCTTCGACCAGATCGAGCACGTGGTCGACGCCGTGCTGCCCACCGCCGAGCAGGCGGCCCGGCTCGCGATGGAGCCCACCGACCCCTGCCTGCTGCTCACGCGCCGCACCTGGACGCGCAACACGCCGGTCACCTGGGTGCGCTGCCTGCATCCGGCGTCGCGCTACAGCCTGGGCAGCCGCTTCAAAGCCGACGGCAACCCCAGCTTCGGCTGACCTTTTTTTGTCACGGAAACCGAAGGTTTTCTCTCGCAACTACTTGTATAGACAGGTTCACATGCCAACAAGCAAACACACCGCCACCCCCCTGACCCTCACGCCCGGCAAGGTGGACCTTGCCATGCTGCGCCGCATCCAGGCCGGCGGCGTGCGGCTGGCGCTCGATCCTTCGGTGCAGGAGGGCATGGCGCGCGCCGAAGCGGCGGTGCGCCACATCGTCGAGAACGACCAGGTGGTCTACGGCATCAACACCGGTTTCGGCAAGCTCGCGAGCACGCGCATCGGCAACGACCACTTGGCCGAGCTGCAGCGCAACCTCGTGCTCTCGCACAGCGTGGGCACGGGCGAGCCGCTGGCCGCGCCTGTCGTGCGCATGGTGCTCGCGACCAAGGCCGTGAGCCTGGCGCGCGGCCACTCGGGCGTGCGGCCCGCGCTGGCCGAGGCGCTGCTGGCGCTGTTCAATGCGGGCGTCATGCCGCGGATTCCGTGCAAGGGCTCGGTCGGCGCCTCGGGCGACCTCGCGCCGCTCGCGCACATGGCCTGCGTGCTGATCGGCGAGGGCGAGGCCACCACGGCCGACGGCGCCGTGGTCAGCGGTGCGGAGGCCATGCGCCTCGTCGGGCTCGAACCTTTCGTGCTCGGCCCCAAGGAAGGCCTGGCGCTGCTCAATGGCACGCAGGTGTCGACCGCGCTTGCGCTCGCCGGCCTGTTCGGCGCCGAGGACGTGTTCGCTTCGGCCCTGATGTCGGGCGCGCTCTCGCTCGAAGCGATCCAGGGTTCGATCAAGCCCTTCGATGCGCGCATCCATGCCGCGCGCGGCCAGCCGGGGCAGATCGCGGTGGCGGGCGCGGTGCGCACGCTGCTCGAAGGCAGCGAGATCGTCCCTTCGCACGCCGACTGCGGCCGCGTGCAGGACCCGTATTCGGTGCGCTGCATTCCGCAGGTGATGGGCGCCTGCCTCGACAACCTCGCGCATGCCGCGCGCGTGCTGGTGATCGAGGCCAATGCCGCTTCGGACAACCCGCTGGTGTTCACCGACACCGGCGAAGTGATCTCGGGCGGCAACTTCCACGCCGAGCCGGTGGCCTTTGCGGCCGACATCATTGCGCTGGCCGTGAGCGAAGTGGGCGCGATTGCCGAGCGCCGCATCGCGCTGCTGCTCGACACCGGCCTGTCGGGCCTGCCGCCGTTCCTAGTGCGCGACGGCGGCCTGAATTCGGGCTTCATGATCGCGCAGGTCACGGCCGCGGCGCTTGCATCGGAGAACAAGTCGCTCGCGCATCCCGCGAGCGTCGACAGCCTGCCCACTTCGGCCAACCAGGAAGACCACGTGTCGATGGCCACCTTCGCGGCGCGCCGGCTCGGCGACATGGTCAACAACACGGCGGTGGTCGTCGGCATCGAAGCCATGGCTGCCGCGCAGGGCATCGAATTGAAACGCGGGCTCAAGAGCTCCCCGCTGGTCGAAGCCGAGTTCGCCAATATCCGCAAGAAGGTCGCCTTCCTCGAACGCGACCGCTACCTTGCGCCCGACATCGAAGCCATGCGCCAGTGGGCGCTGAAGGCCGAACTGCCGGCCGCGCTCTTGAACATCCTGCCCAGCCACGCCTGAACACCGAACAAGGAGAACCTCGCCATGAACGCACCCGAAAAGCTCCCGCTGCAAAACACCGACCCGCGCCACGACCCCACGCGCGTGATCCGCGCCCCGCGCGGCAGCACGCTCAACTGCAAGAGCTGGCTCACCGAGGCGCCTTACCGCATGCTGCAGAACAACCTCGACGCCGAGGTGGCCGAGCGTCCGCAGGACCTCGTGGTGTACGGCGGCATCGGCCGCGCCGCGCGCAACTGGGCCTGCTACGACCAGATCCTCGCGTCGCTGAAGGAACTGAACGACGACGAGACGCTGCTGATTCAATCGGGCAAGCCGGTCGGCGTGTTCAAGACGCATGAGAACGCGCCGCGCGTGCTGCTCGCCAACTCGAACCTCGTGCCCAAGTGGGCCAACTGGGAGCACTTCAACGAGCTCGACCGCCAGGGCCTCTTCATGTACGGCCAGATGACGGCCGGCAGCTGGATCTACATCGGCAGCCAGGGCATCGTGCAGGGCACCTTCGAAACCTTCGTCGAAGCCGGCCGCCAGCACTACAACAACAGCCTCGCGGGCAAGTGGATCCTCACGGCCGGCTTGGGCGGCATGGGCGGCGCGCAGCCGCTCGCGGCCACGCTCGCGGGCGCGGTGTCGCTCAACATCGAGTGCCAGCAGACCAGCATCGACTTCCGCCTGCGCACGCGCTATGTGGACAAGCAGGCGCGCGACATCGACCATGCGCTCGAGCTCATCCAGCAGCACTGCGACGCGAAGGAAGCCGTATCGATCGCGCTGCTCGGCAATGCGGCCGACATCCTGCCCGAGCTCGTGAAGCGCGCGAAGGCCGGCGGCATCAAGCCCGACCTCGTGACCGACCAGACCTCCGCGCACGACCTGATCAACGGCTACCTGCCCTCGGGCTGGAGCGTTGCGCAATGGCAGGCCGCGATGAAGGACGCCTCGCAGCACGATGCGCTCAAGAAGGCCGCCGCCAAGTCGTGCGCCGTGCACGTGCAGGCCATGCTCGACTTCCAGGCCATGGGCATCCCCACGGTCGACTACGGCAACAACATCCGCCAGGTCGCCTTTGACGAGGGCGTGCAGAACGCCTTCGACTTCCCGGGCTTCGTGCCGGCCTACATCCGCCCGCTGTTCTGCGAAGGCAAGGGCCCGTTCCGCTGGGTCGCGCTCTCGGGCGACCCCGAGGACATCTACAAGACCGACGCCAAGATCAAGGAGCTGTTCCCCGAGAACACCCATACGCACCGCTGGCTCGACATGGCGCGCGAGCGCATCGCCTTCCAGGGCCTGCCGGCGCGCATCTGCTGGCTGGGCCTGGGCGAGCGCCACATCGCCGGCCTGGCCTTCAACGAGATGGTGAAGAACGGCGAACTCAAGGCGCCCATCGTGATCGGCCGCGACCACCTCGACACCGGCTCGGTGGCGAGCCCCAACCGCGAGACCGAGGCCATGAAGGACGGCACCGATGCGGTGAGCGACTGGCCGCTGCTCAACGCGCTGCTCAACACCGCGGGCGGCGCCACCTGGGTCAGCCTGCACCATGGCGGCGGCGTGGGCATGGGCTATTCGCAGCACTCGGGCGTGGTGATCGTGTGCGACGGCACCGAGGCCGCCGCCAAGCGCATCGAACGCGTGCTCTGGAACGACCCGGCCACCGGCGTGATGCGCCATGCGGACGCGGGCTACGACATTGCCGTGGCCACCGCGAAGAAGCAGGGCCTCAATCTGCCGATGGTGCGCTGACCGGCGCATGAAGCAGCGGTAAGCCGAAGGTAGAAAGAAAAAGCGCGCCCATTCCCACTCAGTGGGAATGAAGGCTTGGATGTGGGAACGGCGGGCAAGATACTGCACACCGCATCCACTTTCGACGCCCCGCGATTGGTCCAGATGACGTCCATGCCCGAAGCTTCCGCCCACAACGACCGCGCGCTGCGCGTGCTGTCGGTGCTGGCGCAGAGCAAGTCGGCGATGAGCGCGGCCGAACTCGCCGAAGCCACGGGCCTCGTCAAGAGCACGCTGTACCGGCAGATCGCGGTGCTGCGGCGCTGGGGCTTCGTGATGGAGACCGACGGACGCTATTCGCCCGGCCCCGTGAGCGTGCAGCTCGCGAGCGGCTTCGACGGCAACTCCGACCTCGTCATGGCCGCGCGCGCCGACATGCGCGCGCTCGCGCAGCAAAGCCATGAAAGCGTGGCGCTGGTCACGCTGGTCAACGACCGCGTCGTGTGCCTGGAGATGATCGACAGCGAGCAATCGCTGCGCTGCTCGTTCGACCGCGGCCGCAGCGTGCCGGCGCGCGACGGCGCCAGCGCCAAGTGCCTGCTGGCCCACCTGCCGGCCGACCAGCGCGATGCCTTGCTCGACAGCCTTGGCGACAGCCCTGCGCGCCGTGCCGAGCGTGCCGCCGAGCTCGACGCGATCCGCGAGGCCGGCCATGCCGTGACCCATGGCGAGGTCGACGCGGGCGTCTGGGGCGCGAGCGCACCGGTGCTCGGCCCGGGCCGGCGCCTGCGCGGCGCGATCACGCTCATGGCGCCGCTCACGCGCGCCGGGGGCATGGAAGCTGCATGGGCCGCCCTCACCGTCGTCACCGCGGCGCGCATCTCGCGCGCGCTGCAATAGCCGGTCGCTGCCTTTCTTTCCCTCTTTCTTTTTCAAACCCACGGAAGCCTTCACATGAACACCCGCCGCACCCTCGTTGCCGCCGCACTCTCCAGCCTCGCCTTCTTCGGCTTTGCCGCCACCGCGCAGGCGCAGGGCGAGCCGCTGCGCGTGGCCACCGATGCCACCTTTCCGCCGATGGAGTTCGTGGAGAACGGCAAGCGCACGGGCTTCGATGTGGAGCTGGTCGAGGCCATCGGCAAGGCGCTGGGCCGCAAGATCGAATGGATCGACATCGACTTCAAGGGGCTCGTGCCGGGCCTCATTTCCAAGCGCTTCGACATGGCCGTCTCGGCCATCTACATCACCGACGAGCGCAGGAAGGTCGTCGACTTCACGGTGCCCTACTACGCGGGCGGCCTCGTGGTGATGGTGAAGGACGGCAACACGGCCATCAAGGCGCCGGCCGACATCAACGGCAAGAAGGTCAGCGTGCAGGTGGGCACCAAGTCGGTCGCCTACACCAAGGAGAAATTCCCGCAGGTGCAGCTGATGGAAGTCGAGAAGAACCAGGAGATGTTCAACCTCGTCGACATCGGCCGCGCCGATGCCGCCGTGACCGGCAAGCCCGCCGCCTACCAGTACGTGCGCACGCGCGGCGGCCTCAAGGTGCTGCCCGAGCAGATCACCACCGAGGAATACGGCATGGCCATCCGCAAGGACACGCCCGAACTCACCAAGGCGGTGAACGGTGCCATCGAGAAGCTCAAGGCCGACGGCACCTACGCGCAGATCGTCGCCAAGTGGTTCAAGTAATGTCAGCCCCCCGGCTTTTCACGCGCTGCGCGCGTGTAACTCCACCCCCCATGGGGGAGGCGCGGCCGGCTTGGGGCGGCCCGGCGCTCGGCCGCCGAAAAGGCTGACCCATGGATTTCGACTTCTCGCCGGTCTGGCAGGGCTGGCCCGACCTGCTGCGCGGCGCGCTGGTCACGGTGGAGATCACCGCCTGCGCGCTCGCGCTCGGCTGCGTGCTGGGCCTGCTGGTGGGCATCGGCCGGCTCAACCCGAAGCGGCGCTGGCTCTACGGCGCGTGCACGGCCTACGTGGCGGCAATTCGCGGCACGCCGCTGCTGGTGCAGCTGTTCATTTTGTTCTTCGGACTGCCGCACTTCGGCATCCTGCTGCCGGCCTTCCTGTGCGGCGTGCTGGGGCTCGGCGTGTATTCGGGTGCCTACGTGTCGGAGATCGTGCGTGGCGCGATCCAGTCGATCGACAAGGGCCAGACGATGGCGGCGCAATCGCTGGGCATGACGCCCGGCACGGCGATGCGCGAGATCGTGCTGCCGCAGGCGGTGGTGCGCATGATTCCGCCGCTGGGCAACGAGTTCATCGCGCTCATCAAGAACTCGGCGCTGGTGTCGCTCTTGACGATCCACGACGTGATGCACGAAGGGCAGAAGATCATCAGCGTGTCGTACCGCTCGCTAGAGGTCTACCTGGCGATTGCGCTCGTGTACTTCGTGCTCACGGGCACGATGACGCTGGTCCTCAGGCACTTCGAGCAGAAGCTGCGCCAAGGCGGGTTGATGCGATGAGCGGCGCTGCATTCGCATTTGCATTTCTCCCTCCCCTCCCGGGGGAGGGCCGGGGTGGGGGCGCGACGGCCTTGCCCTTCGCACAGCGCTCGTTGGGCGCGGCCCCCATCCCAGCCTTCCCCCGGAAGGGGAAGGGGCAAGAGGACCGGTCATGAACAACGTGCAGCGCTTCTCTCGCAGCTCTCTCCCAGCCATGCCCTGGAAGAACGGCGGCGGCACCACGCAGGAGATCGCGAGCTGGCCGCAGGGCGCGGGGCTCGATGGCTTCGGCTGGCGCGCGAGCATCGCGACCATTGCGGCGGCCGGGCCGTTCTCGACTTTCGCGGGCGTGGACCGCAGCATCATGCTGCTCGAAGGCGACGGCGTGCGGCTGTTCACGCACGACGGGCGCATCGAGCACCGGCTCGACGTGCCGCACCGGCCGTTCGCATTCAGCGGCGACGACGCGATCGACTGCACGCTGCTCGGCGGCGCATCGAACGACTTCAACATCATGACGCGCCATGGACAGTGGCGCGCCGACGTGCAGGTGCTGGACCACGCATCGGCCATCGAGGCCGCACCGCACGGCGTGCTGCTCGCGCTTGGCGGCGCATGGCGCCTGAACGGTGAGCCCTGCCGCGAGGGCGAAGGCCTGTACTGGACCGACAGTGCGCAGGCATGGCAGGCCGAGCCCGCGCAGGAAGGCGCGCGGCTGGCTGCGATCCGCATCGTGCCGGCGTAAGCTGTGCAAACACAAGACAAGACAAGACATGACATCCGCAAGCACATTCCCATCGGCCGACGGCCTCTGGACGGGGCTCCGCCTGGCGCCCGGTGCCGCGCCCGGCACCACCCTGGACGCCAACACCGAAGCCGCCATCGCGGTGGCCGAAGGCACGGTCCGCTGGGTCGGCGCACGCAGTGCCCTGCCGGCCGAGTTCGCAGGCCTGCCGCCGCACGATGGCGGCGGCGCGCTCGTCACGCCAGGCCTGGTCGATTGCCACACGCACCTGGTCTACGGCGGCCAGCGCGCCAACGAGTTCGCGATGCGGCTCGCGGGCGCCAGCTACGAAGAAGTGGCGAAGGCCGGCGGCGGCATCGTCTCGTCGGTGCGCGCCACGCGCGAGGCCGATGAAGACGCACTCTTCGCGCAGGCTGCGCCGCGGCTCGAACAGCTGCTGGCCGACGGCGTCTGCGCGATCGAGATCAAGTCGGGCTACGGCCTGGCGCTCGAGCACGAGCGCAAGCAGCTGCGCGTGGCGCGGCGCCTGGGCGAGGCTTATGGCGTCACGGTGCGCACCACCTTCCTCGGCGCGCATGCGCTGCCGCCCGAATACGCGGGCCGCAGCGGCGACTACATCGATCTCGTCTGCAATGAGATGCTGCCCGCGCTCGCGGCCGAGGGGCTGGTCGATGCGGTGGACGTGTTCTGCGAACGCATCGCCTTCACGCTCGCGGAAACCGAGCAGGTGTTCCAGGCCGCGAAGGCGCTGGGCCTGCCTGTCAAGCTGCATGCCGAGCAGCTCTCCGACATGGGCGGCGCCGCGCTCGCCGCGCGCTACGGCGCGCTCTCGTGCGACCACATCGAGCACCTGTCGGCCCAAGGCATCGAGGCCATGCGCCAATCAGGCACCGTGGCCGTGCTGCTGCCCGGCGCCTACTACACGCTGCGCGACACGCACCTGCCGCCGATCGAGGCGCTGCGCACCGCCGGCGTGCCGATGGCCGTGTCGACCGACCACAACCCCGGCACCTCGCCCGCGCTGAGCCTGCTGTTGATGATGAACATGGCCTGCACGCTGTTCCGCCTCACGGTGCCCGAGGCGCTGGCCGGCGTCACCCTGCATGCGGCGCGCGCCCTGGGCCTACAGAAAACGCACGGCGCGATCGCCGAGGGCATGCCCGCCAACTTCGTGCTGTGGAACGTGCGCGACGCAGCCGAGCTCGCCTACTGGTTCGGCCAGCGCCCGGTGCGCACCGTCGTGCGCCAGGGCCGCATCGCCGTGGGAGCTGCCCAATGAACACGCTGTTCGCGGCCGATGCGCTGCTGCCCGGCGGATGGGCAAAGAACGTGCGGCTGTCGTGGAACGAGGCCGGCCAGCTCACGCAGGTGCAGTCCGCGGCCCCGCCGGCAGCGGGCGCGCAGGTGGCGAAGGGCCCCGTGATCCCCGGCATGCCCAACCTGCATTCGCATGCCTTCCAGCGCGCCTTCGCGGGGCTCACCGAATACCGCGCCCAGCAGCAGGACAGCTTCTGGAGTTGGCGCACGCTGATGTACCGCTTTGCCGCGCGCCTCGGCCCGCAGCAGATGGAGGCCATCGCGACCTGGCTCTATGCCGAGATGCTCGAGGCGGGCTACACCAGCGTGTGCGAGTTCCAGTACGTGCACCACGATGCCGATGGCCGCCCCTATGCCGACGATGCGACGCTGAGCCTCGCGCTGCTGCGCGCCGCGAAGAAGGCCGGCATCGGTTTCACGCTCTTGCCCGTGCTCTACCAGGCCAGCGGCTTCGGCGGACTGCCGCCCAACGAGGGGCAGCGCCGCTTCATCCGCTCGACGGATTCGATGCTGCGCCTGCTCGACACCCTCAAGCCCGCATGCGAGGCGCAGGGTGCACCCGGACCGCAAGGCGGTCCCTCGGCCCGCCTGGGGCTCGCGCCGCATTCGCTGCGCGCCGTGCCGCCCGATGCGCTGCGCGAAGCCGTGGCGGGGCTCGAAGCCATCGACCCGGGCGCACCGATCCACATCCACATCGCCGAGCAGACCAAGGAGGTCGACGACTGCGTGGCCTGGAGCGGCCAGCGGCCCGTGGCCTGGCTGCTCGACCATGCGCCGGTCGACGCGCGCTGGTGCCTGGTGCATGCCACGCACATGGACGCGGCCGAATACGAGCGTGCCGCAAAGAGCGGCGCGGTCGCCGGCCTGTGCCCGACCACCGAGGCCAACCTGGGCGACGGCATCTTCGATTTTTCCGCTTGGCGCCACCATGGGGGCGCCTGGGGCCTGGGCTCCGACAGCCATGCCACGGTCAATGCCGCGGAAGAGCTGCTGATGCTCGAATACAGCCAGCGCCTGGCCTGGCGGCAGCGCAACGTCGGCGCCAGCGCGGCGCAGCCGCATGTGGCCACCGCGCTCACGCTCGAAGCGGTGCGCGGCGGCGCGCAGGCCTCGGGCCGGCCCATTGGCGGCTTGGCGGTGGGGCAGCAGGCCGACTTCGTCGTGCTCGATGCCGCACAGCTTGCGCTGCAAGGCCTGCCGGCGCCCGACATGCTGTCGGCCCACGTCTTTGCGAGCCATCGCACCTCGGCCATCGATGCCGTCTGGGTGTCGGGCCAGCCGCGCGTGGCGGCCGGCCGCCATGCCCTGCACGCCGAGGCCGCCGCCGCCTTCGTCGCGGCGCGCAGCCAGCTTCTCCTCGAAAATTAGAGTCCCATGAGCTTCACCACCACCGAACCCGCCTTCCGCTTCCGCCAGGGCACGCGTCCCTTGCTGATCTCGATGCCGCACGTCGGCACCTACGTGCCGCCCGCGCTCGCCGCCCGCCTGACCGACGAGGCGCGCCAGGTGCCCGACACCGACTGGCACCTCGAACGGCTCTACGATTTTGCCGACGAACTCGGCGCCTCGGTGCTCGTTGCCACGCATTCGCGCTACGTGGTCGACCTGAACCGCCCGCCGGATGGCGCCAGCCTGTACCCGGGCCAGAGCGTCACGGGCCTGTGCCCGGTCGACACCTTCGACGACACGCCGGTCTACGCGTCCGCTGCCGACCTTCCGGACGACGCGGAAATCGCCGCGCGCCGCGACGCCATATGGCAGCCCTACCACCGGCAGCTGCAGGCCGAGCTCGACCGCCTGAAGGCCGCGCACGGCACCATCGCACTGTGGGACGCGCACTCGATCCGCTCGGTGCTGCCGCGCTTCTTCGAAGGCAAGCTGCCCGACTTGAACCTGGGCACCGGCAAGGGCAGCAGCTGCGACCCGGCGCTGGCCGCCACGCTGCTCGGCATTGCCGAATCGGCCACCGGCTACACGGGCGTGCTCAATGGCCGCTTCACCGGCGGCTACATCACGCGCCAGTACGGCAACCCCGCGGCCGGCGTGCACGCGGTGCAGCTGGAGATGACGCAGTCGAGCTACATGCAGGAGAAGCTGCCCTTCGACTACCTGCCCGAAGTCGCGGCCGGCGTGCAGCCGCATGTGCGGCGCATGATCGAGGCGGTGCTGGAATTCGTCGAACGCCGCTAAAGCACTGACGCCGCCCAGGGGCAGCCCCGCTTCCTACAATCGGGGGCTATGAAGCCCGTCATCTATACCCGCGGCCAGGCGCTTGCCGGCATCCTCGAAAAGCGCATCGCCATCCTCGACGGCGCGATGGGCACGATGATCCAGCGCTTCAAGCTCACGGAGGAACAGTACCGCGGCGAGCGCTTCAAGGACTTCGAGCGCGACGTCAAGGGCAACAACGAGCTGCTCTCGCTGACGCGGCCCGACGTGATCCGCGACATCCACGAGGGCTACCTCGCGGCCGGCGCCGACCTGATCGAGACCAACACCTTCGGCGCGACCACCATCGCGCAGGAGGACTACAAGATGGCGCACCTCGCACGCGAGATGAACCTCGAATCAGCCAAGCTCGCGCGCGCGGCCTGCGACAAGTTCAGCACGCCCGACAAGCCGCGCTTCGTGGCCGGCGCCCTCGGCCCGACCCCCAAGACCGCGAGCATCAGCCCCGACGTGAACGACCCCGGCGCGCGCAACGTCGACTTCGAGCAATTGCGCGCGGCCTACTACGAGCAGACCGAGGCGCTGGTCGAGGGCGGCGCCGACGTGATCCTGGTCGAGACCATCTTCGACACGCTCAATGCCAAGGCCGCGCTGTTCGCGGTCGACGAGTATTTCGACAACAGCGGCCAGCGCCTGCCGCTGATCATCAGCGGCACCGTGACCGACGCCTCGGGCCGCATCCTGAGCGGCCAGACCGTCACCGCGTTCTGGCACAGCGTGCGCCATGCGCAGCCGCTGGCCATCGGGCTCAACTGCGCGCTGGGCGCGGCGCTGATGCGGCCCTACATCCAGGAACTGGCCAAGGTGGCGGGCGACACCTTCATCAGCTGCTATCCGAACGCGGGCCTGCCCAATCCGATGAGCGAGACCGGCTTCGACGAGACGCCCGACGTCACCTCGCGGCTGCTGCACGAGTTCGCGGCCGAAGGGCTGGTCAACATCGTGGGCGGCTGCTGCGGCACCACGCCGGACCACATCGCGGCCATCGGCAAAGCCGTGGCGCCGATGACAGGCCGGCTGTTGAACAACAACGGCTTCTACCGCGAAGCGGCCTGACCGGCGCCCGGCGCTGTCGCGCTCCCGGCTGATTGACGGCATCCGGGCCGCCGCCTAGGCTGGCGGCGCAAAGGAAGCCTCGTCATGAACAACAAACTCTCCATGCGCTGGATCGGCATCGGCGCCGTTGCGCTCGCCTTGCCGATGGCCGCCGCGGCGCAGCAGGCCTTCACGCGCGGCGCGGTCAACCTGCGGGCCGGGCCCTCGGGCGACTATCCGCTGGTGGCGCGGCTCGGCCCGGGCCAGCCGCTCGACGTGATCGGCTGTACCGGCGGCTACAGCTGGTGCGACGTGGTGCTGCCCGACGGCGGGCGCGGCTGGGTCTGGGCCCGGAGCCTGGACTACGCCTACCAGGAGCGGCGCGTGCCGCTGGCCAGCTACGCCGCGGTGATTGGCGTGCCCGTCGTCACCTTCGTGATCGGCAGCTACTGGGCCGACTACTACCGCGACCGGCCCTGGTACGGCGAGCGCCGCTGGTGGGGCGGCCGGCCGCCGCCGCCGCCGATGCCCGGCTGGCGTCCCCCGCCGCCGGTGCGGCCGGCCTGGCAGCCGAGGCCGTGGCCGGGCCCGGGGTTCAAGCCCGCGCCGGGGCCCGGCTTCCAT
The DNA here is from genome assembly GCF_041154435.1 of Variovorax sp. V116. Lineage (NCBI taxonomy): Bacteria > Pseudomonadati > Pseudomonadota > Betaproteobacteria > Burkholderiales > Comamonadaceae > Variovorax > Variovorax sp. V116. The sequence goes on from NZ_AP028661.1 coordinate 299,994, forward strand.
CCGCAACCCGGACCGGGCTACCGCCCGCCACGGCCGGGGCCGGGCTATCGCCCGCCGGCCGACCCGGGCATCAAGCCGCCGCGGCCCCAGCCGGCCTTCCGGCCCGGACCGCCGCCCGGCCAGCCGCAGATGCATCCGGGCGGTGGCCGGCCCGGCGCCGGTGGCGGCGGCGGCGGGCGCCCGCATGGCGGCGGTGAAGGCGGCGGCAGGGGTGGCGGCCACGGCCATGGTGGCGGTGGTGGTGGAAAGGGCGGTGGTCACGGCCACCGCGACTGATCAGCCCCGCGGATCGTCGGCGGCGGAAATGCCCGCCGCGGCCTGCCGGTCGCGCGCGATCAGCGCCACGAAGCGCTGCGCGCCGAGGCCCAGCGGCCGCTCGCGCGACCACACCACGTCGACCCACAGGTCGAGCCCGTTGCTGAGGTTCTCGAACGGAATCTCGACCAGCGCGCCGGCGGCCACGTGCGGCCTGGCGAAATTGCGCGGCAGCCAGCCCCAGCCGAGGCCGGCCGTGATCAGGCTCAGCGCGGCCAGCGCGTTGTCGGTGCGCCAGACGTGGCGCGCGAACACGAAGCGCGGGTCGCTGGTGGCGAGATCGCGCCCCGCCACCACGATCTGCCGGGTGTTCGTCAGGTGCTCCTCGCGCAGCCGCTCGCCGGCGGCCGCCAGCAGCACGGGATGGCCGGGCGCCATCACGGCCACCATGGTGTCGCTGCCGACTTCCTGGAACCCCTCGCGCCCGTCGAGGCTCGGGCGCTCGAACACCAGCGCCAGCTGTGCGCGGCCGCTGTGCAGCAGCGCCAGCGCATCAGCCTGCGGCGCGGCCAGCACCTCGACCTGCAGCAGCGGATATTCCTCGGCCAGCGCGGCCAGCGGCCCGCTCCAGGGCGCCGCCAGCAGCTCGGGCGCAATGGCCAGCGTGAGGCGGTTTTCCAGGCCCTGCGTGAGCGCCAGGGCCTGCACCTGAAGCTGCTTGAGCTGCGCCGCCAGGAGGCGCGCCTGCGGCTCCAGCGAGCGGGCGGCGGCGGTCGGCTGCGGCTCGCGGCCGCTGCGGTCGAACAGCGGCAGGGCCAGTTCGGCCTCGAGGTTGGCAATCGCCATGCTGACGGCCGAGGGCACCTTGCGCAGTGCGCGCGCCGCGGCCGAGAAGGAGCCGTGGTCGATCACGGCCAGGAAGACCTCGACGTTGTCGCTGGAGAAAGCCATCGGCTGATCTATCAATAAAACTGAAACAAGTTGACTTTTTATATCAGCAAACAGCAAATAAAGTCCAGCCATCGTTTTCATTTGCCAGGGGAAAAGCCATGCAGGGGTTTCAGCGCCGCGTCGTCTACATCAGCCTTTACGAAGGCATCGCCATCGTGGCCGCCAGTGCCGGGCTGGCGTTGATGACCGACGCCGGGCTCGGCCATTCGGGCGTGCTCGCGGTGGCCGCCTCGGTCATTGCCGTGATCTGGAACCTCGTTTTCAACGCCCTGTTCGAGCGCTGGGAGTCGCGCCAGGCGGTGCGCGGGCGCAGCGTGCGCCGGCGCGTGGCGCATGCCGTCGGCTTCGAGGGCGGGCTGATCGCGGTGCTGGTGCCGCTGTTCGCCTGGGGCCTGGGCGTGACGCTGTGGCAGGCGCTGGTGATGGACCTGGGCCTGGTGGTGTTCTTCCTGGTCTACACCTTCGTCTTCAACTGGGGCTTCGACCGGGTGTTCGGGCTGCCGGCCTCGGCCGCGCCCGCCAAGACTGGCCCGGCAGCGGCGGCCAGGCAGGGCGCCTGAACGCCCCTGGCGGCCGCGGCCCTTGCCGCAGCCGGTAAAATTGCGCTCCCTTCCAAGGAGCGTTGCAGCGGCGGCCCGCATCAAGAGGCCCGCCGTCAGGCTTGGAAGGCGCCCCGCCGGCCGGGGCGCAAGCCGCAACAAACGACGCTCACCTGACGTTTTTTCCTGCCCAGGTGAGCCCCCATGAGCGAAGAAGTTTCCACGCCCCGCGTCCCCCCGATGAAGCTGTCCGGCCTCGAGCCCGTGGCCATCGATGCCGGGTCGCTGTTCGTCAACATCGGTGAGCGCACCAACGTCACCGGCTCCAAGGCCTTCGCGCGGATGATCCTGAACGGCCAGTTCGAGGACGCCCTGGCCGTGGCGCGCCAGCAGGTGGAGAACGGCGCGCAGGTGATCGACATCAACATGGACGAGGCCATGCTCGACAGCAAGGCCGCGATGGTGCGCTTCCTGAACCTGATTGCCAGCGAGCCCGACATCGCGCGCGTGCCGGTGATGGTCGACAGCTCCAAGTGGGAGGTGATCGAGGCCGGCCTGCGCTGCATCCAGGGCAAGGGCATCGTCAACTCCATCTCCATGAAGGAGGGGGTCGACAAGTTCAAGCACGAGGCCAAGCTCGTGAGGCGCTACGGCGCCGCCGCGGTGGTGATGGCCTTCGACGAAAAAGGCCAGGCCGACACCTACCAGCGCAAGATCGAGATCTGCGAGCGCGCCTACCGCATCCTGGTCGACGAGGTGGGCTTTCCGCCTGAGGACATCATCTTCGACCCCAACATCTTCGCGATTGCCACCGGCATCGAGGAGCACGACAACTACGCGGTCGACTTCATCAATGCCGTGCGCTGGATCAAAGAGAACCTGCCAGGCGCCAAGGTGTCGGGCGGCGTGAGCAACGTGAGCTTCAGCTTCCGCGGCAACGACCCGGTGCGCGAAGCGATCCATACCGTGTTCCTGTACCACGCGATCCAGGCCGGCATGGACATGGGCATCGTCAATGCCGGCATGGTGGGCGTGTACGACGACCTCGAGCCCACGCTGCGCGAGCGCGTGGAGGACGTGGTGCTCAACCGCCGCCCCGATGCGGGAGAGCGCCTCGTCGAAGTGGCCGAGACCGCCAAGAGCGGCGCCAAGGACGACAGCAAGAAGCTCGAATGGCGCGGCACGCCGGAGCACCCGGTGCACGTCAACCAGCGCCTGTCGCACGCGATGGTGCACGGCATCACCGACTTCATCGTCGAGGACACCGAGGAGGCCTACCAGCAGATCCTTGCCAAGGGCGGGCGGCCGCTGCACGTGATCGAGGGGCCGCTGATGGACGGCATGAACATCGTGGGCGACCTGTTCGGCCAGGGCAAGATGTTCCTGCCGCAGGTGGTGAAGTCGGCGCGCGTGATGAAGTCGGCCGTGGCCCACCTCATTCCCTACATCGAGGAAGAAAAGCGCCAGGACGAGGCCGCGGGCCGCGACGTGCGCACCAAGGGCAAGATCATCATCGCCACCGTGAAGGGCGACGTGCACGACATCGGCAAGAACATCGTCACCGTCGTGCTCCAGTGCAACAACTTCGAAGTGGTGAACATGGGCGTGATGGTCCCGTGCCACGAGATCCTTGCCAAGGCGAAGGTCGAGGGCGCGGACATCGTGGGCCTGTCGGGCCTCATCACGCCGAGCCTCGAAGAAATGCAGTACGTGGCCGGCGAGATGCAGAAGGACGACCACTTCCGCATCCGGAAGATTCCGCTTCTGATCGGCGGCGCCACCACCAGCCGCGTGCACACCGCAGTCAAGATTGCGCCGCACTACGAAGGCCCGGTGGTCTACGTGCCCGACGCCTCCCGCAGCGTGAGCGTGGCGCAGTCGCTGCTCTCCGACCAGGCCACCGCGTACATCGACGAGATCAACGCCGACTACGAGAAGGTGCGCACGCAGCACGCCAACAAGAAGCAGGTGCCGATGTGGCCGCTGGCCAAGGCGCGCGCCAACAAGACGCCGGTCGACTGGTCGGCCTACACGCCGCCCGTGCCCAAGTTCATTGGCCGGCGCCTGTTCAAGAACTTCGACCTGACCGAGCTCGCCAAGTACATCGACTGGGGGCCGTTCTTTCAGACCTGGGACCTGGCCGGCCCGTTCCCGGCCATCCTGAAGGACGAGATCGTCGGCACCGAGGCCGTGCGCGTGTACGCCGACGGCCAGCGCATGCTCAAGCGCCTGATCGAAGGGCGCTGGCTCAGCGCGAGCGGCGTGGTCGGCTTCTGGCCCGCCAACACGGTGAACGACGACGACATCGAGCTCTACACCGACGAGACGCGCAGCGAAGTCGCGCTCACCTGGTACGGCATGCGCCAGCAGACCGAGAAGCAGGTGATCGACGGCGTGATGCGCCCGAGCCGCTGCCTGGCCGACTTCGTCGCGCCCAAGGACAGCGGGCTGAAAGACTACGTGGGCGTGTTCGCGGTGACGGCGGGCCTGGGCGTCGAGAAGAAGGAGAAGTACTTCATCGACGACCTCGACGACTACTCCGCCATCATGCTCAAGGCGCTGGCCGACCGGCTGGCCGAGGCCTTTGCCGAATCGCTGCACCACCGCGCGCGCACCGACCTCTGGGGCTATGCGCCCGACGAGGGCCTCAGCAACGAGGACATGATCGCCGAGAAATACCGCGGCATCCGCCCCGCGCCCGGCTACCCGGCCTGCCCCGACCACAGCGTGAAGCGCCCGATGTTCGACCTTCTGGGTTGCGCGGACATTGGCATGACGCTGACCGAAAGCCTCGCTATGATGCCCGCCGCCAGCGTGAGCGGCTTCTACCTGAGCCATCCCGAGTCGACCTACTTCAACGTCGGCAAGATCGGGCACGACCAGTTGCAGGACCAGGCGGCGCGGCGCCGGACCAGCGAATCCGAACTCGAGCGCCTGCTGGCGCCGAACCTTTGAACCTGCCGGCCGGCGTGGCCGCCCGGCGCCGGGAGTTGTTATTCAGAAGCTGATGTTTGCTGCCGCGCACTATGCGGCACTGGCGGTCTTTGTGCTTGGCTGCTGGGGCTTCGGCCGCGCGCTGCTGGTGCGCCTGGCGCCGCCGCCGCGCCGGGACGCGGGGCTCGAGGCGGCCATGGCGGCGGCCCTGGGCGTGGGCCTTTTCATCTGCGCCTTCCAGCTGCTCGCGATCTTCGGCGCATTCAAGCCGGGCGCCACCGTGGCACTGATCGCTGCCGGCGTGCTGGCGGCCGCACTGCAGCTGCGGCCCTGGTGGCGGGAAGCGCGGGCGCTGCACGTCGCTGGTGCCCCCGCCGCGCCATGGACCCGCGCCGAAAGGATCGCCGCCATTGCGCTGGCGCTGGTGGCGCTGCCCGCGCTGGTCGCGCCGCTCGCGCCGCCCGCCGCCTTCGACGAGCTGATGTACCACCTGCCCTATGCGCGGCTGGTGGCGCAGCAGGGCTCGCTGGGCATCCACGAGTGGCTGCGCTACCCCTGGTTCCCCTACAACTACAACCTGCTCTACGCGGCCGCGCTGCAGCTGGGCGACGACGTGCTGCCGCACTTCCTCAATGCGCTGGCCGGAGTGATCTCGGCGGTGATGGTCTACCGCCTCGGCATCCAGCATGCGAACCGGCTCACGGCCTGCATCGGCGCGGCCATCTGGATCGGCATCGGCGACTATTCGAACGCGCTGATCGACATGGGCGTGGCGCTCTTCGTGCTCAGTGCCTGCGTGGCGCTGTGGTGGTGGCGTGAATCAGAGCCGCTGCCGGGCGGCACGCGCTGGCTCGGGCTGGCGGCGTTCTGCCTGGGCGTGGCCGCGGGATCCAAGTACCAGGCGCTCACCTTCCTGCCGCTGGTGGCGCTGTTCGTGGTGTGGCACGAGCGCCGGCCCAAGGCCTGGGCGCTGGCGCTGCTCTGCTTCCTGGTCCCGTGCGTCTATTGGTACGCGCGCAACGCCATCATGACCGGCGATCCGTTCAACCCCATCGGCGCGCGCGTGTTCGGCTTCACCGACTGGATCCCGGCCGACTACGTGCAGCAGGTGGCCGACGTGCGCGACCATGCGGCGCGGCCCAACGCGCTGATCTGGGCCGTGTTCCTGGCACCGTTCAGCCTGCTGTGGAAGCGCTCGGCCGCGCTGCGCGCCGCGGGCTGGTTCTGCTTCTATTCGGTGGCCGTGTGGCTCTTGACCTCGCGCTATCCGCGCTACCTCACGGCCTCGTTCCCGCTGCTCGCGCTGATGGCGGCCATCGGCTGGCAGGTGCTGTTCGGCGGGATCGCTGCGGGCGTGCGCCGCGTCTTCGGGGCCAGGGGCGGGCCCGTGGAGGCCGCGCCTGCCGCCGCCGCACCCGCCGGACGCCTGGCCCTTGCCGGCGACTGGATCGTCGTGCTGCTGCTGGCCGCGCTGGCCGCGGTGTCGCTGCGCCAGACTGCGGGCAAGGTGGCGATGATCTCGCCCACGCCCGAAACCCGCGAGGCTTTCCTGCGCCAGCATGTGCCGGGCTATGCCGCCATGGACTACCTGCGCCAGCATGCCGACGGCCGTGTCTACCAGATCGCGCTGAACGAGGCGATCTACTACGGGCCCAATCCGATCTGGGGCGATACGCTCGGCCCGTGGCGCTACCGCGATTTCCTGCTGCTGCTTCCGGGCGACATGGCGCGCAAGCTGGCCGCCAAGGGATTCACGGCCATCGTCATGCCGACGTCGATGGTGCCCACGCTGGCCACGCGGCCCGGCTTCGACGAACATTTCGCCCTGCTGTACGAAAAAGACGGTGGCCGGGTCTACCGCATTCTCTCGACCGCACCATGACCGACGACAACCCCTGCGCCGCCGCCCGCGCCCCGATCCGCATCGCGGCGGTGATCCCCTGCTACAACGAGGCGTTGTCGATCGCGCAGGTGGTCGCGCAGTTCCGCGCGGCGCTGCCCGAGGCCGAGATCCACGTCTTCGACAACAACTCGACCGACGACACGGCCGCCATCGCGCGCGCGAGCGGCGCCACGGTCACGCACGTGGCCGCGCCCGGCAAGGGCAACGTCGTGCGCCGCATGTTCGCCGACGTCGAGGCCGACGTGTACGTGACGGTCGACGGCGACGCCACCTACGACGTGGCCAGCGCGCCGCGGCTGGTGGACGCGCTGGTGGAGCGCAACCTCGACATGGTGGTGGGCTGCCGAGTCGACGATGGGCAGAACGCGCTCACCTACCGCGCCGGCCACCGCTTCGGCAACCGGCTGCTCACGGGCGCCGTGGCGCAGCTCTTCGGCGGCGGCCTGACCGACATGCTCTCGGGCTACCGCGTGTTCTCGCGCCGCTACGCCAAGTCGTTCCCGGCGCTCTCGCAGGGCTTCGAGATCGAGACCGAGCTCACGGTGCACGCGCTCGAGCTGCGCATGCCCCATGCCGAGTTCGACACCGCCTACAGCACGCGGCCCGAAGGCTCGCACAGCAAGCTCTCGACCTACCGCGACGGCTGGCGCATCCTGAAGACCATCTGCAAGCTGTTCATCAGCGAGCGGCCGCTGCAGTTCTTCTCGATCCTTGCGGCAGTGCTCGCGGCGGGCGCGATCGCGCTGGCCATTCCGCTGCTGCTCACCTACCTGCACACCGGCCTGGTGCCCCGGCTCCCCACGGCGGTGCTGGCGACCGGCGCCATGCTGGCCGCCATGCTGTCGATGGTGTGCGGCGTCGTGATGCACGCGATCCGGCTCGCCCGCCGCGAAGCCAAGCGGCTGCGCTACCTCGCGATACCCGGCGTCGGGCAGTTCCGCCGCAAGCCATGAAGGCCGGCCGCGAGTTCCTGGCGTTTGCGGTGGTCGGGGTCATCGGGCTGGTGGTCGACGTGGCCGTGCTGTACCTTGCGGCGCCGCTTTTGGGCTGGTACGGCGCGCGCGTGCTGTCCTTCCTGGCGGCCGCCACCACCACCTGGGCGCTGAACCGGCGCTACACCTTCGCGGCGCGGCGCGCCCTGGGCGCGGCAACGCCGATCGTGCGCGAGTACCTCGGCTATCTCGCCACCATGCTGGGCGGCGCGGTCGTCAACTACGGCGCCTATGTGCTGGTGCTGCACTGGCTCGAAGGCCCGTGGGTGCCCGCACTCGGCGTCGCGGCCGGCAGCTGCGCGGGAATGGCGGTCAACTTCCTGGCCGCGCGGCACCTCGTCTTCAAGCCGCGGCGCAGCCCCTGAGCCGAAGGCGCCTCAGTGCGCCGCCGGCAGCACCACCGGGATCTCGGTCGCCGGCGGCGTGTTGCGGCTGCGGCCGCAGCGCACGATGCCGTCGATCATCACCATGCCCACGCCCGGGATGTCGCCGAGCTGCACGCTCTCGAGCAGGCCCGGCGCGGGCGAGTGCTGCGCGCGGTCCATGAAGACGAAGTCGGCGTCGCGGCCCACTTCGACCAGCCCGCAGTTGAGCTTGCGGATCTTCGCCGTGTTGCCGGTGGCAAAGCAGAACACCAGCTCGGCCGGGATGTTTGCAATCGACGACAGCATGGCCACCATGCGCAGGATGCCCAGCGGCTGCACGCCCGAGCCCGCGGGCCCGTCGGTGCCGAGGATCACGCGGTGCGGGCACTTGAGCTCGAGCGCGGCCTTGGCCGCCGCAATGGCGACGCGCTCGTTGCCGTTGTGCACGATCTCGATCGCGCGCGAGCTCTTCTCGCACAGCTCGCACACATGCGCCTCGGGCAGCGAGGTGTGGCCGCCGTTGATGTGGCCGATGATGTCGGCGTCGGCCTCCAGCACCACGTCCTTGTCGATCAGGCCCGAGCCCGGGATCGACGGGCCGCCCGTGTGGATCGTGCTCTGGATGCCGTACTTGCGCGCCCAGGCCACCATCTCCTTGGCCTCGTAGCCGGCCTTGACCGAGCCCAGGCCCACTTCGCCGAGCAGGCCGACGCCGGCGTCGGCCAGTTCCTTGAAGTCGCTCTCGACCATGCCCTTCTCGATCACGGGCGCGCCGGCCAGCACCTTCACGCCGCCGGGGCGGAAGTTGTCGAAGGCGCGCTGCGCGGTGATGGCCAGCGCCTTCAGGCCCACGATGTCCTTGGGCCGGCCGGGCAGGTGCACCTCGCCGGCCGAGATCATGGTGGTGACGCCGCCGTGCATGGTGGAGTCGATCCAGCCGATCTGCCCCTGGCGCGGCGTCCAGTCGCCGAACACCGGGTGCACGTGGCTGTCGATCAGGCCGGGCGCGACGCAGGTCTTCTTCGCGTCGATGATGGTCTGCGCGCCTTCGAGGTCGCAGTCCTTCTCCTTGCCGACCGCCACGATCAGGCCGTCGTTCACCACGATGGTGTCGGCGTCCAGGATGGGCTTGTCGATGTCGCCCGAGAGCAGCAGCCCTATGTTCTTGATGACGACCTTGCCCGACTTTGCGCCGGCTGCGATTTCTGCCATTTGGTGGTGTCCTCGTCGTGGGGTGGGGTGTGAGTGTCCTGCTCCTGCAGGTCGTCTGCGCGCACGGTGCGCAGCACGGTCTCGATCACGAAGTCTTCCCAGTGCGTGATCGCCTCTGGCGACTCCAGCGGCTCGCCGAGGAAGGCCGTGAGCGTGTGCCGGTTCGAGGTGTAGAAGTAGCCGGTGGACGCGATCAGCAGGTAGATGTCGCGCGCGTTCAGGTCGCGGCGGAACAGGCCCTGGGCCGCGCCGCTGGCCAGGATCTCGGCAATGATCGCCACCGCCCGCGACGAGTATTCGCGCGCCCGCAGCGACTTCGAGATATGCCGGCCCTTGTGCAGGTTCTCGGTGTTCAGGAGCGTCACGAACTCGGGGTTCTTGCGGTAGTAGCCGAGCACGAAGCGGATCACTTCGGTGAGCGCCTCCACGGGCCGCGAGGCGTCCAGCGCAATGGCGGCCTCGGCGTCGTCCATGCGCTTGTAGATGCCTTCGAGCACCGCGATGAACAGGCCTTCCTTGCTGCCGAAGTAGTAGTAGATCATGCGGTCGTACGACTTGGCGGCCTTGGAGATCTTCTCCACGCTGCCGCCGTCGTAGCCGTACTTCGCGAACACCTTGGTCGCCGACTTCAGGATGCTGTCGCGCGTGGCCTGCGCCGCGGCCTCGCGCACGCCGGTGCGGCGCTGGGGCTTGGCGGCGGTGCGGCTGTCGGCCATCGTGCGCGGTGCGGGGCTTATTTTTCGGCGAAGGCGCGTTCGACGACGAAATCGCCCGGCGTCGAGGTGTTGCCTTCCTTGAAGCCGCGCTTCTCCAGGATGTGCTTCAGGTCCACCAGGAGGCCCGGGCTGCCGCACAGCATCACGCGGTCTTCCACCGGGTTGATCGGCGGCAGGCCGAGGTCGTCGGTGAGCTTGTTGGTCTCGATCAGGTCGGTGATGCGGCCCTGGTTGCGGAATTCCTCGCGCGTGACCGTCGGGTAGTAGAGCAGCTGCTTCTCGACCATCTCGCCCAGGAACTCGTGCTTGGGCAGGTGGTCGGTCACGAGGTCGTGGTAGGCCAGCTCGTCGACCTGGCGCACGCCGTGCACCAGGATGACCTGCTCGAACTTCTCATACGTGTCCGGGTCGCGGATGATGCTCATGAATGGTGCGAGGCCCGTGCCGGTGCCGAACAGGTACAGGCGCTTGCCGGGCAGCGTGTAGTCGATCAGCAGCGTGCCGGTGGGCTTGCGGCCCACGATGATGGTGTCGCCCACCTGGATGTGCTGCAGCTTCGAGGTGAGCGGGCCTTCTTCCACCTTGATGCTCAGGAACTCGAGATGCTCCTCGTAGTTCGGGCTCACGATGCTGTAGGCGCGCAGCAGCGGCTTGTTGTTGACCTTCAGGCCGATCATCGTGAAATGGCCGTTCGAGAAGCGCAGCGCCGGGTCGCGCGTGGTGGTGAAGGTGAACAGGCGGTCGGTCCAGTGGTGGACGCTCAGGACGCGTTCTTCGCTGAAAGCACTCATACGGAACTCAAGAGTTGGTTGGAACAGTGGAAGGTGGCTCAGCCGGAGTGCACGCCCATGGGGCATGCAGCCGCCGGCCGGCTGCGAACCCTCCATTGTCGTTGGTCGGAAAAACCCCGATGAACACCGCGAGAAAACACCATTGCAAGCATCGGGCCTGTTTGCTACATTGACCTCGAATGTAGTGAACGCAACATGAAAGTGTAGGGAATGCTACACAAACGGAAGGCGGTGCACAAGCGGGCAGGCGGCACGTTTGTTGCAACCCTCCGCTGACCGAGTTTCCCCGTGCCCGACCCGCATCACGCCCCACGAGATCGCCCCGATGACAGAACACACCAAGACAGACGGACTGCCCGGCATGGACATGCCGGTGGCCTTCGAAACCGGCGCCGGCGCCTTCGGCAAGGCGCCGCCGCGCAACGAGAAGATGAGCAGCGCCAAGGTCGAATGCAACGCCTGCCCGGTGCTGTGCCAGATCTCCGAAGGCCGCACCGGCGCCTGCGACCGCTATGCGAACAAGGAGGGCGTGCTGGTGCGCGTGGACCCGGTGCTGCTGCTGCGCCGCGAGATCGCGAGCGAGGCCCCGGTGCTGGTGCCCTTCGACCGGCCCGCCGCCGAGAAGGCCGAGGGCAGCGTGCCCGACTGGAACGGCGACCTGCTGCACGCCGACGAAGTCTTCGTGACCGGCGTGGGCTCGTCCACCACCTATCCCGACTACAAGCCGGCCCCGTTCATCGTCGCTTCCAAGGCCCAGGGCGTCGACATGGTCACCGTGGTCACCGAAGGCATCTTCAGCTACTGCAGCTTCAAGGTGAAGATCGACACCGACCGCTTCCTCGGCTCCGAGCAGGCCAATGTGCGCTACCGCGGCGAGGTGGTCGGCCATGTCACCACGGCCGAATACGGCTCGCAGATGCTGTCCCTTGGCGGCGTGCACCACCTCACCGGCGGCAGCAAGAAGGAAGGCCGCATGACGGCCGAGCTGATGCAGCTGCTGGGCAACAAGAAGGCCGTCGAATGCACCATCGACGGCGGCTCCACGCTCGTCATCCAGGCCGGAAAAGCACCCATCGTCAATGGCGTGGAAGAGCAGCGCATGCGCGTGGGCTGCGGCTCGGCGGCCGTGGGCATCTTCGCGCGCCAGTTCGCGGGCGTGGCCGACGAGGTGGTGGTGGTGGACGACCACATCACCGGCGTGCTCACCGAGCACCAGGCCGGGCGCTGCCTCGACATGGCGCCTTCGGGCATCCAGATGCTGGGGCGCAAGTCCACGCCCGGGCGCTACTTCCAGGTGGCGAACCCGGGCAACGGCTGGGGCGGCACCGACATCGCCGATCCGCTCTCGATCATCGAGGGCTGGGAAGAAGGCGTGGCGCGGGCGGGCCTGCGCCTCCTGATGACCTCGACCACCGGCGAGCATGCCCAGTGGTACGTGCTCGACGAGGCACTCAAGCCGGTCGAGCAGCCGATGCCGCCCGAGGTGCGCCGCATCGTCGAGCGCATCGGCGAGAACTGCGAACCATCGCTGTGCACCGTGCTGTTCCTCGGTGGTGCGGGCGGCTCCCTGCGCGCCGGCGTCACCGAGAACCCGGTGCTGCTCACGCGCGCCATCAAGCGTGCGCTCGTCAACGTGACCTGCGGCGGCGCGCCGGCCTATGTGTGGCCCGGCGGCGGCATCACCGTGATGGCCGACGTCATGCGCATGCCCGACAACAGCTTTGGCACCGTGCCCACGCCGGCCATCGTGGCGCCCATCGAGTTCAGCATGCGGCGCGACGACTACGAGGCGCTCGGCGGCCACATGGAACACATCTTCCCGCTCGAGCAGGCGCTCGCGCGCGGCGCCTGGCAGGAAGACGGCGCGCCGCTGGCGCGGCAATGGGTCGTCATCGACGAGGCCAATCCGTGGCCGCTCGGCCACCCACCCATGCTGGGTTGAGCGATGCCCACATCAATGTGCGCCGTGGCTGTTGCTCCTTCCCCTTCCGGGGGAAGGCTGGGATGGGGGCGGGTAGAGCGCCCGATGGATGCGCCGCGTGCCCCCACCCCGGCCCTCCCCCGGAAGGGGAGGGAGAAACACCGCGCCGTCCCCGCGCCCTTGCTGCCATGACCGCCCAACGCACCCCGCTCGACGCGAGCCGCTGGCACTTCAACCATGGCCCGATCGACATCGTGGCCGAGGCGCATGGCGACCCCTACGCGGTCGCGGCCGCGCACGACGCGGCCTGGGCGCGCTTCGGCCATGTGCTGGACGAGCTGGTGCGCGAGCTGCCGCTGCTGCGCCGGCCCACGAGCGACGGCGTGCGGCCGCGCGGCGTGGTCGGCGCGCGCATGTGGGATGCCTGCGCGGCGTTCTCGCCGATGTTCATCACGCCGATGGCGGCGGTGGCCGGCTCGGTGGCGCAGGAGCTGATCGCGTTCTACGACCGCCCGGGCATCGAGCGCGCCTGGATCAACAACGGCGGCGACATCGCGCTGCACCTTGCGCCGGGCCAGTCGGCGCGCGTGGGTGTCTATGCCGACCTCGCACGCTTCGACTGGCAGGACAGCGGCATTCTCACCACCGACGGCCAGTTCGAAATCAGCGCCGCACAGCCGGTGCGCGGCGTGGCCACCAGCGGCTGGCGCGGGCGCAGTTTCTCGCTGGGCATTGCCGACAGCGTGACGGTCCTGGCCGCCACCGCGGCCGAGGCCGATGCCGCCGCCACCGTGATTGCCAATGCCGTCGACGTGGACGATGCGGCCATCCGGCGGCGCCCCGCCAGCGAATGCAAGGACGATAGCGACCTGGGCGAGATGCTCGTCACGGTCGACGTGCCGCCGCTTTCGCCCGCGCAGGTGAAGAGCGCGCTCGACACCGGCGCCGTGTGCGCCAAGGTGCTGCAAAAAGAAGGGCTCGCCTGGGCCGCTCTGCTCGTTTGCCAGGGGCAGTGGCGACTTGTCGAACCCTTATGCTCGAAGTCGCTGGCCAGCGCGCCGGCCGATGCAGTTGGTTCAGTATTTGCTTAACGAAAAGCAAGGTTCCTTTCCATGATCGATATACGCCGCGTCTTCACCCATGTCGAGCACATCCACCACGAGTTCGGACCGCGCGCCGCAACGCCGCTGGTGCGCGGTGCCATCGGCGCGGTGCTGGCCAATCCCTTCGCGGGCCGCTACGAGCCCGACATCCTGCCGATGATGGCGCTGCTCGACCCGGTGGGCGTCGACATGGCGCACAGGCTGCACGCCGCCATGGACGTGCCGCTCGAGCAGATCGCCACCTACGGCAAGGGCGCCATCGTCGGCGCCGCCGGCGAGCTCGAGCACGGCGCGCTCTGGCACGTGCCCGGCGGCTATGCGATGCGCGAGCTGCTCGGCTGGAAGGGCGACCGCGCGGCCTATACCGCGGGCAAGGCGGAAGAGAAGACCGGCCAGCCCGGCAATGCGCTGTCCATCGTGCCCTCGACCAAGAAGGTCGGCCCGCCCGGCGCCGCGCTCGACGTGCCGCTCACCAACATCAACGCCAGCTACGTGCGCGGCCAGTTCGACGCCATCGAGGTGCGCGTGCCCGGCGCGCCGGCGGCCGACGAGATCGTCTTCATCCTGGCGATGAGCACCGGCTACCGCGTGCATGCACGCGTGGGCGGCCTGCTCGCCAAGGACATCAGCAAATGGGACGGCCTGCGCTGACCTGATGAACAAGAGACACGAAGAAGGAACACAAGACATGACCGCCAACATCCGCAAGCTCGTCGTCCAGGTGGACGAAACCCGCAAGGAAATGGGCCGCGATATTTCGCCGCCCACGCGCCGCGCCGTCGCCATTGCGGTGATCGACAACCCCTACGCGGGCCGCTTCAGCGAGAACCTCGACGAGCTGATCGCCATCGGCGAAGAGCTTGGTGCGCTCTTGGGCCAGAAGGCCGTGAAGGCGCTGGGCATCGAGCCCGGCCAGGCGCAGAGCTACGGCAAAGCCGCCATCGTCGGCGAGAACGGCGAGCTCGAGCATGCCGCTGCCATCCTGCATCCCAAGCTCGGCGCACCGCTGCGCGTGGCCGTCGAAAAGGGCGCGGCGCTGGTGCCCTCGGCCAAGAAGCGCGGCACGCTGGGCACGGCCATCGACGTGCCGCTCGGCCACAAGGATGCGGCCTTCGTGCGCAGCCACTTCGACGCCGTCGAGGCGCGCGTGTCCGACGCGCCGCGCGCCAACGAGATCGTGGTGGCCGTGGCCGTCACCGACAGCGGCCGTCCGCTGCCGCGCATCGGCGGGCTGCAGGCCAGCGAGATCAAGGGCGAGGACGGGCTGCGCTGAATCCATCCATCGCCGTTCACGCGCCCCTCCATCCCCATTGCTTTTTCCTCTTTCGATTCCAAGGAGTTTCCCCATGAACCCATTGCGTCACGTCTTCAGCGCCGCGGCCGTTGCCACGCTGGCCACCGCCCTCGTTCCTGCCCATGCCCAGGGCGTGATCAAGATCGGCGAGGTCAACAGCTACAAGGCGCAGCCCGCCTTCCTCGAGCCCTACAAGAAGGGCATGGAGCTGGCCGTGGAAGAGATCAACGCCAAGGGCGGCGTCAACGGCCGCAAGGTCGAGCTCATCACGCGCGACGACAACGCCAACCCCGGCGACGCCGTGCGCGTGGCCGAGGAACTGGTGGCGCGCGAGAAGATCGACGTGCTCACCGGCACCTTCCTCTCGAACACCGGCCTGGCCGTGGCCGACTTTGCCAAGCAGAAAAAAATCTTCTTCCTGGCCGGCGAGCCGCTGACCGACAAGATGACCTGGCAGGGCGGCAACGAATACACCTTCCGCCTGCGCCCCGGCACCTACATGCAGGCCGCGATGCTGGTGCCCGAGGCGGCCAAGCTCAAGAAGAAGCGCTGGGCCGTCGTGTACCCCAACTACGAATACGGCCAGTCGGCCGTGGCCGCGTTCAAGACGCTCCTGAAGGCCGCGCAGCCCGACGTCGAGTTCGTCGCCGAGCAGGCGCCGCCGCTCGGCAAGGTCGATGCGGGTGCCGTGGTGCAGGCGCTGGCCGATGCCAAGCCCGATGCGGTCTTCAACGTGCTGTTCGGCGCCGACCTTTCCAAGTTCGTGCGCGAAGGCAACACCCGCGGCCTCTTCAAGGACCGCACGGTGGTGAGTGTGCTGACCGGCGAGCCCGAGTACCTCGACCCGCTCAAGGACGAAACGCCCAACGGCTGGATCGTGACCGGCTACCCCTGGTACGGCATCCAGACGCCCGAGCACAAGGCCTTCTTCCTGGCCTACCACGCCAAGTACAAGGACTACCCGCGCCTGGGTTCGGTGGTGGGCTACAGCATGATCAAGTCGGTGGCGGCCGGCGTCGACAAGGCCAAGAGCACCGAGACGCCGAAGCTCGTCGCCGCCTTCAAGGGCCTGCAGGTCGACACCCCGTTCGGCAAGATCAGCTACCGCGCCGAAGACCATCAATCCACGATGGGCGCCTTCGTCGGCAAGACGAAGAACGAGAACGGCAAGGGCGTGATGGTCGACTACACGTATTTCGACGGCGCCAAGTTCCAGCCGAGCGCCGTCGACGTGAAGAAATCGCGCGCTGCCGACTGACCTTTTTCCGGAACGCTTGCACCCATGAGCCTCTCGTCCCTGCTGCTTCAGTTCCTCACCGGGCTGTCGTCGGCTTCGTCGCTGTTCCTCGTGGGGGCCGGCCTTTCGTTGATCTTCGGCGTCACGCGCATCGTCAACTTTGCGCATGGCTCCTTCTTCATGGTGGGCATCTACCTTGCCTACACATTGGTCGACAAGCTCGGCACGCTCGGCTTCTGGCCGGCCGTGCTGATTGCCGCGCTGGCGGTGGGCGTGATCGGCGCGCTGATCGAGATGGTGCTGCTGCGCCGCATCTACAAGTCGCCCGAGCTGTTCCAGCTGCTGGCCACTTTTGCGCTGGTGCTCGTCATCAAGGATGCGGTGCTTTATTTCTGGGGGCCGGACGAACTGCTCGGCCCGCGCGCGCCGGGCCTGTCGGGCTCGGTCGACATCCTGGGCCGGCAGTTTCCGACCTACGACCTGTTCCTGATCGTGGTCGGTCCGGTGGTGCTCGGCCTCATGTGGCTGCTGCTCACGCGCACGCGCTGGGGCACGCTGGTGCGCGCCGCCACGCAGGACCGCGAGATGGTCAGCGCGCTGGGCGTGAACCAGGCCTGGCTGTTCACTGCGGTGTTTGCGCTGGGCGCCACGCTCGCGGCATTGGGCGGTGCGCTGCAGCTGCCGCGCGAGCCGGCCACGCTGGCCATGGACCTCAACACCATTGGCGCGGCCTTCGTGGTGGTGGTGGTGGGCGGCATGGGCTCGATTCCCGGCGCGTACGTGGCGGCGCTGCTGCTGTCCGAGATCAAGGCGGTGTGCATCTGGCTTGGCGTGGTCGAGATCTTCGGCTACAGCGTGTCGTTCTCCAAGCTCACGCTGGTGGTCGATTTCATCGTGATGGCCATCGTGCTGGTGTGGCGCCCCTGGGGCCTGCTCGGCCGCCCGCAGGCGCCCAGCCGCTACGTGGGCATGCAGGAAGAGCCTCTGCGGCGCGCGAGCAAGGGCTACCTGTGGCTCGTTGCCGCGCTTGGCGTGGCGCTCATGGCGATGCCGCTGCTCACCGCCGATTCGCCCTACACCACAGTGCTGATGATCGACCTGCTGATCGCGGCGCTGTTCGCGGCCAGCCTGCACTTCATCATGGGGCCGGCCGGCATGCATTCGTTCGGCCATGCGGCGTACTTCGGGCTCGGTGCCTATGGCGCCGCCTTGCTGGTGCGCACCAGCGGCATGCCGATGGAGCTTGCGCTCATCGTCGCGCCGCTGGTCGCCGCCATCGGCGCGTTCGTCTACGGCTGGTTCGCGGTGCGGCTTTCGGGCGTGTACCTGGCGATGCTCACGCTGGCCTTCGCGCAGATCACCTGGGCCGTGGTCTACCAATGGGATTCGTTCACCGGCGGCAGCAACGGGCTCACCGGCGTGTGGCCTTCGGAGTGGCTGTCGGACAAGCGCGCTTACTACTGGCTCACGCTGGTGCTGGTGGCCGCGGGCATTCTGATGCTGCGCCGCGTGCTGTTCTCGCCGTTCGGCTATGCGCTGCGCGCGGGGCGCGATTCGGTGCTGCGGGCCGATGCGATCGGCATCGACGTCAAGCGCATGCAGTGGACGGCGTTTGTCATTGCGGGTGCTGCGGCGGGGTTGGCCGGGGCGCTTTATGCTTTTTCGAAGGGCAGCATCTCGCCTGAGAGCCTGAGCGTGGACAAGTCGGTCGACGGGCTGGTGATGGTGCTGCTGGGCGGTATCCAGACGCTCGCGGGGCCGGTGGTGGGGGCTGTCACTTTCAGCTGGCTGCATGACACGGTGGCGCGCAATACCGACTATTGGCGGGCGACGCTGGGGGCGATCATCCTGCTGCTGGTGCTGCTGTTTCCGCAGGGGATTGCTGGGTTTGCGAAGCAGCTCAGTGAACGCTTGTTGCGGGGGCGGCGTCGGCGTTCGGAAGTGGATGTTGCCTTGACGGAGAGGCGGACGTGAAGGGCGGTTGTCTTTTGTTCTTTGGGGGTTCTTTTTTTGGCGGGGGCCGGGTCTCGCCCCGGCGGGCGACCTACTTTTCTTTGCTTCGCCAAAGAAAAGTAGGCAAAAGAAAGGCGACCCTACTGTCTGCGTCCCTCCGCTTCGCTGCGGGCAACCTGCGGTGCTCGATTCCGGCGGGGGTCCGCAGAACTCGCTCCACTGCGTTCCGCTCAAACAGCTGCGGCCCTGATCCCGCCTTCATCTGCGCTCCTCGGCGCATACAGAAGGGGTGGGAGCGGGCGGCCTTCGCTTCGCTCGGCCCCAAGACCAACAGCCAATACCAACAACCCAATCCAATCCCAACCACCACGGCGCGCAGCGCCGCGGTGGCCTGGTGGCCGAGCGAAGCAAAGGCCCGTTCGGTATCCAATCCCCTCTGTATGCGCCGAGGAGCGGAGCGTTTCGCGGATCAGGGCTCGCCCTTGTTTGAGCGAAGCGAGTTTGGGCGAGACCCCGCGAAACGCGAGCACCGCAGGTTGCCCTGTAGCGAAGCGCAGGGGTCGCAGACAGTGGGGTCGCCTTTCTTTTGCCTACGTTTCTTTGGCGAAGCAAAGAAAAGTAGGTCGCCCGCCGGGGCGAGACCCGGCCTCGGGAAGCAAACGATCAGCACAGATCAAAAGATCGGCAGCGATGGAAAGGCCGCCAGCCCTCACCCCAACCCTCTCCCGGAGGGAGAGGGAGTAAGCCAGAAATGACCCTCCTCAAAGTAGACAACCTAGGCAAATCCTTCGGCGGCGTCAAAGCCGTCGACGGCATCAGCTTCGAGCTCAAGGCCGGCGAGCTGCTGGCCCTCATCGGCCCGAACGGCGCCGGCAAGTCCACCACCTTCAACATGGTCAACGGCCAGCTCAAGGCCGACCAGGGTTCGATCGTGTTCGACGGCCATGAGCTCGTGGGCCAGAAGCCGCGCGAGATCTGGCGCAAGGGCGTGGGCCGCACCTTCCAGATCGCCGAAACCTTTGCCTCGCTCACCGTCGCCGAGAACGTGCAGATGGCGATGCTCTCGCATGACGGCAAGCTGTTCTCGATGTGGCGCCGCGCGGCGGACCACAAGCGCGACGAGGCGCTGGCGCTGCTCGACCAGGTCGGCATGAAAGCGCAGGCCGACCGGCCCTGCAGCGAGCTCGCCTATGGCGACGTCAAGCGCGTCGAGCTCGCGATCGCGATGGCCAATGCGCCCAAGCTGCTGCTGATGGACGAGCCCACCGCCGGCATGGCGCCGAAGGAGCGCAACTCGCTGATGGCGCTGACCAAGGAGCTCGTGGTCCAGCGTGGCCTGGCCGTGCTGTTCACCGAGCACAGCATGGACGTGGTGTTCGCCTACGCCGACCGCATGATCGTGCTGGCCCGCGGCCGCCTGATCGCGCAGGGCAAGCCGCTCGAGATCCGCGACCATCCGAAGGTGCAGGAGGTGTACTTCGGCAGCGGCAAGACCTTCGAGAAGATCGCAGAGAAAGCCGCCGAAGTGAACGCGGCCGTGGGAGCAGCAACCGCATGAGCACGCACGAAACACTGTTGAAGGCGAACTCGCTGTGCGCCTGGTATGGCGCCGCACAGATCCTCTACGACGTCGATCTTGAAGTGCGGCGCGGCGAGGTCGTCGCGCTCATGGGCCGCAACGGCGCGGGCAAGTCGACCACGCTCAAGACGCTGATCGGCATGCTCGCCAAGCGCAAGGGCAGCGTCAGCTTCCTCGGCCACGACATCTCGAAGAGCGAGCCCCATCACGCGGCGAAGCTCGGCCTGGGTTTCGTGCCCGAGGACCGCCGCGTGTTCACCGATCTCACGGTGATGGAGAACCTCGAAGTCGGCAAGCAGCCGCCGCGCCGCTGGGCTGACGGCAGCGAGGCGCCGCTGTGGACGCCCGAGCGGCTGTTCAAGCTCTTTCCCAACCTGGGCGAAATGCCCGACCGCCCGGGCGGCCGCATGAGCGGCGGCGAGCAGCAGATGCTCACCGTGGCGCGCACGCTCATGGGCAATCCGTACCTGGTGCTGCTCGACGAGCCCTCCGAAGGCGTGGCGCCGGTCATCGTCGAGCAGATGGCCAACATGATCCTCGAACTCAAGGCGCAGGGCGTGAGCATCCTGCTGTCGGAGCAGAACATGCACTTTGCCGAGCTGGTGTCCGACCGCGCCTATGTGCTGGAGAAGGGCCAGATCCGCTACCACGCCACCATGGCAGAGCTCGCGGCCAACGAAGAGGTGCGCCGCGCCTACCTGAGCGTCTAGCCGCACCCACGCGGCCATTTTCTTTTTTGTCATCAACCACCGGAGCACACGCCATGCACGACTCGCACCGCAGATCCCTTCTGAAGTCCACGGCCGCACTGGGCCTGCTGGGCGCGGCCGGAACGCTGTTCGCGGCTCCGAAGCTCAAGCCGAACGACAAGTCCGCGCTGATCGTGATCGACGTGCAGAACTGCTTCGTCGACGGCGGCACGCTGCCCGTCAAGGGCGGCGCCGAGGTGGTGCCGGTGATCAACAAGCTGGCCGATTCGTTCGAGAACATCGTGGTCACGCAGGACTGGCACACGCAGGGCCATGCGTCGTTCGCGAGCGCGCATCCGGGGCAGAAGCCGTTCAGCAGCATCAAGCTCTCGTACGGCAACCAGGTGCTCTGGCCCGACCACTGCGTGCAGGGCACCGACGACGCGGCGCTGCACAAGGACCTGAAGCTGCCCACCGCGCAGGTCATCGTCCGCAAGGGCTTCCACAAGGGCGTCGACAGCTATTCCGCCTTCGAGGAGGCCGATCGCAAGACCGCCACCGGCCTGGGCGGCTACCTCAAGCAGCGCGGCATCAAGACGGTCTATGTGGCGGGGCTGGCCACCGACTTCTGCGTGGCCTGGACCGCGCTCGATGCGCGCAAGGCCGGCTTCGAGGTCTACGTGATCGAGGACGCCACGCGCGCCATCGACCTCAACGGCTCGCTTGCCGCCGCATGGAAGCAGATGGCGGCCAAGGGCGTCAAGCGCATCCAGTCCGCCGACATCCAGGCGGCCTGAGCAAGCCAACCCACGCCGCATTCACACCCGCCCGGCAACAACGACAACAACGAGCTCGACAACGCATGACGATTCCGATTTCAAGGCGCGCCCTGGTGGCGGGCGGCGCAGCCCTGGCACTGGGCCCGGGCCTTCTTCGTTCGGCGCGCGCCGACAACGGCGTGACCGACGGCCTCATCCGCATCGGCCAGTCGGCCGTGTTCAGCGGCCCGGCCAAGGACTTCGGCATCGACTACCGCGCGGGCATCAAGCTGTACTTCGAGCGCGCCAACAAGTCGGGCGGCATCAACGGCCGCAAGCTCGAGCTCGTCAGCTACGACGATGCCTACGATCCCGCCAGGACGGCCGCCAACACCGCGAAGCTGATCGACGAGGACAAGGTCTTCGCGCTCGCGGGCTTCGTCGCCACCGGCAACCTCGCGGCCGCGATGCCGCTGGCCGAGAAGGCCGGCGTTCCGATGTTCGCGCCGCTGGTGGGCACCACCTCGTTCCGCACCAAGGTCAACCGCCTGCTGTTCCACGTGCGCGCGGGCTACGACCTCGAGCTGCGCAAGATCATCAGCCATCTCTCGACCCTCAGCCTCGCGTCGATCGCGGTGGTCTACCAGGACAGCGCCTTCGGCAAGTCGAACCTCGCCACCTGCGAGCAGCTGGCCGCCGACTACAAGGTGCAGGTCGTGAAGACGCTGCCGCTCGCGATTGCCGCCGAAGACGCGAAGCAGGTGGTCGCCAGCCTGGCCGAGGCCAAGCCCGGTGCGGTCCTGATGATCATGGCCGGGCGCATGGTCGAAGTGTTCATGCGCGACTACCGTGCGAACGGCGGGGCGGCGCCGCTCTATACGCTGTCGGTCGGCATCACCGATGCGGCCGGTTCCGCCAAGCGGCTCGAAGGCAAGCTCGCGGGGCTGGTCACGGCCAGCATCGTGCCGCCGCCGCAGGCCGTGCGCGTGCCCATCGTGGCCGACTACCAGCGCGACCGCGCCGAGTTCGGCGAGAAGATCGACAGCTACACCACGCTCGAAGGCTACATCGCCTCGCGCGTGATGGTCGAAGGCCTGCGCCGCGCGGGCAAGGCGCTCACGCGCGACAGCTTCATTGCCGGGCTCGAAGGCATCGGCAATGCGCGCTTCGGCGATTTCCCGGTCGAGTACAGCGCGAAGAACCACAACGGCTCGACCTTCGTGGACCTGGAGATGTACACCCGTGACGGCCAGTTGCGGCGCTGAGCCGCCGCTGTACCTGCAGGTCAACGGCAGGGCCTGTTCGATCGAGGGCGTGCCGCATGCGGCCACGCTGCTGCACCTGCTGCGCAACGACCTCGGCCTGAACGGGCCCAAGTACGGCTGCGGGCTGGGGCAGTGCGGCGCCTGCACGGTGCATGTCGACGGCGTGGCGGCGCGTGCCTGCGTGATTCCCGCGCACGGCGTGGCGGGCCGCGCGATCACCACGCTCGAAGGCCTTGGCACGCGCGGCCGCTGGCATCCGGTGCAGGCCGCCTTCGAAGACGCGCAGGCCGCGCAGTGCGGCTACTGCCTGAGCGGCATGGTGATGCAGGCCGCGGCGCTGCTCGCGCGCGATCCGCAGGCGAGCGAGGCGCGCATCCGCAGCGAGCTCTCGGGCAACCTGTGCCGGTGTGGAACGCACATCGAGATTCTGGACGCGGTGCAGCGCGCGGCGGTGCGGATGCGCGCGGAGGCAAACCCATGAGCCGCCCGTCTTGTTCCCTCTCCCTCCGGGAGAGGGTCAGGGTGAGGGCATCGGCCTTCGCGCAAGCACGGCCCTTGCCATCGCCGCCGGCCCTCACCCCCGCCCTCTCCCAGGGGGAGAGGGAGCAAAGACCATGACGCGCCGCGCCGATCTGCCGCGCACGCGCGCGGACTTTCTCTCGGCCGACGGCGTGCTGCTGGTCGTGCGCGAGACACCGCCCGCGCCGGCGCCCGCCAACGGCCAGCCCACGGCCGTGGCGGGCAATCCGATCGAAGGCGACGAGATCCTGCTCGCCGTGTGGGACGACGGCAGCGCCTCGGCGCTCAACGGCCACGTCGACCTGGGCACCGGCATCCAGACCGCGCTCGCGCAGATCGTGGCCGAGGAACTCGAGCTCGGGATGCCCTGCGTGCGCATGATGCTCGGCGACACCGCACGTGCGCCCAACCAGGGCGCGACGATCGCGAGCGCCTCGATCCAGATCCACGCACAGCCGCTGCGCCTGGCCGCCGCGCAGGCGCGCGCCTGGCTGCTCGCGCGCGCGGCCGAGCGGCTTGGCGTGGCCGCCGAGGCGCTGCAGGTGCGCAACGGCGTGGTGCGCGTGGCCGAGGCACCGGACCACCGCATCAACTACGCGGACCTGGTCGCGGGGCAGCGCACCGTGCTGCGGCTCGACCCCGCCGCGGTGCCCAAGGATCCGGCCGACTACCGCATCGTCGGCACGCGCCAGGCCCGCGTCGACATTCCCGCCAAGCTCGCGGGCGACCTCGTGTTCGTGCACGACATGCGCGTGCCCGGCATGCTGCATGGCCGCGTGGTGCGCCCGCCGTATGCGGGCGCGGACCACGGCGAGTTCATCGGCAACACGCTCGAGTCGGTGGACGAGTCGTCGATTGCGCACATTCCCGGCATTCGCGCGGTGGTCGTGATCCGCGACTTCGTCGGCATCGTGGCCGAGCGCGAGGAGCACGCCGAACAGGCGCTGCGCGAATTGCGCGTCAGGTGGAAACCCTGGCCCGGCATGCCTGATCTTTCCAACCTCGCGCAGGCCCTGCGCGACAACCCGTCGACGCGGCGCCTGCTGGTCGACGAGGGCGACGTCGACGGCGCGATCGCCGCGGCCGCGCAGCCGATGCACCGCACCTATGTGTGGCCCTACCAGATGCATGCGTCCATCGGACCCTCGTGCGCGCTGGCGGAGTGGCTGCCGGAGGACGGCAGCAGCATGCAGTTGCGTTGCTGGGCCGGCTCGCAGAACCCGCACGTGCTGCGTGCCGATCTCGCGAAGCTCATGGGCGTGGACGACGTGCAGGTCGACGTCATCCGCATGGAAGCGGCGGGCTGCTACGGCCGCAACGGCGCCGACGACGTGGCGGCCGATGCGGCGCTGCTCGCGCGCGCCGTGGGCGCACCGGTGCGCGTGCAGCTTACGCGCGAGCAGGAGCATGCCTGGGAGCCCAAGGGCGCCGCGCAGCTCATGGAAGTGGATGGCGGGCTCATGGCCGATGGCCGCATCGCCGCCTACGACTTCGAAACCTCCTATCCGTCGAACGGCGCGCCCACGCTCGCGCTGCTGCTCACGCGCACCATCGAGCCGGTGGCGCAGGCCTTCGAGATGGGCGACCGCACGGCGCGTCCGCCCTACAGCGTCGACAACCTGCGCGTGAAGGTCAACGACATGGCGCCGATCGTGCGCGCCTCGTGGCTGCGCGGCGTGTCGGCGCTGCCGAATTCGTTTGCGCACGAGTCGTACATCGACGAGCTGGCCACCGCGGCTGGCGTCGATCCGGTGCAGTTCCGGCTGCGCCACCTGAACGATCCGCGCGCCGTCGAGCTGGTGCAGGCCACCGCGCAGAAGGCGGGCTGGCGCATGCGCACGGGGCCAGAGGAGAACGCCGACGGCGGGCTCGGTGAAGGCGGCGACATCCTCTTCGGCCAGGGCTTCGCCTACGCGCGCTACATCCACAGCAAGTGGCCCGGCTTCGGCGCCGCGTGGGCCGCATGGGTGGCCGATGTCGAGGTCAACCGCAGGACCGGCGAGGTGCACGTGCGCCGCGTGGTGGTGGGGCACGACGCGGGGCTGCTGGTCAACCCCGCGGGCGTCGAGCACCAGGTGCACGGCAATGTGATCCAGACCACGAGCCGCGCGCTCAAGGAAGAGGTGCAGTTCGCGCCGCAGCAGGGCGCAGAAGCCGCGGCGGCCGGTGCGCAGCTGCTGCCCGGCGTGCGGCCCTCGGGCGTGGTCGCGAGCCGCGAGTGGGGCAGCTACCCGATCATCAATTTCCGCGACGTGCCGGTGATCGAGGTCATGCACATGCCGCGGCCCGGCGAACCCTCGCTCGGCGCGGGCGAGTCGTCGTCGGTGCCGGGAACGGCGGCGATCGCGAATGCGATCTTCGATGCGACGGGCGTGCGCTTCCGCGAGCCGCCGTTCACGCCGGAGAAGGTGCTGGCGGCGTTGAATCGGGGTTTGCTCCCTCCCCTTCCGCGGGAGGGCGGGGGTGGGGGCGAGCGGCGCTCGAAGGGTGGCGCTGCCGTGCCCCCATCCCAACCTTCCCCCGGGAGGGGAAGGAGCAAGACCGATGCGCCGTGGCCCGCGCGCAAAGGCCTCTGGGCCACCAGCGCCGCACTCTTCATCGGTGGCATCGGCCTCATCGCCGGCCTGCTCGGCTGGCGCTCCGCCATTGCTCCGGTCTCGCTCAGCGCCCCGGTCTACAGCGAGGCCACCATCGAACGCGGCCGCGTGCTTGCCGCGCTCGGCGACTGCGCCGTGTGCCACACCGCACCGGGTAGCGCGCCCAATGCGGGTGGCCGCGCGATGCAGACGCCCTTCGGCACGCTCTACACCACCAACCTCACGCCCGATGCCGACACGGGCCTGGGCCGCTGGTCGTTCAGCGCCTTCCAGCGCGCGATGCGCGAGGGCGTCTCGCGCGACGGCCACCACCTGTACCCGGCGTTCCCGTACACCGCCTTCGCGAAGACCAGCGACGACGACCTGCAGGCGCTCTACGCCTACTTCATGTCGATGCCCGCGGTGCGCGCCGAGACGCCGAAGGCCGAGCTCAAGTTTCCGTTCAGCATGCGGCCGCTCATGGCCGGATGGAACGCGCTCTTCCACGACCCGGCACCGCTGCAGCCGGTGGCCACGCAAAGCGCCGAGTGGAACCGCGGCGCCTACCTCGTGAACGGCCTGGGGCATTGCGGCGCCTGCCACACGCCGCGCAACGCGCTCGGTGCGGAGCAGGGCGGCAGCGCGTTTCTCTCGGGTGCGATGGTCGATGGCTGGGAGGCGCCGGCGCTCACGCAGCTGTCGAAGTCCGCCGTGCCGTGGGACGCCGACGCGCTCTACCGCTATCTGCGCAATGGCCACTCGCCGCGCCATGGCATCGCGGGTGGGCCGATGGCCGAGGTGGTGCGCGAACTCGCGCAGGTGCCCGATGCCGACGTGCGCGCGATGGCCACGTATCTCGCCTCGTTCAATCCGGCGCCCGCGGCCGATCCGCAGGCCGTGGCGCAGCAGGTGGTCGACAATGCGGCGCGCACGCAAGGCCGGCTGCTCGGTCCCGCGCAGCGCATGTTCGACAGCGCCTGCGCGTCGTGCCATCACGACGGCGACGGCCCCACGCTGCTCGGCGTGAACACGCCGCTCGCGCTCAACGGCAACCTCACGAGCGCGCGGCCCGACAACCTGCTGCGCACCATCCTCGATGGCGTGCGCGAGCCCGCGAGCCAGGGCATCGGCTTCATGCCGGCCTTCCGCGACGCGCTCGACGACCGTCAGATCGCCGAGCTCGCGGGCTACATGCGCGCGCGTTTCGCACCGCAGGAGCCGGCGTGGAAGAACCTGCCGGCCGAAGTCGCCCGCGTGCGCGCCGCGCGCGGCCACGGCGCCGAATAAGCGGCGCTCGGCGCGTCCTGCTTTCCGCTCGCGCAGCGGCAGGGAACGCATTCATTCAGAATGTCCGCTCCAAGAACCCAACCCAAGTGCCGAAGTGCCTCCGGAGACAACATGCCCCTGAATCTTTCCACCGCCGCCAGCCTTCCCCGCGACGCCGAGCGCGCCACGCTCGTCGGGCGCATCTGGCAGCCCGGCGTGGGCCCCGTACTCGTGGCGGTGCACGAGGGCGGGCTGCACGATCTCTCGCGCCTCGCGCCCACGATGAGCGACCTGCTCGAGGCGAAGGAGCCGCCCGCCGATGCGGTGCGGCGCGCATTGCGCAGCGGCCAGGCTCCGCGTGTCGCCGCGCTCGACGAGGCCATCGCCAACAGCGACGCCACCGCGCGCGACGAAGCCAAGCCCTGGCTGCTCGCACCCTGCGACCTGCAGGCCATCAAGGCCAGCGGCGTGACCTTCGTCGAAAGCCTGCTCGAGCGCGTGATCGAGGAGCAGGCGCGCGGCGATGCCTCGCGCGCCGAGGCCACGCGCGCGGCGCTCAGCGGCGTGCTCGGCGACAACCTCGCGGGCATCGTGCCGGGCTCGGCCGAGGCCGCGAAGGTCAAGGAGGTGCTGATCTCGCAGGGCGCGTGGTCGCAGTACCTCGAGGTCGGCATCGGGCCCGATGCCGAGATCTTCACCAAGGCACCGGTCCTCTCGGCCGTGGGCATGGGCGCCGACGTGGGCATCCACGCCGCATCGGTGTGGAACAACCCCGAGCCCGAGGTCGTGCTCGCGGTCAACAGCCGCGGCGAGACGCTGGGCGCCGCGCTCGGCAACGACGTCAACCTGCGCGACTTCGAGGGCCGCAGCGCGCTGCTGCTCGGCAAGGCCAAGGACAACAACGCCTCCTGCGCCATCGGCCCGTTCATCCGGCTGTTCGATGCGCACTTCGGCATCGACGACGTGCGCCGCATCACGGTGGCGCTCGAAGTGAAGGGGCCCGAAGGCTTCAGGCTCGAAGGCTCGAGCTCGCTCGCCAAGATCAGCCGCGATCCGCTGGACCTCGTCTCGCAGGCCGTCGGCGCGCACCACGACTATCCCGACGGCTTCATGCTGTTCCTGGGCACCATGTTCGCGCCGACACAAGACCGTCATGGTCCTGGGCAAGGATTCACCCATGTCGTCGGCGATCGCGTGAGCATCGCCGCGCCGGAACTCGGCGCCCTCGTGAACCGCGTGGTCCATTCGGACCAGGCGCCGCGGTGGACTTTCGGGTTAAGTGCGCTGATGCGGAATTTGGCTGCGCGCGGATTGCTGTAAACGTTCTTTCTACGCTTTAGAAGGAGTTGTACTCCTTTGTGATTCATAGCCGGCACGTAGCAAACTGTTGCTGTTGACCGCGTCTCGCGTTCCCCTCAAGATAACCGGTCTTGAAAATGGTTAACACGGGAGATGGGGTTGCCGCCGAGCGAGATCGAACTACTGCAGTCGCCTGTTGAAGGCCCGCTTCCGTGCGGTGAAGACCTCGAATACGACCCCGATTTCATGGCGTTGCAGCAAGCGGCAACGGGAAAGCGGGAGCAGCAGTTCGGCTCGACCATCATTCCGGCCGAGCCGCCCGACTGGGCCCGTGTCGAGCGCATTGCCAAGCAGCTGTGCCGGCGCACGCTCGACGTGCGCGTGCTGGTTCTGCTGACGCTGGCATGGACCGAGAGCCGGGGATTGCCGGGCTACGTCGATGGCTTGCGCGTGGTGGACGGCATCCTGCAAAAGTTCTGGAACGACGTGCATCCGCGCGTTGTCGATGGCGATTTCGAAGACCCGCTGCCGCGCATGAATGCGCTGGCTGCATTGGCCGAAGCCGAGGGGCTCGGGCGCAGCGTGCGCGATGCGCGCCTGCTCGAGGATGCCGGCGCGTCGATGAGCCTGCGGCAGGTCGAGGCCCTGCTCGACTCGAGCAAGGCCGACCAGATCGATTACCCGGGCGGCATCGGCCGGCTGCGGGAAGTGGCGCGCCGCGCGCAGGAGAAGGCGGCGCCCGCGGTGGTGGCATTGCATGCGGCGCTGGAGCTGCTGCGGCGCATCCGGGAGACCTCGGAGCGGGCCCTGGGACAGAGCTGGGCCCCCGATTTCTCCCGGCTCGAACGCTCGCTTCGCACCGTGGTCCAGCTGCTGCCCGAGCAGGCCCAGCCGGAGCCGGCCGAAGCATCGCAGGCGGCAGCGCAAGGCCATGGGTCGGCGCCGGCCGCTCCTTCGGCGCAGGGCGCTGCGGCCTTGGGCAATGGCGCCTCCGGTGCGCGTGCGGCAAGCATTAAAGATATTGAAATATCGACTCGTGATGATGTGCAGGTCTTGTTGGAAAAGGCGTGCCAGTACATGGAACGCACCGAGCCCAGCCATCCGGCCCCCATGCTCATCCGCAGAGCGCAAAGGCTGCTGGACCTCAACTTTTTCCAGATCATCGAAGAACTCGTTCCCGAGGGCCTGCAGAAGATCGAAAGCCTGGCCGGCCGCTCGCTGAGCGGCGGGTCGGCAGCGGAGTGAACGGCCGGCGCAGGAACCCGGGGGCAGGCCGCCGGGACTCGACCCATACGAATAGGCATTGAGATTCAAGAGGAAGCTTTATGGCAGACAACCGTGTCAGAAACAGTGGTCAGAAGTTCATCGCGCGCAACCGGGCACCCCGCGTGCAGATCGAGTACGACGTCGAGATCTACGGCAGCGAGCGCAAGATCCAGCTGCCCTTCGTGATGGGCGTGATCGCCGATCTCGCGGGCAAGCAGGTCGACCCGATGCCCGACCTTGCCGAGCGCGACTTCATGGCGGTGGACATCGACAACTTCGACGACCGCATGAAGGCCATCAAGCCGCGCGTGGCCTTCCAGGTGCCCAACACCCTCACGGGCGAAGGACAGATGAACGTCGACATCACCTTCGACAGCATGGACGACTTCTCGCCCGCGCGCATCGCCCGCCAGGTCGGCGCGCTGCAGCATCTGCTCGAAGCGCGCACCGAGCTTTCCAACCTGCTGTCCTACATGGACGGCAAGAACGGCGCCGAGCAGCTGATCGCCCAGGCGCTGCAGAACCCGGAACTGCTCAAGTCGCTCGCATCCGCACCCAATCCCGCCGTTGCCAAGGCGATCGAGGCCGCGAACGAAAAGTCGGGCAACCCCGGCACCCCTTCCGAGTAAGCCGACAGGATCTCCATCATGAGCACTGCACCCAAACAGACAGCGCGCGGACAGGCCGCCACCATCGAAGCGCTCGAGCCCAACGAGTTCTCCGACCTCCTGCAGCGCGAGTTCAAGCCCAAGACCGACCAGGCGCGCGAGGCGGTGCAAAGCGCCGTCAAGACGCTGGCGGTGCAGGCGCTTGAAAGCACCGTCACCATCTCGAACGATGCCTACCGCACCGTGCAGGCGATCATCACCGAGATCGACCGCAAGCTCTCCGAGCAGATCAACCAGATCCTGCACCACGAAGACTTCCAGCAGCTCGAAGGCGCATGGCGCGGCCTGCACTACCTGGTCAACAACACCGAGACCGACGAGCAGCTCAAGATCCGCGTGATGTGCGCCTCCAAGCGCGAAGTGGCGCGCTCGCTCAAGCGCCATAAGGGCATCGGCTGGGACCAGAGCCCGCTGTTCAAGAAGATCTATGAGGCCGAGTACGGCCAGTTCGGTGGCGAGCCCTTCGGCGCGCTGATCGGCGACTTCCACTTCGACCACAGCCCGCCCGATGTCGAGATGCTCGGCGAAATGGCCAAGATCGCCGCGGCCGCGCACTGCCCCTTCATTGCCGGCGCATCGCCCACCGTGATGCAGATGGATTCGTGGCAGGAACTGTCGAACCCGCGCGACCTCACCAAGATCTTCCAGAACACCGAGCACACGGCCTGGCGGTCGCTGCGCGAGTCGGAAGACGCGCGCTACATCGGCCTGGCCATGCCGCGCTTCCTGGCGCGCCTGCCGTACGGCGCGCGCACCAATCCGGTCGACGAGTTCGAGTTCGAGGAAGAAACCGACTCGGCCCTGCACAACCGCTACACCTGGGCCAATTCGGCCTACGCGATGGGCGTGAACATCAACCGCTCGTTCAAGCAGTTCGGCTGGTGCACGTCGATCCGCGGCGTGGAGTCGGGCGGCGCGGTCGAGAACCTGCCCACCCACACCTTCCCGACCGACGATGGCGGCGTGGACATGAAGTGCCCCACCGAGATCGCCATCAGCGACCGGCGCGAGGCCGAGCTCGCCAAGAACGGCTTCATGCCGCTGGTGCACCGCAAGAACTCCGACTTCGCGGCCTTCATCGGCGCGCAGTCGCTGCAGCAGCCGGCCGAGTACTACGACGCGGATGCCACGGCCAATGCCAACCTGGCGGCGCGCCTGCCTTACCTGTTCGCATGCTGCCGCTTCGCGCACTACCTGAAGTGCATCGTGCGCGACAAGATCGGTTCGTTCCGCGAGCGCGAGGACATGGAGCGCTGGCTCAACGACTGGATCATGAACTACGTGGACGGCAGCCCCGGCACGTCGTCCCAGGATACGAAGGCAATGAAGCCGCTGGCGGCGGCCGAAGTCCAGGTGGAAGCCATCGAGGACAACCCCGGCTACTACGCCGCCAAGTTTTTTCTCCGGCCGCACTATCAGCTCGAAGGGCTGACGGTGTCATTGCGGCTGGTTTCGAAGCTGCCATCCAACAAGAAGGACAGCAGCTAGTTCAACGGTGTCCCGCAATCGGGCATATATATAACTCTGGGGGTTAATCATGGCAGTAGACATGTTCATGCGCGTCGAGGGCGCGAACGGCGAATCCAAGGACTCGAACCACAAGGACTGGACCGATATCAAGTCGTTCGCATGGGGAGCAACGCAGCCTGGCAACATGGTCAGCGGCGGCGGTGGCGGTGTGGGCAAGGCGAGCTTCAACGACCTGCAGGTGCTCGCGCGCATCGACAAGGCGGCGCCGTCGGTGATGAAGAACTGCGCGAGCGGCAAGCACCTGAGCAAGGTGGAAGTGTCGGTGTGCAAGGCCGGGGGCTCGCAGATCGAATACACGCGCGTGACGCTGGAAGAAGTGCTGGTCACCTCGGTGCAGTACTCGGCCGAGCAGGGCGGCGATGCGGTGCTGGTGCAGTTCGCCTTCCAGGCGGCCAAGGTCAAGCAGCAGTACTGGGAGCAGACCGACAAGGGCGGCAAGGGCGCCGAGACCGTGCTGGCCTGGAACATCAAGGAAAACCGGGAAGCCTGATTTCCCTTTTTTCCTGCTTGTTCCCGACCGGCCCGCGCATGCCGCGGGCCGGTCGCCTGCAGATAGTTGTCGACGGCCTTCCGGGGCCGTGCGCGAGTCAATGAGGAAGTTTCATGGGCGATGGGTTTGCAGTGCTGGGCGAGCGCTCCGTGGCCGAACACACCGAATGGGTACAGCGGCAGATTCGCGCGAGTCCACAGAATGCCGGCCTGCGGCTTGCCCTCGGCCACTTTCTTGCGCTGCGGGGCGACTGGCAGCGGGCTGAAGATCAGCTCAAGCTGGCCGCGAAGATTGATCCTTCCTTCGCTCCCGCCAGTGCCACCTGCGCAATGGCGCTGGCCGCCGAGCGGCATCGAACCGAATTCTGGAACGGCGGCCGTGCGCCGGCCGTCGTGGCCGGCGAGGCCGGCTGGGTCGCGGCGCTGATTGCTGCCGCCGCCCTGCCGGCCGAACGCGCCGCCGAAGCGGCCGAGTTGCGCGAGAGCGCGCGGCAGGATGCGCCCGCATTGCTGGGCACGCTGAGCTGCGTCGACCGGTCGGACTCCCGCGCCGTGCAGGCCATCGACGGCGAGCCGGTG
This sequence comes from Variovorax sp. V116, assembly GCF_041154435.1. Classification (NCBI taxonomy): domain Bacteria; kingdom Pseudomonadati; phylum Pseudomonadota; class Betaproteobacteria; order Burkholderiales; family Comamonadaceae; genus Variovorax; species Variovorax sp. V116. The sequence goes on from NZ_AP028661.1 coordinate 332,643, forward strand.
CAAAGCATTGAGTTCGCCTGGCTTTGCGACGGCGACGCGCGCATGGGCGCCGCGCTCGAGCTCCTCACGCCTTCGGGCTATGCGTGGCTGCCGCTGCCGGCGGTGCGCCGCCTCAAGTTCTCCCGTCCGCAGCACCTGGTCGACCTGCTCTGGGCACCGGCCGAGATCGTGCTGCATGACGGACGCGGGCTCAACGGCCTGGTGCCGGTGCGCTATCCCGGCGCGCTCGAGGCGCTGGACGACGAAACAACCCTGGGCCGCCGCACCGACTGGCTGCCGCTGGCCGGCGAGGACCAGTACGCCGGCATCGGCCAGCGCACGCTGATCAGCGAAGCCGGCGACCATTCGCTGCTCGACATCCGGCTGGTCGAGTTCGCGCCTGCCGAGAGTGCCGCGCAGTGAGTTCCGTCCTGCCAGCCAGCCGCCCGGCCATGGAGGCCGATGGCGACCAGCAAGAAAGCGTTGCACGCGACCGCCTGCAGCCGGTGCTGCTCGACCGCCTGACCGACAAGCAGCCGCAAAGCCGCCAGGAGCGCGCGGGCGCCTTCCTCATGAGCGGCAAGCTGCTGCGCGACTCGGTGCTGCGCGACCTGCAGTGGCTGCTCAACACCACCAACTTCGGCGCGGACCACACCATCAACGCCATGCCGCGCGCGCGGCGCTCGGTGGTGAACTACGGCGTGCGCGGCTGGGCCGGTGGACGCATGTCGGAGGTCGACTTCGCGGACGTCGAGGCCGCCATCCGCGCCGCGATCATCGATTTCGAGCCGCGCATCATGAAGGACAGCATCGACGTGCGCTGCGTCACCGACGCCACCGACCTGGAGCACCACAACCTGCTCGCGCTCGAGATCCGCGGCACCTTGTGGTCGGTGCCTTACCCGATTGAATTCATCCTGCGCTCCGAGCTCGACCTCGAGAGCGGCCACATGGTCCTGCGCCCGACGGGAGGGCTCTGAATGGACGCCAGGCTGCTCGACTACTACAACCGCGAGCTCACCTACATGCACGAGCTCGGTGCCGAGTTCGCGCAGCGCTACCCGAAGATCGCCGGGCGGCTGGGCATGCGCGGCATCGAGGTCAGCGACCCCTACGTGGAGCGCCTGCTCGAGGGCTTCAGCTTTCTCACGGCGCGCATCCAGCTCAAGATGGATGCGGAGTTTCCGCGCTTCTCGCAGCGGCTGCTCGAGGTGGTGTACCCCAACTTCCTCGCGCCGCTGCCGGCCATGGCCGTGGTGCAGATCGACGGCAACCTCAACGAGGGCTCGCTGAAGGCCGGCTACGAGCTGCCGCGCCACACGATCATGCGCGGACGCATGATCAAGGGCGAGCAGACGGCCTGCGAATTCCGCACCGGCCACGAGGTCACGCTGTGGCCCATCAGGATCGCGGATGCAAGCATCGGCCCCGTGCCCGCGGAAATCGCGCATGCGATGCCCGCGGTGGCCCGGCGCGCCAGGAGCGCGATCACCATCAAGCTCGAAGCGGTGGGCGGCACCACCTTTGCCGAGATGCCGATCGAGCGGCTCGAGTTCTTTCTTTCGGGCGCGGAGCTGCATGCGCTGCGCGTGCTCGAGCTTGCGGTGCACCACAGCATCGGCACCGTGTGCCGCAGCGGCCCGGGCAGCAAGGCGCGCATCGTTCCGCTCGGCGACGAAGCCATTCGCCACGAGGGCTTCGATCCCGAGCAGGCGCTGCTGCCTTATGACGCGCGCTCGTTCCAAGGCTACCGGCTGCTGCACGAATACTTCGCCTTCCCCGACCGCTACCTGTTCTTCAGCGTGAAGAACCTGCGCGCGGCGGCCTCGGCCATGGGCGGCACCACGATGGAAATCGTGATCCTGCTCGACCGCGCCGACGCCGACCTGGAGCGGCTGGTCGATGCCAAGCACTTCTCGCTGTTCTGCACGCCCATCATCAACCTGGTGCCGCGCCGCAGCGACCGCATTCCGGTGGGCCCCGGGCAGCACGAGCACCATGCGGTGATCGACCGCACGCGCCCGCGCGACTTCGAGATCTTCACGGTCGAGCGCGTCACCGGCCACATGGCGAGCGGCTCGGAAGAGCGCGAGTTCAGGCCGTTCCTTGGCTCGTTCGCTGCCGACGACGGCGACTTCGGCGCGTACTTCTCGCTGCGCCGCGAGCCGCGCCTGGTGTCCGACCGCGCACGCGCGCAGGGCACGCGCACCAGCTACACCGGCAGCGAGGTGTACGTGTCGCTGGTCGACCAGCACGACGCGCCCTTTCCGCACAGCCTGCGGCACATCACGATCGACGCGCTGTGCACCAACCGCGACCTGCCGCTGCTGCTGCCCACCGGGCTGGAGTCGGACTTCTCGCTGCGCGTGTCGGCGCCGGTGCGCGGCATCCGCATCCTGCGCGGGCCGTCGAGGCCCTATCCGGCGCTGGCAGAGGGGGCGCTCACGTGGCGCCTGATCAGCCACCTGGGCCTCAACTACCTGAGCCTGACCGACGTCGACGCCACGCAGGGCGCGGCCGCATTGCGCGAGATGCTCGACCTCTACGGCAACCTGGCCGACCCCGCGGTGCGCCGCCAGATCCAGGGCGTGCGCTCGATGGCGCTGGCGCCGGTGTTCCGCCGCCTGCCCGAGCCGGGGCCGATCGTCTTCGGGCGCGGGGTGGAAATCGCGCTGAAGATCGACGAAGTGGCCTTCTCGGGCGCGAGCCCTTATCTCTTCGGCGCCGTGCTGGAGCAATTCTTCAGCCGGCACGTGTCGCTCAACGCGTTCACCGAGTTCGCGCTCTCCAGCCTGCAGCGCGGCGAGATCGCGCGCTGGACGCCGCGCATCGGACGCCGCCCCGCCGTATGAGCATGCGCACCACGGCCGAGCTCGCCGACGATTCGCAGCAGGCGCCGCCGGCTGCGGTCGAGCATGCCGCGCCCGAGCATGCCGCGGCACCCGCGCGGCGCGGTGCGCCCGAGGCCGATCCGGTCCTGTGGGCCGGCCTGGTCGACCAGCCTTTCGAGCACGACCTGTTCATGCTGCTGCGCCGGCTCGATGCGCACGGCAGCCATCCGCTGCTGGGCCGCGCGCCGCGCCCGCTCGACGAGCCTTTGCGGCTGGGCCAGGAGCCGTCGATGGCCTTTGCGCCCTCGAACGTCTCGGGCGTCGATGTCGACGGCGACGGCCCGCCGCGCATCTCGATCTACGGCTTCGGCCTGTTCGGCCCCAACGGGCCGCTGCCGCTGCACCTGACCGAGTACGCGCGCGAGCGCAAGCGCCACCACAGCGACAACACGCTCAGCGCCTTCGCCGACCTGTTCCATCACCGGCTCATCCTGCTGTTCTACCGGGCCTGGGCCGATGCCCAGTCGGTCAACAGCCTGGACCGCCCCGACGGCCACCGCTTCGTCGACTACGTGGCCAGCCTCATGAACATGGGGCAGCCGGGCCTGAAGGAACGCGACCGCATCGCCGACCATGCGCGCACCTTCATGGCCGGGCACCTCGTGCGCCAGACGCGCAACCCCGAGGGGCTGATCCAGATCCTGCGGCTGTACTTCGACGTGCCCGTGCGCGTCGAGGAGTTCGTGAGCGACTGGGTGATGCTCGACGAGCGCGAGATCAGCCGCATCGGCACTTCCGGGCGCAACCAGAAGCTGGGCGCCGGCGCCACCGTCGGGCTGGCGGTGCGCGATGCGCAGGGCAAGTTCAGACTCGAACTCGGCCCGCTCTCGCAGCGCGAGTTCCGCGACTTCCTGCCGGGCAGCAAGCGCCTGCAGCAGGTGGTCGACTGGGTGCGCCAGTACGTGGGCATCGAGTTCGCGTGGGAACTGCGCCTCGTGCTCAAGAAGCAGGAAGCCCTCGGCATGCAGCTGGGCAGCGACCAGCGCCTGGGCTGGGGCAGCTGGCTCGGCACGCGCCTCTCCCCCACAGACGCCGGCGACATGCTGTTCCAGCCCGAAGCCCTGTATTCCCGTTCCGCATCGGCTGCTTCCGCGGCGGCCGAAGCCTCTTCCATGGCCTTATGACCGATATCCGCCGCGTCTCCCTTTTCTCGAAACTCAATCCGATGCTCTACAAGGCATTGGAGACCGCCACCGCCTTCGCCAAGCTGCGCGGCAATGCCTACGTGGAGCTGGTGCACTGGCTGCACCAGATCCTGCAGCTGCAGGACAGCGACCTGCTGCGCATCGTCAAGCGCGCCGGCCTCAACCTCGATGCGGTCGAGCAGGACCTGGTGCGTGCGCTCGACCGGCTGCCGCACGGCGCCACCTCGATCAGCGACATCTCGGAGCACGTCGACAACGCCGTCGAGCGCGCCTGGGTCTATGCGAGCCTGCGCTTCGAGGCCACGTCGATCCGCGGTGCCTACCTGCTCGCGGGCATCGTCAAGACGCCGGGGCTGCGCCAGGTGCTCTCGGGCATCTCGCGCGAGTTCGACAAGATCGTGCCCGACGTGCTCGTCGCGCAGCTTCCCGCATGGACCGAAGGCTCGCCCGAGGACGACTTCGACGCCGCGGCCGCGCCGGGGCAAGCCGCCCCTGCGGTGTCCCACCAGGGCGACGGCGCTGCCGCGGGCGGCTCGGCGCTGGCCAAGTACGCGAGCGACCTCACGGCCAAGGCGCGCGCGGGCGAACTCGACCCGGTCTACGGCCGCGACGACGAAATCCGCCAGATCATCGACATCCTGATGCGCCGGCGGCAGAACAATCCGCTGCTCACGGGCGAGGCGGGCGTGGGCAAGACGGCAGTGGTCGAGGGCCTGGCCTCGCGCCTTGCGGCGGGCGACGTGCCACCCTCGCTCAAGGGTGTGTCGCTGTGGGTGCTCGACCCCACGCTGCTGCAGGCCGGCGCGGGCGTGAAGGGCGAGTTCGAGCAGCGGCTGCGCCAGGTGATCGACGAGGTCGAGAAGAGCCCCAAGCCCATCGTGCTGTTCGTCGACGAGGTGCACACGCTGGTCGGCGCGGGCGGCACGGCCGGCACCGGCGATGCGGCCAACCTGCTCAAGCCCGCATTGGCGCGCGGGCGGCTGCGCACCATCGGCGCCACCACCTGGTCCGAGTACAAGAAGTACATCGAGAAGGACCCGGCGCTCACGCGGCGCTTCCAGACCATCCAGGTGCACGAGCCCACCGAGTCCAAGGCCGTGGTCATGCTGCGCGGCATCTCGGCCGAGCTCGAGAAGCACCACGGCGTGCTCATCCTGGACGCCGCGCTCGAAGCGGCCGTGAGCCTGTCGCACCGCTACATTCCCGCGCGCCAGCTGCCCGACAAGGCCGTGAGCCTGCTCGACACGGCCTGCGCGCGCGTGGCCCTGAGCCAGCATGCGCTGCCCGCGGCGATCGAAGACCTGCAGCGCCGCATCGAGGTGCTGGGCATCGAGTCGGGCATTGCGGGGCGCGAGGCGGCGATCGGCGTCGGCGAGCACCAGCGGGTGGAAGACATCGCGGCCCAGGTGGCGGCGGCGCAGGCCGAGCTCGGCCTGCTGGAGCAGCGGCGTGCGGAAGAAAGCGTGCTCGTGGAGCGCATCGTGGCGCTGCGCAAGCTGCTCTCGCCCGATGCAGTGCCGGTGCGGGCCGAGGCCAAAGAGGAAGAGGGCGACGAAGCCGAAGCTCCAGTTGAAGCCGAGCCTGCTCCGTCGGAACCCGAAAGAACACCCGAAGAGATCCGCGCCGAACTCGACCAGGCGCAGGACAAGCTCGTGCAGTTGCAGGGCGAATCGCCGCTCATCCTGGCGGCCGTCGACGCGCAGGCCGTTGCCACCGTGGTGGCCGACTGGACCGGCATTCCGATCGGCCGCATGGTGCGCGACGATGCGCAGTCGGTGCTGCGCCTCGGCGAAATACTCTCGGCCCGCGTGGTGGCCCAGCCCGACGCGCTGGAGACCATCTCGCGGCGCATCCGCACCGCGCGCGCGCGGCTCGACAACCCGAACAAGCCGGTGGGCGTGTTCCTGCTGTGCGGCCCCTCGGGCGTGGGCAAGACCGAGACCGCGCTCGCGCTGTCGGAGGCGCTCTACGGCGGCGAGCAGAACCTGGTCACCATCAACATGAGCGAGTTCCAGGAGTCGCACACCGTCTCCACGCTCAAGGGCGCGCCGCCCGGCTACGTGGGCTACGGAGAAGGCGGCGTGCTCACCGAGGCCGTGCGCCGCCGGCCCTACAGCGTGGTGCTGCTCGACGAGATCGAGAAGGCCCACCCCGACGTGCACGAGATCTTCTTCCAGGTGTTCGACAAGGGCTGGATGGAAGACGGCGAGGGCCGCCACATCGACTTCCGCAACACCGTGATCATCATGACGTCGAACGTCGGCACCGACCTGGTCATGCAGCTGTGCGAAGACCCGACCCTGCGCCCCGACCCCGAGCCGCTCGCGGCCGCGCTGCGCGAACCGCTGCTCAAGGTGTTCGCGCCGGCGCTGCTGGGCCGGCTGGTTGTAGTGCCTTATTACCCGTTGCAAGCCGACGCATTGCATCGCATCATTCGCCTCCAGCTCGACCGCATTGCCACCCGCCTCGATGCGAACCATGGCATTGCGCTGGACTACGACAACAGCGCCGTCGAACTGGTGGCGCGCCGATGCACGGCCATCGAGTCGGGTGGGCGGATGATCGATGCGATCCTCACGCACACCATCCTGCCGCGATTGAGCGAAGAAGTCATCGGCGCCACCGTCAGTGCGCGCAAGCTCGCCGGCGTGCGGCTGTCCGCAGCGGGCGACGACTTCCGGTACGAATTTTCCGAAGCCTAAGAAGACAAGGAGACAAACTCATGGCCAGAGTCGTACGAGCGCACACCCCGCTTGGGGAAGACCAGCTCCAGTTCCGCTCGATGCATGGCACCGAGGGACTGTCGCAGTTGTTCGAATTCGAGGTCGACCTGCTGAGCCCGAGTGCGTCGATCGACATGAAGGCGGTGCTCGGAAAACCCATGGCCCTGGAGATCCAGACAGCCGGCACGCCCCGTTTCCTGAACGGCCAGGTGGTCCGCTTCTCCATGATCGGACGCGAAGGCGGTACCTCGCGCCACACCGTCTATCGTGCTTCGATGCGCCCATGGCTCTGGTATCTCACGCGCTCCAGCGACAACAAGATCTTCCAGAACAAGACGGTCGTCGAAGTTCTCGAGGACGTATTCGGCGACTACAACTTCGCCTTCGAGAAGAAGCTCACCGGCACCTACCGCCAGTGGGAGCACTGCGTGCAGTACAACGAGACGGACTTTGCCTTCGTGAGCCGGCTCATGGAACTCGAAGGCATCTACTACTACTTCAAGCACGACAAGAACCAGCATACGCTGGTGCTGACCGACGACGTCACGATGCACGAGCCGATGTCCGGCTACGAAACCATCAATTACTTCGCGGCCGATCGCGACGTGACCGAGGACATGGAGGTCATCGACAACTGGCAAGTGACGGCCGAGATCCGCTCGGGCAGCTATGCGGTGGATGACTACAACTTCACCACGCCGGGCGCCGATCTGAGCGGTGCCCGCTCCATGCCGCAGCCGTACGACCACTCGGGCTATGAGATGTACGAGTGGCTCGGCGAGTACACGAACCCCGGCGAAGGCGAGCACTATGCGCGCGTGCGGCTGGAAGAAGCGCAGTCGATGGCCGAGCGCAGCGTGGGCCATGCCACGGTCCGGGGCATGGCGCCCGGCTACACCTTCTCGATGCAGAACTCGCCGAGGTCGGACGACAACCGCGAGTACCTGATCGTTTCGGTGAACTACATGCTGCGCGAAGGCGGCTACGCCACCGGAGCCGCACCGGGCGAATACAGCTTCAACTTTGTCGTCCAGCCGACGTCCCTGCCCTTCAGGGCACCCCGGATCACGCAAATCCCCAGGACCACCGGTCCGCAGACCGCGGTGGTGGTCGGCCCCGAAGGCGAGGAAATCTGGACTGACCAGTACGGCCGCGTCAAGGTGCAGTTCCGGTGGGACCGCAGCGGGCGCCGCAACGAGAACTGCTCGTGCTTCGTGCGTGTGTCCCATGTCATCGCAGGCGACGGCTTTGGTGCTGTTTTCACGCCGCGCATCGGCCAGGAAGTAGTGATCGATTTCGTCGACGGGCGGGCCGACCGGCCGCTCGTCGTGGGGCGGGTCTACAACCCGCGCCAGATGCCACCCTTCAATCTGCCGGGCGAGCAGACCAAGAGCGGGTTCGTCACGCGTTCTACGCCGGGCGGCTCGCCGGAAACCGCCAACTCGCTCGTCTTCGAAGACAAGATGGGCGCTGAATACGTAGCGCTTCATGCAGAGCGCGACCTGAATGTCTCGGTGGAGAAGAACGAGACCCACGACACCGGTGGCACGCGCACGACCGTCATCGTGGGGCATGAATCGGCCACCTACAAAGCCGGCGAAGAACGTCATATCACCGAGGGCGCGGTGGAGACGATCGACGGCGGAGAGACTCGCACGGTGACCGGCGGAGCGACCGAGACAGTTTCCGGCGGCGAGACGCGGACGATTTCGGACGGCGCGACCGAGACGATCAGCGGCGGCGAAACGCGCACTGTCAGCGGAGGGTTCACGGAAACCATCAGCGGTGGTGCGACCGAGACGATCAGTGGAGGTGTGAACTCGACGATCACCGGCGGCGTGACCCAGACGATCACGGGCGGCGTGAACGAGACCATCAGCGGCGGCCTTACCTTCATGGTGAATGGCGGGGTCACCAGCAACGTCCTGGGCAACCACACGCATGTCGTCACGGGGGGCAGCACGACCACCACGACCGGACCCACGATCAATAACGCGCCGGACATTGTTGACAACTCGGACAGGCGGACGATCAATGCGGGCGACAACACCGTCAACGCAGCCAAGGAAGGCTGGTGGCGCAACACGGACAACCACGGAACGCTCGAACATACGGGCGTCAATGTGGCGGCAGTCGATGTCAATGGCGTGAAGCTGCAATTCTCGGGGGTGAACGGCCAGTTCAACGGCGTCTTCATCAACCTGTCCGTGACCAGCATCATCGATGCGAAGTTCAAATACAAGCTCAATCCCGTTGGCATCTCGACAGTCGGACTCAGTCTCAAGACCGGCTACATCGCAGTGGCATTCAAGAGCCTTTTCATGAAGGCCTGATGCGCGGCATTCCTTCGAAAGAACGCAAGTGAGCTGGTGGAACATCCTGGCGGCAACCCTGTGCCTCGGCCTGTGCGGTATTGCGGGGGTGTTTGGGGTACACGTTATCGTTTCCTCATACGCTGCAAACGCCCGCTACATGGCCGAAGAAAAAACCTGGCAAGCACTGCGCGGCCAAGGCGTGCGCGCGCAAGGTGTGGTGGTCGGCATCTCGAGGCAGGCGAATCGATTGACCAAGAACGGCAACTATGGCAACAACGAAGTCGCCGCCACCGATCTGTTGCTCGCATATGAAGACGCGGCGGGAAACCGTCACGAAGTGCCGGTTGCGACTTTCATCGAACTCGGACTGCTGGCCAATTTCTCGGTCGGCAAGAAGATCGACGTGATCTATGCGCGAGATGCGCCCGATCGGGTGGCGATCGATCGGGAGCGCACGCCGCTGGAAATACCGTCAAGCGCCTACTGATGAAAACCATCAAGCCCCTGCGCCTGAGCATCCTGACGCGCCCCTACCTGAGGAACGGCGCCCAGTATCTGGCGATGACCGTCATCGCAATGACAAACCTGAAGGGCCAGCAGCAGCAGCTTGTGCCGGAACCCGAGATCTGGAAGACCCTGACCGATGAACTGGGCGACGACACGGTGTTTGATCTCGGCATGCCCAAGGACAATGCCGAATTCATCGTATCGGGCTTTGCGCACACAGCGCACCAGCCGGACAAGTCTCGCTGTGCAGTGAGCGTGCAAGTCGGGGCGCGCAAGAAAACGCTCCTGGTGTTCGGCGACCGATTCTGGATCGACGGCCGGGCGACCGCGCCCCAGCCATTCGATGCGATCCGCCTTGACTGGCGCAAGGCCTTCGGGGGCCCGGGGTTCGCAGAAAACCCCCTGGGCATCGGACATGACGATGACATCGTCGAGGGGTTGAAAGTGCGGCGCGTGCCCAACATCGAACACGCGAACGGACTGCTGTGGCGGCCGGGCCAGGTGCCTGCACCCGCAGGCTTCGGCCCGATCGATGTGGCAAGGCCTTCGCGGATGCGCAAGATGGGGCGCGACTACGACGAGCATTGGAAGCAGAACCTCTATCCCGGTTTCGCGAGGGACATGGACTGGGGCTACTTCAATGCAGCCTCCGAAGACCAGTGGCTGGCGTTGGGCGAGCGCGGCCTGGCCGGTGCCAGCTACGAGATCCTGAACATGCATCCGGAGGATCCGGTGCAACGCGGCCGCCTGCCCGACTGGCAGGCGCGAGGGTTCATCGTCCGTGAAGCAAAGAACCGGCAACTGGCGTCGGGCATTTTTGACGAAGTCTCGCTGCGGCTCACGACGGCCTGGTTTTTTCCCCATCGAGAGCAGGTCGCGCTGGTGTACCACGGCAGCATCGGCATCGAGGAAGACGACGCATCCGACATCAGCCACGTCATGGCTGCCATGGAGGAAGGTGGGTCGGAACGGCCTTTGGCTTCGTACCGCGATGTATTGATTCAGCGCTGCGATCCCGAGAACGGCGCACTCTACGCATTGCGCGACGATCAATTGCTGCCGCCGAACTCGATTGGGCAGTGGCTCGAGAACAGCCAGGAAGACGACAGGGACGCCGACCCGCTCACCCGCAACATGAAAGTTCGCGCCGAACGTGCCCAAGCCAAGCTGGCCGAAGCATTCAAGGCGAGCGGCGGAGATCCGGCCAAGTTCGCCCTGCCGCCCCCGCCGATCACCACCCCGCCCAAGCTGCATGAGATCCCGGCCTATGTGCAGAAGATGAAAGCCATGGTGCAGGAGCAGCGGGAGAAGCTGGCGAAGGGGCGGGAGGCGATCGGCAAGGCCGCCGATGCCAATGCGGTCCAATCGAGAAAGCTTGGCTTCGATACCTCGACCTTTCTCGCGAAAGCAGAAGCGGCCAAGGGCAAGGGGCCTCCGCGGTTCGACCCCCGGCCTTTCGTAGACGGAATCTCGGGTGTTTCTGCGGCGGTAGGCGCGCCGCCCGCGCCCCCGGAGAGCCTCGCGGAACTCAGGAGGGTGACGGCCGACGCAAAAAGAGGATTGCTCGCGAGCTATCGCAGCATGGCGCAGTACCAGGACGCGGCCGACGCCATGCCGCCCGACGAGTCCGACAGGGCACGGGCCGAAATCGAGCGCGTGCTCGCGGGTTCGCGCGATTTCTCGGACATGGATCTGACCGGTGCCGACCTGTCGAACATGGACCTTCACGGCACCCGATGGCATCGAGCACTCCTCGAGGGCGTGGACTTCAGCAATAGCAGGCTCGACGATGCCGACTTCAGCGAAGCGGTGCTGGCGAGAGCGCGCCTGCATCGCACGTCGATGCGCCGTGCGATTTTCGATCGTGCCAACATGGCATTGGCACGATGCGAGGAGGCGGATTTCTCGGGTGCGCGCTTCATGAAGATGGTGCTCGACAAGATGGTTGCCAAGGGATGCAATTTTTCCGATGCGACCATGGAGGAGCTGAATTTCATGACCGTGCACCTGGAGAGGTGCAGCTTCGAACGTGCCGGCATCTCCTATGCCCATGTGCTGGAGAAGTCCGTGATGCATGGCGTGCGCTTCGACCACGCACGGATTCACAAGATGTCGTGGATCGATTGCGATGTCAACGAACTGAGCTTTGCGCACGCCGAGCTCGATTCATGCGGATGGGTCAACACCGATGGCGCAGGCCGTCTCGATTTCTCGGCCGCACACTTGACAACCACCTGCTTCGTGGGAGAGAGCAGCTTGAGGAAGGTCTGCTTTCGAGGCGCCATGCTGCGCGACTGCAGCCTGCGTGGCATTGCATTGGACGAAGCGGACTTTGCGAATGCGCGGATCGAAAACAGCGACTTCTCCGGGGCATCGATGCATCGCACGAACCTGGAGGGTGCCGACGCCAAGGGCGCGATGTTCGTGCGTTCGGACCTGACCCAGGCGTCGCTGCTGGATGCCGATCTCAGCGGCGCCATCCTGCAGAAGGCGGTGCTCGTGTCCACGGACCTGCGTCGTGCCAACCTGTTCAGGGCGGACCTGTCGCAATGTCTCATCGATGACAGAACGCTTTTCGACGGTGCCTATGTCGAGCAGGTCAAGACAGTTCCCTTGCGCAAGAAAGAGAAGGTGGAATGACCCCGGCCAGTGTGCAGGCGATGATCCATGGCGGAGAAACGATCGCTCGGAAGCAACTTCAAGCGCTCGACTTTCGGGGCATGGACCTCACGGGTGCCATTTTCCTGGAGACCGATCTGAGTGGTGCCGATCTGTCCGGTGCCAAGCTCGATGCGAGCATCTTCAAGCAGTGCAAGCTTGCCGGGGCCCGGCTCGATGCCGCGCATGTGGACCGTTGTGCATTCGAGCATTGCGATGCAACCGGGATCCGGATGGTCGGCGCCACGCTCGACGGTGCCGCCTTCTACCAATGTGGACTGGCCGGCGCAAAGCTCGATGACGCAAATGCCGGCGTGGCCTCTTTTGCCAACTGCACGCTCGACCGCGCCTCGTTCGTCAATGTGCTGTCGGAAGCCCTGGTGTTCTCCGAGACCTCGCTCGATGCCACCGACTTTTCCACGACGCTCCTGCACAAGACAGTGTTCTACCGGGCAGATCTTCGATCGGCAATCTTCCGTGGCAGCCGGTTCGACAAGGCTGTCTTCTCCGAGGCCAAGCTCTCGGGACAGAGGTTCAATGCGCAGAAGTTCCTGCTTTGCCAGTTCATCGACGCAGAACTCGACGGATGCGATTTTGACGAGTCCATGCTGGTGCAATGCAACTTCAAGGGCGCCAAGCTCGAAGGTGCGAGCCTGAACCGGGTCCATGCGCCCCAGTGCCTCTTTCCGTCGGCCAAGCTCGATGGCGTCGGTTGCCGCGGCGCCCATTTCAATCAAAGCATCTGGGTCGAGGTACAGGCGCGCGGAGCCGATTTCTCCGACGCGAAACTGGAGCAGTGCATCTTCCAGCGTGCCAGCTGCAGCCATGCCGTCTTCGCAAGGGCGGACCTTACATACGCCGATTTTTCTCACGCCGATCTGCGTGGTGCCGATCTGCGGGGCGCTCGCTTCCTGCGCACCAAGGTTCACCGCGCGCAACAGGAGGGAACGAGATATGGCGACCGTGGTGGCTTGCTGTTGAACGACCCCGACCTGTTTGCCGCCGAGGAGTTCTCGGCACGCCGCCTCGCGCGTCCGGGCGCATATCCCTCTTGAAACTGGAAACTTCATCATGACCACACGCGTTTCCTCCGTGACGGCCATTCGTGACGATTCACCACGCGAAGCCGCGCATGCGTCCGAGCAGGGCGGAATGGTCAACACCATCGGCATCGTCACGGGCGTCTTGCCCGGGGGAATCTACAGCGTGCAGACCGAACGCCGGCAACTGCTGCGATGCGCACGGGCAGCGAGCTGCCTGCTGCGCCCGGCCGTCGGTGACACCGTGCTGGTGACGGGGCCCGACGCGACCCGCCTTTACCTGACGGCAGTGGCGGAGCAGGCCGACGCAAGCGCGTCGCGCATCGATGTGGCGGGAGACATGACGCTCGCTTCGGAGCGCGGAGCGGTCACCGTCGAGAGTTCGACGCACATCGCGATGCGCGGCGAACAGGGCCTGAGCCTGGATGCACCGCACCTCAGAATCAACGCTGAAGATGCCGATTGCCGGGTGGACCGGCTTCAATATCAGGGACAGGAGGCGGTGACCACCGTGCTTTCGATCCGTGTGATCGGCAGGGTCTACGAAGCCGTGATGGACCGTCTCGTGCATCTGAGCAAGACGGCATTTCGCATGACCGAGGACGTGGAGCATTTGCGTGCGGGACGCATCGACTACGAAGCCGCGGAGACGGCGCGTTTGCATGGCAAGAACACCGTCGTGACGGCGAAAGAAATCGTCAAGGTCGATGCCAAGCAGATTCATATGGGCTGATATTCATGGATCCAAGGAGAAACGCATGTTCGCCAACTGCCAGATGATGGGAATGGATCTCGCATTCCCCGATGTGTGCAAGACGCCGCCGGCCATTCCGATCCCCTATCCGGATTTCGCGCTGGGTCCGACGGCCATACCGAACGCGTACAACATCCTCTACATGTGCACGCCGGCGCACAACATGGCCACCGTCACGCCACTGACCAACGGCGACAACGCGGGCGTCGCCATGGGTGTGGTGTCGCAAACGGTCATGGGCCAGTCCCGCCATCTGACGGGCGCCTTTACCGTTCTTCTCAAGGGAACTCCTGCCACCCGGATGACGAGCCTGACGCTGCAGAATTCCACCAACATGGTCGGCATGCGCATCGTGCCGAGCCAGTTCAAGGTGCTGATGCTCGCCGCCTGAGGATGGCGAGCGGAGCGTGTCATGCCGCCGGCCGCGCCGTCCCCGCCAGCGTCACTTGCTGCGGAAACCCCACCCACACCGCCAGCGCCGAGTAGTTGTCGCGCGACTCGTCGGCCTTGGCTTCGGCCGCGCGGCGCAGCAGCGCGAGCCATTCCTCGGCGCTGTCGGCCAGCTGCAGCGAGCGCTCCATCACCTGCTGCGAAATGAGCTGCCACAGGCCGTCGGTGCACAGCAGGAACGCGTCGCCATCGGCCAGGCGCTGCGGCGTCGATACGGTGGTCTCCGCCGTCGCCCGGGCGCCGAGCGCGCGGTACAGCAGGTTGGTCTTCACCAGCCGTTCGCCGCCGTTGGCACCGTTGCCGAGGGCGGCTTCGCCCGAGCGCTCCGAGAGGCTGTGGTCCTCGGTGCGCTGCATCAGCGCGCCGCGGCGGAACCAGTAGAGGCGGCTGTCGCCCACATGGGCCCAGCAGGCCTGGCCGCTGGTGCGGTCCACGAACAGCGAGACGATGGTCGCGCTCATGCGGCTCTGGTCGGCCAGCTCCCGCTGCTTGGCGAGGATGGCGTCGTTGGCGGCCTTCACGGCCTGAAGGATGTCGTGCTGCGCCACCGAAGGGTTGTCGACGAAGGTGTTGAGCGCAGTATCGACCGCAATGCGCGCGGCCAGCTCGCCGCCCGCGTTGCCGCCCACGCCGTCGCTCACGACGAAGCAGGCGTTGTATTCATCGAGGTGGTAGCCGATCGCATCCTGGTTGCCGCTGCGCTCGCCGACGCAGGAGAACTGCGAGGTCGAGATGGGCACCGCGAACGCGCGGGGGGTGGTCTCAAGCACGGCGTGCCTCCTTCAAGCGTTCCATCTCCTTGTCGTAGGCCTGCTGGAAGGCCCGGCCGAAGACGGCCTGGAAGTCGTCCTCGACGGCCGCGGTGGTTTCTGCATGCAGCTTCTGCAACTGGCGCCACAGGCGCGCCTCGCGGCCGCCGGGCAACAGTTTTTCGCCCAGCCCGCCGTCGTGCGGCGTGGCGGTGTTGAGCGCCGCGGGATCGAAGCGCTTGAGCACCGTGAGCAGCGCGGCGCGCATGCCGGCCACCATGCCGAGCTGATGCGACTGCAGGTCGCCGAGCGCGTCGTGCACGGCGGCCTCGGGCGACAGGAAGCCGGGCATGCGCGCGCCGAACATCTGCATCAGCACGGCGCGGCCGTTGGGAAGGATCTTGAAGGGGTTGTTCTCCTCGTCGACGATCATCGTGATCTCGGCCCGCACCTCGCGCTTGAGCATGGCGCGCGACGAGAGCAGCTCGATGGTGCCGTCGGTGAACGCGCGCATGAGCCGGCCGAGGCGCCGCATGGCTTCGGCATCCAGCGGCTGCTGGCCGGCCACGTCGGGCACGCCGGCGCCTTCGAGGAAGGCCTTGAAGAGTTCGTCCGAGGAGGAGGACGGTGCCGATGAGGGCGCTGGAACAGGGGCTGGCGGCGCGGCCACGGGCGAGGGTGCGGCAACAGGCTTCGGCTGCTGCGGTGCGGGCGGCTCCGGCGGCGGCGCCTTCGGAGAAGGCGGCGCAACATCTTCCACGCGCGCGGCCGCGACGGGCACCGGTGCTGGCGGCGGCGGCGGCGCCGACGGTGGTGGCTCGGCCTGGGCGGATGCCTGCGGCTCGGCCGGCTTCATTGCCGGCGCATCGAAGGGCACCGGGTTCGGCGGCCTGAACTGCGCCGCCAGTTCCCGCGCATGGTTCGAATGGCTGTAGCCCTGCGGGGCCGCCGCCGGCCTGGCCAGCAGATCGATGGCCGGATGCACGTCGCTGAGCGGATCTTCGTGGGTCAGCGCGGTGGGGCGCGGATCGGAGAGCGGCGAGGGTGCGTCGTTGTCGGCGGCAAAGAAGGACAGCGGGTCCATGCCGCGCTTGAGCGCCACGTCGGACATGCTGTCTTCCGCACGCGGATTCAGCTCGGCCAGCGGATCGACCGGGTTCCTGCGTGCCTGCGAGGGCAGCTCGAAGGGCTCGTGCGCCATCGGGTCGGGCATGGGCTCGGAGGCGCTCGCCTCGCGGCGCGGCGCATTCGCGAGGATGGCATCCCAATCGGCGGCGGAGGGAATCTGCGAGGCGCTCGCCTGCGTGCTTGCCTGCGCGCTTGCCGGCGAGGGGGCTGGCGATGGCGATGCTGCAGGCACCGGCGCAGCGGCCAGTACCTGTGCCGGCGGTGGCGCCGGCACGGCCGGCGGCGGCATCGCCACGGTCACGGGCTGCGTCTCGCCGATCGGCAGCGCGCCGGCGCCGAAGAGGTCCGAGAACACATCGGAGACGGGGGCGGCCGGCAGCAGCGAGTCCATCGGCGCGGGCGCCATGGTGTTGGCGGGCAATGCGCTGTGCACAGGCGCGGCCGGCGGCCGTGCAGCCGCCATCAGCGGCGCAGCAGGCTCCGCGATTGCTGCGCGTTGCCCGCTCCCCGCCACCAGCACATAGCTTCCGATGGTCACGCGGTCGCCTTCGGCGATCGGCGCCTCCTGCTCGTGCTGCAGCGTGCGCTCGTTGACGCCGATGGGCAGCACCGCGCTCATGTTGCGCAGCACCGCCGCGCCGCTGTCGTCGAAACGCACCGTGGCCTGCAGGCGCGAGATCTGGCGCTGCTCGTCGGGCAGCACCAGGTGGTTGTCGGGGCTGCGCCCGATGGTTCCGCCGGGCGCCGCGAGCAAGGCCGAAGGGCCTGCAGCCACCGGCTTGCCGGCATGTTCGATCACCGTCCAACGCATATCAGACCTCCCGCTGGGCCGCCCCAAGGGCGGGCTGCGCCCCCTCGGGGGGCAGCGAATACACACAGTGATGAGCGTGGGGGCTCATTGTCTCCATGTTCATGTCGAGCCGCGGCTCATCCCTTGCGGCGTTCAACGCTTCATTCGCTTGGCGGCCTCGAAGGCGGGGCCCCACACCGGGTGCTTGCGTTCGGCAACCGTAAGGTCGAAGTTGGGGAACGCATCGATGAGCTTGCGGAACTGCGCGCGGCATTCGGGCACCTGGTTGGCCACGCAATAGCTGAAGGCCTCGAGCTTCATGGCCTCGAGCCGCGTGGCCGGCTCTGCGGCGTCGAACACCGAGACGCCGCCGCTCTTGAGCGTGGTGATGGCCTTGGCGTAGTCGCCTTCGTCATAGGCCTGTTGCGCGCGCTCGAGCGTGCTGCGCGCGACTTGCTGGCTCAGGCGTTCGGGTTGCGGCGGCTCGGGCGGCGGCGTGGTCGTGCAACCAGCAACCAGAACCAAGGTGAACGCCAAAGCAGGCAGACATGACTTCAATCTTCTCTCCTACCTTGCAAAAGGCAATGCTTGAGATAGTGTGCCGCTGTCATGCGACAGGCACGCGATGCGACGCGATTCGTGCGCACGACTTCGATAATATAGGCCGCGAACCACTAGGGAAGATCTCAATGCATCGACGAACCCTGCTTCAAGGCGCACTTGCAACTGCACCGTTGCTGGGTGGCCTCAGTGGATGCGCATCGACTGCGAAGTCATTGCCCACGCCCTATGCCGTGACGATCAAGATCGACGACGGCGTCAACCCCGACGGACGCGGCCAGCCGGCACCGATTCTCGTCAAGGTCTTCGAATTGAAATCTTCCGGTAACTTCGAGACGGCAGACTACTTTGCACTACAGGACCGCGACCGCGAAACGCTTGCAGCGGAACTCGTGAACGCCGACCAGGCCATCATGCGCAGCGGTGAAGAGCGTGTGTTCAAGCGCGAGGCAGGGCTCGACTCGCGTGCCATCGGCATCATCGCCGGCTACCGCAAGCTCGAGGCCGCACGCTGGCGCATCGTGCTGCCGCTCAAGGAGCCGAAGCAAACCAATCTCTACAAGGTGTGGCAGTTTTCTCCGAGCGAGCAAAACGTGCGCATCGCGATCCGCAAGAGCGGCATCGAGTTACTACCAAGTCGTTAATTTCACGGCCTTGTAGTTAGAAAGTGCGAGAAATTCGCACGCTAAATGCGGTGCAAAACGTAAGAAGCGCCGTGTAGCATCAGAGAAAAAAACCGATTCAATCGGGAGGCCGTTAACGGGCACCTCCCGCTTCAGTGTGGGCACTCCCCAGGAGGTTCTTTGGTGACAGTTCGCAATCCGGGCGCCGGCAAGCAGGGCGCCCTTCCGCAGGCGTTGGCGAATCGCGTGGTGTGGTCCGAAGGCATGTACCTGCGGCCGCAGCACTTCCAGCAACTGGAGCGCTATGTCGAGCAGTACGTCACGCGCCGCACCGCAGGCCTGCAAGGTGCCTATTGGGGATGGCTCAGCCTGGACATCGATCGCGATGCCCACGCACTCGGCCGCGTGTCGCTGCTCGGCGGCGCCGGTGTGCTGCCCGACGGCACGCCGTTCTCGTTCGGCGCCGAAGATGCACCGCTGCCCTACGAGGTGCCGAGCGACCTGACCGATGAACTCATCGTGCTCGCGCTGCCGCTGCGCCGCACCGGCAGCGAAGAGGTCATCTTTGCCGACGACGAGGGCTCGGCCGCGCGCTTCGGCGTGATCGAGCGCGAGGTGGCCGACGGCAATTCGGTGGCGCTCGGCCCGGCGGTGCTGCAGCTTGCGAAGCCGCGCCTGCGGCTTGCGCGCGCATCGTCGCTCACCGCGGAGTGGCAGGCCATCGGCGCGGTGCGCGTGATCGAGCGGCGCACCGACCACAAGCTGGTGATCGACGCCAACTACATTCCGCCGGTGCTCGATGCATCGGCGCACCCCATGCTGCGCAGCATGGTTGCCGAACTGCACGGCCTGCTCACGCAGCGCTCCGAGGCGCTGGCCTCGCGGCTCTCGCAGCCGGGCCGCGGCGGCGTGAGCGAGGTCTCCGACTTTCTTTTGCTCGAACTCGTCAACCGCTATCTCGCCACGACCTGGCATGCGCAGCATGCGGTGCAGGTGCACCCCGAGGAACTGTTCATCGACTGGTTCAAGCTGGCCTGCCATCTCGCCACGCACACCTCGCCCACGCGGCGCCCCGTGGTGTGGCCCAAGTACGACCACGACAATCTCAACGAGACCATCCGGCCGCTGATGGAAGAGCTGCGGCGCTCGCTCTCGGCGGTGCTCGAACAGAGCGCCATCGCCATCGAACTGGAGGAGCGCAGCCACGGCGTGCGCGTGGGCCGCATGCCCGATCCGGTGCTGGTGCGCAACGCGGGTTTCGTGCTCGCGGTGCATGCCAACCTGCCCGCCGATGCGATCCAGCAGCGCTTTCCGACGCAGGTCAAGATCGGTTCGGTCGAGCGCATCCGCGACCTCGTGCAGCTGCAGCTGCCGGGCGTCACGGTGCGGCCGCTGCCGGTGGCGCCGCGCCAGATTCCATACAACGCGGGCTACCACTATTTCGAACTCGACAAGAGCGGCGACATGTGGCGCCAGCTCGAAAAATCGGGCGGCGTTGCAATGCACCTGGCCGGCGACTTTCCGGGCCTGGCCATGGAGTTCTGGGCAATTCGTCCGTGAGGGACCCTATGAACGGTGTCAACGACATGGCCGTCGGTCCGGGAGGCTTCGTGCCGCCCAACCCGGGCGGCGGCGCCAACAACAACGGCGGCAACGGCGATGCGGCGGGCATGCCGCCGGCATCGCGCGGCGCGGGGCAGCAGCAACCGCAGTCATTCACCGCCTGGCATGACGCACGCCGTCCGCATGCGGGCGACACGGCGCTGGCCGGCAACAACCCGCTCGTCGCGGCGGCCAACCCGCTGCTCGACCTGATCCCGCAGATCCGCGCCACCGGCCACCACGATGCGCCCGCGCAATTGCGCGAGCACCTGGTCGACGAGGTCCGGCGCTTCGAGACGCGCGCGCAGCAAAGCGGCATTGCGCCCGAAGTGATCATCGGCGCGCGCTACTGCCTGTGCACCGCGGTCGACGAAGCGGCCGCGCTCACGCCGTGGGGCGGCAGCATCTGGTCGTCGCAGAGCCTGCTCGTGATGTTCCACAACGAGACCTGGGGCGGCGAGAAATTCTTCCAGCTGCTGTCGCGGCTGGTGCAGAACCCGCAGCAGCACCTGCAGCTGATCGAGCTCATCTACTTCTGCCTGGCGATGGGCTTCGAAGGGCGCTTCCGCGTCATCGACAACGGCCGCACGCAGCTCGAAACGCTCAAGCAGCGGCTGCTGCAGATCATTCGCCAGGCGCGCGGCGAAATTGCCGTGCCGCTGTCGCCGCACTGGCAGGATGCGAGCGCGCCGGTGCGCCGCACGCGCAACTGGGTGCCGCTGTGGGCCGTGGGCGCGGTGGCGGCGGTGCTGCTGGTGCTGGTGTTCGGCGTGCTCACCTTCAGCCTGGCGGGCCGTTCCGACGGCGCATTCGCCGCGGTCAATGCGGTGCGCCTGCCGCAGACGCAGCGTGCCGTGGCCGTTGCGCCGGCACCGCAGCCGCGGCTGCAGCGCTTTCTCGAACCCGAGATCCGCGACGGCCTGCTGACGGTGCGCGACGAGGCCGACCGCAGCGTGGTGGTGCTGCGCGGCGACGGCCTGTTCGCATCGGGCTCCGACCGCGTGCTCGACCGCTATGCGCCCGTGCTCGCGCGCGTGGCCGATGCACTCAACTCGGTGGAAGGCAATGTGCTCGTCAGCGGCTTCAGCGACGACCAGCCGATCCGCAGCGTGCGCTTTCCGTCCAACTGGCAGCTCTCGCAGGCGCGTGCCGATGCGGTCAAGAAGATGATCGCCACGCGCGTCACGCGGCCCGAGCGGCTGCGCGCCGAAGGCCGCGGCGATGCCGACCCGCTGGTGCCCAACGATTCGCCGGCCAACCGTGCGCGCAACCGTCGGGTCGAAGTGACGCTGCTGGTGGCACCCGTGGCCGCAGGCGCCGCTCCCGCACCAGCGCCGCAGGGAGGAACCCGCTGATGCTGCGCGCGATTTTCCGTTTTCTCGTGAGCCGCGACCTGTGGGTCTTTCTCGGGCTGCTCGCCGTTGCGTTCCTGATCTGGATCATCGGCCCCGTCATTGCGGTGGGCCGCTACCGGCCGTTCGAAAGCGAGTTCGTGCGCATCGTGGTGATCGCGCTGATGTTCGCGATCTGGATCGCGCGCGTGCTCTACCGCAAGTGGCGCGAGCGGCGCCTCAATGCGCAGCTGCTCAACCAGCTGCGCACGCCGTCGCCCAAGGAGAAGGCGGCCAAGCCGGAAGATGCGCCCGAGATCAAGGAGCTGCAAAGCGGCTTCACCGACGCCACGTCCATCCTGAAGAACATGCGCTTCGGCGCCGATGCCGGCGGCAAGCCCGCGGGGCGCTTCGCGCTGTTCGACCGCCAGTACCTGTACCAGCTGCCCTGGTACATCTTCATCGGCGCGCCGGGCTCGGGCAAGACCACCGCGCTGGTCAATTCCGACCTCGACTTTCCGCTCGCCGACCAGCTCGGCAAGGCCGCGGTGCGCGGCATCGGCGGCACGCGCAACTGCGACTGGTGGTTCACCAACGAGGCGGTGCTGATCGACACCGCCGGACGCTACACCACGCACGAGAGCAACCGCGAGACCGACGAGGGCGAGTGGAAGGGCTTCCTCGACCTGCTCAAGAAGTTCAGGCCGCGCCAGCCGATCAACGGTGCCATCCTCACCATCAGCATTGCCGACCTGCCGCTGGCCGACGACGCGCAGCGCGCGCGCCACGCGATGGCGCTGCGCAAGCGGCTGCTCGAACTGCGCAATGGGCTGGGCATCAATTTTCCGGTGTACGTGCTGGTCACCAAGACCGACCTCTTGGCCGGCTTCAACGAGTACTTCGGCGCGCTCGGCCGGGCCGAGCGCGCACAGGTCTGGGGCTTCACCTTTCCGATCGATGCCAACCCCGCAGACCCGGCCAAGGCCGACCTGCGAGAGCGCTTCCACCAGGAATACAAGCTGCTGCACCAGCGCCTGGACGAGCGCCTGCCGGAACTGCTGGCGGCCGAGCCCGACCAGCTGCGCCGCGCGCAGGCCTACCTGCTGCCGCAGCAGTTCGCGAGCTTCGAGGACATCCTGGGCACCTTCCTGGCCGACGTGTTCAACCCCTCGAAGTTCGAAGTCGCGCCGATGCTGCGCGGCGTGTACTTCACCAGCGGCACGCAGGAGGGCACGGCTTTCGACCGCGTGATGGGCGCGATCAAGCGCTACCTGCAGGTCAACGCGCCGCCCGCGCCGCCGCCGGGCCCGGGCAAGAGCTACTTCCTCAAGGAGCTGCTGCAGCAGGTGATCTTCCGCGACGCGGGCGTGGCCGGCACCAACCTGCGCTGGTACCGGCGCAAGCGCGCCATCGACCTCGCGGGCTACGGCCTCATCGGCGTGCTGCTGGTGGTGGTGCTGGGCGCCTGCGTGAACAGCTGGCGCAACAACCGCGACTACGTGGCCGAGGTCGACACCAACGCCAAGGCCTTCAACAAGGCCGCGGCGCGCGGCGAGCTGCCGACGGTGGTCGATTCCAACAGCGACATCGCGAGCTCGCTGCCGGTGCTCGACCGCCTGCGCGACCTGCCCAAGTCGAGCCATTTCGACATCGGCGATCCGCCCATGGGCTACCGCTTCGGCCTCTACCAGGGCGAGAAGCTGCAGGCCGCGACCGACGGCGTCTACCAGCGCGCGCTCGAAGGGGTGCTGCTGCCGCAGGCCGCGCAGCGCGTGGAGCAGGCGCTGCGCGAGGCCTCCAAGACCGATGCCGAATACAGCTACGAGGCGCTCAAGGCCTACCTCATGCTCTACGACGCGGAGCGCTACGACGCCGACTTTCTCCAGGCCTGGCTGCTCACCGACGTGGACCGCAAGATCGGCGCCGGCCTCACGCGCGAGCAGCGCACCAACCTCGAGTCGCACCTGAAGGCGCTGTTCGCCGAACGCGTGGTGACCTCGCCCTTCGCCAAGGACGACCGGCTCGTCACCGAGACGCGCAACCGCCTGGCCGGCGTGCCGCTGGCGCAGCGCGCCTATGCGCGGCTGCGGCGCATCCTGCTGCAGACCAGTCCGCCCAATGCCTTCAGCATCGCGGAGGCGGCGGGGGCCGAGTCGGCGCTGGTGATCAAGCGCACGAGCGGCAAGCCGCTCACCGACGGCATCCCGACGCTGTTCACCTACCGCGGCTACTGGGACATCTTCGACAAGCGCATGGCCGAGACCACGCTTGCGCTCGAACAGGAAGACCGCTGGGTGCTGCAGATCCGCGCGCCCGGCATGGCCGACATCACCTCGCGCGAGCTGCTGCTGCGCGAGGTGCGCCGGCTCTATCTCACCGACTACATCCGCGTCTGGGACGACTACCTGCTCGACGTCCGGCTGGCCGACAGCCGCTCGCTGCTGCAGAGCATCCAGATGACGCGCGTGCTCTCGACCAGCGAGTCGCCGATGTCGCGCCTCATCCGCGGCGCGGCGCGCGAGACCGACCTGCTGCGCAACCACGACGAGGCCACGCGCAGCCTGCTCGACCAGGCGCAGAACCGCGTGGCCAGCACGCGCGAGCGCATCGAGCAGCTCATCGGGCAGCCCGACGGCAGCCAGCGCCGCAACACGGTGCCGGACCGCCCCGAATCGCTGGTGGACAACCACTTCGCGCCGCTTCGCCGCATGGTCACCGCGCCCAAGGCCGGCGGCCAGGCGCCGATCGACGCGACGGCCGCGCTCATCAACGAGCTCTACACCTTCCTCACCGCCACCGACACGGCATTGCGCAGCGGCAACATCCCGCCCTCGAGCGACGCGGTCACCAAGGTGCAGGCCGAGGCGGGCCGCCTGCCGGTGCCGTTCCAGGGCATGCTGAACGACCTCTCGGCCACCGCGTCGTCCAAGGCGGCGGCGGTGACGCGGCAGAACATCGGGCAGAACGCGGCCGCCACCATCGGCCAGTTCTGCAGCCAGGCCATTGCGGGGCGCTATCCGTTCTCGCGCGGCTCGAGCCGCGACGTGGCCGCCGGCGACTTCGCGCAGCTGTTCGCGCCGGGCGGCATGATGGACGACTTCTTCCAGAAGAACCTGGCCTCGCAGGTCGACACCTCCGTCAACCCCTGGGCCTTCAAGAAGGGCGTGGACGGCAGCTCGCCGGGGCGCTCGGCGTATCTCGATTCGTTCCAGAAGGCGCAGGCGATCCGCGACGTGTTCTTCTCGGGCATGGCGGGCGGGCGCACGCCCTCGTTCACCATCGACATACGGCCCGAGGACATGGACGCCGCCATCAGCCAGTTCACGCTCGACGTCGACGGCCAGACGGTGCGCTATGCACACGGGCCGCAGGCCCCCAGCACCGTCAAGTGGCCCGGCCCGCGCAACAGCAACCAGGTGCGGCTGCAGGTGACGACCGCCAGCGGCACGCCGGCCGGCGGCATCGTCACCGAAGGGCCGTGGGCGCTGCACCGGCTGTTCGACAAGGCCTCCATTTCGTCGGGCAGCGCGCCCGAATCGTTCAACGCAACCTTCGACCTGCAGGGCAGGAAGGTGGTGCTCGCGGTGACGGCGAACAGCGTCTACAACCCGCTGCGCCTGCACCAGATGAACGGCTTTTCGTGCCCGGGGAAATCCTGACATGAACAGCGGCATTCCTTCGCCGCGGGTGTGGGTGCCCGACGACGAGCAGATCGGCTGGTACGGCAAGCTGCCCGCGGCCGGCGACTTTCTCTACCGCCGCGTGCCGCGCGAGCTGCAGGCCTGGTGGGACCGCTGGATGCAGAACGGCCTGGGCACCTTCAAGCGCTGGCCCGACGCCATGACGCGGCACTACGTGGTGGCGCCGGTCTGGAACTTCGCGATTCCGGCCACGCAGGGCGTGGACGCGGTGCAGTTCGGCTGCCTGGCGCCCAGCTGCGACCGCGTGGGGCGCTACTACCCCGTGTGCGTGACGCTGCAGGTGGCCGCCTCGAGCTACCGGCCCTCCATGCTCGAGGGCTCGGCCGCGTGGTACTGGCAATGCGGCAGCGCGCTGCTGCAGGCGATCCGCCACAGCGTGGCGCCCGACCAGTTCGACCGCCAGGTGCTGGCCGCGGCCCACGGCGGCTTCCAGACCGCGAGCGGCGGCTCGGACGACATCCTTTCGATCCTCGGGCCCGCGGCTGGCGGCGCCGGCGCCACCGGTGCGCAGCAGCGCCTCGGCTGGCCCGAGCTGCCGCTGTGCTTCGACGCCTTCGGAAGCACCAGCTACTGGTGGACCAACCAGGCGGACGGCTCGCCGCTGCGCACCGCCGCCCACGGCGGAGGCCTCAACACGCCGTTGTTCTCGAAGTTGTTTTCACAGGGGCATGTGCCATGGGCATGAACGACCAGACCCCCGCCGCGGGAGGAGATGCATGACGACCAACGCCAGCAATGACAACAGCAACGGCAGCGCCAGCATGCAGGCCGATCCGCAGGAGCGCCCCCATCCGCTGGACGCGGGCCACCGGCTGGACGAATTCGAGCTGCTCGAGGTCATTGGCGAAGGCGGCTTCGGCATCGTCTACCGCGCCTACGACCACTCGCTGCAGCGCGAGGTGGCCATCAAGGAATACATGCCCTCGATGCTCGCGCGCCGCGTGGGCGACGACAGCGTGCACGTGCGTTCCGACCGCCTCACGGCCACCTTCCAGGCGGGCCTGCGCAGCTTCATCAACGAGGCGCGCACGCTCGCGCAGTTCAGCCATCCGGCGCTGGTGCGGGTGCACCGCTTCTGGGAGGCCAACAGCACCGCCTACATGGCGATCCAGCTCTACCGCGGCCGCACGCTGCGCCGCCTGGCCGAGGAAGAGCCGAAGAAGATCTCCGAGGCCTGGCTGCTGAGCATGCTCGGCCCGCTGCTCGGCGCGCTCGAGACGCTGCACCGCAGCCAGTGCTTCCACCGCGACATCGCGCCCGACAACATCTTCATTCAGCAGGACGACCTGCCGGTGCTGCTGGACTTTGGCGCGGCGCGCAAGTCGATCGCCGACCTGGTCGACGAAGTGGCGGTGATGGTGAAGTCCGGCTATTCGCCGATCGAGCAATACGCCGACGACAACACGCTGCTGCAGGGCGCCTGGACCGACCTCTACGCGCTGGGCGCCGTGCTGTACCGCGCCGTCACCGGCCACCCGCCGCCCTCGGCCGTGGTGCGCAGCGTGCAGGACGCCTACGTGCCGCTGTCGTCGCTGGGCCGCAGCGACTTGAGCCCGGCCTTCTGCGCGGCCGTCGACCACACGCTGGCCGTGCACAGCAAGGACCGCACGCAGACCGTGGCCGCGTTCGCGGCCGAACTGGGGCTTGCCAAGCTGGGCGATACCTACGTGAGCGGACTGGCGGCGCCCATGGCCGTCATCGCGCCGCCGCCGCCTTCGAAGGCCGCGCCCGCGGTGGCACCGGTGCCGCAGCAAGCGCCGGCTGCCTCGGCGGCACCCCAGGCATCGGCGCCAGCGGCGGCCGCAGCGGCGCAAGCCACTGCATCGGCCAGTGCCGTGCGGCCTGAAGCCGCTGCCCCCGAGCCGGTCGAGCCCAAGCCCAAGCCTCAGCCCGCGTCCAAGGCCGAGCCTCCGTCATCCTCGCCCAAGCCCGCCGCACCGCGCGAGGCTGCGGCAGCGCCGGCACGTCCTCCATCGGCTCCCGGCAAGCCGCAGCCTCAGCCAGCACCGACCGGCAAGAAATCGTCGCGGCCGCCGTGGGGCCTGGTCGGCGTGCTGCTGATTGCGCTGGTGGCCGTGGGCAGCTGGATCGGTCTTCACTTGACTTCAGGCCGGCAGGAAACATCGACCGCCATGGTGCCGGTGCCCCCGCCGTCGGGGCCGATGTCCGCCACCTCGCCGCCGCCTGCCGCCATGCCGCCGGGCGAAGGCGCCGCCGGCGGCTCATCATCGTCATCGGCGCCCGCGGGCGAGAACGTGGCGGCAGCGCCCGGCACGCCGCCTCCCGCGGCAGCGGCCAGCGCACCGGCCGGCCCGTTGACGCCGCTGACCAATGTGCCAGTGGGCGCGGCGCCGGCAGCTGCACCGGCCACACCGGACCCCGCAGCCACGCCCCCGGGCGCAACGCCAACGCCCGTGCCGCCGCCGGAGGCCGCCATGGCCACCGCCGAAGCCGAGGACTGGAACCTGGCCCAGGCCGAGAACACGCGCGAAGGCTACGAGGCCTATCTGCGCCGCTACCGGCGCGGCCCGCATGCGCGCGATGCCCGCAACGCCATCGCCGAGCTGAACCGGCTCGCGCAGGCCGTGCCCGCGGCACCGGGCACGGCGCCCACGAATCCGGTACCCACCGTGATCGCCGGCGGCCCGACCCCGCCGGCCGCGTCGCCGGCCGCTCCGCCCGGCATGGGACGCGTGGTGCTCAACATCCGTCCCTGGGGCCAGGTCTTCGTGGACGGCGCCGAGCGCGGCGTGAGCCCGCCGCTCAAGTCGCTCTCGCTGCGCCCGGGCATCTACAACATCGAAGTGCGCAACGGCGACCTCGATGTCTACCGCCAGCGCGTGACGGTGCAGGACAGCAAATCGGCGCCCGTGGTGAGCCACGAGTTCAAGTAGGCGCTCCTCTGCACCTTGGTGGGCGCGCTCAGTTCCGCAGCGCCCTGCGGTACTGCACCGCCTCCGCCACATGTACCACCCCCACCGATTCGGCGCCCGCCAGGTCGGCCACGGTGCGCGCCACCTTGAGCGCGCGGTGCGTGCTGCGCGCCGACCAGCCGAGCTTGGCGGCGGCGTTGTAGACGAACTTGCGTGCCGCATCGTCGAGCGCGGCATGCTTGTCGATGGCGCCGGCCTGCAGCGCCTGGTTGGGGCCGCCCTGGCGCTGCAGCGCGAACTCGCGCGCGGCCACCACGCGGGCGCGGATGCTGGCCGTGGATTCGCCGGGCGGCGCGTCGATGAGCTGCTGCGCCGACACCGCGGGCACCTCGATGTGCAGGTCGATGCGGTCCAGCAGCGGGCCGCTGAGCTTGGCCTGGTAGCGCGAGATCTGGTCCGGCGTGCAGCGGCAGGCCTTCAGCGTCGAGCCCAGGTAGCCGCAAGGGCAGGGGTTCATGGCCGCGACCAGCTGGAAGCGCGCCGGAAATTCGGCGCGACGGGCGGCGCGCGCGATGGTGATGGTGCCCGTCTCCAGCGGCTCGCGCAGCGCCTCGAGGGCCGAGCGGGCGAACTCCGGAAATTCGTCCAGGAAGAGCACGCCATGGTGCGCCTGCGAGATCTCGCCGGGCCGCGGGGGCGAGCCGCCGCCCACCAGCGCCACGGCGCTCGATGTGTGGTGGGGCGCCGAGGTCGGCCGGTTCATCCAGCGCGCGGCCGAAAAACTGCCGGCCAGGCTGGCCACGGCCGCGCTCTCCAGCGCCTCGTCGACGCTCATGGGCGGCAGCAGGCCGGCAAAGCGCTGCGCCAGCATCGACTTGCCCGAACCGGGCTCGCCGACCATCAGCAGACTATGGCCGCCGGCGGCGGCGATCTCGAGGGCGCGTTTGGCGCCGGCGTGGCCCTTGACGTCGGCCAGGTCGGCATAGAGCGGCGCGGCCGCCGCGGCTGCGGCGTGCACGCGGGCCCAGCCGTCCGTGGCGGGCTGCTGCTGCTGTTCCTCGCCCTGCGGCAGCGCGGCGCCCTCGGGCATGAAGCGCTGCACCACGTCCAGCAGGTGCCTGGCGCCATACACCTCGCTGCCGGGCACCAGCGCCGCTTCCTGGGCGCTGGCGGCGGGCAGCACCAGCCGCGTCGCGATGCCGCGCGTGTGCAGGGCCAGCGCCATGGCGAGCGCGCCGCGCACCGGCCGCAGTTCGCCTGAAAGGGAGAGCTCGCCGGCAAATTCATGGCCCGCCAGCAGCGCAGGCTGGATCTGCCCGCTGGCCGCGAGGATGCCGAGCGCGATCGGCAGGTCGAAGCGGCCGGAATCCTTGGGCAGGTCGGCCGGCGCCAGGTTGACGACGATCTTGTTGTTCGGAAACTCCAGGCCGGCGTTCTGGATGGCCGAGCGCACCCGCTCGCGCGCCTCCTTGACCTCGGTTTCCGCCAGCCCGACGAGCGTGAAGCTCGGCAGGCCGTTCGCCAGATGCACCTCGACCGTGACACTGGCCGCTTCCAGCCCAAGCAAAGCGCGGCTTTGCACCAAAGACAGGCTCATTCCACTCCCTCTCACCATTGTGGTGCGCCCGTTTTTGGCCGGGCTCATGCACCGCGGTGCCCCATGGGGTACCGCAACTGAACACGCTTGTAACTATTTCGCCTGGGTTGCAGGTGCGGGGGCGGCCGCCGTGCCGCAGGGCAAAACGTGCACTTTGGCACGCTCCCTGCTATGAGACGGTGTCCCCCAACAATCCAACCAACTCCGAGGAGTCTCGATGATGCACCGTAAATTCGCCCAGGCAATGGCCGTGGCCGCCCTTGCTGCCCTGCCGATGCTTGCGAGCGCACAGCTCACGGGGAATGTGGCACTGACCAGCAACTACAAGTTCCGCGGCCAGGACCAGGACATGATCGGGAAGAACGACTACGCCAAGACCAAGGGCTTCAAGCCCGCGATCCAGGGCGGCTTCGACTACGCCTTCGGCGAGACCGGCTTCTACGTGGGCAACTGGAACTCCAGCGTCAACTGGCTCAAGGGCAACAGCATCGAGAGCGACATCTACGGCGGCTACAAGTTCAAGGCCGGCCCCTTCGACATGGACGTGGGCGCGCTGACCTACATCTACCCGGGCAACTCCGCCGGCAACACCACCGAGCTGTACGGCGCCGGCACCTGGGCCGACGAGGCCATCGGCTCGTTCACGCTGAAGTATTCGCACACGGTGTCGAAGGACTACTTCGGCTACGCGGGCAACAAGGCCGGCTCGGGCCTGAAGGGCACCAACACCGGCTACCTGAACCTGGCCTACAGCAAGGAGATCGTGCCCAAGCTCACGCTGAAGGCCGCCGTGGGCTACACCCACATGTCCAGCGACATCCGCAGCCTGGGCTACAAGAGCTACGTGGACTACAACGTGGGCGTGTCGTACGACTTCGGCAGCGGCCTCGCACTGGCCGGCTCGATCCAGGGCGCCAACAAGAAGAGCTCGTACCTGGCGGTGTCCAACCCGGGCGTCGACCTCGGCTTCGGCACCTTCGGCCAGACCACCTATTCGCCCAACAAGGCGCGCTTCATCGTTACGCTCAGCAAGACCCTGTAAGCAGGCACAAGAACAAGGTGCGGCCCAAGCTGCCGCACCATCCATTCCATCCAAGAAGGAGAAAGTCATCATGAAGCTGGTCACAGCCATCATCAAACCGTTCAAGCTCGACGAGGTGCGCGAAGCCCTCTCGGCCATCGGCGTGCAGGGCATCACGGTCACGGAGGTCAAGGGCTTCGGCCGCCAGAAGGGCCACACCGAGCTGTACCGCGGCGCGGAGTACGTGGTCGACTTCCTGCCCAAGGTCAAGATCGAGGCGGCGGTGTCCGACGACCTCGTCGACCGCGTGATCGAAGCCGTGGAGGGTGCGGCGCGCACCGGCAAGATCGGCGACGGAAAGATTTTTGTCTACAACCTCGAGCAGGTCGTTCGCATCCGCACCGGTGAAACCGGCCGCGAAGCCCTCTGATCCAGCCCGGAAAACAACAACCATGAAAAAACTGCTTGTTTCTCTCGCGCTCGGCCTGAGCCTGCTCGCTGCAGGCACGGCGAGCTTCGCCCAGGCGCCTGCTGCCACGCCCGAGGCGCCGGCGGCGTCCGCGCCCGCAGCCGCTGCTCCGGCACCTGCAGCCGCTCCGGCTGCCGCCGCACCCGCTGCGGCTGCCGAAGCAGCGCCCGCCGCGGCGCCTGCCGCTCCTTCCTTCAACAAGGGTGACACCAGCTGGATGATGCTGTCCACGCTGCTCGTCATCATGATGACCGTCCCCGGCCTGGCGCTGTTCTACGGCGGCCTGGTGCGCAGCAAGAACATGCTGTCGGTGCTGATGCAGGTGATGGTCACCTTCTCGATGATCGTGGTGCTGTGGCTCATCTATGGCTACAGCCTCGCGTTCACCGAGGGGAACGCCTTCTTCGGCGGATTCGACCGGCTCTTCATGAAGGGGATCTTCGATCCGGCCACCGGCGTGTTCGCGCCCGGCGCCACCTTCAGCAAGGGCGTCTACATCCCCGAGCTGCTGTTCGCCGCCTTCCAGGCCACCTTCGCCGGCATCACCTGCTGCCTGATCGTGGGTGCCTTCGCGGAGCGCGCCAAGTTCTCGGCCGTCCTGCTGTTCATGGTGATCTGGTTCACCTTCAGCTATGCGCCGCTCGCGCACATGGTCTGGTTCTGGATGGGCCCGGACGCCTACACCGCCGCCAACGTGGTGGACGCACAGAACGCCAAGGCCGGCCTGATCTGGCAGTGGGGCGCGCTCGACTTCGCGGGCGGCACCGTGGTGCACATCAACGCCGCCGTGGCGGGCCTGGTCGGCGCCTTCGTGATCGGCAAGCGCGTGGGCTACGGCAAGGAAGCCTTCACGCCGCACTCGCTCACGCTCACCATGGTCGGCGCTTCGCTGCTGTGGGTCGGCTGGTTCGGCTTCAACGCCGGTTCGGCCCTGGAAGCCGGCACCAGCGCCGTGCTCGCCTTCATGAACACCTTCACCGCCACGGCCGCTGCCGTGCTCGCATGGTGCATCGGTGAAGCGCTGATGCGCGGCAAGGCCTCGATGCTGGGCGCTGCTTCGGGCGCCGTGGCAGGCCTGGTGGCCATCACCCCGGCCGCCGGCAACGTCGGCCTGATGGGCGCGATCATCATCGGCTTCATCGCCGGCTTCGCCTGCCTCTGGGGCGTCAACGGCCTCAAGAAGCTGCTCGGCGCGGACGACTCGCTCGACGTGTTCGGCGTGCACGGTGTCGGCGGCATCGTCGGCGCGCTGCTCACCGGCGTGTTCAACACCCAGGCCCTGGGCGGCCCCGGCCTCGTGGGCGACTGGGTCACGGCCAGCGTGGTGTCCAACGGCATCGGCGCCCAAGTGTGGATCCAGCTCAAGGGCGTGCTGCTGACCATCGTGTGGTCGGGCGTGGTGGCGTTCATCGCCTTCAAGATCGCCGACCTGACCATCGGCCTGCGTGTGTCGGAAGAAGAAGAGCGCGAAGGCCTCGACATCTCCTCGCACGGCGAGACCGCATACAACAGGTAACCCCAAAGCAATAGGCAACCCCCCAGTCTTCGCGCACTTCGTGTCGCTTCGCCAACCCCCCTGCTGGGGGCAACACCAGCGGCCCGGCAAAGCCGGTTCCGCGGTGTTTCGCGAAGAAGGCATGCGGTGCGGGGGCTGGTGGTGAGAAGAAGAAAAAGAAAGAACAGGACGATTTTTCAGCGAGGTCTCCTTTGGATGTTCAGCCCGCGAGCGCTTCGGCGTCAGCGGGCTTTTTTTTGCCTGCGTTTTTCCTCTGGAGCGGCGATGTCCGCGCATGCACAATTCCGGGCATGTGGACCTCCATCGACAACAGCCTCTGCGAGCTCGGCGAATCGCCGTTCTGGCATCCGCGGGAACGCGCCTTGTACTGGCTCGACATCCCGGGCCGTGCGGTGCTGCGCACGCGCGGCGACATCGGCACGGACTCGGCCAAGGTGGAGCGCTGGGCTTTGTCCACCGAGCCCGGCTGCATGGCGCCGGCGCGCAGCGGCGGCCTCGTGATTGCGCTGCGCGACGGCATCTACCGGGCGCGCGAGTGGGGTGGTGAACTTGTCGCCATCGCGCGCGTGGATCACGACGTGCGCACCATGCGCTTCAACGACGGCAAGTGCGACGCGCTCGGCCGCTTCTGGAGCGGTTCGATCAACGAGGCCAAGGACCGCGCCAACGCCGCGCTCTACTGCCTCGATGCGCGGCCCGGCAGCGGCGTGGCGCCGGCCCTCACGCAGATGGCCAACCAGGTGACGACGGCCAACGGGCTCGCGTTCTCGCCCGATGCGCGCACGCTGTACTGGGCCGATACGC
This sequence comes from Variovorax sp. V116, assembly GCF_041154435.1. Classification (NCBI taxonomy): domain Bacteria; kingdom Pseudomonadati; phylum Pseudomonadota; class Betaproteobacteria; order Burkholderiales; family Comamonadaceae; genus Variovorax; species Variovorax sp. V116. The sequence goes on from NZ_AP028661.1 coordinate 365,870, forward strand.
CCGCGCACCAGGTGCGCGCCTGGAACTGGGACGCGGCGGCCAATACGCTTTCGCAGCCCCGCGTGTTCCACCAGTTCGACGCCAAGCCCGAAGGCTGGACCCCCGATTCGCTGGCGCTGCGCTACGAAGGCCGCCCCGATGGCGCCACGGTCGATGCACAGGGCCACTACTGGGTCGCGATGTTCGAAGGCGCGCAGCTGCTGCGCCTTGCGCCTTCGGGCGAGATCGTGGCCGCCGTTCCTGTGCCGACCCAATGTCCCACGATGCCCTGCTTCGGCGGCGACGACCTGAAGACGCTCTTTGTCACCACCGCCCGCAAGGGCCGCCCCGCCGCCGAGATCGAGCGGCTGCCGGCGTCGGGCACGGTGATCTCGATGCGGGTCGATACGCCGGGGTTGCCCGTCAGCTTCTTCGAGGACTAGGGGTGAATCCCATGACTCGATGCGTCGTGCATGACGTGCTTTGTTCGGGGCGCGCTCCCGCCGACGGGGTGCCTTGCTCCGCGAATGTCCCCCGGCCTGCGGCCTCCTCCTTGATTTCGCTGCGCAAGGCACCCCATCAGCGGGAGCGTTATGCGGAGCGGTCGTTGATCGGCTGTGCACCCGGAGCGTGTCCTCGTGCACAGGGCATCGGGTGCTCCCCGCAGCGAAATAAAGGAGGAGCCGAAGGCGGGGGACATTCGCGGAGGGGAGTACCCGGTGGCCTGTGCACGCGCCCTGAACAACAGCGCCGAAACCAACAGCGCCGAAATCAAGAACGCCCCGGACAAGTGACCGAAGGGTAAACACAATGGCCCTGCAGCACATCCCGCCCATCCAGTGCCTGCTGACCTTCGAGGCCGTGGCGCGGCTGCGGCATGCGGGCCGCGCGGCCGACGAGCTGTGCGTCACCGCCAGCGCCGTGAGCCACCGCATTCGCCAGCTCGAGGCGCACGTGGGCTTCAAGCTCTTCGGCCGCGGCGACTTCAGCCTCACGGCCGACGGCGCCGCCTACCTTGCCAACGTGCGCACCGGCCTTGCTGCGCTGCAGGCCACGCCGCTCGGCAACGCGGCGACGCGTGCCACGCGCCTGCGCATTGCCGTCACGCCCACCTTCAGCCGCGTGTTCCTGATGCCGCGGCTCGAGCTGTTCCGCAACATCTACCCCGACATCGAGCTGGTGCTGCAGGTGTCCATTCCGCTGCTCGACGTCACGGCCGAGCAGGCCGATCTCGAAGTGCGCTACGGCACCGGTGCGTATGCTGACTGCGAACACCGCCTGCTGCTCGAGGAAGAGGTGGTGCCTGCCTGCAGCCCGAGCTACCTCAACGAATTCGGCCCGTTCGACGGCTTTTGCACCGCGGCGGAGATTGCCAGCGCGCGGCTGATCCGCAGCCCGCTCGAGCCCTGGGGCACCTGGTTCGCAAGCTGCGGCCTCGACCAGCCCGAGCCACACGTCGGCTCGCAGTTCAACGACCTGGGCCTGGTCTACGACGCGGCCGCGAGCGGCTTCGGCGTGGCGTTGGTACGCCAGAAGATGGGCGTCGCCTGGTTCGAATCGGGCCGGCTGGTGCCGCTGTCCGACCGGCCCGTGCCCTCGCCGCACCGCCACACCATCTGCTGGCAGCCAGGCACGCTCGATCGCTGGGAATGCGCGGCGTTTGCGGACTGGCTCGCGCAGAGCCTGCGCTGAACCGGCGGCCGGCCGGCCGGCCCACCCGGCAGAGTTCTATCCGCAAAGTTCTCTCAAGCGCCGCGCAAAAAAGCATCAACCCGGCCGCGCCGCATTTTGCGTAGAGTGCAGGGCACCAAGAGAGACATCCATGAACGCGCCGCTCACCGCCGCCCAGCACGATTCGCTGCTGCAAAAAAAAACCGACCGCCAGTCGCAGATCGTGCGTGCCCTGCAGGCCCACCTGCCGACGCACGCGCTGATCTGGCACACCGAGGACACCACGCCCTACGAGTGCGACGGCCTCACCGCCTACCGCCAGCGCCCGCTGGTGGTGGCCCTGCCCGAGACCGAGGCGCAGGTGGCTGCGGTGCTCAAGACCTGCCACCAGCTCGGCGTGCCCGTGGTGGCGCGCGGTGCGGGCACCGGGCTTTCGGGCGGCGCCATGCCGCATGCGCTGGGCGTGACGCTGTCGCTCGCCAAGTTCAACCGCATCCTGAAGATCGATCCGGTGAGCCGAACGGCCGTGGTGCAGTGCGGCGTGCGCAACCTCGCCATCAGTGAAGCCGCCGCGCCCTTCAACCTCTACTACGCGCCCGATCCGTCGAGCCAGATCGCCTGCACCATCGGCGGCAACGTGGCCGAGAACTCGGGCGGCGTGCACTGCCTCAAGTACGGGCTCACCTTGCATAACGTGCTGCGCGTGCGTGGCTTCACGGCCGAGGGCGAGCCCGTCGAGTTCGGCGGCGAGGCGCTCGACGCGCCGGGCCTGGACCTGCTCGCGCTGGTCATCGGCAGCGAAGGCATGCTGGCCGTGACCACCGAGGTCACCGTCAAGCTGGTGCCCAAGCCGCAGGTCGCGCGCTGCATCATGGCCAGCTTCGACGACGTTCGCAAGGCGGGCGATGCGGTGGCCGCGGTGATTGCGGCCGGCATCATTCCCGCGGGGCTCGAGATGATGGACAAGCCGATGACCGCCGCCGTCGAGGACTTCGTGCACGCGGGCTACGACCTCGACGCCGCCGCGATCCTGCTGTGCGAATCCGACGGCACCGCCGAGGAAGTGGAAGAAGAAATCGGCCGCATGACGGCCGTGCTGCGCTCCTGCGGCGCCACCGCCATTGCGGTGAGCAGCAGCGAGGAAGAGCGCATGAAGTTCTGGAGCGGCCGCAAGAACGCCTTCCCCGCATCGGGCCGCATCAGCCCCGACTACATGTGCCTCGACTCCACCATTCCGCGCAAGCGCCTGGCCGACATCCTGCTGGCCATCCAGCAGATGGAGAAGAAGTACAACCTGCGCTGCTGCAACGTGTTCCACGCGGGCGACGGCAACCTGCATCCGCTGGTGCTGTTCGATGCCAACGACCCCGACGAGTTGCACCGCTGCGAACTCTTCGGCGCCGACATCCTCGAGACCAGCGTGGCCATGGGCGGCACCGTGTCGGGCGAGCATGGCGTGGGCGTGGAAAAGCTCAACAGCATGTGCGTGCAGTTCACCGCGGCCGAGAACGAGCAGATGTCCGGCGTCAAGCGCGCCTTCGATCCGGCCGGCCTGCTGAACCCCGGCAAGGTGATCCCCACGCTGCAGCGCTGCGCCGAATACGGCAAGCAGGTGGTGCGCGGCGGCCGGCTGCCGCATCCCGAGCTGCCGCGCTTCTGAGAACGACGACAAGAAAAGCAGCACAGACCATGGAACCCGCCCTCCGCCAGATCGCCGAACGCATCCGCGCCGCGGCCGCCGATGCCACGCCGCTTCGCATCCGCGGCGGCGGCACCAAGGATTTCTACGGCGAGGCGTTGCAAGGCGACGTTCTCGACACCACGGCGCTCGCAGGCATCACGAGCTACGAGCCGAGTGAACTCGTCGTCACCGTGCGCGCCGGCACACCGCTCGCCGAACTCGAAGCCGCATTGGCCGAGAAGGGGCAGTGCCTGCCCTTCGAGCCGCCACACTTCGCAAGCAACAGCACGGTGGGTGGCATGGTCGCCGCCGGCTTGAGCGGCCCCGCGCGCGCCAGCGTGGGCGCGGTGCGCGACTACGTGCTCGGTGCCACGTTGGTCAACGGCCGTGGCGACATCCTGAGCTTCGGCGGGCAGGTGATGAAGAACGTCGCAGGCTACGACGTCTCGCGCGTGCTCGCGGGATCGCTCGGCACGCTGGGCGTGATCGCCGAGGTCAGCCTCAAGGTGCTGCCGGTCGCGCCCGCCGAGGCCACACTGGAATTCGCCTGCAGCCAGGCCGATGCGCTGCGCCTGCTCAACGAATGGGGCGGCCGGCCGCTGCCGCTGAATGCGAGCTGCTGGTTCGAACAGGCGGGCACCGGCATCCTGCAGTTGCGCCTGCGCGGCGCGGTCGCGGCGGTGGAAGCCGCCTGCGCGCATCTCGGCGGCGAGCGCAGGGACAACGCGCAGGCCGCGGCGCACTGGCAGGCGCTGCGCGACCAGCAGCTGCCGTGGTTCGGCACGGGCGCGAACGCCCTGTGGCGCCTGTCGGTGCCGCAGACCGCATCGGCGCTTGCATGGGATGGCGATGGTGCCGCGCCGCTGGTCGAATGGCATGGCGGGCAGCGCTGGTACCAGGCGCCGCCCGCGCAGGCCGCGCGCATCCGCGAAGCCGCGCGCGCGGCCGGCGGGCACGCCACGCTGTTCCGCATGCCCGCAGGCCAGGCCGCGGACAGCCGCGTGCCGCGCTTCGACGCACTGAGCGCGCCCGTGGCCCGCATCCACCAGGCGCTGATGCACGAGTTCGATCCGCACCGCATCTTCGATCGCGCACGGCTGCTCGCCGGCGCATAGATAAAAAACCGAGACACCCCGCGATGCAAACCGAACTCGCCCCCGAATTCCGCGACACCGACGAAGGCCGCGAGGCCGAAGCCATCCTGCGCAAATGCGTGCACTGCGGCTTCTGCACCGCCACTTGCCCCACCTACCAGCTGCTCGGCGACGAGCTCGACGGCCCGCGCGGACGCATCTACCTGATCAAGCAGGTGCTCGAAGGCAAGGCCCCCACGCGCAGCACGCAGCTGCACCTGGACCGCTGCCTGACCTGCCGCAACTGCGAGAGCACCTGCCCGAGCGGCGTGCAGTACGGCCACCTGGTCGATATCGGCCGCAAGATCGTCGACGAGAAAGTGCCGCGCCCCGCCATGGAATCGGCCACGCGCTGGCTGTTGAAGGAGGGGCTGCCATCGCCGCTGTTCGGGCCCGCGATGAAGCTCGGCCAGTCGGTGCGCGGCCTGCTGCCCGATGCGCTCAAGGCCAAGGTGCCGGCCAGGCAGGAGGCCGGCGCATGGCCCAGCGCCACGCATGCGCGCAAGGTGCTGATGCTCGCGGGCTGCGTGCAGCCGTCGATGATGCCCAACATCAACAGTGCCACCGCGCGCGTGCTCGATGCGGCCGGCATCCAGGCCGTGGTCGCGCCCGAGGCCGGCTGCTGCGGCGCCGTCAGGTTCCACCTCAACGACCAGGAAGGCGGCAAGGCCCAGATGCGCGCCAACATCGACGCCTGGTGGCCGATGGTCGAACGCAACGAGGTCGAAGCCATCGTCATGAACGCCTCGGGCTGCGGCGTCACGGTGCGCGAGTACGGCCACATCCTGCAGCACGACCCGGCCTACGCCGCCAAGGCCGCGCGCATCAGCGAGCTGACGCGCGATTTGAGCGAGCTGCTGCCCGACCTGGTGCCCGCCCTGAAGGCCCGCGTGCATGCGCCGCAGGGCGTGGTCGCCTACCACCCGCCCTGCACGCTGCAGCACGGCCAGAAGCTGCGCGGCGGCGTCGAAACGCATCTGCGCGCGCTCGGCTTCGACGTGCGCGTGGCCATGAACGAATCGCACCTGTGCTGCGGCTCGGCCGGCACCTATTCGGTGCTGCAGCCGGAGCTGGCCTATCCGCTGCGCGACCGCAAGCTCGGGCACCTGGCGCAGCTGCAGCCGAGCGTCATCGCCTCGGCCAACATCGGCTGCATCACGCACCTGCAAAGCGGCAGCCAGCAGACGCCCGTGCGGCACTGGGTGGAGCTGCTGGACGCGGCGCTGGCGGCGGCCTGATCGCACACCGAAGAGCGCCCTGGTCCGACTCGCGCGCCGGGCTTTTGCGCCACATCATGGCGGCACCGTTTTTCCTAGGAGCAAGCCTCATGTCTTCTGTTCAAGCAGCTTCCACCGTTCCGAAGAAGCACTTGCGGCGCGCGCTGCTGGCGCTGGCATGCATGGCCGGCGCCGTTGGCGCGCAGGCCCAGTCGGCCATGCCGCAATGGAAGGGCGAGGGCGCGGTGCGCTATGTCTGCGGCGGCATCGGCTCGGACGAATCGACCGCCATGCGCGCCGCCATGAAGGACCATCCGCTGGCCCTGCTTTTCGCGCGCTCCGACGGCGCCTACCTGGCGGATGTGCAGGTCGACATCAAGGGCGCCGACGGCGCGCCCTCGCTGGCCTTGCGCGCGAGCGGGCCGGTCTGCCTGGTCGACCTGCCCGCGGGCCGCTACACCATCGACGCTGCCATGGCCGGCAGTGCCAAGAGCCAGGCGGTGACAGTGGGCAGCGGCTCGAAGACTGTCGATTTCAGGTTCTGAGCGGGCCTCGATTCAGCCCGCCGCCAGCGCCGCCTCGATCTCGCGCGCGATTGACGCGGGCGTGTCCAGCGGCGCGTAGCGCTTGCGCACCCGCCCGTCGCGGCCGACCAGGAACTTGGTGAAGTTCCACTTGATGGCCGTGCTGCCCAGGAGGCCCGGCTTTTCCTTGGTGAGCCACTGGTAGAGCGGCGCGGCGTTGCCGCCGTTGACGTCGATCTTTTCCATCATCGGAAAACTCACGCCGTAGTTGGTGGTGCAGAAGGCGCCGATTTCCTCGTTGGTGCCTGGGTCCTGCGAGCCGAACTGGTTCGACGGAAAGCCCAGCACCACCAGCCCCTGGCTCGCGTACTTCTCGTGCAGCTGCTCGAGCCCGGCGAACTGCGGCGTGAAGCCGCACTGGCTGGCCGTGTTGACGATCAGCAGCACCTTGCCGCGGAAGTCCGAGAGCTTCACCTTCTTGCCGTCGATCCGGTTGGCTTCGAAGTCGTAGATGCTGGTGGTCATGGCGCTGCCTCGGTCAGGTGGGGGATGAAAGCCGATCATCGCCCTGCACCGGCGTTCGCGCAAACGCCGACCACACGGCCGCCAGCACGATCAGCGCGCCGCCCGCCAGGATGCGCGGGTCCATCTGGGCCGCACCCAGCGCCACGGAGGAGACGCTGGCAAAAAGCACCTCCGACAGCATGATCACCGCCGTGGCGCTGGCCGCCAGCCGGGCCGCGCCGTACTGCAGGCAGATGTTGGCCAGCACGAAGCCGGTGCCCAGCAAGGCCGCCCATCCGATCCAGCCCGGCTCCGCGGTGAGCGGGGAGCCGAAGGCGCCGAGCAGGGTGCCGGCCGCCGCCGCGATGCCGGCCACCGCCGCGCATCCGCAGAACATGGCCAGCGCGCGCGATTCGCCGGGCGCGTCGCGCAGGTGGCGCAGCACGATGTTGGTCACGGCAAAGCTGAAGCCGGCCGCCAGGCCCAGCCAGTCGGGCAGGCTCGACGGCACCGGCCACTCGACGCCGGGTGTCTTGAGCACCACGGCCACGCCGGTCAGCGCCAGCGCCACGCGCGCGAGCGCGCCGCCGGTGGGCCGCTCGCCCAGCACGGCCCAGCCCAGCAGCACGCTCCACAGCGGCATCAGGTAGAACAGCAGCACCACCCGCACCACGTCGCCCTGCGTCACCGCCCAGTTGAAGCCCAGGTTGGTGAAGCCCGCCGCCAGGCCCAGCAGCACCAGCATCGGATACGCCGCGAAGCCGCGCCAGGCGTGCCGGCGAAAGAAGCCCATCGCCAGCGAGATCGCCACGTAGATGATGCAGGTGGTCCAGACGGGATGCAGCCCGTGGCTTTCGATGTGGCGAAAGGGGAACCACGAAACGCCCCAGACGAAGGCATTGAAGATCAGTGCTAAAGCGGGCATGAGGGCGGGATTTTTTTCGTGGAACACCGTGGATCCGGCTTCGCCGGGCCACCGGTGTTGCCCCCGGTGAGGGGGTGGGCGAAGCGACACGAAGTGCGCGCAGCCTGGGGGAGGTCAATGATGCTTGTCGCTGCGGGCGATGGCGAGCAGGTGCTCGACTTCTTCGGGGTACTTGCGCAGGTTGTGATGATGCCAGCGCTGGATCAGCCACATGCAGCCCGCCACCACGCCGCCGAAGGCGCCGATGGCCGCGAAGGCCGACAGGCCCAGGCCGGTGCAGGCGCTGTAGAAGCCGCCGAGCAGCAGGATGCAGGCCTGCTCGTTGAAGTTCTGCACGGCAATCGATCGGCCCGCGCCCATGAGGTTGTGGCCGCGGTGCTGCAGCAGCGCGTTCATCGGCACCACCAGGAAGCCGCCCAGCCCGCCCAGCAGGATCAGAAAGGGCACCGCGATCCAGACGTTGCCGATCAGGTTCATGCTGATGACCAGCAGCCCCATGGCAATGCCCATGGGAATCACGCGCGTGGCCATGTCCAGCCGCATGCGCATCGACGCCACGATGGCGCCCACCGCCATGCCGATGGTGACCACGCCGGTGAGCGCCGTGGCCTGCGTGGTGTTGTAGTCGAGCGCGAGCGCGGCCCAGGCCAGCACGATGTACTTGAGGTTGGCGCCCGCGCCCCAGAACAGCGTGGTGGTGGCCAGCGAGATCTGGCCCAGCTTGTCGCGCCACAGGCGTGCGTTGCAGTGCCAGAAGTCGGGCAGCAGCGAGAACATGTTGCGCGCCAGGCCGTGCGCCGGATTGGCGCGCAGCGGCCGCATCTCGACGCCGGTGTGCGGAATGCGCGTGTTGAACCAGGCCGCCAGCATGTAGACGAAGATCAGCACCGAGATGGCCGCCTCGGCCGGCGAATCGACCCCCGTGTCGATCAGCGGCATGTCGAAGGACAGCAGCCGGCTGGAAACCGCATGCCCCACCAGCGAGCCGCCGAGCACGATGCCCAGCAGGATCGAGGCGATGGTGAGTCCTTCGATCCAGCCGTTGGCTTTCACCAACTGCGAAGCGGGCAGGAGCTCGGTCAGGATGCCGTACTTGGCCGGCGAATAGGCCGCGGCGCCCAGCCCCACGATCGAATACGACAGCAGCGGATGCGAGCCGAACAGCATCATCAGGCAGCCGACCACCTTGATCGCATTGCTGATGAACATCACCCGCCCCTTGGGCAAGGCGTCGGCAAAGGCGCCCACCAGGGGCGCCAGCACCACGTAGAAGACGGCAAAGATCGGCACCAGCGCCGCGCGCTGCCATTCGGCCGCTCCCGTGCTTCGCATGAGCTCGACCGCCACGACAAAGATCGCGTTGTCGGCCAGCGACGAAAAGAACTGGGCCGACATGATCGTGTAGAAACCGCGCTTCATCGATGGGCTGGCTGGCCAGGAATGTGCTGGCTGTAGTGAAAAAGTGTCGCGACTTTTGGGCGAATGGGCGGTTATAGCATGGGGGTACGACGGCGAAATCAGCGTTCACATCCTGGACAGCCTGGTCCGGGAAGATGCTAAAACCCCATCCGTCCACCATTCGACGCCCATCATGCCGCGCCCCATTCTCGCCACTGTCCACACCGCCGCGCTTCGCCACAACCTCGACCGGGCACGGCGTGCCGCGGTCGATGCCCGCGTCTGGGCCGTGGTCAAGGCCAATGCCTATGGCCACGGCATCGAGCGGGTCTATGAGGGCCTGCGCGGCGCCGACGGCTTTGCGCTGCTCGACCTGGCCGAGGCCGAACGCGTGCGCGCCCTCGGCTGGCGCGGCCCGGTGCTGCTGCTCGAAGGCGTGTTCGACGCGCGCGACCTGGAGCTGTGCTCGCGGCTGGACCTGTGGCACACGGTGCACTGCGACGAGCAGATCGACATGCTCGCAGCCCACAAGACGCTCAAGCCGCAACGTGTGTTCCTCAAGATGAATTCCGGCATGAACCGCCTGGGCTTCGCGCCCGAGCGCTTCGGCTCGGCCTGGACGCGGCTGAACGCACTGCCGCAGGTCGACGAGATCTCGCTGATGACGCATTTCAGCGACGCCGATGGCGCGCGCGGCATCGCGCACCAGCTGGAGGTGTTCGAGCGCGCCACCCACGACCTGCCGGGCGAACGCTCCATCGCCAACAGCGCCGCCACCCTGCGCCATGCCCGCCAGACCCGCGGCGACTGGGTGCGCCCCGGCATCGTGCTGTACGGCAGCGCGCCCGACTTTCCCGAGCACGGCGCGGCGCACTGGCAGCTGCAGCCCACCATGACGCTCTCGACCAAGCTGATCGGGATCCAGACACTGAAGGCCGGCGACACCATCGGCTACGGCTCCAACTTCACGGCCGAGGGGCCGCTCACCATCGGCGTGGCCGCGGTCGGCTATGCCGACGGCTATCCGCGCCACTGCAACACCGGCACGCCGGTGCTGGTGAACGGCATTCGCACCCGCATGGTGGGCCGCGTGAGCATGGACATGATCACGGTCGACCTCACGCCCGTGCCCGGCGCCAAGTTCGGCACCGAGGTCACGCTCTGGGGCCGCTCGGCCGTGAGCGGCGCGGTGCTCCCCATCGACGAGGTCGCGCAGGCCGCCGGCACCGTCGGCTACGAGCTCATGTGCGCGGTGGCGCCGCGCGTGCCCTTCGCGCCGGCCGACGGCGAATGAAGGTTCTCTCCAACTGGCGCTCGGTGCGCCTGTGGGAGACGCAGCTCGAGCGCGAGCTGCACCGCAACTACAGCCTGCGCACGCACGGCATCCTAATCGGCAGCATCACGCTGCTGCTGATGTGGGGCGTGTCGGCGCTGCAGATGCATGTGCTGGACGTGCAGTCGCTGGCACTGCGCTACCTGCTCACGCTGGGCGTGGGGTATCTGGGCTACCTGGGGGTGCTGCGCTGGTGGGCCCGGCGGCTGGTCGAGAACCGGGCCGGCTTCAACGTCGATGCCGGTGATGTCGTCGATGCGGGCGATCTGGCGTTCGATGCGGGCGGCAGCCCGGCCGGCGGCACCGGCGGCAGCGCGCTGTCCGATGCGGCCAGCGGCGCGCTCGAGGTGGCGGGCGCCGCGGACGAGGGCGCCGTCATCGTGGTGCCGGTGGTCGCCGTCTTCCTGATCTGCGTGGCCATCGTGCTGGGCGCCGGCTCGCTGGTGCTGCTCTACTTCAGCTGGGACGCGCTGCTGGCCGTCGCCGTCGAGGTGGCGTTCTCGTACGTGTCCGCGCGCGCCGCGGTGCGGGTGGCGCGCGAAGGCTGGCTGATGGCGGCCGTGCGGCTGACGTGGAAGCCGCTGCTGGGGGCGGTCGTCTGCGCCGTGGCCCTGGGCGCCGTGCTCGACCACTTCATGCCGCAGGTCAATTCGCTGCCCGAGGCGGTGCGGGTTCTGCTGAAGAAGCACTGAGCTATTTCCGCCGGCCGCGCTGCGTGGCGAGCGCGTCCAGCAGATGGTCGATCAGCACCCGGCACTTGGGCACGGTGAAGCGGCTGGGCGGATAGAGGATATAGGCGTGCCCGTGGTAGTTGCCCTGGAACTCCCAGTCGGCCAGCACCCGCATCACGCTTCCGTCTTTCAGCGCCTGCTGCGCCATGAAGGCCGGCACGCACGCCACGCCCAGCCCCGCCAGTGCGGCTTCGAGCCGCACCTCGCTGTGGTTGGAGACGTAGCGGCCCCGCACCACCACCTCGGCTTCGTCTTCATCGCCCTTCCTGAAGCACCAATGGTTGTCGCGCTCGTGCTCGCCGAGCGAGAGGCAGCTGTGCGCGAGGAGATCGCGAGGGTGCGCGATGGCGGCGCCTTGCGCCAGGTAGCGCGGCGAGGCACACAGGATGTGCGCGACCGGCATCAACTGCCGCGCCACCAGCCCTTCGGGCGGTTTCGTCGTCAGCCGCACCACCAGGTCCACGCCTTCGCGGATCGGATCGATGTCGCGGTCTTCCACGATGAGCTGCACGTCGACCTCGGGATGGCGCTGCAGGAAGTCGAGGATATGCGGATGCAGCACGCGCCGCGCGAAGGCCTTCGGCGCGCTGATGCGCACCAGCCCGCTCGGCTTCTTGGAGAACCGCTGCGCGACGTCCATCGCGCCTTGGGCCGCAAGCACCAATTCGCGGCACCGTGCGAGGGCCTCGACGCCGGGGTCGGTCAGCCGCAGCTGGCGCGTCGTGCGCTGGATCAGCTGCGCGCCGATCTCCTTTTCCAGGCGCTTCACCTGCCGGCTCGCGGCCGAAGGCGTCATGCCCAGCAGATCGGCGGCCGCAGAGAAGCTGCCCAGCTCGGCGACCCGAAGAAAGGTCACCATCTCCGGTAGTACTTTGAGAAATGAATTCGTTCCCACGGCGCAAGGGTCCTGTTCCGGCCGACGGCTGTTCGGCCCGTGTGATGCCCGGAACAATTCTTTGCTTTGTTGTTCAGGACGGTGGGCTGACAGTATGGATTCAAAGCAGGTGCTCGGCACCGCCTCCGGTGCATGGGGCGAGAGGAGGTGGGCCGGCGTCGGCGCCGCCGAGGTCATGCTGCTGGCTGTGGCGGCGGTGTGGGGCGGCAGCTACGCGGTGGCCAAGCAGGCCACGCAGCAGCTGCCCGTGCTGGAGTTCATTGCGCTGCGCTTCGGGCTGACATTCGTCGTGCTGCTGCCGGCGCTCAGGCCGCTGTTCGATGCGCAATGGCGGCAAGGCCTCGCGGTGGGCGGCCTGCTCGGCGCCAACCTGCTGGCGATCTTCGTCTGCGAGACCTTCGGTGTGTCGCTCACTGCGGCGAGCAACGCCGCATTCCTGATCAGCCTGTGCGTGGTGCTCACGCCCTTTGTCGAATGGTGGCTGCTCGGGCGGCGGCCGGAGCCGCGCATGTTCTGGGCGGCGGGCCTGTCGGCGGTGGGCGCCGCGATGCTGTCGGCCACTTCGCCCGCCAGCATCTCGGTGGGATGGGGCGATGGCCTGATGGTGATTGCGGCCTTCCTGCGCGCCGTGATGGTGTGCATGACGCGGCGGTTCGCTGGCCGCCATTCGATGCCGGCGCTGACGCTGACCGCCATGCAGTCGGGCATGATGGCGCTCGGCGCGATGGCGCTGTCGCTCGTCGCGTCGAAGGGCGCATGGCACATGCCGCCCGCCACGGCCTCCTTCTGGTGGGGCATGGCGTACCTCGTGCTCCTGTGTACGGTTTTCGCGTTCTTCGCGCAGAACCATGCGGCTTCGCATTCGAGTCCGAGCCGGGTGTCGCTGCTGATGGGGAGCGAGCCGGTGTTCGGGGCCTTGATCGCGGTGTACGGGTTCGGGGAGACGGTCGGGGCCTGGGGCTGGGCCGGTGGATTGCTGATCGTGATGGCGGCTTGGTGGGTGACGATGCCGCAGTCCGCCGCGCCGCGTGCGCATTCCGTGAATTTGTAGCGCGAAGCGGTCGAACGGCCCTCTCCGGCCAAGGACAATCCGGGCTGGAGGAAGAACTGTTCACATGAACTTGAAGAAACGACCACCCGCCGCTTTCGCCTGCGGCATTGCGCTGGCCATCGGCGGTTTTTCGGCGCATGCCGTCGAGCCGGAGGCATCGACAACCCCGTTCGCGACGAGCGCTGCCGACGCCCCAGCCACCCCGCCGCCGTCAGCGGTCGCTCTGGGTGCACAGGAGGCTGCGGCGCCGCAAACTCGGCTGCGTTTCACTCGCGGCGTCTACAAGCCCGGCATCGAACGGCTTCGCGTGGTCCGGCGCGAAGACACGGGGAATCGCATCGCGGGGCAGGTCGCGCTGAACGTGGTAACGACCTTGATCGCGGGCGGGCTCTCCATCGGCGCACAGGGTTTTTCGAAGGACGACCTGGGCGGCGTGACGTTGGAAGAGCTGAAGGATGACCCCTTGGCCGTCAACCCGGCCATCACCGAGCTGAACGATGCCTTGAGCAAGGTCGCGACCGACATCTATCGCAAGCGCGCCGAAGCGGCGTATGCAACAGCCCTGACGGATGGCTCGACGCCCGAGGAAATCGAAGAAGCGCGAAAGGTCCAGAAAGAAGCCGACACGCCCCTGAACTCGGGGCCTTGGCATCTGGTCTACGAAAACCTGACGGGCTCGGACGAATTGTTCCGCCTGAAATTCGGCGCCGAGCTCGGCCGCGCGGGCTTCATGCGCCCACCGTTCGCGTGCCTCTATCAGTCGGAGCCCGTGGCGTGGACGCAATGGAAGGCGGACAACTGGCAGCGGCTGCGCGAAGAGCGCGCGAAGGCCGTGACCAGCTGCACCGAGACGCTGGCAGCCACGCCCGAGAAGCGGTGGTGAGCCCGGGGCTCGGGCTCAGTACAACCCGAGCTTGCGCATCTTCAGCCGCGCCAGCCCCAGCAGCGCATCGGTGAACGGCGTGGCCACTGCCGTCAGCTCGCCGAGCTCCCGCACCACGGTGACCAGCGCGTCGAGCTCCACGGAGCGTCCGGCTTCCACGTCCTGCAGCATCGAGGTCTTGAACGCGCCGAGCTTCATCGTCACCGCGTGCCGGTCTTCGGGGCTCTGGGTGATCTCGATGCCGATGCGGTGTCCGATCTCCTTGGCTTCGAGCATCACGGCCGAGATGAAGCCGCGCACGTAGTCGTCGCCCATGATCAGGTCGGTGGTGACGCCCGTGAGCGCGCTGATCGGGTTCACCGTCATGTTGCCCCAGAGCTTGAACCACACGTCCTTCTGGATCTGCGGCGACAGCGTGGCGTCCAGGCCCGCGCGCTGCAGCAGCGCGACCAGCTTCTGCACGCGCGGCGTGGCTTGGCCCGAAGGCTCGCCCACGATCAGCCCGTTGCCGAAGTGATGCCGCACCACGCCCGGCGCATCGAGCGAGCAGCTCGCGTGCACCACGCAGCCGATCACGTTGCGCGAGGGGATGGCCCTTGCAATCGCGCCGTCCGGATCCACGGCCGCCAGGCGATGGCCGGTGATGGCGCCGCCGAAGCCGCCTTCGAGGAACCACCACGGCACGCCGTTCATGGCCACCAGCACCAGGGTGTCGGGACCGATCAGCGGCCCGATGCGTTCGGCCACGCCGGCCAGCGCGGGCGCCTTCACGGCGATGACCACCAGGTCCTGCGTGCCGAGCGCTTCGGGGTGGGCCACCGCGTTGACGGGCACGCGCGTGCGCACGTCGCCGCGCATCAGCGAAAGGCCGTCCTGCCGCAGCGCTTCGAGCGTGGTGCCGCGCGCCACCACGTTGAGCCGCTCGCCGGCCTGCGCCAGGCTGGCGCCGATCCATCCGCCGATGGCGCCGGCGCCGTAGATGCAGATCTTCATGTCAGTTCTTGTAGCTGGCGTCGATGCGGTCGACCTGGCGCACCAGCGCATCGAACACGTCCTGCCCCGCGCCATGCTCGGGGCTGAACTGCAGCGCGTCGCGCGTGCAGCGCTGCGCGATCTCCTCGCTCACGGGAATGGCCGCCCCCATCGAGAAGGTGGCCATCTGGATCTCGCAAGCGCGCTGCAGGGTCCACAGGATGGCGAAGGTCTGCGGCAGCGTCTGCCCCCAGGCCAGCAGGCCGTGGTTGCGCAGGATCACGGCGTTGCGGTCGCCGATGCTCCTGAGCAGGCGCGGGCCCTCGTCGGCATGGATGGTGATGCCCTCGAAGTCGTGGTAGGCCACCATGCCGTGCAACTGCGCGGTATAGAAATTGGTCTGCTGCAGGCCGCCCTGCAGGCAGGCCACGGCCACGCCGGCCGTGGTGTGCGTGTGCATCACGCAGTGCGCGCCGGGCAGGCCGTCGTGGATGGCGGCGTGCACCGTGAAGCCGGCCGGGTTCACCGGCCAGGTCGAGCCGTCGAGCACCTTGCCCTGCAGGTCGATCTTCACCAGGTTGCTGGCCGTCACTTCGCTGTAGTGCAGGCCGAAGGGGTTGATGAGGAACTGCTTCTCTCCGCCCGTCACGCTGTCGGGCAGCCGCACCGTGATGTGGTTGTAGATCATCTCGGTCCAGCCCAGCATCGCGAACACGCGGTAGCAGGCCGCGAGCTGCTCGCGCGCGGCGCGCTCGTCCGAGTGGATCGAGGGATGGACCGGAGCCGATGGCGGCACGCGGGTGGCGAGTGTTGTGTTCATTGCAGTTCCTTCATGCAGGTTTACCCCTCCGCGGTGAAGCCGACTTCCTTGACGATCGGCGCCCACTTGGCGGTGTCTTTCTTCAGCAGCTCGGTCAGCTCGCCGGGCGTGGAAGACATCGCCTCCAGGCCGAAGGTGCCGAGCCCGTCGATCACGTCCTTTTGCGCCAGCGCGTTCTTCATTGCAGTGTTCAGCTTCGCGACCAGTTCCGGCGAAGCCTTGGCCGGCAGGAAGAAGGCGAACCATTCGCTGTGCGCCATGTCCTTGATGCCCTGCTCGCCGAAGGTGGGCACCTCGGGCGCGAAGCGGCTGCGCTTGGCGCCCGAGACGCCCAGGATGCGCACCTTGCCCGAGGCCAGGTGCTGCGTGATGTCGCCGATCGGCCCCGAGACGGCCGAGATGTTGCTGCCCAGCAGGTCCAGCATGGCCGGCTGCGTGCCGCGGTAGGCGGCATGCTTGAGCTCGACGCCGCCCTTCTTGCCCAAGAGTGCGCCGATGAAGTGCGGCGTGGAGCCCGCGGCCGGCGAGCCGAAGTTGGCGCCGGCCGGGTTGGCCTTGGCCCAGGCCAGGAACTCGGGCACCGTCTTCACGCTGGCGGGCACCGCGGGGCCGACCGCAAAGCCGAAGTCGAAGATGCAGGCGATGCTCACGGGCGTGAGGTCCACCATCGGGTCGTACGGCAGCTTCTTGTAGATGTGCGGGTAGATCGTGAGGATGGAGGTGGGCGTCTGCAGGATGGTGGCGCCGTCGGCGGGCCGGCCCTTCACGTAGCTCACGGCGATCTGGCCGCCCGCGCCGGTGCGGTTTTCGACCACGGCGGCCTTGGCGTACTCGGGGCTGAGCTTCTGCGCGAGGCGCCGGCAGGTGGTGTCCGAGGTGCCTCCGGCCGCAAAGCCGGTGACGATGGTGGCGGTTTCGAGCGAGGCCTGCGCGAAGGCGCGCTGGCCCAGGCTGGCAAGCAGCGCCGAGGCGCCGGTGGTCTGCAGCAGCTGGCGGCGGGTGAAGGTCATGGTCTGTCTCCGGGGTGTTGTTGGTTGCGTTTCACGACTCGTCGCGCAGCCAGGTGACTGCGCCCGAATGGGTCACGGCGCCCTGGTGGGCGGGGCGCACGGTGAGCGCGTATTTTTCCAGCAAGCCGCGGTGCGCCACCCCCGCGTTTACCTGACGTCTGGACAGCCGCAGCGCGATTTCTTCCGCTGCCAGTTCCACCGAAATGGTGCGCGCCCCGGGCCGCGCGTCAATGGCCACCATGTCGCCGTCCTGCAGCGCCGCAATCGGCCCGCCGTCGGCCGCTTCGGGCCCCGCATAGCCGATGCACAGGCCGCGCGTGGCGCCCGAGAAGCGCCCGTCGGTCAGCAGCGCCACCTTGTCGCCCATGCCCTGGCCGTAGAGCAGGGCGGTGATGCCCAGCATCTCGCGCATGCCGGGGCTGCCCTTGGGGCCCTCGTTGCGGATCACGATCACGTCGCCGGCTTCGTAGCGGCGGTTCTGCACGGCGGCCTGCGCTTGTTCCTCCGAATCGAAGACGCGCGCCGGGCCGCGGTGCACCAGCGTCTGGAGGCCCGCGGTCTTGAGCAGCGCGCCGTCAGGGCAGAGGTTGCCCTTGAGCACGGCCAGGCCGCCGTCGCGCGTGATCGGGTTGCCGGGCGCGCGCACCACGCGGCCGTCGGGCGCCGCGGCATCGGCCAGTTCCTCGGCCAGCGTGCGGCCGGTGAAGCTGAGCGCGTCGCCGTGCACGAAGCCCTGCTCCATCAGCGTGCGCAGGATGACGCCGGCGCCGCCGATGTAGAACACGTCGCGCGCCAGGTACTGCCCGCCCGGGCGCAGGTCGGCGATGAGCGGCGTGCGCGCAAAGACCTCGGCCACGTCGTCCAGGTGGAACTTGATGCCGGCCTCGTGCGCGATGGCCGGCAGGTGCAGCGCGGCGTTGGTCGAGCCGCCGGTGGCCGAGACCACGGCGCAGGCGTTCTCGAGCGCCTTGCGCGTGACGATGTCGCGCGGCAGCGGGCTGTCGCCCATCACCGCCTTCATGAGGTTCTTTGCGGCGCGGCGCATCAGCGGCGCGCGTTCGCTGAACACCGCCGGCACCATGCTCGAGCCGATGGGCGCCAGGCCCAGCGCTTCCGACACCATGCCCATGGTGTTGGCCGTGAACTGGCCCGCGCAGGCGCCCGCGGTGGGCAGGCAGGCGCGGCTCATGGCGTCGAGCTCGTCGTGCGTGGCGGTGCCGGCCAGCACCTTGCCGATGGTCTCGTACGTGTCGACCACGTTGAGGTCGCGGCCATCGGGCCCCGGCATCTGCCCCGGCAGTGCCGAGCCGCCGTGCACGAACACGCTCGGCACGTTGCAGCGCACCATGCCCATCATCAGGCCCGGCAGGTTCTTGTCGCAGGCGCCGATGGCGAAGATGCCGTCCCACTGGTGGCCGCGCGTCGAGGCCTCGACGCTGTCGGCAATCAGCTCGCGCGAAATCAGCGAGAAGCGCATGCCCGAATGCGCCATGGTGAGCCCGTCGCTCACCGACACCACGGGGCATTCGTGCGGCGTGCCGCCGCCCGCGTAGATGCCGGTCTTGGCGTGCTGCGCCTGCTCGCGCAGGTTGAGGTTGCACGGGCTCATCTCGCCGCCGGTGTGGAACACGCCGATGTGCGGGCGCGCGATGTCCTCGTCGTCCTGGCCGAGCGCATGCAGGAAGCTGCGCGTGGTGGCGCGGATCGTGCCCTCGCGGATGGTGGCGGAGCGGAAGCGCTTGCTGTTCGGATCGGTGGGAGTGGTCATCGGGCTGGCATCGGCTGGCTGGCTGTCTGGATTGCAGAAGGGTCAGAACATGCCGTTGCTGTTCGCGGCGGTCTCGGGCACGGGCTGCACCACATCCCAGTGCTCGACGATCTTTCCGTTCTCCAGCTTGAAGATGTCGACGATGGCGCTGCCGCGCGTGCCCGGCTCGCGCACCGCGTTGACGTGCAGGATCACAAAGTCGCCATCGACAAAACTGCGCTTGATGTCGCTGTGCGACTTCGGAAATTTCTCGCGCAGGAACGCGATGAACTTGCGGAAGCCCTCGGGCCCGTCGGCCGCCGTGGGGTTGTGCTGCACGTAGCGGTTGCCCACGTACTGCAGGGCCGCGTCGGCGTCCTTCTGGTTCAGGCCTTTTTCGTAGAAGGCTAGGACCGCCTGGCGGTTGGCCTCCTGCTGGGCGGTGGCGGCTTGCGGCTTGCCGGTGCCCATGGGGGCGCAGGCGGCGAGGAACAGCGTGGCGGCCGCCGAAAGGGCCGCAAGGGTGGCGCGTTGCATGACAGGTGCTCCGGTGCGAAAGAGATGGAATGAATCGTTCAGTAGCCGCTGGGCGTCACCGCGCTCGCGGCGCTCTTGTAGCGGGACGACAGCTGCCTTGCCGCCGCCGTGAGCAGGATGGTGTCCACGCCCACCGCCACGAACTGCGCGCCGGCGGCCAGCCACTTGCGCGCCTGCTCCTCGGTGGTCGAGAGAATGCCCGGCGCCTTGCCGGCCTTGCGGATGCGCGCAATGGCGTCGGCGATCATGGCCTGCACCTCGGGATGGTTGGGCTGGCCGACGAAGCCCATCGAGGCCGACAGGTCGGCCGGACCGATGAACACGCCGTCCACGCCCGGCGTGGCCGCGATGGCGTCGAGGTTCTTCATCGCCTCCACGGTTTCGGCCTGCACCAGCAGGCAGGTTTGGGCGTTGGCCTCGTGCAGGTAGCGCGGATAGGCCTGCCAGCGCGAAGCGCGCGCCAGGGCGCTGCCCATGCCACGGATGCCTTCGGGCGGATAGCGCATGCCCTGCACCATGCGCGCCGCCTGCTCGGCGGTGTCGACCATCGGCACCAGGATGGTCTGCGCGCCGATGTCCAGGAACTGCTTGAGCAGCGTGACGTCGCCCACCGGCACCCGCACCACGGGGTGCGAGCGCTCCGACTCGGGCTGTGCCGACCAGGCGCTCGAGATGCCCTGCAGCTGCGCGAGCACCGAGCGCACGTCGTTGGGCGCGTGCTCGCCGTCGACCAGCAGCCAGTCGAAGCCGGTGCCTGCCAGGATCTCGGCCGCATAGCCGTCGGCCAAGCCGACCCAGAGGCCGATCTTCTGTTCGCCGGCCTGCATGGCCTGCTTGAAGGTGTTCAAAGGTGTTTGCATGGTGGGTCTTTTAGATGAGACGAAAGGCAATGCTGCCCAGAGGGCCGTAGTCGGCATGGAAGGTATCGCCGGGCAGCGCGGTGGTGGGCCGCGTGAACGAGCCGCCCAGCACCACTTCGCCGGCTTCGAGGCATTCGTCCCACGGTGCGAGCTTGTTCGCGAGCCAGGCCACGCCCGTGGCCGGGTGGTTGAGCACGGCCGCGGCCACGCCCGATTCCTCGATCACGCCGTTCTTGTAGAGCAGCGCGCTCACCCAGCGCAGGTCGACCGCATCGGGCTTGACGGGCCGCCCGCCCATCACGATGCCGGCGTTGGCCGCGTTGTCGGCAATGGTGTCGAACACCTTGCGCGGCGCCTTGGTGTGGCGGTCGAACTGCTCGATGCGCGCGTCGATGATCTCGATGGCCGGCACCACGTAGTCGGTGGCGGCCAGCACGTCGAAGATGCTCACGTTCGGCCCCTGCAGCTTCCTGCCGAGCACGAAGGCCAGCTCCACCTCGATGCGCGGCGCGATGAAGCGCTTGAACGGAATGTCGCCGCCCTGCTCGAAGAACATGTCGTCGAGCAAGGTGCCGTAGTCGGGCTCGTCGATCTGGCTGGACTGCTGCATGGCGCGCGAGGTCAGGCCGATCTTGTGGCCCCGCGGCACGCGGCCTTCCGCGATCTTCTGCTTCACCCATGCGCGCGAGATGGCGTAGCCGTCCTCGATGGTCATTTCGGGAAAGCGCTTGGAGAAATGCTCGACCTGCACGCGCGACTTTTCGCTTTCGTGCAGTTCGGCGGCCAGCCTGGCGATGGTGTCGGCAGTGAGCATGGTTCTACTTGTTGAAGAGTGGATGCAGGTTGCTGTGCTTGCCGTCGTACACCTGGCCGGGGCTTTCGTCGATCTGCAGCGTGATGCCGATGTGGCGCTTGTCGAAGATGGGCGCGAAGTGCTTCTTCACGCCTTCGAGCAGCGCGTCGCCGGCCTTCTTCCTGTCTTCTTCGCTCCGGCCCGCCGCAATGCGCACGTTGATGTAGACGAAGGCGTAGTCGTCCGCATCGTCGGCCACGGCGTAGTGCACGGCCGGGTAGGCCAGCACCCGTGTGCCGCCGGTGGGAAAGAGCTTGCGGCCCGCGCCATCCTTCTGCGCGACCAGGACGGCGGCGAGCGAGCGGCACAGGCCGCCCATGTCGGCTTCGGCTTCGAGATTGGCGGTGTACTGGATGACGACGTGGGGCATGCGGTGCTTTCTCAGGTGGTGGTTTCCGCAGGCAGTGGCGTCACGGGGAAGATGGCATTGATCTGTCCCGTGCCCGAGCTCCCGAAATAGGGCG
Organism: Variovorax sp. V116; assembly: GCF_041154435.1. Lineage (NCBI taxonomy): Bacteria > Pseudomonadati > Pseudomonadota > Betaproteobacteria > Burkholderiales > Comamonadaceae > Variovorax > Variovorax sp. V116. The sequence continues at coordinate 387,058 of NZ_AP028661.1, forward strand.
TGACCACTTCCACCGGCGCGGCGTAGCGGTCCCAGCCCAGGAGGCCCAGCAGCATTGCGGTGTCGTGCATGTCGCCTTCGCCCCAGCACTTGTCGGCGTACATCGGCAGCATGCCGACGAAGGTCTTCCAGTCGCCGGCCTCCCAGAGCTCGACCACGCGGCGGTCCACCTGCTCGAGGAAGGGATCGTAGACCTTGTGCATGAATTCGGGGGCGCGGCCGTTGTCCGCGAAGTGGTGCGAGAGCGAACCGCTCGCGAACACCGCCACCGTGCCTTCGTAGCGCTCCTCGATCGCGCGCCGCACCGCCAGGCCGAAGCGGCCCGACTCGGTCAGGTCGTGCCAGTCGCACCAGCCGCTGATGCTGATCACCTTGTAGTGCTGGTCGGCGTTCATGTAGCGCATGGGCACCAGCGTGCCGTACTCGAGCTCGAGCGTGGTGTCGCTGTGCGCGCGGCTCTTCACGCCCATTTCGTTCGCCACGTCGGCAATCAGGTGGCCCAGCGCCGGGTTGCCCGGGTAGGCGTACGGCATGTTCTTGATGAAGTGCGGCAGCTCGTTGCTGGTGTAGGTGCCGCCGAACTTCGGGCCGCAGTTGATGTGATATTCGCTGTTGACCTGCCAGTGCACGTCGAACACCACGATGGTGTCCACGCCCAGCGCGCGGCAGCGCCGGTCGATTTCCTTGTGGCCGTTGATCGCCGCGTCGCGGCAGCCGAAGTTCGGTCCCGGGAATTCCGAGAGGTACATCGACGGCACATGCGTGATCTTGGCGGCGAGTGCGAGGGTGCCCATGGTGCGTGTCTCCTTGTTCCGTTCAGCTCTCGAGCTGGATGTTGGCCTTGCGGATCACGTCGCCGTACCTGGCGATCTCGCTCTGGATGAAGCCCGCGAAGCGCTCGGGCGTGCCCGAGAGCGACGCGATGCCGCCGTTGCGGAAGGCCTCGCTCACGGCCGGCGACGCCAGCGCACGGTTCACCTCGGCGTTCATGCGCTGCACGATGGCGTCGGGCGTGCCGGCGGGCGCCAGCAGGCCGTTCCACGAATTGGACTCGATGGCCACGCCCTGCTCGGCCAGCGTGGGTATGGCGGGCGCGTACTGCGAACGCTGCGCGGTCGCCATGCCCAGCGCCACCAGCTTGCCGGCTTGCACATGGCCGCGGAACTCGGGCCAGTTGCCGAACATCAGCGTCACCTGCCCGCCGAGCAGGTCGCTGAGCGCGGGGCCTTGCCCCTTGTAGGGCACATGCACGATGTCCAGGCCCATCTGCAGCTTGAGCATCTCGCCCGACAGGTGCGCCGAGGTGCCGTTGCCGAAGGAGGCAAAGCTCAGCGTGCCGGGCTTGGCCCTGGCCTGGCTGCGCAGGTCGGCCAGCGTCTTGAGGCCGCTGGCCGGATGCGTGGCGAGCACATGCTCCGACATGCCCATGAGCGCGACCGGGCGCAGGTCCTTCAGCGTGTCGTAGGGCAGCTTGCGCACCAGCGTCTGGTTGGCCGTGAAGCTGTTGGCCACGCAGACGAAGGCGGTGCCGTCGGGTGCCGACTTGGCGACCGCATCGACACCGATCACCGTGCCCGCGCCGGGCTTGTTCTCGACGATCACGGGCTGGCCCAGCGCCTTGGCCAGCTCGGTACCGACAAGGCGCGCGACGAAGTCGGTGGTGCCGCCGGGCGTGAAGGGCACGACGATGCGCACCGGCTTGGCGGGCCATGCCGTCCGTGCGCGTGCCAGTGCGGGCAAGGCCGCGAGTGCGGCGGCGCCCTGCATGAGCGCGCGGCGTTGCAGCGTCATGCCACGCCCCAGCGTGAATCCTGGAGCGTGGCTCACGCCACGCCCCAGTGCGGAATGTGGTGCGAGCCCATCGACACCGCCACGTTCTTCGGCTCGCAGAACACCTCGTAGCTCCAGGTGCCGCCTTCGCGCCCCGTGCCCGAGGCCTTGGTGCCGCCGAAGGGCTGGCGTAAGTCTCTTACGTTCTGGCTGTTGACGAAGCACATGCCGGCCTCCACCGCCGCGGCCACGCGGTGGGCGCGGCCGATGTTCTCGGTCCAGACGTAGCTCGACAGGCCGTAGGCGATGTCGTTGGCGAGTTCAATGGCGTGCGCCTCGTCCCTGAACGGGATCAGGCAGGCGACGGGGCCGAAGATCTCGTCCTGCGCGATCTTCATGCGGTTGTCGACGTCGGCGAACACGGTGGGCATCACGTAGTTGCCGCGCTGAACGCGGTCAGGCAGGTTGGCCGGTGCATCGAGGCCGCCGCACAAGAGCGTCGCGCCTTCCTTCGGACCCAGCTCGATGTAGCTGCGCACCTTGGCCAGGTGCGCCTGCGAGATCATCGGGCCCACGATGGTCTTCTCGTCGAGCGGGTCGCCCACCGCGATGCGCCTGGCGCGCTCCGCGAATTTGGCGGCAAAGTCGGCGTAGATCGACTGCTGCACCAGGATGCGCGAGCCGGCGGTGCAGCGCTCGCCGTTGTTGCTGAAGATCATGAACACGGCCGCGTCGAGCGCGCGGTCGAGGTCGGCGTCCTCGAAGATCACGAACGGGCTCTTGCCGCCGAGCTCCATGCTGAACTTCTTGAGGCCCGCGCTCTTCACGATGCGGTTGCCCGTGGCGGTGGAGCCGGTGAACGAGATCGCGCGCACGTCGGGGTGCGCCACCAGCGGCTCGCCGGCCTCCTTGCCGTAGCCGTGCACCAGGTTCAGCACGCCGGGCGGAATGCCCGCTTCGAGCGCGAGCTCGCCGAGCCGCGCGGCCGTCAGCGGCGAGAGCTCGCTCATCTTCAGCACCGCGGTGTTGCCGAAGGCCAGGCAGGGCGCGACCTTCCAGGTGGCGGTCATGAAGGGCACGTTCCACGGGCTGATCAGCGCGCACACGCCCACCGGATGGAACAGCGTGTAGTTCAGGTGCGTGGGCGTGGGATAGGTGTGGCCGTCGACGCGCGTGCACATCTCGGCGAAGTAGTAGAAGTTGTCGGCCGCGCGCGGGATCAGCTGCTTGCCGGTCTGCGCGATGACCTGGCCGCAGTCGTTGGTCTCGGTCTGCGCGATCTCGGGCACGTGCTGCGCGATCAGGTCGCCGAGCTTGCGGATGAGCTTGGCGCGCTCGGGCGCGGGCAGGCCGGCCCACTTGGGGAACGCCTCCTTCGCCGCAGCCACGGCCGCGTTCACTTCGGCTTCGCCGCCCGAGGCGACTTCGGCCAGCACCTCCTGCGTGGCGGGGTTGACGGTTTCGAAGTATTCGCTGCCGGCAACAGCCTTGCCGGCGATCAGGTGATCGACTCTCATGCTTTTCCTTGGATGGTGTTGACCAGCGCGCCGATGCGCTCGATCTCCGTCACGACCACGTCGCCCGGCTTGCAATCGACCACGCCGTCGGGCGTGCCCGTGAGGATCAGGTCGCCGGGCGAGAGCGTCATGAAGCGGCTGAAATATTCGATGAGGAAGGGCGCGTCGAAGATCATGTCGCGCGTGCTGCCCTGCTGCGTGACGGTGCCGTTCACCGTGGTCTTCAATGCGAGCGCCATGGGGTCGGGCACGTCGGCCGCATCGACGAACCACGGGCCGAGCGGCGTGCAGGTGTCGCGGTTCTTCACGCGCAGGTTGGGGCGGTACCAGTTTTCGAGGTAGTCGCGGATCGCGTAGTCGTTGGCCACGGTGTAGCCGCCGATGAAGTCGTAGGCGTCACCCTGCTTCACGCGCTTTGCGGTCTTGCCGACCACGATGGCGAGCTCGCACTCGTAGTGCATGAACTGCACGCCGGCCGGGCGGTGCGTGTGCTGCCGGTGGCCGATCAGCGTGCTCTGGCCCTTGACGAACACCAGCGGCTCCTCGGGCGCCTTGAATTCGAGTTCCTTCGCGTGGTCGGCGTAGTTGAGGCCGAGCGCGAGGATGGTGCGCGGCCGCAGCGTGGGCGCGAGCGGCGGCAGCCACGTGAGCTGTTCCTGCGGCACGATGCGGCCGTCGTCCAGCCGCACGGCGGCGTCGGGCTGGCCGTTGAAATCGTGCGCGGTGCCGGTGTGCTCGCGGCCTTCGAAGATGACGCGTGCGTGCTTCATGCGGCGGCCTCCTGCACCAGCGTGTTGCAGAGGCTCTCGAACCCCGGCGCGGAAATCTCGATGCGGTCGCCCGCACGCGCCAGCGGCCGGCCGGCGTCGCAGCCGAGCATCAGCACGTCGCCATGCGCGAGCGTCATGAATTCGCCCACGTCGGCCAGCAGCTGCTGCGCGGGCCGCACGAGCTGCGAGAAGTCGATCGACTGCTTCAGCGCGCCGTTGACACGCACCTCGGCGCGAAAGCCCGCGGGATCGGCCACGTCCTGCGCATCGCGCAGCGCCGGTCCGACGCCCAGGAAACCGTCGATGCACTTGAACTTCACGGGCGGGCGGAAGAAGCTCGCATGCGGGAACGAGAGGTCGTTCATCAGCACGAAGCCTTCCACGTCGCCCTCGGCGCCGATCACCATGCCGATGCTCGCGCCGATCTCCACCTCGGGCACCGATGCAGGCACCGCGATGGCGCTGCCGTGCGGGCTCCAGGTGTTGGCGGTCTTCACGTAGAGCACGGGCGCCTTCGGCGGCGCCTTGTACGGCGGCTCGGTCATCTGCGGCGCGAGCGCCTGCATTTCCGCGCGGAAGTTCAGCAGCGTGCCGTACACGGTGCCGGCGGGCAGGAAAGGGGAGGAGGGGCTCATTCGGGTTGCTCCAGCGCGATCAGTTCGTCCAGCAGCCCATACAGCTGCGTCAGCTTGGTCTTGCCCAGCGACTGCTCCAGCCACTGGTAGTGCGACTCGATGCTCGAGGACAGCTTCTTCACCAGCTTCATCCCGTGCGCCGTCGCCTCGACCACGGTGCGGCGCTGGTCCTCGGGATCGCGGCTGCGGGTGATGAGGTCGTCGCGCTCCATGCGCGCGAGCACGCCGGTGAGGCTGGGGCCGAGGATGAAGGCCTCGCGCGCCACGCGGCCGGTTTCCACCGCGCCGTGCTCGCCGAGCACCCGCAGCACGCGCCACTGCTGGTCGGACAGCGCATGCTCGCGCAGGCTGGGCCGCGTGTGGGCCATGACGGCTTCGCGCGCCTGCAGCAGCAGGCGCGGGAGGTTGCGGTGGGTGAAGGTGCTGGCCACGGAAGAGTGTTTTGCAGATTATTTAATATATTAAATGATCCGCGATAGAGAAGCCAGCCGGCAATCGGGAAAACCCGTGTGTGGCGGAGGGTGGGTGCGCGGCGCAGGCGTCAGGACAGGAAGGACTTGTCGCCGTCGTACTCGCTGGCGACCAGTGCCAGCGTGTCCGCCATGGCCTGGCCCAGCGCCTCGGCATGCACTTCGGCAACATGGATATCTCTTGGAGTGGTGTTCTTCTGATGTCCGCGGATTTCGCAGGACAAGTACAGACGACCTTGGGCAGGAATCAGGTAGCTCCAGACATCCAGCGTGATGTCGCCGAAATGCAGGAACTCGTACAAGCTCGAGAGATCCTGCATGTCGGAATGTTCGTCCGAGTCTTCCGTGAAGATGAGATGGATGTCCTTGGGGCCGAGTTCGCCGAAGACATCCGGTCTTTGTTCGAGTCTGGTCTTCTTCCTGAAGCTCACCAAGGTTCTGTCCAGCCGGAACATGAAGTTCGGAACATAGACGTGGTTGTCTTTCTCGGTCACGTGCAAGTTCAGCGCGTAGATATCCACGCGGCGCATCGAGGCGTTCTCCGGCTCTTTGGGCCCGACCTCGAATTGGAGGATTTCTCTGCTGCCGAAAAGTTGATTGAGCATCAGGCAATGATTCCCCATGAAGGTGGTTCTTGAAATCTGGACGCTATCCGCGGCACAGGGGCACCGTATTGGCGAACTTGCGTTGATAGGGTTTCAAGTCGAGACCTTTCTCGGTGCCATTGAGCCTGACGCCATTTTCCGATCCCGCCCAGTGATAGCTCCTGTGGCCGGAATCCTGAAACTGATGGATGTTGCCTTCACTGTCTCGGGCATATCGCACGGTGCGATCGTAGGGGTTGGACTGGCTGCTTTTGAACAACTCCACATGGTTCTCAGGAAGCACGCTTTTGTCCGGGTCATAGCGAGCGCTTCCTCGTCCCGGAGAGTTCCGGTTGTTGTCATGCGTACCCGGATTTTCGTAGTGGTCGAACTTGCCGTCGTTACCCCTTACGCGTGCGAGGATCTGATGTCCATGGGGGCCGCGATCGCCGACCTCCCAGTACGGGATCTTGCTGCCGGACACGAGTCCCAACGGATCAATGCCAAGGATCGGGTTCTCGGCATAGCGCGTCAGGTTCTCGCCCGCGCGCAGCCGCAGCGGGTCCTGCGAGATGAATTGGCCGCTGTTCGGATCGAAGTAGCGGTACCTGTTGTAGTGCAGCCGTGTTTCCGGGTCGAAGTACTGCCCCTGGAACCGCAGCGGGTTCGAGACCTCTTCTCGATGCAGTGCCGTGATTGCACCCCAGGCGTCGAAGCTTGCCGACCAGACCACGCCTCCGTCCTCGTCCGTGATGCGGGTCGGGCAACCGTTGGGGTCGACGTGGTAGTGCAGCGTGCGGGTCACGCCGCCGTCGTGCGCGATGAGCGCCAGTGGCACGAAGGTGGAGGGGTAGTACACGTACTCCCGTGCGTGCTGGTACCGCCGATCCTGCTTGCCAGGGGGCTGGCGGGCGCCCGCCAGGCGCAGCATGGGGCTTGACGGCGAGGCCAGGGGTGGCCGTGGCGCATCGTTGTCCTCGACCATCTCGCCAAGCAACGCATTGCCATCCCAGAAGAACCAGGTGGTCTGCGTCAGGCCGCGCTTGAAGACCCGTCGGCCCGCCGGATCGTAGCCATAGCGTGTCGCGGCCGCGCCGCTGCGGCTTTCGGCCAATCGATGGTTCGCATCCCACAGCAGGTCCAGTCCGCCGTCGGCCGATTCGTCGCTGCCCATCCGCACCAGGTCCCCGGCGCGGTCGAAGACGTAGTGGACGCCCTCGAGACTGCCCTCGCGCGTCCAGAGCACAGCCTCGGGGCCGGCTTCGCCACCGGCCACCTGCTTCAGCGGCGCCAGCCGGATGCGCGTCTGCAGGCGGTCGCCGGCCGGATCGTGCAGGAAGCGCCGGATGCGGCCCTGGGGCGCCATGTGTTCCAGGAGTTGCCCGAGCACGTCGTAGCGGTACTGGTCGACGCCCTGCTGACTGTCGCTTCGGCTCACGAGTTGGCCTGCGCGGTCATAGTCGTAGCGGGTGTCGAAGACCGGTGCCACATCCTTGAGCAGGCGCTGGGCCGTCAACTGGTCGCGCGTGTCGTAGTCGAACCGACGTTCCAGTCCTGGGCCCAGTTGCTCGTGGGTGGTGCGGCCGAGCGCGTCGCGGGTCATCACGATGGGAGGCCGGTCGTCGATGGTGAGGCTCTCCAGCCTGTTGCCCGGATCGAAGGCACAGGCCGTGCGATGGCCCGCGCTGGTCTCGCGCAGGACGCGGTTCCCGGCCTCGTCGTACCGGTAGGTCACCCGGAAACCGCCTTGCCGCTCTTCCAGCAAAAGACCTGCGGGATCGAAGCGGCGCTTGACGTGCATGGCCTCGTTGCGCATCTCCACCAGTTGCCCGCACAGGTCGTAGGCAAAGTGTTCCTGCACCTGTCGATCCGGCCGCAACGGGTCGGCGAAGGTCTTTCGCGTGATGCGGCCCATCGGATCGTTGGCGAATGCGATGCGCTGGCCCAGCGGGTCGATGGTGGCCGCCAGGCGTCCCGCCGCGTCGTATTGATAGTGGCGCGACTGGCCCCAGTAGTCCACCTCCTCGACGATGCGGTCCAACGCATCGCGCCGCAGCGTGTAGCGCTCCCCGCGCTGGTTGGTCAGTCCGACCAGCCACTCCTCGGTGTCGTAGTGGTATTGCACCGTCTGGCCATCGGGTTGGATGCGCCGGCTGATGCGGCCGGTGCCCACATACTGCAGTCGTGTCTGGGCGCCGCTTTCGTCGATATGGACGACCAACTGATCCTCTGCGTCATAAGTGCAGTTGATCTGCCCGCCGCCCGGGTGCTCGATACGCAACAACCGTCCCTTGGCATCGTGGTGATAGCGGTACACGCGGCCCAGCACGTCGGTCTGCTCGGTCAACCGGCCCAGCACGTCGTGGTCGAAGCGGCTTTCATGGCCCAGCGGATCGGTCAGCGCGCGCAACTGGCCGTGCCGGTCATGCTGCAACTGGGTGAGCGCACCCCGCGCATCGACATGCTGTGCCAGCTGCCCGCGAGCATCGTGCGCGAAACGCGTGATGGCGCCCCGCGGGTCGCGTTGGCTGGCCAGAAGACCGCGAGCGTCATAGGTCTGGGTCCAGCGATGGCCGAGTGGATCGATGACGGCGAGCACCCGGTCCTCATCGTCGAACTCGTTGCCGATGGTGCTCCCGTCCGGCCGCCGCACCCCCAGCAGGTTGCCCCGCGCGTCATACGTGAACCCGGTGCGCAGCCCCCCGGGCGCCGTCACCGCCACGGTCCGCCCCACATCGTCGTACTCAAAGGTCGTCACGCCATCCAACGGATCGATCTCCGCCAACGGCAGCCCCGCCTCGTCGAACTTGACCACCGTGAGGTGCCCCAGCGAGTTGGTCACCTCGGTCTGCCGCAGCGCCGCGCTGTAGGCGAAGCGGTAGTCGTGCAGTCCGCCGTCGCCCCAGGCGTGCACCACGCGCCATTGTTCGTCGTAGGCGTAGTGAAACGACAGGCCCGTGCGATCCGTGTGGCGCGCCATGCGGTGCTGCAGGTACGCGAACTCGCGCGCCGCACCCAGCGCATCGATCGCCGCCAGCAGGTCGCCGTCGGCATGGCGGTAGCGCACCAGCGGATGGTCCTGCCCGGTGGCGGGGTCGCGCAGCGCCATGGACTCGATGTACCCGCCGCGCGACTGCACCTCGATGCTGCGGCCCGGCAGGCCGTCCACGCCGCTTTCGGCGATGCGCACCAGGTCGCGGCCCCGCCGCACGAAGCGCCAGTGGTTGCCACAGGCATCCTCGATGCGCGCGATGGGCAGGGTCGCGGCCTGCAGTGCTCCCTCGGGCGACAGCGCATCCTCGAAGTGGTAGCGCAGGCCGCTCTTGAAGCGCACCACGAGCGCCGTGCCCTGGCGCATCAGCCGCGCACCGTCCACCACGTCGAGCACCTGCTGTCCTTCGGCCTGCGGCAGCGCAGGGAACAGCGCGAATTCCTCCGGCCCCTGCAGGCTGAGCAGGCCGTCGGCTTCCACCATCAGGCGCACATCCGCCGGCGTCTGCCAGCCATGGCCGCAATGGCCGGGCAGGGCGTGGTCGCGCGATGCATAGACGCGCGTCCAGCTCAGCGGCAGCCGGCCCGGAATGCTGAAGTCCTCGTGCGTCACCGAGACGCTGCCATCGCGGATGTCCACCGGCTCGGCGCGCAGCACCTGGCACTTGAGGAAGCCCGGCGGCATGTTCTTGAACACGCGCCGCGCGATGCGGGTGTAGGCCCGGCCCAGCGCCTTGAACAGCCCGCGCTGGACCATCGCGCCCCACGAGATGGTCGGCGGCCCGCCCACGAACACCTGCGGCGGGATGGCGACGTTGAAGGTGGTCGGCAGCATCAGGCTCAGCCGCAGCGGCTTGACCGCCTTCTTCTTTCGGAACGGCGGCACCAGGCCCACGATGTTGCAGGCCAGCACCGGCACGCCGATGCGCGAAAAGGGCTCGCCATCGGCCAGCACGATGCGGCTGCCCATGAAAAGCTCGTCCTCGAACTGCGGGCCGCCGGGCGCCTTGATCACCGGCATGGGGGCGCCGACGAGGACGTGGAAGTCCACGCCGCCGGTGCCGGCATTGGCCCGGCGCACCCCCGCCACCTCGACGGTGGCACCGAGCGGAAAGGGAATGCTCTCGGGCATCTCGCCGCCGCCGGCCGGCGCGCCCGGCGGTGCCGGCACCTCGGGCGCCGCGGTGCCTTGGCCGATGGTGTCCAGGCCCGCCTGCATGGCACCGTCCACGGCTGCCATGCCCTTCACGATCGGGTTGTCGGGCGAGACCTGGATGGTCGGCAGGTAGTCGAACGGGTCCATCACGATGCCGATGTGCAGCGTGGGCCACACGCCGGGCGGCGCCAGGTAGGTGTGGGCATCGATGCCCAGCTGGGGGTCGAAGTGCTTGGCCGCGAAGAACACGGTGCTTTCTCTCCGGCGTGTGTTGGGCTGAGGCGGCGCGGTTCAGGCTGCCTCGACGAAGGGCTGCGGATCGGGCAGGCGGGCGAACGCCGGCGGCTCGCGCCATTCGTCGACCCCCTGGTCCAGCGGATGGCTCACATGCGGCAGCCCGCTCCAGGCCGGATCGAGCCATTGGCGGCCCAGCGCAATGACGGTGCGGAACACGTCCTCGCTGCCCTGGACCCATTTCTCGCGCTCGCCAAGCAGGGTCTGGAATGCCTGCTCGTAGCGCTGCGCGAGCCGTGCCTCGATGGCGTCGATCGCGGGCCGCGGCGGCCGTTCGCCCAGCCGATGGCCGGCCAGGTCGGCGTCGGCCAGGGCCGCGCGCGCGTCGCGCTCGTAACGGGTGGCGCAGTGCGCGATGCGCTCGCAGCGCCTGGGGTCCTGCATCACGAGCATGTCGTGCAGCAGCTGCGGCACGGTGCTCCGGGGGCGGTCGGTGTCGGCCATGGTGCGCGCCTCGCGGATGCCGGCCAGCGCCGAGGCCCATGCCCGGTCGCGCTCGCCGGCGCTGCGCCAGGCCTGGGCCGCGGCGCGCTGGCCTTCGACGGCGAACATGGGGTGGGGCACGCGGCGGGCCGCTTCGGCGGCCTCTTCGAATGCATGGGCGGCCTGCTTCATGTCGCCCGCCGCGGCCCAGGCCCCGCCTTCGGCCATCCAGCCCTGCATGAACAGCGTGGCACCCATGGGGTTGCCGGCCTGCGCCGCCTCGGCCGCCGAATCGCGGGCCCGGCGGTAGCGCGCGATCGACGCGCCGAAGTCGCGCGCCTGCAGCCAGGCGCCGCCCACCATCATGTCGAGCACGGCGCGCTGGTCGGCCCAGCCGTTGCGCGTGGCCAGCCGCAGGGCGCGTTCGCCCGCGGCCTGCACCCCGGCCGCGTCGCCCAGGCGCAGCAGCGACAGCATGTCGGCATACAGCTGGCGGAAGAGGGCCGCGCCGCTGCTCCCGCCGCCGCTCTGGGCGGCGATCTCGCGCGCGGCCTCGAGGATGTCCAGCGGCGCATCGACCACGCGCATCGCGCCCGCGTGCCGCTCCACCAGCGGCTGCCAGGCGCGCGAGTCGCTGTCGTCCACCAGCACCAGCCGCAGCAGGCCGGCCTCCTGCGGCGGCATGGGCGTCTGCATCGCCGCATCGAACCAGCGCTCGAAGCAGTCCGCGTCGCTCACGCTGGCGGGCTGCAGCACGACCGACATGCGCTGGCAGCGCAGGTGCCGCGCCAGCGAACAGCCGGCCTCCACGAAGCCGGCGGCGCTGTCCCAGCCGGGCTGGCTTTCCTCGTCCCAGTGGGCTGCGACACCCTGCTTCACGAGCTGCGGCCGGTTGTGCCTGCAGGTGTCGATCAACTGCTGCCGCAGTTCGCGGCTGTAGCGAAAGCCGGTCTCGAAGGCCGTGTCCAGCCGCAGGAAGAGATCGGGCGTGCTGTATTCGCTGTCGACCATCTGGAGCGTGAAGAAGGCCTCCAGCATGCGCTGCGAGTCGGGCGGCGCGCGCAGCACGATGGCGCGCAGGGCCGGGTCATCGGTGCGCTCCCACCACAGGTCGTGCAGCTGGGCCATGCGCTTCTCGACGGGGTTGCGTGTCGACATGGCGGCCTCAGCAGTTCAGGAAGATCTTGGTGCCGTTGACCGTGACGCCGGCGTCGTCCAGCATCAGGTTCGCGCTGCCGGCGCGCAGCACGATGCGCCCCGGTGTGACCTCCACCGCCGTGCCCTCGACATTGAGCACCACGCTGGTCGGGCTCGCATGCGTCATGGCGCCGGACGAGTAGGTGTCCAGCGTGCCGCCCTCGGCGCTCACGCCGACATTGGTCGAGGCCACGGCGGAAAAGTCCCCGCCCTGCGCGAACAGGCCCACGTTGAGGGCGGCCGTTCCATAGATGTTGGCGGCCGAACTGGTCAGGGAGAAGTCGCCCTGCGAAGTGGCCGAGGCCGGGCCGGCCGGCACGTTCAGCGTCATCGCGTCGTTGTAGGTGCCGGTGTGCGACTTGGCGGAAACCTGGTAGGCCTGCCCGATGGTGGTGGTCTGGCCGAGGGCGACGTTCCAGGTGTCGCTGTCCTGGACCGTGACGCTGCGGGCCTGCGTCACCGCGAGCGAATCCGTGCCTGTGACCGAGGTGCTCTGGTTGCCGGTGACGCTGGCGGTGCGGTTGGCCTTGGCGGTGTGGGTCTGGTCGCCCGTGACCGTGAGGGTCTCGGTGCCGGTGACCGAGTGGCTGCGGTTGGACTTGACGGTGACCGTCTCGTCGCCGTCCACCGTCTCGGCGCGCTGGCCATGGACCGTGATCGTCTCGTTGCGGTCCACCGTTTCCGTGCGGTCGTTCTTGATGTGACTGGTCTCGTCGTGGTCGACGGTCTTGGTGCGGTCGCGGCCCACCGTGTGCACCTCGTCGTTCTCGACCTCGATCAGCTGGTCCTTCTCCGCATGCAGCCAGAGCTGCTCTTCGCCCTTCTTGTCCTCGAAGCGAAGGGCGTTCGCGTTCTCGCTGGTGCCGCCTTCGGAGCTGCGCGACAGCAGGCCGCTTTGCGTGGCGTTGGCCGGCAGCTCCCACGGCGGCATGTTGTCCGCGTTGTAGACGCGGCCGGTGATGATCGGCCGGTCGGGGTCGCCGTATTCGAAGTCGACCACCACCTCCTGCCCGATGCGCGGAATCTGCATGCCCCCGAAGTTGCTGCCGGCCCACGGCGAGGACACCCGCACCCAGCACGAGCTGCTTTCGTCCCGGGTGCAGTAGCGGTTCCAGTGAAAGCTGAGCTTCACGCGCCCGTACTGGTCGGTCCAGATCTCGCGGCCCGCGGGGCCGGTGACCACCGCGGTCTGCGGCCCGGCGGTGCGCGGCTTGGCCGCGTCCGGGGTCGGGCGGAAGATGTTGCTTGCCGGGATGACCTCGAACTCGACGTTGCACTGGAACTCTTCCTGCCCCGTGGCGTCGCCCGCTTCCTGCAGCAACAGGCGTGCCGCGGTGACGAGGTAGTCGGCGTTCGCGCCGTCCTGCGGATGGCCGGCCAGCGTGAAGCGATGGCCGGCCGCCACGCCGCGCAGGTTGCCCGCGCCGCTGGCCACCTGCCCCGGCGCACCGGCTTCTTCCATGCGCGCACGCGCGAGCTGCTCGCCCTCGGATTCCACGGCGTAGTTGCCGGGCCACGCGAACACCTCGCGCGTGCTGTGCTGCGTGCGCCGCGGCATCGCGCGGGCCTGCGTGAGGTCCGCCTTCGGCCGCGTGAAGTCGAAGTCGCCCGTGACCCACTTTCCGCTTTGCAGGCCTTCGGACAGCCGGAAGCGGTGGCAATGCTCCTCGTTGGACGATGCCTGCAGGGCCCTGAAGGGAACCTGCTCGTAGCCGCCGGCCGGAAAGGGCCGGTGCGACTGCATGTCGTCGACGATCACCATCGTGTGGCCGGCCTCGCCGTGCTCGAAGTAGTAGTACAGGCCCCACTCGTGCAGCAGGCGGCTCGCGAAGTCGTAGTCCGTCTCGCCATACTGCACCACGAACTCGCGCGCGGGATAGCTGCCCGTGGCCCGGATGGAAAGCGCAAAGCCGTACGCGCCGAGCACCTCGCCCACCGTGTCGAGCACGCTGTTTTTCTGGAAGATCCTGTAGTCGCGCGTTCGCTGCGCCAGGCTCAGCCAGGGCTCGATGACCACTTCGTAGAGCGCCCGCCTGTTCTCCAGGCGCAGGAAGCGGGCGCGCGTCACCAGGCCGGAAATGTGGCGCTCCTGCCCCGCGCCGCCGGGGCGCCCGTCGAGCAGGATGTGCACGCTGAACTCCTCGCCGATCAGGGGCTTGAGCTTGACGTTCGCCGCCGAGCGCGCATCGATGTCCGGCGACTCCGGCGTGGTCAGCGTGATGGTGTAGCTGTAGGGGCGGCTGAGGGCTTCTTCCCCCTCCACCCGCATCGGTTCAAGTGCGTCCATGCCTGCGAGCGTGGGCATGGCGCTGGAAGTTGCGGCGAGCTTGCGGCCGCGGTTGAAGGCGGACATGGCGTTGAGACTCCCTAGGTTGGGCCCATACTTCCTTGACCAAAACACATTTCGCTTCTTGCGTCTCCCTACACTTCGGCATGGCCAAGGAAAAAACTCTCTTCGTCTGCAGCGAATGCGGCGGCACCAGCCCCAAGTGGCTCGGCAAATGCCCGAGCTGCGGCGCCTGGAACACTCTCATCGAACAGGTGGCGGGCGGCAGCGGCCCGGCCAACAACCGCTTCGGCACGCAGTACGCCGCGCTGGCGGGCGTGTCGGAGCTCGCAACCCTTTCCGAAATCGAAGCGACCGACGTCGCGCGCACGCCCACCGGGCTCGACGAGCTCGACCGCGTGCTGGGCGGCGGCATCGTCTCGGGCGGCGTCACGCTGATCGGCGGCGACCCGGGCATCGGCAAGTCGACCTTGCTGCTGCAGGCGGTCGATGCGCTGCAGCGCGCGGGGCAGAACGCGCTCTACGTCACGGGCGAGGAAAGCGGCGCGCAGGTGGCGCTGCGTTCCAGGCGGCTTGGCCTGGACCACTCGCAGGTGCAGGTGCTGGCCGAGATCCAGCTCGAGAAGATCATCGCCACGCTCGACGCCACGCGCCCGGCCATCGCGGTGATCGACTCGATCCAGACCGTGTACTCCGACCAGCTCACCTCCGCGCCGGGCTCGGTGGCCCAGGTGCGCGAATGCGCGGCCCACCTCACGCGCTTTGCCAAGACCAGCGGCACGGCCGTGGTGCTGGTGGGCCACGTCACCAAGGAGGGCGCGCTTGCCGGACCGCGCGTGCTCGAGCACATGGTCGACACGGTGCTGTACTTCGAGGGCGACACGCATTCGAGCTTTCGCCTCGTGCGCGCCATCAAGAACCGCTTTGGCGCCGTCAACGAGATCGGCGTGTTCGCCATGACCGAGCGCGGCCTGAAGGGCGTCGCCAACCCGAGCGCGATCTTCCTGAGCCAGCATGCCGAGCCGGTGCCCGGCAGCGTGGTGCTGGTCACACTCGAGGGCACGCGGCCGATGCTGGTGGAGATCCAGGCGCTGGTCGACAACGGCGGGCCGAGCCCGCGCCGCCTCTCGGTGGGCCTGGACCGCGACCGGCTCGCGATGCTGCTGGCCGTGCTGCACCGCCATGCGGGCGTGGCCTGCATGGACCAGGATGTGTTCGTGAACGCGGTGGGCGGCGTGCGCATCAGCGAGCCGGCGGCCGACCTGGCCGTGATGCTCGCCATCACCTCGAGCCTGCGCGGCAAGCCGCTGCCCAGGGGATTCATCGCATTCGGCGAGGTCGGCCTTGCGGGTGAAGTGCGCCCCGCGCCGCGCGGCCAGGAGCGCCTGCGCGAAGCGGCCAAGCTGGGCTTCAGCGTGGCCGTGGTGCCCAAGGCGAATGCGCCGCGCAAGGGCACGAAGGAGATCGAAGGTCTGACGATCCATGCCGTAGAACGTATCGAGGAGGCGATGGACGTGGTCCGCCGCCTGGATTAAGACCGGTTGCCAGGGAAAAAATGCCCGGCGCGCCAGGGGCGCGCCGGGCGATCCTCCCTGTTCCCACGATGTGTGCCATGTTGTGCTGGCAACCTCGGTTGCCTCTCCCTGAAGCCGGTTGCGTCGGCCCGTGCGGTGAAATGTGCCTGCTGGAACCGCGACTCGATGCGCTTTTCGGGGCGAGTACCGCCTTGCGCGCCTGGCAGTAGCAACGGCCGCTACCGCACAAGGCGACAATGCGCCCCATGAATTTCCAGAAAATATGGGTGCCCGTGGGCGGCATCGTCCTGCTCGGGCTCGCATGGCGCAGCTATGGCTGGGCCGGCGTGGCGCTGACCGGCGGCGCCATCGTGATGTTCCTGCTGCTGCACTTCAACCGCGCGATGCAGGTGCTCAAGCGCGCGGCCGACCGGCCGGTGGGCTATGTGGCGAGCGCGGTGATGCTCAACGCCAAGCTCAAGCCGGGCGTGACGCTGATGCACGTGATCGCGATGACGCGCGCCCTGGGCGAACTGCGCTCGCCCAAGGACGAGCAGCCCGAGCTCTACCGCTGGACCGACACCGGCGGCTCGTACGTCGACGCCGTGTTCAACGGCGGCAAGCTGCAGAGCTGGACGCTGACGCGGCCCGAAGCCGCGCCCGACGACGCGCCGTCTTCCGAAGAAGACAAGGCGGGCTAGGAAGAAGCCAGGACGCGCCGCGCGTCAAAACGGCGCGTCTTCTTCCTCGGCTTCGGCATCGGCCGGCGTGGTGGTCGTGGGTGCTGCCGCCGCAGCCTTCGGCACTGCTGCTGCGTCCGCGGGGGCGCCGCTGAAGGCCGCCTCGCCGCCCAGCGCGTCGAGCAGTGCCGGCACCAGCTGGCCGAGCTCGCCGGTGGCAATGGCCACGTCGGCGTCGAAGTTGTCTTCCTTCTTGCCGCCGGCCGCGCCGTCGCCCGTGCCTTCGAGGAACACGATCTTGCGGATCAGCATGCCGTGCGTCAGCTCGAAGGATACGCGGTCGTCCCAGGTGAGCGCCAGGCGCGTGGGCCGCTTGCCGTCGGTGATGTGCTTTTGCACTTCCTCGATGTCGAGCGGGTGCTTGGCGTAGCGCACCACGGCCTTGGAGTCGTCCGAGGCCTTGAGCTCGCATTCGCGGTCGATGGTGAAACCGGCCGGCGGCTCCTGCGTCAGCAGCCAGTTGGCCATGGCGGCGGCCGGCTCCACCTGCGTGTTGATGAGGGCCACCGCAAAGCCGTCGAGCGACTTCACGAGGCTGGTGACCACTTCGTCGGCGCGCGAGGCGTTGCCGCTGTTGATCACCAGCCGGTGCTCGGCCTTGTCGATCCACACGGCCACGCGGGCGCTGCGCGTGAAGGCCATCGGCAGCAGCTCCAGGGTGATGTCCTCCTTGAACTCCTTCTTTTCCTTCTTGCCGGGCTTGCGGCCGGTGGCGGCCTCGATCTGCGCGCAGCGCTCGTCGAGCTTGCGGCGCACCACGGAGCCGGGCACCGCCTTGCTCTCGATCATGTATTCGACCAGCCACTGGCCGTCGATGGATTCGACCAGCGGGCCGTTGGCTTCGCCGCGGGGCTCCACCCAGCCGGCGGATTTTTCCTGCGAGGGGCCGCAGGGCTCGAAGCGCGCCTTGGCGAGCGCTTCTTCGGCCTCGGCCAGTGTTTGGGACCAGGCAGGTTCGATGCGATAGACGATGACGTTCTTGAATACGGACACGGAAACCCTTTTTTCCACTGGTTTGGACAACCGGCCATTGTCGGGCACGGCGTCGCGGGCTCGGCCGTAAAATCGAAAGCTTTTGCGACTTCCCCCGTCGCTCCCCACACAGCTCCCAAAGGAATCAGGAAATGAGCTCGATCCCCCCCTCGCTGGACGACCGTGACGGCAAGATCTGGATGGACGGCGAACTCGTGGACTGGCGCGACGCCAAGATCCACGTGCTGAGCCACACGCTGCACTACGGCTGCGGCGCCTTCGAGGGCGTGCGCGCCTACAAGACGGCCGACGGCAGCACCGCCATCTTCCGCCTGGCCGAGCACACCGAGCGCCTGTTCAACAGCGCCAAGATCCTGCGCATCAAGATCCCCTTCACGCAGGAGCAGCTCAACGAAGCCCAGAAGCAGGTCGTGCGCGAGAACAAGCTCGAAAGCTGCTACCTGCGCCCGCTGATCTGGATCGGCTCCGAAAAGCTCGGCGTGAGCCCCAAGGGCAACCGGATCCACGCCATGGTCGCGGCCTGGTCCTGGGGCGCCTACTTGGGCGAAGAGGGCATGAAGCGCGGCATCCGCGTGAAGACCTCCAGCTTCACCCGCCACCACGTCAACATCACGATGACGCAGGCCAAGACGGTGAGCAACTACACCAACTCGATCCTCGCCAACATGGAAGCGCTGGACGACGGCTACGACGAGGCGCTGCTGCTCGATGCGAGCGGCTTCGTCTCCGAAGGCGCGGGCGAGAACATCTTCGTGGTCAAGGGCGGCGTGGTCTACACGCCCGACCTCTCGGCCGGCGCGCTCAACGGCATCACGCGCAACACCATCCTGCACGTGTGCAAGGACCTGGGGCTCGAACTGGTGCAAAAGCGCATCACGCGCGACGAGGTCTACATTGCCGACGAGGCCTTCTTCACCGGCACCGCCGCTGAAGTGACGCCCATCCGCGAGCTCGACCGCATCGAGATCGGCAACCGCGGCGACGGCGGCTCGCGCGGCCCCATCACCGAAAAGATCCAGGCTGCCTTCTTCGACATCGTGAATGGCAAGAACCCCAAATACGCCCACTGGCTCACGAAAGTCTGAGAAAAACCATGCCTACCAACGCAGTCGTCGAACTCCTGGCCAGGGAGCTCAACCATCAGGGCGGCGTGTTCTGCCCCAGCCCCAAGGCCGACATGAAGCTCTGGGACACCCACCCCAAGGTCTACCTGGACGTGGCGCGCACCGGTGAAGCCAAGTGCCCGTACTGCGGCACCGTCTACCGCCTGAAGGCGGGCGAGACGGTGTCGTCGCGGCATTGACCGTTCGCGGCCTGCTCGGGCGCTTCGGCGCCGCCTACCTGCTCCTGCTGCTCATCCTGGGCCTGGCGCTGAACATGTTCGGCGTCCAGGCCAACGCGGGCGTCAATACCGCCGCGCTGCTGGGCGCCGTGATGTGGGTGTGCCTGGCCTTCGGCAAGAAGAACGGCCGCTACCTCGCGCGCAATGAAAAGACCCGCGCCGTGCTCGGCATGATCGCGATCGACCTGGCGATCCAGGCCGCGGTCTCGGTGGCGGCAGCCATGGTTGCCGGCGCCTCGGTCCTGCAGCTGGGGCCGATGCTGCTGGTGCTGCTCTTCGTGGGCGTGCTGCACGCCGCGGTGATCTATTTCTTCGTTGGCATGGCCGGCCGGCAGTTCGCGGCCGCCGAAGCCAGGCGCAGCAGCAGATAGCTATCGGGATTGCGGCGGGACTTCGAGCGCCGCCGCGATGCGGCGCGTCGGCCACAGGCCCTGCCAGGGCTGCGTCT
Source organism: Variovorax sp. V116 (assembly GCF_041154435.1). Taxonomy (NCBI): domain Bacteria; kingdom Pseudomonadati; phylum Pseudomonadota; class Betaproteobacteria; order Burkholderiales; family Comamonadaceae; genus Variovorax; species Variovorax sp. V116. The sequence continues at coordinate 406,188 of NZ_AP028661.1, forward strand.
CCCGCGGTTCCTGCGCGAGCCGCAGGTAGACCATCGCGATCCACAGCAGCGCCAGGCCGATCTGCGCGTCGCGCACGGCCGAGTTCACGCTCGACGCAATCAGCGCGATCAGCGTGGCCGCCAGCGCGTAGCGGCCCGCGATGTCGGGCCGCTTCCACGCCTGCCAGACGGCGCCCGCCATGATGGCCAGCAGGCTCAGCAAGGCCGGCAGCCCGCCCTGCGCGCCGACCCAGAGGAAGTCGTTGTGCGGCATGTTCGAGTCGGCGAAGAGCGCCGGCCCGCGCTTGTGCCACTGGTCGGTCCAGCCGCCGATGCCCCAGCCCGTGAGCGGCCGGTCGGCGATCATGAGGCCGGTGTCGCGGTACATGTAGTAGCGGATGACCCAGCTGCCCTTGAAGATTTCGCCGGCCTGCGCCTTCTCGATTTCCTCCACGCCGGTCTCGACCTTGTGCTGCAGCTGCGGCAGCTGGTAGAGCGCGGCCGCCAGCACCACGGCGCCCAGCACCAGCGCGCTCACCAGCATCTTCAGGTGGCTGCGCCACTGGTGGATGCAGACCACCGGGATCACCAGCAGCAGCGCGAGCACCGAGGTGCGCGAGGTCAGCGGCAGCGCCACCACCAGCCCCAGGCCCAGCATCAGCACGAAAGCCGGAATGGCGCGCAGCGGCCGGTGCGCGGCGATCTGCGCAATGCCCCACACGGCGGCCGTGGACGCCACCACGCTGAACAGCAGCGCATTGCTGATCGACTTGTTGCCCACTTCCATGACCACCGCGCGCAGCGGCGACCAGATCGGAAAGCCGATGGCGTAGTAGGCCACGACCAGCAGGATGTTCAGCGCCGCGATCAGCAGGAAGCCGCGCAGCGCCCAGACCGCTTCCTCGCGCGTGAGCGCCATCGCCATCAGGATGGTGAGGCCGATGCGCAGGCCGTGGAACAGGTTCGAGCCGGTCTCGGGGTAGTGCGGCCCGATGGCCAGCACGATGAAGGTCCAGGCCAGGTACGCCACCAGCGGCCACCACAGCGGGTTGGCGCGCAGCCGCGCGAAGCGCTCGCGCAGCCCGCCGGCCAGGAGCATGGTGGCGAGCAGCAGCAGGGCCGAAAGGTAGGTGAGGCCGACGGGCATGAACACCACCAGCCCCCAGAACATGGCCGCGGGCCTGACGATGTGCGATCTCTGCATAGGGGCGGGATTTTAGGTGGAAGGCTTGGTACTCCCCCAGGCTTCGCGCACTTCGTGTCGCTTCTCCTTCCCCCTCGCCGGGGGCGACGCCAGCGGCCCGGCGAAGCCGGTTCCGCGGCGTCCCGCGGACGAGACCGGGGGCTCAGTTCGCGGGCGCGCCCGCCGGCAGGCGGATCACGAAGCTCGCGCCGCCGCCCGGGCCGTCTTCGCAGCGCACGCTGCCGCCGTGCCGCTCGGCGATCGACTTCACCAGCGCGAGCCCCAGGCCCACGCCGCCGTTGCGCTCGCTGGCGCCGGGCAGCCGGTAGAAGGGCTCGAAGATGCGTTCGCGCAGGGCCGGCGGCACGCCCGGGCCGCGGTCGGTGACGCGCACGGTGGCAAAGCCGTTGGCGCTGCCGAGCTCCACCCTGATCTCGCCGGCGCCGTAGCGGCGCGCGTTCTCGAGCAGGTTGCGGATCGCGCGGCGCAGCAGGCGCGAGACGCCGGGCACGGTGAGCCTGGCGTTGTCGGTGCCTTCGACCAGGTCGAGCTCGGCATTCACCTGCGAGCACTCCTCGGCCGCGAGCCCCGTGAGGTCGACGGCCTCGATGGTGCCCAGGTCGGCCTCGCTCGCGTCGAGCCGGCTGGCCAGCAGGATCTCGTCGATGAGCTGGTCGAGCTCGCCGATGTTGCGCGAGATTTCCTCGCGCGCCTTGGGGCTCGGGCGTTCGCCCATCAGCTCCAGGCCCATGCGGATGCGGGTGAGCGGCGAGCGCAGCTCGTGCGATGCATTGGCCAGGAGCGACTTGTGCGAACGCACCAGCTGTTCGATGCGTTCGGCCGACGCGTTGAAACGTTTGGAGAGATCAGCCACTTCGTCCTGCCCTTCTTCGGTCACGCGCACCGAGAGATCGCCTTCGCCCCAGCGCTGCACGCCGCGCTGCAGCGCCTCCAGCCGCTGGGTCAGCCGCCGCACGATCGGGTACACGCCCAGCGCCACCGCAATGCCCACGAGCGCGATCATCCAGCCCAGGCCGAACGGCGTGCGCCAGGGCGCGAATCCGCCGCCGGGCGGTCGGTCGCGCGGCGCCACGCGCAGCGTGAGTGCCTTGCCGTCGCTGAGCGTCACGTCGAACTCCAGGCCCTGGCCCGGCACGCGCAGCGCCTTGCCGGTGCCGATCGGCGTGTCCTGCGCATCGAGCACCACCACGTTGCGCGGCACCGGCGCCAGCCGTTCGCGCTCGGCCTGGGCCGCCTCGCGCACGATCCAGTTGGCCATCAGCGTGAGGATGACGACGCCGCCCACCACCGCGAGCCAGATGCGCACGTAGAGGTGGCGGGAGTAGAGGCTGCGCAGCATCGGCCGGTCAGTCCTGCTGCTTGGCGAACACGTAGCCCACGCCGCGCACTGTGAGGATGCGCTTGGGGTTCTTGGCGTCGACCTCGATGGCGGCGCGGATGCGGCCCATGTGCACGTCGATCGAGCGGTCGAAGGCCTCGAGCTCGCGGCCGCGCACGGCCTCCATGATCTGGTCGCGCGTGAGCACGCGGCCGGCGCGCTCGGCCATGGCCACCAGCAGGTCGAACTGGTAGGAGGTGAGGTCGGCCAGCGCGCCGCCCACCGACACGGTGCGCGCATTGCGGTCGATCTCGAGCGTGCCGAAGCGCATCACGGTGCTGGCTTCGGTGTCGGCATTGTTCTCGCTGCGCCGGCGCAGCACCGCGCGGATGCGCGCGAGCAGCTCGCGCGGCTCGAAGGGCTTGGGCAGGTAGTCGTCGGCGCCGATCTCCAGGCCGATGATGCGGTCCATCGGATCGCCCTTGGCGGTGAGCATCAGCACCGACACCTTCGAAGCCGGAGGCGGCAGCGAGCGGATGCGGCGGCAGATCTCCAGGCCGTCGGTGTCGGGCAGCATCAGGTCGAGGATCACCAGGTCGGGCGCGTGCTGCTGCAGCTGCTCGAGGCCGCTCGCGCCGTCGCCGGCATGGGTGAAGAGGAATCCCGACTGCGTCAGGTATTCGCCCACCATCTGTGCCAGGCGGGCGTCGTCTTCGATCATCAGGAGCTGGGGGGTACTCATGCGCTTCATGGTCGTGCACGGGGGGCAACGGGGCTTGAACGCTCCGTAAAGTTGGGTAAACGCCGCGTCCGGCTGTCCTCCGGAAGTGCTGCGAAAAGCATAGCGCCGGCTTGCGCGCCGGCGGGCAGGGCGGCGATGTTTTCCTCGAGCAGCGAGGGCAGGGCGCAATCGCCCAGGTCCGCATTGTCCGCCCGAGCGCGCGCGAGGATCTCGCCGGCCAGCTGGCGCAGCTGCGCGGCCGAGGCCCGGATGCGCGCCCTGAACGCGGCGTCGCCCAGCCGCGGGTCCTTCAGGCTGCGGTTGAGCTCGGCGAACCAGGGCATGGCGGCCTGGTCGAGCATCACCGGGGCGTTGCGCCTGGCGCTGGCCGCGGACCAGCTGCGCAGCAGCTGCTGCACCGCGAGGTTCAGGCGCTGGCAATGCTGCAGCTCGTCCTTCAGGCTGCCGAGCAGCATCAGGTCGGTGAGCCGCTGCTGGAAGAAGATCTGCGAGAGCACGCCCCAGTAGTAGGCGTAGTCCCAGATCACCTTCACCGGCAGCACCTCGGGGTCGCCGAACAGCGGGTACTGGTCCTGGTAGAGCGCCAGCGTGCTTTCGTAGAACGAGTGGTAGATCTGGTCGTAGAGCTGCGCGCGCGCTTCCACCGGGCGGCCCGCGCGGTCGTGCGCCACCAGGTCGGCGATGTAGGTGTTGCTGATCGCGATGAAGTCGCTGCCCGGCGAATAGAAGGGGTCGAGGAACAGGCCGGCCTCGCCCGTCAGGGCCCAGCGCCGGCCCGAGAACACCTGCCTGCAGCCGTGCGAGAAATGCTTGAGGAACGCGAAGTCCTGCAGCAGGTGCCGCTTGCCGTCGAGCGCGTCGTACAGCCGCGGCTGGTAGGTGGCGAACCACCGCATGGCCTTGTCGAAGGTGTCGATGGTGTCCAGCGGGTGCAGCTTCGGGTCGGCCACGATGCCCACCGAATGCGAGCCCGAGGCCAGCGGAATCAGCCAGGCCCAGTAGCCCGCGCCCACCAGGTGGTTGGTCGAGAGCCAGCGCGCCTGCGGATCGCAGCGCCCGCGCCAGGCGGCGTCGTCGCTCCACTCGTCGATGGCAATGCGCTCGCCGATGCGGAACCACACGGCGTTGACGTCGTGCGCGTTGGCCTCGGCGAGCCCGAGCTTGCGCTTGAGCAGGCCGGCGCGGCCGCAGGCATCGACCAGCCAGCGCGCCTCGGCGCTGTGGGTTTCGCTGCCGCGCGTCCATTCGAGGCGGTGCGGCGCCTCGGCGTCCGGGGCCAGTTCGACGCGGCGCACCAGCGCGGCATCGTCGAAGCGTACGCCGCGCCGCACGGCCTCCTCGGCCAAGTAGTTCTCGAAGATGCCGCGGTCGATCTGGTAGCTGGGCACCGCCAGGTAGCGGCTGGCGCCGATCTCGGTGACCTGGTCGATGTCGCGCCGGCCCTCGCTGAAGAAGAAGCGGAAGCCGAACTTGCGCAGCTGCGCGCCGTCCATGTGGGGCTTGAGGCCGAGCACCGTGTCGAAGTAGTGCGCGCCGATCTCGACCGACGACTCGCCCACCTTGTGCGCCGCATGCGGCACCGGGTGCGTGCGGCGCTCCAGCACCAGCACGTCGATGTCCTGGAAGCGCTGCTTCAGCTGCAGCGCGAGGGTGAGGCCCGCGAGCCCGCCGCCCATGATCACTGCGTCACATCGTTGCGCAGTGCCGGTCATGGAATCTCAGTCCCGGATCGGCCGCAGTTGCAGCCGCAGCGACAGGGTGGAGGAAAGCGGCAGCCCGATGGGCGGCGGCGGACCGTCGCCATCCAGCCGTGCCAGCGCTTCGAACAGGCCGAGCGCATGGGCCATCGGGTTGATGTGCGCCAGGGTCTTGGCGGCTTCGGAAAGCGGCGCCGGCGGGTTGCCGCCACCGCCGCTGCCGTCCATCGACCAGTCGAGCGCGGCCACGCTGCGCGCCGTGCGCTCGGGCGCGATCACCAGCGCCACGGCCAGGAGGCCCTGGCTGTCGGTCACCGAGGTCAGCGGGCCCACCGTGGGCGTGTCGTAGCCCACCAGCAGCACCGGCGACTGGTCGGCCGCGCATTGCACGGCCGCTTCGAGCAGGCCGGCGGCAAAGCTGTTCTCGTAGGCCGAGACCGAGTTGCTGGCCGCCATGCAGCCGGTGCCGATGGTCCAGTAGCCCACGGCCGCGTTGTGCACCGAGTTGTGGAAGCGCGTGGGCGACAGCACCGTGGGGTCGGTGGCCAGCGTGCTGCACATGTAGTCGTTGATCGACAGGTCGCCATGGGCCGAGACGAACACGCAGGGCACGTCGGCCGCGTTGCGGCCCGAGCCTGCCATCGACGCGGCGGCCACTTCGAGCGCCAGCGCCACGGTGTCGGGCGCGCGCCGGCGCTCGGCCGGCGCCAGCACCTGCGGCGACGGCCGCTTGGCCGGCGGATCGGCCAGCCCGCCTTCGCCGCGGAAGGCGGCGCGCGCGGCGTCCCAGCCCGGCAGGGTGGGCGTCCAGAAGGCCGGGCCTTCGATGTAGAGAGTCGGGGGCGTGGGGACGCTCATGCTGGTTGTCATTGGATGGCCCCTTCGCGGAACACCGTGGAACCGGCTTTGCCGGGCCACTGGTGTTGCCCCCGGTAGGGGGAGGGAGAAGCGACACGAAGTGCGCGGAGCCTGGGGGCGAGCCTCATGCCTTTGCCTTGCCGAAGACCAGCGAGCAGTTGTTGCCGCCGAAGCCGAAGGAGTTGGTCAGCGCATAGCGCACCTCGCCGTGCGCGGGCGCGAGCCGGATCTGCGGGCCGAAGCCGGCGTCGAGCAGGTTCGTGTTGACCGTGCCCGGCATCAGGCCGCGCTCGATCGCGAGCAGGCTGATCACCGATTCGACGATGCCCGCCGCGCCCAGCGTGTGGCCCATGAAGCCCTTGGTCGAGCTGGCGTGGGTGGTGGCAGGGAAGCGCCGCGCCACCAGCGCGCCTTCGACCTCGTCGTTCTTCTGGCTCGCGGTGCCGTGCATGTTGATGTAGTCGATGGCCTCGGGCGCGAGGCCCGCGCGCGCCAGCGCCTCGTCGAGCGCGCGTTCGGCGCCCAGGCCCTCGGGGTGCGGCGTCGACATGTGGTGCGCATCGCTGGCTTCGCCGTAGCCCAGGAGCCGCAGCGGCGCGGCGGCGTCGTCCTGCACGCGCTCCACCAGCGCGAAGCCGGCCGCTTCGCCCAGGCTGATGCCCTTGCGGCTCGCATCGAACGGCCGGCACGGCTCGCTCGACACCAGTTCGAGCGAGTTGAAGCCGAACAGCACGCTGCCGCACAGCGTGTCGACCCCGCCCACCACGGCGGCGTCGGCCAGGCCCAGGCGGATCAGCCGCTCGGCCGAGGCAAACACCTTGGCGCTCGACGAGCAGGCGGTGGAAATCGTCTCGCTCGGCCCGCTGAGCCCGAGCACCTGCTGCACGAACATCGCCAGCGAATGCGGCGTGTGCACGGCCGGACGGCGCTGGTCCATGGGAAAGCGGCCGTCGGCGTCGAGCTGGGTGTAGGCCAGCTCGGTCTCGCCGATGCTGGAGGTCGAGGTGCCGAGGATCAGCGCGATGCGCGAAGGGCCGTACCTGGCCCGCGCGGCCGCCACGGCCTCGGGAAAGCCGTCCGCATGCAGGCCCAACCAGGCCAGCCGGTTGTTGCGGCAGTCCCACGAGGCCAGCGCCTCGGGCAGGCGGATGTCCTCGAGTCCGTCGACCCGGCCGATCCAGGTGGGCAGCGGCGCGTCGCCGAAATCGTTGGCGCGCAGGCCGCTGCGCGAATGTTCGAGCGCCTCGGCGAGCGGCTCCTTGCCGACGCCGACGGCCGAAGTGGCCGTGAAGGCGCTGATCTGAAGGGGAGAAATGCGGGGCGGCACGTTGCTTGTGGGTTGGCGGACGGAAGGTGAATGATCGCTCTGGGAGCGAGGCGGCAGGTAACCGGAAAGTGACAGCCTACCAGTTGCGCGGGGCCCCGGGCGTCAGCTGTTTTCCCATGCGGACCGCGCCCTATTGACGCCCGGCCGGCGCCTTGGTGGTGGTGATGCGGGCGGCCAGCGCCACCAGCAGCAGCACCGGCACGCCCAGCAGCGCGGTGGCGGTGAAGAACTGGGCGTAGCCGTGCGCATCGACAAAAGCGCCCGAATAGCCGGCAATGAACTTGGGCAGCAGCAGCATCAGCGAGCTGAACAGCGCGTACTGCGTGGCCGAATAGCTGATGTTCGTGAGGCTCGACAGGTAGGCGATGAAGGCCGCCGAGGCAATGCCCCCGGCCAGGTTGTCGGCCGACACCACCGCGATCAGCGCCGTCAGGTCGTGCCCGCGCGAGGCCAGCCAGGCAAAGAGCAGGTTGCTCGCCGCGCTCAGCACCGCGCCCAGCATCAGCACGCGCATCACGCCCAGCCGCATCGACAGCACGCCGCCCACGAAGGCGCCGGCCAGCGTCATGACCACGCCGTAGATCTTGCTGACCGTGGCCACCTCGTCCTTGGTGAAGCCCATGTCCACGTAGAAGGGGTTGGCCATGATGCCCATCACCACGTCGCTGATGCGGTAGATGGCAATGAGCGAGAGGATCAGCGCGGCCTGCCACTTGTAGCGGCGGATGAAGTCGGCAAAGGGCTCGATCAGCACGCTTTGCAGCCATTCGGCCGCGTTCTTCGGCTTGGGCAGCACGCGGCGCACCGGCTCGGGCGAGAGCAGCACGGTCAGCACGCCCACCGCCATCGAGGCCGCCATCACCAGGTAGGCCGTCTTCCATGCGCCGTTCTGGTAGGCCGCCGCGCCCGTGGCGGCCGCTGCTGCCGGCGCCACCTCGGCCCAGGCCGCCACCCACAGCACACCGGCGCCGGCCCAGATCATCGCCAGGCGGTAGCCCGTTTGATAGGCGGCGGCGAGCGCGGCCTGCTTGCGCGTTTCGGCCGACTCGATGCGGAAGGCGTCCAGCGCGATGTCCTGCGTGGCCGAGCCGAAGGCCACCAGCAGCGCGCACCAGATCAGCGGCGCGAGGCCCTGGCGCGGATCGTTGAGCGCCATGCCGACCAGCCCCGCGACCACCATCCCCTGCGCCAGCAGCAGCCAGCCGCGCCGGCGCCCGAGCAGCGTGGTCAGCGGCGGCAGCGGCAGCCGGTCGACCAGCGGCGCCCAGACCCACTTGAAGCCATAGGCCAGGCCCACCCAGCTCAGGTAGCCGATGGTGGTGCGGTCGATGCCCGCCTCGCGCAGCCGAAAGCTCAGCGTGCCCAGCACCAGCAGCAGCGGCAGGCCGGCGGAAAAGCCCAGCGCCAGCATGCGCAGCGTGGCGGGCTCGAGGTAGACCTTCAGCGCATCGCGCCAGGGCGGGGAAGGGGCGGTGGAGGTTTCGGCGGGCTGGGCAGACATGAACTCCGGATTGTCCATGAGCGCGCGCCGCCTGCCGAGCCGTCTTTTTGTCGGCAATTGTTCCTATGATCCGCGCATGTGCACACGATGCGAGCTTCTTGTTGTTTCTTCCGCGGCTTCTTCGGCGCCGCGCGCCTCGGCCTGGCAGCCGCGGCGGGCCTTCCTGCTGGCGGCCGGCGCCGCGCTGGCCGGACCGGCCCTGGCGCAGGTGAACGTGGGCAATGCCTCGGTGGCGCGCAACCTGGTGCCGGCCGACCGGATCGAGGCCGCCGGCGTGCAGCAGTACGGCCAACTGCTGGAGCAGGCGCGCGCCAAGCGTGCGCTCGCGGGCGACGGCAATGCGCAGCTGCAGCGGCTGCGCACCATCGCGAACCGGCTGATTCCTTTTGCCACGCCGTGGAACGCGCGCGCGCGTGAATGGAAGTGGGAGGTCAACCTGATCGGCAGCAAGCAGATCAACGCCTTCTGCATGCCCGGCGGCAAGATCGCCTTCTTCACCGGCATCCTCGAACAGCTCAAGCTCAGCGACGACGAGGTCGCCATGGTGATGGGGCATGAGATGGCCCACGCGCTGCGCGAGCACGCGCGTGCCCGCATGGCCAAGAGCGCGGGCACCGGTGCGGCGCTTTCCATCGGCGCGCAGCTGCTGGGCCTGGGCCAGATGGGCGATCTGGCGGCGCGCGCCGGCACGCAGCTGCTGACCCTCAAGTTCAGCCGCAGCGACGAGACCGAGGCCGATCTCGTCGGGCTCGAGCTTGCAGCGCGCGCGGGCTACGACCCGCAGGCCTCGGTGTCGCTCTGGAAGAAGATGGCCGCGGCATCGAAGAACCAGGGCGGTCTCAGCTTTCTGTCGACCCACCCGAGCGGGCCGGACCGGATCCAGAAGCTCGAGGCCAACCTGCCGAAGGTCGAGGGGCTTTACAAGGAAGCCAGGCGCAGCTGAGGTCTTGCTCCCTCTCCCTCCGGGAGAGGGCGGGGGTGAGGGCGGCGGCCTTCATATGTGAGCCGCGCTTCATCGGCGGCACGGAGCCCTCACCCCAACCCTCTCCCGGAGGGAGAGGGAGCAAAACCCTGAACAGGATCTTTTGAAGGACGGCCTTCGGTCGCCTGGCACATTGCTTGCATCTCGACTTGTACACAAGTTTGGATGCCTGATGATGGTGCATGAAGAAAACGGATCGGCTGCCGCAGCGTGGATTGCCCGCTTTCCCCGGCCCGTGCCCGGCGCGGACGCGGGCCCTCTGGCCGGCCTGCGCTTCGCCGTCAAGGACAACATCGACGTGGCCGGCGTGCCCACCACGGCCGCCTGCCCGGCCTTCGATCGCCGGCCGGCTGAGCACTCGGCCGTGGTGCGGAAGCTGCTCGATGCCGGTGCATCGCTGCTCGGAAAGACCAACCTCGACCAGTTCGCCTGCGGCCTGAACGGCACGCGCTCTCCATACGGCGAAGTGCCCAATGCCTTCGACACGCGCTATGTCTCGGGCGGTTCCAGCTCCGGGTCGGCCTATGTGGTGGCCGCCGGCGAGGTCGATTTCGCGCTCGGCACCGACACCGCCGGCTCGGGCCGCGTGCCCGCCGGGCTCAACAACATCGTCGGGCTCAAGCCCTCGCGCGGCCTCTTGAGCGCCTTCGGCGTGGTGCCCGCCGCCCAGAGCGCGGACTGCGTGTCGATCTTTGCGCGCAGCGTCGGCCTGGCCGTCGACGTGCTTCTTGCAGCCGCCGGGCCTGACGCGCGCGACCCTTACTCGCGGGCGCTTGCGCTGCGCAGCCATCCGTTTCCGCCGGCCTTCCGTTTCGGCGTGCCCGACACGCTTCGCTTCTTCGGCGATGCCGCGGCCGAGCAAGCCTTTCGCGATGCGCAGCTGCGGCTCGCCGCCCTCGGCGGCACGGCCGTGGAAATTCCCTTTGCGCCGCTGGCCGAGGCCGCCGCGCTGCTCTACGAGAGCGCGCTCGTGGCCGAGCGCTATGCGGCGGTGCGCGGGTTCTTCGATGCGCACGGCTCCCAGGTGATCGAGCCGGTGCGCGGCATCCTCGAAAGCGGCCGCGGCTACAGCGCCGCCGACGTGTTCGAAGCGCAGACCCGGCTGCGTGCCATCGCGCAGCAGGTCGAGCCGATGTGGCGCGGCATCGACCTGCTGCTGGTGCCGACCGCGCCCACGCACTACACGCGCGAACAGATGCGCGCCGACCCCGTGGTGCTCAACCGCAACCTCGGCGCGTACACCAACTTCGTCAACCTGCTGGACTACGCCGCCATCTCGGTGCCGAGCGCGCTGCGCGCCGACGGCCTGCCCTTCGGCATCACGCTGATCGGCCCGTGCGGCAGCGATCTGGCGCTGGCCGAGCTGGGCCAGCGCTATCACCACGCCACCGGCCTGCCGCAGGGCGCCACGGGCTTGCCGCTGCCCGAGCCGCGCCCCCTTCCGGGTCTGGGCGCTTCGCCAGTGCAGGCCATGCCCATCGCCGTCGTCGGCGCGCATCTCTCGGGCATGCCGCTCAACGGCCAGCTCACCGAGCGCGGCGCCACGCTGCTGCGCGCCACCACCACCTCGCCGCGCTACCGCCTGCATGCCTTGCCGGGCACCGTGCCGCCCAAGCCGGGGCTGCAGCGCAGCACGGCCGGCGGAGCAGCCATCGCGCTCGAAGTGTGGTCCGTTCCCGTGGCCGAGGTCGGCAGCTTTCTCGCGCTGATCCCGCCCCCGCTGGGTCTGGGCAGCGTCGAGCTCGCCGACGGCAGCTGGGTGCACGGCTTCATCTGCGAAGGCCATGCGCTCGCAGGCGCCGAAGACGTGAGCCACCACGGCGGCTGGCGTGCCTACATCGCGAGCCGCGCCGCGGCCTCTTCCCCAACCATTCCAACCTGACCGATCGAGGAGTCTTCATGCGCATCCCTGAGAAATCGCCCGCGGCCGCCGCGTCGCGCCGCCAGCTGCTGCAGGCCGGCGCCGCGGGGCTGGCCGTGCTGGCCGCACCCGCCATCGTGCGCGCGCAGGCCGCGCCCAAGATCCGCATCGGCTTCTGGCCCGTGGCCGCGGGCCTGCCTTTCTTTGCCGCGGTCGATCGCGGCTATTTCAAGGAAGCCGGCCTGGAGGTGGAGCCGCTCAAGTTCGCGGGCGCGCAGCAGGTCATGGAAGGCATGCTCGCGGGCCGCTGCGACGGCAGCGCCAACGGCACGGGCTCGGCCAACCTCGCCATCGGCGAGATCGCGCAGCCGGGGCTGTTCAAGATCTTCTGCACCAACCCGAGCAACGCCAGGTTCGTGCTCGACGAATTCATCGTCGCCAAGGACAGCCCGATCAAGACCATGGCCGAGCTGGCCGGCAAGAAGATCGCATCCGGCCCCGGCATCCAGAACGTGACGCTGTGCAAGACCATGCTCGAGCGCGCGGGCGCCAAGGGCGCCACGGTGAGCGAGCTGCCCATCGGCCAGCATGTGGCGGCGCTCGTGGCGGGCCAGGTCGATGCCTGCTACACGCTCGAGCCCACCGGCACCGTGGGCCGCATGAACGGCACCACGCGCGTCATCGAGGCCGGCGTGGTCGCCAAATACATCCTCGGCGATCCAATGGCGCCCTGGCACGGCGGCGCAGCCAGCCTCACCAGCGAATTCATCAAGAAGAACCCCGACGCGGCAAGGAAGTACATCGCCGCCTATGCGCGCGGCGTGGAGCTGGTGCGCAGCAAGCCCGACGATGCGCGCCAGCACATGAAGGGCTACACCGCCATCGAAGGCAGCCTCACGGCCGAAGTGCCGCTCGCCTCGTACATGCTCTACAACGAGTTCAAGCCGAGCGACGTCGCGTACTTCCAGAAGTTCTACGACCTGTTCACCGAAAAAGGCATCTTCGAGAAGAAGGTGCCGGTGGACGGCCTGCTCTACAAGGCCTGACCATGGCCGACGCAAGCACGACCACGGCCACGCCGTGGACACCGCCGGCCGACGGCACCGCCGCCTCGGCACCGAAGCCGCCGCTGCGCGACCGGCTGCTGCCCTTCATCGGCCCCGTGGCGCTGTTCATCGTGTGGGACCTGGCGGTGCGCCTGGGCTTCATCAAGCCGATCCTTCTGCCCACGCCCGCCGACACCGTGGCGGCGCTCATCACGGGGCTCGCGGGCGGGCCGCTGCTCACCGACTTCGCGATGACCGTGTGGCGCACGCTGCAGGCCTTCGCGATTGCGGCGGTGGTCGGCGTGCCGCTGGGCGTGCTGCTCGGCAGCAACGAAAAGGCCTACCGCAGCGTCGAGTTCCTGATCGACTTCTTCCGCTCCACGCCTTCGTCCGCGCTGATCCCGCTGTTCCTGCTGATCTTCGGCGTGTCGGACGTCAACAAGGTGGCGATCGCGGCTTTCGGCGCGCTGCTGATCGTGGTGTTCAACAGCGCCTACGGCGTGATCAACGCGCGCAAGCAGCGCGTGATGGCGGCGCGCGTCATGGGCGCTTCGCGCTGGCAGATCTTCAAGGACGTGCTGGTGTGGGAAAGCCTGCAGCCCAGCTTCGTGGGCCTGCGCTCGGCGGTGTCGATGGCGCTGGTGATCGTCATCGTGGCCGAGATGTTCATCGGCTCCGACACGGGCCTCGGCCACCGGATCATCGATGCGCAGCAGGTGCTCAACGTGAAGAGCATGTATGCGGCCATTCTGGCGGCGGGTGCGCTGGGCTATGCGCTCAACATCCTCTTCCTCATCGCCGAGCGTCGCATCGTGCACTGGAGCGGAAGATGAAAGCCACGCCCGACATCGTCGTCAACGGCCCGGTGTACGCCGACGTGCCCAGGCCGGTCTTCAAGCCCGGCCCGGCCGGCACGCACATCACCATCCGCGGCCTGACCAAGTACTTTGCGGGCTGGCCGCTGTACGAAAACTTCGACCTCGACATTCCCAAGCACCGGATCGTCTCGGTGTTCGGGCCCAACGGCTGCGGCAAGTCCACGCTCATCAACATGATCGCGGGCCTGATCCCGATCGATGCGGGCGAGATCCTGTTCGACGGCAAGCAGCGCAAGGACACCAAGATCGGCTACGTGTTCCAGAACTACCGCGAGGCGATGTTCCCGTGGATGCGCACCATCGACAACATCGCTTACCCGCTGAAGCTCGAAGGCCGCAGCAAGGCCGAGGTCGACCGCCGCATGGAAGAGCTGGTGGCGTCCTTCGACGTGAAGTTCGACCTGAAGCGCTTTCCGTACGAGCTCTCGGGTGGGCAGCAGCAGACCGCATCGATCATGCGCGCGCTCGCGCCCAAGCCCGAGGTGCTGTTTCTGGACGAGCCCTTTTCGGCGCTCGACTTCGAGATGACGCTCTTCATCCGCGAGAAGCTGCAGGAGGTGTTCATGCAGACCGGCACCACCATGCTCCTGGTGTCGCACGACCTCGAGGAGGCCGTGTACCTGGCCGACGAGGTGCTGCTGCTGACCAAGCGGCCCACCCGGGTGGCCGAGATCCTGCGCTACGGCGATGCGCGGCCGCGCACGGTCGAGACCCTGAGCACCGAGAGCTTCGTCGCAACCAAGAAGCTCAGCCTCGACATCTTCCAGCGCGAGGTCCGCCGGTGACGCCCGAGATCAACATCCCCGAGGTGCTCGCCGAAGTGACGGACGTGTTCGCGCGCTATGAGCAGGCGCTCATGGCCAACCAGCCCGCGGTGCTCGACGAGCTGTTCTGGAACAGCCCGCACACGCTGCGCTACGGCTTCTCGGAGAACCACTACGGCCATGCCGGCATCAGCGCCTTTCGCGCATCGCTGCCGGTGCAGAGCCCGCCGCGCGAACTGCTGCGCACCGTCATCACCACCTACGGCCGCGACTTCGCCACGGCCAACTGCGAGTTCCGGCGCGAAGGCGCCACCGCTGTCGGCCGGCAGAGCCAGACCTGGCTGCGCACGGCCGACGGCTGGCGCGTGGTCGCCGCCCACGTGAGCCTCCTGGGCTGAGCGCGGGGCCATTTTTTGCACTCCCTTCAACCTCTGGAAAGAACGCCATGACAAGCCAAATCAATCGCCGCGATTCCCTCAAGTCCCTGGCTGCGCTCGGCGCCGCCGGCACCCTCGGAGGCTGGAGTGCGCTCGCCGGCGCGCAGGCCAAGCCGCTGACCGTCGGCGTGATCTACGTCGGCGCGCGCGACGACTACGGCTACAACCAGGCGCACGCCATGGCGGCCGCCGAAATCAAGAAGCTGCCCGGCATCAAGGTGGTGGAAGAAGAGAACGTGCCCGAGACCACGGCCGTGCAGAAGACCATGGCCGGCATGATCTCGCAGGACGGCGCCAAGCTGCTGTTCCCCACTTCGTTCGGCTACTTCGATCCGCACATTCTGGCCGTGGCGCCCAAGAATCCCGACGTGCGCTTCTCGCATTGCGGCGGCCTCTGGACCGAAGGCAAGCACCCGAAGAACGCGGGCAGCTTCTTCGGCTACATCGACGAGTGCCAGTTCCTGAACGGCGTGATCGCTGCGCACATGACCAAGAGCAACAAGATCGCCTTCGTTGCCGCCAAGCCGATTCCGCAGGTGCTGCGCAACATCAACGCCTTCACGCTGGGTGCGCGCTCGGTCAAGCCGAACATCACCTGCAGCGTGATCTTCACCGGCGACTGGTCGATGGCCGTGAAGGAAGCCGAGGCCACCAACAGCCTGGCCGACCAGGGCTGCGATGTCTTCACCATGCACGTGGACGGCCCCAAGGTGGTGGTGGAAACGGCGGCCAAGCGCGGCAAGATGGTCTGCGGCTACCACGCGAGCCAGGCCAAGCTCGCGCCCAACGCGTACCTCACCGGCGCCGAATGGAACTGGCTCACGGCCTACAAGACCGCCATCGAGGCCGCGCAGGCCGGCAAGCCGCATCCCAACTTCCTGCGCGGCGGGCTGAAGGAAGGCTACGTGAAGATGTCGGCCTACGGCCCGATGGTGCCGGACGCCGCAAAGAAGCAGGCCGACGAGATCAAGGCGAAGATGGTGGCGGGCAGCTTCGACATCTTCAAGGACGGCATCAAGGACAACAAGGGCGCGGTCGTGGTGCCTGCCGGCAAGGTGCTCAAGCAGACCGACCTGGAACTCGAAAAGATGAACTACCTGGTCGAAGGCGTGATCGGCCAAGCCTGATCGCAGCCGCACCGGCCCGCACGCCATGCGTCACGCGCTCAAGGAATTCGCCCTGCCGGTGTTCGCCATTGCGGCGGCGCTGCTGCTGTTCGGCGTGCTCGCGGCCTTTGCGGGCGTCAATCCGCTGGAGGTCTGGGCGACGCTCTTCAAGGGCGCGTTCGGCGACTGGTTCTCCTGGCAGAACACATTGCAGCGCGCCGCGCCGCTGATGCTCACCGCGCTGTGCGTGGCGCTGCCGGCGCGCGCGGGCCTCATCGTCATCGGCGGCGAAGGTGCGCTGGTGCTGGGCGGGCTGGCGTGCGCGGCGCTCGCGCATGCGGTGCCGCTGCCCGGCAATGTCCTGGGCACGGCGATCGTCTGCATCGCGGGTGCATTGGCCGGTGCGCTGTGGATCGTGCTCGCAGGCTGGCTGCGCCAGTACCGCGGCATCAACGAAACCATCAGCAGCCTGCTGCTGGCCTATATCGCCATCGGCATCTTCAAGCACCTGGTCGAAGGGCCGCTGCGCGATCCCGCGAGCCTCAACAAGCCATCGACCCATGCGCTGGCCGACGGGCTGCTGATCGGCGGCATCGGCGGCTCGGACGTGCACTGGGGCCTGGTGATCGGCGTGGTCGCCTGCCTGGCGCTCGGGTGGTGGCTGCGTGCCACCGCCTCGGGCTTTTCGGTGCGCGTGGTGGGCGGCAATCCGCGCACCGCGCAGCTCGTGGGCCTGCCGGCCACGCGGCTCATCCTGGGGGCCTGCGCGCTCGGCGGCGCCTCTGCGGGGCTCGCGGGCGCGGTCGAGGTGGCGGCGGTGCACACCAATGCCAATGCCTCGCTGATCGCGGGCTACGGCTATGCGGGCATCCTGGTGTCGTTCATCGCGCGGCACAACCCGGTGGCCATCGTGCCGGTGGCGATCCTGTTCGGCGGCTTCGGCGCGGCCGGCAGCCTGCTGCAGCGGCGGCTCGGGCTGCCCGATGCCTCGGTGCTGGTGCTGCAGGGCATGGCCTTTGTGCTGATCCTGGCGAGCGAGGGCTTGCGCATGGTCGAC
Organism: Variovorax sp. V116; assembly: GCF_041154435.1. Lineage (NCBI taxonomy): Bacteria > Pseudomonadati > Pseudomonadota > Betaproteobacteria > Burkholderiales > Comamonadaceae > Variovorax > Variovorax sp. V116. The sequence goes on from NZ_AP028661.1 coordinate 422,945, forward strand.
TGGAGCGCCCTGCGCGCTCGCGTGCCGCGTGGCGCGGGGGTGGTGCCATGAGCGCGGACCAGTGGATCGCGCTCGCGGCCGGCATCGTCGGTGGTGCGCTGCGCGTGGGCGCGCCGTTTCTTTTCGTGAGCCTGGGCGAATGCCTCACCGAGAAGTCGGGCCGCATCAACCTCGGGCTCGAAGGCGTGCTGGTGCTTTCGGCGATGGCGGCCTTCGGCGGTGCCTATCTCACCGATTCCGCCTGGCTGGGGGTGGTGATCGGCGCGCTGGCCGGGGCGGCGCTCGCGCTGCTGCATGGCCTCTTGTGCTCGCTCGACCGCGTGAACGACGTGGCGACCGGCATTGCATTGATGCTGCTCGGCACGGGGCTCGCGTTCTACCTGGGCAAGCCGCTGATCCAGCCGCAGGCGCCGCAGATTCCCGCGATACCGCTGGGCTTCTGGAGCGACAACACGGTGGTGCGCTCGGCGCTGCAGCTCAATGCGCTGGTGCCGATCGGCGTGGCGCTCGCGGTGCTGCTCTGGTGGGGCTTTGCGCGCACGCGGGCCGGCCTCCTGGTGCGCATGGCCGGCGACTCGGCGCAGGCGACGCGCGCGCTCGGCTACTCGGTCTCGGGCCTGCGCATTGCGGCGACCACGGCCGGCGGCTTCATCGCCGGGCTCGGCGGCGCATCGCTCACGCTGTTCTATCCGGGCAGCTGGAACGAAGGCATCTCGAGCGGCCAGGGCCTGATCGCGGTGGCGCTCGTGATCTTCGCGCGCTGGAGCCCGCTGCGCTGCGTGGGCGCGGCGCTGCTCTTCGGCGGGGCCGGTGCCATCGGACCGGCGCTGCAATCCATCGGCATCGGCTGGGGCTACCACCTGTTCAACACCGTGCCTTACGTGCTCACGCTGGTGATCCTGGTGTTCACTTGCAGGCCCGGCACGGCCGCCGCCGGTGCGCCGGGCGAACTTTCATCGACAAGGAGCTGAACCCCATGGCGAACACCGCATCTCTCCGCCACGTGGCCGCCGAGCCCTATGCCTGGCCCTACAACGGCGCGCTGCGCCCCGGCAACACCGCGCTCATCGTGATCGACATGCAGACCGACTTCTGCGGCACCGGCGGCTACGTCGACGTGATGGGCTACGACCTCTCGCTGGTGCAGGCGCCGATCCAGCCGATCGCGCGCACGCTCGCGGCGCTGCGGCCGCTGGGCTTCCACATCATCCACACGCGCGAAGGCCACCGTCCCGACCTGGCCGACCTGCCCGCCAACAAGCGCTGGCGCTCGCGCCAGATCGGCGCCAACGGCGTGGGCATTGGCGACGACGGGCCGTGCGGGCGCATCCTGGTGCGCGGCGAGCCGGGCTGGGAGATCATTCCCGAGCTCGCGCCGCTGCCCGGCGAGGTGGTGATCGACAAGCCGGGCAAGGGATCGTTCTATGCCACCGACCTGGAATTGATCCTGCGCACGCGCGGCATCGAGAACCTGATCCTCGCGGGCATCACCACCGACGTGTGCGTGCACACCACGATGCGCGACGCGAACGACCGCGGCTTCGAATGCCTGCTGCTGTCCGACTGCACCGCCGCCACCGACCATGGCAACCACCTGGCGGCGCTGAAGATGATCACGATGCAGGGCGGCGTGTTCGGCGCGCATGCCGCCTCGCAGGCGCTCTTGGCCGCGCTGGACTGACCCGGGCATGGCCGACCCCACGCCCCACGCCATCGGCGCACTGCCTGCGGGCAGCGGCGCGCTCGCGCTCGACACCTACGAGCTGACCAAGCGCTTCGGTGCCTTCACCGCGATGGACCGCGTGACGATGCGCGTGGAGCCCGGCACGGTGCATGCGCTGCTCGGCGAGAACGGCGCGGGCAAGAGCACGCTGGTGAAATGCGTGGCGGGCTTTCAGCGCGCGGAGGAGGGCAGCATCCTGATCGACGGGCGCGAGCAGGACATTGCCAACCCGATCGTGGCGCGCGTGCTCGGCATCGGCATGGTCTACCAGCACTTCACGCTGGCACCGGGCATGACGGTGGCCGAGAACCTGCTGCTCGCGGGCGGCAAGACGCCGGCGCTGATCGACTGGAAGGCCAAGCGCGCGGAGCTCAGGGATTTTCTTGCGGCCACGCCCTTCAGCCTCGACCTCGATGCGCGGCCCTCCGAGCTTGCGGCGGGCGAGAAGCAGAAGCTCGAACTGCTCAAGCAGCTGTACCTGAAGCCGCGCCTGCTGATCCTCGACGAACCGACCTCGGTGCTCACGCCGCAGGAGGCCGACGAGGTGCTGGGCCATGTGCGCGAGTTCGCGAAGAGCGGCCTGTGCACGGTGCTCATCATCACGCACAAGTTCCGCGAGGTGATGGCGTACGCCGACAGCGTGACGGTGCTGCGCCGCGGCAAGGCGGTGCACCACTGCCGCGTGGCGGACACGAACCCGGCGCAGCTGGCGCAGGCGATGATGGGCGGCGAGGGCGCTTCGGCGCCTGTACCGGCTTCATCGCCCGTCGCGAGAAAACCGGTGCCCGATGCGGCACCCGTCGCCTTGCGCGTCGAGGGCCTCGAGGCGCAGGGCGACCGCGGCACGCTCGCGCTGCACGGGCTGAGCCTTGCGGTGCGCGCGGGCGAGATCCTCGGCGTGGCGGGCGTCTCGGGCAACGGCCAGCGCGAACTGGTCGAGGCGCTGGTCGGCCAGCGCGCGCGGCTGGCCGGCAAGGTGAGCGTGATGGGCCAGCCCTACAGCGCGCGCCGCGCCGAGAACCGCAGCCTCAAGGTCCGCAGCCTGCCCGAGGAGCCGCTGCGCAATGCCTGCGTGGGCGACCTCAGCGTGGCCGAGAACATGGCGCTGCGCGATTTCGACCGGCCGCCCTTGTCGCGCGGCGGCGTGCTGAACTTTCCGTTCTGGCGCCACCGGGCGCGCGAGTGGATTGCCGAATACGGCGTGAAGACGCAGGGCGAGGGCGCGCCGATCCGCAGCCTGTCGGGCGGCAACGTGCAGCGCGCGGTGCTGGCGCGCGAACTGGCCGGCGACATCAATGTGCTGATCGCGGCCAACCCGGTGTTCGGCCTCGACTTTGCCGCCGTGGCCGAGATCCACGAGCGCATCGTGCAGGTGCGCGAGAAGGGCGGCGCGGTGCTGCTGATCAGCGAGGACCTCGACGAGCTGCTGGAGCTGGCCGACCGCATCGTCGTGATGAGCGAAGGGCGGATCGTGTTCGAGACTTCGGCTGCGGGGGCAGAGAGGCATGTGATCGGGGCGCACATGGGTGGGGGGCACCATGAGCCTTCGAAGGCTGTGGCATGAGTGCCCCGCTTGCTGTTGGCGGGCCGCCCGGCGTGCGGTGCGGCGCGGTCGGCCCCACTGTGCCGGCCGCTTCGCGGCTCCCCTGCGGTGCTCGCGTTTCGCGGGGTCTCGCAGAACTCGCTTCGCTCAAACAGCTGCGAGCCCTGATCCGCGAAACGCTGCGCTCCTCGGCGGCACAGAGGGGCCGCCCACCCCGCACCACACACCGGGCTCGGCGGTGGAGTGTTTGCCACCGATGCGCCATCGCCGCGCCCCGGCATGGAAAACAGCGAGAACAAGCATGCGCATAGAAACTGCCAACCCCTTTCCCTACGACTTCGAGCTGAAGAACACCGCGCTGGTCCTCATCGACATGCAGCGCGACTTCATCGAGCCCGGCGGCTTCGGCGAAACGCTGGGCAACGATGTGTCGCTGCTCGAAGCGATCGTTCCGGCCACAAAATCGGCGTTGCAGGCATGGCGGGAGGCCGGCGGCCTCGTGGTGCACACGCGGGAGGCGCACAAGGCGGATCTTTCCGATTGCCCGCCAGCCAAGCGCAACCGCGGCAACCCGAGCCTGCGCATCGGCGACCAAGGGCCGATGGGCCGCATCCTCGTCGCGGGCGAACCGGGCAACCAGATCATCGATGCGCTGGCGCCCGTCGATGGCGAAATCGTCGTCGACAAGCCCGGCAAGGGCGCGTTCCATGCCACCGGCCTGCATGAGCTGCTGCAAGCGCGCGGCATCACGCACCTGCTGTTCGGCGGCGTCACCACCGAGGTCTGCGTGCAGACCAGCATGCGCGAGGCCAACGACCGCGGCTACGACAGCCTGCTGCTCGAAGACTGCACCGAGAGCTACTTTCCGGCCTTCAAGGCGGCCACGCTCGACATGGTCCGTGCGCAGGGCGCGATCGTGGGCTGGACCGCGCCGAGCAGCGCGCTGCTGGCGGTGCTCGGCCAAGGGCAATGACTGCGACTACCATTCCCCACGTGCCTACCGCCCGACCCCGCTCCGCTTCGCCCGCCCCCGCTTCCGACGCCACCGTTTTCCGCACGCGGGCCGACGAGGTCTACGCGCAGCTCAAGCGCGACGTGGCCGATTTCATCCTCGTGCCCGGCGACCGCTTCACCGAGAACGAGATCAGCGACCGGCTCGGCGTCTCGCGCACGCCGGTGCGGCAGGCGCTGTTCCGCCTGCAGCAGGAAGGCTTCGTCGAGGTGCTGTTCCGCAGCGGCTGGCGCGTGCTGCCCTTCGACTTCGACCAGTTCGAGCAGCTCTACGACCTGCGCATGGTGCTCGAGACCACCGCGGTGCACCGCCTCTGCGAAGCCGACCGCCGCGTCGACCGCAGCCTGCTCGACGCGCTGGCCGAGATCTGGCTCGTGCCCGCGGCCCAGCGCAGCAGCGACACCGCGCAGGTGGCGCAGTGGGACGAGGCCTTCCACTGCGCGCTCGTGGCCGCGGCGGGCAACGCCGAGATGGCGCGCGTGCACCGCGACGTGACGGACCGCATCCGCATCATCCGCCGGCTCGACTTCACCCAGCAGCCGCGCATCGACGCCACGTATGAAGAGCACGCCAAGATCTTGAAGGCCGTGCGCGCCAACCGAGGCGAGCAGGCCGCGATGCTGCTGCGCGCGCACATCGAGACCAGCCAGGCCGAGGTGCGCAAGATCACGCTGCACCAGGTGCACCTCGCGCGGCACGCGGGCAAGGCGGCGCCGCGCTGAAGCGGCCGGCGGGGCTACAGCGTGAAGTCGTAGTCCACCGTGATCGGCGCGTGGTCGCTGAACTTGATGGTCTTGTAGATCTGCTCGCTGCGCGCGAGCGCGCCCAGGGCCGGCGTGGCCAGGTGGTAGTCCAGCCGCCATCCCACGTTGTTCGCGTAGGCCTGGCCGCGGTTGCTCCACCAGGTGTAGGCCTCGCCCGTGGTGTCGGGCTTGAGCAGGCGGTAGACGTCGACCAGGCCCGCGCCGTCGGCGCCGGCGTCCAGCAACCGGGTCATCCAGGCGCGCTCTTCCGGCAGGAAGCCGCTGTTCTTCTGGTTGCCGCGCCAGTTCTTGAGGTCGATTTCCTTGTGGGCGATGTTGATGTCGCCGCAAAGGATGAATTCGCGCTCCTTCTTGAGCGCGGTGAGGTGCGGAAAGAAGCCCTTCAGGAAGCGGAACTTGGCTTCCTGCCGCTCCTCGCCCGAACTGCCGCTCGGGAAGTAGCAGCTGATGATCGAGAGCTTGCGCCGGGGCGTGTCGAAGCGCAGTTCGAGATACCGGCCCTCGGCGTCGAATTCGGCGTCGCCCCAGCCCACCACCACGGCGCTCGGCGCGTGGCGGGTGTAGATCGCGGTGCCGGCGTAGCCTTTTTTCTCGGCGAAATGGAAATGGCCCTTGAGGCCGGCCATTTCCTCGAAACGGCCTTCGATGTCGCTCGCCTGCACCCGGATCTCCTGCATGCAAATACAATCCGGCGCAAGTTCGGCCACCCAGTCCGCCACCCCTTTCGTGGCGGCCGAACGCAGGCCATTGAGATTGAGGCTGGTCAGTTTGAACACAAGGAATTTCCGATGGCTGTAGATGGTGTGCAAGGCAGCGCGGTGGCGCAGGATTTCGTCCAGTTCGCCCTCGACGCAGGGGTGCTGCGCTTTGGCGAGTTCAAGACCAAGGCCGGGCGAATGAGCCCTTATTTCTTCAATTCGGGGCTCTTCGACGACGGCGCCAAGATCGCGCGGCTCGCCGGATTCTATGCAGACCGGCTGATCGAGAGCGGCGTCGAGTTCGACATGATCTTCGGCCCCGCCTACAAGGGCATTCCGCTGGGCGCCACGGTGGCGGCCGAACTGGCCCGGCGCGGCCGCAACCATCCTTTTGCCTACAACCGCAAGGAAGCCAAGGCGCATGGCGAGGGCGGCAACCTGGTGGGCGCGCCGCTCAAGGGCCGCGTGCTGATCGTCGACGACGTGATGTCGGCCGGCACCGCGGTGCGCGAATCCATTGCCGCCATCGAAGCCGCGGGCGCCACGCCGCACGCCGTGGCCATTGCACTCGACCGGCAGGAAAAAGCCACCGAGAACGGCGTCGACGTGGACCACAGCGCCGTGCAGTACGTGCGCAACCAGCTGGGCCTGCAGGTGGTGGCGATTGCCACGCTCGACGACCTGCTGAACTACCTCTCGGGCAGCGCCGCCGCCGACCTGGGCGTGCATCGCGAGCGGGTGCTCGCCTACCGCGCGCGCTACGGCGCCAACTGAGATCGACGCCGTGCCCATTCACAAGCCCGGCCTGGCGGCCCGACCGTTCGCAGCCCCCTGGGTGCTGCTGTTGCCGATGGCACTCTGGGCTGGCGCGGTCCCGGCGCAGCCCGCACCGGCGCCGGCCGCGGGCATTTATTCATGCACCGATGCGCGCGGCCGCACGCTCACGGCCGACCGCCCGATTGCCGAATGCGTCGACCGCGAACAGCGCGAACTGAGCCCGAGCGGCACCACGCGCCGCCGCATCGAACCCACGTACACCGCCCGTGAACTGGCCGAGCGCGAAGACCGCGCCCGCGAGGCCGCCCTGCAGGCCGCGCGCCTGACCGACGAGCGCCGCCGCGAACGTGCGCTGCTGGTGCGCTATCCCAATGCCGAAGTGCATGACCGCGAGCGCGCCGAGGCGCTGGTGCAGATCGACGCGGTGATCCAGGCCGCGAAGAAGCGCCTGGCCGAACTCGCCGAAGACCGCCACAAGATCGACGAGGAGCTCGAGTTCTACAAGCACGACGTGAGCAAGGCGCCCGGCGCCGTGCGCCGCAAGCTCGAGGACAACGCGCAGAGCGTGGCGGTGCAGAACCGCTTCATCGGCGAGCAGGAAGACGAGAAGAAGCGCGTCAATGCGCGCTTCGACGAGGAGCGCACGCGCTTGAAGCAGCTCTGGTCCCCCCAGAACGGCGGTATCAAGCGCTGAGGCTCAGCCCAATTTTGCTTTCAGCAGCTCGGTCACCTGCGCCGGGTTCGCCTTGCCGCCGCTGGCCTTCATCACCTGGCCCACGAGGCCGTTGAGCGCCTTTTCCTTGCCGCCGCGGTATTCCTCGACGTTCTTTGCGTTCTTGGCGATCACCTCGTCCAGGATCTTGTCGAGCGCGCCGGTGTCGCTCATGGGCTTCAGGTCCTTGGCCTCGATGATGGCGTCGACATCGCTGCCTTCGCCGGTCCAGAGCGCGTCGAACACCTGGCGCGCGGCGTTGTTGGGCAGCGTGCCGTCGGCAATGCGCCCGACCAGCTGCGCCAGCTGCTGCGCCGTGACGGGCGCGGCCTCGATGCCGATCTCCTGCGCGTTCAGGCGGCGCGCCATCTCGCCGGTGATCCAGTTGCTCGCGAGCTTGGGCGTCGCGCCGGCCTTCACCGCGTCGTCGAAGTAGCGCGCGAGCGCCGGGCTCTGCGTGAGCTGCGCCGCGTCGTATTCGGACATGCCGTGGTCGCGCACATAGCGCTCGGCCATGGCGCGCGGCAGCTCGGGCATGGTGGCGCGCACGCGCTCGATCCACTCGGCCTCGATGGCCAGCGGCGGCAGGTCGGGATCGGGAAAGTAGCGGTAGTCGGCCGCGTCTTCCTTGGTGCGCATGGTGCGCGTCTCGCCGGTGTCGGGGTCGAACAGCACGGTGGCCTGCTCGATCTTGCGGCCGTCTTCCAGCTCGTTGATCTGCGAGTTGATCTCGTAGTCGATCGCCTGCTGCATGAACTTGAAGCTGTTCAGGTTCTTGATCTCGCGCCGCGTGCCGAGCTTCTCGCCGGGCTTGCGCACCGACACGTTGGCGTCGCAGCGGAAGTTCCCTTCCTGCATGTTGCCGTCGCAGATGCCGATCCAGGTGACGATCTTGTGCAGCTCGCGCGCATAGGCCACGGCCTCGGCGGTGGAGCGCATGTCGGGCTCGGTCACGATCTCCAGCAGCGGCGTGCCGGCGCGGTTCAGGTCGATGCCGCTCTGGCCGATGAAGTTCTCGTGCAGCGACTTGCCCGCGTCTTCCTCGAGGTGGGCGCGCACCAGGCGCACGGTCTTCTTTTCTTCGCCAAGGAAGAAAGAGACCGCGCCGCCCTGCACCACCGGGATCTCGTACTGGCTGATCTGGTAGCCCTTGGGCAGGTCGGGGTAGAAATAGTTCTTGCGCGCGAACACGCTGCGCGGCGCGATGTGCGAGCCGAGCGCCAGGCCCAGCTTGATGGCGCGTTCGACCGCGCCCTTGTTCATCACGGGCAGCGTGCCGGGCAGCGCGAGGTCGACCGCGCAGGCCTGCGTGTTGGGCTCGGCGCCGAAAGCGGTGGAGGCGCGGCTGAAGATCTTGCTCGCGGTCGAGAGTTGCGCGTGCGTCTCGAAGCCGATGATGACTTCATAGCCGCGCACCAGCGGGCCGGTCGGGCGGCCTTCTTGCTGTGCTTCGAAAGTGTTCACGGGTTCGCTCATTTCAAAAGCCCTCCGGCGTGCGCATGTGCCAGTCGGTGGCTTGCTGGAAGCGGTGGGCTGCGTTCAGCAGCTTCGCTTCGCCGAAGTAGTTGCCGATCAGCTGCAGGCCGACGGGCATGCCGGCGTCGAAGCCCGCGGGCACGCTCATGCCCGGCAGGCCGGCCAGCGAGGCAGGCAGCGTGAAGATGTCGGCCAGGTAGTCGGCCACCGGATCGCCGCCGTGCTCGCCGATCTTCCAGGCGGTGGTCGGCGCGGCCGGGCCGGCGATCAGGTCGCACTGCCTGAAGGCCTGCTGGAAGTCGTCGGCGATCATGCGGCGCACCTTCTGCGCCTGCAGGTAGTAGGCGTCGTAGTAGCCGTGGCTCAGCACGTAGGTGCCGATCATGATGCGGCGCTTCACCTCGTCGCCGAAGCCTTCGGCGCGCGTGCGCTCGTACATCTCGGCCAGGTCCTTGTACTGCTTGGCGCGGTGGCCGAACTTGACGCCGTCGAAGCGGCTCAGGTTGCTCGAGGCTTCGGCCGCGGCCAGGATGTAGTACACGGGAATCGACAGCTCGGTGAGCGGCAGCGACACCTCGACGCGCTTGGCGCCGAGCTTCTCGTACTGCACAAGGGCCGCATCGATGGCCGCGCGCACGCCGGGTGCCACGCCTTCGCCGAAGAACTCCTTCGGCACGCCGATGCGCAGGCCTTCGAGCGAATCGCCGAGCGAACGGCCGAAGTCTTCGGCGGGCTTGTCGAGCGAGGTCGAGTCGCGGTCCAGGTCGGGGCCGCAGAAGGCCGACAGCAGCAGCGCGCAGTCTTCGGCCGAGCGGGCCATCGGGCCGGCCTGGTCGAGGCTCGATGCGAAGGCCACCATGCCGTAGCGCGAGGCGCGGCCGTAGGTCGGCTTGATGCCGGTGATGCCGCAGAACGAGGCCGGCTGGCGGATCGAGCCGCCGGTGTCGGTGCCGGTGGCCGCAGGGGCCAGGCGCGCCGCCACGGCCGCCGCGCTGGCGCCCGAGGAGCCGCCCGGAATGCGCTCGCGGTTCCACGGGTTCTGCACCGGCACGGCCTTGTCGTGGCCCACGGCGGGCACGGCGACGTTCTCGTTGGCCGAGCCCATCGCGAATTCGTCGCAGCTGAGCTTGCCCAGCGTGACCGCGCCGGCCTCGGCCAGGCGGCGCACCACGGTGGCGTCGAAGGGCGAGCGGTAGCCCGCGAGCATCTTGGAGCCGGCGGTGGTGGCGAAATCGGTGGTGACGAAGATGTCCTTGTGCGCGATCGGCACGCCGGCCAGCGCCGGCGCGTTGCCCTTGGCAATGAGCGCGTCGGCCGCGCGGGCCTGGGCCAGCGTGACGTCTTCGTTCACGTCGACGAAGGTGCCGAGCGATTCGTGGGCCTTCATGCGGCCCAGGAAGACCTGCGAGGCCTCGACGGCCGAAACCTTGCGCTCGGCCAATGCCTTGGCCAGGTCAGCCACGCCCATCTGGTGCAATTCGCCGCTCATTCGATCACCTTCGGCACGAGGAACAGGCCGGCTTCGACGGCCGGGGCGCTCTTCTGGTTGGCTTCGCGGTTGTCGGGTTCGCTTGCCACGTCGTCGCGCAGGCGCAGCGTGATGTCCTCGACAGCGGCCACCGGATGGGCCAGCGGCTCGACTCCGGCGGTATCGACCGAACGCATGCGTTCGACCAGGTCAAAGAAGCCGTTGATCTGGCTGAGCATGCGCTCGCTTTCGTCGGAAGCAAGCTGCAGCCGCGCCAGGGAGGCGATGCGTGCAATATCTGAGGCGGAAAGTGACATGGGTCGGACCGGTCGAAAAAACCGGAAGTAATCGCACGCCGGAGAGGGTGCTAACACGGGATTCAGAGGGGATTCGGGTATTATCCCGCCTTTGCCGCAACCCCCGCGAACGCGCCGGCTTTTGCGCCAAAAACGATCAATTCACCCCGTCATACGACCCAAAAAACAGAGCGACGACCTGCCGACGCGCAGGCGTGCTCCAGAGGATTCCGCACATGTTTGGAGCTTTCCGTCGGTACTTTTCCACCGACCTGGCGATTGACCTCGGCACCGCCAACACCCTGATCTTCGCCCGCAACAAGGGCATCGTGCTGGACGAGCCCTCGGTCGTCGCCATCCGCCACGAAGGCGGTCCCCACGGCAAGAAGGTGATCCAGGCCGTCGGCCGCGAGGCCAAGGCCATGCTGGGCAAGGTGCCCGGCAACATCGAGGCGATCCGCCCGATGAAGGATGGCGTGATTGCCGACTTCGTGATCACCGAGCAGATGATCAAGCAGTTCATCAAGATGGTGCACCCGCGCACGCTGCTCACGCCGAGCCCGCGCATCATCATCTGCGTGCCCTGCGGCTCCACCCAGGTCGAGCGCCGCGCCATCAAGGACGCGGCCGAGGCGGCAGGCGCCACGTCGGTCTACCTGATCGAGGAACCCATGGCCGCGGCCATCGGCGCCGGCCTGCCCGTCAGCGAGGCTTCGGGCTCGATGGTGGTGGACATCGGCGGCGGCACCACCGAAGTGGGCGTCATCAGCCTGGGCGGCATGGTCTACAAGGGCTCGGTGCGCGTGGGCGGCGACCGCTTCGACGAAGCCATCATCAACTACATCCGCCGCAACTACGGCATGCTGATCGGCGAGCCGACGGCCGAGGTCATCAAGAAGAACATCGGCTCGGCCTTCCCGGGCTCCGAGGTCAAGGAGATGGAAGTCAAGGGCCGCAACCTCTCCGAAGGCGTGCCGCGCAGCTTCACCATCAGCAGCAACGAAGTGCTGGAAGCCCTGACCGATCCGCTCAACAACATCGTCTCGGCCGTGAAGAACGCGCTGGAGCAGACGCCCCCTGAACTGGGCGCCGACATCGCCGAGCGCGGCATGATGCTGACCGGCGGCGGCGCGCTCTTGCGCGACCTGGACCGCCTGCTGGCCGAGGAAACCGGCCTGCCGGTGCTGGTGGCCGAAGACCCGCTGACCTGCGTGGTGCGCGGCTGCGGCATTGCGCTGGAACGCATGGACCGCCTGGGCAGCATCTTCACGAGCGAGTAAAAGGCGTAAGCCATCATCGGCCGGCCTCTGCTTGCGCAGGCCGGCTTTTTTGCCATCTGACGTTGCACACAGCCAGGTCCGAACCATGCCCTTGGGCACGCTCGATCGCACAGCCCCACCCCTGTTCAACCAGGGGCAGTCGGCGCTCAGCAAGCTGATCTTCTTCGGCGCGCTCTCGCTGTTCCTGATGGTGGCCGATGCGCGCTTCCACCTCGTGCAGCCGCTGCGCGCGGCCGTCGGCGCGGTGCTCTACCCGGTGCAGTGGCTGGCGCTCAAGCCGGTGCAGATGATGATGGGCGGCAGCCGCTATTTCGAAGACCTGCAGACGGCCCAGCGCAACGAGGACGAGGCGCGCAAGGCGCTCATGCTGCAGGCCGAGCGCGCGAGCCAGGCCGACACGCTCGCGCAGGACAACGCGCGGCTGCGCGCGCTGCTCGAACTGCGCCAGACCACCCAGGCGCCGGGCCGCGCGGCCGAGGTGCTGTACGACGCGGCCGACCCCTACACGCGCAAGATCGTCATCGACCAGGGCCTCACGCAGGGCGTGGCGCCCGGCTCGCCCGTGATCGACGCGCACGGCGTGCTGGGACAGGTGACGCAGGTGCAGCCCTTCACGAGCGAGGTCACGCTGGTGATCGACCGCGATCTTTCCATTCCCGTGCAGAACACCCGCACCGGCGTGCGCAGCGTGGCCTTCGGCGACGCGTCGGCGCATGGCGGCGGGCTGGAACTGCGCTTCATGGCCGCCAATGCCGACCTGCAGGAGGGCGACCTGCTGTCCACCAGCGGCGTCGACGGCGTCTATCCGCCCGGCCTGCCGGTGGCGAAGATCGAGCGCATCGAGCGCCGCGCCGATTCGGCCTTTGCGCGCATCTACTGCGTGCCGCTGGCCCGCGTGACGGCCGCGCGCTACGTGCTGGTGCTCGCGCCCACCGGCGCTCCCTCGGCGCCGCCGGCCCCGGCGCCCGCCGCCGCGGTGCGCAAGAAGCCGGAAGCCAAGCCGGCCGCCAAGGCGGACAAGGCCACCGACAAGGCCGACAAGAAAGCCGCGGAGCGCGCCCGATGATCAAGCGTCCCGGACAACAGCAGCTCCTGCTGCCCGTGAGCCCGCTGTTCATGTGGGCCAGCCTGGTGGTGGCGCTGCTCATCAACATGATCCCGATCGGCCGCGCCGCATGGATGCCCGACCTGCTCGCGCTGGCCATCGTGTTCTGGGGCGTGCACCAGCCGATGCGCGTGGGCATCGGCGCGGCCTTCGTCTTCGGGCTGTGCATGGACGTGCACCAGTCGTCCATGCTGGGCCAGCATGCGCTGTCCTACACCACGCTGGGCTTCTTCGCGATCACCATCCACCGGCGCCTGCTGTGGTACCCGGTGGCCTCGCAGGCGCTGCAGGTGCTGCCGCTCTTTGCGCTGTCGCAGCTCATCGAGGTGATCACGCGGCTGGTCGGCGGCGGCGTGTTCCCGGGCTGGAGCGTGCTGGTCTCGCCCGCCATCGAGGCCGCGCTGTGGCCGCTGGCCACCGCCTTGCTGCTCGCACCGCAGCTTCGCACGCCCGACCCCGACGAGAACCGGCCGCTGTGAATTCGCCCGCATTTGCCATGGCCACGGCCCGCGCCTAAGCTCGCACTTTCCCCGCCATGACCGAAATCCGCAACGTCGCTGCCGACCTCGCGCGCTTCAAGCGCCGCGTGGTCGTGATCGGCCTGGCGGTGCTGTTTGCCTTCAGCCTGCTGTGCGCGCGGCTGGTGTACCTGCAGGTGGTGCGCCACGAAGACCTGGCGGAGCAGGCCGAGAGCAACCGCACGGCCATCGTGCCCGTGGTGCCCAACCGCGGCCTGATCCTCGACCGCAACGGCATCGTGCTGGCCTCCAACTATTCGGCCTACACGCTGGAGATCACGCCTTCGAAGGTGGGCGACGTCGAGGAGACCATCGAAAGCCTGACCCAGGTGCTCGAGATCTCGCCGCGCGACCGCCGCCGCTTCAAGCGCCTGCGGGAAGACTCGCGCAGCTTCGATTCCATTCCGATCCGCACCCGCCTGAGCGACGAGGAGGTCGCGCGCTTCGCTGCGCAGCGCTACCGCTTCCCGGGCGTGGAGATCAAGGCCCGGCTGTTCCGCAACTACCCGCACGCCGAGCTGGCCTCGCACGTGCTTGGCTACATCGGCCGCATCAACCAGCGCGAGAAGACCGCGATGGAAGACTGGGACGAGGAAGACCAGGCCAACTACAAGGGCACCGACTACATCGGCAAGCTCGGCATCGAGCAGAGCTACGAGAAGACGCTGCACGGCCAGACCGGCGTCGAGCAAATGGAAACCTCGGCCGGCGGCCGCGCGGTGCGCCGGCTCGCCAGCCACCCGGCCACGCCCGGCAACACCGTGATGCTGTCGCTCGACATCAAGCTGCAGAAGCTGGTGGAAGACATGTTCGGCGACCGCCGCGGCGCGCTGGTGGCCATCGACCCCAAGTCCGGCGAGGTGCTGGCCTTCGTGAGCAAGCCCACCTTCGACCCCAACCTGTTCGTCGAAGGCATCGACACCGAGAGCTGGCAGGCGCTGACCGAATCGCTCGACAAGCCGCTTTTGAACCGCGCGCTGCGCGGCACCTATCCGCCCGGTTCCACCTACAAGCCCTTCATGGCGCTGGCGGCGCTGCAGACCGGCAAGCGCGGCCCCAACGTGGTGGTGAACGACCCCGGCTACTTCAACTTCGGCGGCCACCGCTTCGGCAGCCCCGAGGGCAACATCGGCGGCGTCGACATGCGCCGCTCGATCCAGCTGTCGAGCAACATCTACTACTACTCGCTGGCCAATGAAATGGGCGTGGACCTGATCCACGACTTCATGAAGCCGCTGGGCTTCGGCCAGATCACCGGCATCGACCTGGGCGGCGAGGTGCGCGGCGTGCTGCCGAGCACCGAGTGGAAGCGCAACGCCTACAAGCGGCCCGAGCAGAAGAAGTGGTATGCGGGCGAGACCATCTCGCTGGGCATCGGGCAGGGCTACAACGCCTTCACGATGCTGCAGCTCGCGCAGGCCACCTCCATCGTGGCCGACGGTGGCCGCAAGCACAAGCCGCACCTCGTGCTGGCCACGCGCAACACCGTGAGCGGGCAGGTGGTGCCGCTGCCCCAGCCGCCGGCCGAGAACCTGGGCTACACCGCGGCCAACGTCGCGGTGGTCCGCGAGGGCCTGACCAGCGTGGTCACCAGCGGCACCGCGCGCGGCGTGTTCGCCGGCGCGGGCTACCAGGCGGCCGGCAAGACCGGTACCGCGCAGGCCGTGACGCAGGCGCAGAACACCAAGTACAACGCGCGCGCGCTCGAGGAGCACCAGCGCGACCACGCGCTGTTCATGGCCTTTGCGCCGGTCAACGATCCGAAGATCGCGCTCGCGGTGATCGTCGAGAACGCCGGCTGGGGCGCAGGCGCGGCGGCGCCCATTGCGCGCCGCGTGTTCGACTACTGGCTGATGGACCAGTATCCGAGCGAGGCCGACATGGCCGCCATCAAGGTCGGCAAGGCCACCGCGCCGATCGGCAAGCCGCGCGTGGCCAGCGAAGTGGCTTGGCCGGCAGCGTCGGCCGCCGCAACCGCACCCTGAATCTTGCTCCCTCTCCCTCCGGGAGAGGGGACAACACCAACGTCAGGCCACCACCGTACCGCTGACCTCGCCCAGGCCGATGCGCACCGCGCCTGCGCGCTCGCAGTAGCCGCGGATCACCAGCGTGTCTCCGTCCTCGAGGAAGGTGCGCTTCTCGCCGTTGGGCAGCGTGATCGGCTGCTTGCCGCCCTGCGTGAGCTCGATCAGCGAGCCGGCCTCGTCGGGCTGGGGGCCCGACAGCGTGCCCGAGCCCAGCAGGTCGCCGGGCTGCAGGTTGCAGCCGTTCACCGTGTGGTGCGCGACCAGCTGCGCGGCGGTCCAGTAGGCGGCCTCGGTGGTGTTGCCGCGCGTGAGGCGCGCGGGCGCCAGGCCTTCGGCGCGCATCTTCGCGGTCTGCAGCAGCACTTCGAGCGTGATGTCGAGCGCGCCGCTTTCACGGTTCGAGGGCGCATCGAGGTACGCGAGCGGCTGCGGATCTCCCGCGGGCCGCTCGAAGCGGGCGCGGAACGGCGCCAGCGCCTCCATCGTCACGATCCACGGCGACAGCGTGCTTGCGAAATTCTTCGAGAGGAAGGGGCCGAGCGGCTGGTACTCCCAGGCCTGGATGTCGCGCGCCGACCAGTCGTTGAGCAGCGCCACGCCGAACAGGTGGTCCTCGGCCTCGGCGATGGCAATCGGCTCGCCGAGCGCATTGCCGCGGCCGACGAAGAAGCCCAGCTCCAGTTCGTAGTCGAGCCGCTTCGAGGGGCCGAAGCCGGGTTCGGCCGCGTCGGGCGCCTTGGTCTGGCCCTGCGGCCGCTTGAAGACCTGCCCGCTCACGCCGATCGACGAGGCGCGGCCGTGGTAGCCGATCGGCACCCACTTGTAGTTGGGCATCAGCGGCTGGTCGGGGCGGAACAGCTTGCCGATGGTGGTGGCGTGGTGGATGCCGGTGTAGAAGTCGGTGTAGTCGCCGATGCGGCAGGGCACGGTCATTTCGGCCTTGGCTTGCGGCAGCAGTGCCTTGGCCCAGGCCGCCTGCTGGCTGCTGCCTTCGGCCAGGCCCGCGGAGATGGCCGCGCGCAGCGCCTGGCGCTCCTTCACGCTCGCGTTCATCAGCGCATTCATGTCGTCGCTGTCGACGAGGCCGGCCGCCTTCAGGTCCAGCACCTGGTCGCCGATGGCCACGCCGATGCGGAAAGCCTCGCTGCTGCCGGCCGTGCGGAAGCGCCCGAAGGGCAGGTTCTGGATCGGGAAGTCGCAGCCGGCTTGGTTGGCGGAGGCGACCCAGCTGCGCAGCTTCGGGTCGTGGGTGGCGTTCAGTGCGGTGGTGCTCATGGCGTGTCTTTCGTTGAAATTCGGTTCAGTCGGCGGTCATGCCGGCTTTCCTGGCGACGTCGCCCAGGCGCTGGTATTCGGTTTGCGTGAGCGTGGCCAGCTCCTGCGCGGTCGAGCCGCGCGGCGAGAAGCCGGCCTGCTGCAGCTTGGCCTTCACCTCGGGCATCGCGAGCGCCTCGACGAAGGCTTCGTTCAGCGCCTTCACGATGGGCGCCGGCAGGTTCGCCGGGCCGTACACGCCGAACCACGGGTCCAGCGCATAGCCCTTGAGCCCGGCCTCGGCCATCGTCGGCACATCGGGCAGCGAGGGCGAACGCGCCGGCCCCGCCACCGCCAGTGCGCGCAGCTTGCCGGCCTGGATGTGCGGCAGCGACGCCGGCAGGTTGTCGAACATCAGGCCGATGTTGTTGCCCAGCATGTCGGTGATGGCCGGGCCGCTGCCCTTGTAGGCCACGTGCACGAGCTCGGTGCCGGTCATCTGCGCGAACATCACGCCCGCCAGGTTCATCGAGGTGCCGGCGCCGGCCGTGGCGTAGGGCAGGCCGGGGTTCTTTTTTGCTGCCGCGACCAGGTCGGACACCGACCTGATCGGCGAGCTGGCGGGCACTTCGAGCACGATGGTCGAGGTGCCGAGCAGGCTGATGGCCGTGAAGTCGCGGCGCGGATCGAAGGCCATCGACTTGTAGATGTGCGGGTTGAGCGCATTGGTCGAAATGGCGCCGAAGCCGATGGTGTAGCCATCGGGCGCGGCCTTGGCCACGGCGTCCATGCCGATGTTGCCGCCCGCGCCGCCGCGGTTGTCGATCAGCACCGGCTGGCCCAGCTTCTGCGAGATCTGCTGGCCCACGGTGCGCGCCACAAGATCGGTGGTGCCGCCGGGCGTGTAGGGCACGATGAAGCGGATGGGTTTCGACGGAAACTCCGCCGCATGCGCCGCGAGCAGGGGCGCGGCGAGCAGCGCGATGGCGGCCGCGCGGCGCGTGATTCCAAATGCGTTCTTCATGGCTTGAACTGGTCCTTCAGGCCCGCCCAGCAGTCGGCGTAATCGGTATCGAGCGCGGGGCTCTTGAGCGCGAAGTCCGTCGGAATGAACCGGTAGCGGCTCTCGAACATGAAGGCCAGCGTGTTGTCCAGCTTGTGCGGCTTCAGGTCGGCGTGCGTGGCCTTGTCGAAGGCTTCCTCGTCGGGGCCGTGCGGCACCATGCAGTTGTGCAGGCTCGCGCCGCCGGGCTTGAAGCCGCCCGGCTTGGCGTCGTATTCGCCGAGCACAAGGCCCATGAACTCGCTCATGAGGTTGCGGTGGAACCAGGGCGGACGAAAGGTGTTCTCCATCACCATCCAGCGCGGCGGAAAGATCACGAAGTCGCAGTTCGCGGTGCCGGGCGTGTCGCTCGGCGAAGTCAGCACGGTGAAGATCGACGGGTCGGGATGGTCGAAGCTGATCGAGCCGATCACCATGAAATTGGCCGTGTCGTACTTCACCGGCGCCAGGTTGCCGTGCCAGGCGACCACGTTGAAGGGCGACTGCCTGGCCGGTGCCTTCCAGAAGCGGCCGCCGAATTTCTTCACCAGCTCGTAGGCGCCGCCGTCATCCTCGAAGGCCGCCACGGGCGCCTGGAAGTCGCGCGCGTTGGCCAGGCCGTTGGAGCCGATCGGGCCGAGCTCGGGCAGGCGGAAGTGCGCACCGTAGTTCTCGCAGACATAGCCGCGCGAGAGCCCGTCGGGCAAGGCCACCTTGAAAGCCATGCCGCGCGGCAGCAGCGCGATCTCGCCGGGCTTCACGTCGAGCACGCCGAGCTCGGTGGTGATCACGAGGCGGCCCTGCTGCGGCACCACCAGCATCTCGCCGTCGGCGTTGACGAAGGCGCGCTGGTCCATCGAGCGGCCCGCCAGGTACATCAGCGAGCCGATGCCCACCTGCGATTCGGCATCGCCGTTGGCCGCGATGGTGTGCATGCCGTCGATGAAGTCCGCTGCGGCCGCGCCGCCCTCGAGCGGCATCGGATGCCAGCGCAGCGGCTCGGGCGGCAGCGCGATCTCGCGGTCGGCGCCGGTGGTCCAGTGCGCCTGCGCATACGGCTGGTAGCGGCCCGACACCACCGAAGGCTGGCGGCGATACAGCCAGCTGCGGCGGTTCTCATGGCGCGGCGCGGTGAAGGCGGTGCCCGAGAGCAGCTCGGTGTAGAGGTCGAAGGGCGCGCGCTGCGGATTGTTGCGGCCCTGCGGCAGGGCGCCGGCAACGGCTTCCGAGGCGTACTCGTTGCCGAAGCCGCTCTGGTAGCGCCGTTCGGTATGGGCGGTTGGGTTGGTCATGGTGTTCTCTTTCGAAAATCAGGGCGAGAGCCGGCCCGTGTTCAGCTGCCGCGCGCGGCCTCGAAGGCCTCGCGCAGCACGGCCAGCGAGCCGATGTGGTTGGCCAGCACAAGCACGAGCCGCGCATTGAAGGCGTGGCTCTCCTCGGTGGAAAGCCCCTGGTGCGCCTCGATCAGCGCCTCGTAGAAATCGTCGGGCGCTTCGAGGTTCGGTGCGGTGATCAGTTGTTGTTGCATGGGGGTCCTCATGCCTTGGCCAGTGCGCGGCCGATGGCTGCGCGGATGTTTTCTGCCGTGGGTTGCCGCCAGCGCGCGCACACATGCTGGTCGGGCCGCAGCAGGTAGACGGTGCCGGGCTGCACGTCGTAGCGCTGCACGGCGAGCTCGCCTGCGGGCGTCGCGCCTTCCACGCGCACCACGTGCAGCGGAAGGTCGCAGGCCTTCAGCGCCTGCAGGCTGCGCTCGGCCGCTTCGTCCTTGCCGAACAGCAGCGCCGTGAACTGCGCCACATGGCATTCGCGCAGCAGCCAGCCGCTGCTGCCGTCGGCGCGCACGATGGGCGCATCGGCCGCCGCGGCACCGGGCACCATCGCACCCGCAAACACATCGGTATCGGGCGTGTTGAGCGGCGAATCGCGCAGCACCGCGGGCAGCGAGAGCCGCCCGCTGTTGACCAGCGTGCGCGCGAAGGCGTGGCGCTTGGTGAGCTCCAGCACCGCGTCGCGGAACAGCCGGCTCACTTCGCTCTTGGGCGTGATGAAGTCGGTGGCGCGCGTGGAGTGGCGGATGTTCTCGTCGGCCGCGTATTCGCGTTCGCTGGCATAGCTGTCGAGCAGCGCGTCGGGCGCCTCGCCATGGAGCACGGCCGCGAGCTTCCAGGCGAGGTTGTCGGCGTCCTGCACGCCCGAGTTGGCGCCGCGCGCGCCGAAGGGCGACACGCCATGCGCCGAGTCGCCCGCGAACAGCACGCGGCCGTGGCGGAAGCGCTCCATGCGCTGGCAGGCGAAGGTGTAGACGCTGGCCCAGCCGATCTGGAACTGCACGCCATCGAAGCCGATGCTGTCGAGCAGCGCGCGCACGCGCGGCATGATGTTCTCGGGCTTGCGCTCTTCCACCGGGTCGGCGTCCCAGCCGAGCTGGAAGTCGACGCGCCACATGCCGTCGGCCTGCTTGTGCAGCAGCACGCTCTGGCCGGGGTGGAACGGCGGGTCGAACCAGAAGCGCCGCTCCGTCGGAAGCTGGGCATCCATCGTGATGTCGGCGATCAAGAAGCGGTCGCGGAAAGTGCGGCCCTTGGCTTCGAGGCCCATCAGCTGCCGCAGGTTGGAGCGCGAGCCGTCGCAGGCGCCGACGTAATCGGCGGCCAGCTGGTAGTTGCCTTCGGGTGTTTCGATGGTCAGCAGCGCGCCGTCATCGCGCGGCTCGATGCCCGTGACCTTGTGGTTCCAGCGCAGGTCGATCAGCGGCAGGGTGGCGGCGCGCTCGACGAGGTAGCCCTCGACGTAGTACTGCTGCAGGTTGATGAAGGCCGGGCGCTCGTGGCCGGGTTCGGGCAGCAGGTCGAAGCGGTAGACCTGCTCGCCGTGGAAGAACACCTTGCCCACGTGCCACGACACGCCCTTGTCGACCATGCGGTCGCCGCAGCCGAGGCGGTCGAACACTTCGAGCGTGCGCTTGGCAAAGCAGATCGCGCGCGAGCCGCTGGACAGGGTGTTGTCGTTGTCGAGCAGAACCACCGGCACCTGGCGCAGCGCCAGGTCGATGGCCAGCGTGAGGCCGACCGGGCCGGCACCGACGATCACCACCGGGTGGCGGGCGGGCTTGGACGCGTCCTGGTCGGCATGGCGCCTGTAGTCGAAGCGCAGGCTTTGATAGTCGATCACGTGTTGTCTCCGTGTCTTTGTATTGCTTTGCTCCTTCCCCCTCCGGGGGAAGGCTGGGATGGGGGCTGACTGCGCTCGTTGCGGGCGCCGCGTGCCCCCACCCCAGCCCTCCCCCGGGAGGGGAGGGAGCAAAACCGGTCAGCCCTCGAGTGCCTTCCACATCTCGATGTCCCGCTCGGCCGTCCACACGCGCGGATCGGCATGGCCCGAGGCCTCGTCGTACGCGCGGCTCACGTCGAAGGGCATGCAGTGGTCGAAGATCACCCACTGGCTGTACTTGGGCTTGAGCTTGGCGTAGGTGTCCTTGTAGACCGTGTTCAGGTCGCGCCCGGCCTTCACGCCTTCCTGCACGCTCGCGTACACGTCGGAGATGAAGTTGCGCGTGCCGGCCAGGCCCTCGGCCACTTCGGCCGGCGTGGTGAGCGCGGCGCCGCGGCCGGGCACCAGCGCGGCGGGCTTGAGCGCGGCGATGTTGTCCAGCGTCTGCGGCCAGTCCTGGAAGTAGGCGTCGCCCGCATACGGCGTGGCGCCGAACTCGACCAGGTCGCCCGACAGCAGCGTGCGCTCCCCGGGCAGCCAGACGACGGTGTCGCCCTTGGTGTGGCCGCGGCCCAGCTGGATCAGCTGCACCTCGAGCTTGCCGAGCCACAGCGTCATCTTGCCGGTGAAGGTCATGGTGGGCCAGGTCAGGCCCGGCGGCACCGTCTCGACGTTCTGGAACAGGCGCGGGAAGCGGCCGATCTCGCTGGCCTTGTCGGCTTCGCCGCGCTCCACGATCAGGTCGCGCGTGTCCTGGCTGGCCAGGATGTGCTCGGCACCGTAGCCGGCCGCGCCCAGCACGCGCACCGCGTGGTAGTGCGTGAGCACCACGTACTTGATCGGCTTGTCGGTCACTTCGCGGATGCGGCGCACCACGTCGGCCGCCATGGCCGGCGTGGCCTGGGTGTCGGCCACCAGCACGCAATCGTCGCCGATCACGATGCCGGTGTTGGGGTCGCCCTCGGCCGTGTAGGCCCAGGCGTGTTCCGAGATCTGGCTGAAGGTGATCTTCTTCTCTTCCATGTCGGCCTGGCTGGCGAACTTCTTGGCTTGGCTCATCGTGTGTCTCCGTCGGGTGGATCGAAATTTGATTCGTCTAAAGCAAATGAATTTGCGGTTAACGAATTCCTGGAGTGTAAGCCCGAGATCAGTTCATGTCTAATCCCTTCTTCATGAACGAACAACCAGACGCCAAGGCGGGCCATGGCAGCCAATGACAACGACCGCGCCGCCCAGCGCGGCATCCAGAGCATCGAAGTGGGTGGCCAGCTGCTGCGCGCGCTGGTGCACCACGGCCGGCCGATGGCGCTGAAAGACCTGGCGCGCGAAGCCGACATGACGGCCGCCAAGGCCCATCCGTACATGGTGAGCTTCGGGCGGCTCGGCCTGATCGAGCAGGACCGCGCCAGCGGCCACTATCTGCTCGGCCCGCTGGCCTTGCAACTGGGGCTCATCAGCCTGCAGCAGGCCGACCCGGTGCACATTGCGACGCCGCTGATCGCCGAGGTGGCGCAGCGCATCGGCCACACGGTGGCGCTCGCGGTCTGGGGCGCGCGCGGCGCCACCATCGTGCGCACGGCCGAATCGCCGTCGCCGGTGCACGTGAACATGCGTCACGGCACGGTGTTCTCGCTCACCAACACGGCCTCGGGCCGGGTCTTTGCCGCCTACCTGCAGGCCGATGCGGTGCGGCAGCTGCTCGACGCCGAGCGCCAGCGCCAGAAGCAGCGCAAGGCCGGCGAAGAGCCGCCCGTGGCCGGCATGCCGCCGCAGCCGCCGCTGCCTTCGTGGAGCGAATTCGAACGCCAACTGCAGGAAGTGCGCGCGCACGGCATCAGCCGCTCCGAAGGCGAGGTGATCGAGGGCGTGAGCGCCATGGCGGCGCCGGTGTTCGACCACACGGGCGCCATCGTGCTGTCGGTCACGGCCATCGGCCCGGCCGCCATCTTCGACACCGCCTGGGACGGCGAAATCGCACGCGCGCTCAAGGCCTGCGCGGGCACGGTGTCCGCGCGGCTGGGCGCAACGTCTGGCGGAAGAAAGGCTTCCGCACCGCTGGATCCATGAGCAGCCTGGGCACCGCTTCATCTTCCACATCGCCCGTCGAATCCGCCATTGCCCTCCTGGGCGCCGCCCGGCGCATCGCCGTGCTGTCGGGCGCGGGGCTGTCCAAGGCCTCGGGCATTTCGACCTACCGCGACGCCGACGGCCTCTGGATGAACCAGAACGCGCTGCAGTTCTCCCATGCCGAAGACCTGCAGCGCGACCCCAGGGGATTCACCCGCTTCTGGGCCCGGCGGCTTTCCACCGTCGAGGCCGCGCAGCCGAACCCCGGCCATGCGGCGCTCGCACTGCTGCAGCGGCTGCGCCCCGCCACGCGGCTCGTCACGCAGAACGTCGACGGCCTGCTCTCGATCGCGGGCGGGCTGGACGTGCTCGAACTGCACGGCTCGCTGCGCCGCTGGCGCTGCGACCACTGCGGCAACCGCCGCGGGCCCTGGCCCTTTCACCGCTGCATGCGCTGCGCCTCGCGCGCCCGGCCCGACGTCGTGATGTTCGGCGAGATGCTGAACCCAGGCGTGCTGCACGACGCCCAGGTGGCGGCGCAGGAATCGGACGTGTTCATGGTGGTCGGCAGCACGGCGGTGGTCTACCCGGCGGCCGAGCTGCCGCAGCTGGCGATGTCGCGCGGCGCGCGGCTGATCACGCTCAACATGGAGCCGCTGCCGCAGCTGGACGCGGCGGCTGCGGTGGTCCTGCGCGGCGCGGCGGAGGTTCTTCTGCCGCGGCTCCTGGCGGGGATCGGCGGCTGAGGGCTCGCGCTCAGCCCTTCTTGCCCCCCAGCAGCACCAGCGCCCCGCCCACAACGATGGCGGCCACGCTGGCCCAGGCCGGGAAGTTGACCTGCTGCTTTTCCTTCACCGAGAACTCCAGCGGCCCCAGCTTGGCCTGGTGCGTTTCCTTCGTGAAGCTGAAGCCGCCGAGGCCGAGGCCCGCGATGCCCGCGACGATGAGCAGGATGCCGATGATGCGTGTGGCGTTCATGGTGGGTCTCCTCCGTTGGTGAAAAAAGCGCTTCGAGCCGAGCTTACTGCCGCGGCAGCTGGTCCACCCACTGCACGACCTCGGCCACGGCCGCATCGGTGGCCGCGGCCAGCGCCTTGACGCCGCCGGGTGCATCGGCGCTCGGCGCGGGGCGGCGCACGGTGAAGCTGCGCTGGCCCAGCACGCGGTCGCCGCCGGTGGTGCCGCGGATCAGCGTGGCGCGCAGGCGCACCAGGCCGGCGCTGCTGCTGGCCGATTCGAAGTAGTGGCTGAACTCGTCGAGCGAGATGCGCAGCGTGTCGGGCACCTTGCCCTCGGCGCGCGCAATGGTCGCGCTTTCTTCCGGGCCGAGCACGGTGCGCCGCTCGGCGAGCGCGTCGCGCAGCCGCTGGCGCAGCAGCTGCGCCGGCGCCAGGCTCCAGCGCGACTGGCCGTAGGGGCGCAGCTCGTTGGCATCGGCATAGCCGAGCCGGTAGAGGATCTGCGTGCTGTCGAGCCGCGTGTTGCTCTCGATCTCGGCCAGCGCGAGCGTGGGCAGCGCGGCCGCGGGCGGGTTGGCGGCTGGGGCCGATGCGGCCGGCCCGGGTCCGAAGTCGTACAGCGTGGCGCGCGCGGGCTTGTCGGGCAGGGCGCTGCAGCCCGCAAGCAGCAGCAGCGCGAGGCCGGCGCAGGCGGCCAGGCGCGGAGGGAGGCGAAGGACGGCGTTCTTCTTCATCATGGTCATCATCACGTTCAGGGACGTGCCAGCGAATGGGTGGAGGGCGGCGCCGAAAAACCGGGCTCGCCGGGCCCGGCAGCGGTGCCGCCGTTGCCGAACAGCAGTGACTGCGGGTTGTCGTTGATGCTGTCGGCCGCACGTCCCAGCCGGCGCACCGCGCGCGAGGTGTCGTCGGCCACGCGGTTCACGCGCGGCAGCGTGGCGGCGTTGAACGAATCGACCGATTGCGCGAGCGCCTTGGTGCCCTCGCTCAGCCGCTCGATCGGACCATCGGGCGCGTTGAGCCGGCCCACGGTGGTGTTGAAGTTGTTGGCCACGCGCGAGACGTCGCCGGCGGCGGTCTTCACCGAAGACAGCGTGTTCGGCAGCGCCGCCAGCGCCGGGTTCAGCCCGGTCTTCACCGTGTTGTCGAGCTGCTTGAGCAGCGTGTTGGCGCTGGCCGAGGCGGCCGCGATGTTCTCCAGCGCATCGGCCGCGCGCTTCTGGTTGTCGTCGCTCAGCAGCTGGTTGGCGCGCTTGGTCGCCTCGTCGACTTGGTTGACGATGGCTTCGCCGCGGTCCTGCAGCTGCGCCAGCATCGAGGGCTTGAGCGGAATGCGCGGCGGATCCTCGTTGTTGGGCGCGAGCGCCACGTTCGATTCGCCCTTGTCGTCCAGCGCGATGAAGGCCAGGCCAGTCACGCCCTGGTAGCTCAGCGTGGCAAAGCTCGAGGTGGTGAGCGGCACGCGCTGGTCGACCGTGATGCGCACGCGCACGTTGCCCTTGGTCTTGGGGTCGAAGTCGATCGAGGTCACCTTGCCGACCGCGATGCCGCGGTAGCGCACCATGGCCTGCGGCTGCAGCCCGCTGACCGGGTCGCGCGTGGAGAGTTCATAGGTGTTGCGCACGGTGCTGTCGCGCGTGAACCAGACCACCAGCCCCACGAGCACGGCGATGAGGCCGAGCACGAAGGCGCCGGCGGCGATGGCATGGGCTTTGTTTTCCATGGTGTGGCTACCTTTCAGCGGGCCGCGCCGGCGGGGGCCGGCGCGGCGTTGGCGGGTTTGTCATGCAGGGCCTCCAGCGCGCGCTGGCCGCGCCCGCCCAGGAAATATTCGTGGATGAACGGATGCGGATAGGCGATCACCTCGCGCGCCGAGCCGCTGACGATGACCTTGTGGTCGGCCAGCACCGCGATGCGGGTGCTCAGGTCGAACAGGGTGTCCAGGTCGTGCGTGACCATCACCACCGTCAGGCCCAGCTCGCGGTGCAGGCCGCGCAGCAGGTCGCAGAAACTGTCGGAGGCCTCGGGGTCCAGGCCCGCGGTGGGTTCGTCCAGGAGCAGCAGCGGCGGGTCCATGATGAGCGCGCGCGCCAGCGCCACGCGCTTGATCATGCCGCCCGAGAGGTCGGCCGGGCTCATGTTGGCATGCCGCGGCTCCAGGCCCACCATCTGCAGCTTGACCAGCGCCGCGTTGCGGATCAGCTCGTCGGGCAGCAGCTTGAGTTCGCGCAGCGGAAAGGCGATGTTCTCGAGCACGCTGAAGGCCGAGAACAGCGCGCCGTGCTGGAACAGCATGCCCACGTTGGCCGCGCCCTTGGCGCTGAGTTCGCCGGGCGCCTGGCCCAGCACCTCGACCGTGCCCTTGGTCGGCTTCTCGAGCCCGAGGATCTGGCGCAGCAGCACCGTCTTGCCGGTGCCCGAGCCGCCCACCAGCGACAGCACCTCGCCGCGCTCGATGCGCAGCTCGAGGTCGCGGTGCACCACGACCTCGCCGTCGGCGCTCTTGAACACCGTCCAGAGCTTGCGGATGTCGACGACGACCGAAGAGTCGTTCATGCCCGGAACCCCACGCCCTTGAACAGCACCGCGAACAGCGCGTCGACCAGGATCACCGCGGTGATCGAGGTCACCACCGACGAGGTGGTGCCGCGGCCCAGGCTCTCGGTGTTGGGCTTGACCTTCATGCCGAAGTAGCAGCCGATCAGCGCAATCAAAATGCCGAACACCGCCGACTTCGCGAGCGCGAGCCAGAGGTTCGAGATCGGCACCGCGCGCGGCAGTGCCGAGAGAAAGTAGGCCGGCGAAATGTCGAGCGCGGCGTCGGCTGCGAGCATGCCGCCCAGGAGCGCCGCCATCGAGGTCCAGAGGCTGATCAGCGGCATTGCGATGGCCAGCGCCATCACGCGCGGCATCACCAGCCGGAAGCCGTGCGGAATGCCCATCACGCGCATCGCGTCGAGCTCCTCGGTCACGCGCATCACGCCGATCTGCGCCGTGATGGCCGAGCCCGAACGGCCCGCGATCAGCACCGCGGCCAGCACCGGCCCGAGCTCGCGGATCAGCGACAGCCCGAGGATGTTGACCACGAAGGCCTCGGCGCCGTACTGGCGCAGCTGCTGCGAGATCAGGTAGGCCAGCACCACGCCGATCAACAGGCCCACCAGCGCCGTGATGTGCAGCGCGGTGGCGCCGAACTGGTAAAGATGCCCCGAGAAATCGCGCCACGGCCCGCGGTGCGGCGCCCGCAGCAGCGTGCAGGCGTCGAGCGCGAGCTGGCCGATCAGCCCCACGAAGTCGCGCGCCACCTCCAGCCCGCGCGCACCGGTGTGCGAGAAATGCCGCAGCCGCTCGGCCAGCGTGGGCGGCGGCTCCTCGGGCGTGCCCACGGTGAACTGCGCCACCTGGTCGAGCACCGCCTTGTGCTGCGGCGACAGCTCCAGCGTGGCCGGCCAGCGGTGGCGCCAGTGGTCCCACAGCAGCTGCGCGCCGATGTGGTCGAGCTGTTCGATCGGGCGCAGGTCCCAGGCGCGGCCGTCGGCGGGGGGCGCGCCGGCCAAGTCCTTGGAAAGCGCCTGCCACGCGCTGCGCGACGACATGGCCAGCGTGGTCCACCGGCCACTGGCGACGGTCCAGCTGCGGCCGTCCTGCTCGCGCTCGTCGATGCGGGGCAACACGCTGTCGGCGGCGGGTGCGTCGGCAGGCGGGGTTGCTAGGGACATGATGCGGCGGTAGGGGGCGAAGTAAGAAGAAAGAGGCGGTGCGGAAGGGCGCATCGTAACCGGATGAGTCGACATTCCCGGTGCGCCGCGGCGCCGCTTCGCGTAGGGCGGAACGCCGTTTCGCCGGTCATTCGTAACCCTTTTCCGCTCAGTTCCAGGCCCGCGCGAGCGCGTTCCATGCGCTCGCGATCACCGGCTCGTTGCGCCGCGCCGCCAGCGAGACGAAGCGCAGCGTGCAGTCCAGCTGCACGCGGTCGGCCATCACGAGGCCGTGCGACTGGCTTTCTCGGATCGCGATCGAGTCGCGCAGCAGGCTCAGGCCCACGCCCGATTTCAGCAGGTCGAGCATCGAGGCCTCCTGGTCCACCAGCGCCACGCGGCGCGGCGACAGCCCGAGCGGGCCGAACACCTTTTCCAGCAGCCGGTGGTGCGCCGACTCGGGCGGCGTGGCCAGCCAGGGCAGCGCGGCCAGCGCCTTCCAGTCGCGGCCCAGCACCTGCGGGCCCCAGCCCGCGGGCGCGACCACGCGGTAGGTGAAGCGCGTGAGCGTGCGCGCCGCGAGCGGCGCCGGCGTGGCGGCATCGTCCCCGTCCGCATCGAGGTGGAAGCCCACGTCGAGCTCGCCGCGCAGCACCTGGGCCAGCACCGTGCCGCTCATGCCGTGGCGCAGCTCGGTCTCGATCTGCGGAGCCGATTCCACCAGCTCGCGCAGGAACACGCCGAGCCGGGTGAACTCCGGGTCGAGGATGGTGCCGATGCGCAGCGCCCCGCGCACCGTGCCCTGCAGGTTGCGCGCGGCCTGCTGCAGGTCGCCCACGGCCGCGAGCACGCGCTCGGCCTGCGGCAGCAGCGCGGCGCCGTCGGCCGTGAGCGCCAGCCCGTGCGGCGTGCGCGTGAAGAGCTGCAGCCCGGTTTCCTCCGCCAGGCGCTTGAGCTGCAGGCTCACCGCCGGCTGCGTCAGGTGCAGCCGCTCGGCCGCGCGCGACACATTGCCCTCGCGCGCCGCCAGCACGAAGGCACGCAGAATCTGGAGGTCCAAGGCGGCGGCAGTCATATAAGAACGATTTATATGCCAACCGCGCCGAAATCATTGGCTTTTTGCGCATGGCTTGGGAGAAACTGCCGGCCGAAGCCCCTCACCGGGCCCATGAGCAAAAGAAATACCGTCGACCCCCGGAGACAAGCCAGCGCCATGAGCGACAACACATTCGACTACATCGTCATCGGCGGCGGCACGGCCGGCGCATTGATGTGCAACCGCCTCACCCGCAAATCGCAGCAGCGCACGCTGCTGATCGAGGCCGGCCGCAAGGACGACTACCACTGGATCCACATTCCGGTGGGCTACCTCTACTGCATCGGCAACCCGCGCACCGACTGGCTCTACAGCACCGAGCCCGACGCCGGCCTCAACGGCCGCGTGCTGCGCTACCCGCGCGGCAAGACGCTGGGCGGCTGCTCCAGCATCAACGGCATGATCTACATGCGCGGCCAGTCGCGCGACTACGACCAGTGGGCGCAGCTCACGGGCGACGACGGCTGGTGCTGGCAGAACGTGCTGCCCGACTTCAAGAAGCACGAGGACTACTACCTCGGCGCCGACGAGCTGCATGGCGCCGGCGGCGAATGGCGGGTGGAGAAGCAGCGCCTGCGCTGGGACATCCTCGACGCCTTTGCCGAGGCCGCGGTGCAGGCCGGCGTGCCGCACAGCACCGACTTCAACCGCGGCAGCAACGAAGGCGTCGGCTACTTCCAGGTCAACCAGAAGAACGGCTGGCGCTGGAACACCGCCAAGGCGTTCCTGCGGCCGGTCTGCTATGGCCGGCCCAACTTCGAGATGTGGGTCAACGCGCATGTCACCAAGCTGATCGTCGAGACCCAGCCCGACGGCAGCCGGCGCTGCACCGGCGTGCAGGTGTGGGACGGCCGCGAGATGGTCATCGCCCATGCCACGCGCGAGGTGGTGCTGTGCGCGGGCAGCATCGGCTCGCCGCAGATCCTGCAGCTCTCGGGCATCGGCCCGGCCGAGCTGCTGCGCCAGCACGGCATCGAGGTGGCGGTCGACGCGCCCGGCGTCGGGGCCAACCTGCAGGACCACCTGCAGATCCGCGCGGTCTACAAGATCAACGGCGCGCCCACGCTCAACGTGCTGGCCTCGTCGATGGTCGGCAAGGCGAAGATCGGCCTCGAATACCTGATGAAGCGCAGCGGGCCGATGAGCATGGCGCCGTCGCAGCTCGGCGCCTTCACGCGCAGTTCGCCCGAGCATGAGTGGCCCAATCTCGAATACCACGTGCAGCCGCTGTCGCTCGATGCCTTCGGCGATCCGCTGCACAGCTTTCCGGCCTTTACCGCGAGCGTGTGCAATCTCAACCCCACGAGCCGCGGCAGCGTGCGCATCAAGAGCCCGCGCTTCCAGGATGCGCCCGCGATCGCGCCCAACTACCTGAGCACCGACGAAGACCGCAAGGTGGCGGCCGATTCGCTGCGCGTGACGCGCCGCATCGCCTCGCAGCCGGCGCTTGCCAAGTACCGGCCTGAGGAATGGAAGCCCGGCGTTCAATACCAGAGCGACGAGGACCTGGCGCGCCTGGCCGGCGACATTGCGACCACCATCTTCCATCCGGTCGGAACCACCAAGATGGGGGCGGACGGCGACCCGATGGCGGTGCTCGACTCGAAGCTGCGCGTGCGCGGCGTGCAGGGGCTGCGCGTGGTCGATGCGGGCGCGATGCCGACCATCACGAGCGGCAATACGAACAGTCCTACCTTGATGATGGCCGAGAAGGCTGCGGGGTGGATTCTGGAAGCGAACGGCTGAGGCGCTCTCTTGTTCTTGGCGCTGTTGTTCTTGTTCGGGGCGTGTGCACAGATCACCGGGTACTCCCCTCCGCGAATGTCCCCCGGCCTTCGGCCTCCTCCTTGATTTCGCTGCGGGGAGCACCCGATGCTCTGTGCACATGGACACGCTTTGGGTGCACAGCTGATCAACCAGTGCTCTGATCACGCTCCCGCTGATGGGGTGCCTTGCGCAGCGAAATAAAGGAGGAGCGCGAAGCGCGGGGGGCATTCGCTTCGCCGCGTACCCCGTCGGCGGGAGCGCACCCCGAACGTCCCCGTTTTTTTGAATTACTTCTCGATCGTCTTGTTCCAACGAGCATTCCAAGCAGGACGGTTCGCATTGATGCTGTCCCAGTCGATGGTGACCGCCGTCTTCATCCACTTGTTGATGTCGGCCACCTGCGCCACCCCGTCGCCCACGGCCGGGGCCTTGGGGTTGGTGGGAATCTGCGCGCCGTACTGAAGCACGTTGGCCTGGGCCAGTGGGCTCAGCAGGAACTCGGCGAGCTTCTGCGACAGCTCGGGTTCGCTGTTGTTCGCGATCACGCACTGGCCCACCATCAGCACCACCGCGCCTTCCTTCGGCGGCGCGTACTCCACCGGAATGCCCTTGGTCTTGAGCGCCGCCACGGCCGTGGGCGTGAGCGGGAAGATCGCGGCCTCGCCGGTCTGCACCATCTCCGACAGCTTGGCCGAGCTCGGGATGTACTCCAGCACGTTCGGTCCGATGGTGGTGGGCCAGGCCTTGAAGCCGGGCTCCACGTTCTTGTCGTTGCCGCCCTGGATGCGGTTGAACATCAAAAAGCCGTGCAGCCCGAACGAGGATGACGACATCGACTGGAACACCACCTTGCCCTTGTACTTGGGATCGGCCAGGTCCATCCACGAGGTGGGCGGCGCCCAGCCCTTTTCCTTGAACATCTTCGCGTTGTAGGCCAGGCCCGTCATGCCCAGGCTCACGCCGCTGGCCATGTCGTCCTTGAAGCGCGCGGCCGGGTAGATCTCGGCCAGCGACGGATTGGGCCGCTGCTTCTGGCACAGGCCCATGCCGATCGCGCGCACCATGATGCCGTCGTCCAGGAACATCACGTGCATCTGCGGGCGGTCCTTGTTGGCCTGCGCCTTCGCGAGGATGTCGGACGAGGTGCCCGGCACCACCACCACCTTGGCGCCGTAGAGCTTCTCGAAGGCCGGGAACACGTACTGCGTGTACGCCTTCTCCATGGTGCCGCCGTTCATGCCGATGTAGAGCGTCTTGGTCTGCGCGCCGGCCGCGCCGCCGGCCGCGAGCGCGGCCACCGCCGCCGCACCGAGCACGGTCCGGCGAAGAGAGAAGAAGGAAAAAATCTTCTGGAAACGGGACATGGTGTTTTCCTTTCAGGGTGGGGTGGGGGTGAAGCGTTCGATCGAGAAGCTCTCGATGGGCGTGCTGCTGCGGCCGTCGCGCACGAGTTCGGCCAGCACTTCGCCGGCAGCGGGGCCGATCTGGAAGCCCGCGCCCGAAAAGCCGAAGCCATGGAACAGGCCGGGCGTGGTGCGGCTCGGGCCGAGCACCGGCTGGCGGTCGGGCAGGTAGCCTTCGGTGCCGCTCCAGGTGCGGATGAAATGCGCATGGCGCAGCGCGGGCAGCAGTTCGACGGCCTGTGCGGAGAGCGAGGCGATGGCGTCGCGGTCGGAGCGGGCGCGGTCGGCATCGAGCGCCACGCCCTTGCCGCCGCCACCCAGCACGAGATTGCCGCGCGCCACCTGGCGGCAGTAGATGCCGCCGCCCTCCACGCCAAGGCTCCAGTCCATGAAGAAGGGCAGCGGCTCCGTCACGGCCATGGCGGGATGGCCCGATTGCAGCGGCACCTCTTCGTCGAACTCGGTGGCGATCGATCCGGCCCAGGCGCCCGCGCAGTTGAGCAGCGCCGGTGCATGCACTTCGAGCGCATTGCCCGAGCGCAGCATGAAGGCCTGGCCGTCGTGCGCCACCTCGTCGACCTTGTGGCGCTCGAAGATCTGCGCGCCCGCGCGCTGCGCCGCGAGCGCGAAGGCGGGCGACACCAGCCGCGGATTGGCCTGCCCGTCTTCCGCGCACAGCGAGCCGCCGACGGCGCGCGTGCCGAGCCAGGGGCAGCGCTCGCGCAGGCGGGCATCGGAGATCAGCTCCAGCCCCAGGTCGAAGTCGCTGCTTTGCGCACGGTAGCGTTCCAGCGATGCCATGTCGGCCTCGCTGCGCGCGATCTTGAAGTGGCCCGAGCGCAGGTACTCGCCGTCGGTGCCGATGGTTTCGCGCAGGCGGCCCCAGATGCGGTGCGCGCGCTGCGCGAGCGGCAGCTGGTCGATCGGACGGCCCTGGCGGCGCACGCCGCCGTAGTTCACGCCGCTCGAACGCGAGCCGCACAGGTCGCGCTCCAGCAGCACCACGCCGATGCCCATCTGCCGCAAGGCCAGCGCGGCCGACGCGCCGACGATGCCGCCGCCGACGATGGCGACGTCGGTGCGCAATGTCCTGCGGCCGCTCATTCGCCGGCTCCTACGGTGGATGGCGCGGCGGCCAGGTGGATCGGAATCGGCTTGATCGGCGCCTGCCCGCGCAGCCGGCCCACCTGCTGCAGCGGCAGCCCCGTGGCCTGCGCGAGGATCTCGGCCGCCGCCGCGCCGCACATGCGGCCCTGGCAGCGGCCCATGCCCACGCGCGACAGCGCCTTCAGGCGGTTCATCTCGTCGGCGCCGGTGGTGGCGACGGTCTGGCGCAGCGTGCCGGCCGTGATGTTTTCGCAGCGGCAGACCACCAGCTCGTCGCTCGCATGCGCAGCCCAGTCCTGCGGCACGGGGAAGGCGCGTTCGAGTCCCTCGCGGAATCCGGCGAGCTTGCCGAGCTTGCGTTCGAGTTCGGCGGCGCGCGCCGCATCGACCGCCACGCCGTTGTCGGCCAGCAGCGCGAGCGCGGCGCGTTCGCCGGCCCATTCGGCCGCATCGGCACCCATGATGCCGGCGCCGTCGCCCGCAAGGTACACGCCGCGCACGCTGGAGCGGCCCGCAGCATCGCGCACCGGCAGATGGGCGCGGTGCAGCGGCGCGTAGTCGAAGCGGCAGCCGAGCAAGTCGGCCAGCTGCGTTTCGGAGCGCAGCGCGTAGCCGAAGCCGACGGCATCGCAGGCCAGCGTGCGTTCTTCGCGGCCGTCGTGCCACGCGACGCCGGCCACCCGGCTCTCCTGTGCATCGCCGAGCACGCGCAATGGCCGCACGCCGCCGTGCAGCGCCACGCCGTGCGCGCGCAGCCAGGCCACGTAGTACACGCCCTTGGCGAACACGGCGGGCTGCCGCAGCATCGCGGGCGTGGCAGCCAGCTGGTCGGCGAGCCGCGCGGTGTCGAGCACCGCCGCCACCTTTGCGCCGGCCTTCGCGTATTGATACGCGACCAGGTAGAGCAGCGGCCCGGTGCCCATGAACACCACGCGCTCGCCGATGGCGCAGCCCTGGAACTTGAGCGCCACCTGCGCGCCGCCCAGCGTGTAGACGCCGGGCAGCGTCCAGCCGGGCACGGGCAGCACGCGGTCGGTGGCGCCGGTGGCAACGATCAGCTGGCCGTACGAAAGGCTCGACGTGCTGCGCGTCGGGCCGTGCAGCACGTCGAGCCGGCCGCCTTGCGCATTCCACACTAGGCTGTCGGGGCGGTAGTCGATGCGCTCGCGCAATGAATCGAAGGCGGCATGCAGCGCATCGGCGCGGCCGGCCTCGAAGCCATAGAGCGCCTGCGCGCTGCGCTGGGCCAGGCTCGCGGGCGGCCGCCGGTAGATCTGGCCGCCAGCGCGCGAAGCCTCGTCGATCACCACGGGCCGCAGGCCATGCGCCACCAGCGCCTGGGCGGCGCGCACGCCGGCCGGCCCCGCGCCGACGATCACCGGCTGCAATGCGGCAGAAGAAGAAGCCGTCATCCGCCGCTCCTTCCCGTGACCAGCGCCATGCCCGGCGCAATGAAGGTGGAGCAGGCGCGCAGGCGCTCGCCCTGCTCGGTGGCGATCCAGCAGTCCTGGCAGGCGCCCATCATGCAGAAGCCTGCGCGCGGGGCGCCGCTGAATTCGTTGCGCCGCAGCTGGACGGCCTGCGTGAGCACGGCCGTCAGCACCGTGTCGCCCGCGAGGGCGGAGGCGGGCTGGCCGTCGAGCGTGAAGGGCACCGCGGCGCGGCCGGTCTCGGCCAGGCGATGCAGCAGCGGTTGAAGCTTTGGCAGGCTCATCTATCGGCGTCCCACCAGCACGCGGTCCAGTCCATAGACACGGTCGAGCACCACCATCGCGATGGCCGTCACCGCCACCATCAGCGCCGACACGGCCGCCATCAGCGGATCGATCGATTCGGTGGCATACATGTACATGCGCACCGGCAGCGTCACCGTGCTGGGCGAGGTGACGAAGATCGACATCGTCACTTCGTCGAAGCTGTTGATGAAGGACAGCAGCCAGCCGCCCGTCACGCCCGGCAGGATCATCGGCAGCGTGATGCGCCGGAACACCGTGGCCTGGCTCGCGCCCAGCGAGAGCGCGGCCTGCTCGGCGCTGCGGTCGAAGCCCACCAGCGCGGCCACCACGAGCCGCAGCGTGTAGGGCGTGACGATCAGCGCATGCGCCATCACCAGCCAGCCGAAGCTGCCCGTGCCGCCCACCAGCGCAAAGAGGCGCAGCAGGGCCACGCCCAGCACCAGGTGCGGAATGATCAGCGGCGAGAGGAACAGGCCGTTGAGGAAGTCGCGCCCCGGGAACGCGTAGCGCGTGATCGCCATGCCGGCCGGGACCGCGAGCAGCGTGGCGATGGTGGCCGAGGCCAGCGCGAGCCACAGGCTGTTCCAGAACGACTGCATGAAGTCGGGGTGTGCGAACACCGCCTCGAACCAGCGCAGCGAGAAATGCGTGGTCGGAATCGTCAGCGTGTTCTCGGGCGTGAACGCGACGATGCACACCACCACGAGCGGCGCCAGCATGAAGGTGATGACGAGCGCGTTGAACGCGAGGGCGAGGGGGCCGTTCTTGCTCATCCGATCACCCCAATGCCTTCTTGTAGCGGCCTTCGACGAGGCGGTTGTAGCTCAGCATCACGATGAGGTTGGCCACCAGCAAGGTGAGCGCCACCGCCGCACCGAGCGGCCAGTTGAGTTCGCTCAGGTACTCGTCGTAGACCACCGTCGCCACCATCTTCAATCGGCGCCCGCCCAGGAGCCCCGGAATAGCGAACGAACTCGCGGCCAGGCCGAACACGATCAGGCTGCCCGAGAGAATGCCCGGCATCACCTGCGGCAGCACGATGCGGCGCAGCGTGGTGAAGGGCGAGGCCCTGAGCGAGAGCGCCGCGTTCTCCACGCCCGCGTCGAGCTTCTGCAGCGAGGTCCAGACCGGAATCACCATGAAGGGCAGCATCACGTGGACCAGCGCGACGATCACCGCGGTCTCGGTGTAGAGCATCTTCACCGGCCCGATGCCCACCAGCCGCAGCAGGCCGTTCACCGCGCCTTCGGGCCCGAGCAGCATGCTCCAGCCGAAGGCGCGCACCACCACCGACACCAGGAGCGGCGCCAGCACCACCAGCAGCAGCACCGAGCGCCACGGGTTGCGCATGCGGCTCAGCACATAGGCTTCGGGCGCGCCGACCAGCACGCAGATCAGGGTGACGAGGCCCGAGATCCAGAAGGTGCGCCAGAAGATGCCGTGGTAGTACGAGTCGGTGAACACCTGCGCGTAGTGCGCGAGCGTGAACTCGCCGGCCTTCGGGCCCGTGGCCGGGTCGTAGACGTTGAACGACAGCACCGCGGTGAGCGCGAGCGGCACCACCAGCAGGGCCGCGAACAGCAGCAGCGCGGGCCCCGACAGCCACCAGGGCGTGGCCTTGCCCTTCATGCGGCCACCGCCTCGCCGGCCGGCAGCAGGCGCGTGCAGTGCGCGGGCCAGTCGATGCCGGCGGCATGGCCTTCGTCGAGCGCGTCGCGGCCGTCGTTGGGGCTCAGCACCATCAGGTCGCCGGCGGGCGTGCCCAGGCGGTAGAGCCACTGGCTGCCAAGGAAGAAGCGCTCCAGCACCCGGCCGTCGAGGCGGCCGCGGCCGGCCTCCACCAGCTGCAGTTTTTCGGGGCGCACGCTCATCAGCACCGCATCGCCCGGCTTGTAGCCGCTGTCGTCGACCTCGACCGCGAGCGCGCCCACCGCCACCTGGCAGCTGCGCGCGCCGCTGGCCGTGACGCGCCCGTCCAGCAGGTTGGCCTTGCCCACGAAGGTGGAGATGAAGCGCGTGCTCGGATGCTCGTACACGCGGTGCGGATGGTCGATCTGCGTGGCGCAGCCGCCTTCCATCACCACCACGCGGTCGCTGATCGACATGGCTTCGCTCTGGTCGTGCGTGACCATCACCGTGGTGGTGCCGACCTTGCGCTGGATCTGGCGCAGCTCGAACTGCATTTCCTCGCGCAGCTTGGCGTCGAGGTTGGAAAGCGGCTCGTCCAGCAGCAGCACCGGCGGCTCGATCACGAGCGCGCGGGCCAGTGCCACGCGCTGTCGCTGGCCGCCCGAGAGCTCGCGCGGGTAGCGCGCGGCGTGCGCTTCCAGGTGCACCAGCGCCAGCGCCTGCTTCACGCGTTCAGCGCGCTCGGCCTTGGGCATCTTGCGCATCTCCAGGCCGAAGCTCACGTTGTCGGCCACCGTCATGTGCGGGAACAGCGCGTAGGTCTGGAACACGATGCCCAGGCCGCGCGTGTTGGCCTTGGCATGCGTGATGTCCTTGCCCGCGAGCTCGATGCGCCCGCTCGACACCGCCTCGAAGCCCGCAATCATCTGCAGCGTCGTGGTCTTGCCGCAGCCCGATGGGCCGAGCAGCGAGACGAACTCGCCCTTCTCCACCGTGAGGTTCATGGCCGACACGGCGCGCGTGGCGCCGTAGAACTTGGTCAGGTCGGTGAGCCGTAGGAACGACATGAAGGGCCTTTCTGCGGAATCGAGAAATGGCGTGCAGCAGCTTGGTGCATGCCATGGCAAGGAGAGAACTTTCAATTCACTCTATTGCAACGATCGCGCCAGAATGCCTCGGGTATTCCATTAATCAGAATTTTTATTAAATTTATTCCATTCAATGGAATATCATGTGGAGAATCAATCTCAGGAATTCCACAGGAGCAAGGTATGGAAACCCTCTCGGCCGCCAGCGGCGGCGTGCCGCGCGTCTTTTCGGTGATCCGCGCACTCGGCGCGGTGCAGGCCGAGGGCGGGCGCGTGACCCAGATTGCACGGTCCGTGGGCCTCACGCAGGCCACCACGCACCGCCTTTTGCAGTCGCTCATGGCCGAAGGCATGGTCGAGCAGGACGAGCGCAGCAAGCTCTACCGGCTGAGCATCGACTTCTTCGCGCTCGCGGCCAGCGCCGGCAATCCCGGCGACCTGCGCTCGATCTGCCGCCCGGTGCTGCTGCGCCTGTGCGCGAGCCTGGGCGACAGCATCTTTTTGCTGGCGCGCAGCGGCTTCGACGCGATCTGCCTCGACCGCAGCGAAGGGCCGTTCCCGATCCGCTCGTTCACGGGCGACATTGGCGGGCGCATTGCGCTGGGCGTGGGGCAGGGCGCGCTCGCGATCCTGGCCTTTCTGCCCGAGGCGGAGCGCGAAGAGGTGATCCGCTTCAATCTCTCGCGTGTGCGCGAGTACGGCGTGTACGACGAGGTCTACCTGCGCACCGAGATCGAGCGCGTGCGCCAGGCCGGCTATGCGGGGCGCAACACCGGCCTGCTCGAAGGCATGGCCGGCGTGGCCGTGCCCATCCTCGACCGCGAGGGTCGCGCGGTGGCCGCGCTCAGCGTGGGCACCATCGCCGACCGCCTCAATGCCGACCGCATGCCCACGGTGGTCGAGCTGCTCAAGCGCGAGGCGGCGGCCATCGGGCCGAAGATCAATCCTTTCGACGCCACCTTGCGGCGGCCCGCGCAAAGCCTCGCGGGCTCGCCGGCCGGGCAGCGCATCAGCCTGCCCGAGCCGCCGGGGCCTGTGGCTTGAAGGCGTTGCTTGTGCGCCGAATGCACGAACGCTTCGGAAGTTCATTCCTGAAACGCACCAAGTCCTTCCGTTTTTTCGCTATGCAAGCAAGCCCTGTTCGCAGATATTGAGCTGTTGCCGCGTCGCCTTCCCTTCGTCTTGTCCTCTCTTCTCCACGCCGGAGCCTCCATGCCAGAAGCCCAAGCCTTTCTTTCCGTCGCCACCGAGATCGCGCAGCTGCTGCAGCGCCTCGACGTTCCGGGTGCCGCCCATACCGGCGGCGAACTCACGGTGCGCTCGCCGGTCACCGGCGAGGTGGTCGCGCAGGTGCGGCAGACCACCGCCGCCGAAGCGGCCGCGGCCATCGGCCAGGCGCACGAGGCCTTCAAGGCCTGGCGCAGCGTGCCGGCGCCGCGCCGCGGCGAACTGGTGCGCCTGCTGGGCGAGGAGCTGCGCGCCGCCAAGGCCGACCTCGGCCGCCTCGTCACGCTGGAGGCCGGCAAGATCCCGTCCGAAGGCGCGGGCGAGGTGCAGGAAATGATCGACATCTGCGACTTCGCGGTCGGCCTCTCGCGCCAGCTCTACGGCCTCACGCTCGCCACCGAGCGCGCCGAGCACCGCATGATGGAAACCTGGCATCCGCTGGGCGTGTGCGGCGTGATCTCGGCCTTCAACTTTCCGGTGGCCGTGTGGTCGTGGAATGCGGCACTGGCGCTGGTGTGCGGCGATTCGGTGGTGTGGAAGCCGTCCGAGAAAACACCGCTCACGGCACTGGCCGTGCACGCCATCGCGCAGCGCGCCCTTGCACGCTTCGGCGATGCGCCCGAAGGCCTGCTCGGCCTGCTGCTGGGCCAGCGCGACATCGGCGAAGTGCTGGTCGACGACCACCGCGTGCCGATCCTCTCGGCCACGGGTTCCACCGCGATGGGCCGGCAGGTGGGGCCGAAGCTGGCCGCGCGCTTCGCGCGCGCCATCCTTGAACTCGGCGGCAACAACGCGGCCATCGTCACGCCCTCGGCCGACCTCGACCTCACGCTGCGCGCCATCGCGTTCTCGGCCATGGGCACGGCGGGCCAGCGCTGCACCACGCTGCGCCGCCTGTTCGTGCACGACAGCGTGTACGACGCGCTGGTGCCCAAGCTCGCCAAGGTGTACGGCAACGTGCAGGTGGGCGATCCGCGCGAGGCCGGCACGCTGGTCGGCCCGCTGATCGACCGCGCGGCCTTCGACGGCATGCAGAAGGCCTTGGGCGAAAGCCGCGAGATCGGCGCCACGGTGCATGGCGGCCAGCGCGTGGAGGGCATTGGCACGAAGGACGCCTTCTATGTGCGCCCGGCGCTGGTCGAGCTCAAGTCGCACGACGGCCCGGTGCTGCGCGAAACCTTCGCACCCATTCTCTATGTGGTGCGCTACAGCGCGCTGGACGACGCCATCGAATGGCACAACGCGGTGGGCGCGGGCCTGTCGTCCTCGATCTTCACGCTCAACGTGCGCGAGGCCGAGCGCTTCCTCTCGAGCGCGGGCTCGGACTGCGGCATTGCCAACGTCAACATCGGCCCGAGCGGCGCCGAGATCGGCGGCGCCTTCGGCGGCGAGAAGGAAACCGGCGGCGGCCGCGAAGCCGGCTCCGACAGCTGGAAGGCGTACATGCGCCGCGCCACCAACACCATCAACTACTCGACCGCACTGCCGCTTGCCCAAGGCGTGACCTTCGAGATCAACGACTGACCGACCCCGGCCTTCCTGTCCTTGCCGCGCGGCGTTCCGCTGCAGCGGCCGGACGGAGGCCGTGCCCAAGAAAAACAACCAGGAGACAGAGACCATGAAGATGCAATTGAAGACCCTCGCCATCGCTGCCGCGCTGCTCGCGCTCGCCTTCGGCGCCGCCGCGCAGCAGGCCCCGGCCGGCGGCACGCTCGACAAGATCAGGAGCAGCGGAAAGGCGGTGCTCGGCGTGCGCGAAGCCTCGCCGCCCATGGCCTACATGCTGGGCGCGAACGAGAAATACGTGGGCTACCACGTCGAGCTGTGCGAACGCGTACTCAAGGACATCGCGCCGCAGGCCAAGCTCGAATACATGGCCGTCACCGCGCAGAACACCATCCCGCTGGTGCAGAACGGCACCCTCGACATCGGCTGCGGCCCCACCACCAACAACACCGCGCGCCAGCAGCAGGTCGCGTTCGCACTCACTACCTATGTGAGCGAGGTGCGCATGGCCACGCGCGTCGATTCGGGCATCAGCTCGCTCGACCAGCTGGCGGGCCGCACCGTGTCGGCCTCCACCGGCACCACCGCCGTGCAGCTGCTGCGCAAGCGCGAGCGCGCGCAGAACACCACCATCACCACCATGCTCGGCAAGGACCACCTCGAAAGCTTTTTGCTGATGGAGTCGGGCCGCGCCGATGCCTTCGTGCTCGACGACAACCTGCTCGCGGGCATCATCGCGAACGCGAAGAATCCGTCGGCCTACCGCATCGTCGGCGATGCGCTGGGCTCCGAGCCCATTGCGCTGCTGTTCCGCAAGGACGATGCCACCTTCAAGGCCGCGGTGGACGACGCGCTGCGCCGCCTGATGAAGAGCGGCGAGCTCGAGAAGATCTACACCAAGTGGTTCGTCGCGCCGATTCCGCCGAAGAACACCAGCCTGAACCTGCCGATGAGCGCGGCGCTGAAACAGCTCATTGCCGAGCCCAACGACAAGCCGCTGGAGGCCTACGCGAAGTGACATCCACCGTTCTCGATTCCGCACTTTCGGCTTCCGCATTCGAGCCCGCGCAGCGCGTGCGCGCCATCGGCGTGTCGGAGATCCTGCGCATCACCGACCATGCCAATGCGCTCAAGCGCGCCGGCCGGCCGGTGATCGTGCTGGGCGCGGGCGAGCCGGACTTCGACACGCCCGAGCCCATTCGCGCCGCCGCGTCCCGCGCGATGGAGCGCGGCGACACGCGCTACACCGTGCTCGACGGCAGCCCGGCCATGAAGGCCGCGGTGCAGCTCAAGTTCAGGCGCGACAACGCGCTGGACTTCGCGCTCGATGAAATCAGCGTGGGCGCGGGCGCCAAGCAGGTGATCTTCAACGCGCTGATGGCCAGCCTGAACCCGGGCGACGAGGTGATCCTGCCCGCGCCGTACTGGACCTCCTACGCCGACATCGTGCAGATCTGCGGCGGCGTGCCGGTGAGCGTGCCCTGCGGCGAGGCCAACGGCTTCAGGCTCGATGCCGCGCAGCTCGAGGCGGCCATCACGCCGCGCACGCGCTGGCTCTTCCTGAACTCGCCGTCCAACCCCTGCGGCGCGGCCTACAGCGCGGCGCAGCTCGCGCCGCTGTGCGAGGTGCTGCTGCGGCATCCCAAGGTGTGGGTGCTGGCCGACGACATCTACGAGCACATCCTCTACGACGGCCACGCGTTCGCCACGCCCGCGGCCGTGGAGCCGCGGCTGCGCGACCGCACGCTGACGGTGAACGGCGTGTCCAAGGCCTATGCAATGACCGGCTGGCGCGTGGGCTACGGCGCCGGGCCGCGCGCGCTGATCGCGGCCATGGCGGTGGTGCAGAGCCAGTCGACCTCGTGCCCGTCATCGGTGAGCCAGGCCGCCGCCATCGAGGCGCTCACGGGGCCGCAGCAGGTGGTGGCCGAGCGGCGCAATGACTTCCAGGCGCGGCGCGACTTCGTGGTGGCCGCACTGAACCGCGCGCCGGGCCTGCATTGCCGCGTGCCCGAAGGCGCCTTCTATACCTTTGCCAGCTGCGCGGGCCTGCTCGGACGGCGCACCCGCAGCGGAGTGCGGCTGCAGACCGACGGCGATTTCTGCAGCTACCTGCTGCAGAATTTCGAAGTGGCGGTGGTGCCGGGCAGCGTGTTCGGGCTCGCGCCGTACTTCCGCATTTCGTACGCCACGTCGATGGCGCAGCTCGAGGAGGCGTGTGCACGCATTGCCGCGGCATGCGAAGCTCTCGAATGACCTCGCGTTTCTCCCTCCCCTTCCGGGGGAGGGCAGGGGTGGGGGCAGGCGGCGTATCGATCGCGGCGGCCCGGCCAGCGCCGCTTGCCCCCATCCCAACCTTCCCCCGGGAGGGGAAGGAGTAGATACCAAGACCTTCATTGCATTGGAAACAGCATGACTTCTCCCCGCACCGGCGGCCAGATCCTGGTCGACCAGCTCATCACCCACGGCGTCAAACAGCTCTTCTGCGTGCCCGGCGAAAGCTTCCTGGCCGTGCTCGATGCGCTGCACGATGCCGCCATCGACGTGACGGTGTGCCGCCAGGAAGGCGGCGCCACGATGATGGCCGAGGCGCAGGGCAAGCTCACGGGCCGGCCCGGCGTCTGCTTCGTCACGCGCGGTCCGGGCGCCACCAACGCGGCGGCCGGCGTGCACATCGCGCACCAGGATTCGACGCCGCTCCTGCTGTTCGTCGGCCAGGTCGCGCGCGAGGCGCTGGGCCGCGAAGCCTTCCAGGAGCT
Source organism: Variovorax sp. V116 (assembly GCF_041154435.1). Lineage (NCBI taxonomy): Bacteria > Pseudomonadati > Pseudomonadota > Betaproteobacteria > Burkholderiales > Comamonadaceae > Variovorax > Variovorax sp. V116. Next base: position 465,895 of record NZ_AP028661.1, read on the forward strand.
GGACTACGGCGCGGTGTTCGGCACCATGGCCAAGTGGGTGGTGCAGATCGATGATCCGGCGCGCGTGCCCGAGCTGGTCTCGCGCGCCTTCCACGTCGCCACCTCGGGGCGGCCCGGCCCGGTGGTGATCGCGCTGCCCGAGGACATGCTGACCGAAGCCGCCACCGTGGCCGATGCGCAGCCCTATGCGGTGGTCGAAACGCATCCGGGCGCGGCGCAGATCGCCGAGCTGCAGCAGCGCCTGTCGCAGGCCGAGCGGCCGGTCGTCATCCTGGGCGGCAGCCGCTGGTCCGAGGCCGCCACGCAGCAGTTCGCGGCTTTTGCCGAGGCGTTCTCGCTGCCGGTGTACTGCTCGTTCCGCCGCCAGATGCTGCTGTCGGCCGAGCACCCTTGCTACGCCGGCGACCTGGGCCTGGGCGCGAATCCGCGCATGCTCGAGCGCATCCGCAACGCCGATCTCGTGCTGCTGGTGGGCGGGCGTTTGTCGGAAGTGCCATCGCAGGGCTACGAGCTGCTCGCCATTCCGCAGCCGAAGCAGGCGCTGGTGCACGTGCATGCCGATGCCGACGAGCTCGGCAAGCTCTATCGTCCCGCGCAAGGTATCCACGCCACGCCGCAGGCTTTTGCCGACGCGGTGGCCGCGCTGCGCCCGGCCGCGCCGCCCGCCTGGCAGGCCGGGACGAAGGCCGCGCGCGAGGACTTCCTGCGCTGGAGCGATCCGGCGCCCATCCGCATTCCGGGCCCGCTGCAGATGGGCGAGGTCATGCAGCACCTGCGCGAGGTGCTGCCGGCCGACACCATCTTCTGCAATGGCGCGGGCAACTTCGCGACCTGGGTGCACCGCTTCTGGCCGTTCCGCGCGTTCGCGAGCCAGCTGGCGCCCACCAGCGGATCGATGGGCTACGGCCTGCCGGCCGGCGTGGGCGCCAAGCGCCTCTGGCCGCAGCGCGAGGTGGTGGTGTTCGCGGGCGACGGCGATTTCATGATGCACGGCCAGGAGTTCGCTACCGCGGTGCAGTACGGCCTGCCGATCCTCGTGGTGCTGCTCGACAACGCCATGTACGGCACCATCCGCATGCACCAGGAAAAGCACTACCCGGGCCGCGTGAGCGCCACGCAGCTGAAGAACCCCGACTTCCGCGGCTATGCCGAGGTGTTCGGCGGCCACGGCGAGCGCGTGGCCAGCACTGGGGAGTTCGGCCCCGCGCTGGCGCGGGCGCGGGCCAGCGGCAAGCCCGCGATCCTGCATTGCCTGCTCGATCCCGAAGCCATCACGCCGGCCAGCACGCTGCAGTCGATCCGCAAGGCCGCTCTCGCGGCGGGCTGAAGGATCTCAGCCCAGCCCGTCCGCATAGCGCGGCAGCGGGTTGGGCAGATGGCCGTCGGGCGCACGCGCCGCCAGCCGCGCGGCGCGCGCCAGCGGCTCCATCGCCTGCTCCAGCCGGGTGGCGAGCAGGTACAGCTCTTCGTCCTTGGTCTCGACCGCATGCGCGCGCGTCATGCGCACGATCTCCGTGGCGTACTCGGCATTGGTGGCCATCCATTCGGTGTCGGTCACGCGCCCGTGCTTTCGCCTGAGCGCCACGTGCAGGCGCGCGGCCAGCGCAATGCGTTCGCTTTCGGACATGGACATGACGGCCTCCATGAATGGATCAAGCGCTTGCGTGCACAAGTCATGCCATGCCGTTAACGGTCCGAAACACTTTGGTTTGCGAACCGGCCCTTGGAGGTAAGGCAAAGCGGGTAATTCCCAATGCACTGGGGCGGTGCACCGCCTAAAGTCTGCCCACTCGCGAACGGGCCCAGCTCGTACTGCCGAGGGTCCGAGGAGACAAATTCGGTCTACAACAAAAATTCTTCAAGGCTTCCGCTCGAGAAGCCGTGCTGAACTTCAAAAGGCGCCGCTGGTCGGCGTCTTTTTTTTGCCCGCCGCAGCCCTCCCGCCGAGGCATTTTCTGCCGGCCGAAGAGCGCTCCTGCGCCCGTCCTGCCTCCGGTTGAAGCTCCCTTTTTGATAGCGATCCGGGTGCGACAATCGCCGCCATGGAAATGCTGGTGGTCACGGGCGCCTCGCTGCTCGCGGGTTTTGTCGATTCGATCGTGGGCGGCGGGGGACTGATCCTCGTGCCGGCGCTCTTTGCCGTCTTTCCGGGCGCGCCGCCGGCCACCTTGCTGGGCACCAACAAGAGCGCGTCCATTTGGGGCACGGCGGCCGCGGCCGCCCAGTTCAGCCAGCGCGTGCAGATGCGCTGGGGCGCCCTGTGGCCGGCCGCGCTGCTCGGTTTCGCGGGCTCGATGCTGGGTGCCTGGGGCGTCACGGTGTTCCCGGGCGACTTCCTGCGCCGCGCGCTGCCCGTCGTGCTGCTGGGCGTGCTGCTCTACACCATCGCGCGCAAGGACCTGGGCCGCAACCATGTGCCGCGCTTCAGCGGCCGGGCCGAAACCCTGGCGGCCTGCGCCATCGGGCTGTCGATCGGGTTCTACGACGGCTTCTTCGGCCCCGGCGCGGGCAGCTTCCTGGTCTTTTTGTTCGTGCGCTGGATGGGCTACGACTTCCTGAACGCCTCGGCCTCGGCCAAGATCATCAACACGCTCACCAATGCCGCGGCCCTGCTGCTGCTCGCGCTCAAGGGGCACGTCTGGTGGCACTATGGGCTGGTGATGGCGGTGGCCAACGTGGCCGGGAGCCTGCTGGGCACGCGTGTTGCGCTGAAGCACGGGGCCGGTTTCGTGCGGGGGGTGTTCATCGTCGTGGTGAGCGCGCTGATCCTGAAGACCGCCTATGACGCATTCCTGAAATAGCCCAACCCGAAAGTCCTCCTGCATGCCGCCGCCAGAGCCTGTCGAACCTCCCGCACCCATCGGCTTCTGGCAGGCCTTCGCCTACTGGCTCAAGCTCGGCTTCATCAGCTTCGGCGGGCCGGCCGGGCAGATCGCGCTGATGCACCAGGAACTGGTCGAGCGCCGGCGCTGGATCTCGGAGAAGCGCTTCCTGCATGCGCTGAACTACTGCATGCTGCTGCCCGGCCCCGAGGCCCAGCAGCTGGCCACCTACATCGGCTGGCTCATGCACCGCACCTGGGGCGGCATTGCGGCGGGCGTGCTCTTCGTGCTGCCCTCGCTCTTCATCCTGGTTGGCCTGTCGTGGGCCTACATGGCCTACGGCCAGGTGCCGGCCGTGGCGGGCCTGCTCTACGGCGTGAAGCCCGCGGTGACGGCGATCGTGCTGTTCGCCGCCTGGCGCATCGGCTCGCGGGTGCTCAAGAACGCATGGCTCTGGGCGATTGCCGTGGCGGCCTTCGTGGCGATTTTCGCGCTGCGCCTGCCGTTCCCGCTGATCGTGCTGGCCGCCGGGGCCATCGGCTACTTCGGCAGCCGGTTTGCGCCGGCGTACTTTGCGGCGGGCGGCGGCCACGGCAGCGCCGCGTCATCGGCCGGGCCGGCGCTGATCGACGACCACACGCCGACGCCGCAGCACGCGCTTTTCGGCTGGGGCCGTTTCGCGCGCGTGCTGGCGGTGTTCTTCCTGCTGTGGCTCGGCGCCCTTGGTGCACTCACGGCGCTGTACGGCTGGCACGGCGCGCTCACGCAGATGGCCTGGTTCTTCACCAAGGCGGCGCTTCTGACCTTCGGCGGCGCCTACGCGGTGCTGCCCTATGTGTTCCAGGGCGCGGTCGACCATTACCAATGGCTCAGCGCCACGCAGATGATCGACGGACTGGCGCTCGGCGAAACCACGCCGGGTCCGCTGATCATGGTGGTGTCGTTCGTGGGCTTCGTGGGCGGCTGGGGGCAGGCCCTGTTCGGTCCAGAGGCGCCGTTCGCGGCGGGCGCTGCGGCGGCGGCGGTGGTGACCTTCTTCACCTTCCTGCCGTCGTTCCTGTTCATCCTGCTGGGCGGCCCGTTCATCGAATCGACCCACGGCAACCTGAAGTTCACCGCGCCGCTGACCGCCATCACCGCGGCCGTGGTCGGCGTGATCGTCAACCTGGCGGTCTTCTTCGCCTACCACGTGCTCTGGCCCGCAGGCCTGTCCGGACCCTTCGAGATCGCTTCCGCCGTGATCGGCGCCCTCGCGGCCCTCGCGCTCTTCCGCTTCAAGGCCGGTGTGATCCCGGTGGTGCTTGCTTCCGCACTGACCGGGATGGCCTGGCAACTACTGCACTAGGCTCGCCCCGGGGTCATTCCTCGACGAAGGCTTCTTCGCGCTTGGCCTTGATGGAAGGCAGCAGCACGATGCCCAGCAGCAGCGCCGCGGCCACCAGCAGGCCGGCCGACAGCGGCCGCGTGACGAACACGCTCCAGGCACCGCGCGACAGCAGCAGCGCGCGCCGCAGGTTCTCTTCCATCATCGGCCCGAGGATGAAGCCCAGCAACAGCGGGGCCGGTTCGGTGCGCAGCTTCAGGAACAGGTAGCCGATGAAGCCGAAGATCGCGACCATCCACACGTCGAAGGTGTTGTTGTTGGTCGAGTACACGCCAATCGCGCAGAACAGCACGATCGCCGGGAACAGGAACTTGTAGGGCACCGTCAGCAGCTTGATCCACATGCCGATCAGCGGCAGGTTCAGCACGATCAGCATCGCGTTGCCGATCCACATCGAGGCGATCAGGCCCCAGAACAGCTCGGGGTTGCTGGTCATCACCTGCGGGCCGGGCTGGATGTTGTGGATGGTCATCGCGCCCACCATCAGCGCCATCACCGCGTTGGGCGGAATGCCCAGCGTGAGCAGCGGGATGAAGGAGGTCTGCGCGCCGGCGTTGTTGGCCGACTCGGGCGAGGCCACGCCGCGGATGTTGCCCTTGCCGAAGGCGATCTCGCCGGGTCGCATCTTGATCTTCTTCTCAAGCGCATAGGCCGCAAAGGCCGCCAGCAGCGCGCCGCCGCCCGGCAGGATGCCGAGCGCCGAACCCAGTGCCGTGCCGCGCAGCACCGCGGGCGTCATGCGCTTGAAGTCTTCCTTGGTGGGCCACAGGCCCTTGACCTTGTGCGTGAACACCTCGCGCTCGTCGTCGGGCTGCGAGAGGTTGCCGATGATTTCGCCGTAGCCGAACACGCCCATGGCAATCACCACGAAGCCGATGCCGTCGGTGAGCTCAGGAATGTCGAAGCTGAAGCGCGCCACGCCCGAATTCACGTCGGTGCCCACGATGCCGAGCAAGAGGCCCAGCACGATCATCGCCACCGCCTTGAGCAGCGAGCCCGAGGCCAGCACCACCGCGCCGATCAGGCCCAGCGTCATCAGCGAGAAGTACTCGGCCGGGCCGAATTTGAAGGCCAGCTCGGTCAGCGGCGGCGCGAAGGCCGCGAGGATCAGCGTGCCGACGCAGCCCGCGAAGAACGAGCCCAGGCCCGCCGCGGCCAGCGCGGGGCCTGCGCGGCCCTGCCTTGCCATCTGGTAGCCGTCGATGCAGGTGACCACCGAGGACGACTCCCCGGGCAGGTTCACCAGGATGGCGGTGGTCGAGCCGCCGTACTGCGCGCCGTAGTAGATGCCGGCCAGCATGATCAGCGCCGACACGGGCGGCAGCGCGTAGGTGGCGGGCAGAAGCATCGCGATGGTCGCGACCGGGCCGATGCCCGGCAGCACGCCGATCAGGGTGCCCAGGATGCAGCCGAGCAGGCAATACAGCAGGTTGGTGAAGGTGAAGGCAACGCCGAAACCGATGGAAAGGTTGTGGATCAGGTCCATGGTGCGTGCTCCTCAGCCCGAAATGAAAGTGGGCCAGACCTGGATCTGGAGCTTGAGCGCCCAGATGAAGGCCACGTAGCTGCCGGCCGCCAGGATGGTGGACAGCACCAGCACGTCGCGCAGCTTGAAATGTTCACCGGCCATGCTCGAGATGATGGTGAGCGCGTAGATCGCGACGATCATTCCCATGGCGGGCAGGCCGATGCTCGGCAGGCCCCCCAGCAGCACGCCGAACGCGAGGTTGGCGCCGAGCACGAAGGCCAGCGGCTTCCAGGCCCACTTGCCGATCTTGTCGCCGTCGGCGGTTTCGACCACCAGCGCCTGGAACATGATGAATGCGCCCAGGATGGCCAGCAGGATGCCCAGCATGAGCGGGAAGTAACCGGGCCCCATGCGGGCACCGTCGCCGATGTTGTAGGTGGTGGCGCCGATGCCGAAGGCGCCCCCCACGGCTGTGAACATGACTCCTGAAAAGAAGTCAGCCTGACTCTTGATGCGCATTGTCTCGACCCTCTTGATTGGAGGGGTGAGGGTCGTCGCCCGCGGCTGACCGCTGGCTGACCTGCGCGGTAGGGACTAATGCGTACGAGGGTTCTCCCGCTCTGGAAAGAGGAGCGGTGCGGAAACGAAAAAAGCTCCCGAAGGAGCTTTTTTTACTTGAGAGCGAAGTCTCGGGGGAGGGCTTAGTAGCCGCCGCGACCACCGCCGCCGCCGCCGTAGCCGCCGCCACCACCGCTGCGGCCACCGCCGCCACCACCGTAGCCGCCGCCGCCACCACCACCGCCGTAACCACCACCGCCGCCGCCGCCGTAGCCGCCGCCACCACCGGTACGGGGGGGACGAGCTTCCATCGGACGTGCTTCGTTCACGGTCAGGGCGCGGCCCTGGAGCGAATGGCCGTTCATGGCTTCGACGGCAGCCAGCGCTTCAGCGTCGGTGCCCATTTCCACGAAACCGAAGCCCTTGGAGCGGCCGGTGTCGCGTTCCATCATGACCTTGGCGCTGACGATCGAGCCGAACTCGCCGAAAGCCTGTTCCAGGTCGTTGTCACGCACAGAGTAGGCGAGGTTGCCTACGTAGAGTTTCTTGCCCATTGAGGGACTCCTAATTCAAACCAACAAGACAAAGCGATGGAGTCCCAGAATCACAACAAACAAATGCGCTGTGGCGCGAAACTGACCGATCACCGAATTACGTGCACGGGAGACAAGCTCACAGACACGTAGGCCGGATTATCAAGCCGTTCCGGAAAAAGCGTATCAAAATCCGCGCTTATTACGAAACATCACGTCCTGAGGGGCGGTTTCGCAACGGTTGCAGCAGACCGGAGAGGCCGTTGTGGTCTATTTCATGCATCAAATGAAGCAGCCGGCCAATTTCGCCCGAGGGAAAACCCTCGCGTGCGAACCAATTTAGATAATTTCCGGGCAAATCGGCAATCAGCGTGCCCTTGTGCTTGCCAAAGGGCATTTCGAGCGTGACGAGGCGCTGCAGGTCTTCGGGTTTCATTGAATTCAGCCTCCTGCGCGCTTGACGGTGTGGCCCTGCTTCGAGAGCGCGGCGATCACCAGCTCGCGGTGGTCGCCCTGGATTTCGATCAGGCCGTCCTTCACCGTGCCGCCCGAGCCGCAGGCCGTCTTGAGCTGCTTGCCCAGCGCCGCGAGCGCCGCCGCATCGAGCGCCAGGCCCTTGACCACGGTCACGCCCTTGCCCTTGCGGCCCTTGGTCTCGTGCGATACACGCACAATGCCGTCGGTAGCCGGCGCGCGCGCCTTGATCTGCTTGCAGCGGCACTGCGCCATCGGCGCGCCGCAATCGGGGCACATGCGGCCGCCCGCCTCGGTGGAGTACACCAGGGCGCTGGCCGGATTGCTTTTCATCGTTGCCATTCGATCGATCTCTTCGTCTTCTTCACTTCTTCACTGTCCCCGGTTCATCCCTCTGTCTGCTCACATGCCATTCGACTCACTGGGCCTGGCCCCCGCGCTCGTGCAGGCTGCCGCCGAAAGCGGCTATGCCGCGCCGACCGCCATCCAGGCTGCGGCCATTCCCGCCATTCTGCAAGGCCGCGACGTGCGGGGCTCGGCGCAGACCGGTTCCGGCAAGACCGCCGCATTTTCCCTCCCGCTGCTGCAGCGCCTGGCTGCCGAACCGGCACAGGCGCCGCGGCGCATGCGCGCGCTGGTGCTCGTGCCCACGCGCGAACTCGCGGCCCAGGTCGGCGAGACCCTGCGCAGCCTCGCGCAGCACCTGCCCGAGCGGCTCAAGATCGCGATCGCCTTCGGCGGCGTGTCGATCAACCCGCAGATGATGAGCCTGCGCGGCGGCGCCGACATCATGGTGGCCACGCCGGGCCGACTGCTCGACCTGGTGGAGCACAACGCGCTGAAGCTCGGCGCCGTGTCCATGCTGGTGCTCGACGAGGCCGACCGCCTGTTCGACCTCGGCTTTGCCGAGGAGCTGGGCCGCATCCTCGCGCTGCTGCCCGCGCGGCGCCAGAACCTGCTGTTCTCGGCCACCTTCCCGCCCGCCATCCAGGCGCTGGCCGACGGCACGCTGCAAAACCCCGCGGTGATCGACGTGCAGGGCGAGCCCGGCACCGAGCCCGCCATCGTGCAGCGCGTGATCGAGGTCGATGCGAACCGCCGAACGCAGCTGCTGCGCCACCTGCTGAAGGAAAACGAGTGGGATCGCGTGCTGGTCTTCGTCGCCACCCAGCATGCGGCGCAGACCGTGGCCGAGAAGCTCTACAAGAACGGCGTCTATGCGGTGCCCTTCCACGGCGACATCGCGCAGGGCACGCGCACCGACATCCTTGCGCAGTTCAAGGAGAGCCGCTGGGACGTGGTGATTGCGACCGACCTGGCCGCGCGCGGCATCGACATTGCGCAGCTGCCGGTGGTCATCAACTACGACCTGCCGCGCTCGCCCACCGACTACATCCACCGCATCGGCCGCACGGGCCGCGCCGGCGAAAGCGGCCTGGCGATCAGCTTCGTGAGCGCGGCCACCGAGGCGCACTTCCGCCTGATCGAGAAGCGCCAGGGCCTCAGCCTGCCGCGCGAGCGCATCGAAGGCTTCGAGCCCACCGAGGCGCCCGTGCCGATGGCCGATGCCTCGGGCACCGGCGGCATCAAGGGCAAGCGGCCGAGCAAGAAGGACAAGCTGCGCGCGGCGAATGCGCTGGCTGCCGCGCAGCACGATGCGGGTGAAAAGAAGAACGGCTGACTCGCGCCGCTCATCGGCTGCGCGCTACGCGGGCTTGTGCAGGAAGCTCGCGAGCAGCTCCACCGGCAGCGGAAAGACGATGGTGGTGTTCTTGTCCGCACCGATCACCGTCAGCGTTTCCAGGTAGCGCAGCTGGATCGCCTGCGGCTCCTGCGCCAGCACGCGCGCGGCCTGGAACAGCTTCTCGGAGGCCTGAAGCTCGCCTTCGGCATGGATCACCTTGGCACGCCGCTCGCGTTCCGCCTCGGCCTGCCGCGCGATGGCGCGGACCATCGATTCGGTGAGGTCGATCTGCTTGATCTCCACGTTGGAGACCTTGATGCCCCACGAAGCCGTCTGCACGTCGAGCGACTCGCGCACATCCAGGTTGAGCTTTTCCCGCTCCGCCAGCATGTCGTCCAGCTGGTGCTTGCCGAGCACCGAGCGCAGCGTGGTCTGCGCCAGCTGGCTGGTCGCGTTGAAGAAATCCCTGACTTCGATGATGGCCTTTTCGGCATCGACGATGCGGAAGTAGACGACCGCGCTGACCTTCACCGACACGTTGTCGCGCGAGATCACGTCCTGGGTCGGAACCTCGAGCACCACGGTGCGCAGGTCGACCCGCACGACCTGCTGGATGGCGGGAACCACGATCACCAGCCCGGGCCCCGCGACCCTGGAGAAGCGGCCCAGGGTGAAAACGACGCCGCGCTCGTATTCGCGAAAGATCCAGATGGCCGAAAAAAGCAGCACCACCAGCAAGACAAGCAAGACGGTGCCGATGCCGAAAGTGAACATGGCGGTCTCCCGCGACCCAGCGACAGCGCTGGACTGTTGGACCGCCGGTGCGCGCGGGCGTTCCGGCCGAGGCCGGAAAAGATCGCAGCCTCAGCCGCGCGGCGGCCGCTTGGCGATGCCCATCGTCTTGGCGAGGATGCCCAGCATCACTTCGTCGGCGCCGCCGCCGATGGAGCCGAGCCGCCCGTCGCGGTACAGCCGCGAGACGCGGTTCTCCAGCGTGAAGCCCATGCCGCCCCAGAACTGCAGGCAGGTGTCGGCCACCTGGCGCGTGAGCCGGCCGGTCTTGAGCTTGGCCATCGAGGCCAGCTCGAGCACGTCCTGGCCCTGCACGTGCAGGTCGCAGGCGCGGTAGGCAAGGGCGCGCAGCGCTTCCACCTCGGTCTTGAGTTCGGCCAGCTTGAACTGAACCCACTGCTGGTCGGCCAGCGTGGCGCCGAACATCTGGCGCTGCTGCGCCCATTCGATGGTCTGAGCGATGCAGTCTTCCATCGGTTCGAGCGAGCTCGCGGCGGCCCACAGGCGCTCTTCCTGGAACTGCTGCATCTGGTAGACGAAGCCCTGGCCCTCCTCGCCGATGCGATAGCGCTGCGGCACGCGCACGTTGTCGAAGTGGATGAGGCCCGTGTCGCTCGAATGCATGCCGATCTTGCGGATCTTCTTCGCCTTCTCGATGCCGGGGCTGTCCATCGGCACCATCACCAGCGACTTGTTGCGGTGCACCGGGCCATCGCTGGTGTTGACCAGCATGCACATCCAGTCGGCCTGCAGGCTGTTGGTGATCCACATCTTCTGGCCGCTGATGAGGTAGTCGGCGCCGTCCTTGCGTGCGTGGCTCTTGAGGCCCGCCACGTCGCTGCCCGCGCCGGGCTCGCTCACGCCGATGCAGCCGACCGTCTCGCCCGCGATGGCGGGCGCGAGGAACTCGCGGCGCAGTTCGTCGCTGCCGAAGCGCGCGAGCGCGGGCGTGCACATGTCGGTCTGCACGCCAATGGCCATCGGCACGCCGCCGCAGCTCACATGGCCGAGCGCCTCGGCCATGGCCATCGCATACGAATAGTCGAGCCCGGCGCCGCCGAAGGCCTCGGGCTTGTTGAGGCCCAGCATGCCCAGCTTGCCGAGCTTCCTGAAGACCTCGTGCGCGGGAAAGATCTCGGCCTCTTCCCATTCATCGACATGCGGATTGATCTCGCTGTCGATGAAGCGGCGCAGCGTCTTCTGGATCTCGAGGTGCTCGTGGGTGTACTGCATGCGGTTGTCTCCAATCAGTCGTTTGCTTCGCCGCCGACCCGGAACACGCGCGGCGCCTCGGCCAGGTGAAAGCCGCCGAAGGGCCGCACGGCGGCGCGCTGCCGCACCTGCGCATCGGGCAGCGCCATCGGCCAGCCCATGCGCACCTGCGGCCGCGCGCCGTCCACGCGCAGCACGCTGCCGCTGATGAAACTCGCCGCCGGGCTCAGCAGGAAGGCGATGGCGGCGGAGGTCTCGGCCTCGTTGCCGAAGCGGCCCGCGGGCACGGTGTCGCGCATGGCGCGCAGCATCTCGCCGGCCTCGGGCGGGTAGTGGTCCATGCCGCTCGACGCGATGTAGCCCGGTGCCACGGCGTTCACGCGCACGCCATTCGCGGCCCATTCGAGCGCGGCGGTCTCGGTGAAGCTCACCATGCCCGCGCGCGCCGCGCCGCTATGGCCCATGTGAGGCATCGAGCCCCACATGTCGGCCACGATGTTGACGATGGCGCCGCCATGCGCCTGCATGCTCTGCACGAAGCACTCGCGCGCCACCAGGAAGCCGCCCGTGAGGTTGGTGTGGATCACCGCCTCCCAGCCCTTGGCCGAGATGGCCGCGAGCGGCGTGAGGTACTGGCCGCCCGCGTTGTTGACGAGGCCGTCGATGCGGCCGTGCGCTGCAACGATGTCGGCGACGGCGGCGCGCACCGCTTCTTCCTGCCGGATGTCGAAGGCCTGGATGCTGGCCTTGCCGCCCGCATCGGCGATCTCGGCCTGCACCTGCTGCAGCTTGTCGGCGTTGCGGCCGGCCAGCACCACCTGCGCGCCCAGCGATGCAAGCTCGTGCGCCGTGCAGCGGCCGATGCCCGAGCCGCCGCCCGTGACGAGGATCACTTGCCCGGCAAACAGGCCGGGCGAGAACACGGAGCGATAGCGCGAAGAGTCGTTCATGCGTGAGGCTTCCGCAAAGGCTGGCGAGCTGCAGTGTGCGCCGTCATGCGTCGGCGATCTCGGCCACCACATGGCGCGCGGCCACCTGCGCGCCCACCGCCACATGCAATGCGGCGACGCGGCCCGCGCGCGGCGCGCAGTGCACATGTTCCATCTTCATCGCCTCGAGCGTGGCAATCGGCTGGCCGGCAGCGACGGCCTCGCCTTCGGCCACCAGCAGCGCGATGACGCGGCCGTTCATCGAGGCGCGCAGCAGGCCGTCGCCGCCCGCGGCCTCGGCGCGCGGCACGGCGGCATGCGTGAGGTCCTGCAGGCCGAAGGCCTGGCCGTGGAAGTGGAGCCACAGGCGCGTCGCGGATTCGCGCACCGCCAAGGCCCGCTCCGAGACGCCATCGCAGGAGAAGCGCAAGGCGCCGTCGCCGGTCAGCGAAAGCAGCTCGATCGGTATCGGCGCGGCCGCATCGAGCGAGACATCGAAGCAGCCCGCGCCCCGCGGCGTCACGCGCGCGGCGTGCACCTGGCCGTCGAGCGAGAAGCGCAGCGCGTTGGGCAGCGTGTGCGCGAGCGGCGAGGGCCATCCGCGTTCGCCCAGCTGGAGCAGCAGCGCCGCGAGCCATGCGGTGCGGCGCGCCATGGCGGGGTCGATTGCCAGCAAGGCCCCGGCGTGTTCGGCAATGAACGCCGTCGTCGCCGAACCGCCGGCAAACACCGGATGCGTCAGCGCGCACTGAAGGAAGCGCTGGTTGGTCGCCAGGCCCAGGGCCACCGTGTCCTGCAGCCCCGCGACCAGCCGGCGCCTGGCTTCCTCGCGCGTGCGGCCGTAGGCCACGAGCTTGGCGATCATCGAATCGTAGAAGGGCGGCACCGCGGCGCCGTCCCGCAGCGCATGCTCGATGCGCAATGCCGGCGAAGGCCGCCATGCGGCGAGCGTGCCGCTTTGCGGCATGAAGCCCTGCCGCGGATCTTCGGCACACAGCCGCACCTCGATCGCATGGCCGCTCAGGCGCACGTCCTGCTGTGCAAGCGGCAGCACCTCGCCCGCCGCCACGCGCAGCTGCAGCTCGACCAGGTCGAGCCCTGTCACGGCCTCGGTCACCGGATGCTCCACCTGCAGCCGCGTGTTCATTTCCATGAACCAGTACTGCCCGTCGGCATCGAGCAGGAATTCGAGCGTGCCCGCGCCCTCGTAGCCGATGGCCCTTGCCGCCGCCACGGCCGTGGCGCCCATGCGTTCGCGCAAGGCCTCGGAGACGGCGGGCGAGGGCGATTCCTCGATCAGCTTCTGGTGCCGGCGCTGCACCGAGCAGTCGCGCTCGCCAAGATGGATGGCGTTGCCATGCCGGTCGGCGAACACCTGGATCTCGATGTGGCGCGGCGCGGCGATGGCGCGCTCCAGGATCACCGCCCTGTCGCCGAAGGCATGGAGCGCCTCGGACTGCGCACTCTGCAGCAGCTCGGCAAAGGCCTCGGCCGATGGCGCGAGCCGCATGCCGCGCCCGCCGCCGCCGGCCGTGGCCTTGATCATCACGGGCCAGCCGATGCGCGCGGCTTCGGCGGCGAGCGTGGCCGCACTCTGGTCTTCGCCCTGGTAGCCGGGAATGCAGGGCACGCCGGCGGCCTGCATCAGCCGCTTCGCGGCGGCCTTGTCGCCCATGGCGCGGATGGCCTCGGGCGAGGGGCCGATGAAGACGAGGCCCGCATCGCGGCAGGCCTGTGCGAAGTCTGCGTTCTCGGCGAGGAAGCCGTAGCCCGGATGGACCGCTTGCGCGCCGCTCGAACGCGCGGCTTCGACGATGGCCGCGATGTCCAGGTAGCTCTGCGCGGGCAGCGGCCCGCCGATCCACACGGACTGGTCGGCCTGCCGCACGTGCTCCGCATCGGCATCGGCGCTCGAATACACGGCGACCGTGCGGCAGCCCATGGCGCGCGCCGTGCGCATCACGCGCACTGCAATTTCGCCGCGGTTGGCGATGAGGATCTTGTGGAAGCTCATGGCCGCGCCACCGAGAACTGCATGGCCTGCGGCACGCGCGCATCGCCGTCGCGGCACACCGACAGCACTTCGGCCAGCACCGCGCGCGTGTCGCGCGGGTCGATCACGCCGTCGTCGAGCAGCAGCGCGCTGGTGGTGAAGACGCTGGTCTGCCGATCGAAGCGCTCGATGATCTGCCGCTGCATGGCGTCGATCTTCGCGCGGTCGACGGAGCCTTTTCGCGCCATGCCCGCCTCCATCACCATGGCCATGGTCTGCGCCGCCTGCTCGCCGCCCATCACCGCGGTGCGCGCGTTGGGCCATGAGAAGCAGAAGCGCGGCGCGAAGCCGCGGCCGCACATGCCGTAGTTGCCCGCGCCGTAGGAAGCGCCGCAGTGCAGCGTGACCTGCGGCACGGTGGCGCTGGTCACGGCCTGGATCATCTTGGCGCCGTGCTTGATGATGCCGGCCTCCTCGTGCGCGCGGCCCACCATGTAGCCCGTGATGTTCTGCAAATACACGATGGGCGTGCGCGACTGGCAGCAGGCCTGGATGAAGTGCGTGGCCTTGGTGGCGCCGTCGGAGTCGATCGGGCCATTGTTGGTGACGATGCCCACCGCATGGCCTTCGAGCCGCATGTGGCCGCACAGCGTGGCGCTGCCGTAGTGCGCGCTGAATTCGAGGAACTCGGAGCCGTCGGCAAGGCGCGCGATCACCTCGCGCATGTCCACCGGCCGCCGGCCGTCGCTGGGCATGATGCCCAGCAGTTCCTCGGCCGCGTAGAGCGGCGGCGCGAACTTGCGCGCTTGCTCGTCGCGCGCCCAGTCGATGCCGCCGAGGATCGCGCGCGCGATGCGGATGGCGTCGCGGTCGTCCTCGGCCAGGTAGTCGCCCAGGCCCGAAATGTGGGTGTGCATCACGGCGCCGCCCAGTTCTTCTTCGGTGGCGATTTCGCCGGTGGCGGCCTTCAGCAGCGGCGGGCCGGCCAGGAAGGCACGCGTGCGGTCGCGCACCATCACGATGTAGTCCGAAAGGCCCGTCTGGTAGGCGCCCCCCGCGGTCGAGGAGCCGTGCGTCACCGTCACCACCGGCAGGCCCGCGGCGGAGAGCCGCGCCAGGTTGCGGAAGATGCCGCCGCCGCGCACGAAGTCCTGCACGCGGTACTGCATGAGATTGGCGCCCGCGCTTTCCACCAGCTGCACGTAGGGCAGCTTGTTCTCCAGCGCGATCTCCTGCACGCGCAGCTGCTTGTCGAGGCCCATGGGCTGCAGCGCGCCGGCGTCGATGCCCGAGTCGGAGGCGCTGACCATGCAGCGCACGCCCGCGACCCGGCCGATGCCCGCGATCACGCCGCCGCCCGGCACGCTTTGCGCGAGGTCTTCGTTGTCGTGCCCCAGCCCCGCGAGCGAGGCCAGTGGCAGGAAGGGCGCGCCGGTGTCCAGCAGCAGCGCGAGCCGCTCGCGCGGCAGCAGCTGGCCGCGCCTGGCAAAGCGCTCGGCCGAGGCGTTCGATGCCCCGGCCGCGCGGGCCTCGTGCGCGCGCACCTGCCCGAGCAGCGCCAGCATACCGGCGCGGTGGGCCTGGAAGGATTCGCTGGCCGCGTTCAGCCGGGATTCGATGGCGGGCATGGAAGAGTCAGTGCAGATCGCTTTCGCTCTGCACCGACTCTAGGGCGCCGATGCACGCCCGGCTTGCGCCAATTAGCTGGTGCGGGCGCGCTGTGCGGCGGGCGCGTCCAGGCTGGCGCCCGTGATCACCCAGTAGATGAAGATCAGCACCGCGCCGGCCGTGCCGAACACCGACAGGCCCATGTAGTTGCCGCCGATGGCCAGCGCGTCGGTGGGCGCGGCCGCGATGCAGATCATGCTGGCCGCGCTCATGCCCACGTAGTGCATGGTGCAGACGGCCACGCCCATCACGGCGGCTGCCGCAATCTGGTGGCTCAGCCGGCGCAGGTTGAAGGCCAGCCACAGGGCCGCGCCGGCGGCGGTGATGGCAATGGCCACCGACAGCGCCACGACGGTGGGGTCGAAGTCCATCGAGGCGCGCATGTTCATTGCGAACATGCCCATGTAGTGCATCACGCACACGCCCAGCCCCGCGAGCAGGCTTCCGGCCAGCCAGCCGGCCCGGCTGAACTTGCGCCGCCCGCCCGCCATGTACAGCGCAATGCCCGAGATCAGGATGGCCGCGACCAGCGAGACGACCGTGAGCGGCACGTTGTACGAAATGCCCACCGGCAGGCGGTACGCCAGCATGCCGATGAAGTGCATCGACCAGATGCCGATGCCGCCCAGCGCCACCGCGGCGCAGGCGACCACCGCGAGGTTGGGTTTGCCGTCGGCGCCGACCATGCGCCCCGCGCAGATCAGCGCCACCAGCGAGCCCGCGAACGAGATGAGGAACGAGAGCGCCACCAGCCCCAGCGAATACTCGGGCGACAGCAATTGGCCAACGACGAGGGGAGTCATGTCTTTTCTTCTCCTGGTAAGGAACGGCTCGCCGCCGCCGGCCACCTGGCCGGCCGAAGATGTAACGAGACGTCCGCTCAGGAGTCTGTAATAGTTGTTTTTAAAAGTAAACCCAATTTCATGGGATTTACTCCCATTTTTATGGGGCTCAATTTTTCGGGCGAATCCGGTAGATCGCGTTGTTCCGGTCGGCCGCCATGTAGATGCTCCCGTCGCTGCCGACCGCGACGCCCGTGACCACGTAGGGCGGCGGCAGGCCCGGTCCCGCGGCCAGCCCGATCGGCAGGTTTTCTGCCACGGTGCGGCGCGAGCCGTTGGCCGGGTCGATCTCCACCAGCCGGCGCGCGGCGCTTTCGGCCACGATGAAGCTGCCCCAGGGCGTCTCGGCCACGCCCTCGGGCAGCGCCAGGCCTTCGGCAATCGCGCGCAGCGGGGCGCTGGCGTCGAGCGGAATGCGGGTCAGCTTGCCTGCGGCTTCGGTGACGTAGAGCGCGCCGTCGCGGCCGACGATCATCTGCACCGGGCCGCCCAGCCCGCTGGCGAGCACTTGCTTCTCTGCAAAATGAGGGCCGCTCGCGCGGGTGATGCTGCCGGTGGCAATCTCGGCATAGATCACACTGCCGTCGGCCATGGGAATGGCATCGAACGGCGCCTTCAGGCCGTGGATGATTTCGACGGTTCGCAGCGTCTGGCGGTCCACCAGCTGCACGGTGCCCGTGAACCACGAGGTCAGCGCGAAGCGCGTGCCCGACAGGCCGACGGCGAACGGATAGTCGAGCTCCGGATCGCGCTGCATGCGGAACACGTCGCGCACTTCGCCCGTGCGCACGTCCACCTGCCGGAAGCCGAACACATCGGCCACCCAGAGCGTGCGGCCTTCGATCTTGAGCCCCGCGGGCGTCGCGAGCTTGCCGCTGGTGAGCGTGCGCAGCACGCCGGTGGCGGGGTCGAAGGACTGCACTTCGTTGTTGGCCATGTTCGTCACGTAGATCGTGCCGTCGGGGGCGATGGCCAGGTTGTCGAGCGACGGGCGCAGCTGCTTCGCGACGGTCTTGCGGCCCGTGGCAAGGTCCACCTTGACCAGCTCGCCGCTGCGCGCATCGACCACCCAGAGGTTGCCCTTGCCGTCGAGGTTGGCGGCCGCGGGAATCTTGAAGCCGCCGGCAATCACGGTCATGGCGCCGTCGGCCGGATCGATCTTCACCACCTGGCCCTTGAACCACAGCGGTCCGTAGAGCCTGCCGTCGGGGCCGACCTCGAAGCCATTGAAGCCGCCCATGTCCTTCTTGATGAGCCGCGGCGGCTTCTGGCCCGTGCGGTCGATTTCCCAGAGCGCGTCGCCCAGGAACACCTGCGAGGCGTAGAGCTTGCCGCTGCTGCGGTCGAAGTCCAGCGAGTTGAGGCCGGGCAGGTCCTTGGCGAGCACGCGCATCGGCGCGCCGTCGCTTTCGCGGTAGCGCAGCATGCCCATGAGGTAGTTGGTCCATGCCAGCTCGCCCCGGGGGCCGACCGCGATGTCGTCGGCCTGGCCCTCGGGCGCATCGATCAGGACCTTGGCCGCGCCGGTGCTGCGGTCGACCTCCCACAGCGTGTTGCCGAGCACCGAGCCCGCGAGCAGGCGGCCCTTCTGGTCGATGGCCAGGCCGTGCACGCCCGCGAACGAGGACGGCGCGACCAGCACTTCGGGCTCGGACCACGCGGCGGGGCGGGTGGGCGGTGGCGACGGCGGCGGCGCAATGCCGGCGCAGGCGGCCAGCAGGGCGAGGATGGCGATGAGTGCGGCGGCGCGGATGAACGGGCGGCAGGGCATGTCTTCTCTCCTTCTTTTGGATGCGCGCGAGCAGTCTAGAAGGAAGGAGGGGCGGCGGGCCAGTCGCTCCCGCGACAGGCGGCCTTTCGTCCGCCTCGGCTCAACCGCGCAGAAGCTGCGTCGCCGTGTGGATCGAGAGCCCCACCAGCCCGCCCACCAGCGTGCCGTTGATGCGGATGAACTGCAGGTCGCGCCCGATGTGGCGCTCCAGCTCGCTGGTCATCTCGCTGGCGTTCCAGTCGGCGACGCGCTCCTCGATGTAGCGGCGGATGTCCTCGCGGTAGCGCTCGATGGCCAGCGGCGCGGCCGCCTCGATCTGCTCGTTGATCCAGCGGCGGATCGCGTCGTCGGCCTGCAGCCGCGTGCCGAGCGCGCCGGCCATCGCTGCGATGCGCTGGCGGATGGTGGAGTCGCCCCGGCCCAGGTCGTCGTGCAGCCAGGCCAGCAGCTCGCCCCAGATGCCGTGCAGGTAGTCGCCGAGCGCGGGATGCGCCATCAGCTCGGCGCGGATCTGCTCGCCGCGCTGCTGGAACTCGGGGTCGAGCTTGAGCCGCACCACGAAGTCGTCCACGAAGTGGTCGAAGCGCCGGCGCATCGGATGCTCGGGCTCGGCCGCGAGTTCGGCGATGGTGCGCGCCACGGCCGCCACGATCTTGCGCGTGGCGAGCTTGGCCGCCACCTGGTCCAGGCCCACGTAGCGCAGCGTCTTGATCTCGCGCGCAATGGCTTCGGTGATGTGCGCCTGCACCTCCTCGCCTTCGAGCAGGCCAGCCACCTGCTGCAGCACGTCGTCCAGCAGCGCCTGGTGGCGCCCGCCCGCCGTGAGCGCGTCCAGCGCCTGGCCCATCAGCCGCGAGAGGTCGATCTTCTGGAGGCCGGCCGCGGCGGCACGGCCCATGAAGGCGCGCACGCGCTCGTCGTCGAAGGCCGCAAGCCCGTAGCGGGCGGCCGCCACGCCCCATTCGCCGAGCTTCTGGCCGCTCGCGGGCCGCGCCAGCCAGTCGGCGATGCGACCGGCCGCGTCGAACTCGCGCAGCTTGGCGAGCACCTGCCCGGTGCCGAGGAAGTTGTTGCAGATGAAGCCGGCCAGCTTGGCGCCGATGCGGTCCTTGTTGCTCGGGATGATCGCGGTGTGCGGGATCGGCAGGCCCAGCGGATGCCGGAACAGCGCCACCACCGCGAACCAGTCGGCAATGGCGCCGACCATCGCGGCCTCGGCAAAGGCCGCCGCGTAGCCCCAGGCCGGATGCTCGCCGTCCAGCGCACTGGCCAGCGCATAGAGCAGCGCCGCCGCGCACAGCAGGCCGAGCGCGACGCGTTTCATGCGCTGCAGCGCGCCGCTGCCGTGGCTGTCTTCAGCCAATGGTCGGCGTGGCAGCAAGGCGCTGCATGAACAGTTCGCAGCGCGCCAGCTGCTCCAGGCTCACGAACTCGTCGGGCTGGTGCGCCTGCTCGATGCTGCCCGGGCCGCACACCACGGTGGGGATGCCGGCGTTCTTGAACAGGCCCGCCTCGGTGCCGAAAGCCACCAGCGTGGTGCGGTCCTCGCCCGCGAGGCGCTGCGCGAGCAGCGTGACCGGATCCGTAGCCGCGCCCAGGAAGCTCGGGATCTCGCAGATGGTCTCGAAGCGGAAGCCCGCATCGGGCGCCACCTTCTTCATCGAGGCCTCGAGGCTGCCGGCATAGGAGACGACCTCGTCCTGCATCTTTTTTGCGTCGGCGGTCGGCAGGTCGCGGAATTCGTAGCGGAACTCGGCGTCGCGCGGCACCACGTTGTCGGCGATGCCGCCGTGGAACTGGCCCACGCTCGCGGTGCTGAAGGGCACGTCGAAGCCCTCGTAGCGCGGCTCGCTGCGCTCGAAGCCTTCGGCCATGTCGCGCACCTTGCCGACCACGCGCGCGGCCATCTCGATGGCGTTGACGGACTTGGGCGTGAGCGACGAATGCGCCTCCTTGCCGCGCACGCAGCAGCGGTAGCGGTACACGCCCTTGTGCGCGATGGCCGGCACCATGCTGGTGGGCTCGCCCACGATGCAGGCGAGCGGCTTGATGCCGGCGTCGCGCATGTCGGCGATGAGTTCCTTCACGCCGAAGCAGCCGATCTCTTCCTCGTAGCTGAAGGCAAAGTGCACCGCGAAGGGCGAGTCGCTTTCGAGGAAGCGCCGGGCATTGGACAGCGCGATGGCGATGAAGCTCTTCATGTCGGCCGAGCCGCGGCCGTAGAGGCGTTCGTTCTGCACCGCGGCGGAGAGCGGGTCGACGCTCCAGTCCTGCCCGTCCCACGGCACCGTGTCGGTGTGGCCCGAGATGATCACGCCGGCCGGCTTGCCCTCGCCGAGGGTGGCGAACAGGTTGGCCTTGGTGCGCTCGGCGTTGTAGGTGATGCGGCTCTTCACGCCCAGCGCGGCCAGGTGGCTTTGCGCGAGGTCGATCAGCTGCAGGTTGCTGTTTTCGCTGACGGTGTTCATGCGCACCAGCGTCTGGGCCAGCGCGAGGCTCTGGGGGGAAAGCGTAGGGGACATGCAACACATTGTCCAAGAAGTCGGCGCCGCGCGCCCGCGGGCGCCCCGGCTGTCATGCGCTGCGGGTACGCTGCGCCTCTTTTGGATGGAGAAAAAGACGATGCGCACCGTTCACTTCGCCCTTGCCGCGACCGCCGCCCTTGGCCTGGCGGCCTGCACCACCATCGGTCCTGCCAACAAGCTGCTCACGCTCGACGGCAACCCACCGCTGGTCATTGCGCACCGCGGCGCCTCGGGCTACCTGCCCGAAGAAACGCTCGAAGCCTATGCGCGCGCCATCGAACTGGGTGCCGACGTGATCGAGATGGACCTGGTCTCCACCAAGGACGGCGTGCTCATTGCCCGCCACGACCCCAACCTGGCCATCAGCACCGACGTGGCCAAACACCCGCGCTTCGCCTCGCGCAAGAAGACCATCAAGGTCGACGGCGAAACCCAGACCGGCTGGTTCAGCAACGACTTCACGCTGGCCGAGATCAAGACACTGGGCGGCATCTCCACCGACCCCGAGCGCCCGCAGGAATTCAACGGCAAGTTCAAGATCCCCACCTTCCAGGAGATCATCGACTTTGCCAAGGCCAAGTCGAAGGAAACCGGCCGCACCATCGCGATCTACCCCGAGACCAAGAACCCGACCTACTTCCGCGAGCTGGGGCTGCCGCTGGAAGACAAGGTGATCGCCGCCATCAACGCCGCCGGCTGGAACAGCAAGACCGCGCCCATCTACGTGCAGTCCTTCGAGCCCGGCAGCCTCAAGTACATGAAGGCCAAGGGCCTGAACACCCGGCTCATCCAGCTGATCGACGGCGACAGCGTCGACCTGAAGACCGGCGCCGTGACCTTCGCCGTGCCGAGCGACCGCCCCTACGACTGGACCAAGGCCGGCGACAAGCGCAACTTCGACGCCATGGTCACGCCCGCGGGCCTGGCCGAGATCAAGACCTATGCCGACGGCATCGGCCCGTGGAAGCGCTACATCGTGAGCATCAAGGGCAGCATCGGCGCCGACGGCAAGCCGCTGGACGTCAACAAGGACGGCAAGATCAACGACGCCGACGCCACCTCGGTCTCGCCTACGACGCTGATTGCCGATGCGCACAAGGCCGGGCTCTTCGTGCACCCGTTCACCTTCCGCAACGAATCGCGCCGGCTCGCGGCCGACTACAACAAGGACGGCAGGAACGAGTACGCGGTCTACTACAAGCTGGGCGTGGACGGCGTGTTCACCGACTTCACCGACACCGCGATCGCCGCGCGCGCCGACTACCTGAAGAGCATGGGGCGCTGAGCGCGACCTGGGGGTTTGCCCGGCACGGTCTTTGCGGAGGTTTCCGCAAAGCCTAGACTGTGCTCCATGAAACTCATCGACTCGCTCGTCACGCAGGCGGCCGGCATCGCCGCCGTGCGGCGTGACCTCCACGCCCATCCCGAACTCTGCTTCGAAGAAGTCCGCACCGCCGACGTGGTGGCAGGCAAGCTCACCGAATGGGGCATTCCCATCCACCGGGGCCTGGGCACCACCGGCGTGGTGGGCATCGTCAAGAACGGCACCAGCACTCGCGCCGTGGGCCTGCGCGCCGACATGGACGCGCTGCCCGTCACCGAGCTCAACACCTTCGCGCATGCCAGCAAGCACCACGGCAAGATGCACGCCTGCGGGCACGACGGCCACACGGCCATGCTGCTCGCGGCCGCGCAGCATCTTGCGAAGAACCGCAATTTCGACGGCACCGTCTACCTGATCTTCCAGCCGGCCGAAGAGGGCGGCGGCGGCGCGCGCGAGATGATCAAGGAGGGGCTGTTCGAGCAGTTCCCGATGGACGCCGTCTTCGGCATGCACAACTGGCCCGGCATGAAGGCCGGCCAGTTCGCGGTGAGCCCGGGGCCGGTGATGGCGTCGGGCAACAAGTTCTACGTCAACGTGATCGGCAAGGGCGGCCATGCCGCGCTGCCGCAGACCGGCATCGACCCGGTGCCGATCGCCTGCGAGATCGTGCAGGCCTTCCAGACCATCCTCACGCGCAAGATGAAGCCGACCGACTCGGCCGTGATCTCGGTCACCACCATCCATGCCGGCGAAACCAACAACGTGATCCCCGACAACTGCGAGCTGACGGGCACGGTGCGCACCTTCTCGATCGAGGTGCTCGACATGATCGAATCGCGCATGAGGCAGATCGCCGAGCACATCTGCGCGGCGCACGACGCGACGTGCGACTTCCGCTTCGAGCGCTACTACCCGCCCACCATCAACACCGAGGCCGAGGCCAACTTCGCGCGCCGCGTGATGGGCGGGATCGTCGGCCCCGAGAACGTGCTGCGGCAGGAAGCGGCCATGACCTCGGAAGACTTCGCCTTCATGCTGCAGGCCAAGCCCGGCGCCTATGCCTTCATCGGCAACGGCGACGGCACGCACCGCGACGTGCACCACGGCGAAGGGCCCTGCACGCTGCACAACGCGAGCTACGACTTCAACGACGAGCTCATTCCGCTGGGCGCCACCTGCTGGGTGCAGCTGGCCGAGCAGTTCCTCGGCAAGCCCGGGGGAGCCGCGCCTTGATCGGCATCGGCGAGGCGTTTTCGCCGCGCTATGCCCAGGCCCGCCAGAAGTTCCTGCAGGCCTGCGTGAGCGCGGGCCTCGCGGCCCTGCCGCATGCGCATCCGGGCAAGGGGCGGGACGGCGAGGAGCTCTCGATGGACGTGGCGCTCGATGGCGCCGCGGACGCCGAGCGCCTGCTGATCGTCTCCAGCGGCTGCCACGGCGTGGAGGGCCACTGCGGCAGCGGCGTGCAGGTGTTCGCGCTGCACGACGCCGAATGGCGCGAGAAGGCCAGGGCGCAGGGCGTGGCGGTGCTCTATGTGCATGCGCTCAATCCGCACGGCTTTTCGTACGGCCGGCGCGTCACGCAGGAGAAGGTCGACCTGAACCGCAACTTCGTCGATTTCTCGCAGCCGCTGCCGGCCAACGAGCCCTACGCCAAGCTGCATCCGCTGCTGGTGCCCGAGAGCTGGCCGCCCACGCCCGAGAACGAGGCCGCCATCGAGAAATGGATAGCCAAGCATGGCGCCGAGGCCTACCAGGCGGCCGTCACCAGCGGGCAGTACCAGTTCGAGGACGGCCTGTTCTTCGGCGGCAAGGCGCCGGCCTGGAGCAACAAGACCTTGCGCGGCGTGCTGCGCCGGCATGCCGCCAGCGCGCGCCGGCTGGCCTGGATCGACCTGCACACGGGGCTCGGGCCCAATGGCCTGGGCGAGCGCATCTTCGCCTGCCGCGACGACAAGGCCGCCTACGCGCGCGCCAATGCCTGGTGGGGCACGCCCGCGGCGCCCGTCACGTCGATCTACGACGGTTCATCGAGCGCGGCGCTGCTGCGCGGCCTGATGTGGGACACCGCGCACCAGGAGTGCCCGCAGGCCGAATACACCGGCATCGCGCTCGAATACGGCACGCTGCCCATGCTCGAAGTGCTGGCCGTGCTGCGCGCCGACCACTGGCTGCACAAGCACCCCGAGGCGCCGGCCGACCTGGCCGCCGGCATCCGCGCGCGCATGCTCGAGGCCTTCTATACCGACACCGATGCCTGGCGCGGCCAGGTCGTGAGCCAGGCCAGGCAGGCGATGTTCCAGGCCGTGGACGGCCTCTGCAGCTAGGTCCGGACCCGCCCGTCCCCGGTCAGCATCGACAGCTCGACGAACTTCGATGCCACGTGGTTCTTGGCCGAGAACGACACCTCGAAACCGCCGAACTGCTGCCGGTCGATGCTTTCGAGGCCAGTGATGAGGCCGTCGCGCGAGGCCTTGCCCGGCGCGCGGCGCAGGCCCTCGGTCAGCACCTTGGCGGCAAGGTAGCCCTCCAGGCTCGAGAAATTGGCGCTCGCGCCGGCGCCGGCCTTCTTCACCGCCTCGCTGAATTCGCGCGTGATCGCATTGGCCGCGTTGTAGGGCGAGGGCACCACCTGCGTCACCATCACGCCCGCGCCCTCCTTGCCGAGCTCGTCGGCCAGCGCCTGGGTGCCCACGAAGGACACGTTGAAGAAGGTGCCGCCGTAGCCCGCCTTGCGCGCCTGGCGGATGAAGGCCGCGCAGGCCTTGTAGGCGCCCACCTGGACCACCGCGTCGGGCCGCGCCGCCGTGATGCTCTTCACCGCCGCGGCCACGTCGACCGAATTGCGCTCCACCGTGGCCAGCGCCACCGGCTTGAGCTCCTGCTGCGACAGCGCGAGCGTGACGCCGTCCAGGCCCGCCTTGCCGTAGGCATCGTTCTGGTAGAAGACCGCGATCTTCTTCAGGCCCAGGTGCGTGAGCTGCTTCACGATCAGCGCGGTCTCGTCGTTGTACGAGGCGCGCAGGTGGAACACGTTCCTGTGGAAGGGTTCGCGCAGCGACATCGCGCCGGTGAAGGGCGCGATGAAAGGCACCTTCTCCTTCACCGCGAGCGGCAGCGCCGCCATGCTGGTGGGCGTGCCGATGTAGCCGAAGAGCGCGAACACGTCTTCCTCGATCAGCTTTTGGGTGTTGGCGGCGCAGCGGTCGGGCTCGTAGCCGTCGTCCAGGTTCTTGATGACCACGTTGCGCCGGCCGGCCTGGGCGTTGTACTGGTCCAGGAACAGCTTGGCGCCCTGGTGGAACTGGATGCCCAACTGCGCGGCCGGGCCGGTGAACGGTGCCGATTGGCCCAGCACCAGCGGCACGTCGCCCTGCGCCCGCGCCAACTGGAAGCCGCCGAGCGCGGCCGCGCCGGCGCCCAGGGAAAAATGTCTGCGATTGATCATGTGAAACCTCCTTTGCGCCTTGCCGCGCCTCTGCCTGGAAAACTTTAGACTTGCCGGATGGTCGATGCCCCGGTCTCTACAACTGCTGTTCTCCCCACCAACACTTCCACGGTCCTGGGCGCCTGTCCGCACGACTGTCCGGACACCTGCGCCCTGGTCACCACCGTCAAGGACGGCGTGGCCGTGAAGCTGCAGGGCAATCCGGCCCACTCGCACACCGCTGGCGTTCTCTGCACCAAGGTTTCGCGCTACATCGAACGCAACGACCATGCCGAAAGGCTCGTCCAGCCGCTTCGGCGGACCGGTCCCAAGGGCAGCGGCCAGTTCGAACCCGTCAGCTGGGACGCCGCTCTTGACGACATCGCCGCGCATCTCCGTGCATTACAGACAGATCCGGACACAATTGTGCCTTACAGTTACGCCGGCACGATGGGCCTGGTGCAGGGCGAGTCGATGGATCGGCGTTTTTTCCACAAACTGGGCGCCACGCTGCTGGACCGCACGATCTGCTCCATGGCCGGCGGCGAAGCCATGGTCCATACCCTGGGCGCCAAGGCCGGCATGCGGATCGAGTTCTTCGCCGAGGCGAAGCTGATCCTGATCTGGGGCAGCAACTCCATTGCCAGCAACCTGCATTTCTGGCGCCACGCCCAGGCCGCCCGGCGCGCCGGTGCGCGGCTGGTGTGCATCGACCCGCGCAAGACCGAAACCGCCGACAAGTGCGACGAGCACATCGCCCTGCTGCCCGGCACCGACGCCGCGCTGGCCCTGGCGCTGATGCACGAACTCATCGTGCACGGCTGGCTCGACCACGACTTCATTGCCAACCACACGCTCGGCTGGGAGCCGCTGAAAGAGCGCGCACTGCAATGGCCACCCTCGCGCGCGGCTGCCGTGTGCGGCGTGCCCGAGGCCCAGATCGCGGCGCTGGCGCAGGCCTACGGCACCACCCGGCCGGCCGCGATCCGCCTGAACTACGGCATGCAGCGCGTGCGCGGCGGCGGCAACGCGGCGCGCGCCATCGCCTGCCTGCCCGCGCTGGTGGGGGCTTGGCGCGACCGCGCGGGCGGGCTCCTTCTGAGCAGCTCGGGCCACTTTCCGGTCGACCGCGCCGCGCTGCAGCGCCCCGACCTGCTCGCGGGCCGCCAGCCGCGCACCATCAACATGAGCACCATCGGCAACGCGCTGCTCGACCAGGCAAGGCCGGTGAAGGCCATCGTGGTCTACAACAGCAACCCGGTCGCGGTGGCGCCCGAGTCGGGCAAGGTGGTGGCGGGCTTTGCGCGCGAAGACCTTTTCACCGTGGTGCTCGAGCAGTTCCGCACCGACACCGCCGACTACGCCGACTACCTGCTGCCCGCCACCACCCAGCTCGAGCACTGGGACATCCACACCAGCTACGGCCACACCGACGTGCTGCTGAACCGGCCCGCGGTGGCGCCGCGCGGCGAGGCGCGCAGCAATGCCTGGGTGTTCCGCGAGCTCGCGCGCCGCATGGGCTTCGACGAGCCCTGCTTCTCGGACGACGACGAGGCGCTGTGCCGCAGCGCCTTTGCGCCGGGCGCCATCGACTACGCGCAGCTGCTGGAACAAGGCTTCACCAGCCTCAAGCTGCCCGAGGCGCCCTTTGCCGAAGGCCGCTTCCCGACGCCTTCGGGCCGCTGCGAATTCTTCAGCGCGCGCCTGCAGGCGCAGGGCATGGACGGCCTGCCCGACCATGTGCCCAACTACGAGGCGGCCGGCAGCTCCAGCGAGTTTCCGCTGGCCATGATCTCGCCGCCGGCGCGCAATTTCCTCAACTCGACCTTCGTCAACGTGACCAGCCTGCGCGCCATCGAGGGCGAGCCGCTGCTCGAGATCCACGAGGCCGACGCCGCCGCCCGCGGCATCGAGGACGGCGCCATCGTCCGCGTCTTCAACAGGCGCGGCGAGCACCGCTGCCGCGCCGAGGTGTCGCGCCGCGCGCGGCCGGGCGTGGTGCACGGCATGGGCATCTGGTGGCGCAAGCTCGGCCTGGACGGCACCAACGTCAACCAGCTCACCAGCCAGCGCCTGACCGACATCGGCCGCGGGCCCACGTTCTACGACTGCCTGGTCGAAGTGGAGCGTATCGCTCCCTCTTCCTCTGGGAGAGAGCCGGGGTGAGGGCTGCCCCCGCATTCGCCCTGGCCGGCGCACTGCTGCTGCTCGGTGGCTGCGCTGACCTCGGCTACTACTGGCAGTCGGCCAGCGGGCACCTCGGCATCCTGCGGGTGGCCAAGCCGGTGCCCGAATGGCTTGCGGACCCCGCGGTTTCCGCGCCGCTGAAGGCCAAGCTCGAACTCGCGCAGCGCATCCGCCGCTTCGCCGTGACCGAACTGGCGCTGCCCGACAACGCCAGCTACACCTCGTACGCCGATCTGCACCGCCCCGCGGCGGTGTGGAACGTGGTGGCCGCGCCGCCCTATTCGCTCACGCTCAAGAGCTGGTGCTTTCCGGTGGCCGGCTGCGTGGGCTACCGCGGCTACTACGACGAGGCCGCCGCCAAGGCCGAGGCCGAGGCGCTGCGCGCCAAGGGCCTGGAAACGGCCGTGTACCCGGTGCCGGCGTATTCCACGCTGGGCTGGATGAACTGGGCCGGCGGCGATCCGCTGCTTTCCACCTTCATCGGCTACCCCGAAGGCGAGCTGGCGCGCATCGTGTTCCACGAGCTCGCGCACCAGGTGCTCTATGTGCCCGGCGACATCGTCTTCAACGAGTCGTATGCCACCGCGGTGGAGCGCATCGGCGGCGCGATGTGGCTGCAGCGCGAGGCCAGCGAGGCGGCGCGCGGCGAGTACGCACGCTTCGACGGGCAGCGCCAGCAGTTTCGCGCGCTGGCCCTCGAGACGCGCCGCGCGCTCAACCAGGTGTACGAATCCGCCCAGGCCAAGGCCGGCGACTGGCCCGCGGTCGACGCCATGAAGAAGGCCGCGATGGACGCCTTTCGCGAGCACTACGCGATGCTGCGCGCGCAATGGCAGGGGCCGCGGCAGGGCGCCTACGACCTGTGGGTGGCGCGCGCCAACAATGCGGCTTTCGGCGCCCAGGGTGCCTACGACGACCTGGTGCCGGGCTTCGAGGCTTTGTTTGCGCGCGAGAATCGCAACTGGCCGCGCTTCTACAAGGCGGTGCGCCGCATCGCCGCGCTGCCGACCATGGAAGAGCGGCGCAACGCATTGCAGACGGCCACGGGAATGCTGCAGACGCATTCCGGCCATGGCGGCAACAACGACAACGACAACAGCAGCAGAAGCAACGGAGGCCACGGTGCCTGACATCCATATCGAAAGAAACCATGCACTCGGCATTGCCGGCGCCCGCGAAGTCGCACGCCAGTGGATCGAGCAGGTCGGGCAGGACTACGGCCTGGAATGCACCTACACCGAGGGCGAGGCCTGCGACGTCGCGCAGTTCAGCCGTGCAGGCATCGACGGCACGGTGGAGGTCACGGCCGACACGCTGACGCTGGAGGCGACGCTGGGTTTCCTGTTCAGCAGCTTCAGCGACCAGATCGAGCAGAAGATCTCGCGCAAGCTCGATGCCCTGTTGCAGGCGCCCGGCGGCGCCCGCTTCGCCTGAGCGGCCATCAAATCAGACGATGGTGTAGCCGCCATCCACCGGCAGCGCCGCGCCGCTGACCATCGAGGCGCCATCGGAGAGCAGGAACAGGATCGGCGCCACCACTTCGTCGACCTGCGCGAACCGTCCCAGCGGAATGTTCCGGAGCGCCGCCGCGCTCTTGGCCGGATCGGCCCAGGCCTGCTCGGCCATGGGCGTGAGCGTGACGGTGGGGTTCACGCTGTTGACGCGAATGCCGTGCGGTCCGAGTTCGAGGCACAGCGAGCGTGTGATGGCGTCCATGGCGGCCTTGGATGCGCAATAGCAAAGATGCGCATCGAGCGCGACCAGTGCCGCCTGGCTCGACACGTTGACGATGCTGCCGCGCACGCCGGCCGCGATCATCGCCTTGGCGCAGCGCGAGGCGACCAGGGCTGCTGCGCGCGCGTTGACGGCCATCACGGCGTCGAAGCTCTCGGCCTGGACGTCGAGCGCCGGTTCGAGCAGTGCGATGCCGGCGCAGTTCACCACGAGGTCGAAGGCTGGCAGTGCTGCGAGTGCCCGTTCCAGTTCGGCTGGGTTGGCCACGTCGACGGTCAATGGGGTGCAGCCGGCTTCTGCGTGCAGTGTGTCGAGCGCGGCGGCGTTGCGGCCCACGGCGGTCACGGCTGCGCCTGATTGCGCGAGCCGCACGGCGACCGCACGGCCGATGCCGCTGCTTGCGCCGGTGACCAGGGCGCGCTGGCCTGAAAAATCGAAAGTTGTTGTCATGGTGTTGCTGTCATGGATGGGGCTTGTGTTCAGTGCTTGTGTTCAGGGCGCGTGCACAGATCACCGGGTACTCCCCTCCGCGAATGTCCCCCGCCCTTCGGGCTCCTCCTTGATTTCGCTGCGGGGAGCACCCGATGCTCTGTGCACCGGGGCGCGCTGCTGGTGTACCGCTGATCAACCGGTGCTCTGATCACGCTCCCGTCGATGGGGTGCCTTGCGCAGCGAAATTAAGGAGGAGCCCGAAGGGCGGGGGACATTCGCGGAGCAAGGTACCCCGTCGGCGGGAGCGCGCCCTGAATGAATGGATGGATTCATTTCAGCCGATGCATCGCATCACGCAACGCCGGATAAAGCGACTTGTAGATATCGAAGCGCTCGCGATAAACAGCTTGCGCCGCAGCCCCGGGCCGCGCGCGTTCCACCAGCGTGACCCAGCCGCGCTCGGCAGTGGCCGCATCGACCAGCCCCGCGCCGAGCGCCGCGAGCATCGCCGCACCGAGGGCCGCCTCGACCTCTTCCTCGATGGTGAACACCGGGTAGCCCGTGACATCCGCCACGATCTGCATCCACAGGTCCGAATGCGCCGCGCCCCCGACCACGATCAGCCGGTCGTCCAGCGGCTGGCCGCTTTGCCGGCCGGCCTCGATGTTGTGCTGCAGCGCAAAGCTCACGCCTTCGAGCACCGCGCGGTACATGTGGGCGCGGCTGTGCGCGAGCGAGAGGCCGATGAAGGCGCCCTTGGCCTGCGCGTCCCAGATCGGGCTGCGCTCGCCCATCAGGTAGGGCAGGAAGACCAGGCCCTCGGCGCCGGGCGGCACCTCGATGGCCTTGCGCTCGATCAGCGCATGCGCATCCTCGCCGGTGCGCGCGGCCTCGGCCACCTCGGCCTGGCAGAAGGCCTCGCGGAACCAGGTGACGGCCGCGCCCGCGGTGATCGCGCCGCCGAAGACATAGCTGCGGTCCGCGCCGCGGTAGACGTGCGGCATCGTGATGAGTTTGTGGCGCGCATCCACCGTGGGGCTCACGAAGCCCCAGCACATGCTGGTGCCGATCATCGCCACGTGGTCGCCGCTGCCGGTGACGCCCGCACAGAAGGTGGCCACGGCCGCGTCGACGCCGCCGCCCATCAGCGGCATGCCTTCGGCGAGGCCGAGCTTCGCGGCCCATTCGGCGCTCAGGCCGCCCACCACCTCGCTCGATTCGACCAGGCGCGGCGGCATCATGCGCGCCGGAATGCCCAGCATGCCGAGCGCCTCGTGGGACCAGCCGCGCTGGGCCGCGTCGTACACGCCGCCGATGTTGCCGGCCGAACTGTGGTCCACCGCGAGCTCGCCGCTCAGCCGCCAGTTGACGTAGCTGTTGGGCGGCAGGAACCAGCGCGTCTTCGCCCACACCTCGGGCAGGTGCTCGCGGAGCCACAGCATCTTGGTGAAGCCGTAGTAGCTGTCGACGCCGTTGCCGGTGATCGCCTGCAGGCGCGCGACGTCGACGTTTGCGTTCACCGCATCGACCTCGGCGGTGGCGCGGCGGTCCATCCAGATCAGGCAGGGGTGCAGCGGCTGCATCGCCTCATCGACCGGAATGCCCGCGCCGCCGTACAGGCTGCTCACGCACATCGCGGCGATCTCCGTTGCCGCGATGCCGCTCTTCGCCACGCAGGCGCGCACGCTCTCGCACACCGCGTCGAACCACACATCGCAGTCCTGCTGCGCCCACAGCGGCTTCGGCGTGTCGGGCTGGTAGGCCACGCTCGCCTGCGCATGCACCTTGCCGTCGGTGCCGGCCAGCAGGCACTTGGTGCTCTGCGTGCCGATGTCGACGCCGATCACGTATTTCATGATGATGTTGTTGCCCGCGGCTGCGGCTTGAGCAGCACCTTGATGGAGTCGAGCGAGTTGGCCAGTGTGAAGGCGCGCTCCCACTCGGTCAACGGGAAGTCGTGCGTCACGATGCCCTTCGAGGTGACGAGGCCGCGCGCCAGCAGGTCGATGGCAATCGGGTAGCAGTAGGGCCCCAGGTGCGCGCCGCGCACGTCGAGTTCCTTGCGGTCGCCGATGATCGACCAGTCGGCGCTGGTCTCCGAGCCGAACACGCTGAACTCGACGAAGCGGCCGAGCTTGCGGATCATCTCCAGCCCCTGCGTCACGCCGATGGGCGCGCCGGTGGTCTCGATGTACACGTCGCAGCCATAGCCTTCGGTCAGGCCCTTGACGATGGCGTCGGCGTTCTCGGCCGTGGGATTGATGGTCACGTCGGCGCCAAACCTTTTGGCCAGTGCGAGCCGCTCGGGCACGAGGTCGATCACGATCAGCTTCTTCGGCGTCTTCAGGTGCGCGGCCTGCACCATCATCAATCCGAGCGGGCCGGCGCCCGCGATCACCACCACGTCGTCCAGCTGGATGTCGCCGCGGTTCACCGTGTGGATCGCGCACGAGAGCGGCTCGATGATGGCGGCGTCTTCCAGCGAGATGCCGTCGGGGATCCTGTGCACGCGCGAGGTCGGCGGCAGCCGCATGTAGTCGGCCATGCCGCCGTCGGCCACGATGCGCTGGAACCCGAAGATGTTGTGCACCTCGCACATCCAGTACTTGCCCGAGGTGCAGAAGCGGCACTTGCCGCAGGGCACGATCTGCTCGGCGATCACGCGGTCGCCTTTTTCCACGCCGAAGTGCTCGGCCGCGCCTTCGCCGAGCGCTTCGACATAGCCGAAGAATTCATGGCCCGGGATCACCGGCGCCTTGACCCACGAGGGCTGCCCATCGCCGCCCCAGAACATCTTCGCGCCCGAGTGGCACTTGCAGTCGGAGGCGCAGATGCCGCAGGCCGCGATGGAGATCAGCAGTTCGTTCGGCCCGATGCTGGGCATCGCGACGGTTTCGAGCCGGTAGTCCTTGGGGCCGTGGCAGACGACGGCCTGCATGGCGGCGAGTTGGCCGATGGCGCCCGATGCGCCGGGCTGGAGCTTTTGATAAGACATGGGTTCCTTGTGGTCAGGGGGTGTTGGAAATTTCTCCCTCCCCTCCCGGGGGAGGGCCGGGGTGGGGGCAAGCGGCGCTTTCAATGGGCACGCCCTGTCTGCCCCCATCCCAGCCTTCCCCCGGGAGGGGAAGGAGCAAGAGAGGAGGTCAGCGTTTGGCTTCGCGGCTGATGAAGATGGCGAGCAAGACAATGCCGCCCTTGATGATCAATTGCAGGTACGGCGACACGCCGATCATGTTGAGCCCGTTGTTCAGCACGCCCAGCAGCAACGCACCGACCAGCGTGCCGACGATCGCGCCGCGGCCGCCGGCAATAGACGTGCCGCCCATCACCACCGCCGCGATCGCGTCGAGTTCGAAGCCCACGCCGACACCGGGCTGCCCGCTCGTGACACGCGCCGCCTGCACGATGCCCGCAATGGCCGCCGTGAGGCCGCTCAGCGCATACACGAGCAGCTTGTAGCGCGACACGCGCACGCCCGAGAGCCGCGTCGCTTCCTCGTTGCCGCCGATGGCATACACGTAGCGACCGAAGGGCGCCATGTTGAGCAGCACGTACGCGACGAGGTAGGTGGCGAGCATGATGAGGATCGGCACCTTGATGCCCGCGAGCACGCCGCCGCCGAGGAAGGCGAACGAGTCGGGCAGTCCGTCGATGGGGTAGCCGCCGGTGTAGATGAGCGCAATGCCGCGCGCGATGCCCATGGTGGCGAGCGTCACGATGATGGGCGGCATGCGCAGGTAGGCCACGCAGTAGCCGTTGAAGAGGCCGATCACCACGCCGACGGCAAGGCCGAGCGGCACGGCGAGCATCGGCGGCAGCCCGAACTGCACCATCATTCCCGAGGCCAGCGTGCCGGAGAGCGCCACCACCGCGCCGACCGAAAGATCGATGCCGCCGGTGAGGATGGCGGCGGTCATGCCGACCGCGATGATGGCGTTGATCGACGACTGCAGCGCGATGTTCTGCAGGTTGCCCCAGGACAGGAAGTTGTCGGTCGCGGCGATCATGAAGACCGAGATGGCGACCAGGCCTACCAGTGGAAGAAAGGCGGTCGAGCGGCGCAGCTGGGTGAAGAGGCCGCCTGCCGGTGCGGGCGGCGTGGGATGGGTTGCGGTTGCGTTCATTTCAGGTGCTCCATGGCGCATTGCTGGAAGACGGGGCGCTGTTGTTCTTGGCGCTGTTGTTCAGGGCGTGCGCACAGATCACCGGGTACTCCCCTCCGCGAATGTCCCCCGGCCTGCGGCCTCCTCCTTGATTTCGCTGCGGGGAGTACCCGATGCTCTGTGCACGAGGGCACGTTCGTTGTGCATCGCTGATCAACGACTGCTCTGTCCAACGCTCCCGCTGATGGGGTGCCTTGCGCAGCGAAATCAAGGAGGAGCGCGAAGCGCGGGGGACATTCGCGGAGCAAGGTACCCCGTCGGCGGGAGCGCGCCCCGAAGCGGCAGTCATTGAAGGCTCCCGGACGAAGTAGCGTGCCGCATGATGTCCCCCGAATTGATCGCATCGCCCTCGAGCGTGGCCACGATGGACCCGCCCGAGAACACAGCAACACGGTCGCACATGCCCACGATCTCGGGCAGCTCGCTCGAGATCATGATGATGGCCTTGCCCTGCTGCGTGAGCTCGCGCATCAGGCCGTAGATCTCGGCCTTGGCGCCCACGTCGATGCCGCGCGTGGGCTCGTCGAAGATCAGCACCTCGCTTGCGTGGCCGAGCCAGCGCGCGATCACCACCTTCTGCTGGTTGCCGCCCGACAGCGTGGCCACACGCGTCTCGATGCCCGGCGCCTTCACGCCCACGCGCTTCGAGAGTTCGGTGGCCGATTGCCTTTCCGAGCGCTGGTTCACGAGCCCCGCGCGCCTGTGGCGGCCGAGGTTGTTCATCGAGATGTTGAAGCGGACCGTGAAGTCGGTGATCAGCCCCTCGACCTTGCGGCTCTCGGGCAAGAGGCCAATGCCGTTCGCAAGCGCCCGCGTCGGGTCATTCAACCGCACGGGCCGGCCGTTGCGCAGCACCGTCTTGCGGTGCGCGCGGTCGGCGCCCATCATGCCCAGCGCAAGCTCGGTGCGGCCCGAACCCACCAATCCCGCAAAGCCGAGGATCTCGCCTTCATGCAGCTCGAAGCTGTTCACGGGCCCGCCCTTGGCGAGCTGGATCTCGGGCACCTCGAGCACCTTGCGCCCGCGCGGCGCGGGCTGCGGCTTGGGCGGAAAGCTGTGCTCGATCCTGCGGCCGACCATCATCTCGACCAGCGCATCCACATCGGTCGCGCCCACCTCCGCATGCCCCGCGTTGGCGCCGTCGCGCAGCACGCTGATGCGGTCGCACACCTCGAAGATCTCGTCCAGGTGGTGCGAGATGAAGATCATCGCCACGCCCCGGGCGCGCAGCTCGCGCATGATCCTGAACAGGTGGCCGGCCTCGTTGGGCGTGAGCGTGGCGGTGGGCTCGTCGAGCACCAGCAGCTTCGCGTCGAGCGACAGCGCCTTGCCGATCTCCACGAACTGCTGCTGCGCCACCGAGAGCCGGCAGATCGGCACGCCAAGGTCGATCTGTACGCCCAGCTCGTCGAAGAGCTGCTGGGCCGAACGCTTCATCGCGGCCCTGTCCATCAGCCCGAAGCGGTTTGTCAGGTAGCGGCCCAGGAAGATGTTCTCCACCGCGTTCAGGTACGGCACCAGGCTGAACTCCTGGAAGATGATCCCGATGCCCGCCGCGATCGCGTCGCCATAGCCCGCGAAGCTGCGCTCGCTGCCCTCGATGAAGATGCGCCCCTCGTCGGCCTGGTAGATGCCGCCGAGGATCTTCATCAGCGTCGACTTGCCCGCGCCGTTCTCGCCGAGCAGCGCATGCACCTCGCCCTTGCGGATCGAGAGGTCGATGCCCGAGAGCGCCTTCACGCCCGGAAAGCGCTTGGACACGCCTTCCAGCCGGAGCATCTCTTCTGGTGCAGAGGAGGAGGTCATGGCCGGCGCCGGTTACCAGCTGAAGGTCTTCGCGCCCTCGGCGTCGATCAGCTTCACGTCCACCGGCACCGCGGCCGGCACGTTGGCGCCCCACTTCTTGGCCAGCGCGATGCCGATCGCCAGGCGGATCTGGTCGCGCGGGTACTGCGCGGTGGTGGCGATGAACTTCGAGCCCGGCTTCTGCATCGCCTTGATGGCTTCGGGCGCGCCGTCCACGCTCGCGAGCTTCACGTCCTTGCCGCTGGCCTCGATGGCCGCGAGCGCGCCCATCGAGCCGCCGTCGTTCACGCTGAAGATGCCCTTCAGGTCCTTGTTGGCCTGCAGGATGTTCTCGGTGACCGTGAGCGCGGTGGCGCGCTCCTGCTTGCCGTTCTGCGTGCTCACCACCTTGATGCCGGGGTACTTGGCCAGCGCTTCGCGGCAGCCCTTCACGCGCTCCAGGATCGGCACCACCGGAATGCCGTCGAGGATGGCCACGTCGCCTTTCTCGCCGATGCTCTTGGCAAGGTATTCGCAGGCGAGGCGGCCCGCGTCGGTGTTCTTCGAGCCCACGAAGGAGTCGACCGGGCCCTGCGCGTTGGCATCCACCGCCACCACGATCAGCCCCGCCTTCTTGGCCGAGCGCACGGCCGACTGCACGCCGGTGGAGTCGGTCGGGTTCAGCAGCAGGATGTCGATCTTCTTCTGGATCATGTCCTCCACGTCGCCGATCTGCTTGGCCACGTCGTGCCGCGCATCGGTGGTGACCACGGTCGCGCCGATGCTGGCCGCGGCCTCTTCGAGCGCCTGCTTCATCGTCACGAAGTAGGGGTTGTTGAGTTCCTGGAAGGTCATGCCGATGCGCAGCGGCTGCTTCGGTGCCTGCGCCTGTGCGGCGGAGGTACCGAAGGCCAGGGCGGCGGCGAGGGCGGTGGCTTTGAGGATGTTCTTCATGGTGGCTGTCTCCTGGAGGTTGTCTCTGTTTGAAAAACGCTGGCAAAGGGTCGCCCCGCGCGGCGCCCGTGCGCCACGCCAGAGACGACGTGGGGGGAACTCGGGACGCGCGCTAGGGCGGGCTGGCGGCGCGCGATGCGGCGGCCTGCATGCGATGGAAATTGCGGAACTTGGTCGGCGGCATGCGCTTGTGCAGCAGGAACTGCCGGTTGAAGTTCGACACGTTGTTGAAGCCCACGTCCATGCAGACGTCGAGCACCGGCTTCTCGCTGCTGGTGAGCAGCTCGCAGGCGCGGCTGATGCGCAGCCGGTTCACGTAGCGCACGAACGACTGGCCCGTGTGCTTGCGGAAGGCGCGCGAGAACGCGCTCGGGCTCTGGCCCACCAGTTCGGCCAGCATCGGCTCGCGCAGGTCGTCGCCCAGGTTGGCTGCGATGTGCGCGAGCACGTTGTTGATCGCGTGCGACATGAAGGCCTTGGGGTCGGGCTTGAACGCGGGGCTCGCGAGCCGCTGGCGGTCCTGGCTGTCCGCCAGCAGTTCGAGCAGCGAGAGCAGCAGGATCACGCGGCGCAGCCCGCGCGCCTCCAGCAGCGATTCCATCAGCGGCTTGGCGGCGGCCGCGGTCTCGGCCGGAAAGAGCAGGCCCGAACCCGATTCGGCCAGGAGCGGCGCGATGCGCTCGAACTCGGGAAAGGTGGCCGCCATGTTCTTCGCCAGCCCGGCCGGAAACTGGATCACGATGCCGCGCCGCTCCACGCTCTGGCCCGCGGGCACGTCGCTGATCCAGTTGTGCGGCAGGTCGGGGCCCATGAGCACGAGGTTGCCGGGCTCGAAGTGGCCGACGTGGTCGCCCACGAAATACACGCCCCGGGTCTCGACGATCAGCTGGATCTCGTACTCGGGGTGGAAATGCCAGCGCACCGTGCGATACGGATAGCCGTGCGCCCAGGCGGTGAACGATTCGTCACCGCGGACTTCGACGATTTCCAGATCGGGTTGCATGGACGGTTGGTTCCTTTTGCTTGTCTCGGAGCGCACTGTACGAATCGCCCCGGGCGCCAACAACCAGAGATGACGCCCGAAATTGATACTTTTTTGACCTTTGTGCAAGCCTGCCGGCCAAGGCATTGCATCGCAGCAAAGCCCTTTCTCCTCGGGAGAGAGGCCGTGCCGCGCGGCGATTGCTGCACCGCCGCAAGACCGCCGCGCGCCGCATCAAGAATTCATAGGTGTTTTCCCGCCCCGCAAAGGCCGGG
Source organism: Variovorax sp. V116 (assembly GCF_041154435.1). Lineage (NCBI taxonomy): Bacteria > Pseudomonadati > Pseudomonadota > Betaproteobacteria > Burkholderiales > Comamonadaceae > Variovorax > Variovorax sp. V116. The sequence goes on from NZ_AP028661.1 coordinate 503,810, forward strand.
CGGCGGCACGGCACACTCTGGCGCCATGACGAACACCTCTTCTCCTCCCCCGGCCGCGGGCCCGCTGGCCGGCCTCAAGGTCGTCGAGCTCGGGCAGCTGATCGCCGGGCCTTTCGCGGCGCGCACGCTGGCCGACTTCGGCGCCGAGGTCATCAAGATCGAGCCGCCGGGCGCGGGCGATCCGCTGCGCACCTGGCGGCTCTTGAAGGACGGCACCTCGGTGTGGTGGCAGGTGCAGTCGCGCAACAAGCGTTCGCTCGCGCTCGACCTGCGCCAGGCCGAGGCGCAGGCCGTGGTGCGCCAGCTGGCCGCCGAGGCCGACGTGCTGGTCGAGAACTTCCGCCCCGGCGCGATGGAAGGCTGGGGCCTCGGACCCGGCGAGCTGCTGGCCGCCAACCCCGCGCTCGTGATGCTGCGCATCAGCGGCTACGGCCAGACCGGCCCCTATCGCGACCGGCCGGGCTTCGGCGTGGTGGCCGAGGCCATGGGCGGGCTGCGCCACCTCACGGGCGAGCCGGGCCGCGTGCCGGTGCGCGTGGGCGTTTCGATCGGCGACACGCTGGCCTCGCTGCACGGCGTGATCGGCGTGCTGATGGCGATGCAGCACCGCCATGCCACCGTCAGCGCCGAGTATCCGAAGGGCCGGGGCCAGGTGGTCGACGTGGCGCTCTACGAGGCGGTCTTCAACTGCATGGAAAGCTTGCTGCCCGAGTACAGCGCGTTCGGCGCGGTGCGCGAGGCGGCCGGCAGCGCGCTGCCCGGCATCGCGCCGACCAACGCCTACCGCTGCGCCGACGGCGGCTACGCCATCGTCGCGGGCAACGGCGACAGCATCTTCCGCCGGCTGATGGCGTGCATCGGCCGGCCCGACCTCGCGGCCGATCCGTCATTGGCTGGCAACACGGGCCGGGTGGCGCAGGTGGAAATGCTCGACGCCGCCATCGGCGAGTGGACGGCAGCGCGCACGGTGGACGAGGTGCTGGCCGCGCTCGATGCGGCGCAGGTGCCGGCCGGCCGCATCTACACCATTGCCGACATCGCGGCCGACCCGCACTACGCCGCGCGCGGCATGCTGCAGCAGGTGCACATGCCGGACGGCAGCACGCTCGCGGTGCCCGGCTTCGTGCCCAAGCTCTCGCTCACGCCGGCCAGCCACCGGCGCAGCGCGCCCGCGCTGGGCGCGGACACCGATGCGGTCCTGAAGGAGATTGGCCTGAGCGCCGAGCAGATCGCCGCGCTGCATGCGCGCGGGATCGTCGGCTGAGCGCTGCGGCTCAGGCGCGCAGCGATTCGATCAGGTCGATGTACTTCTGCTTCGCCTCGTCGGCGCCCAGGCCCTTTTGCGCGGTCCAGGCATCCCACTTGGCACGCGCGACGATGTCGCTGAAGCTCGGCTTCTTGGCCGTGTTGTCGCCCTCGGTGGCCTGCTTGAAGAGGCCGTAGATCTTGAGCAGCGTGGGGTTGTCGGGGCGCTCCGGCAGCAGCTTGGAGGTGGCCTGGGCGGCTTCGAAGAGGGCGTTGAGGTCGGACATGGCGGTCGGATTGAAAAGCGGGAAACCCGCATCTTAAAGTGCGCGGTACCCGCGGGTACCAAGGCGCGGCTCAGTCCGACAGCCCGGCCCGCGCCAGTTCCACGTCGAGCCGTTCCTTGGCATCCGCCGGCTTCAGCGCGGCGGCCTTCTCGTAGAGCTGCGTGGCCTCGCCCAGGCGCGCGTCGCCGTGCAGCATGAGCAATGCGCGGCCGTATTCCATGAGCGCGCTGGGCGAATGGGGGTGCAGCTCGAGGCCGCGCTCGAACAGCTCGACCGACATTTCGGCGCGCACGCCGTAGGTCATGCGGCCGACCAGCGCGCCCACCTTGTCGATCACCTCGGCGTGGAAGGCGGCCAGCGCGATGTGCGCATCGGCATGCTGCGGCTGCAGCTCGATCACGCGCTCCAGCGCCCCCTTGAGCTTGCTGCCGAGGCCCTGCGCCAGCGCGCGCGCCACGCTGATGCCCTGGCTGTAGCGCCCGAGCGCATAGGCCTGCCAGTAGAGCGCGTGGCAGTTGTCGGGCTCGGCGCCGACTTGCGCGGCGGCGCGTTCGATGACCTGGCGGAACATCGAAAGCCGCACCGATTCGCGCGGCTCCAGGTAGTTGGCATAGACGGCGGTGGCCTGGTTGGCCAGCACCAGGCCCTCCGGCCCATGTGCCAGGCCGAGGGCGGCGGCGCGCTCGAACTCGCCGTTGTGATAGAGCGCCCAGCCATCGGCCAGCGGATGCCCGCTTGGCGGCGGCGGCAGCGCGTGGCCCGCGTGCAGCCGCGGCCAGTGCGGCAGCAGGCTGTGCGCGTCGTAGCGCGGCAGGTCGGCGTAGGGCAGCGGTGTCCAGGATTGCGCAGCAGCCGCCGCGGCAACCGGGCTGGCGGACATCAGCGAGAGCGGCTTGAAATCTGGATGGGACATGGCGTTAGCGGGCCTCGGCTGCCAAATCGGCGCTGGCCTGCGCAGGCCGCGCGCTTGCGGAATCATCGCCGCTGTAGGCGTTGCTCAGTGTCAGCAAATGCCGCCGCTGCTCGCCTCCGAGATACGGCGCGAGCAGGTGCAGCGTGTGCTGGCCGCCGCGCATCAGCGCGCCCTGGGCATGCGCGGGTTCGAGCGCCTCGCGCGGATTGCGCACGTACTCGTAGCTGAGCCAGTAGGTCAGCACCACCACCATGCTCTGGGCGAGGGTGTCGACCTCGTGCACGTCGATGTCCAGGTGCCCGGCCCGGCTCAGCCCGGCGATCAGCATGCGGATCGCGCGGGTCTTGTTCTTGAGCACCAGCTGGAACTGCGTTTCCAGGTGCCGGTTCTTGCTCAGCAGGTCGTTCAGGTCGCGGTAGAGGAAGCGGTAGCGCCAGATCAGTTCGAACAGGCTGTGCATGAAGAACCAGGCGTCTTCCACATCGTGCACGCCTTCGCTGGCATGCAGCAGCTCGTTGAGCTCGGCCTCGTAGCCTTCGTAGAGCTTGTTGATCAGCTCTTCCTTGGCGGGGTAGTGGTAGTAGAGGTTGCCGGGGCTGATGTTGAGCTCGCCCGCCACCAGCGTGGTGGAGACGTTCGGCTCGCCGAAGCGGTTGAACAGCTCGAGTGCGGCTTCGAGGATGCGTTGCGCTGTGCGGCGTGGCGCCTTCTTGGCCATGTCAGTCCCCGTTTTTTATCTCTTGGGGACACTCTAGCCTATGTGCACTGCACCATGAATGCGCCAGCGCAATGTTTTGCGGCGGCGCGTGTTGTGCACCGCCGCAAAAACGGGGCTCCAGGAGGCGTTCAGCCGGGCTTGCTGCTGCTGCCGCGCCGCACGGCCTTCTTGGCGGCGGTGGCAGGTGCTGCGCTACGGCCTGCGGTCTTGCGGCTCGCGCTGCGCGCCGGGGCGGCGCCCTTGCCCGGGCGGCGCTGCAGCTCGGCCTCGAGCGCGGCCACGCGGGCCTGCAGCGCGGCGTGCTCGGCGGCCGAGGGCACGCCCAGCTTTTCGAGCGCACGCGCCACGCGCTCTTCGAAGATGTTCTCGAGCTTGCCCCATTGGCCCGCGGCCTTGGTGCCGAACTCGTTCGCAAAGCCGGCCATGCGCGTCTGCGCCTGCGCAAGGGTTTCCTCGGCAGCCTGCTGGGTCTTCTTCTGCAGGCCGGCGCCGTCCTTCACCAGCGCCTCGAAGGCCTTGCTGCCTTCCTGCTGCATCTTGGCGAAGGCGCCAAGCCCGGCCAGCCAGATCTGCTGGGCCGAGTCCTTGATGCGGTCGGAGCCCTTGTTGCCGTCGTCGTCCTGGGTAGCCATGGTGCGAAATGTTCCTGTGAAACCAACGAGCGACTCTAGCCGCTCGGCCCGCTCGTTTTTAGAGCTTTGTATCTATGGCCACGGGCTAGACCGTGGCTCCCGCGGCGCGGCTGGCGTCCAAATGGGTTTTCGCCCGTTCGGCCAGCGCCATTTCGCCCGGCGTGCCCGGCACGAAGGGCTGCACCGGCAGCGGCCGGCCGTGCGAGTCGACCGAGACGAAGACGATCAGGCATTCGGTGGTCTTGTCCATGGTGCCGCCCTTCATGTCGCCGCTGCGCACCTCGACCGAGATGTTCATGCTGGTGGTGCCGGTGTAGGCCAGCCGGGCCTCGACCTCGACCAGGTCGCCGATCATGATCGGGTGGTGGAAGCGGATGCTGCCGATGAACGCCGTCACGCAGTAGCGCTTGGCCCAGCTGGTCGCGCAGGCGTAGCCGGCCTCGTCGATCCATTTCATGACGGTGCCGCCGTGGACCTTTCCGCCGAAGTTGACGGTGCTGGGCTCGGCCAGGAATCGAAGGGTGATGGAGGACATGCGCCGCCTTTTTGTGTGGGCCGTGGATGGGGTTCCGATTATGCGAGCGAGCGCCCACCGCGCCGCGCGCCGCCGGTCGGCGGGGCACGCACGCTCAGCCGCCGCCGCCGAACAGCTCCGCCAGCGTGCGCCGCAGCCAGGCATTGCCGGCGTCCGCATGGAAGCGCTCGTGCCAGTGCTGCTTGACGGCATAGGCCGGCAGCTCGAAGGGCGGCTCCAGCAGCTTCACCGGCTCCTGCGTGGCCAGCACCTTGCCGAGGATGCTGGGCACGATCACGATCAGCTCGGTGTGCGCCACGATGCGCGCCACGCTCAGGAAGCTCGACAGGCTGGCCACCACGTTGCGCCGGAGCCCCAGCCGCGCGATGGTCTTGTCGACGATGGCGTGGCCGGTGCCCGACGAGGCCACCACCGCATGCGCCTCGCTCTCGAAGCGCTTGCGCGTGAGCCGCTCGCCGATGCGCGGATGGTTGCGTGCGGCCAGGCAGACGAAGTTCTGCATGAACAGCGTCTGCTGGTAGAAGCCCGCGTCCAGCTGCGGCATGAAGCCCACCGCCAGGTCCACCGCGCCGTCCTCGAGCCGGCGTCCGCTCTCGGTGGAGATGATCTCGGTCTCGATGCGCACCCCCGGTGCGGTGCGCCGCAGGTGGTCGAGCAGGCCGGGCAGCAGCACCACCTCGCTGATGTCGGTCATGCAGATGCGGAAGCTGCGCGCCGCGCTGGCAGGCTCGAAGCTCGCGCGTCCGCCCTTGGCCCGGTTCAGCCGGTCGAGGATGTCGAGCACCAGCGGCTGGATCTGCCGCGCATAGGGCGTGGGCTCCATGCCGCGCGAGGTGCGCACGAACAGCTTGTCGCCGAAATGCGTGCGCAGCCGCGCCAGCGCGGTGCTGGCCGCCGACTGCGAAAGGCCGAGCCGCTCGGCCGCGCTCGACACGTTGGCCGTCTTGTAGACCTCGTCGAACACCAGCAGCCATTCGAGATCGAGCTGGGCCATGGAACATCTCCTTTGCAGCGACCACTATCAAGAAACAAGATCGGGCCTATCGCCACGGCCCCATTGCGCCAATAGTAGTACCGGCGGAAGATCAGCGTTCCCCCGGAGACAACCGCCGCACGACGGCCGGAACTGCTGCTGCCCATGAACCCCACCGCCCAGAAATCCGCCGCCCCGGCGCCCGCCAATGCCGCGGAGCGCCGCAACTACTACGAGCGCATCCGCCCGCTGCACCTCACGCCGCTGTGGGAGTCGCTGCATGCGCTGGTGCCGCGCGAGCCCGCCACGCCCTGCGTGCCGGCGCTCTGGCGCTACGACGAGATCCGCCCGCTGCTGATGGAATCGGCCGCGCTCATCACCGCCGAGGAAGCGGTGCGCCGCGTGCTCGTGCTCGAGAACCCGGCGCTGCCCGGCAACTCGTCGATCACGCAGTCGATCTACGCGGGCCTGCAGCTCATCATGCCGGGCGAGGTCGCGCCCTCGCACCGCCACGTGCAGTCGGCGCTGCGCTTCATCGTCGACGGCAAGGGCGCCTACACCACGGTGGGCGGCGAGCGCACCACCATGTACCCGGGCGACTTCATCATCACGCCGTCCTGGGCCTGGCACGACCACGGCAACGAGGGCGTCGGCGGCACCGTGGAGCCGGTGGTCTGGCTCGACGGGCTCGACATTCCGATGCTGCGCTTCTTCGACGCCGGCTTTGCCGAGAACGACGACGCCAAGGTGCAGCACGTGGCGCGCCCCGAGGGCAACAGCCTCGCGCGTTTCGGCCACAACATGGTGCCGGTGCGCCACGACCACGCATCGCCCACCTCGCCGATCTTCAACTACCCCTATGCCCGCAGCCGCGAGGCGCTGGCCCTGCTGCAGAAGCAGGAAGCGCCCGACGCCTGGCTGGGCCACAAGCTGCGCTACATCAACCCGCTGACGGGCGGCGCGCCGATGCCCACCATCGGCACCCAGCTGCAGCTGCTGCCCCGGGGCTTCGCGGGCAAGGCGCACCGCGCCACCGACGGCACCGTCTACAGCGTGGTCGAAGGCCGCGGCATCGCCGAGATCGCGGGCCGGCGCTTCGAGTTCGGCCCGCGCGACACCTTCGTGGTGCCTTCGTGGGCGCCGCTGCGCCTTTCGGCGCCCGGCGAGGACGTGGTGCTCTTCAGCTTTTCGGACCGTCCCGTGCAGCAGGCCATGGGCGTCCTGCGCGAAGCCTTTCTCGAAGAAGACGCCTGAAAACCGTCCGCATTTTTTCTTTCTTTCTTTCTTCTCTTGTTGTCTTGACCCTGTGCCGCCGCGCGCGGCAGGAGCCCACATGTCCTTCGCCTTCACGCCTCCTTCCATCGTCGGCCTGCCCATCGTGGGTTCGAGCGAGCTGTTCCCGGTGCGCCGGGTCTACTGCGTGGGCCGCAACTACGCGGCGCATGCGCGCGAGATGGGCTTCGACCCCGACCGCGAACCGCCGTTCTTCTTCTGCAAGCCCAACGACGACGCCTCGGTGGTGCCAGTGGCCGAAGGCGAGACCGGCGCCATTCCGTATCCGCCGCTCACGAGCAACTACCACTACGAAGCCGAGCTGGTCGTGGCCATCGGCAAGGGCGGCAAGGACATTGCGGTGGAGCAGGCGGCCAGCCACATCCACAGCTACGCCGTGGGCCTGGACATGACGCGGCGCGACCTGCAGATGAAGATGCGCGAAGCCGGCCGGCCGTGGGAAATCGGCAAGGCCTTCGACTTCTCGGCGCCCATCGCGCCGCTGCGCACGCTGGCCGAGGTGGGCGAGATCAACGCCGGCGCCATCAGGCTCGAGGTCGACGGCCAGGTGCGCCAGAACAGCGACATCACGCACCTGATCTGGTCGGTCAACGAAGTGATCGCCAATCTCTCGACGCTCTTCGCGCTGCAGCCCGGCGACCTGATCTTCACGGGCACGCCCGAAGGCGTGGGCGCGGTAAAGCCTGGGCAGACGCTCAAGGTGAGCATCGACAAGCTGCCTTCGCTCACCGTGCGCATCGACTGAGCAGGCGCAGCGCAGAGGCCCCGCGATGAGCACATCTCTCCCGAAGAATCCCCCCACCGTGCTGCTTGTCGGCGGCGGCATCGGCGGCATGGCGGCCGCGCTGGCGCTTGCGCGGCTCGGCGTTTCCATCGACCTGCTCGAGCAGAGCGCCACCATCGGCGAGATCGGTGCCGGCCTGCAGCTCGGCCCCAACGCCTTCGCGGCGCTCGATGCGCTCGGCGTGGGCGAGGCGGTGCGCCGCAACTCGGTCTTCACCGACCGGCTCGTGATGATGGACGCGGTCGACTGCGGCGAGGTGGCCTCGGTGCCCGTGGGCGAAGCCTTCCGCGCGCGCTTCAGGAACCCCTATGCGGTGAGCCACCGCGCCGACCTGCACGGCGCCATCCACGAGGCCGTGAAGCAGCATCCGCTGATCCGCTTCCACACGTCGGCGCAGGTCGAGTCCATCGACATCGGCACGGGCAAGTCGCAGGGCGTGGTCGCCACCACGCGCGACGGCCGGCGCTTCAAGGCCGATGCGATCGTGGGCTGCGACGGCGTCAAGTCCGTGGTGCGCGCCAGGCTGGTCGGCGACGAGGCGCGCGTTTCGGGCCACGTGGTGTACCGCGCGGTGGTGCCGGTGGCCGACATGCCGGCCGACCTGCGCTGGAATGCGCCCGTGGTCTGGGCCGGCCCCAACTGCCACCTGGTGCACTATCCGCTGCGCCATGGCGAGCAATACAACCTGGTCGTCACCTTCCACAGCCGCGAGCAGGAGGAGTGGGGCGTTTCCGAGGGCAGCAAGGAAGAAGTGCTGTCCTACTTCGAGGGCGTGCATGCGCGCCCTCGCCAGCTGCTCGACCGGCCCAGCTCGTGGCGGCGCTGGAGCACGGCCGACCGCGATCCGGTGGCGCGCTGGAGCGACGGCCCGGCCACGCTGCTGGGCGATGCCGCGCATCCGATGATGCAGTACCTCGCGCAGGGCGCCTGCATGGCGCTGGAGGACGCCGTCACGCTGGGCGCCGCGGTGCAGGCCTGCGATTTCGACATGCCGGCCGCCTTCAAGCTCTACGAGGCCGCGCGCATTCCACGCACCGCCCGCGTGGTGCTGTCGGTGCGCGAGATGGGCCGGCTCTATCACGCCAAGGGCGTGGAGCGGCTGGTGCGCAACAGCCTCTGGGTGGGCCGCACGCCCGAACGCTTCTACGATGCGGTCGAGTGGCTCTATGCCTGGCGGCCCGAGCATTGCCTGGACGACGCGCCGCAGCCGCTGCTGCGCTCCGCCGCGGTGCCCGGCGCCGAGGCGGCGGCCGTGCTTTCGCCGCACTGAGCGGACGGGTTTCTTTCATCATCACTATTCGAGGCCGCAGGCCCAGGAGACAACATGACTTTTTCACCACGCGCATTGCGGGCGGGCATCCTGGCCCTGGCGTCGCTGGCCTGCGCCACCGGCGCGCTGGCGCAGGCCGGCGACTATCCGAACAAGCCGGTCACGCTGGTCACGCCCTTCGCGGCCGGCAGCGGGCCCGATGCGGTGCTGCGGCTGGTCTCCGACAAGCTCTCGCGCCTCTGGAACCAGCGCGTGCTGATCGACAACCGGCCGGGCGGCGGCGGCTTCATCGCGATCGACCAGGCGCGGCGCGCGGCGCCCGACGGCTACACGCTGCTGCAGCTCGACAGCGAGCACATCGCGGCGCTGCCGCACCTGTACAAGTCGCGCAACTTCGTGACGCTGCAGCACTTCGATCCCGTGGCCTCGCTGTTCCGCACGCCCTTCTTCGTGGCGGTGTCGAGCGAGTCGAAGTGGAAGAACATGGGCGACCTGATCGCGGCCGCCAAGGCCAACCCCGACGCCATCGTCTACGGCTCCTGGGGCGTGGGCAGCCCGGGCCACCTGGGCGCGCAGCAGCTGGAGGCGCTCACCGGCATCCGCATGCGGCATGCGCCGTTCCGCGAGGTGTCGCAGCTGTTCTCCAACGTGGGCACGGGCGAAGTGCCGTGGAGCTTTGCCAGCATTCCGTCGAGCCAGGGCATCTACAAGGCCGGCAAGCTGCGCTACCTGGCCATTGCCGCGCCCAAGCGTATTCCGCAGATGCCCGACGTGCCGACCATGGCCGAGGCCGGCGGGCCGGCCTCGCTGGAGGTCAACTCCTTTGTCTCGCTGCTCGCGCCCAAGGGCGTGCCGGCGGCGGTCAAGGCCAGGATCAACGCCGACGTGGCCAAGGTCATTGCCGACCCCGAGATCCGCGCGCGCTTCGACACCTTCGCCTTCGAGCCGCTGGCCTGGTCGCCCGAGGAGATCGAGCGCAACGCCGAGGCCAAGTCCAAGGTCTATGGCGAGCTGGTGCGCCGCGGCAACATCAGCCTCGACTAGCGGCCCTCATTACCATTACGTTTTTTCACATTTCCTTTTCACTTTCCATGCACGCCACCAAGAGAGCCCTCCTGATCGCCTGCGGCCTGGCCGCCGCCGCCGCGCTGCCGCTCGCGGCCAGCGCACAGAGCAATGCCTGGCCGACCAAGCCCATCCGCCTGCTCGTGGGTTTTCCGGGCGGCTCCACGCCCGACATCGCCGCCCGCACCATCGCCGAGCCGCTCGCCAAGGCGCTCGGCCAGCCCGTGGTGGTGGACAACAAGCCCGGCGCCTCGGGCAACATTGCCGCCGACATGGTGGCCAAGGCCACCGACGACCACACGCTGGGCATCGTGATCAACGGCAATCTCACCTCGTCGAAGATGCTGTATCCGCGGCTGCCCTACGACCCGGCGAAAGACTTCACCTACCTCTCGCTGATTGCCACGGCCCCGCTGGTGCTGGTGGCGCAGAACAACCTGCCCTCGGGCACCGCCTTCTTCGACGCGGCGCGCAAGGGTGGCGACAAGTGGAACTACGGCTCGGTGGGCGTGGGCTCGGTCGGGCACCTGGGCATGGAACTGCTCAAGAGCCGCGTGGCCGGCTTCAACCCCGAGCACGTGCCCTACCAGGGCAACCCGCAGGTCGTGACCGCGATGCTCGGCGACCAGGTGCAGATGGGCCTCATCCCGCCGGGCGTGGCCATGCCGCAGGTGCGCGCCGGCAAGCTCAAGGCGATCGGCCTCACGGGCGGCCGCAGCGCGCTGGTGCCCGAGCTGCCGCCGCTGGCCGACGCCGGCGTGCGCGACTTCAACCTCGAGGTGTGGGTGGCGCTGCTCGGCCCGGCCAACCTCTCGAAGACCGCGCAGGCGCGCATCAGCCGCGAGATCGAGGTCATCATGAAGCAGCCCGAAGTGCGCCAGAAGCTCTTCGACCAGGGCTGGCAGGCGGTGGGCACCTCGCCCGACGGCATGCGCCTGCGCGTGAAGGAAGAGGCGGCGATCATGACGCGCATCATCTCGGCCCGCGGCATCAAGATCCAGTGATGGCCGCCGTCCCACACAAGACCCTGAGCGAACCGGCGCGCGAGCTGCCGGTGTTCGGCGAATACGACGTGGTGGTGGTCGGTGGCGGCCCCGCCGGCATTGCCGCCGCCGTGAGCGCAGCGCGCCGTGGCGCGAACACGCTGCTGGTGGAGCGCTACGGCTTCCTCGGCGGCATGGGCACCGCGGGCGGCGTGACCAACTTCGCGGGCCTCTACGGCAAGCGCAACGGCGAGATGACGCTGCTGGTGCGCGGCGTGGCCGACGACCTGCTCGCGCGCATCGATGCGCTGGGCGGCCTCAACACCCCGCAGGACGGCATGCAGGGCCGCATCCGCGTGCGCTCCTACGACACCTCGGCCTACAAGATCGCGGCCGACCAGCTGTTGCTCGATGCTGGCGTGAACCTGCTGTTCCACGCCTGGGCCGCCGCGGTGGTGCGCGAGGGCGACCGCATCGCGGCGCTGGTGGTCGAGACCAAGTCGGGCCGGCAGGCGATCCGCGCCAACGCTTTCGTCGATGCCAGCGGCGACGCCGATGTGGCGGCCTTTGCAGGCGTGCCCTTCGAAGTGGGCGACGGCCACGGCAGCGGCCTGTTCCCGACCACCATGTTCCGCGTCGGCCAGGTCGATGCGCAGCCCGCGCTCGCGGCCGTCGGCGAATTCAAGGCCATCAACGATCTGATGGCGCGCGTGCAGGCGCAGAAGCCGGGCGCGTACAGGTTTCCGCGCGAAGGCGCGATCCTGCGGCCCAACATCGACCCGCGCGAATGGCGCGCCAACGTCACGCAGATCCGCAACGCGGCCGGCCGCGCGATGAACGGCGTCGATGCGCGCGAACTCACCGAAGGCGAGCTCGAAGGCCGGCGCCAGATCGCCGAGTACTTCAGGTTCATGAAGGCCGAGGTGCCGGGCTTCGCGCACTCGGCCATCGTCGAGATCGCGCCGCAGGTCGGCATCCGCGAAACGCGCCGCATCGAGGGCCTCTACGCGCTCACGGGCGAGGACATCCTGTCGTCGGCCAGCTTCGACGACAGCATCGGCATCAACGCCTGGCCCATGGAGATGCATGCCGACGGCCGCATCGAATGGGCCTTTCCGCGGGACGAGAGCCGCACCTACAACCAGCTGCCCTGGCGCATGCTGGTGCCGCGCACCGTCGACAACCTGCTGGTGGCCGGCCGCTGCGCCGCCATGACGCACGAAGGCCAGTCGGCCGCGCGCGCGAGCGGTGGCTGCTTCGTGATGGGGCAGGCGGCAGGCACCGCCGCGGCTTCGCTGGGTGCCAGCGCGAAGTTCGCCGAGGTCGACGTGCCGGCGCTCCAGAAGAAGCTGGCCGCCGACGGCGTCGATCTCGACCGCTGAGCCGCCGGCGAAGCACTGACCGCCCCGCGACAGCCCGCGGGCGCGGCCTTTGCTATGGTCTGGGGTTGCTTCCTTCGCATTGACGCTCTTCCTCCGATGACCACCGATCCCGCCACCGCCGCCCGCCTTGTCGCCGAACTCGTCGCGCTCATGCAGCTCGAGCCGCTCGGAGGCGACAAATTCCTGGCCCAGAGCGAAGACATCGGCACGCCCGCCGTGTTCGGCGGCCAGGTGCTCGGCCAGTCGCTCGCGGCCGCGAGCCTCACGGTGGGCGCCGACCGGCCGGTGCATTCGATGCACGCCTACTTTCTGCTGCCGGGCGAGCATGCGCCCATCGAATACAGCGTGGACCGCGTGCGCGACGGCCGCAGCTTCACCACGCGGCACGTGGTGGCGCGCCAGCAGGAGCGCATCATCTTCGAGATGTCGGCCTCGTTCCAGACGGTGGACGACGGCGTCGAGCACCAGTTCGCCATGCCCGCAGTGGAGGGCCCCGAGGGCCTCGCGAGCGAACTCGACCAGCGCCTCGCGCTCGGCGAGCGGCTGCCCGAACGCTGGCGCATCAAGGGCCTGGAGCCGCACGGCATCGAATACCGCGGTGTCGAGGCCGACGACCTGCTGGCGCCGGCGGTGCGCTCGTCCGAAAGCGCGATCTGGATGCGCGCCATCGCGCCGCTGCCCGACGACCCGGTGGTGCACCGCGCGCTGCTGGCCTACGCCTCCGACCACGGCCTGCTGCGCGCCGCGATGCTGCCGCACGGCCTGAGCTTCATGAGCGGCCAGGTGCGCCCCGCGAGCCTCGACCACGCGATGTGGTTCCACCGCGATTTCCGCATGGACGACTGGCTGCTCTACGTGCTCGATTCGCCAAGCGCCAGCGGCGCGCGCGGCCTGTGCCGCGGCAGCCTGTTCACGCGCGACGGGCGGTTGGTGGCTTCTACGGCGCAAGAGGGAATGCTGCGGGTCAAGCGCTGAGGAAGTATTCGATGCTGCTGTTCAGGGCGGCGCTCCCGCCGACGGGGTACCTTGCTCCGCGAATGTCCCCCGGCCTTCGGCCTCCTCCTTTATTTCGCTGCGCAAGGCACCCCATCAGCGGGAGCGTGATCAGAGCACTAGTTGATCAGCGATACACCAGCGGCGTGCCCAGGTGCACAGAGCATCGGGTGCTCCCCGCAGCGAAATAAAGGAGGAGGCCGCAGGCCGGGGGACATTCGCGGAGGGGAGTACCCGGTGATCTGTGCACGCGCCCTGAACAACGGCGCCCGAGCCCAGCCCGTGCAAGCCCTCCGAATCCTTGGCTAAATGCGGGTCTCGCATGAAATGAACCAAGGACCCACATGTCTTCCGAAGCACAGAAAAAAGTAGCCATCGTCACCGCCGGTGGCAGCGGCATGGGAGCGGCTGCGGCGCGCAAGCTCGCGGATGACGGTTTTCGCGTCGCCATCCTCTCGTCATCGGGCAAGGGCGAGGCGCTCGCCGCCGAGCTTGGCGGCATCGGCGTGACCGGCTCCAACCAATCGAACGACGACATCAAACGGCTGGTCGACAAGGTGACCGACACATGGGGCCGCGTCGACGTGCTCGTCAACAGCGCGGGCCATGGTCCGCGCGCGCCGATCCTCGACATCAGCGACGAAGACTGGCACCGCGGCATGGACGTCTACCTGCTGAGCGCGGTGCGCCCCGCGCGGCTCGTGGCACCGCTCATGGTCAAGCAGGGCGGCGGCTCGATCATCAACATCTCCACCTTCGCCGCCTTCGAGCCCGACCCCGTGTTCCCGACCTCGGGCGTGTTCCGCGCCGGCCTCGCGGCCTTCACCAAGCTCTTCGCCGACAAATACGCCGCGCAGAACGTGCGCATGAACAACGTGCTGCCCGGCTTCATCGACAGCCTGCCCGAGAAGGCCGAGTTCCGCTCGCGCATTCCGATGGGCCGCTACGGCAAGAGCAGCGAGATCGCGGCCGTGATCGGCTTTCTCGCATCCGAAGGCGCGGGCTACATCACGGGGCAGAACCTGCGCGTGGACGGCGGCATCACGCGCTCCGTGTAGTGTGGAGCGCTTAGGTAACTTTCCTCAGAAACTGGAAAGGCTCCCATGAACATTCCCGACCTGGCGCAGGAGAACATGCGCCGCACCATCGAGTCCTACGAAGCGTCCGCCTGCGAATACAACGCGATCGTGGCGGGCCACCGGCCGGTCGAAATCGAGGATGCGCTGCGCCGGATGATGCAGCTCGTGCCGGCCGGTGGCAGCGTGCTCGAGATCGGTTCCGGAACGGGGCAGGACGCCGACTTCGTCGAGGCCCTGGGCGGGACCGTGAGGCGCACCGATGCGGTCCAGGCCTTTCTCGACCTGCAGGCGGAGCGCGGCAAGAAGGGCGAGCTGCTCAACGTCGTCACGGATGCGCTGGGCGGGCCCTACAGCGCGATCGTCGCGTTGTGCGTGCTGATCCATGTCGACCGCGCGCAGATCGCGCCGGTCCTGCGCAAGGTGTTCGATGCGCTCGCGCCCGGCGGGGTCTTCCTGGCGGCGATGCGCATCGGCGAAGGCGAAACCAATGGCGACTACCAGACCGTCTACTGGGCGAAGGACCGCTTCGCCGAGCAGCTCGAGGCGGCGGGCCTGCGCATGCAGTGGGAGAGCCAGTGGATCGGCCGCGGCAACGTGGCGTGGGCCAACTTCCTGGCGCTCCGACCGCTGTAGCGAACCGGGATCTACACGCCCAGGTAGCGCGTCCAGAGCGAGCGGTCGGCGTCGAGCGCGGCCGAATCGCCCTGCCACACCACGCGTCCGCGTTCCAGGATCACGTGGCGGTCGGCCAGCGGCAGCAGGCGCTGCACGTACTTGTCGACCACCAGGATCGCCTCGCCCTCGGCCTTGAGCGTGGCGATGCAATGCCAGATCTCCTCGCGGATCACCGGGGCCAGGCCCTCGGTGGCCTCGTCGAGGATCAGCAAGCGCGGATGCGTCGACAGCGCACGCGCAATCGCCAGCATCTGCTGCTCGCCGCCCGAGAGCTGGTTGCCCGCGTTGGCCTTGCGTTCCGCGAGGCGCGGGAACAGGCCGTAGAGCGCCTCGACCGTCCAGCGCGGCGCGCTGCCGGGGCGCGGCCGTGCGAAGGCGCGCAGGTGCTCGTCGACGCTGAGATTCGGAAACACATGGCGGCCCTCGGGCACGATGGCCACGCCGCGCCGTGCAATGGCGTCGGGCCTCATTGTCTTGTGTGGGCCGCCGATCGCATCGCCGCTGAAATGCACGCTGCCGCGCATCGGTGCCAGCGTGCCGGTCAGCACCTTCAGCAGCGTGCTCTTGCCCATGCCGTTGCGGCCCAGCAGCGCGAGCACTTCGCCCGCGCCAATACGCAGGTCGATGCCGAACAGCACCTGGCTTGCGCCGTAGCCGGCCTCGACGGATTTCGCGTCGAGCAATGTGGTGGCTGCGTTCATGCGTGTCCTTCCGCTTCCGTACCGAGGTACACCGCCTGCACATCGGGATGCCCGCGCACTTCGTCGGCCGTGCCGCTCATCAGCACGCGCCCCTGCACCAGCACCGTGAGCCGGTCGGCCAGGCGGAACACCGCGTCCATGTCGTGCTCGATCAGGAGGATCGCCATCGATTCGCGCAGCGACTCGATCAGCTCCACCATGCGCGCCGATTCGTCGGGGCCCATGCCGGCCATCGGCTCGTCGAGCAGCAGCAGCTTGGGTTCGGCCGCAAGCGCCAGCGCCACGTCGAGCGCGCGCTGTGCGCCGTGCGGCAGGGTGCCCGCGATGCGGTGGCGTTCGCTGCCGAGGCCCACGCGGTCGGCCAGCGCCACGGCGCGTTCCACCAGGCCGCGTTCCGTCGCGCGCGGCGACATGAAGCGCAGGCTGCTGCCCGCATGGGCCTGCGCCGCGAGCATGAGGTTGTTGTGCACGGTTTCCTTGGCGAAGACGCGCGTCACCTGGAAGCAGCGCGACATGCCGGCCGCCACGCGCTGGTGGTCCTTGAAGCCGGTGATGTCCTTCTCGTCGAGCAGGATGCGCCCGGCGTCGGCCTTGAGCAGCCCGGTGATCAGGTTCACGAGCGTGGTCTTGCCCGCGCCGTTCGGCCCGATCAGCGCATGCACTTCGCCGCGCTCCACGGTGAGGTTCACATGGTCGGTTGCGAGCAAGCCGCCGAAGCGCTTGACCAACCCTTCGATTCTGAAAAGGCTCATGTCTTGCTCCCTCGCCCCTCTGGGGAGAGGGCCGGGGTGAGGGGCAAGCGGCGCTTGTACAAAGCTGCGAGCCCTTTAGGCGCCCACAACGCAACAGCAATCAACAACAGCCCCAGCGGCATGTGCCAATGCTCCGTGTGCTGCTTCAACGCTTCCTCGAGCACCAGCCAGACCACGGCACCCACCGGCCCGCCCCAGCTGCGTCCCAGTCCACCGATCACCACCATCACCAGCAGCGTGGCCGACTGCGTCCAGTGCATCGTCGCCGGGCTCACGAAGCCATTGCCGCCCGCGAGCAGCGCGCCCGCCAGCCCCGCGATGGCGCCGGCGATCGCAAAGGCCACGAGCTGCAGCTTGAACACCGGGTAGCCCAGTGCCCGCATGCGCGTCTCGTTGTCGCGGATGCCCATCAGCGCATGGCCGAAGCGCGATTGCGTCGCGCGGTGCAGCCACCAGAGCGCGAGCGCCACGATGGCCAGCACGACCCAGTAGAAGTTCGATTCGTTGCCGAGGTCAAGGCCTGGCAGCAGCGTGGGCCGGCTCATCAGCGTGTAGCCGTCGTCGCCGCCATAGCGGCGCAGCGACACCACCACGAAGTACAGCATCTGCGCAAAGGCCAGCGTGGTCATGATGAAGTAGACGCCGCGCGTGCGCAGCGCCACCGTGCCGATCAGCGCCGCGACGAGGCCGGCCACCAGCGCGGCCAGCGGCCACATCACCCATGCGGACACCACGCCCGCATCGCTGAGCGCCACCACCGTGTAGGCGCCCATGCCGATGAAGCCCGCATGCCCGAGCGCCACCATGCCGCCGAAGCCCAGGATGAAGTTGAGGCTGGCAGCCGCCAGCGCCACCACGAGCACGCGCCGCACGAAGCCGATGTAGAACTCGAGCCCGAACAGCGGCGCGACCAGCGGAAAGGCCGCGAGCAGCAGGAGGAGGAGCAGCCCGAGGCCGAGAGAGCGTGAGGACAACTTCATGACCGGGCGGAGAAAAGGCCGGAGGGCCGGAAGATCAAAACGACGACCATCAGCGCGTACATCGCGACTTCGGCGAACAGCGGGCCCAAGTCGGCGGCCGTGGCCGGCGGCAGCGTGGCGCGCAGCAGCATCGGCACGAAAGCGCGTCCGACCGTGTCGACCACGCCCACCATCAGTGCGGCCACGAAGGCGCCGCGCACCGAACCGATGCCGCCGATCACCAGCACCACCAGCGCCGGAATCAGGATCGCCTCGCCCATGCCGACCTGCACCGCGACGATCGGCCCCATCAGCGCGCCGGCCAGCGCGGCCAGCGCCGCGCCGAGCAGGAACACGCCGTTGAAGATGCGGCCCACGCGCACGCCCATCAGCTCCGCCATCGGCCGGTCGGACGCGCCCGCGCGCACCCGCATGCCGATGCGCGTGTGGTTGACGAGCAGGTAGAGCGCGAGTGCCACCAGCAGCCCGCCCGCGAGGATCACGAGCCGGTAGGACGGGTAGGGCAGGCCGTCGACCAGCTCGATCGGCCCCGACAGCGCGGCCGGCGTCGGCGCCATCACCGGCGACGGGCCCCAGGCCATCTTGACGATGTCGTCGGCCACCAGGATCACGCCGAAGGTGGCCAGCACCTGCGCCAGGTGGTCGCGCGTGTAGAGGCGGCGCATCAGCAGCACCTCGAGCAGCAGCGCCACCACCACCGTGACCGCCACCGCGATCACGATGGCTGCCGTGAACGAACCGGTGCGCGTGTGCGCCTCGGCCGCCACGTACGCGCCCGACATGAAGAGCGAGCCATGCGCGAGGTTCAGCACGTCCATGATGCCGAACACCAGCGTGAGCCCCGCTGCCAGCAGGAACAGCATCAGCCCATAGCCGAGGCCGTTGAGCAGCTGCTCGAGAACGAGGATGCCGCTCACTTGAGGGGACACTTGTCGGCGTACGAGTCGCCGTAGTTCGTGAGAACCGTGTTGATCAGCTTGTTCGTGACCTTGCCCTGTGCGTCCTTGCCGATCACGCGCAGGTAGAAGTTCTCGACCGGATAGTGGTTGTTCGCGTACTTGAAGCTGCCGCGCGTGGATGCGTAGTTGGCCTTCTTCAGTGCGGCCACCACGGCTTCGCGGTTCTGGGCGTTGCCGCCCGATTGCTTCACGGCCGCATCCATCGCCAGGATCGCGTCATAGGCCTGCGCCGCATACACCGACGGGTAGCGGCCGTTGTATTCCTTGCGGAACGCGGCCACGAAGGCCTTGTTGGCAGCATTGTCGAGGTCGTGCGCCCAGTGCGAGGTGTTGAACAGGCCCAGCATCGGTTCGCCCACCGCGCCGATCACGTCCTCGTCGGCCGAGAAGCCGCTGGTCACGAGCGTGATGTCCTTCGACAGGCCCGCGCCCACGAACTGCTTGATGAAGTTGATGCCCATCGCGCCGGGCAGGAAGAAGTAGATGGAGTCGGGCTTGGCCGCGCGCAGCTGCGCGAGCTCTGCGGCGTAGTCGATCTGGCCGAGCTTGGTGTAGAGCTCGTCGGCCACCTGGCCCTTGAACTGGCGCTTGAAGCCGCCCAGTGCATCCTTGCCCGCGGGATAGTTGGGCGCGATCAGCACGGTCTTCTTGAAGCCGCGGTCCTGCGCGAACTTGCCGGCGGCCTCGTGGAACTGGTCGTTCTGGTAGGCGGTGCCGAAGAAATACGCATTGCACTGCGCGCCCGCGAACTGGCTCGGGCCGGCATTGGCCGAGAGGTACGGCACCTTGGCATTGAACAGCGTCGGGCCCACGGCCAGCGCCACGTTGGAGCCGATCGGGCCGCTGAAGAGGTCGATCTTGTCGCGCTGGATCATGCGGTCGACCAACTGCTTGGCCTGGTCGGGGCTGCCGGCCATGTCGGCCTGCACGAACTCCACGTCCTGCCCGCCGAGTTTGCCGCCCAGCTGCTTGATGCCGAGCGCGAAGCCGTCGCGCGCCTCGGCGCCCAGGGCCGCGAACGGGCCCGAGATGTCGAGCGCCAGGCCCACCTTCACGGGCGCGGCCATGGCCGATGCCGCGCCACCAAGGGCCGCGCCGCAGAGCAGCAGCGAAAGCAGGGTGCGCGGCAGCAGCGCGGGCGACTTCGGGGACGGGTGGCTCATGGATTCTCCGGCAGAGGAAGGGTGAAACGGCGCCCCGGCGCCGCGCCATGCAGCACCGAAGACGTCGAACCGTTGATAGCTAAATACTTTAACCATAAACAATTCGCTGTCAACGGTACTAGCACGAATGGTGCCAATGGTCCGTGCCGCTTCCTGGTGCGCGGGGCCCGTTTCGGTGGGCCTTTTCGCCGGCTTCAGCCGAAGGGATTGGCCGTTGCAAACCACAGGCCGATGCCGGTGGCGATGATGAATGCGCCGTCGGTCACGCCCGCCACCAGGAAGAACTTGGTCTGCAGCGTGTCGACCAGTTCGGGCTGCCGCGCCGTGCTCTCGAGGAACTTCTGCCCGACCAGCCCGATGCCCAGGCAGGAGCCGAGCGCTGCCACGCCGATGAGCAGGGCGACTGCGAGGGGAAGGATGTTGAAGCCGGTCATGGTGTTTTCTCCAGTGGTTGATCGATGGAGGTACTTTCCCAGAGCGGGTGCGTACGGTCGATGACGTGGGAGGTCATGTTTGGGATGAATCGGGGGTGCGCTCCCGCCGACGGGGTGCCTTGCTCCGCGAATGTCCCCCGCCTTCGGCTCCTCCTTTATTTCGCTGCGCAAGGCACCCCATCGGCGGGAGCGTGTTCAGAGCACTCGTTGATCAGCCGCGAACCGACAGCGTGCCCGGTGCGCAGGGCATCGGGTGCTCCCCCGCAGCGAAATCAAGGAGGAGGCCGCAGGCCGGGGGACATTCGCGGAGGGGAGTACCCGGTGGCCTGTGCACGCGCCCTGGACAACAGCGCCCTGAACAAGAGCGCCCCGAAACAAAAGCAAGCCCTAAGGCAGCTGCGTCCAGTTCTGGTTGTTCCCTCCATTGCAGGTCCACGTGATCAGCGCCGTGTCCTGCGTCGTCGAGCCGTTGGGCACGTCGAGGCACGAGCCCGAGGCGCGGTTGCGCAGCGTGCCGCCGGCCAGGCTCCACTGCGCCGTGTTGCCCGCCGTGCATGCCAGCTGCACCACCGGCGCGTTGGTCGTCGCGGTGCCGTTCTGCGCCAGGCAAAGGCCGCTGTGCTCGGCCACCAGCTGCACATAGCCGCCCGTGACCGACGTGACCGTGAACTTCTCGTGGCTCGCCGTGCCGCAGGGCCACTGCACCGCCACCGTGCCGCTCGCCGTCGCCCCGCCCTTGATGTTCACGCACATCGTCGGATTGAGGTCCGAGCGCAGCCGCGTCACCACCGCCGGCGCCGTGTCCAGCGAGCGCACGTACTCGCGCAGCGCCACCACGTCCGTCGGCGGCAAGCTCGAGGCATTGCCGTGGCCGCTGTTCAGCACGTCCTGCAAGGTCGCGGCCTGCCCGTTGTGGAAGAAGGCCGTCGTGTTCCAGGTGCCCGAGAGCGTCGGCGTATCGAAGCCCAGTCCCGCGAGCGGCTGGTTGTGGCCCTTGCCCGACGAGAGCTGGATCGTGCCCACGTCGTGCCGCAGGCCGTCGCGCAAGGTGCCGCCGGTGTGGCAGGTGGCGCACTGTGCCGTGTTGAACACCGTCTGGCCGCGCGCCGCCTCCACGCTCAGGCTGCCGTCCGCCGCACGCGCCGGGCTGCGCATGTACTTGTTCAGCGAACTCAGGTAGGCCGCAAGATCGTCGAGCTGCGCACTCTTGCCGGCCTTGGGCGCGCCCAAGGGGTCGGCCGTGGCGGCGAAATCCGCATTCGTCAGAAAGCCCGTGCCGCCGAACTCGTTGCGGATGTCGTTCTCGAAGTCCTGCACCTCGTCGAAGTTGGCGGTCCAGTGCATCTTGCCGTGGCCCGCGCCGCGCCGGCCCATGAGGCTGATGGTGCGTCGCAGGCCCTCGCCGCGCTGCGTGAAGTCCCACACCATGCCGTCGTCGCCGCCGTCCGCATGGCAGCTCGCGCAGGAGATGTAGTTGTCCTTGCTCATGCGCCGGTCGGAGGCGTTGTAGAACACCTGCTTGCCGCGCAGCGCCGCGGCCGCCATCGGCTCCTGCGCGACCGTCGCCACGTTCTGCAGGAAGGTCGCCGCCGCCGATTCCGACGACAGCACCAGCGACACGTCGTGCACCGACACCGACCGCGCAAGGAAGTTGTTGACGAACAGCCGCTTGCGCGCCGCATCCAGGTACAGGCCGTGCGGCGCACTGCTCGCGTTGATCTCGCCGCGCACGGCCCGGCTGTACGGGTCGACGATGGCGACGCGGTTGCCTTCCATCTGCGCCACGAAGAGGTAGTCGCCGGGCGGAGAGAACAGCGCCGCGCGCGCCGGTGCGCGGTCGTCGAAGTCGATCTGTTCGCCGAACACTTCCGCGGCCGCTTGCAGGTCGACCTGCGAGAGGATGGAGCGCACGCTCTGGTCGTGCGTCAGGTCCACGCCGTCGCGGAAGCGGCCGCGCACGATGTTGTCCTTCTTCGACGGCAGCACCGCGCGCCGGCCATCGGGCGAGATCACCACCTGGCTCAGGTAGTTGGCCACGCCGCGCGCGCGGCTCTCGGTGTCCACCGTGGTGGTGTCCACCGGCAGCGCGATGGTGGGCATTGCGCTCATGCTCTGCAGGTTCACCTTGTGCAGCTGGCCGCCGGTCAGCTTCGACTTGAAGCGCGTGACATAAGCCACCTGCGCATCGGAGCTCACGGCAATGCCGCGCAGGCTGCCTTCGAGGGCGACGGCGCCGGTGGTGGCGCCGTTGCTTGGGTCGAAGCTCATCAGCACCGACTTGCTCTCCAGCGTCAGCAAGCCCTTCGCGCCGTCGGGCGTGAAGGCCACGCCGTAGGGGCCGCTGCCGTAGGCCAGCGGCACGGTGGCCGAGAGGCTGCCGTCGGCCGCGCTGAGCGCCACCAGCTTGTCCTCGCCCTGCACCGCGACCCAGATGCGCCCATCCGGGCCCACGGCCAGTGTCTTCGGCTCGTCGCCCACGCGCACTTCCCAGCGCTTGGCCAGGGTCTGCGCGTCGATGGCGGCGACCGTGCCGCTGTCGGGGTTGAGCGAGTAGACCGAATTCGCATCGCCTGCGATGTTGGTCGTGTGCGTGGGCGCCCGCGCCGTGACCGGGACGATTACCGTGAGGTTGTAGGTGTAGAAAGTCTCGCGGCCGCTCGCGTCGCGCACCGTCAGCGTCGCGGTGTAGTGCCCCGGCCGTGTGTAGGTGTAGGTGTAGCGCGGCTGGGTGGAGTAGGCCGTCTGCGTGCCGTCGCCGAAGTTCCAGCGGAACTGCGCGCCGCTGCTGCCGAGCGTGGCCGGGTCGAACACCAGTTGGCCGTTGACGATCTTCGGACCGCCGCCGATGCCGGGGTCGCCGATGATCGCCTGCCCGCGCAGCGTGGCCACCTCGCCGTCGGTGAGCACGCGGCTGTACACGCGCACTTCCGCCAGCGTGCCCTTGAACAGGTCGGCATTGCCCTGGATCTGGCCCATGACCTGGAACTTGTTCGCGAGCCCTTTGGTGCCGGTGAGGCCCGTGGAGCTGGTCTTCACGCCGTCCACGTACATGGCCTGCGCGCCCGAGGCCGCATCGCGCGTCATCACCACGTGGTGCCAGTTGCCGTCGTTCACCGCCGCCTGCGAGCGGGTGCCGGGGTTGTTGGTGGCCTTGTTCGCGACCGAGAGGTTCATGAAGCCGCTGCCGTCGATCCAGCCCCAGAACACGTCGTCCGCTCCGCTGGCCTGGTCGCGCCCGAAGATGCCCGGTGCGGTCCATGGGTTCGCGCTGCCGGCCTGCGTGGTCTTCATGTAGAAGCTCAGCGACGCGGTGCCGCCGAGCACGGTGGCGACGCTGTCGTTCTTCAGCGGCACGCCGGCGGTGCGGTTCGCGAAGCTCATGCCGATGCTTTCGAAGGTATCGCCCGACGCCGGCGTGCCGTTGTTGCTGCCGATCGGGTCGGAGAGGTTGCCGGCCAGCGTCCAGTAGTGCTGCAGGTTGATGTCGGTCGCGTTGCCGGTGTTGAAGGTCGACTTGAAGTCGGCGCCGATGGCATTGCCCGCATAGTCCTTCACGCCGTTGGCAGGCAGGAACACTTCATAGCTGGTGCCCGGTTGCAGCGGCTGCTCCGGATGGAAATTGATGATGCCCAGCTGCACGCTGTAGGTGCCCGCCAGCGTGTTGCCGCCCACCGGCCGCACGATGAAGGTGTTGGCGTTCACGCTCTCGGGGCGGATGTTGTCCGTCATGCCCAGGCCGATGCGCGAGCTCAGGGCCTGCTGCTTCGCGCCGTTGGCCGGCGAGACCTGCTTCACCTCGGGCCGGGTGGTGTCGGGGTCCACCGCATGCACGACGAAGCCGCTGCCCGAGCCGTGGTCGTTGCCCACGAAGACCAGGTTGCCGAACATCGCGACCTGGCCGTTGTCCGAATGCGAGTAGTTCGGGTCGTCCTCGCGCAGGATGCTGCCGCGGCCCACCTCCACGTGATTGAGCGGATTGCTCACGTCGACCTTGTGGATGCGCGTTTGCGCGCCCTGGATCACGTAGTTGTCCTGCGTGGCGCAGTACAGCTGTTCGTCGATGACCAGCCGGTTGTCCTCGGCCACGAAGCGCGAGCGGTCGGAGAGGTCGTAGCTGTACATCTTCGCGCCGCTGCCGCGCGTCGAGGCGTGCAGGTTCCTGCCGTCGAAGCAGGTGGCGTAGTAGAACGGCGTGGTGCCCACGATGGAATCGAGCACCTTGGGGTTGAGCGGGTCGGAGATGTCGAGGCTCGCGAACCCGCCGTTGCTTTCCATCGCGGTCAGCACCATGTGGTTGCCCATGGTGAAGATCGGACCGATCCGGAAGTTGCCGAGTTCGCCCGTGGGCACCGGGTTGGGCTTGCCGGCGCCGCGGTTCGCAACCACGGCGTTCGCGGGGTCCCGGGCATCGACGATGAAGATGCCACGGCCCGCCGAGGCCACGTACAGGTAGGGCGCCTGCCACCAGAGCTGCCAGGCGACGTTCTCGTAGTCGCCGGCGTTGACGCCGGGCAGCGCCAGCTTCTTCACCTGCTTGATGTCGTTGATGTCGGTGAAGTCCCAGAACTCGACGCCGTTGATGCTGGGCAGCACCACGTACGTCTTGCCGCCGATCTTCGCGGTGCCGAAGGAGTGCGTCTCGCGGAACTCCTTGGTGCGGCCACCTGTCGCGTCATCGGGTTCGTAGATCTTCTTGACCAGCCGGATCTGGCGCGGGTTCGACACGTCGTACAGCAGGAATCCGCCCGGACCCAGGCCGCTGTCCGGCGCGAAGGAGGTGAGGAAGTAGCCGTTGACCATGATGCCCGCGTTCATGCCGTAGTCCTTGCGGCCCGGGTACGTGGCGGGCACCTCGCGCGACTCGTAGGCACTGCTGTGCGCCGGGTCGAGCGGGTGCGCAAGGCTCGTGATCATCGACACCGGCTTGAACAGTTCCGCCGATGTGTAGCTGAGGTTGCCTAGGCCCGGCCCCTGCAGCGGGAGCGGGTCGGCAACGGCCTCGGAAACCGCCGTGGCCATGTTGCCGAGGGTGGTCATCGGGCTGACCCCGGTGATGGCCGCATGCGTCAGCAATGTGACGAGCGGGGCCAGGAACGCCATCAGGAAATACCGGATCTTCATCGTCGCCTCCAGGTTGTTGGAAAGTCGCAGGGCAACCCATTGCTCGATCCCTCTCCAGTGCGCGCGCAGGACGCACCCCGGCTGGCGACGGGTGCATCGCCTGCCGTGCTGATTTCTTGTTTGTCTTACTTCGCGCCGTCCGATTCGTAGAGCGCCCAGGCCGCCTCGGCGCTCGCGCCGCGGTGGATCATGGCCATCAGCGCACTCACCACGGCCGAGGGGTTGGCGTGCTGGTAGACGTTGCGTCCGTACACCATGCCGACGGCGCCCTGGTCCAGCAGCACGCGAGAGCGCGCGAACACCTGCTGCAGGTCTTCGCGCCCGCCGCCGCGCACGAGCACGGGGCAGCGCGCGGCCTGCACCACGCGGTGGAAGTCCTTCGGGTCGCTGGTCGGGTCGGCCTTGACGATGTCGGCGCCCATCTCGCGCGCAAGGCGCACCAGCGTGACGATCTTCTCGGCATCGCCGTCGACCTGGTAGCGGCTGCCGGGCGTGGGCGACTGCATCACCAGCGGCTCGATCATCAGCGGCATGCCGTAGCGGTCGCAGTCGGCGCGCACGCGCGCGATGTTCTGCACGCACTGGCGGAACAGGTCGGGCTCGTTGGGCAGCATGAAAAGGTTGACCACCACGCAGGCCGCATCGCGCTGCACGGCCGGCAGCACCGGGTCATGCTCGTTCTGCAGCTGGGCCCACATCACGCGGTGCAGCGTGGCGTTGTAGGGGTTGCCCATGTCGATGCGCATCACCAGCGCGGGCTTGTTGCGCCCCGGGCGGTCCTGCAGCAGGTCGGACTGGCCGTAGTTGAGCTGGATCGCATCGGGGCCGGCGGCCAGGAGCTTCTCCATGACCTGGGGCATGTCTTCCAGGCCGTCGAGAAAGGAGGGCTCGTTGCACACGCCGTGGTCCAGGGCAATGTCCAGGCAGCGGCCGTGGGTGAGCAAGCGGTTGAGCCGCGCTGTCTTGTCTTTCGACATCGGAAAGAACTCCTTGTAGGGGATCGGAAAAAAAGAAGCG
Source organism: Variovorax sp. V116 (assembly GCF_041154435.1). NCBI lineage: Bacteria > Pseudomonadati > Pseudomonadota > Betaproteobacteria > Burkholderiales > Comamonadaceae > Variovorax > Variovorax sp. V116. Next base: position 529,764 of record NZ_AP028661.1, read on the forward strand.
AAGCTCAGGCGAGCGCGCCCAGGTGGCGGCTGGCCGCGGCGTCGATCAGCCGCAGGGCGTCGTCGCCCAGCGCGACCGCGCCGGCGCCGGCGTTCTCGATGGCCTGCTGGCGCACGCGTGCGCCGCACAGCGCGACAGCCACGGTGCCGCGCGCGACGGTCCACGCGATCATCATCTGGCCGAACGAGCAGCCGAGCTTTGCGCGCATGGGCTCGAGTTCCTCGAAGAAGGCCTTGAGCGTTGCTCGGTTGGCCGAGCTGAAGCGCGGATTGCTCGCGCGCTGGTCGTCGCCCTTGAACTCGCGTGCCGGATCGATGGGCCCCGCGAGCAGGCCGAGCGCCAGCGACGAATAGCCGAGCACCGCCACGTTGTGCTCGCTGCACAGGGGCGCGAGCGTCTGCTCGATCTCGCGGTCGATCAGGCTGTAGCGCTCCTGCGCCGCATCGACCGGACCGTGGCGCAGGTATTCGGCGAGCGTCTCGGGGCTCACGTTGCTCACGCCGATGGCGCGGATCTTTCCCTCTTTCTTGAGCGCAAGCAGCGCGTCCATGGTCTCGGCCACGGGCGTGGTGCTGTCCTGCCAGTGCGTGATGTAGAGATCGATGTAGTCGGTCTGCAGGCGCTTCAGGCTCTCTTCGCATTCATGGAAGATCGACTCGCGGCCGAGGTAGCGGTACACGGGATGCCCGTCTTCCTCGAAGAAGTGCGTGCCCTTCTGCGTGTGCCACACCAGCCCGCACTTGGTGGCGATCACGGCCTCGTGGCGGCGCCCCTTGAGGGCAGTGCCCACGATGCTTTCGGAGCGCCCCAGGCCGTAGGCCGGCGCGGTGTCGATCAGGTTCACGCCCGCATCCAGCGAAGCCTGGATCGCCGCCTCGGCCGCCGCGTTGTCGCCGCCGCCCCACATCCATCCGCCCATCGCCCAGGTGCCCAGGCCAATGGCCGAGCATTCGATGCCCGAGGGGCCCAGCGCCGTCTTCTTCATCGTCGTCATCGCGTTGTCTTTCTCGTGTTCAGGAGGTGGTCGATGGTCACGGCCGCGAGCAAGATGAGGCCCTTGATCACGTCCTGCCAGTAGGGCGACACGTCGAGCAGGATCAGCGAACTGGTCACCACCGACAACAGCGCGAGGCCCAGAACCGCACCCAGCACGGTGCCGGAGCCGCCCTTGAGGCTCGCGCCGCCGATCACCGCGGCGGCAATCACGTTGAGCTCCATGCCCACGCCGAAGGTGGGCGTGGCCGCGCCGAAGCGCGCCGTGTAGATCACGCCGGCCAGGCCCGCCGATGCGGAACACAGCACCGTGACCCAGAACTTCACGCGCCCCACGCGGATGCCCGAATAGAGTGCGGCCTTCTCGTTGCTGCCGGTGTAGAAAACGCGCCGCAGCAGGGTCGAGCGGCGCAGCACGAAGTCGCTCACCACGACGATCGCCACGAAGATCAGGATCACGGCTGGAACATCGAACAGCGTGCCCTGCCCGATGAACTTGAACTCCGCCGGCAGCGAGAACAGCGACTGCGGCGTGCCCTGCGTGAGCGCCAGGCACAGCCCGCGCACGATCACCATGAAGGCCAGCGAGGCGATGAAATGGTTCAGCCCGATGCGCGTGACGCAGCCGCCGATCATCGCGCCGACCAGCCCGCTCGCACCGATGGCCACCAGGCTCGCGATCCAGGGGTCGACGCCCATCAGGAACAGCTTGCCCGTGACCACCATCGCAAAGCAGACCACCGAGCCCACCGACAGGTCGATGCCGCCGACGATCAGCAAAATGGTCATGCCCACCACCACGATGCCTTCGATCGAGAAGGACAACAGCATCGCGCGCACGTTGTCCCAGGTGAGGAAGTAGGGCGATGCGAAGCTCATCGCCACGCACAGCACCGCAATGATCAGCAGCAGGCCCATCTCGCGCATGCTCGTGAGCTTGCTGGCGGGCTTCACGGGGCCGTCTCCCGATGGGCGCGGTGCCAGGCCCGCATCGAGTTGTGCCGGGTAGTTCATGCCATCTCCTCCTGTTCGCAGAGTCCGGAGGCCAGCCGCAACAGGGCCTCCTCCGTCATGTCGTTGGAATTCAATTCGCCGGCCAGCCGGCCGTCGCGGACCACCAGCGCCCGGTCGCACAGGCCGATGATCTCGGGCAGCTCCGAAGAGATCACGATGACGCCAACGCCCTGGTTCGCGAGTTCGCGCAGGATGTGGTGGATCTCCGACTTGGCGCCCACGTCGACGCCGCGCGTGGGCTCGTCCATCAGCAGCACCATGGGGTTGGTGGCCAGCAGCTTGGCAATCGCCACCTTCTGCTGGTTGCCGCCCGACAGGCTCGACACTTCGATCGCCACGCCGTCCGATTTGAGCTTGAGCCTGGCGCCCAGCTCGCGGGCCAGGCGGTGTTCGGCCGCGCGCTGCAACAGGCCCCAGCCGGAACTCACGCGCCGCAGCGCCATCGACGAGATGTTCTGAGCGATCGGCAGGTCCAGGTAGACGCCCGCCGCCTTGCGGTCTTCGCTGAGGTAGGCGATGCCTTCGCGCAGCGCGTCGCTGTACTTGCGGATCGCGAGCGCCTTGCCGTGCAGGCGCAGCGTGCCGCGCGTGGCGGGGCGCAGGCCGCAAATGGTCTCGGCCAGTTCGCTGCGGCCGGCACCCATGAGCCCGGCAATGCCGAGGATCTCGCCGCGCTGGAGCGCAAACGAGATGCCGTGCACGCGCTCGCCGTCGGCAATGTCCACCGCTTCGAGCACCGGCCCGGACGGTTCGGTGGCCTCTTGCTTGGGCGGGTAGTAGTTGCCGAGGTCGCGCCCCACCATGCGGCGCACCAGCTCGTCGGCGCTCAGGCCGGCCAGCGGTCCGCTGTGCACGTTGCGCCCGTCGCGCAGCACCGTGACGCGCGAGCAGTGCGTGAATATTTCAGCCATGCGGTGGCTGATGTAGATGATGCCGATGCCCTGCGCCTTCAGGTCGTGCAGCACGCGAAAGAGCGCGGCCGACTCGTTGTCGGTGAGCGCGGCCGTGGGCTCGTCGAGGATCAGCACCTTGCAGTCGAGCGTGAGCGCCTTGGCAATCTCCACCAGCTGCTGGCTCGAGATGCTCAGCTCGCGCACCGGCGTGGCGGGAGCGATGTCCTGCCCGAGCCGCGCCAGCACCTGGGCGGCGCGCGCGTTCAGGCTGGCGTAGTTCATCCACGCCTGTTTGCCGGCGTTGATCTCCGGCATGAAGATGTTCTCGGCCACGGTGGCGTCGGCGCACAGCGCGATCTCCTGGTGCACCAGGCCGATGCCCAGGCGCATCGCATGCGCCGGGCCGTCGATCACCACCTTCTGGCCGTTCAGCAGGATGTCGCCTTCGTCGGGGCGGTGGATGCCGTCGATGATGTTCATCAGCGTCGACTTGCCCGCGCCGTTCTCGCCGCACAGCGCGTGGATCTCGCCCGCATGCAGCGAGAAGTCCACGCCCGAGAGCGCGCGCGAAGCGCCGAAGCGCTTGCTGATGCCGCGCAGTTCGAGCAATGCAGAAGAGCCCACAGCGCTCACTCGCCGATTCCCTTGGTGCCGCGGCGCGCGAGGTACTTGTCCCAGTAGAAGTCGTCGGCGTTGGCCTTGCTGACCACCGACAGGCCGTTGTCCAGGAACGGCACCGACATCGGATTGGTGCCGTTGCGCTTGGCGTCGTTCATCGGGTCGATGAGCGAGGGGTTCTTTGCCAGGAACAGCATCATCATGCCCATGTAGCCCTGCATGCCCTGGTTCGGGTTGATGGCGCCGAACACGTCGCCGGCCTTGATCATGTCGAGGATCTTGGCGTTAACGTCGCAGCACATCACGCGGATGTTCTTCTTCGATTCGATCTTGGCCTGCGCGGCACCCAGCGCCGAGTTGGCCTCGGGCATGAACAGCGCACCCAGGTTCGGGTTGGCCTGGGCCAGGCTCAGAACCGCCTGGTAGGCCTTGCTCGGGTCCTGGTTGCTGGCGGCGCGGCCGACCAGCTTCATGCCCGCATGCTTGGTCTTCATGCGGTTGACGAAGGCCGCGATGCGGCGGTCGTGGTTGTCCTGGCCCGGGTTCTCGAGCACTGCGTATTCGCCCTTGCCGCCCAGCGCCGCGGCAATCGCGTCGGCCGCCTGCGTGCCTTCGCGGTCGTTGTCCGAGGTGACGAAGGAGGCGCGCTTGGAGTTGGGCGAGTCGGCCGCGAAGGTCACGACCGGGATGCCCATGGCCACCGCCCGGTTGATCGGCTCGATGAACGGATCAGGGTTCATCGGGTGCAGCAGGATGCCCGCGGGCTTGCGCGCCAGCTCCTGCTCGAACGAGGCCAGCTGCTTGTTGACGTCGTACTCGGGCGTGCCGGTGTAGCGCGTGCGCACGCCCAGCGTGCGGCCCAGCTGCTTCATCATCTCGTAGACCGGAAACCAGTATTCGACGCCCGACACCATCACGTTCATCACGTAGACGTCGCTCGCGTTGCCGCGCAAGCCGGTGGCGGCGGGCGTGGGGGTGGATTGCGCAAATGCGCTGGTGCCGGCCAGGCCGATACCGGCGGCCGCCGCGGACTTCAGGAAATTTCGCCTCATCTTGTGTCTCCTCGCGTTGACTGGCAGAGCTTGCGACCTGCCTTGGGGGCGCAGATCTTCGGACCTCATTGTCACGACAGTTGTTATGACAGGTAGAATGTAATCTCGGGTTGTTTGCCGCGATAACTAGGGGAAACGCTACTGGCCGGCGGCTTTCAACTCGCCGAAGCTGTTATGACATGAAGTCCAACATATTGATCGGCGTCGACATGGGCTCGAGCAGCCTGAAGGCGCTGGCCCTCGAAGCCGCGAGCGGCCGCACCGTCGCCTTGTCCCGCATGCCCCTGCCGCACGACCGGCTGCCCGGCGGAGGCTGCGAGGTGGGCGCGCCCGCCATCCGCGCCGCGCTGACGCATGTGCTGCGTGATGTCGCCCGCCAGCTCGGCCCCCGCGCGGCCGAAGTCCGCGCCATGGCCTGCACCGGCCACGGCGCCGGCCTCTATGCGCTCGATGCCGGCAACCAGCTCATCGGCGGCCGCGCCGTCGCCTCCACCGACCAGCGCGCCGATGCCCGGGCGCGCGCGCTGGCCGCGAGCCACGGCGCGCAGCTGTTCGAGGAGGTGGGCTGCAGCCCCTGGCCCGGGCAGCCCACGGTGATCGCGGCCGAGCTGCTGGGTGCGGATGCGGTGCAGCGCGGCGAACTGCACCGCCTGCTGTTCGCCAAGGACTACCTCGCCTTCCTGCTCACCGGCCAGATCGCCACCGACGTCAGCGATGCGAGCACCGCCGGCCTGGTGTCGCTTGCCACCGGCAGCTGGTCGCGCGCGGCCCTCGAGGCCTCGGGCATCGCGGAGCTCGGCGCGCGCGCCTTCGGCCCCATCGTGCCGAGCGGCACCACGATCGGAAAGCTCCTGCCCGCCGAGGCCGCGCTGTGCGGCCTGCCCGCGGGCATTCCGGTGGCCATGGGCGCGATCGACCTGCTCGCCTCGATGACCGCGATCCGCGCGGAAGGGCGCGGCCGCGCGGTGTCGGTGCTCGGCACCTGGTGCGTGAACGCGGTCGTCGGCCCGGTGATGGCGCCCAAGCCTGCGGTTGCCGCCATCGTGAACTTCGGCCGCGGCAACGCGCGGCTCTACATGGAGAACAGCCCGTCCTCGATGGCCAACATCGCCTGGCTGGCCGGCGTGCTCGCGCTGCCCGATGCGCGCGCGGTGGTCGACCTGGCCATGGCGGTGCCGCTGGGCGCCAGCGGCCTGCGCTTCCTTCCTTTCGTCAATGGCGGAGGCGGCGTGACGGCCGGCTTCGTGGGGCTCAAGAGCCATCACACGCGCGCCGACATGGCCCGCGCCGTGGTCGATGCCGTGGCGGCGCTGCATGCGCGGCACACGGCGCGCCTGGCCGCGGCCGGCCTCGCGGTGGGCGGGACGACGGTGCTTGGCGGCGGCGCGGGCGACGCGCGCCTCGTGCGGCTGCTCGCGGCCTTCCTCGGGCGCCCGGTCGAGCGCTGCGCCGACGACGAGACCGGCGCACGCGGCGCCGCGATCTACGCCGCAATGTCGCAGGGCCTGGGCGACGCGTCGCGGGACAGCGCACTGCTCGCGCCCTGCGACGTGATCGAGCCCGATGCGCGCGAGGCACGCGCCCATGCGGATTTCAACGCCGGTTTCAACGAACTGATCGACAGCATGTCACCTGTATTCACCCACTTTGCGGGCGGTTCGAAATGAGCGCCTGGCAACTTCCCTTCGTGCGCCCGGCCTCGCTCGCGGGCCGCCATTTTTCCACCGTGATCGTCGGCGCCGGCATCAACGGCGTCGGCGTGTTCCGCGACCTGTCGCTGCAGCGCGTCGACTGCCTGATCGTCGACAAGGGCGACTTCGGCGCCGGCGCCAGCAGCGCGCCCTCGCGCATGATCCACGGCGGCCTGCGCTACCTGGAGAACGGCAGCTTCTCGCTGGTGGCCGAAGCCACGCGCGAGCGCAACCTGCTGCTGCGCAATGCGCCGCACCTGGTGCGGCCGCTCAAGACGGTGGTGCCGCTCGCGAGCTTCTTCGGCGGCCTGATGAGCAGCGCGCTCAAGTTCTTCGGCCGCACCCCGCCGCAGCGCACGCGCGGCCTCCTGGCCGTGGCGCTCGGCCTGCGGCTCTACGACATCCTGGGGCGCCGCCAGCGCGTGATGCCGGGGCACCGCATCAGCCGCGTGCCGCTGGCCGACCGCGGCCTGTTCCGCGCGGCCATCCGCTGGACCGCCACCTTCTTCGATGCGTGGATCAGCCACCCCGAATGGCTCATCCTCGAACTGATAGCCGACGCCTGCCGTGACCAGCCGCGCTCCGCGGCCGCCAACTACTGCCGCGTGATGGGCTGCGCGGGCAACATCCTCACCTTGCGCGACGAGATCACCGGCGAGCTCGTGCGCGTGACCGCCGACACGGTGGTGAACGCCACCGGCGCCTGGCTCGATCGCAGCGCGGCCGTGCTCGGCGGCGCCGGCCCGCGCGTGATGGGCACCAAGGGCTCGCACCTCGTGCTCGACCATCCCGCGCTGCGCGATGCGCTCGACGGCCGCATGGCCTACTTCGAGGCGGTCGACGGGCGCGTGTGCATCGTCTATCCGTTCCTGGACCGCGTGCTGGTGGGCTCCACCGACATCCCGGTCGAAGACCCGGACCAGATCGTCACCGAGCCGGCCGAGGTCGACTACCTGATCGAGGTGCTGCGCGAGGTCTTCCCCAACATGGCCTTCGGCCGCGGCGACGTGGTCTACACCTACGTCGGCGTGCGGCCGCTCGCGCGTTCGGAGGCCGACAAGCCGGGGCAGATCTCGCGCGACCATTCGGTGGTGGTCGATCCGCCGAACGCGACGCGCGACATCGCCATCGTGGGCCTCGTCGGCGGCAAGTGGACCACCTTCCGGTCGCTGGCCGAGGAGGCCACCGACGAAGTGCTGCAGCTGCTCGGCCGCTCGCGCACCGCATCGACCGAGCTGCTGCCCATTGGCGGCGGCGCGGAACTGCCGGCCGATGCGCCGGCGGCCGAGCGCTTCGTCGAGAAGATGATGGGCGCCTCTGGCATGGATCGCGCACGCGCACTGACCCTGCTCGGCCGCTACGGCTCCAAGGCGCTGCCGCTCGCGCAGCGGCTCGCGGCCTCGGGCGATGTGCCGCTGCAGCATGCACCGGACTACTCGGCCGCCGAACTCTCCTACCTGTGCCTGGAGACCGGCGTGCTGCACCTGGACGACCTCGTGATCCGCCGCACGCTGCTGGCCATTCGCGGCCTCGTCACCGACGCCGCGCTGGCCGAGATCACGGGCGTGGCGGCCGAGGCACTGGGCTGGGACGCCACCCACGCCCACAACGAGCTGTGCGCCTGCGCCACCGCGCTGCGCGAGCGGCACAACGTGCGGCTGCACGCGGTGGCGGCCGGCGAGGCGCCTTCTTTCGATGCATCATTGATGGCCAGCTCAGTCCTCGGCCAAGCCTAAAAGTGAACAGTAGTCCCAACGACATGTCGACCGTGCTCGACCGCAATTCCGAATCGCCGCTGTGGGCGCAGTTCCGCGACGCCATCCGCCTGCAGATACTGCAGGGCGTGCTGCCCATTGGCGCCAAGCTGCCTTCGGAGGCGGAGCTCGGCGAGCAGTTCGGCATTTCGCGCATCGTGGTGCGCGAGGCCTTGGCCGACCTGGTGCGCAACAACCTCATCTACAAGATCAAGGGCCGCGGCGCCTTTGTATCGGCGCGCGAACGCGACGAGGATTTCGTCTCCACCGTGCTCGGCTTCTCCGACGAAATGGAGCGCAAGGGCCGCTCGGTGCGCACGCAGATCCTCGCTCAGGAACTGCGCGCACCCACCGAGCACGAAGCCGCATCGCTGGGCCTGGCCGACGACACGCAGGTGGTGGCCCTCAAGCGCCTGCGCAGCGTGGATGGCGAGCTGCGCCTGCTGGTAGAGACGGCAGTGCCGGCGGACCTGGCGCCCGGCCTGCACCGCGCGCGGCTCGAGGACCGCTCGCTCTACGACGTGCTGCGCCGCCAGTACGGCCTGCGCCTGGTGCGCGCCGAGCGCTGGATCGACGCGGTGCTGCCCGATGCCGAGACCTGCAGGCTGCTCGACCTGCCGCAGCCCGAGCCGCTGCTGCGCATCGAGTCGATTGCCTACGGCGCCAACGGCCGGCCGCTGGAGCACTACCGCGCGCTGCACCGCTGCAAGACCAGCCGCCTGCACGTGCAAACGACCACCTGATTTCTTCTTCAGGCCTTGGCCTTGGCGGCGCTGCGCGAGGGCCAGAGCACCGAGGCAATGGCCACCATCATCAGCGCGACGGCCACCCAGTCCTGCCAGTGCACCACCTCGCCGAGCCACACCGCGCCGCTGAACACGCCCAGCACCGGAATGAACATCACGCTCAGGGTCGAGGCCACCGGCGGCAGGCCGCGCGCGAGGTAGAACCATGCGGCATGCGCAAAGCCGAAGATCAGCACCGCGTTGTAGGCGATCGATCCCCAGGTCACGGGGCCGGGCCAGCGCCATGGGCCGCGCTCGAACAGCAGCGACAGCACCGTCATCACCACGGCCGTCATCGCCGTCATCCAGAACGAGAGCGTGAGCGTCGGCAGCCCGATGCGCGAGTGGCGCAGCAGCTGCGTGCCCAGCGCCCATGTGGCGGCCGCCACCAGTGCGAGCGCCACGTAGCCGGGCCGCCCGGCAAGGTCGGTGAGCTCGTGCCACAGCAGGAGCCCCACGCCGACTGCGCAGGCGCCCACGCCCACCCATGAGCGCCGCGTGAGCACGGCTGAGAACAGCAGCGCCCCGATCACCGCCGAGAACACCGGCATGGTGTAGCCCAGGATCGCGGCGCGCCCGCCCGAGAGCGCCTTCACCGCGAGGATGATGCAGGCGTGCCAGATGAACATGTTGGTGGCGCCCAGCCAGACCAGCTCGGGCCATGCGCGGCGCGGCACGTGGAACGGCACCTTCATCCACGCCAGCGCAAGCCCCAGCACCGGCACGCCGAGCCAGATCGAGATCGCGCGGAAGGCCAGCGGCGGATAGTCCGCCACGCCGAGCTTCATCACGGGCCAGTTGAGGCCCCATGCAAGCGTGAGGAGAACGAGCAGGACGAACTGGCGCGGCGTGAAGGAAGGCATGGGCCGCGATTGTGGCGCGGCCCGCGCGTTCGTGCTGGGAGCAGGCCCGGCTACAGCAGCCGCTTGAGGTAGCGCCCCGTGTGGCTCGCCTCGTTGGCCGCGATGTCCTCGGGCGTGCCTTCGCCCACCACCGTGCCGCCGCCGGCACCGCCCTCGGGGCCCATGTCGATCAGCCAGTCGGCCGTCTTGATGACGTCCAGGTTGTGCTCGATCACGACGATGGTGTTGCCCGCGTCGCGCAGCTGGTGCAGCACCTTGAGCAGCAGCTCGATGTCGGCAAAGTGCAGGCCGGTGGTCGGCTCGTCGAGGATGTAGAGCGTGCGGCCGGTGTCGCGCTTGCTGAGCTCGAGCGCCAGCTTCACGCGCTGCGCCTCGCCGCCCGAGAGCGTGGTGGCCGACTGGCCGAGCTTGATGTAGCTGAGGCCCACGTCCAGCAGCGTGCGCAGCTTGCGCTCGATGGTCGGCACGGCCTTCAAAAATTCGTGCGCGGTCTCCACCGTCATCTCGAGGATCTGCGCGATGTTCTTTCCCTTGTACAGAACCTCGAGCGTCTCGCGGTTGTAGCGCTGGCCGTGGCACACCTCGCAGGGCACGTACACGTCGGGCAGGAAGTGCATCTCGACCTTCACCACGCCGTCGCCCTGGCAGGCCTCGCAGCGCCCGCCCGCCACGTTGAAGCTGAAGCGGCCCGGGCCGTAGCCGCGTTCGCGCGCGGTGTTGGTCTCGGCCATCAGCTCGCGGATCGGCGTGAACAGTCCCGTGTAGGTGGCCGGGTTGCTGCGCGGCGTGCGGCCGATGGGGCTTTGGTCGACGTTGATGACTTTGTCGAAATACTCGATGCCCTCGACCGATTCATGCGCGGCCGGCTCCTCGTGCGCGCGGTAGAGCGTGCGCGCCACGGCGGTGTAGAGCGTGTCGTTCACCAGCGTCGACTTGCCCGAGCCCGAGACGCCCGTCACGCAGGTCAGCAGGCCGACCGGGAAGGCCACGCTCACGTTCTTGAGGTTGTTGCCGGTGGCGCCGACCACGCGGATTTCCTGCAGGTCGGTCTGCGAGGCCAGGTGCGCCGCTTCGCGCGCGGCGCGCCGCTCGGCCGCGGGGCTCGGCGGAAAGCGCGAGGCCTTCTTGCCTTCGTTGAAAGCGGGCTTCTTCACGACCGGCAGCCAGGCGGTGCGGCGCTTGGGCACTTCGATCTTCTTCGTGCCGGAAAGGTATTGGCCGGTCAGCGAATCGGGGTTGGCCGCCACCTGGGCGTAGCTGCCCTGCGCCATCACGCGCCCGCCGTGGATGCCCGCGCCCGGGCCCATGTCGATCACGTGGTCGGCGGCGTGGATCATGTCCTCGTCGTGCTCGACCACGATCACGCTGTTGCCGATGTCGCGCAGATGCTTGAGCGTGCCGATCAGCCGGTCGTTGTCGCGCTGGTGCAGGCCGATGCTGGGCTCGTCGAGCACGTACATCACGCCCGTCAGGCCCGAGCCGATCTGCGAGGCCAGCCGGATGCGCTGCGCCTCGCCGCCCGAGAGCGTCTCGGCGCTGCGGTCCAGGCTCAGGTAATTGAGGCCCACGTCGTTCAGGAACTTGAGGCGCAGGCCGATCTCGCGCACCACCTTGTCGGCGATGTCGGCCTTGGCGCCGCGCAGCTTGAGCGTCTGGAACCAGGCGAGCGAATCGCGCAAGGTCAGGTGGCTCAATTCGAAGATCGCCATGCGCGGCGGCTCGCCGCCGTCCGCGGGCCGGGCCGATTCATCGACCAGGAACACGTTGCGCGCTTCAGGCCGCAGCCGCGAGCCGCCGCAGTCGGGACACGGCTGCAGGTTGCGAAAGCGCGCGAGGTCTTCGCGCACCATCACCGAATCGGTCTCGCGGTAGCGCCGCGCCATGTTCGGGATGATCCCCTCGAAGGGGTGCTTCTTCGTGAGCTTCTTGCCCGCGAAGTTGCCCGACTCCATGGTGTAGTTGAACTTGATCTCCTCGGCCGCCGAGCCGTGCAGCAGCACCTGCTGCACCGAGGCGGGCAAGGATTCGAAGGGCGCGTCGACGTCGAACTTGTAGTGCTTCGCAACGCTCTCGATCATGCTGAAGTAGTAGCCGTTGCGGCGGTCCCAGCCCTTGATGGCGCCGCTCGCGAGCGAGAGCGAGGGGAAGGCGACCACGCGCGCCGGGTCGAACACCTCGCGGTGGCCGAGGCCGTCGCAGCTCGGGCAGGCGCCCACGGGCGAGTTGAACGAAAAGAGGCGCGGCTCCAGCTCCGACAGCGAGTAGTGGCAGATCGGGCAGGCGAACTTGGCGTTGAACAGGTGCTCCTTGTCGGGCGCGCCCGCAGTGCCATCGGCGCTGCCTTCCGGCCTTGCGCCCAGTTCCAGCGCGATCGCGCGGCCTTCGGCCAGCCGCAGCGCCGCCTCGAAGCTCTCGGCCAGGCGCTGCTGCATGTCGGGGCGCGCACGCAGACGGTCGATCACCACGTCGATGTCGTGCTTCTCGGTCTTCTTGAGCTTGGGCAGGTCGTTGTATTCGTAGGTCTGGCCGTCGACACGGAAACGCACGTAGCCCGCGGCCTGCATCTCGGCGAAGAGCTCGAGGAATTCGCCCTTCTTCTCGCGCGCGACGGGCGCGAGGATCATCAGCCGTGGCTCGTCGGGAATCGCGAGCGTGGCATCGACCATCTGCGACACGGTCTGCGCCTGCAGCGGCAGGTGGTGGTCGGGGCAGTAGGGCGTGCCGGCGCGGGCGTACAAGAGGCGCAGGTAGTCGTGGATCTCGGTCACCGTGCCCACGGTGGAGCGCGGGTTGTGGCTGGTGGCCTTCTGCTCGATGCTGATGGCGGGCGACAGGCCCTCGATCACGTCGACGTCGGGCTTGTCCATGAGCTGCAGGAACTGCCGCGCATAGGCCGAGAGGCTTTCCACATAGCGCCGCTGGCCTTCGGCATACAGCGTGTCGAAGGCCAGGCTCGATTTGCCCGAGCCCGACAGGCCGGTGATCACCACCAGCTTGTTGCGCGGAATGTCGAGGTCGACATTCTTCAGGTTGTGGGTGCGCGCACCGCGGATGCTGATGCGCTGCTGCGCGAGCACCGCGCCGAGGTAGGTGTCGCGTTCGAGTTCCGCGTCGCGTGCGCGCTGCGCGCCGTCGTCGGCGTATTCAATGGCTTTGGAATTCAAGGGGGCGATCGTCCGAGGGCAACCGGACATGATAGTCCGAGCGCCATTTCATGGCGAGCGGGCGGGTTGCGGCGGTTTCAAGCAGGCGGTGCTTCGGCGGGGCCCGGCGGGGGCGCCCGGGGCGCCGGCATCGGGCACAATCTAGGGTTCTTTTCTTCCTTCTCCTTCATCCACTTATCAGGGGCAGTGCATATGGCATCGGTCAACAAAGTCATCGTCGTCGGCAATCTGGGGCGCGACCCCGAAATGCGTACCTTCCCGAGCGGCGACCAGGTCGCGAACGTCACCGTGGCCACCACCGATCGCTGGAAAGACAAGCAAAGCGGCGAAATGCGCGAAGCCACCGAGTGGCACCGCATCGTCTTCAACGGCCGCCTGGCCGAAATCGCCGGCCAGTACCTGCGCAAGGGCTCGCAGGTGTACGTCGAAGGCAGCCTGCGCACGCGCAAGTGGACCGACAAGGACGGCATCGAGAAATACACCACCGAAATCCGCGCCGACCAGATGCAGATGCTGGGCAGCCGCCAGGGCCAGGGCGGCCCCTCGGGCGGTCCCGAGGACGACGGCGGCTATTCGCAGGGCGGCGGTGGCGGCGGCTACTCGCAAGGCGCCGGCGGTGGCGGCGGCGGCGGCTATGCCCCCCGCGCACCGGCCGCGGCACCGCGCGCTCCGGCGCCGGCACCGCGCCAGGCTCCGGCCAAGTCGTCGTCGGGCTTCGACGACATGGACGACGACATTCCGTTCTGAGCTGAATCGCACCGTTTCCTGAGCCGGACCGGGCAGGCCGCACGCGGATGAGCCTCGCATGAGCCTCGGATCTGCGCGCCGGCTGCTCGAACATTTCTCCAGATACCGCTTTGCCTCGTTCTGGGCGAACGTGGTGCTCGCCGCGTCCGTGGCGCTGCTGGTGGCCATGGCCGCCTTTTTCGGCACCAGCGCTGCGCAGCACAACGCGGCGCTGCACCTGACGCAGGCCGACTGGCAGGTGCAGGACGCACCCGGCTTCCGTGCACTGCCGCTTGCCGTGGACAGCAAGGCCCTGCCTCCCGCCTGGCAACCGGTCGAACTGCCGCTGGCGCTGCCCATTGCGCTGCTGCGCCAGGCCGACGGCAGTGCATCGGCGGGTGCGACCCGCATCACCTGGCTGCGGATCTCCACGCGCGGCCTGCCCGACACGCAGGCGCCGCTCGCGCTCTACGGCGCGCGCATCAAGACCGACGGCACCATCGCGGTATATGCCAACGGGCGGCAGGTCCACCGCGCGCAGGTGCAGGGGCCGCTGTGGAACAGCACCCGCACGCCGCTGTGGGTGCTGCTGGGCAAGACGACCGACGGCGCGCCGCTGGACGAGATCCTGGTGCGGATGGAGCACACGCGCGGCGCGCAGGTGGCGGTTTCGTCGCTGTGGCTCGGGCCCGCCGAAGCGCTGGAGCCGCGCTACCGCATGCGGCAGTGGCTGCAGCAGGAGCTGCCGGCCATGCTCAGCACGGCCTTCATGGCGGTGGGCGTGTTCGCGCTGTTCGTGTGGTTCAGGCGGAGCCACGAAACCGGCTACCTGCTCTTCTTCAACCTGGCGACCACGTCCTTCCTGCGCAGCCTGCATTTCTATGTCGGCGTTCCGGTCGCCAACGACTGGTTCGCCTGGCTCACGGTCAACTCGCTGTTCTGGCTGGTGGCGGTGGTGCACTTCGCGCTGCGCCAGCTGCACGGCCGACCGCTGCGGTGGTTCACCGGCGCGGTGGTGGCGTGGACGGTGCTGACCGGCGTGCTGACGCTGCCGGGCCTGGCGATCCTGAGGAACACGCCGCAGGTCACGCCGCTGATCTACCTGGGCGCGGCGCTGATGGGGGTCGCCGTTGCGCTGGTGGGCGGCATCAGTGCCTGGCGCCGCTCCGGCGAGGGGCGGCTGGTGGCCGTGGGCATCGGCGTGTGCGTGCTGCTGGGGGTGTCCGACTGGCTGCTGCAGAACAATTTCGTGAGCCCCGAGGGCTGGTACCTGGGCGCCTACACCAACGCCGTCACCTTCAGCGTGTTCGGGGTGCTGCTGTACCGGCGCTACGTCAATGCCATTGCCGAGGTCGAGCGCGTCAACGCCAGCCTGGCCCAGCGCCTTGCGGCCCGCGAAGCCGAGCTCGAGCTCAGCCACCGGCGGCTGCGCGAGGTCGAGAGGAAGCAGACCATCAGCGACGAGCGCCAGCGCCTCATGCAGGACATGCACGACGGCCTGGGCTCCTCGCTGATCAGCGCCATCCGCTCCGTGGAGGGCGGCAGCATGAGCGACGACAAGGTCTCGCAGGTGCTCAAGAGCTGCCTGGACGACCTCAAGCTCACCATTGATTCGATGGAGCCGCTCGAGGACGACCTGCTGCTGCTGCTGGCCACGCTGCGCTACCGGCTCGGCCCGCGGCTCGAGAGCTCGGGCGTGGCGCTGCAATGGCAGGTGCAGGAGCTGCCGGCGCTGGACTGGCTCGACCCGACCAGCGCGCTGCACATCCTGCGCATCGTGCAGGAGAGCATCGCCAACGTGCTGCGCCATACGCGCGCCACCGAGATCCGGGTGGCCACCGAGCGCCAGGCATCGGGCGTGCGGGTGAGCATCGAGGACAACGGCCAGGGCTTCAACGTCGAGAAGGCCCTGGCCGGTGCCGGCGGGCGCGGCATGCAGAACCAGCAGCGCCGGGCGCAGGCCGTCGGGGGCGAGGTGTCGTGGCGCTCGGGGCCCGGAGGCACGCTGTTCACGCTCTGGCTGCCGCTCCAGCGCGGCGGGCGGTCGGCGTAGCAGGCCGGAGGCTCAATCGGCGTCGGCGTGGCCCGCGTATTGGGGCAGGTCGTCGGTGATCGTGAACCAGGGCGCCTTCGAGCCCACGAAGATGTGCGCACGCGGGCGGATCGAAGGGGCGTCCACCAGCGTGCCCAGCGTCACATGCACGAACAGGCCATCGCGCACCACCGAGTAGAGCAGCGAGCCGCAATGGCGGCAGTGCACGTCGCCCGCGTCTTCTTTGCCGAAGACCAGGAGTTCGTCCTGGCCCTGTGCAATGGCCAGCTTGTGCCGCTCGATGCCGGCGAAGGGCTTGAAGGCCGAGCCGGTCGCGCGCCGGCAGTCGGCGCAGTGGCAGTTCAGCGCATAGGCGAAGGCGTCGGCCACCGTGTAGCGCACCGCGCCGCAAAGGCAGCGGCCGGCCAGCGTGCGGTTGGCCGCGCTCTCGGGGCTGCTCACCGGACTGTCCATCGACCGAAAGGCGGCGGCTCAGCCCGCCAGGCCCACGAACACGTTCTGCACGTCGTCGTTCGCATCGATGGCGGCCAGGAACACTTCGACCTCCTCGAGGTGCTCCGCGCTGAGGCTGGCCGGATCGACCGGGTTCTTTGGCTTGTAGCCCAGCTTGGCCGACAGCACGGTGAAGCCCTGGGCCGGCAGCGCGCGGCTCACCAGGTCGAGGTCGGTCGGGTCGGTCAGGAACACCGTGGCCCCGCCTTCGCCGGCCGCCTCGAAGTCCTGCGCGCCCGCTTCGATGGCGGCGACTTCGGCATCGGCATCGGCACGCGAAGGCTCGGCCTCGATCATGCCCACGTGGTCGAAGTCCCACGACACCGAGCCCGAGGTGCCGAGCTGGCCCTTGCGGAACAGCACGCGCATTTCAGGCGCGGTGCGGTTCACGTTGTCGGTCAGGCACTCGACCATCACGGGCACCTGGTGCGGTGCAAAGCCTTCGTAGATCACATGCTCGAAGTGCACCGCCTCGCCGCTGAGCCCCGCACCCTTCTTGATGGCGCGGTCCAGCGTGTCCTTGGGCATCGAGACCTTGCGGGCCTGCTCCACCACCAGCCGCAGGCGCGCATTGGAGGCCGGATCGGCGCCGCTGCGCGCGGCCACCATGATTTCCTTGGCCAGTTTTCCGAACAGGCGGCCCTTGGCATTGGCCGCCAGGTCCTTGTGCTTTGCTTTCCACTGTGCGCCCATGGCTGATGTTCCTTGTGTTGTGTGTGTGGCTGGATGGGCCGTTTGGGGCAACTACTTTAGCCGCAGCGCCTGGGGGCGGCCGCTTTTTCCAATCTGCGAAGGCCGGTGTCGCCATGGCCCCGGTTTCTCGCTTGGGCGGTGCGATTGTTTCCTTTCCGTGAACGCCGTGGTTCTTTTTGCTAAGGGTTTTTACGTAGAAGACGGCGCACAATTCATCTCACAGACCGGCCCCCAAGCCGATCTGGGTGAACAGGGCCCCGAGCGAGGTGGCCGCCCCCCGATGGGACGGTGACCCACCCAAGACCGGTTCGAAATCATCCAAAGTCAAAACTGAACTGAATTGAAGGAAATCAAAATGACCGCCTCGAAGATCCTCTCCGCCGTTGCTGTTGCCCTCATGGCCGTCGCCGGTGCCGCCCACGCCGAAACCTACGAAGGCGTGCATCAGCTGACCTCGGCCGCCAGCCGCGCCGACGTCGCCAGCCAGGCCGTGGTTGCCGCGCACAGCGCCAACCCCTACGCCACCGGCGCCAATGCAGGCCCGGCCCAGGTGCTCGTTTCGTCGAACAGCCGCGATGCGGTCCGCGCAGAAGCCGCCGTCGCGGCCCGCAGCGCCGATCCGTACGCCGAAGGCGCCTCGTCGGGCGTGGCTCCGATCGTCGCCAGCACGGTGGACCGCGCCACGGTGCGCGCCGCAGCCCGCGCTGCTGCCCGCGGCGACGCTCTGCCGCTGTAAAACGGCCCTGGCGCTCGACGAGCGCCAATCCTCCAAAAAGCCGGCCATGCGAAAGCATGGGCCGGCTTTTTGCCGTGCTCGCCGCCCCGGATGCGAGGCCCGCGGCCCGGGCGTGGCTGATTTGCCACGCAGGCAAATGCTTTCGCCTTACAAAATGGCCGCCGCCTCCACGGGCGGACATCGAGCTTTGGCCGCAGCCCGGTACGATGGTGCCCGCCGCGGCGGGGCTGGCCGGCGCGGTTTTGGTGGCCTCCCATCCGCAAGATACCCACAACGTGAGCTGCACCCTGGTTCTGAAAGACGACGCCGGCCGCTTCGAAGCCGATGCCTTCGCGTGCCTGGCAGGTTGAACCGAGCACGCATGGCCCTCACGCTCGACCCCGAAGACACGCGCGAACGCATTCACGGCCTGGCGTGGTGCGGCTTCCATCCCGACGGCGACATCGAATGGATGATCACCGACGAGTACCTCGACCCCGACGAGCTCACGGCCGAAGACCGCGCCTGGGTCAAGGCCGAGGCCGCGCGCGCCTGCGCCGCCAAGCGCGCCGCCGAGGCTTCGTGGCCCGCCCGGACCGAATACGACCGGCTCGAAGCGGTGTTCGCCCAGCTGCGCAGCGAGAAGATCATTGCGCTGCACCGCGCCGGCAACTCGCTGGCCGATGGCCATGACGACGTGCGCGAGCAGTGGCGTGCCGCGGGCCGGCTTGCCTCGGGCATTCGCGGCTGCTGCTTCTATCACGCGCAGGACCTCGACACCGCCGTGCGCACCGGCCGCCTCTACCTGGCGTTCAGCGGCGGCATGATTCCCGAGATCGACCAGCGCGAGGCCAACACCGTCGCGGTCGGCCGGCGCATCGTCGAGCTGCTGCGCGCGGCCGGCTTCGGCGCGCAGTGGAGCGGCAACATCAACGAGCGCATCGAGGCCGACCTGGGCCAGTGGCGCAAGCGAAGCCCGTAGCCGGGCCACGGCCAGCCCTAGCAGAGCGGGCAATGGCTTGCACGAGCAGGGATCGCCGGATCGCGCCATCATCCGGCCCATGATTCCGTTCTCGATCCTCGACCTCTCCCCCATCACCGAAGGCAGCGACGCCGCGCAGTCGTTCCGCAACTCGCTTTCGCTCGCGCAGCACGGAGAGAAGCTGGGCTACCGGCGCTACTGGCTGGCCGAGCACCACGGCATGCCGGGCATCGCGAGCGCGGCCACCGCGGTGCTGCTCGCCTACGTGGGCGCCGGCACCTCGACGATCCGCATCGGTGCCGGCGGCGTGATGCTGCCCAACCATTCGCCGCTGGTGATCGCCGAGCAGTTCGGCACGCTGGAGTCGCTGTATCCGGGGCGCATCGACCTGGGCCTGGGCCGCGCGCCCGGCTCCGACCAGCGCACGGCGCGCGCGCTGCGCCGCAACCTCGAATCCGACGCCGACCAGTTCCCGCAGGACGTGGTCGAGCTCATGGACTTCATGTCCAAGGCGCCGCAGCAGCCCGTGCGCGCAGTGCCGGGCGCGGGGCTCGAGGTGCCGGTGTGGATCCTCGGGTCGAGCACCTTCGGCGCCCAGCTGGCCGCGCACCTGGGCTTGCCCTACGCCTTTGCCTCGCATTTCGCGCCGCAGCAGCTGATGCAGGCGATCCAGATCTACCGCGAGACCTTCAAGCCTTCGGCGCAGCTGCAGAAGCCTCATGTGATGCTGGGCTTCAACGTGTTCGTGGCCGACACCGACGAAGAGGCCGAGTTCCGCGCCACCTCGTGGCAGCAGGCCTTCGTGAACCTGCGCAGCGGCCGGCCGGGGCGCCTGCCGCCGCCGGTCGAGGGCTACCGGCAGAAGGTCGGCCCGGCGGAGAACGCGCTGCTCGATTCGGTGCTGTCGTGCTCGGCCGTGGGCTCGCCTGCCCGCGTGCGCGAAGGCGTGCAGGCCTTCATCGAGCGCACGGGCGCCGACGAGCTGATGATCACCTCGCAGGTGTTCGACCACGCGGCGCGGCTGCGCTCCTACGAGCTGCTGGCCGGCTTGCGCGGCCAGGCCTGAATCCCCCACGCCGGCCGCCCGGGCGCCGGGCTGGGACAATGGCGGGCTTATGGCAAAGCAACGGATCGTGGTGGGACTGAGCGGCGGGGTCGATTCCGCGGTCACGGCGCACCTGCTCAAGCAGCAGGGGCACGAGGTGGTCGGCATCTTCATGAAGAACTGGGAAGACGACGACGACAGCGAATACTGCTCGTCCAACATCGACTTCGTGGACGCCGCCAGCGTGGCCGACGTGCTGGGCATCGAGATCGAGCACGTCAACTTCGCGGCCGACTACAAGGACCGCGTGTTCGCCGAGTTCCTGCGCGAATACAAGGCCGGCCGCACGCCCAACCCCGACGTGCTGTGCAATGCCGAGATCAAGTTCAAGGCCTTCCTCGACCACGCGATGCGCCTGGGCGCCGAGAAGATCGCCACCGGCCACTACGCGCGCGTGCGGCTGAACGAGGCCAGGGGCAGGCACGAGCTGCTCAAGGGGCTCGACCCCTCCAAGGACCAGAGCTATTTCCTGCACCGGCTGAACCAGGCGCAGCTGTCCAAGACGCTGTTCCCCGTGGGCGAGCTGCACAAGACCGAGGTGCGCCGCATCGCGGAAGAGATCGGCCTGCCCAACGCGAAGAAAAAGGATTCGACCGGCATCTGCTTCATCGGCGAGCGGCCGTTCCGCGAGTTCCTCAACCGCTACATCTCGAAGGAGCCGGGCCCGATCAAGGACGACCGCGGCCGCAAGCTCGGCGAGCACCAGGGCCTGAGCTTCTACACGCTGGGCCAGCGGCAGGGGCTGGGCATCGGCGGTGTCAAGGAGAAGGGCGCGCAGCGCGGCTCGGGCGACCACTCGCCATGGTTCGTGGCGCGCAAGGACGTCGAGAAGAACACGCTCTGGGTGGTGCAGGGCCACGACCATCCCTGGCTGCTGTCCTCGGCACTCGCGGCCGGCGATGCGAGCTGGGTCTCGGGCGACGCGCCCGCGCCGGGCCGCTACGGCTCGAAGGCGCGCTACCGCCAGGCCGATGCGGCCTGCGAACTGGAAGAAGGCGGCGGCGAGGCCGGCTTCAGCCTGCGCTTCGGCGAGCCGCAATGGGCCGTCACGCCGGGGCAGTCGGCCGTGCTCTACGACGGCGAGCGCTGCCTCGGCGGCGGGGTCATCGTCTGAGCGCCTGAGGGCGGCGCGCGACAGCCGTCAGCGCACCGATTCGTGGACGTGGATCAGGTCGAGCGGATAGCGCTTGCCGGCCAGGTGGTCCTCGACGCACTGCAGCAGCAGCGGGCTGCGGTGCCGCGGCACGCTGGCGCGGATCTCGTCGGCGCTCATCCAGACCGTGCGCACGATGCCTTCGTCGAGCGCTCGGCCCGCTTCCTGCGCACCGAGCGTGCCGGCAAAGGCAAAGCGCAGGTAGGTCACGTCTTCCTTGCTGCCCGTGCGGTGGCTCGAGCGCGCCATGTAGATGCCGACCAGCGCGGTGGGCGTGAAGGCGTGGGCGGTTTCCTCGAGCGTTTCGCGGGCACAGCCTTCGATCGGCGATTCGCCCGGGTCGAGGTGTCCCGCCGGGGTGTTGAGCCTGAGGCCCTGGGCGGTGTGCTCCTCGACCAGCAGGAAGCGGCCGTCCTGTTCGATCACGGCCGCCACGGTGACGTTGGGTTTCCAGCGCGGGGTCGTCATTGTCTTGGGCCCTTTTGACTACTTAATGCAGCGCGTAGCCGCTGAAGCGCCAGATGCGGTCGCTGTCGAGATGGAAGCTCACGAGTTCGCGCAGTGTGCCATCCGGCTTGTTGCTGAAGCGGGTCTCGTACTCGATGCTGACATATTGTCCGGCCGCCTCGGCATCAGGGTCGGCCACGGCCCGGCGCTTGACCGCCACCCAGGTGCGCTGCAGCGGCGCGCCCAGCGCGGAACGGCTGCTGGAAACCTTGGCGGCGAAGTCGGTGCGCGCGATGCGCTTGCGGGTGGCGGCCGTGGCGCCGTCCCAGAGCTCGCCGGTCCTGCCCTGGTCGATCATCCGGATGGCCTGCATGCCGCCCTGCACCAGGTCGCTGGCTTCCACATCCTGCGCGGCGGCCGTGCCGAAGACGCCCCAGCACAGTACGGCGGCCAGCAGCAGCCTCGTGAGAACTTTCATCGGCTTCATTCCTTTGGGGCGGCCCCACGGCAGGGGCCCGAAGCCGTTTGGAGCCCGTATCGGGGCGGAGATTCCCGGGCGGGCCTCAGCGCGCGAGGCTGTCGGGGTGCGTGCTGGCGTCGACCACTTCGAGCCGGTAGCCCAGCCCATAGATGGCCAGCAGCAGGAAGCCGCTCGCGGGCCCGAGGCCCAGCTTGGTCCGCAGGCGGGAGATGTGGGTGTCCAGCGACCGCGACAGCGCTGCCGTGCCAACGCCCCACACCGCCTCGTGCAGGTGCTCGCGCGACAGCAGCCGGCCGAGGTTCTGGAACAGGAACAGCGCGAGCGCGTATTCGCGGTTCTTCAGCTCGACGGGCGTGCCATTCACCTTGAGGACGCGCGCGGGCGGATAGAAGTGATAAGGGCCGAACACCAGCTCGGTCTCGTGCTGCGCGGGATAGGACCGGCGCAGCAGCGCATTGACCCGGGCCTCGAGCTCGGTGGCGCGCACCGGCGCGACCATGAAATCGTCGGCGCCCGCATTGAGCCCTTCGACCACGGCGGTCTCGTCGCGCGTGGTGGTCACGAAAAGAATGGGCGCGCGGCTTCGCAGCTCGTTGCGCGCGGTCTTCACGAGCTCGAGGCCGCGCATGTCCGGCGGGTTCCATTCGAGGATCAGAAGATCGAAGGTTTGCCGGCGCAGCGCCTGGAGCAAGGGACGCCCTTCGGTGTACGAGTGACATTCGTGGCCGAGCCCCGACATCGCCTCGGCGATCAGCCGAAGCTGATCGGGCTCGTGATCAAGTACTGCAATACGCATTCCATCCCCTTCTTCCTGCCAAATTTGCCTCTGCGGGCTTTCGAGTGAAAGAAGTGTATCTATCTGCGTCTCCGGAAAAAAGGCTTCGCGTAACTAATGCACGAAATGAAGGTATCTTTCTTGGAGTTGATGGCAATTGCAAACAAATGCGCGCTAATTGACGACAAGCGTTGCCGGACGCCGCTGCCTGGCGGCCGGGCACGCCGAAACATGGGAGCCCGATACGGGGGAAACAACCGATGTACGGGCCTGCAGGTCCCGATGCCGCCTGCTTCGCTACCATTTATATAGCTACACATGCAATGACTACGGTCATCAAGCGGCGAACAGGCGGTGGATTTTGGCGACAGCGCAGCCGTAATCTTGCTGTAAGCTCTGGCCGCGTTCCCGTATTGCCCTTGCCCTGAGGAGATCTCTATGCTGATAGGCGTGCCTGCCGAGACGATGGCCGGCGAAACCCGCGTGGCCGTAACGCCCGAGACGGTGAAGAAACTGGCCGCTTCCGGGCACACCGTGCGCGTGCAGTCCGGGGCTGGCATTGCAGCCAGCGTCACCGATGCCGCCTACGAGGCCGCCGGTGCCGAGATCGTCAACATGAACGCCGCCTTCGCGGCCGACATGGTGCTCAAGGTGCGCACCCCCAGCGATGCCGAAACCGCGCTCATGAAGCCCGGCACCGTGGTCATCGGCATGCTCAACCCCTTCGATGCGGCCGGCCTGCAGCGCCTGGCCACGGCCGGCCTCACCGCCTTCGCGCTCGAAGCCGCACCGCGCACCACCCGCGCCCAGAGCATGGACGTGCTCTCCTCGCAGGCCAACATCGCGGGCTACAAGGCCGTGATCATCGCGGCCGACAAGTACCAGCGCTTCTTCCCGATGCTCATGACCGCCGCCGGCACCGTGAAGGCCGCGCGCGTGGTCATCCTGGGCGTCGGCGTAGCGGGCCTGCAGGCCATTGCCACCGCCAAGCGCCTGGGGGCCGTCATCGAGGCTTCCGACGTGCGACCGAGCGTCAAGGAGCAGATCGAGTCGCTCGGCGGCAAGTTCATCGAGGTGTCCTACGACACCGACGAAGAAAAGGAAGCCGCGGTCGGCGTCGGCGGCTACGCCAAGCCCATGCCCCCCAGTTGGCTCGCGCGCCAGCAGGTCGAGGTGGCCAAGCGCGTGGCGCTGGCCGACATCGTCATCAGCACCGCGCTCATTCCCGGACGCGCGGCGCCCACGCTCATCACCGAGGACATGGTCAAGGCCATGAAGCCCGGCTCGGTGATCGTCGACATCGCGGCCGGCAAGGGCCCGGGTGGCGTGGGCGGCAACTGCCCGCTGTCGGAAGCCGACAAGACGGTGATCAAGCACGGCGTGACCATCGTCGGCGAGACCAACCTGCCGGCGCTGGTGGCGGCCGATGCGTCGGCGCTTTATGCGCGCAACGTGCTCGACTTCCTCAAGCTGATCGTCACCAAGGAGGGCGGCCTGAAGATCGACCTCGAAGACGACATCGTCGCCGCCTGCCGCGTCGCGCACGACGGCCAGGTCACGAAGAAATAAGCCACCCCGGCACCCCCGCGAGGAGAAGAATCCATGGATCCCGTTTCCCACACCGTCATCAATCTCATCATCTTCGTGCTGGCCATCTACGTGGGCTACCACGTGGTGTGGACCGTCACGCCCGCGCTGCACACGCCGCTGATGGCCGTGACCAACGCGATCTCGGCCATCGTGGTCGTGGGCGCCATGCTGGCGGCCGCGCTCACCGAAACCCCGCTGGGCAAGACCATGGGCGTGCTCGCGGTGGCGCTGGCGGCGGTGAACATCTTCGGCGGCTTCCTGGTCACGCGGCGCATGCTCGAGATGTTCAAGAAGAAAGAGAAGAAGGCCGCACCCAAGGCCGAAGCGGGAGCCTCGCAATGAGCATGAACGTCGTCACGCTGCTGTACCTGGTTGCCAGCGTCTGCTTCATCCAGGCCCTGAAGGGCCTGTCGCACCCCACCACCTCGATCCGCGGCAACCTCTTCGGCATGGCCGGCATGGCCATCGCGGTGGTCACCACCGGCGCGCTGATCTACAAGCTGGCCGGCGGCCAGCTCACGGGCCTGGCCTGGGTGCTGCTGGGGCTGGCGGCCGGCGGCGGCTACGGCGCCTACCGCGCCAAGACGGTCGAGATGACCAAGATGCCCGAGCTGGTGGCCTTCTTCCACAGCATGATCGGCCTGGCGGCGGTGTTCATCGCGGTGGCAGCCGTGGTCGAACCCGCGGCCATGCTCGAAGGCATCGCCAAGGGCGCGCCCATTCCCGCCGGCAACCGGCTCGAGCTGTTCCTGGGCGCGGCCATCGGCGCCATCACCTTCAGCGGCTCGGTGATTGCCTTCGGCAAGCTCTCGGGCACCTACAAGTTCCGCCTGTTCCAGGGCGCGCCGGTGCAGTTCAAGGGCCAGCACATGCTGAACCTGGTGCTCGGCCTGGCCATGATCGGCCTGGGGCTGGTGTTCATGGCCACCGAAAGCTGGCCGGCGTTCTTCGCGATGCTGGCGCTGGCCTTCGTGATGGGCGTGCTCATCATCATCCCGATCGGCGGGGCCGACATGCCGGTGGTGGTGTCCATGCTCAACAGCTACTCGGGCTGGGCGGCCGCGGGCATCGGCTTCAGCCTGAACAACGCGATGCTGATCGTGGCCGGCTCGCTGGTGGGCTCGTCGGGCGCGATCCTGAGCTACATCATGTGCAAGGCCATGAACCGCTCGTTCTTCAACGTGATCCTGGGTGGCTTCGGCGGCGAGGCGGTCACGGCCGGCGGCGCGGCCAAGGAGCAGCGGCCGGTCAAGAGCGGCAGCGCCGACGACGCGGCCTTCGTGCTGGGCAACGCCGAGACGGTGGTGATCGTGCCGGGCTACGGCCTGGCGGTGGCGCGCGCCCAGCATGCGGTGAAGGAACTCGCCGAGAAGCTCACGCACAAGGGCATCACCGTGAAGTACGCGATCCACCCGGTGGCGGGGCGCATGCCGGGCCACATGAACGTGCTGCTGGCCGAGGCCGAGGTGCCCTACGACCAGGTGTTCGAGATGGAAGACATCAACGGCGAGTTCGGCCAGGCCGACGTGGCGATCATTCTGGGCGCCAACGACGTGGTGAACCCGGCCGCGCTCACCAAGGGCAGCCCGATCTACGGCATGCCCATTCTCGAAGCCTACAAGGCCAAGACGGTGATCGTGAACAAGCGCTCCATGGCGGCGGGCTATGCGGGCCTGGACAACGAGCTCTTCTACATGGACAAGACCATGATGGTCTTTGGGGATGCGAAGAAAGTAGTGGAAGATATGGGCAAGGCCATCGAATAGGCCCAAGGTCCGCACCCGCGCAGTGCGGGCAGATCATCACCGCGGCGCCACTTGTGCGCCGCTGTCGTTTCAAAAACACGCGATTCCGAGGAGACACACCCATGACCGACCGCCCCTGGCTCAGCAGCTATCCGCAAGGCGTGCCCGCCGACATCGACGCCTCGCAGTATTCCTCGCTGGTCGGTCTCATGGAGGAGAGCTTTGCCAGGTACGCCGACCGCACGGCCTACAGCTTCATGGGCAAGGACGTGAGCTATGCGGAGACCGACAAGCTCAGCAAGGCCTTTGGCGCGTACCTGCAGGGGCTCGGCCTCGCCAAGGGCGACCGCGTCGCGGTCATGATGCCCAACTGCCCGCAGTACCCGATCGCGGTCGCGGCCATCCTGCGCGCCGGCCTGATCCTGGTGAACGTGAATCCGCTGTACACGCCGCGCGAGCTCGAGCACCAGCTCAAGGACTCGGGCGCCAAGGCCATCGTCATCATGGAGAACTTCGGCACCACGCTGCAGCAGTGCATCGCGGCCACGCCCATCAAGCACATCGTGCTCGCGGCCATGGGCGACCGGCTCGGCTTCCTCAAGGGCGCGCTCGTCAACTACGTGGTGCGCAACGTGAAGAAGCTGGTGCCGCACTACAGCCTGCCGGGCGCGGTGCGCTTCAACGATGCGCTCGACCAGGGCGCGGGCCGCACGCTGAAGGCGCCGGCCCTCGGCCCCGACGACGTGGCCGTCCTGCAGTACACCGGCGGCACCACCGGCGTCTCCAAGGGCGCGGTGCTGCTGCACCGCAACGTCATTGCGAACGTGCTGCAGTCCGAAGCCTGGAACGAACCCGTGATGGCCCAGGTGCCGGCGGGCGAGCAGCCCACGAGCGTGTGCGCGCTGCCGCTCTATCACATCTTCGCCTTCACCGTGGGCATGATGCTGAACATGCGCACGGGCGGCAAGCTGATCCTCATTCCGAATCCGCGCGACCTCGCGGGCGTGCTCAAGGAACTGTCCAAGCACACGATCCACAGCTTTCCCGCGGTCAACACGCTGTTCAACGGGCTGGCCAACCACCCCGACTTCAACACCGTCAACTGGAAGAACCTCAAGGTGTCGGTGGGCGGCGGCATGGCCGTGCAGGCGGCGGTCGCGAAGCTCTGGCTCGAGAAGACCGGCTGCCCGATCTGCGAGGGCTACGGCCTGTCCGAAACCTCGCCCTCGGCCACCTGCAACCCCACCAACAGCAAGGCCTACACCGGCACCATCGGCCTGCCGCTGCCGAGCACCTGGCTCAAGCTGCTCGACGACGAAGGCCGCGAGGTGCCGCC
Source organism: Variovorax sp. V116 (assembly GCF_041154435.1). NCBI lineage: Bacteria > Pseudomonadati > Pseudomonadota > Betaproteobacteria > Burkholderiales > Comamonadaceae > Variovorax > Variovorax sp. V116. Next base: position 556,884 of record NZ_AP028661.1, read on the forward strand.
GGGCCAGCCCGGCGAGATCGCGATCAAGGGCCCGCAGGTGATGGCCGGCTACTGGCAGCGCCCCGACGAAACCGCCAAGGTCATGACGCCCGACGGCTACTTCAAGAGCGGCGACATCGGCGTGGTCGACGAGCGCGGCTACTTCAAGGTGGTCGACCGCAAGAAGGACATGATCCTGGTCTCGGGCTTCAACGTGTACCCGAACGAGATCGAGGACGTGGTGGCGCAGATTCCGGGCGTGCTCGAATGCGCCGCGGTCGGCGTGGCCGACGACAAGACCGGCGAGGCCGTCAAGCTGGTGATCGTCAAGAAGGACGAGTCGCTGACCGAAGCGCAGGTGCGCGAATACTGCAGAGCAAACCTTACGGGTTACAAGCAGCCGCGGATCGTGGAGTTCCGTGGCGAACTCCCGAAGACGCCAGTCGGAAAGATCCTGCGGCGCGAACTGCGCGACGTCAAGAAGTAAGGGTTCGGCCCGGGTAGGGCCGCGGCATCGATCTTGCATATTGCGGGTCGATGCTTCGCTTCCTCCTCACGCGCGTGAGCCTGCTGGTGCCGACCTTCATCGGCATGACGCTGCTTGCCTTTTTCCTGATCCGGCTGGTGCCGGGCGACCCCATCGAAACCATGGCGGGCGAGCGCGGGATCGATCCCGAGCGCCATGCCCAGCTGCGCGCGGCCTACGGCTTCGACAAGCCGGTGATCGTGCAGTACGGCATCTACATCGGCCGCGTGCTGCATGGCGATCTCGGCAAGTCGCTCATCACGCAGGAATCGGTCGCCAGCGAGTTCCTTGCGCTGTTCCCCGCCACGGTCGAGCTTGCCGCGTGCGCGATCGCCTTTGCGCTGCTGCTGGGGCTGCCGGCGGGCATCCTGGCGGCGGTGCGGCGCAATTCCATCTTCGACCATGGCGTGATGGCCACCTCGCTCACCGGCTATTCGATGCCGATCTTCTGGTGGGGGCTGCTGCTGATCCTGTTCTTCTCGGTGCAGCTGGGCTGGACGCCCGTGTCGGGCCGCATCTCGGTGCAGTACTTCGTCGAGCCTGAAACGGGCTTTCTCTTGATCGATGCGCTGCGCGCCGGCGACACCGGCGCCTTCTGGTCGGCGCTGCATCACCTGATCCTTCCGGCCATCGTGCTCGGCACCGTGCCGCTCGCGGTCATCGCGCGCATGACGCGCTCGGCCATGCTCGAGGTGCTGGGCGAAGACTACATCCGCACCGCGCGCGCCAAGGGCCTCTCGCGCCTTCGCGTGGTGGGGCTGCATGCGCTGCGCAATGCGCTGATTCCGGTGGTCACGGTGATCGGGCTGCAGGTGGGCGTGCTCTTCACGGGCGCGATCCTCACCGAGACCATCTTCTCGTGGCCCGGTGTCGGCAAGTGGCTGATCGAGGCCATCGGCCGGCGCGACTACCCGGTGCTGCAGGGCGGCATGCTGCTGCTGGGCGGCATCGTGATGCTGGTCAACCTGCTGGTCGACGTGGCCTACGGCGTCATCAATCCACGCATCCGGCATTGACCGATTCCATGGCAACGACAACGACACACGCAGTTTCGAGCAGCAGCGCTGGCGGCGCAGCGCCTCCCGGTCCCTGGCGCGAGTTCTGGACGGCCTTCTCTGCCAACCGCGGCGCGGTGATCGGCCTTGCCACCGTCGCGCTGCTGCTGCTGGTCGCGCTGTTCGCGCCGTGGATCGCGCCGCATGCACCCAACGAGACCAACAGCGCCGTCTTCCTGCTGCCACCCGCATGGCAGCAGGGCGGCTCCGCAAGCTACCTGCTGGGCACCGACGCCATCGGGCGCGACATTCTTTCGCGGCTGATGCACGGCGCGCGGCTCTCGCTGTCCATCGGCGTGGCGGTGGTGGCGCTGTCGGTGGTCGTCGGCGTGGTGCTCGGCCTTGTCGCGGGCTTCTTTCGCGGCGTGCTGGAGATCGCGATCATGCGGCTGATGGACATCGTGCTCACGATGCCGAGCCTGCTGATGGCCATCGTGATCGTCGCGATCCTCGGGCCGGGGCTGGTCAACGCCATGGTGGCGGTGGCCATCGTCGTGCTGCCGCACTACGTGCGCATCACGCGCGCCGCGGTCATTGCCGAGATCTCGCGCGACTACGTGACCGCCGCGCGCGTGAGCGGCGCCGGCACGCTGCGCCTGATGTTCCGCGAAGTGCTGCCCAACTGCGCAGCGCCGCTGATCGTGCAGGCCTCGCTCGGCATCTCCACGGCCATCCTCGATGCGGCGGCGCTGGGCTTCATCGGCCTGGGCGCGCAGCCGCCGTCGCCGGAATGGGGAACGATGCTGGCCGATGCGCGCGAGTTCGTGCTGCGCGCCTGGTGGGTCGTCACCTTCCCGGGCCTTGCGATTCTTGCGGCGGTGCTGGCGTTCAACCTGCTCGGCGACGGCCTGCGCGATGCGCTCGACCCGAAGCTCAAGCGATGAACATGCTGCTCGACATCAAGGACTTGCACGTCGAGTTTCCCACTCAGGGCGGCGTGCTGCACGCCGTCGACGGCGTGAGCCTCACGCTCGAGGAGGGCGAGGTGCTCGGCATCGTCGGCGAATCGGGCTCGGGCAAGAGCGTGACGATGATGGCGCTGATGGGCCTCGTGGGCTTTCCGGGCCGCGTGCGCGCACAGCACATGCGCTTTGCCGGCAAGGAACTGCTCGGCATTTCCGACAAGGCGCGCCGCGCGCTGGTCGGCAAGGAGGTGGCCATGATCTTCCAGGAGCCGACCACCAGCCTCAACCCCTGCTTCACCATCGGCTTCCAGCTGATGGAAACGCTGCGGCTGCACCTTCATCTGGACCGGCGCACGGCGAAAAAGCGCGCGACCGAGCTGCTCGAGCAGGTCGGCATACCGGCCGCGTCGTCGCGCCTGGGCAGCTATCCGCACCAGCTCTCGGGCGGCATGAACCAGCGCGTGATGATCGCAATGGCCATTGCCTGCAACCCGCGCCTGCTGATCGCCGACGAGCCGACCACCGCGCTCGACGTGACGATCCAGGCGCAGATCCTCGACCTGCTGCGCGAGCTGCAGAAGGAGCGCGGCATGGCGCTGGTGCTCATCACGCACAACATGGGCGTGGTCAGCGAGATGGCGCAGCGCATCGCCGTGATGTATGCGGGCCAGGTGATGGAGCAGCAGCGCGTCGACCGGCTCTTCGCGGATCCGCAGCATCCCTACACCGAGGCCCTGCTGGCCGCGCTGCCCGAACGCGCCGCGCCCGAGGGGCGGCTGGCCACCATCGCGGGCGTGGTGCCGGGCGTGCACGACCGGCCGGCCGGCTGCCTGTTCGCGCCGCGCTGCGGCTATGTGACGACGAAGGCCTGCAACGTGCGGCCGGCGCTGCGCGCGGTTGCGTCGCCGCCCGGCGCCGAGGTGCGCTGCCATTTCCCGCTCGGCGAGCCCGGGCGCATGGCGGCCATCGAGGCCGACCGGCCGCGGCCACAGGCCGTGGAGGCGCTGCCATGAGTGGCGATGCCATCGGCGACGTCGTCGTGGAGGCGCGCAACCTGCAGCGCACCTATGCCGTGCGGCGCGGCATGTTCCGCGCGCCTGCGCAGTTGCGCGCGGTCGGCGACATTTCTTTTCGCATCGAGCGCGGCCGCACGCTTGCGGTGGTCGGCGAATCGGGCTGCGGCAAGTCGACGCTCGCGCGCATGGTCGCATTGATCGAAAAGCCCACGGCCGGGCAGCTCGTGCTGGCCGGCCACGATGCCGTGGACCCGCCGCCCGCATACCGGCGCGAACTGCGCCAGGCCGTGCAGCTGGTGTTCCAGAACCCCTATGGCTCGCTCAATCCGCGCAAGAAGATCTCTGCGGTGCTCGAGGATCCGCTCGCCATCAACACCGCGCTCGGAAAGCCCGAGCGGGTTGCCAAGGCGCGCGAGATGCTGGCGCGCGTGGGCCTGCGGCCCGAGCATGCGAACCGCTATCCGCACATGTTCTCGGCGGCCAGCGCCAGCGCATCGCCATTGCGCGCGCGCTCATGCTGGAGCCGCGCCTGCTGGTGGCCGACGAGCCGGTGTCGGCGCTCGACGTGTCGATCCAGGCGCAGGTGCTGAACCTGCTGGCCGACCTGCAGGCCGAGCTGGGCCTGGCCTATCTCTTCATCTCGCACGACCTGGGCGTGGTGCGGCACATCGCGCACGAGGTGCTCGTGATGTACCTCGGCCATGCGGTGGAGCAAGGTTCCAAGGCGCGCATCTTCGCGCGGCCGCTGCATCCCTACACGCAGGCGCTGCTGGCATCCACGCCCGGCCTCAGCAGCCAGCGCATCGTGCTCAAGGGTGAGCTGCCGTCGCCGCTCGATCCGCCCACGGGCTGCGTCTTCAACACGCGCTGCCCGCACGCGACGCAGCGCTGCCGCGAGGAGCGGCCGCTGCTGCGCGCGCTCGACGAGCGCCTGGTGGCCTGCCACTACGCGGAGAAATTCCTCGATGGCACGCCGCCGGTCAGCGCCGATGTGCCCTTGTCCCCGCCGTTCGCCGCGCCTCTGGCGGCGAACCCCTAGTTCACTTCCACCGTGTCCCAAGGAGTTGCCATGAAGAAGACCACCCAGCCATCCGTTTTGCGCCGCTCGCCCAGGCTTGGCGCGCTGCTCGCGCCGGCGGCGCTCGCCGTACTCGCACTGGGCGCGGGCGCCGTGTCCGCCAAGACGCTGGTCTATTGCTCGGAGGGCAGTCCCGAGAACTTCTATCCGGGCGTGAACACCACCGGCACCTCGTTCGACGTGACCACGCAGGTGTACAACACCATTGTCGAGTTCGAGCGCGGCGGCACCAAGGTCGTGCCGGGCCTGGCTGAAAAATGGGACATCTCGGCCGATGGCACGGTCTACACCTTCCACCTGCGCAAGGGCGTCAAGTGGCACAGCACCAGCAAGAGCTTCAAGCCCACGCGCGACTTCAACGCCGACGACTTCATCTTCATGCTCGAGCGGCAGTGGAAGGAGAGCGACCCCTTCTTCAAGGTCACGAGCCAGAACCACTCCTACTTCAACGACATGGGCATGCCCAAGCTCCTGAAGTCGGTGGACCGCATCGACGACCTGACCGTGAAGATCACGCTCAACCAGGCCGAGGCGCCGTTCCTTGCCAACCTGGCCATGCAGTACGCGGGCATCCAGTCGAAGGAATACGCCATTGCAATGCTGAAGGCCGGCACGCCCGAGAAGGTCGACCAGGACCCGATCGGCACCGGCCCGTTCTACCTCGTGCAATACCAGAAGGACGCGGTCATCCGCTTCAAGGCCTTCCCGCAGTACTGGGGCGGCAAGGCGAAGATCGACGACCTCGTGTTCGCGATCACGCCCGACGCCTCGGTGCGCTGGGCCAAGCTGCAGAAGGGCGAATGCCACGTCATGCCGTATCCGAATCCGGCCGATCTCGACGCGATCCGCAAGGACCCGAACGTGCAGGTGCTCGAGCAGCCCGGCCTCAACGTGGGCTACCTTTCGTACAACACCACCAAGAAGCCCTTCGACGACGTGCGCGTGCGCAAGGCCATCAACATGGCGATCAACAAGAAGGCGATCATCGACGGCGTGTACCTGTCGACCGGCGTGGCCGCGAAGAACCCGATCCCGCCGACCATGTGGTCCTACAACGACGCGGTCAAGGACGATCCCTACGACCCCGAAGCCGCCAGGAAGCTGCTGGCGCAGGCCGGCTTTCCCGATGGCTTCTCGACCGACCTGTGGGCCATGCCGGTGCAGCGGCCCTACAACCCGAATGCCAAGCGCATCGCCGAGCTGATGCAGGCCGACCTGGCCAAGATCAACGTCAAAGCCGAGATCAAGAGCTTCGAGTGGGGCGAGTACCGCAAGCGCCTGCAGGCCGGCGAGCACCAGATGGGCATGCTCGGCTGGACCGGCGACAACGGCGATCCCGACAACTTCCTCTACACGCTGCTGGGCTGCGCCTCGGCCAAGTCGGCCAGCGGCAGCAACATCTCCAAGTTCTGCTACCAGCCCTACGAAGACCTCGTGCTCAAGGCCAAGAGCGCGACCAAGCAGGCCGAGCGCGATGCGCTGTACAAGAAGGCGCAAGTCATCTTCAAGGAGCAGGCGCCCTGGTTCACCATCGCGCACGCGGTGCAGCTGAAGCCGGTGCGCAAGGAGGTGGTCGACTTCAAGCTCAGCCCCTTCGGCCGCCACACCTTCTACGGCGTGGACATCAAGTAGCCGATGAACGCACCCGTTGCCATCGTCGCGGCGATGCACGAGGAGCTGGGCGCGCTGCTCGCGCAGATGCCGGACGAGCAGCGCGTGCGCGCCGCGGGCCGCGACTTCTGGGTCGGCCACCTGCACGGCCAGCCGGTGGTGGCCGTGCTGTCGCGCATCGGCAAGGTCGCGGCGGCGGTCACGGCCGCGGTGCTGCTCGAGCGCTTCGGCGTGCGCGCGATCGTGTTCACGGGCGTGGCAGGCGGGCTCGCGCCGGGCGTGGACGTTGGCGACGTGGTGGTCGCCACGCAGCTGCTGCAGCACGACCTCGACGCCTCGCCGATCTTCCCGAAGTACGAAGTGCCGCTCATGGGCCTTTCGCGCTTTGCGGCCGATGCCTCGATCGGCGATGCGCTGGCGGCCGTGGCCGAAGCCGCGCTGCGCGATCCGGCGGCGCTGGTGGGGCAGGCGGCCGCCGATGAATTCGGCCTCCGGTCGCCGAAGGTGCACCGCGGCCTGCTGGTGAGCGGCGACCGCTTCGTCTCGACGGCCGCCGAGAGCGCTGCCTTGCGGCGCAGCCTGCCCGATGCGCTCGCAGTCGAGATGGAAGGCGCGGCGGTCGCGCAGGTGTGCCACGACTACGGCGTGCCGTTCGCGGCCATGCGCACCATCTCGGACCGAGCCGACGACGCCGCGCATGGCGACTTCGCGCGCTTCGTCGCCGAGGTGGCGAGCCGCTACAGCCTGGCCTTGGTCGATGCGTGGCTGGCCACGCTGCCTTCTTGCGGAATGCCGGCCGCTACTTGAGCCAGCCGCGCCGGCGGAAGTACCACATCGGCACCAGCGCGCTTGCCGCCATCAAGGCCAGCGCATACGGATAGCCCAGCGACCAGTCGAGCTCGGGCATCAGCTTGAAGTTCATGCCGTAGATGCTCGCGATCAGCGTGGGCGGCAGCAGCGCCACGCTGGCCACCGAGAAGATCTTGATGGTCTTGTTCTGGTTGATGTTGATGAAACCGACGGTCGCATCCATCAGGAAGTTGATCTTGTCGAACAGGAAGGCCGTGTGGTTGTCCAGCGATTCGATGTCGCGCAGGATCTGCCGCGCCTCCTCGAACTGCTCGGCGTTGAGCATGCGGCTGCGCATCATGAAGCTCACGGCGCGGCGCGTGTCCATCACGTTGCGGCGGATGCGGCCGTTCAAGTCTTCCTGGCGCGCGATGGCGCCCAGCACCTCGCCGGCCAGCTCGTCGCTGACGTTGCCTTCGAGCACCTTCTTGCCCGCGATCTCGAGCTCGTCGTAGATGTTCTCGAGCGTGTCGGCCGAATATTCCGCGTCGGCGTCGAACAGCTTGAGCAGCACTTCCTTGGCGTCTTCGATGAGGCCCGGCGCGCGGCGCGCACGCATGCGCAGCAGCCGGAACACCGGCACGTCCTCGTCGTGGATCGAGAACAGCACGCCGCGGCTGCGAAGCTCGGTGTTGTGCTGGTTCAGGATGAAGGCCACGCGCACCGACCGCGGGTCTTCGTCGTCATCGATCAGGAAGTCGGAGCGGATGTGCAGCTCGCCGTTGTCTTCTTCATAGAAGCGGGCCGACTCCTCGATGTCCTCGTCCATCGCGTCTTCGGGAATCGAGAGGCCGTAGTACTGCTTGATCCAGCGCTTTTCCTCGAGCGTGGGCGATTCGAGGTCGACCCAGATCGGCTGGAACTTGGAAAGCTCCTCGAGCGCCTCGATCTCTTCCTGGACAAGGCGGCCGTTGGCAAGCGTAAAGATATTGAGCATGGGCTCACTCCCGTGAAATGGCTGAGGCGATGGGGCGAGGGGAGGGGTGCTTTCAATCCCCGGGCCCGGGCGTCAGGACGCGGGAGTTGAAAGCTGCCGAGACGGTGCGGTTTCCATGATGCGGTCTCCAGTTGCAGCGAGCGGCGATTATGTCATCGGCCATGTGACGGCAGGCCCTCCGATCTGGATGGACATACAGTAAAGTCGCGGGCATGCAGACCGCTGCGCTCCCCGCTTTTTCCGCCACCGGTGCCACCCAGGCCGAGCGCCTGGCCGCGGCGCTCTCGGCGCTCAACGACGAGCAGCGCGCCGCCGTCGAGCACGGCGTCGGCACGCTGACGGCCGGGCGCGACGAGCGGCCGCTGCTGGTGATCGCCGGTGCGGGCTCGGGCAAGACCAGCACGCTGGCGCACCGGGTGGCGCACCTCATCGCCGGCGGCGTCGATCCGCAGCGCCTGCTGCTTCTGACCTTCTCGCGCCGCGCGGCGCAGGAAATGGAGCGCCGCGCGGGCCAGGTGCTGGCGCGCGTGCTCGGGCTCAAGTCCGACAAGCCGCCCGCGCTGCCCTGGGCCGGCACTTTCCACGGCATCGGCGCGCGGCTGCTGCGCGAATACGCCGCGCACATCGGCCTCGACGACCACTTCACCATCCACGACCGCGGCGACGCCGAGGACCTGATGGGCCTCGTGCGCCACGAACTCGGCCTGTCGTCGAGCCTGAACCGCTTTCCGCGCAAGGGCACCTGCCTTTCGATCTATTCGCGCTGCGTCAACACGCGCGCCCCGCTGGCCGAGGTGCTGGCCGAGGCCTTTCCGTGGTGCGCCGAATGGGAAGCCGAACTCAAGCGCCTGTTTGGCGCCTACGTCGAGGCCAAGCAGCAGCAGAACGTGCTCGACTACGACGACCTGCTGCTCTACTGGGCCGGCATGGTGGCCGAGCCCGCGCTGGCGGCGCTGGTTGGCGAGCGCTTCGACCAGGTGCTGGTCGACGAATACCAGGACACCAACCTGCTGCAGGCCTCGATCCTGCGGGCGCTGAAGCCCGACGGCCGCGGCGTGACGGTGGTGGGCGACGATGCGCAGTCGATCTACTCGTTTCGCGGCGCAACGGTGCGTAACATCCTCGACTTTCCGTCGCAGTTCTCGCAGGCTGCGCGCGTGGTCACGCTGGAGCGCAACTACCGCTCGACCCAGCCGATTCTCGATGTCTCGAACCGGGTCATTGCACAGGCGGCCGAGCGGCATGCCAAGACGCTCTGGACCGACAAGCCCTCCGCCGGCCGGCCGCAGCTGGTGCTGGTGCCTGACGAGGCGCAGCAGGCCGTCTGGGTGGCCGACAAGGTGCTGGCGCACCGCGAGGGCGGCCTCGCGCTCAAGTCGCAGGCGGTGCTGTTCCGTGCCGCCACGCACAGCGCGCCGCTCGAGCTCGAACTGGCGCGCCGCAACATCCCGTTCGTGAAGTACGGCGGCCTCAAGTTTCTCGAGGCCTCGCATGTGAAGGATCTGCTCGCGGTGCTGCGCTTCGCCGAAAACCCGCGCGGCCGCATGGCGGGTTTCCGCGTCACGCAGCTCATCCCGGGCATCGGGCCGGCCACGGGCGCGCGGCTGCTCGATGCCATGGACCAGGCCGCCGATCCGGCGGCGGCGGTGCGCGAATTCGTGCCGCCCTCGGCCGCCCGCGCGGAATGGGCGGTCTTTGCCGAAGCCTATGCCGCGCTGTGCGCGCCCTCGCTGCCGTGGCCGGCCGATGTGGAACTGGCGGTGCGCTGGTATTTGCCGCACCTGGACCGGCTCTACGACGACCCCTCCGGCGTGCGGCGCGGCGACGTCGAGCAGCTGGCGCGGCTGGCCTCGGGCTACGGCTCGCGCGAGCGCTTCCTGACCGAACTCACGCTCGATCCGCCCGAAGCCACCAGCGACAAGCCGGGTCCGCCCTCGCTCGACGAGGACTACCTCATTCTTTCGACCATCCACTCGGCCAAGGGGCAGGAGTGGAATTCGGTGCACGTGCTCAACGTGGTCGACGGCTGCCTGCCGGCCGACGTGGCGCAGAGCGCGCACGAACTCGAGGAGGAGCGGCGGCTGCTCTACGTGGCGATGACGCGGGCGCGCGACCACCTGCATCTTCTGGTGCCGCAGCGCTTCTACGTGACGCAGCAGGCCGTGCGCGGCGACCGGCACCTGTATGCCAACCGCACGCGCTTCATTTCCGAATCGGATCTTGCGGGCTTCGAGCAGCAGACCTGGCCGCCGCCGCCGGCGCGCCCGCCCGCAGTGCCGCCGCCGGCCGCGGTGATCGACCTGCGCAACCGCATGCGCGCGGCCTGGAACTGAGCCGGCCGGCCCTTCGCCCGGCAGGGTCACCGCTGGTGACGCACTGAAACACTTGCTGCCAAAGTGCCGCATCGGCGGGCCTGCATGCGCGGGCCGCTATGGAATCGCTAGCGTGAGCAGCGCATGGTCCGCCGGCGTCCGCCACCCGGAGAAGTCTGCTATTGCAATACCGTGACAGCTTGGGCATAGTGAATCGACCGTTCCCTCTTTTCTCTTCTTCCCCTTTTCTCCCCCAACCCCATATCTGTTTCGCCGGCCACGCCCCATCCCGGAGCGGGGCCATTTTCCCAACCGTCAATTCTCAGGAGGTCATTCATGAATTTGACGATCAGCGGTCATCACCTCGACGTCACACCTGCCTTGCGCACCTACGTCACGAGCAAGCTGGACCGGATCACACGGCACTTCGACCAGGTGGTCGATGTGAAGGTGCTCCTCACGGTGGAAAAGCAGAAGGAAAAGGAACGCCGCCAAAGGGCGGAGTGCAACATTCACGTCAAGGGTAACGACATGTTCGCGGAGTCGAGCCACGCTGATCTCTATGCTGCGGTCGATGAACTGGTCGACAAGCTCGACCGCCAGGTGGTGCGCCACAAGGACCGCCTGCAGGACCACCATCACGCCGCCCCCAAGCGCGTGATGTAGCAGGCCACGGGCCAGAGGGCTGCAGCCCCTGCCGAGCCGCCTGCGGGCGGCTTTTTGCTGCCTGTTGCTGTTACCGGCGCTGACAAGGCTGCGAGGCCTCCGGGCAACATGTAGCCAAAAAGTAAGTAACGGGAGTGGGGGTTTTTACCAAGCGGGTGCATAATCGCCCCCGCCCTTCCCCCACCATGAATCGCCTCGCGTCCATCCTGCCGCCCGCTCAAGTGCTTGTGAGCGTTGACGCTACCAGCAAGAAACGTGCTTTCGAAGAAGCCGGCTTGCTGTTCGAGAGCCTTCACGGCCTCGGCCGCGCGCTCATCACCGACAGCCTGTTCGCACGCGAACGCCTCGGCTCCACCGGGCTCGGGCACGGGGTGGCCATTCCGCACGGCCGCATCAAGGGTCTCAAGGCCCCCATGGCCGCGGTCTTCCAGCTGGCCAACCCGATCGGCTTCGACGCGCCGGACGAGCAGCCCGTCGGGCTCCTGATCTTCCTGCTGGTGCCCGAGGCGGCCACCCAGAAGCACCTTGAAATCCTCTCCGAGATCGCCGAGCTGCTGAGCGACGCCAACCTGCGCGAGCAGATCAAGTCGAGCACCGACGCGGCCGAACTGCACGGACTCATTGCCGGCTGGCAGTCGACGCAAGTCGCCTGAAGTGCCTGCCCAGAGGCTCCCGCGGCCCTGCCGGGCCGGTTCCGCGGTATTCTGGCCGGCCTCCAACTAGGCGCGCAGCGCCATTTCCCTACGCATGAAGCCGACCGTCATCAGTGCCGACGCCATGTTCGAGGAATTCCGCGGGTCGCTCCGCTGGGAATGGCTCGCCGGGCTCGGGGCGTCAGAGCGCCAGTTCGACCCTGAAGTCATCAGCCGGGCCCAATCGGCGGCCGATCTGGTCGGTTACCTCAATTACATCCATCCGTACCGCGTGCAGATCCTGGGCGCGCGCGAAGTGGCCTACCTGACGCGCGGCAGCCAGGAAGACTGCGCCCGGCGCATCGCCCGCATCGTCACGCTGGAGCCGCCCATGCTGGTGCTGGCCGACGGCCAGGCCGCGCCGGACGAGCTGCTATCGATTTGCGAGCGCGCCCAGCTGCCGCTGTTCGCCACCCGCGAGTCGTCGGCCTTCGTGATCGACCTGCTGCGGGCCTACCTGTCCAAGCATTTCGCGGAACGCACCTCGATGCACGGGGTGTTCATGGACATCCTGGGCATGGGGGTCATGATCACCGGCGAATCGGGGCTCGGAAAGAGCGAGCTCGGGCTGGAGCTGATCTCGCGCGGCAACGGCCTGGTGGCCGACGACGCGGTCGACCTGTTCCGCATCAACCAGAACACCATCGAGGGCCGCTGCCCCGACCTGCTGCTGAACCTGCTGGAGGTGCGCGGCATCGGCCTTCTGGACATCCGCGCGATCTTCGGCGAGACGGCGGTGCGGCGGAAGATGCGGCTCAAGCTGATCGTGCACCTGGTGCGGCGCGACAGCTTCGAGCGCGACTACGAGCGCATGCCCTCGGCGCCGCTCACGCAGGACGTGCTGGGCATTCCGGTGCGCAAGGTCATCATCCAGGTGGTGGCCGGGCGCAACATCGCCGTGCTGGTGGAAGCCGCCGTGCGCAACTCGATCCTGCAGCTGCGCGGCATCGACACCTATGCCGATTTCGTGGCGCGCCACCACAAGGCGATGGAAAGCGGGCGCGACGGGGACTGAACGGCTACCTTTTGTTTACGCAGTCGCCGCACAGGCCGTAGAGCGACATCGCGTGGTCCTGCAGGATCCAGCCCTTGTCCTTGGAGATCATCTGCTGGCGGCGCTCGATCTCGGCGTCGTAGAACTCCTCGACCTTGCCGCACGAGGTGCAGATCAGGTGGTCGTGGTGGGTGCCTTCGTTGAGCTCGTAGACCGCCTTGCCGCTTTCGAAATGGCTGCGCTCGAGGATGCCGGCCTGCTCGAACTGCGTCAGCACGCGGTAGACGGTGGCCAGGCCGATGTCGGAGTGCTCGTTCAGGAGCACGCGGAAAACATCTTCGGCCGTCATGTGGCGCTGGCTGCCGGTCTGGAAGATCTCGAGGATCTTCAGGCGTGGCAGAGTGGCCTTGAGGCCGGTGTTCTTGAGTTCGTCGATATTGGCCATGATGGTTCCTGCGCCCTGGGCTGCAGACAGGCCCCAAAAAGGGCCAGCCGCTACAATGGCCGATCATATCGCTACCCCCTTTTTTCCTCCCATGCCTGCCATTCTCCAACGCCGTCCCTGGCTGCTGGCCGCGGCCGTCGCCGCGACCTTCTGCCTCGGTGCCTGCAGCGGCTTCAGCGATCGCACGCGTGGTGCGCTGACGGCCATCACGCCCTACAAGGTCGAAGTGGTCCAGGGCAATTTCGTGTCGAAGGAACAGGTCGAGGCGCTCAAGCCCGGCATGTCGCGCCAGCAGGTGCGCGAAATCCTCGGCACCTCGCTTCTGACCGACGTCTTCCACAAGGACCGCTGGGACTACGTCTTCACGATCAGGCGCCAGGGCGTCGATCCCCAGGAGCGCCGCCTGACCGTCTTCTTCAACGGCGAATTGCTCGACCGCTTCGAGGGCGACCCGATGCCCAGCGAGGAAGAATTCGTCGCCACGCTGGACACCCGCAAGAAGAGCGGCAAGGTGCCGCCGCTCGAGGCGTCGGAAGAAGAGCTCAAGAAATTCGCCCCCAAGGACGACGGCAAGAAGGCCGATGCCACCGCCACGGCCACCAGCCTGCCGCCGCTTCCCGCCGCATACCCCCCGCTCGAAGCCGCGCGCTGAGCACGCGCCAAACACAGGGCGAGGGCGGGCGCACCCGCCGGGTCAGGCGGGGCGTGCCGGTTTCCATGCCAATTTCGAAGGCTGAATCCGCGTGACTGAATCCATTTCCACTTCTTCGTCCCTTTCCGAGTCTTCCACGCCCCCCCTGCGGCGCATCGCGATCGCAGGCGCCTCGGGCCGCATGGGCCGCATGCTGGTCGAGGCGGTGCGCGAGGCGCCCGATTGCCGGCTGGCCGGCGCGCTCGACATGGCGGGCAGCAACGCCATCGGTGCCGATGCGGCTGCGTTCCTCGGCTTCACGAGCGGCGTGCCGATCGTGGCCGACCTGCGCACCGGCCTCAAGGACGCGCAGGTGCTGATCGACTTCACCCGCCCCGAAGGCACGCTCGCGCACCTGGCTGCCTGCCGCGAACTCGGCGTGCAGGCCGTGATCGGCACCACCGGCTTCAGCGATGCGCAGAAGGCCGAGATCGCCGAGATCGCCAAGGACATCGCGATCATGGTCTCGCCCAACATGAGCGTGGGCGTCAACGTCACCTTCAAGCTGCTCGAAATGGCGGCCAAGGCGCTCTCGACGGGCTACGACATCGAGATCATCGAGGCGCACCACCGCCACAAGGTCGATGCGCCCTCGGGCACCGCGCTCAAGATGGGCGAAGTGATCGCCGGCGCGCTGGGCCGCGACCTGAAGGACTGCGCCGTGTACGCGCGCGAAGGCATCACCGGCGAGCGCGACCCGTCCACCATCGGCTTCTCCGCGATCCGCGGCGGCGACATCGTGGGCGACCACACCGTGCTGTTCGCGGGCACCGGCGAGCGCATCGAGATCACCCACAAGTCCGCGAGCCGCGTCACCTACGCGCAGGGCGCGCTGCGCGCCGTGCGCTTCCTGGCCGGCCAGAAGGCGGGCCTGTTCGACATGTTCGACGTGCTGGGCTTGCGCTGAAAGAACGATGAGCGTCCTCGAACTGCTCACCCAGGGCGACGGCGTGAGCCGCTCGGTGGCGGCGCTGCTGCTTGCGATGTCGATCGCCAGCTGGGTGGTGATTCTCTGGAAAGCCTGGCTGCTGCGCGGCGGCACGCGCGACGTGCTGCGCAGCATTGCGGCGTTCTGGCAGTCGGCCACGCTCGCCGATGCGCAGCAGCGCCTGCAGGCCTTCGACCGCGCCATGCTGGTGGGTCCGGCCGTGAGCGCCATCAGGAATGCGGCAGCGACGGATGCAGGCGACGCCACGCTCGGCGCCACCACCGGCGACCGCAACCAGCGGCTCACGCGGGCGCTGCGCGGCGCGCTGCATGGTGCGCTGCGGCGCCTGCAGTCCGGCCAGATCCTGCTGGCCACCGTCGGCGCCACGGCGCCCTTCGTGGGACTGCTCGGCACGGTGTGGGGCATCTACGGCGCGCTGTCGGGCATCGCGGGCCAGACCGGCGGCTTCACCATCGACAAGGTGGCCGGACCGGTGGGCGAGGCGCTGGTGATGACGGCCTTCGGCCTGGCCGTGGCCATTCCGGCCGTGCTGGCCTACAACGTGTTCGGCCGCGTCATCGGCCGCATCGAAGCCGAGCTCGAGGGCTTTGCGCACGACCTGCTCGGGAGCTTCGGCAGCCCGCCGACACCGCCCGCGCCGCCGCCCGCGCGGCCCATGCCGGTGTCGGCCTAGCCGAGCGGAGCGCACGAGCCATGGCCTTCGGTCGCACCTCCCTGGGCAGCAGTGCCGCCGGCGGCGGGCGCGCGACCGGGGCGGGCGGACAGCGGCCGCTGTCCGACATCAACGTCACGCCGCTGGTCGATGTGATGCTGGTGCTGCTGGTGATCTTCATCATCACCGCGCCGCTGATGGCGAGCTCGATCAAGCTCGACCTGCCGCAGACCGATGCCGGCCAGCCCAACGACACGCCCAAGTTCGTGAGCGTGTCGGTCGATGCCGCGGGCAAGACCTTCTTCAACGACCAGCCCGTGACCGACGAGGAACTGGCCGCCCGGCTGCAGAAGGCCGCCGCCGACAGCAAGGACACCGAGGTGCAGTTGCGCGCCGACCAGACGGTGCCCTACGGCAAGCTGGTGGCGCTGATGGGCATTGCGAACAAGGCGGGCCTGAACCGAATCGGCTTTGTGACCGAGGCCAAGGCGGCGCCCGGAACGCCGCGCTGATCCTGTCTTGCTCCTTCCCCTTCCGGGGGAAGGCTGGGATGGGGGCTGGCCCCGCATCCGATGACGCGAAGGCATCGAGGCCGACGTGCCCCCCACCCCGGCCCTCCCCCGGCAGGGGAGGGAGAAAGTCGAAGGCTCAGGCCAGCACCACGGGCTTGGTGTGCCAGATCTCGTGCGCGTACTGCGCAATCGTTCGGTCGGACGAGAACGCGCCCATGCCCGCCACGTTGAGGATGGCCATGTGCGTCCAGGCGTCCGGGTCGCGGTAGAGCGCATCGACCTCGGCCTGCTTCGCGACGTAGCTCGCGTAGTCGGCCAGCAGCAGGTAGTGGTCGCCCCAGTTCACGAGGGCGTCGTAGATGCCCTGGTAGCGCGAGGGCTCGCCGGCCGAGAAGGCGCCGTCACGGATCGCATCGAGCACGCGCTTGAGCTCGGCGTTCTCTTCGTAGATGTCGCGCGGCTGGTAGCCGTGGGCGCGGATGTCGGCCACCTCTGGCGTGGTGTTGCCGAAGATGAAGATGTTCTCCGCGCCCACGTTGTCGCGCATCTCCACGTTGGCGCCGTCGAGCGTGCCGATGGTGAGCGCGCCGTTGAGCGCGAACTTCATGTTGCCGGTGCCCGAGGCCTCGGTGCCTGCGGTGGAGATCTGCTCCGACAAATCGGCCGCGGGCATGATCACCTCGGCCAGGCTCACGCTGTAGTTGGGCAGGAACACCACCTTCAGCAGCTTGCCGACGCGGCTGTCGTTGTTGATGGTGTGGGCCACGTCGTTGACCAGCCGGATCACGAGCTTGGCCATCTGGTAGGCCGAGGCCGCCTTGCCCGCGAACACCACCACGCGCGGCACGATGTCGACCGGCGCGCCCGCGGCCTGCGCGTCGAGGATGCGGTGGTAGCGCGTGACCACGTGCAGCACGTTGAGCAGCTGCCGCTTGTATTCGTGGATGCGCTTGACCTGCACGTCGAACATCGCGTCGGTGTCGAGCACCAGGCCCATGTGCTGCTCGACCCAGTTGGCCAGGCGCAGCTTGTTCTCGCGCTTGGCATGGCGAAAGGCCCGTGCGAAGGGCGGCTGGGCCGCCATCGGCCGCAGCGCCTCGAGCTGCGAGAGGTCGCGCCGCCAGCCCTTGCCCAGGCGCTGGTCGAGCAGGCTCGCGAGCGGCGGGTTGGCCTGCGCGAGCCAGCGCCGCGGCGTGACGCCGTTGGTCTTGTTGTTGAAGCGCTCGGGGAAGATCTTTGCGAAGTCCGCGAAGATCGATTGCTTCATGAGCTCCGAATGCAGGCCCGACACGCCGTTGATCGAATGGCTCGCGAGCACCGCCACGTAGGCCATGCGCACGCGGCGCTCGCCCGCTTCGTCCACCAGCGAGAGCCGGCGCAGCAGCTCGACGTCGTTGCCCGCCTTCTGCGTCACGGCCGCGAGGAACTTCGCGTTCATGTCGTAGATGATCTGCAGGTGCCGCGGCAGGATGCGCCCGAGCATCTCGACCGGCCAGGTCTCCAGCGCCTCGTGCATCAGCGTGTGGTTGGTGTAGCTGAACACCTTCTGCGTGTGGGCCCAGGCCACGTCCCATGCCAGGCCGTGCTCGTCGAGCAGAAGGCGCATGAGCTCGGGCACCGCGAGCACCGGGTGCGTGTCGTTCAGGTGGATGCTGACCTTGTCGGCCAGCTGGTCGAAGCTCTTGTGGTTGCGCAGGTAGCGCCGCAGCAGGTCCTGCACGCTCGCGCTGCAGAAGAAGTATTCCTGGTGCAGCCGCAGCTCGCGGCCCGAGGGCGTGGAGTCGTCTGGGTAGAGCACGCGCGAGACGTTCTCGGAGTGGTTCTTGCTCTCCACCGCCGCCATGTAGTTGCCGCGGTTGAAGGCCGAGAGATCGATCTCCTCGGTGGCGCGCGCCGACCACAGGCGCAGCGTGTTGGTGGCCTGCGTGCCGTAGCCCGGGATGATGGTGTCGTAGGCCACGGCCAGCACGTCGTGCGTGTCGACCCAGTCGGCCGCGCCGTAGGGCGCGTTGGTGCCCTCGCGCTTCTGCACGCGGCCGCCGAAGCGCACGCGGTAGTTCACCTCGGGCCGCTGGAATTCCCAGGGGTTGCCGCGCGTGAGCCAGTAGTCGGGCGTCTCGACCTGCTGGCCGTCGACGATGCGCTGGCGGAACATGCCGTATTCGTAGCGGATGCCGTAGCCCATGCCCGGCACGCCGAGCGTGGCCATCGAATCGAGAAAGCAGGCCGCGAGCCGGCCGAGGCCGCCGTTGCCCAGCGCCGCGTCGGGCTCGCGCTCGGCCAGGGCCGCCATGTCGACGCCGAAGTCGGCCAGGGCTTCCCGCACCGTGTCGTAGAGGTCGACCGCCAGCAGCGCATTGGTGAAGGTGCGCCCGATCAGGAACTCCATCGAGAGGTAGTAGACGCGCTTGAGGTCCTGCGCATAGTTGGCGCGCGTGGTCGCCATCCAGCGCTCGACCAGCTGGTCGCGCACGGCCAGCGCGGTGGCGTGCAGCCAGTCGTCCTGGCTGGCCGCGACGGGGTCCTTGCCGACCGCATAGATCAGCTTGTTGGCGACGGCGCGCTTGAACGCGGCCACGTCGCGGTCGGGATGGTCGTAGGCGAAGTCTTTGAGGGTCATGGGCTTCGGTGAAGAGTGGTGGGGTGGTGCGCCGTGGCGCTTGGTTCAGGTGCCGGCGGACTCGAGCGCCTGCCGGTAGACCTCGATGTACTGGCCGGCGGCGCTGGCCCAGTCGGCCGGGCGCCGCATGGCATTGCCGCGCACGCGGCGCCAGTCGGGCGCACGCTGGTAGAGCGCGAAGGTGCGCCGCAGCGCGCGATCGTAGTCGGTGGCATCGAAGCGGTCGAAGACAAAGCCGGTGGCATGGCCGCTGGCCATGTCCTCGAGCGTGCAGTCGACCACCGTGTCGGCCAGGCCGCCGACGCGGCGCACCAGCGGCAGGCTGCCGTACTTGAGGCCGTACATCTGCGTGAGGCCGCAGGGCTCGAACAGCGACGGCACCAGCGTCACATCGCCGCCGCCGAAGAGCTGGTGCGCGAGCGTTTCGTTGTAGCCGATGGTGACGCTGACCGCGCGCGGCGCGGCCGCCGCGCGCTCGCGGAAGGCTTGCTCGAGCCCGGCCTCGCCGCTGCCGAGCAGCGCGAGCTGGCCGCCTTCGGCCAGCAGCGTGTCGAGGCCGCCGAGCACGAGGTGCAGGCCCTTCTGCTCGGTGAGCCGGCTCACCAGGATGAAGAGCGGCGCATCGGGGCGCTCGGCCAGGCCGAGCTGGTGCTGCAGCACCGCCTTGCAGCGCGCCTTGCCCGCCATGTGGCGGCCTTCGGGCGTGTGGTAGCCCTGCACCAACGCACTGTCGGTGGCCGGATTCCAGACCTCGTCGTCGACCGCGTTGAGGATGCCCGTGAGCACGCCGCCGCGCAGGCGCAGCAGGCCGTCCAGGCCGAAGCCCTGCTCGGGCGTCTGGATCTCGCGGGCGTAGGTCGGGCTGACGGTAGTCAGGCGGTCGGCAAAGTAGAGGCCGCCCTTCATGAACGACACCTGCCCGTGGTATTCGAGCCCGTTCATGTGGAACGCCGGCGCTGGCAGGCCGAGGTCGGCAAAGTTCCACGGCGCCGAGATGCCCTGGTAGGCCAGGTTGTGCACCGTGAACACGCTGCCCGTGCGGGTGGCGCCGGCCTCGCGCGCGAAGTGCAGGTAGGCCGGCGCCAGCCCCGCATGCCAGTCGTGCGCATGCACGACCTCGGGCTGCCAGGTGGGATCGAGCCCCTGCGCCAGCTGCGCCGCGGCCCAGCCCAGCAGCGCGAAGCGCCGGTGGTTGTCGCCGTAGGGCTGGCGCGTGGCGTCTTCATAGGGGTTGCCGGGCCGGTCATACAGCGCCGGCGCATCGATCACGTAGGCGGGGATCGGCGCCGCCGCGCCGTCGATGGCGATGCGGCCCGCGCGCAGGCCGAAGCGTTCCGGGCCCCAGGGCGCCGTGAATTCGGCCACGGGCGCCAGCTCGCGCACGCCGGCCAGGATGGCCGGAAAGCCGGGCAGCAGCACGCGTGCGTCCTGTCCGGCGGCCATGAGCGCGAGCGGCAGCGCGCCGGCCACGTCGGCGAGGCCACCGGTCTTGAGCAGGGGGAAGAGTTCGGCGCTGACCTGGAGGATTCGCATCGGGGAAGGGTGCGGCCTCAGGCAGCCAGCAGGCGCTTGAGCATTTCGCGGGTGACCAGCACCACGCCGTTGTCGGTGCGCTCGAAGCGCGCGGCATCGGCGTCGGCGTCTTCGCCGATCACCATCTCGTCCGGAATGACGCAGCCGCGGTCCACCACCACGCGGTTGAGCCGGGCGCCGCGGCCCACCTCAACGTCGGGCAGCAGCACGGCCTCGTTGATGTCGCAGAACGAATGGATGCGCACGCCCGAGAACAGCACCGAGCTGCTGACCTTGGAGCCCGAGACGATGCAGCCGCCCGAGACGATGGTGTTGACCGTCATGCCGTGCTTGCCCTCGCGGTCGAGCACGAACTTGGCCGGCGGCAGCTGCCGCTGGTAGGTCCAGATGGGCCAGTCTGTGTCATAGATGTCGAGTTCGGGCGTGATGGAGGCCAGGTCGAGGTTGGCTGCCCAGAATGCATCAATCGTGCCCACGTCGCGCCAGTAGGCCTTGGCGCCGGGCCCGCGCGAGGCGCGCGTGACGCAGGACATGCCGAAGGGATGCGCCAGCGCGCGGCCCTGCGCCACGGCGCGCGGGATGATGTCCTTGCCGAAATCGTGGCTCGAATCGGGGTTGGCGGCGTCTTCCTCGAGCAACTGGTAGAGGTACTCGGAATCGAACACGTAGATGCCCATGCTGGCCAGCGCCACGTCGGGATGGCCCGGCATGGCGGGCGGGTCGGCCGGCTTTTCGAGGAAGGCCGTGATCTGGCGGCCGTCGTCGATGGCCATCACGCCGAAGGCGGTGGCCTCCATGCGCGGCACCTCGATGCAGCCGACCGTGCAGCCCAGGCCGCGCTCGGCATGGTCCTTGACCATGATCGAGTAGTCCATTTTGTAGATATGGTCGCCGGCCAGCACCACCACGTAGTCGTGCTTGGTGGAGCGGGTCTGGATGATGTCCAGGTTCTGGTACACCGCGTCGGCGGTGCCGCGGTACCAGTGCTCGTCGCCCGTGCGCTGCTGCGCGGGCAGCACGTCGACCATCTCGTTGAGCTCGGCGCGCAGGAAGCTCCAGCCGCGCTGCAGGTGGCGCATCAGCGAATGCGACTTGTACTGCGTGACCACCGCCATGCGCCGGATGCCGGAGTTCAGGCAGTTCGACAGCGCGAAGTCGATGATGCGGAACTTGCCGCCGAAGTACACCGCCGGCTTGGCGCGCCGGTCGGTCAGCTGCTTGAGGCGCGAG
Source organism: Variovorax sp. V116 (assembly GCF_041154435.1). Taxonomy (NCBI): domain Bacteria; kingdom Pseudomonadati; phylum Pseudomonadota; class Betaproteobacteria; order Burkholderiales; family Comamonadaceae; genus Variovorax; species Variovorax sp. V116. The sequence goes on from NZ_AP028661.1 coordinate 578,136, forward strand.
CCCCGGCCGCCGGCCAGCACCAGCGCGATGGTGCGGCGGACCAGTTGATGCGCCTGCAGGGGGGCCTGCGGCGTGCTGTTGCTGCTGATGCTGTGGTTGTCCATCCTGTGTCTCCGTTCGTTTGGCGGTTTGTCGTCTTGTCTTCTTCGTCTTCAGCGCTTCTGCAGCCAGCCTAGCACCGTGTGGCGCGGCTGGCTTCTACCTTCTTGCAATCCGGAGGCTCGAACGCGGTACCTCCACCGTGCCGGCATGCGGCTGTGGCTGCGCGGCGCCGGCCTCGGGCGCCGGATCGTCGGTCGCGAGCCGCCACTGCCATGAACCCGCCGGCAGCCTGAACGGCATGGCCGCCGGCCCCGCATTCACCAGCACCAGCCAGGCGCCCGCATCCGCGGCCGCCGCTTCGAAAAGGATTGCAAGCGCCGTGCCGCAGTGCCAGTCGGCCTCGCGCATCGGCTGGCCGTCGGGCCGCAGCCAATGGATGCCCGGCGCGCCCTCTGCCGGCTCGGCCGGCCACCAGCGCGTGCTGCGCAGCACGGGGGCTTCGCGGCGCAGCGCGACCAGCCGGGCGACGAAGGCGCTCAGCCGCGCTGCTTCGCTGGCGGGATCGTGGGCGCCGATCCAGGCGAGCCAGGTGGTTTCGTTGTCCTGGCAGTAGGCGTTGTTGTTGCCTTGCTGGCTGTGGCCGAGCTCATCGCCGGCCAGCAGCATCGGCGTGCCCTGCGACAGCAGCAGCGTGGCGAGCAGCGCGCGCTGCAGGCGGCCGCGCTCGGCCTGCACGGCGGGGTCGTCGCTCGGACCCTCGACGCCGCAGTTGTTGCTCAGGTTGTGCGCATGGCCGTCGCGGTTGTTCTCGCCGTTGGCCAGGTTGTGCCGCTCTTCGTAGCAGAGCAGGTCGCGCAGCGTGAAGCCGTCGTGCGCGGTGATGAAGTTGACGCTGGCGGTGGGCGCGCGGCCATGGTGGGCGAACTGCGCGCTCGAGGCCGTGAAGCGATGCGCGAAGTCGCCCAGGCCGGCGGCCCCCTCGCGCCCCTGCCGCAGCCAGAAGCCGCGCTGGGTATCGCGGTAGCGGTCGTTCCATTCGAGCCAGCCCGGCGGGAATTCGCCCAGGCGGTAGCCGCCCGGCCCGATGTCCCAGGGCTCCGCGATCAGCAGCGTGCGTGACAGCACGGGGTCTTGCGCGATGGCCGCGAAGAAGGGCGCGCGCGGGTCGAAATCGCCATCGGCGCCGCGGCCCAGCACGGGCGCGAGGTCGAAGCGGAAGCCGTCGACACCGAGCGCGCAGGTCCAGTGGCGCAGGCTGTCCATCACGAGCTGCAGCACGCGCGGCTCGGCCAGGTCGAGGCAGTTGCCGGTGCCGGCCCAGTTGGTGTAGAGCGCGCGGTCATCGGCGCGCAGGTGGTAGTAGAGCGCGTTGTCGATGCCGCGCATAGACAGCGTGGGACCGAGCTCGTCGCTCTCGGCGCTGTGGTTGTAGACCACGTCGATCACCAGCTCCATGCCGCGCGCATGCACCGCGTCGGCCAGGGCGCGGAATTCGCTGGCCGGCGTGGTGCCGGCGCGGCCGCTCCAGTAGCGCGCCTCGGGCGCGAACCAGCCGATGGTGTTGTAGCCCCAGTAGTTGCCGAGGCCCATGGCGAGCAGCCGCTGTTCGTCGGCGCGGTGCTGCACCGGCATCAGGCTCAGCGTGGTGACACCCAGGGCCTGCAGGTGGTCGAGCACCACGGGCTCGGCCAGGCCCGCATAGGTGCCGCGCAAGGCCGCGGGCACGCCCGGGTGCAGCCGGGTCTGTCCGCGCACATGCAGTTCGTAGAGCACGCGCTCGCCGGCCGGGATGCGGGCATGGCCCGGTGCGGCCGAAGCATCGGCGGCGGCCGCCACGCGGCCCTTGAGCGCCACGGCGCCGTTGTCGCGCGTGTTGCGCTGGTGCGGATTCGCGGGATCGTGCCCGAGGAACAGGTCGCTGCCGTCGTAGCGGCCGACGATCTCGCGCGCATACGGGTCGAGCAGCAGCCTCGCGGGATTGAAGCGCTGTCCCGCGTGCGGCGCCCATGGCCCGTGCACGCGAAAGCCGTAGACCAGCCCGGCGCGACCGCTCGGCAGCAGCCCGTGCCAGACGCCGTCGGTGAAGGCCGGCAGCCGGATGCGCTGCTGCTCATGCTGGCCCGTGCCGTCGAAAAGGCAGAGCTCGACGGCTTCGGCGTTGGGCGCCACGAGCGCGAAGTTCACGCCGTTCGGCGAGAGCGTCGCGCCAAGGGGGAAGGGGGAGCCCGGGCTCAGCATCGCTTCAAGCCAGCACCCACATCACGGTGGCCAAGGGCGGCACGCTGATGAGAATCGAATCGGCCCTGCCGTGCCAGGGCACCGGTTCGCTGTCGACCACGCCGTTGCCGACACCGCTGCCGCCGTACACGGCGCCGTCGGTGTTGATGGCCTCGCGGTAGGCGCCCGCCGCGGGCACGCCGAGCCGGTAGCCGTGGCGCGGCAGCGGCGTGAAGTTGCACACGGCCACCACGAAGGAGCCGCCCTGGGCCCGGCGCACGAAGGCGAAGACCGACTGCTCCCGGTCGTCATGCACCAGCCACTCGAAGCCGGCCCTTTCGGTGTCGAGCTCGTGCAGCGCGGGGAAGTGCCGGTACACGTTGTTGAGGTCGCGCACCAGCCGCCGCATGCCCTGGTGCGGCGCCTGCTCGAGCAGGTGCCAGTCGAGGCTGCGGTCGGCGTTCCATTCCGCCACCTGGGCGAATTCATTGCCCATGAACAGCAGCTTCTTGCCCGGATAGGCCCAGAGGTAGCCATAAAGATTGCGCAGCCCCGCGAACTTCTGCCACTCGTCGCCGGGCATGCGGCCGAACATCGAGCCCTTGCCGTGCACCACCTCGTCGTGCGAGAGCGGCAGCACGAAGTTCTCGCTGTGCGCATACATCAGGCCGAAGGTGATCTTCTGGTGGTGGTGCTTGCGGTGGACCGGGTCGATGCCCGCATAGGCGAGCGTGTCGTTCATCCAGCCCATGTTCCATTTGTAGTGGAAGCCCAGGCCGCCGTCCTCGGGCGGCCGCGTCACGCCCGGAAAGCTCGTGGACTCCTCGGCCAGCGTGATGGCGCCCGGGCGCTCGACGCCCACCACCCGGTTCATGCGCCGCAGGAAGTCGATGGCCTCGAGGTTCTCGCGCCCGCCGTGGATGTTGGGCACCCATTCGCCGGGCTGGCGGCTGTAGTCGCGGTAGAGCATGGAGGCCACGGCGTCGACGCGCAGCCCGTCGACGCCGTAGCGCTCGAGCCAGTACAGCGCATTGCCGACCAGGTAGTTGCGCACCTCGGTGCGGCCGTAGTTGAAGATGAAGGTCTTCCAGTCGTTGTGGAAGCCCTCGCGCGGATCGGCGTATTCATAGAGCGCGGTGCCGTCGAAGCGGCCCAGGCCGTGCGCGTCGGTGGGAAAGTGCGCGGGCACCCAGTCGAGGATCACGCCCAGGCCCGCGGCATGCGCGGCTTCGACCAGATGGCGGAAGTCGCCGGGCGTGCCGAAGCGCGAGGTGGGCGCATACAGGCCGATCGGCTGGTAGCCCCAGGAGCCGTCGAACGGATGCTCGCTGACCGGCAGCAGCTCGATGTGCGTGAAGCCCATGTCGCGCGCGTACGGCACCAGTGTGTCGGCCAGCTCGCGGTAGTCCAGCCATTCATGGCCGTTCTTGCGGCGCCAGGAGCCCAGGTGCACCTCGTAGATGCTCATCGGCGCATGGCGGCCGTTGGCGGCGGCGCGCCCGGGCGGCATCGCCACCGGCGCGGGCAGCGGCGCGACCACGCAGGCGGTCTCGGGCCGCAGGCGCGAGGAGAAGGCGAAGGGATCGGCCTTGCGCAGCACCTCGCCCTGGGCCGAGAGGATCTCGAATTCGTAGCCGTCGCCCGTGGCCAGCTGCGGCGCGAAGATTTCCCACACGCCGCATTCGCGGCGCAGCCGCATCATGTGGCGCCGGCCGTCCCAGTTGTTGAAGTCGCCGACCACCGAGACGCGCCGCGCATTGGGCGCCCAGACCGCGAAGGCCACGCCCTTGACGCCATCCATCTCGCACAGGTGCGCGCCCAGCCGCTCCCAGGGCCGCAGGTGCGTGCCTTCGGCCAGCAGCCATACGTCGGTGGCGCCCAGCACGAACGCGAAGCGGTACGGGTCTTCGAGCCGCGAACTGTGCGTGCCCCAGTCGACCTGGAACGAATAGCCCAGCAGCGCCTCGGCTGCGGGCACCAGTCCCGCAAAAAGATCGGAGCCTTCCTGCCGCGACAGCAGCGCCAGCGGCCAGCCCGTGCGCGTGTGCACCACGGCGACGCTCTGCGCGCCCGGCAGCAGCGCGCGCACCAGCAGGCCGTCGCGCGTCTCGTGCGGACCGAGCACCGCGAACGGATCGCCGTGCTCGGCGCGCATCAGCGCGTGCACTTCGCGTTCGGGCAGCAGCAGGGAAGGCATGTTGTTCTTCACATCGGTTCTTCTTCGCCGGCGGGGCGGCCGAAAAACACGCCGTAGGGCGCCAGCCTCAGCATGCGCCTTTCAGCGCCGGCCTGCAGGGTCGACGACGATGCCAGCGGATGCCCCGCGAGCGGCTCGAGCGCCCCGTGCAGCGCGATGGACACCGACTCGCCTCCCAGGTTGAAGACGGCCTGCAGCGATTGGTTCCCTTCGCGCCGTTCGAACCACAGCACCGGCTCCGGTGCATCGAAGAAGGCGATGCTGCCGGTGCGCAGCAGCGGCTGGGTGCGGCGCCAGCGCAGCAGCGCGCGGCTGAATGCGAGCATCGAGTCGGGATCGGTGGACTGGCGGTCGACGGCCAGCGGCAGGTGGCGGCCGTAGACCGGCAACCAGGGCCCGCCGGTGGTGAAGCCGGCGTGCAGCTCGTCGGCTTTCCAGGGCATGGGCGTGCGGCAGCCGTCGCGGCCCTTGAATTCGGGCCAGAAGGCGCGGCCGTAGGGGTCCTGCAGCAGCTCGAACGGCACCTCGGCCTCGGGCAGGCCGAGCTCCTCGCCCTGGTAGATGCTGGCGCTGCCGCGCAGCGCGAGCAGCAGCGCGAGCCAGAGCCGGTCGCGCCGCGTGTCTTCCGGGCCGCCGCCGCTCCAGCGCGTGGCCACGCGCGGCACGTCGTGGTTGGAGACGGCCCAGCAGCCCCAGCCGCCGGTCGGCGCGAGCGCCTGGTCGAGCGTCTCGACCTGGTGGCGCAGGTGCCTGGCGCTGTGCTCGGCCGTCAGCAGGCTGAAGCTGTAGGCCAGGTGCAGGCGCTTGCCCAGTTCGGTGTACTGCGCCATGACGGGCGGCGCGTTCTCGTCGCCGACCTCGCCGAGCGCGACCGCGCCATAGTCGTCGAGCAGCCCGCGCAGGCTTTCGAGGAAGCGCAGGTTCTCCATCTGGCTCTTGTCGTAGAGGTGCTGCTGCATGGCATAGGGGTTGTCGGCCCGCACCGTGCTCACCTCGTCCAGCGAGGCGGCGCTGGCCGGCGGGTTGTCGCGCAGCAGCGCATCGTGGAACTGGTGGTTGCAGGCATCGAAGCGGAAGCCGTCCACGCCGCGCTCGCACCAGAAGCGCACTTCGCCCAGCAGCGCTTGCTGCACCTCGGCGCAATGGAAGTTCAGGTCGGGCTGCTCCTGGAGGAAGCTGTGCAGGTAGTACTGGCGGCGGCGCGAATCCCACTGCCAGGCCGGCCCGCCGAAGACGGAGAGCCAGTTGTTGGGCGGCGTGCCGTCGGGCCGCGGATCGGCCCACACGTACCAGTCGGCCTTGGGGTTGTCGCGGCTCGCGCGGCTCTCGGCGAACCAGGCGTGCTGGTCGGAGGTGTGCGAGAGCACCTGGTCGATGATGATCTTCAGGCCCAGCGCATGGGCGCGCGCCAGCATCTCGTCGAAATCGGCCAGCGTGCCGAAGATCGGATCGACCGCGCGGTAGTCGGCCACGTCGTAGCCGAAGTCTTTCATCGGCGAGCGGAAGAAGGGCGACACCCAGATCGCATCGACCCCCAGGCTCGCCACATGATCGAGCCGCGAGGTGATGCCGGGCAGGTCGCCGATGCCGTCGCCGTTGCTGTCCATGAAGCTGCGCGGGTAGATCTGGTAGATCACCGCGCCGCGCCACCATTCGCCATTGCTGCTGTTGTTGCTGCGCATGCTGTCCCTGTGGTCTGAAAATCATTGTGGCATGCGAGATCCGGGCCCGGTCCGTGCATGGGCCTGTCCCGGTCCCGCCTGAAAAGCTTTCTACACTGGGCGGGGTTCCCTGCGAACCCGCTTCCCGTTTCGTTTTGCAAGATGACCACCGACGCCGCTTTCCCCGCCCCATCCCCCCACCCGCAAGGCCTTGCCGCGCTCGAGCAGCGGCTCGCCCGGGATCTCGAATGCCTCGGCTGGCCCGTGCGCGCATGGATGCCGGTTCGCACGCACGGCGGCGAACCCGTGCTGGACGTGGCCATCATCGGTGCCGGCCAGGCCGGGCTGGCGGCCGCGGCCGCGCTGGCCCAGCAGGGCATCCGGGCCGTGGTGTTCGATCGCTCGCCTGCGGGCAGCGAAGGGCCATGGGCCACCACGGCGCGCATGGAAACCCTGCGTTCGCCCAAGGAACTGACCGGCCCCGCGCTGGGCCTGCCCGCGCTGACCTTCCGCGCCTGGTTCGAGGCCCAGTTCGGCTCGGAGGCCTGGACTGCGATGGACAAGATCCCGCGCCTGCAGTGGATGGACTACCTGCGCTGGTACCGCCGCGTGATGAACATCGATGTGCGCAACGACATGGCCGTCACCGGCATGCAGCCGCTCGCCGATGGTGCGATGGTGCGGCTCGCGCTGCGCACGCCGGCCGGTGCACAGCAGGTGCTGGCGCGCCGCGTGGTGCTGGCCACGGGGCGCGACGGGCTTGGCGGCCCCGCGGTTCCGGCGTTCGTCAACGCGCTGCCGCGCTCGCAGTGGGCCCATTCGTCCGACGAGATGGACTACGGCCGGCTCGCCGGGCTGCGCGTGGGCGTGGTCGGCGCGGGCTCGTCGGCCATGGACAGCGCGGCCACCGCGCTGGAGGCCGGCGCGCACAGCGTCGAGCTCCTGATCCGCCGGCCCGACCTGCCGCGCGTCAACAAGGGCAAGGGCGCCGGCGTGCCGGGCCTGACGCAGGGCCACTACGACCTGCCCGACGCGTTCAAGTGGCGCATCCGCCACTACATCAACGTGGCCAACGTGCCGCCGCCGCATGGCAGCACGCTGCGCGTGTCGCGCTACCCGAACGCGTTCTTCAATTTCGGCTGCCCCGTGCTTGCGGTCGAGCCGCAGGGCGCGGCAATGCGCGTGGCCACGCCCAGGGGCGACTTCGTGTTCGACTTCCTCGTTGTTTCGACCGGTTTCAAGATCGACTGGCGCTGCCGCCCCGAGTTCGACACCATTGCATCGCATGTGCGCACCTGGAAGGACCGTTTCGTGCCCGCGCCCGGCGACGAAGACCAGGAGCTGGCCGATTCGCCCGATCTCGGGCCGGCCTTCGAATTCCGCGAGCGCACAGCGGGCGAGTGCCCGGGCCTCGAGCGCATCCATTGCTTCTGCTATCCCGCGGCCTTGTCGCACGGCACGGTGTCGGGCGACATTCCCGCGATCAGCGATGGCGCCCGGCGGCTTGCGAGCGGCATGGCCAGCCTGTTCTACCGCGAGGACTTCGAGCAGCACTTCGCCAACCTCGAGGCCTACAGCGAGCCCGAACTGTTCGGCGACGAATGGATGCCCGCGCCACCGCCGTCCGAACGCGGCTGAACTCCAGACTTCTTCATCGAAACGCATGACCACTCTTTCCGAATCTCCCTTAGCCATCGACGTGATCGACGCCACGGTGCCGCTGGTGCCCGGCCACGCCACCCGCCTGCTGCGCCAGCAGCGCGACAAGGTCGTGGCGGCCACGCAGGGCAGCTACGACGCGATGTTCTCGCCATCGGTCGAAGGCCTCTCGGTGGCTGAGCGTCTGCTGGTCGCGCTGCATGCATGCAGCGTGTCGAAGGCCGCGACGCTCGCCGCGCACTACCGCGAGCAATTGCTGGCCGAGGGCGTGGACCGCGAGCTGATCGCGGCCGTGGGCAGCGGCGCCCCGGTGGCCGATGCGCGGCTGCGCACGGTGCTGGCATTCACCGCGAGCCTGATCGAGCGACCCATCGAGGGTGACAAGGCCGCGGTGCAGTCGCTGGCCGACGCCGGGCTCTCGACGCCCGCCATCGTCGCGCTGGGCCAGCTGATCGCCTTTCTCTCCTACCAGGTCCGCGTGGTCGCAGGGCTGCAGGCGCTGGCTGCTGCGGAGGTTGCAGCATGAGCACGAGCAATACGAACACGCCGATCCGCATCAAGGGCTTCACCAACGAGGTGCTGAGCTGGAAGCCCTGGCTCGACCCGGTCGACGTTGCCTCGGCCACGCCGGCCCAGCTGGCCGCGCTCGACGAGATGAGCCCGCAGGCGCGCACCTCGCCGTACTTCCTGCTGCTCGCGCATCAGCCCGAGATGCTGCTGCAGCGCTCCATCGCCTTCAACGCGATCATGTTCGCACCGGGCGGCATGCCGCGCGCGGAGCGCGAGCTGGGCGCCACGGTGGAGTCGCGCGTCAATGGCTGCGTGTACTGCGCCTCGGTGCATGCGCAGCGCTTCGAGCAGCTGGCCAAGCGCAGCGATGTGATCTCGCAGGTGTTCGAGGAGCCGGCTTCCGCGGGCACCACGCCGCGCGAGAAGGCCATCGTCGAATTCTCGATCCGGCTCGGCGCCGAGCCCGGCAAGGTGTCGGCCGACGATGTGCGAACGCTCAAGGCGGTGGGGCTCACCGAGCTCGAGATCCTCGACCTGGTCCATTCCGTGGCGCTCTTCGCCTGGGCCAACCGGCTGATGCTCAACCTGGGCGAGCCGGTCTTTCCGGCTGCGGCGGCCGCCGCGTCATAGGCGGGCGAGCAGGCCGGCCACGGTTTCAGTGACCAGATTCAGCGGCGCCAGCAAGTCGTTCTGCTGCCGGAAGTCGATGCCGCTGACCAGCGAGGCGGCGTCCACGATGGTGCGCGTCGCGGGTGTCGCCACGCCGGCGATGGCGCCGAGCGCTTCCACGAAGGCCAGGCCGTAGGGCATGTCTTCGCTCAGGTAGCGCGTGTCGGTGCGCACGGGGCCGGGCGGCCCGCCGCGCTTGGCATGCAGCTCGGCCGCGATGTCCTCGAGCCGCGACGATTCCGTGCCGAAGGAGCGCGCGAAATGCTCCTCGATGGGCCCGAGCGCGATGCCGAAGGCCTGGGCCACGGCGCGCCGCTCCCGGTCCAGCGCCTCGATCGCGCGGGCCACGCCGGGCGTCATGCAGTGGTACTGCGGCCAGTTCTCGGCATGCTCGATGCGCGTCCAGTTGAAGACGGCCAGCGGGCCGTGCGACTGCGGGTTGACGTTCGCGAGCGCGCTGGCGAGCGTGTTCTCCTGCGCGAAGAAGCCGCCGCCGAACAGCGCGGCGCACAGTTCGATGGCGCTCTCTATTTCCGCACTCGGCAGCGCTGACACACCGACCGCCTGGCGCCGCGTCATCACCCTGACCTGCGTGGCGGATTCGCGGCGCGCGGTCAGCACCGTGGTGCCGAAGCTCGCGACCGTCACCCGCTTGCCCGCCCGCCGTGCGCCTTCGTGCAGATAGAGCGACGACAGCGAGGCCATCGAGCTGACGATCACGACCTGTCCATCACGCAGGAAGGGCAGCAGCGCATCCATCACGCGCCGGTGTCCGTTGACCGGCAGGGCAATCAGCAGCACGTCCGATGCGCGGCAAAGTTGCGCCGCATCGCCGGCCACCTCGACCGCCACGCGGCAGGGCTGCACGCCGGCGGCTTCGAGCGGCTGCGTGCGCAGGGCCTCGGCACCCTGGCCGCCCGGCGACCAGAGCATCGCGGCGTGGCCCGCCTGGCGCAGCCACGCCGCGCTTGCCAGGGCGATCGCCCCGGTGCCCGCGATGCCGACGCGCAGGCGCCCTGCCGCAGGCTCAGTCAACTTTGATCCCCCCCTGCTTGATGACCTTCGCCCAGCGCTGGCTGTCTTCGGCAATCACCTTGCCCAGCGCCGCGCCGCCGCCGCAGGTGTTCACCGCGCCCAGCTGGGCGAAGCGCTGCTTGGTCTCGGGCAGGTTGCACACCTCGACCAGCGCCGCCGACAGCTTCTCGATGCTGGCCGCCGGCATGCGCGCGGGCGCCATCACGCCCACCCACACCGGCACGTCCATGCCCGCGAGGCCCGCCGCCTCCGCGACCGTCGGCGGCGTGCCGAGGCTGGGCAGGGCCGCGCGCGAAAAGGTGCCGAGCACGCGGGCCTTGCCGCTCGCCACCATCGGCTCGATGGAGGCGGCGCTGGTCACGATCAGCGCCACCTGGCCGCCCAGCAGGTCGGTCAGCGCCGGCGCCGCGCCGCGGTAGGGCACGTGCAGCAGGTCCACGCCGCTCGCCTGCGCCAGCAGCGCGCCCGTCAGGTGCGAGACGGTGCCGTTGCCGGTGGAGGCGTAGGTCAGCTGCCCGGGCTTCGCCTTGGCGTCGCGCAGCAGGTCGGCCAGCGTCTTGTAGGGGCTTTCGGTGCGCACGGCCACGGTCATCGGCGTGTCGCCGACCAGGGCCACCGGCGCAAGGTCATGCACCGGGTCATAGGGAAGCCTGGACTGCAGGTGGGGCGCGATGGTGATGGCGCCGCCGGTGGCCAGCAGCACGGTGGCGCCATCGGTCGCCTTGGCCACCGCATCGGCCGCCACGATGCCGCCCGCGCCCGCCTTGTTGTCGACGATCACGCTGCCGCCGAGCTTGTCGGTGAGCTTGGCGCCCAGGTAGCGGGCGATCACGTCCTGCGCCCCGCCGGCGGCGAAGGGCGCCACGATGCGCAGCGGCTTGTCGCCGTTCGGCTGCGCATGCAGCGGCACCGCGGCCAGGCTGGCAGCGGCCGCGAGGCCCAGGGCGAGGTGTTTCAGGAGCAGTTTCATGGCGTTTTCCGTCTGCGTCAGGTGGCAGGAAGTCATGCATTTTTCGCGAAACGCCGCGGAACCGGCTTTGCCGGGCCGCTGGTGTTGCCCCCGGCAGGGGGTTGGCGCAGCGACACGAAGTGCGCGAAGACTGGGGGCGAGTCTAGTCCGGCGCGATAATCCGTCCTCCCCGGCCACCCCGCGCCGGGTCTTGCCGAACCGCCATGAACCCCAGCTACAAACCCAGCGACGTCGAGTCCGCTGCCCAGGCGCAATGGAGCGCCGCCGATGCCTACCGCGTCACCGAGGACGCGAGCCGTAAAAAGTACTACGCCTGCTCGATGCTGCCGTACCCCAGCGGCAAGCTGCACATGGGCCACGTGCGCAACTACACCATCAACGACATGCTCACGCGCTACCTGCGCATGAGCGGCTACAACGTGCTGATGCCCATGGGCTGGGACGCCTTCGGCCTGCCGGCCGAGAACGCGGCGCTGAAGAACGGCGTGCCGCCGGCCAAGTGGACCTACGAGAACATCGACTACATGCGCGGCCAGCTCCAGGCCATGGGCCTGGCGATCGACTGGAGCCGCGAGATCGCCACCTGCGATCCGAGCTACTACAAGTGGAACCAGTGGCTGTTCCTCAAGATGCTCGAAAAGGGCATTGCCTACCGCAAGACCCAGGTCGTCAACTGGGACCCGGTCGACCAGACCGTGCTGGCCAATGAGCAGGTGATCGACGGCAAGGGCTGGCGCACCGGCGCCACGGTGGAGCGCCGCGAGATTCCGGGCTACTACCTGAAGATCAGCGACTACGCCGAAGAGCTGCTCGAGCACACGCAGCACAAGCTGCCGGGCTGGCCAGAGCGCGTCAAGCTGATGCAGGAGAACTGGATCGGCAAGAGCGAGGGCGTGCGATTCGCCTTCACGCACGACATCCAGGATGCGAGCGGCCAGCTGATCCAGGACGGCCGCATGTACGTGTTCACCACGCGCGCCGACACCATCATGGGCGTGACCTTCTGCGCCGTGGCGCCCGAGCATCCGCTGGCTGCGCATGCCGCCACGCTCGACCCCAAGGTCGCGGCCTTCATCGAGGAATGCAAGAGCGGCGGCACCACCGAGGCCGAGCTTGCCACGCAGGAAAAGAAGGGCGTGCCCACGGGCCTGACCGTCAAGCACCCGATCACCGACGAGCAGGTGCCGGTGTGGGTGGGCAACTACGTGCTCATCAACTACGGCGACGGCGCCGTGATGGGCGTGCCCGCGCACGACGAGCGCGACTTCGCCTTTGCCAACAAGTACGGCATCGAGATCATCCAGGTGGTGCTGGTCGACGACGAGCCGCACTTCGACTATCACAGGTGGCAGGACTGGTACGGCGACAAGCAGCGCGGCGTCACCATCAACTCCGACAACTTCAGCGGCATGACCCACAAGGAGGCCGTGGCCGCCGTGGCGCATGCGCTCGCCCAGAAGGGCCTGGGCGAGATGCAGACCACCTGGCGCCTGCGCGACTGGGGCGTGAGCCGCCAGCGCTACTGGGGCACGCCGATCCCGATCATTCATTGCGATGAGCACGGCGCGGTGCCGGTCCCCGAGAAGGACCTGCCCGTGGTGCTGCCGACGGACTGTGTGCCCGACGGCTCGGGCAACCCGCTCGCCAAGCACGAAGGCTTCCATGCCGGCGTGGTGTGCCCGGTCTGCGGCAAGCCCGCGCGGCGCGAGACCGACACCATGGACACCTTCGTCGACAGCTCGTGGTACTTCATGCGCTACTGCGACCCGAAGAACGACCAGGCCATGGTCGCCGAGGGCGCCGACTACTGGATGCCGATGGACCAGTACATCGGCGGCATCGAGCATGCGATCCTTCACCTGCTGTACGCGCGCTTCTGGACCAAGGTGATGCGCGACCTGGGCCTGGTGAAGGTCGACGAGCCCTTCAGCAAGCTGCTCACGCAGGGCATGGTGCTCAACCACATCTACTACCACCGCGACGAGAAGGGCGGCAAGAACTACCACCCGCCGCTGGAGGTGACGCCCACGCTCGACGCGCAGGGCCGCATCGTCGGCGGCACCACCGCGGACGGCACCAAGGTCGAATACGGCGGCGTCGGCAAGATGGGCAAGAGCGAACGCAACGGCGTCGACCCGCAGGACCTGATCGAGAAGTACGGCGCCGACACCGCGCGCCTGTACACCATGTTCACCGCACCGCCCGAGGCCACGCTCGAGTGGAACGACGCGGCCGTCGAAGGCAGCTACCGGTTCCTGCGCCGGGTCTGGAACTTCGGCGTGGCGCAGGCCGACGTGGCCCCGGTGGCGTTCGGCGGCCAGGCCTTCGGCAAGGCCGCCCAGGCGCTGCGGCGCGAAGTGCACACCGTGCTGCGCCAGGTCGACTACGACTACCAGCGCATGCAATACAACACCGTGGTTTCAGGCGCGATGAAGCTCCTGAATGCGCTCGAAGGCTTCAAGCCCGATGGCAGCGCCGGCGATGCCGCCGCGCTGCGCGAAGGCCTGGGCATCCTGCTGCGCTGCCTGTATCCGGCCACGCCGCACATCGCCCACCAGCTCTGGCAGCATCTGGGCTACGACAAGGAGCTGGGCGACCTGCTCGATGCGCCCTGGCCCGTGGTAGACGTGGCCGCGCTGGAGCAGGACGAGATCGAGCTCATGCTGCAGGTCAACGGCAAGCTGCGCGGCGCGCTGCGCGTGCCGGCCGGCGCCTCCAAGGCCGAGATCGAAGCGCTCGCGCTCTCGTGCGACGACTTCGTCAAGTTCGCCGAAGGCGCGCCGGCCAAGCGCGTCATCGTGGTTCCCGGCCGGCTGGTCAACGTGGTCATCTGAACGAAACGAACGATAGAAGCATGAACAATCGCAACGCCCCGCTGCCGCGCCGCGGCTTTCTCCTGGGCCTGGCTGCGGCGGGCGCCAGCCTCGCGCTGGCCGGCTGCGGGTTCGAACTGCGCAAGGCGCCGGTGTTCGCGTTCAAGACGCTGTCGCTGTCGGGCAATTCGGAACTGATCAACCGGCTGCGGCGCGAGATGCGCGCCGCGGGCACCGTCACGCTGGTGCCGCCCGATCAGACCCAGAGCGCCGACGCGATCCTCGAGATCCTCGGCGAGAACCGCGACCGCATCGTGATCTCGACCAATTCGGCCGGCCTGCTGCGCGAGCTGCAGCTGCAATTGCGCGTTCGCTTCAGCCTGCGCACGCCGGGCGGCAAGATGCTGCTGGCGCCCAGCGAGGTGTCGCAGACGCGCGACCTGAGCTTCAACGAAACCAACGCGCTCGCCAAGGAAGGCGAAGCCGAGCTGCTGTACCGCGACATGCAGGCCGACATCGCGCAGCAGCTGATGCGCCGCCTTGCGGCCGTCAAGGAACTCTAGGCGGATGCAACTTGCCAGTGCCCAGCTGGGCTCCCATCTGCAGAAGGGGCTGAAGCCCCTCTACACGATCCATGGCGACGAGCCGCTGCTCGCGCAGGAGGCGGCCGATGCCATCCGCGCCGCGGCGCGCGTGGCGGGCTATACGGAGCGCAGTTCGTACACCGTGGCCGGCGCGCACTTCGACTGGAGCGCGGTGCTTGCGGCGGGCGGTTCGCTCTCGCTGTTCGCCGACAAGCAGATCGTCGAGATCCGCATTCCCTCGGGCAAGCCCGGCAAGGACGGCAGCACCGCGCTGCAGCAGCTGGCCGAGGCGGCGCAGGGCAACGACAGCACGCTCACGCTGGTGATGCTGCCGCGGCTGGACAAGGCCACGCGCACCGGCGCCTGGTTCTCGGCGCTCGAGAACAACGGCGTGAGCCTGCAGGTCGACCCGATCGAGCGCAACGCGCTGCCGCAGTGGATCGCGCAGCGCCTGGGCCTGCAGGGCCAGCGCGTGATGCCCGGCGACGAAGGCCAGCGCACGCTGCAGTTCTTTGCGGACCGCGTGGAGGGCAACCTGCTGGCCGCCCACCAGGAGATCCAGAAGCTCGCCCTGCTGCACCCGGCCGGCGAGCTGAGCTGGGAGCAGGTCGAGGGCGCGGTCAACAACGTGGCGCGCTACGACGTCTTCAAGCTCTCCGAGGCCGTGCTGGCCGGCAACCCGCAGCGCGTGGCGCGCATGCTCGACGGCCTGCAGGCCGAAGGCGAGGCCGAGGTATTGGTGCACTACACGATCGCTGAGGACATCCGCGCGCTCAAGCGCGTGAAGGACGCCATGGCCGCGGGCCGGCCGCTGCCGATGGCGCTGCGCGAGAACCGCATCTGGGGCCCGCGCGAGCGCGCCTTCGAGCGCGTGCTGCCCCGGCTGGACGACCGCATGCTGGCCCGCCTGCTGCGCGCGGCCCATGTGGTGGACGGCATCTGCAAGGGGCTCAAGCAGCCCGACTGGCCGGCCGGCGGCTGGCAGGCGCTGCAGCGGCTGGCGCTGATGCTGTGCCGCGCCTGCAGCACCGCTCCCGCTCCCTCTCCCTCTCCCTCTCCCTCCGGGAGAGGGTTGGGATGAGGGCCGGCGGCCTTCATCGCATCGCGCGTTTTCGGGTGCCGCGGCCCTCACCCTAGCCCTCTCCCGGAGGGAGAGGGGACAACCCGGCAAATGGGCGAGGCCCGGGGTTGATCCAAATGCACGAAAATGCCCGCATGAACGCGTTCAACGTCAGCGAGCACATGCAGACCCTCGGCCTGCAGGCAAAAACCGCCGCATTCCTCATGGCCCGAGCGGATGCAGCTACCAAAAACAGAGCATTGAAGGCGCTGGCCAAGCGCCTGCGCGAAGCCGGCCCGGGGCTGGCCGAGGCCAACCAGAAGGACCTGGCGCGCGCCACGGCCGCCGGCCTGTCGGCGCCGATGGTCGACCGCCTCAAGCTCACGCCCAAGGTCATCGAGACCGTGGCGCTGGGCTGCGAGCAGCTTGCCGGCATGGCCGACGTGATCGGCGAGATCATCGGCATGAAGCAGCAGCCCAGCGGCATCCGCGTGGGCCAGATGCGCGTGCCGATCGGCGTCTTCGGCATGATCTACGAGAGCCGCCCCAACGTGACCATCGAGGCCGCGAGCCTGGCCATCAAGAGCGGCAACGCCGCCATCCTGCGCGGCGGCTCGGAGGCGATCGAGTCGAACAAGGCGCTGGCGCTGCTGGTGTCCGGCGCGCTGGCCGAGGCCGGCCTGCCGGTCGAGGCGGTGCAGCTGGTGCAGACCACCGACCGCGAGGCCGTGGGCCAGCTCATCGCGATGCCCGAGTTCGTGGACGTGATCATCCCGCGCGGTGGCAAGGGCCTGATCGAGCGCATCAGCCGCGATGCCAAGGTGCCGGTCATCAAGCACCTGGACGGCAATTGCCATGTCTACGTGGACGACACGGCCGAGTTCGAGATGGCACTGCGCATCGTCGACAACGCCAAGACGCAGAAATACAGCCCCTGCAACGCGGCCGAAGGTCTGCTGGTGTCGGCCGCGGTGGCCGAAGACTTCCTGCCCCGGATCGCCGCCATCTTCGCGGCCAAGGGCGTCGAGATGCGCTGCGACCCGGTGGCGGCCCGCATCCTGCGCGCCGACGAGGCATTGGCCGGTGCCGGCGCAAGAATCGTCGACGCGGTCGAGTCCGACTGGTCCGAGGAATACCTGGCCGCGGTGATCAGCATCAAGGTGGTCCAAGGGGTCGACGAGGCCATTGCGCACATCAACCGCTACTCGAGCCACCACACCGACGCGATCGTCACGCGCGACCACGTGCATGCGCAGCGTTTCCTGCGCGAGGTCGATTCGGCCAGCGTCATGGTCAATGCGAGCACACGCTTCGCGGACGGTTTCGAGTTTGGCCTGGGGGCGGAAATCGGCATCAGCACCGACAAGTTCCATGCGCGCGGACCGGTCGGCATCGAAGGTCTGACCTCGCTCAAGTACGTGGTGCTCGGGCAGGGCGAAGTGCGCAGCTGATGCACCGGAAGCGGGCGGACTGAACCAAGTCCGCTCTACGTAGTCTTGTCATTGGGGCGGCCATCCCCAAATCCTACAATTCCGCTCTACCTTTCAAGTACAAATCCAACAAGGCCGCCGCATGGTTCCGCATCTCGTCACCGCCCTGACCGGCCCGATCAACGAACTGGAACAGCGCGTCCTCGACTCCACGCCCGCCATCGAGCGCTGGTTCCGGCTCGAATGGATGGAGCACACGCCGCCGTTCTACAGCGCGGTCGACATCCGCAACGCGGGCTTCAAGCTGGCGCCGGTCGACACCAACCTCTTCCCCGGCGGCTGGAACAATCTCACCAAGGAGATGCTGCCGCTGGCGGTGCAGGCCGCGCAGGCCGCCATCGAGAAGATCTGTCCGGAAGCGCGCAACCTGCTGGTCATTCCCGAGAACCACTCGAAGAACACCTTCTACCTCGCCAACGTCGCCCAGCTGGTGCGGATCTTCCACATGGCGGGACTGAACGTGCGCGTGGGCTCGATCGATCCGGCCATCAAGTCGCCCAAGAAGATCGAGCTGCCCAACGGCGAGACCGTGTGCCTGGAGCCCGTGGTGCGCAGCAAGCGCCGCCTCGGGCTCAAGAACTTCGATCCCTGCACCATCCTGCTCAACAACGAGCTGACGGCCGGCACGCCGGGCATCCTGGAAGACCTGCACGAGCAGTACCTGCTGCCGCCGCTGCACGCGGGCTGGTCGGTGCGGCGCAAGAGCAACCACCTGCACAGCTACGAGGAGCTGTCCAAGCGCTTCGGCAAGCTGCTGGGCATCGACCCCTGGCTGATCAACCCGATCTATGCGCGCGCCGACGGCGTCGATTTTTCCGAAGGCCGCGGCATCGACGTGCTGACCAGCCACGTGGACGCGGTGCTGACCAAGGTGCGCCGCAAGTACAAGGAATACGGCATCAACGAGAAGCCTTTCGTGGTCGTCAAGGGCCATGTCGGCGGCGACGGCCCGGGCGTGGTCACCGTGCGCGACGCGAAGGAAGTCGAGGGCCTGGTCGGCAAGCCGCGCAGCGCTCCGGCAGGCAAGGCGGGCGCGGCCGCCAGGGAGCTGCGCGAGCCCGGCGAGGTGATCGTGCAGGAAGGCGTGCTGACCAACGAGCGCGTGCACAACGGCGTGGCCGAGCCGGTGGTCTACATGATGGACCGCTACGTGGTGGGCGGCTTCTACCGCGTGCATGCCGAGCGTGCGCCCGACGAGAACCTCAAGCTCCCGGGCGCGAGCTTCGTGCCGCTGGCGTTCTCCGAAAGCGCGCACCTGCCGCAGCCCGGCGCCAAGCCCGGCGCGAGCGCCCCGAACCGCTTCTACATGTATGGCGTGGTGGGCCGCCTGGCCATGGTGGCTGCGAGCTACGAGATGGAAGCCACCGATCCGGACGCCGAAATCTACGAATGATTTTCCGGGGCGGCTTGCGCGGGCCCCGGTCGGCGGCAAAATAGCGGCCCCACAGCAAAGGAAACAAAAGGGCGGAGGGGTGCGCGCGGCGGCTGGAAATTCCACCGCGGCAGCATCTCGGTGCGTGTGACGTCTGGTTACGCGCGGGCAGCCTCCCTTTTTCCCATCGACTTCGTGTCACCTCCCAAATCCACTTCCGCCGCCGCCTTGATCATCGGCGCCATCGGTGTCGTCTATGGCGACATCGGCACCAGCGTGCTGTATGCAGTCAAGGAAGTGTTCGGCCACGGCCACCTGCCGTTCACTATCGAAAACGTCTACGGCATCCTGTCGATGTTCTTCTGGACGCTCACCGTCATCGTGTCGATCAAGTACGTGGTGCTGGTGCTGCGCGCCGACAACGAAGGCGAGGGCGGCCTGGTCGCCATGCTGGCGCTGGCCTCGCGCGCGGTGGCCGACAAGCCCAGGCTGCGCCACGTGCTGCTGCTGGTGGGCATCTTCGGCACCTCGCTCTTCTATGGCGACGGCGTCATCACGCCGGCCATCTCGGTGCTTTCGGCGGTCGAGGGCCTCGAAGTGGTGTCGCCCCACTTCAAGCACTATGTGCTGCCGGTCACGCTGGTGGTGCTGTTCGGCCTCTTCGTGGTGCAAAAGCGCGGCACGGCGGGCATCGGCAAGTTCTTCGGGCCCATCACGCTCGCGTGGTTCCTGGCCATTGCGGTGCTCGGCGTGTCGCAGATCCTGCACCACCCTGAAATCCTCAAGTCTCTGAATCCCTGGTTCGCGCTGAAGTTCATGTGGGACAACCCGGGCACCAGCTTCATCCTGCTGGGCGCCACGGTGCTGTGCGTGACGGGCGCCGAGGCGCTCTACGCCGACCTGGGCCACTTCGGCAAGCGGCCGATCCGCGTGGCCTGGTTCACGGTCGTGATGCCGGCGCTCACGCTCAACTACTTCGGCCAGGGCGCGCTGCTGCTGGCGAACCCCGAGGCCGTGAAGAACCCCTTCTTCATGATGGCGCCCGAATGGGCGCTCGTTCCGCTGGTGCTGCTGGCCACGGCGGCCACCGTCATCGCGTCGCAGGCGCTCATCACGGGTGCCTTCAGCGTCACGCGCCAGGTCATCCAGCTGGGCTACCTGCCGCGCCTGAACATCGAGCACACGAGCGTGCGCACGGCGGGGCAGATCTACATTCCGCTGGTCAACTGGGGGCTGTTCGTGGCCATCGTGCTGGCGGTGGTCATGTTCCGCTCGTCGAGCAGCCTGGCCGCGGCCTATGGCATCGCCGTGACCACCGACATGCTGATCACCACGATCCTGACCTTCTTCGTGATCCGCTACGCCTGGAAGCTGCCGCTGGCGCTGTGCATTGCATCGACCGCGATGTTCTTCGTGGTCGACTTCCTGTTCTTCGCCTCGAACCTGCTCAAGCTGTTCGAGGGCGGCTGGTTCCCGCTGGTGATCGGCGGCGCCGTGTTCACGCTGATGATCACCTGGAAGGAAGGCCGCCGGCTGATGGGCGAGGTGCAGCGCGCCGACGCCATCGAGCTGAAGGCCTTTCTCGATTCGGTGTTCGAGAGCCCGCCCGCGCGCGTGGACGGCACCGCGGTGTTCCTCACCGCCGAACCCGGCGTGGTGCCCAATGCGCTGCTGCACAACCTCAAGCACAACAAGGTGCTGCACGAGCAGAACATGTTCGTGACCGTGCGCAACCACGAGGTGCCCTGGATACCGATGGACAAGCGCATCGAGATCGAGGCGCTCGGCCATCACTGCTGGCAGGTCACCGTGCACTACGGCTTCAAGAACGACATCGACCTGCCGCGCGCGCTCGACAATGCGCGCATGCGCGGCTGCCAGCTCGAGCCCATGACGACGAGCTACTTCCTCTCGCGCGACGTCGTCATTCCCACGCTGGGCAGCGGCATGGCGCCGTGGCGCGAGAAGCTGTTCGCGCAGATGCACCACAACGCGAGCGGCGCCGCCGCGTTCCTGGGGCTGCCGAACAACGCGGTGGTCGAGCTGGGCTCGAAGATCGAGATCTGATGAGGACGGCGACGGGCCCTGCCGCGGCAGGCCGCCCGCCGCCGCTCAGCCCAGTCCCAGCATCTGGCCCAGGCTGCGCCCGGAAGCGGGCCGGTCGAGCGCGATGTTCTTCTCGAGCACCAGGAGGTGCGCTTCCATCAGGCGCACGGCCTCGTCCGCATCGCCGCGCGCAATGGCATCGACCACGTCCGCATGCTCGCCGTGCTCGCACGATGCATTGCCGGGCGGCTCGTAGAGCGCCACGATCAGCGAGCAGCGCGACATGAGCTCGCTCAGGTAGCGCTCCAGGATCGGATTGCGCGCGAGCTTCGCCACGCGCAGGTGAAAGGTGCTGGCCAGGCGCGCCCACTCGGGCTGCGCATAGCGGTGCATCGCAGCATGCTCCTGCTTCAGGTGGCGCCGCAGCTCGGCGACTTCCGCACGCGTGGCATTGCGCACTGCCATGCGCACCAGCGCGGCCTCGAGCGCGCGGCGCGCCTCGAAGATCTGCCGCGTCTCCTCGGGCGAGGGCATGGCGACGATGGCGCCGCGGTTCGGCCGCAGTTCCACGATGTGGTCGTGCGCGAGCCGCTGCAGCACCTTGCGCACCAGCGCGCGGCTCACGCCGAACAGTTCGCACAGCGATGCCTCCGGCAGCTTGGTGCCGGGCGCGAGGCGCTGGCTGGCCACGCCTTCGAAGACCGAGCGGAAGATGCGTTCCTCGATGTCGCCGTTGCCCTCGTTCTTTGCCGCGGCGCCGCCGGTGGGCGGCAGCTTGCGCCGGGTGGGTCGCGGCGCGGTGGCGGGCTTGGGCGGCGAAGAAGAACGGGGCATGGCGCAGTCGATGGGGGAACCTGCCCATTATCGAGCGCGTGCGGCGCGTGCCGGGGCTTATGCAAAGTCTGCGGGCCGGTCCGCCGCAAGCTGCTGCATGTGCGATGCGATCGCCCCGGGCGTGGTGAACCAGATGTCGCCGCGGTCGCGCGCGCGGGCCAGGTGCGCGAGCGCGGTGCGCAGGTGGCGCAGCCGGTAGGGCTGGCCCACGATGTAGGGATGCAGCGCGAGGCCCATCACCAGCGGCTGCGCGCGCGACTGCTCGCGCATCTCGTCGAAGTTGTCGACCACCATCGCGCTGAAGTCCCTGGCGTCCATGAGTCGGCCCACGATCATCGGAATGTCGTTGAGCTCCTGCGGATACGGCACCGACCAGATCGAGCTGCCGCCGCGCGTGCGCATGCGCACCGGCTGGTCGTCGTGGCACCAGTTGAGCGTGTAGCCGTAGCCGGTCTCGGCCAGCAGGTCGGGCGTGACGGCGCTTTCCGAGATCCATGGCGACAGCCATCCGGCCGGCGCCTGGCCGCTTTCGCGCTGCATGCGCTCGCGGCAGCCTGAGAGCAGCGCGCGTTCGTGCGCCTCGTCCCATGCGCCCTGCCGCTCCGCATTGCTGTGGCCGTGGCCGATCAACTCGTCGCCGCGCGCCACACAGGCCTCGACCAGTTCCGGGCAGTGGTCGTAGAGAGCGGTGTTGACGAGCGCGCCCGCCGGCAGCGCCAGCGCATCGAACAGCTCGAGGCAGCGCCAGGCGCCCACGCGGTTGCCGTATTCGCGCCAGCCGTGGTTCAGCACGTCGGGCTGCGGCGAGGCCGGGCCGATGCAGGCGCCCAGCCCGTCGCCGAACGCGAAATGCTCGATGTTGAAGCCGATGTACACGGCCAGCCGCGCGCCGTTCGGCCAGGCGTAGTCGGGCCGCCGCGTGATCGCGCTGTAGCCGAAGCGGCCGTGCGTGGGAAGCCGCTCGGGCCAGCGTGCGGTCATGCGCGCGGCCTCACAGCACCGCCAGCCCGGCGCGCACCAGCAGCCATTCGGCGCTGTCGTTCCACACGTCCATGCGGCTGATGAGGCCGTGGCGCACCACGTAGCGGTCGACATAGCGGTTGCCTTCGAAGGCAGTGCCGTCGGGCCAGGCGCCGTAGAGCGTGCCGAGGCTGTAGACCACGGTTTCCTCGGGCGTGCCGCCGGCCACCACTTCGGTGCGCTCGATCTTCTTCTTCACCCAGGCGTAGCGTTTCGCATTGAAGGCCGAGGTGTCGCCGGGTGCCTGCATCTCGCGGTTGCCGGTGAAGCGGATGCGGATGTCGGGCGCGGTGAAGCGCGACGCCGATTGCGGGTCGGGAATCATCACGAGGCGAAGGAATTCGTCGACCACCTCGGCGGGCGTGGAAGGATGCGGCGATGGGGGTGCATCGGGCGAAGCAGGCGTGTTCATGGGTTCTCCAGCGTGGGGGCCATGGCGGCGCATGGCGGAAAGCACGGCAGTGCTGCTGCAATTCTCGTGCCGATTGTCGACGTAACTTGATGGAAATTGTCGACAATCCATGAGCGTGGCGGCGGAGCCGGCGGCTGGGCGCCGCCGCGGCGTCCCCGGCACAATCGCCCGATGCGTTTTTTCAAGGATCTGAGCCTCTCGGCCTTCACTGCGGGCTTCGTCGCGGTGCTCGTGGGCTTCACGAGCTCGGTGGCCATCGTGTTCCAGGCCGCGCAGGCCTTCGGCGCCACGCCCGAGCTTGCGGCCTCGTGGATGTGGGCGCTGGGCATCGGCATGGGCCTGCCGTCCATCCTGCTGTCGCTGTGGTGGCGCAAGCCGGTGATGATCGCCTGGAGCACGCCGGGCGCCGCGGTGCTCGCCGTGGCGGCCGGCAGCTATGGCATGGGCGAGGCGGTCGGCGCCTTCATCGCCTGCGCGCTGCTGGTCGTGCTGGCGGGCGCCACGGGATGGTTCGAGCGCGTGATGAACCGGATCCCGATGGCCATTGCCGCCGCGCTGCTGGCCGGGGTGCTCGCGCGCTTCGGGCTCGACGCCTTCATCGCCGCGAGAACCGCGCTGCCGCTGGTGCTGCTGATGCTCGGCACCTACCTGGTGGCCAGGCGCCTGCTGCCGCGCTATGCGGTGCCGCTCACGCTGCTGGCGGCCGTTGCCTTTGCGGCCGCGCGCGGCGAGATGAGCGTGTCCGCGGTGCAGTTCTCGCTCACCTGGCCGGTGTTCACCATGCCGGTGTTCGGCTGGCAGGCCATCGTGAGCCTGGCGCTGCCGCTCTTCATCGTCACCATGGCCTCGCAGAACCTGCCGGGCGTGGCGACCATCCGCGCCGCAGGCTACGGCGACCTGCCGATCAGCAAGATCATCACGGCAACCGGCCTCGCCACGCTGGTGCTCGCGCCCTTCGGTGCCTTTGCCCTGAACCTGGGCGCGATCACCGCCGCCATCTGCATGGGCCGCGAGGCGCACGAAGACCCGGCGCGCCGATACACGGCCGCGGTGAGCTGCGGCGCGCTCTACGTGGTGATCGCCTTCTTCGGCGCAGCGGTCACCGGGCTGCTCACGGCCTTTCCGAAGGAACTGGTCGCCGCCATTGCCGGCCTGGCGCTGCTGGGCACCATCGGCAGCGGGCTGGCCGCCGCGGTGCGCGACGAGCCGCACCGCGAGGCCGCGGTCATCACCTTCCTGGTGACGCTCTCGGGCGTGGCCATCGCGGGCATCGGCTCGGCCTTCTGGGGCGTGGTGGCGGGCGCGCTCGCACTCGCGGTGCAGCAGGCCGGGCGCACAAAGGCCTCCGCCGGCAAGGGCATCGCCGCTTCCGGCAACATCGCGCCAGACAGCAGCAACATGGCGGCCACACCCGGCGCCGGAAAGACTCCCAGATGAAAAACATCCTCTTCGTCGCCGATCCGCTCGATCACTTCAAGATCTACAAGGACACCACCTTCTCGATGATGCGCGAGGCCCAGCGCCGTGGGCACCGCATCGCGGCCTGCCTGCCGGAAGAGCTGCAGTGGGTGTCGGGCGGGCTGGTCACGGCCAACGTGCAGCAGATCACGCTCACCGGCGACAGCAAGGCCTGGTACCGCGAGGACATCCGCGAGTCGAAGGCGCTGAAGGACTTCGACGCGGTGCTCATGCGCAAGGATCCGCCCTTCGACGCCGAGTACATCTACGCCACCCACCTGCTCGAGCAGGCCGAACGCGAAGGCGCGCACGTGGTCAACAAGCCGCGCGCACTGCGCGACCATCCCGAGAAGCTCGCGATCATGGAGTTTCCGCAGTTCACCACGCCCACGCTGGTCACGCGCAGCGCGCAGGCCGTGCGCGACTTCCATGCCGAGCACGGCGACATCATCCTGAAGCCGCTCGACGGCATGGGCGGCATGGGCATCTTCCGCGTGAGGCAGGACGCGCTGAACCTCGGCTCCATCGTCGAGACGCTCAACAAGAACGGCGCCGAGACCATCATGGTGCAGCGCTTCGTGCCCGATATCGTGCAGGGCGACAAGCGCATCCTGATCATTGCGGGCGAGCCGGCGCCCTTCGTGCTGGCGCGCATTCCGCAGGGCACCGAAGTGCGCGGCAACCTGGCGGCCGGCGGCAAGGGCGTGGCGCAGCCGCTCACGCCGCGCAACCGCGAGATCGCCGAAACCGTGGGCCGCGCCCTCGCACCGCGCGGCCTGCTCCTGATCGGGCTCGACGTGATCGGCGACTCGGTGACCGAGATCAACGTGACCAGCCCGACCTGCTTCCAGGAGATCACCGAGCAGACCGGCTTCGACGTGCCGGCGATGTTCATCGACGCGCTGGAGAAAACCCTGCGTCCTGCCTGAGCGCCGGGGCCGCGCCGGCCGGTTCGCGCTGGCGCTGGTCCTGCAGCCGCCGCGAGCGCAGCTTGCGCGCCCAGATCACGATGCCCGTGATCGACAGCATCGCCACCGCAAGGCCCATGGCCGACATCAGGATGCGCCCCGGCAGCCCGAGGATGCGCCCGCCATGCAGCGGCAGCTGCAGCTGCGCGAACACGTCGGCCGCCGTGCCGTGCCACGGCCGGTTGCTGCCGATGAGGTGGCCGTCGCGCCCGTCGAGGTAGAGGTTCGACAGGCCCATGCCATCGCTGTCGTCGTGCGAGGCGCGGTCGAAGAACGAGATGTTGTAGAAGCCGCCGCGCGCGTTGTAGAACACGCCGCCCAGCGGCGTGGTCCAGCCGCGGCGCCGCGCCTCGGCATCGGCCCGCGCCACGATCTCGCGAAAGCCGATGGCGGGCTCGATGCGCGTGCCCAGCGGCGCGAGCGGCACCAGCGCCGACGGTCCCGGCGTGGTCTTCGACACCAGCGAGAGCATCGGATGGAACACCTCCTTGTAGAGGTTCAGCGAGAACGAGGTGAAGGCGATGACGATGATCAGCAGCCACATCCACAGCCCGCCCGCGCGGTGCAGGTCGAAGTTGAGCCGGTAGCCGCCGGCGGCCCAGCGCACCGTCCAGGCCGGCTTCCAGCGCTGCCACCAGGCGCCCGCGGGCCGGTGCGCCGGATGCACTGCCTGGCGCAGCCGGCGCGGCGTCGTGAGGTAGAGCGCGACGAAGCTGTCGAGCAGCCACACCAGCGCCACCGTGCCCATGATCCAGTAGCCCAGCCGGTCGGTGCCCCACATCGCCGGCACGTGCAGCATGTAGTGGAGCTTGCGCAGGAAGGGCATCAGCGTCTCGGGCTTGAGCGAGATCGCGGTCGAGTCGCGGCGGCCGCGCACCTCGGCCGTCACCGGGTCGACGAACACCTGGTTGTAGCCGAGCCTGAAGGGCTTGCCGGTCGCCGGGTCGGTGCGCGGCTGCACGAAGTAGCCGGCGGCGTGGCCTTCCTCGAAACCCAGCGGGAGGTAGGCGACCCGCGCGCGCGGATCGTGCGCCTCGACCGCGGCGGCGAGCTCGAACGGATCCTTGAAGGGGCCGCGGCTCGCGGTGTCGTAGAGCTTGCGGTTGAGCCAGCCGTCGATCTCGTGGTCCCACGAGATGACGGCGCCGGTCAGCCCCGAGACGACGAGGAACAGGGCCACCGCCAGTCCCGCCCAGCGGTGCACGGCGGTTGCAAGGGCGCGCATCAGAACTCGAGCGTGGCCGAGAGGTTGAACGTGCGGGGCGCGCCGAGCACCAGGTAGCCGGAGCCGGGATAGCCGCCGACCGAGGACCAGTAGTTGCGGTCGGCCAGGTTCTCGATGCGCGCGCGCAGGGTGAGCAGCTTGCCGCTCACTTCGGTCACGTAGCGTGCGCCGATGTCCACGCGGGTCCAGCCCGGCACGCGCAGCGTGTTGGCGGCATTGGCGTAGCTCGATCCGCTCGCCACCATGCGGCCGTCGAGCGAGAGGCCCTGCACGCCCGGCACATCCCATTCGACGCCGATGCTGCCCTGCGCCTTGGGCACGCCGATCACGCGCTTGCCGTCGGTGGTGCTGCTGCCCGTGTCCTTCTGCTTGGCGTCCAGCCAGGTCACGCCGCCCAGCAGCCGCAGGCCCTTGCTGACCTGGCCGAAGACGCTGAGCTCGGCGCCCTGGTGGCGGTCCTTGCCGTTCGCGGAGAAGTAGTTGCCCTGCACGAAGGCGCGCGGCTTCTCGGTGGAGAAGAAGGCGAGGGTGCCGCCGATCTGGCCGGCGTCGTACTTGATGCCGACCTCCTTCTGCTTGGAGACGTAGGGGCGCAGCTGCTGGCCGGCGTTGAGCACCGGCTGGCCGCCGGACTGGGCGGGCGCGGTTTCGCCCTGCGCCAGCCCTTCGATGTAGTTCGCATAGACCGACAGCCGGTCGTTGGCCTTGAACACGATGCCCGCCAGCGGGCTGGTGCGGCTCTGGTCGTACGAGGTGACGGTGCCGCCGGCGGCGGTCTGCCGGCCGTTGCTCACGATGCGGTAGCCGATGTCGGCGGTCTCGATCGTCTGGCGGCGCGCGCCCAGCGTCAGGCGCAGGCGGTCGTCCATGAAGGACAGCGTGTCGCCGATGGCCAGGCTCTTGAGCGTGGTGGTGCCGTTGAGCGCGGGGTTGGCGAGGTCGTTGCCCAGGTAGGTCAGCGCCGGCGGGAAATAGCTGCGCGGAGAGTAGATGCCGGTGTTGAGCGTGCCGCCGGCGCCCAGGCCCATGCCGTAGGCGTTCTTCTTCTCGAGATCGAAGTAGGAATAGCCCAGCACCCATTCATGGCCCACGCCGCCGGTGCGCAGCTTGCCGCGCACGCCGATCTCGGCCGTCTTGACCTTGTCCTCGCGCGTGTTGTCGAAGCGGGTCATCGTGGCCGCGCCCGTGAGGCCGTTGGAGACCGTCGGGCCCGCGAGGGAATTGTTCTCGTAGCTGCTGCGCGCGCCGGCGGCGGCCCAGGCCGTGATGTCCGGCGTGATGTCGTACTCGCCGCGCACCGAGCCGAAGGTGTCGCGCTCGTAGGAATAGGTCCAGGGCTGCGCGAAGTTCGTGCTGTTGTCGGGCGCCCTGGGCACCACCGTGACGCCGCTGCCGAGCGTCACGTTGGGCCGCGTGTTGCGCAGGCGGTGCTCCTGGTGGCCGATGTCGGCCGAGATGCGCGCATCGCGGCTGCGCCAGTCCAGGCCCACCGAGAGCACGTCGAGCTTGACGCCTTCGCCGTCCACGCCCGTGCCGCCGTCGCGGTGCGCGGCGTTCAGGCGCACGCCCACGCTCTGGTCGGGGCCGAAGCGGCGCGCGATGTCGGTTGCGGCATAGGCCTGCGAGCCGCTGGCCGTGCCCAGCGTGACCTGCGTGAGCGGCTCGTTCGGGGCGCGCTTGGGCAGCAGGTTGATGTTGCCGCCGATGCCGCCGCCCGAGGGCGTGGCGCCGTTCAGGAACGCGCTCGCACCGCGGAACACTTCCACGCGCTCGAACAGTTCGGACGAGATGTACTGCCGCGGCAGCAGGCCGTAGAGCCCGTTGTAGGCGATGTCGTCCGAGTTGACGATGAAGCCGCGGATGAAATACGACTCCTGGAAGTTGCCGAAGCCGCGCGCCACGCGCACCGTCGGGTCGTTCTGCAGCACGTCGGCCACGCTCCTGGCCTGCTGGTTCTGGATCAGCTCGTGGGTGTAGCTGGTGCCGGAGAACGGCGTGCTCATCATGTCCTGGTTGCCCAGGATGCCGACGCGCCCGCCGCGCGCCACCTGGCCGCCGGCGTAGGGCTTGGTCAGGCCCTCGGCCGAGGCGTCGGCGCTGGCTTCGACGGTGATGGTGGCCAGCGTGCCGTTCGATGAAGACGGCGAGGGCGAGGCGGCCGGCTGCGCCGCGGTGGTCTGTGCAAGGGCGGCCACGGCGTGCAGGGCGAGCAGCGAGGCGGCCACGGTCGGGCGAAGCCGGGGAAACGGAGCAGCGGACATGGAACGGTTCAATCTGTAATACAAATGAGAACCGTTATTATTCGATAACAAAGCCCATGATTTCGAAACTTTCCCGCCATGTTGCGGAAAAGTGTCAGGGGAAAGTCGTCAATCGAAGCCCTGCTGGACAGGACCGCTTCAGAACGGCGCCAGCTGTCCGTCCACGAACACGTGCAGCTCGCCGGGCGCGAAGGCCGTCCAGCTTTCGTTGGTGGTGAGCGGCGCGGTCACGACCACCGCCACGCGGTCGTTCGGCGTGGTGTGCTGCGCAAAGTCGATCTCCAGGTCTTCGTCCGACAGCTGCGCCGTGACGAAGGGGTGGCGCCGCTCCACGTACCAGAGGTGGGTGGAGGCGTGGGCCCAGAGCGCCTGGCCGTTCGACAGCATGAAGTTGAAGGTGCCGTGGCCCGCGAGCTGCGGCGCCAGTTCGCGCAGCGTGAGCGTGAGCTCCTCGATGCTCGGCACGCCCGCATGCGACTTGGCCAGCTCCTGCATGATCCAGCAGAAGGCGTGCTCGCTGTCGGTGTTGCCCACCGGGTGGAAGTTGCCGTGCAGCCGCGGGCGGAAATCCTTCAGGTCGCCGTTGTGGGCGAACACCCAGTAGCGGCCCCACAGCTCGCGCACGAAGGGGTGGCAGTTCTGCAGGTTGACGGCGCCCTGCGTGGCCTTGCGGATGTGCGCAATGACGTTGCGGCTCTGGATCGGGTAGCGCCGGATCAGCTCGGCCACCGGCGACTCGCTCGCGGGCATGTGGTCGACGAAGTGGCGCAGCCCGCGGTCCTCGAAGAAGGCGATGCCCCAGCCGTCGGCATGGTGGTCGGTGCGCCCGCCGCGCTGCGCGAAGCCCGTAAAGCTGAAGGTCACGTCCGTGGGCGTGTTGCAGTTCATTCCAAGCAGTTGGCACATGGCGCTATTAGAGCGCGAGCGCCGCCTGCCCGGCGAACCCCATCGCCGGTTCAGCGCACGAAGCGGCCTTCGGGCGTGACGCGCACCATCTCGATGAAACGCGAGCCGGCATTGGCGCCGGTCGAGAAGTCGATGTCCATGCCGGCCAGTCGCAGCCTGAACGCCCGCAGCGTTGCATGCAGGCGCGCGCGCGTCAGGTCGCGGCCGGTGCGCTTGAGCGCCTCGATCATCACCAGCGCGTTCAGGTAGCCCTCGAAGCTGCCGTAGCCCACCGGCACCTGCGCGCGCTCGGCCAGCCGGCGGTAGTCGCGCGTGACGGATTCCACCTCGCCCCAGGGGTAGGGCATGACCTGCGAGATGGCCAGGCCGCTGGCCTGCAGCTGCACCACCTTGGCCGTGACCTCACCCGGCACGATCGACATGCCATAGAACATCGGCTTGCTGCCGGCCGCATAGGTCGCCTTGATCACCTCGCCGGCCACGGTGCCGGCCAGGTACATCAGCACGGCCTGGGACTGGCTGTCGGCCAGCATCTTGCCGGCGGCCGCGGAGGTCGAGCCGTCGCCCTTCACCGACACCACCAGGGCGGGTGCCTGCTTGTTCGTGGCCATGGCCGCCTCGATCAGCTTCACCGCCTCCACGCCGCCGGGATTGTCCAGGTGGGCGATCGCGATCTTGTTCACGCCGATGGTCGACAGGTGCTCGACCAGCGCCTGCGCTTCGCGTGCATTGCTGGCGCGCACGAAGTAGGCCGAGCCCGCCACGCGTTCGCGCGCACTGTCGCCCACGCCGTAGCCGCCGACGCTGGGCGCGCCGCTTTGCTGCAGCAGCTTGGCCGCGGCGGCCGTGGTGCCCGAGCCCACACAGCCGAAGAACGCGAACACGCGGTGGTCGTTCAGCAGCTTGGCGTAGTTCTCGACCGCCTTCTCGGGCTTGAGCTCGTCGTCCAGCGCCACCAGCTTGATCTTGCGTCCGCCCACGCCACCCTGCTCATTGATGGCGTCGAAGGCCAGCGCGGCGCCGTTGTGCACCACCTTGATCTGCGAGCCGAGCGGGCCGCTCAGCACGGCCGAGCTGCCGAGCACGATCTCGGTGTCGGTCACCCCGGATTCGGCCGCTTGCGCGGACGAGAGATGGGCCAGGCCCGCTGCGAAAACCGCCGTTCCGGCGACAAAACTTCTGCGTTGCATGAAACCCATCCCATCATTAGCTAACAAATGCTAACAATTAGAAACGATGGGTGCTTAAGTATTACTAAGTGCTTACCCTTGCCGGATCGGACTGCCGAAGCTGCCAGGCCGCGCAAATGGCCAGTGCGCAAAGCGCCGCCAGCATCAGGAACACCTCGTCGAAGGCCGCCAGCCGCGCCGGGCTGCTCGCGGCATTGGCCAGCGAATCGCCATGCGCCGCCAGCCGCCACTCGAGCACGATGGCGCACAGGCTCACGCCGGCCGCGCCGCCCAGCATGCGCAGGAAGTTGATCGCGCTGGCGCCCTGTGGAATCAGCGGCTTGGCCAGCGGCCGCATCGAGCCGAGGTTGAGCGAGGGCAGGATGAAGCCAAGCCCGATGCGCCCGATGATCGCAAAAGCCACCAGCAGCCAGAGCGCGCTGTCGAGCCGGAGCACCACCATCAGCGCGAACGAAGCCGCCAGCAGCACCAGGCCGATGCTCACCAGCATCCAGGTCGGCTGCCGGTCGGCCAGCCGGCCCACGCCCGCAATGGTCAGGGCCAGCACGATGCCTGCCGGCAGCAGGATGGTGCCCACGTGCGACGCGGACAATTGCAGCCCGACCTGCATGTACACCGGCAGCAGGTAGGTGGAGCCGAACAGCGCCGTGCCGTAGATGAAGGCGACCACGCTGCCCATGGCGAACTGGCGGTACTGGAAGAGCGCCAGGTTCATCAGCGGTTCGCCGCCGCCGGCCGCATGGCGGCGCTGCCACCAGACGAAGGCTGCAAAGGCCAGCGCCGCGGCTGCCAGCAGCAGGCCGGCCTGCAGCGGCGAATCGCCGCGCAACTCGACCAGGCCGTTCAGCAGGCAGAGCGTGCCCACGGTGCCTAATGCAAGGCCGCGCCAGTCGAGCCCGCTGCCGCGCGTGGCCGCCACGCCGCCGGGCGCCGTGGTGGGCACGAACCGGTAGGCCAGCCAGAGCGAGGCCAGGCAGAACGGCACCACCATGAAGAAGATCGAGCGCCAGCCGAACAGGTCGACCAGCACGCCGCCGATGCTGGGGCCGATGGCCGGCGCCAGCACCACGCCCATGCCGAAGATGCCGCTCGCGCGCCCCTGCTCATGCGGCTCGAAGGCGCGCAGGATGATGATGGCCGGAATCGGCTGCACCACGCCCGCCGCAAGCCCTTCGGCCACGCGCGCCAGCAGCACCAGCGAGAAGTTGTTGGCCAGCCCGCCCGCCACGCCGCCCGCGAGCAGCAGCACCATCGTGCCCGCGTAGGTGCGCCGGTAGCCGTAGCGCGACAGCAGCCAAGGCGTGGTCAGCATCGAGACCGTCATCGCCACCATGAAGCCCGAGCTCACCCACTGCGCGCGCTCCTGACCCAGCGAGAAATGGTGGCTCATGCCCGGGATTGCGACGTTGACGATGGTCGAGGACATGATCGACGCCATCACGCCCACCATCACCGAAAGCAGCAGGTACCAGCGGTAGCGCGGGCCGTAGCGTTCGCGCAGGGTGCCGATGGAGGGCGGGGCCGGCGAAGCGGCTTCGGGCTTGGGAGTGGTGGTCATGGGCGGTGGCCCCGCTTTTTTATTCGATGCGGGTCCGTCGTCCTACAAGCATATCGGGCTTTGCGCGGCGGAGCCGGCACCTGCGCGTCACACAATGCACCGCTGTCCCGCGCTGCCTTTCCAGAACAACGACATGAATACGCCACCTGACCATGCCAGCGCTCCCGAACCGGGCGCGCCCTCCCACCTTGCCTCCGAACTCGCGGCGCCCACCGTGAGCCGCGCCTACCGCTGCCAGTGCGGCCGGCCTGTGTTCCTGCGCAACAGCCAGTGCCTGGCCTGCCGCACGCCGCTCGGCTACGTGATCGAGCGCCTGGGCGTGGTGCCGCTGGCGCCGATCGAGGCCGAAGACAAGGCCGAGGGCGGCGCAGCCGACGGCGCCGAGCCTGAAGAACAAGAGCAACTCTTCACCGTGTTCGGCAATCCCGACGGCCGCACCTACCGCCGCTGCGCCAACCTCATGACCGCCGCCAGCTGCAACTGGATGGTGCCGGCCCCGCGCGAGGGCGACGACCCTTCGTTCAACACCGACGGCCTCGCGCCCGGCTACTGCCTGGCCTGCAGCGTCACCCGCACCATCCCCGATCTTTCGGTGGAGAGCAATGGCGAACTCTGGCGCAAGCTCGAGCATGCGAAGCGCCGGCTCATCTCGCAG
This sequence comes from Variovorax sp. V116, assembly GCF_041154435.1. Taxonomy (NCBI): domain Bacteria; kingdom Pseudomonadati; phylum Pseudomonadota; class Betaproteobacteria; order Burkholderiales; family Comamonadaceae; genus Variovorax; species Variovorax sp. V116. Next base: position 610,948 of record NZ_AP028661.1, read on the forward strand.
CTGCTCGCGCTCGGGCTGCCGGTGGTCAGCCGCCATGCCGATCCGGTGCACGGGCTGGCCTTCGACTTCCTCGGCAACATGCCGGGCGGCCCGCACGTGATGACCGGGCATGAACAGGGCGTGATCACCCTCAACGCCGAAGAGGCCGAGGACGCGGTGCGCGAGCGCATCCGCGCCGAAATGCGCGAGCCCTACCGAACGCTGCTCGGGCATTTCCGCCACGAGGTCGGCCACTACTACTGGGACCTGCTGGTGCAGCCCACGCCGTGGCTGGACGAGTTCCGCGCGCTCTTCGGCGACGAGCGCGCCGACTACGCCGCGGCGCTCCAGCAGCACTACGAACAGGGCCCGCCGCCCGACTGGGCCAACCGCTTCGTGAGCAGCTACGCGAGCATGCATCCCTGGGAAGACTGGGCCGAGACCTGGGCCCACTACCTGCACATGGCCGACACCGCCGACACGGCGATGAGCTTTGGCGTGGACGCCACCAACGTCGAGCTTGCGACCGACCTGTTCACCGCGGAAGACCTCTGGCAGCCCGAGCATCCCGGCGCCGCCAAGTTCCTGGACTTTCTCAACGGCTGGGTGCTGCTCACCAACGTGCTCAACGAACTTTCGCGCAGCATGGGCCAGCCCGACTACTACCCCTTCGTGCTGCCGCGCGTGGCCGTCGGCAAGCTGCAGTTCATCCACTGCGTGATCACGCAGCAGCGTGACCGCGGCATGTCCGCAGCCGCGTCGCCCGGCGTGCCGCTGCCGCCGGAGGCAAAAGCCCCTGCAGCTGCTTCCCAAGCGGCGCCCGCGCCAGTACCGCAGGCCCAGAACCAGCAGCAGGGCGCCGCTCAGTCCTGACGAGGCTCGGCCGCCACCCCCGCGGCGCAGCGCGCGCACATGCAGGCCTTGCCGCGCGATGCCGGCGGCAGGGCCCCAAACGGCGCCTTGCCGAAGTCGGCCGCCATGCACCAGCAGGGCGGTTGCGGCTGGCCGGTTTCGCGCGCGGTTTCCATCGCGCAGCGGTTCTCCTCGCCGCACAGCGGACAGCGCGTGGTGTCGATGGTGGCGGTGGCTGTTTCCATCGCGTCAGGCGAGCTCGAAGGCCGGCAGCTTCCTGGGCACGGCCACGTTGCGCAGGGTGGCGTACACCGGCAGGCCGTTGCGGTAGGCGGGGTAGTCCTCGCCTTCGATCAGCGGCAGCAGGTAGCGCCTGCACTGGTCGGTGATGCCCCAGCCGTCCTCCGAGATGAAGTCGCGCGGCATGGGCTTTTCGACATTCGCCACCGCGTCGAGCGGCGCGCTGCCGATGCGGTAGGTGTAGGGCGCATCGGAGGTGCGTTCGATGGTCGGCATCACCGCGTTGCGGCCTTCGAGCGCGAGCTCGACCGCGCGCTGCCCCAGCTCGTAGGCCTGCTTCACGTCGGTGGCCGAGGCAATGTGCCGCGCCGCGCGCTGCAGGTAGTCGGCCACGGCCCAGTGGAACTTGTGGCCCAGCGCCTCCTTGACCATCTGCGCCACCACCGGCGCCGCGCCGCCCAGCTGCGCATGGCCGAAGGCGTCGCGCGTGCCCTGCTCGGCCAGGAAGCTGCCGTCGGGGTAGTGGCAGCCCTCGGACACCACCACCGAGCAGTAGCCGTGCTGCTTCACCAGCTCGTCCACGCGCGCGAGAAAGCGCGCCTTGTCGAACTCGATCTCGGGGAACAGCACCACCACCGGAATGCCATGGTCGGCCACGAGCCCGCCGGCCGCCGCGATCCAGCCCGCATGCCGCCCCATCACCTCGAGCACGAACACCTTGGTGGAAGTGGCGGCCATCGAGCGCACGTCGAACGAGGCCTCCAGCGTCGACACCGCCACGTACTTGGCCACCGAGCCGAAGCCCGGGCAGCAGTCGGTCAGCGGCAGGTCGTTGTCGATGGTCTTGGGCACGTGGATGGCCTGCAGCGGAAAGCCGAGCGACTGCGACAGCTGACTCACCTTGAAGCAGGTGTCGGCCGAATCGCCACCGCCGTTGTAGAAGAAATAGCCGATGCCGTGCGCCTTGAACACCTCGATCAGCCGCTCGTATTCGCGCCGGTTCTTCTCGAGCGACTTGAGCTTGTAGCGGCACGAGCCGAAGGCGCCCGAGGGCGTGCTGCGCAGCGCCGCAATCGCCTCGGCCGGCTCGGCGCCGGTGTCGATGAGTTCCTCGGTCAGCGCGCCGATGATGCCGTTGCGCCCGGCGTAGACATTGCCGATGCGGTCCGGGTGTTTTCGTGCCGTCTCGATCACGCCGCAGGCCGACGCATTGATGACCGAGGTGACGCCGCCCGACTGGGCGTAGAAGGCGTTGAGGATGGGCATGCGGCCATTCTCCCGCAGCCTCAGGCCGGGCGCCAGGGGTGCTGTTTCAGCGCCCGCCGAGGCCCATCGCCCGCGTGATCACTTCCTTCATGATCTCGTTCGTGCCGCCATAGATGCGCTGCACCCGCGCATCGGCATACGCGCGCGTGATCGGGTATTCCCACATGAAGCCGTAGCCGCCGTGCAGCTGCACGCAGGCGTCCATCACCTTGCACTGCAGGTCGGTGGTCCAGTACTTGGCCATGCTGGCGGTGGCGGTATCGAGCTTCTCGGCCATCAGCAGCTCGATGCACTTGTCGACGAACACCTGCGCCACCTGCACTTCGGTCTGCAGCTCGGCGAGCGTGTAGCGCGTGTTCTGGTAGCTGCCCACCGGCTGGCCGAACACCTTGCGCTCCTTCACATAAGTGACGGTCTGGTCGATGGCCGCCTGCGACGCAGCCACCGCGCTGATCGCGATCTGCAGCCGCTCCCAGGGCAGCTGCTCCATCAGGCAGACGAAGCCGCGGTTCAGCTGCGCGGCGTCGCCGAGCAATGTGTCGGCCGGCAGCCGCACGTCGTCGAAGAACAGCTCGGAGGTGTCCTGCGCCTTCAGCCCGAGTTTCTTGAGCCGCTTGCCTTTTTCGAAGCCCGGCATGCCGCGCTCGACCAGGAACAGGCTGGTGCCCTTGGCGCCCGCGGCCGGGTCGGTCTTGGCGACCACGATCACGAGGTCGGCATGCCAGCCGTTGGTGATGAAGGTCTTGCTGCCATTGAGCAGGTAGCTGCCGTCGGGCTGGCGGATGGCGCTGGTCTTGACCGCCTGCAGGTCGCTGCCCGCGCCGGGCTCGCTCATCGCGATGGCGCCGACCATCTCGCCGCTCGCGAGCCTGGGCAGGTAGTGCTGCTTCTGCGCCTCGGTGCCGTAGCGCAGGACGTACGGCGCCACGATCTCGCTGTGCAGCCCGAAGCCGATGCCCGTGAAGCCTCGCGCCCAGAGTTCCTCGAACTGGATCACCGAATAGAGCAGGTCGGCGCCCGCACCGCCGTAGGCCTCGGGCAGCGCCATGCAGAGAAAGCCGTTCTCGCCGGCCTTGGACCAGACGGCGCGGTCCACGTAGCCCTGTTCTTCCCACGCCTCGTGGAAGGGCGCGATCTCCTTGTCCATGAAGCGGCGGAAGCTGTCGCGGAAGGCCTCGTGGTCGGCGCTGAAAAGCGTGCGTTCGATCATGGCTCAGCGCCCGGGGAAGCTTGGCGGGCGCTTCTGCAGGAAAGCGCTCACGCCTTCGCGGAAGCTGGGGCGGTCGATCAGCTCGCGCTGGCGCTCGCTTTCGTAGTGCAATTGCTCGGCCAGCGTGTGGCGCTCGGCGGCCTCGAAGGTTTCGCGCGCCTCGACCACCGCATGCGCCGGCAGGCGGGCGAGCCGCTGTGCGATGGCGCGTGCTTCGTCGAGCAGCTGTTCGTCGTCCGCGCAGGCCCAGATCAGGCCCCATTGCACCGCCTGCTCGGCGCCCAGGCGCTCGTCGAGCAGCGCCATGCCCATCGCGCGTGCCCGGCCGGTGCGCCGCGGAATGGCCCAGGTGCAGCCCAGGTCCGGCACGATGCCGAGCTTGGGCAGGAAGGGCAGGTAGAAATAGGCGCTGCGCGCCGCAACCGTCACGTCGGCCGCCAGCGCCAGGCCCACGCCGGCGCCCGCAGCGGCGCCGTTGACGGCTGCCACCACCGGCACGGGCAGCGTGCGCAGCGTCTCGATCAGCGGGTTGCTGAGCGATTGCATCCACTCCGCAGTCTGCGCGCCGAGCGACTTGCCTTCGCCGCCTGGCGCCATCGCGCTCAAATCGGCGCCCACGCAGAAGGCCTTGCCGGCGCCGGTCAGGATCACGGCGCGCACCGCGCGGTCGTCGCGGATGCGCTCCAGCGTGTCGCGCAGTTCGACCTGCAGTTCGCGCGCAATCGGGTTCAGCTTGGCCGGCAGGTTCAGCGTGAGCGTGGCGACGCCGTCGGCCAGCGCGTAGAGCACATAGGGCTGCGGTGCGTTCATCAGAGCCTCTCCACGATGGTGACGTTGGCCATGCCGCCGCCTTCGCACATCGTCTGCAGCCCGTAGCGCTTGCCGCGCCGGCCGAGCGCGTGGACCAGCGTGGTCATGAGCTTGGTGCCCGAGGCGCCCAGCGGATGGCCGAGCGCGATGGCGCCGCCGTTCACGTTGAGCCGCGCGGGGTCGGCATCCAATGCCTCCAGCCAGGCGATGGGCACGGGCGCGAAGGCTTCATTCACTTCATAGAGATCGATGTCCTGGATGCGCATGCCGGCCTTCTTGAGCGCACGCAGCGTGGCGGGCAGCGGGGCCTCCAGCATGATCACCGGGTCGTGCCCCATCACGCTCATGTGGTGGATGCGCGCGATCGGCTTCACGCCCAGGGCCTTGAGGCCGCGTTCGTTCACCACCAGCACGCCGCTCGCGCCGTCGCAGATCTGGCTCGCGGTGGCGGCGGTGCAGCGTCCGCCCTCGGCAATCAGCTTGACGCCCGCAATGCCTTCGAGCGTGGCATCGAAGCGGATGCCTTCGTCCACCATGTGCCGCTCGCCCGTGCCGCTGCCGTCGGCTTGCAGGATCTCGATGGGCACGATCTCGCCTTCGAACGCGCCCGAGCGCGTCGCGGCCATGGCGCGGCGGTGGCTTTCGAGCGCGTAGCGGTCGAGCGCATCCTTGTCGATGCCGTAGTTCTTCGCGATCATCTCGGCGCCGGTGAACTGGCTGAACTCCACGCCGGGGTAGCGCCTTTTCATGGCCGGGCTCATGTAGGTGCCCAGGCCCGCCTTGGCCGGCAGCGCATTGGGCGTGAACATCGGCACGCGCGTCATGCTTTCGACGCCGCCCGCAATCACCGCGTCCATGGCGCCCGACATCACGGCCTGCGCCGCAAAGTGCAGCGCCTGCTGCGACGAGCCGCACTGCCGGTCGACCGAGGTGCCCGGCACCGACTCGGGCAGCCTCGAGGCCAGCACCGCGTTGCGCGCGACGTTGGTCGCCTGCTCGCCCACCTGGCTCACGCAGCCGAGGATCACGTCTTCCACCGCGGCCGGATCGATGCCGCTCCTTGCCACCAGTGCGTCGATCACCTGCGCCGCCAGGTCGGCCGGATGCCAGCCCGCGAGCTTGCCGCCGCGCCGCCCGCCGGCCGTGCGCGCGGCGGCCACGATGTATGCCTCTGCCATGGTCATGTCCCTCCAGAAAAGAAATCAGCGTGACCCGCGCGGCGCCCAACGCAAAAAAGCCGCCCGTCACGGCGGCGGCGTTCGGTGCTTAGAAGGTCCATGGCATCGAGGGTCGATGCCGGGGCGACTCAGGTCAAGCCGGGGACAACCCGAGCGGCAGCAGTCGCCAAGGCGACCGGCGCCGCGTCGGCAGCGGCATGGCCGCGGGCTGCGCGTCCGACACCGTGATGCACGAGGCTTCGAGCGCCGACACCAGCACGCGCCGGTGCTCGCTGCCTTCGAAGCGCTCGCCCGGCGCAAGCACGATGTCGCGCGGATCGCGGTCGAGCGTCACCCAGACCGAGCCGCTGCGGCATTCGATGCCCACGCCGGCGCCATCGGGCACCGAGAAGATGGAACGGGTCGGCAGGCTGACCTGGAAGAGGGAAGAAGAAAGAGGCTGGGTGCTCATGGCAAGCTCCATTGCATTCGTGATACGAATGAATATAGTGAACCGGCCTTCCTCTTGCACACGGTAATTCGGAATTCGTTGCATGCTTCCAGAGAATGCGAAAGCCTTTGGCGCCGCCTCCGGCGAACTGCCGCCGCTCGAACTGCTGCGCAGCTTCGAGGCCGCGGCGCGCCGGCTGAGCTTCACGCTCGCGGCCGGCGAGCTGCACCTGACCCAGTCGGCCGTGAGCCGCCAGATCCAGCAGCTCGAAGCCAGCCTGGGCGTGCTGCTGTTCGAGCGCCGGCACCGCGCGCTGGCGCTCACCGAAGCCGGCGGCGTGATGCAGCGGGCCGTGACCGACAGCCTGGAGCGGCTGCGCGACGCCACCGCGCGGGTGCGTGCCAGTTCCGCGCCGCGCCAGGTGGCGATCACCACCACGCCGGGTTTTGCGTCGCTGTGGCTCATTCCGAAGCTCGCGCGCTTCACCGGCAGCCATCCGCAGGTCGACGTGCGCGTGTCGGCCACGCTCGACGTGCTCGACCTGGAAAGCAGCCGGCTCGACTTGGCGGTGCGCTTCATGCCGATCGGCCGCGGCATCGGCCCGGCGCTGTTCGAGGAATCGGTGATCCCGCTGTGTTCGCCGCAGCTTGCCGCCTCGCTGCGCACGCCGGCGGACTTTTCGAAGCTCACCCTGCTCACCGTCGAATATCCGGACCATAGCGAAGCGCCCACCGCCGATTGGGAGCCCTGGCTCAAGGTGATGGGGCTCGACGACCTGCGCATGAAGAGCACGCTGCGCTTCACCCAGTACGCCGATGCGGTGGCCGCCGCCGTGGCCGGGCAGGGCGTGGTGATCGGCCGGCTGCCGCTGCTGCGCGAGCTGGTGCAGGACGGCCGCCTGGTGGCGCCGCTCGGCGAGGGCGCGGCTTCGCACCGCGGCTACTTCATCGAGGCCTCGCGGCGCGCCGCCGGCAACCGTGATGCGCAGGAGTTCGCAGAGTGGCTGCGCGACGAAGCCGAGGCGGCGCAGCGGAGCTGAGGGATTCGAGACAAGTGCCTCGCAGCGCGAGGCGTGGGCTTTGCGCCACAGCCGCATGTGCCGCGCTTGCACACAGCGCGCGTGCTCGCCAGAATCCGCCCTTCGTTTTTCAGCAACAGTTTTTCATCCGCGCCTGGCGACGACCAACCTCCCGGGCGGCAACACATTCAATGAACCGTTTCCTGAACACCTAACCCGCACACCGACCGCCCCGGCCGCGTGTGCATCCACGCATCCGCCGAGGCCCATCGACAAAGGCCCCGCGCAGCCATTCGCCGGGGCTTTCTTGTTTCTGGAGTGTGCGCACATGAGTGCTCAACGAAAGGCCCGCGACGACGGCAAGCGTCTGGGCCGGTTTTATTTTTCGGTGCCGAATGCGGCACCCCGCAACCCCGTGGTGGCCGCGATCGCGCGCGGCGAATCCAATCAGAAGGCCGGGCGCCACCTGCGCACGCACCGTGCGGAACGGCGCGCGCAGAAGGTCGCGTTGCAGAAGGCTGCGCGCAGCCTTGGGCGGGAGGGCTGACGATGCGCGAAGACATGGACAAGCTCATCGTGGAACGCCCGCGCCGCAGGGTGCGCTCGCCGTTGAGCTTGCGCCTGCGCGATCCCGCTCAGGGCTGCGCGGAGGCGAGGCCCGCTTTTTCGTGCGCGCGCGGCAGCAACAGGAACGCCAGGGTGCCCACCGCCAGCATGGCCGTGATCGTGAGGAACACCGCGCGAAACGGCTCCACGCCGTTCGACGCGGCCCACGACGCGGCCACGCCCGTGGTCCACTGCATCAGCGACACGCCGAGGAACATCGCCATGTTGAGCAGCGACAGCGCGCGCCCCGTCATGGCCGCCGGATAGGCGGCGCGCGTGTACGAATACTGCAGCACCGAGTAGCCCGAGAGCAGGCCATAGAGGATCGGCAGGCCGATGTCGACGGCGAGCGAATGCGTGAGCGCCATGAACGCGAAGATCACCGCGGCCGCAAACGCGCAGCCCATGAGCCAGCGGCCGCGCCGCCTGCCGCCCGGGTCGAGGCGGCCGAACATGGCGGGGCTGATCATGCCGGCGATGGTCATCACCAGCGCCACGTTGCCGCTGCTGACCAGCGACAGCCCATGGCGGTCGTGCAGCACGGGGCCGAGCCAAAGGCCGCGCAGGGTGATGAAGGCGGCATATGACACGCAGGCAAAGCACAGCAGGCCCAGTGTGTGCGGCATGGCAAAGAGCGGGAGCAGTTCGCGCACGGCCTTGCGCAGCGACTGGCGTTCGGCCGGCGCGGTCTCCGCGCTCGTGCGGTCCTCCGCGCGCACGGGGTCGCGCACGCGCCAGAAGATGAGGATCCACGAAAGCACGGCGGACGCAGCCAGCACCGCATAGCCGGCGCGCCATGACGCGGCTTCGATCAGCAGTGCCAGCGGCGTGCCGGTGAACAGGATGCCCAGGCCCGCGAGGCTCATCACCAGCCCCGACATCGCGGTGAAGCGCGAGGCATCGAAATGCCGTGCGATGAACACCGTGCAGGCCAGGAAAGCCGGCGCGCAGCCGACACCGATCAGCGCCTGCCCCAGCAGCAGCGCATGGAAGCTCGATGCCACTGCGCACAGTACGGCACCCGCGACGGCCAGCGGAAAGGCGGCAAGCACCGTGCGGCGCACGCCGAACGTGTCGATCGACACGCCCATCGCGAGCTGCATGATGCCGAACATGAAGTGGAAGATGCCCGCCCAGGTGCCGATCTGCTGGGGCGAGAGGCCGAAGTGGCCGCTGAGCGGCGTGGCCATCATGGCGCCGACGGTGCGGAAGGCCTGGCTCAGGGCAAAGGCCGAGGCGAGGGCGATCAACATCGCGGTGGTCGAGGTGGACCAGCGGGAGAAGCGGGAGAGGCGTGAGCTGGGGCGCTCCGCGGGCTTGGATGCCGCGTTCGGGTTCATAGGGCGGGAGGCCAGTAAGGAGGGCGGCCTGATGCTAGTTGATCGTCGGACGCGCAGGGTCGCGGTGGCGACGCCTCGTGGACATTCGACCGCACATGACAGGTACCCCATAATTTCTAAACAACCCTGAGAGCCTCGCATTGCCAACGCCCTCCATCTCCTCCAGTGCCCGCACGGCAAAGCCCGGGCGCGCAAAGGCTGCACAGCCGCTTTTCAGCCGTGTGCGAGAGATCCTGGATGCCGCGCGTGCCGGTGTGGCACGGACGATCAATACGACACAGGTCGCAGCCAACTGGTTGATCGGGCGCGAGATCGTCGAGGAAGAGCAGAGAGGGCAGCGCCGAGCAGGCTATGGTGCCAGGCTGCTCGCTGATCTGTCGACGCGCCTGAATGCCGAGTTCGGTCGCGGTTATTCCGCGGACAACCTCGAAGCGTTCAGGCAGTTCTATCTGGACTATCCGCAACTGATTTCCGAGACGGCGTCTCGGAAATCGACCACGCCAACGGCGTTGCCTCTTCAGGTCAGTTCCGAGACATCGTCTCGGAAATCCGAAGGCGACACGGACTGGTGCCCCGGAGCGCTGCATCCGTCTCTTTCATGGAGTCACTACCGCCAACTCTTGCGTGTGGCGAGGCCGGAAGCGCGTGCCTTCTACGAAATCGAAGCGATCCGAAACGCGTGGTCCGTGCGTGAGCTCCAGCGCCAGACGGCCAGCCTGCTGTACGACCGTTTGGCAAAAAGCAAGGACAAGAAGGGCCTGATGCGATTGGCAACGCATGGCCAGGAAGTGATGCAGCCGCTCGATGTGTTGAAAGACCCGGTGGTCATCGAGTTCCTCGGCCTGCCGGAGTCCCCGAGGTTGGTCGAGTCCAAGCTGGAGCAGGCGCTCATCGACAACCTGCAGACTTTCCTGCTCGAACTCGGCAAAGGTTTTGCATTCGTGTCGCGCCAGGAGCGTATCACCATCGACGGCGACCATTTCTATATCGACCTGGTCTTCTATCACGCGGTGCTCAAGTGCTATGTGCTCATCGATCTCAAGGTCGGCAAGTTGACTCATGGCGATCTCGGCCAGATCCAGTTCTATGTGAACTACTACGACCGCGAGCGTCGAACCGAAGGCGACAACCCGACGCTGGGTGTGATCCTTTGCCCGGACAAGAACGATGCCGTGGTGAAGTACACCTTGGGCGAGCAGCAGGAGCGAAATATCTTCGCCAGTCGCTACCAATTGCATCTGCCGACCGAGCAGGAACTCGAGCGAGAGTTGCGCCGTGAAATCCGGCAGTTGTCCGTGGCAACGCCGCTCAAGATGCCCCCAAGAAAAAAGGCCGGACCGGACGCATAAAAACAAGAACGGCACCCGAAGGTGCCGTTGGTTGACTCAGGAAAGAGGCCGAAGATCAGGCCTCGCCCTTCACCTTCAGCCGCCACGCATGCAGCAGCGGCTCGGTATAGCCGCTCGGCTGCTCGATGCCCTTGAACACCAGGTCCTGCGCGGCCTTGTACGCGGCCGAGGTGTCGAAGTGGCCGGCCATCGGCTGGTACACCGGGTCGCCGGCGTTCTGCTCGTCGACCACCTTGGCCATGCGCTGGAAGGTCTCGTCGACCTGCGCCTTGGTCACCACGCCGTGCAGCAGCCAGTTGGCGATGTGCTGGCTCGAGATGCGCAGTGTGGCGCGGTCTTCCATCAGGCCCACGTTGTGGATGTCGGGCACCTTGGAGCAGCCCACGCCCTGGTCGATCCAGCGCACCACGTAGCCGAGGATGCCCTGCACGTTGTTGTCGATCTCCTGCTGCTTCTCGGCCTCGGTCCAGTTGGCCGCGGGCGCGATGGGCACCTGCAGCAGCGCATTGAGGATGTTGTCGCGCTCCGCGTCGGCGTCGATCTTCTCGAGCTCCTGCTGCACGGCCGTGACGCTCACCTGGTGGTAGTGCAGCGCATGCAGCGTGGCCGCGGTGGGCGAGGGCACCCAGGCGGTGTTGGCGCCGGCCTTGGGGTGCGCGATCTTCTGCTCGAGCATGGCGGCCATCAGGTCGGGCATGGCCCACATGCCCTTGCCGATCTGCGCCTTGCCGCGCAGGCCGCACGAGAGGCCGACCAGCACGTTGTTCTTCTCGTAGGCGCCGATCCACGCGCTGGACTTCATGTCGCCCTTGCGGATCATCGGGCCGCCGTGCATGGCGGTGTGCATCTCGTCGCCGGTGCGGTCGAGAAAACCGGTGTTGATGAAGGCCACGCGCGCGGCGGCCTCGGCGATGCAGGCCTTGAGGTTGACGCTGGTGCGGCGCTCCTCGTCCATGATGCCGAGCTTCACGGTGTTGGCGGGCAGGCCGAGCAGCTGCTCGACGCGGCCGAACAGCTCGCTCGCAAAGGCCACTTCGGCCGGGCCGTGCATCTTGGGCTTGACGATGTAGATGCTGCCGGTGCGCGAATTGCCCTTGCGCTTCAGGTCGATCATCGCGATGGTGGTGGTGACCACGGCATCGAGGATGCCTTCGGGAATTTCCTTGCCGCCTGCATACAGCACGGCCGGGTTGGTCATCAGGTGGCCCACGTTGCGCAGGAACATCAGCGAGCGGCCGTGCAGCTTCACGGGGCGGCCGTCGGCGCCGGTGTATTCGCGGTCGGGGTTGAGGCCGCGCGTGAAGGTCTTGCCGCCCTTGGCGACTTCTTCGGTGAGCGTGCCCTCGACGATGCCGAGCCAGTTCGAATAGGCGACCACCTTGTCGGCCGCATCGACCACGGCCACCGAGTCTTCCAGATCGAGGATGGTCGAGAGCGCGGCTTCGAGCACCAGGTCGCTCACGCCGGCGGCATCGCCCTTGCCGATCGGCGTGCTGCGGTCGATGCGGATGTCCAGGTGGATGCCGTTGTGCTTGAGCAGCACCGACGACGGCGCGGCCGCATCGCCCTGGTAGCCGACGAACTGCGCGGGATCGGCGAGGCCGGTGCTGCTGCTTTGCAGCGCGACCACGAGCTTGCCGTCCTTCACGCTGTAGCCGGTTGCCATCTTGTGCGAGCCGTTTTCGAGCGGCGCGGCCTGGTCGAGCACCTTGCGCGCGAATTCGATGACCTTGGCGCCGCGCACGGGGTTGTAGCCCTTGCCCTTTTCGGCACCGCCGGTTTCGGGAATGGCATCGGTGCCGTAGAGCGCGTCGTACAGCGAACCCCAGCGCGCGTTGGCGGCGTTGAGCGCGTAGCGTGCGTTGAGGATCGGCACCACCAATTGCGGGCCGGCCTGCAGCGCGAGCTCGGAATCGACGTTCGCGGTGGTGGCCTTCGCGCCCTTGGGCTGCGGCAGCAGGTAGCCGATCTTCTCGAGGAAGGCGCGGTAGGCCGGCATGTCGGCGATGGGGCCGGGGTTCTTCTTGTGCCAGGCATCGAGCTCGGCCTGCAGGCGGTCGCGTTCGGCCAAGAGCGCGATGTTCTTCGGCGCGAGGTCATGGACGATGGTGTCGAAGCCTTTCCAGAAAACATCGCTGGCCACGCCGCTGGCGGGCAGGACCTTGTCTTCGATGAAGCGATGAAGCTCGGTCGCAACCTGGAGGCCGTGGGTGGTGGTGCGGGCGGTCATGTTTTTTCTCTCCTTGAGAACGGTGCAATGCTGAATGAAATGAGGAGCGGTGTCTGTCAGAAGAACCCGAGCACGTCGCGCAGGCTGCTGCCGATGCGTTCGGGCTGCGTGCCGAGTTCTTCGAACGGAAGCTGGTAGCGGTTGACCCAGAGCGTGCGAAAGCCGAACCAGGTGGCGCCGAGCGCGTCCCAGCCGTTGCAGCTGACGAAGGCGATGCGCGCGGGCGGCAGGCCGGTGGCGGCCACGCCGAGCTGGTACGCATCGGGATGCGTCTTGTACTTGCGGATGCCGTCGACGCTCAGCACATGGTCGAGCAGGCCATCGAGCCCGGCGCTGCGCACGGCCGCGTCGAGCATGCCGGGATCGCCGTTCGAGAGGATGCCGGTGGCCACGCCGCGCGCCTTGAGCGCCTGGAGCACTTCGCGGCATTCGGGAAAGGCCGTGAGCGTGCGGTACTGGTCCATCAGCTGCTGCTCGGCGGCTTCGGTCAGGCCGAGGCCCAGCCGCTTGCAGGTGTAGCGCAGCGCGGCGCGCGTGAGTTCGCCGAAGGGCCGGTAGTGGGCGCCGTGGTTGCTGGTGGTGACGAGGCGCGTGTATTCGATCTGCTTGTCGCGCCAACCCGCGGCCAGCGCCTGACCCTGGCCGGCGAACAGCCGCTCGGCCGTCTGCCCGACGCTGTAGACGTCGAACAGCGTGCCGTAGGCATCGAAGAGCACTGCGCCGGGTTGATCCATGGCTTGGACTTTATTCGATACTTTGCCGACAAGTAATAACCAAGATCGGGATTTATCAGTGACAAAAATGAGGGTAATTGCAGGAAGACCTGCGTTTTCTCCTCCTTTTTGTCAGAGGGTTCCGCTCAGCTCACGGGCCGCGGCGCGTACCGGCTCGATGTGGCGCGCGTCGTAGCGGTGCGCCGGCATCGTCAGCGTGACCGCCGCGGCCAGGCGGCCGTCGGCATGGAACACCGGTGCCGAGATGCCGGCCAGCTCGGCCGTGCGGTCGCCCACCAGCGCGCAGTAGCCCTGGGCGCGGATCTCGTCGTACAGCTTGCGCTCCCTGGCGCCGCGCGGGCGCTCGGCCTCGGGGCCGAAGGCGATCAGCACGCGCGCGCCGGCGCCGCGGTCGTTGGGCAGCAGGTCGCCCGCGCGCACGTGGTCGCGCACCACGTGCGAGGAATCGACACGGAACTGGCACAGCCGCACCCAGCTGTCGCCCTGTTCCTGCCGCACGTGGTACGCCGCGCTCTCGCCCGTCGTTGCGGCCAGCGCGCGCAGCACCGGCAGCACGATGCGGTCGAGCGACAGCGACGCCGCATAGAGGCCGTGCAGCCGCGCGATCTCGGCGCCCAGCGCATAGCGGCCGTCGTCCTGCCGGCGGATCAGCCGCGCATGTTCGAGCGAGGCCAGCAGCCGCAGCACCGTGCTCTTGTAGAGCTGCGTGCGCTCGGCAAACTGCGCAAGCGTGAGCGCCTCGTCGCCGGGTTGGAAGGCCGAAAGCAGGCTCAGCGCGCGGTCGACCGCGGCGGCGCCGCCGGGCGCGGCGTTGAGGTCTGAAACCGATTCGGTCTGGGCTTTGCGGGGCATGGCTTTGGCTTGACAGGGAAAGTCGTTCGGCGGTTTAATTCTGTTTAACGGAATTTAGTTCTGTAAGATAGAACTGTCAAGCGATCAGTGCCACATCACCCGATCGCTCCAAGGAGACGAAACCGATGACACCCCCCGACGTCCTCATCAGCGAGGTCGGCCCGCGCGACGGCCTGCAGTCGGTCAAGGCCACCATGCCCACGGCCGACAAGCTGCGCTGGATCGACGCGCTCCACGCGGCCGGCGTGCGCGAGATCGAGGTCGCCTCCTTCGTGCCCGCCAGGCTGCTGCCGCAGATGGCCGATGCGGCCGAGGTGGTGCGCCACGCCGTCACCTTGCCCGGCCTCACCGTGATGGCGCTGGTGCCCAACCGCAAGGGCGCGCAGGCCGCGCTCGAAGCGGGCGTGCACAAGCTCACGATGCCGGTCTCGGCCAGCGTGGCGCATTCGCTCGCCAACGTGCGCAAGACGCCGACCGAAATGGTCGAGGAGGTGCGCGCCATCTCCGAGCTGCGCCGCGCGATCGCGCCGCATGTGAGGCTCGAGGCCGGCATCTCCACCGCCTTCGGCTGCACGCTGCAAGGCCTGGTGCCCGAAGACGACGTGATCCGCCTCGCCGCGCAGTGCATCGAGGCCGGGGCGGAAGAAGCGGGCCTGTCGGACACCGTCGGCTATGCCAACCCCGCGCAGGTGCGTCGGCTCTTCAGGCGCCTGCGCGCCGAGCTCGGCGCGCACGCCGGCGCCGCCCACATGCACAACACGCGCGGCCTCGGCATCGCGAACTGCCTCGCGGCGTGGGACGAGGGCGTGCGCACCTTCGATGCCTCGCTCGGCGGCCTCGGCGGCTGTCCCTATGCGCCCGGCGCCTCGGGCAATGCGGTCACCGAGGACCTCGTCTTCATGTTCGAGGCCATGGGCGTTCGCACCGGCATCGACATCCAGAAGCTCATCGCGGCGCGCGCGCCGCTCATGGCCGGCCTGCCCGGCGAACCGGTCTACGGCATGACGCCCGAGGCCGGGCTGCCCAAGGGCTTTGCCGTCCAACAGGAAACCACCCCACATGCCTGAATCCCAAGCCCTGCCGTACGCCGGCGTCCGCGTCGTCGAGTTCACCCACATGGTGATGGGCCCGACCTGCGGCCTGCTGCTGGCCGACCTCGGCGCCGAGGTCATCAAGGTCGAGCCCATCGAGGGCGACAGCACGCGCCGCCTGCTCGGCTCGGGCTCGGGCTTCTTCCCGACCTTCAACCGCAACAAGAAGAGCATCGCGCTCGACCTCAAGACACGGGAGGGCGTGGAGGCCGCGCTGCGCCTCGTCGCCACGGCCGACATCGTGAGCGAGAACTTCAAGCCCGGCACCATGAAGAAGCTGGGCCTGGACTACGACAGCCTGAAGCAGCTCAACCCGCGCCTCATCTACGTGAGCCACAAGGGCTTCCTGCCCGGCCCCTATGACCATCGCACGGCTCTGGACGAAGTGGTGCAGATGATGGGCGGCCTCGCCTACATGACCGGCCGCGCGGGCGACCCGCTGCGCGCGGGCACCAGCGTGAACGACATCATGGGCGGCATGTTCGGCGCCATCGGCGCGATGGCCGCGCTGCGCCAGCGCGAACTCACCGGCAAGGGCTGCGAGGTGCAGTCCGCGCTGTTCGAGAACAACGTGTTCCTGGTCGCGCAGCACATGATGCAGTTCGCCGCCACCGGCAAGGCCGCCGACCCGATGCCCAGCCGCATCTCGGCCTGGGCCGTGTACGACGTGTTCACCGTGAAGGACGGCGAGCAGATCTTCCTGGCGGCCGTGAGCGACAAGCAGTGGGCGATCTTCTGCAGGGCCTTCGGCCTGGAAGAAATGCTGGCCGACCCGCGCTTGAAGACCAACAACGACCGCGTGCTCGCGCGCGACTGGATGATGCCGATCCTGCGCTCGCACCTGGCCGGCTACAGCGCCGCCGAACTCAGCGCAGTGTTCGAGCAGAACGAGCTGCCCTTCGCGCCCATCACCAAGCCGCAGGCGCTGTTCGACGATCCGCACCTCAACGCCACCGGCGGCCTCGCGCCCGTGCGCATGAACGACGGCCACATGGCCAAGGTGCCGCTGATGCCCTTCACGCTCGACGGCGAGCGCCCCGCGATCCGCCTGCAGCCGCCGCGCATCGGCGAGCACACGGGCGAGCTGCTGAGGGAAGTGGGCTACAGCGACACGGAGATCGCCGCCCTCAGGACACGCAACATCACCCTTGGAGACTGAGCCAATGCCTTCCATCCCGCGGCGCGCCTTGCCCGTCCTGTTCTTCTGCGCCGCGACCGCGGCTTGCCTTCCCGCCCTGGCCGCAGACACCGCGTGGCCGAGCAAGCCGGTGCGCCTGGTGGTCCCGTACGCGCCCGGCGGCACCACCGACTACGCCGCGCGCCAGATCGCCCAGAAGCTCACCGAGCAGACCGGCATCTCCTTCTATGTGGAGAACAAGGCCGGCGCGAGCGGCACGATCGGCTCCAGCCTGGTGGCCAAGTCCGCGCCGGACGGAGGCACCTTCCTGGTCAACGACACCACCTACGCGATGCTGCCGCACCTCTTCAGGAAGCTGCCGTGGGAGCCCGCCGACCTGGTGCCCGTGACGACCATCGTCGATGCGCCGCTGGTCGTGGTGGTGGGTGCGAACTCGCCCTACAAGAGCGTGGCGGCGCTGATCGACGAGGCCCGCAAGAACCCCGGCAAGCTGACCTTCGGCTCGGGCGGCGTGGGCAGCTCCACCCACCTGGGTGGCGAACTGCTCAAGCAGAACGGCAAGCTCGGGCTCACCCACGTGCCCTACAAGGGCGCGGGCGAAGCGATGCTGGGCGTGGTGTCGGGACAGGTCGACGTGCTGGTCACCGCAGCGCCCACGGCCATTCCGCAGGTCAAGGGCGGCAAGGTGCGCGCACTGCTCGTGACCTCGCCGCAGCGCCTTGCCGCCTTGCCCGAGGCGCCCACCAGCGCCGAGACCGGCCTGAAGGATTTCACCGCCAGCAACTGGTTCGGCATCGCGGCGCCCAAGGGCACGCCGCAGCCGATCATCGACAAGCTGCATGCCGAGGTGAAGAAGGCGCTGGCATCGCCGGACCTCGCGAAGCGCTTTGCGGAGCAGGGCGCCAGCCCGGGCGGCCTGTCCCCGGCCGACTTCGGCAAGTTCGTTCACGGTCAGACCCAGGCCTGGGGCCAGGTGATCAAGGCCGCGGGCGTGCAGCCCGACTGACCCCACCGGAGACCATGCAGCCATGTGGAACCTGAGCTTCCAGCCGCCCGAGATCATCGAGGCGCGCGTGCTCACGCGCCTGCCCGATGCGTTTCGCACGCCGCGCCGCACCGACTGGGTCGACGCCAACAAACCGGGCCACGTGATGGACAGCTTCCTGGAAGGCCCCGCGTTCGACCGGGCCGGGAACCTGTACGTCACCGACATTCCCTACGGCCGCATCTTCAGGATCGCGCCCTCGTCGCTCGAATGGCAGCTGGTGGCGGCCTACGACGGCTGGCCCAACGGCCTGGCGGTCCATGCCGACGGCAGCCTGTGGATCGCCGACTACCGGCGCGGCATCCTGCGGCTCGATGCGGCCGGCGGCGCGGTCGAGACGGTGCTCGGGCATCGCAACAGCGAATCCTTCAAGGGCGTGAACGACCTCGTCTTCGACCTGGAAGGACGGCTCTATTTCACCGACCAGGGCCAGACCGGACTGCACGATCCCACCGGCCGCGTCTACCGGTGGAATGCCGATGGCCGCCTCGACCTGCTGCTGGCCAACGCGCCCAGCCCCAACGGCGTGGCAACCAGCGGCGACGGCAAGGTGCTGTTCGTGGCCGTCACCCGCGGCAACCAGGTCTGGCGCGCGCCGCTGCTGCCCGACGGCAGCCTCTCCAAGGTCGGCGCGCTGCAGACCTTCTTCGGAACCAGCGGCCCCGACGGGCTTGCGCTCACGGCCGATGGCGGGCTGGTCGTTGCCCATGCCAGCCTGGGCGGCGCCTTCGTGCTCAATGCGCGCGGGGAGGTCACGCACATGGTCCGCAGCCCGGCCGGCCAGACCGTGACCAACCTTGCCTTCCGGCCGGGCACGCGGCAGCTGGTGCTCACCGATTCGGCCACCGGCAGCGTGCTGGAAGCCGAGCTGCCGGTGGGCGGAGCGCCGCTCTATTCGCACTCCACGTACTCGCGGGCCCAGAAATAGCCGCGGCGGGCGCCGGCCCAGGCTCGCGGCGCCGCGGGCTATAGTTCCGCCGCCATGGACCGCCTGAAGCAACTCGAATCCTTCGTCTCGGTGGCGACCCGCGGCGGTCTCACGGCCGCGGCCAAGGCCGAGGGCGTGGCGCCTGCGATCATGGGGCGGCGGCTCGACGCGCTCGAAGCGCGGCTGGGCGTCAAGCTGCTGGTGCGCACCACGCGGCGCATCACGCTCACGCACGAAGGCAGCGCCTTTCTCGAGGACTGCCAGCGCCTGCTGACCGAATTCGCCAATGCCGAGGCCAGCGTGAGCGCCGGCGGCGTCAAGGCCAGCGGCCACCTGCGCGTGACGGCGCCGGCCGGCTTCGGCCGCCGCCACGTGGCGCCGCTGGTGCCGCGCTTCCATGCGCTGCACCCGGAGGTCACGATCTCGCTGAACCTGAGCGACCGCGTGGTCGACGTGCGCGGCGAGAGCTTCGACTGCGCGGTGCGCGTGGGCGACATGCCCGACTCGTCCTTGGTCAGCGTGCGGCTGGCCGACAACCGCCGCCGCTGCGTCGCCACGCCGGAGTTCGTGCGCCGCCACGGCATGCCGCGGCATCCGAACGAGCTGTCGCGCTTTGCCTGCCTCACGCTGTCGAGCGACGCCTCGCAGACGCGCGGCTGGGCATTCCGCATTCCGCGCGCCCCGGCGGCTGCCGGCGAGGAGGCCGGCGAAGAACTGATCTACCTGCGGCCCGAGGGCCCGCTCGATTGCTCCGACGGCCAGGTGCTGCACGACTGGTGCCTGGCCGGCCACGGCATCGCGTGGCGCAGCACCTGGGAAGTGGAGGCCGAGATCGATGCCGGCCTGCTGGTGCCGCTGCTGGACGAATTCGCCGCGCCGCCCAACGGCATCTACGCGGTCTTCGCGGGCACCAAGCACCTGCCGCTGCGGGTGCGACTGTGGCTTGATTTCCTCAAGGAGCAGTACGGACGGCCCGAATTCTGGGGCGGCAGGGGGTAAAGCGCGCGAGCGGCGTCACAATCTGCAAGCATTTGCAACCCCATTGAAGAAGAAAGCCATCGATGACCCTCGAAGCCATCCTCGCCTACCTGCATCTGCTGGCCATCCTCACGATGGTCGTCTTCATCTCCAGCGAAGCGGCGCTGTGCCGCGTGCAGTGGCTCAATGCCGCCGTGGTGGAGCGGCTCGCCAAGGTCGACATGGTCTACGGCATGGCCGCCATCGCGGTGCTCGCCACCGGCATTGCGCGCACGGTGTGGGGCGTGAAGGGCACGGCGTGGTATTGGACCAACCCGCTGTTGCACGTGAAGCTCGGCTTGTTCATCATCGTCGGCGTGCTCTCGATCTTTCCGACGCTCACCTACTTCCGCTGGCGCAAGGCGCTGCGCGCCAACGGCACGCTGCCGGCCGAGGCCGACATCCGCAAGACGCGCCGGCTGGTGATGGTGCAGGCCCACCTGATCGCGCTGATTCCGCTGGTCGCCGTGTTCCTCGCGCGCGGCTTCGGCAAGTAGGCGCGCATGGAACGCGCCGGCATCCAGCTTCTGTTTGCCGGCACGATCTTCAGCAGCGCGTTCCTGCTGTTCCTGGTGCAGCCGCTGATCGCCAAGCAGATCCTGCCCTGGTTCGGCGGCTCGGCCGCCGTCTGGTCGACCTGCATGGTGTTCTTCCAGGCCGTGCTGCTCGCGGGCTATGCGTACTCCGACTGGGTCACGCGCCGCCTTCGCGTGCGCGCGCAGGCCGCGCTGCACGTGGGGCTGCTGCTGGCGAGCCTGGCCTTCCTTCCGCTGGTGGTGGCCGCGCGCTGGAAGCCCACCGGCGCCGAAGACCCGGCGTGGCTGATCCTGGGGCTGCTGCTCGCGACCATCGGCCTTCCGTACTTTCTTCTGTCGACCACCGGGCCGCTGGTGCAGTCGTGGGTGGCGCGCACGCCCTGGAGCGCGCGGGTGTACCGCTACTTCTCGCTCTCCAACCTGGCGTCGCTGCTGTCGCTGCTGAGCTACCCGGTGCTGATCGAGCCGCGCAGCTCGCTGCTGCAGCAGGCGCTCGGCTGGTCGTGGGGCTATGGCCTGTTCGCGCTGCTGTGCGCCGGCACGACATTGCTGGTGGCGTACCGCTGGCCGGCGGCTGTGCCGGTTGGCGCGGCGCCCGGCCAGGCCGCGGCCGCGGCCGATAGCGAAAAACCGCCGCGCTGGTCCGACGGCCTGCTCTGGCTCGTGCTGCCGGCGCTGGCGTCGTGGCTGTTGCTGGCCGTGACCAACCACATCACCCAGAACGTCGCGGCGGTTCCCTTTCTCTGGATCGTGCCGCTGTCGCTGTACCTGTTCACCTTCGTGCTGTGCTTCGAGAGCGACCGCTGGTACCGGCGCGGCGTCTTCCTGCCGCTGGCGGCGGGCGTGCTGCTGCTGTGCGCCTTCGGGCTGCAGCACCACATCGGCTCGAATGTGCGCACGGGGCTGCCGATCTATGTCGGCGGCCTGTTCGTGCTGTGCATGTTCCTGCACGGCGAAACCGCCAGGCTGCGGCCGGCGCCGCGCTATCTCACGCGCTTCTACCTGATGCTCGCGCTCGGCGGTGCGCTGGGCGGCGCCACGGTCGGGTTGGTGGCGCCGCATGTGCTGCCGGCGTACTACGAGCTGGGCATCGGCCTGGTGCTGACGGCGCTCGCGGCGGCGGCCGTCCTGCGCCAGCGGATCTGGCTGCGGGCCATGAGCGTGGCATTGGCGGCCGGCTGCGCATACTTCCTGATGGCGCAGATCGCGAGCGACCGGTCGGACGCGCGCCACCTGCTGCGCAATTTCCATGGCGCGCTGATCACCTTCGACATGCGGCGCCTCCACCCGTCGGACAGCGTGCGGGTGCTGTCGCACGGCTCCATCAAGCACGGCGAGCAGTTCCTGGACCCGGCCCGCCGGCGCGAGCCCACCACCTATTACGGCGCCACCTCCGGCATCGGCCGCGCGATGGCTGCCGCACCGGCCGGGCCGCGCCGCGTGGGGCTGATCGGCCTGGGCGCCGGCACGCTCGCGAGCTACGGCCGCAGCGGCGACGCCTACCGCATCTACGAGATCAATCCGCAGGTGTTCGAGCTCGCGGACAGCGAATTCAGCTTCCTGCGCGACAGCCCCGCGCGCGTCGAGCGCGTGCTCGGCGATGCGCGGCTGGCGCTGGAGCGCGAGCCGCCGCAGGGCTTCGACCTGCTTGCGGTGGACGCCTTCTCGGGCGATGCGGTGCCGGCCCACCTGCTCACGGCGCAGGCCATGGATGTCTACCTGCGGCACATGAAGCCGGATGGCATCGTGGCCTTCCATGTGACCAACCGTTTCCTCGAGCTCGCGCCCGTGGTCGCGCGGATCGCCGAACTGAAGGGCCTGCATGCCGTGCTCGTGAGCGACGACGCCGAAGCCTCGCGGTGGCTCAGCCCGACCGACTGGGTGCTGGTGGCGCGCGATCCGGCCGTGCTGGCACGCGAGCCGGTGCGCGCCGCGGCCTCGCCGATCGTGCTGCGCGCCGGCGTCCGCCCCTGGACCGACGATTTCAACAACCTGCTGAGCGTGCTGAAGTAGCCATGAAAAAGGCCCGCACGCGGCGGGCCCTGTTTGCGCAGGCTGGAGCGCGGTGCGGCTTCAGGCCTTGGCGTCCTTTTCGCACTTCTTCATGAAGCTGTTCTTGGCGGCGCCGGCCAGCGGCTTGCCGTTCTTGTCGACGGCCTTGGCTGCGCAAGCGGGTGCTGCGGCGGCCTTGGTGTCTTTTTCGCACTTCTTGATGAAGCTGCCCTTGGCGGCGCCGGCCAGCGGCTTGCCGTTCTTGTCGATGGCCTTGGATTCGCAGCTCGCGGCGGGCGCTGCCGCGGTGGCGGGCGCTGCGGGGGTGGCCGCCGCAGGAGCGGCGGGGGTCGCTGGGGTGGCCGGCGTGGCCGCAGGTGCGGTGACAGGCGCCGGAGCCTTGGCAGCCGGGGCCTTGTCTTGTGCCTGTGCGGCGCCGAAGGAGAGACAGGCGCCCAGGGCGACCAGGGAAAGGAACTTCTTCATGGTGATATGTCCTTGCAAGGTGGGTTGTGACAGGTGCCCCGCCCCGGGGCCGAGGCTTCTAACGGCCCAAGCCAGCGATCGGATGACGATGGTCAACGGCGCCCCGGGTTTGCCCCCGGTAAAATTCGCAGATGCTATTGGTCAAACAGGAGCTGCTCGCGGCGCTCGCGAACACGCTCGAATCCCTCTCGCCCGGCGCTGGCTCCAAAGCCGCGTTCGAGTCGCCCAAGGTGGCTGCCCACGGCGATTTCGCCAGCACGGCCGCCATGCAACTCGCCAAGCCGCTCGGGCGCAAGCCGCGCGAACTGGCCGAGGAGCTCAGTGCGGCGCTGCTCGCCACCCCGGTTTTCGGCCAGTGGGTCGAAGCCATCGAGATCGCCGGCCCCGGTTTCCTCAACATCCGCCTCAAGACGGCTGCCAAGCAGCAGATCGTGCGCGAGGTGCTGGCCGCGGGCGGCGCCTTCGGCCAGCAGCCCGCCACCGGCGAAAAGGTGCTGGTCGAGTTCGTCTCGGCCAACCCGACCGGGCCGCTGCACGTCGGCCACGGCCGTCAGGCCGCGCTCGGCGACGCCATCTGCAACCTGCGCGCCTCGCAGGGCGACACCGTCTGGCGCGAGTTCTACTACAACGATGCCGGCGTGCAGATCCAGACGCTGGCCCACAGCACCCAGCTGCGCGCCCGCGGCTTCAAGCCCGGCGACCCCGAATGGCCGAGCGGCGAAAAGGCGCCCGCCTACAACGGCGACTACATCGCCGACATCGCCGAAGACTTCAAGGCGAAGAAGACCGTCAAGTCGGACGACCGGGAATACACCGCCAGCGGCAACATCGACGACCTCGACTCCATCCGCGAATTCGCCGTGGCCTACCTGCGCCGCGAGCAGGACCTGGACCTGCAGGCCTTCCGCGTGCGCTTCGACAACTACTATCTCGAATCCAGCCTCTACACCAGCGGCCGCGTCGAGGAGGCGGTGCGCAAGCTCGTGGCCGCCGGCAAGACCTACGAGCAGGACGGCGCGCTGTGGCTGAAGTCGACCGACTACGGCGACGACAAGGACCGCGTGATGAAGAAGCAGGACGGCACGTACACGTACTTCGTGCCCGACGTCGCCTACCACATCGCCAAGTGGGAGCGCGGCTTCCACAAGGTGGTCAACATCCAGGGCACCGACCACCACGGCACCATCGCGCGCGTGCGCGCCGGCCTGCAGGCGGCGGGCGTGGGCATTCCCGAGGGCTATCCCGACTACGTGCTGCACACCATGGTGCGCGTGATGAAGGGCGGCGAAGAGGTCAAGATCAGCAAGCGCGCCGGCAGCTACGTCACCTTGCGCGACCTGATCGAGTGGACCAGCACCGACGCCGTGCGCTTCTTCCTCCTGAGCCGCAAGCCCGACACCGAATACACCTTCGACGTCGACCTCGCCGTGGCCAAGAACAACGACAACCCGGTCTACTACGTGCAGTACGCCCATGCGCGCATCTGCTCGGTGCTGGCGGGCTGGGGCGGCGACGCCACCTCGCTCAAGGACGTGGACCTGTCGCCGCTCGAAAGCCCGGCCGCGCAGGCGCTCATGCTGCTCCTGGCCAAGTACCCGGCCATGCTCACGGCCGCCGCCAAGGATTTCGCGCCGCACGACGTCACTTTCTACCTGCGCGAACTGGCGGCCAGCTACCACAGCTACTACGACGCCGAGCGCATCCTGGTCGACGACGAGCCGGTCAAGCTGGCGCGGCTCGCGCTCGTCGCGGCCACCGCACAGGTGCTGCACAATGGCCTCGCGATTCTCGGCGTCAGTGCGCCGAGCAAGATGTGAACTGACTATGAAGAAGACAACCAGACAACGCGGCAACATCGTCATCGGGCTCATCGTCGGCCTGGTGCTGGGGTTGGGTGTCGCGCTGGGCATCGCGGTCTACGTGACCAAGGTGCCGATCCCGTTCGTGACCAAGACCCAGCGCGGCGGTGCCGAGCAGGACGAAGCCGAAGCCCGCAAGAACCGCGACTGGGACCCCAACGCGCCGCTGGCAGGCAAGGCCGGCGCGCCCAAGCCGCCGGCCGCGGCCGGCCCCGTGGCGCCACCGGCCGGCGGCGACACCGCGGCCGTGGCGCCTGGCACGGCCCCGCCGCCCGCGCCGCCGGTGCCGGTGGTGGTGGCTCCGAAACCCGCGCGCCCGGCCCCGGTGCCGGCCGAGGCCAATTCCCTGCCGCCGTCGAACGATCCGCTCGGCGACCTGGCCCGCGCGCGCGCCGGCGGCGGCAGCAGCGGCAGCACCACCACGGCTTCCGCTGCGCCCAGCAACAACAGCGCGGCGGCGGGTGCCGATCCGTTCATGTACTTCGTGCAGGCGGGCGCCTTCCGCACCACCGACGATGCCGAGGCCCAGCGCGCCAAGCTGTCGCTGATGGGTGTCGAGGCCCGGGTCACCGAGCGCGAGCAGGCCGGCCGCACGGTCTACCGGGTGCGCGCGGGCCCGTTCAACAAGAAGGACGAGGCCGATCGCCTGAAGGAGCGGCTCGACAGCGGCGGCCTCGAATCGGCGCTCGTGCGCGTGCAGCGCTGAGCCTGCCGGCAGGCGCCGCGGATATTCTTTAAGCTTCGCCGCGCGGCATGGGCCGCCGCCAGGATCGTCCTGGGCATGCCGCACGCGGGAACTCCGCGCGGCGCGCCGGCTCAGTACTGCCGTACCCAACAGGAGAACTCTTTCAATGAAACGTCGTGACTTTTCGCTGGCCGCCACCTCGCTGGGCCTGCTTTCGCTGGCTGGCAACACCGCGCACGCCCAGGCGCGCGCGCCCAAGGCCGGCACCGAGTACCTGGTGCTCGACAAGCGCGTGCCGGTCGACGCGCCGGCGGGCAAGGTCGAGGTGATCGAGTTCTTCTCGTACAACTGCCCGCACTGCAACGACTTCGAGCCGCAGCTGGAAGCCTGGCTCAAGACGGTGCCCAAGGAAGTGGCGTTCCGCCGCGTGCCCGTGCCCTTCGTGGGCAACGACGTCGAGGCCAAGCAGCGCCTGTACTACGCGCTCGAAGCCATGGGCAAGGTCGACGAATTCCAGCCCAAGGTCTTCGACGCCATCCACAAGCAGCGCCAGAACGTGAACGGCGACGCCAACATCATTGCCTGGGCCGGGGCCAACGGCCTGGACGGCGCCAAGTTCAAGGAAGTCTTCACCTCCTTCGGCGTGGCCAGCAAGGCCAAGCGCGCCGCGCAGCTGACCGACGCCTACAAGGTGGCCGGCGTGCCGGCGCTGGCCGTGAACGGGCGCTGGTACGTGGACGGCGAACTGGCCGGCAACATGACCAAGGCGCTGCAGGTCACCAACTACCTGATCGGCGAAGCGAAAAAGGGCTAACCCCCAGGCTGCGCGGCACTTCGTGTCCGCTGCGCCCACCCCTTGCAGGGGCGGCACCTGCGGCCCGGCGAAGCCGGTTCCGCGGTGTCTCCCGATGGGGACACCGGCCCGCTTCGGCGGGCCTTTTTCATCGGCGTTGGTGGCTGGTGCTGATCCGCCGCATACAATGGTTCAGAGCAAGTTTCGTGCCTCTATGACATTGCCCTCCTATCCCCACACCACCCCCTTCGTTCGCCGAATCCGCCGCCTGGCCGCCGGCGCGCTGCTGCTGGCCGGCCTGGCCTCGGGCGCGCTGGCCGAGACCGCCGACCGCAGCAAGCCGATGAACATCGAATCCGATGCGATGCGCTACGACGACCTCAAGCAGACGAGCGTGTTCACGGGCAACGTGCTGGTCACCAAGGGCACGATCATCATCCGCGGCGCGCGCATCGACGTGCGCCAGGACGCCGAGGGCTACCAGTACGGCGTGGTCACGGCGGCGCCCGGCAAAAGGGCCTACTACAAGCAGAAGCGCAATGCGCCCGACGAGTGGATCGAGGGCGAATCCGAGGTCATCGAATACGACAGCCGCGCCGACAACGTCAAGTTCATCCGCAATGCCGTCATGCGCCGGCTGATCGGCGCCACGCCCAACGACGAGAGCACCGGCGCGCTCATCGTCTACGACCAGAGCAACGACACCTACACGGTCAACGGTTCCACCGTGCCGCCCAACACGGGCGTGAACGCACCCCCAGGCGGACGCGTGCGGACCATCCTCACGCCCAAGAGCGCCACCGCGCCGGCGCCCGGGGCCTCGGCGCCCGCCGGCGGACGGGCCGCGCCGGCGGCGGCCGCGCCCCAGCCGGCACCCGGTGCCGGCCTGCGCTCGAGCACCACGCTGGGCGGCGACGGGGAAAGGCGCAAGTGATCGAAGCCGCTGGAACCCAGAACGCCGACGGCACGCCGGGCAGCCGCCTGGTGGTGCGCGGCCTGCAGAAGAGCTACGGCAGCCGCAAGGTCGTGCGGGATGTCTCGCTCGACGTGCAAAAGGGCGAAGTCGTCGGGCTGCTCGGCCCCAACGGCGCCGGCAAGACCACTTCGTTCTACATGATCGTGGGGCTGGTGCGGGCCGATGCGGGCGAGATCACCATCGACGGCGAGCCCATCGCCCACATGCCGATCCACCGGCGCGCGCGCATGGGCCTGAGCTACCTGCCGCAGGAAGCCTCCATCTTCCGCAAGCTCACGGTCGAGGAAAACGTGCGCGCCGTGCTCGAGCTCCAGCGCGAGCCCGACGCCAGCGGCAAGCCCGCGCCACTGACCAAGCAGCGCATCGAGGAGCGCCTCTCCGGCCTGCTGGCCGACCTGCGGGTGGACCATCTTCGCGATTCGCCCGCGCTCGCGCTCTCGGGCGGCGAACGGCGCCGGGTCGAGATCGCCCGCGCGCTGGCCACGCAGCCGCGCTTCATCCTGCTGGACGAGCCCTTTGCCGGCATCGACCCGATCGCGGTGATCGAGATCCAGCGGATCATCAGCTTCCTGAAGGAGCGCGGCATCGGCGTGCTCATCACCGACCACAACGTGCGTGAGACGCTGGGCATCTGCGATCACGCGTTCATCATCAGCGACGGGCATGTGCTGGCACAAGGCACACCCTCGGAGATCGTCGACAACGCCGAAGTACGCAGGGTGTACCTCGGCGAGCACTTCCGGATGTAAGGGAGGAGTCGGTCTCCATGAAGCAAGGGCTGTCCCTTCGCGTTTCGCAGCACCTGGCGCTCACGCCCCAGCTGCAGCAGTCGATCCGGCTGCTGCAGCTGTCCACGCTCGAACTGAGCCAGGAAGTGGAGCAGATGCTGGACGAGAACCCGTTCCTCGAACGCACCGCGGAAGAAGCCGCGCGCGAGGAATTCGGGCTCGACGCCATCGACACGCCGGTGCCGCGCGACGAGGCCGGTGAAGCCGCCGAGGGCGAATTCAGCTCGGCCCCGGCCAGCAGCACGACCAGCACTTCGAGCGAAACCGCCTCCACGGCCGAGTCCGAGGTTCCTGCCGCCGACGCCACCGAGCGCGAGCCCGACTGGGAAGGCGACGGCACCGTCGACATGGCGCCGGACGACAGCGAATGGGGCAGCGATGCCCCCGCGCGCCAGAACAACCTGGGCGACGACGAGCGTGCCGACGCCACTGAGCTCGCGCGCAGCCAGGAGTCGCTGCAGTCCTTCCTGCACCGGCAGGCGCTGAGCCTGCGGCTGAACGAGAACGACAGCGCCGCGCTGCGCTTCCTGATCGAATCGCTCAACGACGACGGCTACCTGGAGGATTCGCTGCCGGCGCTGGCCTCGGGCCTCGCGGGCGACGACAACGACCAGTTCGACGAGCTGGTGCACCACTTCCAGGTGGCGCTCGGCCTGCTGCAGAGCCTGGAGCCGGCCGGCGTCGGCGCGCGCGACCTGGGCGAATGCCTTTGCATCCAGCTGCGCGCGCTCGCCAGCGAAAGCGAGACCGAGGAACAGGCGCTGGTGCGCAAGACCGCCATCGCGATCTGCAAGCAGCCGATGGAGCTGCTCGCGCGGCGCGACTTCAAGCGCCTGGCCACGCTCACGCGCACCAACGAAGAGCTGGTGCGCTCGGCGCTGCAGGTCATCTCGCGCCTGGAGCCCAAGCCGGGCCGCCGTTTTGTCGATGTCGAGCGCAACATCGTGATTCCCGACGTGATCGTCACCAAGATCGGCCGCGGCACCAATGCCAAGTTCCGCGTCATGCTCAACCCCGAGGTGATGCCGCGGCTGCGCGTGCACGACATCTATGCCGGCGCGCTCAAGTCGCACAAGGGCGAGGGCAGCCAGGCGCTGTCGCAGCGGCTGCAGGAGGCACGCTGGTTCATCAAGAACATCCAGCAGCGCTTCGACACCATCCTGCGCGTGAGCAACGCCATCGTCGAGCGGCAGAAGAGCTTCTTCGTGCACGGCGAGCTCGCGATGCGACCACTGGTGCTGCGCGAGATTGCCGACGAACTCGGCCTGCACGAATCGACCATCTCGCGCGTGACCACGGCCAAGTACATGTCCACGCCTTTCGGCACGGTCGAGCTCAAGTACTTCTTCGGCTCGGCGCTCGGCACCGAGACCGGCGGCAATGCATCGAGCACCGCGGTGCGCGCGCTGATCAAGCAGTTCGTGAGCTCCGAGAGCATCAAGAAGCCGCTGTCCGACAGCCAGATCTCCGAGATGCTCAAGGAGCAGGGCATCGAGTGCGCGCGCCGCACCGTGGCCAAGTACCGCGAGGCCCTGCGCATCGCGCCCGCCAACCTCCGCAAGGCGCTGTAGAAAGCCGCCGATGGCCCGTCGCCTGCTGTCGCGCTGTGGGCAATGGGTCTTCGC
The DNA here is from genome assembly GCF_041154435.1 of Variovorax sp. V116. Classification (NCBI taxonomy): domain Bacteria; kingdom Pseudomonadati; phylum Pseudomonadota; class Betaproteobacteria; order Burkholderiales; family Comamonadaceae; genus Variovorax; species Variovorax sp. V116. The sequence continues at coordinate 640,001 of NZ_AP028661.1, forward strand.
CATGGCGGCGGTGCTGCTGTTCGCCGGCTGCGCCACCCTGCCCGACGAGGCGCCGCGCCCGGCCACCCGGGCCATGGCCGCCTCGGCCGACACCGCGCTCGGCAAGATCGCGCAGGCCTCGCAGCCCGACCCCGACCTGAGCGGCTTCCGCCTGATGCCGGGCGGCGACTTTGCCTTCGACACCCGCATCCAGCTCGCGCGGCGCGCCCAGCGCACGCTCGACGTGCAGTACTACCAGATCGAGAACGACGAGACCGGCCGCTACCTGCTGCGCACGCTGCGCGACGCGGCCCGGCGCGGCGTGCGCGTGCGGCTCCTGATGGACGATCTCTACACTTCGGGCGAGGACGAGCTGCTGCTCGGCCTGGCCGCCACGCCGAATGTCGAGCTGCGCCTGTTCAATCCCTTTCCGGCCGGGCGCGGCAGCCTGCTCAGGCGCTTCACCGCCTCGCTGTTCGACTTCAGCCGCGTCAACCGGCGCATGCACAACAAGCTCTTCATCGCCGATGGCGCGATGGCGGTGGCGGGCGGGCGCAACATCGGCAACCAGTATTTCAGGCGCACGGCGGGCGAGAATTTTCTCGATCTCGACACCTTCGTCGCCGGCGCGCTGATTCCGCGCCTGGGCGCGCTGTTCGACCAGTACTGGAACAGCGTCTATGTGCGGCCGGTCCGGTCGGTGGTGGCCAGCACACTGACACGTGACGAGCTGCAGAAGCGCTTCGACACCGCCACCGGCCCGGACACCACGCCGCCGCCGCCCCGGCCCGCGCCCAACGACCTGCTCGGCTACAGCCCGATCGCCGAAGACCTGGATGCCGGCAAGCTCGACCTGATCTGGACGCTGGCCGAGGCGTATGCCGATTCGCCCGAGCGCGTGATCGGCAAGACCGCCTCGTACGGCGGCGTGCCGCTGCTCGACGTCGACAGCGTGCGCTACAACGTGGTCGAGCAGATGCGCCGCGCGCGCTCCGAGGTGACCATCGTCTCGCCCTACCTGATTCCGGGCAAGGCGGGGCTCGAAGTGATGCGCGAAATCCGCCGGCGCAACGTGAAGATCAGCATCGTCACCAATTCCTTCGCCGCCACCGACGAGCCGCTGGTCCACACGGCCTACCGCCGCTACCGGCCCGAGATGCTCGAGCTCGGCGCCGAGCTCTACGAACTGAGCACCACGCGCACGCGGCGCAGCGTGCGCCTCGGCCTGTTCGGCACTTCGGTGGGGCGGCTGCATGCCAAGTCGGCGGTGATCGACCGGCAGGTTCTTTTCGTCGGCTCGATGAATTTCGACCCGCGCTCCGAAACGCACAACACCGAGATCGGCCTGTTCATCCGCAGCCCCGAGATGGCGCAGCAGACGCTCAAGCTCATCGAGGTGCTGAAGCAGCAGGGCGCCTACCGGCTGCGCTTTGCGAAGGACAGCGGCAATGCGCGCATCGAGTGGATCAGCGAGGAGGAGGCCGGCCGGACCACCGTGCTGAACGAGGAGCCCGACTCCGATTTCTGGGGCCGCACCATGCTCGAGATGCTGGCGCCGCTGACGCCCGAGAGCCTGCTGTAGCCCGCGCGGCTCAGCTGCTGCTGCGCACGCCCGACAGCAGCTTGAGGCCCAGCAGCACCATCACGCCGCCGGCCGCGCGGTCGATCCAGGCCTTGTAGCGCAGATAGGCCGAGCGCGGCGCCGCCGACGACAGCGCCAGCGCGACGACCGCATACCAGCTGGTCTCGATGCAGAAGATCACCGCCGGCACCGCCAGCGCCAGCGCCAGCGGCACCTCGCGCGGCAGGAAGGCCGCGAAGATGCTGGCGTAGACCACCGCCGTCTTCGGGTTGCTGACCTGCGTGCCCATGCCGAGGAGAAACGCGCGCCGCGCATTGCTGCCCGTGCCTGCGGCCGCGCGTTCGTCCTGCGCGGCGGACAGCGGCTCGCGCGCACCGCGCCAGATGCGGATGCCCAGGTACACAAGATAGGCGCCGCCGAGCAGCTTCACCGCCAGGTAGAGCGCCGGCACCGCGAGGAACGCCGCCTGCAGCCCGACCAGCGCCGCAATCGCGAACACCACGCCGCCCGCGCCCATGCCCAGTGCCGCGGCCAGGCCGTCGCGGCGCGACGACGACACGGCGGTGCGCGCCACCATGACGAAGCTCGGTCCGGGGCTCATGGCCCCGACGATCATTGCGCCCGCGATGCCCAGCAACGGAACCGTGATGCCGCTCATGGTTGCCTCCTTCTTCTTCTTCTATTGCTGCACGTTGACCGCTTCGACCTGCACCAGCAGCTTCACCTTGTTCTCGAAGCCGAAGTTCAGGCCCCAGGTGATGCCCCAGTCGCTGCGCTGCACCGTCGTCTCGAAGTCGCCGCCGCAGACCTGGCGGTTGATGAGCGGGTTCAGGTAGCAGTTGAAGCGCACGGCCCTGAGCGTGACGGGCCTGGTCTGCCCCATCAGCGTGAGCGTGCCCGGCACGTCGGCCACCTTGTCGCCGTTGAACTCGATGCGGTCCGCCACGAAGCGCCCGGTCGGGAATTCGGCCACGTTGAAGAAGTCCTTGCTTTGCACGTGGCGGTTGAGCAGGTCGACGCCGGTGTTGATGGAGCTGATGTCCATCGTGATGTCGACCTTGCCGCTGCTGCCGCTGCCGTCGATCTGCACCGAGCCGTCCTTGGTGCTGAAGCGGCCGCGGTTGGTGGTGGTGCCGTAGTGCCCCATCTCGTACATCACGAAGGTGTGGGTGGGGTCGATCACGTAGCTGGCGTTCTTCACCGGGCCGCCCGCGGGCTTGGCGGCGACGGGCGGCGCGGTGTATTCCTGTGCCAGGGCAGGGGTGGCAAGGGCCGCCGCGGCTGAGAGCGCGGCAGCGAGGAGGAGCTTCTTCATGGCAATGGGCGTGCGTGGCGTGAGAACGAAATAAAGGAATTCAGAGCGGACCGAAGCCCGCGAGCGTGAACTTGAAGCGAACCAGCACCTCGTTGCCGACCACCGAGGTGTCGGTCCACTCGCCGTCGCCCACCTTGTAGTCGAGCCGCTGGATCGTAAAGCTTCCGCTGGCCACCGCGTGGCCGTTGGCCGGCGCAATGCTCACCGGCACCGTGATCGGGCGCGAGATGTTCTTGATGGTGAGCTTGCCCGCGATCTCGAAGCGGCCGTCGCCCAGCGCCTTGATCGCGCTCGACTGGAAGCTGGCCTGCGGAAAATGCGCCGTGTCGAACCACGGCGGCTTGGGCAGTTCGGCGTCGCTCATCGGAACGCCCAGCGACGCGCTGCCCGTGTCGATCTGCAATGCGACCGTGCCGCCTTCGGGCTTGCGCGGGTCGAAGGCCACCTGCGCATCGAACTTCTTGAACGTGCCCTCCACCGGCACGCCCATCTGCTTGCTCACGAAGGCGATCTGGCTCTTGTCCGCCACCAGCCGGGTGGCCGTGGCGGGCTCGGCGAGCGCGGGCGCGAGAGGGGCGAACGCCAGGGCGGCCGCAAGACAGAGACGGGAGGTGCGCTTCATCCGGCGGATTCCTTGCGTGGCGCGGGCCACATGCGTTTCAAGATGCCATCGCGGTCGATCCAGTGGTGCTTGAGCACCGCCGCCACGTGCAGCAGCGCCACCGCGGCCAGCGTGAAGGCGCTGCCCTTGTGCAGCGGCTTGAGCACGGCCTCGGCCCATTCCTTGTCGACCGGCACAAAGTCGGGCAGCGGCAGCACGCCGAACCACACGACCGGAAAGCCCAGCGCCGAACTGTAGGCCCAGCCGAACAGCGGGACCGCCAGGAACAGCAGGTACATCAGCGCGTGGCTCGCGCGGTAGCCGCTGCGCTGCCAGCGCGGCATGGCCGCCGCCGCTTCGGCCGGCAGCGGCGGCGGCGGATGGCGCAGCCGCCACAGCAGGCGCACGGCCGACAGCAGCAGGATCGTCACGCCGGCCCATTTGTGCCAGTTGTAGAGCTTGATGCGCGCCGGCGAGAGCGGCAGGCCGGTCATGTAGAGGCCGACGCCGAGCGAGCCGACGATCATGGCCGCGAGCAGCCAGTGCAGCGCCATGGCGACCGGGCCATAACGCAGTTCGCGCAGGCCGCGCGGATCGGCGGGCGCATCGGCCATGGCGGCGGGATGGGAGGGGGTGTCGATGGACATCGGGGGCAGGACCGGCGGCCTGTGCGCGGAGCATATATCGGAAGCGGTGAAGGCAGTGCACGAGCCGTGCCAGACGCACCGCCCGCCCGTTCAGCGCCCCGATGCCGCCTGCTGCGCCTGCACCAGCACCGCATGCAGCTCGGCCGGCTGCACCGGCTTGCGCAGCGCATGCCAGCCGCGCTCCGCGGCCAGCCGCTGGGTGGCTTCGCCGATGTCGGCCGATACCAGCGCGATGGCGAGCGAGGGCTTTTGCCGCTGCAGCCGTTCCGCCAGCGCGATGCCGTCGAGCGCGCCCGGCAGCCGGATGTCGCACAGCGCCACGTCGAGCGCGCGCAGGTCGGCCAGCGCCAGCGCCTCGGCCGCGCTGGCGTACACGCGCGGCGCGAGCTGCCATTGCTGCAGCAGCGCGCCGAGGCTGTCGGCCACCACGGCGTTGTCTTCCACCACCAGCACGGCCAGGCCGGGCCGCAGGGCGTGCGCCGCGCCGGACCGGGGCTGCGCCGCGGGCGCGGGAGCCGCCACCGGCGCATCGGCCGGCGCCGCGGGCAGCTCGAAGCCGAACACCGAGCCCCGCCCCGGCGCCGAACGCAGCGAAACCTGGATGCCGAGCTGCGCGGCCAGCCGCCGCACGATCGCCAGGCCCAGCCCATGGCCGCGCTGCAGGTTGCGCTCCACGTTGCCGATCTGCTCGAAGTCGCCGAACACGCGCTCCTGCGAGTCCGCCGCAATGCCGATGCCGCTGTCGCGCACCTCCACCCGCCAGGCGCGCCCGGTGTCGCGCCGGCGTGCGCGCACGGCCAGCAGCACCCGGCCGCGCGGGGTGAACTTGACGGCGTTGTCGACCAGGTTCGCCAGCACGCGGCGCAGCGACACCGCATCGGCCCAGCCCACCGCATCGGCGGGGCAGCGCACCGTGACGCGGCCATTGCCGGCCTGGCGCGCGAGGTCGGCCAGAAGCGGCGCCAGCGGCACCGCCACCGGCTGCAGCGGATCGGCCGCGGCCTCGATGCGGCCGATCTCGAGCAGCTGGTTGGTCAGGCCTTCGAGCGCCTGCTGCGCGCGCGCGAGCGAGGCCACCGTGTGCTGCACCACGGGCGCATCGGCGCCGTTGTCCAGCTGCTGGCGCAGCACCTCGGCCTGCAGGCCGATGGCCATCACCGGCTGGCGCAGGTCGTGGTTGGCGGCCGAGAAGAAGCGCAGCCGCTCGGCCTGCGCCTGCTCGGAGGCGCGCAGCCCGGCCAGCGCCTGCTCGCGCAGGCTGCGCTCGTTCAGGCGAAGGCCGATGTTTTCCTCGAGCTGGCGCGAATGCTCGGCCACCAGCTTCCACATCATCGCGGTCAGGCCGATGCCGATGAGCGCCACCGCCTTCATGGCCGGCGCGCCCAGCCAGAGGCCGGTCACGATCACCGGCGCCAGCAGCAGCGTGATCGCCAGCTGCGTGGCCGGAACGTAGAAGGACACCGAGAACGCCGAGGACAGCGTCATGCCCATCAGCATCAGCCCGAGCAGCAGCTGCTGCTCGGGCTGGGCGGGGTTGAACAGCAGCACGCCGGCCAGGCCGTGCGCCAGCTCCCAGATGCCGGTGCGCGCCGTGTGCGTGCGCTGCGCATCGCGCAGGCTTTGCGGGGTGAAGGGGGTGGGCAGGCGCTGCGGAAAGAAGCCGCGCATGAGCGTCACGGCGGTGATGAGCGAGATCCACACCAGTGCGCGGGAAAGCGAATACTGCCAGGCAAAGAGCGCCGCCACGCCGCAGTTCAGCAGGTATTGCGCCAGCAGCACCGGCCCGATCGGGCGGATCGACAGCCGCAGCACCTCGCACTGGATGGCAAAGCGCCCATCGTCGTCGGCGACAGCCGGAGCAACCATGGGCGCGGTGGTGGAATTCATCGGCCGATCCACTATATAGAGAAGCGGCCCGGCGCGGCGACAATGGCGTTCCCCAGCGGCCGAATGATGGCGAACCCCCCGTGAACGATCTCTCTCTCTTTTTGCCTTGCGCCGCCGGCGTCGAGGAATTCCTCGCGCAGGAAGTCCATGCGCTCACCGGCCGCGTCGGCCAGGACCTGCTCACGCTGCGCGGCGGCGTGCGGGTGCGCGCCGAATGGCGCGACGCGCTCAAGCTCAACCTGCACAGCCGGCTCGCGCAGCGCGTGCTGGTCGAACTGGCCCACGCGCCCTACCGCAGCGAGAACGACCTCTACGCGATCGCGAGCGGCGTGGCCTGGGAGATCTGGTTCACGCCCAAGCAGACCTTCAAGATCGAGACCACGGCGCAGCACAGCCCGCTGCAGAGCCTGAACTTCGCCACCCTGCGCATCAAGGACGCCATTGCCGACCGCTTCCGCGCCAAGGCCGGCGGCGTGCGCCCGAGCATCGAAACCCAGTGGCCCGACTGCCGCGTGTTCGCCCACCTGACCACCGAGCACTGCACGCTCTACATCGACACCTCCGGCGAGCCGCTCTTCAAGCGCGGCTGGCGCCAGGACAAGGGCGATGCGCCGCTGAAGGAAACGCTGGCCGCCGCCATGCTGGCCGCCAGCGGCTGGTGGAACCCCGAAACCGGCGCCGTGGCCGCCGATCCGCTGTACGACCCCTGCTGCGGCAGCGGCACCATCGCCATCGAGGCGGCGCAGATCGCGCGCGGCATTGCGGCCGGGTCGCTCAGGCGCTTCGGCTTCGAGAAGCTGCTGCCGTTCCAGGCGCACGTCTGGGACGCCATCAGGAAAGAGGCCCAGTCGTCGGCGGTGCCGCGCGATGTCGCCATCTTCGGCTCCGACGTCTCGCACCGCATGGTCGACTTTGCCGAGCGCAACGCGGAGCGCGCCGGCGTTGCCGATGCCATCGAGTTCCGCGGCGGCGACGCGCTGCAGCGCATGCCGCCGGCCGAGGGCGGGGTGATCATGCTCAACCCGCCGTACGGCGAGCGCATCGAGGTCGGCGGCGTGGCGCGCTTCGGCGCCCGCGAGGCCGCGCAGACCCCGGGCGAGGGCGGCGGTGAAGGCGGCGACGGCGGCGGCGATTTCTTTCCGCAGCTCGCCACCCACTGGAAGAAGAACTACGCCGGCTGGACCGCCTGGGTGCTCACGCCCGACCTGAAGCTGCCCAGGCAGATGCGGCTGAAGGAATCGCGCCGCGTGCCGATGTGGAACGGGCCCATCGAGTGCCGGCTGTTCCGTTTCGACATGGTTGCGGGTTCGGCCAGGAAGTAGCCACGCGCGCACCTGCGGGTGCGTGCCTTCACGCAGAGCCATGCTCGTTCCGGAATCCGGCCTCGTCGTCATCGACACCAACATCGCGCTCGACCTGCTGGTCTTCGAGGACCCCGCCTGGGTGCCGCTGATCGCCATGCTGGCCGCGGGCGAGCTGCGCTGGCTCGCAACGGCCGCGATGCGCGTCGAACTCGAGCGCGTGCTCGGCTATCCGCTGATCGCCCGCCGCATGGCGCAGCGCGGCCTGCAAGTGCCCGAGGTGCTGGCGGACTTCGATGCGCGGGTGCGCATGATCGAAGGCATTCCGTCGCGTGCGCCCTGCGTCTGCAGCGACCCCGACGACCAGGTCTTCATCGACCTTGCGGTGGCGCACCGCGCGCTGCTGCTCAGCAAGGACCGCGCGGTGCTGTCGATGAAGAAGCGGCTGGCCTTGCGCGGCGTGGTGGTGCAGGCGGCGCTCGGGCTTTCGTAGCCGGCGCAGTGATGGCGCTCGGCTCATGCCGCGCCAATTGCACCCATGGGACTGGTCGATTGCCGCTGTGCGCAGAAACGCGCGAAAACCGGCGGATTGACAACTTCCGACTCATCGACACCTGCGGGGGACGGTGTTAGCTTTCACTGGCGCCGCCCTTCAATTCTTGTTTCGACGGGAAAAAATGCAACCATCTTTCGCGACGCTCTGGGCCAATCATCCCAATATCAAGGGCGACGGCGCTTTATTGGACAAGGACGTTTACAAGGACCAATGTGCGATCAACGTTGGCGCTGCCTTTATCCGGTCGAGCATGAATCTCGACACTTTTCGAGGCGTCTACTCCTGGCAAAAAGACAAGCCGAAGTATCCGATCCGGGCACAGGAGTTAGCGAGCTGGCTTGATTCGGGAACCGCCGGTCTTATGTCGCGCACCGAAAAGTACACCGGCAAGGAAGGATTCGACAAAATTGCAGGACGCACTGGCATCGTGTTCATCCAGAACTACTGGGGTGAGGGGCGGCAGGGCGACCATTATCGATCTCTGGAATGGATCGCGGTTGACTAAACTTTCGTCCTGGTTCCTCATTCAGTGGCGGATCTCTTGGGAAGGTGTCCTCACTGACATGCGCCATGCGCAAGCTATATGGTTTTGGCCGGTCCTATGAAGATCCTCGCTCGACTGCTCTGCATTTTGGTCGGAGCGCTGGTGCTCAGTTTTCTTGTTTCGAAAGTCGTGCTCGCCCCTATTGGGCAGTGGTACGAAATGAACAAGGCCCAGAGCTTCGACGATGTATCCGACGCTTTCGTTATCGCTCTTGCTGTGCAAGCGATTTTCGCTGTTGCGGGCGGGTGGCTGGGCGATTGGGCATTTCGCAAATGGCGACAGAAGCAGCTTGATCGCAAGTAGCTCGTGGCGCATCTGTTGGGCGGGGTCATCATTGATCTGGGCCAAATGAAAACACTCGTTCGATTGCTCTGTATTTTGGTCGGAGCGATTGCACTCAGCCTTGTTTTCTACAAGCTGATTGGCCCTGTGGGCCATTGGTACGATCTCAACTTTGCAAGGAACGACGGTGACCTGGGCCAGGCGTACATGGTCGCGCTCGCCGTTCAACTCCTCGCATTGATCGCGGGCGGTTGGCTCGGCGACTGGGCATTTCGCAAGTGGCGGCAGAGGCAGCCTGATCGCCCGTAGCTCATGTAGCGATCACGGATCGGCCGAGTTCCATGAAGATACTCATTCGACTGCTCTGTATTCTGGTCGGAGCGCTGACCCTCAGCTTTCTTGCTGCCAAAGGTGTGCTCGTTCCCATTGGGCAGTGGTACGAAATGAACAGGGCCCAAAGCGAGAGCGATTTGTCGCAAGCCTTCGTCATCGCTCTTGCAGTGCAGGCCCTTTGCGCCATTGCCGGCGGCTGGCTCGGCGACCTCGCATTCCGCAGATGGCGGCAGAAGCAACTCAGCCGCCAACAGCGCCCCTGACGACCGCTGCTAGTTCTGCAGCGCAGCAGCCGGCCCCAGGTGCCAGCGCCCCAGCAGCCGCGCCACCGCGCGCACGCGCTGCGTGTCGCGGCCCCAGCGGCGGCTGGCGGGCAGCTTCTGCGCCCATTTCATGCGCCGCGCGGCCTCGGCGATGCGCTCGCGCACTTCCGTGTCCACCTCGGCCAGCGCAGCGTGCCAGTGCTGGCCGGCGGCTTCGGGGGCGGCGGCCTCCAGCATCATGGCCGTGGAGTGCAGGTAGCTGAGCCAGTCGCGGGCCTGGCACTCGGCCAGGGTCATGACCTCGGACGGGTCGTCCTCGAAGTCGATGTAGCCGATCACGCCGTCGGGGCACTGCACCAGGTTGCGGTCGAAGGCCTGGCTCAGGTGCTGGCCGCGCACATGCACCTTGGCGATCGCGGCCAGCCCTACGCGCCAGACCGCGAGCAGCGCGGCCGGGCCGGCGGCGGCGGCCTGGTCGAGCCGCTCCTGCAGCACGACGGTGGCGCGGCCGCTTTGGCCGAGGTCCGAGATCAGCAGGCCGTCGGGCTGCTGCGCCAGCACCGCCGGCACGCGCAGGCCCGCGGCCGCGAGCTGCCGCAGGCGCCGCGCCTCGGTGGCGATGGCGGCCTCGCCGCCCGGGTTGGGTACCGGCTTGATGATGTCCAGCCGCGCCATGCGCGCGACCGCCGCCATCACGCGGTAGCCCCACTTGCCGTGGCGCGGGCCGGCCTTCTTGAGCCACACGCGCTCGCTGCCCAGGCGGTGGCTGGCGACGTTCTTCTGCTGCTTGGGCAGCATGAGGCGCAGGAATTCGGCGTAGTCGCCGGCCGCCGGCACGAAGGGCTGCGCGTCCAGCGGCGCGGGCGCGGAGGCCGCGCCCTTGGCGCTGTGCAGCCGCGCCGATGCGCCGCGTCGCAAGGGGTTCATGCGGCCAGCGGAAGGTTCGACACCAGGCCGTGCGGTCCTTGTGTCAGGGGCTGGAAGCTCTCGGCGCTGGCCAGCGGCCAGTAGGTGCGGAACACGTTGTGCTGCTTGTCGAGCGGGCCGAGCAGCGCGCCCGGCTGCACCTGCATCACCAGGTTGCTCAGGAGGCGCACCTCGGTGTCGGAAATGCGCCGCACGATGTGGTGCGCCGTGATCTGCTGCGGATGGTCGAGGCCGGCGGCCTGCACCAGCTCCTGCAGCGCATGCAGCGTGCTGCGGTGGAAGTTGCGCACGCGCTCGGCCTTGGTCGGCACCACCAGCGCCTGCTGGCGCACCGGGTCCTGCGTGGTCACGCCGGTGGGGCAGTGGCCGGTGTGGCAGCTTTGCGCCTGGATGCAGCCCAGCGCCATCATGAAGCCGCGCGCCGCGTTGCACCAGTCGGCGCCGAGCGCCATCATGCGCGCCACGTCGAAGGCCGTGATCACCTTGCCCGCGCAGCCCAGCTTGATGCGGTGGCGCAGGTTCACGCCGACGAGCGTGTTGTGCACCAGCAGCAGGCCTTCCTGCAGCGGCGCGCCCACGTGGTCGCTGAACTCGACCGGCGCGGCGCCGGTGCCGCCCTCGGCGCCGTCGACGACGATGAAGTCGGGCGTGATGCCCGTCGCCTGCATGGCCTTGACGATCGCGAACCACTCCCACGGATGGCCGAGGCAGAACTTGAAGCCGGTCGGCTTGCCGCCCGACAGCTCCCGCAGCTTCGCGATGAAATGCATCATCTCGATGGGCGTGCTGAACGCGCTGTGCGACGAGGGCGAAACGCAGTCGATGCCGATCGGCACGCCGCGCGCGGCCGCGATCTCGGGCGTGACCTTGGGTGCCGGCAGCACGCCGCCGTGCCCGGGCTTGGCGCCCTGGCTCAGCTTGATCTCGATCATCTTCACCTGCGGATCGCGCGCGTTGGCGCTGAAGCGCTCGGCGTTGAACGTGCCGTCCTCGTTGCGGCAGCCGAAGTAGCCCGAGCCGATTTCCCAGATCAGATCGCCGCCATGCACGCGGTGGTGCTGCGAAATGGAGCCTTCGCCGGTGTCGTGCGCAAAGCCGCCCAGCCTGGCGCCCTGGTTGAGCGCGAGGATCGCATTGGCCGACAGTGCGCCGAAGCTCATGGCCGAGATGTTGAACACGCTCGCGCTGTAGGGCTGCGTGCAGGGATGGTGCGACGCCGCGCCCGCGCCCGATGGCGGCGGGCTGGCATCGGCGGTGTGCGGCGTGCCGCCGATCACGATGCGGAAATCGTGGTTGTCGAGCTTGGTGGGCTGCATCGAGTGGTTGATCCACTCGTAGCCCGCAATGGTCACGTCCAGTTGCGTGCCGAAGGGCCGGTTGTCGGGCTCGCCCTTGGCGCGCTGGTACACCAGCGAACGCTGCGCGCGCGAGAACGGGGCGGCCTCGGAATCGCTCTCGATGAAGTACTGCCGCATTTCCGGCCGGATGAATTCCAGCAGGAAGCGCAGGTGGCCGATGACGGGGTAGTTGCGCAGGATGGCGTGGCGCGCCTGCCGCAGGTCGTGCACGCCGGTGCCCGAAAGCACCGCGAAGACCGCCACGCCCACCCAGGCCAGCCACAGGTGGGGCGACACCAGCACCAGGGCGATGCAGGCCGCCAGCCCGACCACGCACAGGGCGAAGGCGCTGTAGCGCGTCGGAAACGGAATAATCGTGGACATAGAAATAGTGTCGACCGGAGCCTGCTGCATCATAGAGGGCTGCCCCGAACTTGCCATGACCAACAACCACGACACCCCCCAGGCCGAAGCGGCCGCTTCCGCCCCCCTCGGCCCCGACGATTTCGACGCCCTCGACCAGGCGCTGGACGCCATGCGCGAGCAGGACGAGGAAATTCCCCAGTGGGAGTTCTGCGAAGGCTTCATGGCCGCGCTGATCTGCACCCGCCGGCCCATCGAGCCGGCCGAATACTGGCCGGTGCTGCTGGGCGAGGGCTTCGTGCCGGCCCAGCACATGGAGTTCGTCTGGAACTGGAAGCGCCGCTGGCTCGAGATCGAAGAGGGCCTGGACGCCGACGTGCAGTCGCTCGACGACGAGCGCAGCTGGCAGCCCGAGGTGCTAGACACCCGCGGCGCCATCGCCTCGCTGCCCGAGGAAGAGCGCGCCGAGGTGGCGGGCGAGGAGATTCCCTCGTTCGCGCAGGTCTGGGCGCTGGGCTTCATGTACGCGGTCGAGAACTGGCCCGAGGACTGGGCCGCGCCGCGCGACAAGGAAGCCGCCCAGATGCTGGACGACGCGCTCGACAACATCGTGGCGCTGACCGAGGACGACAAGGCCAAGCCCACGCTCTCGATGTTCAGCGACGACGGCCCGCCGAGCGTGAGCCAGCAGCGGCTGGACGATTTCGGCGCCGCCATCTGGGCCGTGTACGACCTGCGCCAGCTCTGGAAGAGCCTGGGCCCGAAGGTCGAGACCGTGCGCAAGGAAGCCACGCCCGGCCGCAACGACCCCTGCCCCTGCGGCAGCGGCAAGAAATACAAGAAGTGCCACGGTGCCTGACAGCGGCCCTGCCAGCGCACGGCTGACGCCACGCGCGGCGTGGGCCATGGTGCTGGCGCTGTGCGCCGGCGTGGCGCTGAGCCAGGCCTTCCGCACCGTGGGCGCCATCATGGCGAGCCCGCTGCAGGCCGACTTCAGGCTCTCGGCCCAGGCACTGGGCATTTTCTCGGGCGCCTTTCATTTCGCCTTTGGCGCGATGCAGCTCTTCATGGGCATCGGCATCGACCTGCATGGCGTGCGGCGCACGGTGCTGGTGGCCTTTCCGGTCGCCATCGCGGGCGCGCTGCTGTCGGCGTTCGCGCCGAGCTACGCGGTGCTGGTGGCGGGGCAGGCACTGATCGGCGTCGGCTGCGCGCCGGCCTTCCTGGTGTGCACCGTGTTCATTGCGCGGCACTTTCCGGCCGCGCGCTTTGCCACCGTCTCGGGCCTGGTGCTGGCCATCGGCGGCCTCGGCATGCTGGCCACCGGCACGCCGCTCGCGTGGCTGGTGCAGGCCTATTCGTGGCGCGCGGGCTTCCTGGTGCTGGCGGTGGCCTCGGCGCTGGCGTGGCTCGCGATCTGGCACTGGGTGCGCGAGCCCGCTTCGGCCGTGCCGCGGGTGAACGAGTCGATTCCCGAGGCCATCCGCCAGTTCGGCGCGCTGCTCGCAATGCCGCACACGCTCGGCATCGTCATGCTCGGGGCCGTGACCTACGCTGCCTTCATCTCGCTGCGCGGGCTCTGGCTCGGGCCGCTCATGATGGAGCGCCACGGCTATTCGCTGGTGCAAAGCGGCAACGTCGCCATCGCGGTGTCGGTGATCTCGCTGTTCGGTGCGCCGCTGTTCGGCCGCTTCGACCGTGATGGCGCCGCGCGCCGCCGCCGGATCGTGGTGTGCGCGCTCGGCTATGCGGCGCTGTTCGCGCTCATCGCCTTCACGCATTCGGCCTGGCTGGACATCGGCGGCATGGTGCTGATCGGCGTGCTCTCGGGCTTCATCGTCTGGCAGTACGCCGACGTGCGCGTGGCTTATCCGGCGACGCTCACGGGCCGCGCGATGGCGGTCTTCACCATGGCGATGTTCCTCGGCGTCGCGCTCATGCAGTGGGCCACCGGCGTGGCGGCCTCGGTGGCCGCGGCGCATGGCGGCGATCCGCTCACGGCCGTGCTGGCCACCATTGCCGCGCTGCTGGTGCTGGGCATCGCGGCCTTCGCGTGGCTGCCCGCGCCGAAGGCCGACGCCCTCAGATCTTGAAGGCGCGCTGGATGTCGGGCCGCACCAGGTCGGCGTATTCGCGGTGCTTGCGGATGTAGCCCGCAATGAACTGGCACACCGGAATCACATGCAGCCCCTTGGCGCGCGCCTCGTCCAGCACATGCCGCGCAATGCCCGAGCCCACGCCCTTGCCCTCGTGCTCGGGCAGCACCTCGGTGTGGGTGAACATGATGGCGTCGGTCAGCAGGTTGTATTCGGCGTAGGCCGCGAGCTGGCCCTCGAGCGCGGCTTCGTAGCGGTGCTGGGCTTCGTTGTTGGTGATGATCAGGTTGCTGTTGCTCATGGTTGGCGTGCGAGATAAGTGGCGAGATTGGCGGCCGCGGTGGCGCGTACCTTGTTGCGCAGCATCGGCGTCCAGCCGAGCAGCAGGCCCGGCGCGCCGAGCGCCTGGCGCGACCAGGTCCAGAAGGCAAAGCTGTCGCGGTGCGTGGCAATCAGCCCCTCGGGCGTGAAGCCGAAGCGCGCATCGACGCTGTTGTCGACCAGCCGGCCGGTGGCGCTGAAGCGGTAGTGCGCGTCCCAATGGGCATGGCCGCTGGTGCCGTCGGCCTGCACGTCGCGCCAGGTCAGCCGCCAGACGTCGGCGCCCTTGGCGCGCGTGGCGTCGCAGAGCATGCGCCACATGCCGCCCACCTGTTGCCGGCCGCGCAGCGAGAAGGCCTCGTCGTCGAAGGCCGCGTCGCTGGCGTAGCAGGCAGCCATGGCGCGGGCATCGAGCCGGGAGAAGGCCTCGTAGAAGCGCTCGATGGTCTGGGCATTGGCGGTGGCAGTTGTCATGTCATGGGGCCTTTGTTGTGGTGCCGGGCTGCGGGCCGAGCAGGCCCACCAGTGTCTGCAGGGCGTAGTGCACCGTGGCCGCGCGCACCGCGGCGCGGTCGCCATCGAAGCGGCGGCGCTCGGTGCGCACCTGCCCGCCGGCCGACCAGCCGAACCACACGGTGCCGACCGGCTTGTCGGGGCTGCCGCCGGTAGGGCCGGCCACGCCGGTCACGGCCACCGCGGCGCGCGCTGCCGAATGCGCGATGGCGCCTTCGGCCATGGCGCGCGCCACCGGCTCGCTGACCGCGCCGTGGGCTTCGATCAGCGCAGCATCGACGCCCAGCAGTTCGGTCTTGGCCGCGTTCGAGTAGCTGACGAAGCCGCGCTCGAACCAGGCGCTGGAGCCCGCGAGCTCGGTGCATGCGCCGGCAATGAGCCCGCCGGTGCAGCTTTCGGCCGTGGCCAGCATCCAGCCCTTCTTCAGCAGCAGTTCGGCCAGGGCTGCGACGAGCGCGGGCGTGTCCTGGTCGGCAAGAAAATTCGCTGGGGTCGAGACTTCCATCGTGTTCACCATGCGCGCCAGAGCGCGATGACCAAGAGCGTGCAGAACGCCGCCACCAGGTCGTCGAGGATGATGCCGAAGCCCGCGCGCCACCAGCGCACCTGGACCGCGTCGCGCTGCTTGAACAGCGCATCGGCCCAGGCCACCGGCCCCGGCTTGGCGGCATCGAAGAAGCGGAACAGGCCGAACGCGATGGCCTGCGCGAGGAGCCCGGCCGGCGTGACGAGCCACAGCACGATCCAGAACGCAATCACCTCGTCCCACACGATGCTGCCCGGGTCGGCCACGCCCATGTCGCGCGCGGTGATGCTGCAGGCCCACCAGCCGATCGGCAGCGAGGCCAGGATGATCCAGCCGATGGCCGCGGGCGTGAGCCACAGCTGCATCACGGCAAAGGCGGCCCAGGCCCACAGCGTGCCGACGGTGCCGGGCGCCACGCGCGGCAGGCCGGAGCCGAAGCCCATGGCGATGAAATGCGCCGGGTGGGACAACAGGAAGGCGATCGAGGGGCGGCGGGGCGTGGCTGGCGGCATGGGGCCTGCGGAGGAAGAAGCGGCTTGCATCAGGCCAGAGTGTCGCGCATTCGGGGGGCTGTCCAAGACCCTCTATTTATCAAAGCAATAACTTGTTTAATTCACAAGGCCGGCCTAGTATCCGGGCCTTGCCTTGCCACCCGTCGTCTGCCAAGGACCGCGCCATATGCCTGCCGCCTCATCCAACGCCCCTGCCTCGCTCCACCCCGTTTCGCCCGCTGCCGATTGGAGCGAACTGTTCAGCGGCCGCAACGGCTGGCGCGCGCTGGCGCTCACGGGCGGCGTTGCGCTGCATGCGGTCAACGTGCACATCGTGACGACCGTGCTGCCCTCGGTGGTGAACGAGATCGGCGGGCTCGACTGGTACGCCTGGAGCACCACCCTGTTCGTGGTGGGGTCGATCCTCGGCGCCACGCTGTCGGTGCGGCTGCTGGCGCGGCTGGGGCCGCGCGGCGCCTGCCTGGCGGCGCTCGTGGTGTTCGGCGCGGGTTCGATGGCTTGCGCGCTCGCGCCGGCCATGCCGTGGCTGCTCGCGGGCCGCACGGTGCAGGGGCTGGGCGGCGGCCTGCTCGCGGCCCTGAGCTATGCGCTGATCCAGCGGGTGTTCGCGCCGCGGCTGTGGCCGCGCGCGGTGGCGCTGGTGTCGGGCATGTGGGGCGTGGCCACGCTCTGCGGGCCGGCGGTGGGCGGCCTGTTCGCGCAGGCGGGGCACTGGCGCTGGGCCTTCTGGTCGCTGCTGCCGCTGGCTGCCGTGCAGGCGCTGCTGGTCGCGGTGCAGTTGCGGCCCGCGGCCGGCGTGCGGCATGAACGGCCGCCGGCCATGCCGCGCATCCCGGCGCTGCAGATCGGCGTGCTGGCGGCCTCGGTGCTGGTGATCGCGGCCAGCGAGTTCCTGTCGGCCATGGCCTGGCAGGCCGCCGGCGTGGCGCTGGGCCTGGCGCTCGGCGTGGCCGCCACGCGCATCGACCGGCATGCCGCGGTGCGGCTGCTGCCCGCCGGCGCCTACGCGCTGTGCACGCCGATGGGCGCCATCTATGCCTGCGTGGTGCTGCTCTTGATCGGCACCACCACCGAGATCTTCGTGCCGTACTTCCTGCAGTTGCTGCATGGCCATTCGCCGCTGTCGGCCGGCTATCTCACTGCGGCGATGGCCGGTGGCTGGAGCGCGGGCTCGCTGCTGTCGTCGGGGCGCAGCGGCGCGGGCGCCGACCGCATGCTGCGCGCCGGGCCGGTGGCCTGCACGCTGGGGCTTGCCGCGCTCGCGCTGCTGCTGCCGGCACCCGGGCGCTTTGCGCCGGGGCTCGAGATGCTGCTGGCCGCCATCGCGCTGGCGGCCGTGGGGCTGGGCGTGGGCATCGGATGGCCGCACCTGGTCACGCGCGTGATGTCGCTCGCGCCGGCCGGGCAGGAAGGCCTGGCCTCGGCCTCGATCACGACCGTGCAGCTCTACGGCATGGCCGTGGGCGCGGCGGTGGCGGGGCTGGTGGCCAACGCGGCCGGCCTCAGCGAGCCCGGCGGCGCGGCGGGCGCGCGCTCCGCCGCGGCCTGGCTGTTTGCGAGCTTCGCGTTCGCGCCCGCGCTGGCGGCGTGGCTGGTGGCGCGCTTCGTTGCCGCGCGCCGCCGATGAGGGCCATCGTATGCTCGGCGGTTCATCCAAGCGCGAAGGCATCTGCATCATGAAAAGAACCCGGGTCCGTTTCAACGCGTTGTGGCTGTGCCTGGCGTTCAGCTTCCTGCTCGCGGCTTGCGGCAGCAAGGAGGCCGAGCAGCGCACCGCCTTCATCGGCTTCCTGCAGGCCCGCGTGCTCGACAAGCCGGGCCTGCGCGTGCCCACGCCCACGGCCGACGAGAAGGCCTCCTTCGGCGACTATGCGCAGCACTACGCGGTGATCGCCGACTTCAACGAGGGCATGAACAAGTCGGTCAGCCAGCCGATGGGCCAGGTCATGGCCAAGGGCGCGCTGCGCTCGATTGCCGACCTGGCGTCGCGCCGCGACGACCTCAAGGCCGCCAAGGACGGCCTGGGCGGCCTGCGCACCGCGCTCGACCAGGAACTGGCCAAGGCCGATGCCGCGCACGCGAAGCTCAAGCAGCCCGACGACCTGAAGCAGGTCTACGACAAGGCCTACGAGAAGACCGTCTCGGCGCCGGCCGCCACCTTCAAGGAGGTGTTCCCTGCCCTCGACAAGGTGTTCGACGGCGCGCTCGCGGTGGGCGACTACCTCGAGCAGAACAAGTCGAAGATCCAGGTCTCGGGCTCGTCGGTCAGCGTGAGCGATCCGGCCGTGCAGGCGCAGCTCAACAAGATGCTGCAGGAGCTCAATGGCCAGTCTGCTGCCATCAACGCCGCACAGGCCAAGATGCAGGCAATGGTTCGAGGGTCCTGATCAGACGAAGTGGTCGAAGGAGCCGAAGCGCTGCGCCACCGGCGCGCCGCCGGCGTCCACGATGCGCAGGCCGGCTTCGGCGTCGATGCGGCCGATGCGCGTCACGCGCGTGGCGCTTTCCCTGCCGGCCTGTTCGACCGCGGCGCGCGCGGCGGGCGGTGCGGTGAAGACCAGCTCGTAGTCGTCGCCGCCTGAAAGCGCGCAGGTGCGCAGGATCTCGGTGCCGAGGCCGCAGGACGCGGCCGCGGCGATCACGCCGGTGGCCACATCGGCATCGAGCGTGGCGCCCACCTTGCTCGACGCGAGGATGTGGCCCAGGTCGCCCACGAGGCCATCGCTCACGTCCACCGCCGCAGAAGCCTTGCCCCGCAGCGCCTGGCCCAGCGCCACGCGCGGCGCGGGCTGCTCCATGCGCATGCGCGCCTGTGCGAACACATCGGCGGGCAGTGCGAGTGTGCCGCGGAACATCTCGAGCGCGAGCCGCGCATCGCCGAGCGTGCCGCTGACCCAGATGTCGTCGCCCGCGTGCGCGCCCGAGCGCAGCAGCGCCGCGCCGGCCGGCACTTCGCCGAACACGGTGATGCAGATGTTGAGCGGGCCGCGCGTGGTGTCGCCGCCCACCAGCTCGCAGCCGTGTTCGTCGGCCAGCGCGAACAGGCCGCGCGAAAAGGCTTCGAGCCAGGGCTCGTCGACACCGGGCAGCGCGAGCGCGAGCGTGAAGGCCAGCGGCTTTGCGCCGCAGGCCGCCAGGTCGCTGAGGTTCACCGCCAGCGCCTTGTGGCCGAGCCGCGCGGGATCGACGGTCGACAGAAAGTGCCGGCCCTCGACCAGCATGTCGCAGGACACGGCAAGCTGCATGCCGGACGCGGGCGCAAGCAATGCGCAGTCGTCGCCCACGCCGAGCGGGGAACGCTTGGCGGGGCGCTGGAAGTAGCGTGTGATCAGGTCGAATTCACCCATGGGGCGAGCATAAGCGCTGAACCGCTCACCCCCGCGCGCGCCGGTTCGACATCACGACGTTGTCCTTCTCGATCGGCTGGCCGGCCTGCAGCGCGGCAATCCAGGCCTCGGTGCTTGCCACGGCCGCGAAGTTGCTGTGGAACACGACGCTGAAGACGCGGTGGATTTCCTCGGCGCTGACCTGCCCGGCCGCATTCGAGTAGGGCAGCGCGCCGCTCGCGTCCGACAGGAACTCCACGTTGAGGCCGCGGTGCATGGCCTCGAACACGGTGGAGGCATCGCAGTTCTGGGTCATGTAGCCCACCACGCTGAGCGTGTCGATCTGGTGGCGCGCGATCCAGTCGGCAAAGTCGGTACCGGTGAACACGCTCGGGAGGGTCTTGGTGATGAGGTGGTCATGCGGCCGCCTCGCAATTTCCGGATGCAGCTGGCCGTTGTGCGCGTCGGCCTGGAACACCGGCGCACCCTTGGGGGCGTGGTGCTGCACCACGACCACCGGCGTGCCGGCCGCGCGCGCGGCGTCCATGGCCTGCGTGATCTTCGGCAGCGAGCTTTCGACCGGCGGGTACTCGATGGGCAGGCCGCCGCCTTCGAAGTATTCGTTCTGCACGTCGATCACGACGAGGGCGCGGCGCGGGGTGGGGTGGTTGCTCATGGTGGGTGGCTCCGTGGTTGCAAGTGGTTGGGATGGCGCAATTGTTCGCGCTGGAGCCTTCGGCAGAAAGTGGCCCGGAAGCCATTCATCGATAAAATCGGGCCATGGCTCGAAAAACCCTGGAAACCATCGCCGTCGTCGCCTTCGACGGCATCAGCCCCTTTCACCTGTCGGTGCCGTGCATGGTCTTCGGCGAAGACCGCACGGAAGCGGGCGACCCGCGTTTTCGCCTGCAGGTGTGCGGCACCGAGCCGGGCCCGCTGCAGACCAATGCGGGCTTCACGCTCGGGGTGCCGCATGGGCTCGAGGCGATCCGGCGTGCGCAGATCGTGGTCGTGCCCTCATGGCGCGACGACGGCCGGCCCGCACCGCCGGCGCTGATCCGCGCGCTGCAGGCGGCCCATCGGCGCGGCGCCATCGTGGTCGGGCTGTGCCTGGGCGCCTTCGTGCTGGCCGAGGCGGGCCTGCTCGATGGCCGCCCGGCCACCACGCACTGGAACCTGGCCGAAGCCTTTGCCAGGCAATATCCGAAGGTCAGGCTGCAGCCCGAGGTGCTGTATGTCGACGACGGCGACGTGCTCACCTCGGCCGGCACGGCCGCGGGCATCGACTGCTGCCTTCACCTGCTGCGCGTGCGCCATGGCGCCGAGGCGGCGAACCGCGCCGCGCGGCGCATGGTGGTGGCGCCGCACCGGCAGGGCGGACAGGCGCAGTACATCCGCCAGCCGATGCCCGCCGCGGCCGAGGGCGATCGCCTTGCGCCGCTGCTCGAATGGCTGGGCCGCCACCTCCAGAGCCCGCACGAGCTCGACAGCCTTGCGCGGCGCGCACTGATGAGCCGGCGCACCTTCACGCGGCGCTTTCGCGAGGCCACGGGCACCACCGTCGGCCAATGGCTGCAGAACCAGCGGCTTGCGCTCGCGCAGCGGCTGCTGGAGACCACCGACCGGCCGGTGGAACGCGTGGCCACCGACGTGGGCTTCGGCTCGGCGGTGTCGCTGCGAAAGCACTTCGCGGCGGCGTTCAAGGTGTCGCCCACGGCCTACCGCAGGCAGTTCTCGCAGGAGGCGGTGGCGGCCTAGGCTCCGCCGCCGCGAAAGCGCAGCGCCGCCTGCCGCACCACCTCGGCCAAGAGGCGCTCCTTGCCCTGCTTCTCGCGCAGCCAGCGCGCGTCGTTGCGGTTGGCTTCCACGCTGGTGCGCAGCTCGCCGAGCGCCTGCGTGGCGTTGAGCGCCTCGCTGTGCCATTCGAGCTGCGTCATGGTCATGAGGATGTGGTCGCGCAGCGGCATGTGCTGGCCGCTGGCCGGGTCCACGTACACCGCATCGAGCCCGAAGCGGCAGGCCTGGAAGCGGTTGTAGGTGTAGACGAGGTAGTCGTCCTCGGTCGGTTCGAAGGGCTGCTCCTGCAGGAACCATGCGGCCAGCGACTGCACGTAGCCCGCGAGCGCGGCCGCGCGCTCGACCGTGAGCGGCGTGTCGAACACGCGGATCTCGATGGTGCCGAACTCGGGCTTGGGCCGGATGTCCCAGTAGAAGTCCTTCATGCTGCGCACGACGCCGGTGCGGGTCATGCGCTCGAAATACGCTTCGAACTCCTTCCAGCTCAGCGTGAAGGGCGCGCGGCCCGAGAGCGGAAACGCGAACACCGAGTTGAGCCGGGCCGAGTCGAACTGCGTGTCCTGCCCCTGCACGAACGGCGACGAGGCCGACAGCGCAATGAAGTGCGGGATGTAGCGCGACATGCGGTGCAGCATCAAGAGCGCCGAGTCGGCATCGGGGCAGCCGATGTGCACGTGCTGGCCGAAGATGGTGAACTGCTTGCTCAGGTAGCCGTACAGCTCCGACAACTCGCGAAAGCGCGGCTTGTCGTAGATGCGCCGCTCGTGCCACTGCTGGAAGGCATGCGTGCCGCCGCCCACCACCGCGATGTTGAGCTTGTCGGCGTTCTTGATGAGCGCCTCGCGGATCGGCGAGAGCTGCGTGATCACGTCCTGCGCCGAATGGCAGATGTCGGTGGAGATCTCGATCATGCTCGAGGTCATCTCGGGCACCACGCTGCCGGGCAGCGGGGTCTGCGACATCAGCCGAAGCATGTCCTCGGCATAGGGCGCTAGGTCGTAGTCGTGCGTGTTGACGAGCTGCAGCTCGAGCTCCACGCCGAGCGACAGCGCTTCGGAGCGGTTGAAGGGCTCGAGCTTGACCACGCGGCTCGCAGGGTCCGCGGGCAGGGCGGGCGAGCGGAAGTCGTCGCTGTCGGGCAAAGGCATGGCCGCGGTCATCGCTGCGTGTCCTCCGTGGTGCTGAAGGCCTGGGGCGTCCAGGGCACCGAGCTTTCGCCCACCGCGTGGATGGCCACGGTGGCGAGCACGGCGCCCATCACTTCCATCAGGAGAATCGAGGGCAGGGCCACCTGCGTGATCATGGTGCCGAGCAGCGGCGACGCGGTGGTGAAGTTCGAGGCGATGAGCAGCGCGATCGACGACAGCGGCGACATCGCGCAGCCGACCCAGAAGGCCTGGTTCCAGCTGGCGCCGCTGCCGGGGTTGGCAATGGCCACGCCGGCGATCTTGGCGAACAGGCGGATGCCGATCACGGCCAGCACCACGCTGGCCACGGGCAGCGTCCAGTCGGCCTGCGCCGCCACGATGGACACCAGCACGAACATCAGCATGGTGAGCAGCGACGAGGCCGTGCCGAGCTGCCGCTGCCAGGCCCAGGGCTTGGGGTTCAGCGTCTTGAGCAGCACCCCGCCGATCAGCGCGGCCAGCGGCGCCGAGCCGCCGACGTGGGCCGTGAGCGCGCTGGCGGCCGCAATGAGCGCGAGCAGCAGGATCGAGGTGTTCTCGCTCGTCGGGCTCATGAAGCGCAGGGCCGTGCGCAGCGCCAGCGCGAGGATGGCGCCGACCACGAACGACAGGCCGAGCACCACCGCCACCGGATAGAGCTTCTGCAGCAGCGTCTGCGGCGCCCGTTCGATCAGGCCGGCCTGCGCATAGCCGAGCGCCAGCGCATAGAAGGTGTTGAGCGTGGCCAGCGTCATGGCGCGCTCGGTCACCGGGCCCGAGGCGCGGGTGTCGATGATCACGCGGCTCAGCACCGCCGGCGAGGCGACGATGGCCATCAGCGCGATGGGGTTGGCCACCGGATCGGGCAGGCCCAGCAGCTGCAGCATCCAGAACACGCCGAAGTAGGTGAGCGTGGCCTCGAGCAGGCTCTGCACCAGCACCATCGGGTTGTGGCGGAACCAGCGCAGCGGCAGCCGGCCGCCGGCTTCGAACAGCACCACGGCCGCGCCGAGCTCCAGCAGGAACAGGCTGATGCCGCGCAGCGGCCAGATCGCGCCTTCGAAACCGGCCAGGCCGGCCACCGCGCCGACCATCGAATAGCCCACCACCTTGGGCAGGCCCAGGTAGCGCTGCACCAGGTGGCCGGAGGCCGCCGCCGCGGCCAGCAGCAGCGACCACAGCACCGTGGGCAGGCCGGCCGAAGGGCGCAGCCACTCGGACCAGAAGCCCAGCAGATCGTTGATGAGATTCGTCAGATTCATGCAGGTAGAAAAAAGCTGATGGGCCGGCTGCGCCAGCGCGCCCAGATGGCGCTGCGGATGCGTGCGCGGTCACCCAGGCTGACGCTGTGCGCGCGCAGCGCCAGCCGGAATGCGAAATAGAAACTCACGCTCACATTGAGCGCGCCGATCACGGGAATAGCCGCCACCGCCCACCACAGCGCGGGCTGCTGGAGCACCGCCATGCCCGTGGAGGCCGCGGCCGCCGCGATCTGCCCGGCCGACAGTGTCACGTGGCGCACGTCCAGCCCGAGCCCGAAGAAACCCGCGAATGCGGGCAGCAGTCCGAGCATGAGCCCGAGCGAGATGTTGGAGGCAAAGCCCGATATGTGCGTGCGCATGAAGGTGGCCCAGCGGCGGGCGCGGGCGGCACCCAGAAAAGCGCCGATGCGAGGGTTGTAACGCATGGCGGAGTCCAGGCGATGCAGGACAAAGGCGTTTTCTGTCCAGCCCGCGACGATGCTGGCCGCGAACAGCAGCACGCCGGTCAAGGCCGCGAAGAGCGCCGTGGGCCCCGCCAGCGAGAGCGATTGCAGCGTGGCCGCGGCATGCGCCGCGTCCAGCAGCGGCCGGCCGAGCGCGAACTGCACCAGCAGGGCGAGCGCCAGCATCGCGGGCACCACCAGCCCCACGTTGCCCAGCACGGCCGCCACCTGCGAACGCACCAGGTTGGCCACTTCGTCGACGAAATCGGCCACCGCGGCATCGGTCTTGATGTCGCGCAGCCGCGCCGCCATGGCCGGCGCCGTCATCGCGGGCTGCTTGGTGGCCAGCGTCAGGTGCAGCAGCTGGATCGCGACAAAGCTCGCGGCATACATCAGGCCCGACCAGAGCCCGCTCCAGAAGGCCGACAGCGCGAGCGAATAGATGCCGAACTTGAGCAGCACCGTCAGCGCGGTGAGCGCGCCGCCGCCCGCGGCCTTGCGCACCATCTGCAGGTAGCTGGCGCGGTCGCGCGTGATGTAGTGCTCGCCGGTCTCGGCGCTGCGCTCCGTCACCTTGGCCGCGAGCATCGAGGAATTCGACGCGATCAGTGCGCGGATGCTGTTGCGCTCGCCGCCGGCCAGCACCAGCCGGCCCACCAGCCGCGCCACGCTGGGGGCGGGTGCGGGCGAGATCAGGCAGTCGAGCAGCTCGCGGATGCGCAGCACCCGCTCGCGCAGCTGGCGCAGCCGGAACACCAGGCCGACCGAGATGCCGTTGTCCTCCAGGTGCGTGTAGACCGACGAGGCGCTGGCGCGGCAGGCGTCGAGCCGGTCGCGGAAGGCCAGGAACGCGGCCTGCAGCGCGTCTTCATTGCGGGGGGCCCGGAACATCTGCTCGCGCAACGCGTCGAGGTCGGACATCAGCGCATGGAAGGCGCGGCTCTCGCTTGCCGCGCTCATGCGCAGCCGCAATTCGGGCGAGAAGCCGGCCGCCACCACCTGGCTGCTGCAATAGGTGACGGCGTCCATCACGGTGTGGCGCCAGCGCGGGGCGCCATCGTCGTCGAGTGCGGCGTCGGCCAGCAGATTGCCGATGCGCGCGAGCTGTGCGTCGTCGAGCAATGCGATCCAGCCCGCATCGAACGCGCCGGGCAGCACCATGCGGAACAGGTCCGAGGCGTCGGTGGTTTCGGGCGTGCCGGGCAGGATCTTGCGGCGCAGCCGTTCGGTGAGCTCGCTCACGAAGGCGGTGCGCGGCGCAAAGCCGTAGTCCGCGAGCAGCGTGGTCAGGTCGACCGCCTGCGTGAAGGCGCGCCACCATGCCCGCAGCCGCCCGCGCAGCTCGGGCCTTGCCTCGACCGCGTCGAGCAGTAGCGACACCCGCCCCACCGCGGCCTGCGGCGACGCACGGTCGCCGCGCAGCCAGTCGAAGACGTCGATCAGCCAGATGTGGCGCTGCGCCACATCCGCCGTCGGATCGAGCCGGGCCAGCAGCCCCTGCAGGTCAAGCGATGCAGCAGCCATAAGAAAACTTAAAAAGGAGAACCAAATGCCAGAAACACCGAGGAACCGGCTTTGCCGGGCCTCTGGTGTTGCCCCCGGTAGGGGGTTGGCGTAGCGACACGAAGTGCGCGAAGACTGGGGGCGAGCTAATGAAGTACCCGTGAAACGGGCGCCCCGCCGATGTCCGCCTCCAGCACGAACATCGGAATCGGCACGTCGAAGCGTTCGCCGTCTTCCGTCACCATGAAGTAGCTGCCGTGCATGGTGCCGCTGGGCGCCTGCAGGCGGCAGCCGCTGGTGTAGCGGAACGATTCGCCGGGCGCCAACAGTGGCTGCTGGCCGATCACGCCCAGGCCCTTGACCTCCTGCGCATGGCCCGAGGCGTCGTTGATGAGCCAGTGGCGGGCGATGAGCTGGGCGCTGGTCTCGCCCTCGTTGGTCACGGTGACGGTGTAGGCAAAGGTGTAGATCTTGTCCTTGGGCGAGGACTGGTCTGCGAGATAGCGCGGTTCGACCTGGACGCGGATGGGGCTGTGCGGCATGCGCGCGATGGTAACTGGAGCCTTCTCTTGCACTGCTTTCCGGGTTTTCCGCCGGCTGCGACAATCGGGGCATGAGCAGCACGCCGTTCCGCATCGCCCCCTCCATTCTCTCGGCCGATTTCGCCCATCTGGGCGACGAACTGGCCAAGGTCATCGCCGCCGGCGCCGACTGGATCCATTTCGACGTGATGGACAACCATTACGTGCCCAACCTGACCTTCGGCCCGATGATCTGCAAGGCCCTCAAGCCTTATGCCAAGACAGCCGACGGCGAGCCGGTGCCGATCGACGTGCACCTGATGATCCAGCCGGTCGACGCGCTGGCCGCCTCCTTCGCGGAAGCGGGCGCCGACTACATCAGCTTCCACCCCGATGCCTCGCCGCACGTGAACCGCAGCATCCAGGCCATCAAGGGCGCGGGCTGCAAGGCGGGGCTGGTGTTCAACCCGGGGCTGGGGCTGGAGGCGCTGGACTGGGCGATCGACGACATCGACCTGATCCTGATCATGTCGGTGAACCCCGGCTTCGGCGGGCAGAGCTTCATCGATTCGGCGCTGCGCAAGATCGAGCTCGCGCGCAAGCGCATCGAGCAGAGCGGGCGCGACATCCGGCTGGAGGTGGACGGCGGCATCAAGGTGGACAACATCGCGCGCGTGGCGTCCGCCGGCGCCGACACCTTCGTGGCCGGCAGCGCGATCTTCAATGCCAAGGACTACGCGGCGGTGATTTCGTCCATGCGCGACCAGCTGGCAGGCGTGGGCGGCAAATAAAACCCCGGCTCAGCGCTTGACCTTGTCGTTGTAGACGCGGTCCGCCACCGGCCCGCGGTCGGTATCCACGCTGCCGCGCTCGATGTCCTCGTGGCCCTTGCGGCCGATCTCGGGCGGCTTTCCGTTCGGCGTTTGCTGGCTGTCGGAAGACTCGTCGCGCTCGTGCGGCAGGCGCGGCGCCGAATCGCCGCCCTGCCGGGTCTTGGTGTCGCCGCCGCCGGCGTCCCGCAGCGGGTCGCTCGGGTCGGCCGGGTCCTTGGTACGGGGCTTGGTGCTGCTCATGGCGCTCGGTTCCTTTTTGCTGCGGTGTCTGTGTGCATCCACGACCGAGCCTGCATGGCGCGCCGCCCGCAGCCGGTAGGACAGCCCAGGCATGCCCTGTAGGCACGGCGCGCCGCTATGAAACGAGTAGCGTCTTTGCGCGCAGGGGAAGGCCTCCGCAATAATCGCCCGGATGTCCTCTGATCCTCTTGCCGCTGCTGCTGCCGCCACCGACAACCTGCGCATCCATACCTTCGCCGCGCTGGAGCCGGGCCCGCGGCTGCTCGTGCTGGGCGGCGTGCATGGCGACGAGACCTGCGGCACGGCGGGCATCGAGCGCGTGCTGGCCGAGCTCGACGGCGGCACCTTCCGGCTGCGGCGCGGGCAGCTCACGCTGGTGCCCGTTGCCAACCCGCTGGCGCGGCGGCGCCTGCAGCGCGAAGGCGAGCGCAACCTCAACCGCCTGTTCAAGCCGAGCGCTGCGCCCGCGGACTACGAAGACCGGGTCACCAACGTGCTGTGCCCCATCATCGAGCGGCACGACGTGCTGCTCGACCTGCATTCCTTCCAGAGCGAGGGCGAGGCCTTCGCGATGATCGGCCCGCGCGACAACACCGGCACGCTCGAGCCCTTTGCACGCGCCAGCGAGGAAGGACTGTTGGCGCTGCACCTGGGCACGCCCATCGTGGTGGAGGGCTGGCTCGACATCTATGCCGCGGGGCTCGCGCAGCGCTCCGCCGGCATCGCGGTGGGCGAGGACGCGATCGACTTCGGCCGCGGCACCAACGAATACATCCGCAATTGCGGCGGCTACGGCGTCACGCTCGAATGCGGCCAGCACCGGGACCCGAAGGCGCCCGAGGTGGCGTGGCGCGCCATCCGCCGCGCGCTCGCGCTGCTCGGCATGGCGGCGCTGCCCCAGGGCCTGGCGGGCGCGCCGCCCGCGCCGCCCCGGCTGCTGCGCCTGGCGAGCGTGACCGACCGCTTGCACGAGGACGACAGCTTCGTGCGCGACTGGGCCACCTTCGATGCGGTGCAGCGCGGCGAACCCATCGGCATGCGCCACGACGGCACGCTGGTGAGCGCGCCGGACGACGGCTTCATCGTCTTTCCCAACGCGCTGGCGCTGCCCGGCACCGAATGGTTCTACTTCGCGCGCCCGAGCGAGCGCGTGCTCGGGTCCGCGGCGCACGCGCCATCGGCCTGAAGCATTTGCTCCCTCCCCCGGAAGGGGAGGGAGAGAAAACGCCGGCCTGCGCCTTACGGCAGGCGCCGCCGCGCTCCTACATCGCCGAGCGGCCCGGGGCGCAGAGTCTCGAGGCTGAAGGAGTGTGTCCATGGCAGTCTCGAAAAAAGCCCCCGCGCCGCGCGTCCTGTGGAAGGGCGCGATCAGCTTCGGCCTCGTCCACATCCCGGTGGCGCTGTACTCGGCCACCACCGACCACGCCATCGACTTCGACTGGCTCGACAAGCGCACGATGGACCCGGTCGGCTACAAGCGCATCAACAAGAAGACCGGCAAGGAGATCGCGCGCGAGAACATCGTCAAGGGCATCGAGTACGAAGACGGCGAATACGTGGTGCTGAGCGACAAGGAGATTGCCGACGCCTATCCCAAGACCACGCAGACCATCGAGATCGAGAGCTTCGTGCCCGCCAACGGCATCCCCTTCGTCTACCTCGAGCGGCCCTACTACGTGGCGCCCATCAACCGCGGCACCAAGGTGTACGCGCTGCTGCGCGAGACGCTGCAGCGCACCCAGCGCATCGGCGTGGCGCGCGTGGTGATCCAGACCAAGCAGCACCTGGCCGCGCTCGTGCCGGTGGGCCCGGGGCTGGTGCTGAACCTGCTGCGCTGGGGCGCCGACATCCGGCCCTGGACCGAACTGCCGCTGCCCTCGGAAGACGCGAAGAAGGCGGGGCTGCGCGAGCACGAGATCAAGATGGCCGAGCAGCTGGTCGAGGACATGAGCGCCGAGTGGGACCCGGACGACTACAAGGACGAGTTCAAGGACGAGATCCTGCGGCTGGTCGACCGCAAGGTGGCCGCGGGCCAGACCGAGACCGTGACGCAGATCGAGCCCGCGGAAGGCCAGGCGCTGGAGAGCCGCGGCGCGAAGATCATCGACCTCACCGAGCTGCTGCAGCGCAGCCTGCGCAAGGGCGGTGGCGGCGGCAAGGCGGCCGCGGCCGGCGAAGACAGCGGCGATGAAGAAGAAGAGGCGCCCGCGGCAACCAAACCGAGGTCCAAGGCCAAGCCCCGGGCCCATGGCAAGGCCGCCGCAAAAAGCAGCAGCAGCGGCGCCGCGCGCAAGCGCACTCCGGCCAAGAGCGCCACCGCCCGGCGCCGCGCGGCATGAGCGCGCGCATGGCCACGGCGCAGAAGGCGCCGCGCATCACCCACGCGGAGCGCCTGATCGACGCCGCCAGCGGCCTCACCAAGGGCGATCTCGCGGCCTACTACGCGCGCGTGGCGCCGCTGATGCTGCCGCACCTCGAAGGGCGCCCGGTGGCGCTGGTGCGCGCGCCCGACGGCGTGGGCGGCGAGCTGTTCTTCCAGAAGCATGCGCAGCACAGCGACATCGCGGGCATCAAGCTGCTCGATCCCGCGCTCGACCCGGGCCACGACCCGCTGCTGCAGATCGACACCGCAGAGGCGCTGGTGGGCGCGGCGCAGTTCAACACCGTCGAGCTGCACACCTGGAACGCCACCTCGCGCGCCCTCGGCAAGCCCGACCGCATGACCTTCGACCTCGACCCCGGCGAAGGCATCGACTGGCAGCAGATGCAGGAGGCGGCGCTGCTGGTGCGCGTGCTGCTCGACGAGCTCGGCCTGCCGTCGTTCCTCAAGACCAGCGGCGGCAAGGGGCTGCACGTGGTGGTGCCGCTGCGGCGCCAGTTCGGCTGGGACGAGGTGCGCGGCTTCTCGCGGGCCATCGTCGAGCACCTGGCGCGCACCGTGCCCGAGCGCTTCGTGGCCAAGAGCGGGCCGCGCAACCGCGTGGGCCGGATCTTCGCGGACTACCTTCGCAACGGCTTCGGCGCCACCACCGTGAGCGCCTGGTCGGCGCGCGCGCGGCCGGGCATGGGCGTGTCGGTGCCGCTCGCCTGGGAAGAGCTGCCCGACCTGGACAGCGCCGCCCACTGGACGGTGGCGAACATCGGTCCGCGCCTGGCCACCGGCAACACGCCCTGGGACGCGATGGAGCGCAGCCGCACCGGCCTTCGCGCCGCGATGCAGATGCTCGGCTTCCTGCTTGAGTGACTGCGTGAGCGGGGCCGCGGGCCTACTGCGGCACTTCCTCGGTCGTCACTTCGAAGCGCTTGAGCGAGTTGGCGCCGAACACCATGGTGATCGGCACGTCGGCCGCGTCGCGTCCGCGCGCAATCACGATGCGGCCGATGCGCGGCACGTTGTGGCGCGCATCGAAGGTGTACCAGCGCTCGCCCAGGTACACCTCGAACCAGGCGCTGAAGTCCATCGGGGAGGGCACGGGCGGAATGCCGATGTCGCCCAGGTAGCCGGTGGCATAGCGCGCGGGAATGTTCATGCAGCGGCACAGCGTGATCGCCAGGTGGGCGAAGTCGCGGCACACGCCCGTGCGCTCGCGGAATCCTTCGAGCGCCGTGCGCGTGGCGCGCGCGCTCTGGTAGTCGAAGCGCAGGTGCTCGTGCACGAAGTCGCAGATGGACTGCACGCGGTGCCAGCCCGGCGCCACGCTGGAAAAGTTGCTCCAGGCGAAGGCGAGCAGTTCGCTGTCGACCTCGCAGTAGCGGCTCGGCAGCAGGAAGGGCAGCGTGGCGACCGGCAGGTCCGCCGCCGCGTGCTCGACGGCGCCGAAGTCCACCGGATCGGCCCAGCCCGGGTCGAACACCACCGCATGGTTGCGCAGCCGCACGCTTGGCACGCCCGCGGGAATGCGCACGCGCGCGCAATGGTTGTCGAAGCCGTCCATGTAGTAGTCGGTATGCAGCGGCGGCGTGAGGGTGACGTGCTCGCCGTCCTGCAGGTCCGCCGCGCGCGAAGGGTGGACATGCAGCATGTAGACCAGTGCGGTGGGCGCCGTGACGGCGAGTTCGATGTCGAAACCGATCTTGATCTGCATGTTTCTTTCTTTCTTCCCTGTGTGAATGGCTTCGGTCCACGAATGCCCAAGCAGGCTTCGTGCCGACCGTGTTCGATGCTACGGCTGCGCACCGGGCGCGGATGCGGGCCGACACGCCAGCCCGCGTAGGCGGCAGCCAGCCGCTGTCGGTGCGCTCCTACCGCGTAGACGCCGCCTCTCCCACAAGCGCGGGCGAGGCGCCACTACGGGTAACAGTGTGAGAAAAACATAACCTTTGGATTCGCTCGCAACTGCCCCCGCGAACCCGCTTTCGTGGCTTCATGGAGGCCGCAGCGCAAGCATCGAGTTGTTCAATCTGATCTGCTGGAGCGAATCATGGATCTGTCGTCGCTGTTCGATTCACTCACCGGTGCTTGGGGGGATGAAATCCTGTTCTGGGTGGTGGCCGCCGTGGCGGGCTTCATCTGCCTGATTGCGCTGGTGAACGTGCTGGACCTCTTTCTCGACAACGAAGCCGACCCTCCCATGAAAGACCCTCGATGACGCCTCAGAACAAGGCCGCCGCCGGACGCCGCTCGAAGGCCACGGACGGCAGCAACGCCAAGCAGCAGCAGCTCGATGGATTCGCAACCGATCATGCGCCCAATCTGACGACCAACCAGGGTCTTCAGATCCCCGACAACCACAATTCGCTCAAGGCCGGGGTGCGCGGCCCCACGCTGCTCGAAGATTTCATCCTGCGCGAGAAGATCACGCACTTCGACCACGAGCGCATCCCGGAGCGCGCGGTGCATGCGCGCGGCTCGGCGGCGCATGGCTATTTCCAGGTCTACAAGTCGATGTCGCAGTTCACCTGCGCCGACTTCCTGCAGGACCCGGACGCAAAGACGCCCGTTTTCGTGCGCTTTTCGACCGTGGCCGGCTCGCGCGGCTCGGCCGACACGGTGCGCGACGTGCGCGGCTTTGCCGTCAAGTTCTACACCCGCGAAGGCAACTACGACCTCGTGGGCAACAACATGCCGGTGTTCTTCATCCAGGACGCGATGAAGTTTCCCGACCTGATCCACGCCGTGAAGCCCGAGCCGCACCACGAGATGCCGCAGGCCGCCAGCGCGCACGACACCTTCTGGGATTTCGTCTCGCTCATGCCCGAGAGCACCCACATGCTGATGTGGGCGATGAGCGACCGCGCCATTCCGCGCAGCCTGCGCATGATGGAAGGCTTCGGCGTGCACACCTTCCGCTTCGTCAACCTGCGCGGCGAGAGCCATTTCGTGAAGTTCCACTGGAAGCCCAAGCTCGGCATCCATGGCCTCGCATGGGACGAGGCGCAGAAGGTCGCGGGCAAGGACCCCGACTTCCACCGCCGCGACCTGTGGGAAGCGATCGAGCAGGGCGACTTTCCCGAGTGGGAGCTCGGCGTGCAGCTGGTGCCGCCCGACAAGGCCGATTCGCTCGGCTTCGACCTGCTCGACCCCACCAAGCTGATCCCCGAGGAGATGGTGCCGGTGCAGCGCATCGGCCGGCTGGTGCTCAACCGCAACCCCGAGAACTTCTTTGCCGAGACCGAGCAGGTGGCGTTCCACCCGGGGCACGTGGTGCCCGGCATCGACTTCAGCAACGACCCGCTGCTGCAGGGGCGCCTGTTCTCCTACACCGACACGCAGATCTCGCGCCTGGGCGGCGCCAACTTCCACGAGCTGCCCATCAACAAGAGCGTGTGCCCGTTCCACAACTTCCAGCGCGACGGCATGCACCGCCAGACCATCGCGCGCGGGCAGGTGGCCTACGAGCCCAACTCGCTGGGCGACGGCAAGGAGTTCAGGGTGGACGGCGGCAGCGTCGGCTTCCAGCCGCATCCCGACGAGCTCGAGTCGCCCAAGGTGCGCCGGCGCAGCCCGAGCTTCGACGACCACTTCACGCAGGCGCGGCTGTTCTTCAACAGCCAGAGCGCGGCCGAGAAGGAGCACATCGTTGCGGCCTTCCGCTTCGAGCTTTCGAAGGTCGACGTGCCGGCCATCCGCCAGCGCATGGTCGACAACCTCGCGCACGTCGACGAGAAGCTCGCGCGCCGCGTGGCCGAGCCGCTGGGCATCGGCGCGCCGGACGCCAAGGCGGCCGCGGGCCGCGCGGGCTACCGCGAGCACCGCATGACCCTGCCCATCGAGGAGTCGCCCGCGCTCAGCATGGCCGACAGCGGCGACGGCTCGATCCGCACGCGCAAGATCGCGATCCTCGCGGCCGACGGCATCGACTCCGCCTCGCTCAAGCCGATCCGCGATGCGCTCGAGCAGGCCGGCGGCAAGTGCAAGGTGGTGGGCGCGCGCCTGGGCACCATCGCCAGCGCATCGAAGCGGCAGATCGACGTCGACATGACCTTTGCCAACGGGCCGTCGGTCGTGTTCGATGCCGTGCTGATCCCCGGCGGCGCCCAGGGCGTGGCGGCGCTGGCGGGCATGGGCGATGCGGTGCACTTCGTGCTCGAGGCGTACAAGCACTGCAAGGCCATCTGCACCGTGGGCGACGGCGTGCAGCTGCTCTCCACGCTCGGCATCGGCGCCAACGCGCAGCAGGGCGATGCGCCCGCCGGCATCATCGTGGCGGCCACGCCGGTCACCAACCTCGGCGACACCAGCGAGGCGACGCAGATCGCGCAGGCCTTCATCGCCGCGATTGCCAAGCACCGCCACTGGGACCGCGCCAACATCGATGCGATTCCCGCCTGATGCAGGGCCTGCGGTCCTAGGGCCTGTTAACGCTACGGAAGGGGTCGCGAAGCTCGACACAGCCCGCCCATCAAGGCGCGTGACGCCGTGCGTGCATGCGCACGCACAAGGAGCGCAACGCGGAGGGGCGGGCTGTGGCGAGCTTCCCTTCGGGTTACTTCGCCAAGGGGCCGTCTGCGGCGTTGCCCGCGCTTGCAAGGCCAAAGCCTTGCTGCGCCCGGGCGCCTTGCATCCAGCCCCTTGGCGAAGCAACGCGATCCCCTTCCGTAGCGTTAACAGGCCCTAGTCCGTTCGCGCTAGGCCTTCTTGCGAATAGGCGCCGCAAGGGGCCGCTCCTAGACTTTCCCCACGAGGCCTGAACGGCGCGCACTTCCGCGGCGTCGACCCCCGCAACCGCGGGCACACGGGCCGCGCGCGGGGGTCCAATGACGTGGTTTTCGAGAAGAACGGAACGGGAGCGCTCGGCACGTCGTGCAGGGGCCGCGGGTGCGCTGGGGCTGGCAGCCATTCTTCTGCTGGGCCATGGGTCCCTGGCATCGGCGCAGCAGCCACAGCAGGCGCCGAATGCCGAAGTCGCGGCCGGCAGGGCGGAGCAGGCCCGTCTTGCCGACACCGACACCTTGCTCGCATTGACCAGCGAGGGCGCGGTGCTCTACGGGCAGGATGCGGTCAAGCTGTCCGGCTACCAGTACTGCAGCCAGGCGGTGGCGCTGGCCGAGGCCGGCGAATTCCGCCAGAGCGTGCGCGCCGCCAGCAAGGCGCTGCACCTGGCCAATGCCACGAGCGATCCCAACCTGCTGGCCATGGCCAACCGCGACCTGGCCATCGTCTACAGCTATTCGGGCCAGCTCGAGAAGGCCGAGGAATTCGCGCGCGAGGCGCTCAAGCATCCGGCGCGCGATCCCAAGCTGGTGGTCGGCCCGGTGCAGAAGGTGATCGGCGACGTGCGCACCCGCCGCGGCGACTACGCGGGCGCCGTCATCAGCTATGACGAGGCGCTGGCCAACAGCTCGTCGCGCTATGCGCCGCTGGTGCAGGCCTCGCTCGTCAATGCGCTGATCGAATCGGGCGACGCCGCCAGGGCGCGCGAAGTGCTCGGGGGCATGGCGCCGCCCCGGGACGCGCCGCTCACGGCGCAGCTGGACCGCACCCGCGCGCGGCTGCTGCTGGCCGAGAACAAGCCGGCCGAGGCGCGCGACCTCTACCGCGCGCTCACCGCGCGGCAGGTCGGCACCGACACCGAGTACTACCGCCTCTGGGCCTGGGACGGCGTGGCGCGCAGCGAACTTGCGCTCGGCCAGAAGCAGGCCGCGGCCGAGGCCGTGGCGCGCGCGCTGGGCGGCATCGACCAGGTGCGTGCCAGGTTCCGCAGCGAAGAATTCAAGATGGGCCTGTTCTCGGACCTGCAGTCGGTGTTCGAGCGCGGCGTCTCGATCTACAGCGACGCAGGCGATGCGCGCCAGGCCTTCGAGGTGAGCGAGCGCAGCCGTTCGCGCGCGCTGCTCGATGCGGTGCGCGGCCGCGCGAAGATCAACGAGCGCGCCGCGACCACCGTGGACCTGGCCGCGCTGCAGGGCATGCTCGCGCCCGACGAGCGCGTGGTGCAGTTCCATTCGCTGCCCGACCGGCTGCTGGTGTGGGTGGTCGGCCCGGCCGGCATCGAGGCCAGGACGGTGCCGGTGCGCCGCGACGAACTCACCGAACTGGTCGAGGTGTTCCGCAACTCCATCGTGCGCGGCCGCCGCGCGGCCATCACCAATGCCGACAAGCTCGGCGCCGCGCTGCTCGGCCCGCTGGGCCTGGCGCCGGGGCAGCGGCTGATCGTGGTGCCGCACGGGCCGCTGCACTACCTGCCGTTCCAGGCGCTGCGGCTCGACGGGCGCTACGTGATCGAGACGCATCCGGTGGCGGTGGCGCCATCGATCAGCATCGCGGTGCAGCTCGCGCAGCGCTCGCCGCGCGTGGGCGCGTCGCTCACGGCCTTCGGCAACCCGCGCATCGAGGACAAGTACGACCTGCCGGGCGCCGAGGTCGAGGTGAAGCAGCTCGCGCAGCTGTTCCCGCGCAACGCCGTGTACATGGGCGCCGCGGCCACCAAGACGCAGTTCCGCGACGTGGCCGCGCGCTCGCCGCTGATGCACGTGGCGGCGCATGCGGAGGCCGACGCGGTGGATCCGCTGTACTCGCGCATCCTGCTGGCCAACGAGGGCGGCAAGCAGAATTTCCTGGAGGCGCACGAGATCCTCGGCCTGCCGATGGACGGCACGGCGCTGGTGACGCTGTCGGCCTGCGAGTCGGGGCTCGGGCGCATCGCGCAGGGCGACGAGGTGCTGGGCTTCACGCGCTCCTTTCTCTCGGCCGGCAGCTCGAGCCTGATCGCATCGCTGTGGCCGGTGTCGGACGACGCAACCGCGGTGCTCATGGGCACGCTCTACGGCGAGCTGGCGAAGGGCCGCGACATCCAGAAGGCGATGCAGGCCGGGCAGCTGGCGGTGTTGAAGGATCCGAAGATGTCCCACCCCTTCTTCTGGGCGCCGTTCAACCTGATCGGCAACTGGCGTCTTACGGTGGGGAGCTGACATGAAAAGAAGAATTGCCATGTCTGTTTGTGGTGTTGTGTTTGAAGTTTGTTGTTCGGGCCGCGATCACGCCGACGGGGTACCTTGCTCCGCGAATGTCCCCCGGCCTGCGGCCTCCTCCTTGATTTCGCTGCGCAAGGCACCCCATCGACGTGATCGTCATGCGCAGCGGTCGTTGATCGGTCAGCACAACGACCGCGCTCATCGTGCGCAGGGCATCGGGTGCTCCCCGCAGCGAAATAAAGGAGGAGCCGAAGGCGGGGGACATTCGCGGAGGGGAGTACCCGGTGGCCTGTGCACGCGCCCTGAACAACAGCACCCTGAACAGCAGCGCCCCCAACAACAGCAACACGCGGTGGAGCACTGAGATGCAGATGCGCGCAATCCAACGCTCCACCCCGATCGCCCTCGCAGTCGCCGCTCTGGTGAGCGCAACGCTTCTCGTTGCCGCCCAGCGCACCCATGCAGCGGAAGCCGATGCCAATGCGCTGCTGCCGACAAAGGATCCCTGCGGCAGCTGCGACCGCCCCGTCGCGCAGGCCACTGGCACCGTGGCGCCTCAGAGCCTGCCCGCGCCGCCGCAGCCACCTGCGGCCAGATTCAAGCTCAACGACCTGCGGCTCAACGGCGTCAAGGCACTGAGCAACGAGGAACTGCAGGGCATCACCGCGCCGTACATCGGGCGAGACGTCACGCTCGGCGATCTCGAAAGCCTGGCGCAGGCCATTACCGCGCGCTACAAGGAGCGCGGCTACTTCCTCGCGCAGGCCGTCGTGCCCGTGCAGACCGTGCGCGACGGCATCGTCGAGATCAGCGTCATCGAAGGCCGGCTCGGCAAGGTCGAGGTGATCGTTGCGCCCGATGCGGCCATCAGCGAGGCGCGCGTGCGCGGCTTCCTTGCGCCGTTGCAGCCCGGCGAGGCCGTCAACGCACCGGCCTACGAACGCTCGATGCTGCTGCTGTCGGACCAGCCCGGCATCAAGGTCTCGTCCGCGCTGCAGGAAGGCACGCAGCCGGGCACCACCGACCTGTCGGTGGAAGTGGCGCCGGCGCCGCGCTGGGCCTTCGCGGCCGAGGCCGACAACCACGGCACCAAGGAATCGGGCCGCTACCGCCTCGGCGGCACGATGCGCTGGGCGAGCCCGCTGGGCATCGGCGACAACCTGGACGTGCGCGCCATGGTCTCCAACGGCAATGCGCTGCAGTTCGGCCGCGTCGCCTACGAGGCGCCCATCGGCAGCAGCGGCCTGCGCGCGGGCCTCGGGCTGGCGCGCGTCAACTACGAGCTGGGCGGCGAGTTCTCGGAACTGGGCGCCCAGGGCAAGGCCGACGTGTTCGACGTCTCGCTGAGCTACCCGGTGATCCGCCAGCGCCAGCACAACCTGTTCCTGCGCCTGTCGGCCGACAGCAAGAAGCTCACCGACGAGTACACGGCGGTCGACTTCTCGGCGCGCAAGCGGGTGCGCGGCTTCGGTCTGGGCTGGACCTGGGAGCGCCGCGACGACTGGCTGGGCGGCGGCTATTGGGCGAGCACCGGCAATCTCTACCACGGCCGGCTCTCGATCCGCGACGCCGACAGCCTGCAGACCGACCAGGGCCTGGGCGGGCACCGCACCGAGGGCGGCTTCACCAAGGCCACCTTCCAGCTCTCGCGCCTGCAGGCGGTGCTGCCCCGGCACTCGCTGTACCTGGCGCTGGGCGGCCAGTGGGCCAGCAAGAACCTCGATGCCTCGGAAAAACTCTCGCTGGGCGGCGCGCGTGCCGTGCGTGCCTACCCCTCGGGCGAACTGCTGGTGGACCAGGGCGTGATCGGCACCGTGGAATGGCGCTGGTCGCTCGATGCCGAGTTCACGCCCTTCCTGTTCTACGACGCGGCGCACGGGCGCCAGACCAAGAACCCGACGATCTTCGACAGCGGTGCCCGTTCGCGCAGCCTGCGCGGCGCGGGCATCGGCCTGAGCTGGACGCGGCCCGGCAACTTCACCATCAACGCCACGCTGGCCTGGCGCGCCGGCACCGACCCCGCGCGCACCGACGGCGGCGGGCGCAACCCGCGGCTGTACGTGCAGGCGCAAAAGACCTTCTGAGGGCAGCATGAGAAACCATGATCTTTCCGCGAACGCCCTGCCGCGGCACTGGCGCGTGCGGCCGCTCGTGCTGTCGCTGGCCTGCATGGGCATGGTGCCGGCCTGGGCGCAGCTCAACCTGCCGGCGGGCTTTCCGCAGAGCGGCAATGTGGTGTTCGGCAATGTGGGCATCGCTTCCGGCGGCTCGGCGACCAGGCAGGTGCTCAACCAGAGCACGATGAACGCCATCGTCAACTGGAACGCGTTTTCGCTGGACGGCGGCAAGACGCTCAACATCAACCAGCAGATGGGCGCCGCGAGCGTGATGCTCAACCGCGTGGTGGGCAGCGGCGGCGTGATCGAGCAGTCGGTCATCAACGGCACGCTGTCGGCCAACGGGCATGTGTTCGTGGTCAATCCCTCGGGCGTTCTCTTCGGCGGCAGCGCCCAGGTGAACGTCGGCGGGCTGGTGGCCTCCACGCTGGACATCAGCGACAGCCAGATCGCCAAGGAGGGCAGCGTGGTGGGCAAGGGCGGCCAGCTGCTGTTCGGCGGCGGCATCAACGATGCCAGCAGCACCGCCCGCGTGACGGTCCAGCCCGGCGCGGTCATCAGCGTGGGCGAAGGCGGCACGCTCGGGCTGATCGGCGCGCTGGTGCGCAACGAAGGCAATATCAACGTGGCGCGCGGCTCGGCGGGCCTGGTGTCGGGCGCGCGGGTGACGCTGGACTTCGAAGGCGACGGGCTGACCAAGTTCACGGTGCCGCTCGAAGGCGGGCTCATGAACACCTCGGTGGCCGGCGTGCAGGCGACCGATCCCACCACCAAGGCGCTGGTGATGAACACCGGCACCATCACGGCCGATGGCGGGCGCGTGGTGCTGGTGGGCGCCTCCGGGCTGGTGCAGCA
Source organism: Variovorax sp. V116 (assembly GCF_041154435.1). Lineage (NCBI taxonomy): Bacteria > Pseudomonadati > Pseudomonadota > Betaproteobacteria > Burkholderiales > Comamonadaceae > Variovorax > Variovorax sp. V116. The sequence goes on from NZ_AP028661.1 coordinate 679,303, forward strand.
GGTGGTCAACCAGAGCGGCACGGTGCGCGCGCGTTCGCTGGTCGAGCGCGGCGGCGAGATCGTGCTGGAGGCCATCGGCGCCCAGATCGACAGCGGCGCGGGCCTCGAGGTGAGCGGCACGCTGGATGCGCGCGGCAATGCGGCCGGCGTGGCCGGCGGCAGCATCCGCACCACGGCCGGCAACCTCAATGTGCTGGCGGGTACGCAGATAGCCGCCGGCGGCAATGAAGGCGGCGCCAACGGCAGCTGGACGGCCGAGGGGGGCCGCAATCTCTCGATCGTGGCCGATGCCGATTCCGGCAACATCGCGGCCAGCGTGATCGGCAAGGCCCTGAGCCAGGGCACCGACGTGACGCTGACCACGCGCTCGTCCAGCAAGGTGGCGCAGATCAACGACGCCGTCGTGTTCCAGCCCGGCGCCCAGGTGATCAAGGACGGCGGCGGCGCGGCCACGCTGCGCGTGAATTCGGTGGGCAACATCGACATGCGCTGGGCGGTGGAGGGCGGCGGCGCAACCATCGCTTCCACCAGCGGTGCGCTGAACGTCGATTTCAATGCCGACGCGCAGGGCCTGGCCGCCGCCGAGGCCGGCCAGGCCAACGGCATTGCGGCGGCCATCCGGCTGGACCGCGCGCGCATCGATGCCAACGGCGGGAACATCCGCTTCTTCGGGCAGGGCGACAGCGACAACGGGCGGGCGATCGGCGGGCAGGTCAAGGGCCCGGGTGCCGACGGCGCCGGCGAAATCCGCAGCGGCGTCTGGCTGGGCGGCAGCGCCTTGAGCACGCTCGGCGCGGGGAGCATCTTGCTGCGCGGCGAAGGCGGCACCGGCGAAGTGGGCAGCGGCTTCCTGAGCGCCACCGACGGCGTGCGCATCGACGGCGACAGCACGCTCGGCACGCAGGCCGGCGGCATCACGCTGGCCGGCCGCGGCGCCGCGGGAGGCTCGGGCGTGCGGCTGAACGGCGACGACTATTCGGTCGCCCTGTCTTCCGCAAGCGGCAATATCGCCCTGACCGGCACGGTGCGCGACTGGACCAGCGGCGGCCCGGTCGGCGAGCCGCCGGATGGCGCCGGCGTGCAGATCACCGGCTCCAAATTGACCACCGGCGGCGATGTGCGCATCACGGGCCAGGGCGGCGACCTGTCGGGCATGGCCGCCGGCCTGCGCACGCAAGCCGTCGAATTGATCACCAGCTACACCGTGGGCGCCTCGAATGGCGTGGCGATCGACGGCACGCGCATCGAGGCCGGCGCGGGCCGCAGCATCGCGATCACCGGCACGGCCGGCAGCGCAGGCTTCGGCTACGACGGCACGGGCGCGGCGCTGGGCTTCGCGCCGCTGGACGCGACGGTCACTCCGTTTGGCGTGCGGCTTTCGTCCTCCCAGCAGGCCGACGGGCTGCATGCCGCGGGCGGCAGCATCCGAATTGCGGCCGGCACCGGCGACGTGAGCCTGGTGGCCGGCGCCTTCGAGGGCACGCTGCTCGATGCCGCCAGCGCCACCGGCATGGGCGGCAGCATCGGCGTGACGGGGCGCAACATCCTCGCGCAATCGACGGCGGACAGCAGCGGCCTGGCGGACGCCAGCGGCGCGGGCGGCGGCGGCAGCATCGAGATCCGCGGCAGCACCGCGGCCGGCGCCGGCAACGAGAACACGGGCGTGGTCTCGGTCGGCCCGAACCTCACGCTGCTGGCCAACGCGCTGGGCAGCGGCAACGGCGGCAGCATCACCATCGTGGGCGAGCGCTCGGTGCGCGCCTTCGGCGACCTGCAGGCGCGGGGCGGCAGCGCCGGCGGCAATGGCGGCACGATCGAGACCTCGGGCGGCTCGTTCGACGTGAGCGGCATCCGCATCGACGCCTCGGCGCCGGCCGGCCTGGCGGGGCGGTGGATCGTCGACCCGTATGACGTCACCATCGTCCACGGCGTGGCCGGCGGCGGCAGCCTGCCCACCAACCCCTTCGATCCGGTGGCCACCTCGACCATCCAGGACGGCGACATCAACGGCGCGCTGAACACCGGCACCAGCGTGAGCATCACCACCGGCAGCGGCGGCACCGATGCGGGCGACATCCGCTTTGGCAGCGGCATGGTGATCGAGCGCACGGTGGGCAGCGCGCCGCTGGTGTTCGAGCTGAACGCGGCGCACTCGATAGGCGACCGCGTGTTTTCCAGCTCGTACCTGGCGCCGATCATCCGTTCGACCACGGGGCCGATGGACGTGATCTTCAATGCCGGCTCGGCCGGGGCGCTCGACGGCTATGTCCATTACTTCGGCAACACGGGGGCCGACCAGGCCGTCATCTCCACCAACGGCGGCAGCGTGCTGGCGCACGCCACGGGCACGGGCTATGCCGAAGTGGTCTTCAACTCCGCCAGCATCGACACCGGCGGCGGCAACCTGAGCCTTGTGACGGACGGGCCGAGCAGCACCCAGTTCGTCGGGCTCAGCGGCAATGTGCAAACGCGCGGCGGCAGCGTGACGCTGGACTCCGGCTTCGTCGGCGCCAGCCCCGCGTTCAGCGACATCAACATCGACGTGGACGGCACCATCGACACGGGCGGCGGCGCGGTGTCCATCCATGCGCATGGCGTGGGCGGCATCTACGATTCGGTGACCAGCCGCTTCAACAACCAGATCATCACCAACGGCGGGGCAGTGTCGATCCTGAACGGGCAGACCGGCGCGCCCTCGGGCTTCGTGCTGCTCCAGGGCACCCGCATCGACACGCGCGTCGGCCAGTCCGATGCGGGCGCCGGCGGCGACGTGAGCATCGCCGGGGGCGGCGTGAGCATCAACGGCGCGCGCATCGACAGCGCCACCGGCGACGTGGCCATCACCGGGACCGGCGGCACCGGCCAGAGCGGCAGCGCGGTGCAGCTGGATTCGCTGTTCCTGCGGGCCGTGGGCGTTCCGGTTCCCACTGCCATCTCGACCACCAGCGGCAACGTGCTGGTGCGGGGCGTGCAGGACTTCAACCGCGGCTCGAGCGCATTCAATGCGACGCACGGCGTGCTGGTCACCGGCGGCAGCAGCATCACGACCGGCAGCGGCAACATCGCGCTGCAGGGCCTGTTTGCCAGCGCGGTGGTCGACGGCACCGACAGCGGCGTGCGGCTGGAAAACGGCGCGCGCCTGGCCACCACCGGCGGCGGCAGCATCGAGCTGACCGGCAGCTCGCTGCAGGGCACGCCCGGCGTGTCGATCCAGACCGGCCTCTTGTCCACCGGCGCTCCCGGCGCGGCGCCGCAGGTGCAAAGCAGCGGCAACCTGGTGCTGCGCGCCAGCAACGACGGCAGCGCGCCGGCCCTGGCCATCGATGTGCCGGTGAGCGCCGCGGGCACCATCAACCTGCGGCCGGGCGGCATGGACGCGGCGCTCAATGCCTTCGACGCCACGGCCGCCGGCATCACCGTGGGCGGTGCGGCGGGGGGCGGCTTCACGCTGTCGGATGCGCTGATGTCGCGCTTGAATGCGCCCAGCGTGGTGGTGGGCAGCAACACGCACGCAGGCACCATCACCGTGGCCGGACCGCTGACGAGCGCCGGCGCGCTCACGCTGCAGAACGAAGGCGTGGGCGCAGGCGCCGGCGGCATCGTGCTGAACGGCGCCGTCACGGCGGACCGCCTGGGCCTGCTCTCGGCCGGCGACATCACGCAGACGGTGAAAGCACCGATCACCGCCCAGCACCTGCTGGCGCGCTCCAGCCGCGGCAGCGTGCTGCTCGACCAGGCGGCCAACAACGTGAGCGAGAACACGCTGGGCGGCGGCGCCGCCGGCGCCTTCCGCTACCAGGACGTGGACGGCGTGCGCATCGGCGCGCTGTCGGTCACCGGCTTCGACGCCGGCAGCAACCAGCCGCAGCTGGTGTCGGCCACCTCGATGGCGGCCGACACGGTGTTCGTGCGCACGCTCTCGGGCGACCTCACGCTGGACACCGCCGTCACCAGCACCTCGGGCACCGACCTGGTGGCCGCGGCGCGCTTCCAGAATGCGGGCGGCGGCAGCATCGGCGGCGCGCCCTGGCGCATCTGGGCCGACACCTGGGTGGGCGAGTCGCGCGGCGGCCTCGCCGGCTCGGGCGCCACGCCCAACCTGTTCCACTGCGCCTACCTGGGGCTGTGCACCGTGAGCATCACGCCGGGCGACAACCACTTCATCTACGCCCAGCAGCCGCGGGCCACGGTGGTCATCGGCGACGCCAGCCGGCCCTTCGGCACGGCCAACCCGCCCTTCGGCTTCACCATCGGCGGGCTGATCCTGGGCGACGGCACGGCCGGCTTCCTGGGCACGCCCACGAGCGCGGCCGGCATCTTCAGCCCCGCGGGGCGCTATGGCATCAACGGCAGCTTCACCTCCGCGGCCGGCTATGCGGTGGACGTGGTGCCCGGCACGCTGACCGTGACGGCCAGCCTGCGCCGGCCCGACTTCCCGGGCTCGGACCTGGTGCGCGAGCTGCCCAACACCAACACCTACACCTTCGACCGCAACCTCGGCGCGCCGCCGATCTGCTTTGCCACCGGGCCGCTGGAGGGCGACCGTGCGCAGCAGGACGGCGACCTGCTGGCGCGCGAATGGTCGCGCGTGCGTTCGCGGCCCAACCTCACCAGCTGCGTGGCCACCGACCGTAAGAACGGCTGCGCCGATTTCTGAAAGCGAACCCGGCCGTGGAACTGCCGCCGCCCCTGTTCCTGTTCATCCAGACGAACAAGCGCTGCAACCTGCGCTGCGAGCACTGCGACTTCTGGAAGCTCGACGACGCCGACCGTGCGCGCTACCTCGGCCCGGGGCGCCGGCACGAGGTGCTGGCGGAGTTCGCCGCGATGAACCCCCAGGGCAGCGTGGTGATCTGCGGCGGCGAGAGCATGCTCGACCTGGAGGACTACTTCCACATCTCGCGCACCTGCCGCGAACTGGGCCTGGCCTGCCTGTCGGTCATCAACGGCACCCGCGTGCGCGACGAGGCCACGGCCGAGCGCATGATCCGCGAGGGCCCGCACGGCATCTCGGTGTCGCTCAACAGCCATCGGCCGGCCCTGCACGACCGCACGCGCGGCGTGAAGGGCGCCTTCGGCAAGGCGGTCGCCGCGCTGCGCCTGCTGGTGGCGGCGCGCCCGCCGGGCGGCGACACCCGGATCAACGTGATGGGCCTCGTCTTCGACGAGAACTACCTCGAGCTGGAGGACTTCTACGCCTTCGTGCTGGACGAGCTGGGCGCCGACAAGCTGAAGCTGAACTTCCTGCAGCCCAGCTTCGGCCAGATGGGGCTGGTCGACCCCTTCTTCGCCGCCCACCGCAACGTGGACCCGGACCGGCTGGTCGAGGTGATCCGCCGCTGCGACCAGCGCTTCGGCCTGGGGCTGAACCCGCTCTGGCTGCACCAGGTGCACATGTACTTCTCCACGCTGCGCGCCTGCCCGGACGCGGCGCGCGGCTGGGGCTCGCACACGCGCACGACGGAACACATCTGCAACACCTACGAGCGCAACATCATGGTGGACCACTACGGCGTGGCGCGCCTGTGCTTCTCGGGCAGCTTTCCGGGCATGCGGCTGGACAAGCCCGGCGACTTGCGCCTGTTCTGGCGCGAGGCGGAGTTCGTCCGCACGGCGATGCGCGGGTGCAACCAGTTCTGCGGCATCAGCCACAGCGTGCGGCGGGAGACCAGCACCTGCGCCTCGCGCCGACCGGCCGCGCTCTTTCCCGCGGCGCGGCCCGCGGTCGGCGTGGCGCGCACCATTCCCCTGCACGTGGACCGCGGAGGCTGAGGTGAACGGCGCGGCGCTCAGGGTGGCCGTGGTCACCCCCTACCACCGCGAGCCGGCCGCCGTGCTGCGCCGCTGCATGCAGAGCGTGCGCGCGCAGAGCCATCCGCAGGTGGTGCACTACATGGTGGCGGACGGCCTCCCGCAGGCCGGGCTGCTGGCCGAATGGCCGCAGGTGCGGCACATCGTGCTGCCGCAGGTCAACGCCAACTTCGGCTGCACGCCACGCGGCATCGGCGCGCTGTGCGCGCTGGCCGACGGCGCCGACGTGGCGTGCTTCCTGGACGCGGACAACCTGTTCCTGCCCGGCCACGTCGCCTCGGTGGTGCAGGCCTATGCCGAGGCGCAGGAGCGGGCCGGCCGGTCGATGCGGTGTTCTCTTCGCGGTACATGTTCCTGCCGGGCCACGAGCACCTGCGCATCGTTCCGCCGGACGAGGCGCCGGGCTCGGATTTCGTGGACACCAACTGCATCAGCCTGGCCCGCTCGGCCGGGTTTCTCTGGGGCGCGTGGTCGCAGTTGCCGCGTTCGCTGACGCCGGTGTGCGACCGGGCGATGTGCTGGCTCATGCAGCACCACGGGCTGCGGGTGCGCTGGACCCGGCAGTGCACCGTGCTGTACGAATCGCGCTGGCGCGCCACCTATCTGCAGGCCGGCCTGCCGCCGCCCGAGGGGCTGCACGACGAGCTGCTGCGTTCGGCCGGCGTTGGCCTCACGCCGGAAGAGCTCTGGGGCCTGCTGCGGGTGCAGTGGAGCTTCGATCCGCCGGCCCGGCGGGCGTGACGGACCCGGCGCGCCGGCTCACCGCGGGAGGCCGTGGCCGCCCGTTGCGTCCAGTGCGCCCAGCGCGCGCGGCAGGTCGCCGTGCCAGGTCTTCAGGCCCTGGTGCGACAGGCGCGACTGCAGGTCGACGAACACCTGGCCGCCCAGCTGCTGCCAGCGCCGGCAGAAGGCGAAGTCCTCGCTCAGGTAGCGGCCGGTGGCGGGCTCGAACTGGGTGTCGAAGAAGCGCCAGTGCGGCAGGTGCGCATTGGCGTGGTCGCCGGCCTCGGGCGTGTAGCGCAGCTCGGGCATGGCCGCGGCCATGCGTTCGAACACGCCGCGGGCGATCAGCATGAAGCCGGTCGGCGCGTCCAGCACCTCGACGAAGCCGTCCGCATCGGCCTCGGTCGGCGTGTGGCGCAGGTTCAGCGGATAGCGCGCATGCAGCGCGTCGAAGTCGGCCTGCGTGGCGCCTGCGGGCAGCGGCCGGGCCAGGCCCTGGGCCGGCCAGCCGTCGTTCTTGTGCGGGTAGACGCCGGCCACCACGTCGCGGCCGGACAGCAGCAGGCGCAGCGCCGCATCGGGCGCGAAGCCGACGTCGGCGTCGATCCAGAACAGGTGCGTCCATTGCGCATCGGCCATGAACTCGGCCACCAGCCGGTTGCGCGCGCGCGTGAGCAGGCTGTCGCCGTCGAGGAAGCGCGTCTGCATGGCGAAGCCGTGCGTCCACGCCGCATTGACCAGGCCCAGCAGGCTGCGCACATAGAGGCTGGTCATGGCGCCGCTGTAGCTGGGCGTGGCGACGAAGGGGCGGATGCCCTTGAGGGCGGCGGTGTCGAGCATGGCGGGGTCGGTGCGTGGTGAATGCCTGGTGAATGCTGGTGGAAGGGGGGCGTGCAGTTCAGGCCGCGTGCGCATGGCGCCGCGTGGTGAGCAGTGCGCGCAGCTTGGCCGGCGCGACCGGCTTGGTCAGCAGCATCACGCCGCCGTGGCGCAGCCGCTGCAGCACCTCGGGGCCGGTGGCGCCCGAGACCAGCACCGCGAGCGCATCGGGCTGCAGGCGCCGGGCGGCATCGATCACCTCCATGCCGTCGGCGTCGCCGGCCAGCTGCAGGTCGCACAGCACCGCGTCGAAATGCACGTCGCCCGTGCCCAGCCGCGCGATGGCTTCGGCGCCGGTGGCCACGCATTCGACCTGGCAGCCCCATTGCTCCAGCAGCGCGCGGCTGCCGTCGAGGATGGCGGGGTCGTCGTCGACCACCATGCAGTGCAGCCCGGCCAGCGGCGTCAGCGCGAGCGGCGCGGGCTCGGGTGCGGTGGCGTCGGCCGCATGGGCCGCGGGCAGCGTGAGCGCAAAGGTGCTGCCCGCCTGCAGCGCCGAGCGCAGCGTGATGCGGGTGCCCAGCAGCGCCGCGATGCGCGCGCAGATCGCCAGGCCCAGGCCGAAGCCGCGGCGGCGGTCGCGCTCGGTGTTGGCCACCTGGTAGAACTCCTCGAAGATGCGGCCCTGGTGGATGGGCGCAATGCCGATGCCGTTGTCGCGCACCTCGATGCGCACGCTGTCGCCGTTCCTTCCGCGGGCGCGGCGCGCGGCCACCAGCACGGTGCCGCCGGCCGGCGCATGGCGCAGCGCGTTGGCCACCAGGTTGCCGACGATGCGCTGCAGCAGCGCCGCATCGCTGCGCACCGCCAGGCCGCGGTCGCTCCAGCGCAGGCGCACGTGGGTTTCCACCGCGGTGGCGGCATGCTGCGCATCGAGCTGGTCGAACAGCGCCGCGAGCGGCACCTTGGTGATCGCCGGCGTCAGCACCTGGGCATCGAGCCGCGAGATCTCCAGCAGGTCGTCCAGCAGCACGCCCATGAACTCGGTGCTCTCCTGCAGCCGCAGCATGGCGGGGCGCTGCGCGGCGCTGGCGCCCGGCAGCAGGCCGTCGATGAACAGGCCCATGGCATGCAGCGGCTGGCGCAGGTCGTGGCTGGCCGCGGCCAGGAAGCGGGCGCGCGAGAGCGCGGCCTGCTCGGCCTCGGCCATGCGCTGCAGCGCCACCGCGGTGGCCTCGCGCACGCGCTCCTCGCTGATCTGCCGGTTGCGCTGCAGGCGCTCGGCCAGGCGGTCGATGTCGTGGGCGAGCACCGTGAGCTCGTGCGCGCGGCCCTTGCCGGCGCCGCCGGTGGCCGCGCGGCTGTCGCCCTCGGCCACGTCGCAGCGCGCCTCGAAATGGCCGCCCTCGAGCGCGGCCACGGTGCGCGAGATGCGCCGCAGCGGCCGTGCCACCGTGCGCGCCATGTGGCGCACCGAGGCCCAGGCCGCGAGCAGCGCCACCAGCGCGATGCCGATGCTCGCGATCAGCGAGCGGCTGCGTTCGCGCGCATAGGCCGTGGTGTCGCGGAAGGTCTGCACCAGGCCGATGGGCGCATCGCCGGCGGCGGTGGAGCCAGCCGGCGCGAAGGCGCTGGCGCGCGAGGCCTCGCGCAGCGTGACCGGCGAGGTGAACATGCGCAGCTGCGCAAGCGAAGAGGCCTTGGGACCGGCCGTCACGTAGACGCCGGCGCTGTTGCTGATTTCCACGCGCATCACCTGGCCGCCGCGCAGCGCGGCATTGGCCACGTTCTGCAGCGCCGGCAGGTCGCCGGCATAAAGGCTCAGGTCGGACATGGCCGCCACCTGGCGCGCCACCGCCTGGCCCTCGGCGTCGAAGGCGGCCTCCAGCGTCTGCAGCCGGCTGTGGGTGAACCAGCCGGTGAGCGCGAGCGCCACCGCGGCGCACGGCACCACGCCAAGCCGGAACAGGTCGCGCTGCAGGTTGCCGCGCACCAGCAGCGTGGGCGTGGGCGCAGAGGGCGGCGGCGCTGCATCGGCGCGCCCGCCCGCGGAGGGCAGCGTCTCGCTCATCGCACGACCGTGAGCCGCTCGGTCAGTTCCCGCTCCTCGGGCAGGCGCAGGCCGAGTCCGCGCGCCACCGTGGCATTGACCCGCACGGTCGCGGGCGCGGCCGATTCCACCAGCGGATTGCCGCTGCCGCCGGCGCCGCTCGCAAGCTTCTGCCCGAGCAGGCGCGCCTGCTGGGCCAGCTGCGCCGGCGTGGAGACGGCCGCCGCCAGGCCGCCCGAACGCACCAGCCCTTCGCTGGCGCCGAACACCGGCAGGCCCGCACCGGCACCGGCGCGCAGCACCGACAGCGTGGCGGCCTGGTTGTCGCCGATCAGGTCGGGCAGCACCAGGAGGGCATCGCTGCGCGGCACCACCGAGCGCAGCGCGCCGGCCAGCGACCTGTCGTCGGGTGCGTACTCCACCTGGATGTCCCACGGTGGATTGCCGTTCTGCGCAGCGCGCTGCAGCTCGCGCACCAGCGGTTCGGATTCAGGTGTGGCGACCACGCCGATGCGGTGCTTCTGCGGCAGCACCGCGCCGATCAGCGCGAGCTGGTCCGCCATGGCCGGGTCGCGCAGCAGCACGCCCACGCGTCGGTCGCCGCGCTTGAGCGCCGCGCTGCTGGCGCGAAGGCTCTCGTAGTCGAGCCGGCTCAGCATCGCGAGCACCAGCGGCTGCTGGCCCGGGCGCTCCAGCGCGGCGCGCGCGGCCGGCGCGCCGACGGCCAGCGTGAGCGCGGCGTTCGCGGGCGCGGTGCGCAGGCTGCGCGTGCGCACGCCGGCATTGGCGCCGCGCTCGGAGTCGGATTCGGCGCGGGCCGTTTCCACCGGCTGCGCGGCTTCGGCGCCGCCCGGCGCGAGCCGCACCAGCTCGAAGCGGCTGCCGGGCTCCTGGCTCGCGCGCAGATGCTGCACGAACTCGGCATGCGCCGGGAGCTCGTCGCCCACCAGCACCGTGAGCTCGGCTGCCCAGGCGCTGGCGGCGGGCTGCGCCATGCACACGAGGGCCAGCACGGCGCAGGCGCCTTGGCGTCGCCGTTTCCGGAGGAGCGAGATGAGAGGGTTCACGGCGACAAACATGGGCTGCGGCTGCAGCAAGTGCAGCACCCAATGTACGGAAGCCGCCTGCTCCGCGCGATAAGGCAGAGGGCTTATGTCGGCGCCCGCAGCCCCGCGCGGCTGTGAGGAAGATCACAGCGCCGGCAGCCGCTTGGCCTATGTCCGACGCACTACCCTGGTCAGGCGTCGGCGTTGGACAGCGCCGCCGCGCGCTGCGCCTGGATCGCCTGGCGCAGCACGCGCGGCGACACCGGCTTGTAGAGCACCGCGATGCCGGCGCTCGCCACTTCGCGCAAGCGGTCGGGCTTGGTCTCGCCCGTGACCAGCAGCCGCGCCGTGCCCGGGCCGATGCCGCGCGGATGGCGCTCCAGCGCGGCGATCACGTCCAGGCCGTTGTCACCGCCCTGCAGCAGCAGGTCGCTCACCACCACGTCGGGCGGCTGCGCCCAGGTGTCGGCCAGCGCCAGCGCTTCGGCGCGCGTCTGCGCGGCCAGCACTTCGGCGCCCCAGTGGGTGAGCACCACCGTCAGGCCTTCGAGGATGGTGCGCTCGTCGTCGATCACCAGGATGCGCAGGTTTTCCAGGCTCGCTTCTTCTTCGGCGCCGCCGGCGGCGGGCGCGGCGGCCGGCGGCGGCAGCGCGGCCGGCGCCGAGCGCACCAGCACGCGCACGCAGGTGCCCTTGTGCGGCCTGGACGTGAGGTCGACGCGCGTGTTGAGCAGCTCCGCCAGCCGCTGCACCGTGGCCAGCCCGAGGCCCATGCCGCGCGCGCCGCGCGGTGCCTGGCGGCCCGTGGTCTCCACCTGGTAGAACTCCTCGAACACGCGCGCCTGGTGCTGCGGCGCGATGCCCACGCCGGTGTCGACCACGTCGATGCGAACCCCCTTGCCGCGCCGCCGCGCGCCGATCAGCACGCCGCCTTCGAGCGTGTGGCGCAGCGAGTTGGACACCAGGTTGTTGAGGATGCGCGAGAGCATCACGTAGTCGCAGCGCACCCACAGCTCGGTCTTGCGCGCCACCAGCCGCAGGCCCTGCTGCTCGGCCACCGGGCGGAAGTTGCGGCTGATCTCGTCGAACAGCCGGTCCAGCGGAAAGTCGGCCCACTGCGGCTGCAGCACGCCGGCATCGAGCTGCGAGAGATTGAGCAGCTCGGAGAACAGCCGGTCGAGCGAATCGACGCATTCGCGGATGTGGCCGATGCGCTGCAGGCGCAGCGGGTCGGTCTCGCCGTTGGCCAGCCCGTCGGAAAAGAGCGTGAGCGCATGCAGCGGCTGGCGCAGGTCGTGGCTGGCCGCGGCCAGCAGGCGCGTCTTGGCCTGGCTTGCCACTTCGAGCTGCTGGTTCTTGCGCGCGAGTTCGGCGGTGGCCTCGCTGATGCGGCTTTGCAGCAGGCGGTGGCTCTCGGCCAGCGCGCGCGCCGCCTGGTTGAAGCCGTGCTGCAGGTGCCGGATCTCGGAGGTGCCTTCGATGGCCACGCTCGCGGCCTCGCCCGCGCCGAGCCGGTCCACGGCCCTGCCGAGCGCGCGGATCGGCTCGCTGATGCGCCGCGCCGCCCACCAGCCCGCCAGGCCCACGCCCACCAGGCTGATCGCCAGCACCAGCACCACGTTGAGCCACACCGAACGGCGCGCGTCCTGCACCGCGTCCAGGCTCATCTCCACCATCACCTTGCCGCTCTGGCGGCCCTCGTCGCTGACGATCGGCACCACCACCTGCAGGCCATCGCCGCGCGCGCGGTCGACGGTCTCGGAGTTGGCGACGATCTCGCCGTCCTCCGACCAGATCTGCACCTGCTGCACGTGCGGCTGGTAGGTGCCCGACTGGGCGGTGCGCTGCAGCATGCGGCGGTCCATGCGCAGCAGCGGCGTCTGCGCCGCGGTGGCCACCTGCATGGCCACCGTCTGCGCGTTGGCGCGCATCAGCGCGGTCAGGTTGTCCAGGTGCTGGCGCGTCAGGACGGCAATGGCCGCCAGCGTGGCCGCGGTGGCCGGAACCAGCGCCAGCAGGATCAGCTGCTGCGCGAAGGTGAGGCGCGCAAGCCCCCGGAGGACGCGGAAGTTCCAGTTCATGGGGGGATTTGGCGCATGAATGTCGAGCTTAGAGGGACGGCCATGCGAGCGAAAGATGGGAAAAACATCACGAAATTAACTTGTATTTGGTATCTAATTGCGTCGCGTTGCCCATGTTAGACCCGCTGGTCCGCAGCGGCCCCATGTCTTCGTGTTCCAAAAATGCAGGCCTCCCCATGCCGCGCCCGGAAGGCTTCCGGCGCTTCCGACGCCCTTCGCGCCTCTCGCTGCCCGAGGTTCGGGCGCGCCGCCGCCATGGTGGGCGTGGCGCGCCGCGGCGCAGCGGCCGCCATGCTCGCATTGCTTGCCGGCCTGCCACAAATCGCCCTTGCGCAGCCTGCGCTGCAGCCCGATGCACCGGTTCGCTTCGGCATCCTGCCGCTGGGCGGCGCCTTCGAGTCGCGCAGCGACTGGGACCCGCTGCTGGCCGAATTGAGCCGCGCCATCGCCAGGCCCGTGAGCGTGCTGTCGGTCAACTCGTACGAAGCGCTCGACCAGGCGATCCGGCGCGACGAGGTCGACATGGCCTTCCTGTCCGGCAAGATGGCGCTGGACGCGGTCACGCAACGGCGCATGAAGGTGGTGGCCCAGGTGGTGCGGCACGACGGGCTGCCCGGCTACCGGGCGCTGCTGCTGGCGCGCAAGGCGCCGCCGTTCAACAGCATGAAGAGCCTGCTCGCGGAGCCGGAGCGCTGGCGCCTCGCACGCGGCGAGCGGCAGTCGGTGTCGGGCTTCATCGTGCCGCAGCTGCAGCTGTTCCTGCCCAACCACATCGCGATGGAGACGCGCTTCCTGAGCGAGATCGTCGGCACCCACCAGACCACCGCGCTGGCCGTGGCCAACAGCGAAGCCGACGTGGCCACCAACAACACCGCCGACTTCGAGCGCTTCAGGCAGCGCTTTCCGGCCGAGGCCGAGCGGCTGCAGGTGCTGTGGGAGTCGGAGCTCATTCCGCACGCGCAGATCGTGGTGCGGCGCGAATATCCGCCCGAGCTGCGCAGCCGCGTGCAGGCCTTCCTGGTCGGCTACGGCCGCGCGAAGGGCCCCAAGGGCGATGCGGAGCGCGTGGTGCTCAAGTCGCTGCATGACCTGGCCGGCTTCGTGGCGGCGGACAACAGCTCGCTGCAGCCGGCCGCCAAGCTGGCCTACCAGCTGGCCAGGCAGAACGCCATGGGCGCGCAGTGGGTCAACGATGCGGCGCGGCAGGCGCGGCTCTCGCGCATCGAGAGCGGGTACGCGGAACAGACCGCCGTGCTGCGCGACCTGTCTCCCTGAGGCGGGCCCTGCCCATGTCCATGTCCATGCTGCGTCTCCTGCGTTCGGTTGCCGCGGCGCTCGCGCTCTTGGCCGTTGCCGCGGCCTGCCTGGCGCAGGGCGGTGCCGCCACGGCGGACAAGGCGGCTGCTGCGCCGGTCAAGTCGATCCGCTTCGGCGTGCTGCCGCTGGGCGGCGCGGTCGAATCGCGCGCCCTGTGGACGCCGCTGCTGGCCGGCCTGAGCCAGGCCATGGGCGTGCCCGTGAGCGCCTACTCGGTGGCGTCGTACGAGGAGCTCGACCGCGCCATCCAGCGCGACGAGATCGACATGGCCTTTCTCTCGGCCAAGATGGCGCTCGACGCCGTGATGCAGCGGCGCATGAAGGTGGTGGCGCAGATCGCGCGCCGGCCCGGCATGCCGACCCACCGCGCCGTGCTGCTGACGCGCAAGGCCGGCATGCCCAGCACGCTGGAGGCCGTGCTCGCCGAGCCCGAGCGCTGGCGGCTGGCGCGCGGCGACAGCCGCTCCGTGACCGGCTTCCTCATTCCGCAGAGCCAGTTGTTCCTGCCGCGCGGGATCGCGATGGAAACGCGCTTTCGCGGCGAGATCGTCGGCACCCACCAGGCCACCGCGCTGGCCGTGGCCAACGGCGATGCCGACGTGGCCACCAACAACACCACCGACTTCGAGCGCTTCAGGGAACAGTTCCCGGTGGAGGCCGCGCGGCTGCACATCGTGTGGGAGTCGGAGCCGCCGCCTGGTGCGCAGATGGTGGTGCGGCGCAGCTATCCGCCCGAGTTCCAGGCCCGGCTGCAGGCCTTCCTGGTGGGCTACGGCCAGGGCAAGGGCCCCGGCGCCGAAGCCGAGCGCGAGGTGCTGAAGACCCTGCGCGCGGCCTACGGCTATGCCCCCGCCGACGACAGCGCGCTGCTGGCCGAGGCCATGCTCGAATACCAGCTCGGCAAGCAAAGCGCCATGGCCGCTGCCTGGGTCAACGACGCCGCGCGCGAGAAGCGCCTGCAGCGCATCGAGAAGAACTACCGGGAACAGGTCGAGGCCCTGAGCGCCGCCGCCAGTTCTGGCGCGCGCTGAGCATCTGCAGCTGGCATCGATATCATGGATCGGGCCCACCAGGGCAACGCGTCAGTCAAGGGAGAGAACAAATGCCGTCGAACATGAATTCGGCTGCGCGTGCGCAGCATCATCTTGCGCATTGCTCTACATCCACGCCAGCTCGTCGCCAACGAGGCGATCCGATGAAAACGCGGTGGTGGTGGCTGCCGCTGAACATGCTGGCCTGGACCTTGGCGATGCCTTTGCTCAGCGTCGGCCTGCGCTTCCTGGAGCAGCATCGGATCCTGGCAATGTCGGGGAGCGCCGTGGCGGCCGGAGCGATTGCGCTTTTGCTTTGGGCCGCCTTGATCTACGCGAGATGCGTTCCGGCCGCGCCCGAACTTTCGCGCCGCATCGGGTACTTCGTGGCGTTCGTCGCCGCGATGCTTGCGCTGGGCGCAGGAGCCCTTTGGCTGACCTTCTGGGCCATCGTCGCAATCTACGGCCTGTAGCGCCCGCCCAGGGCTGCCCGTTCCGTTTGCCGGTGGACATCTGGCGGGACATTTGCGCCACCGCCATCCAGGCATCTACTCCCTTCGCCGTAGCTCCAAAACCCCGCATCTAGGCCGTTAGGCGGATTTGCCCGCCGCGGCGCGCGCCGGAAACTTCGTGTTTCTTTCAGGCAG
This sequence comes from Variovorax sp. V116, assembly GCF_041154435.1. Classification (NCBI taxonomy): domain Bacteria; kingdom Pseudomonadati; phylum Pseudomonadota; class Betaproteobacteria; order Burkholderiales; family Comamonadaceae; genus Variovorax; species Variovorax sp. V116. The sequence continues at coordinate 694,828 of NZ_AP028661.1, forward strand.
CCCTTGCCGTTGACGGAGTGCGGATGAGTTGGCGAACAAAAGTGGTCTGGAGCGAGGGGATGCTGCTGCAGCCCCAGCACCTGCAGCAAAGCGAGCGTCATGCCGACCATGCGAGGCATGTGCTGCTGCGTTCCACCACGCCCTATGCCTGGGGATTCGCGGAGATCGAGATCGACCAGGCCGCGCTCACGCTGGGCAAGCTCGCGCTGGTGCGGGCGGTGGGCCTGTTCGGCGACGGCACGGTGTTCGACATGCCGGCGGTCGATCCGCTGCCCGAGCCCATCGACATTCCGCCCGCCATGCGCGACGAGGCCGTGGTGCTGGCGCTGCCGCTGCGCCGCGCCGGCGCCCGCGAGGCCGATGCCGAAGACTATGAAGAGCTGGTGCGCCACCGCGTGCTCGAGTCCGAGGTGCCCGACTCCAACACCGCGGGCGAGCGCACCGCCGTGCTGCAGCTGGGCCAGCTCCACACGCGCCTGATGCGCGCCAGCGAAGCCACCGACGCCTGGACCACGCTGGGCGTGGCGCGCGTGCTGGAGCGCCGCGTCGACAACCAGGTGCAGCTCGACCGCGCGATGCTGCCGCCGCTCTTGGACGTGGCGGGCCATGCCGTGATCCGTTCCTGGCTCGACGAGCTGCTGGGCCTCTTGCGCCAGCGCGGCGAGGCGCTGGCCGGCCGCATGACGCAGGGCGGCACCGGCGGCGTGGCCGAGATCGCCGACTTCATGCTGCTGCAGGCCGTCAACCGCAACGAGGCGGTCTTCGCGCACCTGGCCCAAAGCGCCATGCTGCATCCGCGGCACTTCTTCGAGCATGCGCTCGGGCTGGCCGGCGACCTGGCGAGCTTTCGCGATTCGCGCCGCGTCACGCGCTTCGGCCCCTACGTCCACGACGACCTGGCGCTGAGCTTCCGCCCGCTGATGGACGACCTGCGGCGCAGCCTCTCGATGGTGCTGGAGCAGTCGGCCATCCGCATCGACCTGCACGACCGCAAGCACGGCGTGCGCGTGGCGGTGGTGACCGACGTGGAGCTGCAGCGCAAGGCGACCTTCGTGCTCGCGGTGAATGCCAACATGCCGAGCGAGGCGCTGCGCGCGCGCTTTCCCACGCAGGTCAAGATCGGCCCGGTCGAGCGCATCCGCGACCTCGTCAACCTGGCGCTGCCGGGCGTCACACTCACGCCGATGCCGGTGGCACCGCGGCAGATTCCCTTCCACACCGGCGCCAACTACTTCGAGCTCGAAACGCGCAACAGCGACCTGTGGCGCCAGCTGGAGCAATCGGGCGGCATCGCGATGCACATCGCGGGCGACTTCCCAGGGTTGGATCTGGCTTTCTGGGCCATTCGTTCCTAGCCGCATCGGGCTGACGGAAACGGAACACCATCATGACAACACCCGATCCCTTCGCCGCCTTCGAGTCGGAGCGCACGGTCATCAAGCCCAAGCCGCGCACGCCGGCCGGCACGCCGCCCGCGCCGGCTCCCGCACCGTTCTTCGGCGGCGCTGATCCGACGCCGGCCGTCGAGGTCGGCGAGATCGGCCTGCTCAATCCGCTGGTCTCGGCCGCGGGCAAGCTGCTGGTGCTGATCGGCAAGCTGCGCAACCTGGTGCAGCCGCCCAATGTGCCGGCCCTGCGCGCCTCCACCGCCGACGCGGTGAACCAGTTCGACGCCGCCGCGCGCCGCGCCGGCGCCAGCAACGAATCGGTATTGGCCGCACGCTACGTGCTGTGCACCGCGCTGGATGAAGCCGTGGCCAACACGCCCTGGGGCGTGCAGGCCGGCTGGAACAAGCAGAGCCTGCTGGTGCAGTTCCACAACGAGACCTGGGGCGGCGAGAAGGTGTTCCAGCTGCTCGCCAAGCTCGCGCAGGACGTGCCCACGCACCGCCAGCTGCTGGAGCTGATCTACAGCGTGCTCGCGCTCGGCTTCGAAGGCCGCTACCGCGTGGTCGACAACGGCCGCGCGCAGCTCGATTCGGTGCGCCAGCGCCTGGCCGACCTGATCGCCAAGGACCGCCCGCCGCTCGAAGCCGAGCTTTCGCCGCATTGGCGCGGGCAGGGCGCGGGCACGGTGCGGCTGCGCGAATCGCTGCCGCTGTGGGTGTTCGCGGCCGGCTTCGCGCTGCTGCTCGCGCTGGCCTGGTTCGGCCTCAGGCTCACGCTCAACTACCGCTCCGACACCACCTATGCCGCGGTGTCGGGCCTGCGCGTGCCCAACCTCCAGATCGCGCCGCCCGCCGCGCCGGCCAAGTCGCCGCGGCTCGCGCGCTTTCTCGAGCCCGAGATCAAGCAGGGCCTGGTCACCGTGACCGACGAGGCCGACCGCAGCGTGGTGCGGCTGCGCGGCGATTCCTTCTTCGGCTCCGGCAGCGCCGAGCCGATGGCCGCCTCGCTGCCGGTGCTGCGCCGCATCGGCCAGGCGCTGGCCGAGGTGAAGGGCGAGGTGCTGATCACCGGCCACTCCGACAACCAGCCGATCCGCTCGCTGCGCTATCCCTCCAACTGGCACCTGTCGGCCGCGCGCGCCGATGCGGTGAAAGGCGCACTCACCACGCTGGTCGAGCCGGCGCGCATGCGCTCCGACGGCAAGTCCGACGCCGAGCCGGTGGCCGCCAACGACACGCCGGCCAACCGCGCGCGCAACCGGCGGGTGGACATCGTGCTCTTGTCCGAGCCGGACCGCGTGGCTGCCGCGGCGGGAGTGACGAAATGATCAAGAAAATCTTCGGCTTCCTGTTCAGCCCGCTGCTGCTGACGCTGCTGGCGCTGGTCATCGTCGCGCTCCTGATCTGGTGGATCGGCCCGCTGGTGAAGATCGGTGCGTGGGTGCCGCTCGAAAGCGAGCTCGCACGCGCGCTGCTGATCGGCGCCATCGTGCTCGTCGTGGTGCTGCGCGCGATCTACCGCCGCTGGCGCGCACGGCGTGCGAGCCAGCACCTGACCGACGGCCTCATGAAGGCGCCCGCCGCCAAGACCGATGCGCCGGTCAACGGCGAACAGAAGATCCTGGACACGCGCTTCAGCGAAGCCGTGGCCACGCTCAAGCAGATGCGCCTGCATGCCGCGGGCAAGAAGCCCGGCTGGCGCGACTGGCTCTCCATTTCCGGCGGCAGCTACCTGTACGACCTGCCGTGGTACGTGTTCATCGGCGCGCCGGGCGCGGGCAAGACCACGGCGCTGGTCAACTCGGGCCTCTCGTTCCCGCTGGCCGAGAAGTTCGGCCCCGGCGCGATCCGCGGCGTGGGTGGCACGCGCAACTGCGACTGGTGGTTCACCGACGAGGCCGTGCTCATCGACACCGCCGGCCGCTACACCACGCAGGACAGCCACCAGTCGGAAGACAAGAGCGCGTGGGAGGGCTTCCTCGGCCTGCTCAAGAAGGCGCGCCCGCGCCGGCCGCTCAACGGCGTGTTCCTCACGGTGAGCGTGGCCGACCTGCTGAGCCAGGGCCCCGAGCAGCGCACGCAGCTGGCCGCGTCCATTCGCGCGCGGCTGCTCGAGCTCGATGCGAAGCTCACCACGCGGCTGCCGGTGTATGTGCTCGTCACCAAGAGCGACCTGCTCTATGGCTTCACCGACTACTTCGACGATCTCGGCAAGGAGCAGCGCGCGCAGGTCTTCGGCTTCACGCTGGCGGCCGACGAGAACGTGCAGGCCGACGAGAAGGGCCTGTCCACGGCCTTCCACCGCGAATTCGCGCTGCTGCACAACCGCGTCAACGACGGGCTCATCGCACGCATGCAGCGCGAGACCGACGGCACGCGGCGCGCGGCGATCTTCGGCTTTCCGGCGCAGTTCGGCTCCATCGGCTCGATGCTGTCGGACCTGCTCGACCAGGTGTTCACCGGCTCGCGCTTCGCGCAGCCGCCGTGGGTGCGCGGCGTGTACTTCACCAGCGGCACGCAGGAAGGCAGCCCGATCGACCGCGTGATGGGCAGCCTCGCGCGCAGCTTCGGCATCGAGCGCGCGATGCTCGCGCCGCAGAAGTCCAGCGGCCGCAGCTACTTTCTCACTGCGCTGCTGCGCGAGGTGGTGTTCCCCGAGCAGCGGCTGGCCGGCGCCAACGTGAAGCTGGAGCGCCGGCGCCATGCGCTGCGCATGGCGGGCGTGGCGGCCATGACGCTGGTCACGCTCGCGCTGCTCGCGGGCTGGGGCTACAGCACGCTGCAGAACCTCAACTACCTGAAGTCGGTCGAGGCGCGCGTCGACCCCGCGCGCCAGAACTTGGCGGCCCTGCCTTCGCGGGTGCAGAACCTGGTCGAGGTGGCGCCGGTGCTGCAGGGCCTGCGCAACATCTGGAAGACGCCCGACAACCGCCAGGGCGACGAGCCGCTGTCGATGACGCTGGGCCTCTACCAGGGCGACAAGCTCGACGCCGCCGCCATGCTCACGCACCAGCGTGCGCTCAACGACGCCTTCCTGCCGCAGATCGCCAAGCGCATCGAGGACCAGCTGCGCACCGCGCAGAAGGACAACCTCGAGTACACCTACGAGGCGCTCAAGAGCTACCTCATGCTCTACCAGCCCGAGCACTTCGATGCCGAGGCGCTCAAGGCCTGGATCACGCTCGACTGGGCGCGCAGCCTGGACCGCGGCATTCCGGAGGACCAGCGCCAGGCGCTCGAAGACCAGCTCGACGTGCTCATTGCCCAGGGCCCGCCGCGTTCGCCGCTCAAGATGGACGAGAACCTGGTGCGCAGCGTGCGCGCCGTGCTCGCGAGCTATCCGCTGGAGCAGCGCGTGTTCAGCCGCCTGAAGCGCCAGCGCGCCACCAAGGACATTCCGGCCTTCAGCATTGCCACCGCGGCCGGCCCCTCGGCGCCGCTGGTGTTCGAGCGCATCAGCGGCAAGCCGCTGACCGAAGGCGTGCCGGGCATGTTCACCTACGACGGCTACCACAAGCGCTTCCAGAATGAAGTGACGGTGCTCACCGGCCTGCTGGCGCAGGAAGACCCGTGGGTGCTCGGGCAGGACCGCAGCGCCGCCGACCGCATGCGCGACGTGGCGGCGCTCGGCGCGCTGACCGACCGCGTGCGCCGCCTCTATCTTGCGGAGTACGTCAAGGTCTGGGAGGCGCTCCTGGCCGACGTGCGGCTGATCCGTGCCAGCGGGCTCGAGAAGAACATCGAGGCCGCGCGCATTCTCTCGGGCGTGGGCTCGCCGCTTGCGAACTTTTTGCGCGCGGTGGTGAAGGAGACCACGCTCATTCCGGCCGACCAGCCCAAGGACGTGGTGAGCAAGGCCACCGCCACCGTCGCGAGCACGCGCAAGGGCCTGGAAGACCTGTTCGGCGGCGACCCCAACAAGGCCGTGGCCAGCGGCAAGCGCATCGAGAGCATCGTGGACGACCGCTTCGAGCCGCTGCGCCGCCTTGTCACCGCCGCCGGGCCGAACCAGCCCGCGCCCATCGACGATGCGCTCAAGCTCTTCAACGAGGTGTACGTGTACCTCACGGCCGTCGACACCGCCGTGAAGGGCCGCACCTCGCCGCCACCCGGCGACGTGGCCGGCAAGCTCAAGTCCGACGCGGGCCGCCTGCCCGAGCCGGTGCGAACCATGGTGGAGAACCTGAGCCAGTCGGGCGCGGCACAGGCCCAGGTGGCCGAGCGCGGCAACCTGAGCCAGGACCTGCGTCCCGTGACCGACTTCTGCAACCGCGCCATCGCGGGCCGCTACCCGTTCGTGGGCAGCAGCAAGCGCGACGTGCTGCCCGAGGACTTCGGCCAGATGTTCGGCGCCGGCGGCCTGATGGACGAGTTCTTCCAGAAGCGGCTGGCCGCGCTGGTCGACACCAGCACCAAGCCCTGGCGCTACAAGCCCGTGGCCGAACGGGGCGCCGTCACCACGCAGGCGCTGGCGCAGTTCGAGCGGGCCGCGCGCATCAAGGACATCTTCTTCCGCGGCGGTGGCCGGGGCCCGTCGATGCGGCTGGACTTCAAGCCGGTGGAAATGGATGCGGGCATCACGCAATTCATCCTCGACGTCGACGGCCAGCTCGTGAAGTACGCGCACGGCCCGGTGGTGCCCATGGCCGTGCAGTGGCCCGGCCCGAAGGGCAGCAACCAGGTGCGCATCCAGGTCAGCCCGCCTTCGGCCACCGGCAGTTCGGGCGCGGCGGTCGATGGGCCATGGGCGCTGTTCCGCGCGCTCGACGACGGCCAGCTCGAAGCCGGCGATGCACCCGAGAAGTTCTTCATCACCTTCCAGATCGGCGCGCGCAAGACGCGCTTCGAGGTGACGACGAACAGCGTGCAGCATCCGATCCGCTTGAAGGAGCTGCGCGAGTTCTCCTGTCCGGAGGGGCTGTGAGCGAAGCCGCTGTTTTTTCTGCATTGCCCGGATGGTTCGGCAAGCTGCCGGGCATGGGCGACTTCGCGCACCGGCGCCTGCCGGAGTCGTTTCGCTCGGTGTGGGACCCGTGGCTGCAGCGCGGATTGGCGCGGCTGCGCGACCGGCATGCGGACTGGACTTCGCACTACCTCGAAGCGCCGGTGTGGTGCTTTGCGCTCGGGCCGCAGGTGGTTGGCGAAGGCGCATGGATCGGCGTGCTGATGCCGTCGGTCGATGGGGTAGGGAGGTACTTTCCGTTCACGCTGGCGGTGGGGCTCGATGCTTCTGCGGGCGGGCCGCTGCAGGGCGAGGCGCTGCAACAGGCGCTGGGGTGGTGGGCGCGGGGGACGCGGGCTGCGCTCGAAGGGCTTGAGGGGGATCTGGATGCGCTGCGGTTTGATGCGGTGCTGGAGAGGGTGTTTGCTGCTGCCGGTGATCTCGAGGTGCGCGAGATGGCAGTGGAGTCGCTTGCCTTGCCGGGGGTGGGGGAGTCTTTGTGGCTTGGTGATCCGAGCGATGGGGAGGGGGCTCGGATGCTTGTTGCGGGATTGCCTTTGGATGCTCGGTTTGAAGCCTTGTTTTTGGGGGGTGGGGAATGACGGTTGTTGGTCGTTTTCCTTCCGGAGGCCGGGATGTCCGCCCGGCGGCGGACTTACTTTCTTTTGCTTCGCCAAAAGAAAGTAAGCAAAGAAAAGGCGACCCTACTGTCTGCGTCCCTCCGCTTCGCTACGGGCAACCTGCGGTGCTCGATTACGGCGGGGGTCCGCAGAACTCGCTTCGCTCAAACAGCTGCGGCCCTGATCCCGCCTCCATCTGCGCTCCTCGGCGCATACAGAAGGGGGGGGAGAAGACGGGCCATTGCTTCGCTCGGCCCCAAGACCAAACCCAACAGCCAATACCAATACCGACAGCCCAATCCCAACCACCGCGGCGCTGCGCGCCGCTGGGGCTTGGTGGCCGAGCGAAGCAAAGGCCCGTGTGGTTTGTCCTCCCCTCTGTATGCGCCGAGGAGCGGAGGGTTTCGCGGATCAGGGCTCGCAGCTGTTTGAGGTTCTATGTTTTTTGCAAGTCAGTTTTAGGGATCAATCGAGCTGGATCGAACACCTCGTTGCCCTTCCAGATAGCGAATGCCACGCGCAACAGCTTGCGCCCAAGAATCATCAGCGCCGCGGTGGTCGCGAAGCCCTTGGCACGGATCGACTGGTACAGCGGCTTGAGGGCCTTGCTGTGACTCGCGGCGAAGCCCGCCAGATACATCTGCCGGCGCAGCAGCGGTGGGCCCTTCTTGCTCAGGCGACGTCGCCCGCGTTTGGTGCCGGAGTCGTTGGGGCGTGGGTCCAGGCCGCTGTAGGCCACCAGTGCATCTGCGTTGGCGAAGTCGAAGCGGCTCAGCAGCGTGGCGAGCAACGCCGAAGTCTGCGGGCCGATGCCGGTGATCGTGCGCAGACGCTCGCATCCCTGGGCCATCTGCGCATCGCTGGCGATCAACGCTTGGACCTGCTGGTCCATCGACTGCAGCAAGGCGTCGAATGCCGCCTGCAGTTTTGCAGTCTCGATGCCCTTCGTATCGATTCCTGTGAAGACCTGGCGCAAGGCCGATCGATGCGTGGCCACCTGGGCTCGGCGCGCGAGCAGATCCTGCAACCGTTGCTGCAACGAGCTGCCAGGTTGCCAGGGGTGCAGCCGGGCACGATGCTCGACGAGATACCGGGCAATCACCCCGGCGTCCACGCCATCGGTCTTGGCCCGGGTGCCCAAGGCACGCGCGTAGAAGTAGACGTCGCGCGCATTGAGCACATAGACCTTCAATCCGGCCTGGCTTGCCAGGTGCGCCAACAGAGTGTGATAGCGGCCCGTGGACTCCATGGCGATGAGCGCATGCGCCGGAATCGCTCGAAGCCAGTTCGAGATACTCACAGCGTCGTTGGCGACACTGCACGGTCGTCGCTCTGGTCCCATGGCGATGACCAGCTCGGCCTTGGACACATCCACGCCGATGCACAGGGTGGGCTCTTGCATGACAACACCTCCGATTGGACAATTTGTCGTGTCGGGGTGCAGCCCACCTGCCACGTTGGCTTGCCTTCAGATCGGTGGTCGTTGCACCGCCAGGTGCAGCGCCGCTCAGTTCCTGATCGACGTTGGAAGGTGGGGCGGGAGAAATCTCAAAACTGTCGGTCCGCTGCCGCGGCCGAATCCGAAGCGAGTCCCTCCACCCCGACACCCAAACATACAAGCGAAGCGAGTTCTGCGAGACCCCGCGAAACGCGAGCACCGCAGGTTGCCCGTAGCGAAGCGGAGGGTCGCAGACAGTGGGGTCGCCTTTTCTTTGCTTACTTTCTTTTGGCGAAGCAAAAGAAAGTGAGTCCGCCGCCGGGCGGACATCCCGGCTCCGGAAAACAAACAAACAAAGGAGCCCGTCAATGACCGAAGCTCCAAACCCCAACATGCCCCCAGAAGACGACCGCACCCGCGTCATGTCCAGGCCCGCGCAGCAACCCGCAGACAGCGAATCCGACACCTCCGCCACCGTCATCACATCCGGCTCCACAAGCCTCTCCAACGCGCCACCAGCAGCAGCCGCCGCTGCAGCAGAAACCAGCGAGGCCGGCCTCCTCCCCGTAGGCAGCCGCCTCGCCGAATTCGAGATCACGCGGGTCGTCGGCCAGGGCGGCTTCGGCGTGGTCTACGAAGCCTGGGACCACACGCTGGAACGCGTCGTCGCCATCAAGGAATACCTGCCCACATCGCTGTCCACAAGGCAGCACGACGGCACGGTGGTCCCGCTGTCCGAGCGCCACCGCGAAACCTTCGACCTCGGCATGCGCAGCTTCATCAACGAAGCCCGCCTGCTCGCGCAGTTCGACCATCCCTCGCTGCTGAAGGTCTACCGCTTCTGGCAGGAGCGCGGCACCACCTACATGGTGATGCCGTTCTACCGCGGCGACACGCTGCGCCAGGCGTTGGTCTCCATTCCCGCGGGCGTGGACGAGGCCTGGCTGATCCGCATCATGGACGGCGTGACGCAGGCGCTGGCGGTGATGCACGGCGCCAACTGCTACCACCGCGACATCGCGCCCGACAACATCATCCTGCTCGAAGGCTCCGGCCGGCCGGTGGTGCTGGACTTCGGCGCCGCGCGCCGCGTGATCACCGACAAGACGCAGGCGATCACCGTCATCCTCAAGCCTGGCTACGCGCCCATCGAGCAGTACGCCGAGATGCCCGACATGTCGCAGGGCGCGTGGACCGACGTCTACGCGCTCGCGGCGGTGATGCATGTGGCCGTGTGCGGGCGCGCGCCGCCGCCCTCGGTGGCGCGGCTCCTGTCCGACAGCTACGTGCCGCTCGCGGGCAACGACATCCTGCGCCAGCGCTACAGCCTGCGTTTGCTGCAGGCGATCGACGCGGGCCTGGGCGTGCGGCCCGAATCGCGGCCGCAGTCGATGGCCGAGTTCCGCGCCGCGCTCGACCTGGAGGTGGGCCACAGCATCGCGCCGACGCCGCGCACCACGCCCGGCGGCTCAGGCGCACGGAACAACAATAGCAACGCCGACCTGCCGACGATGATCGGCCGCGGCAAGGCATCATCACCCGCGCTGGCACCCGCTCCGGGCACGGGTGCCGGCGGAAAGAACGGCGGCAAGACCGTGGCCGCGATCGCCTCGGTGGCGGTGCTGGCCGCCGTGGCCGGCGGCGGCTGGTGGTGGTACCAGGGCCGCACCAGCGCGGGCGTGGAAGAGGGCAGCGGCGGCAAGCAGGTCGCCGTTGCACCGCCGCCGCCGCCCGAATCGCGCGTGGTCCAGGCACCTCCGCCACCACCACCGCCTCCGCCCGCGCCACGCACGCCGCTCGAATCGCTGCAGTCGCTCGCGGCGGGTGCGGCGCCGGGCTTCGACGTGACGGCCGCGCCCAGGAAGGCCGAGGTGTCGATCGGCAAGGACAAGCTCGCCTTCGAGGTCCGCAGCAAGCGCGAGGGTTTCGTCTACGTGTTCCTGCTGTCCAGCGGCGGCGAGATGTTCCTGCTGTTCCCGAACCTGCTCGACAAGTACAACAAGATCACCGCAGGCAGCCCGCTCTCGCTGCCGCGCGCCTCCTGGCCGATGGATGCGGGCGGTCCGGCCGGCACCAATCAGTTCGCGGTGCTCGTGAGTGAGCACGAGCGCGACTTCGGCGGTTCGGGCGTGCAGAACGACGGCGTGTTTCCGCAATTTCCGCTGCCCGTGCTGGCGGCGCTCGAAGCCAGCCGCGGCACGGGTCCGTCGCCTTTGCTGGGCAAGCCGGTCTGCGCGCCCAACACCCCGTGCAACGACGTCTACGGCGTCGCGAATTTCAAAATCGTCGAGAAGTAATCGTCTGCAGAGCGTTGGCCCGATGGGCCGCTCTTTCCGGACAAGGAGGCTTTCATGAACACGACACCGTCGCCGGTTCTTTTCATTTCCGCCCTGCGCTGGGCGGCCACCGCAGCAGCCATGCTTGCGGCGGGCTGCGCCAACACGCCGCCGACGGCGAGCGCCGGCGCTTCGGACACGGCGGCCAGCGCGGCGGCCGCCGGCTCGACGACGACGACGACGACGCCACCACCGCCGCGCCCCGCCGGCTCGAGCACGGCCGGCCAGGCGCGCACCTTCTCGACCCAGCTGGCCACCTACACCTCGGTCAGCTTCGATGCCGTGCCCGGATGGGCGCGCGACGACTTCTCCGAAAGCTGGCCCGCCTTCCTCGGCAGCTGCAAGGTGCTCACCGGCCGCGGCGCCGAGTGGAAGGACGTGTGTGCGCGCGCCCTCCGGGTCGACAGCAAGAACAACAGCGCGATCCGCGCCTTCTTCGAGCAGGAGTTCTCGGCCTACCAGATCCGCGACGACGACCGCAAGCCCGATGGCGTGGTCACCGGCTACTTCGAGCCCGAGATCCCGGGCAGCCGGCAGTACGCGGCGCCGTTCATCTACCCGGTCTATGGCCAGCCCGAGGACATGCTGTTTGCCGATGCGCGCAAGCTGCCGGCCGGCAACGGCACGGTGGCGGCGCGGGTCGAGGGCCGCAACGTGGTGGTGCAGACCGGCCTCAGCACGCGCGACATGGGCGCGCCCGGGCTCTATGCGCTCGACCTCTCGGCCATCACGCGCGACACGCTCGACCGCAAGGTGCGCCTGCGCATCGAGGGCAAGCAACTGCTGCCCTACTACACGCGCGAAGAGATCGAGACCAAGGGCGCGCCCAATGCGAAGGTGCTGGCCTTCGTGAGCAGCGCCACCGCGCTCTATGAGATGCAGATCCAGGGTTCGGGCCGCATCAAGCTGGCCAACGGCGACATCATCCGCGTGGCCTATGCCGAGCAGAACGGCCAGCCTTTCCGCCCCACGCTGGCGCAGGCGGCCAACGGCAAGCCGCGCAGCCCGGTCAAGGTGCGCGGCTCGTCCATCGAACTGCAGCTCGACGACGGCGACGAGGACGACGACGTCGGCGGCCCCGCGACCGGCACCATCCGCACGCGCGGCTTCACGCTTGCGCAGCCCACGGCCAGCGGCGCGGTGCTGGTGCCGGGGCGGCGCACGGCCGGGCCGGTGATCGGCTCGGGCATCAAGGACCCGAGCTACGTGTTCTTCAAGGAATCGCCGTCGCCTTCGGGTGGGCCGGTGGGCGCGTTCGGCGTGCCGTTGTCGGCGGGCCGCTCGATCGCGGTGGACCCGCGCAGCACGCCGCTGGGCTACCCGGTGTTCGTGTCGACCCGCGCGCCCGGCACCGGTGCGCCGATGCAGCGGCTGACCATTGCGCAGGACACCGGCGGCGCGATCCGCGGCGCGGTGCGGGCCGACTATTTCTTCGGCAACGGCCAGCAGGCCGCGACCAACGCGCGCCGCATGAAGGAGCGCGGCCAGCTCTGGATCTTGCTGCCGCGCGGCCTGGCGGTGGCCACGGCGGCGGTGTCCTCGGCCATCCGCACGCGCGGCGGCCCGGCGGGCGCCGGCCTGCCGCAGTGCCTGGTGCCGACCGAAGGCGTGTGCGTGGACGACTGAGTCATGTCTGCCCCCCGGCTTTTCACTCGCTGCGCTCCTGTAACTCCACCCCCCGAGGGAGAGGCGCGGCCCGCCTTGGGGCGGCCCGGCGGCGGCCGCTGACCCATGCAAGAAACCCTTTCGTCCGCGGAAAGCACCGAACTCGTCCGCCTCTGGCAGCGCCGGCAGACGCTGTCCCCGGGCGACATGGGCACCATGTACCGCATCGTGGGCGATGCGCTCGTGGCCTGCAATCCGCCCGAGCTGCAGGTGCTGGGCGAAGGCCGGCAGGAGCTGGTGGCGCAGTTCATCTACGTGAAGGTGCTGCGGCTCGATGCCGATCCCGACGAGGCCGACGAGCGCGCGGGCCACAGCGCGCCCTCCACCGCCTTTGCGCTGTGCGCGTACTTCCGCCGCTACCTGATCGACTGCACGCGCGCGAGCGCATTCCGGCGCAAGCTCTCGATCGGCGAGCAGGTCAGCGAAGCGCAGCTCGAAGATGCGCTGGGCGCCGGTGAAGACCTCGAAGGCTGCCTCGCGGAGCACGGCCTGAGCGCCGGCGCGGTGCAGCTGGCCGCGCGCGCCTTCATCGCAGAGCTGCCCGAGCCCGAGCGCATCCTGCTGTGCGAGGGCTTCGGCAAGGAGGCCGAGGGCGGCCTCTCGGGCATTGCCTCGCGCCATGCCATCGCCTCCTACCACTACCGCGCGGGCCGGCTGGGCCTGGTGCACAAGCGCGAGGGCCTCACCGCCGACTACGCCAAGACCCGGCTTGGGGGCTGGATCCAGCAGACCCTGGGCATCGCGATCGAGCCCGGCAACATGGCGGCGATCCTGCAGGTTTTCAAAATCCTCGGTGCTGAAGCGTCTTATGCCTGAAGACATAGCCATTCAGGAACAGACCGCCATGAACACCGACCTCTGGCCCCCGCTCAGCGTGATCCGAAGCGCATTCCAGGCCGCGGGCCCCGCGCCTGCGATGCCGGGCGCGCCAGGTGCATCCGGCCAGGAAGCCGCCGTGGCGGCCGTCGCGATGCCCGGTGCCGCACCCCATGACGCGCAGCAGGGCACCGCGGCCGCGCCGCCGCGTGCCGTGCTCGATCTCGTGCTTCCGCTCACCGAATTGGCCCGGCGCCGCGAGGCTGTCGCCCAGCGCGCCTTCAGTGCGCGCTGGGCGCCGGGCCGCCTCGTGAGCGTGGTGCACGAAGGGCGGCTGCTCGGCGTGCTGCTCGACCGCTGCATCCACGGCAACCTGTGGCAGGGCTGGATGGCCGCGGGCGAGGCCGACTGGGCCGGGCCGTTCGACGTGCTGCTCGAGCCCGACGACGAGCCCTTCGAGCCGGCCTTCGGCCTGGTGCAGGCCTGGAACATGCTCACGCTCGAACCGAGTCCGCAGCTGTGCGCGCGCGTGCTCGGCGAGGTCTCGGCCACCCGGCTCGCCGCGATCCGCGCGGTGCACGACGAATGGGCCGCGCAGGCGCCGCTGGCCATCGCGCCCGAGCCCGGGCGCATTGCGCTGCGCACCGTGGGCGGCGTGTTCTCGGTGCTGTCCGGTACGCCGCTCGCTGCGCAGGATCCGCGTGCCGACTACCAGGCGCTCTATCGCTCCGCCGCATCGCAGCTGGGCACGGCCCTTCAGCCGGCTTCGAGCCGCACATCGGCGCCACCGAGCGTGCCGCGCGCCCGGCCGCAGCCGCGGCCCGAAGGCGGCTGGTGGGGCAGCATCCGGCACTGGTTCGGTTCCGGCGGATGGCTGCGTCCCGCGTTCGCGGTGCTGGCGCTGTTCGCGGTGGTGCAGAACACCGGCCTGCTCGGCAGCCGGGATGCGGAGCAAGACGATGTGCGCTTTCGTGCGGTGCCCGCCGTGCCCGTTGCAACGCAAGCCAACCTGGTCGTGCGCTGGAAGGACGGCGTGCGCATCGACGAGGCCGGCCGCCTGCTGCGCTCGATGCCGGCCGAGGTGGTCGGCGGGCCGGATGCGAACGGCGTCTGGCGGCTGCGCGCGGCCGATCCGGTCGGCGGCCGCGCGGTGCTTGCGGCATCGCCGCTGGTCGAGTCGGCCGGACCGGTCTCGGGGCGGCCATGACATCGGCCTGCGTGCTGTCTTGTTCCCTCTCCCGCTTGCGGGAGAGGGGCAGGGTGAGGGTGGGTGCCTTCGCAAAAGCATCGCCCTCGCCATCGCCGCCGGCCCTCACCCCAGCCCTCTCCCCAAGGGGAGAGGGAGCAACACAGCGGCGCTTCCGGCAAACGTTGCTAATGGCGTGGCTGCTTGCCTGCAGCAGCTTTTCCTTCGCCACCCAGCGCGCCCTGCTCGTCGGCGTTTCCGAACTCGTCAACCAGCCGCAGGCCCTGTGGCTGCAGGCGCCGCGCAACGACGTGATGCTGATGCGCGATGCCTTGCTGAAGCAGGGCTTTGCCCCATCCGACATCACCGTGCTCGCCGACGGCGTGGGCGGCGCGGTGCTGCCCGAATCGCAGGCCATCCACGATGCGCTCGGCCGGCTGCTCGCGCAATCGAGAAGCGGCGACTTCGTGCTGCTCTACTTCTCGGGCCACGGCACCCGCCTGCGCGACAGCAGCAAGCTCTACCAGGAGCCCGACGGCCTTTCGGAAAACTTTCTCGCGCGCGATGTGCGCGGCACGCTCGGCAGCGACAGCGCGCTCACGGGCGACCTGCGCGATGCCGATTTCGATGCCTGGATCCAGGCCCTCCTCGCGCGCAACGTGTTCGTCGCCTCCATCTTCGACACCTGCTCGGCAAACTCGATGACCCGCAGCGGCACGGCCGAGAGCCCGCTCATCGCCGATGGGCCGGCCGACGACGAGGTGCGCTGGCGCGGCCTGCGCATCGGACAGCTGCTCGGGGCGCCCGCCCCGGCGGCGCGCGCTGCCGTGGCGCGGCCTGCCGCCGCGGCCGAGCCGGTGCCGCGCGCGCGCTATGTCGCGCTCTTCGCCTCCGAGAGCCACCAGATCACGCCCGAGCTGCGGCTGCCGCGCAAGAGCCGCAATGCGCGCCCGCAGGGCCTCCTGACCTGGGCCGTGGTGGAGGCGCTCTCGCGCCGGCCCGCCACCTGGCGCGAGCTGTTCGACGGCGTGCTCGCGGCCTATCCGCCGGTGATCGACGAACTCGCGCAGCGCTTTCCCACGCGCGAGCTGCCATCGCCGGTGGCCGAGGGCAACCTCGATGCGCCGATCTTCGCCAACCGCGCGCAGCCGGTTTCGACGCGGCCGGTGTGGCGTGCGCAGCGCTCCGGCGACGCGCTGGTCCTGCAGGCCGGCCAGCTCGACGGCCTGGTGGCGCAGCAGCCGCTGCGCGTGCTGGCCACGATGGAAGACGGCACGGTGCGCAGCGCCGAGGGCCTGCTGCTGCAGGCCTACACCGACAAGGCGCGCATGGCGGTGCCGCCCGCGCTGCGCGAGCTGTCCGGCGCCGCGCTCTGGAACATCACGCCGCTCGGCGAACCGGCGTCGGTCGCGCTGCGCGTGCGCGCGGAGCAGGGCCTGCCGCCCGGGCTGAGCCTCGACTACCCCGCCTCGGTCGTCGCCGTGGCCGCGGCGGACGGTGCCGACGTGCACTGGAGCGCCTCCCGGCTCGACGTGCTCTCGCCCGCGCTCGGCGCCGGCGCCAGGCCTGTGCCGGCCGATGCCGCAGCGGCCCGCCGGCATCTTGAAATGCTGGCCCGGCTCAAGTGGCTCAACCAGCTCTACAGCATTGCCAGGGATGCGCAGTTCGAGGGCTTCGACGCATTGTTCGAAGTGTGGAACGGCGACCGCCTGGTGCGCAGCGGCCCGGCCCGCCAGGCCGGCGCCGGGCTGCTGCCGCTGCGTGCCGGCGAGCGCGCCGTGCTCAATGTGCGCAATGCCACCGGGCGCTCGGTGGACCTTGTCGTCGTCGGCATCGACCCGCAGGGCGGCGCGCGCCAGGTCTACCCCGGGGACCCGGGCGAGACCAACCGCTTCAAGCGCGGCACGCGCGACGCGCCCGCCGTCAAGCGCTTCGAATTGCCCTGGTTCAACGCCGAAGGCGGCCGGCTGCTGGTGCTGGCCGCGCCGGCAACGCCCTACAGCGCGCCGCGCCTGTTCGGCGCCGGCACGGCCGACGGGGTGGCCCAGGTGCGGGTGCGCGGCGCCCTGCAGCAAGACAGCGAGCGGCAGAGCTTTGCCGCGATGGTGCATTGGGCGGGCGAAGCCTTGTCCGCCAGGTAACGACAGACCACCGGATTTTTTTCAGGAGATCGACATGAGCTGGACCTACGATGGAAAACTGGACCCCGACGAGGCCCTGCGCCTGCTCGACTACCTGTCGGGCGAATCGGGCAACGACTTCGCGATGATGATCGAGAGCAAGGGCTCGCCGATCGAGGGAGAGTCCAAGCGCACCTACGAAGACGGCAAGCAGCGCATGGACATCGGCGGCTACTCGTACAAGTCGGACGTCGTCGTTCCGCCCGGCTCCACCAAGGGCAAGCTGCGCAACCACGCCTTCATCGTGATCCGCGACTGCGATGCGGCCACGGCCTCCATCGCGAGCCTGCTCAAGAGCCAGGACAGCGACCTGAAGGTGACCATCTCGGTCTTCAAGGCCGGCGGAGACAGTTCCAAGGACCAGCAGTCGCACCTCGAATTCGTGCTCGAAGGCGCGCGCGTGAACTGCCACGCCATCGTCACCGGCGGCACGCCCAAGCGGCCCTGCGACCTGATCTTCTTCGACTACACGAAGCTGGAGATCCGCTCGGCGCCGCAGCAGCAGACCGGCGCGCGGGGTGCCGTCCGCACCTGCACCTTCGCGGGGAACTGACATGGCCAGCTCCGCCGAACTCCTCAAGTCCGCCGACCCCGTCGGCGCGCTCAAGGCCCTGAGCGACGAGGTCCGCGCCAAGCCCGCCGACAGCAAGCACCGCGTCTTCATGGCGCAGCTGCTGTGCGTGCTGGGCCAGTGGGAACGCGCGCTCAACCAGCTCACCGTGGCGGCCGAGCTCGATGCGCTCGCCGTTCCCATGAAGCAGGTGTATGGCGACGCCGTGCGCTGCGAAGGCCTGCGCGCCGAGGTGTTCGCCGGCACGCGCACGCCGATGATCTTCGGCCAGCCCGACGAATGGCTGGCGCTGCTGATCGAATCGCTGCTGCGCCAGGGCCGCGGCGAGAGCGAACTGGCCGAGGACCTTCGCCAGCGGGCCTTCGATGGCGCACCCGCCATCGCCGGCACCATCGACGGCGTGCCCTTCGAATGGCTGGCCGATGCCGACATGCGCCTGGGCCCGGTGCTCGAAGCCTTCGTCAACGGCAAGTACTACTGGATTCCCTACGCGCGGCTTGCGCACATCAGGATCGAGCCGCCCGAAGACCTGCGCGATTGCGTCTGGATGCCCGCGCACCTGCAGTTCGAGAACGGCGGCGAGACCCTGGCGCTCATTCCCACCCGCTACGAAGGCACCGAGCAGAGCGAGGACGGCGAGCTGCGGCTCGCGCGCAAGACCGAGTGGCGCGAACTGCGCCCCGAGGTCTGGGCCGGCCGCGGCCAGCGCGTGCTCGGCAGCGACGCCGGCGAGTACGCGCTCATGGACGTGCGCGAGATCCTTTTCACGCCCACCGCCTCTGCCGCAGCGCAGGACGGCCCCGGCGACGCAGGCGGCTGATCGTGGCCGAGCTCACTGCCCAGGAGCGCCTGCAGCCGTCGCTGCTCGACCGCCTGGTCGACGACGCGCCCACCGAAAAGCGCGAGAGCGACGACAAGCGCACGCTCACCAAGCAGGCGCTGCGCTCGGCCGTGCTGCGTGACCTGAGCTGGCTCTTCAACGCCACCGGCTTCGGCCTTGCGATGGACGACAAGCAATACCCGAACGCCGCGCGCTCGGTCATCAACTACGGATTGCCTATGCTGTCTGGCCAGTTCACCTCGTCGGTGCAGCGTGTCAGCATGGAACAGGCTTTGAAGAACGCAATCCTGCAGTTCGAGCCGCGCATTTTGTCCCGCACTCTCGAAGTTGAACTCGTCATGGAAGGCTCGGCACTCGACTCGCACAACAGCATCGGCCTGCAGATCCGCGGCATGCTGTGGGCGCAGCCCGTGCCGCTCGAGTTCCTGATGCGAAGCCGTGTAGACCTGGAAGAAGGACGCATCGAGATCGTGGACATGGCGCAAAACCCAAGGTGAGTCCGACATGGACCCTCGGCTGCTGAACCTGTATGAACAGGAACTGCGCTACTTCCGCGAGAGCTCCTCGGAGTTTGCGCGCGCCTTTCCGAAGATCGCGCACCGCCTGGGCATCGAAGGCCAGGAGGTCGCCGATCCGTACGTCGAGCGGCTGATCGAGGCCACGGCCTTCCTGTCGGCGCGCGTCAACCTCAAGCTCGATGCCGAATACCCGCGCTTCACGGGCCACCTGCTCGACATCGTCTATCCGAATTTCCTCGCGCCCACGCCCGCCATGGCGGTCGTCTCGTTCTCGCCCGACCTGGACGACGCCAACCTTGCGACCGGCCCCAGGCTGCCGCGCGGCGCGGGCCTGCGCGCGCGGCAGGCCGTGGGGCAGAACACGCACTGCGAGTTCCGCACCTCGAGCGCGCTGCGCATCTGGCCGATCGAGATCCAGCGCGCCCAGTACTTCACCTATGCGCCCGACCTGCCGCTCGCCACGCACCCCCAGTCCCGCGCCATCCGTGGCGGCCTGCGCATCACGCTGCATGCGACGGCGGGGCTCAACTTCAGCCAGATTCAGCTCGACGACCTGGTGCTGCACCTGGGCGGCGCCGAAGACGTGGCATGGCAGCTGCAGGAGTGCGCGCTGGGCCAGCCCATCGGCGTGATGGTGCGGCCGCTGTCGCCCACCGGTGCGCTGCAGGGCGCGGCGCAGAGCCTGCCGGCCACGGCGATCCAACCGGTCGGCTTCGAGGACGATGAAGCGCTGCTCCCGGTCACGGCCACGGGCTTCTCGGGCTTTCGGCTGCTGCAGGAGTACTTCGCGTTTCCACAGCGCTTCCAATTCCTGCGCATCGCCGGGCTGCAGTCGGTGCTTGCGGCCATGCCGGTCGCCGAGGTCGAGCTCGTGCTGCTGTTCTCGCGCGGCGATGCGGCGCTCGAAAAACTGGTGAGCGCCGACAACGTGCAGCTGCACTGCGTGCCGGTGGTCAACCTGTTCAACAAGCGGCTCGACCGCGTGCCGCTGACCGAAGGCGTGAGCCAGTTCCATCTGGTGCCCGACCGCACGCGCCCGCAGGATTTCGAGGTGCACACCGTCACCGAGGTCATCGGCCACGGCGCACCCGGCGCCGATGCAGCGGCGGCCGAACAGGTGTTCCGCCCTTTCTATTCGGCCTTCCATGGCACGCGGCACAGCCATCCGGCCTACTTCACGACCACGCGCGAGCCGCGGATGCTGTCGGTGCGCCAGCGCACCGAGGGCCATCGCAGCAGCCACATCGGCTCCGAGGTCTACATGCAGATCGTCGATCCGCAGCAGGCGCCGTATGCGGCCGCGCTGCGGCAGCTTGCGGTGGCCGCGCTGTGCACCAACCGCGACCTGCCGCTCCTGATGCCGCTGGGACGCGACAACGACTTCGACTGCGTCGACTCCTTCCCCGTGCAGCGGGTACGCATGGTGCGCGGTCCTTCGCGGCCGGTGTCGCCGGTGGTGAGCCAGGGGCTGGGCTGGCGGGTGGTCGACCACCTGGCGCTCAACTACCTGTCGATCTCCGACAGCACGCCGGAGCAAGGCGCCGCCGCATTGCGCGAAACGCTGATGCTCTATGCCACGCATGCCGACGAGATGCGCCAGGGCCAGGTGCGCGGCCTGCTCTCGGTGAAAGCCAAGCCCGTGGCGCGCCGCCTGCCGCTCAAGGGGCCGATCGCTTTCGGGCGCGGGCTCGAAGTGACGCTCGAGGTCGACAAGGACGCATTCCACGGCCACAGCGTGTTCCTGTTCGGCGCGGTGATGGCGCGCTTTCTGGCGCGCCATGTGGAGGTCAACCATTTCGTCGAGACCGTGCTGCGCGTGGCGGGCCGGGGCGAGACCATGCGATGGAGGCCGCTGTGCGGGACCCGGCAGATTCTGTAGCCGGGAGAGTCGACGCCGCGCTGCGCGGATGGTCGGCCGAGCCGTGGTCCTTCGACTATTTTGCGGTGCTGCGCCGGCTGGAGTCGGTGGCCGCGACCACGCCGCGCTGGGGCCGCGCCCTGCTGCCGAGCGCGGAGCCGGTGCGCGTGGGACAGGAGCCGTCGCTGTCGTTCGCGCCGGCCAGCTTCAGCCGCTTCGAGCCGGCCAGCGCGTATTCGCCGCCGCGCCTGCGCCAGCACTTCTTCAGCTATGTCGGGCCCAACGGTCCGCTGCCGGTGCACCTGAGCGACTTCATCCGCGAGCGCAGCCTGAACCATGGCGATCCGACCTGGCTGGCCTTTCTCGACAGCTTTCTGCACCGCTTCTCGCTGCACTTCTACCGCGCCTGGGCGCAGGCGCGGCCCGCGGTGGCGCTCGACCGGCCGGGCGAGGACCGCTTCCGCCTGCAGGTTGGCGCGTTCGTGGGCATCGGCACGCCGGGCCGCATCGAGCGCGACGAGGTGCACGACGATGCGCGCCTGCATTTCTCGGGCTGGCTCGCGCGCCGCGTGCACAACGCCGAGAGCGTGGAGTCGGTGCTGTGCAGCTACTTCGGCGTGCCTGTGAAGCTGGAGCGCTGGGTCGGCCACTGGATGAGCCTGCCCGCGGGCGAGCTCACGCGGCTGGGGCAGGGCGAGAGTTCGCGTTCGATGGGCATGGGCGCGATGCTCGGCACGCGCGCGTGGGACCGGCAGCACCGTGTGCGCCTGCACATCGGCCCGCTCACGCTCGCGCAGTACCGCATGTTCCTGCCGACCGGCAACGCGCAGCCGGTGCTGCAGCGCTGGATGCAGCAGCTGCTCGGCGACGAACTCGAATGGGACGCCGAGCTGGTGCTCGAGACGACGCAGGTGCCCGCCACGCGCCTTGGCCAGGCCAAGGGCAACGCGCCGCGCCTGGGCTGGGTCTCCTGGCTCGGCCAGCGCACGCGTGCCAAGGATGCGGCGGACGTGCGCATCGGCAACCGCCCGATGAGTGCCCGCAGCGCCCAGGCCACCGTGGGAGCCGCTGCATGACGACGACGCCCGTGCAGCCGGACACGACGGCGCACGCGGCCGCGCTGGCGCAAGCTGCGGCCCTGGTCAAGGCGCAGAAGCTGGACGCGGCGGGCCGATTGCTGGACCGCCTCCTGGAGGCCGCGCCGGCCGACCCCGACGCCCTGCACTACCAGGGCCTGCTGCGCCATGCGCAAGGCCGCAGCAATGAGAGCATCGCGTTGATCGGAAGGTCGCTCACGCTGCAACCCGCGCAAAGCGGCGCCTGGAACAACCTGGGCAACCTGCTGGTCGAGACCGGCCGCATCGACGACGCGATGCTGGCCTACGGCAACAGCGTCTCCTTCGCCAAAGGAGGCGACGAAGGCGCCGATGCGCTGAGCAACATCGCATCGCTCGAACGCCGCAAGGGCCACTGGCAAGCCGCCGAGCGCGTGAGCCGCCAGGCGATCGAACTGCGGCCGGAATTCAGCGAGGCCTGGTACAACCTGTCGATCGCGCTGATGGAGCAGGGGCGCATCCACGAGAGCGTGATCGCCAACAGTCGTGCGGTGCTGCTGCAGCCGCGCAACCTGAGCGCCCGCTCGCAGGTGATTCGTGCGCTGGAACTGCTCGGCGAGCACGGGCAGGCCCTTGGCATGTACCGGGAGTGGCTGGCCGAGGATCCAGGCAATCCCGTGGTCACGCACCTGCTGGCCGCCTGCGAGGGGCAGGCGCCCGCGCGCGCCAGCGACGGCTATGTGGAGACCGTGTTCGACAGCTACGCCGGAAGCTTCGACGCCAGCCTGGAGAAGCTGCACTACCGTGCGCCCGAGCTGGTGGCGCAGGCGGTGCAGCAAATGCATGGCGCGCCGGCCGCGAGCCTGGCCGTGGTCGATGCCGGCTGCGGCACCGGGCTCTGCGCCCCGCTGCTGCGGCCCTGGGCCGCGCACCTGGCCGGCTGCGACCTGTCGGTCGGCATGCTGCAGCGCGCGGAGCAGCGCGGCGGCTACGACGTGCTGCACAAGGCCGAGCTCACCCACTACCTGCACACGCAGCCCGGCCGCTTCGACCTGGTGATATCGGCTGACACGCTGTGCTACTTCGGCGACTTGCACGAGGTGCTGGCGGCGGCCGCGCGCGCGCTGCGTCCGGCGGGCGGGGTGGTGTTCACGGTCGAGGCCATGCCCGGCGGGCAGCACGACTTCAGGCTCGAAGGCAGCGGCCGCTACCGCCATGCGGCTGCGCATGTGGAGGCCTGCCTTGCGGCTGCCGGCTTTGGTGCCGTTCGCATCGAGCCGATCATTCCGCGCCGCGAGGCGGGGCAGGACGTGCAAGGGTGGCTGGCCAGCGCAAGGCTTTCTGCGCATTGACGCCGGACACGGATCGCCGAACTTCAAATTTACCGGCATGAATCGTCTTCAACAGATACGGAGTCTTCCATGAGTGAAATCAGTCGCACCGCCCTTTTCGGCAAGCTCAACTCGCTGGCCTACAAGGCCATCGAGGGCGCCACGGTGTTCTGCAAGATGCGGGGCAATCCGTATGTGGAACTGGAGCACTGGTTCGCCCAGCTGCTGCAGGCGCAGGACTCCGACCTGCACCGCGTGATCCAGCACTACGGCCTCGACGTGTCGGTCATCGCCAAGGACATGACGGCCGCGCTCGACCGCCTGCCGCGCGGCGCCACCGCCATCAGCGATTTTTCGCCGCACATCGAGAACGCCATCGAGCGCGCCTGGACCTACGCCACGCTGCAGTTCGGCGAAGCGCAGGTGCGCACCGGCTACATCCTGGTGGGCATGCTGAAGACGCAGAGCCTGCGCAACCCGCTGTTCGGTTTGTCCAGGCAGTTCGAGAAGGTCAAGGTCGAGGACCTGGCCGACAACTTCGCGAAGATCTGCGACGCCTCGCCCGAATCGCAGATGCGCGCGCAGGACGGCACCGGCATGGGCAGCGGCGCGCCCGGCGAAGACTCGGGCGCGATGGCGCCCGCCGCCATGGGCAAGGGCGATGCGCTCAAGAAGTTCGCGGTCGACCTCACCGAGAAGGCCAAGAAGGGCGAGATGGACCCGATCACCGGACGCGACGAGGAGATCCGCCAGATCGTCGACATCCTGATGCGGCGCCGCCAGAACAACCCGCTGCTCACGGGCGAGGCGGGCGTCGGCAAGACGGCCGTGGTCGAAGGCTTCGCGCAGCGCCTCGCGCGCGGCGACGTGCCACCGCAGCTCAAGGACGTGAAGCTGCTCACGCTCGACATCGGCCTCTTGCAGGCCGGCGCCAGCATGAAGGGCGAGTTCGAGCAGCGGCTGCGCCAGGTGATCGACGAGGTGCAGGCATCGCCCACGCCCATCATTCTTTTCATCGACGAGATCCACACGCTGGTGGGCGCGGGCGGCGCGGCCGGCACCGGCGATGCGGCCAACCTGCTGAAGCCGGCACTGGCGCGCGGCAACCTGCGCACCATCGGCGCCACCACCTGGGCCGAGTACAAGAAGTACATCGAGAAAGACCCGGCGCTGACAAGGCGCTTCCAGGTGGTGCAGGTGCCCGAGCCCGACGAGGTGAAGGCCATCCTGATGCTGCGCGGCGTGGCCAGCGTGCTCGAGAAGCACCACCGCGTGCAGCTGCTCGACGAGGCCATCGAGGCGGCCGTGAAGCTGAGCCACCGCTACATTCCCGCGCGCCAATTGCCCGACAAGGCCGTGAGCCTGCTCGACACGGCATGCGCGCGCGTGGCTGTGAGTCAGCACGCGACGCCGCCTGAAGTTGAAGACTGCATGCGCCGCATCGAGGGACTCACGGTCGAGCAGGAGATCATCGGCCGCGAGGAAGCCATCGGCATCGACGTGACCAAGCGCGCGGCGCAGGTCACCGCGCTGCTGCTGGAATCGAACGGGCAGCTGGAAACGCTCAACGCCCGCTGGAAGGAAGAGAAGGGGCTGGTCGATCGGTTGCTGGAATTGCGCAGCAAATTGCGTGCGGGGAGCAAGCCGGTGGACACTGCGTCCGCCGATGGCGATGCGAAAGCCGACGTGCCCCCACCCCAGCCCTCCCCCGGCGGGGGAGGGGGCGAAGACCGGGCTGCGCTGCTTGAAGAACTGCATGCGCTGCAGGCCAAGATCCATGCGGTGCAAGGCGAGTCGCCACTGATCCTGCCTTCGGTCGATGAGCAGGCGGTGGCCTCGGTGGTGGCCGACTGGACCGGCATTCCCGTCGGCCGCATGGTCAAGAACGAAGTCGAGGCGGTGCTCAAGCTCGCCGACACGCTCAACCAGCGCGTCATCGGCCAGAAGCACGGCCTGGAGATGATCGCGCGGCGCATCCAGACGTCTCGCGCGCGGCTGGACAACCCGCAAAAGCCGATCGGCGTGTTCATGCTCTGCGGCACCTCGGGCGTGGGCAAGACCGAGACCGCGCTGGCACTGGCCGAGGCCCTGTACGGCGGCGAGCAGAACATCATCACCATCAACATGAGCGAATTCCAGGAGGCGCACACGGTCTCCACGCTCAAGGGCGCGCCGCCGGGCTACGTGGGCTACGGCGAGGGCGGCATCCTGACCGAGGCGGTGCGCCGCCGGCCCTACAGCGTGGTGCTGCTCGACGAGGTCGAGAAGGCCCACCCCGACGTGCACGAGATCTTCTTCCAGGTGTTCGACAAGGGCTGGATGGAAGACGGCGAGGGCCGCATGATCGATTTCAAGAACACGATCATCCTGCTCACCACCAACGCCGGCAGCGAGCTGGTGATGAGCATGTGCCGCGACCCCGAGCTGCTGCCCGATTCCACCGCGCTGGCCGATGCGCTGAAAGCGCCGCTCATGAAGGTGTTCCCGCCCGCGCTGCTGGGCCGCATCGTCACCATTCCCTACTACCCGCTGTCGCCCGACATGATGAAGAAGATCGTGCGGCTGCAGCTGGGCCGCATCAAGAAGCGCGTGGAGACCAACCACGGCGTGCCCTTCGAGTACAGCGACGCGGTGGTCGACCAGGTGGTTGCGCGCTGCCAGGACCCGGAGTCGGGCGGACGCGTGATCGACGCGATCCTGACCAACACGGTGCTGCCCACCATCTCGGTCGAGTACCTGCAGCGGCTGGCCTCGGGCGGCGAGATCCGCCGCGTCGCGCTCGATGTGAAGGATGCCGACTTCACCTACGCGTTCGACTGAGCAACTGCGCATCAAGAGTAAAAAATGGCCGATCACGAGTTCCGCATCGAGACAGATTCACCCGCCAAGGACGACCTGATGTTCTGGCGCATCGTGGGCCACGAGGCGCTGGCGCGTCCGTCGGCCTACGAGCTCACGGTGCTGTCGAAGAACAAGGCGCTCGATGCCAAGGACATTCTCGGCCGCGCCTTCGACGTGGTCATCCAGTTCCAGGACAAGGACGGCGGCGTGCACGAGCGCCACTGCCAGGGCCATGCGGTGCGCTTCGTGCGGGCCGGGCATGTGGGAAGGCATTTCGAATACCGCATCACGCTGCGCTCGTGGTTCTGGCTGCTCACCAAGCGCACCAACTCGCGCATCCTGCAGGACAAGAAGGTGCTCGAGGTGCTCGACGCGGTCTTCGAAGACAGCCCGATCAAGCGCTTCAAGAAGACCAAGGCCGGCAACGTCATCGGCACCCACACGCCCCGGCGCTACTGCGTGCAGCACCAGGAGAACGACTACCAGTTCCTCTCGCGCCTGCTGGAGGACGAAGGCATCTACTACTGGTTCGACGCGCACGACGCGCCCGGCACCATGCACCTGTCGGACGCGAGCGACCTGGCGCACGAGAAGCTGCCGGTGGAAGGCACGCTGCGCTACATGTCCAGCGACGCGAGCGAGGCGCGCCACAACGAGATCTCGCGCTGGGTGAGCGCACGCCAGTTCGACACCGGCAAGCAGGCCTCGCGCGACAGCGACTTCAAGGCGATCAAGAAGAAGCTGGCTGCCACCATCGACGTGAAGGACGACCACGAACTCGCCGACTTCGAGGAGTTCGAATTCCCGGGCGGCTACTTCACGGGCGACGACGGCGAGAACCGCACCAAGCTGCGCGGCGACGAGCTCAACGCGCGCCGCGACCGCCACTGGGCGCTGACCACCTGGCCCGACGTGGCCGCGGGGCGCAGCTTCAAGTTCGAGGGCGACCCCGACGGCACGCGCAACGGCGACTACGTGATCGCGGCCTGCACCTTCATGGCAAGCCACCCTGGCTATGAAAGCGTGGGCGCCGGCACGGCCGTTCCACAGGACCTGCGCACGGCGCTGGCCGGCGTGCTGCGCGACGATGCGGTGAACGCCGACACGCTGCAGGTGCTGGAAGACCTGATCGCCAGCACGCCGATGCTCAGCACCTCGCAGCCGGGCACCAGCGCATTCCTGATCACCGCGATACCGATGGAGCGGGCCTACCGGCCGCCGCGCCTCACGCCGCGCGTGACCATGCCCGGTCCGCAGACGGCCATCGTGGTCGGCCCCGCGGGCGACGAGCTGCACGTGGACGAGCACGGCCGCGTGAAGGTGCACTTCCACTGGGACCGCTACGACGAGAGCAACGAGAAGTCGACCTGCTGGGTGCGCGTGTCGCAGCCCTGGAGCGGCAAGGGCTGGGGCGGGTACTTCATTCCGCGCATCGGCCAGGAGGTGATCGTCGACTTCATCAACGGCGACCCCGACCGGCCGATCATCGTGGGCCGCGTCTACAACGACGACCAGCCCATTCCTACAAGTCGCCCACGCAGAGCGGCTTCAAGACCCGCTCCACGCCCGGCGGCGGTCCCGCGAACTACAACGAGATCATGTTCGAGGACAAGAAGGGCGAGGAGAACATCAACATCCATGCGGAGCGCAACATGAGCCGCAGCGTGGAGCGCGACGATTCCACCACCGTGGGCCGCGACCAGAGCCTGGTGGTCGAGCGCGACCAGAGCGGCATCGTCCAGCGTGACCAGAGCCTGGCCGTCACGCGCAACCGCAGCATCCACGTCAAGAACAACGAGTCGCACATCGTCGACGTCAACCAGAGCCTGAAGGTCATCGGCAACCAGGAAAACAAGATCGTCGGCAACCAGGTCACCACGGTGGACGGCGTGCACCAGGTCGAGGCCAAGGGCGACATCCGCACCAAGACCTCGGGCAACCGCATCGACCACACCACAGGCAATGAAACGCGCAAGGTAAGCGGCAACCAGACCTTCACCGTCTCCGGAAACATGGGCTTCAGGCGGCCACCATCGTGATGGAAACGCCGCACTTCGAATGGAAGATCACCGGTGCCAATTCCGCGGTGATGGCGGTGCCCAGCGGCCCCTACTCGATCATGGCGAACAAGTTCAGCGTGCTGAGCAACACGGACGCCTCGATCCTGGCGGTTGGCAAGATCAACCAGACGTCGATCGAGAACAACGTCACGGTCATGGGGAACAACAACAGCGGCTACGTCGGCATGGCGAGCGAGACGAACATGGGGCTGGCCCGCAGCACCTTTCTCGGCGTGGCCATCGACACCTTCATGGGTGCGAGCATCAGCAACACGCTGGCGCTGCAGTTCGAGGCGGTGGCCGCCGCCAAGCTGAGCATCGCGGTGGGGCCGCACATCGAGATGAATTCGATGAAGATGTACGTGCCCGGTGGAGGGGCCGCCGGCGGCGGCGCCACGGTGCTGAGCGAGGGCGCGGAGTTCCTGGCGATCGTCGGCGTGCTGGAAGGGGTGAACGTGGGCTTCATGTCCTCCGTCATCGGGTTCGCCGAGCTGTCGGACCAGTACAGCGATGCCAAGGCGGAACTGGCGCAGGCGGCCCGGGATGCCGCCGCTGCCGGGCACCCGGGCCTGGCCGCGCGCCTGAACCGCCTGGCCACCGACGGCGCGGGCACCATGGACAAGGACGCGCCGACGAGCACCCAGAACACCCGGGGCGACGCCTTCTCATCGGACTACGACCCCTTTGCCGTGCCCGACGGCGGATCTTCCAGCGATCCATCCGCCGGCGGCGACGGGCCGACCTCGTCGGAGCCCAGCTCGTCGGAGCCCAGCTCGTCCGAGCCCAGTTCATCCGGGCCCAGTTCATCCGGGCCCAGTTCGTCCGAGCCCAGCTCGTCCGAGCCCAGCTCGTCAGAGCCCAGTTCGTCCGAGCCCAGTTCATCCGGGCCCAGCTCATCAGAGCCCAATTCGTCCGAACCCAATTCCTCCGGTTTCTGAAACAAGCTTGCCCCCATGCAGATCATCAAGCCCCAGACACTCGGGCTCTCGTTCAGGCCCATGGCGTTCCGCAAGCGGTTCGGCCTGTCCGTGTCGGGCTACCTGCACGTCCCTTTCGCGCAGCCGGCGCAGGGCTGTCTCTGGGGCGAGCAGTCGATGTGGAATTTTCTCGGCGCCGAGATGGCGGTGCCCTTGATCGACGAGGGCATCGCCAAGCTGACGCCCGAGTTTCTCGTGCATGGCAGGGCCTTCGCGGCACCCGAGCGCCCCGAGGCCGTCGCGGTGCGCGCCCGGCTTGGCGGCACCTCGAAGACCCTGCTGGCATTCGGGGAGCGCTACTGGGACGGTGACGCGCCGAGTGCGCCGGCGCCGATGCAGCCGCTGGCCCTGGACTGGCCCAACGCCTATGGCGGCGCGGACTTCGCCGAGAACCCGTCGGGGCGCGGCCGCCAGGCCACCGACCGCATTCGATGGCTGCCCGCCCTCGAATACCCGGGCGACCGGCTGCGCAGGCCGGACCAGGCGGTGGCGCCCGCGGCCTTCGCGCCGCTCGACGTGCTGCATCCGCAGCGGGCGGCGCTGCGCGGCACCTACGACGCCAACTGGCTGAAGGAGCATGCACCCGGCTACGCGCCCGACCTGAACTGGCAGCACTTCAACATGGCGCCGCGCGACCAGTGGATCGATGCGCCCTTGCGCGGCGACGAGACCTACGAGCTCGATCACATGCATCCCGAGCGCCCGCACATCGAAGGCCGGCTGCCAGGTCTTCGCGTGCGTGCGTTCGCGCACTACCGGATGGGCGAGGGGGACAGCGCGGTCTTCAAGCTGCGTGAAATTCCGATGCGGCTGACGACGGTGTGGTTCTTCCCGGCGGCGCAGCGGATGGTCCTGGTCTTCCACGGCCTGGCTGAAACCGCCGAGGACGACGCATCCGACATCCACGATCTGCTCGGTGCGGTCGAGCGCATCGATCCGGCCGAGGCGCGCACTGGCGCGCACTACCTGTCGGTGCTCGAGAAGCGCACGCGCGGCCGCGACGCGGCGCTCGAGGCCCTGAACGACGGCGATCTGCAGCCCGAGGGCCTGGACACCGCCGATCCCTCGCTGGAGGCCCTGCAAGCCGTCATGAAGTCGCAAGGCCTGCAGGAGGCGGCGCAGTACCGCCGCGCGCAAGTCGAGGTGCAGTTGGCGCGCGACTTCCTGCAGTCGAAGGGCAGGGACCCCGATGCGCTCGGCGTTCGGCTGGCGCCGCGAGAAAAGCCGCCGACCGCCGCCGAGATGCCGGCCTACCTGAAGAAGTTGCGCGAGCAGATGGACGCGCAGAGGTGGGCGGCGCTGGACGACGCGGCAACGCACGCCGAAACCGCGATCGCCTTCGCCAGAAAGCACAAACCCGCCGCTGAAAAGCTCCAGCACCGCGGTCCGCCGCTCTTCAGCGCGAAGCAGCAGCTCGCCGAACTGGAAGGCGCGCACCGTACTGCCGGCAAGCCCTTCGACCGTGCGCGCATCGGTACCGCGCTCTGGCGCATGCAGAACTCGCTGCACGCCGACTACCTGCAGACGGCGCACCTGCAGGCAGCCGCCGTTCCCCTTGCGGGCGAGGCCGCGGCGGCGAGCCGCCGCGAGGTGGCGTTCTTGCTGAGGAGCCATCTGAAGCGGTGGCCGGGCATCGACCTGACGGGCGCGGACCTGTCGAACCTCGATCTGCGCGGCGTCGATTTCACCGGCGCCTGGCTGGAGAGCGCGAACCTGCGCAACGCCAACCTGTCGGGCGCGAAGCTGCAGGCCACGGTGCTGGCCCACGCCGACCTGCGTGGGGCAATCGCCATCGGCACCGACTTCCGTGCGGCCAACCTCGGCGGCGCCGAATGCGCACAGGCGGTGTTCGACAATGCGAACCTGCAGGGCGCCATCCTCGGTGGAACCCGGCTCGGCCTGGCCCAGCTGCGCGGCGCGCGGCTGGCGCAGGCTCAATGGCTCGACAGCGTCTGGGCCGGAGCCGACGCCTCGACGATCGTGGCGCCGGGGATGCTGTTCTACAAGCTCGACATGAGCGGGGCGCGGTTCGTCGAAGCCGTCCTGGCCAACTGCAGCTTCATCGAATGCAACCTGCAGGGCGCAGACTTCAGCGGCGCGGATCTCGGCGCGGCCAGCCTGGTCGGCTGCAATGCCGCGAACGCCCGCTTCGTCGGCGCCCGGATGGCCGGCGCGGTGGTGGTCAAGACCACACGCTTGGCGGGAGCCGATTTCACCGGTGCCATGCTGGCCAATGCCAACCTGGGCGAATGCGACCTGAGCGGCGCGCGGCTGGCGCGGGCGAACCTCGCGGGGGCGAACTTCGGCATGGGCCTTCTTTCGGACAGCGACCTGCGCCTGGCGAACGCCAAAGGGGCGCTGTTTCGCAAGGCGGGGCTGCAACGGGCCCGTCTCGCGGGCGCCAACTTCCACGATGCCATCCTGCAGTCCGCCGACCTGCGCGGCGCGGATCTGCGCGAGGCCAACCTCTTCGGCGCCGACCTGTCCCGCGTGCGGCTCGATGGCGACGCGAAGTTCGACGGGGCGTTGCTCGAACGTGCGCGCATCCACCCACGGCTGACGCCGGAACAGCATGCGGGAGGGCGTTGAGATGCCCAGCGCACTGCTGACTCCGAAACTGCTGGCACTCGCCGTGACGCTGGGCGAGCCGATGGAAGACAAGGACTTTGGCGCCGGCGCCTATGCGCGCGCGTACCTGGCCGGCGGCGTGTTCTCGCGCTGCCGGTTCGACGAGGCCGACCTGCGCGGCGCCGACCTGCGCGAGACGCTGTTCGACCAGTGCAGCTTCAAGGGCGCGCTGATGGACGGCGCCAGCCTGCGCCGCGCCGTGCTCAACCGGTGCACCTTCGACCATGCTGCGCTGCGCAGTGCCGACCTGCACGGCGCGGTGCTGACCGACTGCGCGCTGCCGCATGCGCAACTGACCCAGGCTGTGCTGTCGATGGCAACCGTCTCGAACTGCGACTTCGCCCACGCCGCGCTGATCGGAGCCGACCTGGAGTCTTCGACCTTCACGCGGTCGAACCTGGTGGACGTCAACGCGGACGACAGCCGCTGGGTCCACACCTCGATGCTCGCATGCGGCTTGGCGCAAATGACCTGGGCGCGCGCCCGGATGCAGCGGGTCGTGTTCCACGAGGTCGACCTGCAGGGGAAATCCTTCGCCGGCCTGTCCCTCGACGGTTGCCAGTTCGCGAACTGCAACCTCGGCGGCGCGAGCTTTCGCAACGCGCCGATGCGGCAATGCAATTTCCAGGGCGCGCGCCTCGATCGTGTCGACTTCTCCGGCGCGCAAGGGCCGATGGCCGTGTTCTGCGATGCCCGGGGCGAAGCCGTCAACTTCGCGGGTGCGGGGCTGCGGCAGGCGCTGTTCACGCGCAGCATGCTGCCCGGCGCGCGCTTCGATGGCGCCGACCTGCACCAGTGCCACTTTGCGGATGCGAAGCTGGCTGCCGCTTCGCTGCGCGACTGCGAACTGAGCTATGCCGATTTCAGCCGGGCCGACCTGAAAAAGGTCGACGGCCGCGGCGCCACCCTGTTGCGCACCGTGCTGCATCGCGCCGACACCGAGGACGCGCTGTGGACCGACCGGCCCCGGGCGCTGGAAACCGACGCGGCGTTGGCGCGCGCGGAACTCTGGAGGGGGCCTGCGCCATGACGCGAAATCCGCCGGCCCGCCATGCCGCTCTCTTCCTTTTCTCCACACTTCCGAGGAGTGCCTTCCGATGACTCACGCTACCGCCGCCCCTCTCGATGCCAGCCGCCCGAAGGCGCAGCCGCGCACCCGCAAGCAGGCGCCGCCGCGGCGGCCTTCGCCGATCGCTGCGGAATCCTGCGTGGGCGTGGTGGTGGCCGGTGCGGCCGATGAACTGCGCGTGGTCGCAGGCGACTTCGACGCCCGCGCGAGCGTCGCAGCCAGCTGCCTGCTCGTGCCGCAGCCAGGCGACACGGTGGCGTGCTTCCGGGTGGCACCTGACGAGATCTGGATCCTTGCAGTGCTGGAGCGCGAAGCCGGCGCGCCGCGGGTGCTGCGCAGCCACGGTCCGACGCGCTTCGAGGTCACCGACGGCGCGCTCGAGCTGCATGCGCCGGCGATCGCGCTGAGTTCGCGGCGCTTCGCGCTGGACAGCGCGCGCACCGACATCGCCAGCGACGATCTCGAATTCGCCGGAGGCCAGGTCCGCATCGTGGCCGGGGCAATGCGGCTGATCGGATCGGCGCTTTCCACGGTGTTCGACCGGGTCACGCATTTCAGCAAGCACCATGCGCGGACCACCGAAGGCCTGGACCGCGTGCATGCGGCGCATCTGGAGATGGAAGCGCAGCAGCTCGTGCACATCAGCGCGGAGCACGCACTGGTGAACGGCAGCAAGCTGGTCAAGGCGCGCGGCGGGCAGATCCATTTCGGATAGAGGAGGCGCATCATGTTCGCCAATTGCCAGATGATGGGCACCGACATGGGATTTCCCGATGTGTGCCTGACGCCCACGCCGGCTGGCCCGGTGCCCATTCCCTATCCCAATGTGGCCATGGGGCCGATGGCGGTGCCGAACTGCCCGAACATCCTCATCATGGGCATGCCGGTGCACAACCTGGCCACCACCATTCCCATGACCAACGGCGACAACGCGGGCGTCAACATGGGGGTGGCGTCGGGCACCGTGATGGGACCGAGCCGGCACTTGACGGGCGCCTTCACCGTGCTGTACCTCGGCATGCCCGCGACCCGGCTGACCAGCATGTCGCTGCAGAACAGCACCAACTGCCCGGGCGTGCGGATCGTGCCGAGCCAGACGATGGTGCTGTTGCTTGCGCCCTGAGGCGCTGCCAATCCGGCAGGCTGCAAGGCCTGCCGGGGAAGAGTCAGGGACCGGAAGAAATGGGAGAGGGGCCTCGAGCCGAAGCACATGGCCGATCACGAGTTCCGCATCGAAAGCGATTCGCCCGCCAACGGCGAGCTGATGTTCTGGCGCATCGTGGGCCATGAGGCGCTCGCGCGCTCGTCGAGCTACGAACTCACCGTGCTGTCCAAGAACCATGCGCTCGATGCCAAGGACATCCTCGGCCGCGCCTTCGACGTGGTCATCCAGTTCCAGGACAAGGACGGCGGCATGCACGAGCGCCACTGCCAGGGCCACGCCGTGCGCTTCGAGCGCACCGGCCACGTGGGACGGCACTTCGAATACCGCATCGGCCTGCGCTCGTGGTTCTGGCTGCTCACCAAGCGCATCAACTCGCGCATCCTGCAGGAAAAGAAGGTGCTCGAAGTGCTCGACGCGGTGTTCGAGGACAGCCCGATCAGGCGCTTCAAGAAGACCAGGACCAGCAACGTCATCGGCACCCACAACCCGCGCCGCTACTGCGTGCAGCACCAGGAAAGCGACTACCAGTTCCTGTCGCGGCTGCTGGAAGACGAAGGCATCTACTACTGGTTCGATGCGCACGATGCGCCCGGCACCATGCACCTGTCGGACGCCAGCGACATCGCGCACGACAAGCTGCCCGTGGAGGGAACGCTGCGCCACATCGCCACCGACACCACCGAGGCGCGCCACAACGAGATCTCGCGCTGGGTGAGCGCACGCCAGTTCGACACCGGCACCTACGCCTCGCGCGACAGCGACTTCAAAGCCATCAAGAAGAAGCTCGAGGCCGCGGGCGGCCAGCCCGACAAGCACGAGCTGGCCGAATTCGAGGCCTTCGAGTTTGCCGGCGGCTACTTCACGGGTGCGGATGCGGACGACAAGGGCAAGCTGCGCGGCGAGGAGATCGCCGCGCGCCGCCAGCGCCACTGGGCGCTCACCACCTGGCCCGACGTGGCGGCGGGGCGCAGCTTCACCTTCGAGGGCGACCCCGACGGCACGCGCGATGGCGACTACGTGATCGCCGCCTGCATCTTCGCGGCGAGCCACCCGGGCTACGAGAGCATTCCCCATGCCACGCCGAGGATGCCCATCGAGCAGGCGCTGCGCGAGGCGCTCGACGACGATGCCGTCAATGCCCAGGCGCGGCCCGCACTTGAGGCGCTGATCGCCGACGCGCCCGCGCTGCGCACCGACCTGCAGGGCACCAGTGCCTTCCTGATCACCGCGATTCCCGTCGACGTGCCGTTCCGCCCGCCACGCCTCACGCCGCGCGTCGTCATGCCCGGGCCGCAATCGGCCATCGTGGTGGGGCCGGCCGGCGAAGAGATCCACGCCGACGACTTCGGCCGCGTGAAAGTGCACTTCCACTGGGACCGCTACGACAAGAGCGACGAGAAGTCCACCTGCTGGGTGCGCGTGTCGCAGCCCTGGGCGGGCAAGGGCTGGGGCGGGTACTTCATTCCGCGCATCGGGCAGGAGGTGATCGTCGACTTCCTGAATGGCGATCCCGACCGGCCGATCATCGTGGGCCGCGTCTACAACGACGACCAGCCGATCCCCTTCGGCTCGCACACGCAGAGCGGCTTTCGCACGCGCTCCACGCCCAAGGGCAGCGCGTCCAACTGCAACGAGTTCCGCTTCGAGGACAAGAAGGGTTCGGAGCAGATGTACCTGCACGCCGAAAAAAACCAGGACATCGAGGTCGAGAACGACGAGACCCATTGGGTGGGCCACGACCGCACCAAGACCATCGACCACGACGAGACCACGCACGTCAAGCACGATCGCACCGAGACGGTGGACAACAACGAGACCATCACCGTGCACGGCCAGCGCACCGAAACGGTGGACAAGAACGAGACCATCACGATCCACCAGAACCGCACGGAGACGGTGGACCTGAACGAGACCATCTCCATCGGCCAGAACCGCTCGATCACGGTGGGCGCGAGCGAGACGGCCACGGTGGCACTGCAGCGCACGCATTCGGTGGGGATCAACGAGACCATCACCGTGGGCGCGGCGCAGGAGATCACGGTGGGGGCGATGCAGGCGGTGACGGTGGGGGCGAGCCAGACGATCAATGTGGGCGCGAACCAGTCGAGCAGCATCGGGGCGAACCGGTCGGTGGATGTGGGGGCGGACCTTTCCACCACCGTGGGCAAGAACGAGTCGCGCAGCGTGGGCGAAGGGCGCACATCCAGCGTGGGCAAGGACGACGCGCTCACCGTTGGGAAGAACCTCGTGATCGATGCGGGCGACTCCATCTCCATCAAGACAGGCAGCGCCAGCATCACGATGAAGAAGGACGGGACCATTGTGATCAAGGGCAAGGACATCATGATCGAAGCCTCGGGGAAGATCAACGCGAAGGCGAGCGGCGACATCGTGATGAAGGGCTCGAAGATTCTGCAGAACTGACTGCATGCAAGGAGAGCGACCATGAGCGGCAGGGACCTGATCGACGCACAGCTGGAGGCGGCTGCAGCCATTGCGCCGTGGAACTCCGTTGTCACGGGCGAATTGATTGCCATCGCCGATGAGGGGCAGACGCCGCTCGTCATCTTCGCCGGCCAGATCGGCACGGCCGCCGTGCGGGCGCGCAGCGTGATCGACCTGCACGGTGCGCACATCGGGAGGAGTGTGGTGCTGATGTTCGAAGCGGGGGATCCGGCGCGGCCCATCGTGATGGGCGTGCTGCGCGGCGCGCAGGGTTGGCCCGCATCCAATGCACCGGCGCAGGTCGAAGTCCAGGCCGATGGGGAGCGCGTGCTCGTGAGCGCGTGCGATCAGCTGGTGTTGCGCTGTGGCAAGGCCAGCATCACGCTCACAAGCGCGGGCAAGGTGCTGATCCAGGGCAGCTACGTATCGAGTCGATCAAGCGGGGTCAACTGGATCAAGGGCGGATCGGTGCAGCTGAACTGAGACGGGAGAAGACCTCGTGGAACTGGTCAACGCCACGCGCATGGTCGCTGGAATCAATATCGGGTTGGCGCCCAGCGGGCGCGAATCCCTGGTGGTTGTGATCAAGGGCACCTTCCGCATTCCGCGGCCCGGCGAGGCGGCCGGGCATTTCGAGCTGCACGAGCAGCAGTTGCCGCTCGTGGCTGCCGACACCTTCACCGGAGAGCCGAGGCTTTCGGCGCCTTTGCAGGAGGTGGATTTCGCACCGTGCAAGCCGCGCTGCGACATCCTGCTGTCAGGCACTGCCTACGCGCCGAAGGGGAGGCCCTCCACGGAGGTCGAGGTCGGCGTCAGGATGGGTCGTTGGAGCAAGAGCTTCAACGTGGTGGGGCCACGGCATTGGGCCTGGGCGCCGCTCCGGGCCACCGCGTCGCCGCCCGGAACCTTCGTGCGGCAGCCTCTTTCCTACGACGTCGCATTCGGCGGGGCCGATCTGCGGCATGAAGATCGCTCGGAGCACGTGGCTTTCATGCCCAACCCGGTGGGCTGCGGCTTCCACCGGCACAACCGGATGGACTGGATCGACGGAGCACCCCTGCCAAGGACCGAACAGATCGGCCATGCCGTGCGTGATCCAAGCGGCAACTATCAACCGATGGCTTTCGGTCCAGTGGGGCGCGGATGGTCCACCCGAGCGTGCTTTGCCGGAACCTACGACGACGAATGGTTGGAAAAGCACTTTCCGTTCCTGCCGCCGGATTTCGATCCCCGGTACTTCCAGGCCGCACCGGCGGACCAGCAGCTGCCGCTGGAATTTTTCCAGCAAGGCCCGGTCGAGGTGGCGTTGGGCAATCTCACGCCGGAAGGCATCACGCACTTCACCATTCCGCACCTCATTGCGCCAGTGCATGTGTTCCCCAAGCGCGGCGAGCGCGAAGACTACGCCGCCGTGCTCGACACCGTGGTGATCGAGCCGGACGCGCAACGCTTCAGCCTCTCGTGGCGAGTGGCGAGGCCATTGCGGAAGAACCTGCACGAGATTGCGCAGGTGCTGGTCGGCAAGAAGGGCAAGGAATGGTGGCAGCAGCGCGAGCAGATGGCCTTCCCGATCCCGGTGGTGATGATCCCCATGCCCTCCGAAGAGGCAGAGGCGACATGAGTTCGCCGCCAGTCGCCATTCTTCGATCAGGTCTGGTCACGCCGGTCGGGCTGACTGCGCCGGCGAGTTGTGCGGCGTTCCGCGCCAGGCTGACGAACCCGAGCGAGACCCGTTTCATCGATGCCGATGGAGAGTGGATCATGGCGCACCAGGTGCCGCTGGAGCAGCCTTGGCGGGGCCTTGCCAGGTTGGCGCGGATGGCCGCGACGGCGATCGAGGAGGCGTTGGCGGATGTCCCGCGAGAACAGTGGGATGCACTGCCCCTCATCCTGTGCGTTGCGGAAACGGACAGGCCAGGGCGGATGGAGGGGGTGGATGACGAACTCTTCCAGCGCATCCAGGAACTGCTGGGTGTCGGCTTCTCGGCCGATTCGACGATCGTTGCGCAGGGCCGCGTGGGCGTTGCGGTGGCCTTCGCGCGGGCACGCGCGTTGATGGCCGGACCGCGTACGGCACGCGTGCTGGTGGCCGCCAGCGACAGCCTGCTGTCCTGGCCCACGCTCGGCCGCTACGAGCGAGGGGACCGCCTCCTCACGGCCGGCAATACCGATGGCTTCATGCCCGGCGAAGCAGCCGGCGCCTTGCTGCTGGGCGTGCCCGAAGGCCGTGCCGGCGAACTGCTGTGCACCGGCATCGGCCTTGGCCGCGAACCCGCGCACATTGAAAGCGAAGAGCCGCTGCGCGCCGAAGGTCTTGCCCAGGCCGTCAAGGCGGCGCTGGCCGACGCGGGGTGCCAGATGCACCAGATGGATTTGCGCATCACCGATCTTTCGGGAGAGCAGTATTACTTCAAGGAGGCGGCGCTGGCGCTGTCGCGCACGCTGCGTGTACGCAAGGAGGCGTTCGACATCTGGCACCCGGCGGAATGCATCGGAGAGGTGGGCGCTGCATCGGGCATTGCCATCGTCTCCAGTGCGCTGGCGGCCTGCGAGAAGCATTACGCCCCCGGGCCGAACATCCTTGCGCACATGTCCAACGACGCCGGCCAGCGCGTGGCGCTCTGCCTGCAATACACGGTGCCCGAATGAGCAACCAGGTCTATG
The DNA here is from genome assembly GCF_041154435.1 of Variovorax sp. V116. Classification (NCBI taxonomy): domain Bacteria; kingdom Pseudomonadati; phylum Pseudomonadota; class Betaproteobacteria; order Burkholderiales; family Comamonadaceae; genus Variovorax; species Variovorax sp. V116. The sequence continues at coordinate 733,422 of NZ_AP028661.1, forward strand.
CCAACAACATGGAGGTGTCCTGCAAGCAGGCGGCGGGCAAGGCGATCTGCGCCTTCCCGGACGTGTGCTTCACGCCGCCGCAGACACCCGCAACGCCGCCGGGCGTTCCCATTCCCTATCCGAACACCGGAATGGCGTCCGATACGACGAGTGGCTCCACGAGCGTGAAGATCTCCGGCCAGGAGGTGATGCTCAAGAACAAGAGCTATTTCAAGAGAAGCTCGGGCGACGAGGCGGGCTGCGCACCCAAGAAGGGCGTGGTGACCAGCAAAAACATGGGCAAGGTCTATTTCAATGCGTGGTCGATGGACGTGAAGGTGGAGGGCGAGAACGTCGTGAGGAACCTGGACATCACGACCCACAACCACGCATCCTTTCCCGGCAACTCGCCCACCTGGCCCTACATCGACGAGGCCGCATTCGCCGCCGGCAGCGATCATCCGTGCGCCGCAGTAGCCAAGAAGCTGAAGACGCATTGCAGCTCCGCCGCGGGCCCCTTTCTCAAGCCCGACGGCAAGGGCGGGAAGACGATGCCCGCGCGCAGCCGCAAGGCGGCCATGAAGAGCATGTGCAGCAAGAAGAACGAGAAATGCAGGGACGCCATGACCTGCGTCATGACCAAGAAGAGCCCGAACAACTGCTGTCCCAACTCCAAGGGCAAGAAGCCGACGCCTCACCATGTCGTTCCCGATTCGCAGTTCAACAACTCGTCGGGCAAGCGCATCCGGCTGGGTGCCGGGAAAAAATACAGCTACAACGGCGCGCCCTGCGTGTGCGCGAAGGGCAACAGCCATTCGACCGGTGCACATGGAGAGATCCATACCGAAACCAACAACCTGACGGTCAACCACAAATCCCTGGACGCCAAGAACGTTTCCAGGACAGGCAAATCGATCGTCGGGGAGCCGCGCTGGAGCGTGGGCGAAGCGGAGGATGTCGGCGCCAAGGCCGTTGCCGCAGTGACGGGCTGCGACAAGGACTGCACCCAGTCCCAGGTCCGCGCCGGACACCAGGCCATGGGGATCGAGGAGTCCGACCAGATCCGCCCGACGACGGCCGGCGAAGTCAGCAAGCCGCGCAGCATGAAACCCAAGAAACCCAAGCGCCGCTGAAGCCGCGCGCCACAGGAGTCGACCATGAGCAAGGCCCCCTTCAAGGATCTGATCTTCCGCACGGCGGCGGTGATCTCGCCGCGCTGCGGATTCATCTATGCCTGCGATCCGAGGCTGGAGCGCCGCGAAGAACCGCATGCCTACGTGTTCCTGTGGGACGACGGAAAAATCGACCGCGGCGACTGCAACTATGACGCCCACAGCGTCTGCCTGATCGACCACCCCGAGGACGGCACGGTGGACATCTCCGAAGCCGGCTACTACACCGCCGACACCGATGACGACCGCGTGACGCAGGATCTCTTCGAGAACAGCGCACCGCCGCCGAAGGAGAAGCGTTCGCGCGGACTGCGCTCGGTGCGCGAGATCGGAGGCGTTGCCCATGCGATCGGCATCCGCGGGATGGTCTATCGGCTGGACGTACTGGACCGCTGGACCCGGATCGACGAAGGCCTGCCCAACAGCTTCGATGGCCAGGCCATCCATGGCTTCGGCGGATCCGACCTTCTTGCGGTCGGCTTCAAGGGCGGCGCCTGGCATTTCGACGGGAAGGGATGGCGCCGGCAGGACGTTCCAACGAACCGCAACCTGACCTCGGTGGTCTGCACTGCGGAAGGCACCGTGTACATCGGCGGACACGGCGGAACACTGCTGCATGGCCAGCCTGATCGATGGTCGCTGATCGATCATGGCGACACGGCCGAGGACATCTGGGACCTGGAATGGTTTGCAGGAAAACTCTACGTCTCGACGCTCGATGGCCTTTTCGTTCTCGACGGAGAGCGCCTGCGTCCGGTGGCCTACGGCAAGCACACGCCGAAAACCACCTACCAGCTCAGTGCCTGTGAAGACGTGATGTGGTCGAACGGAGAAACCGACATCATGGAATTCGACGGAAAAGCGTGGACGCGCATTGTCTGAGCGACCGTTGACCTCGCACATGGACATGTCCGCATTCGTCCGGCCTCCTGTAGCGATGGTGGTGCAGCAGCACCTCGAGAGCGCGGATGCATTGCGCTCGACACGGTCGGTGCAGGTGCGTGCGCCCCATGTGGAACTGCACCGGTTGCGGCGCCTGGACGATCGCTTGGCGGCGAGTCTGGATGGATTGGCTGTTGCGGGCGACTACGCGAGGCATCTCGGCCTGGCCGCCTTGGATCCGCCTGGCCGCGGGTCCATATTCGTGGCTACCGTCGGCGCGATCGAGGCCCGAGACCCTGCATTGCTCGAAAGACTGCTGTCGCTCGCAGAAGCCGTGCCCGAGGCGCGGGTCGGATTGGTCTCCGCCTTCGGCTGGGTGCCGGCCCCCGAGTTGCGCGGCATCACCCGCGCACTGCTGGATTCGCCGCATGCCTTTCGCCGGGACATCGGCCTGGCCGCATGCGCCATGCATCATGCCGACCCGCAAACCGTGCTCGAAACCGCCATGGCCGATGAAGAGCACTCCGCGCAGGCCATCGTTGTCGCCGGCAAGCTGGGCCGCATCGATCTGCTGCCCGGCTGCCTGGGCGGGCTGATGCACGAGGACGCCGGACGCCGCTTCGAATCGGCCCGCGCAGCGCTGCTGCTCGGCGACCGGCAGGCCGCGCTCCGAACGCTCGTTGTGCTCGCGGGGGAGGGCGGTCCTTGCCAGCCGGCAGCTGCGATGCTGGCGCTCAAGGTCCTCCCTGCCGAACAGGCCCATGCGCTGCTTCAGTCGATTGCCCGGAAGGAGGACTCGGTCCGCATCCTGATCCGCGGCATCGGCGCGGCCGGCGATCCGCACTACGTGCCCTGGCTCATCGCGCAGATGGGCGACCTGAAGCTCGCGAGGCTGGCCGGCGAATCCTTCAGCACGATCACCGGGCTGGACCTCGCCGCCGAAGATCTCGAACTGAAGCCACCGGAGAACCCCGTGGCCGGCCCCAACGACGACCCGGACGACGAAGACGTTGCAATGGACGAGGACGAAGGCCTTCCCTGGCCCGATGCCGAAAAGATCGATGCATGGTGGCAAGCCGACGGACACCGCTTTCCGCACGGCATCCGATGCTTCGTGGGCGAACCAGTCACGCAGGGGCACTGCCTCGCCGTGCTCAAGACGGGGTTCCAGCGCCAGCGTATCGCCGCCGCCGAGCACCTGTCGCTGATGGCGCCGGGCAGGCCGCTGTTCAACGCGGCAGCGCCGGCCTGGCGCCAGCAGTGGCTCTTGTCGCAGATGGAGGCGTAGCCATGCAGGCTCGGTACATCCTTGCTGCGTTGGCTGCTGCCTTCCTGATCGCGGCTGCGATGCGCCGGGTGCGCAACACGAGGCGCCGCCCCGACCCCGCCACCCGCACCTGCCTCCTCATCGCCCTCATCTTCACCGCCGTCGCGGCCTGGCTGCAATGGCATACCTCTTAAGGCGAGATTGCCAACCCGCTCCACGGAATGAATACTCCTTCTGAGTTTTTTCGCCCGTGCATGCGCGGGCTGTGTTCGGGCGTAGAAGGGCATAGAGCCTCGGGGGCAGATTCATGATCCATATCGCTGTCATCACCCGGCAAGGCGCTCCGGCGGGGCAGCCCATCGCTGCCGATTTCGGGCCCAACGGGGGCACCATCGGGCGCGCCGACACCAACACGCTGGTGCTCGACGATCCGGACCGCACGGTTTCGCGCGTGCACGCGCAGGTGCTGTGCCGCGACGGCCAGTACTTCGTCATCGACCGCGGCAGCAATCCGATGCAGTGCAACGGCGTGTCGCTGGGCTCGGGCAAGGAGGCTCCGCTCGCGGATGGCGCGCGGCTGATCGTGGGCAGCTTCGAACTCAGCGTGCGCATGAGCGCGGCCGCGCCGCCGGCATTGGCCATTCCCAACACCGTGATGTCGGCGCCGCTCGGCGCCGCCCCCGCGGCCAGCACCAGCGACGATCCCTTTGCCGACCTGCTTGCGGGGCTCGGATCGCCCGCGCCTGCCGCGCCTGCCGCGGCCCGTGCATCCGGTGCCAGGACGGCCGCGCCGGCAAGCGCGGATCCGCTGCTCTTTCCCGACCCGATGGAAAGCGGCTCGCGCAACGCGCAGGCCGCGCAGGTCGATCCCTTCGCCAACCTGCTCGGGCCCACGCCGTCCGCTGCGCCGGCCGCAGGCTTCGGTGCGCTCGACGATTTCTCCGACCTCGGCGCGCCGCCCGCGCACGGCAAGGCCGCCGGCATCGACGAGCTCTTCGGCGGCATGGGCGGTGGCGGCGGCATCGGCGGCGATCCGCTCGCGCTGTCGCCGCTGGCCGATCCGCTGCTGCAGCCGAACACGGCTTCGTCCGCCGATCCATTGGCCGCATTGCAGAGCGCGGCGCCGCACACGCCGACACCGCGCTCCGATCACCTGCCGATCGACCAGTTCGGCTTCACGCCGCCGAAGGCGATCACGCCGGTTCCGGCCGCCGCGCCGGTGGAAGCGCTGCCGCGCTTCGACGACATCACAGGGCAGCCGATACGCATCAGCGGCCCTGAGGTCGCGAGCCGGCCGTTCGAGCCGCTGCCGCCACCACCACCACCGCCGCCGCCCGTCCAGCGGGCGCCCGCCGCGGCCCCGCGCACCGCATCCGACGACGAGCTGCTCGCCGCCTTCCTGCGCGGCCTTGCCAGTACGCACCAGCCGCCCGAGATGCTCACGCCCGGCCTCATGGAGCGCATCGGCTCGATCCTGCGCAGCGCCACCGAAGGCACGCTGCAGCTCCTGCTCACGCGCCAGGAGTTCAAGCGCGAGGTGCGCGCCGAGGTCACGATGATCGCGGCGCAGGCCAACAACCCGCTCAAGTTCTCGCCGACCGTCGAGGTCGCGCTGGCCCACCTGCTGGGCCCCGGCGTGCGCGGCTTCATGCCGCCGGAAGCTGCGATGCGCGATGCCTTCAACGACCTGCGCGCGCACCAGTTCGGCGTGATGGTGGGCATGCGCGCGGCGCTGGCCCATGTCATTGCGCGCTTCGAGCCCGAAGAGCTCGAGAAGAAGATCAGCGCGAAGTCGGCGCTCGACACGCTCTTCAGCGCCAACCGCAAGGCCAAGCTCTGGGACCAGTTCGTCGCGCTCTACGGCGGCATCGCGAGCGAGGCGGAAGACGACTTCCACAACCTCTTCGGCAAGGCCTTCCTCGAAGCCTATGAAGAGCAGATGGCGCGCCTCAAGTCGGACACCTGAAGAACGCTCTCTCAGGCACCACTACAACAGCACCAGCAAACGCGAGGCACCCCGCTTGGAAATCGAAATCGTCACGCTGTCCCGGCAGGGCGGCCGCAACTACAACGAAGACGTCCACGGCCACTGGCACGACGAGCGCTACGTCGCCTGCCTGGTGGCCGATGGCGCCGGCGGCCATGGCGGCGGCGACGTGGCGGCGGCAACCACGCGCAGCAGCGTGCTGGGCGGCTTCTCGGCGGCGCCGGGGCTGGACGAGTTCACCTTGCGCACGCTGGTCGAGCAGGCCAACCGCGACGTGGTGGCGCGGCAGTCCGAAGGCGGCAAGCTTGCCGGCATGCGCTCCACGGTGGTCTTCGCGGCCATCGACCTGGAGAGCCAGGCGCTGGCCTGGGTGCACAGCGGCGACAGCCGCGCCTACCTGTTCCGCGGCGGCGCCATCGTGGCGCGCACCACCGACCACAGCCTGGTGCAGCAGATGGTGGCCGGCGGCATGCTCGACGAGGAAGGCGCGCGCCTGCATCCGCAGCGCAACATGCTGCTCTCGGCGCTCGGCTCGATCGAGGAAGCGCCCGACATCACGGTGTCCGACCGCATGCGCCTGATGCCCGGCGACGTGCTGCTCCTGTGCAGCGACGGCGTGTGGGAGCCGCTGGGCGACGAGTGCCTGGTCGACACGCTGCACGCCTCGCGCACGCCCAGCCAGTGGACCGAGCAGCTCGACGCGCAGATCAAGGCGCACGCCAAGCCGGGGTACGACAACTACACGGCGCTCACGCTGTGGGTGATTCCCGATGACATCGACGACGCCACGCGCCTGATGCCCGCGGCCGAGGAAGAGACGATGCCGGCGTCGATCGAGGAACCTTCGGCGGCGCCCGGCAAACTGCCGGATTGACGAACCGGGGCCGGACCCGCGGGAATCTAGCCGCCGCTCAATCCCACGGCAGCGTCCACGATGTCCTGCAGCTGCGCGATGACCGGTTTGCCGGGGCAGGGCTTCGACTTGGTGAACATCGCGTGGTACGACAGGCCGCTGTCGTCCGGCGTGGCCGCGAGCTTCAGCGGCACGCCGTATTCCCCGTTGAGCCACGCGAGCAGATAGCCGTTCATGCGGATCTGCATGTCGGTGAGCGTCTCGCCGTGCACCGCGACGTTCTCCACGCTGTACCAGAGGTTGTCCACCTTCCAGCCGTCGACGGCCCAGGAGCGCTGCGACAGCGGAATGTACTGCGCGATCGTGCCGCCCTTGTCCACCGCGAAGTGGGCCGAGGCCGCGCGGTTTTCCCAGGTGGTCTTCAGCGAGCTGAGCAGGCTGTTGCCGTCGGTGATGTGGACGATCAGCCCCTTGATGCCGGTCTTCTTCATCAGGCCGGCAGCCCCCGGGCCGCCATAGTGCTTGCTCAGCGGGTAGTACTCATCCGCATAGGGGTGATAGTCGTTGTCGTTCCACTTGCTGCTCATGCTCGAACTCCTGTTCGTTGGCAGGTGTCAGGGCTTCTTCGGCCGGTACGCCTTGAGCTTGCCGCTCACCGTCACGTCCACCGTGACCACCACGAGAGCCGACTCCGTCTTGCCGTTGTCCTGCCGCTTCATCGGCTTGCGGGTGGTGGTCGAGGTGGAGCTGCCCTTCCAGCGGATCGTGCTGGCGCGCACGGGCTCCTTGTTGCCCTGGTGGTTCTGCTCCAGCACCGTGATGGCGCCGGTGCCCGGGTTCTTGGAGAGGATCGAGGTGTGGTGCGGATGGCCGACCGTTACGTAGGGGCTGTCGGTCCAGCCCGTGCCATCGGCAAAGGTGACGTCGGTGGTGGTGGTCGTCGTCATCTCGTAGTCGCGGTACTGCAGGATGTCGCCGGGAAGCGCATCCTTGAGCGCGACTTCGTTGCCCCAGATGTAATCGTCGTCGTCGCCCATCGGGCCGAAGTCCGACGAGGTGCCGGCGCCGGCCTGGCCGAGGGCCGAGTTGGCCAGGTCCCAGCATTCGCCCGCGCCGATCTGCTTGCCCAGCTGTGCGCTGGCCCACTGAAGGACCGTGGTGTTGAGTGTGGCCATCGCGTCTCTCCGGCTGGAAGGTCAATCAAGGGGCGGCCGCCGTCCACCGGGCGGCCGTTGGCGCAAGGCGCCTCAGACCTTCTTGTTGGCGGCGATGTCCCAGCCGGTTTCCTTGGTGCCGTCGCCGGAACCGTCGGCCTTCTGCGGCGTGTACTCGTACTTGAACTTCGAGAAGTTCAGCGTGATGGTCTCGGTCAGGCGGTCTTCGCCGCCGCTGCCGCCGGTGTGGATGTTGCTGACGATGATGTCTTCCATCGTGAGCTTGATGTACTCGAGCGGCGTGGCCCCGGCCTTGCGGACCACCAGCGTGCCCTTCTTGATGTGCTGGCCGTTGCAGCAGTCGAGCAGCAGCAGGTGCGAGGAGGAGTCCACGTACTTGGTGACCGAGAGGTCCTGCACGCTCACCTTGCCTGCGCCCGAGCCGCCGCCGACGTGGCCGGTGCCCGATTGGCTGGCACCCCAGCTCCAGGAGAGAACGTCGATCTCCTTCTTGTGCGAATCGTCCTTGGATTCACCGTCGACGCCCTCGAGCTTCAAAAACATGTCTGCAGCCATGATGCTTACCTTTCAGTTGTGTGCGAGTCAGAGAAAAAAAGGGCTTCCGTGCGGTGCCTGGTCGGCGGTGGTGCCCGGGAGCTATGGAGAGAACGAGCAATGGGCCCCGTTTTCAAAGGCCCCCCGACGGCATATGCCGCCCGTTGCTACTTGCCGCCCTTGGCCGAGGGCAGCTTCGACACCAGCCGCAGCGACACCGTGAGGCCTTCGAGCTGGTAGTGCGGGCGCAGGAAGAACTTGGAGGTGTAGTAGCCGGGGTTGCCCTCGACCTCTTCGACCACCACCTCGGCCGCGGCCAGGGGCTTCCTGGCCTTGGTCTCTTCGGAGGAGTTGACGGGGTCGCCGTCCACGTAGTTCATGATCCATTTGTTGAGCCAGCGCTGCATGTCGTCGCGCTCCTTGAAGCTGCCGACCTTGTCGCGCACGATGCACTTCAGGTAGTGCGCAAAGCGGTTGCAGGCAAAGAGGTAGGGCAGGCGCGCCGCCAGGTTGGCGTTGGCCGTGGCGTCCGGGTCGTCGTACTCGGCCGGCTTGTGCAGCGACTGCGCACCGATGAAGGCCGCGAAGTCGGAGTTCTTGCGGTGGATCAGCGAAAGCAGGCCGGCCTTCGAGAGCTCGGCTTCGCGCCGGTCGCTGATGGCGATCTCGGTCGGGCACTTCTGGTCCACGCCGCCGTCGTCGCTCGGGAAGGTGTGCAGCGGCAGGTTCTCCACCGCGCCGCCCGATTCGATGCCGCGGATGCGCGAACCCCAGCCGTAGAGCTTGTAGGAGCGGTTGATGTTGGTGGCCATCGCATAGGCTGCGTTGGCCCAGGCGTACTTGCTGTGGTCGGCGCCGGCGGTGTCTTCCTCGAAGTCGAACTCCTCCACCGGATTGGTGTTGGCGCCGTAGGGCGTGCGCGCCAGGAAGCGCGGCATGCACAGGCCCAGGTACTTGGCGTCGTCGGAGTCGCGCAGCGACCGCCAGCCGGCGTACTCGGGCGTGAGAAAGATCTTGGTCAGGTCGCGCGGGTTGGCGAGCTCCTGCCACGATTCCATCTGCATCAGGTTGGGGCTCGCGCCGGTGATGAAGGGCGCATGCGCCGAGGCGGCGATCTTGGACATCTCGCCCAGCAGCTCGATGTCGGGCGGGCTCTGGTCGAAGTGGTAGTCGCCCACCAGCGCGCCGAAGGGCTCGCCGCCGAACTGGCCGTATTCCTGCTCGTAGATCTTCTTGAACATCGGGCTCTGGTCCCAGGCCGCGCCCTTGAACTTCTTCAGGCTCTTGGCAAGGTCCGTCTTCGAGATGTCCATCACCCGGATCTTCAGGTGCTCGTCGGTCTCGGTGTTGTTCACCATGTAGTGCAGGCCGCGCCACGCACTCTCGAGCTTCTGGTAGTCGGGGTGGTGGATGATCTTGTTGACCTGGTCGGTCAGCTTGGCGTCGATCGCGGCGATCATCGACTGGATCGACTTGGTCACGTCCTTGCCGATGACGGTACTGTTGCTCAGCGCCTGCTGCGCGAGCGTGAGCACCGCGGCTTCGACGGCGCTCTTGGCTTCGTCGCTGCGCGGCTTGAATTCCTTTTGCAGGAGCGACGAAAAATCGCTGCCCGCATAGGCGACATCCTTGAGTGCGCTCTGCTCGAGTGCTTCGGCCATGGTGGTTCTCCTCGGGGGTCCGGTGTGTCGGGTGTGGGGGATCAGGCGGCCGGCTTGGCCGCTTCGTCGTCGGGCTTGGCGGTGGCCGCCAGCGACTGCAGCAGGGCCGGGTCCTCGAGCACCTTGGCCAGCAGTTCCTCGGCGCCGTTCTTGCCGTCCATGTAGGTCACGAGGTTCGACAGCTGGGTGCGCGCCTCGAGCAGCTTGTCGAGCGCGCCGACCTTCCTGGCCACGGCAGCGGGCGAGAAGTCTTCCATGTTCTCGAAGGTGAGCTCGACCTTGAGCTCGCCTTCGCCGGTCAGGGAGTTCTCCACCGCGAAGGCGGCGCGCGGTTTCATGGCCTTCATGCGCGAGTCGAAGTTGTCCACGTCGAATTCGAGGAACTTGCGGTCGGCCACGGGCGCGAGCGGATCGGCCGGCTTGCCCGACAGGTCGGCCAGCACGCCCATCACGAAGGGCAGCTGGATCTTCTTCTCGGCGCCGTAGAGTTCCACGTCGTACTCGATCTGCACGCGTGGCGCCCGGTTGCGGGCGATGAATTTCTGACTGCTCTTGGCCATGGCGATGCTCCTTGCGGGGGTAGATGAGGCGGTTCGATCAACAGGAAAAAAAAGGAAAGGGAAAAGCCGGCTACTCGGACGGACGCTTGCCGGTCACGGTCTCGATCGTGTCCAGCGCGCCGGGCGCGAGGTTGGCCATGATTTCGAGAAAGCTCACGCCGATGAGCTTCTTGGCGCGCTCGATCAGGAGCGGGGCGGGGTTGCCGGGCTCGGTCTGCTCGAGAAAGCGGATCACGCGGTCCAGCATCTGCAGCGCGTCCTGCCGGCTCTGGATCTCGCCGCGCATGGCAGCGGGCCGCGGCGCGCCGCCGGCCTGCGGCACATCGCCTTGCGCCTCTTCGGCGGTGCCGGCTTCTTCGGGCGCACCGATGGCAGCGCTGCACGCCTTCTGCAGCATGCGGCCGATGGCGCGCAGCGGGGAGAGGTCGATCGCGTCGGAGCGGCCGGTGCGCTCCACCAGCAGGGCCTGCAGCTTCTCGACCCCGCCGGGCACGCCGATGGCGGCCTGGATCAGCTCGGGCCGCTCGGCATGCAGCGCTTCGAGGCCGCCCTGGATCTGTGCCGGCGAATAGGTGGCTTCGCCGCCCACCGCATTCAATGCGTTGTTGGCCACCGCGATGTCGCGCACGCGGATCGCGCCTACGCCGGGTGCCACGCCCACCTGCGCGTCGTACAGGTCGCGCAGGACCATCGTCTCGTCGCCGAGCGGTGCGAGCGCGTTCAGGCGCATGGTGGGATCGTTGTCGTCCTCGGCATCGAGCTTTGGATGTATGCCGTCCCAGAAATTGTCGAGCAGGCGGGTGAGCAGTTCGAGCCCGGCAACGAAACCGGCAAGTCCCTGCAGCCGCGTGGAAGCACGCAGCAGCAGCACGGCGGCGCGCACGTCCTTGCTGCGGCGAAGGATCGCGTCGGACTGTTCGGCCACCTCGCGCCACTCCGGCTCCACCGCGGGGATGACGGTGTCGCCGAACTGCTGCTCGGGCTTGCCCTGCGCTGCGGTGGTGAGCGCGGTAAAGGCCGCGTCGTACTCCAGATCGTCGCCGCACGGCGAGGCCTCGCCGATGGGCGTGAGCAGGGCTTCGACAAGTTCGGTGGTCAGCATGTTGCCTGTTCGAGTTGGCTGGTGATAATCAAAGATGCGTCCGAACCGGTCAATGCAACGAAGGGAATAGCATGCGCACGCTGGGTACACACCATTCGTCCTATGGACGCTCTTTTGCTGCGGTCTCGCGGCGCCTTGCATTGGCCTCTGGCCTCGCATTGACCGGTGCCCTGATCGCAGGCTGCGCAAGCAAGCCCGTGGTCACGCCGGTGTCGATCACGCTCGCGGCCGGTGCCGACGCCAACCCCGATGCGCGCGGCCGCGCATCGCCGCTCACGGTGCGCATCTATGCGCTGAAGTCGCCCGGCCCCTTCGAAGGGGCCGACTTCTTCTCGCTGTTCGAAAAGGACCAGGCCACGCTCGGCGCCGAGCTGGTGCAGCGCGAAGAGATGCTGCTGCGCCCCGGCGAAAGCAAAAAGCTCGACCTCACGCTGCCGGCCGATGCCAAGGCCATTGGCGTGATGGCCGCGTTCCGCGACCTCGACCGTGCGCGCTGGCGCGAAGTGCGCGCGGTGGAGCCCGGCAAGCCGCAGACGCTCACCGTGACCTTCGGCGCGCGGCAGATCCGCATCGACAGCAGCAAATAAACCTCGCCTGCGGGCCGCTCGTTCACGCCTTCGCCGCGCTGGCGTTCGGCGCGCGGCCGGGCCGCGCGAGCGGCTGGTCGGCGGGCAGGAAGCGCTCGAACAGGTCGGTCACGAAGGCGCCGCCGGCTGCACCCGATGCGGCGGCCGTCACATAGAGGCCGCGCCATCGCGGGCCGCGCGAGCCGCGGCCATGGCTTTCGAACAGGGCCTCGGCCACTTCGCGCAATGCGGGCTGCAGCGCCCGCAGCGCCTCGATGAACTCATGGATCGCGAGCCGGCCCGATGCGCCCGGCTGTTCGCGCAGCAGCGCCATGCGCAGCGCATGCAGCTGGCGCGCCATGGGATCGAACAGGGCATCGAGCCGTTCGGCCGCGGTTTCGCCGTGGGCGGCCGGCCCGGCCAGGCGATGGCCGATCACCTGTGCGAGCACTTCGGGCGGCAGCGCACCGCGCAGCGTGGCATAGCCGGCCAGCTGCTCCAGGCCGGTCACGACCAGGTAGACCGGCAGCTGCAGGCGCAGGGTGTCCGCGGCCTCGTCGAGCAGCCGGCGCATCCTGCCGGCCAGCGGCTTCATGCCTGCGCTGGACGGGTGCAGCAGTTCGCTCGCCGCCACGCAGGCCACCACGCCGTTGATCGGCACGCGGTCGCGCCGCTCGGCCAGTGCGAGGAGCGCCTGGAGCCACAGCGCACGCGTGTGCGGCGCCGCGGCCACGTCGCTGACGGCGCTCGGGTGCAGCTCGATGGCCGTCATCGAGCCGGTGAGCCACCAGCGCCAGTAGGGTTCGCCGAAAGGCTCGCTGCCCGAAGGTGCCAGGTGCTCGGCATGGGCCGCCGCCAGCAGCCCCGGCAGGTTGGCCGCCGCATCGCCGAGAAAGAGAAACCAGGGCACCGGCGCGGCTTGCTGGCACGATGGCTGGCGCAGGAGCTGGCGTGCGTGCGACATGGCTTTCCTCATGGCCTCCCTCATGGCTTCGATCGCGGCTTCGTCGGCTTCGGCCGCCGGCGGGCCGAGTGCGGCAATGCGCCGGCGCAGCGCGCGGCGGCGCGCGCCGCGGCCCGCGTCGTGGACCGCGGCGTACAGCAGCGCAAAGCCGGCCAGGCACAGCGCGAGCAGGAGCCAGAAGAAATGGGCAGGCAACAACGCGGCGGGCATGCTGCGGCTTTCAACGTGCAGTGGTCTCGAGGAACTCGAAATCGGCAAGCAGCCGCTCGTTGCCCTTGTTGGCCGCGAGCACCTCGCGCAGCCGCAGCAGGTAGGCCGAAGCGAGTTCGTAGGGCGGCCGGTCGGCCGCGCCGTCGAGCGGCGTGGGGGACGAGAGCGCCGTGACAAGCACGGTGCCGAAGGGCGGGCCCACCAGCCAGCTCGCCGGGATGTCGCGGCCCAGCTCCAGCTTCTCGCCGGCGCGCAGCCGCATCGGCTGGCCGGTGTTCAGGTGCATGACCGAACCGTCGGCGGTGTAGTAGTCGACCCACAGGTAGCTGTCGTGCCGGGGCGCGGCCACCTGCATGCGCACGTCGTCTCCTTCGCGCAGCCGGCCGTTGCGGGCCGTCACGGCCGTCACGTCCAGTCCGAGGGCCTTCTCGCGGTTGCGCAGCTGGTAGGGCTTCAGGATGGCGAACACCTCGCAGTGGGGCCACACGCGCAGCCTGACGTCGAAGGTGGGCGAGCCGCCATCGGGCAGCAGGCCGGCCACCTCGCGCTCCACCCGCTCGAGGTCGGCCGGCAGCGAGACGAAGCCGCTCACATGCAGCTTGCCGCCCTTGTCGGCCGAAGCCGAGAGATCGGCGCATGCATAGCCTTGAAGATGCTGCTCGATGCGCTGCGCCGGTCCCGGCTCGCCCGCGTGCAGCCCGGCCGGCCACTGCCACCACAGCAGATAGAGCAGCGGCAGCAGCAGCGCGAGCGCCCCGAGCGCGCGCAGCAGGCTGCGGTCGCGGCGGTGCAGGTCGTGCGGGCCCGGCGGATCCGCCACGCCATAGGGCTGCGGCGTGATGCGGTCCTGCACCAGGCTGCCGAGCGCCAGGGGCCTCTGCCGCAGCTGGTGGCCGTGCAGCTCCTTCAGCTTGCCGAGCTCGCCGCGGTCGTCGCTCTCGAAGTAGTACTGGCCCTTGAAGCCGTGCACCAGCGCATGCCAGTAGACCTCGCGCAGCTCGTCGTCCTCGGCGCCCAGCGCCGACAGGTGGTGGAAGAACTCGCTGTGGGCGTTGTTCGAGTTGAACAGCTGCACCTGCAGCGGCGCCGCGCCCGCGGCCGCACCGGGATGGCGCGCCAGGATCTCGTCGATCCAGGCCACCATCGCAAAGACCGCCGATTCGACCTGCGCGGCGGGCTGGCCCGATGCGCAGGCGCGCGCCGCATCGAGCAGCCGGCGGGCCTGTTGCTGCGCGGCAGCGTGCGAGGGCGGCGCGGCGCGGCCGGCCGCGATCGATGCGTCGAGGGCGAGGCCGAAGGAGACGAATGCGGAAAAACAGTCGAGCAGCCGGAGCATGGATGACCGCGCCCGCTCACCGCGCCTGCGTTGCGGAGGATGCCTTGCACCGGCGTCTGCTGCGATGGCACATCCCCATGTCCCCGGTTCCTTCGAGTAAGGATTCCATCTTCCGAACGCCGGGCGGCGGGCGCCATATCGCTTGGGGACTATGCCGTTCGTCGGGCAAACCGGCTTGCTGTGCGGGGCAATCGCCGGTATCTTCGGCATCCGCTGAGTTCAATGCACGCACGCTGGGACACCCGGGACACTAGGACATGCCATGAAAATTCTGATCGCCGACGACCACCGGCTCGTCATCGAGGCGGTCAAGGCCAAGTTGTCGGAGCTGGGGCCCGGCATCGAGTTCGTCCTGGCGATGAGCGTCGACGAATTGCTTGCCGGCGCCACCGACGAGCTCGACCTGGCCCTGATCGACCTCAACATGCCCGGCGCCGACGGCCAGGCGCACATCGACGAAATCCGCCGCCGCCATCCGGCCGTGCCGGTCATCGTGCTCTCGGGCTACGAAGACCCGGCCATCATGCGCAGCGCGCTCGAGCGCGGCGTGCTCGGCTTCATTCCCAAGGCCTATTCGCCCGAGGTCATGCTGTCGGCCGTGCGGCTGGTGCTGGCCGGCGGCGTGTACGTGCCGCCCATGATGCTCACGGCGCTGCCGCCCGGCATCGTGGCCGGCGTGGCGCCCGCGCAGAACGGCGATGCGCGCTCCGCAGGCGCTTCTTCGCAGACGCTCGAGCACCTGCGCAGCGTGCTCACCGAGCGCCAGGTCGAGGTGCTGCAGCTGCTCTCGCAGGGCAAGCCCAACAAGCTCATCGGCCGCAGCCTCGGCATCAGCGAAGGCACCGTCAAGATCCACCTGGCGGCCATCTTCCGCGCGCTCAACGTGCGCAACCGCACCGAGGCCGTGGTGGCCGCGCAGGCGCTGACCGAGGCGCAGCAGGCCTGAGCCCGGGCCTGAGCTCAGGCTGCAGCGCGCAGCCCGGTGCCGGCCGGTTCCTCCTCCTGCGCATCGGCTCGGCCGGCCGCCGCCGCCTTCTTTCTCTCCTCGACCGCCTCGGCAAGAAACTCCGCATCGCGCGCCACGCCCGAGAAGCGGCCCGATCCCCAGGTGTGCAGCCACGGCAGCCCCAGGAAGTAGAGCCCCGGCACGCCCGTCACGCCGCGCTGGTGCACCGGCGCGCCGCGGCCGTTGAACACCGGCGCATCCACCCAATCGAAGTCGGGCGAGAAGCCGATGCACCAGAGCACGCTCGCGATGCCCGCCTCGGCAAGGCTCAGGCGCGTGCGCTCCTCGGGCGGCTCCCACACCGGCGTGTAGACCGAGGGCGGCGGCGCCTCGATGCCCCGGGAGGCAATGAACTTGTCGATCGAGGCGTTGATGCGGTTGTAGGTGGCGTCGGCGCTGTCCAGGTGCTCGCGCAGGTTGGGCTGGAACTCCAGCGTGCCGTCGCCGCCCAGGCCGGTCAGCAGGCCATACAGCTCCATGCCTTCGAGCGCGAAGCGCCGCAGGTCGATGTCGCGGCCGCCGTCGCGGCCGGTCACGTAGTGGTTGGTGTTGTCGCGCACGCCCTCGCGCAGCGGATGCTCGGTCACGGGCATGTCGTAGTACTTCATGTCGGCGAGCCAGTCGACCACTTCGCGGCCGCGGTAGAAGCGCGCGCAGCGCGGCGCATCGCCGGTGGCAAGGTACACCTTGCGCCCGGCCAGGTGCAGGTCCTCGGCGATCTGCGAACCCGACTGGCCGCAACCCACCACCAGCACCGCGCCCTCGGGCAACTGCGCCGGGTTGCGGTACTGCGCCGAGTGGTACTGCACCACGTGCGGCGGCAGCTTCTCGGCCAGGCGCGGCACGATGGGGCGGTGGTAGCCGCCGGAGGCCACCACCACCTGGTCGGCGGTGTAGAGGCCGGCGTCGGTCTGCACCATGAAGCGGTCGCGCTCGCCCGTGCCTGGCACGCGCGCCACGCGCTCGACGGTCACGCCCTCGATGGCCGGTGCCTTCACCTGCGCGACGAAGCCCGCGAGCCAGTCGTTGATCTGGTCCATGACCATGAAGCCGTGCGGATCGTTGCCGGCGTAGGCCCAGCCCGGCAGCTGGCACTGCCAGTTGGGCGTGACCAGGCAGAACGAATCCCAGCGCTGCGTGCGCCAGCTGTGCACCAGGCTGCGCTTCTCGATCACGAGGTGGTCGATGCCGCGCTGCTGCAGGCAGTGGCTCAGCGACAGGCCGGCCTGGCCGCCGCCGACGACGATGACGCTGTAGTGGCTGCGTCCGCCAAATGGATAGGACATGGGGTCTTCTTTCTTTCTCTCTGGATGTGTGGGACGCGTCAATCGAAGGCGACGACCGTGACTTGGGCATCGGCGGCGCCGGTGAAGCGGGCGGCGATGCGCTCGATCTCGGCGAGCTGGTCCATGGCCTGCGAGCACGCGAAGCCGTACTTGGCGCGCACGCGTTCGGAGGCGATGCCCAAGGCCTCGCGCGAGCGCTGCAGGAAGTCTTCGAGCGCATAGCGCTCGCCGGGCGCGAAGAAATCCTGCACCACGGAAGAGGGCGAGTAGCAGCGCGTTTCGCTGGCGTCGGGCCAGCGCACCTGGAAGTGCATCACGGGCATGCGAGCGCCTCCTGCGGCGGCTGGATGAAGGCATCGCGGCCGAAGTCCCACAGCAGGGCCTCGTCGCCGCCGGCCTGCAGCCGCACCTGCCGCGTCGCATCGACCTCGCCGACCACCGCGCAGGCGATGTCGCGCGCGGCGAAGCGGCCTAGCACCGGCGCAACCTGCGAAGGCGCCACGCTGAGCACGAATCCGTAGCTCGGAAAAGAAGAAAGCCAGCGCAGCAGCGGTACGCCGCCGGGCCTGGGCAGTGCATCGAGGTCGATGCGCGCGCCGACGCCCGAGCACTCCAGCAGCATCATCGCGGTGCCGACCGCGCCGGCCATGCTGATGTCCTTGGCGGCGCGGCACAGGCCCTCTTCCGCAATGGAGGGCAGCAGTTCGAGGTCCGCGCGCAGCCGCGCGGCCGGCGCCGTGGTCGACGCGTTCCAGTAGGGAAAGGGCTCCTCGTAGGCGCCGCGCAGGTCGGCCGCCATCACCAGCAGGTCACCGGGCCTGGCGTCGAAGCTCGTGAGCAGCTTGCGTGCGTGGCCGAGGATCGCGACTGCGAGCTGCGGCCGTTCGCTGCGGTTGTTGCTGTGGCCGCCCACCACCGGCACGCCGTAGCGCACCGAGGCTTCCGCCATGCCGCGCAGCACCTCGTCGGCCGGGTGCATGCCGGTGCTCCACAGCGCATCGACCACGGCCGTGGGGCGGCCGCCCATCGCATAGATGTCGCTCACGTTGACCATCACGCCGCAGTAGCCCGCGAACCACGGCATGCGCACGATGAAGTCTTCCACCATGCCTTCGATCGCGAACAGCAGGTAGCCGCCATGGCCGTCGGGGAGGGCCGCACAGTCGTCGCCGATGGGCACGGCCTGCGCGAGCGCGGCATGGCCGCCGGGCAGCGACCGGCCGAGCGCCGACACCACGTCGCTGATGTCGCGCTTGTGGGCGAAGCCGCGCGTGGCGCGCAGCGCTTCGGCGATGGCGTGGACATCGGTCATGACAGCCCCTTCGCGCGCGTGACGAAGCCGCTCACCGGGTCGTGGCAGGGCGGGTAGAAGGCGAGCCCGGCCTGCATGCGCGCATGCGGACGGCCATGGATGGCGCTCTCGTCGAGCAGCTGCCAGCCGAGCTTCTGGAACAGCGGCACGTTCTGCATCTGCACCTGCGCGAAGAACGCATCGCAGCCCAGCGCGTTGGCGCGCGACACCGCGAGCCGTATCAGCGTGGCGCCCAGGTGGCCCTGGCTGCGGAACGCGGGATGCACCGCGAGGCGCGAGCCCCACCATTCGCCCGGCGCCTCGCCGCGGTGGATGCGCACCGTGCCCACCACCTGCTCGGGCATGCCGCCGTTGCACGACATGGCGACCAGCAGCCGCGCATGGCCGTCGGTGGCGTCGCGGTCGTCGCGCGCGAAGATGCCCTGCTCGATGCAGAACACCGCGCGGCGCAGCGCCATGGCTTCGTCGCGCTCCCACTGCTGCGCCGCTTCGCGCACCAGATATTCGACCGGCGCGTAGTGCGGGTCGAGTTCGCTGAGGTCGTCGATGCACAGCATGGTCAGCTTTCGTAGACTGAAAGCGAGGAGCACGCGCCGCACTTGCCGCAGCCCGCCTTGATGTCGGCCGAGCGCAGGCCCGCGGCGACCACGCGCTCGCCCAGCGGGGCCAGCAGCGACTTCATGAATTCGGGCGACGGTGCGGGATGGTCCTCGAGCGGCGTGCCGCTGATCGGCACGAAGGGCACGACGAAGGGGTACACGCCGCGTGCGAGCAGCTGGTCGCAGGTGTCCAGGATGGCCTCGCGCGTGTCGCCCAGCCCGGCCAGGATGTAGGTGCTGACCTGGCCGCGCCCGAACACGCGCACGGCCGCCTCGAAGGCGCTCATGTAGCGCGAGACCGGCACGCTGGCCTTGCCCGGCATGATGCGTTCGCGCACCTCGGGCGTGACCACCTCCAGGTGCATGCCCAGCGTGTCGATGCCCGCGGCCTTCATGCGGTGGAACCACTGGTCGTCGTCGGGCGGCTCGCACTGGCCCTGGATCGGAATGTCGACCGTGGCCTTGATCGCGAAGGCGCTCTCGCAGAGGATGGCCGCGCCGCGGTCGGTGGCGTTGGGCGTGCCGGTGGTCATCACCATGTGCTTGACGCCATCGAGCAGCACGGCCGCGCGCGCCACTTCGGCCAGCTGTTCGGGCGTCTTGCGCGCGACGGTGCGGCCGGCCGCGAGCGACTGGCCGATCGCGCAGAACTTGCAGCTCTTTTTGCGGCTCTCGTAGCGGATGCAGCTCTGCAGCACCGTGGTGGCGAGCACGTCGCTGCCGTGCAGCGTGGCAATGTGCGAATAGGGCACGCCGTCGAAGGTCTGCATCGCATAGAAGCGCGGCTGCTTCGGAAAGCTGATGCTCGCAATGGGAATGCTGCCGCGCATCACGCGGCTCACGCCCCGCGCATCGGGCGCCTCGGCCGTGAACGGCGAATGCCAGGCGCTCGAAGTGTGGACCGGCACCATGATCGTGTGGCCGTCCACCGTCACGGCCTTGTGGTCCGACGGGCCCGCACCGCCGCGGCGGCTTGCCACGCCGGCCGAAGGATCAACCAGCCGCAACCCGAAGGACTGGAGCTCGGTCATCAGCTGCCGGCTGTCCGGCGGGGTCGTCGTGGTGATGGTGGTCATGGTCGGGGCTCCGTTGAGCGAGGGGTTGCGTGGGATGCATCGGCACGGTGGTCTGCGCCGGCCGGTCGTTGATGGCGAGCGACAGCAGCTCGGGCCGCGCGTAGTGGCCGACCGAATCCATCATTCGCTTGCGCTTGGCGATCAGCGCCATGTCGAGGTCTGCAATCACCATGCCTTCGCCCTCGGTGAGCGGCGGCGCAAGGTGCTTGCCTTCGGGCGAGACGATGGCGGTGTGGCAGCCGCCGCGCAGCGCCTTCTGCAGGCTGGCGTCGGGCGTCACGCTGCGGATCTGTTCGTCAGTGAGCCAGCCGGTGGCGTTGACCACGAAGCAGCCCGACTCCAGTGCGTGGTGGCGGATCGTCACTTCCATCTGCTCCGCGAAGATCGGGCCCACCAGCGAGCCCGGGAACTGCGCGCAGTGGATCTCCTCGTGCTGCGCCATCAGGGCGTAGCGCGCGAGCGGGTTGTAGTGCTCCCAGCAGGCGAGCGCGCCAACGCGGCCGACGGCGGTGTCGACCACCTTGAGGCCGGCGCCGTCCCCCTGGCCCCACACCATGCGCTCGTGGTACGTCGGCGTGATCTTGCGGCGCTTGAGCGCCAGCGTGCCGTCGGCATCGAACACCAGCTGCGTGTTGTAGAGGCTGCCGTGGTCGCGCTCGTTCACGCCCAGCACCACGACCATGCCGTGATGCCGCGCACGCTCGGCCACGGCCTGCGTGACCGGCCCGGGCACGACCACAGCGCGCTCCGCCAGCGCGAGGTGCGGCGCACCCTGCAGCACCGGCGGCAGCACGAAGCTGAAGTAGGGGTAGTAGGGCACGAAGGTCTCGGGGAATACAGCCAGCTGCGCGCCCTTGGTCGCGGCCTCGTCGATGGCGCCGCACACCCGCTCGAGCGTGCCGTCGGGCCGGTCGAAGTCGGGCGCGATCTGGATCGCCGCGGCACGCACGATGCGGGGTGAAGAGCTCATGGGCACCCCCTGTTCGCAGCGGCAAGCGAAGCGAAGCCAATTCGTGGAACACCGCAGAACCGGCTTTGCCGGGCTGCTGGTGTTGCCCCCGGCGAGGGGGTTGGCGAAGCGACACGAAGTGCGCGAAGACTGGGGGTGGACATGTTTACAGCGTCCAGGTGTCGAGGATCACGGCGCCGGCCTTCTTGTGCAGCAGCACGAGGTCCAGCACGTCGAGCGGGTTGATCGGCGTGATGCCCTCGATCAGCGCGCCCTCGCCGTGGCCGTACAGCGCCTGCAGCGCGAAGCGGCACGCATACACCTTGCCGCCTTCCTCCATGAACTTGCTGATCTGCTTGTTGAAGTTCTGGTGGCCCGGAAAGGCCTCGTCGCCCAGCGTCGGAAAGCCGCGCTGCACGCCCAGCGTCACGCCGGGGCCGTACAGCAGCACCGAGGTCTCGTAGCCCTTGCGCCTGAGGCGCGTGGCCTGCAGCAGGTTCACGAAGCCGATCGAGCCCTCGAAGGCCACGGTGTGGAAGGTGACGAGCGCCTTCTCGCCGGGCTCGGCCTTGACGTCTTCGAACACCTTCTCTTCGTAGTCGACGAGGAACTCGCCTTTCTCGTTGCGGGGGCGGGTGACTTTGGGCATGGGGTACTCCGGTTGAAGAAAAAGGGGATGAACGCAGGTCTTGCGCGCCTTTCTCTTTGCAGGCGATGTGCCAGCGCCCGGCGCGGCGCGTGCGATCAATGCGCGATCAATTCGCCGGGATGCGGCCTCCGCGCCCGAAAACTTTTTTCGGCCGCACGAAACCCCCTCGGCCAAGGCGGCCGGCGCGGCCCCGCCTGCACCGGGAAGACGCATCCGCCATGCGATCAATGCACCCGATCAACGGGGTTGATCGCACCTGATCGAGGCGTGCGGCCCCTCTGGAGCGGGCGCGATTCCTGCGTGCCTGATCGGTGACCCGATGCAATCAATGGATGCAATCAACTTTGCCGATGACCACGATCACCGCCCACTGGCGCAAGCAGCTGCGCAACACCGCCAAGCCGGCCTACCTGCTGCTGGCGGAATTGATTGCCGACGACATCAAGACCGGCCGCCTCGCCGTGCGCGACCGGCTGCCCACCCTGCGCGAGCTCGCGGCCGAGCTGGAGCTCAACTACACGACGGTGGCACGCGGCTATGCCGAGGCACGCAAGCGCGGCCTGATCGATTCGCGCGCCGGCACCGGCACCTTCATCCGCTCGGGCAGCCCGAGCCTGCGGCTGCGCGGCGGCAGCGGCGCCGAGATGACGATGAACATGCCGCCCGAGCCCGACAACCCGCACCTGATGGCGCGGCTGCACGACAGCGCGAGCCGCGCCTTCGCCGAGGCCAACCTGCACGACCTGCTGCGCTACCAGGACTTCGGCGGCACCGCGCACGACCGCGAGGCCGCGATGCACTGGCTGCGGCCCTTCGTGCCCGACGCGGGCATCGACCGCATCCTCGTGTGCCCGGGCATCCACGGCGTGCTCACGGCGCTGTTCTCGCAGCTCGCGCGGCCGGGCGAGCTGATCTGCGTGGAGTCGCTCACCTATCCGGGCGTGAAGGCCATCGCGGCGCAGCTGGGCGTGCAGCTGCATGCGCTGCAGCTCGATGACGACGGCCCCATTGCCGATGCCTTCGAGCACGCGTGCAGGACGCTCAAGCCCAAGGCGCTCTATTGCAACCCCACGCTGCTGAACCCGACCGCGGGCACGGTGCCCCGCGCGCGGCGCGAAGCGCTGGCCGACGTGGCGCTGCGCTATGCGGTGCCGATCATCGAGGACGACGCCTACGGCATGCTGCCGCGCCAGACGCCGGCCGCGCTCGCCACGCTGGCGCCCGGGCTCACCTACTACGTGAGCGGGTTCTCCAAATGCTTTGGCGCGGGACTGCGCAGCGCCTACGTGTGCTCGCCCACCGTGGTCCAGTCGCAGCGCCTGGCCGGCGCGATGCGAGCGACCACCGTGATGGCCTCGCCCATCACCAATGCCTTGACCACGCTGTGGGTCGAGGACGGCACCGCCGAGGCCATGCTGCAGGCGGTGCGCAGCGAATCGATGGCGCGGCAGGCGCTGGCCGCGCGGCATCTGGGCGGCAGCGGGCTGCAGGCGCATCCCGAGGGCTTCCATGCCTGGCTGCCGCTCTCGCCGGGCTGGAGCCCGGTGGAGTTCGCCTCCTACCTGCGCACGCAGAACGTCGGCGTGGTGGCGAGCGCTGCCTTCTCCACCGATGGCGATCCGCCCGAGGCGGTGCGCATCTGCCTGGGCGGCCCGATGTCGCGCGAGCAGTGCGACCAGGCGCTGCGGCTCATCGCCGACACGCTCGCGCATCCGCTGCATCCGCACGCCACGCTGCTCGGCGGCTGAGCGCGGTGGCCGTGCTCAGGCGCAGTCGAGCTTCAGTGCCTCGATGCGGCCGCCGAAGCCGAGCTTGCGCATCAGGCCGCCCTCGCGGCTGTTCGCCGGAAAGTCGACCGTGCGGTCCTTGAACATCGCATGCTCGTACACCTTCAGCGTGGCGCGCGGGCCCACGCTGACACTGTCGATGTCGCGCTTGAGCTGCCGCGCGGTGCCGCGATCCATGCTCTGGACCTCGGCCGGTCCCACCAGCGTCAGCATGTCGCCCTGGAAGTTGCGGCCGGTATAGAACTGGGCCCAGCAGCCCGAGGCCAGCGCGGGGTCCTCGATGCGCACGGGCACGAGCAGGATCGTGGGATCGGGCTGGTTGTCCGCGGCCGCGGTGGGGCCGGCCGAGCGCGTGGGGCCGGGCATGTGGGAGCAGGCGCCGAGCGCCATGGCGCCGGCAATCATGAGGTAGCGGAAATTCTTCATTGGTTCATTGGATGAGGATGGTGGTTGCTGCGGTTGGGAAAGCAGGCTCTTCAGGCTAGCGGCCACGGCTGCCCGCCGCGTAGGAGCAAAGCCCAAGCGCCCGTCCCCGCGCCGCGACGGCGGCGTTTGCCGCGCGCAACGCCGGGCGGCAAATCTCCGCGAATGGCTGCGGCCCGGATGCGCCCCTTTCCTACGCCGGCCGGTGCTGCGGATGTCCAGTCTGGCGATTCGCACCCATCCAATTTCTTGTTCATCATCGAAGGAAGCCATGGCCACGAGCAGCATCCTGGGAGGCGAACGCCCGCCGGAGGAACCGAAGGGGGCGGACGTCGACAGCCTGGGCCCCAGCGACACGAGCGACAGCGGAAGCGACGTGCGCACCTCGCGCGAACGCAGCGCCATTCCCGAAGACGCCGCGGAAGGCGCCATTCCCATTTCGCATGAAAGCAGCACCGATGCCGAGGGCACCGGTGAGCGTGCGTCGGCGGACGCTCCGCCGTCGGCGCCCGATGCGGACATCCTGCCGGACCGCACCGAGGACGCGGGCTCGGCCGCCGAGCTTGCCGGCACGGAAGAAGAAATCGACGGCGACAACGACGACGAAGCGGAGGACGCCGGCAACAAGCCCGCTTGAGGCGAGTTCGGTGCGACGCCATGCACGGCCAACTTGACTGCGCGCTCCACGGGCTCCAGCAGCTTGCCTATGCCCGGATCACGCGCGAATTCCACCAGGCCTGGCAGGCGAGGACGGACTGTCCCGCGTCCTGCGAAGCCGCCATCGGCGAGTCGCATCGCCGGGTGCAGCAGTGCGAGCAGGTGCTCGCGCAGCTGCGCCTGCTGATCGACGATCCACAGCAGATCGCGGAGATCAAGATTGCGCGCGCGCTGTACCTGCGCCTGCTGCTGGAAAGCGCGCCCGTGCGCCTGCAGTCGTGGAGCGACAGCGAAAGCTTCGACGACATGCCCAAGTCGCACCTGTTCGAATGGATTTCCTACGACTTCGAACGGCTCGAACTGGCCGAGCTCGAAGGCTCCATGACGCCCGAGGAAGCCGCTTCGTACGCGCAGGCGCTCGACGCGCGCGCCAGCAGTCTGCGCGAGGAGTGAGCACGCGCGCGGCGGGCGGGCCTTCACTCAGCCCCGGCCCAGCACGATCGCGCCGTCCTGGATGTAGCGGTCGAATTCGAGCTTGGGAATGGCCGCGGTCAGCGACTGGCCCTGGTCGGTCCAGGTGAGCACGACGCTGTCGTCGGCCATCATGATCTGGCAGTTCCCCTTCGGGATCTTCAGCTGCGGGCCGTCGCCGGCGCGAAAGGCCACATCGCCTGCGATGCGGGCGTCGATCTGCGTGGTGGAAGTCATGGTCTTGATCTGCCTTGCTTGCTATTGCGGCGCGGGGCGCGCGTGGCGGTGGCTGCCGTCGCTGCGCTGCTCCTTGGAAGGATCGGCATCGCGCGTGGGTGCGAGGCCGCCGGGCGAACCCGCCGAGGGCGGCCGCGAGGTCTGCGTGCGCGCGCTGGCCGGGCCCTGGTCGGCGCCGAGCTGGCGCTGGTCGGTCGCGCCGGCGGGCTGGTCCGCGGGGCGCGTGGCCGGCGGTTTCTCCGCATCGCTCATCGGCGGAGCGCGCGTGCCCTTGGGCGTGCCGGTGGGCTGGGCGACCGCGGCCATGGCGGCCAGGGCCATGGCGGCTGCCGCGAGGCCGCATTGGAAGAAGCGCAGTGGTTTGCCGTGCATGGAGGAGTCCTCGAAAAGAAGAAGCTGCAAGCCTCCTTTCTCGCGCAGCCTGGCCGCGTGCTTGTAGGCAGGGACAGCATTCCCGCGCCGGTGGCAGGCCTGCGCGCGACTCGCTTGCGCCGAAGACGCGCCGCTTTCCTACGCGCGCCGCCGCCAGCGCGGCGCACGGTGGAATTTTCTTTCTAGCAAAGGAAATCCAGCGTGACCCAAAGACGATCCACCGAACCAGCGAATGCGCCGGCCTACGGCCGCCCCGTGCCCGCCGAGCGCAGCATGAAGCGCGAGGCCAGGACGCCGGCTGAAAACGGCGAGCCCATGGGCCCCAACAACGGCCCGGCCATCACCGAGCAAAGAAAGCCGCCCACCCCCGGCGATGCCGCGGTCGGCGAAAGCGGCAACCACGGCAGTTCGCCGGGCAGCCAGCCCGGCCGCCCCGAGAAGGCATTGCGCGAGGAATGATGAGCCGCCGGTGAATGCATCGGGGCAGCCCACCCCGAAGAACGCTTACAGCGGACGTCAGGCGGCACCGACACCGGTCCTCCTCCGCTCGAACACCATTTCTTCATGGAA
Source organism: Variovorax sp. V116 (assembly GCF_041154435.1). Lineage (NCBI taxonomy): Bacteria > Pseudomonadati > Pseudomonadota > Betaproteobacteria > Burkholderiales > Comamonadaceae > Variovorax > Variovorax sp. V116. Next base: position 759,064 of record NZ_AP028661.1, read on the forward strand.
CCAGCGCACGCAGTGCAGCAGCTGGCGCTGGCAATTCTCAACCTGCCTCGATTTCGACGAGGCCTACGAAGGAGTCATGACATGGCCAACTACACGAACACCGCGGACACCGCCACCACCGAGGATGTGGTCAAGGTGCTGAACGATCTTCTGGAGAACTCGCGCGACGGCGAATACGGCTTCCGCGCCTGTGCCGAGGAGGTCGACTCGCCGCAGCTCAAGCAGGTCTTCCAGAGCCGCTCGGCCGAATGCGCCAAGGCGGCAGCGGAACTGGTCCAGCTCATCCAGCGTTTCGGCGGCTCGCCCGACAAGGGCGGCACGGCGACCGGTGCCATGCACCGCGGCTGGGTGCACGTGAAGGGCACGGTGGGCGCCAACAGCGCGCTCTCCATGCTCGAGGAGTGCGAGCGCGGTGAAGACGCCGCGGTGGCGCGCTACCGCAAGGCGCTGAAGGAGGACCTGCCGGCCGACGTGCGCGCCGTGATCCAGCAGCAGTCCGAAGGCGCCAAGCGCAACCACGACCAGATCAAGCGGCTGCGCGACGAGATGCGCAGCAAGAGCAAGTAAGTCATAAGGGGCAAGGGGCTGCGCCGCCCGGCAGGGCCGCACGGGGCAAAATGGACATCGTCCTGCAACTCCGGCGGCCTTGTCCTTGACCTCCATTCACTACGACCTCGCGCGCTTCGATGCCGCCATCGTCGACCTCGACGGCACCATGGTCGACACCCTCGGCGATTTCGCGGTGTCGCTCAACCACATGCTGGGCGACCTTTCGCTGCCGCCCGTGGCACCGGCCGCCATCGAGAAGATGGTGGGCAAGGGATCGGAGCACCTGATTCTTTCGGCGCTCGCGCACGTGATGTCATCCGGCAGCGCGGCGCCCGAGGGCGCGGACGCGCAGGTGCTGCACGCGCGTGCGCAGGCGCTCTTCGACCAGGCCTGGGAACGCTACCAGCATCACTATCTCGCCATCAACGGACAGCACTCGGCGGTGTACCCGGGCGTGGTCGAAGGATTGAAGGCGCTGCGCTCGCGCGGCCTGCGCCTGGCCTGCCTCACCAACAAGCCGACCTCGTTCGCCAAGCCGCTGCTGGCGGCCAAGGGGCTCGACGGCTTCTTCGACTTCGCGTTCGGCGGCGATGCCTTCGCGCGCAAGAAGCCCGATCCGCTGCCGCTCCTGAAGACCTGCGAAGCGCTGGGCACCGCCCCCGCGCGCACGCTGATGATCGGCGACTCCAGCAACGACGCCAAGGCCGCGCGCGCCGCCGGGTGCCCGGTGGTGCTGGTCACCTACGGCTACAACCACGGCGAGCCGGTGCGCGGCGTCGATGCCGACGGCTTCGTCGACTCGCTCGCCGAGATCGACCGAAGCGTTTCCTGACGGCGCCGCGGCTACTTGCCGAGCAGCGCGTCCTTGAGCTTCCAGTCGGCCGGCGCCGGCCCGAGCCAGATGCGCAGCAGCGCGTTGAAGAACGCCGGCTCCTTCACCGGATCGGGCTGCGGCACGCCGCGCACCGTCACCAGCGTGCCCGTGCCGGGCAGCCAGTCGATGGTGAAGGTGTCGCCGGCCTTGAGCTGCTTCTGGTCGGAGAACATCCGGCCCATGCGCAGCAGCCCCGGAATGAGGTTGACCATTTCGCTCTTGGGCGAGTTTTCTTCCACGCCCTTGGTGAAGAACCTGCCGAGCTCGTCGGCATCGATGTCGCGCAGCATGGTGATGGCCACGCGCTTGGGCCCGGGCGCGGCCAGCGCCTCCTCGGGCGTGGAGACCTTCTTCTCCACGTACAGGCCCGCCGCGTACACCTTGAAGATGGCCTTGTAGCGCACCCCCGCGCCGTTGAGCTGCAGGGTGCTGCCGCGCAGGTCGAGGGTGTCGTTCAGCTTGACGCCGGCCACGTCGACCTGCGCGGCCGAGGCGCCGAGCGCGAACCAGGCGCAGGCCAGCACGGCCAGTCGGGAGAACAACCGGGTCGGGAGCGAAAGGGCAGCGGGCACGAGGCTTCCTTGATTTGCGAACGATCGTTCGAATGTATCTTTTCGTTTTACCGCCGGCCCCTCGGGCGAACCCTGAAGGCGGCGGTTGCACCCGCCAGCGTTTTCGTGGGCTAAACTCCACGCTCCATGTTCGTTCATCACATCATTCAAACAGGTGAAGGCAGCCGGGGAGCCTGGCCCTGGCGTCGCCATACATCGCTGACTGTTTGATTGCACGGCGCACGCCGTGCGCCCGCGGTACCGGATCGTTTTTTCTCGACGCCGGGCCACCAGTGAATGACCTTGCCACCGGCCAAGAAGCGCCGGCCGGCAACTGGAGAACGAATCCGTGATCACCGAACTTGAATTCAAGAGCCTCAGCGCCCAGGGCTACAACCGCATCCCGCTGATGGCCGAGGCCTTTGCCGACCTCGAAACGCCGCTTTCCCTCTATCTGAAGCTCGCCCATTCGCAAGGCGGCGGCAAGCACAGCTTTCTGCTCGAATCGGTGGTGGGCGGCGAGCGCTTCGGGCGCTACAGCTTCATCGGCCTGCCGGCGCGCACGCTGCTGCGCGCGAGCGGCTTCGGCGCCGACGCCGTCACCGAAGTGGTGACCGATGGCCAGGTCGTCGAAACCGCCGCGGGCAATCCGCTCGATTTCATTGCCGAGTACCAGAAGCGCTTCAAGGTGGCGCTGCGGCCCGGCCTGCCGCGCTTTTGCGGCGGCCTTGCGGGCTACTTCGGCTACGACACCGTGCGCCACATCGAACGCAAGCTCGAAAAAAGCTGCCCGCCCGATGCGCTCGGCTGCCCCGACATCCTGCTGCTGCAGTGCGAGGAACTGGCGGTCATCGACAACCTCTCGGGCAAGCTCTACCTGATCGTCTACGCCGACCCGAAGCAGCCCGAGGCCTACGCGGCGGGCAAGCGCCGCCTGCGCGAGCTGAAGGAAAAGCTCAAGTACTCGGTGAGCGCGCCCATCGTGAAGCCCACCCAGCCGCATCCGCCCGAGCGCAGCTTTGCCAAGGCCGACTACCTCGCGGCCGTGGAGCGCGCCAAGGACATGATCGCCGCCGGCGACTTCATGCAGGTGCAGGTGGGCCAGCGCATCAGCAAGCGCTACACCGAGTCGCCGCTGTCGCTGTACCGCGCGCTGCGTTCGCTCAACCCCTCGCCCTACATGTACTACTACCACCTGGGCGATTTCCATGTGGTGGGCGCTTCGCCCGAGATCCTGGTGCGCCAGGAGAACACGGGCGACGGCGAGCAGAAGATCACCATCCGCCCGCTGGCCGGCACCCGCCCGCGCGGCGCCTCGATCGAACTCGACAAGGCGGCCGAGGAAGAACTCATCAACGACCCGAAGGAGCGCGCCGAGCACGTGATGCTGATCGACCTCGCGCGCAACGACATCGGCCGCATCGCCAAGACCGGCACCGTCAAGGTGACCGAGGCCTTCGCGGTGGAGCGCTACAGCCACGTGATGCACATCGTGAGCAACGTCGAAGGCACGCTGAAGGACGGCATGACCGCCATCGACGTGCTCAAGGCCACGTTCCCGGCCGGCACGCTCACCGGCGCACCCAAGGTGCATGCGATGGAGCTCATCGACCAGCTCGAGCCCACCAAGCGCGGCCTCTACGGCGGCGCCTGCGGCTACATCAGCTATGCCGGCGACATGGACGTGGCCATCGCCATCCGCACCGGCATCGTGAAGGACCAGATGCTGCACGTGCAGGCCGCGGCCGGCGTGGTGGCCGACTCGGTGCCCGAGCTGGAGTGGAAAGAAACAGAAGCCAAGGCGCGCGCGCTGCTGCGGGCCGCTGAACTGGTCGAGGAAGGCCTGGAATGAGCAACGCACCCGACATCCAGAACGATTTCTCGCACGAGATCATCGGCGCCGCCGTCGAGGTGCAGCGCGTGCTCGGCACGGGCTTGAGCGAGGACGCCTATGCCGCGGCACTGGCCGTCGAACTTGCCGAGCGCGAGATCGGCTTCACGCGCGACGTGGCGCTGTCGGCCAGCTACAAGGGCCGCTCGCTCGGCGAGGTGTACCGCGCGGGCTTCGTGGTCGAGCAGTCGGTCATCGTCGAGCTCAAGGCGGTCGACGTGCTGACCGACCTGCACCGCGCGCAGGTGCTTGCCGCGCTGCGTCTCTCGGGCCTCAAGCTGGGCCTTCTGATCAACTTCAACGTGTTCCCCGTCGTCAAGGGCGTGCACCGGATTGTGAGCAAGCCATGAAACTGCTGATGATCGACAACTACGATTCCTTCACCTACAACATCGTCCAGTACCTGGGCGAGCTGGGTGCGGATGTCCAGGTGCACCGCAACGACGAGATCACGGTGGCGCAGATCGGCGAGCTGATCGCCTCGGGCGTCACGCGGCTGGTGGTGTCGCCGGGGCCCTGCTCGCCGGCGGAAGCGGGCGTTTCGGTGGCGGCCATCGAGGCGTTCGCGGGCAAGCTGCCGATCCTCGGCGTGTGCCTGGGCCACCAGGCGATCGGCGCGGCCTTCGGCGGCAAGATCATTCGCGCGCAGCAGCTCATGCACGGCAAGACCAGCGAGATCACGACCACGCAAGAGGGCGTGTTTGCGGGGCTGCCCGAGAAGTTCACCGTCAACCGCTACCACTCGCTCTCGATAGAGCGCGAGAGCTGCCCGAAGGCCCTGTCCATCACCGCCTGGACCGACGACGGCGAGATCATGGGCGTGCGGCACACCGGCTTTGCGCATGAGGTGCGCGTCGAGGGCGTGCAGTTCCATCCCGAATCGATCCTCACCGAGCACGGCCACGCGATGCTCAAGAACTTCCTGGACTGACCCCGCCATGACAGACCGCTCCTCCATCGTCGACCTGCGCAGCGACACCGTCACGCAGCCCACCCCGGCGATGCGCGAGGCCATGATGGCGGCGCCGCTCGGCGACGACGTCTTCGGCAGCGATCCAAGCGTCAACGCGCTGCAGGAAAAGATCGCCGCGCTGCTGGGCTTCGAGGCGGCGCTGCTGGTGCCGACCGGCACGCAGAGCAACCTGTGCGCGATCCTTTCGCACTGCGGGCGCGGCGACGAGTACATCGTCGGCCAGCAGGCGCACTGCTACCGCTGGGAAGGCGGCGGCGCCGCGGTGTTCGGCAGCGTGCAGCCGCAGCCGCTCGACCATGCATCCGACGGCACGCTGCCGCTCGCGCAGATCGAAGCCGCCATCAAGCCCGACGACGCGCACTTCGCGCGCACACGGCTGCTGGCGCTGGAGAACACGCTGGGCGGCAAGCTGCTGCCCTTCGAATACGTGCAGGCGGCAACCGACCTGGCGAAAAGCAGGGGGCTGCAGCGGCACCTCGATGGCGCGCGGCTCTTCAATGCCGCCACCGCGCAGGCCGCGCTGAACAAGAACGGCGACGTCCGCACCGAAGCGCGCCGCATCGCGCAGTGCTTCGACAGCGTGTCGGTCTGCTTCAGCAAGGGCCTGGGGGCACCCATCGGCTCGGCGCTGGTCGGTTCGCGCGAGTTCATCGCGCGGGCGCACCGCATCCGCAAGATGGCGGGCGGCGGCATGCGGCAGGCGGGCTTGCTTGCTGCAGCCGCTTCGCATGCGCTCGACCACCACATCGACCGCCTCGCCGACGACCATGCCCTGGCCCGTCGCCTGGCCGAGGGGCTCGAGGGCATCGAGGGCCTGAAGGTCGAGGCGCCGCACACGAACATCGTGTTCGTCGACCTCATGGGCGCAGCGCAGGCGCGTTCGGCCGAACTGCTCGCGAACCTCAACGGGCAGGGCATTCTTGCCACCGGCCTCTATCGGCTGCGCTTCGTGACGCACCTCGATGTCGATGCGGCCGGCGTCGACCGCGCCGTGGCGGCCATCCGCGGCTTCTTCAACGCCTGAACCCCAAGGAGCCGTGCGATGCCCGATCTCCCGCATCTGCTCGCTTTCATCGCCGCCGGCTGGCTGCTGAACCTCACGCCGGGGCCCGACGTGCTCTACATCATTGCCAACTCGCTGCGCTCCGGCGTGCGCGCGGGCATCGTCGGCGGCTTCGGCATCCTCACCGGCTGCTTCGTCCACATCTTTGCGGCGGCGGTCGGCGTCGGCACGCTGCTGGCCACCTCGGCGGCGGCCTTCACGGTGCTCAAGTATGTTGGCGCGGCCTACCTGCTGTACCTGGGCGTGCGCATGGTGTTCTCGCGCGCCAAGGCGCCGGTCGATCTGCAGCAGGCGGCGGCTGCATCGGGCGAGCGCGGGCTCAAGGAGATCTTCCTGGGCGGCTTCTGGACCAATGTGCTGAACCCCAAGGTCGCGTTGTTCTTCCTGGCCTTCGTGCCGCAGTTCATCGCACCGGACGCCGGCAACAAGGGCCTGTACTTCGTGCTGCTGGGCGTGCTGTTCAATTTCAATTCCATTCCCGTCATCGTGGGATGGGCCGCATTCGCCGGCTGGATGGCGCAGAGGAGCGCCGTGCAGAAGGGCATGCACTGGCTCGACCGCGCGGCCGGCGTGCTGTTCATCGGCTTCGGCCTCAAGCTTGCATTCACGGACGCGCCGGCCGGCCGCGTCGGCCCCTGAAAACACCGAGGAGACTCCCCATGATCACCCCCCAGGAAGCGCTCCAGCGCACCATCGAGCACCGCGAGGTGTTCCACGACGAGATGCTGCACATCGTGCGGCTCATCATGAGCGGCGAATGCTCGCCCGTGATGATGGCGGCGCTGATCACCGGGCTGCGCGTCAAGAAGGAAACCATCGGCGAGATCACCGCGGCCGCGCAGGTGATGCGCGAGGTGTCGACCAAGGTGCCCGTGAAGGACACCACGCACCTGGTCGACATCGTCGGCACCGGCGGCGACGGCTCGCACACCTTCAACATCTCGACCTGCTCGATGTTCGTCGCGGCCGCGGCGGGCGCCAAGGTCAGCAAGCACGGCGGGCGCAGCGTGTCGAGCAAATCGGGCAGCGCCGACGTGCTGGAGTCGCTGGGCGTCAACATCAACCTGCCGCCGGAGCAGATCGCGCGTTCCATCGAAGAGGTGGGCATCGGCTTCATGTTCGCGCCCAACCACCATCCGGCCATGAAGAACGTCGCTCCCGTGCGCAAGGAGCTCGGCATCAAGACCATCTTCAACATCCTCGGGCCGCTGACCAATCCGGCCGGCGCGCCGAACATCCTGATGGGCGTGTTCCACCCCGACCTCGTGGGCATCCAGGTGCGCGCATTGCAGCGCCTGGGCACCGAGCACGCGATGGTGGTGTATGGCCGCGACGGCATGGACGAGATCTCGCTCGGCGCCGCCACCATGGTGGGCGAACTCAAGGACGGCGAGATCCGCGAATACGAACTGCACCCCGAGGACTTCGGCTTTGCGATGTCGAGCAACCGCGCGCTGCGCGTGGAAACGCCCGAACAGTCGAAGACCATGCTGCTCGGCGTGCTCGACAATCAGGCCGGCCCGGCGCTCGACATCGTGTTGCTCAACGCCGGCGCGGCCCTGTATGCCGCCAACGTGGCCGAGTCGATGGCCGCGGGCATCGAGCGTGCGCGCGAGGCCGTGGCATCGGGCGCGGCGCGCGCCAAGCTGGCCGAGTTGGTCAAGGCCTCCACGGCCGCCGCGTGAAGCAGGAAAACAGCCAGGAACGCAGAAAAATGTCCGACATCCTCGACAAGATCATGGCCGTCAAGCGGCAGGAAATTGCTGCAGCGCAGAAGAGAAGCCCGCTCGAAGCCGTGCGCTTCGATGCCGAAAGCCGCGTGCTGACGCGCGATTTCGAGGGCGCGCTGCGCGCCAAGATCGCCGCCGGCCACGCCGCGGTGGTCGCCGAGGTCAAGAAGGCCAGCCCGAGCAAGGGCGTGCTGCGCGAAGACTTCATTCCAGCCGACATCGCGCAGAGCTATGCCGAAGGCGACGGTGAAATCAGCGCGGCCTGCCTCTCCGTGCTGACCGACAAGCAGTTCTTCCAGGGCGGCGTCGACTACCTCAAGCAGGCCCGCGCCTCGTGCGACCTGCCGGTGCTGCGCAAGGACTTCATCGTCGATGCCTACCAGGTGTACGAATCGCGCGCGATGGGCGCCGATGCCGTCCTGTTGATCGCTGCCTGCCTCGACGACGCGCAGATGAAGGACTACGAAGCCATTGCGCGCGGCCTCGGCATGGCGGTGCTGGTCGAAGTGCACGACGCGGCCGAACTCGATCGCGCGCTCAAGCTCAAGACGCCGCTCATCGGCGTGAACAACCGCAACCTGCGCAATTTCGAGGTGTCGATCCAGGCCACCATCGACCTGCTGCCCAGGCTGCCGGCCGACCGGCTGGCCGTCACCGAATCGGGCATTGCCACGCGCGAGGACGTGGCCACCCTGCGCGCGGCCGGCGTCCATGCCTTCCTGGTCGGCGAGGCCTTCATGCGCGCCAAGGAACCCGGCGAGGCGCTCGCCGCATTGTTCAAATGAGCCGGCCCGATCAGCTGGCGAGCAGCGATCCCGCCGACTGGCCCGTCGCGCCGGGCTGGCGGCCGCTGGTGGACGGCTTCTTTGCCGGCATCGTGGGCCAGAAGCTGCTCGGTTTCCTGCGCGAGCGCCTCGATGCGGGCGCCGTCATCTTCCCGCCGCAGCCGCTGCGGGCCCTGGAGCTGACGCCGCCCGAGGACGTGCGCGTCGTCATCCTGGGGCAGGACCCGTACCACGGACGCGGCCAGGCCGAAGGGCTCGCATTCTCGGTGGCGCCCGGTGTGGCGCTGCCGCCGTCGCTGCGCAACATCTTCAAGGAACTCCAGCGCGACCTGGGAACGGCGCCGCCGCCGTTCCCGAACCCGGGCGGCAGCCTGGTGAAGTGGGCCACCCACGGCGTGCTGCTGCTCAACACCTGCCTCACGGTCGAAGAAGGGCAGCCGGCCAGCCATTCAGGCCGCGGATGGGAGGTGCTGACCGATGCCGTCATCCGCCATGTATCGGACAGCGAGAAACCTGTTGTTTTTATGCTCTGGGGTTCGCATGCCCAAAGTAAGCGTGCGTTGATCGACATTGGCCGCCATAAGGTGCTGATGTCGAATCATCCGTCGCCGCTTTCGGCCTTGCGCCCGCCCGTTCCGTTCATCGGCTGCGGCCACTTCGGCGAGGCGCGCGCCTGGCGGCTCGCGCACCAGCCGGGCGGCGAAATTCACGGATAATGCCGGCTGTTTCGCCTCGGGCAGTTCCCCGCATCTTCTTGGTGCTGGGTTCTGCGTAGTCACAAAACCGTGCTATATTTCGAGGTTCGCCGGAGAGGTGGCCGAGTGGTTAATGGCAGCAGACTGTAAATCTGCCCTCTAACGAGTACGCTGGTTCGAATCCAGCCCTCTCCACCAGCGATGAATTTGGTTTCTAAGAGCGATTGGATCTAGCGCTTTGGGTGCCTTGAAGTGCCCCCGATGCGGGAGTAGTTCAATGGTAGAACCCCAGCCTTCCAAGCTGATGACGCGGGTTCGATTCCCGTCTCCCGCTCCAGAGACCCGGTTCGGCGCCGGAAAGCGATTGGTTAGACAAAAGCCCTTTTGGCTCAGTGGTAGAGCACTCCCTTGGTAAGGGAGAGGTCGCGGGTCCGATTCCCGCAAAGGGCACCAGTTTTTAGGGGGTTGCAATGGCAGGTTTGCAACCCATCTGCATACGTTGAAATCGTTTTTTTCGGAGTCGAAAAATGGCAAAAGGTAAATTCACCCGCACCAAGCCGCACGTGAACGTGGGCACGATCGGTCACGTTGACCACGGCAAGACCACGCTGACGGCGGCCATCGCCACGGTGCTGTCGGCCAAGTTCGGCGGCGAAGCCAAGGCCTACGACCAGATCGACGCGGCGCCCGAAGAAAAGGCCCGCGGCATCACCATCAACACCGCCCACGTCGAGTACGAGACGGCCAACCGCCACTACGCCCACGTCGACTGCCCCGGCCACGCCGACTACGTCAAGAACATGATCACCGGCGCGGCCCAGATGGACGGCGCCATCCTCGTGTGCTCGGCCGCCGACGGCCCCATGCCCCAGACCCGCGAGCACATCCTGCTGGCGCGCCAGGTGGGTGTGGGCTACATCATCGTGTTCCTGAACAAGTGCGACATGGTGGACGACGCCGAACTGCTCGAGCTCGTCGAAATGGAAGTGCGCGAACTGCTGGACAAGTACGAATTCCCGGGCGACGACACCCCCATCATCCACGGCTCGGCCAAGCTCGCCCTGGAAGGCGACAAGGGCAAGCTCGGCGAAGAAGCCATCATGAAGCTGGCCGAAGCGCTGGACACCTACATCCCGACGCCCGAGCGCGCCGTGGACGGCACCTTCCTGATGCCCGTGGAAGACGTGTTCTCGATCTCCGGCCGCGGCACCGTGGTGACCGGCGCCGTCGAGCGCGGCGTGATCAAGGTCGGCGAGGAAATCGAGATCGTGGGCATCCGCCCGACCGTCAAGACCACCTGCACCGGCGTGGAAATGTTCCGCAAGCTGCTCGACCAAGGCCAGGCTGGCGACAACGTCGGCGTGCTGCTGCGCGGCACCAAGCGCGAAGAAGTCGAGCGCGGCCAGGTGCTGTGCAAGCCCGGCTCGATCAAGCCGCACACGCACTTCACCGCCGAGGTGTACGTGCTGTCCAAGGACGAAGGTGGCCGTCACACGCCGTTCTTCAACAACTACCGTCCGCAGTTCTACTTCCGCACGACGGACGTGACCGGCGCGATCGAGCTGCCCAAGGACAAGGAAATGGTCATGCCTGGCGACAACGTCAGCATCACCGTGAAGCTGATCAACCCGATCGCGATGGAAGAAGGCCTGCGCTTCGCCATCCGCGAAGGCGGCCGCACCGTGGGTTCGGGCGTCGTGGCAAAGATCCTCGACATCTAAGCCGAGCAAAGAGTACCGGAGGGGTATAGCTCAATTGGCAGAGCGTCGGTCTCCAAAACCGAAGGTTGTAGGTTCGATTCCTACTGCCCCTGCCACTTAGGTGGCGCCTCCGAAAAAGCCCATCCATCACCTGGTGGGAGGCTAAAAAAGCCCATCGTGACCCGATGGGCTTCGGCGTCTCAAGAAGGCGCATTGAATTGAAGGCCGAAAGGCCACAGGAAATCAGCCGAACATGGCCACTTCTCAAATCGAAACCGTGAGCACGGGTGCCGACAAGGCCAAATTGGCCGCGTCGGTGGTGCTGGCAGTGGGCGCCATCGTGGCGTTCTACCTGCTGGCGCGCCAGGGCTCGCTGGTGCAATGGGCTGCGCTGCTGGTCGGCCTGGCCGCGGCCGTGGGCGCCTTCGGCAGCTCCGAGAATGGCCGCCAGCTGTGGGCTTTCGGCCGCGACTCGTGGCGCGAGGTCAAGAAAGTCGTCTGGCCGACCCGCAAGGAAGCCATGCAGATGACGGCTTATGTGTTTGCCTTCGTGGCCGTCATGTCCGTTTTCCTCTGGCTCACCGACAAGACGCTCGAATGGGTGTTTTTCGACCTCATTCTGGGCTGGAGAAAATAAATGACCGACGACGCAGTTGAAACCACGCCGAGCAGCCCCGAGGAAGAAAACACCTCCGTGCTGGCTCCCGCCGCCAACCCCGATCTGCGTTGGTACGTGGTGCATGCCTATTCGGGCATGGAAAAGGCCGTCGAGCGCAACATCATCGAGCGCATCAACCGCGCCGGCATGCAGGACAAGTTCGGCCGCATCCTGGTGCCGACCGAGGAAGTGGTCGAAATCAAGAACGGCCAGAAGCGCACCACCGAGCGCCGCTTCTTCCCGGGCTACGTGCTGGTCGAAATGATCATGGACGACGAGAGCTGGCACTTGGTGAAGCACACCAACAAGGTGACGGGCTTCGTCGGCGGCGCCAAGAACCGTCCGGCCCCGATCTCGCAGAAAGAGGTCGAAGGCATCGTCAGCCAGATGCAGCAGGGCACCGAGAAGCCGCGCCACAAGGTCGAGTTCACCGTCGGCGAATTCGTGCGCGTCAAGGAAGGCCCGTTCACCGACTTCAACGGCACCGTCGAGGAAGTCAACTACGAGAAGAGCAAGGTCAGCGTGTCGGTCATGATCTTCGGCCGCGCGACACCCGTGGAGCTCGAGTTCAGCCAGGTCGAGAAGACCTGAGCCCCGCCGGTCCCCGGACCGGAACCATTCCCGGCTGCGCGTTGTCCGACTCGGCGCGCGGCCTTGATCGAAGAGTCGTTCAACCCCGGGGAGCCGCGGCGAAAGCCAAGGCGATATCACCCGCAAGGAGCAAAGCATGGCGAAAAAAATCGTCGGCTTCATCAAGCTGCAAGTGCCAGCTGGTAAGGCCAACCCGTCACCACCCATCGGTCCCGCACTGGGCCAGCGTGGTTTGAACATCATGGAGTTCTGCAAGGCGTTCAACGCGCAGACCCAGAGCGTCGAGCCTGGTCTGCCGCTGCCGGTGGTCATCACCGCGTTCGCTGACAAGAGCTTCACCTTCATCATCAAGACGCCGCCGGCGATCACCTTGATCAAGAAGGCCATCAAGCTGGACAAGGGCTCGGCCCGTCCGCACACCGACAAGGTCGGCAAGATCACGCGCGCACAGCTCGAAGAGATCGCCAAGACCAAGATGAAGGACCTGACTGCCGCCGACCTGGACGCAGCAGTTCGCACCATCGCCGGCTCTGCCCGTTCGATGGGCGTGAATGTGGAGGGCGTGTAAATGGCCAAGATCACCAAGAAGCAAAAAGCGCTCGCAGGCAAGGTCGACAGCAACAAGCTGTACCCGCTGGCTGACGCAATCGGCATCGTGAAGGAAGCCGCCACCGCCAAGTTCGACGAATCGATCGACGTGGCCGTGCAGCTGGGCATCGACGCGAAGAAGTCGGACCAGGTCGTGCGTGGCGCCGTCGTGCTGCCCAACGGCACCGGCAAGACCAAGCGCGTGGCTGTGTTCGCCCAGGGCGCCAAGGCTGAAGAAGCCAAGGCCGCCGGCGCCGACATCGTCGGCATGGACGACCTGGCTGCCATGGTCAAGGCTGGCGACATGCCTTTCGACGTCGTGATTGCCGCTCCTGACGCGATGCGCGTGGTCGGTACGCTCGGCCAGATCCTCGGCCCGCGCGGCCTGATGCCCAACCCCAAGGTTGGCACGGTGACCCCGGACGTCGCCACGGCCGTGAAGAACGCCAAGGCTGGCCAGGTCCAGTTCCGCGTCGACAAGGCCGGCATCGTGCACGGCACGATCGGCCGCCGCTCGTTCGACAACGACAAGCTGCAGGGCAACCTCGCCGCGCTGATCGACGCTCTGGTCAAGGCCAAGCCGGCGACCAGCAAGGGCGTGTACCTGCGCAAGGTGGCTGTGTCGTCGACCATGGGCCTGGGTGTCCGCGTGGACACGCAGACCATCGCGGCGAGCTAAAGAAAGATTTGCCCGATCCGCAAGGAGAGGGCAGATGTGGTGGGTCGCGGCAGCTCCGGTTGCTGCGAGCCATCCAAGACCGCTGGTGTGCAGGGCGCTGCACTTAATCGCCGGATCGATCCTTCCGGCATCCAGCGCAGATGGCGACCCCACTGCAAGGAATTTGATTTTTGTTCCTGACAGTTGGTCGCTGCATGAAGCGCGATCCGAGGCCCCGGCCGAAGGTCGCATTAAAAGGAGTAGACCTTGAGTCTGAATCGCAGTGAGAAAGAAGCGGTCATCAGTGATGTGACCAGCCTCGCCGCTAAAGCTCAAACGCTCGTGATGGCGGAATACCGTGGCATCACGGTGGCCGATATGACCAAACTGCGCAGCGAAGCTCGCAGCAAGGGTGTGACCCTCAGCGTGTTGAAGAACACGCTGGCACGCCGTGCTGTGGCTGGTAGCGCATTTGAGATCGTTGGCGACCAGATGACCGGCCCGCTGATCTATGGCTTTTCCGAAGACGCAGTGGCCGCCGCCAAGGTGGTGGCCGATTTCGCGAAGACCAACGACAAGTTGGTGATTCGCGGCGGCGCATTCGGCGGCAAGGCCCTGGACGTGAACGGCGTGAAGCAACTGGCCAACATCCCTTCCAAGGAAGTGCTGCTGGCGCAATTGCTGGGCTTGATGCAATCCCCGATCTCTCGTACCGCCCGCGTGCTCGCGGCGCTGGCCGAGAAGCGCGGTGGTGGCGAAGCTGCACCCGCCGATGCACCGGCAGAAGCGCAGGCTGCTTGAGCCTTGCGTTTGAAATATTCAACCCAATTGTTAGGAAACAAAAATGGCATTCGATAAAGACGCATTTCTGACCGCGCTCGACAGCATGACGGTCCTGGAACTCAACGACCTGGTGAAAGCCATCGAAGAGAAGTTCGGCGTGAGCGCCGCTGCAATGGCTGCCCCCGCCGGCGCTGGTGGTGGTGCTGCCGCTGCCGTGGCCGAAGAGCAGACCGAGTTCAACGTCATGCTGATGGATGCAGGCGCGAACAAGGTTTCGGCGATCAAGGCCGTGCGCGAAATCACCGGCCTGGGCCTCAAGGAAGCCAAGGACCTGGTGGAAGCCGCTCCCAAGGCTGTCAAGGAAGGCCTGTCGAAGGCTGACGCTGAAGCCGCCAAGAAGAAGCTGGAAGACGCCGGCGCCAAGGTGGAACTGAAGTAATTCAGACCCGCCAGAGGGCTGGAGGTGCCTGAAAAGGCCCTCCAGCCTTTGCCGCTTTCAGAGCGCACCCGAAAACCGGAAAAAAGACGGTTTTCGAGTGTCTTCTGACCCCGACTGCAGAAGACCCCTTGGTTCGGGCGATGTGCAACGCATCGCTGTCCGCCAACGGCTGGTAGTGGCCAGCCGCCAAGCAGTGGTGCCGTTCGCCCGGCACCGCTGACAAGTCGCTGAAGATCTCAAGCTCCGGAGCTCTCATGGCCCAATCGTCCGCGTACAGTTACACCGAACGCAAGCGCATCCGAAAAAGTTTCGGCAATCGCGACAGCGTCGTAGAAATCCCCTACCTGCTGCAGATGCAGAAAGACGCGTACACCGCGTTCCTGCAAGCCGGCATTCCTCCCAAACAGCGCACCGTCGAAGGCCTGCAGGCCGCGTTCGACGCTGCCTTCCCGATCGTCTCGCACAACGGTTTTGTCGAGATGAAGTTCCTCGAGTACAACCTCGCGAAGCCGGCTTTCGACGTGCGCGAGTGCCAGACCCGCGGCCTGACCTTCGCCTCGGCCGTGCGCGCCAAGGTCCAGCTCATCATCTATGACCGCGAGTCGTCGACCTCGCAGTCGAAGGTGGTCAAGGAAGTGAAGGAACAAGAGGTCTACATGGGCGAAGTGCCGCTCATGACCGACAAGGGTTCGTTCATCATCAACGGCACCGAGCGCGTGATCGTCTCGCAGCTGCACCGTTCGCCGGGCGTGTTCTTCGAACACGACAAGGGCAAGACGCACAGCTCGGGCAAGCTGCTGTTCTCGGCCCGCGTGATTCCCTACCGCGGTTCGTGGCTCGACTTCGAGTTCGACCCGAAGGACATGCTGTACTTCCGCGTCGACCGCCGCCGCAAGATGCCGGTCACGATCCTGCTGAAGGCCATCGGCCTGAACCCGGAATCGATCCTCGCGAACTTCTTCGTGAACGACAACTTCCGCCTGATGGACAGCGGCGCGCAGATGGAATTCGTTCCCGAGCGCCTGCGCGGCGAAGTCGCGCGCTTCGACATCACCGACAAGTCGGGCAAGGTCGTGGTTGCCAAGGACAAGCGCGTGACCGCGCGCCACACGCGCGAGCTCGAGCAGTCGGGCACCACGCACATCAGCGTGCCGGAAGACTTCCTGGTCGGCCGCGTCATTGCCCGCAACATCGTCGATGCCGACTCCGGCGAGATCCTGGCCAAGGCCAACGACGAACTGACCGAAGCACTGCTCAAGAAGCTGCGCACGGCCGGCGTGCAGGACATCCAGGTGATCTACACCAACGAACTCGACCAGGGCGCGTACATCTCGCAGACCCTGCGCATCGACGAGACGGTGGACGAATTCGCCGCCCGCGTGGCCATCTACCGCATGATGCGCCCCGGCGAGCCGCCGACGGAAGACGCGGTGCAGGCCCTGTTCCAGCGCCTGTTCTACAACCCGGACACGTACGACCTGTCGCGCGTCGGCCGCATGAAGTTCAACGCCAAGGTCGGCCGCGACGAATCGACCGGCCCGATGGTGCTGACCAACGAAGACATCCTGGCCGTGGTCAAGATCCTCGTGGACCTGCGCAACGGCAACGGCGAAGTCGACGACATCGACCACCTGGGCAACCGCCGCGTGCGTTGCGTGGGCGAACTGGCCGAGAACCAGTACCGCACCGGCCTCGCTCGCATCGAGAAGGCCGTGAAGGAACGTCTGGGCCAGGCCGAGCAAGAGCCGCTGATGCCGCACGACCTGATCAACAGCAAGCCGATCTCGGCCGCGCTGAAGGAATTCTT
The DNA here is from genome assembly GCF_041154435.1 of Variovorax sp. V116. Classification (NCBI taxonomy): domain Bacteria; kingdom Pseudomonadati; phylum Pseudomonadota; class Betaproteobacteria; order Burkholderiales; family Comamonadaceae; genus Variovorax; species Variovorax sp. V116. The sequence goes on from NZ_AP028661.1 coordinate 775,399, forward strand.
CGGTGCCTCGCAGCTGTCGCAGTTCATGGACCAGACGAATCCGCTGTCCGAAATCACCCACAAGCGCCGCGTGTCGGCCCTTGGCCCGGGCGGTCTGACGCGCGAGCGTGCCGGCTTCGAAGTGCGCGACGTGCACGTGACCCACTACGGCCGCGTGTGCCCGATCGAAACGCCTGAAGGCCCGAACATCGGCCTGATCAACTCGCTGGCCCTGTACGCCCGCCTGAACGAATACGGCTTCATCGAGACGCCGTACCGCCGCGTGGTCGACAGCAAGGTCACCAACGAGATCGACTACCTGTCGGCCATCGAGGAAGGCAAGTACGTCATCGCCCAGGCCAATGCGGTGCTGGACAAGGAAGGCAAGCTGACCGGCGACCTGGTCTCCGCGCGTGAAGCCGGCGAATCGATCCTGGTCGGTGCCGAGCGCATCCAGTACATGGACGTGTCGCCCGCGCAGATCGTGTCGGTGGCTGCCTCGCTCGTGCCCTTCCTCGAGCACGACGACGCGAACCGCGCGCTGATGGGCGCCAACATGCAGCGCCAGGCGGTGCCCGTGCTGCGCCCCGAGAAGCCGATGGTCGGCACCGGTATCGAGCGCGTCTCCGCGGTCGACTCCGGCACCGTGGTCACGGCCACCCGCGGCGGTATCGTCGATTACGTCGACGCGACCCGCATCGTGGTGCGCGTGAACGACGCCGAAGCGGCAGCCGGTGAAGTCGGTGTGGACATCTACAACCTGATCAAGTATCAGCGTTCGAACCAGAACACCAACATCCACCAGCGCCCGATCGTCAAGCGCGGCGACAAGATCGCCAAGGGCGACGTGGTGGCCGACGGCGCATCGACCGACCTCGGCGAACTGGCCCTCGGCCAGAACATGCTGATCGCGTTCATGCCCTGGAACGGCTACAACTTCGAAGACTCGATCCTGATCTCGGAACGCGTCGTCGCCGAAGACCGCTACACCTCGATCCACATCGAGGAGCTGGTGGTGATGGCCCGCGACACCAAGCTCGGTGCCGAGGAAATCACGCGCGACATTCCGAACCTGGCCGAGCAGCAGCTCAACCGCCTGGACGAATCCGGCATCATCTACGTGGGTGCCGAAGTGCAGCCGGGCGACACGCTGGTGGGCAAGGTCACGCCGAAGGGCGAGACCACGCTGACGCCTGAAGAGAAGCTGCTTCGCGCCATCTTCGGCGAGAAGGCTTCCGACGTGAAGGACACCTCGCTGCGCGTGGACCAGGGCTCGCAAGGCACCGTGATCGACGTGCAGGTGTTCACCCGCGAAGGCATCACACGCGACAAGCGCGCCCAGCAGATCATCGACGACGAGCTCAAGCGCTTCCGCCTCGACCTGAACGACCAGCTTCGCATCGTCGAAGCCGACGCGTTCGACCGTATCGAGAAGCTCCTGACCGGCAAGGTTGCCAACGGCGGCCCGAACAAGCTGGCCAAGGGCACCAAGCTCGACAAGGCCTACCTGTCGTCGGTCGAGAAGTTCCACTGGTTCGACATCCGCCCGGCGGACGACGAAGTGGCCACCCAGCTCGAGTCGATCAAGAACTCGCTCGAGCAGACGCGCCACAGCTTCGACCTCGCGTTCGAGGAAAAGCGCAAGAAGCTCACGCAGGGCGACGAGCTGCCCGCAGGCGTGCTCAAGATGGTCAAGGTCTACCTGGCCGTCAAGCGCCGCCTGCAACCCGGCGACAAGATGGCCGGCCGCCACGGCAACAAGGGTGTGGTGTCGAAGATCGTTCCGGTCGAAGACATGCCCCACATGGCCGACGGCACGCCGTGCGACATCTGCCTGAATCCGCTGGGCGTGCCTTCGCGGATGAACGTGGGCCAGGTGCTCGAAGTGCACCTGGGCTGGGCCGGCAAGGGCATCGGCCACCGCATCGGCGACCTGCTGCAGCAGGAGGCCAAGGTGGCCGAGCTGCGCAAGTTCATGGAGCAGCTGTACAACGGCTCGGGCCGTCCGGAAGACCTCAGCCAGCTGAGCGACTCCGACGTGCTCGCCATGGCAGCCAACCTGCAGAGCGGTGCGACCTTCGCCACGCCGGTGTTCGACGGCGCCTCGGAAGAGGAAATCCGCGGCATGCTGAAGCTCGCCTATCCGGACGACATCGCCAAGCTCAAGGGCCTGACCGAGACGCGCACCCAGGCCTACCTGTACGACGGCCGCACCGGCGACCAGTTCGAGCGTCCGGTCACCGTCGGCTACATGCACTTCCTGAAGCTGCACCACCTGGTGGACGACAAGATGCACGCCCGTTCGACCGGCCCGTACTCGCTCGTCACCCAGCAGCCGCTGGGCGGCAAGGCGCAGTTCGGCGGCCAGCGTTTCGGCGAAATGGAAGTGTGGGCGCTGGAAGCCTACGGCGCCGCCTACGTGCTGCAGGAAATGCTGACTGTGAAGTCCGACGACGTGCAAGGCCGTACCAAGGTGTACGAGAGCATCGTCAAGGGCGAACACTCCATCGAAGCCGGCATGCCGGAATCGTTCAATGTGCTGGTCAAGGAAATCCGTTCCCTGGGCCTGGACATCGAACTCGAACGTTCTTAAGTTGAAAAGGGAAAGAGTCTTATGAAATCGCTACTCGACCTGTTCAAGCAATTCACGCCTGATGAGCATTTCGATGCCATCAAGATCGGCATGGCTTCGCCCGAGAAGATCCGTTCGTGGTCCTTCGGCGAGGTGAAGAAGCCCGAGACGATCAACTACCGTACCTTCAAGCCCGAGCGCGACGGTCTCTTCTGCGCCAAGATCTTCGGCCCCATCAAGGACTACGAGTGCCTGTGCGGCAAGTACAAGCGCCTGAAGCACCGCGGCGTGATCTGCGAGAAGTGCGGCGTCGAAGTCACGCAGACCAAGGTGCGCCGCGAGCGCATGGGCCACATCGACCTGGCTGCGCCCTGCGCGCACATCTGGTTCCTGAAGTCGCTGCCGTCGCGCCTGGGCCTCGTGCTCGACATGACGCTGCGCGACATCGAACGCGTGCTGTACTTCGAAGCCTACGTGATCACCGACCCCGGCATGACCCCGCTGAAGAAGTTCGGCATCATGTCCGAGGACGACTATGACGCGAAGCGCAAGGAATACGGCGACGAGTTCGTCGCCAAGATGGGCGCCGAAGGCATCAAGGACCTGCTCGAAGGCATCGAACTCGACAGCGAGATCGAACGCCTGCGCGGCGACCTGACCGGCTCCGAAGTCAAGGTCAAGAAGAACTCCAAGCGCCTGAAGGTGCTGGAAGCCTTCCGCAAGTCGGGCATCAAGCCCGAGTGGATGGTGCTCGACGTGCTGCCCGTGCTGCCGCCGGACCTGCGTCCGCTGGTGCCGCTGGACGGCGGCCGCTTCGCGACCTCCGACCTGAACGACCTGTACCGCCGCGTCATCAACCGCAATTCGCGCCTGCGTCGTCTGCTGGAGCTCAAGGCTCCGGAAATCATTGCTCGCAATGAAAAGCGGATGCTGCAAGAAGCAGTCGACTCGTTGCTCGACAACGGCCGCCGCGGCAAGGCCATGACGGGCGCCAACAAGCGCGCGCTCAAGTCGCTCGCCGACATGATCAAGGGCAAGAGCGGCCGCTTCCGCCAGAACCTGCTGGGCAAGCGCGTCGACTACTCGGGCCGTTCGGTCATCGTGGTGGGCCCGACGCTCAAGCTGCACCAGTGCGGCCTGCCCAAGCTGATGGCGCTCGAGCTGTTCAAGCCCTTCATCTTCTCGCGCCTGGAAGCCATGGGCATCGCGACCACGATCAAGGCTGCCAAGAAGGAAGTCGAATCGGGCACGCCGGTGGTCTGGGACATCCTGGAAGAAGTGATCAAGGAACACCCGGTCATGCTGAACCGTGCGCCTACGCTGCACCGTTTGGGCATCCAGGCCTTCGAGCCGATCCTGATCGAAGGCAAGGCGATCCAGCTGCACCCGCTGGTTTGCGCGGCCTTCAACGCCGACTTCGACGGCGACCAGATGGCCGTCCACGTGCCGCTGTCGGTGGAAGCGCAGATGGAAGCCCGCACGCTGATGCTGGCCTCCAACAACGTGCTGTTCCCGGCTTCGGGCGAACCGTCGATCGTTCCTTCGCAGGACGTGGTGCTGGGTCTGTACTACACGACCCGCGACCGCATCAACGGCAAGGGCGAGGGCCTGATCTTCTCCGACATCGGTGAAGTGCAGCGCGCACTCGACGCCAACGAAGTCGAACTCACCGCCAAGGTGGCAGTGCGCATCACGGAGTACACCAAGGACAAGGAAACCGGCGAATTCACGCCTTCCACGTCGCTGGTGGACACCACCGTGGGCCGCGCCCTGCTGTCCGAGATCCTGCCCAAGGGCCTGCCGTTCTCGAACATCAACAAGGCGCTGAAGAAGAAGGAAATCTCCAAGCTCATCAACGTCTCGTTCCGCAAGTGCGGCCTGAAAGAGACCGTGGTGTTCGCCGACAAGCTGCTGCAGAACGGCTTCCGCCTGGCCACCAAGGCCGGCATCTCGATCGCCATCGACGACATGCTGGTGCCCGCTGAAAAGCACGGCATCATCGAGCGCTCGGCCAAGGAAGTGAAGGAGATCGAGCAGCAGTACGTCTCCGGTCTCGTGACCTCCGGCGAGCGCTACAACAAGGTGGTGGACATCTGGGGCAAGGCCGGCGACGAAGTGTCGAAGGTCATGATGGCCAAGCTGTCCAAGCAGAAGGTCATCGACCGCCACGGCAAGGAAGTGGAGCAGGAGTCGTTCAATTCCATCTACATGATGGCCGACTCCGGCGCCCGCGGTTCCGCAGCGCAGATCCGCCAGGTGGCCGGCATGCGTGGCCTGATGGCCAAGCCGGACGGCTCGATCATCGAGACGCCCATCACCGCGAACTTCCGCGAAGGCCTGAACGTGCTGGAGTACTTCATCTCCACCCACGGTGCCCGAAAGGGTCTGGCCGACACGGCGCTGAAGACGGCGAACTCGGGCTACCTGACCCGCCGTCTGGTCGACGTGACGCAAGACCTGGTCGTGACCGAGCAGGACTGCGGCACGCACGGCGGCTACCTGATGCGCGCCATCGTCGAAGGCGGTGAAGTCATCGAATCGCTGCGCGACCGTATCCTCGGCCGCTCGGCTGCCGACGACGTGCTGCACCCGGAAAACCGCTCGGTGCTGCTGAAGGCCGGCGAGATGTTCGACGAGGACAACATCGAAGAGCTCGAGGCGCAAGGCGTCGACGAGGTCAAGGTGCGTACCGCGCTGACCTGCGAAACCCGCTTCGGCATCTGCGCGACCTGCTACGGCCGCGACCTGGGCCGCGGCGGCCTGATCAACATCGGCGAAGCCGTCGGTGTGATCGCTGCGCAGTCCATCGGCGAACCCGGCACGCAGCTCACGATGCGTACCTTCCACATCGGTGGTGCGGCATCGCGTGCAGCGGTGGCCTCGAGCGTCGAAGCCAAGTCCAACGGCGTGATCGGCTTCAACGCCACGATGCGCTACGTGACCAACAGCAAGAACGAGCTGGTGGTGATTGCACGTTCGGGCGAGATCGTCATCCATGACGAACACGGCCGCGAGCGCGAACGCCACAAGGTGCCGTACGGCGCGATCCTGGCGGTCAAGGCCGACCAGCAGATCAAGGCCGGCCACGTGCTCGCCAACTGGGATCCGCTGACGCGCCCGATCATCACGGAATTCGCCGGCAAGACGCAGTTCGAGAACGTGGAAGAAGGCCTCACCGTCGCCAAGCAGGTGGACGAAGTGACCGGCCTGTCGACCCTGGTCGTGATCGATCCGAAGCGCCGCGGCGCTGCCAAGGTCGTGCGCCCGCAGGTGAAGCTCATCGACGCCTCCGGCGCCGAAGTGAAGATCCCGGGCACCGACCACTCGGTGACGATCGGCTTCCCGATCGGCGCCCTGGTGCAGATCCGCGACGGCCAGGACGTGGGCCCCGGCGAAGTGCTGGCGCGTATTCCGGTCGAAGGCCAGAAGACCCGCGACATCACCGGCGGTCTGCCGCGCGTTGCCGAGCTGTTCGAAGCCCGTTCGCCGAAGGACAAGGGCATGCTGGCCGAAATGACCGGTACCGTGTCGTTCGGCAAGGAAACCAAGGGCAAGATCCGCCTGCAGATCACCGATCCCGAAGGCACCGTCTGGGAAGACCTCGTGCCGAAGGAAAAGAACATCCTGGTGCACGAAGGCCAGGTGGTGAACAAGGGCGAAAGCGTGGTCGACGGCCCGGCGGACCCGCAGGACATCCTGCGCCTGCTGGGTTCGGAAGAACTCGCGCGCTACATCGTGGACGAAGTGCAGGACGTGTACCGCCTGCAGGGTGTGAAGATCAACGACAAGCACATCGAGGTGATCGTTCGCCAGATGCTGCGCCGCGTCGTGGTCGACAACATCGGCGAGACCGGCTACATCTCCGGCGAACAGGTCGAACGCAGCGAAATGCTCAACACCAACGACGCCCTGCGCGCCGAAGGCAAGATCCCCGCGACGTTCACCAACCTGCTGCTGGGTATCACGAAGGCGTCGCTGTCGACCGACTCGTTCATCTCTGCCGCTTCGTTCCAGGAAACGACGCGCGTGCTGACCGAAGCCGCGATCATGGGCAAGCGCGACGAGCTGCGCGGCCTGAAGGAAAACGTCATCGTCGGCCGCCTGATCCCCGCGGGCACCGGCATGGCCTACCACCAGGCGCGCAAGGCCAAGGATCAGATGGACGAGGCCGAGCGCCGCGCCATCGCCGAATCCGAAGCCGCCGAACTGGCCGGTTCGACCAGCGATGTTTCCACCACGGCCGACGCCAGCGAAGGCGCCGCGTCCGAATAACTGGTTAGCATCACCGGCCATGACCGGTATCCGACGCCCCCCGACCGCCCCCGGTTGGGGGGCGTTTTTCTTTGAGTTGTCTATTGCGAGGCGTTTTTGCCGATGAGCGTGTTGCCCGATTCGATGGTCGGCTGGATCGTCATTGCCGTGCTGCTGTTCTGGTTCGTGGGCGCGTACAACCGGCTCGTGCGGCTGCGCGCGGCCGTGCTCCAGGCCTATGCGACGCTCGATGCGGCCCTGCGGAAGCAGCTGGACTTCGTCCAGGCCAGCATCACGGCCGCCCTGCCGGAAAAGGATGCGTCCAGCCATTCGTCGGCCGTGGCGCCGCTGCAGGCCGCCACCAACCAGCTTGCGACGTTGCTTGGCGCCACCCGCCTGCATCCGCTCGACCCCGGCGGCATGGCCGCGCTGGCCACGGCGCTGCAGGTGCTGATCACGGCTTGGCAGCGCCAGCATCCGGACGCGGTGACGGTCTTCGAGGCGGACGGAACGCTCTCGCGGCCGGCGCCGCTGCTGCCGGCCGGCGCCGGTGCCGGTTCGGCCTCCGGCACACTGGAACCCATGGCCTGGCCCGAGCCTTCGGCCGCCGCGGAAATCGCACGCAGCCAGTTCAATCTGGCGGTGGGGCAGTACAACGCCGCCATCGTCCAGTTTCCGGCGCTGCTGGTGGCATGGATGGTGCGTTTGCGTCCGGCCGCGCCGCTGCTTTGAAGCCGCCCGGACGCCGGCGTTGCATTTTTTCTCCGTACGCTCGCGGGGCGCCGCGCCAGCCGCGCGCCCGTTGACGCCCATTACCATCGCCCCAACTTGTCAGAACTAACTTCCGATCATTCCGCCGGCACCGCGCCGCCGATGCAACCTCCGCTGTGGCGCCAGCTGCAGCTGACCGCAGCGGCGCTCGCGTCGATTCGCGCCGGCAGCTCGGGCACCGTCGCGTTCGAAGCCGTCGAGCCCGCGATGCGCCCCGGCGTGCAGGCGCTCGGCTTCCAGGTGCTGCGCTGGCTCGGCCGCGCCGAGGCCCTGCGCCGCCACCTGGCCAAGCGCACGCCGCCGCCGCTGCCCGACGCGCTCCTGTGCACCGCTTTGGCGCTGGCCTGGGATGCGCAGCATGCGCCCTACGAGCCCTTCACGCTGGTCGACCAGGCCGTCGAGGCGGCAAAGCGCAATCCCGCCACGCGCGCCCAAGCGAGCTTCATCAACGCCTGCCTGCGCCGCTTCCTGCGCGAGCGCGACGAACTCGTGGCCGCCACCGACCATGAGCCGGTCGCACAGTGGAACCATCCGCGCTGGTGGATCGAGCGGCTCAAGCGCGACCATCCGCGCGACTGGCAGCGGGTGCTTGCCGCCGACAACGCGCAGCCGCCGATGACGCTGCGCGTCAACCTGCGCAAGACCACCGTGGCTTCCTATCAGCTGGCGCTCCAGGCGGTGGGCCTTTCGGCCGTCCGGGTGGGGGAGGCGGGCCTGCAGCTGGCGCGCGCGCGCCCGGTGCAGCAGCTGCCCGGTTTTGCCGACGGCGAATGCTCGGTGCAGGACGCCGCCGCGCAGCTGGCCGCGCCGCTGCTGCTCGAAGGCCTGCTGCCCGCGGCCGGCGCGGCCCCCCTGCGCGTGCTCGACGCCTGCGCCGCTCCCGGCGGCAAGACCGCGCACCTGCTGGAATTTGCCGGGCCGGCGGCCATCGAGGTGACGGCGCTCGAGGTCGATGCCGCCCGCAGCCGCCGCATCGACGAAACCATGGGCCGGCTCGGCCTGTCCGCCAGGGTGGTGGTGGCCGACGCCGCGCGGCCGGCCGCCTGGTGGGACGGCACGCCCTTCGACGCGATCCTGCTCGATGCGCCGTGCACCGCCTCGGGCATCGTCCGGCGCCATCCCGACGTGCGCTGGCTGCGCCGCGAGAGCGACACCGCCCAGCTGGCGGTCCAGCAGGCGGCGCTGCTCGCGGCCCTCTGGCCCCTGGTCCGGCCCGGCGGCCGGCTGCTCTACTGCACCTGTTCCGTCTTCCGGGAAGAAGGCTCGCAACAAATCGATGCGTTCCTTGCGCACAACACCGACGCCCGATTGGGGGCATCGCCGGGCCATTTGCTTCCCCAAAGCGGGGCGAATGCCCGCGCCGTCCCGGACAATCCCTCAGGTGACCACGACGGCTTCTTCTACGCCCTGCTTGAAAAACGTCCGCGCTGAGGCCCGCAGGCGGCGCATCCTGGCGCCGCTGGCCGGGCTCGTGCTGGCCTGGGCATTGCTGCTGACCTGCCTGCTTCCGATTGCGGTGGCGCAGGGGCGCGTCGTGCCATCGGTCACCCAGATGCGGCTGGAACAGGCCGACGACGGCGTCTACCTCACCGCGGCCGTGCAGTTCGAGCTGCCCTCGCTGGTCGAGGAAGTGCTCGACAAGGGCATTGCCATCTATTTCGTGGCCGAGGCCGAGGTCTTCCAGGAGCGCTGGTACTGGACCGACCGCAAGGTGGCCCAGGTCACGCGCCACATGCGGCTGGCCTACCAGCCGCTCACGCGCCGCTGGCGGCTCAACGTGTCGCCGGTGCCCATCACCGGCACCGCGGGCTTCGGCGTTTCGCTGAACCAGAACTTCGACAGCCTCGCCGACGCCATGGACGCCGTCAAGCGCGTCGGCCGGCTGCGGCTGGGCGATGCGGCCGAGGTGGGCGACGAGGCGCAGCACCAGGTCGTGTTCCGCTTCCGGCTCGACACCTCGCAGCTGCCGCGTCCGTTCCAGATCGGCGTGGTCGGCCAGGCCGACTGGAACATCGTGGCCGAGCGCAGCGCCAAGCTCGCGCTGGAGAAGCAGCGGTGAGCAGCAAGCCGCGCAGCGGCGCAGCGGCCACGCCCGCCGCCCGCCGCGCCCGCGCGCTGCGCTGGGCGGTGGGCGTGGGCGCCGCGCTGGTCACGGCCATCGGCCTGGTGCTGATGTTCCTGCTGGCCCAGGCCACCAACAACCGCGCGCTGTACGAGCGCTACTACGTGCGCCTTTTCGGCATCAACGTGGTGGTGGCGGTGCTGCTGGTGCTGGTGATCGGCTGGGTCGCCTTCCGGCTGCTGCGGCGGCTGCGCCAGGGCAAGTTCGGCAGCCGCCTGCTCATCAAGCTGGCGGCTATCTTCGCGCTGGTGGGCGTGGTGCCGGGCGCGCTGGTCTACGTGGTGTCCTACCAGTTCGTGGCGCGTTCGATCGAAAGCTGGTTCGACGTCAAGGTGGAGGGCGCGCTCGACGCCGGCCTGAACCTCGGCCGCGCCACGCTCGACTCGCTTGCGGACGACCTGGCCGCCAAGACGCGCGTGGCCAGCGCCCAGCTGGTGCAGGTGCCCGACGCGAGCGCCGGCCTCGTCCTCGAGCGCATCCGCGACCAGCTCCAGGCCAGCGACGTGGTGCTCTGGACCGGCACCGGTCAGCTGGTGGCCGGCGCCGGCGCCTCGCGCTTCCAACTCAACCCCGAGCGGCCGACCACCCAGCAGCTGCGGCAGGTGCGCGCCGACCGCGCCATCGCCCACATCGAGGGCCTGGACGAAACCGCGGCGCCGGGCACCAACCTGCCGCCCGCCACCGTGCGCGCGCTCGCGATGGTGCAGCGGCCGGGCTTCGACTTCGACACGGCGCCGCGCTTCCTGCAGGTGACGCAGCCGCTGCCGCCCGCGGTGGTGGCCAACGCACTCGCCGTGCAGGAGGCCAACCGCGAATACCAGGAGCGGGCCCTGGCCCGCGAGGGCCTGCGGCGCATGTACATCGGCACCCTCACGCTGAGTCTTTTCCTGGCCGTGTTCGGCGCCGTGCTGCTGGCCGTGCTGTTCGGCAACCAGCTCGCGCGGCCGCTGCTCGTGCTGGCGGACGGCGTGCGCCAGGTGGCCGGCGGCGACCTGCGGCCGACCGCCGTGCTGCAGGGCAAGGACGAGCTGGGCGGCCTCACGCGCTCCTTCGCCGTCATGACCCAGCAACTGGCCGATGCCCGCGGCGCCGTCGAAAAGACCATGGGCCAGCTCGACGCCGCCCGCGCCAACCTGCAGACCATCCTGGACAACCTGACCTCCGGCGTGATCGTGCTCGACGCCAAGGGCACCATCCTTTCCACCAACCCCGGCGCCACCCGCGTGCTGCGCGCCCCGCTGGCGGCCTACGAGGGCATGCCGCTCGCCCAGGTGCCCGGGCTCGCGGACTTCGGCAACAGCGTGCAGCAGCAGTTCGACGAATTCCAGGTCGAGCGCCTGCAGCACGGCCTGGACCACTGGCAGCACGCCTTCGAGCTGCATGCCAGCGGCACCGACCTGCCGCAGCAGGACAGCGCCATCAACATCGTGGCGCGCGGCGCCGAGCTGCCAGGGGCCGCGCGGCTGCTGGTGTTCGACGACATTTCCGAAATCGTCTCCGCCCAGCGTGCCCAGGCCTGGGGCGAAGTGGCGCGCCGCCTGGCCCACGAGATCAAGAACCCGCTCACGCCCATCCAGCTCTCGGCCGAGCGGCTCGAAATGAAGCTCTCGGGCAAGGTCGCGCCGCCCGAGCAGGCCGTGCTCGTCAAGTCGGTCAAGACCATCGTCGACCAGGTCGACGCCATGAAGCGGCTGGTCAACGAATTCCGCGACTACGCCCGCCTGCCCGCGGCCGACCTGAAGCCGGTCGACCTCAACGCGCTGCTGGCCGACGTGCTCCAGCTCTACAGCGCCGAGAACGCGCCGATCGCGCTGCGCTCCGAGCTCGACGAGCGCTGCCCGCCCATCCGCGGCGACGCCCAGCAGATCCGCCAGGTCATCCACAACCTGCTGCAGAACGCCCAGGACGCTGCCGAGGCCGCCGCCAGCACCACCGGCCGCGCCGGCGAGGTCGTCATCCGCACCCGTCTGGGCGATTCGGGCCAGCGCGTGCGCCTGACCGTGCAGGACAGCGGGCCGGGCTTTGCCGAGAACATCCTCAAGCGCGCCTTCGAGCCCTACGTCACCACGAAAACAAAAGGTACAGGTTTGGGACTGGCCGTGGTCAAGAAGATCGCGGACGAGCACGGCGCGCGCATCGAGCTTTCCAACCGCGTTGTCGATGGGGCTGTAGCAGGGGCGCAAGTCTCGCTATCATTCGCGCTGGCAGGCGAGCCGCAAACAGCGGTCGCTCACACCGAAGATCCGAAGTCTTCCGCCGCCTGAGCGTGAAACAAACCCGTCGCGCGCAGACGATGGGGCGGCTGGCGGACCCTACACACATTGCAGATACCGGCGCATACAACAAGCAGCACTCATGGCAAACATTCTCGTGGTCGATGACGAGCTGGGCATTAGGGACCTGCTCTTCGAAATTCTCAATGACGAAGGCCACAACGTGGAGTTGGCGGAAAACGCGGCCGAGGCACGCGCAGCGCGGCAGCGCGCACGGCCCGATCTCGTGCTGCTCGACATCTGGATGCCCGACACCGACGGCGTCACGCTGCTCAAGGAATGGTCCACCGCCGGGCTGCTGAGCATGCCCGTCATCATGATGAGCGGCCACGCCACCATCGACACCGCCGTCGACGCCACCCGCATCGGCGCCTTCGCTTTCCTCGAAAAACCCATCACGCTGCAGAAGCTCCTGAAGGCCGTCGAGCAGGGCCTCGCGCGTGAGAACGCCAGGCGCGCGGCGGCGGGCGTGGTGCCCCCGGCCCCGGGCATCAACCCCTCGGCCGCCATCACCACCACCGGCGACAGCCTGCTGCTGGCCTCGCTCGCCTCCGTGCCGGTGCCCGACGCCGGTCCGCAGTCGACCCAGAGCTTCGACCTCGACCGCCCGCTGCGCGATGCACGCGACGGCTTCGAGAAGGCCTACTTCGAATTCCACCTGGCCATGGAGAACGGTTCGATGACCCGCGTGGCCGAGAAGACCGGCCTGGAACGCACGCATCTGTACCGCAAGCTCAAACAACTTGGCGTCGATCTTTCGAGAGGGCGCAGAAGCGCTGTATAATTTAAGGCTGCACACCAAGGCCCGGTAGCTCAGTTGGTAGAGCAGCGGATTGAAAATCCGCGTGTCGGTGGTTCGATTCCGCCCCAGGCCACCATTCATCATTTTGAGGTCGTCCGCAGGCGACCATCAAAATCAAAAAAGCCCTAAGTAGATCAACTGCTTGGGGCTTTTTTCATTCCAGGGCGGCCCGCAGCGTTCCGCGCCAGGCCGGGCGCTCGTAGGGCGAACCCCGGGTTTACGCCTAGGCCCGCACCCTCAAGTTCCGCCGCCGCACTGCCGATATACCAGGCAACCTGGCCCCGCATCGGCGGCCGTCACGGAAAAAGCACATGCGCAATTGGAAGATCAGTGCCCAGCTGGGCGCGGCGTTCGGGATCGTGTTGCTGTTGATGGCGACGGGGCTCGCGATCGGCATCTCGGGCCTTCAGGAGGTCGCCGGCAGCGGCGTCGCCCCGGAGCTCGCACGGCATATCGCGTCGACGCGCAACCTCATGGCGGGCTTCGGGCTCGCCGCGCTGCTGGCGGGCGTGGGCTGCAGCGTCTGGCTCGCGCGCAGCATCATGCAGCCGCTTGGCGAGGCGATCTTCATCGCGGAGACCGTGGCCTCGGGCGACCTCAGCAAGGAATTCGAGACCGAGCGCGGCGGCGATTTCGGGCGGCTGCTGCGCGGCATGGGCGAGATGGAGGACACGCTGACGGACGTGGTGACGCGCATCAAGGCATCGACCGATTCGATCGTGGTGGCGTCCGGGCAGATCGCGGCCGGCAACCAGGAGCTGTCCTCGCGCACCGAGGAGCAAGCGAGCTCGCTCGAACAGACCGCGGCCTCGATGGAAGAGCTCACGAGCACCGTCAAGCAGAACGCCGACAACGCGCGGCAGGCCAACCAGCTCGCGCTCTCGGCCTCCGAAGTGGCCGTGAAGGGCGGCAGCGTGGTGGGGCAGGTGGTCGACACCATGGCGTCGATCAATGCTTCTTCCCGGAAGATCGTCGACATCATCGGCGTGATCGACGGCATCGCGTTCCAGACCAACATCCTGGCGCTCAATGCGGCTGTCGAAGCCGCGCGCGCCGGCGAGCAGGGCCGCGGCTTCGCGGTGGTCGCGTCGGAAGTGAGAAGCCTCGCGCAGCGCTCGGCCGCGGCGGCCAAGGAGATCAAGGGCCTGATCGACGATTCGGTGGGCAAGGTCGACGTGGGCAGTGCGCTCGTCGGCGAGGCCGGCAAGACGATGGAAGAGATCGTGAGCGGCGTCAAGCGCGTGACGGACATCATCGGCGAGATCACCGCGGCCAGCCACGAGCAGGCGCAGGGCATCGAGCAGGTGAACCAGGCGATCGCGCAGATGGACCAGGTGACGCAGCAGAACGCGGCGCTGGTCGAGGAGGCGGCGGCCGCGGCCCAGTCGCTGCAGGAACAGGCCGACAGCCTCTCGCAGGTGGTGGCCACCTTCAAGCTCGACGACGACGAAGAGGAACCCGCCGCGGCGCCGCCCAGGCCCGCACCCGTCCAGGCGCGTGTCGAGCAACCGGTCCAGCCGGCTCGCCGTGCACTTGCCGCTGCACCGCCGCGCAAGCCGGTGGCGGCGATCGCGGGCTCGTCCGCCGCCAGCGGAGACTGGGAGACTTTCTAAGCCAGTGCGTGCGCGCCGGCCGCAAGAGGCAATGAACGGTCAGGCCCGCTGCCAGCCTGCCTTGAGCGCATCGGGGTTCTTGTCCGCCACAAGATTCAGCTTGATGCCATGCTCGAGAAACGCCTTGAGTCCTGCAAGCGTCCAGGTGAAGCCTTGGGTCGACTCGGCAACGTACTTGAAGAGTTCGTCTCCGTCACCCGTCCAGCCAGACTCCGTGATGACGACGTAGGTCGTTCCATCCTCGCGTGCGGAGAACGTCCATTCGACCGTCGTGCGGCCGCTGTATCCGTCCCACTCGATCACGATGCGCTTGTCGGGTTCGATGTCTTTCACGAGCACCGATGTGGATGCCCCATACATCTCCCAGTCCCATCTGACTTCACGGCCGGCCTCGAGCCGGCCGCTGCTTTTGGTGAACCAGAAGTTGGTTGTCACACGGGGATCGATGAACGCTTCGAACACCTCTGCGACGGGCTTGCGAACCAGCATCTCCGTTTGTGCGACGGGTGCTTTCGTGATCTCGACTTTCATGGTGGCCTCCTTTTGCGGGACGCGTTGCGGCGCCTGCCAATCAATCAATCCTGGCACGGAGCGCGTCGCACCATGAGCACGCGGCGCCATGGACCCACCTGCAGCGCAGTTTTCTTTCAATATGCAACGCTCCACTGCACCTACGCGAATGTGAGCATCGCCCTACAGAAGAGCCGCTGCAAAAAATTAAGGTGACCGATGGCGAGGCCGGGCAATGTGTGAAGTGCCTCGCGCAAAGGAAGCCAAATTGGACCCCCCATCCAGAACCTTCGAGCGCCGCGCGCTCCGCATTCCGCTGCGCTCTTCCGTGACGCTGGAGGCCGACCTGTGCCTGCCGGCGGCCTCGCGCGGGATCGTGCTGTTTGCGCATGGCAGCGGCAGCAGCCGCTTCAGCCCGCGCAACCGACAGGTCGCGGAGAGCCTCAACGAGGCGAAGCTGGCCACGCTGCTCGTCGACCTCCTGACCTCCGACGAAGAGGCCGTCGACGAGCGCACGCGCGAGCTGCGCTTCGACATCGACATGCTGGCCGACCGGCTCGTCGGCCTGACCGACTGGCTGTGCGACTACGAGCCCGCCGCGGGCCTGAGGATCGGCTACTTCGGCGCGAGCACCGGTGCGGGTGCCGCGCTGGTGGCCGCGGCGCAGCGGCCCGACGCGGTGCACGCCGTGGTCTCGCGCGGCGGGCGGCCCGACCTGGCCGGGCCCGCGCTCGAGCGCGTGCGCGCGCCCACGCTGCTGATCGTCGGCGGCAATGACGGGCCGGTGATCGACATGAACTGGCAAGCCCTTGCGGTGCTGCGCGGCGAGAAGCGGCTTTCGCTCGTGCCCGGCGCAACGCATCTTTTCGAGGAACCCGAAGCGCTGGGCGCGGTGTCCAAGCTGGCGCGCGACTGGTTTCGGGACCATCTCGATCCCTCCAGGAGTACCAAGAAATGAGCAAATCACCAGGACACCAGAAATGGCCCGACCACCAGGTGCGCGAAGAGCCGCTTCGCCAGCCGATGGAGGTCGAGGTCGAAGGCATGGTCGTCGCGAGCTCGGCGGACGTGATCAAGGTGGTCGAGGACAAGTCGCCGGTGCGCTACTACTTTCCGCGCACCGACGTCCGCACGGACAAGCTCAAGCGTTCGCAGACCACGACCGAATGCCCGTTCAAGGGCACCGCGAGCTACTACAGCCTGAACGTGGGCGAGCGGCAGCTCGACGACGCGATCTGGTCGTATGAAGCTCCGTACGACGAGCACCAGGCGCTGAAGGGCCGCATGGCTTTCTACGACGAGAAGTTTCCGGAGATCCATGTCCGTCCGAAGAGCTGAGCGAGCCGCCGGGTAGCGCTCTCGCATGTGCGGCAATATTTGCCGCACAACCCGCAGCGATGACCTTCCTTCACTCCAAGCCCGGAAAGGCCGTTCTCCGATGAATGAAGCGCTCGACACGCTGGCCGATGCAACGCTGCTGGGGCTGCCGGTGCCCGATCTGGCGCTGGCGGTGGCCGCCGCGCTTGCCGCCTACCTGGCGATGCGGCTGGTGCTGCGCTACATGATCGGGCGCATGCGCGGCATCGCGCAGCACACGAGCAATCGCATCGACGACACGGTGGTCGAAGTGCTGGCCGGCACCAACCGCGCATTCCTGGTGCTGGCCGCGCTGCTCGTCGGCGTGGGCATGCTCGAGCTGCCCGAGCGCTGGAACCAGCGCGTCGGGCAGCTGTGGTTCATTGCCATTGCGCTGCAGGCGGGCCTGTGGTTCACCCGGGCCATCGGCTTCGGGCTGCGCCGCTACGAGCAGCGCCACTCCTCCGCGAGCATGACGCAGGTCAGCGCATCGGCCACGCTGATGTCGTGGTCGATGCGCACCGTGCTGTGGGCGGTGATCCTGCTGGCGGTGCTGTCGAACCTGGGCGTCAACATCACCGCCTTCGTCGCCAGCCTGGGCGTGGGCGGCATTGCGATTGCGCTTGCGATGCAGAACATCCTGGGCGACCTGTTCGCCTCGCTGTCCATCGCAGTCGACAAGCCATTCGAGGTGGGCGATGCGATCGGTGTCGGCGGGCTCTCGGGCACGGTGCAGCACGTGGGCCTCAAGACCACGCGGCTGCGCAGCCTGAGCGGCGAGCAGATCGTGATCGGCAACACCGACCTGCTCAAGCAGACCGTGAAGAACTATCGCCGCATGGACGAGCGCCGCATTGCCTTCAAGTTTGGCGTGAGCTACCGCAGCACGCCCGAACAGCTGGAGGCCATACCGGGCATCGTGAAGCGGTTGATCGAGTCGCGGCCGTCGCTGCGGCTGGACCGCGTGCACTTCCAGGCCTTCGGCGAGAGCTCGCTCGACTTCGAGGTCGTGTACTTCGTGACCACGCCGGACTACGGGCTCTACATGGACGAGCAGCAGCGCCTCAACCTGCAGATGATGCGCGAGTTCGCGCGGCTGGGCGTGGAGTTTGCGATTCCGGCGCGATCCCTGCACGTGCTGTCGCCCGAGGGCCGGCGCGCGGTGGCGAAGGAACTGGCCACTCAGGAAGAAGAGTAGGAACGCTCCAGGCCGTGCGCCACCGACGCCAGCAGGTCGTCCGGATGCAGCATGGCCGCGCGTGCCTTCTGCGCGGTTTCGTACTGGTGCAATGCGGCCTGCAGCCGCGGTGCCGTGGCCAGCGCGTGCCAGACCGGGGCCAGTGCGGCATGCGATGGCGCCTCGTCGCGTGCGAGCTGCTGCGCGAAAGCCAGGCTCGCGGGCTCGGCAAGCAGCACGGCCCTGGTTGCGGCGCCCAGCGGCTGCGGCAGGGCCTCGGGCGGTGCCGAGCAGCAATAGATCACGTGGGGCGGCAACAGGCGGCGGACCGGGCGCAGGCCCTGCAGCGAGGCGCCGGCAATGCGCTGCTCGCCGTCGGCCGATGCAAAGGCGTAGACCGCGTCGGCGCGGGCCTTCGCAAGGCGCCGCAGGCCGCGCAGCAGGCGCGGAAAGTCGGAGGTGGCCGCGGCGGGCGAGGCCTTGGTTTCGGCAAGGAGAACGAGGCTGGCGCCACCCGCATCGCCCCCGCGCACGATGGCGGCGTCCCACTCCTCCTTGGCCTTGCTCGCTTCTCCCGGAAAGCCGCGCGGCGTGCGAAGACCGCGTGCGACGCGGTAGGTGGCGGCTCCCTCGCTATGGCGGTTCAGCATGCCGGCGATCTCGCGGAAGGCCTCGACCGCGGCGTGTTCGGCGATCCGGCCCTGCTGCGCCGATGCGCGCCCTTCGGCGGCCGCGGCATCGCTGCCCGCGAGCGGTCCGCGCCGTTCGCACAGCGCCTGGTAGCGCTGCACGCTCTCACGCCGGAGCAGCTCGCTGCCGCGCACCAGCCGCCGCAGCGCGGGGCTTGCGTGGATCGCTTCCAGCGGCGCGCGGAAATTTCCGGGGCCGGGGAGTTCCTGCGCGAGCAGCTGCCCGATGGCCTCTGCCAGTTCCGCCCATGCGCCCGCGGCCGCAAGGCCGTGCAGCCGGGCCAGCGCGTCGCGCAGGGCGCCGGCCGCCTCGCGCCGCAGCTTGCCGGGATGCGCGATGGCATCGACCGCCATCCTGAGGGTGCGCCGATCGGCCGCGCGCTGCCGGGACAGCTGCACATGCTCATGCACCTGCGCGTCCCGCGCCTGCAGCATGGCGGCCTGGAACGCCGGGTCGCCGCGTCCGGGCGCGAGCGCCTCGCGGATCAAGTGCGCCAGCGCGCGGGTGAAAAGCGCCTGGATGCCTGGTGCGGGCCCGGTGCGCGCGGCCTCGATCGCAAAGGCGAGCGTGGCCTGCGTGCCGCCCGCCACGGCCGCCTCGGCATCGACCGGCAGAGGAGGCAGGCGATACCGGCGCGGTGCCGCGCGCAAGGCGGCCAGGAGAACGGCGTCGAGGTGCTGTTGTTGCGGCTGCTGCAAATCCATTCGAATCCTGCGGCTGGATGTTCCGATGGCGGCCCGCGGCGGGCATGCCGATTGCCTGCCACTCTGCCATGGACAACACTGAAAAAGCGCAATGGAACCGCAAGCTCGACGAGCGGGCGGCCGAACTCGAAAGCGAACTGAGAGCCGCCAAGGCCGACGAGGACGAGGCGCCCACCCGCACCCCGCACGTCCAGGTGCCGGACACGGTGGACGCGGCCGAGGAGCGGCTGCGCGGCGCGCTCCGGGGCGCGGAAGTGGAGCGCGACGTGTCCGAGCTGCGGGACATCGAGGCCGCGCGCGAGCGCCTGCGCACCGGCGAGTTCGGAACCTGCATCGATTGCGGCGTGCAGATTCCGCTCGATCGACTCGAGGCCATGCCGGCCTCGGCGCGCTGCCTCGAATGCCAGCAGCGCCATGAGCGCACGCATCCGATCGAAATCCGCATTCCCCCCGCCCTGTGAACGCGGGCACTCAGAGCCGCCCTGTTCATTGCAGGCAGGGTGACAGCACCCAGGCCGCGAACCATTGCGCCGCCACCAGCAGCGTGAAAAGTGCGCCCATGCCGGTCGCCAGCGCCGCGAGAAAGCGCTGGCGCACGGCGGGCGCCGCCGCGTCGCTGTCCAGCGTACCGCCGGCCTGTACGCCGCTGCCCAGGCGCCGCCATTCGCCGCCCGCGAGCAGCGTGGGCGCGAGGCAGCCCAGCAGCGCGCCGATGCTCAGCGCATGCAGCAGCAGCGTCGTCTGCAGGGTGCAGGCCTGGGGAACCGCGGCATACGCGAGCGTCTGGCAGAGCAGCGCGAAGGCGGGCACCACGAGCAGCGCGAGCCATGTCTTCGAGGCGTGCAGCTTGGTCATGGCCCGTTCTCCCTCGATTCAATGAAGGCGCGGCACGCCATAGATCACCGCGTAGATCGGCAGCCAGGAGAACACGACGAAGTACCAGTACAGCGCGTTCTCGCTCACGTCGACGAAGCGCTGGCCTTCCATCGGGCCGGTGAACAGCAGCACGTCCAGCACGGCCGTGTCGTAGGTGTCGGTGAGCAGGTGCACCGTGTGCAGCCCGAGCAGGGTCCAGACGACCGAGCCGTAGGCGTTGTGGTCCCAGCGCGTGTGCAGCGCCACAAACTCGAAGCCCCGCAGCACCAGGAAGGCCAGCGCGAACAGCAGGCACACCAGCAGCCAGCCGCGCGTGCGCACCAGGTCGCGGGCTTCGGCGGCGCGCTTGGCCTTCTGGTTCGGCCAGATGCTCGCGAGCAGGATCAGCGTGTTGGCCGAGCCCCACAGCAGGTCGGGCGGCGGTGCGCCGAGGGGCCAGCTGTCCGCCTGGCTGCGCAGGTACAGGTAGGCGCCGATGGCGATTGCGAAGATCGTGCCCTCGATCGCGATCAGGCCGAAGGTGCCCCACCACATCAGGCTGCGGTGGCCGAAGGCATAGCTCGGCAGGGCCGAGACGTCGAGCTCGCGCCGTGGCGCCGTCATGGCCCCTGCTCCAGGCGAAGGTGCACCGCGGTTTCCGCGCGCCGGGGCCAGAACCAGGCCGTGAGCGCGATCGCGATCGGGATGCTGCCCCACACCACGGCCCATGGCGTGAAGATGGAGCCGATGAACAGCACCGTGACGGCCAGTGCGCTGACCAGCGGCCAGATGGTCGGGTCGGGGAAGTTGACGCGCAGGTCGGGCCGCGCATCGAGCACGGTGGTGGCGAGCAGCTCGCGCGTATGGGCCGCGAGACCGCCCACGTGCGTGAAGGGCGGTGGCCTGCCGTCGGCCGCGGCGCGCGGCGGCTCCCAGAGCGGATCGCGGCCGTGCACCACCGGAATCGCGTGGAAGTTGCATGGCGGCGGCGGCGACTCGGTGGCCCATTCGAGCGTGCCGGCGCCCCAGGGGTTGGGGCCCGCGGGCGCGCCGCGGCGCAGGCTGCGCAGCGCGTTCACCACGAACAGCAGCGCCGACAGCGCGATGATCCAGGAACCGAGGGTCGCGACCAGGTTCAGCGTGTCCCAGCCCAGGCCCGCCTGGTAGGTGTAGACCCGGCGCGGCATGCCCCGGAGGCCGAGCAGGTGCATCGGGAAGAAGGTCACGTTGAAGCCGACGAAGAAGAGCCAGAAGTTCCAGCGCCCGAGGCGCTCGCTCATGAGCCGGCCGGTGATCTTGGGATACCAGTAGTAGAAGGCGCCGAACAGCGGAAACACCGCGCCGCCGATCAGCACGTAATGCAGGTGCGCCACCACGAAGTAGCTGTCGTGCACCTGCAGGTCCAGCGGCACCGACGCCAGCATGATGCCGGTCAGGCCGCCCAGCACGAGGATGAAGAAGAAACCGAGCGCGAAGAGCAGCGGCGTCTTGAAGTCGAGCCGGCCGCTGCACAGCGTGGCGATCCAGCAGAAGATCTGCACGGCCGAGGGAATGGCGATCAGCATGCTCGCCGCGGTGAAGAAGCTCTTGCCGAGCTCCGGCAGGTTGACCGCGAACATGTGGTGCACCCACAGCCCGAAGGCCAGGAAGGCGGTGGCGATCAGCGCCAGTACCATGGCCGTGTAGCCGAAGATCGGCCGCCGCGCGAAGGTCGGGATGATGGCCGAGAGAAAGCCCAGGCCGGGCAGGAAGATCAGGTAGACCTCGGGGTGGCCGAAGAACCAGAACAGGTGCTGCCAGAGCACCGCGTCGCCGCCCTCGGCCGGGTTGTAGAAGTGCGTGCCGACCAGCCGGTCCGTGATCAGCGTGGTGCTCGCCAGCATCACCGCGGGCATCGCGAACAGCACCATGAAGGCCGTCACCAGCATGGCCCAGGCGAACAGCGGAATGCGGTTGAGCGCCATGCCCGGCGCGCGCAGCTTGAACACGGTGGTGATCACCACGATGGCCTCCAGCAACGCCGACAGCTCGGTGAAGGTGATCATCTGGGCCCAGAAGTCGGTGCGCTTGCCGGGCGAATAGTCGGGCCCCGCGAGCGGCACGTACGAGAACCAGCCCACGTCGGGCGCGGCGCCCAGCGCGAACACCGCGTAGAGCATCAGCCCGCCGAACAGGAAGATCCAGTAGGCGAAGGCGTTCAGGCGCGGAAAGGCGACGCTGCGCGTGCCCAGCATCAGGGGCAGCAGGTACACGGCCACGGCCTGCATCACCGGCACGGCGAAGAGGAACATCATGGTCGAGCCGTGCATCGTGAACAGCTGGTTGTAGAGATCGGGCCCGACCAGCCGCGCGCCGGGCCGCGCGAGCTGCAGCCGCATCACGAACGCAAGCAGCCCGCCCGCCACGAAGAAGCAGAAGGTGGTGACGATGAAGCGGCGCGCGATCGCCTTGTGGTTGACGGCGGCCAGCCAGCCGAGCAGCCCGGGCGGATCGCGCCAGGTGGCGTCCAGCGCGGCGGCTTCGGGCGAGCCGGGGCCGGGGCCGTCCTTCATCAGGTGCGGCGGGGCGGGGGTGCGGCCGGGTTGCTGCTGCATGGCGCGTTCGTCGTTCATCAGCGCAGGGTCTGCAGGTAGCCCACCAGCGCGCCCATGTCTTCGGACGAGAGCCGGGTGGCGGGCATGTAGGTGCCGGGCTTGACCTGCTGCGGATCGGCGATCCAGCGCCGCAGGTCTTCCGGCGTGTTGGCCAGGCTGCCCGCGGCCAGCGTGCTGCGGCTTGCCAGGTGCGTGAGGTTCGGCCCGCGCACGGCCTGCGCCGAGGTGCCGTCGATGGCGTGGCACATCGCGCAGCTCGAACGCATGAAAATTTCGCGGCCGCGCAGCGGCTGGCCTTCTGCGGGTTCGCCCGCCGTACGGCGCTGCGCCGCGGCCCAGGCCGCATAGCGCTCGGGCGGCTCGGCCAGAACGAAGAAGGCCATCAACGCATGCTGCGAGCCGCAGAACTCGGCGCACTGGCCGCGGTAGATGCCGTCGCGGTCGGCGCGGAAATTCAGGGTGGCGGTGCGGCCCGGGATCAGGTCCTTCTTGCCCGCGAGGCTCGGCACCCAGAAGCTGTGGATCACGTCGTCGGCCTTGAGCGTGACGATCACGGGCCGGCCGGTCGGCACATGGATCTCGTTGGCGGTCATGAAGCTGTCGGCCACCTGCGGCTCCACGTAGCGCACCTCCCACCACCACTGGTGGGCCGTCACCTCGAGCCGCAGCGCGCCGTCGGTGGACAGCCGCGCGAGCGCGCGGTCGGTGAAGATGCTGGCCGCGATGAGCGCGAGCAGCAGCAGCGTGGAGGCCGCCACGGCCGCGATCACGCTGCGCCGGCGGCCGGGCTCGGGCCGGCCCAGGGACGACAGGTCCGGCGCGCTTTCCGCGCCCGCGCGCTGCGCGCGCAGCAGCGCGACGAGCAGCGCCGCCAGCACGGCTGCGAAGACCACGGTGCACACCGCCAGCGTCAGCGTCCACAGGCCGCGCACATGGCCGGCCTGCGGACCGAAGGGGGCGAGCACGTCGTGCAGCGCGTCCATCATCATTTCGCTCCCGGGCGCGCGGGTTCGCGGTCGCGCGCGGCTTCCGGTTCGTTGGCCTGCAGGGCATCGGCGCGGCCGGGGGCCGTGTCCTTGCGCAGTTGGCCGCTCATCGAGCGCACATAGGCGGTGAGCTGCCACACCTGGTCCTCGCTCAGGTGCCCGCCGAACGAAGGCATGCCGTTGGGCCGCCCCTGCATGATGGTGCTGAAGACCTGCGCCGGCTCGCTGCCGTAGCGCCACTGGTCGTCGATGAGCGCGGGCCCCATGCCGCCGCCGCCCTGCGCGTGGCAGCCGGCGCAGTTGTACCAGCGGTACAGGCGCTTGCCCTGCGCCACGTTGTAGGCGTTGTCTTCGTAGCCTTCGCCGTTGCCCGCCGGCAGGCGCACCGGATCGCTGCGCGCCTCGGCCGGCTGCAGCGCGCTGGTCCTCGGTGCTTCGGGGCGCGGCGCCGCGCGGTTGTCGGGCGGCGTCTCGAAGCGGCGCATCTCGCGCTCGCAGGCGCACAGCGCCAGGCTCGATGCGAGCGCGAGCACCGCGGTGCCGGCCATCCGCAGCGGCGGCGTTCTCATGGCGGCTCCCCGTTCGAGACGGGAAGGCGCGGCACCGCATAGGCATCGAGGATGCGGCCGATGTCGGCGCCGCGCCGCAGCAGGAAATCGTCGAGCCGCGCCTTCATCGCGCGGTCGTCCTTGCGCACGCCCATTGCAATCGAGAAGCTGAAAGGCAGGTCCGGATCGCCGGGCGCCGCGGCCGGCGTGAGCCGCAGCGCCGGTGTGGCGCGGGCCGCGAAGTAGCCCGCCTGCGGCCCCCAGACCACCGCGGCATCGAGCTCGCCCTGCGCCACCGCCTCCACCATGCGCTGCGCGGGCGGCCCGTCGCCGGACACGGTGAAGCCGACCACGTTGCGCACCGCGTCGTGCCGCGCCAGCACATGGCCCGGCGGCGTCGCGGCCAGGTCGTTGCCCACCAGCTGCACGCCGATGCGCAGCGCGGGCAGGCGGGCATCGTCGAAGGAGCGCAGCGCATCGGCCATCTCGGCCCGCGCCGCGGGCTGCACGAACACATAGCTCGAGCGGTAGTAGGGCCTCGTGGCCAGCACGCGCTCGTCGCCCGCGGGCACGCCGATGATCACGTCGCAGGCATGGGCGCCGAGCGTCTTGCGCACGAAGCCGCGCCGGTCGGGCAGCCATGCGTACTGCAGCGGCAGACCCAGGTCGTCGGCCAGCAGGCGTGCGATGCGGTTCTCGAAGCCGCTCTGATCCTCGCGCGAGTAGGGCAGGTTGTCGGGCTCCGCGCAGACGCGCAATGCGGCGGCCGGCTCCTGCGCGCCGGCACGGGGCAGCGCACCCGCCAGTGCAAGCAGGGCGGCGCAGGCGGCGCGCGCGAAGTCAGTCCGGCAGCTTGAAGACATACAGCTTGCCGCCCTTGCGCGTGGCCGCGGGCAGGTCTCTCATGGCGTTGGCGAAACCCAGCGCTGCGGTGCCGTCGCGCGCGTCCAGGTCGCCCGAAACCACCGCGCCCGCCCAGCCGCCGACGCCCGACAGCACGGCCACATACTGCCTGCCGTCGGGCCCGCGGTAGGACACCGGCTGGCCGATGATCCCGGAGTCGGTCCGGTACTGCCACAGCAGTGCGCCCGTATGTGCATCGAGGGCCTTGAACCAGCCATCCATCGTGCCGTAGAAGACCACGTCGCCCGCGGTCGCGAGCGCGCCGCTCCAGACCGGGAAATTCTCTTCCTTCGTCCATGCGGCCTTGCCGGCGGCCGGGTCCCATGCGGTGAAGCGGCCGCGCTGGCCGCCGGGCCCCGCGTACATGCGCGCATCGGTGCCCACATACGGCGTGCCCGCGATGTAGCTGACCTGGGAGGACTGGCTGTCCTGGCACAGGTTCTGGTGCGGGATGTAGACCAGCCGCGTGCGCGGCGAGTACGCCGAAGGCTGCCAGTCCTTGCCGCCGGGCGAGGCCGGGCAGATCCCGCGGATGGTCTTGCCGACCTTCGGCTCCCTGGCCGGGTCCTGGCGCAGGCGGCCGGTCTGCAGGTCCACGCCCAGGGAGGTCGTCACCTTCACGAAGGGCCGGGCCGACAGCACCTCGCCGCTCGCGCGGTCGAGCAGGTAGACGTGGCCGTTGCGGTCGGGGTGGACCAGCACCTTGCGCGGCTTGCCGCCCACTTCGGCGTCGACCAGGATGTTCTCGTTCACGCCGTCGTAGTCGTGCAGGTCGTGCGGGCTGAACTGGTAGAACCAGACCGCCTCGCCGGTGTCCGGGCGGCGCGCGAAGATCCCGGCGGTCCAGCGGTTGTCGCCCGGGCGCTGCTCGGGATTCCATGGCCCCGGGTTCCCGGTGCCGTAGTAGACGAGGTCGAGCTCGGGGTCGTAGGAGATCCAGCCCCATGCGTTGCCGCCGCCGATCTTCCAGGCCTCGGGCGGCCAGGAGCTCACGCCCAGGTCCTTGCCGCGGTCCTGCGCATAGAAGGGCTTGAACTGCGGGCCGATCAGCACGTCGCTGTCCGGCCCCGTGCTCCATGCGCGCCACACGGTCTTGCCGGTGGCCGCGTCGAGCGCCGCAAGCCAGCCGCGCACGCCGAACTCGCCGCCGCTGTTGCCCACCAGCACCTTGTTCCTGACCACCAGCGGCGCCATCGTCATGGTCTCGCCGCTGCGGATGTCGCCGAGCTTCGCGCGCCAGAGCTCGGCGCCGCTTGCCGCGTCGACCGCGAGGGTCTGGTTGTCCAGCGTGTTGAAGAAGATGCGGCCGTCCGCATAGGCGGCGCCGCGGTTGACCTGGTCGCAGCAGGCCACGCCCTGCGAGCCGGCCTCGGGCCTGGGCTCGAACTTCCACTTGAGCGGCGCGCCGGGCTTGGCGAGGTCGAGCGCGAAGAGCGTGTTGGGGTAGGGGCCCACGATGTACATCGTGCCGCCCACCACCAGCGGCGCGGCCTCGTGTCCGCGCACCACGCCGGTGGAAAAGGTGAAGGCCGGCTGCAGCTTCGCGGCGTTGGCGCTCGTGATCTCGGCCAGCGGGCTGAAGCGCGTGCCCGCATGGTCGCGCGCGGCCATGGTCCATTCGCCGTCGCCGCCGCCGTGCGGCACGCCGTCGGCCGGCGCGGGCTGCGCGAGCGCGAGCGAGGCCGGCAAGAGGCTGCTCAGCAGCAGCAGGCCGGCCCATCCGGCGCAGCGCTTCTTCTTGGTGTGTTTCTGGCTTCGCATCGACCGTGAGTCCGGCATGAGGGCCTCAGCAACTTAGCAAGGCAAGGACCGCCAGTTGTAGGGCGGCAAGCCGACTTCGCCGTCGGCAACGGCTGATGCGCTGACTACCTAGGCGGCATGGCGCCCGGTGCCGCGCGCGCGGGGCCGCCCTGCAGCAGCCGCGCCGCCGCGACCAGCGCCACCACCAGGTAGGCCAGGCCGGCCGGCACCCACATGATGAGCCCGCCCAGGCGCTGGTCCTCGAGCAGGTCGAAGCCCAGCGCGGGCGTGGCGGTGCCATAGGCCGGATACCAGGGCATGGTCGAAAAGGTCAGCAGCGCGCCGAGGGCGCCGGTGTGCACCATGGTCGTGAAGAGATACAGCATCGAGCCGCCATGCCCGGCGCGCGAAGCGCCGGCGAGCGGCGGCCACCAGAACAGCAGCGCCGTCGCAAGAAAGCTCGCATGCTGCAGGCTGTGCACGGCCTGGCTGCGCAGTGCCGCCTCGAAGAACAGCGGCAGGTGCCAGGCCCAGAGCGCGAGGCCGTGCAGGGCCCAGGCGACCGGCGCACAGGTCAGCACTTCCCATGTGGCGGCCACCGCGGGCTGCCGCACCAGGCGCGTGGTTCGCATGCGCCATGGCGCCGGCAGCGCCCAGGTCCAGACCGCCAGCGGCCGGCCGATCACCAGCAGCGGCGCGGCCAGGATCATGAGCACCTCGTGCTGCACCATGTGCGCGGAAAAAAGATAGCCGCCGAGCGCATCGAGCGGCGAGACCAGCGCCAGCACCAGCGCGAGCCAGCCTGCGCCGAACGAAGCCGCGCGCCGCATGCCGACTCCGCGGCCCGCACCGGCCTTGCGCCACAGGCGCAGCAGGCCGGCCAGGTAGAGCAGCAGGCTCGCGCCCAGGCAGGCCAGCACCCAGGGCTCCAGACTCCAGCCGAGCGTGGGCGTTGCGGCCGCCTCGGGCACATGCGCACTGGCCAGCGGCGCCGCCAGCAACAGCGATGCGGCGCATGCGTGGCGCGCCCGGCGTGCAGGAGGCCGGGAGCCGGTCGGCGGCGTCATGGCTTGCATGGCCCTTAGTCTGAGCTAACTGCGCCGGGGCTGCTCGCGGCGGGAAAGACGCACGAAAAGAAAAAGCGGCGCCCCGCGAGGGACGCCGCTTGCTGCTTCATGGCGGATCGGCCGGGCTCAATAGTCCATGCCGCCCGCCGGCATCGCGGGCGCCTTCTCGGCCGGCTTCGGCAGCTCGGCCACCGTGGCGTCGGTGGTGAGGATCAGGCCCGCGATCGATGCCGCGTTCTGCAGCGCGGTGCGCGTGACCTTGGTCGGATCGACCACGCCGAGCTGCACCAGGTCGCCGTACTCGCCGGTGGCGGCGTCGTAGCCATGGTTGCCCTTGCCCTCGAGCACCTTGGCCACCACCACCGAAGGCTCGACGCCCGCGTTCTCGACGATCGCGCGCAGCGGCGCCTCCAGCGCGCGCAGCGCGATGCGGATGCCCGCGTCCTGGTCGGCATTGGCACCCTGGAGGCTCGACACCGCGGCGCGTGCGCGCAGCAGCGCCACGCCGCCGCCCGGCACAATGCCTTCCTCGACCGCCGCGCGCGTGGCGTGCAGCGCATCGTCGACGCGGTCCTTCTTCTCCTTCATCTCGACCTCGGTCGCGGCGCCCACGCGGATCACCGCCACGCCGCCCGCGAGCTTGGCCACGCGCTCCTGCAGCTTCTCGCGGTCGTAGTCGCTGGTCGCCTGCTCGATCTGCGCCTGGATCGACTTCACGCGCGCGTCGATCTGCGCCTGCTCGCCCGCGCCGTCGATGATGATGGTGTTCTCCTTCTGCACCTCGACGCGCTTGGCGCGGCCCAGGTCCTCGAGCGTGGCCTTGTCGAGCTGCTTGCCGGTTTCCTCGGAGATCACCGTCGCGCCCGTGAGCACCGCAATGTCCTCGAGCATCGCCTTGCGGCGGTCGCCGAAGCCCGGCGCCTTGACGGCCGCCACCTTGAGCACGCCGCGCATGGCGTTGACCACCAGCGTGGCAAGCGCCTCGCCCTCGACTTCCTCGGCCACGATCAGCAGCGGCTTGCCGGCCTTGGCGGCGGCTTCGAGCACCGGCAGCAGCTCGCGGATGTTCGAGATCTTCTTGTCGTGCAGCAGCACCAGCGGCTCATCCAGGTGCGCCACCTGCTTCTCGGGGTCGTTGATGAAGTAGGGGCTCAGGTAGCCGCGGTCGAACTGCATGCCCTCGACCACGTCGAGCTCATTCTCGAGCGACTTGCCGTCTTCCACCGTGATCACGCCTTCCTTGCCGACCTTCTCCATCGCGTCGGCAATGATCTTGCCGATGGACTCGTCGGCGTTGGCCGAAAGCGCCGCCACCTGCGCGATCTCCTTGCCGGTGGAGATGGGCTTGGAGAGCTTGCGCAGCTCGTCGATCACGGCGGCCGTGGCCTTGTCGATGCCGCGCTTCAGGTCCATCGGGTTCATGCCCGAGGCCACGTGTTTCATGCCTTCCTGCACGATGGCCTGCGCGAGCACGGTGGCGGTGGTGGTGCCGTCGCCGGCCACGTCGGCCGTCTTGGAGGCCACCTGCTTGACGATCTGTGCGCCCATGTTCTCGAACTTGTCGGCCAGTTCGATTTCCTTGGCCACCGACACGCCGTCCTTGGTGATGGCGGGTGCGCCGAAGCTGCGCTCGAGCAGCACGTTGCGGCCCTTCGGACCGAGCGTGACCTTCACGGCATCGGCAAGGATGTTCACCCCCGCGACGATGCGCTGGCGGGCGTTGTCGTGGAACCGGACGTCCTTGGCAGTCATTTTTTCATCACTCCTTTCTCAACAGGTCTGGGACATCTTCTTCATCATCGTCATCAGGCGACGCGCTTGAGGCCGCCGCGCTCGCTGGTCTCGATGGTCGCCAGAACATCGTCCTCGCGCAGCACCAGCAGTTCCTCGTCGTCGACCTTGACCGTCTGTCCCGCGTACTTGCCGAAGAGCACCTGGTCTCCGGCCTTCAGCTGCAGCGGCCGCAGCGTGCCGTCGGCGAGCAGCTTGCCCTGGCCGACCGAGAGCACCTCGCCCTGTTCGGGCTTCTCGGCGGCCGAGTCGGGGATCACGATGCCGGAAGCCGTCTTGCGCTGCTGTTCGATCCGCTTGACGATCACCCGGTCGTACAGAGGATGAAGTTTCATGTTCGATCTCCTAAGCGATACAGGTCATCAAAAAAGGAACCCGCGCCGGCACGCGGCCGGCGCCATGTCGGTTCACGTTCTTTCTTGCCGGCCGCAAGAGGCCGGCGCGCGAGAGCTATGGGCGCGCGCGCGGCGCTTCAAGGGCCCGCCGCGCGGATTTTTTTGTGACGATTTTTTTCAGGAGCCACCCAGCACGATGCGGTCGCTGCGGCCGAGCCGGTAGACCGTGGTGCGGCGCGCCGCGGCGTCGGCCTGGCGCGGCTGCGGCATGACGGGGCAGGGCAGCGCGCGCCCGCCGCTGTCGTCGAGCGTGTCGTCGCCGCCCTGCGGCTCCTGCACCGCGGCCCAGATGCCGCGCTTGCGCGGGCGGAACAGCCAGCGCAGGTAGCCGCGGTGCGCGGCCAGGCGCATCAGCTCCTCGCGGTCGGGGGCATCGGCCACCAGGTGCTCGCCGTCCTGTTCGTCGTCCTCGTAGTAGCCGAAGGCGCGGCGCCCATCGCTGACTTCGGTGGCCGGCGCGCCCAGGCGCCACCAGGCCGGCCGCTCGAGCCGCTCCACGTCCCAGGCGCCGAGCTGCCAGGCGGCTTCCAGCAGCGAACGC
Organism: Variovorax sp. V116; assembly: GCF_041154435.1. Classification (NCBI taxonomy): domain Bacteria; kingdom Pseudomonadati; phylum Pseudomonadota; class Betaproteobacteria; order Burkholderiales; family Comamonadaceae; genus Variovorax; species Variovorax sp. V116. The sequence continues at coordinate 805,639 of NZ_AP028661.1, forward strand.
TCGAGCTCGTCGAATGCATCGAGCCGGCCTGCGGGCACGTCGAACTGCGCCATCGACTGCGGCACCGGCCGCGCCGGCAGCGGCACGCCAGGCAGGCGAAGCGGCGTCTGCCGGAAGAAGCCGTGCCAGTGCAGCGACAGCAGCGCCGGCGCCTGTTCGCGCGCCACCGCGGTCACGGTCACCGCATAGAGCGGCAGCTTCATCGCATCCGACTGGTCCGCAACGGTTTCAAGAATGTCCATCGAAAAACCTCCTGTCACGAGCTGAAAAATCTAGGCCAAGCCCGCGCCGCGTGCAAGCGGCGCAGGCCGCGCAGGCGGCTCTTGAAAGCGGGCGCGCCCATCCCAAAATGTGCGCCGGAGGCTGTGCCGCCTCCATTCTTCGCCTTGTTCCTTGTTCATTCATTCCCTTGCGAGGAGATTGTCTTGACGATGAAGATCGCGCAGATCGCGCCCCTGTACGAAGCCGTTCCGCCGCGGCTCTATGGCGGCACCGAACGGGTCGTTGCCCACCTGGCCAATGCGCTGGTGGACCAGGGCCACGAGGTCACGCTGTTCGCCTCCGCGGACACGCAGACCCGGGCCCGCCTGGCGCCCATGCGGGCCCAGGCCCTGCGGCTGGACCCGGCGCCGCTGAAGTCCGACCTGGCCAGCCACCTTTGCATGCTCCACGAAGTGCGACGACGAGCGCACGAGTTCGACGTGCTGCATTTCCACGTCGACCTGCTGCACTTTCCCTTTTTCGAGGACATGGCCGGCCGCACCCTCACCACGCTGCACGGGCGCCTGGACATCGCGGACCTGCCCGGCGCGTACATGCGCTGGAACCAGTTTCCGCTGGTCTCCATCTCGCGCCACCAGCGCAAGCCGCTGCCCTTTGCCAACTGGCTCGCGACCATCCCGCACGGACTCGAAGAGACGCCCTACGCCTTCGAGCCGAACCCTGGCGGCTACCTGGCCTTCCTCGGCCGCATCTCGCCCGAGAAGCGGCCCGACCGCGCCATCGAGATCGCCCGGCGCGCGGGGCTGCCGCTGAAGATCGCGGCCAAGGTCGACGCGGCGGACGCGAGCTACTTCGCGCAGAAGATCCGGCCGCTGCTGGACGATCCGCTGGTCGAGTTCATCGGCGAGATCGGCGACGCCGACAAGGCCGCGTTCCTGGGCGGCGCGCGCGCGCTGCTGTTCCCGATCGACTGGCCCGAGCCCTTCGGCCTGGTGATGATCGAGGCCATGGCCTGCGGCACGCCGGTGATCGGCTGGCGCTGCGGCTCGGTGCCCGAGGTGATCGAGCACGGGGTGAGCGGGCTCATCGTCGAGGACGAGGCGCAGGCCGTCCAGGCGGTGCACGCCATCGGCGCGCTCGACCGCCGCCGCGTGCGGCAGGCCTTCGAGCGGCGCTACTCGGCCCAGGCCATGGCCAGCGCCTATGTCGAGCAGTACGCGCGGCTGGCCGGCGCCGGCGCGCTCCTGCCGCAGGAGCCGCAAGAGCCCCTCTACCGCGAGGCCGCTTGAGCATGAGCGCCGAAGTACCCGCCACCGAGCAGGCCGAGCCCGCGCCCGAGCGCGCGGTGCAGCATGCCTTCGTGCTCAAGGAGGGCGACACCTACTTTGTCATGGACGGCCACGGCGACGTGGGCGACGGCGTGGACGGGCTCTTCCATGACGACACGCGCATGCTCTCGACCTTCGTGCTCCGGCTGGACGGCGCGCGGCCGCCGCTCCTGTCCAGCGGCGTGAGCCACGACAACGTCTTCTTCACCGCCAACCTCACCAACCGTCCGCTGCCGGTGCTCGGATCGACGTCGATGCCGCAGGGCGTGATCCACATGGAGCGCAAGCGCTTTCTCTGGGGCGCGCGGCTGTTCGAGCGCATCCGGCTGGTCAACTACGGCGACCTGCCCGCGCAGGCGCCGCTCATGCTGCAGTTCGGCGCCGACTTCCGCGACATGTTCGAGGTGCGCGGCCAGCGGCGCGCGCGGCGCGGCGAGATCGGTGCGCCCGAGGTCGGCGCCCAGGGCGTGGTGCTGCGCTACCAGGGACTGGACACCGTCACGCGGCTGGCCTGCATCGATTTTTCCGAGGCGCCGCAGCGCCTGGACGCGGGCACCGCCGCATTCGCCGTGCCGCTGGCCGCGCGCGGCCACTGGACGCTCTACCTGGAGGTGGGCACGGCACCCGCGCGGCCCGGCGCCCAGCGCTTCCGCGAGGCCGGCGTGCTCGCGCGCTGGCGCATGCGCCAGCGGCAACGGCGCGGCTCGCGGCTGCACGCCTCGGGGCGCCTGTTCCAGGCCTGGCTCGACCGCTCGCGCGCCGACCTCGCGCTGCTCACCACCGACCTGCCCACCGGCCCCTATCCCTATGCGGGGATCCCGTGGTTCTCGACGCCGTTCGGGCGCGACGCCATCGTCACGGCCTTCCAGATGCTGTGGATCGACCCGAGGCTGGCGCAGGGCGTGCTCGAATTCCTGGCGGCGCGGCAGGCGCACCAGACCTCGAGCTTCCGCGATGCGGAGCCCGGAAAGATCATGCACGAGACCCGCAAGGGCGAGATGGCCGCCGTCGACGAACTGCCCTTCGGCCAGTACTACGGCGGCGTCGACACCACGCCGCTGTTCGTGGCGCTGGCCGGCGCCTATGCACGGCGCACCGGCGACCGCGCCACCATCGACCGCATCTGGCCCGCGCTCGGCGCGGCCTGCGAATGGATGGAGCGGAACATGGCGCGCCACCCCGACGGCCTGCTCGCCTACCAGCGCGGCGAAGCCAGCGGCCTGGTCAACCAGGGCTGGAAGGACAGCCACGATTCCATCTTCCACGCCGACGGCCGCACGCCCGAGGGGCCGATCGCGCTGGTGGAGGTCCAGGGCTATGCCTATGCGGCCTTCCTTGCGATGTCGGCCATGGCCGAGTGGCGCGGCGATGCGGGCGCGAGCCGCTGGCGCCAGCGCGCGGCGGCCATGCGGCTTGCGGTCGAGAGCCGGTTCTGGCTCGACGACCTGGGCTTCTATGCGCTGGCCATCGACGGCGCCAACCAGCCTTGCCGCGTGCGTGCTTCCAACGCGGGCCACCTGCTGTTCGCCGGCCTGCCGAGCGCAGAGCGGGCCCAGGCCGTGGGCCGCCAGCTGCTGTCGTCGGCCTTTGCATCGGGCTGGGGCGTCCGCACCCTGCCGGCGGAGGCGGTGCGCTTCAATCCGATGTCCTATCACAACGGATCGGTGTGGCCGCACGACGCGGCCCTGTGCGCAGCCGGCCTTGCGCGCTACGGCGAGCGCGACGGCGTGGTGCGCATCCTGGACAACCTGTTCGAGACGGCCGCGCACTTCGGCATGCGGTTGCCGGAACTGTTCTGCGGCTTCGATCGCGAGCCCGGCCAGTCGCCCGTGGCCTACCCGGTCGCGTGCCTGCCGCAGGCCTGGGCCGCCGGCTCGGTGTTCATGCTGCTGCAGGCCTGCCTGGGCCTGCAGGTGGACGGCATCCGGCGCGAGGTGAAGATCGTGCAGCCGCGGCTGCCGGCCGACATCGACCAGCTGCACGTGCAGCGGCTGCAGGTGGGCCACGCGCGGGTGGACCTGCATTTCCAGAGGCTCGAGGAGCGCATCGTCGTGGTCGCGCAAACGGCGCCCGGCACGCCCGGCGTCCAGGTCAACCTGCAGCTCTAGCGCGGCGGCCCGCGGCGGGCTGGCATGACATTTCTGAGCGCATGGGCGCCGCGGGTTGACACTGAATGTCATCCGCGGCGCGGCTTCCTGCACCTTCGCGGTGCCGTCGCGTTCCGGGCCGCGATTCGGTGAATGGAAAAGGATGCATCCGCCGATTGGGCATGCATGTTGCGGTAACGAGGTTTAACAAAACTCGATCCCGACATGCATCAGTCACAAAGCGAAAACAACAACATCAATCCCTTGGACCGCCGCGCATTCTGCGTGGGCGCCGTGAGCCTCGCGGCCCTCGGCACCGCCGCGTGCGGAGGAGGGGGTGGCGGCGGCGGCGTGGCGGGCGGCTTCGGCGCGCTGGGCGGCGGTGCGCCGCAGGCGGATGCATCGGCACCGGCGGCGGCCCCGCCCGCCGCGCCCGATGCACCCGCGGCGCCCGACGCGGCGCCCTCCGCACCGCAGGCGCGCAAGTTCGTGCACCCCGGCCTGCTGCACACCGAGGCCGACTTCGAGCGCATGCGCCAGAAGATCGCGGCCAATGCGCAGCCCTGGGTCGCCGGCTGGAACGCGCTCACGTCCAATGGCCGTTCGCAGCTCGGCGCCAAGCCGCGGCCGCTGGCCACGGTGATTCGGGGGGACGTCCCGGGCCAGAACTTCGCGCAGTTCTACATCGACGTCGCGCGCGCCTACCAGCTCGCGCTGCGCTGGAAGGTTTCTCAGGACACGCGCTATGCCGACCTTGCCGTGGTCTTCCTGAACGAGTGGTCCTCCACGCTGAAAGAGGTCACGGGCAATGCGGATCGCTTTCTTGCGGCAGGCATCTACGGCCAGCAGTTCGCGAATGCGGCCGAGATCATGCGCTCCTATCCGGGATGGGCGGCCGGCGATTTCGAGCGCTTCCAGAACATGATGCTCACGGTGTTCTATCCGCTCAACCACGACTTCCTCGACAGGCACAACGGTGCGGTGATCACCAACTACTGGGCCAACTGGGACCAGTGCGCGCTGGGCTCGATCCTGGCCATCGGCGTGCTGTGCGACCGGCCAGACCTCTACGACGAGGCGATCGGCTACTACAAGGCGGGCCAGGGCAATGGCGCCGGCCTGCAGGCGGTCTACCACGTGCATCCCGGCTACCTCGGCCAGTGGCAGGAGAGCGGCCGCGACCAAGGGCACTGCACGCTGGGCATCGGCCTGGCGGGCGCATTCTGCGAAATGGCCTGGAACCAGGGCGACGACATCTACGGCTACGAGAACAACCGCTTCCTTGCCGGCGCCGAGTACGTGGCCAAGTCCAACCTGCAGGACGGCGCCGGCAACTTCTACACCGTGCCCTTTCTCACCAGCGCCAACCGGCAGGGAACAAAGACCGTGCTGGGGGACGGCCTCGGCCACCGGCGCGGCATCTGGGAAAGCGTCTACAACCACTATGCCAACCGGCTGGGCATCGCCACGCCCTACACCGCGCTGCAGGCCGAGCAGATGCGGCCCGAGACGGACGGCAACAACGGCGACCAGCTCGGCTTCGGCACGCTCACCTACACGCGCGATCCGATCACGACGCCGCTGCGGCCGAGCGGGCTCACCGCGCGCGTGCACGGACCGCAGGTCGAGCTCTCGTGGTGGGGCTGCACCGGCGCGCTGAGCTATTCGGTCAAGCGCGCCACCATGGCGGGCGGGCCGTATGCCACGGTGGCCACGGGCATCAGCGACACGCTGACCTTCACCGACAGCACCATCGCGCCCGGCGTGGCGTACCACTACGCGGTGGTGGCGCTGACCGCGGCCGGAGAAGGCAACCCCTCCGACGAGGCCCGCGCCGCCATCAAGGCCGAGCTGCTGCTGCAGCGCGACTTCAGCGAGACGCAGGCGGCCGCCGACTACGCCGAGCTCCCCGTGGGCGTGGTCAAGGACGTGGCCGACTTCACCATCGCATGCCGCGTGTTCCTGGACGAGATCTCGACCTGGGCGCGCGTCTTCGACTTCGGCTCCGGCGAGCGCCGCTACATGATGCTCACGCCGCGCAGCGACACCGGCAAGGTGCGCTATGCCATCTCGCCGGTTCACGGCTACAACATGCAGATGATCGAAGGCGCGTCGCCGCTGCCGACGGGCCGCTGGGTGCATGTGGCGGTGACCCTGTCCGGCACGCTCGGCACGCTGTACGTCGACGGCGTGGCGGTCGGCAGCAATGCGCAGATGAGCTTCGGGCCCTGCGAGCTCGGCGAGACCACGCGGAACCTGCTCGGGCGTTCGCAGTATCCGAACGACCCGCCGCTGCGCGGCCGCCTCGGCGATCTGCGCATCTACCAGGGCGCGCTGGGTGCCGCGGAGATTGCGGCACTGGTCTAGGCCCGAACGCTGAAGCGCTAGACCGCGCCGTGCGCCTCCACGTAGAGCGCATAGAGCGAATGGCTGCTCGCCATGTAGAGGCGGTTGCGCTTGGGCCCGCCGAACTCGAGGTTGGCACAGCGCTCGGGAAGGCGGATGAAGCCGATCGGCTTGCCGTCGCGGTTGAAGACCTTCACGCCGTCCATCTCTTCGGATTTCCCGAGCGGCAGGTGGGCCTTCAGGCCGCCGCCCACGTCGGTGGGCTCGGGCGCGAATGCGCCGTTGAAGCCCCATCCGCACCAGAGGTTGCCGTCGCGGTCGACGCGGAATCCGTCGAGCGCGCCGGGGCCGTCCGCATCGATGAGCTTGGTCTTGTTCGACACGCTGGCGCCATCGGCGGCAACGTCGTAGCTCCAGATGCTGCGGTTGGGCGTGCCCTTCCACTCGACCACGTAGAGCTTCTTCTCGTCCGGCGAGAACGCGAGCCCGTTCGGGTTCACCAGGTCTGTGATGACGGCGCTGAGCTTGCCGTCCTTCGCGATGCGGTAGACATTGGTGGTGGCCTGCTCCGGCGTGGCCTTCGATCCTTCCCACTCGCCGTTGATGCCGAAGGTCGGGTCGGTGAACCACACGCTGTCGTCCGACTTCACGACCACGTCGTTGGGCGCATTGAGCTTCTTGCCCTCGTAGCTGTCGGCCAGCACGGTGATGCGGCCGTTCTTCTCGGTGCGCACCACGCGACGCGTGACCGAGTGCTCGCAGGTGACGAGGCGGCCCTGGCGGTCGCGCGTGTTGCCGTTGGCATAGTTGGCGTTCTGCTTGTGCACCGTGAACTTGCCGGTCTTCTCGTCGTACTTCATGAGCCGGTTGTTCGGAATGTCGCTGCACAGCAGGTAGCCGCCCTCCGGAAAGTACACCGGCCCCTCGGCCCAGCGCATGCCGGTGCCCAGCTGCTCGACGGTGCTGCTGTAGATGCGGTACTTGGCAAAGCTCGGGTCCAGGATCAGCACCGAAGGGTCCGGGTAGCGCTGGTTGGGCTTGAAGTCGAAGGACTGCGCATTGGCCAGCCCGGCGACGGCGGCCAGTCCGGAGCCCGCGGCATTCTTCAGGAAGCGGCGGCGAGGCTCGAGGGCTTTGTTCTGCATCTGTAGATCTCCTTTGTCGTCGTTGCGGAAAACCGGCGGACGCCGATCTTACGTACCCGCCGCGCGCAGCCGGGCCCTTCGCAGCGGCGAAGTGCGACATGGCTTACTTGCGGTCCCCGAGACTGCCGACACGGCCCGCCCGCCGCCCGCCTAAGCTGGGACCTGCAGCGGGCCTTCGCTGCAGAAGGGACATGCGATGACTCAGGTTCATGAAGTGATGACGCGCGGCGTGCGCACGGTGGCGCCGGGCGACACCATCGTGCAGGCCGCCAAGGCGCTGGAAGAACTCGAAGTGGGCGTGCTGCCGGTGTGCGACGGCAGCCGGCTGGTCGGCGTGGTGACCGACCGCGACATTGCCGTGCGCGGCGTGGCCCGCGAGATCGACCTTGGCGCATCGCCGGTCAGGCAGATCATGACCGCCGACGCGTACTGGTGCTATGCCGACGACACGGTCGACGAGGCGCTCAGCCAGATGAGCGCGGTGCAGATCCGCAGGCTTCCGGTGGTCGACCGCGACAAGCGCCTCGTGGGCATCCTGTCGCTGGGCGACGTGGCGGCCAAGGGCGAGGCCGGCGCGGCGGCCGATCCGCTCGGAAAGATATCGGAGCCCGCGCGGCCCAGGCACCTGTAGCACGGGCCGGCCGGCAGCTTCGCTCAGGCGGTCTGTGCCTGCGGTTGGCCGGAGGCGCGCCGGCGGATCTCGCTGTGCAGCGCGCGCTGTCCCGCGGCCAGCGCGGCTTCGTAGGTGTCCGCCGGATCGAAGGCGTCGCGGAGCACCTTGGGGTTCGCTCCGTTCGCATCCGTTTCGAGCAGGCGCCAGACAAATGATCCGAGGGCTGGCTCCTCGATGATGAGTTCGATGGGCTGTGTCATCCGGCCAACTTGCATGAACCCGCGCCAAATGTATGTAGGCGGAGTTCGAATGCTGCCGGCCCGGTGCCCCATGGGACTGGCGCCTCAGCCCGGCCTGCCGCCCGCGCCCTCGGCTCTCAGCCGCAATGCATTGGTGATGACCGACGCCGAGCTCAGGCTCATCGCCAGCGCCGCGATCATCGGCGACAGCAGCCAGCCCGTGAACGGGAACAGCACGCCCGCGGCCAGCGGCACGCCGAGCGCGTTGTAGACGAACGCGAAGCCCAGGTTCTGCTTCATGTTGGCGATGGTCTTCTCGGAGACGATGCGCGCCTCTGCAATGCCGCGCAGGTCGCCCTTGACCAGCGTGACCTGGGCGCTGTTCATCGCCACGTCGGTGCCGGTGCCCATGGCCACGCCGACATCGGCCTTGGCGAGCGCGGGCGCATCGTTGATGCCGTCGCCGGCCATCGCGACGATGCGGCCTTCGCGCTGCAGCTTCTCGACCAGCGCGAGCTTGTCGGCCGGCTTGACTTCGCCGTGCACCTCGTCGATGCCCAGCCTGGCGGCCACGGCGCGCGCAGTGGTCAGGCCGTCGCCCGTGGCCATGATCACGCGCATGCCCGATGCCTTGAGCGCCGCCAGCGCTTCCGCCGTGGTGGCCTTGACCGGGTCGGACACGGCCAGCAGGCCGGCGGGCTGGCCGTCGACCGCGAGGAACATCACGCTGGCTCCCTCGGCGCGCAGCGCCTCGGCCTGCGGCCGGAGCGCATCGACCGGCACGCCCAGCTGGTCCATCAGCGCGGTGTTGCCGAGCGCCAGCCGGCGGCCGCCGGCGCTGCCGTTCACGCCGATGCCGCTGGCGGACTCGAACTCGTCGGCCGCGGCCAGCGCAAGCCCGCGCTCGCGCGCCGCACGCACGATGGCATGCGCGAGCGGATGCTCGCTGCCCTGGTCGAGGCTTGCCGCGAGGCGCAGCACCTCGTCCTCGCTGAAGCCGGGCAGCGCCACCGCGCGTTCGAAGCCCGGCTTGCCTTCGGTCAGCGTGCCGGTCTTGTCGACGATGAGCGCGTCGACCTTGCGGAAGTTCTCGATCGCGGCCGCATCGCGGAACAGCACGCCCTGCGTGGCCGCCTTGCCCGTGGCCACCATGATCGACATCGGCGTGGCCAGCCCGAGCGCACAGGGACAGGCAATGATGAGCACCGCCACCGCATTGATGAGCCCGTGCGTCCAGCTCGGCGCCGGCCCGAAGAAGCCCCACGCAAAGAAGGTCAGCACCGCGATGCCGATCACGGCCATCACGAAGTAGCCGGCCACGTGGTCGGCCATGCGCTGCATCGGCGCGCGGGAGCGCTGGGCCTGCGCCACCATCTGCACGATGCTTGCGAGCACGGTCTGCGAGCCGACCTTTTCCGACTGCATCACCAGCGCGCCGCTGGTGTTGAGCGTGGCGCCGATGAGCTTGTCGCCGGCCCGCTTGGTCACGGGCAGCGGCTCGCCGGTGAGCATCGACTCGTCGACCGCGCTCGCGCCCTCGACCACCACGCCGTCCACCGGCACCTTCTCGCCGGGCCGCACGCGCAGCTTGTCGCCGACGTGCACGTGGGCGATAGGCACGTCTTCTTCCGTGCCATCGGCGCCGATGCGCCGCGCCGTCTTGGGCGCAAGGCCGAGCAGCGACTTGATGGCCGCCGAGGTCTGCGAGCGCGCCTTGAGTTCGAGGATCTGGCCCAGCAGCGTGAGCGAGATGATCACCGCGGCCGCCTCGAAGTACACCGCCACGCGGCCCATCGACATGAACGATTCGGGAAACACGCGCGGCGCCACCGTGGCCACCACGCTGTAGGCGAAGGCGGCCGCGGTGCCCAGGCCGATCAGCGTCCACATGTTGGGGCTGCGGTTGGCGACCGATTGCACGGCACGCCTGAAGAAGGGCCAGCCCGCCCACAGCACGATGGGCAGCGAAAGAACCAGCTCGATCCAGCTCTGCGTGGCCATCTCGAACCACTGCAGCCGGTGCCCCGCCATCGCGAGCACGGCCACCGCGAGCGTGAGCGGCAGCGTCCACAGGAAGCGGCGCTTGAAGTCGCGCAGCTCGGGGTCTTCGCCCTCGTCGAGCGTCGGCATCTCGGGCTCCAGCGTCATGCCGCACTTGGGACAGTTGCCCGGATGGTCCTGCCGGATCTCCGGATGCATCGGGCAGGTGTAGATGGTGCCGGCGGCCGCAGGCACAGGCACAGGCGTGTGGTCATGCGGCGCGTGGTGGCCTTCGTGCTGCGGGTGATGCGGGTGCTGCGGCGCTCCGGAATGCGCGTGGTTCATCGAGTGCTCCAACGAGAAAACAGGAAGATGCTGCTGCGCACCACGCGCAGCGCATCGCCAGTTTCCAGGCTGACACCGTGTCAAGGTCAAGGCTGGCGCGCTGGCCGGCCCCGGGGCTTTCTCAGACCGCGGAGGTGGCGGCTGCAGGCGCGCTGCGGCCCGCACCGGGCGGCGCCGTGACGATCGACCTGAGCGCAGGTTCGGCCGCGCGCAGCGACGCGATGTCGGGCCGCGGGCGGCGCAATTGCGCGTCGGCCGCGAAGGCCTTTTCCATGGCGTGCGCCGCGCCCAGCACCTGGTGGTCGGCCCTGAACGCGCCCACGATCTGCAGCCCGAAGGGCATGCCCGCATGGTCGAGGCCGCAGGGCAGCGCCAGCGCCGGATGCGTCGTCAGCGTGACCACGTAGGTCAGCGCGAGCCAGCGGTAGTAGTTGGCCTGCTTCTCGCCGTTGATGGTGTCCGCATAGAGCTGCGTCCACGGAAAGGGCGACACCGGCGTGGTGGGCGAGAGGATCAGGTCGTAGTCGGCGAAGGCGGCCTGGAAGCGCTTGATGAGCCGCGTCTGTTCGGCCTGGGCCCAGGCGCTGTCGAGCAGGCTCATCTGCGCGCCCATTTCGTAGTTGGCGCGGGAGTTGGGGCCCAGGCTGGCCGGGTCGCGCTGGTAGGCGGCATGCATGCCGGCCACGAAGGCCTCGGCACGCAGCACGTCGAAGCAGCGGTGCGCTTCGCCGAGGTCGAGCTCGATCTCGTCGCAGCGCTTGAACAGGTGCTGCATCGCACCGATCTTTCCGCGCATGGTGGCGCGGATGCCGTCGTCCACCGCGCAGGTGCCGAAGTCTTCGGTCCACGCCACGCGCAGGTTGCTGAGGTCGATGCCGGCCGGCTTCAGGAAGCTGAGCGGATCGAGCGGATAGCTCAGCGGATCGCCCGCGTGCATGCCGGCGGAGGCCGCCATCTGCAGGCAGGCGTCTTCCACCGTGCGGCCCATCGGACCCACGACCGAGATCGGCGTCCAGCCCAGCAGCTTGCGCACGCTTGGCACGATGCCCGGCGAAGGCCGGAAGCCCACCACGCCGCACTTGGCGGCCGGAATGCGCAGCGACCCGCCGGTGTCGGAGCCGGTGCACACCGGCAGCATGTCGCAGGCCAGCGCGGCGGCCGAGCCGCCGGAAGAACCACCGGCATTGAGGTTCGGGTTGAAGGGGTTGCCGGTGGCGCCCCACACCTCGTTGCGCGAGTTGGCGCCGGCGCCCATTTCGGGAACGTTGGTCTTGCCCGCCACGATGGCGCCGGCCCTGCGAAGGCGGGCCACCAGCTCGATGTCCTCCTGCGGCACGTGGTCGCGGAAGATCGCGGAGCCCCAGGTGGTGAGCAGGCCTTCGGTCGGCTCCAGGTCCTTCACGCCGAGCGGCAGGCCGTGCAGCAGCCCCAGCGCATCGCCGCGCATCACGGCGCTCTCGGCCGCCCGGGCCTCGGCCCGCGCGCGCTCGAAGCAGGTGGCGGTCACGGCGTTGATGAAGGGGTTCACGCGCTCGATGCGCGCGATGCAGGCCTCGAGCAGCTCGACCGGCGAGACCGCCTTGCTGCCGATGAGCCGGCGCAGTTCGACGGCGGTTTGTTCGATCAATTCGGTGTGGGTGCTCATGTCGCTTCGAGTGGCGTCAATCTGATGTGATGTTTGCGCGCGCAGCGATGGCGCGCATCTGCGGCAATTCCTTGGCGATCAGCTCGCTCACGGCGGCGGAATTGGCATAGCCCGGCTCCAGGCCCTGCGCACTGAGCTTGGCGCGCGTGTCGGGATCGGCCATGGTCGCGGCCAGCGCCTTTTCGAGCTTGGCCTTCACCTCGGGCGGCAGGCCCTTCGGCGCCACCAGCACCAGCCAGGTGTCGGTGTTGACTTCGGGGTAGCCGCTCTCGGCCATGGTGGGCACGTCGGGCAGCAGCGTTGAGCGCTTGGCCGTGGTCACGGCAATGGCCTTGATCTTGCCGCTCTTGAGCTGGGGAATGGCCGCGCTCACGGTGTCGATGCTGAACGGAACCTGCCCGCCCATGAGGTCGGTCATGGCCGGGGCGCTGCCCTTGTAGGGCACGTGCGTCATCTTGAGGCCGGCGGCATGCAGGATGGTCTCGCCGGCAAACTGCGAGGTGGTGCCGGTGCCGAAGGACGCGTACGAGTACTTTCCGGGCGAGGCCTTCACGTAGTCGACGAACTGCTTGACCGTTTGCACCGGCACTTCGCTGTTCGCCAGCAGGATGAGGCCCACGCGCCCGGCCAGGCCGATCGGCTCGAAGCCCTTGACCGGGTCGTAGGGCAGGTTGGGGCGGATCGCGGGATTCACCGTGAAGGTGGTGCCCGAGCTGATCAGCAGCGTGTAGCCGTCGGGCGCCGCCTTGGAAACGTAGCTCGCGCCAATCACCGTGCCGGCGCCGCCGCGGTTCTCGATGACCACGGGCTGGCCGAGCTCCTTGCCCAGGCGCTGCGCGATCACGCGGCCGTTCACGTCGGTGGCGCCGCCGGGCGGAAAGGGAATCACGAGCGTGACCGGGCGCGACGGAAACCCGGTGTCGGCAGCCAGCGCCGCGAAGGGCGCGAGGCCGAGGCAGGACAGCAGCAGCACCATGCAGGCCAGTGCGGGGAGGCGTTTCATGAAGGACTCCTGGAGGAACGACAGAGCGGGGATGCAGGTTCATCCTAGGAGCCGCAACGCGCTGCCACAAGCGCAATGTTTAGAATTGTCGATTGCCGATTCGGCAATCGACAAACGCGCGTCGCCACGCGGCCACAAGGAAGAAACATGTCGCTTCACACGCTGCAGGAAACCGCGGTCCGCTACTTCCTGGAGGTGGTCAGGACCGGGTCGGTGAAGGAGGCGGCGCTCAAGCTCAACGTGGCGCCTTCCGCCGTGAGCCGGCAGGTGGCGCGCCTGGAGCGCGAACTCGACACGCTGCTGTTCGACCGGCACGCGCGCGGCATGGTGCCCAATGCGGCCGGCGAACTGCTGGCCGCGCATGCCAAGCGGGTGCAGCAGGACATCGAGCGCGTGGCCGGCGAGATCCAGGGCCTGCGCGGCCTGCGCAGCGGGCGCGTGCGCGTGGCGAGCACCGAGGGCTTCGCGTTCGACTTCCTTCCCACATTGATCTCGCGCTTTCGCGCGAAGCATGAAGGCATCCGCTTTCACCTGGAGGTCTGCCCGCCCCACGAGATTCCCGGCCGCATCCGCGACGGCGAAGCGGACGTGGGCATCACGCTGAGCGCGGTGCCCGAGCCCGGCATCCGGATCGAGCTGCGCCACCCGAGCCCGATCCTCGCCGTGATGGCGAGCGACCATCCGCTGGCGGGGCAGCGGCAGCTCTCGCTGCGCCAGGTGGCGGCCTATCCGCTGGGCCTGCCGCCGCGGGACAGTTCCATCCGGCAACTGCTGGACATCAGCTGCAGCCGGCAGGGGCTGCAGTACGTGCAGGCCATGTCGAGCAACCATGCGAATGCGCTGGTGAGCTTTGCGGCCGCGGGCGGCGGCACCATCGCCTTCTATGGCGAGCTGTCGATCCGCACGCAGCTCAAGTCGAAGGCGCTGGTGGCCATTCCGCTGAAGGACCGCGAGATGAACGAGCGCCACCTCGAAGTCGAGACGCTCGCAGGCCGTTCATTGCCCGATGCAGGCAAGGCTTTCGTGCGGTTTTTGACGGATGCCATCAAGGCCTCGGCCTGAGGGCATCCGCGCGTGCGCTACACTCCGCGCCGCTTGCAGCCGGCCTCAGCCGCTGCGCCGTCATTGGCAACATGACGAGAACAAACCAAAGGAAATTTTTCAAGTGAACCGTATCGAACTGGTCGAGAAGATCGCCACCGCCCACAACGTCAGCAAGGCCGAAGCCGCCCGCATCCTGGAAACCGTCACGGGCTCCATCGTCGCCGCAGTGAAGAAGGGCGACCCCGTGCAGCTCATCGGCTTCGGAACCTTCAAGCAAGTGGCGCGCGCCGCACGCACCGGCTTCAACCCGCAAGCCGGCGCCAAGATCAAGATCGCCGCGCAGAAGGTGCCCAAGTTCGTGCCGGGCGCTGCGTTCAAGGCTGCCATCGACCCCAAGGCTGCAAAGCGCAAGGCCGACAAGGCCGCGGCAGCCAAGCCCGCCAAGAAGGCCGCACCGGCCAAGAAGGCCGCACCCGCCAAGAAGGCTGCCAAGAAGTAAGGAATGGATCGCAGCCGCAAGGCTGCCTTCATGCAAGCAAACGGCCTTCGGGCCGTTTTTTCATGCCGGCGTGCCCAGCCGTTCGAGGATCAGGTCGTGCAGCGTCTGCGCCGCCACCGAGAGGCTGCCCTCCCGGCGCTGCACCAGGTAGATGGTGCGCGTGAGGCCGGGCAGCGGCAGCGGCCGCGTCACCAGCGTCTCGCGCTGGAAGTGGAAGAGCGTGAGTTCCGGCACCACGCTGATGCCGATGCCGGCCTCGACCAGCCCCATCACCGTGGCCAGGTGCTCGACCTCGAACACCGCATTGAGCCGCAGCGGATGCAGCGCCGCGTCGAGCGACTGGCGCACGCTGCTGTTGCGCGCCATCTGGATGAAGGGCCATGGCGCGAGTTGCCGTGCCGTGAGCCTGGCGGCGCCGGCGAGCGGATGGTCCTTGCGGCAGACCAGATGGAAGCGGTCGCCGCAGAGCTTGCGTCCGCGCAGGTCGCTGGCCGCGGCCGCGCCGGCACCCGTTGCCGCCAGCGCGAAATCCGCCTGGTGGCTGCGCAGCTGGGCAATGCAGGCGTCCGACAGCGCATCGTGCAGCTCGACCGTGATGCCGGGCCATGCCTGCATGAACTCCGCCAATATGGCCGGCAGCCGGCCCGCCGCCAGGGAGGGCAGGGCCGCCACGCTGACGCGGCCCTTGCGCCGCTGGGCATGGTCGGCCAGGTCGCCGATGGCGCCCTGCATGTCGTCCAGCAGCCGCCGCGCCGAGGGTTCGAACAGCCGGCCCTCGGGCGTGAGCTGCACGCTGCGCGTGTCGCGGTCGAACAGCCGCGCGCCCAGCGTTTCCTCGAGCGTACGGATCAGTGCACTGAACGCGGGCTGCGACAAGTGGCAGGTCTGCGCGGCGCGCGTGAAGTTGCGCTGCTCGGCCAAGGCCGTGAACGCGCGCAGTTGGCGGCTGGAAAGCTCGGGCGCTGGCATCGGTCTGGAATCTGGGTGGATGGGCCGGGAATCGGGGCCTTGTGGATGGTATTCCTGTGCCCTGTACGCAACGTGCCTTGGCGATTCGGGCCAACGGGCGCCAGAATCGGCGTTTTTGTAAAAAAATTGTGACTTAAGGCCCAATTCGGCATCATGATCCGGGCCATGAGGTCCGGCGAAGTTTCTTCCGCTTGGCGACGCGTGCTCTGGACGCATGTTGCCGTTCTTTTTCTTGCTTTCGCTGCAACGAACAGCAAGGCTCAGCAGCCGGCGCCTGCGCAAGGGCTTCGGATCGTGGGCGGGCTGGCGAGCGTGAGCCAGTACACGCTGCATGAAGAGCGCTTCTGGAGCCAGGACCTGCGCCGCCTGAGCGGCGGAAAGTACAGCGCGAGCATCGTGCCGTTCAACCAGGCCGGCGTTCCGGGGCAGGAAATGCTCAACCTCATGCGGCTGGGCGTCATTCCGTTCGGCACCGCGCTGCTCAGCCAGGTCAGCAACGAGTACCCCGAACTGGGCACGCCCGACATTGCCGGACTGAACCCCGACATGCCCACGATGCGGCGGGTGGTCGCAGCCTTTCGGCCTTACCTGGAGAAGACGCTGCGAGAACGCCATGGCGTCGAGCTTCTCGCGGTGTATGTCTACCCCGCCCAGGTGATCTTCTGCAAGCGGGCCGTGACGCGGCTTTCGGACCTGGCGGGGCGGCGCGTCCGCGTGTCGGGCAGCAGCCAGGCCGACTTCATCCGCGCGCTCAACGGCGTGCCCGTCTTCACCGAATTTTCAGAGATCATGGCGAACATGAATTCGGAGAACACCGAATGCGCCATCACCGGTGCGATGTCCGGCAACACGCTGGGCCTGCACAAGATGACGAATTCGCTCTACACCATGCCCATCAACTGGGGCCTGGCCGTCTTCGGCGCCAACACGGATGCCTGGAACGCGCTGCCTGCGGACCTGAAGGCCCTGTTGAAAGCCGAACTGCCGAAACTCGAGGCCGCGGTCTGGAACGAGTCGGAGCGCGACACCGGCAACGGCATTGCATGCAACACGGGCGCTGCAAGCTGCATGAAGGGCACCAAGGGCACGATGGTCGAGGCGCGCCCTTCTGCGGATGACGAGCGGCGCCGGCGCGAGATCTTCGCCACCAGCGTGCTGAGCCGGTGGGTGCAGCGCTGCGGGGCCGTGTGCGCGGAGGTGTGGGACCAGACCGTCGGTCCCATTGCTGGAATCAAGGCTCCTGTCGGGCAGTGAACAAGCCTGTGCCCAGCCGCATCACCGGCTTCGTCTATGGCGTTGCGGCGCTGTTTCTCGCGGCCGTGCTCGCCATTGCCGGGCTGATGGCATGGCAGATGTACCAGAAGGAGATTGCCGACAGCGAGGCCCAGGCCGTGCGGTTCATCGGCACCTCGGAGGCTGCGCTCAACCGCAGCCTGCTCGGGGCGAACACGCTGCTGGCGGGCCTGGGGCAGTTCCTGCGCAAATCCAGCGGAAGCACCATTGCAGGCGACATTGCGCAAGCCGAGACCGTGCAGCTGGTCGAAACCAGCGTTCGCCAGAGCCTGCTGGCGCGCTACGTCGCCTTCCTGACGCCCGAGGGCCAGGTGATCGGGTCTTCCGACCGGCGCGGAGCGAAGCTGGCGGTACAGCTGCCCGACGGATTCCTGCAAGAGGTTCTGGGCCGTCCGGGACCGGTGATGTCGATCAGCACGCCCTCGGTCAGCCCGGTGACTTCCCAGCAGGTGCTGCATCTTGCGCGCGTCCTCACGCTCGCGGACGGCAGCAAGCTGGTCGCGGTGGCCGAAGTGCAGGTCTCGGTGCTCACCACCATCCTTGCGCAAGGGGCCAACATCAGGGGGCTCGAGGTCACGCTGGAGCGCGAAGGCGGGCTGCTGCTGGCCAGCATGCCGCCGCGCGACGACCTTGCGGGACGCACCATCAGTCCCGCGTTGACCGACCAGGCGGACGGGCGTCCCCGGCACATGCATTCCCGGCTCAGCGGCGCTCCGGCCATCGTGGTTGCCCGGCCCACGCTGCATCGAGGCCTGCTGATCGTCGCGAGCATTCCGCTCGAGTCCGCGCTCGAGGATTGGCGCAGGGACCGCAACGTGGTTGCGGCCGCGGCCCTGGCCTTCGCGCTGATGATCCTGGCCGTCACTTACTTCGCGCTCGCGCAGCTGCGGCGGCAGTGGCGCGCGCGCGCGGAGCTGCTGCGCTCCAAGGCCACGCTGGACCAGGCGCTCGAATCCATGGTGGACGGCTTCGTGCTGCTCGATCCCAATGACCGCGTCGTCACCTGGAACCGCCGCTTCGTGGACTTCTTTCCCTGGACGCAGCCACTGCTCGCGCCGCTGGTGCCGTTCCAGCAGATCGTGGAGCAGAACGCGCGCCACCTGCTGACGCAGAACGACCAGGAGATCACGCTGCTGAACGGGCAGGTGATCGTTGCGGTGAACAGTCCCACGCCCGACGGCGGCCTGGTGTGCGTCTACCGCGACGTGACCGAGAAGAAGCGCCACGTCGCGGATATCCTCGAAGGCAAGGCGCAGCTGCAGGCCACGCTGGATGCCTTGCCTGACGTGCTGATGGACGCCGGCATCGACGGCCGCTGCTACAGCTTCCATTCGCCGCGCCGCCCGCGGCCCGCGTTCAAGGTGCGCGAGCCCGTGGGCAAGCTGATGTCGGACCTGCTGCCCGCGAATGCCGCGGCCGAGGTGATGGTGGCGCTGCGCGATGCCTTCGAAACCGGCTTTTCCACCGGCCGGCAGTTCGAGATCCGGACGGCGCGGGGCGTCACGTGGTTCGAGATTTCGGTCTCGCGCAAGGTCATCGGCGAAGGCGCCGCCGCGCGCTTCATCGTCATCCTGCGCGACATCACCGAGAGCAAGCTGGCCGCCCGCGAGATCGAGCACCTGGCCTTCTACGACATCCTCACGGGCCTGCCCAACCGCCGGCTGCTGCTGCACCGCCTGCAGGCCACCATCGACGCGAACGTGCGGCGCTCGCGCCACGGCGCGCTGCTGTTCCTGGACCTGGACGCCTTCAAGACGCTCAACGATGCGCTCGGGAACGCCACGGGCGACGAGCTGCTCAAGCAGGTGGCCGCGCGGCTGCAGGACAGCCTGAAGGAGGGCGGCACGGTCGCGCGGCTCGGAGGCGACGAATTCGTGGTGCTGCTGGACAACCTCAGCGAAGACGCCGGCGTGGCCGCGATGCAGGCCAATGCCGCGGGCGAGGCCATCCTCGCGGCGCTGAACGGCACTTTCCAGCTCGCGGACCACCAGTACCACAGCACCGGCAGCATCGGCGCCGTGGTGTTCAGCGCCACGCAGCAGTCGCTGGAGGATCTGCTGAAGCAGGCGGACATCGCGATGTACTACGCCAAGTCCGCGGGCGGCAACGCGCTGCGTTTCTTCGAGGCCTCGATGCAGACCGCCATCACGGCCCGCGCAACGCTGGAGAGCGAGCTCCACGCGGCGCTGGCGGGCGAGCAGTTCGTGCTGCACTACCAATCGCAGGTGGCCTCCAATGGCCACGTGGTGGCCGCCGAGGTGCTGATCCGCTGGCAGCATCCGGTGCGGGGCATGGTGCAGCCCGGAGGCTTCATCGAGCTGGCGGAGGAAACCGGGCTGATCGTGCCGATCGGCATGTGGGTGCTGGAGACGGCCTGCGTCCAGCTCGAGCGCTGGAGCCACGATGCGAGGCGCCGGCACCTGCGGCTGGCGGTGAACGTCAGCGCGCGCCAGTTCCGCACCGACGACTTCGTGGACCGCGTGCGCGACGTGCTGCGGCGCACCGGCGCCGACCCGACGCGGCTGGAGCTCGAGCTCACCGAAAGCCTGCTGCAGGACAAGGTGAGCGAAACGATCTGCAAGATGCAGGCGCTCGCGGCACTGGGCGTGCGCTTTTCCATGGACGACTTCGGCACCGGCTTCTCGTCGCTCTCCTACATGACCCAGCTGCCGCTGAACCAGATCAAGGTCGACAAGTTCTTCGTGCAGAGCATCGGCCTCGATCCGAAGGTCGAGCTGATCATCCAGGCCATCATCGGCATGGCCCGCAACCTCGACCTGGAGATCGTGGCGGAGGGCGTCGAGACGCAGCAGCAGTTCGAGTTTCTCCAGGCGCACGGCGCGATGCTGTGCCAGGGCTACCTGTTCAGCAGGCCGGTGCCGCTGGACCAGTTCGATGCCCAGCTGGATGTCGAGATGGCGAGCTGAACGCAGGCTGCGCTCACCAGGCCACTGCGATGCGCCTTCCATTCCCCGCCGTCCCCCGCCTGAGCCTGCGCGCCCGCCTGTCCGCGGGCGTGCTGGCAATCGTCTTCCTGACGACGATGGGCGTCACCGCCGCGGCGCTTTATTTCCTCAAGCGCAGCATGGAGGCGGCCATTGCGAGCGAGGAATTCGAACGCATCTCCGCCATCGCCGGCGCGGTGGACCAGAAGTTCCTGAGCCGGCGCACCCTGCTCAAGACCTTCGGCGACGGCGTCGAGAGCCGCAACCTGGCCGGCCCCGGGGGACTGCAGGAGCTGGTCATGCAGCATGGCGCGCTGAGGGAGGCGTTCGACAACGTGGCCCTCACCGACATGGACGGCGAACTGGTGGCCAACCTCAACGGCACGCAGCCGATCGGCAAGGTCAACATCAAGGACCGCGAGTATTTCCAGCGCACGGTCGCTGCCCGCGCGGGCGTCATCTCCAAGCCCTTCCGCAACCGCGTGAGCGGCCTGGCGCAGATCGCCATGACCGAGCCCGTGCTCGACCGCAGCGGCAATGTCGCCTACGTGATCTCGGCCTTCGTCAACCTCAAGGAAAAGAACTTCCTGGGCGAGCTTGCCAATGTGAAGTTCGGCAAGAGCGGGTACATGTTCATCACGAACGCCGATGGCATCGTCATCGACCATCCCGACAAGTCGAAGCTGCTTCAGCGCGTGGACGCCGGCGGCGCGCGCAACCCCGCGATCGAGCGCGCCATCGCGGGCTTCGAGGGCGCCATCGAAGCGGCCGATTCGCAGGGCGTGCACGGGCTCTACGCCTTCAAGCGCATCGGCCAGACCAACTGGGTGCTGGGCGCGGTGTATCCGCGCGACGAGGCCTTTGCGCGCATTGCGCGGGTCGAGCGCTACGCCTGGGCCGGCGCGCTGCTGCTGACGCTGCTGGCCGGCGGGCTGGCCTTCATGACCGCGCGGGCGCAGCTCGCACCGCTGTCGCGCCTGCGCGAACACATGCAGGTTTCGCGCGCCGCCAGCGCCTATGCGCCCATGCGGGAGGCACCGCCGGACGACGAGGTCGGCGATCTCTCGCGGACCTTCGACCTGCTGATGACGGAGCGGCAGGCCGCCAACGAGAAGCTGGCCGCCAGCGAGAGATTCCTGCGCGACGTGACCGACAACCTGCCGGCCGTGGTTGCCTACTTCGACAGCAGCCAGCGCTGCCTGTTCGCGAACAAGGCCGGCCTCGGCATGCGCGGCAGGACCGTGGCCGACATCGGGCGCATGACCATGCAGGAGTCGCTGCCCGACCACGTCTACCGGCAGCTCGTGCCGGGCATCGCCAAGGTGCTCGCCGGAACGCCGACGCGCACCGAAGGCACCTACGAGCGCAACGGCAAGCCGGGCTTCTTCGAATGCCACCTGGCGCCCGACATCCGCGAGGACGGCACATTGGCCGGCTACTACGTGATGACCTTCGACGTGAGCAAGCGCAAGCAGGCCGAGATGCACAGCGCCGAAAGCGAGCGGCGCCTGCGCGGGCTGACCGACAACGTGCCGGCGCTTCTTGCCGAGCTGGATCTCGAGGAACGCGTGGTCTTCTGCAACGGCAGGTACCAGGCCTGGCTCGGCGTCTCGCCGGAGGCAATGGCGAACCGCCCCGTCCACCAGGCCATCGGCGAGGCGCACTACGAAATCCGCAGGCCGCTGCTGGCGCGGGCATTCGCGGGCGAGGTGGTGTCCTTCGAGCAGACCGCCCGCCTGCTGATCGGCGAGCGGACCTTGCAGACCACCTATCTGCCCCAGCGCACCGCGCAAGGCGCGGTCACCGGGCTGTACATCCTGTCGAACGACGTCACCGAGCTCAAGCAAAAGCAGATGAAGCTCGATGCCCTGGCGCGCGAGGACGCGCTCACCGGCCTGCCCAACCGCCGCTCGTTCGAGGAGCATGCGCGCGACGCCATGGCCAGGTCCCGGCGCGCCGGCCTGCCGGTCTGCCTGCTGTTCCTGGACATCGACTACTTCAAGACGATCAACGATTCGCTGGGCCATGCGGCGGGCGATGCGGTGCTGCGGGAATTCGGCCGCCGGCTCAGGGAGAGCGTGCGCGAGACCGACATGGCGGCGCGCTACGCGGGCGACGAGTTCGTGATCCTTCTCGAAGGTGCCAGCGGCGCCGCCGAGGCGCAGGTGGTGGCCGGCAAGGTGCTGGCCGCCATGCGGCCGGCTTTCCACCTGCCCGGCCGCACGCTGCAGGCCACCACCAGCATCGGCGTCGCGGTCTCGGAGGACGACGAGGACTTCGCGTCCTTGTTCGTGCGTGCCGACACCGCGCTCTATGCGGCCAAGAAAGAAGGAAAGAACCGCTTCATGATGGCGCCGCCCCGGTCTGCAAAACCCGGCGGCGCGTCGTGGCCGCGCGAAGAGCCTTCGAGCGCCTGAGGCCCGCAGGGCCGCGCCTCCAGCGTGCAATCTGGACCTTGTCCTACGCGAAAAGTAACCATTGCTGGCCTAAATTGGCACCACCGTTTCATGGCGGACACTGCGCGCCGTGGCATCGATCGCGCGGCCACTGAAGGGAAAAAGAGCAATGGCAGATCACGGCGCTGGGAGTGCACCCCTGAACCAACGCACTCTGACCGACGCCGATTTCAGGCTGATGGTCGACTCGGTCACCGACTACGCCATCATCGTCCTCGATCCTGGCGGCATCGTCATCAGCTGGAACGAGGGCGCCCGCCAGCTCAAGGGATACGACGCCCCCGATGTCCTGGGGCGGCACTTCTCGCTTTTCTATCCGACCGAGCTGATCGAGCAGAACCGGCCGGAGCAGGCACTCGAAACGGCGCGCCGCGATGGCCGCCTGGAGGAAGAAGGCTGGCGCCTGCGCAGCGACGGCACGCGCTTCTGGGCCAGCGTGGTCATCACGCGAATCCCCGGCGCGGGCGGAGAAGTCCGCGGCTTCTCGCTGATCACCCGGGACCGCAGCGAGATCCGCCGCCAGGACGAGATGCTGCGCATGAGCGAGGAGCGCTTCCGGCTCTTGGTCGAGGGCGTGAAGGACTATGCGATCTTCATGCTCGACCCGGGCGGCCACGTCGTGAGCTGGAATCTCGGCGCGCAGAAGAACAAGGGCTACGAGGCCTCGGAGATCATCGGGCAGCACTTCTCCAGGTTCTATCCGCCGGAGGTCGCCGCCAGCGGCTGGCCCCAGCAGGCGCTGCGCAACGCGCTGCGCGACGGCCGCTTCGAGGACGAGGGCTGGCGCATCCGCAAGGACGGCAGCCGGTTCTGGGCCAGCGTGGTGATCACCGCGCTGCACGATGCCACCGGCAGGCACCGCGGCTTTGCCAAGGTCACGCGCGACCTCACGGAGCGCCGCCGCGTGACCGCGCTCGAGGACGAAGGGCGCCGCGTGACGAACTTCCTTGCGATGCTCGGGCACGAACTGCGCAATCCGCTGGCGCCGATCTCCAACGCGCTCGAGCTCCTCAAGCGGGAGAAAGCGGAGTCGGCCGCGCTCGTGCACACCCGCGACATCATCGCCCGGCAGCTGCGCCAGATCACCCGGCTGGTGGACGACCTGCTCGACGTGGGCCGCATCACCAGCGGCAAGATCCAGCTCGAGAACAAGCCGGTTCGCCTGCGCGATGCCATCGCCGAGGCCATCGAGGCGGTGCGCCCGCTGATCGACGGCAAGTCGCAGACCCTGCACCTGCAGACGCAGGACGCGGACCCCTGGATCGCCGGAGACAGTGCGCGCGTCATCCAGATCGTCAGCAACCTGGTCCACAACGCCGCCAAGTTCACCGGGAACGGCGGCAACATCCACGTGTCGCTCTCGCGGACCGCAGCGGATGCGGACATCAGCGTGCGCGACGACGGGCCCGGCATACCGCCGCAGGACCTGCAGCGGATCTTCGACCTGTTCGTGCAGGGCGAGCAGAACCTGGCCAGGACGCAGGGCGGCCTCGGCCTGGGGCTCAGCCTCGTGCAGCAGCTCACCACGCTGCACGGCGGGCGCGTCAGCGCGTTCAGCACCGGCCGGCCGGGCGAGGGCAGCGAATTCGTGGTGCAGTTCCCGACCACCCAGGCGCCGGTCGCCATGCTCGAGGCGCAGCCGCGGCCGGTGGGCGAGCAGCGCGTGCTGGTGGTGGACGACAACGTGGACGCGGCCGAGACCATGGCGATGCTGCTGGAGGCGCTGGGCTACAAATCCAGCGTCGTGCATGGCGGACTGGCTGCCATCGAGGCGGTGAAGGCGCAGGACCCGGACGTGGTGCTGCTGGACATCGGCCTGCCCGACCTGAGCGGCCATGAAGTCGCCCGCCGCGTGCGCGCCGAGATGGTCAACCCGCCGCCGCTGATTGCCGTCACCGGCTACGGTCAGGCCAGCGACAGGGAAACCAGCCTGGAGGCGGGCTTCCGGGCCCACCTGACGAAGCCGGTCGATGTCGACAAGCTCTCGGCGCTGCTCGAACGGCTGCTGGAGCCGCCTCGGTTCAAGGCCGCGTAGAACCCGCGTGGGGCCCCGCAGAGCCGGCCTGGAAAGCTAGGCCGGGTGCGGCGGCTCCACCGGCAGCGCGCGCTTGTGGGCGCTCTTGCGGTGCGTGGCAAGAATGATCTCGCGCGCCGCGGCGGCCACCGGCTTGCCTTCGAGGAAATCGTCGATCTGCTCGTAGCTCACGCCGAAGGCGTCTTCGTCGGGCTTGCCCGGCACCAGCGATTCGAGGTCCGCCGTGGGCACCTTGAACACCAGCGCGTCGGGGGCGCCGAGCCGCTGCGCGAGGGCGCGCACGCGGCGCTTGTTGAGGCCGCTGAGCGGCGTCACGTCGGCCGCGCCGTCGCCGAACTTGGTGAAGAAGCCCATCAGCGCCTCGGCCGCATGGTCGGTGCCGATGACGATGCCGTCGTGCGCACCGGCCACCGCGAACTGCGCGATCATGCGCTGGCGCGCCTTGATGTTGCCGAGCACGAAGTCTTCATGCGCCGCATCGCGGAAGGCCAGGTCGCCCTTCTTGAGCGCCGCGAGCATGCCGTCGGCCGCGGGGCGGATGTCGACGGTCAGGATGCGGTCGGGCCGGATCACCGCGAGCGAGGCCTGCGCCTCGTGCTCGTCCTTCTGCACGCCGTAGGGCAGGCGCATCGCGATGAAGGTGGCGCCGTAGCCCTCGGCGCGCAGCTTCTCGACGGCGCGCTGCGCGAGGCAGCCGGCCGTCAGCGAATCGACGCCGCCGCTGATGCCCAG
Organism: Variovorax sp. V116; assembly: GCF_041154435.1. NCBI lineage: Bacteria > Pseudomonadati > Pseudomonadota > Betaproteobacteria > Burkholderiales > Comamonadaceae > Variovorax > Variovorax sp. V116. The sequence goes on from NZ_AP028661.1 coordinate 830,565, forward strand.
CACCAGCGCCCTGAGGCCGGTGCCCCGCAGGTAGTCCGCGAGAAAGGCGGTGCGCCGCTCGATTTCCGCGGCGGCGTCGAAGACGGGCGCGACGTGCAGCGCCGCGATGATCTCGCGCTGCGTGGCGTCGACGGGAGACAGGTCGTGGGTCATGGTGTGGCCTGGAAAAGTCAGAAGTCCACCAGGCTCAGGCCGATGCTGAGCACGGTGCGCTTGCGGTTGTAGTCGACCAGCGTGTCGCCGTAGCCGTGGAACAGCTGCGTATGGAAGCGCAGGTTGCTCGTGGCCGGATCGCCGATGGCCTTGAGCCATTCGAGCCGCACCGAACCGCGGCCGCTGTCGCGCAGGTTGTTGCGCACGGTGAGGCCCAGCGTGTTGTCGCGGTTGAAGTTCCAGCGGCCCGTGAGTTCGGCGCGGCCGATGTAGTTGGAGATGTCGGGGTTGTCGTCCTTCGCGGCCTCTTCCGACATGCGCTGCCAGATGCGCCCGGTGATGGTGAAGCGGTCGCCCAGCTCGGCGCCGCCCATCAGGTAGACGCGGTTCCAGCTGCGCGACAGCGGCAGGCTCTGGCCGTTCGACTGGTGCACCACGCCCACGCCCGCATAGCGCCAGCGCCAGCCGCCGGGCAGGGCGAAGTCCAGCGGATAGACATACATCAGCTCGGGCTCGTGGTCGGTGGTGCGGAACGGCCGCGAGATCGAGCCGTTGAACAGCTGCCAGGTCGACTGCTGCGAGTACGCGAACCACAGCGAGTCCTTCTTGGCCGGTTCGTTCTGCGTGAGCAGGCCCTGGGCGATCTTGGTGCGCACCGACAGGCCGATGCGCATCTCGTTGGCCTGGTAGGCCACGGGCGTGCCGGTATGGCCCTCCGAGGGCGAGGTGGGCGTGTCGGGCCGGCTGGTGGCGGCCGAGGCCGACACGTTCAGCGGCCGGTAGCCGCGGAAGCCGAAGGTGCCGCAGTCGGTGCCGTTCTCCAGTTCCCAGAAGCGCGACAGCGCCGAGTACTGGCGGTCGCGGCAGCCTTCGCTGGTGCCGACCGAGATCACGCGCGTGGCCGGTATAGCGGCGTCCACCGGCGGCGCCGGCTGCGTGCTGGCCAGCACCGGCGGCGCCACGGGCACCGAGACCGAAGGCAGCGTCTGCTGCTGCGCCCAGCGGTCGAAGCAGGCCAGGCGCGCTTCGTTGCTGTTGCCGAGCGCGGCGCATTGCTGCCACGTCAGCTGCGCGTCGGCCAGCGGGCTGCGCGGCTGGTCCGTGGCCTGCGCATGCGCCGCGGCGGTGCCGCCCAGGCAGGCCGCGAGGGCCGCCAGCCGGGAGACGGAGAAGATGGCGTGTGTTCGTTGGGTCATTGGTTTCCTTGCATCCCTCCCTTTTTGTTCAGCACGAACGGATGCGTGCTCTCGTCCGCGGCGTTGCGCCACGTGCCCCTGAATTCCCGGCCGCAGGAGCCCGGTTGCAGGGTGCCGGCCCAGACGCCGCTGATCGCGCGGCCGTCCAGCGATTCGTCGATGGAAAGGGCGCCGTCGTCGTCGACGTCGCCCGCGAGCTGCGCCACCGTCGGCTGGGCACCGCCGTGTGCGGGGCGCGTGATGGTGCCGCGCACGCCGGCGTAGTCGGGATGCCTGCCGAGCTGCACGGCGGCCGCGGCGGGAGTGCCGTCGAAGCGCGCCTCCCAGTGGCCGTAGAGCGACTGCAGCGGCAGCTCGCGCGCATCGGCGGGGCAGTCGCCGCCGCCGCCCTGCGTTGCCGTGGTGCAGCCGGTGGCGGCAAGAAGCGCCGCAAGAAAGGCGGGCAGCAGCCTCTTCATGGCGCCGCCGCAGCCGCGGCCTTGGCGGCCGCGCTGTCCTGTGCCTTGCGCGCGAACTCGGCGCGCAGCGCCTTGAGCTTCTCGCGCGGGTCTTCGCGGGTGGTGGCCTTGTCCAGGCCCATCTCGGCGATGAAGCGGCTCGGCACGCAGGGCACCATCTCGCGGCCCTGCTTGCGCTTCTTGGTCCAGCTCACGGCCAGGCTGCGCTGCGCGCGCGTGATGCCCACGTACATCAGGCGGCGCTCTTCCTGCAGCCGCTGCAGCGTGTCGTCGCTCACCTGGAACTGGCGGCCGTTGTCGTCCTCGAGCTTGAAGGGCAGCAGGCCCTCGGTCACGCCGATCAGCATCACGTGCGGCCATTCGAGGCCCTTGGAGGCATGCAGCGTGGACAGCGTGACCACGTTCTGGTCCTGCTCGCGCTCGCTGATGGTCGACAGCAGCGAGATGGTCTGCGCCACCTCGAGCAGGCTCTTGCGCTCGGTCTCGATGTTGCTGTCGGCGCCCGAGGCATCGTCGATGGTGCCGCCGGCGCGCTGCGACATCCAGTCGACGAATTCCATCACGTTGGTCCAGCGCGCGGCCGCGGCCTGTTCGCTGTCCTCGCCGTCGTAGAGATGCTTCTCGTAGTCGATCTCCTTGAGCCAGTCGAGCATGAAGGTGCGCGAGTCTTCCGCGCCCATGGTGCGGCGCGCGCGGTATTCGAGGTCGTTGATGTAGCGGCCGAACTCGTGGATGCCCTCGAGCGTGCGCTTGGGCATCACGCTCGGCAGCGACGGGCTGAACAGCGCCTCGAACAGGCTCAGCTTGTACTGGCTCGCAAAGGTGCCCAGGCTCGCGAGCGTGGTGTGGCCGATGCCGCGCTTGGGCGTGGTGATGGCGCGCAGGAACGCCGGGTCGTCGTCGTTGTTGACCCAGAGGCGGAACCAGCCGCACAGGTCCTTGATCTCGGCGCGGTCGAAGAAGCTCTGGCCGCCCGACACCTTGTAGGGAATCTGCGCCTTGCGCAGCGCCTGCTCGAACACGCGCGCCTGGTGGTTGGCGCGGTAGAGGATGGCGAAGTCGCGGAACTCCTTGTACTGCTTGCCCTCGATGGCGGTGTCGCCCGCGCGCAGGCTGACGATGCGCGCCACCGCGCGCTCGGCCTCGTGCGCCTCGGAGTCGGCATCGACCACGCGCACCGGCTCGCCTTCGCCGAGCTCGGAGAACAGCGTCTTCGGAAACAGCTTGGGGTTGGGGCCGATCACGTTGTTGGCCGCGCGCAGGATCGCGCTGGTGGAGCGGTAGTTCTGCTCGAGCTTGATGACCTTCAGCGCCGGGTAGTCGACCGGCAGCTTGCGCAGGTTGTCCAGCGTGGCGCCGCGCCAGCCGTAGATCGACTGGTCGTCGTCGCCCACCGCGGTGAAGCGCCCGCGCTCGCCGGCCAGCGCCTTCAGCACTTCGTACTGCGTGGCGTTGGTGTCCTGGTACTCGTCCACCAATATGTGGCCCAGCGCGGCCTGCCACTTGGCGCGCACTTCGTCGAAATCGCGCAGCAGCTTGAGCGGCATGCCGATGAGGTCGTCGAAGTCGACGCTCTGGTAGGCCGTGAGCCGCTCTTCGTAGCGCGCCATGATGCGCGCGGTGATGCGCTCGTTGTCGTCGGCCGCGGCGGCTTCCGCCTGCGCGGCGTTCTGGCCCATGTTCTTCCACTTGCTGATGGTCCACTGCCAGATGCGCGCGGTGGCGGTGTCGGTGGTGCCGCCCGCGTCCTTGAGGATCTTGGTGACGTCGTCGCTGTCCAGGATGCTGAAGGCCGGCTTCAGGCCCAGCACCGCGCCGTCCTCGCGCATCATGCGCACGCCCAGCGCGTGGAAAGTGCAGATCACCACGTGCTTCGCCTCGCGCCCGATCAGCCCCTTGGCGCGTTCGCGCATTTCGCTCGCGGCCTTGTTGGTGAAGGTGATGGCCGCGATGCGCTTGGGCTCCAGGCCGGCCTGGATCAGCCGCCCGATCTTGTGCGTGATGACGCGCGTCTTGCCCGAGCCCGCGCCCGCCAGCACCAGGCAGGGGCCGTGCAGGTAGTTGACAGCTTCTTGTTGCGCGAGATTGAGACCGGAGGACATGGGGAGTGGGAACGGAAGGCCGCGGAGGAACGGCAGGCGCAAAGCGCGCAATGATACGGGGCGCATGTTTCCGGAGAGGCCGCCAGAGTTCACGATGCGGGACGCGGCGACAATCGGCGCGTGCTGCCTGTATTTCTCGTAACTTTTCCTTTCTTCGCGCTGATCGCGGCCGGCTACGGCGCCGCGCGCGCCCGCATCCTGCCGCTGGACGCGATTCCGGGCCTCAACACCTTCGTGCTGTACTTTGCGCTGCCCTGCATGCTGCTGCGCTTCGGCGCGGGCACGCCGATCGGACAGCTGCTCGACGGCAGCGTGGCGCTGGTCTGGGGCCTGAGCGCGCTGGCCGTGGTGGCGGGCGTGGTGATCTTTACCCGCAATGCGCGCATCGGCTGGAACGACGGGGCATTCGGCGCGCTGGTCGCGGCCTTTCCGAACACCGGCTTCATGGGCGTGCCGCTCCTGGTGGCGCTGCTGGGCGCGCAGGCCGCGGGGCCGATGATCATCACCATCGCGTTCGACCTGGTCGTGACTTCTTCGCTGTGCATTGCGCTGTCGCGCCTGGACGGCGCAGGCGGGCAGCACGGCCCGCGGCTGGCCGCGCGCCAGGCGCTGCGCGGCGTGCTGGTCAATCCGATGCCGTGGTCGATCCTGCTGGGCGTGCTGCTGTCGGCGGCGCGCTGGCGCCTGCCGGGGCCGGTGGAGCGCACCATCGCCATGTTGGCCGATGCGGCTTCGCCGGTGGCGCTCTTCACCATCGGCGCGGTGCTGGCGCGCTCGGCGCTGCTCGCGCGCGAGCACGGCGCCAGCGCGGCGGTGGCGGCCGCCATGGGCACGAAGTCGGCGCTGCCTCCCAAGGCACCGCTGGCCGACGTGCTGCCGGTGGTGGCGGTCAAGCTGCTGGTGCATCCGGTGCTGGTGTGGGCGGTGGGGCAGGGGGCCATTGCGCTCGGCCTGCCGCTGTCTTCTTCGGCGCTGATGGTGATCGTGCTGGTGGCGGCGTTGCCGAGTGCGAGCAACGTCTCGATGCTGGCCGAGCGCTTCGGCGCCGACAACGGCCGCATCGCACGCATCATCCTGTGGACGACGGTGGCAACCTTCTTCAGCTTTCCGTTCGCGGTCGGCGTGCTGCGCTGAGCGGCCTCAGGGCGTCAGCACGCCCAGCTTGAACGGATCGGCATCGGACAGGCGCTCGCACTTGGAGAAGTCGCGGCCCTGGGTGCCGTCGCAATAGAAGGCGTTGTAGATGCGGCCGAACAGCGTCGGGCTGGCCGTGAAGAGCACGCCGTGCTCGGGCCGCCAGTTGTCCCGGGCGTTGTCCCTGGGTGCGTCGGCGGCGCGGGTTTCCGTGGCCTGGATGGGCGCGGCTGCCGCAATGGGCGTGAACTCCGCCAGCGTCTTCTGGACCTCCTCGCTGCGCCAGCGCACCGCCAGCTCGGCCGCCGAAGGCCTGGCCGACACCGGCAGCAGCACGCCGTTCACCTGCAGGCCCCAGCCGAAGCGATGCGCCTTGCCGGCCAGGAAGGCATAGGCACAGGCGGCCATGCACTGGCCGCGGATCTCGGTGTCCACACCGCTCGCGCGGATGGCGTCGGCAAAGGCGCCAGCCGCCTCGGCGGTGCCCCCGAACGAATCCTCGAACACCACGGTGCGCACGGTGCCCTTGCCCAGGTGCTCGGTGAAGGCCTTGATGGCGCTGCCGTCGAGCATGCCCGACACCACGAGCCGGCTGCCCTGCAGGTCGAGTTCGGCCGCCGAGCATGCAAGGCATGCGAACAGGAGAACCGCAGCAACCACAGATGAAGGCAGTTTCACGACAGACGACCCCCCGAGGACCAGCGTGCTTTGCTTGAGGTGCGCCGCCGGAACGGGCGTCGCACAGCGACAGCTTGTGCAGCGCGCGGCAGCGCAGTCAACGGTTTTTTCACAATATTTCCGCTGCCGAGTAACGGCCGTAAGGCATAGCTACTGCTATGCCTTCAGATGAATACTTGAGTTTGCACAATGCCTGATAAAGTGTTTGTGAATCAAAGTTTGAATGGGGCAGCACGATGGCAATACTTATTCGTATCCTGCTGTGGCTGGCCTGGGTTGCCGGCGTGAGCTGGTCCTGGCATGCCGACATGCTCGGCGCCGGCACTTCGCTCGCGCTGGGCGCCCTGAGCCTGGTGGTGTTCGCATGGCCCGCCAGCAGCGCGCGGCGCCGCAGCACCGAACTGCGCTACGTCGACGTCGGCAAGGAGCCCGCGGGCCTCTATTGAGCGAGCGAACGAGCGGCCGGGGCCCTGCGGGGCGGGTCCTAGATGCTGTGCGGGTCGACGTCGACCAGCCAGCGGATCACGCCCTTGCCTTCGGGCGTGCGCCTGAGGGCATGCAGCAGCGGCTGCCACTGCGCCAGCAGGCGCTGCAAGGCGGCGCGCGAGGGGCTTTCGATCAGCATCTGCGCCCTTTCCACATTGGCCACGCGCTGGATCGCCAGCGGCACCGCGGGATAGCGCACCACCCGGTCGGCGCCTTCCAGCGCCTCGGCGGCAGCGCTGGCCGCGTTCAGGAAGGCCTGCGCGGCTTCCTGCGTGCGTGCATCGGCACGCAGCAGCGCCTGGAAGGCAAAGGGCGGCATGCCGGCGGCGGCGCGCTCCTCGAGCTGCTGCCGCGCGAAAGCCGTGTAGTCGTGCCGTCGCAGGGCCGAGAAAAGCGGGTGCTGCGCATGGTGCGTCTGGATCCACATCTCGGCCGTGGCGCCCTGCGCCGCCAGGTAGGCGGCGTCGCGGCCCGCGCGGCCGGCCGACTGCATCAAGAGGCTGAACAGCCGCTCGGGTGCGCGGAAGTCGCTGGAGAACAGCGCGCCGTCTGGGTTCACTGCCGCCACCAGCGTGATGCGGCGGAAATCGTGCCCCTTGGCGATCATCTGCGTGCCCACCAGCACGTCGACCTCGCCCGAATGCACGGCCGCGAGCTGCGATTCGAGCGCGCCCTGTTTCTTGGTGCTGTCGGCGTCGATGCGCGCGATGCGTACAGCGCTGCCGTCGGGCCGCGTCACCGCCGCGAACAGCTCCGCCAGGTGTTCTTCGAGCCGCTCGGTGCCGCGGCCCACGGGCGCGATGTCGGGGTTGCCGCAGGAAGGGCAGGCGCGCGGCACGCGCTCGGTGAAGCCGCAGTGGTGGCAGCGCAGCGTGCGGTCGATCTTGTGGAACACGCGGTAGGCGCTGCAGTGCGGGCATTCGCTTTTCCAGCCGCAGTCGGCGCAGGCCAGCACCGGCGCATAGCCGCGGCGGTTCAGGAACACCATGCTCTGCTCGCCGCGCGCGATGCGCTGGCCGATGGCGTCGAGCAGCGCGGCCGAGATCACGGTCTTGGGCGGCTGCAGGTTCATGTCGACCAGCCGCACCGTGGGCAGCTCGCCGGCGCCGATGCGCGACGGCATGGCCAGCCGCACATAGCGCCCGCCCGGGTCCTCGCCCTCTGCGGGGCGGCTCTGGTGCCAGCTTTCGAGCGAGGGCGTGGCCGAGCCGAGGATGACTTTCGCGCCCTCGCGCTGGCCGCGCCAGACGGCGAGGTCGCGCGCCGAATACCGCGCGCCTTCCTGCTGCTTGTAGCTGGGGTCGTGCTCCTCGTCGACCACCACGAGCTTCAGGCCCGGCATCGACGCGAACACCGCCATGCGCGTGCCCAGCACGATGCGCGCGGCGCCGCTGTGCGCCGCGAGCCAGCTCGCGAGCCGCTGCGGGTTGGTCATGCCGCTGTGCAGCGACACCACCGCGTCGTCGCCGAAGCGCGCCTTGAAGCGCGCTTCGAGCTGCGGCGTCAGGTTGATCTCGGGCACCATCACCAGCGCCTGCGCGCCGGGGTCGGCCGCGAGCAGGTCGGCTACGCAGCGCAGGTAGACCTCGGTCTTGCCGCTGCCGGTGCTGCCGACCAGGAGGAAGGTGCCGGCCTCACCCGCCTCGATGCGGGCCAGCGCGGCGGTCTGCTCCGCGCTCAGCGCGACCGGGTGGGCGGCCTCGGCCGTCTCGGCCACCGGGCCGGCCGCCGTCTTGCGCTTGAGGCGGCGCGCCAGCTGCGTTCCGCTCAGGTCGCGCAGCTGCGGCGGCAGCGCGGCCAGGGCGATCTCGCCGATCGAGCGCTGGTAGTAGCGCGCGGCAAAGGCCACGAGGTCGCGCCAGGCCTCGCCGAGCGGGGCCAGCGCGTCCAGCGCGGCGCCCACGGGCTTCAGGGCCATGTCGGGCTCGGCATTTTCGAGCGAGACCGGCGGATTCCAGACCACGCCCAGCACCTCGCGCCGGCCCAGCGGCACCCGCACCAGCGTGCCGGGCACCAGGGCGGCGGGACTGGCATAGCTCAGCAGGTCGCCGAGCGCGGCATGCGCGGGCGTCTGCACCGCGATGTCGAGCCGCCAGGCCATCGCCGCGGGCACGCTCGCCGGTGCCGCGGCTGAGCCGGCCGCTGGCGTTGCTGCTGCTGTTTCGGAGACGGGGCTGACGGTGGGAATGGGTGTCCTTGTTGGCAAGGTTTGTTAATGCGACTTTGAACAAGATCGCTTAAGTCGTTGATTTTCCAGTGCTTTGGGGGTCATCCAGAGTTTCTGTGGATAACTTTGTTGACAACCGGGCTCGACACGCCGGCGAGCCTTGAAAATCAAGCCTCTGACTGGATTGCCCTCAAAAAAAGCAAAGTTCAATCTCTATATAAATCAACAACTTAGCGTCGCTATTGGTTTAGGAGCAAAGAGGGGAGGCCTACAGATAATCTTGCGCAGTGCAACACGTGTTTTGTGCATAAGTCGGTGTTCCTACACCGTTTTTATGCTTGACAAACGCCGGGAAATCGATTTTTGGGGCCGCGGCCGCGTCCCTGCGCGGCTGGCGGCTCTTTTACCGTTTTTAACTTTTGCGCAAGGCGCGCGATTGTGCGTGCACCGCCTGCACCAGCGCCGCCACGTGGTCCGGCGGCGTGAACTGGCTGATGCCATGGCCCAGGTTGAAGATGTGGGTCGGGCCCTTTGAAGCGGCATCGGCATGCGGCTGGCCGAAGGCCTGCAGCACCTTCGCCACCTCGGCCTCGATCTGCGCGGGCGGTGCGAACAGCACGTTGGGGTCGATGTTGCCCTGCAGCGCCTTGGCCTTGCCGTCGGTGCCTTCGCCGACCAGCCGGCGCGCAGCCGAGAGGTTCACGGTCCAGTCGACGCCGAGCACCTCGCAGTCGAGTTCGCGCATGGCTTCGAGCCACAGGCCCCCGCCCTTGGTGAAGACGATGCGCGGCACGGGCTGGCCGTCGGCGCCGTTGCGCTTGAGGCCGGCCAGCACGCGCGCCGTGTAGGCGAGGCTGAATTCCTGGAACGCGCCGTCGGCCAGCACGCCGCCCCAGCTGTCGAACACCATCACGGCCTGCGCGCCGGCGTCGATCTGCGCATTGAGATAGGTGGCCACCGAATCGGCATTGACCGCGAGCAGGCGGTGCATCAGGTCGGGGCGGCTGTAGAGCATGCTCTTGACGAGGCGGTAGTCGCTCGAGCCCGCGCCTTCCACCATGTAGCAGGCCAGCGTCCAGGGGCTGCCCGAAAAGCCGATCAGCGGCACCCGGCCGGCCAGCGCCTTGCGGATCGACGCCACGGCGTCGAACACGTAGCGCAGCTTGGCCATGTCGGGCACTTCGAGCGCCGCGACGGCCGCTTCGTCCTGCACCGGGCGTGCAAAACGCGGGCCTTCGCCGGCCTCGAACGAAAGGCCCAGGCCCATGGCGTCGGGCACGGTGAGGATGTCGGAGAAAAGAATGGCAGCGTCGAGCGGATAGCGCTCGAGCGGCTGCAGCGTGACTTCGGTGGCGTAGTCGACGTTGGTCGCCAGCCCCATGAAGCTGCCGGCCTTGGCGCGGGTGGCCACGTACTCGGGCAGGTAGCGTCCGGCCTGGCGCATGAGCCAGACGGGCGTGTGGTCGGTGGCCTGGCGCCAGCAGGCCCGCAGGAAAGTGTCGTTTTGCAAGGGGGCGAAGGGCATGCCCCGATTGTCGCAGGGGGAGTGGGCTTCGCTTTCGCTGCTTGTTCGGGGGCTCTTGTTCAGGGCGCGTGCACAGGCCACCGGGTACTCCCCTCCGCGAATGTCCCCCATCGGCGGGAGCGCGCCCTGAACCAGCAAAAGCCAGCTAGGGCGAGCCGAAATAATTCAGACCACCGGCACCCGCACCGAATCCGCCGGGTCCACGTTGCGCCGATAGAGCACCAGCGTCGCCACCAGCCCGCAGGCGGCAGCGGCCGTCATCCACAGGCCCGGGGCGCCCTTGTCGCCGGTCATCTCGATCAGGCCGGTGGCAATGGCGGGCGTGAAGCCGCCGAACAGCGCCGTCGCGAGGCTGTAGGCCAGCGAGAAGCCGGCGGTGCGCACATTGACCGGCATCACTTCGGTGAGCGCCACCACCATCGCGCCGTTGTAGCTCGCGTAGAGGAACGACAGCCACAGCTCCACTTCGAGCATGCGCCCGAAGCTCGGCGCGCCGACCAGCCACTTGAGCGAGGGGTAGGCGGTGAGGATGGTCAGCACCGTGAAGAGAATCAGCAGCGGCTTGCGGCCCACGCGGTCGGACAGCGCGCCCATCACCGGCAGCCAGATGAAGTTGGAGATGGCCACGCAGAGCGTGACGACCAGCGCGTCGGTGGTGCTCAGGTGCAGCACCGACTTGCCGAAGGTGGGCGTGTAGACCGTGATCAGGTAGAACGACACGGTGGTCATCGACACCAGCATCATCCCGGCCACGACGAGGCCCCAGTTGGCCACCATCGACTGGAAGATCTCGCGCGCGTCGGGCCGGTGCTTGCGCGCCATGAACTCTTCGGTCTCCTGCAGCGAGCGGCGGATGATGAACAGCACCGGCACGATCAGGCAGCCGACGAAGAACGGAATGCGCCAGTAGAAGTCGCCGATCTCCTGCGGGCTGAACGTCACGTTGAGCCAGTAGCCGAGCGCGGCCGCCACGATGATCGCCACCTGCTGGCTGGCCGACTGCCAGCTCACGTAGAAGCCCTTGCGTCCCGGCGTGGCCATCTCCGACAGGTAGACCGAGACGCCGCCCAGTTCCACGCCGGCCGAGAAGCCCTGCAGCAGCCGCCCGACCAGCACCAGGAGCGGCGCCGCGAAGCCGATGGTGGCGTAGCTCGGCACGCAGGCGATGAGCAGCGTGCCCACCGCCATCAGCGCGAGCGTGGCGATCAGGCCCTTGCGGCGGCCCACGCGGTCGACGTACGCGCCCAGGAAGATCGCGCCCAGCGGCCGCATCAGGAAGCCCGCGCCGAAGGTCATGAAGGTCAGCATCAGCGAGGCGAATTCGTTGCCCGCCGGGAAGAAGGCCTTCGAGATCTGCGTGGCGTAGAAGCCGAACAGGAAGAAGTCGAACATCTCCATGAAATTGCCGCCCGTCACGCGCAGCACGGTGGCGAATTTCGAGGAGGAGGAAGCGCTGGAAGAAGCGGTGCCTGGCGCGGTGCGGGCGGCGGCCGCAGCCGATGGTTGCGCGGCGGATTGCGCAGGATTCATCTGGTTGTCCCCTTGGGCGATGTCGTTCGTCCGAGGGTAGGCCGGGGTTCCCGACCACCGCCTGACCGCGCGAGTCAGGTACCTGTCACTGCCCGTGGGGCTTCGTCAGCTCTTGTACTTCACCGAGCAGCCGTAGGGCCGCGTGGAGGCGGTCGAGATCGGCTTGCCGCCGAAGGCTTCGCCGAGCGCCTGGCTCACGTAGTTGGTCGCGCTCTTGATGTCGTCGGGCCGCGCCGAGGCGATGCTGTCGATGCCGCCGGCATACACCAGCATGCCCTTGGGATCGATGATGAAGATGTGCGGCGTGGTGCGCGCGCCGTAGGCCTGGCCGATCACGCCGTCCTCGTCCATCAGCACCGCGGTGGGCACGGCCTTCTGCGACTTCATCCAGGCGTCGAGCGCGGCGGGCTGCAGGTAGTCGCTGGCCGCGCGCTCGGTGGAATTGACCGACAGCCAGACCACGCCCTGGGCCGTGGCGGCCTTCTGCGTGGCGGGCATGTTGCCGCTGTTGTAGTGCTTGCGCACGAAGGGGCAGCCCGGGTTGGTCCACTCGAGCACCACGAACTTGCCGGCAAAGTCGGACAGCTTGTGCTTGGCGCCGCCGGTGTCCACCGCAACGAAGTCGGGCGCCTGCTGGCCCACGGCGGGCGCGGCGAAGGCATTGTTGCCCATCAGGAAGGTGGCGCCCAGCGCCACGGCGGCCGCCACCACGGCGCGGCGCGAGGCGCGGCTGAGGGCCGCGCGGGCATGGCGCGCGGCACGAATGGAACGCGAGTCGGACGATGGCGAAAGTGACATGGCCAGCTTGAACTCCAAAAGAAAAACGAACAACGGCGACAGCTTAGGGCGCTTTGCTCATGTGCATGTGACAACCCATGTCACGCCGGGGGTCAAAGCGCGGCAAGCGCGGCGCGCACCTCGTCCTTGCCCAGGATCTCGGTCAGCACGACCGGCGCCTTGCCGGGGGCCTGCAGCACGTACAGCGGCACGCCGCTGCGGCCGAGCGCGGTCAGCGCGGCGGTGATGGCCGGGTCGCGGCGCGTCCAGTCGGCGCGCAGCATCGCGACCTTCCTGCGGTCGAAATCGGCCAGCACCTCGGCATCCGCCAGGGTGGCCTTCTTGTTGTACTGGCAGGTCACGCACCAGGCGGCCGTGAAGTCGATGAACACCGGCTGCCCGGCGCCCGTGAGCTCGGCCACGCGCTCGGCCGACCAGGGCTGCCAGCGCTGCCCCGCGGTGGCCGCCATCCTGGCCGGCTCCACCGTCTGCAGCACGTTGCGCCCGATGGCGGCGGCCAGCACCGCGGTGAATGCGACCATCAGCGTGGCAATCACCAGCCGCGTGCGGCCGCGCAGCGTCAGCGCCCAGACGATGGCGGCCATGCACACCAGCAGCGCGAGCAGGGTGCCTGCGCCATCGATGCCGCTTTGCTGGCCCAGCACCCAGACCAGCCAGGCCACGGTGGCGAACATCGGGAACGCCAGCAGCCGGCGCAGCGTGTTCATCCAGGGGCCGGGCTTGGGCAGCAGCAGCGCCACGGCTGGAATGAAGCCCGCCACCAGGTACGGCAGCGCCAGGCCCAGGCCCAGCGCGGCGAACAGCAGCAGCGCCTGGGTGGCGGGAAGCCCGATGGCAAAGCCGAGCGAAACGCCCATGAACGGCGCGGTGCAGGGCGAAGCGATCACCACCGCCAGCACGCCCGAAAGAAAGTCGTTGGCAATCGGATGGCGGGCCTGCGCCGAGCACAGCGACAGGGGCGCGGCGCGGCCGAATTCGAACAGGCCCGCGAGGTTGAGTCCGATCAGCGTGAACAGCGCCGCCAGCGCCGCCACCACGGCCGGCGATTGCAGCTGGAAGCCCCAGCCGAGCTGGGCGCCGGCCGCGCGCAGCGCCAGCATGGCGCCGCCCAGCGCAAGCACCGAGAGCATCACGCCGGCGGTGTAGGCCAGGCCCGCGGTGCGGTGCGCGCTGTGGTTGCCGGCCTGCCGCGCGAAGCCCAGCACCTTGATCGCCAGGATCGGGAAGACGCAGGGCATGAGGTTCAGCAGCAGTCCGCCGAGCAGCGCGCCGAGCAGCGCGGCCATCAGCGTGACCGTGGGTTGCGGCGGCAGCTCCGAAGAAGGCGATGACGGAGCGGCGGCCGCATTGGCAGCCAGGGCCGCCTGCAGCGCGGGCGAGACCTCCGCGCGCGGCGCCGCGGCCGGCCAGTTGCCGCTGACGGGCGCCTCGGTGCGCCAGGCGACGGGCTGGCCCGGCTGCCGGTCGGCCTCGGCCAGCGCCACCACCAGCGGCAGGGTCGTCGGACTCGCGCTGCGCTGGTCGGCCAGCGGCAGCGTCGCGGTCCAGGTGCCGCCTTGCCAGCTCTGGGTCCAGTCCTTGCCCGATTCGGCGGCGGTGCGGATCAGCTCGGGCGTTTCGGGGAAGAAGCCCAGGGTCTTGCCGCGGGCCGAGGCGGGCAGGCCTTCGAGGCGCACCTGCAGGTTGTTGCCGCTGACCTCGACCGCGCCCGGCTTGCCCAGCGGCTGCGGCTGCGCGGCCTGCGCCGCATCGAACTCGGCCTTGTGCAGCGCGGTCGAGCCCTGCAGCGGCAGGGCCAGGGTGAATTCGCCTTCCTCGGGAATGCATTCCTTGCGGCACACCAGCCAGCTGGCCTTGAGCCGCACGTCGAGCGCCGAGGCGCCGGCGCCCAGCGCCAGCGGCGGCTTGAAGTTGCTCGACACCTCGAGCGGCACCGGCAGCAGCACCGTGCCTTCGTAGCCGTAGTTGGCGAGGTTGCCGACCGGGATCTTGCGCGGCACCGGCCAGGCGATCTCGCCGGCCGCCACGCCGCTCGGCAGCGTCCAGTTCAGCTCGGTGGGCAGGCCCGAATCGCCGGCGTTCTTCCAGTAGGTGTGCCACTCGGGCTGGTGGGTGATCTGCAGGCCGACCCAGACCGGTGCGCCCGGCGCAACGCCTTCGGGCGCATGCGCCACCAGTTCGGCGCGCACGTGAGGGGTGGTGACCACCGCGCCCGGCCTGGATGCCAATTGGGCCGCAGCCGGCATGCAGGCTGCGGCGGCTGCTACCAGAAACGTAGCGATGTGAAAGCGGGAAAAGATCATGCCGTCAGTCGGAGCAGGGGAGTGGTGCGAAGTTCCGAGGGTTGCGGCGGCTCAGGCGGCCCAGCCCAGCACCACGCGGCGGCTGTTGGCGCTCTTTTTCTCGATCTTGGTGACCATCACGGCGCCGATCTCGGCGGTGTTTGCAACATGCGTGCCGCCGCAGGGCTGGAAGTCGATCTGCGCCTCGCCCTCGCCGCCGATGCGGATGGTGCGCACCGTGCCCGTGCCGCGCGGCGGCTGCACGCTCATGCTCTTGACCAGCGCCGGGTTGGCGTCGAGCTCCTCGTCGGTGATGGCGCCCACGGTCAGCGGATGCGCGGCTTCCACCAGCCGCGCAAGGCCGGCCGTCAGCGCTTCCTTGTCGAGCGGATCGGTCATGTGGAAGTCGATGCGCGCGTAGTCGGGCGTGATCGAGCAGCCGTTCACCGGTACCGGCACCAGGTGGCAGAGCAGGTGACTCGCGGTGTGGAAGCGCATCAGCCGGTGGCGGCGCTCCCAGTCGAGGCGGGCGGTCACGGCGGCGCCGGGCTCGAGCGCGGCGAGCAGTTCGGCCTGGCCGGGCGCCGGCACGTGGACGACTTCCTGCGTGGGCTGGCCTTCCTCGTTCTTTGCCTTGCGCGTGTCGGCAATGGCCAGTTCGCGCCCGTCGGCCAAGGCCAGTACACCGGTGTCGCCGGCCTGCCCGCCGCCCAGCGGATAGAACACCGTGCGGTCCAGCACGATGCCGGTGTCGTCGATGCGCAGGATGCGGGCTTCGCAGGCGCGCAGGTAGGCGTCGGCGCGGAACAGGTCGTCGGTCATGCGGCCGATGGTAGCGGCGATGCGCGAATGGGGTGCGCCCACGCCAAAAAGCGCCCATGGCCGACAGCCCATGCCGGCGCCGTCCTCATGATTTGCCGAAGGAACGACGCTGAAGAAGGAAAAGGGCGGCCTCCGCGCCGCAGCAACCAAGGAGCGCGAATGAAGGTACCGAGCATCGCCATTTCCCCGCTGGCCTGGACGGCCGCCGTGGCTGCAGCGCTGGCGCTGGCCGGCTGCGGCGAAACCGCCAAGGTGGCGCCCGAGGCCACCACCGGGCCGCGCCCGCAACTGGCCGAACCCAACAAGACGCTGATTCCCACCGTCAACGTGGCCGAGGCGGTCGGCTGGACCGACACCGCCGCCCCCAAGCCCGCCCAGGGCCTGCGCGTGAGCGCACTGGCGCGCGGGCTGGACCATCCGCGCTGGGTCTACACGCTGCCCAACGGCGACGTGCTGGTGGCCGAAAGCAACAAGCCGCCCAAGCCCGAAGGCAGCAGCGACGGCGGCAGCGGCCCGATGGCCAAGGTCCGCAACTGGGTCATGGGCAAGGTCATGGGCCGCGCCGGGGCCAACGTGCCCAGCGCCAACCGGATCACGCTGCTGCGCGATGCCGACGGAGACGGCGCGGCCGAGGTGCGCCAGGTGTTCCTGTCGAACCTGAGTTCGCCCTTCGGCATGGCGCTGGTGGGCAACGAGCTGTTCATCGCCAACGCGGACGCGCTCGTCAAGGTGCCCTACACCGAGGGCCAGACCTCGGCGAGCGCAACGCCCACGGCGGTCACGCCGCTGCCCGCGGGCATCAACCACCACTGGACCAAGAACGTGATCGCCAACGCCGAAGGCACCAAGCTCTACGTCACGGTCGGCTCCAACAGCAACATCGGCGAGAACGGGCTGGCCGCCGAAGAAGGCCGCGCCGCCATCTGGGAAGTGGACGTGAAGAGCGGCGAAAAGCGCCTGTTCGCAAGCGGCCTGCGCAACCCCAACGGCATGGCCTGGCACCCCGAGACCAAGGCGCTGTGGACCGTGGTCAACGAGCGCGACGAGATCGGCAGCGACCTGGTGCCCGACTACCTGAGCTCGGTGAAGGACGGCGCCTTCTACGGGTGGCCCTGGAGCTACTACGGCAGCAAGGTGGATGCGCGCGTCACGCCGCAGAACCCCGAGATGGTGGCCAAGGCCATCGCGCCCGACTACGCGCTCGGCGCCCACGTCGCGGCGCTGGGCCTGGTCTTCTCGGACGGCCGCGGCATGCCGCCGCAGTTTGCAAGCGGCGCCTTCATCGGCGAGCACGGCTCCTGGAACCGCAAGCCCAAGTCGGGCTACAAGGTGGTGTTCGTGCCGTTCTCCGGCGGCAAGCCGAGCGGGCCGCCGGTCGACGTGCTGACCGGCTTCCTCTCGGCCGACGAGAAGGCGCATGGCCGCCCCGTGGGCGTGGCGCTCGACAAGAGCGGCGCGCTGCTGGTGGCCGACGACGTGGGCAACGTGGTCTGGCGCGTGTCGGCGCAGGCGAAGTAGTGGCGCGCGGCCTTGCTCGGTCGCGAGCCCCTGGCCCCACCACTTTCGGGCGAAGCGCCAGCCGATCTCGACGCAGGGCGAAAAGGGCAGCGCGGCCAGCGGCACGTTGAGGCCCGTGAAGCCCGCGAACTCGCCCGATGCCTTGTGCTCCACGGCCCACAGGCCCCAGCCCTGCTCGGCGATGCGGGCCCTGATGCGCGCGGCGAGTGCATCGCTCGCGGCCCGCGCGGGCAGGGGCAGCAGGAACTCCATCACCAGCGGATCGGCCGCAAGCGCGGCAAAGGGCGCGAGATCGCGCTCCCGCCACTGGCGCAGCCGAAGGCGCGGGGTTTCGAATTCGATCGGCGGCTGGATGCTGTCTTCGGCCATGCGGCCGATTGTGCTCAGAACCCTGCGAGCACCACCTTGCCCTGGGCCTTGCCGCTCTCGATCAGCGCATGCGCCTTCCGGAGGTTGGCGGCGTTGATGGCGCCGAAGCTCGCATTGGCGGTGGTGCGGATGCGGCCCGCGTCGACCAGCGCGGCCACCTCGGCCAGCAGCGCGCCCTGCTCGGCGATGTCCGGCGTTTCGAAGCGCGAGCGCGCGAACATCATTTCCCAGTGCAGCGAGATGCTCTTGGTCTTGAGCGGCATCGCGTCGAGCGACGGCAGGTCGTCGATCACCGCGAGCTGGCCCTGGGGCTTCAGGCTTTCGATGATCTGCGCATAGTGCTGGCCGGTCTGCGTGAGGCTCGCGACCATGGCGACCTCGCCGATGCCCGCGGCCTTGAGCTCGGCCGCGAGGGGCTTCGAATGGTCGATGACCGCGTGGGCACCGAGCGCGAGGCACCAGGCCCGCGTCTCGGCGCGCGAGGCCGTGGCCACCACGCGCAGTTGCGTGAGCTGGCGCGCAAGCTGGATGAGGATCGACCCCACGCCGCCGGCGCCGCCGGTGACCAGCAGTGTCTGGCCCGCGCCGCCGTTCTTCGGCACCTTGAGGCGGTCGAACAGCAGCTCGTAGGCGGTGATGGTGGTCAGCGGCAGCGCCGCGGCCTGCGCATCGTCGAGGCTCGTGGGCGCGAGCGCCGCGATGCGCTCGTCCACCGCATGCAGTTCGGCGTTGGCGCCGGGCCGCACGATCGAGCCGGCGTAGTAGACGCGGTCGCCGACCTTGAAATTCTTCACCCCGGCGCCGATGGCCTCGACCGTGCCCGCGGCATCCCAGCCCAGCACCTTGGGCTGGCCGGCTTCGGGCGCCATGTTCTTGCGCACCTTGGTGTCGACAGGGTTGACCGAAATGGCCTTCACGCGCACCAGCAGGTCGCGCGGGCCGGCCACGGGGGCGGGCAGTTCGATGTCCTGCAGCGACTCGGGGTTGTCGATGGGCAGGGGCTGGTGGTAGCCGATGGCTTTCATGGTGGATGACCTTCTTTCTTTCTTGAACGATGGCTCGACTGTAGGATGGCAACCAGAAATTGATAAGACTGCCTCAATGAGCAACACTTTCAAATGAAAATTGAAAATCTCTCGGACCTGCAGGTGCTGGTGCAGACCGCCCGCGGCGGCACGCTCACGGCGGCCGCCCATGCGCTGGGCATGACGCCGGCGGCGGCCAGCGCCACGCTCAAGCGGCTGGAAACGCAGCTCGGCGCCCGCCTGTTCGAGCGCTCGACCCGTGCCATGCGCCTGACTTCGCAGGGCCAGACGCTGCTCGACTACGCGGTGCGCGCCTTCGAGCTGCTCGACGAAGGCGAGTCGCTGGTCACGGCCGAGCGTGGCGAGCTGGTCGGCACCTTGCGCGTGGCCGCCCCGTCGGACCTCACGCGCAGCACGCTGCTGCCCTGGTTCGACGAATTCCTTGAACGGCACCCGGGCGTGCAGCTGTCGCTGTCGGTCGGCGACCGGCTGCTCGACGTGACGCGCGACGAGGTCGACGTGGCGCTGCGCTACGGCGCGCTGGCCGATTCACGGCTGGTGGCGCGGCCGTTCGCGCTGACCAATCCGCTGCTCACCGCATCGCCCGCCTACCTGCGCCGCCACGCCGCGCCGAAGACGCCGCAGGACCTGGTGCACCACAACTGCCTCACCTTCGACCGCGGCGGGCGCCGCCACCGCACCTGGCGCTTCGCGCAGAACGGCCAGTGGACCGAAGTGCGCGTGAAGGGCGACCGCAGCGTGGACGACGCATCGCTCGCGCGCGAGTGGGCCGTCGCGGGGCGCGGCATCACGCTGAAGTCGGCGCTCGACGTGCGCACCGACATCGAGAGCGGCCGGCTGGTACACCTGCTGCCCGAGTGGGACACCGAGCCTTATCCGCTGCACGCCCTCTTGCCCAGCGGACGCTTCGTGCCCGCGCGCGTGCGGGCACTGGTCGATTTCCTGGCGCTGAAGTTCGAGGCGCTGACGGCTGGGTAGGCCCTAGATCATCGGCGTCACGGCGCCGTCCATCGCGACGATCGCGCCCGTCACGTAGCTCGCCTTCGGCGAAGCCAGGAACACGACCGTGTTGGCAATCTCCTGCGGCGTGGCGATGCGCCCGAGCGGCAGCCGGGCCGTGGCGCGCTGCAGCGCCTCGTCGCTGCCGATGCCCTGCAGCTTCGCGTCCGCCTTCATGCCTTCCTGCAGCCGCTCGGTCAGCGTGAGGCCGGGGTTCACCGCATTCACGCGCACGCCCTTGCCCGCATAGGCCGCGGCCATGCCGGCGCTCACCAGCATCAGCGCCGCGTTGGCCGCGCCGCCGGCCATGTGCACCGGGCTCGCGACCTTGCCGCCCTGTCCGATCACGTTGACGATCGCGCCGCGGCCGCGCCGGCCCATGCGCTTGACCACCGGATCGATCATGTGGATGTAGGTGAAGTACTTGGCGTCCATCGCGTCGTGCCAGGCAGTGGCATCCAGCTCGTCGGGCGGCGTGCGGCGCGCGGCGCCGGCCGAATTGACCAGCACGTCGACCGGTCCGAAGGCCAGCTCGGCCGCATCGAGCGCGGCCACGGCGCTGGCCGGGTCCTTGAGGTCGGCTGCATGCACCGAGACCCGGCCCTCGGCCTGCGCAAACGCCTCGGCCAGCGCCTTGCGGCCCCGCTCCAGGTTCTGCAAATCGCGCGACACGAGGCTCACGCGCGCGCCCTCCTGCAGGAAGCCGAGCGCGCAGGCCAGGCCGATGCCCTTGCTGCCGCCGGTGATGAGAACGTGCTGGTCCTGGAGCTGGAGATCCATCGGGTGTCCTTGTGTGTTCGTCGAAGCGCGCGAGGCGCGGGTCGCGTGGATTGAAGCACCGCTCTAAGATCGGCGGATGAACGCATCCCCGGTATCCCTGCCCCGCTACTGGTCTCAACTGACGACGCGCGACTTTGCGGCGCTCGATGTGGCAGCCACGGTCGCGGTGCTGCCCCTCGGTGCCACCGAACAGCACGGGCCCCATCTGCCGCTGGGCGTGGACACGGTGCTGGCCGACGGCATCGTGGCCGCCTCGCTGCCGCTGCTGCCGGCCGGGCTGCCGGTGCTGTTTTTGCCGACGCAGCAGATCGGCCTGAGCCCCGAGCACGCGCGTTTTGCGGGCACGCTCACGCTGTCGGCCGAGACCCTGATCCGCATGTGGAAGGAGATCGGTGCCGGCGTGGCGCATGCCGGCGTGAAGAAGCTGGTGCTGTTCAACGCGCATGGCGGCCACGTGGGCGCGATGGACATCGTGGCGCGCGAACTGCGCGCGGCGCACGGCCTCATCGTCTACAGCGTGAGCTGGTTCAACCTGCCGCTGGGCGATGCGGGCGCGCAGTTCGGTGCCGTCGAGCACCGCTTCGGCGTGCATGCGGGGGAGATCGAGACCTCGATGATGCTGGCGCTGGCGCCGCAGCAGGTGCGCATGGCCGAGGCGAAGAATTTCCGCTCCACCTCCGAGCAGCGCGCGGCCGACTACGCGATTCTCGGCAACGGCAAGAGCGCCAAGCTCGGCTGGGCCATGGAGGACTACAACGCACAGGGCGCAGCCGGCAACGCCGCCGCCGCAACGGCGCCGCGCGGGCAGGCTGTTGTCGATGCGGCTGCGCAGCAGCTCGCGCTGTTGCTGGCGGAGGTGTCTCGGCTGCCGCTGGACACGGCTCGTACGGGGCCGCTGCTTTAGCTTGTTGTTGCTGTTGTTCTTGGCGCCGTTGTTCAGGGCGCGCTCCCGCCGACGGGGTACCTTGCTCCGCGAATGTCCTCCGGCCTGCGGCCTCCTCCTTGATTTCGCTGCGCAAGGCACCCCATCAGCGTGATCGTTGTTCAGCGCGGTGGTTGATCAGCTGCGAACCGACAGCGTGCCCTGGTGCACAGGGCATCGGGTGCTCCCCGCAGCGAAATCAAGGAGGAGCCGAAGGCGGGGGACATTCGCGGAGGGGAGTACCCGGTGGCCTGTGCACGCGCCCTGAACAAAGCGCGCTTGGTCACGCCAATGCGCCAGCGCCCCCCAGCACCCCCGCGAACATGCCCGAATCGACATTGCCGCCGCTCACGCAGATACCCACCGTCTTCCCGCGCCAGCGATCCTGCTGCTGGAGCGCGCCCGCCAGCGCCGCGGCGCCAGCACCTTCCGCCACGTTGTGCGTGTCGCTGAAGAGAATGCGCATGGCCTCGGCCACCTCGTCGTCGGTGACGGTGATCACGTCGTCGGCTTCGCGCAGGATCACCTCGAGCGATTCGGGCACCGGCGTGCGGCAGGCCATGCCGTCGGCCAGCCGCGTGCCGGCCGGCGACTCGACAGGCCGGCCTGCGCGGAACGAATCGCGGTACGCCGTGGCATGCGCCGACACCACGCCGATGAGCCGGGTCGACACGCCGCAGTGAGCCCGCGCGGCGGCCGCGGCTGCGAAGCCGGAGCCCAGCCCGATCGGCACGAACAGCACATCGGGCGGCGCATCTTTGAGTGCGCTGAAGAATTCGACATACGCCGTCGACACACCGCGCACCAGCTCGCGGTGGAACGATGGCACGCGGTGCATGCCGCCGCGCTCGGCGAGCAGGGCCGCATGCTCCGCGGCCGCCTGGAAGTCGTCGCCATGCTCGACCAGCTGCACACCCAGGGCGCGCATCGCGGCGTTCTTTTCGAGCGAGTTGCCATGTGGCACCACGATGGTGGCCGCGAGCCCGTGGCGCCGCGCCGCGAAGCCCACCGACTGGCCATGGTTGCCGCGCGTGGCACTGATCGCATGGCGCACGCCGGGTTGCTCGCGTGCCAGCGTTTCGAAGTAGGTCAGCCCGCCGCGGATCTTGAAGGCGCCCGCCGGCGTGTGGTTCTCGTGCTTGGCCCACACCGTGCAGCCCAGGCGCTGCGCGAGCAGCGGCCACGCATATTGCGGCGTGGGCGGCATGGCCGCGCCGACGGTGCGTTGCGCGGATTCGATTTCTTCGCGGGTGAATCTCACGCGTGCTCCTTCTCTTTTACTTGCGTTCCGTCAGCGCGACGCGCACCGCCAGCGCCGCCAGCACGCTGCCCATGATGTAGCGCTGCGCGCGCAGCCAGCCGGCGCTTTGCGACAGCACAGCCGTGATGCTCGCGGCGCCGAGGATCACCGCGGTGTTGACCGCGGCGCTGCTCGCCATCTGCGCCATGCCCAGCTGCATGCTCTGCAGCAGCACCGAGCCGCGCTCGGGATGGATGAACTGCGGAAAGAACGAGAGGTAGAACATCGCGACCTTCGGGTTCAGCAGGTTGGTGAGAAAGCCCATGCGAAACAGCTTGCCCGGCGGATCGGCCGGCAGCGCGCGCGCCTCGAAGGGCGCATTGCCGCCGGGCTTGACCGCCTGCCATGCGAGCCACAGCAGGTAGGCCGCGCCGGCCAGCCGGATGGCGTCGAACGCGACCGGCACCGCCAGCAGCAACGCGGTGAGGCCGAGCGCGGCCGCGAACAGGTGGGCAAGAAAGGCCATCATCACGCCGCCGAGCGAGACCAGCCCGGCGCGCCGGCCCTGGATGAGCGTGCGCGACACGCAATAGATCATGTTCGGCCCCGGCGTGAGCGCCAGCAGCATCGAGGCGAGTGCGAACCAGGCGATTTCGGTCAAGCTCAGCATGTCAGAGTCCTTCGGATTGAAGCGTGACGGGGCCGCGGGGCGTGTCGAGCACGGCCACCAGGTTGGGCGCGCCGGCCTGCACCGCCATGCCGGCCATGCCGATGGCCGACAGCGCCGCAGAGAGGTCGGCCGCGCGCGGATGCGTGGCCCGCAGCGAGCGCATCGCAAGGCCCGAAGCCGGCATGGCGTCGGTGGGATGCACGGGGCCCCACTGGATCAGCGTGGGCAGCGCGCCGTAGAACAGGCGCTGGCCGTCGTTGCGCACCGTGATCTGCCATTCGAGCCGGCCGGCGGGCGTGTCGCGCGAGGCTTCGAGCAACTGGCCGCGGTCGATGTGGGCGTGCTCCTCGCGCGCCAGCGCCTGCAGCGCGGCGTGCGCGTCGGGCACGCGCGCGACGAAGTGCACCAGCCGCGGTCCGCGCCGCACGAGCCCGGCCTGCAGCACCGGGTCGTCGAGGTCGAACCAGCGGCGCGTGCCGGGGCGCGATGGCCGCTTGCCGGGCTCGATCGCGATGATTTCCAGGTAGGCCTGCGGGAACGCCTCGGCCGCGATGTTCAGCAGCCGGTTGTGCGTGCCCATCAGCGGATGCGAGCCGCCAGGGCCGGGCGTGACCCCCAGCGTGGCCTCGCACCACGCCACGCCCTCGGCCAGCGAGGCGGCGGCGATCACCAGGTGGTCGAGCTGCGCGTGCATGGTGTTTTGCCCTACAGCGTGACCTGGCCGTCGACGCAAGTCACGGCATCGCCGCCGACCCACACCTTGCCGTCGGCGTCGCGCTCGATGTACACGCGCCCGGAACGGCCGAGGCACTGGCCCTGCGCGGCCACGTAGCGCGCGGGCATGTGGCCGTCGGCGATCAGCCATTCGGCCAGGCTGGCGTTGAGGCTGCCGGTGACCGGGTCTTCCTCCACGCCAATGGGCGCGGCAAAGGCGCGCACCTCGAGGTCGATCTTCGGGCCTTCGCCTTCTTCGATGGCAGCGGACTTGCCGCCGAAGGCGCGCGCCTCGCGGTTGGAGCGGCCGATCAGCATCGACGCGCCCTGCTCGGCCGGCACACCCGCCACGCCGGCCTTCACACCCAGCTCCTTGAGCATGCGGTGGTCGGGCACGAGCCGGAGCACGATGTCCGCGTCGCTGAGCAGCAGGCCGAACCACACCGGCCCGTTGTCGAGCACCTGCGCCGCAACCACCTGCTGCGCCTTCAGGCCCAGCGCACCCGCCACCTTGGCCAGCAGCGTGGGGCTCGGCGCGCTGCGCTTGAGCGGCGGGGCCGAGAAAGCCAGGCGCTCGCCTTCATGGCGCAGCGGCACCAGGCCGGCCGCGCACTGCTGCACGATCCGGCCCGCCGCCTTCGGCTTGCCGCCGGCCTGCAGCCAGGCATGGCAGCTGCCGATGGTGGGATGGCCCGCAAAGGGCAGCTCGCCGCCGGGCGTGAAGATGCGCACGCGGTAGTCGGCCGTGGGCTGCGTCGGCGGCAGCAGGAAGGTGGTTTCCGAAAGATTGGTCCACTGCGCGAAGCGCTGCATCTCGGCGTCGCCCAGGCCGCTGCCGTCGAGCACCACGGCAAGCGGATTGCCGAGGTAGGACGTGGCGGTGAAGACGTCGACTTGTTTGAACGGGCGGGGTTTCATGCTTTTCATTCGAGCGGGAGGTCGAGCACGCCGCGCGTGCCCGGCCGGGAGATCAGTTCGCCGTACCAGCGTTCGAGGTTCGGCCAGCTGGGGCGTTGGTATTCGGCCGGCGGCAGGCCGAACCAGCGGTGCGCCTCGCAGCCGATGGGGATGTCGGCCATGGTGAAGCGGTCGCCGGCCATGAAGGGCTGCCGCGAAAGATGCGCGTCGAGCATCGCGAACAGCGCCTCGCTCGCATGCACCGAGGCCGCGATCAGCGCCGGGTCGCGCTCGGCCGGCAGCGTGCGCACCCATTGCACGAAGGCGTCGCGGCTCGCGCGGTTGAGCGTGGTCTGCTGCCAGTCCATCCAGCGTTCGGCATCGAAGCGCGCGGGCAGCTCGCTCGGATAGAACTTGCCGTGCGAATGCCTGGCGCAGAGATAGCGCACGATCACGTTCGATTCCCAGAGCGTGACGCGATCGCTGCCTTCGCCGTCGTCGATGGTGGGCACCATCGCGTTCGGGTTGAGCGCCAGGTACTCGGGCGTCTGCACCACGCCGAACCGGCCGCCGGCCTCGGTGCGTTGAAAGTCGAGCCCGAGTTCCTGCGCGCACCAGACAACCTTGCGCACGTTGATCGAACTGATGCGGCCCCAGATATTGAGCATGGTGTTCAGCTTCCTTGGACAGGTGTGGCGGACAGGGCGGATGGCACGCCGGGACGGTCGAGCAGCAGCAGGCGGATCGCCAGGCCGACCATCACCAGGGCCAGCAGGCCGCGCTGGAACTTTTCAGCCCCCGGACGGCGCTGCAGCCAGCGGCCGAGCTGCCCGCTGCAGGCGCCGAGCAGCGTGTTGAACGCGAGCGCGGCTGCCGACAGCATGACGCCGAGCTGCACCAGTTGCAAGGGCACGCTGCCGCGCGCCGGGTCGACGAACTGCGGCAGGAACACCATGAAGAACAGCAGCGCCTTCGGATTGACGAGGTTGTTCAGGAAGGCCATGCGCACGATGCGCGCGAAGGCGGAAGGCTGCGCACGCGCTCCCGTGGGGAGGCCGCCGCTGCTGCGAAGGGCCTGCACCGCGAGCCACAGCAGGTACAGCGCACCCGCGTAGCGCAGCAGGTCGAACGAGGGCGGCCAGGCCGCGACCAGCGCCGTGACGCCGGTGGCGGCGAAGAGCGTGTGCACCAGGTCGGCCGACGAGATGCCGAGCGCCGCCGCGAAGCCGCCGCGCGGGCCGTGGGCCACGCCGTGCGAGAGCACGAAGGCCATGTTCGGCCCCGGCGACAGGAACAGCGCGAGAACGGCCAGCAGGAAGAGCGCGAGCGTGGCGAGGCTGATCATGGTGTGTCCAGCGGCACTTTCTTCAGGCGGCGTCGGCCGTGGCAGCCGGAACCGAGGGGAGGTAGGGCTCGATGTTGCGCAGCGCGCGCGCCACGTAGTCTTCCTTCTCGCCCACCGGCGCCACGTAGTGCAGCGCGCTCGTCGCGGCCTCGATCCCCTCGCTGCGTGCGATGAGCCAGGCCGCGAGGTAGGGCGCCGACAGGCAGCCGCCGGCGGTTGCCACGTTGCCCTTGGCGAAGAAAGGCTGGTTGAGCACCTCGACGCCGGCCTCCTGCACCCAGGGCTTGGTCGTGAGGTCGGTGCAGGCAGGCACCGCGCCCAGGAGGCCCAGCTTGGCGAGCAGCAGCGTGCCCGAGCATTGCGCGCCGATCAGCTGCCGCTTCGCATCGAGCCGGCGCAGCGCGCCCATGATGGCCGGATCGGCCGCGATCTCGCGCGTGCGGATGCCGCTGCCGACGAGCACCGCCTCGGCTTCGGCGGCCGCTTCGAGCGTGGAGCTCGCATGCACGGTCACGCCGTTCATCGAGGTGACCGTGGCGCTGGGCGCGGCCAGCGTCACGCGCCAGCCTGGCCTCTTGATGCGGTTGAGCACCCCGAGCGCGATCAGCGAGTCGAGTTCGTTGAAGCCGTCGAAAGTCAGGATGGCGATGTGCATCGTGGTCTGCCTCGTGTTGCGGCTCAGACGGGTTCGGGCGCGAGCCTGCGCTCGCCCAGCAGCGCCAGCTCTTCGCGCAGCGTCAGGGCCAGCGCGGCGATCGCGGTGTCGATCTCCTCGACGCTGGCCGTCACGAACGACAGCCGCAGCGTGCGCGGATCGCCCTGGTCCGCATAGAAGGGCGCGCCCGGCACGAAGGCCACGTTGCGCTCCACCGCCTTGGGCAAGAGCGCGACGGTGTCGATGCCCTCGGGCAGGCGCGCCCACAGGAACATGCCGCCCTTGGGTGCGTTGAACTTCACGTCCAGCCCGGCCATCTCGCGCGTGAGCGCGGCCATCATCGCGTCGCGCTGGCGCTTGTAGAGCGCGCGGATGGTGGGCACGTGGCGCTCGAGGAAGTTGTCCTTCATCACGGCCGAGACCATGCGCTGCGTGAAGATCGGCGTGTGCAGGTCGACTGCCTGCTTGGCCTGCAGCAGCTTCGGGAAGATGGCCTTCGGCGCCACCAGGAAGCCCAGGCGCAGGCCCGGTGCGAGCACCTTCGAGAACGAACCCAGGTAGATGCAGCCTTCGGGGTTGCGCGCCGTGAGCGGCAGTGGCGGGGCTTCGTCGAACCACAGTTCGCCGTACGGGTTGTCCTCGACGATCGGCAGGCCGGCGGCGGCCGCGGCGGCCGACACCGCCGCGCGGCGCGCCTCGGTCATGGTGCGGCCGGTGGGGTTCTGGAAATTGGGCAGCAGGTAGACGAAGCGCCCATCCTTGGCCTTGGCCACCAGGTCTTCGACGATCACGCCTTCGTCGTCGCTCGCCACGCTCACCGGATTCGGCTCCATCGGGCCGAAGGCCTGCAGCGCGCCCAGGTAGGTGGGCGTCTCGACCAGCACCTTGCTGCCCGGATCGATGAGCACCTTGGCCACCAGGTCCAGGCCCTGCTGCGAGCCGGTGGTGATGAGGACCTGCGCGGGATCGACGTTCCACGGCAGCATGTCGGCCACGGCCTGGCGCAGCGGCGCATAGCCTTCGCTCGCGGCGTACTGCAGCGCGGCCTGGCCGTCGTTGTGCAGCACCTCGGCGCAGGCGTCGGCAAAGGCCTGGATCGGGAAGGTCTTGGGCGAGGGCAGGCCGCCGGCCAGGCTGATGATGCCGGGGCGCTCGGTGACCTTGAGGATTTCACGCAGCACCGACGGATTCATCTTGGCGGCGCGGGCGGCGAGTTTCCAGTTCATGGGGTCTTCTTTCAGTCGGGTGGGGTGGGATTCAGGATTGTTCGGCATGCGCGGCGCGCGGCGGAACGGCAGGAGCGGGCTGCGGCTGCGAAAGGCGCTTGCCGAGCACCACCGTGCAGACCACGGCAATGGCAAAGCCCAGCGTGACCACGTCGAGCGGTTCGCCCAGCAGCGGAATGGATGCAAGGATGGAGAGAAAGGGCTGCAGCAGCTGCGTCTGGCTCACGCGCAGCGCACCGCCCAGGGCCAGGCCGCGGTACCAGGCGAAGAAGCCGATCCACATCGAGAACACGCCCACGTAGACGAAGCCCAGCCAGGCCGAGGTGGCGATGGGCTCCGCGGGCCATAGGGCCAGCGTGGCGGGCAGTGTCACGGGCAGCGCCATCACGCAGACCCAGCAGATCACGCGCTCCGCGCCGAGCGAGGGCGTGACCTGCGCGCCGTAGATGTAGCCGAACGACGCCGCGACCACCGCACCGACCAGCAGCAGGTCGGCCCATTCGAAGCCGAAGCCGTGGCCGCCCTGGCTTGCGCGCAGCACCGA
Organism: Variovorax sp. V116; assembly: GCF_041154435.1. Classification (NCBI taxonomy): domain Bacteria; kingdom Pseudomonadati; phylum Pseudomonadota; class Betaproteobacteria; order Burkholderiales; family Comamonadaceae; genus Variovorax; species Variovorax sp. V116. Next base: position 858,821 of record NZ_AP028661.1, read on the forward strand.
GAACAGCACCACCAGCAGGCTGCCCGCAATGGCGCAGAGCCAGAAGCCGAGCCGCGCGCGCTGGTGCAGCACCCAGGCCGCGACCGCCGCGGTCACGAGCGGCAGCAGCGCCGTCACCACCGCCGCGTGGCTGGCCGTGACCACGCGCAAGGCGTAGCCCAGCAGCAGCGGGTAGCCGATCACGTTGCCGAGCACCGCCATGCCAAGCGGCTTCCACTGGTGCGACGCGGGCCGCGGCGAGCGCGTGGCCAGCAGGAAGACCGTCGAGAGAATGCCCGCGAGTGCGGCGCGCCCGAGCGTCACGAACCAGGGCGACAGCTGCGGCGCGCCCTGCGTGCCGGTGGCCAGCCGCGTCATCGGCAAGGTGATGGCGAACAGCGCCACGCCGATCACGCCAAGCCACATGCCCAGCGTTTCATCCTTGATGTTGAGCCTGTTGCTCATACGCCCAGCATCCACCAGGCCGTGAGCACCAGCACCAGCCCCATCGCGCGGTTGAACCACAGCAGGCGCTTGCCCTTGGAGAGCCATTCGCGCAGCAGCGCGCCGGCCAATGCATAGGTGAAGTTGCTGATGAAGGCGTAGACCAGCATCACCGGCGCGACGATGGCGAAGCGCCCGAGCGCATCGGGCTGCCCCGCGATCCAGCCGGCCACCAGCGTGAGCGCGAGCAGCCAGGCCTTGATGTTGACGAACTGCAGCATCACGCCCTGGCCGAAGCCGACGTCGAGGCTGGCGCCGTCGGCGCGGCCGAGCGTGCCGCTGCCGCTCAGCTTGTAGGCTAGCCACAAGAGGTAGCCCACGCCCAGCGCCTTGATGGCCAGGCGCAGCGAAGGCACCGCCACCACCAGCGCGCCGATGCCGGCCGCGCACAGCACCAGCAGCAGCGTCCAGCCCACCGGCACGGCCACCACGAAGCGCATGGCGCGCGGCAGGCCGCCGTTGGCCGCCAGGGCAGTGGAAAGCGTGGTGTTGGGACCGGGCGAGAAACTCATCGCCGTGGCCAGCACCAGCAGCGCGGTGAATTCTTGCCAGTTCATTGCATACACTCTAAACTTTCACACCATTACAGTTCCGATACAGTTAGTCGAACATATTCGAAAACTGTATTGGTCTTTCTTTCGACACAGAAGCCGAGCCCCAGATGCTGACACGAACCTCCACCCAGTCGCTCACGGGGCAATTGGCCGACCGGCTGGCCGAACGCATCCGCACCCGGCTGCTGCCGCCCGGCGCACGCCTGCCCTCGGTGCGCGAATGCGCGCGCCAGCAGGGCGTGAGCCCCTACACGGTGGTGGCGGCCTACGACCAGTTGCTGGCACAGGGCCTGGTCGAGGCGCGCCGCCAGCGCGGCTTCTACGTGCGCGACTCGGCGCCGGCGCAGGAGGGGCGCCCATCCAACGCGGCGCCCATGGTGGTCCAGATGATGGCCTCGCGCGTGCCGGCCGATGCGAGCTCGCTCATCCGCAGCATGTTCCACCGGCCCAGCGACAAGCCGCAGCCGGGCATGGGCGTCTTTCCGCCCGACTGGATGGCCTCCGCCTTCATGCCGACGGCCGTGCGCCGCATGACCAGTACAGCCGCGCTGCAGGAGCTGTCGCTCCAGTACGGCGAACCCTCGGGCGACGCCGCGCTGCGCCGCAGCCTGTCGAACAAGCTGGTGGGCATCAACGTGCCCGCCGCGCCCGACCAGATCGTGACCACCGTGGGCGCCACGCACGCGCTGGACATCGTGAGCCGCACCCTGCTGCGCGCGGGCGATCCGGTGATGGTCGAGGAGCCCGGCTGGGCGCTGGAATTCGCGCGGCTCGAGGCGCTGGGCATGCGCATCCTGCCGGTGCCGCGCCGCGCCGACGGGCCCGACCTGGAGGTGATGGCGCAGTACTGCCAGCTGCACAGCCCCAAGCTCTTCGTGAGCGTGAGCGTGCTGCACAACCCGACCGGCTACAGCCTCACGCCCGGCAGCGCGCACCGCGTGCTCAAGCTGGCCAACGAGCACGACTTCCACATCGTCGAGGACGACACCTACAGCCATCTCGCGCCCGAGCACGCCACGCGGCTCAGCGCGCTCGACGGGCTGCAGCGCACCATCTACGTCAGCGGCTTCGCCAAGATCCTCGCGCCCAACTGGCGCATCGGCTTCCTGGCCGCTTCGCCGGAGCTGAAGGAGCGGCTGCTCGAGACCAAGCTGCTGGCCACGCTCACCACGCCCACGCTGTTCGAGCGGGCGCTTTCGTGGTGCATCGACCAGGGGCAGCTGCGGCGGCATGCCGAGCGCATACGCATCCGGCTCGACGGCGCCCGCGGCCGCGCGGTGAAGCTCGCCATGGCGCATGGCTGCAGCTTCGCGTCGGAGCCGGCGGGCCTGTTCGGCTGGGTCGACACCGGCGTCGACACCGACGCGCTCACCCAGCGCATGCTCGACCAGGGCTACCTGCTCGCGCCGGGCTCGCTGTTCCATGCGCGGCGGCCGCCGAGCACGATGATGCGGATCAATTTCGCGACCTCGCAGGACGCGGCGTTCTGGAAGGTGTTCAGCAAGGTGCGCGCGGAACTCTGAGGGGACAAAGGGGACGGCGCCGGGGCCCAAAACGGCGGTGCCTTGGAGTAAGCTGGCATCACAAGAAAACCCAACCGGAGACCTCTGCATGAGCAACGCCAGCCAACCCTTCGACTTCAGTCAATTCGTCCCCGGATTCGATTTTCTGAAGAACCTTGCCGGCGGTGGCGCCGGCGGCGCGGCGGGCAGTGCGGTGCCCGGGTTGCCGAGCCTCGCGAGCTGGGTGGCCCCCACGCTGAGCGTGGAAGAGGTCGACAAGCGCATCCAGGAACTCAAGACGGTGCAGTATTGGCTCGAGCAGAACGGCCACGCGCTCAAGGCCACCATCCAGGCGCTCGAAGTGCAAAAGATGACACTTTCGACCTTGCGCGGCATGAACGTGCGGATGGAAGATATCGCCAGCGCGTTCACCAAGCAGGCGGCCGCCGTGGCGCCTGCCGCTGCTCCGGCACCTGCAGCAGCCGCTGCGCCGGCCGAACCGGAAGCCGAGCCCGAGGAAGAAGAAGCCCCGGCACCGGCGAAGAAGGCGCGCAGCAAGCCGGCTTCGGCCGCTGCCGCTTCGGGCGGCAATGGCGCCGCCGGCGTGATCGATCCGATGCAATGGTGGGGCTCGCTGACCGAGCAGTTCCAGCAGATCGCGAGTTCGGCGCTGCAGGATGCGGCCCAGCTCAAGGTGCCGGCGATGGCCCAGCCGGCGGCTAATGCTCCCGCGGCTTCGAAACCCGCGGCCAGGAAGGCGGCAGCGCCCGCCGCCGCCAAGAAGGCATCGGCCGCCGCGCGCAAGCGAACGACCGGCCGCCGCTGACGTCATACACACACATTTTGAAGAGAACGGGTTGGCACGCATCATGAAGCTGTTTCCTTCCGGCCATGCCACCCACCCGCAATGGCGCATGGCAGCCGGCCTCGTGCTGGCCCAGTTGCGCGCGCAGATGGCGCTGCCCGACTACGCGGCGTCGCCCACGCTCGGGCTGCTCTACATCACCGACCACTATGCGGCGGACGCGCAGGACATCCTCGACCACCTGAGTGCCGAACTGCCCGAGGTCACCGACTGGTCGGGCACGGTCGGCATCGGCGTCTCGGCCAACAACGCCGAATATTTCGACGAGCCCGGCCTCAGCCTGATGCTCTGCGCGCTGCCGAGCGACCAGTACCGCGTGTTCTCCGGCGTGGCGCCGCTGGGCAATTCGGAAATGAGCGGCTTCGAGGCCCACACGGCGCTGGTGCACGCGGACCCCGCCACGCCCGACCTGACCGAACTCATCGGCGAGATGGCGGGCCGCACCGACACCGGCTACCTGTTCGGCGGGCTCTCGTCGGGCCGCGGCGGCGCGCTGCAGTTCGCGGTGGGCGGCAACGGCAACATCCGCGGGCACGGCGCCGCGGGCGGCGTGTTCTCGGGTGGCCTGTCGGGCGTGGTGTTCGGCGAGGGCGTGCGGCTGGTGTCGCGAGTCACCCAGGGCTGCCAGCCGCTGCGCTCGGGCGCGGGGCGCGAGCGCGAGATCACCGAAGCCGACGGCAACCTGCTGCTCAAGCTCGATGGCGAACCCGCGCTCGACGTGCTGCTGGCCGACCTGCAGGTGACGCTCGAGCGGCCGCAGGAAGCCATCGACGCCGTGCGCGCCACCCTGGTGGGCCTTGCCGATGCGGGCAGCGACGGCATCCGCCGCACCGGCGACCTGGGCGCCGACGTGCTGGTGCGCCACATCATCGGCCTGGACCCCACGCGCCGCGGCATCGCGATTGCCGACGTGGCGGAGGCCGGCATGCGCCTGACCTTCTGCCGCCGCAATGCGCAGGCCGCGCGCGCCGACCTGATGCGCATCTGCGCGGAAATCCGGGAGGAACTCGAGCCCGAGGAGCAGACGCTGGCCACCGCACGCGCCGTCGCGGCCGGGGAGGCCGAAGCCGCGCCGCATCCGGCGCGCCGCATCGCGGGCGCGGTGTACGTGAGCTGCTCGGGACGCGGCGGGCCGCATTTCGGCGCGCCGGGCGCCGAGCTGCAGATCGTGCGGCATGCGCTGGGCGACGTGCCGCTGGTCGGCTTCTTCGCCGCAGGCGAGATCGCGCGCCACCACCTGTACGGCTACACCGGCGTGCTGACGGTGTTCACCAGCAAGGACTGAGTCTCGCCCTCTAGCATTCAGGCCGGCTGCAGTACGCGCGCTGCCGGCGCAGGCATGCCGGTGAACGCAAAGTCGACCTCGGGCGCGAGTCCGCTCACGATGTGCGCAATCGACTTGCCCGAGCCGCAGGCATGCGTCCAGCCGAGCGTGCCGTGGCCGGTGTTGAGGAACAGGTTCGGCAGTTTCGTCTTGCCGATCAGCGGCACGTTGCTTGGCGTCGCGGGGCGCAGGCCGGTCCAGAACTGGGCCTGCGTGGTGTCGCCGGCACCCGGAAAGAGCTCCTCGACGCGCCGCACGATCGCCTCGCAGCGCACGCGGTTCAGGTCGCGGTCGTAGCCGTTGAGCTCGGCCGTGCCGGCAATGCGCAGGCGGTCGCCGGAAGCCGAGGTGTAGCGCGAGAACACGAGCTTGAACTCGTCGTCGGTCAGCGAGACCTGGTGCGCCCTGGAGGCGTCCTTCACCGGCAGCGTCACCGAGTAGCCCTTGGCCGGATAGATCGGCAGCCGAATGCCCAGCGGCGCGGCAACGATCGGGCTCAGCGAACCCATCGCGAGCACGAAGGCGTCGCCGCGGATGCGCTGGAAGCGGCCTTCGCTGTCGGTGGCTTCGACATGGTCGATGCGGCCGCCGGTCTCGCGCAGCGCGGTCACCGTGTGGCTCATGAGGAACTTCACGCCCGCTGCGGCCGCGCGCTTTGCCAGCTCGCGTGCAAAAAGGTTCGCGTCGCCGGACTCGTCCTCCGCCGTGTAGGTGGCACCCGCCAGCTTCGGGCGGATGTGGGCGAGGGCGGGCTCGATCTTCACGGCTTCGTCGGCTGAGATCACCTGGCGTTCGCAACCCAATGCGCGCATCTGCTCGGCGGGCTGGAGGGCGCCGTCGAACTCCTTCTGCGTCGTGTAGAAGTGCAGGATGCCCTGCGTGCGCTGGTCGTATTGGAGGCCGGCGTCGGCGCGCAGCTGCTGCAGCACCTCGCGGCTGTAGGTGCCCAGGCGCACGATCTGCTCGATGTTGTGCCGGGTGCGCGCCGGCGTGCATTCGCGCAGGAACTGCAGGCCCCAGAGCCACTGGCGCATGTCGGCGCGGATGCGAAAGAGCAGCGGGGCGTCTTCCTTGCCGAGCCATTGCAGCACCTTGAGCGGCGCGCTCGGGTTGGCCCAGGGTTCGGCATGGCTGACGGAGATCTGCCCGCCGTTGGCAAAGCTGGTTTCGGCGGCCGGCGTGGCCTGCCGGTCGATCACGGTCACCTCGTGGCCGAGTTGCTGGAGGTAGTAAGCAGAAGTCACGCCGAGCAGGCCGGCGCCAAGAACGATCACACGCATTTCAAGTACCTTTGAAGATTGGCACTTGAACGGCGAACTTGGTGTGCTACTGATTCAATAGCAAGCAACCGGACGAACGCCGTCCAAGTTGCCGCTCCCCCTGTCCTTGGTACCTGAGAGATTCACCTGTTGCACCCTGCAACGGGTTTGCTCCTTCGGTGCATCACGCGAGGTGATGGCTCTCCAGACGGCTTGTCAGTTGATGCAGTACCTGCCACGCAACTCTTTGAAAGAACTTCAAGGAATCTGTGGGCCGACCTGAGCGTTTATGGGAGTTTGCGCCTTCGGTGGAGTAGTAATAAGTACTACCCTCTCTCCTGCAGTGAAACGATTGTAGGCGGGGACCGCAAAGCCGCCAACCATGAATTTTGACAATTCGGACCAATGGGATAATTGTCATTGATTCGAAACTTCGGGGAGACTCATGATCCTGGTAACCGGCGGCGCGGGCTTCATCGGCGCCAACTTCGTACTCGACTGGCTGGCGCAGAGCGACGAGCCTGTCGTGAACCTCGACAAGCTGACCTATGCCGGCAACCTCGAGACGCTCGCGTCTCTCAAGGGCGACCCGCGGCACATTTTCGTGCAGGGCGATATCGGCGACAGCGCACTGGTCGACCGCCTGCTGGCCGAGCACAAACCGCGCGCCATCGTGAACTTTGCCGCGGAATCGCACGTCGATCGCTCCATTCACGGCCCCGAAGACTTCGTGCAGACCAACGTGCTGGGCACCTTCCGCCTGCTCGAGTCCGTGCGCGGCCACTGGAGCGCGCTGCCGGCCGAGCAGAAAGCCGCCTTCCGCTTCCTGCACGTGTCGACCGACGAGGTCTACGGCTCGCTCTCCAAGACCGACCCCGCCTTCACCGAAGAAAACAAGTACGAGCCCAACAGTCCCTACTCGGCCAGCAAGGCCGCGAGCGACCACCTCGTGCGCGCCTGGCACCACACCTACGGCCTGCCGGTCGTCACCACCAACTGCTCCAACAACTACGGGCCGTTCCACTTCCCCGAGAAGCTCATCCCGCTGATGATCGTCAACGCCCTGGCCGGCAAGCCGCTGCCCGTGTATGGCGACGGCATGCAGGTGCGCGACTGGCTCTACGTGAAGGATCACTGCAGCGCCATCCGCCGCGTGCTCGAAGCCGGCCGGCTCGGCGAGACCTACAACGTCGGCGGCTGGAACGAGAAGCCCAACATCGAGATCGTCAACACCGTCTGCGCGCTGCTCGACGAACTGCGCCCGCGCGCCGACGGCAAGCCTTACAAAGAGCAGATCAGCTACGTCACCGACCGCCCCGGCCACGACCGCCGCTACGCCATCGATGCGCGCAAGCTCGAGCGCGAACTCGGCTGGAAGCCCGCCGAAACCTTCGACAGCGGCATCCGCAAGACCGTCGAGTGGTACCTGGCCCATGGCGAATGGGTGCGCAACGTGCAAAGCGGCGCTTACCGCGAATGGGTCGAGAAGCAATACGACGCCGCCCCCGCGGCCAAGGCTGCGGCATGAAGCTGCTGCTGCTGGGCAAGGGCGGCCAGGTCGGCTGGGAGCTGCAACGCAGCCTCGCGCCGCTGGGCGAGCTGGTTGCGCTCGACTTCGACAGCACAGACTTCAACGCCGACTTCAGCCGCCCCGAGCAACTGGCCGAAACGGTGCTGAAAGTGCGCCCCGACGTCATCGTCAATGCCGCGGCCCACACCGCCGTCGACAAGGCCGAGAGCGAGCCCGAGTTCGCGCGCAAGCTCAACGCCACCTCGCCCGGCGTGGTGGCCGAGGCCGCGCAGCAGATCGGCGCGCTCATGGTGCACTACTCCACCGACTACGTCTTCGACGGCAGCGGCAGCACGCCCTGGAAAGAAGACGACGCCACCGGCCCCCTCAGCGTGTACGGCCGCACCAAGCTCGAAGGCGAGCAACTGGTGGCCAGGCACTGCTCGAAGCACCTGATCTTCCGCACCAGCTGGGTCTATGCCGCGCGCGGCGGCAACTTTGCCAAGACCATGCTGCGCATCGCCAAGGAGCGCGATCGCCTGACCGTCATCAACGACCAGTTCGGCGCGCCCACCGGCGCCGAGCTGCTGGCCGACGTCACGGCGCATGCCATCCGCGCCACGCTGCAGGACCCGGCCAAGGCCGGCCTGTATCACGCGGTGGCCGGCGGCGAGACTACCTGGCACGGTTATGCGCGCTTCGTGATCGAGCAGGCCAAGGCGGCCGGCGTCGAACTCAAGGCCGGACCCGAAGCCGTCGACCCCGTGCCCACCAGCGCCTTCCCCACGCCCGCGACGCGCCCCGCCAACTCGCGCCTGGACACGCGCAAGCTGCAGACCACCTTCGGCCTGGTGCTGCCGCACTGGCAGCAGGGCGTGGCCCGCATGCTGCGCGAGACCCTTTGACAAGCGAAGCAAGCAAGCAAGAAGCGGAGAACACAACACAATGACCACGAAGACCACGCAACGCAAAGGCATCATCCTGGCCGGCGGCTCCGGCACCCGGCTGCACCCCGCCACGCTCGCGCTCAGCAAGCAGCTGCTGCCGGTGTACGACAAGCCGATGATCTACTACCCGCTCAGCACGTTGATGCTCGGCGGCATGCGCGACATCCTGATCATCAGCACGCCGCAGGACACGCCGCGCTTCCAGCAGCTGCTGGGCGATGGCAGCCAGTGGGGCATCAACCTGCAGTACGCGGTGCAGCCCAGCCCCGATGGCCTCGCGCAGGCCTTCATCATCGGCGACAAATTCGTAGGCAATTCGCCGAGCGCGCTGGTGCTGGGTGACAACATCTTCTACGGCCATGACTTCGCGCACCTCTTGGCCGATGCCGATTCGAAGCCCTCCGGCGCCACCGTCTTCGCCTACCACGTGCATGACCCCGAGCGCTACGGCGTGGTGGCCTTCGATGCCAAGGGCAAGGCCAGCAGCATCGAGGAGAAGCCGGTCAAGCCCAAGAGCAGCTATGCCGTGACGGGCCTGTACTTCTACGACAACCAGGTGGTCGAGATCGCCAAGGCCGTGAAGCCCAGCGCGCGCGGCGAACTGGAGATCACGGCGGTCAACCAGGCCTACCTCGACCTGGACCAGCTCAACGTGCAGATCATGCAGCGCGGCTATGCCTGGCTGGATACCGGCACGCACGAGAGCCTGCTGGAGGCCGCGCAGTTCATCCAGACCCTGGAGCATCGGCAAGGGCTCAAGATTGCGTGTCCTGAAGAGATTGCGTGGCGCAATGGATTCATCGATCGCGAGCAATTGGCAAAGCTTGCCGTGCCGCTGCAAAAGAACGGCTACGGCAAATATCTGAACCATTTGCTGGCGGAGGAGGTGCGCTCGTGAAGGCAACACCTACCGCGATTCCTGAAGTGCTGGTCATCGAGCCGAAGGTCTTCGGCGATGCGCGCGGCTTTTTCTATGAGAGCTTCAACGGCAAGGCGTTCGATGAGGCGGTCGGCCGGCACGTCGAGTTCGTGCAGGACAACCATTCGCGCTCGGCCAAGGGCGTGCTGCGCGGCCTGCACTATCAGATCCAGCAGCCCCAGGGCAAGCTGGTGCGCGTGGTGCGCGGCGCGGTGTTCGATGTGGCGGTAGACATCCGCAAGTCGTCGCCGACCTTTGGCAAATGGGTGGGGGTGGAGCTCAGCGAGGACAACCACAGGCAGTTGTGGGTGCCTGAGGGGTTTGCGCATGGGTTTCTGGTGCTGAGCGACAGCGCCGATTTCCTCTACAAGACGACGGACTACTATGCGCCGGCGCATGAGCGGTGTATAGCTTGGAATGACAAGGACCTTGCAATTGGTTGGCCCGATATCGCAATGGAGCCGATGCTCTCATTGAAGGATGCCGCGGGAGCGGCTCTGCATCAAGCTGAGATATTCGCTGCGTAGTGCAGCACCTACGGCGTTAATAAGTGGCCGTTGCAAGGCCGCAAGTCGGATGCGACCGAAAGTGCGATATGCACGAAGTGAACTGAGAGATTTATGTCTGAGCTTGATTTCAGCGCTGCGCTGGAAAATATTGATGTTGTTCCCCATCCGAGCGCCTGGCTAGGTCACATTCCGTTTGGGGCATGGATCGTTGAGTCGACCAAGCCACGCATGCTAGTGGAACTTGGTACGCACTACGGGCATTCCTATTTCTCGTTTTGCCAAGCGGTCGAGCGTGGACGGTTGGATACCAAATGCTATGCGGTGGACCTCTGGCATGGTGATGAACACGCAGGCCTCTACGGCGAAGAGGTTTTTGCGGCCGTTCAGTCGAGGAACGTTCCGTTTGAAAGCTTTTCGCGCTTGTTGCGCATGACGTTCGACGATGCTATCAACTATTTTTCGGACGGAAGTATCGATCTATTACATATAGACGGACTTCACACATATGACGCGGTAAAGCACGACTTCGAATCGTGGAAGCCCAAGCTTTCGCAGCGATCGATCGTGCTCTTTCATGACATCAACGTTCGCGAGCGAGGTTTTGGTGTATGGCGGCTGTGGGAGGAATTGTCGAGTGCTTATCCGACGATCGAATTCATGCACTCGCACGGGTTGGGCGTTCTGTTTTATGGAGACGACCAAAGTCCAGCAGCAGTGTCTCTGCTGCGGTCTTTTGGCACGGAAGCGGGTCGCTCGCACATAACACGATTGTTCAGCGAATTGGGCCGGACGATCGAGGTTGGCCGAAAGGTTGTTGATGTTTCCGAGGCACTGGGTAGACAGGCTGAAGCTGCCGCCAATACGGAGAAGGAGTTGAGAAGCCAAGTGGCTGCTCAAGATGAGCGTATTGGCGAACTACTGGCGCAGCAAGCTGAGGTTGTGGCCCTGCTTAAAGCGGAGGAAGCGCGGTTAAATGTCTATGAGGAACGCATTTCAGATATGTATCGGCGCCTCAACCATTTTGAGAGCCAAGATGAGCTGCGACGAGCAGAGCGGACCAGATGGGAAGGGGAACGAGCGAGCACGCAGTCACAACTTGCTCAAGCGCGAGAGCGAGAGGCTGCCTTGGACGCGGCATTGCGAGAGGTTTGGGCATCGACCAGTTGGAAGGCCTCCCGTCCAATCCGGTGGGCAGGGGCACGGCTCGCAAACTTGCGTGCAGCGAAGAGACTTTTGTTGCCCGCGAGCGAGGCAGCGGGAGGTCGATTGCGTTTGATGCGGACTGTGGGCAAGGTGGTCGCGCAGGAAGGCATTTCGGGGTTAAAGCGGCGGATCGTTGCTTTTGATCAATCCGGCTGCGCTGCTCATCGGCATACGGAGCCGGATTTAGAGCAACGTCAGACGCGCTACACCTTAAATCGCCATCGTGCCACGGTGGACGTGATTGTCTGCGTGCACAACGCGTTATCGGATGTCAAAAATTGCCTTAGTTCGGTAGTCGCTCATACGCTGCCACCATATCGAATTATTGTGGTTGATGATGGCAGCGGCGAAGACACCAAAAATTACCTCGCCGAGTTCATCCAAGACCAAGGCGGCATTTTGGTGCGTCACGAGGTTGCTCAGGGGTACACATTTGCAGCCAACGCGGGTATGCGTGCGTCCAATGGGGAGTTCGTCGTTCTTTTGAACAGCGATACGATCGTGTCCGCCCAATGGCTCGATAGGATGGTCGAGTGCGCAAATTCTGATCCGCGAATTGGTATGGTGGGACCACTAAGTAATACGGCGTCCTGGCAATCCGTCCCTCGAATCTTTGATGAAGACGGCGATTGGTCGTCTAACCCCTTGCCGCCTGAGATGACGATCTCGACGATGGCGCAACGAGTGGCCATGGCGTCGCGCCGGTCTTATCCGCGGGTGGGGTTCCTTAACGGGTTCTGTCTTTTGATCCGCCGCGAGCAGTTGTCGGACGTGGGACTTTTTGATGAGGAGAACTTCGGAAAAGGTTACGGCGAAGAGAATGATCTGTGCGTCAGAGCATTCTTGAAAGGTTGGCAACTGGCTGTCGCTGACGATGTGTACGTGTTTCATGCGCAATCGAAGAGCTATTCGACCGAGCGCAGGATGAAACTTGTAAAGGTGGCCGATGAGAACTTGCATCGTAAGCACACCAGTGCTCCGATCATGAGTCAACTCGAGATCACGCGCTATAACCTTGGACTGATAGTCACACGCAGTCGCATGCAAGTGATGGATGAGCGGCTGCGTATCCGCGAGGAGATTCGCCAGCGATTTGAGGGCAAACGGATTCTGATTATCTTGCCCATCTTCCACGCCGGTGGCGGTGCAAACGTGATCTTGAGCGAAGCTTCGGTTTTGCAGGAATGTGGAGTCGACGTCGTTATCGCCAATATTGAAGCCGCCCGCACATCCTTTGAAGATTCATATCCGGCTTGTCGTTTAGTCAAGCTATGGCTTTCAGATTGGGAGCAATTGTCGGAGCACGTGCATTTTTATGATGCAGTAGTTGCAACGCTCTATCTTTCTGTTTTTTGGATTAAGGCTGCGCTTGAGAGGAAGAGTCTGCGCAGACCCGTGGTGGGTTACTACATTCAGGATTTCGAGCCGGATTTTTTCGAGCAGGGAAGTGAGGCTTACCTGCACGCGCTCGCAAGCTATTCGGAAGTTCCGATGAAGCTGATGACAAAAACCGACTGGAATCGGAGGATGGTCATAGAGAAAACTGGCAAAACACCTGCGCTGGTCGGTCCAAGCTTCGACTGGTCGAGGTTTGCTCCACCTTCAACTCAACGAGGCTCCAAACAAGTCGTCGTGTGCGCGATGGTCCGGCCATCGACCCCGCGCCGTGCGCCTCAAATGACAGTCAACATCCTTCGGCGCCTCCTAACGGAACGCGCGGATGCGGTTCAGGTGCGCACCTTTGGATGCGCATCCATCGACCCCATTCTGGACCCTCTGAGATCGCACCCGAGCTATCGGAACTACGGCGAACTGAGTTCAGCAGAAGTAGAAGCGTTGATGAAGCGAGTGGATATTTTTGTTGATCTGTCGGTATATCAGGCGATGGGGTTAAGTTGCCTAGAGGCGATGGCGAGCGGTGCAACTGTCATTGGGCCGGTGAATGGCGGACTCCCAGAAATTGTGATTCATGAAGAATCGGGACTGCTTGTCGATACGCGCGATGAGGAGCAGTGTATGAAGGCTTGTCTGCGATTGGTTGACGATTTTGATTTAAGGCGACGGCTGAGCGCTGCGGGCGTAGAGAGAACTTCACTCTTTTTCCCCGATAGGCCTGCACTTGCGTTGGCGCAGACGCTTTTTTCGGACGAGGCGAAGGTGGAGGCGCGCCAATGAAGCGGCGTATTCATGTAATGTTTGAATGTGGGGCAGATGGCATTCCGTACGGGGCCAGCCACATTCGGCTCTTGAGGCCTTTATCCCATCCGAGCCTTCAAGGCGAATTCAACTTGACCTTTGGGACGGATTTGCCTGATTTCGTGGTCGACTTGGTGATTTTGGAGCGCGGGTGGCGTCATGATCATACTTTGGCGGATCAGTCGCGCTTATTGAAGCGACTTGCGACACTTGGAATTCCTTACGTATATGAAATTGACGACAATTTGCTTGATCTAAATGTTGCTCCCGGTGCGCCGGATTATCCAAATTCGGAGCAGCGACAAATAATCATTCGATACGCAAAGAATGCGGCAGGCCTCATTGTTTCCACTCACGCGCTCAAGCGTCGAATGGCGCGCTTGAACGCTAATATTCATGTGGTTGGTAATTATTTGGATGAGCGTTTGTTCGACTTCGATTACCTTAAGCGGAAGGTTGACAGGCGACGAGAGCTGGACAATTCAAGGCTGGTGATGGGGTATATGGGAACCTATTCGCACCTTGAGGATCTGCTAATGGTCGTCGAGCCTTTGAGACGATTTCTTCGTGCGCGGAGGGATTCGGTTCGAATGGAGATTATTGGCATCGGCGACGAGGAACTGGTAAGAGGGCTGTTCAATGATTTGCCTGTTTCCGTGGTTAAGGTCCCGGTCGGACGGGTCGAGTATCCTGAGTTTATAAAATGGATGCAGCGCGAGATCGAATGGGACTTTGCTATAGCACCTTTGGTGGCGAACGAGTTTAATGATTGCAAGTCCGATCTAAAGTTTTTGGACTACTCTTTGAATAGAATTCCAGGAATCTATAGCGCGACAGAGAGTTATACTGAGACGATCGCTGATCAAAAAAATGGATTGCTTGCGGCCGCGGATTCTAACGAGTGGGCGGGCGCCTTGAATCTTTTGGCTGAGAATTCAGAGGTTCGGCAAACCTTATCGGAAGAGGCATTTTCGTATGTAAGGGAATTCCGAACGCTTGAGGCGAATGCGGTGCTGTGGGGCGAAGCAATAGAGGCAATTCTTACGGCGAACCTTGCGACGAAGACTCTTGGTTTAACAGCCGACGAGAATCAACCGCTGAGCAGTATTTCTCGAGCCCTATAACACGCCCGTTTTGGAAGCGTTGAGCTGTGAGGCCGCCAATACGTGGGCGGTGCCTACGCGAGCGTCAACTGCGCGGCGCTTGGCGTGGAGCATTGAGACTCGGCATGCTTTGGCCTACTCTGTTATGCGAGTTCCGACACCGCGCACGAGGGCGTGGTTTATTGATGTCTTACGTTCGAAGTTTGGCCCATCACCTCGGCTGGCTGGGGATGCAGCGCCATGGAGCCGACCCGCGGTTACTCGTCCGGCGTGTGAATGAAGATGAACGTTAGCTTTGCTTGGCGGTCAGCGCGCGCGTCAGCTTTCTTCCATCGTGGGCTCGTCCAAGGTGGTTCCCGCAAAGGTGTCGAGCAGGTACTTGAATATTTCCATCTTCCCCATCTGAGTTTCCTCCTATCGAACGGGGAAGTATCTGTGCTGCGCGTGTGGGCCGCAGAACCCTTCCAGGCGCCGGAGTCTGCCTGGAAGCTTTGCGGCGCGTCTGTGTGGCTACTAGGGCCTTTCCTGCGCCCATCGCAAAGGCTGATAGCTGCACCCTTTTGGGGCTCCGACTCCGGCCGGGCGCGCAGTCGAGACCCCGCCCCGCCTGCCCGCTAAATAGGTCGCTTTCGACGGCGCGGTCGAACAGTGGCGCGGCCACGCGCCGTGCTGCGCCGCCGCGTTGCTAGCGGCATGTCGCGGACGACGTACTGTGACGCTCCCTGTCGGCCCTTTCGGGTGCCTACGGAACTCGCTAGGCCAGTTCTCGCAGGGAGCAAATCCGGTTTGGGTTCGGGGAAAACCTGATTTCCTAATCTGGGGGCCAAACCGGCCGCAAACCCGCATGGCGCCTAGCGCTGAGCAAGTCAGGTCTCACGCTGATCTGACCTAACCTGAAACCTAATTTTTTCGTAAGTTGGTGATTTGTATGGGTTTCTGTTTTCCCGAAGGTCAGAGAGAGAAACCCTGATCTGGTTAGGTTCAGGTTAGGAAAAAATCAGGTTTCTCGAAACGGCCAAAACCCGCATGGATAAAGGCTTTCCGGGGTATTTCGGTAGATCAATTAGGAATGTTAGGTTTTCCCCGAACCCTCGCCGGAATTCTGCCGCCGCCCTGCAAGCGCGAGTGTTCGGCGAGTGGATCTCACGCGAAAACCTTCCTAGCAAAAAATGCCCGCTGATGCGGGCAAAGAGGCTGCGGGGGCAGCCCTAAGGGCGGCCGCCTGAATGGCGGCAGTGATTTATGCCCAAGCGGCAAAGAGTCGGATGTGAACGAATGCGCAGATCAGCGTGAACAAAGGTCACCCGACAAGGCATCGAAGATTGCGCGAGAGCGAGCCAACTATTCGAAGGGCGGGCGCATCCCTTTGCGCCAGTCCCACGGCGCCACCGGCTCTGCTTCGCGCCACAGGCGGCATGCTTGGCCCGGGCCTCGATCTCCGCGAACTCGTATTGCCCGCGGCCCTGCGGCATCTGCTCGCGGGCGTAGGCGCGATACCACCAGGAACCCTCTGCGCGTCCGCATCGATTGGTCTTCGGGCGATCGAGCGCGGCTTCCTTCATGTAAACCAGCCCGGATGCGCTTCGTTCGATCGTTGGCCGAAGGGCTTTGTCGTGCTGCTGGCTGCGGCCGCTGACCTTTGGTGGAACCCCGCCGAAATTTGCAAGGTAATGTTGCTCAAAACCGCATTACCCGGCAAATCCCAGACCAGCGAACGCTATGAATCCCCTAATTTCTTCAATCGCCGCTGTCTTGTTCAGGGCTGAATAATCAGACTTACCAGCTCCAAACAGGAAATGGCCCAACATTAATTATCACTGGTCTGGACCTCTCCTGCGGAACAACCCAGGCCACCATAGGAACAATTGCGGGACTACTGTTGGGGGCCATTCCGTGATCCATGCCGCCATTGCTAAAGGACCCAGTGGTGTATAAATTTCCCACGTTGGTTTGAAATGCGATTTGGTATGCGTCCCAGGGAAATCCAATTATGCTGCTAGTTGTTCCCGCTATCATAATTGTTGAGATGCTCGGGCTCGTGCCCTCTTTCATTCCCAATTGCCAATTTCTTACGCCGCCATAGCCGGTGGTATAAAGATTTCCAGTGTTTGCTTGAAAAGCAGTTATCGTCTGTCCGTTAACAAGCGTTGTAACTGACGGACTTGTCCCATGCATCATGCCCAATCCGGTCGATCCAGGGGCGCCGTCTCCAACAATGAAAAGATCGCCCGTATTTGCCTGAAATGCAATTTGAAACTGATTCAGCCTCCCAACGGCCGTAATGCTGGGGCTTGTGTCGACCATCATTCCGGCGTTCCAATCTCTAACGCCACTGGCACCGTAGGTTAGAAGATTGCCAGTATTGGCTTGGAAGGCTGTAACCGTGGTTCCATTATAAAGCGTCGTAATGGAGGGACTGGTTCCGCGCCTCATGCCAAGCCGAGTGTCACCCGGGCCGCTATCTCCGACGATAAAGAGATTTCCAGTATTGGCTTGAAATGCGATCTGATAGCCATTGGCAGTTAGCGTGATGCTCGGACTCGTGCCCTCCATCATTCCCGCTCCCCAATTCTTTACCCCCTGAGTTCCGGTCGTGTAAAGGTTGCCATTATTGGCTTGAAAGGCGATGACAAGAGCGCCATTTTTGAGGATTGTTGCGGAAGGAGAGGTTCTCGGCATGACGCCAAGATCTTGCACGCCAGCATTAGCGGCTGCTAAAATCGCAAGATTGGTTGTATTGATTTGGGTTGCAATAGGGACTGTATATGAGGTTGTACCCCCAGGTTGGAAGCCAAGGTTGTCTGAAGCAGAAAAGCCAGGTGATGCTTGAGACGAGGCGATGCTTGAAATTAACCCTGACAAAATCGCTATTGATTTGAATGCCGAGATCAATATGTCTTTTGAATTTTTCATTTCCCTCTTCCTAGTATTTCGGAGTTTAGATGTATTGATGTGGTCTTGCAGCGCAATGGAAATTTCAAACGCATGAACCCAGTCTCAAATCGGACTCATGCCACGGCGGCCGTCTGGTATTAGGGAGTCGGTCGCAATTCTCCAGCGCACCTCAAGTCATGGAGAGCAATAAAACGCCTCCTTCGGTTGGAGGCTGGCTCGACACCTTTTGAGCGCCGCACATACATTTTGCAATGTTCGGTGTCGTTCTGGTGAAGCAGTACGAACAATTTCGGCCGCTGGGCGCTCGCTCATGCAGTGAATTAATGCTTTTCGGTTCATTGCCCAATTCGTCCTTAGCCCCGAGGCTGACTCACTCCCGCGGAGGACCGCCGATCTCGCAGTACCACACTTGGTAGAACCAACGCTCTCCGATCTTCTCGGCTCCCGCGAAGCTGATGGTGTCGTAGGCGCAAGCTGCGATCTCTGGCCGCCATAGAAGGGCCCAGCGGCGGAACGTTGGCGTCGGGGCCGCTGATCCACAGCCCAAGGCGGCCCCGTCCCTCGCGCTGTTCGAGAGTGAGCATTCCGCAGGTCCATGGTTGATCCACGAACTCGCGCTTCGTCAGTTGCGCGCCTTCGCGACAATCAGCGCAAGGGATTGGGAATGCCTGCTGAAGGTGTTCCCGCTGTCGCTGGCCAGCTTCATCCGGCGGGCCGATGAGGTGGAGTACGACCGCGAGTTGGTGATGGGGCAGTGGGGCATGATCCCGCCGAAGACGCATGTGCCCACGACCGCGCGCGGCACGCGCCTGCGGTAGAGCACATGGGGATGCTCACGCAGCCCTGAAAGCCAAGAACTTTGCGCCTTGGCGCAGTTCATCGAGATGATCGGCCCACAGCTGCATCATCTTGCGGCGCTTGACCACGAACTCTGCGCGATCGTAGGCGGCGCCGAGCGGCCCGCTCTTTCCGTGCGCGAGCTGCGCTTCAATGAGCTCGGGCTCGACATCCATCTGCTCGACCATGATCGTGCGCGCCATCGCGCGAAAGCCGTGGGCCGTCATCTCGGTGTTGTCGAAGCCCATGCGACGCAGCGCCGTGTTCACGGTGTTGTCGCTCATCGGCCGCTCGCCGGTCGGCAGGCTCGGGAAAACATACTGGCCATGACCGGTGAGCGGCTTGAGGTCTTCCAGGATCTCGACGGCTTGCGCCGGCAGCGGCACCAGGTGCGGCCGTCCGTTGATCTTGGCGCTCTTCGTGCGCTTCATGTCGGCCGCGGGGATAGTCCACATCGCCTTCTCGAGGTCGACGTTCGCCCACCGCATCTGGCGGATGTTGCCGGGCCGCTGAAAGAGGAGGGCAGAAAGGTGCAACGCTGCGCGCGTTGCGGGCTGGCCGGCGTATGCGGCGATTGCTCGCATGAGCTCGCCGGCCTTCACTGGCTCCAGCACTGCGGCCATGTGCTTGACCTGCTCCGGCACAAGCGCGCCTTGCAAGTCCGGTGCTGGGTTGCTGGTGCACCTGCCGGTGGCAATGCCGTGGCGGAACACCTGGCCGGACCATTGGCGCAAGGTGTGGGCGGTCTCGTGCGCGCCGCGGGCCTCAACGCGACGCAGAACCTGCAGCAGCATCGGTGGGATGATGCTGGACAGGGGCAGGCTGCCGAGCCAGGGGAACGCATCCTTCTCCATGATTGAGATCCAACGCTCCGGGTACCGTGGGCTCCACGCCGAACTCTTGGTCTTGTGATACTCGCGCGCCACCGCCTCGAAGCTGGCGTCGGTGTCGGCCTTGCGCTCGAGCCTCTCAAGTTGCCGGCGCTGCGCGGGGTCGATGCCTTGCTGTTGGGATCTTGCGGGCGTCGTCGCGGCCGGTGCGCGCGGCCTTGAGCGTCACCCTCTGGATAGCGGCCCAGCCTTTGCCTTTTGCCACCTTGTAAGAAGCCCGTCGATGTCTGCCAGAGCGACGGCATTTGCAAGCCGATGGGGCCTCGCGCCCGGACGGGTTGCCGCCGAGGCCTTGGCGCAATGGGCGCAGCTATGGACGCTTCGCAATGTGGCCCTGTTCACCCTGCTCGCCGCCTTGGCCTACGGCATTCAGGCTGTTGTGTTCGCTGTGCTTTGCACGGTATTGAGGCTGCCATTGCAGCCGGCAGTGGCTTTGGAGATCTTTGTGAATGCCACGCTGCTCGGTGCCGCGAGCATGGTTCCGGGAGGGCTCGGAACCATGGAGGCATCACTGGTCTTTCAGCTGATGGCGCAGGGCGCGAAGAAGGCGGATGCAGTCGCAATTGCGATCGCAACCCGGTGCATCACCCGCTGGTGCGGCGTTTTCATCGGACCGATTGCTTTTACGGGCGTTTGCATGCGCACGAGACCAAGCAAGCTCTAGCTTTGCTTGGCAAGCAACATGCGTTCGAGGGTGTCTTCCAGCACGGGCTCATTCAAGATGGCTCCTTGCCTTGACAGGAGCGCATGGAGCTTCTGCGGGTCGCCGCACAGACGGTGCACTTCATTCCCTCTGACGAATGCCGGATTGGTCTCGATGTGCAGGTTGTGCGAGGTCATCCGCGCAAAAGTCTCGACGATCCGGCGCAGCGCATACGGCCGTCCCGAGCAGATGTTGTACGTCTCGCCCGGCTCTCCATGTGCGAGCAGCAGCAGGTAGGCATCGCAGACCATCTGCACATCGTTGAACTCGCGCTCGACATCCAGATTGCCCAACTCGATCGACGGCGCACGCGCGGCGAAGTGCGCGGCAAGTTTGGGGATCAGAAAATGGGCGTCCTGTCCGGGCCCGGTGTAGTTGAAGGGGCGCGCGACCACCAGGTTCAACTGCTCGTTGTAGGTCCTCGCCATGAACTCCATGGCGAGCTTGCTCATGCCATAGTGGTTGATGGGTGCCGGCGGCTGGCTCTCGGTGATGGGCGATTGGGCCGTGTTGCCGTAGACATTGGCGCTGCTAGCCAGGAGAACACGGGCAGGCCTGGCAGGCAGTTGCACCAGCGCGTCCAGCAGATGGGTGGTTCCGACCACATTGACTGCGTAGAACGCTGCCTCGTTGGCGTGCCCCACAAAACTGATGGCTGCCAGGTGCACCACGGCGTCGGGCGCAAGCGCCAACACTTCCTGGTGCAGGGCCTCGCGATGCGTCAGGTCGGACTGAAGTGGAATGACGAGGTGGCCAGCCGCAACAGCTCGCTTGGCAAATACCTGGCCGGTGAATCCTTCGGCGCCGGTCAGCAATATCCTCAAAATGACTGGCCCTGGGCGTTTCGCCGAAGGTCGGCCTCCACCATCAACTGGCACAGCTGTTCGAGGGTGGTCGCAGGTTCCCAGCCAAGCTTGGCCTTGGCCTTGGCGGGATTGCCGATCAAGAGTTCCACTTCGGCCGGGCGATAGAACGCCGGATTGATGCGCATGACGGTCTTGCCGGTGGCCGCGTCGACCGCGGACTCCGAATCGCCGGTGCCCCTGAATTCGATGGCCATGCCGGCGCTCTTGAATGCCATGGCAACGAACTCGCGCACGGTCTCCGTGCGATTCGTTGCGAGCACGTAGGTGTCGGGTTCTTCCGCCTGCAGCATGCGCCACATGCCCTCGACGTATTCCTTCGCAAAGCCCCAGTCGCGCTTGGCATCGAGATTGCCGAGTTCCAGCACGTCCAGCTTGCCGAGCTTGATCTTCGCAACCCCGTCGGTGATCTTGCGGGTGACGAATTCCCTGCCTCTCAGGGGGCTTTCATGATTGAAGAGGATGCCGCTGCAACCGAAGATGTTGTAGCTCTCGCGGTAGTTGATCGTCATCCAGTGGGCGTAGAGCTTTGCAACGCCATAGGGGCTGCGCGGATAGAAGGGCGTTTCCTCGGTCTGCGGGATGGCCTGGACCTTGCCGAACATCTCGGATGTCGAGGCTTGATAGAAGCGGATCTTGGGGTTGACCAGCCGGATGGCTTCCAGCAGATGCAGCGTACCCAGGCCGGTGATCTGCGCGGTGGCGATGGGCTGATTGAAGCTGACGCCGACGAAGCTCTGGGCTGCGAGGTTGTAGACCTCGTCCGGCGCTGCCTCACGGATCAGCGTGATCGAGCTGCCAAGATCGGTAAGGTCGTATTCGACCAGATGAAGATCGGGGTTGTGCTGGATTCCAAGCTCTTCGATGCGCCAGAAGTTCACCGAACTGGTGCGGCGATAAGCGCCATAGACAACATAGCCCTTGGCGAGCAGAAGCTCGGCCAGGTAGGCGCCATCTTGCCCGGTGATGCCCGTAACAACAGCATGCTTCTTCATGAAACCCTCTCTCTTTGTTCAAGGAAAGCGCACAACTTTGCACGTCGGATGCCCGATACGTGCTGCAGACGCTTGAATTCTGCCTTGGAAGAGAGAGATTGGACACATGGGCCGGAGCCCTGCCGGCCAAGGCGCCGGCGGCACAGGCTCTAAGGCCGGTCGTCCAGTTCCGTTGCGTCGGCCAGCACGGAAAGCTCGGCGGGCTCGAGCCGCCCATGGCTCAGCTTGACCACCATGTTGCATTCCTTCGCGATCAACGCCGGCGAATGCGAGGCCAGGACCAGGATGCCCGACTTGGAAACCACGTCCCGCATGCGCTTTTCCGCCTTTTCGGTGAAGTCGGCATCGCCCACCGAGAGCCATTCGTCCATGAGGAGAATGTCGGCCTCGACGCTGGTGGAGATCGAAAAGGCGAGCCGCATCATCATCCCGGTGGAATAGGTGCGCACAGGCATGTTCACGTACTGCCCGAGGCCGCTGAATTCGCAGATCTCCGGAATCCGTGCGTCGATCTCCTTCTTGCTCAGGCCCATGACGAGTCCGCGCAGCATGATGTTCTCGATGCCGGTCGCGTCGGCCTCGATGCCGAGCGACGGATCGATCAGGCTCGATACCGTTCCCTCGCGCTTGAATTCGCCGGCGGAGGGCTCGTAGACGCCGGCCAGCGTACGCAGCAGGGTCGATTTGCCCGCCCCGTTGTGCCCGATCAGCCCCAGGCGGTCTCCGCTCTTCAGCTCGAGGTTGATGTCGCTCAGCGCCTGAACGACGGTGACGCCGGTCTCCTTGCCAAACCTGCCGCCGGTGACGGAAGCCGCAAGTGTTTTCTTCAATGACGCTGCACCAGCGCCATAGATCGGAAAGTTGACGGCAACGTTTTTGAGGGAAATGGAAGCCATGTATCAGAGCCAGTAGACAACGCGTCGGCGGTATCTCGTGAACAAAATTGCGGAGGCGACCAAGGTCAGAGCGGTCCACCCTGCGATGCCGAGCCAGCTGTGCGGCGCGGCAACTCCCCCCATCAGCGGCGTGCGCAGCAGGTCAAGCATCTGGGCAAACGGGTTCCAGAGGATGTATTGGGCACGGTTGGGCAGGCTCTCAGGCAGCCAGAATACGGGCGTCAGGAACATCAGCATCTGCATGACGCTGGTCACAATTTGAGTGACGTCGCGAAACCGTGTGCAGATGAGGCCAAGCAGCAATCCAAGTGCATGCGCATTGACAATCGCAATGGCCATTGCAGGAATGACCAGCATCACGGACCACGAGAGCGAGATGCCCGCCCAAAGGGCAACGGGGACGTACAGCACGATCTGATGCGCAAACTGAATCAGGTTCCGAGCCAGACTCCGCCAGACGAACAGGCTGATCGGGAAATAGCCTTGCTTGAGGTAGTTGGAGGAGCCCACGAAGGCGTTACACGACTCCGTCACCACGCTCGAAAAGAAGCCCCAGAAAATGATGCCCAGCGCGAGGTGAGGGAAGAACTTGGAGAGTTCCGTTCCGAACAGCGAACTGTACAGAGGCCCCATGCCGCCGATCATCGCGCCCATGCTCAACGTGAGCCAGAGCGGACCCAGCATCGAGCGGCGATAGCGCAGCACCACGTCGAACCATGCGAGCGTCCACCAGATATCCGTGCGGCGGGTACCTTCCCACCAGTCAGACCACGGGCTGCGGTGCAAATTGGAATGGATCTGGCTCATATGCGCCCGTTGGTGTTTGCCAGGCGCACGAAGCCGTTCCCGCCCGGATGTTCTCGACACTGGGCTTCAATGAGCACCAGTTCCTCGTTGCCGATGTTCGTCAATCGATGTTTCTCTTTCAATGGGTATGGCGATATCCGCCGAGAAAGGGTCCCGTGCTGGACGTTGCCGATCTGGCCAATACCGCGGGCCTGGACACGGGCCCAGTGCGCTGCGCATTGGTGATGATATTGCAGTGACAGTTCCGCCCAGGCCTCACAAACATGCACCTGGCTTGGATGTTGCCTGCTGCGATGCCGGTCGGATCCGGGATTCTGCGGGCCCCAATAGCACAATTGAGAGGGCGCGCATTTTCTTGTTCGGGTGTGAAGAAAGGGATAATTTTACCGGCCCCCGCGCCGGAGGCTCCAGGAACCGTTGAAACCGCCTTTCGCCGCCTCCGCCACATTGATAACCGCTCGCAAGACGAGCAAGCCATGAGCATCCCCCCTTCCCCCGAGATCTCCGTCGCCCTTTGCACCCACAACGGCGCGCGTTTCCTGCGCGAGCAGGTGCGCAGCATCTGCCTGCAGACCCTGCCGCCGGTGGAGATCGTGCTGTCCGACGATGCGTCGACCGACGGCTCGGTGGAGGTGGTGCGGGCTGCGGTGGCCGAGTGCGCGGCCGAACGGCCGGGGCACCCCGTGGCCCTGCGCATCTTCGAGAACCGGCCCGCGCTGCGCGTGGTCAAGAACTTCGAGCAGGCCATCGGGGCCTGCACCAGCGAACTGATTGCGCTCAGCGACCAGGACGACATCTGGCTCCCCGAGCGCCTCGCGCAGATGGCGCCGCTTTTCGAGAGCGATCCGAATCTTCTGCTTCTGCACACCGATGCGCGTCTTGTCGATGCCGAGCGGCGCGACATCGGCGATACGCTGTTCCATGCGCTCGAAGTCACCCCCTCGGAGATCGAACGTGTCCACGGCGGCAACGCTTTCGATGTGTTCCTGCGGCGCAACCTCGTGACGGGCGCGACCACGGTGTTTCGCCGTTCGCTGCTCGAGCATGCCCTGCCTCTGCCCGTCGAATGGGTGCACGACGAGTGGCTGGGCATCATCGCGTCGGCCATTGGCCGGGTCGACCTGCTGGAGCAGCCGCTCATCGACTATCGCCAGCACGAATCGAACCAGATCGGGGCCCGGCGCGACACCTTCGAAGCCAAGGTGCGCAAGGCACTGGCTTCCAGGGGCAACACGCATGTGGAGCGGGCCATCAAGGCCGAACTGCTCCTTGCGCGGCTGCAGAAGATCGGGGGGCGGGTTTCGCCGGAGATTCTCGACAAGGTGCGCAGCAAGATCGAGCACCAGCGCTTCCGCGCTGCCTTGCCCGCATCGAGGCTCGCCCGTTGCCTGCCCATTCTTCGCGAAGCCATGACCGGCCGCTACGACAAGTTCGGCCGTGGCTTCCGGGGCGTGGTGCGCGACCTCTTCGAATCTGTGTAGGCTTGCGCCCAAGCGAATCGCGTCACTCCCACAAAAACAATGACCACCACGAATTCCTCCCCAGCAACCATCGCCGGCGCCCCTGGCGCTTCGCTTAGCGTGGTGGTGATCATCCCGTTCTACAACGGCGCCGATTTCATCGAGCGTTCGGTTCGAAGCGTGTTCGAGCAATCGGTGCCCGCGAACGAAGTGATCGTGGTCAACGACGGCTCCCGGCCCGAAGAGCGCGCGGCGCTCGACGCGCTCGCGGCCCGTTATCCCTTCCGCATCCTGGACAAGGAGAACGGCGGGCAGGGCTCGGCGCGCAACGCCGGGGTGGCTGCCTCCACCTCCGAATACATCTGCTTCCTCGACCAGGACGACTTCTACCTGCCCAACCACATCGAGACGCTCGTCACCTCGATCCCTCCGGACGACCGGCTCTTCGGCTATATCTACGCCGACCTGTACGAGGCCGATGGCGATGGCAACGTGATCCGCACGGGCGTCATCAAGGACCATGCCGAACACCCCAAGCGCAGCATCTTCGACCTGTTGCGCTACGACATGTTCGTGCTGCCCTCGGCCACGCTCGTGAGCCGCAAGGCCTTCGAGGCGGTGGGCGGGTTCGACCCGCAGTTCATGGGCTACGAGGACGACGACCTCTTCCTGCGCATTTTCCGCAAGGGCTACAGCAATCACTTCGTGGACAAGGCCGTCACCGTCTGGTGCATCCACACGGCAAGCACTTCGTTCGGCATCCGGATGGTCCGCAGCCGCTTCAAGTACTTCAAGAAGCTGCTGCAGATGTTCCCTGACGAGCATCAGCGCGGCCGCTACTACCTTCGCGAATATCTGATGCCGCGCTTCCAACTGTTCTTCGTGAATGAAGCGATCGAAGCGATCAAGAAGGACGACCAGTACCGCGGGGAGATGAGCGCGGTGCTGGCGGAGTACGGTGCCATCGTCTTTGCGAACCCCTATGTGGGCCGCAAGAAGAAGCTGCGTCTGTGGATCACGCTCCTCCTGCTGCGCCACAGCACGCCGGGTATGGTCCGCTTCGTGGGCGCGCTCACCCGGTTGCCGGGCATCCGCAGCCTGCGGCGCATCTACAAGAGCTGACGCAGCGGCTCGCCGCGGGGCCAGCTAGCGGCCGACCGCCGCGGGCTGCTTTTGCGTCGTCATCGCCACATCGATATAGGTGGCGAACTGCCGCACATACTCGGCCCTCAGGTGGCCGGAGTCCTTGTAGATCGGCGTCGCGTCGGCGTCCGCTCGGGTGCACTGGTCGTTCTTGCAGAGTGTCGGGATCGGGTCGATCACGATCGCGCCGCTGCGCTTTGCGATCTGGCGCATGCGTTCGTGCAGTTCCTTCTGCACCGATCCCCAAGGCGCAGTAGGCGACATGCGAGCCACCTTCATGTCACCGAGCCGCCCGCCTTTGATGAATTCTTCTGGCCCGTACCCTTCGCCCACAGGGTTGTCCAGCACCAGATAAACCTGCTTGTGCTTTGCAAGATTCGTCATCACCGCCTCGAGCATGTTGAGCGCCAGGTCCACGCCGCCGCCGCCCATGAAGCGGTGCCTGGTCTTGCCGTCGGAGTAGTAGTAGCGGTCGGCCTCGGCGTTGGCGGCGTTGGGCTTGCCGGTTTCCGAGAAGTAGCAGTTCCAGCAGCCGCCGAACACCACCGCGTCGAACTTGTCGCTGATGGCCAGGCGCATGGCGCCGTCGCGGCGTTCGCCGCAGAGGTTGTTCTTTTCGTCGACCACGTTGGGAATGGGCGGGCAGGCGCCCCAGGTGGCAAAGGAGAGCGAATCGAGGGTGTCGGGCGCGATCTTGTTCAGCTCCACGGCGCGCGGGCCGTATTGCTCGATGTGGCTGTCGCCGAAAAGCAGCACGCGGCGCTTGCCGTGGCCGATCTGCTGGAGCACCTCGCCATCGACCTTGATGGGGCTGAGCCCGTCCGGGTAGCCCCAGTCCTTGGCGGCCGCGGCCGTCTTGTTGAAGTAGGGGTCGCTGTGCCGCCCGACGTAGTAGCGCGTGGCCGCCAGCGTGCCCAGCACCACGAAGCCCACCATCAGCGCCACCAGCACCGAGATCACGGTGCTGCTCTCGCTGCGGCGCGTGCCGCGCTCGACAAAGCGGTAGGTCAGCCAGGCCAGCACGACGGCCGCCAGCAGCATCAGCGCGCGCAGGCCGTTGGAGGGCAGTTCGCCCTCGACGATGCGCGCGTAGACCAGCAGCGGCCAGTGCCAGAGGTACAGCGGATAGCTGATGAGGCCGACCCACACCATCGGCCTGGAGGCGAGCACGTAGCGGTTGAGCACGCCGGTCGGGCCGGCCGCAATGCAATAGAAGGCGCCCAGCGTGGGCAGGATGGCCCAGAACCCCGGAAACGCCTTGCCGCCGCGGATGAATGCAAGACCCAGGCCGATCAGCACCAGACCGGCAATCGACTGCGCATGGCGGCCCCAGCCCGGCTTGGGCAGGGGGCGGTGCAGCCGCATGTACGCCAGCATGCCGCCGATCATCAGCTCCCAAAAGCGCGACAGCGGCGAATAGAACGCGGCCTCCCGGTGGCTGTGGATGGTCGCGACGTTGAGCAGGAACGACAGGGCCGCCACCGCGCCCACCACCGTGAGCACGCGCCACTTGCGCTTCCATGCCAGGCCCAGCAGCACGGGCCAGAAGATGTAGAACTGCTCCTCGATGGCCAGCGACCACAGGTGCAGCAGCGGCTTGGTCTCGGCCGCGTTGTCGAAGTAGCCGGCCTCGCTCCAGAAGGCGAAGTTCGAGACGAAGCCGGCGCCCGCCGCCACGTGCTTGCCGAGCTGCTCCCACTCGTGCGGCAGCAGCGCCCACCAGCCGAAGGCGAAGGTCGCGGCCAGCACCAGCACCAGCGCCGGAAAGATGCGCTTCACGCGGCGCGCGTAGAACTCGCGGTAGCTGAACCCGTCGCCCTCGAAGCTGCCCAGGATGATCGTGGTGATCAGGAAGCCCGAGATGACGAAGAAGATGTCGACCCCGATGAAGCCGCCCTTGATCCACTGCGGAAACGCGTGGTAGCCGAGCACCGAAAGCACGGCGACGGCGCGCAGGCCGTCGATGTCGGGTCGGTATTTGGGATGGAGCAGGTGGGCGTGTTCCTGCGGGGCTGTCGGGCTGCTCGTGGTCGTCATCGTCGTGGTTGGGAGGGGACGGCGCCTGCGGTCTCTGCTGGCTTCCCGGCCCCGGATTGTCTGCGCAAACGCGGGAGCGGCTTTTTTTCAGGTTCCGCGGGAGCGGGTCTGCAGGTAGCGCCAGAACGCGCCCGAGGTCCACACCTTGAGCAGGCTGGTCACGTGCCAGTAGAGGTGCTTCCTGCTGCTGCGGCTGGCGCGCTGGGCCTCGTGGCGCGCGAGCAGGTCTTCGCCCACCTGCAGCTTCCAGCCCGCCAACTGGGTCCGGGCGCAGATGTCGAAGTCTTCGCCGTACATGAAGAAGCGCTCGTCGAAGCCTCCGATCTGGCGGTAGGCCTGGCTGCGGAACAGCATGAACAGGCCCGGAATCCAGTCCGGCACCGCCGGGCGCACGTACCCCGGCTTGCGGCGCGTGAGGATCTCGAGCGGCGTGATGACGGCGCGGTGCTGCTCGGGCGCGCTGCGGCCCGGCTCGAGGATGCGCGGCGTCAGCAGGCCGGCGTCAGGCGCGGCCTGCGCGACCAGCGGCGCCAGCACGTCGCCGTCCAGGCGGATGTCGGGGTTGAGCACCAGGAACCAGGGGGTGTCGCAGTGCCCGAAGGCCTGGTTATGGTTGGCGCCAAAGCCCTTGGGGCTCGTGTTTTCGATCCGCTCGACCGCAAAACCCCATTCCAGGCCGGCCAGCACATCGGGTTCGGGGATGTTGAGCGTGAGCACGACCTTGGCGGTCGAACTGCGGCAGAAGCGGTCCAGCTGCTCGAGCAGCGGGCGCACCAGCGCGAGCTGGCCGTGGCTGACGATCGAAATGGTGATCGGGGGGGAAGAAGGGGAAGGGGGCGCTGGCATGGTCTAATTTCGCTCGGGAATTCTAGGGTTCCCCAACACCCACACATGATTGCTCTGATCGTCATCAGTTTCTTCGTCTCCGCCTTCGGGGTCCAGGTGTTCATGCGCCGCGCGCGCAGGCACGCCCGGCTCTACGGCGCCGACATGCCCCAGCGCTTCCACAAGGGCCACGTGCCGCGGCTCGGGGGAGCGGGCATCCTGCTGGGCATGGGCGCGGCCTGGCTGGCCTCCGGCATCACCGGCACCGACCCGTTCAACGTCTCCTGGCCGCTCAAGACCTCGATGCTCACGCTGCTGTGCATTGCGCCGGCGGTGCTCGGCGGCATCGTCGAAGACGTGACGCAGAACGTCAAGGTGCGCTACAGGCTGGCGCTCACCATCGGCTCCGCGCTGCTCGCGTGCTGGGTGCTGGGCCTGGGCCTGTCGCGCACCGGCATCGAGGCGGTCGACGGCTGGCTGGCTCTGGTGCCGTACGGCGCCGTGCTGTTCGCGGCCCTGGCCATCGGCGGGCTGCCGCATGCCTTCAACATCATCGACGGCTACAACGGGCTGGCCGGCACGGTGGCGGTGCTGGTGTGCCTGGCCGTTTCGCACGTGGCGCTGCAGGTGGGCGACCGCCAGCTCGCGGCCATGATGGTCTGCCTGGTCGGCGCCACCATCGGCTTTTTGATCTGGAACTATCCGCGCGGCAAGATCTTTGCCGGCGACGGCGGCGCCTACGTCTGGGGCATGGTGATTGCGCTGGCCTGCGTGACGCTGGTGCAGCGGCACCGCGTGGTCTCGCCGTGGTTTCCGATGCTGCTGCTGATCTACCCGGTGTGGGAGACGCTGTTCTCCATCTACCGCAAGCTCGCGCGCGGGCAGTCGCCCGGCACCGCCGACGCACTGCACTTCCACCAGCTGATCTTCAGGCGCATCGTGCGCGTGGCCTTCGCGGACGACGAGGCGCGCCAACTGCTCGCCCGCAACAACCGGACCTCGCCCTACCTCTGGATGTTCGCCGCGCTGTCGGTGGTGCCCGCGGTGCTGTTCTGGAACAACACCATCGTGCTGATGCTGTTCTGCCTGCTGTTCGTCACGACCTACGTGGGCGCCTACCTGATGATCGTGCGATTCAAGGTGCCGCGCTGGCTGCGCCCGTGACGGCTTCCCTGCTGCAAGAATTCATTCTTTCCATCGTCCCCACCGTTTTGGAGCCTGCCCGCCCATGACCGATCCCGTCCTCAACATTCCCCCGCGCGACAAGGCCGAGATCCTGGCCCAGGCGCTGCCGTACATCCGCAAGTTCCACGGCAAGACCATCGTCATCAAGTACGGCGGCAATGCCATGACCGATCCGGCCCTGCAGGCCGACTTCGCGGAAGACGTGGTGCTGCTCAAGCTGGTCGGCATGAACCCGGTGGTGGTGCATGGCGGCGGCCCGCAGATCGAGGCGGCGCTCAACCGCCTGGGCAAGAAGGGCAGCTTCATCCAGGGCATGCGCGTGACCGATGCCGAGACCATGGAGGTGGTCGAATGGGTGCTGGCCGGCGAGGTGCAGCAGGACATCGTGGGCCTGATCAACCAGGCCGGCGGCAAGGCCGTGGGCCTGACCGGGCGCGACGGCGGCATGATCCGCGCGCAGAAGCTCAAGATGGCGGACCGCGCCGACCCCAACCTGCACCACGACGTGGGCCAGGTGGGCGACATCGTCTCCATCGACCCCAGCGTGGTCAAGGCGCTGCAGGACGACGCCTTCATTCCCGTGGTGAGCCCGATCGGCTTCGGCGAGGAGAACGAGAGCTACAACATCAACGCCGACGTGGTGGCCGGCAAGCTCGCCACCGTGCTCAAGGCCGAGAAGCTCATGCTCTTGACCAACACGCCCGGCGTGCTCGACAAGGACGGCAATCTGCTCACCAACCTGAGCGCGCGCGAGATCGACGACCTGTTTGCCGACGGCACCATCTCGGGCGGCATGCTGCCCAAGATCGAGGGCGCGCTCGATGCCGCCAAGAGCGGCGTGAACGCGGTGCACATCATCGACGGCCGCGTGCCGCACGCGATGCTGCTCGAGATCCTGACCGACCAGGCCTACGGCACGATGATCCGCGCGCGCTGAGGCCGCAGCCTCAGCAGCCGTTCGCGCCCGCCCTGGCCACCGCGGGTTTCCGGCCGAGATACTCGAAGCCCGCGGCGCCAACTTCCTGCACCGACTGGGGCAGCTTCTCGAAGTCGGTCCACAGCGGCGTATCGCGCAGCGACGGATCGCGCCACAGGTCCACCAGCTCGCCCGCGGGGGCCTCCCGGAAGCGCTCCGCGGCTTCGTCGGACACGTTGGCGCGCAGCGCCTGCTCGCACTCCGACGCCAGCCAGCTGACGGAGTGGTTCGGCGCGAAATTCTCCGACACCCGCACGCGCTCGGCCTCGAACTCGCGGAACCACTGCTCCAGCCCGTAGCGGGTGCAGTTGAAGAAATGCCAGGGCCGCTCGTGCAGCGGCTGCATGAAGGCGGTGCGCACCAGGATGCGGCCGCCGGGCTTGAGCACCCGCAGCAGTTCCGCCGCCACCTTCTGCGGTTCGCGGTAGTGCTCGAAGGCGTTCATGACGATCACGGCGTCGAAGACCGCATCGTCGAACGGCAGCACGTGGGCGTCGGCGACCACGTCGGTGTGCCTGAACAGACAGTATTCGACCTCGACCACGTTCTCGATCTTTTCCTGCGAGCCTCCGCCGCTGAGATTCAGCACCCACCCCTTGGTGCTCTTTGCGAGCTTCAGGGCTTCGGGCGGCAGCGGGTTGCTGACGTGCTCGGCGGGCTTGACCTCGGGCTCGCCGATGTCCTCGCAAAGGACCGGCCGGCCCTGGACGACGGGCCAGCGCCGCCAGCCGTCCACGGTCGCCAGTGTGCCGCTTGCCGCATCGGCCGTCAGCTTGAGGCCGGTCTTGGGACAGCGAAGAATCGGCAGCAGCGCCTGGAGCCGCGACTTCGCGCCGCCGTCGCTCAGCGCCACCTGCAGCGCCGGCGGCTTGCGCGCGAGCCGCTCGTCGATCAGCGACACCCAGGGATGCTGGGCCTTGAAGTTCTCGATCAGCCGCTGGTAATTCTGCGGGACCGTGGTCTCGGCCCTGAGCATCGAGCTCGCATGCACGCGGTAGTCCGCGAGCGTTTGCGCCTCCCGCACGCCGCGCTGGCCCTGCTCCGCGAGCCGGCACCAGAAGTCGAAGTCCTCCCAGCCGTGGCGAACGTGGTTGTAGCCGCCGACGATCGCCCACGCCTCCTTCGAGACCAGCGCCATCGCGTCGATGTAGTTGCCGGCCACGAAGCGCTGCGGCTCGTAGAAGGCATCGCCGAGCAGTGCGCTGGAGGCGCCGAAGTGCTGGATGGTCGGGTAGGCGAAGGCCACGCGCTCGGCGCGGATGGCGCGGCGCAGCTCTTCGCAGCATTTCGGGCGCAGCCGGTTGTCGGCATCCAGCGGCAGCACATAGGGGCTGTCCGCAAGGTGGAAGCCCGCATTGCGCGTGAGGCCCAGGCCGCTGTTGGCCTCATGCCGCGCGACCACCACGCGGTTGAAGCGCCTGGCGTGCTGCCGGGCCCATGCCAGCACGGCGTCCAGCGAGCCGTCGGTCGAACAGTCGTCCACCACCACCAGGTC
Source organism: Variovorax sp. V116 (assembly GCF_041154435.1). Lineage (NCBI taxonomy): Bacteria > Pseudomonadati > Pseudomonadota > Betaproteobacteria > Burkholderiales > Comamonadaceae > Variovorax > Variovorax sp. V116. The sequence continues at coordinate 891,202 of NZ_AP028661.1, forward strand.
CAGCACCGCCAGCGTCTGGGCACGCACGGATTCCAGCGCCTCGACGATGAACTGCTCGTAGTTGTAGAGCGGAATGGCGACCGTGACATCCGCAAGCTCGGCCTCGTCGGCCCGGTGCTCGAACAGCACTTCCAGCGGCATCAGCTGGGGCCGCGGGATCGGCGCCGAGCGCACGCGGGCATCGAGCGCGAAGGCCCGCGCGGCCAGCGCATCGCCTTGCAGCTGGTCGAGCACGCGGCCGAACTGCGTGGCCCGCTGCAGCGGCCCGTACGAGGCCATCGCGCGCAGGAACGCGGCCGAGCCGACACTGGCCCTCAGCGCGGGGTCCGACGCCAGGGTCGACAGATGGTGGTACCAGTCGTCGGCGCTCGCGGCCAGGAAGCCCGACACGCCGTGCTCGATGGCCCGCGTGAACGGGCCGGTCGGCGACGCGATGGTCGGCACGTCGACCAGCGCGGCCTCGAAGAACTTCAGTTCGCTCTTGGCCTCGCAGAAGGGGTTGCCGAATTCCAGCGGCGCGATGTTGATGTCGAAGCGCGCAATTTCGCGCGGCAGCGTCTCCAGGGTCTGGAAGGGCCGCCATTCGATGCGGTGCGCCAGGCCGGCCATCACCGGGTATTCCTCCACGTCGACCAGGCGCATGCCCGATTCGGTCTGGAAGAGCACCAGCCGGCACAGCTCGTTCTCGCGCAGCACGCGCGCGATCGCCTCGATGGCCAGGCCCAGGTCGCGCTGGTGCGTCCGCGAGCCGCCGGCATAGCCGATGCGCACCAGGTTGTCGGTCCGCGCGCTGCGCCACTGCCGGGCGCTGCGCCTGGAGAGCTCGAAGGTCTGGTCGTCGAAGCCGTTGAACAGCACATGGGTGGACTTGCCCGCCCAGCGCATGTGATAGGCCAGCTCCTGGGTGCTGGCAATGCAGACGTCGGACGCGAGCATGGCGCGGCGCACGCTCGCGAAGAGCTCGCGCACCGCGGCTTCCGGATGGGCGTTGGAGCGGATGCCGTCGATCACCTTGGTGTCGGCCAGGTCGGGTTCGATCATCAGGTCGTCGATGTCGAACACCACCTTCTTGCCTTGCGCATGCATCAGCCCGATGGCTTTTTCGAGCACCGGGCTCCACTGGGTGCGCCAGAGAATCATCACGTCGTGCCGCGACGTCAGCTCGAGCCGCGCCTCCAGCTCTTCCTGCCGCACCCATTCCGCCGGCACGCCGTTCATCCGCGCCGCCTCGATATAGCGCGCGACACGGTACAGGTGGCCGGGCGTGTCCGCCTCGCCCGAAACGTAGAAGATCGAGAACACCCGGCTGGGCAAGGGAGGAATGGGGGGCGGCTCGGTGTCGTCGCTGCCGAGCAGGCCGGCGCGCCGGCCTTCTCGCGCACCCACCAGCGTGTAGTGCAGCAGCGGATTGAAGCCCGCCGCGTCCCCGTAGCGCGCCGCGTATTCGGTGCCCGAGAACCATGGGCCGGGTTGGCGCCCTTCGGCCGCGCCGTGGGTGACGTAGTGCTCCGCGGGGTCCGTGCCGGCCGATGCCACGTCGGGGTAGGTCTTCAGGTACCACTCGCGATCGAAGTAGGGCGAGAACCGGACGATCTCCACCGCCCCCAGGTCCACCGGCTTGCCGGCAATGCGCCGGGCAAGCAGCCGCAGGCGCCTGCGCAGCTTGGCCTTGACGCTCAGGGAGGGGTCGACCCGCAGGCGCGTGAAGCGCTCCATCAACGATTCGACCCGGTCTTCCTTCCGGTCGGCAAGGTTCTTCCAGGCCAGCGCGGTGCGCTGCTGCAGGCTCTTGGCTTCGCTGGTCTCGTTCAGGTCGTCGCGGGTCTTGTTCAGGTCGGTGGCCAATTGCGCCACGACATTCCGAAGCTCCGCCACGCGCCGGTTCGCCTGCTCGTGGGCGAAGCCGGTTGCGCGCGCGGCGGCTTCGGCCTGGGCGGCCTTCGCCTGCGCATCGCCGGCCTGCCTGTTCAGGTCTTCCAGCTGGGCGGCCTTCTCGGCCACCTCGTGGGACAGGGCGTCCAGCTGGCCTTCGGCGCGGGCGCGGGCCTCGGCCTCGGCCGCGCGGGCGGCCGCCACCTGGGCCAGCTCGGCTTCCACCGGCGCGCGCAGGGCATTGGCCTCGTGGATGCGCTGATGCAGTTCGGCCGAGCCGAGCTGTTCGCGCGTGGTCACGAACCAGCGCGTCCCCAGGTGCGCGAAGCGCGCCCTGGCGGCATCGGCGCGCTCGGGTTCGAGGTTGCACAGCGCCATGGCGGCGGCCGGCGCGCGGTCGCCCACGGCCAGCACGCCAAGCCCGTGGCCGTGCAGGAACTCGAACGAGGGATAGTGCCGTGCCTGCTCGGCGAAGAAGCGGAAGACGCCGAAATTGCCGCTGCGCACATTGGTGTCGTGGAACAGCACCACGGCCTTGTCCGACAGCTTGGGAAGCCAGGTCTCGAAGTCGTGCTTGACCGCCTCGTAGGTATGGAAGCCGTCGATGTGCAGCACGTCGATGGAGCCGTCGGCAAAGTACGGCAGCGCGTCGTCGAAGGTGGACTTGAGGAGTTCGGAGAAGGCGCTGAAGTGCTTGTCGTGGAAGTCGCGCAGCTCGTGGTAGACCTGCGCGTCGAAGTGCCCGGCATGCTCGTCTCCGGCCCAGGTGTCCACCGCGTAGCAGCGCGTGGCCGACTTGAGCCGCGCCACGGCCTCGCAGAACGCCGCGTACGACACGCCGTTGTGCGTGCCCAGTTCCACCAGCAGGCCCGGCTTGCAGGCCGCCACGATCCAGAATGCGAACGGCGTGTGGGTCCACCAGGCGCTGGCCTTGCCGAGCAGGTGCGGCGTCCAGAACAGCGGGTCCAGCACCGGGTGCGTCAGCACGTCGAGCGACCGGTCGACCGTCGGAAGAATGAGGGTGGGTTCTTTCATTTGTATTCCTGCCCGGACGGGTCCGGGCCTCCGCTAGAAAGTCGATGAAACCGCCGCGCCCGCCTCAGCGCGCGAGCTGCCATTGCTGGCCGGCGCTGGGGGCCAGGTGCGCGCCGGTGAGCCAGTCCCACTGGACATTCGGGTTGTGATAGGGGTCGTGCTCGAAGCGATCGATCCACTTGGTGCTGGCGTGCGCCTGCTCGCGCGCTGCCCGCTGCTGCTTCTCTTCGGAAACATGGTCGTGCCCGCGCGAGGCGCTCTCCAGGTGCAGCAGCGAGGCGAACGGCGTGCAGACGTTGCGGTAGCCCGCATCGTTCACCTTCAGGCACAGGTCGATGTCGTTGTAGGCCACCGGCAGGTGCTCGCCGTCGAAGCCGCCCACCTGCTCGAACACCTGGCGCCGAACCGCCAGGCAGGCGCCCGTGACCGCCAGGTAGTCGCGCGTGCCGGCGAGCCGCCCGTCCAGGCCGCTGTCGGTGGCGCCGTCGGTGCGGCAGACATGCATCGCCAGCGGGCCGCTTTGCAGCATGACGCCGGCATGCTGGACCGTGCCGTCGCCGTACAGCAGCTTGGCGCCCACGCAGCCGATGTCCGGCCGCATGGCTTCGCCGACCATCTCCCTGAGCCATCCGCCATCGAGGATCTCGATGTCGTTGTTCAGGAAGAGCAGCACCTCGCCGGTCGAGGCCTGCACGCCGGCATTGTTGATGGCCGAGAAGTTGAAGGGGCCCGGCACGCGGAGCACGCGCACGCGCGGGTCCGCGGCCAACTCGGCGAAGAGGGACAGCGTGGCCGGCTCGACGCTGTCGTTGTCGAGGATGAGGACTTCGAAATCCGGATAGTCCGTCTTGCGCAGCAGGCCGTCCAGGCAGGTCCTCACCAGATTGGCGCGGTCGCGCGTCGGCACGAGCACGCTGACCCGTGGCGCGGGGCTGGGCAGTGGGCGGCGGACATGGTTGACGAACTCGGCGATCGGCGAGGGCAGCACCTCGGCCGCCACGCCCGTTTGCCGGAACGCTGCTTCAGCCGCCACCCGCCGGGCCGCCGCCGCATAGGCCTCGACGGCCTGCCGCGTGTCGCCCGCATCGATGACCGGCGGGACCTGCCGGTGGTACAGCACTGAGGGAACATGGCGCACCTGGCTGCAGGGCAGCGGCATGGCCACCCTGCAGTGCAGGTCGTAGCCGGCGGCCGGCTCGAATTCGGCGCGAAAGCCTCCGGCCGCCAGGACGTTGGCGCGCCTCATCACGCACAGGCCGTCCAGCAGGTCGAAGCCGAGCTGCGCCTCCGGATCCCATGCCGACTTGAAGCGCGGCTTGCATCGCAGCTGGCCCTCTGCGATCCAGTCCTCGTCCGCATAGACGACGGCCGCATCGGGCCATTTGGCGAGCGTGAGCTGGATCGACGAAACGGCCTGCGCAGCGAGGCGGTCGCCCGCGAGGATCACGCCGAACCAGGGCTCGGCCGTGTGCTCGAGCGCGAGCTGCTGCAGTTCGAGCCGGCTGGCCGGCGCACTCGCGGGCACCAGCCGTACGTTGATCGAATCGCGAACGAACAGGAGCGCATGGCCAACCGGTTCGGCGCGCGAAGGATCGCAGGTCACCACCACGTCGAAGCGGTGGCACAGCTGTGCCGAGAGCGAAGCCAGCGTGCTGTGCAATGCCTCGTCGCTGCCGCTGTCGGCAATGGCGAAGGTCAAGCCCTCGCGGTACGGAAGATTCTCCAGCTCAGAGCGAAGCGCCGGCTGTTCTGCCTTGTGGCGGGACGCTTCGTCGCGTGTCCACGCGCTGTAGGCGGTGTCGGTGAAGGCAGAGAACCGGCACGCCGCGGCCCATTGGGCGTATCGCGCTTGATCGATAGGCAAATCTTTCCCCCTACTCTGCAAAGAGATGGCACAACCCTCGGGGCTTGCCGGCATGCAGAGCCCCCCATCAATTCAGAATAGCGACGCGATGGATCGCTTGGGTAACAACCCACTTAACATTTGTTGCGGCCGGGTTCCGCGGTGAGCATTCGTTACATGCCCGGAAGCCCTTGCGGGGCTTGTTTCCGGGGAGGCCGGCCGTCCCGGTCAGCAAGCGGTCAGTGACCTTTCGTAGCCGTTCGGATTGCCCTGCTGCCAGCGCCAGCTGTCGGCGCACATCTGGTCGAGCCCGCGGCGCGCGCGCCAGCCCAGCGTGGCTTCCGCCAGCGAGGGGTCGCCCCAGTACGCGGGCACGTCGCCGGGCCGGCGGGGGCCAATCTCATAAGGCAGCGGACGTCCGCTCGCGCGCTCGAAGGCATGCACCACCTCCAGCACCGAGGCGCCGCGGCCGGTGCCGAGGTTCAGCGTGACCAGCCCGGTGTGGCCTTGCGCATGGCGCAGGGCCGCCACATGCCCTTCGGCGAGGTCCATCACATGCACGTAGTCGCGCACGCCGGTGCCGTCGGGCGTGGGGTAGTCGTTGCCGTGGATCAGCAGCTTGTCGCGCTGCCCCACGGCCACCTGGCACACGAAGGGCATCAGGTTGTTGGGCTTGCCCTGCGGGTGCTCGCCGATGAGCCCGCTTTCATGCGCGCCGACCGGGTTGAAGTAGCGCAGGAGCGCAATGCGCCAGCCGGGCTGCGCGCGGTGCAGGTCGGCCAGCGCCTCTTCCACCATGCGCTTGGAGCGCCCGTAGGGATTGGCCGGCCTGCAGGGCGCGTCTTCCGGAATGGGCGAGTGGTCGGGTTCGCCGTACACCGTGGCCGACGACGAGAAGATCAGCGTCCGCACGCCCGCCTGCTGCATGGCCGAGGCGAGCACGAGGCTGCCGTGCACGTTGTTGTCGTAGTAGGTGAGCGGGTCGGCCACCGAGTCGCCCACGGCCTTGAGGCCCGCGAAGTGGATCACGGCCGCAAAGCCTTCTTCGCCCAGCACGCGGTCGAGCAGCGCCCGGTCGCGCACGTCGCCCTCGATCAGCCGCGGCGCGCTGCCGGTGATCTGCCGCAACCGCTCCAATACCCGGATGTCGCTGTTGCCCAGATTGTCGAGAATGACCGGCGTGTATCCGGCGGCGGCCAGCGCGACGCAGGTGTGGCTGCCAATGAAACCTGCACCACCCGTCACCAGAACGCTTTTTGGGGCCATGAGAACTTTTGCTTGGTTGAATGGGCCGATTCTGTACGAGCTTTCCCGGGGCCGGTTTGCGCGCGCTCACTGCGCGGCCCTGTGCGAGAATCAATTGATTACATCTTTGCACGCGCTTCCATGCAGAACGAAGAGACAAGCTATCCCGGCATAGAAACCCAGACCGAAACGCTGACGCCCGTCGCGCCGGTCCGAAAACGCCCCAAGCCCGGGGAGCGGCGCGTGCAGATCCTGCAGGCGCTGGCCGCCATGCTCGAGCAGCCCGGCGCCGAGCGCGTGACCACCGCGGCGCTGGCTGCGCGGCTCGACGTCAGCGAGGCCGCGCTCTACCGCCACTTTGCGAGCAAGGCCCAGATGTTCGAGGGCCTCATCGACTTCATCGAGCAGAGCGTCTTCACGCTGGTGAACCAGATCCTCGAGCGCGAAGGCGCAACGGGCGCCCAGCAGGCCGCAAAAATCCTCACGCTGCTCGTGCAGTTTGCCGAGCGCAACCCCGGCATGACGCGCGTCATGGTGGGCGATGCGCTGGTGTTCGAGAACGAGCGCCTCCAGCAGCGCATGAACCAGTTCTTCGACAAGATCGAGGCCACGCTGCGCCAGGTGCTGCGCGGGGCGGCCGCCGCGGACGGCTCGGCCACCCCGAGCGTGGATGCGCAGGTGCGCGCCGCCGCGCTCACGGCCTTCGTGGTCGGGCAGCTGCAGCGCTTCACGCGCTCGGGCTTCCGCCGGGCGCCGTCGGAGCACCTCGAAGCCACGATCGCGCTGATCGTCTGAAACCTCGGGCGGCCTTCGGCGGGCCGCCTATCGAGGCGATAGCTCAATGTGATGCAGCAAGGCTGTATTCATTGACAAAATGCATGGGCCCCTACAACTCCAGAGGAAAGCCCACCCATGACCGACTCCCGCAAGCTCACCACCGAAAACGGCGCGCCCGTCGAGAACAACCAGCAATCGCAGACGGCCGGCCCCGGCGGCCCCGTGCTGATGCAGGACCACCACCTGATCGAGAAGCTTGCGCGCTTCGACCGCGAGCGCATTCCGGAGCGCGTGGTGCATGCGCGCGGCTCGGGCGCCTTCGGCACCTTCGAGGTGACGGCCGACGTGTCCAAATGGACCAAGGCCAGGTTTTTGAGCCAGGTCGGCAGGAAGACCGAGGTGCTCGCACGCTTCTCGACCGTGGCGCTCGAACTCGGCTCGGCCGACACCGTGCGCGACCCGCGCGGCTTCGCGCTCAAGTTCTATACCGAAGACGGCAACTACGACCTCGTCGGCAACAACACGCCGGTCTTTTTCATCCGCGACCCGCTCAAGTTTCCCGACTTCATCCACTCGCAGAAGCGCGACCCCTACAGCCACGTGCAGGAGCCCAACAACGCCTGGGACTTCTTCTCGCACTCGCCCGAAGCGACGCACCAGTTCACCTGGCTGTTCGGTGACCGCGGCATTCCGAAGAGCTACCGCCACATGGACGGCTTCGGCTCGCACACCTTCCAGTGGGTGAACGCCAAGGGCGAGGCCTTCTGGGTCAAGTACCACTTCAAGACCCACCAGGGCATCCAGACCTTCGTGGCCGAGGAGGCGCAGCGCGTGGGCGGCGAAAACCCGAACCACCACCACCTGGACCTGCTGCATTCCATCGAGCGCGGCGAATTCCCGAGCTGGAAGGTGCAGGTGCAGATCATGCCGGTGGCCGAGGCGCAGACCTACCGCTTCAACCCCTTCGACCTGACCAAGGTCTGGTCGCACAAGGACTATCCGAAGATCGACATCGGCATCCTCACGCTCAACCGCAATCCCGACAACTACTTTGCCGAGATCGAGCAGGCCGCGTTCAACCCGGCCAACTTCGTGCCCGGCATCGGCCCTTCGCCCGACAAGATGCTGCAGGGCCGCCTGTTCAGCTACGGCGACACGCAGCGCTACCGCCTGGGCATCAACCACACGCAGCTGCCGGTGAACCGCCCGCATGCCACCACGGCGCAGAACTACGGCCGCGACGGCGCGATGCGCGGCGACGGCAACGGCGGCCGCGGCCCCAACTACGAGCCCAACAGCTTCAGCGATGCGCCCAAGCAGAGCAACGAGCCGGTCTACGCGCCGCTCGAGATCCATGGCTGGACCGGCAGCCACCAGTGGCAGCAGCACCCCGAGGACAACGACTTCGTGCAGGCCGGCGACCTCTACCGGCTGATGGACGAAGCCGCCAAGGAGCGCCTGGTGAACAACATCGCGGGCGGCCTGGGTGCGGTGACGCGGCAGGACATCATCGACCGTTCGGTGAGCTACTTCCGCCAGGCCGATGCCGACTACGGCGCGCGGCTCGACAAGGCCATCAAGGCCGTGCAGGCCAGGCTCAGGGGCGAGGAGGTGAGCGTGCAGATCGGCAAGCCGGCGCACGACGCAAGCCGCAGCTGATCCACGGGCGGCAGTGGGGTACCCAGGGTAGTGCGCGGCGGGGCATCGTGCTCGACTTGCCCGGTTGCGAAGCGTAGGATCAGCGCCCCCCTTGCCGCTGAGTCGCGGCGACAAGTTCCGTGTTCGTGTGGCTTCTGAACGGAGGTTCGTATGAGCTATCACCTGGAAGGTCGCCTGCTCGAGGTATGCAACTGCAACGTCCTGTGTCCCTGCTGGATCGGCGAGGACCCTGACAACGGCACCTGCGACACCATCGTCGCGTGGCGCATCGACAAGGGAACCATCGACGGCGTCGACGTCGGCGGCAACACCATCGCGGCCGTGGCGCATGTGCCCGGAAACATCCTCGAAGGCAACTGGACGGCGGCGATCTTCGTCGACGACAAAGCCTCCAAGGAGCAGGAAGAGGCGCTGCTCAAGGTCTACACCGGCAAGGCCGGCGGCCCGATCGCCGACCTGGCCGCCCTCATCGGCCAGGTGGTGTCGGTCGAGCGGGCGCCCATTCGCTTCACGGTGAACGAAGGCAAGGGCGAGCTGGAGATCGGCAAGGACTACTACGCCGAACTCGAACCCTACCGCGGCGCGACCGGCGGGCAGACCACGCTGTCGGACACCGTGTTCTCCACGGTGCCGGGCGCGCCGGTGTTCGTCGGCAAGGCGCCCACCTACCGCTCGAAGAACCCCGCCCTCGGCATCGACCTCGACATCAAGAACCACAACGCCCTGCAGAGCACCTTCGTCTTTGATTCATGAGCGCCGTGCCGGGCCGCCCCAAGCAAGCTCGCACCGCAGTGCGGAGCACGAAGGTTAGCCAGTGAACCCCGCGGCCGGCTTGCCGCCGCGCAACGTCATCCGCCACCGCCGCGTGTTCCTGCCGGTTCTCGCTGCGCTGGCCGCGCTTGCGTGGATGGCATTGTGGGCCTGGGCGCGCAGCCCCTACGGGCGCTATCTCGAACACGGCGACTGGACCGCCTCGGGGCCGGCCGCGTTCCTGTGCCAGGCCATTCCTGCCGGCGGCGTGGTCGTGCCCGCAGTGCTCTATGCGGTGGCGTGGATCCTCATGACCATGGCCATGATGCTGCCGACCACGCTGCCGCTGTTCAACGCCTTCGACCGCCTGACCGCGGGGCGTGCGGACCATGCGCGCCTGCTCGTGCTGCTGGGGCTTGGCTACATGGCCGTGTGGGGTGCCTTCGGGCTGCTGGCGCACGGGCTCCACAGCGCGGTGCTGGCGCTGCTCGCGAGCGCGCCCACGCTGGCCTGGCACGGCTGGGTGATCGGCGCCGCGACCATCGCGCTGGCCGGCGCGTTCCAGTTCAGCCGCCTCAAGCACAAGTGCCTCGAGAAGTGCCGCACGCCGCTGAGTTTTGTCATCGAGCACTGGCGCGGCCATGCGCAGGCGCGCCATGCGTTTGCGCTGGGCCTGCACCATGGCCTGTTCTGCGTCGGCTGCTGCTGGGCGCTGATGCTGCTGATGTTCGCGCTCGGCACCGGCAGCCTGGGCTGGATGCTGCTGCTGGCCGCCGTCATGGCGCTGGAAAAGAACGTTCCCTGGGGCCACCGCCTGAGCGCGCCGCTCGGGTTTGCGCTCTTGGGCTGGGCCGTCTTCATGGTGGGGGCGCATGTCTGAAGCCATCTCCGAGGTGCGCCGCGCGCCGTCCACCCTGCAGACCGTCGCGCTGACCGCGGTGGCCATGCTCGCATTCGCGGCCAATTCGCTGCTGTGCCGGCTCGCGTTGCAGCAGCGGGGCATCGATCCGGCCAGCTTCGGCAGCATCCGGCTGGTTTCCGGTGCGCTCACGCTCGCGCTGGTCGTGCAGTTCCGCTCCCGGCCTGCCGTGCCCGGCCGTGCCGACTGGCTCGCGGCCGCCATGCTGTTCGCCTACGTCGCCTTCTTTTCCTTCGCCTACCTGAGCCTCTCCGCGGGCACGGGCGCGCTGATCCTGTTCGGCGCGGTGCAGCTCACGATGCTCGGCGCGGGCCTGGGCTCGGGCGAGCGCTTCGGGCTCGTGGCATGGCTCGGCTTCGTGCTGGCGGCCGGCGGGCTCGTCTACCTGGTGCTGCCGGGCGTTGCGGCGCCGCCGCTGCTGGGCGCCGTGCTGATGGCCATCGCCGGGGTGGCGTGGGGCGTGTATTCGCTGCGCGGCCGCGGCGTGCCCGATCCGCTGGCCGCCACGGGCCGCAACTTCTTGCGGGCCGTACCGCTGGCCCTGGCGCTGAGCCTTGCCTTCATGATGCGCGCCCATGCGGATGCCACCGGCATCGCGCTGGCCGTGGCCTCCGGCGCCTTGACCTCGGGGCTCGGCTATGTCGTCTGGTATGCGGCGCTCGCGCGCCTGTCGGCCATGCAGGCGGCCACCGTGCAGCTGTCGGTGCCGCTCCTGGCGGCGTTCGGCGGCGTGCTGCTGCTGTCGGAGGCGATCACGCCGCGGCTGGCGGCGGCCTCGGTGGCCATCCTGGGCGGCATTGCGATCGTGCTGAGCCAGAAGTCGCGCAAGGCGCGGCGCTAGAAGGAAACGCGGCCTTTACGCGGCGGCGACCGCCACGCCCACCTTGGTTCCGGCCGCGACGATCTCGCCCCAGGTCGCATCGTCCAGCCAGATGCCGTCGCGCTCGCGCGCCACGCGTGCAGCGCGCTCCGGCTCGCCGGCGATCTGCACCTGGTCGAAGCCGGCGCCCGGCGGGCTCTGGCGCAGCCACTCGACGAAGGCCGTCGCCTCCTGCGCGAAGCTCTCCTGGGTTCCCAGTTTGGCGGGATCGATCAGGATCGTCAGCATGCCGTTGAGCACCGTGCGTGCGGTGTCGGCCGGGCGGTGCCAGGTGCCGCCACCGGTGAGCGCGCCGCCCAGCAGCTCGCAGGCCATCGCCATGCCGTAGCCCTTGTGTTCGCCGAAGGTCATGAGCGCGCCGAACAGGCCGTTGGCCTGCGGCACGACCACCACGCCCGGGTCATTGGTGGGCGCGCCGCGCTCGTCGATCAGGTAGCCGTCGGGCACGCGTTCGCCCTTGTTGTGGGCGACGCGCATCTTGCCCTGCGCCACGCGGCTGGTGGCAAAGTCGAGCAGGAAGGGTTCGGCGCCTGCGAGTGGAATGCCGATGCAGCAGGGGTTGGTGCCAAAGCGCCCGTCGCCGCCGCCCCACGGCGCCACCACGGGCCGCGACAGCACGTTGACGAAGTGCATCGAGACCAGGCCCTCGGCCGTTGCCATTTCGGCGAAGTGCCCGATGCGGCCCAGGTGGTGCGCGTTGGCGAGCGTGAAGATGCAGCTGCCGTGCTGCTTCGCCCGTGCAATGCCGAGTTCCATCGCCTGCACGCCGACGATCTGGCCGTAGCCATGCTGGCCGTCGAGCGCGAGCAGCGTGCCGATGTCGGTGTTGATCTTGACCGCGGCATTGGGCACGAGGCCGCCTTCGGCCACCGCATCGACATAGCGCGGCAGCATGCCCACGCCGTGCGAATCATGGCCGCTCAGGTTGGCCAGCACCAGGTTGTCGGCCACCTGCGCGGCTTCGGCCGGCGTGCTGCCGGCGGCTTCGAGGATGCGGGCGCATTGCGATCGCAGAACAGAGGAGGAAAGGGTTTGGGGCATAGGTTCCTTACATCACCGCGCCGACTTGCCAGGGCACGAATTCATTTTGGCCGTAGCCATGTTTCTCGCTCTTCGAAGGCTCGCCGGACGCGGTGGCCAGCACCAGTTCGAAGATGCGCTGGCCCATCTCCTGGATCGAGCTGGTGCCATCCACGATCTCGCCGCAGTTGATGTCCATGTCTTCTTCCTGCCGCTGCCACAGCGCCGAGTTGGTCGCAAGCTTGAGCGAAGGAGAGGGGGCGCAGCCGTAGGCCGAGCCGCGTCCGGTCGTGAAGCAGATGATGTTCGCGCCGCCCGCGACCTGCCCGGTGGCGCTCACGGGGTCGTAGCCCGGCGTGTCCATGTAGACGAAGCCGTGCGCCGTGACCGGCTCGGCGTATTCGTACACCGCCTCGAGGTTGCTCGTGCCGCCCTTGGCCACCGCGCCGAGCGATTTTTCGAGGATGGTCGTGAGGCCGCCGGCCTTGTTGCCCGGCGAGGGGTTGTTGTTCATCTCGCCTTCGTTGATCTCGGTGTAGTGCTCCCACCACTTGATGCGGTCCACCAGTTTTTGGCCGACCTCGCGCTTGACGGCTCGGCGCGTGAGCAGATGCTCGGCACCATAGACCTCGGGCGTCTCGCTCAGGATGGCCGTGCCGCCGTGCGCCACCAGCAGGTCGACCGCCGCACCGAGGGCCGGATTGGCGCTGATGCCGGAGTAACCGTCCGAGCCGCCGCACTGCAGGCCGATCGTGATGTGCGCCGCGCTGCAGGGCTCGCGCTTGACCGCATTGGCGCGCGGCAGCATCTCGTTGATCAGCGCAATGCCTTTCTCCACCGTCTTGCGCGTGCCGCCGGTGTCCTGGATGTTGAAGGTGCGGAAGTTCTCGCCCTCGGCCAGGTGGCCGGTCGCGAGCCAGGCATTGATCTGGTTCGCCTCGCAGCCCAGGCCCACCACCAGCACGCCCGCGAAGTTGGGGTGCGTGGCATAGCCCGTGAGCGTGCGCTCCAGGATCTGCATGCCCATGCCTTGTGTGTCCATGCCGCAGCCCGTGCCGTGGGTGAGCGCCACGATGCCGTCGACGTTCGGGTAGCCGGCCAGCGCCGATGGATTGGTCTTGCGCGAGAAGTGGTCCGCAATGGCGCGCGCCGCGGTGGCCGAGCAGTTCACGCTCGTGAGCACGCCGATGTAGTTGCGCGTGGCCACGCGGCCGTCGGCCCGCCTGATGCCCATGAAGGTGGCCTCGCGCTTCGCGGGCGCGGGCTTCACGTCGGCGCCGAAGGCGTAGTCGCGTTCGAAGTCGCCCTTGTCGGGGCCCATGTCGAGGTTGTGCGTGTGCACGTGCTCGCCGGCCGCAATGGGCTTGCTCGCGAAGCCGATGATCTGGTTGTAGCGGCGCACCGGTTCGCCGGCGGCAATGGCGTGCGTCGCCACCTTGTGCCCGGCGGGAATCAGGCCGCGCACGGCAAAGTCTTCGACCTTGGCGCCGCCGACCAGCTGGCTGCGCGCGATCACGACATCGTCGGCCGGATGCAGGCGAATGAAGGGATTCATCGTGGAACTCGTGTTGTGTGGGAATCGGAAGGAGGAGCGGTTTTTTTCGCGCGGCGCCAGCTCGCGCTGAACCGCTGGTGCGAGTTGTCCATGTGGGCGTGCATGGCGGCCCGCGCGGCCTCGGGGTCGCGCGCGGCCACGGCGTCGCGGATGGCCTCGTGCTCGGCAATCGCCGAGCGCCAGGAGGCCACCGTCTCGAAGTAGCCGCCCAGGCGCGTGAAGATCGGGCCGTTGCGCGAATCCCAGAAGCTCTGCACCGTTTCCACCAGCACGGCGTTGCCGCTGGCATTGACGATGGCCACGTGGAATTCGCGGTCGCCTTCGAGCGGCAGTATTTCGCGGTCGGCGAGCCCGCGCATCGTTTCGATGGCGCGGCTCATGGCGTCGATGTCCTTGCGCTTGCCCACGGCAGCTGCAATGGCGGCGGTCTCGCCCTCGATCACGCGGCGCGCGCGGATCAGCTCCAGCGGGCCCCATTCGGTGGGCGCCACCGGCTTGCTCGCGCGGTGCGAGCGGTCCAGCACATACACGCCCGAGCCGGTTCGGACCTCGACCCAGCCCTCGACCTCGAGCGCGATCAGCGCCTCGCGCACCGAGGGCCGGCTCACACCGAGCTGCTGGGCCAGGTCGCGCTCGGCCGGCAGCCGCGCGCCGACGGCAAGCTCGCCCTTGCCGATCAGCCCGCGCAGCTGGTCGGCAATCTGGCGATAGAGGCGCTGGGGTTCGACGGTCTGGAGCGGCACGGGTGGTGGGGTTAAGGGTTGTCCTGAATTGGACAAGTGGTAAGGCCAATTCAGAATACGATCCGTACCGCGCCGCTGCCATCGGGCCAAACCCTGAACGCCGGGCAGCCGGTGCGCCACTTTCCAAGGAGACATGCATGAGACTCAAGGGCAAGACCGTGCTCGTGACGGCGGCCGGACAAGGCATCGGCCACGCGAGCGTGCTCGCCATGGCCGCCGAAGGCGCGCAGGTGTGGGCGACCGACGTGAACGAGAAGCTGCTGGGGCGCTACGCCGGCGTCGCCAACGTGCGCACGGCGAAACTCGACGTGCTCGACAAGGACGCGATCGGCGCCTTCTTCAAGAGTCTTCCCGCGCTCGACGTGCTGTTCAACTGCGCCGGCGTGGTACATAACGGCACCGCGCTCGAGGCCACCGACAAGGACCTCGAATTCGCGTTCGCCCTCAACGTGCGCGCGCAGTTCTGGACCATCCAGGCCGCGCTGCCCGGCATGCTGGCCGCAGGACGCGGCAGCATCATCAACATGGCGAGCGTCTGCTCCAGCATGAAGGGCCTGCCCAACCGCTTCGTCTACGGCACCACCAAGGCCGCGGTGCTGGGCCTGACCAAGAGCGTGGCGGCCGACTTCGTGTCGCGCGGCATCCGCTGCAATGCCGTGTGTCCCGGCACGGTCGACACGCCCTCGCTCGGCGAGCGCATCAATGCCAACGAAGACCCCGAAGCGGCGCGCAAGGCCTTCATCGCGCGCCAGCCGATGGGACGGCTCGCGCAGGCCGAGGAAATCGCGCCCGTGGTGGTGTTCCTGGCGAGCGACGAATCGGTGTTCGCCACCGGCCAGGCCTTCACGGTGGACGGCGGCATCACCATATGAACCAGCTCGACTTCGCGGGCCGCCACGCCGTGGTGACCGGCGGCGCGGCGGGGTTGGGCTACGGCATTGCCGAGCGGCTGATCGCATCGGGCGGCAGCGTCACGCTCTGGGACCGCGACGAGGCTGCCGCCGGCAAGGCCGCGGCGGCGCTCGGCTCCAAGGCCTTTGCCGTGAAGGTCGACGTGGCGCAGCAGTCTTCCGTCGCTGCGGCCGTGGCGGCCACGCTCGCGCATTCGCCGCGCATCGATGCGCTGGTCAACAGCGCCGGCATCACCGGTCCCAACACCAGGCTGTGGGACTACCCGGTGGACGATTGGCGGCAGGTGATGGAGGTCAACATCAACGGCGTGTTCCTGTGCTGCCGCGAAGTGGTGGCGCAGATGCGCGCGCAGGGCTACGGCCGCATCGTCAACATCGCTTCGGTCGCGGGCAAGGAAGGCAATCCCAATGCCAGCGCGTACAGTGCAAGCAAGGCCGCCGTCATTGCGCTCACCAAGTCGCTGGGCAAGGAGCTGGCCGACACCGGCATCCGCGTCAACTGCGTGACGCCCGCGGCGGTGAAGACCGCCATCTTCGACCAGATGACACCGGAGCACATCGCATTCATGCTCTCGAAGATTCCCATGGGCCGCTTCGGCACGGTGGAGGAGGTGGCCGCGATGGTCGGCTGGCTCTGCACCGAAGATTGCTCGTTCTCCACCGGCGCCGTGTTCGACCTGTCCGGCGGCCGCTCCACTTACTAAGTCAGTCAGTCTCCCCAAGAAAGGACCACATGAAACTCGTTCGCTATGGCAACCCCGGCAAGGAAAAGCCCGGCCTCATCGATGACAACGGCCAGCTGCGCGACCTGAGCGCGCTGGTCAAGGACATCGGGCCCGAGCAGCTCGGCGATGCCGCGCTGGCCAAGCTGCGCAAGCAGAAGGTCGACAAGCTGCCGCTGGTCAAGGGCAAGCCGCGCTTCGGCAGCCCGGTGGCCAACGTCGGCAAGTTCATTGCCATCGGCCTGAACTACGCCGACCACGCGGCCGAGTCCGGCCTGCCGATTCCGAAGGAGCCGGTGGTCTTCATGAAGGCCACCAGCTGCATCCAGGGCCCGAACGATCCGGTCATGCTGCCCAAGAACTCGGTCAAGAGCGACTGGGAAGTCGAGCTCGGCGTGGTCATCGGCACGCGCGCGCGCTATGTCTCGCAGAAGGACGCGCTCAACTTCGTGGCCGGCTACTGCACCATCAACGACGTGAGCGAGCGCGAGTTCCAGATCGAGCGCGGCGGCACCTGGGACAAGGGCAAGGGCTGCGACACCTTCGGCCCGATCGGCCCCTGGCTCGTGACGCGCGACGAAGTGCCCAACCCGCAGAAGCTGTCGATGTGGCTCGACCTCAACGGCAAGCGCATGCAGACCGGCAGCACCAAGACCATGATCTTCAGCATCGCCAAGATCGTGAGCTACCTGAGCCAGTTCATGACGCTCCTGCCCGGCGACGTCATCACCACCGGCACGCCGCCCGGCGTGGGCCTGGGCATGAAGCCGCCGCTCTACCTGAAGAAGGGCGACGTGATGACGCTGGGCATCGAAGGCCTGGGCGACCAGCGCCAGGAAGTGGTTCCGTTCAAGCTGTAAGCCAACAACCAGCGAGCAGCCAGGAAGCGGCGCGGCGGGCATTGGCCCGGCGCGCCGTTCTTGTTTGTGCGGCGTCGGTTTTAAATGTCCCATTGACAGAACATTGAAACTGCAAAAACATCAAAGGCATGTCGCAGATGCCTTTGCCGAAGTACCACCAGATCTACCTGGTCCTGCGTGAGCAGCTGCACGAAGGCCGTTTCGCCGAGGGGCTGCCCGGCGAGCTTGCGCTCATGGCGCAGTTCAACGTGGCGCGTGTCACGGTGCGGCGCGCTCTCGAGCAGCTGTCTTCCGAAGGCCTGATCGCGCGCAACCCGGGGCGCCGCACGCGCGCGCTGCCGCCCGTGCTCGCAGGCGAAGCGAACAACAGCGGCAACGGCATGGAGCGCGCCAATCTGCGCGGCCTGCTCGAGAACCTGGTGACGATGGGCCTGCACACCTCGGTGAAGGTGATCGAGGTGGCCACCATCACGGCCTCCACCCAGGTGGCCGAGGCGCTGCAGCTGCAGCTGGGCGACCCGGTGCAGAAGGCGGTGCGCGTGCGCTCCACCAAGGAAGGCCCGCTCTCGCACATCACCACCTACGTGCCCGACACGATCGCGCGCCGCTTCGGCCGCCGCGAGCTGTCGAAGAAGCCGATCCTCGTGCTGCTCGAGGAATCGGGCGTCAAGGTGGGGCGCGCGCACCAGACCATCTCTGCGCGGCTGGCCGACAGCCTGATCGCGCAGCACCTCGACGTGTCGGTCGGCTCCGCGCTGCTCGCGGTGCGCCGCCTGATCTACGACGAGGACGAGCGGCCCGTGCAGTGGCTGCATGGCCTCTACCGCCCCGACCGCTACACCTATGAAATGCAGCTCTCCCGCGTGGGCGGCATCGACGCGAAGGTGTGGGTCAGCAAGGACGTGTCAGCCAAGTTCAACTGAAGAGAAGAAAAGGAAAGCCCCATGCAGAACCGCCGCAGTTTCGTGTCGCAGTCCGCCGCCCTGGCGACCGCCGTTGCCTTTCCGCTCGTGGCCGGCGCGCAGCCCAAGACCGTCAAGGTCGGCGTGCTGCATCCGGTCACCGGGGCGCTGGCCTATTCGGGCCAGCAGTGCCGCCTCGGCGCGCTGATGGCCATCGAGGACATCAACGCCGCCGGCGGCATCAAGGCGCTGGGCGGTGCGAAGCTCGAGGCCCTGCTGGGCGACGCGCAATCGCAGCCGCAGGCCGGCGCGGCCGAGGTCGAGAAGATGAACGAAGCCGGCGTGTCCGCCATCGTGGGCGCCTACGCCTCGGCCATCTGCCTGGCGACCACGCAGGCAGCAGCCAAGTACAACCTGCCGCACGTCGTCGACGTGGGCGTGGCAGACCAGATCGTGGAGCGCGGCCTGAAGAACACCTTCCGCTTCGGCCCCGGCTACAAGAAGTCGACCGAGGTGGCCATGGCCAACCTGCTGGTGCTCAACAAGGCCGCGGGCAACCCGGCCAAGACGGTGATGATCATCCACGAGGAGTCGCTGTTCGGCGCCGGCACCGCGCAGCTGCTCTCGCGCGAGCTGCCGGGCTACGGCTTCGAGGTGAAGGAGGTGGTGAAGCACGCCAACCCCACGCGCGACTTCAACAACATCGTGCTGCGCATGAAGTCGGTCAACCCGGACATCGTGATCCCGGCCAACTACTACAACGAGTACGCGCTGCTGGTGCGCACCATGCAGCAGCAGAAGGTGGTGCCCAAGGCGATCTTCTCGGTGCTGGGCGGCGCCGCATCGAGCTACAAGTTCGTGAAGGAGTTTCCGGACGCGGCCAACGGCATCATCGACTGCAACCACTGGTTCAACCCGAAGGACAAGCGCTCGCAGGAGCTGCGCAAGCGCGTGGAGGCCAAGGGCCAGTTCTTCAGCTACGAGGTCTTCATGACCTACACCTCGATGTGGCTGCTGGCCGATGCGCTGGAGCGCGCGAAGTCGGCCGAACGCGCGGCGATCGTCGACGCGCTGGAGAAGAGCACCTTCTCGAATCACATCATGCCGTATGGCCCGACGAAGTTCGTCAACGGACAGAACGAGGGCGCGCAGCCGTTGATGACGCAGGTGGTGAAGAACGACATCAAGGTGATCATTCCGCGCGACTACCGCGAGGTGGAGCCTGTGTTTCCGCTCAGGGCATGAACATGTCGCTGCATGGTGTGGGGTGCGGTGACGGGCGGTCTGGCTCTGGGCGTCCGACGTCACCGGTCCTTCGGACTTCGCTGCTGGCAAGCCCCCCGTATTCCGCCGATCGTCGATCAAGCATGGAGCCCGGTATGCGGTGCGGGCCGGGCGAACCCCTCTGCGCCGCCGAGGAGCGCAGCGTTTCGCGGATCAGGGCTCGCAGCTGTTTGAGCGTAGCGAGTTCTGCGAGACCCCGCGAAACGCGAGCACCGCAGGGCAGCCCGAAGGGCCGGCGCAGTGGGGTCGCACGGCCCGCACCGCATACCGGGCGGATCCCACAAGGCGCACAAAGCAAATGTTCGATCTAAGCATCCTCTTCCCCTCGATCCTGAACGGCCTCACCACAGGCGCCGTGTACGCATTGATCGCGCTGGGACTCACGCTGATCTACGGCGTGCTTCACATCATCAACTTCGCCCACGGCGCCTGCCTGATGCTCGCGCTGTACGCCGTCTACTTTCTCAAGGAGCGCTGGGGCATCGACCCGTACATGGCGCTGCCCATCGCGGTGGCCGGCATGTTCGCGCTCGGCTACGCGCTGCAACGCGTCGTCATCAACCGCGCGGGCCACGGCAAGGACGAGAACATCCTGCTCGCCACGCTCGGCATCGCCATCGTCATGGAGAACCTCGCGCTGCTGTTCTTCAAGTCGGACACGCGCAGCATCGACACCGCCTACTCGCTCAGCACCGTCGCCATCGGCCCCGCCATGATCGCCGTGCCCAAGCTCGTGGCCTTCGCGGGGGCGCTCGTGGTGTCGGGCATCCTGTTCTGGATCATGGGCCGCACCGACCTCGGCCGCGCCATCCGCGCCGTCGCCAAGGAGAAGGAAGGCGCCAAGCTCATGGGCATCGACGTCGACCATGTCTATGCCATGAGCTTCGGCATCGGCCTGGCCTGCCTCGGCGCGGCCGCCTGCTTTCTGCTGCCGGCCTACTACGTCAACCCGCAGGTGGGCGGCGGCTTCGTGCTCGTGGCCTTCACCATCGTGGTGCTCGGCGGCATGGGCAGCTTCGTCGGCGCGCTCATCGGCGGCCTCCTGGTCGGCGTGGTCGAGTCGCTCGGCGGGCTGTACCTGGGCGAATCGCTCGGGCAGATCGGCATCTTCGCGATCTTCATCGGCGTGGTGCTGTTCCGGCCCCAGGGCATGTTCGGAGCCAGGGCATGAGCAGCGCACGCGCACAACTCGCGGGCATCGCGCTCTTCGCGGTGCTGGTCGGCTGCGTGCCGCTCGCCACCAAGTCGGGCGTCGCGCTGAACTTCGTGATGATGGCGCTCTACGCCACGCTCATTGCGCAGGCCTGGAACATCCTCGGCGGCTTCGGCGGGCAGTTCTCGTTCGGGCATGCGCTGTTCTTCGGCACCGGGGCCTACATCCAGGCCATCGCGCAGTTGCAGGGTGGCATCAACGCCTGGGCCGCGCTGCCGCTGGCGGTGGCCGGCGCCGCGGGGGTCGGGCTCTTCGTCGGCGCGC
This sequence comes from Variovorax sp. V116, assembly GCF_041154435.1. NCBI lineage: Bacteria > Pseudomonadati > Pseudomonadota > Betaproteobacteria > Burkholderiales > Comamonadaceae > Variovorax > Variovorax sp. V116. The sequence goes on from NZ_AP028661.1 coordinate 911,656, forward strand.
TGAGCTTCCGCTATGGCCTCAAGGGCTCCTACTTCGCGCTCGTCACGCTGGCCTTCGCGGAGGTGTTCCGCATCCTCGCGCTGTCGGTGAATTTCACGGGCGGCGGCGTGGGCCTGATGGTGCCGCTGCGCGAGTCGGCGGCCAACCTGCAGTTCGCCTCGCGCGCCGGCTACCTGTGGTTGGTGCTCGCGATGGTGGTCGCGGCCTTGCTCGTCACCTGCTGGCTGCGCAACGGCCGCTTCGGTGCCTACCTGCAGGCCGTGCGCGACAACGAGGATGCGGCGCGCGCCGTGGGCGTGAACCCGTTTCGCGTCAAGCTCGCGGCCATCGGCCTCTCGGCCGCCTTCATGGGTGCGGCCGGCGCGTTCTATGTACAGGTGTTCCAGTACATCGACGCCGGCATCGCCTACGGCCCGGCCGTCTCGGTCGAAGCGCTGGTGGCCGCCATCGTGGGCGGCATGGGCACGCTGTGGGGCCCGGTGCTGGGCGCGGTCGTGCTGCACCTGCTGTCGGATTTCACGCGCAACCTGTTCGGCGAGCTGCCGGGCATCAACATGGTGATCTACGGCACGGTGCTGGTCGTGATCGTGATCTTCCTGCCGCGCGGCGTCGCCGGGCTGGGGCTGTCGGCGCGGCAGCTGTGCAATCCGAAGAAGGGAGGCCGCCATGACTGAGGCGCTGCTGGCCGTGGGCGGGCTCTCGCGTTCCTTCGGCGGACTGAAGGCCGTGCAGGACGTGAGCCTGTCGGTGAAGGAGGGCAGCCTGAGCGCGCTGATCGGCCCCAACGGCGCCGGCAAGACCACGCTGTTCGCGCTGATGTCGGGCTTCCTCAAGCCCGACGCCGGCACTGTGCGCTTCGCGGGCCAGGACATCACGGGCCGCGAGCCGCACCGCAATGCGCTGCTCGGCATGACGCGCACCTTCCAGATCGTCAAGCCCTTTGCGGCGCAGACGGTGCGCGAGAACATCGCGGTCGGTGCGCACCTGCACCTGCGCGGCCGCCGCGAGGCGCTGGCGCATGCCGAGGCCATCGCGCTGCGCGTGGGCCTTGCGCCGCAGCTCGACAAGGCCGCTTCGGACCTCACGGTGGCCGGCCGCAAGCGGCTCGAACTGGCGCGCGCGCTGGCCACGCGCCCGCGCCTGCTGCTGCTCGACGAAGTGCTGGCCGGCCTCAACCCGCAGGAGATCGCCGAGATGATGCCGGTGGTGCGCGGCATTGCCGACAGCGGCGTCACGGTGCTGATGATCGAGCACGTGATGCAGGCCGTGATGCACCTGGCCGAACATGTGTGGGTGCTGGCGCAGGGCCAGCTGATTGCCGAAGGCAGCCCGGCGCAAGTGACCTCCGACGACAAGGTCGTCGAGGCCTACCTGGGCCATGGCACCGCGGCGCGGCTGCGCAAGGCCGCTTCGGGAGCTAGCGAATGACCGCGTTGCTGGACATCCAGGGCCTGCGCGGCGGCTACGGCCGCGTCGAGGTGCTGCGCGGCGTCGACCTGCAGGTGAACGCCGGTGAAATGGTCGCGCTGCTCGGCAGCAACGGCGCGGGCAAGTCCACCCTCAACAAGATGGTCTGCGGCCTGTGCCCCGCCTGGAGCGGCAATGTGCGCTTCGACGGCAAGGACCTGAGCGGCGCGCACTACCGCGACGTGGTCAAGGCGGGCCTGATCCAGGTGCCCGAGGGCCGCAAGGTGTTTCCCAACCTCAGCGTGCTGGAGAACCTGGAACTCGGCTCCTTCACGCGGGCGCGCGAGCGCCGCGCGGCCAACGTCGAGAAGATGTTCCACATCTTCCCGCGGCTGCGCGAACGCATGGCGCAACACGCCGGCACCATGAGCGGCGGCGAGCAGCAGATGCTGGCCATCGCGCGCGGGCTCATGGCCGAGCCCGTGCTGCTGATCCTCGACGAGCCCTCGCTCGGGCTTTCGCCGCGGCTGGTGGAGGAGATGTTCACGCTGATCCGCGAACTGCGCGACGGCGGCCTCGCGGTGCTGCTGGTGGAGCAGAACGTGGGCCAGTCGCTCGAGATCGCGGACCGCGCCTACGTGCTGGAGAACGGCAGCGTGCGTTTTTCGGGCCTGCCCGGCGAACTGCTCGGAAGCGACGAACTGCGGCGCGCCTACCTGGGGCTCTGAAGCCCGCACATCACATTGAGATACCCCCGATTTCCTCGGAGACAAGACACATGAAGAGACGCGACACCCTTCTTCTTCCACTGGCCGCCGCATTTGCCGGCAGCGCGTTCGCGCAGATCGGCAATGCGCCGGTGCGCATCCTCGTCGGTGCGCCCGCGGGCGGCTCGACCGATACGCTGGCCCGTTCGCTGGCCGTCAGCATGGGCCCGGCGCTCGGCCGCACGGTGATCGTCGAGAACCGGCCCGGCGCGGGCGGCAACATCGCGGCCGATGCCGTGGCCAAGGCCGCGCCCGATGGCAACACGCTGCTGATGAGCTTCACCAGCCATGCGATCAATGCCACGCTCTACCCGGCGCTGCCTTTCGACCCGGTGAAGGACTTCACCGCGCTCACCTGCGTGGCGACCTCGCCCTCGATCCTCGTCGCGCATCCGTCGGTGCCTGCGAAGGACGTGCGCGAACTCATTGCGCTCGCCAAGGCGAAGCCGGGCCAGCTCAACTTCGCGATCGGCGCGGTGGGCTCGTCGCTGCACATGGCGGGCGAGGCCTTCAAGATGCAGTCGGGCGTCGACATCGTGAACATCCCCTACAAGGGCACCTCGCCCGCCGTGCAGGACGTGCTCGCCGGCCAGGTGCAGCTGATGTTCGCGGCCGTGGGCAACGTCAAGGCACACATCCAGGCCGGCAAGCTCAGGGCGCTGGGCGTGACCACGGCCAGGCGGTTGCCGGCCTTTCCCGACGTGCCCGCCATTGCCGAGGCGCTGCCGGGCTACGAGTCGAGCGCATGGTTCGGCCTCTTCGGCCCGGCCCGCATGCCGGCGGAGCGCGTGAAGCAGCTCGGCGACGCCGCGCGCCATGCACTGCAGCAGGCCGACATGCGCCAGCGGCTCGAAACCGAGGGCGCGATACCGGTGGGCAATTCGTCCGAACAGTTCTCCGCCTTCGTGCAGAGCGAGATCGCGCGCTGGGCCAAGGTCGTCAAGTTCTCGGGAGCCAAGCCGGAATGACCTTCAACGCTCCAGACCGCGCGCCGGCGCAACAGACGCTGGCGCAGAAGCTCATTGCGCGCGCCAGCGGCCGCGCGCAGGTGGCGGTGGGCGAGATCGTGACCTGCGGCGTCGACATGGCCATGTTCCACGACTCCTCCGGTCCGCGCCGGCTGCAGCCGATGCTCGAGGAGCTCGGCGCGCAGATCTGGGACCGCTCGCGCGTGGTGCTCGTGATGGACCACTACGTGCCCGAGCGCGACGACGATTCGCGCCGCATCGTGCGCATTGCGCGCGACTGGGCGCGCGACCAGCAGCTGCCGCACGTGTACGACAGCCAGGGCATCTGCCACGTGGTGGTGCCGCAGCACGGCCACATCCGCCCCGGCATGCTGTGCGTGGGCGGCGACTCGCATTCGCCCACGGGCGGCGCATTCGGCGCCTACATGTTCGGCATCGGCAGCACCGAGATGCTGGGCGTGATGGTCACCGGCGAGATCTGGCTGCGCGTGCCGGAGACCATCCGCATGTGGTGGGACGGCGCGCTGCCCGCCGGCGTGACCGCCAAGGACATGATGCTGCACATGATCGGCCGCTTCGGCATGAACGGCGGGCGCTACCAGGCGGTGGAGTTCGCGGGCCCGGCCGTCGCCGCGCTGTCGATGCAGGAGCGCATGACGCTCTCCAACATGAGCGCCGAGCTGGGCGCGCAGGCCGGCCTGATCGCGCCCGATGCCACCACCGCCGCATTCCTCGCACAAGCCGGTGCCCCGCCGGTCGACATGGCGCCGTGGTTCACCGACGAAGGCGCCGCGCTCACGCACCACCGCTTCGATGCCGCCGCGCTCGAGCCCTACGTCGCCGCGCCGCACAGCCCGGCCAACGCGCACGGCGTGAGCCGCTACCTGGGCACGCATGTCGACGTGGCCTACATCGGCGCCTGCACCGGCGCCAAGCTCGACGACCTGCGCGCCGCGGCCCAGGTGCTGCGCGGCCACAAGGTGGCGGCGGGCATCCGCCTGATCGTGGCGCCGGCCAGCCTGCACGACCAGGAGCAGGCGCGCGAAGAGGGCGTGCTGCAGGTGCTGATGGACGCCGGCGCCGAACTCTTCCCGACCGCCTGCGGCGCCTGCTCGGGCTACGGCGATCCGATGGGCGACGGCATCACGGTGATCTCGACCACGGCACGCAACTTCAAGGGCCGCATGGGCTCGCCGACCGCGCAGGTGTACCTGGGCTCGCCCTACACGGTGGCCGCGGCCGCACTGCGCGGCTGCGTGACCGACCCGCGCGAGGTGCTCGCATGACTGCGGAAACCCTGCACCGCACGCACCGGGTGTGGCGCCTGGGCGCCGACATCGACACCGATGCGCTCGCGCCCGGCCATGCGATGAAGCACGGCATCGACGTGATCGCAAAGCATTGCCTCGAAGCCGTCCGCCCTGATTTCGCGCGCGGCGTGCGCCCCGGCGACGTGATCGTGGCCGGGCCGAACTTCGGCATCGGTTCGTCGCGCGAGCAGGCCGCGGCCGTGCTCGTGCAGCTGGGCGTGGCCGCGGTGATTGCGCCTTCGTACAGCGGCCTGTATTTCCGCAATGCCTTCAACGTGGGCCTGCTGCTTCTGACCTGCGCCGAAGCCGAGTCGCTGCAGGACGGCGAACGCATCGTGCTCGACACCCGCACGCCTGCGATGCGCACCGCCGATGCGCGCATGCTCGCCTGCGAGCCCGTGCCGGGTTTCCTGATGGACATGGTCGATGCCGGCGGCCTGCTGCAGCTGCTGCGCCGGCGCATGGCCGCCAAGAAAGAAGCCGATGCAGGGCGCTGAACACGATCCGCAACGCGCCGTGCTGCAGGCCACGGTGGCGCTGCACGCGGCGCAGCCAGCCACCGCCGAGGCCGCATCGCAGGCGCGGCGCCTGCTGGCCGATACCGTCGGCTGCGCGCTCGCGGGCCGGCATGCGAGCGAGGTGCAGCGCCTCGAAGCCGCGCTCGCAGCCTGCGAACCCGGCGACTTTTCTTTTCCTGGCGGTCCGCCGATGGCGGTGCAGGCCGCCGCGCAGGTGCTGGCCATGGCCGCGACCTGGGACGAGGCCTGCGAAGGCCATGCACTCGCGCACGGCCGGCCCGGCGTGCCGCTGGCGGCGGCGCTGCTGCCGCTCGCACTGCGGCGCGGTGCGAGTCTTGGTGAGTTCATCGATGCCTTCGTGCTCGGCTACGAGGTCGGCGCGCGCTGCGGCGCCTGGCTGCGCATCCGGCCCGGCATGCATGTCGATGCGAACTGGCCCGCGCTGGGCGTGGCGGCCGGCGTGGCGCGCCTGCTCGCGCTGCCGCCGGCGGGCATCGTGCAGGCCATCGACATCGCGGCCTGCCAGCTCGCGACCAGCCTCTACCTGCCGGTGCAGCAGGGCCGCACCGCGCGCAATACCTACCTTGGCCACAGCGCATCGCTGGGGCTGCAGGCGGCCTTTGCCAGCGCGGCGGGCATCGACGCGCCGGACGGTGCGCTGGCTCACTACGCCCGCACGCACTCGGCCGCGACCGCGCAGCCGCTGCCCGATGCGGCGACCCTGCTGCTGCGCGATGCCTACCTCAAGCCCTTCGCGGCCGTGCGCCACGTGCACTACGGCGCGACCGCCGCGCGCCAGGTCCGCGAGCAGCTGGCCCAGGACACCACCGGCATCCAGGGCATCGTGCTCAAGATATACGAAGAGGCGATCGTCTACTGCGGCAACCGCGCGCCGCGCACGCCGATCCAGGCGCAGTTCAGCCTGTCTTTCGGCGTCGCGGCGATGCTGCGCTTCGGCGATGTCGATCCATCGGCCTATGCCGCGCCGCGCTTCGACGATGCCGAGCTGCGTCGGCTCGAAGCCCTGGTCGTGCTCGAAACCGATGCCGGCCTCACGGCGCGCAAGCAGCGCGGCGCCACGCTCCAGGTGTCGCACGCGGGCGGCACGCTCGCGCAGACCGTGGGCACCATCACGGGCGATGCCGCCCATCCGCTCGACCGCGCGGCGCTCGCCGCCAAGTTCGTGCACTACGCCGCGCACAGCGTGCCGGCCCAGCAGGCCGCGCGCTTCTGCGAGGGCGTGCTGGACGCGCCCGACGGCACCCGTCTTCGCGCGCTGTGGCAGCAGCTTGCCGCCTGAATCCTTCATTCCTCACAGGCCCACCACCATGAAACTCCTGCGCCATCTTGCGAGCACATTGCTCCTTGCCTGCCTGCCGCTCGCCGCCGCCGCACAGGCGGGCAGCTTTCCGGACAAGCCGATCCGCATCGTCGTGCCGTTCCCGCCGGGCGGCGCCACCGATGCGGCGGCGCGCCTGGTCGCCGTGAAGATGGGCGAGCACTGGGGCCAGCCGGTGGTGGTCGACAACCGCGCGGGCGCGGGCGGCAACGTCGGCTCCGACCTCGTCGCCAAGGCGCCGGCCGACGGCTACACGCTGGTGATGGGCGTGACCGGCTCGCATGCGATCAACACCTCGCTCTACAGCAGGATGCCCTACGACCCGGTGGCCGACTTCGTCGCCATCAGCCAGGTGGCGGTGGTGCCCAACGTGCTGGTGGTGCACCCCTCGGTGCCCGCGAAGAACCTGGCCGAGCTCGTGGCGCTCGCGAAGAAGGAGCCCGGCAAGCTCAACTACGCCTCGCTCGGCAACGGCACGGCCGCGCACCTGGGCATGGAAATGCTCAAGTCCGAGGCCGGCGTCGACATCACGCACGTGCCCTACAAGGGCAGCGCGCCGGCGGTGTCCGACCTGCTCGCGGGCCAGGTGCAGATGATGGTCGACGGCCTGCCTTCGGCGCTGCCGCACGTCAAGGCCGGCAAGCTGCGCGCCATCGCGCTCACCAGCCTGCACCGCGCGCCCTCGCTGCCCGGCTTGCCGACCATCGCAGAGACCTATCCGGGCTTCTACGCCGATGCATGGTCGGGCCTGTTCGCGCCCAAGGGCACGCCGCAGCCCGTGGTGGACAAGCTCTCGGCCGAGGTGCAGCGCATCCTGAAGCTGTCCGACGTGCGCGAGAAGCTGATGGCTCTGGGCGCCGAGCCCGTCGGCTCCACCCAGGCGGAATTCGCCGCGCACGTGAAGAGCGAGATCGACAAATGGGCCAAGGTGGTGAAAACCAGTGGCGCGAAAGTGGACTGAACATGAACGACACCCTCGACCCCGTCACGCTCGCCGTGCTGCGCGGCCGCCTCGAACAGGTGGCCGACGAGATGGACGCGACGCTCTACCGCAGCGCGTTCAATCCCATCATTGCCGAGGCGCACGACGCCTGCCACGGCCTGTACGACGCCACCACCGGCGACACGCTGGTGCAGGGCAAGTCGGGCCTGCCGGTGTTCGTGGGCGCCATGGCCTTCGCGGTGCGCGCCACGGCGAAGGCGGCCGCGCCGCGCGGCGGCATGAAGGACGGCGACATCTGGATCAGCAACGACGCCTACGACGGCGGCACGCACGCCAACGACTTCAAGCTGGTCAAGCCCTTCTTCCGCAACGGCAAGCTGTATTGCTACATGGCCTCGGCCGCGCACTGGCACGACGTCGGCGGCGCGGTGCCCGGCAACTACAACCCGGCCGCCACCGAGTGCTGGCAGGAGGCGGTGCAGATTCCGCCGGTGCGCATCGTGCAGGGCGGCGTGCTCGATGCCGACGTGCTCGCCATCCTGCAGGCCAACACGCGCCTGCCCGACAGCCTCTGGGGCGACCTCAACGGCCAGCTCGCCGCGCTGGAGCTCGGCGCCAAGCGCCTGCACGGCCTGCTCGACGAATACGGCGACGGCCTGGTGCTGAATGCGCTCGGCGAGCTGCGCGGCCGCGCGCTGCGCCTCATGCGCGCGCACATCGCCTCGCTGCCCGACGGCCGCTACAGCTTCGAGGACGTGCTCGACAACGACGGCATCGTCAACCAGCCGCTCGCCATCGCGCTCGACATGACGGTGGCCGGCGACCGGCTCACGCTCGACTTCTCGCGCACCTCGCCGCAATGCGCGGGCCCGGTGAACATCTCGCGCGCCACGGCGGTCGCGGCCTGCTATGTCGCGCTCAAGCACCTGTTTCCCGACGTGCCCGCGAACGCCGGCGTGCTCGACGCGGTCGACTTCGTGATTCCCGACAAGCTGGTGATCAGCGCCGAGCGCCCGCGCCCGGTCGGCGGCTATACCGAAACCATCCTGCGCATGATCGACGTGATCTTCAGCGCCGCCGCGCAGGCCGACCCCACGCGCGCCGTGGCGCAGGCCTACGGCACCATCAACGCGCTGTCGATCGCCGGCCACCGCAGCGACAAGGGCCGCGAAGGCCAGCGCTGGGTGATGTTCAGCTTCTTCGGCGGCGGGCACGGCGGCCATTCGGGCGGCGATGGCCTTTCGCATGGCAACGCGCCGATCTCGACCGCGACGATCCCGCCGCTCGAGATCCTCGAGGCCGCGTACCCCGTGCGCTTCACCGAATGGTCGCTGCGCGCCGACTCGGGCGGCGACGGCCGGCACCGCGGCGGCCTCGGCGCCGTCTACGAGATCGAACTGCTCGAGAAGGACGCCGAGGTGTTCGTCTTCGGCGAGCGCGGCACCTCGCCGCCCAAGGGCATTGCGGGCGGCGGCCCGGGCGCCCTCAACGTGTTCCGCTACGAGAACGCGGGCGAGTGGCACACGCCACCCATGGTGTCGAAGATGCGCGGCATCCAGCTCGCGCGCGGCGAGCGCGTGCGGCTCGAAACGCCCGGCGGCGGCGGCTGGGGCCGTGCCGGCGAGCGGCCCACTTCGCAGTGCGAAGCCGATGCCGCCATGGGCTACGTCACGGCCGCTAGCGGCAAGAAAGCATCCGAATGAGCTCCACCAGCAAATCCCTGGTCGTCGGCGTCGATGTCGGCGGCACCTTCACCGACCTGTTCGTGCTCGACGAGGCCAACGGCAGCGCGCGCATCGTCAAGGTGCCCTCCACGCGCGGCGAGGAAGCGCGCGGCTTCATGAACGGCGTGGCGCGCGTGGCCGATTCGGCCGCGGCCATCGCCACCATCGTGCACGGCACCACCGTCGGCACCAACGCGCTGCTCGAACGCAAGGTGGCGCGCACCGGCATCATCACCACGCGCGGCTTTCGCGACGTGCTCGAGATGCGCCGCCGCGACCGGCCCCAGACCTGGGGCCTGCGCGGCAGCTTCGTGCCCGTGGTGCCGCGCGACCTGCGCCGCGAAGTCGACGAGCGCGTGCTGGCCGACGGCACGCTGCACACGCCGGTCGACCTGGACCAGGTGCGCGCCGAAGCGCGCTCGCTGCTCGAGGCGGGCTGCGAAGCGGTGTGCGTGTTCTTCATCAACACCTACGCCAACCCCGAGAACGAACGGCTCGCCGTGGCGGCCGTGCGCGAGCTCTGGCCCAACCCGCACGTCACCTCGGCCAGCGAGGTGCTGCCCGAGATCCGCGAGTTCGAGCGCTGCTCGACCGCCACGCTCAATGCGGCGCTGCAGCCGGTCGTCGGCAGCTACCTCGGCCGCCTCGAAGCCGACCTGCGCGCGCAGGGCTTCGCGGGCGAACTGCTGGTGGTGCAGAGCAACGGCGGCGTGATGTCGCGCCAGACCGCGAGCGACCTGCCGGTGCGCACCGCGCTCTCGGGCCCGGCGGCCGGCGTGATCGCCTGCGCGGCCATTGCACGCGCGGCGGGTTTCCCGAACGCGATCACCGGCGACATGGGCGGCACCTCGTTCGACGTGTCGCTGGTGGCCAACGGCGAGGCCGCGCTGGCGGCGCAGACCGCCATCGAGTTCGGCATGGTGATCCGCTCGCCGATGATCCAGATCGAGACCATCGGCGCCGGCGGCGGCTCCATCGCTTCCGTGGATGCGAGCGGCATGCTGCAGGTCGGCCCCGAGTCGGCCGGCAGCGTGCCGGGACCGGCGTGCTACGGGCGCGGCAACATGAGGCCGACCGTGACCGATGCGAACGTGCTGCTGGGCCGCATCGCCGCCGACCGCCCGCTGGGCGGCGGGCTGCTCGCGGCGCTGGATGCAGAGAAGTCCCGGCAGGCCATCGAGGAGCACGTCGCGCGCCCGCTCGGTCTCGACGTGCATGCCGCGGCCGAAGCGATTCTTACCGTAGCCAATGCGCGCATGGCGGGCGCGATCCGCCTCGTGTCGATCGAGCGCGGGCACGATCCGCGCCGCTTCGCCTACATGCCCTTCGGCGGCGGCGGCGCGCTGCATGTGTGCGCGATGATGCGCGAGGTGGGCGTGGCCACCGGCATCGTGCCGCGCTATCCCGGCGTGACCTCCGCCCTCGGCTGCGTGATGGCCGACATGCGGCACGACGCGGTGCAGACCCTCAACAGGCCGCTCGCCGAACTCGACGTGGCCGACCTGCAGCGCCGCATCGACGAACTCTCGGCGGCCTGCCAGCAGCGCCTCGACTCCTCGGGCGTGCGCTTCGACGAAGTGCGCGAGGTGATCGCGCTCGACATGCTCTATGCGGGCCAGACGCACACGCTGCCCGTGGTGCTGGCCGATGCGGGCAGGGCGCCGATCACCGGGCAATCCATTCGCGCCGCGTTCGAAGCCAGTTACAGCGCCGCCTTCGGCCGCGTGCTCGACGGCATCCCCATCCGCGTGATGAACCTGCGCTATGCGCGCATCGGCGTGCGTCCCAAGTTCGACCTGAAGGTGCTCGCGCCCGAAGGGCAGGGCAGCACCGCGCCGCTGGGCACGCAGCGCGTGTTCCACCACGGCCGGTGGCACGAGGCCGTGCGCCATGCACGGCTCGAACTGCCGGTGGCCGCGCGCATCGAGGGGCCTGCGATCCTCGAGCAGGCCGACACCACCGTGTGGCTCGAACCCGGCTTCCACGCCGAGGTCGATGCGCACGGCAACCTGCTGGTGAGGCTGTCATGAGCGCGGAAACCAAGCCTGTGGCAGCGAAGACGGCGCTGGTCATCATCGACCTGCAGAACGATTTTCTCGACCGCAACGGCGCCTATGCGCGCGGCGGCGACACCAACCCGCCCGCGCTGCTGCTGCCGGCGCGCGTGGCCGCGGTGGCGCGCGCGCTCAAGGCCGCGGGCGGCCTCGTGGCCGCCAGCCAGTTCACGCTGTGGCCCGACGCGGCCGGCGAGCCGATGGTGTCGCCGCACCTGAAGGCGCTGCGCCCCTACCTGAAGAAGGGCGACTTCGCGCCCGGCAGCTGGGGCCAGGTGAACGTCGATGCGCTGGCCGGGCTGGTCGACGTGGCGGTCAGCAAGGTCGCGTATTCGGCCTTCTTCAACACCCAGCTCGACTGGGTGCTGCGCCGCGCGGGCATCGACACCGTGGCCGTGTGCGGCATCGTGACCAACGGCGGCGTGGCCAGCACGGTGCGCGATGCCCACATGCGCGACTACCGGACGCTGGTGCTGGCCGACGGCTGCGCGGCCTTCGGAGAGGAACGCCACCAGACCTCGCTGGCCGACATGCGCAACGTGGCCGAGGTGACCGACTGCGCGGCCTTCATCGCATCGCTCGCATGACGGGAAACCCTTCGCGGCGTATCCGCCGCGCAGCGCAGGTCGAGGCCGAGGTGCACGTGCCGGTGGCCATCGTCGGCGGCGGCGCCTGCGGGCTCACGGCCGCGCTGATGCTGTCCGATGCGGGCGTCGACTGCGTGGTGCTCGAACGCGACGCGCTGCCGAGCGGCTCGACCGCGCTGTCCTCGGGATTCATCCCCGCGCCCGGCACGCGCACGCAGCGGGCGCATGGCGTGCAGGGCGACAGTGCCGAGCGCTTTGCCGCCGACATCCAGGCCAAGGCCCACGGCCGTGCGGCGCCTGCGCTGGTCGAGGCCTACGCGGCTTCCATCGGCCCGGCGCTCGATGCGCTGCAGGAGCGGCATGGGCTGCAGTGGATGCTGCTCGACGGCTTTCTCTATCCGGGCCACAGCGTGCATCGAATGCACGCGTTGGCGCAGAAGACCGGCGCGTCGCTGATGGCGGCGCTGCAGGCGGCCGCAGCGGCAGCGGGCATTCCGGTGCTGACCCAGGCGCTGGTCGACACGCTGGTGCTCGACGCCGAAGACAGCGTGATCGGCATCGACTACCTGCGGCCCGATGGCAGCCGAGAAACGCTGGGCTGCGGCGCACTGCTGCTCGCATGCAACGGCTTCGGCGGCAATTCGGAAATGGTGCGCACGCTGCTGCCCGAGATGGCCGAAGCCAGCTTCGGCGGCCACGCCGGCAACGACGGCAGCGCGATCCTCTGGGGCGAGGCACTGGGCGCGCGGCTTCGCGACCTTGGCGGCTACCAGGGCCACGGCTCGTGGGTCACGCCGCAAGGTGCGCTGATGTCGTGGGCCGTGATGATGGAAGGCGGCGTGCAGCTCAACCGCGAGGGCCGGCGCTTCCATGACGAGACAGAGGGCTACTCGGAAGCCGCCGTGCACGTGCTCGCACAGCCGGGCGGCATGGCATGGAATGTGTTCGACGCGCCGCTGCTTGCACTGGCGCGGGGCTTTCCCGACTTCTGCGAGGCCGAAGCGGCAGGTGCGTTGCGCCGCTGCGAATCGGTGGCTGCGCTGGCGGAATGCATCGGCTGCGAGCCTTCCGTGCTGCAAGCCACGCTCGACGCCATGCGCGCCGGCACGCCACCGCCCGACGGCCGTGTGTTCGCACGCGCACTCCAGGCGCCGTACTTCGCAGTGAAGGTCACAGGCGCGTTGTTCCACACCCAGGGCGGCCTCGACACCGCGCCCGACATGCGCGTGCTGCGACACGACGGCACGCCCTTCGCCAACCTGTTCGCCGCCGGTGGCGCGGCGGGCGGCGTTTCGGGCGATGCGGTCTGGGGCTATCTTTCCGGCAACGGCCTGCTGAGCGCGGTGGCCGGCGGCTATATCGCGGCGCATACGGCTGCCGCACTGATCCCATCGACGAAAGCGTCCAGATGACGAATCCTTCCTTCAAGACCCGGCTCGCGCGCAAGGACATCGTGCTCGCGCCCGGCGTGTACGACGCGCTCAGCGCGCTCGTGGCCGAGCAGGCCGGCTTCGAGGCGCTGTACCTCTCGGGCGCCTCCATCGCCTACACGCGCCTGGGCCGCTCCGACATCGGCCTCACCACCTTCACCGAGGTCGAGGACACGCTGGCGCGCATCACCGAACGCGTGCGCCTGCCCGTGATCGTCGATGCCGACACCGGCTTCGGCAACGCGCTCAATACGCAGCGCACCGTGCGCGGCTTCGAGCGCGCGGGCGCGGCCATGGTGCAGATCGAGGACCAGACCTTTCCCAAGCGCTGCGGCCACCTCGACGGCAAGGCCGTGGTGCCCGCGCGCGAGATGGTCGGCAAGCTCAAGGCCGCGCTGGACGCGCGCGCGTCGAGCGACACGCTGATCCTCGCGCGCACCGATGCGGTGGCGGTCGAAGGGCTCGAGGCCGCGCTCGACCGCGCCGAGGCGTACCTGGCCTGCGGCGTCGATGCGCTCTTCATCGAGGCGCTGCGCTCGCCCGAGCAGATGGATGCCGCCTGCCGGCGCTTCGGCGACCGCGTGCCGCTGCTCGCCAACATGGTCGAAGGCGGCAAGACGCCGATCCAGGATGCCGATGCGCTGCAGGCCCACGGCTTTCGCATTGCGATCTTTCCGGGCGGCACCGCGCGCGCCGTGGTGCACACGCTGCAGGGCTACTACGCGAGCCTGCACCGGCACCGCACCACACAGCCGTGGCGGCCGCAGATGCTGGACTTCGACGCGCTCAACGAGGTGATTGGCACGCCGGAGCTGATGCGCACCGGCCAGAAGTACGACTGACCTGCCGCCTCAACGCAGCACGCGGACCAGCTCGTCGTACACCAGCCGCACGCGCGCCGGCACCGGCGCACGCTGCGGGCGGTAGACGTGGATCGGCCAGGGCTCGGGCGCCTCGGCCTCCAGCACGGGCAGCATCGCGCCTGTGCGCAGCCACGGTTCCGCCAGCGGTCCGATCAATTGCCCGAAGCCCACGCCTGCGAGCACGGCGGCGCATTCGGCATCGATGCTGTCCGTCACGAAGGCGGGCGAGGACACCGTCACCACCCGCCGCCTGCTGAAGGCCCATGGCCAGGGGCGGCCCGAGCTGCGGTCGATCAGCGCGGTGAGCGGCAGCGCCGCCAGCGCATCGAGGCTTTGCGGCCGGCCCACTCTTTCGATGAGCGCCGGCGCCGCCACCACATGCAGCGCCATCTTGCCGACGGCGCGCGCCACGAAGCGCGCATCGCGCATCGGCCCCACGCGCACGCCGATGTCGATCTGCTCGTCGACCACGTCGGCATGCTGCTCCGACAGGCGCAGGTCGAGCACCAGCCCGGGGTGCGCCGCCAGCAGCGGCGCCAGCGCCTGCGGGATGAGCCGGGCGTACACGTGCGGCGCCGTGACCCGCACCGTGCCCGCATGCTGCGACAGCGTGCGCCGGTCGATCTGGTGGAACAGCTCGTCGACGCTGCCCACCGCCACGCGGGCGCGCTCGGCCAGCTGCCGGCCGAAGTCGGTGAGCTGCACGCCGCGCGTGCTGCGGTGGAACAGCGGCTCGCCCAGTTCTTCTTCCAGCTCGCGAACCGCGCGCGTCACGACCTGCGGCGAGACGGACAGGCGCGCGGCGGCCTCGCGGAAGTTGGCGGCAGCGGCGGCGGTGCAGAACACGCGCAGGGCTTCAAGACGGTTGGCCATGGTGGTGCTTTCAAGAGGCGGTGTGTTCCAGCTTGGGGAATTCTGAACTCGCAAGAGTTTCATTTACGGGAATGCACGGATTTTCCACACTGCATGCACTTCTTCTTCCACACACCCGAAAGGAATTCCCATGGCATCCGTTCAAGACAACATCCAAGGCAAGGTCGCCATCGTCACCGGCGCGAGCAGCGGGCTCGGCGAATCGACCGCGCGCCACCTGGCCGCGCGCGGCGCCAAGGTGGTGCTCGCGGCGCGCCGCACCGATCGCCTGGACAAGGTGGTCGCCGAGATCCGCGAGGCCGGCGGCGAGGCCATTGCCGTGGCCACCGACGTGGCGAAGCGCGCCGATCTCGACAAGCTCGCGGCCGCCACCGTCGAGGCCTTCGGCCGCATCGACGTGCTGGTCAACAACGCGGGCGTGATGCCGCTGTCGCCACTGGACAAGCTCAAGGTCGACGAGTGGGACCGCACCATCGACGTCAACATCAAGGGCGTGCTCTACGGCATTGCCGCGGTGCTGCCGCGCATGCAGGCCCAAGGCAGCGGCCACATCGTCAACGTGGCGTCGATCGCGGGGCTCAAGGTGTTCACGCCGATCGGCACGGTCTACAGCGCAACCAAGCATGCGGTGCGCGCGATCTCCGAAGGGCTGCGCGTCGAAATGGGCAACAGCGGCGTGCGCGTGACCATCGTCTCGCCCGGCGCGGTGGAGTCGGAGCTGAAGTTCGGCAGCACCGACGCCGAGAGCGCGGCCGGCGTTAAGGCGTTCTACGAGGCCAACCAGATTCCCGCCGATTCGGTGGCGCGCGCCGTGGTCTATGCCGTGGAGCAGCCGGCGGACGTCGACATCAACGAGGTGGTGCTGCGGCCGGTCTCGCAGGAGTTCTGATCCGGGGAGGGGCGGGGCATGGCGGCCCCGCTTCCCGCCCATTAACCTTCAACCGTGGAAGGTCATTGACAGCCAAAAGTGCAAAGCCCCTGCAAAATAGAACGACCGTTCGTTTTATTCCGGAGCTTCCACGATGCCTGTCAATGCCGTTCCCGCCAAGCCGGTCCGCGCTGCCCAGAAGGGCCAGCAGACCAAGGCCGTGATCGTCGACGCCGCGCTGGCGCTGGCGGCGCAGATCGGGCTCGAGGGCCTGTCGATCGGCGCGGTGGCCGAGCTCACCAAGATGAGCAAGTCGGGCGTGTTCGCCCATTTCGGCTCGCGCGAGGAACTGCAGATTTCCGTGGTGCGCGAGTATCACGCACGTTTCGAGCAGGAAGTGTTTTTTCCCGCGCTCGAGGCGCCGCGCGGCCTGCCGCGCCTGCGCGCCATGTTCGCCAACTGGATGAAGCGCACCTCGGCCGAGATCGACTCGGGCTGCATCTACATCAGCGGCGCTTCCGAATTCGACGACCGTCCGGGCCCGGTGCGCGATGCGCTGGTGGAGTCGGTCAGCATCTGGCAGGCGGCCGTGCTGCGCGCGATCGTGCAGGCCAAGAGCGAAGGCCATCTGCGCGCCGACGCCGACGAGCGGCAGCTGGCCTTCGAGATCCACGGCCTGATCCTCGCGCTGCACTACGAAGCGCGTTTCCTGCAGGTGCCGGGCTCGATCGGCCGCGCGAATGTCGGCTTCGACAACATCCTTGCGCGCAGCGCCACGCCCGATGCGCCGCCCGCCGAAGCCGCGGCATCGGCCAAGCCCGCCGCCTCCCGCCGGCTCAAGCCGGTGCGCTGAGCGGCCCCTTTTTTCCTTTCTTTTTTTCCCCTTTCAGTTTTCGACCAGGAGAGTCCCGGATGCCCAGCTACAACCCACCCGTACGCGACATGCAGTTCGTGCTGCACGAAGTGCTCAACGTCGCCGACGAACTCAAGGCGCTTCCGGCCCATGCCGAGACCGATGCCGACACCATCAACGCGGTGATCGAGGAGGCCGGCAAGTTTGCCGCCGAGGTGACCTTCCCGCTCAACATCAGCGGCGACGAAGAGGGCTGCACGCTCGACAAGGCCACGCATGAAGTCAAGACGCCCAAGGGCTTCAAGGACGCCTACGCCAAGTACGTCGAAGGCGGCTGGCCCGCGCTGTCGTGCGACCCGGCCTTCGGCGGCCAGGGCCTGCCCTTCGTGGTGAACCAGTGCCTGTTCGAGATGCTCAACAGCGCCAACCAGGCCTGGACCATGTACCCGGGCCTCTCGCACGGCGCCTACGAAGCGCTGGTGGCCCACGGCACCGAAGAACAGAAGAAGACCTACCTGCCCAAGCTCACGAGCGGCGAATGGACCGGCACCATGTGCCTGACCGAGCCGCACTGCGGCACCGACCTGGGCCTCTTGCGCACCAAGGCCGAGCCGCAGGCCGACGGCAGCTACCGCATCACCGGCAACAAGATCTTCATCTCGGCCGGCGAGCACGACATGGCCGACAACATCATCCACCTGGTGCTGGCCCGGCTGCCCGATGCGCCCAAGGGCAGCAAGGGCATCAGCCTGTTCGTGGTGCCCAAGTACAAGGTCAAGGCCGACGGCTCGCTCGGCGAGCGCAACCCGATCTTCTGCGCGGGCCTCGAGCACAAGATGGGCATTCACGGCAACGCCACCGCGCAGATCGTGATCGAAGGCGCCACCGGCTCGCTGGTGGGCGAGCCCAACAAGGGCCTGCAGGCCATGTTCGTGATGATGAACGCCGCGCGCCTGGGCGTGGGCAACCAGTCGCTCGGCCTGACCGAGGTGGCCTACCAGAATGCGCTGGCCTACGCCAAGGACCGCATCCAGATGCGCTCGCTCTCGGGCGTGAAGGCCAAGGACAAGGAAGCCGACCCCATCATCGTGCACCCCGACGTGCGCAAGATGCTGCTCACCGCCAAGGCCTACGCCGAAGGCGGCCGCGCGCTGCAGATCTTCTGCACGATGCTGCTCGACAAGGAACACCACCACCCGGACGAGAAGGTGCGCAAGGACTCGGGCGAACTGGTGGCGCTGCTCACGCCCATCGTCAAGGCCTTCATCACCGACAACGGCCACATCGCGACCAACGCCTGCATGCAGGTGTTCGGCGGCCACGGCTTCATCAAGGAATGGGGCATGGAGCAGTTCGTGCGGGACAACCGCATCAACATGATCTACGAGGGCACCAACACCATCCAGTCGCTGGACCTCTTGGGCCGCAAGGTGCTGGGCAACAACGGCGCGTCGCTCAAGAAGTTCGGCAAGCTGGTTGCCAAGCTGGTGGAGGAAGAAGGCGTGAACGAGAAGATGGCCGAGTTCATCAACCCGATCGCGGGCCTGGGCGACCAGCTCACCAAGTTCACGACCGAGATCGGCTTCAAGGGTTTCCAGAACCCCGACGAAGTGGGCGCCGCCGCGGTCGACTACCTGCGCGTGGCCGGCCACTTCGTGTTCGGCTACCTGTTCGCGCGCATGGCGCAGGTCGCGCTGCGCCAGATCGCGTCGGGCAACACCGATCCGTTCTACGTTGCCAAGCTGCAGACCGCGCGCTTCTACTTCGCCAAGCTGTTCCCCGAGACCGCGACGCTGATGCGCACTGCACGCGCCGGCAGCAAGGTGCTGATGGACACCGACGCGGCGCTGGCCTGAGGCCGTCGTCCCTTCTTCTCATCGTCCGACCGGGAGCCGTTCATGAAATCGACGCTTGCAGCCATCGTTCTTGCCGCCACATCCTTCACGGCCATGGCCCAGAACACGCCCGTGGGCCTGTGGCGCAACGTCGACGACAAGACCGGCGAAGCCAAGGCCGAGATCCGCATCGGCGAAGCGAACGGCGCGCTCATCGGCCGCATCGAGAAGTCGCTCAAGAAGGACGGCAAGCCCGATGCGATCTGCGATGAATGCAGCGACGACCGCAAGGGCAAGCCCATCACCGGGCTCGACATCATCCGCGGCGGCAAGAAGGCCGAAGGCAAGGACGTCTGGGAAGGCGGAAAGATCCTCGATCCCGAGAACGGCAAGGAATACCGCGCGAGCTTCACGCCGATTGAAGGCGGCAAGAAGCTCGAAGTGCGTGGCTACCTTGGGCCTTTCTGGCGTACCCAAACCTGGAACCGCGTGCAGTAACGCTGCGTGCAACTCATCCAAGAAATACCAATCAACATGTCCCGATTCCAAGTGAAGAAAGTCGCCGTGCTCGGCGCCGGCGTGATGGGCGCGCAGATTGCGGCCCACCTCGTCAATGTGCGCGTGCCTGTGGTGCTGTTCGATCTGGCTGCAAAAGACGCGACCGGAGCTGTCGCTCAAGGTGCAGCGAAGAACGGCATCGTCTCGCGCGCGATCGAGAACCTCAAGAAGCTCAAGCCCGCGCCGCTCGGCGACGTGGCCGATGCGGTGCTCATCGAGCAGGCCAACTACGAAGACGACCTCGCCAAGCTCGGTGAGTGCGACCTCGTCATCGAAGCCATTGCCGAGCGCATGGACTGGAAGCTCGACCTGTACAAGAAGATCGCGCCGCACGTCGCCAAGCATTCGATCCTGGCCTCGAACACCTCGGGTCTGTCGATCACCAAGCTCAGCGAGGCGCTGCCTGAAGCGCTGAAGCCGCGTTTCTGCGGCATTCACTTCTTCAACCCGCCGCGCTACATGTTCCTGGTGGAGCTGATCAACACGCCCACCACCGAGCCGCAGGTGCTCGACGACCTCGAGGCCTTCGTCACCAGCACGCTCGGCAAGGGCGTGGTGCGCGCGCACGACACGCCCAACTTCATCGCCAACCGCGTCGGCATCGCCGGCATGCTGGCCACGCTGAAGGAGGTCGAGAAGTTCGGCCTCACGGCCGACGTGGTGGACGATCTCACGGGCAAGAAGCTCGGCCGCGCGAGCTCGGGCACCTTCCGCACGGCCGACGTGGTGGGCCTGGACACCATGGCCCATGTCGTGAAGACGCTGCAGGACAACCTGAACGCCGAGACCGATCCGTTCTACGCCAACTTTTCGACGCCGCCGGTGCTCGCCAAGCTGCTCGAACTCGGCAACCTCGGCCAGAAGACCAAGGCCGGCTTCTTCAAGAAGGTGGGCCGCGACATCCTGCGCTTCGACCTGCAGAGCGGCGAGTACGTGCCCGCCGGCGCGAAGGCCGACGAGGTGTACGGCCGCATGCTCAAGAAACCCGCGGGCGAACGCCTGAAGCTCCTGCGCGAGAGCGAAGGGCCGCAGGGGCAGTTCCTCTGGGCCATCCTGCGCGACGGCTTCCACTACGCCGCGGTGCACCTGGCCGACATTGCCGAGAGCGCGCGCGACATCGACCTTGCGATGCGCTGGGGCTTCGGCATGAAGCAGGGCCCGTTCGAGCTGTGGCAGGAAGCCGGCTGGGCGCAGGTCGCCAAGTGGGTGCAGGAAGACATCGACGCCGGCAAGGCGCTGAGCAGCGCACCGCTGCCCAAGTGGGTGTTCGAAGGCCCGGTCGCGCAGGCCGGCGGCGTGCACACGACCGAAGGCTCGTGGAGCGCCTCGCAGAACACCTTCGTGCCGCAGCGCAGGCTGCCGGTGCATGAGCGCCAGCTGTTCCCCGAAAGCGTGCTCGGTGCGAACGCGGCCGATGCCAACACCGCGGGCACGACGATCAGCGACGAGGGCGATGTGCGCGTGTGGACGCTCGACGGCGAAGTGCTCATCGCGAGCATCCATTCGAAGATGCACGCGATCAGCCCCGACGTGGCTGAAGCGCTGGGTGCCGCGGTCGAGCTCGCAGAGGCTGAATACAAGGGCCTGGTGATCTGGTCGCCCGACGAGATGTTCTCGGTCGGCGCCGACCTGCAGGCGATGCTGCCGGCCTTCGTGGTCGCGGGCATCGGCGCGGTCGAAGGCGCGGAAGAAGAGCTGCAGAACGTGATGCTCAAGATCCGCTACGCGAGCGTGCCGGTGGTCTCCGCCGTGCGCGGCATGGCGCTGGGCGGCGGCTGCGAGCTGGCCGTGTATTCGTCGAAGCGCGTGGCGGCGATGGAGAGCTACGTCGGCATGGTCGAAGTGGGCGTGGGCCTGATCCCCGGCGCGGGCGGCCTGACCTACATTGCGCGCCGCGCGGCCGAGAACGCATCGGCCTCCACAGGCACCGACCTGCTGCCCTTCCTGACCGAAGGCTTCACGGCCGCCGCGATGGCCAAGGTGGGCACCGGCGCGCTCGATTCGAAGAAGCTCGGCTACCTGCTCGACAGCGACGTGATCGTGCCGAACAAGGACGAGCTGCTCTACGTGGCGCTGCAGCAGGCCAGGGCCATGGCCGACGCCGGCTACCGGGCGCCGCTGCGCCGCACCTTCCGCGTGGCGGGCCGAAGCGGCGCCGCGACCATCAAGGGCCAGCTCGTGAACATGCGCGACGGCGGCTTCATCAGCGCGCACGATTTCCACATCGCGAGCCTGATCGCGCACGTGGTGACCGGCGGCGACGTGGACGCAGGCTCGCTCGTGACCGAGGAATACCTGATGGCGCTGGAACGCAAGGCGTTCTGCTCGCTGATCGTGCACCCGAAGACGCAGGAGCGGATCATGGGGATGCTGAGCACGGGGAAGCCGGTGCGCAACTGACCTGCATTTCTCCTTCCCCCTCCGGGGGAAGGCAGGGATGGGGGCCACCTCCAACCAAGCACGATGCGAAATCAGTCCACGCCCAACGCTCGCGCAAACGCGCAGGTGCTTCGCCGCGAGATGACCGATTCGGAGCGAAAGCTCTGGGGTGGACTGCGCGCTGAGCAGCTGGGCGTGAAATTTCGGCGCCAGCATCCGCTGGGCAATTACATCGCTGATTTCGCGTGCCTTGCGCCCAAGCTGATCGTCGAACTCGACGGATCGCAGCATCAGCTGCAGCAAGGCTATGACGCGCGGCGCGACGCATTCTTCCGCGCGCAGGGTTTCGATGTGCTGCGCTTTGCATCGAACGATCCGTTCACCAATCTTGATGGGGTTCGCCAGGCGATTGCCAACCGGCTTGCCGAATTGACGCCGCCGGCCCCCATCCCAACCTTCCCCCGGCGGGGGAAGGAGCAAGAAAATCCAGGAGCTTCTTCATGAGCAGCAAACAAGTCCAAGACGCCTACATCGTCTCCGCCACTCGCACCCCCATCGGCAAGTCGCACCGCGGCTACTTCCGCAACTACCGGCCCGACGGCCTGCTCGCGACCACGCTCAAGGCAGCGCTTGCCGCAGTGCCTGGCCTGGACCCCAAGGCCATCGAGGACATCATCTGCGGCTGCGCGATTCCCGAATCGCAGCAGGGGCTGAATGTCGCGCGCATCGGCGCGGTGCTTGCGGGCCTGCCGACCAGCATCGGCGGCATCACCGTGAACCGCTTCTGCGCATCGGGCCTGTCGGCCGTGCAGATGGCGGCGGACCGCATCCGCGTGGGCGAGGCCGACGTGATGATCGCGGCGGGCGTCGAGAGCATGAGCATGGTGCCGATGATGGGCAACTCGCCGTCGCTGTCGCCTTCCATCTTCGAGCGCGAAGGCGATGTCGGCATTGCCTACGGCATGGGCCTCACGGCCGAGAAGGTCGCGCAGCAGTGGAAGGTGAGCCGCGAGGCGCAGGACGAATTCGCGCTCGCCTCGCACCAGAAGGCGCTGGCCGCGCAGAAGGCCGGCAAGTTCGCCGACGAAATCACGCCGATCGAGGTGACCGACCGCACGCCGGACCTCGCCACCGGCGAATCGATCGCGAAGACCCGCACCGTGAACCTCGACGAAGGCGCGCGGCCCGACACCAGCCTCGAAGGCCTGGCCAAGCTGCGCACCGTGTTCGCCGCGCGCGGTACCGTCACGGCCGGCAACAGCTCGCAGACTTCCGACGGCGCGGGCGCGCTGATCCTCGCGAGCGAGAAGGCCGTGAAGCAGTACGGCCTCACGCCGCTCGCGCGCTTCGTGAGCTTTGCAAGCAAGGGCGTGCCGCCGCACATCATGGGCATCGGCCCGATCGAGGCCATTCCGGCTGCGCTGCGCTATGCGGGCCTCAAGCGCGAGGACATCGACTGGTTCGAGCTCAACGAAGCCTTCGCCGCGCAGTCGCTCGCGGTGATCAACACGCTGGGGCTCGACCCGAGCAAGGTCAACCCGATGGGCGGCGCCATTGCGCTCGGCCATCCGCTCGGCGCGACGGGGGCGATCCGCGCGGCCACGGTGGTGCATGCGCTGCGGCGCGAGAACCTGAAGTACGGCATGGTCACGATGTGCGTGGGGATGGGGCAGGGCGCCGCGGGCATCTTCGAACGCGTCTAGCGGCGGCTACTGCGCGGGCGATCTGCGGCGTTGCGGGGCCCGTCGGGAAATCCTCACGACCCTGAAGGTCGCTCCGGTTTCCCGCCACCCGCGCCTTGCATCTCATCCCGCTCGCTACGCCGGCAAGGTTGCAGTCGATGATTCAAGAAAACGCAGGAGACAACTTCATGCAGACGCAGCAGATCCCGGTCGACAACGGCGTGCAACTGGCGGTTCGCCGCTACGAGCCCGCCGGCGCAGCGCGCGCCAGCATCGTGATCGGCGGCGCGATGGGCGTGCGCCAGTCGTTCTACGAACCCTTCGCGCAGTGGCTCGCGCAGCAGGGCCTGCGCGTGTGGACCTTCGACTACCGCGGCTCGGGCGATTCGCGCAACGGCGCCTCGCTGCGTGGCTTCGAGGCCGACCTGTTCGACTGGGCGCGCGACTATGAAGCGGTGATCGACGCCGCCAAGGCCGCGCTGCCCGAACAGCCGCTCTATCTTCTCGGCCACAGCCTCGGCGCACAGCTGCCGGGCTTCCTTCAGCGGCCCGGGCAGGTCGACGGCCTCGTCAGCATTGCGGCCGGCAGCGGCTACTGGCGTGAGAACGCGCCGAAGCTCAAGCGCGGCATCCTCTACTTCTGGTTCGTGCTCGTGCCGTTGGCCACGCGGCTGTGCGGCTACTTTCCGGGCCGCCGGCTGAAGAAAGTGGGCGACCTGCCGCGCGGCGTGATCCTGCAGTGGCGGCGCTGGTGCCTGCACCCGCGCTACAGCGTGGGCGCCGAGGGCGATCTGGCGCTGCAGAGCTACGGGCGCGTGCGCTTTCCGGTGCTCGCGCTGTCCATCACCGACGACGAGCTCATGACGCTCGCCGGCACCGAAAGCCTGTTGAGCTTCTATGCCGGCGCGCCGCGCGCCATGGAGCGCATTGCACCGGCCGACGTGCAGGCACGGCGCATCGGGCACTTCGGCTTCTTCCGCGAACAGTTCAGCCAGAGCCTGTGGCCGAGCACGGTCGACAAGCTGCACCGGCTGGCCGCGCTTACCGCAGTGCAGCAAGCCGGCGTCCCGCACACGACTGCGTGACGCCATCCACCGGAGGCACACTGCAATCATCATGAGCATGCAACACCCCTTCGACAAGGCCCTGGCCCTGCAGCACAGCGACATCCGCGTGGGCCACTTCACCGGCGCCACGAGCCCGGACTACTGGAACATGGTCGGCCCCTTCGGCGGCGCCACCGCGGCCATTGCGCTGCAGTCGGTGATGCAGCATCCGGATGTGCTGGGCACGCCGATCGCGCTGACCGTCAACTTTGCGGCCGCGCTGGAAGCCGGCGCATTCGACGTGCAGGCCACCGCGGTGCGCACCAACCGCTCGACCCAGCACTGGACGGTGCAGATCACGCAGCCTGGTGCCAGCGGTGCGCCGAACATGACCACCACCGCCACCGTGGTGACGGCCGCGCGCCGCGAGACCTGGGGCCAGAGCGACCTGCCGATGCCCGAGGCGCCCAGGCCCGAGACGGTCGAGCGCCTGAGCGTCGGCCCGTCCGGCGTGGCCTGGCTCGACCAGTACGAGATGCGCCTGTTCAGCGGCAGCATTCCTTCGAAGTGGGACGAGAGCCTGCATCACAGCGAAAGCCGGCTCTGGCTGCGCGACGCGCAGGCGCGGCCGCTGGACTTTGCCTCGCTGGCCGCGATGAGCGACGTGTTCTATCCGCGCGTCTGGCTGCGCCGCGCCAGGCATGTGCCGGCCGGCACGGTGTCGATCACCACGTATTTCCATGCCGGCCCGGCGCAGCTGGCCGAGGTCGGCACGGGCTACCTCCTGGGCCGCGCGGTGGGGCAGCAGTTCTTCAACGGCTTCTTCGACCAGAAGGCGCATCTGTGGAGCGAGCAGGGCGTGCTGCTCGCCACCTCGAACCAGATCGTCTACTACAAGGAATGAATATGACCCCCACGTTCGGCACTTCGTGTCCTCTCTGCCCCCCGAGGGGGCGCTCGCTTGCTTGGGGCGGCCCGGCGCGGCGCTCGTGACCATGGCACTCACCAAGGCCGCACTCATCGTCGGCGCCGGCGACGCCACCGGCGGCGCCATTGCCCGCCGTTTTGCGCGCGAGGGCTATGCCGCCTGCGTCACGCGCCGCAGCCTCGACAAGCTGCAGCCGCTGGTCGCGCAGATCGAGGCCGCGGGCGGCCGCGCCCATGCCTTTGCGTGCGATGCGCGCAAGGAAGAGGAAGTGGTGGCGCTCGTCGAGCAGATCGAATCGACGATCGGGCCGATCGAGGTGATGGTGTTCAACATCGGCGCCAACGTGCCCGAGAGCATCCTGGCCGAGACGGCGCGCAAGTATTTCAAGGTGTGGGAGATGGCCTGCTTCTCGGGCTTTCTGAACGGGCGCGAGGTGGCCAGGCGCATGGTGGCGCGCGAGATGCCGAAGAGCGGGCACCGCGGCACGATCATCTTCACGGGCGCCACGGCGTCGCTGCGCGGCGCGGCCAACTTCGGCGCGTTCTCGGGCGCGAAGATGGCGCTGCGCGCGCTGGCCCAGTCGATGGCGCGCGAACTCGGGCCAGAAGGCATTCACGTCGCGCACGTGGTGGTCGACGGCGCTATCGACACCGAGTTCATCCGCAGCAACTTCCCCGAGCGCTATGCGCTGAAGCAGAGCGACGGCATCCTGAACCCCGAGCACATCGCCGACAGCTACTGGATGCTGCACTCGCAGCCGCGCGACGCCTGGACGCACGAGCTCGATCTGCGGCCTTGGTCGGAGAAGTTCTGAGATGATTTCGGGCGCTTCGATTCATCGAGTTGGATGTCGTTCAGGGCGCGCTCCCGCCGACGGGGTACCTTGCGGAGGGGAGTACCCGGTGATCTGTGCACACGCCCTGAACAAGAGCACCTCATAAGGAGACACCGATGACAAAAACAGTCGAGTTCTATTTCGACTTCGGCAGCCCCGCCGCCTACCTCGCCGCCACGCAGCTGCCGCACGTCTGCGCCGACACCGGCGCCGAGCTGGTGTGGAAGCCCATGCTGCTGGGCGGCGTGTTCCAGGCCACCGGCAACCGGTCGCCGGCCGAGGTCGTGCCCAAGGCGCCGTACATGACCATCGACCTGCAGCGCTTTGCCAAACGCTACGGCGTGCCCTTCGTGCACAACCCGCACTTTCCCATCAACACGCTGCTGCTGATGCGCGGCGCGACAGGCCTCCAGATGAGGGAGCCGGCACGCTTTGGCGCATATGTCGGTGCCGTCTTCCACGCGATGTGGGTCGAGCCGAAGAACATGAACGACCCCGCCACCGTCGGCGCCGTGCTTCAGAATGCGGGCTTCGACGCCACCGCCTTGCTCGCGCTGGCCGGCACGCAGGAAGTGAAGGACCGCCTGAAGGCCGTCACGCAGGAAGCGGTGGCGCGCGGCGTGTTCGGCGCGCCCACCATGTTCGTCGGCGACCAGATGTTCTGGGGCCAGGACCGCCTCGATTTCGTGCGCGAAGCCCTCGACGCCTGACCGCTGCGCCACCCTCCAGGCAAACAAACAGACAAACCGTTTTATCCAAGGACCATTCCCATGAGCGACATCCTCGTCCACACCGAAGCCGGTGTGATGACCCTCACCTTCAACCGCGTCGACAAGAAGAACTCCATCACCGGCAGCATGTACGGCGAACTCGCCGACGCACTGGCCGCGGCCGAGGGCGATGCGGCAGTGCGCTGCGTGCTGATCCAGGGCGACCCCACCATCTTCAGCGCGGGCAACGACATCGGCGACTTCCTCAACGCGCCGCCGGCCGGCAAGGATTCGCCGGTGTTCCGCTTTTTGCGCGGCATCGCGGCCTTTCCCAAGCCCATCGTGGCGGCGGTCTGCGGCCCGGCCGTGGGCATCGGCACCACGATGCTGTTCCACTGCGACCTGGTCTACGCGGGCGACAACGCGGCGTTCTCGATGCCCTTCGTGAACCTGGGCCTGTGCCCCGAGGCGGCGTCGAGCCTGCTGGTGCCGCAGATGCTGGGCTACCACCGCGCAGCCGAGGCGCTGCTGCTGGGCGAGCCCTTCATGGCCGAGGCCGCGCTCGAAGTGGGCCTGGTCAACCGCATCGTGCCGCCGACCGAAGCCAATGCCATCGCGCAGGTGCAGGCCCGCAAGCTCGCGGCCAAGCCGCTGAGCGCGCTGGTCGAGACCAAGCGGCTGTTGAAGAAGGCGCAGATGCCGGCCGTGCTCGAACGCATGGACGAAGAAGGCGCGAGCTTCGGCCGCATGCTGCGCGAACCCGCCGCGCGCGAGGCTTTCGGCGCCTTCATGGAGAAGCGCAAGCCCGATTTCTCCAAAGTCTGAGCGCGTTTCCACGCTTGCCGGCCCACGGCGCATGCGTACACTGCTGCCGTGCAAATTTTCGAGACACGATCGTCGGCAACGCCCACCCAGCGTGCGAATGATGCTACTGAAAAAGTAGCAATCGGCACCACGCGCAGGCGTACTTTAGGCCTGCTCGCGGGGACCCTGGCCGCGCCTTCGCTGGCCCTGGCCCGCGTGCGGCCGCTGCGCATCGGCGTCATCGGTTCCTGGTCGGGCCCTTATGCCGCGGGCGGACGCCAGTTCGATGCCGGCATGTCGGTCTGGCTCGCGGCCCACAACCAGCGCATCGCGGGGCGCCCGGTCGAACTGCTGCGCCGCGACGTGCCCGGCAGCGTGCCCGAGCAGGCGCGCCGCCATGCGCAGGACCTGGTGGAGAGCGAGCGTGTCGACCTGCTCGCGGGGCTGGACTTCAGCTCCAACGCCTACGCCGTCGGCGCCGTGGCCACGCAGGCCAAGGTGCCGCTGCTGGTGATGAATGCGGCTTCCTCGGGCATCACGGCGCGCTGCCCGTTCGCGGTGCGCGTGTCCTTCACCATCGCGCAGGTCACGATGCCGCTGGCGCGCTGGGCGGTCCAGCAGGGGCTGCGCGATGTCTGCACCGTGGTGGCCGACTATGCCTCGGGCGTCGATGCCGAAAGCGCCTTCGTCTCGGCCGTCACCGCCGGCGGCGGCCGCATCGGCGCGATGCTGCGCGTGCCGCTCAACACCCTGGACTATTCGGCCTACATGCTGCGGCTGCGCGAGCTCAGGCCGCAGGCGGTGTTCTTCTTCCTGCCTTCGGGCCAGATGCCCGCCACCTTCCTCAAGTTCTGGCGCGACCGCGGCATGGCCGACACCGGCATCCGCCTGCTCGCGACCGGCGACGCCACCGACGACCACTACCTCGAAGGCATCGGCGAGCTGGCCGAGGGCCTCGTGACCAGCCACCACTATTCGTTTGCCCACGAGTCGGCGGCCAACCGCCGCTTCACGGCCGCCTTCGAGACCGAGTACGGCAGCCACCTGCGGCCCGGCTATTTCGCGGTGGCGGCGCACGATGCGCTCGCGGCGGCCGACGCCGCGATGAGCGCGCCGGCCATGCGCGGCAGCGCAGGCGCAGAGCAGCTGGTGGACGCCTTCCGGGGCCTGCGGCTCGAGAGCCCGCGCGGCCCGATCGAGATCGACGCCCACACGCGCGACATCGTGCAGGCCGTCTACATCCGCCGCACCGAGCGGCTCGACGGGCGCTGGATCAACCGCGAGTTCGAACGCTTCGAACGGGTGCGCGAGCCGGCGCTGTGAGCGCGCTCAGGGTTGCTGCTCGATCGGCCGCGGCCGGCCGTTGTCGTCGATGGCCACGTAGGTGAAGGTGGCCTGCGTCACCTTGATGTATTCGCCCTGGGCGCGGAAGCGCTCGGCAAAGACCTCGACCGTGACCGTGACCGAGGTGCGGCCGATGCGCACCAGCTTCGAATAGAACGAGAGGATGTCGCCCAGCCGCACCGGCTGCTTGAAGATGAATTCGTTGACCGCCACCGTGGCCTGGCGGCCCTTGGCGTAGCGCGCCGGAATGACCGAGCCGGCCAGGTCGCACTGCGCCATGACCCAGCCGCCGAAGATGTCGCCGTTGGCGTTGCAGTCCGCGGGCATCGGAATGACCTTGAGCACCAGCTCCATGTCGGTGGGCAGGCTCTTGAGGGTCGCGGCGGCGGCGGTGCTGGAAATATCGGACATGGGCACAATCTGGACAAACTAAGCAACCACGATTGTCCCTCATGCGCCGCAGCGGCGAAGCCCTACCTCCTCCCCCCCACAGCGCCACCGGCCATGCGCCGGCGCGCAGCGACCGCTCCGACTGGGCGACGCTGCGCCGCCTTTTCCCCTATCTCTGGCAGTACAAGTGGCGGGTGATCGCCGCGCTCGGCTTCATGGTGGGCGCCAAGGTGGCCAACGTGGGCGTGCCGGTGCTGCTCAAGAACCTGATCGACACGATGACGCCCAGGCCGGACATGGCGCAGGCGCTGCTGATCGTGCCCATCGGGCTCCTGCTGGCCTACGGGCTGCTGCGCTTTTCGACCGCGCTCTTCGGCGAGCTGCGCGAGCTGATCTTCGCCAAGGCCACCGAGGGCACGGCGCGGCAGATCGCGCTGGAGGTGTTCGGCCACCTGCATTCGCTGAGCCTGCGCTTCCACCTGGAGCGCCAGACCGGCGGCATGACGCGCGACATCGAGCGCGGCACGCGCGGCGTGCATTCGCTCATCTCGATGTCGCTCTACAGCATCGTGCCCACCATCATCGAGCTGGCGCTGGTGCTCACCATCCTGGGCGTGAAGTTCGATTCGCTGTTCGTCTGGATCACGGGCGCGGCGCTGGTGCTCTACATCACCTTCACGGTCACCGTGACCGAGTGGCGCACCCAGTTCCGCAAGACCATGAACGAGCTCGACTCCATGGCCCAGAGCCGCGCGGTCGATTCGCTCCTGAACTACGAAACCGTCAAGTACTTCAACAACGAGGAGTTCGAGGCCAGGCGCTACGACGCCAGCCTGGACCGCTACCGCAAGGCCGCCATCAAGAGCCAGCGCACGCTGAGCATGCTCAACACCGGCCAGCAGCTGATCATCGCGACCAGCCTGGTGCTGATGCTCTGGCGCGCCACCTCGGGCGTGGTCGAAGGGCGCATGACGCTGGGCGACCTCGTGATGGTCAACGCCTTCATGATCCAGCTCTACATTCCGCTCAACTTCCTGGGCGTGATCTACCGCGAGATCAAGCAGAGCCTGACCGACCTGGACAAGATGTTCGTGCTGATGGAAAAGGAGCGCGAAGTGCGCGACGCGCCGGGCGCGCAGCCGCTGTCTTTGCTCCCTCTCCCTCGGGGAGAGGGCAGGGGTGAGGGCGGCGGCGTCGACTCCACCATCCGCTTCGAGGACGTGAGCTTCGCCTACGAGCCCGACCGGCCGATCCTCAAGCACGTGAGCTTCGAGATCCCGGCCGGCAAGACCGTGGCCGTGGTCGGCCCTTCGGGCTCGGGCAAGTCGACGCTCGCGCGGCTGCTCTACCGCTTCTACGACGTGCAGCAGGGCCGCATCACCATCGGCGGGCAGGACATCCGCGAAGTGCAGCAGTCCAGCGTGCGCCGCGCGATCGGCATCGTGCCGCAGGACACGGTGCTGTTCAACGACACGGTCGAATACAACATCGCCTACGGCCGCCCCGGCGCCACGCGCGAAGAGGTGGAAGGCGCGGCCCGCGCCGCGCGCATCCACGACTTCATCGCCGCCACGCCCAGGGGCTATGAAACCACCGTGGGCGAGCGCGGCCTCAAGCTGTCGGGCGGGGAAAAGCAGCGCGTGGCCATTGCGCGCACGCTGCTGAAGAACCCGCCGATCGTGATCTTCGACGAGGCCACCTCGGCGCTCGATTCGGCCAACGAGCGCGCCATCCAGTCGGAGCTCAGGAGCGCCGCGCAGGACAAGACCACGCTGGTGATCGCGCACCGCCTCTCGACGGTGGTCGATGCGCACGAGATCTTGGTGCTCGAGGCGGGCGTGATCGTCGAACGCGGCACGCATGCCGAGCTGCTTGCGAAGCAGGGCCGTTATGCGCAGATGTGGGCTTTGCAAAAGAGCGAAGCCACGCCGCTGATGTAGCCCGATCATTCTTTTTTACATCGATCCAGGAGTTCAGACGTGTCGACCAAGATTCCCCTGCTGGTGCTCAACAGCCTTTCGAGCGCCCACCAGGCCCAGATTGCCGAGGTCTATGACATGACCTATGCCTTCGACCCCGCCGCGCGCGCCGCCGCGATTGCCGAGCACGGCAAGAAATTCCGCGCGGTGCTGACCATCGGCGTGATCGGCATCACGCCCGAAGAAATTGCGGCCATGCCGGCGCTCGAGCTGATCTGCTGCCTGGGCGCGGGCTACGAAGGCGTGCCGCTCGAAGTGACGCGTGCGCGCGGCATTGCCACCGCCAATGGCGCCGGCACCAACGACGACTGCGTGGCCGACCATGCCTTCGGCCTCTTGATCGGCATCGTGCGCGAGTTCCGCAAGCTCGACCGGCTGTGCCGCGAAGGCGTGTGGCGCGAAGCCATTCCGCAGCCGCCGAACGTGTCGGGCAAGAAGCTCGGCATCCTGGGGCTCGGCACCATCGGCCAGAAGATCGCGAAGCGCGCGGCCGCCTTCGACATGGAGATCGGCTATCACAACCGCAAGCCGCGCGAAGGTGCGGTGCACCGCTACTTCGGCGACCTGAAGTCGCTCGCGGCCTGGGCCGATTTCCTGGTGCTGGCCGCGCCGGGCGGGCCGGCCACGCGCCATCTCGTGAATGCCGAGGTGCTCGATGCGCTCGGGCCGCAGGGCTACCTGGTCAGCATCGGGCGCGGCAGCGTGGTCGATACCGAGGCGCTGGCGGCGGCGCTGCGCGAGCACCGCATTGCCGGGGCCGGCCTCGATGTGTACGAAAGCGAGCCGAAGCGGCCCGAACCGCTCGTCGGCCTGGACAACGTGCTGCTGACGCCGCACATGGCGGGCTGGTCGCCCGAGGCCACGCAGAAGTCGGTCGACCATTTTCTTGCGAATGCCGAAGGGCACTTCGCGGGGCGCGGCGTGTTGACGCCGGTCTGAAGTCTTCTTGCTCCTTCCCCCGCCGGGGGAAGGCTGGGATGGGGGCGGGCAGGGCGCTCGATGGATGCGCCGCTTGCCCCCACCCCTGCCCTCCCCCGGGAGCGGAGGGAGAAAAGTCAAGCCAATACCGGGGGGCGATGAGCGCCCCAGCCGCAGGCCTGGTCATAGGCATGCCCGAGCCGCAGCACGTCCAGGTCCGCATGGATCGGCCCGGCCAGCTGCAGGCCCATCGGCAGGCCGCCTTCGCCGAAACCTGCGCGCACATTGAGCGTGGGCAAGCCCGCCAGCGTGAACGGCGTCACGATCTCCATCCAGCGGTGGTAGGTGTCGCTCGGCACGCCGGCCACTTCGGCGGGCCAGTGCAGCTCGGCCTCGAAGGGGAACACCTGCGCCGTCGGCGCCAGCACGAAATCGAAGCGCTCGAACAGCCTGAAGAACGCGCGGTACACGTTCGAGCGGTAGAGCGAAGCCTGGTAGAGCGAGGCCGCATCGAGGTGCCGGCTCTGCTCGATTTCCCACTGCGCTTCCGGCTTGAGCTGCGCGAACAGCTGGGGGTCGCTGAGATACGCGCCGAGCTTGCCGCCCACCAGCAGCTGGCGCAGCCGCAGCCAGGCGCTCCAGTTGTGCTCGCGCGGCACGTCGAGCGTGCAGGGCTCGACCTCGCAGCCGATGGCGCGGAAGGTGCCGAGCGCCTGCTCCCCGAGTTCGCGGATGCCGGGCGCGAGCGGCAGTTCGGGCCAGAGGCTGCCGAGCCAGCCGATACGCAGGCCTTTTCCGTCGCCGTCGAGCGCGATGGCATCGGCCGAGGGCAGCGCCTGCGGCGACGACAGCGGCACGCGCCCGTCGAAGCCCGCCTGCACCGCGAGCAGCCGCGCGGTGTCTTCCACCGTGCGGCCCATCGGGCCTTCGGTGCCCAGCTGCTGGAAGAAGAGTTCCTGCTCGGGGTCGCCGGGCACGCGTCCGCGCGAGGGCCGCATGCCGATCACGTTGTTGAAGGCGGCCGGGTTGCGCAGCGAGCCCATCATGTCGCTGCCGTCGGCCACCGGCAGCATGCCCAGGGCCAGCGCCACGGCCGCGCCGCCGCTGCTGCCGCCGGCGCTGCGCTCCGGCGCATAGGCGTTGCGCGTGATGCCGAACACCGTGTTGTAGGTGTGCGAGCCCAGGCCGAATTCGGGCGTGTTGGTCTTGCCGATCACGATGGCGCCGGCTGCGCGCATGCGCGCGACGTGCAGGCTGTCGATGCGCGCCGGCGAGCGCGGTGGCAGCGGCGAGCCCATGGAGGTCGGCAGCCCCGCCGCGTGGCTCAGGTCCTTCACCGCCAAGGGAAAGCCATGCATCCAGCCGCGCCGCTCGCCGCGCGCCAGTTCGGCATCGCGCTCGCGGGCTTCGGCCAGCAGCACACCGGGTTCGCGCAGCGAGACGATCGCGTTGAAGCGCGGGTTGAGCGCCTCGATGCGGGCCAGCGAGGCCTGCATCAGCTCATGGCAGGACACGCTGCGGGCCGCGATGCGGCGCGAGAGTTCGGTGGCGCAGAGGTCGAGCAGATCGGCTGGAGGCATGGCGAATGCGGGAAAAGGAGGGGGAGCCCAGTATGGCGCGGCGCTCGCATAATCGCCGCGTATGGAAACAAAGTGGCTCGAAGACTTCATCAGCTTGGCGGAAACGCGCAGCTTCAGCCGCTCGGCCCAGTTGAGGCACGTGACCCAGCCCGCGTTCTCGCGCCGCATCCAGGCGCTCGAAGGCTGGGCCGGCACCGACCTGGTGGACCGCAGTTCCTACCCCACGCGCCTGACGCCCGCGGGCCAGACGCTCTATAGCCAGGCCATCGAGATGCTGCAGTCGCTGCAGAGCACCCGCGCCATGCTGCGCGGCCACTCGGCCGCCGGGCAGGACGTGATCGAGATCGCGGTGCCGCACACGCTGGCCTTCACCTTCTTTCCCTCCTGGGTGACCAGCCTGCGCGAGCACTTCGGCCCCATCAAGAGCCGGCTGATCGCGCTCAACGTGCACGACGCCGTGCTGCGCCTGGTCGAGGGCAGCTGCGACCTGCTGATCGCCTACCACCATCCTTCCCAGCCGCTGCAGCTGGATGCCAACAAGTACGAGATGGTCAGCCTGGGCGAGGAAACCGTGGCGCCTTGGGTCAAGGCTGACGCCGACGGCGCGCCGCGCTTCCGGCTGCCCGGCCGGCCGGGCCAGCCGCTGCCCTACCTGGGCTACGCGCCCGGCGCCTACCTGGGGCGCGTGGTCGACCAGCTGCTGAAGGAGTCGGGCACCGCCATCCACCTCGACCGGGTCTACGAAACCGATATGGCCGAAGGCCTGAAGGTCATGGCGCTCGAAGGCCATGGCATCGCCTTTTTGCCGCAGAGCGCGGTGCGCAAGGAGATCAAGGCGCGCAAGCTCGTGAGCGCGCTGCCGCCCGAGATCGACAGCCTGGAGGCGACGATGGAGATCCGCGCCTACCGCGAGCGGCCGAGCGCGCCGGCGCCGGTGAAGGCCGGCAGCGGCCGCGCGGCGAAGGGGCCGGTGTCCGAAGGCCTGCAGCCCAAGCGCACGGCCGATGCGCTGTGGTCGTACCTGGTCGGTGCCCAGCCGCCGGGCCGCTGACCGCCATCCGATCGATCGACGCGCGGAATTTGTGCGCTGCACAATCTATAAATGCCGCGCATAAGCCTCCCCGCAAACGGCATTGGCGCCGCAGCTCCGCGGCCACTACAGTCGCGGCAGTTTTTTGCCGCTGTCACACAGCAATCTTCAGGGCACGCGCCATCCGCGTGCTTTTTTTTAGCCGAGGAACCTGTATGAGCCCGAATTTCAGGACCGAACACGACTTTCTCGGCGAAAAGCAGATTCCTGCCTTTGCCTACTGGGGCGTGCACACGGCGCGCGCGGTCGAGAACTTCGCCATCTCCGGCACCCGCGTGTCGGCCATGCCCGACCTGGTGCGCGCGCTGGCCTTCGTGAAAAAGGCCGCCACCCGCGCCAATGCCGATCTCGGCGCCATCGACCGCGACCGCGCGGCCGCCATCATCCTGGCCTGCGAGGACCTGATCGAAGGCAAATTGCTCGATGAATTCGTGGTCGACGTGATCCAGGGCGGCGCCGGCACCTCCACCAACATGAACGCCAACGAGGTGATCTGCAACCTCGCGCTCGAGAAGCTCGGCCACGAAAAGGGCCGCTACGACGTGCTGCATCCCAACGACCACGTCAACGCCTCGCAAAGCACCAACGACGTCTATCCGACGGCGGTGCGGCTGGCGCTGTGGTTTGCCATCGGCCGGCTGCTCGAATCCATGGCCGCGCTGCGCAAGAGCTTCGAGGCCAAGGCGCTCGAGTTCAAGGACATCCTGAAGATCGGCCGCACCCAGCTGCAGGACGCCGTGCCCATGACGCTGGGCCAGGAGTTCCTGACCTACGCCGTCATGATCGGCGAGGACGAGGCCCGCCTGGGCGAGGCGCGCGCGCTCATCGAGGAAATCAACCTGGGCGCCACTGCCATCGGCACCGGCATCAACGCGCCGCACGGCTATGCCAACCTGGCCTGCCAGTACCTGGCCGAGCAGACCGGCGTGCCGCTCAAGCAGTCGGCCAACCTGATCGAGGCCACGCAGGACACCGGCGCCTTCGTGCAGCTGTCGGGCGTGCTCAAGCGCGTGGCCACCAAGCTCAGCAAGACCTGCAACGACCTGCGCCTGCTCTCCAGCGGCCCGCAGGCGGGCTTCGGCGAGATCCGGCTGCCGGCGCGCCAGGCCGGCTCGTCGATCATGCCGGGCAAGGTGAACCCGGTGATCCCGGAAGTGATGAACCAGGTGGCCTTCGAGGTCATCGGCAACGACATCACCGTGACCATGGCGTCCGAGGCCGGCCAGCTGCAGCTCAACGCCTTCGAGCCGATCATGGGATGGAGCCTGTTCAAGAGCATCAAGCACCTGAGCAATGCTTGCAACACGCTGCAGCTCAACTGCGTCGAAGGCATCGAGGCGAACCGGGAGTTCCTGGCCAAGCGGGTGCGCGAATCGGTCACGCTGGTCACCGCGCTGAATCCGCTGATCGGCTACGAGAAGGC
This sequence comes from Variovorax sp. V116, assembly GCF_041154435.1. NCBI lineage: Bacteria > Pseudomonadati > Pseudomonadota > Betaproteobacteria > Burkholderiales > Comamonadaceae > Variovorax > Variovorax sp. V116. The sequence goes on from NZ_AP028661.1 coordinate 947,661, forward strand.
GGCGCTGATCGCCAAGACTGCGCTGGCCACCGGCGGGCCGATCGACCTGGTGGCCGAATCGCTCGGCATCATGACGCGCGCCGAGATGGAGGCGCTGCTCGTGCCCGAGAACCTGACCCAGCCGGTGCGCCTGTCCGCGCCGGTGCCGCCGGCTGCCGAGCCCTCGGGCACAAAGGCTGCTTAGTGAAAGTCGGACAATGCCAATGGGTCCACCTGCACCAAGGCGGCGCTTCGATGCGCGCGGCCGGTGCGGCACCGCCGAGAATGCACCGGGTTGGTCCGGGTATTCCCCATCACGTGAATGTCTAGAATTTCGTTGTATCTGTATCTTCCAGTCACCTCAGGAGTTTTCCGTATGAACAAGCAAGTATTGGCATTGGCAATTGCAGCCCTGGCTGCCGGCAGCGCTTTTGCCCAAGCCAATGACACCCTGGCCAAGATCAAGGCCTCGGGCAGCATCACCGAAGGCGTGCGGGAATCTTCCGGCCTGTCGTACACGCTGGGCAACGGCCAGTACACCGGCTTCCACTACGACATCTGCGCCAACATCATCAAGGACATCCAGAAGCACCTGGGCCTTGCCAAGCTGGAAACCAAGTACCAGCCCGTCACCTCGCAAAACCGCGTGCCCCTGGTGCAGAACGGCACCGTCGACCTGGAGTGCGGCTCCACCACCAACAACGCCACGCGCCAGAAGGACGTTTCCTTTGCCGTGACCACCTACGTGGAAGAAGTGCGCATCGCGGTCAAGGCCAACTCGGGCATCAACAGCATCAAGGACCTCAACGGCAAGACCGTGGCCACCACCACCGGCACCACCTCGGTGCAGACCCTGCGCAAGAACGAGCGCGCCGGCGGCATCGACTTCAAGGAACTCTACGGCAAGGACCACTCCGACAGCTTCCTGCTGCTCGAATCGGGCCGCGCCGACGCCTTCGTGATGGACGGCTCCATCCTGGCCTCGAACATCGCCAAGTCGAAGTCGCCCGCCGACTTCAAGATCGTCGGCGAAGTGCTCAGCGTCGAGCCCATCGCCATCATGATCCGCAAGGACGACCCGGCCTTCAAGAAGGTGGTGGACGACAGCATCAAGGCACAGATCAAGAACGGCGACCTCGCCAAGCTCTGGGACAAGTGGTTCCTGAAGCCGATCCCGCCGGCCAACGTCACGGTGAACCTGCCGCTGTCCGACGCCACGAAGGCCGCCTGGGCCAACCCGAACGACAAGCCGATGGAAGACTACGCGGCCAAGAAGTAAACACGGCAAGGCCATCCGCGCAACGCCCGCCGCCCCCGGCGGGCGTTTGTTTTCGCAAATGCGGCGCGCGGGCACGGCCTCTGCAAGCTAGCAGTCTGGAAATCTGAAAGAAGGAGAGTCCCCGATGGGATCAAACTGGGATTGGCAGGTCTTCTTGCAAGACCCGGGCGGGAAGTACCCGACCTATTGGCAGTGGATGCTGTCCGCATGGGGCTGGACCGTGTCCGTGGCCCTGCTGGCGCTCGTCGTTGCGCTGGTGCTGGGTTCGCTGGTCGGCATCATCCGCACCCTGCCCAACAGCCCGTGGCTCATACGCCTGGGCAATGCCTGGGTCGAGCTGTTCCGCAACATTCCGCTCCTGGTGCAGATCTTCCTCTGGTACCACGTGATTCCGGCGCTGGTGCCGGTCATGAAGGGCGTGCCGAGCTTCGTGCTGGTGGTGCTGGCGCTGGGCTTCTTCACCTCGGCGCGGATTGCCGAGCAGGTGCGCTCGGGCATCCAGGCGCTGCCCAAGGGCCAGCGCTACGCGGGCATGGCGGTGGGCTTCACCACGCCGCAGTACTACCGCTACGTCATCCTGCCGATGGCCTACCGCATCATCATTCCGCCGCTCACGAGCGAAACGATGAACATCTTCAAGAACTCGTCGGTGGCGTTTGCCGTGTCGGTGACCGAGCTCACGATGTTCGCGATGCAGGCGCAGGAAGAAACCTCGCGCGGCATCGAGGTGTACCTGGCGGTGACGGGGCTCTACGTGATCTCGGCCTTTGCGATCAACCGCATCATGGCCTTCATCGAGAAGAAGACGCGCGTGCCGGGCTTCATCGTCTCGGCCAGCGGCGGCGGGGGGCACTGACATGATGAACCTCGACCTGTCGTTCTACAACTGGGACGTCATCAGCAACTTCGTCGTCAAGGGCTTCTACTTCAGCATCATGCTGACGATCGTCGCCACCATTGGCGGCGTGCTCTTCGGCACCGTGCTGGCGCTGATGCGGCTGTCGGGCAAGAAGTGGCTCGACGCGCCGGCCGCCATCTACGTCAACGGCATGCGCAGCATTCCGCTGGTGATGGTGATCCTGTGGTTCTTCCTCCTGGTGCCGGCCTCGTTCTATGCGGCCTTCGGCTCCATCGGCTCGAACTACCGCTCGGAAATCTCGGCCGTGATCACCTTCATCGCGTTCGAGGCGGCCTACTTCAGCGAGATCATGCGCGCGGGCATCCAGTCGATTCCGCGCGGCCAGGTGAATGCGGGCCAGGCGGTCGGCATGACGTACGGCCAGAACATGCGCCTCGTGGTGCTGCCGCAGGCCTTCCGCAACATGTTGCCGGTGCTGCTCACGCAGACCATCATCCTGTTCCAGGACACCTCGCTGGTCTACGCCATCGGCGCCTACGACATGCTCAAGGGCTTCGAGACCGCGGGCAAGAACTTCGGCCGCCCGATCGAGGCCTACCTGCTCGCAGCCGTGGTTTACTTCATCATGTGCTATGCCTTGTCGTGGCTCGTCAAGCGCCTCCACAAGAAGATCGCCATCATTCGCTAGCCGAGTGGCTGAACCGGAGAAAGAAATGTCCGAAAAAATGATTGAAATCAAGAACGTCTCGAAGTGGTATGGCCCGGTGCAGGTGCTCAACGATTGTTCGGTGAGCATCTCCAAGGGCGACGTGGTGGTGGTGTGCGGGCCCTCGGGCTCGGGCAAGTCCACCCTCATCAAGACCGTGAACGCGCTCGAGCCCTTCCAGAAGGGCGAGATCACCGTCAACGGCATTCCGCTGCACGACCCCAAGACCAACCTGCCCAAGCTGCGCTCCAAGGTCGGCATGGTGTTCCAGCACTTCGAGCTGTTCCCGCACCTGTCGGTCACCGAGAACCTCACGATCGCGCAGATCAAGGTGCTGGGCCGCAGCCCCGACGAGGCCAAGACCCGCGGCCTCAAGATGCTCGACCGCGTGGGCCTGATGGCGCACAAGGACAAGTTCCCGGGCCAGCTCTCGGGCGGCCAGCAGCAGCGCGTGGCCATTGCCCGCGCGCTCAGCATGGACCCGATCGTGATGCTGTTCGACGAGCCCACCTCGGCGCTCGACCCCGAAATGGTCGGCGAAGTGCTCGACGTGATGGTGAGCCTGGCCAAGGACGGCATGACCATGATGGTGGTCACGCACGAAATGGCCTTTGCGCGCAAGGTGGCGAGCCGCGTGATCTTCATCGACGTGGGCGGCAAGATCCTGGAAGACTGCCCGAAGGACGAGTTCTTCAGCCACCCGGAAAACCGCCAGCCGCGCACCAAGGACTTCCTGAACAAGATCCTCCAGCACTGATCCGCTGCGTCGCAAGGACAAGAGCCACGCTGTTTTGCAGCGTGGCTTTTTTTTGCCTACGGCAGCCGCGCGATGTGCTCCGTCAGCAGGTCGAAGAAGCCCTGCGCATCGCCGTCGGCGATCCAGTTCGCGTTGGGTGGGCGGTGCAGGCTGCCGTGCCAGTCGGCCGCGGTCTGGCCGAAGCCCATGCCTTCGCGGCTGTCGACCTCGACGTGGATGCGCCTGCCCCGGAAGAGCGAGGGCTGCAGCAGGTAGGCCGTGACGGTCGCGTCATGCACCGGCCCGCCGGGCATGCCGTAGTGCTGCATCTCCTGCGGCGCATAGGCGTCGAGGATGTCGGCGACAATCGCGCCGGCCCGGTTGCCCAGGCCGCGCAGCCGCGCGATGCGCTCGTCGCTCGTGAGGATCTTGTGCGTCACGTCGAGCGGCAGCATGGTGATCGGCACGCCGCACTTCAGCACGGCCTCGGCCGCATGCGGATCCGCGAACACGTTGAACTCCGCCGTGGGCGTGATGTTGCCGCCATTGAAGTGCGCGCCGGCCATGAGCACCAGTTCGCGCAGGCCGCGCACGATGTCGGGCGCCTGTTCGAGGGCGAGCGCCAGGTTGGTCTGCGGGCCGAGCATTGCGAGCGTCACGCTTTTTTCGGGCGCGGCGCGCAGCGTGCGGATCAGGTAGTCGACCGCATGGCCTTCGGCCAGCGGCGCGGCGGGCTCGTGCACCTTCACGCCGGTGATGCCTTCGCGGCCATGGATGTTGGCCGCGTAGATCGGCGTGCGCAGCAGCGGCCGTTCGGCGCCCGCATACACCGGAATGTCGGGCCGCCCGGCCCATTCGCAGGCGAGGCGCGCATTGCGCGAGGTCTTGGCCAGCGGCACGTTGCCGGCCACCGTGGTCAGCGCCCGGACCACCAGCGATTCGGGTGCCGCCAGGGCGAACAGCAGCGCGATCACGTCGTCCGCGCCGGGGTCCGTATCGATGATCAGGGTGTGGTGCATGGCCGCATTGTCGCGGCCGCCACCCCGATCCGCAGGAACGCGGGCTTTACTTCTGGCGCGCCGCGATGGCCTTCTCGGCCTTGGCCACGAGGTCCGCGCCCACGGTCGACTTCCACTTGTCGTACACCGGCCGCGTGGCCTTCACGAAGGCTTCGCGCTCGTCGGGCGTGAGCTGGGTCACGGTGACGCCCATGGCGGCAATGTCCTTGAGCACCGGCTTGTCGGCTTCCACCAGGCCCTTGCGCGCGAGCGCGATTTCCTGCTTGCCGGCATCGACGGCGGCCTGGCGCACGATGGCCTGGTCGGCCGGCGTCCACGAGGCCCAGATTTCCTTGTTGACCACGAACACCAGCGGATCGGCCACGTAGCCCCAGGTGGTCACGAACTTCTGGCCCACGGTGTGCATCTTGAGCACGGTGAACAGGAAGAGCGGGTTCTCCTGGCCGTCGACGGCGCCGCTGGCGAGCGCGGGCTGCGCATCGGCCCAGCTCATCTGCGTGGGGTTGGCGCCGAGCGCGGTGAACATGTCGGAGTAGATCGGCGAGCCGACGACGCGGATCTTCATGCCCTTGAGGTCGGCGGGCGACTTGATCGGCTTCTTCGAGTTGGTGATCTCGCGGTAGCCGTTCTCGCCCCAGGCGAGCGGCACGACGCCGGCCTTGTCGAGGGTCTTGAACATGTCCTTGCCGACCTCGCCCTGGGTGAGCGCGTCGATGGCCGCGTAGTCGGGCATCAGGAAGGGCATGGAAAAAAGGTTGAGCTGCTTGACCTGCGGCGACCAGTTGATGGTCGAGCCGACGGCCATGTCGATCACGCCCTGGCGCAGCGCGCTGAATTCGCGGGTCTGGTCGCCCTGGATGAGGGACACGCCGGGGTACAGCTTGATGTTGATGCGGCCCTGGGTGCGCTCCTTGACGAGGTCGGCCCAGATCTTTCCGGCCTGGCCCCAGGGGGTGGGCGGGCCGAGCACCAGGGACATCTTGTACTCGGGCTTGTAGGCGGCCTGCGCCATGGCGCCGGTCGAGAACATGCACAGGGCGGTTGCTGCGGCGGCAAGGCCGAGCAGGGTGCGGCGGAATTTCATGAGAGGTCTCCTTGTTTTCTGAACACAACTAAGCGATGGATGTTTTTGGGAGCGTTCGGGGCGATGCTGTTCGGGGCGTGTGCACAGATCACCGGGTACTCCCCTCCGCGAATGTCCCCCGGCCTGCGGCCTCCTCCTTGATTTCGCTGCGGGGAGCACCCGATGCTCTGTGCACGAGGGCACGCTCGTTGTGCATCGCTGATCAACCACCGCTCCGCATAACGCTCCCGCTGATGGGGTGCCTTGCGCAGCGAAATCAAGGGGGAGGCCGAAGGCCGGAGGACATTCGCGGAGCAAGGTACCCCGTCGGCGGGAGCGCGCCCTGAACAGCAGGCCTTGAACACAACGCGGCGCAAGGAAAAGCAGCGCCGCACTTCAATACCCCAGCTTGCGCGGCAACCAGAGCGCAAGTTCCGGAAACACGATCACCAGCACCATCACCACGAACATCGAGAACAGCATCCAGCCGACCCAGCGCACGGTTTCTTCCATGCGAACCTTCGCGATGCGGCACGACACCATCAGGTTGACCGCAAGCGGCGGCGTGAACTGGCCCAATGCGACCTTGAGCGTGAGGATCACGCCGAACCACACCGGGTCCCATTTGTAGTACTGCACGATCGGCAGCAGCAGCGGCACGAAGATCAGGAAGATCGACACGCCGTCCAGGAACATGCCCACCGTGATGAGCAGCAGGATCAGGAGCGCCAGGATGCCGTATTCGCCGAGGCCCGAATTCACGATGGCGCGCGTCACCGGGTCGATGATGCCGAGCGTGGAAAGCGAATACGCGAAGATCCCCGCGAGCGACACCACCAGCAAAATCACGGCCGAGAGCTCGCCCGATTCGCGCAAGATGACGAACAGGTCGCGCACCTTGATGGTCCGGTGCACGCACATGCCCACGAAGAGACCATAGAACACCGCCACCACCGCGGCCTCGGTGGGCGTGAACCAGCCCGCGCGCATGCCGCCCAGGATCAGCACCGGCGCCGCCAGGCCCCAGACCGCTTCGCGAAAGCTCTTCCAGAACGGCGGGCGCGGCAGCGTCGCTTCGAGCGCGCCCATCTTGTGCTGGCGGGCCAGCAGCACGGCCGGGATCATCAGCGCCAGGCCGGCCATCACGCCCGGGATCATGCCGGCTGCAAAGAGCGCCGGCACCGAGGCGCCGGGCACCAGCACCGAGTAGACGATGAACGCGACCGAGGGCGGAATCAGGATGTCGGTGGCCGCCGCGGCGCCCACCACGCTGGCCGAGAAGGCGGCCGGGTAGCCCGCGCGCGACATGGCCGCGATCATCACCGCGCCCACGGCCGCGGCATTGGCCGGGCCCGAGCCCGAGATGCCGCCGAGGAACATCGCCACCGCAATGGCCACCAGCGGCAGCATGCCGGGCCCGCGCCCGACGATCGCCACCGCAAAGTTCACGAGCCGCAGCGCCACGCCCGAGCGGTCGAAGATGGAGCCCACCAGCACGAACATCGGGATGGCCAGCAGCGGGTACTTGCCGAGGCCGGCATAGAAGTTCTGCGGCACGGCCAGGAGGCCGAACCACTGGGCGTCGCTGTTGGCCAGCGCGATGCAGGCGGCGCCGGCCAGGCCCAGCGCGGCGCCGATGGGCACGCCCACCAGCATCATCGCAACGAAGGCGACGAAGAGCAGGGTGGGGATCACGATGCGTCGCCCTTGCTGCCGGGGTTCTTGGTGTCGCTGCGGTATTCCTTGCGGCCGCGGCGGACCATGAGGCCCACCGCGCGCAGCGCGATGGCAAACGACACGATCGGCAGCCAGACCGAATACCACCACGCCGGCAGGCCGATGCCCGGCGTGGTCTCGTCGAAGCGGTAGTCGTCCCACACCATGCGGATGCTGAGCGCGCCGATCAGCGTGAACAGGATCGCGATCATGAGCGCGCCGAACTGCGCGAGCCGCTTGCGCCGCGCCATGGAGCCGCTTTCGGAAAAGTATTCGATGCGGATGTGGCGGTCGCGCGCCACCGCGGCCGAGCCGGCCACCAGCGCCAGCATGATCATCAGGAAGACCGAGAACTCTTCGGTCCACGCGAACGACGAGTCGGTGAAGTAGCGCACCAGCACGTTCGCAAAGGTGATGAGCGCCAGCGCGCCCATGATGATGACGGTGAGCCAGTCCTCGATGGCGAGCGGCACCCGGGTGGGCTCGTCGGCGGCTTCGATGTCTGGGGGAAGGGGGCTGGCGGCGTCCAGCAGCGGGCCGGACTCGTTGGGAGTGGTCATCGAGAGGGAGGGGGAAAGCAGCTATGGATGGTAACGATCCATGTCCATCCGTTCATCGGGGTTTTCCTAAGCTGCGGCCCCGTTGCACGCCCCTCCCGGCTCTCTCGAAGCGGGCTACTCGAGCTTGGCGCCCGAATCCTTGATCAGGCGCTCCCACACCGGGCTCTCCTTCTTGTAGACGGCGGCAAAGGCCTCGGGCGAGCTCTCCTTCAGGTCGAAGCCCATTGCCGCCACGCGCGCCTGCACGTCGGGCTGGCGGGTGGCCTTGCCCACCTCTTCGGCAATGCGCTGCACAATCGGCTTGGGCGTGCCGGCCGGCATGGCAATCGCGAGCCAGCCGGCCACGCGGTAGGCCTCGTCGTCCAGGCCCTGCTCGGCCAAGGTGGGCACGTTGGGCAGCGTGGCCATGCGGCGCTCGCCGCTCACGCCGATGGCCCGGAGCTTGCCGGCCTCGATGTGCGGCTTGGCCACCAGCGCGCTGGCAAAGGCCATCTGGATCTGGCCGCCGATCAGGTCCTGCAGCATCGGCGCCTCGCCCTTGTAGGCGACGTGGTTCATCTCGGCCTTCTGCGTGAGGCTCATGTGCGCGCCGGCCAGGTGCGGGTAGGCGCCCACGCCGTACGAGCCGTAGGCCACCTTGCCCTTGTTGGCGGCCACGTACTTCAGGAGCTCGGGCCCGCTCTTCACCGGCACGCTGGGGTGCACCACCAGCACCAGCGGCGCGGTGGCGATCTGGTAGACCAGCGTGAGGTCGCGCTGCGTGTCGTAGGGCAGCTTCTGGTAGAGGAACTGGTTGGTCAGCAGCGAATTGCTCAGCGCCAGCACCAGGGTGTAGCCGTCGGCCGGCGCCTTGGCCACCGCATCGGTGCCGATGATGCCGGCGGCGCCGGGCTTGTTGTCGATGATCACGGGCTGGCCCAGGCCCGCCGCCATCTTCTCGCCGACTACGCGGGCCAGCACGTCGGTGGCGCCGCCCGCGGCAAAGGGCACCACCATGCGGATCGGCTTGCCCGGATAGGCCTGCGCCCAGGCGGCCGGGGTGGTGGCCGCGAGCGCGAGCGAGGCAATGCCGCAGTGCAGGGCGCGGCGGGTGATGCCGTGCGCGGTGTTGGTGGTGGTGAAGGTTGCGCTCATGTCCGATGTCTCCGGCGGTCGTTGTTGTCTGTCGAAAAAAGAAACCAGCACGCGGCGGCTATTCGGCCAGCACCTGCGTCTTGAAGGGAAGCGCCTCGAGCGCCGTGCGGATCCGAGCCTGCAGCGGCGCCGCGAGCGCGCCCGTGGCCGCGGCATCGATGCGCACCTGCACCAGGCTCTCGCCCTCGCTGCGCACGCGCGGCCAGGCGGCCGGCGGCGCGCCAAGCTCCCCGCACACCTGCGCCACCGTGGCCGCCACCACGCGGCTCGCGGCCATGGCGCGAAGCTCGGGCTTGTAGATCTTGCCGACGTTGGTCATCGGCATGTGCTCGATGATGCTCACCGAGCGGGGCTTGGCGGGCGCCTCGTCGACGCGCGCGGCAGTGAAGGCCAGCAGCTCCTCCTCGCTGGCCGAGGCGCCCGGCTCCAGCGTGGCAAAGACCACCGGCAGCTCGCCCGCATAGGCATCGGGCGCGCCCACCGCGGCGCACAGCTGCACCGCGGGATGCGCGCCCAGCGCGTCCTCGATCACCTTGGGGTCGATGTTGTGGCCGCTGCGGATGATCAGGTCCTTCGAGCGGCCGCTGAGGTTGAGCCTCCCGTCGCCGTCGATCCAGCCCAGGTCGCCGGTCGCGAGCCAGCCGTCGGCGGTGAAGGCCTTGGCGTTGTCGGCCGGATCGACGAAGCCCGAGAACAGGTTGGGCGACTTGAACAGCACCATGCCCTGCTCGCCGGGCGGCAGCTCGCGGTCGCTGGCGTTGCCGTTCTCGTCGAGCGCCACGATGCGCATCTGCATGTAGGGCAGCGCAAAACCAACGCAGCCCGCGGGCCCGTCCACGCCGGGCGGCGTGATGGTCGAGATGCCGGCCATCTCGGTCATGCCCAGGCTCTCGTGCACATGCAGGCCGAACAGGCGCTCGAAGCGCGCGGCCAGCTCGGGCGAGAGCACGGCGGCGCCCGTGCGGCAGTAGCCGATCGACGAGATGTCGGCGCCGTCCAGCGGCACGTTCGCGAGCGCCGCCAGCACCGTGGGCACGGCCGAGAGCGAGGTCGGCCGGTACTTCTCGACCAGCTTCCAGTAGTTGGCGAGCACCTCCTTGTTGCGCAGCAGCGAGGTCGTCGGGATGATCACTTCCATGCCCGCCGAGAGCGAGGCCAGCGAGGCCGGCAGCACGCCCGCCACGTGGAACAGCGGGTAGCCGTTGATCGAGATGCCCTGGTCGTTCATGCCCGCGACCTGCACGCTGGCCCAGGCCGTGAACACCTGCGCGCCGTGGCTGTGGCGCGCGAGCTTCGGCGCGCCGGTGGTGCCGCCGGTGTGGAAGTAGGCGGCGATGTCGGTGGGCGCAATGTCGCGGCCGCTCACGAGGCGATCGGACGGCTGTGCCGAACGCAGCACGTCGAACTCGGCCACGCCCTCGGGCAAGGCGCCCGCCGCGCCCGGTGCTTCGTCATGCGGCGCCACGCGCAGCACCGTGGTGAGCGTGGGCACCTGGCCGCGCAGGCGCATTGCCTTCGACCACATGCCCGATTCGCTGTCCGAGCCGTAGGCGATCAGCACCTTGGCGCGGCCCGCGGTCATCAGCGCCACCAGCTTCTCGTCGGTGAGCAGCGGGTTGAGCGGCTGCACGATGCCCGCCGCCTCGCCGCCCCAGAGCGCGAGGTGGTATTGAAGGCAGCCCGGCAGCAGCACCGCCACCGCATCCTGCGGACCCACGCCCAGCGCGTGCAGCATGTTCGCGGTCTGGTGGATGCGCGCGAGCAGCTCGGCGTACGACCAGCGGATCGGCGCGTCGGCCGGGTTGCCGGTGCGCAGGAAGGTCAGCGCGGTCTTGCCGCCGAAGGCCGCGCCCGCGTTGCGGAAGATCTCGTAGGTGCTGCGGACCGTCAGCGCCTCTTCGAGCGGCGTCTCCTCGAGCCTGCGGATGTCGGCGAGGCTGCGGACCGGGAGCGTCGGGCGAAAGGGTGCGCCGGCCGGGTTCGTCTTCTTGCTGTCTGCCATGGCATGTCTCCTGGATATTTGTTGTGGTGCCGGCCGCGTGCGAAGCGCTGTTCTACTGGTTCGTGATCTTGTTGTCGCGAATGACCTTGCCCCAGCGTTCGAAGTCCTGGCGCATGCGCACGCCGGTCTGCTCGCCCGTGCGGTAGGCCGCGAAGGAGCCGACGCCCTCGAGCTTGTCCTGCACTTCCTTGTCAGCGAGCGCGGTCTTGAGCTCGGCGCTCATGCGATCGACCACGTCCTTGGGCGTGCCGGCCGGTGCCAGCAGGCCGCCCCAGGACGTGGCATCGAAACCCGGGAAGCCCTGCTCGGCGACCGTCTTCACGTCGGGCAGCAGGCTCACGCGCTGGCCCGAGCCGACCGCAATCGCGCGCAGCGTACCCGAGCGGATGTGCGGCATCACCGCCACCAGGTCCGAGAACATCGCGGGCACCTGCCCGCCGATCAGGTCGGTCACGGCCGGTGCGCTGCCGCGGTAGGGCACGTGCTGCATCTCGAACTTGCCGATGTTCTTGAGCTGCTCGGTCGTCAGGTGGCCGAAGCTGCCCGCGCCGGCGGTCGTGTAGTTGAGCTTGCCGCCCTCGGCCTTGGCCTTGGCGATCAGCTCCTGCAGGCCGTTCACGCCGGGCAGCACCTTGGGGTTCACCACCATCACGATCGGCAGGTCGTACACCGTGCCCACGGGTGTGAAGCTCTTGAAGATGTCGTAAGGCGTCTGGCCGTACAGGTGCGCGGCCAGCAGCGTGGGCGTGGCCAGCATCACGAAGGTGTAGCCGTCGGGCGCGGCCTTGGCGGCCACCGCCGCGCCGATGGTGCCCGAGGCGCCGCTGCGGTTGTCGACGAGGATGTTCTGCTTCAGGCCCTGCGACATTTTCTGCGCCACGATGCGCGTGGCGACGTCGGTCGGGCCGCCGGGCGGAAAGGGCACGACGAAGGTGATCGGCTTGGCCGGCCAGGCCTGCGCGAAGGCGGTGCCGGCCATGAGCGGAAGGGCCAGCGCGAGGAGGGCGCGGCGTGCGGGATTGCGAAGGGAGCGGGAAGAAGAAACGGCCATGGACTTGTTCAAGGAATGCGGAAGATCGGCGCCTTCAGACGACGCCGCTGGTTTTCAGTTGCGCGAGCCGGTCGTCCGACAGGCCGAGCAGCGACTGCAGCACCTCGTGCGTGCCTTCGCCCAGCTGCGGCGGTGCGCTGCGCACGGGCAGGCGCTCGCCGTCGAAGCGGTAGGGCGGCGCCAGCACGTTGACCTGCCGGCCACCGGATGCGGCTGCTCGGTCACGAGGCCGGCATCGGCCGCGCGCCTGGAGTTGAGCGCTTCGAGCAGGCCCAGCACTTCGCCGCAGGGAATGCCCGAGGCGCTGAGCCTGGCCAGCAGGTCGGCGCGCTGGCGCCTGGCCAGCTCGGCATGCAGCTCGGGCAGCAGCACCGCGCGGTTCGCCGAGCGCAGGATGTTGGTCTTGAAGCGCTCGTCGGCCGCGAGGTCGGGCCGCTCGATCACTTCGGTGCAGAAGCGCGCGAACTGCGCGTTGTTGCCCACGGTGATCACGAGCGGGCCGTCGGCCGCGTCGAACACGCCGTAGGGCACGATCGACGGATGCGAGTTGCCGTAGCGCGGCGGGTCCTCGCCCATCAGCAGCGCCTCGAGGCCGTAGTAGGCGGTGATCATCAGGCCGCAGTCGAAGAGAGCCATCTCCACATGCCGGCCCTTGCCGGTCTTCTCGCGCTGGTAGAGCGCCGCGAGCACCGCCTGCGCCGAGTACATGCCGGTGAACAGGTCGACCATGGCCACGCCGAACTTCAGCGGCGGCTGGCTGGCTTCGCCGTTGAGCGCCATCAGCCCGGCCTCGCCCTGCACCACGAGGTCGTAGCCGGGGCGCGCGGCCTCGGGGCCGGTGCGGTCGTAGCCCGAGATCGAGCAGTAGATGAGCCCCGGATGCTCCTTACTGAGCTGCTCGTAGCCGAGGCCCAGCTTGTCGATGCCGCCGAACTTGAAGTTCTGGATCACCACGTCGCACTGCTTGGCGAGGTCGCGCGCGATCTGCTGGCCCTCGGGCGTCTGCAGGTCGAGCGTGACCGAGCGCTTGTTGCGGTTCACGCTGTTGAAGTAGGCGGTCTCGGTCTTGCCGACGCGCAGGCCCCAGTCGCGCGTGTCGTCGCCGCGGCCCGGGTGCTCGACCTTGATGACTTCGGCGCCCATGTCGGCCAGCACCATGCCGCACCAGGGGCCCGCGAGGATGCGGGACAGATCGAGGACGCGCACGCCGGCCAGCGGCAGCGAGGAATTCAGCATGGGCATGAGGGCAACTCCAGGAAAACGAACAACCCCCGCGTTCGCATGCGAGGGCGGGGCACGACGCGCGTCAGGACGCGTCCGGCTTTGTCTTGCGGCGCAGCGCGTTGAAATCCGCGCGCCGCTTGCCGAGGAAGGCACCGATGCCTTCGGCCGCCTCGGCATCGGCCTGCGATTCGACCATGTACACGGCCTCGGCATCGAGCTGCTGCTCGAGCGTGGCGCGGTGCGCCTGGCGGCACAGCGTCTTGATGCGTGCGATCGCGCGCTCGGGGCCGTCGGCCACCTTGGCCGCGAGCGCGATGGCCTCGGCCAGCGCGGCGCCCTTGTCGGTCAGCCGGTTGACCGCGCCCAGCGCATGCAGGCGCTCGGCCGTCATGCGGTCGCCGGTCAGGCACATCTCGGTCAGCACCTGGCGCGAGACGAATTCCGCAAGAAAGGCCGTGGCGCCGCCGTCGGGCGTGAGGCCGACCTTGACGTAGGCCACCGTGTAGAACGCGTCGCGCGCCGACACCAGCATGTCGCAGGCCAGCGCCATCGAGAGGCCCGCGCCCGCCGCGCCGCCTTCGACGGCCGCGATCACCGGCTTGCCGCAATCGCGGATGCCGCGGATCAGGTCGTGCAGGCCTTCGAGCTTTTCACGGCGCTCGGAGGCGGGCAGCTCGCGGCGCTTGGCCAGCAGGTTGAGGTCGCCGCCCGAGCAGAAGAAATCGCCCGCGCCGGTGAAGACGACGGCGCCCACTTCGGGGTCGTTTTGCGCATCGGCGAGCGCAGCGCTCAGCTCTGCGTACAGCGTCGGCGTGATCGCATTGCGCGCGCCCGGGTTGCTGTTGGTCAGGATGCGGACCGCGCCCTGCTGCGAGATCAAAACGGTCTTTTCGGTCATGCGGCCACCTCCTTGCCCAGCGCGATGTAGCGCTGCAGATGGTGGTCTTCGTCGCCGAGCTGGTGGTCGATCATCACGAGCCGCTTGGCGTAGTGCGGCAGCGGCAGCTCCCAGGTCATGCCGATGCCGCCGTGCATCTGGATGCTTTCTTCGGCCACCAGCGCGCCGATGCGGCCGATGCTGAACTTGGCAGCCGACAGCGCACGCTCGCGCGCCACGCGGTCGGCGCCGTCGATGGCGGCCGCGGCGTTGATCACCGCCGAACGCGCCTGTTCGATCTCGAGCAGCAGGTCGGCCATGCGGTGCTGCAGTGCCTGGAAGCTGCCGATCAGCATGCCGAACTGCTTGCGCGTGCGCAGGTAGTCGAGCGTGGCGGTCTTGGCGGCTTCCATCGCGCCGAGCGCCTCGGCGCACAGTGCGAGCACGCCGCGGCCGATGGCGCGTTCCAGCGTCGCGTGGCCCAGGCCTTCGGTGCCCAGCAGCGCGTCGGCGCCGAGCTTCACGCCGTCGAGCGCGAGTTCGGCGACGCGGCCGCCGTCGATGGCGGGGCAGCCGCGCACCGAAAGGCCCGCGGTCCTGGCAGGCACGAGGAACAGCGAGATGCCGGCTTCATCGTCGACCTTGCCCGAGCTGCGGGCCGAAACCAGGAACAGGTCGGCCTGCTCGCCCTGCGGCACCACGGCCTTGGCGCCGTGCAGCACCCAGCCGTCGCCGCTGCGCTCGGCGCGGGTCGCCACGCGCGTGCGTTCGTAGTGCGTGTCGGCTTCGTCATGCGCAAAGGCCGCGACGGTCAGGCCGTTGATGATGTCGCCGAGCTTCTCTTTCTGCGCATCGCTGCCGGCCGCGCTGAGCGCCTCGCCGACCATCACGGCACCCAGCAGCGGCTCGACCACGAGCCCGCGGCCCAGCGCCTCGAAGACCACGGCAATGTCGAAGCCGCCGCCGCCGAAGCCGCCATCGGCTTCGCTGAACAGCGCGCCGATCACGCCCAGTTCGGCGAAATTCTGGAAGATCTCCTTGCTGAAACCGTGCGCGGATTTTGCGATGCGGTCGCGCGCATCGAAGGCGTACTGCTCGGCGATGAAGCGGTTCAGGCTGTCGGCGAGCATGCGCCGGTCTTCGGTGTGTTCGAAGTTCATGTGCGTGTCTCCTTTACAGCCCGAGGATCATCTTGGAGATGATGTTCTTCTGGATTTCATTGGAGCCGCCGAAGATCGACAGCTTGCGGTTGTTGAAGTAGCGCGCGGCGGCGGCCGATGCGTAGGCCGGGCCGAAGGTTTCGCCGTCGAAGCCGTCGTGCAGCGCCTCTTCGACGAAGGGCCGGCCGTAGACGCCCATGGCGCGGCGCGCGAGCGACGAGATCTCCTGCCGGATCTCGGTGCCGCGGATCTTGAGCATCGAGCTTTCCGCGCCCGGCACGCCGCCGCCGGCCACGGCTGCGATCACGCGCAGGTTGGTGGTCTTCATGTTCTCCAGATCGATCTCGACACGCGCCATGCGTGCGGCAAATGCCGGGTCTTCGGCCAGCGGCTTGCCGTTCTTCGTCTGCGTGGCCGCAATGCCCTTGAGCTGCTCGAGCGCCGCCACCGAGAAGCCGACGCCCGCGATGTTGGTGCGCTCGTAGGTCAAAAGATACTTGGCACAGGTCCAGCCCTTGTTCTCTTCGCCGACGAGGTTCTCGGCCGGCACGCGCACGTCGGAGAAGAACACTTCGTTCACTTCATGCTCGCCGTCGAGCGTGATGATCGGCCGCACTTCCACGCCGGGCGAGGTCATGTCGATCAGGAGGAAGCTGATGCCTTCCTGCTTCTTCGCCTCGCGGTTGGTGCGCACCAGGCAGAAGATCATGTTGGCGTGCTGGCCCAGCGTGGTCCAGGTCTTCTGGCCGTTCACGATGTAGTGGTCGCCCTGGGCGTCGATGCCGCGCACGGCCGAGGTCTTCACGGCCGCCAGGTCGGAGCCCGCGCCGGGTTCCGAATAGCCCTGGCACCACCAGTCGGCGCCGTTCAGGATGCGCGGCAGCCAGTGGCGCTTCTGTGCCTCGTTGCCGTACTTGATGAGCACCGGCCCGAGCATGTTCACGCCGAAGGGCACGATGCGCGGCGCAAAGGCCAGCGCGCATTCGTGTTCGAAGATGAATTTTTCCACCGCCGTCCAGCCCGGACCGCCGTACTGCTCGGGCCAGTGATTCGCGAGCCAGCCGCGCTCGTTGAGGATGGCGTGCCATTCCTCCATATCGGCCTTGGCGAGGATCTTGCCGCCGCGCACTTTCTCGGACAGCCGCACCGGCAGTCTTGCGGCCAGGAAGGCGCGCACTTCGCTGCGGAAGGCTTCTTCTTCGGTCGTGAAATTCAGGTCCATCGCATTCCAATCAGTTGAGGACAGAGCAAAAATTGCTGCGCAATTTCTTGGTCTGTCCCGCAAGGTTTCAAAATATTTCGAACAGGCCCGCCGCGCCCATGCCGCCGGCAATGCACATCGTGACCACCGCGTACTTCGCGCCGCGGCGCCTGCCTTCGATCAGCACGTGGCCCGTGAGGCGCGCGCCGGTCATGCCGAAGGGGTGGCCGATGGAGATCGCGCCGCCGTTCACGTTGAGCAGTTCCGACGGAATGCCGAGCTTCTCCTGGCAGTAGATCGACTGCGAGGCGAAGGCTTCGTTGAGTTCCCAGAGGCCGATGTCCTCGACCTTCAGGCCATGGCGCGCGAGCAGCTTGGGCACCGCGAACACCGGGCCAATGCCCATCTCGTCGGGCTCGCAGCCGGCCACCGCAAGGCCGCGGAATGCGCCGAGGGGCTTGAGGTTGGCACGCTCCGCGTCCTTCGCTTCCATCAGCACGCAGGCCGAGGCGCCGTCGGACAGCTGCGAGGCGTTGCCGGCCGTGATGAACTTGTCGTCGCCCATCACGGGCTTGAGCTTGGCGAGCGCCTCGTAGGTGGTGCCGCGGCGGTTGCAGTTGTCTTCGGTGGCGGTGACTTCGCGGTAGCTGACTTCCTTGGTCTCCTTGTCGGTCACGGCCATGGTGGTGGTGCAGGCGACGATCTCGTCCCTGTAGCGGCCGGCGAGCTGGGCCTCTTCGGTCTTGCGCTGGCTCTCGGCCGAGAAGCGGTCCTGCGCCTCGCGGCTGATGCCGTAGCGCTGGGCCACGATGTCGGCGGTCTCGATCATCGCCATGTAGAGCGCGGGCTTGTGCTGGACGATCCACGGGTCCATGCCGCTGTCGCCGGCATCGGTGGCGCTGCGGCTGCGGATCTGCGAGATGCTCTCGACGCCGCCCGCGATCATGGCCGGCGCGCCGTCCACCACGATGCGGCCCGCGGCCATGGCGATCGCCTGCAGGCCCGAGGCGCAGAAGCGGTTGACGGTGGTGCCGGCGATCGAGATCGGCAGCCCCGCGCGGATGATGCTCTGGCGCGCGATGTTGCGGCCCGTGGTGCCTTCGGGGTAGCCGCAGCCGAGGATCGCGTCCTCGATCAGCGCGGGGTCCAGGCCCGAGCGCTCGACAGCGGCCTTGACCGCAAAGGCCGCGAGCGTGGGGCCCGGCGTGATGTTGAATTCGCCGCGGTGCGCCTTGGTGAGCGGAGTGCGGGCGGTGGAAACGATGACGGCTTCGCGCATGGGGGATGTCTCCTGGACGGCTGGCTCTGGTTACTCGGATTGGTTCAGGCTCGCGAAATCGGCGCCGCGCTCGACCAGCTCCACCAGCAGCGGCGAGGGCTTCCAGAAGATCGGGTCGGCCTTGGCGAATTCGCGGATGTCGGCCAGCACCTTCGGCAGGCCCACGGTGTCGGCGTACTTCATCGGGCCGCCGCGGTGCCGCGGAAAGCCGTAGCCGTAGAGGAAGGTCACGTCCACGTCGAGCGGGCGCAGCGCGATGCGCTGGAGCACGACGTTGGCGCCCTCGTTGATCATCGCGGCCATGTAGCGGCGCATGATTTCTTCCTCGGTGAAGGTGCGCGGCTTGATGCCCGCGCGCTCGCGCTCGGCGTCGATGATGGCCAGCACCTCGGGGTCGGGCTGGCCGGTGCGGGCGCCCTCGGGGTACAGGTAGTAGCCGCGCTGCGTCTTCTGGCCGAACCAGCCGCGCTCGCAGATGCGGTCGGCAATCTGCACGTAGCGCGCCTGCGGATCGCGCGTGGCGGCCTTGCGCTTGCGCGTGGCCCAGCCGATGTCGCCGCCCGCGAGGTCGGACACCTGGAACGGCCCCATCGGGTAGCCGAAGTTGCGCACGGCCTCTTCGATCTGGTAGGGCGACGCGCCGTCTTCCATCATGTGGTCGGCGGCCTGGCGGTACACCGCGAGGATGCGGTTGCCGATGAAGCCGTCGCACACGCCGGCGCGCACCGGCACCTTCTTCAATTTCTTCGCGAGCTCGAAGCCGGTCGCGACCACGTCGGCGCTCACCTTGGCGGGCACCACGATCTCCAGCAGCTTCATGATGTTGGCCGGCGAGAAGAAGTGCAGGCCCACCACGTCCTGCGGACGCGAAATGCTCTCGGCGATCTCGTCGATGTCCAGGTACGAGGTGTTGGTGGCGAGCACCGCGCCGCGCTTGCAGACGCGGTCGAGCTCGGCGAACACGGCCTTCTTCACGCCCATGTCCTCGAACACCGCTTCGACCACGATGTCGACCTGCGCGAGCGCGTCATAAGACGTGGAGCCCGAGAAGCGCGCCATCACGGCGGTCTTGGCCTCGGGCGTCATGCGGCCCTTCTTGATGAGGCCGTCGTACACCTTCTCGACATGCTGGCGGCCGCGCGCGAGGCTGGGCTCGTCGCGCTCGATCATGGTCACGGGCAGGCCCGCGTCGAGCATTGCCACCGCGATGCCCGCGCCCATGGTGCCGCCGCCGACGATGCCGGCCGATGCAAGCGCGCGCGGCGCGGCGGACCGGGTCTCGGGCGCCTTCAGCACTTCGCGCTCGGCGAAGAAGGCGTGGATCAGGCCGGCGCGCTGCGGGCTGTCGATGCACTGCAGGAACAGCTTGCGCTCCAGCGCCATGCCTTCGTCGAAAGGCAGCGTGAGCGCGGCCTCGACGGCTTCGATGATCTTCATCGGCGAGAACAGGCCGCGGCTCTTCTTCGCGGTGTCGGCGCGCGCGGCTTCGAGCGCGGCGCGGCTGGCTTCCTTGTCGGCCAGGCCGCCAGCCTCGCGCGTGCGGCGCACCGGCGCCTTGGCGGCCACGAGTTCCTGCGCGTAGGCCAGGCCTTCGGCGCGCGCATCGGCCTCGTTGCCGAGCCGGTCCACGAGGCCGAGCGACAGCGCTTCCTTCGCGCCCGCGTGGCGGCCGCTGAGCATCAGTTCGAGCGCGGGCTTCACGCCGATCAGGCGCGGCGCGCGTTGCGTGCCGCCCGAGCCGGGCAACAGGCCGAGCTGCACTTCGGGCAGGCCGAGCTTGGCGGTGGGCGAGGCGATGCGGTAGTGCGCCGACAGCGCCACTTCGAGCCCGCCGCCGAGCGCAGCGCCGTGGATGGCGGCAACCACCGGCTTGCTGCAGTTCTCGATAGCAAGGCACACCTCGGGCAGCGAGGGCGGCTGCGGCGTCTTGCCGAACTCGCGGATGTCGGCGCCTGCGATGAAGTTGCGGCCCGCGCCGACGATCAGCACCGCGGCCGCGGCGCCGTCGGCCTCGGCCGCCTCGATGGCGGCCACGAGGCCGCGGCGCACATCCACGCCCAGGGCGTTGACGGGCGGGTTGTCGATGGTCACCACGAACACGTCGCCAAGACGCTCGAAGCTGACGGGACCGGAAGACGTGGAAGGGCTGGAGGTTGTGGTGGCCATGTGCTTGTCTTGTCTCTTGCGTGGCGAGCCCTGCTGCAAACGCGAGGGGCCCGAGGCTCTGGGGGTGAACCCCGCATTCTTGGCCGGTGCCGGTGCTTTGACAATTGCATAGACCATTGACAGACTGTCAAAGAATTTTTGACACAATCGGCCCATGGATCTCCAATCGCTGACCCTGCTGGTGGAAATCCTTGACGCCGGCAACCTGAGCGCGGCCGCGCGCCGGCTCAAGATGAGCCGCGCCAACGTCAGCTACCACCTGAACCAGCTCGAGCGCTCGGTCGGCGCCCAGCTGGTGCGGCGCACCACGCGCCGCGCCGAACCGACCGAGATCGGCCTGCGCCTGTACCAGCACGGCGTGGCGATCCAGGCCGAGCTGCTGGCCGCGAAGGAATCGGTCACCACGCTGGGCCAGGGCCTGCAGGGCCGCGTGCGCCTGAGCGTGCCCAGCGGCTACGGCCAGCTGGTGATGGCCGGCTGGCTGATCGACTTCAAGCGGCAGTACCCGGGCATCGTGCTCGACGTGGTGTTCGAGAACCGCATCGAGGACCTGCTGCGCGACGAGGTCGACATCGCGATCCGCGTGATTCCAGAGCCGCCGCAGAACCTGGTGGCGCGCGAGATGGGGCCGGTGCGCTATGTGGCCTGCGCTTCAAGCGGCTATGCACAGAAGCATCCGCTGCCGGTGCAGCTCGACGAACTGCAGGGCGCGCCCGTGGTCACGGCCGCTGTCATCGGCCGGCAGCTGCGCGTGTCGGCCTACCAGGGCCAGAATCTGGGAGAGGTGCGGCGCGAGGTGATCCTGGAGCCGACGCTGATCTCGGAGAACTTCTTGTTCCTGCGCCAGGCCATCCTCGCGGGCCTGGGCATCGGCCTGGTGCCCGACTACGTGGTGCAGGAGGACGTGCGCAAGGGCGACGTGGTGACCACGCTGGACGACTGGCGCCTCAGCATCTTCGGCACGCAGATGTTCATGCTCTACATGCCCAACCGGCAGCACACGCGGGCAATCCGCACCTTCATCGATTTCATCCTGGAGCGGGTGCGGGTGCCCGGCGCTGAATCGGTTGATCAGTCGCAGCGGTAGGAAGCGCACGCAGGCCCGGTGACCATCGGCATGTTTTCTGCTGTACTCCGCCGCATGAACGATGCAGCTTTCCTCGCCCCGATGCCGCTCGCGGTGCAACCGCTGACACCCCAGGCTTTCGCGCCCTACGGCACGGTGCTGGCCGCGCCCGCCGGCAAGAAGGGCCGCCCGATCAATGGCGGCAATGCCGAACGCTTCGACCTTGTCGGCGACCTGCAGCTCGGCGCGCAGGGCGGCCGGCCGATGCTCGCGCTGTTCCGTGCGCAGGCGCGGCGTTTTCCGCATGAAGTCACGGAGATGGAGCGCCACGCGCTCGGCAGCCAGACTTTCGTGCCCTTGGGAGAAAGGCGCTTCGTCATCGTCGTGGCGCCGGCCGGCGAGGCGCCCGCGCCCGCTGCGCTCGCTGCGTTCGTGACCGACGGGCTGCAGGGCGTGACACTCGCGCCCGGCACCTGGCACCACGCGCTGCTGGCGGTGGATGCGGGCGACTTCGTGGTGGTGGAGCGGGCCGCGGCGAGTGTCGATTGCGATACCTGCGCGCTGGCGGCGCGGGTGGTCGTCGATTGGCGCGACTAACTAGGCGCGCTTGCCGGCCGGCTTCTTTGTCTTCAGGCCTTGCGCCGCGAGAACGGCTTCCCTTGCCAAGGCCGCCAGTGCCTCATGGTCCTCGATGATCTCGATGGGAACCTCGAAATACTTGCGCACCTGGACCCGCCGCGCCTTCGTGTCGTAGGCAAAGCAGGTGCTGCCCAGCTTCTCGTACCTGGGCCGCGTGTCCTTGTCCACGACGAAGTAGAGGCTGCCGCCCATGACCATCGCGAACTGCGTGGCGTGGGCCGAGAGGCCGGTGCCGCCGAAGAAGCGGTTTGTCGTGATGCCGTCGATTCCGGAGAGCCGGTCGACGATGAAATCCACGAATTGCGGCGAGGCCTGCGACATGTTGCTGTTCCTGCGCTCAACGCATGATGGAAGGCCGCAGTGTCGCCCAAGTCAGGGCCAGGGCGCGATGGCCGCGTCAGCCGCCGGCAATGCGCTCCGCCAGCCCGATCAACGACCGGTCCGACCCCGCCGGTCCGAGCAGCGAAATGCCCAGCGGCGCACCGTGGCGCTGCGCGAGCGGCATCGACAATTGCGGAAAGCCGGCAAGGCCCGCAATGCACAGCATCCGGATCGCGCGGTTGCGGTAGTCCTCCAGGCCGGCCTCGCCTTCGCTGCGCAGCGGCGCGATGTCGGGCATGGTCGGCATCAGCAGCACGCCGTCGCTGCCGAGCAGCTTGGCCAAGTGGCTGCGGAAAGCGATGCGGAAGGCGCGGCCCGCGACGATCTGCGCATCGGTCACGCCGCGCGACCAGGCGAAGCGCTCGGCCACGCCCGGGCCCAGCGGCGGCGCGTAGCGCTCGATCAGCGGGCCGTCGGTGAGCCAGGCCTCGTGCGACTGCACGTAGCGGAAGTTCCAGTACATCGCGTCGAAGGAGTCGAGCGCGACCTCGATGCCCGCCGCATCGCCGAGCACGCGCTGCGCGCGCGCGGCCGCATCCGCCAGCGCGTCGGCCGCGGCCGGCACCGCGAGCGACCACACGTCCTCGGGCCGCAGCAGCCGCACGCGCGCGGGCAGCGCGGCCGTGTCGGCACCCAGCAGCACGTCGGCCACGCGCGCGAAGGTGCCGATGTCGCGCGCGAACCAGCCGCAGGTGTCGAGGCTGGGCGCAAGGTCGAGCGCGCCTTCGAGGCTCACGCGGCCATGCGTGGGGCGCAGGCCGTACAGGCCGCAGTGGTTGGCCGGCGCGCGCACCGAGCCGCCGGTGTCGGTGCCGAGCGCAAAGTCGCACAGGCCCGATGACACGGCCGAGGCCGAGCCCGACGACGAGCCGCCGGTGATGCGGTCCTTGGCCGCGCCGTTGATCGGCGCCCCGAAGTGCGCGTTGTTGCCGTTCATCGAGAACGCGAGTTCGTCGGTCACGGTCTTGCCCGCGAAGCGCGCGCCCGCATCGAGCAGCTTCTGCACGGTGGGCGCGGTGCGGGTCTTGATGCCCGACATCGCCAGCACGATCGGGCTGCCGCCGCCGGTGGGATAGCCGGCCACGTCGAACAGGTCCTTGGCTGCAAAGCGCAGGTCGGCCAGCGGGCCGGTGGGCGCATGCGGCACCGGCGCGTCGGGGTACGGAACGAAGGCGTGGGCGGGGTCGTGCAGGGGCATGGCGTGTCGTGGTGTGTGCGTGTGCAGGTGCGGCTCAGGCGGCCAGCGTGGGTGCGATGGCGGCAGCGGCATCGGTATGGATGCAGCGCGCGCGGTGCTTCGGCGCAAGCTCGACCACCGGCGGCTGCGCGGCGCGGCAGGCATCGGTGGCGAGCGTGCAGCGTTCGGCAAAGGCGCAGCCGGGCGGCAGCGCCGACAGGTCGGGCGGCGCGCCGCCGATGGTCTCCAGCCGCGCGCCGCGCGCCAGAGCGCCGTGCGCGCGGCTCTTGAGCAGCGCGATGGTGTAGGGGTGGCGCGGCGAGCGGATCAGCTCGCGCGCCGTGCCTTCCTCGACGATGCGGCCCGCATACATCACGGCGATGCGGTCGGCCACCTCGACCGCGGCGCCAATGTCGTGCGTGACGAAGATCACCGACAGGCCGAGGTCGCGCTGCAGTTCGCGCAGCAGCAGCAGGATCTGGATCTGCACCGTGGCGTCGAGCGCGGTGGTCGGCTCGTCGGCCAGCAGCAACTGGGGTTTGCATGCCAGCGCCAGCGCGATCATCGCACGCTGCCGCATGCCGCCCGACATCTCGTGCGGATAGGCTGCCAGGCGCCGCTCGGGGCTCGGGATGCGCACGCGTTCGAACAGCGCAAGCGCACGCTGCTGCGCCTCGGCCGCCGTGGCCTTCCTGTCGTGCCGGCGGATCGACTCGACGATCTGCGCGCCGACCGAATACACCGGATCGAGCGCGAGCAGCGGCTCCTGGAAGATCATCGAGGCGACCTTGCCGCGGAAGTCGTCGAGCTCGCGCGCGGGCATCGCGAGCACGTCGCGCCCGGCCACCTGCACCTGCCCGCCGATGCGCGTGCGGCGCTCGGGATGCAGGCGCAGCAGCGTGCGCAGCGTCACGCTCTTGCCGGAGCCCGATTCGCCGATCAGCGCGACCACCTCGCCGCGCTGCACCTCCAGGCTCACGCCGCTCACCGCATGCACGGGCTTGCGGCCGCCGCTGAACGTGACACTGAGGTCGCGCAGGCGGACCATCGGCTCGGAGGAGGAAGAGGTCGGGTTGCTCATCGTTGTCGTCATCATGCGTTCAGGCCGCCCGGGCCAGCGGCACGGCCATCGGATGTCCGCTGCCGGGCTCGTGGACCAGGCAGCTCGCCGCATGCCGCGCGCCGGTGGCGATGGGCTCGGGCACGATCTGGCTGCACACCGGTGCGGCCAGCGCGCAGCGCGGATGGAAGCGGCAGCCCGTGGGCGGGTTGATCGGGTTCGGCGGGTCGCCGGCCAGCGCCGCTTGCTCGGTGCGGTGATCGGGGTCCATCGAGGGCATCGACGAGAGCAGCGCGCGGGTGTAGGGATGCGCCGGCGCATCGTAGAGCGCGTCGGCCGGACCGATCTCGGCCACCTGGCCCAGGTACATGACCATCACGCGGTCGCTCACGTAGCGCACCACGTTGAGGTCGTGGCTGATGAAAAGATAGGTGAGGCCGAATTCGGCCTTGAGGTCGAGCAGCAGGTTGATGACCTGCGCCTCCACCGACTTGTCGAGCGCCGACACGGCCTCGTCGAGGATCACCATGCGCGGCTGCAGCGCGAGCGCGCGCGCGATGTTGACGCGCTGGCGCTGGCCGCCCGAGAGTTCGTGCGGATAGCGTTCGGCAAAGCGCTGCGGCTCGAGCCCGACGCGCGCGAGCAGGTCGCGCGCACGCGCCACGGCCTCGCGCCGGCCGACGCCGTGCACCTGCGGACCGAAAGCCACCGAGTCCTCGATGGTGAGGCGCGGGTTGAGCGAGGCGTAGCTGTCCTGGAACACCATCTGCACCTGGCGCCTGAACTCCTTGAGCGGCAGTTCGCGCCCGCCGACTTCGCGGCCGTCGAAGATCACTTCGCCCCGCGTTGGTGCAATCAGCTGCATCAGCAGCCGCGCGGTGGTCGACTTGCCGCAACCCGATTCGCCGACCACGCCGAGCGTTTCGCCTTTGAGCACTTCGAAGTCGACCCCATCGACCGCGCGCACCACGCCACCGCCGCGGCCCAGCGGATCTTTCTTGAGCGGAAAGTGCTTGACCAGGCCGGTGATGGTGAGCAGCGGTTGTGCGGGGCCGCCGATGTCTTTCAGTGCGTCCATGGTGTCCTTTGTCGCTCTTGTTTTTGCGCTGTTGTTTGTTCTTGGCGCTCTTGTTCGGGGCGCGTGCACAGGCCACCGGGTACTCCCCTCCGCGAATGTCCCCCGGCCTGCGGCCTCCTCCTTGATTTCGCTGCGGGGAGCACCCGATGCCCTGTGCACCAGGACACGCTGCTGGTGTACCGCCGATCAACAACTGCTCTGTCCAACGCTCCCGTCGATGGGGTGCCTTGCGCAGCGAAATCAAGGAGGAGGCCGCAGGCCGGGGGACATTCGCGGAGCAAGGTACCCCGTCGGCGGGAGCGCGCCCCGAACAAAGAACCTCAAACACAACGCAAAGCATCCTCACCCCTTGTTGTCCATCGCCGACCGCAACCCATCGGACAAAAGATTGAAGGAGATCGACGTGATGAAGATCATCGCGCCCGGCAACGCGGCGACCCACGGCTGCACATAGATCGCGGTGCGCAGCGTGTTGAGCATCAGGCCCCACTCCGGCTCCGGCGGCTTCACGCCCAGGCCCAGGAACGACAGGCCCGAGGCCAGGATCATCGACACCGCGATCAGACTCGTTGCGTAGACGAAGATCGGACCGAGCACATTGCCCAGCACATGCACCCGCACGATCGTGAACGGGTTCGCGCCCGAGGCGCGCGCCGCCTCCACGTAGTCGCGCGTGCGCACCTGCGTCGTCACGCTCTCGGCCACGCGCGCGATCTGCGGAATGAAGACGATGGTCAGCGAGATCAGCGAATTGACCACGCCCGCGCCCAGCGTGCCCGACAGCGCAATGGCCAGCAGCACCGAGGGAAAGGCGTAGAACACGTCGATGGTGCGCATGATCAGCGTGTTGGTGAAGCCGCCCGCATAGCCCGCAACGATGCCGATCACTGTGCCGAGCACGAAGGCGCAGATCACCGGCGTGATGCCGATGAACAGCGACAGCCGTGCGCCGACGATCAGGCGCGACAGCATGTCGCGGCCCAGTTCGTCGCTGCCGAAGGGCAGGCCCTCGGTGCCGATCGGCTTGAGCCGCTTGAGCATCGACGAGGCGTAAGGATCGGCCGGCGCGAGCCACGGGCCGAACACGGCCAGGCCGATCAGCAGCAGAACCACCAAGGCGGCACCCATCGCGACCGGATCGCGCGTGAAGCGCAGCAGCGCCGAGGTCCAGTAGCCGCGGGAGCATTGCATCGGCGGCAGCGGCTTCACGTCGGCGGCGGCGGAGGAAGAAGAAGAGGGGAGGGGCAGTGCGCTCATGTCTTCAGGCCCGAGCGATGCGCGGGTCGAGCAGCGTCTGCAGCACGTCGACCAGCAGGTTGAGCAACACGAAGAACAGCGCCAGCACCAGGATGGTTCCCTGCAGCAGCGGCAGGTCGCGCTGGAAGATCGCGGAGTTCAACAGAAAGCCGGTGCCGGGCCACGAGAACACGGTCTCGATCAGGATCGAGCCGCCCAGCAGGTAGCCCAGCTGCAGGCCCATCACCGCGAGCGCGGTGGGCGCCGCGTTCTTCACCATGTGGCGGAACACGCCCCAGTGCGTGAGGCCCTTGGCGCGCAGGCCGACGATGAATTCCTGGTCGAGGATGTCGGCCACCAGCGCGCGCACGGTGCGCGCGATGATGCCCATGGGAATCACCGACATCGTGAGGGCCGGCAGGATCAGGAACTGCAGGTGCGCCCAGTCCCAGGCCCAGTCGCTCGAGCCGCCCGGGCCTGCGCCGGTGGCGGGCAGCCACATGAGCTGCGACGAGAACACGATCACCATCACCATGCCCAGCCAGTAGTGCGGCACGCTCACGCCCAGCACCGACAGCATCGAGGCAAGGCGGTCGAGCCATGAGTTGCGGAAGTAGCCGGCCACGAAACCGAACAGGCAGCCCAGCACGAAGCCGATGAAGGTCGCCACCACCGCGAGTCGCAGCGTGTTGCCCACGGCCGTGAACACCTCGCCCGCCACGGCGCGGTTGCTTGCGATGGACACGCCCAGGTCGCCATGCAGCGCACGCCAGACCCACATCGCGAACTGCTCGGGCAGCGAACGGTTGAAGCCGTAGAGCTCGCGCAGCTGCGCCTGCAGGTCGGCCGAGGCGTCGGGCGGCAGGATCGACACCAGCGGATCGCCCGGCGCGATGTGCACCAGCAGAAAACACACCAGCGCCACGCCGACCATGATCGGCACGGCGTAGACGATGCGGCGCAACAGATAGGCGAGCATCAGTCCATCGTCATGGTGGCGATGTCGATGAACCAGCTCTTGGGCTGGACGACGTTCTTGACCTTGGCCGACATCGCGCGCGGCCCCACGTCATGCGCGATCCAGACGAAGGGCGCGTCGTCCACGATGTGCGTATGCAGCCTGGCCAGCGCAGCGTCGCGCGCCTTGTCGTCGAAGCTGGTGCGCGCATCGGCCACGAGCTTGTCGACTTCGGCGTTGCCGTAGTAGCCCCAGTTGTTGGACACCGGCGGAAAGGCCTTGGTGCTCACGAAGCGCACCATCGCGAAGAACGGGTCCATCGCCGCGAAGCTGATGTTGACCGCGTTGGCGCTGTTGGCCGAGGGGTCCTTCGCGCCCTTGCGCCAGTTGGTGAAGAGCGTGTTCCATTCGATCACGTCGAACTGCACGTCGAAGAAGCACTGCTTGAGCGACTGCTGCGCGAACTCGTTCATCGGCAGCGGCTGCATCTGGCCCGAGCCCGAGGCGGAGATCTGCACCTTCACCTTGATGGGCTTGGCGGCCGAATAGCCGGCCTGCGTCATCAGCGCCTGGGCGGCCTTCACGTCGTACTTGATGTCGAAACCCGGCGTGCCGAACCACGGATGGCCCGGCGGCACCGTACCCTTGGGCTCGGCCATCATGCCGCCGAGCAGCTGCTTCATGCCGCCGCGGTCGATGCACAGGTTGGCGGCCTGGCGCACGCGCTTGTCGAGCCAGGGCGACCCCTCGGCAAACGACAGCTGCCACGGCCACACATGCGGCTGCGCGTTGGAATAGATCTTGAAGCCGCGCTGCGTGATCTGCGCCATGGCGTCGGGCGCGGGCGCCTCGATCCAGTCGACCTGGCCGCCCAGCAGCGCGGCGGTGCGCGCATTGGCCTCGGGCATCGGCAGCATCACGACCTTGTCGATCTTGGGCACGCGCTTCGCGTCCCAGTAGGCCTTGTTGGCGGCCAGCTCCAGGCGTTCGCGCGCCACGAAGCGCGTGACCTTGAACGGGCCCGAGCCCGCGGGGTCGGCCGCGAAGGCGGTCCATGCGGCCTTGGACTTGTCGGCGGGCGTGGCGCCGGCCGCGGCGTCGAATTTCTTCTGCCACTGCGCGGGCGAGGCCATGAACAGGTTGCTCAGGTTGATCGGCAGGAAGGCGTCGGGCTCGCTCGTGGCGAGCTCGACCGTCATGTCGTCGATCTTGCGCGCGGTGCGCAGCGTGGGCATGCGCGATGCGGTCACGCCGACCTGGCTGGGATCGAACTGCGGCGCGTCCTTGTCGAGCACCTTCTGCACGTTCCACACCACCGCGTCGGCATTGAAGGCCGAGCCGTCATGGAACTTGACGCCGGGGCGCAGCTTGAAGACCCACCTGGTCTTGTCCTTGGCGTCGACGGCCCAGGAACTGGCCAGTGCCGGGATCAGCACGCTCGGCGCGTCGGCCTTGGACAGGTCCCACTGCGTGAGCGAGTCGTAGATCGGAATGCCGGTGAAGCGGTTGCCTTCGAAGCCCTGGTCGGGCTGGCCGAGCGTGCGCGGAATGTCGGCCGCGGTCATGGCGATGCGCAGCGTCTTCTCCTGGGCCAGGGCCGGCGTTGCGAAGGCCAGGGTGGCGAGCACCGCGCAGGCGGCCAGGGGTTTCAGGATCGAGGCAGGAACGGCACGCTTCACAAGAGCTCCTAGGGATGAAAGGGCAAAGGGATCGAACCGGTGGTGAAGCACGACGTGTGCCAGCCGCAAGGCCGCGATGCGACAATGGCCCTCCCATGACAGACACCCTCACCATCACCCGCCCGGACGACTGGCACCTGCATGTGCGCGACGGCGCCGCCCTCGAAGCCGTGGTGCCGCACAGCGCGCGCCAGTTCGGCCGCGCGCTGGTCATGCCCAACCTGCGCCCCCCTGTGACCACCGCGGCGCAGGCTATTGCCTACCGCGACCGCATCCGCGCGGCGGTGCCGCCGGGCACGGCCTTCGAGCCCGTGATGTCGCTCTACCTGACCGACAAGCTGCCGCCCGAGGAAATCGCGCTGGCCGCGGAAGCCGGCGTGCGCGCGCTCAAGCTCTACCCGGCCGGCGCCACCACCAACAGCGATGCCGGCGTGACCGACATCCGCCACACCTACAAGACGCTCGAAGCCATGCAGAAGCACGGCCTGCTGCTGCTGGTGCACGGCGAGGTCACCGACCCGGCGGTCGACCTGTTCGACCGCGAGGCCGTCTTCATCGACCGCGTGATGATCCCGCTGCGCCGCGACTTCCCCGAGCTCAAGGTGGTGTTCGAGCACCTCACCACCCAGGAGGGCGCCCACTACGTGCGCGATGCCAACCGCTTCACGGCCGCCACCATCACCGCGCACCACCTGCTGTACAACCGCAACGCCATCTTCACCGGCGGCATCCGCCCGCACTACTACTGCCTGCCCGTGCTCAAGCGCGAGACGCACCGCGTGGCGCTGGTCCAGGCGGCCACGAGCGGCAGCGACCGCTTCTTCCTGGGCACCGACAGCGCGCCGCACCCGGCCCACCTGAAGGAACATGCGCTCGGCTGCGCCGGCTGCTACACCGCGCTGACCGCCATCGAGCTCTATGCCGAGGCCTTCGACAGCGTGGACGCGCTCGACAAGCTCGAGGGCTTCGCGAGCTTCCATGGCCCCGACTTCTACGGCCTGCCGCGCAACAGCGGCACCATCACGCTGAAGCGCGAAAGCTGGACCGTGCCCGAGACCGTGCCCTACGGCGACGCCACGCTCAAGCCGCTGCGCGGTGGTGAAACCATCGGCTGGAGACTCGCATGACGCCCGCGCTGCGGGTGATGCTGCTGATCGATGCCGACAACGTCTCGGCCGACGTGATCGAGCAGGCCGTGCAGCGGACCCTGGCCGAGCACGGCGCGGTTCATGTGCGCCGCGCCTATTGCAACGCCGAAACGGCGCTCAAGCAGCAGGCGCTGTTCAAGCGGCTGTCGGTGCGGCCGATGGTCAACCTCTCGGCCGGCAAGAACAGCACCGACATCGCGCTCGCGGTCGATGCGCTCGACCTCGTGATCGCCGAGCGCCCCGACGTGGTGGTGCTGGTGTCTTCCGATTCCGACTTCGCGCCGCTCGTGATCCGGCTGCGCGAAAAGGGCTGCCGCGTCTGCGGCCTGGGCCAGCAGGGCAAGACCGGCGAGGAGACCGTGGCGGTCTACGACGAGTTCACCGACCTGCAGCACCACGGCGCGCCGGTCGCGCCCCGCACCGCGCCGGCGAAGAAGGCCGCGGCCAAGGTGGCCGCGAAGCGTGCGCCGGCCAAGACGGAAAAGACCGCGAAGAGTGCGGCCACGCAGCCGGCCCGCAAGGCCGCGGCCAAGGCCCCGGCCCGAAAGACCGCCAAGGCAGCAGCGAAGCCGCCCGCGCCGCAGCCGCCCTCCGAGGCCGCCGAATTCATCCTGCGCGCGGCACCCGCGCTGCGCAGCGGTGCCGACGTGCCGCTCAACGACGTGGCCCAGGCGCTGCGCGCGGCCGGGCTGCTCGGCAAGCACGGCAGTTCGCTCAAGCTGTTCGACAAGCTCCCGGCGGAGTTCGCCGTGCTGCAGCACCCCGACCGCATCCGCTGGACCGGAGCCGCCGCGCCTTGAGCCTGGCGGCGGTCGACTGGGCGCAGCCCTGGCTCGCGCCTTACCGCGCCATCGGCCAGGCGGCGGCGCAGGCGGCACTCCACAGCCCGGTCGCAGCCGCGCTGCAGCGGCAAGCGGCGCCCGATTCCAGGCCCGCCTTCGTGCCGCAGTCGGCGCTGTCCGCGGGGCAGGCCTATGAGGCCCACATCTTCCAGACCGGCACCGTGCCGACGCGCGACAACCTGCACGACTTCTTCAACGGCCTCGTCTGGCTCGCCTTTCCGGAGGCCAAGCGTCGCCTCAACGAACTGCAGGCCGCCGAGATCGCCCGCGCGGGCATCGGTGCCACGCGCGGCCCGCTGCGCGATGCGCTCACGCTGTTCGATGAGAACGGCGCCGTGCTCGATGCGCCCG
This sequence comes from Variovorax sp. V116, assembly GCF_041154435.1. Lineage (NCBI taxonomy): Bacteria > Pseudomonadati > Pseudomonadota > Betaproteobacteria > Burkholderiales > Comamonadaceae > Variovorax > Variovorax sp. V116. The sequence continues at coordinate 979,287 of NZ_AP028661.1, forward strand.
AGCCGCTGTGGCGGGCGCTCGCCGCGCGCGACTGGCACACGCTCTTCGTGACGCAGCGCGCGCTGTGGTCCGGGGCGCGCCTCTGGGTGTTCGGCCATGCGCTGCTCGAGAAACTCGCCGCGCCGCGCAAGGCGCTCACCGCGCATGTGCTGCGGCTGCCGGCACCGGCTGCGGGCGGTTCGGCGGCGTCCTGCGACGGGGCGCTGGCGCGCAGCCTCGCGCCGGATCACCTGGCGCAAAAGCCCTTTGTTCCGCTGCCCGTGCTCGGCGTGCCGGGCTGGTGGGCCGGCAACGCGGCGGCGAATTTCTACGACGATCCCAAGGTCTTCAGGCCCGGTCCGTAGAACTTTTGCTCCTATCATCGCTCTACCCGCAAGCCGCGGTGCGGCTCCTCCAGAACCCCAACAACACAGGAAGAGCGCCATTTCCTGCACGGCTTGAAGGGGGCCATCCGGTCCTCATCTAGGCGGCAGCATTCCCCCACGGAGAATTCAACTTGAAACGTATCCTTCTGTTCGTTTTGACCAATGTGATGGTCGTTGCAGTGCTCGGCATCGTCGCCAGCCTGCTCGGCGTCAACCGCTTTCTGACGGCCAACGGGCTGAACCTCACGGCGCTGCTCGGCTTCGCGCTCGTCATGGGCTTTGGCGGCGCGATCATTTCGCTCCTGATCAGCAAGCCCATGGCCAAGTGGACGACCAAGCTGCACATGATCGACAACCCCCAGTCGCCGGACGAGGCCTGGATCGTCGGCACGGTGCGCAAGTTTGCCGACAAGGCCGGCATCGGCATGCCCGAGGTCGGCATCTTCGAGGGCGAGCCCAATGCCTTCGCGACCGGCGCGTTCAAGAACTCGTCGCTGGTGGCGGTGTCCACCGGCCTGCTGCAGAACATGACGCGCGAAGAAGTCGAGGCCGTGATCGGCCACGAAGTGGCGCACATCGCCAACGGCGACATGGTCACCATGACGCTGATCCAGGGCGTGATGAACACCTTCGTCGTGTTCCTCTCGCGCGTGATCGGCTATGCGGTCGACAGCTTCCTGCGCCGCGGCGACGACCGTTCGTCGGGCCCGGGCATCGGCTACTACGTGAGCACCATCGTGCTGGACATCGTGCTGGGCTTTGCCGCCGCCATCGTGGTGGCGTGGTTCTCGCGCCAGCGCGAATTCCGCGCCGACGCCGGCTCGGCCGCGCTCATGGGCCAGAAGCAGCCGATGATGAACGCACTCGCGCGCCTGGGCGGCCTGCCGGCCGGCGAACTGCCCAAGGCGGTGGAAGCCATGGGCATCACGGGCAGCATCGGCAAGCTCTTTGCCACGCACCCGCCGATCGAAGAGCGCATTGCGGCGCTGCAGAACGCGCGCTGAGCACTGCGCGAAGGCATGAAAAAAGGGGCTGGTGATTCACCAGCCCCTTTTTCATTCACTGAGCAGTCGATCGCTCGATCAGAGATTGAGCGCCGCGACGGCTTCCAGGCCCTGCTTGATGTTGTTGCGTGCGGCACCTTCCACCGACATGCGCAGGCGGGTCGTGCCGACGAGCGAATCGAAGGCGCCACCCGTGTAGGTCGACTTGATGACCTGGCGCATCGCCACCGACTTGTCAGAGGTCTTGATGAGCGACCAGCCCGCTTCCATGTCGACCGTGAACGCGGCGCCGAACATGGGCTTGGTCAGCTTGACGATCGAGACCGAGAGTTCGTAGTCGCCGCTCTTGCCCTTGACGACTTCCTTGAACAGGGTCGATTGCGTCACCGCCTTCTCGATGGCGGCAGCCAGGTCCTCGTTGGCGATATCCGAGCTCCACAGCGGATTCGTTTCATTGCCGCCGCCGGTCTTCACCGACAGCGAGTAGGGCAGCTTCTTGCTCGAGGCGATGCTGGTGGGCGTCATGGCCTCCCGGTTGGCTGACGAAGCGCAGCCCGCGAGCACGACGACGATGGAGAGAACGGCCAGGGCGCTTGCGCGGCGAAGGGTGGCGGTGCTGATCATTTGGATTTTTCCGATTCTTTGAAGATGTTGCCGACCACCTCGTCGACCATTTCCGGCGGCGAGAGGCGTGTGAGGGAGGAGTGGAGCGAGTTGCCGGTGGCCAACGGAAAGTCGGACTTGGGCTCGCGGACCGTGACGGTGAGCTCGAACAGGTACATCGTGATGTCCCACATCCACTTGTCGACGTACGTCACGACTGCATCGACCTTCTCGGGCGGCTTGGCGTCCTCCGACACCTCGTACCCGCGTTTTCGCAGATTGCTCGCGATCAGTTTCTGGACCGTGCCGTCTTCACCCTCAAGCTTCCTGACCTGCACCACGCGCAGCTTGTCGAGGTTTGCCGAAGGGTCGACGGTGGCTGTTGCGCGGTTGACGGCGCAGCCGCTCGCGAACACGGAAACAGCCACGGCTGCGAGAAGCAGCCTGATGACTCTTTTCAAATTAACTTCTCCTCCGCCCGGAATGGGCCGGAGGAATGTAGCTGGAAATGTATGAAAACGTTTCTTGAACGCCGGTTCCAGCGAAAAATTTCGCCGCGCTGCGGTCAGACTGCACAGTTGCGGCTTGCCGGCCGCTACGGGGCGTTCAATTGCCGGTGGCGGCGGGCTGGTCGGACCCGGTGGCGTCCGGCGCCGCTGCGGCGGCAGGCGCGGCGGTCTCGGCCGCAGCCTGCGCCCGCTTGTTGTCGTCACGCGCCCGTTGCAGCGTGCGTGCGACCTCGCCGGCATCCATGCCGTACATCTCGGCGAACTCCTGCTCGCTGCTGCGGCCGCTGGCCTCGAAGGCGCGCAGCAGCGCCTCGCGCTTGGCGGCCTGGCGGGCGAGCTCGGCCAGCGCTTCGTCGAGCACGGCGTTGGTTTCCTCGTCGCGCGAGCGCACCAGCACCGCGTAGGCCTCGCGGTCCAGGCCCGAGGCTTCCACGGCGCGGGCGATGCGCGCCACCAGCTGCGGGCGCAGGTCCTCGCCGGGGTTGCGCTGCACGCGGCGGCGGTGCAGTTCGAGGATCGCGTGGTGCACATGCTCGGGCGCGACCGGCTCCACCGCGTTGCCGTCGAGGTCGTGGCGCGCAAGGCCCGCGGCCACCGCCTCGAGATAGCGCGTGGAGCGTGCGTGCAGGCCCAGCGCAACCTTCAGCTCGTCCTTCTTGAAATCGTCGGGGTGCTTCTCGAGCAGGTCCTGGAACACGCCGAGCTTGAGCGGCAGGAAGCGCGCGCCGAACATGTTGGGGTACAGCTCGAACAATTTCTCCAGCGCCGGGTGCACCTTGCGCGCGCGCTGCGGCTGTGGCTGTTGCGCGGCCTGCCTGGGCTTCTGCTTTTGTTGTTGCTGCTGCTGCCGCGGCTGGCGCGGCGCGCGGGGCGGGCGGGCGCCGGCCTTCGGCTGCTGCTGCGACTGGTGCAACTGGGCGGTGCCCTCGGCTTCCGCCGGCTGGACTTCCTGGATTTCTTCTTGGGGCGTGGCGGTGTCGGTCATCGGTCGGTTCTTGTCAGGTTGGCTGGCAGCGGCGGAGAAAAATGGATTCCGCGCATTCAGCGCGGGCGGAACATCTTGAAGAGATTGTCGGGGCTGATCTCGAAGTAATCAGCCGGGCCGCCGCCGCGCAGGATGGGCTGCGCCGCGGCGGTGTCGTAGATGCCGTTCTTCAGCAGGTGGCGCGCAATGTGCACGCCCACCACTTCGCCGAGGATCAGCCAGGTGGGCACCGGCACGCCGTCCACGCCCTCGAGCTGCAGCAGCTGCGTGAGCCGGCATTCGAAGGACACCGGGCTCTCGGCCACGCGCGGCACCGCAATGTGGCGCGACGCCGCGGGCGTGAGGCCGGCGAGCTCGAACTCGTTCACCTCGGGCGGCACCGCGGCGCACGACTGGTTCATCTGCTCGGCCAGCGGGCGGGTGGCCAGGTTCCAGCCGAACTCGCGTGTCTGGCGGATGTTGTGCAGGCTGTCCTTGGCGCCGATGCTCGCAAAGCCCACGATGGGCGGCGTGTAGTTGAAGGCGTTGAAGAAGCTGTAGGGCGCGAGGTTGAGCGCACCGTTTTCGTCCTGCGACGAGATCCATCCGATCGGCCGCGGGCCGACCATGGCATTGAACGGATCGTGCGGCAGGCCGTGGCCCTTGGCGGGTTCGTAGAAGTGGAAATCGTCGTTCGGCACGGCCATGGGTTCCTTGCTCATGTTCCGGCGACGCTGCGCGCCACCGCTTCGGCCACCTTGATGCCGTCGACGCCAGCCGACAGGATGCCGCCCGCGTAGCTCGCGCCTTCGCCGGCGGGGTAGAGGCCGCGCACGTTGAGGCTCTGGAAGTCGTCGCCGCGCGTGATGCGGATCGGCGAGGAGGTGCGCGTTTCCACGCCGGTGAGCACCGCATCGTGCAGGTCGAAGCCCTTGATCTTGCGGCCGAAGGCGGGGAAGGCTTCGCGCATCGCCTCGATGGCGTAGGCCGGCAGCGCCTGGTGCAGGTCGGTGGGCGTGACGCCGGGCTTGTACGAGGGCGTCACGCTGCCGAGCGCGGTCGAGGGCCTGCCCGCGATGAAGTCGCCCACCAGCTGGCCGGGCGCGCGGTAGTCGCCGCCGCCGAGCACGAAGGCGTTCGACTCGAGTTCGCGCTGCAGCGCGATGCCGGCAAGCGCATCGCCCGCGGTTTCGGGCGTCCAGCCGGGAAAGTCGCGCGGGTCGATGCCCACCACGATGCCCGCGTTGGCGTTGCGCTCGTTGCGCGAATACTGGCTCATGCCGTTGGTGACCACGCGGCCGGGCTCGCTGGTGGCCGCCACCACGGTGCCGCCGGGGCACATGCAGAAGCTGTAGACCGAGCGGCCGTTGCTTGCGTGGTGCACCAGCTTGTAGTCGGCCGCGCCGAGCAGCGGATGGCCCGCATGGCGGCCCCAGCGCGCGCGGTCGATCAGGCCCTGCGGATGCTCGACGCGAAAGCCGATGGAAAAGGGCTTGGCCTCGATGTGCACGCCGCGCGCGTGCAGCATGGAAAAAGTGTCGCGCGAGCTGTGGCCGAGCGCCATCACCACGTGGTCGGCGCGCAGCTCGCTCGTTTGGCCGGTGGCCTGGTCGAGCACGGTGAGGCCGCGAATCTGGCCGTCTTCGATCTGCACGTCGGTCACGCGCTGCTCGAAGCGGATCTCGCCGCCGAGCGAGACGATCTGCTCGCGGATGTTCTCCACCACCTTCACCAGCTTGAAGGTGCCGATGTGCGGATGCGCGACGTAAAGGATCTCCGGCGGTGCGCCGGCCTTGACGAACTCTTCCATCACCTTGCGGCCGAGGAAGCGCGGGTCCTTGATCTGGCTGTAGAGCTTGCCGTCCGAGAAGGTGCCGGCACCGCCTTCGCCGAACTGCACATTCGACTCGGGGTCGAGCACGCTCTTGCGCCACAGGCCCCAGGTGTCGCGGGTGCGCTGGCGCACGGTCTTGCCGCGTTCGAGCACGATGGGCTTGAACCCCATCTTCGCAAGCATCAGCGCCGCGAAGATGCCGCAGGGGCCGAAGCCGATCACCACCGGCCGGGGCGCGCCTTCGGGTGCCTGCGCGGGCGGCGTGTAGCGCATGTCGGGCGCGGCCTGGATGTGCGGATGCGCAGCGTGCTTCGCGAGCAGTGCGGCTTCGAGCCCGGCGTCGGCCAGCTGCACGTCGGCGATGTAGACCGTGAGCAGGTCGGCCTTGCGCGCGTCGAAGCTGCGCTTGAAGACGGTGTGGGAAGCGATCGCTTCGAGCGGGACGTCCAGCGTCCGGGCGATCAGGGCGGCCAGCGCCTCGGGGGCGTGGTCCAGCGGGAGTTTGAGTTCGGAGATTCTCAGCATGTCATGGGGCTTGTGGTTATCAAGCAGGCCACGGATTTTACGCGCCGAGGCGCTATGAAAGAGATAGCTGGGTCAGGCCGGCAAAAAGCCTTCGACCGAGAGATAGCGCTCGCCCGTGTCGTAGTTGAAACCCAGCACCACCGCATCGGGTGCCAGCGAGGGCAGCTTCTGCGCGATGGCCGCGAGCGTGGCGCCCGAGGAAATGCCCACCAGCATGCCTTCCTCGACCGCGCAGCGGCGGGCCATTTCGCGCGCCGGTTCGGCGTCGACCTGCAGCACGCCGTCGAGCAGCGAGGTGTCGAGGTTCTTCGGGATGAAGCCCGCGCCAATGCCCTGGATCGGGTGCGGCGAGGGCTGGCCGCCCGAGATCACCGGCGAGGCCACCGGCTCCACCGCGAACACCTGCAGCTTCGGCCACTTCTTCTTGAGCACCCGCGCCACGCCCGTGATGTGGCCGCCGGTGCCCACGCCGGTGATCAGCACGTCGATGCCGTCGGGGAAGTCGGCCGCGATTTCCTCGGCCGTGGTGCGCACGTGCACGTCGATGTTGGCGGGGTTGTTGAACTGCTGCGGCATCCACGCGCCCGGCGTGCCGGCCACGATTTCCTCGGCGCGCGCAATGGAGGCCTTCATGCCGCCCGCGCGCGGCGTGAGGTCGAAGGTGGCGCCGTAGGCCAGCATGAGGCGGCGGCGCTCCACCGACATGCTGTCGGGCATCACGAGGATCAGCTTGTAGCCCTTGACGGCCGCGACCATGGCCAGGCCGATGCCGGTGTTGCCCGAGGTGGGCTCCACGATGGTGCCGCCGGGCTTCAGCGCGCCGGACTTCTCGGCGTCTTCCACCATCGACAGCGCGATGCGGTCCTTGATGGAGCCGCCGGGGTTGGCGCGCTCGGACTTGATCCACACCTGCTGCTTCGCATTGCCGAACAGGCGGTTGATGCGGATGTGCGGCGTGTTGCCGATGGTCTGGAGGATGTTCTGGGACTTCATGGGATCTCCTTGGGCTTTTGTCGGGGCAGTCGAAGCGCCATTGTGGAGCGGACGGCCGGCGCCCGCGAGGTATCGAGCGATAATCCCCGGCGTGAAGCACGCCAGACCGCCGCTGGTGCAAGCCCGCAAGGGGCGACGCCGCAAGGCGCCGCGTCGAAAGACCGCACTGGAGGAACGTCCGGACTGCACAGGACAGCGCAGGAGTTAACGACTCTCCACCGTGAGGTGAGGATCAGAGCAACAGAGACGAGCCGATTCAGTTCGGGTGAAACGGGCAATCTCTGCGCGCAGCAACACCAAGTAGGCCAGTATCGAGGTGGTTCCGCTGAGCTGGCGGGTAGGTGGCATCGAGCCGTTTGGCGACAAGCGGCCCAGAGTAATGGCGGTCACGTTGGGGGCAACTCCAACGCACAGAATCCGGCTTATCGGCGGGCTTCACACTTTTCTTCTTTCTTGATTTCCCCCTGGGGTTCTTCCATGGGGCGCTGCAGTGCTGCGGCTTTTCTCCTAAAATAGATAGCAAGCTAACTAATTTGAGAGAGCCATGGCCCACGTCTCGAAGACCCGCGAAGCCGCGCTGATGTCGCTCGGCATGGCGCTGTCGCCGCTGCAGCGCGGCTACCGGGCCGCGGCCGACAAGGCGGTGGCGCATGTCGGGCTTTCGCAGTCGCTGGCGTGGCCGATCGTGATGATCGGCCGCCTGCACGGCGGCGTGCGCCAGGGCGTGCTTGCCGAGGCGCTGGGCATCGAGGGGCCTTCGCTGGTGCGCTCGATCGACCAGCTGGTGGAGGCCGGCTTCGTGGAGCGCCGCGAAGACCCGGCCGACCGCCGCGCCAAGACGCTGCATCTCACGCCGGCCGGCGAGGCCGCCTGCCAGCCCATCGAGGCCGCGCTGCGCGGCATGCGCGCCACGCTGTTCGAAGGCGTGGCCGACGAGGACATCGCCGCCTGCCTGCGCGTGTTCGCGGTGCTGGGCGAGCGGCTCGGCCGCGCTGCGCCGGGGCCGCAGGAAGGACGCAGGTAGATGGCCGCCTTCCGGCTGCCGCGCTTCAGCCGCGCGGAGCTTCTCTTTTCTGCCAAGAGCTTTGCCGCCGCGATGCTGGCCATGTACCTGGCCAGCCGCGCCGGCCTGCCGCGTCCGTTCTGGGCCTTGATGACCACCTACGTGGTGGCCCATCCGCTGGCCGGCGCGGTGCGCTCCAAGGCGCTCTACCGCTTCTGCGGCACCTTGATCGGCTGCGTGGCCACGGTGCTGCTGGTGCCTGCCTTGTCGAACGCGCCGGAGCTGCTCACGCTGGTGCTCGCGCTGTGGGTGGGCCTGTGCCTGTGCATTTCGCTGTTCGACCGCACGCCGCGTTCCTATGTCTTCATGCTGGCGGGCTACACCGCCGCGCTGATCGGCTTTCCTTCGGTGCAGACGCCGCTCGCGCTGTTCGACACCGCGGTGGCGCGGGTGGAGGAAATCGGCCTGGGCATCCTGTGCGCCACGCTGGTCCACAGCATTGCGTGGCCCACGGGCCTGGCGCCGACCGTGCTGGGCCTGCTCGACCGCACGCTGCAGGACGCGCGCCAGTGGCTCGGCGACCTGCTGCAGTCCGCCGGACGCCGCGCCGATGCCGATCCGCAAACGCTCGCGGCCGACCGCCGCCGCCTGGCCGGCGACATCACCCAGCTGCGGCTGCTGTCCACCCACGTGCCGTTCGACACCACGCACCTGCGCTGGACCGCCGGCGCGATCCGCGCCATGCAGGACCGCGTGGCCGCGCTCACGCCCGCGCTGTCGGCCGTGGAGGACCGGCTGCTGGCGCTGGAGCAGGCCGAAGGCGCGCTGGCGCCGGACGTCGCCGCGGTGCTCGCGCAGGCCGCGCAATGGCTGCAGGAAGACGATGCAGCGCGCGCGCAGTCGCTGCAGCTGCTGCGCCGCTCGATCCAGGCGCTGGGCGCGACGCCGCAGCACAGTCCCTGGAGCCGCGCCTTGCGCATCGGGCTCGCGGGCCGGCTCGAGGAACTGGTCGAGGGATGGCGTGCCTGCGCGCGGCTGCGCATGGACATCGACGAGGGCCTCCAGGGCGCGCTTGCGCCGCGCCGCACGGCCGCGCTCGGCAGCCGCGTGCTGCACCGCGACTACGGCATGGCGCTGCTGTCGGCGCTGGCCGCGGTGCTCGCCATCTGCCTGTGCGGCGCCTTCTGGATCGTGACGGGCTGGCCCATGGGCTCGGCCGCCACCATGATGGCCGCGGTCTTCTGCTGCTTCTTCGCGACCATGGACGACCCGGTGCCCGCGATCCACGGCTTCCTGAAGTACACGCTGTGGTCGATTCCTGTCTCCGCGCTCTATGTGCTGGTGCTGATGCCGCTGGTGCAGGACTTCGGCATGCTGGTGGCGGTGTGCGCGCCGGCCTTCCTGCTGCTGGGCGTCTACATGGCGCGGCCGGCGCATTTCATGGCGGCCATGGCGCTGCTGTTCGGCGTGGCCGGCACGCTGGCCATGCACGACACCGCCAATGCCGACCTGGTGAGCTTCATCAACAGCATGCTCGGGCAGGTCATCGGCGTGGTGGTTGCCGCGCGCGTCACGCGGCTGGTGCGCTCCGTGGGCGCCGACTGGAGCGCGCGGCGCATCCAGCGCGCCACCTGGCGCGAGCTCGGCGAGATGGCCGGCGCCTCGCAGCGCCAGGGCGCGCAGGGCGACGCCTACGCCGTGCGCATGCTCGACCGCATCGGCCTGCTCGCACCGCGCATCGCGCAGGCCGGCGGCAGCATCGAGGGCGTGGCCGCCAACGACGCGCTGCGCGACCTGCGCACCGGCGCCGACATCGACGTGCTGCAGCGGGTGCGCGCGCAGCTGCCGCCGGCCTCGGCCGCGGCGCTCCTGGGCGGCATCTCGCAGTTCTTCCGCCAGCGCGGCAGGGGCCGCATGCAAGCGCGCCCCGCCGGCCTGCTGCCGCAGATCGACGAGGCGCTGTCGGCCGTGCTTGGCGCGCAGCATGCGCCGTCATCCGCATCGCGCAGCGCAGTGACCGCGCTGGTGGGCCTGCGCCGCAATCTTTTTCCCGATGCACCGCCGCGCCTGGCCGCGGCCGGACAAGGAGCCTCCAGATGATTGGCGAAGCAAGTTTCTACGGCCTCTACGTGCCATGGCTGCTGGTGCTGGCCGGCATTGCGCTGGCCGCCCTCTGGGGCGTGCGCCATCTGCTGGCCCTGGCCGGCCTCTACCGCTGGGTGTGGCACCCCGCGCTGTTCGACATGGCGCTTTATCTGCTGCTGCTCTACGGCCTCAGCCGTGCGGCGTCCTTCCTTCAATGACGAGATCCAGATGAAAGCCCCTCTTTCCACCGACAGCTCCTGGCCGATGCGCCTCGGGCGCATTCTTCTCACCGCGGCCGTGGTGGCGGCCGCCGCATGGGCCGGCTTGCAGCTCTGGGACCACTACGAGCTCGCCCCCTGGACGCGCGACGGCCGCGTGCGCGCCAACGTGGTCCAGATCGCGCCGGACGTTTCCGGCCTGGTCACCGCGGTGCCTGTGCGGGACAACCAGGCCGTGCAGGCCGGGGCCCTGCTGTTCGAGGTGGACCGTGCGCGCTACGACCTTGCCGTGCGCCAGGCCCAGGCCGCGCTGGCGGCGCAGCGTGCCGCGAGCGCGCAGGCGCAGCGCGAGAACGCGCGCAACACGGGACTGGACGCGCTGGTGTCGCAGGAGGCCCGTGAACAGACCCGCGCCCGCGCGGAGCAGGCGCGCGCCGCCGTCGCGCAGGCCGAGGTGGCGCTCGATGCGGCGCGCCTCAACCTGCAGCGCGCCGAGGTGCGCGCGCCGGCCGACGGCCTGGTGACCAATCTCGACCTGCGCACCGGGAGCTATGCATCGGCCGGGCGTCCGGTGCTGGCGCTGGTCGATGCGCATTCGTTCTTCGTCGAGGGCTACTTCGAGGAAACCAAGCTGCCGCGCATCCACCTGGGCGACCGCGTGCGCGTGACGCCAATGGGCGGCGGCGCGGTGCTCGAAGGCGCGGTCGACAGCGTGGCCGCCGGCATTGCCGACCATGACCGCTCGACCAGCGCCAACCTGCTGCCCAGCGTGAACCCGACCTTCAACTGGGTGCGGCTCGCGCAGCGCATTCCGGTGCGCATCAGGCTCGATCCGCTGCCGCAGGGCGCACGGCTCGTGGCCGGCCAGACCGTGACCGTGCAGGTGCTCGAGCATCCGCCGGCGCGCAACGCCGGTGCACCGGCCGCCGAGCCGAAGAAGGGATGAGCGCCATGTCCCGTCTTGCCCGTCTTGCATTTCGCATGGCTTCGCTCGCGGTTGCAGCGGGGCTCGCGGCTTGCGCGGCCGTCGGCCCCGACTACCGCCAGCCGCCCGAGGCACTGGCCAGCCAGCCCGGCGCTGCGCGCCCTTTCGCCGAGGTGCCCGCCAACGCCGCGCCGCTGCCCGCGCACTGGTGGCGGCTGTACCACGACCCGCTGCTGGACCGGCTCGTCACGCAGGCCCTCGCGCACAACACCGACCTGCGGCAGGCGGTCGCAAACCTGGAGCGCGAGCGCGCCATCGAGGCCGAGGTTGCCGGCGGCCAGCGCCCCACGCTCGGCGTGAGCGGCGGCCCTTCGTTCGGCCATGCGTCGGGCCTGTCGATGCTGCAGAAGGGCTATGAGCCGCCGAGCCGCTTCAACTACAGCGCGGCTGCCTCCCTGTCCTACCAGGTCGACCTGTTCGGCCAGATACGCCGCAGCATCGAAGCCGCGGGCGCCAACGCCGAGGCCGCCGCGGCCGCGCTCGACCTCGTGCGCGTGAACGTGGCCGCGGGCACCGCGCGCGCCTACGCGCAGGCCTGCTCGACCGGACTGCGCCTGCAGATCGCGCAGAAATCCGTCGCGCTGCAGCAGGACGCCCTGAACGTCACCGAGCGCCTGCAGCGCGCGGGCCGCGCCGGTGCCATCGACGCCAACCGAGCGCGTGCGCAGCTGGAGCAGCTGAATGCCGCGCTGCCGCCGCTGCAGGCCGAGCGCCAGGGCGCGCTCTACCGCCTGGCCACGCTGACCGGCGCCCTGCCGCAGGACTTCCCGCGCGAGGTGGCCGGCTGCACCGTGCCCCCGCGCGTGGCCGGCACGCTGCCGGTGGGCGATGGCGCGGCCCTGCTGCGGCGCCGCCCGGACATCCGCCAGGCCGAGCGCAGCCTGGCGGCCTCCACCGCACGCATCGGCGTGGCCACGGCCGATCTCTATCCGAAGGTGACGCTGGGGCTCTCGGCCTCGTCGGCCGGGCCAGCCAGCGATTTCGGCCGCAAGGACACCATTGGCTGGAGCATGGGCCCGCTGATCTCCTGGACCCTCCCCAACACCGGCATCGCGCAGGCCCGCATCGCCCAGGCCGAGGCCGGCACGCGCGCCGCGCTCGCGAAGTTCGACGGCACCGTGCTGACCGCATTGCGCGAAACCGAGACCGCGCTCGGCACCTATGCGCGCGAGCTCGACCGCCGCGCCGCGCTGCAGGCTTCGCGCGACGAAAGCGCCAAGGTGGCCGCGCAGGCGCGCCAGCTCTACCAGGGCGGCCGCACCGCGTACCTCGAGGCGCTCGATGCCGAACGTTCGCTGGCCGCGAGCGACGCGGCGCTCGCGGCCAGCGAGGCGCAACTGGCCGACGACCAGGTGGTGCTGTTCATGGCGCTTGGCGGCGGCTGGGAGCCGGACGATGGCACCGGCCTTGCGGCCAACGAAGCCGCGCCCGCGTCCACCTCCGTCAAGGCCCGCTGACCATGGCCGCTGCCGCACTTTCCTCCACGCCGCGCCGGCATGCGCCGCTGTGGCTGCTGGCGCTCGTCACCTTCAGCGGCACGCTCGCCATGCACATCTTCGTGCCCGCGCTGCCCGTTGCTGCGCAGGGCCTGGGCGCCGGCATGGGCGCGATGCAGATGACCGTGAGCCTCTACATCCTCGGCCTGGCCGTGGGGCAGCTCGCCTACGGCCCGCTGGCCGACCGCTACGGCCGCCGCCCGGTGCTGCTGTGCGGGCTTGCGCTCTATTCGGCCGCGGGGCTTGCTGCGGCGCTCGCACCCGATGTCCATGCGCTCATCGCCGCGCGGCTGTTCCAGGCCATGGGCGGCTGCGCGGGGCTGGTGCTGGGGCGCAGCATGGTGCGCGACACCGCCGAGCCGCAGGAAGCCACGAAGCGCCTCGCGCTCATGAACCTCATGGTCACGGTCGGCCCGAGCATTGCACCGCTGCTCGGCGGCGCGCTGGCCAGCGCTTTCGGCTGGCGCTCGATCTTCCATGCGCTGTTCGCGCTCGGCCTCACGGGCCTCGTGTTCGCATGGAGGCTGCTGCCCGAGACCGGCATGCCGGGCATGCGCGTCGAAGGCCGGGTGTTGGCGCGCAACTACCGCCTGCTGCTCGCGTCGCCCGCGTTCCTCGGCTTTTCGATCGGCGGCGGCTGCGCCACCACGTCGATGTATGCCTTCATCGCGTCGGCACCCTTCATCTTCGTCGACCAGCTGCATCGCCCTGCGCACGAGGCCGGCATCTACCTTGCGATATTGGTGTCGGGCGTGTGGCTTGGCAGCTTTCTCACCAGCCGCCTGATCGTGCACGCGAACCTCGACCGGCTCATGACGCGCGCCAACCTGCTGAGCTGCGCTGCGGCCTTCGTTCTGCTGGGCGCAGCGCTCGCGCAGCGGCTGTCGGTGCCGCTCATCGTGGCGGCGATGTTCCTCTACACCGTGGGCGCGGGCATGGCTTCGCCGGCCGCGCTCACGCGCGCCATCGGCGTCAATCCGCTCGTGATCGGCTCGGCTTCAGGGCTCTATGGCGCCACGCAGATGGCGGTGGGCGCCGCATGCACCGCGCTGGCGGGGCTGGGGCACCGCAACCCCGCGATGGCGGCGGCGCTGGTGCTGGCCGGTGCCAGCATCGTGGCGCAGGCCTCATTCGCGGTGGCGCTGCGCGCGCAGAAGAGGGCGGAGGCGGCTGCGTAGCCTGCGCGCGTCAGCGCGTGAAGAGCCAGCCGCCCCTGGGCTGGCGCGTCAGCTCATGCCGCCGGACCGAGCGCTCCTCGCCGTCGTCGCCCACGTACACCACTTCGAAGCGCAGCCGCTTCGGCGACACCATCTTCCAGTTCTGGATGCGCTTGACCGTCACGCAGGCGGTCTTGTCGTGGTACTGCATATCGGCCATCGGCCCGCCCTGGAAGCCGGTGCCGTCGAACAGCCGGCCCGGCGCCGCGAACGGGCTGAGCACGGCGCCGTTGCGCGCGGTGATGCAGCCTTCGGTCCGCACGAAGGATTCGATGGTGGGCGCCGCGCTTTGCACCACCTTGGCCACGGCCGGCGTGGGCGGCTTGGTCACGATGGCTTCGCGGATGCGTTCCACCTGCTCCTCGGTGATCGGCGCGAGCCCGCTGGGCGACACGACCGGCGGCGGTGCCGGCGGTGGCGGCGGCGCGTACGAGGGCAGCAATGGCGCGAGATAGCTGCAGCCTGCCAGCGCCAAAGGGGCGGTGCAGGCGAGTGCGGCGGTCCGGGTTCCGAACTTCATGGATGGGTCTCCTGTCGTCGATTCCTCTTCGGGCCTCTTGCGTGCCTCTTCTTCGATGTCAAAAGCGTTCGTGCGGTGAAAGATAGCGCCACTGGCCGGGCTCCAGCCCCGCCAGCGGCACGCGGCCGATGCGGATGCGCCGCATGGCCAGGATGCGCAGGCCGGCTTCGTCGCACAGGTGCGCGATCTGCCCGGGCCGCGCGCCCTTGAGCGCAAAGCGCAGGCCGGTCTGCTCGTCGGCCTGGCGGCCGATGCTCACGCGCGCGGGCGACCGCTCGAAGCGCGCGAGCTGCTCGGGGCTGAGCTTGCCGGCCACGTCGACCATCACCTCGTGTTCGAGCACGCCCGCGTCCTCCTGCAGCTTGCGCTCGATGCGCCATTCCTGGGTGTAGACGACGAGGCCGCTGGCGCCGGTTTCGAGTGGCGTCATGCAGCGCTGCGCCTTGGCGTGCGCGGGCAGAAAGCGCATGCCCGCGCGCTCGGGCTCGTGGTGGTTGGCGGCCACCAGCAGCCGGTGCGCGGTGTCGGTGGCCATGCCGGCCGGCTTGTGCAGCAGCAGGGTGACGGGCACCACCGGCTCCGGCTTGGCGCCGGGCTCGATCTCGACCTTCTGACGATCGTGCACGCGCGACTGCGGCAGCAGCGCCGGCACGCCGTCGACACGCACCGCGCCGTTCTCGATCAGCAGCTCGGCCTCGCGCCGCGAGCAGCCCGCGATGGCGGCCACGCGCTTGGCCAGGCGGATGCCTTCTTCTTCGGCCGCGCGGCTCATGGCGCGGAGGCCCGTTGCCGGATGCGCGCCACGTGCGCGGCCAGCGATCGGGCGGCCACCGGCCACATGCGCTCGGGCACGTCGTCGTAGGCCAGCGGCAGCCAGTCGTCCGGCGTGCCCTGGGGCAGCCTTTGCATGGCCGCGGCGATCTTGGCTTCGCGCTTCAGGCGGTGCGCCTTCAACTGCGCGATGGCGCTGCGTGCGCTGCCGATGACATGGCCGTGCGCGGGCAGGATGAAATCGATGCCGCCGGCCTCGCAGGCCGCATCGAGCTTGTCGAGCGAATCGAGGTACGCGTTCATGTCGCCGTCGGGCGGATCGACCACCGTGGTGCTGCCGTTCAGGATGTGGTCGCCGGAGAACAGGAGTCCGTCTTCCTCGAGCACCAGGCACAGGTGGTTGGCGGCGTGGCCCGGCGTGTGGATGGCGCGCAGCGTGTGGCTGACAGGTTCGCCTTCGGCCGTGGTGCCGCTGAGCACCAGGCGCTCGCCGTCGCGCAGTTCGCGCTCCGCGGCAAAGCGCGCCGACGAACGCGCGGTGGGCGCCGAAGACAGCCCGAGGATCGGCGGCTTCTGCTTGCACAGCGCCTGCAGCGGCGCCGCGCCGGGCGAATGGTCGGCATGCGAATGGGTGCACACGATCATGCGGATGTTTCCTTCGGTGGCACGCCACAGCCGGTCGATGTGGGCCGCGTCGTTCGGGCCCGGGTCGATCACGAGGTAGCCCGTGGCCGCATCGCCCACGATGTAGCTGTTGGTGCCCGGGCCGGTCATGGCGCCGGGGTTGGGCGCGGTCAGGCGCTGCACGTTCCTGAGCAGCGGCACGGCGCGCTCGCTCTGCCAGTCGAGCGCATGCAGCAGCTGCCCGTCGGGACACACCAGCGCGAGCTCGCCGTACGGCGAATCGCTTTCCATGTAGCGCGCGTCCTGGCCGCGCAGCAGGCCCGCGCGCGGGCAGCTGGTCCACAGCGGCTGCTCGGCGCCGCCCCGGGGAGCGCAGGCCTGCAGCACCGCGTCCACGCTGGCATAGGCCGCGAGCCGCTGCAGCGTGCGCACGGTCGGAAAGATCATGAAGAAGCTGCCTGCCGCGTGGCGCGCCAGCGCATCGGCCGGCCGCACCCAGCAGGGCTCGAACTGCTCGCTCTCGTCGGCCGTGGGCACCTGGCCCTCGGGCATGCGCGCCACCAGGAAAGGCACGTCGAAGCGCTTGGGCAGGTCGCGGTCGGTGATCCAGTGCGCGAGGGTGAACACCTGGTCGCAGGCAAGCACCAGCCCGCGCGTGGCGCATTGCTCGGCAAAGGACACGGGCGACGCGGTGCTGCGGTCCATCGAGGCGATGTCCTGCGCGCTCACGGGCCGGCCGTCGGCATGGCGCGCGAGCAGCACGCCAAGCTCCTCGAAGCCTTCGCGGATCGCCGCAATGGCCTGCGTGAGCTGCAGGCTGCTCTGGGTGGGCCGCCGTGCGGCGATGCGCGCGGCGGCTTCATCGGCTGCATCGATCTGCCCGCCGGGGAACACATAGGCGCCTGGCGCGAAGCTTGCGGTGCCGGAGCGGCGCGTCATCAGCACTTCGATGCCGGCCTCTGAATCGCGCAGCAGCAGCACGGTGGCTGCCGCGCGCACGGGCGCGGGCTCGCGTGCGGGGTGGAGTTGTTGGGTGGGACGGACCATGCGGCGATTATGGAGAGATCGCTCGATGCGGTTGCGTGCCGCATAAGCTCATACCGGATCGGGCATGAACCGCGCGCCACAATCCCGGGCTGCACCGCCCGCATCGAGGAAAGACATTCATGATCCATTCTCCCTTCACTCGCCACCTCAGGTTCTCGTCGTCGTTCTTCGCGCGGCGCCTGCGCCCGGCCTTGCTGCTGGCAGGCGCCGCCCTGGGTGCGGCCGCATCGTCCGCTGCGTTTGCGCAGGGCGACTGGCCGCAGCAGCCGGTCACGCTGATCATGGGTTTTCCGGCCGGCTCGGGCGTCGACGTGGTGGCCCGCGCCATCCAGGAGCCGCTCGCGCGGCAGCTCGGAAAGCCCGTGATCATCGACTACAAGTCAGGCGCGGCCGGCAACATCGCGAGCGAGTACGTGGCCCATGCCAAGCCCGACGGCTACACGCTTTCGTTCGGCACCGCCGCCACGCATGGCAGCAACGCCGCGCTCTACAAGAAGCTGCCGTTCGACGTGGAGGCCGACTTCGTGCCGGTGGCGCCGGTGCTCGACGTCTCGAACGTGCTCACCGTCAACCCGGAGGTGATCAACGCCAGGACCTTGAAGGAGTTCGTTGATCTCGTCAAGGCCAACCCCGGAAAGTACAACTATGCGTCTACAGGCAACGGCGCCGGCACGCACATGGCCTTTGCCGAGTTCAATTCGCGCCTCGGATTGAACATGGTGCACGTGCCCTACAAGGGCGGGCCCGAGGCCATCACCTCCGTGGTGCGCGGCGAGACCTGCTGCATCATGAACCAGGTGCAGACGGTGCTGCCGCACTACAAGGCCGGCAAGGTGCGCCTCCTGGGCGTGACCACCGCCGCGCCGGTGGCCGCGGTCAAGGAGGTGCCGACCATCGCCTCCAGCGGCCTTCCGGGCACCAAGGGCTTCGACAGCTCGATCTGGTTCGGCATCTTCGCGCCCAAGGGCACCGACGCGCAGATCGTCGACAAGCTCAACGCCGCCGTGAAGGCGGTGCTCGAGCAGCCCGAGATCCGCGAGCGCTTCGAAAGCCAGGGCAACACCGTGCGCATCGAATCGCCCGCGCAGTTCAAGAAGACGGTGCACGACAACCGCGTGAAGTGGGCCGAGGTGGCCAGGGCTGCGAACATCAGCATCGATTGAGGGGGCGCCGCGGCTGCGGCGCCGGGGTGCCGCCGCGTGCTGGCACCGTCATCGCGACCACGCCCGCCACGATGCACGCGAGCCCGGCCCACGCGGTGGGCGAGAGCGCTTCGCCCAGGAACACCACGCCGATCATCACGCCGATGGGCACGCGCAGGTAGGCCTGCGCGGCGGTCGACATCGGCCCCAAGGTCTTGATGAGCCGGAAGTAGATCGTGAAGGCGAGGGCCGTGGAGAGCACCGCGAGCGCCAGCACGGCAATCATCGACGCGGCCGATGGCGCGAGCGTCCACGGCCGGTCGATCGCGAGGCTCGCGGGCAGCAGCATCGCCGCGCCGCAGAGCAGCGAGCCTGCGGCGGGCACCATCGGATCGAGTCCCTTGAACACGCGGCCGAACATGGCCGCGCAGCCGTAGCAGACGGCTGCCGCCACCAGTCCCAGTTGGGCGAGCAGCGAATGCCCGAGCCCGTGCAGCGCCTCGACGCCGACGATCATGCAGATGCCCGCGAGGCCCGCCGCCACGCCGAAGAGCCGGCGCAGCGTCGGCTTCTCCGCACCGCCCACGCCCAGGCCCAGCAGGAAGATGAAGATCGGCGAGGTCGAGTTGAGGATGGTGGCAAGCCCGGCATCCACGCTGCGCTCGGCCCACGCGATGAGCGTGAACGGCAGCACGCTGTTGAGGCAGGCCTGCAGCGCGAAGCGGCGCCACATTGCGGGCTCCCGCGGCAGCCGCACGCCGCGCAGGCGCAGCAGCGCGAGCAGCAGCAGGCCGGCGATCAGCGTGCGCGCCGCGATCAGCGTCACGGGCGGCAGCGTCTGCACGCCGATCTTGATGAAGGTGTAGGAGGCGCCCCAGCAGGTGGCGAGCACGGCGAGCAGCATCCATTCGAAGGCGATGCGGGGAGCGGGCTTGGCGGCGGCGGCGAGCGGGGTCGTTGGCATGGTGCGTCGATCATCGAGCGTTCGCAGCGCGGACACTTCGGCCTGCAACGAAACGTGCGCGTGGTGACCGCGGGCCCGAATCTGGGTACGCTGCGCACGGCCCTGATCCCCACGCATTCAACGACCGACCGACCTTCCATGCCTTCGCTCCTGATCCGCAACGTGCGCCCCATGGGCGCTTCCCCCGTCGATGTGCTGGTGCGCGATGGCCGCATCGCGAAAGCCGGCGCCGCGCTGTCCGCGCCCACCGATGCAACGGTCGAGGAGGGCGGCGGCGCCTTGCTGCTGCCCGGCCTGGTCGAAGGCCACACCCACCTCGACAAGACGCTGTGGGGCATGGACTGGTACCGCAACGAGGTCGGCACCAAGCTCATCGACAAGATCGAGAACGAGCGCGCCTTCCGGCATGCGAGCGGGCATGACGCGGCCGCCCAGTCGCTGGTGCTGGCCAAGGCCTTTCTCGCGCGCGGCACCACGCGGCTGCGCACGCATGTCGACGTCGACACGCAAGCAGGCCTGCGCCATCTCGAAGGCACGCTGCGCACGCGGCAGACGCTCTCGGAGGTGCTGCAGATCCAGGTCGTCGCGTTTCCGCAGTCGGGCCTGCTGGGCCGGCCGGGCACGGCCGAGCTGCTTGGCCAGGCGCTCGCGCAGGGCGCGGATGTGCTGGGCGGCCTTGACCCCTGCGCGATCGACGGCGACCCGGTGCGCTCGCTCGATGTGCTCTTCGGCATTGCCGACAGGCACCAGCGCCCGCTCGACATCCACCTGCACGAGCCCGGCGCCATGGGCGCGTTCTCGCTCGAGCTGATCCTGCAGCGCACCGAGGCGCTGGGCATGCAGGGCAAGGTCGCGGTGAGCCACGGTTTCTGCCTGGGCGACCTGGCCGAGCGCGAGCGCGACGCATTGCTCGCGCGCATGGCCAGGCTCGGCGTGGTGCTGGTCACCAGCGCGCCGCCATCGCGCAGCGTGCCGCCGCTCATGGCCTGCCGCAAGGCCGGCGTGACGGTGCTCGGCGGCAACGACGGCATCCGCGACACCTGGTCGCCCTACGGCAACCCCGACATGCTGGAGCGCGCGATGCTGATCGGCATGCGCTACAACCTGCGCCGCGACGACGAGATCGAGGTGGCGCTCGACACCGTCACCCACGCCGGCGCGCGCGGCTGCGGCTTCGAGGCCTATGGCCTGGACGCCGGTTGCCGCGCCGACCTGGTGCTGGTCGATGCGCAGACGGTGGCCGAGGCCGTGGTCGCGCGGCCGGTGCGCAGGCTGGTGGTGGCGGGCGGCCGTGTCGTGGCGCGCAACGGCGTGCTGCAGGCCGAGGTGGCGTCGTTGTAGCCGCGCCGCCATGTGCGCCCTCGGCCTACGCGAAAGTCCGCTGCCGGCTGTAGGGCGCCGGGCCGACGCCGGGAGAGTCTTCGCGGCCAACCCCATCCTCGAACGAAAGGCTTTCCATGCGCGCCAATGACAAATTGCTGTCCGGACCCGTTGCCGATCAACTGACGCCGCTGGAAATTTCCCAGGCCGTGCTCCAGGGCGAAGAAAACCCGAACACCGCGCGGCCGCTCACGCCGCTCGAGCAGGCCGCCACGGGCATAGCAACGGGCAGCGGACAACGCTCGCCGCTGGCCCGCATGCTGTGCAGCCCCGCGGTGGCCTGGGGTGCCGCAGCCATGGCGGGCCTGGGCCTGCTCGCCGCGCTGGCCCATGCGAAGCGGGAGCCCACGCTCCGGCCCTGACGCCGCCGGCGGCGACCGCGGGCAGGCGCAACCCGCCTCACTACACTGCTGCGGATGAGCCTTTCCCCTGCACCGCATCGCGTGCGAGAAGACCGCCTCGTTTCCTACTTCCTGAGCGGCGATGCCATGCGCAGCCGCAGCGTGAGCGATGTGGTGCTGTCGGGCAGGGTCGACGTGCCCGTGCCTCCCGCGCGCCTGGTCGCGGATTGGGAGCGCGAGGTGTCCTCGCGCCTGGCGCTCGAACCCGGCGACGTCGAGCCCTTGCCGCTGGCGCGCGCGCGTGCGCGCTGGCCGGACTACCGGCGCTGCGTGCAGGCGATGTCCGACTGGACGCGCACCATCGGTTGGCCCGAAGCGCTGCTTGCCTCCAGCGAAGTCGCCCTCATGGCCTGCCGCGGCGCCCGCTACCACCATGACGGCGCGCAGTACGGCGGCGCGGCCTTCTGCAATCTGTTCCTCAGCGAAGACAGGCAGCTGGATGTGCACTTTCCGTTGACGGGCCACCGGATTCCGCTCGCCCGCGGCACGGTCCTGGTGTTCGACACCGGCCAGCCGCACGCCGTTGTCGAGCGCGGCCGCAGCGGCTTCGACGCGGCACGCTTCGCGCCCGGGCGCGACTGCACCCAGGTGTTCCTGAGCTGGGAGCTTCCGATCGAGGATGCGCATGTCGGGCGCGCGCTTCGCATTGCCTTCGACGTCGATGCGCCGACCGCCTCGCAGCTTGATGAAGAGCAGGTCCGCGTCAACGGCGAGCCGGCGAGTCTCTGCCCCGAGTCCGGCCGCTGGCGCCGCGGCTGAGCATCGCGCGAGCGCGGGCCCGGCTGCAGTTTTTCGTAGTCCTTCGCACGGGCTGTAGAACGTTTGGATTCGGCGGGTTTTCCTTGTAGACGATGCAGGCGCCGAGCGCAGAGACTGCGCCCGCGCGTACGAAAAGAAGCTTGGCAGGCACGCCGTCATCGCCGCTACATCGCGATGTCACAGCTCTTTCTTACGCTGGAGGCCATCCCACCGCCTCGAGAAAAAAGGAGTGTCCTCATCCATGCATCCACGATTCATCCTGCGCGCGCCGCTCGCACTGTCGGTACTGGCCCTTGCATTGACCGCCTGCGGCGGCGGTGATGGCGGAGGCGGCAGCAGTGGCTTCAGCGGCGGCGCCGCCGCTTCGGGCAAGGCGCTCGCCTCCGACCAGCCCAATGCAGGCACCGCCGGCAAGACCGATGCCGCCTCGTCCGGCGCGGGCAGCGAGCCCAGCGTGAGCTACGCGCCCTGACGCCACCCGCGTCCCGGCATTCCCACGACCAAGAACAAACCCCATGACCACACGCCGCAAGTTCCTCCAGACTGCCACCGGCTCCGGCATTGCCGCTGCCACGCTGGCCACCTTTCCGCCCAGCATCCGCCGCGCGCTGGCCATTCCCGCGCACCACGAGACCGGCACCATCAAGGACGTCAAGCACGTCGTGCTGCTGATGCAGGAGAACCGTTCCTTCGACAGCTATTTCGGCACCTTCAAGGGCGTGCGCGGCTACGGCGACCGCTTTGCCGTGCCCGCGCCCAACGGCAAGACCATCTTCCACCAGACCTACACCAAGGCCACGCCGCCCAGCACCTACACGCCCTACCGGCTCGACGAGAGCAAGGGCAACGCGCAGCGCGCGGGCAGCACGCCGCACGGCTGGTCCGACTCGCAGGCCGCGTGGGACCACGGCCGCATGTTCAAGTGGCCCGACATCAAGAACCTGCTGTCGATGGGCTACTACGACACCGCCGAGGTGCCGTTCCAGCGCGCGCTGGCCGAGGCCTTCACGCTGTGCGACCACTACCACTGCGGCATGCACACCGGCACCATCGCGAACCGGCTGTTCTACTGGAGCGGCACCAATGGCCCCAACGGCATCAGCCCCGCCGACGGCAGCCAGGTGCAGCTCGCGGTGCTCAACAACCAGTTCAATGCCGGCAACGACATCGGCGCTTCCACCGAAGGCTGGACCTGGACCACCTATGCCGACCGGCTCGAGAAGGCCGGCGTGAAGTGGAAGGTCTACCAGAGCCTGATCGACAACTTCGGCTGCAACGAGATGATGAGCTTTCGCCACTGGCGCACCGCCATCGAGCAGATGCCGGCGGCGCGCCGGCCCGTGTACGTTCCCGCGACCGACATCACGCAGCCGGTGACCGCCGCCGGCCCGTTCTACGACCCGGCCATCGACGATGCGCTCAGCCCGCTGGCCAAGGGCTTCGGCAACACCATGCCGCAGGGCTTTCTCGAAACCTTCCGCGAGGACATCCGCAACGGCACCCTGCCCGCGGTGTCGTGGATCATCTCGCCGTCGGCCTACAGCGAGCACCCCGGTCCCTCGAGCCCGGCCAAGGGCGGCTGGTACGTGCAGGAAGTGCTGGACGCGCTGACCTCCAACCCCGAGGTCTGGAGCAAGACCGTGCTGCTCATCAACTTCGACGAGAACGACGGATTCTTCGACCACCTGCCGTCGCCCGCGGTGCCGTCGCGCAACCCCGACGGTTCGCTGGCCGGCGCCACCACGCTGGCCGAGGCCGACACGGCCGTCGAGTACCACAACTACACGCCGGCCACGCCCAAGCAGCCCGCCATGGACGGCCGCCCCTACGGCCCCGGCCCGCGCGTGCCGATGTGGGTGGTCTCGCCCTGGAGCCGCGGCGGCTGGGTCAACTCGCAGGTCTGCGACCACACCTCCACGCTCATGTTCCTGGAGAAGTGCTTCGGCGTGGCCGAGCCGCAGATCAGCAAGTACCGCCGTGCCGTCTGCAGCGACCTCACGAGTGCCTTCAACTTCGAGCGCCCCAACGACGAGCCGCTGCCCGTGCTGCCCGGCCGCAAGACCAAGGCCGAAGCCGATGCGCTGACCGCCGCGCAAGAGGCGCTGCCCAAGATCGTGCCGGCGGCCGACGCCGAGCTGCCGGTGCAGGCCACCGGCGTGCGCCCTTCGCGCGCGCTACCCTACGAGCTGCACACCAGCGCGCGCAGCGACGCCCTCAACGGCCGCGTCCAGCTGCTGTTCGCCAACAGCGGCCGCGCCGCCGCCGTGTTCCACGTCTACGACAAGCTGCACCTGTCCGACCGCCTGCCGCGCCGCTACGTGGTCGAGCCCGGCAAGCAGCTCGACGGCCACTGGAACGCCATGGCCGACGACGCGGGCCTGTACGACCTGTGGGTGCTCGGCCCCAACGGCTTTCACCGCCAGTTCAAGGGCGACCTGAACCGGCTGCGCGCCGGCAGCGCGCCCGCGCCCGAGATCCGCGTGGGCTACGACGCGCGCCGCGGCGACCTCTACCTGCAGTTGCGCAACGACGGCCGGCGCGATTGCCGCTTCACCGTGCAGCCCAACAAGGCCTACCCGCGCCCCGACGCCTACCAGGCCGGCGGCAGGGACCGCAACGGCAACAACGGCCATGGCAACGATGGGCACGGCAATGGCGACAACGGCACCTACGGCCACAACCCCGACGGCTCGTGGAGCATCCGCGTCAAGGGCGGCGGCGAGACCGGCATGCGCTGGAGCCTGGACGCGAGCGGCCAGTGGTACGACTTCGTCGTGACCTGCGATGCCGATCCTTCCTTCTACCGGCGCCTGGCCGGCCGCATCGAGACCGGCCGGCATTCGGTGAGCGATCCGGCCATGGGGCTGCAGGACCGCTTCTGAGCTGGCAAGGGGCTGCTTGCCGCTAGGGCAGCAGCCTGGCGATCGCGTCGGCGAACGACGGGATGTCGGTCTGGGTGTGCGTCGTCGAGTAGGTGGTCTCGGTGATCGACAGGCCCGGGTAGCCGCGCGCCACGAGCCGCGCATGCATTCGGCCCACCGGTTCGAAGTTGCACTCGTCCCGGTTGTCGCAGCGCGTGAGAACCAGCGTTGCGGGCAGCGGCCGGTCGCCCAGCGCATCGTGCATTCGCTGCTCGAGGTCTTCGTACTCGGCTGTCTGGAAGTCGAACGCGGCCTCGAACGCCAGGAAGTCCGAGAACACCAGGCTGCCCGCCGCGCCTTCGAGGAACAGCGCAATGCCGGCCATGCTCCCGCTCAGCGAAAGCCCGGTCAGCATGCGCTGCTTTGGATCGGCGCGGTACTTCGCTTCGATGAACGGCACCAGTTCGAGCGCGAGGAAGTCGTGGTAGGCCACGGCGCCCGGCATCGTGTAGTCCTGCTCGCGGCGGGCCGTGCCGCCGATGCCGACCAGGATCGCTTCGGTGCGGCGCTGCTCGAGGATGTTCCTGAGGTCCGAAAACCGCGTGTCGGGCGGATTGAAGACCCCGTCCGCGTCCATTGCGTAGATGACCGGATAAGCCGCCGAGCTGCCATCGTAGGAGGCCGGCAGGTAGATCTCGAGCGCGTAGCTTGCGCCTGTCTTGGCCGAGCTGATGGTGTCGGAAACGACGCGGCTGGCGGCGGGCGGCGATTCGGCAGGCGTCGCGTTGGGCTCGGGCACCGGTGCTGGCGCAGGCTCGGGTGGCGCGGCCGGCGCATCGGTGGCAGGCGGCGTGGCCGGCGGATCGGCCGGCGGCGTGGCAGTGGCCACCGGCGCGACCGGCACGAAGGCGCCGCCACCGCCGCCTCCACCTCCTCCGCCGCAACTCCACATTCCGAGCGCGAGCGCCCAGCTTCCGACCCATACGAACGCACGCGTCCTTTGCCCAAGCTGCATCGGAGTTTTCCTCGAAGCTGGTGGCTTGAAGAGACGCATCAGGGGCGTCGCGCCAAGAAAAAACGCGCCGGTCCGATGCGGGCTTTTCAGGATGCCACGGGAAGCCGTGGGTGCGGTGCTCTTCGGGGTAGATGGAAAACGAAAAAGTCGTATCTGTCCCAATCCTGAAGAGACAGAAGAAAGAAGCGTCCATTCCCAGTGGGCGAGACTTCGAGCTTGGACGCAGGAGCGCGGCACAAGATACTGGGCCTCCGCCCGGCATTCGATCGCAATGGCCCCGGGCTTCTGAGTCAACAGGGAGCCGATCGATGAGTGTCCAGCGCGAGCCGCGTGGAGAAGAAAGCGCGTGGCTGATCCGGGCGATGGAGTCCGCCCATCCGGTCCCTGCCTCATGGACATGATCGGCTTCCTGGCAGGCGACCATTCGCTTTCCATCCTGTGCATCCTTGCCGGGGTCGCTTTCATTGCGGGGGCCTTCGACGCCATCGCAGGTGGCGGCGGATTGGTGACCGTGCCCGCGCTGGTGATCGCGGGGCTCGACCCGGTCTCGGCCATCGCAACGAGCAAGCTGCAAGCGACCCTGGGGGCGGTCTCCGCGACCACGAGCTTCGGGCGCGCAGGCCTGATCGAGTGGCGGCGGATCTGGCCCGCGGCCCTCCTGGCTTGCGTGGGTTCGGTCCTTGGCGCGCTGGCGGTCAGTTCGGTTCCGCAGCAGGTGGTGAAGACCGGACTACCCTTTCTACTGATCGCCATGGCGCTGTACTTCGCCCTGTCGCCCACGATGACCGACGAGGACGCCGGGCAGAGAATTTCGATGGCTGCCTTCTGTGCCACCGCCGCGGTCGTGATCGGGTTCTACGACGGGGCCTTCGGTCCGGGCACCGGCTCCTTCTTCATGATCGCGTTCGTCCTGCTGCTGGGCTGGGGCGTGGTACGGGCCACCGCGCACACCAAGCTGCTCAACCTCGCGTCGATCCTGGGGTCGCTTTCCATCTACCTCTTTCACGGGCTTGTGCACTGGCGCATCGGCGTGGTGATGGGCCTGGGGGCGTTCATCGGTGCGCTGGTGGGGTCCAGGTTGGCGATCCGTGCCGGCGCCAGGCTCATCCGGCCGCTGCTCATGGTGGTTTGCTGCGCCATTGCCTTCAAGCTGATGCTGGCTCCGGCGCACCCCGTCCATCAGTGGCTTGCGGGCAGGATGTGAGAGCCCCCACTGCGCTCGCATGCACGTGGTTGCCGGCCTAGGGGGCACTTACACTCCGGCCATATGAGAAGCGCAAGGGACGTTCAATGCGGCCTGCAGCCCGTGGTGGAGCTGCGGAAAGAGGCTGCGTCGTACGCCTATTCCGTTCGCGCGCCGCGTTCGAAGGGCGTGATCCCGCCCAGCTCGTACAGCAACGGCGGTTTCGTCACACTCGCCGACTGCCTGCTCGACGTGGCGCGCGCACTCGGCGGCGACTTCAAGCGCATCTACGTGCGTCTCGACGGCTACTGCGTTGGAGAGCGCGACATCACCGAACTGCGCCGCGGGCCGCAAGAGGTTGCGGCCGCATTGAGGGCCGCCTGCGACGCGGTTGCGAGCGCCGCCGAAGCGGGTGCTGCCGCATCGGAAGCCAACGATCCCTGAGCTCGCGGCTATGGCTTGATGGTGAGCCTGTCAGCTGCCATTGCGACGAACTCTGATGCGGTAGGCTGGGGCGCGAGCGACGCGCGTCATCTTGGGGTGCCGCTCGGGCGAGCCGCTGCGTTCTCCCCGGATTCCTTCCACGCCGCCCAGCACTGCTGGCTGCAGCATGGCCACCAACCGAGCGGGCCGCATTCCGCGGCCTCTCCGCAGCCCGTTCGGCACCAGACGGTGAGCCGCCGCGACGCGGATGCGCCGGCTTGATCCGGCCTTCGTCCCAACTGCCTCACCGCCAACGCGAACGGTGTTCCATCGACTGGCTGGTCCATCACTTGTCGTCCTTGGGATCGCCCGTCTGCTGCCAGTACGTGCCGCCGAAGGAACTGCGCTTGATGATGGGCAGGATCACGCGCCTTCTCATGGACGCGGGCGACCTACGGGCGCGGGCGAGCGAGCTCGCACGATCGAACATTGACATGAAAGCTCCCTGGCCGCCCTCAGAAGCTGGGGGGCCGTTTTGTCGGGAGATTATGTAAGCCGCTGTTGCAGGCCAGGAAGCTGCCCAAAGTAGTCATCGCAAACGCATCCGCCCAAAGCGTGAACGAATGCACGGCGCCGTGTGGCGCGAGTCGCGTATCGGCACTCGGTGGACAGCCGCTCTGCTAGATTCCGCCCCGGTAGCCATCCATTCGAAGAGTCTTGACTCTGTTCTCCCTGAACCCTTCAATGAAGGTTTTTTTGGCTACCCCTCAACCCGCTTCGGCGGGTTCTTTTTTGGGCAGAACAGTCCCGCAGGAAGCCTCCTTAACCATCGGTTAAGACCGGCTAAACCAGACGCGAATTGCCGTCATGCCCTCGAATCGTGAGGATGCAGAGCGCCGGCGCCGTCGGATCCGCACAAAAAAGACAGGAGACAACATGCATCCCAGAAGCCCAATAGGGCGCCAGCCGCGCCTGCACTGGCTCGCGGCGGCGATGGCCACGGCGGCAATCGTCATTGTTGCCGCGCCGGCCGAGGCACGCGTCACCCGCATCGTGATCGACAGCGTCGCGCCGCTCGCGGGCCAGTCGATTCCATATGAGCAGATTCGCGGCCGCGCCTTCGGCGAGCTCGACCCGGATGATCCGCACAACAGCGTCATCACCGACATCAAGCTGGGCGCAGACGCCGACGGCAAGGTGCGCTACGAAACCACGTTCAACCTGGCGAAGCCGGTCGACATGAACCGCGCGAGCGGCTTCCTCTGGCATGACGTGCCCAACCGCGGCGGTGCCGGCACGCTCGCCGTCGAGGAACGCGAGCTGGGCGACGTCGGCCTGCGCAGCGGCTGGCAGGCGGACAACGCTGGCAACACGGGCGTTCCCGCCAACCAGGCCGAGGGCACGAATCACTGGGTGGCCGTGCCCATCGCCAAGGTCGATGGGCTGGCCGTCACGGGCCAGGTGTTCGCGCGGATCATCAACCAGGGCGGCGCGGGCTCCCAGCCGCTGATCGTGCAGACCAACCCCGTGCCCTACCTTCCGGCCACGCTGGACACGGCCAAGGCAACGCTGAAGACGCACACCAAGGAAACGGTCGATGGCGTTGTCACCGAAGGGCCCGCCATCGCGGCGGGCGACTGGGCCTTTGCCAAGTGCGATGCGGGCAATCCGTTTCCCGGCACGCCGATCGACAACGACCCCGCCCATGCGCCCGGCAACCTGCCGGTGCACATCTGCCTGCGCAACGGCTTCGACCCCAAGCTGCTCTACCAGGTGGTGTACCCGGCGCACAACGCCTATGTGTTGGGCGTGGGCATGGCGGCGTTCCGCGACGTCGGCAGCTTCTTCCGCCACGAGGCGGCCGACGACCTCGGCACGCGCAATCCGGTGGCCGGCTCCATCAAGGGCACGGCCGTGCGGGGCGTGTCGCAGTCCGGGAACATGGTGCGGCAGTTCATCTTCATGGGCCTGAACCAGGACGAGCGCAATCGCAAGGTCTACGACGGGGCCTGGCCGATCATCGCGGGCCGCCGCGTGGCCGCCAACTCGCGCTGGGCCCAGCCGGATGGCGTGCTGGAGCTCTACCAGCAGGGCAGCGAAGGTCCGCAGTGGTGGGTGGACTGGCCGGACCCGGTGCGCAATCAGCCGACCGGCAGCATCTTCTCGCGCTGCGATGCCAACGACACCTGCCCGAAGGTGATCGAGCATTTCGGATCGGCCGAGGTGTACGCGCTGAAACTCACGCCCGAGTGGATCGGCACGGCCGGCGACGCGGACATTCCGCTGCCGCGCAACGTGCGGCGCTACTACGTGCCGAGCAGCCATCACGGTGGCGGCACGGGCGGCTTCACGCACATGCCCGCGGCTGCCGCCGGCCCCGCCTGTCCCGGCAACAGCTTCGGCCGCGGCGCGCTGGCGGCCAACCCGGTGCCGCACACGGAGATCACCAACGTGCTGCGCCTGGCCATGCGCGACTGGGTGCTGAACGGCACGCCGCCGCCGCCCAGCCGGTGGCCCACGCTCGCGGGCAAGACGCTGGTCGACGCCAACATGAAGGCAATGGGCTTTCCGGTCGGCGTGCCCGGCATTCCGGATTCGATCTTCCTGCCGCAGAACTTTGCGTTTCCGGTGTTCGACTACGACTGGGGGCCGCAATTCAGTCATTCGGAAGCGTCCGGCGTGCCCACCAACGTGCCGCCGATCATCAGGAAAGTGATCCCGATGAAGGTGCCGAAGGTCGATGCCGACGGCAACGAGATCGACGGCGTTCCCACGGTGCTGGTGATGGCGCCGCTGGGTACCTACCTGGGGTTCAACATCACTGCCGAGGGCTTCCACCGCGGCCAGGTGTGCAACTACGTGGGCGGCTATGTGCCGTTCGCCCGCACGCGCGCCGAGCGGACCGCGAGCGGCGACCCGCGCCTGTCGCTCGAGGAGCGCTACGGCAGCCACGAGGGCTACGTGGCTGCAGTGCGGGCCGCCGCCGCAAAGGCCTCCGCCGAGGGCTTTCTTCTGCCCGCGGACCGCGACCGTCTCATTCGCCAGGCCTCGGAGAGTGCCGTGCTTCGCTGAAGGGCACCGCCATTTCGATCATGTCCACCAGGGCAGCCGCCGGCGTCGAGAGTTCCGCGCGGCTGCGCATGGCCAGCAGCAGCACGCGTTCCATCTCGATGCCTTCAAGGCCGACCTGCACCAGGCCGAGGGCCTGGGCATAGAGCGCCGCCGCCGCGCGCGGCAGGATCGCCAGGCCGAGCCCGAACGAGACCATGCGGCACATCGAATCGAAGCTGCGCACCTGCACCCGGATGCGTGGCGTGCGCTTGGCCGCGTCGGCCGCCGCCATCACCTTGCGTGTGAGCGATGCGCTGCGTGCCAGCGTGACCAGGTCGTGGTCGAGCACGTCTGCGAGGCAGGCGTTCTGCCGGCCGTCCAGCGCATGCCCCGCCGGCACCAGCAGCACCAGCTGGTCGACATTGCAGACGAGAGTCTCCAGGCCTTCGTGCGGCACGTTGTCGCCGATGACGGCCAGTTCCGCCGTGCCTTTCTGCACGGCGCGGATGCCGTCTTCGCTCAGGGCATCTTCCATGTCGATCACTACCTGCGGATAGCGGCGGGCGTACGCGGCCAGCACGCTGGGCAGGAAGCCGCCGAAAGCGGAGGGGTTGGCGCACAGCCGCAGGTGGCCGGTGGCACCTGATTGAAGATCGTCGACCGCCTGCACCGGCACGCGATCACCTCGATCGCGTGCCGGTGCAGGGTCTGTCCTTCCGGCGTGGCGGTCACGCCGCGTTGGCCGCGCTGGAGCAGCGCCATGCCGCAGTGCTGCTCGAGATCGGTGATGCGCTTGCTGGCCGCCGGAAGCGAGACGCCGAATCGATCTGCGCCCGCCGTCAGGCTTCCACCATCGACGACCGCGACAAAAAGCCGCAGGGAAGTGAGATCGAAACGGTTCAGATTGATCATGGCCGGTGGATTTGACCACTGGCGACGCTACGATCCATTGAAAGAAGGAAGACACCACACCATGCCCATCCTCCCTCCATCCGGTTTCATTTTTTTCCCTCGTACCCGCGGCATCCTGGCGGCCGCCGTTTGCGCCGCGTCGATGTTTATCGCGGGCTGCCAGACACAGCCCGAATTCCGCCCGCTCACCTCCGAGGCGCCGCCGCCGCCCACCTTCGTGACCGTGCCCAGCGAAGAAACCTGCCAGGCCGCGCAGGCGCGCTACGCGCTCGGCCAGGTGCTCGATCCGCTGTTGCTGGAGCAGATGCGCACGCGCACCGGTTCCAAATCGGCGCGCACCTCGGCCGTCGGCGCGCCGCTGCCGGTGCCGGCCGATCCGGCGCGGCTCAATGTCGACGTCGATCCGCAGGGCCGCATCACCGCCGCGCGCTGCGGCTGAACGTCAATAATTCCGGGATGACGATCAAGCCGACCACCCCCGCCATCGCGCTCGACTGCTACTACAGCCTTTCCTCGCCCTGGGCCTACCTGGGCGGGCCGCAGCTGCAGGACATCGTGCGGCGCCACCATGTGCGGCTCACGCTCAAGCCCTACGACTTCCAGGCCGTGGTGCCGCAGACCGGCGGCATTCCGCTGAAGACGCGGCCCGAGCCGCGCCGCAGCTACCACGCGCTCGAACTGGCGCGCTGGCGCGACTACCTCGGCATGCCGCTCAACCTGGAGCCCGCCTACTACCCCAAGGGTGCGCCGGTCGATCCGAACTGGAACAAGTACCCGGGCTGGATGGTGATTGCCGCGCAATTGCAGGGGCTCGATGCCCAGCCGCTCTCGCATGCGCTGCTGCGCGCGCTGTGGGCCGAGGAACGCGACACCTCCGAAGCCGCGGTGCGCATCTCGGTGGCCGAGGAAAACGGCTACGACGGCGCGGCGCTGCAGGCGCTGGAGCAGGCCGCCGAGACCTTGGCGATCTACCGCGCCAACAGCGCCGACGCCATCCAGGCCGGCGTGTTCGGTGCGCCGACCTTCGTGCTCGACGGCGAGCGCTTCTGGGGCCAGGACCGCCTGGCCTTTCTGGACCGGGCGCTCGACAGGCGCCGCCAAGCCACGGGCGGATAATCGCCCGATGCGAATCCGCTTTACCAAGATGCAGGGTGCCGGCAACGATTTCGTCGTGCTGGACGAGACGCGCGGCACGCTGGGCCTCACGGCCGCGCAGTACCGCTTCCTGGCCGACCGCCATTTCGGCGTCGGCGCCGACCAGATCCTCACGGTGCGCCCGCCCTCCAAGGGCGCGGCCGAGGGGGTCGATTTCCAGTACGTGATCCACAACGCCGACGGCGGCGAGGTGGAGCAGTGCGGCAACGGCGCGCGCTGCTTCATGCGCTTCGTGCGCGAGCACCACCTGACCGACAAGGACACGGTGCGCGTCGAAACGCTGGCCGGCATCATCGAGCCGCGCATGGGCGCAGACGGCCGCGTCACGGTCGACATGGGGCCGCCCATCTTCGAGCCCGCACGCGTGCCCTTCGACACCGCCGGCCTCGATCCGCAGCCCACGGGGTCGTGGCACACCTGGCACCTGGCCCTCGGCACGCATGCCGACTCGGCCATCGTGTCGGTCGCGGTGCTGTCGATGGGCAATCCGCACGCGGTGCAGGTGGTCGACAACGTCGACACCGCGCCCGTGGCCCGGCAGGGCCCGCTGATCGAGCACCACCCGCGCTTTGCGCAGCGCGTGAACGCCGGCTTCATGCAGGTGGTCGACCGCTCGCACATCAAGCTGCGCGTGTTCGAGCGCGGCGCCGGCGAAACGCTGGCCTGCGGCACCGGCGCCTGCGCGGCGGTGGTGGCGGGCATCCGGCTCGGCCTGCTGGAGCGCCGGGTCGACGTGCAGACGCATGGCGGCGTGCTCACGATCGGCTGGGAAGGCGAGGGCCATCCGGTGCTCATGACCGGCCCGGCCACCACGGTTTTCGAGGGAGACATCGAGGTGCCCGAGCTGCCATGACTAACTTCAGAAACAACAAAGACGACGCCATGAACCCGATCACCGAAGACGACATCGCCAACTACCTGGCGAACACGCCCGACTTCTTCGAGCGGCACGCACAGCTGCTGGCGCAGGTGCAGCTCACCAGCCCGCACGGCAACCGCGCCGTGAGCCTGCAAGAGCGCCAGGCCGAGATGCTGCGCGAGAAGATCAAGGCGCTGGAGCATCGCCTGATGGACATGGTGCGCCACGGCACCGAGAACGTGGTCATCGCCGACCGGCTGCAGCGCTGGACCAGCGGCTTGCTCACCACGCGCGACCCGCGCAGCCTGCCCTACCGCATCGCGGTCGACCTGCAGTCGCTGTTCCTGGTGCCGCAGACCGCCATCAAGGTGTGGGACTGCAGCGCCGACTACCTCAACGAGGCCTATGCGCAGTGGGTGAGCGACGACGTGAAGGCGCTGGCCACCTCGCTGACCTCGCCCTACTGCGGGCTCAACTCGGGCTTCGAGGCGGCCAACTGGCTGCCCGAGCCGGCCGGCGCGATGTCGATCGCGCTGATCCCGCTGCGGCCCGATGCCGAGTCGCCCGCCTTTGGCCTGCTGGTGCTGGCCTCGCCGGACGCGCAGCGCTTCAACGCCGAAATGGGCACCGACTTTCTCGAACGCATCGCCGACCTGGCGTCGGGCGCGCTGTCGCGGCTGCGGCCTTGAGCGGGCAGCGCCGGTCCTGGCGGGCCGCCGTGCGGCCCGTGCTGTGGACGGTGCTGCTGGCCGGACTGCTGGCCTACCTTGTCATTGCCCTCGTCATCTGGCGGCGCGCGGCCGAGGCGCTGGCCAACCCGCCCGGGCGGCCGGCCGACGCCGCGCTGGTCCTGGGCAACCGCGCCTTCCTCGATGGCAAGCCCAATCCCTGCCTGACGGGCCGGGTCGATGCCGCCATCGCGCTGGCCGATGCGGGCCTCGCGAAGCAGCTCGTGCTGTCGGGCGGCGTCGACAAGGAAGACGGCCGCATCGAGGCCGAGGTGATGCAGCGGCATGCGCGCGCCCAGGGCTACGCCGGGCCGCTGCTGCTGGAGCCGGCATCGACCTCGACGCGCCTGAATCTTGCGATGTCGCGTCCGCTGCTGAAGGCGGCCGGCATCCATGGCGTGATCGTGGTGTCGGAGCCCTACCACCTGTGGCGCGTGGAGCGCCTCGCGCGGGCCAGCGGTTTCGACAAGGACTTCGACGTGCAGTACGCGGCAGCGAGCACGCGCTGCTGGCGCCGCTGGGGCATGGTTTTCAAGGGTGCGTTGCGCGAGCCTCTGGCTGTCGTGAACAATGCGTTCAATGGCTACCTCCACTGAGACGGCGGGGACCGGCTGGGTCGACAAGTACCTGGAGCATGTGCGCGTCGAGCGCCGGCTGGCGGCGCGCACGGTCGAGCTCTACGCCATCCACCTGCAGGCGCTCGCGGCCAACGCCGCCGAGGCCGGGCTCCCGCTCGACCGCGTGCAGACCGCGCACATCCGGCGCTGGATGGCGCAGCTGCACGGCGCGGGACGCGAGCCGCGCGGCATTGCGCTGGTGCTCTCGTGCTGGCGCAGCTTCTACCGCTGGCTCGGCAACGAGGGGCTGGTGGGCTTCAACCCCGTGAAGGACGTGCATGCGCCCAAGGCCGCGCGGCCGCTGCCCAAGGCGCTGGCGGTCGACGACGCGGTGCGGCTCGCCGAACTCTACGACCCCGAGGCCGACCCCTGGACCGAGGCGCGCGACGGCGCCATCGTCGAGGTGCTCTACGGCTGCGGCTTGCGCGTGAGCGAGCTCACCGGCCTCGATGCGCGCGCCAGCAGCACCGCCCGCGGCTGGGTCGACCTCGACGCGCTGGAAGCCAACGTGCTCGGCAAGGGCAGCAAGCGGCGCATCGTGCCGATCGGCAGCAAGGCGGCCGAGGCGCTGCGCGACTGGTTCGCGGTGCGCGGCGATTGTGCGGCGCTGTCGACGGCCGCGCTGCGCGACCCGGCGGGCGCGGCGGCGCTCTTCATCAGCGCCAAGGGCGTGCGCATGTCCTCGCAGGCGGTGTGGAAGCTGCTGCGCGAGCGCAGCCTCAAGGCCGGCCTTGCGGCGCCCGTGCATCCGCACATGCTGCGGCATTCGTTCGCAAGCCATGTGCTGCAGTCGAGCAGCGACCTGCGCGCGGTGCAGGAACTGCTGGGCCACGCCAACATCGCCACCACGCAGGTCTATACGCGGCTGGACTTCCAGCACCTGGCCAAGGTGTATGACGCGGCACATCCGCGCGCGCAGGCGCGCCCCGAGGGCACGCGCGCGCAGCCGCGGCCCGAGGGCACACGCGCCAAGCCGAAGAACGACGACAACAAGCCAACCAAATAAATGAAAACCCTCCGCCTCAAGCCCGGCAAGGAGCGCTCGCTGCAGCGCCGCCATCCCTGGATCTTCGAATCCGCCATCGCACGCGGCGGTGCCGATTCGGGCGAGACGGTGCGCGTCGAATCCCATGACGGCGCCTTCCTGGCCTGGGCCGCCTTCAGCCCGGTGTCCAAGATCCGCGCGCGGGCCTGGAGCTTTGTCGAAACGCAGCGCATCGATGCCGCCTTCCTGGCCTCGGTGTGCGCCCGCGCGGTGGCGGCCAGGACGCTTTTCGACCTGCAGAGCGACGGTGTCCGGCTGGTCCACGGCGAGGCCGATGGGCTGCCGGGCCTGATCGTCGACCGCTACGGCGACACGCTGGTCGCGCAGTTCCTGTCGGCCGGCGTCGAGCGCTGGAAGGCCGCGATTGCCGATGCGCTGCTTGCGGCAACCGGCCTGCACAAGCTCTACGAGCGCTCCGACGCCAGCGGCCGCGAACGCGAGGGCCTCAAGCCGGTCACGGGCTGGCTGCGCGGGGAGGGCGCCACCGAGATCACGATCCGCGAGCACGGCTGGCAGCTTTCGCTCGACATCGCCACCGGCCACAAGACCGGCTTCTACCTCGACCAGCGCGACAGCCGCCAGCGCTTTGCCGAGCTCGCGCAGCATCGGCGCTTCCGGCGCGTGCTCAACTGCTTTTGCTACACCGGCGGCTTCACGGTGGCCGCGCTCGCAGGCCTGCGGGCGGCCGGCGCAGTGGAGGGCGCCGAGCTGGTGTCGGTCGATTCGTCGCAGCCGGCGCTCGAGCGGGCGCGCGCGCACCTGGCGCTGAATGGCTTCGGCGCCGAGGGTTCGGGCCTGAAGACGGAATTCCTGGACGCCAACGTCAACACCGTGCTGCGCGAATTCATCGAGCAGGGCCGAACATTCGACGCCATCGTGCTCGATCCGCCCAAGTTCGCGCCCACGGCCGCCCATGCCGAGCGCGCCGCGCGCGCCTACAAGGACATCAACCGCCTCGCGCTCAAGCTGCTGGAGCCCGGCGGCGTGCTGCTGACCTTTTCGTGCTCGGGCGGCATCAGCGCCGATCTTTTCCACAAGATCGTGGCTTCGGCCGGCATCGATGCGCAAGTGGACGGCTACATCAGCGAACGGCTGGGCGCCGCGCCCGACCATCCGATGACCATCGAGTTTCCCGAAGGCGAGTACCTCAAGGGCCTGGTGGTGGTGAGAAAACCCGCTTGACCCCGCGCCAACGCAACTGAGTGGCATTGGCTAAACTGCCGGCCCATCCCCTTTTTCTTCCTGTTTTCCGCTTCCGGAGCACACCATGGCCCTCATTCCCGCCACCATCCTCACCGGCTTCCTGGGCTCGGGCAAGACCACGCTGCTCAAGCGCATCCTGACCGAGGCCCATGGCCAGAAGATCGCGGTGATCGAAAACGAGTTCGGCGAAGAGAACATCGACAGCGACATCCTCGTGACCGAATCGAAGGAGCAGATCGTGCAGATGAGCAACGGCTGCGTCTGCTGCACCATCCGCGAAGACCTGCGCGAGGCGCTGCAGCTCTTGGCCGCCAAGAAGCGCCAGGGCCTGCTCGACTTCGACCGCGTGGTGATCGAGACCACCGGCCTGGCCGACCCCGGCCCGGTGGCGCAGACCTTCTTCATGGACGACGAGATCGCCGAGAGCTACCTGCTCGACTCCATCCTGACGCTGGTCGACGCCAAGCATGCGCCGCAGCAGCTCAACGACCGCCAGGAGGCGCGCCGCCAGGTGGGTTTTGCCGACCAGATCTTCATCAGCAAGAGCGAACTGGTGTCGGCCGAGGAAACCGAGGCGCTCATCCACCGCCTCAAGCACATGAACCCGCGCGCGCCGCAGCAGAAGGCGCATTTCGGCGACGTGCCGCTCAAGGACATCTTCGACCTGCGCGGCTTCAACCTGAACGCCAAGCTCGACATCGACCCCGACTTCCTCAAGGAAGAAGAAGACCATCACGACCACGACCACGCGCATGGCGAGCATTGCGACCACCCCTCGCACAAGCACGAGGGCCACGGCCACCACCACCACACCGATGACGACGTCAAGAGCTTCGTCTACAAGGCCGACCGGCCCTTCGACCCGGCCAAGCTGGAAGACTTCCTGGGCGCCATCGTCAACATCTACGGCCCGCGCATGCTGCGCTACAAGGGCGTGCTGAACATGAAGGGCACCGAGCGCAAGGTGATCTTCCAGGGCGTGCACCAGCTGATGGGCAGCGACCTGGGCCCGGAATGGGGCAAGGACGAAGCCCGCCAGAGCCGCATGGTGTTCATCGGCATCGAGCTGCCGCGCGAAATTCTCGAGCAGGGGCTCGAGCAGTGCCTGGTCTGAGGCCCTGACTTGCTCCTTCCCCCGCCGGGGGAAGGCGGGGATGGGGGCAGGCCACCGATCAGGCGCCGTGCTTTTTTTGGGCTGCCGTGCCCCCACCCCGGCCCTCCCCCGAAGGGGAGGGAGGAATTACCGGCCCGGCGCGCCCAGCGGCTTGCCGTTGAGCTTCAGGCTGCCTTCGGCATATTCGATCTGCGCGGTCACGTCACCGCCGTCGCGCTTGACGAAGCCCTTTTCCTCGCCTTGCTCGACCAGCCCCGCCATCATCTCGGGCGGCGGCGTCTGGCCGCTGCCGGCGCCGGCGGCGGCCATCTGCTCCAGCCACTGCATCGGCAGCCGCGCGCTGGCCTTGAGCACGCCGCGCTTCATGAGCAGCGCCATGCCGGGCGCCTGCAGGTCTTCGTCGGTGACGCCGGCCATGCCGGCCGTGTAGCTGAGCTCGCCGCGCTTGCCGCCGATTTCGACCAGCATCCTGTCGAGCCCGAATTCGGGGCTGTACTTGGCCATGGCCTTGAGGTCGGGCGCCAACTGGTCGAACAGCACCTTCATGGCCGCCTGCGAGGCCTTGTTGCCGCCCTTGCCGCAGCCGTTCGCGGCGCTCGACTGCATCCAGGCATCGGCCAGCTTCTTGTAGCCGGCGGCGTGGATGCGGCGTCCGCCGCTGCTCATCTCGAACTTGTCGATCTTGGTGTCGCCGATCTTGCCGGTGCCCTTGACCGTGCCGGTCGATGCGTAGAGCCCGTCCGCGATGCTGGCTTCGGCGAGCATGTCGATGTTCTGCAGCAGCACCGCCGGCAGGGCCTTGCCTTCGCCGCCGGCGGCGCCGCCCAGACCCTTGGGAGCCGCAAATTCGAGGCTGTCGAGCCGGGCCTCGGTCTTGCCCGTGGCCAGGACCCAGCCCTCGCTCTTGTCCATGTCGGCCTTGCCGGCCAGCTTGCCCATCTTGAGCGTGGCGCCGGTGCGCGCATCGCTGACATCCAGCCCCGGCATCGCCAGTTCGTAGCGCACGTGGGTGCGGGCGCCGTTCATCTCGGCGCGGACCTGCGCGCCCTGCCAGGCGAAGCGGGCCTTGCCTTCCTCGGCCAGGCTGGCGGGCGCCACCGCCAGGTCGGTGGTGTAGCCGCCGTCGAACGCCACCTTGGTGTGCGCCGTCAGGGGCTTGGCCTTGCCGAAGATCTGCTCGGCCTTGGCCTGGCCCTTCACGTCGAACACCAGTTCGCTGTCGATGGTGGCCGCCGCCAGCGTGCCACCGGCCAGCGGGCCGTGGCGGATGGTGTCGCGGAAGGTGATGCGCACCGCCTTGAAGGGCGTGGCGGCTTGCTCCACTTCTTCCTCATCCTCTTCCTCGCCGGGCTTGGCGGCAGGCACCTGCACCGCGGCGGCAGCATCGGCTGCGCAGCCGAGCTCGATCGTCACGGTGCTGACGGCGCCGAAGAAGCCGCGTTCGTAGCTGCGCTCGACCACGCGCACCAGCGCAGTCTGCTTCGGCACCTCGTCCAGCGCGGCTTCGTAGCTGGACTTTACTTTTGCGCCGGCCAACCACGTGCCGCCGCCATAGGCAAGTGCGATGGCCGCAGCCAGCACGCCCAGAACTGCTTTTTTGCTCAAGATTGATTTCTCTTTTGTATGAATGAGGTCGACCTGCATCGCTCCCCCGGCGATTCCGGCAGGTCTTGCTGCCCCCTCCGGCAGCGCTGGCGATGCTACCGGAGGCAAGGGGGTGCAGGCACATCACCCTTCGATTCGAGTTCTCTATACAATCGCGCGCCTGTTCCGGCAGCCACGCCTTCGTCCGATGGGGCGGGATGTGGTTGACGGTGCGGGGCGCCGCAGGTTCCTGGCGGGCTTTCGGGGGTATAACCCCGGGGTTCGTCACTGCGAGCACTCCGACGAGTGGAGCCCGCGCGGCCTGAAACCCGCGGTGGTTCCCTTG
Source organism: Variovorax sp. V116 (assembly GCF_041154435.1). Taxonomy (NCBI): domain Bacteria; kingdom Pseudomonadati; phylum Pseudomonadota; class Betaproteobacteria; order Burkholderiales; family Comamonadaceae; genus Variovorax; species Variovorax sp. V116. The sequence goes on from NZ_AP028661.1 coordinate 1,018,792, forward strand.
GGAGGAGACACCCAGTGAAAGCGCGTTCCAGTTCGTTCAAGGAGCCAGTCACCGTGAAGAAGCCCGCCGCCAAGGCTACGCCAGCAACCAAGCCCGCCGCCAAGAAAGCGGCGGCTGCAAAGCCGGCTGTACCCGCGGCAAAAAAGAGTTCTTCCGCTGCAAAGGCCCCGGCCACGAAACCAAAAAGCGCTCCAAAGAAGCCAGCAACGCCATCGGCCAAGGCCGCGACCGTTGCAAAGAAGCCCGTCAAGCCTGCAAAGCCTGCTGCGCCGCCGGTGGCATCCGCCCCGGACAAGAGTGCAACCAAAACTGCAGTTGCGGGTCAACCGCCATCCAAAACCGTCGGCCGCACTGCTGCCGTTCCTTCTGCCCCTCCGATCCCAATGAAAAAAACGGCTGCCGCCTCTTCTTCCGCCACGGCGACACCTTCGATGCCCGCTCAGACCGCCGCACCCGCCCCCGCGCGAGGTGGCCGCGTGTCCCGGCTGTCGCAGCTGACCGTGCCTTCCATGCCGCAATCGGTGGCTTCCACCGCGGCCAAGTCTTCGTTCTCGCAGGCGCCTTCCAATGCGCTGGTGCCGCCGCCTCCCGTCGCGGTCAAAAAAGACCCGAAGCTCGCCAACAACTGGAAAGCCAAGTCGGCTGCCGAGTTGACCGATGCCGAGGTGATCGCCATGCCCGACTCCGAGTACATGAATGAAAAGCAGATGGCGTTCTTCCGCCTGAAGCTGGTCGAACTCAAGCGCGGCATTCTCGAAAACGCCGGCGAAACCACCGAGCACCTGCGCGAAGACACCGTGGTGGTGCCCGATCCGGCCGACCGCGCCACCATCGAGGAAGAGCATGCGCTCGAGCTGCGCACGCGCGACCGCGAGCGCAAGCTGCTCAAGAAGATCGAGCAGTCGATCCAGCGCATCGATGCCGGCGACTACGGCTACTGCGACGAAACCGGCGAACCCATCGGCGTCGGCCGCCTGCTGGCGCGTCCCACCGCCACGCTCTCGCTCGAAGCGCAGCAGCGCCGCGAACTCAAGCAGAAGATGTTCGGGGACTGAGCGAGCGGCCAAAGAAGAGAACCTGTTCGCCTCGAAACCTCGTCGATGCCAAAGGAAGAGTCGGGCCGCCTTTTTTCCAAGGTGGCGAAGTTCGTCCGCAATCCGCTCAAGGATTGGTCCGAGCTGAATGCGACTGCGGATTCCACGCTGCCCGAGCAGGCCTACAGCCGCGAAATGCTCAAGGAGATGATCGAGCGGCGCCAGCGCAACGATTTCGTTCGCCGGCGCGAGTTCGACATGCTGCGCAAGCTTCGCCAGCGCGAAGCCGCCGCCCACGCCTTCGAAGGAACGGTCACGCCGTCTTCCTTCAACCTGAACAGCACCACGGAAAAGTCCGAGGGGCGCGCGCTCACGCTCAAGAAGATCGACGAGATCGAGGAGCAGATGTCGCAGCAGTGGTGGAAGGGCCGCGGCCCCAACGGCGAGGTGCTGTCCAATGCGCCGCCCGATGCCGGCGCCGAGACCCTGCCGCCGCCCGTGGACGCGGCCGAGCTGGCCAGCCTGCTTGCCGCACCGGCCTACGGCTCCGCGCCGGCGCCTGCCGTCGTGCCGGCACCGGCGGTGGTTGCCGCGGCTGCGCCTGCCGCGCCCGCCGCAGGCGGCCCGGCGGCCAGCGGCACCTCGCTGCTGTCGGCGCGGCTCGCGCGCGACGGCGCGCTCGAAGAAGCCGTGATCCGCTTCGCGCACGGCGACGATGCCGGCGCCGAGGCCATTCTTCTCCAGGCCCTCGCCTCCGAAAGCGCGGCGGCCGAGGGCGACCACGCCACCGCCGAGCGCGACGACGCGCGCTGGCGCACGCTGTTCGACCTGTACCGCGCCACCGGCGATGCCGCCAGGTTTGCCGCGGCGCGCATGCGCTATGCCCAGCGCATGAAGCGCATGGGGCCCGACTGGGTCTCGTTCGACGAACTGGCGCGCAGCGTGAAGGCGGTGGCCGCCAGCGAACTCGCAGAACTGGCGCCGGCCGGCGCCAACTGGGCCAGCCCGGCACGCCTGGCGCGCGACGGCTTGATCCAGCTCACGCGGGCGCTGTCGCAGGCCGGCTCGGTCTGGACGCTCGACTGGCGCGCGCTGGTCGCCATCGAGGCCGATGCCGCCGCGCCGCTGCGCGTGCTGTTTGCGCACTGGGCCGATTCGCCGGTCCAGCTGCGCTTCATCGGCGCCGCGAAACTGCTGGCCGTGCTGGCCGAGGCCACGCCCAACAGCGAGCGCGGCACGCCGGACATCTGGTGGCAGCTGCACCTGGCTGCGCTGCGCATGATGAACATGCCCGACGACTTCGAACTGGTGGCGCTCAACTACTGCATCACCTACGAGGTGTCGCCGCCGGCCTGGCAGGACCCCAAGGGCGCCTGCACCTCGGTGGCCGCACCGGCGGCAAGCCGTTCGAACTCCGTGTGGTCGCTGCTCTCGGTCAATGGCGAATCGGAGAGCTTTCCCACCACCGACACCGGCTTTGCCGCGCTGGCAGGCGATCTGCGCGGCGAGGCGCATTCGAGCCTGCAGCGGCTGGACACCGACCTGCGCAACACCACGGCGCCCGTCATCTCGTGCGCCGCGCTGCTGCGCATGGACCTGGCCGCGGCTGGCACGCTGCTCGGCTGGGTGCGGGCGCGCGACGCCGAGGGCGAGCGCGTCCAGTTCGTGGACGCCCACCGCCTGATCGCGGTGCTGTTCGACCTGGTCGGCATTGCCGACCATGCGACGGTGGCCCTGCGCAAGAACTAGGGCGCCTTGGCGCTTCGCACATTCGGTAGCAGCCCCGGGCTTGCATTGCCCTCTGGCATCCCCAGATGGCTTCGATGGAACAGTTTCACGGCACCACCATCGTGAGCGTGCGCCGCAAGACCCCCCAGGGCGACCAAGTCGCCATTGGCGGGGACGGGCAGGTCACTCTCGGCAACATCGTCATCAAGGGCACCGCGCGCAAGGTGCGGCGGCTCTATCACGGCAAGGTGCTCGCGGGCTTTGCCGGCGCCACGGCCGACGCCTTCACGCTCTTCGAGCGCTTCGAGGCCAAGCTCGAAAAGCACCAGGGGCACCTCACGCGCGCGGCCGTCGAACTCACCAAGGACTGGCGCACCGACCGCGTGCTGCGCAAGCTCGAGGCCATGCTGGCTGTGGCCGACGCCACCACCTCGCTCATCATCACCGGCAACGGCGACGTGCTGGAGCCCGAAGACGGCGTGATCGCCATCGGCTCGGGCGGCGCCTATGCGCAGTCGGCCGCCAAGGCGCTGATCGACAACACCGAACTCACGGCCGAGCAAATTGTGCGCAAATCGCTGGCGATAGCCGGTGAAATCTGCATTTACACGAACATGAACCACACGGTGGAAGCGCTCTGACCATGTCCATGACCCCGCAGGAAATCGTCTCCGAGCTCGACAACCACATCGTCGGCCAGCCCGCCGCCAAGCGCGCCGTGGCCATTGCGCTGCGCAACCGCTGGCGCCGCCAGCAGGTCGAGGAAAAGCTGCGCACCGAGATCACGCCCAAGAACATCCTCATGATCGGCCCCACGGGCGTGGGCAAGACCGAGATCGCGCGCCGCCTCGCGCGCCTGGCGGATGCGCCGTTCATCAAGGTCGAGGCCACCAAGTTCACCGAGGTGGGCTATGTCGGCAAGGACGTCGATTCGATCGTTCGCGACCTGGCCGAGATCGCCGTCAAGCAGACGCGCGAGGCCGAAAGCGCCAAGGTGCGCGCGCGTGCCGAGGACGCCGCCGAAGACCGCATCCTCGACGTGCTGCTGCCGCCTGCGCGCGGTGCCGAGGGCGCCACGCCGGCGCTGGACGGCCCCAACCCCACCCGCCAGGCCTTCCGCAAGAAGCTGCGCGAGCACCAGCTCGACGACAAGGAAATCGAACTCGACCTGGCCGAAGCCCGCGCGCCGCTCGAGATCATGGGCCCGGCCGGCATGGAGGAAATGACCGAGCAGCTGCGCGGCATGTTCGGCCAGCTCGGCGGCGGCAAGCGCAAGACGCGCAAGCTCAAGATCGCCGAGGCGATGCGCCTCCTGATCGACGAGGAAGCCGCCAAGCTGGTCAACGAGGACGAGATCCGCACCCAGGCCATCACCAACGCCGAGCAGAACGGCATCGTCTTCATCGACGAGATCGACAAGGTCGCCACGCGCAGCGAGGCCCAGGGCTCCGACGTGTCGCGCCAGGGCGTGCAGCGCGACCTGCTGCCGCTGGTCGAGGGCACGGCCGTGAGCACCAAGTACGGCGTGGTGCGCACCGACCACATGCTCTTCATCGCGAGCGGGGCCTTCCACCTGAGCAAGCCGAGCGACCTGATCCCCGAGCTGCAGGGGCGCTTTCCGATCCGCGTCGAGCTGCAGTCGCTCTCGGTGTCCGACTTCGAAAGCATCCTCACGCAGACCCGCGCTTCGCTCGTGAAGCAGTACCAGGCGCTGCTCGCCACCGAGGGCGTCACGCTCGAATTCACGCCCGAAGGCGTGAACCGCCTGGCCACCATCGCGTACGAGGTCAACGAGCGCACCGAGAACATCGGCGCACGCCGTTTGTCGACCGTGATGGAGCGTCTGCTGGATGAGGTAAGCTTCGACGCGACCCGCATCGAGGGGCAGACCATCCGCATCGATGCCGCCTATGTCGACGAGCGCCTTGCGGCACTAAGTCACGACGAAGATCTTTCGCGCTTCATCCTCTGAAGCCCGCTTTGCGGCCCCTGTAACGGCGGCCGCGCTTCACGCATCACATTCATTGCGTGAGCTAAGTGCTTAATTCTCAACGAAATTCGCCGATTTCCAGGTTTGGAAATCGGCGCTAAGTCGTTGATTCCATTACAAAAAATACCACCAACGGCCAGTTGCGTCTGAAGTGTTTCCTGCTACAGTGCAAAAAAGTGCAGTTAAGTGGGAAAAAGTGCGGGTGGTGCCTCTTTCAGGTGCCGCGGCATTCCCAATACAGGGGTTCTGGTCGTGTTTCAAGGCGCTTCATCGCTCAGTCTGGATGCCAAGGGGCGGCTCTCCGTGCCGACCCGGCATCGCGACGTCCTGAGCGCCACGGCGGGCGGCCAGCTCACGATCACCAAGCATCCGCACGGCTGCCTCATGGTGTTCCCGCGTCCCGAGTGGGAGAAATTCAGGGAGCGCATCGCCGCGCTGCCGATGTCGGCACAGTGGTGGAAGCGCGTCTTCCTCGGCAACGCCATGGACGTGGAGATGGACGGCACCGGGCGCATCCTGGTGTCGCCCGAACTGCGTGCCGCCACGGGCATCGTGCGCGACACGCTGCTCCTGGGCATGGGCAACCACTTCGAGCTCTGGGACAAGGCGACCTACGAGGCCAAGGAGGCCGAGGCCACCCAGGGCGAGATGCCGGATGTGTTTCAGGACTTCGCGTTCTGAGGACCGACGTGAACACTCCATGGACCCATACGACCGTCTTGCTGAACGAAGCGGTGGAAGCCCTTCTTTCCGGCAGCACGGCAGCCACCGGCACCTACGTGGATGCGACCTTCGGGCGCGGAGGGCATGCGCGCGCGATCCTCGCGCGGCTGGCACCGGAAGGCAGGCTGATCGCATTCGACAAGGATGCGGAAGCGGTGGCCGAAGCAGCGCGCATCTCGGATGCGCGTTTTTCCATCCGGCACCAGGGATTCCGTTCGCTGGGCGAATTGCCCGATGCCAGCGTGGCGGGTGTGCTGATGGACCTGGGCGTGAGTTCGCCGCAAATCGACAACCCGGTGCGCGGCTTCAGTTTTCGTTTCGACGGTCCGCTCGACATGCGCATGGACACCACGCGCGGCGAGAGCGTGGCCGATTGGCTGGCAACGGCCGAACTCCAGCAGATTGCAGAGGTGATCCGTGACTATGGCGAAGAACGGTTTGCTGTTCAGATTGCAAAGGCGATTGTTGCTCGCAGACAAGAACGGGGCGCAATTTCAACCACCTCCGAACTGGCCGAGCTCGTGGCTGGCACGGTCAAAACCCGCGAGCCGGGCCAGAACCCTGCAACGCGCACATTTCAGGCTTTTCGGATTTTCATCAACGCCGAGCTTGAAGAGCTGCAACAGGCGCTAGAGGCGAGCCTTTCCGTGCTGCAACCCGGAGGCCGGCTCGCGGTGATCAGCTTCCATTCGCTGGAAGACCGCATCGTGAAGCAGTTCATCGCCAGGCACTCGAAGGAGGTGTACGACCGCCGTGCGCCCTTCGCCGCCCCGAAGGCCATGAAGCTGCGCGCGCTCGAGCGCATCAAGCCGTCCGACGCCGAAGTGCACGGCAACCCGCGCTCGCGCAGCGCGATCCTGCGCGTGGCCGAGCGCACCCAGGAAGTCTGACGTGGCGCGCCTGAACCTGCTCCTGCTGCTCGCGGTGGTCGCCTCCGCGCTCTACCTCGTGCACACGCAGTACCTGTCGCGCCAGCTCTACACCGAGCTCGACCGCACCCAGCAGGAAGCCCGCCGGCTCGAGCTCGACCACGACCGGCTGCAGGTGGAAAAGCGCGCGCAGGCCACGCCGCTGCGCGTGGAAAAGCTGGCCAAGGAGCAGCTGCAGATGCGCACCACCACGCCGGCCATCACGCAGTACGTGCGGCCCGACGGCACCGTGATTCCGGCCGTGGTGGCACCGCCGCCCGCGCCGCCCGCAACGCCGGCGCCCAAACCCGTCGCGAGGACCCAGCGATGAGCCGCCGCAGCGTCCGCTACACCACCAGCCCCTTGCTCGCGAGCAAGACGCCGGTCTGGCGCAGCAAGTTCATCGTCGCCGGCATCGCCTTCGGCTTCGTGGTGCTGGCGGGCCGGGCCGCCTACGTGCAGGTGTTCAACAACAGCTTCTTCCAGCGGCAGGGCGAAGTGCGCTTTGCGCGCACGCTCGAGCTGCCGGCCAACCGCGGGCGCATCCTCGACCGCAACGGCCTCATCCTGGCGTCCAGCGTGGTGGCGCCGAGCATCTGGGCCATTCCGGAAGACATCGAGCGCGACGACCCCGAGGTGCGCGCCAAGCTCAAGCAGGTGGCCAAGCTGCTCGAGATGCCGCAGAAGGACTTCGACAAGAAGCTCGAGGACGAGGACAAGACCTTCGTCTGGATCAAGCGCCAGGTCGACGAGCCGATTGCCAAGCAGATTGCCGCGCTCAACCTCAAGGGCATCTACCAGCGCAAGGAATACAAGCGCCAGTACCCCGAGGGCGAGGCCGCGGCGCACGTGGTGGGCTTCACCAACGTCGAGGACAACGGGCAGGAAGGCATCGAGCTTTCCTTCAACAAGGAGCTGGCCGGCAAGGCCGGGTCGCGCCGCGTCATCAAGGACCGCCTGGGCCGCGTGGTCGAGGGCGTGGGCGAACAGGTGCCGCCGGTCGACGGCAAGGACATCCAGCTCAGCGTCGACAGCAAGGTGCAGTTCTTCGCCTACCAGAAGCTGCGCGACGCGGTGACCGCGCGCCGTGCCAAGGCCGGCAGCGTGGTGGTGCTGGACGCGGTCACCGGCGAGGTGCTGGCGCTGGCCAACTACCCGAGCTACGTGCCCGACAAGCGGCAGAACCTCACGGGCGAGCAGCTGCGCAACCGCGCGCTCACCGACACCTTCGAGCCCGGCTCGACCATGAAGCCGATCACCGTGGCCATGGCGCTGGAGGCCGGCCGCGTGAAGCCCTCGACGCTGATCGAGACCTCGCCCGGCCGCTTCCAGCTGGGCGGCTTCACCATCAGCGACACGCACAACTACGGAACGCTCACGGTCGAGGGCGTGATCCAGAAGTCCAGCAACGTGGGCGCGCTCAAGATCGCGCAGAAGATGACCCCGCACGAGATGTGGGACACCTACACCGCGCTCGGCTACGGCCAGAAGCCGCAGATCCAGTTCCCCGGCGCGGTCACGGGGCGCCTGCGCCCCTGGAAGACCTGGAAGCCCGTGGAGCAGGCCACGATGGCCTATGGCTACGGCCTGTCGGCGTCGCTCTTCCAGATGGCGCATTCGTACACCGCCTTCGCGCACGACGGCGCGATCATTCCGGTCACCATCCTCAAGAGCACCGAGTCGCCCGCGGGTGTGCGGGTGTTCTCGCCGTCGAACGCGCTGGCGGTGCGCAAGATGCTGCAGATGGCGGCAGGCCCGGGCGGCACCGGCACGCGCGCGCAGACCGTCGGCTATTCGGTCGGCGGCAAGTCGGGCACCGCGCACAAGCAGGTTGGCAAAGGTTACGCGAGCAACAAATATCGCGCGTGGTTCACCGGCATGGCACCGATCGAAAAGCCGCGCATCATCGTCGGCGTGATGATCGACGAGCCGAGCGACGGCCAGTACTTCGGCGGCGTGGCCGCCGCGCCCGTTTTCAGCGAGGTCGTGCAGCAGACCCTGCGCATGATGAACGTTCCGCCCGACCTCGCGGTCAAACCGCTGGTGGTGACGCAAGGCGTCGACGAGAGCTTCTGAGCATGCTGACACTCACTTCCCCTCAACTCGCCGCGCTCTGGCTCAAGGAGCGCGTGCAGGGTGCGCTGCATGCGGACAGCCGGCCGGTGGGCGCGGGCGACGGCTTCATTGCCTGGCCCGGCGCAGCCACCGACGGGCGCAGGCACGTGGCTTCGGCACTGGCGCAGGGCGCCGCGGCCTGCCTGGTCGAGCAGCAGGGCGCCGAGGCCTTCGGTTTCGATGGCGACGAGCGCATTGCAAGCTATCCGGGGCTCAAGGCCGCCACCGGCCCGATCGCATCGGCCTTCTACGACAACCCCTCGGCCGCGCTCGAAGTGCTGGCCGTGACCGGCACCAACGGCAAGACCTCCACCGCATGGTGGCTCGCCGAATCGCTCTCCACGCTGGCCGTGCCCGGCGGCGTTCGCGCGCCGCGGCTGGACGGCAGCGCCGAGCGCGGCGTGCCTTCGCCCTGCGCGGTGATGGGCACGCTGGGCATCGGCGTGCCGCCGGAGCTCGTCTACACCGGCCTCACCACGCCCGACCCGGTGATGATGCAGCGCGAGCTGCGCGCGCTGGTCGAGCGCGGCTTCGGCGCCTGCGCCATCGAGGCCTCGTCGATCGGCATTGCCGAACGCCGGCTCGACGGCGCGCGCATCGCGGTGGCCGTGTTCACCAATTTCACGCAGGACCATCTCGACTACCACGGCAGCATGGATGCCTACTGGCAGGCCAAGGCCGAGCTGTTCCGCTGGCCCGGGCTGCGCGCCGCGGTGATCAACATCGACGACGTGCATGGCGCGAGCCTGTGCGCGAACCTGCTCGAGGCCGGCATCGGTGCGCTCGACGTCTGGACCGTGTCGGCCGCCGGCGCGCCGGCGCGGCTCATGGCGCGCGACGTCGGCTACGACGCGCAGGGCCTGCGCTTCTCGGTGGCCGAGCACGACAACGATGCGGTGGAGCGCATGTCGACCGGCCTGATCGGCCAGTACAACGTGGCCAACCTGCTGGGCGTGCTCGGCACGCTGCGGGCCCTGGGGCTGTCGCTCGCGCAGGCCGTGGCGGCCTGCAGCAGGCTCACCAGCGTGCCGGGCCGCATGGAGCGCGTGGGCGCCGCCGATGCGAATGCGGCTGCGCCGCTGGCCGTGGTCGACTATGCCCACACGCCCGACGCCCTCGACAAGGCGCTGGCCGGCCTGCGCCCGCTTGCGCAGCAGCGCGGCGGCGCGCTCTGGTGCGTGTTCGGCTGCGGCGGCGACCGCGATCCGATCAAGCGCCCGATGATGGCCGCGGTGGCCGAGCGCCAGGCCGACCGCGTGGTCGTGACCAGCGACAACCCGCGCAGCGAGAACCCCGACGCGATCATCAGCCAGGTGCTGCTCGGCCTCGCGCGCCCCGAAGCGGCCCAGGTGCAGCCCGACCGCGCGGCCGCCATCGCCGACGCCATCGCGCAGGCCGCGCCGCAGGACGTGGTGCTGCTCGCCGGCAAGGGCCATGAAGCCTGGCAGGAAATCGCCGGCCAGCGCATTCCGTTCTCGGACCGGACCCATGCGCTCGATGCGCTTTCGAAGCGGGGTGCCGCATGAGCCACTCGCCGATGATGTTCACGCTGGCCCAGGCGCAGCAATGGATTCCGGGCGCGCGCCTGGTGGGCGACGGCGCAACGGCCATTGCCCGCGTCCATACCGACACCCGCACGCTCGCGGAAGGCGACCTGTTCGTGGCGCTCAAGGGCGAACGCTTCGACGCCAATGAATTCCTGGCCGATGCCAAGGCGCGCGGCGCCGTCGCCGCCATTGCGCACGGCGGCCTCGAGGCGGCCGGCCTGGCAGGGCTCGAGGTGCCCGATTCGCTGGCCGCGCTCGGCGCGCTCGGCGCCGGCTGGCGCGCGCAGTTCGATCTGCCGCTGATCGCCGTGACCGGCAGCAACGGCAAGACGACCGTCACGCAGATGATCGCGGCCGTGCTGGTCGCCTTCAGGGGCGATCGCGCGCTCGCGACGGCCGGCAACTTCAACAACGAGATCGGCGTTCCGCTGACCTTGCTGCGCCTGCGCGCGAAGCACCAGCATGCGGTGGTCGAGCTGGGCATGAACCATCCGGGCGAGATCGCGCGGCTCGCGGCCATCGCGCGTCCGACCGTCGCGCTGGTCAACAACGCGCAGCGCGAGCACCTGGAGTTCATGGCCACCGTGGAAGCGGTGGCGCTCGAGAACGGCGCGGTGTTTTCCTTCGTGCCGGAGGACGGCACCGCGGTGTTCCCGCACGGCGACGAATTCGCTCCTCTGTGGAACGACATGGCGCACGACGGCGCCACGCGCCGCTGCATGACCTTCGGCGAGCATGAAGACGCCGATATTTCTCTGGTGGGCGCCGAATGGCAGCAGGGCGCATGGCAGGTCCGCATCCGCACGCCGCTGGGCGACTTCGATGCGCAGTTGCACATCGCGGGCCGGCACAACGTCGTCAATGCGCTGGCGGCGACCGCGTGCGCGCTCGCTACCGGCATTCCGCCCGAGACCATTGCGCGCGGCCTCTCGGCCTTCGAACCGGTGAAGGGCCGCTCCAAGGCGAGCGCGGTGCTGCTGCCCGGCGGCCATTCGCTCACGCTGGTGGACGACAGCTACAACGCCAATCCCGATTCCGTGCGCGCGGCCATCGACGTGCTCGCGGCCTTGCCCGGTCCGCGCCTCCTGGTGCTCGGCGACATGGGCGAGGTCGGCAACCGCGCGCCCGAGTTCCATGCCGAGGTCGGCGACTGGGCGCGCCAGCGCGGCATCGAGGCCGTGTATGCGCTCGGCGCCGAAACCGCGCACAGCATCGCGGCCTTCGACGGCGGCGACAACGGCCGCCATTTCCCGGACATCGAGACGCTCGGCGCCGCGGTGCTGGCGCGGCTGCCCCAGGTGGGGAGCGTGCTCGTCAAGGGCTCGCGCTTCATGAAGATGGAGCGCGTGGTGCAGGCGATCGAGCAATCACGACAACAACAAAAGGAGGCCGGTCATGACGCATGAGCCGCGCGACACCACATGCTGATGAGCCTGGCCCAATGGCTGCAGACACTTTCGCCCGAGTTCGGGTTCTTGCGCGTTTTCCAGTACCTCACCTTCCGTGCGCTGATGGCTGCGCTGACGGCGCTGGTGGTCGGCCTGGTGGCCGGGCCCTATGTGATCCGCCGCCTGGCCGCGCTCAAGATCGGCCAGCCGGTGCGCGGCTATGGCATGGAAACGCACCTCACCAAGAGCGGCACGCCCACCATGGGCGGCGTGCTGGTGCTGTTCGCCATTGCCTTCGCCACGCTGATGTGGTTCGACCCCTCCAACCGCTTCGTGTGGATCGTGCTGTGGGTCACGCTGGGCTTCGGCGCCATCGGCTGGGTCGACGACTGGCGCAAGGTGGTGCGCAAGGACCCGGAGGGCATGCGCTCGCGCGAGAAGTATTTCTGGCAGTCGGTGGTGGGCCTGATCGCGGGCTTCTACCTGCTCTTCAGCATCTCGGAAAGTTCGAACTGGCGCGTGCTGCAGCTGTTCTTCGCCTGGGTGCAGTCGGGCTTCGACCTGGACTTTCCGCCCAAGATCAACCTGCTGGTGCCCTTCTTCAAGGAAGTGAGCTACCCGCTCGGCGGCATCGGCTTCGTGATCCTCACGTACCTGGTGATCGTGGGCGCGAGCAACGCGGTCAACCTGACCGACGGCCTGGACGGCCTGGCGATCATGCCGGTGGTGATGGTGGGTTCGGCACTGGGCGTGTTCGCCTACGTGACGGGCAGCGCGGTGTATTCCAAGTACCTGCTGTTTCCCAACATCCCGGGCTCGGGCGAGCTGCTGGTGTTCTGCTCGGCCATGGCCGGCGCAGGGCTCGCGTTCCTCTGGTTCAACACCCATCCGGCGCAGGTCTTCATGGGCGACGTGGGCGCGCTCGCGCTGGGCGGCGCGCTAGGCACCATCGCGGTCATCGTGCGCCAGGAGATCGTGTTCTTCATCATGGGCGGCATCTTCGTGGTCGAGGCGATCTCGGTGATGGCGCAGGTCATGTACTTCAAGTACACCAAGAAGCGCTACGGCGAGGGCCGCCGCGTGCTCAAGATGGCGCCGCTGCACCACCACTTCGAGAAGAGCGGCTGGCGCGAGACGCAGGTCGTGGTGCGCTTCTGGATCATCACGATGCTGCTGTGCCTCATCGGCCTGTCGACGCTGAAGCTGCGGTGAGAAGAAAAAACACATGCGGCACCTGAAAGACCTCCCCGTATTGATCCTCGGCCTCGGTGCGTCCGGGCTGGCGATGGCGCGCTGGTGCGCGCGCCACGGCGCGGTCGTCACGGTGGCCGACACGCGCGAGGCGCCGGCGCTGCTTGCGACGCTGCGGGCGGAATGGCCCGAGGTGGCGTTCATCGGCGGGCCGTTCTCGGCCGCGCTGGTCGAAGGCACGCCGATCCGCGCGGTGTACCGCTCGCCGGGCCTGTCGCCCGCCACCATCGCACCGGTCGTCGATGCGGCGCGGGCCGTGGGGCTCGCGGTCGGCGGCGAACTGGATCTGTTTGCGCGCGCGCTGCTGGACCTGCGGACCGTCGAGGTGCCGGTGGCCGAGGCGGCGCCTGAAGTGCCGGAAGACGAGCCTGCGGTGGAGGTGCCGGCGGAGCCCGTCGCGGAACCCGATGCGCAAGGCGAATTGCCGCTCGCTGGTGAGCCGGCGGAAGCTGCGGACGCCGCGGCACCGGAAGAGCCGGCAACGCCCGAGATGCCGCAAGCGGCCGAGCCCGTGGCCGATGCCGCTGCCGATGCGGCAGAAGCCGAGCCCGCACCGCCCGCCGCGCAGGCCGAAGCCATGCCGCGCGACCCGTCGCTGAGCGTTCCCGCCGCGCCGCCGCCAGGCGACGAGCAACAGCCAGCGCAGGAGCAGGCGCCGGCAGCCGAGACGCAGGACGCCGCCGAACCGGCACCCGCGCCCGCGTCCGCGCCTGCCACCGTGTCTCGCTTGCCGACCCCCGGCCAGCCCTACGTCCCCACGGCCGCCAGGGAGGCCGCCGAGTTCGTCGCCAAGATCGCCGAACTCTCCGCCACCAACCCGGCCTCCGCCGCAGTCGAGGAAGAAGACACGCCGCAGCTCAAGCTCGTGCCGATCGAGGAGCCGCCGGCGCCCAGGGGCTACACGCCCGCGGTGCTCGCCGTCACCGGCACCAACGGCAAGACTACCGTCACCGCGCTCACCGGCCAGCTGGTCGAGCGCGCGGGCAAGAGCGTGGCCGTGGCCGGCAACATCGGCCCGACGCTGCTCGACACCCTGGCCGCACACATCGATGCCGAGACGCTGCCCGATGTCTGGGTGCTCGAGCTCTCGAGCTTCCAGCTCGACGGCGTGCAGGGCTTCGAGCCGACTGCCGCCACCGTGCTCAACCTCACGCAGGACCATCTCGACTGGCATGGGGACATGCAGGCGTATGCATCGGCCAAGGCGCGCATCTTCGGCACGCAGGGCCTCATGGTGCTCAACCGCGACGACCCTGGCGTGATGGCCATGCTGCCCGCGCCCGTCAAGGTGAAGCTGCAGCGCCCGCAGGTCCGCGCCCATGTCACCTTCGGCGCGTCGATGCCGCTGCGTCCGGGCGACTACGGCATCGAGCGCGTCAACGGCATGGCCTGGCTGGTGCGCGCACTCGAGGCCGACGAAACGCAGAAGCGCAAGCGCGGCGCAGTGGTCGAGGAAGAAATCTTCCTGCAGCGCCTGCTGCCCGCCGACGTGCTGCGCATCCGCGGCCGCCACAACGCGATGAACGCGCTGGCGGCGCTCGCGCTGGCCAGCGCCGCCGGCTGCCCGCTCGGGCCGATGCTCTACGGCCTGCGCGAATACCGCGGCGAGCCGCACCGCGTGGAGCCAATCGCCATCGTCGATGAGGTCGAGTACTTCGACGACAGCAAGGGCACCAACGTCGGCGCAACGGTCGCCGCGCTCAACGGCCTGGGCGAAGACCGCCGCGTGGTTGTGATCCTCGGCGGCGAGGGCAAGGGCCAGGACTTCGAACCGCTGGCCGCGCCCGTCGCGCAGTACGCGCGCGCCGTGGTGCTGATCGGCCGCGATGCGCCGCTGATCGAGCAGGCGCTGGCCGCCACCGGCGCCTCGCTGATGCATGCGGGCTCGATGCAGGAGGCCGTCAAGCTGGCCGCCGCGCGCGCCAACCCCGGCGATGCCGTGCTGCTGTCGCCGGCCTGTGCGAGCTTCGACATGTTCAAGGACTACGAGCACCGCGCGGCCGTGTTCCGCGAGGCCGTGCAGGCGCTCGAGGACGAGCCTCGCATGGCCGGCCCGTCGTCGAACGATGCCGATTTTTCTTCGGGAGGTCCGGCTTGAACACCACGGCCGCAGGCGCCACGCCCAACGCGAAGACCAGCCGTTTCGGCGGCTGGTTCAGCCGCGCGCGCAGCGGCATCGACTCGCTGCCCGTGCACCTGCCGGTGCGGCTGGGCGGCGCCGGTGTCACGCAGACCAAGGCCGCGCCGATGCGCGTGCTCGGCTTCGACCAGGCGCTGGTCTGGGTCACGGTCGCGCTGCTCACCTGGGGCCTGGTGATGGTGTATTCGGCCTCCATCGCGCTGCCGGACAACCCGCGCTTCGCGCGTGCGGGCTACAGCGCATCTTTCTTCCTCACGCGGCATGCGGCCTCGGTGGTGTTCGCGTTCATTGCGGCGCTGCTGGCCTTCCAGATTCCCATGAAGACCTGGGAGCGCGCCGCGCCCTGGCTCTTCGTGGCCTCGCTGCTGCTGCTGGTGGCGGTGCTCATTCCGCACATCGGCATCAACGTCAACGGCGCGCGGCGCTGGCTGCCGCTGGGCTTCATGCGCTTCCAGCCGTCCGAGCTTGCCAAGCTCGCGATGGTGCTCTATGCCGCCAGCTACATGGTGCGCAAGATGGAGATCAAGGAGCGCTTCTTCCGCGCCGTGCTGCCGATGGGCGTGGCGGTGGTGGTGGTGGGCATGCTGGTGATGGCCGAGCCCGACATGGGCGCGTTCATGGTGATTGCCGTGATCGCCATGGGCATCCTGTTCCTGGGCGGCGTGAACGCACGCATGTTCTTCGTGATCGCGGCGCTGGTGGTGGTGGCCTTCGGCACCATCGTCGCCTCCAGCTCGTGGCGACGCGAGCGCATCTTCGCGTACCTCGATCCGTGGAGCGAGGAGCATGCGCTGGGCAAGGGCTACCAGCTGTCGCACTCGCTGATCGCCATCGGGCGCGGCGAGATCTTCGGCGTCGGGCTGGGCGGCAGCGTCGAGAAGCTGCACTGGCTGCCCGAGGCGCACACCGACTTCCTGCTCGCGGTGATCGGCGAGGAGTTCGGCCTGGTCGGCGTGTTGCTGATCATCGGCCTGTTCCTCTGGCTCACGCGCCGCATCATGCACATCGGCCGCCAGGCGATTGCGCTGGACCGCGTGTTCTCGGGCCTCGTGGCGCAGGGCGTGGGCGTGTGGATCGGCTTCCAGGCCTTCATCAACATGGGCGTGAACCTCGGCGCGCTGCCGACCAAGGGGCTCACCTTGCCGCTGATGAGCTTCGGCGGCTCGGCCATCCTGATGAACCTGGTGGCGCTGGCGGTGGTGCTGCGTATCGACTACGAGAATCGTGTGTTGATGCGGGGAGGCCGCATATGACCGGGCGCACCGCACTCGTCATGGCCGGCGGCACCGGCGGCCACATCTTTCCGGGGCTCGCGGTGGCCGAGGCGCTGCGCGAGCGCGGCTGGCGCGTGCACTGGCTGGGCGCGCCCGGCAGCATGGAAGAAAAGCTCGTGCCGCCGCGCGGCTTCGCCTTCGAGCCGGTGCAGTTCGGCGGCGTGCGCGGCAAGGGGCCGCTCACGCTGTTCCTGCTGCCGCTGCGGCTCCTGCGCGCGTTCTGGCAGAGCATCGGCGTGGTGCGCCGCGTGCAGCCCAACGTCGTCGTGGGCCTGGGCGGCTACATCACCTTTCCGGGCGGAATGATGAGCGTGCTGCTCAACAAGCCGCTGGTGCTGCATGAGCAGAACTCGGTGGCCGGCCTTGCCAACAAGGTGCTGGCGGGTGTGGCCGACCGCGTGTTCACGGCTTTCCCCAATGTGCTGAAGAAGGCGCAGTGGGTAGGTAATCCGCTGCGCGCGGCGTTCACCTCGCAGCCCGAACCGGCCGTGCGCTTCGCCGGCCGCAGCGGGCCGCTGCGTCTGCTGGTGGTTGGCGGCAGCCTGGGCGCCAAGGCACTCAACGCCGTGGTGCCGCAGGCGCTGGCGCGTATTGCGCCGGCCGTGCGCCCGCAGGTGCTGCACCAGAGCGGCGCCAAACAGATCGACGAACTGCGCGCCAACTACGCGGCAGCCGGCGTCGAGGGCGAACTCACGCCCTTCATCGAAGACACCGCGCAGGCCTACGCCGACGCCGACATCATCGTCGCGCGCGCCGGGGCCAGCACCGTAACAGAAATCGCGGCCGTCGGCGCAGCAGCGCTGTTCGTGCCTTTTCCCTCGGCGGTCGACGACCACCAGACCACCAACGCGCGCTTCCTCGTCGACGCGGGCGGCGGCTGGCTGGTGCAGCAGGCCGACCTCACTCCTGAATTGCTGGCTGATTTGCTACAGAAAACCGAGCGCACCGCGCTGATCGACAAGGCCGCCAAGGCCAAAACCATGCAGAAGACCGAAGCAGTGGAAGCGGTCGTCCGCGCCTGCGAGGAGCTTGCCAGATGAAGCACGCGATTCGTCACATCCATTTCGTGGGCATCGGCGGCTCGGGCATGAGCGGCATCGCCGAAGTGCTGTTCAACCTGGGCTACCGCATCACCGGCTCCGACCTGGCCGACAGCGCCACCTTGCGCCGGCTTGCCGGCCTGGGCATCGGTACCTTCGTGGGCCACGCCGCCGCGCACATCGACGGCGCGGATGCGGTGGTCACTTCCACCGCGGTGCAGTCGGACAACCCCGAGGTGCTGGCCGCGCGCGAGAAGCGCATTCCGGTGGTGCCGCGCGCGCTGATGCTGGCCGAGCTGATGCGCCTCAAGCAGGGCATCGCGATTGCGGGCACGCACGGCAAGACCACCACCACCAGCCTGGTGGCGAGCGTGCTCGATGCGGCCGGGCTCGACCCGACCTTCGTGATCGGCGGGCGCCTGAACAGTGCCGGCGCCAATGCGCAGCTCGGCAGCGGCGACTACATCGTGGTGGAGGCCGACGAGTCGGACGCCTCGTTCCTGAACCTGCTGCCCGTCATGGCGGTGGTCACGAACATCGACGCCGACCACATGGAAACCTACGGGCACGACTTCGCGAAGCTCAAGAAGGCTTTCGTCGACTTCCTGCACCGCATGCCGTTCTATGGCGTGGCCATCCTGTGCACCGACGATCCGGCGGTGCGCGACATCGTGGCCGAAGTCACCTGCCCGGTGACGAGCTACGGCTTTGGCGAAGAGGCCCAGGTGCGCGCGATCGACGTGCGCGCAGTGGGCGGCCAGATGCACTTCACCGCGCAGCGGCGCAACGGCGTCACGCTGCCCGACCTGCCGATCGTGCTGAACCTGCCGGGCGAGCACAACGTGCGCAATGCGCTCTCGGTGATCGCGGTGGCGGTGGAACTCGGCATTCCCGACGAAGCGGTGCAGCGCGGCCTGGCCGGCTTCAAGGGCGTGGGCCGCCGCTTCCAGAGCTATGGCGAGGTGGCCGCGCAGGGCGAGCCGGCCGGCAGCTTCACCGTGATCGACGACTACGGCCACCACCCGGTCGAGATGGCCGCAACCATTGCCGCCGCACGCGGCGCGTTTCCGGGGCGACGGCTGGTGCTGGCCTTCCAGCCGCACCGCTACACCCGCACGCGCGACTGCTTCGAGGACTTCGTCAAGGTCATCGGCAATGCCGACGCGGTGCTGCTGGGCGAGGTCTATGCCGCGGGCGAGCCGCCCATCGTGGCGGCGGACGGCCGCACGCTGGCGCGCGCCCTGCGCGTGGCCGGCAAGGTGGAGCCGGTGTTCGTCGACGACATCGGCGCCATGCCGCAGGCCATCCTGGACAACGCGCGCGCCGGCGACGTGGTGCTTTGCATGGGCGCCGGCTCCATCGGCGCCGTGCCGGGCAAGGTGGTTGAAATTGCAGCCGCGGCATCGCTGCCGCAACAAACAACGCGCACCAGGCGCAAGGGGGAGGCATCATGAGCCTTCAGGATCCAAAGCAGTTCGGCAAGGTGGCCGTGCTGTTCGGCGGAAGCTCCGCCGAGCGCGAAATCTCGCTCCTGTCCGGCAACGGCGTGCTCGAGGCGCTGCGCTCGCGCGGCGTCGATGCGCATGCCTTCGATCCCGCCGAGCGCGACCTCGTCGAGCTGCGGCGCGAGGGCTTCGCGCGCTGCTTCATCGCGCTGCATGGCCGGCATGGCGAGGACGGCACGGTGCAGGGCGCGCTCGAGCTGCTCGGCATTCCCTATACCGGCTCGGGCGTGATGGCTTCGAGCGTGGCCATGGACAAGGTCATGACCAAGCGCATCTGGCAGGCCGACGGCCTGCCGACGCCCCGGTACGTGCGCCTGGCGTTCGACCAGCAAAGCCGCGAGCAGGTCCGCGCCGTGCCCGACGTTCTGGGCCTGCCGCTGATCGTGAAGCCGCCGCGCGAGGGCTCGTCGATCGGCGTGACCAAGGTCGAGGGCTATTCGCAGATGCAGGACGCGGTGACGCTGTCGGCCAGGTACGACGCCGACGTGCTGTGCGAGGAATTCATCGAAGGCGAGGAAGTGACTTGCGCCGTGCTCGGCCAGGGGCTCGACGCGCGCGCGCTGCCGGTGGTGCGCATTGCCGCACCCGAAGGCGCCTACGACTACCAGAACAAGTATTTCACCGACGACGTGAAGTACCACTGCCCGAGCGGGCTGCCCGAAGCCGAGGAGCACGAGATCCAGCGCATCACGCTGGCCGCGTACCACACGCTCGGCTGCCGCGGCTGGGGCCGCGCCGACGTGATGATCCGCGCGAGCGACCGCAAGCCCTTCCTGCTCGAGATGAACACCTCGCCCGGCATGACCAGCCATTCGCTGGTGCCCATGTCGGCGCGCGCATCGGGCATTGCCTACGAAGACCTGTGCCTGCGCGTGCTGGCCTCGGCTTCGCTGGATGCCGCGGGGGGAGCGCAATAGCCATGGCCGACAGCATTCCCGTGCCCTTCGACGTCAAGCTCATGAACATCGTCTCGAACCTGGCGTTCGTGGTGGTGGCGCTCATGCTGCTGGCGGCAGGCGCATGGTGGGTGCTGCGCCAGCCGTTCTTTCCCATCGGCGGCATCAAGGTCGACGGCGACGTGACGCACAACAACGCCGTGACGCTGCGCGCCAACGTCGCGCCGCAGCTCGCGGGCAACTTCTTCACCGTCGACCTGGCGCGTGCGCGGACGGCCTTCGAGTCGGTGCCGTGGGTGCGCAAGGCGGTGGTGCGGCGCGAGTTCCCGAACAAGTTGCGCGTGACGCTGACCGAGCAGGTGCCGGTGGCCAACTGGGGCGACGAGGCCGGCTCGAAGCTGATCAACGGCTTCGGCGAGGTGTTCGAAGCCAACGTGGCCGAGGTCGACGACCGGCTGCCGCGGCTCGACGGTCCGATCGAGCAGGCCGGGCAGGTGCTTGGCATGTACCGCGTGATTGCGCCGCTGTTCCCGCCCTACGACTTCAGCGTGGAAGAACTCACGCTGTCGAGCCGGGGCAGCTGGAAGGCGGTGCTGGACACCGGCGCCGAGATCGAGCTGGGCCGCGGCCAGGCCGAGGAAGTGACGGCCCGCACCCAGCGTTTCCTGAAGACCGTGACCCAGGTCGCGGGCCAATACCGTCGCACCGCGGCGGACGTCGAGGGGGCCGACCTGCGGCACAACGACGCCTATGCGCTGCGTCTTCGCGGCGTCACCACGGTCGTTGCCGACCCCAAGACCAAGAAGAAATAGATAGCGAATACCGAGGACATTCAATGCCCAAAGAATACAAAGACCTGGTTGTCGGACTCGACATCGGAACCGCCAAGGTGATGGTGGTCGTCGCCGAGGTGCTGCCCGGCGGCGAACTCAAGCTCGCGGGGCTCGGCATCGCGCCGAGCAACGGCCTCAAGCGCGGCGTGGTGGTGAACATCGACGCCACGGTGCAGAGCATCCAGCAGGCCTTGAAGGAGGCCGAGCTGATGGCCGACTGCAAGATCAGCCGCGTCTACACCGGCATCACCGGCAGCCACATCCGCGGCATCAATTCGAGCGGCATGGTGGCGGTGAAGGACAAGGAAGTCACGCCCGCCGACGTGGCCCGCGTGGTGGAGACCGCGCGCGCCATCAACATCTCGAGCGACCAGCGCCTGTTGCTGGTGGAGCCGCAGGAGTTCGTGATCGACGGCCAGGACGTGAAGGAGCCGATCGGCATGAGCGGCATGCGGCTGGAGGCCAAGGTGCACATCGTGACCGGCGCCCAGAGCGCGGCCGAGAACATCATCAAGTGCGTGCGCCGCTGCGGCCTCGAAGTTGACCAGCTGATGCTCAACCCGCTGGCCTCGAGCCAGGCGGTGCTGACCGAGGACGAGCGCGAGCTCGGCGTGGTGCTGGTGGACATCGGCGCGGGCACCACCGACGTGGCCATCTTCACCAACGGCGCGATCCGCCACACGGCGGTGATCCCGATCGCGGGCGACCTCATCACCAGCGACATCGCGATGGCGCTGCGCACGCCCACCAAGGACGCCGAAGACATCAAGGTCGAGAACGGCTACGCCAAGCAGCTCCTGGCCGATCCCGACACGCAGGTGGAAGTGCCCGGCCTGGGCGACCGCGGCCCGCGCATGCTGAGCAAGCAGGCGCTGGCCGGCGTGATCGAGCCGCGCATCGAGGAGATCTTCTCGCTGGTGCAGCAGGTGGTGCGCGAGTCGGGCTACGAAGAAGTGCTCTCTTCGGGCGTGGTGCTCACGGGCGGCAGCGCCGTGATGCCCGGCATGGTCGAGCTCGGCGAGGACATCTTCCTGAAGCCGGTGCGCCGCGGCATTCCGAAGTATTCGAGCGCGCTCTCCGACATGGTGGCGCAGCCGCGCGCGGCCACCGTGATGGGCCTGCTCGAGGAAGCGCGCTTCGCACGCATGCGCGGCTTCAAGGTGGCGCAGAAGAACGGGTCCGTAAAGACTGCGTTCGGACGTTTCAAGGACTTCATCGTGGGGAACTTCTGACCATGAACCACTCCCCACTCTGGCTCGCACGCGGCGGTCCGCCCTTGCATTTCAACGAGCGATGGCGGCGCACGGGTCCACCGCCGCGACGACAGCTTCGTTGAACTCGTCGAGAACCAGAAAAATTCATAGATACACAACGGCAACTGCAAATTCAAGGAGTTAGAAATGACCATCGAAATGATCGAAGTCGAAGAATTCAACCAGGGCACCCAGATCAAGGTGATCGGAGTCGGCGGCGGCGGCGGCAATGCCGTCGCGCA
The DNA here is from genome assembly GCF_041154435.1 of Variovorax sp. V116. NCBI lineage: Bacteria > Pseudomonadati > Pseudomonadota > Betaproteobacteria > Burkholderiales > Comamonadaceae > Variovorax > Variovorax sp. V116. The sequence continues at coordinate 1,040,659 of NZ_AP028661.1, forward strand.
CATGATGGAGCGTGGCGTGCAGGGCGTGCAGTTCGTCTGCGCCAACACCGACGCGCAGGCACTGCAGCGCAGCAACGCGCACAAGATCATCCAGCTGGGCACCAGCGGCCTCGGCGCGGGCAGCAAGCCCGACAAGGGCCGTGACGCGGCCGAAGCCGCGGTGGACGACATCCGCGCCGCCATCGACGGCGCGCACATGCTCTTCATCACGGCCGGCATGGGCGGCGGCACCGGCACCGGCGCGGCACCCGTGATTGCGCGCGTGGCCAAGGAAATGGGCATCCTCACCGTGGGCGTGGTGACCAAGCCCTTCGACTGGGAAGGCGGTCGCCGCATGACCAACGCCGACGCCGGCCTGGCCGAGCTCGAGGCCAACGTCGACTCGCTGATCGTGGTGCTCAATGAGAAGCTGCTCGACGTGCTGGGCGAGGACATCACACAGGACGAAGCTTTCGCGCACGCCAACGACGTGCTCAAGAACGCCGTCGGCGGCATCTCGGAAATCATCAACGAGTACGGCGGCGTGAACGTCGACTTCGAAGACGTGCGCACCGTGATGGGCGAGCCCGGCAAGGCCATGATGGGCACGGCGGCCGCTGCAGGCCCGGACCGCGCGCGCATCGCCGCCGAGCAGGCCGTGGCCTGCCCGCTGCTCGAAGGCATCGACCTCTCGGGCGCCAAGGGCGTGCTGGTGCTGGTGACCGCATCGAAGGGCTCGCTGAAGCTGAACGAGTCGAAGCTCGCGATGAACACCATCCGCGCTTATGCCTCGCCCGATGCGCACGTGATCTACGGCGCGGCCTACGACGAGAGCCTGGGCGACCAGATGCGCGTGACGGTGGTCGCCACCGGTCTCTCGCGCGCCGATGCGCGCCGCCAGGCCCCCACGCTCGAAGTGATCCGCACCGGCACCGACAACATCCCGTTCAACGTGCCCACGCTCGGCGCCGGCCATGCGGGCCACGCCGGCCACGGCGGCGGCAACCAGCCGAACTACGACGGCATGGCCGTTCCCAGCGTGTGGCGCACCAACCGCACCATGGCCGCGGCCAAGGTGGACGCGCTGTCGTCGGGCGGCATGGACGACTTCGAGATCCCGGCATTCCTGCGCCGTCAAGCCGATTGACGGCAGGGCAACCGAACGCAGAGGGCACGAAGGTTCGCAAGGGGTGCGGGGAAGACCTGAAAGGGACTTCTGCCGGCTCTAGGCGCTGCGTTCGCTTCGTGCCCCTTGCGTCCATCGCCGGCCGGTGGGCATAGAACCCATGTCTATCGCTGCCATAGCGAGGGGAATAGGGCGGCATGGCCGCCGCGCGCCTAAAATCTTCGGCGTGCTGCAACAACGAACCCTCAAGTCGATCAGCCGCGCCGTGGGCGTGGGGCTTCACAGCGGACAGCGCGTGGAGCTGACGCTGCGCCCCGCACCGGTGGACACCGGCATCGTGTTCCGGCGCGTCGACCTGCCCGAGCCGGTCGACATCCGCATGACCGCCGAAGCGGTGACCGACACGCGCCTGGCCTCCACCGTCTCGACCGGCGGCGCCAAGGTGCAGACGGTCGAGCACCTGATGTCGGCCTGCGCGGGCCTGGGCATCGACAACCTCTACATCGACATCACGGCCGACGAAGTGCCGATCCTCGACGGGTCGGCCTCGTCCTTCGTGTTCCTGCTGCAAAGCGCGGGCATCGAGCTGCAGAAGGCGCCGCGCCGCTTCATCCGCGTGACGCGCAAGGTCGAGGTGCGCGAGGGCGAGGGCGCCAACGAGAAGTGGGCGAGCCTGGAGCCCTACCACGGCTACAAGCTGAGCTTCGAGATCGACTTCGACCACCGCGTGGTCAATTCCACCGGCCAGCGCGTGGAGTTCGACCTCGGCACCGATTCCTACAGCCGCGACATCGCACGCGCGCGCACCTTCGGCTTCACCAAGGAAGTCGAATACATGCGCAGCAAGGGCCTCGCGCTCGGCGGCGGCCTGGACAACGCCATCGTGATGGACGACACCAAGGTGCTCAATGCCGGGGGCCTGCGCTACGACGACGAGTTCGTGAAGCACAAGATCCTCGACGCCATGGGCGACCTGTACATCATCGGCAAGCCGCTGCTCGCGGCCTACACCGCATTCCGCTCAGGCCACGCGCTCAACAACAAGCTGCTGCGCGAACTGCTGGCCCACAGCGATGCCTACGAGGTCGTCACCTTCGAAGACGAAAAGCGCGCACCGCGCGGCTTCGGCGAAGTGGCGCGGGCCTGGTAGGCCGCGTTCGGCAATGCTTCTCTTCCGCTGGGCCATCCTGCTGCTCCTGCTGGTGGCGGGCGTGTCGTTCGCGTTCTATGCGGGAACGGGCCAGGCCAAGTACCGGAGCTTCGGCTGGATCGTGCTCAAGTGGACGCTGCTCGCGGCCTTCGGCTTTTTTGCGGTGCTGATCGCCGAACGCGTGGTGTAGCTTTATTCCTCCCGCATTCGCATGTCCGGAAACGGCATGCCGGACGGAGGCGGCGGGCGCACGATGGCGCCATGAACACACACCCTGAACATTCCACGAGGAATCCGTTCGGCGTGCAGGACGCGCCGGACCCGGACGGTCCCGACGTGGACGCATTCGCCGACAGCATCGAACTGGGCGGCGGCGCCGACGACCCGAACGCGCAACGCTGGGGTACGGTCACCGAAGAGCTTCCCGACTCGATCGCGGGCGCGTGGTCGAGCCGATGGAACGGCGGCGCGGACCCGGCCATGCCAGGCGACACCGCACAGGACTGGAAGGAAGGCAAGGCGATGGCCAAGGTGGCCGGCGGCCGCTTCTACCTGCTGTTCGACTGGAACGGCGGCAAGCGCCAGGCCCTGCTCGACGTCCGGTACATCGGGCCCGACACACTGGTCGGCCGCTACATCAACCTGGGCAGCCCGGAGATCACGCGGCCCTGGGTCGGCCGGATCGTCGACAACCGGCGGATCGACGGACGCTGGACGAACGGGCGGCTGGATTTTCGAAGATAGTCCGCGGCCTCGTCAGTCGGCCGCCAGCCCCTGCAACGCCTGCACCTGCTGCGCCAGCAGCGGCCCCTTGCGGTGCGCGGGCACCAGCAGCATGAGCGTGTCGCCCAGTGCCTTCGGCCTTCCCCAGGGCGCATGCAGCCTGCCTTGCGCGAGCAGCGGCGCCACCAGCCGTTCGCGGCCCATGAGCACGCCTTCGCCGTCGAGCGCCGCCTGCAGCGCGAGGCTGTAGAGCGAGAAGTCGGGGCCGGCGGCCAGTGCATCGGCCTCGGCCGCGCTGGTGCCGGGGCGCGCGGCCTGCAGCCAGCGCGTCCAGTCGTCGTGCCACACGGTGTCGTGCAATCCGCCGCAGCGCGCCAGCACATCGACGAGGTCGTCGAGCGCGCGCGGGCGGCCGCTCGGCAGCGCCTGCTGCAGGCGCGGGCTGCACACCGGCACGAGCCGGTCGCGTGCGAGCACCATGCCCTGCGCGCCAACGGCGGTTTCGATGCGATCGCCGGCGCGTGCATAGAACAGGCCGAGGTCGAAGGGTTCGCGGCGGAAATTCGGCGGCTGCTCGAGCGCCGTCACGGACACCTGCACGTCGGGCAGCGCCGCCTTCAGCCGCGAAAGCCGCGGCGACAGCCACAGCTGCGCCATCGCCGGCAGGGCCGCCACCTGCAGCGTGCTGCGGCGCGCGGCGGTCTGCGTCTCGTGACGCAGCGCCTGCACTGCGAGGCCGAGCTGGTCGACCGCGGCGCTGAGCGCGGGCAGCGCGCGCCGTCCATGCGCGCTGAGGCGGATGCCCTGGCTATGGCGCTCGAACAGCGCACCGCCGGCCCAGGTCTCCAGCGCCTTGATCTGCTGCGCGACGGCGGCCGGCGTGACGAACAGCTCTTCGGCCGCGCGCGCGAAGCTGCCGTGGCGTGCCGCGGCCTCGAAGGCGCGGACGGCCGTGTGCGGGGGCAGGCGAGGGCGGGGTGGTGCGAGCGGCACGCGATGTGTGGAGCCCCAGTTTTTCTAGGGCTCGGGCCCAGATTATCCGTGTTGCCCGCACGGATGGCGCAGGCGACCATGCGGCCACCTGCCACTTCCAGCGAGATCCGCCGCATGCCTGCCGCCCTCCAACGCCGCTCCTGGGTTCCCGCCGCCAGCGAAGACCATGTGCTCGCGATCGCCGCCGATGCCGCTGCGCGCGATGCGCTGGGCATCGCCGCCGAGATCGAAAGGCTCGCCGACGACAACCACCGCATCCACGACCGCGAGGGCCTGAACCTCAACCCCGCCACCAACGTGATGAACCCGGCCGCCGAGGCGCTGCTGTCGCGCGGCCTGGGATCGCGGGCATCGCTCGGCTACCCGGGGGACAAGTACGAGGTGGGGCTGGAGGCCATCGAGCGCATCGAGGTCATCGCGGCCGAGCTGGCCGCCGAGGTGTTCGGCTCGAAGTTCGCCGAAGTGCGCGTGAGCTCCGGTGCGCTGTCGAACCTCTATGTGTTCATGGCGACCTGCCGGCCCGGCGACACGATCATTGCGCCGCCGCCGGCCATCGGCGGCCACGTCACGCACCATGCGGCCGGCGCGGCCGGGCTCTATGGATTGAAGACGGTACCCGCCCCGGTCGATGCCGACGGCTACACGGTCGACGTGGCCGCGCTCGCCAGGCTCGCACGCGAGGTGAAGCCGAAGCTCATCACCATCGGCGGCAGCCTGAATCTTTTTCCGCACCCGGTGCCTGCGATCCGCGAGGTCGCGGACAGCGTGGGCGCCAAACTGCTGTTCGACGCTGCGCACCTCTCGGGCATGGTGGCCGGCAAAGCCTGGCCGCAGCCGCTCGAGGAGGGCGCGCATGCGATCACCATGAGCACCTACAAGAGCCTCGGCGGACCGGCCGGCGGGCTGATCGTGTCGAACGATGCGGCGCTGATGGAGCGCATCGACGCCATTGCCTATCCCGGCCTCACGGCCAACTCCGATGCGGGCCGCACCGCGGCGCTGGCGCGCGGACTGCTCGACTGGAAGGTGCACGGCAGGGCCTACGCCGCGGCAATGCGCGAGACCGCGCAGGCGCTGGCACGCGCGCTCGATGCCGAGGGCTTGCCGGTGTTCGCGAAGGCGCGCGGCTTCACGCAGTCGCACCAGTTCGCGCTCGAGGCCGCGCACTGGGGCGGTGGGCAGCGCGCCGGGAAGAAACTGGCCGAGGGCGGCTTGCTGGCCTGCGGCATCGGCCTGCCGATCGCGCCGGTCGAAGGAGACATCAACGGCCTGCGCCTGGGCGTGCCGGAGATCGTGCGGCTGGGCTTCACGCCCGACGACATGCCGCAGCTTGCCTCGTGGATCGCGCGTGCGCTGGAGGGCGGCGGCGCATCGGTGGTGGCGGCCGAGGTGCGCGAGCACCGCACGCGGCTCGGCGGCCTGCGCTACATCGTGCGCTGAGTCAGCGCGAGCGTCCCTGCCGGTAGGTGCCGGCGTGCGTCTTCGACAGCTCGGCCGCCTCGGCCAGCCGCGCCATCGACCGGCCGACCTGCGCATGCGTGATGGCAATGCCCAGCGCGTCGGCGGCATCGGCGCCCGGCAGGCCCGGCAGGTCGAGCAGGCGCTTCACCATTTCCTGCACCTGCGCCTTGGCGGCCTGGCCGTGGCCCGCCACTGCCTTCTTCATCTGCAGCGCGGTGTATTCGGCCACGCTGAGATTGCTGTTGACCAGCGAGGTCACGCAGGCGCCGCGCGCCTGGCCCAGCAGCAGCGTCGACTGCGGATTGACGTTGACGAAGATGATCTCGACCGCCGAGGCATCGGGCTGGTAGCGCGCAGCGATTTCCGCGATGCCGTCGAACAGCACCTTGAGCCGCGCCGGCAGGTTGCCGCTGCCAAGGTGGCGCGTGCTGATGGTGCCGCTGGCCACGTAGCGCAGTGCATGGCCGTCCGAATCGACCACGCCGAAGCCGGTGGTCAGGAGGCCGGGATCGATGCCGAGAATGCGCATGTCAGAGGTTGAAGTACCAGCGGATCGAGTGAAAGAAGATCGGCGCCGCGAAGCACAGCGCATCGACGCGGTCGAGCAGGCCGTTGGCGCCGGTGACGCCCACGCCTTTCTTGCCCCAGTTGGGAATGCCGCGGTCGCGCTTGAGCGCCTTCATCACCAGGTGGCCCATGGAGCCCGCGATGCAGGCGATGACGGACACCGCCAGGGCCTGGCCGAACCTGAAGGGCGTGATGAACGAGAACAGCGCGCCCACGAGGCTGGCCACCCCGATGCCGATGCCCCAGCTGGTCCAGTTGAAGCTGCGGCTCACGTTGGGCGCGAAGGGCTTGCGCTGGGTGCGGCGCGAGATCACGTGCTGCACCAGCACCGAGGTCTGCACCACGAACACCAGGAAGAACACGAGAAAGGCGCTCTTGCCTTCGTAGCCCGGAAAGCTCAGCAGCAGCAGCGCGGGCACATGGCTCATGCCGTAGACGCAGACCATGATGCCCCACTGGAGCTTGGCGTTGCGCTCGAGAAAGTGGCTCGGGTCGTCGGCCAGCGCGCTCGCGACCGGGATCGCGAGGAAGACGTAGACCGGAATGAACACGGTGAACAGGTCGAAGCGCGCGGTGGCGACGAGCCAGAACTGGATCGGCAGCACGACGAAGAAGGCCAGGATCAGGCTGCGGTGGTCGCCGCGCCGCGTGGGCGAGAGCGTGATGAACTCGCGCAGCGCGAAGAAGGCGATGAGCGCGAACAGCACGGTGGCGACGGTCTCGCCCAGTGCCCAGCCGATCCAGAACACGATCACCATGAACCAGGTGGTGCCCAGCAGCTTGCGGTAGTGCGCAAGCTCGGCCTGCCAGGCGGCGTCGTGCACGGGGTTGCGCCGTTCCCTGAAGCTCAGCAGGAAGGCGGTGGTGCTCACGATCACGAGCAGGCCGAAGACGATGAGGAACAGGGCCGCGACCTGCTGGGTCGGGGTGAGGCTGCGCAGGAACTGGTTCATGTCAGTTTTCCTCCGCGCTGTTGTTGTTGGTGCTTGCGTTGCAGGCGCTCTTGTTCGGGGCGCGTGCACAGGCCACCGGGTACTCCCCTCCGCGAATGTCCCCCGGCCTGCGGCCTCCTCCTTTTATTTCGCTGCGGGGAGCACCCGATGCCCTGTGCACCTGGGCACGCTGTCGGTTCGCGGCTGATCAACCACCGCCCTGAACGGCAGGCCCTAAACACAACGCGGCACAAAGAAAGGCGAGGTTTCATTTCAGACATCGCGCAATGCAATCACCGCGGCACGGGCGCGATCGAGGAACGGCCGGCGCTCTTCGCCTTCCTCGACGCGGATCGGCGCGCCGAAGGTGACGGAGCACAGGATCGGCACCGGCACGATCTCGCCCTTGGGCATCACGCGCTGCACGTTGTCGATCCATGCCGGCACCAGCACCACCTCGGGAAACATCGTCGCGAGCGTGTAGAGGCCCGACTTGAACTTCTGCGGCTCTCCCGTGTGGCCGCGCGTGCCTTCGGGAAAGATGATGATCGAGTCGCCGCTGCGCAGTGCCTCGACCAGCGGCGCCAGCGGGTCGGAGGCGGGCGTGGGCGGCTCCGGCTCGACGGCTGGCGGTGCGACGGGCGGCGCGGCCGGTGGTGGCGGTGGCGGCGGAGCGGGAAGGTCGAGCCGGCCTTGCACTTCGTCGAAGGCTTCGGGGGTGATGTCGACGACAGGCGGTGCCATGGGCGCCAGCGGCAGCAGGGGCTCCATCGAGGGTTCGATGCGCTCGGGCTGCGGCGCGGTGGCGGCAGCTCGCACGGGCGGCGGGGGCGCTTCGGGTTCCGCCGGCGCTGCGGCAGGCGCGGCCGTCGCCGTCGCCGCGCGCTCCACATACACCGCGTTGAACACCTCGGTCGTGATCCAGCGCTTGACGGGCGTATTGGCCCAGTAGTCGCGCGCCGCAATCGGCCGCGTGATGCTGCGCAGTTCCTCGGGCAGGGCCGCCCAGATCATCACGAGGTCGGCGTGGCTCTGGTGGTTGGCGAAATAGATGCGCTGCTCGGCCTTTGGCGGGCAGCCGTACCAGCGCGCCTGGGCGCCGGTGAGCAACCGGACGATTCCCAACAACAACCAACCTGTGAGCTTTGCCAGCATGGGCGCGATGATACGGGGCATGCGATGGCGTTTCGATCCTCTTTCCCTGGTGTGGGCGGTGGCCCTGTTCCTTGTTCTCGTGCTGCTGGCCACTGTCGGCGCGCGCTGGGGCTGGCTGCGGAGCTTTTTCGGCGACGTGCTGGCCGTGGCGTGGGTCTACCTCGTCTTCAAGGCCTTCATCGCCGCGCGCCTGCTGCCACTGGCGCTGGCCGCGCTCGGCGTGGGCCTGGCGGTCGAATTGGGGCAGTTCCTGGCCTCGGCCTGGCACCTGCACATTCCGAACCGCGCGCTGCGCATCGTGCTCGGCAGCACGGCCGACGGGTGGGACGTGCTGGCCTATGCGATCGGCTTCGCAGCCGTGCTGGCCATGGAAGCGCTGCGCGAAGCCCTCAGGGCAGTTCGGCCGACGGCATCCGCGCCACGATCGTCGAGGCCCGTCCGCTGAGGTAGGACGAGCCGGTGCGGCGCTCGAAGAACTTGGGGCTCGGCAGCATCACGGCAAGGCGCGCGGCTTCGGCGGCGCTCAGGCGCGAGGCGGGCTTCCTGAAGTAGTACTGGGCCGCCGCCTCGGCGCCGAACACGCCTTCGCCCCATTCGACGTTGTTGAGGTAGATCTCGAGGATGCGCCGCTTGTCGAGCAGCACCTCGAGCGCCATCGCGAGCGCCAGTTCCTGGCCCTTGCGCAGCAGCGTGCGCTCGCCGGAGAGCAGCAGGTTCTTCGCAAGCTGCTGCGTGATGGTGGAGCCGCCGCGCAGCTGGACCGGCCGCACCGGTTTGCCGCGTGCGATGGCGCGAGCCGCACGCCGGGCCGCGAGTTCCTCGGCCTTGGCATTGCGCTGGCGCGCCCGCTCGATGGCTTCCCATTCCACGCCGTTGTGGTCGATGAAGTCGGCGTCTTCGCTCGCGATGACGGCGCGCTTGAGGTTGTCGCTGATCTGCGCGTAGGGCACCCATTCCTGGCGCCAGGCACCCTTGCGGCCCTGGTGGATGGCGATCTGCCAGGCTTCGCTGCGCTGGAACGCGGTGCTCTGCGGATCGATCACCGCCATGGCCGCGATGCGCCCCACGAAGAAAAGCTCCAGTGCCACGCCCGCCACCAGCAGGCAGGCCACCAGCCGCAGCAGCCGCTTCATCGGCCGGCGGCGAGCGAGGCGCGCAATTCGGCCAGCACCTGCGCGCCGGGCGGGCGCACGCCGCGCCAGATCTCGAAGGCCTCGGCCGCCTGTTCGACCAGCATGCCGAGCCCGTCGCGCGGCACCGCGCCGTGCGCTTCGGCCCAGGCCATGAAGCCGGCGGCCGCGGGGCCGTACATCAGGTCGACCGCGAGCGAGCCGGGGCGCAGCACCTGCGCGCGCACCGGCACCGCATCGCCCGCGAGGCTGGAGGCCGTGGCATTGACCACCACGTCGAAATTGCCGGACACTTCGTCGAGCGCCCAGGCTTCGAGTACCGCGCCGTGGCGCAGCGCCAATGCCGCATGGCGCTGCACCAGCGCCATGGCCTTGCCGACCGTGCGGTTGGCCACCACGATGCGCGCGGCGCCGGCGTCCAGCAGCGGCCCGAGCACGCCCGCCGCGGCGCCGCCCGCGCCGATCAGCAGCAGCTCGCGGCCCGCCAGCGGCACGGCGGCGTTGCGCACGATGTCGTTGACCAGCCCGATGCCGTCGGTGTTGTCGGCGTGGATGCTGCCGTCGGCTTCGAAGCGCAGCGTGTTCACCGCCTGCGCAAGCACGGCGCGCTCGCTGGTGTGCTGCGCGAGCGCAGCGGCGTCGAACTTGAAGGGCACGGTCACGTTGCAGCCGCGCGCCGTGTCGCCGCGCTCGGCGGCTTCGCGGCGGAAGGCGGCCACGCCTTCGGCAAAGGCGCCGACCGGAACGAGCCGGCGGCTGTAGTCCATCTGCTGGCCGCAGAGTTCGGCAAACCGGGCATGGATGCGCGGCGAGCGGCTGTGCTCGACCGGGTTGCCCATTACGCAGTACAGGTCCATGGCGCGTGGATTCGCTGTTGTCTATTGGGAGGAGAGCTCGATGGTCTCGTCGCGCGTGAACTTGAAGCGCGACTGCAGCACGATCTGGTCGGTCTCTTTTCGCATCGCATCGGTGAATTTGCCGAAGCTGCCGATGCTGTGCACGATGGCCTTGGCGCGGCGGTCGAGCACGACGTCGCCCGAGCTTTCGTCGACCACGGTGTCGAGGATCTTGCCGTCGTGGTTGATGGTGATCGTCATCTTGAGCTCGCCGTAGAGCTTCTTGCCGGCCGCCGTGGGGAAGTTCTCGGTGCCCCGCACTTCGATGCGCCGGCGCAGCGTGTCCACGTAGATGGCGTAGGCCGCCTCGCGCGTGGAAGGGCTCAGGTAGCGCTTCTTGGGGCGCGCGTTCTCTTCGTTCACGCGGCGCTCGATCTCGGCCAGCAGCTCCACCATCTGGCGGCGCTTTTCCTCGCGGGCCACGGCCTCCTTCGGGTCGCCCGAGGCGCGCGGGTCCGGCGCGGGCATGGCGGCCAGCTCGCGCTTGAGCTGCGCGAGCAGCTGCATCTGCTGGGCCTGCATGGCCTCGACCTGGCGCCGGGCCTCCTCGATCGAGTCGCCGACGGCGGTGAAGCTCGACGGCGGCAGCGGGCTGGTGGCGCGGCCGCGTTCGAGGTCGCCGCCGCCCGCGAGCGAGGTCTGGGCCATCACGCGGGCCCTGGCGTCGGGCTTGTCGTTGGTCTTGCTGTTGACCAGGATCACCTCGAGCGGTGTTTCGCTGAAGACCCGGTTGAATGATTCGGGATCGACGAAGCGCACCGCAAGAAGTGCGGCATGCGCGATGACCGACACGCCGAGTGCGATCTGCAGCGTGCTCAGATCCCTGAAGTTCATGGACGACGCTCCTTGGCGCGCATGGAGTGGCCGGTGCTCATGCCGGCGTGTTTTCCGGGGCCGCCTCGCTGTCGCTGAGGTCGACTGCAATGGCGATGGGGCCGGCGACTTCTTCCACTTCCTCGTCGCCGCCTTCCTCCTCGGCCGCGGCATCGGCCTTGGGCGCATCGAGGCGCTCGAGCACGGTGCCGTGCACGTCGAGCGCGATCTCGTCGATCTCGCCGAGCTTCACGCGCAGGCGCGCGCCGCGCTCCTGCTGGCCCGCCACCGGGAACACCAGCGGCAGGGTGTCCGCGCGCACCAGGGCACCGTTCGGAATGTCCTTGATGACGGTCGCCTCGAGCTCGGTGATGCCTTGCTGCTCCAGGTACTTGAGCGTCCAGAAGCGTTCCATGCCGCCCTGGTAGGCGTTGTAGGTTGCGTAGGCAGCATCGAAGCCCGAGAGAATGGAGAACAGGTCCGCATCCTTGGGCTTGAACGGCGCGGCCAGCGCGGCGGTCTTGCCGTGGCGCGCGGCGGCAATGATCTGCCACTGGTTCACGAGGTCGGTGTAGCGGCGCAGCGGCGAGGTGCTCCAGGCATAGCTCTTCACGCCCAGGCCCGCATGCGGCAAGGCCCGCGTGCCCATGCGCACCTTGATGCCGGGCGCCAGGCTGGCCTGGCTGCGGTAGAGCCCGGGCACGCCGAGTTCGCCGAGCCAGCCGCCCCAGCTGCTGTTGGCCAGGATCATGGCCTCGGACACGATCAGGTCGAGCGGTGCGCCGCGCTGGCGCGTGGTGATCTGCACCTGTTCGCTGCCGTTCGGTTCGCCGTCGTTGCCCACGAGGCGAAAGTTGTAGTCGGGCCGGTTGAAGTTCTCGGGCTTGCCGCGCACCACTTCGCGCTGGGCCTTCAGCTGCTTGGCGAGGCGGAACAGGAACGAGAGCGGCGCGCGCAGCTTCGCAGCGGCTTCGGGCGTGTTCTCGCTCGTGAACGAGGCGTCTTCGAGCCAGGGCTGCGTGACCACGGCGTCGAGCTGGTCGTGCCGCAGGTTGGCCACGATCGGCACGCGTTCGAGCTTCGTCTCGGTCGACTGCAGCTCGAGCGTGGTCTCGTCGAAGCGCGCGTAGAGCGACACCGCCGGCCGGTCGCCGCCTTCTAGCAGCGTGTAGGTGCTCACGACTTCGTCGGGCAGCATGGTGATCTTGTGGCCCGGCATGTAGACCGTGGACATGCGCGCGCGCGCCACCTGGTCGATGGCGCTGCCCGGGGTCAGCGCCAGGCCGGGCGCGGCAATGTGGATGCCGACCGTGACGGTGCCGCTGCCAAGGCCCTGCACCGACAGCGCGTCGTCGATTTCGGTGGTCTGCGAGTCGTCGATCGAGAACGCCTGCACGCCTTCGGCCAGCGGCAGGTCGTCCACGATGGGCGGCGCGGCGAGCGCCGGGAAGCCCGTGCCCTTGGGAAAATTCTCGAACAGGAAGCGCCGCCAGTGGAACTGGTAGGGCGAGTCGATGGCGCCGGCGCGTTCCAGCAGTTCGAGCGGCGGGCGCTGGGTGGCGCGCGCGGCGTCGACCACGGCCTTGTATTCGGGCGCGTTCTTGTCGGGCTTGAACAGGATCTTGTAGAGCTGCTCGCGGATCGGCTGCGGGCAGATGCCCTCGGCCAGCTGGGCGGCCCATTCGACGATCTGCGCCTGCACCACTTTCTTCTTCTCGATGGCGGCCAGCGCCTGCTGCAGGATCTCGGCCGGTGCCTTCTTGAAGCGCCCCTTGCCCGCGCGGCGGAAGTAGTGCGGCGCCTCGAACAGCGCGAACAGCGCCGCGGCCTGCTGCGCGAGCGTGGGCTTGTCGCTGAAATAGTCGGATGCGAGATCGGCAAAGCCGAATTCGCCCTCCGGCGCGAATTCCCAGGCCAGGTCGAGGTCCATCGTGGCCGCGAGCGCGCGCGCCTCGACGATCAGCTCGGCCGGGGCCGGCTTCTCGAAACGCAGAACGATGTTGGCGCCCTTGACCTTGACGCGCTTGCCGGTGTCGAGCTCGACCTGCGCCGATGCTTCGGCCTCCGACAGCACGCGGCCGCCGAGGTACTTGCCGGCTTCTTCAAACAATACAAACATGCCCGGATTGTCCCAGACTTGGGGACGCGCACGGGCCTGGCCGCTGCGCGATGCCTGCCGGGCCTCAGACGGGATTGATGAACGCGATCACGTCGTCGAGGTGGTTTTCCTCGAAATCGGACAGAGCATGGTCGCCGCCCTCGATCAGCTTGATGTTGCTGTCGGGATAGCGCGCCGAGGTTTCGTGCCAGTCGAGCGCTTCGTCGCCCTTGGCGATGATGGCCAGCACGCGCTCGGGGCGGGTGAGTGCGCCGACCTCCATGGTGCGCAACTCCTGGATGTATTCGGGCTTGAAATAGAAGTGCTCGGCCGGGTCGTGCCAGGCGGTCTGGTCGCCGATGTAGCGCGCCAGGTCGCGCGCCGGATGCACCGCCGGATTCAGCAGCACGGTGCGGCAGCGCGTCATGCCGGCCACGTAGGTGGCATAGAAGCCGCCGAGCGAGGAGCCCACCACGGCCATCGACTTGCGCGGCCAGTCCGCGATGCCCTTCATCACCATGTCGATGGCTTCGCGCGGCGAGGGCGGCAGTTGCGGACACCACCACTGCAGGTCGGGGTGCTCCCGGGCCACGCGCGCTGCCATCAGCCGCGCCTTGGTGGAGCGGGGCGAGGAGCGGAATCCGTGCAGGTACAACAGGTGAGTGGTTTGCGGGTCCATGCGGGGCGGAGACTGGAAGTGGTGCGGTCTACACAGCTCCCTGGAAGGAGCCGGTTGATTTTGCATGAGGACCGTGCGCCCGACGCGGTCCTCGGCGCACGAGGCTTCGATATGAGGGCTTACTGCACGGAGGTGTTGGTTTGCCACAGGGTCCATGGACGATGCCAAGAAGCAAAAAGTATTCAACCGGAGCGCGCGACCGGACTCGCAAGTCAACGCGAGTTTCAACGGCCCGCGCCGGTGTCCGCATCCCATGAAAACGGGAGGTCCGCCGGCCCTTTTGCGTTGCGCCGAAGCTTATGCTCAAGCCCATGAACATCGAGGCAACGGACACCGGGAAGACGCACCGCTGGGGCGTGCTCGTGGTCGAGGACGACAGCCGCGCGCGCGCCTTCTTCGAGGCGAGCGTGCAGCGCAGCGCCAGCCTTTTCTGGCTCGGAAGCGCCGGCACGGTGCACGAGGCATTGGCGTGGATGGCCCAGGCCACCATCATTCCCGACGTGCTGCTGGTCGATCTCGGCATGCCCGACGGCAGCGGGCTCGACGTGATCCGCGAGGCCGTGGCGCGCTTTCCGGGTTGCGAGCCGCTGGTGATCTCGGTCTTCGGCGACGAGGAAAACGTGCTGGCCAGCATCGAGGCCGGCGCCGTCGGCTACATCCACAAGGACGCCGCGCCGGAAGACATTGCGCAGACCATCGTCGAGATGAAGGCCGGCGCCTCGCCGATCTCGCCCATGATCGCGCGGCGCGTGCTGGCCAAGTACCGCAGCCTGCAGCTGGCCGGAACGCTCGCCGCCGCGCCGCCCGAGGCGGCCCTCGGCAACACCACCACGGCGCCCAGCCTGCTGTCCGCGCGCGAGCACGAGGTGCTGACCTTGATCGCGCGCGGTTTTTCCTATGCCGAGATCGCACGCCTCAAGGGCCTGAGCGTGCATACGGTGCAGACGCACATCAAGAATCTCTACGGCAAGCTGGCCGTGCACTCCAAGAGCGAGGCCGTGTTCGAGGCCACGCGCCTCGGCCTGCTGTCCCATCCGGGGTGAATCGCGTGGCCGGACGCATGTTCGGGCGGGCGGGCAGGGCTATTGCCGCGCTGTGGCTCGCGGCAACTCTGCTGCTGGCAGCGCAGCCGGCGGCGGCCGCGGCGGCCGAGGGCACGATCGAACTGCGCCGCGGCACCGTGTGGACCACCGTCGACGGCGCCACGCACAAGGCGCCCGTCGAACTCTCCTACCACTGGGACCGCCAGCACGGCGGACGCCCCGGCTACGCGACCTTCGAGCTGCCGTTCACGCTCGACGCCGAGCCCGAGGTGCCCTGGGGCATCTTCGTTCCGCGCGCCGGCAGCGTTCTGGAGGTCTGGCTCAACGACGCGCTGCTGCAGGTCTATGGCGACCTCGCCAGCGGCAACGGGCCGGACTACGCCAAGGCGCCGCTCTACGTGCCGGTGCCGGGGCACCTGCTGAAGCCCGGCGAGAACCGCCTGCAGGTCCGCATACGCGCCGACAGCGCCCGCAGGGGCGGGCTGTCGCGCGTGACCATCGGGCCGGCGACACCGGTGCGCACCGATCTCTTCGAAAGCGCCTATGCCTGGCGCTTCACCGGCTCGGTGCTCCTGACCGCCTTCAGCCTGATCGTCGGCAGCATCGCGCTGGCGCTGTGGCTCACGCAGGTGGATGCCGCCGCCACCGGATGGCGCCGGCGCGACAGCCTCTATTTCTGGGCCGCGCTGGCCGAGTTCTGCTGGGCGATCCGCGTGGCCGACGGCGTGATCGCCGAACCGCCGCTGCCCTGGGGCGCCTGGGGCGTGCTCATGGCCACCTGCTATGCGGGCTGGGCCACGTCGGCCATGATGTTCTGCTACCACCTCGCGGGCTGGCACCGCCGCCCGCGCATGCGCTGGCTGCGCTGGCCGATGGCCGGCGTGGTGCCCGGAACCGTGGTGGCCACCGCCCTCGCGCTTCACCGCGAGGAGCCCTACTGGCTCACCGGCTGGCTCGCACTGGAGATCGGGTTCGTCGCGCTGTTCGTCGGCGCCTTTGCCGTGGCCACCATCCGGCGGCCGAACGTGGGCCGCCTGCTGGTGGCCGCCGCCGCGCTGGTGACGCTGGGCTTCGGCACCCGCGACTGGCTCGTGATCCGCCTGAGCGACGCCTACGGCGAGACCACCTGGGTGCGCTATTCCTCCGTGTTCTTCGGCATCGCGCTGCTCTTGATCGTGCTGCGGCGCTTCCATGCCGCGAGCGTGCAGGCGCGCGGCTCGGTCGCGGCCCTGGCCGAGCGCGTGGCGCAGCGCGAACGCGAACTCGCGTCCACCTTCGCCGCGCTCGAGCAGGTGGCGCGCGACCAGGCGCGCACCCACGAGCGCGAGCGCATCCTGCGCGACATGCACGACGGCGTGGGCTCGCACATCAGCTCGGCCATCCGTCAGCTGCAGTCGGGCCAGGCGAGCCCCGAGGAATTGCTGCGGACGCTGTGCGACTCGCTCGACCAGCTCAAGCTGGCGATCGACTCCATCCACCTGCCGCCGGGCGACGTCGGCGCGCTGCTGGCGGCGCTGCGCTACCGGCTGGAGCCGCGGCTGGCGGCCGCGGGCATCCAGTTCGAGTGGGCGGTGGACGAGGTGCCCGACGTGAAGCGGCTCGACGCGCAAGCCATGCGGCAATTGCAGTTCCTGCTGTTCGAGGCGATTTCCAACGTGCTGCAGCATGCCCAGGCCCGGACGCTCAGGATCGAGGCCGAAGCGCCGGCCGGCGCCGTGCAGCTGCGCGTGATCGACGACGGCCAGGGCTTCGACGCGCAGCAGGTGCCCAGGGCGCTGGCCGAGCGTGCCGCGGCCATCGGCGCACGGCTGGCGCTCGAAAGCCGACCGGGGCGCACGGTCGTTCAGCTCGGCTTCGCCTGAAATGCCCGGCGGGGCGCGGATAATCCGCCCCCATGTCCGCAGTGTTCAACCAGCCCTCCCTGGCGCGCCGGGTCGCGCCCATCTTCCAGGGCTTCGACGGCTTTCTGGCTTTTGCCGTGCTGCTGCTGGCCTTTGCCGGGCTGCTGACCATGTATTCGTCGGGCTACGACCATGGTTCGCGCTTTGCCGACCACGGCCGCAACATGCTGCTGGCCGGCTTCATCATGTTCGTGGTGGCCCAGGTGCCGCCGCAGCGGCTGATGATGTTCGCGGTGCCGCTCTACGCGACCGGGGTGGCGCTGCTGGTCGCGGTGGCGCTGTTCGGCATCACCAAGAAGGGCGCGCAGCGCTGGATCAACGTGGGCGTGGTGATCCAGCCGAGCGAAATCCTCAAGATCGCAATGCCGCTGATGCTGGCCTGGTGGTTCCAGCGCCGCGAGGGCCAGCTGCGGCCGCTCGACTTCGTGGTGGCCACGGTGCTGCTGGCGGTGCCGGTCGGGCTCATCATGAAGCAGCCCGACCTGGGCACCTCGCTGCTGGTGCTGGCGGCTGGCATGGCGGTGATCTTCTTTGCCGGGCTGCCCTGGAAGCTGATCGTGCCGCCGGTGGTGATCGGTGCCGTGGCGGTCACGCTGATCGTGGGCTTCGAATCGCAGCTGTGCGCCGACGGCGTCGACTGGCGCGTGCTGCACGACTACCAGAAGCAGCGCGTGTGCACGCTGCTCGACCCCAGCAAGGATCCGCTGGGCAAGGGCTTCCACATCATCCAGGGCATGATCGCCATCGGCTCGGGCGGGGTCGGCGGCAAGGGCTTCATGCAGGGCACGCAGACGCACCTCGAATTCATCCCCGAGCGCACCACCGACTTCATCTTTGCCGCCTATTCCGAGGAGTTCGGTCTGGTGGGCAACCTGTCGCTGATCGCAGCCTTCATCCTGCTGATCTTCCGCGGGCTGGCCATTGCCGCCGCGGCGCAGACCCTGTTCTCGCGCCTGCTGGCGGGCGCGGTCACGATGATTTTCTTCACCTATGCCTTCGTCAACATGGGCATGGTGAGCGGCATCCTGCCGGTGGTGGGCGTGCCGCTGCCGTTCATCAGCTATGGCGGCACCGCCATGGTCACGCTGGGGCTGGGGCTGGGCATCCTGATGTCGATCGCCCGGGCCCGAAAGCTCGCCCAGAACTAGCGCCAGTGCCCTTGGGCCCGGCACGGAAGAGGGCGGCTGCCTAGAATGGCGCCATGATCTCCCGCGAACCCACCATCGAGCGCCTCGCCACGGCGCAAAAGCTCCTGCTCACGCCCTTCGGCCTGGACGAATCGCACCTGAGCAAGGCCCTGGCCGAGATCACCGCGCACCGGGTGGACGACGCCGACCTGTACTTCCAGTACACGCGCAGCGAAGGCTGGAGCCTGGAAGAGGGCATCGTCAAGACCGGCAGCTTCAGCATCGACCAGGGCGTCGGCGTGCGCGCGGTCAGCGGCGAGAAGACGGCCTTTGCCTATTCGGACGACATCTCCGAGGCTTCGCTGCTCGACGCGGCCCGCACGGTGCGCTCCATTTCCTCGGCGGGCCGCACCGGCCGCGTGAAGACGGCCGCCCGCAAGATCGCCTCGAGCCGCTCGCTCTACAACGGCGTCGACCCCATTTCCACGCTCGACAGCACGGCCAAGGTCAAGCTGCTCGAAAAGGTCGAGAAGCTCGCGCGTTCGCGCGACCCGCGCGTGGCGCAGGTCATGGCGGGCCTGGCGAGCGAATACGACGTGGTGCTGGTGGCGCGCGCCGACGGCACGCTGGCGGCCGACGTGCGGCCGCTGGTGCGCCTGTCGGTCACCGTGATCGCCGAGCAGAACGGCCGGCGCGAGGTCGGCTCGGGCGGCGGCGGCGGGCGCTTCGGCCTGGCCTACTTCAACGACGCGCAGATCGCCGAATACGTCGACCAGGCCGTGAAGGCCGCGCTGACCAACCTCGATGCACGCCCGGCGCCTGCTGGCGAGATGACCGTGGTGCTCGGCTCCGGCTGGCCCGGCATCCTGCTGCACGAAGCCATCGGCCACGGCCTGGAAGGCGACTTCAACCGCAAGGGCTCGAGCGCGTTCTCGGGCCGCATCGGCCAGCGCGTGGCGGCCAAGGGCGTGACGGTGCTCGACGACGGCACCATTGCCGACCGCCGCGGCTCGCTGAACGTCGACGACGAAGGCAACGCGAGCCAGCGCAACGTGCTCATCGAGGACGGCATCCTCAAGGGCTACATCCAGGATTCGCTCAACGCGCGCCTCATGAAGGTCAAGCCCACGGGCAACGGCCGCCGCGAGAGCTACGCCCACGTGCCGATGCCGCGCATGACCAACACCTACATGCTCGGCGGCGACAAGGACCCGAAGGAAATCGTGGCCAGCATCAAGAAGGGCCTGTACGCCACCAACTTCGGCGGCGGGCAGGTCGACATCACGAGCGGCAAGTTCGTGTTCTCGGCCAGCGAGGCCTTCTGGGTCGAGAACGGCAAGATCCAGTACCCGGTCAAGGGCGCGACCATCGTGGGCAACGGCCCCGACGCGCTCACCCGCGTGACCATGATCGGCAACGACATGAAGCTCGATTCGGGCGTGGGCACCTGCGGCAAGGAAGGCCAGAGCGTGCCGGTCGGCGTCGGCCAGCCCACCCTGCGCATCGATGGTTTGACCGTAGGCGGAACGGCCTGAGGCCTTGCTAAGCTCCGCTCCTCGATTTTTACAAAGAGGAGCATTCGATGAAGAGGATCAGGATCAATTCGTCTGCGGCCCTGTGGGCCGCGGCTGCCGCAGTGGCACTCGCAACCGCAGGCTGCGCTTCGCGCGGCGGCTCGGGCGGCAGCCAGCCCGCGGCGGCACCCGCTGCCGCGCCGGCAGCACCGGCCCGCGGCGGCGCCAAGGCGGGCATGGATGCCCAGGGCAACGTGGTCGATTCCTCCAAGGTCGAAGCCGGCAGCGGCCGCACCGTCAAGGGCCTGAATGGCTACGAAGGCGAGATCACCGGCAACCCCGCGCGCAACAGCAGGTTCACGCGGCTGCAGATCGGCATGAGCGCCAAGCAGGTCACCGACCTGGCCGGTCCGCCGACCGACCAGGGCGCCTACGTCACGGGCAAGGCCTTCATTCCGTTCTATTTCGGCAGCGACCGCCACCGCTACGAGATGACCTACAAGGGCCAGGGCCGCCTGGTCTTCGCGGGCGGCGGCATGGGCGACTACTCCAGCGGCAACCTGATCTGGATCATCCACAACCCCAACGAATCCGGCTACCGCTGAGCCCTTTGGAGCCGGGCCTTTTTCCCGGCTCTTCGTTTTCCGTGCTACATTCCGCCCACATGTCCGCCCTCCGCGCTTATTTCTTTGCCTACTTTTGGTTCCCGGTTTCCGGCGGACGAGAGGCGAGCGCGTAAAGCAAACGAACACCCTCCCAAAACCGCCGGCGCCTCGAGCCCCGGCGGTTTTTTTATGCCCTGACGATATCCACTCCAACAAGGAAAGCACCATGAGCACGAACACTGCCCCCGCCAGCGACAGCTGGTATGCGAGCGTCGAAAAAACCAGCAAGACCGACGACGAACGCATCAAGGACATCAACGTGCTGCCCCCTCCCGAACACCTGATCCGCTTCTTCCCGATCCGCGGCACGCCGGTCGAGACGCTGATCGAAGGCACCCGCCGCAGCATCCACAACATCATGGCGGGCAAGGACGACCGACTGCTGGTGGTCATGGGCCCGTGCTCGATCCACGACCCGGCCGCGGCGCTTGAATACGCCCGCCGCCTCAAGGTGGAACGCGAAAAGTACGCCGGCACGCTCGAGATCGTGATGCGCGTGTACTTCGAGAAGCCGCGCACCACGGTCGGCTGGAAGGGCCTCATCAACGACCCGTACCTGGACGAGAGCTACCGCATCGACGAGGGCCTGCGCATGGCGCGCCAGCTGCTGATCGACATCAACCGGCTCGGCCTGCCGGCGGGCAGCGAGTTCCTCGACGTGATCTCGCCGCAGTACATCGGCGACCTGATCGCCTGGGGCGCGATCGGCGCGCGCACCACCGAAAGCCAGGTGCACCGCGAACTGGCCTCGGGCCTGTCGGCGCCCATCGGCTTCAAGAACGGCACCGACGGCAACATCCGCATCGCCACCGACGCCATCCAGGCGGCGGCGCGCGGCCACCACTTTCTCTCGGTGCACAAGAACGGCCAGGTCGCGATCGTGCAGACCAACGGCAACCGCGACTGCCACGTGATCCTGCGCGGCGGCAAGGCGCCCAACTACGACGCGGCCAGCGTCGAGGCCGCCTGCAAGGACCTCGAGGCCGCCAAGCTGCCGCCCACGCTGATGGTCGACTGCAGCCACGCCAACAGCTCCAAGCAGCACCAGAAGCAGATCGACGTGGCCAAGGACATCGCCGGCCAGATCGCCGGGGGTTCGAACCGCGTCTTCGGCGTGATGGTCGAAAGCCACCTGCAGGCCGGCGCGCAGAAGTTCACGCCGGGCAAGGACCAGCTCTCAGGCCTCGAATACGGCAAGAGCATCACCGACGCCTGCCTGGGCTGGGACGACTCGGTGCAGGTGCTGGACACCCTGTCGCAGGCGATCAAGCAGCGCCGGGGCTGAACAACAGGCTCAAAGCATCCCGGCCAGGTCCGGCCAGTGGTGCCGCATGGCGGCGGCTTCATCGCTGTCCGGCGGCACCAGGGAGAAGTCGGCGAAGTCGAAGCCGGGGCCGACCATGCAGGCGACCAGCGTGTAGTCGCCGCTCGCGTGGCCCTGGATCGGCCGGGCGGCCTGCCACTGGCCGGCCGGCACCACATGCTGGGGGCGCGTGCCGTGCGCATCGACCGGGCCCAGGCGCACATGGGCCGGCGCCGTGCGCAGCGCGGCATCGCAGGTCCAGAGCGCCAGCGGCACGCCTTCCAGGTGCACCCACACTTCGTCCGACAGCACCCGGTGCCAGCGCGAATGCTGGCCGGCCTCGAGCAGGAAGTAGATGCTGGTGAGCGCGCTGCGCGGCGTGCGGCCGTCAGTGG
Source organism: Variovorax sp. V116 (assembly GCF_041154435.1). NCBI lineage: Bacteria > Pseudomonadati > Pseudomonadota > Betaproteobacteria > Burkholderiales > Comamonadaceae > Variovorax > Variovorax sp. V116. The sequence continues at coordinate 1,062,309 of NZ_AP028661.1, forward strand.
GAACGACGCTCGCCGCCGAGCGGAACACCTCGCTGTACCAGCCACCCTCGGGGTGGGGCTGCAGCTTCAGGCTCTCGATCAGCTCGCGGGCGCGCATGGCCGTCATGCTGCGCTGGCCGCGCGCAGCGCTGCAAGCAATTTGTCGTGCACGCCGCCGAAGCCGCCGTTGCTCATGCAGACAATGTGGTCGCCAGGCCGCGCCGCCGCGACGATCTGCGCCACCAGCGGTTCGATGGCGCCGGCCACCTGCGCGCGCTCGCCCATCGGGGCCAGGGCCGCGGCGGCGTCCCAGTCGAGGCCGGCCGTGTGGCAGAACGACAGGTCGGCCGCTTCCAGGCTCCACGGCAGCTGCGCCGCCATGACGCCCAGCTTCATCGTGTTGCTGCGCGGCTCGAAGGCCGCGAGGATGCGCTCGCCCTGCCGGCCGGCGTCGGCGAGCTTCTTGCGCAGCCCGTCGAGCGTGGTGCGGATGGCGGTGGGATGGTGGGCGAAATCGTCGTAGACGGTGATCGCGCCGCCGCTGCGCTCGACGCTGCCGCGCAGCTCCATGCGCCGGCGCACGTTCCTGAAGCCGCCGAGCGCGCGGGCCGCATCGGCCGGCGCCACGCCCACATGCTCTGCCGCCGCGATGGCGGCCAGCGCGTTCATCTGGTTGTGCAGGCCCGAGAGTTCCCACTCGACCCGGCCGACCGCCTCGCCCTGGCGCAGCACGTCGAAGGCGTCATGCGTGCCGCGGGCCTGCCATTCACCGCCGGCGCCGAAGCGCGCCAGTTCGCTCCAGCAGCCCTCTGCCAGCACGCGCTGCAGGCTTTCCTCGGTGGCGTTCACCACCAGCCGGCCGGTTCCCGGCACCGTGCGCACGAGGTGATGGAACTGGCGTTCGATCGCGGCCAGGTCGTCGAAGATGTCGGCGTGGTCGAACTCCAGGTTGTTGAGGACCGCGGTGCGCGGGCGGTAGTGCACGAACTTGCTGCGCTTGTCGAAGAAGGCCGTGTCGTACTCGTCGGCCTCGATGACGAAGGCCGAACCCTTGCCGAGCCGCGCCGAGACGCCGAAGTCCAGCGGCACCCCGCCCACAAGGAAGCCCGGCGCCTTGCCGCCCTGTTCGAGCACCCAGGCCAGCATCGAGGTGGTGGTCGTCTTGCCGTGGGTGCCGGCCACGGCCAGAACATGGCGGCCCTGCAGCACATGCTCGGCCAGCCACTGCGGTCCGCTGGTGTAGGGCCTGCCGGCGTCGAGGATGGCCTCCATCAGCGGAAACTTGGGCGCGCCGTCAGCCAGCCGGGCCCTCGAAACCACGTTGCCGACCACGAAGACGTCGGGCGAAAGCGCGAGCTGGTCCGCGCCGAAGCCCTCGATCAGGTCGATGCCGAGCGACCGGAGCTGGTCGCTCATGGGCGGGTACACGCCGGCGTCGCAGCCCGTGACCCGGTGGCCTGCCTCGCGTGCCAGGGCGGCCAATCCGCCCATGAACGTGCCGCAGATGCCAAGAATATGAATGTGCATCGGCCGATTCTAGGGAGGCGGCAAGCGGTGTCCGCGCTCCCGTCCTCGTCCCTTGTACTGATGTTTGTGCGAGGGGCGCCGTACTGCGGGCAAAATGTCCCGATGGACACGTCCACCAAGCGCGAGATTGCCGCCGCCGCAGCCCGCCTCGTCGTCGAGGAGGGGCTGGAGTACGGCCCGGCCAAGCGCCGGGCGCTGCGCGACCTGGGCCTGTCCTCGCGCACGGCGCTGCCGAACAACGACGAGGTGGAGGCCGAGGTGCGCGACTACATCGCGCTCTATTGCGCCGACACCCAGCCACAGGAACTGCGTGCGCTGCGGCTGCTCGCGCTCGAATGGATGGAGCGCATGGCGGCGTTCCGCCCGCATGTGGGCGGCGCGGTCTGGCACGGCACCGCCACGCGGTTGTCAGACATTTATATTCAATTGTTCTGCGATGATTCCAAGTCGGCCGAGATTGCCCTGATCGACCACCACGTGGACTACGAGCCGCGCATGGTCACCGGGTTTCACGGCGAGCAGGTGGAAGCGCTGAGCGTGCATGCCGCAAGCCGCGCATTGGGCGAGGAAATCGGGGTGCACCTGCTGGTGTACGACCTTGACGACCTGCGCGGCGCGCTCCGGCCCGACGCCCAGGGCCGCACGCCGCGTGGCGACCTCGCGGCGCTGCGGCGGCTGATCGAAAGTGAAAAGGACAAGTGAATGACTTCTTCGCCCACACGGCGAGGCCTCCTTTATGGCGGCGTGGCGGTCGCGGCCGCTGCGGCCGGACTGGGCGGCGCATGGTGGCGTGAGCGCGGCAGCAGCAGCCCGAAGGGCGAAGTGCTGGCCGCAAGCTTCTGGACGCAGCGCTTCGAGCGGCCCGAGGGCGGCGAACTGGTGTTTTCCGATTTGCGCGGCAAACCGCTGCTGCTCAACTTCTGGGCCACGTGGTGTCCGCCGTGCGTGGAAGAAATGCCGATGATCGACCGCTTCTTCCGCGAAAATGGTGCGAACGGCTGGCAAGTCGTTGGTTTGGCCATCGATCAGCCGAGCGCGGTGCGCAAGTTCCTGCAGAAGACGCCGGTCAGCTACCCCACGGGCCTGGCCGGCCTGCAGGGCACGGAGCTGGTCAAGAATCTCGGCAACACGGGCGGCGGGTTGCCGTTCACGCTGGTCCTGAACGGCACGGGCGAAGTGGCGGCCCGTAAAATGGGCAAGCTCGAAGCGGCCGACCTGGACGCTTGGCGGCGTGAACTGGTTCACGGTTAGAATCAGATACACACTCGGCATTAGCCGCCAATCGCTGAAAATCACCGATTTTCAGACAAGTTACATCCTATTGACCGGCAAAGTCGGCACTGGAGCTCCATGGATCTGCGCAAACTCAAGACACTGATCGATTTGGTGTCGGAATCCAATATTTCCGAACTGGAAATCACTGAAACCGAAGGCAAGGTTCGCATCGTCAAGGGCGGCGGCGCTGCCCCGGTGCAATATGTACAGACCGTGGCGGCTGCACCCGCTGCTGCTCCTGCCGCCGGCGCACCGGCAGCACCCGCGCTTCCCAGCGCCCCCGCACCTGAAGCGGCACCCGCCGGCCATGCGATCAAGTCGCCGATGGTGGGTACTTTCTACCGCTCTTCCAGCCCGGGTGCCCCGGCCTTCGTCGAGATCGGCAGCAAGGTCAACGAGGGCGACACGGTCTGCATCATCGAAGCGATGAAGATCCTCAACGAAATCGAAGCTGACAAGTCCGGCACGATCACCCAGATCCTCGGCGAAAACGGTCAGGCGGTCGAATACGGCCAGCCACTGTTCATCATCGAGTGACCATGTTCAAGAAGATCCTGGTTGCAAACCGGGGGGAAATCGCCCTCCGGATCCAGCGCGCCTGCAGCGAGCTCGGCATCAAGGCCGTGATGGTCTATTCCGAAGCCGACCGCGACGCAAAGTACGTCAAGCTTGCGCAGGAGGCCGTGTGCATCGGCCCGGCGCCCTCGTCGCTGAGCTATCTCAACATGCCGGCCATCATCTCGGCGGCCGAGGTGACCGACGCCGAGGCCATCCACCCCGGCTACGGCTTCCTGAGCGAGAACGCGAATTTCGCCGAGCGCGTGGAGCAGAGCGGTTTCCAGTTCATCGGCCCGACGCCTGAAAACATCCGTGTCATGGGCGACAAGGTCTCGGCCAAGCAGGCCATGATCAAGGCCGGCGTGCCGTGCGTGCCGGGCTCCGAGGGCGAGCTCTCGGACGACGCCACCACCAACAAGCGCATTGCCCGCGCCATCGGCTACCCGGTCATCATCAAGGCGGCCGGCGGCGGCGGTGGCCGCGGCATGCGCGTGGTGCACACCGAGGCCGCGCTGATCAACGCGATCCAGATGACCAAGGCGGAAGCCGGCGCTGCATTCAGCAATCCGGCCGTGTACATGGAGAAGTTTCTCCAGAACCCGCGCCACGTCGAGATCCAGATCCTGGCCGACAAGCACAAGAACGCGGTCTACCTGGGCGAGCGCGACTGCTCCATGCAGCGGCGCCACCAGAAGGTGATCGAGGAATCGCCGGCACCCGGCATCCCGCGCAAGCTGATCGAGAAGATCGGCGAGCGCTGCGCCGCGGCCTGCAAGAAGATCGGCTACCGAGGCGCCGGCACCTTCGAGTTCCTCTACGAGAACGGCGAGTTCTATTTCATCGAGATGAACACGCGCGTGCAGGTGGAGCACCCGGTGACCGAGTTCACCACCGGCATCGACATCGTGAAGACGCAGATCATGGTGGCGGCCGGCGAGAAGCTGCCGTTCACGCAGCGCCAGATCGAGATGCGCGGCCACGCCATCGAGTGCCGCATCAACGCCGAGGACGCCTGGAAGTTCACGCCGTCGCCGGGCCGCATCACCATGTGGCACCCGCCGGGCGGCCCTGGCGTGCGCGTCGATTCGCATGCGTACACCAACTACTTCGTGCCGCCCAACTACGACTCGATGATCGGCAAGATCATCGTCTACGGCGACACGCGCGAGCAGGCCATGGCGCGCATGCGCACGGCGCTGAACGAAACCGTGATCGAAGGCATCCAGACCAACATCCCGCTGCACCGCGAGCTGATGGTCGACGCCAAGTTCATGAGCGGCGGCACCAACATCCACTATCTGGAAGAGTGGCTGGCGGCGCACAAGCGCTGACCCACGAAACGACGCCATGTTCGAACTTCGCCTGATGGCGCCGGAAGACCGGGTCGAAACGGTCAGCGACGCGCTCGACGCACTCGATGCGCTGAGCGTGTCGGTGGAAGACGCCGATGCGCAGACCGATGCGGAGCAGGCGCTGTTCGGCGAGCCCGGCATGCCGCCGCCCAAGGAAGGCTGGCAGCGTTCGCGCGTGATTGCGCTGTTTGCCGATGAAGCGCTTGCGAAAGAGGCGGCGTCGGTGCTTGCGCTGCAGGACTTCTTCGAAGGCTGCGCGGTGCTCGGCGTGGCACCGGTGCCCGAGCAGGACTGGGTGCGGCTCACGCAATCGCAGTTCGCGCCGGTCGAGATCACGCCCGAATTCTGGATCGTGCCCACCTGGCATGAGCCGCCCGCGCAGGCAAGGCAGGTGATGCGGCTCGACCCGGGGCTGGCCTTTGGCACCGGCACCCATCCCACCACGCGCATGTGCCTGCGCTGGATCGCAAGGCAGGGTTCGTTCGCCGGCCAGCGCGTGCTCGACTACGGCTGCGGCTCCGGCATCCTGGCCATTGGCGCGGCGAAGTTCGGCGCGACCGACATCGATGCCGTCGACATCGACGAGGCGGCAGTGTCGTCGACCCGCCTCAACGCCGAAGCCAACGGCGTGCGCCTGAACGCCGGCCTGCCCGAAGCGGCCAAGGGCAACTACGGCACCGTGCTGGCCAACATCCTGGCCACGCCACTCAAGGTGCTTGCGCCACTGCTGCGCAGCCACGTGGCGCCCGGTGGATCGCTGGTGCTGGCCGGCATCCTCGAGCGCCAGGCCGACGAGCTGAAGGAAGCCTATGCGCCTTATGCCGCGCTCGAAGTCAGCGACAGCGAGGACGGCTGGATCCTCATGACGGCGCGCTGCTGAGGACGCACGCGCCTGCCGTTTCGCGTTTGATCCCACTGGCGCGGCGAGGGCCCAACCCTACAATCGCCCCGTCATGAGCCTCGTCACGCGCTGCCCCGCCTGTGCCACCACCTTCAAGGTGGTGCGCGACCAGCTTCGCATTTCGGATGGCTGGGTGCGCTGCGGACGCTGCAGTCACGTGTTCGACGCCACGCTCGACCTGCACGAGGCGCCCGATGGCCCGCCGGCCGCGAGCGCTGCGCCTCCCCCCGCGCCGGCACCCGCCGCGCCGACCGAGCCGCCGTCCTCCTCCGATGCGATCGAAGACGCGGATTTCTTCGACGACGAACCCGAGGATCGCGAACCGCCGGAGGCTGCGGCTTCCGAGGCCGAGCCGCCGCCAACACCGGAGCCCGTGCCTGCATCGGCACCTGTCTCCACGCCCGCGCCCACCTTCGCCTTGCCGGCGCACGGCATCGTCGCCGACGAGCTGTGGACCGACTTCGAAGCCAACGAGCCCGAATGGCGGCCGCCGGCGAGTTCGCTGCCGCCGTTTCCGAACATCGACCTGAATCTGGCGGCCCCGCCTTCGCCGCCGCCCCCGCCCGCACCGCCGTTGCCGGCCCTGCGCCTCAAGGCGCGCGAGATGGCGGCAACGGCCAGCGAGGAAGACGAAAAGCACGCGCCCGAACAAGACCGCGACCAGGTGCAGATGCAAAAGGCGCTGCGCCGGGCCCGCATCAAGTCGGCCAAGATTGCGAGCGCCAAGGCGCGCGACGAGCGCGCCGCCGCAAAGATGTCAGCCTCGATGGTGCGGGAGGCGAGCGAGCCCGAGCCGGGCCTGCTCCCTTCGCCTCTGCCGTCGGTCCGCGGCGATGCGGAAGATTCGGAGCGGCTTCCTTTTTCCGACGGCAACGAGAACTCGGGCCGTGACATTGCGGGTGTCTGGCAGCGGCCTGGGGTGCGGCGCTGGCTCTGGCTGCTGGCCGTGCTTGCCGTCCTGCTTCTGGTCGTGCAGGTCCTGCGCCACGAACGCGACGGCATCGTTGCGCGCCAGCCGAACCTGCGTCCCGCATTCGCGGGCCTGTGCCGCGTGACCGGCTGCGAGCTCACCGCGCTGCGGCAGATCGGCGACATCGTGATCGAGGGCGCGGCCTTCGCGCGCGAAAAAACCGGCAACAGCGACTACCGGCTCAGCTTCACGCTGCGCAATGGCGCGGCCGTTCCCCTGGCCATGCCGGCCATCGAGCTTTCGTTGCTCGACACGCAGGAGCGCGCCGTGGTGCGACGCGTGCTGATGGCGGCGGACTACGGCGCACCGGCGGTGCTTGCGGCGCGCTCCGACCAGGCGGCGTCATTGCCGATGAGCTTGTCGGCAGCGGAGGCGGCCGCGCTGCCGCCCATTGCAGGCTACCGCGTCGAAGCGTTCTATCCTTGAGGCCTGGCTCGCGCCCGCCTTTTCATTCATCCACCCATTCCTACCCAACGGCTCACCCATGGCAGCAGTGATTTGCGGTTCCCTCGCGTTCGACACCATCATGACCTTCGAGGGCCGGTTCGCCGACCAGATCCTTCCGGACCAGCTGCACATCCTCAATGTGTCGTTCCTCGTGCCGGGCCTGCGGCGCGACTTCGGCGGCTGTGCCGGCAACATCGCCTACAGCCTCAATGCGCTGGGCGGCACCGCACTGCCGATGGCCACCCTCGGCAGCGACGGCGCCGACTACCTGGAGCGCATGCGCATGCTGGGCATCAGCACCGAGTTCGTGCGCCAGCTCGACGACACCTTCACCGCGCAGGCGATGATCATGAACGACGTCGACAACAACCAGATCACCGCGTTCCACCCCGGTGCGATGCAGCAGGCGCACCTCACGAAGATTGCCGCGCGTGAAGACATCCGCGTCGGCATCATCGCGCCCGACGGCCGCGAGGCGATGCTGCAGCATGCGGAGCAGTTCGCCGCGGCCGGCATTCCGTTCGTGTTCGATCCGGGCCAGGGCCTGCCGATGTTCGACGGCGAGGCGCTCAAGCACTTCGTCGACCTGGCGAGCTGGGTCGTCGTCAACGACTACGAAGGCAAGATGCTGTCGCAGCGCACCGGCTGGAGCCTGGCCGAGATCTCGAAGCGCGTGCGCGGCCTGGTCGTCACGCTGGCGGCGGAAGGCTGCGAGGTCTGGATCGACGGCGAGCGCGAGCATGTGCCGGGCGTGACGCCGACGGCGGTGGTCGAGCCCACCGGTTGCGGCGATGCCTGGCGCGGCGCGCTCTTGTTCGGCCTCGAGAAGGAATGGCCGCTTGCGCAGTGCGCGGCGCTCGGCAACCGCATCGGCGCGCTCAAGATCGCGCAGCGCGGGCCGCAGAACTACCAGATCGACCTGAAGGCGCTGGGCCTCTGAGCTGCCCGCTGGCAGGCGCCCATAAAAAAAACCCGGCACCGTGAGGTGCCGGGTTTTTTGCCGTCAAGGCTGCTGAGCAGACTCAGGGCTTGCTGGCCGTCGGAAACGGCCAGGCTGCCTGGGGGTTCAGCGTCGTTTGCGCAGCAGGAGCAGGCGCTACGGCAGGAGCCTTGGCAGCCTTCTTGGCAGCAGGCTTCTTGGCAGCAGCGGCAGGCTTGGCAGCGGGCTTTTTCGCGGCTTTCTTGGCCGCAGCCTTTTTGGCAGGAGCCTTCTTGGCGGCAGCCTTCTTCGCAGGGGCCTTCTTGGCAGCGGCCTTCTTTGCCGGAGCCTTCTTCGCCGCCGCCTTCTTGGCAGGAGCCTTCTTCGCTGCGGCCTTCTTCGCCGGAGCCTTCTTGGCAGCGGCCTTCTTTGCCGGAGCTGCCTTCTTGGCGGCTACCTTCTTCGCAGGCGCCTTCTTGGCGGCTACCTTCTTCGCTGCGACCTTCTTGGCCGGAGCCTTCTTCGCAGCTACCTTCTTGGCGGGAGCCTTCTTAGCGGCCGCGACCTTCTTTGCCGGAGCCTTCTTTGCAGCGGCTTTCTTAGCCGGCGCTTTCTTTGCAGTTGCCATTTCTATTTCTCCTTGATCAAGTTGAAAAAATCAACCTATTGAAGCACTCCACGCACGTTGGTAGCGTGAAGCGATCCATGGCGTTGGAATCTGAGCTCCAGCACCATGAACACCTGAGCCCTCGTCCATGCCGCGCTCTTCGGCGCGATCGGTGGCAAGGGCAATTCTTGAATTCATTAATTCTTGTCGAAAGATTCGATTCAATCCCAGGAGAGCGCACCACCCGACTGGTATTCGATCACGCGGGTTTCGAAGAAATTGCGCTCTTTCTTCAGGTCAATCATTTCGCTCATCCAGGGGAACGGGTTTTCCTCGTTCGGGAAGAGCGTTTCGAGGCCGATCTGCTGCGCGCGCCGGTTGGCGATGTAGCGCAGGTAGCCCTTGAACATGGAGGCGTTCATGCCGAGCACGCCACGCGGCATGGTGTCTTCGGCGTATTTGTACTCGAGCTCGACGGCCTTCAGGAAGAGGGCCTTGATCTCGGCCTTGAACTCGGGGGTCCAGAGGCCGGGGTTCTCGAGCTTGAGCTGGTTGATCAGGTCGATGCCGAAATTGCAGTGCATCGACTCGTCGCGCAGGATGTACTGGTACTGCTCGGCGGCGCCGGTCATCTTGTTCTGGCGGCCGAGCGCAAGGATCTGCGTGAAGCCGACGTAGAAGAACAGGCCCTCCATCAGGCAGGCGAACACGATGAGCGACTTGAGCAGGGTCTGGTCGGTCTCGTGCGTGCCGGTCTTGAAGTTCGGGTCGCTGATGGCGTCGATGAACGGGATCAGGAACTGGTCCTTCTCGCGGATCGACGGCACTTCGTTGTAGGCGTTGAAGATCTCGCTCTCGTCCAGGCCGAGCGACTCGACGATGTACTGGTAGGCGTGCGTGTGGATCGCTTCCTCGAAGGCCTGGCGCAGCAGGAACTGGCGGCATTCGGGCGCCGTGATGTGGCGGTAGGTGCCCAGCACGATGTTGTTGGCGGCCAGCGAGTCGGCGGTCACGAAGAAGCCGAGGTTGCGCTTGACGATGCGGCGCTCGTCTTCGGTCAGGCCGTTCGGGTCTTTCCAGAGCGCGATGTCGCGCGTCATGTTCACTTCTTGCGGCATCCAGTGGTTGGCGCAGGTGGCGAGGTATTTTTCCCAGGCCCACTTGTACTTGAACGGCACCAGCTGGTTGACGTCGGTCTGGCCGTTGATGATGCGCTTGTCGGAAGCCTTGACGCGCTGCGCCGCGGCGGGTGCCACGGGCTGTTGTGCAATCGACGAAGTCGGAGCATCCACCGGTCGGCCTGCGGACAGGCCGCTGGTCGATGCGTGGTGTTGCTGCAATCCTTGTTGCATATCCTTTGATAAGGAGGGCTTGACTTCTTCGTCCCAGGTCAACATAGAAAAATCCAATGCTCAATTATCGGAGCAACGATGTGAGTTGCAAAGTGCTCGTTCACGTCGCGCTCCATTTATGTGGTTGTTATGTTGCTCTCATGCATCGCGCGATGTCAGTCGATGCCGTGATCGACTGAGGGTCCGCGCGTCGTGCATGCACCTCTCTCGCTTCACTCGCGCGTCATTGGCATGCTTCGCAAGTCGGATCGTCGACGCCGCAGAACGCGATGTCGGTGGCAGGCATTGCACTCATCTGCGCCTTCGCTGCGGCAGCTGCGGCTTCGAGTGCGCTCATGCCCGAAGAGGCATCGCTGCCCGACGACACCGCGTTGAGGCGGCCCGACTGCACGGTGGATTTCTCGGCGTGCGTCGCGCTCTGCGTGCGCAGGTAGTAGGTGGTCTTCAGGCCGCGCAGCCATGCGAGCTTGTAGGTGTCGTCGAGCTTCTTGCCCGATGCGCCGGCCATGTAGATGTTGAGCGACTGCGCCTGGTCGATCCACTTCTGGCGGCGCGCTGCGGCTTCGACCAGCCAGGTGGTCTCGACTTCGAACGCGGTGGCGTAGAGCGCCTTCACGTCCTGCGGCACGCGGTCGATCGGACGCAGCGAACCGTCGAAGTGCTTCAGGTCCATCACCATCACGTCGTCCCACAGGCCCAGGCGCTTCAGGTCGCGCACCAGGTAGTGGTTGATGACGGTGAATTCGCCCGACAGGTTCGACTTGACCGAGAGGTTGCCGAAGCAGGGCTCGATGGAAGCGTCGACGCCGATGATGTTCGAGATGGTCGCGGTCGGGGCGATGGCCACGCAGTTGGAATTGCGCATGCCGTCGGCCTTGATCTTCTGGCGCAGGGCCTCCCAGTCGAGCGTGGCCGAGCGGTCCACTTCGACGTAGCCGCCGCGGGCTTTTTCGAGCAGGTCGAGCGTGTCGATCGGAAGGATCCCCTTGTCCCACAGCGAGCCCTTGTAGCTCGAGTACTTGCCGCGTTCGCGGGCCAGCTCGGTCGAGGCCCAGTAGGCGTGGTAGCAGATGGCTTCCATCGACTCGTCGGCAAACTGCACGGCTTCCTGCGAAGCGTAGGGAATGCGCAGTTCGTACAGCGCGTCCTGGAAGCCCATCAGGCCCAGGCCGACCGGGCGGTGGCGCAGGTTCGAGTCGCGCGCCTTCTTCACGGCGTAGTAGTTGATGTCGATCACGTTGTCGAGCATGCGCATCGCGGTCGAGATGGTGCGCTTGAGCTTTTCCTGGTCGACCTTGCCGTCCTTCAGGTGCTGCAGCAGGTTCACCGAACCCAGGTTGCAGACGGCGGTTTCGGTGTCGCTGGTGTTCAGCGTGATCTCGGTGCACAGGTTCGACGAGTGCACCACGCCGGCGTGCTGCTGCGGCGAGCGCACGTTGCAGGCGTCCTTGAACGTGATCCAGGGATGGCCGGTCTCGAACAGCATCGTGAGCATCTTGCGCCACAGGTCCGAGGCCTGGATGGTGCGGGCAGGCTTGATCTCGCCGCGCGCGGCCTTTTCTTCGTAGGCGACATACGCCTTCTCGAAGTCGGCGCCGAACAGGTCGTGCAGGTCGGGCACGTTGGAGGGCGAGAACAGCGTCCAGGTGCCCTTTTCCATCACGCGGCGCATGAAGAGGTCGGGGATCCAGTTGGCGGTGTTCATGTCGTGCGTGCGGCGGCGGTCGTCGCCGGTGTTCTTGCGCAGTTCCAGGAACTCCTCGATGTCGAGGTGCCAGGTTTCCAGGTACGTGCAGACGGCGCCCTTGCGCTTGCCGCCCTGGTTCACGGCCACGGCCGTGTCGTTGACCACCTTGAGGAAGGGCACCACGCCCTGCGATTCGCCGTTGGTGCCCTTGATGTGGCTGCCGAGCGCGCGCACGCGGGTCCAGTCGTTGCCCAGGCCGCCCGCGAACTTGGAGAGCAGCGCGTTTTCCTTGATCGATTCGTAGATGCCGTCCAGGTCGTCGGGCACGGTGGTCAGGTAGCAGCTGGACAGCTGCGAGCGCAGCGTGCCGGCGTTGAACAGGGTGGGCGTGCTCGACATGAAGTCGAAGGACGACAGCACCTCGTAGAACTCGATGGCGCGGGCCTCGCGGTCGATTTCGCCGAGCGACAGGCCCATGGCCACGCGCATGAAGAAGGCCTGCGGCAGTTCGATGCGCGACTTGCGCACGTGCAGGAAGTAGCGGTCGTACAGCGTTTGCAGGCCGAGGTAGTCGAACTGGTTGTCGCGTTCGGCCTTGAGCGCGGCGCCCAGGCGCGGCAGGTCGTACTGCAGCAGCTTCTCGTCGAGCAGGTCGTTCTCGACGCCCTTCTTGATGAACTGCGGGAAGTAGTCGGCGTAGGCGGTGGCGCGCTCGGCGGGCATCACTTCGCGGCCGATGATCTCCTTGAAGATCGTGTGCAGCAGCAGGCGGGCGGTCGCGAAGGTGTAGTCGGGGTCTTTTTCGATCAGCGTGCGGGCCGCCAGGATCGAGGCCTTGTAGACCTCGTCGAGCGGCACGCCGTCGTACAGGTTGCGCATGGTCTCGGCGACGATCGGCGCGGCGGTGATGCTGTCGCCCAGGTTTTCGCAGGCCGATTCGATCAGGCCCTTGAGCTGGTTCAGGTCGAGCGCGACGCGTTCGCCGTTGTCCAGCACGTGCAGCGTGGGCGTGGCGGGTGCTTCCTGCTCGACCTGCTTGGAACGCTCTTGCGTGCGGCGCTCGCGGTAGAGCACGTAGGCGCGCGCGATCTCGTGGTGGCCGCCGCGCATCAGGCCGAGTTCGACCTGGTCCTGCACGTCTTCGATGTGGAAGGTGCCGCCGCCCGGACGCGAACGCACCATGGCGCGGATCACGCCTTGCGTGAGCGCGTCGACCGTTTCGCGCACGCTGGCCGAAGCCGCGCCCTGGGTGCCGTGCACGGCCAGGAAGGCTTTCATCATCGCGATGGCGATCTTGTTGGGTTCGAAGGGAACCACGGCGCCGTTGCGGCGGATGATCTGGTAGTGCGCGAGGTTCTGTCCGGCGGGCGAGCCAGCGGTGTCGCGCTGCTGCTGCGTGGGCGTGGAGGGAACGGCACGCGAGGTCGATGGGGTGTTCAGGGCTGTTTGCATTCGCTTCCTCTCGGTTGGCAATTCTTGTTGGATGGCAACGCCTTGGTTGGGCGTCGCGCCGGCGTTGTTGACCGGACGGAGGACACTATATCTAGGGTCTGAGGGGTGTACAACCCACTAGATGTAGCGTTTTCCAGTGGATACAACCCTGGTCGATATTTCTTTCGGCCTAGGTCACGGCCGTCGATGCCGCATGAATACTGGCCTATGTTGTCGCAACCCGCATGGGCCGTGGCTTGCAGGCCGATTTGGGCTTGCAGGGCGCATGGTTGCTGCATGCAGCGGCTGCAATTTTCTCATTGCTGCGCCGCGGGACCGGCGCATCGCGAGGCGCCGCGCGATTGAAAAAATTAGCGCTGCACCACCTGCGGAGGAAACATCTGTGGACTCCAGCCGAGGTGCCCGCGCAGCAATTGCCAATCGAAGCCGGCGCCGGGGTCCTGTTTTCGGCCTGGCGCAATGTGCTCGTGGCCGGCGATGTGCGCGATGGCGTAGTGCTGCGCGATGGCGGGGCAGAGGCTGGCCAGCGCCTCGTACTGTGCTTCTTCGAAGGGCTGGCCTTCGAGGCCTTCGAGCTCGATGCCGATGGAGTCGTCGTTGCAGTTCTCGCGGCCGCGCCACGACGACACGCCGGCATGCCAGGCGCGATCGTCGCAGCTCACGAACTGCCAGAGCTCGCCGTTGCGCCGCACATAGAAGTGCGAGGAAACCGCAAGGCCGCGGATCGACTGGAAGTAGGGGTGCGCGTCCCAGTCGAGCTGGTTGGTGAAGAGCTGCTGCACGGCCTCGCCGCCGTATTCGCCGGGCGGCAGGCTGATGGAGTGCAGCACGATCAGGTCGGTCTGCGCGCCCGCGGGCCGGGGCCCGAAATTCGGCGAGCGCAGCGCCTTGGCAAAGCGGTACCAGCCGGCGTGCCAGAGCCCGTCGTCGTTGCTTGCCGGTGCTTCAGTCGTCGGCATGGCTGGTGCTGCTGGCACCTTCGTCGCCGCCGGGCGTGGTGATGCCCAGCCGCGCGATGCGGTAGCGGATCTGGCGCAGGCTCATGCCGAGCCGCGCGGCGGCGGCCGTTCGATTGAAGCCGCTTTCGTGCAGCGCGCGCACGAGGATCTCGCGCTCCTGCTGATCGAGGTAGGCCTGCAGGTCCGAGGGGAGGGCGGGCGCCACAGGCTTGGATTCCGCGGCGGGCGCAGCGGCCGCCCGAGGCGCTTCGCCGCCGGCCGCGGCGGCAGAAGAGGGCGCGGGTTCGGCGATGGCCGTCTCGGCCGGTGCCTCGGCAGCCTCCGGCCGCGGCGCCATCAGGTCCAGGTGCAGTTCGTCGCCGTCGTTGAGCGCCACCGCGCGGTGCAGCAGGTTCTCGAGCTCCCGCACGTTGCCGTCGAGCCGGTGCTGGGCCAGGCGGCGCAGCAGTTCGGCGGAAAGATGCGGCACCGGCAGCCCGCCGTCCTGCGCAATGCGCGCGAGCAGCGCGGCGCAAAGCGCGGGCAGGTCCTCGCGCCGGTCGCGCAGCGCGGGTACCGCGATCTCGATCACGTTGAGCCGGTAGAACAGGTCCTGCCGGAAGCGGCCGGCCTGGACTTCGGCATGGAGATCCTTGTGGGTGGCGCTCACGATGCGCACGTCGACCGCGTCTTCCTGCGTCGAGCCGATGGAGCGCACGCTGCGCTCCTGGATCGCACGCAGCAGCTTGGACTGCATCGCCAGCGGCAGGTCGCCGATTTCGTCGAGAAAGAGCGTGCCGCCGCGCGCGGCCTGGAAGTAGCCGTCGCGGTCCTGCGACGAGCCGGTGTAGGAGCCCTTGCGGGCGCCGAAGAACTCGGCCTCGAGCAGGTTCTCGGGAATGGCGCCGCAGTTGACCGCGACGAAGGGGCCCTCGCTGCGCTGGCTGCAGGCATGCACGGCGCGCGCCACCAGTTCCTTGCCGGTGCCCGATTCGCCGCGCACCAGCACCGGCGCCATGCCGCGCGCCACCTTGGCGATGCGCGACTTGACCAGGCGCATCGGCTCCGAGTCGCCCACCAGCCGCTCGAGCGCGGCGACGCCGCTGTCCGGAACGGCCGGCGCGCCGGCGCGCAACGGGTCCGCGGGCGCCGCCTGCCAGGCCTTGGCCGGCGCTGCCTGCTGCGCCTGCACCGCGGACGCGACCACGGCGCGGAACTGCTTCAGGTCGACCGGCTTGGTCAGGTAGTCGAAGGCGCCGGCCTTCAGCGCCTCGACCGCGTTCTCGGCCGAGCCGTAGGCCGTCATCACCACGCAGCGCTCGCTGCGCTGGTTCTTCTGGATGCGGTGGATGATTTCCATGCCCTGTCCATCGGGCAGCCGCATGTCGGTGATCACCGCATCGAACTGCCCCGCCTCCAGGTGCTGCCAGGCTTCCGACACGCTGCCGGCGGCCTCGACGCGATAGCCTTCGCGCAGCAGGGTCAGTTCGTACAGCGTGCGCAGGTCGGGCTCGTCATCGATGACCAGGATGTTGGCCGGGCGCTGCATGGAGGGATGGGGAGTGCTCACAACGCTATTGTGTCAGCCGGTTTTCGCTCGGCGCAAAGCTGACGAAGAATTCATTGCCCTCGGGCCCCCCCGCCACCAGCGCGCGCCGCTCGTAGCCGATGGTGGCGCCGTGGCGCCGGCACAGCTCGCGGCACAGGAAGAGGCCGAGCCCGCTGGAGCGGCTCTCGGATGAGAAAAAAGGCTCGAACAGGTGGCGCTGCACCGCCGGCTCCAGCGGCGCGCCGTCGCTCCACACCTGCAGGCTGGGGCGGCCGGCGCTGCCGCGCTGCGTGGTGGTGACGACCTGGATCGCGCCCGCGCGGCTGCTCGCGTAGCGCGCTGCGTTGTCCAGCAGGTTCACGAGCAGGCGGCGCAGGTGCTCGACATCGAAGCGCACCTCGGCGTCGGCGGCGTCCAGCGCGATCAGCACGCCCTGGCGCTGCGTCTGGCGCACCCACTCTTCGGCCAGCGCCTGCACCGCGGGATCGAGCACGACCTGCTCGCCGAGCGAAAGCACGCGCTGCTGGCGTGCGCGCGAGACGTCGAGCACGTCGTCCACGATGCGTGCGAGCCGCTGCGCGTTGTGCTGCACCATGCTGGTCAGCTTGCGGTGCGCGGGGTCGGTGAGGTCTTCGTTGAGCAGCGCGCTGGCCTGCGTGATGGCCGCGAGCGGATTGCGGATCTCGTGCGCCACCGCGGCCGACATCCGGCCCATCGCGGCCAGCTTCTCGGTGCGGATGCGGGCCTCGAGTTCGCGCAGGTCCTGCAGGAACATCACGCAAAGGCTGTCGACGTGCCGGCTGCTGGTGGGCGTGAGCCGCGTGCGCACGCGCACCTCGCGCGCGGCGCCGCGCGCCTGCGCCACCGGAATTTCCTCGCTTTGCGGCGCGCGCCGCGCAAAGGTCTGGCGCGCCAGCGCAGCCAGCGCATGCCAGGCGGGCTGCGCATGCAGCGCGAACGGCAGGCCGAGCCGGGCCAGCCCCTGGCCGAGGATCGCGTCGGCCGCCGGATTGGCCGCATGCACCATGCCTTCGGCGTCGATCACCAGCACGCCTTCGCTCAGCGTCTCGATCACCAGGTCGTTGACTTGCGCCTGCATCTGCGCGCTGCTTCGGTTGCGCAGCGCGGTTTCTTCCTCGCGGGCCAGCCGGCGCGCCAGCTCGTGCGCCAGCAGGGCCACCACGAAGAGCCCGGTGCCGGTGAGCGCCGCCTGCACGAAGCGGGTGGAGGAATCGCCGGGCTGCTGCAGCAGCCAGTGCCAGCCGGCATCGGCGAGCAGCAGCAGCGTGACCGTGGCCGTGGTGCCCAGGCCCACGGTCACCGTGCCCAGCACCGCGCTCATGAGCACCGGCAGCGCGAACAGCGGCGTGTAGTTGATGCTGCCGCCCTGGAGCACCTGCAGCGCGGTGAAGGTGCCCAGGTCGATGCCGATGGTGAGGAACCACAGCATGCCGAAGGCGCGGATCGGCGGCGTGAAATGCGCGTAGCGGGCGCCCAGCCAGGTGGCAGCCAGGTAGCCGGCCGAAAGCGCCACGGCCAGCGGCTGCACCGTCTGGCCGAGCGCCATGGCCACGCCCTGCAGCAGCACGAGCACCAGCGCAACGAAGCAGCGCGCCGCCATGAAGCCGCGCCACAGCCGCAGCAGCGCGGCGCTTTCGCCGGGGCCCGGCTCGAGCGTGCTCCAGTCGGTGGCGGGTTCGCCGCGCGACCATGGGGAAGAACTCACGGATGCACCCTTGGCGCTGTGCTCATCGATGCCGCGCCCGCTCAGCCGCGCTCGCGGCCTGGCGGTGCGCCGCGCTGCAGTAGACCGCGCCGCCCGGTCCCGCGATTGCATCGCTTGCAGGCAGGTGCAAGCCGCAATGGGCGCAGCGCAGCATGGCCTGCGGCGAAGCCGGCGCTGCGGGCGGGCGCCTGGCCGCGCGCGCCGCCTCTTCGCGCAGGGTCTCGCGCATTTCTTCCCGGCGGTTCTTGCGCCAGAGCCAGATCGCCACCCAGAGCACCGCGAGAACGAGCAGGTATTTCATGTCGCGCCGCGCGCCAGCACCACTTCGAGCACGAAACGCGAGCCCACATAGGCCAGCAGCAGCAGGGCGGAGCCGGCATACAGCACGCGCCGCGCCGTGCGGCCGCGCCATCCGAAGCGGACCCGGCCGATCAGCAGCACCGCGAAACTGATCCAGGCGAGCACCGAGAACACCGTCTTGTGGTCCCACTTCCAGCCGCGCACGCTCGCGCCGTACAGCGTTTCGCTGAACAGCAGGCCCGCGAGCAGCGTGGCGGAAAGCAGCACGAAGCCGGCCATCACGAAGCGGAAGGTGAGCCGCTCGAGCGTGAGCAGCGGCACGCCGCTCTGCGGCTCGGCGGCGGCAAGGCGGATCTGCTTTTCGGCCCGCGTGATCAGCCAGGCATGGACCACCGCAGCGCCGAACAGGCCGTACGAGGCAATGCCCAGCGCAAGGTGCAGCGGCAGCCAGGGCGATGCCGACACATGCAGCGGCGTGCCGGGAAAGAGAATGGCCAGCAGCACGGCGGCCGCGCCAAGCCAGGCCAGCGCGCGGCGCACCTTGAGCTGCGGGTACATGCGGCTTTCGACCGCGTAGACCGTGAGCACCAGCCAGGCCGTGACCGAAAGCGCCGGTGCAAAGCCGAATTTCGGCTGGCTGCCGACGAGGCCATGGCCCAGCACCGCGGCATGCAGAAGCCACGCCAGCCCGAGGGCCCACTGGGTGGCCTTGCGGCTCAGCCTGGCGCCCGCGGCAGCGGCAAATCCATAGGCAGCCGCGGTGGCGATGCCCAGCGCCACGGCAAGTGGGGAGGGGATCGCTAAAATCATTGCCGGAGTTTATCTCCCCCAGGCTTGCGCACTTCGCGTCGCGGCGCCAACCCCCCTTTCCAATGACCCGCCGCGGCGGGCAGCAAGGCATCTCCTTCATGGCCACCGCCCTCACAGAAAAGTTCTCCCGCCTCGTCAAGACGATGAGCGGCCAGGCGCGCATCACCGAAAGCAACGTGCAGGACATGCTGCGCGAAGTGCGCATGGCCCTGCTCGAAGCCGACGTGGCGCTGCCCGTGGTGCGCGATTTCGTCGCCCGCGTGAAGGAAAAGTCGCTCGGCCAGGAAGTGCTGGGCTCGCTCAAGCCGGGCCAGGCGCTGGTCGGCATCGTCAACCGCGAGCTCGCCGCCACCATGGGCGAGGGCGTGTCCGACATCAACCTGGCGGCGCAGCCGCCGGCCGTGATCCTCATGGCCGGCCTGCAGGGCGCGGGCAAGACCACCACCACCGCCAAGCTGGCCAAGCACCTGATCGAGAAGCGCAAGAAGAAAGTGCTCACGGTCTCCGGCGACGTCTACCGGCCCGCCGCCATCGAGCAGCTCAAGATGGTCACCAAGCAGGCCGGCGCCGAATGGTTCCCGAGCACGCCCGACCAGAAGCCGCTCGACATCGCACGCGCGGCGCTCGACCACGCCAAGCGCCACTTCTTCGACGTGCTGCTGGTCGACACCGCGGGCCGCCTGGCCATCGACGAAGTGCTGATGACCGAGATCAAGCAGCTGCACGGCGCGCTCGATCCGGTCGAGACGCTGTTCGTGGTCGACGCCATGCAGGGCCAGGATGCGATCAACACGGCCAAGGCCTTCAAGGAAGCGCTGCCGCTCACCGGCATCATCCTGACCAAGACCGACGGCGATTCGCGCGGCGGCGCGGCGCTGTCGGTGCGCCAGGTGACGGGCGTGCCGATCAAGTTCGCGGGCACCAGCGAGAAGATCGACGGCCTCGAGGTGTTCGACGCCGAGCGCCATGCGGGCCGCATCCTCGGCATGGGCGACATCGTCGCGCTGGTCGAGCAGGTCACGGCCGGCGTCGACGTGGCGGCGGCGCAGAAGCTCGCGGCCAAGGTCAAGAGCGGCGCGGGCTTCGACCTGAACGACTTCCTCGGTCAGTTGCAGCAGATGAAGCAGATGGGCGGCCTCTCGAGCCTGATGGACAAGCTGCCGCAGCAGATGGCCGCCAAGGCCACCGAGGCCGACATGACCCGCGCCGAGCGCGACATCCGCCGCAAGGAAGGCATCATCCAGAGCATGACGCCGCTGGAGCGCCGCAAGCCCGAGCTGCTCAAGGCCACGCGCAAGCGCCGCATCGCGGCCGGCGCGGGCGTGCAGGTTCAGGAAGTGAACCGCCTGCTCAACGAGTTCGAGCAGATGCAGGGCATGATGAAGAAGATGAAGGGCGGCGGCCTCATGAAGATGATGAAGAAGATGGGCGGCATGAAGGGGATGGGCGGGATGGGTGGGCCCGGTGGGCCGAAGCTGCCGTTCTAATTAAATAGAGCGATGGCTGCTGCTTCGGCAGCGCAATAAAAAAGCCGGCCTCGTGGCCGGCTTTCTTGTTTGCGGTGGAGCTTCAGCGCATCAGGCCGTTGCCAGCGCCGCAGGGCGCGCCAGGCGAAGCGCATGCATCCAGGCGCGGCGCAGCACGGCGGGCGAGCGCGATTCCTCGGGAATCAGCAGGAAGCCGCGGTCGCGCAGCGAGGTGCCCAGCGCGATCTGGCTGGTCAGCACCGTGAGCGGAATGGCCAGCAGCAGCGGCAGGCCCACCGGCATGAGCCAGATCAGCGCGCTCGGATCGATCATTGCGACACCCAGGGCCAGCGCGCCGACCACCACGCTCATGGGAGCGAGCTGCGACACGGCGACCTTCCACGGCACGGCAGCGGCTTCGCGCGGGGGCGACTTCCAGTCGAGCTTGATGCCGGTGAGGGCGACCAGCACGAACAGCGAATGGGCCAGCATGCGAACCGGCGCCTGCACGATGGCCAGGCCGCTTTCGAGCACCGAGCTCTTCACCAGGCCCCACAGGCCGCCGTACTGGCGCTGCTCGCCGCGCATCAGCACGGCCGCGATGCCGAGCACGCGGGGCAGGAACAGGAGGCACAGGGTCCAGACCCACAGGCCGGCCAGTTCCGCCGGCAGCACGCTCCAGCTGGAGATCAGGCTCGAGCCGCTCAGCCACAGCGCGGTGCCGAGCGTCAGGAATGCGAGCCACAGCGGCGCCGAGACGTAGGCCATGGTGCCGGTCACGAACATCGCGCGGTGCACCGGGTGGATGCCGGGCTCGGCCATCAGGCGGGCGTTCTGCAGGTTGCCCTGGCACCAGCGGCGGTCGCGCTGCAGTTCGGCCAAGAGGTCCGGCGGCTGCTGCTCGTAGCTGCCGACCAGGTCGGCGCAGAGCCACACGTTGTAGCCGGCGCGGCGCATCAGCGCAGCTTCGACGAAGTCGTGCGACATGATGCCGCCCGACATGCCGCCGGTGCCCTTGATGGGGGCCAGCGCGCAGTGCTTCATGAAGGGCTCGACGCGGATGATCGCGTTGTGGCCCCAGTAGTGCGATTCGCCCAGTTGCCAGAACTGCATGCCCAGCGTGAACAGGCGGCCCGTCACGCGGGAGGCGAATTGCTGCGCGCGGGCATGCAGCGTCACGTGGCCGATGGCCTGCGTGGCGGTCTGGATGATGCCGGCGGTCGGGTTGGCTTCCATCAGCTTGACCATCGAGGTCAGGCAGTCGCCGCTCATCACGGAGTCGGCGTCGAGCACGACCATGTAGCGGTAGTCCTTGCCCCAGCGGCGGCAGAAGTCGGCCACGTTGCCGGCCTTGCGGTGGGTGCGGCGGGTGCGCAGGCGGTAGTACACCTCGACCTGCGGCTGGTTGGGGCTGTCGGCCAGCGCGGCGCGCAGGTCTTCCCAGGCGGCGCGCTCGGCGGCGGCGGTTTCGGGCGAGTAGCTGTCGGACAGCACGAACACGTCGAACTGCTTGGCGTGGCCGGTGGCCGCGACCGATTCGCAGGTGGCGCGCAGGCCGGCGAACACGGTGGCCACGTCCTCGTTGCAGATCGGCATGATGATCGCGGTGCGTGCCTCGGGGTTCATCGGGTGGTGGGCCACCTGCTTGACCGAGAGCGCGTGCTTGTCGCCGCGCACCGAGACGTAGAAGCCCATGAGCGCGGTCACGAAGCCGGTGACGACCCAGCCCGAGAGCAGGCCGTACAGGCCGATCTGGCCGTATTCGAGCCAGACGTTGTCGTAGTCGGGTTGCACGCCGGCAAACAGCACGGACGCGATCACGGTGCTCAGCAGCGTGAGCGCCATGAAGGCGAAGCGGCGCTGGGCCGCGGCGCGCTGCCAGGGCTGCTTGGCCTGGGCGCCGGCTTCGGCGGTCTGGCTTTCCGGCTTGCCGCCGGCGCCGAGCTTGACCAGCAGGGCTGTGCCGATGCTGTTCCAGAAGCCGCGCCAGGGGCGGGGCGTCATGGAGCCGCGGTTGACCGGCGGAGCGGTCACGGAATTGGGATGGCGTTCTTCGCGCACCGGGCTGCGGTGCGAGAAGTCGGCTTCGGTCAGCACGTTCAGTTGGGAGAAGTCGTTCGGCTTCATGTGTGATTTACCAACGTTGCTTGTCGAGGGAAGGGGTGTCGCCAATGGCAGGAAAGCGCTTGATCACGCAATCCGGTTCGGCGCCGCCCGCGCTTGCGAGCGCGGCCACCGAATGACCGGCGGCACGGGGCCGCACGGGGGAAAACTGCTTTTGACGCAGGCCGTCGCGCTGCTGGCGCAGTGCGAAAGATGGGCTGGTGAGTGCTGTCATGCCTGTACAGGGGCAAACCCTGTGCCAGGCTGGAAAAATGCTTTTAGATCAACGACTTAGGGCGATCTGGATGCGGTTTTCGGGGTTGGGGCCGTCTGGAAGGCCCCGAAACCCCGGTTTTTGTCGCCGAATCCCGACAAGCCCGCGAGGCTGGTGGAAAATGGCCTTTTAAATCAACAACTTAGGGGCGTCGCTAGTCGGCGACAGGCTCATTGCCCGGAGCGACAGCGTCGGCCTTGAAGTGGCCCGGCGTGAGTTCGTGCTTCTGCAGCAGGCGGTAGAACTCGGTGCGGTTGCGGTCGGCCAGCCGGGCGGCGTCGGCCACGTTGCCGTCGGTCAGCTTGAGCAGCCCGACGAGGTAGTCGCGCTCGAAGCGCTGCTTGGCCTCGGCATAGGTCTGGACCTCGACCGTGGGCACGCGCAGCGCGCGCTGCACCAGCGCCAGCGGGATCAATGGCGAGCTCGACAGCGCGCAGACCTGTTCCACCACGTTGTAGAGCTGGCGCACATTGCCGGGCCAGGCCGCGGTGGCCAGCGCCTTGAGCGCCTCGGGCGCGAAGCCGGACAGCCGCTTGCCGTACTTGGTCGAGAGCTTCTGCAGGAAGTGGTTGGCCAGAAGCGGAATGTCCTCGCGCCGGGCCGACAGCGGCGGCAGCGTGAGCGTGACCACGTTGAGCCGGTAATAGAGGTCTTCGCGGAACTGGCCGGCTTCCATGGCCACGTCCAGGTCGCGGTGGGTGGCCGAGATGATGCGCACGTCGACCTCGATCGACTGGCTGGCACCCAGCGGGCGCACCGCGCGCTCCTGCAGCACGCGCAGCAGCTTGACCTGCAGGGCGGGCGGCATGTCCCCGATTTCGTCGAGCAGCAGCGTGCCGCCGTCGGCCTGCTGGAACAGGCCCTTGTGGTTGGCATGGGCGTCGGTGAAGGCGCCCTTCATGTGGCCGAACAGTTCGGATTCGAGCAGCGCCTCGGGGATGGCGCCGCAATTGACGGCCACGAAAGGCTTGTCGGCGCGCGCGCTGGCGCGGTGGATGGCGCGCGCCAGCAGTTCCTTGCCGGCGCCGCTGTCGCCGCGCAGCAGCACCGAGGCGTCCGACTTGGCGACCATGCGCGCCTCGGCCAGCAGCTCGGACATGCGGTTGCTGCGGCTCACGATCTCGGCGCGCCAGCTTTCGTCGCCGGCCTTGGCGGGCGTGCTGGCCGGTGCGCCCAGCGCCAGCGCCTGCGCGATCTTGTCGAGCAGTTCGCGGCCGTCGTAGGGCTTGGTGAGATAGGTGAACACGCCGCGCGCGGTGGCCTCGACCGCATCGGGAATGGTGCCGTGGGCGGTGAGCAGGATCACCGGCAGCGAGGGATGGCGCTTGCGAATCTCGTCGAACAGCTGGAGCCCGTCGCGGCCGGGCAGCCGCACGTCGCTGAGCACCAGCTGCGGGTGCTCGATCTCGAGCTGCGTGAGCGCGGTTTCGGCCGAGGTCACGGCCGTGACCTGGTAGCCGGCCGAACTCAGCCGCATCGAGAGCAGCCGCAGCATGTCCGGGTCGTCGTCGACCACCAGCAGGCGCGCGCCGGTCGTGCTCATCGATGGGGTTCCTTGGGCAATCGCCGGCTGCGGTTCATGGATTGGGCCTGGTGCCGCCGGGCGGAGGCAGGGTCGGCGGCGGCACGTTGTTGGGCCGCGCGAAGCTGCGCTCGATGGCGCGCAGCGCCTCGATGCGGTCGTTCAGCTGGTCGATGCGGCGCTGGCTTTCGCGCACCTGCTGCGCCTGCTTGTCGCGGTCGTCCTCGACGCGGCGCTGCTCCACGTAGCGCGCGGCCAGTGCGCGCGCCAGCGGCTGCAGCGGCTGCGCCTCGGGCGAGGGGTTGGAGATCACGCGCTGCATCAGGCCCAGCGCGCGCGCCAGGTCGGCCGGCACGCGGGTCTGTGCGAGCAGCAGCGCGAGCTGCATCTGGGCGGTGGGCGAATCGCCGGGATCGCCGGCGCGGGTGATTTCGGCGGCCAGCTCGGCGCCGCCCAGCGGGCGGACCTTGTCGGCATAGGCCAGCATGGCCGCGGCCGGGCCCTGGGTCATCAGCGTGAAGAGCGAGGCGGGCTGCGTGGCGGGCGCCTTGGGCTCGGCCTCGACCGGCATCACGCGCGGCACGGCGGGCGGCGGCGGCAGGGCCTCGGCCTCGGCGGGTGGTGCGGGCTGCGTCGCGCAGGCGGCCAGCAGCAGGACGAAAGGCATGGCCACCGCCCCGGACAGGGTCGAACTGCGGACGAACGGAAAAAGCATGGATTGAAGAAAAGGCAAGAGGCGGTGTTTGTTTTCAGGTGTGTGCCTGGGGGGCTTCACGGTGGGTTGTTCAGGCCGTGCGCGGCAGTTCGATGCGAAAGCGCGCGCCGGGCCCCTCTGGCAGCAGGGTGATGCGGCCCCCATGGGCAGCAATGTACTCCTGCACGATCGAAAGGCCGATGCCCGTGCCCTTGACGGCATGCTCGGGCTGGCGTTCGCCCCTGTAGAAAGGCTCGAAGATCCGGTCCCGGTCGCCCTCGGCAATACCCGGGCCGGCATCGTTGATATCGATGCACGCGGTGGTGGGCGTGCCCGACACCACGATCGAAATGACGCCGCCGCGCGCCGAATAGCGGATCGCGTTGGACAGCAGGTTGGCCACCGCCGTGCCGAGCTTGGCGCGGTCCACCGGGAGCGTGATCGACTCGCCCTCGGCATGGACGCGCAGGCCGTGGGCCTGCCACTGCAGGCGCTGCGCCTCGATCTGCTCTTCGACCAGCGGCAGCAGGTCGGTGCGTTCGCGGCGCAGTTCGCGCGCCTCGAAGGCGGCGGCGTTGAAGCGCAGCAGCGCCTCGATCTGGCCCTGCAGCGAAACGGTGTTCTGGTTCAGGATCTGCGCCACCTCGAGCTGCGCCGGATTGAGCGGACCCGTCACGCCGTCTTCCAGCAGCGAGACGCCTTCGCGCAGCGCCGCCAGCGGCGTCTTGAGTTCGTGCGAGACGTGGCGCAGGAAGCGTGCCTTGTCGGCATCGAGCTCGGTCAGGCGCAGGCGCAGCCACTCGAGCTGCTGCGACAGGCGCCGCACGTCGGCCGGGCCGCGGATGTCGATCGGCTCGTCGAGCCGGTTCTGGCCGAGCCCGACGATGGCGTGCTCCAGCCGCTTGAAAGGACGCGCGAGCCAGATGCCGAAAGCCAGCGCCAGCGACACCGCCAGGATGCTGGCGGCCACCACTTCGCGCATCAGCCGGCGGCGCGCGTTCTCGATGCGCTTGGCCAGCGCGTCGTTCTGCATTTCGATCAGGAACTGGGCCTGCTGCGCCAGATTCGTGTTCAGCGAATCGAGCTCGCGGAACTGCATGGCCATGCCGCTTTCGCGCGAGAGCGCGCTGTCGGCGCTACCGCTCATGAGCCCCTCGATCACGCCGAGCTGGGCGCGCCACAGCTCGATGCCCGACGGCGCGAGGCCGTTCCGCTCGAGCCGTTCGAGCACCTGGTGCGCTTCGCGCGCGGCATCGTCGAAGCGGCGGCGCAGCACGGCGTCGTTCAGCACCAGCGACTGGCGCCCGGCGCGCTCCATGGCGGCACTGCGCTCGGCCAGCGACTGGGCCGCGCCCGAGAGCCGCAACGCGCGGGCCGCCGCATCGCGGCTCTGGGTCATGAGCGCGTCGTACTGGAACACCGAGCGCAGCGCCACGCCCACCAGCAGGGCGGTGATCAGCAGGAACGCGAAAAGCAGGAGCTGCTGGAACGAGCCCCGTCTGGACGGCCGCTTCGCCATCAGGCGGCGAGCGCGGCGGGAACCGGCACCGTCGACGATTCGCGCGTGGCCACCTCGCCGCGCAGCGTGTAGGCCAGCGAGCGCGTGATGCGCAGGTCGGCCATCTGCCCGACCAGGCGCGCGTCGCCTTCGAAGTTGACCACGCGGTTGCAGGCGGTGCGGCCCATCAGTTCGTTCGCATCCTTGCGGGAAGCCCCCTCGACCAGCACGCACTGCGTGGTGCCGACCAGCGCATCGCCGAAGCGGCGCACGTTGCCGTCGATCACGCGCTGCAGCGTCTGCAGGCGAGCCAGCTTCACCGCATGGGGCGTGTCGTCCTGCAGCGCCGCGGCGGGCGTGCCGGGGCGCGGGCTGAAGATGAAGCTGAAGCTGTTGTCGAACTGGCAGTCGTCGATCAGCTTCATCATCTTGGCGAAGTCTTCGTCGGTCTCGCCCGGGAAGCCGACGATGAAGTCGCTGGAGAGCGCGAGTTCGGGCCGGATGGCGCGCAACTTGCGCACCGTGCTCTTGTATTCCATGGCGGTGTAGCCGCGCTTCATGGCCATCAGGATGCGGTCGCTGCCGTGCTGCACCGGCAGGTGCAGGTGGCTCACCAGCTGCGGCACCTTGGCATAGGCCTCGATCAGCCGCGGCGTGAACTCGTTGGGGTGGCTGGTGGTGTAGCGGATGCGCTCGATGCCCGGAATCTCGGCGACGTATTCGATGAGCAGCGCGAAGTCGGCGATCTCGGCCGTGTCTCCCATGCGGCCGCGGTAGGCGTTCACGTTCTGCCCCAGCAGCGTGACTTCGCGCACGCCCTGGTCGGCCAGGCCGGCGATCTCCACCAGCACGTCGTCCAGCGGACGGTTCACTTCCTCGCCGCGGGTGTAAGGCACCACGCAGTAGCTGCAGTACTTGGAGCAGCCTTCCATGATCGAGACGAACGCCGTGGCGCCGTCGACGCGCGCGGGCGGCAGGTGGTCGAACTTCTCGATCTCGGGAAAGCTGATGTCGACCTGGGGCCGGTCCAGCCGCTCGCGGTCGTTCAGCATCTCGGGCAGGCGGTGCAGCGTCTGCGGGCCGAACACGATGTCGACGTAGGGGGCGCGCGCGATGATGGCCTCGCCCTCCTGGCTCGCCACGCAGCCGCCCACGCCGATCTTCACGCCCTTGGCCTTCAGGTGCTTCACGCGGCCGAGGTCGCTGAACACCTTCTCCTGCGCCTTCTCGCGCACCGAGCAGGTGTTGAACAGGATCAGGTCGGCCTCGTCCACGTTCTGCGTCGGCTCGTAGCCCTGGGCGGCGTGCAGCACGTCGGCCATCTTGTCCGAGTCGTACTCGTTCATCTGGCAGCCGAAGGTCTTGATAAATACTTTTTTGCTCATGGGGTGCTTTCCTGGCCCTTCCCGCCGGGAAGGCCGATGCAGGGCGCTTGCGTCGTCCTGCGGCGCGGCGGGCGCGGCCCGCCGGCCTCTTTATTTATTGCGTGTTGACGGTGTCGTTCGAAGTGAACGGCCAGATGTTCAGGAAGGGCTTGTTCAGCGATTCGCGGCTGGCCGTGGCCTCGCCCGGCGTGAGGATCCACACCTCGCGCAGCAGGCCGGCGGCATCGCGCGTGTAGTTCACCAGGTATTTCTGGCCGACGATGCCGCCCGCCATCACCAGCATGTTCTGTTCGCTGCGGATGCGGGCGCCGGGCGCCAGGCGGTCGACCTGGCCGTCGAGCTCGACATCGGGCGCATTGATCACCATGAACTTGCCGCGCAGCGTGCCGACCGGGAAAGTGCGCCCGCCCACCAGCGATTCGTTCTGGGTCTGCGGCCGCGGCACTTCGGACTGGGCTGCGGCGCCGATGGAAAAAAGGCTCGCAGCCACTGTGCAAAGCGCTATGAAAGTGAGAGCATTCGTGGGTTTCTTGCAGCGGTTCATGGGGTATATCCAGAGGCTGTGGAGCGGCGATTTTAGCGGCGGGGTGAAATCATCCCTGGCGCCTGCCACAGCGGGTTGTACATGGGCCCTGGCATTGCGGCTTTACTTATCTTTACGGCACTCACGGACACTGCGAGTCGACGGCTGCTCCAATAGCCGCTGTCAGCCCAAAGTGCACAAGAACCCATGAAGAAAAAAATCGTCCTCGCTCTTGCAGGTGTGTTGATCGTAGCCGTCGCGGGATGGTGGTGGAGCGGGTCGGGCGATCGCATGGCGGCAAAGAACGCCAGGCCAGCCGCCGCCGGTGGCGCCCCCGCAGACGGCGCGCCGGCCGCGCTCGTCACGCTTGCCACCGCCGAGCGGCAGGACGTGCCGGTCACGGTGCAGGTCAACGGCAGCGTGGTGTCGCTCAACAGTGTCGATCTGCGGCCGCAGGTGACCAACACCGTGGCGGCGGTGCACGTGAAGGAAGGGCAGTTCGTCAAGGAGGGCCAGCTGCTCTTCACGCTCGACGACCGCAACGACCAGGCCAACCTGGCCCGCGCCCGCGCCCAGCAAAAGCGCGACGAAGCCACCCTGGCCGACCTCGAGCGCCAATACAAGCGCAGCCAGGAACTGCTGGCGCAGAACTTCATTTCCAAGAGCGCCACGGACGCCACGCTGTCGCAGCTGGAAGCGCAGCGCGCCGCGGTGGCGGCCGACCGCGCCGCGGTGCAATCGGCGCAGGTGGCGCTGGGCTACGCCACGCTGCGCGCGCCCATTGCGGGGCGCATCGGGGCCGTGAACATCTATCCCGGCACGCTGGTGCAGCCGACGCTGTCGCTGGTCACCATCACGCAGCTCGATCCCATCGCGGTGAGCTTCCCGGTGCCGGAGGCCAACCTGCAGGACCTGCTGGCGGCGGCGCGCAGCCGGGCCAAGGTGGAGGCGCTGGTCGTCGGACGCCGCGAGCCGCTCAGCGGCGTGCTCAATTTCGTCGACAACACGGTCGATCCGCAGATCGGCACGGTGCGCGCCAAGGCGGTGTTCGACAACGCCGACCAGAGCCTCTGGCCGGGCCAGTTCGTCGGCACCCGGATCACGGTTCGCACGCTCTCCGGCGCCACGGTGGTGCCGGCCGCGGCGCTCATGATGCTGTCCGAGGGCACTTCGCTCTACGTGGTCGACCAGGCCATGAATGCCAAGCGCCGCAAGGTGCAGGTGCTCCACACCTTCGGCACCAAGGTGGCGGTGAGCGGCGTCGAGCCGGGCGAGCAGGTGGTCATCGAGGGCAGCCAGAACGTGCGCCCGGGCGGCAAGGTCAGGGCCGATAAAAAGGCCGCGCCGGCCGGTACCTCCGGCGTCACGCCGGGCAGTGCGGCCTCCTCGGACACCCAGGCTCCCCGGGAACGCGCATGAACATCTCGGAGCTGTGCATCCGTCGTCCCGCGATGACGGTGCTGTTGTCCGCGGCGGCGGTGGTGGCGGGCATCTTTGCCTACTTCAGCATCCCGGTGGCCGCGCTGCCGAGCTACAACACGCCGGTCATCAACGTGAACGCCCAGCTGCCGGGCGCGAGCCCGGACACCATGGCTTCGTCGGTGGCGCTGCCGCTGGAGAAGCAGTTCTCGACCATTCCGGGCCTGCAGACCATCAGCTCGGTCAACACCCAGGGCGTGAGCTCGATCACGCTGGAATTCGTGAGCAGCCGCGACATCGATGCCGCCGCGGTCGACGTGCAGGCCGCGCTGCTGCGCGCCCAGCGACAGCTGCCGCAGGAACTGACGCAGCTGCCTTCGTACCGCAAGGTCAATCCGGCCGACGCGCCGGTGCTGTTCATCGCGCTGATCTCGCCGTCGATGAATCCGGCCGAGCTCAACGACTACGCCGAGAACCTGATCTCGCCCACGCTTTCCACCATCGACGGCGTGGCGCAGGTGGGCGTGTACGGTCGCAAGGCCTTTGCGGTGCGCATCAAGGCCAATGCCGACCTGCTCAATGCGCGCAACATCACGCTCGACGAGCTGGCCAAGGCAGTGAATTCGGCCAACGCCAACACGCCCGTCGGCGTGCTCGACGGGCCGCGCCAGACGCTCACCATCCAGGCCAACCGGCAGCTCACGAGGGCGGAAGATTTCGCCAAGCTGATCGTCGGGCAGCGCAACGGCGCGCCGGTGCGGCTGGACGAAGTGGCCACCATCGAGGACAGCTTCGAATCGGTCAAGACCGCCAGCAGCTTCAACGGCCAGAGCTCCATCTCGCTGGCCGTGCAGCGCCAGCCCAACGCCAACACCGTGCAGGTGGTGGATGCGGTGCGCGCACTCATTCCGCGCTTCAAGGCGGAGCTGCCGCAATCGGTCGAGATCCACATGGTGAACGACCGCTCGCTGTCCATCCGCGAAGCCGTGCACGACGTGCAGCTCACGCTGCTGGGCACCGTCGCGCTGGTGGTGCTGGTAATCTTCCTGTTCCTGCACCGGCTGGTGGCCACGCTGATTCCGGCGGCCACCATTCCCATTTCGCTGATCGGCGCGGTGGCGCTGCTCTATGCCTTCGGCTACAGCCTGGACAACGTCTCGCTGCTGGGCATCACGCTGGCCGTGGGGCTGGTGGTGGACGATGCGATCGTGGTGCTCGAGAACATCATGCGCTACGTCGAGAAAGGCATGGAGCCGATGGCCGCGGCGCTGCGCGGCGCGCGCGAGGTGGGCTTCACCATCATCTCGATCTCGATCTCGCTGGTGGCGGTGTTCATTCCCATCTTCTTCATGCCGGGCGTGATCGGCCTGCTGTTCCATGAGTTCGCGGTGGTGGTGGCGCTGGCGGTGCTGGTGTCGGCCATCGTGTCGCTCACGCTGGTGCCGATGCTCGCGAGCCGGCTGCTCAAGCACGTGCCGCGCAAGGATGGCGCGCTCGACCACGAGGAAGAGCACCCCGAGCCCGGCACCGCCGTGGGACGCGCCTTCGAGCGCGGCTACCGCTGGGTGCATGCGAACTACATGCGGACGCTCGACTGGACGCTCGCGCACCGCAAGCTGATGCTGCTGTTGGCCGGCGGCACCTTCGTCGTCACGGCCTGGCTGTTCGTCTCCATTCCGAAGGGCTTCTTCCCCGAGGAGGACATCGGGCAGATCCAGATCACCACCGAAGCGGCCGAGGACATTTCCTTCACCGCCATGAACGCGCTGCAGGAACGCGTGGCCGCTTCGCTGCAGGCCGATCCGAGCGTGGCCTACGTGAGCTCGTTCGTCGGCGTGGGCGGTCCCACCGCCACGCAGAACTCCGGCCGCCTGTTCGCGGTGCTCAAGCCGCGCAGCCAGCGTCCCAAGATGGCCGCGGTGCTCGAATCGCTGCGCCAGCGCTTCCGCGAGATCCCGGGCATCGCGGTCTACATGCAGCCGGTGCAGAACCTGCGCCTGGGCGGCCGCCAGAGCAAGGCGCGCTTCCAGTACACGCTGCAGAGCGTCAATGCGGGCGAGATGGTGCCCTGGGCCACGCGGCTCATGGAGCGCATGCGCGCCGATCCGGCCTTCCGCGACGTCACCAGCGATTCGCAGAACCGCGGCCTGCAGGCCACGCTGGAGATCGACCGCGACAAGGCCGGCGTGCTCGGCGTGGCCGTGGGCGACCTGCGCACCGCGCTCTACAACGCGTACGGCGACCGGCAGATCGGCAGCATCTACGG
This sequence comes from Variovorax sp. V116, assembly GCF_041154435.1. Lineage (NCBI taxonomy): Bacteria > Pseudomonadati > Pseudomonadota > Betaproteobacteria > Burkholderiales > Comamonadaceae > Variovorax > Variovorax sp. V116. The sequence continues at coordinate 1,093,808 of NZ_AP028661.1, forward strand.
CGCGAGCAACACCTACCAGGTGATTCTCTCGGCCGCCGACAACGACCGGCAGTTCGAGGACGACGTGTCGCGCCTGTCGGTGCGCAGCACCAGCGGCCGGCTGGTGCCGCTGTCGGCCTTCTCGACCGTCAAGCGCACCGTGGGGCCCACCTCGGTCAACCACCAGGGGCAGCTGCAGGCGGTGACGGTGTCGTTCAACCTCGCGCCCGACGTGCCGCTGGGCAACGCGACCGCGAAGATCGACCAGTTCAAGGAAGAGCTGAAGATGCCGCAGTCGATCATCACCACCTACGGCGGCGATGCCGCGGTGTTCCAGAGCTCGCAGGCCAGCCAGGCCGTGCTGCTGGTGCTGGCCGTGCTCGTGATCTACGTCCTGCTGGGCGTGCTGTACGAAAGCTACATCCACCCGCTGACCATCCTGGCCGGGCTGCCGTCGGCGGCCGTGGGCGCCTTGCTCTCGCTCAAGATCTTCGGCTTCGACCTGACGCTGATCGCGACCATCGGCATCCTGCTCCTGATCGGCATCGTGAAGAAGAACGCGATCATGATGATCGACTTCGCCCTTGATGCGCAGCGCACCGAGGGCATGAAGCCGGTCGATGCGATCCGCGAGGCCTGCCGGCTGCGCTTCCGCCCGATCCTCATGACCACGCTGGCCGCGCTGATGGGCGCGCTGCCGCTCGCATTGGGCCTGGGCGCCGGCGCCGAGCTGCGCCAGCCGCTGGGCGTGGCGGTGGTGGGCGGGCTGATCTTCTCGCAGGTGATCACGCTCTACATCACGCCCGCGATCTACCTCGCGCTCGACCGCTACAGCGGCACCGGGCCGATGGTCGACCTGCCGGGCGAGGCCAAGGCCGAGGCTGGTGGCGGTGCCGCGGGGCACGCGGCCTCGCACGCCTAGGTTGTGGTCTCGTCGAGAACGTCGTCGTCCGCCGCCAGGTGGGCGGTATCGCTCCAGCCCACGAGGCTGAAGCCCTCGGGCGTCCACAGCATGCGGTTGATGGCGGCGTTCCCGAGCTGCCAGGTGCGCGGCGCCTGCAGCTCCTGGCGCGTGGCGGCGCGGTAGAGCACGTCCATCACGCCGCCGTGCGCCACCAGCGTCACCAGCTGGCCCGGATGGCGCGCGGCCAGCTTCGATGCGACGCGCGTCACCCGCTCGCGGAAGACCAGCAGGCTCTCGCCGCCCTCGGGCTGGAATTCGGGATCGCGCTCGCGCCAGCGCCGGGCCTGGTCGGGCAGGGTGGACTCGATCTCGGCAAAGCTCATGCCCTCGAAGCGGCCGAAGGCGCGTTCGCGCAGGCCGGGCTCGGGCTGCACCGTGAGGCCGTGGGGCCTGGCGATCTCCTGCGCGGTCTGCCAGGCGCGCGACAGGTCGCTGGCGTAGATCGCGCCGATGTCTTCGTGCGCCAGCGCCTGCCCGACGCGCCGGGCCTGCCAGAGCCCGGTGTCGTTGAGCCCGATGTCGAGCTGGCCCTGGATGCGCGTGTCGACGTTCCAGGCGGTTTCGCCATGGCGAACGGCAATCAGGCGGGTGGCTTCTTCCATCTGCTGGATTCTAGGAGCGCGTCATTTCTTCTTCGCGGCGGACAGCTCGATGTTCACCCGGCGCTCGCCCTGCGGCGGATTCGGAAAGCCCTGCAGCGCCGCCTCGAACATCACCGGCAGGATGGTCGCGCTGACGTTGTACGGGCCCTCGTTGCGGGCCCGCGTTTCGTAGACCACGCGGTTCGTGCCGATGTCGCGCAGCACGATGCTCACTTCGCGCTCGTACCAGGGATTGGCCGCGGGTGGCATGAAGGCCGGGCCGCCGTACCAGCCGCCGCCGTACCACCGGCGTGCATAGCCGGGATAGCCGTAGCCATAGCCCCAGGGGCCGTCGAAGAGCCATGGATCGGCCCAGGGCGAGAGGCCGGCCGCGACGCGTGCGCCGATCTGCGCGCTGTACTGCGGCCTGGCGTCGTCGCGGCGCAGGCCGACCTTGTCGAGCGCGGCGGCGGCCATGGCCTCGAGCGATTCCTGCCGGGCGAGGTCGGCCTGCTGCGACGGCAGGCGCTCGAAGCGGTAGCTGGCGCCCGGCGCCACGGTGGCGAGCGACGAGAAGCTTTTCACATCGCTGTCGACCACCCAGGAGGTGGCGCAGCCGCTCAGGCTTGCTATCAGAAGAAGAGCTGAAAACGCACGTTTCATGAGGATCTCCGGGCTCCGCGGCCCAAAATTCCCCTGGGTTGCCCGCTCAGCCCTGAAGGATGCGCAGGGCTGCAGGTGCCTGGGAGAGCAGGTCAAAGGAGGGCGTGTCGAAGGCCTTGTCGCCGTCTTCGTCGGCCACGCCGGTCGCCTTCAGACCCTTGAAGTCGTGCTGCGTTCCGTCGAGCAGGTGCGAGGGCACCACGTTCTGCAGCGCGGTGAACATGTTCTCCACGCGGCCGGGGTGCTTCCTGTCCCACTCGCGCAGCATTTCGCCGACCTGCTTGCGCTGCAGGTTTTCCTGGCTGCCGCAGAGCGTGCACGGAATGATCGGGAATTCGCGGTGCTGGGCCCAGCGCACCAGGTCTTTCTCGGCCACGTAGGCGAGCGGGCGGATCACGATGTGCTTGCCGTCGTCGCTCACCAGCTTGGGCGGCATGCTCTTGAGCTTGCCGGCGAAGAACATGTTGAGGAAGAAGGTCTGCAGCATGTCGTCGCGGTGGTGGCCGAGCGCGACCTTGGTGGCGCCCAGTTCGTCCGCCACGCGGTACAGGATGCCGCGGCGCAGCCGGCTGCACAGGCCGCAGGTGGTCTTGCCCTCGGGGATCACGCGCTTGACGATGCTGTAGGTGTCCTGGTTCTCGATGTGGAAGTCCACGCCGAGCTCGCTCAGGTATCTGGGCAGCACCTCTTCGGGGAAGCCGGGCTGCTTCTGGTCGAGGTTGACCGCGACGATGTCGAAGTGGATCGGTGCGCGGGCCCTGAGCTTGAGCAGGATGTCCAGCATGGCGTAGCTGTCCTTCCCGCCCGAGACGCACACCATGACCTTGTCGCCCTCCTCGATCATGTTGTAGTCGACGATGGCGCGGCCGACTTCGCGGCACAGGCGCTTCTCGAGCTTGTGCGTTTCGCGCTCGATCTTCAGGGAATTGGTGGCGGCGCCGGCGACGGGCGCCTCGTCGATCCAGACGGCGTTCATGGGTGGGCTGCTTCGGTCAGGCAAATCGGGGGGAGGAGGGCCCGATTTTGCCTCGGTTCACCATTCCCCGGCTTCCATGCGGATAGCCACCTCGCAGTCGTCGAAGATCTCGAGCTTGGCGATCTTCACCCGCACGCCGACCACGCCGGGCAGCTGCAGCAGGCGCTGCGCGAGCTTGCCGATGAGCGTTTCGAGCAGGTTCACATGCTCGGCCGTGCACTCGTCGATGATGATGCGGCGCACCTTGCGGTAGTCCAGCACGTGGTAGATGTCGTCGTCCTTCGGCAGCAGCGGCTGCGCGCCCAGGTGCAGCTCGGCATCGACCTGGATCGGCTGCGGGGCCGTCTTTTCCTGGTCGAGGATGCCCAGGTTGGCGTCGAAGCGCAGCCCCTGCAGGGTGAGTGTCTGGCGGCCGATCGGGTTGGAGGGCATGGTGGGGCTCACATCAGCGAGAAGTCGCGGTCGAATTTCATGAGGTGCTGGCCGCCGTCCACCACGAGCGTGGTGCCGGTGATCGAGTTGTTCTCCAACGCGAACTTCACCGTGGCCGCCACGTCGGCCGGCGTGGAAGAGCGGCCCAGCGGCGAGAGCGTGTGCAGCTTCGAGAACCTGTCCTCGTCGAGCATGTGGCTGGGCAGCGTGAGGCCGGGCGCCACGCCCACCACCCGCACGCGCGGCGCCAGCGCCAGGGCCAGCATGGGCGTGGCGGCCTCGAGCGCGGCCTTCGACAGCGTGTAGCTCAGGAAGTCGGGGTTCGGGTTCCAGAGCTTCTGGTCGAGCATGTGCACGACGGCGCCCTGCGCGTCGCCGCGCAGCGCCAGGTGGTCGTGCAGCGCCTGCGCCAGCACGATGGCCGCACCGGTGTTGCTGCGCGCATGGCGCTCCATGAGCGCGTAGCTGAAGCTCGCGGCGTCGTCGTGTTCGAAGAGCGCTGCGCTGTGGACCACGGCATCGACGCTGCCGAAGTGCGCCGCCACGCGCGGCAGCAGGGCGCGGGTGGCGCCTTCGTCGAGCAGGTCGGCCTCGAACGGCGCCGAAGTGCCCGAGAGGGCCGCGCAATCGGCCGCCGTCTGCTCGGCCTCGGCGCGCGAGCTGCGGTAGTGCACCGCCACCTGCCAGCCGCCCGCGGCCAGCGCCAGCGCGATCTCGCGCCCCAGCCGGCGGCCGGCACCCGTGACGAGGACGGTGCGGCGGGCTGGCGTAACAAGAGGAAGGGGCGCTGTGCTCATGCGGGCAGAGAAGGGAGAATCGGCGGGTGACGACAAAAACGACGACAAACAGTTTACCCATGGCCCTCGACATCCTGATTGCCCGTTCGGTGGAACGGGCGGGCGGATGGATCGGCTTCGACCGCTTCATGGCGCTGGCCCTGTATGCGCCGGGGCTGGGCTACTACGCCAACAGCTCGGCCAAGTTCGGCCACATGCCGTCGTCGGGCAGCGACTTCGTGACGGCGCCGGAGCTCACGCCCATGTTCGGCCAGGCGCTCGCGGCGCAGGTGGCCGAGGCGCTGGAGAAGACCGGCACCGACACGGTCTGGGAGTTCGGCGCCGGCACGGGCGCGCTCGCCGTGCAGCTGCTGCACGCGCTCGACGAGATCGGCCGCGGCGACGTGCGCTACCGCATCGTCGACCTGTCCGGCACCTTGCGCGAGCGCCAGCAGCAGGCGCTGGCGCGCTACACAGACCGCGTGGAATGGCTCGGCGAACTGCCCGAGGCGATGCAGGGCGTGGTGGTCGGCAACGAGGTGCTCGACGCGATGCCGGTGCAGCTCTTGGCCCGCGTGGGCGGCCAGTGGTTCGAGCGCGGCGTGGTGCGCAACGTGCGCGCCGACGGCTGGGCCTGGGCCGACCGCGAGACCGCGCTGCGGCCGCCGTTCGAGGTGTCCGGCGAGCACGACTACCTGACCGAGATCCATCCGCAGGCGGAGGCCTTCGTCGCGACCCTGGCGGACCGCCTGAAGAGCGGCGCGGCCTTCTTCATCGACTATGGTTTTCCGGAGCGCGAGTACTACCACCCGCAGCGCCACATGGGCACCGTGATGTGCCACCGCGCGCACCAGGCCGACGGCGATCCGCTGTCGGATGTGGGCTACAAGGACATCACGGCGCACGTCAATTTCACCGGCATCGCGCTCGCGGGGCAGGAGGCCGGGCTCGAGGTGCTGGGCTACACCAGCCAGGCGAGGTTCCTGCTGAACTGCGGGCTGCTCGAGCGGATGGGGCAGGGCAGCACGGCAGAAAGAGGCATGGCGGCTCGGCTCGTTCATGAGCATGAGATGGGGGAGCTGTTCAAGGTGGTGGGGTTTGCGGTGGGCGAGGGGTGGGAGGCGATGGGGTTTGCTGAGGGGGATCGGAGTCATACGCTCTGACATAAGCAACCAACAAAAATTTCGTTGAGAACCCCCTCACCAAAACCTACATTGGCGCAATGACCGCCTCCCAGCACTTCGAAGTGCGCCCCTTCAACGCCCCCGTCGGCGCAGAAATCGTCGGCCTCGACATCTCGAAGCCCATCAACGACGAAGACTTCGCGCGCATCCACCGCGCGCATCTGGACCACCACGTGCTGGTGTTCCGCAACCAGCAGATCACTCCGGCCGAGCACATCGAATTCAGCCGCCGCTTCGGCCCGCTCGAGATCCATGTGCTGCACCAGTTCCATCTGAAGAACCATCCCGAGATCCTGATCGTCTCCAACATCAAGGAGAACGGCGAGCCCATCGGCCTGGGGGACGCGGGCGTCTATTGGCATTCGGACATCTCGTACAAGCCCCAGCCCAGCCTGGGCTCGCTGCTGCATGCGCAGGAGCTGCCGAGCGAAGGCGGCGACACGCTCTTTGCCGACCAGCATCTTGCGTGGGAAACGCTCTCTCCCGAGCTGCAGCAGCGCATCCTGCCGCTCAAGGCCGAGCACAGCTACCTTGCCAAGTACGAGGCGCTGCGCGCAAAGAACCCTTGGCGGCCCAAGCTCTCGCAGGAGCAGATCGACCAGGTCGCGCCCGCCGTGCAGCCGGTGGTGCGCACGCATCCCGAGACCGGCCGCAAGGCGCTGTTCGTCAGCGAGCATTTCACGACGCGCATCGTCGGCCTGCCGCCGCAGGAGAGCGACGCGCTGCTGGCCGAGCTGTTCGCGCACAGCGTGAAGCCGCAGTTCGTGTACCGCCACCAATGGGCGCCGCACGACCTGGTGTTCTGGGACAACCGCTCGCTGATGCACCTGGCGGCCGGCACGCCGGATCATCTGCGGCGCCGCCTCAATCGCACCACCATCGTGGGCGACACGCCCTTCTGATGGCTTCTTCCTTGGCCCGATGCAGCGGGTCAACCGGCGCCGGGCTTGCCGCTGCCGCCGCCCTGGCGCAGCGTGCGCAATTCGGCGTTGAGGAATTCGTTGGCGTCCCGCATCGAGCCGTTCGGCATCTTGATCTTGTAGGGCTTGCCCGTCATCTCCGAGCGGGAGGCGCAGCGGTCGATGAAGTCTTCCGCCGTGGTGATCTCGTCTTTGAAGTGGTCGAACTTGGCCTGCATGTGCTTGGCGGCATCGGCGGCGTTGTGCTCGTCGCCGTTGCGCATGAAGGTCATCGTCGTCATCTTCGAGACGCGCAGGATCAGCGTGTCGATGAGCTTTTGCTCCGACGCGGAAGGGGTGGCCTGGGCCAGCGCGGCCGCAAGGCCGAGCACCAGCGCCAACAGGGCGCGACGCGGAAGTTGAAATGAAGCCATGTGGTCGATGTGGCAATTTCCGGACCATGCTAGGGCGGTGGCCCCATGCGTGTCAAACCGGGCCCGGCTCGGGTCTAATCGCAGTTTTGGCACGCTTGGTTTCCCATGAGCTCTTCCGCCCCCGATCTGCTGTCGATCGCGCATTTACTGGCCGATGCCGCCGCCGCGCAGTCGATGCGCTATTTCCGCACGCCGCTGGACATCATCACCAAGGCCGACGAGAGCCCCGTGACGCTGGCGGACCGCGCCGCCGAGACGGCCATGCGCGAGATCCTTGCCGTGCGCGCCGCGGCGGACGGCATCTTCGGCGAGGAGCACGGCCTCGAGCGGCTCGACGCCGAGCGCGTCTGGGTGCTCGACCCGATCGACGGCACGCGCAGCTTCATCACCGGATCGCCGCTGTGGGGCACGCTGATCGGTGTGCTGCGGGGCTCGCGCGTGGTGCTGGGCATGATCGACATGCCGGTGCTCAAGGAGCGCTGGGTCGGCCAGGCCGGCCAGGGCGCGACGCGCGACGGCCAGCCGGTGCACGCGAGCAGCTGTACCGAGGTGGCCAAGGCGCGCATCGTCACCACTTCGCCCGACATCTTTGCGCCGGCCGACTGGCAGGCCTTCGACCGGCTGAGCCGGCAGTGCGCGATGCGGCGCTTCGGCGGCGACTGCTACGGCTATGCGCAGCTCGCGGGCGGCACCATCGACCTCGTGGTGGAAACCGGCCTGCAGCCCTACGACTACCTGGGCCCGGCGGGCGTGATCGAGGCCGCGGGCGGCGTCATCACCGACTGGCAGGGCCAGCCGCTGGGGCTGGAGTCCGATGGCCGGGTGATTGCGGCCGCAACGCCCGAACTTCACCGACAAGCCATGGCCGTCCTTGCGGCCTAGACTGCTCCCATGATCCGCTGGCTGATCGTCGTCGTCCTTGCCCTGGTGCTCATGAGCGGCCTCACGGCCTGGCTGCGCCGCTTCGGCTTCGGGCGGCTGCCTGGCGATTTCGAATTCCGCGCCTTCGGCCGCGAATGGCAGCTGCCGATCTCGAGCACGCTGGTGCTCAGCATGATCGCGGCGCTGGTGGCGCGCTTCGTCTAGCGCCGTTGTTGATGAACCCGTCCAGAGACCCAGAGAGAAGAACCACGCGATGAGAGCCTGCGTTGACATCGGCGGCACCAAGGTGGCCGTGAGCCTTTCCCCTTCGAGCGATGCGCCGCTGGCCGGCCGCCGCAGCGAGCCGACGGCCAAGACCGGCGACAACGACGCCGTGGCGGTGCAGATCATGCGCATGATCGACGAGGTCTGCGCCGAGCAGGGCATCGCGCCGGCCGACATCGACCGCGTGGGCGTCTCGTCCACCGGCCCCTTCGAGCTGCGCGACGGCATGGTGGAGCTGGCCACGCCCAATATCTGCGGCGGCATTGCGGGGCCGGCGCGCGGCCTGCCCAACAACTGGATGACGGCGATCATCGAAGCCCCGCTGGCCCGGCGCTTCGGCCGCGTGCGGGTCGAGAACGACGCCGTGGCCGCGCTCGAGGCCGAGCGCCACTGGGGCGCGCTGCAGGGCCTGGACCACTGCGCCTACGTCACCTGGAGCACCGGCGTGGGCGTGGGCCTGTGCGTGGACGGCCGTGCGCTGCGCGGCAAGAACGGCAATGCCGGCCATGCGGGCCACAGCTTCGTGGTGGACGACGCCAGCGGTGCGCTCTGCGGCTGCGGCAACCTCGGCGACGTGGAGGCGCTGGTGGCGGGCAACTCCATCGCGCGCCGCTTCGGGCAGCCCGCGCCCGACCTGTTTGCGGCCGCCTCGGACGGCGAGCCGCATGCCGTCGAGATCGTCGATGCGCTGTGCCGCGTGATGGGCCGCATGATCTACAACCTCATTGCCACGCTCGACCTCCAGCGCATCAGCCTGGGCGGCAGCGTGTTCTGGCACCACCGCGACTTCCTGCTGCCGCGGCTGCAGGCGCAGGTCGACGGCAAGCTCAAGCCGCTCACGCGCGGCGTGCTGCTGGTGCCCGCGGGGCTTGGCGAAAAGGTCGGCGACTACGCCGCCCTGGCACTGCTCGATTGAAGCCGGCGCGCCTGGGGCGGCCGTGCGGGAACGGCGGGCGATGCCGGCCGAACCGATAGCGGCGCCGCAGCCGCGCCGGCATCACCGCGGCCCATCAGCGTCTCGACGATCTGGCCGAGGCGGCGCAGGCCCGTGTCGACCGCCTCGCCGTACGGCCAACCGCAGTTGATGCGCAGGTAGTGGTCGAAGCGCGAGGAGTTGGAGAACAGCGTGCCGGGCGCCACCACGATGCGCTCCGCGAGCGCCGCATCGAAGACCCGCGACGACGACAGGCGCTCGGGCAGCTCGACCCACAGCTGCAGCCCGCCGGGCGGCAGGTTGATGCGCGTGCCCGCCGGAAAGTAGCCGGCGATCGCATCGGCGGTCTGCTCGCGCTGCGTCTTCAGGCAGCTGCGCAGATGGCGCAGGTGGCGGTCGTAGGCGCCGGTGGCCATGAACAGGCCGGCGCCGCTTTGCGAGAGCCCCTCGTTGTTGCGGGTCTGCGCGTACTTGAGCATCTCCACCCGCGCATGCCAGCGGCCGGCCGTGATCCATCCCAGGCGCAGGCCGGGCGCGAGGATCTTGTGCAGCGAGGCGCAGTGGATCACGTTGCCGCCGGTGTCCCAGGACTTGAGCGCGCGCGGCGGCGTCGGGGCGTCGACCAGCTCGCTGTAGGTGTCGTCCTCGATCAGCGGAATCGCGTGCCGCTCGCACAGCTGCGCGAGCCGCGCCTTGTGGGCGTCGGGCATCACGCTGCCCAGCGGGTTCTGCAGGTGCGGCACCACCACCACGGCCTTGATGTTGTCGTAGGTGCGGATCGCGAGTTCCAGCGCTTCGATCGAGAGGCCGGTCTGCGGGCTGGTCGGAATTTCCAGCGCGCGCATGCCCAGGCTCTCGAGCACCTGCAGCAGGCCGTAGAAGGTGGGCGACTCCACCGCCACCGTGTCGCCCGGCTGCGCCACCGCACGCAGCGCGAGGTTGAGCGCCTCGATGCAGCCGTTGGTGACCAGGATGTCTTCCGGCGAGATCGCCATGCCCACGCGCAGGCTGCGCTGCGCGAGCACCTCGCGGAACTGGCGGTGGCCCTTGAGCGGCGCCGCAATCGTCAGCATGTCGGGCTGCTGGCGCAGCATGCGCGTCATCGCATTGCGCAGCGCCTCGGCCGGATACAGCTCGGGTGCGCCGCGCGCGATGGAAAAGTTGAGCTTCTCGGGAAGCTGCCGGCGGCGCGCCACGAAGTCCGACACCTTGGCGTGGATGCCCACGTACTGCGCCGGGTCGGGCGGCACGCCGGCCGGGGGCTCCTCCATCGGCGCGATGGCGAGGCGCCGCGGCCGGCGCACGAAGTAGCCCGAGCGGTCGCGCGCCTCGACCCAGCCGTCGCTTTCCATCGTGCGGCACAGCTGCAGCGCGGTCGACAGGCTGATGCCGTGCAGGCGCATGAGGCTGCGCAGCGAGGGCAGCTTGTCGCCCTGCTTGAGCGAGCCGGTGTGGATCGCGTCCACGTAGTGCGCTGAGAGCTGGCGGTAGAGCGGTAGCGAATCCATGGCCTCGATGCTCCCCCTGTCGCGCATCCAAAAACAGATGCAGTTGCGAAGGAAAACGACCATAACAGATGCGCCGCGGCCACCGCTGTTCCGGTGCGAATCGCCTGGGTGTGTGCCTGTTTTATGGGCGCCCGAATTCCTACGATGGGCGCATCCACTCCAGAAGGCACGCCATGTCCCCCACCACCCTCGACCGACTGCCCGATACCGTCGTCCTGCAACCGGGCGAGGCCTTGCGCGCGGCGCTCGACCCCGCCACCTGGCTCGAGATGCTGGAGGGCCGCGCGCTGCTCGTGTCGCCGCCCTCATGGTTCGGCGACACCGTGTTCACCGCGAAGACCATGCTGAACGAGGGCGACGTGCACCGGCTGGAACGCGGTGGCTGGATCGAGCTGTCGGCGCTGGCGCCGGTGCGGCTGCGCGTGCATGCGCAGGCACGGCAGCAGGCAGCGGCGGTTCGGCCCGCGGAGCCCCGGCCGGTGATGCGGCTGGTGCGGCTTCTGACCGGAAGCTGAGCGGGCGGCTTCCTAGCGCTGGCTTGCGGCGTGGCGCAGCGCCTCGAGGAAGCTGCGCCGCCACCAGTGGATGTCCTGCTCGCGGATGCGCGACAGCAGCTTCTGGTGCCGCTCGCGCCGCTCCTCGAGCGGCATCTGCAGCGCCTGCTGCACCGTTTCGGCCGTGCCGTGCGTGTCGTAGGGGTTCACCAGCAGTGCTTCCTTCAGCTGCTCGGCCGCGCCGGCAAAGCGCGACAGCACCAGCACGCCCGGGTCGGCCGGGTCCTGCGCCGCGATGTACTCCTTGGCGACCAGGTTCATGCCGTCGCGCAGCGGCGTCACCAGCCCGACCGCTGCCGCGCGGCACAGCCCCGGCACGCGCTTGCGCGCCACCATGCGGTGGATGTAGCGCACCGGCATCCAGTCGAGCTCGCCGTAGTCGCCGTTGATGGCACCGCACAACGCTTCGAGCTCGCGCCGGATGTCGCCATAGGCATCGACCGTCTCGCGCGTGGGCGAGGCGATCTGGATCAGCGTGGCGCTGCGGCGGTTCTCGGGGTAGTTGGCAAGCAGCTCGCGGAAGGCGCGCACGCGCTGGGGAATGCCCTTGGAATAGTCGAGCCGGTCGATGCCCAAGAGCAGCCGGCGCTGCGAATATTCGCGCTTCATGGTCTCGAACATGTCGCGCGATTCCTTCGCGTGCGTGAGCGCCGCGAATTCGTCGACGTCGATGCCGATCGGGAAGGCGCTGCAGCGCACCGTCTGGCCGTAGGCGCGGTACATCTCGTCGCCCAGGTATTCGCCGTGCGCCTCGTTGCGCACGTAGTGCTCGAAATGCTGCACGTCCTGCTGCGCCTGGAAGCCGATCAGGTCGTAGGCGAACAGCGAGCGCATGAGCCACTCGTGCTGCGGAACCGCCGCGATGATGATCTGCGGCGGCAGCGGAATGTGCAGGAAGAAGCCGATGCGCTGCCTGCAGCCCATGCCGCGCAGCTCGGCCGCGAGCGGCATCAGGTGGTAGTCGTGGATCCAGATGATGTCGTCATCCTTCAGCAGCGGCTTGAGCTTGCGCGCGAACAGCTGGTTCACGCGCCGGTAGCCGCCGATGAAGCCGGCTTCGAAGTGGGCGAGGTCGAGGCGGTTGTGGAACACCGGCCACAGCACGTCGTTGCTGTAGCCCAGGTAGTAGCTGTCGTGGTCCTCGCGGCCGAGGTCGATGGTGGCCAGCGTGACCTTGCCGGCCTGCAGCATGTGCAGCTCGCCTTCGCCCGTGGGGCCGTTCTCGACGATCTGGCCGCTCCAGCCGAACCACATGCCGCCGCTTTGCTGCAAGCTCTCGCCGAGCGCTACGGCCAGGCCGCCCGCGGCAGGCTTGCGCGGGTCGGCCACGCGGTTGGAGACGACAACGAGGCGACTCATTGGTGCACCCCTGGCGCTGCGCGCCTCCCCGCCAAGCGGGGGCGAGCTTGCTTGGGGCGGCCCGGCGCGGCGCTCATATGCACGAGTCCCACGGCGCCGACAGCCGCACGGCCGCATTGATGATGCCGACCATCGAGTAGGTCTGCGGAAAGTTGCCCCACATCTCGCCCGTGACCGGGTGCGTGTCTTCCGACAGCAGGCCGAGCGGGTTGCGCGCTGCCAGCATGGTCTCGAAGATCTGGCGCGCCTCGGCCTTGCGGCCGATCTTGGCGAGCGCGTCGATGCGCCAGAAGGTGCAGATGTTGAAGGCGGTCTCGGGCTTGCCGAAGTCGTCGGCCGCCTCGTAGCGGCGCATGTACGGGCCGTCGCAGAGCGACTTTTCCATGGCGTCGACGGTGGAGATGAAGCGCGGGTCGCGCGCGTCGATCAGCCCCACCTCCACCATCAGCAGGATGCTGGCGTCCAATTCATGGCCGCCGAAGCTTTCCGCAAAGGCCTGGCGCTCCTCGCACCACGACTTGGCGAGGATTTCTTCTTTCATGCGCGCGGCGTGGCCGTGCCAGTAGGCGGCGCGTTCGGGCAGCGCCAGCGCGCGCGCGATCTTGGCGAGCCGGTCGCAGGCGGCCCAGCTCATGAGCGCGGAGCTGGTGTGCACGCGGGCGCGGGTGCGCAGCTCCCACATGCCCGCATCGGGCGTGCCGTAGACGCGGATCGCCTGCTCGCCCACGGCCTCGAGGTGCGGAAACTCGGCCCGGCCCGCGCGCGCGAGCAGCCGGTGGTCGTGGAAGGCCTGCGCCGCACCGAGCACGATGTTGCCGTAGACGTCGTGCTGGAAGTGCTCCTGCGCCTGGTTGCCCACGCGCACCGGCCCCATGCCGCGGTAGCCCGCGAGGTTCTCGACCATCGACTCGGGCAGCTCGCGCTCCAGACCGATGCCGTACAGCGGCTGGATGTGCTCGCCGTGCGAGCCGATCACCACGTTGCCGAGCCAGCGCAGGTAGTCTTCCATGGTGCCCACCTCGCTCAGCGAATTGAGCGCGCGCACCACGAAGAAGGCATCGCGCAGCCAGCAGTAGCGGTAGTCCCAGTTGCGCTGGCTGCCCGGCGCCTCGGGAATGCTGGTGGTCATGGCGGCGACGATGGCGCCGGTGTCCTCGTAGAGCGAGAGCTTGAGCGTGATGGCCGCGCGGATCACCGCGTCCTGGTATTCGAACGGAATCGCGAGCCGCTTGCTCCAGGTGCGCCAGTAGGAAATGGTCTCCTGCTCGAAGCTGCGCGCGGTGTCGGCAATGCCGTCGAGCAGGGTTTCGTCGACGCCGAACATGAAGTTGTATTCGCGCGAGATCACGAAGGGCTGGCGCGAAAGGATGTGCGAGATCGATGCGTCGGTGTTGAGCCGCAGTGTCACGTCGGGCCCCACGTAGCGGATGTGGTTGCTGCCGCGCGTGACCTCCAGCGGCCCCGAGGCGCCCCACTGGAAGCGCGGATCGAGCGCCACGCGGATGCGCGGCGCGCCGGCAATCGGCCGCACGCGGCGCACCATCATCAGCGGCCGGAAGTAGCGCGAGCGGCTGTAGAAGCGCGGCGCGAAGTCGGTGATCTCGATGCCCTGGCCGGCGCTGTCGAACAGCTGCGTGCGCAGCACCGCGGTATTGGGTTCGTACCACTGCTTGCTCGAGGCGAAGTCCTCGATCTCGATGGCCCAGGCGCCGGCCTCCTCGCCCGGGTGCAGCAGCGCGTTGAAGACCGGGTCGCCGTCGAAGCGCGGCAGGCAGCACCACACGGCGCGCCCGCGTGCATCGATGAGCGCGCTGTAGGCGCAGTTGCCGATCACGCCCACGTTGAGCGAGGGTTCGGCCGGCGGCCCGAAGCCGCGCGGCGCACCGGAAGCCGCAACGCGCGGGTCGACCGGCGCCTGGTCGGCGGGCCCGGCTGCCCCGGAAATGGACAGGCCCGCGCGGTCCTCGGGTGCTTTCGACAATTGCAGCTCGCTCATCCATCGCTCCTCGGGGATTCGTTTTTCTTGTGGGCCGGCGCGGCCAGCTGGTCGCGCAGCTGCACCAGCCATTCGAACACCGCGCGCGGCGATTCGAGCCGGTGCAGCGCCAGGCTCGGGCCCGAGCCGACCTTGATGCCAACGCCGCCGCGCGGCTGCACCACCGCGAAGCCGCTCTCGTCGGTGGTGTCGTCGCCGGCAAAGACCGGCAGGCGCCCGGCGAACGGCGCCTCCGTCATGAAGGCCTCGATGGCGATGCCCTTGTTGACCCCGGTGGGCTTGACCTCGAACACGAACTTGCCGTGCAGCAGCTCGAGCAGCGGCCGGCCCGCAATGGCGCGCGACATGGCGTCGCGGCACACGGCCTCCAGCTGCGGTGCGAGCCGGTAGTGCAGCGCAATGGCTGCGTGCTTGCGCTCGACCAGCAGGCCTTCATGCACGCGGGCCAGCTCGTTGGCGATGTCCAGGATGGGCGCGAGATCGGGCGCGTGCTGCTCCTGCATGCGGCCCTGCGCGTCGCGCCGCTGCACGCCGTGCTCGCCCGCGGCGGGCAGGCGCAGCGGCGCGAGGAAGCGGTCGATGGCATCGATCTGGCGGCCCGACACCACGGCCAGCGCGCCGCCGAGCTGGTCGCGCAGGTCTTCGAGCAGGCCCGCCAGGGCGGGAGGAATCTCGATCGCCTCGGGGGTGGGTGCGAGCGCGACCAGCGTGCCGTCGAAGTCGAGAAAGAGGGCGGTATCTCGGCCCAACGGAGGCGGCGACTGGGAGGACATTGGCATTGGTGAAAACCATAGCACGGACCCGGCCATTCCCGTGTCGGCCAAAGTCGGACGTATGCGGCGGCGGAGCTTCAGCCCGGCAAGGCGGCCACCGCCTCCACGCGTGCGCGGTGGATCGCCTCGCCGATCTGCGGCCCGGCGGCGCCGGATTGCTGCGCCGCGCGCGCCACGGCCTCGGTGGGCACGCCCGCGGCGGTGGCGAGCACGGCAAGCAGCCGCTCGCGCTGCGGATAGGGCCGGTCCTCGAAGCCGAGCCGGCCGCGCGCATCGCATTCGCAGGCCAGCAGCACGTCGGCAAAGCGCGCCGGCTTGCGAAACGCATCGCAGCGCTCCAGCAGGCGCACCAGCGCCGCGGCCGCGAGTTCGCCGCTGCGGTGGATGTTGCCGTGTTCGCGCGCCACCACCTCGGCGAGCTCGCGGATCTCGACCGGCACGCGCCAGCGGTCGCACACCGCGTGCAGCAGTTCGGCGCTGCGCTTCTCGTGGCCGATGTGGCGCGGCAGCAGCCCAGGCTCGGTCGTGCCCTTGCCGAGGTCATGCATCAGGCAGGCGAAGCGCACCGGCAGCGAGGCCTCGAGCCTGGCGCTGGTGTCGATGACCATCATCAGGTGCACGCCGCAGTCGACTTCGGGGTGGTGGGCCTCGGGCTGCGGCACGCCCCAGAGCCGGTCGACCTCCGGCAGCAGCACCGCCAGCGCGCCGCAGGCACGCAGCACCTCGAACATGCGCGACGGGCGGGTTTCCATCAGCCCGCGCGAGAGCTCCTGCCAGACGCGCTCGGGCACCAGCGCATCGGCTTCGCCGGCTTGGACCATCTCGCGCATCAGCGCCATGGTCTCGGGCGCCACCGAGAAATCGTCGAAGCGGGCCGCAAAGCGCGCCACCCGCAGGATGCGCACCGGGTCTTCGCGAAAGGCGTCCGTGACGTGCCGCAGCAGCTTTTGCTCGAGGTCGCGCCGGCCATGGAAGGGGTCGGCGAGCTTGCCGGCGTCGGGCTCGAAGCGGCCGTCGGTGCCCACGAATTCGGCAGGCAGCGCGATCGCGTTGACCGTGAGGTCGCGCCGCGCCAGGTCCTGCTCGAGCGTGACGTCGGGCGAGGCGTGCACGGTGAAGCCGCGATAGCCGGGCGCGCTCTTGCGCTCGGTGCGGGCCAGCGCGTATTCCTCGCGGGTCTGCGGATGCAGGAACACCGGAAAGTCGCGCCCCACGGGCAGGTAGCCGCGCGCCGCCATTTCCTCGGGCGTGGCGCCCACCACCAGCCAGTCGTGGTCCGACACCGGCCGCCCCAGCAGCCGGTCGCGCAGCGCGCCGCCGACGAGATAGGTTTTCATGCGCCCAGTGTAGGGATTACTCCAGTTGGAAAAAATAGAACGACCGTTCGATAATTTTCAGGCGAATCGCAGGATCGTTCGCCGATTTGCCCGAAAGGTAGCCGCTGTCGCAGTGGAGGCCGCGCGCTGCAGATTTTTAAACCAAAAGGAGTAATCACGTCATGAAGAAAACAATGCTTGCGCTGACCGCAGTGGGCGCGCTGGCGTCCGGAAGCGCGTGGGCGCAGAACGCTGGAGACTGGGTGGTCGGCGCGGGTTGGCTTCATTTTGCGCCGCAGGACTCGAGCAAGCCGCTCACGCTGACGGCGCCGGTGCGCAGCGTGCTGGCGGGGTCGGGCGCATCGATCAGCGATTCGGACACGCTGGGCTTGAGCGCGGTCTATTTCGTCGACAGCCACTGGGCTGTCGAGGGCGTGTTCGGCATTCCGCCGAAGTTCAAGCTCAACGGCACCGGCACGCTGGGCCGCGTGGGCGAGCTGGGCCAAGCGCGCCAGTGGAGCCCCACCATTCTTGGCAAGTACTACTTCAACGAGGGCAACGCGGCCCTCCGCCCGTTCGTGGGCCTGGGCGCGACCTATGTCTGGTACAGCGACATCGAGCTGACGCCGGGGCTGCAGGGCGCGCTGGGCAGCCAGCTGCGCCAGCGGCCGCTCTCCACCTCGACCACCGCCAAGCTCGACAGCTCGTTCGCGCCCGTGCTCAACGCCGGCGTGGCCTACCAGATCGACAAGCACTGGGGCGTGTCGTTCTCGGTCTCCTACATTCCGCTGAAGACCAAGGCCAAGCTCACGACCACCACGATCACCGGGCTGCCGATCGCCACCAGCGAGGCCAGGCTCAAGCTGAACCCGATCGTGACCTACCTCTCTGCGACCTACCGCTTCTGAGGCGGCAGGATTCGAGGAGCCTCAGCGCGCCGTGCGGTAGGGCTCGTTGAACGCCACGAAGTCCTTCTCGGCCAAGGCATCGTCGATCCATGCCTTGACGCCGGGCAGCGCCTGCACGCGCTCGATGTAGGCGCTGATGGCCGGCGGCACCGGCAGGCCGTAGGTCTTGATGCGCGTGCCCACCGGCGCGAAGTAGCTGTCGGCAATGCTGAAGCCGCCGAACAGCAGCGGGCCGCCGTGGGCCTCGAGCAGACCGCTCCACATCTGCACGATGCGGTCGAGGTCGGCCTGCAGGGCGGGGTTGTCCTTCAGGAGCCGTGCGCCGACCTCGGCGAGCGAGGCCTCGATGTTCATGGGGCAGAGGCTGCGCAGCTTGCCGAAGCCCGCATGCATCTCGGCGCAGATGCTGCGCGCGCGGGCCCGCTCGGCCGCGGCACGGGGCCACAGCTGCTTCTCGGGAAAGGTCTCGGCCAGGTATTCGGCAATGGCGAGCGTGTCCCACACCACCAGGTCGCCGTCCACCAGCGCCGGCACCTCGGCCACCGGGTTGATCGCGCCCATGGTCTTCTTGAAGTGCGAGTCGGGCGCGAAGGAATCGAAGCGGACCTTCACCTCTTCGAAAGGAATGTCGGCCTGCTTCATGAGCACCCAGGGCCGCATGGACCAGGACGAGTAGTTCTTGTTGCCGATGTAGAGCTTGCGCATGGTGCGATCCTGCGGTTGGGATGAGAGAGAAAAACCTTCGATGCTAGCCGGGCCGCATCCGCCAATTGATGCCGAAATGCGGCCGGATTGATGCGCTACCGCGGCTGCTCGTCTTCAGGCGAGGCGATCACGCGCGGCGCCGCGCCGGCCTGGTCTTTTTCTTCGCCGTGCGGCGGCCCGACCATGCGCTCGACCAGGTCCACCAGCCGCGGCACCAGCGCGAGCACGGCCAGCGCCAGCAATGCGCTCAGGATGGCGGTGACTTCGCGGCCGAGGCCGCAGGCCATGCCGATGGCGGCCGTCATCCACAGCCCGGCGGCGGTGGTGAGGCCCTGCACATGGTGCTCGTCCTTGCCGCGCTTGAGGATGGTGCCGGCGCAGAGAAAGCCCACGCCCGCCACCAGGCCCTGGATCACCCGGCTCATGTCGGCCGGCTCGATGCCCGTCTGCTGCGGAATCAGCACGAACAGCGCCGAGCCGATGGCCACCAGCATGTGGGTGCGCACGCCCGCCGCCTTGCCCTGCTGCTCGCGCTCGAAGCCGAGCATGAACCCGATCACGGCCGCGAGCATCAGCCGAACGACGATGCGCGTGAGCTGCGCGGCGTCGCCCACGTCCGAGAATTCGGCCGCTACGGTGTCGAGCACCTGGCCGCCCCAGCTCATGTCAGGGGAGATCCTTGTTGGGTTCGGGTTCTGCCGCGTCGCGCGGGCCCACGCGGCCCAGGCGCTCCTTCAGCGACTGCGGCCGCCCGCTGATCAGCGCGGCGTAGTTGGTGGTGTTGGCCAGCACCTTCTTCACGTAGTCGCGCGTTTCGCCGAAGGGCACGTTCTCGGCCCAGATCGCGGCTTCCATCACCGGGCCGTTGCGCCAGCTGCGCGGCCGTCCCGGGCCGGCGTTGTAGGCGGCCGCGGCCAGCGCCATGGAGCCGTCGAAGTCGTCGAGCGCGAGCTTCAGGTAGTTGGTGCCGATGGTGATGTTGGTTTCATGGTCGTTGATCTGCCCGGGCGTGAAGCCGGCCAGGCCGATCTTGCGTGCGGTCCAGCGCGCGGTGGCGGGCATGACCTGCATCAGGCCCGAGGCGCCGACGCCCGAGCGCGCGTCCATGATGAAGCGGCTTTCCTGGCGGATCAGGCCGTAGACGTAGGCCGGGTCCAGGCCGATGTCCTGGCTCTTGCGCAGCACCGTGTCGTGGAAGGGCATGGGGAAGCGCTGCTCGACATCGATCACGCCCTTGGTGCGCTCGCTGGTGTTGATGCAGCGGTCCCAGACCTCGCGCTGGCAGGCGAAGTCGGCCGCGGCCAGCAGCGCGCGGTCGTCCATGCCGCCCTTGTCGTGCAGGTTGGTGGCGTAGTTCCATTCGCGCGTGCCCTCGGAGCGCAGGCCGATCGCAATGGCGTAGAGCGCGCGGTTGAGCGCGATGTTGCTGCGCGCGGCGTTCTTTTCTTCGGGCGTGAGCGGCGCCGGGCGCGTGGGCACCACGGTGCGCTGGCCGAGTTCCTCCAGCGCCAGCATCTCGTAGAAGCCGCGCGTGCCCGCAATGCTCTGGTAGAGCTCGCGTGCCTGCGCGCGGCGGTCGTCGCCGCCCGCCGCGCTGAGTGCGCGCGCCTTCCAGTAGACCCAGGTCGGCTCCAGCTGCGCCGTTTCGCTCATGGCGTTGATGGCGGGCGCCACCTCTTTCCATTGGCCGTTGCGCAGCGCGGCGCGCACGCGCCAGCCGAGCATGTCGTCGGTCAGGTCGCCGTTCTTCGTGACGTTGGCAAAGTAGCTGCCGGCCAGCGGCGAGAGCTTGCTCGCGGCCTGGCGGCCGATGGTGCCCCAGAGCCAGTTGCGCTCCTCGGCCGAAAGCATCGGGCCCCATTTGCTGTCGAGCTGGGTGGCGGCCTGCTCCGGGTCGGCCATGGCGATCTTGATGAGCGCCAGCACCACCAGCTCCTTGCGCGACTTGGCGGCCACGAAGGCGCGGCCGGCCAGGAACTTGGCCGCGCTGGCGTTGAGCTCCTCGAACAGCGGCAGCGCATCGGGCGCGGCAATGGTCACGGCGCCGCGCGCGGCCTGCGGGCGGTTGGTCTCCATGGCCAGGCGCGCCTTCGTCCAGGCATCGTTGGGCGACAGCAGGCGGGCCGCGACCAGGCGGTCGGCCGCGGTGAGGCAGCCGTCGTCCGCCTCTTTCTGCGCGAACCAGTTGCGGCGCACCTCGTTGGCCTGGGCCTGCGTGGCGCTGCCCGATTGCAGGGCCTCGACCAGGATCGCGTAGCAGCGCACCTGCGGATCGTCGCCCATGCGAAAGCCCGCCAGCGCGGCGGAAAAGCCGTCCCAGTCGCGGCGCTGGCCCAGCAGCAGCAGCCAGTCGTTGCGCAGCCGGTCTTCCTGGTAGGTGCCGGGGTAGCGGGCGAAGAAGTCCTGCACTTCGTTCGGCGCGGCTTCCTGCAGGCGGGCCTTGAGTTCCCAGTAGGCGGCCCAGGGTTCGAGCGCATGGCCGCGCGCCTGCGGCAGCAGGGCCGCGAGCCGGCCCTTGTCGCCGCGCTGGAAGGCCTGCTTCATCTGGACCAGGACGTCGTCGTTGCTGTTGGCCTGGGCGGCGGCGGGCTGCTGCGAAAGCAGTGCGGCGGCAGCCAGGACGGCGGAAAAAACCAGCGCGGACGCTGTATTGCGCGGGCGATGCCGCATGGGTGCCAAAATGCTTGGGAACTGCATCGGGGGATTATGGACAAGTCAAAGGATGCCGACACCTCGGCGACCACGAGTTTTCTCAAGGATCAGGTGAGAAAAGCACTGATCGAGCAGCGCCTGGCGATGCCCGACCGGCTCGCCAAGGCCGACCTGCTGCAGCGCGTGATGCGGATCTGGCTGGTGGGCCGGCCCGACACCGTGATCGGCGCCTACTGGCCGATCAAGGGCGAGTTCGATCCGCTGCCCGCGCTGCACCGCTGGAAGGAAGACGGCGAGCTGATCGACGAGCCGCAGCGCCGCCGCATCGGCTTGCCGGTGATGAACAAGGTCCACAAGACGCTGACCTTCCATGCCTGGTACCCGGGCTGCCAGATGGAAGAAGACGCCTACGGCATTCCCAAGCCCAAGGACACCGAGCTGATCGTGCCCACGCTGCTGTTCGTGCCCTGCGTGGGCTACAGCGCCGGCGGCTACCGGCTGGGCTACGGCGGCGGCTTCTACGACCGCACGCTGGCGGCGCTGGAGCCGCGCCCGTTCACGGTGGGGCTGGGCTTCACCAACGGTTTCCTCGAAGACTTCGAGCCCGAGGCGCACGATTTGCCGCTGGACGCGATCCTCAACGACAACGGCGTGGTCTGGCCAACCAGCTGAAGGGGCTCAGTCGATGTTGTCGACGGTGTCCGGATCGGGCACCTCGCCGATGGTCTCGCGCGTGGTGATGGCCTGCACCTGCAGCCAGTCCCAGAAGGCCTTGATCTCGGGCCGCAGCGCATTGCGCGGCCCGGCAATGAGCCAGTAGCCCATCGGCGAATCCATGCGGTGCTGCGGCAGCACCTCCACCAGGTCGCCGTTGGCCAGGCTTTCGGCGATGAGCGAGCTGCGCGCCAGCGTCACGCCCTGGCCGGTGAGCGCGGCCTGCACCATCTGGTAGGCGTAGTTGAAATAGAGCCAGCGCCTGGGCTGCGCGCGTTCCAGGCCGTTGACCTCGAACCAGCGCCGCCAGGTCAGCCATTCGAGGTGCGTGCGGTGCGCGTCGCCGGCCTCGATCAGCGTGAAGCCGGTGATGTCGGCGGGCGTCTTGATGGGCGGGCTGCTCTTGAGCAGCCAGGGGCTCGCCACGGGCGTGAGCGTTTCGCCGAACAGGCGCACGGCGTTGGGCGGCATGACCTCGCGCGTGCCGTAGCGCAGCGCGATGTCGACGTCCGCCACCTCCAGGTCGACCGCCACGTCGCTGGCGTCGATGCGGATGTCGATCTCGGGGTTGTCGCGCTGGAAGGCCTCGAGCCGCGGGATCAGCCACATCGATGCGAAAGACGCAAAGGTGGTGAGCGACACGCTCTTGCGCCCCGCGCTCTGGCGGATCTGGCGCACGGCCGTGTCGATGCGCGGCAGCGACTGCTGCACCGCAAGCAGCAGCTGCGCCCCCGCGCTCGTGAGCTCCACCGCCCGCGTGTGGCGCAGGAACAGCGCCACGCCCACTTCTTCCTCGAGCGACTGGATCTGGCGGCTCACGGCGGACTGGGTGAGCGCCATTTCTTCGGCGGCGGCGCGGAAGTTGAGATGGCGCGCCACCGCCTCGAAGGCGCGCAGGTGCCCCGCGGAAATGGGGCGGGAGCGCAGATGGGTTTGCGAATGCTGCATGGATGGGGGTGTGGGCGGCATCGGAGCATTGATGCGGATTCGGAATCAGTAGGCTACCTCGTTTTCATTGGACTGCCAACGCCATGGAAACGATCATTCATTCCCGAACTGCGCTATTGCCTCTGTCTTGTCATCGCAATTCGGCAACGCCCAAGGAGTTTCATCATGTCCACCGCCGTCTGCACCACCCAATCGCTTGCTTCCCTGCCGTCTTCCACCCGCACCGCTTCGGCCGTTCCGCCGGCCGTGCGCCGCGGCGCCTGGCAGATCGCGCCCGGCGAGGCGATGAGCCTGAAGGCGCGGTCGGCCAGCGTGCTGCGGGTCAAGCAGGGCCGGGTCTGGGTCACGCCGGACGCCACGTCCGCCAGCGCCAGCGAAGACCTGGTGCTGGCCCCGGGCGAATCGCTGAACGTGGCCGCGGGCCAGCGCATCGTCATGGAAGCATGGGACGGCTACGGTGCCACTTACTCGTGGGACCAAGCCTGAGCGCTGCTCGACCTCCCATGGACGCAAAGGGCGGCTTCGGCCGCCTTTTTCTTTTTTCAGCCGTTGATGTCGAAGCTGGGGCGCAGGGCCAGGAAGTGCGCCAACGCGGCTTCGCCGTCCAGCGCACGGATGCCGGCCATGAGGTCGGGCCCTTCGCTTTCGGCCAGGCCCATGCCAAAGCCGCTGTAGCGGCGTGACGCAAGCGGGCCGCGGCGGAAAATCTTGATGTCGGTGTGCCGGCGGTCCTGTTCGATGCGGCGCATCAGCGTCTCCACCGCCCCATGCGGGCCTTCGAGGTGCTGGCAGAAGCGCATGCCGTCGAAGACGAGCAGGCCGGTGATGCCGTACTGGGCATTGCGTGCGCGGGCCAGGGTCACGATCGAGCCCACGGTGGCCGGCGGCAGGTCCGGCGTGAGCATGCTGCAATAGAAGACTTCGTGGAGAGCTTGCTTTTCTGTCATGCGTTCGGAAGCGGAAGGCGTGCGAAGTGTATGAATCTCCCGGGCCCCGCGAAATGTCAAAAGACACAGGTCCGAAGCCTATAGTGGCGCGTGAAATTCGAGGACCATGCATCCCCCGCCTCGCCCCCTGCGGGCCCCCACCCCTGCGAGCGCTGCGCGCTGCGAAAGATGGAAGCCTTCCTGCCGGTGGCGCCGCAACAGCTCGAAGCCATCGCATCCTTCAGGGCCGGCTCCCGCCGCGTCGCCGCCGGCGCCACCATCATCGACGAGCACCGGCCGAGCGCCGAGCTGTTCACGCTCTATGCCGGATGGGCCTTTCGCTACAAGACGCTGAGCGACGGCCGGCGCCAGATACTGAGCTTTCTGCTGCCCGGCGACTTCATCGGCCTGCAGGACGAGTTTGCCGACGGCCACACGCACGGCGTGGAGGCCGCGAGCGAGGCCACGCTCTGCGTGTTTCCGCGCGGCCGGCTCTGGGAGCTGTTCCATGCCCAGCCGAAGCTCGGTTACGACATCACCTGGCTGGCCGCGCGCGAGGAAAAGCTGGTCGACGACAACCTGGTCACCACGGGCCGCCGCAACGCGGCCGAGCGCGTGGCCATGCTGCTGATGCACCTGTACCGCCGGGCCCAGCGCGTGGGCATGGTGCGCGACGGCTGGGTCGAGTTTCCGTTCAGCCAGCAGCACCTGGCCGATGCACTGGGGCTGTCGCTGGTGCATACCAACAAGACGCTGCGCCGGCTGCAGAGCCTGGGGCTCTACAAGCTCGACGCCGGCTGGCTGCGCATCCTGGAGCCTCGCGCGCTCGAGGCGCTGGGAGACTACTTCGAGCGCCCGATGCGGCCGACGCCGCTGATCTAGCAGCTGCCCGGCGACCGTGCTAGCGCGCGGCCACCAGCTGCCGCAGGTCGTCGTGGTAGGCCTGCAGCCGGCGCACCGCCTGCTCCCGCTGGGCGGCGCTGGCGGTGTTGTGCAGCGCGGCCAGGTTGCGGCAGCCTTCCTGCAGCAGGGCCTGCTGGTGATCGTGCCAGGGGCCGGGCGGCGGCTCGGCGATGCGCATCACGTAGGCATGGATGGCCGCGCGCGCCTCGGCCGCGGAGGGTTTGGCGGCATTGAAGCCGCGCAAGAGCTGCAGCGCCTCCTGCTGGCGCTGGCGGCGCTCGGCATCGGCCAGCCGCGGATCGAACACCGATTGCGCCACCTGCCGCCGCAGCAGCTCGCGCTGCTCCGGGCTCAGCCGGCCATAGAAATCCTCCAGCCGGTCGAGGAAGCGGTCGTAGCGCTTCTCCTGCACATCGGCGGCGCTGCGTTCGAGCCATTCCTTGCGATAGTCGCCATTGTTCTTGGCGTACTTGCGCTCGAGCTGCTGCAGCTGCGCCGCGGTCAGGCTCAATGCCAGCTCGGTGCCCGCCGGCTCGGCGCGCTCGGCGACCGCCAGCAGGCGCTCGCGGATCTGGTCCGCCATGCGGCAGGCCTGGGCCGCGGTCACGTCGTGCGGCGCCAGGGCCTGGGCTTCCTGCAGCAGGCTGGCAATGCGCGGCAGCTCGTTCTGGCGGTGCCAGGTCAGCAGCTGTGCGAGCTCGTCGCGCACCTTGGGCGTCTGCGCGCCGTCGAAATCGAGGTAGGTGTCGAGCCACCAGTAGCTCACCTCGGGCAGGTTGTTGTAGGCCAGCCTGACCGTGCTGCAGCCCGCGAGCGCGGCCGCCGCCAGCAGCGCGCCGATAATCCGCGCCAACTTGGCGCAACGCATTCGGGTAGAAAGAAGCATGAATCAGATTCCGCAAGACAACCAGGGACCGGTCGACGTCGTCATCATGGCGGCCGGCAAGGGCACGCGCATGAAAAGCAGGCTGCCCAAAGTGTTGCACCGTTTGGCCGGACGCGCGCTGCTCTGGCACGTGACCGATACCGCCGCGCGCATCGGCGCGCGCCACGTGGTGGTGGTGACCGGCCACGGCGCGGCCGAGGTCGAGGCCGCCATGGCCGGCAACGCCATCGGCGCCGCCTTGCAGTTTGCGCGGCAGGAGCCGCAGCTGGGCACCGGCCACGCGGTGCAGCAGGCGGCGCCGCTCCTGCCCGACGACGGCACGGTGCTGGTGCTGTCGGGCGACGTGCCGCTGATCGGCGAGGACACGCTGCGCGCGCTGATCGCCGCCAGCGGCGGCCGGCGGCTCGCGCTGCTGACCATCGAGTTCTACGATCCCACCGGCTACGGGCGCATCGTGCGTGCCGAAGGGCAGGCGGGCGGCGAGGTCAAGGCCATCGTCGAGCAGAAGGACGCGACCGAGGCGCAGCGCGGCATCCGCGAGATCTACAGCGGTGTGATGGCCGTGCCCGCCGCGCTGCTCAAGGGCTGGCTCTCGCGGCTGG
Source organism: Variovorax sp. V116 (assembly GCF_041154435.1). Taxonomy (NCBI): domain Bacteria; kingdom Pseudomonadati; phylum Pseudomonadota; class Betaproteobacteria; order Burkholderiales; family Comamonadaceae; genus Variovorax; species Variovorax sp. V116. The sequence goes on from NZ_AP028661.1 coordinate 1,119,526, forward strand.
ACAACCGCAACGCCCAGGGCGAGTACTACCTCACCGACATCGTCAAGCTGGCCGCGGCCGACGGCGTGCCCGTGGTCGCGCATGTCATCGACGATGCGCTCCAGGTCGCCGGCATCAACAGCCCCGCGCAGCTGGCGGCGCTGGAGCGCGCCTGGCAGCTGCGGCAGGCCGAAGCGCTGATGGCGCAAGGCGTGCGGCTGGCCGATCCCGCGCGCTTCGACCTGCGCGGCGCGCTGGCCTGCGAGGCCGACGTCGAGATCGACGTCAACTGCGTGTTCGAAGGTTCGGTGTTCCTGGGCGAGGGCGTGCGCGTCGGCGCCAATTGCGTGATTGCCAATGCGCGCATCGAGGCCGGTGCGGTGATCCATCCCTTCACCCACATCGACGGCGAGAAGGCCGGCGTGACCGTGGGCGAAAGGGCGCTGGTCGGCCCCTTCGCGCGGCTGCGGCCGGGCGCGCAGCTGGGCGCCGAGGTGCACATCGGCAACTTCGTCGAGGTCAAGAACTCGACCCTGGCCGAGGGCGCCAAGGCCAATCACCTGGCCTACCTGGGCGATGCCAGCGTGGGCCGACGCGTCAATTACGGCGCGGGCAGCATCACGGCCAACTACGACGGCGCCAACAAGCACCGCACCGTCATCGAGGACGACGTGCACGTGGGCAGCAACTGCGTGCTGGTGGCGCCGGTCACCATTGGCGCGGGCGGCACCATCGGCGGCGGCTCGACGGTGAACAAGTCGACCGAGCCCGGCGCGCTCACGGTGGCGCGCGGCAAGCAGGTCAGTTTTGCGAACTGGAAGCGGCCGCAGAAGCAGCCGAAGGCCTGATCGAAGGGCGCCTGCCGTGGCGCCTCAGGGCGTGAGCGGCACCCTGGGATCGAACTTCGCGCGCTTCAGGCTGAAGAAGGCCTTGACGTTGCGCACATTGCCGTCGGCCGTGAACAGGCGCTGCGCCAGGGCGCTGTAGTCCGGCATGTCGCGCGCCGCCACCACCAGCACGAAGTCCGGCCCCGGCGAGACGCGCCAGCATTGCTGCACGGCGTCGTCGGCGATCACGCGGGCCTCGAAGGCATCGAGGGCCGCGGCGTCCTGCCGGTCCAGCGAAATCTCGACCACCGCCTGCAGGCCGTGGCCCAGCACCGCCGCAAGCCGGTCGGGCGAGAGCAGTGCGACCTGGCGCTCGATCAGCCGCTCCTGCCGCAGGCGTTGCACGCGGCGCAGGCAGGTGGGCGGCGAGATGCCGACCTCGGCGGCCAGCCGCTGGTTGGTCTGCGAGGCATCGCGCTGGAGCGCGTCGAGCAGGCGGAGGTCTATTGCATCGGGGGAAAATGGTTCCATATTCAATGGGATTATGGAATAAAAATCCAACTACCTGAGTCGATGAAAGAAAAGTTCGAAATCCATCGAATTTCGACCGCATATTTTTTCATCCGCTTCCTACCATCGAGCCTCTTCTCCAGATTAAAGGCAGCTCACCATGTGCGGCATCGTCGGCGCAGCGTCCCATCGCAACATCGTTCCGGTCCTGGTCCAGGGCCTGCAAAGGCTCGAATACCGCGGCTACGACTCCTGCGGCGTGGCGGTCCATGCGGGCGGCCTCACGCGGGCGCGCACCACCTCGCGCGTGGCGGACCTCGTCACGCAGGTGCGCGAAGTCCATGTCGAAGGCCTGACCGGCATCGCCCACACGCGCTGGGCCACGCACGGCGCGCCTGCCGTGCACAACGCCCATCCGCACTTCAGCCACGGCCCGGGCGCCGACGCGCAGGGCGCGCGGCCAGGCCGCATCGCGCTGGTGCACAACGGCATCATCGAAAACCACGAAACCCTGCGCGCGGCGCTCGAGGCCAAGGGCTACGTGTTCGAGAGCCAGACCGACACCGAGGTCATCGCCCACCTCGTCGACAGCCTCTACGACGGCGACCTGTTCGAGGCCGTGAAGGCCGCGGTGCTGCAGCTGCACGGCGCCTATGCCATTGCCGTGATGTGCCGCGACGAGCCGCAGCGCGTGGTGGGTGCGCGCGCCGGCTCGCCGCTGATCCTGGGCGCGGGCAAGGAGGGCGGCGAGAACTTCCTCGCGAGCGACGCCATGGCGCTGGCCGGCGTGACCGACCAGATCGTCTATCTCGAGGAAGGCGACGTGGTCGACCTGCAGCCCGGCAAGTACTGGATCGTCGACCGCCACCACAAGCCCGTGCAGCGCCAGGTGCGCACCGTGCAGGCGCACAGCGGCGCGGCCGAGCTCGGCCCGTACCGCCACTACATGCAGAAGGAGATCTTCGAGCAGCCGCGCGCCATCGGCGACACGCTCGAGGGCGTGGCCGGCATCGTGCCCGAGCTGTTCGACGGCGTCGGGCAGGACGGCGCCACCGGTGCCAGCGCGCACCGCGTGTTCAAGGACATCGACAAGATCCTCATCCTGGCCTGCGGCACCAGCTACTACAGCGGCTGCACCGCCAAGTACTGGCTCGAGAGCATCGCGAAGATCTCGACGCAGGTCGAGATCGCGAGCGAATACCGCTACCGCGATTCGGTGCCCGATCCGAAGACGCTGGTGGTCACCATCAGCCAATCGGGCGAAACGGCCGACACGCTGGCCGCCTTGAAGCATGCGCGCTCGCTTGGCATGGAACAGACGCTGACCATCTGCAACGTGGCCACCAGCGCCATGGTGCGCGAATGCAAGCTGGCCTACATCACGCGCGCCGGGGTGGAAATTGGCGTGGCCTCGACCAAGGCCTTCACCACGCAGCTGGCCGGCCTGTTCCTGCTGACGCTCGCCATCGCGCAGACCAAGGGGCGCCTGAGTGAAGCCGACGAGGCACGCTACCTGAAGGAAATGCGGCACCTGCCCGTCGCGCTGCAATCGGTGCTCGCGCTCGAGCCGCAGATCATCGGCTGGGCCGAAGACTTCGCGCGCAAGGACAACGCGCTGTTCCTCGGCCGCGGCCTGCACTATCCGATCGCGCTCGAAGGCGCGCTCAAGCTCAAGGAAGTGACCTACATCCACGCCGAGGCGTACGCCGCCGGCGAACTCAAGCACGGCCCGCTCGCGCTGGTGACCAGCGAGATGCCCGTGGTGGCCGTGGCGCCCAACGACACCCTGCTCGAAAAGCTCAAGAGCAACCTGCAGGAAGTGCGCGCGCGCGGCGGCGTGCTCTACGTGCTGGCCGACGGCGACACCAGGATCAAGGGCAGCGAAGGCCTGCACGTGATCCGCATGCCCGAGCACTACGGCGCGCTCTCGCCGCTGCTGCACGTGGTGCCGCTGCAATTGCTGGCCTACCACACGGCCTGTGCGCGCGGCACCGATGTCGACAAGCCGCGCAACCTGGCGAAGAGCGTGACGGTGGAGTGAGGGTGGGCTTTGCAAGATAGTCTAGCAATGAATTTGCAATAAAATCTAGCAATCAACTGGCAAAAGAACCTGGCAATCGACTACCAGCTGCCGCCAGCAAAGCGAGATCCTGCACATGGCAACTCCCGTCGCCGTTCGTACAGCCACCCCGGCGCAGCGGCGGCTCGCCACCGCCCTGGAGGCACTGCGGACCTTGCAGGAGCAAGGCCGGAGCGTCTTCAATACGGGCGAGTTCTCTCGCGCGGATCGCGAAGCGTTGGTGGGCGCGGGGTTTCTCCAGCCGGTGATCCAGGGTTGGTACATGTCCGCCAGCCCTTCCGCCAAGGCTGGTGACACGACGCCGTGGATCGCGGGGATGAAGGACTTCATTGCCGCCTACTGCAACGCCCGATTCGGCTCCGACTGGTGCGTGTCGGCGGAATATTCGCTGAAACTGCACGCCGGGACGACCTTGCTGCCCAAGCAGGTCGTCGTGCATGCGCCACTGGGCAAGAACGGCGTGCTCGACTTGCCGAACGGGTTCTCGCTCATGGACTACCAGGCGAGGGATTTTCCAGCGGCCGACCGGCGCGACAGCGTCGGCAATCTCCGTACGATGACACTGGCCCAGGCGCTCCTGAAAGTGCCGGAGAACTTCTTCAGGGCCTCCGCCGAGGACGCGCAAGTCGCGCTGCTGTCCATCAGCGACGCGTCCGAGCTGAGCCGCGTGCTTGCGGAAGGCAACCACGGCACGGTTGCCGGCCGCCTCGCCGGTGCGTTCCGCGCGGTGGGCCGGGACGCGATCGCGGATGACATCGTCGGTTTCATGCGGGCCTTGGGCAATCAGGTCACCGAGGCCAATCCATTCGAAACCCCTCTGCGAATTGTTCCGGGCGACCGCATCGAGTCCCCCTATGTTTCCAGATTGCGGCTCATGTGGGCCTCGATGCGCGACGATGCGGCGAGCGCCTTCCCGCTGAAGGAGCCGGGCCGGCCTGAGGACGTTGCCGCATACATGCGCGCGGTCGAAGACGCCTATGTCACCGATGCCTATCACTCGCTGTCCATCGAAGGCTACAGAGTCACGCCGGAACTGATTCGCCGCGTCGCGAACGGAGACTGGAACGAGGACATCCACGAGCAGGACCACCAATCCCGGGATGCGATGGCGGCGCACGGCTATTGGCTTGCGCACAACGAGGTCAAGGCGTCCATCCAGAGTATCTTCGCGGGCGCGAACGCCGGGAACGTTCTCAAGGGCGACCACGGTGCCTGGTTCCGGGCGATGTTCTCGCCCAGCGTGACCGCAGGCCTCCTCGCGGCATCGGATCTCGCGGGCTACCGGGGCCATCAGGTCTACATCCGCAACGCGCAGCACGTGCCGCCCCCGCGCGAAGCGGTGCGCGAGATGATGCCGGTCCTGTTCGAGTTGCTGCGCGACGAGCCCTCGGCCGCCGTGCGCGCGGTGCTGGGCCATTTCATGTTCGTCTTCATTCATCCATACATGGACGGCAATGGGCGGCTCGGGCGCTTCCTCATGAACGCCATGCTGGCCTCGGGCGGGTTCCCCTGGACGGTGTTGCGCCTCGAAGATCGCGATCGCTATATGGCCGCGCTGAACTCAGCAAGCGGCCAGGGCGACATCAAGCCCTTTGCGGCATTCATTGCACAGAGCCTGGGTGCGGCCAGCGGGGCGCAGGCCCGTTCGCCGCGAAGCGACCCGCGCGGTTAAGGTACTTGTGGAAGAGGACAATCCGCCAAGCTCCGTTCGAAACCACAGCCACCACCATGCCCCGCCTCGACGACCCTCTCCACGATGCCGAGATCGGCTCTCGCGACAGCACGCTCGACACCACCCGCATCGACGACGTGCGCATCGGCGCGGTCCGTCCGCTCATCACCCCTGCCTTGCTGCAGGAGCGCGTGCCCGTGCGCGACAACACGCTGGCGCTGGTCGAAGGCAGCCGCGCGGCCATCGCCGACGTGCTGCACGGCCGCGACGACCGGCTGGTCGTGGTGGTTGGGCCATGCTCCATCCATGACCACGACCAGGCGATCGAATACGCACAGCGCCTGAAGACCGTCGCCGACTCGCTGCAGGACGACCTGCTGATCGTGATGCGTGCCTATTTCGAGAAGCCGCGCACCACCGTGGGCTGGAAGGGCTACATCAACGACCCGCACCTGGACGGCAGCTTCGCGATCAACGAAGGGCTGGAGCGCGCGCGGCGCCTGCTGCTCGAGCTGACCACGCTGGGCCTGCCGACCGGCACCGAGTTCCTCGACCTGCTGAGCCCGCAGTTCATTGCCGACCTGATCGCCTGGGGTGCCATCGGCGCCCGCACCACCGAGAGCCAGAGCCATCGGCAGCTGGCGTCGGGCCTGAGCTGCCCGGTGGGCTTCAAGAACGGCACCGACGGCAGCGTGAAGGTTGCGGCCGACGCGATCCTCGCAGCGCGTGCGCCGCATGCCTTCATGGGCATGACCAAGATGGGCATGGCGGCGATCTTCGAGACGCGCGGCAACGACGACTGCCATGTGATCCTGCGCGGCGGCAAGGCGCCCAACTATTCGGCCGCGGATGTGGCTTCGAGCTGCGAGGCGCTGCTGGCGAACGGCCTGCGGCCGCAGGTGATGATCGACGTGTCGCACGGCAACAGCAGCAAGCAGCACCAGCGGCAGATCGTGGTCGCCGAAGACGTGGCGGCGCAGATCGCGGCCGGCGAGCGGCGCATCACGGGCCTCATGATCGAGAGCCATCTCGAGGAAGGCCGGCAGGACCTGAAGCCCGGCGCGGCGCTGAAGCACGGCGTCTCGATCACCGATGCCTGCATCGGCTTTGCCCAGACGGTGCCGGTGCTCGAGGGCCTGGCGTCGGCGGTCAAGGCAAGGCGGCGCCTGCCGAAGGCTTGAGAGCGGCCATGCCTCAGCATCGAATTTTCGCGATGGCGTTTGCGAAGGTCTATCCGATGTACGTCCAGAAGGCCGAACGCAAGAACCGGACGAAGGAAGAAGTGGATCAGATCATTCGCTGGCTGACCGGCTATGACCAGGCGGGCCTCGCGCGGCAGATCGAACAGGGGAAGGATTTCGAGGCCTTCTTTGCGGAGGCTCCGGCCATGAATCCGAACAGCGCATTGATCAAGGGCGTGGTCTGCGGCGTCCGCGTCGAGGAAGTCGACGATCCGCTGATGCAGAAGATCCGCTACCTGGACAAGCTGGTCGACGAGCTCGCGAAGGGCAGGAAGATGGAGAAGATCCTCCGGCAGCAGGACTGACTGCCAGGCATTGCATCCCATGGCACCTTATCCGCGGCATTGGCACAGGAGGCGATCGGCGTGACGACTCGACGTGATGGAGGGTGCCTGTGCGGGGCCGTGCGCTTCGTCGCCCTGGGCGAGCCCATGCGCACCTTGCAATGCCACTGCAGGTTCTGCCAGCGGGTGACGGGTTCGACCTCATACGCGGAGTCGATGTATCCGGTGGACGCGGTCCAGTTCTCGGGCGAGCCGATGGCAAGGTACTCGCACAAATCGGAAAGCAGTTCGAGGCAGGTGCATGTCCACTTCTGCCCCCGATGCGGCACCACGCTCACGCTCACGTTCGAGCGCTGGCCCGAGTACCGCGGGATCTCTCGCGGGGCGTTCGATGACCCGAATTCCGTGTCGATCAGCTCGCACATCTGGACCAGCTCGGCGCAGACGGGCGTCGTGCTTCCTGCCGGGATCGACTGCTTCCAGTTTGCCCGCGCGGACCTGGCCGGCTTGCCGCAGGCGCCTGCGCGCTTCGATGCACCGCGCATGGCGCGCACGGACAATGCCTGAGCTTCTCTCAAAAAGTTCTCACCCCCACCACTGGAGCCTTTGGCTCGCGGCGGCGTTCATGGCCATCCTTGTTCCGTCCGCCGAAGCTTCCCAGTCGATGGGCTGCAACGGTTCGCTCGTGGGCAAGGGCGATTCGCCCGTGTCGCTGCTTCAGAAATGCGGCGAGCCGATCTATCGCCAGAGCGTCTGCGTGCCGATGCTGCAGCTCGGCTGGATCGTGACGCCCTACCGCGCGGGCAGTCCCCAGGCGATTCTTGCGAACCAGTGCGTTCCCATGGAGGAATGGACATACGACCGCGGTCGCGGTGCATTCCTTGGCGTCGTGCGCATCTACAACGGCGCAATCGAATCCGTGCGCGACGGCGAGCGCAGCCGGTGAAAGCCAGGGCACCGGACATGCCCTGAGAGCCCGATCCCCTGGATGTCTCAGACCCCTTCGATGATCCGCAGGTCCCGTTCCGCGCCGTCGCCCAGCGCGTCAAGCGCGGCCTGGTAGTCGGGGCTGTCGTGCACGGCCCTGGCCTGCTCGACGCTGTCGAACTCGATCAGCACGGTGCGTTGGGACAGGCCGAACTCGTAGACCTCGGCGGGCAGGCCGCGCGCAAGAAAGCGGCCGCCGCCGGCGGTGATGGCCGGGCCGGCCAGTTTTGCGTAGGCCGCGAGTTTGTCGGCGTCGTTGACGGCACGGTACGCGCTGACCCAGTAGGCTTTTGCCATGGTGATTTCTTCTCTGTCTGTTGCTGAGCGCGCAATATAGCTCGCCCGCTGCGCCCTCAGTCCCACGCAGGAAGTTCGTGCAGCGCATCGTTGGGGTGGCCCACGACGTCGACGCCGGTGATGCCGGCGCCGCCCGGCAGGAGCTGGACATCGCAAACCACCTCCCAGGCATGGCTTTCGGTGCGCCGTGCAAGGCACACTTCCTCGCCGGCGGCGAGGAGCTCCACGCATTCGCCGATGCCGATGCGCCGTGCCGCGCCAAGCGCGAATTCGGTCGAGCCGAACTCCTGCTCCACCACCGGGTGAATCGCGACGAGATCGATCTTTCCGTCGCTGAAGTGAACAGCGGTAATTGCATGCTGGGCCATGTTCAACCTCCATTCGTGGAGAGCCCGACAGCGTTCCGGCAACCGCCGTGGGCGTGGGCTCGGCCACCCACTGTACGCCCGCAAATGCGCGTTCCCCTCGCCGCTTTGCCAAAGCCGACTCCAGCGAAGGGCGGCTGCGGCTGCACAATCCGCGCCATGCCCCGATCCCTGCCCGACCCCGATCCCGTGCCCTACTGGCTCTATCTCCTGGAGTGCGAAGGCGGCGTGTACTACGCAGGGATCGCGCTCGACGTGGAGCAGCGCTTCTTCCAGCATGTGTTCGGACTCGGCGCCAAGTTCACGCGCGCGCGTCCTCCGCTGCGCGTGCTTGCAGCGCGCGCCTATCCCGACAAGGGCGCCGCGCTGCGGGCGGAGATCAGGGTCAAGGCATTGCCCCGTGCGCGCAAGCTCGCTTTCTTCGACGCCGAGGACTGACGCGCCCGCAAGAAAAAATACGCGCTTGACCGGCTGCGCTCCCGCCTGAAATTCGCTAGGCTTTGCTGGCGAGCGATTCCATCGAGCGCGGAGACAACGCGATGAGCCAGGGCGTATCTCTTCGTCTGCATGTGCCGGAGCCCACCGGGCGGCCGGGGCATGAGACGGACTTTTCCTATCTCCACCTGTCGCGCGCCGGCGAGGTGCGAAAACCCCCGGTCGACGCGTCGCCGGCCGACACCAGCGACCTGGCCTACACACTGGTGCGCGTGCTCGACGACGAGGGCCGCGCAGTCGGCCCGTGGGCGCCCGAGGCCGACCCCGAGCTGCTGCGCCGCGGCCTGCGCGCGATGATGAAGACACGCGCCTTCGACGCCCGCATGCTGATCGCGCAGCGGCAGAAAAAAATATCGTTCTACATCCAGTGCCTTGGCGAAGAGGCCATTGCCACCGGCCACGCGCTGGTGCTGCAGCAGGGCGACATGTGCTTTCCCACCTACCGCCAGCAGGGCCTGCTGCTGGCGCGCGACGACGTGACGCTGCTCGAGCTGATCTGCGAGCTGATGTCCAACGAGCGCGATCCGCTCAAGGGACGGCAGCTGCCGGTGTGCTATTCGATGAAGCGGGCCGGCTTCTTCTCGATCTCGGGCAACCTGGCCACGCAGTTCATCCAGGCGGTGGGCTGGGGCATGGCCTCGGCGATCAAGGGCGACACGCGCATTGCCTCGGGATGGATCGGCGACGGCGCCACCGCCGAGTCGGACTTCCACACGGCGCTGACCTTCGCGCACGTGTACCGCGCGCCGGTGATCCTCAACGTGGTCAACAACCAGTGGGCGATCTCGACCTTCCAGGCGATTGCCGGCGGCGAGGCCACCACCTTCGCGGCGCGGGGCGTGGGCTGCGGCATCGCATCGCTGCGCGTCGACGGCAACGACTTTCTCGCGGTGCTGGCGGCCTCGCGCTGGGCCGCCGAGCGCGCCCGCAGCAACCTCGGGCCGACGCTGATCGAATGGGTGACCTATCGCGCCGGCGCGCACTCGACCTCGGACGATCCCTCGCGCTACCGTCCGGCCGACGACTGGGCGCATTTTCCGCTGGGCGATCCGATCCCGCGCCTGGCGCAGCACCTGAGGTCCATCGGCGCCTGGTCGCAGCAGGAGCACGAGCAGACGCAGGCCGACCTGGAGGCGCAGGTGAACACCGCGCTGAAGGAGGCCGAGCGCTTCGGCTCCATGGCCGACGGCCACGTCGCCGGCGCCGCGACCATGTTCGAGGACGTCTACAAGGAAATGCCCGAGCACCTGAAGCGGCAGCGCGAGCAGCTCGCGTCCGAGGGCTGACGCCATGGCCTCGATGACCATGATCCAGGCCCTGCGCTCCGCCATGGACGTGATGCTCGAGCGCGACGACAACGTGATCATCTATGGCCAGGACGTGGGCTACTTCGGCGGCGTGTTCCGCTGCACCGAAGGCCTGCAGGCCAAGTACGGCCGCTCGCGCGTGTTCGATGCGCCGATCAACGAGGGCGGCATCGTCGGCTCGGCCATCGGCATGGGCGCCTACGGCCTGCGCCCGGTGGTGGAAGTGCAGTTTGCCGACTACGTCTATCCGGCCTACGACCAGATCGTGTCCGAGGCGGCGCGCCTGCGCTACCGCTCGGCCGGCGACTTCACCGCGCCGATCACCATCCGCATGCCCTGCGGCGGCGGCATCTACGGCGGCCAGACGCACAGCCAGAGTCCCGAGGCGCTGTTCACGCACGTCTGCGGGCTGCGCACGGTGATGCCTTCCAATCCGCGCGATGCCAAGGGCCTCCTGATCGCCTCGATCGAGAACGACGACCCCGTCATCTTCCTGGAGCCCAAGCGGCTGTACAACGGCCCCTTCGACGGCCACCACGAGCGGCCGCTGGTGTCGTGGTCGGCGCATCCGCTCGGCGAGGTGCCCGAGGGCTACTACACGGTGCCGCTGGAGTCGGCCACCGTGTTCCGCCCCGGCGCCGACCTGACGGTGATCAGCTACGGCACCATGGTGTTCGTCTCGGAAGCGGCCGCACGCGAGACCGGCATCGATGCCGAGATCATCGACCTGCGCAGCCTGTGGCCGCTGGACCTGGAGACGCTGGTCGCCTCGGTGAAGAAGACCGGCCGCTGCGTGATCGTGCACGAGGCCACGCGCACCAACGGCTTCGGCGCCGAGCTGGTGGCACTGGTGCAGGAGCATTGCTTCCACCACCTGGAGGCGCCGATCGAGCGCGTGGCCGGCTGGGACACGCCCTATCCGCATGCGCAGGAGTGGGCCTACTTTCCGGGGCCGGCGCGCGTCGGCGCGGCGATGCGCCGCGTCATGGAGAACTGAATGGCCACGCATGCAATCAAGGTGCCGGACCTTGGCGAAGGCATTGCCGAGGTGGAGCTGGTGGCGTGGCGCGTGCAGCCCGGCGACACGGTGGCGGAAGACCAGGTGCTGGCCGACGTGATGACCGACAAGGCCACCGTCGAGATTCCCTCGCCGGTCGCGGGCCGGGTGCTCGCGCTCGGCGGCGAAGTGGGGCAGCAGCTCGCGGTGGGCGCGGAGCTGATACGGATCGACGTGGAGGCGCAGGGTGAGGCGGTGCAGGTGCCGGCCGCGCACGCACGCGCGTCCGCGCCCGTGCCGGCACCTGCACCGGCGGTAGCAGCTGCGGCGACATCCGCTCCGGCCGTGCGCATATCCTCATCGGCCGGCAAGCCGCTCGCCGCACCCGCGGTGCGCCATCGCGCCGCGGTGCTCGGCATCGATCTGCAGCAGGTGCCGGGCAGCGCCGCGGACGGCCGCATCCTGCACGAGGACCTCGACGCCTGGCTGCTCCGCAGGCAGGGCGCGCAGGCGCCGGGCCCGCCGCGTTACGCGGAGCGCCACGACGAGGAGGCCGTGCCCGTGACCGGCGTGCGCCGCCGCATCGCGCAGCGCATGCAGGATGCGATGCGCCGCATCCCGCACTTCACCTACGTCGAGGAAGTCGACGTGACCGAGTTGGAGCTGCTGCGCGCGCGGCTCAACGAACGCTGGGGCAGCGAGCGGGCGCACCTGACGCTGCTGCCGCTGCTGGTGCGCGCCATCGTGCTGGCGGTGCCGCGCTTTCCGCAGGTCAATGCCCGCTTCGACGACGAGACCGGCGTGCTCACGCGCCACGGCGCAGTGCATGCCGGCATCGCGACCCAGACCGCCGTGGGCCTCATGGTGCCGGTACTGCGCCACGCCGAAGCGCGCGACCCCTGGTCCAGCGCAACCGAGATCGCGCGCCTGGCCGAGGCCGCGCGCGCGGGCCGCGCCACGCGCGACGAGCTGAGCGGCTCGACCATTACCGTCACCAGCCTCGGCGCGCTGGGCGGCATCGCGTCCACGCCGATCATCAATGCGCCCGAGGCGGCGATCGTCGGCGTCAACCGCATCGTGCAGCGCCCGGTGATGAAGGATGGCGCCGTGGTCGCGCGCCGCATGATGAACCTGTCATCCTCCTTCGACCACCGCGTGGTCGACGGCCAGCTGGCGGCCGAGTTCGTGCAGGCCGTGCGCGCCTCGCTCGAATGCCCGGCGCTGCTCTTTGTCGAATAGCCGGCGTGCGACTGCAGCGCCTCAGGCGGCCGTGTCTGGCGCGAGGCCCGGTCCCTGGTGGAACACCAGGTCTTCCACCACCACGCCGCCCACCAGGTGCTGCGACAGGATGCGGTCCATGTTCTCCGGCGTGACGTTGTAGTACCAGGTGCCGTCGGGCTGCACGCACATCACCGGCCCGCCCTTGCAGGCCGCGAAGCAGCCGACGCGGCTGCGCTTGACGCGCAGTGCACCCTCGTTCAGGCCCGCGGCCTTGAACTTGTCGCCCAGGCTGTCGAACAGGTCCTGCGAGGCGCCGTCGGGGCTGCAGCGCGGTCCCGTGCAGACCAGCAGGTGGCGCTTGTAGCCGCCGATCTTGGGCTTGACCACCTCGCTCATTCCTGCGTCTCCTCGAGCGGCGCGGCCGCGGGGCTTTCTTCTTCCTCGGCCGGTGCGGCCAGCACGGCCTCGATGTAATCGACGGGCAGGCGGTGCTGCGCCGCCAGCGCGGCGGCGCTCGCGCCTTCGGCATGGTCGGCGCGCAGGTTGGCCATCCAGCCCAGCAGGCCGGTCGACAGCGAGCGGCCTGGCTTCTCGCCGCTGCGCGTGTTGCCGCCATCGTCCAGGTCGTACTTGTTGGCATAGCCGCGCGGCGTGACCATGAGGCCGTGCTGCACGAAGGTGTGGCTGTTGCCGATGAGCACCGTCGTCAGCATGCCGATGTCGCACTCGCTCATGTGGGCAAGCGTGGTGAACTCGATGCGCTCGCGCCGGCGGTAGGCCGACTTGACCACCGCCACCGGCGTGTCCGGCCGCCGGTGCCGCAGGAAGAGCTGCTGCGCCTGCACGATCTGCTGGGTGCGCCGCCCGCTCTTCGGGTTGTAGAGAGCCACCACGAAGTCGGCCGCCGCCACCGCGTCGAGCCGCCGCGCGATCACGGGCCAGGGCGTGAGCAGGTCGCTCAGCGAGATCGAGCAGAAGTCGTGCGTGAGCGGCGCGCCCACCAGCGCCGCGCAGGCGTTGATGGCCGACGCGCCGGGCACCACCTCGACGGCGATGTCGGAGTCCGGCGTCCAGCCGGCCTGGAACAGCACCTCGTAGGTCGGGCCGGCCATGCCGTAGACGCCGGCATCGCCGCTGGAGATCAGCGCCACCTTCTTGCCCTCGCGGGCACATTCGAGCGCATTGACCGCGCGGTCGAGCTCCTCGGTCATGCCCTTGCGGATCACTTCCTTGCCCTCGAGCAGGTCGGCCACCAGCTTGATGTAGGTGCTGTAGCCGACCACCACGTCGGCTTCGGCGATCGCGGCCAGCGCGCGGCCCGTCATGTGGTCGTGGTGGCCGGGCCCGATGCCGACCAATGAAATCTTGCCGCTCATGGATTCACCTCCAGTGCCGGCGCGGTGCGCGAATTGCCGAACGCAGCGGCCAGCACCGGCCGCAGCCAGCGCTCGAAGGCCAGGCCGCAGGCCACGCCCGTCGAGGCCCAGAAGCTCAGCGAGATCCAGGTGGTCACCCAGATGAAGCGCGCATCGAGCGTCCGCAGCGCGGCCTGTGCCTCGGGCCCGAAGCCCGCGAAAGGATCGCCTGCGGCCTGCGGCGCACCCACCACGAAAGGCAGCGCGAGCCAGGCCGCAGCCGCGGGCCAGCGCAAGGCACTGCGCAGGCCCGCGAGCGAGATGCAGGCCAGCGCCGCGCCGGCTGCGGCCAGCACCCACCAGCCCTGGCGCGAACCCAGCCGGGCCGCATCCATGCCGGGGATCTCGGCCGGCAGCCCGAGCGACGGCCAGAAGTGAAAGCTCAGCCAGCCGGCGGCAGACACCAGCAGCGCCAGCGGCAGCGAGCGCATGCGCGTGCCGCGCCAGAGGCAGACGCCCATTGCCGCAAGCACCAGCAGCGCCATGCTGAAGGCATGCAGCATGTTGGCGACCCAGCTCCAGAAGCTGCGCTCGGCGCCGTCCTCGGGCTGCCATTGAACTTCATCCGCGGCAGCGCCGTGGGCATGCGCCGCGTCATGGCCGTGGCCTGCAGGCGCGGCCTTCTGCGATTCGTAGCTTTCGGCCGCCTGGATGATCGGCGTGGCCTGCCACTGCTGCACGCCGGTCTGCACGCTGCCCACCAGCACGGCCGCCGCCAGCGCGGACCAGATCAGTCGTTGGAAGATCATGGGACGCTCCGCGCTCAGTGGCAGGGCTTGACCGTGACGTGGCGCACGTCGTGCGCGGCGTTGTGCGCGAGCGGGCTTTCGGCAAAGGCGACGCCGTACAGGACGAACAGGCCCAGCGCTGCGGCGCCGGCCAATTGCAGCAGCAGGCTGCGCGCCGTGCCGGCATGGGCGAAGCCGCCGGTGTGGGAAGTGGTGTGCGTGGAGGAGGCGTTCATTGCGGGTTCCATTCGAGAGAGTGAGGGTTGGAGTTCATCAGGACATGCGCGCGATCGAGACCGTCGCGTGGCGCCCGTCGGCGCCGCGGTGCTTGTGCTTGGGGACGACCAGCGCCGCCATCGGCAGGCCGCCGCCGGCCAGCAGCGCGGCCGCCTCGCTGACCGAAGGCGTGCCGGTGTGGCGGCGCACCGTTTCCGACGGATGCGGCACGGGCACTTCTGCCAGCTGCGCGGCAGAGTAGAAGCGCAACGCCCAGCCGTGGGCCGCGGCCAGTGCCAGCAGGCCCGGTTCGTCGGCCTTCAGGTCGATGCTGGCTGCCGCCGCCACCTGCGCGAGCTGCGTGCCGATGCCGGCCAGCGCTTCGTCGATCGCCTGCTGCAGCGTGGCCTGCGGCGTGCCGCGGTCGCAGCCCAAGCCGATGGCGTAGCGCACGGTGCTCATAGCGGCGGCCGATAGACGACGAGCCGCTCGGCCAGCGCGCTCCAGCGTTCGGCGCTGACTTCGGCCTGCGTGATCCACAGCACGGCCTTGAAGCGCGCGAGGTCGACCTCGTCGAAGCGCGCGAAGCGGTGGATGTTGGCGGGCAGGGGCGTGGGGCGGGTCCACCAGCCGGCGCTGCCCGCTTCCTGCACCACCGCAATCGGCTCGCCGTTCACCACATGGGCCGAGACGCGCGTGATGTTGATCTTGGGTGCCTCCACCTTCCAGCCGAGCTCGCGGCCGAGGATGTCGACCGGAATCGTCTTGCCCACGTCCGACGCGGTGGTCAGCACCGGCGTGGCGCCCAGCAGCGAAGCGACCTGCTCGGCCATCGCGTTGGCGCCACCCACGTGGCCCGAGAGCACCGGAATCACGAACTGCGCGGCGTCGTCCACCACCAGCACGCCCGGGTCCTCGTCCTTGCTCTTGAGGTGCGGCGCGATCAGCCGCACCACGGCACCGAGCGAGACGAAGAACACGACCTGGTCGAAGTCCGCGAACAGCGCTGCGATCTCGTCGCGGAAGGCGCCCGCGTAGGCGCGCACCGGGTTGGGCAAGCCGGCCATGAGCGGCGCGAACTTGTCCGCCACGCACACGCTGGCCTCCGGCAGCTGGCGGGCCAGGCCGGCGGCCTGCTGCGCGCCATGTTTGGTGATGGCCACAAGCACCACACGGGGTGCGGCTTCATTCGTCATTCGGGTTGTCCTCTTCGATTTCGGTGCTGGTCTTCTTGCGGCAGCCGCGCACCAGTTCGCCGCGTTCGCGGCCGGGGTTCTTCACCAGCAGCAGCGACAAGTAGTTGACCTTGCTGCCCTTCAGGCTGGCCACGTCGTGCACGATGCGTTCGACCGGCGAGCCGGCCTTTTCGATGAAGCGGCTGTGCGCGAGCAGGCCGCGCCGCGCCAGCAGGTCGATCAGGTCGTCGAGCAGCGGCTTGACCTTCATGAGCACCAGCGTGTCGAAGTCGTCCAGCATCTTCTCGACCGCCGCAATGCCGTAGGCCGCCGGCACGATGGCCACGGTGTCGTCCTGCTCCGAGAGCGGCAGCTGCAGGCGCGCGCAGGCCGCGTTGAACGAGGTGACGCCGGGCACCACGTCGATGCGCGCGGCCGGGTCGAGCTCGCGCAGCACGCGCGCCAGGTAGCAGAAGCTCGCGTAGGTGGAGGCATCGCCCTCGACCAGGAACAGCACGTCCTGCCCGGTGGCCAGCAGCGCCTGCACGGTCTCCGCGGCCTTCAGCCAGTGGCGCGCGAGCTTCTCGGCGTCGTGGGTCATCGGGAACAGCAGCGCCTGGTGCTGCGCGGGCGCCGACAGGCCGGCGCGCAGCGCGATGTCGAGCGCGTAGCTTTCCTTGCGCAGGCTGCGCACCGGGTAGGTCCAGACCGCATCGGCGCGCGTCAGCAGGGACCAGGCGCGGCGCGTGATCAGGTCCGGATCGCCCGGGCCGAGCGATACGCCGTGGAGCATGCCGGGTGCCGTCATGCCACACCGCCTGCTTGCGCACAGACCAGCCACACCGGGTTCTCGGCCGCGAGCCGGTGCATGTGCAGGATCGGCTTGCTGCGCGAGGCCTGCAGCTGCAGCACGTCCCAGGCCGCGCCCTGCGCCTTGAGCGCCTCGACCGCAGCCGCGAGGTTCTCGATGGTCACGAAGTTCATCACCAGCCAGCCGCCCGGCCGCAGGCGCCGCAGCACCAGCGCGATGAGCTCTGCCAGCTCGCCGCCGGAGCCGCCGATGAAGACCGCATCCGGATCGGCCCAGGCCGCCAGGCCCTCGGGCGCCTTGCCGTGCACCAGGCTGTGGTTGCTGATGCCCATGGCCTGGCGGTTGCGCGCGACGATGGCGCTGTCGTCCGCGTTCTTCTCGATCGCGTAGACATGGCCGCGCCAGCACAGCCGCGCGGCCTCCAGCCCGACCGAGCCGGAGCCCGCGCCGATGTCCCACACCACGCTGTCGGCGCGCAGCTGCATGCGCGCGAGCGAGACGGCGCGCACCTCGTTCTTGGTGATCAGGCCCTTCTCGGGATGGCGCTGCTCGAAGCTCGCATCCGGCAAGCCGAACAGCACCTGCGGCGCGCGCAGCCGCGTGCGCCAGAGCAGCACCACGTTCGGATCGGCAAAGCGCATCTGCGCCGCGGCCGTGATGCGCATGCCGCTGACCACGCGCTCCTCGGGCTGGCACAGGCGCTCGGCCACGGCCATCTCGAAATCGTCGGCCAGGCCTTCGGCCACCAGCATGCGCGCGATGCGGTCGGGCGTGTTGTCGGGGCTGGTGAGCACGGCCAGCCGGTCGTGCTGGCGGATGTCGCGCAGCAGCGCATAGAGGCCGTGCGCGGGCGGCGAGCCGGGGAGCCAGTCGCCCGCATCCTTCGCATGCACGGAGGCAAACTTCATCTCCTGCCACGGCAGGCCGAGCCGCGCGCAGGCCAGCTGCAGCGTCGATACGTTCGGAATGACCTCGATCGCCTCGATGCACAGGCGCGCGGCCAGGAAGGCCGCAATGCCATGGCACAGCGGATCGCCGGTGGCCAGCACGACCACGCGGCGCTCTTCGGCCTGCGCGGCGCGGATCCATTCGGGCACCTGCGACAGCGCGCCCGTGAGATCGCGCTGCACCGCGCCGGGCGCGATGTGCGGCGCGAACAGCGCCAGCGTGCGCGCGGCGCCGATCACCAGTTGCGCCTTTTGCAGGTGGGCCATCGCGCCGCGCCCGAGGCTCGCATCGCCGTCGTCCAGCACGCCGAGGATGCGGCATTTGTTGGTCATGTTGTTGTTCTCGCTGTCGTTCACGGGGCCTCCGCGATCTTTCGGCCTTCGAAGTCGCAGACCAGCACCTTCAGTTCGAACTGGTCGGGGTAGCGCGTGCGCAGCGTCTGGATGACGCGCTGCGCGAGCGCCGTGTGAAAGGCGGTGCCGAGCCCGAGCGCGTCCATGCGCTCGCCGGCATAGCGCGCGGTCTCGTTGCCGCGGATCGCATCGCACACATCGGGCGGCGCGCCGAGTCCGGCGGCCAGGTCGGCCAGCAGGCCGGTGTCGACCTCGGCCCGGCCGGCGTGGGTGATGGTCTCGCCCTGCGCGATCTTGGTGAGCTTGCCGACCATGCCGCCGATCACCACCTTCCGGATTCCGGCCTTGACCGCGGCGCCCATCGCGTAGCGCAGGAAGTCGCCCATCTGCACGAAGGCCGGCTCGGGCAGCTCCGGCATTTCGGCCATCACGAATTTCTCGGTGCGCCCGCCGGTCGTGAGCACGACCACGCCATGGCCCAGCGTGCCCGCCACCTGCACGCCCTGCACCACGCTCGCGCGGTAGGCGGCGGTGGAATACGGCTTGACGATGCCGGTGGTGCCGAGGATCGAAATGCCGCCGAGGATGCCCAGGCGCGCATTGAGCGTCTTCTTGGCCATCTCCTCGCCCTGCGGCACGGAGATCGCGACTTCGAGGCCGACCTCGTCGAGCAGCGCCGCGCCCACCGCGCGCACGTTCGCCTCGATGTTGCGGCGCGGCACCGGGTTGATGGCCGGCCCGCCCACGGCGAGCCCGAGGCCCGGCATGGTGACGGTGCCCACGCCGGTGCCGCCGGCCAGCACCACCTGGCCCGCCAGATCGGGCAGCAGGCGCACGTCGGCCGTGAGATGGGCCTTGTCGGTGCAGTCGGGGTCGTCGCCGGCGTCCTTGATGACCATGGCGTGCGCGCTCGCGCTGTCGACGCGGCCATCGTGTACCGCGAAGCGCACGAGATCACCGTTGGGCAGCAGGCACTCGACGTGGTCGGGCACCTGGCCCGTGACCAGGCCGATCACCGCCGCGCGCGCCGCCGCGGCCGAACACGCACCGGTCGTGAAACCGGTGCGGGTGCCGCGGGGCGCGCCCTTGTCCATCATGCGGCGTGTTCGCGCGCCTCGGCCAGGCCCAGCAGCGCGTGGATCGCGGCCACCACCAGCGTGGAGCCGCCCTTGCGCCCGCGGATCACGATCCAGGGCACCTCGTCTTCGAGCGCGGCCAGGTCCTTCGATTCGGCCGCCGACACGAAGCCCACCGGCATGCCCACCACCAGCGCGGGGCGCGCGCCCTCTTCGCGGATCAGCCGCACGATCTCGATCAGCGCGGTCGGTGCATTGCCGATGCCGACGATCGCGCCGTCGACCAGCCCGAGCCGGTGCGCCTTGCGCATGGCCTGCACCGCGCGCGTGGTGCCTTCGGCCATCGCCTGCGAGATCACGTCCGGGTCGCTGATGAACTGGTGAGTGCCCATGCCGAAGTGCGCGAGGCGCGGCGCCGAGAGGCCGACGCAGATCATCTCGACATCGGCCAGCACGCGGCTGGCGCGCGAGCGGATGGCGGCAATGGCGGCGTCGACTGCCTCCGGGTGGAAGTCGGTCAGGCCGTTGAAGTCGAAGTCGGCGTTCGCATGGATCATGCGGCGCACCACGGGCCACTGGTCGGCCGTGTAGGCATGCGAGGCCACCTCGCGGTCGATCACCGCGAAGGAGTCGTGCTCGATGGCGCGGCCCGCCGCGGTGAGCTGCTCGGTGACGACGTTGGCCGCCGGGGCGTGCGTCGGCTTCATCGCAGCGCCGGCACCGCGTCGTGCGCATGGACGTGGCCATGCGCGTGGTCGTGATCGTGGTCGTGGTCGTGGCCGTGCGCCGCCGCATCGCCATGGTGGTGGCCGCCCAGCCCGTGCTCCACCGCAAAGTCGCGGAACTTGCAGCCGTCGCAAGGCATGAGCGCGGCCGGCGCGCCGCGCCGCAGGTCGTCCACGCGCTGTTCGAGCAGCGCGAAGATCTCGGGCTCGAAGCCGAAGTAGCGCGTGGAAACGAAACGGATCGTCGGGTACTGCGCCTTCAGGTGCTCGACCTGGCGCGCGATGCGTTCGACCAGCGTGCCGTTGAACAGGTAGTAGGGCAGCACCACCACCTGCTTCATGCCCAGCAGGCCCTGGCGCTGCACGGCCTTCTCCAGGCGCGGGTAGGTGATGCCGGTGAAGGCAAGGTCGACCAGCTCGTGGTCGGTCTCCTCCATCAGCCAGCGCGCCATCTTGGCCATGTCGCCATTGGCCTGGCGGTCCGACGAACCCCGGCCCAGGATCACCACGCCGGTGGTGGTCGGGTCGGGCATGTCGAGCGCCTGCATCGCGTCCTTGAGGCGGCGCTTGAGGATCGCGAGGATCGGATCGCAGGCCGTGAGGTGCGGCGCGTAGAGGAACTGCACCATCGGGTACTTGAGCCGGGCGCCGTCGATGGCCTGCGGCACGTCCATCTTCACGTGGCCCGCGGCATTGAGGATGAGCGGCACCACGATCACGCGCCGCGCGCTCTCGGCCGCGCGGCGCAGGCCCTCGCTCATCGTGATCTCGGAGAACTCGATGAAGCAGACCTCGATGCGCCAGCCCGGCTGCCGCTCGCGCCATTGCGCGGCAAAGGCCTCGATCTCGTCGTTGCCGGATTTTTCGCGCGAGCCGTGGCCCACCAGCAGAATGGTTTCGGAGTTCATGGGAGTTCCTGGCGCAGGGTTTGGACGGGAACGCTCGCGCGCCGGAAGCGGTGCGTGAAGCTCGCGTCGTAGAGCTTGGATTTGGCGAGCGTGGTCCACTGCCGCGCGCCCAGCGTGGGGCTGGCGATGATCATCGACTGGCTCGCGATGCGGGCCTCGCGGCACAGCGCCTGGATGGTCGCGACCGTGCCGCGCACGATCTTCTCTTCGCCCGGCCAGCTTGCCTTGTGAACCACCACCACGGGCGCATCGGGCGACCAGCCGGCGGCCGTGAGCGCGGCCGTGACCTTGCCCATCAGGGTGATGCTCAGGAAGATGCACAGCGTGCTGTGGTGCGCGGCGAGCGCCTCGAGCGACTCGCCCTCGGGCATGGGCGTGCGGCCTTCGACGCGCGTGAAGATCACGGTCTGCGTGACCTCGGGCAGCGTGAGGCTTTCCACCGCCGCCGCCGCCGAGGCCATGGCGGAGGACACGCCCGGCACCACGCCGATCGGCACGCCCGCCGCATCCAGCGGCTGCACCAGCTCGATCAGTGCGCCGTACAGGCCCGGGTCGCCGGTCTGCAGGCGCACCACGGTCTCGCAGCGCGCGGCCTGCGCGATCAGCCAGGCCGACATCTGCTCGAGCGTCATGTCCTTGCTGTCGGCAATGGCGCAGTCCGGCCGCGCCCAGCGCATGGCGGTTTCGCTCACGAGCGAGCCCGCGAACAGGATCGCCCCGGCGCGCTCGACGAGGCCGCGGCCCTTGACGGTGATGAGTTCCGGATCGCCCGGGCCCGCACCGACGAACCACACGGTTCCCGGCGTCGGCGCACTGCCTGGAGCGATGGCTCGCTTGTTCATGATGATGATTCCTCCGCGCCCGCCGCGCGATAGATGGTCGGTACGACCGGGCGGGGGGAGAGAAATCGGAGGGGCGCCAGTGGATGCGGTTCCGGCGGATGCACACCTGCATCGAGCCGGACGCCATGCGCCGCCCGCCGATCCTCGCCCACCGCAAGGTCATGCGCTGGTCGTCAGGCCGGTCTCCGGGCTCACGAGCGCAGAGCCATCGGCTCTGCAGCAAGACCACCTTCCCATGCCGTTCGCGGCACAGTGGCGCGGGACCGAATCCCGGGGTCTTGCTTCTTGACTCGTTTACCGTTGCGGGGGCAGCGTCGGCATTGCGCGGTGTTCTCTCCACCGCCGCGCACCGACTTCCCGTTTCACCCTGGCCACCCCGCCGTTTACACGGGGCGCCAGGACACCTGACAACGCGCGCAAAGTGTATCAGCCGCTTGCGGCGGGGCGGCGGGCGATCACCTGTCCAGGCCGAGACGCCCGCGCAGTTCCTTGCGGGCCGCGGCGAAATCGCCCTGGTACGCGGGGTTGTTCTGGATCAGAACAGCCGCGCGTCGGCATGGCTCCCGGGTCTGTGTGGGCAGATCAGCGGGCCGGCCGCAGCCGCAGGCCAACCAGGAGTTCGTTGTAGGACGCGGTCACTGCGGCGTTGCCAGGCAGGTAGCGTTCGAGCGCGGCGCCCAGCTCGTCCTGCTCCGAATGGTTCAGCTCGCTCGCCACGCGCCTGAACTCGGCGTGGTAGCAGGGCAGCATCAACGCCGCCGTGAGCGCGTGGACGTCGTTGCCGCGCGCAAGGCGCTCGTTGCACGCCGCGATGCTTCGATAGATGCCGAGCGCCTGCGCGACGCGGTCGTTCTTGCTGCTGTTCCTGCTGTTCCTGCTGTTGCTGCTCATCGCCGGCTCCTTGTGGCGCGCCGTGGTTGGCGCCGCAAGGCAACTCTAGGGACTGGCGAGCGCAGCGGGGAGTAACAAGATCGTCGTGAATCCGGCCTACTCGACCGCGACCTTCCCCTCCTTGACCAGCCTCGCGAACTTCGCCGTCTCCTCGCGGATGCGGGCCGCCATCTCGGCGGAGCTGTCGCCGATCGGGTCGGCGCCGATCGCGCGCATCCGCTCGGCGAACTCCGGCGACTTGATGATCCTGGCCATCTCGATGTGGAGCTTTGCGGTGATGTCCTTCGGCGTTCCGGCCGGCGCGAGCACGCCGAACCAGGTGCCGATGTCGAAGCCCTTGAGCCCGGCCTCCTCGAGCGTCGGCACCTCGGGCAGTACGGCGGAACGCTTGGCGGTGGTGACGGCCAGCGCGCGCAGCTTGCCGCCCTTGATGTGCTGCAGCACGGGCGTGATGGTGTCGAAGGACATGTCCACCTGCCCGCCCAGCAGGTCGGTGGTGAGCGGACCGCTGCCCTTGTACGGCACGTGCAGCAGCTTGACGCCGGTGCTGGCCTGGAACTGGGTGCCGATCAGGTGTTGCGCCGTGCCGTTGCCGTTGGAGCCGTAGGCCAGCTCCTTCGGCGACGCCTTGGCAAGCGCGACCAGCTCGGCCACCGACTTGGCCGGCGTGAGCGAGGCATTGACCACCAGCACGTTCGGCACCATCGCCACCGTGGTGATCGGCGCGAAGTCTTTCTGGAAGTCGTAGGGCAGCTTCTTGTAGACGCTGGTCGCGATGGTGTGGTGCACCGCGCCCATCAGCAGCGTGTAGCCATCGGGCCTGGCCTTGGCGACGTAGTCGGCGCCGAGCGTGGCGCCGGCGCCCGGCTTGCTTTCCACGATCACGGGCTGGCCCAGGGCCTTGGACAGCGCATCGGCGAGCGCGCGGGCCAGCACGTCGGTGGTGCCGCCGGAAGGAAAGGGCACGACCAGGCTGATCGGCTTGGCCGGCCACGGCTCCTGGGCAGTGGCCCAGGGCGCGATGCAAAGGCCGAGGGCCGCCAGGGCGGTTCCCGCGAGGGCGCGGCGGCGCCCGATGGCGAATGGTTGCTTCAACATGTCTTTGTCTCCTGGCTGACGGTCTGCGCCGTGTGTTTGATTGGGTTACGCGAGCCGTGCGCACACGGCCTGCGTGACCTGCGCGGTGGTGGCGCGGCCGCCGAGATCGCGCGTGTGCAGCGCGGGGTCGGCCGTCACGGCTTCGACCGCCTGCATGACGCGCCGGGCGGCCTCGGCCTCGCCCAGGTGCTCCAGCATCATCACGACCGACCAGAAGGTGCCGACCGGATTGGCCAGGCCCTTGCCCATGATGTCGAAGGCGGAGCCGTGGATCGGTTCGAACATCGACGGGTAGCGCCGCTCGGGGTCGATGTTGCCGGTGGGTGCGATGCCCAGGCTGCCCGCGAGCGCGGCGGCCAGGTCGCTCAGGATGTCGGCATGCAGGTTGGTGGCGACGATGGTGTCGAGCGAGGCCGGCCGGTTGATCATGCGTGCGGTCGATGCGTCGACCAGTTCCTTGTCCCAGGTGACCTCCGGGAACTCCTTCGAGACCTGCAGCGCGATCTCGTCCCACATCACCATCGCGTGGCGCTGGGCGTTGCTCTTGGTGACGACCGTGAGCAGCTTGCGGGGCCGCGACTGCGCCAGTTTGAAGGCGAAGCGCATGATGCGTTCGACGCCGGCGCGCGTCATCATGGACACGTCGGTGGCGGCCTCGATCGGATGGCCCTGGTGCACGCGGCCGCCGACGCCGGCGTACTCGCCCTCGGAGTTCTCGCGCACGATGACCCAGTTCAGATCATGGGGGCCGCAGCGCTTGAGCGGGCCGTCGATGCCGGGCAGGATGCGCGTCGGGCGCACGTTGGCGTACTGGTCGAAGCCCTGGCAGATCTTCAGGCGCAGGCCCCAGAGCGTGATGTGGTCGGGAATATGCGGATCGCCCGCCGAGCCGAACAGGATCGCGTCCTTGCCGCGCAGCGCATCGAGGCCGTCGGCCGGCATCATCGCGCCGTGTTCGCGGTAGTGGTCGCCGCCCCAGCCGAAATTCTCGAACTCGAACGTGAAGCTGCTGCCGGCCGAAGCCAGCGCTTCGAGCACCTGCTGGCCCGCGGGCACGACTTCCTTGCCGATGCCGTCTCCGGGAATGGTTGCGATCTTGTACGTCTTCATGGCGATGCCTGCGGGAGGTTGAAAAAGAGATTCCACTGTAAGAAGCAGCAGCCCGCGGAATCGGCGCTAAAGTGAAGCCATTGTTAACCTGAGTTCAACAGTGGGGCCACGATGAGCAGCGCCATCCTTCCGGCCGATCTCGGCTTCTTTTCCACCCTGGCCAGCGCCGGCAGCCTGAGCGCCGCCGCGCGGGAGCTGGGCATCACCACACCCGCGGTCAGCAAGCACCTGGCGCTGATGGAATCGCGCGCGGGCGTGCTGCTGGTCAACCGCTCCACGCGCCGCATGAGCCTCACGCCCGAGGGCGAGCTGTACCTGGAGCATGCGCGCCGCATCCTCGGCGAGATCGACGGCATGGAGGAGCTGCTGGGCGTGTCGCGCGCCACGCCGCGCGGCCTGCTGCGCGTGAACGCCACGCTGGGCTTCGGGCGCAGCCATGTGGCGCCGCTGATCTCGCGCTTCGTGCGCAAGCATCCGGCCGTGGAGGTGCAGCTGCAGCTGTCGGTCAATCCACCGGCGCCGAGCGAAGACCTGTTCGATGTCTGCGTGCGCTTTGGCGCGCCGCCGGACAGCCGCGTGGTGGCAAGGCACATCGCATCGAACCGCCGGCTGCTGTGCGCATCGCCCGCCTACCTGGCGGCGCGCGGCATGCCCAAGGTTCCGAACGACCTGGCCAGGCATAACTGCATCGGCATTCGCCAGGGCGAGGAAGCCTACGGCGTCTGGCGCCTGACGAGCGGCCGAGGCCGCCATGCGCGCACCGAATCGATCAAGACGCGCGGCAGCCTCGCGACCAACGACGGCGAGATCGCCGTGAACTGGGCGCTCGAAGGCCACGGCATCCTGATGCGGGCGGAGTGGGACATCAACCGCTACCTGCGCAACGGCCGCCTGGTGCAGGTGCTGCCGCAGTACTTCACGCCCGATGCCGACATCTACGCGGTGTATCCGCAGCGGCACCAGCTGGCCGCGCGCGTGCGGGCCTTTGTCGATTTCCTGGCGCTTTCATTCACGCAGCAGGTGGCGTCCGGCAAGGCATAGCCGGACGCGCGCGAGCCGGTCGCGGCAGCTCAGCGTGCCATCGCGCGGCACGCGGCTGCGCAATCGCGGCAGGCCTTGGCGCAGGCCTGGCAGTGCTCGTGCTTGTGCCTGGCGCATTCCTCGCCGCAGGCTTCGCAGATGCCGGCGCACAGCGCGCAGATGGCTTTCGCATGTTCGCTGCCGCGCGCCATGGCGGCCGCGGCAAACTGGCAGGCGGCCGCGCAATCCATGTCGAGCGCGATGCACCGGGCCATCATCTGGACGTCGGGCTCCTTCAGGCAGGACGCGGCGCAGTGATGGCATGCGGTGGCGCAGCCGTTGCACGCCTCGATGCATGCGGCGTAGGTTTGATGTGGCATCACTGTCCCCTTCGAGATTCGAGCCGCGGGAGTTCGCTGCTGCTGACGGCCCATGCTCGCTGGCCCGCCCACCGCAGCTGTAGGAAAGGGGCGCGTCGGTGCGTGAGAACGGCTTGCCGCCGTGCAGCACGGGTGAGAATCCGCGGATGCATCCAACCAGCAGCACCTCATTCCTGCAGTCCACCATCCGGCCCGCCCTTGTGGCCGCAGCCACCGCGGCGCTTGTCGCGGGCTGCGCTTCCGCACCGCCCGGGCCGGCGTCGCAGCCGCCGGGCTCCACGGCGAGTCAGCGGCCCGCAACTGCGCCCGCGCCCGCAGCCCCTGACGCTGCCGCGCTCGAGCAGCAGCGCTTCGCCAAATGGGTGGCAGACTTCCGCGCCACCGCACGCGCATCCGGCATCCGCGAAGCCACCTTGCAAAGCGCCTTCGACCAGGTGCAGTTTCTTCCGCGCGTGATCGAGCTGGACCGCGCCCAGCCCGAGTTCACACGCACGGTCTGGGACTATCTCGACAACACCGTCTCGCCCCAGCGCATTGCCACGGGCCAGGACAAGCTGCAGCAGGTGCGCGCCGAAGCCGATGCGGCCGCCGCGCGCTATGGCGTGCCGGCCACCGTCGTCGTCGCCATCTGGGGCATGGAAAGCAACTACGGCGGCAACTACGGTAGCACCCCGGTCATCGACGCGCTGGCCACGCTCGGCTTCGAGGGCCGGCGCGAAGACTGGGCGCGCCGCGAGCTGCTCGCGGCACTGAAGATCCTCGACAGCGGCGACATCGCGCGCGACCGCATGATCGGCTCCTGGGCGGGCGCCATGGGCCAGACGCAATTCCTGCCGTCGAACTTCCTGGCCTACGCGGTGGATGCCGACGGCGACGGGCGCCGCGACATCTGGGGCAGCATGCCCGACGTGGTGGCCTCGACGGCCAACTTTCTCTCGCGCTCGGGCTGGCAGGCCGGCATGCCGTGGGGCGTGGAGATCAAGTTGCCCGCGGGCTTCGACTACGGCCGCGCCGACATGGCCGTGCGCCAGCCGAGCGCGCAGTGGGCGGCCGAGGGAATCACGAGCATGGACGGCCAGCCGCTGCCGGAATTTGCCGATGGCTCGGTGCTGCTGCCCGCGGGCGCGCAGGGGCCGGCCTTCCTGGTCGGGCCGAACTTTCGCGCCGTGCTGCGCTACAACAACTCGACCAACTACGCGCTCGCCGTGGGCCTGCTCGCGCAGCGCCTGGGCGGCGGCCCCGACGTGCAGGCGCCATGGCCGAGGAACCTGACGGCGCTCTCGCGCAGCCAGATCGCCGAACTGCAGGCCGCGCTCACCCGGCGCGGCTTTGCCACTGGCGCGGCCGACGGCGTCATGGGCCCCGCCACGCGCGAAGGGCTGCGCCGCTACCAGCGCAGCGTGGGCCTGCCCGCGGACGGCTACCCGAGCGCGGAGCTGCTGCAGCGCCTGCAGCAGCCCTAGCCGGCGGGCCCCGTTAAACTGGGGCTGGGTGCGGGGCCGCTTGCTTCTTGTTGGCGGCGCCGCAGGTTCATGCGATGGTCGGGCCGCCACGCGGATCAACCACGCCATCCGTCCCATGCAAGAGCCCACCATCCAGTACCTTGCCGCAGCGATCTTCGCCGTCGCGCTCGTCCACACCTTCGCCGCCAAGCAGTTCGAGCGGCTGTCGCACCGCTTTCCCCGCCATGCCGGCCTCTTTCACCTGCTGGGCGAGGTGGAAGTCGTCTTCGGCTTCTGGGCCATCGTGCTTGTGCTTGCGATGGCCCTGGTCGTTGGCGGCGGGCCGGCACTCGGCTATGCGGAGTCGCGCAACTACACCGAGCCCCTGTTCGTCTTCGTCGTGATGGTGGTGGCCGCCTCGCGGCCCGTGCTGCGCACCGTCATGTCGGGCGTGAGCCTTGTCGCGCGGGTGCTGCCGCTGCCCACGCCCGTTGCGGCGGCATGGCTCGGCCTGGCGGCCGTTCCGCTGCTGGGCTCGCTCGTCACCGAGCCCGCGGCCATGACCATTGCGGCGCTGATGCTCGCGCCGCAGATCTTCAGGCCGCAGGTGCCCGAAGCCGTGAAGTACCTCGCGCTGGGCGTGCTGTTCGTCAACGTGTCGATCGGCGGCACGCTCACGTCGTACGCCGCGCCGCCGGTGCTGATGGTGGCCTCGACCTGGCAATGGGACAGCGCCTTCATGCTTGCCACCTTCGGCTGGAAGGCCGCCGTGGCCGTGCTCGTCAACGCCACCGTGGCCACTTTCGTATTGCGCAAGCACCTGCCCGCGGCTTCGAGCGCGCACGCGGCGCTCTCCGAAGCGCCCGTGCCGCCCGCCGTGGCGCTGGTGCACCTCGTGCTGCTGGCCGGTATCGTGCTGTTCGCACATCATCCGGTGGCGTTCCTCGGGCTCTTCCTGATGTTTCTCGGCTACACGCAAGCCTACGAGCGCCACCAGAGTCCGCTCATCATCAAGGAGGCACTGCTCGTCGGCTTCTTCCTGGCGGGGCTGGTGGTGCTCGGCGGCATGCAGCAGTGGTGGCTGGAGCCGGTCGTATCGAGCCTGCAGCCGCTCGCCTTGTTCTTCGGCGCACTGGGCCTCACGGCCATCACCGACAACGCGGCGCTCACCTACCTGGGTTCGCTGATCACCAACATCTCGGACGAATCGAAGTACATGCTCGTGGCCGGCGCGGTGGCCGGCGGCGGCCTGACGGTGATTGCCAACGCGCCCAATCCCGCGGGCGTCGCGCTGCTCAAGCGCGGCTTCTCCGACGAGACCATCGGCGCCGGCGGACTGCTGCTGGGTGCGCTCGGGCCCACGCTGGTGGCCGCCGCGGCTTTCATGCTGTTGTAGCGATGAAACCGCGCATGGCGCGGATCGAAAGGAGACGAGAACATGCGCACGTTCTTTCGCATCGGCTCGGCCGCAGCTGCGGTGCTCGCGGCGGCCCTGGCCATCGGCGGCTGCTCTTCGCATGGAGGTGCTGTTTCATCCAGGAGCGCAAGGGCGGCACCGCCGCCCACCGATTGCCGCGCCTGGGTCGGCGTCGACCGCAACCACGAACTGCCCGGCTACCGGCTGCCGCAGTCCGATGGCCGCACCGCCTGCGTGCCGTTCGGCGTCAATGCCTACCGCCCGCCAGCGGGCTATGCGGACAGCGACTACTACGTCGACGAATTCACAGATGCGCGGCTGAAGGAGCGCTGGCGCGCCTGCAAGGCCGATGCCGCCTGCTTTGCGCGCATCGATGCGCAGATGCAGCGCTGGCTGCCGCCGAACAAGGCGCGCGCGACGCGCTCGACCGGCGTGGTCGATCCTTCCGGCAGGATCGATCCGGAAGGGCCCGTCGACCTGCGGCAGATCCGGCGTCCGGCCTTCTTCGCCAAGGCGCCCTATGCCGAGGCGATTGCGCGCGCCGATGCCGGCACCTTCGTGGTCGAGTTCACCGTGCCGCGCGACAGCTTCGAGCGCATCGACCTGCAGATGGCCGATCCGGTCAAGCTGCGCGGCTGGTACATCGAAGGCCGCGGCGTCGACGATGGCAAGGGCGGCAGGATGCGCGCGCTGGTCGTCATGGCGCCGGGCGGCGGCGGGCAGCTCACCGCGATCCAGCACCCCGACGAAAAGCCCTACCGCATCGACCCGGCCACGGGCCGCGCGGTCGACGTCAAGTTCCCGAACGCCACCACCGAGACCATGGGCCAGCGCTGGTGGCGCGAGAACCTCGATGCGCTCAACCAGGCGGGCTTCGACGTGCTGGCCTACGACCGGCGCGGCGAGGGCATCTCCGGCGGATTCAGCGACACCCACACGCTGGAGCAGGGCGAGGACGTGTTTCGCGTGCTCGCGCAGTTCGACAGCGGCGACGGCCTGCGGCTGCTCACGCCCGACGGCCGCGTGCTCGAAGGCAAGGAGGCGGCCGGCAAGCTGCTGGGCGGCATGAAGTCGACGCGCATTCCGATCCTGCTTGGCGGCTATTCGCGCGGCTCGATGTCGACCGCATGGGCCATGGCCAAGAACTTTTCGGGCGCGTGCAGCTACGACATGCCGGTGCCCGAATGCCAGCCGCCCAAGGGGCTTTCGAACATCAAGGGCGCCATTCTGTTGTCTTCCTTTGCGAGCGGCGCGGGCTACCTGCCCGCATCGCCCGACCTGGCCGATCGCAACCTGTTCCTTGGCGGCATGGCGGCGGACCACCACATCCTTTTCTATCCGAACTCGGCGCCGCTCGCGGGCATGCACAAGTGGCCGGCCGCCTTCTTCGGCAAGGGCCTGTGGGACCGCGCCGAAACACTCGAAGGCACCATCGCCGCCTACGACCGCATTCGCGGTGCGCGCGAAATCGTGGTGGCCCGCGCGCCCCATTCCATCGAGACCTGGCCCGAGAGCGACAGGCAATACCTGCGCGAGCGGATGGTCGCCTTCGCGAAGGTGGCGATCACGGGCGGCACCACCGTGCCGGGCGCAAAGCCCTGGTCCAACCTCAAGGAGCTGGTCGCGACCACGCCTGATTCTTGGGAGCCGTCGTCGAGGCCGAAGGACGGGCAGGACGCTCCCGCCGGTCGATAACTCGCCTTGACTTCTATTCCATGATGTTGGATATTCATCCGGCATCATGGAAACTCAGCCGCCCAGCCTCAACGACCGCATCGCGCAGCGCGTGCGGGACCTGCGCGCCGACCGCGGCCTTTCGCTCGAGGCGCTGGCGGCGCATTGCGGCGTCAGCCGCTCGATGATCTCGCTCATAGAACGCGGCGAAAGCAGCCCGACGGCGGTGCTGCTCGAGAAACTTGCGACCGGCCTCGGCGTTCCGCTGGCGTCGCTGTTCGAGGCGCCGGTGCCTGCGTCGGGGCCGGTGTCCCGGCTGGCCGACCAGCTGCAATGGCGCGATCCGCATTCGGGCTATGTGCGCCGCAACGTGTCGCCCGGCGGCTCCGCATCGCCGATCCACATCGTCGAGATTCTTTTTCCGCCCAAGGCGCGCGTGGCCTACGAAACCGGCGCGCGGGAACCGCAGGTCCACCAGCAGGTGTGGGTGCTCGAAGGAAGCATCGAAGTCACGCTCGGCGACGAGCGCCACCGGCTCGGCGCGGGCGACTGCCTGGCGCTGGTGCTCGACCGTCCCACCAGCTACTACAACCCCACGCGGAAGATCGCGCGCTATGCCGTCGTGATCGCCACCTCGCCCTCTTCCTGGAGATGACATGACCCAACCTGCGGCAACAAACTCCGCGCCACGCATCCGCCTTCTCTCCAGCGTCGGCGACGCCCATGTCCGGCAACTGGCCGACGTGCTCGTCGACTGCGTCGAAGGCGGTGCCTCGGTCAGCTTCATGCTGCCGCTCACGCCCGAGCGCGCCCAGGCCTTCTGGCAGCGCGTGGCCGAAGGCGTGGCAAGCGGCGAGCGCGCGCTGCTGGTGGCCGAAGACGCGCAAGGCATCGTCGGCACCGTGCAACTGGTGCTCGCGCAGCCCGAGAACCAGCCGCACCGCGCCGAGGTCTCGAAGATGCTCGTGCACCGGCGCGCCCGGCGCCAGGGCATCGGCGCGCTGCTGATGCAGGCCGCCGAGCAGCTCGCGCTCGAACACCGAAAGACCCTGCTCGTGCTCGACACCTCCAGCGCCGAGGCCGAGCGGCTCTATGCCCGGCTCGGCTGGACCCGCGTCGGCGTGATTCCGGGCTATGCGCTGCTGCCGGGCGGCGCGCCGTGCGACACCACCTACTTCTATCGCGCGCTGGCGCCGCAGGCGCGGTAGCCCGCAGTGCTGTTGCCGCCCGCGGCGCGCGCTGCGGGTGCGGCTGCCGCCCTGCGGCTCGCGGCCGTATGCAGCAGCAGTCCGCCGACCACCATCGCCATGCCGGCCAGCTCGTGGGCCGAGGGCAGCTTGCCCAGCGCAACGCCCATCAACAGCGCCGACACCGGAACGAAATTCAGGAAGGCCGTGCCGGTGACAGCGCCCAACGTGCGAACGCCATAGTTGAAGGCCAGCACGGAGATGGCGGAGGGCACCAAGCCCACGAACAGCAGCGCGTGCCACGTCAGGCGCAGGCCCTCGGCACTGGGTGCGTGGCTCGCGCCGAAGGCCGTGGCGAGCAGCGCGCCCGCCAGCAGCAGCGGCCACGAAGCCAGCACCGTGAGCGCCGAATACTCGACGACGTCGAGCGCGGGAAAGCGCGCCGC
Source organism: Variovorax sp. V116 (assembly GCF_041154435.1). NCBI lineage: Bacteria > Pseudomonadati > Pseudomonadota > Betaproteobacteria > Burkholderiales > Comamonadaceae > Variovorax > Variovorax sp. V116. Next base: position 1,151,650 of record NZ_AP028661.1, read on the forward strand.
GCCGCGCGTGTACCAGATCCAGCCCAGCGTGCCGGCAAAAGCCACCGCGTCGCCGAAGAGCGTCGAGCCGGCCGACGAGGCGCCGCCGAAGAGCAGGCCCGACACCATGGCAACGCCCGCGAGCGCCAGCGCCGTTGCCAGCAGCGCCAGCCGCGCGGGCCGCACGCCATCGAAGGCCCAGCGCACCAGCTGCGTGGTCATGGGCGTGGTGGCCACGATCACCGCGCCGTGCGAAGGCACCGAGTGCGCGAGCCCGACGAACAGCATCACGCTGAAGACGCCGAAGCCCGCGGCGCCCCGCAATGCCAGCGGCACCGCATGCAGGCGGAGCTTGCGCCAGGGCACCGCGCCGCGCGGCAGCAGCAGCGCGGCGAACAGCAGGGCCGACATGCTGTAGCGGATCAGCGTGAGCCACATGGGTTCGACGTGGTGCAGGACGTCCTTGCCGACAAGGAACATGGCACCCCATCCGGAGGTGGCGAGCAGCAGCGCGGCAATGCCGAGCGGGCGTGGGTTGGCGGTGGACATGATGTGCGGGCCTCGTTGCATGGAATCGATGGCGCCAAGCTTCGGCTTTTGCACGCCGCGCGGCCATTCGCTTCTTTGGACCGGGCGCTCCGAAAAAACGAACGCACGCAGGCCGCGCCAGCGCTCACAATTTGCGCCATGGAGCTCTATCAACTGAAGACTTTCGTCGCCATTGCGAAGGAGGGCAGCCTCACCCGCGCGGCCGAGCGCGTGTTCACCAGCGCACCGGCCGTCAGCGCCCAACTCAAGGCGCTGGAGGACGAACTGGGCGTGAAGCTGTTCGAGCGCACGCCGCGCGGCATGGTGCCCACGCAGGCCGGCCGCAGCCTGCTCGAGGAGGCCGAGCGCACGCTGGCCTCGGCCATGCGCATGCGCTCGGCCGCCGAGCAGCTGCGCGGCGCGGCGCAGGGCGTGGTGCGCTTCGGCACTGTGGTCGACCCGGTGGCGCTCAGGCTCGGCGAGGTGCTGGTCAAGCTCGCCGAGCGCCACCCGCAGGTCACGCTGCAGCTGCGGCAGGGCCTGTCGTTCGAGACGCTGGCGGCGGTGCAGCGCGGCGAGCTCGACTGCGCCTACGCGCTCAGCGACAGCGAGCAGGTCGAAGGCATGGAGCTGCTGCGCCTGGTGCCGGTCGAGCTGGTCGTGACGCTGCCGCTGCCGGTTTCCGAGGCCCACCCCGGCCTCACGCTCGACGAGCTCACCCGCCTGCCGTGGGTGGGAACGCCGCCCTCGTGCATCCTGCGCACGCACCTCGAGAAGCTCTTCGCGGGCGCCGGCCGCGACTACCGGCAAGGGCGCACGGCCGACAGCGAGAGCGCGGTGCGCAGCATGGTCGCGAGCGGCATGGGCGCCGGCCTGCTGCGGCTCGACCAGGCCGAGCAGGGCCAGCGCAACGGCGAGCTCGCGATCTGGAACGGCTGGCGCTCGCGCACCTGGCTTTGCTGGCTCGCGGCCGAAGGCCGGCATGCGAGCGCCGTCGAGGCGGTGCGCAGCGCAGTGCTCGAAACCTGGACCTGAGCGGCGCGCGGGGAGGCCGCCGAATTTGCAGCGGGCGCGCGCGGCCTGTCATCATTCGCGCCTGCATGACCCAAGAACCGACTCTTTCCATGGATCTGTTGAACCGCGCCAGGCAGATCCTGGCCGCCCCGGACGGCACGCTGCCCGGAGCCGCCGCCACGCCCGAGGCCGGCTGCGTGGTACTGATTGCCATGGGCGACGGCACGAGCCGCGCGCGCGTGGTTGCCGGGCGCGCCGCAAGCGCCGAGCAGGCCTGGCAACAGGCCCGCGATGCAGCAGTTGCGCTCGCACAGCGCGTCGGCATGCAGCCGCGCCATGTGCGCGTGGAACTGGTCGACCAGGTCGAGCCCATGAGCTGGGGCGCGCTGAAGGCCCGCCTGGCGGGCACCAGGCGCAACTACTTCAACCATGGCGTGTCCTTCGACGCGAAGTTCGAGGTGGCGCTGCTCGCGCCGGAGATCAACGGCAGCGCCGTCTTCTACAACGGCACCGTGGATCATGCCGAGCCCAATCCGGGCAACCTGCGCCTTCATGCGAAGCGGCGCTTCGGTGCCGAACTCGATTTTCCGCAGGACGACGCGGCGCCGGTGTGGTGCTTCACCACGCGCGCGGCCTATGCCGATGCCGAAGGCGCGTGGCCGATCACTCCCACGGGCCAGTCGGCGGGCTACCGCACGCTGCCCGAGTGGGGCGCCGGCCAGGTGCGCAGCCTCGTGGACAGCGCGAGCGACTATCTTGCGGCGCAGGTCAAGCCCACGGGCGAGTTCCACTACGGCTGGTTCCCGTGCTTCGACCGCGCGATTCCCACCTACAACACGCTGCGCCACGCGAGCTCCACCTATGCGCTGCTCGAGGCCTGGGAGCTGATCCGCAGCGACAGCCAGAAGGCGGCCATCGACCGCTCGCTGTCGCTCTTGACGAAGCGGCTGATCCGCCAGGCCGAGCTGCCGGGCGGCACGCGCGCGGCCTACCTGCTGGACGTCGGCGATGAGATCAAGCTCGGCGGCAACGCGGTGTGCCTGCTGGCGCTCGTCAAGTACACGGAGCTCACGGGCGATCCGCAATACCTGCCGCTGATGGAGCAGCTCGCGCTCGGCATCCAGGCCATGCAGGACCCGGCCAGCGGGCGCTTCGTGCACGTGCTCAACTACCCGTCGCTCGAAGTGAAAGACGCATTCCGCGTCATCTACTACGACGGCGAAGCCGCCTTCGGCCTGATGCGCCTGTACGGCCTCACGCGCGACGAGCGCTGGCTCGCGGTCGTCGAGAAGGCCTTCGAGCATTTCATTGCCGCGGAGCACTGGCGCGCGCACGACCACTGGCTGAGCTACTGCGTCAACGAGCTCACGCGCGTTCGGCCCGAGACGCGCTACTACCAGTTTGGCCTGCGCAACGTGGCCGACTACCTGGACTTCGTGCTGGAGCGCATCACCACCTTTCCGACCCTGCTCGAGCTCATGATGGCCGCGCGCGAGATGGTGGAGCGCCTGGCCGCCGACCCCGCGCTGCGCCCGCTGCTCGAAGGCTTCGACCGCGCCAAGTTCGACCGCGCGCTCGAGCACCGCGCGCGCTACCTGGCCAACGGCTACTTCTGGCCCGAGCTCGCGATGTTCTTCCGCAACCCGGACCGCATCGCCGGTTCGTTCTTCATCAAGCACCACAGCTTCCGCGTGCGCATCGACGACGTGGAGCACTATCTCTCGGGCTACGTGGCTTACCACCGGCTGTTGAAGCACCGCGAAGCATCGGGACTCCCGGCTGCGTGCGGAATTCCCGAAGCCACTTCTGCGCCGGTGCCGGCGGAGATCGGCCGCGCGCCCGTCGCGGTCTGGGGCGGCGACGTGAACCTCGGCCGCCGGCTGCACTACCGCCTGGCAGAGCTCGGCGGCCCGCAGGAGATGCTTGGCGGCATCGCTGCACTTCGCGAGGCGGACCTGCGCATCGCCAACCTCGAATGCGTGGTCGCCACCACCGGCGAACAGGGCGTCGAGAAGGATGAGAGCAGCCCCTACTACTACCGCGCCCGGCCCGAGATGCTCGCGGTGCTGGCCGAAGCGGGCATCGGCATGGTCGCCACCGCCAACAACCACAGCGGCGACTACGGAGCCGCCGCGCTGATGGAGCAGCAGGCGCTGCTGGATGCCGCCGGCATTGCGCACGCGGGCACCGGGCGCAACCTGGATGAGGCGCTGCGGCCGGCCATCGGCCGGGCCGGCGGCGTGCGCGTGGCGCTGTTCTCGCTCGACGCCACGCAGCCGCGCTTCGCGGCAACGGCCGATGCTCCGGGTGCCGCCTGGCTGCCGCTCGGCGATCCCGCCGCCTGGACTGCCACGCTTGCGCCGCGCATTGCCGCCGCGCGTGCCGAGGCCGATGTGGTGCTGGTGGCCGTGCACTGGGGCGCAAACCTCGAAACCGCGCCTTCGCAGGCCGAAATCGACGTCGGCCATGCCATCGTCGATGCCGGTGCCGACGCAATTCTCGGCAGCTCGGCCCATGTGCTGCAGGGCATCGAGATCTACCGCGGCCGGCCGATCCTGCACGATGCGGGCGACCTGCTGTTCGAGTCCATCCGCAACGACCTCGCGGATTCCGGTGTGTTCTCGCTGGCGCTGAGTGTGCGCGGTGTCGAAGAGGTGGTGTTCACGCCCATTGGCGTGGGCTTCGGTTTCTCGCGGCAGCACACGGGCGCGCCGGCCGAGGCCGCGAGTGCGCGCTTCGCCGAGCAATGCCGCGCACTGGGGACCGAAATGGTGCCGGTGGCGGGAGGCCGGTGCGCGGTGAGGCTGTCGCCACCCGAGCGGCGGCCCGCCCTCGCCGCCGCAGCGCCCGCCGCGCGCGCGCCTCGCGCCATCAGGCCGCTCCTCGCGCCCCGGCCCGAATGGATGGCCGATGCGGTGCCGCCCGACGCATGGGTGCCGCCTCTCCAGGCCGGGCCGCTGCGCCTGGTGGGCGTGCGTTGCGCGCCGCGCCAGCTCGTCGGGCGGCGCATGCTGTGGGTGGAGTCTTTCTGGACCGCCGACGCGCCCGTAACGGCCGACCTGCGCATCCAGTTCCGCGCGGTCCCGCTGCGCAGCACCCGCATGCCCGCGTGGGGCGAAGGCATGGACCATGAGCCCTGCGACTGGATGTGGCCGACCAGCCGATGGGAGCCGGGCCGCATCTATCGCGACCGCTACGGGCTGCGCGCGCCTCGCGCCGGCCTGCTGGAGAGCGACGTGCTGCAGCTCGAGCTGCGCGTACGCGGCGCGCTGGCCGGGCTGCCGCCCGCGCGCCGGCTGTCCATCTGGTGCGGCCTGCGCGTGCCCGCTGCGCCAGTGCCATTGCCTGCGCGGCCGGCGCCCGTGCCCGCGGCCCTGCATCCCGGTGCCAGCCCGACCCCGGCACCGGTCTGGACCGCCGAGCAGCTGCAGCGCATCACGGGCGGCCGATGGCTGGTCGAGCCTGCGCCAGGCTGGTTCGTGAACTCGGTGGTGCGCGGGCCGCGCCATCTGCCGCTGCTGCCGCCGCCTGTGCTTTTCGTCGCGGCCGACTACGACACGCTGGCCGCGCACGAGAACTACAGCAAGCGCCTGCCCGGCAATCCGGACCGCCACGCCGACCTGCCGCCGCTCGAAAAAAAGCTGGCAGGCGCGGTGGTCGCGCATGCGGTGGAAGGACTGGCTCCCGACTTTCCGCTGCTGCAGCTGGACGATCCGATCCGCGGAATGATCGCGCTCGGCGAGGCGGCGCGCGCGCGTTTCAAGGGCTTGGTGGTGGGGGTGACCGGCACGGTCGGCAAGTCGTCCACCATTGCCATGCTGCGCGACCTGCTGCCCGAAGCCGCGCGCGTGCACACCACCGTGGACAACTACAACTCGCGCGTCGGCGTGCCGGCCATGCTGGCCAATCTCGGGTCCGATGCGGACGTGTGCATTCTCGAAATGGCGCAGAGCGGCCTGTGGATGGACCGGGGGCCGATCTCGCTGATGGCGCGGCCGCACGTGGCCATCATCACCGAGGTCGGGCTGTCGCAGACCCGCCAGGCCTCGACCCTCGAACAGACGGCGGCCTTCAAGTCGCGCATCTTCCTGGGGCTGGAGCCCGGCGGCGTCGCGATCGTGCCCGACCACATTCCCTGCCTCGCGCAGGTGGTGCGCGCCGCCGCACTCACGGCGGGCGCCATCTGGGTGGTGGGGCCCGGGCCGGACGCCAACATCCGCGTGCTCGACACGCACCCCGAGCCCGGCGGCGGCTGCCGCGTGCGCATTGCGACGGAGGGCCGCAGCTTCGAGTACCTGTTTCCCATCGCGAGTGCCGGGCTGGTGCGCAACTCGGCCCTGGCGTTCGCCGCGCTGCTGGCGATGGGCTTCGATGCGGATGCCGCCTGCGCGCGCATGCCCGGGGTGCGGCTTCCCGCGTCGGTGATGCAGGTGCACACGCTGCGCACCCGGGCCGGCATCGAGGCCACGCTGATCGACGACAGCTGGAACGCCGAGGTCATGTCGATGCGCAACGCGATGGAGTTCGTGCGCACCTACCGGCGTGCGGACGATGCGCCGGTGCAGCGCAAGATCGGCGTGCTCGGGCGCATCGTGAACCTCGGGCGCGATTCGCAAGCCCTGCACCGCGGCCTTGCCGAACCGCTGCTGGCCTCCGGCATCGAGCACCTGGTGACGCACGGCGCAGAGATGCGCTGGCTGCGCGCGGATGTACCGGCCGGGCTGCTCGGACCGCACTTCGACGATGCCGAGAAACTCGCGGACTACCTCGGCACCTTCCTGCGCGACGGCGACCTGGTGCTGCTGAAGGGCGACCGCGTCGGTTCCGACTTCGGCACCATCCCCCAAAGGCTGCAGCAGCTGTGACACCCATGGCCGCATGGCGACGGTGCACCCGCTTCGCGTGGCTCCTGCTGGCGCTCGCGCAGGCGGCGTGCGCACAACGCGCAGGCCCCGATCCGCGCGTGCCGGCCACCTCCGAAGACCAGGCGCTGCAATGGAACCAGCCTGCCGTACGCGCAAACTGCCCCGACCGGCGCGGCTACCTCTGGGTGCAGCCGGCCGAAGGGCCGGCCTGCATCCGCTACTTTGCAAGCGACGAGATCGATGGCGCGCGCGTGGCCATCGTGCAGTTCTCCGGCGACCGCGACGGCGTGATGGACCAGCCGCCCGCGCGCATCCCCGGCAACACCGCGGCGCTGCGCACGCTCGACGCGCAGCGCAGCCGCAACCGCTCCGGCGTGCCGTGGATCTTCATGGCGCGGCCCGGCACCTACGGCTCGTCGGGGGACCATCGCAAGCGGCGCGAGCCCGTGGAATTCCATGCCTTGGACGCGGCGCTCGATGCGCTCATGCAGCGCCACCAATTGCAGCGCATCGTGATCCTGGGCCACAGCGGCGGCGCCACGGCCGGCGCGGCGCTCCTCACCATGGGCCGCACGCGCGTGGCCTGCGCGGTGCTGACTTCGGGCGCCTATGGCCTGCTCGAACGCGCGCGCATGCTGGGCATGTCGAGGGGCGGCCGGACCGACACCACCGGCAGTGCGCAGTTCTACGATCCGCTCGAGCATGTGGGCGGCATCGTGCGCGACCCGTCGCGGCGCATCGTGCTGATCGGCAACCGCGACGACCGGAACACGCCCTTCGCCCTGCAGCAGCGCTTTGCCGATGCGGTGGCGCAGGCGGGCCACCGCATCGAGCTGCAGACCCACGCGGCCGAGCCGCCCACCCACCACGACCTCACGGACGGCATCGGCCTGCAAACCGCATCGCTGTGTGCGCGCGAGGCGCTTTTTCCACCAACTCCAGCAACCGAATGAGCAGCAACATCACCACCCGCGAATTCGGCCGCATGCCCGACGGCCGCATCGTGACCGAATACACCCTGGACAACGGCCTGGGCCTGCGCCTGGGCGCCATCAACCATGGCGGCATCGTCACCGCATTGCACGTGCCCGACCGGCATGGGCGCAGCGGCAACATCGTGCTCGGCCTGCCGAGCCTTGCGGACTACCTGGGCCCGCATCCGCACCTGGGCACCATCGTCGGGCGCTATGCGAACCGGATCGCGGGCGGGCGCTTCACGCTCGATGGCGCCCAGCACCAGCTCCCGCTGAACAACGGCGCCAACTCGCTGCACGGCGGGCACCGGGGCTTCGGCACGCGCTTCTGGCAGATCGAGCCGGTGCCGGTGGACGGCGCGGCGGGCGAGGAAATCGCCATCGAGCTTCGCTACACCAGCGCCGATGGCGAAGAAGGCTTTCCGGGCGAAGTGCAGCTGACGGTGCGCTACGCGCTCAGCACCCGCGAGAACACCTGGCGCATCGACTACCGCGCCGTGACCGACCGGCCCACTGTGCTGAACCTGAGCCACCACGACTACTTCAACCTGGCGGGCGAGGGCGCGGTGCTGGACCATCGGCTCACCATTCCCGCGAGCCGCTACTGCCCCGTGGATGCAGGCCTGATTCCCCTGGGCCTTGCGCCGGTGGCCGGAACGCCGTTCGACTTCCGCGCGGCCACGCCGGTCGGCGAGCGCATCGATGCGCCGCACGAGCAATTGCGCGTCGCCGGCGGCTACGACCACAACTGGGTGCTCGACCGCGAGCCCGCCGGCCTGGCGTTGGCGGCGCGGCTCGAGCACCCGCCGTCAGGCCGCGTGATGGAGGTGCACACGACCGAGCCGGCGGTGCAGTTCTATTCGGGCAACTTCCTCGACGGCAGCCTGCGCGGCGCCGATGGCGAGAGCTTGCGGCGCGGCGCCGGGCTGTGCCTGGAAACGCAGCACTATCCCGATTCGCCGAACCAGCCGGACTTTCCTTCGACGGTGCTGCGGCCGGGCGAAGTGTTCAGCAGCAGCACGCTGCACCGCTTCGGCACACTGGCCTAGCCCCCGAACTCGGCCGCAAGCAGGCCGGGGCTGCCGATGCGCACCGCGAACAACCCGCCGGCCAGCGGCTCGGCCTCGAACTGTTCGGCCGTGAGCCCGCTGCGCGCGGTGCTGATGTAGAGCGTGCACAGGTCCTCGCCGCCGAAGGCGCAGTCCGTGACGTTGCTTGCGGGCAGTTCGATGCGGCACAGCTCGGCGCCGCTCAGCGGGTCGTGGCAGCTCACGCAGTGGCCGCCCCAGTGCGCGATCCAGAGGCGGCCGGCCGCGTCGGTCGTCATGCCGTCGGGCAGGCCATCGCCCTCGGCAAAGCGAAGCCACACCCGCTTGTTGCCCACGGTGCCGGCTGCGCTGTCGAAGTCGTAGGCATAGACGCAGCCTTCGACCGTGGCATTGAAGTACATCGTGCGTTCGTCGAGCGACCAGGTCGGCCCGTTGGTCACGGCAAAGCCGTCGTCGTGGCGCGTGCAGCGGCCGTCGGCGTCGAAGCGGTAGAGCGCGCCGGTCGGTGCCACGCAGTCGAAGTCCATGGTGCCGCCCCAGAAGCGGCCCTGGCGGTCGCACTTGCCGTCGTTGAAGCGGTTGCCGGGCCGGTCGGGCTCAGGCTGGTGCAGGTAGCGCGGCGCCGCATCCACCGCGGGATCGAACAAGGCGAAGCCGCGGCGCATGGTGACGATCAGCCCCGGCGCGTTGGCGCGCTCGGCCAGCGCGGTGATCTCCTCGTCGAACTGCCAGCTGCGCCGCGCGCCGCTGGCCGGGTCGAGCCGGTACAGGCGGCTTTCGAGGATGTCGATCCAGTAGAGCGCCCGTTCGCGCGGCGACCACAGCGTGCCCTCGCCGAGCGTGGCGCCCGCGGGCCACAGGCACTCGGGCTGGCCGAGGATCGATGGCACGCCAAGGGGCGTGGGAGTGGATGCGGTGCGGCCGGTCTGGGTCATTTGTTTTGCGCCTTTGTTGTCTCTGTCCTTGACGCGGCGGATCGTATCAAGGCATATTGATAATAGAAACCAAACTATTTGGCATCAAGTGATATTGATTTTGCAATGTCACCGCCAGCTCTCTGGAGACACGCATCTTGAAGGATTCCCCGCAGCTTTCGATCCATCCCAGCCTGAAGGGCCGCACTGTGTTCGTCACCGGCGGCGGCAGCGGCATTGGCGCGGCCATGGTGGCCGCGTTCGCCGCGCAGGGCGCACGCGTGGCCTTCGTCGACATTGCCGAAGGCGCCAGCGCCGCGCTCGCCCAGCGCATCGTGCAAGAAGGCCATGCCGCGCCGTGGTGGCGCGCCTGCGACGTGCGCGACATCGGCGCGCTGCAAAAAGCCATTGCCGACGCGGTCGCCGAGCTCGGCGACTTTGCGGTGCTGGTCAACAACGTGGCAAGCGACGACCGCCACACGCTCGAATCGGTCACGCCCGACTACTACGACAACCGCATGGCCATCAACGAGCGGCCCGCGCTGTTCGCGATCCAGTCGGTGGTGCCGGGCATGCGGCGGCTGGGCTTCGGCTCGGTCATCAACCTGGGCTCCACGGGCTGGCAGACCAAGGGCTCGGGCTACCCCTGCTATGCGATAGCCAAGTCGTCCGTCAACGGCCTCACGCGCGGCCTCGCAGTGGAACTGGGCCGTGACCGCATCCGCATCAACACCGTGTCGCCGGGCTGGGTGATGACCGAGCGGCAGGTGCAGCTCTGGCTCGACGACGAAGGCGAGCAATCGCTCAAGCGCAACCAGTGCCTGCCCGACAAGCTGATGCCCGAGGACATCGCGCGCATGGTGCTGTTCCTCGCGTCGGACGACGCCAGGATGTGCACCGCGCAGGAGTTCACCGTGGACGCGGGCTGGACCTGATCAGTCCATTTCAAGTTTGCGGCCGTAGACGCTCAGGCTCGCGGTCTTCAGCGCCTTCATCATCACCTTGGCCGCCGGCGACAGCAGCCGGTCGGTGCGCGTGATGATGCCGAAGGCGTCCATGTGGCAGGGCATGTCCAGCGGCAGCAGCGACACGATGCCGTGCGCGGCGTAGTAGCGCGCCACGTCGGTCGCGAGCACGGCCACCATGTCGCTCTGCTGCAGCATGCGAGTGATGAAGAGCAGGGCCGAGCTCTCGATGATGTTGTTCGGCGGCACCAGGCCCTCCTCCTGGAACATCAGTTCGAAGCGGTGGCGCAGCACGCTGCCCGCGGGCGGCACGATCCAGCCGGCGCCCACCACGTCGCGCAGCGTGAGGCCGCTCACGCCCAGGAGCGGATGGCCCGGGCGCACCAGCGCGCACACCGGCTCCTCGGCCAGCGCTTCGTAGCGCAGCTGCGACTTGTCGTGCTCGGCAAAAAGCCGCGCCACCAGGATGTCGAGCTTGCCCTGCTCGAGCCGCTCGATCAGCACCGCGCTGGTCTCGATCTCGAGCGACACGCGCAAATCGGGCTGCTCGCGCTTCACCATCGCCACCGCGGGCGGCATCAGCGTGAGGCCGGGCGCGGTGATGGCGCCCACGCCCACCTGGCCGAAGCGGCCGGCCTTGAGCGCGGTGAGTTCGTCGTGCGCCTGGTTCAGGCTGGCCAGCGCCACGCGGGCATGGCGGATCATGGTTTCGCCGTACCAGGTGGGCCGCATGCCGCGCGGCAGCCGGTCGAACAGCGGCACCTCCAGCACGTCTTCCAGGTCCTTCAGCAGCTTGGAGGCCGCGGGCTGCGTCATGTTGAGCACCTGGGCCGCGCGGTGGATGTTGCCTTCCTCCGCCAGCGCCACCAGCAGGAGCAGCTGCCGCGTCTTGAGGCGGGCGCGGATGAACCAATGGTTGTAGTTGGTCATGTCTCGTGGGTTGTTGTTTGTTAAAGCTTTGTGATCAGAGGGTTTTCCAGAATCCAGCGATTGATATGCATTTTGTCGAAAAAATGATTGGATTGATATCAATTCTGTTCATAGACTCGCCCCACTTCCAAAACGAGAGACAAGGTTGGCGCGCAGGTGATTCACGGCGAGATCCATCAGAACGTGCGGCAATACATCAACGGCCGCTGGGAAACCAGCGCGACCACCGGTGTGAGCGCCAATCCTTCGGACACCAGCGAAGTGGTGGCCGAATACGCACGGGCCGATCGCCGCCAGGTGGAGTCCGCGATCCGCGCGGCCGCCGATGCCTTTTCCCACTGGAGCCACAGCACGCCGCAGCGCCGGGCCGACGTGCTCGACCGCATCGGCACCGAACTCCTGGCGCGCAAGGACGAGCTGGGCCTGCTGCTGGCGCGCGAAGTCGGCAAGACCCTGCCCGAGGCCGTGGCCGAGGCGGCGCGCGCGGGGCAAGTGTTCAAGTTCTTTGCGGGCGAGGCGCTGCGCGGCGGCGGCGAGAACATGGCCTCGCTGCGTGCGGGCGTGCAGGTCGACGTCACGCGCGAGCCGGTGGGCGTGGCCGGGCTCATCACGCCATGGAATTCGCCGCTCGCGGTGCCGGCCACCAAGATTGCGCCGGCGCTCGCGCATGGCAACTGCGTGGTGTTCAAGCCGGCCGAGCTGGTGCCGGCCTGCGGCTGGACGCTGGCCGAGATCATCAGCCGCGCCGCATTGCCCGCGGGCGTGTTCAACCTCGTGATGGGCAGCGGCCGCGAGGCGGGCCAGGCGCTGGTCGACAGCCCGCTGGTCGATGCCCTGAGCTTCACCGGCTCGGCGCGCAACGGCGAACGCATCCTGCAGGCGGCCGCCGCGCGGCGCGCCAAGGTGCAGCTCGAGATGGGCGGCAAGAACGCGCTCGTGGTGCTGGCCGATGCCGACATCGACCATGCGGTCGACTGCGCGGTGCAGGGCGCCTATTTTTCCAACGGCCAGCGCTGCACGGCGTCGAGCCGGCTGATCGTCGAGGCCGCGGTGCACGACGCCTTCGTTTCGCGGCTGCGCGACCGCCTCAAGGCGCTGAAGATCGGCCATGCGCTGGAGCGCGGCGTCGACGTCGGGCCGCTGGTCGATGAAGAGCGCCTCGCGCGCAGCCTGGCCTGGGTCGGCATTGCGCGCGAAGAGGGCGCCGAGCATGTGTGGGGCGGCGAGCCGCTCCAGCGCGCCACGGCCGGCCACTACATGAGCCCCGCGCTGTTCCTGGCCCAGCCCGGGCACCGCATCGCGCGCGAGGAAATCTTCGGCCCGCTGGCCTGCGTGCTGCGCGCGGCCGACTACGACGAGGCGCTGGCGCTGTGCAACGACACGCCTTCGGGCCTGAGCGCGGGCATCTGCACCAATTCGCTCAAGCACGCGATGCATTTCAGGCGCCATGCCGAAGTCGGCATGACGATGGTCAACCTGCCGACGGCGGGCGTGGACTTCCACGCGCCCTTCGGCGGGCGCAAGGGGTCGGGCTACGGGCCGCGCGAACAAGGGCGCCATGCCGCGGAGTTCTACACGACGGTCAAGACCGGCTACATGCTGGCCTGACCACCACGGACGGTTTTCATCAGCAAGCAAACATAGCACTCAGAAAGAAGGAGACATTCCAATGAAACTCAATCGCCGCACCCTCAATATCGCACTCGCCGCCGCCTCGCTCGGCGGGCTCCTGCCCGCCACCGCGCTGGCGCAGAAGAAGATCGTGCTCGGCTTCAGCCAGGTGGGCGCCGAGAGCGAATGGCGCACCGCCAACACCGAGTCGATCAAGGCCTCGGCCAAGGAAGCCGGCATCGAGCTCAAGTTCTCCGACGCGCAGCAGAAGCAGGAAAACCAGATCAAGGCCATTCGCTCGTTCATCGCGCAGAAGGTGGACGTGATCGCCTTCTCGCCGGTGGTCGAATCGGGCTGGGAGACCGTGCTGCGCGAAGCCAAGGCCGCCAAGATCCCGGTGGTGCTGACCGACCGCTCGGTGAACACCAAGGACGACTCGCTCTACGTGACCTTCATGGGCTCCGACTTCGTCGAGGAAGGCCGCAAGGCGGGCCGCTGGCTGGTCGAGAAGATGAAGGACCAGAAGGGCGAGGTGAACATCGTCGAGCTGCAGGGCACCGTGGGCTCGGCGCCGGCCATCGACCGCAAGAAGGGCTTCGAGGAAATCATCAAGGCCGACCCCAAGTTCAAGATCCTGCGCTCGCAGACCGGCGACTTCACGCGCGCCAAGGGCAAGGAAGTGATGGAAGCCTTCCTGAAGGCCGATGGCAAGAAGATCAACGTGCTCTACGCGCACAACGACGACATGGCCATTGGCGCCATCCAGGCCATCGAGGAAGCGGGCCTGAAGCCGGCCAAGGACATCACGATCATCTCGATCGATGCCGTCAAGGGCGCCTTCGAAGCCATGATCGCCGGCAAGCTCAACGTGTCGGTCGAATGCAGCCCGCTGCTCGGCCCCCAGCTGATGAGCGCCGTGAAGGACATCAAGGCCGGCAAGCAGCTGCCCAAGCGCATCGTGACCGAAGAGACGATCTTCCCGATGGAAGTCGCCGCCAAGGAATTCCCCAACCGAAAATATTGAACTCCCCCAGTCTTCGCGCACTTCGTGTCGCTACGCCAACCCCCTCACCGGGGGCGACACCAGCGGCCCGGCGAAGCCGGTTCCGCGGTGTCCCTGGAAAAGACAGTAATTATTGAAAAAACGGATCGAATCATGAAACGCAACTTCCTCAAGGCCTCGCTCGCAGGCATCGCACTGGCCATCGCCGGCATCGCGCCGCTCGCGCATGCGCAGGACAAGGGCCCGATCGCCATCTCGATGCCGACCAAGTCGTCGGCGCGCTGGATCGCCGATGGCGCCAACATGGTCAAGTACTTCAAGGAGAAGGGCTACAAGACCGACCTGCAGTACGCCGACGACGACATCCCGAACCAGCTCGCGCAGATCGAGAACATGGTGACCAAGGGCTCCAAGGTGCTGGTCATCGCGGCCATCGACGGCACCACGCTGTCCGACGTGCTGCAGAAGGCGGCCGACAAGGGCGTGAAGGTCATTGCCTACGACCGGCTCATCAAGGGCTCGAAGAACGTCGACTACTACGCCACCTTCGACAACTTCCAGGTCGGCGTGCTGCAGGCGCAGTCGATCGAGTCGGCGCTCGGCCTGAAGAGCGGCAAGGGCCCGTTCAACATCGAGCTGTTCGGCGGCTCGCCCGACGACAACAACGCCTTCTTCTTCTACAACGGCGCGATGTCGGTGCTGGAGCCGTACATCAAGAGCGGCAAGCTGGTGGTTCGCAGCAAGCAGATGGGCATGGACAAGGTCGGCACGCTGCGCTGGGACGGCGCGGTGGCGCAGGCGCGCATGGACAACCTGCTGTCGGCCTACTACAGCAAGGACCGCGTCGATGCGGTGCTGTCGCCGTACGACGGGCTGTCGATCGGCATTCTCTCGTCGCTCAAGGGCGTGGGCTACGGCTCGGCATCGCAGCCGATGCCCGTCGTCTCGGGCCAGGACGCGGAGATTCCGTCGGTCAAGTCGATCCTGCGCAAGGAGCAGACCTCGACCGTGTTCAAGGACACGCGCGAGCTGGCCAAGGTCACGGTGGCCATGGTCGACGCCATGCTGTCGGGCAAGACGCCCGAGGTGAACGACACCAAGACCTACAACAACGGCATCAAGGTGGTGCCTTCCTACCTGCTCAAGCCCGTGAGCGTGGACGGCGGCAACTGGAAGCAGGTGCTGGTCGACAGCGGCTACTACAAGGAAAGCCAGGTCAAGTGAGCGTTGGAATGGCAGCAGCAGCAGCAGCGGACAGCCGCAGCATCCTCGAGATGCGCGGCATCACCAAGACATTTCCGGGCGTGAAGGCGCTCAGCGATGTCAACCTGGCGGTGCGCGCGGGCGAGATCCACGCGGTGGTCGGCGAGAACGGCGCGGGCAAGTCGACGCTCATGAAGGTGCTGAGCGGCGTCTACCCGTGCGACTCGTACACCGGGGAGATCCACTTCGAGGGCGAGCTGCGCCGCTTCAAGGGCATTGCCGACAGCGAGAAGCTCGGCATCATCATCATCCACCAGGAGCTGGCGCTGGTGCCGCTCCTGTCCATTGCCGAGAACATCTTCCTTGGCAACGAAATTGCGCGCGGCGGCGTGATCGACTGGTTCGCCGCCTATGCGAAGACGCGCGAGCTGCTCGCCAAGGTGGGCCTCAAGGAGCCGCCCACCACGCTCGTGACCGACCTGGGCGTGGGCAAGCAGCAGCTGGTGGAGATTGCGAAAGCACTGGCCAAGGAGGTCAAGCTGCTGATCCTCGACGAGCCCACGGCCAGCCTCAACGAGAACGACAGCGACGCGCTGCTGATGCTGCTGCTGGAGCTCAAGCGCCAGGGCATCGCGTCGATCCTGATCTCGCACAAGCTCAACGAGATTGCCAAGGTGGCCGACTCCATCACCGTGCTGCGCGACGGCGCCACGGTGGAGACCATGGACTGCCGCGGCCAGCCGATCAGCGAGGACCGCATCATCCGCGGCATGGTCGGGCGCGACATGGCGCACCGCTATCCGCAGCGCGATCCGAAGATCGGCGAGACGGTGTTCGAGGTGCGCGACTGGCGCGTGCACCATGCGCTGCATGCCGACCGCGAACAGATCAAGGGCGTGGACCTGCATGTGCGCAAGGGCGAGATCGTCGGCATCGCGGGCCTCATGGGCGCGGGCCGCACCGAGCTGGCGATGAGCGTGTTCGGCAAGTCCTACGGCCAGCGCATCAGCGGCACGGTGCTGATGCACGGCCAGCCGGTGGACGTGGGCACGGTGCGCAAGGCCATCGACCATGGCATTGCCTACGTCACCGAGGACCGCAAGGGCCTCGGGCTGGTGCTGGAGGAAAACATCCAGAAGAACGTGAGCCTGGCCAACCTGGAGGCGGTCTCCAGTTCGATGGTGATCGACGACGCGCGCGAATTCAAGGTGGCGAGCGACTACCGCCGGGCACTCAACATCCGTTCATCGGGCGTGGAGCAGCTGGTGGTGAACCTGTCGGGCGGCAACCAGCAGAAGGTGGTGCTCAGCAAATGGCTCTTCACCAAACCCGAACTCCTGATTCTCGACGAACCCACGCGCGGCATCGACGTGGGCGCCAAGTACGAGATCTACACCATCATCGACCAGCTCGCGAGCGAGGGCAAAGGTATTCTCATGATTTCTTCCGAACTGCCGGAACTGCTCGGCATGTGCGACCGCATCTACGTGATGAACGAGGGCCGCTTCGTGGCCGAATTTCCGGCCGCCGAGGCTTCGCAGGAGCGCATCATGCACGCCATCGTGAGCGCGGGGAGTTCCGTCCATGTCGCAGCCTGACGCCAACGCGGTGAACGCCGCCGTCCCCATCGCAGAGGCCGCCCCGAAGCTGCACGCCGGCTTCCTCAAGAACAACCTGCGCGAATACGGCATGCTGATCTCGCTGGTCGCGATCATGGTGCTGTTCCAGGTGCTGACCGACGGCACGCTGCTGCGGCCGCTGAACCTCACCAACCTGCTGCTGCAGAACAGCTACGTCGTCATCATGGCGCTGGGCATGCTGCTGGTGATCGTGGCGGGGCACATCGACCTGTCGGTGGGCTCGGTCTGCGGCTTCATCGGCGCGCTGGCGGCGGTGCTGATGGTGGAGTATGAATGGCACTTCGTGCCGACGGCCATCGTCAGCATTGCGGCGGGCGCGCTCATCGGCGCTGCGCAAGGCTGGTTCGTCGCGTTCCGCAAGATCCCGTCATTCATCGTCACGCTCGCGGGCATGCTGGTGTTCAAGGGGCTCACGCTGGCGCTGCTGGCGGGGCAGTCGGTGGGGCCGTTCCCGGTCGAGTTCCAGCGGCTGAGCTCGGGCTTCATTCCCGATCCGCTGGGCGGTGACACGTTGCGCACCACCTCGCTGGTGGTCGGCGCGCTGGCTGCCGCGGCGCTGGTGTTCTTCAAGCTGCGCGGGCGCGCCAAGCTCGCGGCGCACGGCATGGAGACGGAGCCGTATGTGTTCTTCCTGGTGAAGAACCTGTTCTTCGCGGCCATCATCCTGTTCTTCAGCTACCTGCTCTCGACCTACAAGGGCCTGCCCAACGTGCTGATCGTGATGGCGGTGCTGATCGTGGTGTACGACTTCGTCACCAACCGCACCACCATCGGCCGGCGCATCTATGCGCTGGGCGGCAACGAGAAGGCAGCGCGGCTGTCGGGCGTGAAGACGCAGCGGCTCGCCTTCCTGACCTTCGTCAACATGGGCGCGCTGGCCGCGCTCGCGGGCCTGGTGTTCGCGGCGCGGCTCAACACGGCCACGCCCAAGGCGGGCCTGGGCTTCGAACTCGACGTGATCGCGGCCTGCTTCATCGGCGGTGCCTCGGCCTCGGGCGGCGTGGGCCGGGTGATGGGCGCGGTGATCGGCGCCTTCATCATGGGCGTGATGAACAACGGCATGTCGATCCTGGGCATCGGCATCGACTACCAGCAGGTCATCAAGGGCCTGGTGCTGCTGGCGGCCGTGTTCATCGACGTCTACAACAAGAACAAGTAGGCGAGCGCATGAGCCAGAGCAGCACCAGCCCCGTGCTCGAACTGCGGGGCATCCACAAGCAGTTCGGCGGCATCCCGGTGCTGCGCGACGTGCAGCTGAAGCTCTACCCCGGCGAGATCCATGCGCTCATGGGGCAGAACGGCGCGGGCAAGTCGACGCTCATCAAGGTGCTCACGGGGGTTCTTCCGTCGAGCGGTGGCGAGATGCACCTGGACGGACAACCCATTCATCCCGCCTCGCCGCTGGAGGCGCAGAAGCTCGGCATCAGCACGGTCTACCAGGAGGTCAACCTGTGCCCGAACCTTTCGGTGGCCGAGAACGTGTTTGCGGGCCGCTATCCGCGCTGCGGCGCGGCGCAGGGTTTTCGCATCGACTGGGCGGCGGTGAACCGGCGCGCCGAAGAGCTGCTGGCGCGCATCGGCCTGGACATCGACGTGAGCCGGCTGCTGTCGAGCTATTCGGTCGCGGTGCAGCAGATGGTGGCCATTGCGCGCTCGCTGGGCGTGTCGTCGAAGGTGCTGATCCTCGACGAGCCGACCTCGAGCCTGGACGACGACGAGGTCGAGAAGCTGTTCGAGGTGCTGCGGCGCCTGCGCAGCGAAGGTCTCGCGATCGTCTTCGTGACGCACTTCTTCAACCAGATGTATGCGGTGTCGGACCGCATCACGGTGCTGCGCAACGGCAACTGGGTGGGCGAGTGGCGCGCCGCGGACCTCGGCCCGCAGGCACTGATTGCCGCGATGCTGGGGCGCGAGCTGGCGGCGCAGTCAGCCCGGCCGGCGGCGCTGCCGGCCTTCGATGAAGCGGCGCCCGCCCTGCTGCAGGCCGAGGGCCTGGGCCAGGCGGGCCAGCTGCAGGCCACCGACCTGCGCGTACGCGCTGGCGAGGTGGTCGGCATCGCGGGCCTCTTGGGCGCGGGCCGCACCGAGCTGGCGCGCCTCCTGTTCGGGCTCGAAGCGCCCGACCGCGGCGTGCTGAGCATCGATGGCCGCTCCGTCAGCTTCTCGAACCCTGCCGACGCGATCCGCGAAGGGCTCGCACTGTGCCCCGAAGAGCGCAAGACCGACGGCATCGTGGCCGAGCTCTCGGTGCGCGAGAACATCGCGCTGGCGCTGCAGGCGCGCCTGGGCGTGCGGCGCTTCCTGTCGCGCGCCGAGCAGACGGCGATCGCGGAGCGCTTTGTCGCGTCGCTGGGCATCAAGACCGCGAGCGTGGAAACCCCCATCGGCCTGCTCTCGGGCGGCAACCAGCAAAAAGCCATGATCGCGCGCTGGCTCGCGACCGAGCCGCGCCTGTTGATCCTCGACGAGCCCACGCGCGGCATCGACGTGGCGGCCAAGCAGGAGATCATGGAAGAGATCCTGCGGCTCGCGAAGGCGGGCATGGCGGTGATCTTCATCTCGTCGGAGATGAGCGAGGTGGTGCGTGTCGCGCATCGCATCGTGGTGCTGCGCGACCGGCAGAAGGTGGGCGAACTCCCAGGTGGTTCGACCGAGGACGAGGTCTACGAAATGATTGCCGCAGCATGACGCCTTCTTTGTTTTTCTCCCTCCCCTCCCGGGGGAGGGCAGGGGTGGGGGCACAGCGGCCTTCCGTTGAGCGCTGCCGCATTGCTGGCGCCGCCTGCCCCCATCCCAGCCTTCCCCCGGAAGGGGAAGGAGCAAGGCGGAACACATGACACGCCTCTCCTCCTTCATGAGCCACCGCCTCGCCTGGCCCATCGTCACGCTGCTTCTGCTGCTCGCGGTCAACACCGCGTTCAACGCCAGCTTCCTGCACCTCGAATGGCGCGACGGCCATCTGTACGGCAGCCTGGTCGACATCCTCAACCGCGCGGCGCCGCTGGTGCTGGTGTCGCTGGGCATGACGCTGGTGATTGCCACGCGCGGCATCGACATCTCGGTGGGCGCGGTCGTGGCCATTGCGGCGGCCGTCGCGGCCTGGATGATCGGCGGCTCGGTGGCGAGCGACGTGAGCCGGTTCCCGATGCCGCTTGCGATCCTCGCGGCCCTGGGCGTTGCACTGCTCTGCGGCCTCTGGAACGGAATGCTGGTGGCCAAGGTCGGCATGCAGCCGATCATTGCCACGCTGATCCTCATGGTGGCGGGCCGCGGCGTTGCGCAGCTCATCGCCGACGGGCAGATCATCACCATCTACTACAAGCCCTTCTTCTTCCTCGGCAGCGGCTACCTGCTGGGCCTGCCGTTCTCGCTGTTCATCGTGGCCGCGGTGTTCGTGCTGCTCTACCTGGCCATCACGCGCACGGCGCTCGGGCTCTTCATCCAGGCGGTGGGCATCAACCCGACGGCCGCGCGCGTGGCCGGCGTGCAGGCGCGCAGGCTCGTCGTGGGCGCCTATGCGTTCTGCGGGCTGTGCGCGGGCGTGGCGGGCCTTTTGATCAGCTCCAATGTCAAGAGCGCGGACGGCAACAACGCCGGCCAGCTGCTGGAGCTCGACGCGATCCTGGCCGTGACCTTGGGCGGCACCGCGCTCACGGGCGGACGCTTCAGCCTCATGGGCAGCGTGATCGGCGCGCTCATCATCCAGACGCTGACCTATGCAATCTATTCGCTGGGCGTGCCGCCGGAGATCAACCTCGTCGTGAAGGCGGTGGTGGTGTTCGCGGTGATGCTGCTGCAATCGCCGGAGTTCCGGGCACAAGTGCGCACGCTGGTGCAGCGGCCGGTGCATGAGGGGGAACGGGCATGAGCGCGGTGATCGAAGCGGCACCCTCACCCCAGCCCTCTCCCGCGAGCGGAAGAGGGGGCAGGGCAGGGTTCAATCCCAAGTATTTGCCGCTGGCCGCAACCATCTCGCTCTTCGTGCTGGTGGCCACGCTGGGCTCGGTGTTCTACGACGGCTTCTTCTCGGCGCAGGTGTTCCTCAACCTGCTGATCGACAACGCCTTCCTGATCGTCGTGGCCGTGGGCATGACCTTCGTGATTCTTTCGGGCGGCATCGACCTGTCGGTGGGCTCGGTGATCGCGCTCACCACGATGGTGTCGGCCTCGCTGGTCGAGAAGCACGGCTGGAGCCCGGCGGTGGTCATTCCGCTGGTGCTGGCCATGGGCACGGCCTTCGGCGCGTTCATGGGACTGCTCATCGAGCGCTTCAGGCTGCAGCCCTTCATCGTCACGCTCGCGGGCATGTTCCTGGCGCGCGGGCTTTGCTACCTGATCAGCATCGACTCCATCAGCATCACCAACGCCTTCTATGCCGAGGTCTCGCAGATCCGCATTCCGGTCTGGGGCGAGGCTTCGCTGTCGATCAGCGCGGTGATCGCCATCGGCGTGCTGCTGGCGGCGGTGTTCATTGCGCACTGCACGCCCTTCGGCCGCGCGGTGTATGCCATTGGCGGCAGCGAGCAGTCGGCCCTGCTGATGGGCCTGCCGGTGCGCTCCACCATCATCGGCGTCTACACGCTGTCGGGCTTCTGCTCGGCGCTCGCGGGCGTGATCTTCACCTTCTACATGCTCTCGGGCTACGGCCTGCATGCGCTGGGCTTGGAGCTCGATGCGATTGCGGCGGTGGTGATCGGCGGCACGCTGCTCACGGGCGGCGTCGGCTATGTGGCGGGCACGCTGTTCGGCGTGCTGATGCTCGGGATCATCCAGACGCTGATCTCCTTCGACGGCACGCTGAGCTCGTGGTGGACGCGCATCGTGGTGGGTGCGCTGCTCTTCGTGTTCTGCCTGCTGCAGCGCTTCTTCACTTCGCGTGCGCCACGGCGCTGACGCTTTTTTTCTTTCTCGCTTTCAGGAAACTTCCGCATGCCGGACAACACCCCCAAGAAGAAGCTGCGCTCGACCGAATGGTTCGGCTCGGCCGACAAGAACGGCTTCATGTACCGCAGCTGGATGAAGAACCAGGGCATACCGGACCACGAGTTCGACGGCCGGCCGATCATCGGCATCTGCAACACCTGGTCGGAGCTCACGCCCTGCAATGCGCACTTCCGCAAGATCGCCGAGCATGTGAAGCGCGGCATCTCGGAGGCGGGCGGCTTTCCGGTCGAGTTTCCGGTGTTCTCCAATGGCGAATCGAACCTGCGGCCCACCGCCATGCTCACGCGCAACCTTGCGAGCATGGACGTCGAAGAGGCCATCCGCGGCAACCCGGTCGATGCGGTGGTGCTGCTCACGGGCTGCGACAAGACCACGCCCGCATTGCTGATGGGCGCGGCCAGCTGCGACATCCCGGCCATCGTGGTCACGGGCGGACCGATGCTCAACGGCAAGCTCGACGGCAAGGACATCGGCTCGGGCACGGCCGTGTGGCAGTTGCACGAGTCGCTCAAGGCCGGCGAGATCAACCTGCACCAGTTCCTCTCGGCCGAAGGCGGCATGTCGCGTTCGGCCGGCACCTGCAACACCATGGGCACGGCCTCCACCATGGCCTGCATGGCCGAGGCGCTGGGCACTTCGCTGCCGCACAACGCGGCCATTCCCGCGGTCGACGCGCGGCGCTACGTGCTCGCGCAGATGTCGGGCATGCGCGCGGTCGAGATGGCGAAGGAGGGGCTCACGCTGTCGAAGATCCTCACGCGCGAGGCCTTCGAGAATGCCATTCGCGTCAATGCCGCCATCGGCGGGTCGACCAATGCGGTGATCCACCTGAAGGCCATTGCGGGGCGCATCGGCGTCGACCTGGAACTGGAAGACTGGACGCGCATCGGCAGCAACACGCCGACCATCGTCGACCTGTTGCCCTCGGGCCGCTTCCTGATGGAGGAGTTCTACTACGCGGGCGGCCTGCCCGCGGTGCTGCGGCGCCTGGGCGAGAACGGCCTCTTGCCGCACCCCGGCGCGCTCACCGTCAACGGCCAGTCGATCTGGGACAACGTGCGCGAGGCGCCGAGCCTCAACGACGAGGTGATCCGCCCGCTCGACAAGCCGCTGATCGCCGACGGCGGCATCCGCATCCTGCGCGGCAATTTGTCGCCGCGCGGCGCGGTGCTCAAGCCCTCGGCCGCATCGCCCGAACTGCTCAAGCACCGCGGCCGCGCAGTGGTGTTCGAGAACCTGGAGCACTACAAGGAGCGCATCGTCGACGAGAGCCTCGAGATCGACGCCAGCTCGGTGATGGTGATGAAGAACTGCGGCCCCAAGGGCTACCCTGGCATGGCCGAGGTCGGCAACATGGGCCTGCCGCCCAAGCTGCTGCGGCAGGGCGTGAAGGACATGGTGCGCATCTCGGATGCACGCATGAGCGGCACGGCCTACGGCACGGTGGTGCTGCACGTCGCGCCCGAGGCGGCTGACGGCGGACCGCTTGCGGCGGTGCGCGACGGCGACTGGATCGAGCTCGACTGCGATGCGGGCCGCCTGCACCTGGACATCAGCGACGAAGAGCTGGCCGCGCGCCTGGCTTCGCTCAGCAGTGCCGACGCGCAGCCCATGAGCACGCGCGGCGGCGGCTACCAGAAGCTCTACGTCAACCACGTGCTGCAGGCCGACGAAGGCTGCGACTTCGATTTTCTGGTGGGCTGCAGAGGCTCCGCCGTTCCCCGTCATTCACACTGATCCACCATGACCCCCAGATACCGCGGCATCTTCCCGGTGGTGCCGACCACCTTCACCGAACAGGGCGCGCTCGACCTCGAGAGCCAGAAGCGCTGCGTCGACTTCATGATCGACGCGGGCTCGGACGGCCTGTGCATCCTGGCCAACTTCTCCGAGCAGTTCGTGCTGTCCGACGACGAGCGCGAGGTGCTCACGCGCACGGTGCTCGAGCATGTGGCGGGCCGCGTGCCGGTGATCGTCACCACCACGCACTACAGCACCCGCATCTGCGCCGAGCGCAGCCGGCGCGCGCAGGACATGGGCGCCGCCATGCTGATGGTGATGCCGCCCTACCACGGCGCCACCTTCCGCGTGCCCGAGCCGCAGATCTTCGAGTTCTACGCCGGCCTGTCCGATGCGGTGAACATCCCGATCATGATCCAGGACGCGCCCGCGAGCGGCACGCTGCTGTCGGCGGCCTTTCTCGCGCGCATGGCTCGCGAGATCGAGCACGTCGCCTACTTCAAGATCGAAACGGCCGGTGCCGCGTCGAAGCTGCGCGAGCTGATCCGCCTGGGCGGCGATGCGGTCGAAGGCCCGTGGGACGGCGAAGAGGCCATCACGCTGATGCCCGACCTCGATGCCGGCGCCACCGGCTCGATGACCGGCGGCGGCTATCCCGACGGCATCCGCCCGATCATCGAGGCGCACCGCGCGGGCGACCGCGACAAGGCCTTCGCCTCTACCAGCAGTGGCTGCCGCTCATCAACTACGAGAACCGCCAGGCGGGCCTCCTGGCCTGCAAGTCGCTCATGAAGGAGGGCGGCGTGATCGCTTGCGAGGCGCCGCGCCATCCGCTGCCGGCGATGCACCCCGAGACGCGCGCCGGCCTGATCGAGACGGCGAAGCGGCTCGACCCGATGGTGCTGCGCTGGGGGCGTTGACAGTGGCGCCGCGCCCCTTGACGAAGTAGGGCGCGACGATCTCGGTCAGCCAGTCCATCACGGCCAGCACGCGCGGTGCGAGCTGGCGCCGGTTGGCATAGAGCAGCGAAACCGGCATCGGGCGCGCGCTGAACTCCGGCATCACCTGCACCAGCCCGCCCGCGGCCAGGCTCGCTTCCAGGCCCGCGAACGGCGCCTGGATCAGGCCCAGGCCGGCCCGCGCGGCCGCCTGGTAGGCGTCGGTGCCGTTCACCGTGACGGTCGCCGCCACGGGCCATGTCCTGTACACGCCATCGGCGGGGTCGAGGTACTCCCAGCCTGCGTCGCTGGAGGCGAGCGTCTGCGCGAAATGAACGACCTGGTGCTGCGCCAGGTCGTCGAGCGTGCGGGGCGTGCCGTGCGCGCGCAGGTAGCCGGGGCTCGCCGCATTGGCCATGCGCAGTGCACCGAGCGGCCGCGCGACGAGTTCCGAATCCCCGAGCATGCCCACGCGCAGCACGCAGTCGAAGCCTTCGTGCACCAGGTCGACACGGCGGTCCGAGGTGCTGATGCCGACTTCGAGCGCGGGATGCCGCGCGAGGAATTCGGGCAGGCGCGGAATGACGAGGTCGCGCGCGATGGCGTTCGGCAGGTCGACGCGCAGCCGACCCGTGAGGCCGCCGGCGTGCGAACGGAACATGGTGGCGAGCTGCTCGCCCTCGGCCAGGTAGTCCTTGCAGCGGTCGAGGAAGCGCGCCCCGTCCTCGGTGAGCCGCACGCTGCGCGTGGTGCGCTGCAGCAGCCGCGTGCCCAGCCGCTCCTCGAGCTGCTGCACGGCCACCGAGACGCGCGCGCGGGTCAGGCCGAGCTGGTCCGCAGCACGGCTGAAGCTCGCGAGCTCGGCCACCCTCGAGAAGATGCGCAATTCATCGGTGTTCATGGCCGAGGATTGTTTCCTTTTTGGTTGACAGTGTGCGCAGTTTCCCGGAATTTATCTTTCTGACGGTAATTTTTAAAGTCCACCCATCGACTCATCGATCAACCCACCAAGGACTTTGAAATGACAGCTTCCACAACCGCCAACCCCTTGCGCATCGCACTCGTCACCGGCGGCAGCCGCGGCCTCGGCCGCAGCGCCGCGCTGGCGCTCGCCGCCGATGGCGTCGACGTGATCCTCACCTACGTGTCGAACGACGCCAGCGCGCAGGCGGTGGTGGCGCAGATCGAGGCGAAGGGGCGCCGCGCCGTCGCCCTCAGGCTCGATGTCGGGGACAGCACGACCTTCGCCGCATTCGCGGATTCGGTGAAGGCGGCGCTGGCTGCCACCTGGCAGCGCGAGCGCTTCGACTTCCTGGTGAACAACGCCGGCGTGGGCCTGCACGCGAACTTCGAGGACACGACGGAAGCCCAGTTCGACATGCTCTTCAACGTGCACTTGAAGGGGCCGTACTTCCTCACGCAGAAGCTGCTGCCGCTCATCAACGACGGCGGACGCATCGTCAACGTATCGTCGGGGCTCACCCGGTTCTCGATCGCCGGTGCATCCGCCTATGCCGCGATGAAGGGCGGCGTGGAAACGCTCACACGCTACCTCGCGAAGGAACTCGGCGCGCGCGGCATTGCGGCCAACACGATCGCGCCGGGTGCGATCGAAACCGACTTCAGTGGAGGCATGGTGCGCGACAACCCGCAGGTGAACGCGATGGTGGCCGGTTTCACCGCGCTCGGACGCGCGGGCCAGCCCGACGATATCGGCGGAGTGATCGCGCTCTTGTTGGGGGAGGGCAGTCGCTGGGTGAATGCCCAGCGCATCGAAGCTTCCGGAGGGATGCTGGTCTGAGCGCGCAGCCCCGGCCGCTTGGGGCTCAGCTCTTCTCGAGCTCGCTCACTTGCAGGGACAGGTCGAACAGCTTCGACTTGCTCGCGTAGTAGCGGTCGAGCCGCCATTCCTTCAGGATGTCCATGGCGAGCTCGAAGCTCTTGTAGTCGAGGCTGTAGAGCGTGACCAGCTCGAAGCTGCGTTCGGATTCGAGCGCCAACACGAGCTGCGCCAGGATTTTGGACGACTCGTTGGCCGGGTCCGTTTCTATGAATCGGCGAGCGACCTTGATGGCATTCATGGGATAGTGTTCCTCGGTAGGCAGAGACCGAGAACTATAGCTAGCACGCCCTCGTGCTTTATGACAGTCGTGTGACATGCGAAGGTCATTGCCCTTGACGGGCATGGCGCATGCATCCACCGCCGCCCGGTGCGGGCGGCGGGGACGCCGCTGGATCGCGTGCTTCAGCGCTTCAGCGCATCGGTGCCGGCATGGGAGCCGGCATCGGCGCCGGCTCCATCGGCGCGATGGGCGCAATGGCCGGCGGCGGGACCCGCGAAGGCGCGGGCATCGGCGCCGGCATCGCGGCGGCGGGTGCCGGCATGACGACGGTGGTGACCGATTCGCGGATCACGCCGCCGCCCATCACGCTGCCATCCACATTGCCGCGGGTGTTGCCGCTGCCGCCCATCACGCGGGCCTCGCAGTCGGCGCGGTCGGCCGGTGGCTGGAGCCCGCAGCGCGCGAGGGCGTTGCGCTGGTAGTCGGGCGCGCTGGTCAGGCCGCCGCGTGCGGCTTCCTGGCGTGCGGCGCCGGCCTCGCGGATGCAGGCCGCGCGGTCCTGCTGGTTGTGGCCGCAGACCGCGAGTTCCTGCTGGTAGGTGGAATCGCCGCGGCGCGGCTGGGCCGAGGCCGAGGTGGCGGCGGCCAGGCCGCCCACGGCAATCAGGGCGGCAATCATCGAACGGGTGGTGCTGTTCATGGGGTGCTCCTTGGAGTGACCTGAAACATGAAACTGTTGGACAAGTCGGGCCGCGCCGGGTTCCTTGCGGCCCCTGCCGGTCAGCGCGCGGGTGCGGCCGGCTGTACCGGCTGTGCCGGCAGCGGTGTCACTGTTTCGCGGATGACGCCGCCGCCCATCACGCTGCCTTCGGTGCTGGTGCGTGCGCCGCCCTGCAGGCGCGCCTCGCAGTCGGCGCGGTCGGCCGCGGGCTGTTCGCGGCAGCGCGCCATGGCATTGGCGTCGTAGCGGCCGGGGCTCGCGCTCGTGAGGCCGTTGCGGCCCGCTTCCTGGCGCGCGGCGCCGGCTTCGCGCAGGCAGGCCGCGCGGTCCTGCTGCACGCCGTCGCAGGTGGCGCGCTCCTGCTGCGCACGTGCGGCCGTGCCGGGCGCCTGCGCTTGTGATGCGCCGGAAAAAAGCAGGCCGCTTGCTGCAAGAAGCGCGGCAGCACAAAGGGTGGAACGAACTGTTGTTGTCATCGGGTGCTCCTGGTTGAGGCGCGCCCTCCGAAAGCGCGACCGGACACGCAGTGTGGTCCGGTGCAGGCCGTGCGGGGTGTGGGACGGCACAGACAGCAGCCCCGGCCGGACTCGCCCTTGCGTGTGGGACGTGTCCGGCATGGGCCGGCGCGCGGCCGGCCCGGTGCGGGTCAGCCCGCCGCGATGCGCTGCGCCAGGTGCGCGAGCGCTTCCTCGACCTGGTCGACCAGGATCAGCGACAGGTCGCCCGGCTGCAGCCGCGCAAGCGCGGTGTCGATGGCGACGAACTCGCCGCGGATCTCGTCGATGTAGCGCGTGCGCGCCGCGCCCTGCAGGCCCTGGCGCAGCAGCGCCATCACCTCGCCGTCGGCACGGCCGCGCTGGGCCGCGTCCTGGTAGAGGATCACGTCGTCGAAGGCCTGGCCGAGGATGGCGGTCTGGTCGCGGATGTCGGAATCGCGCCGGTCGCCCGCGCCGCTGATCACCACCGAG
The DNA here is from genome assembly GCF_041154435.1 of Variovorax sp. V116. NCBI lineage: Bacteria > Pseudomonadati > Pseudomonadota > Betaproteobacteria > Burkholderiales > Comamonadaceae > Variovorax > Variovorax sp. V116. The sequence continues at coordinate 1,179,699 of NZ_AP028661.1, forward strand.
CGCTTGTTGGCCGGCATGGTGTCCACGGCCGAGACCAGCGCGCGCATGGCGTCGGTGTTGTGGCCGTAGTCGGCGATCACGGTGGCGCCGCGGTAGTCCATGACGTTGAAGCGCCCCGGCACGCCGGCCGCGTCGTTCAGGAAGCTCGCGAGGCCGCTGCGGATGGTGTCCCAGTCCAGGCCCACGGCCCATGCGGCGGCCACGGCCGCCATCACGTTGTCGACCTGGAAGCCGATGGTGCCGCCGCGCGTGATGGGCACGTCGCGCAGCGCGATGCGCTCGCGCCAGGAGCCTTCGGCCGCGACCAGCGTGTCCTGGTCGACGTAGACGGTGCGCTTGCCCTGCGCGCGGTGCGTGGCCATCACGGGGTGCTGGCGGTCGGCGGTGAAGAAGATCACGTGGCCCGGGCAGCCGGCGGCCATGGCGGCGACGTTGACGTCGGCGGCATTGAGCACCGCGTAGCCGTCGGGCGCGACGTTGCGCACGATCACGCGCTTGAGCACCGCGAGGTCTTCGACGGTGGTGATGTAGTTCAGGCCCAGGTGGTCGCCGCTGCCGATGTTGGTGACCACGGCCACCTGGCAGCGGTCGAAGCCGAGGCCTTCGCGCAGCACGCCGCCGCGCGCCACTTCGAACACGGCCGCATCCACGTCGGGGTGCATGAGCACGTTGCGCGCGCTCTTGGGGCCGCTGCAGTCGCCGCTGTCGGTCTGGCGGCCGTCGACGTACACGCCGTCGGTGTTGGTCATGCCGGTGCGCAGGCCGCTGGATGCGAGCAGGTGGTTGATGAGGCGCGCCGTGGTGGTCTTGCCGTTGGTGCCGGTCACGGCCACCACCGGAATGCGGCCGTCGTCGCCATGCGCGAACAGCGTGTCCATGACGGCTTCGCCCACCGCGCGGCCGCGGCCGAACGAGGGCGAGATGTGCATGCGCAGGCCGGGCGCGGCATTGACCTCGACCACGCCGCCGTGCTGTTCCTCGAGCGGGCGCAGCACGTTCTCGCAGACCATGTCGACGCCGCAGATGTGCAGGCCGACCATCTGCGCCGCATCGACCGCGCGCGCGGCCACTTCGGGGTGCACGGTGTCGGTCACGTCGGTGGCGGTGCCGCCGGTGGACAGGTTGGCATTGTTGCGCAGTACCACGCGCTGGCCGCGCGCGGGCACGCTGTCGGGCATGAGGCCCTGGGCCTCGAGGCGGCCGATGGCGATGTCGTCCAGGCGGATCTTGGTGAGCGAGGTGGCATGGCCTTCGCCGCGCCGCGGGTCGAGGTTCACGGCGTCGATCAGCTGGCGCACGGTGGCGCTGCCGTCGCCGATCACGTGCGGCGGATCGCGCCGCGCGGCGGCCACCAGGCGGTCGCCCACCACCAGCAGGCGGAAGTCGAAGCCCGGCAGGAATTTCTCGACCATGACCTCGCCATAGGCGGCGGCCGAATCGTAGGCGGCGGTGAGCTGCTCCTGGGTCGTGATGTTGACCGTGACGCCCTTGCCCTGGTTGCCGTCCTGCGGCTTCACCACCACGGGCAGGCCGATCTCCACGGCCGCGGCCCAGCCGTCCTGCGCATCCGAAACCGGGCGGCCCAGCGGCACCGGCACGCCGGCCGCGTTGAGCAACTGCTTGGTGAGTTCCTTGTCCTGCGCGATCGATTCGGCCACGCCGCTGGTGCTGTCGACCTCGGCCGCCTGGATGCGGCGCTGCTTGGAGCCCCAGCCGAACTGCACCAGGCTGCCGCTGGTGAGCCGGCGGTAGGGAATGCCGCGCGCCACGGCGGCATCGACGATGGAGCCGGTGCTCGGGCCCAGGCGCTCGGACTCGTCGAGGTCGCGCAGCTCGGTGATGGCGGCGGCGGCGTCGAAGGCGGTGTCGGCCTGCGCGGCCGCGATCAGCTGTTCGGCCAGTTCGATGGCGCGCCGGCCCACGGCCTCTTCGCTGTACTGGAACACGACCTGGTAGACGCCTTCTTCCACCGTGGGCGAGGTGTGGCCGAAGTTGACCGCGCAGCCGGCCTGGGCCTGCAGCGCCACGGCGGCGTTCTCGAGCACGTGCGCCAGGGCCATCGGCTGGCCCAGCACCATCGGATGCAGCTCGCCGATGTGGGGGAACAGCGCGCGCAGGCGTGCTTCGAAGCCCGGCAGGCGGCTGATGGCGTTCTCGTCGCCTTCGCAGGCAACCACCGCTTCGATGGCGGTGTGGCGGCTCCAGAGGTTGGGGCCGCGCAAGGCGCGGATACGGGTGACTTTCATGGGGCGGCGGTGCGCTTCAGGCGAGTTGCAGTTGGGGGGACGAAAGCGGCTGTGTCTGCGAAAGCTGCAGCGAGGCCAGCGCCGCCTGCAGGTCGGCCTCGAAGGCCTCGACGCCGGCGCCGATGAGGTTCAGCGGAATGCCCAGCGCCCAGGCCGCGGCCACCGCGGCCAGCACGCTCTCCAGGCTCACGCCCGCGTGCGTGGCGCGCCAGACGGTCAGGCGGCCGAGGCCGGGCAGGAAGGATTCGCTGCTGCCGTTGGCCAGCACCACGCGGTCCTGCCGCACCAGCACGGCCTTGCCGCCGGCGGCCTGGTGCGCGGTGAGCGCGGCAGCCTGCGGGTCGGCCGCATAGAGAATGACGGCGCCGTCGCACAGCGGGGCCAGGCCCGCCACGCGCGGATCGCCCGCGTTGAGCACCGCGGTGCCTTCGCCCAGCACCACGTCGACCTGCGTGCGCAGCACCTTGACCATCTGGTCGCTCTCGGTGATGTCGTAGTCGGCCAGCGCCTCGGCGCCTTCGAGGTCGGTCACGATGCCGAGCTCGCAGCGGTCGTAGGCCAGGCCGTCGCGCAGGATGGTCTCGGCGCCGTTCTCGATCACCACGGCTTCCACCGCGCGGTTCACCAGCAGGCGGCGGCCGGCTTCCCAGTTGGCGCTGTCGCGCGCATCGACGCGGCGGCGCTCCAGGAACAGGCCGTCGCGGCAGGCCAGGCCCGTGTGGCGCCCGCCCAGGTTGATGAGCCAGGCGACCAGGCGCGCGAGCACCGCGGTGTCGCGCGAGCCGGCCACGCCGATCACGGGGATGCGGCCCGGCGCATCGCCCGGGAACAGGTGGTCGCAGATCGCGCGGCCCACCGGGCGCGGCGAGCCGACGGCCGGCTTCAGGTGCATCAAGAGGCCGGGGCCGGCATTCACTTCGACGATGGCGCCGCGCTGCGGGCCGAGCGGCTTGCCGATGTCCAGTGCCACCAGGTCGATGCCCGCGATGTCCAGGCCCACCACGCGTGCGGCCAGCACGGCGGCATGCGCGACTTCAGGATGGACCTGGTCGGTGCAGTCGTTGGCCATGTTGCCGTTGCGCTGGATCGTAACCACGCGGCCGGCCGCCGGCACCGAGGCGCCGTCGAGCTCCTGGCGCTTGAGTTCGAGCTGCAGCTTGGCGTCGGTGTCCAGCACGATCAGGTCGAGCGGGTATTCCTCTTCGGCGCCGCGGCGCGGATCGCTGTTGAGCTGCTTGTCGATCAGCTCGGCCACGGTGCTCTTGCCGTCGCCGGTCACGGTGATGATCTCGCCGCGCGCGGCCGCCACCACCTCGCCGCCCACCACCAGCAGGCGGTGTTCGTGGCCGCGGATGAAGCGCTCGACCATCACGTCGCTGCCTTCGGGCTCGGCCACCGCGAAGGCGGCCATGACTTCGTCGCGCGTGGTCAGCTCGAGCGACACGCCGCGGCCGTGGTTGGCGTCCGAGGGCTTCACGACCACCGGCAGGCCGATGTCCTCGGCCGCTTCCCAGGCTTCCTCGGCGCTGGCCACCACCTGGCCCTCGGGCACCGGCACGCCGCAGCTCGCGAGCAGCGACTTGGTCAGCTCCTTGTCGCTCGCGATCGATTCGCCGATGGCGCTGGTGTAGTCGGTCTCGGCGGTCCAGATACGCTGCTGGTTGGCGCCATAGCCCAGCTGCACCAGGTTGCCGCTGTTGAGCCGGATGTGCGGAATGCCGCGGTCGGTGGCGGCGGACACGATGGCCGCGGTGCTCGGGCCCAGGTAGCAGTCCTCGACCTTGGCCTTGACCGCATCGACCGCCTTCTGCACGTCGTCTGCGGTGAAGGGATCGTTGTTGATCGCCGCCATCAGCAGGCGGTGGCCCTGGGCCAGCGCCACGCGGGCCACCTGCTCGTCGCGCGCGCGGAACACCATGCGGTAGACGCCGTGCTCCGAGGTGCTGCGGGTCTGCCCGAAGCCGGTCGGCATGCCGGCCAGGTTCAGCAGCTCGATCACCACGTGCTCCAGCACGTGGCCCGACCAGGTGCCTTCGGTCAGCCGCTGGATGAAGCCGCCGCGCTCGCCCACGCCGCAGTGGTGCTCGATGAGCGCCGGCAGCAGCGCCGTGAGCCGGTCGGTAAAGCCGTCGATCTTGTTGGAGGGGTAGTCCTCCAGCTGGCCCAGGTCGAGCCAGACTTCCAGCACGGGCCGGTAGGTCCAGAGGTTCGGACCGCGCAAATAGTTGATGCGCAGCAGGCGGATGTCGTCGAAACGGGTCATGCAAACGTTCGATGTGCTTTGGCCGAGCACCGCGGCGCCTTCAAGCGCGCCCATGGCAATCGGTCAGAATCGGCGCCCGACAAAGGACGCCATGGCGCGGTCCCTGCGGCCCGCGACGGGCAAGAGTCAAAGAAACACAATGCAACATCACGATCCAGTCGGCACCCGGGAGGGCGAAATCGAGGCGGCCTCAGACGCGCTGAAAAGCCGGCTCGCAGCCGCGGAAAACGTTCTGGTCACACTGCCGGTTGACCTTGACGATGAACTTCTGTTTACCTTTGGGCTCGTGGCCCTCACCGACCGGCGGCTGCTGGCGCTGCAACCGGATGGCCAGTGGTGTGAGTGGACACTATCAGATTCGGCCCTCCGTTTGCATTTGAGCGACCATTCGGGCGTTGGAACGCTCGATCTGGTGGGTGCCGAAGGGCGCCTTGCGCGCTGGCGCTACACGCTGGCGAGCCAGCCGGCCGCGCTGCGGCTACTCAAGCTCTTCGGCCAGCGCGAGAACGGCACTGTCGCCGAGGCGACAGCCGAGCCCGACGGCGACGACCTGGCCCTGCCCGACGCCGAGCTCCAGGCACCGCCCTCCACCTGGGTGCTGCTGCGGCTCGGCCGCTTCGCCAAGCCCTACCGCAAGCAGCTGATCGCAGGCTTCCTGCTGACGCTGGTCTCCACGGCCGCGACGCTGGTGCCGCCCTACCTGACCATCCCGCTGATGGACGACATCCTGATTCCGTTCCAGAACGGGCAGAAGATCGACCCGGCGCGCGTCGGGCTCTACCTGAGCGGGCTGCTGGGCGCGGCGCTGGTCGGCTGGGGCCTGGGCTGGGCGCGCACCTACCTGCTGGCGCTGGTGTCCGAGCGCATCGGCGCCGACCTGCGCACCACCACCTACGAGCACCTGCTCACGCTGCCGCTCGACTATTTCGGCGGCAAGCGCACCGGCGACCTGATGGCGCGCATCGGCTCGGAAACCGACCGCATCAACGTGTTCCTCTCGCTGCACGCGCTCGACTTTGCGAACGACGTGCTGATGATCGTGATGACCGCGGTCATCCTGGTTTCCATCAACCCGCTGCTGGCCGTGGTCACGCTGGTGCCGCTGCCCTTCATCGCCTGGATGATCCACGTGGTGCGCGACCGGCTGCGCACCGGCTTCGAGAAGATCGACCGCGTGTGGTCCGAGGTGACCAACGTGCTGGCCGACACCATCCCGGGCATCCGCGTGGTCAAGGCCTTTGCGCAGGAGCGCCGCGAAGCCGAGCGCTTCCGCGTCGCCAACGCCTACAACCTGCAGGTCAACGACAAGCTCAACCGCACCTGGTCGCTGTTCACGCCCACCGTCTCGCTGCTGACCGAGATCGGCCTGCTCGTGGTCTGGGGCTTCGGCATCTGGCAGGTGGCGCGCGGCAGCATCACGGTGGGTGTGCTCACGGCCTTCATTGCCTACATCGGCCGCTTCTACACGCGGCTCGATTCGATGAGCCGCATCGTCTCGGTCACGCAGAAGGCGGCGGCCGGCGCCAAGCGCATCTTCGACATCCTGGACCACGTGAGCAACGTGCCCGAGCCCGCCAACCCGGTGAAGATCGAGCGCGTGCAGGGCCGCATCGAGATGAGCGGGCTGGGCTTTCGCTACGGCTCGCGCGCCGTGATCCACGACCTCGACCTGACCATCGAGCCCGGCGAGATGATCGGCCTGGTGGGCCACAGCGGCTCGGGCAAGAGCACGCTGGTCAACCTGATTTGCCGCTTCTACGACGTGACCGACGGCGCCATCAAGGTCGACGGCACCGACATCCGCCGCTTTGCCGTGGCCGACTACCGGCGCCACGTGGGGCTGGTGCTGCAGGAGCCGTTCCTGTTCTTCGGCACCATCGCGCAGAACATCGCCTACGGCAAGCCCGACGCCACACGCGCCGAAGTGGTGGCCGCCGCGCGCGCCGCGCATGCGCACGACTTCATCCTGCGCCTGCCGCACGGCTACGACTCGCTGGTGGGCGAGCGCGGCCAGGGCCTGTCGGGCGGCGAGCGGCAGCGCATCAGCATTGCGCGCGCGCTGCTCATCGACCCGCGCATCCTGATCCTTGACGAGGCCACCTCGGCCGTGGACACCGAGACCGAGAAGGAAATCCAGAAGGCGCTCGACAACCTCGTGCAGGGCCGCACCACCATCGCCATTGCGCACCGCCTCTCGACGCTGCGCAAGGCCGACCGGCTGGTGGTCATGGACCGCGGCGAGGTGGTCGAGGTCGGTCCGCACGACGCCCTGATGGAGAAGCAGGGCGCCTACTGGCGGCTCTACCAGGCGCAGCTGCGCCAGGCCGACGAGGAGGCGAGCGAAGGCGCCGTCGACGAACGCGCCGGCGCGCAGCTGCCCCTGGTCATCAGCCATGCGGCCCATCCCGCCGGAGACGCATGATGAACGACACCATTCCCACTTTCGACCTCGAGCGCGATGCCTTCGGCCGCCTGGTGCTGACCGATGCCGAGGGCGAGCGCCACGTGGGCGTGACGCCTGTGCGCGCCTTTCCGCTCAGCGCGCCCGGCGAGGGCGTGTCGCTGGTCGGCAGCGAAGGCCGCGAGCTGGTCTGGATCGACCGCCTCGAGGCCCTGCCGGCGGCGGCGCGCGCGCTGCTCGAACAGGAGCTCGCGGTGCGCGACTTTGCACCCACGCTGCTCAAGTTGCATGGCGTGTCGAGCTTCGGCGTGCCCAGCACCTGGACCGTGAGCACCGACCGCGGTGACACCAGCTTCGTGCTCAAGGCCGAGGAAGACATCCGCCGGCTCGAAGGCGGCGCACTGCTGATTGCCAGCGCGCACGGCGTGCAGTTCCGCATTCCCGACGTGAAGGCGCTCGACCGCGCCTCGCGCAAGCTGCTGGAGCGCTTTCTCTAGACCGCCGCGCGTTCAGGCCGACGCGGCGCCGCCCGATGCGGCCGGCAAGGCAGGCGCCGGCTGGGTGGCCGCCCGGGCCTGCCGGTGGCCCCAGTCGGTGATCGGCTTCTCGAACCGGCGGTAGAGAAAGTCGGAGACAAGCAGTGCCACGCCGAAGGACGCGAACAGCAGCGTCGCCCCCGCCACCGTGGTGGGCGAGATGCCGATCACGGCCTGCGCCGCGAGGTACTGCACCAGGTACATCGCGTACGAGCGGCGCCCCACGAACAGCATGAAGCGCGACGAAAGAAGCCTGCGCAGCCAGCTGTCCGCCGCAACCAGCGAAGGCAGCCACAGGCCCACCAGCACCACGTACACGGCAATCAGCTGCGGCTCGCCGAAGCGCGCGCTGATCGTGAGCGACTTGCGGTGCACCAGGAACAGGGCGAGCGCGATCGCGATGGCGGCCGTCTGCGTCATGAGGCCGCGCATCCATGCGAAGGTCCGGCGCGTGTGCATCGCGATCGCCACCATCGAGCCCACCAGCATGCCAAGGTAGTGCCAGGGCGAGAATCCGGCCGGGTGGGCACCGGTCATCCAGACGGCAACCAGCAGCGCGAGGCTGCATGCAGCGGTCCCGAAGCGCGAGGCGGCGGTGGAACCGAACAGCGTGAACAGCGCCGGCCACACCAGGTAGTACTTCCACTCGACGCCCAGCGTCCAGGTCATCTGCAGCGGCGCGAAGCCGGCAAACTCGTTCAGCAGCGTGAGGTAGTAGGGCGTGGCCGCCTTCATCTGCTCCCAGGCCGCGCCCTGGGCGAGGTAGCTCAGCGCGAGCACCAGCAGGTAGACCAGAAAATAGAGCGGCAGGATCCGGGCCGCGCGCCGGATGTAGAAGGCCTTGAGCGACACCGTGCCGGTGGCATCGCGCTCGCGCAGCAGCAGCGTGGTGATCAGGAAGCCGGAGAGCACGAAGAAGGCATGCACGCCGAGCCAGCCCGAGAACTTGTCCCAGCGCGGACCGCCGAAGTGGAACCCGAAGACAAGAAAGACGGCCACCGCCCGCAGCCCATCGAGCGCTGCGAAATTGCGGGTCTCCAGGTAATCGCCGAGGCCGTGGATCGACCCTTGTTCGCGCATGTTGTGCGTTGCCTCTCCTTCGAATCGCGCGGATTCTGCCCGAGATAGCACTTTGGTGGTGCATCGGCAGGGCCGGACGGCCGCGGCTGTTGGTGCGGCGCCACGTTGCGCCGCCAAGGCTGCGAAAATCGCGGTTTTGAAGAGACGGACATGCCCCTGCACACCACCGCCCTCGTCCTGTTCTCCGGCGGCCAGGATTCGACCACCTGCCTTGCGGACGCGCTGTCCAAGTACCAGCGCGTCGAGACGCTGGGCTTCGACTATGGCCAGCGGCACCGCATCGAGCTCGACGTGCGCGGCACCATCCTTGCCAGGATGCGCGAGCGCTTCCCCGACTGGGCGCCGCGCCTGGGCGAGGACCACGTGCTCACGCTGGCCGCGCTGGCCCAGCTCGGCGGCTCCTCGCTCACCGAGGAGGTGGCCTTTGAAATGCAGGCCGACGGCCTGCCCAACACCTTCGTGCCGGGGCGCAACCTGCTGTTCCTCACGCTGGCCGGCGCGCTGGCCTACCGGCGCGGGCTGCAGGTGATCGTCACCGGCGTCTGCGAGACCGACTTCTCGGGCTACCCCGACTGCCGCGACGACACCATGAAGGCCATGCAGCTCGCGCTCTCGCTCGGGCTGGAGCGCCGCCTGGTGATCGAGACGCCGCTGATGTGGATCGACAAGGCCGAGACCTGGCAGATGGCGCATCGCCTGGGCGGCGAGCCGCTGGTCGAGCTGATCGTGGAAGAAACCCACACCTGCTACCTCGGCGACCGCGAACATCGCCAGGCCTGGGGCTACGGCTGCGGCGAGTGCCCGGCCTGCGAGCTGCGCAAGAAGGGCTGGGAGCGCTACGCCTCGCGCCCCCAGCAGGTCTAGGTGGCCGCAGTCTCCAGCCGGTAGCGCGCGCCGCCCGCCGGTGCGCCTTCGGGCTGGGGCACCAGCGTCCAGCGCTGGTTGTGGAAGTCGCCGACCGCCGCGCGGTGCGCGATCGACACCATGGCGCCGCCCGCGGCCTTCACCCGGTCGGAGAGCCGCTTGTAGAGCACGCCCTCGGCCTCGGCATCGAGTGCGCTGGTGATCTCGTCGGCAAAGAGCCACGACGGCTTCTTCAGCAGCACACGCGCGATCGACAGCCGCTGCTGCTCGCCGCCCGAAAGCTTCTGGCTCCAGGCATCGCTGTCGTCGAGGCGGTCCACGAGGTTGGGCAGCAGCGCATCGGCCAGCGCCTGGCGCAGCTCGGCATCGCTGTAGTTCTCGGCCGGATTCGGATAGGTCAGCGCATTGCGCAGGGTGCCGTCCGGCACGTAGGGCCGCTGCGGCATGAACACCGCGCCCTCGGGCACCTTCACATGGCCGCGTGCGAACGGCCAGATGCCGGCAAAAGTGCGGAACAGGGTCGACTTGCCGCTGCCCGACGGCCCCTGCAGCAGCACGCTGTCGCCCGGCTGGACCGCGAGCGCCGCGCCGGCGAGCAGCGAGGTGCCGTTGGGCAGGGCCACCGTCAGGTCGCCGGTCTGCAGCGCGGGTGCGGTACCGTCGCGCTCGAGCGACTGGCTGCGCGCCGCATGTGCGCGCATCGCATCGTCGAAGCTGGTGAGGCGGTCGGTGGTTGCGCGCCAGACGGCCACGCGGTCGTAGTTGTCGACGAACCAGCTGAGCGAATCCTGCACCTTGCCGAAGGCCGACGAGATCTGCATCAGCTGGCCGAGCTGGATGGCGCCGCTGAAGAAGCGCGGCGCGGCCACCAGGAACGGGAAGATCACGGCCGCCTGCCCGAAGAACGAGGTGAAGGTGATCAGGTTCTTCTGCTGCTTGATCAGCACCAGGTAGTTGCGCAGCACGCTGCCAAAGCGCAGGTCGAGCTGGCCGTGCTCGACCTTCTCGCCCTTGTCCAGCGCAATGGCCTCGCTGTATTCGCGCACCCGCACCAGGTGGTGCCGGAAGTCGGCCTCGAAGCGCTGCTGCCGGAAGTTGGTGCCGATCAGCGGGCGGCCGATGAAGTGCGTGATGGCCGTGCCCACCACGCAATAGGCCACCGCCAGCCAGACCATCGCCCCCGCGATCTGGTAGCTGCTGCCGCCCATCGAGAACGCGAAGCTGCCCGACAGCCCCCAGAGAATGCCCACGAAGCTCACCAGCGTGACCACGGCGTTCAGGAGGCCCATCGACAGCGTCATCGTGTAGTCGGTGAACATCTGCATGTCCTCCTGGATCCGCTGGTCGGGGTTGTCGGGCGCCTGGCCTTCCTTGTTCGCGTAGCGCGCAAGCTCGAGGTGATAGAAGGTGCGGTCGGCCATCCAGCGCGACAGGTAGTCGCGCGTCATCCAGGTGCGCCAGCGCAGCTGCAGCAGCTGCGTCACATAGAACTTGAGCACCTGCACCGCGATGTTGAAGAAGGCGATCCAGCCGAAGACGCCCACCTCGCGCCAGAAGACCGCCGAGTCCTTGTTCTGCAGCCCGTCGTAGAAGCGCCCGTACCACTGGTTGCCCAGCACCGCCACGTACACGTAGAACAGGTTCAGCGCGACGATGCCCAGCAGCATCGCGCGGGCGCGCCATTTTTCCTCGGAACGGAAGTAGGGCGCCGCAAGCGTGAAGACGCGCTTCACTACCTGGGCGAACGTGGCGGCGCGCGCCGTGACGGATAAAGACATGCAGGTTTCCTCGCTGGGCGCGGGTGCGCCGGACTTCGTGAAGAAACGATGGTAGTCAAATGTTCCTTAAGCGGGACTGAACCGGCCCGGCGCCCCGCAAAGTGCTCAGTGCAGCATGACCCGCGCCGCTGCTTCCAGGAAGTGCTTGAGCGGCGGCGTCTCGCGTCCCTGCACCTTCGCTTCCTCGTCCCACAGCCGCAGCCGCACCGCATCGCCGGCCCAGCGCTGCTCGGCGAAGCGCTGCGCCGCGGCCTCGTCCATCACGCCTCCCTGCAGCGCGAGACTGCGCACCGAATCCGCCGAGAGCCGCGAGAAGTAGCCGGGCCGTGTCGCGCAAAGGTAGCGCTTGGCGTCCACGTGCAGCCGGATCGGCTCGCGCACCTCGGCGCCGAAGACGCCGCGCAGGAGCGGCATGGCGATGTACTGGTGGCGGTCGTCGATGCCCAGCTCGGTGGGCGAGCGCGGCAGCGTCTGGTGCTCGGCGATCAGCAGGTGGCCGAGATCGTGCAGCAGCGAGGCCGTGACCAGTGCATCGCCCGCGCCGGCCTGCTCTGCCAGCCATGCGCACTGCAGCGCATGCTCGAGCTGCGACACCGGCTCGCCCGCATACGCAACCCCGCCGCGCTCGGCGAACAGGCGGGCGATTTCGGCGAGGTCGAGTGTCATGGACCCGGCAGCTTCGCGCACCGCAATGACACCCGCATGACGAATCCCATGAGGCGCCATGCAGCCGCGCGGCACGGTCGGCGCGGCGTCCGACTTGACTTGCCAGGCCGCGGGCATAGCATCCGCCGCATGAGAAGCACAGTCCTTGTTCTTCTGCTCTGCATCGGCCTGGTGGCGGCCGGCTGCAACGACAAGCCCAAGCCTGGCGTGCCGGTGCCGAAGGCTTCGGCCGATGTCGTGATGCCGGTCCCGTTCGCGGGCTGATTCGCCCCTCTCGGGCGCGCGGGCGGCCATGCGCCGCCGGGCATTGCGCGCGCTTGCCTTCGCATGTCCGCGCCCGGCGGTATCCTCGGCGCGGAGCAAAAAACAATGAAGACATTCGAGACAAGCGCCCACGAGGCGGATTCGCGCTACGCCATGCTGCGGCTCGGCCTCACGCTGCTGGTCATGACGGTCGGCAGCAGTGGCATGTACGTGGTCTCGGTGATGCTGCCGGCCGTGCAGGCCGAGTTCGGCATCGCGCGCGCCGATGCCTCGCTGCCCTACACGCTGCTGATGCTCGGCTTCGGCGTGGGCGGCGTGCTGATGGGGCGGCTGGCCGATCGCTTCGGCGTGATGTGGCCCCTGCTGATCGGCGCGCTGAGCCTCGGCGTGGGTTATGTCGCGTGCGGCATGGCCGATGGCATCGTGTCTTTCACCCTCGCGCAGGCGGTGCTGGTCGGCCTGCTCGGCAGCGCCGCGGCCTTTGCGCCGCTGGTGGCGGACACCTCGCTCTGGTTCGTCAAGCGGCGCGGCATCGCGGTGGCGGTGTGCGCGAGCGGCAACTACGTGGCAGGCGCCATCGGGCCGCCGATTGCGGAGCACTTCATCGAGACGGTGGGCTGGCGCCAGACCTACATCGGCATGGGCCTCTTTTGCGGCCTGGCAATGGCGGCGCTCGCGCTCTTCTTTCGCGCGCGGCCGCCGGCAGTGGCCGCGGCGCCGGCCAGCCATGCGGGCCATGCCGGGCGGCGGCGCGACATGACGCGGCCCTTCGGCTTCAGCATGGGCACCGCACAGGGCCTGCTGTGCGTGGCGGGCGTGGCCTGCTGCGTGGCCATGGCGATGCCGCAGGTGCACATCGTGGCCTACTGCGGCGACCTCGGCTACGGCCCGGCGCAGGGCGCGCAGATGCTGTCGCTGATGCTGGGCTTCGGCGTGGTGAGCCGGCTGGTGTCGGGCGCGATCTGCGACCGCATCGGCGGGCTGCGCACGCTGCTGCTCGGCGGCGCGCTGCAGGGCGTGGCGCTGCTGCTGTTCCTGCCGTTCGACGGGCTGGTGTCGCTCTATGTGATCTCGGCGCTGTTCGGGCTGTTCCAGGGCGGCATCGTGCCGTCCTACGCGATCATCGTGCGCGAGCATTTCCCGCCCGAGGAAGCCGGCGCGCGCGTGGGCACGGTGCTGATGTTCACGCTGTTCGGCATGGCGTTGGGCGGCTGGATGTCGGGCAAGGTGTTCGACCTGACCGGCAGCTACCACGCGGCGTTCCTCAACGGCATCGGCTGGAACCTGCTGAACGTCAGCATCGCGGCGATGCTGCTGTTCAGGGTCCGGCATCTGCGGCTTCGCACCGCCGCGGCGTAGCTCTCTCGCGCCGTCAGAGATCGGCCAGGCCCATTGCCGGATCGCTCACCGAATGCCGGCCGGTCTCGACGCGGCCGGCAAAGCGCCGCACGAAGCTGGTGTCGGCATCGCATCGCACGGCAAAGTCGTACCACGCGCCGCTCGCTGCCAGGTCCCAGTGCAGCTCGGCCTTGGCGCCGCCTTCCACCGTCGCGGTCCACGGACCGTCGTTGCGGTAGGCCTTGGCACGCACGGTGAACTTGCAGGCGCTCTTGCCGTCGTTGCGCATCTCCAGGTACACGTTGCCGTTGGCGATGTCGTAGCACACGCGCACTTCGGGCACGGCCGCATCGCCGGCGCGAAGCGCGTTCAGGTCGCCCTTGAAGTGGCGGTGAAAGCCGTTGGGCCCGAGCACCCACAGGTCGTAGAAGCCGCTGTCGTCGCGCATCGCGTTCCACGTGTCGTCGAGCGTCTTGCCGGGCTCGACCATGTAGCGGCGCGGCAGGCGGTCGAGGTTGAGCTTGTCGTAGACGTGGAACACGGCGCTGGCGGTGCCGGTGTTCGCGAACAGCAGCTGGATCTTTCCGCCGATGGCATCGGCACGGGCGCTCGTGTGCAGCTCGTAGGGCAGCGCGCGCGAGGGCCGCGTGCCGGTGGCCTGGCGCGGCAGCAGCGGGTCGAGCGGCAGTGCCACTTGCGCCAGGGCCTGCTGGTCGGCACGCAGCTTGTCGGCGTCCGCTTTGGTCGTGCGCCCCGCCAGCGCGGGCAGCGCTTCCGTGTTGGGCGTGGCGAAGTTGAAGGCACTCGTGAGGTCGCCGCACACCGCGCGGCGGAAATCGCTGATGTTGGTTTCCTTCACGCCAAAGCGCGTCTCGATGAAGCGCAGCACCGAGGTGTGGTCGAAGGCCTGCGAGTTGACCCAGCCGCCGCGGCTCCAGGGCGACACCACATACATCGGCACGCGCACGCCGGGGCCGTAGACGCGGCCGTCGGGCGGCGGCTGGTCGGTGGTGCCGGGCGGATTCGGATGGTTGAAGTATTCGGGCGCGAGCGCTTGCACTGGCAGCGTGGTCTTGCCTGCGGGCGTGCCGCCGGCGTCGATCGAAGGCGCGGCCGGCGAAGGAACGTGGTCGAAGTAGCCGTCGTTCTCGTCGAAGTTGATGAACAGCACGGTCTTGCTCCACACCTCGGGCACGGCAGTGAGCGCATCGAGCGTTTCCTGGATGTACCAGGCGCCCTGCACCGGGCTCGACGGGCCGGGGTGCTCCGAATAGGTCGCGGGCGCGACGATCCACGACACCTGGGGCAGCTTGCCGTTCCTGATGTCCTGGCGGAACTGCTCGAGAAAGCCGCCGTCGGGCATGGTGTTGGCAATGCCCTTGTAGAGCGGATTGCCGGCGTCGTCGCTGGCCGGGTCGTAGGCGGGCGAGGCCACGTCGTTGCTCACGGGCTTGCCCGAGGCCTCGTTGGCGAGCCGGTACTGCTTGAAGCCGGCCAGCGAGTTGTCGCCGAAATTCTCGGGCATGTTCTGGTAGACGATCCAGCTGACCTTGGCTTCCTGCAGCCGCTCGGGGTAGGTCTTCCAGCTGTAGCCGTTGGCCGAGCTGTCGATCGAATCCCACTCGTTGTTGACCGTGGCCACGTTCGCGCCGGTGGGGCCGTTGGTGCCGGTCCAGAGGAACATGCGGTTCGAATTGGTGCCGGTGTGCATGCTGCAGTGGTAGGCATCGCAGAGCGTGAAGGCGTTGGCCAGCGCGAACTGGAAGGGCAGTTCCGCCTCTTCGAGATAGCCCATCGACTGCGTGAAAGGCGCCGTCTTCGTTTTCTTGTAGCGCACCCATTCGTACATGCGCCCGCCCGCCCACGCAGCCTGGCCGTCGCTCCAGCTGTGCGGCGTGCCGGCCACGCGCTGCGCGTTGCCCTTGGAGCCGTCCAGGTGGTAGGGCAGCACTTCCTTGCCGGTGTCGTCGAGCTGCTGCCAGACGCTGCGGCCCTGCGGCAGCGGAATGGTGAAGCGGTCGCCGAAGCCGCGCACGCCCATGAGCGTGCCGAAGTAGTGGTCGAACGAGCGGTTCTCCTGCATCAGGATGACGATGTGCTCCACGTCCTTGATGGTGCCGGTCTTGTTGTTGGCGGGAATGGCGAGCGCGCGGCGGATGCTCGGCGGAAAGGCCGAGAGCGCGAGCGCGGCGGCGCCGGTGGTGGCGGTGGCTGTGAGGAAGCTGCGGCGTGAGGTCATGGTGTTGTTCTGATGTGGGATGTTGTTCAGGGCGCGCAGCGCATCTCGGGCTTTGTGCCGGTGTCGGGCGGCGGTGTGGTGGGCGTGGTCGGTGCCGGCGTGCCCACGCCAGGCAGGCCGCCGAAGAAGCCGCTACCGCCGTTGCTGCCGCCGCCGCAGGCGGAAAGGACGCAGGCCAGGAGCAGCGCGGGAACGAGCCGCGCAGGCAGGGATGAAAGTCGCATGGGTGGATTCCTTGGGAGTCGTCGTTGCGTGGGCGCCCGGAAGAGCGCTGAAGAAAGGCCGCGCGGGCTCGAAGGCGCAACGCCGAAAAGGCATCGCGAAGCACCGCGCAGAGGCAGGCCGCAAGACTAGGGAGATCGCGTTACATCGCCATGAACGGGCGATGACAAGGCTGCGGCGCAGGGCGCGCCGCGCAAGCGCTCAGCGCTCGTTGCTGATGCCGCTGGAGACGTGGCCCGCGGGCACGTGGCGCGCCGCGGCATCGACGTGGCCGGTCTGGTCGTCGAAGAAAAAGTCGGGTTCGAACTCGCGCAGGAATTCGCCCTTGGGCAGGCCGCCGAGGAACATCGCCTCGTCGACGCGGATGTTCCACTTCATGAGCGTGCGGATCGCGCGCTCGTGCGCCGGGGCGCTGCGCGCGGTGACCAGCGCGGTGCGGATGCGCATCTGCGCGTTGCCCGCCATCTGCAGGCGATGCAGCGCCGTCAGCAGCGGCTTGAAGGGGCCTTCGGGCAGCGGCAGGTCGGCCTTGCTGAGTTCGTGCGCCTGGAAGGCATCGAGCCCCTCGGCCTGGAACACGCGCTCGGCCTCGTCGCTGAAGAGCACCGCATCGCCGTCGAAGGCAATGCGCACTTCGTTCGGCCAGGCATCGCTGGCCTTCACCGATTCGACCAGCACCCGCGCGGCCGGAAAGCCCGCGCCCAGCGCTTCGCGCACGTCCTGCGCGTTGACCGACAGGAACAGGTGCGCGCGCAGCGGCCGCAGGTAGCCGAAGGGCGGACGCCCCTGCGTGAACACGCCGCGCTGCAGCTTGATGTCGGCCGCCGCGCTCGAGCGGAAGATGCGCATGCCCGAGACCGGATCGTTGCGCGAAAGAATGACCACCTCGACGCGCTGCACGCCGTCGTCGTTGAAGCGCAGCAGCTTGCGGATCAGCGAGTACGCGATGCCCGGCGCGGCCGGCACGTCGATGCGGTCGAGCTGCAGCTTCATGTAGCCCTCGTTGTCGCCGGCCTCGAAGATCCTGTTTTCTTCTTCGAGGTTGAACAGCGCGCGCGACGAGATCGCGACCACGAGCTTGTCTTCGAGCGTGACGGGCATGGCGTGCAGTGCTTCCTGGCGGACTTACTTGACGAACTGGTTGAGCTGGATGATAGGCAGCATCACGGCCAGCACAATGAGCATCACCACGCCGCCCATGGCCACGATCAGCAGCGGCTCCAGGATGGTGGCCAGGTGCATGGCGCGGCGCTGCACTTCGGCGCCCAGCTGGTTGGCGGCGCGCTGCAGCATCAGCGGCAGCGTGCCGGTCTGCTCGCCCAGCCGCGCGAACATCGAGACCAGCCCGGGAAAGCGCTTTTTCTGCGCCAGCGCCGAGGCCAGCGGCGCGCCTTCGCGCACCAGCACCAGCGCGTCGAGCGCATCGGCGCGCATGGCGCGGTTGCCCAGCGTTTCGGAGGCGGCTTGCAGCGCGCGCAGGATCGGCACGCCGGCGGTGGCCAGCATGGCCAGCGTGCTGGCAAAGCGCGCCGCGTTGTAGCCGCGCGCAAGCTTGCCCACGAGCGGCAGCCGCAGCCAGGCGGCGTCGAACTTCAGGCGCAAGGCTTCCTGCGCCAGCGCCAATCGCGCGGCGATGGCGGCCAGCACCACGCCGCCCAGCATCCACCAGCCGTAGCTGCGCACCGCCGCGCTCAGCGACAGCATGACGGTGGTGAGGAAAGGCAGCGAACGCTTGGTGCCCGCGAACACCTGCGCCACCTGCGGCACCACGTAGCTCACGAGGAAGATCACGATCACGATCGCCACCAGCGTGACGATGGCCGGATAGAGCGCCGCGCCGATGAGTTTCTGCTGCAGCGCCTGCCGCTCCTCGAGGTCGTCGGCGAGCCGGTCGAGCACGAGGCCGAGGTTGCCGCTTTGCTCGCCCGCGCCGATCACGGCGGTGTAGATGGGCGAGAACTCGCGCGGATGGGCCGCGAGCGCGCGCGCGAAGGGCGAGCCCGCGTTGACCTCGGCACGCAGCGAAGCGACCAGGTTGCGCTGCGGTTCGGTCTCGGCTTCGTCGGTGAGCGCGGTCAGCGCGCGTTCGAGCGGCAGGCCGGAAGAGACCAGGCCCGCGAGCTGCCGCGTCCAGACCGAAAGGCCGGTGGAGCTGAAGACCCTGGCGCCACCGCCCAGCCAGCGGCGCAGGCCGCCGTTGCCGGTGCCGTTGACGTGGCTGCTGCCCACCGGCGTGACCGACAGCGGAATGAGCGCCTGCGCGCGCAGCAGGCTGCGTGCGCTGCGCGCGGTGTCGGCCTCGAGCACGCCTTCGCGCGACTGGCCGCTGGCATCGATGGCTTCGAAGGAATAGGCGGGCATGGCGGTGCCGGGCGGATCAGTCGCGCGTGACGCGAAGCAGTTCTGCGCGCGAGGTGATGCCGGCCTGCACCAGCCGTTCGCCATCTTCGCGCATCAGGCGCAGGCCGCCGCGCGCGCCGGCCTGGAGCAGTTCGCTCTCGGCCGCCTTGCTGTGGATCAGGCCCTGCACGGTCTCGTCGGCCACCAGCAGTTCGAAGATGCCGGTGCGCCCCTGGTAGCCGGTCTGCCCGCATGCCTCGCAGCCGGCGCCGCCGCAGGCCGTGCAGACCTTGCGCACCAGCCGCTGCGCGAGCACGCCCAAGAGCGACGAGCTCAAGAGGAAAGGCTCCACGCCCATGTCGGTCAGGCGCGTGACGGCGCTGACCGAGTCGTTGGTGTGCAGCGTGGCAAGCACCAGGTGGCCGGTGAGCGAGGCCTGGATGGCGATCTGCGCGGTCTCGAAGTCGCGGATCTCGCCGATCATGATCACGTCCGGGTCCTGCCGCAGGATGGCGCGCAGCGCCTTCGCGAAGGTGAGCTCGATCTTGGCGTTGATCTGCGTCTGGCCCACGCCCGGCAGTTCGTATTCGATGGGGTCTTCCACCGTCATGATGTTGCTGCGGCTCGCATCCAGCCGGGCCAGCGCGGCGTACAGCGTTGTGGTCTTGCCCGAGCCCGTGGGGCCGGTCACCAGGATGATGCCGTGCGGCTGCGCGATGAGGCGCTCGAAGCGCGCGAGCGTGTCGCCCTGCATGCCGACCGATTCGAGCGTGAGCTTCGATTCGGTCTTGTCCAGCAGGCGCAGCACCGCGCGTTCGCCGTGCGCGCTGGGCAGCGTGGAGACGCGCACGTCGACCGCGCGCGTGCCGATGCGAAGGCTGATGCGCCCGTCCTGCGGCAGCCGCTTCTCGGAGATGTCGAGGTCGGCCATGATCTTCAGGCGCGAGATCAGCGCGGCGTGCAGCGCGCGGTTGGGCTGCACCACCTCGCGCAGCGTGCCGTCGATGCGAAAGCGCACGGACGAGGTGCGCTCGTAGGGCTCGATGTGGATGTCGCTCGCGCCGTCGCGCGCGGCCTGCGTGAGCAGCGCGTTGAGCATGCGGATGATGGGCGCGTCGCCGGCGCTTTCCAGCAGGTCCTCGACCGCCGGCAGCTCCTGCATCATGCGCGAGAGGTCGGCGTCGCTCTGCACCTCGCTCACCACCGCGGCGGCGCTCGATTCGCCCTGCGCATAGGCCGCGCTGATGCGCTGCGCGAGCGGGCCGTCGGCCAGCACCTCGAAGGCCTGCACGCCGTACTTGCGCGTGACCTCGCCGACCGCGCTGCGCGAGGGATGGCTCGACATCCACAGCGTGTGGCTGCCGTCGTCGGCTTCTTCGAGCAGCAGCTGCTGACTGCGTGCGAACGCGTAGGGCAGGGGGTGGCGCATGGGCTTCAGGGCAGTTCGCGCGAGCTGGTGGGGTCGGCCGTGGGCGGCAGTGCGCCGCGCAGCGGGCTCGGCCGCAGGGTGCGGGTGTCCCCGGCTGGGCGCGGCGGCGGGATCAGCTGCGTGCCTTGGATGCGGTCGCTGCCGTTGCCGTTGCTGCTGGTGTCGCGGGCACCCGAGCGCGGCAGCGGGGCTTCCGGCAGCACGGGGGCGGCATCCACGCCGCGCAGCATGATGTTGTCGGTGTTCGGCTGGGTGCGCTGCTGCATGCCGCGGATCTCGTCGTAGCGGTCGTAGGCAAAGGCTTCGGTGGAGGCGCCGTCGCGCATGACCGCGGGGCGCAGGAACATCATCAGGTTGCTCTTGTTGCGCGTGCGGATCTCGTTCTTGAACAGGTTGCCGAGCACCGGGATGTCGCCGGCCACCGGCACCTTCTCGATCGTGTTGCCGTAGTCGTCCGACAGCAGCCCGCCGAGCATGACCAGGCCGCCGTCTTCCACCAGCACGCTCGATTCGATCGAGCGCTTGTTGGTGGTCGGGCCATTGGGGTTGTTGATGGTGTTGCCGTCGACGGTCGAGGTCTCCTGGAAGATGGTCATCTTCACGGTGCCGTTCTCGTTGATGGTCGGGCGCACGCGCAGCGTGAGGCCCACGTCCTTGCGCTCCACCGTGGTGAACGGGTTGATGCCCACCGAGCCCGAGGTGCTGGCGTACTGGCCCGTGACGAAGGGCACGTTCTGGCCGATGACGATCTTGGCCTCTTCGTTGTCCAGCGTCAGCAGGTTGGGCGTGGAGAGCACGTTGGCGTCGCCGTCGCTGTTGAAGAAGTTCGCAATGGCGCCCAGGATGTACTGGCCGCCGATCTTGCCGGCAATGCCCAGGTTCAGCCCCGACGACGGCCGCACGTTGGCCACGTCGCGGGTGGCCAGCGCCTGCGTCAGCGCCAGGATGTTGGCGCTGGCCAGGCTCGAATTGGTGCCGATGACCGCGTTGTTGCCCAGCGCGCTCTGCCACTGCACGCCGAAGTTGGCGGCCTTCTTGGCGCTGACCTCGACGATCAGCGCCTCGATCATGACCTGCGCGCGCCGGCCGTCGAGCTTGTCGATCACGGCGCGCATCTGGCGGTACTGCGGCTCGGGCGCCGTGATGATCAGCGAGTTGGTCGACGGGTCGGCCTGGATCTGTCCGCCGGTCGACGGCTGGTTGGCATTGTTGAGCGGCGCGTTGGCGGCCGCCGAGCCGCCGCCTTGGCCGCTGAGGCTCGTCTGCTGCATGGCCTGCGGAATGTTGGCTTGCTGCTGTTGCGGCGCGCCGCCGCCTCCGGCCGCGCCCGGGGCACCCGGCGTGCCGGGCAGCTGGTTGGCCGCCATGGCGGCGCGCAGCGTGGCCGCCAGCCGCACCGCATCGGCGTTCTTCAGGTAGACCACGTAGATGTTGCCGGCCGCGCCGTTGCTGCTTTCGGCGGGCGCGCGGTCGAGCTTCTGGACCAGCGTGCGCACCAGCGCCGCGCGCGCCGGATTGGCCGCGCGCAGGATCAGCGCATTGCTGCGCGGGTCGGCCAGCAGGGTGGTGCGGAACGACGCATCGGCCACACCCGGCGCGGGGGCGCCCGGCGTGGCGCCCGAGCCGCTGCCGTCGACCAGCCGGGTGATCAGCGGCAGCATGTCGGTGGCGATCGAATGCTTGAGCGGGATCACCTCGATGTCCGACGCATTGGGCACGTCGAGCGCCGCGATGATGCGCGCCAGCCGGCGCATGTTGTCCGCGTAGTCGGTGATCACGAGCGAGTTGTTGCCCGGGTTCACGTTGATGGTGTTGTTGGGCGGAATGAGCGGGCGCAGCACCGGCAGCAGGCTGTTCGGCGACTCGTAGTTGAGCCTGAAGATCTGCGTGACGATCTGGTTGCCGGCCACCGAGCCGGCGCTGGGCGTGGCGGTGTTGACGGTCTGGGTCTGGAGCTTGGCGTCGGCCTCGGGCACCACCTTGTAGAGCCCTTCGGCCTCCACCACCGCAAAGCCCTGCAGGCGCAGGGCGGAAGCGAACTGGTTGAATGCCGCAGCCGGCGCGATGGCGCGGTCGGTGACGAGGTTCATCGTGCCCTTCACGCGCGGGTCGACCACCACGTCGCGGCCGGTGACCACCGCCATGGTGCGCGCCACGGCCTCGATGTCGGCGTTGGCGAAGTTGAGCGTGATGGGTTCGCCCCGGCGCGGCGCATCGCCGGATTGTGCGAACACCGGCGGCGCGGCCTGCAGCAAGGTGGCGGCAACCAGCACCTGCGCTGCGAGTGCAACGGCGGCGAGGCGGCTGCCGGGCGAAGTCAGTGGCTTCATCATGATCAACCCAGGGTGATGATCGAACGCGCGTTGTCGCGCCGTCCGATGATGTTCAACAAATTGGAAAGCGCGTCTTCGCGGCCGGCCGCGGCACTGGCTTCGCCGTTGAAGCGAAAGGCGGTGCCGTTCCAGCTGCCGCTGCCGTTCAGCTGCAGGCTGCCTTCGCGCGTGCTCAGCAGCAGGCTCGGGCGGCTGCCGCCTTCGAGCGTGAGGCGGTAGCTGCCCATCGGCTTGAGCGTCGAGAGGCTGGACGACACGTCGGTGGCGTCGAGCGTGGCCTGGCCCGCGATGCGCAGTACGGGGCCGTCCCACTGCATCGAGAGGCCCCGGGTGGAGAGGTCGAGCGTGCCCTCGAGCCTGAGCGTGTTCCAGGGCGCGCCCAGGCCGGTCAGCAAGGTGGCGGGCCAGCGCGAACTGCCGTCGCCCCACTGCAGCTGCATGCCGTCCGTGCGCGGGCTGGCCTTGAGCTGGAGCGGCCGCGCCGCGCAGCAGGGCAGGTCGAGCACGGCGAACATGCCGCTCCAGGCCGGGCGCATGCGCCAGTTGAGCGCGCCGGGCAGCGACACCGCCTCGGCGCCGCCGGCGCCGCTGGCAAGCACCACGGCCGCGGTGCCGTTCCAGACCGTGCCGCGCGGGTTGACGAGCAGCAGCCGGCCCTGGCTCCAGTTTGAGAGCGCCGTCGCCAGCCAGCGCGCGGGCGCGAACAGCACCAGCGCCAGCAGCGCCCCCAGCACGATGCCGAGCAGGGCCCAGCGCCAGCCGCGGCGCGGCGCGGGTTCGGCAAGGGAGGAGCGCGTCACCATGCGGCCAGGCTCAACGGGCTGCGGGCAGCGCCATCACGAGCGTGCCCTCCCAGCGCACCTTCGCGGGCTGCGGGTCCTTGCTGCCGGCGGCCGGCGGCGCGGCGGCCGCACGGGTCAGGTGGGCCTCGCGCGGCACCGCGTGCGCATTGCCGCGCGCCTGCGCCAGCCACTGGGCCACGGCCTTGGCCGGCGTGCCGCGCATCGTGATGGTGGCGGCGCCATCGCCGCTGGCTGTCATGAGCTGGGCATTGGTGCCGAGGCTCTCGCGTACCGAGGTTTCGAGGGCGCGCAGCGCGTCGTCGCGGTTCAGCCGGGGCTGCGCCTGCAGCGCCTTGGCGCGGTTCTGCAGCAGGGCCATCTGCTGCAGCTGCGCGTCGAGCTGCGCATGGTCGGCCGGCGCCGCGGCCAGCGTGCGCAGCGCGGGAGCGAGCGCAACCCACCACAGCAGTGCAAGCGCCACGAGCGCAGCCGCGATGGCGACCATGCGCCGCTCGCGCAGTTCGAGGGCGGCCCAGCGGGCCCGGAGTTGTTCGCTGAAGTTCATCGCGCAGCCTCGGCCTGCACCAGCAGCAGGTCGCCTTCGGCGCGCACGCTGTAGCCGCGCGGACCCATCGCGCCCGAGAGCCGCGTGAGCTCCGAAGGCTGCAGGCCCAGGCCGCGCAGGCGCAGCTGGCCGGCGCTGTAGTCGATGGCGCTGGGTGTCTTGCCCGGCGGAAGATTGGGGGCGAGCGCGCCGATCATCGGTTCGAGGTCGCTGCCCGCGACATCGCCCACGGCCTGCTGCAGCGCCGCGACCTCGCGCGCCATCTGCACCGGCGCGTCGACCACGAGTTTCACGGAGGGGAAGGTCTGGGTCAGCATGTTCTTGACGGCCTGGCGCTTGGCCTCGAGTGCATTGCGCTCCTTCCAGGCCCAGGCATTGAGGCCGATCAGTTGGGTCAGCAGCAGGGCGACGATGCCCCAGCGCGCGGCGCGCCACTCGGGCGCATAGCGCAGCGTCTGCACCACCGACGCAAATTTCTTGCCGGCGCGGGCACGCCCCGTCACGGCGAGGTCGAACTGCGCGAGCTCCCAGGGCGAGCGTGCCGCCTGCAGCCAGCGCTGCGGCGCCTGCACGATGGGCACGCGGCGCTCGAGCAGGTGCTCGGCGGCTTGCGCGACGGCGGGCTCGGCGCTGATCACGGCGGTGTCGAGCGGCAGGCCGGCGGCCAGCGCCAGCCCGGCGCCCGCGAGCGGCAGCGAGACCACGCCGTCGGCATCGCACACCGTGAGCTGCGGCGCCTCGGCTTCGCCGGTGACCTGCAGCAGCGGCGGGCCGTCCGCGGGCTGCGGCGCGAATTCGGGAACGATGCGCACCACGCGCCGCCCGGCCGACTCCAGCCCCTGCACCAGCGTGCGCAGCCAGATGCGGTTGCAGGCCGCCACCCAGACCGGCGCGCCGGCCTTGGCCGCGGGTTCGAGTGCGAAGTGCAGGGCCTCGGGATCGTCGAGCAGATGCTCTTCGAGCAGGCCGTCGAGCACGGCGCGCAGCTTCGACGCGCTGCTCGTGCTGCCCTTGGGCAGCGTGACGCGGTGCCAGGACAGCGCCGCGGCCGGAATGCCGAGCGTGACTTCCGCGCTGGCCGGCAGCAGCGCGAGCAGCGCGCGGCCCTGGTTGCGCAGGGCGATGCCGTCGTCGCCAGCCTGGGCCCAGTCGTACTCGCCCGCGGCGTCGGCCGGGGGGAGGGGAGCGATGAGCAGCAGCGGGGTCATTTCGTTTTCAGGAGGGCGGGTGATTGTAGGGGTGCACCGATGGTGCCATTGCTACTCTATTTGTAGCGTTTGACGTAGATGCGACGGGCTCTGGACGATGTATTGATGCAACAGAAATGAAGAAAATCAGCCGCACTCAGGGTTTAGCCGGAGTGGCCGTGGCAAGGCCGGCGCCGCGGTTGCGCCAGATCGTCTTCACCGTGACGCCGTCGCGCTGCAGCAGCGAGCGTTCCTCGACCCAGGTACGGTCGAGCCGCAGCCGGCCGTAGACCTCGAAGAACTGGGTGCCCACGCTGTGCTGCCCGGCGTTGAACTGCGTGCCGCCGTTCGGCAGCGCGGCGTTGGCGTCGGCAATCTGCTTGAAGTACGAGCGCGTGCGCTTTTCCACCAACTGGCGCGCGTCGCTGATGCTCAGCGACGGCAGGCTGGCGCTGATGGCTTCGGCGCTCGCGGTATTGATGTTGAGCGGCGTGCGTATCGGGAGGACCGTCACGTAGGGCTCGAGCGCGGCCGCGGTCGAAGGCGAAAGGCCGAGCCACACCAGCTGCGAAACCTCCTGCGGCATCAGCGGCGCCGCGCCGGCATCGCCGCCGCCGGCGGCATCGGTGCCGGTGGCCAGCGCGCGCGCGAGCGAGGACGTCATCGCGCTGAGCTCCGAGGCCGGCAGGCCCAGGATGTTGAACAGCTTGGTGAAGGTGGCGATGCTGGCCGGCACCGGCTTGTTGCCGTCGACCAGCGACAGCACGTTGAGCTTGGATTGCGCATCGACGATGCGGCCCGAGAGGAAGGCATCGGGCAGTCCTTCGAGGTTGTCGCTGGCCACGTTCCTCTCGGCCGACAGAAAGCTCGTGAGCCGGGCCTCCGCGAGCGGCACGGCCCAGGGCTCGGCCAGGTGGTCGGGCCCGCCGGTGAGGGCGTCCTCGCGCAGGATCAGGCGCGACCAGTCGAGCGCGCCGATCAGCACCCACGCAGCCTGCACGCGTCCGCGCTCGGCCGCCTCGACTTCGGATGCGCGCCATTGCTGCCACAGCGCCGCGGCGGAGAAGGTGGCGACCAGCATCACGGTCAGCATGGCCGCGAGCAGCGCGGCGCCGCGCTGGCGTTGCCCGGTTGTTCTGCAAACCGTGGATGCGGTCATGAGCGCGGCGCCCCCACCGTGGGCTTGACCCAGTCGCGCGTGAGCGTGCCCGCCAGCCCCTCGCCCGGGGACAGGGTCAGCACCAGCCGAACGCCGTCCGGCATGTTCACGAGCGCGCCAGTGGGATTGGCCGGGTTCGCCGGATTGGGCGCGCTGGCCGGCAGCTCGCCCGCGGGCGTCCAGGCGTTCTCGCGGAAGTAGTAGAGCTGCCAGCTCGTGGCCGGCATCAGCGCGACGTCGCCGCCGCCGCCTTCCTGTGCCCACGAGGAGGCCAGGTTCCACGCCTGCTGCCATTCGCCGCGCGTGGTGAAGGGCGGCGACTGCCAGCGCCGCCAGCGGGTGCCGTCGGCACCGGTGCGCAGCGTCCACGCCACCACCAGCATGGCGGGGGCGCCCGCATCGCTGCCGCGGCGCGTGAGCCGCAGCACGCGGCCGTCCCAGTCGATCGGGCGGGTCTGCGCGATCGGGGTCACGGCGTCGAGGTCGGCGCCCCATTGCGAGAGCGTGGTCTGCAGCGCCAGCATCGCGTCGGCGCGCTGCTGGTTCAGCGTGGTGGCGCGCGACATGCTGTCCAGCCCGCGCCAGCTCACGAGCGCGAGCAGCGCCATCACCGAAATGGCCACCAGCAGCTCGATCAGCGTGAAGCCGCCGCGGGCTCCCTGGCTTGCGAAGCGGCGCATCAGAAGCGGCCCACCACGGTCGAGATCCGCAGCACCGGCGCGTTGGCCTCGTCGCGCACCTGCACGTCGACGCGCCGGAAATTGGGGTTGAGCGTGGCGATGGTGGAGGTGGTCACGTTGAACGAGACGCCGGCCTGCACGCAGATCGAGCCCGAATCGCCCACCGCGGGCATCTGCCTGGCGAGCCGCGCCTTGGCAAGCTCGTTTTCCGCGCACAGGTCGGCCAGCAGCAGGTCGGACTGGCGCTGCGCATTGCGCGTGAGCGACATCGTGGCCTGCGAGCCCGCCGCGAGCGCCAGCGCGACGATGCCGAGCGCAATCAGCACCTCGATCAGCGTGAATCCGCCGCATGCCGAATTGCGCCTGGATGTCACGGCGTGCTCACGGTGAAGGGCCTGAGGCCGTCGGTGGCAATGCGCAGCGAGCGCGCGGGCGGGCCTTCGGAATACAGCACGATCTGCTGCGCGGCAATGATCGGGTCGGGGCCCAGTTGCACCGCCGCCACCGGCGCGCCGCCGGCCAGCGAAGCCGTGGCGCTGATGCCGCTCGCGGCCCAGCCGCTGGGCAAGGCATCGGGCGGCAGGCCGTCGAACACGAAGCTGCCGCCCTCCACGAGGCGCCACCGCACCGCAACGCCGCTCGCGCGCGATTGGGCACGGGCCGATTCGAGCAGCGCGGCCAGCCGGTCGGCCTCGCGGTCGAGCCGGGCCGCGTTGGTGTCGCGCAGCGCGAAGCTCACGCCGGCCGTTGCGATCGCGATGATCGCGATCACCACGATCAGCTCGAGCAGCGTGAAGCCGCCCGTGCGCCTACTGCCAGCTGCCGATGTCGGCATTCTTGCCCTCGCCGCCGGCCTGGCCATCGGCGCCGAGCGAGAGCACGTCGATTTCGCCCTTGATACCCGGATTCATGTATTGGTACGGATGGCCCCACGGATCGTTCGGCAGCTTCTCGACGTAGGGCTTCCAGTTGGGCGCGGCCGGCCCGGCGGTCGGTCGCACCAGCAGCGACTGCAGGCCCTGCTCGGCCGTTGGGTAGCGCTGGTTGTCCAGGCGGTAGAGCTTGAGCGCCTGCATCAGGTTGTTGATGTCGGTCCTGGCGGCGGTCACGCGGGCGTCGTCGGCGCGCTCGATCACGTTCGGCACGATCAGCGCGGCCAGCACGCCGATGATGACCAGCACCACCATCAGCTCGATCAGCGTGAAGCCGCGCTGGGCAGCGCGGGTGGCGTCGCGTAGGATTTTTTTCATAGCTTGGATGACATGGTTCGGAAGGCGCGCTGCATGATAATCCGCGGCCATGACAAGTCCCTATTCCGCCGCGCACTGGCATGCCCCCGTTGCAACCACGGGCCTGTGGGCGCTGGCCGCGGCAGCGGCGGTGTTCTGGGGGCTGCGGCTCGCGGCGCCGCCCGAGCCCGTGGCCGCGGCGGCCACCATGCCCAGGGCGGCGGTCTCGGCCGACGCTGATGCGGTCGCGCGGCTGCTCGGCGTGGTTTCGGGCGCCGAGGCGGCGCCCGCCGCACCCGAGGCGGCCAGCCGCTTTGCGCTGTCGGGCGTGGTGGCGGATCCGTTCAACCAAGGCGCCGCCCTGATCTCCATCGACGGCAAGCCGCCGCGTCCGTTCCGCGTCGGTTCGCGCGTGGGCGACAACTATGTGCTGCAGTCGGTCGGGGTGCGCGCGGCAACGCTCGGCACCAGTGCACAGGGGCCGGCAGCTTTCACGCTGCAACTGCCGGTGCGCGCGCCGATCAGCATTGGCAGTTCGGTCCCGCCGGGTTTGCCGGCCTCGCCAACGCCGGCGGCCAGGCCGAGCGGGCTTTTCCCGGCCACGGTGCCTCCCGTGGTCGCGCCGCCTGCCGGCGGAGCTGCACCGTCACAGGCATCGCAAGCGCCGCCGTCGGATTCTGCGCAGCAGCCGCCCGCGCAGCCTGCGCAGCAATAAAAGCCGGACGGCCTTTCAGGCCTGCAGGAACAGCCTGTAGGCCGGATTCGCCGTTTCCTCGACGTAGGGATAGCCCAGCGTTTCGAGGAAGTCGTCGAAGGCCGCCGCGTCGCCGGCCGGCACCTGCAAGCCCACCAGGATGCGGCCGTAGTCGGCGCCCTGGTTGCGGTAGTGGAAGAGGCTGATGTTCCAGTTCGGCCGCATCAGGCTCAGGAACTTGAGCAGCGCGCCCGGGCGCTCCGGAAACACGAAGCGCAGCAGCCGCTCGTCATGCGCGAGACCCGTGCGCCCGCCCACCAGGTGCCGCAGATGCTCCTTGGCGAGCTCGTCGTGCGTGAGATCGAGCGCGTCGAAGCCGTGCGCAATGAAGGTCTTGGCGATGGTCGTCGATTCGCCGCGCGTCGAGGTGGTCAGGCCCACGAACACATGCGCCTTGGCCGCGTCGCTGATGCGGTAGTTGAACTCCGTCACGTTGCGCAGCGCGCCGCCGGCCGAGCCCGTTTCCTGCGACTCGCTGGCCGGCATCTCGCCCACCAGCTCGCAAAAGCGGCGGAAGCTGCCGCGCTCTTCGGGAATGGTCACCGCGAACAGCGCCTCGCGCTCCTCGCCGACTTCGGCGCGCTCGGCCACGAAGCGCAGCCGGTCGAAGTTCATGTTGGCGCCGCACAGGATGGCCGCATAGGTTTCGCCATGGCGGCCATGCCCGGCCACGTACTGCTTGATGGCGGCCACTGCCAGCGCGCCCGCCGGCTCCACGATGCTGCGGGTGTCGACGAACACGTCCTTGATGGCCGCGCAGACCGCATCGGTGTCGACCGCGATGTATTCGTCGACCAGGTTGCTGGCGATGCGGAAGGTCTCCTCGCCCACCAGCTTGACGGCAGTGCCGTCCGAAAACAGTCCCACGTCGGGCAGGCTCACGCGCTGGCGCGCCGCCACCGATTGCATCATGGCGTCGGAGTCGTTCATCTGAACGCCGATCACCTTGATCTCCGGGCGCACCGCCTTGATGTAGTTGGCCACGCCCGAGATGAGCCCGCCGCCGCCGATCGCCACGAAGACCGCATCGAGCCGGCCCTGGTGCTGGCGCAGGATTTCCATGGCGATGGTGCCCTGGCCCGCGATCACGTCGGGATCGTCGAAGGGGTGCACGAAGGTCAGGCCCTGCTGCGCCTGCAGCTCGAGCGCATGCAGGTAGGCATCGGAATAGCTGTCGCCATGCAGCACCACCTCGCCGCCGAAGCCGCGCACCGCATCGATCTTGAGCCGCGGCGTGGTCACCGGCATGACCACCACCGCGCGCGCGCCCAGCTTGCGCGCGCCCAGCGCCACGCCCTGCGCGTGATTGCCGGCCGATGCGCAGATGACGCCACTCGCGAGCTGCTCCGCCGAGAGGTGCGCCATCTTGTTGTAGGCGCCGCGCAGCTTGAAGCTGAACACCGGCTGCTGGTCTTCGCGCTTGAGCAGCACGGTATTGCCGAGCCGCTCGCTGAGTGCATTGGCTTTCTCGAGCGCGGATTCGACCGCCACGTCGTAAACGCGGGCGTTCAAAATTTTTCTGAGATAGTCGGCGGGCGTCAGTGCCGGCACAGGTACGTCGCGCACGGTTTTGTCCAAGGGAGTTTTCAATTGATAAATGACGATGATAAGAGGCATCGGGATTGCGTACGGGATATGGCATGGACACAAATGTCATAAACCTCATCCAGAGAGCCCCGGCCGCGAACGATTCGGGTTTTTTTGCGCGCAGCTATCCCGCGAGCGAGGCGCCCGCCAGTCATTTAACAAATGAGCAAAATCTGTTAACCCTTTTTGTCAGCGACCTTTCCAAAGGGTTGATGCAGGCAGAAGCGGCGCGTGTGCAGCGCGGTGAAATAGGACGGCCGACCTGGCAGGTGATGGGCAACAGATTGCGCGCACACATCATTCCTTTGCTGGGTGCTGTGCCGGCGCAGGCATTCGCTACTTCCGATGCGCAGCGCCTGATCGATCACCTTGGAGCGCAGGGCTTCACCAGCACGACGATCGCGCAGTACCTGGTGCTGCTGCGAAAGGTGTTGATGCACGGTGTGAGCATCGGCGTGCTTCGCGATGTACCTGCCTTCCCGAAGGTCAAGGTGCGCAGCCAGCCGCGCGGGAGCTTCAGCGTTGCGGAGTACCGGGCGGTGGTGGCGGCTGCGCGCCGGCTGCGCGGACAGCCGCATCCGGTGCTCGATCAGCTGGCCTCCGGCGAGCGCTTCTGGATCGCTCGCGAGCTGCTCGTCATGCCGCAGGAGCTGCCATGGCTGATCCGCTGGATGGTCAACACCTTCGTGCGTCCGAGCGACATCAAGCTCATGAAGCACAGGCACATCGACGTCGTGCGCGGCAAGCACGTCTACCTGCGGATGAACCTGCCCGAAACCAAGCGGCACAGCCAGCCCATCGTGAGCCTGCGCCCGGCCGTGCGGGTTTATGAATGCCTGCTCGCGCATCGCCGCGAGCAGGGCTTTGGCGGCGCGGACGACTACATCTTCATGCCGCAATTGAAGAACCGCGAGCATGCGCTGGCCGTGCTCAACTTTCTTTTCCACTGGGCGCTGGAAGCGACGTCGCTCCAGAAAGGGCCGCAGGGCCAGTCGAGGACTCTTTATTGCCTGCGCCATACCGCCATCACCTTGCGGCTCTTGTACGGGCAGGGCATCGACATGCTGACCTTGGCGCGCAATGCGCGCACGAGCGTCAACATGGTCGAACGTTTCTACGCTTCGGTTCTGAGCGGAGAAATGAATGTGGGATTGCTGCAAAGCAGGCGTGGCCGCCCGAATTGAGCAAAGCCAAAAAGCCGCCCGGCTTGCGCTGGGCGGCTTGATACGGGATTGATCCGAACTGGCTGAAGCCAGCATTGGGAATCAGGCTTCGATCAGAAGGCGTGGCGGATGCCGAAGTCGTAGCCAGTCGAGGTCTTCGGGGTGAAGATGTCGTTGCTGATGAACTTCGGGCTGAAATCCGGGCTGACCCTCAGGTCTGCACCGTTCTTGTTGCTGATGCGGGCAACCGTTGCGTACAGGGCCGTGCGCTTCGACAGGTTGTGCACGTAGCCCAGTGCCAGCTTGTTGGCCTTCGGATTCGGTTCGTTGAAGAACGGGTTGTTGTCGCCCGACTTGTACTTCACGGCCGAGTACGACGCGCGGATCAGGCCGGCACCGACCGGAACCGTCACGCCCAGCAGCCAACCATTGAGCTTGTTCGATGCCACGGAAGCCGGGCGGGCGAAGAAGTCGCCGTCGATGTCGGTCTTTTCGCGGGCGTGGGACAGTTCGCCGAAGAGCTTTGCAGGACCGAAGTCATACGAAGCGCCGAGGTTGAAGGTGTTGACCTTGGTGGTCGTGCCGGCGTAGTAGTCGTCGCCCACGGTGTTGCTGCCGTAAGCCGCTGCAACGTCGAGCGGACCGTTGGCGTAGCCGAAGCGGCCGCCGATGTAGCGGCCGGTGCGCGAGTTGTCGGCCGCGTGAGGCGTAGCCAGGCCCGGGCTGTACTTGGTCTTCTCGTGGAAGCCGTACATCAGCTGGCCGTAGAAACCGCCGAGGTTCGCCGGCAGGAAGTAGCTGACCGAGTTGCTGGCGCGGGTGGGGTTGCCGAATGCGCTGGTGGCCGTCTGGATCAGGTTGGTGCCAACGCCATTGGTGCCGAACGGATCGAACACGGAATTGTTGTGGAACGAAGGCGTCAGGTCGCGGCCGAGGCGGATTTCACCGAAACCGCCCGACAGGCTCACGGTCGAGCGACGGGCGAAGGTGGCAACACCTTGGCTGCCGTCGTCGTTGGCAACCGGCGCTTCGAGCCAGAAGCTGGCTGCCAGGCCGCCACCGAGATCTTCAGTGCCACGGAAGCCCAGGCGGCTGGAGTTGTAGCCCGAGTGGGTCATGCCAACGCTGCTGGTCCGCACGCTGCCTTTGTTGACATAGAACGGGTTGTAGGCAACCGGAAAGCCGAAGGCGTTGTACGTCACGCCGTTGTTCAGGTCGCGCGAGCTGTTCGAATAGCCGCTGATCGAAGCGTCGACCACACCGAACAGCGTGACGGACGACTGAGCCGAGGCAACACCGGCAACAGCCAGGGCAGCCAGAGCAACTGCCCTTCGGGCCCCAAAACTAGAGTGGCCCCGCAGTGCCGGGGACCCAAAGAAAAAAGCCCCGAGCCTTGCAGCTCGGGGCTAAATCCACCAATTGGAAGGGTGGAGGAGACAACCGGTGCGCACGGGTTCGTGCGCCATGAAATAAAGTATATCGGTTGTTTGTTGCGTTGCAACAAGCAAGTGACGATTTCCCCACACACCAACGGATGTTGGCGTGATTTTTTGCTGAACATCCTTGAATGGATCTGAACAGATGGAATGCACAGTAAGTTGGACCGGCGATGCCGGAACGCGATCGGCCATGGGTTTCGTGGCCGAAACCGGCAGCGGCCATGTCCTGATGATGGACGGCGCGCCCGATGCCGCCAAACCCGAGAACGGCGGCCAGAACCTGGCGGCCCGGCCCATGGAAACCGTGCTTGCGGGCACGGGTGGCTGCACTGCCTATGACGTGGTGCTGATCCTGAAGCGGGGCCGCCACCGCGTCGAGCGCTGCAGCGTCAAGCTGACCAGCGAGCGCGCGGAAAAGGATCCCAAGGTCTTCACCAAGATCCACATGCATTTCACGGTGGCGGGCAAGGGCATTCCTGCGGCCGCCGTCGAGCGTGCGATTGCCCTGAGCCACGAAACCTACTGCTCGGCCAGCATCATGCTCGCGAAGACCGCCGAGATCACCACCAGCTTCGACCTGATCGAAACCTGAGTCCGCGAGGCCTCAGATCCGGTGCGCCACCGTGGTCATCACGCGGGAGGCGAGCCGCATCAGGGCCTTGGCCGGGGCCGGCAGTTCCGCCGCGCCGGCATCGATGGCTTGCGCGGCGTGCTGCGCTTCGTCGATCTTCATCTGCTCGACCACGGCCCTGGAGGCACTGTCGGCGGCCGGCAGGCGGCCGAGATGGCTCTCCAGGTGGGCTTCCACCTGGCGTTCGGTTTCTGCGACGAACCCGAGGCTCAGCGGGTCCCCCAGGCGCCCCGCCACCAGGCCTAGGCCGAAAGCGCCCGCATACCAGAGCGGGTTCAGCACGGAAGGCCGGGCGCCGAGTTCGTCCAGCCGCTGGCGCGTCCAGGCCAGGTGATCGGTTTCTTCGTGCGAGGCTTCGAGCAGGCGGGCCCGCAGGACCGGGTCGCGCGCCACCGCGGCCTGCGCGGTGTAGAGCGCCTGGGCGCAAACCTCGCCCACGTGGTTCACCCGCATCAATGCCCCGGCCTCGCGCCGCTCCGAATCGGTCATCTCGCCCGGCGCCTGGGCCGGCGCGGGCGCGGCCCTTGTTGCATGGGGCCGGGCAAAAAGGGTGCGCAATGCCGCATCAGCCGCAGTCAGGACGGGGTCGAGCGTGGAAGTCATGCCCGTATTTGAACGTATGCGGAAAGAGCAGCGCGAAACAGTTGCTTCATTTCATATGGTGGTTTGTGAGCGCGCCAAAGTCCTTTGTTGCAGGACTGCAACGAAACGCGTGGGCCGCTGGAGATTTCGGGCGATTTGTTTTGCCCTGCCGCAGCGGCTCTGGTGCAATAGCATCAACTTCCCAAAAGGAGGTTGGCCCGGGGTCCGGTGGGAGCACAAAAGTGCCAGTCACGGTGAGCCTTCGCACCGGAGCCCTATGTTTAACCTTGGAGAAACTTGCAATGAAAAAATCTCTAGTTGCTCTGGCTGCCCTGGCTGTTGCCGGTGTTGCCTCGGCTCAGTCGTCCGTCACGCTGTTCGGCGTGGTCGACGCGTCGATCAGCGGCTATTCGAGCACCTCGCGTGACCTGAACGGTGCCACGTTCCTGAACCCGTTCTACCTGAACCAAGGCAGCGTCAAGGTCAGCCGTCGTACACTGGCTAACTCGGGCTACAACTCCAGCCGTATCGGCTTCCGTGGTACGGAAGACCTCGGTGGCGGCCTGGCTGCCAGCTTCTGGCTCGAAGCCCCGATCTCCAACGACGACGGCCAGCAAGGTATTGCTACCTTCGCTCGTCGCTCGACCGTGAGCCTGTCGGGTGGTTTCGGTGAAGTCCGCCTCGGCCGTGACTACACCCCGACCTTCTGGAACGACACCGTGTTCGATCCGTTCGGCACCAACGGCGTTGGCTCCAACCTGATCAACACCGCTAACGACGCCTTCGGCACCTTCGGCACCCCCGCAGCTGCAACGGCTCCGTTCACCAACGTTGGCAGCAGCAACTACGTTCGCGCCAGCAACAGCATCGGCTACTTCCTGCCGCCGAACCTGGGTGGTTTCTACGGCCAAGTGCAGTACGCTTTCAGCGAGAAGAACAAGTACAGCCCGGGCACCGCTACGCCGGCTACGCTGAACGCTTCGCGCCAAGGCCGTTACGTTGGTGGCCGTTTCGGCTACGCCAACGGTCCTCTGGACGTTGCGGTTTCTTACGGCAGCAGCACCGTGGGCGACAACTACTACGTTGGCACGACCACCAAGGTCAACACGCTGAACCTCGGCGCTTCGTATGACTTCGGTCCCGTGAAGCTCTTCGGTGAACTGTCGAAGGCCAAGAACAAGATCGACTACGAAGTCGAACCGTTCCTCGGCGGCCGTCCTGACGTGGACCTCACCGGCTACCTGCTCGGCGTGACCGTGCCGGTCGGTGCTGGCCTGATCCGCGCTTCGTACTCGCACGTCAAGTATGACTTCAACGCTCCTGCAGTGTTGTTCGCTCCTGCCGTCGAAGATCCGAAGGCCAACAAGCTGGCTCTGGGCTACGTGCACAACCTGTCGAAGCGCACGGCTCTGTACGCAACGATCGCTCGCGTGAGCAACAAGAACGGTGCAGCCCTGACCGTCGGCGGCCCGGCTTTCATCGCCAACGGCGTCTTCACCCCGAAGACCTCGACCGGCTACGACTTCGGTATCCGTCACGCTTTCTAATTCGAGGCTGGCTTAAGCCAGCTTTGAATCGAAAGACTCAAAAGCCACTCGACGAAAGTCGAGTGGCTTTTTTCATTGGGGGCTTCGCCGATGTTGCATGGGTGCATCCGAAGCGCACCATCCGCGTGCACCCCCGGGGAACCACCGTGCGGGCACGCACCTTGCACTGCTAGCATGCCTGTTCACTCTGCTTGCTGAATGATTGCCTTCGTCCTGCGCCGCCTGATCCAGGCCGTGATCGTCATGATCGCGGTCGCGTTCATCGCCTTTCTTCTCTTCCAATATGTGGGCGACCCCGTCGTCTTTCTGCTGGGCCAGGATGCCAAGCCCGAGCAGATCCGCGAGCTGCGCGCCGCATTGGGGCTCGACCAGCCCTTCTTCGTGCAGTTCTGGCACTTTCTCGTCAACGCGGCCCAGGGCGAGTTCGGCCTGAGCCTGCGCCAGGGCGCGAAGGTCTCGCGCCTCATCGGCGAGCGTTTTCCGGCCACGCTCGAACTCGCGCTGGTGGCGGCCGTGCTGGCGCTGTTCATCGGCATTCCGATGGGCGTGTACACCGCGCTGCGCCGCGGCACTTTCCTGAGCCAGGTGTTCATGACCGTGTCGCTGCTCGGCGTGTCCCTGCCCACCTTCCTGATCGGCATCCTGCTGATCCTGGTGTTTGCGGTGATGCTGGGCTGGTTCCCGAGCTTCGGGCGCGGCGAGACCGTGCAGTTCGGCTGGTGGAGCAGCGGCCTGTTCCGGGCCGACGGATGGCATCACATCATCCTGCCGGCGGTCACGCTCGCGATCTTCCAGCTGACCCTGATCATGCGGCTGGTGCGTGCCGAGATGCTCGAGGTCCTGCGCACCGACTACATCAAGTTTGCGCGCGCCCGGGGCCTCACGAACCGCGCCATTCATTTCGGCCATGCGCTCAAGAACACGCTGGTGCCGGTGATGACCATCACGGGCCTGCAGCTCGGCGGCCTCATCGCCTTTGCCATCATCACCGAGTCGGTGTTCCAGTGGCCCGGCATGGGGCTCCTGTTCATCCAGGCCGTGACCTTTGCCGACGTGCCGGTGATGGCGGCCTACCTGTGCCTCATTGCCTTGATCTTCGTGGTGATCAACCTGGTGGTCGACCTGCTGTACTTCGTGGTCGATCCGCGGCTGCGCGTGGGCAAGGCGGGAGGACATTGAAATGACGGTTGTCGCAGCAGCTGCAGCACCGCGACTGCAGGCCTCGGGCAGGGCGTTTGCGCACATCGCGAGCTTCTATCCGGAGATCACGGCCTTTCGCCGCGACCTGCACGCCCACCCCGAGCTCGGCTTCGAAGAGGTCTACACGGCCGGCCGCGTGCGGGAAGCCCTGCGTGCCTGCGGCGTGGACGAGATCCACGAGGGCATCGGCAAGACCGGCGTGGTGGGCGTCATCCGCGGCCGCTCCACCGCGAGCGGCCGGATGATCGGCCTGCGCGCCGACATGGATGCGCTGCCCATGCGCGAGGACAACGACTTCGGCTGGCGCTCCGCCAACGACGGCCTGATGCACGGCTGCGGGCACGACGGCCACACGGCCATGCTGGTCGGCGCGGCGCGCTACCTGGCCGAGACCCGCAGCTTCGACGGCACCGCGGTGCTGATCTTCCAGCCCGGCGAAGAAGGCTTTGCCGGCGCGCGCGTGATGATCGAGGACGGCCTGTTCGACCGCTTTCCGGTCGACGCGGTCTATGCCATGCACAACTGGCCCGCCATGCCCGCGGGCACGGTGGGTATCAACCGCGGCGCCATGATGGCCGCGGCCGACCGCGTCACGATCGAGATCAAGGGCAAGGGCGGTCACGGCGCCCACGCCTACCAGACCATCGACCCCGTGGTGGTCGCCGCGCACATCATCACGGCCGCGCAGACCATCGTGTCGCGCAGCGTGCGGCCGATCGATGCGGCGGTGGTCAGCATCTGCGCGGTGCAGGCGGGCGACCTGGGCGCGATGAGCGTGATCCCGGGCGAGGCCACGCTGGTGGGCACCGTGCGCACCTTCAGCGCGCGCGTGCAGGCGCAGGTCGAGCAGCGCCTGACCGAGCTCTGCACGGCCGTGGCCGCGGGCTTCGGCGCCACCGCCACCATCAGGTACGAGCGCATCTACCCGGCCACCATCAACACCGCGCCCGAGGCCATGTTCGCGGCCGACGTGGCCGAGTCGCTGGTGGGCGCTTCCAACGTCGAGCGCAGCATGGAGCCCAGCATGGGCGCCGAGGACTTCTCCTTCATGCTGCAGAAAAAGGCCGGTGCCTACCTGCGCATCGGCCAGGACGCCAAATGCGGCGCCTTCCTGCACAACAGCCGCTACGACTTCAACGACGAGATCCTGCCGCTCGGCGCCGCATTGCATGCGGGGCTGATCGAGCAGGGCATGCCGCTGGCTGCCACCCGCAGCCAGCAGCCCGTGAAAGACGCCGCTACCGCGACGCCTTGATGTACTTCAGATTCCAACCCGAGGAGTGTTTCCATGAGTTTTCAGAAGAAGGCGGCCGCGGTCGCAGTTTTGTGCGTGCTGGGCACCGCCAGCCTGGTGGCCGGCGCGCAGACCATCCGCGTGGCGAACCAGGGGGACGCGCTGTCGCTCGATCCGCACTCGCTCAATGAGTCGCTGCAGCTGAGCACCACCGCCAACGTCTATGAAACGCTGGTCGGGCGCAACAAGGACCTGAGCGTTGCGCCGCTGCTGGCGACCAGCTGGAAACAGACCTCGCCCACCGTGTGGCGCTTCGAACTGCGCAAGAACGTCCAGTTCCACGACGGCACGCCCTTCACGGCCGACGACGTGCTCTTCAGCTTCGCGCGCGCCTCGGGCGACGGCTCGGACATGAAGTCCAACACCACCGACATCAAGGAAGTGCGCAAGGTCGACGCGCACACCATCGAGATCGAAACCAAGGGTCCGTTCCCCATTCTTCCCGACGTCATCACGCAGCTCATGATCATGAGCAAGAAGTGGTGCGAGGAGAACAAGGCCGTCACGCCGGTCGACCGGCGCAAGGGCATCGAGAACACCGCCTCGTTCAAGGCCAACGGCACCGGCCCGTTCCGCGTGCGCGAGCGCCAGCCGAACGTGCGCACCGTCTTCACGCGCAACCCGACCTACTGGGGCAAGATCGAAGGCAACGCGCAGGAGATCATCTTCACGCCGATCGCCAACCCGGCCACGCGCGTCGCCGCGCTGATCTCAGGCGAGGTCGACGTCATGGAGCCGGTGCCCGTGCAGGACATCGCGCGCGTCAACGCCAGCCCGACGGCACGCGTCATCTCCGGCCCCGAGCTGCGCACCATCTTCCTGGGCATGGACCAGAAGCGCGACGAGCTGCTGTACTCCAGCGTCAAGGGCAAGAACCCGTTCAAGGACAAGCGCGTGCGCCAGGCCTTCTACCAGGCCATCGACATCGCCGGCATCCAGCGCACGGTGATGCGCGGCGCCTCGCGCCCCACCGCGCTGATGGTCGGCCCCGGCATCAACGGCTGGAACGAAGCGCAGGACAAGCGCCTGCCCTACGACGTCGAGGCCGCCAAGAAGCTGCTGGCCGAAGCCGGCTACCCGAACGGCTTCGAAGTGACGATGAACTGCCCGAACGACCGCTACGTGAACGACGGCCAGATCTGCCAGAGCGTGGCCTCCAACCTGGCGAAGATCGGCGTCAAGATCAACCTCGCGGCCGAGACCAAGGGCACCTACTTCCCGAAGGTGCTGCGCCGCGACACCAGCTTCTACATGCTGGGCTGGACGCCCACCACCTACGACTCGCACAACGCGCTCACGGCACTGATGGCCTGCCCCGACGACAAGACCGGCGCCGGCCAGTTCAACCTGGGCGCCTACTGCAATCCCAAGGTCGACGAGCTGACCAAGAAGATCCAGTCGGAAACCGACAAGCCCAAGCGCGACGCGATGATCAAGGAAGCCTTCGACCTGCACACCGCCGACGTCGGCCACCTGCCGCTGCACCAGCAGACGCTGGCCTGGGGCGTGAGCAAGAAGGTGGCGCTCACGCAGATGGCCGACAACTACATGCCCTTCAAGTGGATGAGCATCAAGCCGTAATTCTGCGGGCCGCCCGCCGGCGGGCGGCCTGAGCGGCTCGATCCTGGGCCCGCTTCTTGCGGGCCCATCCTTTTTGCCTCACGATGAAAAAAACATTCGCCCGCTGGCTCGACAGCGACGTCGGCTACAGCTTTCGCACTTCGCCCGTGGCCATGGCGGCGGCGCTCATTGCACTGGCCTGCGTGTTCTGCGCGGTCTTTGCCGGATGGGTCTCGCCGCACAACCCCTTCGACCTGGCGACGCTCGAGCTCGGCGATGCGCGCCTGCCGCCCGCATGGAGCGCCGAAGGCTCTTCCAAGTACCTGCTGGGCACCGACGACCAGGGCCGCGACATCCTCTCGGCCGTGATCTACGGCGCACGCATCTCGCTGATCGTCGGCGTGGTGTCGGTGGCGCTGTCGATCACCGTGGGCGTGGTGCTCGGCCTCCTGGCCGGCTTCCTCGGCGGCTGGCTCGATTCGTTCCTCATGCGCCTGTGCGACGTGATGCTGTCGTTTCCGCCGATCCTCGTGGCGCTGCTGATTGCGGGCGTCGGCCGCGCGCTGTTTCCCAATGCACATGAGTCGCTGGCCTTCGGCGTGCTCATCATTTCCATATCGCTGACCGGCTGGGTGCAGTACGCGCGCACGGTGCGCGGCTCCACGCTGGTGGAGCGCAACAAGGAATACGTGCAGGCCGCGCGCGTGACCGGCGTGGCGCCGCTGCGCATCATGCTGCGCCACGTGCTGCCCAACGTGATGGGGCCGGTGATGGTGCTGGCCACCATCCAGGTCGCCACTGCGATCATCACCGAGGCGACCTTGTCGTTCCTCGGCGTCGGCGTGCCGCCGACTTCTCCTTCGCTGGGCACGCTGATCAGCATCGGCAACCAGTACCTGTTCTCGGGCGAGTGGTGGATCACCGTGTTCCCGGGCCTGATGCTGGTGCTGATTGCGCTCAGCGTGAACCTGCTGGGCGACTGGCTGCGCGACGCGCTGAACCCGCGCCTGCGCTGAGATAAAAAAAAGGACAACGCCGCCATGACGCTGCTCCAGGTCAAGAACCTTGTGGTCGAGTTCCCGCACCGG
Source organism: Variovorax sp. V116 (assembly GCF_041154435.1). Lineage (NCBI taxonomy): Bacteria > Pseudomonadati > Pseudomonadota > Betaproteobacteria > Burkholderiales > Comamonadaceae > Variovorax > Variovorax sp. V116. The sequence continues at coordinate 1,220,145 of NZ_AP028661.1, forward strand.
CGCGGCACGCTGCGCGCGCTCGACGGAATTTCATTCGACATCGCGCCCGGCGAAATCCTGGGCGTGGTGGGCGAGTCGGGCGCCGGCAAGTCGCTCACGGGCGCGGCCATCATCGGGCTGCTCGAGCCGCCGGGCCGCGTGGCCAGCGGGGAAATCCTGCTCGAAGGCCAGCGCATCGACAACCTCGGCTTCGATGCGATGCGGCCCATCCGCGGGCGCAAGATCGGTGCGATCTTCCAGGACCCGCTGACTTCGCTGAACCCGCTCTACACCGTCGGCCGGCAGCTGGTGGAAACCATCCGCGCCCACCTGCCGGTGACCGAGGCCGAGGCGCGCCGCCGCGCCATCGGCCTGCTGCAGGACACCGGCATTCCGGCCGCCGAGCAGCGCATCGACCATTTCCCGCACCAGTTCTCGGGCGGCATGCGCCAGCGCGTGGTGATTGCCCTGGCGCTGGCGGCCGAGCCCAAGCTCATCGTGGCCGACGAGCCGACCACGGCGCTCGACGTGTCGATCCAGGCGCAGATCATCCAGCTGCTCAAGCGCATCTGCAAGGACCGCGGCGCCGCCGTGATGCTGATCACGCACGACATGGGCGTGATCGCCGAAACCTGCGACCGCGTGGCCGTGATGTACGCGGGCCGCATCGCGGAGATCGGCCCGGTGCATGAAGTGATCCACCAGCCGGCGCATCCCTACACCTCGGGCCTGATGGCCTCGATTCCCGACATGGCGAGCGACCGCGAACGGCTCAACCAGATCGACGGCGCGATGCCGCGGCTCAATGCCATTCCCGAGGGCTGCGCCTACAACCCGCGCTGTCCGCGCACCTTTGCGCGCTGCCTCACGGAGCGGCCCGAGCTCATGCACGCCGGCGCCACGCGCGCCGCATGCTGGCTGCACGATGCCACCGATCCGCACAGGGGCCAGGCCGAGCTGGCGGCCCGGCACCACGATGCGCAGCTGGCCGGCGAGCGCGCCGTGCCCGATGCGGCCGCACCGCTTGCGGAGGTGAGCCGATGAGCACCGCACCGCTGGTGGTGGCGCACGACCTCGCGCGCACCTTCGACGTCTCGCCGCCATGGCTCAACCGCGTGCTCGAACGCAAGCCGCGCGTGCTGCTGCATGCGGTGGACGGCGTGAGCTTTTCGATCGAGCGTGGCAAGACGCTGGCGCTGGTGGGCGAATCGGGCTGCGGCAAGAGCACCGTGGCGCGCCTCTTGGTCGGCCTTTACGCCCCCACGCGCGGCGGCCTGCAGTTCGACGGGCAGGACGCGCATGCCGCGTTCAAGACCCCCGAAGGCCGCAAGCTGCGCCGGCGCATCCAGATGATCTTCCAGGACCCGTACGCGAGCCTGAACCCGCGCTGGATCGTCGAAGACATCGTCGGCGAGCCGCTGCGCGAGCACGGCATCCTCCGCGGCAAGGCCGAGCTGCGCGAGCGCGTGGGCGAACTGCTCAAGTCGGTCGGCCTCTCGCCGCTGGACATGAGCAAGTACCCGCACCAGTTCTCGGGCGGCCAGCGCCAGCGCATTTCCATTGCACGCGCGCTCGCCACCGAGCCCGAGTTCCTGGTGTGCGACGAGCCCACCTCGGCGCTCGACGTCAGCGTGCAGGCGCAGGTGCTCAACATCATGAAGGACCTGCAGCGCCAGCAGGGCCTGACCTACCTCTTCATCTCGCACAACCTGGCGGTGGTGCGGCACGTGGCCGACCAGGTCGGCGTGATGTACCTGGGTCGGCTGGTCGAGGTGGCGGACAAGCAGAAGCTCTTCGCCGAACCGCAGCACCCCTACACGCGCATGCTGCTCGACGCGATTCCGCAGATGAAGCACACCGGCCGCGCGCGCACGCCGGTGCAGGGCGAGGTGCCGAACCCGCTGAACCCGCCGACCGGCTGCGCGTTCCATCCGCGCTGCCCGCATGCGAATGCGCGCTGCTCGGCCGAGCGGCCGAAGCTGCTGAACATCCGGGGCGTGCAGGTGGCCTGCCACGCGGCCGAAGAAGGCCGCATCTAGCTGGAAGCGTGCGTAAACGCACCGACATGCGCGCCAAGGCGGCGCAGAGTGCGGCCATGACCATGAAGAAGAACCCAGGCACCGGCGGCAGCCCGGCGATCCCGTCGGCGCCGGGCCGCCGCGGCTTTCTCATGGGTTCGGCGCTGGCGGCGACCTCGACGCTGGCTACGCTTTGTTCGCTGTCGCACGCCGCGGGCGCGGCCGCGTCGCAGCGGATGCCGGTCATCTTCATCGGCCACGGCTCGCCGATGAATGCGCTGGCCGACAACGCCTTCACGCGCCGGCTGGCCGCCTGGGGCGGGGAGCTGCCGCGGCCCTCGGCCATCCTGAGCGTTTCGGCCCACTGGCTGAGCCGCGGCGCCATCGGCGTCGGAATGCAGGAGCGGCCGAAGACGATCCACGACTTCGGCGGTTTTCCGCAGGCGCTGTTCGACATCGAGTACCCGGCGCCGGGCCATCCCGCGCTCGCGCGCGAAGCCATCGGCGCGGTGAAGCAGGCCGCGGTGGTCGGCACCCAGCAGTGGGGCCTGGACCACGGAACGTGGACGGTGCTGAAGCACCTCTATCCGAAGGCCGACATCCCGGTCTTCCAGCTCAGCATCGACTACGACCAGCCGGCCGCCTTCCACTACGCGGTCGGCCGCGACCTGGCGGCGCTGCGGAGCATGGGCGTGCTCGTGATGGGAAGCGGCAACGTGGTGCACAACCTGCGGGCCACCGACCGCGGCACGCCCGACGGGCCCGTGGCGAGCCGGCCCTGGGCGCAATCGTTCGACGATGCGGTGAAGGCCGCGCTCGCGGGGCGGGACGACCGCGCGCTGGTCGGCTATGAAAAGCTGGCGGGCGCCTCGACCGCGGTGGCCACGCCGGACCACTACTTTCCGTTTCTCTACGCGCTCGGCGCCGCGGGAACGGGCGAGCGCGCGAAAACGGTCTACGAGGGATTCCAGTCGGGCACGCTGAGCATGCGCTGCATCCAGTTCGGCTGAGCGCGCCGGCCTACTGTTCCTCGCTCCACGAGAAGCCGTCGCGCGCAATCATCGCGCTCGAGGCGCTCGGCCCCCAGGTGCCCGCGGCGTAGGGGCGCGGCCCGCCGTCGGACGCCCAGCTGTCGATCAGCGGTTCGACCCAGCGCCAAGCTTCTTCCTGCTCGTCGCTGCGCACGAACAGGTTCAGGCGGCCGTCGATCACGTCGAGCAGCAGCCGTTCGTAGGCGCCCACGCGCTCGGCGCCGAAGCGCTTGTCGAAGTCGAGGTCCAGCTGCACCGGCGCGAGCTGCGCGGCGCTGTGGTGGCCGTTGCTGCGCTGGCGGTTGTCCTGGGCCTGCGCGAGCATGTGCAGCTCCAGGCCGTCGCGGGGCTGGAGGTTGATCACCAGCTTGTTGACGGCGCCGGCCGGTGCGCGGTAGATCGCATGCGGCGTGGGCCTGAAGTTGACCTCGATGCGCGCGTCGCGCGAGGCCAGCCGCTTGCCGGTGCGGATGTACAGCGGCACGCCGGCCCAGCGCCAGTTGGCGATTTCCGTGCGCAGCGCCACGAAGGTCTCGGTGCGGCTTTCGGGGTCGACGCCGGGCTCGTCCCGGTAGCCCGGCACGCGTTCGCCATACGCCGTGCCGGCGGTGTACTGGCCGCGAATCGCGTGCAGCCCCAGCGTCTCGGGCGTCCAGGGCTTGAGCGCGCGCAGCACCTTGAGCTTCTCGTCGCGGATGGCGTCGGCATGCGAGTTGATCGGCGGCTCCATGCCGATCGCGCAGACCAGTTGCAGCGCATGGTTCTGCACCATGTCGCGCAGCGCGCCGGTCTGGTCGTAGAAGGCGCCGCGCTTTTCGACGCCCAGGTCCTCGGCGATGGTGATCTGGATGTTGGCAATGTGCTCGCGGCGCCAGATGGGCTCGAACAGTGCATTGCCGAAGCGCATGGCGAACAGGTTCTGCACCGAGGGCTTGCCCAGGTAGTGGTCGATGCGGAAGACCTGCTTCTCGTCGAGCACCTTGCACACCGCGGCATTGATCGCGCGGTTGGATGCCAGGTCGTGGCCCAGCGGCTTCTCGAGCACCACGCGGGTCGACGGGCCGTTCAGGCCGGCCGCGGCGATCTGCTCGACCACCTGCGTGAAGAGCGCGGGCGCCGTGGCCACGTACATCACCACCGTGTCGGCATTGCGCTGCTTGAGCAGGTCGGAAAGGCGTGCGTAGTCGGCCGGCTTGGACAGGTCCATGCGCAGGTAGTGCAGCAGCGAGGCGAACTTCTCGAACTCCTCGGCCGAAGGGCGCTTGGCGCCTTCGACGGCATTGAAGCGCGACTGGATCAGTTCGCGGTACTGGTCGTCCGAGAGGTCGTCGCGGGCCACGCCGACGATGCGTCCGTCTTTCGGGAGGCTGCCATGCCTGAAGGCCTGGAACAGCGCGGGCATCAGCTTGCGCCATGCGAGATCGCCAGTGCCGCCGAACAGAACGAGATCGAAGCTCATGAGTCGAATTTCCTTTTGTCTTGGTGCCGAGTGGGCTCTCCGGTTCAACCGAATGGTACTTGTACCAATTCATGAAACCTGTACGAAAGCTACGCTCAACCCCGGCCGGGAGGCCTATTTTTGTTTTGGAGGCGAGGTTTTCACATGAAGAAGCTTTTTACTGCAGCGGCCTTGGTGGGTTTGTCGGCCGCCGCGTCGGCGCAGGGCACGGTCAACGTGATCTGCTCGGTCCAGGCCGAATGGTGCAACGTGATCGCCACCGTGTATGCGCGCACCACGGGTACCCGCATCAACATGTCGCTCAAGGGCTCGGGCGAGGCGCTGGCCCAGCTCATCGCCGAGAAGGACAACCCCAAGACCGACATCTGGTTCGGCGGCACCGGCGACCCGCACCTGCAGGCGGCCGAGCAGGGCCTGACGCTCGAATACAAGTCGCCCACGCTGGCGCAGCTGCACCCCTGGGCCCAGCAGCAGGCCAGGCAGTCGGGCTACAGGACCGTGGGCATCTACTCCGGCCCGCTGGGCTTCGGCTACAACCCCGAGCTGCTCGCCAAGAAGAAGCTGCCGGTGCCCAGGACCTGGGCCGACCTGCTCAAGCCCGAATACAAGGGCGATATCCAGGTGGCCAACCCCGCATCGAGCGGCACGGCCTACACCATGATCGCCACGCTGGTGCAGCTGATGGGCGAGGACAAGGCCTTCGACTACCTGAAAGCGCTGCACCGTAACGTGGGCCAGTACACCCGCTCGGGCACGGGCCCGATCAAGGCGGTGGCGCGCGGCGAGACGGCCGTGTCGATCAGCTTCGTGCACGACGGCCCGGGCGAGAAGATGCAGGGCTTCCCGGTCGAGACCATCACGCCCAGCGACGGCACCGGCGCCGAGATCGGCTCCATGAGCATCATCAAGGGTGCGCGCAACCTCGAGGCCGCGAAGAAGTTCTATGAATGGGCGCTCACGCCCGGCGCGCAGGAACTCGGTGCCGCCAACAAGCAGTTCCAGCTGCCGAGCAACGCGAATGCCAAGCTCGACCCGCGCATCCCCGACTTCAAGAAGATCAGGTTCATCAACTACGACTATGCGAAGTACGGTGCCAGCGCCGAGCGCCGGCGCCTGATCGCGCGCTGGGAAAAAGACGTCAATTCGCTGCCGCGCTAGGTGCAAGCCCCTTCCATCGGCGGCGCGCCGGCCAATCCGGCGTCGGTGGCCGCCGCCCGGCGGGCGCAGCGCTGGATCCGGGCCTGGGTGGCGCTGGGTTTTGCGGCCTACCTGCTGCTGCCCTGGTATGCGATCCAGGACGCCACCTGGTACGAAGCCGTTCCGCAGGTCTTCGGCCGGGCCGAGGGCGCCAACGGCCTGATGCAGGCGCTCACGCAGGGGCGCAGCTGGCTCTTCATCGGGCTCGCCGGCCTGGCGATGTGCGCCGTCGGCGCCTGGCGGCCGGCCGGTCGCGCACAGGGGCGCTGGCTGCTGGCGGGCGGCGCCATCGGTGCCGTGGGCCTGGCCATTGCCGGCTTCGCCATCGGTGCCCGCGGCTGGAGCTTCGAAGCGCTCAACACGCAGTTCGGCGAACTTGCGATCAACCAGTTCGGCATCGGCGCGGGCGGCGCCGTGGCGCTCGCGGCGCTCACGATGCTGGCGGCCTTCGGCGTTGCGCGGCTCGGGCTTTTCAAGGGCGACCTGTTCGTGGCGGCCGCGGTCGTCGGCTGCGGGGTGCTGATGGCGCTGTTCATCGCCTACCCGGTGAGCAAGGCGCTTGCGGGGGCCTTCCTCGACGAAGACGGCCGCTGGTCGATCACGGCCTTTGCCGCACGCGTGTTCGCCGAACGAATCTGGGGCGTGGGCTGCCTGGCGGGCGGGGTGCGCTGCGGCGTGGCCTGGAACACGCTCGTGCTGGCGCTGCTGACGGCCGCCGGCACCACCTTCCTCGGCACCCTGATGGCCTTGATGGCCGAGCGCGGCAGCAAGCGCGGCCAGGGCGCGCTGCGGGTGCTCGCGCTGCTGCCGATCATCACGCCGCCCTTCGTGGTGGGGCTCGGGCTGATCCTGCTGTTCGGCCGCGCGGGCATCGTCAACCAGCTGCTCGAGGGCGCATTCGGCATCGAGCCGACGCGCTGGTTCTACGGCATGCCGGGCGTGCTGGTGGCGCAGCTGTTCGCCTTCACGCCCATCGCCTTCATGATCATGCGCGGGGTGGTGCAGGGCATTGCGCCCAGCCTGGAAGAGGCGGCGCAGATGCTGCGCGCCGACCGCCGCCGCACCTTCTTCACCATCACGCTGCCGCTTTTGAAGCCCGGCCTGGCCAATGCCTTCCTGGTCGGCTTCATCGAGAGCATTGCGGACTTCGGCAACCCGGTGGTGGTGGGCGGGCAGTTCTCGGTGTTGTCGACGGACATCTTCTTTGCCATTGTCGGTGCGCAGTACGACCAGGGACGCGCGGCCTCACTGGCGTGGGTGCTCACGGTCTTTGCGCTCGGCGTGTTCGCGCTGCAGCGCGGCGTGCTCGGCCGGCAGAACTACACCACCGTGAGCGGCAAGGGCGACGCGGGCATTGCGATGGCGCTGCCGGACGGCGTGCGGCGCACCATCCAGTGCATCGCGCTGCCGTGGATCGCGTTCACCGCGGTGGTCTACCTGTTCGCCTTTGCGGGCGGCTTCGTGCAGACCTGGGGCCGCGACTACAGCTTCACGCTCGACCACTTCAAGAACGCGTTCGCGCTCGAATGGGGCCAGTTCGGCCTGGTGTGGGCCGGCACCGCGTGGAATTCGCTGCTCACCACGCTCAAGCTCGCGGGCATCTCCGCGCCCATCACGGCCGCGCTGGGCCTGCTGATTGCCTGGCTGCTCGCGCGCAACGAGTTCAAGGGGCAGGGCGTCTTCGAGTTTGGCGCGCTGCTGGCCTTTGCCATTCCGGGCACGGTGCTCGGCGTGAGCTACATCCTGGCCTTCAACGTGCCGCCGTTCGAGCTCACGGGCACCGGGCTCATCATCGTGCTGTGCTTCATGTTCCGGAACCTGCCGGTGGGCGTGCGGGCCGGCACGGCGGCCTTCAAGCAGCTGGACCGGTCGCTCGACGAAGCCTCCCTGATGCTGCGCGCCTCCACCGCCCAGACGCTCTTCAAGGTGGTGCTGCCGCTGCTGAAACCCGCGCTGGTGGCTGCGCTGGTCTACAGCTTCGTGCGCGCCATGACGACGGTAAGCGCGGTGATCTTCCTGGTCACGGCCGAGAACGAACTGGCCACCACCTACATCATCGGCCGCGTGGGCAACGGCGACTACGGCATTGCGCTGGCCTACTGCACGGTGCTGATGGTGCTGATGTCGCTGGCGATTGCGCTGGTGCAGTTCGTGGTGGGCGAGCGCAGGCTGGGGCGGCGCGGCACTGCGCCTCCGCATCAAGGACATCACAAAATGGAAAGCCTGGCGACACCATGAACGGCATCGAATTGCGCAACGTCACCAAGCGCTACGGCACCGACAGGAACGGGCCGCTGGCGGTCAAGGGCATCAGCTTCGAGGTGCCGGCCGGCACGCTCACCACCATCCTCGGGCCCTCGGGCTGCGGCAAGACGACCACGCTGCGCATGATCGCGGGGCTCGAATCGGCCACCTCCGGCTCGATCTTCATGGGCGGGCGCGACGTGACCACGCTGGGCCCGGCCGAGCGCAACGTGAGCATGATGTTCCAGAGCTACGCGCTGTTCCCGCACATGAACGTGATCGAGAACGTGGGCTATGGCCTGCGCATGAGCGGCGTGAAGAAGGACGAGGCCGCCTCGCGGGCACGCAGCGCGCTCAAGGGCGTGGGGCTGGTCGGCTTCGACGAGCGGCTGCCGAGTGAACTCTCGGGCGGCCAGCAGCAGCGCGTGGCCCTGGCGCGCGCGCTGGTGCTGGAGCCCGCGGTGCTGCTGTTCGACGAGCCGCTGTCCAACCTCGACGCCCGGCTGCGGCGCGAAATGCGCGAGGAGATCCGCGCGCTGCAGCAGCGCCTGAAGCTCACGGTGGCCTACGTCACGCACGACCAGAGCGAGGCCCTGGCCGTGAGCGACCAGATCATCGTGATGGACCACGGCGTGATTGCCCAGCGCGGCACGCCCGAGCAACTCTATGCCCGGCCCGAGAGCGAGTTCGTCGCCGGTTTCATGGGCGAGGCGATGGTGTTCCCGGCCACGGCGCAGGCCGACGGCAGCGTCGCGCTCGGCCCGCTGCGGCTGCAGCCGCGCCATGCGGTGGCGCCCGGCGCGGTGAAGGTGGCGGTGCGGCCTGAGGCGTGGCAGATCGGCGCCGCCGGCACGGCCGCGGGCCTGCCCGCCACGCTGCGCAAGGCGGCCTACCTCGGCAGCTTCTACGAATACGGCTTCGACACGCCGCTGGGGCCGGTCTTCGTGGTGTCGACCGATCTGTCGAGTCCCCTGGCCGCGGGCGCCGAGGCCACGCTGTCGCTGGCGGCGCATGGCGTGAGCGTGGTGCCCGCCGCGTGAAACAATGGCGCCATGAACGTGGTTTTCGATCTTGGCGCCGTGCTGCTGGCATGGGAGCCCACCCGGCTGGTGCAGACCCATCTTCCCGAGCATGCCCCCACCGAAGCGGCCGCGGCGGCGCTGGGCCGGGCGCTTTTCCACCATGACGACTGGATGAGCTTCGACTGCGGCATGCGCTCGCTGGACGAGGCCATCGCGCGCATGGCACGGCGGCTGTCGCTGCCGGCGGCCCGGCTGGACGCCATGCTCGGCACGCTCGGGGAGCGCCTGGAGCCCATTGCCGCCACCGTGGAACTGCTCGAAGGGCTGTTCGCGCGGCGCGAGGCCGGCGAAGCGCTGCGCCTGTACTACCTCTCGAACATGCCGGCGCCCTATGCGCGCGCGGTCGAGCGCCGGCACGGCTTCATGCGGCGCTTCGACGGCGGGGTGTTTTCAGGCGACGTGAAGTTCATCAAGCCGGATCGCGAAATCTACGAGCTGCTGGCGGTGCGCCATGCGCTCGAGCCCGCGCAGACGGTGTTCATCGACGATTCGGCCGCCAATGTGGAGGCCGCGCGCGCCTTCGGCTGGCAGGCCATCCATTGCACGCACCCTTCGGCGCTGGCGGCGCAGCTGGCGCGCCATCTGCCGGCTGTCCAGGCTGCCCGGTCTACCGGCCGGTGAGCACCACCTTGGAGGTGTCGAAGCCCAGGCTGGCGGCGTAGTCCAGCTCGGCCTGCAGCGCGTCGTCCTCCAGGCGCGGCGCGCGCGAGAGCACCCAGAGGTACTGGCGGTCAGGCGTGCCGACCAGCGCCACCTGGTAGTCGCGGTCGAGCTTCAGGATCCAGTAGTCGCCCCAGACCATCGGCAGCCAGCTCAGCCACGAAGGCGCAAAGCGCACCTCGAGCCGGCCCGCGCCGGGCTGGCCCGCCACCGGCACCGCCCGGGCCGTTCCCACCGCCTCGTCGAAATTGCCGTCGGGCCGCACGCAGCGGTTGAGCACCTGCATGGTGCCATCGGGCTGGAGCGTGTACTCGGCGCTCACGGGGCCGGCGCACTGCTTCTGGAAGCGGTTGGGCAGGCGGGCCTGCTCGTGCCAGATGCCGGCGTAGCGCTGCAGGTCGACCGGCGCCACCACCTGCAGCGGCGCGCGCATGAGCGGTGCGCCATCGGGCGGGCCCGGCAGCTGCGTACGTGCAGTGCGCCCCGCGCCCATGGCAATCCAGGTGGCGACACCGCCCACCACGAAGGCCGTGGCCAGGGTGCCGATGGCGTGGCTGGTGCGGCGGTCATCGAATGGCGTGCGGCTGGCGGCGGCAGCCGCGGCGGAGCGATGGCGAAGGGGCATGGGCGTGGCACTCCTGTGGTGGTCGGAAGCATCGATCGGAAACGGCCAGCCTAGTCCCGGGCCGGGGCGGCGCGCCGTCAGCGGCGGACCACAGCCGCTGTAGGGCAGCGCGGCCGGCCCGGCCCTTACAACCCTGTCGGCGGCAGGCTGATCCAGGGCGGTGAAAACCCGTGCTACGGTGCGCATGAAAACATCGGCCCCGGCGCAACAGCGTGCAGGACTTGTCATCACCCGCACTGGATAATCTTTCTCCATGAATCAACTCGATGCTCTCCGCCAATGGACCACCGTGGTCGCCGATACCGGCGACTTCAAGCAACTTGCCATCTCCAGGCCGCAGGACGCGACCACCAATCCGTCGCTGATCCTGAAGGCGGTGCAGAAGCCCGAGTACCGGCCGCTGCTCGACGAAGCCGTGAGCAAGCACGCGGGCAAGCCGCTCGACGAGGTCATCGACCGGCTGCTGGTGCGCTTCGGCACTGAAATCCTCTCGATCATTCCGGGCCGCGTGTCGACCGAAGTCGATGCGCGCCTTTCGTTCGACACGGCCGCCACCGTGGCGCGCGGCGAGCGCATCGTGGCGCTCTACAAGGCCGAGGGCATCGACACCGAGAAGCGCCTGCTGATCAAGGTGGCCTCCACCTGGGAGGGCATCGAGGCGGCGCGCACGCTGGAGCAAAAGGGCATCCGCACCAACCTCACGCTGCTGTTCTCGTTCGCGCAGGCGGTGGCCTGCGGCGCCGCCGGCGTGCAGCTCATCTCGCCCTTCGTGGGCCGCATCTACGACTGGTACAAGAAGTCGGCCGGCGCCCAGTGGAACGAGGCCGCCAACGCGGGCGCGAACGACCCCGGCGTCAAGTCGGTGCGCCAGATCTTCGAGTACTACAAGCAGCACGGCATCAAGACCGAGGTGATGGGCGCGAGCTTCCGCAATGTGGGACAGATCCGGGCCCTGGCCGGCTGCGACCTGCTCACCATCAGCCCCGAGCTGCTGGCCGAGCTGGCCGCGAGCAACGAGCCGCTGGCGCATGCGCTCGATGCCAAGGCGGCAACCGGCGGCGATGTCGCCAAGGTCAGCTACGACGAGGCCGGCTTCCGCTTCGCGCTCAACGAAGACGCCATGGCCACCGAGAAGCTGGCCGAGGGCATCCGCGCCTTCGCGGCCGACGCCGTCAAGCTCGAGAAACTCATGCAGGAAAGCGGCAAGTAAGCATGGCCATGACCCAACGCTGCGACCGCGCGCCCGCCTGGGCGCAACTGCAGGCTGCCTTCGAGACCGCGGGCCGCCAGTTCGACGTGCGCCATGCCTTCGTCGACGACGCCGGCCGTTTCGAACGCTTCAGCCAGGAGGCGCCGTACCTGTTTGCCGACCTGTCGAAGAACCTGATCGATGCGCGCACGGAAGAACTGCTCTTCGCGCTGGCCCGCGAGTGCGGCCTCGAGGCGCACCGCGACGCGATGTTCGCGGGCGAGCACATCAACAACACCGAGGACCGCGCCGTGCTGCACACGCTGCTGCGCGCCCCCGCCGATGCCAAGGTGGGCAAGACGGCCGACAAGCTGCGCGAGGTGCACGAAACGCTCGATGCGATGCTGGCCTATGCCGAGAAGGTGCGCGCCGACCACACGATCACCGACGTGGTCAACATCGGCATCGGCGGCTCCGACCTCGGGCCGCAGATGGCGGTGCTGGCGCTGGCCGAGTTCGCCGCGCCCGGCAAGCGCTTTCACTTCGTCTCCAACGTCGACGGCCACGAGCTGGCCGGCGTGCTGCAGGGCCTGGCGCCCGAGCACACGCTGTTCCTCATTGCGTCCAAGACCTTCACCACGGCCGAGACCATGGCCAACGCGCTTTCGGCCAGGCGCTGGTACGAGCAGTCGGGCGGCACCGACATTGCCGGCCACTTTGCCGCGCTCACCACCAACGTCGAGGCTGCGAAGCAATTCGGCATCGACACCACCTTCGGTTTCTGGGACTGGGTGGGCGGGCGCTATTCGCTGTGGTCGGCCATCGGACTGCCGATTGCGCTGGCCATCGGCGCCGACGGTTTCCGCCGGCTGCTGGCGGGCGCGCACGCGATGGACGAGCACTTCCGCAGCGCGCCGCTCGAGCAGAACCTGCCGGTGCGGCTCGGCCTGCTCGATGTCTGGTACCGCAACTTCCACAAGTTCACGAGCCGCGGCATCGCGCCCTACCACAGCGCCCTGAAGCGCCTGCCGGCCTACCTGCAGCAGCTCGAGATGGAAAGCAACGGCAAGCAGGTCGATGCGAGCGGCGCGCCGCTGCCCGCGGGCCTTGGCACCTCGCCCGTGCTCTGGGGTGAGCCCGGCACCAACGGCCAGCATGCCTACTTCCAGATGCTGCACCAGGGCACCGATGTGATCCCGCTCGAATTCGTGGCGGTGCGCGATGCGGCGCACGACCTCGACGGCCACCACCCCAAGCTGCTGGCCAATGCGCTCGCGCAGGCGCAGGCGCTGATGGTCGGCAAGCTCGATGCGGGCGGCCACAAGAACTTCCCGGGCAACCGGCCGAGCAGCTTCTTCGTGTTCGAGAAGCTTACGCCCGAATCGCTGGGCGCCTTCCTCGCGCTGTACGAGCACCGCGTGTTCACCAGCGGCGCGCTGTGGGGCATCAACAGCTTCGACCAGTGGGGCGTGGAACTCGGCAAGGTGCTCGCGAAGGACATCGAGCCGCGCCTTGCCTCGGGCGACATCATGGGGCTCGACGCCTCGACCGCCGGCCTCCTGAAACGCCTGGGCACGCAGGCCTGATCCGCTGAAAGGCCGGGGCAACACGCCCGGACAGGCCGATCCATAGGCCATTTGTTTGCGAACTGATGGCCGAATTTGCCGTTGAATGATGCGTCGATATGATCGGCCCGGGGAATTTCCCTGGGATTCAATCAAGAGGAGTCGATCAATGGACTTTCAAACAGCGGTCAAGACCTGTTTCAGCAAATACGCCGATTTCAACGGACGCGCATCGCGTTCGGAGTACTGGTGGTTCGTGCTGGCCGAGGTCATCGTTCTCATCGTGGCAAGCCTGATCCATCAGTATGTGTACTTCATCGCGGCGCTGGGCTTCCTGCTGCCCGCGCTGGCCGTGGGCGCACGCCGCCTGCACGACATCGGCAAGAGCGGCTGGCTCCAGCTGTTGATGATCATTCCGATCGTCAACCTGGTGCTGATCTATTTCTACGTGCAGCCCTCGCAGCCCGAAACCAACCCGCACGGGGTGCCTGCCGCCTGAGCCTCGCGTCAGGCTGCAGTTTCCGCGCTGGAAAGCGTGCGCACCGGCCCACCGCTGGCCATGCGCACGCACAGGTCGAAGGCCTGCTGCAGGCCTTCGATCTGCGCGACGCCCTTGCCCGCGATATCGAAGGCGCTGCCGCTGGCCGAGGTGGCCACCGGCACGGGCAGGCCGCCATGCAGCGTCACGCCCTGCTCGAAGCCCATGAGCTTCATCGCGATCTGGCCCTGGTCGTGGTACATCGACACCACCGCATCCACGTCGCCGCGGCGCGCGCCGATGAACACCGTGTCGGGCGAGAACGGACCGCGCGCGTCGTAGCCCTCGGCGCGCAGCCGCTCGATGGCCGGCGCGATGATCTCGATCTCTTCCATGCCGATGGAGCCGCCGTCGCCCGCATGCGGGTTGAGCCCCGTCACTGCGATGCGCGGCTGTGCCACGCCCGCACGGCGCAGCGCCGATGCAATGATCTTCACCGCATCGCCCACGCCCTCCACCGTGATGTGGCTCGCCACATCCTTCAGCGGAATGTGCGAGGTCACGCGCGAGGTCCACAGCGAACCCGTGAGGTTGAATTCGCAGACGAAGCCCGTCACCGCGAAGCGCTCCTGCATGTAGCGCAGCTCGTCCTCGTGCACGAGGCCACCGAGCCGCAGCGAATGCTTGTTGAGCGGCGCGAAGACAATGCCCTCGGCCTGGCCGCGCCGCACGGCCGCGGTGGCCAGTTCCAGCGCCTCGAAGGAGGCGCGGCCCGAGGCCTCGTTCGACTCGCCGAGCACCGGCTCCCGGCCCTGCATCCAGTCGCGCTGCAGCAGGGTGGGGCGGCCGTCCTCGAAGCGCAGGTCGTCGAGTCCGTCGATCCGCAGCGGATCGAGCTTGACGCCCGCCACGCGCTCGCCCGCGGCCAGCACCACCGGGTCGGCGATCAGCAGCACGCGCGCGGCGTCCAGGTTGCGCTGGCGCGCGAGCAGCTTCACGGCCATCTCGGGGCCGATGCCGCCGGGGTCGCCGAGCAGCACGGCGATGCAGGGCCTGGCGGGGATCAGGTTCGGGGTCTTCGGTGGGGTGGGCATGTGGGCGGGGTTGAAATGATGAAGAAGAAAAGCGGCCTTATTCGGCCTTGATGTTGGCGTCGCGCACGAGCTGGCCGTAGTGGTCGAACTCCTGCCTGTTCATCGCCGCGAAGGCTTCGCCGGTCAGCGAACCGGGCTCGCCGCCCAGGGCCTTGATGCGCGTTTGCACATCGGAAAGCTTCAGCGTGCGCACGAGCTCGGCGTTCAGCCGCTCGACCGCGGGCCGCGGCGTGCCGGCGGTCACGTAGAGGCCGTACCAGGTGGATACGTCCGCGCCCTTGATGCCCTGCTCGGCCAGCGTGGGCACGTCGGGCAGCTCGGGCGAGCGCTGCGGTGCGCTCACGGCCAGCGCGCGGAACTTGCCGGCCTTGATCTGGCCCATGGCGGAGGAGGTGCTGTCGAACATCATGTCGACCTCGCCGCCGATGATGTCCACGTGCGCCTGCGAGCTGCCCTTGTAGGGCACGTGGATCGACTTCATGCCGGTGGCCAGGTTGAAGGCCTCGCCGCCCACGTGCTGCGTGCTGCCGATGCCCGACGATGCGTACTTGAAGCCGCCGGGCTTGGCCGCCATGGCCGCCAGCAGGTCCTTCACCGACTTGTAGGGCGAGCTGGCCGAGACCACCAGCACGTTGGGCATCACGGCCACCAGGCCGATCGGCTGCAGGTCTTTCAGCGGGTCGTACTTGAGCTTGAGAATGTGCGGCGCCACCGCCTGCGCGGTGTTGGTGGCCAGCAGCAGCGTGCTGCCGTCGGCCGCAGCGCGCGCCGTGAGCTCGCCGGCAATGGTGTTGGAGGCGCCGGGCCGGTTCTCCACCGTCACGGGCTGCTTGAGCACCGGCGCGAACTTGTCGGCCAGCACGCGCGCCAGGATGTCGGTGCCGCCGCCGGGCGAGGCGCCGACCAGGATGCGCAGCGGCTTGTCGGGGTAGGCCGGCTGCTGTGCGCCGGCGGTGGCGGCCATCAGCGTTAGCGCAGCCGCGCCCGCGGCGCGGGCCAGAAGAAAGGATTGCTTCATCGGATGTCTCCTGCTTGTTTGGCGCGAGCTTAGGCAGCTTCGTGCGGCCGATCCAATCGAAAAAGCCCGAAGCTCCATATACTTTTGTGCATGACTTCCGGTCCTGGCCCTGCCGACACATCGCTGATGCTCCATGTGCGGCCGCGCCAGCTGCTGCTCCTGGCGCGGCTCGACACCCACCGCCACCTGGGCCGCGCGGCCGAGGCCATGAACATCAGCCAGCCGGCCGCCACCAAGCTGCTGCAGCAGCTGGAGGATTCGCTCGGCGAAAGGCTCTTCGAGCGCCTTGCGCGCGGCATGGAGCCCACGCCCTACGGCGAGATCCTGATCCGCTACGCCCGCCGCGTGCTCAGCGACTTCGGCAGCGCCCGAGAGGAAATGCTCGCGCTGCGCTCGGGCCTGAGCGGTTCGCTGCGCGTGGGCAGCGTGCCGGGCGCGGTGCCCGAGCTGCTGGCGCCGGCGCTGGTTGAATACCACCGCCGCCATCCGCAGGTGGCCGTGTCGGTGGTGGTCGAGACCAGCGACGTGATGCAGGCGCAACTGGAGCAGGGCGACGTCGACCTGGTGCTGGGCCGGCTCACCGACAGCCACGACGAGGCCAAGTACGCGAGCGTGCCGCTGCTGGGCGAATCGCAGGTGGTGGTGGTGCGCGCCGCGCACCCGGTGTTCGAGCGCGCCACCGTCACGCTGGCCGAGATGGCGAACTGGTCCTGGGTGCTGCAGCCGCCGGGCTCGCCGCAGCGCGGGCGCTTCGAGGCGGCGATGCGCGAGGCGGGCATCCAGGCGCGGCTCGACATCATCGAAACGGCATCGCCGATCGCCATTACCGCCTTGCTGGAAAACTCCGACATGGCGGCCGTTATGCCGGCTTCGCAGGCCAGCCACTATGCCCGCCTGGGCGTGCTGCGCACGGTGCCGGTGGAGCTGCCGGTGCGCGTGCCGCCGATCTGCCTCGTCACCCGGCAGGACCGCGCGCTCTCGCCGGCCGCGGCGCAGTTCCGGCGCCAGCTGCTGGGCGGCGGCTGAAGCCTTTGGATTGAGCTTTTCCATGCTGTATTGCACCAACTAGGGAATCTCCTAGCCAACTGGTGCATGAAAGTACCAAGGCAAGCCGCCGAAGTACCAAACCCGCAAGCGCGTTTCTCCAGAATCCCGCCACGGCGACCCAAACAGAGCGGGCGTCGCTCACCTCTAGGAGACAACATGAAGCGTTTTCTGAAAGCGGGCCTCGTCCTCGCACTCGCCGGCACGGGGCTCGCCTCCCATGCCGCCACCGAACTCGTGATCGCGACCGTCAACAACGGCCACATGATCGAGATGCAGAAGCTCACGCCCTTCTTCGAAAAGGCCAACCCCGACATCAAGCTCAAGTGGGTCACGCTGGAAGAAGGCACGCTGCGCCAGCGCGTGACCACCGACATCGCCACCAAGGGCGGCCAGTTCGACGTGATGACCATCGGCCTGTACGAAACCCCGATCTGGTCGAAGAAGGGCTGGCTCAAGCCCATCGCCACCGACGCCGCCTACGACGTGGACGACCTGCTGCCCGCCATCCGCAACGGCCTGTCGACCGATGGCAAGCTCTACGCCGCGCCGTTCTACGGCGAGAGCTCGATGCTCATGTACCGCAAGGACCTGGCCGACAAGCTGGGCGTGAAGTTCTCCGACCAGCCGACCTGGGCGCAGGTGAAGGAGTTCGCCGACAAGGCCAACGACCCGAAGGCCGGCGTGTACGGCATGTGCCTGCGCGGCAAGCCGGGCTGGGGCGACAACATGGCCTTCCTGACCACGCTGGTCAATACGCATGGCGGCCAGTGGTTCGACATGCAGTGGAAGCCGCAGATCGACACCAAGCCCTGGAAGGATGCGATCACCTTCTACGTCGACCTGATGAAGAAGGACGGCCCGCCGGGCGCCTCGGCCAACAGCTTCAACGAGAACCTCGCGCTCTTCAACGAAGGCAAGTGCGCGGCCTGGGTCGACGCGACCATCGCGGCCTCGTTCATCAGCGACCCGAAGCAGTCGAAGGTGGCCGACAAGGTGGCGTTCGCGCAGGCACCGACCGCCGCCACGCCCAAGGGCGCCAACTGGCTGTGGTCGTGGAACCTCGCCATTCCGGCCAGTTCGTCCAAGGACGAGGCCGCGCAGAAGTTCATCAAGTGGGCCACGTCCAAGGACTACGTCAATCTGGTGGCCAAGGAAACCGGCTGGGCTTCGGTGCCGACCGGCACGCGCAAGTCGACCTATGCGAACCCCGAGTTCCAGAAGGTCGCCAAATTCGCCGAAGCCGAGAAGAAGGCCATCGATACGGCCAACCTCAGCGACAGCACGCTGCCCAAGTCGCCCTACGTGGGCGTGCAGTACGCGGCCATCCCCGAGTTCCAGGCCATCGGCGTGGCGGTGGGCCAGCAGATGAGCGCGGCGCTGTCGGGCAAGGTCACGGTGGACCAGGCGCTCAAGACCTCGCAGACGGCGGCGGAGCGCGAGATGAAGAAGGCTGGCTACTACAAGTAAGCGGTGAGGGGCGGCGTCCATGACCGCCGCCGCATGCCCTCACCCCCACCCTCTCCCGCCAGCGGGAGAGGGGGCAACAGCCTGAGAGGAACACAAGATGAAACGACTCCTGCCCCGCGCCCTCATGGCGCCCGCCGTGCTCACGCTCTTCCTGTGGATGATCGTGCCGCTCGCGATGACGTTGTACTTCTCGTTCGTGAACTACAACCTCATGCAGCCTGGCGAACGCACCTTCGCGGGCATCGAGAACTTTCACTACTTCGTCACCGATCCGGACTTCTGGCCCGCCACCTGGAACACGCTGGTGCTGATCGGCAGCGTGATCGTCATCACCGTGGTGCTCGGCGTGCTGCTTGCGCTCCTGGTGAACGAACCGTTTCCGGGCCGCGGCATCGTGCGGGTGCTCCTGATCTCGCCCTTCTTCGTCATGCCCGCGGTCAATGCGCTGCTGTGGAAGCACATGATGATGAACCCCATCTACGGCATCCTGGCCGACGTGTGGCGCTTCTTCGGCGCGACGCCGGTCGACTGGCTCACCGACGTGCCTCTGTTCTCGGTGATCGTCATGGTGGCCTGGCAGTGGCTGCCGTTCGCCTGCCTGATCTTCATTACCTCGCTGCAGTCGCTCGACCGCGAGCAGATGGAAGCCGCGCGCATGGACGGCGCGAGCGCATTCCAGCGCTTCTTCTACCTGACCATCCCGCACCTCGGCCGGCCGATGGCGGTGGTGATCATGATCGAGATGATCTTCCTGCTCAGCGTGTTCGCCGAGATCGCCATCACCACCAACGGCGGCCCGGGCAACGAGAGCACCAACATGACCTACCTGATCTTCAAGCAGTCGCTGATGAACTTCGACGTGGGCGTGGCCTCGGCCGGCGCGCTGTTCGCGGTGGTGCTGGCCAACATCGTGGCGGTGTTCCTGATCCGCATCATCGGCAAGAACCTCGACTGAAGGAACGACCATGCAACCCAGCAACTTCCTTCCGCAACTGCTGCGCACCGCGGGTGCCTGGGCCGTGGCGCTGCTGCTGTTCTTTCCGCTCGGCTGGCTGTTCCTCACGGCCTTCAAGACGGAACTGCAGGCGATCCACGTGCCGCCGCTCTTCATCTTCGAACCCACGCTCGGCAACTTCAGCGAGGTGCAGCGCCGCAGCGACTACCTGCTGTATGCGCGCAACTCGCTCGTCACCAGCCTGGGCTCGACCATCATCGGCCTCTTGATCGCGGCGCCCGCGGCGTACTCGATGGCCTTCTTCCGCACGAAGAAGACGCGCGACATCCTCATGTGGATGCTCTCCACCAAGATGATGCCGGCCGTCGGCGCGCTGGTGCCGATCTACGTGCTCGCGCAGACCGCGGGCCTGCTGGACTCGCTCACCGCGCTCACAGTCGTGTTCACGCTGTCGAACCTGCCGATCATGGTGTGGATGCTCTACAGCGCCTACAAGGACATTCCGAACGAGATCCTCGAAGCCGCGCGCATGGACGGCGCCAGCCTGTGGACCGAGTTCCGCCACGTCGTGCTGCCGCTGTCGGTGGGCGGGCTCGCATCGACCGGCCTCCTGTGCCTGGTGCTGAGCTGGAACGAGGCCTTCTGGGCGCTCAACCTCAGTTCGGCCAAGGCCGGCACGCTGGCCACGCTGATCGCCTCGTACTCCAGCCCCGAGGGCCTGTTCTGGGCCAAGCTGTCGGCCGCCTCGCTGATGGCCATCGCGCCCATCGTCGTGTTCGGCTGGTTCAGCCAGAAGCAACTCGTCCAGGGCCTGACCTTCGGCGCCGTCAAGTAAAGAAAGGGAGACACCCCATGGCCTACCTGCAACTCAAAGACATCAAGAAGAGCTTCGGCGACGTCGACATCATCAAGGGCGTCGACCTCGAGATCCAGAAGGGCGAGTTCATCGTCTTCGTGGGTCCTTCGGGCTGCGGCAAGTCGACGCTGCTGCGCCTCATTGCGGGGCTCGAGCCGATCACCAGCGGCAAGCTGCTGCTCGACGGCAAGGACATCACCTGGGCGCCTTCGGGCAAGCGCGACCTGGCGATGGTGTTCCAGAGCTATGCGCTCTATCCGCACATGAGCGTGTACGACAACATGTCCTTCGCGCTCAAGCTCGCGGGCGTGCCCAAGGACGAGATCAAGACCAAGGTGGAGTACGCGGCGAAGACGCTCAACCTCACGCAGTACCTCGACCGCACGCCCAAGGACCTGTCGGGCGGCCAGCGCCAGCGCGTGGCCATCGGCCGCGCGATCGTGCGTGCGCCCAAGGTGTTCCTGTTCGACGAGCCGCTGTCCAACCTGGACGCGGCGCTGCGCGGCAACACGCGCGTCGAGATCCACAAGCTGCACCGCTCGCTCGGTGCCACCACCATCTACGTGACGCACGACCAGGTCGAGGCCATGACGCTGGCCGACCGCGTGGTGGTGCTCAGGGACGGGCTCATCGAGCAGGTCGGCACGCCGCTCGAGCTCTACGACCATCCGGCCAACCAGTTCGTCGCGCAGTTCATCGGCATGCCGTCGATGAACATGGTGGCGGCAAGCGCCATTCCGAGTTTTTCCGCCGCCACCGGCGGTCGCCTGCCGAGCGACGGCTTCCTGGGCGTGCGGCCCGAAGGCCTGCGCGTGCATCCGAAGCAGGCTGCGCCCGCGGGCGTGCCGGGGCGCGTGGAGCTGATCGAGGCGCTGGGCGCCGACACGCTGATCCACGTCGACGTGGGCGGCGTGCCGCTGATCGCGCGCCAGAACGAACGCACGCCGCTGCATGCAGGCGACGACGTGGCGGTCGAGCTCGATCCGTCGGTGCTTCATTTGTTCAACCGCGAAGGCCGCTCGGTCTCCGCCTGATTTCTTCCGGAACATTCCCGTGACCCTCGCAGCAGCGCCTCTCGGTGCGCCAACCTCACCCCCGGCTCCTTCGGAGTTCGTGGTGCTTCACCTCGGACTCGGCTCGTTCCATCGTGCCCACCAGGCCGTCTACCTGCAGCGGCTGATCGATGCGGGCGACACCCGCTGGTCGCTTTCGGGCGCCAACATCCGGCCCGACATGGCCGATGTGGTGGCCGCGCTGCAGGCGCAGGGCGGGCGCTACACGCTCGAAACCGTGTCGCCGGCCGGCGAGTTGCGCTACGAACAGATCGAGGCCATCCGCGAAGTGCTGCCGTGGGAGCCCTCGCTGGCCGCGGTGATCGCACGCGGCGCCGCGCCGTCCACGCGCATCGTTTCGTTCACCGTGACCGAGGCCGGCTACTACCTCGACACCAAGGGCCGGCTGGACCTGTCGTTCGCCGATCTGGCAGCCGACATCGAGCGCGCGCGGCGCGGCGATGCTCCCGGCGAGGGCGTGACCATCTACGGCGCCGTCTGCGCGATCCTTCGTGCGCGCAAGGCTGCGCAGGCCGGCGCGGTCACGCTGCTCAACTGCGACAACCTGCGCCACAACGGCGACCGCTTCCGCGCCGGGCTGCTCGAATTCATCGAACGCGCGGGCGACGCCGATCTGCTGGCATGGGTGCAGGCGAACACCGCCTGCCCCAACGCGATGGTCGACCGCATCACGCCGCGCCCGCCGCCCGAGCTGCGCGCACGCGTGCAGGCCGCAACGGGCCGCGACGATGCGGCCGCGATCACCGGCGAGAGCTTCATCCAGTGGGTGATCGAAGACAACTTTGCGGCCGGCCGGCCCGACTGGGGCCGCGTGGGCGTGGAACTGGTCGAATCGGTGCAGCCCTATGAAGAAGCCAAGATCCGCATCCTCAACGCCACGCACAGCTGCATCGCCTGGGCCGGCACGCTGGCGGGGCTGAATTTCATCCACGAAGGCACGCACGACGCGGCCATCCGCAAGATGGCCTTCGACTACGTCACCGACGACGTGATCCCATGCCTCAGCCCGAGCCCGATCGACCTCGCGGCCTACCGCGACGTGGTGCTCGACCGCTTCGGCAACCCCGCGATCCGCGACACCAACCAGCGCGTGGCGGCCGATGGTTTTTCCAAGATCCCGGGCTTCATCGCGCCCACGGTGCGCGAGCGGCTGGCCGCGGGGCAGCCGATCGACAGCGTCGCGATGCTGCCCGCGCTGTTCCTCGCCTTCCTGCAACGCTGGCATCGCGGGGCGCTGCCCTATGCCTACCAGGACCAGGGCATGGACGAGGCCGTGGCGCACGCGATCTGCGATGCCGCCGATCCGGTGCTCGCGCTGTGCGCCGACCCGGCACTGTGGGGCGCCGCCGCGGGCGATGCGCGGCTGGTAGGCGCGGTGCGCGCAGCGAGCGCGCGCGTGGCAAATTTCCTGAAGAACCCTGGAGCAACGAAATGAGCGAACGTTTGAAGAACCGCCACGTGCTGCTGACCGGCGCCGGTGGCGGCATCGGCCTGGCCGTGGCCGAGGCCTGCATTGCCGAGGGCGCGCGCTGCAGCGTGATCGACCGCGCCGCGGCGGCGCCCGAGGCCGTGCGCGCGCTGCAGCAGCAGCACCCCGACAAGCTCGCCTACATCGCGGCCGACGTGACCGACACGCAGGCCATCGCGCACATGCTGGCCGAGGCACAGGTCGCCTTCGGGCCGATCCACACGCTGTTCAACAACGCCGCGGTGTTCGACCTGGCGCCGCTGCTCGACAGCGACGAGGCTTCGTTCGACCGGCTGTTCGCGGTCAACGTGAAGGGCATGTTCTTCGTGATGCAGGCCGTGCTGCGCCACATGGTGGAGGCCGGCACGCAGGGGGCGTCGGTCATCAACATGGCCTCGCAGGCGGGGCGGCGCGGCGAGGCGCTGGTGTCGCACTACTGCGCGACCAAGGCGGCGGTCATCAGCTACACCCAGAGCGCCGCGCTGGCCATGGCGCCGCACGGCATCCGTGTCAACGGCATTGCACCCGGTGTGGTCGACACGCCGATGTGGGACCATGTCGACAGCCTGTTCGCCAAGGCCGAGGGGCTGCCACCGGGCGAGAAGAAGCGCCGCGTGGGCCTGGAGGTGCCGCTCGGCCGCATGGGCGTGCCGGCCGACATCGCGGGGGCGGCCGTGTTTCTTGCCAGCGACGAGGCGCGCTACATCACGGCGCAGACTCTCAATGTCGATGGCGGTAATGTCATGAGCTGAGATGAGAACCTGCTTTTTCGTTCTTGTGCGCTGGTCTTCGTTCAGGGCGCGCTCCCGCCGACGGGGTACCTTGCTCCGCGAATGTCCTCCGGCCTTCGGCCTCCCCCTTGATTTCGCTGCGCAAGGCACCCCATCAGCGGGAGCGTGTTCAGAGCAGCGGTTGATCAGCGGTACACCAGCGGCGTGCCCAAGTGCACAGAGCATCGGGTGCTCCCCGCAGCGAAATCAAGGAGGAGGCCGCAGGCCGGGGGACATTCGCGGAGGGGAGTACCCGGTGATCTGTGCACACGCCCTGAACAGAAGCGCCCCGAACAACAGCGCCAAGAACAACAGCGCCAACAACGCACAGTCATGAACGAAGACTTCCATCTGTACCTCGACAGCGCCGACCTGCCTGAATTGCAGGCCTGCCTGCCGCATCCGGTGGTGCATGGCGTGACGACCAACCCCACGCTGCTCAAGCGCGCCGGCATCGGCCGCGGTGAATTGCCCGGTCTGCTGAAGCGCTGCATCGAACTGGGCGCACGCCAGGTGCAGGCGCAGGTGTATTCCAGCGACGTCGACGGCATGCTCGAAGATGCGGCCGCCTTGCTCCCGCACTTCGACCGGGGCCAGCTGGTCGTGAAGATTCCCGCCACGCGCCAGGGCCTGGATGCCGGCGCGCGGCTCATCGCGCAGGGCGTGCCCGTCACCTGGACCGCCGTGTATGCGCCCGAGCAGGCCCACTTTGCCGCGCAGTTGGGCGCGGCCTACGCGGCACCGTACCTCGGCCGGCTCGACGATGCCGGCGTCAACGGGCTGGCGCTGATCGCGCAGATGCAGGCGCTGGTGGCGCAGCGGCCTTCGTCGGGCACGCGCCTGCTGGTCGCCAGCATCCGCTCGCGCGAGGCCTATCTTGCGTTGCTGGCTCTGGGCGTGGGCGCCATCACGATTCCGCCGCGCCTCTTTGCCGAGCTGCTCGACCATCCCGCCACGCTGGCCGCGGAGCGCGGCTTCCTGGCCGATGCGCGCAGCTTGCCCTGACAGAAGAGAATCCGAGAACCATGCGCATTGCACTCACGGGCGAAGCCCTCATCGATTTCACCGCCAGCGAAGCCGGTGCGCTCGCGTTCCTCGGCCACGAGGGCGGTTCGCCGCTCAACACGGCCGTGGCCTGCGCGCGCCTGGGCCAGCCCACCGGCTTTCTCACGCAGCTGTCGACCGACCTGTTCGGCGAACGGCTGATGCGCTTTCTCGAACGCAACGGCGTCGATACCAGCTTCATCCTGCGCAGCAATGCGCCGTCGACGCTGGCCTTCGTCGAGCGCACGCCCGAGACCAACCGCTACGCCTTCTACACGCGCGGCAGCGCCGATGCCACCTGGGCGCCCGAGCCGCCGCCGCAGCTGCCGGCGGAGTGCCGCTTCCTTCATTTCGGCTCGATCTCGCTGCTGCAGGAGCCGGCGGCCACGCGCATTGCCGAGCTGGTCACGGCCAACGCCGGGCGCCGCGTGATCGTGTTCGATCCGAACGTGCGGCCCAGCCTGATTCCCGACATGGCCGCCTACCGCGAGCGCGTGACGGGCTGGCTGGCCATGGCCGACCTCGTCAAGCTCAGCGACGAGGACGCCGAACTGCTCGCCCCCGGCCAGCCGGTCGATGCGCTGGCCGCGGAGTGCCTCCAGGCCGGCGCGCATGCCGTGATCGTCACGCGCGGCGGCGCCGGCGCCACGCTCTGGCGCACCGGGCATGCGCCGCTTGCCGTGGCGGCGCCGCGGGTCAAGGTGGTCGACACCATCGGCGCGGGCGACACCTTCACGGCCGGGCTCTCGGTTTCGCTGCTCGCGCACGGCGTCGAGCACCCGGCCCAGCTTGGCGCGCTCGGCGACGGCGCCTGGCGCGAGGTGATGCGCTTCGCCGCCACCGCCGCCGCCCTCAACTGCACCCGCGAAGGCGCCGATCCACCCACGCTCGACGCGGTTCACGCCGCGCTGGCGCAGGAAGACAATGAGGCTGTCGCTTCCCGGCCTTGACCCCCGTGCTGCCATGACAACGTCCACACGCAAACGCTCGATTCCCCGTCAGCGCCAACCCGAGCTGGAGCGCGACATCGCGCGCTCCCCGTCGCTGGGCTACGAGGCCCCCGAAACCGGCCTGGTGCGCTGCCTCGCGCACGGCTTTCCGAGCCCGCTGGTGCGGTGGCACTTCCATGAAGACTACGAGCTGCACCTGATCACCGAAACCTCGGGCAAGGCCTTCATCGGCGACTGGATCGGGCCGTTCCAGCCCGGGCACCTCGTGCTCTGCGGGCCGCGGCTGCCGCACAACTGGATCTCGCTGGACGTGCCCGAAGGCGGCGCCGCGGGCCGCGACCGGGTGATCCAGTTCCGCCACGAGCCCATCGAGCGCGCCGCGGCCGAGATTCCGGAGCTGCGCGACGTGATGCAGCTGTTCGAGCGCGCGCGGCACGGCATCGAGTTCTTCGGCATGTCGCAGCAGGCGCAGGCGCACTGGGACAGCATCAAGGCCGCGCGCGGCGTGCGCCGGCTCGGGCTGTTCCTCGAGTTCATGGCCGACCTCGCGCAATGCACCGACTACCGGCTGCTCTCCAGCGTGCAGATGCAGGGCGCGCACGGCGTCGAAGGCGATGCGCAGGTCGACCAGATCAACGACATCGTCAACCGCATCACCAGCAACATGGCGGAGCCGATCTCCATGTCGGACGTGGCGGCCGAACTCGGCATGAGCGAAAGCCGCTTCAGCCGCTTCTTCCGGCGCTCCACCGGCAACAGCTTCACCGACTTCGTCAACCGCGTGCGCATCAACAGCGCCTGCCACCTGCTGATGCAGACCGACCACTACGTGACCGACATCTGCTACCAGGTCGGCTTCAACAACGTGGCCAACTTCAACCGGCGCTTCCTCGAGATCAAGGGCATGACCCCGAGCGAGTTCAGGCGCCAGGCCGACACGCGGTTCGGCTGACGCCCACACCAAGCGCTTTCAAGGCACCAATCAGGGGGCACCATCTTGTATCTGGGACTGGACCTCGGCACGTCCGAGCTCAAGGCGTTGCTGCTCGCCGGCGACCACCGCATCGTCGGCGTGGCGCGTGCGCCGCTCACGGTCGAGAGGCCAGAGCCGCTCTGGTCGGAGCAGGCGCCTAGCCAATGGTGGCAGGCGCTGGAGCAGGTGATGGCGGAGCTTCGCGGCGCGCATGCTGAAGCGCTCTCGGCCGTGCGCGCCATCGGCCTGTCGGGCCAGATGCACGGCGCCACGCTGCTCGACGCCGCGGGCGAGGTGCTGCGGCCCGCCATCCTCTGGAACGACGGACGCAGCGGCCCGCAGTGCGAGGCGCTTGCGCGCGCCGTGCCGCGCCTGGGCGAGATCGCGGGCAACCTTGCGATGCCCGGCTTCACCGCGCCCAAGCTGCTGTGGGTGCGCGAGCACGAGCCTGAAATCTTCAACCGCACGGCGCGCGTGCTGCTGCCGAAGGACTGGCTGCGCTTCATGCTGAGCGGCGAGGCCGTCAGCGAAATGTCCGATGCCGCCGGCACGCTGTGGCTCGACGTGGGCGCGCGCGACTGGTCCGACGAACTGCTCGCGGCCACCGGGCTCACGCGCGGGTACATGCCGCGGCTGGTGGAGGGCAGCGAAGTGTCGGCGCAGCTCAAGCCCGAGCTGGCCGCGCGCTGGGGCGTGGGGAACGGCGCCGCTGGCGTGCTCATCGCCGGTGGCGCGGGCGACAACGCCGCCAGCGCCGTGGGCATGGGGCTGGTGGAACCGGGGCAGGGCTTCGTGTCGCTTGGCACCTCGGGCGTGGTGTTCGTCTCGACCGACCGCTTTCTGCCGAACCCCGCGCAGGCGATGCATGCCTTCTGCCATGCGCTGCCCGGCCGCTGGCACCAGATGTCGGTGATGCTCTCGGCTGCGAGCGCCGTGAGCTGGGCCGCCAAGGCCTTCAGGTTCGTCGACGAGGCCGCGCTGCTCGAAGCGGCCGCGTCGGTCGCGCCCACGCAGCGCGCGCGCTGCCCGCTGTTCCTGCCGTACCTTTCGGGCGAGCGTTCCCCGCACAACAATCCCAACGCGCAGGGCGTGCTGTTCGGGCTCACGCATGCGCACGGCCCGGCGGAGATCGCCTATGCCGTGGTCGAGGGCGTGAGCTTCGGCCTGCGCGACGGCTTCGACACCCTGCGCCTGCCGGCCGGCATGCCGCTGCGCGAAGTGGCGCTGGTGGGTGGCGGCGCGCGCAGTGTCTGGTGGGGCCAGCTGCTGGCCGATATCTTCGAGCTGCCGCTCACGCTGTACGCGGGCAGCGAGACGGGTGGGGCGCTGGGCGCGGCCCGCCTTGCCTGGCTGGCTGACGGCGGCACCGTGGCCGAGGTGTGCACGCTGCCGCCGGTGAAGCAACAGCTGGTGCCTTCGCTTGAAGGTGCCGATGGGCACAAGGCGCGTCATGTGCGCTTCCGGGCGCTCTATATGGCGCTGCGCGACCAGTTCCGTTAATTCGTACGCGCAATGAAAAAGGGCCGCTTTCGCGGCCCTTTCGTTTTGGTGAGCAATGGAGCTCAGCCGGGAAATTACATTCCCATGCCGCCCATACCACCCATGCCGCCCATGTCGGGCATGCCGCCGCCGGCACCGGCTTCTTCCTTCGGTGCGTCGGCGACCATGGCTTCGGTCGTCAGCAGCAGCGAAGCCACCGATGCTGCGTTCTGCAGCGCGGTGCGGGTCACCTTGGTCGGGTCCAGGATGCCCAGCTCGAGCATGTCGCCGTACGTGTCGTTGGCGGCATTGAAGCCGTAGTTGCCCTTGCCGGCCAGCACGGCGTTCACCACCACCGAGGCTTCGCCGCCGGCGTTGTTCACGATTTCGCGCAGGGGCGCTTCGATGGCCTTGAGCACCAGCTTGATGCCGGCGTCCTGGTCGGCGTTGTCGCCCTTGACCTTGTCGCCCACGGCTTGCTTGGCACGCAGCAGAGCCACGCCGCCGCCGGCCACAACGCCTTCTTCCACTGCAGCGCGGGTGGCGTGCAGGGCGTCTTCGACGCGTGCCTTCTTTTCCTTCATTTCGACTTCGGTGGCAGCGCCGACCTTGATCACTGCAACGCCGCCGGCCAGCTTGGCCACGCGCTCTTGCAGCTTTTCACGGTCGTAGTCGCTCGTGGCTTCCTCGATCTGCACGCGCACTTGCTTCACGCGGGCTTCGATGTCGGCCGCAGCGCCCGAACCGTCGATGATGATGGTGTTTTCCTTGCCCACTTCGATGCGCTTGGCCTGGCCCAGGTCGGCCAGCGTCACCTTTTCGAGCGTCAGGCCCACTTCTTCAGCGATGACCTTGCCGCCCGTCAGGATGGCGATGTCTTCCAGCATGGCCTTGCGGCGGTCGCCGAAGCCAGGTGCCTTCACGGCCACGACCTTCAGGATGCCGCGGATCGTGTTCACCACCAGCGTAGCCAGGGCTTCGCCTTCGACTTCTTCGGCAATGATCAGGAGCGGACGGCCAGCCTTGGCGACTTGTTCCAGCGTGGGGAGCAGGTCGCGGATGTTGCTGATCTTCTTGTCGAACAGCAGCACGAAGGGGTTGTCGAGCAGCGCCGATTGCTTCTCGGGGTTGTTGATGAAGTAGGGCGACAGGTAGCCGCGGTCGAACTGCATGCCTTCGACGACGTCGAGTTCGCTGTCCAGCGACTTGCCGTCTTCGACGGTGATCACGCCTTCCTTGCCGACCTTGTCCATCGCGTCAGCGATGAGCTTGCCGATGGTTTCGTCGCTGTTGGCCGAGATCGAGCCGACTTGAGCGATTTCCTTCGACGTGGTGGTGGGCTTGGAAGCCTTCTTCAGCTCTTCGACCAGGGCCGTCACGGCCTTGTCGATGCCGCGCTTCAGGTCCATCGGGTTGATGCCGGCGGCCACGTACTTGAAGCCTTCGCGAACGATGGCCTGGGCCAGCACCGTGGCGGTGGTGGTGCCGTCACCGGCGTTGTCGCTGGTCTTGGAGGCCACTTCCTTCACGAGCTGGGCGCCCATGTTCTGGAGCTTGTCCTTGAGTTCGATTTCCTTGGCGACCGACACACCGTCCTTGGTGACGGTGGGGGCGCCGAACGAGCGCTCGAGCACCACGTTGCGGCCCTTGGGGCCCAGAGTCACCTTGACGGCGTTGGCGAGGATGTTGACACCCTCGACCATGCGTGCGCGGGCTTCACCGCCGAAGACTACGTCTTTTGCTGCCATGTTTTATTACTCCGAATAGGGATGAATTGATTACTTCTCGACCACGGCAAAGAGGTCGTCTTCCTTCATGACCAGCAGTTCGTCGCCATCGACCTTGACGGTCTGGCCGCTGTACTTGCCGAACAGGACGCGGTCGCCGACCTTGACGGTCAGTGCGGTCAGGTCGCCCTTGTCGGTGCGCTTGCCGGGGCCGACGGCCAGGACTTCACCCTGATCGGGCTTTTCGGCGGCTGCGTCGGGGATGACGATGCCAGAGGCGGTCTTGGTTTCGCTGTCAACACGCTTGACGATCACGCGATCGGCCAAAGGACGAAGTTTCATTGCATCTCCTGGATAAGAAACGGGGTTGTGGTCGGGCGCCGGCGGAAAAGGCCGGCGGCCCATCGACTGGAAGCGAGGCTTTGTTAGCACTCGTCAGCAGCGAGTGCTAATCATAAGGGCAATCGGCGGACTTTCAAGGCCGGGGCGGCCCGCCGGGCTGTAACTGCGCTCGGTTTTTGGTCGCGAGGGCTTCAGAGGTCCAGCTTCAGGCTGGCCACGACGCTGCGCCTGGCGCCCGGAATCACGTACAGGTTGCCCCACGAGGCGGTGTAGAAGTTCCGGTTGAAGAGGTTGTGCACGTCGATCGACACGCGGGCGGTCTTGTTGATCTGCCAGAAGCTCACCAGCTTGACGGTGGTGTAGGCCGGCAGCGAGTAGGTGTCGGCGCCGTTGCCCGAACGGTTGCCCACGTAGTTGATGCCGGCACCCACGCCATAGCGGCTGCCGTCGGCCAGCGCATCCTCGCGGATGGCGAACAGGCCGGCGCTCGTCCTCGGGATGTTCACGATGCGCGTGCCGGGCGCCAGCGTTGCGTCCTTCGAGATGCGGGCGTCGACATAGGCGAAATTTCCGCTCACCCGCCAGTTCCTGTCGATCTGGCCGTAGACGTCTGCCTCGAAGCCGCTGCTCTTGACCTCGCCGGCCGCCACGGAGAAGCCGGGCGTGTCGCTGGCCGTCAGCACGTTCGTCTTCTTGATGTCGAACACGGCCAGGTTGGCGCCCAGGCGCTGGTCCGCCGTCTGCAGCTTCAGGCCGGCCTCCAGCGCGGTGGAACGCTGCGGATCGAAGGCCTGGCCGTTCTTGTCGGTGCCGCTGTTGCCGCGAAACGACTTGCCGGCCGAGACGTACCAGGAGCTCCAGTCGTTCGGCAGGTAGGTGAGGCCGGCGCGCGGCGAAACAGCATCGTGCTTCTGGGCGCTGTTGCGGTTCACGCGGTCCTCGATGCGCTGCCTGAAGTGGTCGTAGCGGGCGCCCACCAGCAGCTTCCACTGCGGCGAAAGGCTGATCTGGTCCTGCAGGAAAACGGCGCTCGCACGCTGGTGCTCGTCCGAGCTGGAGGTGAGCGAGGTGAGCGGCGGCCGGGGCTTGCCATAGACGGGCGGGTAGATGTCGATCGGGTAGTTGCCCGAGCGGAGGATTTCGGTGTTCATCCACAGCCTGGACGCTTCCACGCCGACCAGCAGCGTGTGGGCCAGCGCGCCGGTCGTGAACTTGCCTTCCAGCTCCGCCTGGAAGGACGTGTCGCGCGACGGCAGCTGGCGCCAGGTGGCGCGGCGGTTGAGCGTCCGGTTGTCGCTGGCGAGCGAAGTCGCTTCGGTGTAGTTGCCCGAGAAGGTGCTTTCCTTGTAGCTCGCACCGAGGCGGGCGCGCCAGTTTTCCGACAGCTGGCGGTCCAGCGTGAGCTGGTGCGTATTGCTGGTGAGCGTCATGTTGCCGTCGTCGGGCTCATTGAGCACACGGTCGCGCGGCAGGGTTCCGAGCAGGCCGCGAACATTGATCAGCCCGCGGTCCAGCGGCGTTTTCGAACGCAGGAATTCGGACTCGTAGTTGAGCACTGTCTTGTTGTCGATGACCCAGGTCAGCGCGGGTGCCACCAGGGTGCGCCTGTTGCTCAGCAGGTCGCTTCGGCTGTCGCCTTCCTCCACCGCCAGGTTCAGCCGGTAGGCCACGTTCCGGCTCAGCGCGCCGGTGCTGTCCAGCGTGCTGCGGCGCAGGCCCTGGCTGCCGATGCTGAAGTCGGCCGTGTTGCGGCGCGTGAACTCCGGCTTCTTCGTGACGATGTTGATGGTGCCGCCCGGCTCGCTGCTGCCGTAGATGGCCGACGCCGGCCCCTTGAGGAATTCGAAGCGCTCGACCGTGGCGGTGTCGCGCGGCGGGTTGTAGCCGCGCGATCCGGGGAAACCGTTGACCAGGAATCCCATGTCGGTGCTGCTGAACCCGCGGATGCCGAAGTTGTCCCAGGTGCCGCCGAAGTCGTTGAGGCGCGTGATCCCGCTCACAAGATCCACCGTGTCGGCCAGGCGCGTTGCGCCCATGTCCTCGATCAGCTGGCTGGAGACGATGCGCACCGACTGCGGCACCTCCCGCAGCGGCGTGCTGGTGCGCGTGGCACCGCTGCTGGTCGTGGGGTTGTAGCCGCCGGATTCGGGCTCGGCGACCACATGCACTTCGGGCAGCGATGGGCTCGCCGGGTCCGGCTGTCCGGTGCCGGGGCCTTGTGCCATGGAGAGCGGGGAAATGGAAGCGAGGGGGAGCAAGGCAAAGGCGATGCGTGACGACCGGATGCGGAATCTCATTGCAATTTGTTGACGTTTTATTTACAGTTAATGAGAATAACTCTCATTACCTATTGTAGACGTCCGCTACAACTGGTCGGTCGGCACGAACCAGGAGAACAGCAGCAGCTGCAGCCGCGTGAGCAGGCTCGAATCGGGCTCGCTGTCGAGCACCTCGTTGTCCACGTCGCCGGTGCCTATCCATTGCACGTTCTCGCCGTCGGGCATCAGCACGACGCGGTAGACGCCCTCGATGTCGTCCAGCTGGTAGGCATACAGAAGTGCCTGGGTCAGTTCGAAACTCCGCACGCGAACGCCGAATTCGGTGTTCAGCCGCGCCGAGCGCGGGTCGAGGTTCATCGAGCCGAGCAGCACCCACTCGCGGTCGACCAGCGCGAGCTTGGCATGCAGGCGGCCGCGCGCCTTCTTGAGCAGGCTGCGCAGCTGGCGGTTGCGCTTGAGCTGCTGGGTGCTGACCTCGTACAGGTTCACGCCCAGCTTCAGCATGTCGACGCGGTAGCGGTTGTAGTTGATGTTGACCAGCGGCTCGTCGCTGTCGGCCAGCGAATTGGTTATGACGCTGATGCGCACGCCGCGCGCCCGGCCCTCGCGGATGCGGGCCATGCCTTCGTCGCCGGGAATGAAGTAGGGCGAGATCACCACCACGTCCGAGCGCGCCGTGGAGGTCATCTCATGGAAGCGCGCAGCGAGCGATTCGGCGGGCGACGCGAGGATGCCCAGCGCCTTGTTGGGGCTGTCGGCCGCGGCATGGGCGTCGGCGCGCATCCACTTCATGCGGCCGATGTCGGCCAGCTGGACGCCGAGCGGCGGGTCGCCCATCACGTCGGTGCCCTGAAGCGCGGCCGGCGCAGGGGCGTGGACCGCCGAGGTGGCGGCTTCGAATTCCGACTTCATGGCCTCCGGCGTGCCGCTGGCGCCGGCAACCCGCTGGAGCGGGTAGACCACCTCGCTGTTCCAGTAGGTGTCGAAGATGCGGGCGGCTTCCGGAACCACGGGGCCCGCCATGAGGAGCTCGAAGTCGATGAAGTTGGCATCCTCGCTGCGCAGGAAGTATTCGTCGGCCAGGTTGCGCCCGCCCGCGATGGCCATGGCGCCATCGGCCACGAAGAGCTTGTTGTGCATGCGGTGGTTGAGCCGGCGGAAATCGCCGAAGAACTCGAGCCAGCGCGTGGCCGAGTGGTCGCGGGCGTTGACGAAGGGGTTGAACAGCCGGACCTCGGCATTGGGCTCCGCGGCCAGGCCGAGCAGCAGGCGGTCCATGCCGGTCGTGTAGAAGTCGTCGAGCAGCAGGCGCACCCGCACGCCGCGGCGCGCAGCATTTCGAAGTTCGCGCAGCAGCAGGCGGCCGGTCTTGTCGTTGCCGAGCTGGTAGGTCTGCACGTCCAGCGAGGCCTGCGCGCGCCGCATCAGCTCGAAGCGTGCATCGAGCGCAAAGGAAGCCTCCACCAGCGGCCGGATGCTCGACAGCCCATCGTGCGCGGCGGTGTCCAGGCTGGCCGCGGCGCGGCCGAGCGCGGTGGAAGGGGAGGCGGCGATCGAGAGCGTTGGCGGCTCCGGCGTGCGCGGAGGCAGGCCGGCGCAGCCTGCGAGCACCCCGGCGATGCCAGCGGCCACCAGCCAAAGCGCCAGGCCGCGCAGCGCGTGAAACGAAGAGGCGAGAAACTTGTGGAGCATGGGGCCCGCGAACGCACACGACGTGCGGCCGGATCGTAGCCGCTTTGCCTTGCGCCACGGCCGCGCTGCGGATGCATGCAATGGCCGAACGTCCCCTTGCCGATGCGGGGAAATCGGAACAAATGAGACTATTACAAATAGAATACGAATCGTTCTTAATAATGTTTCGGAGTGGAGCGGGAATGGCAAGGTTATTGGCGGGGCGCAGGGTCGCATCGGTTCTGGCAGGCTGCATGGCGGTCTACGTGCATCACCAGGTCCTGGCCCAGACCGCGGCGCCCGGCGCCTTGCCGGAGGTGAAGGTCGATGCGAGCGCCGAGGCCGAAACCGCAACCTCGCCGGTGATCGGCTACCGCGCCCGGAACGCCGCCACCGCCACCAAGACCGACACGCCGCTGGCCGAAACGCCCCAATCGATCACCGTGGTCACGCGCGACCAGATGGTGGACCAGGGCGCGGGCAATGTTCAGGATGCGCTCAACTATGCGGCCGGTGTGCGCTCCGATGCCTATGGCCAGGATTCGCGGACCGACTCGGTGCGCATCCGCGGCGCCACGCCCGACGTCTACCTGGACGGCCTGCGCCAGTCCTATGGCTACTACACCAGCACCACGCGCACCGAGCCCTACACGCTGGAGCGGCTCGAAGTGCTGCGCGGCCCGGCGGGCATGCTGTTCGGCGCGGGCACCGCGGCGGGCGTAGTCAACATGGTCAGCAAGCGTCCGCTGCAGGAAACCCAGCGCGAAGTGGGCGTGCAGTTCGGCAGCTTCGGCCGCAAGCAGGTCCAGGCCGACCTCACGGGGCCGCTGAATGCCGACGGCAGCCTGTCGTACCGGCTGATTGCGTTGCAGCGCAAGTCGGACTCGCAGGTCGACCATGTGCCCGACGACCGCAGCGTCATTGCGCCTTCGCTGACCTGGCGGCCCAGCGCGGCGACCTCGCTCACCTTGCAGGGGCTGTGGCAAAAGGACAAGAGCGGCAGCAGCTCGCAGTTCCTTCCGTGGGAGGGCACCTTGCTGCCGAACCCGAACGGACGCATTCCCGCCAGCCGCTTCATCGGCGAGCCGGGCTTCGACTACTACGACAGCGAACGCAAGACCTTCGGCTGGCAGTTCGAGCACAAGTTCAACGAGAACTGGCGCGTGCGGCAGAACTTCCGCTACGCGAAAAACGAGAACGACAACCGCTACCACTACGGCGCCGCCTTCAGCGGGGCCGAAAGCTGGGACGCCACCGATCCGATCTTCAAGCGCGTGCTCGGCCGCTACTACGACAGCTATCTCACGCGCAACCGCACGCAGACGCTCGACAACCATGTCGAGGGCCATTTCGAGACCGGCGCGGTGAAGCACACGCTGCTGGTCGGC
Organism: Variovorax sp. V116; assembly: GCF_041154435.1. Taxonomy (NCBI): domain Bacteria; kingdom Pseudomonadati; phylum Pseudomonadota; class Betaproteobacteria; order Burkholderiales; family Comamonadaceae; genus Variovorax; species Variovorax sp. V116. Next base: position 1,255,273 of record NZ_AP028661.1, read on the forward strand.
GCGGATTTCTCCAGGCAGCGCGAGAACGTCTGGGGCGCGACGACCTTCGACACCATCGACGTCTACGCGCCGGTGTACGGCCACGTCGACCTGCCCGAGCGCGTGGCGCTGCCGCGCACCCGCCAGCGCCAGACCGGCGTCTACCTGCAGGACCAGGTCAAGCTCGACAACTGGATCTTCGTGGCGGGCCTGCGGCACGACAGGGCGGTGTCCAGCGCGGCAGGCAGCGAAGAAGAAAAGAGCAGCGCAACCACCAAGCGCTTCGGCCTGATGTACGCCATGCCCTCGGGCTGGTCGCCGTATCTGAGCTACACCGAATCGTTCACGCCGCAGTCGCCGCGCTACGGACAGATCTTCACGCCCTTGCGCGGTGAGCAATGGGAAGCCGGCGTGAAGTACGAGCCGAAGGACCGCGCGCTGGCGTTCAGCGCGGCGGTCTACGATCTGCGGGAGAAGAACCAGATCACCTCGCCGTCGCCGAATGTGTACACGCAAGCCGGCAAGACCAAGACCCGGGGCGTCGAGCTCGAGGCCAAGGGCTCCATCGGCCCCGACCTCGACCTGGTCGCGCACTACAACTACACCGATGCCGACGAGCAGATCGAGGGCCTGCCCAAGCACCAGGCGAGCGTCTGGGCCAAGTACCGCTTCTCGATCGGCGGCGTCAGCGGCTTCTCGGCCGGCGCCGGCGTGCGCGTGATGAGCTCGTTCCGCGACCTGCAATTCGGCGTGGGACCGCGCGTGCCGGGCGTTGCGCTGGCCGACCTCGTGTTTGCCTACGACACCGCGCAGTGGCGCTATGCGCTCAACATCAACAACGTGACGGACAAGGCGTACTTCAGCACCTGCCTGTCGCGCGGCGACTGCTGGTACGGCTCGCGCCGCAACGTCGTGGCCAGCGCGACCTACCGCTTCTAACCGCTCACTTTCGACGAGGGCAGCAACGACATGAACAGCCGAAAGATCAAGACCTGGGCCTGGGTGCACAAGTGGAGCAGCCTCGTGTGCACCGTGTTCATGCTGCTCCTGTGCATCACGGGCTTGCCGCTGATCTTCCATCACGAGATCGGCCACCTGCTGGGCACCGAGGTCGAGTCGCCCAGGATGCCCGCGAACACGCCGCGCGTGAGCCTGGACCGCGTGCTCGAAACCGCGCGTGCGAAGCACCCCGACCGCGTGGTGCAGTTCGTTTCGCAGCCCGAGGACGACGACGGCCTCTGGTTCGTCACGCTCACGCCAACGCCCGCACCCACGGACGACTTCAAGTCGGTGGCGGTGGACGCGCGCACCGGCGCCGTGCTTGCGCAGCCCAAGCTCGACGAAGGCTTCATGTACGTGATGTTCAAGCTGCACGTCGACCTGTTCGCCGGCCTCGCGGGCAAGCTGTTCCTGGGTTTCATGGGCCTGCTGCTGCTGGTGGCCATCGTCTCCGGCGTGGTGCTCTATGCACCGTTCATGCGCAAGCTCGACTTCGGCACCGTGCGGCGCGAGAAGCGCCCGCGCCTGAAGTGGCTCGACCTGCACAACCTGCTGGGCATCGTCACGCTGGTGTGGCTGTTCGTGGTGGGCTCCACCGGCATGATCAACACCTGGGCCGACCTGGTCATCAAGTACTGGCAGTACGACCAGCTCAGCGCGCTTCTCGCGCCCTACAAGGACGAGCCGACGGTGCCCGTGGCCCAGCGCGCATCGGTGCAGCGCTCGATGGAGGTCGCGCTCCAGCAGACGCCCGGCATGAAGCTGTCCTTCGTCGCGTTTCCCGGCACGGCGTTCTCCAGCCCGCACCACACCACCTTCTTCATGCGCGGCAGCGAGCCCTTCACCTCGAAGCTGCTGCAGCCGGTGCTGGTCGACGCCAAGACGGCGCAAGTGACCGCCGCGCCGAAGATGCCCTGGTACCTGACGGCGCTGCTGGTGTCGCAGCCGCTGCACTTCGGCGACTACGGCGGCATGCCGATGCAGATCATCTGGGCGCTGCTCGACATCGCGACCATCATCGTGCTGGGCAGCGGGCTGTACCTGTGGCTCAAGCGCGGCAACAGCGTGCCTGCTGCGGCCTCGCCGGCGGGACAGCGGCCGCCGCATGGCGGACCACATCAGCAGCCTGAACCGGCGCCCGCCATGAAGGTGCAGGCATGAAGCAGCGCCACAGCTTCTGGCACATGTGGGGTTGGCCGATCGTGCTGGGCGTGCTCACCACCTTCGGGCTGATCTCGGCGCTGTTCAGCGACGGCGGCCTGGGTGACATGCTGGCCTGGTTCGCGCTGGGCATTCCCGTTGCCGTGTGCGGCTGGTACGGCTGGCGCAGAAAAGGCTGAATCCGGCCCGATCGGGTTCCTGCTAGTACGGGCAGGGGCGCGCGCCGAAGCAGAATCGGCGCAATGAAGCCTGCACTTTCCGCTGCCGCCACTGCCGCCGTCCGCCTGCTCCTGCTGGGAGCTCCGCTCGCCGCAGCGGCGCAGCAGGCCGACCGCGGCAGCCTGCCCGAAGTCACCGTCTCCACGCCGCGCGGCGAGGTCGCTCCGTTCAACGTGCCGGGCTCGGTCGATCGCGTCGACGGCGCCGAGATGCGCGACAGCCGGCTGCAGGTCAATCTTTCCGAAAGCCTGGGCAGCGTTCCGGGCCTGCAGGTGCAGAACCGCCTGAACTACGCGCAGGACCTGCAGCTGTCGATCCGTGGCTTCGGCGCGCGTTCCACCTTCGGCGTGCGCGGCGTGCGGCTGTATGTCGACGGCATTCCCGCGACGCTGCCCGACGGCCAGGGCCAGACCTCCAACATCGACATCGGCTCGCTCGACCGCATCGAGATATTGCGCGGGCCCTTCTCGGCGCTCTACGGCAATTCGTCGGGCGGCGTGCTGCAGGCCTTCACCGCGTCGGGCGAGGGCGCGCCGCGGCTTTCGTACTCGGCGGCCGGAGGCAGCTTCGGCACCTGGCGCCAGTCGCTCCAGGCCAGCGGATCGCAGGGCGCGGTCGACTACCTGCTGAACGCCAGCCGCTTCCAAACCGACGGTTGGCGCGAACACAGCGCGGCACGGCGCGACATTGCGAACGGCAAGCTCGGCATCGCGCTGGACAACGGCGACAAGCTCACGCTGGTGCTCAACAGCGTGCGCATAAGCGCGCAGGATCCGCTGGGCCTCACGGCCGACCAGTACGCGCTCGCGCCGCGCAGCGCACCGCTCGCCACGCAGTACGACACCCGCAAGACCGTGGAGCAGACCCAGGCCGGCCTGCTCTATGAGCGGCGCATCGATGCCGCGCAGTCGCTGCGGCTCATGGTCTACGGCGGCGAGCGCAAGACCGTGCAGTACCAGTCGATCCCGCCGTCGGCGCAGCAGAACCCGCTGCATGCGGGCGGCGTGATCGACCTCAAGCGCCAGTACGGCGGAGCCGACCTGCGCTGGACCGCCGCGCTGCAACTGGCCGACCGGCCGCTCGAACTGGTGGCGGGGCTGGGCTACGACAGCCTGCGCGAACAGCGCCGCGGCTACGAGAACTACCTCGGCCGCGTGGCCGCACCCGTGCTGGGCGTGCAGGGGCGCCTGCGGCGCAGCGAGCGCAACGAGGTCTGGAACCTCGACCCCTACGCGCAGGCCACCTGGCGCCTTGCGGAGCAATGGACGCTCGAAGCCGGCGTGCGCCGCAGCAGCGTGCACTTCGATTCGCAGGACCGCTACATCGTGGGCGCCAACCGCGACGACAGCGGCAGCGCGCGCTACAGCAAGACGCTGCCCGTGGCCTCGCTGCGCTACCAGGCCACGCCCGATCTCGCGCTGTACGGCTCGATCGGCCGGGGCTTCGAGACGCCGACGCTCAACGAGCTGTCGTACCGCGCAGGCGGTGCCAGCGGGCTCAACTTCGCGCTGCGGCCCTCGGTCAACGACAGCGTCGAACTGGGTGCGAAGGCGAGGCTGGGCGGAGGGCTGCTGACGGCGGCGCTGTTCCAGACCCGCACCCGCGACGAGATCGTGACCGACACCAACACCGGCGGCCGCGCCACGTTCCAGAATGCGGGCCGCACGCGGCGCAACGGCTTCGAGCTGGCCTGGCAGCACGAGACGGCCAGCCACTGGCGCACCCAGCTGGCCTACACCTGGCTCGATGCGCGCTACCGCGATGCCTTCTGCTCGCCGTCGCCCTGCGCGGCATCCAACACGGTGGCGGCGGGCAACCGCATTCCGGGCATTGCGCGGCAGTCGCTCTTCGCATCGCTGGGCTGGGTGCCGCCCGAAGGCTGGCGCGCCGGCGTCGAGATGCGCGCGCTCGGGCGCATGCAGGCCAACGACGCCAACACCGCGAGCGCGCCGGGTTATGCCGTCGCCGCGCTGTACGCCGGCTACCTGAAGAAATGGGAACGCTGGGAGTTCAACGCCTTTGCGCGCGTCGACAACCTGTTCGACCGCCGCTACGTGGGCTCGCTGATCGTCAACGAGGGCAATGCGCGCTACTACGAGCCCGCGCCGGCCCGCAACTGGACGGTGGGCCTGAGCGGCGCCTACCGCTTCTGAGGCTCAGGCGCCGCCGTCCACAAGGGTTTTTACAGGCCGGCCGCAGCGCGCAGCGCAGCCGCCTGCGTGGTCGCTTCCCAGGTGAACTCGGGTTCCTCGCGGCCGAAGTGGCCGTAGGCGGCGGTCTTCTGGTAGATCGGGCGCAGCAGGTCGAGCATCTGGATGATGCCCTTGGGACGCAGGTCGAAGAACTCGCGCACGAGCTCGGCGATCTTGGCGTCGGGGATCACGCCGGTGCCTTCGGTGTAGACCGTGATGTTCATCGGCTGGGCCACGCCGATCGCGTAGGCCACCTGGATCTGGCACTGGCGCGCGAGGCCGGCGGCCACGATGTTCTTGGCCACGTAGCGCGCGGCGTAGGCGGCCGAGCGGTCGACCTTGGACGGGTCCTTGCCCGAGAACGCGCCGCCGCCGTGCGGGCAGGCGCCGCCGTAGGTGTCGACGATGATCTTGCGGCCCGTGAGGCCGCAGTCGCCCTGCGGGCCGCCGATGACGAAGCGCCCGGTCGGGTTGATCAGGTAGCGCGTGTCCTTGAGCCATTCCTTCGGCAGCACGGGCTTGATGATCTCCTCGATGATGGCTTCGTTGAACGAGGCCTTCATCTTGGTGGGCGTTTCGCTCTGGTCGGGGTGGTGCTGCGTGGAGAGCACCACGGTGTCGATGCTGTGGGGCTTGCCGTCGACATAGCGCATGGTCACCTGGCTCTTGGCGTCGGGCCGCAGGAAGGGCAGGCGGCCGTCCTTGCGCAGCTGGGCTTGGCGCTCCACGAGGCGGTGCGCGTAGTAGATGGGCGCGGGCATGAGCTCGGGCGTCTCGTCGCAGGCGTAGCCGAACATCAGGCCCTGGTCGCCGGCGCCGGTGTTCAGGTGGTCGTCGCTCGCGTGGTCCACGCCCTGGGCGATGTCGTTGGACTGCTTGTCGTAGCAGACCATCACGGCGCAGCCCTTGTAGTCGATACCGTAGTCGGTGTTGTCGTAGCCGATGCGCTTGATGGTGTCGCGCGCCACCTGGATGTAGTCGACGTGCGCGTTGGTCGTGATTTCGCCCGCGAGCACCACGAGGCCGGTGTTGGTCAGCGTCTCGGCGGCCACGCGGCTGCGCGGGTCCTGCTCGAAGATCGCGTCCAGGATGGCGTCCGAGATCTGGTCGGCGACCTTGTCGGGGTGGCCTTCGGAAACCGATTCGGAGGTGAAGAGGAAGTCGTTCGCCATTTTGTTCAAAGCTCCTTGAAGTGATTTGGCGCGTTGCCAACTCTGCGGAGCCCTGGCGAACGCTTTAGCAGATGCCGATGAATCGGCGGGGCACAATCGCTTTTGCGCTTGTGTTTGTCGCCCTGCAAGTTGTTCCGTAACTCGGCGACAATTTGCATTCTATTCGAGCCGCGCCAAATCGTGCGCGCGCGTCCTGGTTTTCACTCCCTGTTGCTCATGGTCACCCTGTTCCGCCTGCTTGCCCGCGTACCGATGCCCGTGATGCATCGGCTCGGCGCGCTCTTGGGCTGGATCGTCTGGTATTGCGCGCCGGACTACCGCCGCCGCTTCAAGGCCAACGCCGAGAGTGCCGGATTCACCCCCGGGCAGTACCGCCCCGCCATCGCGGCCGCCGGCCAGATGGCTGCCGAGCTGCCCTGGCTCTGGTTGCGCCCGCAGGGCGAGAGCGTGCTGCGGCGCGTGGTGCGCTGGGAAGGCGTGGAGGCCTTCGAGGCCGCCATGCGGGAGAAGAAGGGCGTGATCCTCGTGGCGCCGCACCTGGGCAGCTGGGAGATGTGCGGCCAGGCGATCGGCGAGCGCTTTCTCGAGACCTTCGGGCCGATCACCGCGCTGTTCCGCCCCGCGCGCAAGAAATGGATGGCCGAGCTCATCGCCGCCGGCTCGCGCGACCGGCCCGGCCTGCAGACGCTGCCCACCAACAACACCGGCGTGCGCGGCCTCATCCGCACGCTGCGCAGCGGCGGCTACACCGGCATCCTGCCCGACCAGGTGCCGCCGCTCGGGCAGGGCGTGTGGGCGCCCTTTCTCGGCCGGCCGGCCTACACCATGACGCTGCTGCCGCGGCTCGCGCAGCAGACCGGCGCCGCCTGTTTCATGAGCGTGTGCGAAAGGCTGCCGCGCGGCGCGGGCTACGTGATCCGCTTCGAGCCGATCGTGGGCACGCCGCTCACCGATCCGGCTGCGCCCATCGAGGCCGCGGCGGCCGCCATGAACGACGCCATCGGGCGCCTGATCCACAGCCTGCCGGGGCAGTACGTGTGGGACTACGCGCGCTACAAGGAACCGCGCGGCGAAACCGCGGTGGCGGCCCAGCCCGGGGAGCAGGCACGATGAGTCTCGGTTCCCGGCTCGGCATCGCTTTCATGCGCGCGATCGCGCCGCTGCCGCTGCCGCTGGTGCGCGGTTTCGGCGCGCTGCTCGGCCGCGTGCTGCACACCATCGCCTTGCCGCGGCGGCGCGTGGTCGACACCAACCTGGCGGTGTGCTTTCCCGGCAAATCCGAAGCCGAACGCCGCCGCATCGCGCGCGAGACCTTCGTGTACGTGGCGCAGTCCTGGCTCGACCGCAGCTGGCTCTGGCATGCACCCGAAAAGGTGGTGGCCAGCCGGCTCAAGGTGGTGGGCGCGGCGGCGGAGATCCGCGAGATTGCCGATGGCGACGAGCCGATGATCCTGTTCGCGCCGCATTTCTACGGCCTCGATGCCGCGGCCACGGCGCTGACCATGCACACGGCAAGGCCCTCGGCCACCATCTACACGACCCAGCGCGATCCGATGGTCGACGCGTGGATCCGCGAAGGCCGCACGCGCTTCGGCAACGTGGCGGCGCTCAACCGCGTCGACGGCATCAAGCCGGTGCTCGCGGGCCTGCGCAAGGGCGGCCTCCTGTACCTGCTGCCCGACATGGACTTCGGCCGCGACCAGACCATCTTCGTGCCGTTCTACGGCGTGCAGGCGGCCACGGTGCCCTCGCTCTCGCGCTTTGCGCGGCTGGGCAAGGCGAAGGTGGTGCCGGTGGTCGCGAAGCTCACGCCGGGCGGCTACGAGATCGAAGTGCGGCCGGCCTGGCAGAACTTCCCGACCGACGACGTCGAGGCCGACACGGCGCTCATGAACCAGCGGCTGCAGGGCTACATCGACACGATGCCTTCGCAGTACTACTGGGTGCACCGCCGCTTCAAGACGCGGCCCGAAGGCGCGCCGCCGGTCTACTAAGAAGCGCTACCCCGTATGAGCCAGTACAGGGACCTCGCAGCCGAGATCTTGAAGTCGTTTCATGAGGCGACGGATGGTTTTGGTGCGATCCTGGCGGTCGAAGTGCTCGCAGCCGAGGTCGTTGTACTCGGTGCCGTCACGAAGCATGTGGTACGCGGCGGTGAGCATCGAGGCGGCCACCGCGAGGATGGCCTTCTTGGCTCCGCGACGTGCCTTGATACGCAGGAACTGCGCTCGCAGGTAGCTGGACTTGACGCGCACCGCGGCCCAGGCGGCGGTCACCAGGGTGGTCTTGATCCAGGTGCCACTCTTGCGAACGCGGGTGGATCGGCGCTTGCCGGCGCTCTCGTCGCTGCGCGGGCACAGGCCTGCCCAGGAGATCAGATGCCCGGCAGTGGGGAAGCGCGACATGTCCACGCCGATCTCCGCCACCACGACACTGGCCGTCAGGTCACTGACCCCGGGCATCGTCGTGAGCAGGCGGGCGCGCTGCCGGATCGGCGCCAGCGCTTTTCCCACGGCCGCATCCAGTTCGGCCAACGTGTGGTGCAAGGCGTCGATCACCTGCAGGTGCAGCCGCAGCATGGTCCGGTGGTGCTCGGTGATGCGCCCGCGCAGTGCCTCGCGCAATTCGGCGCTCTTGTTGCGCGCCGTGCCCTGAGCCAGCGCAGCCAGTTGCGCCGGATCGCTCTGGCCGGCCACGATGGCATCGAGCATCGCGCGGCCGCTCTTGCCCAGCACGTCCGACAACACACTGCCCAGCTTGAGGTTAGCGTCCTCCAGCACCTTCTGGATGCGCAGCGAGTGCTGGGAGAGCTCCCGAACGAGTTGCTTGCGGGTGCGCGTGAGGTCGCGCAGCTGCTGGATCGCCTGCGGCGGCACGAAGCTGGAGCGGATCAGGCCGTGCGCCAAGAGATCGGCAATCCACATCGCGTCGTTGACGTCGCTCTTGCGGCCGGGCACGTTGCGGATGTGCGCGGCGTTGGCCAGCACCAACTCGAACTCAGCCTCCAGCACGTGCCACACCGGCTTCCAGTACACGCCGGTGGCCTCCATCGCCACATGGGTGCAGTCGTGCTCGGCCAGCCAATCGCCCAGCGCGAGCAATTCGGTGGTGGTGGTGCCGAAGCTGCGCACCTCCTGATGCATGGGCGGGGAGACGCATCGCACGCAGGCCACGATGGTGTCCTTGTGCACGTCCAGGCCCGCACAGCGCGGATAAAGCACTTGCATGAGAACCTCCTGACGGTTGAGGGGCACCGCAGGCAGTCCTCGTCGTCGAACTCTACTAAGCGTGCTTCGGGGCGTCGCCGCCCTCTGCCACATTCCGGGGTGCTCGCAGGACTGCGGGTCCAACTACTGAACGGGTTCGCAACACCAAGCAAACGCCGACCTCGTCAGCAGTGCCGAGCTCCATCCTATGACCATGCGTCATCGATCGCCAGCCACGACCCACGCTTCATGCCCCGGGGTCGGGCCTGCCCGATGACAAACTACTGAGGCGAAACGGCCTCAGCCCTTGCCAAGAAAGGCCTCGATCTCGCGCGCGACCAGCTGCGGCTGCTCATGCACGATCCAGTGGGTGGCGTTGGGCACCTTCTTCACCTCGAGCTTCGGCACGTAGTCCTCCAGGCCGTCGAGCAGGCCCGGCAGCAGCGCGGCGTCGTCGAGCGCCCAGAAGACGAAGGTCGGCACGTCGATGGTGAGCCGCTCGCGCGGCAGCACCGGAATGCCGTCGATGCTCTGGCCCGGCAGCGGCGGCTTCATCGGCGTGACGCGATACAGGTTGCAGGCGCCCGTCAGGCCGGCGTTCCACACGTCGCGGTAGCGCTGCTTCACGTCCTCGGTCAGCCAGCCGAAGCCGTCGGGTCCGGCCTTCATCAAGGTGAAGAAGGGCCACATGCGCTTGAAGTCGTCGGCCGAGAGCAGGGCCTCGGCATCGGGCCTGGCGAGAGAGTTCATGTAGGCGCTGGCCTGCTGCTGCGCCGGGTTGTGGCGCAGCTCGCGCGTGAAGGTGCCGGGGTGCGGCGAATTGATGATGACCAGCTTGCCGACCTGCTGCGGAAATGCATTGGCATAGCCCCAGCCGAAAGCGCCGCCCCAGTCGTGCGCGACCAAGGCGGCCATGGTGCCGTCCGCGCTCTCGGTGGCCGCCAATTGCTGGATGTCCTGGATCAGCAGGTGGGCCTTGTATGCGGCCACCTCGGTGGGTGCGCTCGACTTCTCGAAGCCGCGCAGGTTGGGCGCGATGCAGCGGTAGCCGCCGTGTTCAGGCTGGGCGAAGTGCTCGAGCAGTTCGTCCCAGATGAACGCGGCCTCGGGAAAACCATGAAGGAACACCATCAAGGGGCGCCCGGGCGTGCCGGCGGCGCGGCAGCTCAGCGTGGTTCCGTTGGGCAGGCTGCGCTGGAACGTCTCGATCATGCTTTGTCTCCTTCAACTTCCGTTGCTATTGTTTTCATAGTGGATCACGCAGATGAAACGGCCCGCGCCGGTTTTCGCCTAGGTGTCTTGCGGCGCGGCCGGCGGGGCCGCCTCCGGCTTTTCTTCTCCGGGCGGATGCGCCCAGCGCCACAGCAGCTCGGCGGCTTCGCCCACGCCCTGTTTCTTGAGGGCGGAGAACAGTTTGACCTCGCCGCCGCCGGCCTGCAGTCGCGTAATGGACAGCACCTTGGCGCCCTCGCTGCGCGTGAGCTTGTCGGCCTTGGTCAGCAGCACGAGGAACTTGAGCCCCTGTTCCACGCGCGGACGGATCACGTCGAGCAGGATCTCGTCGAGCTCGGTCATGCCGTGGCGCGGGTCGCACATCAGCACCACGCCGCGCAGGTTCTCGCGCGTCATCAGGTAGTTGCCCATGACGCGCTGCCAGCGCAGCTTGGCTTCCTTGGGAACCGCCGCATAGCCGTAGCCGGGCAGGTCGGCCAGCACGGCGTCGTCGGCCTTCTGCTTGCCGACGCCGAACAGGTTGATGTGCTGCGTGCGGCCCGGCGTCTTGGAAGCGAAGGCCAGGCGCGTCTGCTGCGTGAGCGTGTTGATTGCGGTCGATTTGCCCGCGTTCGAGCGGCCGACGAAGGCGATTTCAGGCAGGTCGAGCGGGGGCAGATGCTCCAGCTGCGGGGCGCTGGTGAGGAAGTGCGCCGTGTGCAGCCAGCCGAGCGCGATGCGCTCGCGCTCGGCGGCAACGGGGTCCACGGCAGGGGTCGCGCGGGAAGGGGGAGCGGCGTGCTTGCGCGACGGGGTGATCATCAATGAGCTTTCGGAACGGGCTGCCATTGTAGAATCGCGGGGTTTTGCGCCAATAAATCGAGCCCCCGATATGAAGTTGTTTGCCAATTTTCTGCTTGCAGCCCTCATGGGCGTCGCAGCCAGCGCTAGCCTTGCGGCCGACGAGCACGCCGCCGCGCCAGCTGACGGACCCGTCGCGGCCAAGCCGGCCAAGCCCGATCCTGCCAAGGGCGACGCGGTGTTCAATTCCGCCGCCCAGGCCTGTGCTTCCTGCCACAACGCGGACGGCAACTCGGCCATTGCGGCCAACCCCAAGCTGGCGCAGCAGCACCCCGAATACATCCTCAAGCAGCTGCAGGACTTCAAGTCCGGCAAGCGCAAGAGCCCGATCATGCAGCCCATGGCGGCCAAGCTGTCCGACGAGGACATGCGCAACATCGCCTGGTTCGTGGGCTCCAAGAAGATCAAGACCGGCTTCTCCAAGGAGAAGGACCTGGTCGCGCTGGGCGAGAAGATCTACCGCGGCGGCATTGCCGATCGCCAGATCCCGGCCTGCGCCGGCTGCCACAGCCCCAACGGCGCCGGCATGCCCGCGCAGTACCCGCGCCTGGGCGGCCAACATGCCGACTACACGGTGGCACAGCTTGTTGCTTTCCGGGACAACGTGCGCCAGAACAGCGCTCCCATGACCGGCGTGGCCGCAAAGCTCAACGACCGCGAAATCAAGGCTGTTGCAGATTACATCGCCGGCCTGCGCTGACACCACGCGCTTCAGCGTGAACTAACCGCCGATAAAAAACCCAAACAGAGGGCGGGCCGATCCAGCTGGATGGCCCGCCCTTTGCTTTTTCCCTGTTCCTTTTCTCCCATCGACCGATGTCTGTCTCCACCCACGGCCTTCGCGTTCATCGCGGCCCGCAAGTGCTACGCGCTGCGGTGGAACTGTTTTCGTCGATGCGCTTCGCGATTGCGCTGCTCACCGTCATCTGCATCGCATCGATCATCGGCACGGTGCTCAAGCAGCACGAGTCGATCAACAACTACATCAACCAGTTCGGGCCGTTCTGGGCCGAGCTGTTCCGCGCGGCCAGGCTCGATTCGGTCTACAGCGCCTGGTGGTTCCTGCTGATCCTGCTGTTCCTGGTGATCAGCACGACGCTGTGCATCGCGCGCAATACGCCGCGCATCTTCATCGACCTCAAGACCTTCAAGGAAGGCATCCGCGCGCAGAGCCTCAAGGCCTTCGGCCAGCGCGCCGAGAGCCGGCTCGACGAGGCGCCCGCCACGGCCGCCAACCGCATCGGCCAGCTGCTGGTGAGCGGCGGATGGAAGGTCAAGCTCCAGCAGCGCGAAGCCGCGGGCGGCCATGCCGAAGCCGGCTGGATGGTGGCCGCGCGCGCGGGCGGCGCCCACAAGCTGGGCTACATCGCCGCTCACAGCGCGATCGTGCTGGTGTGCATCGGCGGCCTGCTCGACGGCGACCTGGTGGTGCGGGCCCAGACCTGGTTCAACGGCAAGAGCGTGTTCACCGGCGGCGGCATGATTGCCGACGTGCCGGCGCAGCACCGGCTGTCGCCGCGCAACCCGACCTTCCGCGGCAACATCCTGGTGCCCGAGGGCGCGCAGGGCAGCGTGGCCATCCTGCAGCAGTCCGACGGCGTGCTGCTGCAGGAGCTGCCGTTCTCGATCGAGCTCAAGAAATTCATCGTCGACTACTACTCGACCGGCATGCCCAAGCTGTTCGCAAGCGAGGTGGTGCTGCACGACCGCGAGACCGGCGAGCAGGTGCCCGCGCGCATCGAGGTCAACCATCCGGCCAGCTACAAGGGCGTGGAAATCTACCAGTCGAGCTTCGACGACGGCGGCTCCAAGGTGAAGCTCAAGGCGGTGCCGATGGCGGCTGCGGCCAAGCCCTTCGATGTCGAGGGCGTGATCGGCGGGCCCAGCACTGAAATTACCAACGGCCGCGAGAAGCTCACGCTCGAATACGCCGCGCTGCGCGTCATCAACGTCGAGAACTTTGCCGACGGCGGCGCCATGGGCAGCGGCGCCGACGTGCGCAAGGTCGACCTGCGGCACGACATCGAATCGCGCCTGGGCGCCGCCAACAAGACCAGCAAGCCGAAGGTGCTGCGCAACATCGGCCCGAGCATCGGCTACAAGCTGCGCGATGCCGCGGGACAGGCGCGCGAGTACCAGAACTACATGGTGCCGGTCGATACCGGCGACGGCCAGCCGGTGTTCCTGCTCGGCATGCGCGAAAAACCCGAGGAGCCGTTCCGCTACCTGCGCGTGCCGGCCGACGAGCAAGGCTCCATGGACAGCTTCGTGCGCATGCGCACCGCGCTGGCCGATGCCGACACCCGCAACCGCGCGGTGGAGCGCTACATCGCCAAGGCCGTCGATCCCAAGCGGCCCGAGATGGCCGAGCAGCTGCGCGTTTCGGCGGCGCGTGCGCTCGCCCTGTTTGCCGGCAGCGAGCGCGCCAAGGCCGATGCCGCCACGCTGGGCGGCTGGCAGGCGATTGCCGAATTCATGGAAGCCAACGTGCCCGAAGCCGAGCGCGAACGTGCCGGCGCGGTGCTGGTGCGCATCCTCAACGACGTGCTGTTCGAGGTGCTCAATCTGAGCCGCGAGAGCGCGGGGCTCGCAGCACTGCCAAGCGACGAGAAGTCGCAGGCCTTTCTCACCCAGGCGGTGCTGGCGATCAGCGACGCGTACTTCTATCCGGCGCCGGTCGCCATGATGATGACCGACTTCACCCAGGTACAGGCCAGCGTGTTCCAGGTGGCGCGCGCGCCCGGCAAGAACGTGGTCTATCTGGGCTGCCTGTTGCTGATCATCGGGATTTTTGCCATGCTGTACGTGCGCGAGCGCCGTCTCTGGGTGTGGCTCACCCCCGATGGCGCGGGCTCCGGAGACAACACCACGGCCGCCACGATGGCCTTCTCGGTCAACCGCAAGACCATCGACAGCGATCGCGAGTTCGAGCACCTCAAGCACAAGCTGCTTGCCTTGAAGAAAGAAGGACCGGCGTCACCATGAACACCACCACCCTCACGCTGCACGAAAGCTGGTTTTCGCGGCGCAACTTTTTCGACTGGGTGTTTGCGGCGCTGGTGCTGGCAGGCGGCCTGTTCGCCTTTGCGCGCTATGCGGGCTCGATGGACTCCTACGAGAAGCCCATCCTCGGCGCCGCGATGATCTCGGTCATTGCGATCGGCTGGTTCTGGCGCCCGCTGCGGGTGCTGGCCATCGTGGTGGCCGCGGCCTCGCTGCTGGCCATCAGTTCCTACCAGGGCGACCTGGCGCGCGCGGACACGGTGTTCTGGCTCAAGTACTTCCTGTCGAGCCAGTCGGCCATCCTCTGGATGAGCGTGCTGTTCTTCATGAGCACGCTGTTCTACTGGCTCGGTTTCTTCGGCGGCAAGCAGGGCGATACCTTCGACCTGATCGGCTCGCGGCTGGCCTGGGCCGCCATTGCCATGGCGCTCATCGGCACCATGGTGCGCTGGTACGAGAGCCATCTGCTCGGGCCGGACATCGGCCACATTCCCGTCAGCAACCTGTACGAAGTGTTCGTGCTCTTTTGCTGGCTCACGACGGCCTTCTATCTCTACTTCGAATCGCGCTACGGCACGCGCACGCTCGGCGCCTTCGTGATGCTGGTGGTGAGCGCGGCGGTGGGCTTTTTGCTCTGGTACACGCTGGTGCGCAATGCGCACGAGATACAGCCGCTGGTGCCCGCGCTGCAGAGCTGGTGGATGAAGCTGCACGTGCCGGCCAACTTCATCGGCTATGGCACCTTCTCGCTCGCGGCCATGGTGGCCTTCGCCTACCTTATCAAGGAGCAGGCCGAGGAAACGCGCTGGTACAAGCTCACGCCGATCTGGCTGCTGGGCGTGGCGCTGTGCTTCGTGCCGGTGGCCTTCCGCCAGCGCGTGCAGGAGGCCGGCGGCAGCTACTGGGTGATCTATGCGGGCATCTCCGCGCTGATTGCCGCGGGCATTCTGCTCGGCCGCCGGCGCATTGCCGCTCGGCTGCCGGCCAACGAGGTGCTCGACGACGTGATGTACAAGTCGATCACGGTCGGCTTTGCCTTCTTCACCATTGCCACCGTGCTCGGCGCGCTGTGGGCGGCCGACGCCTGGGGCGGCTACTGGAGCTGGGACCCGAAGGAAACCTGGGCCCTGATCGTCTGGCTCAACTACGCGGCCTGGCTGCACATGCGGCTGGTCAAGGGCCTGCGCGGCACCGTGGCTGCGTGGTGGGCGCTGGGCGGCCTCGCGGTGACCACCTTCGCCTTTCTTGGCGTGAACATGTTCCTGAGCGGACTGCACAGCTACGGCACGCTGTAGGCAGGGTTGCGGCTTTTCGCGAAGAATTGAAGCCACGCGCAGCGATTGCGCGTAACCGGACCAGGGAATTGCACGAACTACCCTGAGCACAACGATTCACGCGAAAGGCCGTCACATGTCGTTCCATTTCCGTCCGCAGGGTCGCAGCAGCGGCTTCATCCACCCGCTTTCGAGCGAGATCACGCCGCGCGCCGTCTACGAGGGCCGGCGAGACCTGCTCAAGCTGATGGCCGGCGGCGCAGCCGGTGCCGCGCTCGCGAGCTTTGCGGGGCGCGAGGCCTTCGCCCAGGCCACGGGACCGCACAAGCTGGCGCTGCTGCCGGGTGCCAAGTCCGCCGTGCCGGGTGCGCAGACGATGGAAAAGCTCACCGAGTACAAGGACGCGACGAGCTACAACAACTTCTACGAGTTCGGCACCGACAAGGGCGACCCGGTCAAGAACGCCGGCACCCTGAAGACCCGCCCCTGGACCGTGGAGGTCGAGGGCCTGGTCAAGAAGCCCGGCAAGTACGGCATCGAAGACCTGCTCAAGCTCAGTGCGCAGGAAGAGCGCATCTACCGCCTGCGCTGCGTCGAGGGCTGGTCGATGGTCATTCCCTGGGTGGGCTACTCGCTGGCCGAGCTTATCAAGAAGGTCGAGCCGCAGGGCAATGCGAAGTACGTCGAATTCGTGACCCTGGCCGATCCCAAGACCATGCCCTTCGTGGGCTCGCGCGTGCTCGACTGGCCCTACACCGAAGGCCTGCGCATGGACGAGGCCATGCACCCGCTCACGCTGCTGGCTTTCGGCATGTACGGCGAGGTGCTGCCCAACCAGAACGGCGCGCCGGTGCGCATCGTGGTGCCGTGGAAGTACGGGTTCAAGTCGGCCAAGTCGATCGTCAAGATCCGCTTCGTCGAGAAGGAGCCGGGCACGGCCTGGAACAAGGCGGCGGCGCAGGAATACGGCTTCTATTCGAACGTCAATCCGAACGTCGACCATCCGCGCTGGAGCCAGGCCACCGAGCGCCGCATCGGCGACGGCGGCGGACTCTTCGCCAAGCGCACCAAGACGCTGGTCTTCAACGGCTACGAAGCCCAGGTCGGCCAGCTCTATGCGGGCATGGACCTGAAGAAGAACTACTGAGCCGGCACCGCCACGCGGCCCTTGCCCCATGAACAAGCTGCTCATGCATCCGGCGGCCAAGCCGGTCATCTTCCTGCTGTGCCTGCTGCCGTTCGCGCGGCTGGCCTACGGCGCGTTCACCGACGGGCTGGGCGCGAATCCGGCCGAGTTCCTGATCCGCGCCACCGGCGACTGGACCCTGCGCTTCATCTGCATCGTGCTGGCGGTGACGCCGCTGCGCGTGATGGCCAAGGCCAATGCGCTGGCGCGCTTTCGCCGCCTGCTGGGGCTGTTCGCGTATTTCTATGTGGTGCTGCACCTGCTGTGCTACAGCTGGTTCGACATGGGCTTCGAGTGGGCCGACATCGCCAAGGACATTGCCAAGCGGCCGTTCATCCTGGTGGGTTTCTCGGCCTTCGTGCTGCTGACGCCGCTGGCGGCCACCTCGTTCAACCGCGCCATCAAGGCCATGGGCGCCAGGCGCTGGCAGATGCTGCACAAGCTCGTCTACCTGATCGCCGGCCTGGGCCTGCTGCACTTCTTCTGGATGCGCGCGGGCAAGAACAACTTTGCCGAAGTGTTCGTCTATGCCGCGATCATCGCGGTGCTGCTCGGATGGCGCGTGTGGAACTACGCGAGCAAGCGCAGGCCGAAGCCGTCGGCCGGCGTGCGTGGCGGCAGCGGCAGCGAGAAGGCACTGCGCAGCAGCACCGGCTGACCGGCGCGAACCACGCCGGTCGCGCGCGGATCAGCCCTCGATCCGCTCGCTGCGCAGCTGGTCTTCCATCGTCTCGCGGCGGCGGATCAGCGTGGCGCTCCGGCCGCTCACCAGCACTTCGGCGGCACGGCCGCGCGTGTTGTAGTTGCTGGCCATGCTCATGCAGTACGCACCGGCGGACAGCACCGCCAGCAGGTCGCCGGACACCACGTTGAGCGCGCGGTCGCGGCCGATCCAGTCGCCGCTTTCGCAAACCGGGCCGACCACGTCGTAGGTGGGCGCATCGCCGGCGCGGATGCGCAGCGGCACGATCTTCTGGAACGCCTGGTACATCGCGGGGCGGGGCAGGTCGTTCATGGCCGCATCGACGATGCAGAAATTCTTGTCTTCGCCCGGCTTGGTGTAGAGCACCTCGGTCAGGCACACGCCCGCATTGCCGACCAGCGAACGGCCGGGCTCGATGACGAGCTTGCGCTGGCCGAAGCCGCGCGCATCGAGCCGCGCGAGCAGCTGCTGCCACAGCGCATCGGCCTTGGGCGGCACTTCGCCGTTGTAGTCGATGCCCAGGCCGCCGCCGAAGTCGAGGTGGTGAATGGGCACGCCGGCCGCCTCGATGGCCTCGACCAGGTCGAGCACCCGGTCGCAGGCGTCCAGGTAGGGCGAGGCCTCGGTGATCTGCGAGCCGATGTGGCAGTCGATGCCGACCACCTCGAGCCCCGGCAGCCTGGCGGCGTGGCGGTAGGCCTCGACCGCGCGGTCGTGGGCGATGCCGAACTTGTTGCCCTTGAGGCCGGTGGAAATATAGGGATGCGTCTTTGGATCGACGTTCGGGTTGATGCGGATGCTGATGGGTGCGCGGCGCCTTTCGGCCAGTGCCACTTCGTTGAGCACGTCGAGCTCGGCTTCGCTCTCGACGTTGAAGCAGGCGATGCCGGCGGCCAGCGCCTGCCGCATTTCGGCGCGGGTCTTGCCCACGCCCGAGAAGATGATCCTGGCCGGATCGGCGCCCACCGCCAGCACGCGCGCCAGCTCTCCGCCCGAGACGATGTCGAAGCCGCAGCCGGCTTCGGCGAACACGCGCAGCACGCCGAGCGACGAATTCGCCTTCATCGCATAGCAGATCAGGGCGCTGCGGCCCTCGAAGCCGCGCTGGTAGGCGGCCAGCGCGTCGAGCATCCATTGCTTCGAATAGACGAACAGCGGCGTGCCATGCTCGCGCGCCAGCGCCTCCAGTCCGAGGCCTTCGACGTGGAGCGCGCCGTCGCGGTGCGCAATGTGGGGATGGCCCGGGAGGGGCAGGGAAGCGTTCGTCACTTTTGGGTTCCGGTGCTGGGGGTGGCCGGAGCCGGGGCGCTGCTGGCCGCAGCGGGCTTGGGCGCGGCCTCGGTTTCGGAGGCGGGGCGCGGGCCGCCGGGGGTCAGCAGCTGGGGCAGGGTGGCGCGCTGCGCCGCCGCCGGATCGGTCGGCAGGAACAGCGGTCCGCGCTGGCCGCAAGCAGACAAAGCCGCCGCCGCCGCGGCAAGGCTGACCATGAGCACAGCGCGGGCGGGGGCGCTCACTAGAATTTGACGAACATTCAACATAACGAAATTGTAATGACCGACTCCGAATACATGGACCGCGCCGAAGCCGCGCTCGCCGCCATCGAGCAGGGCTGCGACCGCATCAACGACGCAACCGACGCCGACATCGACAACCAGCGCGTGGGCGGCATGATCACGATTTCATTCAAGAACGGCAGCCAGCTGATCGTGAACCTGCAGAAGCCCCTGCAGGAGATCTGGCTTGCCGCGCGCTCTGGCGGCTATCACTACCGCTACGACGGCAAGGCCTGGGTCGACACCAAGACGGGCGAGGAATTCTTCGGAAATCTTTCGCGTGAGGCGAGCCTTCAGGCCGGGCAGCCGCTGGAGTTTGCGGCCGCCTGAGCCGTCAGCGGCGTCTTCTTCAGTTCCTGAAAAGGTCGAGGATGCGGTTGCGCTCCTCGGGCGGCGGGGGCGGGCTCACCGGAACGCCGCTCAGGGACTCGGCCGGCGGCGATGAAGCGGTGTCCACGCCGAGGCTGGGCACGCCGCGGCCCGGCGCGTAGTCGTCGTAGTACCACTCGCCGCCCACGCTCACGACGCCGGACGGCGGCGTGGCGGAAAGATCGGTCACGGGCACGCCCTTGATCGCCGTTTCCATGTAGTTGATCCAGATCGGCAGGCTCAGGCCGCCGCCGGTTTCGCGGTCGCCCAGGTTGCGCGGCGTGTCGTAGCCGATCCAGGAGATGGCGGTCATCGTGGGCTGGAAGCCGGCGAACCAGGCGTCGAGCGAATCGTTGGTGGTGCCGGTCTTGCCGTAGAGGTCGGGCCGCTTGAGCATGGCCTGGGCCTTGGCCGCGGTGCCGGCGCGCGCCACCGATTGCAGCAGCGTGTCCATGATGAACGCGTTGCGCTGGGGAATGGCGCGGATCGTCTCGTTGAGCAGCGGCGGCTGCTTGTCGACCAGCACCTTGTCCTTGTGGTCGGTGATGCGGGTCACCAGGTAGGGATTGACGCGGTAGCCGCCATTGGCGAACACCGAGTAGGCGGTGGCCATCTGCATCGGCGTGACCGCGCCGGCGCCCAGCGCCATCGGCAGGTAGGCCGGATGCTTGTCCTTGTCGAAGCCGAAATTGGTGATCCATTCCTGGGCGTAGCGCGTGCCGATCGATTGCAGGATGCGGATCGAGACCAGGTTCTTCGACTTCATGAGCGCGGTGCGCATCGACATCGGGCCGTCGTAGCCCCCGCCGTAGTTCTTGGGCTCCCAGGGCTGGCCGCCGGTGGTGCCGGCATCGAAGAACAGGGGCCCGTCGTTGATGACCGTGGCCGGCGTGAAGCCCTTCTCGAGCGCGGCCGAGTAGATGAAGGGCTTGAAGCTCGAGCCCGGCTGGCGCCAGGCCTGCGTCACGTGGTTGAACTTGTTCTTGCCGAAGTCGAATCCGCCCACCAGCGCCTTGATGGCGCCATCGCGCGGGTCCATGGCAACGAAGGCGCCTTCCACTTCGGGCAGCTGGGTGATTTCCCAGGTGTTCTTGGGCGTCTTCACCACGCGGATCACCGCGCCGCGCCGGATCTTGATGTTGGGCGGCGCCTTGTCGGCAAGGCCGGACTGCGCGGGCTTGAGGCCCTCGCCCGTGATCTGCACCGGGTCGCCGTTGCCGCGCACGGCCGAGATTTCCTTGGCGTTGGCCTTGAGCACCACGGCCGCCATCACGTCGCCGTTGTCGGGGTGGTCGGTCAGCGCGTCGTCGACCGCGTCGTCGAGTTCCTTCGGGTCGTTGGGCAGCTCGACGAATTTCTCGGGGCCGCGGTAGATCTGGCGCCGCTCGTAGTCCATGATGCCCTTGCGCAGGGCCTTGTATGCCGCAGCCTGGTCGGCGGCGACCAGCGAGGTGTAGACCTTGAGTCCGCGCGTGTAGGTGCTGTCGCCATACTGCGCATACATCAGCTGGCGCACGGTTTCGGCCACGTATTCGGCGTGCAGGCGGTTCGGGTCGGCCGCATCGCGCAGGTGCAGTTCCTCTTTCTTGGCTTCGGCGGCCTGTTCGGCGGTGATGAAGCCCGCGTCCTGCATGCGGTCGATCACATAGAACTGGCGGCCGCGCGCGCGCTGCGGATTGTTGACGGGGTTGTTCGCGCCCGGCGCCTTCGGCAGGCCCGCCAGCATGGCCGCCTGCGCAATGGAGAGCTCCTGCAGCGGCTTGCCGAAATACGCTTCCGACGCGGCCGCGAAGCCGTAGGCGCGGTTGCCCAGGTAGATCTGGTTCAGGTAGATCTCGAAGATCTGGTCCTTGGTGAGCAGGTGCTCCAGCTTGAAGGTGAGCAGCACCTCGTAGATCTTGCGGGTCAGCGTTTTCTCGGAGCTCAGGTAGACGTTGCGCGCCACCTGCATGGTGATGGTCGAGGCGCCCTGGCTCTTCACGCGGTTCATGTTGGCCAGGCCGGCGCGCACCATGCCCTTGTAGTCGACACCGCCGTGGTCGTAGAAGCGGGTGTCTTCGGCAGCCAACACCGCTTCCTTCACGAGCTTGGGGATTGCCGCGATCGGGGTTAGATTGCGCCGCTCCTCGCCGAATTCGCCAATCAGGATGCCCTCCGCGGAAAAGACCCGCAGCGGCAGTTTCGGCCGGTAGTCCGACAGCTCGGAGATGTCGGGAAGGTTGGGGTAGGCCACAGCCAGGGCGACGGCGATCACGCACAGCAGCGCCAGAACACCGGCCGCGGCGATGCCGAACCCCCAGACCATGAAGCGCAGCAGCCATTTCAGCCAGGCTGGTCGTGTGGAAGGAGGGGTCTTGGCTGGCCCTTTGGGGCGTGAAGTTTCTTGCATGTGGGCCCGGGGAGTCACCGCACATTATAAAAAGCCGCCCCCTTGCCACGGGCCGAACTTGTGTGCATCGTTGCGGGCTAAACCAAAAGTTACTAAATGTGGCTTCAGCGTCAGCTTTTGACAACGGTCCGCCATTTTGCCGGCGCGGGTTGTTTGGCCGCCGCTACGTCTGCTGCTAGCATGCAACCGAACGCAAATTTTTCCATTGGTTACAAATGCAGGGGTAAAGGGACCTAACTTGGCTGCTTTCGGATCATTGTTTCGCCGTCAGAACGCCCCCATGCTCGGCCTGGATGTCAGCTCTTCCAGCGTGAAGCTGGTCGAGCTCGGCCGTGAAGCCAGTGGCAAGCTGGTTCTCGAGCGCTGCGCGATCGAACCCCTTGAACGGGGCTGGATCACCGACGGCAACGTCGAGAAGTTCGACGAAGTGGCCGAAGCCGTCCGCCGGGTCGTGCGCAAGAGCGGCACCCGCACGCGCAACGTCGCGCTGGCGCTGCCTCCCTCGGCAGTCATCACCAAGAAGATCATTCTTCCGGGCGGCATGAGCGAGCAGGAGCTCGAAATCCAGGTCGAGTCCGAAGCCAACCAGTACATCCCGTTCTCGCTCGACGAGGTCAGCCTCGATTTCTGCGTGACCGGGCAGAGCACCGCCTCTGCCGGCGACGTCGAGGTGCTGATTGCCGCGTCCCGCAAGGAAAAGGTGCAGGACCGCGAAGGCCTGGCCGAAGCGGCCGGGCTGAAGGCGGTGATCCTCGACGTCGAGTCCTACGCTTCCCGACTCGCGACCGCCCGCCTGATCGAACAGTTGCCCGGCAAGGGCCTCGATGCCGTGGTGGCGCTTTTCGAAGTGGGTGCCTTCACCACCAGCATGCAGGTGCTGCGCAACCAGGAAGTGCTGTATGACCGCGACCAGGCCTTCGGCGGCGCGCAGCTGACCCAGCTGATCGTGCGCCAGTACGGTTTCTCGGCCGAAGAGGCCGAAGCCAAGAAGCGCAGCGGCGACCTGCCCGACGACTACGGCTCGGGCGTCCTGAAGCCCTTCGTGGAAAGCATCGCGCAGGAGATTGCCCGTGCGCTGCAGTTCTTCTTCACCAGCACGCCCCACAACCGGGTGGACTACGTGCTGCTTGCCGGCGGCTCGGCCTCGCTGCCCAGCCTGACCAGCGCCGTGACGCGCCAGACCTCGTTCGCCTGTTCGCTCGTGAATCCGTTCGACGGCATGGAACTGGGTCCGAACATCCGCGAGAAGAAGGTCCGGCGCGAAGCGCCCTCCTACCTGACCTCTTGCGGCCTGGCCATGCGGAGGTTCGTGCAGTGATCCTCATCAACCTGCTTCCGCACCGCGAAGCCGCACGCAAGCGGCGCCGCGAAGCGTTCTACGGCACCCTGGGCGCGGCCGCCGTGCTGGGCGTGCTGATCGCCGGCCTGGGTTATCTCTGGTTCGAGGCGCAGATCTCGGCCCAGCAGGCCAAGAACAATTTCCTCAAGACCGAGATCACCAAGCTCGAAGTCGAGATCAAGGAAATCTCGACCCTGCAGGAAGAAATTGCCGCGCTGCGCGCGCGCCAGCAGGCGGTCGAAGACCTCCAGGGCGACCGCAACCTGCCGGTGCACCTGCTCAACGAACTGGTTCGCCAGCTGCCCGACGGCGTCTACCTGACCAGCATGAAGCAGGACAACCAGACCGTCACGCTGCAGGGCATGGCGCAGTCGAACGAGCGCGTCTCGGAGCTGCTGCGCAACCTGGGCAACAACAGCCCGTGGCTGGTCAAGCCCGAGCTGGTCGAAATCACTTCCGCAACGGTGAGCCTGAGTCAGCGCGACCAGCGCCGCGTGGCGAACTTCACCATGCGCATCGGCCTCAAGCGGCCGACCGACGCGCAAAAGGCCGCGGCCGACAAGGCCCTGGCCGCAGCGGCGCCAGCCAAGGGGTAGACGGATCATGGCAAGCAATCGCCCCTCTCAAAAACTGGACGTCGGCGCGGCGCTGCGCGGCTTCGGCGACCAGTTCCGCAACCTGAACCCGAACGACCCGTCCGGATGGCCGGCGGTGCCCCGCTACGCCCTGTGCCTGGCGGTCACGGCCCTGGTGCTGGCTGGCCTGTGGTTCGTGTGGCTGACCAACTCCAATGACGAGCTCGAGAGCGAGCGCGCCAAGGAAGTCACGCTGCGCGCCGACTACCAGAAGAAGGTGGCGCTGGCCGCCAATCTCGACCTGCTGAAGAAGCAGCGCGAGCAGGTGCAGCAGTACGTGACGCTGCTCGAGAAGCAGCTGCCCAGCAAGGCGGAAATGGACGCATTGCTGTCCGACATCAACCAGGCCGGGCTCGGGCGCAGCCTGCAGTTCGAACTGTTCCGCCCGGGACAGGTTTCGGTGAAGGACTACTACGCGGAGCTGCCGATCGCCGTGCGCGTGACCGGCCGCTACCACGACATCGGCTCCTTTGCCGCCGACGTCGCGAGCCTCTCGCGCATCGTGACGCTGAACAATCTCACGATCACCCCGCAGCAAAAAGACAAGGACGGCACCCTCACGATGGATGCCACGGCACGCACCTACCGCTATCTCGATGACGAAGAGCGCGCGGCCCAGAAACGCGCCGCGGCGCCGAAGGCGAAGAAATGAGGACCACCGCCAACCTCCTGTGGCTGGTCGCGGCCGCCCTGGGCCTGAGCGCCTGCGCCGATTCGGAGCAGGAAGACCTGCGCCGCTGGATGGTCGAGCAGCGCGCCCAGGTCAAGCCCACGGTGCCGCCGATCACGGAACCCAAGAAATTCACCCCCCAGGCCTACACCGAGGGCGCGGCATTCGAGCCGTTCAACCTGCTGAAGCTGACCCAGGCGCTGCGCCGGGAATCGAACCAGCCCAGCACGTCGGAGCTGATCGCACCCGAGCTGGTGCGCCGCAAGGAAGCGCTCGAAGCCTTCCCGCTCGACTCCATGGCCATGGTGGGCAGCATGAACCGCAACGGCCAGCCGGTGGCGCTGGTTCGTGTCGACAAGCTGCTCTACAAGGTGCGGGTCGGCGAATACCTGGGCCTCAACTACGGGCGCATTACCCGTATCAACGAAACCGAAATCGCCCTGCGTGAAATCGTGCAGGACGCCGCCGGTGAATGGATCGAACGCGTGGCGACATTGCAGCTGCAAGAGAGTGCGAAATGAATCATAAAAAATCAACGATGGCACAGCGGCTGCGAGCTGCGGGGCTGGGTCTGCTGGCACTTGGCGCTTTCGCTTTGGCCCATGCGCAAAACGCCATCGAGGCGGTGACCAGTTCGACGCAGTCCGGCGCGGAAGTGATCCGCATCGACCTTGCCCAGCCGCTCGCGGCCTTGCCGACCGGCTTTGTCGTGCAGACGCCGGCGCGCATCGCGCTCGATTTTCCGGGCGTCACCAACGCCATCGGCCGCTCTGCCATTGAGGTGAACCAGGGCAACCTGCGTTCCGTCAATGTGGTCCAGGCCGGCGAGCGCAGCCGGGTGGTGCTGAACCTCAAGCAGGCAACCGCATACAAGACCGAGATCCAGGGCAAGTCGCTGCTGGTGATTCTCGAACCCGCGGCCGGCGCCGCGCTGGCGTCGTCCACGCCCACCGTCTTTGCCGAGAACCGCAACCGCGACACGCTGCCGCTGCGCGACGTCGACTTCCGCCTGGGTGCGGACAACACCGGCCGCGTGATCGTCGACCTGCCGAACAACCAGGTGGGTGTCGATGTCAAGCAGCAGGGCAAGAGCCTCGTGGTCGAGTTCACCAAGTCGACCCTGCCCGAGGGGCTGCGCCGCCGCCTCGACGTGGCCGACTTCAACACGCCGGTCCAGCTGATCACCTCGCAGCAGTCGGGTGACCGCGTGCGCATGACGATCGAGGCCAAGGGCGACTGGGAGCACAGCGCCTACCAGAGCGAAAACCAGTTCGTGGTGGAGGTCCGCGCCCGCAAGGTGGACCCGGCCAAGCTGACGCAGGGCGTGGGCTACAACGGCGAGAAGCTGTCGCTGAACTTCCAGAACATCGAGATCCGCTCGCTGCTGCAGGTGATTGCCGACTTCACCAACTTCAACATCGTGACCTCCGACTCGGTCACCGGCGCGCTGACGCTGCGGCTGAAGGACGTGCCCTGGGACCAGGCCCTGGACATCATCATGCAGGCCAAGAACCTGGGCATGCGCAAGAACGGCAGCGTGCTGTGGATCGCGCCCAAGGACGAGATCAACGCCAAGGAAAAGCTCGAATTCGAAGCCAAGGCCGCAATCGAGAACCTGGAGCCGCTGCGCACCCAGTCGTTCCAGCTCAACTACACCAAGGCCATTGCCATTGCGCAGGGCCTGACCGGCACGGGCGCCTCGGCCGGCGGCGGTGGCGGCTCCGGCACCACCACGCGCATCCTGAGCCCGCGCGGCAGCGTGATCGCGGAGTCGCGCACCAACCAGCTGTTCGTGTCGGACATTCCCTCGCGCCTGGCGCAAGTGGCCGACCTGATCCAGAAGCTCGACATCCCGGTGCGGCAGGTGCTGATCGAAGCGCGCATCGTGGAAGCCTCCGACACCTTCGGCAAGTCGCTGGGCGTGCGGCTGGGCGGCGGTATCTCCCGCGAACGCGTCGCGTCGGCCAACGGCAATCCGGCATACGGCACCTTCGGCGTCATGCCTGTCACCACCGCCGCCGGCGGCGTGGGCGGCGCAACAGCCACCTGGACCAACTCCAACTTCATCAACCTGCCCGCAGGCGATGCCGGCGGCACCGGCAATGCGCCCGGCACCTTCGCGATCTCGCTGTTCAACTCGAGCTTGTCGCGCATGCTGAACCTCGAGATCTCGGCGCTCGAGGCCGACGGCAAGGGCAAGCTGGTGTCCAGCCCGCGCGTCATCACGGCCGACCAGACCAAGGCGCTGATCGAGCAGGGCGAGGAAATTCCCTACCAGCAGGCCACGTCCAGCGGCGCCACCTCCATCTCGTTCCGCAAGGCGGTGCTGAAGCTCGAGGTCACGCCGCAGATCACACCCGAAGGCAACATCATCCTCACGCTCGACGTGAGCAAGGATGCCCGCGGCGTCAACACCTCGGCCGGCCCGGCCATCAACACCAAGCACGTGCAGACCGAGGTGCTGGTCGAGAACGGCGGCACGGTCGTCATCGGTGGTATCTTCGAACTCACCGAAACCAATGACGAATCGCGCGTGCCGGTGCTGGGTGAAGTGCCCTACCTGGGTGCACTGTTCCGCAAGCGCGAACGCGTTGCCAACAAGACCGAAATGCTCGTCTTTATCACTCCGAAGATGATTACCGACCGCAACGCCGCGCGCTGACGCGCGGGCGTAGCAGCCACCGCGTGGCGATCGCACTCGTCGGGTTGCCCGGCGCCGGAAAGTCCGCAGTGGGCCGGCGCCTGGGCGCACGCCTGGACCTTCCCTTCGTCGATACCGACCACGTGATCGAGCAGCGCATCGGCTGCTCGATCCGCGATTACTTCGAGCGGGAGGGCGAAATCGCCTTCCGCGACCTCGAGCAGGCCGCCATCGCCGACCTGGCCGCCCAGCCCCACGGCGTGCTGGCCACGGGCGGCGGCGCCGTGCTGCGGGAAGCCAACCGCCAGCAGCTGCGGGACCACTTCCATGTGATCTACCTGCGCTCCTCGCCCGAAGACCTGTTCCGGCGCCTGCGCCACGACGTCAAGCGGCCCCTGCTGCAGGTGGCCGATCCGCTGGGCCGGCTGCGCGAACTGCACGATGCGCGCGATCCGCTCTACCGCGAGACAGCCCACGAGGTGGTCGACACCGGGCGCCCCTCGATCGCCATGCTGGTCAACATCATCGTGATGCAGCTGGAGCTTGCCGGCATCGTGGCCGCGGGCACGCCGCCCGAAGAGCCCTCCGACTGAAGCGCCAGCGCGCAGCGCCTAAACTCGCTGCCATGCCATTGCCCGCACCTTCCGCACCGCCAGAACGCGTCGACATCCAACTCGGCGAACGCAGCTACCCGATCCTGATCGGCGCCGGCCTGCTGGACGACCCGCAGAGCTTCGCCGCCGTGCCCGCGGCCGCCAGCGCGCTGGTCGTCAGCAACACCACCGTGGCGCCGCTCTACGCCAAGGCCCTGCGCCAATCGCTGGCCGGGCGCTTTCGCACGGTCCACCTGCTCGAGCTGCCCGACGGCGAGGTGCACAAGAACCTCGAGACCCTGAACCTGATCTTCGATGCGCTGCTCGGCCACGGCAGCGACCGCAAGACCGTGCTGTTCGCCCTGGGCGGCGGCGTGGTGGGCGACATGACCGGCTTTGCCGCCGCGAGCTACATGCGCGGCGTGCCCTTTGTGCAGGTGCCGACCACGCTGCTGGCGCAGGTCGATTCGTCGGTCGGCGGCAAGACCGCCATCAACCATCCGCTCGGCAAGAACATGATCGGCGCCTTCTACCAGCCGCAGCTCGTGGTGTGCGACCTGGCTACGCTGCAGACGCTGCCGCCGCGCGAACTCAGCGCGGGCCTGGCCGAGGTCATCAAGTACGGCCCGATCCACGACATGGCCTTCTTCGACTGGATCGAGGCGAATGTCGACGCGCTGGTGGCACGCGACCCCGCCGCGCTGGCCCATGCGGTCAAGCGCAGCTGCGAGATCAAGGCGCTGGTCGTCGGCCAGGACGAGCGCGAGACCGGCCTGCGGGCCATCCTCAATTTCGGCCACACCTTCGGCCATGCGATCGAGTCGGGCCTGGGCTACGGCGAGTGGCTGCATGGCGAAGCGGTCGGCTGCGGCATGGTGATGGCGGCGCACCTGTCGCAGCGGCTCGGCGGCGTCGATGCGGCGTTTGTCGAACGGCTCACGCGGCTGATCGAGCGCGCCGGCCTGCCGACCACCGGCCCCGCGCTGGGCGCCGACCGGTACCTCGAACTGATGCGGGTCGACAAGAAATCCGAGGCGGGCGAGATCCGTTTCGTGGTGATCGACAAGCCGGGCTCCGCCGCCGTCAGCAGCGCGCCCGATGCGCTGGTGCGCGAAGTGCTCGCGCGCTGCTGCCAGGCCGAATGAGCGCAGCGCCGAGGGTGCACCGATGAGCCTCGCGGCCTATGCCTGCCACCCCGCGCGCTCGCGCGGAAGGCGCCATGCCGAGCCGCCGGCGCCCACGCGCGACGCCTTCCAGCGCGACCGCGACCGCATCGTGCATTCCACCGCGTTCCGGCGGCTGGTCTACAAGACGCAGGTCTTCCTGAACCACGAAGGCGACCTGTTCCGCACCCGCCTCACGCATTCGCTCGAAGTCGCGCAGCTGGGCCGCTCCATCGCGCGGGCCCTGCGCATCAACGAAGACCTGGTCGAAGCGATTGCCCTTGCGCACGACCTCGGCCACACGCCGTTCGGCCATGCGGGCCAGGACGCGCTCAACGCCTGCATGGAAGGCCACGGCGGCTTCGAGCACAACCTGCAGAGCCTGCGCGTGGTCGACGCCCTGGAGCACCGCTATCCGCAGTACGACGGCCTGAACCTCAGCTTCGAGACCCGCGAGGGCATCCTCAAGCACTGCTCGCGCGCCAATGCCGAGCGCCTGGAGGCGGGTGAACCCAACGGCGTGGCGCGCCGCTTCCTCGACCGCACGCAGCCGGGCCTCGAGGCGCAGCTTTGCAACCTGGCCGACGCCATCGCCTACAACGCGCACGACATCGACGACGGCGTGCGCTCCGGCCTCATCAACGTCGAGCAGCTCGGCGAGGTGGAGCTGTTCGAGCGCTACCGCCGCGAAGCGCTGGCCGAATACCCGCAGCTGGAAGGGCGGCGCGTGCTTTACGAAACCATCCGGCGCATGCTGAGCGCGCAGGTCTACGACGTGATCGACGCCACGCGTGCGGCACTCGAAACAGCGAAGCCGGCCGATGCCGATGGCGTGCGCAAGGCGCCGCCGCTCGTTGCGTTCAGCGAAACCATGCAGGCGCAATCGAACGAGCTCAAGGCCTTCCTGTTCCGCAACCTCTATCGCCATCCGCAAGTGAGGCAGACCACCGACCAGGCACAGCAGGTGGTGCGGGAACTGTTCGAGGCCTATCTGGCGCGCGGCGCCGAGATGCCTGTTTCCTACGCAGACCGGCGCGACCGGCATCGCGCCGTCGCCGACTACATCGCCGGCATGACCGACCGCTTCGCCATGCGCGAGCATGAACGGCTGACCGGCCGGCGGGGGATTTCATGAGCGCAGCGCCGGGCCGCCCCAAGCAAGCGCGCACCGCAGCCCGTCAGGGCGAAGGTGGTCCCATGAGTCCTGCAGCCGTTGCTTCCGCGCGCGTTCCGGCCGCCGCCTTTGCGGTGGTGCTGGGCGGCGTCAGCGCCGCACTGCACCTGGGCAAGCTGCCGCCCGCTGTGCCGGCGCTGCAGGCGTCGCTCGGCATCGACCTGGTCGAGGCCGGATTCCTGCTGTCGCTGGTGCAGGTGGCGAGCATGAGCCTGGGGCTGATCGCGGGGCTCGCGGCCGACACCATCGGCCTGCGCCGCAGCATGCTGACGGGCCTCCTGGTGCTGACGGTGGCGAGCCTGCTGGGCGGCGCCGTCGGCGCGGGCTTGCTGGGCGGCGCCTTTGCGGTGCAATGGCTGCTCGGCCTGCGCGCGCTCGAAGGCATCGGCTTTCTGCTGGCGGTCATGCCGGGGCCGGGGCTGATCCGGGCCCTGACGCCGGCGGGCGCGGACAAGGCGGCGCTGGGCGTATGGGGCGCCTACATGCCGCTGGGCGTTGCGCTTGCGCTGCTCTTCGGGCCGGCGCTGATCGCCTGGGGCGGATGGGCCGACTGGTGGTGGACGCTGTCGGCCGTGTCGGCGGCCGCGGCGCTCTGGCTGTGGCTGGCGGTGCCCGCGGATGCGTTGCGCACGGGTGCGGCGCGCGGCATGGCCGGCGGCTGGCCGTCGCGGCTGCGCGCCACGGTCGGCGCACGCGCACCCTGGATGATCGCGCTGACCTTCGCCGTGTATTCGGCCCAGTGGATGGCGGTGATCGGCTTTCTTCCGGCCATCTATGCCGGCGCCGGCGTGCCGGCCGGCTGGGGCGCGGTGCTCACGGCGGTGGCGGCCGCGATGAACATCGTCGGCAACGTCGCGGGCGGCCGCTGGCTCCAGCGCGGCGTCGCGCCCGAGCGGCTGCTGCAGGCGGGTTTCCTGGCGATGGCGTTGGGTGGCCTTGCCGCCTTCGCGCAGCTGGGGCAGGGCGAAGGCGCGCTCGGCCTGCCGCCGGTGCTTCGCTATGCCGCGGTCTGCGTCTTTTCGCTGGGCGGCGGCATGGTGCCGGCGACGCTGTTCCTGCTCGGGGTCCGGCTGGCGCCCGGCCCGTCCACAGTTTCCACCACCGTCGGACTCATGCAGCAAGCGTCCTCTCTGGGGCAGTTCCTGGCGCCGCCGGCGGTGGCCTGGGTGGCCCTGCGGGCCGGCGGCTGGCACTGGACGTGGACCGCCACGCTCGCATGCTCGCTCGCGGGCATGGCCCTGGCGCGGCGCCTCGGCAAAATTCGCCCTGCGGCGGAGGTGGCATGACCAGCCCGGCGACAATCGATGCCATCCAGGCCGAAGCCGACATGCGGCGCTGGCTCGAACGCGCGGTGATCGGGCTCAACCTGTGCCCGTTCGCGAAGGCGGTGCACGTCAAGGCGCAGATCCGCTATGCCGTGTACCTGCCCACCGATGAAGCCGCGCTGATCGACATGCTCCTGGCCGAGGCCGATGAACTCGCCGCGCTCGATGCCTCCGTGCGCGACACCACCTTGCTGATAGCACCCAACACCTTGGCCGATTTCCTGGACTTCAACGACTTCACGGCACGCGCCGAACGCCGGCTCGCGCGTGCGGGCTTCGACGGCGTGTTCCAGCTCGCGAGCTTCCATCCGCGGTTCCAGTTCGCGGGCACCGATGCCGACGACATCGGCAACGCCACCAACCGCGCGCCGTACCCCACGCTGCACCTGCTGCGCGAAGACAGCGTGAGCCGCGCGGTCGAGGCCTTTCCCGAAGCCGAAGCCATCTTCGAGCGCAACATCGAGACGCTCGAAGCGCTGGGGCCTGACGGCTGGGCCGCGCTGGACGTGGGCCCGGGGAGCGCCCGGCCATGAACGCGCCGGCAACAACCCGGGCCGGGAAGACGGCCAAGACCGCCAAGGCCGAAGCCGAGCTGGCCGAGGTCCTGCGGCCGGGCCAGTCGATCGAGCTTCTGAAGGAGCTGCACATCCTCACGCGCGAAGGCCGGCTCAACCAGGATTCGCGGCGCAAGCTCAAGCAGGTCTACCACCTGTTCCAGTTCATCGAGCAACTGCTGCGCGAACTGCCGGGCGGCGGCGCGGAAGCCACGCTGGCCGACCATGGCGCGGGCAAGTCGTATCTGGGCTTCATCATCTACGATCTGTTCTTCCGCTCGCGCGAGGGCGGCCATGTCTACGGCATCGAGACGCGCAGCGAGCTGGTCGAGAAATCTCGCGCATTGGCGCGCCAGCTCGGCTTCGACCGCATGTCCTTCCTGAACCTCACCGTGGCCGAGTCGGCCCAGGCGAGCGAACTGCCCGAGCGCATCGACGTGGTCACCGCGCTGCACGCCTGCGACACCGCCACCGACGACGCGATCGCCTTCGGGCTCGCAAAGAAGGCGCGCTGCATGGTGCTGGTGCCCTGCTGCCAGGCCGAGGTGGCGGCCTGCCTGCGCGAAACCAAGGCGCTGGCCTTGTCGCGCACGCCATTGGCCGAGCTCTGGCGCCATCCGCTGCACACCCGCGAAATCGGCAGCCAGCTCACCAACGTGCTGCGCTGCCTGTACCTCGAGGCCAATGGCTACAGCGTCACGGTCACTGAACTGGTGGGCTGGGAGCACAGCATGAAGAACGAGCTGATCCTGGCGCGCCACACCGGCCAGCGCAAGGCCGGTGCGGCGGCGCGGCTCGGCGAGTTGCTGTCGCAGTTCGGGCTCGACACCCTGGGCGAGACGCGGTTTCGCCTGTCCTGAACGCCCGCCGAAGCGCTCAGCGCCGCGCTCGTCTCGCCATGGCCCGTCTGCCTCGCCTCACGCTTCCCGGCCTGCCGCACCACGTGATCCAGCGCGGCAACAACCGCCAGGCCATCTTCATCGACCGCGCCGACCACGAGCGGCTGCTCGGCCTGATGGCGGACGCGGCCCCGCGCTTCGGCGTGGCGCTGCATGCCTACGTGCTGATGGACAACCACTTCCATCTGCTGGCCACGCCCGACACGACCACCGGGCTGCCGCAGTTCATGCAGGCGGTGGGGCGCAGCTACGTGCGCTATTTCAACGACCGCCACGGCCGCAGCGGCACCCTGTGGGAAGGGCGCTACAGGTCGACGCTGATCCAGACCGACCGCTATCTGCTGACCTGCATGGCGTACATCGACCTGAATCCCGTGCGGGCCGGCCTGGTGTCGGACGCGCGCGACTTTCCATGGTCCAGCCATGGGCACTACGCGGGCCTGCGGCACGACAGGCTGCTGACGCCGCATCCGCTCTACTGGGAACTGGGCAACACGCCCTTTGCCCGCGAGGCGGCGTACGTCGAACTGGTGCGCGGCGGCGTGCGCGCGGCCGACCAGGGCACGCTGACCGAGGCCACCTTGCGCGGCTGGGCGGCCGGCGATGCGGATTTTTTGGCGTCGCTTCAGAAAGCGACCGAACGCCGCGTCGCCAAAGCCAAGGCCGGGCGTCCGCCGGCGGCTTCCGATTCCTGAGCCGAAGCTTCCCGCCGCGGGACTCCGAGCGGAGTTTTTGCTCTCTTCGTTGATGTGTCCCCAATTTTATTCTGACCATAAGAGTCGGGATTTAATTGGAATCTGACCCCATTTAAAGTGTTTGGCATTCTTTGTGCATCGCAATATCCTTCTCTTCCCTGCGAAAAACTGAAGGAGTGCGCCATGACGACGGCTGCCGAGATCGAACATCTCCAACAACACGGTCTGTATTCCGGTGCCGACGAGCACGATGCCTGCGGCGTCGGCTTCGTCGCGCACATCAAGGGCGAAAAGAGCCATGCCATCGTGCTGCAGGGCCTGAAGATCCTCGAAAACCTCGACCATCGCGGCGCAGTGGGCGCTGACAAGCTGATGGGCGATGGCGCCGGCATCCTGATCCAACTGCCCGACCGCCTCTACCGCGAAGAAATGGCCAAGCAGGGCGTGGCGCTGCCCCCGCCGGGCGAATACGGTGTCGGCATGATCTTCCTGCCCAAGGAACATGCCTCGCGCGAAGCCTGCGAGCAGGAAATGGAACGCGCCATCAAGGCCGAAGGCCAGGTGCTGCTGGGCTGGCGCGACGTGCCGGTGAACCGCGACATGCCGATGTCGCCCACCGTGCGCGCCAAGGAGCCGCTGCTGCGCCAGGTGTTCATCGGCCGCGGCAACGACGTGATCGTGCAGGACGCGCTGGAACGCAAGCTCTACGTGATCCGCAAGACCGCCAGCGCCAACATCCAGCGCCTGAAGCTCAAGCACAGCAAGGAATACTACGTTCCCAGCATGTCGAGCCGCACCGTGGTCTACAAGGGCCTGCTGCTCGCCGACCAGGTCGGCACCTACTACCTGGACCTGCAGGACAAGCGCTGCGTCTCGGCCCTGGGCCTGGTGCACCAGCGCTTCTCGACCAACACCTTCCCCGAGTGGCCGCTGGCCCACCCGTACCGCTACGTCGCCCACAACGGCGAAATCAACACGGTCAAGGGCAACTACAACTGGATGAAGGCGCGCGAAGGCGTCATGTCCTCGCCCGTGCTGGGCGCCGACCTGCAGAAGCTCTACCCCATCAGCTTTGCCGGCCAGTCCGACACCGCCACCTTCGACAACTGCCTCGAGCTGCTGACGATGGCCGGCTACCCCATCAGCCAGGCCGTGATGATGATGATTCCCGAGCCCTGGGAGCAGCACGCCACCATGGACCCGCGCCGCCGCGCGTTCTACGAATACCACGCCGCCATGCTGGAGCCGTGGGACGGCCCGGCCTCCATCGTCTTCACCGACGGCCGCCAGATCGGCGCCACGCTCGACCGCAACGGCCTGCGGCCTTCCCGCTACTGCGTGACCGACGACGACCTGGTCATCATGGCCTCGGAGTCGGGCGTGCTGCCCGTGCCCGAGCAGAAGATCGTGCGCAAGTGGCGCCTGCAGCCCGGCAAGATGTTCCTGATCGACCTGGAGCAGGGCCGCATGATCGACGACGAGGAGGTCAAGGCCACCCTCGCCAACAGCAAGCCCTACAAGCAGTGGATCGAGAACCTGCGCATCAAGCTGGACAGCGTCGAGGCCGAGCCGGTGCCCGCGCCGCTCTCGCAGGTGGCGCTGCTCGACCGCCAGCAGGCCTTCGGCTACACCCAGGAAGACATCAAGTTCCTGATGAGCCCGATGGCGCAGGCCGGCGAAGAAGGCATCGGCTCCATGGGCAACGACAGCCCGCTGGCCGTGCTCTCCAGCAAGAACAAGCCGCTCTACAACTACTTCAAGCAGCTGTTCGCGCAGGTGACCAACCCGCCGATCGACCCGATCCGCGAGGCGATCGTGATGTCGCTCGTGTCCTTCATCGGCCCCAAGCCCAACCTGCTGGACATCAACCAGGTCAACCCGCCGATGCGGCTCGAGGTGAGCCAGCCGATCCTCGACTTCGCCGACATGGCCAAGCTGCGCGACATCGGCACCTACACGCAGGGCAAGTTCAAGAGCTACGTGCTCGACATCACCTACCCGCTCGCCTGGGGCTACGAGGGCGTCGAAGCCAAGCTCGCGTCGCTGTGCGCCGAAGCGGTGGACGCCATCAAGGGCGGCCACAACATCCTGATCGTGAGCGACCGCGGCGTGAGCCCGACGCAGGTGGCGATTCCCGCCGTGCTGGCGCTGTCCGCCGTCCACCAGTACCTGGTCCGTGAAGGCCTGCGCACCACCGCCGGCCTGGTGGTGGAAACCGGTTCGGCGCGCGAAGTGCATCACTTCGGCGTGCTGGCGGGCTACGGCGCCGAAGCCGTGCACCCCTACCTCGCGATGGAAACGCTGGCCGCGATGCACGCCGACCTGCCGGGCGACATGAGCGCGGAAAAAGCGGTCTACAACTACGTCAAGGCGATCGGCAAGGGCCTGTCCAAGATCATGTCGAAGATGGGTGTCAGCACCTACATGAGCTACTGCGGCGCGCAGCTGTTCGAAGCCATCGGCCTCAATACCGAGACGGTCAACAAGTACTTCACCGGCACCGCCAGTCGCGTCGAGGGCATCGGCGTGTTCGAGATCGCCGAGGAAGCCATCCGCATGCACAAGGCCGCATTCGGCGACGACCCGGTGCTCTCCAACATGCTCGACGCCGGCGGCGAATACGCCTGGCGCACGCGCGGCGAAGAGCACATGTGGACGCCCGACGCCATCGCCAAGCTGCAGCACAGCACGCGCGCCAACAACTGGAACACCTACAAGGAATACGCGCAGCTCATCAACGACCAGAACCGCCGCCATCTCACGCTGCGCGGCCTGTTCGAGTTCAAGCTGGATCCGGCCAAGGCCATTCCGGTGGACGAGGTCGAGCCCGCCAGCGAGATCGTCAAGCGCTTTGCCACGGGCGCAATGTCGCTCGGCTCGATCAGCACCGAGGCGCACTCCACGCTCGCCATTGCCATGAACCGCATCGGCGGCAAGAGCAACACGGGCGAGGGCGGCGAAGACCCGGCGCGCTACCGCAACGAGCTCAAGGGCATCCCGATCAAGCAGGGCGACACGCTCAAGAGCGTGATCGGCGCGGCCAACGTCGAGGTCGACCTGCCCCTGAAGGACGGCGACTCGCTGCGCTCGCGCATCAAGCAGGTGGCGTCGGGGCGCTTCGGCGTCACGGCCGAGTACCTGCATTCGGCTGACCAGATCCAGATCAAGATGGCGCAGGGCGCCAAGCCGGGCGAGGGCGGCCAGCTGCCGGGCGGCAAGGTCACCGAGTACATCGGCAAGCAGCGCTACGCGGTGCCGGGCGTGGGCCTGATCTCGCCGCCGCCGCACCACGACATCTATTCGATCGAAGACCTCGCGCAGCTGATCCACGACCTGAAGAACGCCGCGCCGCACGCGAGCATCAGCGTCAAGCTGGTGAGCGAGATCGGCGTGGGCACCATCGCGGCCGGCGTGGCCAAGTGCAAGAGCGACCACGTGGTGATCGCGGGCCATGACGGCGGCACGGGCGCATCGCCCTGGTCGTCGATCAAGCACGCGGGCAGTCCGTGGGAAATCGGCCTCGCAGAAACGCAGCAGACGCTGGTGCTCAACCGCCTGCGCAGCCGCATCCGCGTGCAGGCCGACGGCCAGATGAAGACCGGCCGCGACGTCGCCATCGGCGCGCTGCTGGGCGCCGACG
Source organism: Variovorax sp. V116 (assembly GCF_041154435.1). NCBI lineage: Bacteria > Pseudomonadati > Pseudomonadota > Betaproteobacteria > Burkholderiales > Comamonadaceae > Variovorax > Variovorax sp. V116. Next base: position 1,292,079 of record NZ_AP028661.1, read on the forward strand.
AGTTCGGCTTTGCCACGGCCCCGCTGGTGGTCGAGGGCTGCATCATGATGCGCAAGTGCCACCTGAACACCTGCCCGGTGGGCGTGGCCACGCAAGACCCGGTCCTGCGCAAGAAGTTCTCGGGCAAGCCCGAGCACGTCGTCAACTACTTCTTCTTCGTTGCGGAAGAAGTGCGCCAGATCATGGCCCAGCTGGGCATCCGCAAGTTCGACGACCTGATCGGCCGCGCCGACCTGCTCGACATGCGCAAGGGCATCGAGCACTGGAAGGCTTCGGGCCTGGACTTCAGCCGCCTGTTCGCGCTGCCGATCGTGCCGGCCGAAGTGCCGCGCTTCCACGTCGAGAACCAGGACCACGGCCTGGAGCGCGCGCTCGACGTCAAGCTCATCGAGAAGTCGCGTCCGGCCATCGAGCGCGGCGAGAAGGTGCAGTTCATCGAGGTGGCGCGCAACGTCAACCGCTCGGTCGGCGCCATGCTGTCGGGTGCGCTGACCAAGGCGCATCCGCAGGGCCTGCCCGACGACTCGATCCGCATCCAGCTCGAAGGCACGGGCGGCCAGTCGTTCGGCGCGTTCCTCGCGCGCGGCATCACGCTCTACCTGATCGGCGATGCCAACGACTACACCGGCAAGGGCCTGTCGGGCGGCCGCGTGGTGGTGCGCCCGAGCCTCGACTTCCGCGGCGAAGCGGTGCGCAACACCATCGTGGGCAACACCGCGCTCTACGGCGCGACCACCGGCGAAGCCTACCTCTGCGGCGTGGCCGGCGAGCGTTTTGCCGTGCGCCTCTCGGGTGCCACGGCCGTGGTCGAAGGCACGGGCGACCATGGCTGCGAATACATGACGGGCGGCACGGTTGCGGTGCTCGGCAAGACGGGCCGCAACTTCGCGGCCGGCATGAGCGGCGGCGTGGCCTTCGTCTACGACGAGGACGGCCAGTTCGCCACGCGCTGCAACCTTTCGATGGTGTCGCTCGACAAGGTGCTGACCTCGGCCGAGCAGACCGCGAGCATGCACCGCAAGGTCTGGCACGGCGGCGAGACCGACGAGGCCCAGCTCAAGAAGCTGCTCGAGGAGCACCACCGCTGGACCGGCAGCAAGCGCGCGCGCGAACTGCTCGACAACTGGGCCGTGTCGCGCACCAAGTTCGTCAAGGTGTTCCCGAACGAATACAAGCGCGCGCTGGCCGAGCTGCACGACCGCAAGGTCGAGCTCACGAGCAGCGGCAACAACGCGCACATGGGCCTGGAGCCGCATGCGTTGGCCGCACCGGCCACGACGGCTGCGGCCTGAGCGGCAACGAAAACGAAGAACAGAGGAAAGCACGATGGGAAAGATCACCGGCTTCATGGAGCATGAGCGCATCGAAGAGGGCTACAAGCCTGCCTCCGAGCGCGTCAAGCACTACAAGGAATTCGTCGTCGGCCTGGATGCCGAGCAAGCCAAGGTCCAGGGCGCGCGCTGCATGGACTGCGGCACGCCGTTCTGCAACAGCGGCTGCCCGGTCAACAACATCATTCCGGACTTCAACGACCTCGTGTACCGCAACGACTGGCAGAACGCCTTCGCGGTGCTCGACTCGACCAACAACTTCCCGGAATTCACCGGCCGCATCTGCCCCGCGCCCTGCGAGGCGGCCTGCGTGCTCAACGTGAACGACGACCCGGTCGGCATCAAGTCGCTGGAGCACGCGATCATCGACCGCGCCTGGGACGAAGGCTGGGTGGCGCCGCGCTTCGCCAAGCACAAGACCGGCAAGAAGGTGGCGGTGGTGGGTTCGGGCCCGGCCGGCATGGCGGCGGCGCAGCAGCTCGCGCGCGCCGGCCACGACGTGACGCTGTTCGAGAAGAACGACCGCATTGGCGGCCTGCTGCGCTACGGCATCCCCGACTTCAAGATGGAGAAGACCCACATCGACCGCCGCGTCGAGCAGATGAAGGCCGAGGGCGTGAGCTTCCGCACCGGCGTGATGGTCGGCGCCGCGAAGGACCCGCTCGGCAAGGGCTCCAAGGTCACCAACCTGGCCAAGGAAACCGTCACGCCCGAGCAGCTGCAGAAAGACTTCGACGCCGTGGTGCTCACCGGCGGCGCCGAGCAGTCGCGCGACCTGCCGGTGCCGGGCCGCGACCTCGACGGCATTCATTTTGCGATGGAGTTCCTGCCGCAGCAGAACCGCGTCAACGCGGGCGACAAGGTCAAGGGCCAGTTGCGCGCCGACGGCAAGCACGTGATCGTGATCGGCGGCGGCGACACCGGCTCAGACTGCGTGGGCACCAGCAACCGCCATGGCGCGGCCAGCGTCACGCAGTTCGAACTGATGCCGCAGCCGCCCGAGGAAGAAAACCGCCCGCTGACCTGGCCCTACTGGCCGATCAAGCTGCGCACCAGCTCCAGCCATGAAGAGGGCTGCGAGCGCGAGTTCGCCATCTCCACCAAGGAATTCATCGGCGAAAAAGGCAAGGTCACGGGCCTGAAGACCGTGCGCGTCGAGTGGAAAGACGGCCGCATGCAGGAAGTGGCCGGCAGCGAGCAGATCCTCAAGGCCGACCTCGTGCTGCTGGCGATGGGCTTCGTGAGCCCCGTGGCCACCGTGCTGGACGCCTTCGGTGTCGAGAAGGACGCACGCGGCAACGCCAAGGCCACGGTCGATTTCATCGGCGGCTATGCCACCAACGTGCCGAAGGTGTTTGCGGCGGGCGACATCCGCCGCGGCCAGTCGCTGGTGGTCTGGGCCATTCGCGAAGGCCGCCAGGCTGCGCGCTCGGTGGATGAATTCCTGATGGGATTCAGCGACTTGCCGCGCTGATTTTTGTTTCAGTTTTGCGGGGCCGGCCACGGCCCCGCTATCATTCGCGGAAACCGCATGCCGGGATGCCTGAGAAGGTGCCCGGCTTTTTTATTGAGATGGAATCAGCCGCACCCCTGCCACACCCCTTTGTAGAGTTCCGCGACGTTGCGTTCGGCTATGGTGCGCGCGCGATCCTCGGCGGTGTGTCGTTTGCCGTGCCGCGCGGCAAGGTGACGGCGCTGATGGGCGCCTCGGGCGGCGGCAAGACCACCGTGCTGCGGCTCATCGGCGGCCAGCAGCGGGCGCAGCGCGGCGAGGTGCTTTTCGACGGCCAGGACGTCGGCAAGCTCGATGCCGCCGGGCTGTACAAGGCGCGGCGCCGCATGGGCATGCTGTTCCAGTTCGGTGCGCTGTTCACCGACATGAGCGTGTTCGACAACGTCGCGTTTCCGCTGCGCGAGCACACGCAGCTCTCGGAAGCGCTGGTGCGCGACATCGTGCTCATGAAGCTCGACGCGGTCGGCCTGCGCGGTGCGCGCGACCTGATGCCGAGCGAAGTGTCCGGCGGCATGGCGCGGCGCGTGGCTCTTGCGCGCGCCATTGCGCTCGACCCCGACCTCGTGATGTACGACGAACCCTTTGCCGGCCTCGACCCGATTTCCCTCGGCACGGCCGCGCGGCTGATCCGCCAGCTCAACGACACGCTGGGGCTGACCAGCATCGTCGTGTCGCATGACCTCGAGGAAACCTTCCGCATTGCCGACCACGTGATCATCCTGGCCAACGGCGGCATTGCCGCGCAAGGCACGCCTGAGGAGGTGCGGGGGAGCGCCGATCCCCTGGTGCACCAGTTCGTCAATGCACTGCCCGACGGGCCGGTGCATTTTCACTATCCCGTGGCCGGCATCGAGGAAGATTTCGGCAATGAAGGGGGACGGGCATGAGCGCAGCGCTGGGCCGCCCCGAGCAAGCGAAGGCCCCCTCGGGGGGCAGCGAGGACACGAAGTGCCGAGCGAGGGGGCAGGCATGAGCTGGTGGAAGCCCGCCGACATCGGCTTTGCGGTTCGCAGCAAGCTGGCCGACCTGGGCTACGGCGCCAAGCTGTTCCTGCGCCTGCTGGTGCAGGGGGCACGAAGCTTGCAGCGCTTCGGCCTGGTGCGCGACCAGATCCATTTTCTCGGCAACTATTCGCTGGCCATCATTGCGGTGTCGGGGCTTTTCGTCGGCTTCGTGCTGGGCCTGCAGATGTACTACGCGCTGCAGCGCTACGGTTCTTCCGAGGCGCTCGGCCTGCTGGTGGCGCTGAGCCTGGTGCGCGAGCTCGGGCCGGTGGTGGCGGCCCTGCTGTTCACGGGGCGCGCCGGTACTTCGCTCACCGCGGAGATCGGCCTCATGAAGGCCGGCGAGCAGCTCAGCGCCATGGAGATGATGGCGGTCGACCCGGTGCAGCGCATTCTTGCGCCGCGCTTCTGGGCCGGCGTGATCACGATGCCGCTGCTGGCGGCCGTGTTCAGCGCGGTCGGCATCATGGGCGGCTATGTGGTGGGCGTGCTGATGCTGGGTGTGGACCCGGGCGCGTTCTGGGGCCAGATGCAGGGCGGCGTCGACGTCTGGCGCGACGTGGGCAACGGCGTGATCAAGAGCATCGTGTTCGGCTTCACCGTGACCTTCATCGCACTGCTGCAGGGCTACGAGGCCCAGCCCACGCCCGAAGGCGTGTCGCGCGCGACCACGCGCACCGTGGTGATGGCGTCGCTTTCGGTGCTCGGGCTCGACTTCCTGCTCACCGCCATGATGTTCAGTATTTGAAGGAGCCCCGGCTCCAATCGTTCTAGAGAGTGCAAACCATGCAACGTTCCAACAACGACATCTGGGTCGGCCTGTTCGTGCTGATCGGCGGCGCGGCGCTGCTGTTCCTCGCGCTGCAGTCGGCCAACCTGCTGAGCCTGAATTTCCAGAAGACCTACAACGTCACCGCGCGTTTCGACAACATCGGCGGGCTCAAGCCGCAAACGGCGGTCAAGAGCGCGGGCGTGGTGGTCGGCCGCGTGGAGTCCATCTCGTTCGACGACAAGTCTTTTCAGGCCAGCGTCACACTGGCATTGCAAAACCGTTACAGTTTTCCCAAGGACAGTTCGCTCAAGATCCTGACCAGTGGCCTGCTCGGCGAGCAGTACATCGGGATCGAGGCGGGCGCCGAGGAGAAGAACCTGCAAGCCGGCGACACCGTCACCTCGACCCAATCGGCCGTGGTGCTGGAAAACCTGATCAGCCAGTTCCTCTACAGCAAGGCGGCCGAAGGAAATACTTCGACGCCGGGAACAGCCAACAAGAAATGAAAACAGCCCTTTCCCCGTCTTTTGCTATCAGTAAGATAGCAAACCATGCCCGCTGGGCCAGTGTTGCCGTCGCCCTTGCGCTCATTGCAGGCTGCGCGAGCGGGCCCCACGCCAATCCGGCCGACCCTTTCGAGCCGTTCAACCGGGGCGTCACGCGCTTCAACGACACGGTCGACGAGGCCGTGCTCGTGCCCGTGGCCACCGCCTACCAGCGTGTGCTGCCCTCGATGGTGCGCACCGGGGTGGGCAATTTCTTCGGCAACCTGGGCGATGTCTGGAGCTTCGTCAACAGCGTGGCCCAGCTCAAGCTGCAGAACAGCGCCGAGACCTTCATGCGGGTCAACGTCAACACCTTCTTCGGCCTGGGCGGCTTGCTGGACATTGCCACCGAGGCGGGCATCGACCGCCACGAGGAAGACTTCGGCCAGACGCTCGGCCGCTGGGGCGTGGGCGCCGGTCCGTACGTGGTGCTGCCGGTGTTCGGCCCGTCGACCCTGCGCGACACGGCCGCCTTGCCGGTCGACCGTGCCGGCAGCGTGCTCGGCAACATGAACGACGTGGCCTGGCGCAATTCGCTGTCGTTCGTGGAAGCCGTCGATACGCGGGCGAAGTACCTGCGCGCCGGCCGCCTGCTCGACGATGCGGCACTCGACAAGTACACCTTCACGCGCGACGCCTTCCTGCAGCACCGCCGCAACGACGTCTACGACGGCAACCCCCCTGACGACGAGGGTGGGAAATAAAGCACAAAAAGGTGCGGATAGAGGCTTTTCGCGGACGGACGGGCGGTTTTCCTGCTTGCATCCGGTTTCAAGGCTTCACCTGCGCTTCAGGAACCCGGTCGGCCGGGGGCCTGTCGAACACGTTCTTTCCGGCAGGCGCAGCTTCCATTGCGCCTTCTGGATTTTCAACTTGAGGGAATTGCCATGAACAACAAGATCTTGCAACGACGCGGCTTCGGCCGCCTGGTGCTGGCCAGTGCCTTGCTTTTCGGTGCCGCGACGGCTTTCGTGCGCCCGGCCCATGCCGCCGACGAGGCGCCCGATGCGCTCGTCAAGCGCCTGTCGACCGATGTGCTCGAGACCATCAAGGCCGACACCTCCATCAAGGCTGGCGACATCAACAAGATCATGGTGCTGGTCGACAGCAAGATCATGCCCAACGTCAACTTCCAGCGCATGACGGCTTCCGCCGTCGGCCCGGCATGGCGCCAGGCCACGCCCGAGCAGCAGAAGAAGCTGCAGGAAGAATTCAAGACCCTGCTGGTGCGCACCTATGCCGGCGCGCTCGACCAGGTGAGCGACCAGACGGTCACGGTGCGCCCGTTCCGCGGCTCGCCTGAAGACACCGACGTGCTGGTGCGTACCGAGGTCAAGGGCCGCGGCGATCCGGTGCAGCTCGACTACCGGCTCGAGAAAACGCCCGGCCAGGGCGGCGGCTGGAAGGTCTACAACCTCAATGTGCTGGGTGTCTGGCTGGTCGACACCTACCGCACCCAGTTCGCGCAGGAAATCAACGCGCGCGGCATCGACGGCCTGATTGCGGCGCTGGCGGCGCGCAACAAGGGCAACAACGGCAAGAGCTGAGGCCATGCTGGTCCTGCCCTCCAAGCTCACCCACGACGAAGCCCCGGCCTGCATGCGCATGCTGCAGCAGGGGCTGGCGGGGCAGGCCGACACATCCACGGTGGTGGACGCCAGCGCGCTCGCGCATTTCGATTCCTCGGCCTTGGCGGTGCTCCTGGAGTGCCGCCGCGAATCGAGCGCGCTCGGCCGGGGCTTCGCGGTCAAGGGGCTTTCGCCGCGGCTACGCGAACTGGCAGCGCTCTACGGCATTGCGGGGCTGCTGCCGGCGGCGCCCTGACCGCCGGCGGCCCGGCAGCGGCCGCGTCAGGGCATCCGGCCGCCGCCAAGCGGCCTGCGGGGCGGGCCCGTAAAATCGCCGGCTCCCATGCCCGCGATCTCATTCCAATCGGTCTCCAAGACCTACCCTCCCTCCAGACAGCAGCGGGCCCAAGGCAAGCAGGGGCTGCGCGCCGTCGACGAGGTCAGCTTCCAGATCGAGCCGGGCGAGTTCTTCGGCCTGCTCGGGCCCAACGGCGCGGGCAAGACCACGCTCATCAGCATGCTGGCCGGCCTGTCCCGCCCCACGGCCGGCGCCATCAGCGTCCATGGCTTCGACGTGCAGCGCGACTATGCCGAGGCCCGGCGCCAGCTCGGCATCGTGCCTCAGGAGCTGGTGTTCGACCCGTTCTTCAACGTGCGCGAATCGCTGCGCATCCAGTCGGGCTACTTCGGCATCAAGAACAACGAGGCCTGGATCGACGAGCTGCTGCAAAGCCTGGGCCTGGCCGACAAGGCCACGGCCAACATGCGCCAGCTCTCGGGCGGCATGAAGCGCCGGGTGCTGGTGGCGCAGGCGCTGGTGCACAAGCCGCCGGTCATCGTGCTGGACGAGCCCACCGCCGGGGTCGACGTCGAGTTGCGCCAGACGCTCTGGCAGTTCGTCGCCAGGCTCAACAAGGAGGGCAGCACCGTGCTGCTCACCACCCACTACCTCGAAGAGGCCGAGGCGCTGTGCAGCCGCATCGCGATGCTCAAGCTCGGCAAGGTGATCGCCCTGGACCGCACCAGCGAGCTCCTGAAGTCGGCCGCCAGCAACGTGCTGCGCTTCAAGACCGACGCCATGCTGCCCTGGGCCATCGCGCAGCATGCGCGCATCACAGGGCGCATCGTGCAGCTGCCGGCGCAGAACGCCCATGAAGTCGAACAACTGCTGGCCGCGATCCGCGAAGCCGGCGTCGCGGTGGAAGACGTGGAAATGCGCAAGGCCGACCTGGAAGACGTGTTCATCGACCTGATGGCAGGCGAGCAGACGCCGCTGGAGGTGGCGAGATGAGCGCTGCGCCGGGCCGACACAAGCAAGCGAAGCTCCCCCTCGGGGGGACGCGAGGACACGCAGTGCCGAGCAAGGGGGCCCTATGATGGCCGTCACGGGGTGGCGTGCGCTGCTTTACAAGGAAACGCTGCGCTTCTGGAAGGTTGGCTTCCAGACCGTCGGCGCGCCGGTGCTCACCGCGCTGCTCTACCTGATGGTGTTCGGCCACGTGCTCGAAGACCACGTGAAGGTCTACGGCTCGGTCGGCTACACCGCCTTCCTGGTGCCGGGCCTCGTGATGATGAGCGTGCTGCAGAACGCCTTCGCCAACAGCTCGTCGTCGATCATCCAGAGCAAGATCATGGGCAACCTGGTGTTCGTGCTGCTCACGCCGCTGTCGCACTGGGGCTGGTTCTTCGCCTACGTGGGCTCGTCGGTGATCCGCGGGCTGGCCGTGGGGCTCGGCGTGTTCCTGGTCACCATGTTCTTCGCGATGCCGAGCTTCGTTGCGCCGCTCTGGATTCTCGTGTTTGCGCTGCTGGGCTCCGCCATGCTCGGCACCCTGGGGCTCATTGCCGGGCTCTGGGCCGAGAAGTTCGACCAGATGGCGGTGTTCCAGAACTTCCTGATCATGCCCATGACCTTTCTGTCGGGCGTTTTCTATTCGATCGGTTCGCTGCCGCCGTTCTGGCAGGGCGTGAGCCACCTGAACCCGTTCTTCTACATGATCGACGGCTTCCGCTACGGCTTCTTCGGCGTGAGCGACGCCTCGCCCTGGCTCAGCCTGGGCATCGTCGGCGCCGCCTGGCTGGTGGTGAGCGCCATCGCCGTCCACCTGCTGCGCATCGGCTACAAAATCAGAGGCTGAAAAGCCCTTTCCAATTCCCATGACCGCCGAACAACTCCAGGCCCTGATCCAGTCCCACCTTCCCTGCGAGCACATCACGCTCGAAGGCGACGGCCGGCATTGGTATGCCACCATCGTCTCGGCCGAATTTGAGGGCAAGCGCGCGATTCAGCGCCATCAGCGGGTCTACGCGACCCTGGGTGCGAAAATGCATACCGACGAGGTGCATGCGCTCTCAATGAAGACCTACACGCCGGCCGAATGGGCGGCGTTGGAAAAATAACTCTCCGGCCCCCGGGCCCTGATTCGCTGGAAATTCGATGGACAAACTTCTGATTCGCGGCGGGCGCCAGCTCCGCGGCGAGGTACTCATTTCCGGCGCCAAGAACGCAGCCCTGCCGGAACTGTGCGCCGCACTGCTGACCGACCAGCCCGTGACGCTGCACAACGTGCCGCGCCTGCAGGACGTGTCGACCATGCTCAAGCTGGTGCGCAACATGGGCGTTGCGGCCGAGCGCGACGACAACGGCACGGTGCGGCTCGATGCGGGCGACCTCAGCAACCCCGAGGCACCCTACGAACTGGTGAAGACCATGCGTGCCTCCGTGCTGGCGCTGGGCCCGCTGCTCGCGCGCTTCGGCCATGCCAAGGTGTCGCTGCCGGGCGGCTGCGCCATCGGCTCGCGGCCGGTCGACCAGCACATCAAGGGCCTGCAGGCCATGGGCGCCGAGATCGTGGTCGAGCACGGCTACATGATCGCCAGCCTGCCGGCCGGGCGCACCCGCCTGAAGGGCGCGCGCATCCTGACCGACATGGTTACCGTCACGGGCACCGAGAACTTCCTCATGGCCGCCGCGCTGGCCGAGGGCGAGACGCTGCTCGAGAACGCCGCGCAGGAGCCCGAGATCGTCGACCTGGCCGAAATGCTGATCCGCATGGGCGCGAAGATCGAAGGCCACGGCACCAGCCACATCCGCATCCAGGGCGTCGAGAAGCTGCACGGCTGCGAGCACGCCGTGGTGGCCGACCGCATCGAGGCCGGCACCTTCCTGTGCGCCGTTGCGGCCACCGGCGGCGACGTGTTCCTGCGCCACGCGCGGGCCGACCACATGGACGCGGTGATCGACAAGCTGCGCGACGCCGGCTGCACCGTCGCGGCACAGGAGGGCGGCGTGCGCATCAGCTCCAGCGCCCCGGCCTGCGAGCACCTCAAGGCGCAGAGCTTCAGCACCACCGAATACCCCGGTTTCCCGACCGACATGCAGGCCCAGTTCATGGCCCTGAACGTGATCGCGCGCGGCGCCTCGATGGTCACCGAAACCATCTTCGAGAACCGCTTCATGCACGTGAACGAGATGGTGCGCCTGGGCGCCACGATCCACGTCGAGGGCAAGGTGGCGATGGTCGAGGGCGTGCAGCAGCTGTCGGGCGCCACAGTGATGGCGACCGACCTGCGCGCCTCGGCCAGCCTGGTGATCGCCGGCCTCGTGGCCGACGGCGAGACGCTGGTCGACCGCATCTACCACCTGGACCGCGGCTACGACCGCATGGAAGCCAAGCTGCGCGGCCTGGGCGCGGACATCGAACGCATCTCGGGAGCCGCCGCATGATCACCCTCGCGCTCTCGAAGGGCCGCATCTTCGAAGAGACGATGCCGCTGCTGGCCGCCGCCGGCATCGAGGTCACCGAAGACCCCGAAAAATCGCGCAAGCTGATCCTGGCCACCACCCGGCCCGACGTGCGCGTGGTGCTGGTGCGCGCCTCCGATGTGCCCACCTACGTGCAGTACGGCGGCGCCGACCTTGGCGTGACCGGCCTGGACGTGCTGCTGGAAAACGGCAACCAGGGCATGTACCAGCCGCTGGACCTGCGCATCGCGGCCTGCCGACTCAGCGTGGCGGTGCGCGCCGACTACGACTACGCCTCGGCCGTGAAGCAGGGCTCGCGCCTGAGGGTCGCCACCAAGTATGTGGGCCTTGCACGCGAGTTTTTCGCGAGCAAGGGCGTGCACGTCGACCTGATCAAGCTCTACGGCAGCATGGAGCTCGCGCCGCTCACCGGCCTGGCCGACGCCATCGTCGACCTGGTCTCGACCGGCAACACGCTCAAGGCCAATCACCTGGTCGAGGTCGAACGCATCATGGACATCAGCGCGCGCCTCGTGGTCAACCAGGCCGCGCTCAAGCTCAAGCGCGAGCCGATCCGCCGCATCATCGACGCCTTCGCGTCGGCCATTCCCACTGCCTGAACTTCACGCACATGACTCCGAAAGCAGCCCCCGTCCGCCTCTCCACGGCTTCAGCCGGCTTCGACGCTGAATTCAAGGCGCGGCTGCATTGGTCCGCGGATGCCGATGCGGCCATCGAGAAGGTGGTGGCGGACATCCTGGCCGACGTGCAGAGGCGCGGGGACGAGGCGGTGCTGGAGTACACCAATCGCTTCGACAAGCTCGATGCGAAGACGCTGTCCGAGCTGGAGCTAACGCAGGCCGAACTCAAGGCCGCCTTCGAATCATTGCCGGCCACGCAGCGCGATGCGCTCGAAGCCGCCGCTCGCCGCGTGCGCAGCTATCACGAGGCGCAGAAGAAGGCCAGCGGCGAGAGCTGGAGCTATCGCGATGCCGACGGCACGCTGCTCGGCCAGAAGGTTACGCCGCTTGATCGTGTCGGCATCTACGTGCCGGGCGGCAAGGCGGCCTATCCGTCGAGCGTGCTGATGAATGCCATTCCGGCTCACGTGGCCGGCGTGGCCGAAATCATCATGGTGGTTCCGACGCCGGGCGGCGAAAAGAACCAGCTGGTGCTCGCCGCCGCCTACGTGGCAGGCGTCACGCGCGCCTTCACCATCGGCGGCGCGCAGGCCGTGGCCGCGCTGGCCTACGGCACCGCCACCATCCCCGCGGTCGACAAGATCACCGGCCCCGGCAACGCCTACGTGGCCGCCGCCAAGCGCCGCGTGTTCGGCACCGTGGGCATCGACATGATCGCGGGCCCGAGCGAAATCCTCGTCTTGGCCGACGGCAGCACGCCGCCTGACTGGGTGGCGATGGACCTGTTCAGCCAGGCCGAGCACGACGAGCTCGCGCAAAGCATCCTGCTGTGCCCCGACGCCGCGTACATCGACCGCGTGCAGGCCGAGATCGACCGCCTGCTGCCCGGCATGCCGCGCGCCGAGATCATCGCGGCTTCGCTCAACGGCCGCGGCGCTCTCATCCACACCAAGAGCATGGAAGAGGCCTGCGAGATCAGCAACCGCATCGCGCCGGAGCACCTGGAAGTCAGCAGCAGCGAGCCGCAGCGCTGGGAGCCGCTGCTGCGCCATGCCGGCGCGATCTTCCTGGGCGCCTTCACCAGCGAGAGCCTGGGCGACTACTGCGCGGGCCCCAACCACGTGCTGCCCACGAGCGGCACGGCGCGCTTCTCGAGCCCGCTGGGCGTGTACGACTTCCAGAAGCGCTCGAGCCTCATCGAAGTGAGCGAAGCCGGCGCGCAGGTGCTCGGGCCCATTGCCGTCACGCTGGCCGAAGGCGAAGGCCTGCAGGCGCACGCCGAAGCGGCGCGCATGCGGCTGCGCAGGGCCTGAAGCCCGCCCGCCGCCGGCAGGAGCAAAGCAAGATGGCTCGACGCCGTTCTTTTCATCGTTCGCGCGCGACGGCATGGCTGCTGGCGCTCGCGGCTGCGGGCTCGGCGCAGGCCATGAGCATCCGCGAGCTGCGCACGCTGGAAGCGAGCGAAAAGGACGGCAAGGCCTACGCGAGCTACTACCTCGTCGGCGTGCTCGAAGGCCTGCGCGAAGGCGTGGAGGCCTCGCAGCGCAACGGCCAGAAGCCGATCTTCTGCGTCGAGGGCCGGCGCCTGGAGCCTTCGATGGCACGCTCCCTCTATCAAACCGAGCTGACCCGCAACGCCGACAGCTACGAAGCCGACATGCCCGTTCAGCTGGTCATGGCCGGCGCCCTCAGAAACAGCTACCGCTGCACCCGATGACATCTTCTTCGCCCGCCGCCCGCCCGATCGACCGCATCCGCTCCGACGTGCAGTCCATGCATGCCTATGCGGTGCAGGACGCACGCGGCTTCGTCAAGCTCGACGCCATGGAAAACCCCTTCGGCCTGCCGGCCGCGCTGCAGGCCGAGCTTGGCGCGCGGCTCGGTGCGTTGGCGCTCAACCGCTATCCGGGCGAGCGCGGCGCCGACCTGCAGCGCGCGCTGGCCGCGCATGCGCAGATGCCCGAGGGCTTTTCGCTGATGCTGGGCAACGGCTCCGACGAACTGATCTCGCTGCTCGCCATTGCCTGCGACGTGCCCGGGGCCGCGGTGCTCGCGCCCGTGCCCGGCTTCGTGATGTATGCGATGAGCGCGAAACTGCAGGGCCTGCGCTTCGTCGGCGTGCCGCTCACGGCCGATTTCGAACTCGACGAGGCCGCCATGCTTTCGGCCATCGCACGCGAGAAGCCGGCCATCGTGTACCTGGCCTATCCGAACAACCCCACCGCCAACCTCTGGGACGATGCCGCCATCGAGAAGATCGTGCAGGCCCAGGGCGAGCAGGGCGGGCTGGTGGTGATCGACGAGGCCTACCAGCCCTTTGCCGCCAGGAGCTACATCGACCGCATCGCGCGGCATGGCCATGTGCTGCTGATGCGCACGCTCAGCAAGTTCGGCCTGGCCGGCATCCGCCTGGGCTATCTCATGGGCCCGGCCGCGCTGGTCGCGCAGATCGACAAGGTGCGCCCGCCCTACAACATCAGCGTGCTCAATTGCGAGTGCGCACTGTTCGCGCTCGAGCATGCCGAGGTGTTCGAGGCCCAGGCGCGGCAGATCCGCGACGAGCGCCACCGTCTCATGATGGGGCTGGGCCGCCTGGCGGGCGTGAAGGCCTGGCCGAGCGATGCCAACATGATCCTCGTGCGCGTGCCCGATGCCGCCAAGGCCTTCGAAGGCATGAAGGCGCGCGGGATTCTTGTGAAGAACGTTTCTAAAATGCACGAACTGCTCGCAAACTGCCTGCGCCTCACCGTCGGAACGGCCGACGAGAATGCGCGGATGCTCGCGGCACTCGAAGCCTCACTATGACCACCCCCCAGACTGCCGATCGCACTGCATCGGTCACCCGCAACACCGCCGAGACCAGGATCACCGTCAGCGTCAACCTGGACGGCACGGGCAAGGCCAGGCTCTCCACCGGCATCGGCTTCTTCGACCACATGCTCGACCAGATCGCCCGCCACGGCCTGATCGACCTCGAGATCGATTGCCAGGGCGACCTGCACATCGACGGCCACCACACGGTGGAAGACGTGGGCATCACGCTGGGCCAGGCGGTGGCCAAGGCCGTGGGCGACAAGAAGGGCATCCGCCGCTACGGCCATGCCTACGTGCCGCTGGACGAGGCGCTGAGCCGCGTCGTCATCGACTTCTCGGGCCGGCCCGGCCTGGTGATGCACGTGCCGTTCACGAGCGGCATGATCGGCACCTTCGACAGCCAGCTCACCTACGAATTCTTCCAGGGCTTCGTCAACCACGCCTTCGTCACGCTGCACATCGACAACCTCAAGGGCGTCAATGCGCACCACCAGTGCGAGACCGTGTTCAAGGCCTTTGCGCGCGCGCTGCGCGGCGCGCTCGAACTCGATCCACGCTCCGTGGGCGTCATTCCATCGACCAAGGGTTCGCTCTGAACGTCCTCGCCGCCAAGCTATGAAATCTGTAGCAAATACCGTCGCCGTGGTCGACTACGGCATGGGCAACCTGCGCTCCGTCTCGCAGGCCGTGCAGCATGCGGCCGACCAGGTGGGCGTGCAGGTCTTCGTCACCTCCGACCCCGAGGTGGTGCGCAAGGCCACGCGCGTGGTGCTGCCGGGGCAGGGCGCGATGCCCGACTGCATGCGCGAACTGCGCGACTCCGGCCTGCAGGAGTCGGTGCTCGAGGCCGCGGCGAGCAAGCCGCTCTTCGGCGTGTGCGTGGGCATGCAGATGCTGCTGTCGCGCAGCGACGAGGGCCCGACCGACGGGCTCGGGCTGATTCCGGGCGAGGTCGTCAAGTTCGACCTGGCGGGCCGGCTGCAGCCCGACGGCAGCCGCTTCAAGGTGCCGCAGATGGGCTGGAACCAGGTGCGCCAGGCCCAGCCGCACCCCGTGTGGGCGGGTGTGCCGGACATGAGCTACTTCTATTTCGTGCACAGCTTCTATGCCCGGCCGGCCGACATCCGGCACAGCGTGGGCGAGGCCGATTACGGCGCGTGCTTTACCGCCGCCGTCGCACGCGATAACATTTTTGCCACCCAGTTCCACCCGGAGAAGAGTGCGGACCATGGGTTGCAGCTCTACCGAAATTTCCTCCACTGGAATCCCTGACCTTATATTCCCGCCCGGGCCGAAGCTTCCTCAGCCCGGATTCCGCACACTCGCGTCACTTCCATGCTCCTCATTCCCGCCATTGATCTCAAAGACGGCCACTGCGTTCGCCTCAAGCAGGGCGACATGGACCAGTCCACCATCTTCAGCGAAGACCCCGCCGCCATGGCCCGCAAGTGGGTCGAGGCCGGCGCGCGGCGGCTGCACCTGGTCGACCTGAATGGCGCCTTCGCCGGCAAGCCGCAGAACCACGCGGCCATCAAGGCGATCCTGCGCGAGGTGGGCGACGACATCCCGGTGCAACTGGGCGGCGGCATCCGCGACCTGGACACCATCGAGCGCTACATCGACGACGGCCTGCGCTACGTGATCATCGGCACCGCGGCGGTCAAGAACCCCGGCTTCCTGAAGGATGCCTGCGTGGCCTTCGGCGGCCACATCATCGTGGGGCTCGACGCCAAGGACGGCAAGGTGGCCACCGACGGCTGGAGCAAGCTCACGGGCCACGAGGTGGCCGACCTGGGCAAGAAGTTCGAGGACTACGGCGTCGAATCGATCATCTACACCGACATCGGCCGCGACGGCATGCTCTCGGGCATCAACATCGATGCCACCGTCAAGCTTGCGCAGGCGCTGACCATTCCGGTCATCGCCTCGGGCGGGCTGTCGAACATGGCCGACATCGACCAGCTCTGCGCGGTCGAGTCCGAGGGCGTCGAAGGCGTGATCTGCGGCCGGGCCATCTATTCGGGCGACCTCGACTTCGCCGCCGCGCAGGCCCGCGCGGACGAGCTCGCCGGCGCCTGAGGCCGGCGCCTTCCTCTTCTGTAGCGCGGCGTGCTTTCCGCGCTTGCCATTGCCAACTACCGCTCGCTGCGCCAGCTGACGGTGCCGCTCGGACGGCTCACGGTGGTGACCGGGCCCAACGGCAGCGGCAAGTCCAGCGTCTACCGCGCGATGCGGCTCCTGGCCGAGATTGCCAACGGCGGCGCGATCCGCTCGCTGGTGCGCGAGGGCGGGCTTTCCTCCACCCTGTGGGCCGGTCCCGAGCGCTTCTCGGCCGCCATGCTGCGCGGCGATGCGCCGGTGCAGGGCACCACCCGCAGCGAGCCGGTCGCGTTGAAGCTGGGCTTCGCCGGCACCGAGGCCGATGAGTTCGGCTACGCCATCGACATCGGCCTGCCGCCGCCGATCCCGGCGACGGCCTTCTCGCGCGACCCCGAGATCAAGCACGAAACCATCTGGCACGGCCCCTTGCTGCGCCCCGCGGCGCAGCTGGTCGACCGCAGGGGCGCGGCACTGCGCCTGCGCGAGGGCAAGGGCTGGCAGGCCATCGGCCGGCCGATTCCCGCCTTCGCCAGCATGATGACCGAGTACGCCGATCCCCACGCCGCACCCGAGATGCTCGCGCTGCGCGAGCAGATGCGCTCCTGGCGCTTCTACGACCACTTCCGCTCCGACGCCGATGCGCCCGCGCGCCAGCCGCAGCTCGGCACCCGCACACCGGTGCTCGCCAACGATGGTGCCGACCTGGCCGCCGCGCTGCAGACCATCCGTGAGATCGGCGACGGCGAGGCGCTCGACCGCGCCGTGGACGACGCATTTCCGGGCGCCCGCATCCAGGTGCGGGTGAACGAAGACCGCTTCGAAACGCTGATGCACCAGCACGGCCTGCTGCGGCCGCTGACGGCGGCGGAGCTTTCGGACGGCACCCTGCGCTATCTGCTCTGGATTGCCGCGCTGCTGACGCCCCGGCCGCCGGCGCTCTTGGTGCTCAACGAGCCGGAGACCAGCCTGCATCCCGACTTGCTGCCGGCGCTCGGCCGCCTCGTCGCGCAGGCCGCGCGCGAGTCGCAGGTGATCGTGGTGTCGCATGCCGCGCGGCTGATTGCCGCGCTCGAAGACAGCGGCGAGCTGCAGTCGGTGGTGCTCGAGAAGCGCTTCGGCGAAACCCGCATCGCCAACCTCGACATGAGCGAGATCCCGCGCTGGGAGTGGCCCGTGCGCTGAGGCTGCGGGCTACTCGGCCTTCACCGACATCGTCTGGATGATGGCTTCCAGCTGCGCGCTCATCGGCAGGTCGATGCTTTCCCCGGTGGGCAGCTTGCGCAGGAACCAGCGCTTGTACTGGCGCTCGATTTCGCCGTCCTGCGCCAGCACCTGGAAGGTGTCGTTGATCACCTTGGCCAATTGCGCGTCGCCCTTGCGGTACATGATGCCGTAGGGGTCGTAGGAGAGGTAGTCGCCGACCACCTCGTACTGGGCCTTGGCGGCGTCGCGCGCGATCAGGCCGTAGAGCAGCACGTCGTCGGTGGCAAAGGCGTCGGCCTGGCCGCTTTTCACCAGCCCGAAGGAATCGGCGTGGTCGCGCGCCACCCGCAGGTCGATGCCGAGCCTGAACTTCTGCGACAGCTCGCGCAGCGTCTTCTCGTTGGTGGTGCCCGCGGTGACGGCCACCCGCTTGCCCGCCAGGTCGCGGAACGACTTGATCGGCGAGCCCTTCTTCACCAGCACCTTGGTGCCCGAGACGAAGATGGTGGGCGAGAAGCTCACGCGCTTTTGCCGCTCGAGGTTGCTGGTGGTCGAGCCGCATTCGAGATCGACCGTGCCGCGCTCGACCGCATCGATGCGCGAATCGGAGGTCACCGGCACCCACTTGATCGCGAGGCTCTTGTTCACCGCCTCTTCAATGGCCGTGACCAGTTCCCGGCAGAGCTCGATCGAATAGCCGACAGGCTCCTGGCGTGCATTGAGAAAGGAAAACGGCACCGACGACTCGCGGTAGCCGATGGTGATGGTGCCGCTCTCGCGCACCTTGGCGAGCGTGCCCGTCAAGGTCTCCGGGGCCTGCGGCTGCGCCGTGGCCGGGGTCGCCGCGACCAGCGCAGCGGCCGCCAGCAGGCCGGCAAGAAGAAACGACAGCGCGGCCTTGGCCTTCATGGCGAGCCTCACGCGTGGGCCGGATGGGCGAGGGTGGCCGAGGCTTCGGCGTCGAGCGTCGTCGCATTGGCCGCCGCGTCGCTCTCGGAGAGCAGCTCGCCCTCCCACTTGGCGACCACGGCCGTCGCGATGGAGTTGCCCACCGCGTTGGTGGCCGAGCGCCCCATGTCCAGGAAGGTGTCGACGCCCAGGATCAGCAGCAGGCCGGCTTCCGGAATGTCGAAGTGGTTGAGCGTGGCCGCAATCACCACCAGCGAAGCGCGCGGCACGCCAGCCATGCCCTTGGAGGTGAGCATCAGGATCAGCAGCATCGTGATCTGCGTGCTGATCGGCATGTGGATGTTGTAGGCCTGCGCGATGAACAGCACGGCGAAGGTGCAGTACATCATCGAGCCGTCCAGGTTGAACGAATAGCCCATCGGCATCACGAAGCTCGAGATCTTGCGCTTCACGCCGAAACGGTCGAGCGCCTGCAGGATCTTCGGGTAGGCCGCTTCCGAGCTGGCCGTGGCGAACGACAGCAGGAAGGCTTCCTTGATGAGTGCCAGCAGCTTGAACACGCGCGGGCCCAGGAACGAAAAGCCCGCGAACACCAGCACGCCCCACAGCACGAACAGGCCCAGGTAGAAGTCGCCCATGAAGACCGCGAACTTGAGCAGGATGCCCAGGCCGTTCGTCGCAACCGTGGCGGCCATGGCGGCCATCACCGCGAGCGGCGCCAGCTTCATCACGTAGCCGGTGATCTTGAGCATGGCGTGCGAGAGTTCGTCGATGGCGGCCACCAGCGTCCTGGCCTTGTCGCCGAGCGAGGCGAGCGCCACGCCGAAGAACATCGAGAACACCACGATCTGCAGGATCTCGTTGTTGGCCATGGCCTCGGCAAAGGACTTCGGCACCATGTGGCTCACGAAGTCCTTGAGCGTGAACTTCGCGGTCGCCAGGTTGGCCGAAGCGCCGATGTCCGGCAGCGGAAGGCCCAGGTTCTCGCCGGGCTTCAGCACATTGGCCATGACCAGGCCGATGACCAGCGAGATCAGCGAAGCAGTGAGGAACCAGCCCAGCGACTTGCCGAACACCCGGCCCACCGACTTGGCGTCGCCCATGTGCGCGATGCCCACCACCAGCGTGGAGAACACCAGCGGGCCGATCAGCATCTTGATGAGGCGCAGAAACACGTCCGACACAATCGACACGTAGCCTGCGATCTGCGCCGCGGCCTTCTTGTCGGGAAAGCTCGTGAAGATCATGTAGCCGACAAGGATGCCGAGCACCATGGCGATCAGGATCCAGGCGGCGGCCGGCAGTTTTCTCTTCATAGGTGTCCCTTCGGGGTGTGTGTGGTTCTGGGGCGGGCGCACATCGGCCGGCGCCCTGTTCTTGCGCGGCAGCGAAGGGTATCCAAGAAGGTCCCCTGTACGCAACCGGCGCCGGCGCGGCGGCAATGAAGCCTTAAGTGTCCAATGCCAATTCCGTGCCCGGAACTTCGCTGCCTACAATTCTCCAATGGATATCAGCTCGATCGAGTTCCGCGGCCAGCCCGCGCTTCGTGCCGCCGGCGCCGACGGCGGTGCCTTCACCGTGGCGCTGCACGGGGCGCAGCTGCTTTCCTGGACCACCGCCGATGGGACGGAAAGGCTCTACCTGAGCCCCTCTGCGGTGTTCGACGGACAGGCGGCGATCCGCGGCGGCGTGCCCATCTGCTGCCCCCAGTTCAACCAGCGCGGCATGTTGCCCAAGCATGGATTCATGCGCAATCTGCCTTGGGAAAACCGGGGGATCGACGCCACATCGGGCGAACTGACCCTGCGGCTGCGCGACAGCGAGGCCACGCGCAGGCTCTGGCCG
Organism: Variovorax sp. V116; assembly: GCF_041154435.1. Classification (NCBI taxonomy): domain Bacteria; kingdom Pseudomonadati; phylum Pseudomonadota; class Betaproteobacteria; order Burkholderiales; family Comamonadaceae; genus Variovorax; species Variovorax sp. V116. The sequence continues at coordinate 1,312,069 of NZ_AP028661.1, forward strand.
CACGCTTTCGAGGCGCGGCTGCAGATCGGCATGGCTGCGGGCCGGCTGCGCACCGCGCTGACGCTGCTCAATACCGGCCATGGCCCGTTCAGCTTCGCAGCCGCCCTGCACACCTACCTGCGCGTCGACGACATCGCGCAGGTGCGCCTCGAAGGCCTGCAGGGTGCCAACCGCTGGGATTCGCTGCGCGACGACCGCCACGTGGAAACGGCCCCGGCGCTGCATTTCAGTGCCGAGTTCGACAGCGTCTATGCCGCGCCCGCGAAGCCGCTGCGCCTGGTGCAGCCGAGCGGCACGCTCGAGATCGCGCAAAGCGCCAGCTGCAGCGAAACCGTGGTCTGGAACCCCGGCGCCGTGCTCGGTGCGAAACTCGCCGACATGCCCGAAGATGGCTACAGGCACATGCTCTGCGTGGAGGCCGCGCGCATCGACGAGCAGGTGCTGCTCGCGCCCGGCGCCCAATGGCAGGGCTGGCAGCAGCTTCGCGTTTCCTGATTTTTTCCCTTTACGACCGACCATGCTCGCAAAACGCATCATTCCCTGTCTCGACGTCACCGGCGGCCGCGTGGTCAAGGGCGTCAACTTTCTCGAGCTGCGCGACGCCGGCGATCCGGTCGAGATTGCGGCGCGCTACAACGCGCAGGGGGCCGACGAGCTCACTTTCCTGGACATCACGGCCACCAGCGACGGGCGCGACCTGATCCTGCCGATCATCGAGGCGGTGGCCTCGCAGGTCTTCATTCCATTGACCGTGGGCGGCGGCGTGCGCACCGTGGCCGACGTGCGCCGGCTGCTCAACGCGGGCGCCGACAAGACCAGCTTCAATTCGGCGGCCATTGCCGATCCGCAGGTGATCAACGACGCCTCGCAGAAGTACGGTTCGCAATGCATCGTCGTGGCCATCGACGCCAAGCGCCGCAGCCCCGAAGAAGCCGCCACGCGCGGCGCGGGCTGGGACGTGTACAGCCATGGCGGCCGCAAGAACACCGGCCTGGACGCCGTCGAATGGGCAACCGAGATGGTGCGCCGCGGCGCCGGCGAGATCCTGCTCACGAGCATGGACCGGGACGGCACCAAGAGCGGCTTCGACCTTGCGCTCACCCGCGCGGTCAGCGACGCCGTCAACGTGCCGGTCATTGCCTCGGGCGGCGTGGGCAGCCTCGACGACCTGGCCGACGGCATCCAGACCGGCGGCGCCGACGCGGTGCTGGCCGCCAGCATCTTCCACTACGGCGAGCACACGGTCGGCGAGGCGAAAGCCCGCATGGCCGCGCGGGGCATTCCGGTCCGGACCTGATCCGCTTCAGGGCCGCCCGGCGGTGGGACAATACCCGCCATGAATTGGCTTGACGAAGTGAAATGGGACGCGAACGGGCTGGTGCCCGTGATCGCGCAGGAACAGGGCAGCAACGACGTGCTGATGTTCGCCTGGATGAACCGCGAGGCGCTCGAAAAGACCGCCGAGCTCGGGCGCGCCGTGTATTTCAGCCGCTCGCGCAACAAGCTCTGGTTCAAGGGCGAGGAATCGGGCCACGTGCAGACCGTGCACGAGATCCGCCTCGACTGCGACAACGACGTCGTGCTGCTCAAGGTCACCCAGCTCGGCCACGAGCCCGGCATCGCCTGCCACACCGGACGCCACAGCTGCTTCTTCAGCAAATACGAGAAGGGCCAATGGCACGCGGTCGAGCCGGTCTTGAAAGACCCGGAGTCGATCTACAAATGACCGCCACAGTGAACACCTCGGACGCCCTCGCACGCCTGGCTGCGGTCATCGAAAGCCGCCTGCCCGCGCGCGGCGGCGACCCCGACAAGAGCTACGTGGCGCGCCTGCTGCACAAGGGCCCCGATGCCTTCCTCAAGAAGATCGGCGAGGAAGCCACCGAGGTGGTCATGGCCGCCAAGGATGCCGACCATGGCGGCGACCGCACGAAAATAGTGAACGAAGTGGCCGACCTGTGGTTCCACACCATGGTGGCGCTGGCGCACTACGGTTTCTCGCCCGGCGAGGTGATCGCGGAGCTGGAGCGCCGCGAGGGCACCAGCGGCATCGAGGAAAAAGCCCTGCGCAAGGCGCAGGCCCGCGAGGCATCCAACGATTGAAAGGACGTCCCATGGCCAACGACATCGTGAACGTGGAACCCGACGACTCGCTCAAGACCTGGGGCTGGATCAGCTACATCCTGCACCTGATCGTGGCCATTGGCGCCGTCCTGCCGGGGGCGCAGGCCTCGGTGGCGCTGCTGCTGCTGGCGCTCTTGATCGACTTCATCAAGCGCGACGACGCGGCCGGCACCTGGCAGGCCACGCATTTCAGCTGGCGCATCCGCTCGGTGCTGTGGGCGGGCCTGCTGTACATCCTGACCTCGTGGCTCTGGCTGCTCTTTCTCGTGCCGGGCTGGATCGCCTGGAGCCTCATTTCGCTGTGGTTTCTCTACCGGATCGTGAAGGGCATGATCCGCATGAACGGCAGCCGTCCCATGGAACCCAAAGATGTCATCTGATCCGAACTGCGTCTTCTGCAAAATCATCGAAGGCAAGATTCCTTCGCGCAAGGTCTACGAGGACGACGAACTGTTCGGCTTTCACGACATCGCCCCCTGGGCGCCGGTGCACTTCATGCTGGTGCCCAAGCGGCACATCGCCTCGATGGCGCAGCTCACCCCCGACGACGCCGCGCTGATGGGCCGGATCATGACGCTGGCACCCCGGCTCGCGCTGGAACAGGGCTGCAGGCCCTATCCGGAGGGCGGCTACCGGGTCGTCGTGAACACCGGCGCCGAGGGCGGGCAGGAGGTCCACCATCTCCATGTGCACGTCATGGGCGGCCCCCGCCCGTGGCTGCGCGGCTGAATCCCATTAATCCGAACTGTCACATTCAGCCCGACTAAAATCGGACACATTCTTAGGAGTCTTCCATGGGTTCTTTTTCTATCTGGCACTGGCTGATCGTGCTGCTCGTCGTGGTCATGATCTTCGGCACCAAGAAGCTGCGGAACATGGGTTCCGACCTTGGTGGCGCCGTCAAGGGCTTCAAGGACGGCATGAAGGACGGCAGCACCACCGATGCACCCGCCGCTTCGTCGGCTCCTGCAGCGCAGGTGACCGGCCAGCCGGCCAGCAGCGACAAGTCCACCATCGACGTCGAAGCGCGTCAGAAGTCCTGAGCGCGGGTCATAAGTGCTCGACCTCGGCATTGAGAAGCTGGCGCTCATCGGCGTCGTGGCTCTGATCGTCATCGGGCCGGAAAAACTGCCCCGGGTGGCGCGCACCGTCGGCACCCTGCTGGGCAAGGCGCAGCGCTACGTGAACGACGTCAAGGCTGAAGTCAACCGCTCGATGGAGCTGGACGAACTGCGCAAGATGAAGGGCACGGTGGAAGAGGCCGCGCGGGACGTCGAGCAGAGCATCCACAGCGGCGCCAGCGAACTCGAGAAGCAGTTCTCCGGCTCGGGCGAAACGCTTTCGGCGCTGGCCGAACCCGAGCCCGCGGTGCCCGAATACAGGCACCCGCGCAAGAACTGGCGCCTGAAGCAGGGCGCCACGCCGCAGTGGTACAAGGCGCGCAACGGCGTGCGCACCAAGGCGCTCTCGGGTGCCGCGCGCGTCGCCCGCTTCCGTCCCCACAAGATCAACTAGCGGCTTTCCCACCAGCGCGTCCCTCGTGCGCCGCACGCCGGCCGAAGCCACGCTTTTCTCCTGCTTTTTCTCTTTCCAATGGCCGATTCCGACAACAAGAACAAAGACGCAGAAGACGAGCTGGCGGGCACCGAGCAACCGTTCGTGCAACATCTGGTCGAGCTGCGCGACCGGCTGCTCTACTGCGTCTACGGCCTGGCGGTCGCGGGCATCCTGCTGGCCATCTGGCCCGGCCCGGGCGGGCTGATCGACCTGATCGCAATGCCGATCCGCGCACACATGCCGCCGGACGCCAAGCTCATCGCCATTGGCGTGTTCTCGCCGTTCTTCGTGCCGCTCAAGGTGCTCATGATGACGGCGGTGCTGCTGGCGCTGCCCTGGCTCATGTACCAGGCCTGGATGTTCATTGCGCCGGGGCTCTACAGCCATGAAAAGCGCTTTGCGCTGCCGCTGATCTTCTTCGGCAGCCTGCTGGCCTATGCGGGCATCGCCTTCGTGCAGTTCTTCGTGCTGGACAAGATGTTCAGCTTCATCCAGAAGTTCACGCCGGCCGCGGTGGCGGCCACGCCCGACATCTCCTCGTACGTCGAGGCCATCCTCTCGCTCTACATCGCGTTCGGCGTGGCCTTCCAGGTGCCGATCGTCGTGATGCTGCTGGTGCGCTTCGAGATGGTCACCATCGAGAAGCTCAAGTCCTTCCGCGGCTACTTCATCGTGGTGGCTTTCGTGGTGGCCGCGGTGCTCACGCCGCCGGACGTGGTGTCGCAGCTTGCGCTGGCGGTGCCGATGTGCCTGCTCTACGAGGTCGGCATCATCGGCGCGCGCTATTTCGCAAATACCACCAAGAAATCCGAAGAGGAAGAAAAAGAAAGCGCCGATTCGTCGGCGTCTTCCTGAGCGCTCACTCGGGCTGGTTCGGCACCTGCCGCATCGGGCTCTTGGGCCGCAGGCCCGGCGTCACGTCCAGTTCCATCTTGTCGGTGCCGCGCTGCAGTGCGAAGCGCGTGGTGCTGCCGGGCTTGAGGCCGGCCACGGCGGTCAGCAGGGCCTGCACGTTGTCGGTCTTCTTTTCGCCGACCGAGGTGATCACGTCGCCCGGCCGGATGCCGGCCTTGGCTGCCGGCCCGTTCTGCAGCACGCCGGTGATGATGACGCCGGCATCGGCCTTCACGCCGAAGGTCTCGGCCAGCTCGGGCGAGAGTTCGTTCGGCTCGACGCCGATCCAGCCGCGGCGCACCTGGCCGTCCTTCACGATGCCCTCGAGCACGATCTTTGCCATGGAAACGGGAATCGCGAAGCCGATGCCCATGCTGCCGCCCGAGCGTGAATAGATGGCGGTGTTGACGCCCTGTAGGTTGCCGTTGACGTCGATCAGCGCGCCGCCCGAATTGCCGGGATTGATGGCCGCGTCGGTCTGGATGAAGTTCTCGAAGTTGTTGATGCCGAGCTGGTTGCGCCCGAGCGCCGAGACGATGCCGCTGGTGACGGTCTGGCCCACGCCGAAGGGATTGCCGATGGCCAGCACCTGGTCGCCCACCTGGAGCTCGTCGGAATTGCCCAGCACGATCGCGGGCAGCTTGTCCATCTCGATCTTGAGCACGGCAAGGTCGGTGTCCGGGTCGGTGCCGATCACCTTGGCGCGCGTGTGGCGGCTGTCGTTGAGGGTGACCTCGATCTCGTCCGCGCCTTCGACCACGTGGTTGTTGGTGAGGATGTAGCCCTCGGCGCTCACGATCACGCCGCTGCCCAGGCCGACCTGGGGCTGGTCGCCCTGGTCGCCGAAGAAAAAGCGGAACCACGGATCGTTGCTGCGGGGATGGCGCTGCGCCGCCTTGCTGGTGTTGATGCTCACGACGGCCGGCGAGGCTTTCTTTGCGGCCGCGCTCAGGCTGCCGGCCGCCGGCACCGCGGGGGCGCCCGCAGGCGCCTCGACGATCGAGACCACGCCGCCCAGCGAGGTGGCGCGGCGGTTGATCCACTCGGGCTTGAGCGTGGCAACAACGAAGTAGGCCGCCAAAAGGACGGTCACGGCTTGGGCAAAGAGCAGCCAGGTGCGTTTCATGAAGCTTGAGATAAAACGGGGGAACGCGCCGTCCACGCGGCGCCGACGGGTCCATTGTCCCTCAACCCCCAGCCGCCAGAAACCGCGCGCTGCGGTCGAGAATGACAAAGGTCTCGTGCGCCAATAAGGGATAACCCTTAGCATCGCGCAGCGAGCCCACACGGCTCCGAGCTCCGGCCTTCCGCGCCGCCCATCCGGCGGACGCGGCCAGGCGTTTCGCCGGCGCGCCGATTTTCCGCTTCCCATCCCTCGGCGGCCCCGGCGCGCGGCAACGACCTCCCTGCCCGCCATGACTTCTCACGCAATCTCCCCGGACGGCACACAGCCGGTGCCGGCGCGCACGCTCGACGCGCGCGACTACAAGACCCTGGCCCTGTCCGCGCTCGGCGGCACGCTGGAGTTCTACGACTTCGTCATCTACGTGTTCTTCGCCACCGTGCTGGGTGCGCTTTTCTTCCCCGCCGACATGCCCGACTGGCTGCGGCAGCTCCAGACTTTCGGCATCTTCGCGGCCGGCTACCTGGCCCGCCCGGTGGGCGGCATCGTCATTGCGCATTTCGGCGACCTGCTCGGCCGCAAGCGCATGTTCACGCTGTCGATCTTCCTGATGGCGGCGCCCACGCTGGTCATCGGCCTCTTGCCCACCTACGCGAGCATCGGCATCGCCGCACCCTTGCTGCTGCTGGCGATGCGTGTGCTGCAGGGCGCGGCCATCGGCGGCGAAATGCCGGGCGCCTGGGTCTTCATCGGCGAGCACGTGCCGGCGCAGCGCTACGGGTTCGGCATCGGCGCGCTGACTTCGGGCATCACGGGCGGCATCCTGCTGGGCTCGCTGGTGGCCGTGGCCATCAACCGCCACTATTCGCCGGCGGAGGTGAGCGGCTTCGCCTGGCGCATTCCCTTCGTGCTGGGCGGGGTGTTCGGCCTCGTCTCGGTGTACCTGCGCCGCTTCCTGCACGAGACGCCGGTCTTCAAGGAACTGGCGGGCCGCAGGACGGTGGCGCGCGAGCTGCCGCTGCGCACCGTGCTGCGCGAGCACCGCGCGGCCAGCGTCTACGTGGCGCTCTTGACCTGGGTGCTGTCGGCCGCCATCGTGGTGGTGGTGCTGTACACGCCCACCTACCTGCAGAAGGTGCACCACATTCCGGCAGCGCTGGCGCTGGAAGCCAACGCCCTGGCCACGCTGACGCTGACCATCGGCTGCGTGCTGGCCGGCTGGGCCAGCGACCGCATCGGCACGCGTGCCGTGATGCTCATCGGATGGGGCGGGTTGTTCGCAACGGCCTATCTTTTCTACACGGGACTGCCCGGCACGCCGGCCACGCTGTTCTGGCACTACGGCCTGGTGGGATTGTTCGTGGGCACCATCGCCACCGTGCCGATCGCCGGCGTGCGCGCGTTTCCGGCGCCGGTGCGCTTCACGGGGCTTTCGTTTGCCTACAACATGTCGTATGCGGTGTTCGGCGGCCTCACGCCGGTGATCCTCACGCTCTGGCTGCAGCACGACACCATGGCACCGGCGCACTACGTCGCCGTGCTGGCCGGGCTGGGCTTCGTGCTGGCCCTGTGGCCATTGGCGGCGCGCGGCCATGCGATGCGCGACGGCATCGGGAGCGCGACAATGGCGCGATGAGCACCACTCGCCATGAATTGCTGCATGCCTTCGACCTGCTCCTTGCGCCGTCGCGCTTCAAGGACTACGGACCCAATGGCCTGCAGGTCGAGGGCCGCACCGTGGTGCGGAAGATCGTCTCCGGCGTCACGGCGAGCCGCGCGCTGATCGAGGCCGCCATCCATGCCGAGGCCGACGCGATCTTCGTGCACCACGGCCTGTTCTGGCGCGGCCAGGACGGCTGCGTCACCGGCTGGATGAAGCAGCGCCTGGGGCTGCTGCTGGGCGACGACGTCAACCTTTTTGCCTATCACCTGCCGCTCGATGCGCATCCGGAGCTGGGCAACAACGCACAGCTCGGCCTGCAGCTCGGCCTGCTCGCCCATGCGGGCTCGACCGGGCGCTTCGGCGAGCAGGAGCTGGGCTTCCTGGGCGCGCGCGACAACGGGGAAGCCTTTGCCAGCGCCAAGGAACTGGCCGCGCACGCGGAAAAGGTGCTGAAGCGGCCCGTCACCCTGGTGGATACGGCGCACCGCCCGATCAAGAACGTCGCGTGGTGCACGGGCGGCGCCCAGGGCTACTTCGAGGCGGCCATTGCGGCCGGGGCCGACGCCTTCATCACCGGCGAGATCTCCGAACCCCAGGCCCACTACGCCCGCGAGATGGGCGTCGCCTTCCTGGCCTGCGGCCACCATGCCACCGAGCGCTACGGCGCGCAGGCGGTGGCCGGGCACGTTGCGGCCCAGCTCGGGCTGAAGCACGAATTCATCGACATCGACAATCCGGCATGAACGCAGCGCCGGGCCGCCCCAAGCAAGCTCGCACCGCAGCCCGCCAGGGCGAAGGTATTCCGATGAACGGACAGGCCCTCCTCGCCATCACGCTGGGCGATCCCGCGGGCATCGGCCCGGAAATCATCGCCAAGGCCTTCCGCCAGGCGCCCGACGCCACGCGCGGCGCGTTCGTGGCCGGCGACGTGGCCGCGATGCGCCGGGCATCGCAGGCGCTGGCGCTGCCCGGGCAACCCGCCTGGCCGGTGGCGCGGATCGAGCGCATTGCCGAAGCGGCCGCGGTGCCGCCGGGCTGCATCCCGGTGCTGCAGGTGGTGGCCGCGCCGGCGGAAGACATCGTGCCGGGCCGCATCAGCGCCGAAGCCGGCCGCGTGGCCGGCCACTGCGTGGTCTGGGCTGCGCGCGCCGCCTTGCGTGGCGAGATCGCCGCCATCGTCACGGCGCCGCTGCACAAGGAAGCACTGGCCGCGGCCGGTTTTCCCTATCCCGGCCATACCGAGCTGCTGCAGGCCGAGGCCGCTGCGCATGCGGGCCTCGCGGTGGACGGCATGCCGGTGCGCATGATGCTGGCCAACGACGAGCTGCGCACCGTGCTGGTGAGCATTCACATGTCGCTGCGCGACGCCATCACGGCCGTGAGCTTCGGCAGCGTGCTGGAGACGCTGCGCATCACCCACCGCGCCTTGCAGCGCATGCTCGGGCGGGCGCCGCGCATCGGCGTGGCCGGCCTCAATCCGCATGCGGGCGAGGGCGGCCTGTTCGGCTCCGAAGAGCGCGACATCATTGCGCCGGCCATTGCGGTCGCCCATGCCGAAGGCATCGATGCCCACGGGCCTTATGCGCCCGACACCGTCTTCATGCGCGCGCGTGCCAGGCCCGGGGTGCCGGGGAGCGGCGAGTTCGACGTGGTGATTGCGATGTACCACGACCAGGGCCTGATCCCGGTCAAGTACCTTGGCGTGGAGAAGGGCGTGAACGTGACGCTGGGCCTGCCGCTGGTGCGCACCAGCCCCGACCACGGCACCGCATTCGACATTGCAGGCACCGGCCGGGCCGATGCGTCGAGCCTCGTCGAGGCGCTGCGCATGGCCAGAACCTTGGCGGGCGCCTGATCAGGAAGGCGCGCGAGGGCGGCTCAGGGGCGCTTCAGGCTGTCGCGGATTTCGCGCAGGAGGGCGATGTCCTCCGGCGGTGCCACCGGTGCCGCGGGCGCCTCGGCATGCGTCTTGCGCAGCTTGTTGATCTGCTTGACCATCATGAAGATGATGAAGGCAAGGATCACGAAGTTGACCGCGATGGTGATGAAGTTGCCATAGGCCAGCACCGGCACGCCGGCCTTCTTGAGGTCGGCCAGGTTGTTGGCGACCCCCGCCGGCACGGTGCCCAGCACCACGTACAGGTTAGAGAAATCCAGCTTGCCGAACACCAGCCCGACGACCGGCATGATGATGTCGGCAACGATCGAATCGACGATCTTTCCGAATGCTGCGCCAATGATCACGCCGACTGCGAGATCGATCACGTTGCCCTTGACGGCAAATTCCTTGAACTCACTGAGGATGCTCATGATTTCAATATGCTCCAGGAGCGCTGGTGTTGAAGGTGCCGCAAGTATGCCTTCGGAACGGCTCCGGCCGGCGATGGCGAAGCAATAGAAAAGCGCACTTATTTCACGTTAATGAATAATTTCTGGTTAATTGCCACCGGCTTCGGTGACAGCGGCTTCCTGTTGCCCACCGCATTGGGAATTGCTATTTGGCTCGCAATCGACCGCGGCACGCGCCCGGCGGCGGTGCGGTGGACGCTGCTATTCGGCGGTTGCGGTTTCATCGTGATGCTGTCCAAGCTTCTGTTCATGGGCTGGGGCATTGGCAGCGCCCATTTCGATTTCATCGGCTTCAGCGGACATACCGCGCTGGCAACCAGCGTCTGGCCGGTCGTTTTCTGGCTGGCGGCGCGGCGCCGCGCACCAAAGGTGCGCATGGCGGCTGCGGTATCGGGATGGGTATGGGGCGTCTTCATCGGCGTGTCGCGCCTGGCCCTCGAAGTTCACTCCACCGCAGAGGTCGTCACGGGTGCGATGCTTGGAACAGTTGTAAGCGCAAGCTTTTTGCTGTTGCATTGGCACCAGTCCATGTTGGTCAGGACACCCCGCTGGCTCACCTTGGCGATGGCGCTGCCGCTCCTCTTTTTCATAGTGGGGCGGCCTGCACCCACACAGGACGCGCTGGAAACGCTTGCCGCGTGGATGGCGGGCATCGAGCGCCCGTTCACCCGTGCCGATCTCCTGCAGAACCGCAGGGCCGTGCGTCAGCCTGCCAACAGCACACAGTTCCTTACAAAAGAGCAAAGCTTTTCACCAAGCGATTGAGGCGGAAGATTTGTGGCCGGAGCGCCACAATTGCTCCGCGCAGCCGGTTAATTGATAGTTCACATTTGCAAACTGCAGGACACAGTTGCAAGCGTGCCATCGAAGCCCTTTTTCCCAATGAAAGAGGCACTTCAGGCATTGATCTCAGGGATAACCCCATCGAGCTCTGGGTTAATCCGCATATAGACACATTTTTTGCATCTATTGAACGGAAATGGGTCAATGTGCGGGCAGCGACAATTCGCTCCAGCCCGCCTGTCCACGATGCGCGGGCTTTGCTTTGACAAACCGCGGCAAAAAAAGTCCCGCCCAATATCAACTGGGCTCGGGCCTTGCATATGAATCGCGGCTGCTGAAAACCAATTTGTGCAATGGGGATCAATTTGACACGCTTCGTGAACCCGAAGGGGTGGGGTTTTGCCCTAATGGGCGCGTTATTGCTGCAGGGCTGCGCACCGGGCTTCAATTCCATGGGCGCCTACGAGGCGGACCAGAGCCTGCCGCCGGAGTTCCAGTACCTGCCGGCCGATGGTGCGCCGGATGGCGTCATCACGTCCATCTCGCCGGCCTTGATCCGCACGATGGCCGAGTCCCAGCCGGCCGCGGTTCCTGCGGAGGTGAAAGCGCTCTTCGGCGAATCGCCGGTCTACACCATCGGCCCGGGCGACGTCGTGGGCGTGATCGTCTATGACCACCCGGAACTGCTGCCGAATGCCGGTGCGGTGATTACGCAGCAGGCCGACCCGACGGGCATCAGCGTGGCGCCCGGCTTCATCGTCGGCGCGGACGGGCAGATCACCTTCCCCTACATCGGCCGCGTCAAGCTCCAGGGACTGACCGAAATCGAGGCCTCCGATCTCATCGCCGACCGCATCGCCACCTACATCAAGGCTCCGCAGGTCACGGTGCGCATCCAGTCCTTCCGAAGCCGGCGCGCCTTCGTCGAGGGCGAAGTGCGCAACCCGGGGCTGCAGATCTTCACCGACGTGCCGATGACGCTGGCCGAAGCCCTGAGCCGGGCCGGCGGCATCACCGCCAATGGCGACCGCTCGTTCGTGACGCTCACGCGCGGCGACAAGACCACGCTCATCAACCTGCCCAACCTGCAGGACCTGGGCGCCGACGCCAGCAGGATTCCGCTGCGCAACGGCGACGTGGTCCAGGTGCGGCACCGCGACGAGAGCAAGGTGTTCGTGATGGGCGAAATTGCCCGTCCGTCGGCGCTGCTCATGCACAACGGGCGGCTCAGCCTCAACGAGGCGCTGGGCGAGGCCGGCGGCCCCAACCTGACTTCGGCCAACACGGGTCAGATCTACGTCATCCGCAACAACGCGCGGGGCTTGCCGGCCATCTTCCACCTGAACGCCAGGAACCCGGCGGCGCTGGGCCTGGCCGAGCGCTTCCCGCTGCAGCCGCGCGACGTTGTCTACATCGATTCGGTGCCGCTGGTCACCTGGAACCGCCTGGCCAGCCTGATCCTGCCGGCTGCGCAAGTGATCAATTCCGGCGACGAGGTCTGGAGCCGCCACAGATGAAATCCGTCCTGACAGTCTGCATCGGCAACATCTGCCGCAGCCCGATGGCCGAAGGCATCCTGGCCGCGGGCCTGCCGCACCTGCGCGTGGTGTCGGCCGGCACCGGCGCTCTCGTGGGCAAGCCGGCCGACGCGATGGCGCAAAAACTCATGCAGGAACGCGGCATCGACATTTCCGGCCACCTGGCGCAGCAGGTGAACCAGATGCTGTGCCGGCAGGCGGACCTGATCCTGGTCATGGACATGGCGCAGCGCCGCCATCTCGAGTCGGCCTACCCCTTTGTGCGCGGCAAGGTCTTTCGCATTGCCGAGGCCGCCAAGCAGGACGTGCCCGATCCCTACCAACAGGACGAGGCGGCCTTCGAGCATGCCCTGGCGCTCATCGACGTGGGAGCCAGGACGTGGATCGACCGCATTTTGAAAATTACAAAACCTGAGCAGCAACCGACATGAACGCACCCCAGCAAGCCGCCCTGCCGATGCCCGCGCTGGAAGAGGAGAACGACGGGTTCAAACTCGTCGAGTACCTGGACATCCTGATCGACCACCGGTGGTTCATTGCCATCGTGGTTGCCGTGGCCCTGCTGCTTGGCATGGCCTACGCCCTTTTCGGGCAGCCGATGTACGAAACCAATGTGGCCGTGCAGGTCGAGGACTCAGGCAATTCGGCAGGCAGCTTCCTGGGCGATGCGGCGTCGTCGCTGCTGAGCGTGAAGACGCCGGCCGCGGGCGAGATCGAGATCATCAAGTCGCGCGCCATCCTCGGCCAGGCGGTGGAGAACACCAAGCTGTACATCAGCGCGCAGCCGCGCTATGCACCCATCGTGGGCAGCTGGCTCGCGCGGCGCGCCACCGAGCTGTCGAACCCGGGCTTCATGGGGCTTTCCGGCTACGTGACGGGGGCCGAGGCGATCATGGTTCCGCAATTCGACGTCCCCGCGGAGCTCGAAGCGAAGCCTTTCATGCTGACCCTCGGGCCGGACAACCGCTACGAACTGCTCGTTCCCAACGTCGACACGCCGCTCAAGGGCACCGTCGGAATCCCGCTCGTGGCCAACGTTCCGGGCGGCAGCCTCCGGCTGCTGGTCAGCTCCATCAGTGCCAAGCCCGGCGCGCAGTTCCAGCTGGCCCGCAACTCCAGGCAACTGGCGCTGCTGTCGCTGCAGGACAACCTCAAGGTCGTCGAGAAAGGCAAGCAGTCCGGCGTTCTCGACGTCAGCCTGAAAAGCCCGGATCCGGAAAAGCTGACGCAGCTGCTCAATGAAATCGGGCGGCTCTATGTGCGCCAGAACATCGAGCGCAAGGCTGCCGAGGCCGAGAAGACCCTGGGCTTCCTGGACACCGCGCTGCCGCAGTTCAAGAAGCAGCTCGAGCAGTCCGAAGACCTCTACAACCGCTATCGAAACGAGAACGGCACCGTCAGCCTCGACGACGAGGCCAAGAATGCGCTGGCCCAGACGGTCGACCTGCAGTCCAAGCTGCTCGAAGCCGAACAGAAGCGGCGGGAGCTTTCGGCGCGCTTCACCGACAAGCACCCGAATCTCCAGACGCTGGACGCGCAGATTTCGGCATGGCGGAGCCAGATCTCGGCGGTCGATTCGCGCATCCGCAAGATGCCGCTGCTGCAGCAGAACACCGTTCAGATGCAGCGCGACATCAAGGTCAACACCGACCTCTACGTGTCGCTCCTGAACAGCTCACTGCAGATGCGGCTGGCCAAGGAAGGCAAGGTCGGCAACGTGCGCCTGCTGGACGACGCCATCATTCCCGAGGAGCCCGTCTGGCCCAAGCGGCCGCTGATCATCGTCCTGGCGCTGCTGCTGGGCCTGGGGGCCGGCGTCGTGCTCGCCATTGCCAAGAACTCGCTGTTCGGCGGCATCCGCAATCCGAGCGAGATCGAGATGCACACGGGCCTCAACGTGTACAGCAGCATCCCGTTGAGCCCGGCCCAGCGCACGATCGACAAGAACATCGAGAGCAGGGCGCCGGGAATGCACATTCTCGCGCTCCAGCAATCGGAGGATCCCGCGGTCGAAAGCCTGCGCAGCCTGCGGACCGCATTGCAGTTCGCCATGCTGGAGGCGCCCAACAACCGCCTGCTCATCTCCGGCGCGACGCCGGGAGTCGGGAAGACCTTCGTCTCGGTCAATTTCGCGGCCATCACCGCTGCGTCAGGAAAGAAGGTCCTGCTGATCGACGCCGACCTGCGCAAGGGCCGGGTCAACCAGTTCTTCTCCCTTTCGCGCTCGTCCGGCCTTTCGGAATTGATTGCCGGCACGCTCGGCTTCGAAAAAGCCATTCGCTCGTCGATCCTGCCGAACCTGGACGTCATGACGACCGGCATGCTGCCGCCCAATCCGGCCGAATTGCTCATGAGCGATTCTTTTTCCCAGATCCTGGAAAAGCTTTCGCCGGATTACGACCTTGTGATTATCGATACCGCGCCGGTGCTGGTGGCGGCGGACACCGCATCGGTGGCGCCGCTCGCAGGCTCTCTTCTGCTCGTTGCCCGGGCCGAAAAGACGCACCTGGGCGAATTGAACGAAAGCGTCAGAAGGCTGGCGCACGCGGGCTGCTCGGCCAATGGCGTAATTTTGAATGCTATGGACTTATCCCGGCGCCATGCGGGCAGCAGCAGCTACAAATACGGTGGTTACCGTTACACACACTATAAATACAAAAACAACAGGGATACCACCTAGTCTGGTGGATAGTTTCTGAGAAAATTTAGCGAGATTGTGATAATTATCACATTGCGCACTAAATCGGTGCCATCAATCAAACGCTAATAACAAAGGACTAGAGACAAGTGCGTCGCTCTTTTGTATTACGTATTTGGATCGCTCGGCCTGCGCATTGATTTTTCTGCGCTGCAACCTTCACGGCTTCCGTGCAGGGCCGTATTGGCCTGAAAACCAAGCCGCCACGTATCACTGAACCCGAAAGGGACAAGCACCTGCTTGTAAGACGAAAGGTTCTCCTGCAATGAGAGTTCTCAAGCTGCAAATTTGCCTCCGCTTCGAATGTGAGAAGGGGGCATTCCTATGACGAATTTCCGCCATGAAGAGTCGATGGCGCCCGCAGGCGATGAAGCGATCGG
Source organism: Variovorax sp. V116 (assembly GCF_041154435.1). Lineage (NCBI taxonomy): Bacteria > Pseudomonadati > Pseudomonadota > Betaproteobacteria > Burkholderiales > Comamonadaceae > Variovorax > Variovorax sp. V116. The sequence goes on from NZ_AP028661.1 coordinate 1,327,178, forward strand.
CGCCATTGCGAACGACGTCGCATGGACGAGGGTGGAGCATCCCGCGCTGCTGCGCGCCGGAAAAAGAGCGGTGGACATTGCGGCCGCCCTGTTCTTTTTCTGCGCCTTCGGCTGGCTCTACGTCCTGATCGCCCTGGGCGTGTTCATCACTTCCGGGGCGCCTGTCCTGTATTCCCAGCCGCGCTTCGGGCGGGGAGGGCGCGTGTTCAAGTTCTACAAGTTCCGCTCGATGCTGCGGAACTCCGCCGAGATCCTGGAGGAGCACTTGCGCAACGATCCGGTGGCGCGCCAGCAGTGGGACGACTACCAGAAGCTCGAAAACGACCCGCGCATCACGCGTTTCGGCAAGTTCATCCGCAAGACCAGCCTGGACGAGCTGCCGCAGTTCTGGAACGTGCTGGTCGGCGACATGAGCCTGGTCGGCCCCCGGCCCTGCATGCTCGACCAGAAGATGCTGTACGGGGCGGACTGGTCGTTCTATTGCGCCGTCCGGCCCGGCATCACGGGCCTGTGGCAGGTCAGCGGGCGCAACCAGCTGAGCTACAAGAAGCGCGTGGCGCTGGATGTCGCCTATGTCGAGACGCTGTCGGTCGGCCGGGACATCGGCATCTTCATCAGGACCATCTGGGTGGTCGCCGTGGGCCACGGGTCGCGATGAGCGGCTTGGCTTCGAAGGCAACCGATGCTTGATTCACAGATGAAAAAGATCCTTATCTGCGCCGTGCCTTTCAGCGACAACCTGGGCGACGGCGTCATCGCGGCATCCCTGGCCCATATTGCGGGCCTGAAATATCCGCAGGCCCGGGTCGAATTCCTGGACATTGCCGGCCGGCTCGGCTTCGAGGAAGAAAACCTGCGCGGCGGCGGCGCATTCCGGCTCTTTGCGAAGCTGCCTTCGTTCATCAGGTCGGTGATCGTGTTCCTGTATTGCCTCAAGGGCTATTTTCTCGGCTGGCGGAAGAACTGGAAGGCCGCTGTCGACGATGCGGACCTGATCGTCATTGGCGGCGGCCAGCTGTTTTGCGACGTGGCGCTCAATTTTCCGGCGAAGCTGTTTCTCCTGAGCCGGCTGCTGCGTGGAAAGAAGGTGGTGATCCTGTCGGTGGGCGTGACGGCGAAATGGTCTTTTCTCGGGCGCTTTCTCGTCGGGCGATTCCTGAAAAACGCGAGGCCCGCCTTCTACGCCACGCGCGACCAGGAATCGGCCAGCAACCTGCACAATTACTTCCGAATCCCGAGGAGCGACATACAGGTGGTGCCCGATCCGGCGCTCATCTGCGCCGATGCCTTCTCGGACGAGCTTTCGCCGGAAAAGAATTGGGACATCGGAATTTGCGTCAGCAGCCTCGATGCGCTGGTGATGAATTCCGAATACGAAGGCTCTAATTCAACGCAATCGGCCAAATTCTTTGCCACGCTGGCCGAATCATTGCGGGCCGAGGGAAAGCGGGTGCTTTATTTCACGAACGGCGCCTCCGAAGACAACAAGGTCCTGGAAGAAATTTCCTCGGCCTCCGATGCGCCGAAATCGATTTTTCTCGTTCCCCGGCACCCGGATGAACTCGTTGCCTTGATCAGCGCCTGCTCGTGCATCGTGGCCCACCGGCTGCACGCGAATATCGTGGCCTACGGTTTGAACATTCCGTCCATAGGAATGAATTGGGACAAGAAGGTGGAGTCGTTTTTCGAACTGACCGGCAGAAAGCGCTACCTCTTCGACTTGTCGCCCCGCGTCGAAAAGCTGGGTACCTCGGTGCTGGGCCTGCTCGATGACCGGCACCCGGACCGCAAAGCGCTCGACGCATTGAGAAGCCAGGTGGTGGCCGGTATCCATGCATTGATCTGATTGGCACCTATGAAGATATTGCACGTTGCCGAAACGCTCAAGGGCGGGCTCGAAACCTATCTTCGGCTGGTTTCGGGCTTTCAGCAGAACTCTCCCGTGATCAGCCAGGCCAAGTTCATCTTGCCCGGCCCGGTGGAGTGGCTGGACTCCCGGGACACGCATGTGGTCCCCACGGCCCGCAGTCCTCTTGCCCTTGCAAGCTACGCCGCCGAGATCAAGAAAATCATCCGCTCGGAGCGCCCCACGGTGCTGCACCTGCACAGCTCGATTCCGGGCGGAATCGTTCGCGCCATGGCGCTGCTCGGCCAGGTGCCGGCCGAGACCAAGATCGTCTATTGCTCGCACGGCTGGGCCTTCGACCAGGTCGGGCCCTCGTACAAGAAGTCGATCTATCGGTGGATCGAATGGCTGCTGTCCCATTGGAGCGACGCGATCATCTGCATCAGCGGCCACGAGTTCCGGGTGGCCGAGAAATTCGGCATCAAGCGGTGCAAGTGCATTCCGAACGGGATCCAGCCCACCGCGCCCATTGCGGAAAACACGGTGGCTCCCAGGGCCCCGGCACGGCCCCGAAGAGTCCTTTTCGTGGGGCGGCTCGACCGGCAGAAGGGCATCGACGCCTTGCTCGACGCCTATGCCCGCGTCCAGCCCGGCTTCAAGCTCGTGATCGTGGGCGGCGCCGTCAGGAACGATCTTTCCCTTGCGCGCTCGAGCGAGATCGAGTTCGCCGGATGGCTCGAGAAGGACGAGCTCGAAGAAGCCTACCGGTCGTGCGACGCGGTCATCGTTCCCTCCCGGTGGGAAGGCTTCGGCCTTGTCGCGGTCGAGGCCATGGCGCGCAGCAAGCCGGTTTTTGCATCCGCCGTGGGCGGCCTGGTCGACATCGTCGAAGACGGCAGGAACGGAAGGCTGTTTTCGCTCGACGCGCTGGACGACGTGCTGCGCGAGATCGATCGGATCTCCGATGAGGAATTGCAGCGGATGGGGCGTGCCGGCCGGCAGATTTTCGAAGAGAAATACACCGCCGACCGAATGAACGCCGCCATCCTGGACTTGTACAAGGAGTCGGTACAGTGAAGAAGCCTTCATTTTTTTCTTCGGTGGCGGGGCGTTTGCGGGGTGCCTTCAGGCTGCTGTGCGCCTCGGCGGCGCTGGCGGCCGTGGCCTGCACCGCACAGGCCCGCGGCATCGCCGAACTGGGCACGGAATATCCGGTCGCGCTGAGCGTGCAGATCGACCCGGCCACCATCACGAACGAGGATCTGAACGAGATCAGGGCATCGGGCTTCGAATTCGTGAGATTCGGCGCGCGGCCGCCGCTGAAGAGCGTCAACCCGGCATCGGTCGACTACTCGGGCCTGATCAAGCGCGTGAAGAACGCCAGGCTCCAGGCGATCGTGACCTTGTTCGGAGGCCGCGAGATCTGGGGGCAGAGCCCGGCGGAAGCGGGAGAAGGCCAGCGCGAAAAGCTGTTTGCCAAGTTCGCGCTCGAGTTCATGAGCGCGCACGCGGCCGATGTCGCCGTCTGGGAGCTGTGGAACGAGCCCGACCACAAGACCTTCCTGAACCCGTCGCTTTTCTCGAGCTTTGAAACCGCGACCGCCGAGTTCTGCCGCAGCATCGCGCAAATGAAGACGCCGCCGAAGATCGTCATGGGATTCGGCTTTGCGAAGCTTCCCTTCAGCCCGGGCCAGGTTCCCTCGCAGCTCGAGAATGCCTTCGTGTCGGCGGCCAAGGCCGACTGCCTGACGGACATATCGATCCATCCCTACCGCTCCATTCCGGAAACCGCCATCGCGGACTATGGAAAGCTGCGCGCAAAGCTGGACCAGCAACAGCTCGGAAAGGTCGGGATCGTCGCTTCCGAGTGGGGCTATGCCTCCTACCTGCCGGTGCGGGACCGCAACACCCAGGCTTCGCTGATCCTGCGCGAATACCTGACCAACGTGGCCGCGGGCATCAGGCTGCTGAATCTCTATGCCTGGCAGGACCGGGGAACCTCCGTCATCTCGAGGGAAGACAACTTCGGCCTCAAGTCGAAGGGCGGCGAAAAGAAGGAAGCCTTTTCGAGCCTCACCGAATTCCTCAAGATCGCCCGCAATTCGAAGAAGCTTTCATACCAGAGCAATGCCGGCCTGAACAAGCTGGTGCTGAGCCGCGGCAATTCCCTGCTGCACGTGGTGTGGACGCAAAGCGCCGAGCAGAACGTGCTGGTTCCCGCCGACAAGGGAAAAAAGTGCACGCGGGTCGACTTCTTCCCGCAGGTGCGCCACGGCAGCTGCGGCAGCCCCGTCGACGGTGGCTTTGCTGCCAAGGCCACCGACTATCCGGTCCTGTTTTCCATTTCGGAATAGGGTGAACAGGCCCAGGATGGCGTCCCTGTCCGGAATTCGAAAGCGCCTCGCAGGTCCGATCTACGCAGTTGCAGACCAGTGCATCTACAGCGCGAGCCAGCTGCTGCTGAGCTTTGCGCTGGCGCGGGCGCTGTCGCCCTCCGACTTCGGCATTGCCTCGGCCTTCCTGGCGATCGTCAGCTTCCAGTACATCGTGCATACGGCGGTGGTGCACGAGCCGCTGCTGATCAAGCGCTACTACGCGGGCCGGTCCGCCGCCTGGTGGAGCTGGGCGCTCGTGCTGGGGGTCTCCATTGCGGGCTTCCTGGCCTGGCAGTTCACGAGCTTTCCGGGGCCGCTCCGCTGGGCCGGCGTGGCCCTGATCGCGGGCTATGAAATATTCTGGATTTCCCGAAGCATCCTGCTCGTGGGACGCCGCTACCTGGTGCTCTGTGCATCCGGCGTGCTGGTCTGCGTCGGATACGTGGCGGTGCTGATCGGCCTGAAGCCGGCGTCATGGACGCAGGCGCTGCTGTGGATCGCCGTCATCCAGCTGCCCTTTGCCATCCTGGTGGCGACGAGCCTGCGCCAGGTGATGGCACCGCTGCCGGCCGCCGCCAACGCCCAGGCCCTGACGCTCGGGGAAGCCGCCAGCTACGGCTGGAAGGCCAGCCTTTCGCAGTTGATGAGCTGGATCATGACGGGAGGCGCCATCCTGCTGCTGGGCTCCTCGGCGGATTCGGTGCAGGGCGGGCTGCTGAAGATCTACATCACCTTCCTGCTGCCGATGCAGTATGTGCTGCTTGCGTTGGGCTACTACATCCTGCCCAGGCTGGCGGCCAACTGGGCATCCGATCGGCGCAAGGACGCCTTTGGCCTGTTCGTCAAGTTCGTCGTCTTCGGTTTCCTGGTGGCCGAGATCGGCGGAATCCTGCTGGGGCTGCTGGGCCCGTACCTGGTGGTGCTGGCCTTCGGCAAGAACTACGGCGGCATGGATTTTTCGCCGTTCTTCTACGCGCCCGCCATCTTCGGCCTGACGATGTGCCTGCGTACGGGGTTCAGGGCCGCCGGCCGGCCCGGTGCGCTTCTGTGGTGCTCGATCTTCGGTGCGCTGGTGTTCGCTGCGGCCATGCTCGCGGCCACGCCGCCCATTTCCTACATCCAGACCATCAACGCCATGACGCTGGGCTTTGCCTGCATGGCGGCCATGATGATGGCCTGGCTGTTCTTCATCATGCGCGCAGCCGGCTCGGACCAGGCCGGCTGATTCCTGTTCTTCGAAAGCCCTGCCGCACGGGTGAGCGCGGCAGGGGATTGGCGGCCGCGCCGCGTCAGCGCGGCCGTTCGAAGTTCAGGATGTTGTCGCCCGTGCCCGGCGTGCCGCTGTCCGGCGGCGCGAACTTGTAGGCGCTCGGGTCGCGGGCCGAGGTCATCTCGTAGAGCGGATGGATCCGGCCGAGCCGCGCACCGCCGTCGCGCACCAGCGGCGCCCAGGCGAAGTTGGCGGTGAACTTGTTCGAGCGCGGCAGCAGCGCGTCGAAGGGAATGGAAAGATAGATGCCCTTGTCGAAGCTGCCTTCGCCGAACTGCCTGGCCGATACGTTGGTCTTGGTGGCGTAGGCCCCGAGCACCACGCCGTTGTCGAAGCGGCGGCTGATGTCGATGGTGACGCCGCGGTCGCCCGCCAGGTACTGGCCCGCGCTGATCTTGGCCAGCACGCCGTGCCAGCCGGTGTCCCAGTAGAGCGTGGCGTGGCCGGTGTTCACCTTGTAGTCGCGCAGGCCGAAGTCCTGTTCGAAGTCGCGCTGGCGCACGTGGTTGAAGTCGACCCCGAAGGCGATCCGGCTGCGCCATGGCCGGTAGAGCCATTCACCGCCGACGCCCGCATACATGGTTTCCAGGGCACCGCCGTACACGCTGTAGTACTGGTTGTCGGAGAGCCTGCCGACGTGCGTCAGCTGGAGCACCGGCATGGTCAGGCGCCTGGCGGTGACGTACTCGCGCTGCAGGGTTCGCACGCGGGGCAGGTTGCTGCCCGCCGTGTAGGTGAACTTGTCGAAGTTGTCGACCATGCGCAGGTTCAGCGCGCCGTTGACCCAGGTGCTGGGCGTGAAGCGGTATTCCGCCACCGCCTGCACGCCGATCTGGTAGAGCACGAATGCGTTGGGCCCGCCGAGGATCTGGCCGAGGCTGGGCGTGAGGCCGATGCTGAACTTGTCGCTGCGGCGCTCCCACGGGCCAAGGGCCTTGTTGTCGGCCGTGGCGGAAGAGGCATCTGCGGATGCGGCCGCAGTGTGGGCGCTGCTGCCCGGCGGAACGAAGGTGGCCGGATCGCCCGAGCCCACGGGCGGGGGCGCATAGTCGCGCTGGCTGGCCGCGCGAACCTCGCCGGGCGTCTGCGCCTGGTAGTGCGCGGTCACCCATTCATTGCGGTTGACCACTTGCGCGTGCATCGGCAGGCCCCGCTCCGAGTAATGGAGCACGAAGTTCTTGATCGAGGCCGGCGCATCGCGATGCAGCACGGCAATGATCTTCTCGACCCGCACATCCCGGTAGACGGTGGCGCTTTCGGTGATCCACACATGCAGCATCTGGCCTTGCGGTGCGATGCGCTGGATGGTCCAGTCCGTGCGGCTTTCGATGTCGGCCGCGGTGGCGGCCCAGCCCGGCGAGGCGGCCGGCGGGTCCGGCGAGAAGCTCGGCGCCGGCGGGTCTGCCGCCTTGGGCATCTGCAGGGTGGCCAGGTTGGTCTGCAGCGTGAGGCCCAGCATCACCTTGTTGCCGCGTTCGAAGCCGGCCGAGAAAATCACGCCGGGGGAGTAGCGGTACTCCAGGCCGATGTTGAACGGGGAGCGCTGCCGCTGGGGGTTGTTGAGCGGCTCGTTCTTGTAGTCGTTGCCGTCGTATTCGAGCTTGAGCGTCAGCGGGTCCCAGGGCGTGCGCCATTGCACGCCGCCAAAGAGCGCGGCAGGTCCGCGAAAGAGCCGGCCGAAGTTGGCGCCGCCCCAGGTCGTCTCGCTCACGCGGGTCTTGAAGCGGCTGCTCAGCAAGCCGAAGGGGTTGCTGATGTTTCCGCTGCTCCCCAGGTAGCCCCAGCCGATGCCGAGGCTGAAATCCAGGTCGCCGTGGCGCTTGCTGGCCACCAGGTACTCGGAGGAGAAGAGGCCGGTGCCGCCGATGTCGCGAAAGCCCAGCGCCACCTCGGGCAGGTAGGCCGACTCCTTCCACAGCCGCGCCTTCAGGTCGATGCTCTTGTCCTTGTAGCCCTGGTTGCTGAGGCCGACGCCGTAGATCCGGTTGCTGATGGAGGTGTAGCGAAAGCCCGCTTCCAGCCAATCCAGCGGCTGGAACATGACGTTCAGCCGCGTGTAGGGCGAGACGTGCGTGAGCGAGGTCCGCATGTCGCCCGCCTGGCCCATGCGCGCGGTGGGCGTCTGCAGCAGGCCGGTCTCGCCCCAGTCGTTGCCGCTCGTCTGGAGCGCGCGGTATTGCGGTGCTGCTTCGGGACGCACGGAAATGGCCGTCGATGGCGCCGGCGCGGCAGGTGCCGGCGGCACGTCGGGCAAGGCAGGCAGGGCGGGCGGTGCAGCGGGTGCGGCGATGGCGGCGGCCGGTACGGCCGCACCCGCCGAAGGCTGCAGGACCGCGCCGCCTTGCGGCGACGGCCCTTGCGTGGCCAGAAACTTGATGATGCCCTCGGAGATCGCCTCCAGGTCGTCCATGCCGCGCGGCGCGGCCCAGACCCATGCGCCCGGCGCCGGCTCGTTCGAGGGATGCGCATTCCAGGGCGCTACGCCCACGCGGGCGGTGCGCCCGTCGGGCTGGGCGACCCAGGCCCAGTCGTGCTTGCCCTCGGGGCTGCAGGCGGCGACATAGTCCCACGCCGTGCGGCCGGGTTCATGGGCCACCTGGCAAAGCTGCCCATCGGGCTGCAGGACCGAGATGGTCTTCAGCGCTGGCGGCGGCGCCACCAGCTGCTGGCCGGCCGTCAGCACCGGATCTTCTTCCGGGTGCGCCTGCAGCCAGCGCGGATCGACGATGCCGAGCGCGACGCGGCCGGTCACCGGCAGGCCCTGCAGCCAAGCCATCAACTGCTTGCGCCGGCCCTGCTCTTCCGGCGGCACGCGCCGGCTGGCGGCATCGAGCCGCAGCAGCAGGGTGTTCTTCAGGAACTGCTGCGCCAAGCGCTCTTGCGGGATGCGCCATGACAGTCCCGGGGAGGCCGTTTCGGCCGGCTGGCGCAGCAGCCAGGCGCTCAGCCGCTCGCCGGGACGGATATCGGCGTCGTCGGCGGGTGTTTTGTTGTCGACGGGGCTGTTGCCCAGGGGCTGCGCGCCGGCGGCGCAACTCGCCGCCAATGCGCAGGCCACCGCCGCGCGAAGAGGCCAGGGATGTCTGCCGAAGCCACGCAGGAGCGAACTGCTCATGTACCAGCGCTCGCCGCTGCGACGGGTGCTGGGGGGGAAGGCGTCCACTGCTCGAAGCTCATACACAGGTCATTGGAAATACATTGCTCGGAATAGACGACCCGAGGCGTGCCGCCCGCTTGCGAAACGCCAAAGCGCGCCGGAGGCAGCGAGGCGCTCGCCGGATGCGAAACGCTGCGCTCCTCGTACCAGCGCAGCGACGCGCCAGCCGTGCCGGCCAGCGCGGTCTGCTGCGGTGCAGCAATGGGCGTGCGCACGACCTCGTCGCGAATGCCGAACCGGTAGCCCGGCATCATGTCGCGCTCGCGCTGGTAGGTCTTTGGCGCCGCGCCGTTCGCATCGCCAGTCCACGCGGGCAGGCTGGAAAAGCGCACCTCGCGCCAATCGGTGCGAAGGCCGGTGGTTCCCACGAGGCGCCCGTCGAGCAGCCTCACGACCTCGCCGTTGCCGCTGTACCAGACCTCGACGGCGCCTTCGGGGCGCTGGTCGATGTAGCCGAGCACCATGAAGACCGTCTGCTTGCCGACGGCGACCCGCAAATAGCGGTAATTCGGGTTGAAAGTGGGCTGGGGCGTCGCGGCGCTGCCGCTATAGATATGCCGCGCCGTGGCCAGCATGGCCGAGGATCCGGAAGAACAGCCGCCAACGCCCAAAAGAAATGCCGACAAAAGGCAGCATTCAATAAGTCGCGTGGCCAGACCAACGCGCGGAGCCTTCGGCGAATGCCCTCCCGCGAAGAGGGCCCGCACGTTTAATTCGTGCCGGTCGTGCCTGTACCCGTGCCCGTGCCGCCGGTGCCGCCCGTGCCGCTGCCGCCGCCGCTGTTGCCGCCATTGCCGCTGCCAACGGCAGCCGCCAGGCCAACGGCGGCCGCGACGCCACCGGCTTGCTGCGCGGTGATGCGTCCGAATGCGGAATTGGTTGCGCCGGTCGCGCTGGCCGGCTGGGGACCAGGCGTCTGGACCGGCGGGGGCGTTTGTGTTTGTGCCAAGGCCGAGGAAATGCCCAGCGCAGCAATGAAAGTGGCGGAAATCAGGGGGGCGATTCGCATGGCAAATATCCTCTCAATTAGCAGTTAACAGTTGGGACAAGATTAGCAGTTGGCGAAGTGTGCCGCAACTAATTTAGCCCTTGAGACATCTTTTACGCGTGCAAATCCTTGTGTCGAAATGTCTTGTAAATCAGGATTAATTCATTGTTATTAATTGCCTCTTTCGCATGGCCGGGAATGCGCGTTCGCGCAGCGCCAGGCCGGCCCCATTGAATATGCGCGCAACAGCCCGCTACAATCGCCGGTTGACCCTGCTCCAGCGAAGAAGACTTAGAGGATCCCCATGAGTGACATGACCTCCGGCTCCCCCCGGATCGACACAAGCAAGCGGACGTGGTTAATCGCATCCAGCTGTGCCGGCGTAGCGGGAGGCGTGGCCACCGCGATTCCCTTTGTGAGTACGTTCCAGCCCTCCGAGAAGGCCAAGGCCGCGGGCGCTGCCGTCGAAGTCGACATCGGCGGCCTCAAGGTCGGCGAGAAGATCACCGTCGAGTGGCGCGGCAAGCCCGTCTGGATCCTCAAGCGCTCGCCCGAGCAAGTGGCCGAGCTCCCCAAGCTCGACGGCCAGCTGGCCGATCCGCTCTCCAAGCGGCACCCCGACGAATTCACCCCCAAGTACGCGCAGAACGAGCACCGCTCGATCAAGCCCGACGTGCTGGTGGTGGTGGGCATCTGCACCCACCTGGGCTGCTCGCCGACCGACCGCTTCCAGGCCGGCCCGCAGCCTTCGCTGCCGAGCGACTGGGAAGGCGGCTTCCTCTGCCCTTGCCACGGTTCCACGTTCGACCTGGCCGGCCGCGTCTTCAAGAACAAGCCCGCGCCCGACAACCTGCCTGTGCCGCCGCACATGTACCTGTCGGACACCAAGCTCCTGATCGGTGAAGACTCCAAGAAGGCCTGAGGCAGAAGAACAACATGGCTGAATTCCACGAAATTTCCCCCAACGCGCCCGCCGGCGAGAAGCTGCTCAACTGGGTCGACAACCGCTTCCCGCTGAGCAAGCTCTGGAACGACCAGTGGGGCAAGTACTACGCACCGAAGAACTTCAACTTCTGGTACATCTTCGGCTCGCTCGCGATGCTGGTCCTCGTGATCCAGATCGTGACCGGCATCTTCCTCGTGATGCACTACAAGCCCGACGCGAACCAGGCGTTCGCATCGGTCGAGTACATCATGCGCGACGTGCCCTGGGGCTGGCTCATCCGCTACATCCACTCGACGGGCGCCTCGGCGTTCTTCATCGTGGTGTACCTGCACATGTTCCGCGGCCTCATGTACGGCAGCTACCGCAAGCCGCGCGAGCTGATCTGGGTCTTCGGCTGCGCGATCTTCCTGTGCCTGATGGCCGAGGCCTTCATGGGCTACCTGCTGCCATGGGGCCAGATGAGCTACTGGGGCGCCCAGGTGATCGTGAACCTGTTCGCGGCCATCCCGTTCATCGGCCCTGACCTCGCGCTGCTGATCCGCGGCGACTACGTGGTGAGCGACGCCACGCTGAACCGCTTCTTCAGCTTCCATGTGATCGCCGTGCCGCTGGTGCTGCTCGGCCTGGTGGTGGCCCACCTGATCGCGCTGCACGAAGTGGGCTCCAACAACCCCGACGGCATCGAGATCAAGGCCAAGCGCGGCCCCGATGGCCATCCGCTGGACGGCATTCCGTCGCATCCGTACTACACGGTGCACGACATCTTCGGCGTGGTGGTGTTCCTCACGATCTTCTCGGCCGTGATCTTCTTCGCGCCGGAAGCGGGCGGGTACTTCCTCGAGTACAACAACTTCATTCCGGCCGATTCGCTCAAGACGCCGAACCACATTGCGCCGGTCTGGTACTTCACGCCGTTCTATTCGATGCTGCGTGCAACCACCGACGACATGGTCAACGTGTTCGCGCTGATCATCGCCGCGGCCGCCGTCCTGAACTTCATCAAGGGCAAGTCGAGCATGGCCCTGAAGATCGCGCTGGTCGTCGTGGCGGCCGTGGTCATCTTCCTGCTCAAGGCCTTCGACGCCAAGTTCTGGGGCGTGCTCGTGATGGGCGGCTCCGTCATCATCCTGTTCTTCCTGCCATGGCTCGACAAGAGCGAAGTCAAGTCGATCCGCTACCGTCCGGGCTGGCACAAGTATGTCTACGGCGTCTTCGTGTTCTTCTTCCTGATCCTGGGCTACCTGGGCATCCAGGCGCCCGGCGTCTGGGGCAGCCTGGTCATCGGTTCGTTCGCGCTGGACATCGCGCAGACCATTTCCCAGATCGGCACGCTTTTCTACTTCGGTTTCTTCCTGCTCATGCCCTGGTGGAGCAGCAAGGGCGAGTTCAAGCCCGTGCCTGAGCGCGTGACCTTCGCCGCCCATTGAGAAGCCCAAGAGAGCTCGAGAGAAACACGATGAAGAAAAGCATTTCTGGCTGGCTCGCGGTTGTTGGCCTGGCCTTGGGCCTGACCTTTTCCGCAGCCGCATCGGCCGAGTCCGGCGGCATGGCCTGGGACAAGGCGCCCAACAAGACCACCGACGTCGCCTCGCTGCAGAACGGCGCCAAGCTGTTCGTCAACTACTGCCTGAACTGCCACTCCGCGGCGTTCATGCGCTACAACCGGCTGCAGGACATCGGCATTACCGAGCAGCAGATCAAGGACAACCTCCTGTTCGCCACCGACAAGGTCGGCGAGACCATGAAGGCCAACATCGACGCGCGCCAGGCCAAGGAATGGTTCGGCACGACGCCGCCCGACCTGACCCTGGTGGCCCGCTCGCGCGCCGGCCATGGCGGCACGGGTGCGGACTACCTGTACACCTACCTGCGCACCTACTACCGCGACGACACCAAGGCCACCGGCTGGAACAACCTGCTGTTCCCGAGCGTTGCCATGCCCAACCCGCTGTGGGAGCTGCAGGGCGAACGCCGTCCCGTCTACACCAAGATCTCGCAGCATGGCCACGAGACCGAAGTGTTCAAGGGCTGGGAGCAGGTGACCCCCGGCACCATGACGCCGCTGCAGTTCGACACTGCGGTCGGCGACCTGGTGAGCTACCTGCAATGGATGGCCGAGCCGGCACAGAACACGCGCATCCGCATCGGTGTGTGGGTGCTGCTGTTCCTCGTCATGTCGTTGGTCTTCGTGTGGCGACTGAACGCCTCGTACTGGAAAGACGTCAAGTAGTTCCGTCCACGCCGACCGCGCGCCTGGTGCGTGCGGTTCCACAGAGTGGGTTGCCAACGCGACCCACTCTTTTTGATTTTTAGGAGTCTCTCGCCATGATGGTCTTGTATTCAGGAACGACCTGCCCCTTTTCCCACCGCTGCCGCTTCGTGTTGTTCGAAAAGGGCATGGACTTCGAGATCCGCGACGTCGATCTCTACAACAAGCCTGAAGACATCAGCGTGATGAACCCGTACGGCCAGGTGCCCATCCTGGTCGAGCGCGACCTCATCCTGTATGAGTCGAACATCATCAACGAGTACATCGACGAGCGCTTCCCGCATCCGCAGCTGATGCCCGGCGACCCGGTCGACCGCGCGCGCGTGCGCCTGTTCCTGCTCAACTTCGAGAAGGAGCTGTTCGTGCACGTGGCCGCTCTCGAGAACCGCACCGCCAAGGGCAACGAGAAGGCGCTCGAAAAGGCACGCTCGCACATCCGCGACCGCCTCACGCAGCTGGCCCCCGTGTTCCTCAAGAACAAGTACATGCTGGGCGACAATTTCTCGATGCTCGACGTGGCGATTGCGCCGCTGCTCTGGCGCCTGGACTACTACGGCATCGACCTCAGCAAGAACGCGGCGCCGCTCCTGAAGTACGCCGAGCGCATCTTCTCGCGCCCGGCCTACATCGAAGCACTGACCCCGTCCGAAAAGGTCATGCGAAAGTAAGTAAGCTGCGTGCCTGCTTCCATCGTTTTTCGCCGCCCTTCATGATCAACGCGCTCGAGTCGTCCTCCACCCGCCCGTACCTCATCCGGGCGCTGTACGAATGGTGCACCGACAACGGGTTCACGCCCTATGTCGCGGTGCAGGTCGACGACACCGTCCAGGTGCCGCGCGAGTACGTGAAGAACGGCGAGATCGTGCTGAACATCAGCTTCGACGCGACCAGTTCGCTCAAGCTCGGCAACGATTTCATCGAGTTCAAGGCCCGCTTCGCGGGCAGTGCGCGCGAGATCGTCGTGCCCGTGGGCCGCGTGATCGCGATCTATGCGCGCGAGAACGGGCAGGGCATGGCGTTTCCCGCACCGGTACCTGCCGGCAGCGGCGCCGAGGGCGGCGGGCCGTCCCAGGCGGCCGGCGCGCCTTCTTCGCCCCAGGGGCCTGCACGCATGCCGCTGCGCGATGCGTCGCGCGGCACCGAAGGCGATGCCGGCAAGATCGTCCACCTGGTGACGGGTGAAGACGCGGACGAAATGGTCGATGCCGGCGACGACGCCGGCTCGCCCACCGACCCCACCGATGAGCCGCCGCGCCCGCCGGCAGGCGGCGGCAGCCGCCCGTCGCTCAAGCGCGTGAAGTAGCGACAGCAGGCAGCCGACGCACACCGCACCGTTAAAATCCCGCAAGTCAATCCGTGCCGCTTTAGCTCAGTTGGTAGAGCACCCGCCTTGTAAGCGGAAGGTCGTCAGTTCGATTCCGACAAGCGGCACCATATCGAACATACCGGAAAGCCCCCGTGCTGACCGGCAAGAAGGAAGCGGCGACCTGCCCGCTTCTTTCATTCCCGCGGCTGAAGATCAGCAGCGCCCCTTCTTGGCCTGTCCCGGCGGGCAGTGGTATCCGCCACCGCCAGGATGCTCTTCGGCGTGGCGATGGTGCGGCTCCGCGCGGCGCCAGTCGCCTTCCATCCACCGCCATCCGCCATCGGCCTGCACCCAGCGGCCCGGCGCATACGCATAGTCGGGCCGCGCCGCCTGCCAGTAGCCCGAGCGCCAGACGTAGGCGCGCTCGTTCCACTGCCAGTGCCCGGGCACCCACACCTGGCCGGCCCTCGGCCCCGGCATGGGTTCGTAGCGCGGCGCGGGAGGCGCCACCTGGATCAGGCCGGGCACGTTGATCTGGACCGAAACCTGCGCCGCGGCGGGCAAGGCCGAAGCCACGAGTGCGGCCGCGGCCAGGAGAGTTGAGACTTTCATTGAAACCCTTGGATGTGTGTACAGGCCTGCACAACGCAAGCCGGCGGGAAAGTGTAATCAGCACATTCCCTTGGGGGCGGCGGCCGGCGGCGTAGAACGCGGTCGATGGGCGTTCGTCCGGGTGCTAGAGTCCAAGCGCAAGTTGCACGCCGATGCGCAGACTACGCTTCCTTACCCACCGCCACCGCGCACCCTCCACCAACCGGGTGCTCGGCCTGCTGCTGGCCTTCAATGCCGGCGCCGTGAATGCGGGCGGGTTCCTGGTGCTGCACATGTACACCTCGCACATGACGGGCTTCGCATCGCAGTTTGCGGACGGGCTGGTGCTGGGCAACACCAAGCTGCTGCTCAATGCGCTGGGCGCCATCCTCGCCTTCCTGGCGGGTGCGGCGGTCTGCGCCATCCTGGTGAACTGGGGCCGCCAGCACCGGCTGCGCAGCGTCTATGCGGTGCCGCTGCTGCTGGAAGCCGCGCTCATGTTCCCGTTCGGATTGATGGGCGCTATCACGCTGACCTGGCCGACCCCGTTTGCGGTTCCGCTCACGGTGCTGCTGCTGTCCTTCATCATGGGGCTGCAGAACGCCGTCGGCTCCAAGACCTCCGGCGGCAGCGTCCGCACCACCCACATGACGGGCAACATCACCGACGTGGGCATGGAGCTGGGCAAGCTGCTCTACTGGAACCGGCATGCCACGCCGGCGCATGCGATGGTGCGCCACAACCGCCGCCGGATGCAGATGGCGGGCGGGCTTGTCGGCATGTTCGTGCTGGGCGGCATCGTCGGCGCGCTGGGCTTCAACTACATCGGCTTCGTCTGCGTGGTGCCGCTGGCGGCGCTGCTGCTGGCCATCTCCATCCCGCCGCTCATGGAGGACGCGCCGCGCTCCAGGCCGCTGCAGAAGCTCTTGGCCGCCTTCAGACGGCGCCCACGCTGCCCGTGACCGGCAGCACGATGCCGGTGATGTAGCTGGCGCAGCTCGGCGCGGCCAGGAACACGTAGGCAGGCGAGAGCTCTTCCGGCTGCGCCGGCCGTTGCAGGTCGGTGTTCTTGCCGAAATCCTTGATCTTCCCGGACGGGCTGTCGGCGGGATTCAAAGGCGTCCACACCGGCCCGGGCGCCACCGCATTCACGCGGATACCCTTGGGCAGCAAGTTGCTGGCCAGCGACTTGGTGAACGCGTGGATCGCGCCCTTGGTGGTCGAATAGTCGAGCAGGTGCGCGCTGCCCTCCAGGCCCGTGACCGAGCCGGTATTGATGATCGAGGCGCCCTGGCCCAGGTGCGGAACCGCGGCGCGCGCCATCTGGAAATAGCCGAAGACGTTGGTCCGAAGCGTGAGTTCGAAGCGCTCGTCGGTGATGTCCTCGATGGACGCCGCATGCAGCTGGAAGGCCGCGTTGTTCACCAGGATGTCGAGCTTGCCGAAGGCCCCGATGGTCTGGTCGACCGCGTCGCGGCAGAACGCCGGATCGCAGACGTCGCCCTTGACGAGGATGCAGCGTGCGCCTTCCGCCTCCACGTGGCGCCGGGTTTCCTCGGCGTCCTCGTCTTCGTCGAGGTAGGCGATGGCGACGTCGGCGCCTTCACGGGCATAGAGCAGCGCCACGGCGCGCCCGATGCCGGAATCGCCGCCGGTCACCAGGGCCGCCATGCCCTCGAGCTTGCCGCTGCCCTTGTAGTCCGGCGCTTCGAAGCGCGGGCGCAGCGCCATCTCGGCCTCGAGCCCGGGCTTGCTCAGGTGCTGCGCCGGCAGGGGATTGACCGGCTGCGAGCGCGGCCCGGCCTGCGCGGGCTGGCTGGACTTCTTGGCGGCGGGCTTGGCGCTGTCCTTTGCGTCCTGCGTGCGCTGGACGGTCCGCTGCTTGGCGGCGGTGTGCGCGCTTGCGCCGGACCGGGTGGATTTTGCGGGGGATGCGGTGGTCGATTTCATGTGCGTGGGCTCCTGCATGTGAAAGGCAACCGTAGAACGCCGCCGCGCGGCCCGCGTAGGAATCCGTCCCGAATGCACGCCCACCGAAGCTGACCCGGGGATTTCCGAGCCGAGCTGTGGCGAGCTAGATCTCAGCGCCTTCGACAAGGAAGCGCACCCGGCGCACACCCTGCCATTCGTCGGCATCGAGCCTGAAGGCGAGCTTCACGCGCGCGGGCAGCGGCTCGGTGTGGCCGAACCAGATGCCGTCGACCGGCTGTCCCTGGTGCCGCAGCTTGAGCGCCAGGTGCTTCTCGCCCACGAGGCGCTGCGACACCACTTCGACTTCCTCGCTGAAGGTGGGCGGCGCGAAGCCCTGGCCCCACACCTCGCGGTGCAGCGTGTCGACCAGGTCGATGCGCATGTACTCGCGCGCGATCGGCCCATCCGTTTCGATCTGGCGCGTGAGCGCGGAGGCGGCCAGCCATTCATGTGCGACCTCGGCCAGCGCGCGCTCGAACACCTCGAACTTCTCGCGCGCCACGGTGCAGCCGGCAGCCATGGCATGGCCGCCGAAGCGCAGCAGCACGCCCGGATGGCGCTTGGCCACAAGGTCGAGCGCATCGCGCAGATGGAAGCCCGGGATCGACCGGCCCGAGCCCTTGAGCTCGTGCTCCTTGCCGGGCGCGCCGCTGGCGGCAAAGACGAAGGTCGGGCGGTGGAAGCGGTCCTTGATGCGCGAGGCCACGATGCCGACCACGCCTTCGTGGAAGTCGGCATCGAACACGCTGATGGCTGCGGGCGGCGCCTCGCTGCCGTCGGCGGTGGCACCGAACAGCGATTCGGCCAGCAGCAGCGCCTGGTCGCGCATGCCGCCCTCGATGTCGCGCCGCTCGCGGTTGATGCCGTCGAGCATGCGCGCGAGTTCGTCGGCGCGGCCGGCATCGTCGGTCAGCAGGCATTCGATGCCCAGCGTCATGTCGGCGAGCCGGCCGGCCGCGTTGATGCGCGGGCCGAGCGCAAAGCCGAAGTCGAAGGTGGTGGCCACCGCGGCGTTGCGCCCCGCGGCCTTGAACAGCGCCGCGATGCCCGCGGGCAGCGCGCCGGCGCGGATGCGCCGCAGGCCCTGTGCCACCAGGCGGCGGTTGTTGGCGTCGAGCTTCACCACGTCGGCCACGGTGCCGAGCGCCACCAGCGGGAGCAGCACGTCGAGCTTGGGCTGCGCGGCCGCGCTGAAGACGCCGCGCGCGCGCAGCTCGGAGCGCAGCGCCAGCAGCACGTAGAACATCACGCCGACACCGGCGATGCTCTTGCTCTCGAAGCTGCAGCCGGGCTGGTTGGGATTCACCAGCACGTCGGCGGCCGGCAGCTCGGGGCCGGGCAGGTGGTGGTCGGTCACCAGCACCTGCAGGCCGCGCGCCTTGGCGGCGGCCACACCCTCGACGCTGGCGATGCCGTTGTCGACGGTGATCAGCATGTCGGCGCCACTGTCGGCCACGCGCTCGGCAATCGGCGGCGTGAGGCCGTAGCCGTCGACCACGCGGTCGGGCACCAGGTAGCTCACGTTCTTCGCGCCGAGCAGGCGCAGGCCGCGCACCGCGACGGCGCAGGCGGTGGCGCCGTCGCAGTCGTAGTCGGCCACGATGCACAGGCGCTTGTCCTGCGCCATCGCGTCGGCCAGCAGCACCGCGGCCTCGCGCGTGCCGTGCAGCGTGTCGGGCGGCAGCAGGCGCGCCAGGCCGTCGTCGAGCTCGTCCTTGGCCAGCACGCCGCGCGCGGCGAACAGGCGGGCCAGCAGCGGATGCACGCCGGCCTGCTCGAGCGCCCAGACCGTGCGGGGCGGAATTTCGCGGGCAATGATCTTCACAGGGCCTCCAGCACGCTGGCGGCGCGCGGCCGGTCGAACAGGCTTCGGGCCCAGCCCACCAGCCCGCGCGGCTGCACCGCATGGCGCTGCGCGGTGCGGTCGCCGCACAGCGTGAGCGTGACGTCGGCACCGGCGGTGTAGGCGGCCAGCAGGCCGGCGACGGGGCCTGCGTCCAGCGCCTGCCAGGCTTCGGCCCAGCCCAGGCCGTCGTCGCGCAGGGCGGCCACGCGCAGCGTGTCGCTCACCGTGGGCGCGGCGGTGCCGGCCGGGGGAACGCCGGGCTCCAGGGCGCCGGTGCCGCTGAGCCAGAAGGAATTGATCGGCGGCACGCCGCGCGCGGCGCGGTCGTCGTTCACGCGCTGGGTGTAGAGCAGCATCTGCATTTCGTTCTGGAGGCGGCGCAGCGGCCGTGCGGCTTCGGCCAGCGGCGACCACTGCGAGATCGGGTGGCCCACCGCGCGGTCGATGGAGGCCGTGGCCAGTCCCGCGAAGATGTGCGCGCGCGCGAGCCAGCGGCCGGGTGTGGGGGAGGGGTGCAGCGCGATGCCGTCTTCCTCGAAGAAGGGATGGGCGGCGGCCAGCAGCGCGGCCGATTCGGCAGCATCGATCTCGATCGCGGCCGGGTCGCCCAGCACCACGTCGTCGATGCCCACCTGCCAGTTGCACAGCGAGACCAGGCCCCAGCCTTCGCGGTCGCCGGGTTCGGCAATGCCGGCCTGCCGGGCTTCCAGCGCGGCCCAGGGAATGCAGCCGTCGGCTGCGGAAATGCCCAGCGCCCGGGCCAGCGCGCGTTCATGGGGCGGCGAGCGCGTGCTTTCGTCCTGCGTGTCGGCCTCCGCGAGCGAGAGCCGCGAGAGCAGCGCTTCGAGATTGGGAAGCCGGAGCGCGGGCAGTGCCGCGCGGCACACCGGGGAACCGCGGCCGGCAAAGGGGATCAACAAGTGACGGGAGGAAGGTTCGGCCATTCCCCCTATTGTCCGGGATGCTAGGATGAAACGCCCCCCGAAGCGCCTTCGGCGCCTCCCCCCACTGGGGGGCGCACCCAGCGGCCCGGCAAAGCCGGTTCCGCGGGTGCACCCGGCTGAGCTCAAACTGAAAATATGCGACTTCCTTATGAACTGAAGCTCGGCTGGCGCTACACGCGCGCAGGCCGGGCGACGCGGCGCAACGGCTTCATCTCGTTCATCTCCGGCGTGTCGATGCTCGGCATTGCATTGGGGGTGGCGGCGCTGATCATCGTGCTCAGTGTGATGAACGGCTTCCAGAAGGAGGTGCGCGACCGCATGCTCGGCGTGGTGTCGCACATCGAAATCTTGTCGCGCGACGGCCAGGCGCTGCCCGACATCGACGCCATCACGGCCGCCGCGCGCAAGAACCCCGAGGTGGTCGGCGCCGCGCCCTTCATTGCCACGCAGGCGCTCATTGCGCGCGGCGAGGACATGAAGGGCACGCTGGTGCGCGGCATCGTGCCCAGGCTCGAACCCGAGGTGACCGACATCGCCACGACGGCGCAGAAGGGCACGCTCGACAAGCTGGTGCCGGGCGAGTTCGGCATCGTGCTTGGCGGCGAACTCGCGCGCTCGCTGTTCGTGCAGCCGGGCGACCAGGTCACGCTGGTGGCGCCGGGCGGTCAGGTCACGCCCGCCGGCGTGGTGCCGCGGCTCAAGCAGTTCACGGTGGTGGGCACCTTCGATTCGGGCCACTACGAATACGACTCGGCGCTGGCCATGATCCATGCGGAAGACGCCCAGCGCGTGTTCCGGCTCGAAGGCCCGACCGGCATCCGCATCAAGCTCAAGGACCTGAACGAGGCGCGCGAAGTGGCCGACCAGATGGCCGTCACGCTGCCGGGCCAGTTCCTCATCCGCGACTGGACGCGCCAGAACAAGACATGGTTTGCGGCCGTGCAGGTCGAGAAACGCATGATGTTCATCATCCTCACGCTCATCGTGGCGGTGGCGGCCTTCAACCTGGTGTCCACGCTGGTCATGACGGTGACCGACAAGCGCGCGGACATCGCCATCCTGCGCACGCTGGGCAGTTCGCCGCGCAGCATCATGGGCATCTTCGTGGTGCAGGGCGCGATGGTCGGCGTGATCGGCACGGTGGCCGGGCTGCTGCTGGGGCTGGGCATTGCCTACAACATCGACGTGATCGTGCCGGCGCTCGAACAGCTCTTCCACGCGAGCTTCCTGCCCAAGGACATCTACCTGATCAGCAAGATGCCGAGCGATCCGCAGCGCGGCGACATCATGCCGATCGCGATCATTTCACTGGTCCTGGCTTTTCTTGCAACGCTGTATCCCAGCTGGCGCGCGAGCCGCGTCAACCCTGCCGAGGCATTGCGCTATGAGTGACGTGGTTCTCAAGGCGCGCGGCCTCACCAAGCGCTTTCACGAGGGGCGCATCGACCTCACGGTGCTGCACGGCGTCGACCTGGACGTGCGCGCCGGGGAGACGCTGGCCATCGTCGGCGCCTCGGGCTCGGGCAAGAGCACGCTGCTGCACCTGATGGGCGGGCTCGATGCGCCCACCGCCGGCAAGGTCGAGCTGCTCGGCAAGGACATCGCGCATGCCGACGCGGCCGAGCAGGGACGGCTGCGCAACCTGCACCTGGGCTTCGTCTACCAGTTCCACCACCTGCTGCCCGAGTTCAGCGCGCTTGACAACGTGGCGATGCCGCTGAAGATCCGGCGCATGGATTCCGCACAGGCGGCGGCCTCGGCCACGAAGATCCTCGAAAGCGTGGGCCTGGGCGAACGCCTGCACCACCGGCCGGCCGAGCTCTCGGGCGGCGAGCGCCAGCGCGTGGCCATTGCGCGCGCGCTGGTCACGCAGCCGGCCTGCGTGCTGGCCGACGAGCCCACGGGGAACCTCGACCGCAGCACGGCGGACACGGTGTTCGCGCTGATGATCGAGCTCGCGCACAAGCACCGCACGGCCTTCGTGATGGTCACGCACGACCAGGAACTCGCAAAGCGCTGCGACCGCGTGCTGCAACTGGTGGCGGGACGTCTGGCGGGTTGAGTCGATGCCGCTTGCCACGCGTGCATGCAATGTCGGCGAAACTGTCTGTCTGTTCGGCAGGATGCCGTTCAATCACAGGAGTGCTTCTTGATCATGGAAACCGACGACGACACCCCACCCGCGGCCACCGCCGAGCCGCGCAATTCGTACCTCGAGGAAAAAGCCTTCAAGTCGCGCACGCTGCTGATCTTCGGCAGCATCACCGATTCGGTGGCTGCCGACGTGACGCGCAGGCTCATCGCGCTCGATGCCGACAGCGGCGACAAACCCATCGACATCCTGGTGAGCTCGCCCGGCGGCCACCTGGAGTCGGGCGATGCCATTCACGACATCGTGCGCTTCATCTCCGCGCCGGTGAACATGATCGGCACCGGCTGGGTGGGCAGCGCCGCCACGCACCTGTACCTGGCGGTACCGCGCGAGCGGCGCGTGTGCCTGCCGAACACGCGCTTCCTGATCCACCAGCCCAGCGGCGGCGCGGGCGGGCAAGCGACCGACATCGCGATCCAGGCGCAGGAAATCATCAAGGCCCGGCACCGCATCGCGCACGAGATCGCGCGGGAAACCGGCAAGCCGATCGACGTGGTGCTGGCCGACATCGAGCGCGACCGCTGGCTCTCGGCCGCGGAGGCGGTCGAGTACGGCCTGGTCTCGCGCATCATCCAGCGCAAGACCGAGCTGCACGCCTGATCAGGCCTTGGGCTTGTAGGCCACCACGTCGATCTCGACCTTGGCGTCGACCATCAGCCGCGCCTCGGTGGTCGAGCGCGCCGGCTTGTTGTCACCGAAGTAGCTCATGTAGATGCGGTTGAAGGCACCAAAGTCGCGCGCGTCCTGCAGCCAGACGGTGCTCTTGCAGACGTCGTCGAGCGTGGCGCCGGCCAGCGCCAGCACCTTCTTCAGGTTTTCCATCACCTGGCGCGTCTGCGCCTCGATGCCGCCCCCCACGATCTCGCCCTCGGCATTGGCCGGCACCTGGCCCGACACGTAGATGAAATCGCCGGCGCGCACGGCCGGGGAGAAGGGGCGGGCCTGGCGGTCCGAGGCGATGGGCGGGGCGCCGAGGTATTCGAGCGGCATGGGAGGACTCCTGAAAGGATTGAAAGAAAAGCAGATCGCAAGTATCGATCCAATCTGAAAATTTGTTTCAGAAAAACCCACAAACAAGGGTTAACACGGATGATTTGGCATGGATAGTGCTTCAAAGTGCGGGCCGAAAAGAAAATTTCTTTCACAATTTGCCTGCCCCACGAAGGAGTTCCCCATGTCTCACGCCGGTCTTGTCCAGTGCCTGCCGAAGCTGTCGAAACGCAGCCTGCTGGCTGCCTCCCTGCTCGCCATGCTGTGTGCCGCGCTGCCTTCCCAGCCTGCGCATGCCCAGGGGCCGCGCAACTTTGCCACGCTGGCCATGGTGGCCGAACCGCAGACGCTCGACCCGATGGCGTCCACGGCCGACCTGGTCGGAACCATCATGCAGCACGTGTACGAGACGCTCTACACCTTCGACGCCAAGTGGAACGTGGTGCCGATGCTGGCCGAGAGCAGCCCCAGGATCTCGGCCGACGGCAAGACCTACGCGATCACGCTGCGCAAGGGCGTGATGCTGCACAACGGCCGCGAACTCAACGCCGACGACGTGGTGGCCAGCCTGCAGCGCTGGATGGACCAGTCGCCGCGCGGCAAGGCCGTGGGCAAGGAAGTCGAGAGCCTCAAGGCCAAGGGCCCGCTGGGCGTGGAGATCGTGCTGAAGGCGCCGTATGCGCCACTGCTCTCGCAGCTCGCGCTGCCCAGCGGCATGGCCGCCATCATGGCGAAGGATTCCATCGCTTCGCCGCTCAAGGATTTCGTCGGCACCGGCCCCTACAAGTTCAAGGAGCGCCGCCCCGACCAGTTCGTGCTGCTCACGCGCTTCGACAAGTACGCGGCGCGCAAGGAACCCGCGAGCGGCTACGGCGGCAAGCGCGAGGCGGCCATCGAGGAGCTGCGCTTCGTGCCGGTGCCCAATGCCAGCACGCGCGTGGAAGGCGCACTGGCCGGCCAGTACGACTTTGCCGACCTGCTGCCGGTCGAAGCGCTGCCGCGCCTGGAGAAGTCGGGCGGCAAGACCGTGCCGATCATGACGCCGTCGTTCGGCTTTCCGTACCTGGTGCTCAACACCAAGGAAGGCGTGGCTTCCAACCAGGCCGTGCGCCAGGCGATCCAGTCGGCGCTCGGCGAGGGCGAGATGCTCGCCGCGGGCTTTGGCGACACGCGCTTTTTCGTGGCCGAAGGCAACCACTTTCCCAAGGGCTCGCCGTTCTATTCGACCGCGGGCACCACGCTCTACAACGAGCGCAACGCCGCCAAGGCCAAGGAGGCCGCGGCCAAGGCCGGCTACAAGGGCGAGCCGATCCGCGTGCTCACCAGCCGCCAGTACGACTTCCACTACAACATGTCGCTCCTGATGGCCGAGCAGCTCAAGCGCGCCGGCTTCAAGGTCGACCTCAACGTGGTCGACTGGGCCACGCTGGTGCAGCGCCGCAACGACCCGAAGCTGTGGGACATCTACGTGACCCATTCGGGCCAGTTCCCCGAGCCGATGCTCTCGCCGCCGCAGCTGGGCGACGGCGCGCCGGGCTGGTGGGACTCGCCCGCCAAGAAGTCGGCGCTGCAGGCCTTCAACGTCGAGAGCGATCCGGCCAAGCGCGGCGCGCTGTGGGGCAAGGTGCAGCAGGTGGTCTATGAAGAAGTGCCGTACATCAACGTCGGCAAGTTCAACGGCCTCTCGGCCAAGAGTCCGGCGCTGGACAACTACCAGCCCGCGACCTGGCCGTTCTTCTGGAACGCAAGGATCAAGTAAACCCCCGCCCCGCCACGGAACCGCCCCCCATGTTTCGCTATCTTGCTTCCCGCGCCGCCGGCATGCTCGTCGTGCTCGCGATCGTGGCGGTGCTCGTCTTCGTGCTCACGCGCGCGGCCTCGGGCGATCCGGTCTCGGTGCTGCTGGGCGACCAGGCGACGGCCGCCGACATCGCGCGCGTGCAGAAGGAATACGGCCTCGACAAGCCGCTGCCCGTGCAGTTCGGCTACTGGCTGCGCGAAGTGCTGCAGGGCAACCTCGGCACCTCGATCTTCCTGCAGCGGCCGGTCACGCAGGCGCTGTGGGAGCGGGCCGAACCGACCACGCTGCTCGCGCTGATGGCCGTGGCCATCGCGGCGCTGATCGGCGTGCCCTGCGGCATCGTCTCGGCGGTGTTCCGCGGGCGCGTGGTCGACCAGCTCTTCACCGGCATTGCGATGCTGGGCGCCAGCATTCCGAGCTTCTGGCTCGGCATCGTGCTGATCCAGATCTTTGCGGTGTCCTTCGGCTGGTTTCCTGTCTCGGGCTACGGCGCGCCCGATGCGCCGTTCGCCGAACGCTTGCATGCGCTGGTGCTGCCGGCCACGGTGCTGGGCCTCTTGAACTCGGCGCTCATCATCCGCTTCACGCGCGCTTCGATGCTCGACGTGCTCGGCGAAGACTATGTGCGCACCGCGCGTTCCAAGGGCCTGAGCGAAAGCACCGTCGTGCTCAAGCATGCGCTGCGCAATGCGCTGGTGCCCATCGTCACGGTGATCGGCCTCACGGTCGCGCTGATGATCGGCGGCGCCGTCATCACCGAGACCGTGTTCGGGCTGCCGGGTGTCGGCAACCTGGTGGTGAGCGCGGTGCTGCGGCGCGACTATCCGGTGATCCAGGGCGCGCTGCTCGTGATTGCGGCGATCTACGTGCTGATCAATTTCTCCATCGACCTGCTCTACGCCGTCGTCGATCCGCGCGTGAAAGTCTGAGGGAACAAGAATGCAAATGCCACGAATGCTCCGCCAGCTGATGCACCGCCGCATCGTGATGGTCTCCGCGCTGGTGCTGCTGGTCATTGCGGTGCTCGCCATCGGCGCGCCGCTGTTCGCCTCCATCGATCCCAATGACACCGCCGTGCTGCAGCGCCTGAAGGGCCCGAGCGCCGAGCACCTGCTGGGCACCGACGAGCTCGGCCGCGACATGTATTCGCGCATCGTCCACGGCGCGCGCTACTCGCTGGCCATCGCGGCGCTCACTGCGCTGGGCGCGGTGGTTGCGGGCACGGTGCTGGGCCTCTTGGCCGGTTTCTTCCGACGGCTCGATACGCCGCTGATGCGCGTGGTCGACGCGATGATGTCCTTCCCCGACATCCTGCTGGCGATTGCGCTGGTGGCGATCCTCGGGCCTTCGCTCATCAACACCGTGCTCGCGCTGGTGCTGGTCTACACGCCGCGCGTGGCACGGGTGGTGCGTGCCTCGACGCTGGTGGTGCGCGAGCTGCTGTTCGTCGAGGCGGTGCGCGCGCTGGGTGTGCGCACCTCGCGCATCCTGTGGCGGCACATATTGCCGAACCTGATGTCGCCGATCCTCGTGCAGGTGTCGTTCATCTTCGCCTACGCGATCCTGGCCGAGGCGGGGCTCTCGTTCCTGGGCGTGGGCGTGCCGCCCGAGATTCCGACCTGGGGCACCATGGTCGCTGGCAGCCAGCAGTACGCGCACCAGGCCTTCTGGGTGGTGCTGTTCCCGGGGCTCGCGATCATCTTCACCGCGCTCTCGCTGCAGCTGCTGGGCGACGGCGTGCGCGACCTGCTCGACCCCAAGCTCAAGAAGACCCTGTGATGACGAACGCCACGAACACCCCGCGTCTCACGGTCAGCAACCTGAGCACCAGCTTTCCCACCGAGGACGGCCTGATCCGTTCGGTGGCCGATGTGAGCTTCTCGATCCAGCCCGGCAAGACCACGGCGCTGGTCGGCGAATCGGGCTCGGGCAAGTCGGTGACCAGCCTCACGCTGATGCGCCTGTTGCCCAAGACCGCGAACGCGCAGGTCAGCGGCTCGGCTTCTTTCGTGACCCGCGAGGGCAAGACGCTCGACCTGCTGCAGATCGGCGAACGCGAGATGCGCAGCCTGCGCGGCAACCAGCTGTCGATGATCTTCCAGGAGCCGATGACCAGCCTGAACCCGGTCTTCACCATCGGCGAGCAGATTGCCGAAAGCGTGCGGCTGCACAAGGGCCTGGACCGCAAGGCGGCCATGGCCCATGCGCTGCGCATGCTGGAGCTGGTGGAAATTCCCGCGGCCGCGCAGCGCATCCACGAGTACCCGCACCAGCTCTCGGGCGGCATGCGCCAGCGCGTGATGATCGCGCTGGCCATGGCCTGCGATCCGACGCTGCTGATTGCCGACGAGCCCACCACCGCGCTCGACGTCACCATCCAGGCGCAGATCCTCGAGCTCATGCGCCGGCTGCAGGCCGAGACCGGCATGAGCATTCTCTTCATCACCCACAACCTCGGCGTGGTCGCGCACCATGCGGACGACGTGGTGGTGCTCTATGCGGGCCGCGTGGTCGAGAGCGCGCCCGTGCGGCCGCTGTTCGCGCAGCCCGAGCATCCGTACACGCAGGGCCTTTTGGCCTGCCTGCCGGGCAAGGCGCGGCTGCCGGGGCAGCCCAAGCCCAAGCGGCTGTTCGCGATCCGCGGCCAGGTGTCGAGCCCGCTGGCACCGCCGCCGGGCTGCGCCTTCGAGCCGCGCTGCGACCATGCGCTGGCGGGCTGCAGGGAAGCGATTCCGCCGCTGATCGATATCCGACCGGGCCGGCAGGCGCGCTGCATTCGCGTGCAGCCGGATGCTCAACTTGCGAGGGTGGCATGACGAGCGCGCTGCTCCTTTCTTGCTCCCTCCCCTCCCGGGGGAGGGCCGGGGTGGGGGCACGCGGCCGTTCCATCGTTGCGACGCTCTCCACCGCCCAGAGCCCCCACCCCAACCCTCCCCCGGAAGGGGAGGGAGAAAGCCTACGATGACCACCGCCGCTCCCCTCATCGAAGTCCGCGGACTCAAGAAATACTTCGGCGCCAGCGACCGCCCGGTGCGCGCGGTCGACGACGTGTCTTTCGCGATCCAGCCCGGCGAAACGCTGGGCCTGGTCGGCGAATCGGGCTCGGGCAAGAGCACCATCGGCCGCACCGTGCTGCGCCTGGTCGAGCGCACCGAGGGCCAGGTGCTCTACCGCGGCGACGACATCGGCGCGCTGTCGGGCGAACGCATGCGCCGGCTGCGCAGCAAGCTGCAGATCATCTTCCAGGACCCCTATGCGAGCCTGAATCCGAAGATGCGCATCAGCGCGATCCTCGGCGAGGCGCTGTCCACGCACGGCCTGCACAAGGGCGCGGCGGCGCGCGACAAGCGCATTGCCGAGCTGCTCGAAACCGTGGGCCTGCGCGCCGAGCATGCCAGCCGCTTCCCGCACGAGTTCTCGGGCGGGCAGCGCCAGCGCATCGGCGTGGCGCGCGCGCTGGCCGTGGAGCCCGAGTTCATCGTGGCCGACGAGCCGCTGTCGGCGCTCGACGTGTCGATCCAGTCGCAGGTCATCAACCTGCTGGCCGACCTGCGCGAGCGGCTCGGCCTCACCATGCTCTTCATCTCGCACGACCTCGACGTGGTCGAGTACCTGTGCGACCGCGTGGTGGTGCTGTACCTCGGCAAGGTGATGGAAGTGGCGACCACCGACGAGCTGTTCGCGCGGCCTTCGCATCCCTACACGCAGGCGCTGCTGGCCGCGAGCCCGAAGCCCGACCCGACGCTTGCCACCGAGCGCATCGCGCTCAAGGGCGATATCCCGAGCCCGATCTCGCCGCCCTCGGGCTGCGTGTTCCGCACCCGCTGCCCGCACGCCATCGAGGCCTGTGCGCAGACGGTGCCGCCGCTCGACGAGATTTCCGCCGGACACTACAGCGCCTGCATCCGAAAAGAGCTGCTCTCCAACATTGCCGCATGAACACCATGACCGACACCACCGCCGACCCGGAATTCAACGACCCGCTGCTGGGCAGCAACTTCAAGGGCTACCCGCGCACCCAGCCGCCGCGCCGCCGCAGCGAAGTCGGCGCCGCGGGATGGAACGTGCTCGCGGGCGACCTGCCGCTGCCGCTGGCCGTACTCAAGCGCGAGGCGCTCGAGCACAACCTGGCCTGGATGCAGTCGCGCGTACGCGCCTGGGGCATCGACCTGGCGCCGCACGGCAAGACCACCATGTCGCCGCAGCTCTTCCGGCGCCAGCTCGACGCCGGCGCCTGGGGCCTGACCTTCGCCACCGTCACGCAGCTGGCGGTGGGCGTGGCCGCCGGCGCGCGCCGCACGCTCATCGCCAACCAGGTGGTGAGCGACGAAGACCTGGCCGGCATCCAGCTGCTGCTGCACGCGCACGCCGACTTGCGCGTGGTGTTCCTGGTCGATTCGCTCGCGCAGCTCGCATTGATCGAGGACTGGTCCAAGCGCCATCCCGAGAGCGTGCCTTTCGAGGTGATGCTGGAGATCGGTGTGGAGGGCGCACGCACCGGCTGCCGCACGCATGAGGAAGCCGTGGCGCTTGCCACGCGGCTGCGTGCCAGCGATGCGGCCAAGCTCGTGGGCATCGAAACCTACGAAGGGCAGGGCGCCACGGGTTCCAGCGAAGCCGACGCGGCCTACGCCAGCGCGCTGATGGACCGCGTGGAAGCCATCGCGCGCCATTGCGACACGCAGCAATTGTTCGAGACCGACGAGGTGCTGGTCTCGGCCGGCGGCTCGGCCATCTTCGACCTGGTGGCGGGGCGCCTGAAGCCCGCGCTGGGTTCGCCGGTGCGCGGCCTGCTGCGCTCGGGCTGCTATGTGACGCACGACCACGGCTTCTACAAGCGCATGGTGAGCGCGGTGGACGAGCGCCTGGGCTGCGATTGCGGCGAGAGCCTGCGCCCCGCGATGGAGGTGTGGGCCACGGTGCAGTCGCGGCCCGAGCCCGGCCTGGCGATCCTGGCCGTGGGCAAGCGCGACATTTCCTTCGACCTGTCGATGCCGGTGCCCATCGCACGCGCCGCACGCGGCATGCTCGAAGCGCAGGCGGTGCCCGCCGGCTGGAAGATCACCGCGCTCAACGACCAGCACGCCTACCTGCGCTGGGACGCCGCCGAAGAGGCGCAGGCCCCCGTGGTCGGCGACCGCGTGGGCCTGGGCATCTCGCACCCCTGCACCACCTTCGACAAATGGCACTGGATGCCGGTGGTCGAAGAGAACTACCGCGTGAGCGACGCCGTCGCCATGCATTTCTGAACCCGCCGCGATGACTCCTTCCCTGCTTCAGAAGATCGCGCAGGCCCGCAGCAGCGCGCCGGCCACGCGGCGCGCGATTCTCGACCTGATCCTCGAAGACCCCGACCGCGCGCTCGAAGAGAGTTTCGAGCAGCTGGCCGAGCGCTCGCGCAGCTCGGTGCCCACCATCATGCGCACCTGCCGCGACCTGGGCTTTGCGGGGCTGCGCGAATTCAAGCTCGCGCTCGCGCAGGAGCTGGCGCTCGGCGGCTCGCCGCTGCACCGGCGCGTGAACATCGAGGACGCGGCCGACGAGGTCGTCGGCAAGATCGCGCGCAGCGCGGCGGCCTCGGTGTCCGGCGTGCGCGGGCAGCTCGACATGCAGGTGCTCGAAGGCGCGGTGGCCGCCATCGCGGCCGCACCGCACGTCGACCTGTACGGCGCGGGCGCCACCTCGTGGTTCATGGCCAACGACCTGCAGGCGCGGCTCTTCAGGCTCGGCCTCTCGGCCAATGCCTGGGCCGACTACCACCTGCAGCAGGTGGCGGGTGCGGCGCAGCGTCCGGGCGGCGTGGTCATCGCCATCTCGCACGTGGGCGGCATGCCTTCGCTGCTCGATGCGGTGGACATCGCGCGCGGGCAGGGTGCCAAGGTGGTCGCGCTCACGCGGCCCGGCACGGCCCTGGCGGCCAAGGCCGACTTCCTGCTGGGCCTCTCGGTGCCCGACGACGCCGTGATGCACGTGGGCATCGATGCCTACCTGACGCACCTCACGGCGATCGAGATCCTCACGGTGCTGGTGGCCCAGCGACGCGGCGAACCCGCGGTGCAGCGCCTGCAGCGCGCGCGCGAAGCCTTCCAGCGCCACGGCATCGACGCCACCACGCATCCGCTGCAAAGCTGGGATGGCGGCGGCATCAACACGGGAGGGCCCGCATCGTGAGCGATCGATCGAAAGCCATCCTGCTCGAGGCCGGACTCGTGGTCGACGGCTCGGGCGGGCCTTCGTGGCCCGGCGACGTGCTGCTGCAGGGCGACCGCATTCTTGCGCTCGGCGAGGGCCTGCGCGGGCGGCTGCCCGAAGGCCTCGCGCCCGAAGACGTCGAGATCGTCGACTGCCGCACGAAGGTGATCGCACCCGGCTTCATCGATGCGCACACGCACGACGACGCCATCGTGCTGCGCGACCCGCTGTGCCTGCCGAAGGTGTCGCAGGGCATCACCACCGTGGTGACGGGCAACTGCGGCATCTCGCTCGCACCGTACCGCACGCCGCAGTCCAAGCCGCCGCTCACGCTGCTGGGCGCGGAATCGTTCAAGCATGCGACCATGGCCGAGTACCGCGCGGCCGTCGATGCCGTGCAGCCCGCGCTCAACGTGGCGGCGCTGGTGGGGCACACCACCTTGCGCTTCGCTGCGATGGAAGCGCTTGATCGTCCGGCCAGCGGCGACGAGCTCGCGCGCATGGCGGCGCTGCTCGAGGGCTGCATGGCCGAGGGCGCGCATGGCTTGTCGTCGGGGCTGTTCTATGAAGAAGCATTTGCTGCGCCGGCCGAAGAAGTGACCGCGCTCGCACGCGTCGTGGCAAGGCACGGCGGCGTCTACGCCACGCACCTGCGCAGCGAGATGCAGCAGATCATCGAGGCGCTGCATGAAGCGGGCGACACCGCTTTCAGCGCCGGCGTGCCACTGGTCATTTCGCACCACAAGTGCGCGGGCCCCGCCAACTGGGGCCGCACGAAGGAAACGCTGCCCTTGATCGAAGCGCTCGCGCAGCGGCAGAAAATATCGATGGACGTGTACCCCTACGTGGCCGGTTCCACCGTGCTGCGCGAAGACCTGGTCGACGGCGTCATCGACGTGCTGCTGACCTGGTCCGACCCGTACCCCGAGATGACCGGCCGCCTGATCTCCGACATCGCGCGCGAGTGGGGCACCACCGAGCAGGAGGCGTGCTTGCGCCTCAAGCCTGGTGGCGCCTGCTACTTCCAGATGCAGGAAGAAGACGTGGAGCGCGTCATTGCGCATCCGCTCACCATGATCGGCAGCGACGGCCTGCCGCACGACCGCCATCCGCATCCGCGGCTGTGGGGTGCGTTCCCGCGCGTGTTCGCGCGCTACTGGCGCGAGCGCCGCCTGTTCACGCTCGAGCAGGCCGTGCACAAGATGACCGGCATGACCGCGCGCAACCTGCGCATCGCAGACCGCGGGTTGCTGCGTGTGGGTGCAATGGCCGACGTGGTGGTGTTCGACCCCGAGACCATCGCCGACACCGCCACCTACGACAAGCCGCACGGCGTGAGCCTGGGGGTGGAGCGGGTGTTCGTGAATGGGGTGCTCGCGTATAGGGGCGGTGATGCTGAAGCGAAGGTGCTTGCGCGGGCGGGGCGGATGCTGACTCGCGGGAGCTGAGGCGCACGTTGCGCTGGGGTCTTGTGTTCGGGGCGCGTGCACAGGCCACCGGGTACTCCCCTCCGCGAATGTCCCCCGGCCTGCGGCCTCCTCCTTGATTTCGCTGCGGGGAGCACCCGATGCTCTGTGCACGAGGGCACGCTCGTTGTGCATCGCTGATCAACCACCGCTCCGCATAACGCTCCCGCTGATGGGGTGCCTTGCGCAGCGAAATCAAGGGGGAGGCCGCAGGCCGGAGGACATTCGCGGAGCAAGGTACCCCGTCGGCGGGAGCGCGCCCCGAACAACAGCGCCAAGCCGAACAACGCCAAGCCGAACAGCAGCGCCAAGCGAGCGCGCAAAAGGCGTGGCATGCTGGCGCATGGCCCATTCCACACCGCTTTCCGACTCCCCGGCCCAGCCTTCGTCTTTCCACCGCCGCCCGGTCCCCCTCGCCAAGGCCTACCGCCTGCTCAACCACGGCCCCACCGTCCTCGTGAGTGCCGCGCATGGCGGCCAGCGCAACATCATGGCTGCGGCGTGGGCAATGCCGCTGGATTTCGATCCGCCCAAGGTGGCGGTGGTGCTCGACAAGAGCACCTGGACGCGCGTGCTGCTCGAAGGTGCGGGCAGCTTCGCGCTGCAGGTGCCTACGCGGGCGCAGCTCGATCTCACCGATGCGCTGGGCAACAGCTCGGGCCGCGAGATCGTGGAGCGCGACGGGCACGACAAATTTGCGGCCTATGGCTTGCGGACCTTTGCGGGCGTTGCAACCGAGGCGCCGCTGCTGGAAGGCTGCGCGGCCTGGCTCGAATGCCGCCTGCTGCCCGAGCCGCCGATCCAGCAGCGCTACGACCTATTCCTGGGCGAGGTGATCGCGGCGCAGGCCGATGCGCGCGTGTTCGCCGACGGCCGATGGAACTTCACCGGGCATGACGAGCTGCGCACGCTGCATCACGTGGCGGGCGGGCATTTCATCGTCGATGGCGAGGCCGTCGATGCGCGGCCGCTGGCGCCCGTGCGCCGCTAGCCTTGCCGCGCGTGGCCGGCTCCGGTTTCAGGGAACGGGGTTGCGCGCGACCGGCACCACCAGCATGCGGCGCAATGCGAGCACGCCGCACAGTCCCGCGATAAAGACGAGCAGCAAGGCCCACGCCGTGTCCGCCGTCGAGCTGCCATCCGGCCAGTCGCCGATGAAGATCGTGCCGCTGTTGTAGGCCGCATGCAGCGCAATGCACGGGATGAGCGAGCGGCTGCGCTCATAGAGCCATCCGAGCACGGTGCCCATCACCAGGCCCACGACGAACTGGTAGATGTTCAGGTGCGCGGCGCCGAAGAGCAGCGCCGAGCCCACGATGGCCTGCCAGCGCGAATAGCGCAGCAAAAACCCGCGCAGCACGATGCCGCGGAACAGCATTTCCTCGAGCAGCGGCGCCATCAGGCACACGGCCAGCGTGGCCGCGACGCTGCCGTCGGCCATGCGGCTGAACATCGACTCCTCCCAGGCGGAAAGCGGCGCGATGAGAATCAGCAGGTTGAGCACGGCGCTCATCACCACCATCAGCCCCGGCACGAGCAGCAGCACGGGCGGCACGACCAGCATCAGGGTGGCGCGGGCGGAAGCCGGCGACTGGTGGAAGAGTTCGCGGTAGCTGAGCTTCTGCTGGTGCATCACCACGGCGAACACGCAGCCGTTGCCCAGCACCGCCGACAGCACGCCGAGCTGCATGCCGTTCAGCCCAAGCCAGCGATTGGCATCGCGCAGCGCTGCGCCGATCGCGAATTCGCAGAGAAACACCGCAAGGAACAGCAGCGCGGCCTGCGTGGCAGAGGGAAAGGCCGTGCTTTTAGGAGAAGGCATGGGCTGTTACAGCACGAACGGAATGAAGCGCCGCGTGCAGCGCATGTATTCGCGGTAGTCGTCGCCGAAGTGCGCAATGCATTCCTTCTCGTCGCTCAGGGCCGTGAGGAACAGCAGCACCGTGGCCGCCATCACCAGCGCCAGCGTGAGCCAGGTGAACTGCTTGAGGAAGGCGCCCCAGGCCAGCAGCATGAGCGCCGTGTACATCGGGTGGCGGATGTAGCGGAAGGCGCCGGTCGAAACAATGGAAGAGGTCTTCTCGAAACCGTAGAGCGCCGGATCGTCGCTGCGCGCCTCGGTCGGCTTGCTGTGGGCCTTGAGCAGTTTCACCGCATGGATCGGCAGCCAGATCGACAGCGCGAGGAATACGCAGGACAGCAGCTGGGTGAACGACAGCGGGTCCACATGCCACACCGGCAGGTTCACGATGATCAGCGCCAGCATGCATTCCCACGCGAAGAAGCGGTAGAAGCCATGCGAGCCGGGCTGGCGCAGCGGGCCGCGCGAAACATACAGCAGCGCGGCCGTACCGGCGACGAAGAGAAAGATCTGGAACCAGGCAAGCATGGCGGCCGAATTTACACGGGCCGCCCGGCTTCAGCCAGAAATGGAGAATCCGCCGTCGACCGGGATCGCGGTGCCGGTCACGTAGTCGGAGGCGGCGCTCGCAAGGAACACCGCGGTGCCGGCGATGTCGGCCGGCTGGCCCCAGCGCCCGGCAGCGGCGCGGGCCACCACGCGGTCGTAGAGGCCCGGGATCTGGCTGCGGGCGCCGTCGGTCAGCTCGGTCTCGAACCAGCCCGGCAAGATGGCATTGACCTGGATGTTGTCGGCCGCCCACGAAAGCGCGGTCGACTTGGTGAGCTGCACGATGCCCGCCTTGCTCGCGGCATAAGCGGGTGCGTAGGGTGCGCCGAAGATCGACATCATCGAGCCGATGTTGATGATCTTGCCGCCGCCGGCCGCCTTCAGGTGCGGATGCGCAGCGCGGCTGCAGAGAAAGGCGCTGGTCAGGTTGGTGTCCAGCACCAGGCGCCATTCGTCCAGCGCGAGCTGGTCGACGGGCTTGCGCACGGTGGTGCCGGCGTTGTTGACGAGGATGTCGAGGCGGCCGCAGCGCGCGGCTGCTTCGTCGACCGCCTTCTGCACCGAGGCTTCGTCGGCCACGTCGACTTCGAGCGCGAAGCTGTCGCTGCCCAGGGCCCGGAGCGCCTCGACCGCGGCGGCCGACTTCTGCATGTTGCGCGCGGCAATGACGACGCGGGCGCCGGCCTTGGCCAGCCCCTGGGCCATGCCCAGGCCGATGCCGCCGTTGCCGCCGGTGACGAGCGCTGCTTTTCCTGTGAGATCGAACATCAGGTGGTTTCTGGTTTCTTGGAGACGAGGGTCAGGATATCGTAGCTCGCGACCAGCTCGCCGTCCTGGTTCGTCACCTCCACGTCCCAGGCCACCACGCCCTGTCCCTGGCCGCTCGCGTCCTTCCTGTTGCGGTCGATCTTGCGCTTGCAAGTGAGGCGTGCGCGGATGGTGTCGCCGATGCCCACGGGCTTCACGAAGCGCAGCGTGTCGAGGCCGTAGTTGGCAAGCACCGGGCCCGGCGCGGGCGACACGAACAGGCCCGCCGCGGCCGACAGCACGAAGTAGCCGTGCGCGATGCGCTTGCCGAACGGCGACTCCCTGGCCGCCACCTCGTCGAAATGCATGTAGAAATAGTCGCCCGAGATGCCGCCGAAGGCCACGATGTCGGCCTCGCCGACGGTGCGGCGGTGCGTGAGCAGCGAGTCGCCGATGCGCAGGTCCTCGAAGTGGCGGCGGAACGGGTGCACCTCGCTCTCGCGCACGGCCGCGCCGCGCACGTGTTCGCCGGTGATCGCGGCCAGCATGGTGGGCGAGCCCTGCACCGCGGCGCGCTGCAGGTAGTGCTTCACCGCGCGCAGGCCGCCGAGCTCTTCGCCGCCGCCCGCGCGGCCCGGGCCGCCATGCTTGAGCTGCGGCAGCGGCGAGCCGTGGCCGGTTGATTCGGCCGCGGCCTCGCGGTCGAGCACCAGCAGGCGGCCATGCCATGCGGCGGCCACCGGAATGGCCCTGGCCGCGATGGCCGGGTCGCGCGTGACCAGCGTGCCGACCAGGCTGCCGCGCCCGCGCGCGGCCAGCGCCAGGGCTTCGTCGATGCCGTCAGCACTGTCATAAGGCATCAGCGTGCTGACGGGGCCGAAGGCTTCGACATCGTGCGCGGCATCGTGTTCGAGGGGCCTCCGGCTCAGGAGCAGCGTCGGCGCGAAGAAGGCGCCATCGGCCACGCCGTCACCCACCGGCGAGAAGCCGTCGCGCTCGCCGTACACCAGCTCGGCGCCCTGCAGCAGCGTGGCGACGCGCTCGGCCACGTCGGCCTGCTGCGCGTGCGAGGCAAGAGCGCCCATGCGCACCTCTTCGCGCGAGGGATCGCCGATGACGGTCTTGGCCAGCCGCGCGCGAAGGCGTTCGGCCACCGCATCGAGGTGCTGGCGCGGCACGATCGCGCGGCGGATCGCGGTGCACTTCTGGCCGGCCTTGACGGTCATTTCGCGCGCCACTTCCTTCACGAACAGGTCGAACTCCTCGTCGCCCGGCGTCACGTCGGGCGCGAGGATCGCGCAGTTGAGCGAGTCGGCCTCGGCGTTGAACGGGATCGAGTGGCGCACCAGGTTCGGATGCACGCGCAGCCTGGCGGCGGTGTCGGCCGAGCCGGTGAAGGTGACCACGTCGGCCCCTTCGAGCCGGTCGAGCAGGTCGCCCGTGCCGCCGATCACGAGTTGCAGGCTGCCTTCGGGCAGGATGCCCGACTGCACGATGAGCCGCACCAGCGCCTCGGTGAGGTAGCTGGTGGCCGTGGCCGGCTTGCCGATGCAGGGCATGCCCGCGAGAAAGCTGGGCGCGAATTTCTCGAGCAGCCCCCACACCGGAAAGTTGAAGGCGTTGATGTGCACCGCCACGCCGCCGCGCGGCACCAGGATGTGCGTGCCCGCAAAGCCGCCCTTCTTGCCGAGCGCAAAGGCCGGGCCTTCATGCACCAGGTTGCCCGAGGGCAGCTCGTTGCTGCCGATGCCGGCATAGGCAGCGAGCGTGCCGGCGCCGCCTTCGATGTCGATCCAGCTGTCGG
This sequence comes from Variovorax sp. V116, assembly GCF_041154435.1. Lineage (NCBI taxonomy): Bacteria > Pseudomonadati > Pseudomonadota > Betaproteobacteria > Burkholderiales > Comamonadaceae > Variovorax > Variovorax sp. V116. The sequence continues at coordinate 1,364,249 of NZ_AP028661.1, forward strand.
TGCGCGTGGCGCCCGTGTGGGCCGAGATCGCGTAGAGCGTTTCCTTGTGGGCGGCCAGGTGCTTGGCCAGTGCCTTCAGCCGCTCGGAGCGCTGCTGGAAGTCGAGCGCCATCAGCGCGGGCAGGCCGACGCGGCGCGCGTGGGCGAGCGCTTCGGCAAAGTCGATGGCCTCGGCATGCGTGCTGGCCACGGGCTGGCCGTTGACGGCGCTGCGCAGCTGCTGCGCGCCCTGCTGGCCGATCCAGCGGCCGGCGATGTAGCTTTGAAGGGTGGTCATGCGGATGTCCTTTCGCTGTCTTGGTATTGCTCCTTCCCCTTCCGGGGGAAGGTAGGGATGGGGGCAAGTGGCGTTCGTTCGGCGCAGTGCTCTGTCAGGCGCCGCTTGCCCCCACCCCAACCCTCCCCCGGAAGGGGAGGGAGAAAATCCGGAGTCATTCCTTCTTTCCGATGCCCAGGTAGGTGTCGATGATTCTCTGGTCGTGCATCAATTCGCGTGCATGGCCTTCGAGCGCGACGGCGCCCATCTCGAGCACATAGGCCCGGTCGGCCACCTGCAGGGCGGCGCGTGCGTTCTGCTCCACCAGCAGCACCGAGACGCCATGGCTTCGCAGTTGCGAGACCACGCGCAGCACTTCGCGCACCACCAGCGGCGCCAGGCCCAGCGAGGGTTCGTCGAGCATCAGCAGCCGCGGGCGCGCCATCAGCGCGCGGCCGATGGCCAGCATCTGGCGCTCGCCGCCCGAGAGCGTCGAAGCCAGCTGCGGCTTGCGTTCGCGCAGCCGCGGGAAGATCTCGAACACTTCATCCATGCGCGCACGCTGGTCGCGCTTGCCCTTGCGCCACTGGTAGAAGCCGCCGAGCAGCAGGTTGTCCTCGACCGACATCTCGCCGAACAGCTCGCGCCGCTCGGGCACCAGCGCCACGCCGCGCGCCACCATGGTCTCGACGCTCGGGCGCGCGATGCGCTCGCCGTGCAGCATGAGCGCGCCGGTGGAAGGCAGGAGCCCCATCGCCGCGCACAGCAGCGTGGTCTTGCCCGCGCCGTTGGGGCCGATCACGGTGACGATCTCGCCTTCGTTCACATGCAGGCGCACGCTGTGCACCGCCTCGACGCTGCGGTAGGCGACGCAGAAGCCGTCGAGTTGAAGGATGGGCGTGCTCATCGTGCGTCCTCCAGCAGTTCGTCGTCGGCACCGCCCAGGTAGGCTTCGAGCACGCGCGGATTGGCCTGCACTTCGGCCGGCGTTCCGGTGGCGATCACGGTGCCGAATTCGAGCACCGTGATGCGGTCGGCCAGGTTCATCACGAATTCCATGTCGTGCTCCACCACGAGGATGCCCAGGCCTTCGGCGCGCAGCTGGTCCAGCAACACCGAAAGCGCGCGCTTCTCCAGGTGGCGCAGGCCCGCTGCGGGCTCGTCGAGCAGCAGCACCGAAGGCTGGCCGGCCAGCGCGCGTGCAATCTCGACCACGCGCTGCTGGCCCAGCGAGAGCGATGCGGCCGGCGTGTCGGCATGCGCGCCGAGGCCACAGCGTTCGATCTGGCGGCGCGCCTCGGCCATCAGCGCGGCTTCCTCGGCGCGATCCAGCCGCAGCATCGCGGCGAGCCATCCGCGCCTGGCGCGCAGGTGGGCGCCGAGCGCCACGTTCTCGGCCACGCTGCGCGCACCGAGCAGGCGCACATGCTGGAAGGTGCGGCCCAGGCCCAGCGCGGCGAACACGCGCGAGGGCCTGGCCGTCATCGCCTGGCCCGCGAGCCGCACTTCGCCGGCGCTCGGATCGTCCACGCCCGAGACCATGTTGAAGAAGGTGCTCTTGCCCGCGCCGTTCGGTCCGATCAGCGCATGGATCTCGCCGGCCTTCAGCGTCATCGAGATGTCGTTATTGGCCACCAGGCCGCCGAAGCGCTTGCTGACCTTGGTGGCCTGCAGCAGCACCTCGCCCCGGGCGGGCAGGTTGCGGTGCGCGAGCTGCACGGCCGGCGCGGTAGGGCTCGCGGCCGGGGCATGTGGGCGCACCCAGCGGCTGGCGATGCGCGCGAGCGTGGGCCACAGGCCGTCCGCGAAGCGCTGCAGCACGAACAGCATGAGCAGGCCGAACACGATCACTTCGAAGTTTCCGCTGCTGCCCAGCAGCGATGGCAGCACGTCCTGCAGCTTTTCCTTCAGCAGCGTGATGAGCGCGGCGCCCAGCACCGCACCCCACAGGTGGCCCGCGCCGCCCACCACCGCCATGAACAGCAGCTCGATGCCGATGTTCAGGTTGAAGGGCGTCGGATTCACGAAGCGCTGCAGGTGCGCATAGAGCCAGCCCGAGACGGCCGCCAGCAGCGCAGCCAGCACGAACAGCTTCACGCGGTGGCGGGCGGTGTCCACACCCATCGACTCGGCCATCAGCCGGCCGCCCTTGAGCGCGCGGATGGCCCGGCCTTCGCGCGAGTCGAGCAGGTTGTGCATGGCCCACAGCGCGAGCAGCAGCACGGCCCAGATCACCACGCCCAGCGCGCGCGGCGTGGCCAGCGAGTAGCCGGCAATCACCAATGGCGGCACGCCGGTGATGCCCGTCTGCCCGCCGAGGAAGTCCATGTTGCCGAGCAGGTAGTACAGGCTCAGGCCCCAGGCGATGGTGCACAGCGGCAGGTAGTGGCCCTGCAGCTTGAGCGTGACCGCGCCCAGCGCCCAGGCCAGCGCAAAGGTGAAGGCGAGGCCGAGCATCAGCCCGGCCCACGGCAGCAGCGCGGGGCCCACGGCGCCGCCCAGCCATGCGGCGGCCATGGGCGAGGTGCAGATCCACGCGGTGGCGTAGGCACCCATGCCGACGAATGCGGCTTGGCCGAAGGAGGTCATGCCGCCCACGCCGGTGAGCATCACCAGCCCGGCCGCGACCAGCGCATAGAGCCCGATGTTGCTGAGGACCGAGACCGTGAACTCCGGCAGGAAGCCCCAGGCGAGGGCCAGCGCCGCCACGCAGGCGAGCGTCAGCTGCCGGGGCGTGACCAGCGCGCGGCCGGCCGGTGCGGCGGCGGTTGCAGTGGTGCTGGACGGGGTGTTGTTCATTCCTCGTCCTCCACATGGTGGCTGTGCAGCGAACGCCACCACAGCACCGGAATGATCAGCGTGAAGACCAGCACCTCCTTGAACGGACTGGCCCAGAACGAGGCAAAGGCCTCGAGCTGCCCGACCAGCAGCGCGCCCGCGAGCGCCAGCGGATAGCTCGCCAGCCCGCCCACGATGGCGGCGACGAAGCCTTTCAGCCCGATCAGGAAGCCGGTGTCGTAGTACACCGTGGTGAGCGGCGCAATCAGCAGGCCCGAAACCGCGCCGATGAGCGCCGCAAGCGCAAAGCTCAGGTCGCCCGAGAGCTCCGTCGGAATGCCCGACAGCCGCGCGCCCACGCGGTTGATGGCGGTGGCGCGCAGCGCCTTGCCGATCATCGAGCGGCCGAAGAACAGGAACATCGCAAGCACCAGCAGCAGCGTGACGCCGACCACCACCAGCGACTGCCCGCCGACCGGGATGCCGCCGATGTCGAAGCGCTCCTCGGAGAACGCCGTGGTGCGATAGCCCTCGGCACCGAAGAACAGGAGGCCCAGGCCCACCAGCACGCCATGCAGCGCGACGGAAACGATCAGCAGCATCAGCACGTTGGCGCTGGCCAGTGGCCGGTAGGCCAGGCGATAGAGCAGCGGCCCGAGCGGCATGATGAGCAGCAGCGTGGCGAGCGCCTGGCCCGCCATCGACGTGGGCTTGAGCAGCAGCACCAGCGCGGCCGCGGCCAGCGGCAGCACCACGCACCATGCGAGCGCGGAGGCCCAGTCGACCACCGCGCCGCGCTTCCAGCGCCAGAACTCGACCACCAGCACCATCGCCGCCAGCGCGAGCAGCAGCCACAGCGTGGCCGGCACGCGGCCGGCCTGCAGCACCGCCATCGAGAGCGCCCCGAAGGCGACGAACTCGCCCTGGGGAATGAAGATGACGCGCGTGACCGAGAACACCAGCACCAGCGCGAGCGCCATCAATCCGTAGACGGCGCCGTTCACGATGCCGTCCTGCCCCAGAAGCAGGGCGATCTGCAGATCCATAGAAAAACCTTCGGGCCTTGCCCGTGTGTCGAATCAGTGTCCGGCGCGAGCCCCCACCCCGACCCTCCCCCGGGAGGGGAGGGAGCAAGACCTGCGATCAGGGTTGGTATTTCCAGGCGCCGTTCTCGATCTTGACCATGACCCGGGCACGCTGGTCGAGACCCAGATGATCGTTGGCGGTCATGTTGAACACGCCGTGCGCGCCCGACACTTCCTTGACCTGCTCGAGCGCATCGCGCAGCGCGGCGCGGAATTCGGGCGTGCCGGGCTGCGCCTTCTTGAGCGCCACCGGCACGGCCGAGGTCATCAAGAGGCCCGCGTCCCAGGCGTGCGCGCCGAAGGTCGACACCGAGTTCTTGCCGTTCGCGGCCTCGTAGGCGGTGACGTAGGCCATGGCCGATTTCTTCACCGGATGGCTCGCGGGCAGCTGCTCGGCCACCAGCACCGGGCCGGCAGGCAGGAAGGTGCCTTCCACGTCCTTGCCGCCGACGCGCAGGAAGTCGGCATTGGCCACGCCGTGCGTCTGGTACATCTTGCCGGTGTAGCCGCGCTCCTTGAGCGTCTTCTGCGGCAGCGCGGCCGGCGTGCCCGAGCCCGCGACCAGCACCGCGTCGGCCTTGGCGGCCATGATCTTCAGCGCCTGGCCGGTCACCGAGGTGTCGGTGCGCGCATAGCGCTCGTTGGCCACGATCTTGAGCTTCTTCAGCTCCGCCGCTTTGGCGAATTCCTGCGACCAGCCCTCGCCGTACGCATCGGAAAAGCCGATGAAGGCCACCGTCTTCACGCCGCTCGCGGCCATGTGCTCGGCAATGGCGAGCGACATCATGATGTCGTTCTGCGGCGTCTTGAAGACCCACTGCTTCTTGGCATCCATGGGCTCGACGATGCGGGCCGACGCGGCAATCGAGATCATCGGCGTCTTGGCTTCGCTCACCACGTCGATCATCGCGAGCGAGTTGGGCGTGGTGGTCGAGCCCAGCACGATGTCGACCTTGTTCTCGGCGATGAGCTTGCGCGTGTTGGCCACCGCGGCCGTGGTGTCGGAGGCGTCGTCCAGCACGATGTAGTTGATCTTCTGGCCGCCGATGGTCTTGGGCATCAGCGCAATGGTGTTCTTCTCGGGAATGCCGAGCGAGGCGGCCGGGCCGGTGGCCGACAGCGTCACGCCCACATTGACGTCGGCCCAGGCCGCGGCGGCGGTGGCGCACAGCGCGGCGATCAGCAGGGGCTTGAAGAAGAATTTCATTTTGGACTTGTCTCCGGGTTGAAAAATCGTTGTGGCGTCAACGCTCGTCGAAGGACAAGGTGACGCGTTCTGTGAGAGGGTGGGCCTGGCAGGTCAGCACGAATCCCGCGGCTACTTCATTCTTGTCGAGCGCAAAGTTTCTTTCCATGCGGACTTCCCCCTCCACCAGCTTCGCGCGGCAGGTGCCGCACACGCCGGAGGTGCAGGAGAACGGCACTTCGAGCCCGGCGGCCGACGCCGCATCGAGGATGCTCGGCTGCCCTTCGGTGAAAGTGATCTCGCGCTGCAGCCCGTCGCGCACGATGGTGATGCGCGCCTGCTTGGCATCGCCGGGCAGCGCTTCGTGCACCACCGCACCCACCTGGCCCGCTGACGCGGCCGAAGGCAGCGCGACGCCGAAGCGCTCGATGTGGATGCGCTCCTCGGGCACGCCCGCGGCCAGCAGCGCGGCCTCGGCCTCGTCGTTCATCTGGAACGGGCCGCAGATGTAGGCGTGGTCGATGCCGGCCGCCGGCACCAGCGTGTTCAGGAATTCGCCGATCTTCTCGCGGTTCATCACGCCGCGGCCGAGCGGCGAATCGGTCTGCTCGTCGGAGAACACCAGCTGCAGCGCGAGCCGCGTCATGTAGCGGTTCTTCAGGTCCTCGATCTCTTCCTTGAACATCGTGGACTGCAGCTGCCGGTTGCCGTAGATCAGCGTGAAGCGGCTCAGCGGCTCGCGCGCCAGCACGGTCTTCATGATCGAGAGAATGGGCGTGATGCCGCTGCCGCCCGCAATGCCGACGTGGTGCCGTGCGGAGCCCGGCTCGATCGGCACGAAGAAGCGGCCCTGCGGCGCCATCACCTGCACCGTGTCGCCGGGCTGCAGGTGCGCGTTGATCCAGTTGGAGAACACGCCGCCTTGCACCTTGCGCACGCCCACGCGCAGCTCGCCGTCGTCCAGGCCGGCGCAGATCGAATACGAGCGGCGAAGGTCCTGCCCGTCGATGTCGCGCCGCAGCGTGAGGTACTGGCCCTGCGTGAAGCCGAAGACTTGCTGCAGCTCGGGCGGCACTTCGAAGGAGACGATGACGGCCTCCGAGGTGTCGGGTTCGACGGCCTTCACGCGCAGGGGGTGGAAGAGGGTGCTCATCGCTCAGATCGGCTTGAAGTGTTCGAAGGGTTCGCGGCAGGCGAGGCAGCGGTAGAGCGCCTTGCATGCGGTGGAGCCGAAGGCGGAGAGGCGTTCGGTGCGCTCGCTCGCGCAGCGCGGGCAGGCAATGCGTTCGCCGCCGGCGATGCGGCCGAAGAGGCGGATGGGCATGGCGGTGCCGGCTGCAGCTTCGGGCGTGAGGTGGGCCGGCGGCGCGATGCCGTAGGCCTTGAGCCTGGCGCGGCCTTCTTCGCTGATCCAGTCGCTGCTCCAGGCGGGCGCGCGGCGCAGCGTGGCGCGTGCGCGGCCGAGGCCCGCCTTTTCGATGGCGGCCAGCACGTCGTGCTCGATGGCCTCGGTCGCAGGGCAGCCCGAGTAGGTCGGCGTGAGCACGATCTCCAGCCCGTCCTCATGTTCGATCACCTCGCGCACGATGCCCAGGTCGCAGACCGACACGGCCGGCACCTCGGGGTCGAGCACGGTGTGCAGCACGGCCCAGGCCGCGTCGATGCGCGATGCAATGGCGGTGCTCACCACACGCCTCCGGGATAGCTGCGCTGCAGGTGCTGCATCTCGGCCAGGATGTAGCCCATGTGCTCGCTGTGCACGCCCTGCTTGCCGGTGCTGCGGAAGGCAGTCTCCTGCGGCATGGCGAGCCCGGCGGCGTCGAGCACCTGCTGCATCTCGGCAAGCCACGGCTCGTGCAGTTCGCTCCATGCGGGGCCGAGGCCGCTTGCGCTGGCTTGCGCATCGACCGCATCGCTCTCGAACAGCTCGGGCATGTAGAGCCAGAGCTGCTTCAGCGCCTTTTCCGTGCGGCGGCGCGATTCGTCGGTGCCGTCGCCGAGCCGCACGACCCAGTCGCCGGAATGCTGCTGGTGGTAGCGCGCTTCCTTCACGGCCTTGCCGGCGATGGCGGCCACTTCGGCATCGCTCGATGCGGCAAGGCGTTGCCACAGCAGCTTGAGCAGCGTGGCGACCATGGTGTTACGCACCACGGCAAAGGCAAAGTCGCCGCGCGGCAGCTCGACCAGCGTGAGGTTGAAGTAGTCGCGCTCGTCGCGCAGGTAGGCGAGCTGGTCTTCGTCATGTTCGCGGCCTTCGCCTTCGAGCTTGCCGGCGTGCGTGAGCAGTGCGCGGGCCTGGCCGACGAGGTCGAGCGCGATGTTGGCCATCGCGATGTCTTCTTCCAGCACGGGCGCATGGCCGCACCATTCGCCGAGGCGCTGCGCGAGCACGAGGCAGGTGTCGCCTATGCGCAGCAGGTATTGCACGGCGGGGGTGCGGTTCAGTTCTATGGATGCTTGCATGGCGCCGCTCACATGTGGTCCACGGACTTGGGCAACTTGTAGAAGGTCGGATGCCGGTACACCTTGTCCTCCGCCGGATCGAAGAACATGTCCTTGTCCCCCGGGTCGCTCGCCACGATCTGGTCCGAGCGCACCACCCAGATGCTGCTGCCTTCCTGGCGGCGCGTGTAGACGTCGCGCGCCATCTGGATCGCCATCTTCGGATCGGCCGCGTGCAGGCTGCCGCAATGCTTGTGGTCGAGACCGGCCTTGCTGCGCACGAACACTTCCCACAAGGGCCACTCTTGCTGGATATCGGCGCTCATGCGGCCTCCTTCATCGGTTGCTTGTTGGCGTAGGCCATCGCGGCTTCGCGCACCCACGCGCCTTCTTCCCAGGCATCGACGCGGGCCTGCAGGCGTTCGCGGTTGCAGGGACCGTCGCCGCCGATCACGCGCCAGAACTCGCTCCAGTCGATGGCGCCGAAGTCGTGCGCCTGGCGCTCTTCGTTCCACTTGAGGTCGGGGTCGGGCAGGGTCACGCCGAGGATGCGCGCCTGCTCGACGGCGGCGTCGATGAACTTCTGGCGCAGCTCGTCATTGCTGAAGCGCTTGATGCCCCAGCGCATCGACTGCGCGCTGTTGGGCGACTGGTCGTCCGGCGGGCCGAACATCATGACCGAGGGCCACCACCAGCGGTTGACCGCGTCCTGCACCATCGCCTTCTGCGCCGCGGTGCCGTGCGTCATCATCGTCAGCAGGGCTTCGTAGCCCTGGCGCTGGTGGAAGCTCTCCTCGCGGCAGATGCGGATCATGGCGCGCGCATACGGTGCGTAGGAGCAGCGGCAGATCGGCACCTGGTTCATGATGGCCGCGCCATCGACCAGCCAGCCGATGGTGCCCATGTCGGCCCAGGTGAGCGTGGGGTAGTTGAAGATCGAGCTGTACTTGGCCTTACCGCTGTGCAGCGCGTCGAACATCTGGTCGCGCGAGGTGCCCAGCGTTTCGGCGGCCGCGTACAGGTACAGCCCGTGGCCGCCTTCGTCCTGCACCTTGGCCAGCAGGATGGCCTTGCGCTTGAGCGTGGGCGCGCGGCCGATCCAGTTGCCTTCGGGCAGCATGCCGACGATCTCCGAATGCGCATGCTGGCTGATCTGGCGCACCAGCGTCTTGCGGTAGTGCTCGGGCATCCAGTCCTTCGCCTCGATGAAGTCGCCGGCATCGATGTGCGCGTCGAAGCGCTCCTCGAGCCGCATTTCCTCGGCGGAGCGCACGGCTTTCTTCTGCTTGCCGTCGCCTGCGTCCTTGCCCATGGTGTCCATTGCCTGGGTGTACATGTGCGTGTCCTTTCTGTGCGGTGTGTGGGCGCGCGGGCGGCTCAGCGCGGGCGCGTGTCGATCACGCGGCGGGCCTTGCCGGTCTGCGTGCGTTCCATTTCGTCGGGGCCGTGCACGACCACGCGGGTGGAGATGCCGATGAGCGTCTTCACGCGGTGCTGCACCCAGTCGGAGATGGCGTTGCGGTCGGCCGCGGCGGCCTCGTGCGGTGTGAGTTCGCAGTGCACCTCGACCTGGTCGAGCAGGCCTTCGCGGCTCACGCGCACCTGGTACAGGCCGGTGAGCGCGCTGTGCGCGAGCACGATCTCTTCGACCTGCGTGGGAAAGACGTTGACGCCGCGGATGATCATCATGTCGTCGCTGCGCCCGACGATCTTGCCCATGCGGCGGAACGAACGCGAGGTGGGCGGCAACAGGCGCGTGAGGTCGCGCGTGCGGTAGCGCACGATCGGCATGGCCTCCTTGCTGAGCGAGGTGAAGACCAGCTCGCCTTCCTCGCCGTCGGCCTTGAGCTCGCCGGTGTCGGGGTCGATGATCTCGGGATAGAAGTGGTCTTCCCAGATCACGGGGCCATCCTTGCTCTCGACGCATTCGCTGGCCACGCCCGGGCCCATCACTTCGGACAGGCCGTAGATGTCGACCGCATCGAGGCCGGCCTTGGCTTCGATGTCGCGGCGCATGGCCTCGGTCCACGGCTCGGCGCCGAAGATGCCGATCCGGAGCGAGCTGTCCTTGGCATCGAGGCCCTGGCGCTCGAACTGCTCGATGATCACCTGCATGTAGCTGGGCGTGACCATGATGATGTCGGGCTTGAAGTCCTGAATGAGTTGCACCTGCTTCTCGGTCTGGCCGCCCGACATCGGGATGACGGTGCAGCCCGCGCGCTCGGCGCCGTAGTGCGCGCCAAGGCCGCCGGTGAAGAGGCCGTAGCCGTACGACACGTGCACCATGTCGCCGGCACGGCCACCCGCGGCGCGGATGGAGCGCGCGACCAGGTCGGCCCAGGTGTCGATGTCCTTCAGCGTGTAGCCGACCACGGTCGGCTTGCCGGTGGTGCCCGACGAGGCATGGATGCGCGCCACCTGCGCGCGCGGCACGGCGAACATGCCGAAGGGGTAGTTGTCGCGCAGGTCGGTCTTCACCGTGAACGGAAACTTCGAGAGGTCGGCGAGCGACTTCAGGTCATGAGGGTGCACGCCCTTGGCATCGAAGGCCCGGCGGTAGTGCGGCACGTGGTCGTAGGCGCGCTGCAGCGTGGCGCGCAGGCGCTGGATCTGCAGCGCGGTGATCTCGTCGCGGCTCGCGGTTTCGATGGGCTCGAGCTCGCCGGGGGCAGGGTGTCTGGCTGTCATGGGCTTGTGTCTCCTCAGGCGGCAACGGCGGGGCGGCCCTTGGCGGTGTAGGAACGGCCGCGGAACATGGCGACGCGCTCGCCGCGCTGGTTGGTGATCTCGGTGTCGTACACGCCGGTGCGGCCGGCCTTCGACACTTCGAAGCAGCGTGCGGTGAGCACGTCGCCTTCGCGTGCCGGTGCGATGAAGTCGATCGAGAAGCCCGAGGCCACCGTGAGCTCGTTGTACGAGTTGCAGGCGAAGGCAAAGGTGGAATCAGCCAGCGTGGCCATGAAGCCGCCGTGGCAGATGGCGTGGCCATTGAGCATGTCGGTGCGCACGCGCATCTCGAGGGTGGCCTGGCCAGGGCCGACCTCGACGATGCGCATGCCGAGGCCCTTGGAGGCGTTGTCGTTCGCGAACATGCCGTCGCGGACGTACTCGGCGGTTTGCTGGGGGGTGCGGGTGGTGTCGGTCATTCTTGGGTTCCGCTTGTGCCGGGCTTTGTCTCCGGGGCTTCGGGGCGCTGTTGTTCGGGGCGCGTGCACAGGCCACCGGGTACTCCCCTCCGCGAATGTCCCCCGGCTTCGCCTCCTCCTTTATTTCGCTGCGGGGAGCACCCGATGCCCTGTGCACGATGGGCGCTGCCGTGGTGCTGGCCGATCAACGACTGCTCCGCATAACGCTTCCGCTGATGGGGTGCCTTGCGCAGCGAAATCAAGGGGGAGGCCGCAGGCCGGAGGACATTCGCGGAGCAAGGTACCCCGTCGGCGGGAGCGCGCCCCGAACGGCAGCGCCCTGAATGACCCTCGCCGCGATGAATAGAAAAACAAGGCTTCATCTCAGCGGTCCTTGAACACTGGCGCGCGCTTGGCGCGGAAGGCCTCGACGCCCTCGCGGTAGTCGCCACCATTGCCCATCTCGCGTTGGATGCGCGCTTCTTCGGCCAGCGCTGCATCGAGGTCCAGGCCCTGTGCCGCCGCCATGGCCTGGCGCGTGGCGACCAGGGCGCGGGTCGGCATGGTGGCCAGCTTCGAGGCGAGCGCGGCGGCCGTTTCGGGCAGTGCCGCGTCGTCCACGCACTGCCAGATCAGGCCGATGCGCGCGGCCTCCTCGGCCGGCAGCTTGTCGCCCAGCATCGCCATGCCCAGCGCGCGCGCCGAGCCCACGAGCCGCGGCAGCAGCCAGGTGCCGCCGGTGTCGGGCACGAGGCCGATCCTGGTGAAGGCCTGGATGAAGCTGGCCGAGCGGCCGGCCACGACAAGGTCGCAGCACAGCGCGATGTTGGCGCCCGCGCCGGCGGCCACGCCGTTGACGGCGGCGACCACGGGCACCGGCATCGAGCGCAGGCGCGCGACGAGCGGGGCGTAGTAAGCGGAGATGACGTGGCCCAGGTCCTTGGGCGCGGCACCGGGCGCGGGGTCGGGCGCGACCGAGGGATCGGCCAGGTCCTGCCCGGCGCAGAAGGCGCGGCCCGCACCCGTGAGCAGCAGGCAGCGCACCTGCGGATCGCCGGCCGCAAGGTCCAGCGCCGCCATCAGTTCGCCATGCATTTCGGTCGTGAAGCTGTTGAGCGCCGCGGGGCGATTGAGGCTCAGCGTGCGAACGGCACCGGCATCGCTGGTGAGAACTAAAGGTTCTGGCATGGGCTTGTCTCTGATCCTTAAACACTATTGACCGACCGTCCGGTAGATTTTAAGATCGAGCTCGATGCCAGCACAAGCGGGTGGCTTCAGGGCAAACCCTGAGCCCGCAACAAAGGAGACCGATCGAATGCCCAGCTACTCCATCGACGGCGTGATTCCCGTCGTCGACCCGACGGCTTATGTGCACCCCAGCGCCGTGCTGATCGGCGACGTGATCGTCGGGCCCGGCTGCTATGTCGGCCCCTGCGCCAGCCTGCGCGGCGATTTCGGCCGCATCGTGCTGCAGGAGGGCTCCAACGTGCAGGACCACTGCTGCATCCACGGTTTTCCGGACCAGGACACGGTGGTCGAGGTCAACGGCCACATCGGCCACGGCGCGATCCTGCACAGCTGCATCGTGCGGCGCGATGCGCTGGTGGGCATGAATGCGGTGGTGATGGACGAGGCCGAGATCGGCGAGCAGGCCATCGTGGCGGCCTGCGCCTTCGTGCCGGCCGGCATGAAGGTGCCGGCGCGCTCGCTGGTGGCGGGCATTCCGGCCAAGGTGAAGAAGATGCTGAGCGAGGAAGAAATCGCCTGGAAGCTCGAAGGCACGCAGACCTACCAGGCGCTCACCGTGCGCAGCCTGGCCAGCCTGCGCGAGGTCGCGCCGCTGCAGCAGACGGAACCCGGCCGCCCGCGCCTGCCCGCCACCGAGGTGCGCTCGCTGATCGCGACGCGGCGCGGCTAGCTTCGTGCAAGATCGCGGGTTGCCCGCAACAACTGCCAATCAATCAAGGAAGAAAGAAGACCCGATGCCGCGTGGAAGATCCGCCACCTATGACGACCAGCGCGAGTTCATCCTTGCGCAGGCCGCCCAGCTGTTCGCGCGCCGCGGCTATCCCGCCACCTCGATGAACCAGGTGGCCGAGGCCTGCAATCTCTCGAAGGCCACGCTCTACCACTACTACAAGGACAAGAGCAGCCTCCTGATCAGCATCGCCGAGACGCATGTGTCCAAGCTCGCCGCGCTGGTGGCCGAGGAAGAGGCCTCGACTCACACTGACGAGGAGCGCCTGCGCCGCTTCATCTACCGCATCGTCGAGGAATACGCCGGCGCACAGGACGCCCACCGCGTGCTGACCGACGACGTGCGCTTTCTGGAAGAAGAAGACCGCGAGCGCGTGCTGAACCAGGAGCGCGAAGTGGTGGCGGGGTTTGCGCGTGCCGTGTCGGCCTTGCGGCCGGGCGCGCCGAGCGACGACCTCGCCAAGCCGCTGACCATGCTGCTGTTCGGCATGATCAACTGGATGTTCACCTGGATGAAGCCCGGCGGCCGGCTCGACCATGCGTCCATTGCGCCGATCGTGGCCGACCTGTTCCTGGGCGGCATCGGCGCGGTGAAGTCGCCGCCAGCACCCCAGCTGGATTCCGTCAAAGAATCCGGTTGAACCAGAGCAGTGAGAGCCCCGCCGACGCCAGCGTGAGGATGGCTGCGCCCAGCGCAAAGAGCGCCGAGATCTCGGTTTCCTTCTTCTCGACCGTGAGCCGCGAGCTCAGCGTTTCGTAGACCTTCTTCAGGTCGGCGGCGGTGCCGGCGTAGAAGTATTCGGCCTGCGTCTTGTTGGCCACGGCCTTGAGCGTTTCCTCGTCGAGCCGCACGCGCATCGACCAGCCCTCGAAGCCGATGGTCTCGCCATCGACCGTGCCCACGCCCACCGTGTAGATGCGCACGCCGCGGTCGGCTGCGGCCTTGGCGGCATCGAGCGGATCGACGCCGGTGGTGCGCTGGCCGTCGGTCAGCATGATGACGGCGGCCGAGGTGTAGGAGCCCGGCGCCACCGGTGTGAACTCCTTGGCCTGCTTTTCCGCCTGGTCGATCGGCGTGCCGCGCTGGCGGCTGGGCGCGCTGAATTGCGAGACGTCGATGCCTGCATCGGGGAACAAGGTGGCGAGCGACACCACGATCGCATTGCCCGTGGCGGTGGCGCGCTGCAGCTGGAAGCTGTCGATCGCGGTGATCAGGTCGTCGTGGTTGGTGGTGGGCAGCTGCGCCACCTGCGCGCTGCCCGCGAAGGCCACGATGCCCACCTTGACATGGCGCGGCAGGTCCTTGATGAAGCTCTTGGCCGCCTCTTGCGCCGCGACCAGCCGGTTGGGCAGCACGTCGGCCGCGCGCATGCTGCCCGACACGTCCATCGCCAGGATGATGGTCTGCTGGTTCGACGGCAGCATCACCACCGCCATCGGGCGCGCGGCGGCCACCAGCATCGCGGCCATGGCCAGCAGGAACAGGAACGGCGGAATGTGCCGGCGCACGCTCTGGCCGGCGCCCATGGCCTCGCGCACGATCGACAGGCTCGCATAGCGCATCGCGAGCTTCTTCTTGCGGCGGATCAGCCAGATGTAGAGCAACACCAGCAGCGGCAGGGCCGCCAGCAACCAGAGGAATTGAGGCCAGAGAAATGTCATGCTGCCACCGCCTTCATGCTGCCCGGGCCGATGCGCATGCGGCGCTTGCGCAGGTCGGCGAAACGAACGATGGCTTCCACCAGGTCGTCGCTGGTCGAAAGCTCCAGTGCGTCGACACCCGCTTTCGATAGCGAGGCGCGCAGCGTGGCCTCGCGCTCGGCGGCCAGCCGCGCGAAGCGCTTGCGGAAGCCGGCGTCGTGCGTGTCGACCCAGAGCTGCTCGCCGGTTTCCGCGTCGCGCAGCGGCACCAGGCCGAGGTCGGGCAGCTCGAGTTCGAGCGGGTCGAACAGGCGCACGGCAATGACTTCATGCCGCTGCACCAGCTGGCCGAGCGGGCGTTCCCAGCCGGGCTCGCTCAGGAAGTCGGACACCACGAACACGGTGGAGCGGCGCGGCATCAGCGTGGCGGCCGATTTCAGCAGGTCGGCCAGGCGCGTCATGCCTTTTTGCGCGGGCGCGGCCTCGGCCTTGCCGGCGCGGCGCTCCATCGCATGCAGCAGGTGCAGCACGTGGCGGCGGCCGCTGCGCGGCGGAATCACCGCCTCGAGGTCGGTGCCGTAGACCAGTGCGCCCACCCGGTTGCCGTGGCGCGTGAGCAGGCGCGCGAGCACGCCGACGAAGCCGGCGGAGATTTCGCGCTTGGCCTTGAGGCCGGAGCCGAAGTCGACCGAGCGGCTCAGGTCGAGCACGAACCAGGCCGCCATCTCGCGGTCTTCGGTGAAGACGCGCACATGCGGCGTCTGCAGGCGGGCGGTGACGTTCCAGTCGATGTGGCGCACGTCGTCGTGGTGCTGGTATTCGCGCAGGTCGGCCAGGTCGAGCCCGGTGCCGCGCATCAGCGTGCGGTAGTCGCCCTGCAGCAGGCCATCGAGGCGGCGGATCACGGTCCATTCGAGCCGGCGCAGCGCGCGTTCCGTTCCACCGGCCTCGGCGATGAGCCGTTCGTCGTTCGCGGCCGCAGGGGCCTTACGCCACCAGCTTTTCATAGGAAGCCGGGGAACACCGCGGAACCGGCTTTGCCGGGCCGCCGGTGTTGCCCCCTTGAGGGGGGAGTCGAGCTACACGAAGTGAGCGAGGGACGGGGGTGGGTCATTTCAGGCCACCAGCTTTTCATGTTCGAGCGGTTTGGGAGGAGCGGGAACGGCCTTCATGATCTTCTCGACCAGGCCGTCGGGTGTGAGGCCTTCGGACAAGCCTTCGTAGGAAAGCGTCACGCGGTGGCGCAGCACGTCGGGCACCAGCGCGGTCATGTCCTCGGGCAGGGCGTAGCTGCGGCCGCGCAGCAGCGCGAGTGCGCGTGCGCCTTCGGTCAGGCTGATGCTCGCGCGCGGGCTCGCGCCGAAGGTGATGAAGCGGCGCATGTCCTTCAGGCCGTGCTTGTCGGGCGTGCGCGTGGCCGACACCAGCTTGACCGCGTACTGGATGAGCGAGGGATCGACGTACACGCGCCGCGCCTCGGCCTGCAGGGTGGCGAGCTGCTCGGTGGTCGCCACCGGATTGACCTCGACCAGCGAGCCGATCACGCGCTGGACGATGACGAACTCTTCCTCGTCGCTCGGGTAGTCGACCAGCACCTTCATCATGAAGCGGTCGACCTGCGCCTCGGGCAGCGGATAGGTACCCTCGGTTTCGATGGGGTTCTGCGTGGCCATCACCAGGAAGGGGCGCGGCACCTTGTGCGTCTCGCCGGCAATGGTGACCTGGCGCTCCTGCATCACTTCGAGCAGCGCGCTCTGCACCTTGGCCGGCGCGCGGTTGATTTCGTCGGCCAGAAGCAGGTTGGCGAACACCGGGCCCAGCGAGGTGCTGAACTCGCCGGTCTTCTGGTTGTAGATGCGCGTGCCCACCAGGTCGGCCGGCACGAGGTCGGGCGTGAACTGGATGCGCTTGAACTGTCCGCGCACGGTGTCGGCCAGCGTCTTGATGGTGAGCGTCTTCGCAAGGCCCGGCACGCCCTCGACCAGCAGGTGCCCGCCCGCGAGCATGGCCACCATCACGCGCTCCAGGAAGCGGTCCTGGCCCACCACCACGCGCTTGACCTCGTAGAGGATCTGCTCCATCAGCTCGGCCGTGGCGGGAGAGGTGGAAAAGGGGTTCTCTGTGCTCATGCGGGGCCTCTCGGTAAACAACAATCGAAAGCGTCGGGGGATGTTCCTGGCTAGAACGGCGGCGAGCCCGCGGCCGAGGCCGCGTTCTCTATGGGCACCGCAAAGCCGATGCCGATGAAGGTGCGCTGCTGCGTGGGGTTGAGGATGGCGGTGACGATGCCCAGCACCTCGCCGTCCATGTTGATCAGCGGGCCGCCCGAGTTTCCGGGGTTGGCAGCGGCGTCGAACTGGATCAGGTTGCCCAGTTCCTGCTTGCCTTCGGGCGAGCGGAACGAGCGCTTCAGGCCCGACACCACGCCGGCCGACACCGAGGGGCCGATGCCGAACGGAAAGCCGACCGCGGCCACCTGGTCGCCGGGCTGCAGGTCTGCGGTCGAGCGCATGACGGCGGGAATCAGGTCGTCGGGGATCTTCTGGGCCTGCAGCACCGCGAGGTCGTTCTCGGGCTGCACGCCGGTGATGGTGGCCACGGCCTCGAGTCCGTCGGAGAAGGTGACCTTGATGGTCTCGGCGCCGGCCACGACGTGCAGGTTGGTGAGGATCACGCCCTTGTCGACGATGACCACCCCGGTGCCCACGCCGCGCTCGACCTCGCCCGGAGGCGCATCGGCTTCGGGCGGCTTGCCCTTGGCCATGTTGCGGCCGCGCTTCTGGGTCTTGGCCTCGGGCGTGGCCTTCTCGGGGCCGTAGCCGACCACCCGCACCACCGAGGGCCGCACGATCTCGGCGGCCTTTGCGGCGGGCGAGGGCAGCGTGTGGGTCTGCAGCGTGCGCAGCACGGCCGAATCGATGTCTTTCTGCGTCAGCGCCTTGCCCTGCCGGGGCCACCAGGTGGCGCCGCCTGCAACCAGCGCGGCGCACAGCACCAGCAGGAATGCGAAGCTGCGCCGGCCCGGCTGCCAGCCGGCCTTCGCGTGCGGCGGGGGTGGCGCGCCATTGCCTGCTGCGCCCTCGGGCGACGGCACGGCAGCCTCTTGGGCCGCGGAATCGGCCGCTTGAGGCAGCGTGCGGGGCGAACGGCTGTAGAAAGCGGGCCTGCGCATCGGGGCACCTCCGGCAAGGGATGACGGGTCAGTAGGGAGTCACAGTAGCACGCTTTCTTCTGCCTTGCATCCCTTCGGGCATCATCTGGCCATGGCTGTTTTTGTCGATACCCACTGCCACCTCGATGCGCCCGAATTCGGTGCGGAAATGCCGCTCGTGCGTGCACGGGCCGCCGAAAGGGGCGTGGTGCTGTGCGTCATTCCCGCGGTGGCGGTCTTCAACTTTGCGACCGTGCGCGAGCTCGCGCGGGTGCAGGGCGACGCCTATGCGCTGGGCATCCACCCGCTGTGCACCGGCAATGCAGAGGAGGCCGACCTGGAGGCACTCGATGCCGAGCTTGCCGCGCACCGCGGCGATCCGCGGCTGGTTGCGGTCGGCGAGATCGGCCTCGACTACTTCGTGGAAGGGCTGGACAGCGACAAGCAACAGCACTTCTTTCACACTCAGTTGCAACTCGCGCGCAAATACGATCTGCCGGTGCTCATCCACGTGCGCCGCTCGGTCGACAAGGTGCTCAAGCACCTGCGGCAGACCGCGGCCGGCCGGCCGTGGCAGGGCATTGCCCATGCGTTCAACGGCAGCGAGCAGCAGGCCGCGTCCTGCATCGGGATCGGCCTGAAGCTGGGCTTCGGCGGCGCCGTGACCTTCGACCGCGCATTGCAGCTGCGGCGGCTGGCGGCCACGCTGCCGCTCGAATCGATGGTGATGGAAACCGATGCACCCGACATCCAGCCGCATTGGCTCTACCGCACCCAGGCGCAGCGCGCGGCCGGCGAAGCGCAGGGCCGCAACGAGCCAGGCGAGCTGCCGCGCATCGCCGAAGTGGTGGCGCGGCTGCGCGGCATCGGCATCAATGAACTGGCCGAAGCCACCACCCGCAATGCGCTCGCGGCGCTGCCGCGGCTCGAAGGCCTCCTGTCCTTGTCGGAAGGCCGGCCGCACACCGCGTAGGCCGACATCCCGTCTTGCGATGGCGCAACGAAGCCTGCGGGTTTGCTGTCATCCTCGGTGCTCGAAGCGGCGTTTCTTGTCCAGTGGCAAGTTCGTCACTCCAGCATCTCATCCCAAAAGGAGCTTTCGCATGAACACATCTTTCATCCGCACCGTGCCTGTCGTGCTCGCCCTCGCGCTGGCCTCCATCGGCGTGTCCGCCGTGGCCCAGACCACCGCCGCTCCGGCCACCGCAGCGCCGGCGCCAGCCACCGCGGAGCCCAGCACCACCGAGAAGGTGAAGGAAGCCGGCAAGGACGCGGTCGATGCCACCAAGCGCACGACCAAGAAGGCCGTGAACGCCACCGAGCGCGGCACCAAGAAGGCCTGGAACGCGACCAAGCGCACCACCAAGAAGGCCACCAATGCCACCAAGAGCGTGGCTGCCAAGACCGGCGACGCCGTTGAAACCGCCGGCCACAAGACGGCCGACGGCATGCGCAGCGCCGGCAAGGCGATCGGCGAGAAGGTGCCCGGCACCGCCGAGAACGAAGCCGCCAAGAAGTAATCGGAATTCGCCTTTAGAAAAACCCGCTTCGGCGGGTTTTTTCATGGGCGGGCGACAGTGCCAAGATAGAGCCTGTCCATGAACCCACCCAACGCATCCGACACCGGCAGCCCCGTGCTCACGGGCCTGGCCCCCATCGTCTCTCCCGCCACCGTCGTACTGATCCTGGGCAGCTTCCCGGGCGTGCGCTCGCTCGAACTGCAGCAGTACTATGCGCATCCGCAAAATCAGTTCTGGAAAATCTTGCAAGCCGTTTGGCCCCACCATCCGCTCCCCATGGGCGCAGACAGCTATCCCGAGAAGAAAAAGTGGCTGCTCGAGCGCGGCCTGGGCGTGTGGGACGTGTACGCGGCCTGCGAGCGCGAGGGCAGCCTCGACTCCGCCATCCGCGCGCCCGTGGCCAACGACATCGCGGGCCTGCACCTGCCCCGGCTCGCGGCCATTGCGCACAACGGCGGCGAGAGCTTCAAGCATGCGCGCCACACGCGCACCCTCGGGGTGCCGGTCTACCAGCTGCCTTCCACCAGCCCCGCCAACGCGTCGTGGAGCTTCGAGCGCAAGCTCGAAGCCTGGCGCAAGGTCTTCGACGCCCACCACCTTCTTTGATGGCCACGAGCAAAACTCCCGTTCTCCCCGAAGTCAACTTTTCCGATTGGGGCGACATCCGCTACCTGCACCTGGGCACCGAATGGGTCCAGGGCTCGATGAAGCTCGACGCGCCGTTCGAGATCGAGCTCGAATACGTGCAGCGCATGATGGCCTGGCTGCTGTTCGCCGACCCCAAGAGCGTGGCCAGCCGCCATGCCATGCAGCTGGGCCTCGGCGCGGCCACGCTCACCAAGTTCTGCCGCAAGACGCTGCGCATGCGCACCACCGCGGTGGAACTGAATCCGCAGGTGGTGTCGGCCTGCCGCGGCTGGTTCAAGCTGCCGGCCGACGACCCGAAGCTGCGCGTGGTCATTGCCGATGCCGCGCAGGAGATCCGCAAGCCCGAATGGCAGGGCACGGTCGATGCGCTGCAGGTCGACCTCTACGACCATGAAGCCGCCGCGCCGGTGCTCGACAGCGAAGACTTCTACGCCGACTGCCGCGCGCTGCTCACCGAGGACGGCTGCATGACGGTCAATCTCTTCGGCCGCTCGTCGAGCTACGAGCGCAGCCTCGAGAAAATCGCCGGTGCATTCGGCGCCGATGCGGTCTGGGCCTTCAAGCCGACGCGCGAAGGCAACACGGTGGTGCTGGCGCAGCGCGCACCCAGCCGGCCCAAGCGCGAAGCCCTTGCCGAGCGCGCCCAAACGATCCAGACTCGATGGGCCCTGCCCGCGCCCAAATGGCTGCGCGTGTTCAAACCGCTGAATCCCACCCTCACCCGACCGTCCGGCCCATGAGCGCTGTTTCCGCCCCCGCATCCCTGGCCGCCCGCCACGAAGGCCCGCTCGACCTGCGCCGCCTGATCGAATGGCTCGCCGCCGACGGCGTGATTTCTCCGGTGGAAGCCAAGCGCACCATCGCGCGCTGCGCCCAGGCCGAGAGCCGGCAGGCGCCGCTGGTGCGGCTGGCCAACGTGGCCATGACGCGCGAGAGCGACGGCAAGCCGCTCGACCTCGAAATGCTCACGCAGTGGCTCTCCGGCCGCGCCGGGCTTGCCTACCTGCGCATCGATCCGCTCAAGGTCGACGTGGGCAAGGTCGCCGACACCATGAGCGCGGCCTACGCCGAGCGCCACAAGGTGCTGCCGGTGCAGGTGCTGCCCAACGAGGTGGTGGTGGCCACGGCCGAACCCTTCCTGACCGACTGGATCGCCGAGGTGGAACGCCAGTCGCGCCGCACCGTGCGCCGCGTGGTGGCCAACCCCACCGACATCCAGCGCTACACGGCCGAGTTCTTTGCGCTCGCCAAGTCGGTGCGCGCCGCGCAGAAGGCCGGCGGCAACACCGGCGGCGCGAGCTTCGAGCAGCTGGTGGAGCTGGGCAAGAGCACCAAGCAGCTCGACGCCAACGACCAGAGCGTGGTGCAGGTGGTCGACTGGCTCTGGCAATACGCCTTCGACCAGCGCGCGAGCGACATCCACCTGGAGCCGCGGCGCGAGCAGGGCGTGATCCGCTTTCGCATCGACGGCATCCTGCACCCGGCCTACCAGATGCCCATGGGCGTGATGAACGCGATGGTGTCGCGCATCAAGCTGCTGGGCCGCATGGACGTGGTCGAGAAGCGCCGCCCGCTCGATGGCCGCATCAAGACGCGCAACATGCGCGGCGACGAAGTCGAAATGCGCCTTTCCACCCTGCCGACCGCCTTCGGCGAGAAGATGGTGATGCGCATCTTCGACCCCGACACCGCGGTGAAGGACCTCGACGCGCTCGGCTTCGCGCAGCACGACGCGCAGCGCTGGGAACAGCTCGTCACGCGGCCCAATGGCATCATCCTGGTGACCGGGCCCACGGGCTCGGGCAAGACCACCACGCTGTACTCCACGCTCAAGCGCGTGGCCACCGAAGAGGTCAACGTGAGCACGGTGGAAGACCCGATCGAGATGATCGAGCCTTCGTTCAACCAGACGCAGGTGCAGCCGCAGCTCGATTTCGGTTTTACCGAAGGCCTGCGCGCGCTGATGCGGCAGGACCCGGACATCATCATGGTCGGCGAGATCCGCGACCTTGCCACGGCCGAGATGGCGGTGCAGGCCGCGCTCACCGGCCACCTGGTGTTCAGCACGCTGCACACCAACGACGC
This sequence comes from Variovorax sp. V116, assembly GCF_041154435.1. Lineage (NCBI taxonomy): Bacteria > Pseudomonadati > Pseudomonadota > Betaproteobacteria > Burkholderiales > Comamonadaceae > Variovorax > Variovorax sp. V116. Next base: position 1,386,143 of record NZ_AP028661.1, read on the forward strand.
GCCAAGCGCCATCACGCGGCTGATGGAACTCGGCGTGCCTTCCTACCTCATCAACGCCGTGATGCTCGGCGTGCTGGCCCAGCGGCTGGTGCGCACGCTGTGCCCCAACTGCAAGCAGCCCGACGACACGGTCACGCGCGAGAAGCTCGAGACCATCGTCAAGCCCTGGCAGATCACCGGTTCGGTGCGCGCCTACAAGCCCGTGGGCTGCGTCGACTGCCGCATGACCGGCTACATGGGCCGCATGGGCCTGTACGAGCTGCTGAGCATCAGCGAGGACTTCAAGGCCCAGGTCACCAAGGAGCCCAACCTGGCCGGGCTGCGCCGCCAGGCCGTGATCGACGGCATGCGCCCGCTGCGCCTGGCCGGGGCGCTGCGCATCGCCGAAGGCGTCACCACCATCGAGGAAGTGCTGAGCGCGACGCCGCCGCTGGAGTGAAGCAGCGGCCGGGCCCCCGGGGTTATCCCTAGGCTTTCGGTTAGTGGAATCCACATCGAGCTGACCACCAGCTGACCAGACAATCTCGCATCGAAATTTGTTCGAGGAGACTGTTCGTGAAAATCAAGAGTCAGAAAGACTTTTTCTCGGGTCTGATGTTTACGGTCGTGGGCGTGGCGTTCGCATGGGGCGCCACCACCTACAGCGTAGGCAGCGGCGCCCGCATGGGGCCGGGTTATTTCCCGTTGATGCTGGGCATCCTGATGGCCGTCATCGGCCTGGGGATCATGTTCAGCGGCCTGACCGTCGAAACCACCGACGGCGAAAAGATCGGCAAGTGGGCCTGGAAGCAGGTCGTGTTCATCCTGGGCGCCAATCTCGCGTTCGGCATCCTGCTGGGCGGCCTGCCGAGCCTCGGCGTGCCGGCCATGGGAATGATCATCGCCATCTACGCGCTCGTGATCATCTCGAGCCTGGCGGGCCATGAGTTCAAGCTTCCCAGCGTGCTGATCCTGGCCACCGTGCTGGCCGTCGGCAGCTATGTCGCCTTCATCTGGGCGCTGAAGCTGCAGATCCAGGTCTGGCCGACCTTCATCACCGGTTGAGAAGAAAGCGCGCAAATGGAATTGTTTGAACACCTCTCGATGGGTTTTGGCGTTGCCTTTACCTTCACCAACCTGCTGTACTGCCTGGTCGGCTGCATCCTGGGCACCCTGATCGGCGTGCTGCCGGGCATCGGCCCGGTCGCGACCATCGCGATGCTGCTGCCCGCCACCTACGCGCTGCCGCCCGTGTCGGCGCTGATCATGCTGGCCGGCATCTACTACGGCGCGCAGTACGGCGGCTCGACCACCGCCATCCTCGTGAACCTGCCGGGCGAATCTTCGTCGGTGGTGACCGTGATCGACGGCTACCAGATGGCGCGCAAGGGCCGTGCGGGTCCGGCGCTGGCCGCGGCGGGCCTGGGCTCGTTCTTCGCGGGCTGCGTCGGCACGCTGATCCTGGCGGCCTTTGCGCCGCCGCTGACCGAGCTGGCCTTCAAGTTCGGCCCGGCCGAGTACTTCTCGCTGATGATCCTGGGCCTGATCGGCGCCGTGGTGCTGGCTTCGGGCTCGCTGCTCAAGGCCATCGCGATGATCGTTCTGGGCCTCTTGCTGGGCCTGGTCGGCACCGACGTGAATTCGGGCGTGGCGCGCTACAGCTTCGACGTTCCGGAACTGACCGACGGCATCGGCTTCGTGGCCATTGCCATGGGTGTGTTCGGCTACGGCGAAATCATTGCCAACCTTTCGCGCCCCGACGACGAGCGCGAAGTGTTCACCGCCAAGGTCTCGGGCCTGTTCCCGACCAAGGAAGACTTCAAGCGGATGATTCCCGCGGTGCTGCGCGGCACGGCGCTGGGCTCTTCGCTCGGCATCCTGCCCGGCGGCGGTGCGCTGCTGTCGGCTTTCGCGGCCTACACCATCGAGAAGAAGACCAAGCTGCATCCCGGCGAAGTGCCGTTCGGCAAGGGCAACATCCGCGGCGTGGCAGCTCCCGAGGCGGCCAACAACGCCGGTGCGCAGACCTCCTTCATCCCGCTGCTCACGCTGGGCATTCCGCCCAACGCGGTGATGGCGCTGATGGTGGGCGCAATGACGATCCACAACATCCAGCCCGGCCCGCAGGTGATGACCAGCAACCCCGAGCTGTTCTGGGGCCTGATCGCCTCGATGTGGCTGGGCAACGCGATGCTGATCATCCTGAACCTGCCGCTGATCGGCATGTGGATCAAGCTGCTGTCGGTGCCCTACAAGTTCCTGTTCCCGGCGATCGTGCTGTTCTGCGCCATCGGCGTGTACTCCACGAACAACAACACCTGGGACATCTGGATGGTCGGCATCTTCGGCTTCGTGGGCTACACCTTCTTCAAGCTGGGTTGCGAGCCTGCGCCGCTGCTGCTGGGCTTCATCCTCGGACCGATGATGGAAGAAAACCTGCGCCGCTCGCTGCTGCTGTCGCGCGGCGACTGGAGCGTGTTCGTCACGCGTCCGATCTCGCTCGGCCTGCTGCTTGCCGCTTTGCTGCTGCTCGTGATCGTGCTGCTGCCGGCGGTCAAGGCGAAGCGCGAAGAAGCCTTCGTCGAGGACTGAACGGCCCACCCCCGTCCCTCGCTCACTTCGTGTAGCTCGACTCCCCCCTCAAGGGGGCAACACCAGCGGCCCGGCATAGCCGGTTCCGCGGTGTTCCACGAAAAATACGGCGGCGCCTTCGGGCGCCGTTTTCTTTTTCAGGGCCTGGCAGCCCTTGGTGGTTTCATGTGCTGTCGTGCCATGGTGAGAAAAGCCATGGCCGCGGGATTGAGCGGATGCTTGGCCAGGCGGATGGCGACGACCGGGTATTCGAGCGCCGGGCGTGTCACCGCCACGGCGCGCAGGTTGCCGGGCATCAGCACCTCCACATAGCGCGGCAGGAGCGCCACACCCGCGCCCGCCTGGATCAGGCCGAAGGCTGTCGACAGCATCGACACATGGTGGACCACGCGCGGATACACATTCGCCATGCTCGACAGCTGGCGGCTCACGGCGCGCCACACGTTGGCGTCGGGGTTCACGTGGATGAAGGGCAGCGCCTCGAGCTGCCGGGCATCGACCACCACGCGCTGGGCCAGCGGATGGTCGTCGCGTACGAAGAGGGCCATGCGCTCGGTGAACAGCGGCTCGGTCGCCAGCTCCGAGTGCTTCTGGCCGATGTCCGAGCCAAAGCCCAGGTCGGCCTCCTGCGAGAGGATGCGCGAGATCATCTGCTCCGCGGTGCTGTCCAGCAGCGTGGTGGCCAGCGTGGGGTGCTTCTGCGAGAAGCGGCCGAGCATCGGCGGCAGCAGGGCGCCCGCCGTGAGGTGGCCCACGGCCAGCACCACGCGTCCTTCGCGCAGCTGCGACTGCGAGCGGCAGGCGCCCACCGATTCATCGATCATCCGCAGCGCCCGCACGGCGGTCTCGACCATCACTTGGCCCGCGCTCGTGAACTGGATACGGCGGCCGCGCACGATGAGCGGCTGTCCGAGCTGCTCTTCCATGCGCTTGACCAGGTGGCTGATGGCCGGCTGCGTCAGCTGCAGGCTTTCCGCTGCCAATGTGAAGCTGCCCGATTCGGCGACCGCCGCCAGCGCCCGCAGCTGCTGCAGCGAGACTTCCTCCGTGGCGTTCTTCGTCATAAGCAGCGCTCATAGTTGAATAAGCTCGATTATCTGGCTTGATGTGCGGCGGCTGCATAGCATGCGAGCTTTTCTCCACCGGGCCAGAATCAGCACCATGAAAAGAATCCAGTTCCTCCAAGCGGCCGCGGCGGCGCTTTGCGTGGCTGCATCGACGGCCAGCGTGGCCCAGGGCTATCCGAACAAGCCGGTGCGGCTGATCGTGCCGTTCCCGGCGGCCGGCGCAACCGACCTCTTCGCCCGCACGCTCGGGCAGAAGATGAGCGAAAAGCTCGGCACCTCGCTGATCATCGACAACAAGCCGGGCGCGGGCGGCGCCATCGGCTCCGACATGGCCGCGAAGGCGCCGGCCGACGGCTACACGCTGCTGCTGGCCACCACCAGCACCCACTCCATCGGGCCGGCCATCACCAGCAAGCTGCCCTATGACACGGTGCGCGACTTCACGCCCATCGCGCACGTGGGCGATGCGCCGAGCATCATGCTGGTGCCGGTCAACTCGCCCGCAAAGACCGTGCGCGAATGGATCGACCACGCAAAGAAGAACCCCGGCAAGCTCAACTACGCGTCCAGCGGCAACGGCACCATCGTGCAGCTCACTGCGGAGCTCTTCAAGGCGCAGGCCGGCGTGTTCGTGACCCACATTCCCTACAAGGGCACGGCGCTGGCCATTCCCGACCTGATCAGCGGCAAGGTCGACGTGCTGTTCGATTCGCTTCCCACCGGCATGCCGCACGTGCGCGACGGCCGGCTGCGCGCGCTGGGCGTCACCACGCTCAAGCGCAGCCCGCTCGCGCCTGAACTGCCGCCGATCGCCGACACGCTGCCGGGCTTCGAGTCGAACACCTGGTTCGGCTTCTACGGTCCCAAGGGCCTGCCGGCGGACATCGTGGCGCGCGTCAACAAGGCCGCGAACGAGGCGCTGGCCGATCCCGAGGTGAAGGAAAAACTGTCGCGCCTGGGCATCGAGCCTGCCGCCGCCGGAACGCCCGAGCAGTTCGCCAAAATGGTGGCGGCCGATGCCGCCAAGTGGAAAAAGATCGTGGTCGAGCGCAAGATCACCAACGAATAAGCGAGCACATTCCCATGAATTTCGACTTCGGCAACCCCTATCTCTCCACCCGCATTCCGATCTTCGCGCGCAACGTGGTGTCGACCTCGCACCCGCTCGCCTCGCAGGCGGGGCTGCGCATGCTGCAGCAGGGCGGCAATGCCGTCGATGCGGCCATTGCCACCGCGGCCGTGATGACGCTGGTCGAGCCCGTGAGCAACGGCCTGGGCAGCGACGCCTTCTGCATCCTGTGGGACGGCAAGGAACTGCACGGCCTCAACGCCTCGGGCCCCGCGCCCAAGGCCTGGACGCCCGACTACTTCAAGGCCAAGTACGGCGCCGACGCCGCCACGCCGCCGATGCGCGGCATCGATTCGGTCACCGTGCCGGGCGCGGTGCGCGGCTGGGTGGCGCTCTCCGACCGCTTCGGCAAGCTGCCTTTCGCCGACCTGCTGGCACCGGCCATCGACATCGCCGAGCGCGGCTACCTGGTGCCGCCGGTGGTGCAGCAGAAGTGGGCCGCGGCCACGCCGGTGCTGGCATCGGTGGCGGGCTTCGCGCAGACCTTCATGCCCTGGGGCCGCGCACCCGAAGTGGGCGAGCTGTTCCGCTTCACGGCCGCCGCGCGCGCGCTCAAGGCCATTGCCCGCACCAAGGGCGAGGCCTACTACAGCGGCGAGATTGCCGAGGCGCTTGCCAGGTTCTCGAAGGAGCAGGGCGGCTCGCTCACGGTGGCCGACCTCTCGGCCTACCAGCCCGAATGGGTCAAGCCGATCTCGCGCGACTACCGCGGCCACACGCTGCACGAGATTCCGCCCAACGGGCAGGGCATTGCGGCGCTGATCGCGCTCGGCATCTTGGAAAAGTTCGACATCGCCTCGCTGCCGGTCGACTCGGTCGCTTCGCAGCACCTGCAGATCGAGGCGATGAAGCTCGCCTTCGCCGACGTCTACCGCTATGTGTCGGAGCCATCGTCGATGACGGTGACACCCGCGCAAATGCTCGATGACTCCTACCTCGCATCGCGTGCGAGACTCATCGACGTGAAAAAGGCACAGGACTTCAAGGCCGGCAACCCCGTCAAGGGCGGCACCATCTACCTCACGGCGGCCGACGAGAGCGGCATGATGGTGAGCTTCATCCAGAGCAACTACATGGGCTTCGGCTCGGGCTGCGTGGAGCCCGAGTTCGGCATCAGCCTGCAGAACCGCGGCCACGGCTTCAGCCTCAAGGCCGAGAGCCCGAACGTCGTGGCGCCGGGCAAGCGGCCGTTCCACACCATCATCCCGGCCTTCCTCACCAAGGACGGCCAGCCGGTGATGAGCTTCGGCGTGATGGGCGGCAACATGCAGCCGCAAGGCCACATGCAGACGCTGGTGCGCATGCTCGACTACAAGCAGAACCCGCAGGCCGCCTGCGATGCGCCGCGCTGGCGCTTCAACGCGGGGCTCGAGATCAACGTCGAGGCCGCAATGAACCCGGCCACGGTGCAGGGCCTGCGCGAGCTTGGCCACCACCTGGACGTGATCGACGACTCCTACCAGGACTTCGGCGCCGGCCAGTTCATCTGGCGCGCGGGCGATCCGTCGGTCGAAGGCTACGTGGCCGCCAGCGATCCGCGCCGCGATGGCCTGGCGGCGGGCTTTTGACGGCTACGCGATGATCGGGGAATGACCAAGTCCGCCGTACAGACCGGCATTCCCTCTTCTTCAGCCAGCGGCGCAAGGAGCCTTGCGCCCGGCCTCATCCTCGCCTCGCTCGGCGCGGTCGCGTTCAGCGGCAAGGCCATCATCGTCAAGCTGGCCTACCGCTACGGCGTGGATGCGATCACGCTGATCATGCTGCGCATGCTGTTCGCGCTGCCGCTGTTCGCACTGATGGCGTGGTGGGCCGGCCGCGGCAAGCCCGCGCTCACCTTGCGCGACTGGTTCGGCGTGGCCGGGCTCGGCTTCTCGGGCTACTACCTGGCGAGCTTTCTCGACTTTGCCGGGCTCGCCTACATCTCGGCCAGCTTCGAGCGGCTCATTCTCTATCTCAACCCCACGCTGGTGCTGCTGTTCGGCTGGCTCCTGTACCGGCGGCGCGCCACGCGGCCGCAGGTGCTCGGCATGATCGTGAGCTATGCCGGCGTGCTGCTCGTGTTCGGGCACGAGCTCTGGATCGGCGGCGGCGGCAAGGGCGGCGGCGCGGCGGCCTGGGGCACCTTCCTCGTGTTCCTGAGCGCCGTGAGCTATGCGGCCTACCTTGTCTACAGCGGCGAATTCGTCAAGCGCCTGGGCTCGCTGCGGCTCGTGGGGCTGGCCACCACCGTGGCCTGCCTGCTGTGCATCCTGCAGTTCGTGCTGACGCGGCCGATGAGCGCCGCAATGCAGGTGGCGCCCGAGGTCATCTGGCTGTCGGTGCTCAACGCCACGCTGTGCACGGCGGTGCCTGTCCTCATGGTCATGATGGCCATCGAGCGCATCGGCCCGGCCATGGCCGCGCAAACCGGCATGATCGGGCCGCTGTCGACCATCCTCATGGGCGTGGTCATACTCGGCGAGCCGTTCACCGCGTGGATCGCGGCCGGCACGGTGCTCGTGATTGCGGGCATCTTCGTTTTCACACGCACGGGGCGCTAGCGCTCCTGCAGTCAAGGAGCAACAACATGGATTTGGGCATTGCAGGCAAGACCGCGCTGGTGTGCGGCGCGAGCAAGGGACTGGGCTACGGCTGCGCCGAGGCGCTGGTGCGCGAGGGCGTGAACGTGGTGATCGTGGCGCGCGGCGCCGAGGTGCTCGAAGCGGCGGCTGCGAAGCTGGCCGCAGCGGCAGCCGGCTCGCCGGCGCCTTTCGTCAAGCACGTGGCCGCCGACATCACGACCGAGGCCGGCCGCGCGGCGGTGTTCGCGCTCGGCCACGACTTCGACATCGTCGTCACCAACGCCGGCGGCCCGCCTCCGGGCGATTTCCGCAACTGGGACCGCGAGGCATGGATCAAGGCCGTCGACGCCAACATGCTGACGCCGATCGAGCTCATCAAGGCCACGGTCGACGGCATGGCCAAGCGCGGCTTCGGGCGCATCGTCAACATCACCTCGAGCTCGGTGAAGTCGCCCATCGACATCCTCGGCCTCTCCAACGGTGCGCGCAGCGGCCTCACGGGCTTCGTGGCCGGCGTGGCGCGCACGCCCATCGCCGCGCAGGGCGTGACCATCAACAACCTGCTGCCCGGTTCCTTCGACACCGACCGCCTGAAGGGCACGATGGCCGGCGCAGCGCAGAAGTCGGGACAAGACTTCGACACCGTGTGGGAAGCCCGCAAGAAGAACATTCCGGCCAGGCGCTTCGGCACGCCCGCCGAGTTCGGCGCGATCTGCGCCTTCCTCTGCAGCATGCAGGCCGGCTACATGACGGGACAGAACGTGTTGGCCGACGGCGGCGCCTACCCCGGCACGTACTGAGCTCGCCCCCAGGCTGCGCGCGCTTCGTGCCGCGCGCGGCTATGGGCGCCGTGACGAGATCACGATGCCGCCCACGATCAGCGCAAAGGCCGCGCCGTGGTACCAGTGCGGCGGCTCGCGCAGGAAGGCCGCGGACAGCAGCGCGGCGAACAGCGGCGTGAGGTTCATGAAGAAGCTCGCGGCCTGCGGCCCCGCATGCTGCACGCCGCTGCCCCAGCAGCGGTAGGCCACCACGGCCGGGCCGATGCCGATGAAGGCCAGCGCCGCCAGCAGCGGCCATCCGAGCTCCATGCGCGCATCGGCCAGCGTCCATTCCCCGGCCGCGAACAGGCCCGACCATGCGAGGCCGAACACCAGCTGTGCCATCAGGAACGCGGCCCAGTCCTGCCGCACGTCCTGCGGCTCCCGCGTGCGCACCAGGAACCAGCTGTAGAACGCCCAGGCGATGGTGCCCAGGATCATGTAGAGATCGCCCGGCACCAGCCGCAGCGCGAGCAGCTGCCGCCATTCGCCCCGGCTCAGCACCAGCAGCACGCCCAGCATCGAGAGCAGCGAGCCGCCGATCTCGCGCCCGCCGACACGCGCGCCGAAGAAAATGCCGCCCACCGCCAGCATCCACAGCGGCAGGCTGGAGCCCACCAGCGTGACGTTGATCGGCGCGGAGGTCTGCAGCGCCAGGTACTGGAATGCGTTGTAGCTGCCGATGCCCAGCAGCCCCAGCACCGAATAGCGCTTCCAGTGCGCCCACATCGGGCTGCCGCGGCGCAGCACCGGCCATGCGAGCGGCAGCAGCAGCACGAACGCGATGACCCAGCGCACGAAGTTCAGCGTGAGCGGCGACACCAGGTCGCGCACCAGGCGGCCGACCACCGCATTGCTCGCCCACAGCAGCGGCGGCACGGTGAGCAGGAAGACGGTGGAAGGCGTGAGGCGCTGCTGGATCTGCATGGCCGCCGACTCTACCGGGCATTCCCCGCCCCCGTCGCGCGAAGGCCAAACGTGGCACCATGCGCCTCTTCTTTTCTGTGCGACTGGAGACTGCAAAGATGATGAGCAAAGCCGTCCGTATCGACCGCCATGGCGGCCCCGAGGAACTGAAGATCGTCGACGTCGAGGTGGGCGAGCCCGGCCCCGGCGAGATCCGCATCCGCCACAAGGCCGTGGGCCTGAACTTCATCGACACCTACCAGCGCAGCGGGCTCTATCCGTTCCAGATGCCGCTGCAGCTGGGCATGGAAGCCTCGGGTGTGGTCGAGGCCGTGGGCGAAGGCGTGGCGCACCTGAAGGCCGGCGATCGCGCCGCCTATGCGAGCCAGCCGCCCGGTGCCTACAGCGAGCTGCGCGTGATGCCGGCCAAGAATGTCTGCAAGCTGCCCGATGCGATCTCCTTCGAGACCGGCGCGGCCATGATGCTCAAGGGCCTCACGACGCAATACCTGCTGAAGAAGACGCTGCCGGCCGAAGGCCTGCAGCCCGGCGACTTCATCCTGTTCCATGCGGCGGCCGGCGGCGTCGGCCTGATCGCCTGCCAGTGGGCCAAGGCGCTCGGCCTGCAGCTGATTGGCACGGCCGGCAGCGACGCCAAGTGCAAGCTCGCGCTCGAACACGGCGCGGCGCATGCCATCAACTACAGCACCGAGAACTTCGCGGCCCGCGTGAAGGAGATCACCGGCGGTAAGGGCGTGAAGGTGGTGTACGACTCGGTCGGCAAGGACACCTGGGAAGGCTCCATCGACTGCCTGCGCCCGTTCGGCCTGCTGGCTGTGTTCGGCAACGGCTCGGGCCCGGTACCGCCGATCAGCCTGGGCACGCTGGCGTCCAAGGGCTCGCTCTACGTGACGCGACCGACGCTGTTCACGCACATCGCCACGCGCGAGAGCACGCAGGCCATGGCCGACGACCTGTTCGCCGTGGTGCAGAGCGGCGCGGTGAAGATCCCGATCGACCAGCGCTATGCACTGGTCGACGTGCAGCAGGCGCATCGCGACCTGGAAGCGCGCAAGACCACCGGCTGCACCATCCTCACGCTCTGAGGCCGGGCCAGCCGCCGTCCTACCCGCGGTGGGGTGTCATGCCTGCGTCTTGTGCAAGGCGCACTTTGTAGCCTTCAGCAAAGCCAGCGAAGGCCCGCGCCATGGACACCGTCAGAACCTTCATCGTCGAGGACAACCCCGCCATCCGCGAGAACCTGGCCGGCACGCTGCGCGAGGTGGCGCGGGTCGATCCGGTGGGCCAGGCCGAAACCGAGAACGAGGGCGCGCGCTGGCTCGCGGGCAACCTGTCGCAATGGGACCTGGCCATCGTCGACCTGTTCCTCAAGGACGGCACCGGCTTCGGCGTGCTCGAGGCCTGCCGCAACCGCGATCCGAACCAGAAGATGGTGGTGCTCAGCAACCACCTGACGCCGCAGATGCGGCGCAAGTGCGCGCAGCTGGGCGCCGACGCGGTGTTCGACAAGGCCACCGAGCTCGACGACCTGGTCGACTTTTGCCTGCGCCGGCGCATGGAGCAGTTCGCGGCCCCGCCATTCCCTGCGGCGCACTGACCGCGCCAGCGCGAGATCAGCCCTCGATCTTGCCGAGCCGCGATTCGCGCAGCCGGCTCGGCGCCAGCGCGCCCGCCGATTCGAGGATCGGATAGGCAATGGAGCAGATGTGCGAGTTGATCCGCTTCAGGTCGCTGATCAGGTCGATGTGCAGCGAGCTGGTCTCCATGCTCAGCGTGGTGCGGTCGGAGAGCCGGTCGAGGTGCGTGGTGGCATAGGCCCGCTCGAGGTCGCGGAAGCGCGCCTTCTCCTCGAGCAGCCGCTGCGCGTCGCGCACGTTGCCGTTCAGGAAGACGCTCATGCTCAGCCGCAGGTTGGCGACCAGCCGTCCGTGCAGCTCGACGATTTCCGCCATGCCCGCTTCGGAGAAATTGCGCTGCGGCTTGATCTTCTTGTCCTCGATGTCGATGATCACGCGCTCGATGATGTCGCCGATCTGCTCCATGTTGATGGTGAAGCTGATGATGTCGGTCCAGCGCCGGCTTTCTTCCTCGCCCAGCGCCTCGCGCGAGATGCGCGTCATGTAGTACTTGATGGCCGAGTAGAGCTCGTCCACCGTGTCGTCGAGCTGCCGCAGCTCCTGCGCCAGGCGCAGGTCGTTGTGGCGGATCACGTCGAGCGTGCCGATGAGCATGGTCTCCACCACGTCGGCCTGGTGCAGCGCCTCGCGCGCCGCGTTGGAAATGGCGAGCGAGGGCGTCGACAGCGCCGACGGGTCGAGGTGATGCGGCCGCGTGGAGGTGGCCGGCAGCGGAGGCACCGGCAGCATCTTCGTGACCAGCGCGGCAACCCACTGCGTGAGCCCGATGAAGCCCAGGCTGATGAGCACGTTGAACGCCAGGTGGAACAGCACCACGCCGTGCGTCGCGTTCGGCACGTGCGGCTGCACGTAGCGCAGCCAGAGCCCGACGAAAGGCGCGACGATGGCCACGCCCAGCCCCTTGAACAGCAGGTTGCCCACCGTGACCTGCCGCACCGGCACCGCGGACTTGGCCGTGGTCAGCACCGCCAGCAGGCCGCTGCCGAGGTTGGCGCCCAGCACCAGCCCGAGCGCGACGTCCAGCGGCACCACGTTGGAACTGGCCATGGCCGCCACCAGCAGCACCACCGCCAGGCTCGAATAGGCCACGATCGCCAGCGCCGCGCCGATGGTGATCTCGAGCAGCACATCGCTGTTGAGCGAGGCCAGCAGCACGCGCACGGCCGGCGCCGAAAAGAGGGGCTCGGTCGCTTCCACCACCAGCTGCAGCGCCAGCAGCATCAGCCCCAGGCCGATCAGCACCCGCCCCACGCGGCCCGCCACGCTGGCCGAGCGGGTGATGAACAACACCACCCCCACGAAGATGAACATCGGCGACAGCCACGAGAGATCGGCCGAGAACAGCACCGAGATGAGCGCCGTGCCCACGTCGGCCCCGCGCATCACCGCCAGCGCCGCCGGCAGCGTGACCAGGCCCTGCCCCACGAAGGAGGAGGTCATCAGCGAGGTGGCGGTGCTCGACTGCACCAGGGCCGTGACGCCGATGCCCGACAGCGCGGCCGTGAAGCGGTTGCGCATGCTCTGCACCAGGATCTTGCGCAGGTTGGCGCCGAACACGCGCAGCACGCCCGTGCGCACGAGGTGCGTGCCCCACACCAGCAGGGCAACGGCGGCGAGCAGGTTCAGGAGGTGCTTCATGGATGCCGGTTTCTATCCTTTTCGTTTTTGTTCGTTTGCGGCCCCATTTTCCACATGAATGGCCTCAGTCGATCAACGCTCCGTTGTCATGGAAGGGAAAAGGGCCTTCGAAAGTGCCCGAAGCTGCCAGATGGGTCACGAGCCGGCCGTCCCGGGCCGACCAGGCGTGAATCTTGAAGCCCGGGGGCTCCAGCGTCCAGGCCGAGGCCGCATCGGGCGACAGGTCCAGGCAGACCTGGTGCGCCGGCGCCGGCGAAGTCGATGCAATGCTGCCGCCAAAGCGCACGTCGATCGCGCGGTGCAGGTGGCCGCAGATCACGCGCTCCACGTTGCGGTGCCGCGCGACCAGCGCCTCGAGCGCCTCGGCGCCCTGCAGCAGGCCGATCTCGTCCATGTGGCCGATCAGCGTGCGGAAAGGCGGGTGGTGCATGGCGATCACCACTGGCTCGCCGCGGCAGGCATCGAGCTGTTCCTCGAGCCAGGCCAGGCGCTCGCTGCAGAGTTCGCCGTGGCTCGCGCCCGGCACGCAGGTGTCCAGCGTGAGCAGGCGCAGCGCGCCGACGCGCACCGAATACTGCACGAAGCCGGCCGAGCCGACGCCCGCCGCCAGGTAGGCATGGCCGGGAAAGCTGCGGCGCAGCTGGCCGCGCTCGTCATGGTTGCCGGGCATCAGGTAGACCGGCATCGCGAGCGGCGCCAGCAGGCGCGCCAGGTGCTCGTATTCGGCCGCGCGGCCGAAGTCGCTGAGGTCGCCCGTGATCACGACGGCGTCGGGCTGCTGCGGCAGCCGAAGCACCGATTGCACCGCGCGCTCCAGGTAGGGCGCGGTGTCGATGCGGCCATAGGCCAGGCGTCCCGGCTCGCGGATGTGCAGGTCGGTCAGCTGGACCAGGAAGGTGGTGTCTTGTGTCGTTGTCGTCGTCATGCGATGGTCTCCTGCGAGGTCATCAGGCGGTCGGGCTGGATGCGCAGGCCCACCGGATCGCCGGGACCGAAGGGTGTGTCGCGGCCCACGTCGGCCACGAGCAGGGGCTGGTCCTGCACGCGCAACTGCAGCTGCACGCGGTCGCCGAGAAAGGTGCGGCGCTCGACCGTGGCGGTGCCCCAGTCGGGCCGGGGCGCGCTCACTTCGACGTCTTCGGGCCGCACCAGCAGCATCGCATGGCTGCGCCAGGCGGGTGGGCAAGGCAGGGTGCTTCCGCCGAGTCGGACAACGCCTTGCGCAATGGCGTCGGCTTCGCGCGCGAGGCGGTTGACGCGGCCCAGGAATTCGGCAACGAAGGGATGTGCCGGCGCGCGGTACAGCTCCTCGCCGCGGCCGATCTGCACGATGCGCCCGGCGCTCATCACCGCCAGGCGGTCGGCAATGGCCAGCGCCTCCTGCTGGTCGTGCGTCACGTGGATGGCCGTGATGTGCAGCCGGCGCAGCAGTTCGGCAAGCTCGTCGCGCAGCGACTCCTTGAGCTTGGCATCGAGCGCGGCCAGCGGCTCGTCGAGCAGCAGCACGCGCGGGCGCACGGCCACGGCACGCGCCAGCGCCACGCGCTGCCGCTGGCCGCCCGAGAGCTCGGCGGGGCGCTTGTTCTCCAGGCCGCCCAGGCGCGTCAGGTCGACCAGCTCGCCCACCGCGCGCCTTTCCTCTTCCGGCGCCACGCCGCGGATGCGCAGCCCATAGCCGATGTTGGCCGCCACCGTCATCTGCGGAAACAGCGCATAGCTCTGGAACACCATGCCCACGCCGCGATGCTCCACCGGCCGCTCGGTGACGTCCTGCCCGCCGAACACGATGCGGCTGCCTGCGTCGGGCGCTTCGAGCCCCGCGATCAACCGCAGCAGCGTGGTCTTGCCGCAGCCCGAGGGCCCGAGCAGCGCCAGCACCTCGCCGGCCTCCACGTGCAGGTGGGTGGGCAGCAGGCCGCGCGTGCCGTCGGCGTAGGTTTTCGCGCAGTTCGCGATGTCGATGGGAATGCGTTCAAGTTCCATGGCGTTTCTGCATCAGGTTGGCAAGATATTGAAGGCCCCACAGCACCGGAAGGATCACGGCGAAGAAGACCAGCGTGTAGGCCGATCCGATCTCGATGCGCATCGAGGCATAGCTGTCGGCCAGGCCCACGGGCAGGGTGCGCGTGAGCGGCGTGTGCAGCATCCACGTGAGGTTGAACTCGCCCACCGAGAGCGTGAACACCATCAGGCTGCCGGCCACGATGGCGGGGAACACCGCGGGCACGAGGATGCCCATGAAGCGCTGGCGGAAGTTCGCGCCCAGCGAGCGGGCCGCCTCTTCGAGCGCGAGCAGGTCGTCGCGCTGGAAGGCCGAGCTCACGGTGCGCACCATGAACGGCAGCGTGAACACCATGTGGCCCACCAGGATGAAGGCGAAGCTCTGGCGGAAGGCCGTGAGCTGCCCGTAGGCAAGGATCAGCGCCAGCGCCGTGGCCAGCCCCGGCACCGCCACCGGCAGCGTGAGCAGCTCCTCGAAGATGTGCGCCGCGCGCGAGCGGCTGCGCGCCAGCGCATAGGCGCAGGGCACGCCCAGCAGCACGGTGCCCACCACGCAGGCCAGCGCCAGCGCGAGCGACCAGCCGACGGTGCCGCCGTAGTTGTCCCATACCTCGCCGAGCCAGCGCAGCGTGAGGCCGCTCTTCAGGCCCGCGCTGTAGTTGTTGACCAGGCCCGCCATCACCGACAGCAGCATCGGCGCGATCATGAAGAGGCTCACGAGCACGGTGATGGCCAGCAGGAAGGGCGCCCGGGGTTGCGTGTTCTTTCGCATGAGGGAGTTCCTTGATGATTCAGCGCGCGACCGGGTTGGCCCCGAAGCGCCGCGCGGCGAACAGCACCAGCCAGGTCACGAGGCCCAGCGCGATCGACAGCGATGCGGCGAGCGCGAAGTTGGCGTAGTTGGTGAACTCGTTGTAGATGGTGATGGGGATCACCTCGAACTTGCTGGCCAGCGTGAACGCGGTGCCGAAGGCGCCCATCGAGGTGGCGAACAGGATCGCGCCGCATGCGAGCGTGGTGGGCGCGAGTTCGGGCAGCCACACGTCGCGCGCCACGCGCAGCCGCGAGGCGCCGAGCGAGCGCGCGGCTTCTTCGAGCTGCATGTTCATGGCCTCGGCCGCGGCGGCATAGGTGGCAATGGCGCGCGGCAGCGAGAAGTAGAGGTACGCGAGAAACAGCCCGAGCAGGCCGTAGGCGAAGGTGATGCGCTGGCCGAACAGGCTGTCGCCGATGTCGGCCACCAGCCCTTGGCGCCCGCCGAGCAGGATCACGAAGAAACCAATGATCACGCCCGGAAAGGACAGCGGCAGCGTGAGCAGCGACAGCAGCATGCGCTTGCCCGCGAAGGCATGGCGCGCAAGGTAGATGCCGACGGCGGCGCCGAGCACCAGGGTTGCCAGTGTCACGGCCACCGACAGTGCGACGGTGTTGGCCATGCTCTGCAGGTAGCGCGAGTCGGTGAGCACTGCGAAGTAGGTGGACCAGCCTTTGCTCGCCGGCAGCGTGAGCAGGCGCACCACCGGCAGCAGCCAGAAGGCCGCGAAGAAAACGGCGGCGGGGGCTGCGCAGGCCAGCAGGCGCCAGCGGGGGTTCCAGGCGTTGGGTTGCTTCATCTCAGTTTTTCATTACGCGCTTGTGTTCTTGTCGCTGTTTTGTTCGGGGCGTGTGCACAGGCCACCGGGTACTCCCCTCCGCGAATGTCCCCCGCCTTCGGCTCCTCCTTTATTTCGCTGCGGGGAGCACCCGATGGCCTGTGCACCAGGGCACGCTCTGGGTGTACCGCTGATCAACGACTGCTCTGTCCAACGCACCCGCTGATGGGGTGCCTTGCGCAGCGAAATCAAGGGGGAGGCCGCAGGCCGGAGGACATTCGCGGAGCAAGGTACCCCGTCGGCGGGAGCGCGCCCTGAACGCATCCGGGACAAAACTCAGCGCACTTCCTTGAGATACCGATCGGAGAACGCACGCTGCGCCTCGGCCATGCGGGCGTAGTCGACGCTCTTCGCGCGGGCGTATTCGGTAGCAGGCAGGAACTGCGCCTCGATGTCCTTGGGCATTGCGCTCGCGCGCACCGGCCGCAGGTAGGCCTTGGCCCAGATCGCCTGGCCCTCGTCGGACAGCACGAAGTCGAGCACCTTCTTGCCCTCGGCCGCATGCGGCGCCCTGGCGACCAGGCTCATCACGTAGGGCACGGCCAGCGTGCCTTCGCTCGGGATGACGAAGGCGACGTTGGCCTTGTCCTTGTACTTGGCGCGGTAGGCATTGAAGTCGTAGTCCAGCAGGATCGCGATCTCGCCCGACAGCACGCGCGCGTAGGAAGTCTGCTTGGGCACGATGGGCTCGTTCTTCTGCAGCGCCTTGAAATAGTCGATGGCCGGCGCGAAGTTGTCGAGCGTGCCGCCGCGCGCCTCGTTCACCGCCACCGCGCCGACATAGCCCACGAAGGCCGAGGCCGGATCGAGGTAACCGATCAGGCCCTTGTATTCGGGCTTGAGCAGGTCGGCCCACGACTTCGGAATCGGCTTGCCCTTGAGCGCATCGACGTTGACCATGAAGCCGAGCGTGCCCGAGTGGATGGTGAACCAGTTGCCCGCCGGGTCCTTCAGGCCGTCGGGAATGTCTTTCCACGCGGCCGGCTTGTAGGGTTCGACCACGCCTTCCTTCTGCGCCTGCACCGCGAAGGTCACGCCCAGGTAGGTGACGTCGGCCACGGGGCTCGCTTTCTCGGCCACCAGCTGCGCGAGCGACTGGCCCGAGTTCTTGTTGTCGGCCGGCACGGTGATGCCGGTCTTGGCCTTGATGGCCTTGAGCTGCGTGCCCCAGTCGGCCCACTCGGTGGGGCAGTTGTAGCAAATGGCAGTCTGGGCCATGGTGCTGCCAGCGGCAACGAGCGCGGCGGCGATCAGGCCGAGGCGAGCCATGCGGGAAATACGGAGGGACATGAAAGAACTCCTTGGATGGATATGTGGAGACGGAGGTGAGGTGATCGATCAGTCGTTGGCGTTGTCGCGCGCGGCCGCGCACGATTCGCCGTCGCGGAAGAAGTACGGCAGCAGCAGGCTCGCATCGGCCTGCAGCGCGGTGCCGCCGGCCATCGCCTGGATCAGCAGCTCGACGCTGCGGCGGCCGATGTCGTCGTTGGGCTGCGCGATGGTGGTGAGCGCCGGCGTCAGGTCTTCGCCGAGCGCGATGCCATCGAAGCCGATGACGCTGAGGTCGTCCGGCACGGCAAGGCCGCCCAGGTGCGCGGCGCGGATGCTGCGGATGGCGAGCAGGTCGTTCGAGCAGACCAGCGCAGTGGGCCGGCCGGGCGCCTGCAGCACGCCGGCGAGCGCATCGACCGCGCTTTCGACAAACGGCACCTCGATCAGCGGCGGTGCCTTGAGCCCGGCATCGCTCATGCCCTTGCGGTAGCCGCGGTAGCGCTGCTGCGCGCGGTCGGACGCGGCGAGCGTGCCGCTGACCATCGCGATGCGGCGATGCCCATGCAGCACCAGCCGCGCCACCGCATCGGCCACGGCCGCTTCGCCATCGACGGTCACGCAGGGATGCTCGGGGTGCCTGTTGTAGGCCAGCACGTAGGGCGTGCCGGTGCTGCGCAGCCGGGCCAGCGCGGCCGACGTGGAAGGATTGGAGACCACGAGGATCAGCCCGTCGACATTGCCGGCCAGAAGCAGGTGGACCGCGCGCTCTTCCTCGTCGAGCTGGTAGCCGGTGGTGATGGGAATGATCGCGTAGCCGCCGGCGATGGCCGCGCGTGCGATGCCCTGCAGGCATTCGGCAAAGGTCGGATTCAAGAGCGTCGGCAGCACCACGCCCAGCGCACGGCTGCGCTGGGTGCGCAAGGTGCGCGCGCTGGCGTTCGGCACATAGTCGAGTTCACGCGCGACGCGCTCCACCAGCTCCCGCGTGGATCGGGTCACCTTGTCGGGGAAATTGAAGGCTCGCGACACGGTGGCCACGGAAACCCCGGCTTTGGCTGCAACGGCTTGGATGCTCATTCGTGCGGTGTCATGTAATCGATTACATTTCACCGCGGCAGTATGACCCCGCCGTGACAGCCGATGAAGTGGGGAAAAACCCTCGCGCGCGTGCGAGCCCGGTCTTGCTCCCTCTCCCTCCGGGAGAGGGCCGGGGTGAGGGCAGCGGCATCCAAGCGACGGCAAGCGCCCGGCAGGCGGTGCGGTGCGGTCGGCCCCTCTGTGCCGCCGAGGAGCGCAGCGTTTCGCGGATCAGGGCTCGCAGCTGTCTGAGCCGAAGGCGAGTTCTGCGAGACCCCGCGAAACGCGAGCACCGCAGGGCAGCCCGAAGGGCCGGCATAGTGGGGCCGACCGCGCCGCGCCGCATGCCGGGCGCGTCTCCCCAAAGCCGCTAAGAAGCCCTACTTCCCCCGCCGAACCCGCCGTATCTCATCCAGCACCAGGCAGATCGCCCCCAGCGTGATCGCGCTGTCCGCCGCATTGAACGCCGGGAAGTACCAGTTGCCCACGTGGAAGCTCAGGAAGTCCACCACGTAGCCGTGCATCATCCGGTCGATCACATTGCCGATCGCCCCGCCCAGGATGCAGGCCATCGAGAACGAAAACAGCTTCTGCCCCGCGTGCGACTTCAGCATCCAGACGATGAACACCGCGGCCGCCACGCCAATGGCCGTGAAGAACCAGCGCTGCCAGCCTGAGTGGTCGGCCAGGAACGAGAACGCGGCGCCCGTGTTGTGCGCGCGAACCACGTTGAAGAAGCTCGTCACGTAGGTTGCGTCGCCCAGCTTGTAGTAGCCCAGGATCAGCGTCTTGGTGAACTGGTCGATGATCAGGATGATCGCCGCCAGCCCGAGCCATGGCCAGATGCTGCCGCTGCGCGAGCGCGATGCCGACATGGTGCGTGCCGCCGCCATCAGGCAAAGCTCCGCGGCTCGCCGGCACCGAACAGGTTGCTCGTGCAACGGCCGCAGATCGTCGGATGCGCCGGGTCGTGGCCCACGTCGTCGCGGTAGTGCCAGCAGCGATCGCACTTCTGCGCCGTGCTCGGCGTCACCACCGAAGACAGCGCTTCGCCCGCCGCCAGTTCGATCGCCGAAGTGATGAAGACGAACTTCAGGTCGTTGCCCAGCGACTCCAGCAGCGCGAAGTCGTCGGCCGGTGCGCTGAGCTGCAGCTTGGCCTGCAGCGACGAGCCGACCTTGCCTTCGGCGCGCACGGCTTCGATGTCCTTGTTGACCACGTCGCGGATCTCGCGGATGCGGCCCCACTTCGCAAGCAGTGCTTCGTCGGGCGCGGCGAACTGGCTGTAGGTCTGCGCAAAGATCGACTCGCCCGGCTTGCCCGTGCTCACGAACTTCCATGCCTCTTCGGCCGTGAAGCTCAGGAACGGCGCCATCCAGCGCAGCATTGCCTGCGAGATGTGCCAGAGCGCCGTCTGCGCACTGCGGCGCGCCAGCGAGCCCGGCGCGGTCGTGTAGAGCCGGTCCTTCAGGATGTCGAGGTAGAAGCCGCCCAGGTCTTCCGAGCAGTAGATCTGCAGCTTGGCCACCACCGGATGGAACTCGTACACCTTGTAGTGCGCAAGGATCTCGGCCTGGAACTGCGCCGCGCGCGAGAGCGCATAGCGGTCGATCTCGAACAGTTCCTCGAGCGGCACCGCATCCTTGGCGATGTCGAAGTCGCTCGTGTTCGCCAGCAGGAAGCGCAGCGTGTTGCGGATGCGGCGGTAGGCATCGACCACGCGCGCGAGGATCTTGTCGTCGCCCGCGATGTCGCCCGAGTAGTCGCTCGCGGCCACCCACAGGCGGATGATTTCCGAGCCCAGCTTGTTGCTGATTTCCTGCGGGTCGATGCCGTTCTTGAGCGACTTGCTCATCTTGATGCCCTTGGCATCCACCGTGAAGCCGTGCGTGAGCAGGCCGCGGTAGGGCGCGCGGCCTTCCAGCGCGCAGGCGATCAACAGCGACGAATGGAACCAGCCGCGGTGCTGGTCATGGCCTTCGAGGTACAGGTCGGCTTCGGGGCCGCTCTCGTGGTGCACGTTGGGGTGCGTGCCGCGCAGCACGTGATAGAAGGTCGAGCCCGAGTCGAACCACACCTCGAGGATGTCGGTGCTCTTGGTGTAGTGCGGCGCATCTTCGGCGCCCAGGATTTCTTCGGCCGTGACGCGGCTCCAGGCCTCGATGCCGCCCTTCTCGACGATGTCGGCGGCCTGGTCGAGGATTTCCATCGTGCGCGGATGCAGCTCGCCCGAATCCTTGTGCAGGAAGAACGGGATCGGCACGCCCCAGCTGCGCTGGCGGCTGATGCACCAGTCGGGCCGCCCGGCGATCATGTCGTGCAGGCGCGCCTTGCCGTTCTCCGGGTAGAAGCTGGTCTGTTCGATGGCGTCGAGCGCGGTCTGGCGCAGCGTCTTGGGCGCCTTGTCCTTGGTGAACACGCCTTCGCCCTGGTCCATGCGGATGAACCACTGCGCCGCGGCGCGGTAGATCACCGGCGTCTTGTGGCGCCAGCAGTGCGGATAGCTGTGCGTGATGGTCTCGGTGGTGAGCAGGCGGTTGGCATCGCGCAGCGCCGCGATGATCACCGGCACGGCCTTCCAGATGTTCTGCCCGCCGAACAGCGGGAAGTCGGGCGCGTAGCTGCCGTTGCCCTGCACCGGGTTCAGGATATCGTCATACGCCACGCCATGCGCGATGCAGGAGTTGAAGTCGTCCACGCCGTAGGCGGGCGAGGAGTGGACCAGGCCGGTGCCGTCGGTGGCGGTGGCGTAGTCGGCCAGGTACACGGGCGACAGGCGCTGGTAGCCGTGGTTTCCGTTCTCGTCCTTCACGTCGTACAGCGGATGCTCGAATTCGAGCCCGCCAAGTGCTTCGCCCTTGACCGTGGCCAGCACCTTGCCGTCGAGCGCATAGCGCGTCATGCACATCTCGACCAGCGAGTTGGCGAGGATCAGGAGGCCGCGCTCGGTGTCGACCAGCGAGTATTCGATCTCCGGGTTCAGGTTGATCGCCTGATTGGCCGGGATGGTCCACGCGGTGGTGGTCCAGATCACGGCAAAGATGTCGCCGAGGATCGTGTGGTCGGTCCCGAAGGCCTTGAGCACCTTCTCGCGCTCGTGCGCCTTGAAGGCCACGTCGAGGGTCTGGCTCTTCTTGTCGGCGTATTCGATCTCGAACTCGGCCAGCGACGAGCCGCAGTCGAAGCACCAGTACACGGGCTTGAGGCCGCGGTAGACGAAGCCGCGCTCGATCACGCGCTTGAACGCGCGCAGCTCGCCGGCTTCGTTCGCGAAGTCCATCGTCTTGTAGGGATGGTCCCATTCGCCCAGCACGCCCAGGCGCTGGAAGTCGGCCATCTGCTGCGCGATCTGTTCCGTGGCGTAGGCGCGGCTCTTGGCCTGCATCTCGTCGCGGCTCAGGTTGCGGCCGTACTGCTTTTCGATGGCGTTCTCGATCGGCAGGCCATGGCAGTCCCAGCCGGGCACGTAGAGCGCGTCGTAGCCTTCGAGCTGGCGCGCCTTGGTGATCATGTCCTTCAGGATCTTGTTCACCGCGTGGCCCATGTGGATCTGGCCGTTGGCGTAGGGCGGGCCGTCGTGCAGGATGAACTTGGGCGCGCCGTGGCGGGCGTCGCGCAGGCGCTGGTAGCGGCCTTCGTCGTTCCATTCCTTGACCCAGCCCGGTTCGCGCTTGGGCAGGTCGCCGCGCATCGGGAAGGGGGTGTCGGGCAGGTTCAGCGTGGAACGGTAGTCGGTAGGGGAAGCGGCGTCAGACATGTTGGGGTGCGAAACAGAGGGGCTTCGACAGGCTCAGCCCGAACTGCATTTGAGCGGTCGGTGCGGAAGAAAAGCCGTTCGCCCTGAGCTTGTCGAAGGGCGGCAGCACGGTGCGTGCAGGGCTAAATTCGGTCGCGCGTGGTCTGGCGGTGGGTTTCGGCGTGGGTCGACGCAAAGAACGCGCGCGCGTCGCGCCCATCCTTCGCGATGCCCGCAGTCAGGGCCTCGAGGCTGGTGTAGCGCAATTCGTCGTGCAGTTTGTGCAGGAGTTCCACGCGGACGATTTTACCGTAGGCCCCTTCGGCTCCCAGATGCGAGGGCCACTCGAGGCAATGCGTCTCCAGCAGCACGCGGCCCGCGTTGACGTCGTTGGCATCGAGCGAGGGCCGCACGCCGAGGTTGGCCACACCCGGCAGCGGCTGGTCGGCCAGCCCGTGCACCAGTACCGCGAAGATGCCGCTGGCCGCCGGTTTCCAGTGCTTGAAGCGCAGGTTGAGGGTGCGGAACCCGTCGTCCTTGCCGGGCGCCGAGGCGCCCAGCGCGCGGCCGAGCTTGCGGCCATGGACCACGTGGCCCGAGATCGTGTAGGGCCGCCCGAGCAGGTGCTGGGCATCGGCCATGCGGCCCTCGGCCAGCGCCTCGCGCACGGCCGAGCTGGAAACGCGCAGGCCGTGGACCTCGTAGCTGTTCATGCGCGCCACGTCGAAGCCGTGCGCATCGCCGGCGGCGTCGAGCATGGCGTAGTCGCCGGCCCGCCTGGCGCCAAAGCGGAAGTCGTCGCCCACCAGCACGTAGCGCGCGCCCAGGCCGTCGATCAGCACGTTCTGGATGAAGGCTTCGGGCGACTGGGAGGCCAGCCGGCCGTCGAAGGGCAGCACCACCGTCTGCGCCACGCCGCAGGCCGCGAGCTCGGTGAGCTTGTCGCGCAGCGTGCCGATGCGCGCGGGCGCCAGGTCGGGTTTCTTGGTGACGGCGGCGAAATAGTCGCGCGGATGCGGCTCGAAGGTGAGCACGCAGCTGGGCAGCCCGCGATGGCGCGCCTCGGTCTGCAAGAGCGCCAGCATGGCCTGGTGGCCACGGTGCACGCCGTCGAAATTGCCGATGGTGAGGGCGCAGGCCGGAGCCACGCCCGGGTGCCGGAAGCCGCGGAAAACCTGCATGGATGGGTATCTTTTTGATAGCGCCTTTTGCCCGTCGAATGGGCATATCAGGCCGTTTTGTCACAAAGCCGGTATATTGTGACTCAGTGCGTCGCCTGAAGTGGTCTCCGGCGTGCTCCGTGTCCCTGGTCTTTCCGTGATTCTTCCCTTTTTGAGGAGGCGTGTGGTGAAGGTCTTGAAGCTGTCGGCCCAAGGGCTGCCCCAGTCATGGATATCGCTCGAACAGGCGGTCATCCACTATGCAGCGGACGAAGTCCGCTGGGAGGTGGGCGCGCAGGTGGCCGTGTTCCGTGGCGGCCACAATGCCATCACCGGCCAGCAGTCGCAGATCGCGATCAACAGCATCATCGGCACCAAGGGCGTGCCGCGCATCAATCCCTTCACCCAGCGCCCGGGGCTCACCAACAGCAAGCTGTTCTCGCGCGACCGCAACGTCTGTGCTTACTGCGGCGGGCATTTCCACGAAGACGAGCTCACGCGCGAGCACATCATTCCGTTCGCGCAGAACGGCATCGACACCTGGATGAACGTGGTCACGGCCTGCCGGCCCTGCAACCACCGCAAGAGCAGCCGCACGCCCGAGCAGGCCAACATGCCGCTGCTGTACGCGCCCTACGTGCCCAGCCTCTGGGAAGATTTCATTTTGCGAAACCGCCGCATCCTGGCGGACCAGATGGAATTCCTGATGGCGCACCTGCCGCAGAGCTCGCGGCTGCACGACACCTAGCTAGCGCTTCCAGCCGGGCGGGCGCTTCTCGATGAAGGCCTGCACGCCTTCCAGCGCGCTCTCGTCCATCATGTTGCAGGCCATGGTCTGGCTGGCGTCGGCCAGCGCGGCCTCTATGCCGGTTTCGAGCTGCCGATAGAACAGCGCCTTGCCGAGCGCGAGCGCCTGGCGCGGCTTGGCGACGATGCTGGCCACCAGCGCCTCCACTGCGGCGTCGAGCTCGCCGGGCGGCGCCACCCGGTTGACCAGGCCTTTCTCGCGGGCTTCCTCCGCGCCGATGAATTCGCCGGTCACCAGCATCTCGAAGGCCTGCTTGCGGCCGAGATTGCGCGACAGCGTGACGCTCGGCGTGGCGCAGAACAGGCCCACGTTCACGCCGCTGACCGCGAAGCGCGCCTCGCTCGAGGCCACCGCCAGGTCGCACACCGCGACCAGCTGGCAGCCCGCGGCCGTCGCGATGCCGTGCACGCGCGCGATCACCGGCACGGACAGGCGCTGGATCGACAGCATCATCGCGCCGCAGCGCTCGAACAGCCGCTGGTAGTAGCCGAGCGAGGGTTCGGCGCGCATTTCCTTCAGGTCGTGGCCCGCGCAGAAGGCCTTGCCCGCTGCCGCGATGACGACGGCGCGCACCGTGTCGTCGGCCGCAATGTCAGCGAGCGCCTGTTCGAGCGCGCCCAGCATGCCTTCGGAGAGGGCGTTGAACGAGGCCGGGCGGTTCAGCGTCAGCGTGGCCACGCCGCGCGCATCGCGTGTCGCCAGCACGAAGGGAGAAGTCGCGTCATTCATGTCCTGGGCCCTCGTCAATCAGTCAGTAGGTCAATTCGAGCACCGTCACGTGCTGCTGCGCCGCCGGCCAGGTCAGGCCGGTGATGCGCTCCGCGTTGAATTCGCCGGTCACCGCGCGCTGCGGTTGTGCGGCGGCCACCCGCAAGCGCGAACTCGACACGCCGGAGCCCTTGGGCGGCACGCCGGGCGGCGGGCTCTGGCCGTCGAAGCGCATGGTGTCGCGCTCTGCATCGAAGTAGCCGCGCGGCCGCGTGAAGACGACCACCGCCTGGGCGCTGCCATCGGCCGGCGTGAGGCGTTCGGGCCGCAGGTTCACGACGCGGCTGCTGCGCGGAAACGGACTGCGGTAGATGTGCGTGATGCCGTAGCCGGGTGCGCTGAGCACGAACTCGTAGGCCGTGTCGCCGCGCGCATTGAACGGACCCCAGCGGCCATCGGCGCCGATGCTCTTGCTGTGCACCGCATCGCCGCGCCGTGCGCCCGTGGCCGGATCCACCGCGTAGACGGTGACCTGCCCGCCATTGAGCGAAAGGTTCTCCGCGCCCACCGCCCGGCCGTCGAGCACGACGCTCGCCTCGGGCGCCACCGCCGTGCTGCGCGGCGCTTCGCCGGTCAGGAACTGCCAGGTCGCCGCGAATGCCGCGGGCGAGAACGAGGTTTCCCGGTGGTCCACGCGCGGCAGCACCACGTTGGTTGCGCCCTTGAGCGCCGGTCCGTCGAAGCCGATGTTCGTCGGCTGGCCCGGCACCCCGATCCACACGCCATCGGGCTGGGCGTACTTGTCGTTGTTGTCCGAGCGCAAGGTGAGCCACTTCACGCCCGGCGTGACCTCCTCGCCGTTCGGCCCTTTCGGCGCGTTGAGCTGCTGCATGAAGCCCGAGAGCCCCGAGAACTCGTTGTTCTCGCGGAAGCCCTTCACGGCCCAGATGCCGTGCGCCGGATTGCCGCCCAGCACCACGTGGCTCACGACGGCCGCGCCGCCGCCGTTCTGCACGTAGTTGCGGATCGTGTTGCCGCCGCGCGAATTGCCGATCAGCACCACCTTGCCGGCGCCCGTGGCCTTCAGCACCTTGTCGACCTCGGCCTTCAGGAAGAGGGCCGAATCGGCGGTCGAGCTGCGGCCCGGCTGGGCCACGGCATCGTCGTCGCGTGCCAGCGGGTAGGGCTGGTCGAGCGCAAAGAGCCGGTCGCGCGGCCAGCCGTTCGACTCGAAGCGCCAGATCGTGGTCTGCCAGAGCGCAGCCGAATCGCCATTGCCGTGCATGAAGACGATCGGCGGGCGTTCGGTGTACGAAGGCGAGGGGGCGGTGGCGCAGGCGGTCAGCATGGCGGTCGATGCGAGTCCGAGGGCCAGCAGGGTGCGGCGTGATGGCATGTGATGTGTGTTCCTGGCGAGGTTCCAGTAAGAACGCCCGCCGGCGCAAGGCGGGCGGGCGTTGGATGCTATGGGAAAAACTCCGTCAGGCGAAGACGCCGGCCGTGTCCTGCATGCGCGCCGACACTTCGCCCAGGTGGTGCAGTGTGTCGCCGAAGGTCATTTCGAGCTGCGTGAGCTTGCGGAAATAGTGGCTGCCGATGTATTCGTCGGTCACGCCGATGCCGCCATGCAGCTGCACCGAATTCGCGGCGACAAAACGCATCGACACGCCCAGCTGGTACTTGGCGCGTGCCAGCGCCTGGCGCCGCTCCTCGGCGGGCGCATTGAGCTTGAGCGTGGCGTAGTAGCTCATCGAGCGCGCGAGCTCGAGCTGCATCTTCATGTCGGCCACGCGGTGGCGCAGCGCCTGGAAGGTGGAGATGGTCACGCCGAACTGCTTGCGCTGGTTCATGTAGTCGACGGTGAGGGCCAGGGTCTTGTCCATCACGCCGACCGCTTCGGCGCAGGTGGCGGCAATGCCGACGTCCACCGCATATTCGAGCGCGGCCAGGCCGTCGGCCGTGACCAGCGTGGCGTCTGCCTTGTCGAACACCACCTCGGCCGCGCGGCCGCCGTCCTGCGTTCCGTAGCCGCGGGCCTCGACGCCGCTCGCGCTGCGTTCGACCAGGAAGAGGGCGATCCTGCCGTCGGCCTTGGCCGGCACCAGGTAGGCGTCGGCCTCGTCGCCCACGGGCACCACGCTCTTGGCACCGGTCAGCGACCAGCCGTCGCCGGCCTTGGCCGCATGGGCCTCGCACACGTCGAGGCGATAGCGCGACTTGCGTTCCTGATGAGCCAGCACCACGATGGCCTGGCCGCCGGCGATGCGCGGCAGCCAGTTGTCCTTGGTGTCGGCACCGGCGTAGCCGCCCAGCACGGCGCCGGCGATCAGCGTCTGCGCAAAGGGCTCCAGCACGATGCCGCGGCCCAGCTCTTCCATCACCACCATGCCGGCCACCGGACCCATGCCCAGGCCGCCGTCGTCCTCGGCGATGTAGAGGCCGCCCAGGCCGAGCTCGGCCAGTTCGTCCCAGGCCTCGCGCGAGAAGCCGCCGTGGGCCTCGATGCTGCGGCGGCGTTCGAAGTCATAGCCCTTGTCGACCCACTTGCGAACGGCGTCGCGCAGTTGTTCCTGGTCGTCGGTGAAATTGAAATCCATGTTCTTGTCTCCTCAGCCCAGCACCGTCTGGGCGACGATGTTGCGTTGCACTTCGTTCGAGCCGCCGTAGATGGTGGTCTTGCGCATGTTGAAGAAGGTCGATGCAAGCGGCGCGAGCGCCGGGTTGCCGCCCGGGAAGTTGCCCTGCCAGCCGGCTTCCATCGCTTCGCGGATGAGCGGCAGCGAATAGGCGCCGCCGGCCAGCATCATCAGTTCGCTGTAGCGCTGCTGGATCTCGCTGCCGCGGATCTTGAGCAGGCCCGCGACATCGAGCGAATTCTTGCCCGAGGTGGCGGCCGAAAGCACGCGCAGCACCATCATCTCGAGCGCGACGATGTCGACCTCCAGCTTGGCGATCTCGTCGCGGAAGCGCTGGTCGTCGTAGACGCCTTCGCTCTTGGCGATGCGCTTCAGGCGCTCGAGCTCGCGCTTGGCGCGGTTCACGTCGGCGATGTTGGTGCGCTCATGCGAGAGCAGGTGCTTGGCGTAGGTCCAGCCCTTGTTCTCCTCGCCGATCAGGTTCTCGGCCGGCACCTCGACGTTGTCGAAGAACACCTCGTTCACTTCATGGCTGCCGTCCAGCAGCTTGATCGGCCGCACCGTGACGCCGGGCGACTTCATGTCGAGCAGCAGAAAGCTGATGCCGGTCTGGGGCTTGCCCTCGTTGCTGGTGCGCACGAGGTTGAACATCCAGTCGCCATGCTGGCCGAGGGTGGTCCAGGTCTTCTGGCCGTTGACGATGTACTTGTCGCCGTGGCGCTCTGCCTTGGTCTTGACCGAGGCCAGGTCGGAGCCCGAGCCGGGCTCGCTGTAGCCCTGGCTCCACCAGACCTCGCCGCTCGCGATGCCGGGAAGAAAGCGCTTCTGCTGCTCGGCATTGCCGAAGGCCATGATCACCGGGGCGACCATCACGGGGCCGAACGGGATGATGCGCGGCGCGCCGGCCAGCGCGGTTTCTTCCTCGAACAGGTGGCGCTGGATGGCGGTCCAGCCCGGGCCGCCGAATTCCTTCGGCCAGCCGTAGCCGAGCCAGCCCTTCTTGCCAAGAATCTTGGCCCAGCCCTGCAAATCGTCGCGCGTCAGCTCGAGCGCGTTGTGCACCTTGTGCGAAATTTCTTGGGGAAGGTTTTCTCTGACCCAGGCGCGAATTTCTTCGCGGAACTGCTGTTCTTCGGGCGTGAAGCTCAAATCCATGCGTGCCTCGCTGTGTTGATCGGTCCGCCGCCGTCGCGGCTGCGGCGGCATGTCTCCGGAGCTTCGAGTTTTAGCACGGTCGTGCTGTGAATCGGTGTCCGCGCGGCGACAACGCGGGCGGAGCACAGATAATCCCGGCCTCCCATGAAGAACATCGTGATCCTGATTTCCGGCGGCGGCTCCAACATGGCGGCCATCGTGCGCGCCGCCGAGCGCGACCGCTGGCCCGAGCGCTTCGGCGCGCGCATTGCCGCGGTCGTCAGCAACAAGGCCGACGCAGGGGGGCTTGCCGTCGCCAGGGCCCACGGCATCGCAACCGCCGTGGTCCCGCACAAGGACTTCGCGACGCGCGAGGCCTTCGACGAGGCGCTGGCGAAGGCGGTCGACGCGCATTCGCCGGCGCTGGTGGTGCTGGCGGGCTTCATGCGCATCCTGACGCCGGGCTTCGTCGGGCGCTACGCCGGCCGCCTGATCAACATCCATCCCTCCTTGCTGCCGGCCTTTGCGGGGCTGAACACGCACCAGCGGGCCATCGATGCCGGCTGCAAGGTGGCGGGCGTCACGGTGCACCAGGTCACGACCGAACTCGACCACGGTCCGATCCTGGATCAGGCGGTGGTGCCGGTGCTGCCGGACGACACGGCCGCCACGCTGGCCGGCCGGGTGCTCGCGCAGGAGCATCAGTTGTATCCACGCGCCATTGCCGCGTGGCTTGCAGATACATCAAGTCACACGTCTTAAATTTGTTTATATTCGCGGGTTTTCGGGAGCACGAATGAAAACCCAATCGCTACTGTCCGCGGTCGCCGGCGCTGTCCTGTTGTCGGCCTGCGCCGCGCCAGCCCCCGCACCAACCCCTGCATCCGCATCCGCTGCACCGCCCGAGCCGGTGTTCCAGTGCAATGCGGACGGCGCGCGCTTCGCCGTCGGCCAGCCGCTGTCGCCCCAGCTCGAGGCCGCCGCCCGCGTACGCGCCGGTGCGGGCACGGTGCGTGCGCTGAAGCCCGGCGAGGCAGTGACGATGGAACTCAACGGCGGGCGCCTGAACCTCGACGTGGATGCACGCGGCCGCGTGACGGACGTCCGCTGCGGCTGAGGCGCACTGGGGCCGGCGCTGTCGTCGAATACCTGGTGTTCTAGATCGGCGCGAAGCGCGGTTGGATGACGCCGTCGATCTCCACCGTGCCCTCGAACATCGCAGCCGGGCGGACCCACAGCCCTTTCGCACCATAGAGCGCGCGGTACAGCGTCATCGGCTCCAGCGTTTCGCTGTGGCGCACGGTGCCCAGCACCTCGTATTCGCCGCCCTTGTAGTGCCGATAGCGGCCGGGGGGCGTCTCGATCAGGGGTGGCAGGTCGTTGTCGTCGTTCATGTTCTTGCTGGCCTTTCAATGGGAGGCTGGTGGAGGAAAGTCGGATGGATCGCGCTGATTTTGTTCACCTCGTCAGGCTGAGCGAGCATGCCAGCGCGGACGACAGCGCGCGCTACCGGCGCGGCGTCGCGGCTTTTGCGGCGCTCGGCTATCTCTGGGTGCTGGCTTGCCTTGCGCTTTCGGTCGGCATCATCGCCTGGGTCGCGCTGGCGGCCGGACGCGGGCGTTTCAGCTTCACGCGCGGCTGGCTGCTGCTGTTCGCCCTGGGCCTGCTCTGGGCCACGCTGCGCGCGCTCTGGGTCCGGTTCGACGAGCCTGAAGGGCGCGAGCTTTCGCGCGCCGATGCGCCCGCGCTGTTCGAGGCGCTCGAGCGCATCCGCAAGAAGATCAAGGGGCCGCCGGTCCACCGCGTCTATCTCGACGACGAGTTCAATGCCAGCATCCGGCAGGTACCGCGCTTCGGGCTGTTCGGCGGGGCGGTCAACTCCCTGAGCATCGGGCTGCCGCTGCTCATGATGCTGGACCGGCGGCGGCTGCTGTCGGTGCTCGCCCATGAATACGGGCACCTGCGCGGCAACCACGGCAAGCTCAGTGCCTGGATCTACCGCACGCGGCTTTCATGGCTGAAGCTGGACGCCAGCCTGCAGCGCGACGAAGGCGTGATGGCGCTGGTGTCGCAAGCCTTCTTCCGCTGGTACTTTCCGCGTTTCGCGGCCCGCACCTTCGCGCTTGCGCGGCAGGACGAATACGAAGCCGACCGCATCTCCGGCCGGCTGCTGGGCACGCCCGTGGCCGCGGCCGCCTTGACCGAGATCGCCATCAAGGCCCGCTGGTATGCCGACGAGTTCTGGGCCTCGCACTGGGCGCGCGCCGAACGCGAGCCGCAGCCGCCCGGTCCCTTCGAGGCCCTGAGCCAGCGCGCCGCCACGCCGCCGGACGCCGAATTCGCGCGCCAGGCCCTGCGCGAAGCCATGCGACGCGTGAGCGACCTGGAAGACACCCATCCCGTGCTGCGCGACCGGCTCGAGGCGCTCGGCCAGAAGGCCGTGGTGCCGCCCTGGTCGGTCGAACCCGCGCTGGGCATGCTGGCCGACAGCGCCAAGTGGATCGCGCATTTCGACAACCAGTGGCGCCGCGCCCATGCCGGCGACTGGAAGCAGCACCACGCGCATCGCTCGCGCATCCGCGAGCGCGTCGAGCTGCTCGCGGCGCGGGGCGAGCGCAACACGCCCGACGAGCTGGTGGAGTGGGCGGATGCCGAACGCCGGCTCGATCCGGCCGCCCCGGTGCGTGTCCGCTATGAGCGCGCACTCCAGATCGCGCCCGAGCACGCCGGCGCGCTGCGCGGACTGGCCCAGATGCTGCCCCTGCGCGACCGCGCGGCGCGCCTGGCGGTGCTCGAGCGCCTGTACGGCTCCAGCGCGGCGAGCCGCTGGTGGGCCGCGAAAAGTGCCGTGGCCGCGCTCGAGGACCCCGATGCGGGCGCGCACGACGAGGACGCGCTCAAGCTGTGGCGCGGCCGCCTCAAGGAGGCCGAGGAAGCCGAAGCCCGCGCCTGGGAAGAGATCACCGAGACGCCTTTCTTCAGCCAGATCGCCCGGCACGACCTGGGCGACCACGAACTGGGCGAGCTGCGGGCCGACCTCGCGCGCTGCCTGCCCGTTTCGCGGGCCTGGCTGGTGCGCAAGATCCTGCGCGAATTCCCGTGGCGCCGGGCCTACGTCGTGTTCGTCGAGTTGCCGGGGCTGGACGACGACGACCGCTGGCAGCTCTGCCGCCAGCTCGAACACACGCTGAGCCTGCCGGGCGCGGCGCTGGTGCTCTGGGCCGGCCATTCGCCGACGCTGGAGGAGATCGAGCGGCAGGCTTTCGGGGCGATCTGGACGCGCACCGCGTAGCGGGCCGCCCGGCTGAGACAATCGGGGCATGCACCCCAAAGCCCTGTTGGAGGCCACCGCCGATCTGGTCGGCCTTGTCCTGAAATTCGATCACCCGGCCGACCAGGTCGTTTCGCGCTTTTTCCGCGACCACCGCGAGTTCGGCCCGCGCGAGCGCGCCACGCTTGCCGAAACCGTCTACACCGTGCTGCGCAAGAAGCTGCTGTTCGACCACCTCTCGCCCTCGGGCAGCGGCTCGAAGGAGCGCCGCATGGCGATCCTGGGCTTTCACGGCCCGCGCGACTTCCTCAAGAGCGCCCTCAACGACACCGAAAAGCGCTGGCTCGACAACTGCGACGCCGTCAAGCCGGACGATCTGCTCGAACGCCATCGCCACAACCTGCCCGAATGGCTGGTGGGGCCGCTCAAGGCCCAGCTGGGCGACGGTTTCTGGGCGCTGGTCGAAAGCCTGCAGCAGCCCGCGCCGCTCGATCTCCGCGTCAATGCGCTGACCGACAAGCGCGCCGAAGTCAAGGCGGAGCTTGCGAAAGCTGCTATCAAATCGGAAGCAACGCCGTTCTCGCCCTGGGGCCTGCGGATCGACGGCAAGCCCGCGCTGACCAAACTGGACGCCTTCGCCCGCGGCGCCGTCGAGGTGCAGGACGAGGGTTCCCAACTGCTCGCGCTGCTGCTGGATGCCAAGCGGGGCGAGATGGTGGTCGATTTTTGCGCCGGTGCCGGCGGCAAGACGCTGGCCATCGGCGCGACCATGCGCAACACCGGCCGGCTCTACGCCTTCGACACCTCGGCCCACCGGCTCGACGCGCTCAAGCCGCGGCTCGCGCGCAGCAAGCTGTCGAACGTGCATCCGGCCGCCATCGCGCACGAGCGGGACGACCGCATCAAGCGCTTGGCCGGCAAGATCGACCGCGTGCTGGTGGACGCACCCTGCTCGGGCCTGGGCACGCTGCGCCGCAATCCGGACCTGAAATGGCGCCAGTCGCCCCAATCGGTCGAGGAACTGACGGTCAAGCAGGCCGCCATCCTGCAAAGCGCGGCGCGCCTGCTGAAATCGGGCGGACGGCTGGTCTATGCCACCTGCAGCGTGCTGCCCGAGGAAAACGAGGCCATTGCCGAGGCTTTCAGCGCCGCCAACCCCGATTTCGTGCCCCAGGACGCCGCGGAACTGCTGCAGGGGCTCAAGGTGGAGGGTTTCGAGGCGCTCTGCGCAGGCGGAGCGGACGGGCGGCGCTATCTGCGGCTGTGGCCGCACCGCCACGCCACGGACGGTTTCTTTGCCGCGGTGTGGAACCGCAAATAGGCACGGCACTCCAAATTAGGGTAAATCTGCGCCTTCAAGGAAGGGCAAAGGGCCTCATTTTGGCCCTGCCGCCTTAAAATCGCGGGTTAACTGAAAGGCTGCACCTTCGTGTGGCCATGGAGCACTTAATTCAATGTTGATTCCTGACTCTGCCGTTTTGAGCGCGGCCATCGACTGGCTCGGACACGGCTTGTGGGACCTCACATGGTGGCAAGTCGTGCTGTACACGCTCGTCACCACGCACATCACGATCGCTGCGGTCACGATCTTCCTGCACCGCACGCAGACGCACCGGGCCATGGATCTGGGCCCGATCCCCTCGCATTTCTTCCGCTTCTGGCTGTGGCTCGGCACCGGCATGGTGACCAAGGAATGGGTGGCCATCCACCGCAAGCACCACGCCAAGTGCGAAACCGAAGAAGACCCGCACAGCCCGCAGGTCAAGGGCATCGACGAAGTCCTGTGGCGCGGCGCCGAGCTGTATCGCGCCGAGTCGAAGAACAAGGAAACGATGGAGCGCTACGGCCACGGCACGCCCGACGACTGGCTCGAGCGCAACCTGTACACCCGCTACAGCTGGCAGGGCGTGGGCCTCATGCTGGTCATCAACCTGGCGCTGTTCGGCGCGCTCGGCCTCACGGTCTGGGCCGTGCAGATGCTGTGGATCCCGATCACCGCGGCCGGCATCATCAACGGCATCGGCCACTACTGGGGCTACCGCAACTTCGAGGCGCCGGACGCCAGCCGCAATGTCTCGCCCTGGGGCCTGATCATCGGTGGCGAAGAGCTGCACAACAACCACCACACGTATCCCACCTCGGCCAAGTTCTCGGTCAAGAAGTACGAATTCGACATCGGCTGGGTCTACATCCAGATGATGCAGAAGATCGGCTGGGCCAAGGTCAAGAAGGTGCCGCCGAAGATGCTGATGGGCGACATCCAGCCCGTGGCCAACGAGAAGACGCTCGAGGCCGTCATTGCCAACCGCTATGAAGTCATGGCCGGCTATGCCCGCGAGATGCGCCGCGTCACCAAGGCCGAACTGGCTGCGCTCAAGACCAAGGGCGGCGACATTTCGGTGCTCAAGGCGGCCAAGAACTGGCTGCATCGCGACGACGACAAGGTGCCCGCATCGGCCCGCTCGCACCTCGTGCAGGCGCGCGCTGCCCACCCGGTGATCGACAAGATGGTCACCATGCGCGAAGAGCTGCGCCAGCTCTGGCTCAACACCTCGCAGTCGCGCGAGCAGCTGGCGGCCGACCTGGCGGCCTGGTGCCACCGCGCGGAGGCCAGCGGCATCGCCGGCCTGCGCGAGTTCTCGACCCGCTTGCGCGCTGCACGCGCCTGATCAGGCGGGCGTTCGCGCCCATCAAGAAGCCGGCCCATGGGCCGGCTTTTTTGTTTGTGCCTGCCGCACCCCGCGCTGCGCGTGATTCGACAGGCAACAAAAAACCCGCTGGGTGAGCAGCGGGTTTTTCGTGGGGGAAACCGGGGCCGAATTACTTCAGCTTGATTTCCTTGTATTCGACGTGCTTGCGTGCCTTGGGGTCGAACTTCATGATCGACATCTTTTCAGGCATCGTCTTCTTGTTCTTGCTGGTCGTGTAGAAGTGGCCGGTACCCGCGGTGGATTCCAGCTTGATCTTTTCGCGTCCGCCTTTGCTCGTTGCCATGATTCAGCTCCTTAAGCTTGGCCGCGTGCACGCAGGTCTGCGAGCACGGCGTCGATGCCGTTCTTGTCGATCAGGCGCAGTGCGGCGCTCGAAACACGCAGGCGAACCCAGCGGTTTTCAGTCTCGACCCAGAAACGGCGGTATTGCAGGTTCGGCAGGAACCGGCGCTTGGTTTTGTTGTTGGCGTGGGAAACGTTGTTTCCGACCATCGGGCCTTTGCCCGTTACGTCGCATACGCGTGCCATGAGGACACTCTTTCTTGAACAGCTGGCACCGGCGCAATCGTGGCGATTGCAGGTGTTTTGCAGCTTGACCTCGCCAGAAAACGGGTGGCGGTACCCCGGCTTTGCCTGGATTCTCGGCCCCGGTTGAAAGGGGCTATTTCGGCAAAGCCTTGGATTATAGCCCTTTTGGGGCTGCCCGCTTAAAGCGTGCCGTCCTGCTCGAGGAAGCGCTGGGCGTCCAGCGCGGCCATGCAGCCGGTGCCGGCGCTCGTGATGGCTTGGCGGTACACGTTGTCCTGCACGTCGCCGGCGGCAAAGACGCCCGGAATGCTGGTCATCGTGGCAAAGCCCTGCAGGCCCGAGCGGGTCAGGATGTAGTTGTCCTTCATTTCCAGCTGGCCCTGGAAGATGTCGGTGTTGGGGTGGTGGCCGATCGCGATGAAGCAGCCCTTGAGGTCGATCTGCTCGGTGGCGCCGCTTTGCGTGTTCTTGATGCGGATGCCCGTCACGCCCGTGTCGTCGCCCAGCACCTGGTCGAGTTCGTTGTGCAGCTTCAGGACGATCTTGCCTTCGGCGACCTTCTCCATGAGCTTGTCGATCAGGATGGGCTCGGCGCGGAACTTGTCGCGGCGGTGCACCAGCGTGACCTTGTTCGCGATGTTGGCCAGGTACAGGGCTTCCTCGACGGCGGTGTTGCCGCCGCCGATCACGCACACTTCCTGCTCGCGGTAGAAGAAGCCGTCACAGGTGGCGCAGGCCGAGACGCCGCGGCCCATGAATTTCTGTTCCGAGTCGATCCCCAGGTACTTGGCGGAAGCACCCGTGGCAATGATCAGCGAATCGCAGGTGTAGGTGCCACTGTCGCCGGTCAGCGTGAACGGGCGCTTGCCGAGGTCGACCTTGTTGATGTGGTCGAAGACGATCTGCGTCTTGAAGCGCTCTGCGTGCTCGAGAAAACGCTGCATGAGCTCGGGGCCCTGCACGCCATGCACGTCCGCGGGCCAGTTGTCGACCTCGGTGGTCGTCATCAATTGGCCGCCCTGGGCAATGCCCGTGATGAGCAGCGGCTGGAGGTTTGCGCGGGCTGCGTAGACGGCGGCGGTGTAGCCGGCCGGGCCGGAGCCCAGAATCAAGACCTTGGCGTGTTGGGGAGCGGACATGAGTGGAAAACCTAGGATTTGCGCTGCTTCAGCGTGTACATTTTCAGGGTGGTAGCGATATATGTGGAGTATCACCGCTCGGTTCAACACCGGGTGCACGGTGTTTTCAATGCGCGCGATTGTAGTAATCCATCGGGCCCACGATGGACGAGCTTGCGCACGCCGTATCAGGGATTGATAAATGTCGATGCTGTCCAATCTTGAGTTGCTGCGGCGCGTTCCGCTGTTTGCCTCGCTCACGTCCTCGCAGTCTGCAAGCATTGCGGATGCGATCATCAAGAAGCGCTTCAAGCGGGCCGAAGTCGTTGTCGAGCAGGGCAAGAAATCGGACGCGCTCTACATCATCCTGACCGGACGCGCGCGCGTGACGAGCGCCGACAACCGCGGGCGCGAGGTGATCCTTGCCACCTTGCATCCCGGCGACTACATCGGCGAGATGAGCCTGATCGACGACGAGCCCCATTCGGCCACGGTGCGCACCGAGATCCAGTGCGACGTACTCATGCTGGACCGGGACGCCTTCGCACGCTGCCTGCCCGAGAACTCCTCGATGGCCTACAACATCATGCGCGGCCTGGTGCAGCGCCTGCGCCATGCCGACCGCAAGATCGAGTCGCTTGCGCTGATGGACGTCTATGGGCGCGTGGCGCGCTCGCTGCTCGAGTTCGCGATCGACGATGGGGCAGGCAACCTGAAGGTGCGCGACAAGATCTCGCGCCAGGATCTCGCGAAAATGGTGGGCGCCTCGCGCGAAATGGTGAGCCGCGTGATGAAGGATCTCGAGGAGCGCGGATTTGTCCAGACCCAGGACGACGGCTCCATGATCGTCAAGGACCGGCTCTTGTCCCTGGCTTGAGCCGCCGGGTCCGGCGCTTCAGGCGGCCGCACCCTTTTGTTGTAGTGTTCAGGCATCCAGCCGCCGTTTCGAAGGATTGGGTGCCGCGTTTTTCATGACCTATTCGCTCAATACACTTCAATCTTCTTCTGCCGCCGAGGGGCAGCCGGTGCGCCTGCGCGCCATGCGCTTCGCCCACGAGATCACGCTGGTGGCGGGCTTTGCGGGGCTCTTGTTCTGGCTGCTGGCCATGCTGAGCTTCACGCCCTCCGATGCGGCCTGGTCGACCTCCGGCACCGGCGGCGAGATCAAGAACTGGGGCGGCCGCATCGGCGCCTGGCTGGCCGACGGCAGCTATTTCCTGGCCGGCTATTCGGTCTGGTGGTGCCTCGCGGCGGGCCTGCGGGCATGGCTTTCGTCGCTGGCCAACTGGCTGCGCGGCGGCGAGGCCGCGCCGGCCGAGCAGCCGGTGCGCGGGCGCTTCAACCGCAGCCGCCTGGCGTTCTGGTTCGGCCTGGTGCTGCTGCTGTGCGCGAGCGTGGTGCTCGAATGGTCGCGCCTGTACCGGCTCGAGTCCCACCTGCCGGGTTCGGGCGGCGGTGTGCTGGGCTACCTGGTGGGGCCCGCAAGCGTGCGCTGGATGGGCTTTACCGGATCGGCGCTGGTGGCCATCGCTGCCGGCGTGATCGGCTCGGCGCTGGTGTTTCGTTTCTCATGGAGCCAGATCGCCGAGCGCATCGGCGCGCGGGCCTATTCGCTGTTCGAGTCGCGCCGCGAAAAGCGCGAGATGGCGGCCGACATCGCCATGGGCAAGCAGGCCGCCCGCGAGCGTGCCGAGGCCGAAGACCTGCCGTTCTCGCGTGCAGCGGACGGTGGCGAGCCGGCGGATTTCGACGGCGACGAAGAACTGCGCATCGAGCCGCGCCCGAAGCGCCGCGCGGCGTCGCCGCCGGTGCAGATCGAGCCCGCGATGACCGAGGTGCCCAGGAGCGACCGCGTCGTCAAGGAGCGCCAGAAGCCGCTCTTCAAGGAACTGCCCGACAGCAAGCTGCCGCAGGTCGACCTGCTCGACGCGGCGCAGGCGCGCCAGGAAACGGTCTCGGCCGACACGCTCGAGATGACCTCGCGCATGATCGAGAAGAAGCTCAAGGACTTCGGCGTCGAAGTGCATGTGGTGCTGGCTTCGCCGGGCCCGGTGATCACGCGCTACGAGATCGAGCCGGCCACCGGCGTCAAGGGCTCGCAGATCGTCGGCCTGGCCAAGGACCTGGCGCGTTCGCTCTCGCTGGTGTCGATCCGCGTGGTCGAAACCATCCCGGGCAAGAACTACATGGCGCTCGAGCTGCCGAACGCCAAGCGCCAGTCGATCAAGCTCAGCGAGATCCTCGGCTCGCAGGTCTACAACGAAGGCAAGTCCTTCCTGACGATGGGCCTGGGCAAGGACATCATCGGCAACCCCGTGGTGGCCGACCTGGCAAAGATGCCGCACGTGCTGGTGGCCGGTACCACCGGTTCGGGCAAGTCGGTGGGCATCAACGCGATGATCCTCTCGCTGCTCTACAAGGCCGAGGCACGCGACGTCCGCCTGCTCATGATCGACCCGAAGATGCTCGAAATGTCGGTCTACGAAGGCATTCCGCACCTGCTGGCGCCCGTGGTCACCGACATGCGGCAGGCCGCGCACGGCCTGAACTGGTGCGTGGCCGAGATGGAGCGCCGCTACAAGCTCATGAGCAAGCTCGGCGTGCGCAACCTGGCCGGCTACAACACCAAGATCGACGAAGCCAAGGCGCGCGAGGAGTTCATCTACAACCCCTTCAGCCTCACGCCCGACGATCCCGAGCCGCTCAAGCGCGAGCCGCACATCGTGGTGGTGATCGACGAACTCGCCGACCTGATGATGGTGGTGGGCAAGAAGATCGAAGAGCTCATCGCCCGCCTTGCGCAGAAGGCGCGCGCCGCCGGCATCCACCTGATCCTGGCCACGCAGCGGCCCAGCGTCGACGTGATCACCGGCCTCATCAAGGCCAACATTCCCACGCGCATCGCGTTCCAGGTGTCGAGCAAGATCGACAGCCGCACCATCCTCGACCAGATGGGCGCCGAGGCGCTGCTGGGCATGGGCGACATGCTCTACATGCCGAGCGGCACGGGCCTTCCGATCCGCGTGCACGGCGCGTTCGTGAGCGACGAGGAAGTGCACCGCGTGGTGGCCTACCTCAAGAGCCAGGGCGAGCCCGACTACATCGAAGGCGTGCTCGAAGGCGGCACGGTCGACGGTGACGGCGACATGCTGGGCGAGGGCGGCGACGCCGAGAAGGACCCGATGTACGACCAGGCGGTCGAAGTGGTGCTGAAGAACCGCAAGGCCAGCATCTCGCTGGTGCAGCGCCACCTGAAGATCGGCTACAACCGCGCGGCGCGGCTGGTGGAAGACATGGAGAAGGCGGGCCTGGTCAGCGCCATGAGCGGCAGCGGCCAGCGCGAGATCCTGGTGCCGGCGCGCGCCGAATAGCCGGCCCATGCCTGCGCACCTGGGCGTTACCCACTGACAGCCACGTTGCAAAAGCTGCAATAACGTTGCAAAACTTCATGAAGCCCCGCACATGGCGCAACGCGCAGCGGGGTATGGTCCTGTCAACGCCATCGCTTTTTCCGAGGAACCCCAATTGAAAATTCGCCATTGGCTGTTGATCGGCCTCCTGTGTTCCGCCAACGCCTGGGCCGGCGGCCTTGAAAGCCTCGAGGCCTTCGTGAAGACGGTCAAGTCGGGCCGCGCCGAGTTCACCCAGACCGTGACGGCGCCGCCGCGCGAAGGCCAGCCTGGCCGCACCAAGACCTCCACCGGCACCTTCGAATTCCAGCGGCCCGGCAAGTTCAAGTTCGACTACCAGAAGCCCTTCGCCCAGAGCATCGTGGCCGACGGCAAGACGCTGTGGCTCTACGACGCCGACCTGAACCAGGTCACGCAGCGCGCCCAGTCGCAGGCGCTGGGCTCGACGCCCGCCGCGCTGATTGCCGCGGCACCCGACCTGCGCGCGCTGCAGGCCGACTTCACGCTCGAGGCCGCGCCCGAGCGCGACGGCCTGCAGTGGGTCAAGGCCACGCCCAAGAACAAGGACGGCCAGCTGCAGAATGTGCAGGTCGGCTTCCAGGGCGACGCGCTGGCGGCGCTCGAAATCCTTGACAGCTTCGGGCAGCGCTCGGTGCTCAAGTTCAGCAAGGTGGAGGTGAATCCGGCACTGCCTGCCAGCGTGTTCGAGTTCAAGGCGCCCGCCGGCGCGGACGTCATCAAGCAATAGCCACCGGACGCACCGCAGGTTTGGCCACCAGTTCGCATCAACCCCTTGCCGAGCGCCTGCGTCCGAAGACGCTGGGCGAGGTCATCGGCCAGCAGCACCTGCTGGGGCCGGGCATGCCGCTGCGCATTGCCTTCGAATCGGGCCAGCCGCATTCGTGCATCCTCTGGGGGCCGCCCGGCACCGGCAAGACGACCATCGCGCGGCTGATGGCCGATGCCTTCGATGCGCAGTTCCTCAGCATCAGCGCGGTGCTCGGCGGCGTGAAGGACATCCGCGATGCGGTCGAACGCGCCACGGCGGCGCGCGACGGCCTGGAGCAGCGGCGCACGATCGTCTTCGTCGACGAGGTGCACCGCTTCAACAAGAGCCAGCAGGACGCGTTCCTGCCGCATGTGGAATCGGGACTCTTCACCTTCATTGGCGCCACCACCGAGAACCCCTCGTTCGAGGTCAACTCGGCCTTGCTTTCGCGTGCGGCCGTGTACGTGCTGCAACCGCTCACCGAGGCCGACCTCAAGCAGATCGTGGCCAAGGCGCAGGCCATCCAGGCAGTGCCGGGCATCGAGGACACGGCCATCGACCGGCTCGTCGCCTATGCCGACGGCGATGCGCGGCGCCTGCTCAACACGCTCGAGACGCTGGCCGTCGCGGCCCGCGCCGAGAAGCTCGGCCACATCACCGACGAATGGCTGCTGCGCGTGCTCGGCGAACGCATGCGGCGCTACGACAAGGGCGGCGAGCAGTTCTACGACACCATCAGCGCGCTGCACAAGTCGGTGCGCGGCAGCGACCCCGACGCCGCGCTCTACTGGTTCGTGCGCATGCTCGACGGCGGCGCCGATCCGCGCTACATGGCGCGCCGGCTGGTGCGCATGGCCAGCGAGGACATCGGCCTGGCCGACCCGCGCGCGCTGCGGCTCGCGCTCGACGCCGCCGAGGTGTATGAGCGCCTGGGCACGCCCGAAGGCGAACTCGCGCTGGCCGAGTGCGTGGTCTACCTGGCGATGGCGCCCAAGTCGAATGCGGTCTACACCGCCTACAACGCCGTGCGCGCGCTCATCAAGAAGGACAGCACCCGCCCGGTGCCGATGCACCTGCGCAACGCGCCCACCAAGCTCATGAAGGACCTCGACTACGGCAAGGGGTACCGCTACGCGCACGACGAGGAGGGCGGCTTTGCCGCGGGCGAGCGCTACCTGCCCGATGGCCTCGAGGGCCAGGTTTTCTACCAGCCCGTCGAGCGCGGGCTTGAAATCCGCATCGCGGAGAAGCTGCGTGAACTGCGCCGCCTGAACGGCCAGCGCGAGGAGTGATACGCCTTTTCACCATGCGCGTACGCCATGCATGACTTCACTCGCATACAGCATGGCATGAGCGGGTAAACCCCGGGCAAGGCGCACCAAATCGGCGCTGGTGGGTGCTTACAATCCCGCCCACAAATCAGCCAGCGGCACATGTTGGCTGGTTTTTTGCTTATCAAGCCAAGGTGCCAAACCGGTGCCAAGGTGGGTGAACAGCACCCCGCAACGGTGCAACAAATAGGGAACGCGTTATGGAAATATTGCTGCAGCAGATCATCAACGGTCTGGTCCTGGGCAGCATGTATGCCTTGATAGCCTTGGGCTACACCATGGTGTACGGCATCATCAACCTGATCAATTTTGCGCACGGCGAAGTGCTGATGGTGGGGGCGCTCACGAGCTGGACCATCATCGGGCTCATGAAGGAATCCATGCCCGGCACGCCCGGCTGGCTGATCCTCATCATCGCGCTGATCATCGCCTGCATCGTTGCAGCCACGCTCAACTTCGTGATCGAGAAGGTCGCCTACCGGCCGCTTCGCAACAGTCCCAAGCTCGCACCGCTCATCACGGCCATCGGCATGTCGATCCTGCTGCAGACGCTGGCCATGATCATCTGGAAGCCCACCAACAAGGCCTATCCCAACCTGCTGTCGACCACGCCCATCGAGGTGGGCGGCGCGGTGATCTCGCCCACGCAGGTCATGATCCTGAGCGTCACGGCGTTCTCGCTCGTGGTGCTGATGTGGCTGGTCAACTACACCAAGCTCGGCCGCGCGATGCGCGCCACCGCCGAGAACCCGCGCGTCGCGGCGCTGATGGGCATCCGGCCCGACATGGTCATTTCGGCCACGTTCATCATCGGTGCCGTGCTCGCGGCCATCGCGGGCGTCATGTACGCCTCCAACTACGGCATCGCGCAGCATGCGATGGGCTTCCTGCCCGGCCTCAAGGCCTTCACCGCGGCGGTGTTCGGCGGCATCGGCAACCTGGCCGGCGCGGTGGTCGGCGGCATCCTGCTCGGGTTGATCGAAGCCATCGGCTCCGGCTACATCGGCACCCTCACGGGTGGCGTGCTGGGCAGCAACTACAGCGACATCTTCGCTTTCATCGTGTTGATCGTCATGCTCACGCTGCGGCCCTCGGGCCTGCTCGGCGAGCGCGTGGCGGATCGGGCCTGAGGAGCAGCACACCATGAAGAACAGCAAGAACCTCGCGCTCTACATCCTGGGCGTCGTCGCGGTGCTCGCACTGCCGATCTTCCTGCAGAGCCAGGGCAACGCCTGGGTGCGCATTGCCGACATCGCATTGCTCTACGTGATGCTCTCGCTCGGCCTGAACATCGTCGTCGGCTACGCCGGCCTGCTCGACCTGGGCTATGTGGCCTTCTTTGCGATCGGGGCCTACCTGTTCGCGCTGATGGGCTCGTCGCACCTGTCCGACACCTTTCCGTGGTTCAAGGCCATGTTCCCGAACGGGCTGCACACCTCGCTGCTCATCGTGATACCGCTGGCGCTCGTGGTGGCCGGCATGCTGGGCGTGCTGCTCGGTGCGCCCACGCTCAAGCTGCGCGGCGACTACCTGGCCATCGTGACGCTCGGCTTCGGCGAGATCATCCGGGTGTTCCTGAACAACCTCGACCAGCCGATCAACATCACCAACGGCCCGAAGGGCATCACCGCCATCGACTCCGTCAAGTTCTGGGGGCTCGACCTCGGCAAGGCATGGAAGTTCGACGGCTTCTCGATCTCCTCGGTCACGCTCTACTACTACCTGTTCCTTGCGCTGGTGGTGGCCACGATCATCATCTCGCACCGCCTGCAGATGTCGCGCATCGGGCGCGCCTGGATGGCGATCCGCGAAGACGAGATCGCCGCCAAGGCCATGGGCATCAACACCCGCAACATGAAGCTGCTGGCCTTCGGCATGGGCGCGAGCTTCGGCGGCGTGTCGGGCGCCATGTTCGCGGCCTTCCAGGGTTTTGTCTCGCCGGAGTCGTTCAGCCTCATGGAGTCGGTGATGATCGTTGCCATGGTGGTGCTGGGCGGCATCGGCCACCTGCCGGGCGTGATCCTCGGCGCCGTGCTGCTGGCTGCGCTGCCCGAGGTGCTGCGCTACGTGGCCGGCCCGCTGCAGGCCATGACCGACGGCCGCCTCGACGCGTCCATCCTGCGCCAGCTCTTCATTGCGCTGGCCATGATCATCATCATGCTGGTGCGCCCGCGCGGCCTCTGGCCTTCGCCCGAGCACGGCAAGACATTGCAGCGCAAGGGGGCCGCTGCCCCCGGCGCACCGGTGGCGCCGGGGTCGCTGCAGACCCATGCGCCGGGCATCGAGACGCCGGCCGACGAACTGCCGGGTGCGGCCTCGCGCCCCATGTCGATCAATCCGTGAGCCGAAGGAGAAAATCAACATGACGACAGACACCATCCTCGACGTTCGCGGCATCTCCAAGCGCTTCGGCGGCCTGCAGGCGCTTTCCGACGTCGGCATCACCATCAAGCGCGGCCAGGTCTATGGCCTCATCGGCCCCAACGGCGCCGGCAAGACCACCTTCTTCAACGTGATCACCGGGCTCTACACGCCCGACAGCGGCAGTTTCGAGCTGGCCGGCAAGCCCTACCAGCCCACGGCCGTGCACGAAGTGGCCAAGGCCGGCATTGCGCGCACCTTCCAGAACATCCGCCTGTTCTCCGAAATGACGGCCCTCGAGAACGTCATGGTGGGGCGGCACATCCGCACGCATTCGGGCGTGTTCGGCGCGATGCTGCGCACCGGCAGCTTCAAGGCCGAGGAAAAAGCCATCGCCGACCGCGCGCACGAGCTGCTCGAGTACGTGGGCATCGGCAAGTTCGCCGACTACAAGGCGCGCACGCTGTCGTACGGCGACCAGCGCCGGCTCGAGATTGCGCGCGCACTGGCCACCGACCCGCAGCTCATCGCACTCGACGAGCCCGCCGCCGGCATGAACTCGACCGAGAAGGTGCTGCTGCGCGAACTGATCGACCGCATCCGCAAGGACGACCGCACCATTCTCATCATCGAACACGACGTCAAGCTCATCATGGGCCTGTGCGACCGCGTCACCGTGCTCGACTACGGCAAGCAGATCGCCGAAGGCACGCCCTACGACGTGCAGAAGAACGAAAAGGTGATCGAGGCCTACCTCGGCACCGGAGGACACTGAAATGGCGACGACGACGATG
Organism: Variovorax sp. V116; assembly: GCF_041154435.1. NCBI lineage: Bacteria > Pseudomonadati > Pseudomonadota > Betaproteobacteria > Burkholderiales > Comamonadaceae > Variovorax > Variovorax sp. V116. The sequence goes on from NZ_AP028661.1 coordinate 1,430,971, forward strand.
ACGAGCGCAGAAGAAACAACAACGACGGCAACGGCAACTGCAACCCCGCGCAAGACCGCGGCCAACGCCCCTGGCAAGACGCTGCTCAAGGTCAGCGGCCTCAAGGTCGGCTACGGCGGCATCCAGGCGGTGAAGGGCGTGGACTTCGAGGTCCACGAAGGCGAACTGGTGTCGCTGATCGGCTCCAACGGCGCCGGCAAGACCACCACCATGAAGGCGATCACCGGCACATTGCCGGCGGGTGCCGGCACCATCGAATTCCTGGGCCGCAACATCAAGGGGCGCGGCGCCTGGGACCTGGTGGGCGAGGGCCTCGTGATGGTGCCCGAAGGCCGCGGCGTGTTCACGCGCATGACGATCACCGAGAACCTGCAGATCGGTGCCTACATCCGCAAGGACAAGGCCGAGATCGCGAGCGACATGGAGCGCGTGTTCGTGACCTTCCCGCGGCTGCGCGAGCGCAAGGACCAGCTCGCGGGCACCATGTCGGGCGGCGAACAGCAGATGCTGGCCATGGGCCGCGCACTCATGGCGCGCCCCAAGGTGCTGCTGCTCGACGAGCCCACCATGGGCCTGTCGCCGATCATGTGCGACAAGATCTTCGAGGTGGTGCAGACCGTGGCCGCGCAAGGCGTGACCATCCTGCTGGTGGAGCAGAACGCCAACCGTGCGCTGCAGCTGGCCGACCGCGGCTACGTGATGGAGTCGGGCCTCATCACGATGACGGGCGACGCCAAGGATCTGCTGAGCGACCCGCGCGTGCGGGCCGCCTACCTCGGCGAATAATCTCCAAGGGTCAGTCGACCCTGGCGCCGGTCGCCTTCACGACGGCTTCGTACTTGGAGAGTTCGCTCTTCATGAACGCGCCGAACTGCTCGGGCGAATTGGCGACCGGCTCGGCCAGCAGCGTGGCAAAACGGGTCTTCGTTTCCGGTGCGTTCAGCGCCGCCACGAAGGCCTGGTTGAGCTTCACAACCACGTCGTGCGGCGTGCCGGCCGGTGCCACCAGGCCCCACCAGGTGTCGATCGAGAAGCCCTTGAGCGTGTCGGCCACCGGCGGCAGCTCGGGCATGGCGCTGCTGCGCTGCAAGGTCGTCACGGCAATGGCCTTGAGCTTGCCCGAGCGGATGTTCGGCGCCGCCGTGGCCAGGTTGTCGAAGTTGAAGTCGACCTGGCCCGAGAGCAGCGCCAGCTGCGCCGGATTGCCGCCGTTGTACGGAATGTGCAGCGCGAAGATGCCGGCCTGCTTCTTGAACAGCTCGCCTGCCAGATGGCCGGCGCTGCCGTTGCCGCCGCTGCCGTAGTTGAGCTTGGCGGGGTTGGCCTTGGCGTAGCGGATCAGGTCGGCCACGGTGTTGATCTTCAGGCGCTGCGCCGTTTCCGCATTCATCACCAGCACGTTCGGCACGCGCACCATCTGCGTGATGGGCGCGAAGTCGGTCGCCGCGTTGAACGGGATCTTGCTGTAGAGCCACGGATTCACCGCGTGGGTGGCGGTGGCCGCAATGCCGATGGTGAGGCCGTCGGGCGCCGCCTTGGCCACGATGTCGGCGCCGATGTTGCCGCCCGCACCGGGCTTGTTGTCGATGATGACCGTGCCCAGGGAGTCCTTCACGCGTTCGGCCAGCATGCGGGCCGTGACGTCGATGGGGCCGCCAGCGGCGTAGGGCACCACGAGGCGGATCGGGCGCTGCTGCTGGGCCGCGGCCTGGCCGGCGGTGGCCAGCAGCGTGGCGCCGGCGAGCAGCGCGAGGAGGAAGTGTCTCGTCTTCATTCTTTGATGTCGTCTCGGAGAAAAGGGAAAGCGGGGATCAGGGAAGCGCCTTGTCGGCCTCGGTGGTGAACGCGTCGGCAAAGAATTCTTCTTCGGGCAGGCCGGCCAGCGCCACGTAGTCGTGCCTGGCCGAGTCGACCACGATCGGCGCGCCGCAGGCATACACCTGGTGGCCTGAAAGGTCGGCAAAGTCTTCCAGCACCGCGCGATGCACGAAGCCCGTGCGGCCGTTCCAGTTGTCTTCCGGCGTGGCGTTGGAGATGACCGGCACGTAGCGCAGGTTCGGCATCTCCTTCTGCTGCTCGCGCACCCAGGCGTCCATGTAGAGGTCTTCGGGCCGGCGGCCGCCCCAGTAGAGCGAGGCGGGCCGGTCGATGCGCTTGAACTTCATGTGCTCGAGCAGCGCCTTGATGGGCGCAAAGCCGGTGCCCGAAGCCAGCAGGATCATCGGCTTGGCCGAATCCTCGCGCAGGAAGAAGCTGCCGTAGGGGCCTTCGATGCGAAGGATTTCCTTTTCCTTCATGGCGCCGAACACATGGTCGGTGAACTTGCCGCCCGGCAGATGCCGCAGGTGCAGCTCGATGCCCGTGCCCGGCTCGGCCAGCGTGTGCGGCGCATTGGCCATCGAGTAGCTGCGGCGCGCGCCGTCGCGCAGGATGAATTCCACATACTGGCCCGCATGGAACTGCAGCGGCTCGCCGGCCGGCAGCTGCAGGCGCAGCTTCATCACGTCGTGGGAGAGCCGCGTGAGCGCCAGCACCCGCACCGGCATCTTGCGGATCGGCAGGGCGCCGGCCTCGGTGACCTGGCGCGACTCGAGCACCACGTCGCTCTTGGCATGGGCGCAGCAGGTCAGCACGAAGCCGGCCAGCTGCTCTTCGGCGCTCAGCGCCTTGCTCTGGTGCGGCCCGAGCTCGACCTCGCCCGAGAGCTTCCGGCACTTGCACGAGCCGCAGGCGCCATCCTTGCAGCCATAGGGAAGGCCGATGCCCTGGCGGATGCCGGCCGCGAGAATGGTTTCGTCGCCATGCACCACGAAATGACGCCCGCTGGGCTCGACGGTGATGGAAAAGCCCGCTTCATGCGGCGCTGCAACAGTCATCGGTATTCTTCGGCTTGTTTCAGCCTGGGTCTGAAAAGGGAAAGGAACTCGGATTTTGCCTTCAATCAATAGCCCTTCCGGCGCGCTGCCGGCGCGCTTTCGCCGCGAACGCCTGCTGATCGTGGGCTGCGGGGACGTCGGCCAGCGCGTGGCGCGCAGCCTGCGCGGCCGCATGCAGCTGGTGGCGCTCACTTCATCGGGCGAACGGGTGCCGGCCCTGCGGGCGGCGGGCATCCGTCCGCTCCAGGGCAACCTGGACGATCCGGCCACGCTGCGCCGCCTGGCCGGCGTGGCCACCCGCGTGCTGCACCTGGCGCCACCGGCGCGCGACGGCGGCGCCGCCTGGTGGCGCGACCAGCGCACCACCGCGCTGGCGCGCGCGCTGCGGCTGCGTTCCGTGCCGCTGGCGTTCGTCTACGGCTCCACCAGCGGCGTCTATGGCGACTGCGGCGGCGCCCGCGTGAGCGAAACGCGCCCCGTGCGGCCCGACACGCCCCGCGCCCACCGCCGCGTGGACGCCGAGCGCGCAGTGCGCTGGCTCGGCCGCAGCGCGGGTGTGCGCGCCAGCATCCTGCGCATCCCGGGCATCTATGCGCCCGACCGCGAGGGCGGCACGCCGCGCCAGCGGCTCGCGCGCGGCACGCCGGTGCTGCGGCGCGAGGACGACGTGTTCACCAGCCACATCCATGCCGACGATCTTGCGCGGGCCTGCGTGGCGGCGCTGTTCCGGGGCCGGCCGCAGCGCATCGTGCACGCCTCGGACGACACCGAGCTGCGCATGGGCGACTACATCGACCTGGCGGCCGACCTGTACGGCATGCCGCGCCCGCCGCGCGTGGCCCGCGAGGAAGCCCAGCGCCAGCTGCCCTTGCAGCTGCTGAGCTTCATGGGCGAATCGCGCCGGCTCGACAACACGCGGCTCAAGCGCGAACTGCGCGTGCGGCTCGCGCACCCGACGGTGCACACCGGCCTGCGCGAAGAAGCAGCAGCAGCCTGAAGCCGTGCCGGACCTGCCCGCGAAGGCCTTTCATTTCGTCGATGCCGCCAACTGGCCGGCGGTGCGGCAGCAGGGGCTGTGCAGCACCGACGAGCTGCTGCGGCGCGGTGCCTTCGGCACTGAAGTCGAAGCCTCGGTGCGCGCGCACCGCCCCGAGGGCGTCACGCTGCCCGACGGCCGCTACATCCGCGACCAGCGTCCCATGCCGCCCGGAGCACTGGCACGCTGCCTCGATCCCGGCCTGGCGCCGGCCGACTGGTATGCGCTGCTCAACGGCTGCGTGTTCTTCTGGCTGGACCCCGAAAGGGTGCAGCGCCATCGCGCCGCCCTGCGCGGCCGGCCGCAGGTGCTGCTGACTTTCGACGCGCATGCGCTGGCCGCCGCCCACGAGGCTGTCGCGCACGTTACGCCATTCAACATCGGAAGCGCCCTGCGCAAGGCCGCGCCGCGGGGGCTGCGAACGCTGGTGCCGCTCAAGCAATGGCAGCCGAAGGGATGGGCATCGGAGGCACTGCCGGGGCAGGCGGTGCGGGCTGCGAGCCATCGGCCGGCCGAGCTGGTGCTGCGCGCGGCGGCCGTGCCGGACGCGATGCGCCATGTCACGGCGACCGAAATGATCGGGGCTGCGTGAGGGCAGGCAGGAAAGAGGGGGAGGGGGTGGTGCCCGGGGCCGGAATCGAACCGGCACACCTTTCGGTGGGGGATTTTGAGTCCCCTGCGTCTACCAATTTCACCACCCGGGCACATCCGGAAGGAAGCCCAAAATTATGGCACAGTGGCTGCCATGAATTATCCGACGATCGAAGACGCCATCGGCAAGACCCCCCTGGTGGCACTGCAACGCATCGATGCGGCCGAAAACGCCAGGCGCGGCAATGTCATCCTTGGCAAGCTGGAAGGCAACAATCCCGCGGGCTCGGTGAAGGATCGTCCTGCGCTTTCGATGATCAAGCGCGCCGAGGAGCGCGGCGAGATCAAGCCCGGCGACACGCTGATCGAAGCCACCTCGGGCAATACCGGCATCGCGCTGGCCATGGCCGCGGCCATCAAGGGCTACCGCATGGTGCTGATCATGCCGGAGGACCTGTCCGTCGAGCGCGCCCAGACCATGAAGGCCTTCGGCGCCGAGCTGGTGCTCACGCCCAAGAGCGGCGGCATGGAATACGCGCGCGACTTGGCCGAGCAGATGGTGGCGCAGGGCAAGGGCCGGGTGCTCGACCAGTTCGCCAATGCCGACAACCCGCGCATCCACTACGAGACCACCGGCCCCGAGATCTGGACCGACACCAAGGGCAAGATCACGCATTTCGTGAGCGCCATGGGCACCACCGGCACCATCACCGGCGTCTCTCGCTTCCTGAAGGAAAAGAACCCCGCGGTGCGCATCATCGGCGCGCAGCCGGCCGAAGGCTCGCGCATCCCGGGCATCCGCAAGTGGCCGGCCGAATACCTGCCCAAGATCTACGACCCGAGCCGGGTCGACGATGAAATCAGCGTGAGCCAGGACAACGCCGAGGAGATGTGCCGGCGCCTTGCGCGCGAAGAAGGCATCTTCGGCGGCATCTCCGCGGCCGGCGCGCTCTGGGTGGCGCTCGAGGTTGCCAAGACGGTCGAGAACGCGACCATCGTGTTCGTGGTGTGCGACCGCGGCGACCGGTACCTGTCGACCGGCGTCTTTCCCGCCTGACCGAAGCCATGGCCCATCCCAAGTTCTGCCAGGCCTGCGCCACGCCGCTCGAATGGATCGCGTTGATGGAAGACGGCGGTCCCAAGGAACGCCTGCGCTGCCCCTCCTGCGGCCACACGCACTGGAACAACCCCACGCCCGTGCTCGCGGCCATCGTCGAGTATCGCGGCCAGGTGCTGCTGGCGCGAAACGCCGCCTGGCCCGTGAAGATGTATGCGCTGATCACCGGCTTCATGGAAGCCGGCGAAACGCCCGAGGAAGGCATTGCGCGCGAGGTCAAGGAAGAAACCAACCTCGACGTGAGCGCGGCCAAGCTCGTCGGCGCGTACGACTTCCAGCGCATGAACCAGATCATCATCGCCTACCACGTGGTGGCCGATGGCGAGGTCAAGCTTTCGCCCGAGCTGCTGGACTACCGCCTCTACGACCTGCCCGACCTCAAGTGCTGGCCCGCGGGCACCGGCTATGCACTGGCCGACTGGCTGCGCACGCGGGGGCACGAGCCGGTGTTCTTTACCGCGGCGGAAAACGAGGAACGGCGGCGCGGCCTGAACCTGCCGCCCGAGGAGCCGAAGCATGCAGGTTGACCGCGAACTCGACACGCGGGGCCTGAACTGCCCGCTGCCCATTCTCAAGGCAAAGAAGTCGCTCAACGACATGGCGAGCGGCCAGCTGCTGAAGGTGGTGTCGACCGACCCGGGATCGCTGCGCGACTTCCAGGCCTTTGCGCGGCAGACCGGCAACGAGCTGGTCGAGCAGCAGACGATCGGCAGCGACTTCATCCACGTGCTGAAGAGGCGCTGAGCGCCAGAAAAGAAAAGGGCCCCGCCGGGGCCCTTTTTCTTCAGAGCTCCAGGCTCTTGAGGTATTCGCGGAACTGCCCGCCGACTTCGGGGTGCGCGAGCGCAAGCTCCACCGAGGCTTGCAGGAAGCCTTCCTTGCTGCCGCAGTCGTAGCGGATGCCCTTGTAGGCATAGGCGTAGACCGCTTCCTTCTTCATCAGCGCCGCGATGCCGTCGGTGAGCTGGATCTCGCCGCCCGCGCCCTTGGGCTGGTTGCGGATCTCGTCGAACACGGCGGGCGTGAGGATGTAGCGGCCCGCCACGCCAAGGCGCGAAGGTGCCTTGTCCGGCGAGGGCTTCTCGATCATGCGATCGACCTTCACGAGGTCGTCGCCGATCGATTCGCCCGCCACGATGCCGTAGCGCTTGACGTGTTCGAGCGGCACTTCCTGCACCGCGAGCACCGAAGCACCGAGCTTGCCGAAGGCGGCCGTCATCTGCGCGAGCACCGGTGCGCCGCCCACAGGGCCGACCATCAGGTCGTCGGCCAGCAGCACGGCGAAGGGCTCGTTGCCCACCAGGTGTTCGGCGCACAGCACTGCATGGCCGAGCCCCAGCATGCGCGGCTGGCGCACGTAGGAGCAGGTCATGTCGTCGGGCATGACCGAGCGCGCGATGTTGAGCAGTTCGAGCTTGCCGCTGGCCTCGAGCTGGCTCTCGAGTTCGTAGGCGGTGTCGTAGTGGTCTTCGATGGCACGTTTGTTTCGGCCAGTTACGAAAATCATGTCGCGAATGCCCGCCGCGTAGGCTTCCTCAACCGCGTACTGGATGAGTGGCTTGTCGACAACCGGCAGCATTTCCTTGGGCTGCGCCTTGGTGGCGGGCAGAAAGCGGGTGCCGAAACCTGCAACAGGAAATACGGCCTTGCGGATGCGTGTCGAGGGAGTGGGCATGGACAATTTGGGCGTCTGTTCGTTCAGTTGAAGAAGAAGGTTCGATGGATCAACGGCGGCACGGAAAGGCCGTCGTTGCCATGCTAAACCTTGCCCAGGCCCGCGTGTGTCAGCCGAGACGCACAAGCTGGTCGCGAAGACGCTCCAACATGGTGCTGAAATCGGCCAGGCGCTTGCGCTCCTGCTCGATCACGGCCGGCGGTGCCTTGGCCACGAAGGCTTCATTGCCGAGCTTGCCGTTCACCTTGAGGATCTCGCCCTCGATGCGGGCAATTTCCTTGCCGATGCGCGCGCGCTCGGCGGCCTTGTCGATCTCCATGTGCAGGCACAGGCGCGCCGTGCCGACCACGGCCACGGGCGCCGCTTCGGCCGCCGCCGACCAGGAAGCCTCGTCGTCGAAGACCTTCACTTCCTTGAGCTTGGCCAGTGCCTGCAGCACCGGCGCCGCGTCGCGCAGGAAGGCCGCGCCCTCGGCATCGTCGGCCACCGCATAGAGCGGCAGGCGCACCGCGGGCGACACGTTCATTTCGCCGCGCAGCGTGCGGCAGGCATCGACCAGCGCCTTCAGGCGCGCCACATGCGCTTCGGCTGCTTCGTCGATCTTCCCGGGCTGGCTTTGGGGGTAGGCCGCGACCATGATCGATTCGCCCTCGCGTCCGGCGACGGGCGCCACCTTCTGCCAGAGCTCCTCGGTGATGAACGGAATCACCGGGTGCGCGAGGCGCAGCAAGGCCTCGAGCGTGCGGATCAGCGTGCGGCGCGTGGCGCGCTTTTGCGCATCGTCGCCGGTCTGGATCTGCACCTTGGCGATCTCCAGGTACCAGTCGCAGAACTCGTCCCAGGCGAACTGGTAGATGGCGTTGGCCACGTTGTCGAGCCGGTATTCCTCGAAGCCCTTGGCCACTTCGGCCTCGACGCGCTGCAGCTGCGATGCGATCCAGAAATCGGCGCGGCTGAACTTCAGGTAGCCGTGCGCCGGGCCGCCGACCGCGCATTCTTCCTTCGTGTGCTCGCGCAGGCCGCAGTCCTGCCCCTCGCAGTTCATCAGCACGAAGCGCGTGGCGTTCCAGAGCTTGTTGCAGAAGTTGCGGTAGCCCTCGCAGCGCTTGCTGTCGAAGTTGATGCTGCGGCCGAGCGAGGCCAGCGACGCGAAGGTGAAGCGCAGCGCATCGGCGCCGAAGGCCGGAATGCCATCGGGAAATTCCTTCTGCGTGTTCTTGCGCACGGCAGGCGCGGTCTCGGGCTTGCGCAGGCCCTGCGTGCGCTTGTCGAGCAGTTCGGGCAGCGCGATGCCGTCGATCAGGTCGACCGGGTCGAGCACGTTGCCTTCGGACTTGCTCATCTTCTTGCCCTGTGCGTCGCGCACCAGGCCGTGGATGTAGACGTCCTTGAACGGCACCTTGCCGGTGAAGTGCTTGGTCATCATGATCATCCGGGCGACCCAGAAGAAGATGATGTCGTAGCCCGTCACGAGCACCGTGGAGGGCAGGTACAGCGCGAGGTCCTCGGTCTTCTCGGGCCAGCCGAGCGAGGAGAAGGGCACCAGCGCGGACGAATACCAGGTGTCGAGCACGTCCTCGTCGCGGCGAAGCGTCTTGCCCGGGGCCTTGGCCTGCGCCTCGGCCTCGTCATGCGCCACGTACACCTTGCCGTCCTCGTCGTACCAGGCCGGGATCTGGTGGCCCCACCAGAGCTGGCGCGAGATGGTCCAGTCCTGGATGTTCTCCATCCAGTGGTTGTAGGTGTTGACCCAGTTCTCGGGCACGAAGCGCACCTCGCCGGTCTTCACCACGTCGATGGCCTTCTGCGCGATCGAGGTGCCGTCGGCGCCCGGACGCGTCATGGCCACGTACCACTGGTCGGTGAGCATCGGCTCGACGATGGCGCCGGAGCGCGCGCAGCGCGGCACCATGAGCTTGTGCTTCTTCACCTCGACCAGGAGGCCGAGCGCATCGAGGTCGGCCACGATGGCCTTGCGCGCCACGAAGCGGTCCATGCCGCGGTACTTCTCGGGCGCGTTGTCGTTGATGGTGGCGTCCAGCGCGAGGATGCCGATCAGCTCGAGCTTGTGGCGCTGGCCGACCGCGTAGTCGTTGTAGTCGTGCGCGGGCGTGACCTTGACCACGCCGGTGCCGAATTCCTTGTCGACGTAGTCGTCGGCAATGATCGGAATCAGCCGGTCCACCAGCGGCAGCCGCACCTGCTTGCCGATCAGCGGCCGGTAGCGCTCGTCCTCGGGGTGGACCATCACGGCCGTGTCGCCGAGCATGGTCTCGGGCCGCGTGGTGGCCACCGTGAGCGTGCCGCTGCCGTCTGCCAGCGGATAGGCGATGTGCCAGAGCGAGCCGTCTTCCTCTTCGCTCTCCACTTCGAGGTCGCTCACCGAGGTCTTGAGCACCGGGTCCCAGTTGCCCAGCCGCTTGCCGCGGTAGATCAGGCCTTCTTCATAGAGCGAGACGAAGGTCTGCGTGACCACCTTGGACAGGTCGTCATCCATCGTGAAGTATTCGCGGCTCCAGTCGACCGTGTCGCCCATGCGGCGCATCTGCTCGGTGATGGTGTTGCCCGACTTTTCCTTCCATTCCCACACGCGTGCCACGAAGTTCTTGCGGCCGAGGTCGTGGCGGCTGATCTTCTGTTCCTGCAGCTGGCGCTCCACCACGATCTGCGTCGCGATGCCCGCATGGTCGGTGCCCGGCACCCACAGCGTGTTGTCGCCCTTCATGCGGTGGTAGCGCGCCAGGCTGTCCATGATGGTCTGGTTGAACGCATGGCCCATGTGCAGCGTGCCTGTCACGTTGGGCGGCGGCAGCTGGATGGCGAAGGAATCGGCGCCCTTCTTGGGCGCCTGCGTGCCGCGAAAGCCCGCCTTGGCGTAGCCGCGCTTCTCCCACTCGGGGGCCCAGTGCGCCTCGATGGCGGCGGGTTCGAACGACTTGGAGAGGCTCTCCAGTCCAGGCTGGGCGGAAGGGGTGGTGGGTTCGCTCATGGGAAATGCAGAAGCGGCGCCTTCGGGGGTGCCGTGGGGACAAGATGGGATAGCCGGCGATTTTACCGGGGCCGCCCCGGGGCAGGCCCACCCCACATAATTCCGGGATGCTCTTCCTGCTCTCCCCTGCGAAATCGCTTGACTACGACACCCCCGTTCCCACCGAAGTCCCCGCCACCCAACCCCATTTCGAAGCCCCCCGCGGCCCCTCGGCCGAACTGATCAAGCTGCTGCGCGAGAAGTCGCCGCAGCAGATCTCCGAACTCATGCACCTGTCGGACAAGCTCTCCGCGCTGAACGTGGCGCGCTACCAGGCCTGGTCCGGCAAGAGCACGCCGAAGAATGCGCGCCAGGCCGCCTTCGCGTTCGATGGCGACGTCTACGGCGGGCTCGATGCGCGCTCGCTCACGCCCGCGCAGCTGGCCTGGGCGCAGGAGCACGTTTGCATCCTGAGCGGCCTCTACGGCCTGCTGCGTCCGCTCGACCTGCTGCAGCCCTACCGGCTGGAGATGGGCACGCCGCTTGCCAATCGGCACGGCAAGGACCTGTATGCCTTCTGGGGCGCGCGCATTGCGGAGCACCTGAACCAGCGCCTGGCGGCGGACCGCACGCCCGTGGTGGTCAATGTGGCCTCGCAGGAGTACTTCAGGTCGGTGGACCGGAAGGCGCTCAAGGCGCGCGTGGTCGAATGCGTGTTCGAGGAGTGGAAGGGCGACCGCTACAAGATCGTGAGCTTCTACGCCAAGCGCGCCCGCGGCCTGCTCGCGCGCTGGGCGGTGCTGCACAAGGCCGCCACGCCCAAGGCGCTGGAAAAATTCGATCTCGAGGGTTATGGTTTCGATGCCACGGCGTCGACGGCCGAAAGGCTGGTGTTCAGAAGGAAGACTTGATATGTCGCAACCGATCAGTCCGGAGCTCCGGGAATGGCTGGTGTCGCAGCTCGCGGCGGGGCATTCGGTGCCTGCGCTGCGGGCCTCGATGCGCGCGGCCGGCTGGCAGGACGCGGCCACCGACCTGGCGCTGGCGCAGCTCGAGGCCGGCTTTCCCCACGTGGAGGTGGCCAGGCCGCGGCGCACCGAGATGCCCGGTCCCGACCTCGAAGGCGCGCCGCTGTACATCGACGCGGGCGACCGCCGCGTGCAGGTGCTGCAGACCATGCGGCATCCGCGCGTCGTCGTGTTCGGCAACCTGTTGTCGCCCGAGGAGTGCGAAGGGCTGATTGCCGCCGCGCGGGTGCGGCTGGCGCGCTCGCTCACGGTCGAGACGCGCACCGGCGGCGAGGTGCTCAACGTCGACCGCACCAGCGAGGGCATGTTCTTCGAGCGCGGCGAGAACGACATCGTCGCGCGCCTCGAGCAGCGCATTGCCGCGCTGCTGCGCTGGCCGGTGGAGTTTGGCGAAGGCCTGCAGATCCTGCGCTATGCGCCCGGCGCCCAGTACCGGCCGCACTACGACTACTTCGACCCCGGCGAGCCCGGCACGCCCACCATCCTCAAGCGCGGCGGCCAGCGCGTGGCCACGCTCGTGATGTACCTGCAGGAGCCCGATCAGGGCGGCGCCACCACCTTCCCCGACGTAGGCCTGGAAGTGGCGCCCGTGCGCGGCACCGGCGTGTTCTTCAGCTACGAGGATCCCGACCCCGCCACCCGCACGCTGCATGGCGGCGCGCCCGTGCTCGCGGGCGAGAAGTGGGTCGCCACCAAGTGGTTGCGCGAACGCGAATTCAAATAAACAGACACGGGAGCGCCATGAAGCTGCTGGCCAACGGATTGCAGATCGAGGTCGACGACACCGGCGGCGAAGGCCGCCCGGTGGCCCTGCTCATCATGGGCCTGGGCATGCAGCTGGTCGGCTGGCCGCAGGACTTCGTGCAGGCGCTGGTCGATGCGGGCTTTCGCGTGGTGCGCCACGACAACCGCGACATCGGCCTGAGCCAGGGCTTCGACCATGCGGGCACCGGCAACATCGTGTGGGAGAGCATTCGACAGAAGCTGGGCCTGCAGGTCCGATCGGCCTACACCTTGCAGGACATGGCGCGCGATTCGCTGGGCGTGCTCGACGCATTGGGCATCAAGCAGGCGCACGTCATCGGCGCCTCGATGGGCGGCATGATCGCGCAGCACCTGGCCGCCGAAGCGCCCGAGCGCGTGGCCAGCCTCGTGAGCATCATGAGCTCCAGCGGCGCGCGCGGCCTGCCCGGACCGCGCAGCGACGTGGCCGCCATGCTGCTGCGCCGGCCGCTGGGCGGCGGCGAGGCCGAGCTGGTGGCGCACAGCATCCGGCTGCTCAGGCTCATCCAGAGCCCCGCCTATCCGCAAAGCACCGAGGCGCTGGCAGAGCGCCTCACCTTCAGCATGCGCCGCGCCTACCGCCCGGCCGGCATGTTCCGCCAGATGCTCGCCATTGGCGCCGATGCGCGCCGCCCCGAAGTGCTGCCGCGCATCAAGTGCCCGACGCTGGTGCTGCACGGCGAAGCCGATGCGCTGGTGCCGATGGCCTGCGGCCTGGATACCGCCAAGCGCATTCCGGGCGCAAAGTTCGTCAGCATTCCCGGCATGGGCCACGACCTGCCGCCCGAGGTCTGCGCGATCCTCGCCCACCACATCGCGCCGTTCCTGCATGCGGCCGAAGAACACCACAAGCCATGAGCCTCGACAACATCCCCCCCGCCAACCCCAACACGCCCGAGCAGTCGCAGCTGGGCCGCGCCTCGGCCTATGCCGACAGGTACGACCCCTCGCTGCTCTTTCCGATTGCGCGCAGCACCCAGCGCGAAGCCATGGGCATCGCCGCCGGCGCGCTGCCCTTCTTCGGCGCCGATCTCTGGACCGCCTTCGAGGTGAGCTGGCTCAACCTGCGCGGCAAGCCGCAGCTGGCCATCGCGCACTTCACCATCCCCTGCGAAACGCCCAACATCATCGAGAGCAAGTCGTTCAAGCTGTATCTCAACAGCTTCAACAGCAGCGCCTTCGCGAGCGTCGAGGCGGTGCGAGACCGCCTGCGCGCCGACCTGTCCGAGGCGCTCTGGCGCGGCAGCGACCAATCGGCCGGCATCGGCGTGAAGCTGCTGGCACCCGACATGTTCGACCGCGAGCCGGTGCACGAACTCGACGGCCTGGACCTCGACCGGCTCGACATCGAGTGCACCCACTACCAGCCCGCGCCCGAACTGCTGTCCAGCGACAGCACCCAGCCGCCGGTGAACGAGACGCTCACGAGCCGCCTGCTCAAGAGCAACTGCCTCGTCACCGGCCAGCCCGACTGGGGCAGCGTGCAGATCCGCTACAGCGGCCCGGCCATCGACCAGGCCGGCCTGCTCGCATACATCGTGAGCTTTCGCAACCACAACGAGTTCCACGAACCCTGCGTGGAGCGCATGTTCACCGACATCTGGCGCCGCTGCCAGCCCAACAAGCTCGCCGTGTATGCGCGCTACACGCGGCGCGGCGGGCTCGACATCAATCCGTTCCGCACCAGCTGGCCGCAGGCGCTGCCGCCGAACATCCGCACCGCGCGGCAATAAGGGAGGGGCAAGGGCGCCGCCGAAGCCCCTCTTCGGAAATCCGGAACCCGCAGCGCGGCCCCTGTGGCATTCTGGAACTGCCCGCGACACTGCGGGCGGCTATCCGGAGCAGACACACATGGTTGAAGGAAAAGTAGTCGTCGTCACCGGCGCGGGCGGCGGCATCGGGCGCGACATCGCGCTGGCCATGGCGAGCCATGGCGCCAAGGTGGTGGTGAACGACATCGGCGCGGCCCTTGATGGTGCGGGCGGCAGCGCCGGCCCCGCGCAGCAGGTGGTCGACGAGATCCGCGCTGCGGGCGGCCAGGCCGTGCCCAACACCGACAGCGTGGCCGATGCGGCCAGCGCGGCGCGCATCGTCGAGTGCGCGGTCGAGAGCTTCGGGCGCATCGATGCGGTGGTCAACAACGCCGGCATCCTGCGCGACCGGTTCTTCCACAAGATGTCGGTCGACGAGTGGGACGCCGTGCTCAAGGTGCACCTGTACGGCGCCTACTACGTGAGCCGCGCGGCCGCCACGCACTTCAAGGAGCAGAACTCGGGCGCGATGGTGCACATGACCTCGACCTCGGGCCTCATCGGCAACTACGGCCAGGCCAACTATGCGGCGGCCAAGCTCGGCATCGTGGCACTGTCGAAGTCGATCGCGCTCGACATGCTCAAGTTCAACGTGCGCTCCAACTGCATCGCACCGTTTGCATGGAGCCGCATGATCGGCGCCATTCCCACCGACACCGACGAGCAGCGCGCCCGCGTCGACAAGATCAAGCAGATGACGCCCGCCAAGGTGGCGCCGCTCGCGGTGTACCTGGCAAGCGATGCGGCCGGCGCGGTCAACGGCCAGATCTTCTCGGTGCGCAACAACGAGATCTCGCTCATCAGCCAGCCGCGGCCGGTGCGCTCCATCCATCGCTCCGAGGGCTGGACCCCGCAGAGCATTGCCGAGCACGCCATGCCGGCCATGCGCGCGAGCTTCCATCCGCTGGACCGCTCGGCCGACGTGTTCAGCTGGGACCCGGTCTGAGCGGGGCCCGCTCCTGAGGTCAAACCCTGAGGCCGGCGCGCGCGGCGCCATTCGCCGGACAATGCACGCTTCCTTTCTTTCTGGCGCGCTTGTCCGGTGAACCTGCATTTCGACCTGTTCGACCTGAAACTGTTCGTCTACGTGGCGGACGCGCGCAGCCTCACGCGCGGCGCCGAGAAGGCCTGCATCTCGCTGGCGGCCGCCTCCACCCGCATCAAGCAGATGGAAGAGGCCGTGGGCGGCAAGCTGCTGCACCGAAGTGCGCAGGGCGTGAGCCTCACGGCGGCAGGGCAGGCGGTGCTCTACCACGCCAAGCGCGTGATGCAGCAGATGGAGCACCTGCGCTGCGACATGCAGGATTTCGGCAAGGGCATCAAGGGCCATGTGCGCGTGTTCGCCAACACCACCTCCATCACCGAATACCTGCCGCAGAAGCTGGCCGGCTTTCTCACGCAGCATCCGGCGGTGCAGGTGGACCTGCGCGAATACCTGAGCGAGGAGATCGTGCGCGCCGTGGCCGACGGCGAGGCCGACATCGGCATCCTGGCCGGCGACGTGCACACCGGCGAACTCGACGCGCGCCCCTTCGGCCGCAACCAGCTGGTGCTGGTGGTGCCCGCTGCGCACCACCTGGCGGGTGCGGCCTCGGTGGCCTTTGCCGACACGCTCGACGAGCAGCACGTGGGCCTGCACCACGGCAGCGCCATCCACCGCTTCCTGCAGCGCCGGGCCGAGCTGGCCGGCCGCGGCTTCAACCCGCGCATCCAGGTCAGCAGCTTCGAGGCGATCTGCCTGATGATCGAGGCGGGCGTGGGGGTGGGCGTGCTGCCGGCCTCGTCGGCGCAGCGGCTGTCGATGGCGATGCGCATCGCGACCGTGGCGCTCAGCGATGCCTGGGCCGAGCGCGAGCTCAAGCTCATCGCACGCAGCCGCGAGCAGCTGCCGGCCTCGGCGCGCGAGCTGTTCGACCACCTCGTTGCGCCCTGAAGAAGAAGGCGCGCAGGCCATGTCCGCCGACCTGAAGTCGCTGCGCCTGTTCGTGACCGTGGCCGACCACGGCAGCATCAGCGAAGGCGCCAAGCGCTGCCACATCGCGCTCGCGGCCGCGAGCAAGCGCATCTCCGACCTGGAAGCCCGCGCGCGGCTGCCGCTGCTGGTGCGCCATGCGCGCGGCGTGACGCTCACTTCGGCCGGCCACGGCCTGCTGCTGCATGCGCGCGCCGTGCTCTCGGCCATGGACCGGCTCGGCGCCGAGCTCGACGACTTCCAGAACGGCGTGGCGGGCGTGGTCAGCATCACGGCCAACGCGTCCACCATCGCGCAGTTCCTGCCCGCGCAGATCGGCTCCTTCCTGCGGCTGCATCCGGTGCTCAAGATCGACCTGCAGGAGCGCGCCAGCACCGAGGTCGTGAAGGCCGTGCAGGCCGGCCTGGCGGACATCGGCGTGATCGAGGGCAACACGCCCGCCGACATGCTCGAATGCCTGCCCTACCGCAGCGACGAACTGGCCGTGGTGGTGGCGCGCGACCATCCGCTGGCCCGCCGCAAGCGCATCGGCGTGGAGGAGGTGCTGCGGCACGACCATATCGTGGTGCGCGAAGGCACGGCGCTGCACCGCGTGCTGCTGAACGCGGCGCTGGAGGCGCAGCTGCCGCTCAAGGTGCGCATGCAGGTGGGCAGCTTCGACATGGTGTGCCGCATGGTGGAGCAGGGCGTGGGCATCGGCGTGCTGCCTTATGCGGCCATCCTGCCGCAGCTGCAGATACTGAAGCTGCGCTGCCTCAAGCTCGATGCGCCGTGGGCGGTGCGCCGCCACCTGCTGTGCGTGCGGCGGCAGCAGGACCTGACCGCGGCCGCGCGCTCGGTGCTGGAGCATCTCGGCCGGCCGGACTGAGCCCCGAGCCTTCGCGCGGCGCGAAGCCTCGCGCCCGCCAAAAACGAATTGTTCTCCGCGGCCTGCGCACCAAGAATCGTGCAGCCGAAGCAAAGCAACAGGAGACGTTCTTGAAGATCATCCGCGTCAGCGCCACGCCGCTGAACATTCCCGTCACCATCGATGTGCTGGGGCTCAACCAGCAGACCTCGCTGTCGCTCTGCCTGACCGAGATCGAGACCGACACCGGCCTTGTCGGCCATGGCATGACGGCCATCACCGAAGAAGAAATCATTGCCGCTGCCGTGCGCGAGGTGGCCGGCCCGGCATTGATCGGCGAAGACCCGATGGCCACCGAGCGCCTGTGGGACAAGCTCTACTGGCTGCTCTCGCCGCGCGGCCAGACCGGCTATGCGAGCCACGCCATCGCCGCGCTCGACATCGCGCTGTGGGACCTGAAGGCCAGGGCGCTCGGCCAGCCGCTGTGGCGCCTGCTGGGCGGTGCGCGCTCCAAGGTGCCGGTCTATGCGACCTTCGGCTTCGGCTTCTTCGAGCGCGACCAGCTCGCCGCCGCCGCCAAGCTCTGGGTCTCGCAGGGTTTCCGGCGCCTGAAGATGACGGTCGGTGGCCATGCGCTCGCGCGGCGCGACGAGCCGCGGCCCATCGACGAGGTCATTGCCGAGGACGTGCGCCGCGTGGCGGCCGTGCGCGAGGCGGTCGGTCCTGATGTGAAGCTGTACGTCGACGCCAACTGCGGCCTCGACCTGTTCCACGCCACCGAACTCGCGCGCCGCATCGAGCCCTACGGCATCAGCTTCTTCGAGGAGCCGCTCACGCAGAACGACGTGCGGCAGATGGCCCAGCTGCGCGCGCGCACCAGCATTCCGCTGGCCTGCGGGCAGAACGAAGGGCTGGCCTTCCGCTTCCGCGACCTGCTGGTGAACCAGGCGGCCGACGTGCTGCAGCCCAACGTGACCATCTCGGGCGGCTATTCGCAGTGCCTGAAGATCGCGGGCATGGCCGCGGCCTTCAACGTGCCGATCGACAACGGCGGTGCCTGGCCCTTCCACAACATGCACCTGCATGCGGGCGTGTCGAACGGCGGCATGGCCGAATACCACTACGTGGCCGTGCAGATGCTCAAGCAGGTCTTCGACGGCCTGCCGGTGCCGCAGGACGGCTGGCTGCAGCTGCCCGAGACGCCGGGCCTGGGCTTCGCGCCCAATGCGGATCGCGTGCGCGAGCTTGCGAAGCTGCCGACTTCGCGCGGCAAGGGCAAAGCATAAAAATGGACGCTCCCCGAAGCGCCTTGGGCGCTTCCCCCCACTGGGGGCGCACCCGGCGGCCCGGCAAAGCCGGTTCCGCGGGTGCACTTGAACGAGCCGCGCAGACGGCCGCTGATCGATGACCATTGGAGACATGATGAAAGCCAGAGAGATTGCTCGCCCTGCACGCCGCCAGGCGCTGCGTGCCGCCATGGCCCTGGGCCTTGCGGGTGCGCTCGCCGCGCCCGCCGCCTGGGCCCAGAAGTACCCCGACAAGCCGATCCGCCTCGTGGTCGGCTATTCGGCCGGCGGCGGCGTCGATGCGGTCGCGCGCCTGCTCGGCACGCGCCTGTCGGCGGTGCTCGGCCAGCAGGTGATGGTCGACAACCGCACCGGCGCCACCGGCATGATCGCCGCCGAATACGTCGCCAAGTCGGCGCCGGACGGCTACACGCTGATGATGGGCGACAGCGCGCTGCTGGCCGCCAAGCTGCTGCAGCCGAAGGCGCCGGTCGATCCGCTCACCAGCTTCAGGCCCGTCGCGGGCGCCTTCGTCTCGCCGCTGATGATCGTCACAGGCAACGACTTCCCGGCCAGGACGCCGGCCGAATTCGTGAAGGAGATCAAGGCCCGGCCGGGACACTATTCCTACGCCACCTCGGGCGTGGGCACGGTGCACCACCTGGGCTTCGAGATGCTCAAGCAGACCAGCGGCAGCAGGGTGGTGCACGTGCCCTACCGCGGCGCCGCGCAGATCGTGCCCGACGTGGTCGGCGGGCAGGTGCCCATCGGCGTGGTCAGCGCCACGGCCGGCATGGCGCAGGCCAAGGCCGGCAAGCTGCGCGCGATCGCACTGATGAACACCGCGCGGCTCGAAGGCGCCGAGAGCGTGCCGCCGCTGGCCGATGCGCTGCCGGGCTTCGACGTGGCGCCGCGCATCTTCGTGCTCGCGCCCGCCGGCACGCCCGACGAGATCGTCGACAGGCTCTCGGCCGCGGTGAAGACCGTGCTCGACACGCCCGACGCCGGCGCCGCGGCAGCCGCGCAAGGCACGCTGCGCGCCTACGCCACGCCGGCGCAGCTCGGCAAGGACATGGCGGAGGAGACGAAGCGCTGGCAGCGCATCATTGCCGAGCAGAACATCGTGGCGGAGGGCAAGTAGATGGCGCGGCCGCACCTGGGCCTGATCGTGCCGCCGGCCGCCGGCGCGGTGCCGGTGGACGGCCCGCTGCTCTACGGCGAGCGCATCCGCTTTTCAGCAAGAGGCTTGGGACTCGGCGAAATCTCGACCCGCGGCTACACCGAAGTGATCGACTCGGTCGTCGACAAAGCGCTGGAACTCAAGGCGGAGGGCGCCAGCGCCGTCTCCCTCATGGGCACGTCGCTGAGCTTCTTCCGCGGCGTCGCCTTCACGCGTCAACTCCAGCGCGAGATGGAACAGGCGACGGACCTGCCTTGCACGACGATGAGCGACGCCATCATCGCGGGCCTGCATCACCTGAAGGTTCGGCGCGTGGCCGTCGCCACCGCCTACATCGACGAGGTCAACACGCAGCTGCGAACCTATCTCGAACAGAGCGACTTCGAACCGCTGGCGCTCGAAGGCCTCGCCATCTCCGATGTGCAGGCCGTGGGCCAGGTGCCGACCGAGGTGCTGGTCGACCTGTGCCTCAAGGTGTTCGAGGACCAGCCCGGCGCCGATGGCCTCCTCATCTCGTGCGGGGGCCTCGTCACGCTCGATGCCGTGCGCGAGGTCGAGGCGCGCCTGCAGGTGCCCGTGGTGTCCAGTTCGCCCGCGGGCTTCTGGGACCTCGTGCGCACCGCCGGGCTCGATGCGCGCTCGCCGGGGCAGGGCCGATTGTTCGCCTGAAGGGCCTCAGCCGAGCCAGCGGCCCACGCGCGGCGCAGACTCGAGCTGCCAGATGCGTTGGCACAGCGCCTTCGCCTCGTCGGCCGTGGCGCCCTCGCCGTAGTGCGCAAGGCGCTGCATCTTGTCCTCGATCTCGGCGCGGCTCAGGCTGTTGCCCGGGTCGCCCTTGGGCTCGTCGACGCGGCCGGCCAGCGTGCGGCCGTCGCGGGTCTGCACGCTGACCTTGCCGATCCAGCGCGCGGGGTAGGCGGTGTCGACCTCGGCGTCGAGTTCCATCGCCACCTTGTCGCGGAACGTGGCCACCTCGGGCGCGAGAAAGTCGCGGTCGAATTCGCCCAGGCCGGCGCGGCCATGCACCGCGATCAGGCCCAGCACCGTGCCCATCGAGAACTTGCCCTGGTGCACGGTGGCCGGCACCGTGACCCGGCCCAGCACGTCGATGGCGCCCTGGTGCACATGCGCGGTCACGCGGGCCACGTCGCCGTGCGCGAGCTGGTGCTCGCTCATCACCTGCAGCAGCGCATCGGCCGCGGGATGCGTGTGGCGGCAGGAGGCGTGGTACTTGAACGAGGTTTCGGCCAGCGCCCAGCGCGTGCCGAGGCGGTCGGTGAGCCGTGCCGGATCGGCATCGCTCGACATGCCCACGCCCAGGCCCTGCGCGCCTTCGAGCACTTTCGCCGCGCCCGTGAAGCCGTCCTGCGCGAGGTAGGCCGACATCAGTCCGCTCGCGGCCGCATGCGCGCAGTGCAGCTGCTTCGAATCGGCCGCATCGCGCAGGAATTCCCAAACGCCGGCCGACTGCGTGCCGGCCGAGCCGAAGGCGTGCAGCATCTGCTGCGGCGCGAGTTCGAGCAGCCGGCCCACTGCCGCGGCAGCCGCGAGCGTGCCCGCCGTCGCGGTGGTGTGGAAAGTCTTGTAGTGCGAGCGGCCCAGGAACTCGCCCACGCGGATGCCGACTTCGTAGCCCGCGACCACGGCCGTCAGCAGCTGCGCACCGCTGGCGCCGATGCTCTGCGCCACGGCCAGTGCGGGCGCAATGACCACGGCCGCGGGATGGAACACCGAACCGTTGTGCACATCGTCCTGCTCCACGTAGTGCGAGGCCGCGGCGTTGACGAGCGCGGCGAACACTGGCGAAGTGGTGCGGCGCGAGGTGAGCATTTCGCTCGGCCCCTCGGCCGGCCCCATCGTCTGCGCGAAGCGCTCGATGCTGCGTACCGGCCGCGCCGTGCGCGCCGCGAGCACCGAGCCCAGCCAGTCGAGCATCAGGTCCTCGGTGCGGCGCAGCACGGGGGCGGGAATGTCCGCTAACTTGAGTTCGGCGGCGAAGGTGGCGAGATCCCGGCTGGGATGATTCGATGAGGTGGTCATGGAGTGCCTTCAGAACGAACGCGGCAGGCCGAGCATGTGCTCCGCCACGTAGCTCAGGATGAGGTTGGTCGAGATCGGTGCCACCTGGTAGAGCCGCGTCTCGCGGAACTTGCGCTCGATGTCGTATTCGCACGCAAAGCCGAAGCCGCCATGGAACTGCAGGCAGGCATTGGCCGCCTCCCAGCTGGCCTTGGCCGCCAGGTACTTTGCCATGTTGGCCTGTGCGCCGCAGGGCTCGCGCGCATCGAACAGGCGGCAGGCCTCGTAGCGCATGAGGTTGGCGGCCTCTATCTCGATGAAGGCCTCGGCAATCGGAAACTGCACGCCCTGGTTCTGGCCGATGGGCCGGCCGAACACCACGCGCTCCTTGGTGTAGGCCGTGACCTTGTCGATGAACCAATAGCCGTCGCCGATGCATTCGGCCGCGATCAGCGTGCGCTCGGCATTGAGGCCGTCGAGGATGTACTTGAAGCCCTGGCCCTCTTCGCCGATCAGGTTCTCGGCCGGGATCTCGAGGTTCTCGAAGAACAGCTCGTTGGTCTCGTGGTTCACCATGTTCAGGATGGGCCGCACCGTCATGCCTTGGCCGATGGCCTCGCGCAGGTCGACGATGAAGATCGACATGCCTTCGGATTTCTTCTTGACCTCCGCAAGCGGCGTGGTGCGCGCCAGCAGGATCATCAGGTCCGAATGCTGGATGCGCGAGATCCACACCTTCTGGCCGTTGACGACGTAGCGGTCGCCCTTCTTCACGGCCGTGGTCTTGATCCTGGTGGTGTCGGTGCCGGTGCTGGGCTCGGTCACGCCCATCGACTGCAGGCGCAGCTCGCCAGTGGCGATGCGCGGCAGGTAGTTGCGCTTCTGCGCCTCGCTGCCGTGGCGCAGCAGCGTGCCCATGTTGTACATCTGGCCGTGGCAGGCGCCCGAGTTGCCGCCCGAGCGGTTGATCTCTTCCATGATCACCGAGGCTTCGGTGAGCCCGAGGCCGGAGCCGCCGTATTCCTGTGGAATGAGCGCGGCCATCCAGCCGGCTTTGGTGAGCGCGTCGACGAATTCGGCCGGGTAGCCGCGCGCCTCGTCGATCTTGCGGAAGTACTCGTTGGGAAACTGCGCGCACAGGTCGCGCACGGCATCGCGGATGTCGGCAAAGCGGGTGTCGTTGTGGTTGTTCATCTCGTCCAATCCTGGCGCGGGCCGCCGGCTTCCTTTTCGACGCGCTGCCAGATCTCGATGGCCATCGGGTCGTCGATTTCCTCCAAGAGGTGGCCCACGAGCCCGATGGCGCGCGCCATCACGCCGAGGCCGCGGATGATCTTCCACGGAAAGCCGAACTCGGCCGCAATCGCACCGATGGCGCCCGTCGCATTGATGGGCAGCGACTTGCCCGAGACGCGCTCGGCCTCCTGCTGCACCGCCTGCATCAGCGCCACGTAATGGCCCGAGAGGCCGTTCTCCTCGGCGATCTGGAACAGGCGCGGCGTGCGCGGGTCGATCGGCTTGTGCAGCGGATGCCCGAGGCCCGGCACGATCTGCTTGCGCGCGCGATGGTCGGCCACGATGTCCTTCGCCATGTCGGCCAGTGGCCGCGCCGGCTTCTCGCCGAAGGGAATGGCCTCGTAGAGCATCCTGGCTGCGCCTTCGGTGCTGCCCACGAACACCGTGCCCAGGCCGCACAGGCCCGCGGCCACCGCAGCCTGCAGCGCCTCGGGCGCGCCTGCATAGGTGAGGCGCGCGGCCAGCGCGCTGGGCGTGATGCCATGCTCGACCAGCGTGACGACGATGGCGTTGAAAGTGACCGACTCCTGCGGTGTCGGGATGCGGCCCGTGAGCTCCAGGAAGGCCATGTCGCCGAGGTTCAGGTGGCCCAGGATCTCGGAGGGCAGGTCGCGCCCGCGCACGGTGATTCGGTCGGGCGTGCTGTGGCCGAGCTCGGTGTGCAGGGATTTCTTGATCTTTGTGGTGGTCATGTGCCGAATCTATGCCGCCCTCGCGCGAGGCGGGTCTGTGAATGCGAAACCCTCCCTTCGGCAAATGCAAATGCCGCGCGGCGGGGCGTTCTGTCACGCTGCGGCGATGGACACAGAATCACTTTCCGCCGTGCGCGATGCTGCGCTCGACTACTTCGTTCGCAGCCGTTCCATCCAGCGGCGGCGCGAGCGCATGGAGCGGCCCGATGCCGACGAGGCGCAGGGCTGGAGCGCCATGGCCGAGCTGGGCTGGACCGGCATGCTGGCACCCGAATCCGCAGGCGGGCTCGGTCTGGGGCTCGCGGGCGCCGCGCAGATCCTGCGGGCCGCGGGCGAGCATGTGGCGCCCGAGCCGTTGCTGGCGGTGGCGGGCCTGAGCGCGATGCTGCTCGCGCGGCTCAAGGCTCCGGCCGCGCAGTCGCTGCTGGCGGAGCTGGTCGCGGGCCGCAGCCTGCCGGCGCTGGCCTGGCAGGAGAGCGCCGGCGACCTGAGCGCCGTGCCGCTGGCCTGCGGCTGCGAGCCGCGCGGGGGGCATGCGGGCGGCGTGCTGCTGCAGGGCGAGAAGCTCATGGTGCTGCCCGGCGCGGCCGCCAGCGGCTGGCTGGTGTCGGCGCGCGGCAGCGACGACGCGGTGCTGCTGTGGGTGCCGCGCGGCACGGCCGGCGTGAGCGAAACCCTGGTGCCGCTGGTTGACGGCAGCCAGGCTGCGAGCCTGCGCTTCGAGCAGGTGGCGCTGCCCGCGGATGCGGTGCTGGCCGAAGGCCCCGCCGCGCAGGACGCGCTACGCCACGCGCTCGCGGCCGGCCAGGTCCTGCAGGCGGCCGAACTGCTGGGCGTGGGCCAGGCGATGCTCGCGCAGACGCTGGCCTACCTGCGCACCCGTTCGCAGTTCGGCAAGCCCATCGGCAGCTTCCAGGCGCTGCAGCACCGCTGCGTGGACATGTTCATCCACCTCGAAGTGGCGCAGGCCGCGCTCGCCGAGGTGCTGGCACTGGCGGACCAGGGGCTCCCGGCCGAACGGCTCGAAGCCGAAGCCAGCCGCGTCAACGCCCGCTGCACCGCCGCGGCGCTGCAGGCCTCGCGCACGGCAGTGCAGCTGCATGGCGCCATCGGCTACACGCAGGAGTGCGAGCTGAGCCTCTACTACAAGCGCACGCTGTGCCTTTCGGCGTGGCTCGGCAACGTGGCCGCGCACCAGCGCCGGCATGCCGCGCTGGCCGACGGCGGCGAAGCGCGGGCGGGCACCGCCGCATGGGAGGGCGAGTTTCCGCGCAGCGCCGACTGGCATGCGATGCCCGAGGCCGAGTTCCGGCGCATGGTGCGCGCCTTCCTGCAGCAGCGCTATCCGCAGCAGCTGCGCTACCTGTCGCACCGCGCACGCTGGAGCGAGATCCGCGAGTGGTACCTCACGCTGTCGGCGCAGGGCTGGATCGCGCCGGCGTGGCCGGAGGTGCATGGCGGCATGGGGCTGCCGGCCGACAAGCTCATTGCATGGATCGAGGAGCTCGAGCAGCACGGCGTGGCGCGCGCGCCGGACCAGGGCATCGTGATGATCGGCCCGCTGCTGATCCAGCATGGCACGCCGGAGCAGCAGCAGCGCTTCCTGCCGCGCATCCTGAGCGGCGAGCATGTGTGGTGCCAGGGCTATTCGGAGCCCAACGCCGGCTCCGACCTGGCGGGCCTTCGCACCGAGGCCGTGGCGGGGCGCGATGCCGAGGGCGATCACTTCATCGTCAATGGCCAGAAGATCTGGACCACGCTCGCGCAGGATGCCAACCACATCTTCATGCTGGTGCGCACCGACAAGGCCGCGCGCAAGCAGGAGGGCATCAGCTTCCTGCTGTGCGACTTGCGCACGCCGGGCATCACGGTGCGGCCCATCCACACGCTCTCGGGCGAGCCCGAGTTCTGCGAGGTGTTCTTCGACAACGTGCGCGTGCCGGCCGAAAACCTCGTGGGCAAGCTGCATGGCGGCTGGACGATTGCCAAGGCGCTGCTGGGCTTCGAGCGCATCTTCCTGGGCAGCCCCAAGCAGTCGCAGTACGCGCTGGGACAGCTTGCGCGGTTGGCGCAGGCGCGGCGCCTATTTGCAGACCCGGTGTTCGCGCAGCGCTTTGCCGCACTGCGGCTCGACGTGCTCGACCTGTCGGCCGCATACACGGGCTTTGCCGACATCGTGCGCGCGGGCCAGCCGCTGCCGGCATCGGTGTCGTTGCTCAAGATATGGGCCAGCGAAACCTACCACCGCATCGGCGCGCTGCTGGTCGAGGCCGGCGAAGAGCAGGGCGCCGTCGCGGGCGACCAGCTGCTCGACGGGCAGAGCTTCAACGTGCTGTCGCCGCTCATCGGCTCCACCGCCGCAATGATCTACGGCGGCACCAACGAGATCCAGCGCAACATCCTTGCGCGGCAGGTGCTGGACCTGCCGGCCTGATCGATGCGAGCCGCCGAAGAAATACACACCAGGAGACAACGCCATGACATCGACTCACTTCTCGCGCCGCCACCTCATGGCCGCGATGGCAGGCAGCGCGGCGCTGTCTGCACTGCCGCATCGCGCCTTCGCGCAGCAGCCCCTGCCGCCGCTCATCAAGCTGGTGGTCGGCTATTCGGCCGGCGGTCCGGTGGACGGCGCGGCGCGCCTGCTCGCGCCCGCGCTGAGCCAGGAGCTCGGCACGCAGGTCATCGTCGACAACCGGCCCGGCGCCAGCGGCTCGGTGGGTGGCGACGCAGTGGCCAAGGCCGCACCCGACGGCGCGCTGCTGTTCTTCGGCGCGAGCCCGACCATCACCATCAATCCGAACGTCCAGCGCAAGATGGCCTTCGATCCGATGAAGGACCTGACGCCCATCGCGCCGCTGGTCGACTACACCAACGTGCTCGTGGTCAACAAGGACCTGCCGGTGCGCAGCGTGGCCGAGCTGCTGGCCTATGCGAAGGCGCACCCGGGCAAGGTGTTCTACGGCTCGGCCGGTATCGGCGCGTCGAACCACCTGAGCGGCGCGCTGCTCGAGAAGATGACCGGCGTGCAGCTCACGCACGTGCCCTACAAGGGCAGCGCACCCGCGTTGGCCGATGTGATGGGCGGCACCGTGACCATGATGTTCGACATCATCGCCACCTCGCGGCCCTTCATCCAGTCGGGCAAGATCCGCGCGCTGGCCGTCACCTCGCGCCAGCGCAACCGCATGCTGCCCGAGGTGCCGACCATGATCGAGTCGGGTGTGGCCGGCTACGACGTGGGCGGCTGGTTCGGCCTCTACGGTCCGGCGCGCATGGACGCGGCGCTGGTCGCGCGCCTGAACGCCGCCGCGCACAAGGCGCTGGCGCGTGAGGATGTCGCCCATCGGCTGCGCGAGCAGGGCTACGAGGTCTGGAGCGGCGGCGCGGAGCTGCTCGCGGCCAAGGGCCAGGCCGACCGCAGGCTCTGGGCCACCGCAGCGCAGGGCATCGAGGCGGAATGAGCGAAATGCCGGCACCCACGCGGATCCACGAGCTGCTCGAAGCACGCGCATTGCAGTCACCGGGCGCGGCCTTTCTCTTCGAGCCATCGGGCACCGTGTCGTACGGCGCGCTGCAGGCCATGGCCGAGGCGGCCGCGCAGGACCTCTTGGCCGCCGGCGTGCGGCCGACCGACCGCGTGCTGCTGGTGGCCGAGAACTGCGCCGCGCACATCGCGCTCATCATGGCGTGCAGCCGCATCGGCGCATGGTCGTGCGGGGTCAACGCGCGCATGTCGCCCGGCGAGGTCGCGGCCATTGCCGACCGCGCCGATGCGCGGCTATGCTGCTTCACGAGCGATGCTTCGGACGCCGCGCGCCAGCATGCGCAGCGCGCCGGCGCGGTGCCCTCGGCGCTGCCGGGCGTGATGCGCTCGGCCGTGCGCGCCGAGGCCAGCCCGGAGGCCGACTCCGCGCTGGCGGACACTGCGGCCATCATCTTCACTTCAGGCACCTCGGGCACGCCGAAGGGCGTGATGGTGTCGCACCGCGGGCTGCTGCATTTCGGCCGCGTGTCGGCCGGCGTGCGATCGCTGGGCGCGCACGACCGGGTCTACGCCTTCCTGCCGATGACGCACATCTTCGGCATCGGCACGGTGCTCATGGCCGCGCTCACGGGCGGCGCCGCGCTGGTGCTGCGCGCGAGCTTCTCGCCGGCCGACATGCTGCATGCGCTCGCGCATGAAGAGGTGTCCAACTTGCTCGGGCCGCCCACGATGTACGCGCGGCTGCTGGCGCACGTCGAGGCCGGGCACGGCGCGCCGCGCTTTCCGGCGCTTCGCTATGTCTACACCGGCTCGGCGCCGCTCGATCCAGCGCTCAAGCAGCGCGTGGAGGCGCTGTTCGGCCAGCCGCTGCACTATGGCTATGGCCTGTCGGAGTACGCGGGCTCGGTGTTCCTCACGCGCGTGGAGGCACCGCGCGCGGACACCGCCGCGGGCCATGGGGTCGAGGGCGGCGAGGCGCGCATCGTCGGACCTGACGGCCAGGACCTGGCGCCGGGCGAGACCGGCGAGATCTGGCTGCGCGGGCCCGGCCTCATGCTGGGCTACTTCCGCGATGCGGCGGCCACGGCGCAGGTCATGCGACCCGGCGGCTGGTATGCGAGCGGCGACCTCGGGCGCCTCGATGCGGACGGTGCGCTGTTCGTGGTCGGCCGGCTCAAGGAAATGATCATCCGCTCGGGCTTCAACGTCTATCCGGCGGAGATCGAGGCGGTGATCGGCCGCTTTGCGGGCGTGCACCTTTGCGCGGTGGTGGGCGTGCCCGAGGCCGACGGCAACGAGCGCATCGTCGCCTTCGTCGAGATGAAGCCCGGCGCCGTGCTCGATGAACCGGCGCTGCGCGCCTACCTCGCGGAGCACCTGTCGCCCTACAAGCGGCCCGCGCGCATCGAGACCATCGACGCCATGCCGACCACGGCCAACGGCAAGCTGCTCAAGCGCGAGCTGCAGGCGCGCGCCGCCCGGCCCTAGCCGAAGATGCAGGCGCGGCCCTTCTGCGTGTCCATGTACTCGCGCACGCGGGCGATGCGCCCATCGCGCAGTTCGAAGATGAAGCAGTAGTCGTTGTCGTACCGGCGGCCGTTCGCGAGCGTGGCCTGCAGGCGCAGCTCGACGATCACGGTATCGCCCTCGCAATAGCGGCTGCGGAAATCGACCGCGACGTCGGAGACGAAGAGCGCCGGAAATCTCTCGGCCAGGAAATGAACGATGGCGTCCGGGCCGATCATGTGGTCGGGCGCATCGAGTGCCAGCGCGGTGGCGTTGCCGCGTGGCGCCAGCCATTCGGCATCCTCGGTGAACCAGGATGCGATGCGTTGGGGGTCGCGGCTTGCGAAAGCCTTCCATGCGTCGGCGATGGTGCGCTTGTTCTGTTCGGAGTTCATGCCCTGACCATAGGCGCGGCCCGCGGCGCCCGCACGCCGGTTTCGGACATTTCCTGCAAGGAGCCGCGCCGCCGTCCGCCAGTGCCGCGCCGCAGGGGCGCGCATCGTCCCTGCATCGACATACGAAACACAGGAAGCACGCCATGGCAGACGACCCGAACAAGCGCGGCCCGCAGGACCGGACCCGCATCAATGTCAACGAGCCGCACGAGGTGCGCTATTGGACCGAGACGCTGGGCGTGACCGAGGCGCAGCTGCGTTCGGCCGTGGCCGCCGCGGGCGTCGAGGTGAAGGACGTGCGGGTCTACCTCGGCAAACCCTAGGCGGGTGGCGAAAGCGTAGGTACGCTCCTACACCCGCTGCGGGGGGCGGGACCGATACTTTGGCTTTCCTTCGCTTCAGGACGCGCAAAGTGAACGAGCCGAATGCCGAACCCCGCACCAGCAGCAGTGGTCCGCGGGCCTGCCACCCCCTCACCGAGGCGAAGCCTTCGGCTCTCCGCGCCCAATGAAGGCCTCGCCCGGAGCCCGAAGCTGGATCGCCGCCGGCGTACGCCACGAACTGCTCACCCGCGCCTTGCCGGCACTGCGCCACGACATGGCGGCGCCGGTGTCGGTGATCCGCATGGCGCTGCTCATGCTCAAGCGCCAGATCGGCGCGCCGGTCATCGATGCACCGGTCTGCGAGGAGCGTGTGGCGCTGATCGACAACCAGGTGTCCGAACTCGTCGAGGGCATCCGCTCGCTGCGCGACTGGGAGCTGGCCACGACGGATGACGGCATCACGCGCAGCGCGCTGGTGGCGCAGTGCGTGGGCCTGATGCGCGCAGCCTTCGACATGCACGGCGTCGAGCTGGCTGTCGATGCCGCGCTCGAACCGCGCGAGGGCGAAACGCGCTGGCCCCAGGGCGCCGCGCTGCGCTACCTGGTGCTTGGCGGCCTCGGATACCTGCACGACGGCGCATCCGAAGCCGGCGCGATCCGCATCGAGGCCGATGGCGGCAACGCGCTTCGCCTCAGCGCCTTGCCGCGCGAATCGGCCGGTGCCAGCCCGGTGCTCGACGCGCACCGCGCCCCGCGTGCGCTGGCCATCGACGCGATTGCGCTCCAGAGCCTGGCGGAAGACCTGGGCTACACCGTGGCGCTCGAGCGCGACAGCGTGCGCTTTCCGCTCGCGCCGGGCTGAGGCCTTCGTCGTTCTTCTCCGGCCTTGCGCCGGCCGTTGGCGCTGCGTGCCTCGCGTTGCTGGCGCGCCTGGCCTTGCCGATGCATCCGCAGGAAGGCGAGCAGCCGCTGTTCGGCGGCGTGCAGCCCGCGCGTCTTGCGCGCCGCGGTACGGGCCGACATCTTTCGCAGCAGTTCGGCCGCGGGGTCTTCCTCGTCGCCCGCCAGCGCGCTGCCCAGCGCCAGCACGGCCGGGTGCACGTAGGCCTTCTTGCAGACCGCGGGCGTGTTGCCCAGCTGCCTGGCCACGGCGGCCAGTATTTCCTTGGCGCTGTAGCGCGTGCCGTCGGCGGCCGTGCGCCCCGGTTCGCAGGCCAGCCGCGTGAGCTCCAGCGCCTGCACCGTGCCGTGCCAGGTGCGGAAGTCCTTTGCGGTGAAGCGCTCGCCGGGCGAGGCTTCGGCGATGTAGCCGTTGACGTCGGTGGACGAGACGCTGCGCAGCTCCCCGTCTTCGTCCTGGTACTGGAACAGCGCCTGGCCGGGCAGCTGCTGGCATTGGCGCACCACCCTGGCCACGCGCGGATCGTCGAGCCGGGCTTCATGCATCACGCCGCTCTTGCCCCTGAAGCGCAGCCGCAGCGCCTCGCCCTGCACGGCCGCGTGCCGGTTGCGCAGCGTGGTGAGGCCGAAGGAGCCGTTGCTGCTGGCGTATTCCTCGTTGCCCACGCGCAGCAGCGTGGTGTCGAGCAGCCGCACCAGGGCTGCCAGCACCTGCTGGCGACCGGGCGCCTTGGCCGTTGCCGCGCCTTCCTGCAGGTCGCGTGCGACGCGGGCGCGGATGCGCGGCAGCGCGAGCCCGAAGGCCTCGAGGCGCTCGAACTTGGTCTCGTCCTTGAAAAGCCGCCAGTCGGGGTGGTAGCGGTACTGCTTGCGGCCGCGGGCATCGATGCCGGTGGCCTGGAGGTGGCCATTGGGCAGCGGGCAGATCCACACCTGCGTGTAGGCCGGCGGAATGGCCAGCATGCGGATGCGGGAGAGCTCGTCCGCGTCGCGCACCCAGCGGCCCTGCGCGTCGCGGTAGCGGAAGTGCTCGCCGTGCTTCAGTCGCCGGATGCCCGGCATGTCGGGGTTCACGTAGACCAGGCCGTTGGCAATGGGCGCGGCCGTCGGCGAGGGCCTGGAGGGCGGGGCGGTCGATCTGGAGCGGGCCGGCATGGGGTTTGCGTGGTGACGGTACCCAGCGCTTGTGCCTGCACCGACAATCGCCGCCTGTAGGACGCCGCAATCGCCGCTGGTGCGATGGAGGCGCTTTGTTCTTTTCCTGGAGTCCCAAAGAAATGATGTTCTTCCATCGGCCGTTCCCGTCTTCCTGCGTGCGCTGGCTCTCGGCCTGCGGCGCGGCGCTGCTCGTTGCGGCCTGCGCTTCCCCAACTTCGCCGACTTCGCCGGTATCGGCTGCACGCCCAGCTGCTGCTGCTGCCGCGCCCGTCAAGGTGAAGGTCTTCGTCGCGGCCATGTTCGAGATCGGCCAGAACACCGGCGACCGGGCCGGCGAGTTCCAGCACTGGTACGAGCGCTACTGGAAGGGCGCCGCGCCCATGGCGGTGCCCGGCGCATTGCAGCCGGTGTACTGCAATGCCGACGGCGTGTGCGGCGCGGTGCTCGGCATGGGCAAGGTCAACTCGTCGTCGTCGATGCAGGCCATCCTGCTGAACCCGCAGTTCGACTTCTCGCAGGCTTACTACGTGATTTCCGGCGTGGCCGGCACGCCGCCGGCGCGCGGCACCATCGGCGAGGTGAGCTGGGCCACCTGGCTCGTGGACTACGACCTCGGCCACCGCTGGGCGCCCGAGGAGAACAAGCCCGGCGAACCCACCTTCATGCCGCGCAAGGGCTACGAGGAATACCGCCGCTTCAAGCTCAACCCCGACCTCGTGGGCTGGGCCATGAAGCTCTCGTCCGACACGCCGCTCAAGGATTCGGACAGCGCGCGCAAGTACCGCCTGCGCTACCCCGATGCGGCCGCGCGGCGCGCGCCCTTCGTGGCCACCGGCACCCACATGACCGGCGACACCTTCTTCCACGGTCCCGGCATGTCGAAGCAGGCGCAATACATCGCCAGGCTCTACGGCGCCGACGACTACGTGATCACCGAAATGGAAGCCGCCGCCATCACGCTCGTGATCAAGCGCACCCATGGCACCGACCGCGTGATGAGCCTGCGCGGTGCCGTCAACTTCGACCAGGGCAGCCCGAAGGAAAGCACGCTGCAGCACCTGGACCCGGCCCCGGGCGAGACGGCGGGCGGCTTTGCCGAGACGGTGGAGAACATTGCGCTGGTGGGCACGCGCGTGGTGGACCACATCGTGGCCAACTGGCCGCAGTGGCAGGCCGGCGTGCCCAAGCCCTGAGCGGGTTCAGGGCCGCACCGGCTGCAGGTGCCACGTCACGTTGAAATCGAAGGGCGTCCAGCGGCTCACCGTGACGCCCGCCTGCCGCAGGCCGCGGCCGGTCCAGGTGTTGCAGGTCTCGAAGAGGTGGTAGCCGCCTTCGGCCTCGTAGAAGGCGTCGTCGTTGCCGTAGTGGGCGCCGGCAACGGGTGTCGCGCCGCCCGAGGCGAGCGTCGCCTGCACGTAGCCCGCGAGCTGCGCGTACTGCGCCTGCGAGAGCGGCAGGTGGAAGGCGTTGCTGCGCAATGAGGCGCGCGTGAGATAGGTCACGTGCAGCAGCGCGCGGTTGCCGCCGAGCAGGGCGCCCAATGCGCGCGAGGCCGTGAGGTCGGCCCAGGTGGGCGTGTGCAGGTAGAACTCGCGGTCGCCCCAGCCGATGGCGATGAACTCCGCATCGGGCGGCACGGCCCTGAAGTGCGCGAACGGAAAGAGCTGCTGCCAGTCGACGGTGGCCGAGCGGATCGGAAACACCAGGTCGGTGTGGATGCCGTTGCTCAGCACCCAGGCCTGGACGGCGGGCGGCGACGCGGGCGCCCGTGCATTGGCCGGCCAGAGCATCAGCGCGCAGGCCGCGCCCACGTACAGCCCCGCGGCCATCGTGAAGCCCAGCAGCGTGAATGCGATGCGCCGGAGCCAGCGTCTGATCACGGCGCCGGGTGTTTCAGAAGAGCGACGCGGTGGCCGAGGCCGCCTCCGCCGACGCGCGCGAGGCCGGGCCGACCACAGCCGGCGCCGTGGCCTCGGGACTGCCCGCCTTCGCAAGCGCGCCCACGCGCACGCCCAAAAGGCGCAGCGGCCGCTCCAGCGGCACGCGCTTCAGGCACAGCCCGCCGACCTGGCGGATGGTCTTGCCGTCGGCGGTGTGGCGCTCGATGGTCTGGTCGCGCGTGGCGATCTTGAAATCGTCGTAGCGCAGCTTGATGCCGATGGTCTTGCCCACGTAGCCCTTGCGCTGCAGGTCTTCGGCCACCTTCTCGCACAGGTGGGTGAAGATCGCGCCCAGCTCGGCGCGGTCGCGCACCGCATGCAGGTCGCGGTCGAAGGTGGTCTCGCGGCTCATCGACACGGGCTCGCTCTCGGTCACCACCGGCCGGTTGTCGCGGCCCCAGGCCACCTCGTGCATCCACGCGCCCGTGGACTTGCCGAAGTTCTGGATCAGCCAGTCGCGCTCGCGCGCCGCGAGCTGGCCCACGGTCTCGATGCCGAAGCGCTTGAGCTTCTCGTCGGCCTTGGGTCCGATGCCGTTCACCTTGCGGCAGGGCAGCGGCCAGATGCGCGTCTGCAGGTCGTCTTCGTAGACCACCGAGATGCCGTTGGGCTTGTTGA
The DNA here is from genome assembly GCF_041154435.1 of Variovorax sp. V116. Lineage (NCBI taxonomy): Bacteria > Pseudomonadati > Pseudomonadota > Betaproteobacteria > Burkholderiales > Comamonadaceae > Variovorax > Variovorax sp. V116. Next base: position 1,464,475 of record NZ_AP028661.1, read on the forward strand.
ACTCGCTCGCCATCTTGGCGATGAGCTTGTTGGGCGCCACGCCGATGGAGCAGGTGAGGCCGGTGGCGTCGAGGATGGCCTTCTGGATGAGCCGCGCGAGCGATCGGCCGCCGTCGCGCTGGCCGCCGGGCACATCGGTGAAGTCGATGTAGACCTCGTCCACGCCGCGGTCTTCCATCAGCGGCGCGACCTCCCTGATGACCTGCTTGAAGGTGCGCGAGTACTTGCGGATCTCCTCGAAGTCCACCGGCAGGATGATGGCCTGCGGGCACAGCTTGGCGGCCTTCATGAGCCCCATGGCCGAGCCCACGCCGAACTGCCGCGCCGGGTAGGTGGCGGTGGTGATCACGCCGCGGCCCACGTAGTCTCTCAGCCGCGGAAAGGCCTCCACCGGGATGTCGGCCAGCGTGCCGCCCTCGGGCACGTGGCGGATCGCCTCGTCCACGCTGCGCCGCCCGCCGCCGATCACCACCGGCAGGCCCTTGAGCTGCGGATAGCGCAGCAGCTCGACCGACGCGTAGAAGGCGTCCATGTCGAGGTGGGCGATGCGGCGGATCGGGGGCGTTGGAACGGTCGGGGAGCTCACGGCATGGATTGTCTCGCGGCCGGGCGATGTTCGCCTGCCGGGCGGCCGCGTGCAAGAATGCGGCCGATTTGCAGGCTGGCCCTCCGGTGGCATGGAAAGGAATCTGGCATGGATGACGAAGTCGAAGGCATGACCATCGCGCTGACGCCGGTGCAGATGGCCGCGGTTCTGGGCGGGGAGGACGTGCCCGAATCCGCGAGCCTGAGCAACCGGCTCTGGGGCACGGTGGGGCTGGTGGGCGGCGTGGTGGAACTGGTGGGCGCCGGCATCCTGTGCGTCGCGCCCGAGCCCACGATGGTGACCAAGGCCGGCTGCGTGGTGCTGGGCGTGCACGGCTTCGACACCCTGGCGACCTCGGGCCGCCAGGTCTGGACCGGCACCCCGCAGCGCACCGCCACCGCCGTCACCGCCAGCTCGGCGGCCGAGGCGCTGGGCGCCTCGCGTGAAACGGCCGATGGCATCGGGCTTGCCGTGGACGTGGCGGTGCCGCTGGTCGTGGCTTCGGGGCTGGGCGCCGCGCGCATCGTCGCCGTGATGCGCGGCGGCCGCATCCGCTTGGTGGAGCATGAGGCCGCGGCGGGATCGCGGCTGGGCGGCCACACCATGGCGCGCCACGTCGGGCAGACCGATGCCCAGCTGCTGGCCAGGGTACGAACCGCCACCCGGCCGGGCCCGCGGGCGGTGTCCACCTTTGCCGACCTGGCCACTGCAGAACGCGCGATCACCGAGACGCTGCGCGCCAACGCCGCCGCGGTGCGCGCCTGGTCGCGCGGGGCGGCCGCGGGCAGCAAGTCGCCGGAGTTGGAGCACGTGCTGGGCTACGTGGTGGGGCGGGGCGTGCAGTTCGGCAGCACCGCCGTCAACGACCTCTCCGGCGTGCGGATCATCCTCAAGATGGAAACCTACAACGGCAAGCCGTTCTACATCCTCACGGCCTATCCGATCTGAGCCGCGCGGCGCCGCGAGCGCCTACAGGAAGGACGGGGCTTCGCCCGTCGTCCACACGTCGGCGCCGAGTTCTTCGGCCAGGCGGGCCAGCAGCCTGGCGGTGCGCTCGCGCAGCGGGGCAATGCGGGCCTGCAGGCCGGCCCGGGGCAGCGCTGCGGCCTGGACGGTCGCGTCGGAATCGGGGTCGCTTTCGCGGATGTAGAGCGTGCTGTTGCGGGCCCAGGCCTCCACCGCCCAGCCCTGGTCCTGGTCGGCATAGACCATGCCCTCGTCGTGCCCCGCCACGGCGGCAAGGAAGTGGTCCATGGAAGAGAACGTGTCGTACCAGGGGAAGGACAGGTGCACGTCCGCATCCTCGTTGTCCAGCCGCAGATCCATCCAGAAATACTGGCGCACCTGCTGGAGTTTCAGCCCGCGCTGCCGGGCCAGTGCAGCCACCCGGCCGTAGTAGGCAGCAAGCTCCGCCTCGTGCCCGATGGCCTCCGGAACGCTCACCCGCAGGCGCTCGGCGCGCGGGAATTCCGGCAGCGCGAGCGGCTCGGGCGGGCGGTCCCGCACGGGATGGAACTCGTCCCACAAATGAAATGCGATCTCGGGCTCCAGCGAGTTGATCGGCTTGGCGTCGGCGAACCAGGGTTCCACTTGCGCGCTCCTCTGAATGGTCGGGCGGACGATGTTAGCCCGAGGCGCAGCCGCGCACTCTGCGGCATGTCCGGCGCGCATTCTTCTCAGGGCGGCGGCACCATGTCACGCATGAGCTTGTCCAGCGCTTCGTCGCTCATCTGCTCGGCCGGCGCCAGCGCAGTCGGCGAAGTGCGCAGCCAGCGCGTGGTCACGGGCAGCGCCATCACCAGCGCGGCCACGGTGGCGAGCACCGCGAGGTAAGGCGCGAGCGCGCGCGCGACGGCGGCCGCAGGCGGCCGCGGCGCGACCTGGCCGCGCGCGAGCACCAGCGCATAGCCGAAGGGCGGCAGCAGGAAGCCCGCCTGCAGCACCAGCAGGGTCAGCTCGGCGATCCATGCTGCATCGTCGAGCTGTGCGAGCACGGGCGGCATCACGATGGGAACGATCAGGAAGATCAGCTCGAAGGCATCGAGCACGAAGGCGAAGGCCAGCAGAACGGCCAGCACCACGCCCAATCCCGCCATAGGGTGGCCCTGCAGCGACAGCACGAGCCGTGCAATCAGCCCGTCGGTGCCGAAGCCGCGCAGCAGCAGAGAGAAGGTGGTGGCCGCCACCAGCAGCGCATACAGCGCGCCGGTGAGCGCCATGGCATCGTCGAGCACCTGCCACAGCACCGGGCGCGTGAGCTGGCGCGACGCCAGGCCCCAGCCGAGCAGCAGCACGCCGGCCGCGGCCGCGCCTTCGACCGCGCGCACCTTGCCGAGCGTGACCAGCACCAGCAGTGTGCCGATCAGCAGGGGCACGAGCAGCAGCGTCCAGCCCTCGCGCCGGTTCAATGGCTCCCGTTGCACCGGCGGCCGCGGCTTGCGCCGTGCGCCGAACCACGCCACCGCGAGCCAGCCGGCCAGCAGGACGGCGGCGGGTACCAGTGCCGCCTGCAGGATGTCCTGCGTGTTGACGATGCGGTTCGCGGCGCCGGCGGCGGCCGTCGGGAGCCCCAGCTCGCGGGCCATGTTCGTCCCTTCGGTGTGGGCGCGCAGCATCGCGTCGCCGAGCAGCAGCAGCACGAGCGAGGGCGGCACGCTCACGCCCAGCGTACTGGTGAGGGCCACGAGTGCGGTGCGCTGGGCCGGGGGCACTCCCTCGCGCGCCCAGCCTTCGCCCGCGGTGCGCGCCAGGGTGAGCAGGCTGGCGCCGACCGAGCCGTTCATCGGTGCGAGCATCAGGCCCAGCAGCATGCCTGCGAGTTCGGGCGCGGCCCGCGGTGTGATGCGTGCGAGCACCTTGCGCAGGCCGGTGTACAGGTGCTCGGCCAGGGCCAGCCGGTTGAGCAGCGCACCGACCAGCCCATACAGTGCCAGCGCCTGCAGCAGATCGTGCTCGAGCAGGCCGACGATGCGCCAGGGCAGGTTTTGCAGCAGCGCCAGGTCGAAGGCACCGAGCGCGAGGCCCGCAACAGCGCCCAGCGAGCATACGCCGAGCAGCACGGCGTAGGTCGGCCAGCCGGTGGCCATCATCAGCACCAGGGCCAGCGCAAGCAGGGCGAGTCCGGTCCATGCCATGGCGTTGCCTTTACGACCGCCGCCGCTCGCACCAGAGGTCGAGCGCGCCCTGCACCGCCAGCAGCGCCGCGAGCAGAAGCAGCGCAACCTTGATCATGAAGTAGCCCGGATTGAAGGTGTCGGGAAAGCGTTCCAGCGCCGTCACCGCATCCGCGACCGGCACCGCGGCGCTGCAGACCAGGAACAGCGCCCAGGGCAGCACGCACAGTGCCGCGCCGGTGCGGCGCAGCCGCGCGATGCGGCTCGTGGTGTCGGCCGCGAGGTCGGGCCGCGCCACCAGGTGCGCACCGCGCCGCCCGGCATGCCGCAGCGCCACCGCCACGTAGAGCGCGAACAGCCACTGCGCGAGATCGTTGGCCTGCGTCGGCCCGCTGCCGGATCGAGTCAGGTCGCGCAGCGGCCATTGCACGAAGAGCAGCAGCGCGATCGCAATGGCCAGCGGCATCGCGGCGCGATCGATCAGGTCCAGCACGCGCAGCGATGGCGGCGCTGAAGGCGAATCGGTCGGTTCGGGATGTTCCGGCGGGAGCGTCATGTCGCGGGCAACCCTATCGCCGCAACCTGACCGCCACCTGCGGCAAAAAGGGCACGGCTTGCGCTCGGCGGCATGCCGGTGCCATCATCCGCGCCATGCAGACAGTTTCCTCCATCCTGTGGCGCAGGCTCGATGCACCGGGCCATGACGCCTGCCGGCTCGAGCGCAACGCGACCGCGTGGCAGCTCGACGGCGCCGCCGTGTTCCGCCTCGAGGACGGCCGCATCGGCCAGCTGCACTACCGCGTGCGCTGCGACCTGCACTGGCACACGCAGTGGGGCACCGTGCGCGGCTGGCTCGGCGGCAGCGCCATCGACCTGGCCATTGCCCGCGATGCGCGCGGCCACTGGAAGCTCAACGACGAGGCGGTGCCCGACCTGTCGCACTGCACCGACCTCGACCTGGGCTTCACGCCCGCCACCAACCTGCTGCAGCTGCGCCGGCTCAACCTGGCAAAGGGCGAGGGCGCCGATGCGCCGGCCGCCTGGGTCGACTTGGACGGCGGCGGCGTGCTCAGCGAGCTGATGCAGCGCTACGAGCGAACCGCGGACGACGCCTATGCCTACGAGGCCAAGCGCTTCGACTACGCGGCTACCCTGCGCGTCACGCAGGACGGCTTCGTGCGCGACTACCCGGGCCTCTGGAGCGCCGAAGCCTGATGGTCGCCACGGCATTGATGACCCACAGCAAACCACTTCTTCGCACCTTCGCCTTCGCGCTGCTCGGCACCATGGCCGCGCTGTCGGCCGAGGCCGCCGCCTGGGGCCCCAGGCCCACGGCCTGCCCGGCGCCGGTGCCCGCGCAAACGCGCTGCTACACCGGTGCCGATGGCGCCGGCGCGCTCTACTGGATTGCCATACCGCAGGCGTGGAACCGCGTGCTCGTGATGCACGCCCATGGCGGCCCCGAGACCGGCCCGCCCAGGCTCGAGCGCAGCGAGGAAGACCTGAAGCGCTGGGCCGTCACCGTGAAGGCCGGCTACGCATGGGCCGGCTCCACCTACCGCCGCGGCGGCTACGGCGTGACCATGGCCGCGGAGGACACCGAGCGTCTGCGCCGCATCTTCGTGCAGCGCTTCGGCCCACCGCGGCGCACGCTGCTGCATGGCCAGAGCTACGGCGCGGGCGTGGCCGCGAAGGCGGCCGAACTCTATGCACCGGCCGGCGATGCCAAGAGCCCGTACGACGGCCTGCTGCTCACCAGCGGCGTGCTCGGCGGCGGCAACAGCGCCTACGACTTCCGGCTCGACCTGCGCGTGGTCTACCAGTACGTGTGCCGCAACCATCCCAAGCCCGACGAGCCGCAATACCCGCTGTGGCAGGGCCTGCCGATGGACTCGAAGCTCACGCGCGCCGAGCTGGCCGCGCGCGTCAAGGAATGCACCGGCGTCGGCCTGCCCGCGGCGCAGCGCACGCCCGAGCAGGCCGCGCGGCTCAAGACCATCCTGTCGGTGGTGAAGATCCAGGAGCGCTCGCTGCTGGGGCACCTGAACTGGGCCACCTGGCTGTTCCAGGACCTGGTGCAGCAGCGCCTGGGCGGACGCAACCCCTTCGGCAACATCGGCGTGGCCTACCAGGGCTCGGCCGACGATGCGGCGCTGAATGCCGGCGTGGCGCGCTATGCGGCCGACCCGCAGGCCAAGGGCGCTCTCGCCGCCGACAGCCAGCCCACCGGCCGCACCGCGCTGCCCACCGTGGCGCTGCATGCCATCGACGACCCCACCGCTTTCGTCGAGCTCGAGAACGCCTACCGGCGCATCCGCGATGCCGCGGGCACGGGCGGCACGCTGGTGCAGAGCTTCAGTGCCGAGCGCGAGCACAGCTACCTGAGCGATTCGGAATACCCGGCGCTCTTCGAAGCCTTGATGGACTGGATCGACAAGGGCGAGAAGCCCACGCCCGCAAGCCTGGCGCAGCGCTGCGCGGCGCTGATGCCGCGCTACGGCACCGACGGCAGGAACGGCTGCCACATCAAGCCCGAATGGCAGGCGCCGGCGCTCGAAACCCGCGTGCCCGTGCGGGCTCCTTGAGCGAGGCGAGGCAGCAAGCGGCGCAGGCTCAGTGGTCGCGGTGCAGGTAGCTCGCCTGCCGCGGCAGCCGCAGGCTCACGAGGAAGGCGATCACCATCATCGCGGTCACGTACCAGAAGAAGGCCGATTCGTGGCCCAGCGACTTGAGCCCCAGCGCCACGTACTCGGCCGAGCCGCCGAAGATCGCGTTGGCCACGGCGTAGGCCAGGCCCACGCCCAGCGCGCGCACCTCGGGCGGAAACATCTCGGCCTTCACGATGCCGCTGATCGAGGTGTAGAAGCTCACGATCGCCAGCGCCGCGATGATCAGCGCGAAGGCGGCCACGGCGTTGGTGGTGTGCTGCAGTGCCGTGAGGATCGGCACCGTGGCCAGCGCGCCGAGCCCGCCGAACAGCAGCATGTTGTTGCGCCGTCCGATGCGGTCCGACAGTGCGCCGAACAGCGGCTGCATGCACATGTAGAGGAAGAGCGCGCCGGTCATCACGTAGCTGGCGGTCTTGATCGGCAGGTGCACCGTGTTCACCAGGTACTTCTGCATGTAGGTGGTGAAGGTGTAGAAGATCAGCGAGCCGCCGGCCGTGAAGCCCAGCACCGTCAGGAAGGCCGGCATGTGGTGCTTGAAGAGCCCGGTCATGCTGCCGGCCTCCTTGTTGGCCTTGGCTTCGGCGCTTTGCGTCTCGTGCAGCGTGCGCCGCAGCAGCAGCGCCACCACCGCGGCCACCGCGCCGATGACGAACGGAATGCGCCAGCCCCAGGCCTTGAGCTCGGCTTCGGTGAGCAGCTGCTCGAGCACCACGATCACCAGCACCGCCAGCAGCTGCCCGCCAATCAGCGTGACGTACTGGAACGACGAGTAGAAGCCGCGCTGCCCGCGCAGCGCGACCTCGCTCATGTAGGTGGCGGTGGTGCCGTATTCGCCGCCCACCGACAGGCCCTGGAACAGGCGGCAGACCAGCAGCAGGAACGGCGCCCAGGCACCGATCTGCGCATAGGTGGGCAGGAAGGCAATCACCAGCGAGCCGCCGCACATCATCGACACCGAGATCAGCAGCGAGGTCTTGCGCCCGACCCTGTCCGCAATGCGCCCGAACAGCCAGCCGCCGATCGGCCGCATCAGGAAGCCCGCCGCGAACACGCCGGCGGTGTTCAGCAGTTGCACCGTCGGGTCCGACTTGGGAAAGAACGACGACGCGAAATACAGCGCCGAGAAGGCATACACGTAGAAGTCGAACCACTCGACCAGGTTGCCCGACGAGGCCGCCATGATCGAGAAGACGCGGTGGCGTTTTTCTTCTGCCGTGTAGTGGGGAGGGGGTGGCGATGCGAGGGCCGATGAGCTCCCCGGATTGGAAGTGGCTGCGCTCATGATGCGTTGTGCCGCCCGTGCAGGCGATGTTGTTGGAAGCAACATTTTCTGCACCCGCGCATATGTGCGCTGTCAGCCAGCGCCGCAAGCCTGATGCCCGAGGGGTTTAGAAGCTGCCCGGCAGCAGGATGCTCGAATCCACCTTTTCGATGTCGGTGCGTCCGCAAAAGGCCATGGTGATGTCGAGTTCCTTGTGGATGATCTGCAGCGCGCGCGTCACGCCGGCCTGGCCATGGGCACCCAGGCCGTAGAGAAAGCTGCGGCCGATCAGCGTGCCGCGGGCGCCGAGTGCGCGCGCCTTGAGCACGTCCTGGCCGCTGCGGATGCCGCCGTCCATCCACACCTCGATCTCGCGGCCCACGGCATCGACGATGGCGGGCAGTGCCGCGATGGAAGAGGGCGCGCCGTCGAGCTGGCGCCCGCCGTGGTTGGAGACGATGAGAGCGTCGGCGCCGCTCGCGGCGGCCAGGCGCGCGTCTTCCACGTCCATGATGCCCTTGAGGATCAGCTTGCCGCCCCAGCGCTTCTTGATCCATTCGACGTCGGCCCAGCTGAGCGCGGGGTCGAACTGCTCGGCCGTCCAGGACGACAGCGACGACAGGTCCTTCACGCCCTTGGCATGGCCCGCGATGTTGCCGAAGGTGCGGCGCCTGGTGCCGAGCATGCCCAGGCACCAGTGCGGCTTGGTCGCCAGGTTGATCATGTTGGCGAGGGTCGGCTTGGGCGGCGTCGACAGGCCGTTCTTGATGTCCTTGTGGCGCTGGCCGAGGATCTGCAGGTCGAGCGTGAGCTGCAGCGCAGACACGTTCGCGGCCCGGGCTCGCTCGATCAGGCGCTCGATGAAGTCGCGGTCCTTCATCACGTAGAGCTGGAACCAGAACGGATGCCGGCCGGTGTGCTCGGCAATGTCCTCGAGCGAGCAGATGCTCATGGTCGAGAGCGTGAACGGAATGCCGAAGGCCTTGGCCGCGCGCGCGCCCAGGATCTCGCCGTCGGCATGCTGCATGCCCGTGAGGCCGGTGGGCGCAATGGCCACGGGCATCGCAACGTCCTGCCCGATCATGGTGGAGCGCGTGGAGCGGCCCTCCATGTTCACGGCCACGCGCTGGCGCAGCTTGATCTTCTGGAAGTCGCTCTCGTTGGCGCGGTAGGTGCTTTCGGTCCACGCGCCGGAATCGGCGTAGTCGTAGAACATCTTCGGCACACGCCGCTTGGCGATCACCCGCAGGTCTTCGATGCAGGTGATCTTGGAAAGGTCGGCCACGGGGGAGTCTCCTGGGTAGTCTCTGTTGTTCGATCGCGCGAGCGGGGATTATGGACACGCTCCGCCGCGGGCCGAGTGTGGCGTCCGGATGGGACCCCGATCTGAAAAATACCCGGGCCGGACCTGAAAAGAATTCAGTCAGTCCCGCAGCGCCTGCCGCAGCCATTCGACGAAGGTCGCGCACTCCCAGCGCTCCATCGCCCCCGGCCGCCAGCACAGGAAGTAGGCGTTGGGCGAGGGCACGCTCTCTGCCGAAAGCCGCACGAGGCGCCCGTTCTCCAGCCAGGCGCTGCCGAGCTTCAGGTGCATCAGCACCACGCCGAAGTCTTCGGCCGCGGCATCGAGCGCCAGGCCCAGGTCGTTGAACTGGTGGCCCGTGGCCGGCTCCGGCAGGCCGATGCCGCGGGCCTTGAACCAGGTGCGCCACGACTCGAGCGGCGTGCGCAGCAGCTGCACGCGCGAGGCCTCGGCATCGGTCGCAAAGCCGTCGAACGGCCCGTGGCGCTGCAGGTACGCCGGGCTGCAGGCGGGCGCGACGTCATCGGCCAGCAATTGGCAGAACTCGCGGTCGTGAAAAGGCCCGGTGCCGAAGCGCAGTTCCAGGTCGGCCTCTTCGGCCGTCATGTTGCGCACCGGCATGGTCACCTGCAGCATCAGCTCGATGTTCGGATAGGCATCGCGAAACCGCGCGAGCCGGGGCAGCAGCATCTGGCGGGAGAAGGTGGGCGTCACTGCCACGCGCAGCCGGCGCACCTGCGATGCGGGCTCGCGGCCGGGCACCCGCTGCAGCGCCGCAATGGCCTCGCGCACGCGGGCCAGGTAGGCCATGCCGTCGGCGCTCAGGCCGAAGTCGTTGCCTGTGAAAAGCCTGAGTTCGAGCAGCGTCTCGAGCTGGCGGATGCGGTGGCTCACCGCGCTGGGCGTGACGCTGAGCTCTTCCGCTGCGAGGTTCACGCTGCGCAGGCGCGCCACGGCCTCGAAGGCCTGCAGGCCCTGCGTGGAGGGAAGTCGCGTCGATGCCATGGGTGTTTTCCGGGAGCGATCTTATCGATGCAGCGTGGCGGCCAGTGCCTCGAGCAGGCGCCGCAGGTCGTCGACGGCTTCGCGCGCCAGCGCGGCGCCGCCCATCTGCGCTTTGACGATGGCACCGTCGACACCCAGCGCCGCGGCCTGGGCGAGCGCCATGCGCGCGGGCAAGGCCGCGGGCAGCAGGCCGGCAATGACTTCCACCATCTCGCGCTTGTGTTCGCGCGCGCGCTCGGCGGCGCCCTCCACGCTGCCGCCCACCTCGGCCACCGCGTTGATGAAGGCGCAGCCGCGAAAGGCCGCGTCGGCGAACCATTCGGCCATCGCGTCGGCGAGCAGCAGCAGGGCCCCGGCATTGCCGGCGCGTTCGTGCGCGCCGCGGCGCCCCAGTGCATCGACGAACCATGCCATCCATCGTGCATGCCGGTGATCGAGAAAGGCGCGCACCAGGTCGTCCTTCGATGGGAAGTGCCGGTAGAAGGTGACCTTGGTGACGCCCGATGCGGCAATGACGCGGTCGATGCCGGTGGCGCGGATGCCGTCGGCATAGAAGAGGTCGTGCGCGGTGAGCAGGATGCGTTCGCGCGCGGGCAGTGCGGAGATGTCCATGGCGCGATTGTAGGCATGTAGACAGGTCTGTCTACGTGTGGCACATTGCGGGCCTTCGCCATCCCTCATTCAACGAAAGACCGCCATGGAATCCCGCCCGCCGCTGCCTCCCTTCACCCTCGAAACCGCAACGAAGAAGGTGCAGGCCGCCGAAGACGCCTGGAACACGCGCGACCCGGTGCGCGTGAGCCTGGCCTACACGCCCGACACCGAATGGCGCAACCGCGCCGACTTCGTCAACGGCCGCGAGCAGGTGGTGCAATTCCTCACCCGCAAATGGGAGCGCGAGCACGACTACCGCCTGAAGAAGTCGCTCTGGGCCTTCATGGACAACCGCATCGCGGTGCGCTTCGAGTACGAATGGCACGACGCGGCCGGGCAATGGTTCCGCAGCCACGGCAACGAGAACTGGGAATTCGCCGAGAACGGCCTGATGCAGCGGCGCTTCGCGAGCATCAACGACCAGCCCATTGCCGAGTCGGAGCGCAAGTTCCGCTGGGAACGCGTATGAGGGCCGCGGTCCGATGCCGATCGCCCGGCACGGCTGTTGCTTGCTGCGGGTGACACACCCCATCAGGAGCAAACCCGCATGAACCGCAACGACGTCACCGAGAAAATCATCACCGTGAAGGTGTCCAAGGGCATCCAGTGGGCCGACGTGGCAAAGAAGGTCGGCCTCTCCAAGGAGTGGACCACCGCCGCCTGCCTCGGCCAGATGACGCTCGACGACAAGCAGGCCAAGGTCGTGGGCAAGATTTTCGGCCTCACGGCCGCAGAGCAGAAGTGGCTCCAGGTGGTGCCCTACAAGGGCTCGCTGCCCACGCCGGTGCCGACCGATCCGCTCATCTACCGCTGGTACGAGGTGGTGAGCGTGTATGGCACCACCATCAAGGAACTGATCCATGAAGAATTCGGCGACGGCATCATGAGCGCGATCGACTTCAGCATGGACATCCAGCGCCAGGCCGACCCCAAGGGCGACCGCGTCAACGTGGTGCTGTCGGGCAAGTTCCTGCCCTACAAGACCTACTGACGCGGTCCCTCGGAACGAACCTCAGAACGCCGCGTGCTCGGCCGGCCTTGGGCGCCACGCGGGGCGCCGCGGGGCCGAGATGCTGCTGCCCTCGATGGCGCCCGCAATCGAGCGGGCCACGGCCTCCGCGGGCACTGCGATGCGCCGCCGCGTGACCATGCGCTCGAAGCTGCTGCAGGCTGCGATGCGGTCGGCCAGCGTGCTGTCCGCCTCGCTCACGTCGGGGCGCACCACCGTCACGCGTACCTTCCCTGCATGCTCCTGCCGCAGGCCCTCGGAGATGGCGTCCACCGCATACTGCGTGCCGCAATACACGGCCGAGTTCGGCGACACGCCCTGCGCGGGCACCGGCGCCACGTTGACGATGTGGCCCCAGCCCTGTTCCTGCATGGTCGGCAGCACCGCCGCAATGCCCAGCAGCACGCCGCGCAGGTTGACGTCGAGCATCAGCTCCCATTCGTCGACCTTGCGCGTCCACAGCGGCGACAGCGGCATCACGCCCGCGGCGTTCACCAGCACGTCGATGCGGTCGTGCGTTTCGAGTGCGAATTCGGCAAATGCTTCCACGTCGGGCCGGTAGGTGACGTCCAGCCGCTGGAAGTGCGCGGTGCCGCCGGCGGCGGCGATTTCTTCGGCCAGCGCTTCGAGCCGGTCGGTGCGGCGCGCGCCGAGCACCACCTTGGCGCCGCGCCGCGCCAGGAGCCGCGCGGCCGCCGCGCCGATGCCACCACTTGCGCCCGTGATGAGGACGACTTTTTCCTGGATTGCGCTCATGAGACTCTCCTCGTGCGATGGGTGTGGACCATGGCGCAACACTGCGCCGGGCATGGAGGCAAGTCTCTCGCGGATGGGGCCTCGGGCGTTATCCGGATCGAACAGGCTTCTTGCCTGATCCTGCAAGACCTGCGGTCCGGCCCGCCATGGCGCCGAGCGTGCGCAGGCCCTTCTCGATGCGCGCGTCCCAGCCGTGGCCGCCGCTCAGGCGCAGGCAGTGGGCGTACTTGCCGCTGGCCGAGAACACCACGCCGGGCGCAAAGCAGATGCGTTTCTCCAGCGCCTGCGCAAACAGGAGCCGCGTGTCCGCGGGCTCGGGCAGTTCGACCCACAGCACGAAGTTGCCGGCCGGCCTCGACACCTTGGTGCCCGGCGGGAACGCCTGCTCGATCACCCGCGTCATGCGGGCCAGCGTGTCGGCGAACTCGCGCCGGACGCGGCGCAGGTGGCGGTCGTAGTCGCCGTTCGACAGGAAGGTGGCGAGCGCCACCTGCGTCAGCACCGGCGTCGCCAGGCTGGTGGCGAACTTGGTTTCGAGCACGCGGGCCATGTGGCGGCGCGTGGCGATCCAGCCGATGCGGTAGCCCGGCGCGAGCGTCTTGGAGAAGGAGCCGCAATAGATGACGTTGTCGTGCGTGTCGAGCGCGCTGAAGGGCAGAGGCCGCTCCTCGCCGAAATGGACGTCGCCGTACACGTCGTCCTCGATCAGCGGCACGCCGTGTTCGGCCAGGATGCGCAGCACGGCGCGCTTGTTCTCTTCGGGCATGGTGCAGCCGAGCGGATTGCTGAAGCTCGACGCCAGCACGCAGGCGCGCACCTTGCCCGAGGCCACGACCTCGCGCAGCGCATCGACCGCGACGCCGGTGTCCGCATCGGTCGGCAGCTCGACCACCTTCAGTCTCTTTGCGCGCAGCACCTGCAACAGCCCGAAGTAGGTCGGCGATTCGATGGCGACCGTGTCGCCCGGCTCCGTGACCGCATCGAGCGCGAGCGCCAGCGCCTCGGTGCAGCCGCAGGTGATGGCGATGTCGTCGGGTGCCAGCGCCTGTCCGAAGCGCAGCGCGCGGCGCGCGATCTCCAGCCGCAGCGACATCTCGCCGTGCGGCGGCGAGTAGGTGTTGCACTGGCTGCCCTTCACGCGGGCCGTGCGGGCCAGCACGAGGTCGAGCCTGGAGGAAGACAGCAGCCGCTGGTTGGGAATGGCGCAGCCGAGCGGCACGAAGGCTTCGTCCGACGCGTGCTTCAGCAGGTCGAGCATGAGGCCCGACAGCTCCACCTTGGCGGGCCGGATCGAATGGCGCGCGGTGGTGGGCACGGGCAGGGCGGGCGGCGGCTTGGCGACGTAGTAGCCCGACTGCGGCCGCACTTCGAGGATGCCGCGGTCTTCGAGCAGGCGGTAGGCCTGCACCGCGGTGCTCAGGCTGGTGCGCTGCTGCGTGCTGATCTCGCGCAGCGAAGGCGCCCGCGCACCCGGCTTCAGCGTGCCGCGGCCGGCCAGGCCGGCCACGAAATCGGCAATTTCTTCATAGCGGAACCGGGGAGATTGCGACACGGATCACTCCTGCTGGCGTGGATGGCACTGCACCCAACTGTACTGCACCAAATTTCAGAAAAGTGTGGCTGTTATCGACGGTCATGAAACTGCAACATCGGAGCCATCGACAGCAACGGATCAAGCGGCAGTTCATGGCACGGTTTCCCGACAACGAAATCATTTCCCTCGTCAGCAAGGCACCGCGCTTCGACCTTGCCGAAAGCGTGGGGCCGAGCGTGCGGCTGTCGGAACTGGCGGACATGGCCTTCGGCGAGGATGCGGATTTTTCGCTGGACTACGGCACCGCGGCCGGCAGCTCCGCCCTGCGCCAGGAAATCGCGAACGAGCATGGCGTCGAGGCCGACGACGTGGTGGTCACGGTCGGCGGTGCCCACGCGCTGTTCCTCATCGCCTTCACGCTGTGCCAGGCGGGCGACGAAGCCGTGGTGGCCGAGCCGGTGTTTCCGTTGGCGCGCAACGCGCTGGCCGCCGTCGGCGCCACCACGCGCGCGCTGCCGCTCGCTTTCGACACCGGCTACCGCATCGACCTGGACGCGCTGCGCCAGCTGCTCTCCCCGAAGACCAGGGTGCTGAGCCTGGCCTCGCCGCAGAACCCTTCGGGCGTCGCGATTCCGTCGCAGACCTTGCGCGAGATCGTGGCGATGCTGGCCGAACTTGCGCCGAAGGCCTGGCTCGTGATCGACGAGACCTACCGCGAGGCGGCCTATGGCGACGCCGCCGCGGTGCCCCCTGCTGCCGGGCTGGGGGACCGGGTGATCTCGGTGTCCTCGCTGTCCAAGTGCCATGGTTCGGCGGGCCTGCGCATCGGCTGGGCCATCACGCGCGACGCGGCGCTGCGCCAGGCGCTGGTCACGGCGAAGTTCAGCACGGTGATCTCGTGCTCGCCGGTCGACGAGGCGCTTGCGCTGGCCGTGTTCAGGCAGCGCGACCGGATCATCGGCGAGCGGCGCAAGCTCCTCGCGCAAAACCTGCAGCTCACCGAGGCCTGGGTGTCGCGCCATGCCAGCCACATCGAGTGGGTGCGCCCGGACGCCGGGGCGCTGTGCTGCATGCGGCTCAGGCGCGAGCTCTTCGACGCCGCGGCCGTCGAGCGCTTCTATGCGGCGCTGGCCAGGTACAGCACGCGCGTCGCGCCCGGTCCGTGGTTCGGCGACGACCCGCTGGTGTTCCGGCTGGGCTTCGGCCTGCCGACGCTCACGCAGCTGGCGATTGCGCTGGAGTGCGTGTCGGTGGCGCTGACGGAGGCTGCGAAGGCGGGTGTCTAGGGTCGCTCAATAAGGCGGCGCCTTGCGCGCCCGCTGCGCGCGCGCCGCCTCGGTCCACCATGCCAGGTCGTCCGCGAACCTTCCGAATGAGCGATCGAGCGATTCGCCCGCGCTGCCGGTGGGCTTGCCGCTCGCATCGAGCGTCTGCGAGATCGGGCCGATGGCCAATGTGCTCGACACCACGACCATGCCCATCTCCGACAAAACCGAATGCCACACGGTGCCCGAGCGCACGCCCGAGAACCGGCCGGCCGAATAGCTCGCGATGGCGGCGGGGCGCCAGAACCATTCCTCGAGGAAGTGGTCGGTCAGGTTCTTCAGGCCGGGCTGCGGGCCCCAGTTGTATTCGCCGGTCACGAAGACGAAAGCATCCGCGCCGCGTATCTTCTGCGCCAGCGCTTCCATCGCCGCGGGCGCGGTGCCGGGGGGATATTCCTTGTACATGCGGTCGAGCATCGGCAGGCCGACGGCCTTGGCGTCGATCAGTTCGGCCTCGGCGCCGCGCGCATCGAGGCCCGCCACCAGGTAGTCGGCCAGGCGGATGCCCATGCGGTCCGAGCGGTACGAGCCATAGAACACCAGGATCCTGTCAGCCATCTCTGCTCCGTTCGAGGCCGGAATGGCCCGCGTGAATGAACGAACGAAGGCTACAGCATCGACCCGCCCGCACCGCAATTGGTTGCAGCAAGTTCCGGGCGGGCTGGCTACCATGCCGGTCCATGAACCCGCTGCCCATTCTTCGCACCGCCGCCCTGCCGATGTTCGCCCTGCTGCTTGCGGGGCCTGCGGGCGCCGCGCCGTCGGCGCAGCTTTTCGATGCGGTCAAGAAGCCGGAGTCGCTCGATGCGGACTGGCGCGCGCAGCTTTGTGCGCTGTTGCCGCAGCCCTGCGATCCGCAGGCGCTGGGCCTGTACCGGCCGCGCGGCGGCGCAGCGGGCGACTACGCGGTGTTCTCGGGCGAGCCGCTGGCCATGGCGCGCGTCAAGCGCATCGCGGGCACAGGCGCGTGGCAGCTGAACCGCCTGCACGACTTCAGCGGCTATGCGGCCGCATTGCTGAAGAAGGCGGCCGACCCGGCCACCGCGGACGCACGCATTTCGCTGGCGCCGGCGCTCTATCCGCTGGCCGAAGGGCAGTGGGCCGTGGCGGTGCTCCAGACCGTGTCGGAGATGTACTCGGGCGGCGGTGCTTCGTTCAGCAAGGCCGACTTCGTTCCGCTCGAGGATGCGAGCCGCGCCGTGCATGAAGGCATTCCTTTTTCGTGCTCGAAGATGGTCCGCGCCTGCTTCAGCGAAAAGGAATACAAGCAGTCGAAGCACTGCCACGACGAAAGCAGCGGCAGCCTTCGCATCAGCTACGGCGAACCCGCGAACCCGGGTGGAGCCTACGCCTGGCAGTACACCTGGCTGCAGAGCGAATGGCCGCAGAACACGCCGGCCAGCGAGACCACCACCACGCGCCTGCACTTCACGGCCCGGACCACCGAAAGGGCGAGCTTCTGCGGCGGACCGCAGTAGGCGGCAGCGCCGCGCGCTCTTCTCTTCTCAGTGCCGCGGAACCGTCACCGCGCCCACGTGCATCGAGCGCCCCGCGCCAAGGCCCGCCATCACCAGCGCAATGCCCAGCCCGATGAAGAGCCATGACGACGCGCGGAAGCTGCCGGTCCAGCCGTGCAGCAGGCCCGCCACCAGCGGCCCGCAGGCAGCCACCACGTAGCCCACGCCCTGCGCCATGCCCGAGAGGTGCGCCGCCACGTGCGAATCGGGCGAGCGCAGCACCATGAAGGTGAGCGCCAGCGCAAAGGTGCCGCCCTGAGCAATGCCCAGCAGCACGGCCCACAGCCACACGCCGCCCAGCGGTGCGAACAGCATCGCCAGCATGGCGGCCACGGTGATGACGGCCAGCACCACCGCCAGCCCGCGCTGGTTGCGCAGCCTCACGGCCACTGCGGGAACGATGAGGCAGGTCACGACCTGCGTCATGACCGCCAGCGACACGACGTAGCCGGCCGTTTCGCCGCCGAGTCCGCGTTCGCGCAGGATGGGCGCGAGCCAGCCCATCACGGTGTAGGCCAGTGCCGATTGCAGGCCCATGAAGAAAGTGACCTGCCAGGCCAGCCGGTCGCGCCACAGCCCGCGCACGGTGAAGCCCGATTCGCTGGCCACCGGTTTCAGCGGCAGCGCCTGCGGCGCCCAGATCAGCGTGACCAGCAACGCGGGCACCGCCCACATCGCCAGCGCATAGGTCCAGCCGCCGCCCAGCGCATGTTCGAGCGGCACCGTGAGGCCCGCCGCGCTGGCCGCGCCGCCGCACACCGCCATGGTGTAGAGGCCCATCATCAGCGCCGCCTGCCTGGCGAAGTCGCGCTTCACCAGGCCCGAGAGCAGCACGTTCGACACCGCGATGCCGCTGCCCGCGATGGCCGAGGCCACGAACAGCAGCGGGATGCTGCCGGTGCCGCGCAGCAGCGTGCCCACGAGGATGAGCACCATGCAGGCGAGCAGCGTGCGCTCGGTGCCGAAGCGCCGGCCCAGGCCCGGCGCCAGCGGCGCGAACACGCCCAAGCAGACGATCGGCAGCGTGGTCAGCAGGCTCGCGGCGGTGGCCGAGAGTCCGGTGGCCGCGATGATCTCCGGCAGCACCACCGACAGGCTGGCGAACACCGGCCGCAGGTTGAAGGCGATCAGCACCACGCTCGCACCCAGCAGGATGCGCCGGCCCAGGCCGGCCGCCGGCGTGGGGCGCGGCGCGGGCGTGCTGTCGGCCTCGGCGTCGATCAGCAGTTCGTCGGCAGCGCGGGCCGTCCGGAATGCCACCGCGCTCATCGGACAGGCTCGGCGTCTTGCGCCAGCGCGTCGATCATCGGCGACATGAAGGCGCGCACCGCCTCGGCGGCGCGGTCGGGGTCGCGGCTTGCAATGGCCTCGAGGATGGCGGTGTGCGCAGCCGTGTCGGGTTCGGGCAGGCTGGTGCCCATCGTGCTCGCGATGGTTTCCTTGATGTAGCCGGCAATGAAGCGGCAGGTTTCTGCCAGCGCGAGGTTGCCCGAGATGTCGACGATGGCCAGGTGGAAGGCCAGGTCGCGCTCGATGAAGCCCGCGCCGCCGTCGCTCGCGTCGGGCACGCCGCGCTTGTTGAGCAGGCTGTTGAGGTTGCGCAGGTCCTTGGCGGTGTGGCGCACGGCGGCCAGCCGCGCGGCCTCGACCTCGAGCGCGCGGCGCACCTCGAACTGGTCGCGCAGGCTTGCGCGCCGCATCTTCTGCAGGCTGGCCGACGGGTCGAAGCCCGAGCGCACATAGGTGCCCGAGCCTTGCCGCACTTCGAGCAGGCCGCGCGAGACCAGCGTCTTCACCGCTTCGCGCACGGTGCCGCGGCTCACGCCGAGCAGTTGCGCGAGCTGCGGCTCGATCGGAATGCGCGATCCGACGGTCCAGCGGCCGGCCGCGATCTCGGCGCGGATGCTGTCGGCGGCACTGTCGGCCAGGGAGGTTCGGGGGGCTTGGAGCAGCATATGAATAAGAAAGACCTAATTCATTCAATCATTGGATGAATTTTCGCGCGACTGCAATGCCGCAGTCGAAAGCAGGGGGATTCGGGCGGCCGCCGGCGCGTCTACCGGCGCGCGCTTTTCGCGACCACGCCCGCGCCGCGCACTTCGAGCTTGCGCTGGTCGACCACCTTGCCCGTGGCATCGGCGAGTTCGATCACGTGGCGCCCGGGCCACGGCAGCCACTGCGCGCTGTTGCCGCGCGCAAACAGCTTGCCGTCGATGCGCCATTGCACGCCGCGGCCTTCGGACTCGAAGCGCACGCGCTGGTGCAGCGGCGGAATGTCGGGGTCCAGCGCGATGATGGTGCCGTCGGCCGGCGCGGTGATGCGCGGCGCGGCCCCGGCGCCTGCCGGCGTGCCGGCGTTGTCGAGCGCGAAGAGCGGCTGCTCCGTGCCCTGCAGGAACCATTCGCTGCGCGCCGCCTCGAGCGCGTTGCCGTCGGCGCCGGGGCCGAACGTCACCTGCGCCTCGACCAGGCCGGCGGGCGGCCGGGGCGCGCGGCTCGGCTCGCGCGCGTGCAGGAAGCGCATCACCTCGGCCCACACCGGGGCCGCGCCGCTGGTGCCGCTCACGTCCCACATCGATGCGCCGCTCGCGTTGCCGACCCACACGCCGACCGTGTAGCGCTGCGACCAGCCCACGGCCCAGTTGTCGCGCATGTCCTTGCTGGTGCCCGTTTTCACGGCGGTCCAGAAGCGCGTGGAAAGAATGCTGTCGAGCCCGAAGGTGCGCGTGCGTGCGTTCGCGTCGGACAGGATGTCGCCGACGATGAAGGCCGCGCGCGGATCGAGGATGGGCGCAGCCGGCGCCGGCACGGGAGGCCGCGCCATCAGGGTGGGCGGCCCGTAGCGCCCGCCATTGGCCAGCATGCGATAGGCGTTGGCGAGCGACAGCAGCGACACCTCGGCGCTGCCCAGCGCCAGGCTGTAGCCGTAGTAGTCGCCGCTTTCACGCAGCGGCAGGCCGGCCGCGCGCAGCTGGCGCGCGAACGATTCGGGCGACACCATCACCAGCGTGCGCACGGCCGGCACGTTGAGCGAGGCGGCCAGCGCGGTGCGCGCCGATACCGGCCCCTTGAACTGGCGGTCGTAGTTCTGCGGAATGTAGAGCCCGCTCGCGGTGCTGATCTGCGCCGACGAATCGTCGATCAGCGAAGCCGCCGTGAGCCGCCGCTCGGCGATGGCCTGCGCATAGAGCAGCGGCTTGAGCGTGGAGCCGGGCTGGCGCAGCGCGGTGACCGCATCGACCTCGGCCGCCTGGCTCAGCGGGCCCGAGGAGCCGACCCAGGCGAGCACCTCGCCGCTCGCGTTGTCCAGCACCACGAGCGCGCCGTCTTCCACGTGGCGGCCGCGCAATTCCTTCAGGTGGCGCTGCAGCGTGGCCAGCGCAAAGCGCTGCAGCGGCGCACGCAGCGTGGTCCGCACGGCGGCCTCCTTGCCGGCTGCTGCTGCTTGGCGCGAGGGCGGCGCGGCCGTCTCGCCGGCCTCGCGCAGTTCCTTCAGAACGCGCCGCGCCGCATGCGGTGCAATGCCTTCGGTCGCATCGAAGGCCCGCCGCTGCACCGCCGCGCTCGTGAACATGTCGAGCGCATCGCAATCGATCTTCTGCCCCGGCTCCATCGCGCGCATCACCTCGCAGGCACGCTGCGCCACCAGGGCCGGCTTGGCGTTGGGCGCGCGCACCAGCGCCGCGGCCACGCTGGCCTCGCGCGCGTCCAGGCCACTGGGCGCCTTGCCGAACAGCGTGCGCGAGAGCGCGTCGATGCCCACGATCTCGCCGCGGAAGGGCACGGTGTTGAGGTAGGCCTCCAGGATCTGGTCCTTGCGCCAGCTGCGCTCCAACTGCGCGGCTGCCACGGTCTGGCCGATCTTCTGCGTGAAGCTGCGCCCGCTGTTGGCGCGGCGCAGGTCTTCGTCGAGCAGGCCCGACAGCTGCATCGTGATGGTGGATGCGCCGCGCGTGCGGGTGTTCCAGAGGTTGCCCCAGGCGGCGGACGACACCGCGCGCCAGTCGATGCCGCTGTGCTCGTAGAAGCGCCGGTCTTCGCTCAGCACCATGGCCATGCGCAGCGCGGGCGAAACATCGGCCAGCACCACCCACTGGCCGCGCCGCACGCTGGCATCGGTGCGCACGCGCTGCAGCAGCTCGCCGTTGCGGTCGAGCACCGCGGTGTCGGAAGGGCGGAACTCGCGCTTCACCTCGTCGAAGCTCACGGCGCCGGCAGCAACCGGCAGCGCGCAGGCGATGGCCGCCAGCGCTGCGGCAAGGCGGCTGCGGCTGGCGGGGAAGGGCGGGCGGTGCATGGCGGTGGAAAGCGGAAATCGGCGGCGTGGCGGCGCCATTCTCGGCGAAGCGGCCACGGGAACTGCACCTACTTGCGAACGGGTGCGCCGCCGCCTGCGGCCGCAGGAACTTGGCGCCAAAGTCCGCAGCATGTTCCACATCCGGTAACCAACTTCACGTCCCGGCCTCATGGCGGATACGCAGCCGAGACGCAGATGGCCTTCAATGCAGTTGCCGGCTTGCGCGAGGCGAGCCGCCTTCCTACAACTCCAAGGAGAAACCAAATGATGATGACGAAGACATTGGCCCTTGTGCTTGCCGCATCGGCCGTGCTGGCCGGCTGCGTTGTGGCACCCTATGACCGTCCGGCGCCGCGCCCGAACTACGGCTACGGAGACCGCGACCGCGACGGCGTGCCCAACCGCTATGACCGCGATCGCGACGGCGACGGCATACCGAACCGCTACGACCGCAACCCGAACAATCCTTACCGCTGAGCCTGGCCGCCGCGCGCCTCAGGCGGGCCGGCGCGCGAGCAGCGCCCACACGCCCGCCGCACTCAGCAGCGAGCCGCCCGCAAGGTTGAAGCGCCGCTGCGCGCGCGGCGAAGACAGCAGCTTGCGGGCCGATCCCGCGAACACGGCATAGAACGTGGCATTGAGCGCAGCCATCGCCACGAAGGTGACGGCCAGCACCCAGAGCTGGCGCGTCATGTCGGCCGCGGGGCTCAGGAACTGCGGCAGGAACGCCACGAAGAACACGATGCCCTTGGGGTTGAGTGCCGTCACCAGGTAGGTGTTGGCGAACAGCCGCCAGCGCGAATCGGGCGCCGCGGGCGCCGCGATTTCGGTGCCGCCGATGCCCGCGCGCAGCAGCTTGATGCCGAGGTACAGCAGATACAGCCCGCCCACCCACTTCACCACCGTGAACCAGAACGCCGACGCGGCCAGCAGCGCGCCCAGGCCGAGCAGCGACACCACCAGCGCGGTGGAATCGCCGAGCGCCACCGCGGCCACCAGCGGCACGTTGGCGCGCCGGCCGTGCGACATGGAATAGCTGATCACCGTGAGGATGGTCGGCCCGGGAATGATCAGCAGCACGGACGATGCGGCGACGAAGGCGAGCCAGAGTTCGATCGGCATGGGTTCTCCAGAAAAATGCAGTTGGCAGTCAGGTGCCGAAGCGCGCGGCCGACCTGGCCTTTGCGCGTTCGGCTTCGATGGCGCGGTCGCGCGGCTCGGCGGTGGTGACCAGCGAACCGATCAGCCGCGAGGCGCTCGCGGACACCTCGTCGACCGCGCGTTCAAAGGCTTCCTGGTTGGCCTTGGACGGCACGCTGAAGCCGCTGAGCTTGCGCACGAACTGCAGCGCGGCGGCGCGGATCTCCTGCTCGGTGGCGGGAGGTTCGAAGTTGTAGAGGGTCTTGATGCTTCTGCACATGGGGCGCTCTCCGGTTGCATGCAGTGGATGCTTCAGTCTAGCGAAGCAACGCCATCGCGTGGGCGTCGTGGTAGGTGCCGTCGACCAGGCTTGCGCGGCGCAGCAGGCCTTCGTGCTCGAAGCCGAACCGTTCGTACAACGCCTTCGCATTCAGGTTGTCCGCGCGGACGGCAAGCTCGATGCGGGTGAGGCCGCGCGCCCATGACCTGTCGATGGCCGCCTGCAGCAGCTTGGCGCCGAGTCCGAGCCCGCGTGCCTCGGGCAGCAGCGCGATGCCGAGCAGGCCGATGTGGGCCCGCGAGTGGCCGAAGACCGGCGACACGTCGCACCAGCCCACCACCTTGCCGCTGCCATTCACCGCCACGAAATGGGGGAAGCCCGCCGCCAGCACGCTGCGGTAGAAGGCCAGCGATTGTTCCCAGGGCGGCGCCTGCATGAGCGCAAGGTACTTCCGTTCCCGCGCCACCACGTCGAGCGCCTGGTGCAGGCTTTCGAAGTGGTGCTCTTCGGTGGCGACGACGGAATGGTTCACTCGATCAGCCCGCGCTCGGCCGCCTGCGCCTGGTTCTCGAAGATCGCCATCGCGGTCTTCATGCGCCTGAAGCCGAGCTTCTCGTAGAAGGGCTCCTTGCCGGCCACCGCATAGAGAATGATCTTGCGGTGTCCGCGCGAGAGCTCCAGCAGCCGCGAGACGATCTGCCTGCCCAGGCCGGTGCCCTGGTGGCTCGGGTGCACCGCCACGTCGCAGATGTAGGAGCAGTCGAGCCCGTCGGCCATCGCGCGGCCCGCCCCGACGAGCCGGCCCGCGTCGAACACCAGGCACTTGAACATGCTGTTGCCGAACACGAGCTTCAGACCGTCCGGCTGCTTGTTGCCCAGCGGTGCGGCCTGGTAGAGCCGCGAGAGTTCGTCCCAGTCGAGGCCTTCGAGCGAATCGCGCCATTCGAGTGTCATGAGCCTGCCTTGCCGTTGCCGTGAATGTGCCCGCTACCCTGCGGCGTTCAACCGCAGGATGGCCTCCGCCACCGTGTCGATGCCCGCGTCGGTCAGGTCGGGCGCCGCCACCTGCTGGCGCAGCGGCCACTTCTCGAAATGGCGCGCCTGCGAGCGTTCGTAGTGCGGATCGTAGTGAAGCGCCATCAGTTCGGCAAAGAGCTGCGGCAGGTTGCCCGCGAGCGCCCATTCCTGCCAGCGCTGCACCACGGCCTTGCCCTGCATTTCCTTGAGCCTGTCGAGCTGGCCCGCCAGCGCGGCGCGGTCGTCGCCCAGGTAGGCGTAGTCGCGCAGCAGGTAGTCGAGCCGCGCGGCCGCGTCGGCCTGCACCTCGATGCAGTCGGCCGCGCGCATGTGCGCGACCAGCGGGATGGGCACCGAGAGCCGGCCGATGCGCGCGCTTTCGCCTTCCACGTAGAGCGTGCGCGACACATCGAGCGCATCGAAGCAGGTGGCGATGCGCGTCTCGAACTGCTTTTGCGAAGGCTGCGGCACGCCGGGCAGGGCGCCCAGCAGCGAACCCTTGTGGCTCGCGCAGTGCTCCAGGTCGAGCACCTGTTCGCCGCGCGCGGCCAGCGCCTGCAGGACGCGCGTCTTGGCGCTGCCGGTGGCGCCGCAGATCACCTTGAGCCGGAGCTTGGGCACCGTGGCCTCGATCTGCGCCAGCACGTGCTGGCGATAGCTCTTGTAGCCGCCGGCGAGCTGCTGCGCGTCCCAGCCGACCAGGCGCAGCCAGGTCACCATCGAGCCGCTGCGCAAGCCCCCGCGCCAGCAATACACGAGCGGGCGCCAGTTGGCGGGCTGCTCGGCAAAGCGTTCGCGCAGGTGCTGCGCGAGGTTGGCGGCCACCATGGCGCCGCCCACGCGCCGCGCCTCGAAGGCGCCGGTCTGCTTGTAGATGGTGCCGACGATGCGGCGCTCCTCGTCGTCGAGCACCGGGCAGTTGATGGCGCCGGGAATATGGTCGAGCGCGAATTCGGAGGGCGAGCGCGCGTCGATGAGGGTGTCGAAGCGGTGCAGGTCGGCCACGCGCGTGGGCTGGTGGCGCGGGTTGTATACGGTCATGGCCTGGTGCGGTTGGAGGAAGGAGCGGACAACCTTCGATTGTAGAAACCCGGCCAGAATGCAGGGCAGGGGAGACACTGTCGTCTTCGGCTGCCAACGGCGGAGGTCGCATGATGCGCACATCGGTTCTGTTCATTCCGGTCTTCTTCTTCGGCGCGGCCGCCGCGGCCATGGGTGCGCAGGCGGCCGAGGTGGTGCGCTGCACCGATGCGGGCGGAGGCATCGTCTACACCGACGGCCCTTGCCCCGCCGGCAGCCGGCTCTCGCGCCAGGTGCCCATCACCGAACCGCTGACGGTGACGCCGCCCGCTTCCCCCGAAGAAGCGCGCCGGCCGGCATACACGCCGCCACCACCACCGCCGCCGCCCGCGGCCAGCAACGCGCCGCAGGGCCCGGCCATCATTCCGCGCAACGTCGGCGAGCCGCAGCGCCCCGCGCCCGAATCGCCGCCGGTCTATAGCTGGGGGCCCGACCCGTACTACGACCCCGGCCGCCCGATTGTTCGCCCGCCACGGCCTCCGCGCCCGCAGGATCCGGGACCGCCTCCGGGCCAGCGGCCCTGCCAGAACCTCGCGGGCATCAAGCGCAACAACTGCTGAATCGACGCAGCCGATGCAACTCCCCCACTGGACCGTGTACTGCGACGGCAGCGCGATGCCGAACCCCGGCCGCATGGGCGCCGGCGCGGTCATCACCGAGCCCGACGGCACCCGCCACACCCTCTCGCTGGCCAGCCATGCGACGGGCTGCAACAACGAAGCCGAACTCAGGGCGCTGACCCTCGCGCTCGAGGACCTCAAGGCCAGGGGCGCGACCGCGGTGCTGGCCTATACCGACAACAGCATCCTCGTCGAGCAGCTCGGTGCGCCCGGCGCCCGGCCGATCGCGCGCATGGCCGGGTTGTTCGAGGACGCCCGCGCCTTGCTCGGCTCGTTCGAGGAGGCGAGCCTGCGCTGGGTGCCGCGGCACCGCAACCACGAGGCCGATGCGCTCGCGCGCGCCTCGCTGGGCGTTGGGCCCAAGCCGGCGGCCCGCATGGCGAAGAAGAAGACGCGGCGGTAGGTGCGGCCCCGGGGGCGCGGGGCAGAGGCCATATCATCCGCGGCATGACCGAAGCCAATTCTCTTCCCCCTCTTCCCGACCACCTGTCCACCGACCCGCGCAGCCCCCACCACGTGGCGGCTGTCTTCGAGCACGACATCGGCATCCGCTTCAACGACAAGGAACGCCTCGACGTGGAGGAGTACTGCATCAGCGAAGGCTGGATCAAGGTGCCCGCGGGCAAGACGGTGGACCGCAAGGGCAAGCCGCTGCTGCTCAAGCTCAAGGGCAGGGTCGAGGCGTTCTACCG
Source organism: Variovorax sp. V116 (assembly GCF_041154435.1). NCBI lineage: Bacteria > Pseudomonadati > Pseudomonadota > Betaproteobacteria > Burkholderiales > Comamonadaceae > Variovorax > Variovorax sp. V116. The sequence goes on from NZ_AP028661.1 coordinate 1,490,333, forward strand.
CTGAGGCTGAGCAGCACCGGGCACATGCGCAGTGCCCGAGCCGCCGGGCGCTCCGCTCGGCCATGAAACGAACGATTCAACACAAAAAAGTCGGCGTTCTTGCATCTTTAGTTGTCGTACAACTGGATTCGAAAACCATCGAAAATGGCAGAATTCCAGCGACTCATCGGACATCGTATGAGTTGAAAAGTACCAAGGCGGCTCAACCGCTGCCTAACTGGAGACAAAAGATGAAACGCAGGAACTTCGTCATTTCGACACTTTCTCCCTTGGCGCTGAGCGCGTGCGGCGGCGGGGGAGACGGCCCCGGCTTTCCGCCGTTCCCGGTGCCGCCGCCGGCACCCGCGCCCGAACCTCCGCCGAGCACCGAGGCACTGGCGCGCAAGGCGATGCGGCGCGCCGCGGGCTTCATGGACGAGACGGTGTCCTATCGCGGCGGCTACGTCTGGGCCTACCTGCCCGACTTCTCCACCATCTGGGGCGAAATGGAGGCGCGCCGCACCATGTGCTGGATCCAGCCGCCCGGCACGCCGACCGCCGGCCATTGCATGCTCGATGCCTACCATGCCACGGGCGACGAACTCTTCTACAGCGCCGCCGAGCGCACCGCGCTCGCGCTGGTCGAGGCGCAGCATCCGGCAGGCGGCTGGAACTACATCCACGACTTTGCCGGCGAAGCCTCGCTGCGCGAGTGGTACGCCACCGTGGGCGCCAATGGCTGGCGGCTCGAGGAGTTCCAGCACTACTACGGCAACGCCACCTTCGACGATGCGGGCACGGCGGTGTCGTCGCAGTTCCTCTTGCGCATGTACCTGGAAAAGCGCGATGCGCGCTTCCTGGCGGCGCTGCAGAAGGCCATCGGCTTCGTCACGCAGGCGCAGTTCAGCTCCGGCGTGGCCGACGGCGGCTGGCCGCAGCGCTATCCGCCCTCGCCCGATGCGATCTCGTCGATGCCGCTGCCCAACCCGCAGCAGCTGCCTTCGGGCGCGACCGCGGGCATGGAAGACGGCGACTACACGCGCCACGTCACCTTCAACGACGACGTGGCGGGCGAGAACATCAAGTTCCTGCTGATGTGCGTGGTGGCGCTGGGCGACCAGAGCCTGGTGCCGTACATCACCCGCGCAATGGACTGCCTGCGCCGCATGCAGCAGCCCGGGCCGCAGGCCGGCTGGGGCCTGCAGCACCTGGCCACGGACCAGAACGGCCGCCTGGCCGGGGCGCCCGCCGGCGCGCGCAGCTACGAGCCGCGGTCGCTGGCCACGCACACGACGCAGACCAACGTGCAGCAGCTGTTCAACTATTTCCGCCTGACGGGCGACCGCGGCTACCTGGCGCGCGTGCCCGAGGCGCTCGACTGGCTGGACAGCTGCAAGCTCACCGACACCATGATTGCGGAGAATCCGCTGCTCAAGGGCCGCACGCATCCCACTTTCGTGGAGCTCGGCACCAACCAGCCGCGCTTCGTGCACCGCTACGGTTCGAACATCCACAACGGCGCCTACTACGTCGACCACGACCACCGCGCAACGCCCAGCCACTACTCGGCCGGCCGCGCCATCGACATTGCCGGCATGCGCCAGACCTACGCCCAGCTCAACGGCATGAGCGACACCGCCATCCAGCAGATGGTGGCGGCTTCTCCGCTGCGCCACGGCGAGCAGCGGCCGCTGCCCAAGTACTTTTCGCTGCGCGAGGTGGACTTTGCCGACCTGTTCGCCGACCGCGTGATGACCAGCCCCGTGGTGAGCGCCGCCGATGCCGCGGCGGTGATGGACAAGCTCGACCCCAAGGGCTATTGGCTCGCGCCGCTGGCGGCCGTGACCAACCCCTACAAGGGCGACGGGCCTTCCACGCCGTACACGGGCGATGCCTACCGCAGCAAGCATGTGGGCGACGTGTTCGACACCTCGCCCTACGACCCGGCGGACCCGCCGCTGATCGAGCCCTACGTCAAGAAGGAGCAGCCGCAGGGCATCACGGTCGCGAGCTTCGTCGCCAACATGGGCAAGCTGATTGCATTCACCGCGCCGGTCGCCTAATCTGTCCTGGATCATGCAGAAAGCGCTTCGTGCCATCCGCGGCGACATCACCACGCTGCAGGTCGATGCCATCGTCAATGCGGCCAATTCCTCGCTGCTCGGCGGAGGCGGCGTCGATGGCGCCATCCACCGCGCCGCGGGGCCCGAGCTCCTGCATGAATGCCGCCTGCTGTCGGGCTGCAAGACCGGCGACGCCAAGCTGACCCGGGGCTACCGGCTGCCGGCCCGCTTCGTCATCCACACCGTCGGGCCGGTCTGGCGCGGCGGTGCGAGCGGCGAGCCGGAGCTCTTGGCCTCGTGCTACCGGAAGTCGATGGAAATCGCCGGGCAGCACGGCGTTCGCAGCATCGCGTTCCCCTCGATCAGCACGGGCATCTACGGCTACCCGATCGAGCTCGCGGCGCCCATTGCGGTGGCCACGGTCCGATCGGCGCTGGCCGCGAGTGCCAGCGTGCAGGAGACCACGTTCTGCTGCTTCTCGGACGCGGACCTGGCGGTGTACGAAGCGGCGCTTGCGGCGGCGGGGCCGGCATAAGCAGGCCCCGCCACTTCTTTTCTTACTTCGCCGCCTCCACCTTCACGCGCGCATTCGGCGTCTCGCCGAACATCTCGGGCGCGTACATCGCCTCGACGCGGCTCGGCGGCAGCGCGAAGTCGCCCACATTGTTGAGGCGCACGGTGTATTCGATCTTCACCACGCCCTTGGGCAGGTACTCGTAGTAGCTGCGGAAGGCCTCGAAGCTGCGCTCCTCGAAGGCCAGCCAGCCGGCGCCCGACTTGCGCTCGCCCTGCGTGGCGATCTGCGAGTCGCGGCCGAGGCCCGTGCCCAGGATGGTGGCGCCGCCCGGGATCGGGTCGCTCACCACCACCCAGGTCATGTCGGTGCTGGCGTTCACCTCGACGGTCACGCGCAGCACGTCGCCGCGCGTGTACTTGCCCGCGGTGGCCTGCTCGACCGGCGTGATGGTCTTCTTGATCGCATAGCCCGCGGCGAACGGCGCCTTCAATTGCACCGCGGCAATCGACTGCATCGTGAGCCAGGGCTTGCCGCTGCCCTGCTGCGTGACCAGCAGCGTGTCGCGCACCGGCGTGCCCGCGGGCGATGCGGCCCAGGGCAGGAACATGCTGTTGTTCTTCAGGTTGCCGGGCGACGCGGGCGCGCCGAAGAAGGTGCTCTGGTTGGGCGCGCCGGCCGCGTCGGTGGTCTTCACGCGCTCGACGCTGCGCCAGTCGACCTGCGCCTTCACGGCGCCGAGCGTGGCGGCCGTGACGCCGGCCACCGGCGTGCTCTCGAACACCTTGGAGAACTTCTCGAGCGCGAGCCCGCCCCACAGGTTGGCGGTGGTGGTGTGCCAGGCGCCGTTCTGCTGGCGGCCGATGAAGCCGTTGGCCAGTTTGCCGATGTCGTCCTTCCAGGCCGGGTCGTCCATCACGCTGAGCAGGAGGCGCGCGGTGTTGACGTCGCCGTTGGTCATGAGCCACCACCAGTAGTCGTCCTGCTCGGTGCTGAAGATGAGCTTGGTGCCCTGGTAGGACAGGCGCGCCTTGAGCACGTTGTTGGCCTCCTCCAGCCGCTGCTGCCGCTGCGGCACGTCCTGCACGCGCTTGAGGATGTTGAGCCAGTCGATCACCGCGCTGGTGGGCCATTGGTTCGGCGCGATGGTGATGCTGCCGAGCATGCTGCCCTTGGCCGTGCCGTAGCGCGACAGGGCCTCGAGCGCGGCGAGCTTGCGCACGTCCAGGTCCTTGCGCGGGCTCCAGAACTCGCGCTGGATGCGGCCTTCGACAAAGGCGATGAGGCCCGACTCCATCGGCGCGCGCGCCGCGTCGGGCAGCGCGAAGGCGGGGTTCAGCGCCGCCGCCTCGTGCGTGGCCGCCAAGAGGTAGGAAGTGAGGATGTCGCTGCCGCGGTTCGATTCGCCGTCGCGCGGCGGAAAGTAGCTGGCCAGGCCGTCGCTGTCGAGGTAGGTCGGCAACTGGGCCATCACGCCCTGCCACATCTTCGCGTCGCGCAGGCCGACCGACTTGCTGGTCTTCTGCTCGAGGCAGATGAACGGGTAGTTGGCGAACCAGTCGCGCACGCCCGGCAGGCCCTCGGCCAGCTTGGGTTGCAGCGACAGCTTCAGGCCGCCGCGGCCGGGCAGGGCGTCGGCGGGCGGCGCCACGTCGATGGTGAAGGGGCCGTCGAGCTGCACCAGCGTGGCCTGCTGCACCGTGAGCGGCACCGACGGGATGATGCGCTGGCGCACCTTGAGCGCATCGCGCGCGCCGCCGAGGGTGTCCTTGGCCTCGATCTCCCACAGGATGGCTTCGGCGCGCGTCTGCGCGAGCTGCGCGGGCGCGGTCACGGTCCATGCGACTTCGCGCGCTTCGCCGGCCGGGATGTCCACCGTCTGCGGCGGGAGCGTGAGCAGCGTGGCGCGCGGCGCAGCCTCCACCTTCATCGGCTTTTGCGTGGTGTTGCGCAGCGTGATCTGGGCGCGGAACTGGTCGTCCTCGCGCACCAGCGGCGGCAGGCCGCTGATGATCTGCAGGTCCTGCGTGGCCTGGATGCTGGCCTGGCCGGTGCCGAACAGGCTGGTGCCCGAGTCGGCCACGGCCACGATCTTGAACGTGGTCAATGCATCGTTGAGCGGCACCGTCACCACGGCCTGGCCGTTGGCATCGAGCACCACCTTCGGGTTCCACAGCAGGAGGGTGTCGAGCAGCTCGCGCGTCTGGCCCTTGCCGCCGCCGCCGCCCGCGGGCACGGCCTTGCGCCCGTAGTGGCGCCGGCCGACGATTTCCATCTGCGCGGTGGAGGTGGAAACGCCCCAGCTGCGCCGCTGCAGCATCGCGTTGAGCAGGTTCCAGCTGTCGTTGGGCATCAGCTCGAGCAGCGCCTGGTCGACCGCGGCCAGCGCCACTTCGGCGCCCGCCGCGGGCTTGCCGTCGGGCAGCTTGGCGGAGATGGTGATCTGCGCCTTGCTGCGCACCGGGTAGCTGGGCTTGTCGCTGGTGACGGTCACGTCGATCTGGTGCGCGCGCGTGCCGACGCGGATCTCGGCCATGCCGAGGCGATAGGCGGGCTTGCTGAGGTCGACCATTGCGGTGGGCGCGACGTATTCCTTGCCTTCGTACCAGAAGGCGGTCCACCATTCGCGCGGCGCCTTGAAGCCCCAGGTGAAGAAGCTGTACCACGGCACTTCGCGCAGCCGGCCGCGCAGCGCGAGCACGCTCACGTAGGCGTTCGGCCCCCATTCGGGCCTGACCTGCAGGCTCACGGTCGGGTCCTTGCCGTCGAGCTGCACCACGTGGGTCTCGATGATGCCCTCGCGTTCCACCGACACCAGCGCAGTGGCAAAGCGGAAGGGGCTCCTCACCTGGAACTTGGCAATCTCGCCGGGCTGGTAGCTCTTCTTCTCGGGCAGCACGTCGATGCGGTCGTTGTCCTCGCCGCCGAACCAGAGTTCGCCCTGCTTCGTCACGTACACCGAGCTGGCGGCGCGGCTGTCGCGGCCTTCGCTGTCGGTGGCGCTGGCCACCAGCTCGACCTCGCCGGCTTCCTTGAGCTCGGACTCGCACAGCAGCAGGCCGCGCGCGTCGCTCTTGCCGCTGCAGACGGTGCCGATGTCTTTCGTCTCGGTCTTGTTGTCGTAGGTGTAGAAGCCGCCCACCATGCGCTTGCGGCTGGTGGTGGTGATGCGCGCCACGGCGCGCACGTTGAGGGTGACGCCGGCCTGCGGCTTGCCCGAGAGGTCGAGCGCGAGCGCCTGGTACTTGAGCTTCTGGCTGGTCGAGACCCAGCCTTCGGTCTTGATGCCGGCGATCACCGAGGCGGGCCACAGCGTCTGCGTGCTGCGGATGGTCTGCACCTCGCCGTTCGGGTCGGCATAGGTGGCTTCGAGCAGCAGCTCGCGCGCGGCCTTGACCTTGGGCACCTTGTCGATCGTGAGCTTGCCGGTGCCATCCTTGTTGAGCGTGAGCGGCAGCTTGTCGGCGATCACGCGGGTGTCGCTGGCGCTGTTGATGTCTTCCTCGGCGCCCGCGGTGTCGGCCGCCGCCGCGGCGGGTGCCTGCGAGCTGTCGGCCTGCACGCGCGGCGGGCTGAAGCTGAAGGCCTCGTGGTCGGCAAAGCCGAGGCTCTTGCCGCGCACCATGGCCGACACGCGCACCGGCAGGTTGGCAGCGCCGCCGCCGGCCACGTAGTTGATCTGCACCTCGGCCGGCACCGAGGCCACGCTCACCAGCGGCTTCTTGTCGGTGGGCGCGATGCGGCCTTCGAGCACGGGCAGGCGGAATTCCTCGACGCGGAACTGGCCGGTGGCGAAGCTGCGGTTGAAGCCGCCGTCGTCGTCGACTTCGACTTCTTCCTCTGAGCTGCTGCCGTTCGCGTCCTTGCCCTTGCCGCTGCGCAGCATCACTTCGTACAGGCCGAGCTTGGCGGCCGGCGGAATGGCAAAGCTGTTCTCCGCGCTCAGGCCGCCAGTCGGCGTCTTGCGCCAGGCCAGCGGCTGCGTGAAGCGCTGGCCGCTGCCGGTGTGGGTGATGACCAGCGTGTCGGGCCGGTTCTCGGGCAGGCCGAAGCCCTTGCTGGTCTGGGTGCGGATCAGGTGCTTCATCGACACCGTTTCGCCGGCGCGCAGCAGGGTGCGGTCGAAGATGGTGTGGGCCACGCGGTCGGGCTCGGCCTGCAGGCTGGTGGGCACGTTGAAGCGCCAGGGCTCGATGCCGCGCTGCCAGTCGCTCCAGGTGAAGGCGAGGTCTTCCACGCCCTTGTCGTCCTTGGCGCGGGCGCTGACGAACCAGGCACCCGCGTTGTATTCGTCCGGGCCGTTGCAGTTGGGCGCATCGGGCGCGATGCCCGTGAGGTTGACGATGCCGTTGGCGTCGGTGGTGCCCGAGGCGACGGCAACGCCGCGGCAGTCGGACACGCGCACCTCGGCATTCGGCACCACCTTGCCCTTGTCGAGCGTGGTGACCCAGGCCATCGAGTTCTCGCGGCCGAGCTTGAAGTGCACCGCCAGGTTGGTGGCCAACGCGGTGGTGCGCACGTACATCGTGCGGCTGGCGCCGTAGCGCTCGTCGAGCAGCGCGTCGCCGAGCTTTTGCGAAGCGATCTCGAGCACGTGGAAGCCCGGCGTCAGCGGAATGCCGATGACCTCGAACGGCCGCGGATCGCCGCTCTCGGCCTTGGGCATGTCGAGCGCCTTCACGCCCGGCTGGCCCGCCAGAAGCGACAGCATGCGGCTTTGCACGCGGCTGCGCTCGCTGTTTTCGATGACGGCGGGCAGCGCGCCCTTGATGTCCTTGCGCGCCTGTTCGCGGCTCACGGTGTATTCGTCGTAGCGGCGCACCTTGCGGAACCACGCGATGATCTCGGCGTCGGTCTTCGGGTTCATGTCGCTGACCTTGCCGGGCGTCAGCGCCTGCACCATCAGCGCGGGTTCCACGCGCCGCACGGTCACCGGCATCATGGCCGGCGTGCCGGGCTCGGCCAGCCGCTCGACCACGCCGAAGGGCGAGGCCGCGAACTTGGCCAGCGGCGGCATCGCGCCGGTGGCCACCTTCAGCGGAAAGCTGCCGGGCGAGGCCAGCGGCCGGCCCGAGGCGTCTTCGAACTTGGCGGGCAGCTCGATGCTGAACTTGGTGTCCTCGGCGAACGGCGGGCTGAAGCTCGCGGCGCTGACGACGTCGTCTTCGCTCGGCGTGCCGCCGTCGTTCTCGAGCGTGGCGGCAATCGACTTGCCGCCGCCCTTGAGCTGGATCTGCGAGGCCATCTTGCGCGTGACCGGCGCATTGAACTGCAGCTGCATCGGCCGCAGCGGCAGGCAGGCGGCCTGGGCGTTCTCGCGCTCGCAGCTGAAAGACACGGCGAACGGCTCGCGCACCTGGAAGCTCAGGCGGCGCTCCACGTTGTTGGCCACGCCCGAGGGCGTGGCCACGCCCTTGCCGTAGACGATCTGCACCTTGCTGCCCGGCGTGAGCGTGCGGTTGCATTGCAGCGCGATGAAGCGCAGCGGGTCCTTGGCGGCTTCCGCCTCGCGGCCGAAGGCCTTGAGGAGCCCGGCACGCTGCTCGCCTTCGAGCAGCCGCACGGGAATGCGCTCGCCGAGGCCGTCGGCCGCGCACCAGACGTTCTGGCGCACGCTCTCCACGGTGGCGGCGCCATTGAGCTCGAGCACGAACATCTGCTGCTCGTCGATTCGCCCATAGCTGCCCGGCATGTGGTTGCGCACGAACGGTCCGCCGCTATTGAATTGATAGCGTTCCGGCCCGGTCAGCTCCCCGCCCGAGGCGGGCTTGAAGCCGGCAATCCGCGTGACGGTGCAGCGCACGCCGGGCGGCAGGTCGTTCTCGAAATCGTAGACCCAGGCTTTTGCATCGGTCCAGCGGCCGGTGCCCTTGCCGGCCTGCGCGTCGGTGCAGCTCACGGCGAGCGGCGCGGGCGCCTTCGGGTCGCCGAAGTTGACGGCCGGCTGGTCGAACTTGGCGACCACCTGGCGCACGCGTGCCACTTCGCCCTGCGGCGTCAGGCTGGTGATCTGGAGGGCGAGGGCCGGGACGGCGAGCAAGGCGCTGCCGGCCAGAAGCAATGCTGGAATGGTTCTTTTCAATTTTTTCTCCACCTGGAAGCAGCGCGCAGCGTAGCCGATTTGAATGGCGCTCCGGCAGTGCCAGTCGTCATATGCCTTGGCCGCTCTTCATACAATCGGCACTGTCGTGCGTGCGCCGCGCGGACCGCCACCAAGACCTCGCCGCCGACCGATGAAACGCTACTGGGAAATAGACGCCTTGCGCGGGCTGATGCTCGTGCTGATGACCGTCACCCATCTGCCCACCCGCCTGACCGACCCGCTGGGCCAGCCCTTCGGCTTCGTCTCGGCCGCCGAAGGCTTCGTGCTGCTGTCGGCCTTCGTGGCCGGGCTGGTCTACAGCCGCATCGGCTACGTGCGCGGCGTCGACCCGATGCGCCAGGCCTTCTGGCGGCGCGTGCTCAAGGTCTACCTGTGCCAGGCGGCGATCCTGCTGTTCCTGTTCACCGTGATTGCCGCGCTCGGGCTGCATATCGACCAGCCCGCGGTGAAGAACCTGGTGTCCTACTACCTGGCCGAGCCGCGCGACGGCTTTCTCTTCGGGCTGCTGCTGATCTACGAGCCCGCGCTGCTCGACATCCTGCCGATGTACATCTTCTTCATGCTGATGAGCCCCTGGGTGCTGGCCTTTGCCATGCGCCACGGCTGGACGCTGGTGATGGCCGCCAGCGTCACCCTGTGGGCGCTCGCGCAGTTCGACTTGAGCGAATGGATCTACGGGCTGGCGGTGAACTACCTCGGCCTGCCGGTGCCATTCCACGAGATGGGCGCCTTCAACAGCTACGCCTGGCAGTTCCTGTGGTTTGCCGGCCTGTGCCTCGGCGCCAGCCGCAACCTGCCCGGCGCGCGGCCGCTGCGCTTTCCGGCCTGGCTGTGGGTGCCCGCGCTGGCCATTGCGCTCTACGGCTTCTGGTGGCGCCACCACGGCATCAATGGCCAGGCGCCGTTCGGCGGCGACGTGGAGATGAACCTGCTGTTCGACAAGTGGCAGCTCGGGCCGCTGCGCCTCGTGAACCTGGTGGCGCTGGGCATCCTGGCGGTGCGCTTCGGGCCCGGGCTCATGCGCAGGATTCCGCGCCTGCACTGGCTCGAGGCCATGGGCGCGGCCTCGCTGCCGGTGTTCTGCGCGCACCTGGTGGCGGTGCTGCTGGTGCTGGCCTTCTACGGCGACAGCCAGACCGCCCGGCCCTGGTGGGGCGACGGCCTGCTGCTGCTGGCGGTGTTCGCGGGCATGTACGCGGTGGCGCGCTTCACGCGCGGGGCCGACCTGCCGCCGCCGGCGGAAGACGTGCCGGGGGAGACGGTGCGGGCCTGAGCCCGGCCGGGAGCGCCGCTCAGGGCAGCGCCGCTGCGGGCGCCGCGACCGGCACGGGTGCCGGCGCGGCCCCTGGCAAGTGCCCCGCGATGACCGACTGCCAGAGCCGGTAGCCCTCGTCGGTCATGTGCAGCCGGTCGCTCCTGAACAGCTCCGGCCGCGGCCGGCCGTCGGCGCCGAGCATGGGCGTGAAGACGTCGATGTATTCGCTGTCGGGCAGCCGGTTGAGATAGGCCGAGATCACGTTGTTGGTTTCGCGTATCTGCGGCATCAGGTGCTCGCGCGAAGGGCTCGGCTTGATCGAGATGAAGCTGATGCGCGTGTTCGGCAGCTCCGCACGCACCGCATTGGCAAAGCGCGCAAAGCTCTCGAGCACCTGCAGCGGCGTGCGGCCCTCGGCCAGGTCGTTGTCGCCGGCGTACACCAGCACCTGCCGCGGCCGGTAGCGCACCACCAGGTCGCGCGCGAACAGGCTGCAGTCGGCCAGGGTCGAGCCGCCGAAGCCGCGGTTGACGATGCCGGGCACCTGGCGGAAATCCTGCGCGAGGCTTTTCCACATGCGCACGGTGGAGCTGCCCACGAACACCACGCCGCCGGGCGCCGGGAACTGCTGCTGGTCGGCCCGGAAGAAGGCGGCCAGTTCGTTGTGCCAGCGCGCCTTGGCCGCCAGGTATTCGGAGGAGGAGGCGGCCGCATCGGCCGCCGTGCCGTCCAGCGACTCGTAGGGCAGCACGGCATTGTGGTTCTGGGCCTGCGAGGCGAGTGCGGTTGTCAGCAGCAGCGCGGCGGCCAGCGCGGTTTTCATCGAAGGCATCGGAAAGGCGGAACGCTGATCAGATCGTATCTGCGGATTGTGGGGCATGGAGCGCAGCCATCCGGTCCCCGCCCGAAGCCCCTCAAGAAACATCCCGCAACGTATACTGCCCCGCAAAATCGGAGCGGGGCGCACGGGCGTGCGGGCGGGGAAATGAAGCAAATAGCGATCGTCGTCGCGCTCTGCGTGGGCGCGTGGTACTTTTTCATCGGCGGGCGCAAGCTCGACGAGGCCATGGTGCGCAAGTACTACGAGAAAGAGGCGCACGCCATCTACTCGCGCGATGCCGAGCAGCTGTGCAAGCAGCTCAGCAAGAAGGCCGTGATCCAGAACAAGACGATCATGATGGGCCGCACGCAGGAGACCACCAGCGACCGCGAGCAGGCCTGCGACGGCATCCGCAAGTCCTTCAAGATGTTCGAGTCGGTGGGCGAGCGCATGGGCGGCATGCTCACCATCGAGTACGAGTACCACATCGACAGTATCGACGTGGCAAGCGACCGCAAGAGCGCCACCGTCGAAGGCACCAGCGTGCTGAAGATGGGCGAGGCGGCCATGCAGTTCAAGAGCAGCTTCACGCAGCGGCTGGAGCGCGAACTGGGCCAGATGCGGCTCGTGCACGGCGACGGCGTCACGGTAGTGCGCCTGGGCGGGCGCGGCGCCATGAGCCAGAGCGACTTCTTCAAGTAGCCGCAGGCAACGCCATCATGCGCATCAAGGAATCGCTCCCGCCCCCGCCGCCTTTCTGGCACCGCCTCAACAGCTTCTTCGCGTTTCCGTTCCAGCTGCGGCCGTTCATGTACGGCCTGGTGCTCGCGTTCTGCAGCCTGCTGTTCGAGGCCATTCCTTTCCTGCATCCCGGCCTGTCGCTGGTCGTGATCGAGCTGGGCATCGTGCTGGCGGCCAGCCGCTACGGCTTCAAGGTCACGGCGCTCGGATCGCGCGGCATCTGGCGCTCGGCCGATTTTCCGCGCGAGCTGAACGAAGACTGGGTCAACCTGCCCTGGAAGCTGTTTGCCATTTCGGTGGTGCAGGGCGCGCTGATCGGCTGGCTCGCCTGGTACGAACCGGTGCTGGGCACGGTCGCGGTGTTCGTGGTGTCGTTCACCTTTCCGGCCGCGGTGATCGTGCTGGTGCAGTCGGGCAGCTTCTTCCAGGCCATGAACCCCGGCTACGTGATGGATGCGATGCGCATCATCGGCTGGCCCTATGCGCTGCTGTGCTTCTTCCTGTTCCTGCTGAGCGCGGGTGCGCAGATTGCCATCGGCATGCTGCTGCCGATGATCGACGGCCTCATCATGCTGCCGATCGCCAATTTCGCGTTCATCTACTTCGGCTGGGTGATGGCGAGCCTGCTGGGCTACGTGATGTACCAGCACCACGACGCCTTCGGCATCGACCTCCTGCCCGGCGGCGGCGTGGACGGCGGCGCGCCGGTGGACCGCCGCACGCCCGAGCAGATCGCCGCGCAGCGCACCGATGCCGAAGTGGCGCAGCTCATCACCGACGGCGACGTGGCCGGTGCGCTTGGCGTCGCCTACGAGGCGCAGCGCGTGGCGGCGGCCGACGACCTGGCGGCGCAGCGCCGCTACCACCGCGTGCTGCTGCTCGCGCCCGAGAAGGCGTCCACGCTGCTCGACCAGGCGCGCCGCTTCATTCCGCTGCTGCTGCGGCGCGACCTGGCATCCGAGGCGCTCAAGGTCTTCAAGGCCTGCCGCGAAAAGGACAAGGCCTTCGCGCTCGACGACGCCCCCACCGTCATGACGCTGGCCAAGGCCGAATGGCGCAATGGCGATGCGCATGCGGCGCTGGCGCTGCTGTCGGGTTTCGACCGGCGCTTTCGCGGCCATGCAGCCATTCCGCAGGCCTACGAACTGGCAGCCCGGGTGCTGGTGCAGGGGCTCGGCCGCGCCGACATGGCGCAGCCGATCCTGGCGACGCTCGAATCTCGTTTTCCGGACAGCGAGCAGACGCAGGAAGTGCGCTGGCTGCTGCGGCCCGCGGCCTGATCTCCAGCCGCGGTCAGGCGCGCTCGAGGGCGCGCGTCACCATGTCGTTGGGCGCGATCCGCAGCAGGTGCGGCAGCCAGCCGACGGCCATGTCGCGCTCGCCGGCATGCAGCAGGCCGTTGGCGCAGACCGACAGCGTGTCGGCCAGCTCCGGATGGTCGGGCGCGGTCTTCAGCAGCACGCGGCACAGCTTGTCGGCGTCCTGGAACTGGCGCACGCGCGTGAAGCGGCGCGCCAGGCGGGCCATGTCGTCGGCCTTCAGGCGCGCGCCGGGCTTCGCTTGGTCGAGGTAGGTGGTGTAGCTGGCGTGCTGCAGGGCCAGGGTGTCGGGGTCGGTGGCGGGGAGGCGGAAGATGCGGCGCGCGGCCTGGTGGAAATCTTCGCCCGCGGGCTGCAGCCGCGCGGTGTTGAACCAGGCGCGCAGCGTGTCGGTGTCGCCGGGGCGCAAGGCGGCGGCGGCGCGCCACTCGGCGCAGGCGGGCTCGAACTTCATTGCCGCCGACAGCTTGCGCGCGGCGGCCACGTGCTGTTCGAAGCGGTCGTCGTCGGTCGCCATTTCCGATTTCACGGTCTCGGGCGCCTTCACGCGGCCCAGCCACATGGCACCGGCCATCAGCGCGGCGCCCGTCAGGAGGCCGCCCAGGTGTGCCATGTAGCCGACGCTCTGGTCACCCCACCATTGCTGCATCAGCTCGTTGGCGATCCAGGCCGGCAGCAGCAGGAGGGCAGGCGCCGTGACGTAGTTGAAATAGAAGAAGAGCTGGTAGAAGAACCGGATGCGCCGCAGCCGGTACATCACGGCGTACATGCCCATCAGCGCCGAGATCGCACCCGAGGCGCCAAGGCCGTGGCCGCCGTTGCCGGCATAGGCCCAGCCAGACAACAGCGAAGAGCCGACGGCGCCGAGCAGGTAGAAGGCCAGGTAGGTGCCGCGCCCCAGCGCCAGTTCGACCGAGAAGCCGAACAGGAAGAGGAACAGCATGTTGCCCAGAAGGTGGCCGGTGTCGGCGTGCAGGAAGGCCGCGGTGATCCAGGTCCAGGGCTTGGGCTCGGCGCCCTTGTCATGGTCGAGCGACCAGCGCTGGGTGAAGGACGCCGGCCGCATCGCCTCGTACTGCTGGCGGTCGCGCTTCCATTCGGCATGGCGCGGGTTCGCGGGCGTGATGACCTCGCCGGCCTGCAGCTTCTGCAGGAATTTGCTGTCGTTCTGCAGGCTGTCCAGCAGCTGCGGATGGGTTTCCTCGTGCGGCAGCATGCGCCGCGCCTGCTTGCCGCGCCTGGGGTCCGTCTTCTCGAGCCACTCCACGAAGGGCGGCAGCTCCAGCTCGGGCAGCACGCTGTTCACGTAGTAGCGGGCCGCGCGCTCCTCGGCCTTTTCCTCGCTGCGCTGCGGCCCCCAGAACACGATCATGTTCACGAGGATCAGCAGCACCGTCATCCACGGTGGATTGCGCCAGCTCGGTTTGTTCTCGAGCGGGATGGCGTAGAACAAGCGGGGCCTTGGGCGTCAGGCCAGCCGGGCCCGGTGGCGCGCGATCTGCGCCCTGACCTGCGCCGGCGCGGTGCCGCCGAGGATGTTGCGCGCATTGAGCGAGCCGCGCAGGCTCAGCACGTCGTACACGTCTTTCTCGATGTTCGGGTTGAACTGCTGCAGCACGGCCAGCGGCAGCTCCGCGAGGTCGACCTTGTGCGAAGTGGCGGCCTTCACGGCGTGGGCCACGGTTTCGTGCGCGTCGCGGAAGGGCAGGCCCTTCTTCACGAGGTAGTCGGCCAGGTCGGTGGCGGTGGCGTAGCCGCGCAGCGCGGCGGCTTCCATGGCCTCGGGCTTCACGGTGATGCCGCCGATCATCTCGGCAAAGATCCGCAGCGTGTCCTTGAGCGTGTCGACGGTGTCGAACAGCGGCTCCTTGTCTTCCTGGTTGTCCTTGTTGTAGGCCAGCGGCTGGCCCTTCATCAAGGTGATGAGCGCCATCAGGTGGCCGACCACGCGGCCGGTCTTGCCGCGCGCGAGTTCGGGCACGTCGGGGTTCTTCTTCTGCGGCATGATCGAAGAGCCGGTGGTGAAGCGGTCGGCAATCTGGATGAAGCCGAAGTTCTGGCTCATCCACAGGATCAGTTCCTCGCTCATGCGGCTCACGTGCACCATGCACAGGCTGGCCGCGGCGGTGAACTCGATCGCAAAGTCGCGGTCGCTCACGGCGTCCAGGCTGTTCTGGCAGACGCCGTCCATCTTCAGCGTTCTGGCGACCAGCTCGCGGTCGAGCGGGTAGCTGGTGCCGGCCAGCGCCGCGGCGCCCAGCGGCAGGCGGTTGACGCGCTTGCGCACGTCCTGCAGGCGCTCGGCGTCGCGGCTGAACATTTCCACGTAGGCCAGCATGTGGTGGCCAAAGCTCACCGGCTGCGCCACCTGCAGGTGCGTGAAGCCGGGCAGGATGACCTCGACGTTCTTCTCGGCGATGTCCACCAGCGACACCTGCAGCGCCACCAGCAGCTCGGCAATCAGGTCGATCTCGCCGCGCAGCCACAGGCGCACGTCGGTGGCGACCTGGTCGTTGCGGCTGCGGCCGGTGTGCAGGCGCTTGCCGGCGTCGCCCACCAACTGGGTCAGCCGGGCCTCGATGTTCAGGTGCACGTCTTCCAGGTCGAGTTTCCACTCGAAGGCGCCCGATTCGATTTCAGCGCGGATCTGCGCCATCCCACGCTCGATCTCGGCGTGGTCCTGCTTGCCGATGATGCCCTGCGCGGCCAGCATGCCGGCATGTGCCAGGGAACCCTCGATGTCGGCCTGCCACAGGCGCTTGTCGAAGAAGACGCTCGCGGTGTAGCGCTTCACGAGGTCGCTCATGGGTTCGGAGAACAGGGCCGACCAGGCTTCGGATTTCTTGTCGAGTTGGTTTTGAGTCATGGGAGCCGTGGTAGAGGCAATAATGGGTTGGTTACCCGATGTATCAGTGATGCGCAATCCGGCGATTTTATCGGCCACCTCCACCCCCACGCCCCCGGCCCCGCCGGAAAGAGGGCGTTTGGCCGCGCGCGGCAGCCCGGGGCTGTTCGACGCCTGCCAGATCGGGGTGGTGCTGCGCGCGGTGCTGTTCGTGGAGGCGCTGGTGGCGACCGCCACGCTGTTCGTGTCCTCCTCCCCCGGGGAATGGCTGGTGCAGACCGCCACCGTCACGGGCGGCGCGCTGCCCGCCACGCTGCTGTGGCTGGTGGCGGCCTGCGGGCTCAAGAAGCCGCTCGGGCGCCTGCCGCGCCAGGCGCAGTACGCGGCCGGCGCCGCGCTGGGTGCCGTTTCCTCGCTCTATGGCTGCGGCCTGTTGCGGCTGACCGGCGTGCTGGGCACGGCGCCCTGGCTCGCGAGCGCCGTGGCGGGCGCCTTCGTCGCGGGCATGGTGATGGCGGCGATGGTGCTGCGCGCGCGCGGCCAGACGCCGGCCGCCATGACGGCCCGGCTGGAAGAGCTGCAGTCGCGCATCCGCCCCCACTTCCTGTTCAACACGCTCAACAGCGCCATTGCGCTGGTGCGGGAAGAACCCGCCAAGGCCGAGACCATGCTCGAAGACCTGGCCGAGCTGTTCCGCCAGGCGCTGGCCGATCCGGGCGAATCGGGCACGCTGGCCGACGAGATCGCGCTGGCCGAGCGCTACCTGGCCATCGAGCAGGTGCGCTTCGGCGACCGGCTGCGCATCCGCTGGGACCTCGATGCCGCGGCCAGCAGCGCGCGGCTGCCGCCATTGCTGCTGCAGCCGCTGGTCGAAAACGCCATCAAGCACGGCGTGGAGCCCAGCCCCGAGGGCGCCAAGCTGCGCATCCGCACCGAGCGCCGCGGCAGCGTGGTGGTGATCGAGGTGGTCAACAGCCTGCCGCCCTTGCGCTGGGCCGACGAGCCCCTGCCGCGCGGCCATGGCATTGCGCTGGCCAACGTGCGCGACCGGCTGCGGCTCTTGCACGACATGCAGATGCAGTTCAGCGCCGGCATGGACCAGAAGAACTACCGCGTGCGCATTGCCATTCCCGCCGAATCATGACCCTCAAGACCCTGATCGTTGACGACGAAGCCCTGGCCCGCTCGCGCCTGCGCACGCTGCTGCGCGACTGCCGCTCGCCCGCCGCCGAAGTGGTGGCCGAGGCCGCCCAGGGCGCCGAGGCGCAGCAGCATCTCGCGGGCATGGCGCTGGACCTGGTGCTGCTCGACGTCCACATGCCCGGCATCGACGGCATCGAGGTGGCGCGCGCCCTGCGCGGGCGGGCCGACGCGCCGGCGGTGGTGTTCGTCACCGCCCACGCGGCGCATGCCGTGACCGCCTTCGACCTCGATGCGGTCGACTACCTGACCAAGCCGGTGCGCGCCGAGCGGCTCCAGCAGGCGCTGCAGAAGGCCGAGCGTTTTTTGAAGGAGCGGCGCGCGCTGCAGGCCGACGCGCTGCAGGAAAGCGTGCTCATCCAGGACCGCGGCCGCGCCGAGCGGGTCCCGCTGTCGGAGGTGCTCTACCTGAAGTCCGAGTACAAGTACCTCACGGTGCGCACCGCCACGCGCAGCCACATCCTGGATGGCTCGCTGAACGAATTCGAGGAGCGCTATCCCACCCGCTTCCTGCGCGTGCACCGCAATGCGCTGGTGGCGCGCTCGGCCATCCGTGCGCTCGAGAAATACGACGACGGGGAAGACGCCGAAGGCTGGGCCCTGCGGCTCGACGCGATTCCCGAACCCGTGGCGGTGTCGCGGCGACAATTGGCTGCAGTGCGCGAAGTGCTGAAGGAAGCGCGATGACAGATGACCACAAACCGGCCGGCGATGCCCCGGCCGCGCAGCCGCCCCCGGAGCCGCCGCCATCGCCGGCGGAGCCCCCGGCCGAGGTGCCGCCCGAACCCGTGCTGGAGTCCCCGCCCGAAGCCGTGCCGCCCGAGCTGCGGCCGGAGCCCGAACGCCTGCTGCTGCACATGCCGGTCGACGTGCGCAGCGCCTCGCTGGTGGTGCTGGCCGTGCTGGCCAGCGTCTTCGCGCTGCGATGGGGCCAGGCCGTCTTCATCCCGCTGATGCTGAGCCTGCTGCTGACCTACGCGCTGTCGCCGCTGGTCGAGCGGCTGCACCGCCTGTGGCTGCCGCGCTGGATCGCCGCCGCGCTGATCCTCGTCGGCCTGTTCGGCGGCCTGGGCTGGACCGGCTATTCGCTTTCGGGCAATGCCACGCAACTGGCCGAATCGCTGCCCATCGCGGCCCAGAAACTGGGGCAGGCCATGCGCCGGAGCAGGAGCGCCAACGCCACGCCGCTCGAAAGCGTGCAGCAGGCGGCCGCGCAGCTCGAGAAGGCGGCCGAGGAAAACTCCGCGCGCGTCGCGGCCCGCAAGGGCGTTGCGCGCGTGGTGATCGAGCGGCCGTCCTTCAACGTGCGCGACTACCTGCTGAGCGGCACCGTCGGCCTGCTCGAGGCGATCGGGCAGCTCACGCTGGTCGCCTTCCTGACCTACTTCGCGCTGTGCTCCGGCGACACCTTCCGGCGCAAGCTGATCAAGATCACCGGTCCGAGCCTGCAGAAGAAGAAGGTCACGGTGCACGTGCTCGACGACATCACCCGCAACATCGAGCGCTACCTGCTGGTGCAGATCCTGATCAGCGCGCTGGTGGGCGTGACCACGGGCCTCGCCTTCTGGGCCATCGGGGTCGAGAGCGCCGCCGTGTGGGGAATCATCGCGGCCGTGACCAACCTCATTCCCTACGTCGGCTCGGTGATCGTCATGGTGGCCGCCGGGCTGGTGGCCTTCCTGCAGTTCAACAGCCTGGAGATGGGCATCCTGGTGGGCGGCGTGTCGCTTGCCATCCACACGCTGGTGGGCAACCTGCTGATGCCCTGGCTCACCAGCCGCACCAGCCGCATGAACCCGGTGGCCGTGTTCGTGGGCGTGATCTTCTGGGGCTGGCTCTGGGGCGTGTGGGGGCTGCTGCTGGGCATTCCGATCACCATGGTGATCAAGTCGATCTGCGACCGGGTCGAAGACCTGCAGCCGATCGGGGAGCTGCTCGGGGAATAGCCGGCGCGGAATTTCCGGTACGCTACATTATTGGGAATTCATTCCCGATAACACCATGCCTGAAATCCCGCCTCCTTCCATGCCGGCCCGCGCCCGGCTGCTTTCCATCGATGCCCTGCGCGGCCTCGTGATCCTGTTCATGCTGCTGGACCACGTGCGCGAGACTTTCTACCTGCACCACCAGGTGCCCGACCCGATGGTCGCGGCCGAGACGCCGTCCGAGCTGTTCTTCAGCCGCCTGCTGGCCCACCTGTGCGCGCCGGTGTTCGTGTTCCTGACCGGGCTGTCGGCCTTTCTCTATGCCGCGAAGCAGCCCGGCGGCCGCGCGGCGGCTTCCTCCTTCCTGTGGAAGCGCGGCCTGTTCCTCGTGCTGCTGGAGGTCACGGTCATCAACTTCGCATGGACCTTCCAGTTCCCGCCGGCCAAGGTGTTCCTGCAGGTGATCTGGATCATCGGCCTGTCGATGCTGGCGCTGGCGGCGCTGGTATGGCTGCCGCGCAAGGTGCTCATCGTGCTGGGCATCGTGCTGGTCGCGGGGCACAACCTGCTCGACGGCCTGCACTTTCCCGTGGGCCATGCACTGCACGTGCCCTGGGCCATCCTGCATGACCGGGGCTGGATCGAACTGCCCGGTGCTGCACTGAAGCTGCGCACCTCCTATCCGCTGCTTCCATGGATCGGCGTGATCGCGCTGGGCTACGCCGCCGGGCCATGGTTCGCGGCCGGCGCCGATGCCGCGCAGCGCCAGCGGCGGCAGCTGGGCTGGGGCGCGGGGCTGCTGGCCGGCTTCGTGCTGCTGCGGCTGCTCGACGTGTATGGCGACAAGCCCTGGACGGCCGGCGACACCGCCCTGGCCAGCTGGATGGGCTTTCTCAACATCACCAAGTACCCGCCCTCGCTGCTGTTCATTGCGCTGACGCTCGGCATCGGCCTGCTGCTGCTGCGCGCGTTCGAGCGCCGGCAGGGTGCGGCATGGCTGGCGCCGCTGGCCGTGTTCGGTGCCGCGCCCATGTTCTTCTACGTGCTGCACCTGTACGTGCTCAAGTTCCTCTATCTCGGCGCCGAAGCGGCCTGGGGCCGGAACCACGGGGCGCTCTTCGGTTTCGATGCGATGTGGATGGTGTGGGCCGCCGCGGCCGTGCTGGCCGTTGCGCTGTACCCCGCGGTGCGCGCCTTCGCCGGCCTGAAGGCGCGGCGCCGCGACATCGCCTGGCTCAAGTACCTGTGATGGCCATGGCATTCCTTCTTCACAACCCCATGCTGCGCGGCGCCGTCGCGGCTTCGCTGCTGTGGGCCGCATCGGCCGCGGCCCAGGCCCACGGCATCTGGTTTGCCCAGCGCTCGGGCGACCTGGCGCTGATCTACGGCGAGGGCGGCGACGACCTCGACGCCGCCAAGCGCCTGCCGCTCATCAAGGCGGTGGCCGGCTACGACGCGGCGGGCCGCCCGGTGCAGACCGCGCTCGAAGCGGCCGGCAAGCTCGCGCTGGTCGACCTGCGCGAGCAGCCCGCCATCGTCGCTGCCGTGCTGGACAACGGCATCTGGACCAAGGCAGCCAACGGGCAGTGGTTCAAGAAACCCAGGGGCGAGGTGCCGGGCGCCTCGGCCAGCGGCCACAACTTCAAATACGCGGTGCATCTGCGCGCGCCGCTGGGCCGGCCGCTTGGAGGGCTGCCTGGCCATGCGCTGCAGATCGTGCCGGTCGATGCCGCGCTGCCCGCGATGCGCGGCGAACCGCTGCGCCTGCGCGTGCTCTACCGCGGCGAGCCCGCTGCCGGCGTGCCGGTGCTGGCCGACTTCGTCAACGACCCCGATGGCGAAGCGGTGCTGACCGCCGCCGACGGCACGGTCACGCTGCCGGTGCGCAACCAGGGACTCAACGTGATCGCCGCCAGGCTCGATGCGCCCGCGGACGATCCCGCCGCCACCGACAAGGTCGAGCACCTGGCCACGCTGTCGTTCCGGCTCGCGCATGCGCCGGAATGAGGAGGGGCAGGACATGATCCGCACGCAATCGGCATTCCCTGCCGCCCGTCCGGCCCCGTGCCGGCGTTTCCCGAGGGCCGGGCGACGCTGCTGGGGCGCCGCACTGATGATGCTCGGCGGTGCCGCGGCCGGTGCCGAAGCCCCGGTTGCCGAAGCCACCGGAGGCTTCGTCGAAGACACGCGATGGAGCCTGCTGAACCGCACCGTCCTTGAACGCCGCGACTACCTGGACGGCGGCAGGAGCAACGGCGGACGCAATGCCGTGCTGCCCAGGGCCAGGCGCAGCGACTACGCGCAGGAATGGGGCTACGGCCTCATGGGCGCGGTGGAGTCGGGCTTCACGCGCGGCGTGGTCGGCTTCGGCGCCGATGCGCACGCCTACTTTGCGCACAAGCTCTCGGGCGACGACCTGCGCGTCGGCAAGGTCCGCATGCTGCCGGTGGACCGCCAGGGCTACGCACAGGACGGCATTGCGCGCGGCGGCGCGGCGCTGAAGGTGCGCATCTCCTCCACGGTCCTCAAGGTGGGCGAGCAGCGCGCCAAGGCGCCGATCTTCAGTTCCTCCGACACGCGCCTCTTGCCCGAGACCATGCGCGGCTGGCTGCTCACGAGCCACGAGATCGACAAGCTCACGCTGCAGGCCGGCCATTTCACCGGCTCGGCCGACCGCAACGCGCGCGGCACCGCCAATCCGCTGGTCGTCAACTACCTCGACCCGAAGTCGCCGCGCGGCGATGCCTTCGACTTTGCCGGCGCCACGTGGAAGGCGGCGCCCGCGCTTTCGCTCTCGGCCTACCTCGGGCGGCTGAAGGACACCTGGCGCACCGGCTACCTCGGTGCCTCCTACGCGGTGCCGCTCGGCGCGAAGCGCGCCCTGGCCTTCGACCTGCAGCTCTATCACAGCAAGGACACCGGCCGCGCGCTGGCCGGCCCGATCGACAACACCACCGCGAGCCTCATGGCCACCTACACGCACGGCCCCCACCGCCTGGGCGTGGGCTGGCAGAAGGTGGACGGCGACACGCCCTTCGACTACCTGACGCGCGGTGCCATCTGGCTCGGCAATGCCGCGCAGCTGTCCGACTTCAATGCGCCGCACGAGCAATCGTGGCAGCTGCGCTACGAAGTCGATGCCGCAAGCTGGGGCGCGCCGGGACTCGCGATGGGCGCCGCCTACATCCGCGGCAGCGGCATCGACGGCAGCCGCGTGCCCGCCCGCGGCGGCTATGCCTGGCTGGGCTACGGCAAGGACGGCCGGCACTGGGAGCGCGACCTCTGGCTGCGCTACACGGTGCAGGCCGGATCGGCCAAGGGACTGGCCTTGCTGCTGCGCTATGGCGAGCACCGCAGCAACAAGGCGCAGGCCGAACTCGACGCCCGCCAGATCCGCGTGGCCGTCGAATATCCGATCGGGAGTTGATGGTGCGAGACGCCGGCGAAGTTCAGCGCGCACGCCGCGCGCGCTCCAGCCGGCCGAAGCGCACGATCATCCACGGCCCCAGCAGCGCGCCGAGCCCGACCGAGCTCCATGCCGCCACCCAGCTGTACGTGCTGCCGAAGCCGAAGCGCGTCTGTCCCCTGTCCAGCACCAGGCCGAACACCCAGGGGCTCAGCGCACCCGCGCCGAAGCCCATCACCGAGCGCACCGAGTACGCCACGCCCAGCCGGTGCGGCGCCACCACGTCGGCCAGCGCGGTCGAATAGACGGAGGAGTCCGCAATCGCGAGCAGGTTGTAGAGGGCGGCCATCACGGCCAGCAGCCACAGCGGCCAGGTCCACATCCAGCCGAACGCGAAGGACATGCACAGGCTCATGAGCGTGGCGGCCATCATGATGCGTGCGCGGCCGAAGCGGTCGGACGCGGCACCGCCCCCGATGCTGCCGAACACGCTCACCAGGTGCGCGAACGCCGCCAGCGCAATGCCCGCGCCCTGCCACGGCGCGGCGCCGCCGGCCGAGGCGACCAGGTAGGCCGGCAGCCAGGCCCACAGCGCCATCAGTTCCCAGCAGTGGAAGGCATAGGCCCAGTTGCCGGCCATCGCGGGCTTGTCGCGCACCGTCTCGGCCAGCGCATGCCAGGTGCCTTCGCGCGGCGGCGTTCCTGCGCCGGCGGCCGGTGCGGGCGGCCGCATGCGCCGCAGCGCCGGCACCGTGAGCAGTGCGCCGGCGAAGGTGCAGCCCGCCGCCGCCAGCAGGCCGAAGCGCCAGTGCAGGGCGTGGCTGAAGGCCGCCACCACCGCCAGCGACAAGGCGTAGCCCATCGACGCCGAACCAAGAAAGAGCCCCATCGCCCGGCCGCGCACGGCGGGCTCGGCGTTGCGCGCGAGCAGCTGCAGGCCCGGCGTGTACGAGGCGCCCGCGCACAGCCCGGCCAGGCCGTAGAGCAGCAGCGCCGAAAGATGGCCGTGCGCGAAGGCGGCAAAAGCCAGTGCCGAGCACGCGCTGACCGCGCTGCCGATCAGGAAGACGCGGTGCGGGCCGTAGCGGTCGGCCAGCAGGCCGACGGCGAACAGCGAACTCATGTAGCCCACGTGCCATGCGCTCTGGATCGAGCCAGCCTGCGCGGCCGTCATGTGCCAGTCGGCCATCATGAAGGGCAGCACGCCGGAATAGGCGGTGACCACCATGGCCTGCAGCAGCCGGCTCGCGCACAGCAGCGCAAGCCATCCGCGCGCGGGGGCCGGTTCAGCGCAGCGCACGTTGCATGAGCACGGTGTCGACCCACTGCCCGAACTTGAAGCCGACGTTGCGCAGCACGCCCACCGTCTCGAAGCCCAGGCCCTGGTGCACGCGCTGCGAGCCCGCATTGGCGCTGTTGCCGATCACCGCCACCATCTGCGCGAAGCCGCCGTCGGTGCAGCGCCGGATCAGCTCCTGGAGCAGCGCGCGGCCGATGCCACGGCCCTGCATGCCTTCTGCCACGTAGATCGAATCTTCGACCGTGTGGCGGTAGGCGGAGCGGCTGCGGTAGGGGCTTGCATAGGCGTAGCCGGCCACCTCGCCGTCCTTCAGCGCGACAAGGTAGGGGAGGCCGCGCGCCAGCACGCCGGCGCGGCGCGCCTGCATCTCTTCGACGCTCGGCACCTCTTCCTCGAAGGAGCACAGGTCGTGCAGCACGTAGCGGCTGTAGATGGCCTGTACCGAAGGCATGTGGTGCGCCCCGGCGTCGAGGATTTCGGTGGAGGCGAGAGCTTGGGTGGCTTGAACAGGCGAAGGCATGGTCCGGATCTTGACGCTGCGCGGACGATAAGTGAAGCTTCGCCGACTGATGCAAGGCATAAGGAATACTTTGGATAAGACGCTCAACCTCGACCAGCTCCGGTCCTTCGGCCTGGTGATCGAAACCGGCAGCTTCTCGGCTGCGGCCGACCGGCTCGGCCTCACGCAGCCCGCGGTGAGCCTGCAGGTCCGCCAGCTGGAGCGCAGGCTCGCGGTGCGCCTGGTCGAGCGCGTCGGCAAGCGCGCCAAGGCCACGCCGGCCGGTGCGGAACTGCTGCGGCACAGCCACCACATCGAAACCGCGGTGGAGAACGCCATCGACGCGCTGGCGGACCATGCGAGCGGCGTCACGGGCCGCGTGCGGCTGGGCACCGGTGCCACCGCCTGCCTCTATTTTTTGCCGGCCGTGCTGCGCAGCCTGCGCGAGCAGTTTCCGGCGCTCGGCATCGTGGTGAGCACGGGCAACACCGACGACCATGTCCGCAAGGTGGAGGAGAACAGCAGCGACCTTGCGCTGGTGACGCTGCCGGCCGCGGGCCGCTCACTGAGCGTGGTGCCGGTGCTCGACGACGAATTCGTCGCCATCGGCCGCAGCGACCTTGCGCCGCTGAAGGCGCGCGTGGCACCCGCCGACCTGGCGGCGCTGCCGCTGGTGCTGTTCGAGCCCGCGGCCAACACGCGCAAGCTGGTCGACCGCTGGTTCGCGGACGAAGGCCTGCAGCCGCAGCCCGTCATGGAACTGGGCAGTGTCGAGGCGATGAAGGAAATGGTGGCTGCGGGGCTGGGCTACGGCATCGTCCCGCGCATGGCAATGACGGGCCGCGGCGCGCACCCGGGCCTGAAGATCAGCCGCCTGGCCCCCCGCATGCACCGCACGCTGGCCGTGGTGATCCGGCGCGACAAGCCGGTCAACAAGGCCCTGCGCGTGGTGCTCGATGCGATCCTTGCGGCGGGCGCACAGGCCAGCCGCGCTACTCGGCCGAAGAAGTAGCGAGCGCGGCGCCGCCGCGCGCCCGGCCCAGCGTGCCGACGATCAGCGCCGCGATCAGCACCAGCACGCCGCTGAGCACCATCGCGCTGGAGATGCCGTGGTTGTCGACCGTCACGCCGCCGATCAGCGCGCCGGAAGCGATTGCCACCTGGAAGCCGCTCACGAGCAGGGCCTGGCCGGCTTCGGGCGCGTCGGGCACGGCCTCCATCATCCAGCCCGTGAGCGCGACCGGGATCAGGCCGAAGGCCACGCCCCAGATCACGACCACCACCGCGCCGGGCACGAAGCCGGAGCCGATCACCGTCGACAGCAGGAGCGCGGTCGCGAGCATCAGCGCCGCCAGCAGGGTGGTGCCGCGCACGCTGCGCGCCACCAGGCTGCCGCCGAGGAAGGTGCCGACAAAGCCCACCGCGCCATACACCAGCAGCAGCGTCGAGACCGAGTTGGGCGCGAGGCCGAACACCTGCTGCAGCAGCGGCTTCAGGTAGGTGTAGGCCGCGAAGTGGCCGGCAATGAAGAACAGCACCGCGAGCAGCCCGACCTGCGCCATGCGCCGCGTGAGCGGCGTGAGCAGGTCGCGCGCACCGATGGCGCGCACCGGCGGTATCGCGGGCAGCAGCCACAGCTGCACCAGCAGCACCGCGGCCGCGAGCGCGCCGGTCACCGCGAACGAGGCGCGCCAGCCGAACTGCGTGCCCAGGAACGAACCCGCGGGCACGCCCAGCACGGTGGCGGCGGACACGCCCGCCAGCACCAGCGACATGGCGCGCGCCTTGGAGGCGTCCGGCACCAGCTGCGTGGCGGCGGCCGGCGCAAAGGTCCAGAAGCCGCCCACGCACAGGCCGAGCATGAGGCGCGCGACCAGCATGGTCGCGAAGTTGGGCGCAAAGGCGGCCAGCAGGTTCGAGGCGATCAGCAAGGTGGTGAGCGCGATCAGCACGGTGCGCCGGTCGAGCCGGCCCGAAGCGACGATGAGCGCGGGGCCGGCAAAGGCCGCCAGCACGCCGGGCATGGTGATCATCAGGCCGGCCGTGCCGTCGGACACGTTCAGGCCGCGGGCGATGTCGGTCAAAAGGCCGATGGGCATGAACTCGGTCGAGACCATGGCAAAGGTGCCGACGGCGATCGAGCCGACCGCCAGCCAGGCGGAGCGGGCGGTCCTGGCGGGCTCGGGCGCAAGATCGTCGATGCAGGGGTTGCTGCTGGGTGAATTCATCATGGGAAGAAGTCCTGGACCGCGTCGGCAAGCGCATACCGACACGTTGTTGCGAAAGGCTTCCCAGTGTCCGGGCGGACAGGCCCGCCACCAAGGGGCCTGCCGGCAGTAGTCAGTTTCCCGGCGGCGAACAATCGACCCTTTTGCCGTTCCCCACCTTCCCTAGATATGCGGTGCGCGAAGCTCCAGCACGCGCCCATCGGCAATGAACGAATCGCCCACCAGCACGCGGAAGGCCGCACCTGCAGGAAACCGGGGGCCGGCGGTCTGCGGCGACAGCAGCTCGATGTCCAGCGCATGCGGCTTGCCCCGCGCGAGCGCTCCCCCCGGCGGCACGAACCAGCGCGCCGAGAAGCCTTCGTTGCCGACCACCAGCGCGCAGCGGTATTCGCCCGGCGCGAGCGGCACGTCGTGCGAAGGCAGTGCCGGCGGGCGCAGCCTGAGCTCGGCCAGGAAGTGGGGCGTGAACGCGCGCGCCGCATCGAAGCCCGCGGGCTCGGCCGGCGCCGCGCGCCGCGGCAGCTTGCCGATGAGCCAGGCAATGACGTTGCCGATGATCGGCACCCACAGCACCATCAGCAGCGTGCCGATGTCGCGCGTGGTCGTGCCGCGCTCGGCGTAGTGCCGCACGATCGCGCCCGCGACCGCCAGGCCCAGCAGGATGAGGACGATGAGCCTGCGGCGGGACTGGATGGTGGTCATCGTGGAGGCATTGCCCTTCGGTGCATTGGCCTTCATCCGGTGTTGCGCAGGCCGGCCGCCACCCCGTTGATCGAGATGTGGATGCCGCGCTGCAGCCGCTCGCCGCCTTCGCCCGCGCGGTAGCGGCGCATCAGCTCGACCTGCAGGTGATGCAGCGGATCGATGTACGGAAAGCGGTGGCGCACCGAGCGTTGCATCTCGGCGTTGCCTTCGAGCCTTTGCTTGGCGCCGGTGATGAGCGTGAGCGCATCGGAGGTGCGGTGCCATTCGGTGTCGATCATCGAGAACACCTTCTGGCGCAGCTTGCGGTCGGTCACCAGCTCGGCGTAGCGCGAGGCCAGCGCGAGGTCGCTCTTGGCCAGCACCATGTCCATGTTGGAGAGCAGCGTGCGAAAGAACGGCCACTGCGCATACATGCGGCGCAGCAGCGCAGTGCGCTCCTTGCGCGCGGCCGGCGTTGCGGCCGAGGCCAGGAACTGCTCCACGCCCGAGCCGAAGCCGAACCAGCCGGGAATGGTGAGCCGGCACTGGCCCCAGCTGAAGCTCCATGGCACAGCGCGCAGGTCGTCGATCTTGTGGCTCGGGTTGCGCGAGGCGGGACGCGAGCCGATGTTGAGTTCGGCAATCTCGCGGATCGGCGTGGAGCCGAAGAAGTAGTCGCCGAAGCCCGGGGTTTCGTAGACCAGCTTGCGGTAGGCCGACATGCTCGCGCTCGACAGCTCCCCGGCCGCCGACAGGAACGTGGCGGGCGCCGACTTGGCCTGCGGCAGCAGCGTGGCTTCGAGCGTGGCGGCCACCAGCGTCTCGAGGTTGCGCCGGCCGATCTCGCGGTTGGCGTACTTCGAGCCAATGACTTCGCCCTGTTCGGTGAGGCGGATCTGGCCGCGCACCGTGCCGGGCGGCTGCGCGAGGATCGCCTGGTAGCTCGGTCCGCCGCCGCGTCCCACCGTGCCGCCGCGGCCATGGAACATGCGCAGGCGAATCGGGTTGGCCTTCTTCTTGTTGAGCTCGTCGAACAGCGCCACCAGCGCGATGCCCGCGCGGTAGAGCTCCCAGTTGCTCGTGAAGATGCCGCCGTCCTTGTTGCTGTCGCTGTAGCCGAGCATCACGTCCTGCTCGGCGCCCGAGCGCTCGATGAGCGCCTGGATGTTCGGCAGCGCATAGAAGGCGCGCACGATGGGCGCGGCATTGCGCAGGTCCTCGATGGTTTCGAACAGCGGCACCACGATCAGGTCGCAGGTGGCCTTGCCGTTCATCGCGCCGCGCAGGAGGCCCACTTCCTTTTGCAGCAGCAGGGCCTCGAGCAGGTCGCTCACCGTCTCGGTGTGGCTGATGATGTAGTGGCGGATGGCCGCCGCGCCGTAGCGCGCACGCGCCGTGCGTGCGGCCGCGAAGATCGCGAGCTCGCTCTGCGCCAGCGGCGAGTACTCGGCATCGGGCACGCGCAGCGGACGCGCGTCGTCGAGCAGCTTGAGCAGCAGCGTCTGCTTCGCTTCTTCCGCCAGCGAAGCGTAGGCCGGCTCGATGCGTGCGGTGGCCAGCAGTTCGGCGATCACGGCCTCGTGCTTGTCCGAGCTCTGGCGCAGGTCGACCGTGGCCAGGTGGAAGCCGAACACCTCGACCGCGCGGATCAGCGGCCGCAGGCGCGGCGCCGCCAGCACGCTGCCGTGCTTCTCGACGAGCGACTCTTCCACCGTGCGCAGGTCGTCCAGGAATTCCTCGGCCTTCGCATAGGGGTTCTGCGGCGGCACGGCGTGGCGCGCGGCCTCGCCGCCGGTGAGATCGCGCAGCGTGGCCGCCAGCCGCGCATACACGCCGGTGAGCGCGCGGCGGTAGGGCTCGTCCTTGCGGTGCTCGCTGGTGTCGGGCGAGCGCGCGGCCAGCGCCTGCATCTCGACCGACACGTCCACCAGCGTGGCGGACAGCGAGAGCTCGCCGCCGAGGTAATGCACTTCGGTGAGGTAGTGGCGCAGTGCCAGCTCGGCCTGGCGGCGCAGCGCGTATTCGAGCGTTTCGGCCGTCACGTTGGGATTGCCGTCGCGGTCGCCGCCGATCCACTGGCCCATGCGCAGGAAGGGCGCCACCGAAGGCAGCACGCCGCCCTGGCCCAGCGCCTTTTCGAGGTCGGCATAGACGCGCGGAATCTCGCGCAGGAAGGTGGCTTCGTAGTAGCTCAGCGCGTTCTCGATCTCGTCGGCCACGGTGAGCTTGGAAAAGCGCAGCAGCCGCGTCTGCCAGATCTGCGTGACGCGGATGCGCATCTGCGTTTCGTTCTCGGCAAACTCGAGCGGCGTAAGCGCGTCCTTGGCGCCCGCGTAGGCGCTCTGGCGCAGCTTGATCTCGTCGCGCGTGGTGAGCAGCTGAGCAATGGCGCGCTCGGCATCGAGGATGCTCTTGCGCTGCACTTCGGTCGGGTGCGCGGTGAGCACCGGCGACACGTAGCTGCGTGCCAGCGAAGCCACCACCTCGTCGGGCTTGACGCCGGCCTTGCGGATGCGCGCAAGGGCGGTCTGCAGGTCGCCGTCGGCGCTTTCGCCCGCGCGCTCGGCCTCGGTGCGGCGGCGGATCAGGTGCCGGTCTTCGGCCAGGTTGGCCAGGTGGCTGAAATAGGTGAAGGCGCGGATCACGCGCACCGTCTCGGCCGCGCTCAGGCCCTTGAGCAGGTTCTTGAGCGCGCGGTCGGCCGCCTGGTCGGCATCGCGGCGGAAAGCCACCGACAGCGTGCGGATCTTCTCGACCAGCGCATAACTTTCCTCGCCCTCCTGTTCGCGGATCACGTCGCCGAGGATGCGGCCCAGGAGCCGGATGTCGTCGATCAGCGGCTGGTCTTCGGCTTGCCGGCGCTTGGGCGGCGCAGGAGTCTTGCTGGCTTTCATTTCGATGTTTTTCCTGGTCTAGAAAGAATGCGCCGCCTGCGTTGTTGCGGCGCAACATGCTAGCATTCCAGAGGTCTTCAACATGTACTTTTTGGGAGCGGCCTTGAGCAATATCGTGATCGCCACGCGCGAAAGCCGGCTCGCCCTGTGGCAGGCCGAGCACGTGCAGGCGCTGCTGCAGGAACGGGGCCACGCGGTCAGCCTGCTGGGCATGACCACGCGCGGCGACCAGATCCTGGACAAGTCGCTCAGCAAGGTGGGCGGCAAGGGCCTCTTCGTGAAGGAACTCGAACTCGCGCTCGAGGAAGGCCGCGCCGACATCGCGGTGCATTCGCTGAAAGACGTGCCGATGGACCTGCCCGAGGGCTTCGTGCTGGCCTGCGTGCTGGAGCGCGAAGACCCGCGCGATGCGCTGGTGTCGCCGCGCCATGCCTCGCTCGACGAACTGCCGCAGGGCGCCGTCGTCGGCACCTCCAGCCTGCGGCGCGTGGTGCTGCTGCGCGCCTTGCGGCCCGACCTGCGCATCGAGCCGCTGCGCGGCAACCTCGACACCCGCCTGCGCAAGCTCGACGAAGGCCACTACGACGCCATCGTGCTCGCGGCGGCCGGGCTCAAGCGGCTCGGGCTCGAGCATCGCATCCGGGTCGCCTTCGATCCCGACACCATGCTGCCGGCCGCGGGGCAGGGCGCACTCGGCATCGAGGTGCGGGCCGACCGCACGGACCTGATCGCGCTGCTGGCCGCCTTGTCGCATCCGCGCGATTGGCTGGCCACCGCCGCCGAGCGCGCGGTGAGCCGGTCGATGGGCGGCAGCTGTTCCATGCCGCTGGCGGCCCATGCGCGCTGGCAGGCCGACGGTGCGCTGCGCGTCGATGCGGCCTGGGGCGACCCCGAAGGCAACGCTGCGCTGGTGCGGGTCCATGCGCAAGCGCCGGCCGCCGACTTCGCGCAGGCCGGCGCCCTCGGCGAGCGTGCCGCCGCGCTGCTGCGCGACGCCGGCGCGCACTGAAGATTCTTCAAAGAGCGATGGCTGCCAAGCCCGTCATCGTCACGCGGCCGGCGCGCGAGGCCGCGCAGTGGGCGGACGAATTCCGGGCCGCCGGGCTGGACGCCGCGGTGCTGCCGCTGATCGCCATCGAGCCCGCCATCGAGGTGGAGCCGCTGCGCGCAGCGTGGAAGCATCTTCCCGACTACGCGGCGCTGATGTTCGTGAGCGCCACGGCGGTCGAGCATTTCTTCCTGCATGCGGAAGAAGGGCAACGCGCAACCGGCCCGCGCTTCTGGGCCACGGGACCGGGCACGGCGCGCGCGTTGTTGCGTGCCGGCGTGCCGCAAGACGCCATCGACGCACCGCCTCCCGACGCCGCCCGCTTCGACTCCGAGGCGCTGTGGGAGCGCGTGAAAGGGCAGGTCGGCCAGGGCGTGCGCGTGCTGATCGTGCGCGGCGGCGATGCGGCCGGCCAGCCGAGCGGACGCGACTGGCTCGCGCGCGAGATCGACGCCGCAAAGGGGTTGCGCGACACGGTGGTCGCCTACCGGCGCCTGCCGCCATCCTTCGACGACGCGGCGCGTGCGCTGGCACTCGACGGCGCCGCGGGGCGCGCGGTCTGGCTGTTCAGCAGCTCGGAGGCCATTGCCAACCTGTGCGATGCCATGCCGGGCACCGGCTGGCATGCGGCATGCGCGGTGGCGACCCATGCGCGCATCGGCGAAGCCGCGCGGGCCGCGGGATTCGGTGTGGTGCGCGTGTGCCCGCCGCTGCGGGAAGCCCTGGTCGCGTCGATAGAATCCTTCACATGAGTGCTGCGTCCCCGTCCGACGACTTCTCCCCCCCATCTGCCGCCGCGCCGGTGCCCGCCACGCTGGCGATGGCGCAGTCGCCCGAGTCGCAGGCGGCCGCCGCAACAATGCTCTCGCGCGTCGGCTTCGGACTGCTGGCCATCGTGGCATTGGCGGCCCTGGTGATGGCCATCTCGCTGTGGCAGAAGGTCGGCGGCATGCAGGAGCAGCTGGCGCGCCAGAGCGCCGATGCGCTGGCCCAATCGCTCGAGGCGCGCACCCTGGCCCGCCAAGCCATCGACACGGTGCGCGAGACCGCGGCGCGCGCCGCGCTCACCGAAACCCGCGTTGCCGAGGTCGCGCTGCAGCGCTCGCAGCTCGAAGAACTGATGCAGAGCCTCTCGCGCTCGCGCGACGAGAACCTGGTGGTCGACATCGAATCGGCCGTGCGCCTCGCCCTTCAGCAGGCGCAGGTCACGGGCAGCGTCGAGCCCCTGCTCGCGGCCCTCAAGTCCGGCGACCTGCGCATTGCGCGCGCCGCGCAGCCCCGGCTGGCGCCGCTGCAGCGCGCCATGCAGCGCGACGCCGACCGCCTGCGCAGCAGCGCGAGCGCCGACAGCGGCGAGGCGCTGCAAAAACTCGACGAGCTGATGCGCAGCGTGGACGACCTGCCGCCGCTCAACGCCGTGGCCATGCGCGGCTCGGGGCTCAATGCCTGGCAGCCGGAACCCATTCCCGCCGATGCCGCCTGGTGGGAGAGGGTGCTGCTGACGATACGCGCCGAAGCGCGGTCGCTGGTGCGGGTCGGGCGCATCGAGCGGCCCGAGGCGGTGCTGCTGGCACCCGACCAGACTTATTTCCTGCGCGAGAACCTCAAGCTCAAGCTGCTCAATGCGCGGCTTTCGCTGCTGTCGCGGCAGGTCGATGCCGCGCGCAGCGAACTCGCCACGGTGGCCGCATCGCTGAACCGCTATTTCGATCCCGCATCGCGGCGCACGCAGGCCGCCGCCACGCAGCTGCAGCAACTGCAGGCGCTGATGAAAACCGCCGAACCCCCGCGCATCGACGACACGCTGTCGGCGCTGGCCACGGCCGCGGCGGGGCGCTGAGGTGAGAGCCGCCCTCTGGCTCCTCGCGCTGTTCGCCGTCGCGGCGGCGGTGGCGCTGTTCGCGGGCAACAACCAGGGCACGATCACCGTGTTCTGGCCGCCGTGGCGGGTCGACCTGTCGCTGAACCTGGTGCTGGTCATCCTGCTGGCCGCGTTCGTGCTGCTCCATCTTGCATTGCGCGGCCTGGCGGCCTTGTTCTCGCTGCCGACCCAGGCGCGCCAATGGCGGCTGCAGCAAAAGGAACGCATGCTGCACTCGGCCCTGCTGGACGCCATGGTGCAGCTGCTGTCGGGCCGCTTCTCGCGCGCGCGCAAGGCCGCACAAGCCGCGCTGGTGCAGGAGAAAACGCTGGCTGCGCTCGGCGCGAGCCTGCCGCAGTCCCAGCAGGTGCGCGTGCTGTCCCACCTGCTGGCTGCCGAGAGCGCGCAGGCCCTGCAGGACCGGCCCGCGCGCGACGCCCACCTGCAGCAGGCGCTCAACGAAAGCGTCGAGCGCAACGTGCTCGCCAGTCCCGAAACGCGCGAGGGCGTGCAGCTGCGCGCTGCGCGCTGGGCACTCGAAGACCACGATCCCGCGGGAGCCCTCACCCGGCTCGAGGAGCTTCCCCAAGGCGTGCAGCGGCGCACGCTCGCGCTGCGCATCCGGCTGAAGGCGGCGCGCCAGGACGGGCGCACGCTCGAAGCGCTGGAAACGGCGCGCCTGCTCGCCAAGCACCGGGCCTTTTCCGATGGCGCGGCGCAGAGCATCGTGCGCGGCCTCGCGACCGAGCTGCTGTCGGGCGCGCATGACCCGGCACAGCTGCTTCGCGCCTGGGCCGAGCTCGACGCGGCCGAGCGCGAAATGCCCGAGGTCGCGATTCACGCCGCCCAGCGCATGGTGGCGCTGCGCGGCGACCTGTCGCTGGCGCGCGGCTGGCTGCTGCCGGCCTGGGAGCGCATGGTGTCGCAGCCCCGGGGCCTGGGCGACACGCTGCGCGTCAAGATGGCGCGCGCCCTCGAGGCGGGGCTCGACTCGGTGGATGCCGATTGGCTGGCCCGCATCGAAACCGCGCAGCGCAACAACCCGCGCGACCCCAACCTGCAGTACCTCGCGGGCATGGCCTGCATGAAGCGCCAGCTCTGGGGCAAGGCCCAGCAGCTGCTGATGCAGGCCGGCCTGGGCCTGCAGGACACGGAGCTGTACCGGCGTGCCTGGCTGGCACTGGCCGAACTGGCCGAAACGCGCGGCGACGAAGAGCAGGCCGCAGCGGCCTGGAAGCGCGCAGCGCAGACCGAGAAGGCCTGACCGGCATCGGCACCGCGCTGCGGCGCTTGCCGCTCTTGCGTTCCCCATAAAAAAACGGCGCCGATGTGGCGCCGTTCTTCCTTGCCGCCGGGCCCTCGGGCCCGGGCTTCTTCTTCAGTTCACGCCTTGCGCATCGGAAGGTGCCTTTTCGAACGGCAGCGTCATCGCGCCGAGTTCGCGGCGGGTTTCAACCAGCACCAGCGGACCGTCGTCGAGCACGATCGCAGGCGGGCGCTCGCGCGGCACGTGCACCGGCTTCGGCTCGGCCGCGATCGCTGCGCGGGCCTGTGCAATGCGCTCGGCATCCGAGTTCACCCACTGCAGGCCCGAGCTCTCGGCGATCTGCGCGAGTTCGCTCAGCGGCAGCTCGAAGGGTTGCACCTTCGGAAGTGCACGGCCGTTGGCTGCAGCCGCGGGCTTGCTGCTGCTGCTCTCGACGGCGACAGGCGCCGCCGCGACTGCAGCGACCGTGGCTGCGGGAGCTGCGGGAGCGGCTGCGGCCGGGCGATCGAAGTAGCTCCGTGGTGCCGGTTCGCGTGCTTCTTCTTCGCGCACTGCGGCGCGTTCGGCCGTTGCCGGCGGCTGGGGCTGCTGGCGTGCCGGTGCTTCGCCCGCCTCGGCGTTGTCGGCCGATGCGCCGGCCACGCTGGCTTCGCTGTCGTCGCGCGGACCGCGCTCGCGGCGGTCGCGGCCGTAGCGGTCGCGCGAACGGCCGCGGCGCTCTTCGCCTTCGCGGCGCGGTGCCTGCTGCTCGCCGCTGCTGGCTTCGCCTTCATTGGCGGGTGCCATTTCGGCGGCCTCGGCGATGCGGATGTCGGCTTCGTCGAGATTGGCCGGTGCCGCTTCGCCGTTGGCGAAACGCGGCTGGCCTTCGCTGCGGCGCTCGCGGCGGCCATCGCTGCGCTCGCCTCGCGGCGCGCGCTCTTCGCGGCCACCGCGCGGGGTGCGTTCGGCCTGCGTGCCGTCCTGCGCGGCCACGTTGTCGCCGCCGGAGGCATCGCGCGGTGCATCGGTGCCATTGCGCTCGCCGCGTTCGGTCCGTTCACCGCGTTCGCCACGGTCCCGGCGTTCGCCGCGGCCGCGGGGCGCGCGTTCTGCCGGCGCATTGCCTTCATCGCCGGCGGGTGCGCCCGATGCCAGCTGCTGGGCTTCGAGGCTGCCGTCGATCGGCTCGGCCGATGCCGGCCGTGCCTCGCGGCCTTCGCCTTCGCGGCGCTCGCCGCGGCCACCGCGGCGCTGTTCGCCGTCGCGCGGGCCGCGTGCTTCACGGGGCTCGCGAGGTTCGCGGAGCTCGCGCGGTTCGCGCTGTTCACGGGGCTCGCGTTGTTCGCGCGGCTGGGCGGCTGCTTCGCTGCGGATCTCGCTGCCGCGTCCTTCGCGGCGCTCGCCACCGCGGCCGCCGCGGCGTTCGCCGTCGCGGCCACCGGAGCGGCTGCCGTTTTCACCGCGGCCTTCGCCGCCGCGGCCACCGCGGCGCTGTTCGCCATCGCGGGCGCCGCGCGCTTCGCCGTCGCGGCCCGGGCGGCCGCCGTCACGTCGCGTGGGCTTCGGAGGCTCGACCGGGATCACGGCCGGTGCGGGTGCCGGTGCCGGCGTGCCGCCGAACCAGCTCTTGATGCGGGCGAAGAAGCCGGTCTCGGCCGGTGCCGGTGCGCTCGCGACGGGCGGCGCGACCGGTGCCGGGGCCACGGCGGCCGGCGCGCGCACCGGTTCGGGCCGGGGCGGCACCACGGGCGCGGGCGCATCGGGCAGCACGCCCTTGATGACCGGCGTCTGCTTGTTGGTGGGCTCCTGCGAGCGGCGCGTGACCGAGGTCGGGTCCTCGATCTCGTCGGCCATCTTGTAGCTGGCTTCGATGTGGTCCAGACGCGGGTCGTCGTGCTTCAGGCGCTCGAGCTTGTAGTTCGGCGTTTCGAGCGTCTTGTTGGGCACCATCAGCACGGTGACGCGCTGCTTGAGCTCGATCTTGGCGATCTCGGGGCGCTTTTCGTTCAGCAGGAACGAGGCCACCTCGACCGGCACCTGCACGTGCACGGCGGCCGTGTTGTCCTTCAGGCACTCCTCCTGGATGATGCGCAGGATCTGCAGCGCGCTCGATTCGGTGTCGCGGATGTGGCCCGAGCCGCCGCAGCGCGGGCAGGGGATCGACGAGCCTTCGCTGAGCGCCGGCTTCAGGCGCTGGCGGCTCATTTCCATCAGGCCGAACTTGCTGATCGAGCCGAACTGCACGCGGGCGCGGTCTTGGCGCAGCGCGTCGCGCAGGCGGCTTTCGACTTCGCGGCGGTTCTTCGACTCGTCCATGTCGATGAAGTCGATGACGATCAGGCCGCCCAGGTCGCGCAGGCGCATCTGGCGGGCCACTTCGTCGGCGGCTTCGAGGTTGGTGCGGGTGGCCGTTTCCTCGATGTCGCCGCCCTTGATGGCGCGGGCCGAGTTCACGTCGACCGAGACCAGCGCCTCGGTGTGGTCGATCACGATGGCGCCGCCCGAGGGCAGCTGCACGGTGCGCGCATAGGCCGATTCGATCTGGTGCTCGATCTGGAAGCGGCTGAACAGCGCGGCGTCGTCGCGGTAGCGCTTCACGCGGGCGGCATGCTCGGGCATGACGTGCGCCATGAACTGCTGCGCCTGCTCGTAGATGTCGTCGGTGTCGATCAGGATGTCGCCGATGTCGTGATTGAAGTAGTCACGGATCGCGCGGATGACGAGCGAGGATTCCTGGTAGATCAGGAAGGCGCCCTTGCCGCCCTTGGCCGCGCCGTCGATGGCGCTCCACAGCTTGAGCAGGTAGTTCAGGTCCCACTGGAGTTCGGGCGCCGAGCGGCCGATGCCGGCGGTGCGCGCGATGATGCTCATGCCCTTGGGGTACTCGAGCTGGTCCATCGCCTCCTTGAGTTCGGCACGGTCGTCGCCCTCGATGCGCCGGCTCACGCCGCCGCCGCGCGGGTTGTTGGGCATCAGCACCACATAGCGCCCGGCCAGCGAAATGAAGGTGGTGAGGGCCGCGCCCTTGTTGCCGCGTTCTTCCTTCTCGACCTGGACGACCAGTTCCTGGCCTTCCTTGATGACGTCCTGGATGCGCGCCTGGTTGGCGGAAACGCCTTCGGCGAAGTATTGCTTGGAGATTTCCTTGAACGGCAGGAAGCCGTGGCGGTCTTCGCCGTAGTCGACGAAACAGGCTTCGAGCGAAGGCTCGACGCGCGTGACGACGGCCTTGTAGATGTTGCCCTTGCGCTGTTCGCGCCCTTCGATCTCGATTTCGTAGTCGAGGAGCTTTTGCCCGTCGACGATGGCCAGGCGGCGTTCTTCGGCCTGCGTGGCATTGATCAGCATCCGCTTCATGATGCGTTGTCCTTATATGTATCGTTCTACAGGCCCATGACGGGCCAACGATGCACGGACGACGCCCGCGAAACGAGGGGAATTGCCGCTTGGCCCCGGATGTTGTCGCTGCCGCGCCGAGCGCGGACAGGCCTCTTGAGCGTCAGCTCAGGAAGACAGCCGGGGTGGGGGCGCGTGGATGGGCGCGAGCCAGGTTCGGTGTTGAGCAGCTATCTTATTGATAGCTGGTTGCGCAATGGTGGCGCGCGGTGCGGATGACTCAATGCCTGAGGCCGCTGGCAGAAGCCAGGTGGGCCAGCGCAGGCACATTTGAATCAGCAGCATCAACACAAGGGACTCGCTTCGATCCGCCGGCAGCTTGGAAGCTGCAGGCTGGGTATTCCGTATCGGTGTTTCGTGGGTGTCGGCTTGACTTGGGCGCCACGCCTGCCACTTTGCGCAATTGCGCGGGGTTTGCAGGTTCGGCGCCAAAGCGGCATCGACCTCGCAGCATGGTCCTGGGCGTTTGACTGCAGTGATCTAAACTTCTGTCTAATCAAGCACTTACACGACCGCGCTGGTGAAAAACATTATAGGTGCGAAGCAAGGCCCCGCGGCCGCTCCAAATCCCGCAGTTCCAGGCCCCGCAGTCCAAAAGGCTGCGGCGGAGGCCGGCGCGCCGCATGCGGCCATCAAGTTCATCACCGTCGATGCGGAATCCGCGGGCCAGCGGCTCGACAACTTCCTGTTTCGCCATCTGAAGGGCGTGCCCAAGACGCATGTCTACCGGATCATCCGCTCGGGCGAGGTGCGCATCAACAAGGGGCGGGCGCAGGCCGAGACCCGCATCGAGGCCGGCGACGTGCTGCGGCTGCCTCCCATCCGGATATCGCCGCGCGCCGAAGAGGGCGCCACGCCGCCCGCGCCGGCGCGCGAATTCCCGGTGCTGCTGGAGGACGACGCGGTGCTGGCCATCGACAAGCCCGCCGGCGTGGCCGTGCATGGCGGCAGCGGCGTGAGCTTTGGCGTGATCGAGCAATTGCGCACGGCGCGCCCGGGCGCCAAGTTCCTGGAGCTGGTGCACCGGCTCGACCGCGAGACCTCGGGCATCCTGCTGGTGGCCAAGAAGCGCAGCGCGCTGGTGGCGCTGCAGGACCAGTTCCGCGAACGCGAGACCGGCAAGACCTACCTTGCGCTGGTCGAGGGCGCCTGGCCCGCCAACAAGAAGGTGCTCGATGCGCCGCTCGCCAAGTACCTGCTGCCGGGTGACGGCGCGAGCGCCGGCGAGCGCCGCGTGCGGGTGGTCGCCAAGGACCATCCCGATGCCATGCGGGCCGTGACGCTGGTGCGCGTGCTGGCGCGGCTCACGCTGCCGGGTGACGCCGCGCCGCTGTCGCTGCTGGCGGTCACCATCAAGACCGGCCGCACCCACCAGATCCGCGTGCACCTTGCATCGGCCGGCCATGCGATTGCGGGCGACGACAAGTACGGCGACTTCGAGCGCCAGCGCGTGTTGCAAAAGCTCGGCCTCAAGCGCATGTTCCTGCATGCCTGGCGGCTGCAGTTCAACCACCCCGCCACCGGCGAGCGCGTGGCGCTGCAGGCCGGCCTGCCCCCTGAACTGCATGCGTTGATGCCGCCCCAGGCGATCGAAGCGCTCGCCCAACATCCCACTCCCACGGCCAATGACTGATTCCTCCAGACCCCTGCGCTTCGACCTGATCGCCTTCGATTGGGACGGCACGCTCTACGACTCCACACGGCTCATCGTGCGCTGCATCCAGGCGGCGGTGATCGACGTCGGCGGCGCCAAGCCGAGCGAGAACGATGCCGCATGGGTGATCGGCCTGGGCCTGGCCGAGGCTCTTGCGCGCGCCGCGCCCGACGTGCCGAAGGAAAAATACGCCGAGCTCGGCGCCCGTTACCGCTACCACTATCTGCAGCACCAGGACGACCTCGTGCTGTTCGACGGCGTGCTGCAGATGATCGATGCGCTGCGCGCGCGCGGCCACAAGCTTGCGGTGGCCACGGGCAAGTCGCGCCGCGGCCTGAACGAGGCGCTGAAGTCGGTCGCGCTGCGCGACCGCTTCGACGCCTCGCGCACCGCCGACGAGACCTTCGGCAAGCCGCATCCGCGCATGCTGCTGGAACTCATGGAAGAACTCGAGGTGCTGCCCGAACGCACCCTGATGATCGGCGACACCACGCACGACCTGCAGCTGGCGCTCAATGCCGGCTGCCCGAGCGTGGGCGTGAGCTACGGCGCGCACGAGCCCGAGAGCTTCGATGAACTGAAGCCGCTGTTCGTCGCCCACTCGGTGGCCAGCCTGGAGGCATGGCTTCTGGAGAACGCCTGAAAATCGCGGCATGAGCGAAGAACAGCGCATTCCCCTGTGCAATGCCTCGGACCTGGTCGAAGGCAGCCGGGCCGTTCCCTTCGACGTGGTCTACGGCGGCGAAACCTGCCGGGCCTTCGCGGTGCGCTTCGAGGGGCAGCCGCATGCCTATCTCAACCGGTGCAGCCACGTGGCGATGGAACTGGATTTCCAGCCCGACCGCTTCTTCGACGACAGCGGCCAGTGGCTGCTGTGCGCCACCCATGGTGCGGTCTACCGGCCGGACACCGGCGAATGCGCCGGCGGCCCGTGCCGCGGCGGGCTCGTGAAGATCGCCCTCAGCGAACGTGACGGCGTGGTGCACTGGCATACTGCCTGGAACCTCCATCCCCTGAGCTTTTGACAATGACCGACCCGAACCGCACGGAACCCGAAGGTTTTGATCCTTTTGAGCCGGCCACCCCCATTGCGTCCTCGCAGGGCGCGCCGAGAAACATGGCCAAAGACCCCACGCAGCGTCCCGGATGGGAGCGCGCAACGCTCGAGAAACTCGCCTTCGCCTCGCTCAACGAACAAAAGGCGGCGCGCCGCTGGAAGACCTTCACGCGCCTGTCGTGGCTCGCCTTCTTCATCTTCCTGGTCTGGCTCGCGATGTCGCGCAGCACGCCGAGCACCGCCAAGACCACGGCCCACACGGCAGTGGTCGAGATCAAGGGCGAGATCGCCAACGGCGGCGACGCCAGCGCGGAATTCGTGGTCGCGGCCATGAAGACCGCGTTCGAGGACGAGGGCGCCAAGGGCATCGTGCTGCTGATCAATTCGCCGGGCGGAAGCCCCGTGCAGGCGGGCATCATCAGCGACGAGATCAAGCGCCTGAAGGCCAAGCACAAGAAGCCGATCTACGCGGTGGTCGAGGAAACCTGCGCCTCGGCCGCCTACTACATTGCCGCTGCCACCGACAAGATCTTCGTCGACAAGGCCAGCATCGTCGGCAGCATCGGCGTGCTGATGGACGGCTTCGGCTTCACCGGCGTGATGGAAAAGGTCGGCGTCGAGCGCCGGCTGCTGACGGCCGGCGAGAACAAGGGCTTCCTCGACCCGTTCAGCCCCATGAGCGATGCGCAGCGCGCCCATGCGCAGGCCATGCTGAACCAGATCCACACGCAGTTCATCAACGTGGTGAAGAACGGTCGCGGCGACCGGCTCAAGCTCGACACCCCGGGCCTTTTCAGCGGCCTCTTCTGGAGCGGCGAACAGGCCGTCGAGTTCGGCCTGGCCGACCAGCTGGGCAATGTCGACTTCGTGGCGCGTGAAGTCATCAAGGCCGAAGAGGTCACCGACTACACCCGGCGCGACAACGTGGCCGAGAAGCTCGCGAAGAAATTCGGCGCGGCCATGGGCGCGGCCACCGTGCGCTCGCTGCAGTCCGCCACGCCGGCGCTGCGCTGAGGCCGGCGGCGGCGAGGCGTCTCAGGCGCGGCGGCTCTCGTCGCCCGTGAAGCGGGCCGACGCCGCCAGCGCCGCGGCAAACACCACGACCACATAGAGCGCGGCCGTCAGCGAACTGGCCCGCGCGAGCAGCCCGATCACCGCCGGGCCGGCCATGAAACCCAGGTAGGCCACGGCCGAGACGGCGGCAATGCCGATGGCGGGCTCGACGCCGGGCACGCGCGCCGAGGCGCCGAACAGGATCGGCACCACGTTCGCAAAACCGATGCCGACGCCCGCGAAGCCGACCAGCGCGAGCCAGGGCAGGTCGGTCAGCAGCACCAGCGCCATGGCCGCCGCCGCAAGAATGCCGCTGCCGCGCAGCAGCGCCGTCGGCGAGAAGCGCGCGCGCAGGGCGTCGCCGCCGAAGCGCGCGGCCGCCATGGCGGCGGAGAAGCTCGCGTAGGCCAGCGCGGCCTGCTTTTGCGGACTGCCGAGTTCCTGCTGCATGTAGAGCACGCTCCAGTCGTAGATGGCGCCCTCGGCAATCAGGCCCAGCGCGGCGAGCACGCCAAGCACCGCCAGCGTGCCGCGGGGCAGCCGGAAGCGATGGTCTGCCGGGGCCGCATCGCTCGCAACGGGCGGCTTGGGCAGCATGTGCATCGAGGAGCAGGCAACCACCAGCACCATCGCCGCCGCCACCCAGAGCAGATGCGCCTGTGCGCCGAGCCCGGCTGCCAGCGCTGCGCTGCCGCTCGCGGCGCCGGCCATGCCGCCCAGGCTGAACATGCCGTGCATGCCGCTCATCAGGGGCTTGCCGCCGCGCAGCTCGAGCTGCGCCGCCTCGGTGTTGATGGCCACGTCGAACACGCTGGTCACAAGGCCGAAGGCCGCCAGCAACGC
This sequence comes from Variovorax sp. V116, assembly GCF_041154435.1. NCBI lineage: Bacteria > Pseudomonadati > Pseudomonadota > Betaproteobacteria > Burkholderiales > Comamonadaceae > Variovorax > Variovorax sp. V116. The sequence goes on from NZ_AP028661.1 coordinate 1,532,269, forward strand.
CAAAAGAAAAGGATAGCCCGGCATCGCGATCAGGCCGGCGAGCAGCAGGGCGTAGATAGAGCCGCAGAGCGCAGCCATGCGCCGCGGGCCGTGGCGGCCGATCCAGCGGCCGGCGCTGGTCAGCCCGAACATCGCGCCGGCGCCGGCCGCGAGCAGCGCCAGCCCGAGCTCGGCCTCGTCGATGCCGTAGTGCGCCTTGACCGTCGGAACGTGGACGCCCCAGGTCGCAAAGATGAATCCGGACGAAAAGAATTGCGCACGCGAGGCCCAGCGCGTGCCGGCGGTCACTCCCATCGTCAACGCCCGATCGCGAACACGGCAGGCAGGCGTTCGTCCAATGTGCCCGGCTGCGCCTTGGCGCGCCAGGATTTCACGGTTTCGCTGCGCACGTGGGCGCTGGCGAGCGTGAGGCCGCGCGCCACCGCGAGCCGGGTGTTGTGCTGCAGCGTCTGCACCAGCGCCTGCAGCAGCGCCGCGTTGCGATAGGGCGTCTCGATGAACAGCTGCGTCTGGCCTGTCTTGAGCGCCAGCGCCTCGAGCTCGCGGATGCGCACCTGGCGCTCGCCGGCGTCCTGCGGCAGGTAGCCGACGAAGGCGAAGTTCTGCCCGTTGAGGCCGCTTGCGGCCAGTGCCAGCAGCAGCGAGACGGGGCCGGTGAGCGGCACCACGGCAATGCCCAGGTCGTGCGCGGCGCGCGCCACCGAGGAGCCGGGATCGGCCACCGCCGGCATGCCGGCCTCGCTCAGCAGGCCGATGTCGTGGCCTTCGAGCGCGGCGGCCAGCAGCGGCCGGGCGTCGAACTGGCCGGCGTGGTCGCCCTTCTTGTGCACCTCGCGCGGCAGTTCGCGGATGTCCTGCGCCTGCAGCGGCGCCGCCAGCGGCGCGACGGCATCGATCCGCTTCAGGTAGGCGCGGGCCGACTTGGCGTTCTCGCAGATCCAGTGGGTGATCCCGGCAGCGGCCTGGATCGTGCCCAGGGGCAGGGCGTCCTGCAGCGGCGCCTGGGTGTCGCAGCCGAAGTCGAGCGGCGCGGGAACGAGGTAGAGCTTGCCGTGCGTCACAGGAGTTCGACCCCCGCGGCGCGCAGCATCCGGCAGGTGCGGATCAAGGGCAGGCCGACCAGGGCCGTCGGGTCGTCGCTGTCGATCGCGCTCAGCAGGGCGATGCCGAGGCCCTCGCTCTTCGCGCTGCCTGCGCAATCGTAGGGCTGCTCGGCCTGCAGGTACTGCTCGATGGCCGCGTCGCTGAGTTCGCGGAACACCACCCGCACCGGCGCCAGGTCGCGCTGGACGAAACCGGTGGCCTCGCAGACGACGGCCACCGCGGTCTGGAACACCAGCGTCTGGCCGCGCATCCGGCGCAGCTGGGCCGTGGCGCGCGCGTGGTCGCCGGGCTTGCCGAGCGCCTCGCCCGCCAGCTCGGCCACCTGGTCCGAGCCGATGACCACGGCTTCGGGAAAGCGGGCGGCCACGGCGCGGGCCTTTTCGAGCGCCAGCCGCTCGGCCAGCTCGCGCGGCGTTTCACCGTCCAGCGCCGTTTCGTCGACTTCAGGCGGTTGTACATCGAAGGGCAGGTGCAGGCGGTTCAGCAGTTCGCGCCGGTAGCGCGAGGTCGAGGCGAGGATCAAGGGGCGTTGCATGGGCCAGATTGTGCGGGAGCCGCGCAAAACCCTCAGGCATGCCTTTGGGGCGGTGAAGCGGCCGGCGCGCTAGACTGGCGTGGATGAAGAGAGAATTTGCCCCCCAACGGCTCGACGTGGCCGGCTTTGCCGCCGCTGCCGCCACCCTTGGCGCCACCGACCCGGTGCCCAACTGTGTGCGCCTTGCCGCCGAACTGGCGGCCCCGGCGCCCGATGCCGTGGTCCGCTGGACGGCGACCGGCGAAGAGCGCCCGGGCGCCGATGGCAAAGCCGTGCCCTGGCTCCATCTGGAAGCCGACGCGACCGTGCCGCTGACCTGCCAGCGCTGCCTGACGCCTGTGGAGACGCCATTGGTGGTGGACCGCTGGTTCCGTTTCGTCGCCGACGAGGCGACGGCGGAAGCCGAAGACGAGGAATCCGAGGAAGACCTGCTCGTCGTGAGCCGGGACTTCGACCTGCCCACCCTGATCGAAGACGAACTCCTGATGGAGATTCCCGTCATGCCCGTGCACGAGGTCTGCCCGGTCCCGGTGCGGCTCTCGTCCAGCGACGACGACTTCCAGGCGGCCGAAGAGGCCAAGCCGAACCCTTTCGCGGTGCTCGGGGCGTTGCGTTCGCGCAAGCCGGAAGAGGGCAAGTAGCCCTTTCTCGGCACCTGGGCTATAATCATGGGCTTCGCGCGCGCCGCCGTGAGCAGCAAGACAGGTAAGGGCATTCCATGCATGCCCCTGGATTGCCACCGCAAGAGAGCGCATCCAATCACTCACCTAACAGTCCAGGAGCCATCATGGCCGTCCAGCAAAACAAGAAGTCGCCTTCCAAGCGCGGCATGCACCGTTCCCACAATGCGCTGGTCGTGCCCGGCATTGCCGTTGAGCCGACCACTGGCGAAACGCACCTGCGCCACCACATCAGCCCCAACGGTTTCTACCGTGGCCGCCAGGTGCTCAAGAACAAGTCCGAAGCCTGATCTCGCATCCCAAGGCCGAGGCCCGAAGCTACTTTTGCCGTAGCGTCGGGCCTTTGTTTTGATGGCTACGCCTTCTTCCCCCGAATCCACTGCTGCGCCTTCCGCAATCACGCTCGCCGTGGATTGCATGGGAGGCGATCATGGGCCGCGCGTCACGCTTGCGGCCTGCCGCGCGTTCCTCGAGCGGCACAGCGAAGCCTCGTTGCTGCTGGTTGGTGCGCCGGCGGCGCTGGCGGGCTTTGCTGCGCATCCGCGTGCCCGCATCGTCGCGGCCAGCGAAGTGGTGGGCATGGATGACCCGATCGAAATCGCCCTGCGCAAGAAGAAGGATTCTTCGATGCGCATCGCGATCCAGCAGGTCAAGGATGGCGCCGCCCAGGCGGCCATCTCGGCCGGCAACACGGGCGCCCTCATGGCCATTGCCCGCTACCTGCTCAAGACGCTCGAAGGCATCGACCGCCCCGCCATCGCGCCCCAGCTTCCAAACGCCAAGGGCGGCGCCACCACGGTGCTCGACCTGGGTGCCAACGTCGACTGCGACGCGGAAGACCTGCTCCAGTTCGCGGTGCTCGGTTCCGCGCTGGTATCGGCGCTCACGGGCAACGAGGCGCCTTCGGTCGGCCTGCTCAACATCGGCGAAGAAGCCATCAAGGGCAGCGAAACAATCAAAAAGGCCAGCCAACTGCTGCGTACGGCTGCCAACTCGAAGGATCTGAACTTCTACGGCAACGTCGAAGGTAACGATATTTTCAAGGGCACGACAGATATCGTCGTATGTGACGGTTTTGTCGGAAATGTGGCACTGAAGGCCAGCGAAGGCGTGGCCTCGATGATCGGCGAGTTCATTCGCGTCGAATTCTCGCGGAGCATTTTCACGAAGGCCGCAGCAATTGTTGCCTATCCGGTTCTAAAAGCGTTTAAAAACCGGCTCGATCACCGTCGCTACAACGGAGCGGCGCTGCTGGGCCTGCGCGGCCTGGTTTTCAAGAGCCATGGCTCGGCTGACGAAGTGGCTTTCGGGCATGCGCTGGATCGCGCTTATGATGCCGCTCGCAACAACCTGCTCGATCGCGTGCGGGCCCGCATCGCTCACGCCGCGCCATTGCTCGCGCGGCAGGAGCCCGCGGTGCCAGCCGACGCGACGGCCCTTCACGTTTGATGAGCTCTTATTCACGCATCACCGGCACCGGCAGCTACCTGCCGCCGCGCCGGGTGACCAATGACGACCTTGCCAAGGAATTGGCAACGCGCGGCATCGAAACCTCGGACCAGTGGATCGTCGAGCGCACCGGCATCCACGCGCGGCACTTCGCGGCGCCCGAGGTCACGAGCAGCGATCTCGCCCTCGAGGCCGCGAGGCACGCACTCGAAGCCGCGGGCCGCAAGGCCGAAGACATCGACCTGATCATCGTCGCGACCTCGACGCCGGACATGGTGTTTCCGTCGTCGGCGGCCATTCTCCAGAACAAGCTCGGCGTGGCCGGCTGCCCGGCTTTCGACGTCCAGGCGGTCTGCAGCGGCTTCGTCTATGCGCTGACCGTGGCCGACGCGATGATCCGCACCGGCACCGCGCGCTGCGCGCTGGTGGTGGGCGCCGAAGTGTTCTCGCGCATCCTCGATTTCAACGACCGCACCACCTGCGTGCTGTTCGGCGACGGCGCCGGCGCCGTGGTGCTCGAGGCCAGCGAGGAGCCGGGCATCCTGGCGAGCGACCTGCATGCGGACGGCAAGCACGTCGGCATCCTTTGCGTGCCGGGCCACGTCTCCGGCGGCAACGTGCTGGGCACGCCGCTGCTGCACATGGACGGACAGGCCGTGTTCAAGCTCGCGGTGCGCGTGCTCGAGGACGCCGCGCGTGCCACGCTCGCAAAGGCGGGCAAGACCGAGGCCGACATCGACTGGCTCATTCCGCACCAGGCCAACATCCGCATCATGGAAGGCACGGCCAAGAAGCTGAAGCTTCCGCGCGAAAAACTCATCGTCACCGTCAACGAGCATGGCAACACCTCGGCCGCCTCGATTCCGCTGGCGCTCGACGAGGCCGTGCGGTCCGGCAAGGTGAAGAAGGGCGAAACCGTCATGCTGGAAGGCGTGGGCGGCGGCTTCACCTGGGGCGCGGTGCTATTGAATCTGTAGTGCATGGCAATGCCCCTTCGGGCTGCGATGCGACACGACGCTTTTGATAAAAATGAAATCCTTTGCTTTTGTCTTCCCGGGCCAGGGCTCCCAGGCCGTCGGCATGCTCGATGCGTGGGGCGATCACCCGGCCGTGGCCGAAACCCTGCGCGAAGCCTCCGAAGCACTGGGCGAAGACATCGGCGGGCTGATCAAGAACGGCCCGAAGGAAGAACTGGCGCTGACCACCAACACCCAGCCGGTGATGCTTGTGGCTGGCGTCGCCGCGTGGCGCGCCTGGCTGGCCGAAGGCGGGCCCACCCCGTCGGTGGTGGCGGGACATTCGCTCGGTGAATATTCGGCGCTGGTTGCGTCCGGCGTGCTGACGCTCGCGCAGGCCGCGCCGCTGGTGCGTTTTCGCGCGCGGGCCATGCAGCAGGCCGTGCCGGTCGGCGTGGGCGCCATGGCGGCGGTGCTGGGCATGGAAGCCGCCAAGGTGGTGGCGGGCTGCGCGGAAGCCACGGCGTCCTTCGGTGCAGGCAGCGCCGAGATCGTCGAGGCGGTGAATTTCAACGATCCGATGCAGACCGTGATCGCCGGCAGCAAGGCAGCCGTCGACAAGGCCTGCGAGCTGCTCAAGGCCGGCGGGGCCAAGCGCGCGCTGCTGCTGCCGGTGTCGGCGCCATTCCATTCGAGCCTGATGAAGCCGGCCGCCGAGGCGCTGCGCGAAAAGCTCGCCACCCTCACATTGGCGCCCCCGCAGATTCCGGTGCTGAACAACATCGACGTGGCGGTCGAGACCGATCCCGCGCGCATCCGCGACGCCCTGGTGCGCCAGGCCGCCGGCCCGGTTCGCTGGGTCGAAAGCGTGCAGGCCTTGAAACTGCGCGGCGTAGCCTCCATCATCGAGTGCGGGCCGGGCAAGGTGCTGGCCGGCATGGTCAAGCGCATCGCCCCCGAGCTGGAAGCCGCGTCGGTGTACGACCCGGCAACGCTCGCGGACACCCGACAATCGCTCGCCGGCTGAACGGTGCGGGCCCAGACACTTCTTTTATGAGCATTCCCAAATTCGAAGGGCAGGTCGCCCTGGTCACCGGCGCATCGCGCGGCATCGGCGCGGCCATCGCGCTCGAGCTCGCGCAGCGCGGCCTCAAAGTGGTCGGCACCGGCACCACCGACGACAGCGCCGCCAAGATCACTTCGGCGCTCAGCGCCTTCGACGGCCGCGGGCGTGCGCTCGACGTGAACGACGCCGTCGCGGTCGAGGCGCTGATCGACGAGATCGTGAAGGCCTACGGCGCGATCCACGTGCTGGTCAACAACGCCGGCATCACGCGCGACACGCTCGCCATGCGCATGAAGGACGACGACTGGGACGCGGTGCTCGACACCAATCTCAAGGCCGTCTTCCGCCTCTCGCGCGCGGTGATCCGCCCGATGATGAAGCAGCGCTACGGCCGCATCATCAGCATCACGAGCGTGGTGGGGGCGTCCGGCAATGCCGGCCAGGCCAACTACGCGGCAGCCAAGGCCGGCGTGGCGGGCATGACCCGCGCACTGGCGCGCGAGCTGGGCAGCCGCAGCATCACGGTCAACTGCGTGGCGCCGGGCTTCATCGAAACCGACATGACGGCCAGCCTGCCCGAGGCGCAGCAGCAGGCGCTGCTGCAGCAGATCCCGCTGGGCCACCTGGGCAAGCCGGCTGACATCGCGCATGCCGTGGCCTATCTCGCGTCGCCCCAGGCGTCCTACGTGACGGGGCAGGAACTGCACGTCAACGGCGGCATGCACATGTAGCCGCAAGGCGCAATCTTTTCCCGTACCGGGCGCACGGCAAATGCCACAATGCGCCCGGCTAAAATCCACTGTTACCTACAACCCTCAGAGGGAACCAAATGAGCGATATCGAAGCACGTGTCAAGAAAATCATCGCCGAGCAGCTCGGCGTGGAAGAGTCCCAAGTAACCAACGAGAAGGCCTTCGTGGCCGACCTCGGTGCAGACTCGCTCGACACGGTCGAACTGGTGATGGCACTCGAAGACGAATTCGGCATCGAAATTCCCGACGAAGACGCCGAGAAGATCACCACGGTGCAAAACGCCGTCGACTACGCCACCAAGAATCAAAAGGCCTGATCGGCCAGCTGACACTGCAACGACGGCCGGCGGCCCTTTTTTCAACCGCCCGCGCCGCTCGGCAGCTGTTCAGCGCTTCCAGAAAGGTTTGCCGGCATGACCAAACGCCGCGTCGTCGTGACCGGACTCGGTTGCATCGCTCCTGTCGGAAACACCGCAGCCGAATCCTGGGCCAATCTGCTGGCCGGGAAGTCGGGCATTGCGAACATCACCGCGTTCGATGCAAGCGCCTTCGCCTGCAAGTTCGCCGGTGAGGTCAAGGGTTTCGACATCACCCAATACATCTCGGAGAAGGAAGCGCGCCACATGGACCGCTTCATTCATCTGGGGCTTGCCGCCGCCATCCAGGCGGTGCAGGACAGCGGATTGCCGACCGGCGAAGCGCTGTCCTATGAAGAAGCCGTGCGCATCGGCTGCAACATCGGCTCGGGCATCGGCGGCCTGCCGATGATCGAAGAGACGCACGGCGAATACGCGAGTCGCGGCCCACGCCGCATCTCGCCGTTCTTCGTGCCGGCTTCCATCATCAATATGATCTCGGGCCACGTCTCGATCAAGTACGGCTTCAAGGGCCCGAACATCGCCGTCGTGACCGCGTGCACCACGGGCCTGCACGCCATCGGCACGTCGGCGCGCATGATCGAATACGGCGACGCCGACGTCATGATCGCGGGCGGCGCCGAGTCGACCATTTCTCCGCTCGGCATCGGTGGCTTCACCGCGCCCCGCGCGCTGAGCACCCGCAACGATGATCCCGCCACGGCCTCGCGTCCGTGGGACAAGGACCGCGACGGCTTCGTGCTGGGCGAGGGCTCTGGCGTGCTGGTGCTCGAAGAGTACGAACACGCCAAGGCGCGCGGCGCCAAGATCTATGCGGAAGTCTCGGGCTTTGGCATGACCGGTGACGCATATCACATGACCGCGCCCGACGTCGACGGCCCGCGCCGTTCGATGGCCATGGCGTTGGCCAATGCGGGCGTCAACCCCGACGAGGTCCAGTACCTGAATGCGCACGGCACCTCCACGCAGATCGGCGACGTTAACGAGACCAATGCGGTCAAGCTGGCTTTCGGCGATCACGCGAAGAAGCTCGTCGTCAACTCGACCAAGTCGATGACCGGCCACCTGCTGGGCGGCGCCGGCGGCATCGAATCGGTGTTCACGGTGCTCGCGCTGCATCACCAGAAGAGCCCGCCGACCATCAACATCTTCAACCAGGACCCGGAGTGCGACCTCGACTATTGCGCCAATCAGGCGCGCGATCTGAAGATCGATGTCGCGGTCAAGAACAACTTCGGCTTCGGCGGCACCAACGGCACGCTGGTGTTCAAGCGCGTTTGAATCTTGCTCTTCCATGTACAGCGCACCCTCGGTGACCTATCCGGTGGGGCGCTCGCGCGGTGCGACCCGGATCCTGATTGCCACCTGGGCCCTGGGCGCCTGCTGCGCAGGTCTCTCGTGCTTTTTGATCGATAGCGTTGGCTGGCGCCAGCTGCTGCTGGTCCTGAGCGTGCTGTTTTCCGGCGTTGCGGCCGGACTCGGGCTGCGAAGCGACGGTGCCGCGGTGCTGCACTTCGACGGCCTGTGCTGGAGCCTGACGGGCGCCGATCATGGCCGGGCCGTTCATGCGGCGCGCGCCGCCGTGGCGCTCGACCTGCAATCGCTGCTGCTGGTCCGCCTGACCCAGCCGGGCCGCGCCGGGCGATGGATATGGATCGAACAGCGCGCCATGCCCGAGCGCTGGCGCGATGTACGCCGTGCGGTATATTCGCGCGCCCCGTCCGCCTCGCCTGCGGGCGAGCCGTGGCGAGCAACCGCGCCTGCCGATGCGCCCTGAATCTCCCCGATGACAACTTCTCCCCCGCCAGTGCCACCGGACTCCGGCTTGCCCGATGGGTCCGCCGAGGCGCCGCGCCCGGGCGAGGTCGACCTTCAGCTGGTCCAGCGCACGGTCGCGGGCGACCAGAAGGCCTTCGAACTGCTGGTCATCAAGTACCAGCGCCGGATCGAGCGCCTGATCGGGCGCATGGTGCGCGACGTCGACCTGGTCGAGGACATCGCCCAGGAAACCTTCATCCGGGCCTACCGCGCGCTGCACCAGTTCCGCGGCGACGCCCAGTTCTACACCTGGCTCTACCGGATTGCGGTCAACACCGCCAAGAAGGCGCTGGTCGACATGAAGCGCGACCCGACCATCTCCGAAAGCGCCCTGCGGCCGTCTTCTGACGAGGACGATGAAACTTACCGCCCCGGAAACGAACCAATCAGCGACGAAACCCCCGAATCAGTCCTGGCAGCAAACGAGATCGCCCAAGTGGTCGAGGCGGCCATGGAAGCATTGCCGCCCGAATTGCGCCAGGCGGTCACCCTGCGGGAGATCGAGGGCATGAGTTACGAAGAGATCGCCGAGGTCATGGATTGCCCTATCGGCACGGTGCGCTCGCGTATTTTCCGGGCGCGTGAGGCCATTTCGGCCAGGGTCAAACCGCTGCTGGACAACCAGTCCGGCAAGCGTTGGTAGGTAAGCAGGTGAATGAAATGAATCAGACGATGACGGTTCGTGAACAGGTGTCCGCATTGGCGGACGGTCATTTGCATGGCGAGGAGTTCGCGCGGGCCATCGACGCCGTCTGCGCGGAAGAAGACGCGCGCGGTGCCTGGCGCGCCTATCACCTGGTGGGCGACATCCTGCGCTCGGGTGCCCATTCGCCCTGCAGCGACAGCAACGCATTCCTGGCCCGCTTCCAGCAGCGCCTGGCCGCGGAGCCCGCCATTGCGGCGCCGGCACGGGTGCCGGCCGCTGAACCCGCGGTGCTGACGGCGCGCCGAAGGGCCGAGGCAGCCAATGAGCCGGTGTTCCGCTGGAAGCTGGTGGCCGGCGCGGCGTCGCTGGTGGCGGTTGCCGCGATCAGCTGGACCCTGGTCGGGAACGGCATCGGCGTGCCTTCGCCGGGAGCCCAGATCGCAGCAGCGCAGCCGCAGCCGGCCGCCAATTCCGTGCTGGCCGCCGCGGCCGCCAACAGCCAGCTTCCGCCCACCGCCGCGCTCACGCCAACCCGCGTGATGGTCGGCAACGGCAGCCCGCAGGTCATGCTGCGCGATCCGCGGCTCGACCAATTGCTCGAAGCGCACCAGCAAGCCGGTGGCGCATCGCAAATGCCTTCGGGCTTCCTGCGCAACGCGACCTTCGAAGGCCCTGCGCGCTGAGCCGCGCCCGTCTCTCTCCAATGACCGTTCAGATGCCGATCTCCGCACGCGCGTTCGCGCTGGTGTTCGCTGCTTTTTGTTTTGCGCAGATCGCGGCCGCGCAGACCCGGCCCGGACTGGCGAACGCCAAGGGGACGGCCTCGGCCCAGGCGGGCGATGCGCCGCCCCCGATGAGCGTCGTCGAATGGCTGCAGCGCATGCACACCGGGGCGCGGCAGCGCAATTACATCGGCACCTTCGTGGTGTCGGCCGCGGGCGGCGACCTGTCGAGCGCGCGCATCTGGCATGTGCGCGACGGCGACCTGCAGATCGAGCGCATTGAGGCGCTGTCGGGGCCGCCGCGCTCCACGTTCAGGCGCAACCACCATGTAATGACCTTCCTGCCCGAGGCGAAGGTCGTGAAGGTCGAGAAGCGCGAGAACCTCGACCTGTTCCCCAATCTGCCCGACAAGCCCGATTCGTCGATCGGCGATTTCTACGACGTTCGCGCCGTCGGCAAGGACCGCGTGGCGGGCTTCGATGCCGACGTGGTGCAGCTGGTGCCGCACGACGGGCTGCGCTTCGGCTACCGCATCTGGAGCGAACGCCGCTCCGGCCTCGTGGTGAAGCTGCAGACCGTGGACGCCGAATCGCGCGTGGTGGAGCAATCGGCGTTTTCCGAATTGCAGCTCGACGCACCGATCAAGGCGCAGGCGCTCGCGCAGATGATGAGCAACACCAGCGGCTACCGCGTCGAAAAGCTGGAGCTCGAACGCACCAGCGCGCAGGACGAAGGCTGGGTGCTCAAGGCCCCGGTGGCCGGCTTCAAGCCGCGCAGCTTCTACCGGCGTCCGGCCGGCAGCGACAGCAAGGCGGGGCAGGACCGCACCGTCCAGTGGACCTTCTCCGATGGCCTGGCCTCGGTGTCGCTTTTCATCGAGCGTTACGATGAAAAGCGTGCGCCGCGCGATGGCGTACTGACGATCGGGGCCACCAACGCGATTCGCCGGCGATTGCCCGAGCCGGCGAGCGACTGGTGGCTGACCGCGGTGGGCGAGGTGCCGCAGCAGACGCTCAATGCGTTCGCTCAAAGCCTGGCGCGCACGCGCTGACCCGCTGCGCTTGCGCTGCGGATGGCGCTGAACCAAGTCGATATCACCGACTCATAGCTCTTCTTCTTTTGGCCGCTCTGTTCTTTTGAAAGAAAACCGATGATGTTCAAAGTCGAGGGACACAAGCTTCGTTCCTATCTCTTCGCCTTCGGCATGGCCTGCTCGGCTGCCGTGGCGTTCGTGCCGGCCGCGCCGGCCATGGCGCAGACGCCGCAGGCGCGCGGACTGCCCGATTTCGCCGATCTGGTGGAGCAGGTGGGGCCGGCCGTGGTCGGTATCCGCACGGTCGAGAAAGTGACCTCGGGCGGCGGCAGCGGCGAAATGGACGAGGAGATGCAGGAGTTCTTCCGCCGCTTCTTCGGGCAGCCGCTGCCGGGCAACCCGCGTCCGGGCCCGCGCCCGAACCGGCCGCAGCAGCCGCAGGAGGAAGAGCGTCCGCGCGGCGTGGGCTCGGGCTTCATCCTGTCGGCCGACGGCTACGTCATGACCAATGCCCACGTGATCGAGGATGCCTCCGAAATCCTCGTCACGCTGACCGACAAGCGCGAATTCAAGGCCAAGCTGATCGGTGCCGACAAGCGCAGCGACGTTGCCGTGGTCAAGATCGAGGCGACCAGCCTGCCGGTGGTGAAGATCGGCGACATCTCGAAGCTGCGCGTCGGCGAATGGGTCATGGCCATCGGTTCGCCCTTCGGCCTGGAGAACACCGTGACCGCCGGCATCGTGAGCGCGAAGCAGCGCGATACCGGCGACCTGGTGCCCCTGATCCAGACCGACGTGGCCATCAACCCCGGCAACTCGGGCGGCCCGCTGATCAACCTGCGCGGCGAAGTGGTGGGCATCAACAGCCAGATCTATTCGCGCTCGGGCGGCTACATGGGCATCTCGTTCTCGATCCCGATCGACGAGGCGATCCGCGTCAGCGACCAGCTGCGCGCCACCGGCCGCGTTTCGCGCGGGCTGATCGGCGTGACCATCGGCTCGGTCTCCAAGGACGTGGCCGAATCCATCGGCTTGGGCAAGGCGCGCGGTGCGCTCGTGAGCAGCGTGGTGCCGGGTTCGGCGGCCGACAAGGCCGGCGTGCGCGAGGGCGACATCATCACCAAGTACGGCGACAAGCTCATCGAGACCCCCAGCGACCTGTCGCGCTCGGTGGCCAGCACCAAGCCCGGCGCCAGGAACACGCTGACGGTGTTCCGCAACGGCAGCACGCGCGAGCTCTCGGTCACCGTGGCCGAGGGCGATCCGGAAGCCAAGCCGTCCAGCAAGCGCCAGCCCGAGCGCGAGGAGCCGCAGGCCAAGCCGTCGGCGGCCGGCAAGGCGCTCGGCCTCGTGGTGAGCGATCTGACCGACGCGCAGAAGAAGGAGCTCAAGATGCGCGGCGGCGTGCGCATCGAGGCGGCAAGCGATGGGGCTGCGCGGGCCGGGCTGCGCGAAGGGGACGTGATCCTGGCCGTGGGCAATATCGAGGTCTCGAGCGTCAAGGAGTTCGAGACCGCGGTCGCCAAGGCCGACAAGGGCAAGCCCCTGAGCGTGCTGTTCCGCCGCGGCGAATGGGCCCAGTACGCCCTGATCCGCCCCGCACGCTGATCCGGCCTTTCCGTCAAGTGGCCCCACCCGTCACTCGGGTTTGGGGCCTATTTTTTGAGGTGTTTGCGACGCTGGAGCGCCCGGTTTCAAAAAAAATTCCGGGCCAAAAGCGGCCCAGATTTGTTTGCGTTCACTAACTTTCTAAGAGGCTTAGGACGATTTTCGGTAGAATAGAAGCCATTGGGCGGCGGGTCCGCGCATAAGGGGAGAGCTTTCCTCCACCATGCGAGATGTCAGACAGCAGTCCACCGGCGCTCCACAGATCGCCCACAAGTTGTTCATGGAGTGCTCCACCGATCTTGTGGATAAGTTGTTTATATCTTTGATGTTGTGGACCTGCAACGACCCGTTTTGACCCTGTCCCCGGATGTACGTGCCTCCCTTTTTGCCTACAATGAAGTTCCAACTACTGCAGTTGCCATTGCTTGTTGGTTCAGGGCGCGTCTCCAGAAGACGCGCCCTTTTTTCTTGCCTGTCGCACTCTGCGCACGAGCCAATTCAAGTACTTAAGCGTTCCCGTTGATGAATCACATCAGAAATTTTTCGATCATTGCGCACATCGACCACGGCAAGTCGACGCTCGCGGACCGTTTGATCCAGCGTTGCGGCGGCCTCGCGGAACGCGAGATGGAAGCGCAGGTGCTCGACTCGATGGACATCGAAAAAGAGCGTGGGATAACCATCAAGGCGCAGACCGCCGCGCTGCACTACAAGGCACTCGATGGGCAGGTCTACAACCTCAATCTGATCGACACGCCGGGCCACGTCGACTTCTCTTATGAAGTGAGCCGCTCGCTGTCGGCGTGCGAAGGCGCGCTGCTCGTGGTCGATGCATCGCAGGGCGTCGAAGCGCAGACCGTGGCCAACTGCTACACCGCGCTCGACCTCGGCGTCGAGGTGGTGCCGGTGCTCAACAAGATGGATCTGCCCAACGCGGACCCCGACAATGCACGCAGCGAGATCGAGGACGTGATCGGCATCGACGCGACCGATGCGATTCCGTGTTCCGCCAAGACGGGCCTGGGCATCGACGAGATCCTCGAAGCCATCGTGCACAAGATGCCCGCGCCGCGCGGCAATCCCGACGGCCCGCTGCGCGCGATGATCGTCGACAGCTGGTTCGATCCCTACGTGGGCGTGGTCATGCTGGTGCGCGTGGTGGACGGCCGCCTGGTGAAGGGCGAGCGCATCAAGATGATGGCGTCCGGCGCCATGTACAACGCGGACAACATCGGCGTCTTCACGCCGGCCAACGAACCGCGCGCATCGCTCGAGGCCGGCGAGGTGGGCTACATCATCGCGGGCATCAAGGAGCTGCAGGCCGCCAAGGTCGGCGACACCGTGACGCTGATCAAGCCGGGCACGGGCGGCGCGGCCGCCACCGCGACCGAGGCGCTGCCGGGCTTCAAGGAAATCCAGCCGCAGGTGTTTGCCGGCCTCTATCCGACCGAGGCCAGCGAGTACGACTCGCTGCGCGACGCGCTCGAAAAGCTCAAGCTCAACGATTCGTCGCTGCGCTACGAACCCGAGGTGAGCCAGGCGCTGGGCTTCGGCTTCCGCTGCGGCTTTCTGGGCCTGCTGCACATGGAGATCGTGCAGGAGCGGCTGGAGCGCGAATTCGACCAGGACCTGATCACGACCGCGCCAAGCGTGGTCTACCAGGTGGTGCGCAACGACGGCGAAGTCATCATGGTCGAGAACCCGTCCAAGATGCCCGACGTCGGCAAGATGAGCGAGATTCGCGAGCCGATCGTCACCGTTCACCTCTACATGCCGCAGGAATACGTCGGTGCGGTGATGACGCTGGCCAACCAGAAGCGCGGCGTGCAGATGAACATGGCCTACCACGGCCGCCAGGTCATGCTGACCTACGAGATGCCGCTCGGCGAAATCGTGCTCGACTTCTTCGACAAGCTCAAGTCGGTGAGCCGCGGCTATGCCTCGATGGACTACGAGTTCAAGGAATATCGCGCGTCCGACGTGGTCAAGGTCGACATCCTGCTGAACGGCGAGAAGGTCGATGCGCTGTCGATCATCGTGCACCGCAGCCAGTCGCAGTACCGCGGCCGGGCGGTGGTCTCGAAGATGCGCGAGATCATTTCGCGCCAGATGTTCGACGTGGCGATCCAGGCCGCCATCGGGGTCAACATCATTGCGCGTGAGACAATCAAGGCGCTGCGCAAGAACGTTCTTGCCAAGTGCTACGGCGGCGACATCACCCGCAAGAAGAAGCTGCTCGAGAAGCAGAAGGCGGGCAAGAAAAGAATGAAGCAGATCGGCTCCGTCGAGGTCCCGCAAGAGGCCTTCCTCGCGATTCTGCAAGTCGAAGACTGATCTCAAAAAATGGCATTCATCACTTCCCTGGTCCTCGCGGCCTTTGCCGGCTATGTCGGTGCCTGGTACTTTGGTGCCATCGAGGGCAATTTCGCGCTCCTGCTGTTCCTGGCGACGGTGGTCACCGGCCTGTACTGGCTGGCCGAGCGCTTCTACTTCCTGCCCCGGCGCGAGCGCGCCGCCGCGACGCTCGAGGCCTCGCTGAGCGAGCGCAACGCGCGCCTGGCCGGCCAGGGCATCACGCAGGTCGACACCGTCGACGCCAAGGCCAGCGAGCGCCTGCTGATGCAGCCCTGGTGGCTCGACTGGACCGCGGGGCTGTTCCCGGTGATCCTGGTGGTGTTCCTGCTGCGCTCGTTCCTGTACGAGCCCTTCAAGATTCCGTCGGGTTCGATGATGCCGACGCTGCTCACGGGCGACCTGATCCTGGTGAACAAGTTCACCTACGGCCTGCGCCTGCCGGTCATCAACACCAAGATCACCGACGGCACGCCGCTGGCGCGCGGCGACGTGGTGGTGTTCCGCTATCCGCCCAAGCCGAGCATGGACTACATCAAGCGCGTGGTCGGCATCCCGGGCGACGAAGTGGCCTACCTGAACAAGAAGCTCACCATCAACGGCCAGCCGGTCTCCAAGACCCCGATGCCCGACTATCTCGACAGCGAGTCGATGCGCCTGCTCCGGCAGTTCAACGAAGACCTCGGCGGCAAGCAGCACAGGCTGCTCAACGACGATGCCGGTCCGGCTTTCGTCCAGGGTGCCAGCGACTTCCCGTACCGCGAGAACTGCCGCTACTCCGTCGAAGGCGTGGTCTGCAAGGTGCCGGCCGGCAACTACTTCATGATGGGCGACAACCGCGATAATTCGGCGGACTCGCGTTTCTGGGGCTTCGTTCCGGACAAGAACATCGTGGGCAGGGCGTTCTTCGTCTGGATGAACTTCGGCGACCTGGGTCGCATCGGTCCATTCCAATAAGCAGTCAGCATTGTTCGAGGGGTAAGAGGGCATGAGAACAAATCGGTCCATCCGCAGCAGGGCCGCGCACCAGCGCGGCATCTCGTTCATCGGTCTGGTGTTCGTCGCCGTGGTGCTGGGTTGCGTCGGCGTCGTCGTCGCGCAGGTCATCCCGACGCTGATCGAATGGCAGGCCATCGACAAGGCCGCCAACAAGGCCAAGGAAGGCACCACCGTGCCCGAAGTGCGCGCGATCTTCGACCGGGCCCAGGCCATCGACGACTTCCAGTCGGTCTCGGGCAAGGACCTCGACATCAAGAAGGTCGGCGACAAGGTGGTCGTCTCGTATGCCTACGAGCGCGAGATTCCCTTGTTCGGCCCGGCCTTCCTGGTGCTCAAGTACAAGGGCCAGACCCGCTGAACGCGGCGACACGCAAGGTGGACGGCGGCCTCACGGCGCTGCAGGAGCGCCTCAAGCATTCGTTCTCCGACACGCGGCTGCTCCAGCTCGCGCTCACGCACCGCAGTTTTTCGGCCGACCACAACGAGCGCCTCGAATTTCTCGGCGACTCGGTGCTCAACCTCGCGGTCTCGCACCTGCTCTACACCCGCCTCTCGGCCCTGCCCGAGGGCGACCTGTCGCGCGTGCGGGCCAACCTGGTCAAGCAGGACACCCTGCATCGCCTGGCGCTGGAGCTGCAGCTGTCGCCGCTGCTGCGGCTCGGCGAGGGCGAGGCGCGCTCCGGCGGGCCCAACCGGCCCTCGATCCTGGCCGACGCGCTCGAGGCGCTGATCGGCGCGGTCTACCTCGATGCCGGCTTTTCGGCCGCCGAGGCGCTGGTGCGGCGGCTCTACGAATCGGTCGAGATCAATCCGCGCATGGACGCGGTGGCCAAGGATCCGAAGACCGAATTGCAGGAATGGCTGCAGGGTCACAAAATGAAGCTGCCGGTGTACCGCGTGGCGGCCACGCTCGGCGCAGCGCACAAGCAGACCTTCGATGTCGAGTGCGAGGTGCCGGAGCTGGGCCTGCGCGAACGCGGCATCGGTGGTTCGCGGCGCGCCGGCGAGCAGGCTGCCGCGGCGGCCATGTTGATCCGGCTCAAGGCACGCGGGGCCGCGTGAAATCAGAATGAACGACGCTATCAATTCAGCAGCAGAATCCCAGGACCCGGCGGGCGATACGGGCGCAAGCGGCCCACAGCACTGCGGCCTGATCGCCATCGTCGGCAAGCCCAATGTGGGCAAGTCGACGCTGCTCAATGCGCTGGTGGGGCAGAAGATCAGCATCACCTCGCGCAAGGCGCAGACCACGCGGCACCGCATCACGGGCATGCGCACGCTGGGCGCCACGCAGTT
This sequence comes from Variovorax sp. V116, assembly GCF_041154435.1. Lineage (NCBI taxonomy): Bacteria > Pseudomonadati > Pseudomonadota > Betaproteobacteria > Burkholderiales > Comamonadaceae > Variovorax > Variovorax sp. V116. The sequence goes on from NZ_AP028661.1 coordinate 1,549,663, forward strand.
CGTGTTCGTCGACACGCCGGGCTTCCAGACCCTGCATGCCAACGCGCTCAACAAGTCGCTCAACAAGACCGTGCAGGGCGCGGTCGGCGACGTGGACCTGATCCTCTTCGTGGTGGAAGCCGGCAGTTTCACGCCGGCCGACGAGCGGGTGCTCAAGCTGCTCGGCAAGGGCATTCCGACCGTGCTGCTCGCCAACAAGCTCGACAACGTGCACCGCCGCGGCGACATCGCCCCCTGGCTGCAGACCATGCAGGCGAAGCACTCCTTCGCCGAGTTCGTGCCGATGTCGGCCAAGAATGCCAAGGATGTCGAGCGCCTGTTCGGCATCTGCGAGAAGTACCTGCCCGAGCAGCCCTGGTTCTATGCCGAGGACGAGCTCACCGACCGCAGCGAGAAGTTCCTCGCGGGCGAGCTGGTGCGCGAAAAACTGTTCCGCCTGACCGGCGACGAACTGCCCTACACCTCGACCGTGATCATCGACAAGTTCGAGGAAGAGCCGCCGCAGAAAAAGGGCCAGAAGCGCCTGCTGCGCATCGCCGCCACCATCGTGGTGGAGCGCGACGGCCACAAGGCCATGGTGATCGGCGACAAGGGCGAGCGCATCAAGCGCATCGGCATGGAAACCCGCGTCGAGCTCGAAAAGCTGGCCGACGCCAAGGTGTTCCTCGAACTGTGGGTCAAGGTGCGCTCGGGTTGGGCCGACGACGAGGCCCGCGTGCGTTCGTTCGGCTACGAATGAAGTGGCCGCTGCCCACCGCGTTTCGCACGAACCGGCGTACGTGCTCCATCGCTACGACTGGAGCGAGTCGAGCCTGATCCTCGAGGTCTTCACCCGCCACCACGGGCGCATCGCGCTGGTGGCCAAGGGGGCGAAGCGGCCGAGTTCCAATTTCAGGCCGGTGCTGCTGCCGCTGCAGCCGCTGCAGCTCAACTACGGCGGCGACGCCGAGATCCGCACGCTCAAGGGCGCCGAGTGGATGGGCGGCCACGTCATGCCGACCGGCGAGGCGCTGCTCTCGGGCTACTACGTCAACGAACTGCTGCTGCGCCTGCTGGCGCGGGACGATGCCCACGAGGCGCTGTTCGATGCCTATGCGGGCGTGGTGCAGGTGCTGGCCGGCGACCATGCCGGCGCGCAGGCCGCCACCCAGGCCGCGGCGCTGCGCGCCTTCGAGCTGCTGCTGCTGCGCGAAGTGGGCCTGCTGCCGTCGCTCGACGTGCAGACCCTCACGCTCGAGCCGCTCGTGGCCGATGCCCGCTACACCCTGGTGCCCGAAGCCGGCCTGCGGCTGGCGGCCGAAGGCGAGGCGGCGCTGTCCGGTGCCGACTGGCAGTCGCTGCAGGGCGTGCTCGACGACCGCGCGCCCTTCACGGCCACGCTGCGCGAGATTGCGACCATGAACGCCGGCAGCAACAGCGCCCTCAGGAACCAGCTGCGCGCGCTGCTCAACTACCATTGCGGTGTGTCCACGCTGCGCACGCGGCAGATGATGAGAGATTTGCAAGCCCTATGAGCACTTCCGGCCAATCCGCTACCACCTCGCTGTCGGTCAACCTCAACAAGGTGGCCCTGGTGCGCAATACGCGCCATCTCGGCATTCCGAGCGTGCTCACCGCCGCCAAGGCCTGCCTTGCCGCCGGAGCGCAGGGCATCACCGTGCACCCGCGGCCCGACGAGCGCCACATCCGGCCGCACGACGTGAGCGACCTGGCCGCGCTGCTGGCCAGGGATTGGCCCGCAATCGAGTTCAACATCGAAGGCAACCCCTTCCACAACCTGATGGACTTCGTGCGCACGCTGAAGCCGCACCAGGCCACCTTCGTGCCCGACAGCGAAACCCAGTCGACCAGCGACCATGGCTGGAGCTTCCCCGAAGACGCCGAGCGGCTGCGCCCGCTGATTGCCGAAGCCAAGGCGCTGGGCGTGCGCGTGAGCCTCTTCATGGACCCCATTCCCGAAATGATGGCCGCGGCCAAGGCGGTGGGCGCCGACCGCGTCGAGCTCTATACCGAGGGCTATGCCTCATCGCGCGGCACGCCGGACGAACAGGCCGTGCTGGCGCGCTATGTCGATGCCGCACGCGCGGCGCAGGCGGCGGGCCTCGGCCTCAACGCGGGCCATGACCTGAGCCGCGACAACCTCACGCCGTTCCTGCGTGCAGTGCGCGGCGTCCAGGAGGTGTCGATCGGGCATGCCTTCATCGCCGATGCGCTCGAACTCGGCTACGCCGCCACCACCAAGGAATACCTGCGCTGCATCCAAGAGGCGCAGTGAGCGCTGCAGCGGCATGATCTACGGCATTGGTACCGACATCTGCGATCTGCGGCGCATCGCAGCAACCTTCGAGCGCCAAGGCGAGCGCTTTGCCCACCGGGTGCTGAGCGACGCCGAATTCGCGGTCTGGAAGGCCCGCAGCGAACGCTGGCCCAAGCGCGGCCTGAGCTATCTCGCCACGCGTTTTTCCGCCAAGGAGGCCTTCAGCAAGGCCATCGGCCTGGGCATGCGCATGCCGATGAGCTGGCGCCTGTGCGAGATCGCCAACCTGCGCAGCGGCAAGCCCGTCATCGTGCTGCATGGCGAGCTCAAGGAGTGGTTCGAAGCCCGGGGCCTCACGGCCCACGTCACCGTGACCGACGAAACCGAATACGCCGCGAGCTTCGTGGTGGTGGAGAAACTATGACCGCCGGGCCCGCCCGTACCCACGCGCCGCTGATCATCGACGTGGCGGCGACCGAACTGAATGACGCCGACCGCCGGCGCATCGCCAATCCGCTGGTCGGCGGCGTGATCCATTTCGCCCGCAACTGGCAGGACCGTGCGCAGATGAGCGCGCTCAATGCCGAGATCAAGGCGATCCGCCCCGACCTGCTGATCTGCGTCGACCACGAAGGCGGCCGGGTGCAGCGCTTTCGCACCGACGGCTTCACGCGCCTGCCCTCGATGCGCGCGCTCGGCGAGCTGTGGATGCGCGACGCCATGCGCGCCACGCAGGCGGCCACCGCCGCCGGCCAGGTGCTTGCCGCCGAACTGCGCGCCTGCGGCGTCGACTTCAGCTTTGCGCCGGTGCTCGACCTCGATTACGGCGGCAGCAGCGTGATCGGCGACCGCAGCTTCCACCGCGACCCGCGCGTGGCGGCGCTGCTGGCCAAGAGCCTGATGCACGGCATGCTGCAGATGGGCATGCGCAACTGCGGCAAGCACTTTCCGGGGCACGGCTTCGTCACCGCCGATTCGCATGTGGAAATCCCGGTCGACCGGCGCAGCCTCAAGGCCATCCTGGCCGACGATGCACGGCCCTACGACTGGCTCGCGGGCACGCTCACCGCAGTGATGCCGGCGCACGTGATCTATCCGAAGGTCGACAAGCGGCCCGCGGGCTTTTCTTCCAGGTGGCTGGAGGACATCCTGCGCAGCAGGCTCGGTTTCGATGGCGCCATCTTCAGCGATGACCTGAGCATGGAAGCAGGGCGCTACATCGACGGCGAGCTGCTGAGCTATGCCGATGCCGCGCTGGCGGCACTCGACGCGGGCTGCGACCTGGCGATGCTGTGCAACCAGAGCATCGGCGATGGCCGCCCGCTCGACGAACTGCTCGACGGCTTTGCGGCCGCGGCCAGTGCGGGGCGCTGGCAGCCCGATGCGAACAGCGAGGCGCGCCGCCGGGCGCTGCTGCCGGAAACGCCGCCGCTCGGCTGGAACACGCTCGCCGATTCGGCGGGCTATCGGCAGGCGAGGCAAGTGCTTGCGCAGGCCGGGCTTGCGGCGCCTCGACAGGGCGCCTGAGGGACGGCTACGGCGCGGCGCCCGGCGCCGGCAGCGAGCTTGCCCACAGCCGCTCGCCGCCCGAATCCAGGTGCGTCAGGTACAGCCGGACATCGAATTCGAGCCGGTGGTAGTCCGGCTCCATGTGCTCGCAGAGCGCATAGAAGCTCTTGTCATGGTCGCGCTCCTTCATGTGCGCGAGCTCGTGGACCACGATCATGCGCAGCCATTCCAGCGGCACTTCCCTGAACAGGCTCGCCACCCGGATCTCGCGCTTGGTCTTGAGCTTGCTGCCCTGCACGCGCGAAACGGTGGTGTGGGTGCCGAGCGCATTGCGGATCACATGCAGCTTGCTGTCGAACGCCACCTTGGAAAGCGGCGGGGCCTTGCGCATGAAATCGCTCTTGAGCTCGCTCACGTAGTCGTAGAGCGCACGGTCCGTCTGCACCTCGTGAAGCGGGCCGGGATAGCGCTTGCGCAGCAGCGGCGCGAGCCCTTCGGTGGCGACCAGCTGCTGCACCTGCGCCAGCAGCGCGGGTGGGTAGCCTGCGAGATATTTCATTTCATGCCACCGGTCCCGCGCAGGCGAGCCCGGTAGCCACGCCGCCGAACAGGTCGCCCTCGACCAGGTTCACGCCCGCGAAGCTCCTGCGCAAGGCCTGCTGGAACGGCCGCAGCGCCGAGGAGCCGCCCGTCAGGTAGATGGCGTCGAGGTCGCCGCTGCGCAGGCCGGCGCGCTTGACGCAGGCGTGCGCGCAGGCAACCACGTTCTCGAGCAGCGGGGAAAGCTGCTGCGCCATGTCGGCGGGCGAGAGCGAGGCGGCCAGCCCCGGCTCGGCGCACGAGAGGTCGATGGCGGTGGGCGCATCGTTCACCGAGGCATCGATCTTCGCCTGCTCGACCTCGCTCGCAATGCGGTGGCCGTGCCGCTCTTCGAGCACCGTCATCAGCCGGTCGTGCAGCCGCGTGTCGCTGTAGCTCGTGCGCAGGTCCTTGGCCTGCCGCACCGCCTTGGCCGCATAGAGCCAGTTGATCAGGTGCCAGGACGAAAGCTCGAAGAACACCTTGCTCGGCACTTCGCGCCCCTGCGCGCCCGTGTGGCGAAAGCCGAATTCCGGCATGACGCGGTCCAGGTTCAGGCGCTGGTCGAAGTCGGTGCCGCCGATGTGCACGCCGCTGGTGGCCAGCACGTCGCTGCTGCGGTCTTCGCGCGCGGCGCGCTCCGGGCCCACGCGCACGACGGTGAAGTCGGAGGTGCCGCCGCCGACGTCGACGATCAGCACCAGCGATTCCTTCGCAACGCGCTGTTCGTAGTCGAAGGCCGCTGCAATCGGCTCGAGCTGAAAGGCGATGTCGTGGAACCCGGCTGCGCGAGCCGCGTGGCGCAGGCTTTCTTCCGCGCGTTCATCCCGTTTGGAATCGTCATCGACGAAGTGCACGGGCCGGCCGATCACGACGCGCTCCGGCACCCGGCCCAGTTCGCGGCCCGCGCGCTGCGCCAGTTCGCGCAGGAAGCGCGCGATGATGTCCTCGAAGCTCACGAGGCCGTCATAGATGGCGGTCTTCTCCTGCATCAGCGCGCTGCCGAGCAGGCTCTTCAGCGAGCGCATCAGGCGCCCTTCGGTGCCCGAGAGGTACTGGCCGATGGCATCGCGGCCGAAATGCGTCGTGCGGTCTTCGGCGTTGAAGAAGATCGCGGTCGGCAGCGTGGTGGCTGTGCCTTCGATCGGCAGCAGCCGGGCCGCGCCGTCGACCCGGCAGGCCACGGCGGAATTGGAGGTGCCGAAGTCGATGCCGATCGTCGGCAGCGACGACGGTAACTTCACGCTCAAGATTCCCTGCGCAGCGCCGGGAACAGGATCACGTCGCGGATGCTCGGCGAATCGGTCAGCAGCATCATCAGCCGGTCGATGCCGATGCCGCAGCCGCCGGTGGGCGGCATGCCGTATTCGAGGGCGCGCACGAAGTCGTGGTCGTAGAACATGGCCTCGTCGTCGCCGCTGTCCTTGGCGGCCACCTGCGCGTTGAAGCGCGCGGCCTGGTCCTCGGCGTCGTTGAGCTCGCTGAAGCCGTTGCCGAACTCGCGGCCCGTGATGTAGAGCTCGAAGCGCTCGGTGACCTCGGGCCGCTCGTCGTTGGCGCGCGCGAGCGGCGAGATCTCGGTCGGGTGCTCCATGATGAAAGTCGGCTGCCAGAGCTTTTCTTCCACCGTCTCTTCGAAGTACATGACCTGCAGGCTGGCGAGGCTGCGCTGCGAGAGCTTGTCCTTTTCTTCGTTCAGCCCGAGCTTGCGCAGGGCGTTGATGAGCCAGGCGCTGTCGTCGACGGCGGGGCCGGCTTCCGTGTACTTGAGGATGGCTTCGCGGATCGTCAGGCGCTCGAAGGGCTGGGTCAGGTCGACCGGCTTGCCCTGGTAGGTGAGCTGCTGCGTACCCACGGCCTTGTCGGCAATGGTGCGGATCAGCGTCTCGGTGAAGTCCATCAGGTCGCGGTAGTTCCAGTAGGCCGCGTAGAACTCCATCATCGTGAACTCGGGGTTGTGCCGCACCGAGATGCCCTCGTTGCGGTAGCTCCGGTTGATTTCGAACACGCGCTCGAAGCCGCCGACGATCAGGCGCTTCAGGTAGAGCTCGGGCGCGATGCGCAGGAACATCTCCTGGTCGAGCGCGTTGTGGTGCGTCTTGAAGGGCTTGGCGTTGGCGCCGCCGGGAATGGGGTGCAGCATCGGCGTCTCGACTTCGAGGAAGCCGTGGCCCACCATGAATTCGCGCAGCGCGCTCACGGCCTTGCTGCGCGCGGTGAAGCGCACGCGGGCGGTTTCGTCGGTGATCAGGTCGACGTAGCGCTGGCGGTACTTCTGCTCCTGGTCGGCCATGCCGTGGAACTTGTCGGGCAGCGGGCGCAGGCTCTTGGTGAGCAGGCGCAGCTTGGTGACCTTGACCGACAGCTCGCCGGTCTTGGTCTTCATCAGCGTGCCTTCGGCGCCCACGATGTCGCCCAGGTCCCAGCGCTTGAACTCGGCGTAGGCTTCCTCGCCGATGGCATCGCGCGTGACGTAGAGCTGGATGCGGCTGGTGGCATCCTGCACCGTGGCGAAGCTGGCCTTGCCCATCACGCGCTTGAGCATCATGCGGCCGGCCACGCTCACGGCAACGGCCTGCGCCTCGAGCGCTTCGGCATCGGCGGCGCCATGCGCCTCGATCAGCGCGGCGGCGCGGTGGCCCGGCTTGAAGTCGTTCGGAAACGCGACCCCCTTGCCCTCGGCCTGGGCGGCGCGCATCAGCTTGAGCTTTTCGCGGCGCTCCGCGATGAGCTGGTTGTCGTCGACGGCGGGCGCGGCGGCCGGAGCTGCGGCGGGCGTGGGAATGGAGGGGATCAGGTGGTCGGACATGAAGTGCGGGTGGGGGCGCAACAAAAGCGAGCGCAACCCAGCATTTTAGCCGATCGGGTGCAAACGGAACCGGCCTCCAGTGCCCGCCAATCCTGCTCGAAACGCTATGAAAGAAGTAGCAATCTATTCAGTGATGCCCGCACGTGCCAGCAGATCGCTGACCAGCTCGAGCCGCATCAGCGGACTGTCGAGCTCCATGAGCCGCTGCCGCAGTTCGAGCTGCATGGGCACCAGTTCGCACCAGCGGTTGGCCACCCAGCCGCAATCGTCGAAGCGGTAGGGCTCGCCGACGGGCAGGCGCAGGGCCTCGGCGCCCTGCGCGCGGCGGCGTTCTTCGAGGGTATTGACGAGGCGCCGCAGCGCCGTGGCGGTGTGCTGGAGGTCGCCTGGAATTTCGAGCGCCGTGTCTTCGGCCACGGCTTCGACTTCGGCAACCCACAAGCCGTATTTCTGCAGTTCGGCGGCGCGGACCCGGAAGCGCTGCGTGCCGACGCATTCGATCTGCAGCAGGCCGCTTTGCGGCGAATCGAATTCGCGGATGACCGCCAGCGTGCCGACGGTCGCGAAGCTCTCCGCCTCGGCGCCGGCCTTGCGCACCTCGCTGCCGCTCGTGAGGCTGACCACGCCGAAGGGCGCGTCGGCCTTGCGGCATTTGCCGATCATGTCGAGATAACGTACTTCGAAAATACGCAGCGGGAGCACGCCGTCCGGAAACAGGACCGTGCCGAGCGGGAACAATGGCAGTGAATGCAAAAGGGGCTGTGTGGTCATCGATGAACCTTGCATGGCTATCATCGCATTCCCCTCACGACCACGCCCCATGCTCTACCAGATCCCCTCGTTCCTTCTCGACGTGATCGTCGGCCTGCTCGGCGGCGCTTGCCTGCTGCGCCTCTACATGCAGTACCACCGCGTGCCTTTCGGCAATCCGCTCGGGCGCTTCATATTCGCGATCACCGACTGGATCGTGCTGCCGCTGCGCCGCATCGTGCCGCCGGTGAAGCGCTGGGACCTGGCGAGCGCCATCGCGGCGTGGCTGCTCGTGCTGGCCAAGTTCCTGCTGCTGTGGCTCCTGATCGGCAACCTGGGCCGGATTGCCACCCTGCCGCTCGTTTCGCTGGTGGGGCTGCTGCAGCTCGCGGTGTCGGGGCTGACGGCGCTGCTGGTGGTCTATGCCGTGCTGTCGTGGATACCGGGCGCGTCGCCGATGCTGCTCGACCTGATCTCGCGGCTGGCCGAGCCGCTGGTGCGGCCGTTCCGCCGGTTCATTCCGCTGATCGGCGGCGTGGACCTGTCGCCCCTGGCCGCGATCGTGGTGCTGCAGGTGATTGCGATCGTGCTGGGCAACCTGCTGGTGCTGGCTTACCAGCTGGGTGCCTGATCGGTCTTTCGTTCAGCTGACCGCGTCGGCCGGCTGGCGCAGCAGCATGGCGAGCGTGCTCGCAATGGTCTTGCGCAGTTCGCGGCGGTCGCTGATGAAGTCGATCGCGCCCTTGGTCTGCAGGAACTCCGCGCGCTGGAAGCCTTCGGGCAAGGTCACGCGCACGGTCGATTCGATCACGCGCGGGCCGGCAAAGCCGATCAGCGCCTTGGGTTCGGCAATGACCACGTCGCCCACGAAGGCGAAGCCGGCCGAGACGCCGCCCATGGTCGGGTCGGTCAGCACGCTGATGTAGGGCAGGCCCTTCTTGGCGAGGCGGGTGAGCGCCGCGTTGGTCTTGGCCATCTGCATGAGCGAGAGCAGGCCTTCCTGCATGCGGGCGCCGCCGGTGGCGGTGAAGCAGATGAACGGCACCTTCTGCTCGATGGCCGTCTCGACGCCGCGCACGAAGCGCTCGCCGACCACGCTGCCCATGCTGCCGCCCATGAATTCGAATTCGAAGCAGGCCACGACCACGCTGATGCTGTGGACCGAGCCGCCCATGACGACCAGGGCGTCGGTCTCGCCGGTGTTCTCGAGCGCTTCCTTGAGCCGTTCGGGGTACTTGCGGCTGTCCTTGAACTTGAGCGCGTCCACCGGGAGCACTTCCTGGCCGACTTCGTAGCGGCCTTCGGCGTCGAGGAAGGCGTCGAGCCGCGCGCGGGCGCCGATGCGGTGGTGGTGGCTGCAGCTCGGGCAGACGTTCTGGTTGTGTTCGAGGTCGGTCTTGTAGAGAACGGTCTCGCAGGCGGGGCACTTGATCCACAGGCCCTCGGGCACCTGGCGGCGCTCCGACGGGTCGGTTTGTGCGATCTTGGCGGGTAGCAGTTTTTCAAGCCAGCTCATAGGACTCCGATTTAGCTCCCCCCGCCCGCGTGCGGGAGGGGGGCTGGGTGAGGGCAGCAGCGATTATCGGCCAGCCGCGTTCTTGGGGGTAGCCGCCGGCAGGGCATCGAGCGCCTCGCGGATGCCGGCGAGGAATTCGCGCACCGCGGGCACCACCTTCTCGCGCGGCTGCCCGTCGATCAGCTGGATGATCCTGGTGCCGATCACGACCGCATCGGCGGCCGAACCGACGGCCTGCGCCGTGCGCGCGTCGCGGATGCCGAAGCCCACGCCCACCGGGATGCTCACGTGCTCGCGGATGCGCGGGATCATCTGGCCGACCGCCTCGGTGTCGAGGTGGCCGGCGCCTGTCACGCCCTTGAGCGACACGTAGTAGACATAGCCGCTCGCGATGCGCGCGACCTGCGCCATGCGCTCGCTGGTACTGGTGGGGGCGAGCAGGAAGATCAGGTCGATGCCCGCGGCCTTCAGGTCGGCGGCGAAAGCCTCGCACTCCTCGGGCGGGTAGTCGACCACCAGGAGGCCGTCGACGCCCGCGGCCGACGCATCGCGGATGAAGGCCTTCTTGCCATGCACGAGGTCGTAGCGCTCGACCGGGTTCGCATAGCCCATCAGCACCACGGGCGTCGCCGCGTCCTTCTGGCGGAAGGCGGCCACCATGGCGAGCACCTGCTTCATGCCGACGCCCAGCGCCAGCGCGGCCTCGCCGGCCTTCTGGATCACCGGGCCATCGGCCATCGGGTCGGAGAACGGCACGCCGAGCTCGATCACGTCGGCGCCGGCCTCGACCATGCCGTGCATCAGCTCGGGCGTGATGTCGGCGAAGGGGAAGCCGGCGGTGACGTAGGGAATCAGGGCGCGGCGGCCGTCTTTTTTCAGCGCGTCGAAGGTGGCGGCAATGCGGCCAGCGCGGGCCCCCACGCTTGCCACTTCGTGTGCTGCGCTGCCCCCCGAGGGGGCGTTCGCACCTTGGAGCGGTCCTGCGGTGCTCATCACTTGCCTCCCTTCACGCTCAGGCCGCGCATGGAGGGCCGGTCGTAGAAGTCGACGCCCGACAGGTCGGCGACGGTGCCGATGTCCTTGTCGCCGCGGCCCGAAAGGTTCACGAGGATCGACTGGTCCGGCCGCATGGTCTTGGCGAGTTTCATGGCGTAGGCCACGGCGTGGCTCGATTCGAGGGCCGGAATGATGCCTTCGGTGCGGCACAGGTAGTGAAAGGCTTCGAGTGCCTCGGTGTCGGTGATGCCGACGTACTCGGCGCGGCCGATGTCGGCCAGGTAGGCGTGCTCGGGGCCCACGCCGGGGTAGTCGAGGCCGGCGCTGATGCTGTGCGTTTCGGTCACCTGGCCGTCCTCGTTCTGCAGCAGGTAGGTGCGGTTGCCGTGCAGCACGCCCGGGCTGCCGCGCAGGATGGATGCCGAGTGCTTGCCGCTGTCGAGCCCCTCGCCCGCGGCCTCCACGCCGATCAGGCGCGTGCCTTCGAACGGGATGTAGGGATGGAAGATGCCCATCGCGTTGCTGCCGCCGCCCACGCAGGCCACCACCACGTCGGGCTGCCGGCCTTCGGCTTCGCCGGTGATGCCCTGGGCCGCGAGCATGGCGGGCATCTGGTCGATGCACTCCGTGCCGATCACGCTCTGGAAGTCGCGGACCATGGTCGGGTAGGGATGCGGGCCGGCCACGGTGCCGATGATGTAGAAGGTGTTCTCCACGTTCGTGACCCAGTCGCGCATGGCCTCGTTGAGCGCGTCCTTCAGCGTCTTGCTGCCCGACTCCACCGGCACCACGGTGGCGCCCAGCAGGTTCATGCGGTAGACGTTGGGGCTCTGGCGCTTCACGTCCTGGCTGCCCATGTAGACCACGCATTCGAGGCCGTAGCGCGCGCAGATGGTGGCGGTGGCCACGCCATGCTGGCCGGCGCCGGTTTCGGCGATCACGCGGGGCTTGCCCATGCGGCGCGCGAGCATCGCCTGGCCGATCACGTTGTTGATCTTGTGCGCGCCGGTGTGGTTGAGGTCTTCGCGCTTCAGGTAGATCTGCGCGCCACCCATCTCGCGGCTGGTGCGCGCCGCGTGGTAGACCGGCGAGGGGCGGCCGACGAAGTGCTTGAGTTCGTAGTGGAATTCGGCGAGGAAGGCCGGATCGTCCTTGTACTTCGCGTAGGCGTCGCGCAGCTCGTTGATCGCGTGGGTGAGCGTTTCGCTCGCGAAGGTGCCGCCGTAGTTGCCGAAGTGGCCGGTGGCGTCGGGTTGCTGATAGTTGGTTCGCATGGTTCTCGATCGTTGGGCCGCAGCCCGAAATCACGATCGGGTGCGGCGGCTAACTGGAGAAGGAGGCGTCGGCGGCCCTGACGGCGGCGACGAATTGCCGGATCTTTCCGGCGTCCTTCAGGCCCTTGTTCCCGGGACCGTCGATTTCGACGCCCGAGCTCACATCAACGGACAGCGTCTTGCAGCGCGTCCGCAGGATGCGAATGCCATCGCTCACGTTTGCAGGTGTGAGCCCACCACTCAAGACGAGGTGAGCGTCGACGGCGGGTGGAAGAAGTGACCAATCGAATGCCTTGCCGCCACCGCCATAACCTTCGACATGGGCGTCGAGCAGGATGGCCTGGGCGTGGGAGTAATCGGACGCGTATTTTACGAGGTCGAAGCCGGCTCCGGCGGCGCCCAGCGGAATACGGGCCGCGCGCATGTAGCGAAAGCGCCCCGGGCCGGTGGCCTGCTCGCACTGTTCGGGCGTTTCTTCGCCGTGGAACTGCGCGATCGCGCCCTTCACGCGGGAAAGCGCTGCTATGACTTTGGGAGCATCCTCGTTCACGAACAGCAGCACCGGCGTGATGAAGGGCGGCAGGCGCGAGGCGAGTTCGGCGGCGCGCTCGGCCGTCACGGCGCGGGGGCTTTTCGCGTAGAGCACGAAGCCGATGGCATCGGCGCCGGCCTCGATCGCGGCATCCACGTCGGCCTCGCGCGTGAGGCCGCAGATCTTGATGCGGGTGCGGGGAGCGGCAGTCATGGCGGCCCATCATAAGGAGCGCCGCCGGCCTGCAGCGTGGCCTCGGCCGGCAGACCCCACTTGGCGTCGTACAACGGCCCGAGAAAATACAGCCCGTTGGCCGAGAAGGTGGGCGCCGCCACCTTGCGGCTGCGCGCCTCGAGCACTTCGGTGATCCATTCGGGCCGTTCGTCGCCGCGGCCGATGCGCACGAGGCAGCCCATCAGGTTGCGGATCATGTGGTGCAGGAAGGCATCGGCCTCGAACTCGAAGTGCCAGCGGCAGCGGTCGCCGCTGCCGACTCGCGTGATCTCGATGCGCCGCAGGTCCTTGACCGGCGAGCGGGCCTGGCAGGCCGAGGCGCGGAAGGAGCTGAAGTCGTGCTTGCCCACCAAGAGGGCGGCGGCGGCGCGCATCGCATCGCCGTCGAGCGGATGCATCGACCAGCCGACCCGGCCCGAATCGAGGCTGGGCCGCACGGGCGACTGCGACAGCACGTAGAGGTAGCGCCGCGCCAGCGCACTGGCGCGGCAATGGAATTCGTCCGGCACCGGCTGCGCCCACTGCACCGCGATGTCGTCGGGCAGGAAGCGGTTGGTGCCGCGCATCCAGGAGAAGGGCTCGCGTTCGACGGTGGTGTCGAAGTGCACCACCTGCATCAGCGCATGCACGCCGGCATCGGTGCGGCCGGCGCACAGCGTGCCGATGGGCTGCGCCGCGAACTTGGCGAGCGCCGCTTCGAGCTTGTCCTGCACCGTGCGGCCCGAACGCTGGCTCTGCCAGCCCTCGTACGCCTGGCCGTTGTAGCGGATGCCTAGCGCCAGCCTCACGAATTCAGGAAGAACAGCGGAAAAAGCCGCTCGTCAGCGCAGCTCGGCGAGCAATTGCCTCGCCTGCGACTTGAGGTCGCCGGCACTTTCGGCCTCGACTTCCTCGACCAGCGAGCGGGCGCCTTCGACGTCGCCGATGGCCTGCAGCTCGCGCGCCAGCGACAGCTTGACGGCATGGGGGCTCTCGTCGCCATCGTCGTCCTGCGCGGCTTCGGCGGGCCTGGCTGCTGCATCGGTGGTACCGGCCACCTGGCGGGCGGGCAGGCCGGCCAGTGCACTCATGTCGAATTCGATGAAGCCCGAGTCCGCGGGCAGGTTGCCGCGCAGGCCGGCCGGCCGGGTGTTGGCATCGGCTTCGCCGAGCGCGCCGGGGCGGGTGATCGGCGACAGCGCGCCGGGGGCGGTGTCGAAGTCGTTTTCCAGGTCGACCGGTGCCGTGGGCGCATGCGCATGGCCGTTGGACAGCGGTGCGCTGCTGGCGGCCGGCGGCGCATAGGCCGTCTTCGGCAGGCTGGCACTCACCGGGGCCGGAGCGGGCGCCGGTGCCGGCGGCTGGCTCAGGTCCAGATCGAAGTCCAGCGGCGCGACCGAGGGCACGAAGGCCGGCGTGGCCGCGACGGGCGCGGGGGCGGGTGCCGCCACCGGGGCCGGCGCGGGTTTGGCCGCGGCCGTGGCCAGGGCGCCTGCAAAGGCGGCGCTTTCGGCCGGGCTCACGCGGGGCGCGCCCGAGTCGTACAGCGGATTGCCCGGATCGAGGTCCTTGCCCATCTCGACCACGCGGTTCCAATCGGCACCGGCGCCGTTGGTCAGCTTGTGCACTTCGGTGGCAAGGCCTTCATAGGCCCGCACGTCGCGGCGCTTGGCATGGATCTCGAGCAGCTTGAGGTGGATGGCCGTGCGGTCCGGATTCACGCGCAGGGCTTCGCGCAGGATTTCCTCGGCCTGCAGGTCGCGGCCGTAGGCCAGGTACACGTCGGCTTCGGCCACGGGATCGACATCGCCCGCATCGAGCTGGCTCGGCGAGTACGACAGCGACGACACGGTGGAATCGCCACGCTGCTTGGTGTCGACCGATTCGCCGCCGCTGGCGCCGAAGAACGAATCCTTCGGAATGCGGCTTTCGAGGAACACGCTCTCGCTCATTTCTTCGCGGCGGCGGCCCAGGACACGGTAAAGCAGGAAGCCGACCAGCAAGGCGATCAGCGCCGCGCCGCCGAGCATCAGCGGGTTGTCCATCAGCTCTTCGAAGAAGCCGCGTTCGGCCGGGGGCGGCGGAGGCGCTGCCTTGACGACCGGCTTGGGTGCCGGTGCGGCGGCCGGGGCGCTTGCCGCCGCTGCGGGAGCGGCCGGCGCAGCCTCGGAAGTTGCAGCAGGCACGGGCTCGGCCGCCGGAGCGGCGGGAGCGGCAGCTGCCGGTACCGCTGGTGCAGGCGCAGGAGTCGCTGCCGGTGCCGCTGGTGCCGAAGCGGCAGTAGGCGTCGTGGCCGGGGCGGCGGACGCGGCCGCAGGCGCAGCAGCCGGGGCGGGTGCGGCGGCTGCAGGCGCCGCTGCGGCCGGTGCCGTGGTTGCGGCGCCACCCGGGTTGGGAACCGGAATGCCGGGCGCTGCCGGGGCGGGTGCCGGCGCCGAGCCGGCGGCTGGCGCCGCCGAACCAGTGGCTGCCTTGAGCTTGGCCAGTTCGTTGATGTTCTTCGAGAGCTCGGCCACGCGGTTGTTGCTGTCCTGCGCCTGGCGGGCTTGCGCAACCTTTTCTTCGGCGGCGCGGGCTGCTGCGCCGCCCTGCGAGATCGTCAGCTTGTCGGGCGCGCTTGCCGCGGCATTGCGGTCCTCGACGTTGGCCTGCAGCTTGCCCGAAGCCTTGCGGTCGGCGGCGGCCACGTTGGACGTGGGTGCGTTCTCGGCAAGGCGCTGGCGGTAGGCGCCGAAGTCGCGGCTCTGCGCGGTGATGGTGCGGCGCGCTTCCGACGGCAGGATCGCGCTGGCTTCGGCGGCGCTCGGCAGGTCGAGCACGGCGCCAGCCCTCATGCGGTTGACGTTGCCGCCAACGAATGCATCGGGATTGGCAAGCAGCATGGCCACCAGCATCTGGTCGAGCGAAACCTCGGCAGGCTTGTGGGCCCCGGCGATCTTGCTGGCGGTGTCGCCGCGCTGGACCGTGACCTGTTCGCCGCCGCCAGCCGGGCGGGCCGGTGCTGCGGCGCTGGGCGCCTGCGGTGCGGCAGCGGCAGGCGCTGCTGGTGCCGCGGGAGCGGTGACTGGTGCGACGGGCGCGCGCTCGCGGCGTGCGCGGGCTGCCGCGGCAGCCGGACGCTCCGCGGGCGGCGTGCTCACCTGGGGCGTGGCGGGCGCGATGGGCGCGCTCGGCGCCGCCTGGCGGGTGGCCGGCGGATCGAGCAGCACGGTGTAGTCGCGCACCATGCGGCCCGACGAGCCATTGGCTTCGAGCAGCAGGTCGACGAAGGGATCGTTGAGCGGACGGCTGCCGGTGAGCCGTACCACGTACTGGCCGCCGGCGCGGCGCTGCAGCGTGGCCTTGACGTCGCTGAGCGCAGCGTTGTAAGGAACGCCCGCGTTCTTGAAGGCATCGGCGCTGGCGACGTTGATCTTCAGGCTTTCCGCTTCGGCGGCAGCCATTTCGGTCACGTCGATTTCGGCGCGAAGCGGTTCGCCCAGCGCCGATTGCACCTTCAGCTGCCCGAGCGCGAAAGCGCTGGCGTCGGTGCTTGCAATACCCAGGACCACGGCAACCGCCGTGCCCAGAACGGAGAGGCGAAGACCGTTCAAGGGCAGGGAGGGGCGAGCGGCCGATGGGCGGGCCGCGGGCAACAGATGTCTTGTCATGCTGATAGGGGCGGCTCAGGCCCAGAATTTGTAAGAGGACGTTAGCATCATCACCGGGTACTGACAAGGCGGTGCGCCTGTTCTACCCAGTGCGCGCATACTTACGCACACATTCAGTGTTGCCGGATGGCAACACTTTGGGTCTGTGGAGAGCCTGCGCGCCCCCATCAAGCCTCGAGCAGGATGCGCAGCATGCGGCGCAGCGGTTCGGCCGCGCCCCACAGCAGCTGGTCGCCGATGGTGAAGGCGCCGACGTACTCGGGGCCCATCGCCAGCTTGCGGATGCGGCCGACCGGGATGTTCATGGTGCCCGTCACGGCCACCGGCGTCAGGTCCTTCAGGGTCGCTTCGCGCGTGTTCGGCACCACGCTGGCCCAGGGGTTGTCGGCGGCGATCAGCGCTTCGATGTCGGCCACGGGCACGTCCTTCTTGAGCTTGAAGGTCAGGGCCTGGCTGTGGCAGCGCATGGCGCCGATGCGCACGCAGAAGCCGTCCACCGGCACGGCGGCGGTGCCGAAGCCCGCGCCCTGGCCGAGGATCTTGTTGGTTTCCGCGCCGGCCTTCCATTCTTCCTTGGACATGCCGTCGCCCAGGTCCTTGTCGATCCAGGGGATCAGCGAGCCGCCCAGCGGTGCGCCGAAGTTGGCGGTTTCAGCGGCGCTCAGGTTCTGCTGCCTGTGCAGCACCTTGCGGTCGATCTCGAGGATGGCCGACTTGGGGTCGTCCAGCAGGGCGCGCACCTCGGCGTTGAGCGTGCCGAACTGCGTCAGCAGCTCGCGCATGTGCTGCGCGCCGCCGCCCGAAGCCGCCTGGTAGGTCATGCTGGTCATCCATTCGACCAGGCCCGCCTTGTAGAGGGCGCCCACGCCCATCAGCATGCAGCTGACGGTGCAGTTGCCGCCGATCCAGTTCTTGCCGCCCTTGGCGAGCGCGTTCTGGATCACCGGCAGGTTGACGGGGTCGAGCACGATGACCGCGTCATCCTGCATGCGCAGGGTGGAGGCGGCGTCGATCCAGTGGCCGCTCCAGCCCGCGGCGCGCAGCTTGGGGAACACCTCGCTGGTGTAGTCGCCGCCCTGGCAGGTGATGACGATGTCGCACTTCTTGAGCGCCTCGATGTCGTTCGCATCCTTGAGCGCGGTCTCGTTCCTGGCCATGGCCGGGGCCTTGCCGCCGGCGTTGGAGGTCGAGAAGAAGACCGGCTCGATGAGCCCGAAGTCGCCTTCGGCCTGCATGCGGTCCATCAGGACCGAGCCGACCATGCCGCGCCAGCCCACGAGGCCGACCAGAGGTTGAGATGCGTTCGCCATTTCAGTTTGCCCTTTTGAAAAAGAAAGAAGTTGTCTTTTCTTGCCCCCGACTCGTCGAGCCGGGGAGGGGCGTGACGAAGCGGGCTGCGGTTAGCCGGTAATCGTCTTTTTGGTGATTGCTGCAACAACCGCGTCGCCCATTTCGCGGGTGCCGACGCGCTTCGTGCCTTCTGACCAGATGTCACCGGTGCGCAGCCCGGAGGCGAGCACGTGCTTGACCGCCGACTCGATCCGGTCGGCAGCTTCGGCTTGGTTGAGTGAAAAACGGAGCATCATGGCAGCGGACAGTATTGTAGCCAATGGATTGGCAACCCCTTTGCCCGCAATGTCGGGTGCGCTGCCGTGGCTGGGCTCGTACAGGCCCTGGTTGCTCGAATTGAGCGACGCCGAGGGCAGCATGCCGATGGAGCCGGTGAGCATGGCGGCCTCGTCCGAGAGGATGTCGCCGAACATGTTGCCGGTGACGATCACGTCGAACTTCTTGGGCGCCTTCACGAGCTGCATGGCCGCGTTGTCGACGTACATGTGGTCGAGCTCGATGTCCGGATAGTCCTTGTGCACCTCGGTCACGATGTCCTTCCAGAACTGGAAGGTCTCCAGCACGTTGGCCTTGTCGACGCTGGTCACGCGCTTGCTGCGCTTGCGCGCGGCCTCGAAGGCCACGCGGGCGATGCGCTCGACCTCGGGGCGCGAGTAGCGCATGGTGTCGAAGGCTTCGTCGGCACCCGGGAAATGCCCGTCGACGGCCGTGCGGCGGCCGCGCGGCTGGCCGAAGTAGATGTCGCCGGTGAGCTCGCGGATGATGAGGATGTCCAGGCCCGCAATCAGCTCGGGCTTGAGGCTCGAGGCGCCCACCAGCTGCTCGTAGCAGATGGCCGGGCGGAAGTTCGCGAACAGACCCAGGTTCTTGCGCAGGCCCAGGATGGCCTGCTCGGGGCGCAGCGGTCGGTCGAGCTTGTCGTACTTCCAGTCGCCGACCGCACCGAACAGCACTGCATCGGCTTCCTTGGCGAGCTTGAGCGTGGCTTCGGGCAGCGGGTGGCCGTGGGCCTCGTAGGCCGCGCCGCCGACCAGCGCGGTTTCCATCTCGAAGGAGAGGTCGAGCGCGTCGAGCACGCGGATGGCTTCGGCCACGATTTCGGTGCCGATGCCGTCGCCCGGGAGAACTGCGATTTTCATGATTGGGGTCTGAAGTTTCTAGAGAAAGGAAATGCGGTCGATCACGAGATCATCGTGTGCGCGAGCCAGGGCTTCTGCGCCAGCCGCTCGGCCTCGAAGGCCTTGATCTTGTCCTTGTGGCGCAGCGTGAGGCCGATGTCGTCCAGGCCGTTGATCAGGCAGTACTTGCGGAAGGCCTGCACGTCGAACGCGAACTCGCCGCCATCGGGCTTCACGACCACCTGGCGCTCCAGGTCGATGGTGAGCGTGTAGCCGGGAAAGGCGAAGGTCTCGTCGAACAGCTGCGCCACCTGCGCCTCGGGCAGCACGATCGGCAGCAGGCCGTTCTTGAAGCTGTTGTTGAAGAAGATGTCGGCATAGCTCGGCGCGATGATCGCGCGGAAGCCGTACTGGTCGAGCGCCCACGGCGCGTGCTCGCGCGACGAGCCGCAGCCGAAGTTCTTGCGCGCCAAGAGGATCGAGGCGCCGGCATAGCGCGGCTGGTTCAGCACGAAGTCGGGGTTGGGCTTGCGGCTTTGCGGGTCCTGGCCCGGAAAGCCGGCGTCCAGGTAACGCCATTCGTCGAACAGGTTCTGGCCGAAGCCGGTCTTGCGGATCGACTTGAGGAACTGCTTCGGAATGATCGCGTCGGTGTCGACGTTCTCGCGGTCCATCGGGGCCACGAGGCCCTTGTGCACGGTGAATTTCTGCATGTGAATTTCTCTCTGTGTTCAGGCGAAGGTGCGCACGTCGACGAAGTGGCCGTGCACCGCGGCAGCGGCGGCCATGGCCGGGCTCACGAGGTGGGTGCGGCCGCCGGCGCCCTGGCGGCCTTCGAAGTTGCGGTTGCTGGTGGAGGCGCAGCGCTCGCCGGGTTCCAGGCGGTCGGCGTTCATCGCCAGGCACATCGAGCAGCCGGGCTCGCGCCATTCGAATCCCGCGGCCTTGAAGATCACATCGAGCCCTTCGCGCTCGGCCTGTTCCTTCACCACGCCCGAGCCGGGCACCACCATCGCGAGCTTGACGTTCTTGGCCACCTTCTGGCCGAGCTTCTTCACCACGGCGGCGGCTTCGCGCATGTCCTCGATGCGGCTGTTGGTGCACGAGCCGATGAACACCTTGTCGACGAAGATGTCGTTCATTGCCTTGTTCGGCTCCAGGCCCATGTAGACCAGCGCGCGCTCGATGGCGCTGCGCTTGCTGGCGTCCTTTTCCTTGTCGGGATCGGGCACGCGGCCGTTGATGTCGACCACCATCTCGGGCGAGGTGCCCCAGGTGACCTGCGGCTGGATCTGCGTGGCGTCGAGCTCGACCACGGCGTCGAACGCGGCGTGGGGGTCGGACTGCAGCGTGCGCCAGTAGGCCACGGCCTGGTCCCACTCCACACCGGTGGGCGCGAGCGGCCGGCCCTTGATGTAGCCGATGGTCTTTTCGTCGACCGCCACGAGGCCGGCGCGCGCACCGGCCTCGATGGCCATGTTGCAGACCGTCATGCGGCCTTCCATGCTCAGGTCGCGGATGGCCGAGCCTGCGAATTCGATCGTGTAGCCCGTGCCGCCGGCCGTGCCGATCTTGCCGATGATGGCCAGCACGATGTCCTTGGCGGTGCAGCCGAAAGGCAGCTTGCCCTCGACCTTCACGAGCATGTTCTTCGCCTTCTTGCCGAGCAGCGTCTGCGTGGCCATGACGTGCTCGACCTCGCTGGTGCCGATGCCGTGCGCGAGCGCACCGAAGGCGCCGTGGGTGGAGGTGTGCGAGTCGCCGCAGACCACCGTCATGCCCGGCAGCGTGGCGCCCGATTCAGGGCCGATCACGTGCACGATGCCCTGGCGCTTGCTCAGGAATGGAAAGAACGCGGCGGCGCCGAATTCCGCGATGTTCTTGTCGAGCGTGGTGACCTGCTCCTTGCTGGTCGGATCGGCAATGCCTTCGTAGCCGCGCTCCCAGCCGGTGGTGGGCGTGTTGTGGTCGGCCGTGGCCACCACCGAGCTGATGCGCCACAGCTTGCGGCCGGCCTCGCGCAGGCCCTCGAAGGCCTGCGGGCTGGTGACTTCGTGCACCAGGTGGCGGTCGATGTAGAGGATCGCGGTGCCGTCTTCCTCGGTGTGGACGACGTGTTCGTCCCAGATCTTGTCGTAGAGCGTGCGTGCCATGTCGTTATCTTCTCTTGTCTTTCGTGGGGAGGTGATTGTCTTGCGTTCTAGGCGGCGAGCGGCTCGGCGGCCGCCGCCGGCGTGTGCAGGTGGTTGACCAGCGTGCGCGCGGCCACCGGCAGGGTGGAGAAGTCGCGCGCCGCCAGGCGGATCTCGCGCCGGGACCAGGCGTCGTTGAGCGTCACGCTGCGAAGGCGGCTGCCGATGCCCGCCTGCAGCAGCTCGAAGGCGCGCTGCGGCATCACGCCGACGCCCAGGCCGTTGTCGATCATGCGGCACATGGCGTCCAGCCCGGTCACGTGGATGCGCAGCTTCACGCTGCGGCCCGCCTCGAGCGCGGCCTGGTGCATGGCCACGTAGATCGAGCTGTTGGTGTGCAGGCCGACGTGGTCGAAATCGAGCGAGGCGGCAAAGTCGATCGGCCCCTGCGTCGCCGTGAGCGGATGCCCGGCGGGCGCGATCAGCACCAGCCGGTCGTGGCGGTAGGGCAGGGTCTGCAGCTCGTTCGTGCCGTCGGGTATGTGGCAGATGCCGAGGTCGGCCGCGCCTTCCTGGACCGCGCGCACCACTTCGTTGCTCAAGTGCTCTTCGAGGTCGATCTTGATCGCATCGTGCTCGCGCGTGAAGGCGCCGAGGTCTTCCGGCAGGAACTGCACGATGGCCGAGATGTTGGCATGCACGCGCACGTGGCCGCGCACGCCCTCGGCGTATTCGCTGAGCTCGCCCTGCATCTTCTCGAGGCTGTAGAGCACCGAGCGCGCATGGTGCAGCAGGCTTTCGCCCGCGGGGGAAAGATCGACGCCGCGCGCATGGCGGTAGAGCAGGGTGGTGCCCAGCGTGGCTTCCAGGTCCGACAGCCGCTTGCTGATGGCCGAGGCGGCAATGAATTCACGCTCCGCGGCGCGCCCGATGCTGCCGAGTTCGCAAACGGCCACGAACAGCTGCAGCGACGTGAGGTCGATGCGCCGGGCGAAATTGCGTTCGGAAGTGCTCATGGGGCTTTGGGCATCGCGTCTGGCGATGAGTTCGTCATTTTCCCAGGGTTTTGATGGCCCTGCCATCGCCATGTGCGATGGGTTCATTGCCCTGGGGCGACGAGTTCCGGCCGCCCCACACGGCAAAACGCCCCGCGCCTCGCTTTGCGGCGAGGGGCGGGGCGCGCGGGGCTCGGGTGTGCCTACTGGCGCTTCTTGGCGGCGTCTTCCATCTTTTCGCCACTCTTCTGGATGTCCTGGCCGGCACCCCTGAAGGTGTTGCAGCCCCCCAGCGGAATGGCAAGTGTGAAAGCGACGGCGATCAGCGCGGCAAGTTGCTTCATGACGGGTCTCCTGAAGGCGTTGAGAAAGGCGGCCCGAAGTCGAGCCTCCGATGCACAACGTATCGACGCCCCGCCGCCGGCCCTGTCAGCCAAGACGCAAAAAAGCTGCCCGAGGGCAGCTTTCCGGCTTGAGCGCAAGCAGCGCGCGTTCAGCGCTTGCCGATGGGCTGCACGTCGCGCTTGGGCGAGCCTTCGAACAGCTGGCGCGGGCGGCCGATCTTGTACTCGGGGTCGCCGATCATCTCGTTGAGCTGGGCAATCCAGCCCACGGTACGGGCCAGCGCGAAGATCGCGGTGAACAGCGGCACCGGGATGCCGATGGCGCGCTGCACGATGCCCGAGTAGAAGTCGACGTTCGGGTAGAGCTTGCGCGACACGAAGTACTCGTCTTCCAGCGCGATCTTCTCGAGTTCCTTGGCGAGCTTGAACAGCGGGTCTTGTTCCAGGCCCAGCTCGGTCAGCACTTCGTTGCAGGTTTCCTGCATCAGCTTGGCGCGCGGGTCGTAGTTCTTGTACACGCGGTGGCCGAAGCCCATGAGCTTGACGTTCGAGTTCTTGTCCTTGACCTTCTTGATGAACTCGCCGATCTTCTCCACGCCGCCTTCCTTCTGGATGTCGTAGAGCATGTTGAGCGCCGCTTCGTTGGCGCCGCCGTGGGCCGGGCCCCAGAGGCAGGCCACGCCGGCTGCGATGGCCGCGAAGGGGTTGGTGCCCGACGAGCCGCACAGGCGCACGGTCGAGGTCGAGGCGTTCTGCTCGTGGTCCGCGTGCAGGATGAAGATGCGGTCGAGCGCGCGCTCGAGCACCGGGTTCACCTTGTACTCCTCGCACGGCGTGGCGAACATCATGTGCAGGAAGTTGCCCGCATAGCTGAGTTCGTTCTTCGGGTACATGTAGGGCTGGCCCACGGTGTACTTGTAGGCCATGGCCACGAGCGTAGGCATCTTCGCGATCAGGCGGATCGCGGCGATCTCGCGGTGCTCGGGATTGTTGATGTCCGTGCTGTCGTGATAGAAGGCCGACAGCGCGCCAACCAGGCCGGTCATGATGGCCATCGGATGCGCATCGCGGCGGAAGCCCCGCAGGAAGAACTGCATCTGCTCGTTGACCATCGTGTGGTTGGTCACGAGCTTGGTGAAGTTGGTCTTCTTGGCCTGGTCCGGCAGCTCGCCGTAGAGCAGCAGGTGGCAGGTCTCGAGGAAGTCGCAGTTGGTGGCGAGCTGCTCGATGGGGTAGCCGCGATACAGCAGCTCGCCCTTGTCGCCGTCGATGTACGTGATGGCCGACTGGCAGGCGGCGGTCGACATGAAGCCCGGGTCATAGGTGAACATGCCGGTCTGCGCATAGAGCTTGCGGATGTCGATCACGTCGGGGCCGACGGTGCCCTTGTAGATCGGCAGTTCGACGCTGTCCCCGCCGTTGCTGAACGACAGCGTGGCCTTGGTATCGGAAGCTTTCATTTCGGGTTTCTTTCAGAGGAGTATTCAGGAGGGCGAAGAGGAAACGGAGGTTGCGGGGCGCTGCGCGCCGTCGGTGCGCATCAGCTGCAGCAACTCGACCACCTCGGCCCCGGCCCATGCGGGCTCGGGCTCCTTTCTTCGCAGGAGAAGATCGAGGAGGTCGTTGTCCGACAGGTCCATCAAGGTCTCCATCGCTCCCGCCTGGCCGTTGGTCATGCGGGATTCGTGCCGCTCGAAGAAGCGGGCGATGAACAGGTCGTTCTCGAGCAGGCCGCGCCGGCAGCGCCATTTCAGCTTGCTCAGCGCGCGTTCGCTGATCGGCTCGGACGGGTCGGCGGCGGTTTGCATGGTTTCTCTCGGAAAGGGATCAGATGGCGCGGCGCACCATCAGTTCCTTGATCTTGCCGATCGCCTTGGTGGGGTTCAGGTTCTTCGGGCACACGTCGACGCAGTTCATGATCGTGTGGCAGCGGAACAGGCGGTACGGGTCTTCGAGGTTGTCCAGGCGTTCGGCGGTGGCTTCGTCGCGGCTGTCGGCGATGAAGCGGTAGGCCTGCAAGAGGCCTGCCGGGCCCACGAACTTGTCGGGGTTCCACCAGAAGCTCGGGCAGCTGGTGGAGCAGCTCGCGCACAGGATGCACTCGTACAGGCCGTTGAGCTCGTCGCGCTCCTCGGGCGACTGCAGGCGTTCCTTCTCGGGCGGCACGTTGTCGTTCTGCAGGTACGGCTTGATCGAGTTGTACTGCTTGAAGAACTGCGTCATGTCCACGATCAGGTCGCGGATGACGGGCAGGCCCGGCAGCGGCTTGAGCACGATGGTGCCCTTGAGCGTGAGCATGTTGGTCAGGCAGGCCAGGCCGTTCTTGCCGTTGATGTTCATCGCGTCGGAGCCGCAGACGCCTTCGCGGCAGGAGCGGCGGAACGACAGCGTGGGATCTTGCGCTTTGAGCTTCATCAGGGCGTCGAGCAGCATGCGCTCATGGCCGTCGAGTTCGATCTCGACGGTCTGCATGTAGGGCTTGGCGTCCTTGTCCGGGTCGTAGCGGTAGATCTGGAATGTGCGCTTCATCGTGAAACCTTGTGATGTTGTTCTTGCTTAGAACGTACGGACCTTGGGAGGAACGGAGTCGACCGTCAGCGGCTTGAGGTTGACCGGCTTGTAGGAGAGGCGGTTGTCCTGGCTGTACCAGAGCGTGTGCTTCATCCAGTTGGCGTCGTCGCGGCCGAGCGGCGCGACCGGGTCGTCGGCCGGGCGTTCGTAGTCCTCGACCGTGTGCGCGCCGCGGCATTCCTTGCGGGCGGCGGCCGAGACCATGGTGGCCTGCGCCACTTCGATCAGGTTGTCGACTTCGAGCGCCTCGATGCGCGCGGTGTTGAACACCTTCGACTTGTCCTTCAGGCCAATGGCGTTGACGCGCTCGCGCACGGCGGCGATCTTGACCACGCCTTCGTCCATCGAGGCCTGCTTGCGGAACACGGCGGCGTGCTGCTGCATGACGGCGCGGATCTCGCCCGCCACGTCCTGTGCGTATTCGCCGCCGGTGGCGGCCTCGAGGCGGTTCAGGCGCTCCAGTGTGCGGTCGGCGGCATCGGCCGGCAGCGGCTTGTGTTCCTTGAGCTTGTCGTTGAACTCGACGATATGGTTGCCGGCCGCGCGGCCGAACACCAGCAGGTCGAGCAGCGAATTGGTGCCCAGGCGGTTGGCGCCGTGCACGCTCACGCAGGAGCATTCGCCCACCGCGTAGAGGCCGTTCACCACGGCGCTGTTCTGCTCGCCTTGCTGAATCACGACCTGGCCGTTGATGTTGGTCGGGATGCCGCCCATCTGGTAGTGGATGGTGGGCACCACGGGGATCGGCTCCTTCGTGATGTCGACGTTGGCGAAGTTCACGCCAATTTCATACACCGAGGGCAGGCGCTTGTGGATGGTCTCGGCACCGAGGTGGTCGAGCTTCAGCAGCACGTAGTCCTTGTTGGGGCCGCAGCCGCGGCCTTCCTTGATTTCCTGGTCCATCGAGCGCGAGACGAAGTCGCGCGGCGCCAGGTCCTTCAGCGTGGGCGCATAGCGCTCCATGAAGCGCTCGCCGTTGCTGTTGAGCAGGATCGCGCCTTCGCCGCGGCAGCCTTCGGTCAGCAGCACGCCGGCGCCGGCCACGCCGGTCGGGTGGAACTGCCAGAACTCCATGTCCTGCAGCGGAATGCCCGAACGCGCGGCCATGCCCAGGCCGTCGCCGGTGTTGATGAAGGCATTGGTCGAGGCCTGGAAGATGCGGCCCGCGCCGCCGGTGGCCAGCAGCACGGTTTTGGCCTGCAGGATGTGCAGGTCGCCGGTTTCCATTTCGAGCGCCGTCACGCCGACCACGTCGCCTTCGGCGTC
The DNA here is from genome assembly GCF_041154435.1 of Variovorax sp. V116. Lineage (NCBI taxonomy): Bacteria > Pseudomonadati > Pseudomonadota > Betaproteobacteria > Burkholderiales > Comamonadaceae > Variovorax > Variovorax sp. V116. The sequence continues at coordinate 1,575,524 of NZ_AP028661.1, forward strand.
GCGGATCAGGTCGAGCGCCATCCATTCGACGAAGAACTGGGTGCGTGCCTCGACGTTCTTCTGGTAGAGCGTGTGCAGCATCGCATGGCCGGTGCGGTCGGCCGCGGCGCAGGCGCGCTGCACGGGCTTCTCGCCGTAATTGGCCGTGTGGCCGCCGAAGGGGCGCTGGTAGATCGTGCCGTCGGGGTTGCGGTCGAAGGGCATGCCGAAGTGCTCGAGCTCGTACACGACCTTCGGGGCTTCGCGGCACATGAACTCGATCGCGTCCTGGTCGCCGAGCCAGTCGGAGCCCTTGATCGTGTCGTAGAAGTGGTAGTGCCAGTTGTCCTCGCTCATGTTGCCGAGCGATGCGCCCACGCCGCCTTGGGCAGCGACGGTGTGCGAACGCGTGGGGAACACCTTGGAGAGCACCGCCACGTTCAGGCCCGCGCGGGCGAGTTGCAGCGAGGCGCGCATGCCGGAGCCGCCGGCGCCGACGATCACGACGTCGAACTTGCGCTTGGTGATTTGTTCTTTTGTGTAGGTCATGGTGGGGTCAGATCTTCCAAAGCACTTGAATGGCCCAACCCGCACAACCGACAAGCCAGACGATGGTGAAAATTTGCAGGGCGAGGCGAATGCCGACGGGCTGGACGTAGTCCATCCACACGTCGCGCATGCCGACCCACACGTGGTAGAGCAGGGAGGCGATCACGCAGAAGGTCAGCACCTTCATCCACTGCGCGGCGAAGATGCCGGCCCACAGGTCGTAGCCGATGGGGCCGCGCGTGAAGATCAGCTGCGCGAGCAGGATGATCGTGAAGAGCGCCATCAGGCCGCCCGTGATGCGCTGGCTGAGCCAGTCGCGCAAACCGTAGTGCGCGCCGACGACGATGCGCTTGGAGCCGTAGTTCACAGACATGGTTGGCTCCTTCTCAGTACAGGCCGAACAGCTTGGCGCCGAGCACCAGGGTGAGCAGGATGCTCAGGGCCAGCGTGACCACGGCGGAGGTCTGGCCGAACTCCTTGGTGACGGCGGCGTGGCTCACGTCCATCCAGAGATGGCGCAGGCCGGCGATGAAGTGGTGCAGGTAGGCCCAGATCAGCGCGAGAGCCACCAGCTTGATGAACCAGCCCGGAACGAAACCAAGGCTGCTGTTGAACGCGGCCTTGAACCTGGCGAAGGAGTAGTCGGACGAAAGCGAGGTGTCGAACATCCAGATGATGAACGGCAGCAGCAGGAACATGAGCACGCCGCTCACGCGGTGCAGGATCGACACGATGCCGGCCGGCGGCAGCCGGTAGGTCGTGAGATCGGTGAAGGCGTTGATGTTTCGGAATTCGCGGCGCGGCGGCCGGGGAGGAGTTGCAAGCTCTGTCATTGGGGGGAGGCTTTCGTGGCTTGGTGGCTTGTTCTGAGAGCGAACGCTTTTGTTTCTTCTGCGGAATGCAAACAACGCAAAATTCTATTGCAATGCACCATTGCGTGGCGGAGGTGCCCGCGTCGGCGCAGCGCTGCAGTCGGATGCTAGGGAGTTCGCGGCGTGTTGTGCGCGAATCTTCGGCGCTGCCATGCGGTGGGGTCGTGATGCCATCTGGATGCGCGCTCAGCCGAGCTGGTTGCGGTAGTGGTGCGTGTCGGTGCGGTAGAGGCCGCGGCGCAGTTCCATCGGCGTGTCGTGGTAGGTGTGGGCCAGGCGCTCCACGCTGAGCAGCGGCATCTGCAGCGGCACGTCGAGCAGCGCGGCCTGCTCGGCATCGGGCAGCACGGCGCGGATCTTTTCTTCGGCGCGCACCATGCGCACGCCGAATTCGGTTTCGAACATGGCGTACATCGGGCCCGGCCAGGCGCGCAGGCGTTCGGCCGTGAGGCCCTTGAACGGCGCGCCGGGGAGCCAGAGGTCTTCGAGGATGGTCGGGACGCCGCCGTAGGCGAGCACGCGCCGCACCTGCAGCACCGCGTCGCCCGTGCGCAGGCCCAGGGCACGCGCCACGTCGGCCGAGGCGCGCTGGCGGCGGCAGTCGACGATGGTGCGCTCGGCCGGACCCTCGGTGCTTGGCGTGCCAACATCGGGCACCAGCTTGAGGAAACGGTACTGCACATGCTGCTCGGCGTGCGTGGCGACGAAGGTGCCCTTGCCCTGGCGCCGCACCACGAGGTTTTCGGCCGAGAGTTCGTCGATGGCCTTGCGCACCGTGCCCTGGCTCACGCGAAAGCGCACCGCCAGGTCCATCTCGCTGGGAATGGGCTCGCCCGGCTTCCACTCGCCGGCCTGCAGGCTCTGCAGGATCAGCGTCTTGATCTGCTGGTAGAGCGGGCTGAAGGAGGGCGTCGCAGAATCTTCGAGGACGGTGGGGGCATTCATGGCAGCGGTGGGTGCGCCGTGGCGGAACCCCGGAGCATATCTTATATAAGACATAAGACGAGGCCTGCTGAATCGGCTTAAAATGCGGGCCGGCCTGCGCCGCGGGAAGGATTCCCGCCCTGCAGGACCATCGGCGCCACGCGCGCCCGCCGATACCGTTTCACCATCTTCTGGAGTCTTCCCATGAGCAAAAAACCCGTCCGCGTTGCCGTCACCGGTGCCGCCGGCCAAATCGGTTACGCCCTGTTGTTCCGTATCGCGTCCGGCGAAATGCTCGGCAAGGACCAGCCGGTCATCCTGCAACTGCTCGAGATCCCCGACGAGAAGGCCCAGAAGGCGCTCAAGGGCGTGATGATGGAGCTCGACGACTGCGCCTTCCCGCTCTTGGCCGGTATGGAAGCCCATGGCGACCCGATGACCGCCTTCAAGGATGCCGACTACGCCCTCCTGGTGGGTTCGCGTCCGCGCGGCCCGGGCATGGAGCGTGCCGAGCTGCTGGCCGTCAACGGCGCCATCTTCACGGCGCAGGGCAAGGCGCTCAACGCCGTGGCCAGCCGCAACGTCAAGGTGCTGGTGGTCGGCAACCCCGCCAACACCAACGCCTACATCGCGATGAAGAGCGCACCCGACCTGCCGCGCAAGAACTTCACCGCCATGCTGCGCCTGGACCACAACCGCGCCGCCAGCCAGATCGCCGCCAAGACCGGCAAGGCCGTGGCCGACATCGAGAAGCTCGTCGTCTGGGGCAACCACTCGCCCACGATGTACGCCGACTACCGTTTTGCCACCATCAAGGGCGAAAGCGTCGCCAAGATGATCAACGACCAGGAATGGAACGCCAACACCTTCCTGCCGACCGTTGGCAAGCGCGGCGCCGCCATCATCGAGGCCCGCGGCCTGTCGTCGGCTGCCTCGGCCGCCAACGCCGCCATCGACCACATGCGCGACTGGGCCCTGGGCACCAACGGCAAGTGGGTCACCATGGGCATCCCGTCGGACGGCCAGTACGGCATTCCGAAGGACACGATGTTCGGCTTCCCGGTCACCTGCGAGAACGGCGAGTACAAGCTGGTCGAAGGCCTGGAAATCGACGCCTTCAGCCAGGAACGCATCAACAAGACGCTCGAAGAACTGCAAGGCGAACAGGCCGGCGTTGCGCACCTGATCTAAGCCAAGACCGCCGGCATGCTCGACTGGAACCCCGCGCTCTACCGTCGCTACGAGGACGAGCGCACCCGCCCCGCACAGGAACTCCTGGCGCGGGTGCCGTTGCCGGAGGCGGCCCGCGTGGTCGACCTCGGCTGCGGCCCGGGCAATTCCACCGAGCTGCTGGCCAACCGGTTCCCGACGGCGAAAGTCGTCGGAACCGACAACTCCGAAGCCATGCTGGCGAGCGCGCGCGAACGCCTGCCGCAGGCACGCTTCGAGTTGAGCGACATCGCGACCTGGGCGCCGCAAGACGAAGCGCCCGACCTCATTTACGCCAACGCAGCCCTGCAGTGGGTGCCCGATCACGAGCGGCTGATCCCGCGCCTGTTCGCTGCGCTGGCCCCCGGTGGCGTGCTCGCCATCCAGATGCCCGACAACCGCGAGGAGCCCACGCATCGCCTGATGCGCGCCGTGGCGGCCGAGGCGCCCTGGGCCGAGCCCATCGGCAATGCCGACCGGCTGCGCACCTTGCTGCTGCCGCTCGGCGGCTACTACGACCTGCTCGCGCCTGCCGCGGCCAGGGTCGATGTCTGGCACACCATCTACCAGCACCCCATGGCCGATGCCGCGGCCATCGTCGAGTGGGTGCGCGGCACGGGGCTCAAGCCCTTCGTCGACCGCCTGCCGGCCGACCTGCAGGCCAGCTACCTGGCCGAATACGAGCGCCGCGTGGACCAGGCCTATCCTGTGCGCACCGACGGCAAGCGGCTGCTCGCCTTCCCGCGCATGTTCATCGTGGCGCAGAAAAAAGCATGACCAAAGCCGCCCATCCCGCTGAAGTGCTGCTCGGCGCGCAGGCCGGGGCCGTGAGCCTGCCGGTGTGCGACCACTACAGCGGCGTCGAGGCGCGCATGAAGAAGAGCCTCGCGCTGCAAGCCGAGATGGCCGATGAATTCGGTGCCTGCGTGTTCGACGTGACGCTCGACTGCGAGGACGGCGCCCCCGTGGGCGGCGAGGCGGAGCATGCCGCGCTCGTGACCGAACTGGCATTGGCCGCCAAGCCCGGCATGCGCGTGGGCGTGCGTGTTCACCCGGTGGACCATCCCGCCTTTGCCGGCGACGTGATCACCATCGCCGGCCGCGCCGGCCATCGCCTCAGCCACCTGATGGTGCCCAAGGTGGAGTCCGTGGCCGACGTCGCGCAGGCGGTGGCGGCGCTCGAGGCGGCCGATGCCGATGCGCTGCCGCTGCATGTGCTGATCGAATCGCCGCTGGCCGTGCACAACGCGTTCGAGATCGCGGCGCATCCGCGCGTGCAATCGCTGAGCTTCGGCCTGATGGACTTCGTTTCCGCCCATGCGGGCGCGATTCCCGCCGATGGCATGGGCGCGGCCGGGCAGTTCACGCATCCGCTGGTGGTGCGCGCCAAGCTGGCCATCGCATCCGCCGCGCATGCCTACGGCAAGGTGCCTTCGCACTGCGTGGTCACCGAGTTCAACGACACCGGCGCGATGCGCCTGGCAGCCCGCAAGGCGGCCGCCGAATTCGGCTACACGCGCATGTGGAGCATCCATCCGAACCAGATCCGGCCCATCCTGGAGGCATTTGCGCCCGATGAGGCGCAGATTCAAATTGCCACAAAAATCATTACAAATGCGGCCCTCGCAAATTGGGCTCCGACGCAAATTGATGGCACATTGCACGACCGCGCGAGCTATCGCCATTTCTGGCAAGTGCTGACGCGTGCCCACGCAACAGGGCGCGCGCTGCCGCCAGAAGCCAAAACCTGGTTTGCACTCGCGGCCTCCTGAAACTTCCGAATCCAGCCTCAAGGAAACACACCCATGAAGAAAATTGCCCTGATCGCCGCTATGGCCCTGGCGCTTCCGTTCGCCGCCACGGCGCAGACCACCCCCGCCAAGCCGGCCGCCAAGTCCGAAGCCAAGAAGGCGCCCGCCAAGAAGCAGGTCACCCGCAAGGCCGCCAAGGCCGTCGAGGAAGTCACGCCCATCGCCGACGAAACCAACATCGTGCTGACCGAGGCCGACCTGGCCGTCGCCAAGCGCGTTTCGCTCGGCAAGGCCCAGTGCGAACTCGGCGCCGACGTGACCGTGGACGCCGACGAGAAGAAGCCCGGCTTCTTCAACGTGTCGACCAAGGGCGTGAAGTACCGCATGCACCCGGTCGAAAGCCGCACCGGTGCCATCCGCCTCGAAGACCCCCGTGCCGGTGCCATGTGGCTGCAGCTGGGCAACAAGTCGATGCTGATGAACCAGAAGGCGGGCCTGCGCATTGCCGACGAATGCCAGACCGCCGAGCAGGTCGCGTTTGCCGAAGAAATGAAGAAGAACCCGCCCAAGAGCCTGTTCGAAGGCGCCGACGCGGCCAAGAAGTAAGAGAGTCCCACACGGGGTGCGGTGCGGCGCGGCTCTTGCTTGCCGTACTGCACGCCCGTCAGCCAGCCAGTTTCCGGAGAAAAGAAGATGTTGCAAGCCTACGTTGACCATGTTGCCGAACGCGCCGCGCTCGGTATTCCGCCGCTGCCATTGAGCGCGAAGCAAACCGCCGAAGCCATCGAGCTCCTCAAGAGCGCGAATGCCAAGGACGGTGCCTTCCTGCTCGATCTGCTCACCCATCGCGTGCCCGCCGGCGTCGACGACGCGGCCAAGGTCAAGGCGAGCTACCTGGCGGCCGTGGCCCACGGCACCGAGAAGAACGCGTTCATCTCGCGTGCGCGTGCCACCGAACTGCTCGGCACCATGCTCGGCGGCTACAACATCAGCCCGATGATCGACCTGCTCGACGACGCCGAAGTCGGCGCCGTGGCGGCCGAGGGCCTGAAGAAGACCCTGCTGATGTTCGACCAGTTCCACGACGTCAAGGAAAAGGCCGACAAGGGCAACGCCCACGCCAAGGGCGTGCTGCAAAGCTGGGCCGATGCCGAATGGTTCACCAGCCGTCCCGAAGTGCCGCAAAGCATCACGGTCAGCATCTTCAAGGTGGCCGGTGAAATCAACACCGACGACCTCTCTCCCGCACCCGACGCCACCACACGTCCCGACATTCCGATGCACGCGCTGGCGATGCACAAGAACGCCCGCCCCGGCATCGTCCCTGAAGAAGACGGCAAGCGCGGCCCGGTGAAGTTCATCGAGGACCTGCGCGCGCGCGGCCACCTCGTGGCCTATGCCGGCGACGTGGTCGGCACGGGTTCGTCGCGCAAGAGCGCAACCAACTCGGTGCTGTGGTTCACCGGCGAAGACATTCCCTTCGTGCCCAACAAGCGCTTCGGCGGCGTCTGCCTCGGCGGCAAGATCGCGCCGATCTTCTACAACACCATGGAAGACTCGGGCGCGCTGCCCATCGAGCTCGACGTGAGCCAGATGAACATGGGCGACGTGGTCGAGCTGCGTCCCTACGAAGGCAAGGCCCTCAAGGACGGCAAGGTGATTGCCGAATTCAAGGTCAAGAGCGACGTGCTGTTCGACGAAGTGCGCGCCGGCGGCCGCATTCCGCTGATCATCGGCCGCGGCCTCACGGCCAAGGCGCGCGAAGCACTGGGCCTGCCCGTCTCCACGCTGTTCCGCCTGCCGACCAGCCCGGTCGACACCAAGAAGGGCTACTCGCTCGCACAGAAGATGGTCGGCCGCGCCTGCGGCCTGCCCGAAGGCACCGGCGTTCGCCCCGGCACCTACTGCGAACCCAAGATGACTTCGGTCGGCTCGCAGGACACCACCGGCCCGATGACGCGCGACGAGCTGAAAGACCTGGCCTGCCTGGGCTTCTCGGCCGACCTCGTGATGCAGTCGTTCTGCCACACGGCGGCCTACCCGAAGAAGGTCGACGTCAAGATGCACCATGAACTGCCCGATTTCATGGCCAACCGCGGCGGCGTCTCGCTGCGCCCGGGCGACGGCGTGATCCATTCCTGGCTCAACCGCCTGCTCACGCCCGACACCGTCGGCACCGGCGGCGACAGCCACACCCGCTTCCCGATCGGCATCAGCTTTCCCGCGGGCTCAGGCCTCGTGGCGTTCGCGGCCGCCACCGGCGTGATGCCGCTGGACATGCCCGAGTCGGTGCTCGTGCGCTTCAAGGGCAAGATGCAGCCCGGCGTCACGCTGCGCGACCTGGTCAACGCGATTCCGCTGTATGCCATCAAGAGCGGCCTGCTCACGGTCGAGAAGAAAGGCAAGAAGAACATCTTCTCGGGCCGCATCCTCGAGATCGAGGGCCTGCCGGACCTGAAGGTGGAGCAAGCCTTCGAGCTGAGCGACGCCTCGGCCGAGCGCTCGGCCGCCGGCTGCACGGTGCACCTGAACAAGGAACCGATCATCGAGTACATCAACAGCAACATCACGCTGATGAAGTGGATGATCGCCGAAGGCTATGCCGACGCCCGCACGCTGGCGCGCCGCATCGCCGCGCAGGAAGCCTGGCTGGCGGACCCGCAACTGCTCAAGGGCGATGCCGACGCCGACTACGCCGCCGTCATCGAGATCGACCTGGCCGACATCCACGAGCCGATCGTGGCCTGCCCGAACGACCCCGACGACGTGAAGACGCTGAGCGACGTGGCCGGCGCCCAGATCGACGAAGTGTTCATCGGCTCGTGCATGACCAACATCGGCCACTTCCGTGCGGCTTCCAAGCTGCTCGAAGGCAAGCGCGACATCCCGGTCAAGCTGTGGATCGCGCCGCCCACCAAGATGGATGCGCACCAGCTCACCGAGGAAGGCCACTACGGCGTGTTCGGCAATGCCGGTGCGCGCACCGAGATGCCGGGCTGCTCGCTGTGCATGGGCAACCAGGCGCAGGTGCGCGAAGGCGCCACGGTGATGTCGACCAGCACCCGCAACTTCCCGAACCGCCTGGGCAAGAACACCAACGTGTACCTGGGTTCGGCCGAGCTGGCCGCGATCTGCTCGCGCCTGGGCCGCATCCCGACGCGCGAGGAGTACATGGCCGCCACGGGCGTGCTCGACGCATCGAGCGCGCAGATCTACCAGTACCTGAACTTCGACAAGATCGACGACTACAAGACCGAGGCCGGCGCCGCAGTCGCGGCCTGATCCTCGGGCGCTTCGCGCAATGGATGGGAGCCCCGCTTCGGCGGGGCTTTCTTGCGTCTGGGGTGGCACTTTTATCCGGCTGCCCGGCAATCTCCGACACGCAGGGGCGCCCTTGGCCGGCCGGGAAAGCCGGCCTCTCTGACAAGATGGCCTTTCTCCGCCGCTTGCCGCGGAGAACAAGGAGACACGCCATGCCTCTGGCCTCTCTGATCGGCCGATGGGCCATGCAGCCGTTTTCCAAGGCGCTGCCGCCGCTCGGCGACACCGAGCGCGCCGCGCTCGAGGCCGGCACCGTCGGCTTCGAAGGCCTGCTTTTTGCGGGGCGTCCCGACTTCGACCTGCTTTCGGCCATGGGCCCCAACCGGCTCAGCGAGCGCGAGCAATCCTTCATCGACCGCGAGGTGTGCGAGCTGTGCCGCATGCTCGACGACCACGCCATCGACCAGGCGCGCGACCTGCCGCCCGAGGTGTGGCGCTACCTGCGCAACAAGCGCTTCTTCGGCATGATCATTCCCGAGGAGTTCGGCGGCCTTGGCTTTGGCCACTACGCGCACGCCACGGTGGTGGCGCGCATCGCCACCGTCAACATCGCCGCCGCCGTGACGGTGATGGTGCCCAACTCGCTCGGGCCCGCGGAGCTGCTGCTGCGCTATGGCACCGACGCGCAGAAGGTGCGCTACCTGCCGCGCCTGGCCGATGGCCGCGAGCTTCCATGCTTCGGGCTGACCTCGCCCTACGCGGGCTCCGACGCGGCGGCCATTCCGGACCGCGGCGTCATGGTCGAGCGCGAATTCGGCGGCCGGCGCACGCGCGGCTTCCTGGTCGACTTCGACAAGCGCTACATCACGCTCGCGCCCGTCGCCACCGTCGTGGGGCTGGCCTTCCATGCGGTGGACGAGAGCAGGCCCGAGGGCGAGCGCGAACTCGGCATCACCTGCGCGCTGATTCCGGTGCCGCACGAAGGCATGGAGATCGGCCGGCGCCACCGCCCGATGGACAGCGCCTTCATGAACGGCCCGATCCATGGCCGCCAGGTGTTCGTGCCGGTGGACTGGGTGATCGGCGGCGAAAAGCAGGTGGGCCAGGGCTGGCGCATGCTGATGGAGTGCCTGGCCGCGGGCCGCGCCATCTCGCTGCCCGCGCTCGGCTCGGCCATGCAGCAGACGGCGCTCTACGTGAGCAACGGCTATGGGCAGATCCGCGAGCAGTTCGGCCTGCCGATCGGCAAGTTCCATGCGGTTGCGGGCCTGATCGCGCAGATGTCGGCCGAGCTCTATGCGAGCGATGCGGCGCGGCGCTTCACCGCGGCCGCGCTGGACAAGGGCGAGCGGCCGAGCGTGGCCAGCGCGATCCTCAAGGTGCAGCTCACCGAGGCCGGGCGGCGCGCCGTGAACCACGGCATGGACATCCTGGGCGGCAAGGGCATCATCGCCGGGCCGTCGAACCTGCTGGGCGTGTCGTACCGGCAGGCGCCGATCGCGATCACCGTGGAGGGCGCCAACATCCTGACGCGCGCGCTCATCGTGTTCGGCCAGGGCGCGATCCGCTGCCATCCGCATGTGCTGGCCGAAATGGCGGCCGTGCAGGCGCGCGACGAGAAGGCGCTGGGCCGGGCGCTCGTCGCGCACGGCAGGCACGTGGCTGCCAATCTGTGGCACAGCCTGTTCGGCGCGCCGGTAGTGGGCGAACCGCCCGAGGCGCTGGCGCGCGAGGCGCGGCTGATCGCGCGCATGAGCGCCAAGTACGCGCTCACCGCCGACCTGGCCATGGGCCTGCTCGGGGGCAGGCTCAAGCGCATGGAGCTGCTGTCGGCGCGGCTGGGCGACGTGCTCGCGCACCTGTACCTGGCCAGCGCGAGCGTATGGCGCTACCGGGTCGATGCGGCGCCCGAATTGCTGCCCTTTGCCCAGGCCGCGATCCGGCTGCAGCTGGACGAGGCGGGGAAGATCCTGCGCGACCTGTATGCCAACCTGCCGACTGCCGGGCGGCGCGTGATCGGCGCGCTGGTGCTGCGCCGCACCGCGCACCTGGCGCCGCTGCGCGACGTGCAGCTGATGGCGCTGGCCGAACTGCTGCGCACCGATCCGCGCATCGTCCAGCGGCTGGCGCCGGACCTCAGCGAGCCCGCGGCCGGCGGCCTGCGCGACCTGATGCATGCGATGGAACTGGGCGAGCAGCTCGGCGGCGACACCGCGGCCATGCTCGACAAGGCGCTGCGGCGCACCCGCTCGTTCGAGGAAGCCGCAGGCTCGGCGCCCGATCCGGGACTGGCGCTGGCCTACCTCAAGGCCGCCGACAAGGTGATCCAGGTCGACGACTTCGAAGGCCCCGCGCAGCAGCAGGCGCGCGCGGCGCTCAACCGGCCGGCTGCGCCGCCAGCGCAGCCAGCGCCGCGGCCGTCTGCGCATCGGCCGGAAAGAAGGACTCCACCGCCAGTTCCTGCAAAGTGACGTCCACCGGCGTGCCGAAGATGGTGGTGGTGCTGATGAAGCTCAGCACGCCGTTCGGCGTGGCCAGCTGAAAGGGCACCACGACGCCCGAAAGCTCCGTGTCGGCCGCGGGCGTGTCGTGGCTCACCTGGGGCGTGGGATAGGCTTCGAGCTCGTCGTGCAGGGCCTGCAGCACGGTGTCGCCGGTGGCGGCAATCTGCTGCTGCAACCGTTCGAGCAGATGGGCGCGCCACTGCGCGAGATTGGCGATGCGCGAAGCCAGGCCCTCGGGATGCAGGCTCAGGCGAAGCACGTTGATGGGCGCCTTCACCAGCTCGGGTGCGGCGCCCGCCATCAGCATCGGCACCAGCGCGTTGTGCGCCACCAGGTTCCAGTGCCGGTCGACGGCCAGGGCGGGGAACGGCTCATGGCCCTTGAGCACCAGGTCCACCGCGCGCCGGGCCGAGGCCATGGCCGGGTCGTCGAGCGAGCGCTGACGGTACATCGGCGCGAAGCCCGCGGCCACCAGCAGCGCATTGCGCTCGCGCAGCGGCACGTCGAGCCGCTCGGCCAGGCGCAGCACCATCTCGCGGCTGGGCGCGGCGCGGCCCGTCTCCACATAGCTCAGGTGTCGGGTCGAGACCTCGGCTTCCTGGGCCAGGTCGAGCTGGCTGAGCCGCCGGCGGGTGCGCCAGTGCCGCAGGTGGGCGCCGAACGGATCGCGCGCGCCGGGCTGGCCGGCAGCGGTGGAGTGGGTGCGGGTGGTGTTCATGGCCCGCATTCTGGCGCGGTGCCGATGCCGCGCCATGACCTCCCAGGTCATCGACGCGATGCAGGCCGAACGGAATCATTGGCTCCAACGCGGCAGGACTGGCTTGCGGCGTACCACCCGAAGGAGATCCGCATGTCCGTCTTTGCATCCCCCCGCTTCCTGCCCAACGTGATGTGGGCCGACGCCGCCTCCTGCGCCGCGACCGGTGCGCTGCAGGTCGTATTCACCGGCGCGCTTGCCAGGCTGACCGGCCTGCCGGCGCCGCTGCTCATGGGAACCGGTGTCTTCCTGCTGGCCTATGCCGCCGCCGCGGCCTTGATGGCCAGCCGCCGCACGCCGCCGCGCACGCTGATCGGCCTTGTGGTGGCGGGCAACTTCGGCTGGGCCGTGGCCTGCATCGCGCTGCTGGTGAGCGGCGCGTTCGCGGTGACCGCGCTGGGCACGGCCTGGGTGCTGGCGCAGGCGCTGTGCGTGGTGGTGCTGGCCGAGCTGCAATGGACCGGCCTGCGCCGCACCCGAGGCGGCGCGGACATGGCGCTGGCCTGAGTGCGCGGGATGCCGGCAACGCCCCTTCACCCGGCATTTTTCGCGATGAGGAACGCCGCAGGCCAGAGGACCGGGTTGGAATACAGACTACAGCAGCTGACATCGTTCCCCGCTATCCTTGAAGAGCTTCCACGAACAATCAGGAGTTCCTCAATGGCCAAAGCACCGGCGCACCCCTTTGCGTCCACCCTCAAGACCTTCAAGACCGCATCGGGCAAGTCCGGCAAGTACTGGTCGCTGAAGGAGCTGGCCAGGCAATATCCCAGCGTCGAGCGGCTGCCGGTGTCGATCCGCATCGTGCTCGAGTCGGTGCTGCGCAACTGCGACGGCAAGAAGGTCTCGGCCAAGCATGTCGAGGAGCTGGCCCGCTGGGCGCCCAATGCGGACCGCATCGACGAGATCCCGTTCGTCGTCACCCGCGTGGTGCTGCAGGACTTCACCGGCGTGCCGCTGCTGGCCGACCTGGCCGCCATGCGCAGCGTGGCCGCCAAGCTCGGCAAGTCGCCCAAGACCATCGAGCCGCTGGTGCCGGTCGACCTGGTGGTCGACCACTCGGTGATGGTCGACTACTACGGCACGCCCAAGGCGCTCGACCTCAACATGAAGCTCGAGTTCCAGCGCAACAACGAGCGCTACCAGTTCATGAAGTGGGGCATGCAGGCCTTCGATACCTTCGGCGTGGTGCCGCCGGGCTTCGGCATCGTGCACCAGGTCAACCTCGAGTACTTTGCGCGCGGCGTCTACAAGAGCTCGAACGACAACGCCGAGGTGCCGGTGTACTACCCCGACTCGCTGGTGGGCACCGACAGCCACACCACCATGATCAACGGCGTGGGCGTGGTCGGATGGGGCGTGGGCGGCATCGAGGCCGAGGCCGCCATGCTGGGCCAGCCTGTGTACATGCTGACGCCCGACGTGGTGGGCTTCGAGCTCACCGGCAAGCTGCGCGAAGGCGTCACGGCCACCGACCTCGTGCTGTACGTCACCGCCATCCTGCGGGCCGAGAAGGTGGTGGGCAAGTTCGTCGAATTCTTCGGCCCGGGCGCCGCGTCCATCGCGGTGCCCGACCGCGCCACCATCGGCAACATGGCGCCCGAGTACGGCGCCACCATGGGCTTCTTCCCGGTCGACGAAATGACCGTGGCCTACTTCGAGGGCACCGGCCGCACCAGGGAGGAGGTCGAGCGCTTCGAGGCCTACTACAAGGCGCAGGGCCTGTTCGGCATGCCGGCGCCCGGCGACATCGACTACACCAAGATCGTCAAGCTCGACCTGGGCACCGTGTCGCCGAGCCTGGCGGGTCCGAAGCGGCCGCAGGACCGCATCGACCTGGGCCACCTGTCGACCAAGTTCGCCGAGCTCTTCAGCAAGCCCAACGACGCCAACGGCTTCAACCAGCCGGCCGAGCGGCTCAAGCTGCGCTATCCGCTCGCCGTGAACGGCCAGGGCGGCGACGAGGAGGCCGCGCCGCCGCCGCCGGGCGCGCCGCGCGACATGGTCGAGATGGTGGACAACCGCTCGACCAAGGCAGCGGCCCATGTGAGCGCCACGGCGCCTCCGGCGCCCAAGGGCGGCGTGAGCATCGGCAACGGCGACGTGCTGATCGCGGCCATCACCTCGTGCACCAACACTTCCAACCCGAGCGTGATGCTCGCGGCCGGCCTCTTGGCCAAGAAGGCGGTGGAGGCGGGCCTCACGGTCAAGCCGCACGTCAAGACCTCGCTTGCGCCCGGTTCGCGCATCGTCACCGAATACCTCGAGAAGGCGGGCCTCCTGCCGTACCTCGAGAAGCTGGGCTTCTACCTGGCGGGCTACGGCTGCACCACCTGCATCGGCAACGCGGGCGACCTCACGCCCGAGATCAACGACGCCATCGTCAAGAACGACCTGGTCGGCGCAGCCGTGCTCTCGGGCAACCGCAACTTCGAGGCGCGCATCCATCCGAACCTGAAGGCCAACTTCCTGGCCTCGCCGCCGCTGGTGGTGGCCTTCGCGATCGCGGGCAACGTGATGGTCGACCTGATGACCGAGCCCGTGGGCAAGGGCAAGAACGGCAAGGACGTGTACCTGGGCGACATCTGGCCGAGCCCGAAGGAAATCGACCAGAACCTGCGCCATGCGATGAACGCCAAGTCGTTCCGCGCGAACTACGACAAGGTCAAGACCGACCCGGGCAAGTTCTGGAGCAGCATCAAGGGCACGACGGGCCAGGTCTACGACTGGCCTTCCTCCACCTACATTGCCGAGCCGCCGTTCTTCGAGGGCTTCAAGATGGAGCCGCACGCCTCGGACGCGGGCTTCAAGGGGGCGCGGATCATGGCGCTGTTCGGCGACTCGATCACCACCGACCACATCTCGCCGGCCGGCTCCATCAAGGAAAGCTCGCCCGCGGGCATCTGGCTCAAGGCGCACGGCGTGGCCAAGGCCGACTTCAACAGCTACGGCTCGCGGCGCGGCAACCACGACGTGATGATGCGAGGCACCTTCGCCAACGTGCGCATCAAGAACCTGATGATTCCGCCCGACGTCAACGGCACGCAGGAAGAGGGCGGCGTCACGCTGTTCCAGCCGGGCAACCAGAAGATGTTCATCTATGACGCCGCCATGAAGTACATGGAGCAGGGCGTGCCGACGGTGGTCTTCGGCGGCGAGGAATACGGCACCGGCTCCTCGCGCGACTGGGCCGCCAAGGGCACGCAGCTCTTGGGCATCAAGGCCGTGGTGGCGCGCAGCTTCGAGCGCATCCACCGCGCCAACCTCGTCGGCATGGGCGTGCTGCCGCTGCAGTTCCGCGGCGCCGATTCATGGCAGACGCTGGGCCTCACGGGCGACGAGCAGATCGACGTGGTGATCGGCGGCGAGCTCAAGCCGCAGATGGACGTGAAGCTCGTGGTGCACCGCGCCGACGGCAGCCACCAGGAGGTGACGGTGCGCCTGCGCATCGACACGCCGATCGAGGTCGACTACTACAAGCACGGCGGCATCCTGCCCTTCGTGCTCAGGCAGCTGCTCGCGGCTTGACCCGCGTCGGCCTCATCTCCGACACCCACGGCCTGCTGCGCCCGGAGGCCGTGGCGGCGCTGCAGGGCAGCGACTTCATCGTGCATGGCGGGGACATCGGCGATGCGGGCATCCTCGAGGCGCTTGCCGCCATCGCGCCGCTGACGGTGGTGCGGGGCAACAACGACCGCGAGCCGTGGGCCGGCCGCATTCCGGAAACGGCCTTGCTGCAGGTGGGCGGCGTGATCGTGCATGCGGTGCACGACCTGTCGCAGCTCGCCGCCGCCCCCGCCGGCGTCCGCGTGGTGGTCTCCGGCCACTCCCACAAGCCGAAGATCGAGGAGCGCGCCGGCGTGCTCTACGTCAATCCGGGCAGCGCCGGGCCGCGTCGATTCAAATTGCCAATTGCGGTGGCCGAGCTCATTGTCGATGGCGATGCCGTGTCGGCGCGCATCCTCGAACTGGGCTGAATGCGCCCCGGGGCGGCCGCAAACCCCAAAAAAAGAACCCGGCCCGCGAGGTCAAAGGGCCTTGGTCAGGTTTCTGCGATTGAGAATTGATAGCATCTAGCTTTTGCTCCATTGGCGCGCCTGGAATCCGGCGCACTTTCTTACCGTGCAAACCAACCATTTCGGGGCCGCGCCGGCATCTTCCGGCCTGCGGCTCGACCAGCTTCCCGACAACCAGTGGGCCACCGTGCTCGACGTGGCGCGGCCCGAGGGCGCGGACGACCGCGAGCTCGTGCTGCGCCTGACCGAGATCGGCTTCGTGCCGGGCGAGGCCGTGCGCATCGTCGCCCGCGGCCTGCCGGGGCGCGAGCCGCTGGCGGTGCGGCTGGGCCACACCACCTTCGCATTGCGGCGCCATGAGGCCGCATTGATCCACGTGGCGCCGGGCCTGGCGGAGGGCGCAAGCCATGGTTGAGGCCGTCATCCAGGGACCGGGGCGCCTTGCGGCCACGGCGCAGCCCGCGCGCATCGCGCTGTTGGGCAATCCGAACTGCGGCAAGACGGCGCTGTTCAACCTGCTCACCGGCAGCCGCCAGAAGGTGGCCAACTATGCCGGCGTGACGGTCGAGCGCAAGGAAGGGTCGCTGCGCACCGCGTCGGGCCGGCGCGTGTTCGTGCTCGACCTGCCGGGCGCCTACAGCCTCAACGCGCTCAGCGTGGACGAGGCCGTGACGCGCGACGTGGTTACCGGCAAGAGCAGCGAGCCCCTGCCCGACCTGCTGGTGTGCGTGACCGACGCCACCAACCTGCGGCTCAACCTGCGGCTCGTGCTCGAGGCCAAGCGCCTGGGTCTGCCGATGGTGGTGGCGCTCAACATGACCGACATGGCCAGGAAGCAGGGCATTGCGGTCGACACGGCCGTGCTGTCGCGCGAACTGGGCGTGCCGGTCATCGAGACCGTGGGCGTGCAGTCGGGCGGCGCGCAGGGCCTGCTCGAAGCCCTCGATGCGCCGGTGGCCGCCGCGGCGCCGCTGCCCTGGCAGCCGCCGGGGCTGGACGACGTGCTGGCCACGCAGCGCGAAGTGCGCCGCATCCTCGGCCTGGCCGTGCATGAGCCGGTCGGCAGCCTGGCCGCCAGCGACCGCATCGACCGCGTGGTGATGCACCCGGTGTGGGGCCTGCTGGTGCTCGCGGTCACGATGTTCCTGATGTTCCAGGCCGTGTTCAGCTGGGCCAACGTGCCCATGGACGCCATCAAGGCCGGCACCGAAGGCCTGGGCAACCTGCTGAAGGCCCACATGCCCGAAGGCATGCTGCAGAGCCTGCTGGTGGACGGCGTGATTGCCGGCGTGGGCGGCGTGATCGTGTTCCTGCCGCAGATCCTGATCCTGTTCCTTTTCATCCTGGCGCTGGAAGACTCGGGCTACCTGCCGCGCGCGGCCTTCCTGCTGGACCGCGTGATGGGCACCGTGGGCCTGTCGGGCCGCTCCTTCATTCCGCTGCTGTCGAGCTTTGCCTGCGCCATTCCCGGCGTGATGGCCACGCGCACCATCAGCAACTGGCGCGACCGCATCACCACCATCATGATCGCGCCGCTCATGACCTGTTCGGCGCGCCTGCCGGTCTATGCGCTGCTGATCGCGGCCTTCATTCCGGCGCGCACCGTGGGCGGCGTCTTCAACCTGCAGGGCGTGGTGCTGTTCGCGCTGTATGTCTTCGGCATCGTGTCGGCCATGGCGGTGGCCTGGGTGATGAAGCGCTTCCGCGACAGCAAGCAGCACTCGCCGCTGATGATGGAGCTGCCGGCCTACCGCTGGCCCAACCTGCGCAACCTGGCGCTCGGGCTCTACGAGCGGGCGTGGATCTTCATCCAGCGCGTGGGCACGATCATTCTCACGCTCACGATCCTGCTGTGGTTCCTGTCGACCTTTCCGTCGCCGCCCGAAGGCGCCACGGGCCCGGCCATCCAGTACAGCCTGGCGGGCATGATCGGCCGCGGCCTGGAGCACATCTTTGCGCCCATCGGCTTCAACTGGCAGATCTCCATCGCGCTGGTGCCGGGCATGGCGGCGCGCGAAGTGGCGGTGGGCGCGCTCGGCACGGTGTATGCGCTCTCGGCCAGCGGCGACGACGTGGCCGGCCAGCTCGAGCCGCTGATCGCAGGCAGCTGGTCGCTCGCAACGGCGCTGTCGCTGCTGGTCTGGTATGTGTTTGCGCCGCAGTGCATTTCCACGCTCGCGGCGGTCAAGCGCGAAACCGGATCATGGAAGTACGTCTGGATCATGGCCGGCTACCTGTTCGCACTGGCCTACCTGGCGTGCTTCATCACCTACCACGTGGCGCTGGCGCTGGGCGCGGGATGACCTGCCGCAAGGCTTGAGCGATGTTTCTGGGTTAGTCTCGAACGCGCGTTGGAGTAAACGGACATGACACAGCAATTGATCGTCGGATTGATCGTCGCGGCCGCCGCGTTCTATGCGGTCTGGCGCTGGATGCCCGCGGGCTGGCGGCGCAGTGCCGCGCACAAGCTCGCGGCCGGCACGCACCGCGCCGGACTGGTCGACCAGCAGCGCGCCGATCAGCTGGCGGCCTCGCTTGCCAAGAGCTCGGGCTGCGGCTCCTGCGACAGCTGCGGCAGCTGCGGACCCAAGACGCCCGCCAACCCACCCGAATCCGACAAAGCCGGCCAGGGCCCGCTGTCCACGCACAGCCGCTGAGGCCGATGCCCACGCACATCCTCGTCGTCGGGGGCGGCATCGGGGGGCTTTCTGCTGCGCTGGCACTGTCCCGCGGCGGCCACCGCGCCGATGTCTTCGAGCAGGCGCCCGCGTTCGCCGAGATCGGCGCCGGCATCCAGATGGGGCCCAACGTCACGCGGCGCCTCGCGCTGCTGGGCCTGGCCCAAGGCCTGGAGGCCATCGCCGCGCGGCCCGATGCCCTCGTGGTGCAGAGCGCGGGCAGCGGCGCCGAACTGGCCCGCCTGCCGCTGGGCGATGCGATGCGCGAGCGCTACGGCGCTCCTTATCTCTGCGTGCACCGCGCCGATCTGCATGCGCTGCTGCTCGAAGCGGTGCGCGCCCGCGGCAGGGGCACCCTGGTGACCGACGCGCGCATTGCGCAGGTCGAGACCAGCGACGATCTCGTGTGCATCTCGAGCAGCGGCGCGCGGGCCTGGGAAGGCGAGGCGCTGATTGGCGCCGACGGGCTCTGGAGCTTGGCGCGGCAACGCCTCGACGTGCCGTCCGCAGCCGAGCCGCCGCGCGCCACCGGCCACACGGCCTGGCGCGCGATGGCCGAGCAGGCCGCGCTGCCGCAGGTCCTGCGCCGCGGCCGGATCGACGTGTGGCTTGGCCCGCAGCTGCATGCGGTGGCGTACCCGGTGCGCGGTGGCGCCTGGCTCAACGTGGTGGTGATCGCGGAGTCGGCGCCGGCCGGCGATGCGCGCGACTGGGACCAGGCCAGCAGCCTCGCCGCACTGCAAAAGGCCACGGGCCGGAGTGGGCGCGCCTTGCAGGCCTTGCTCGAAGCCATGCCCGGCTGGCGCGCCTGGACGCTCAGCGACCGGCCGCCGCTGGCCTCTGCGGCCGAGATGGCCCACGAGCGCGTGGCGCTGGTGGGCGATGCCGCGCATCCGATGGTCCCCTACCTGGCGCAGGGCGCCGGCATGGCCATCGAGGATTCGGTGGCGCTGGCCGAGGCGCTGGGCCAAGGCAGTGCGGCCGACGTGCCGGCCGCCTTCGCGCGCTATGCCGAGGCGCGCTGGCAGCGCAACGCGCTCGTGCAGGCCAAGGCCCGGCGCAACGGCCAGATCTTCCATGCAGCCGGTGCGGTGCGCATCGGCCGCGACCTGGCAATGCGCGCGCTGGGCGCACGGCTGCTGGACCAGCCCTGGCTGTACGGCGGCTGAGTGCAGCCGCGCCGCGCACCCTCAGAGCCTGAAGGTCTGCAGGTGCTCGATGCGTTCGGCCAGGCCCTCGGCACCCAGGTAGTGGCCATGCGTGCCTTCCCGGACCTCGAGCAGCGTGGCTTCGAGTTCGGCCAGCGTCGCATCGCGTTCGACCACGAAGGCGGGCGGCACGTCGATGCCGGCCTCTGCACATGCATCGGCGACCAGGTGCGCGCTGGCGGGCGCACCACAGGCCGCGCATTTGACGATGGCCGCCACGCTGGGCTCCGCCCCGTTGGCAAGCAGCGCGCCCGTGAGCTCGGGCGAGATCTGGCCGTCGACATGGCCCAGCGCATCGCGCGCCACCGGCGCGCCCGCGCGCACCAGCGCCATGGCCGCGGCGAAGGCGCCCTGGCCAATGGCCACGTCGGTGGCCAGCGCGCTGCCCTGCTGCGGGCCGTCGAAGCTCACGCCGGCGGCCGCGAGTTGGGCCACCAGATCCGCGTCGTCGGTGCCGATGGCGTGGTGCAGCGCGGCACGCGCAATGGCCGGCAGCCGGCGCAGCGTGCCGTCCGCCAGCGGCGTGCGCCAGTCGACCACGGCGCGGCAATAGAAGGCCACCAGCTTGTCCATCAGGTCGAGGTCCAGCCCATGGTCCTGGTGCCGGTCGTCGAGGTACTGCAACAGGTCCTGGCCCGAGAAATAGTCGCCCGTGGGCGCCAGCGGATCCTCGTCCAGGTGCAGGGCCGCGAAGGCGCCGCGCAGGTCGGGCGCGATGGCGCTCACGCTGTCTTCGTGCAGCGCATGCGTCCAGGCGGGCGGCAGCCCGTGCTTCCATGCGACGATGCGGCCGTGCTCGGGGCCGGGCTCGACCACCGCATAGACGCGGTCGAGGTATTCGAAGCCGCCGAAGGGCAGGTGCGTGAGCTTGCCGCTCCAGGCGCGGCCTTCTTCCTTGGCGGCTTCTTCGGCCAGCTCTTGCTCATGTTCGATCCAGCCCTGCAGGTCGCGGTAGCCGTCGCTGCCGTCCCAGAACAGTTCCGACCAGCTGATGGATTCCACATTGCCGCTCATCGGCAGCGACAGGTCGTAGTCGAGCCGGCCGCCCGCCGTCTGCCGCCACAGCGCAGCCAGCGCCTCGGGAAGCGGGCCGGCGCACAGCGCCTCGATGGCGGCGATCCGCTGCGCCGGCATGGGCGGCTGGGCCTCGAAGATCACGCGGTCTGCGAACAGGACCACGCCATGCTCGCGCAAGGTCGCAAGCTCTTCGAGCGAGAACTGGACATCGTTCATGGCAGTGCCTCCGTTGTTGTTGCCAACGAATGTAGCGCTTCGGGCGGATGGGGCAAGCGGGGCAAGCGATAGCTTACAGATCGGTGCGCAGCTTCCAGATTTCGGGGAACAGCACCACGTCGAGCATCTTGCGCAGGTAGCTCACGCCGCCGGTTCCGCCCGTGCCGCGCTTGAAGCCGATCACGCGCTCCACTGTGGTCACGTGGCGAAAGCGCCAGAGGCGGAAGGCGTCTTCGAGGTCGGTGAGCTTTTCGCCGAGCTGGTACAGGTCCCAATGGTCGTGCGGGTTGCGGTACACCGTGAGCCAGGCTGCTTCCACGCCGTCGCTGGCCTGGTAGGGCTGGGTCCAGTCGCGCTCCAGGTGATCGGCGGGCACCGGCAGGCCATGCCGTGCGAGCAGCTTCAGCGACTCGTCGTAGAGCGACGGCGAGCGGTAGGCCGCATCCACCTGAGCGAGCAGGTCGGGCCGGTGCGCATGCGGCTTGAGCATGGCGGCGTTCTTGTTGCCGAGCGCGAACTCGATGCAGCGGTACTGCGCGCTCTGGAAGCCGCTGGAGTTGGCGAGGTAGGGCCGCATTGCCGTGTACTCGGGCGGCGTCATGGTCGAGAGCACGGTCCATGCGCTCACCAACTGTTCCATGATGCGGCTCACGCGCGCGAGCATCTTGAAGGCGTCGGCCAGCTTCTCCCCTGCGATGCAGGTGGTGGCGGCGCGCAGTTCGTGCAGCATCAGCTTCATCCAGAGCTCGCTGGTCTGGTGCTGCACGATGAACAGCATCTCGTCGTGCGCGGGCGACAGCGGATGCTGCGCGTTGAGGATCTCGTCCAGGTGCAGGTAGTCGCCATAGCTCATCGACGCGCTGAAATCCAGCTGCGCCATTTCCTCGTGGACGATCTTCTCGGGGTTCTGGTCGGTGCTCATGTCACTGCGTTCTTGCGGTTGAATTCGGCGCGCCGCCACTCGCCCGTCTCGAGCACCTGCACCAGGTGCTCGACCGAGTTCCACACGTCCTCGAAGCCGAGGTACAGCGGCGTGAAGCCGAAGCGGAGGATGTCGGGCATCTGCGAATCGCCGGCGCGGTAGTCGCCGATCACGCCGCGCGCGATCAGCGCCTGCACGATGGCGTAGGCGCCTTCGTCGCGGCTCAGGCACACCTGCGAGCCGCGGCGCGCATGCTCGCGCGGCGTGACGAGCGAGAGGCCTTGTCCGGCGCAGCGTTCTTCGACCAGCTGGATGAAGAGATCGGTGAGCGCGAGCGACTTGGCGCGCAGCGCGGCCATGGCGCCATTCGCGCCGTTGAAGGATTCGGCCGCGAGCACGGTGTCCAGGCCGCACTCCAGCCCCGCCAGCGCGATGACCGGCTGCGTGCCGCAGAGATAGCGGCCCACGCCCGGCGCGGGGCGATAGTGCGGCGTGAACTCGAAGGGCGCGGCATGGCCCCACCAGCCCGACAGCGGCTGCTCGAACTTGCCCGCGTGCCGCGTGTGCACCCAGGCGAAGGCCGGCGCGCCGGGGCCGCCGTTCAGGTACTTGTAGCCGCAGCCGATCGCGTAGTCGGCATTGCTTTCATTGAGCGCCACGGGCACGGCGCCCGCGCTGTGCGCCAGGTCCCACACCGTGAGCGCGCCGGCGGCATGCGCGGCGGCGGTGACGGCCTTCATGTCGTGCATGGCGCCGGTGCGGTAGTTCACGTGCGTGAGCATCAGCACGGCCACTTCATCGGTCAGCACCGAATCCGGGCCTTGCAGCTCGCCCGCCTCGATCAGCTTGAGCGTGAAGCCGCGCTCGCGGCACAGCGACTCGGCAATGTAGAGGTCGGTCGGGAAGTTGCTGCGCTCGCTGACCACCAGCTTGCGCCCCCTGTCCTTCTGCTGCGAGAGCGCCGCGAACAGCACCTTGTAGAGATTGACCGAGGTGCTGTCGGTGCACACCACTTCGCCGGGCGCGGCGCCGATCAGCCGTGCCACCTTGTCGCCCAGGCGCTGTGGCAGGTCGAACCAGCTCGCGGTGTTCCACGAGCGGATCAGGCCTTCGCCCCATTCCTTGGCCACCACCTCGGCGATGCGTGCGGGCGCGGCCTTTGGCAGCACGCCGAGCGAGTTGCCGTCGAGGTAGAGCACGCCCTCGGGAATGATGAATTGGTCGCGCAGGGCGCGCAGCGGGTCTTGCGCGTCGAGCGCGCGGCAGTCTTCGAGGGTTGTCATGGTGGAGGTTTTCAGCGGGGAAATTCGCGCAGCACGGCGCGAACCGGGGAGGCATCGGCGCTGACCAGCTTGAGCGGCAGCGCGATGAGTTCGTAGTCGCCTTCAGGCACGTCGTCGAGCACGAGGTTCTCGAGCACGCGCAGGTCGAGGCGGCGGATGCGTTGGTGGCTTTCCAGCGTCTTGCTGTCGGCCGGGTCGATGCTCGCGGTGTCGATGCCGATGAGCTTCACGCCCATGGCCGCGAGCCGCTCGACGGTGGCGGGCGCATAGGCCGCGAGCTGCGGGTCCCAATGCTCGACGGGCATCGCGGCATAGGTGCGCACGAGCACGCGCTGCGGCATCTGGCTCGTGACGGCGTGCGCGATGTGCTCCCACTCGATCAGCGGCCCCTTGGCAATGGCGTGGATCACCCGGCACGGGCCGAGGAAGGGCGCAAGGTCGACGAGGCCGATGGCCCGGCCTTCGGCGTCGTAGTGCAGCGGCGCGTCGGCATGCGCGCCGACATGCGGTGAAAGCTTGATCTCGCTGACGTTGACCGGGCAGTCGGGCGAAATGGTCGCGGCCCAGCGCTGCTGGTAGGGCGTGTCGCCGGGGAACACCGGCGCGCCTTCATGCACGGGCGGCGAGATGTCCCAGAGGCGGAGTTGGGGTTGCAGGGAACGCATGGCGCAAAGTTAGCGCCGGGCGGGGGGTCGTGGTGTCGGTTATTTCCAACACACGGCGTGACGAGATGATCGACCGGCTCAGGAAGGCAGCCCCGGCAGCCCATGGCGCGCGCGGGCCCGCTCGCAGGCGCCGCTGCCGGCCTGCAGCTCATGGCAGGGGTTGGGGCGCCATTCGTAGATGCCGCAGGCCACGGCCTGGCCGATCTTGCCGGTGAGCGCGGCGCAGCGCGGCGGCGTGTGGTCGGTGCCGCGCATGCGGCAGAGGGCGCCGTTCACATCGACCGCAAGGCCGGAGGGCACCCTGCCGCCGTTGTCGTCGAGTTCATGGATGCTGAAGTCGACGCGGTAGCTGGCGCAGCAGGCGCCACATTGCTGGCAATGGGACACGCGGCTGCGCCTTCGGTCAGGAGCTCAGAGCCGCCCCAGCAGCAGAAACTCCATCAGCGCCTTCTGCGCATGGAGCCGGTTCTCGGCCTCGTCCCACACCACCGACTGCGGACCGTCGATGACCTCGGCCTGCACCTCCTCGCCGCGGTGAGCCGGCAGGCAGTGCATGAAGAGCGAGTCGGGCTGGGCGATGCGCATCATGTCCTCGTCGACGCACCAGTCGGCAAAGGCCTTGCGGCGCGCCTCGTTCTCGGACTCGTAGCCCATGCTGGTCCAGACGTCGGTGGTCACCAGGTCGGCGCCGCGGCAGGCTTCCATCGGGTCCTTGAAGACCTGGTAGCTGTCGGCCGAGCGCAGGCCCGCCACCGACTGGTCGACCTCGTAGCCGCTGGGCGTGCTCACGTGCACCTTGAAGCCGAGGATCTCGCTGGCCTGCAGCCAGGTGTTGGCCATGTTGTTGCCGTCGCCGACCCAGGCCACCGTCTTGCCCTGGATGGAGCCGCGGTGCTCGATGTAGGTGAAGATGTCCGCGAGGATCTGGCAGGGGTGGAATTCGTTGGTCAGGCCGTTGATGACAGGTACGCGCGAGTGCGCGGCGAAGGTGTCGATCTTGGTCTGCTCGTAGGTGCGGATCATCACCAGGTCGACCATGCGGCTGATGACCTTGGCGCTGTCCTCGATGGGCTCGGCGCGGCCGAGCTGGCTGTCGCCGGTGGTCAGGTGCACCACGCTGCCGCCGAGCTGGTACATGCCCGCCTCGAAGCTCACGCGGGTGCGCGTGCTGGCCTTCTCGAAGATCATGGCCAGCGTGCGGTCGGTCAGGGGCTGGTGCTTCTCGTAGGTCTTGAACTTCTTCTTGATGATCGCCATGCGATCGAAAAGATAGGCGTATTCGTCGGCCGTGAAGTCCGAGAACTGCAGGTAGTGGCGGATGGCGTTGGGCGTGGTGGCGGTCGTCATTGCGCTGCGGGCTCCGACAGGAATGTTTTGACGATGGGCGCGAGGATCGCGACGATCTCGTCGGCCTCGGCAATGCTCAGGATGAGCGGCGGCACCAGGCGGATCACCTTGTCGGCCGTCACGCTCAGCAGCAGGCCGGCGTCGCAGGCGCGGTTCAGGATGACGCCGCAGGGCCGGTCGAGCTCGATGCCCAGCATCAGGCCCTGGCCGCGGATTTCCCTCACGCCGGCCAGGCCGCCGATCTCG
Source organism: Variovorax sp. V116 (assembly GCF_041154435.1). Classification (NCBI taxonomy): domain Bacteria; kingdom Pseudomonadati; phylum Pseudomonadota; class Betaproteobacteria; order Burkholderiales; family Comamonadaceae; genus Variovorax; species Variovorax sp. V116. The sequence continues at coordinate 1,600,928 of NZ_AP028661.1, forward strand.
CGTTCGAGCGCGGCCTTCAGGTGCTCGCCCACGGTGGCGGCGTTCTCGAGCAGCTTGTGCTCTTCCATGATGCGGATGGTCTCGATGCCGGCGCGCATCGCAAGCGGATTGCCGCCGAAGGTGGTGCCATGGTTGCCGGGGCCGAAGATGTGGGCGGCCTTGGGGCCGGCCACCACGGCGCCGATCGGCACGCCCGAGCCCAGGCCCTTGGCCAGCGGCATCACGTCGGGCTTGATGCCGGCCCACTGGTGCGCGAACCACTTGCCGGTGCGGCCCATGCCGCATTGCACTTCGTCGATCATCATGAGCCAGTCGCGCTGGTCGCACAGGGCGCGCACCTGCTTGAGGTATTCCCAGCGCATCGGGTTGATGCCGCCTTCGCCCTGGATGGTCTCGAAGAACACGGCGACCACGTTGGGGTTGCCTTCGGTGGCTTTCTTCAGGGCCTCGATGTCGTTCAGCGGCACGCGGATGAAGCCCTCGACCAGCGGGCCGAAGCCGGCCTGCACCTTCGGGTTGCCGGTGGCCGACAGCGTGGCGATGCTGCGGCCGTGGAAAGCGGCTTCGTACACCACGATCTCGGGCCGCTCGATGCCCTTGTCATGGCCGAACTTGCGCGCGAGCTTCAGGGCCGCCTCGTTGGCTTCCAGGCCGGTGCAGCAGAAGAAGGCGTTGGTCAGGCCCGACAGCTCGGTCAGCTTGGCGGCCAGCTGTTCCTGGCCGGGCACGTGGTAGTAGTTGGAGCTGTGGATCAGCTTGCTGATCTGGTCCTGCAGCGCGGGCACCAGCTCGGGGTGGTTGTGGCCCAGCGTATTCACGGCAATGCCGCCGAGGCCGTCGAGGTAGGCCTTGCCCGCGGTGTCCCAGACTCGGCAGCCCTGGCCGTGCGACAGCGCGATCGGCAGGCGACCGTAGGTGTTCATGACGTGGGGCGAGGTGGGCTGGGCGGTAGCGCTCATTCGGTTCTCCAGATAGGGAACCGCGGATTCTAGGCGTGCGCTTTGACGGCTTCGTTGAGGATTCCGCATTACAGCAATGCCCGCTTCCCGGGAGGCGAAAGGCGCCCGGATAGAATCGCTTGTTGCACCGCAGCACCTGCTGCGGGCGCCTCATTCAACGATGATTTCCCCCACTGCCAAAGAAATCTTCATCCAGGGCATCACCCACGATGGCCGGACTTTCCGCCCCAGCGACTGGGCCGAGCGGCTGGCCGGCGTGATGTGCTCCTTCCGCCCCGGCGGCGCCTATCCGGGCAGCCACCTGAGCTATTCGCCCTGGTGCATTCCGACCACCATCAACGGGGTCAAGTGCGTGGTGGTGAACCGCGCACTGCGCGACGCCGAGCCCATGGCCTGGGACTTCTGCGTGAACTTCGCGCGCGACAACGACCTGCAGGTGGCCGAGGCCTGCCTGGTGCCCGACGTGCCGGACGCGCCGCCCAAGGCCTGAGCGGGCGGCTTCCTCCGGCAGGAAGGAAGCGATCGGACATGAAAAAACCGCCCGAAGGCGGTTTTTTACACTTTGCTGCAGCGCACCCCGATCAAACGGCGGACCGGAGGATTCCGGTCCGGGCTTGCCTGACAGGTGTCAGGCGGCGGCCTTTTCAGGCGCGAGGGCGAGGGCCTTGACCTTCGCCGACAGGCGGCTCTTGTCGCGAGCAGCCTTGTTCTTGTGGAAGATGCCCTTGTCGGCGACGGTGTCGACGATGCTCTGGGCCTTCGCGAAGAGTTCGCTTGCCTTGGTCTTGTCGCCGGCCAGGACGGCCTTTTCGACATTCTTCACGGCGGTGCGGTATTTGGAGCGCAGCGAGGTGTTCGCAGCGTTGAGCTTGGTGTCCTGGCGGACGCGCTTACGGCCGGAGGCGAGGCGCGGGTTCTTTTTCTTGGGCTTGGCGGATGCCATGGTTTGGTTCCTTAGGTGTCTGAGGATGATGCAGCAAAGCCCTCCATTATAGGCCGGGTTGCCTTTTTCGCCGAATCGGGGCTTGGCGGGCCCTACACTCGCCCCGTGTCCCTGTTCAAATCCGCTTCCACCGTATCCCTGCTGACGCTCGCTTCGCGGATCACGGGCCTCGTGCGCGACGTGCTTTTTGCCTCGGTGTTCGGCGTCAGCGCGCTGACCGACGCGTTCAACGTCGCCTTTCGCATTCCCAACCTGTTCCGGCGGGTTTTCGGCGAAGGCGCCTTCAGCCAGGCCTTCGTGCCGGTGCTCGCGGCGCGCAAGACCGAGGCCGGCCAGGAGGGCGCCAAGGCGCTGATCGACCACGTCGCCACGCTGCTGACCTGGGCGCTGGTGGTGGTTTGCGTGGCCGGCGTGGCTGGCGCGCCGCTGCTGGTGTGGGCCATGGCCAGCGGGCTGGCGGGCTTCGACGCGGCCGTGGTCATGACGCGCTGGATGTTTCCCTACATCGGCTTCATGTCGCTGGTGGCGCTGGCGGGCGGCATCCTGAACACCTGGCGCAAGTTCGCGGTGCCGGCCGCCTCGCCGGTGCTGCTCAACATCGCGCTGATCCTGGCGATCGTGGTCGGGGCGCCGCTGTTCCGCCGCTACGGCATCGAGCCGATCTATGCCCAGTGCGTGGGCGTGCTGGTCGGCGGCGTGCTGCAGCTGGCCATCCAGGTTCCGGCGCTGCGCGCGCTGGGCCTCATGCCGCGCATCGGCACGGGTTTCAAGGCGCTGGGCGACGCCTGGCGCGACCCCGCCACGCGCCAGGTGCTGAAGCTGATGCTGCCCGCCCTGCTGGGCGTGAGCGTGGCGCAGATCTCGCTGCTCATCAACACGCAGATCGCCTCGCACCTTGCGGTCGGCAGCGTGACCTGGATCGGCAACGCCGACCGCCTGATGGAATTCCCGACCGCGATGCTCGGCGTGGCGCTGGGCGTGGTGCTGATGCCGCAGCTGGCCGGCGCCCGCGCGGCCAAGGACGATGCGCGCTACTCGTCGCTGCTCGACCTGGGCCTGCGGCTGGTGGTGCTGCTGTCGGCGCCGTGCGCCGTCGCTCTGCTGCTCTTTGCGAAGCCGCTGGTGGCCGTGCTGTTCCACAACGGCGCCTACCAGGGCGAGGACGTGCAGCGCACCACCGTGGCGCTGATGGGCTACGGCGTCGGGCTGGTCGGGCTGGTGGCCATCAAGGTGCTCGCGCCCGGCTACTACGCCAGGCAGGACACGCGCACGCCCATGCTGATCGCCGTGGGCGTGCTGGTGCTGACCCAGGTCCTCAATGTCTTCCTGGTGCCGGTGCTGCAGCATGCGGCGCTCACGCTGACGATTGCCATCGGCGCGCTGGTCAATGCGATCTGGCTGCTGGTCGGCCTGATCCGCCGCGGCAGCTACAAGCCCGAACCCGGCTGGGGCAGGTTCGCGCTGCAGGTGCTGGCGGGCATGCTGGTGCTGGCGGCCCTGCTGGCCTGGGGTTCGCGCCACTTCGACTGGATCGGCCTGCGCGAGCAGCGCTTGCTGCGCATCGGCCTGCTGGCCGCGCTGATCGCCGGCGCGGCGCTGCTGTATTTCGCGGTGCTCACGGCGCTGGGCGTGCGGCTTCGCAGTTTCATGCGCCGGTAAGAGGGCGCCTGGCGCGGCTTTACCCAACGGGCGGTTTTTCGGCTTGCGCAAGCTGAAAACACCGCCTTGACGCTCCCCGAATGCTCCTCTACAAAGACACATGACGTTCAGCTTTCAGGTTCCCACGGCCCTGGCGTATTTCGAATCGCTGGTGCAGAGCGACGAGCACTTTCCGCTGCTGGAGGCGGCCGCCAGCCTCGCACAGGACGAATACCCCGACCTCGACGTGCAGCAGGTGCTGGGCGACGTCGACCAACTGCTCGCGCGCCTGAAGCGCCGGCTGCCGGCCGATGCCGCACCGCTCGCGCGGCTGCGCGCGCTCAACCAGTTCTTCTTCAACGACCTGAACTTCGGCGGCAACGTCAACGACTACTACGACCCCGACAACAGCTACCTGAACGCCGTGCTGCGCACGCGCCGCGGCATTCCCATTTCGCTCGCGGTGCTGTGGATGGAGCTTGCGCAGGGGCTGGGCCTGCAGGCGCGCGGCATCGGCTTTCCGGGCCACTTCATGCTCAAGGTCACGCTGCCGAAGGGGCAGGTGGTGATCGACCCCTTCACCGGCAAGTCGCTCTCGCGCGAAGAACTCGGCGAGCGGCTCGAACCCTACAAGCGCAGCAACGGGCTGGTCGGCGATTTCGACGTGCCGCTGGGCCTGTACCTGCAGCCCGCCAGTTCGCGCGAGATCATCGGGCGCATGCTGCGCAACCTGAAGGAAGTGCACCGCGCGCAGGAAGACTGGCAGCGCGCCATCGCCGTGCAGGACCGCCTGATCGCACTGCTGCCCAACGCCTGGGGCGAGTACCGCGACCGCGGCATCGCGCATGCCGAGCAGGGCAACACCGCAGCCGCCGTGCGCGACCTGGAAACCTACCTCGCGCATGCGGAAGACGCGCTCGACGTCGATGTCATTGCAGAGCGCGTCGCGGCGCTGCGGCGCGAATCCGACTGATGGCCGCCAGCACCGGCGTGGCCGACGCCCCCGATCTCGGCACCCTGCATGAATTCCACGGCGTGCAGCCGGTGCTGCCGGTGTCCGACGCCGCGCGCGCCGCGCGCTGGTTCCGCGACGTGCTGGGCTTCGAGATCGACTTCATCGCCGGCGAACCGCCGAGCTATGCACGGGTCAAGAAGGGCGACCGCAGCTACGGCGACCCGGTCTACCTGCGGCTGTGGCAGTGCAACACCCGCGGGGCGCCGCCCTGGCGCGGCGAGATCGTGATCCACGTGGGCAAGGACATCGACGGCCTGCACGCGGCCTATGCGAAGCGCGGCGTCACGGTGATCGAGCCGCCCGTCTCGCAGCCCTGGGGCCTGCGCGAATTCGCCATCCGCGAGCCCGACGGGCATGTGCTGCGCTTCTGCGGCTACCTGCCCTGAAGCTCTGATACATAAAATTACAAATTGATCGAGGCAGGCGTGTCGATCGGGCTTGCGCTCGTGCGACGTGTGAACAGGAGCGCGCGGTTTCAGTGCCTCCCGATTTCATCAACCTTCAGGAGAAACGACATGCGATTCATGGTTCTGGTCAAGGCCAACAAGGATTCCGAAGCCGGCGTGATGCCGAGCACCGAAGTGCTCACCGCCATGGGCAAGTTCAACGAGGAGCTGGTCAAGGCCGGCGTGCTGCTCGCGGGCGAAGGGCTGCACCCGTCATCCAGGGGCGCACGCGTGCGCTGCGAAGGCCTCAAGCGCACCGTGATCGACGGTCCTTTCGCCGAGACGAAGGAATTGCTCGCGGGCTTCTGGCTGCTGCAGGTCAAGTCGAAGGAGGAAGCCATCGAGTGGATCAAGCGCAGCCCGTTCCAGGAGGGCGAGATCGAGATCCGCCAGGTGTTCGAAGCCTCCGATTTCGGCGACTCGATGACGCCCGAGCTGCTGGCGCAGGAAGAGCGCCTGCGCGCCGAATCCGAGGCCCGGGCCAAGGCCGGCCGCTGAACGGCAGCGCCGCACCGAAGGAGACCGCCATGCGATTCATGCTGCTGATGATTCCCCACGGCTACGAAAGCGCCGCGCCCGGCACCATTCCCGACGACGTCGATGCGGTGGCGGCCATGATGGCCTACAACGAGTCGATGCAGAAGGCCGGCGTGCTGATCAGCTGCGACGGCCTGCATCCGCCCTCGATGGGCGCGCGCGTGAGCTTTCCGGGCCGCAAGCCCAAGGTGGTCGACGGCCCCTTTGCCGAGGCCAAGGAGGTGCTCGGCGGCTACTGGATCATCGACGTGCCCTCGCGCGCCGACGCCATCGAATGGGCCACGCGCTGCCCCGGCAGCGAGAACGAGGTCATCGAGGTCCGCCAGATCCAGGAAATTGCCGACTTCCCGCCCGACGTGCAGGCGCTGACCTCCGAATTCGCGTCGATGCAGGCGGTCAAGAAGACCTGAGCCATGGGTGCTTCCGAGGGCCGCGGCGGCGGAGGTGGCGAGGCCGCCGTCCACCGCAGCATCGAGGCGGTGTGGCGCATCGAATCCGCGAAGATCATCGCCACCGTCGCGCGCATGGTGCGCGACGTGGGCCTGGCCGAGGAACTGGCGCAGGACGCGCTGGTGTCGGCCCTCGAGCAATGGCCCGAAAAAGGCGCGCCCGACAACCCCGCCGCCTGGCTCACGGCCGTGGCCAAGCGCCGCGCGCTCGACCGGCTGCGGCATCGGCAGCTGGCCGAGCACAAGGCGCCCGAGATCGGCCGCGAGCTCGATGCGCAGCACGAGATGGCCCAGGCCGATTTCGCCGAAGCCGTCGATGCGGCCATCGACGACGACATCGGCGACGACCTGCTGCGGCTGGTCTTCACCGCCTGCCACCCGGTGCTTTCGACCGAGGCGCGCGTGGCGCTCACGCTGCGCCTGATGGGCGGCCTCGGCACCGACGAAATTGCGCGCGCCTTTCTCGTGCCCGAAGCCACCGTGGCGCAGCGCATCGTGCGGGCCAAGCGCACGCTGCTCGAAGCGCGCGTGCCCTTCGAGGTGCCGCGCCGGCATGAGCTCCAGGCGCGGCTCGCCTCGGTGCTCGAGGTGCTCTACCTGATCTTCAACGAAGGCTACTCGGCCACGGCCGGCGACGACTGGATGCGTCCCGCGCTGTGCGAGGAAGCCATGCGCCTGGGCCGCATCGTGGCCGAGCTCATGCCCGATGCCTCGGAAGTGCATGGCCTGGTGGCGCTGATGGAAATCCAGGCCTCGCGCACGGCCGCGCGCGTGGGCGCCTCGGGCGAGCCGGTGCTGCTGCTCGAGCAGAATCGCGCACGCTGGGACCACATGCTGATCCGCCGCGGCCTGGCGGCACTGGCGCGTGCCGAGGCGCTCGGCGGTGCCTTCGGCCCGTATGCGCTGCAGGCGGCCATTGCCTCCTGCCATGGCCGTGCGCGCACGGCCGAAGAAACCGATTGGCCGCGCATCGCCGCGCTCTATGACGCGCTGGCCGAGCTGTCGCCGTCGCCCATCGTCGAATTGAACCGCGCGGTGGCGCTGTCGATGGCCTTCGGGCCGGCCGCGGGGCTCGAGGTGGTGGATGCGCTCGTGGGCGAGCCGGCCTTGCAGGCCTACCACCTGCTGCCGGCGGTGCGCGGCGACCTGCTCTTGAAGCTCGGCCGCCGCGCCGAGGCGCAAAAGGAATTCGACCGCGCCGCCTCGCTCACGCGCAACACGCGCGAGCGGACCCTGCTGCTGGCGCGTGCGCGGGCCTGCGCGGCTGTGCAGGGCTGAAACTCCTCGCGGGGCCGGCAGAGCTGCTACGCCTTCGATGCCGAGGCCGAAGGCGAGCCAGGCAATCCGAACTGGTGCCAGGCGCGCCGCAGCTGCGTGTCAGAGCCGAAGCCCGAGATTTCCGCCGCCCGCGTCACGCTCGCGCCCGAGGCCAGCGCCAGCTGCGCGGCCGCCAGCCGCAGCCGGCGCAGGTAGGCCAGCGGCGCCACGCCCGCGTGCTCGACGAACAGCCGCGTCAGGTGCCGCGCCGAGGTATGCGCCACTTCGGCCATCCGCGGCACGCTCCAGTCGGCCTGCGGCTGCTCGCTGACGGCGTCCTGCACGCGATGCAGCGCGGCATGCAGGTGGTTGCGGTGGGCCAGGAAGGGCGACAGCTCCGGATCGTGCGGGCCGCGCCGCTGCGCCACCACCATCGTCTGCGCCACCTGGGCGGCCAGCGCTTCGCCGCACAGGTCGGCAATGCGGTGCAGCACCAGGTCGATGCCGGTGGTGACGCCCGCGCTGCTGTACACCGGCGGATCGATCACGAACACGCGGTTGGCGACCACCTCGCAGCGCGGCTCCACTGCGCGCAGTTCGTCCAGGTGATGGTGGTGCGTGGTCGCACGGCGGCCCGAAAGCGCGCCGGCATGCGCGGCCAGCAGTGCACCGGCGCAGACCGTGACCAGTTCGAGCCGGCCGCGTTCGAAGCGCTGGCCGCGCAGCCAGTGCAGCAGCTCCTGCGTCTCGGCGTTGTCGATCGGGATGGTGTCTCCGGGCAGTCCGACCAGCACGACCCAGGCCGGGCCATGCCATTGCGCCGGCAAGGGCGAGAGGTTGGCGAGTGCCACGCCGACCGACCCGATCGACGTGGGCCGCGGGCTGGCGAATTCGATCTCGAAGCGCTCGGGCTGGCCCGCCGCACGCAGCCGCTGGTTCGCGATGCGCAGCGCCTCGGCCGGGCCGGCCCAGTCGAGCACCAGGCTGCCCGGCAGCAGCACGAACACTACGCGGATGGGCTTTTGCTGCTGCTGCTGCTGGAGATCCATGCGTAGTCCATCTGGCGCGCGGTGCGCTCGGCCAGCGGGTGGCCGGCCAGGCGTTCGACCAGGTACAGGCTCATGTCGATGCCCGCGCTGATGCCCGCGGAGCTGACGATGCGGCCGCTGTCGACCCAGCGCTCGTTTTCGCGCACGTCGAGCAAGGGGAACTGCTCGCGCAAGTCCGCGATGTCTTCCCAATGGGTGGTCACGGCTTCGCGCACGGCCACGCCGCTTTTGGCGAGCAGGAAGACGCCGGTGCAGACCGAGGCGACCAGCTGCGCGCCGGCCGCGCAATCGGCGATCCAGCGCAGCGTGGCGGGGCTTGCCATCGGGGCATCGACCACGCCGCCGGGCACGACCAGCAGGTCGGCCATTGGATTCGCGGCCAGGTCGTGGTCGGCCAGCAGGCGCAGGCCGGCGCGCGCCTGCACCGGCTCGTTGGCGCCCAGCGCCACCGAGGCAACCTCGAAAGGCGCCGGCGCGCCGGGATTCATGCGCTGGCTCACGCGGCTTGCGGTGGTGAACACCTCGAACGGCCCCGCGAAGTCGAGGGCCTCGACGCCGTCGTAGGCGAGGATTCGAACACGCAAGGTCATGCGGCCACGCTTTCGCCGGTTTCGATTCCGGCGCGTTGCAGTGCCTGCGCCACGCTGCAGACGGTGGCGAACCGGCCGTCCAGCACGGCCGCCGTGCGCGCCTTGATGTCGGCCGCGGCAAGCGATTGGCCGTCGGGCTGCGGCATGTCGAAGGTCAGCGTGGCCTCGGTCACGTAGTCGACCTCCCAGCCCAGGTCCGAGGCGTGGCGCGCGGTGGTTTCGCAGCATTGCTCGGTGCGGATGCCGCTCACGATCAGCCGGCCGATGCCCTGCTGCGTGAGCCAGATGTCGAGCCCGCTGTTGACCAGCGCGCTGTGGCGGTGCTTGGTGAAGGTGGCCGCCGCCTCGAAAGCCGCCAGGCCTTCGATCGGCCGCACCAGGCCCGATTCGACCGCGAAAGGATGGCTCGCAGTGGCGGGACCGTCGACGTGGAAGATGCGCACGATCGGAAGGCCGGCGGCCAGGCAGCCCTCGATCAGCGCGTTCTGGGCGGCGAAATAGGGCTGCGCGACGTGTTCGGACCAGTAGGCGCGCTGGCGAAACGATTCCTGCGCGTCGATCACAATCAGACAGGATTTCATGGCGTGGGCTCGAAAGGGCGAAGTGGATGATGCCGCCTATTCTTCTGCGCCGCCAGCGCATGGTCCGCGCCGAAGCGGACCAGAACCGATCAAATCAGGACATCAGGGCTAAACCAGGCCTGCGGCCTGCAGCTCTTTCTTGAGGTACGCATAGAAAAGCGGCGCCGCCACCAGCCCGGCCGGGCCGAACACCGCCTCGGCCACGAACATCACTGCCAGCAGTTCCCACACCCGCATCTGCGTGCGGCTGCCGACCACCTTGGCGTTGATCACGTATTCGGCCTTGTGGATGATGATCAGGAACGCCAGGCAGGCCAGCGCCGTCACGGGCGACACCGACAGCGCCACCAGCGTGATCACCGAGTTGCAGACCAGGTTGCCGACGATGGGCACCAGGCCCGCCACGAAGGTCAGCGTGATCAGGGCCGGCGTGTAGGGCAGGTGAGGGCCCCAGAGCGGCATCAGGAACAGCAGGAAGATGGCGGTCAGCAGCGTGTTGAAGGCCGCGATCCAGAACTGCGCGGCCACGATCTGGCCGAAGGCCTCGCCGAAGATCGCGATGCGCCGGTGCAGCTGCGCGGCGAGCGGCCGGCGCTGCAGCGGCGAAGGCGCAATGGCCGCCAGCCCGCCCACGATGAGCCCCACGTAGGCAAACAGCAGGCCGCCGAGCCATGCCCGTCCGGCCAGCGCCAGCGAACCGGCCTGCGCGCGCAGGTAGTTGGCCACCACGCGCTGCACTTCGGCCGCGCCTTCGGGCAGGTAGACCGCAATTTCGGGTGGGAGCTTGAGCCGCAGTTCGAGCACCGTGCGCGCCGTGTAGTCGAGCAGCTCGCGGTACTGGTCGGGCGCGTCGAGGATGTACTCGCGCGCCTGCGACAGGCCCAGGGAGATCAGCGCGATGGGCGCCAGCAGCACCAGCGTGACGGCCAGCACCCGGGCCGGCACGTCGGCACGTTCGAACGGCAGCTTCAGCCGCGCCAGGCCGCCGACGATCAGCCGCGTGAACCAGCGGGTGGCCAGGAAGCCGATGCACACGCACAGCAGGCCGGGCAGCAGGTGCTGCCACATCACCAGCAGCAGCGCGGCCGGCATCAGCAGGTAGCTGGCCAGCACCACGTTGCGCGAGGCGGGCTGGGGCTTGGTTTCGAAAGTGGCGAGGGAGGGCTTGGCCATCAGGGTCCGGGTGCTGCGCTGGCGAGCCTCGGAGCGAGGAAATCAGCCAACCACGACGGCGGCGCCCGTGCCGCGCTCGGCGATGGTGCCGATCTCGAACACCGATTCGCCGGCCGTGCGCAGCGTGGCAGCGCAGGCTGCGGCCTCGGCCGCGTCGATCACCACCACCATGCCGATGCCGTTGTTGAAGGTGCGGTTCATCTCGATGTCGTCGATGCCGGCCACCTTCTGCAGCCAGGCGAAGAGTTCGGTCTGCGGCCAGCTGCCCTTCCTGAGGTGGGCGGCCGTGCCTTCGGGCAGCACGCGCGGAATGTTCTCGAGCAGGCCGCCGCCCGTGATGTGGGCCAGCGCCTTGATCGGGTGCCTGGCCAGCGCCTCGAGCACCGGCTTCACGTAGAGGTGGGTGGGTTCCATCACGGCTTCGCGGAACGGCTTGCCGTCGAGCGTGGCGGGCAGGTCGGCCCCGGCGCGTTCGATCACCTTGCGCACCAGGCTGAAGCCATTGGAATGCACGCCGGCCGAGGCCAGGCCCAGCACCACGTCGCCGGGCTTCACGTTCTGGCCCGTGAGGATCTTCGACTTTTCGACCGCGCCGACCGCGAAGCCCGCCAGGTCGTACTCGCCGGCCGGGTACATGCCGGGCATTTCGGCGGTTTCGCCGCCGATCAGCGCGCAGCCGGAAATCTCGCAGCCGCGGGCGATGCCGCCGATCACGGCCGCGGCCGTGTCCACCTCGAGCTTGCCGCAGGCGAAATAGTCAAGGAAGAAGAGGGGTTCGGCGCCCTGCACCAGCACGTCGTTGACGCTCATGGCCACCAGGTCGATGCCGACCGTGTCGTGCATGTTCCATTCGAAGGCCAGCTTGAGCTTGGTGCCCACGCCGTCGGTGCCGCTCACCAGCACCGGCTCCTTGTAGCGCTTGGGCACCTCGAACAGCGCGCCAAAGCCGCCGATGCCGGCCAGCACGCCTTCGCGCAGGGTCTTCTTGGCGAGCGGCTTGATGCGGTCGACCAGTGCGTCGCCGGCATCGATATCGACACCTGCATCCTTGTAGCTGAGCGGGGTGGGCGTGGGGGAAGTCATGGTCGGACGGTGTCGAGAAGGGCGGGAAGGTGGAGGCGCCGGCGACCGAAGCGGCCGGGCCGATAGAATTCCTCACGATTTTAAGGGCCCTCCGGGCCCCCTCCATGAACCTTCCCGGGATGAAACAGCTCGCGCTCGATATCGGCATTGCGACGGGCCCCAGCTTCGACGCTTTTTTTGCCGGCCCGAACGAGGCGGCGCTGCGGCACCTGCAACTGTGGGTGGGCGGCGCCGGCAGCGCCGTGCCCCACTCTCCCGTGCCCACCTATCTTTGGGGCGAAGGCGGCAGCGGCAAGACCCATCTGCTCGAATCGGTGCGTGTGGCGCTGCGCGAGCAGGGCGCGAGCGTGGGCTGGCTGCATGCCGGCGTGCTGGAGCCGCCCGAATTCGACGAGCGCTGGGGTGCCGTGCTGCTCGACGACGTGCACCTCTACACCGCCGTGCAGCAGCACGCGGCCTTCAACTGGTTCGTCAACGCGCAGACGCTGCAGCGCGGCGTGGTGGCCGCGGGCGCGCTGCCGCCGGCCGACCTGCCGCTGCGCGAGGACCTTCGCACCCGGCTGGGCTGGGGCCATGTGTTCCACCTGCAGGTGCTGAGCGAAAGCGAACGCCGCGCGGTGCTGCGCCAGGCCGCCGACACGCGCGGCGTCATGCTGTCGGACGAGGTGCTCGACTACATGCTGCACCGCTTCAGCCGCGACCTGGGCAGCCTGATGGAGCTGCTCACGCAGCTCGACGGCTATGCCCTTCAGACACAGCGCGCGATCACGATCCCGCTGATCCGATCCATGCTCGAAAACGAATAGAGAAGAGCTTCAACCAACAATGATCAAGAAATTCATCGACAAGCTGCTCGGCAAATCGGCCGGCGGCGCACAGGGCAAGAGCCGCTTCGGCAAGCGCCAGGAGGTGCCGGCAGAGGTTCACAAGATCGATCCAGCCCTGGTCGACGAACGTGCCAGGAACGTCGTCACCACGCTCCAGCAGGCCGGCTACGAGGCCTACGTGGTGGGCGGCGCGGTGCGCGACCTGCTGCTGGGGCTGCGCCCCAAGGACTTCGACGTGGCCACCAACGCCACGCCCGAGCAGGTCAAGTCGCTCTTCCGGCGTGCCTTCATCATCGGGCGGCGCTTTCGCATCGTGCACGTGGTGTACGGCCGCGGCCGCGAGCACGAGGTGATCGAGGTCTCGACCTTCCGCGCCTACATGGACAACGCCGCCGCCGAGCAGGTGGCCGGCAACGAGCGCACCAGCAAGGGCGAGCTCGCGAGCATGAAGCATGCGGTGGACGCCAGCGGCCGCGTGCTGCGCGACAACGTCTGGGGCCCGCAGGAGGAAGACGCGGCGCGCCGCGACTTCACCGTGAACGCCATGTACTACGACCCCGCCAACCAGGTCGTGGTCGACTACCACAACGGCATCCGCGACGCCCAGAAGCTCACGCTGCGCATGATCGGCGACCCGGCCACGCGCTACCGCGAAGACCCGGTGCGCATCATCCGCGCGATCCGCTTCTCGGCCAAGCTCGCGGCGCTGGGCTTCAAGATGGAAGCCAAGACGGCCGCGCCGCTGGTCGAGTCGAGCAAGCTGCTGGCCGACGTGCCGCAGAGCCGCCTGTTCGACGAAATGCTCAAGCTGCTGCAGACCGGCCATGCCATTGCCACGGTCGAGCAACTGCGCAAGCTGGGCCTCGCCAAGGGCATCTATCCGCTGCTCGACGTGGTGGTGGAGCGGGCCGACCAGCCCTTCGTGAAGGCGGCGCTGCAGGACACCGACCGCCGCGTCGGCGAAGGCAAGCCCGTGGCGCCGAGCTTCCTTCTGGCCTGCGTGCTGTGGGCCGACGTGCGCGACGGCTGGGCCCAGCGCGTCGAGGGCCGGCACGGCCAGCGCCCGCAGCCGCCATTCCCGGCGCTGCAGGACGCGATCGACGACGTGTTCAATGCCCGCATCGGCGATGTGTCGGGCCGCGGCAAGCTCGCCGCCGACATGCGCGAGATCTGGATGATGCAGCCGCGCTTCGACAAGCGCACCGGCTCCACGCCCTACAGCCTGGTCGACCAGGCGCGGTTCCGCGCCGCCTTCGACTTCATGCGGCTGCGCGCCGACGTGGGCGAGGTCAGCGAGGCCATCGCCGAGTGGTGGCAGGAGTTCAGCACCGCCGACGACGTGCGCCAGCAAGACCTGCTGGAGCAGGTGCGCGACGAGCAGAAGACCCGCCAGCGCGTGCGAACGCGCGACCCGGTCGCGCCCAAGCCCTCCCGCGGCGAACCGGCGCCGCGCCAGCGCCAGCCCGAGGCCGACACCCGTCAGGGCGACGAGGCCGAGGAAGTCGAGGTCGAGGCCGGCGCCGTGCCGCCCGATGGCGAGCCGGCCGCGCCGCGCAAGCGCCGGCGCCGCCGCAAGCCGCGCACCGGCGGTGGTGGTGATGGCGGCGGCGAGGGCGGCGGGAGCGCCGCAGCCGAATGAGCGCACCGAACCGGCCGAAGGACGGCAAGAGCGGCGGCGGCCAGGGACGGCCGCCATCGCGCGGCGGCCCTTCGCCGAAGCCGAAGAGCAGCGGACCGGCGCCCGCGCGGCGCGCGCCCAGCCGGCCCGCGGGCAAGGCCGGGTCCGCCGGTGCGCCCCCTCGCCGCACGCGCGAGGACTATCCGACCGTGCAGGCCTTCGTCGCCATCGGCGCCAACCTCGGCGACGCCCGGGCCGCCGTGACGGCGGCCATGGACGCCATCGGCACCATCGAGCGCACCGTGGTGACGGCGCGCTCGTCGCTCTACCGCAGCGCGCCGGTCGATGCGGCCGGGCCCGATTTCATCAACGCCGTGGTGGCCGTGCGGACCGGGCTCACGGCCGAGGCCTTCCTGGCCGAGCTGCACCTGCTGGAGGAGCAGGCCGGCCGCGAGCGGCCCTTTCCCAATGCGCCGCGCACGCTCGACCTCGACCTGCTGATGCACGGCAACGCGATCAAGGACACGCCCGCGCTGGCCTTGCCCCACCCGCGCATGCGCGACCGCGCCTTCGTGCTGAAGCCGCTTGCCGAGATCGCGCCCGACAAGGTGCCGCGCGCGGCGCTTGCCCGCGTTTCCTCGCAGGTCATCGAGCGGATTCGCGACTGAGCGGCCAGGGGCGGCGAACCCCGCCGGCCGGGCGGCTTTGCGCCGCCCATTACACTTGCGCGGTTTTTCATGACGTTGTCACGCATTTGTGGCAGCGGCGAACCCAGGAGAGCGCCATGTTCGGCAAGCTGCTGCCCCGCGAGGGGAATTTTTTCGAGATGTTCAACCAGCACGCCGAGCGCATCGTCGAAGCGGCGCGGGCGTTCGAGCAACTCGTGGCCAATTACAGCGACGTGCACCTGCGCGAGCAGTACAACCGCGACGTCGACAATGCCGAGCGTGCGGCCGACCGCGTCACGCATGACGTCAACCGGCTGATCCACAAGACCTTCATCACGCCGATCGACCGCGAGCAGATCCACAAGCTCATCAATACGATGGACGACGTGGCCGACCTGATCCAGGACTCGGCCGAGACCATGGCGCTGTACGACGTGCGCCACATGACCGACGAGATCGTGCGCCTCACGGCGCTGAGCGTGAAGTGCTGCGACCGCCTGAAGGACGCCGTCAAGTTCCTCGGCAAGATCGCCGACCCGGCGGTGGCCGAGGCCACGCTCAAGACCTGCGAGGAAATCGACCGCCTCGAATCGGACGCCGACCGCGTGATGCGCAGTGCCATGAGCAAGCTGTTCCGCGAGGAGCCCGACGTGCGCGAGGTGATCAAGCTCAAGGCAATCTACGAATTGCTCGAGACGATCACCGACAAGTGCGAGGACGTGGCCAACGTCATCGAGGGCATCGTCCTCGAGAATTCCTGAGCGGTAAGCATCGATGGCAACGGTTCAGGTCGCCCTCTGGGTGGTGATGGTGCTGGTCGCGCTGGCGATCCTGTTCGACTTCATGAACGGCTTCCACGATGCGGCGAACTCGATCGCCACCGTGGTGTCGACCGGCGTGCTCAAGCCGGGCCACGCCGTGCTGTTCGCGGCCTTCTTCAACCTGGTCGCGATCTTCATCTTCCACCTGAGCGTGGCGGCAACGGTCGGCAAGGGCATCGCCCAGCCGGGCGTGGTCGATGTGCACGTGGTCTTCGGCGCGCTCGTGGGCGCCATCAGCTGGAACCTCGTGACCTGGTACTACGGCATTCCGAGCAGCTCGTCGCACGCGCTGATCGGCGGCATCGTGGGCGCCGTGATCGCCAAGACCGGTACCGGCGGCCTGGTGGCGTCGGGCATCTGGAAGACCGTGGCCTTCATCTTCGTTTCGCCCTTCCTCGGCTTCGTGCTGGGCTCGATGATGATGGTGCTGGTGGCCTGGGGCTTCCGGCGCGCCACGCCCTCGCGCATCGACCGCTGGTTCCGGCGGCTGCAGCTGGTGTCCGCCGGGGCCTACAGCCTGGGCCACGGCGGCAACGACGCGCAGAAGACCATCGGCATCATCTGGATGCTGCTGATCGCCACCGGCTACGCCTCGGCCACCGACGCGAGCCCGCCGACCTGGACCATCGTGAGCTGCTACGCCGCGATTGCGCTGGGCACCATGTTCGGCGGCTGGCGCATCGTGAAGACCATGGGCCAGAAGATCACCAAGCTCAAGCCCGTGGGCGGCTTCTGCGCGGAAACGGGCGGCGCGCTCACGCTGTTCCTGGCCACCGCGCTGGGCATTCCGGTGTCGACCACCCACACCATCACCGGCGCCATCGTCGGTGTGGGTTCCGCGCAGCGCGCGAGCGCGGTGCGCTGGGGCGTGGCGGGCAACATCGTCTGGGCCTGGATCTTCACGATCCCCGCGTCGGCCTTCGTGGCCGCCATCGCCTACTGGATCAGCCTGCAGATCTTCTGAGTTTCCGGCGCGCGCTGCGGCCGGCTATTGCGAGATCTTCCGGCCCTCTTCGACCTGGTGTTCGAAGTAGCGCTGGAAGCTGAACACGATGCTGGCCATCAGCACCGTGGTGCCGAACAGGAGCGCCAGCACCACGGCGCCGATCGTGGCCCAGTTGGTGCGGCCCGGCGCGGCGTCCGAAGGTGCGCTGCCGTTGAAGCGGGCGTTCCACTTCTCGGGCGCCATGAGGCCGTAGACGATGGCCGTCAGCGCGCATCCCGCGATGGTGAAGCCCAGGAGCGGAATCAGCACCCAGCTCCAGCCGTCGTCCAGGCCGTACATGCGCGCGCGCTCGATGCCGTACAGGCCGAGCGCCGTGGGAATGGGCAGCAGCCAGCCGAGCCAGTCGCCGATGCCGCGCAGGTAGAACCGGTGCAGGCCCAGCGGGCCGCCCAGGAAGGAGAGCCAGGCGGCAATGGTCTTGTTTTTCATTCGGGTTGGGTGGTGCTGCCTTCGCCGAGCACCTTTTCCATCAGGACCACGTCGCGCCATTGGCCGAACTTCCAGCCGCAGTCCTTGAGCACGCCCACGTGCGTGAAGCCCTGGCTGCGGTGCACGCCGACCGAGCCGGCATTGGCCGAATCGCCGATGACGGCGATCAGCTTGCGCACGCCCACCGCTTCGGCGGCCTGCGAGAGGGCGGCCAGCAGCTGGGCGCCCAGGCCCTTGCCGCGTGCGGCTTCGGACATGTAGATCGAGTCTTCGGCCGAAAAGCGGTAGGCCGGGCGCGGCTTGAACCAGTTGCAGTAGGCAAAACCCAACACTTCGCCATCTTCTTCGGCCACGAGGTAGGGCAGGTTCTTGCCGAGCACGTCGGCGCGCCGCGCGGCCATGTCGGCGGCAGAGGGAGCTTCGGTCTCGAAGGTGCCGGTGCCGGTCAGCACGTGGTGGGCGTAGATGGCCGTGATGGCCGCGATGTCTTGGTCGCGGCTGGGGCGGATGGTGAGGGTCATGCAGGTGGCAAACGGAATGCGGCGGGCGCGGAAATTCGGAGAAAACGCAGGTCGGGCTATAATCGCAGGCTTTTCAGCGTGTCGCTGGCCGGGTGGCCATGTCGCGTGTCTCGACGTTGAAAGAACACTGTGAGCGGGCCTCTTGTCAAAAAAACGGGCTTGCTGCACCACCCAAGGATAAATCATGGTCGTCATTCGACTTTCCCGCGGCGGCTCCAAAGGCCGTCCGTTCTTCAACATCGTCGTGTCGGACAAGCGCGTTCGCCGCGATGGCCGTTTCATCGAGCGCCTGGGTTTCTACAACCCGACCGCCAAGGAAAACGAAGAAAGCATCCGTATTGCCCAGGACCGCCTGGCCTACTGGAAGAGCGTTGGCGCACAAGCTTCGCCCACGGTCCTGCGCCTGATCAAGCAAGCCGCAGCCGCAGCCCCCAAGGCAGCTGCCTAAGCTGCCCGGCACGCCGATGCTGCCCGCACTCGAAGCCGCCGAATTGCCGGCGGATGCGATCGAGGTAGGACGCATCGCCGATGCATGGGGCATCAAGGGCTGGTTCAAGGTCCTGCCCCACAGCGCCCAGCCCGAGGCGCTTTTTTCTTCCAAGCGCTGGTTCCTGCAGGCTCCCGGAGCCTCGGCAACCGCGGCTTTCCGGCTCGCGATCCGCGAAGCCAAGGAACATTCCGACTGCATCGTCGCCTCCTCCGAGGACGTGCCTGACCGCAACGCGGCCGAGGCGCTCCGCGGCGCGCGCGTGTTCGTGCCGCGCTCGAGCTTTCCCACGGCCGGCGACGACGAGTACTACTGGGTCGACCTGATCGGCCTTGCGGTGGTCAACCGCGAAGGCGTGGCGCTCGGCACGGTGCGCGAATTGCTCGCCACTGGCCCGCAGACCACGCTGGTGCTCGCGGCCGAGGAAGACGGCAAGGCCATCGAACGCATGGTGCCCTTCGTCTCGGTCTTCGTCGACAAGGTCGACCTCGCCGGCCGCCTCATCACGGTCGACTGGCAGCCCGATTTCTGATTGCGGGCTCGCGCGCATGCGCTTCGACGTCCTCACGCTCTTTCCCGAACTGTTCGCGCCCTTCATGGCCAGCGGCGTGACGCGCCGCGCCTACGAGTCGAAGCAGGTCGAGGTCGTGCTCTGGAACCCGCGCGATTTCGCGCAGGGCAACTACAAGCGCGTGGACGACCGGCCCTTTGGCGGCGGCCCCGGCATGGTGATGATGGCCGAGCCGCTGTCGGCCTGCCTCGACGCGGCGCTGGCCGCGCGCGGCTCGCAGGCGCCGGTCGTGCTGTTCTCGCCCATTGGCGAGACTTTGCGCCACGAAGCGGTCGAGCGCTGGTCGGCCAGCGAGGGCGCGGTGCTGGTCTGCGGGCGCTACGAAGGCATCGACCAGCGCTTCATCGACACGCGGGTGACGCACCAGGTCAGCCTCGGCGACTTCGTTCTCTCGGGCGGCGAGATCGCGGCCATGGCGCTGCTCGATGCCGTGGCGCGGCTGCAGCCCGGCGTGCTGGGCGACGAGGCCAGCCATGTGCAGGACAGCTTCAATCCCTCGCTCGACGGCCTGCTCGATTGCCCGCACTACACCCGGCCGGAGCAATGGAACGGGCAGGGCGTGCCGGCGCCGCTGCTGTCGGGGCACCACGTGCAGATCGAGCGCTGGCGCCGCGACCAGCGCCTGGCCATCACGGCCGCCCGGCGGCCCGACCTGATTGCCGCCGCACGCGCCGCCGGCCGCCTGAGCAAGGCCGATGAGGCGGTCCTGAAAAAAAAGCTATAATCTTCGGTTCCCCGATCCTCTGCCCGGCCGCGCCTGGCTTGAAACCGAAGGCGCCTTTTGTGTAGCGCGAGCACGATCGAATATCAGGAAATCATGAACCTCATCGAAACCCTCGAGCAGGAAGAAATCGCCCGCCTCGGCAAGAAGATCCCCGATTTCATGCCCGGTGACACGGTCATCGTCAGCGTGAGCGTCGTCGAAGGCACCCGCAAGCGCGTGCAGGCCTACGAAGGCGTCGTGATCGCCAAGCGCAATCGTGGCCTCAACAGCGGCTTCACGGTGCGCAAGATCTCCAGCGGCGAAGGCGTGGAGCGTACGTTCCAGACCTACAGCCCGCTGATCGCCGGCATCGAAGTCAAGCGCCGTGGCGATGTCCGCCGCGCCAAGCTGTACTACCTGCGCGAGCGCAGCGGCCGTTCGGCACGCATCAAGGAAAAGCTGCCGGGCAAGTCGCAAGCAGCGTCGGCCGCCAAGTAAGCCGCCTTCCTGCCGTGCAAAAAGCCGCCGCTCTGGCGGCTTTTTGCGTTGTGCGCCGTGCACGCTTCTTGCAAAAAGAAGGCGCGGCCAGACAGCGCGGCTTTTTTACGCTCTACTCCTTCACTGAAACTCTCTCACTTGACCCACTCCACCGCCCCCATGCAACTCGCGCCCGTCGAACCCGTCAATGCCGTGGTGCCGCCCACGCTGCTGCCGTTCGACCCGCGCGAGGCGCCTGTGGTCGGCGGCCCCGACGGCCTGCCCGCGGTGGCGCCCGCGCAATTGACCACCGAGGCCCTGCGCAGGCGATTTGCCACGCCGCCCGAATGGACGCCCGAATTGCGGCGCGAGCCGCGCCTGACCGACCGCGCCCCGGCGCAGGCGGCCGTGCTGGTGCCCATCGTGCAGCGCCCGCAAGGCGCCACCGTGCTGCTGACCGAGCGCACGGCGCATTTGTCCAACCATTCGGGGCAGGTGGCGTTCCCGGGCGGGCGCGTCGACCCCGAGGACGCCAACATCGCGGCGGCCGCGCTGCGCGAGGCCTGGGAAGAAGTGGGGCTCTCGGCCCAGTACATCGAAGTGCTTGGAAGCCTTCCGACCTACACCACCGTCACCTCGTTCATCGTGACGCCGGTGGTCGCGCTGGTGAAGCCGGAGTTCGAACTCACCATCAATCCCTACGAAGTGGCGCTGGCCTTCGAGGTGCCGCTGGCCTGGCTCATGGACCCGGCCAACCACCGCCGCCACACGGTGCCCGCGCCCGACGGCACCCGCCGCGAGTGGTATTCGATGCCCTACCAGGACGGCAGCGAAGAGCGCTTCGTCTGGGGTGCGACCGCGGGCATGCTGCGCAATCTCTATCGCTTCCTCAGCGCCTGATCTCGGCCCGTGCCGCGCCTGTGCAGGCGCCCTCGCTATCATCGAAGGATGAGCTTCTTTGCCATCCTGTGTGCGTTGCTGATCGAGCAGGTGAGGCCGCTTGCCTCCCACAACCCGGTGTACGGCGGCGTGCTGGCCTGGACGCGCTGGACCAGCCGCAATTTCGACGCCGGCAAGCCGCACCACGGATGGGTTGCATGGGGCCTTGCGGTGCTCGTGCCCACGCTGATGACGCTGGGCATCCACCTGCTGCTGGTGTTCACGCTGGGGCTGCCGTTCGCGGTGCTCTGAGCGTTGCGGTGCTCTACGTCACGCTCGGTTTCCGACAGTTCAGCCACCACTTCACGGACATCCGCGACGCGCTCGACGAAGGCGACGAGCCGCTCGCGCGCTCGCTGCTGGCGCACTGGCAGGGCGTGGACGCGGCCGAACTGCCGCGCAGCGAAATCGTCCGTCACGTGATCGAGCATTCGGTGATCGCGGCGCACCGCCATGTGTTCGGCGTGCTGGCCTGGTTCTCGGTGCTCGCCGCCCTGGGCCTGGGGCCGGCCGGCGCGGTGTTCTACCGCATGAGCGAGTTCGTCTCGCGCTACTGGCACCACAAGAATGGTGCGGCGGTGCAGCCCTCGAGCGTCTCGGTGCAGCGGGCCGCGGAGAGCGCCTGGCATGCGATCGACTGGCTGCCCGCGCGCATCACCGCACTGGGCTTTGCCGTGGTCGGCAGCTTCGAAGAGGCGATCGACTGCTGGCGCAATGACGCGCGGCGCTTTCCGAGCGAGAACGACGGCGTGATCCTCGCGGCGACCTCGGGCGCGGTCAACGTGCGCCTGGGCGGCGGCGCGCTGAGTCCGATTCCCGTCACCGATCCGCTCCCGCGCGCGCAGGCCGGCGATTCGATGGCCGATGGCCGCCGGCTCGACAGCGGCAGCACGCCGGGCCGCGAGCCCGAGCCCGGCCACCTGCGCAGCGTGGTGGGCCTGGTGTGGCGCTCGGTGGTGATGTGGATGGTGCTGCTGGCCCTGCTCACGCTGGCCCGCCTGCTCGGCTGAGCGGCAGAAAATCATGACCACCCCCGCACCGGCCTTCTGGAGCCCGCGCATCGCCGCGCTCGAACCCTACGTGCCCGGCGAGCAGCCGCGCATCGCCAACCTCGTCAAGCTCAACACCAACGAGAACCCGTATCCGCCGTCACCGCTCGCCATCGACGCCATCCAGCAGGCCGCGGCGAATGGCCTGGAGCGCTATCCGGACCCCGCCTCGCTCGCGCTGCGCGAAGCGGTGGCGCGGCGGCACGGCCTGCAGGCCGGCCAGGTCTTTGCGGGCAATGGCTCGGACGAGGTGCTGGCGCATGCCTTCTTTGCCTTCTTCCAGCAGGCCGAGCCGTTGCTGATGCCCGATGTGAGCTACAGCTTCTACCGGGTCTATGCGCAGCTCTACGGCATCGGCTGCGAACTGCTCCCGGTCGACGAAGGCCTGCGCATCGACGTCGATGCCATGGCGGCCCGCGCCCGCGGCGGCTGCGCGGGCCTGGTGATCGCCAACCCGAATGCGCCCACGGGCATCGGGCTGCCGCTCGCGCGCATCGAGCAGCTGCTCGCAGCCTGTCCCGAGCGCGTGGTGCTGGTCGACGAGGCGTATGTCGATTTCGGCGGCGAGAGCGCGCTGCCGCTCATCGGCAAATATCCGAACCTGCTGGTGGTGCAGACCTTGTCCAAGTCGCGTTCGCTGGCGGGCCTGCGGGTCGGCTTTGCCTGCGGGCAGGCGCATCTGGTCGACGCGCTGGTGCGCGTCAAGGACAGCTTCAATTCCTATCCGCTCGACCGGCTTGCCACCGCCGGCGCGGTGGCGGCGCTCGAAGACGAGGCCTGGTTCCAGACCACGCGCGACAAGGTCGTCGACACCCGCGAAGGGCTCAGCCTGCAGCTCGAAGACCTGGGCTTCGAAGTGCTGCCTTCGCAGGCCAACTTCGTGTTCGCGCGCCATCCGAAGCGCGATGCCGCCGAACTGGCGGCGCTGCTGCGCGAGCGCGCGGTGCTGGTGCGGCATTTCAGGCAGCCGCGCATTGCGCAGTACCTGCGCATCAGCATCGGCACGCGCGAGCAGTGCGGGGCGCTGGTGCAGGCGCTCGAATCGATCTTGGGCGTTCAGTAGCGCGACTGGCTGAGCTCGGCGAAGAGTTCGCCGTAGATCCTGTAGCGCGTGGCGCTGATCGGCCCCGGCTTGCCGGGCGTGTCCACGTTCGCGATCACGCCGCAGCCCGGCTCGTGCAGATGGGTGCAGTTGTAGAACTTGCAGTCGTTCGCATGCTCGGCAATGTCGGGCATCAGGCCCGCGAGCTGCATCGGCGCGATGTGGTTGAGGCCGAATTCCTGGAAGCCCGGCGAATCGATCAGGCTGGTGGTGCGCGCCTCGTCGACCCAGTACCAGGTGGTGCTGGTGGTGGTGTGCTTGCCCGAATTCAGCGCCTGCGAGATCTCGCCGGTCAATGCGGTGGCACCGGGCACCAGCAGGTTGATCAGCGTGCTCTTGCCGGCGCCCGAGGGGCCCAGCACCAGCGTGCTCTTGCCAGCCAGCAGCTTCATGAGCGATGCGTAGTCGGCTTCGCCCGACGCCTTGAGCGAGAGCGGCAGCACGCCATGGTGCATGCGGCGGTAGGGCGCGAGCTTGTTCCATGCGCGCTCGAAGGGCTCGGCCAGATCGCTCTTGTTGAGCGCGATGATCGGCGTGATGCGTTCGGCTTCGGCGGCAATGAGCGCTCGCGCGAGTTGATGCTCCGAGAACTCCGGCTCGGCCGCGATCAGGATCAGCACGTGGTCGAGATTGGCAGCGAACGACTTGGTGCGGATTTCGTCCTGGCGGTAGAAGAGGTTGCGCCGCGGCACGACTTCCTCGATGGTGCCTTCGTCTTCGCTGGCCTGCCAGCGCACGCGGTCGCCGACCACGGCCTGGCTCTTCTTGCCGCGCGGATGGCAGATCAGGCGCTCGCCCGCAGGCGTTTCGACCAGGCAATGGCGGCCGTGGCTCGCGATGACCAGGCCGTCGTGAAGAATGCGCGCGGAGGTGCCGGCCCCCTTGGCGGGAGTGCGGCCCGGCTTAGCCAACGGCGGGTTTCCTCATCACGGCGCCGGGCTGGTGACCAGCGCATTCGCCTGGCGCGCGCATTCGAAGTCGGTGCTCGAGAGCCCGCCCACGTCGTGCGTGTTGAAGCGCACCACGCAGCGGTTGTAGTGCACCGACAGGTCCGGATGATGGTCTTGCGTGTGGGCGATGAAAGCCAGCGCGTTCACGAATGCGATGGTCTCGAAGTAGTTGGCGAAGCTGAAGGTCTTCTCGATGGCCACATGGGCACCGTCGCCGTCGAGCTTCCAGCCGTCGAGCTTGGCGAGGCCGGAGACGATTTCGGTGGCGCTCAGTGCCTTGCGGGGAATGTTTTTCCAGTCTTTGGGCTTGAACATGCTGCTCATGGTCTGGGCTTTCCGGCAAATGTCTTCTTCAGGCCGCCGTCATGCGCGCAAGGCGCTCGGAGGCCGGGGGGTGGGAATAGTAGAACTTGACGAACACCGGGTCGGGCGTGAGCGTCGACGCGTTGTCCTGGTAGAGCTTGAGCAGTGCGGCCGACAGGTCGGCGCCGCTGGTTTGCGCCACCGCATAGGCATCGGCCTCGAACTCGTGCTTGCGCGACAGGCGTGCGGGCAGCGGCGCGACGAAGAAGCCGAACACCGGCACCGCGAGCATGAAGAGCAGCAGCGCGAGTGCGTCGTTGGGCGCCGTTGCCGCCATGTTGGGCTGCACGCCGAGCCCCGTGTAGAACCAGGCCTGGGTCGACACCCAGCCCAGCAGTGCGAAGCCCGCCAGGCTCAGCGCGAACATCGCGACGAGCCGCTTCACGATGTGGCGGTGCTTGAAGTGGCCGAGCTCGTGCGCGAGCACGGCCTCGACTTCGGCCGCGTCGAGCTGGCGCAGCAGCGTGTCGTAGAACACCACGCGCTTGCTCGCGCCAAAGCCGGTGAAGTAGGCATTGGCATGCGCGCTGCGGGTGCTGCCGTCCATCACGAACAGGCCCTTGGCGGCAAAGCCGCAGCGCTTCATCAGCGCCGTGACGCGTTCCTTGAGCGTGGGATCGTCGAGCGGCTTGAACTTGTTGAACAGCGGCGCAATGAAGGTGGGGTACACCAGCATCCCCAGCAGGTTGAACCCCATCCACACGGCCCAGGCCCAGAGCCACCAGGTGGCGCCGGCCGCGCCCATGAGCCACAGGATCAGCGCCGCAATCGGCAGGCCGATCGCGGCGCCGAGCGCCGTCGACTTGAGCGTGTCGGCCAGCCAGAGGCGCAAGGTCATCTTGTTGAAGCCGAAGCGCTCCTCGAGCCTGAAGGTCTGCCAGAGCGTGAAGGGCAGCTCGAGCAGGCCGCCAATGGCCGCAAAGGCCGCCAGCAGCGCCAACTGCTGCACCATGCCGCCGCCGAGCCAGGCCAGCAGCAGCCGATTGAGCGCGTCGAGCCCGCCCAGCAGCGTCCAGCCCAGCAGCAGCGCGGTGCTCCAGGCCATTTCGACGAGGCCGAAGCGCGCCTTGGCAATGGTGTAGTCGGCCGCCTTCTGGTGGGCGGCGAGGCTGATGGTGTGTTCGAAAGCTGCCGGCACCGCGCCGCGGTGCCGCGCCACGTGGCGCACCTGCCGCGAGGCGAGCCAGAACTTCACGAGCAGGCCCGCGACCAGTGCAACGGCGAAGGCAGTGGTGAAGATGAGCGAATAGGACATGACGGGCGAGTTTAGCCCTCGGGTCCGGCCGGCGCAGGCCTTCGACGACAATCCTGCCATGCCCGAATCCCTTGACCCCACGACCGTCGCAACCCTCCCTGTCCTCAAGAAAAGCGACCAGAACCTGGTCTGGCTCGACTGCGAAATGAGCGGCCTCGACCCCGAGAAGGAGCGCCTGCTCGAGATTGCCGTGGTCGTCACCGGCCCCGACCTCACGCCCCGCATCGACGGCCCCGTGCTGGTCATCCACCAGAGCGACGCGGTGCTCGACGCCATGGACGCCTGGAACAAGGGCACGCACGGGCGCAGCGGCCTGATCGACAAGGTGAAGGCCTCGACGCTGGACGAAGCCGCGGCCGAGCAGCAGCTGCTGGAATTCGTGGCCCGCTATGTTCCCAGGAGCGGTTCGCCCATGTGCGGCAACACCATCGGGCAGGACCGGCGCTTCCTGGTCAAGTTCATGCCCAAGCTGGAGGCGTACTTCCACTACCGCAACCTCGATGTCAGCACCCTGAAGGAGCTGGCCAAGCGCTGGAAGCCCTCCGCCTACAGCGCCTTCAAGAAGCAGCAGGCGCACACTGCGCTGGCCGACGTGCACGAGTCCATCGAGGAGCTCGCGCATTACAGGGAAACCTTTCTCAAATTGACGGATTAGGTAAAAACCCCGAGTCGTGCCATAATCGATGGCTTCGCTGATCTGGAGGATTTTCCGGTCAGCGTCTCTTGCATCTCCCTATCTTGCACACCGCGCCCGATCGCATCCGCTGATCAAAAAGGGCCGCAGCCTCCGGCGAAAGCCAGAAGTTGAATGTCGTTGGATGGTTGATGTTTTTAACCACCAACGGGGCGCCGCCTACGGCAGCGCTCGCGTTTGAGATTGATATTCACATGACCGACGCTTTTGAAGCGCAGGGCGAGTTCGCGCCTGTGCAATCCACCAACAACAACGAATTCATCGCTGCCCCGGACACCGTGTCCGAAGCGCCGATCCTCGAGGCGCTCGACGCCGCAGCGCCCGAAGCGGCCGCGGCCGAAGAAGCCCGCGTGCCCAACGGCTTCATCAAGCTCGGCCTCGCACCCGAGCTGATCGCCGCCGTGGCCGACCTGGGCTTCACCCAGCCCACGACCGTGCAAGACAAGGTGATTCCGCTCGCCATGGGCGGCGAAGCCGGCCAGGACGGCAAGGCGCGCTTCGTCGACCTGATGGTCTCGAGCCAGACCGGCTCGGGCAAGACCGCCGCCTTCCTGCTGCCCGTGCTGCACACCCTGCTCAAGCGCCAGGCCGAGGCCGAAGCGCAAGCCAAGGCCGAATTCCAGCGCCTGGCCGCCGAAGCCGCCGCGCGCGGCGAAGCCGTGCCGAAGAAGCCCAAGCGCAAGGACCCGACCAACGCCCGCCATTTCAAGGCCGCCACGCCCGGCGCCCTGATCCTGTGCCCGACGCGCGAACTCGCGCAGCAAGTTGCGCACGACGCCATCGAGCTGGTTCGCCACTGCCGCGGCCTGCGCGTAGCCAACGTGGTGGGCGGCATGCCCTACCAGCTGCAGATCGCCAAGCTGCAGAACGCCGACCTCGTGGTGGCCACGCCCGGCCGCCTGCTCGACCTGCAGCGCTCGATGCAGATCAAGCTCGACCAGGTCAAGTTCCTGGTGGTCGACGAAGCCGACCGCATGCTCGATCTCGGCTTTGCCGACGACCTGGCCGAAGTCAACCAGCTCACCATCGAGCGCCAGCAGACCATGATGTTCAGCGCCACCTTCGCGCCGCGCATCCAGCAGCTGGCCCAGCGCGTCATGCGCGAGCCGCAGCGCATCACCATCGACAGCCCGCAAGAGAAGCACGCCAACATCAAGCAGTCGCTGTACTGGGCCGACAACAGCCAGCACAAGCGCAAGCTGCTCGACCACTGGCTGCGCGACACCAGCATCAACCAGGCGATCGTGTTCGCGAGCACCCAGGTCGAGTGCGACGGCCTCGCCAACGACCTGCAGCAGGACGGCTTCAGCGCCGTGGCGCTGCACGGCGCCCTGAGCCAGGGCCTGCGCAATCGCCGCCTGATGGCGCTGCGCCAGGGCCAGGTGCAGATCCTGGTGGCCACCGACGTGGCCGCGCGCGGCATCGACGTGCCCACCATCACCCACGTCTTCAACTTCGGCCTGCCGATGAAGGCCGAGGACTACACCCACCGCATCGGCCGCACCGGCCGTGCCGGCCGCGACGGCCTGGCCATCACCTTTGCCGAGTTCCGCGATCGCCGCAAGATCATGGACATCGAGCAGTACAGCCGCCAGCAGTTCAAGGCCGAAGTGGTGGCCGGCCTCGAGCCGCAGCAGCGCATGCCGCAATCGCGCCCGCCCATGGGCGAGTACCGCGGCGGCCGTGGCGACAACCAGTCGCGCGACCGCAAGTTCGGCAATGGCGGCGGCGGTGGCTACCGCGGCAACAACGGCGGCGGCTATGCCGGCGCCAGCGGCTTCAACGACCGCAACGCCCGTGGTCCGGCGCAGGGCCAGGGCCCGCGCGGCTTCCAGGGCGGCAACAACGCCGGCTTCGGCGGCGGCCGTGACGACGGCGGCAATGGCGGCGGCGCCGGCTACGGCCGCAAGCCGGGCTGGGGCGACAGCGCCCCGCGCGGCGGCCACGGCCAGGGCCACCACGGCGGTGGCCGCGGCGACGGCGGCTTCGCGCCCCGCGAAGGCTTCGCTCCGCGCGAAGGTTTTGCACCGCGCGGCAATGGCGCAGGCCATGGCGGCCCGGGCAAGGTGTTCGTGCCGCGCGACGCACAGAAGCGTGCGTTCAAGCCCACGCGCTGATCCATTCCTGAGCGGCCTTCCGGCCGCCTCGCCCCAAAAGAAAGCCCGCGCTTCGCAAGAAGCGCGGGCTTTTTCATTGCGGGTTTCCGCGGGGGCCACAGGCGCGAAACTTGATTGACATATGAACTGATGAAAAGTAATGTAATAAGGCATTGCTTCCCCCGGTCCGTACCGCGGCTGCCGGTTCATCGACGTCTGCCTTTCAAAGTCCGAACATGAAAATTGCGATTCTTGGTGGTGGCCACGGCGCCTATGCGGCCGCCGCGGACCTGTCCGAAGCCGGCCATGAGGTGCGCCTGTGGCGCCGCGATGCAGCTGCGCTGGAGCCGGTGGTGCAGGCCGGCGCCATCACGCTGAAGGACGCCGATGGCGCGCGGGAGGTGCCGCTGGCATTGGCCACCGCCGACATCGCCGCGGCGCTCCGGGGCGCCGAGCTCATCGTCATTCCCACGCCCGCCATCGCCCAGCACGACATCGCGCTGGCCATGGCGCCGCACCTGGCCGACGGCCAGGTCGTCTTTTTGCCGCCGGGCACCTTCGGCAGCTATGTGATGGCCAGGACGGTGAAAGAGGCCGGCAGCCGCGCCGACGTGGCCTGGGCCGAGACCGGCACCTTGCCGTACCTCGCGCGCAAGCATGGCGAGCGCGAGGTGAACGTCACGATCCGAGCCATCCGCCTGCCGACCGGCGTCTACCCGGCGCGCAAGGAGGCCGAGGCCATCGAGCTGATCCGCCGCGCCTACCCGGCGGTGCATGGCTGCGGCAATGCGCTCTCGGGTGCGCTCATGAACGCCGGCCCGGTCATCCACCCGCCGCTGATGGTGATGAACGCCGCGCCGCTGCAGCACTTCGAGCGCTGGGACATCCACAACGAAGGCACGCAGCGGGCCGTGCGCGACGTGACCGACCGGCTCGACCAGGAGCGCATGGCCGTGCGCGAAGCCTTCGGGCAGCGCGCGCCGCACTATCCGCTGGCCGACCACTACAACAACGACCAGTGGATGTACGGCGACGCGCACAAGCAGCTCGTCAAGTCGGGCGACTGGCGCGAGAACATCGACCTGCACACGCACCGCTACATCACCGAGGACACCGAGCTCGGCCTCGCCTTCCTGGCCTCGGCCGCGCGCCATGCGGGGGTGGACGCGCCCATCGCGCACGGCCTGCTGGCGATCGTCGGCGGCTTTCTCGGCCGCGACCTGCGGCGCGGCTCGCGCACTTTCGAAAGCCTGGGCCTGGCCGATCTGAGCGCGGCGCAGCTCGAAGAGAGGCTGCACGATGGCGAATGAACGCGCGTCGCCGCCCCGCTTCGCGGCCGTTGGCGCGGGCCGCATGGGGCGCGGCATCGCGATCGCCTTTGCCTATGCAGGCCACCGCATCTCGCTGGTCGACCTGCGCCAGCGCAGCGACGAGGCCTGGCAGCGGCTGCAGGCCGAAGCGAAGGCCGAGATCGAAGCCAGCCTTGCAGGCCTGGCGCAGCTCGGCGTGATCGACGCGGCGCAGGTCCAGCCGATTGCCGGCCGGGTGAATTTCGTGAGCGCCGCCGATGCGCCGCAAGCGCTGGCCGCCGCCGAGCTGGTGTTCGAGGGCGTGCCCGAAACCATGGAGGCCAAGCGCGAGGCCTTCGAGCAGCTCAACCGCCATTGCAGGGACGACGCCATCCTCACGTCCACCACCAGCAGCATCCTCGTGACGCAGCTCGCGGCGCTGGTGCGGCTGCCCGGGCGCTTCCTGAACATGCACTGGCTCAACCCGGCCTATGTGATTCCCGTGGTGGAGCTCAGCTGCCATCCCGGCACCGATGCCGCCGTGCTTGCGCGCACCAAGGCGCTGATGGAGGCCATCGGCAAGCTGCCCGTGGTCTGCGGCGCGTCGCCCGGCTACATCGTGCCGCGCCTGCAGGCGCTGGTGATGAACGAGGCGGCCCGCATGATCGAGGAGGGCGCCGCCACCGCCGAGGAAATCGACAAGGCCACGCGCTACGGCCTTGGCCTGCGCTTTGCCGCGCTCGGCGTGGTCGAGTTCATCGACTTCGGCGGCTGCGACATCCTGCACCACGCGAGCCGCGAGATGTCGGCCTCGATCGACATGGGGCGCTACACCGCGCCGGCCATCGTCGATCGCATGGTGGAGGAAGGGCGGCTGGGCCTCAAGAGCGGCAGCGGCTTCTACGACTACCAGGGCCGCGACATCGCCACCTACCGGCGCGACGTGCTGTCGCGCACGCTCGGCGAGTTGAAGCATGCGGGCCTGTGGCGCGCGCCGGCCGGCGAGACGCTCTCATGACCATCCGCCGCGCCTTTGCCGACCTGTCGGTGGGGCAGGTGCACTACGCGGCGTGCGGCGATGCGAGCGCACCGGCCGTGCTGCTGCTGCACCAGTCGCCGCGCAGCTGGGCCGAATACCGCGAGGTGCTGCCGCTGATCGGCGCGCGGTACCGCGCCGTTGCCATGGACACCGCGGGTTTCGGCGATTCGGCGGACGGCGGCGTGCCCGCGAGCATTGCGCAGTGGGCGCGCGTGGCGGGCGAACTGCTCGACGCACTGGGCATTGCGCAGGCCAACGTGGTGGGGCACCACACGGGCGGCGTCATTGCGGTCGAGCTGGCGGCGGCGTTTCCGGGCCGTGTGCGCAGCCTCGTGCTGTCGTCCACGCCATACACCGGCGAAGCCTTTCGCATCGCAAGGGCCGAGCGGCCGCCCATCGACGAAGTGGCGCCCAGTGAAGACGGCAGCCACCTGGCGGCACTCTGGCAGCGGCGCCAGGACTTCTATCCTGAAGGCCGCCCCGATCTGCTCGAGGCCTTCGTGCGCGATGCATTGAAGGTCGGCCATCGCGTGGAGGAGGGCCACCGGGCCGTCGCGTCCTACCGCATGGAAGAGCGCATCGGCCGCGTGACGCAGCCCGCGCTGATCATCCGCGCCACCGCCGATCCCTTTGCTGCGCCGCATGCAGAGGAGCTGCTGCACCACCTGCCGCAGGCCCGCATCGTCGACATCGAAGGCGGCATGGTCCCCTTGCCCGACCAGATGCCCGAGGCCTTCGCGCAGGCGGTGCTCGGCTTTCTTTCGGCGCTGCCCCCATGAAAGCCATCCGCATCCATGGCTTCGACGCGGTGCCGGTGCTCGAAGACCTGCCCGACCCGGTGCCACAGGCCGGCCGCACCATCGTTCGCATGCAGGCCGCCACCGTCGGCCACATCGACCGCACTGTGTGGCGCGGCAGCTTCCTGCGCCATCCGCCGCTGCCCTACACGCCGGGCGTGGAGGCCGCGGGCATCGTCGTGGCCAGCGGGCGCTTTGCCACCGGAGCGCGCGTGTGGCTGCGCGGCAGCGGGCTGGGCACGCTGTTCGACGGCACCTGGTGCGAGCAGATCGATGCACCCGACGAGGCGCTGGGCCTGCTGCCCGACGCGCTCCCGATGGCGGTGGGCGCCGCGTTCTTCTCGCCCACCACGTCGGCATGGGTGGCGCTGCATGAAGTCGCGAAGCTGCAGGCCGGCGAGCAGGTGCTGGTCACGGGTGCGAGCGGCGCCGTGGGCTCGCTCGCCGTGCAGCTGGCGCGCGAGCTTGGCTGCACCGTGCGCGCGGTCGATCCGGACGCCGCGGCCGCGCCGCCTGCGAGTGCGGACCTGTTGATCGACACGGTCGGCGGCGGCGTTCTTTCGGCGGCCTTGCCGGCCGTGCGGCCCGGCGGGCGCGCCGTGCTCATCGGCTACACCGCGGGCCCGACGCTGCAGCTGGACATTGCGCACTTCCTGCAGCGCGACGTGGCGCTGCTGCCGCTCAACATGTTCCGGCGCGAAGCCGCCGGCCGTGCCGCGGCGCCCGAACTGCTCGCGCGGCTGGCCGACGGCCGCCTGCATCTGGAGGTGCGCAGCTTCGCGCTGGCCGATGCCGCCGTCGCGCTCGAATGGATCGCGCAGCGCGGCCATCGCGGCCGCGCGGTGCTGGTGCCTTAGCCGCCCCCCGTACGCAAGGGGCGGGGCGCTTCAGTCTTCTTCCGGCTCCTCGACCGGCACATGCACGTGCAGGTCGATCATCTGCCGCAGCGTCTGCTTCAGTTCCTCGGCGCGCCGCAGGCCGAAGGGTTCGAGCACGCGCCGCTCATGCTCGCGCGCGAGCTCCATGAGGTGCTCCACCGCCTTCAGGCCCTTGCGCGTGATGCGCACCAGCGTGATGCGGCGATCACTCTCGTGGGGCAGCCGCTCGACCTGTCCGCGTGCCTCCATGCGGTCGAGCAGCCGCGTGACGGTCGGCTGCTTGGTCACCGTCACCTGCGCGAGCTGGCCGATGCTGATCGGCTCGCTGCCCGCGAGCGAGGCCATCACGCGCCACTCCGACACCGAGAAGCCGTGCTGCCGCGCCACCTCGTGGAACTCCGAGGAGATCAGCTGGCTGGCCTGCGCCAGCAGCGCCGGCAAGTAGTCGTCGACGAAGCGATGTGTTTCAGGAGGTTGCTCGGCCATGGAGGCACCTCACGGCCAAGCGCCTCGAACCAGCCGCGGGCACGCTGCTTGCATGTCTAGGGTAATTCATGATTGTGGATACATTCATTTGTCAACATTATAGAAAGCACGGTGCGGCAGCTTGCACGCACCGTCCCACGAGAGAGAACAAGGACCGACATGGCTGAGCGTTCGTTCGTCGAAGAAGTCAAGAAGCTGCGGCTTTCTGGCGGAGATGTGTTTCGCGGTGAAGGCATTCTGGCGGTCACCAAGGCTTTGCTCGAATCGGGAGTTTCCTATGTGGCGGGCTACCAGGGGGCACCCATCTCGCACCTGATGGATGTGCTGGCCGATGCGCAGGACATCCTCGCCGAGCAGGGCATCCGCTTCGAGAACAGCGCGAGCGAAGCCACCGCGGCCGCCACGCTGGCCGCTTCCGTCAACTACCCGTTGCGCGGCGCCGTCACCTTCAAGGCTACCGTGGGTACCAACGTGGCCTCGGACGCGCTGGCCAACCTGGCTTCGGGCGGCGTGACCGGCGGCGCGCTGATCATCGTGGGCGAGGACTACGGCGAGGGCTCCTCGATCATGCAGGAGCGCAGCCATGCCTTCGCGATGAAGTCGCAGATCTGGCTGCTCGATCCGCGGCCCAACCTGCCGAGCATCGTCGATGCGGTGAAGCAGGGCTTCGATCTTTCGGAGGCCAGCAACACGCCCGTGATGCTGCAGCTGCGCATCCGCGCCTGCCATGTGCACGGCCACTTCATTGCCGGCGACAACAAGCGCGCGAAGTTCACGCTGAAGGACGCGCTCGAAAATCCGCAGCGCGACGTCGGCCGCATCGTGCTGCCGCCCGCGAGCTTCGTGCACGAGCAGGAGAAGGTGCGGGACCGCTGGCCCGCGGCCGTGCGCTTCATCGAGGAGCGCCAGCTCAACGAGTTCTTCTCCGAAGACGCCGACGACATCGGCATCATCGTGCAGGGCGGCAGCTACAACACGCTGCTGCGCGCGCTCGAGCGGCTCGGCCTGGCCGACGTGTACGGCAACACGCAGGTGCCGCTCTATGTGATGAACGTGGCCTACCCGGTCATCGAGAGCGAGGTGATCCGCTTCTGCGAAGGCAAGCGCGCGGTGCTGATCGTGGAGGAGGGCCAGCCCAACTTCGTCGAACAGAACCTCGCGACCATCCTGCGGCAGGCCGGCTCGGCCACCGCGCTGCATGGCAAGGACATGCTGCCCGTGGCCGGCGAGTACACCGCATCCGAACTGCTGAAGGGCGCGCGCAGCTTCTGCGAGCGCTACGGGCGCCTCGCGCCGCTGCCGGTGCCTGCGCCGGTGCGCAAGGTGATTCCGCTCAAGGAAGTGGCGGCCATCGGCGTCGATGCCGCGCCGGAGCCGGCGCAGCCGTCCACCGCGCTCGCCGAGGTCGTGCATGCGCGCCCGCCGGGCTTTTGCACCGGCTGCCCCGAGCGGCCCATCTTCAGCGCGATGAAGCTGGTCGAGCGCGAGCTGGGTCCGCACCACGTGAGCGCCGACATCGGCTGCCACCTGTTCTCGATCCTGCCGCCCTTCAACATCGGCAACACCACCATGGGCTACGGCCTGGGCGGTGCCGGCGCGGCGGCGCTCAATGCGCCGGCAGGCAAGCGCGCGATCTCGATGATGGGCGACGGCGGCTTCTGGCACAACGGACTGACCAGCGGCGTGGCCAACGCGGTGTTCAACAAGAGCGACAACCTCACCATCGTCGTCGACAACAACTACACCTCGGCCACGGGCGGGCAGGACATCCTCTCGTCGAACGCCGTCAACAAGACGCGCAGCACCGGCCACGAGATCGAGCGCGCGGTGCGCGGGGTGGGCGTGGAATGGGTTAAGACGCTGCGCCGCACCTATGACGTCGCCGGCATGCGCGACGCGCTGAAAGAAGCGCTCACCACGTCGAAGAAGGGCCCCAAGGTGCTGATCGCGCAGTCGGAATGCATGCTCAACAAGCAGCGCCGCGAGAAGCCGCTGGTGCGCAAGGCCATCGCCGACGGCAAGCGCATGGTGCGCGAGAAGTTCGGCGTCGATTCCGACACCTGCACGGGCGACCACTCGTGCATCCGCCTGTCGGGCTGCCCCTCGCTCTCGATCAAGCCCAACCCCGATCCGCTGCGCACCGATCCGGTGGCCACCGTGCTCGACAGCTGCGTGGGCTGCGGCGTGTGCGGCGAGGTCTCGCATGCGGCGGTGCTGTGCCCCTCCTTCTACAAGGCGCAGATCGTGAGCAACCCGAGCCGCTGGGACCTGCTGCGCGAGCGCCTGCGCGCCGCCATTATCGGCTGGCTGCAGCGCGGCGAAGCGCGCCGCCGCGAAACCTATGCCTTCTGAAGCGATGACGAACAAGGCGCAACCGATCAAGATCGCGATCCTTGCCATGGGCGGCGAGGGCGGCGGCGTGCTGGCCGACTGGATCGTCGACATGGGCGAGGCCAACGGCTACGTCGCGCAGACCACCTCGGTGCCCGGCGTGGCGCAGCGCACCGGCGCCACCATTTACTACGTCGAGCTGTATCCCAATGCGCAGGCCGAGGCGGATGGCGGCCGCCCCGTGCTCGCGCTGATGCCGCTGCCGGGCGATGTCGACGTGGTGCTGGCTTCGGAACTCATGGAGGCGGGACGCGCGGTGCAGCGCGGGCTCGTCACCAGCGACCGCACCACGCTGATCGCATCCACGCACCGCGTGTTCTCCATTGCCGAGAAGAGCGCGCTCGGCGACGGCCGCGTCGACAGCGCGCAGTTGCTCGCGCACACCGCGCGGGCCGCCAAGCGCTTCATCCGCTTCGACATGGCGCAGGCGGCCGAAGCTTCGGGCAGCGTGATCAGCGCCGTGCTGTTCGGCGCGCTGGCGGGCTCGGGCGTGCTGCCGTTCAGCCGCGCGCAGTTCGAGGCCACCATCGAGCGCGGCGGCGTCGGCGTGAAGCCCAGCCTCAAGGCCTTTGGTGCAGCATTTGCGCGTGCGCAGGGCGGCGACGACGGCGAGGCGCCGCCGGAAGCGGCAGCGGCCATGCCAACGCCGCAGCCGCGCCATCCGGCCGTGCGTGCCTTGGTCGAGCGTGTGCAGCGCGAATTTCCTGCTGCGGCGCACGGCCTGCTGCTCGAAGGCGTGCGCCGCCTGATCGACTACCAGGACGCGGCCTATGCCAGCCTGTATCTCGACCGCATGGCTGCCGTGGCGGCGCTGCCGGTCGATGGCGACCAGCGGCTGCTGCGCGAGACTGCGCGCCATCTGGCGCTCTGGATGTCGTACGAAGACACGGCCCGCGTGGCTGCGCTCAAGACCCGTGCCACCCGCTTCGAGCGCGTGCGCGGCGAAGCGCGCGTGCAGCCCGGCCAGGTGCTTGCCATCAACGAATACATGCATCCGCGCCTGCAGGAAATCTGCGAGACGCTGCCGGGCGGCATCGGCCGCTGGCTCATGAATTCCACGCTGCCGAAGAGGATCGTCGAGCGCTTCACGCAGCACGGCCGCGTGATCCAGACCAGTTCGCTGCGCGGCTACCTGATGCTGCGCACCGTCGCGGCCATGAAGCGCTGGCGCCGCTCGACGATGCGCTACGCGGAGGAAAACCGCCGCATCGAGGAATGGCTGCAGCGCATCGCCGCCACCGCGAAGCGCAACCCCGAACTGGCCGTCGAGCTCGCGCAGTGCCAGCGCCTGGTCAAGGGCTACAGCGACACGCACGAGCGCGGCATCCGCAACTACGACACCGTGATGCGCGCGGTCGAACGCGCCGGTGCGGCGCTGGCCCCAGCCACGCTGCGCGAGCTGCGCGATGCGGCGCTTGCCGACGAACACGGCCACAAGCTGCAGGCTGCGCTGGCGCAGCACGCATTGGCCTGAAGAGACAACGGACGCACGATGACCGCTCCCACCGCCACGCTCCAGCTTCGCGTTGCCGAAGCGCGCCAGCTCAATCCGCTGATTCGCATGCTGCGCCTCTGCGCCGAAGACGGCCGCGCGCTGCCCGGCTTTGCGGCCGGCGCGCACATCCGCGTGCAGGTCTCGCTGCCGGACGGCAGGACCGACTGGCGCCACTATTCGCTGATCAACTTTGCGACGGCGCGCAACGCCACCAATGCGCCGACGGAATACGTGATTGCCGTGCGCAAGGAGGCCGAGGGCCGCGGCGGCTCGCGCTTCATGCACGAAGGACTGAACGAGGGCGACACGCTCGCCATCGAGGCACCGAAGAACGACTTTCCGCTGCACACCGGCCCCGGCGGCTCGGTGCTGGTGGCGGGCGGCATCGGCGTCACGCCGCTTGCCACCATGGCCGCACGCCGCCGCGCCGAGGGTGCCCCGGTGCGCATGCACTATGCCGGCCGCAGCCGCGAGCTGATGGCCTTCCTGCCCGAGCTGCAGGCGCTGCTCGGCGACGACCTGCGCGTGCATGCCGACGCCGAAGCCGGCGCGCCGCTCGACATCGACGCGCTGCTCGACGGCGTGCCCGCCGGCGACCGCCTCTACGTCTGCGGCCCCAAGGTCATGCTCGACGCCGTGCTGGCCCGCACCCAGGCGCGTGGCTGGGAGCACGACCGCGTGCACTTCGAGCTGTTCACCGAGCCGGTCGCGGAAGAAGGCGACCAGCCCTTCGAGGTGGAGCTTGCCCAATCGGGCCAGCGCTTCACCGTGCCGGCCGGCCAGAGCATCCTCGACTGCCTGATCGAGCACGGCTGCGACCCGATGTTCGACTGCAAGCGCGGCGAATGCGGCGTGTGCGCCGTGCCCGTGCTCGAAGGCGAGATCGATCACCGCGACTACGTGCTGACCGCGCGCGAGAAGGCGCAAGGCAATGTCATGCAGATCTGCATCTCGCGCGCCAAGGGTGCGCGCCTGGTGCTCGACATCTGAAAGAGGAGCCACGAGAACCATGACCTCGTACCGAGACAACCCCGATGCGATCCGCGCGCTGGTCCAGGACGACCGCGTGCACCGCGACCTGTACACCAGCCAGGAGCTGTTCGAGCTGGAGCAGGAACACTTCTTCGCCAACACCTGGAACTACGTCGGCCACGAGAGCCAGCTGCCCAAGCCCGGCGACTGGATCAGCAACGAGATCGCCGGCCGCCCGCTGATCGTCGCGCGCCACTCTGACGGCAGCGTGCGCGCGATGATGAACCGCTGCGCCCACAAGGGCTCGCGGCTGGTGAACGGGCCTTGCGGCAACACCGGCAAGTTCTTCCGCTGCCCCTACCACGCCTGGACCTTCAAGACCGACGGTTCGCTGCTGGCCATTCCGCTCAAGACCGGCTACGAGAACACCGCGCTGCACGAGTGCGAATCGGCCAAGGGCCTGACCACGCTCAGGTATGTGCGCAGCCACCGCGGCTTCATCTTCGTGAAGATCAGCGATGCGGGGCCCGACTTCGATGACTACTTCGGCGATTCGCTGAGCTCCATCGACAACATGGCCGACCGTTCGCCCGAGGGCGAACTGGAAATCGCCGGCGGCTGCCTGCGCTTCATGCACCAGTGCAACTGGAAGATGTTCGTCGAGAACCTCAACGACACCATGCACCCGATGGTGGCGCACGAGTCGTCGGCCGGCACCGCCAAGCGCATGTGGGCCGACAAGCCCGAAGACGAACCCAAGCCCATGGCGGTGGAGCAGTTCGCGCCCTTCATGTCCGACTACAAGTTCTTCGAGGACATGGGCATCCGCACCTACGACAACGGCCACAGCTTCACGGGCGTGCACTTCAGCATCCACAGCAAGTACAAGGCGATCCCGGCCTACGACGACGCCATGAAGGCGCGCTACGGCGAGGCAAAGACCGCGCAGATCCTCGGCATGGCACGGCACAACACGGTGTATTACCCGAACCTCACGATCAAGGGCGCGATCCAGGCGATCCGCGTGGTCAAGCCGATCTCGGCCGACAGGACGCTGATCGAGAGCTGGACCTTCCGCCTGAAGGGTGCACCGCCCGAGCTGCTGCAGCGCACCACCATGTACAACCGGCTCATCAACTCGCCGTTCTCGGTGGTGGGGCACGACGACCTGCAGGCCTACCGAGGCATGCAGGCCGGCCTGCATGCGAGCGGCAACGAGTGGGTGAGCCTGCATCGCAACTACGACCCGTCGGAGCTGAAGGGTGGGGAGATCACCACCGGCGGCACCAACGAGCTGCCGATGCGCAACCAGTACCGCGCGTGGGTGCAGCGCATGACGGAGACGATGTGATGGCCGGCACCGAAGTCACCCGCCAGGACCTGATCGACTTCGTCGTGAACGAAGCGCACCTGCTCGACACCCGCCGCTACGAGGAGTGGAACGCACTCTTCACCGACGATGCCTTCTACTGGGTGCCGCTGGTGCCCGACCAGGAAGACGGCCTCAACCACACCTCGCACCTCTACGAGGACAAGCTGCTGCGCGAACTGCGCATCGAGCGGCTCAAGAGCCCGCGCGCGTTTTCGCAGCAGCCGCCGAGCCGCTGCCATCACCTGCTGCAGGTGCCGGTGGTCGAGCAGTTCGACGCCGAGGGCAATCGCTTCGTGCTGCGCACCGGATTCCACTACACCGAGTCGCAGGGCGACGAACTGCAGTTCTATGTCGGCACCTTCTTCCATCACCTCACCGTGCGGGACGGTGCGCTGCGCATGACGCTCAAGCGCGTGAACCTGCTCAACTGCGACGCGGCGCTGCCGGCCGTGCAGCTTTTCATCTAGGGACGCGATGCAACACGCCACCGTCCATCAAGTTTTCGCAGCGACTGCCGAGCGCACGCCGGAGGCTGAGCTTTTGTTCACTGAATCGGTGACCGCGGCCGCCTACGGCATTGCGGCCGGCGCCACTCGCTGGGGCGAGGCCGTGGCCGAGGTCGAGCGCCTGCGCGCGGCCTATGCGCAAGCCGGCTATGGGCACGGCCACCGCGTCGGCTTGCTGCTGGAGAACCGGCCCGCGTTTCTCTTCCATTGGTTCGCGCTCAATGCGCTGGGCGCGAGCGTGGTGCCGATCAATGCCGAGATGCGCTCGGCCGAACTGGCCTACCTGATCGGCCACAGCGAAATCGGCCTGGCCGTGACGCTGCCCGAGCGCGCTGCCGACCTGCACGCGGCGGCTGCACAGGCCGGTGTGGCCTTCGAGACCATGGGCCCCAACGATGCGGTGCCGAGCGCGAAGACGGCCGCACCGCGGGCGCATGAGCCTGTCGGCATCGACACCGAATGCGGCCTGCTCTACACCTCCGGCACCACCGGCCGCCCCAAGGGCTGCATCCTGAGCAACGCCTACTTCCTGCGTGCCGGCGAGTGGTATGCCGCGCTCGACGGCGTCTGCAGCATCCGGCGCGACGCCGAGCGCGTCATCACGCCGCTGCCGCTCAACCACATGAACGCGATGGCCTTCTCCACCATGGTGGTGCTGGTCGCGGGCGGCTGCCTGGTGCAGCTCGACCGCTTCCATCCGAAGAGCTGGCTCGCGAGCGCACGCGAAAGCGGCGCGACCATCGCCCACTACCTGGGCGTGATGCCCGCGATGCTGCTTTCCGCACCGGCATCGGCGGCCGACCGCGACCATGCGATCCGCTGGGGCTTCGGCGCCGGCGTGGACCGCAAGAACCACGCACCTTTCGAAGAGCGCTTCGGCTTTCCGCTGGTCGAGGCCTGGGCCATGACCGAGACCGGCGCGGCCGCCTGCATTATGGCCAACCAAGAGCCGCGGCTCGTGGGCACGAGCTGCTTCGGGCGGCAGGAAGACTTCGTCGAGATCCGCCTGGTGGGCGAGGACGGCAGCGACGTTGGCACCGATGCCCCGGGCGAGTTGCTGGTGCGCTCGGCCGGCGACGACCCGAAGCGCTACTTCTTCTCCCGCTACCTGAAGGACGACGAAGCCACGCGCGAAGCCTGGGCCGATGGCTGGTTCCACACCGGCGACCTCGTGCGCCGCGATGCCGAAGGCAACTTCTTCTTCGTCGACCGCAAGAAGAACGTGATTCGCCGCAGCGGCGAGAACATCTCGGCCGTCGAGGTGGAGAGCGTGCTCAACCAGCACCCGGCGGTGAAGGCCTCGGCCGTGGCTGCCACGCCCGATGCGGTGCGCGGCGACGAGGTGCTGGCCTGCATCGTGATGCGCGAGGAGGTCGCCGATGCCACGCAGCGCGAGCAGATCGCCGCCAGC
The DNA here is from genome assembly GCF_041154435.1 of Variovorax sp. V116. Lineage (NCBI taxonomy): Bacteria > Pseudomonadati > Pseudomonadota > Betaproteobacteria > Burkholderiales > Comamonadaceae > Variovorax > Variovorax sp. V116. The sequence continues at coordinate 1,641,860 of NZ_AP028661.1, forward strand.
ATCGTCGAGCATGCGCTTGCGCAGCTGGCCTACTACAAGGCGCCGGGCTATGTCGCCTTCGTCGACGCATTGCCGCTCACGCCGTCGCAGAAGATCCAGCGCGGCCAGCTGCGCGAGATGGCGCAGTCGCTGCCGGGCCAGGGCCATTGCATCGACACGCGCTCCATGAAGAAGAGGCAGGCATGACGAAACGACGACTCTCCTACGAAGGCGTCGCGGTGGCCGTGCCCATCACCGTGCCCTATGTGCGCTACTCCACGCGCACCGCGCACTGGTTCATCGGGCAGGCCATCGAGGCGCTGGTCGAAGCCAGCGGCGTGGCCAAGGAACAGATCGACGGCCTGTGCCTCAGCAGCTTCTCGCTCGCGCCCGACACGGCCGTGGGCGTCACGCAGCACCTGGGCCTTTCGCCGCGCTGGCTCGACCATGTGCCCACGGGCGGCGCCTCGGGCGTGATGTGCCTGCGCCGCGCGGCGCGCGCCGTGCAGGCGGGCGATGCCGACATCGTGGCCTGCGTGGGGGCCGACACCAACCATGTCGACTCCTTCCGCCAGACGCTGGGCAGCTTCAGCAACTTCGCACGCGATGCGAGCTATCCCTACGGTTCGGGCGGACCCAACTCGATCTTCGCGTTCATCACGGCCAACTACATGCGCAGCTACGGCGCTCGGCGCGAGGACTTCGGCCGCATCTGCGTGGACCAGCGCACCAATGCGCTCGGCAATCCGAACGCGATGTTCAAGAAGCCGCTCACGCTCGACGAATACATGGCCGCGCGGCCCATCTCGGACCCGATCCACCTGTTCGACTGCGTGATGCCCTGCGCGGGCGCCGACGCCTTCCTCGTGATGAGCGAGGAGCGTGCACGCGACCTCGGTCTTGCGCATGTGGTGATCCGCGGCGCCATCGAGCGCCACAACGCCTATGCCGACGATCCGGTGATGGTGCAGGGCGGCTGGCGCATGGACCGCGACGATCTGTATGCGCAGGCCGGCGTGCAGCCCGCCGCGCTCGACTTCGTGCAGACCTACGACGACTATCCGGTCATCGTGATGATGCAGTTCGAGGACCTGGGCTTCTGCGAGAAGGGCGAGGGCGCGGCCTTCGTGCAGGCCAACACGATGACCTTCGACGGCAGCTTTCCGAACAACACGAGCGGCGGGCAGCTCTCGGGCGGGCAGGCCGGCGCGGCGGGCGGCTTTCTTGGCATGGTCGAGGCGATCCGCCAGTTGACCGGCCAGGCCGGCCCTCGGGCGGTGCCCGACGCGCAGCTGGGCCTCGTCGCCGGCTTCGGCATGGTGACCTACGACCGCTGCCTCTGTACGGGCGCCGTCATTCTCGGGAGACCCGCATGACGATGCCCCTGATGCGCCCCCCGCGCAAGAACCCGGTGCTGCGCACCCGGCAGATGAACCTGCCGCCCGGCGCGCGCGGCCGCGTGGCGCTCGGCCTCACGGCGGCCGCGGCCGAAGGCCGCTTCGAGCTGCAGACCTGCGACCGATGCGGCACGGTGCAGTACCCACCGCGCGAGGTCTGCCACAAGTGCCTCTCGGCTGCTCTGCGCTGGCGTGCGCAGAGCGGCGAGGGCGAACTGCTCGGCAGCACCACGCTGCACCACAGCAACGACCTGTTCTTCCGCGAGAGGCTGCCCTGGCGGCTGGGCCTGGTGCACCTGGATGCCGGCCCGACGCTCATGGTCCACCTGCATGGCGAGGTCGGCGATGCGCCGCAAAGAGTGCGCGTGGGCGCCCGGCTCGACCGCGCGGGCCAGGCCGTCCTCATTGGTTTTCCGTTTGAAGGGAGTCCCCACATGGCCGACGACAAGATGCTGCGTGAAATGACCAGCGACCCCAAGTTCCGCAAGGTACTGGTGACCGACGGCAAGACCGAGGTCGGCCAGGCCATCGTGCGCGCGCTGGTGAAGGCCGGCGCCGACATCGTCTGGGTCGGCCACGCCGAGCCGTGGAAGAAGATGGGCGAGGGGCTGGACGACATCTCGGCGCTGCCTCAGGTCACGCTGGTGCCGCTGGACCTGACCAACGGCCGGCAGGTGACCGAGCTCGCGGGCTCCATCGGCGGCAAGGTCGACATCGTGATCAACAACGCCGAGGTCCACCGCACTTTCGGCATCGGCGCGCGCCGCGGCACCGACGTGGCCAAGGCCGAGATGGACATCAACTACTTCGGCCTGCTGCGCCTTGCGCAGGAGTTCGGCCCCGCGCTCAAGGGCCGCTCGGCCGACGGCGCGACGGGCGCCACGGCCTGGGTCAACCTGCTGTCGATCTACGCGCTCAGCAACTTCCCGCCGCACGGCACCTTCAGCGCCTCGAAGGCGGCCGCGCATTCGCTTGCGCAGTGCCTGCGCGCCGAGATGCGGCCCGCCGGCATCCGCGTGATCAACGTGTTTCCCGGCCCCATCGACGACGAGTGGAACCAGCACACACCGCCGCCGAAGCTCGCGCCCACCGCGCTGGCCAATGCCATCGTCAAGGCGCTGCGCGACGGTGTCGAGGACGTGTATCCGGGCGACGTGGCGCAGGAGTGGCTGGAGCGCTGGCGCGACAACCCCAAGGTGCTCGAACGCGAGCTCGCGGCAGGCGGCTGAGAACAGGAGCCACACGATGACCACAACCACCACCGAACTGATGTCCGCCGCCGAAATCCTCGGCGGCCTCGTGACCGCGATGGCCAGCGGCCGCATCCGCGTGATCGACCTCACGCAGACGCTCACGCCCGAGTTCCCGCAGATCGCCTTGCCGCCCGAGATGGGCCAGTGCTGGCCCTTCCGCATCGAGGAAGTGTCGAAGTACGACGAGCGCGGCCCGGGCTGGTACTGGAACAATTTTTCCTGCGGCGAGCACACGGGCACGCACTTCGACGCACCGATCCACTGGATCTCGGGCCGCGACCTGCCGAACAATTCGGTCGACACAATTCCGGTGCAGAACTTCGTGGCGCCGGCCTGCGTGATCGATTGCTCGGCCGACGTGCAGGCGAACGACGACTACCTGCTGAGCGTGGCCGACATCGAGCGCTACGAGGCGGCGCATGGCCGCATTCCGAAGGGCGCATGGGTGTTGATGCGCACCGATTGGTCCAAGCGCAGCGACCCCGAGGCCTACCAGAACTTCGACGAAACAGGCCAGCACACGCCCGGCCCGAGCACCGAGGCCGTGCGTTTTTTGGTCGAGCAGCGCGACGTGCTGGGCTTCGGCTCGGAAGCCATCGGCACCGATGCCGGGCAGGGCTACCACCTGCGTCCGCCGTATCCGTGCCACTACTACATGCACGGCGCGGGCCGCTACGGGCTGCAGTGCCTGAGCAACCTCGACCTGCTGCCGCCCTCGGGCGCGGTGCTGATCTGCCCGCCGCTCAAGATCGAGAAGGGCAGCGGGAGTCCGCTGCGTGTGCTGGCGCTGGTGGGAGCCCCGCTATGACTCGCCGTTCCCGCATTGGCTTTGGCTCCTTCTCCCGCTCGCGGGAGAAGGCGGGGAATGAGGGGGCCTGCGAAGGCCTCAGGGGTCACCCTCACCCCAACCCTCTCCCGCAAGCGGGAGAGGGAGCAACACGGGGAGAGCGCGCATGAACAAGGTAGCTGCAGTCACCGGCGGCAGCGCCGGCATTGGCAAGGCCATCTGCGAAGACCTGCTCGCGCAGGGCTACGAAGTGATCTCGCTCGCACGCCGCAAGTCCGGCATCGACCACCCGAAGCTGCACAGCATCGAGGTCGACCTGAGCGACCGCGCCGCCACCGGCGAGGCGGTGCGCGAACTGGTCGATCGCTTTGCGCCGACCACCATCGTCCACAACGCCGGCGTGATCCGCGCGGCCTTGCTGCCCGAAGTGAAGCTCGACGACCTCGATGCGCTGGTCGACCTGCACCTGGGCTGTGCGATCCAGCTGGTGCAGGGCGCATTGCCTGCGATGCGTGCGCAGCGCTTCGGCCGCGTGGTGCTGCTGTCGTCGCGCGCCGCGCTCGGCCTGGCCACGCGCACCAGCTACTCCGCGACCAAGGCCGGCATGCTGGGCATGGCGCGCACCTGGGCGCTCGAACTCGCTGCGGACGGCATCACCGTGAACGTGGTGGCGCCGGGCCCGATCCGCACCGACATGTTCTACGACGTGGTCGAGGCCGGCAGCGAGAAGGAACGCGCACTCGCCGCCTCCGTGCCCGTCAAGCGCCTTGGCGAATCGGCCGATGTGGCACGCGCCGTGCGTTTCTTCGCCGACCCGGACAGCAGCTTCATCACGGGCCAAGTGCTCTACGTCTGCGGCGGCACCAGCGTCGGCAGCCTTGCTCTCTAGTCATCACCGCGTTCACTCGTTCCGTTCAAAAACATCACCTCTGGAGCATCGCCATGAAAGTCCTGAACCGATTCCGTGCCATCGCGGGCATTGCCGCGGCCTTTGGCGCCCTGAGCGCCGCGGGCGCGTGGGCCGCCGATCTCAAGGTCGGCTTCATCACGTCGCTGTCGGGACCAGTGTCGTCGCTCGGCATTCCCTACGAGAAGGGCATGAAGGCCGCGCTCGCCTACAAGGCGGATGTCGGCGGCCGCAAGATCCAGCTGGTGCAGCTCGACGATGCATCCGATCCGTCCACCGCCGCGCGCAATGCCCGCAAGATGATCGATGAGGACAAGGTCGACGTCATCATCGGCACCGCAGGCTCGCCCGGTGCGCTGGCCATTGCCGGCGTGGCGCGCGAGACGAAGACGCCGCTGATCTCGATCGCCAACGCCAACCTGCCGGGCGAGGAGGGCGCCTGGATGGTCACGCTGCCGCAGCCCGCGCCGCTGATGGTGAGCGCGGTGGTCGAGCGCATGAAGAAGTCGGGGGTGAAGACGGTCGGCTACATCGGCTTTTCCGACGCCTGGGGCGACCTGGTCTACGACGCGCTGCAAAAGAGCGCGGAGCCCGCAGGCATCAAGATCGTCTCGAACGAGCGCTATGCGCGCGCGGATTCGTCGGTGACCGGCCAGGTGCTCAAGATCGTGGCGCTGCGTCCTGACGCGGTGATCACCGGCACCTCGGGCACGCCGGGCGCACTGCCTTACCTGGCGCTCGCGGAGCGCGGCTACAAGGGCCAGATCTACGGCATGCACGCACTGATCAACCCCGACTTCGTGCGTGTGGGCGGCGCCTCGGTCGAAGGGCTGCTGGCGCCGACCGGCCCCGTGATCGTGGCCGAGCAGCTGCCGAGCGAGAACCCGATCCGCAAGGTGTCGATGGAATTCCGCGCGGCCTACCAGAAGGCCAACGGCGCACCGCCGACCGATGCCTTCTCGGCCTACACCTTCGATGCCTGGCTGCTGTACCTCGATGCGGCCCAGCGCGCACTCGCCACCAAGGCCGAGCCCGGCACGCCGCAGTTCCGCCTGGCGCTGCGCGACGCCATCGTGAGCACCAAGGAGCTGGTGGGCACGCACTCGGTCTACAACTTCAAGCCGACGGACCGCTATGGCTCCGATGAACGGTCGCGTGTTGTCGTGAAGCTGGAGAAGGGGCAGTGGAAGCTGGTTCCTTGATATGACGGCTTGCTTTTTTGATCGTCGCGGTGCGGGTGCGGGTCATTCGGGGCGCGCTCCCGCCGACGGGGTACCTTGCTCCGCGAATGTCCCCCGGCCTTCGGCCTCCTCCTTGATTTCGCTGCGCAAGGCACCCCATCGACGGGAGCGTTGTGCGGAGGGGTCGTTGATCAGCTGTGCATCCAGAGCGTGTCCTCGTGCACAGGGCATCGGGTGCTCCCCGCAGCGAAATCAAGGAGGAGCCGAAGGCGGAGGACATTCGCGGAGGGGAGTACCCGGTGGCCTGTGCACACGCCCTGAACAGCAGCGCAAAACAACCTTGGAGCACCAACAATGAAACAGAACCTGACCCGAATCCTGGCACTCACCGCAGCAGCACTCGCGACCGCGCAAGCCATGGCGGCCGACCTGAAGATCGGTTTCATCAGCTCGCTCTCGGGCCCGGTCGCTGCACTGGGCGTACCGTACGAGAAGGGCATTCGGGCCGCCATTGCCGAGCATCCCGAGATCGGCGGCCGCAAGGTCCAGCTGATCGTGCTCGACGATGCCTCCGACCCCACCACCGCCGGGCGCAACGCGCGCAAGCTCGTGGTGGAAGACAAGGTCGACGTGCTGATCGGAACCTCGGGCGTGCCGGGCGCGATGGCCATTGCGTCCGTGGCGCGCGAACTCAACACGCCGCTGATCTCGCCCACGCCCGTCACCATCCCCGGCCCCGAAGGCGCGTGGACCGTGACCGTGTCGCAGCCATTCCAGCTCATGGTCGCGGGCGTGGTCGAGCGCATGCAGAAGTCCGGCGTGAAGACCGTGGCCTTCATCGGTTTCTCCGACGCGCTGGGCGACCTGGCCTACGACTCGCTCGTGAAGAGCGCCGATAAGGCCGGCATCAAGGTGGTGGCGAACGAGCGCTATGCGCGCAGCGATTCGTCGGTGGCCGGGCAGGTGCTCAAGATCGTCGCGCAGCGGCCCGATGCGGTGTTTGCCGGCAACTCGGGCACGCCCGGCGCGCTGCCCTACCTCGCGCTGGCCGAGCGCGGCTACAAGGGAAAGATCTACGGCACGCATGGCCTCATCAACGCCGACTTCGTGCGCGTGGGCGGCGCTTCCATCGAAGGCCTGCAGGTGCCCAGCGGCCCCGTGCTGGTGGCCGACCAGTTGCCCGACAGCAACCCGATCAAGAAAGTGTCGATGGGCTTTCGCAGCGCCTACCAGAAGGTCAACGGCGCGGTGCCGACCGATGCCTTCTCGTCCTACACCTACGACGCCTACCTGCTGCTGGCCGATGCCGCCTCGCGCACCAAGGGCGAACCGGGCACTCCGCAGTACCGCAGCGCACTGCGCGACGCCATCGTGGCCACCCGCGAGCTGGTGGGCACGCACGGCATCTACACCTTCAAGCCCGACGACCGCTATGGCTCCGACCAGCGCGGCGTGGTGATCGTGCAGATGAACAAGGGCCAGTGGAAGCTGGTCCCCTGAAAGAAACCTGAGCGCCCGCCGATGACCAGCTACCGCCATCATCCGGACCGCATCGCCGCGCTCGTGCAGAACGACCGCGTGCACCGCGACCTGTACCTGAGCGAGGAGATCTTCGCGCTCGAACAGGAGCACCTGTTCGCGAACACCTGGGTCTATCTCGGTCACGCGAGCCAGGTGCCGGAGCCGGGCGACTTCGTGGCGCAGGACATTGCGGGCCGGCCGCTGCTCATGGTGCGCCAGCCCGACGGCGCGGTGCACGTCATGTACAACCGCTGCGCCCACAAGGGCACGCAGCTCGTGACCGACGAATGCGGCAACACCGGCCGCTTCTTTCGCTGCCCGTATCACGCCTGGACCTACAAGCTCGACGGCGCACCGCTCGGTGTGCCGCTGAAGAACGGCTACGAGGGCACGCAGCTCAAGGCCTGCGAGTCGGGCCGGGGGCTCTCGGTGGTGAAGCACGTGAAGGTCTACCGCGACTTCGTCTTCGTGCGGCTCGCGGACAGCGGCCCCTCGTTCGAAGACTACTTCGGTGAGGTGCTCGGCGCCATCGACAACATGGTCGACCGCTCGCCCGAGGGCCGGCTCACGGTGGGCGGCGGCGTGCTGCGCAACATCGTCCACTGCAACTGGAAGATGTATCTCGAGAACATCAACGACACGGTGCATCCGATGTCGACGCACGAGTCGGCCACCAAGGCGGCCGAGGCGCTGTGGGAAGGCCATGCCCCTTCTGACCCCAAGCCGATGGCAATGGAGCAGATCCTGCCCTTCGGATCCGGCTACGAATTCTTCGACAAGATGGGCGGGCGGGTGTTCGCCAATGGCCACAGCGTGCTGGGCGTGAACTTCAGCATCCACTCCAACTACGCCCAGCTGCCCGAGTACGAAGCTGCGATGCGCGCCGCCCATGGCGAGGAGCACGCGGCCGAGATCCTGCAGCGCTCGCCGCAGAACTCGGTCTTCTATCCGAGCCTGTCGGTCAAGGGCTCGCCGCAGGCCATCCGCGTGATCCGCCCGCTGGCCGCGGACCGCACGCTCATTGAAGCCTGGAGTTTCCGCGCGGCAGGCGCGCCCGAACTGCTGTTCGAACGCGCGATGAACTACAACCGGCTCGTGTTCTCGCCGATGTCGGTGGTCGCGCATGACGACGTGCACCTGTTCGAGAGCATCCAGCAGGGCCTGCGCGCGGGCGGCAACGAATGGGTGAGCCTGCACCGCAATTACGACGCGGCTGAACTCGCGCAATCGACCCTCACCACCAACGGCACCAACGAACTGCTCATGCGCAACCAGTTCCGCGCCTGGGCGAAGTCGATGGTGGCGGGCATGGAGGCCGCGGCATGAACGACGATCCGCGCGATTTCGTGGCGCATGAGGCCGCCTTGCTCGACGAGCGGCGCTTCGACGACTGGCTGGCGCTCTTCACCGAGGACGGCCACTACTGGATACCGCTGCTCGGCGCCGCGCAGGCCGATCCGTTCTCGCACAACTCCCTTGCCTACGAAGACCGGCTGCTGCTGCAGTTGCGTGTGGATCGCCTGAAGAACCCGCGCGCCCATTCGCAGCATCCCGCGAGCCACAGCCAGCATGTGCTGCAGCCTTCGCGCATCGAGGAAGAAGCGAGCGGCGCGGTCCGCCTGCGCACGCCTTTCCTCTACGTCGAAGCGCGCGGCGAATCGCAGATCCTGCTGACCGGCACCGCCCGCCACCACCTCGTGCGCACGCCCACGGGCTGGGCCATCCGCGAGAAGCGCATCGACCTGCTCAACGCCGCGCGCGCCTTGCCCGCGATCCAGCTGTTCATCTGAGTTTTCCGTTCCTTTTCTCCATCCATCTCACCGGAGCTACGACATGAAGAGCCTGATGCTGACCTTGACGCGCGGTGCCATCGCCGCGGCGCTGACCGCCTGTGGTGTTGCGAGCGTGCTGGCGGCCGACCTCAAGGTCGGCCTGAGCGTGTCGTTGTCGGGGCCCAACTCCTCGCTGGGCGTGCCCTATGCCAAGGGCATGCAGGCCGCGCTGGCCTACAAGCCGGAAGTCAACGGCCGCAAGGTGCAGCTCATCGTGCTGGACGACGGCTCCGACCCCACCACGGCCGGGCGCAATGCACGCAAGCTGATCGAGGAGGACAAGGTCGATGTGCTGATGGGCACCTCGGGCGTGCCGGCCGCCATTGCCATGGCGCAGGTCGGCAAGGAAGCCAAGGTGCCGATGATCGGCCTCACGCCCATCCTGCTCGATGCGGCCGAGAACCCCTGGGTCATGACGGTGGCGCAGCCCACGCAGCTGATGATCGATGCGGTGGTCGAGCGCATGAAGCGCAACAACGTCAAGACCGTGGGCTACATCGGCTTCACCGATGCCTGGGGCGACCTGGTCTACAACGCGCTGATGAAGGCCGCGCCCGAGGCCGGCATCAAGGTGGTGAGCAACGAGCGCTATGCGCGCGCCGATGCCTCGGTGACCGGGCAGGTGCTGAAGATCGTGGCGCTTCGGCCCGACGCGGTAATGACCGGCGGCGCCGGCACGCCGGGCGCGCTGCCCTTCCTTGCGCTGCAGGAGCGCGGCTACAAGGGCGGCGTGTACGGCCAGCACGGGCTGATCAACCCCGACTTCGTGCGCGTGGTCGGTGCCGCGGGCCAGAACGCGCTGATGCCCACCGGCCCGGTGATCGTGGCCGAGCAGCTGCCCGACAGCCATCCGACCAAGAAGATCGCGACCGATTTCCGCGCGGTGTTCCAGAAGGTCAACAACGCGCCCACCAGCGATGCCTTCTCGGCCTATTCCTTCGACGGCTGGCTGGTGTTTGCCGATGCCGCTTCGCGCGCCATGAAGAAGGCGGAGCCGGGCACGGCCGAGTTCCGCGTCGCGCTGCGCGATGCCATCTTCAGCACCAAGGAAGTGGTGGGCACGCACGGCGTCTACAGTTTCAAGCCCGGCAGCCTCTACGGCGTGGACGAACGCGCCCGCGTGATCGTCAAGCTCGACAACGGCCAGTGGAAGCTCGCACCTTGAACCATTTCATTCCAACAACAACGATATTGCGAGGGGCTTTTCCATGACATGGGACGTGGCGCTGATTCTCGTCACCGATGGCCTGGCCAACGGTGCCGTCTATCTGCTGGCCGGGCTCGGGCTGGTGCTGATCTTTTCCGTCACGCGGGTGGTCTTCGTGCCGTTCGGCGACATCGCGGCCTTCGCGGCGCTGTCGCTTGCGGCCTTCGAGACCGGCCGTGTACCGCCGACCATCGGCATGGTCGCCGTGCTTGCGGCGCTCGCGCTGGCAACGGAAATCGGCAGCCTGCTGCGGCGCGGCGAGGCCGCGCGCATTCCCAAGGCGTTGCTGATGTGGGGCGTGCTGCCTGCGATTCCGTGTGTGCTGGCCTGGCTGGCGGCTCGGCCCGGCGTGCCGGTGGCGGTGCACATTGCCGTGGCCGTGCTGCTGGTGGTGCCCATTGCGCCGCTGCTCGCGCGGGTGGTGTTCCAGCCGATCGCGGATGCCTCGGTGCTGGTGCTGCTGATCGTCTCGCTGGCGCTGCACTTCCTGCTGTCGGGCCTGGGGCTCCTGTTCTTCGGCCCTGAAGGCTCGCGCACCACGCCGCTCACCAGCGCGGTGTTCACGCTGGGCGACGGCTTCACGGTCAGCGGCCAGGTGGTGCTGATGGTGGGGGCGGCCATCGTGCTGAGCGGCCTCTTCTTCCTGGTGTTCGAGCGCACGGTGGCGGGCAAGGCGCTGCGCGCCACGGCCGTCAACCGCGTGGGCGCGCGGCTGGTCGGCATCCGGCCGGTGCGCACGGCGCTGCTGGCCTATGGCTGCGCCTCGCTGCTGGCCGGGCTCATCGGCGTGCTGATCGCGCCGGTGACCACCATGTACTACGACTCGGGCTTCATCATCGGCCTGAAGGCCTTCGTGGCCGCGATCATCGGTGGGCTCGTGAGCTACCCGATGACGGCCGTGGGCGCGCTCGCCGTGGGCGTGGTGGAAAGCTTCGCCTCGTTCTGGAGCGGGGCGCTGAAGGACGTGATCGTGTTCAGCCTGCTGATCCCGGTGCTGATGCTCAGGTCGTTCATGGCGGCCCATGCCGAAGAGGAAGAAGACGAGGTGGACCAATGAACGCGAATTCCAAACGCACGGCATGGATCGCGGCGGTGGTCGCCGTGCTGGCCCTGGTGCCGGCGGTGGCGGGCAGCTTCACGGTCTCGCTGCTCAACGACATCGGCATCGGCGCGCTGGTGGCGCTCGGGCTGGTGCTGCTCACCGGCGTGGGCGGCGCGACCTCGTTCGGGCAGGCGGCCTTCGTAGGCATCGCGGCCTACGCCACGGCCTGGCTCACCACCACGCAGGGCCTGTCGCCATGGATCGGCCTCTTGTTCGCGCTGCTGCTCACGGGCCTGTCGGCGCTGGCCATCGGCATGCTCACGCTGCGGCTGGGCGGGCACTTCCTGCCGCTCAGCACGATCGCCTGGGGCCTGTCGATCGCGATGCTGTTCGGCAATGTCGATGCGCTCGGGCGCCACACGGGCCTGTCGAACATTCCGGCGCTACGCATCGCGGGCTGGTCGCTGGCCGATCCGCGGTCGATGTACTACCTGATCTGGGTGCTGGTCGGGCTGGCCTGCCTGTTCAGCCACAACCTGCTGCAGTCGCGGCCGGGGCGCGCGATCCGCGGACTGCGCGGCGGTGCCACGCTGCTCGCGAGCGTGGGGGCCGACGCCTACCGCGTGCGGCTCACGCTGTTCGTCACGGCCGCGCTCTTCGCGGGGCTGGCGGGCTGGCTCTATGCGCACATGAACCGCTTCGTGAGCCCGTCGCCCTTCGACGTGCGCGCGAGCATCGAGTACCTGCTGATGGCGGTGGCCGGCGGGCTCGGGCAGCTGGCCGGCGCGCTGGTAGGCGCCGCGCTGGTGCTGGTGCTCAAGAACGGCCTGCAGGACGTGCTGCCGATGCTCACGCAGCGCGCGGGCCAGCTGGAGGCCGTGGCCTTTGCGACGCTCTTCATCCTGCTGCTGCACTTCGCGCGCGGCGGCCTCATGGGCCTGCTGCGGCGCTGGACGCGCCGCCGCGCCGGCACGCAAGCTGCCTCGCGCCACGAGGCGCCCGCGGTCGATCCGCTGCCGCACCGTCAGCTGCCCGCGCGCGGCACGCAGGTGCTGTCGGTGAAAGGCGTGGTCAAGCGCTTTGGCGGACTGGTGGCGGTCAACGACGTGAGCTTCGAAGTGAACGCGGGCGAGATCGTGGGCCTGATCGGGCCCAACGGCGCGGGCAAGTCGACCATGTTCAACCTGCTGACCTGCACGCTGCCGATGAGCGCGGGCCAGGTGCGCTTTCTCGACCACGACATCGCCGGCATGCCGCAGCGGCAGGTGGCGCGGCTGGGCTTGGCGCGCACCTTCCAGCACGTGAAGCTCAGGCCGCACATGAGCCTCTTGGACAACGTGGCGCTGGGCGCGCATTCGCGCACGCGCTCGGGCATCCTGAAGGCGGGCCTGCGGCTGGACCGCAAGGAAGAGATGCAGATCCTGCAGGAGGCGCAGCGCCAGCTCGACCGCATCGGCCTGGGCGACCGCGCGCACGAGCTCGCGGGCAGCCTGCCACTGGGCACTCAGCGCATCCTGGAAATCGCACGTGCGCTGGCCGCCGACCCGGTGCTGCTGGTGCTCGATGAGCCCGCGGCGGGCCTGCGCCGCAAGGAAAAGATGGCGCTCGGCGACCTGCTGCGCAAGCTGCGCGAGGAGGGTGTGACCATCCTCATCGTCGAGCACGACATGGACTTCGTGATGAAACTGGTGGACCGTCTGGTGGTGATGAACTTCGGCTCCAAGCTCGTGGAGGGCGTGCCGTCGGCGGTGCGCGCCGACGAGCGCGTGCAGGCGGCTTATCTTGGGAGCGTGGTATGACCGCGATGCTGGAGATCGGCGACCTGCATGTGTCCTACGGGCAGGTGGAGGCAGTGCGCGGCGTGTCGCTCGACCTGCAGCCGGGGCAGATCATCTCGGTGATCGGGCCCAACGGCGCGGGCAAGACCACGCTGCTCGCGGCGGCGATGGGGCTGCTGCCCTGCAAGGGCACGCTCCGCTTCGAGGGCGAAGACCTGCAGGGCCTCGACGTGGAGGCGCGCGTGGAGCGCGGCCTGTGCCTGGTGCCCGAGAAGCGCGAGCTGTTCGGCGAACTCACCGTGCTCGACAACCTGCAGCTCGGCGCCTATGCCAAGCGGCTGCGCGGCGACGCCATGAAGAAGCGGCTGCAGTCGGTGTACGACCGCTTTCCGCGCCTGGCCGAGCGCCGCGCGCAGCGCGCCGACACGCTCTCGGGCGGCGAGCGGCAGATGCTCGCGGTGGGCCGCGCCCTGATGTCCGCGCCGCGCCTGCTGATGCTCGACGAGCCCAGCCTCGGCCTCGCGCCGCTGATCGTGCGCGACATTCTTTCCATCGTGCGCAAGCTGCGCGAAGACGGCGTCTCGATCCTGCTGGTGGAGCAGAACGCGCGCGCCGCGCTCGAGACCTCGGACCACGGCTACGTGCTGGAAACCGGCGAGATCGCACTGTCGGGCGCATCGGGCGAACTGGCCAGCGACCCGCGCGTGCAGGCCACCTACCTTGGCGGAGGCACGCACGATGACGAGTGAAGCGCGCGCGCTGCCGCCGGGCCAGCGCACGCTGCCCGCGATGCTGCAGCGGCAGTCGGAACGCTTCGCCGGGCGCCCGCTGCTGCGGATCGCGGGCCGGCAGTGGACGCATGGCGACGCGGCCGAGGCGGCTGCGGTGCGCGCCGGCGCGCTGGCCGAGGCCGGCGTGGTACGCGGCGACCGCATCGCCGTGATGTGCGGCAACCGCATCGAGTTTCTCGAGACCTTTCTGGGTGCCGGCTGGCTAGGCGCCTCGGTGGTGCCGGTCAACACTGCGTCGATGGGGCCGCAGATCGAATACTTCCTTGCCAACAGCGAGGCGAAGCTGCTGGTGATCGAGGCGGGCTTTCTCGAGCGGCTGGCGACGGCCGACCTGGGGCGCACGGCACTGCGCGAACTCTGGATCGTCGGCGAGGCGCCTGCTTCATGGACGCCGCCTGCGGGCGTTCGCGCCTCCAGCTACCCGCAAGGCGCACAGGCCATCGCACCGGCCGCGGTGCAGCCTGGCGATCCGCTCGCCATCCTCTACACCTCGGGCACCACCGGCCCGGCCAAGGGTGTGGTCTGTCCGCATGCGCAGTATTTCTGGTGGGGCGTGAACAGCGCCGAAGTGCTCGGCGTCGGCCGCGACGACGTGCTGTGCACCACGCTGCCGCTGTTCCACATCAACGCGCTCAACACCTTTGCGCAGGCCGCGCTGACCGGCGCCGAGGTGGTGTTCGAATCGCGCTTCTCGGCCTCGGGCTTCTGGCCGTCGATGCGCGCCAATGGGGCGACCGTGGTCTACCTGCTGGGCGCGATGGTGCCGATCCTGCTGGCCCAGCCCGAGGGCGAAGGCGAGCGCGATCACCGCGTGCGCATCGGGCTCGGGCCGGGCGTGCCCTCGGCGGCCGGGCAGGCCTTCAGGGCGCGCACCGGCGTGGCGCTGCTCGAAGGCTATGGATCGACCGAGACCAACTTCGCGATTGCCACCGCGCCGGATTCGCCGCGCGGCGGCGTCATGGGCTGGCTGCGCCCCGGCTTTCAGGCGCGCGTGGCCGACGAGGGCGATGTGGAGCTGCCCGCAGGCGAACCCGGCGAATTGCTGCTGCGCGCGGACGAACCCCACGCCTTTGCGAGCGGCTACTTCAACATGCCCGAGAAGACGGTCGAGGCCTGGCGCAACCTCTGGTTCCATACCGGCGACCGCGTGGTGCGCGATGCCGATGGCGCCTTTCGCTTTGTCGACCGCATCAAGGACGCGATACGCAGGCGCGGCGAGAACATCTCGTCCTTCGAAGTCGAGCAGGTGCTGCTGAGCCACCCCGGCGTGGCCTCCTGCGCCGTGTACCCGGTGCAATCCGAACTGGCCGAGGACGAGGTGATGGCCGCGCTGGTGCCGCGCGAAGGCCAGCGCATCGACCCGGCCGAACTGGCGCGCTTCTGCGAGAGCCGCCTGCCGTACTTCGCGGTGCCGCGCTACATCGACGTGCTGGCCGACCTGCCGCGCACCGAGAACGGCAAGGTGCAGAAGTTCAAGCTGCGCGAGCGCGGTGTCAGCGAACAGACCTGGGACGGACGGCCCGCTGCCGTTCGTCCCCCGGCAAGGACCGCATGAGTTCCACGCCGCCACCGCTTGCCGGCCAGGCCGCATTCGTGACCGGCGCGGGGCAGGGCCTGGGTGCCGCCATTGCGCGCGGATTGGCCGAATCGGGTGCGCGCGTGGTGCTTGCCGATGTCGACGCAGGCAGCGCCGAATTGGCGGCCGCGGGCCTGCGCGCCGCGGGCGCCGACTGCGTCGCCATGGAACTCGACGTGCGCAGCGAGCCGGCGTTCGTACGCTGCTTCGAGGCGGCCGTGGCCCGCTTCGGCGCCATCGACCTGCTGGTCAACAACGCCGCGCGCACGCCGTTCACCTCGCCCTGGGACATCACGCCCGACGAGTGGGACGACGTGCTGGCCGTCAACCTGCGCGGCAGCTTCTTCGGCTGCCGCATTGCCGGACGGCACATGCGCGAGCGCGGTTCCGGGCGCATCGTCAACCTGGCGTCGCTGGCGGGCCAGCAGCCCAGCGCCGCAACCGGCGTGCACTATGCGGCCAGCAAGGCGGCGCTGCTGGCACTGACGCGCAGCTTCGCGCAGGAACTCGCACCGCAGGGCGTCACGGTGAATGCACTGGCGCCGGCAGCGGTTCGCAGCCCCGCGCTCGATGCGCTGGATCCGGTGCGGCAGCAGGCGCTGAAGGCCGCCATTCCGCTCGGCCGCTTCGGCGAGGCCGAAGAGGTGGCGGCCGCCGTGGTCTACCTCGCTTCGCCCGCGGCGGCCTTCATGACGGGCGCCACGCTGGACCTCAACGGCGGCCGCTTCATGCGCTGAACAGGCGATGCGCCGCACACGCTAAAATAGTTCAGAACTAAATCATTCAGGTATGCACGCAAATTCACTGACCGGCCGCCATGCCCTCGTCACCGGCGCCGCGCGCGGCATCGGCGCCGAGATCGCCCGCACCCTGGCTGCCGAGGGCGCAACGCTCACGCTGCTGGGACGCGACCTCGATTCACTCCGGCGCGTGGCCGCGACGCTCGCGGGCCAGGGCCACGGCGTGGCCGCAGCGGACGTGGCCGACGCCCAGGCCGTGCAGTCGGCCTTCGCGCTGGCGCGTGCCGAGCGCGGGCCGCTCGCCATCCTCGTCAACAACGCGGGCGCGGCCGAGAGCGCGCCTTTTCTCAAGACCTCGGCCGAGCTCTGGCAGCGCATGCTGTCGGTGAACCTCACCGGCACGTTCCTGTGCACGCAGGCCGCGCTGCCCGACATGCTCGAAGCCGGCTGGGGCCGCATCGTCAACATCGCCAGCACCGCGGGCCAGAAGGGCTATGCCTACGTCGCGGCCTATGCGGCGGCCAAGCATGGCGTGGTCGGGCTCACGCGCTCGCTCGCGCTCGAGGTGGCACGCAAGGGCGTCACGGTGAACGCGGTGTGCCCCGGCTACACCGACACCGACATCCTGCGCGCGAGCGTTGCCAACGTGGTGGGCAAGACCGGCCGCAGCGAAGCCGATGCGCTGGCCGAGTTCTCCAGCGCCAATCCGCAGCGGCGCATCGTGCAGCCCGCCGAAGTGGCCGACGCGGTGCGCTGGCTCTGCGGGGAGGGCGCCGCGTCCGTCACCGGGCAGTCGGTCTCGGTGTCGGGCGGGGAGGTGATGTGATGCGCAACGACGCCTCGCATGCCGCGCTCAGCGACGCCGAGGAGCTCGGCCACGAGGCCCGCGCCGGCCGCGAAGACCACGCCATGCTCAGGCTGTGGCTGCGCATGCTCGCCAGCACCACGCAGATCGAGGCCGAGATCCGGCGCCGGCTGCGCGAGCGCTTCGGCATCTCGCTGGCGCGCTTCGACTACATGGCCCAGCTCTACCGCTATGAAGAGGGCCTGAAGATGCGCGTGCTGTCGCGCTACCTGATGGTGACGGGCGGCAACGTCACGGGCCTGACCGACGAACTCGAGCGCGACGGCCTGGTGGCGCGCGCCCACAGCCCCGACGACCGCCGCTCGTGGATCGTGAGCCTCACGCCCAAGGGCCGCGCGAGTTTCGAGGCCATGGCCAAGGAACACGAGCAATGGATCCTCGAGATGTTCTCGGGCCTCGACATGAAGACCGTCAGGCAGATGCACGCCCAGCTCGGCCAGTTGCGCGTGCACGTGATGCGCAGCGAGCCTGCGGGCGAGGAGGGCTGATGGCGGCCAGCACTGGCGAACCCGAGGCGCCCCAGGCCGAGTTCCAGCGCGCGCGGATGATCCGCTTTTCCGATTGCGACCCCGCGGGCATCGTCTTCTATCCGCAGTACTTCGTCATGCTCAACGGCCTGGTGGAAGACTGGGTGAGCGAAGGGCTCGGCGTTGACTACCACGCGCTCATCGCGAAGCGGCGCATCGGCCTGCCGACGGTGCGGCTCGAGGCCGACTTCCGCGCCGTGAGCCGCATGGGCGATCAAGTCATGCTGGGCCTTGCGGTGGAGCGGCTGGGCTCGCGTTCCATGACGCTCGCGCTGCGCTGCTTCGACCCCGCCAGTGGCGAGCTGCGCATGCAGGTCAAGCAGGTGCTCGTGACCACCTCGCTCGAGAGCCATCGCTCCGTGGAAATTCCGCCAGACCTGCGCACGGCCATCCTGCGCAGCGCGCCCTCGCTCGCCTGAAGCGCATCAGGGCGGCGGCTCTTTGGCGTTGGCCTGCCGCCAGGCCTCGCGCGCGGCTGCGATGAAGCGCTCTTCCGCCGCATCGGGCACTTCGGAGGGACGGTCTTCCTTGTCGAGCCAGCCCGGCTCCACCTCGCAGTGCTGTTCGATCTGCCGCGCCAGGTTGTCGCCGATGGGGAGGGGCTGGCAGGGTGCACTGGCGCTTCCGCTTGCGCCAACGGACCGGAGCCTTGAATATCCCGACCTCGACCAGCGCGTGCGCGAGGTCGGCGAGTGGTAGCAGTGCTGCAAGGCATCGATACGAACACGAAGGAGTGAGTGCCGCATGGACAACAAGCAAGCCATCATCGAAAGCCTCGCGCGGGCATTGGAAAGCTGGGTGCGCCATGCCAGCGCCGCCCAGCTCTGGCAGGTGCAGCAACATGGCGGCCTCGGGGCTTCCATCGCGGTGGAAGAAGACACCGTGCACGTCCGCATCGAACTTGGCGGCCCGCGCAACCCGCTGTCGGACCTGGGCCGCACCGATGGGCGCCTGCCCGTGACGGAGGCCTTTCTAGGCAACGGCGCCGCAGCATGGGGCGCGCCGCCCCCGCACGGAAACCCCGCGCGCGAGGCCTGGTTTCTGTCGAACGAACTGGCCCAGGAACATGCGCGGCAGTACCTGCTGGCGGAAGTGAGGGAAAGGCGGGATGTGCTGGTGCGGTTTGTCGAGGAATGTGCACCGTAGGCATGCCGCGGACTTGCGCGGCCTGCGCGTCAACCCAAGGTCGCGAAGTTGTCGCTGCGCAGCAAGCCCGTAACGCAGGCCGCGATGGCCGCGGTGGGCGGAACAATCTTGCGTTCACGCAGGTTGAACCAGGCACCGGTCATGCGGTATCTGGCTACGGGCAGGGACTTGCGTTGGAACGCAACGGTGTGCACGAAGCGTGAACCATCGGCGGTTTCGGCTGCGGCCAGCATCGACAGCGTCAGGATGTCGCCAAGGCGGACCTCCTTCAGGAAGCTGGTGGTCTCCTCCAGGGTGATGGGCGCCACACCTTCCTGGGCGAAGACTTGCGGATCCAGCCCCGCGCTCTCGAACCATTCGGAGCGGGCAAAGGTGGCCCAATCGGCGTAGGCGCTGTGGCGCAGGTGGCCGTAGGCGTCCACGTCCGCCCAGCGGATTTTCACGGTGACAGCATTCGTCGCATCGTTCATTTGATTACCTTCTGACTCGGGTGGATGGATGACCGGAGACAGAATAGGCGGCTGTTGGCACGTTCCAGGAAGGCGGCCAACCGGCAGCGCAGCGAACATGTCTGTGAGCGCGGACGGGCACCAGGCCGCGGCTACGAGTTCAAGCGGAAGGCGCTTCGGGCGATGGCCGTCGACTGAACAGCGGGCGGACGAAGAGGCTTTCGAGCGCCTTCGATTGGTGACTAATCGTAGGTGCTGCACGCTTGCGCGGTAGGTAGGCTAAGTTGAGAAACCGCCTCAGGCCGCGAAGGCAAAGCGGTCATCATCAGCAGCGCGTGGCTGCACCTCTTTGGCGATCGCCTTCGCTACCGCTTTCTGTGCAACCTTGAAATCGTAGGTCGCTTGCATGTTGATCCAACCCACCGCGTCGGCCTCTTCACCGCCAAAGTAGCGAGTCAGGCGCAGCGCAGTGTCTGGCGAAATGCCACGGCGTTCGAGCACGATGTCATTGATGCGGGACGCAGGCACGTGCAGCGCCTTTGCCAACGCGTTGGCAGTCATGCCAAGGGGCTTGAGGTAGTCCTCGCGGAGGACTTCGCCGGGATGAACCGGGCGCATTCCATTCTTAAACATCGGGTTGCCCTTTCAAGGTGCGGTTTCGGCAGACTGGCCGGTCAGTGCGGGTCATCAATCCTTACGTCGTACGGGCCCGCTTCGCCCCATTTGAAGATCAGCCGCCATTGCTGGTTGATCCTGACGTGCCAGGCACCGTCGTAGAACTTCAGGTCGTTGCCTGGTGGCATCTTCATGAAAACCACCGTCGGCGCAGCGTCCAACTGGGTCAGCTTGCGGGTCGCCACGTCCCGGATATTGGCGAAGCGAGCTTTCTTGCCCGTGGTGAAAAGTTCTTCGGTATCGGGGCAAGAGAAGGACTGAATCGCCATAGGCCATTTTATACCGTTTAACGGGAACCGGTAAGCTCTCGAAGGGTCATCGCCCGCGCCGCCAGCCTGTGGAAATGCGCCGTGATCTATTGGCGATCAACGTGCAGAGGGGCATCGGAATGGAGGGCTACAAAAGAAAAAACCTCCCAGCTTTTCAGCGGGAGGCTTCTCTGTTTTTCGGAACACGTTCTGCAATTGCGGAACAATGCTCCTGAAGAAATAGCGCGGAAACCGCGCAGTTCCTAGTGTTGGTGGTGGGCCCTGAGTGACTCGAACACTCGACCTACGGATTAAGAGTCCGCTGCTCTACCAACTGAGCTAAGAGCCCTTGCACAAAACGTTTTGCGTTTTTTGGCAAGACCGCAAGTATAGCGTAAAAATTCCGGGGCTCAACGATTTTGTGTGCGGCGGGGTTAGGATTCGTCATCATCGACGGGGCTGCGGTCCTTCCATCAGGAGATCTTCCATGACAGATACCACCACCATGTCCCATGTTGTGATCACCGGGGCCGCGGGCGCGCTGGGCCGTGCGGTGGTCCAGCATTTTCTCGAGCAGGGCGCGCGCCTGGCGCTGGTCGACCACCGGGCGGACCGCCTGGCCGAGGTCTTTCCGGGCCTGGACAATTCGCAGCACCTGCTGCTGGCGGGCGACGTGACCTCGGCGGCCGACATGACCGAGCTCGCGAGCCAGGCGCTCAAGGCCTTCGGCCGCATCGACGCGCTGGTCCACATTGCCGGCGGCTTCGAGATGGGCGAGGCCACGCATGCGCTCTCGCGGGCAAGCTGGGACCGCATGATGAACCTCAATGCCTGGTCCTTCGTGGCGGTGACGCAGGCGGTGCTGCCCTCGATGATCGAGCACGGTGCCGGCCGCATCGTGGCGGTGACGGCCAAGGTGGCGGCGCGCGGCCTGCCGGCCATGGCGGCGTACATCGCGTCGAAAAGCGCGCTGCAGCGCCTGGTCGAGGCCGCCGCCGCCGAGGCCGCCCCGCATGGCGTGGCCATCAACAGCGTGGCGCCCAGCGTGCTCGACACGCCGGCCAATCGGCAGGCCATGCCGGACGCCAATCCCGCCGACTGGGTGTCGACCGCCGTCGCGGCCCAGACCATCGGCTTTCTTGCGTCGCCCGCGGCCGCGGCGCTGCACGGCCAGCACCTGACGCTCGACACCTGAGCTGAAACAAGACGAACAAAAAGGGCCCTGGCGGCAACGCCAGGGCCCTTTTTTCGTTCCGCCGCCCGCCGCCCCCAGGCAGGCGGTTTGTCATGGGTGCGGGCCCGGGGGGCGGGGCGCTTGTCTCCCTGGAAAAGGGGCGCACTGCTCATGTGCGCAGGCGGCGCGATTTCTACAGTGACTCCACGGCAAGACGCTTCGGCCCGGCAAGGAAAACGAAGCGGTGCCAGTCGACAACACCATCACTGGGGAACACGCATGGAAACGCTCAACCTGCTGCCACGAAGCTTCATGACCCTGCTGCGCGAGGACGCGGGCATGTCGTTCATGGAGTTCGCGCTCATCGGCTCCCTGGTGGTGGTTGTGTGCCTTCTCCTGCTGCTGGCCGTGCGGCGCAGCGCCTGAGGTTCGCACCATGCAGGAATTCAACGCCGTCCTCGATCTGCTGGCCATGCTGGCCTCGGACTTCCGCATGGGCGGGCTCTTCGTGCTGCTGGTGATGGCCGCCGTGAGCGATGCGCGCTTCTACCGCATTCCCAACTGGCTGACCTTCGGCGGCATGGCCTTCGCGATCATCTACGGCGCCTTCGCGGCGCGCACGCCGATGACCGGCCTGCAGCACGCCCTGGGCGGCCTGGGCACCGGGTTCGCGATCATGCTGCCGTTCTACGTGCTGGGGATCATGGGTGCGGGCGACGTCAAGCTGATGGCAATGGTCGGCGCCTTCATCGGCCCCTACCAGACGCTGGAGGCCATTCTCTTCACCTGCATCGCGGGCGGCTTCGCGGCCGTGGCGGTGGCCATCCACCGGCGCCGGCTCGGCCACATGCTGGCCAACGTCAAGGATGCGGCGCAGGGCATCGTCGTCTCGGGCATTGCGGGCGTGCGACCGAACGGAACGATCGACACGCGGCAATCCATCGGAAAGCTGCCTTACGGCATCTGTATTTGCGTGGGGACGGTTGTACAGGTCCTGGCGCATCAGTTGGGCTTCGTCTAGCCCGTCCCTTCCTCCATCCATCCATCCACGGCGGAGATTCGCATGAAAAACATCAAGGCGCTCGGGCTGCTTCTGCTGGCCCTCCTGACCGGCCTGGCGGCCGCGGTCTACGCAGCGGGCTGGGTCTCCCGGCAGGGCGGAATCGCATCCAACAAGGTGGTGGTGGCCGCGGTCGACATCGAACTGGGCAGCCGGGTCAATCCGCAGATGCTGTCGCTGGTCGACTGGCCGAGCGGCTCGCTGCCGGCCGGCTCGTTCAAGGACGCCAAGTCGCTGGAGGACCGCGTGGTCAAGGTCGGCGTGCTGCGCGGCGAAGCCATCCTGGAAGGCAAGCTCGCGCCGGTCGGCACCCAGGGCGGGCTCTCGGCGGTCATTGCGAGCGGCAAGCGTGCCATGACCGTGCGGGTCAACGACGTGGTGGGCGTGGCGGGCTTCGCGCTGCCGGGCAACTACGTCGATGTGATGGTCAACG
Organism: Variovorax sp. V116; assembly: GCF_041154435.1. Classification (NCBI taxonomy): domain Bacteria; kingdom Pseudomonadati; phylum Pseudomonadota; class Betaproteobacteria; order Burkholderiales; family Comamonadaceae; genus Variovorax; species Variovorax sp. V116. Next base: position 1,664,428 of record NZ_AP028661.1, read on the forward strand.
CGCAGCAGGACAAGAACCGCGGCGAAGAGGGCCGCCAGATCAGCAAGACTGTGCTCGAGAAGGTGCTGGTGCTGGCGGTGGCGCAGGAAGCCAACCGCGACGACACCAAGCCGAAGGTGGTCAGCGCCGTGACGCTGGAGCTTTCGCTCGAAGACTCCGAAAAGCTCGACCTGGCACGCAGCGTGGGAACCCTCTCGCTGGTGCTGCGCAACCAGATGGACAAGACCACGGTTGCCACCGCAGGCATCACCAAGGGCCAGCTGTTCGGCGAGAAGGACATCCTGCCGATCTCCACCACCGTGGCAGCGCGGCCGGCCCCCGCGCGCATGCCGCGCACCGCCCCCATGGCGCAGCGGCAATCCGAGTGCGTGGAAGTGATCCAGCACGCAGCCCGCACGCTCAACTGCTTCTGATCACCCCGCAGGAGGAACCCAAGTGCAACATCTCTCTTCTTCTTCTTATTCACCCGCCTGGCTGCTGGCGGCACTCATGGCGCTGGCGGCACCCGCGATGGCCGCGGACGCGGTCCCGGCGGCGGCTGCTGCCGTTGCCGCAACCCCGGCCGCAGCGCCGGCCGGGCCCGCCACCCGGCGCTGCACCGCGATCATCCCGGACGACCAGCCGACCTACGCCGTGCTCGGCAAGTCGGTGGTCATCCCGCTGAAGGCACGCGTTGCGCGCATCGTGGTCAGCGGCCAGCCGCCCAGCCGCGCGCCGGCCGCAGCACCCGCAGCCGCAGGGCAGCCGGCACCGGCCCCCGCCACGGCGGCGAACGCGGGCGACGGCATCGCTGATGTCGACGTCACGCTGCTGAGCCCGACCGACCTGTTCTTCCGCGGCCGCCAGGCGGGCTCGATGAACGTCGTGCTGCAAAGCGTCGACGGCACCTGCTACATCAAGGACGTGATCGTCACCATCGATCCGGGCGCGCTGCAGTCCAAGCTCGCCGAGCTGATGCCGGAAGAAAACCACATCCGCGTGCGCAGCGCCGAGAAATCGATCGTGCTCACCGGCGAGATCAGCGATGCGCTCAAGCTCGACGACGTGATGAGCCTGGCCATGGCCTACGGCGCCGACGGCAAGAAGGTGGTGAACCTGCTGCGCGTGACGGCGCCGCAGCAGGTGATGCTCGAAGTGAAGATCGCAGAGGTCAGCAAGACGCTGCTGGACCGGCTCGGTGCGCGCGTCGGCCTGAGCCGCACGGGTGGCGGCGGCCGCGACAGCTACTCGCTGATCTCCAGCTTCCTGAGCGGCGGCGGCGGCCTGCTCGAGGCGATCAGGATCGGGCGCACCTCGGTCGGCATCGACGGACAGAAGGACGACGGCCTGGTGCGCATCCTGGCAGAGCCCAACATCATGGCCATCAGCGGCCAGCAGGCAAGCTTCCTGTCGGGCGGAAAGATCTTCATCCCGGTGGCGCAGAGCGCCGCCGGCGGCGGGGGAACCAACATCACGCTGGAAGAGAAGGAGTTCGGCATCGGGGTCAAGTTCACCCCGACCGTGCTCAACGGCGGGCGCGTCAACCTCAAGATGGTCTCGGAGGTGTCGGACCTGTCGCAGACCGGCTCGCCCTTCACCACCGTGACCGGCGTGACCGCGGTGCTGCCTTCGCTCACGGTGCGCCGCGCCGACACCACCGTGCAGCTCAACGACGGCCAGAGCTTCGTCATCGCGGGGCTCATCAAGAGCAACGTCACCGAATCCATCAAGCGCTACCCCGGGTTGGGCGAAGTGCCGGTGATGGGGGCGCTGTTCCGCAGCACCGAGTTCCAGAACGACCAGACCGAACTGATGTTCGTGATCACGCCGCGCCTGGTGCGTCCGCTGGCCGAGTCGCCGCGCGTGCCGACCGACAACCACGTGGTTCCCAGCCGCGCCGAGGTCTACCTGAACGGCAGCCTCGAAAGCGCCACCCCGGCACCGGTTGCACCGGCCGCCCAACCCCAATGACACCCGCGAGGAGCACCACCATGTTCATCAAGTCGACCACTCTCGCGCTGACGCTGCTGCTGGCCACCGGCTGCTCCCACGTCACGCCCAACTACGACGCGCGCTTTGGCGATGCGGTGCGCGACGCGAAAAGGAAGATGACGATCAATCCCGATGCTGGGAAGGACGGGGACCCGGTCGTGGGCATGGACGGGCGTGCAGCGCGCGAGTCGATGGTGCAGTACCAGAAGTCCTACAAGGCGCCGCCGCCGGCAGTCAACGTCATCAACATCGGTGGCGGGATTGGTGGCGGAACTGGCGGTAGTGAGGGTCGTTAGGCGGCCCTCAACCGATTCTCGAATTCGAACAGAAAGGAGTTGCCTCACAAAGATAGCAGTCAATCAACCCAGAAACCAACGCAAGATTTTTTGTTTTCTTACTGCAATTTCAAAGGTGAAAAAATGAACCAACTTTTTGTCCGCGTCAGCAACTTCATGTCCTCGTTCGCCAAGAAAGAGGACGGCGCGCAAGTTATCGAGTACGCGCTCATCATCGCAGTTGTATCGATTGCCCTGGTCATCGCGCTGCAGGGTCTGACCACCGGAGGTTACTTCGCAACCTTCATTACACGCGTGGCTGCCTGCCTCTCGGGCAACATGGGCGTCTGCAATCCTTAAGTCCGGTAATCGCATTCGCATTTACTGGAACGACGGCGGTGGCGGGGCCGGCTTGCCCGTTGCCCGCCGCCCGTCGTCCATATAACGGTCCGGCACAAAGCGAGGTACTCATCATGTTCGAGTTTTTTCTATGGGATGAAAGCGGTGCCCAGGTGGTGGAGTACGCGCTGGTCGTTGCCGTGATCTCGATCCTGCTGATCGTCGTGTTGAGGCCATTGGTAACGGACACCGGCATTAGCGATCTTGTCGATCTTGTCCGCAACTGCCTCGGCGGCGCGGACTGCGGCTGAAGCGCGGGGCTTTTTCGAACCAAAACCACTGCACAGGAAGTCGATCATGAAAGTCCACACTTCCGGCCACCGCCAAAGCGGCGCGGTGATCATCACCGTCGCGCTGGTCCTGCTGTTCCTCCTCGGATTCATGGGCATTGCGCTGGACTTTGGCCGCCTCTTCATCGTGAAAACGGAGCTGCAGACCGCCCTGGACAGCTGTGCCCTGTCGGCCGCGCAGGAACTCGATGGCGCAAGCGATGCGTTAACGCGAGCCACCAGCGCAGGGAAGACCGCGGCCGATCTCAACAAAATCAACTTTCAAGGCGAGGCGACCGGCATCGCCCAGGCTGAGGTCGTGTTCAGCGACTCGCTGATCGGCACCTACAGCCATACCTTTACGCCCGTCGCGAATGCCCGGTATGTCAAGTGCCTGCACACGAGGTCGGGCATCGCGCCTTGGATCCTCCATGCTCTAAGCGCTTTCAGTGGAAACAGCACGTATGGGGCATCGCAGAGCGTGGCTGCTGTCGCCGTTGCCACTAGAGCGCCGTCGCAAACCAATTGCCTTGTTCCCGTTGGCGTCTGCCAAAGATCCGCCACGCCCGGCTGGGGGTTTGCGCGGGGGGAATGGATCCAAGGCGTGACCAATAGCAACGACGATGTGGAATCCGGTCAGTTCCGCTGGGTGGATTTTTCCGGCAGCGGCGGCGGGGCACGCGAGATCAAGGATCTCCTGACGAGCAGCGGGCAATGCGGTCTTCCCGGCTTAGAGACGAACGTTGGCAAGGCGGGCAAGACCAATGGCGCGGTCGAGGCATGGAATACCCGCTTCGGTATCTATAAGGGCAGCCTCAGCGCTGCAACTGCGGTTCCCGATCAGACCGGGTACGCCTGGTATGCCGACAGCGCTGCCGCCGTGAAGCCAGGCAGGTATGACGATCCCGGCCCGAACGGATTTGCCGCCAAGCGCAACGCATCCGCGCCTTACGAAGGGGACAACAAGAATCCCGACACCAAGAACCTCAACACTCAGGGAAATTTCAGTTCCACCGATTACACGAAGGGCGCCAATCGACGCGTGGTCACGACCGCCGTGGTCGACTGCCCGTCGATCACGCTCAAGGGCTTTGCCTGCATGCTGATGCTGCATCCGCTGGAGAAGAACGCGAGCGGAAAGAATTCGAAGATGTGGCTCGAGTTCATCGGCGATGCGGAGTCAGCTGGCAGTCCCTGTGCCACCGCGGGCCTGGCCGGCGGCACGAGCGGGCCCAAAGTACCTACGCTCGTGCAGTAGGAGAGATGTCATGAAGAAGAAGCAGAACGGGGTGGCGCTGATCGAATTTGCCCTGATCCTTCCATTGCTGCTCATCCTGACGTTCATCACGACGGAATTCGGGCGAGCGCTGTACCAGTACAACACCATCGCGAAATCGCTGCGAGATGCCTCTCGTTATCTGTCCACACAAGATCCGTCGATCGTAACCACGGATCCCGCCAAGGTTACGGCCGCCAAGAACCTGGTGGTCTTTGGCAACCCGGCCGGCGGCGTCTCGCCTCTGGTCCTGGACCTCAAAATTTCTCACGTTCCCGATCCGACCTGGCAGTTCAAGGGCAGCGCCCCGGCCATCAATACCGTGACCATCAAGGTCACGGGATACAAGTTCCGCCCGCTCATCACCGGGGTTTTCGGGCTCACCTTCGGCGATGCGAACGGAGAGATCCCGTTCGGGGACATCAGCGCCACCATGCGAGGTCAATCATGAATCGAACAAGGCAGACCGGTGCGACCACGGTGGAGTTTGCGTTGGTCCTGATGCTCTTCCTGACCTTCCTGCTGGGCATCATGGATTTCGCGCGCATGTTGTGGACGTGGAATGCAGCTGCCGAAGCGACGCGCTGGGGCGCTCGCGCAGCGGTCGTGTGCGATCGAGGCGCCCCCATCGTGCTTTCCAACATGCAGAAGTTCCTGCCTCAATTGACGGCGGCCAACGTCAGCATCGACTGGTACGACGCGGCAGGCAACGTCAGCACGACGTGCACTGCCGCCAATTGCAGCGGCGTGAATGTCCGCATCCTCGATCTCGACTATCAGTGGATCTCGCCTATCGGGTTCGGAACGCATGCGCCGATCCCGATGCCGAGTTTTTCCACCTACCTGCCGCGCGAAATCATGGGACAGGACCCGAACAGCAGCGCCGTCTGCTCCTGACCGCACTTAACTAACCCTGAGTCACATCACCATGAAAATCTCCATCATCTCCCCCAATCCCGCCCACCTGCAGGACATGCGCAAGGTGCTGGAGGCCCGCTCCCACACGGTCTCCGTGTTCGAAGGAGGCAAGAGCCGCATGCAGTGGGTGGTCGAGCAATCGGCGCCCGAGCTGCTGCTGGTGGACGGCATGTGCTGCGACCCCCACGAGGTGGCCATGGTGGAGCAGCTCACGCTGCGCCATCCCGCGCTTGCGGTGGTGCTGCTGTGCGCGATGCAGACGCCCGAGTTCCTGATTCTTGCGATGCGTTCCGGCGTGCGCGAAGTGCTGCCTTCGCCGCCCGAGCCGGCAGCGCTGGAAGCGGCCGTGGAGCGCATTGCGCTCAAGATGGCCGGCACCCAGGCGCGCGAGGCGGGCCAGGTGGTCGCGTTCATGCCGTCCAAGGGCGGCAGCGGCGCCACCTTTCTTGCGACCAACATCGGGCACCAGCTTTCGATGCGCCGATCGGTGCTGCTGATCGACCTGAACCTGCAGTTCGGCGATGCGCTGTCTTACGTGAGCGACCTGCGGCCCACCTCCACGCTGGCCGACGTGGCGCGCGACATCGGCCGGCTCGATGCCTCGCTGCTGGCCGCAAGCACGGTAAAAGTGGCGCCGGGCTTCAGCATCCTTGCAGCCCCCGAAGATCTATCGCGCGCATTGGAGGTCAAGGCCGAGCACATCGATGCCATCCTGCAGGTGGCCGCGGCGCAGTATGACTTCGTGCTGTTCGACCTGGGCCTGCGCATCGATCCGCTCGCCATCCGCGTGCTGGACCGTGCGGACCGGATCTTTCCGGTGCTCCAGCCCAGCCTGCCGCACATCCGCAATGTGACGCGCCTCATGCAGGTGTTCAAGTCGCTCGGCTATGCGGCCGGCAAGGTCGAGCTGCTGGTCAACCGCAGCGCCGGCGGCACGGAGATCGGCCTGGCCGACATGCGCCGTTCGCTGGGCGGGGCCACGCTGGTCAGCGTGCCCGACGGCGGCAAGGACGTGGACGCCTCGATCAACCGTGGCGTGCCGCTGGCCGAGATGTCGCGTGGGAGCGCCCTCTGCAAGCGGCTCGTGGAAATCGCCCACACGCTCAGTCCGCGCCAGAAGGAAGCGCCAGGCTTGATCGGCCGGCTCTTCCGCCGGGCCTGACACCCCACTGCAACCCGACGCATCTTCTTCCTCCAACAGCAAGGCAGGTCCCCATGTCATTCAGAGAACAGCTCAATGCGATCGAAGCCGCACCGGTCGCGCGTGCGCCGGCACCGCCCCTGGCCGATGGGGTGCTGTCGTCCTTCGCCTCGGACTCCTACAAGCTCCTGAAGGAGCGAATGCACTTGAGACTGCTGGACAGGTTCGACCTGGCGGTGCTCGAAACCCTGAAGCCCGAGGTGCTGCGCCAGGAAATCTCCACCATGGTCACCCGGCTGCTGCAGGAGGAGCCCGAGGCGCTGAACGACATCGAGCGGCGCACGCTGATCCGCGACATCCAGCACGAGATGCTCGGCTTCGGCCCGATCGAGCTGCTGATGGCCGACCCCACGGTGTCGGACATCCTGGTCAACTCGCACGACCAGGTCTACGTGGAGCGCAGGGGCCGGCTGGAGCTCACGGACGTGAGCTTCACCGACGAGAAGCACCTGCTGCGCATCATCGACAAGATCGTCTCGCTGGTGGGGCGGCGCATCGATGAATCGAGCCCCATGGTCGATGCCCGGCTGCCGGACGGGTCGCGCGTCAATGCGGTGGTCGCGCCGGTGGCGCTGGACGGCCCGATGATGTCGATCCGCCGCTTCGCGAAGATCCCGCTGAAGATGGAGAACCTGGTGAACGACCTGAAGACGCTCACGCCGCAGATGGGGCTGATGCTCGAAGGGCTGGCCAGCGCGAAGATCAACATGCTGATCTCCGGCGGCACCGGCGCCGGCAAGACGACGCTGCTGAACATTCTCTCGGGCTTCATTCCCGCCACAGAACGCATCATCACCATCGAGGACGCGGCGGAGCTCCAGCTGCAGCAGCCGCACGTCGCCCGCATGGAAACCCGGCCGATGAACATCGAAGGCAAGGGCGAGATCACGCAGCGCGCGCTGGTGCGGAACGCGCTGCGCATGCGGCCCGACCGCATCGTGATTGGCGAGGTGCGCGGGGCCGAGGCGGTCGACATGCTCCAGGCCATGAACACCGGCCATGAAGGCTCGCTGACCACCATCCACGCCAACAGCCCGCGCGACGCGCTGGCACGGCTGGAGAACATGATCAGCATGGCCAACCTGAACCTGCCGCACCACTCGGTGCGCCAGCAGATCGCGTCGGCCATCACGGTCGTGATCCAGGTGCTGCGCATGGTCGACGGGCGGCGCAAGGTCACCAGCATCCAGGAGATCACCGGCATGGAAGGCGAGGTGGTCACGATGCAGGAGATCTTCGCATTCCGCCAGACCGGCATGGGCCCCGACGGCCGCGTGCGCGGCTACTTCCATGCCACGGGCGTGCGGCCGAAATTCGTCGAGCGCCTGCACTCCTTCGGCGTGGTGCTGCCCGACGCCATGTTCGATCCCGACAAGCACTACGAATAGGAGGCCCCCATGTTCCAGAACCTGGTTGGAGACACGCTCATCACGCTGTCGGTGCTGGTCTTCGTGACGGTGCTGATGGTGATCGAGGGGCTGTACATGCTGTGGCGCTCCTACAGGGGCCCTGGCGTGCAGAAGATCGGCAAACGGCTGCAGGCGCTGTCGGCGGCCACCGACCGCATCGCGCAGGCGCGGCTCGTGAAGGACCGCGTGCTCAGCGAGGCGCCATGGATGCAGCGCGTTCTCTTGAAGCTTCCGCGGGCCCACCGGCTGGACCGCTTCATTCTCCAGGCCGGGCTGGAGTGGACCGTGTCCCATGTGCTGCTGGCCTGTGCGCTGTCCGGCATGCTTGCTTTCTTTGCGATGGCATCGCTCGCGAACCAGCCCGCATGGATTGCCCTGCTGGTGGGCGCCGCCGGCGCGGCGGTGCCGCTGCTTTACCTGGATTACCAGCGCAGGCGCCGCCTGGCGCATCTCGAAAGGCAACTGCCGGACGCGCTGGACCTGGTGACGCGCGCCCTGCGCGCGGGCCATTCGTTCGCGAGCAGCGTGCAGATGATCGGCGAGGAAATGTCCGAGCCCATCGCGGGCGAGTTCCGCATGGTGGCCGACGAGGTCGGTTTCGGCGTCTCGCTGCAGCAGGCGCTCACGAATATGAGCGAGCGCGTGCCGCTCACCGACATGCGCTACTTCGTGGTGTCGGTGCTGATCCAGCGCGACTCCGGCGGCAACCTGACCGAGGTGCTGGGCAACCTGAGCCGACTCATCCGCGACCGCCTCAAGCTGCTGGCGCGGGTGCGGGTGCTGTCGGCGGAAGGGCGGCTGTCGGCCTGGATCCTCGGGCTGATGCCTTTTGCACTGGCGGCGCTGATGAACGCATTCAACCCGCAATTTATGTCGCCGTTGTGGACCGACCCGATCGGCATCACCGTCGTCAAGTACATGCTCGGCCTGATGGTGGTCGGCGTGCTGATCCTGCGCAAGATCGTGAAGATCCGTGTCTGAAGGAGAAATGCCATGCTGTTCCCCATTCTCGTTTTCGTGGCCGTCTCTCTCGCCATCGGCGGATTCGCGGTCTGGATGCTGCCCTCGCGCACCGCGCAGCGCTTGAGGGCGGTGGCGCCTGCGAGCAAATCGGCCTGGACCGAGACCGCTGTCAAGATCGTCGGGCCCTTCGCCCAGCTGTCTTCGCCCACCGGCGAAGGCGAGACCTCGCCGCTGCGCTTGAAATTCCTGAGCGCAGGCATCCGCCACCCGGACGCGAGCCTCTTCTATTTCGGCTTGAAGACGCTGCTGCCGCTCGGTCTCGCCGGCCTGGCTTTTGTGGCGATGCGCGCGGCAGGGGCGGACAATGGGCTCACCACCCTGTTGTGGCTGGCAATGGCTGCGCTGCTCGGCTGCTATCTGCCCAACATCGTGCTGCGCACGATGATCAGGAGCCGCCAGCGCGAGATCTTCGAGAACTTTCCCGATGCGGCCGACCTGATGCTGGTCTGCGTCGAGGCGGGCCTCGGGCTCGATGCCGCGCTGGTCAAGGTCACCGAGGAGATCCGCGTCAAGAGCGAGGCCCTGGCGCAAGAGCTGCACTGGACCAACCTCGAGATGCGCGCCGGCGGCACGCGCGAGAAGTCGCTGCGCAATCTTGCGCTTCGCACCGGCGTGGAGGAAATCGGAACCTTTGCCACCATGCTGACCCAGGCCGACCGCTTCGGCACCAGCATCGGCGAGTCGCTGCGCGTGTTCTCGGAAGACCTGCGCCACAAGCGCCAGGTTCGCGCGGAAGAGCTGGCCGCCAAGGTGCCGACCAAGATGCTGCTGCCATTGGTTCTGTGCATCTTTCCATGCATCTCGATGGTCATCCTTACGCCGGCGATCATCCGCATGGTCCGCATCATCGCGCCGATGCTCGTCGGCGGGCATTGAGCCCGGCGCCCGCGCCCCCTCAATGGGGCGCGGCGTCGAGCTGGTGCTTGATGGCGTAGATGTAGAGCTCGAGCCGATTGGCCACGTCGAGCTTCTGGTAGATCGACGTGAGGTGATTGCGGAAGGTGTGCTCGGTCACGAACAGCCGCGAGGCGAGCGTCTTGTTCGCGGCGCCGCTGCCTTCCACCACCGCGCGGATGATCTGCCGCTCCTTCTGCGTGAGGCTCGCGATCCGGGCCGCTTCGGGGTCCGCCTTCACCGGCTTCTTCGGCGCGGTCAGCTCGGAAAATACGCGGCCCATGGCCTGCGCGTCGATGCACAGCTCGCCGTTGTGCACGCGTGCGATCGCATCGATCACCTCTTCGGCCGAAGCATCCTTGCACAGCACACCCCTGGCGCCGCGCAGCACCGCAAGGTCCAGCGTCTGCTGCTTGCGCTCGGCCGTGAGGATGAGCGCGCGCGAGACGTCGTTCGACAGCAGCTTGGGAAGGATGTCGAGGGAGCATCGGCCCCCCAGGTCCAGGTCGAGCAGGATCACGTCGGGCACCAGGTGCTCGGTCCGCTCCAGCGCCTGCTCGAAGCAGTTGGCCGTGGCAACGACCTTCATGCGCGGCTGCTCGCCGTCGATCAGCTTCGACAGGCCCCACAGCATGGTCTGGTGGTCGTCCACGAGCATGACGCCGATGGGGGGTGTTGTTGTGGCTTGCATCTTGACACCTTCGCCTTCCTAGATGGGTATTTCGATCAGTACGGCCGTGGCGCCGCCCGCGCCCTGGCCGACCTGCGCATGCCCGCCGAGGGCGGCTGCGCGTTCGCTGATGGAACGTGGGCGGAAGTTCGAGAAGTCCATGCCGCAGGACTCGTTTTCGATCCTGATCTGCAGCTTGCCGTCCCCGCAGCCGATGCGGATGCAGCCGCGGTGCGCATGGGTGTGCTTGCAGATGTTGTTCAGTCCTTCGCGCACCAGCTGCAGCACTTCGGCCGTCATCCGGTCGTCCAGGTGGACATCGCCATCGACCAGGATCTCCATGTCGATGCCGTAGAGCGTCTTGATGCGCGCGGCCTGGCGGTGCAGGTGCGGAAGAATGAACTCGCAGTGGCTTTCGCCGCCATGCTTGACGATGCCTGCATAGTGGCGCAGGTCGGCCACCACGCCATCGGCCATGCTGGCGAGCTTGTCCAGGTCTTCGACCAGCGGGTTGTCGGCGCCCGCCTTCTTGCGCAGCGCACTCAGCCCCAGCTTCAGGCCGATGTAGGGCTGGATCGCGGTGTCGTGCAGGTCCAGCGAGATCTTCAGGCGCTCCTTCGAGGCCGCCTCCGAGGCCATCCGGTCGAGCACCCCGATCGTCTCGATCACGGGAAAGACCTGGTTCATCATGTGCGAGAGGAACAGCGCATCCGATTTGCGGAAATGCCCGTCGCCGGACGAGACGTAGATGCGTCCTTCTCCCTGGCGCATCGGCAGCGGTGCGCTGATGAAGGAGCGCGCCTCCAGCATGGCGGCAACCGCGGCGCTGCGCCGCAGGCCCGGCTCGTCCTGCGGGTACCAGCGGCGCAGGCGCAGGTCGAAGGCATGCCCCTGCACGCACAGCCGGCTCAGCGGCCAGGGCAGGCGGTTGCGCAGCACGATGTGGCCGGGGTTCAGCGTCATCAGCGGCAATTCGAAAGCTTGGTCGATAGTCTCGACGTCGACCGCCTCGCCCGCGTGGCTTTGCCTGAGCGTGCGCATGACCCAGCTGCCGGTGGCCGTGTCGCGCGTCAGGAGCACGCAGTGGCTTGCCTTGTAGAAGGCCAGCGTCTTCTCCATGGTGCTGGCGATCGTGCGGGCCACGCCGAACCGGGGGTTCGACAGCCGGCTCACCTGGCTCAGCAGGGAAAGGCGCCGCCGCAGCTCGACCTTCGATCCGCCCCAGTGCCCGATCATGTGGCCCAGTGCCAGCAGGAAGGTCGTGCGCATCAGCAGCTGCGGCGTGTCGCCCGCGAGGCTCGCTCCCAGGCCGCAGACGGCAAACGAGGCGACCGAGGCCATGGTGACCCGGGCGCCTTCCTCGTATCCCCACCGGAAGGACGACGTGAGGATGGCGAAGAAGTAGAAAAGAAAATAAAGGCTGCCCGTGCCGCCGCTCGCGAAGACGATCTGCGTGAACCACAGCACGTCGAACCAGTGGATGGCCTTGCCCTGGAAATAGGGCTGGCCCTTGCGCGTGCAGATATACACGCCCAGGCTGTAGATCGCGTAGCAGGAGAAGGTGAGCCAGACGGCGCCGCCTATGCGCAGCTGCGGGTCGCGAAGGTCAACTGCGACCGCCAGCAGCGCCGACACCGACAGCACCAGCCGCATCCGCGCCACCATGAGCGCATCGGCACTGAGGCTGGAGTCGGTCCCGGAATCCGGGTCGATGGAGTGGGCTTGCATGGCGCGGTTTCGAGTGCATAGAACGGCTCATGCCTCGCCAGCCATCCACGACAGGGCACCGATGCCCCTGGGACGGAAGCTCTGGGAGGTAACACCTTGGTTCACTTTTGCGCCAAAATTAATAACTGCGAGGATTTCACATTACTACTTTTGTAGTCGAAAGCAATACTTTTTGTTTAACCCCGACCGCAATGTGTACTTTTGTTACTTAATGATGCAAATTGCGGCTGCCAGCCAGCAGATGTATCGGCGCTCGGAGGAGTGCCCGGTGGCCAGGCAAAGAAAAAGGGCTCGGAAAAATCCGAGCCCTTCTGATGGGATGGTGGAGAGGATGAGGATCGAACTCACGACCTCCGCATTGCGAACGCGGCGCTCTCCCAGCTGAGCTACCCCCCCAACGCAAACCGGATTTTAACCAGAACAGGCCCGGCAGCGCATGGCCCGCATGCCAAGATGCGCCCTTCGAAAAAAGAAGGAAAGCACCACCTGCATGGCCTCGTACGAACCCGCCTGGCTGGAAGGCATGTACAACAATCTTGCGCGCGTGAAGGATCACCCGGCGTACTTCGCCCGCTGGGGGCGCGACTCGCAAGCCGTGCGCGAAGCCCTGGCCGGCCGCATCGACGTGCCCTATGGCCCGGGCGTGAACGAGACGCTCGACATCTTTCCCGCACCCGTGCCCGGCGCGCCGGTGCTGGTGTTCATTCACGGCGGCTACTGGCGCGCGATGGACAAGCGGGACCATTCGTTCATTGCGCCCGCATTCAACGACCGCGGCGTGTGCGTGGTGATGCCCAACTACGCGCTGTGCCCCGGAACGGCGGAGGAACCCGTCACCGTGCCGGGCATCCTCATGCAGATGGTGCGCGCGCTCGAGTGGACCTGGCGCCATGCCGCGAGCTTTGGCGCCGACCCCTCGCGCATCACCGTGGCCGGGCACTCGGCCGGCGGCCACATGGCGGCCGCGCTGCTGGCCTGCGACTGGAAGGCGGTCGCGCCCGACCTGCCGGCGCAACTGGTGCGCAATGCGCTGTCGATCTCGGGCCTGCACGACCTTCGGCCGCTGCAGCGCACGCCGTTCCTCGAAAACGTCCTGAAGCTCGGCGATGCGGATGCGCGACGCGCCAGCCCCGCGCTCTGGACGGCCCCCGCGCGCGGCCAGCTGCATGCGCTGGTGGGGGCCGAGGAGAGCGAAGAGTTCATTCGCCAGAATGCGTTGATTCGCCAGGCGTGGGGCCGCAACGCCGTGCCCGTGTGCGAATCGCTTGCCGGGCTGAACCACTTCAGCATCGTCGACGCGCTAGCGGATCCGGCCCACAGGCTGCATCGCGATGCGGTGCAGCTGCTGGAGGCCTGACCCGGCCGTGCCTACATCAGCAGGTGCTCGCCCGCGTTGTCGCCGCCGAGCGTGACGTAGTTGACCTTGCGGATGTCCATCAGCGCGCGGCCGCCCGCGTAGCTGATGGAGCTTTGCACGTCCTGCTCCATCTCGATCAGCGTGTCGGCCAGCTTGCCCTTGATGGGCTCGAGGATGCGCTTGCCCTCGACGTGCTTGTATTCGCCCTTGTTGAAGTCGCTGGCGGAGCCGTAGTACTCCTTGAAGAGCGTGCCGTCGACCTCGACGGTGCGGCCCGGCGATTCCTCGTGCCCCGCAAAGAGCGAGCCGATCATCACCATCGAGGCGCCGAAGCGCACGCTCTTGGCAATGTCGCCATGGTCGCGAATGCCGCCGTCCGCGATGATCGGCTTGGTTGCCACGCGCGCGCACCACTTGAGCGCGCTGAGCTGCCAGCCGCCGGTGCCGAAGCCGGTCTTGAGCTTGGTGATGCAGACCTTGCCCGGGCCGATGCCGACCTTGGTGGCGTCGGCGCCCCAGTTTTCGAGGTCGATCACCGCTTCGGGCGTGCCGATGTTGCCGGCAATCACGAAGGAGCCCGGCAGCTTCTGCTTGAGGTAGCCGATCATGTTCTTCACGCTGTCGGCATGGCCGTGCGCGATGTCGATCGTGATGTATTCGGGCACCAGGCCCTCGGCCACCAGCTGGTCGACGGTGTCGTAGTCGGGCTTCTTCACGCCCAGCGAGATCGAGGCGAACACGCCCTTGGCGTGCATCTGCTTGACGAACTTCACGTTGTCCAGGTCGAAGCGGTGCATCACGTAGAAGTAGCCGTTCTGCGCGAGCCACAGGCAGATCGGCTCGTCCACCACCGTCTTCATGTTGGCCGGCACCACCGGCAGGCGGAAGCTGCGCGCGCCGAGCGTCACGCTGGCGTCGCACTCCGAGCGGCTTTCCACGCGGCACTTGCGCGGAAGCAAAAGGATGTTGTCGTAATCGAAGATCTGCATGAGAAACCAAGCTTCCTGTGAAAGGTGCGCCGCCGAACGATTTCGGAGCGGCGTGGGCGCTTGGTCCCGGCCCGGTCATTGGCGCCATGCAGGCACAAAAAAACCGGGCGACAAGAAACTTGGGCCCGGTGATTGATTATAGGGAGGTGGCGCCGCGCCTTCCTGCGCGCTTTCGTATAGACCTTATTCGCCAGCCGGTCTGCCCGGCCGGGCCGTATTGGCGAAGCGCGCCCCGCAGCAGTACCATTTGACGCAGATCAGTGCCGCGCGGCGGGCGCGCTCGACAATGCCGCTGGCGCAGCACCTCTTGCGCCCCGTTCATTTCTTCTTCTGGAGACCGTTCCCATGCTTCGCCGCCGCCTCGCCGCCACCGCCGTTCTGGCGCTCGCTTCTCTCGCCGCTTCCTCCGCCTTCGCTGCCGACTGCAGCGTGGAGATCGAAGGCAACGACGCCATGCAGTTCAACAAGCCTGCCATCGAGGTGAGCAAGAGCTGCAAGGAATTCACCGTCAAGCTCAAGCACGCCGGCAAGCTGCCGAAGCAGGCCATGGGCCACAACTGGGTGCTTGCCAAGACGGCCGACGTGCAGGCGGTCGCCGCCGACGGCGTTGCTGCCGGCCTGCCGCAAGATTATGTGAAGGCCGGCGACGCGCGCGTCGTGGCGCACACCAAGGTCGTGGGCGGCGGCGAAAGCGACAGCGTGAGCTTTCCGGTCGCCAAGCTGGGCGCGGCCGACAGCTACACCTTCTTCTGCTCCTTCCCGGGCCATTCGTCGATCATGAAGGGCACGCTGAAACTCGTGAAGTAAAAGAAGGGCGCGGGCAACCCCGCCGCCGCGTCGGGACGCCCCGGCTTCCTACAATGCCGGGATGTCTCTTTTCGGCTCGTACGACGCCACTGCCGGCGCACCCCCATCCCCAGCGGCCGATTCGCCCCTGCTTGCCAACCTCAACCCCGAGCAGCGTGCCGCGGTCACCTTGCCTGCGGGCAATGCGCTGATCCTTGCCGGCGCCGGTTCGGGCAAGACGCGGGTGCTGACCACCCGCATCGCCTGGCTGCTGCAGACCGGCCAGGTCTCCCCCGGCGGCATCCTGGCCGTGACCTTCACCAACAAGGCCGCCAAGGAAATGATGACGCGGCTCACGGCAATGCTGCCGGTCAACGTGCGCGGCATGTGGATCGGCACCTTCCATGGCCTGTGCAACCGCTTTTTGCGCGCGCACTGGAAGCTGGCCAACCTGCCGTCCACCTTCCAGATCCTCGACACGCAGGACCAGCTCTCGGCCATCAAGCGGCTCATGAAGCAGTTCAACGTCGACGACGAGCGCTTTCCGGCCAAGCAGACCCAGTGGTTCATTGCCGGCGCCAAGGAAGACGGCCTGCGCCCGAAGGACGTGGAGATCCGCACGGAAGACGACCGCAAGAAGGTCGAGCTCTACCAGCTCTACGAAGAGCAGTGCCAGCGCGAAGGCGTGGTCGACTTCGGCGAACTCATGCTGCGCAGCTACGAACTGCTGCGCGACAACGACCCGGTGCGCGAGCACTACCAGCGGCGCTTCCGCCACATCCTGATCGACGAGTTCCAGGACACCAACCGCCTGCAGTACGCATGGATCAAGATGCTCTCGGGCAGCACCGCGGCCGGAGGCCAGTTCGTGCCGGGCGAGAACAACAGCGTGATTGCCGTGGGCGACGATGACCAGAGCATCTACGCCTTTCGCGGCGCACGCGTGGGCAACATGGCCGACTTCGTGCGCGAGTTCGATGTGCGCCACCAGATCAAGCTGGAGCAGAACTACCGCAGCTACAGCAACATCCTCGACTCGGCCAACGAGCTCATCAGCCACAACAAGAAGCGCCTGGGCAAGAACCTGCGCACCGACCAGGGCCCCGGCGAGCCGGTGCGCGTGTACGAGTCGCCCACCGACCTGGCCGAGGCGCAGTGGATGGTCGAGGAAATGCGCCAGCTCGTGCGCGACGGCTTCGACCGCAAGGAAATGGCCGTGCTCTACCGCAGCAATGCGCAGAGCCGGGTGATCGAGACGGCGCTCTTCAACGCCTCGGTGCCGTACCGCGTGTATGGGGGCCTGCGCTTCTTCGAGCGCGCCGAAATCAAGCACGCGCTGGCCTACCTGCGCCTGCTCGAGAACAAGGACGACGACACCAGCTTCCTGCGCGTGGTCAACTTTCCGCCGCGCGGCATCGGTGCGCGCACGCTGGAACAGCTGCAGGACGCGGCGCGCACGGCCGGCCGCTCGCTGCACGACGCGGTGCATGCCGTCGGCGGCAAGGCGGGCTCGAACCTCACGGCCTTCGTCGCTAAGATCGACGTGCTGCGCGAGCAGACGCAGGGCGCGAGCCTGCGCGAGATCATCGAGCTGGTGCTCGACCACAGCGGCCTCGTCGAACACTACAAGGCCGACCGCGAAGGCGCCGACCGCATCGAGAACCTGGAAGAACTGGTGAATGCGGCCGAGAGTTTCGTCACGCAGGAAGGCTTCGGCCGCGATGCCGTGGCGCTGCCCATCGACGAACTGCGCCAGTCGCCCGCGAGCCAGGGCCTGGACCCGAACCGGCCCGTCATCGACGAGCCGCTCGCGCCCGATGCCGAAACCGGCGAAACGCTGAGCCCGCTGGCCGCCTTCCTCACGCATGCGGCGCTCGAGTCGGGCGACAACCAGGCGCAGGCCGGGCAGGACGCGGTGCAGCTCATGACCGTCCACGCCGCCAAGGGCCTGGAGTTCGACTGCGTGTTCATCACCGGCATGGAAGAGGGCCTGTTCCCGCACGAGAACTCGATGAGCGACTTCGAGAGCCTCGAGGAAGAGCGCCGCCTGATGTACGTGGCGATCACGCGCGCACGCAAGCGCCTGTACCTGAGCCATTCGCAGACGCGCATGCTGCACGGCCAGACGCGCTACAACGTGAAGAGCCGCTTCTTCGAGGAGTTGCCCGAAGGCGCGCTCAAGTGGCTCACGCCAAAGAACCAGGCCTTCACGCCCTCGGCCTTCGGCTATGGCGGCGGCTATGCGAGCACGCGCGGCGGTGGCGGCAGTTACAGCAGCGGTGGCGGCTACGGCGGCAGCAAGGACACTTTCGCGAGCCCGCCGGTGCCGCCGCAGAAGGCCGCGCCCTCGCACGGCCTGCGCTCGGGCATGCAGGTGTTCCACAACAAGTTCGGCGAAGGCACGGTGCTGTCGCTCGAAGGCAGCGGCGACGACGCGCGCGCGCAGGTCAAGTTTGCGCGCCATGGCGTGAAGTGGCTTGCGCTGTCTGTGGCCAAGCTCACGCCGGTGTGAGCGCGCGCTGCTATTAAACAAATAGCTGAGGCCGCAGTAACCACGGGCTTTTTGAGCGATTTTTAGTCGGGCAACCGCCGTACACTCCATGCTCGCCAAAAACGGGGGAGTTGAGGATGTGGTTCCTTGGCATGATCGCCGGCCTTTTCATCGGGGCCCTGGCTGAATCGGTTCCGGCCGCACTGATCCTGGCGGTGGTCGGCGCGTTCGCGCTGCCGAAGATCATCGGCAAGAAAACCGCCGCCGGACCCGCGCGCAGCGAGGCTGAGAGCGCACAGCCTTCCAGCGGTGCGGCCGCGCCACCCGCAGGCAGCACCTCGACGCTGCAGCAGCGCGTGGCCGAACTCGAACAGCGCGTGAGCCTGCTGGAGCAGCGGCTGGCGCAGGGGGCCGGTGGTGCGGTGGCTGCGCCAGTTGTCGATCAGGCAACTGAGGCCGCGCCGCCCGTGCCGCTTGCCGTGCGGCCCGCGGCAGTGGCCGATGCAGGTGTGGCCGCGGCGCATGTTCCGCTGACGGAGATCCGGCCCGCAGCAATCCAGCCGCCGCCCGAAGCCGCCGCGCCCGCCAGGCCGCCCGCGGCCATGCCGGCAACACCGCGGCGCCCGCCACTGCCGCCACCACCACCGCCGGTCCCGCTGCGCGACCGCCTGCCCGCGCCCATCGCCAACCTGGTCTTCGGCGGCAACATGCTGGTGAAGCTCGGCGTGCTGATCCTCTTCCTGGGGCTGGCCTTCCTGCTGCGCTACACGGCCGAGCGCGTCACGGTGCCTGTCGAGCTGCGCTATGCGGCCGTGGCGCTGGTGGGCGTGGGCCTGCTCGCGCTGGGCTGGCTGCTGCGCCGCAAGCGCACCGGCTACGCGCTGATCCTGCAGGGCGCCGGCATCGGCGTGTTCTACCTGACGACGCTGGCGGCGATGAAGCTGCACGAGCTGCTGCCGCCGACCGCCGGCTTCGCCTTCCTGTTCGGCGTGGCCGTGCTGAGCGCGGTGCTCGCGGTGCTGCAGAACGCGCCGCTGCTGGCCATCGTTGCGGTGCTCGAGGGCTTTGCGGCGCCGGTGCTCGCGTCCACCGGGCAGAACCGGCCGGTGGGGCTTTTTACCTACCTGCTGGTGCTCGACGTGGGCATCGTGCTGATCGCATGGTTCAAGGCCTGGCGCGTGCTGAACCTGATCGGCTTCGTCGGCACCTTCACGCTGGCCGCGGGCTGGGCGCACAGGTACTACACGCCCGACCAGTACGGCATCGTGCAGCCCTTCCTGCTGGTGTTCTTCCTGCTGTTCGTCGCCATCGGCCTGCTGTTCGCGCGCCGCACATTGTTCGACGCGCCGGTGCAGCCCGCGCAGCCGCTGGCCGCGCGTGCGCTCGATACGCTGCGCCGTGCGGGCCGCGTCGACAGCTCGCTGGTGTTCGGCACGCCCATGGTCGCCTTCGGCATGCAGGTGCTGCTGATGCAGCCGTGGGAATACGGCGCGGCGTTCTCGGCCATGGCGCTTGCGGCCTTCTACCTGGTGCTGGGCCGCCTGGTGTTCGCCACGCAGCCCAAGGGCCTCGCGCTGCTGGCGGAGGCCTACGCCATCGTGGGCGTGATCTTCGGCACGCTCGCCATTCCGCTGGGCCTCGAAGGCCGGTGGACCGGTGCGGCCTGGGCCGTGGAAGCGGCCGGCATGTACTGGCTGGGCGCGCGGCAGCAGCGCGTGTATGCGCGCGCCTTCTCGTTCGTGGTGTTTGCCGGCGCCGTGTGGAAGCTGCTCGAAGCCACGCAGCTCGACGCGGCGGCGGGGCATCCGCTGCTGCAGGGATCGGTCATCGGGCCGCTGCTGGTCGCGGTCAGCGGCTTCGCGATGTGGGCGATTCATCGCAGAGCCGGGCTCGACGAAGGCAATGGCTGGGAGGCGCTCGTGGGGACCGCGCTGCCGTGGCTCGGCATGGGTGCGCTCACGCTGCTGCTGTGGCAGTGGTTCACGCCGCCATGGGCAGCGGCGGCCACCGCGGTGCTGGCCTCCATCGCCTTTGCGGTGGCGGTGCGCTTGCAACTGCGCCCGCTGGCTTTCGTGAGCTACGGCATGCAGGCGCTGGCGGTGGCCGGCTTCATCGCCACGCTGCACCAGGCGGTCGACGCGCGCGGCGGCGACGAGGTGCTGGCGAGCGGCTGGCAGGGCGCAGTGGCGGCGAGCCTGATCGCGCTGAGCCTGCTCGGCAGCGCCGCGTGGTCGATGCTGCAGGCGCACCGCGCGGCATTGGTGCGCGGCATCCAGCCGGTGTGGTCGCTGGGCAATGCGATCGCGGTGATCGCGGGCGTGGGCCTGCTGCATCTGGCGATGCTGTTCCAGCTGAGCCTTGCGCAGGCGGCGCTGCTGTGGCCGATCACGGCGACCGTGGTGCTCTGGGTGGCGCTGCGCATCGCGCACGGGCCGCTCGCGGCGCTGGCGGGCGTGCTGCAGCTTGTCTCGGCGCTGCTTCACATCTACGGCCGCATCTTTCATGCCGAAGCCGCGCCGCCGGCTTTCGCGCACCTGGGCTTCTGGACGCCGGTGGTGCTGGGGCTCGCGGCGCTGCTGGCCGGCGGCTGGATCAGCGGCGAAGCAGGGC
The DNA here is from genome assembly GCF_041154435.1 of Variovorax sp. V116. Classification (NCBI taxonomy): domain Bacteria; kingdom Pseudomonadati; phylum Pseudomonadota; class Betaproteobacteria; order Burkholderiales; family Comamonadaceae; genus Variovorax; species Variovorax sp. V116. The sequence goes on from NZ_AP028661.1 coordinate 1,684,694, forward strand.
GGCGCGCCACCGGCGGCGCGGCGGCTCCGCGCAAGCGCTGGATCAACGACTGGTGTGCCCATCCGCTGGCGCTGTGGCTGCCGGTGGTCTGGGGGCTGGGCTGGTGGCTCTTCGGCTGGCTCGACGAAAGTGGCGAGGTACTGCGCCGCAACGGGCTGGCCGCGCACCTGGCCGCGGCCGCGGTGGCGATCGTGCTCGTGACCTCCGCGCTTTCGGCGCTCGTGGCGCACCGTCGCGGCTGGCCGCAGCTCGGCCGCGCGACCTTGGCCACCTTGCCGGACCTCGGCCTGATCGCCGTCCATGCCGTTGCGCTGGCAGCGCCGCTGGTCTACGTGCCGTCGCGTGCGCTCGGCTGGATCGCCTGGCCGCTGGCGCTGCTGTGGCACCTGCGGCTGCTGCATGCGCAAAGGCGCTGGCTGGGCGCATCGGCGCTGGTGCCTTTCCACGTGGCGGGCTTCTGGTTCTTTGTGCTGCTCGCGGCGCGCGAGTGCCAGTGGCAGCTCGGGCGCGTCGGCGCGGAATGGTCGAGCTGGCAATTGCTGGGCTGGGCCATCGTGCCCGCGGTGGCGCTGTGGATGCTGCGCTCGCGCGCGCTGCTGCAGCGCTGGCCGCTGGCCGAATACCGCGCCGCCTACCTCGAAGTCGCGGCGATGCCGGTGGCGGCCTATCTGCTCGCCTGGGCCTGGGTCACCAACGGCGCGAGCCCGGGCGACGCGGCGCCGCTGCCCTACGTGCCGCTCTTGAACCCGCTCGAACTCGCGCAGTGGCTGGTGCTGTTCGCGCTGGTGCTGTGGTGGCGCGCCTTGCCCGAGGCGTCGTTCGCGCGCGTGCAGCCCATGGTGGCGAAGGGCGTGCTCGGCCTCACCGGCCTGGCGCTCCTGACGGGCATGGTGCTGCGCAGCTGCCATCACTATGCGGGCGTCGAGTGGCGCTTCGATGCGCTCTACGCCTCGTGGCTCACGCAGGCGGCGCTTTCGATCACCTGGGCCGTCTGCGGCGTGGCCGCCATGGTGCTCGGCCATGCACGCGGGGTGCGCACCCTGTGGGTCGGCGGCGCGGCGCTGCTTGGCGTTGTGGTGCTGAAACTGTTCTTTGTCGAGTTGGCGGACCGGGGCGGGTTGTTCCGCATCGTGTCGTTCATCGCGGTGGGCGCATTGCTGCTGCTGGTGGGCTATTTCGCGCCCGTGCCGCCAAAGAAGATCGAAAAGGAGAAAGATGTTGTGTTGCCCGAAGGAGGTGCAGCATGAAGCAGAACACGAAGCCGTCGCTTCTCCTGGCGGGTGTTCGCCTCGCCGTGGCCATGGCCGCGGCCTGGTGTGGTGCGGCTGGCGCGCAGCCCGCCACCACCGCGCCCATTGCCCTGCAGGGCAGCGGGCCGTACTACCGGCTCACACTGCCGCTGGGCATCCACGGCCTGGCCGCGCGCAGCGACCTGCGCGACATCCGGGTGCGCAATGCCACCGGCAATGCCGTGCCCTATGCATGGCTGCGCGACGAGGCCGCGGCCCCGCGCTTCAGCTCGAAGGAAGTGCCGATCTTTGCGCTGCCCGCGAGTGCCGCAGATGCATCGGACGATGCATCGCTGGGCTTCAGGGTGCGGCCCGACGGCTCGCTGGCGCTGGCCCGCAGGCCGGCGCGCCAGCAGGCCGAGGCGGCGCAGTGGCTGATCGATGCGAGCCAGCTCAAGGGCGGCCTGCTGCAGGCGCGCTTCGAGGTGGCGCCGGAGGCGCGCGGCCTGTTCGCCTTCAGGCTGGAGGCCAGCGACGACCTGCGGCACTGGCGGCCCGTGGGAGGCGAGGAGCAGCTGGTGCGGCTCGCGCACGGCGGGCAGACCATCGAACGCCTCGCGGTCGAACTGGGCGGCGTGCATGCGCGCTTCCTGCGCCTGCGCTGGAGCGATCCGCAGAACGGCGTGCCGCTGACCGGCGTGGCAATCGACAGCGTGCAGGAGGCCGAACCCGCGGCGCCGCTCCAATGGTCCGGCGCGCTCAAGCCGGAGCGCTGCGGCGCCGACCATTGCGACTACGCACTGCCGCGCGGCCTGCCGGTGGAAGCGCTGCGCATCGACCTGGCCGACGTCAACACGCTGGCGCAGGTCGGCATCTCGGGCCTGCTCGCCGCCACACCGACGGTTCCCGCCGACCCGGCGCCCGTGCCGCGCAATCCGCTCTATGCGCTGCGGCATCGGCAGCGCCCGCCTGTGGCGCCCACCGGCAGCGCGGGCGAGGTGCCGCTGCTCGACACGGTGGTGTACCGCCTTGCGCAAACGGGCGGCGAGGCGCGCTCGCCGGTGCTGGCGCTGGACGGCGCGCGCTACACGCACCTGCGGCTGCGCACCGCCGGACCGGTGAGCCTGCTGGGCGCGGCGCCGCCGTCGATTGTGGTGGGCGCCACGCCGCGCACGCTGGTGTTCCTGGCGCAAGGTGCCGCGCCTTATTCGCTGGCCTGGAATGCCGTGCCGCCGAAGAACGCCGTGCAGGGCGGTCCGCCCGGCGCGGCGCTCGCGCTTGCCACCCTGCTGCCGGGCTACAGCGCGAACAAGCCGGTGGCGGCGGACGAGGCCACCGTCGTGCTGCCGCAGCCGCCGGTGGCCGCCGTCGATGCAGCAGTGGCCGCGGCGGCGCAATTGCCGGTGCCCACGCCGCCGGATCCGGCGCGCAAGTGGTGGCTGTGGGGCGCGCTGGGCATCGGCCTCTTGCTGCTGGCCGGCATGGCCTGGTCGCTGTTCGCGAGCCTGCGCAAGGACAAGCCCGCGGCCGATTGAGGAAGGCGGATCAGCTCGGATCGAAGCTGTCGCGGAAGGTGAACCAGGTGGAGCTCAGCGACATCGCCGCGAGCACCAGCGCCGATCCCACGATCAGCACGTTGCCGATGAGCGCCGCGCCGCCGGCCGCCGCGCCCACGCCGATCAGCACGGTGGCGATGAGCCCCATTCCGATGCCCGCGAGCAGGAACACGCCGAACCACGCCAGCACGAAGAGCGCGTAGGCGCCGAAGTTGCGGAACAGCGCCACCACGCTGAAGAAGATGCTCTTGACCGGTTCCACGCCGTGCCAGTGCACGAGCGCCGGGGCGTGCCACATCGCCAGCGAGAGCGGCAGGTTCAGGCACATGAGGAACATGCGCGCGACCTGGAAGTCGCTGCTCGCGATGGTCTCGGCCGAGGGCATGTCGTCGAGCAGGTAGGCGCGTGCCAGCTGCCCGCCGTCGATGAAGCTCGTGAGCAGCACCGCCACCACGAAATACGCCGCCGAGATCACGCCGAGCTTGACCAGCGAGCGCCACTCGGTGCGCATGGCGGCCGCCACCGCCACGAACATGGCCGAGCCGGTGGGCCGCTGCGCATGGCCGGCGGTGCCGGCACCCTCGGCGTTGTCGGTGTAGGCAATTGAAGTGGCCACCATCAGGCCCAGCGTCATGAAGGGCAGCAGGATCGGCGCCAGCACGCTGCCCACCAGCGGCAGCAGCGACACCGTCGAGATCAGCGCCATCAGCAGGAAGAACAGCGAGATGAAGGCGAGCGGCTGCCGCCAGAAGGTCTTGAGCCCGAGGCGGACCCATTCGGCGCCGGTTCGCGCCGGCACGATGTGGAGTTTCATTCTTGAAGGCTCAGGCGGGCAGCGGCTCGAGCGACTGCGCCATGGCATGCGGATGGGTGGCGCGCTCGCGCAGCACGCGCTCGAAGTGCGCCGGGTCGTGCGGCTTGAGCATGCTGGCTTCGCGCGGCAGGTGAAAGTCCCACAGCCGCGAAATCCAGAAGCGCAGCGCCGCGGCGCGCAGCATGGCGGGCAGCAGGGCGCGCTCGGACGCATTCAGCGGGCGCACGCTTTCATAGGCCGCGAGCAGCGCATCGGCGCGTTCGGCGTCGTGCCGGCCCGTTGAAAGATCGATGGCCCAGTCGTTCAGGCACACGGCCAGGTCGAACAGCCAGGTGTCGGTGCCCGCGAAATAGAAGTCGAACACGCCGGTGAGGCGCGGCGCCGCGCCGGCGTCTTCACCGGTGGCGAACATCACGTTGTCGCGGAACATGTCGGCATGCACCGGGCCGCGCGGCAGCGCCGCGTAGGCCGACGATTCGGCGATGTGGTTTTGATACGCGAGTTCGGCGCTCAGCAGCGCCGCCTGCGATTCGTCCACGTAGGGCAGCACCACCGGCACGGTGTCGTTCCACCATGCGAGGCCGCGCAGGTTCGGCTGGATGCGCGGAAAGTCGCGCGCGGCCAGGTGCATGCGCGCGAGCAGGGCGCCCAGCTCGGCGCAATGGGCCGTGCCCGGCGCGAGCTCGCTGCGGCCCGAGAGCCGCTGCACCAGTGCGGCCGGCTTGCCCGCCACCTTGAGCAGCAGTTCGCACGGGGCGTTCGCGGGAATCGTCAGCGCATGGCCCGAGGGCGGCTGGATGGCCGGATCGGCCACCGGCTCGGGCACCGGCAGGCCGCGGCCCGCCAGGTGCTTCATGAGGCCAAGGTAGTAGGGAAGCTGCTCGGCGCCGAGGCGCTCGAACAGCGTCAGCACGAACTCGCCGCTTTCGGCGGTCGCGAAGTAGTTGGTGTTCTCGATGCCGCCCTCGATGCCGCGCAGCTCGCGCAGCGGGCCGAGGCCCAGGCGCTGCACGAGCGCGTCCGCCTCGCCGAACTCGACTTCGGTAAAAACTGCCATGGCGGTGCTCAGCGTCTTGCTGCAGTTGGAAGGCGCGGCACGGTCAGAACTTCATCACGTTCCAGACCCGGGCGCCGTTGCCGTTCGAGTTGGCATCGCCGGAACCCGCACGCGCGCCTGGATCGTTGGGCCGCACCTCGTAGCCCGGCACGTTGGCCTTGGGCTTCACGTTGATGCTCTGCGTGCGGCCGCCGTAGCGCACTTCGTCGACCGAGGCGCCGCTGTCTTCCGTGTGGATGTGCTCGACCTTCTGGTTGCGGCGGCCCTCGGCCTGCTCCTGATTTTGTAGCGGCTCGGCCGGCGCAGGCGTTGCGGCGGGCGCGGGCTGCGCCTGGACGGCGGCAACGGGGACGGCAAAGGCCAGCGCCAGCAGGATGCGGCGGGCGACCAGGAGTGTGGGGCTAGGCATGGAGGGATTGTAGGCGCGGGGGCGCTTTCGGCGTGTCGGCGGGCGGCGCTTGCAGGCGTGGTTCGGGATGCCGGTCCGGGCACGGCAAAATGGCCCGATGACCGACAAGAAAACGCTGCTGCTCGTCGATGGCTCGAGCTATCTCTACCGCGCCTTCCATGCCATGCCCGACCTGCGGGCCGTGCCCGGCGATCCGAAGAGCCCGGCGACCGGCGCCATCCGCGGAATGATCAACATGATGACGGCGCTGCGCCGCGAGGTGCGCGCCGACTATGCGGCCTGCATCTTCGATGCGCCCGGCAAGACCTTCCGCGACGACCTGTATCCCGAATACAAGGCCAACCGCTCCCCCATGCCCGACGACCTGCGCAGCCAGATCGACCCCATCCACGAGGTGGTCAAGCTGATGGGCTGGCCGGTGCTGTGCGTGCCCGACATCGAGGCCGACGACGTGATCGGCACGCTCGCCAAGACCGCGGCGCAGCAGGGCGTCGAGGTGATCGTTTCGAGCGGCGACAAGGACCTGAGCCAGCTGGTGGACGAGCACATCACCATCATCGACACGATGAACGGCAAGAAGCGCGACGTGGCGGGCGTCACGTCGGAGTTCGGCGTGCCGCCCAACCTGATGATCGACTACCAGACGCTGGTCGGCGATGCGGTCGACAACGTGCCCGGCGTCGAGAAGGTCGGCCCCAAGACAGCCGCCAAATGGCTGCTCGAGTACGGTTCGCTCGATGCACTGATCGAGCGCGCCGCGGAGGTCAAGGGCCAGGCGGGTGAAAACCTGCGCAAGGCCTTGGACAAGCTCCCGCTGAGCCGCCAGCTCGTCACCATCCGCACCGATTGCGACCTGGCCGCGCACGTCGCCGGCCTGCCTTCGCTCGAAGGCCTGCCGGTGGGCGCGCCGCAGACCGCCGAGCTCAAGCCTTTCTACGAGCGGTTCGGCTTCAAGAGCCTGGTCAAGTCGATCGAGGCGCTGGAAGTGCCGCCCGAGCTGATCGAGGAGAACATCAAGAAGCAGATGGCCCGCGGCGCCGCTGCGAGCGCCGACCAGGGCGGCCTGTTCGACGAATCGGCCGAACTCGGCGCGCTGGAGGCCGCTGCGCCCGCGAGCAACCTGAAGTACGAGACGATCACGACTTGGGCCCAGTTCGACGCCTGGCTCGCAAAGCTGGAAGCCGCGGACCTGGCCGCCATCGACACCGAGACCACGTCGCTCGATGAAATGGTCGCGCAGATCGTGGGCGTGAGCTTCAGCGTCGAGCCCGGCGAGGCGGCCTACATTCCACTGGCGCACAACTACCCCGATGCACCCGCGCAGCTGCCCATCGACGAGGTGCTCGCCAGGCTCAAGCCCTGGCTCGAAAACCCCGCGAAGAAAAAACTCGGCCAGCACATCAAGTACGACCGCCATGTGTTCGCCAACCACAGCATCGAGGTGCAGGGCTATGCGCACGACACCATGCTGCAGAGCTACGTGCTCGAGGCGCACCGTCCGCACGGGCTTGCGAGCCTGGCCGAGCGCCACCTGGGCCGCAGCGGCATCTCGTACGAAGACCTGTGCGGCAAGGGCGCGCACCAGATCCCGTTCAGCCAGGTCGACATCGCCAAGGCCGCCGAATATTCGTGCGAGGACAGCGACCAGACGCTCGACGTCCACCTGGCGCTGTGGCCGCAGATCGAGCGCGACGAGAAGCTGCGCTTCATCTACCAGCTCGAGATGGATTCGAGCGAGGCGCTCTACCGCGTCGAGCGCAACGGCGTGCTGATCGATGCGCCCACGCTGGCCGCGCAGAGCCACGAGCTCGGCACGCGCATCATGGCGCTCGAGCAGGAGGCCTACGAGATCGCGGGCCAGCCCTTCAACCTGGGTTCGCCCAAGCAGATCGGCGAGATCTTCTTCACCAAGCTGGGCCTGCCGGTGGTCAAGAAGACGCCGAGCGGCGCGCCGAGCACCGACGAGGAAGTGCTCGAGAAACTGGCCGAGGACTATCCGCTGCCGGCCAAGATCCTCGAGCACCGCGGCCTGTCCAAGCTCAAGGGCACCTACACCGACAAGCTCGGCCAGCTCGCCAACCCGCGCACCGGCCGCGTCCACACGCACTATGCGCAGGCGGTGGCGGTGACGGGGCGGCTGTCGAGCAACGACCCCAACCTGCAGAACATCCCGATCCGCACGCCCGAAGGCCGCCGCGTGCGCGAGGCCTTCATTGCACCGGCCGGCAGCGTGATCGCGAGCGCCGACTACTCGCAGATCGAGCTGCGCATCATGGCCCACATCAGCGGCGACGAGTCGCTGCTGCGCGCCTTCAGGGAGGGCATCGACGTGCACCGCGCCACCGCGGCGGAGGTGTTCGGCGCCACGCCCGACCAGGTGTCGAGCGAGCAGCGCCGCTATGCCAAGGTGATCAACTTCGGGCTCATCTACGGCATGAGCAGCTTCGGCCTGGCGCGCAACCTGGGCATCGAGACCAAGGCCGCGGCCTCCTACATCGACCGCTACTTTGCGCGCTATCCGGGCGTGAAGGCGTACATGGACGAGACCAAGGCGCTGGCCAAGGAAAAGGGCTATGTCGAGACCGTGTTCGGCCGGCGCCTCTACCTGCCCGAGATCAATTCGCCCAACGGCCCGCGCCGCGGCGGCGCCGAGCGCGCGGCCATCAACGCGCCGATGCAGGGCACGGCGGCCGACCTCATCAAGCTCAGCATGATCAAGGTACAGAACGTGCTTGACGAAGAGAAGCGCGCCACCCGCATGATCATGCAGGTGCACGACGAACTGGTGTTCGAGGTGCCCGAGGCAGAGATCGAATGGGTGCGCACCGAAATCCCGCGCCTGATGGCCGGCGTGGCCGAACTCAAGGTGCCGCTGCTGGCCGAGATCGGCATCGGTCCCAACTGGGACAAGGCGCACTGATCAACCGACGAAAGAAAGAAGAAGCACGCACATGACATTCCAGCCCCGCAAATTCCTGCTCGCCGCCGTTTGCGCCGCCTGCCTGGGCACCGCGTTTGCCGCCCCCGATGCCCGCATCGCCTCGCTGGCCGCCAAGGAAAAGCTCGCGCTGCTCGAGACGCTGAAGGAGCTGGTCTCGATCGAATCGGGCAGCCGCGACCTCGAAGGCCTGGAGAAGATCTCCGACCTCATCGCCGCAAAGTTCAAGGCCATGGGCGGCGAGGTCGAGCTCGTCGACACCAGCGCCGAGGCCTACCGCATGGAAGACACGCCCGAGAAGATCGGCCGGGCGGTGCGCGCCACCTTCAAGGGCACGGGCAAGAAGAAGATCATGCTCATCGCGCACATGGACACGGTCTACACCGTGGGCATGCTCGACAAGCAGCCGTTCCGCGTCGAAGGCGACAAGGCCTATGGCCTGGGCATTGCCGACGACAAGCAGGGCGTGGCCGTCATCACGCACACGGTCGCGATGCTGCAGGCGCTGAAGTTCAAGGACTACGGCACGCTCACGGTGCTCATCAACGGCGACGAGGAAATCAGCTCGCCCGGTTCGCGCGCGCTCATCACGCGGCTGGGCAGCGAGCACGACGCGGTGCTGTCGTTCGAGGGCGCATCGGTCAAGGAAGACAAGCTCTCGCTGGCCACCGCGGGCATTGCCTCGGTTTCGCTCAACGTCACGGGCAAGGCCTCGCATGCAGGCTCGGCGCCGGAGCTGGGCGTGAATGCGCTCTACGAGCTGTCGCACCAGATCCTGCAGATGCGCGACCTGTCCGACCCGGCCACCGGGCTCAAGATGAACTGGACCATCTCGCGTTCGGGCAGCAACCGCAACGTGATTCCGGCCAGCGCCACCGCGGGCGCCGATGTGCGCGTGCTCAAGGTGAGCGACTACGACCGCATTGAGCAGCAGGTGCAGGAGCGCGTGAAGAAGCAGCTGATCCCGGAGGCCAAGGTCGCGATGAAGTTCGAGCGCCGCCGTCCGCCGCTCGAAGCCACCGATGCCTCGCTCGCGCTTGCCAAGCACGCGCAGCAGATCTACAAGGACGAGCTCGGCCGGCCGCTGGGCGCCGACGACAAGGTGGCCGGCGGCGGCACCGATGCCGCCTTTGCCGCGCTCAAGACCAAGGCGCCGGTGGTGGAGCGCTTCGGCCTGCAGGGCTTCGGCGCGCATTCGGCCGATGCCGAGTACGTGCTGGTCGACTCCATCGAGCCGAGGCTCTATCTTGCGACCCGCATGGTGATGGACCTCTCCCGCAGCAAGATCGCAGGCAACTGAGCCGGCCATGCGCCTGCGCCACATCGAAGTTTTCAACGCGATCATGCTCACGGGCAGCGTGAGCGCGGCGGCGCGGCTCATCAACATCACGCAGCCGGCGGTGAGCCGCACCTTGCAGCATGCCGAACTGCAGCTGGGCTTTCCGCTGTTCCAGCGCGCCAAGGGCCGGCTCACACCGACCACCGAGGCGCTCACGCTGTATCCGCACATCGAGCGGCTGTTTGCGCAGCTCGACGAGGTGCAGCGCCTCGCGGCCAACCTGCGCGCGGGCAGCGACACCGGCGAGCTGCGCATCCTGAGCGTGCTGGCGCTGAGCTACGAGGTGCTGCCGCGCGCGCTCAAGGCCTTCCGCGAGAAGCACCCGGGCTATGCGATCACGGTGGAATCGCTGCACTCGCCGCAGATCATGTCGGCGCTGTTGCTGCAGGAGGCCGACGTGGGTTTTGTCTTCAGCCCCGCGGTGCATCCCTCGCTCACGCAGGAAACCTTGGCCGACACGCGCATGGTGTGCATCGCGCCCAAGGGCATGCTGCCGCGCGCGCTGGTGCGCAACGGCTCGGTGGCGCTGCACGACTTGGTCGACCGGCCGGTCATCGGGCTCGACAGCCGCGATCCGGTGGGCACCAGCCTGAGCCAGGCCTGCCGCCAGGCGGGCGTCGGCTTCCAGCAGGCGGTGGTCACGGTGCAGACTTACCACGCCGCCCTGTCGATGGCGCACCACGGCCTCGGCGTGGCGCTGGTCGACGGCTGCACGGCCCGCTCGGCGGACGCCGCCAAGGTCGACGTGCTGGCGCTGGAGCCGCACATTCCGGTGCCGGTGCGCGCCCTGCGCTTTGCGGGCAAGCCCGATTCGGTGGCAGTGCGCGGCATCACGCGCTGCATGCGCGAGGCGATCGAGCAGGCCGTCTGACACCGCTGGCGCGGCAACTCAGGAAGCCGCGGGCTCCAGCGCCTCGGCAATCCGCTGTGCCGAGCCGAAAGCCAGCGTGAAGCCCAGTGCGCCATGCCCCGTGTTGAACAGCATGTTCGCGGGCGCGCTCGCCAGCCGCCCGATGATCGGCAGCCCCTTGGGCGTGGCCGGCCGCATGCCGGTCCACGGATGCAGCTCCTCGAGCCGGCTTGCATGCGGGAACACGGCGCGCGTGGCGGCAGCCAGCGTCTCGATGCGCGTGGCCGGGATGCTCGCGTCGTGCCCCACCAGTTCCGCCATGCCCGCCACGCGCAGCCGCGAGCCGATGCGCGCGAACACCACCTTGCGGGCGCTGTCGGTCACGTTCACCGTGGGCGCGGCGCCGGGCGAGGGGTCGACCTCCACCGTGATGCTGTAGCCCTTGAGCGGATACACCGGCAGGTAGGCGCCCAGCGCGCGCCCGAGCCTGTGTGACGCCGAGCCCAGCGCCATCACGAAGGCATCGGCCTCGATGTCGCCGGCGCTCGTCTGCACCGCCGCCACCCGGCCGTTGCTGCGCGCGAAGCCATGCACGTCGGTGCCGAGCAAAAAGCGCACGCCGCGCGCGCCGAGCACCCGCTGCAGTTCGGCGCAGACCTTGAGGCAGTCGGCCGCGCATTCGCTCGGCGTGTAGACGGCGCCCGCCATCTGGCCGCGGTAGTCCGCGAGCGCGGGTTCGATGGCGGCGCATTCGTCGGGCGAGACGATGCGCTGCTCGCTGCCCATGGCGCGCTGCAGTTCGAGCTGCGCGCGTGCGCCGTCGAGCGAGGCTGCGCTGGCGTACAGCACCAGCTTGCCGGTGGCGGAAAAGTCGCAGTCGGGTGCCACGTCGGCCTGCATTTCCTCGAAGCCGGTGCGGCTGAGCGCGGCCAGCGCGAGCAGTTGGGCGGTGGTGCCGCGGGAGGTCTGCGCATTGCAGGCTGCCAGGAAGGCCAGGCCCCAGCGCCACTGGAGCGGGTCGAGCTGGGGCCGCAGCTTGAGCGGCGACGTGGGCGAGAGCAGCAGCTTGGGCAGCTGCTTCCAGATCGATGGATCGGCCAGCGGCTGCACGTACGAGTAGCTGAGCTGCGCGCCGTTGCCGCCGCTGGCGCCCGCACCGGGGGCGGCGCGGTCGACGACCGTGACCTGGTGGCCCCGGCGTTCGAGCTGCCAGGCGGTGGCCAGGCCCACGATGCCGGCACCGAGCACACACACATGCATGGAGGCAGCTTTCCGAAGAGGGAGTGAAGAGGGGACGGCATCGACTGTAGGTGCGCGCCGCGCCGGCCGGAAATGCCAAAAGCGCGGTGGCCCATAGCCAAAGCGCATGCCCCGTCCGTCCGCCTGCCTTAACCCATAACCTTTGGGTATGGCCTAGGGTTCATTTGGAATTGTCGCGATGTGTCACTCCTTCTTACACTGGCTGTTCTGTTCAACCAACCTGAAGAAGGCTCGCATGAAACTCTCCGCATTGATGGCTGCCGCTGCCGTGGTGCTGCTTACCGCCACGGGCGTCCAGGCCGCCGACACGCTGGCCAAGATCGCCGAGTCCGGCAAGATCACGCTCGCCTACCGCGAGTCGTCGGTGCCCTTCAGCTACCTGGACGGCCCCAACAAGCCGATCGGATTCTCGGTCGAACTCTCCAACGCCGTGGTCGAGGCGGTGAAGAAGAAGCTCAACAAGCCCAGCCTGCAGGTGCAGCTGATGCCGGTGACCTCGCAGAACCGCATTCCGCTCATCACCAACGGCACCGTCGACCTGGAGTGCGGCTCCACCACCAACAACAGCGCGCGCGGCAAGGACGTGGCCTTTGCCGTGAACCATTTCTACACCGGCACGCGCCTGCTGGTGAAGAAGTCCTCGAAGATCAAGGACTACGCCGACCTCGCCAAGAAGACGGTGGCCAGCACCACCGGCACCACCAATGCGCTGGTCATGCGCAAGTACAACACCGAGAAGAACCTCGACATGGACATCGTGCTCGGCAAGGACCACGCCGATGCCTTCCTGCTCGTGGAAAGCGACCGCGCCGTGGCGTTTGCAATGGACGACATCCTGCTGTTCGGCCTGATCGCCAACGCCAAGAACCCGGCCGACTACGAGGTGGTGGGCGAGCCGCTGCAGGTCGAGCCCTATGCCTGCATGCTGCCCAAGGACGACCCGGCCTTCAAGAAGCTGGTGGACGACACCTTCATCGGCATGATGAAGAGCGGCGAGTTCGAGAAGCTCTACAACAAGTGGTTCATGTCGCCGATCCCGCCGAAGAACGTGCCGCTGAACCTGCCCATGAGCCAGCAGCTCAAGGACAACATCAAGGCGCCTTCCGACAAGCCAGCGACCTGACCCACGGACGGACCGGACCATGGCTTCCACGAACGTAGTCGGCATCCTGGGCGGCATGGGCCCTGCGGCGGGAGCCGATTTCGTCCGGCTGTTCGTGCAGGCCTGCGCGCAGCAGATGCGCGCGCGCGGGGAGCCGGTGCGGGACCAGTCCTTTCCGGAGCACTGGCTCGCGCAGGTGCCGGTGCCCGACCGCACCGATGCGCTGGGCTCGGCCGAGAACGGCGCGCACCAGCCGCTCGAGCCGATGCTGCAGGCGCTCGGGCGGCTTGCCGCGCTGGGCAGCCAGGCGGTGGCCATTGCCTGCAACACCGCGCATGCCTGGCATGCCCGGCTGCAGGAACGCTTTCCGCAGGTCGAGTTGCTGCACATGGCACGCGAGGTGGCGCTGCATCTGGCCGCGCAGGGCACGGGCAGCGTGGCGCTGATGGCCACCGAAGGCACCTACCGCGTGCGGCTCTACGAACAGGCGCTGGCCGAGGCGGGGCTCGACTGCCATGTGCCGCTGGCCGAGGAGCGCCGCATCATCACGCGCGGCATCTTCGACGGCGTCAAGGCCGGCAACATGCAGCTCGCCGAGGCCTGTTTTTCTCAGGTGGCGCTGCGGCTCGCAGAGCGCCACGGGCCGGTCACCATCATCATGGGCTGCACCGAGGTTCCGCTCGGGCTGCAGGGCTCGGCCGCCGTGGCCGGGCTGAGCCTGGTCGACCCGGCACAGGTGCTGGCCGCCGCACTGGCGCGCCGCGCCTACCGCGACTAGCAAGCAACCCTGCCGGCAGACGGGGCTGGCTGATTTCGCCTACATTGCGGCGTGCGTTTTTCGTGCATGCCGTCCTTGTCCGACGATTCAACTGGAGCCCTACCCATGTCCCTTCGCGACGACAGCCGTTCCGATTTCGATTCGCTTCGCCCCGGCCAGAGCACCGAGCAGGGCGCCACGCGGCGCACCGCGCTCAAGGCCGCCATTGGCGTGGGCTACGCGGCTGCGGTCATGCCGGTCGTGGCGCAGACTGCCATCAGCACCTCGGCCGAAGGCCTGAAGGCCGGCCCCGTCAAGTACACCGTCAATGGCTTCGAGGTGCCGGCCTATACGGCCGCGCCGGCCGGCAAGACCGGCCTGCCCGTGATCCTGGTGGTGCAGGAGATCTTCGGCGTGCACGAATACATCGCCGACACCTGCCGCCGCTTCGCCCAGCTCGGCTACCTGGCCATTGCGCCCGAGCTCTATGCGCGCCAGGGCGATGCCAAGAGCTACACCGACATTCCCAAGCTGCAGGCAGACATCGTGAGCAAGGTGCCCGATGCGCAGGTGCTGGCCGACCTCGACGGCGCGCTCGCGTACGCCGCGGCCAACGGCGGCAACGTGGCCAAGGCGGGCATCACCGGCTTCTGCTGGGGCGGGCGCTTCGTGTGGCTCTACGCGGCCACCGGCAAGGTCAAGGCCGGCGTGGCCTGGTACGGCCGGCTGGTCGGCCAGCCGAGCCAACTCACGCCCAGGCATCCGATCGACGTCGCGGCCAGCCTGCAGGCGCCGGTGCTCGGCCTCTACGGCGGCAAGGACCAGGGCATCCCCCTTGACACGGTTGATAAGATGAAAGCCGCCCTCGCCACCGGAACCCCGGCGGCCAAGGCTTCGAGCTTCGTCGTGTATCCCGAAGCAGGCCACGCGTTCCATGCCGACTACCGCCCGAGCTACGTGAAGAGCGCGGCCGAAGACGGATGGCAGCGCGCCACGGCCTGGTTCAAAGCCAATGGCGTCGCCTGACGGGCAGCCAGCAGCCACCCTCCGCCGAAGGCCGTCCCCGTGACGGCCTTTTCTCTTTTTATGAACGGTATCGGGCATCGATGCCCATCGACATTGCGCAAGCAGCTATGAATTTGATAGTGATCATCGCGGCGACCCTGGTGGCCGGCATCGGAAGCGTGTGGCTGGCCGCATTGCTCTTGCGCGTGGGCGTTCGCAACGGTTCGGGCGGCGTGAATTCGCAGCACCTGCTGAGCCTGGCCGCAGGCGCGCTGCTGGCCACCGCGTTCATGCACCTGTTGCCCGAAGCCTTCGAAAGCCGCATCGAGCCCGCGCTGCTGTTCGGCGTGCTGCTGTTCGGCCTGGTGTTCTTCTTCCTGCTCGACAAGGCCGAGCTCTGGCACCACGGGCACGAGCACCATCACGGCGATCACGGCGATCACGGCCATGGCCACGACCACGGCCACCACCACGGCCATGCGCATGCCCACGCGCCCCGCACCGGCGGCGGCTGGGCCGTGCTCACCGGCGACAGCGTGCACTGCTTCGGCGACGGCATCCTGATTGCGTCGGCCTTCATCGCGGACATACGCCTCGGCCTGGTGGCGGCCGTGGCCGTGCTGGCGCACGAGGTGCCGCACCACATCGGCGACCTGGTCGTGCTGCGCCAGAGCTCGGCCAACCAGCGCGCGGCGCTCGTCAAGGTGTCGCTGGCCGGCACCATGACCATGCTCGGCGGCATCGTGGGATGGTGGCTGGTCGACCAGCTGCACGGCTGGCTGCCGTACTTCCTGGTGCTGGCCAGCAGCAGCTTCGTCTACGTGGCGCTGGCCGACCTGATTCCCCAGCTGCAGAAGCGGCTGCCCGCGCGGCAGACCGCGGCGCAGATCGTGTGGCTGGTGGTGGGCATCGCGCTGGTCACGCTGGTGAGCCGGCTCGCGCACGGCGAGCACGGCCACGGCGACCATGGCCAGGACGAAGGCCACGGGGAACATGGCCACGTCCACAAGGACTGAGAGCAGGGCGGCCAGGCCGCCGGCGCCGGTGCAGCGAAACTTTCCGACACCGACGCCGCGCCTGAGGTGAACCGGAATGGCCGAAACAGGCGCACTATAGGGGTTCGTTCCGTATTCAGCCTGAGGAGCCGATCATGATTCACGTCGACGCCACCGCGCGTTCCGCCTCGTCGTCCGACGAAGACGACGACAACACGCCAGCCGACGACTTCGAGGAGACCGACAGCGAAATCTCCGACGACCTGTCGGAGGAAACCGGCATCGATCTCACCGATGCGAGCGAGCTCGACGCCGACAACGTTCCGGCCGACGAGGAGTTCGACCGCGTGATGAACGCCCCCGACTGATCCCCGTCAGGCCTTCGCGTCGCGCCGCGTGATCACCTGCCCGTTGCGCGCGCCGCTGTGCGCGCCGTGCTGCCAGGTGACGGCGCCGTTCACGATCACCGCATCGATGCCTTCGGCCGGCAAGGTCGGCGACGCGTAGCTGGCCGTGTCGCGCACCGCCTGGGCATCGAAGATCACCACGTCCGCATGGTGGCCCGGCTTCAGCGCGCCGCGCTCGTGCAGCCCGAAGTTGCGCGCGGTGAGCCCGGTCATCTTCCACACCGCCGTCTCCAGCGGAAACAGGCCGACGTCGCGGCTGTAGTGGCCCAGCACGCGCGGGAAGGTGCCCCATAGCCGCGGATGCGGCTTCTCGCCGAGCGGAATGCCGTCGGAGCCGATCATGGTGTCCTCGAAGGCGAGGATGCGCTGCACGTCGTCCTCGTCCATCATGAAATAGATCGCGCTGCCCGGCGAAAGCCGCTTGGCCGCCTCTTCGCCGGACACGCCCCATTCGACCGCGATGTCCTTCAGGTCGCGCCCGGCGCATTCGGGGTGCGGCACGCTCGATGCAATCAGCACGCGGCCGTCCATCATGCCGCGGTCGGTGCGGATCATGGTGGAGCCTGCCGTGTAGGGATAGCAGTCGAGCCCGATGCACTGGTGGCGCATCGCTTCCTTGATGAAGGGCAGCGTGACCTTGCTCTTGCCGAAGTTCTGCGCGTTCTGCACCTTGTGGTGCGACACCACCACGGGAATGCCGAGCGCGCGGCCGATGTGGAAGGTTTCTTCGAGCGACTCCATCACGCGGTCGGCCTCGTCGCGCATGTGCGTCACGTAGAGCGCCTTGCGCGCGCTGAGCGGGCGGGCGACCTCGATGATCTCCTCGGTCGTCGCCTTGACGGCCGGTGGGTAGAAGGTGCCGGTCGACAGGCCGATGGCGCCGGCCTGCATCGCTTCCTCGACCAGGGCCTGCATGGCGGCAATCTCGCTGTCGTTGGCGGGTCGGTCGAGGTCGGACATGACCACGGCGCGCAGGGTCGAGTGCCCCACCATCGCGGCCACGTTCACGGACGATGGCGTGGCGCGCAGCGCATCGAGGTAGGCCGCGAAGCTCGTGAAGCGTCCCGCGGCCGGCGACTCGAGCAGGCTCAGCGGCATCGGCAGCTCCATGTCTTCGCGCAGCGGCGCGGCGCTGATGCCGCAGTTGCCCGCGATCACGGTGGTCACGCCCTGCGACACCTTGAACGGCATCTGCGCCTGCGACAGCACGGCCTGGTCGTCGTGCGTGTGCGAGTCGATGAAGCCGGGCGCGACAATGCGGCCGGTGGCGTCGAGCGTCCGGTCGGCGGTGTGGCCTGCAAGATTGCCGATGGCGGCGATGCGGCCGCGGGCAATGCCTACGTCGGCCTCGAAGCGCGGCGCCTTGGTGCCGTCGATCACGGTGCCGCCGCGGATCAGCAGGTCGTAGTGGTTTTTGAGTGTGCTCATGCGAGGCCTTTCATGTTTTCAAGGACGTTTGTTTGGGGCGCTCTTGTTCGGGGCGCGTGCACAGGCCACCGGGTACTCCCCTCCGCGAATGTCCCCCGGCCTGCGGCCTCCTCCTTGATTTCGCTGCGGGGAGCACCCGATGCCCTGTGCACCTGGGCACGCTCTGGGTGTACCGCTGATCGACGACTGCTCTGTCCAACGCACCCGCTGATGGGGTGCCTTGCGCAGCGAAATCAAGGGGGAGGCCGCAGGCCGGAGGACATTCGCGGAGCAAGGTACCCCGTCGGCGGGAGCAACGCCCTGAACAAGCGGCATCCACACCTCCACCTCAGCGAAAGTGGCAAGCCACCCAATGCCCGCCATTGGAAGACGAGGGTCGTTCCGTCAACTCGGGCACCTGTTCCTTGCACACCGCCTGTGCCATCGGGCAGCGCGTGTGGAAGCGGCAGCCCGACGGCGGGTTGGCGGGACTCGGCGGGTCGCCCTGCAGCAGCATGCGGCACGCCGGTGTGCGCGGATTGGGCACGGGCACGGCCGAAAGAAGGATCTCGGTGTAGGGATGCCGCGGCGCGGAAAACAGCGTGTTCCGGTCCGCGATCTCGACGATGTGGCCGAGGTACATCACGGCCACGCGGTGGCTGATGTGGCGCACCACCGCGAGATCGTGCGCGACGAACAGGTAGGCGATGCCGAACTCGGCCTGCAGGTCCATCAGCAGGTTCACCACCTGCGCCTGCACCGACACGTCGAGCGCGGACACCGGCTCGTCGCAGACGATCAGCTTGGGGTTGAGCGCCAGCGCGCGCGCAATGCCCAGACGCTGCCGCTGGCCGCCCGAGAACTCGTGCGGAAACTTCTTCGCCGCCTCGGGCCTGAGGCCCACGCGCGAGAACAGCCACTGCACGCGTTCGCGCCGCTCGGCCGCCGTGCCCGTGCCGAAGCTGCTGAAGTTGCGCATCGGCTCGGCCACGATGTCGCCGGCCGTGAGGCGCGGATTGAGCGAGGCATACGGGTCCTGGAAGATGATCTGCAGCTGGCGCCGGCGCAGCCGCATCTCGTTGGCGGAGAGCGTCAGCAATTCCTCGCCTTCGAGCTCCACCGAGCCCGAGGTCGGCTCCACCAGCCGCATCACCGACTTGGCGGTGGTCGTCTTGCCGCAGCCCGATTCGCCGACCAGCGACAGCGTTTCGCCGCGCGCCACCGAGAACGAGACGCCGTCGACCGCCTGGATCGCGGGCCTGGCCGGCCGCAGCCAGCGCTTGGGCGAGAGGTAGTGCTTGCGCAGGTTGCGCACCTGGAGCAGCGGGGCTGTGGTTGTCGTCGTCATGCGCTCACCTCGGCGGCATCGGCCCATTGTTCTTCGACGGCGAAGCAGGCCACCACGTGGTCGCCGCCCTGCAGTGTGAGGTGCGGCGTCTCCGCGCGGCAGCGCTCGCGCGCCTGGCTGCAGCGCGCCGCAAAGGCGCAGCCGCGGCCCAGTACGTGCGCGGCCGGCACCAGCCCCGGGATCTCGGCCAGCCGCGTGCTCGCGGTGTTCATCGACGGCATCGAGGCCATCAGCGCGCGCGTGTAGGGGTGCAGCGGCCGGTCGAACAGGTCGACTACGTCGGCCTCTTCGACCTTCTTGCCGGCATACATCACGACCACGCGGTCGCAGCTCTCGGCCACCACGCCGAGGTCGTGCGTGATCATCACCACGCCCATGCCCAGTTCCTTCTGCAGCCGCTTGATGAGGTCGAGGATCTGCGCCTGGATCGTCACGTCGAGCGCGGTGGTGGGCTCGTCGGCAATCAGCACCTCGGGGTTGCAGGCCAGGGCCAGCGCGATCATCACGCGCTGGCGCATGCCGCCAGAGAGCTGGTGCGGATACTCCTTCACGCGCCGCTCGGGCTCGGGGATCTGCACCACGCGCAGCATTTCCACCGCGCGCTGCAGCGCGTCGGCGCGGCTGGCCTTCTGGTGCAGCTGCACCGTCTCGGCGATCTGCCGGCCCACGGTGAGCACCGGGTTCAGCGAGGTCATCGGCTCCTGGAAGATCATCGAGATGCGGTTGCCGCGGATCTGCCGCATCTCGCGTTCGCTGAGCCGCATCAGGTCGGTGCCGCGCAGGCGCACCGCGCCCATGTGGCGGCCGGGCGGCGTGGGCACCAGCCGCAGGATCGAGAGCGCGGTCACGCTCTTGCCGCAGCCCGACTCGCCGACCACGCCGAGCGTGCGGCCCGCGCGCACGGTGTATGAAACGCCGTCGACCGAGCGCACCACGCCGGCCATCGTATGGAAATGGGTGCGCAGGTTGTCGACTTCGAGCAGGGGCTCGCCGGGCGCGAGCGCAAGATGGGACATGGGTGCCATGGCGGGCCTCACAGCTGCCGCGCCAGGCGCGGGTCGAGCGCATCGCGCAGGCCGTCGCCCAGCAGGTTGATTGCCAGCACCGTGGCCGCCAGCAGCAGGCCCGGGTACAGGATGATGTGGAACGCCACCGCCACGAAGTTGCGGCCCTCGGCCATCATGTTGCCCCAGCTCGGCGTCTGCGCCGGCACGCCCACGCCAAGGAAGGAAAGCGCCGCTTCGGTCAGCACCGCGGCGGCGGCCACGAAGGTCGACTGCACGATCAAGGGCGCCACCATGTTGGGCAGCACGTGGCGCAGCAGGATCACCGGCAAGCGCGTACCGACCGCATGCGCGGCCTCGACATACAGCTGCTCGCGCAGGGTGAGCGCGAGCGAGCGCACCAGCCGCACCACGCGCGGGATCTCCGGCACCGTGATGGCGACGATCACCGTCGTGAGGCTGGCGCGCGTCACCGCCATGAGCGCAATGGCCAGCAGGATGCCGGGAATGGCCATGAGCCCGTCCATCACGCGCATCACCGGCCCGTCGGCCCAGCGCACGAAGCCCGCGAAAAGGCCGATCAATACGCCGAAGAAGGTGGCGAGCAGCGCAACCGAGGCGCCGACGATCATCGACACCTGCCCGCCCCACACGGCGCGGCTGAACACGTCGCGGCCGAGCGCATCGGTGCCGAACAGGTGCTCGGCCGAGGGCGGCTGCATGCGCGCGAGCGGATCGATGTCCTGCGGATCGAAGGTGGCGATCCAGGGCGCGCCGATGGAGACGGCGGCCACTGCCACCAGCAGCAGCCCGCCGACGATCAGCGTCGGATGCTTGCGCACCCAGCGCCAGCGCGGCGGCACGAAGGGCGCTTCGTCGGCCATGGCCACGGGCGCGGCGGTGGCAACGGGTGGTGGAAGTTCACTCATCGGAAGTACGGTGGACATGAGGACATCTAGTACGTGATGCGCGGATCGAACAAGCGGTAGCTCAGGTCGATCAGCAGGTTGATCAGCACGTACACGCCGGCCGACAGCAGCAGCACGCTCTGGATCACCGGGTAGTCGTGGCGCTGCACCGAATCGATCACGAGGCGGCCCACGCCCGGAATGGCGAACACCGTCTCCGTCACCACCACGCCGCCGATCAACAGGGCGATGCCCACGCCCACCGTGGTGGCGATGGGAATGGCCGCGTTGCGCAGCGCATGGCCCAGCACCGGCAGCACGCCCAGGCCCTTGGCGCGCGCGGTGCGGATGTAGTCTTCATGCAGCACCTCGAGCACGGTGGCGCGCGTCATGCGTGTGACGAGCGCGATGTACACCAGCGCGAGGTTCACGCAGGGCAGCACCAGGCCGCGCAGCCACTGCCCAGGGCTGTCGGAAAAGCGCACGTAGCCTTGCACCGGAAACCACGGCAGCTGGATCGCAAAAGCGTAGATCAGCAGGTAGCCCACCAGGAACACCGGCACCGAGAACGCGAGCACCGCGAACAGCATCACGAGCCGGTCGATCCAGCTGCCCGCGCGGTAGGCCGCGAGCGTGCCCAGCGGCACCGCCAGCACCAGCGTGAGCGCCATGGTCAGCACCGCGATCGACACCGTGGGCTCCAGCCGCTGCGCGAGCAGCTGCGCCACCGGCACCTGCGTGAAGATCGAGGTGCCGAGGTCGCCCGTGAAGAGCTTGCCGAGCCAGATCGCGAACTGCTGCCACAGCGGCAGGTTCAGTCCCAGCGCGGCGCGCAGCTTCTCGATATCTTCGACGGAGGCCAGGTCGCCCGCGATCAGCGCCGCCGGGTCGCCCGGCGACAGGTGGATCAGCAGGAACACCACCACCGCCACCACTGCCATCACCGGCAGCGTCGAGAGAAATCGCCTGAGGATGTAGCCCATGGTGCTGCCGTGTGGTGCCGCTTACTTGTCGAGCATCCAGACCGTCGGCATGCCGGCCCAGAGCTTGTCGGTGCCCTTGAGGCTGGCGCGGGCGGCAAACGCGGCCGTGTACTGGCCTGCGTTGATGTAGGGCACCGTTTCATAGGCACGGGCCTGGAAGGCGTCGAGGATCTCGCGCCGCTTGGCCGGCACGGTTTCCTTCAGCCAGGCGTTGCGCAGGTCATCGAGCGTCTTGTCGCAGGGCCAGCCGGGCAGCGTGTTGCCGCAGGCCGCGCTCAGGTAGGCGTTGGTGATGGGGGAGTTGACGTCGAACTCGCCGGCCACGGTGACGTACATGTTCCAGCCGCCCGCTTCCGGCGCGTCGCGCTTGGCGCGGCGCGCGCCGATGGAGGCCCAGTCCATGGTCTGCGCATCGACGTTCATGCCGATGCTGCGCATGGTCTGTGCGGCCATCAGCGCCTCGGCATTGAGGTAGGTGACGTCGCTCGGCACCAGGATGGTGACCTTCTCGCCCTTGTAGCCCGCGTCCGCGAGCAGCTTCTTGGCCTTGGCCACGTCGGCCTTGCGGTAGGGCTCGGCGCCCGCGGGGGTTTCGTTGGGGCTGCCGCAGATGAAGAAGGTCGGGCAGTAGGCCATGCGCATGTCCAGCGGATAGCCCATGGCCGCGACGATGCGCTCCTGGCTCACGGCCTGCAGCAGCGCCTGGCGGATCTTCGGGTTGTTGAAGGGCGGCAGCAGGTGGTTCATGACCAGGAAGCCCTGGTAGGTGCCGCCCGAGCCGATCTTCACGCCGGGGTCGGTGCGCAGCGGCGCGATGTAGTCGGGTGGCACCTGCTCCACCAGGTCGACCTCGCCGCGCTTGAGCGCCGCGATGGCGCTGTTGGCGTCGGGCAGGTAGAGCCATTCCACGCGGTCGAAGCTGGTCTTCTTGCTGCCGGCCAGGCCGCTCGGCGGTTCGCTGCGCGGCAGGTAGTTGGGGTTGCGCACGAAGACGGTCTTGTTGCCCGGCACCCATTCGTCGCGCTTGAAGATGAAGGGGCCGGAGCCGATCACCTCGGGCAGCGGCGCCGTGGCGGGCATCTTCGCGAGCCGCTCGGGCAGGATCACGGGCGGAAAGCTCGAGGGCTTGGCCAGGCCCTCGAGCACCAGGCCGAAGGGCTCGGCGAGCGTGAGCGTGAAGGTGCGCGCATCCACCGCCTTCCACTCGGCGCCGCCCGCCACCATGGCGCGGCCGATGCTGTCGCGCGCGGCCCAGCGCTGCAGCGAGGCAATGGCATCGGCCGAGGTCACGGCGGCGCCGTCGGAGAACTTCAGGCCCGGGCGCAGCGTGAAGCTCCACTGCTTGCCGTCCTTGGAGCTGGTGTACTTCTCGGCCATCTGCGGCTGCGGCTTGCCGTTTGCATCCTGCGCGAACAGCGTGTCGTAGACCATGTAGCCGAAGTTGCGCGAGATGTAGGCGGTGGTGAAGGTCGGGTCGAGGATCTTCAGGTCGGCATGCGCCACCACCTTGAGCGTCTTGGGCGCCGGCGTCTGGGCGAGGGCCGGCAGGCACGCGGCGGAAAGCGCCAGGGTGGCAAGGGCGGCAAGCGTTCGTCGTTTCATCGTCGGTTCTCCGTTGGGGGCGAAAGAAAAGGTCAGGCGGCGACGCCGATGGGCCACTTGGGCAGGCGCGCCTTGCGGTAGGGCAGGGTGTTGAGGTCGAGCGTCACTGCACCGGGAGCGCCGGCGTAGATCACGTGCTTCGCGACTTTCGAGTACGAGGCATAGAAGTGCTGCGACGACTTCACGACGATGATCTTCTTGGCCGCAAGGTCGCAGCCCAGCTGCGTGAACAGGTCGGTGCCCATGGCCTGGTTGCGCAGCGTGATCAGCACGATCTCGATGCCGTTGGCCTCGACCAGCGCGCTGTCGCCCATGAGCGTGGGCGTGCCCGCGAGGCCCGTCATCACCAGGTCGTGCTTGAGCGCCTTCACGGTGCAGTCGAGGTCGATCGGGTCGCCCGACAGCGGGCTGATCTTGCCGCCGATGCGCATCGCGAGCTTGGCGCCCACGCCTGCATCGAAGGCAATGCGCACCGCGATCGGATCCCACATCGGGCCAATGGCCGCGTTGGTGATGCCGCGCTCGACCATGCGGCGCAGGATGAAGGTGGAGTCGCTGGCCGCGCCGCCGCCGGGGTTGTCGGCGCCGTCGGACAGCACCACCGGGCCGCCGTCGAAGGCCAGCGCCTGGTCGAGCGAGGCGTCGATGCCCGGGTAGTCGATCGCGAGGCCCTCGCGCATGGCGATGACTTCGTCGGCCAGCTGGCGGGCCAGCGCATCGGCCTTGGCCTGGTCGCCGTCGGTGTAGACCAGCACCTTGGTGCCCATCTCGGGCACGTCGCCCCACGAGAAGCCATGCGTGAGCGAGATCGACAGCACGCCGTCCTTGCCCTCGAGCGACTGCATGCGCTCGACGAAGCCGCGCGCCGGCTCGCGCGAGGTGTGCACCGTGACGATCATGTCGCAGTCGACCACCGCGGCCACCGGCTTCACCTTGCCTTCGGCCATCGCGGCGCAGATGTCCACCAGCTCCAGGCCGCGTTCGAGCACGTCGGTGTGCGGATATTCCTTGAACGAGATCATCAGGTCGGCGTTGGCTACCATCTGCGGCGTGAGATGGTTGTGCGGATCGAGCTCGGCGCCGATCACCACGCCCGGCCCGACGATCTGCCGCACACGCGCCAGCAGGTCGCCTTCGCAGTCGTCGTAGCCGTCGGCCACCATCGCGCCGTGCAGGCCGAGCAGCACCATGTCGACCGGCAGCACCGCACGCAGGTCGGCCAGCAACTCGTCGCGCAGCGTTTCGTAGGCGTGGCGCGTGGTGGTGCCGCTGGGCTGCGCGCCGGCCACCATGCCCTCGAACAGCTCCCAGCCGCGGTCGGCGCCGCGCATGCGTGCGGCCCACAGCGGGCCCGAGAACAGCGTCATCGCGTCCGGATGCCGGCCGGCCGGGAAGTAGCCGCGGTCCTTGAAGGAGGCGAGGCCGGTCGGCATCGGGCCGAAGGTGTTGGTTTCGGTGGCCAGGGAGGCGCTGAAGACACGCATGGGTTTGTCTCTGTGGTGGTGGGAGTGTTCTTGTCAGCCGGCTGCGGCCGTGCGCAGCCGCTGCGGCCCGAGCATCTCGGCCGTGAGGCCGAAGCCCGCGATGCGTTCGGGCAGCGGCAGTCCGCGCGCCAGCGCGGCGCAGGCCTCGCCCATGGCCGCCGAGGTCTGGATGCCGTAGCCGCCCTGCGCCGCAACCCAGAAGAAGCCCGGCGCGTCCGGATCGAAGCCGCCCACCAGGTCGCCGTCGGCCACGAAGGAGCGCAGGCCGGCCCAGGTGCGCGCGGGCCGGCGGATGGCGAGCGTGGTCGCTTCCTCGATGCGGTGGATCGCGAAGGCGATGTCCAGCTCCTCGGGCTGCACGTCCTGCGGCTCGACCAGGTCGGCATTGGCCGGCGAGCCGAGCAGCATGCCGGCATCGGGCTTGATGTACCAGCCTTCGTCGGCGCCGAACACCATGGGCCAGTGCGCGACGCTGCTGCCTTCGGGCGGCGCGAAGACGAAGGCCGAGCGCCGGCGCGGCTCGATGCCGATGGGCTTCACACCGGCCATCCGCGCGATGGTGTCGACCCAGGCGCCCGCGGCGTTGAGCAGCACCGGTGCTTCGTAGACATTGCCGCCAGCCGTCACGCGCCAGCGCTCGCCGATGCGTTCGATGGCCGTCACGCCGGCATCGCACACCAGCTTGCCGCCGGCCTGCCGCATGCCGCGCAGGTAGCCCTGGTGGATGGCGTGCACGTCCATGTCGGCGGCGTCGGGTTCGTAGACGGCGCCGGCCACCTGCCCGGGCCTGAGCGCAGGCACCATTGCCAGCGCTTCTTCGCTGCCAAGCCGCGTGGCGCCGGTGTTCATGGCGCGCAGCACGTTCCAGTGGGCCTCGAGCTCGGCCAGGTGCTCGGTGCTCGCGACCATCATCGCGCCGCGCGGCGTGAGCAGCGGGTGCTCGGAAAAGCCTTCGGGCGGATGCTCGAGAAAGGCGCGGCTCGCCATGGTGAGGGCGCGCACCTGCGCGGTGCCGTAGCTTTCCATGAAGAGCGCGGCCGAGCGGCCGGTGGAGTGGTAGCCCGGCTGGGCTTCGCGTTCGAGCAGGATAACGCGGGCATGCGGGGCGAGCCAGTGGGCCACCGAAGCCCCGGCAATGCCGCCGCCAATCACAAGGTAGTCGGCCACCGTGGGCGCTTTGGAGTTTGCAGTCATCGGCGAAAAGTGTAGGTAGAAATTTGCGGATACGCAAATAAAATAGGAGGCACCAAGGGGAAACCATGGTGCACCGCATCGGTGAAATTTGCGTCAACGCAATTTGCGCATACGCAAATTCCAGGCCTGCGCCGTGCGGGCTGTCATGGATGGCGCGGCGCCGGGCTGGCAGAATTGCGCTGCACCACAAGAGAAAGCCAAGCGTGAATCCACACACAGGGACCAAGCCGGGAACAAGGCCGAAGGACGAGGCGCCCACGCTGGACCGCACCACTTTCGGCCATCGGCTGCGCGCCGCGCGCAAGCGCTTCGGCTGGACGCTGGCGCAGCTGGCCGAGCGCTCGGGCGTGTCGATCACCACCATCTCGCGCGCCGAGCGCGGCCAGCTCGCGCTGGGCTACGAGAACTTCACCGCACTCGGCCGCGCGCTCGAGATGGACATGAACGCCATGTTCGCGGGCGCCGGCGTCAAGCCCGCGCAGCTCGACGGGCCGGTCGTCACGCGCGCCGGCAAGGGCGTGGTGTACCGGGGCCTCTCGATCGCCTACGAATTCCTCGGCACCACGGCGGCCGGCAAGCAGATGAGCCCCATCGTGGGCACGGTGCATGCGCGGCGCATCCATGGGCCGGAAGACTTCGTGCGGCATGCGGGCGAGGAATTCGCCTATGTGCTGTCGGGCGAGATCGAGGTGCACTTCGAGAACGGCGAAGTGGTGCAGCTTGCGCGCGGCGACTCGCTGTATTTCGACAGCCGGCTCGGCCATGCCTATGTGAGCGTGAGCCGGCAGCTCGCGAAGATCGTGGGCATGACCACGGCGGAGAGCGGGCACATGCGGTCGGCGCGCGAGGCGCCTGCTTCCGGGCCGGTGGGGAAGGTGCCGCCCAGATCCAAGCCCGCAGCCGCCACGAAGAAAGCCACGCGAGGCCGCGGGGCCTGACGCTTCGCCGCGCCGTCCTGCTGTCGCCGATTTGCGCGCGAATGCTGGCGAGGGTCGCTATGCTGGCGCCCGCCAATCACTCCGACAAGAAACCATCATGAACCTGCCCTCGTCCTTCCTTGCCCTGCGGTCCGTGTCGCTGGCCTGCAGCCTCGCCCTTGGCGCCGCCGCCGCCGTGCACGCCGCGCCCGATGCCAAGCTGCTCGCCGCCGCCGAAAAGGCGCAGCCCGCGGTGATCGACAACCTCAAGGAAATGGTGCTGATCGAATCGGGCAGCCTCAACGTCGACGGCCTGCTCAAGATGGCCGACGTGGTGGAAGCGCGCCTGAAGGCCGCGGGCTTCAAGACGGAGCGGCGCAAGGCCACGGCGGGCGCGGGCGCCGACATCGTCATCGGCACCCTCAAGGGCACGGGCAAGCGCAGGATCATGCTGCAGGGCCACATGGACACGGTGTACGCCGCCGGCATCCTGAACAGCCAGCCCTACAAGGTCGACGGCAACCGCATCTACGGGCCGGGCATCGCGGACGACAAGGGCGGGCTCGCGGTCATGATGGCTTCGCTGAAGATCCTGGCCGATGCGGGCTGGCGCGACTACGACACGCTCACGGTGCTCATGAACCCCGACGAGGAAGTGGGCTCGGTGGGCTCGGGCGAGCTCATCGCAACCATGGCCGACCAGCACGACACGGTGCTGTCCTTCGAGCCCACCGCCGCCAAGTCGGTGACCAAGGGCGAATCGCTGCTGCTGGGCGCGGCCGGCATCGCGCAGGCCACGCTCGACGTGAAGGGCCGCGCATCGCATGCGGGCGCCGCACCCGAGCTGGGCCGCAACGCGCTGTACGAGCTGTCGTACCAGCTGCTGCAGACCCGCGACGTGGCCAAGGACATCCCCGGCGTGGCACTCAACTGGACCGTGGCGCGCGCCACCGGCCCGATCAACCAGATCACCGAGAAGGCGCAGGCGCTCGGCGACATCCGCATCACGCAGCCCGGCGCCGAGAAGAAGCTCGAAGCCGCGCTGCAGGCGAAGCTCGCGAGCGGCAAGCTGGTGCCCGACACCGAGACCACGCTCAAGGTGGAAGTGGGCCGCCCGGCTTTCGTGGCGGGCGAGAAGGGCCGCGCGCTGGGCGAGAAGGCCCAGGCCATCTACAAGGAGATCGACCGCGAGCTCGCGCTCACGCCCATGACCGGCGGCGGCACCGATGCGGGCTATGCGGGCCGCTCCGGCAAGGCCACCGTGGTCGAGAGCTTCGGCCTCGCGGGCTTCGGCTATCACGCACGCGACGAATACATCGAGGTCGACTCGATCGTGCCGCGCCTTTATCTCGTCACCCGGTTGCTGACGGAAATCGGCAAGCAGTAACCGGCCTCGCGGCCGCCGCCTTCAGGGCTGGTCCTTGGGCGGTTCGCCGGGGCGGCCGGGCGGGCGCCGATGGGCCGCTGCGGCGGCGGCCGCGTGCTGCTGGGCCTGTTGCTGCTGCTGGCGGATTTGCTGTGCCTGCTGCGCTTGCTGTTGAGCCTGTTGCTGTTGGCGTTGCTGCTGCTGTTGCTGCTGTTGTTGGATCGCCTGCTGCCGCTGTTGCTGCTGGCGCGCTGCTTGCGCTTCTTGCTGCTGCCGCTGCAGTTGCTCTTGATGCTGCTGTTGCCGGGCCTGCTGCTGCGCCTGCTGCCGCTGCATCTGCTGCTGTTGCGCTTGCTGCTGCTGGAGCACGCGGGCCTGCTGCTGGGCTTGCTGTTGCTGCATCTGCTGGCGCCGTGATTGCTCCTGCTGCGCCGATTGCCTTTGTTGCTGGCGCTCCTGCATGGCCTGCTGCTGCTGGGCCTGGCTGGCCGCGCGCGCCTGTTGCTGTTGCTGTTGCTGCTGGGCCGCCTGCTGCCGCCGCGCGAGGTCCTGCTGCTGCTGCTGTTGTTGAAGCAAGGCCTGCGGCGCTTGCGGGGGCGTGTTGTGCGCCTGCTGCCGCGCCAGCCGCTCCTGTTGTCGTGCCTGTTGCCGCGCCTGTCGCTGTGCTTGTTGCTGCGCCTGTTGCTGCGCCTGTTGCGCTTGCTGGCGCTGCAATGGGTCTTGCTGCGGGTGCTGCTGAAGGCGTGCCTGCCGCTCCTGCTGCTCCTGCTGGCGCTGGCGGGCCTGCAGCTGCTGTGCTTGTTGTGCGGCTTGCTGCTGCTCCTGCTGCTGGCGCATGAAGGCTTGCTGCTGCCGTGCCTGCTGCTCCCGTTGCTGTTGTTGCTGCTGTTGCTGCTGTTGCTGCTGTTGCTGCTGTTGCGCGAACTGGGCGTTCTGTGGCGGGGGCAGACCCGGCGCGGCCGCGAAATTGGGCGGGGGCGCGCCCGGCGGCAGGCCGCGCGGCGCGTTGTTGTTGTAGACATTGCGCACGTTGTTGACCACGGTCGTCGAGCGCGAGATGTAGGTGCTGTTGTTGTAGACCACGGCGGGCCGCGCATAGGCCGGCGGCACCGCGCGGTCGCGATCCCGGTAGCGCGGCGCGCCCCAGTTCACGTCCCACGAGCGCCAGCCCCAGTCGTGCCGCTCGAGCGCGGCGCCCACCACCACGCCGAGCCCGAAGGTGAACGCGCCGGCCGCCGCCATCTGGCCGCGGCTGTAGCCGGGCGCAACCTCGACGGGCGGGGTGTACGCATAGCCGGGATACACGGGCACGGGTTCGCCGTAGATGCGCTGCGGGTCGTAGCTCGGCACGTAGACCACGTCGGGCTGCGCAGGCTCGATGGTGATGAACTGCGGCGGCGGCTCGACGACGGCGGGGCCCGCATAGACGGGCTGCACGTCAGGCGCCGGTGCGTAGTTGCGCGGTGTGGCGGCGCTGGCCACGCGCAGCTTGTCGTTGTTCTTGAGCCGGCCCGCTGCCGATGCGCGCTGGCGCATGACCTGGATCGCGTTCATCACGTCGGCGGGATCGTTGTAGTAGGCCTGTCCGAGCGCTTCGGTCCACGCGATGTTGCCGGCCATCTGGTCCAGCACCGGGCGGAACGCGGTGAGCGATTTCACGCTCGGGTCCCAGGGCTGCTGATTGGCCGCGTCCGCGAGCGGGCCGCCCTTGAGGGACGCGTTCTGCGCGAGCCAGCCGTGCGCGGCCGTGATCTGGTCGGGATAGGTGGCGCCGGCCAGCACCTGCGCCACCAGCTTGTCGGGGTACAGCGCGATGGGCGCGACCAGCTGGTAGAGCTGCTCGGCGGAGGGCGGCGTGTAGGCCGCGGGAGCGGGGGCGGCTGGCGCGGGTGCCGGCGCGGCAGCTGCCGGAGGCGCGGGCGCAGGTGCCGGGGCCGAAGGCGTGCTGTCGGTCTTGTTGCAGCCGGCGATGCCGATTGCGCCGATGCACAGCGAGATCGTCAGGAGCCGCGCGAGCGGTGTGCGGCGCAGTGATGTTGTCATCTGGAGTTCCTATGGGCGCAGAAGCCGCGCCTTCGAAACTCTTCAACGGCGCGCCACCTGTAGCGACGACGCCAGCCTGCATCGTCGATGCAACGGTCTGTGTCGGTGTTGCGCCGCCTGCGCTGTCGGCGCAGAACCACAAGCCCCAGGCTCTACTTGGCGCCGCCTGTGTATTTGCTGACGCTCGTTGCGTTCACGTGGTAGCCGCTCACGCCCATCATCGAATCGTTGCGCAGCGTCTGCAGCTTGCCGGTGACCCACACGGTGTCCATGGCGCGGAACTTGGCGCCCTTGGGCGTGACCACGTGCAGGATCTGGTTGGCCGGCGGCGGCGGCGTGTGGATGCAGGCGCCGAAGTAGGGCACGAGCAGGAACTCGGTCACTTCGCCCTTGGCTTCCTCGAGCGGCACGATGAAGCCCGGGATCTTGATGTCCGCGCCGTTCATGGAGGGGTTGGTCGGTGCGTTGTTCGACACTTCCTGCATCTTCATGAGCAGCTCGTTGGCGCGCGGGTCGCCGTCGTTGAGCGCGCTCAGGTCCATGCCCTTGAATTCCTTGGCCGGGTCCCAGTCCTTGGGCACGAGCTCTTCCCAGGTGATCTGGCGCGGCTGGCCCGGCGCAGCCTTGGCTGCGGCAGCAGGCGGTGCGGCCTTGCCGCCGAGCGGGTTCGATGCGGTCGTGTCCTTGGGTGCCGGGTCGGCGGCCCATGTGGCGGCGGCAAGGCCGGCGCCAGCCAGCAGCATCGAAAGCCGCGTGAAGGCGTTGACCGTGGAGTTCTTCTTTGCGATGCGCATGGTTCAAATCCTCGGGGAAAGGCCGTCGGCCAACGAGAGCCTATAGGCGCGGATGCCCGGCAGCAGGCTTGCCAGCCAGCCCGCGACCAGCAGGCTCGCCATCAGCAGCCATTCATTCAGTGTAGGTGGCGAAAGGCTCAATGTCAGCCCGAACTGCGCCTGCAGCCATGGCGCGAGCAGGGCAATGCCAAGCACCGCCATCACCACGCCGAGGGCCACGCCCAGCACGGTGACCATGGCGCCCTCCAGCGCAAGCAGCGCCAGCACATGGCGCAGGCCGGCACCCACGGCGCGCAGCACGGCCAGCTCGCGCCGCCTTTCGTTCAGCCCCGCCATCACCACCGAGACCAGGCCCGCAAGGCTCACCAGCGCCACCAGCGCCGACATCAGCAGCAGGGCGTTCTCGCCGATGCCGATCACGCTCCACAGCTCGTCGAGCGCCACGCCGGGCAGGATGGCCATCAGCGGCTCGCCGGTGTAGGTGGAGATCCAGCGCTGCACGCCGAACACGGCCGAGCGGTTCTTCAGGCCCACGAGCGCGGCCGTCACGTTCTTGGGCGTGAGGTCGAACTTGCGCACCTGCTCGGCCGGGATCTTCACGCCCGGCATCGGCGCGCCGCCCACCCATTCGAGGTGGATCGCTTCCATCGCTTCGAGGCCGATGTGCACCGTGCGGTCGACCGGCGTGCCGGTGCGCGCGAGCACGCCCACCACGGTGAAGGGCTTGTCGGCATGCTCGGACGCATTGAGTTCGCCGCTGCCATGCGCGAGCGTGATCCTCTGGCCGACGTGGTAGCCGAGCTTGTCGGCCACCTCGGCGCCCACCACCGCATCGAACAGCGCGCTGAAGGGCTTGCCCTCGCGCAGCGCGAGCGGCTGGCGGTTGCCGTAGCGAAAGCGCGCGAAGTATTCGGGCGAGGTTGCGAGCACCGCGAAGCCGCGGTGCGAGTCGCCGAGCGAAAGCGGCACCACCCAGTCGACGCCCGGATGCGCGGCCAGGGCCTGCACGCTCTTCCAGGAAATGTTGTTGGTGGCCGCGCCGATGCGGAACACCGAGTACAGCAGCAATTGCGTGGCGCCGGTGCGCGCGCCCACGATCAGGTCGGTGCCCGAGACGGACGATGCGAAGTTCTCGCGCAGCTCGGTGCGGATGCGCTCCACGCCGAGCAGCAGGAAGGTCGACAGCGCGATCGAGAACACCGTGAGCGCCAGCGTGAAGCGCCGATTCCAGGCGCTGCGCCAGGCAATGGAAAAAAGTGCCTTCATCTCAGCTGTCCGCCGCCATGGCCGCGGGCGCCGCGCGGTTGATCTCGGGCAGCAGCACGTGCCGCGCAAAGCGCTGCGCAATGCGCTGGTCGTGGCTCACGAACACGAGCGCGCTGTTGTTCACGGCGCAGGCCGTCAGCAGCACGTCGAGGAAGGCTTCGCGCCGGTCCTCGTCGAGCGCCGAGGTGGGTTCGTCGGCAATCACCACTTCGGGCTGGCCGATGAGCGCGCGCGCCGCGGCCACGCGCTGCTGCTGGCCCACGGAGAGCTGCATCGCCTGGCGCTTCCAGAGGTTGCGGTCGAGTCCCATCTGATCGAGCAGGTGCTCGGCCTCTTCGCGCGCGCTGCCGCCGCGTGCGGCCTGCGCCTCTCGCCGCTGCGAGAAGCGGCAGGGCAGCAGCACGTTGTCGAGCACGTTCAGGTAGGGCAGCAGGTTGAACTGCTGGAAGATGTAGCCGACGTGCGCAACGCGGCAGCGGTCGCGCGCGGCGCCCGAGAGCTGCGACCAGTCGTGCCCCAGCAGCGTGACGCGGCCTTCGTCCGCCACCAGCACGCCGGCCAGAAGCGACAGCAGCGTGCTCTTGCCGCAGCCGCTCGGCCCGTGCAGGAAGACGGCCTCGCCCGCGGTGATGCGCAAGGCCTCGATATCGATGCACGGCCTTGGCATGCCGGGCCACGAGAAGCGCAACCCTTCGGCGGCGAGCACCACGCGCAGCGGCGGCGCGGCCTCGCCCTGGGGGACGGTGCTCACAGTGTCACTTGCCCAGGTTCAGGCGAACGGGCTGGGCGGCCTGTGCGCCGGCCGGGCGCTTGAGCTGGCGCTTGAACTGGCCTTGGGCGGATGCAATCTGCGAATCGATCTGGCGCGTGCCCTTGAAGGCGGAGAACAGATTCACATCGATGAACTTTGCCGCGGCCCCATGGGTGCAGTTGAACGAAAAGGTCGCGTCGAGGTCGGCATGGCCCGCGGGCTCTGCCGGGTCGGGGTTGCCAAGGCCCAGTGCGCTGGAGCGCAGCTCGACCGGGCCGAGCTTGCAGTTGGCGGCCGGGTCGATGGCAAACAGCTTGTCGGCTGCGCGCAGCTGGGCGATAGCGTCTTCGGCGGTCTTCTTCTCGGCGTCGGTCTTGGGCGCGCGCTCGAAGCCGACGATGTTGTCCAGTGGCGATTCCATGTCGATCACCACCGTGGGTCCGTCGATCGCCACATCGAGCTTGAGCTGGCCGTGCACATGCGCATGCTGCTGCTGCGCCTGGGCGGAAAGAAAGGGGGCTGCGAACAGCGCCGCGGCCAATGCGAGGCCGGATGAAATGCGTCGTCGAAGTCGGGTCTTGCTCATGGTTCTGCGCCTTGCCGGGTCGGCAGCCCCGGCGTGTTGCTCCACTCGCTCCAGCTGCCGGCATAGAGCGCCGTCGTCCCAAGGCCCGCGATCTGCATCGCGAGCAGGTTGGGCACAGCGCTCACGCCGCTGCCGCATTGGTGGACGACCGTCGCCGGATCGCGTCCCGCGAGCAGCGCTTCGAACTCGGCGCGCAATTGCGATGCCGGCTTGAACTTGCCGTCGGGGCCGAGGTTCTCGGCGAAGGGCCGGTTCACAGCCCCGGGGATGTGACCCGCAATCGGGTCCAGAGGTTCCACCTCTCCGCGATAACGTGCGGCGGCACGCGCGTCGATCAGGTTCTGGTCAGGCTGGCCGAGCCGGCGCGCCACCACGTCGGTGGCCACGAGCTTCACCAGCGGCTCGCCCATCACGAAGTTCGACTGGAAGTGCGCGGGCTCCTCGCGGTTCGTGACTTCGCCGCCCGCGGCCTGCCAGGCCTGCAGGCCGCCGTCGAGCACGGCCACCGCGTCGTGGCCCATCCACTTGAGCATCCACCAGAGCCGGCCGCAGTAGTTGGCGCCGTTGCGGTCGTACACCACGGCCTGCATGTCGTTGGAAAAGCCGATGCTCGACAGCCAGGCCGCGAACTTCTCGCGGCTGGGCAGCGGATGGCGCCCGCCCGAGGCCGGCACGCCGTCTTCCTGCGCGATGACCACGTCGCCCTGCGCGCCCGGCATGCCGTGCTTGGCGCTCAGGTCGGTGTCGAGGTTCGCGTACACCGCGCCCGGGATGTGGGCGGCGGCATATTGCTGCGCGCCGGCTTCGGGCTTCATGAGATCGAAGCTGCAGTCGAAGACCATGTGGGGCGCGTCGCCGGCCTGCAGCTGCTGGAGTTGTTCGACGCTGAGGAGGGTGGTGTACATGGCGGGGTTCCTTCGTTGTCGATGAGGGTCGATGCGGATCAGTGTTCTTCGGCCGGCGCCTTGGGCACTGCGCGCTGGCGCAGCACGGTGGCCGCGATGCCGCTCACGATGATGAGCGCCATGCCGGTCCAGCCGGCGGCGTCGATGCGGTCGTCGAACAGCACCACGCTGTACAACGCCGCAAAGATGATGCCGGAGTACTGCAGGTTGGCCACTACCAGCGTGCCGGCCTGCGTCTTGGCCGTGGCGTAGGCGCGCGTCATGCACAGCTGCCCGAGGGCCGCCAGAAGGCCGATCGGCAGCAGCCACAGCGCATGCTGCCACGTCCAGGAATTTCCGCCCGAAAACCCCGTGGCGGCCGTGGCAAAGGCGCCCGCCACCGCGGAGCCCACCGCGAAATAGAACACCGTGCGCAGCTCGGGTTCGCCGATGCGCGACAGCGCCACCACCTGCATGTAGGCAAAGGCGGCCGTGAGGCCCGACAGCAGGCCCAGCATTCCTGCGAAGCCGTCGCTGCCGCTGACCGTGGGCTTGAGCATCAGCACCACGCCGGCAAAGCCCGCGAGCACGGTCAGCGCGAGCGTGCCCTGCAGCGGCGGCCGCTCGATGCGCCCGTCGCGCCCGGGCACCGGCACCCAGGCCAGCAGCGCGCCGCCGACCAGGAAGGCCGCGATCCACACGCTGCTCATGTAGTTGAGCGTGACGGCCGTGGCCAGCGGCATGTGGGCAATGGCATAGAACCACGCGCCCAGCGACACCACGCCGATGGTGCTGCGCCAGGCGTGCATGCCGGGGTAGCGGGTGGCCATGGAGACGCCGCGGTTGCGCGCCAGCAGCCACAGGAACACGATGCCGATCAGGCCGCGCCCGAGCACCATCTCGCCGCTGTTGAACCAGGCCGAGGCCACCTTGACGACCACGCTCATGGTGGCGAACAAGAAGGCGCCCAGCACCATCCAGAGTGCTTGCACTATCGGCTCAGGCGTTGTTCTGCATTGCGCTGCGGTACCACTCGTGGAACTGCTGCATGCCGTCTTCCATCGGGCTCTGGTAGGGGCCGCTCTCGTCGTCGCCGCGCAGCATGAGCGCGCGGCGGCCGGCGTCCATGCGCTCGGCGATCTCGTCGTCCTCCACGCAGGTTTCCATGTAGGCGGCCTGCTGGGCCTCGACGAATTCGCGCTCGAAGGCCACGATCTCCTCGGGGTAGAAGAACTCCACCATGTTGAGCGTCTTGGTAGGGCTCACCGGATGCAGCGTCGACACCGTGAGCACATGCGGATACCACTCGATCATCACGTGCGGATAGTAGGTGAGCCAGATGGCGCCGTACTTGGGCGGCTTGCCTTCGCGGTACTGGAGCAGCTGCTCCTGCCACTTCTGGTAGATCGGGCTGCCCGCGCGGCCGAGCCGGTTGGCCACGCCCACGGTCTGCACCGAGAAGTTGCGGTTGAACTCCCAGCGCAGGTCGTCGCAGGTGACGAAGCTGCCCAGGCCCGGGTGGAACGGGCCGACGTGGTAGTCCTCCAGGTAGACCTCGATGAAGGTCTTCCAGTTGTAGTTGCACTCGTGCAGCTCGACGCGGTCGAGCGCGTAGCCCGTGAAGTCGAGGTCGGCGCGCGGGCCGAGTTCGGCCATGTCGGCCGCCACGTCGCGCCCTGCGCCATCGGGACCGCGCTCGAACAGCAGGCCGTTCCACTCGGTGAGCGGGTAGTTGTGCAGGTTGAGGCAGGGGTCCTGCTGGAAGTGCGGCGCGCCGATCAGCGTGCCGGTGGTGCGCGCATCGCTGGCCGCATAGGTCCAGCGGTGCAGCGGGCAGACGATGTTGCCGCCGGCCTGGCTGTCGAGCTGGCCGCGGCCCTGGAGAATGAGCGCCTGGCGGTGGCGGCACACGTTGGAGATGAGTTCCACGCCCTTGGGCGTGTGCACCAGCGCGCGGCCCTGGTGCTCCTGCGGCAGGGTGTGGAAGTTGCCGGGCTCGGGCACGGCCAGGCGGTGGCCCACATAGCGCGGGCCCTGCGCGAACAGCGTTTGCATCTCGCGCGCATAGAGCGACTCGTCGAAGTACGCGGAAACTGGAAGTTGGCTCGTGGCCTGCTGCAGTTGAAGACTTAAATCAGACATGGAGGACCTGACCAAGCTCCCCACAGGGAGAAAAAAGAAAAGACGGAAGGCGCCGTCTGGAGGGCGACGGCCCGAAGAGTTGTGCCGGGTCGGCCGGCTTGGGAAGCTCGGATTGTACCCAAGGGGGCAGTGCAGTGCCGTTGGCTTGCCGCATGCCGGCGCCCGTTTGCTTCCCCGTCCTAAAATGCGCGGTTTCACACTCGTTCGCTCGCATGCCCAAGGTCCCTTCTTCCGCCACGTCCAGCCCGGCCGCCACGCCCGACACGGGGCCGCTGCCGGCCAGCTACGAAGCCGGGCTCCAGGAGTTGGAACAATTGGTTGCAGAACTCGAGTCGGGCCAATTGCCGCTCGACCAGCTGCTCGGCAGCTACCAGCGCGGCGCCGCGCTGCTCGCCTTCTGCCGCGAAAAGCTCCAGGCGGTCGAAGACCAGATCAAGGTGCTCGACGCCGGGAGCCTCAAGCCCTGGACTGCCGAATGAGCGCGGTTCAAGCGGTGGAATGGGATGCCGCGCGCCTGGCCAGCTGGAGCGACCCGCACCTGGCGCGCGTCGAGGCGGCGCTGTCGCGCTGGGTCGGCGTCGACGCGCCGGTGCTGCTCGGCGATGCCATGCGCTATGCCGTGCTCGACGGCGGCAAGCGGCTGCGGCCGCTCCTGGTGCTGGCCGCGAGCGAAGCGGTCGGCGGCAATGCGGCTGCGGCGCTGCGTGCGGCCTGCGCAACCGAGCTGATCCACGCCTACTCGCTGGTGCACGATGACCTGCCGAGCATGGACAACGACGTGCTGCGGCGTGGCAAGCCCACGGTGCACGTGAAGTTCGGCGAAGCCGATGCGCTGCTGGCCGGCGACGCCCTGCAGGCCCTGGCCTTCGAGCTGCTCACGCCCGAGGGCGACGAGATTCCCGCATCGATCCAGGCCGCGCTGTGCCGTCTGCTCGCGCGCGCCGCGGGCAGCCAGGGCATGGCGGGCGGGCAGGCGATCGACCTGGCCAGCGTGGGCCTCGCGCTGGACGAAGCGCAGCTGCGCGAGATGCACCGCCTGAAGACCGGCGCGCTGCTGCAGGGCAGCGTCGAGATGGGCGCGGCCTGCGCCGGCGCCGTGGCGCCCGCGGCGCTCTCTGCCCTGCGCGACTATGGCGCCGCCATCGGCCTGGCGTTCCAGGTGGTCGACGACATCCTCGACGTCACGGCCGATTCGCAGACCCTCGGCAAGACCGCCGGCAAGGATGCGGCCGCCGACAAGCCCACCTATGTTTCGCTGTGGGGCCTGGACGGTGCGCGTGCGCAGGCAAGGCAGCTGCTGGCCGAATCGCTCGCGGCGCTGGACCGCAGCGGCCTGGCCGACACCGCGGCGTTGCGCGCGCTGGCCCACATGGTCGTCGACCGCGACCGATGAACAACTCACAGATGGACAAGAAGACCCACGACGATCCCATGGCTGCGCTGCTTCCCACGCTTCACGATCCATCGCCGATCCGCCAGTTCGACCGCGCCCAGCTCAGGCAGCTGGCGGCCGAGGTGCGCGCCTGCGTGCTCGACAACGTCTCGCGCACCGGAGGCCACCTGAGCTCGAACCTTGGCACGGTCGAGCTCACGGTCGCGCTGCACCACGTGTTCAACACGCCGCACGACCGCCTGGTGTGGGACGTGGGCCACCAGACCTATCCGCACAAGATCCTCACGGGCCGGCGCGAGCGCATGCCCACGCTGCGGCAGATCGGCGGCATCTCGGGCTTTCCGCAGAGGAGCGAGAGCGAATACGACACCTTCGGCACCGCGCACTCGTCGACCAGCATCTCGGCCGCGCTCGGCATGGCGATGGCGGCCAAGCAGAAGGGCGAAGACCGCCATTCCGTGGCCATCATCGGCGACGGCGCGCTCACGGCCGGCATGGCCTTCGAGGCGCTCAACAACGCCGGCGTGTGCGACTGCAAGCTGCTGGTGATCCTGAACGACAACGACATGTCGATCAGCCCGCCCGTGGGCGCGCTCAACCGCTACCTCGCGCAGCTGATGAGCGGCAACTTCTACGCCGCGGCCAAGAACGTCGGCAAGAGCGTGCTGCGCGCCGCGCCGCCGCTGTTCGAACTGGCCAAGCGCTTCGAACAGCATGCCAAGGGCATGGTGGTGCCCGCCACGCTGTTCGAGCAGTTCGGCTTCAACTACGTCGGCCCCATCGACGGCCACGACCTCGATTCGCTGGTGCCCACGCTCGAGAACCTCAAGCACCTGGACGGCCCGCAGTTCCTGCACGTGGTCACCAAGAAGGGCCAGGGCTACAAGCTGGCCGAGGCCGACCCGGTGGCCTACCACGGGCCCGGCAAGTTCGATCCGCAGGTGGGGCTGGTCAAGTCCACGGCGGTGGCCAAGCAGACCTTCACGCAGGTCTTCGGCCAATGGCTCTGCGACATGGCCGCGCACGACGGCCGGCTGGTGGGCATCACGCCGGCCATGCGCGAAGGCTCGGGGCTGGTCGAGTTCGAGCAGCGCTTTCCGGACCGCTACTACGACGTCGGCATTGCCGAGCAGCATGCCGTCACCTTTGCGGCGGGCCTGGCCTGCGAGGGCCTGAAGCCGGTGGTGGCGATCTACTCGACCTTCCTGCAGCGCGCCTACGACCAGTTGATCCACGACGTCGCGATCCAGAACCTGCCGGTGGTGTTCGCACTCGACCGCGCCGGCCTCGTGGGTGCCGACGGCGCCACGCACGCGGGCGCCTACGACATCCCGTTCCTGCGCTGCATTCCCAACATGAGCATTGCCTGCCCGGCCGACGAGCGCGAGTGCCGGCAGCTCCTGTCGAGCGCCTACGAGCAGAACCATCCGGTGGCCGTGCGCTATCCGCGCGGGGCCGGTGCGGGTGTGGTGCCGCACCTCGCACTCGACGCGCTGCCGTTCGGCAAGGGCGAAGTGCGCCGCGAGGGCAAGCGCATCGCCATCCTGGCCTTCGGCACTTTGCTGTACCCGGCGCTCACGGCGGCCGAATCGCTCGATGCCACGGTGGTCAACATGCGCTGGGCCAAGCCGCTGGACGTCGAGCTGCTGCTGAAGGTGGCGGGCACGCATGACGCCATCGTCACGCTCGAAGAGGGCGCCGTCATGGGCGGCGCGGGCAGCGCGGTGCTCGAGGCGCTGCAGGCGGCCCATGTGCAAAGGCCGGTGCTGCAGCTGGGCCTGCCCGACCGCTTCATCGAGCATGGCGACCCTGGCAAATTGCTCGCATCGATCGGTCTCGATGCGCCCGGCATTGCCGCTTCGATTGCGCAGCGCTTCGGCGCGGCCGCCGCAGGGTAAACCCCCGCCGGGCGGGTGTAAGTGCGTTTTTACAATATCCGGGACTTACAAAAGTCCTCGACGCGGCCACAAGCCGCGTTTCGTTTTTTCCAATGCACTCGGAGTGAATTCAATGGATCGTCGTTCCCTCATTAAAAACGCCGGCATTGCGGGCGTTCTGGCCGCCGGCATTGCGCCCGCAGTTCATGCGCAGGCGGCCGTCCGCTGGCGCCTGGCGTCGAGCTTTCCCAAGTCGCTCGACACCATCTACGGCGGCGCGGAAGTCTTCGCCAAGGCAGTCAAGGCCATGTCGGGCGGCAAGTTCGAAATCTCGGTCCATGCCGGCGGCGAGCTGATGCCTCCCTTCGGCGTGGTGGACGGCGTGCAGAACGGTTCGGTCGAGATGTGCCACACCGTGCCCTACTACTTCTACGGCAAGAACCCCGCGTTCGCGCTGGGTTCGGCCATTCCGTTCGGCCTGAACTCGCGCCAGATGACCGCGTGGATGATGCACGGCAACGGCCGCAAGCTCATGAACGAGTTCTACGCCAAATACAGCATGGTGAGCTTCGCCGGCGGCAACACGGGCTGCCAGATGGGCGGCTGGTTCCGCAAGGAAATCAAGTCCGTGGCGGATTTCAAGGGCATGAAGATGCGCCTGGGCGGCGGCCTGATCGGCGAGGTCATGCAGAAGATGGGCGCCGTGCCGCAAAGCCTGCCGGGCGGCGAGATCTACCAGGCGCTCGAAAAGGGCACCATCGATGCCGCCGAATGGGTGGGACCGTACGACGACCAGAAGCTCGGCTTCAACAAGGTCGCGCCGTTCTACTACTACCCCGGCTGGTGGGAAGGCGGTCCGGAAGTGGACTTCTTCATCAACCAGAAGGCCATGGACGGCCTCTCGGCCGAGAACAAGGCCATCGTGGAAGCCGCCGCGGCCGTGGCCTCGTCGGACATGCTGGCCAAGTACGACGCGCTGAACCCCATCGCGCTCAAGCAGCTCGTGGCCGCCAAGACCAAGGTGCTGCCGTTCTCGCAAGCCATGATGGACGCCGCCTACAAGGCTTCGCTCGAGGTCTATGCCGAGAACGACGCCAAGAGCCCCGAGTGGAAGAAGATCTACGCCGACTTCCGCAGCTTCCAGCGCGACCAGGTGCTCTGGTTCCGTTTTGCGGAATCGCGCTTCGACTCGTTCATGTCCACGCTCAAGCTCTGATCCGGGTTCACTCCGGCCAGCAAAAAGCCCCGCGATGCGGGGCTTTTTTTTTGGGGCTTCGGGGAAGGCCCGCGGCCGCCGCGTGCCCCGGAGGGCCTGCAGCGGCTTTCTTCGAACTACTTCTTGCCCGCGTCCCGGTCCAGCTGTTCCTGCATGGCCTTCATCGGGTCTTCTTCCGCGCCCGCAGGCGCTTCGCCGCCGGCCGGTGCCGAGGCGCCGGGTGCCGGCTCGGGAGCGGGCTGGGAGTCGTCCTTCGGCATGTTGGCCTGCATCTCGGCGCCGATCTTGTCGAGGTCGACTGCCACCTCCTTGTCGAGCCCGCTCGAGACGATGGCCGGGAACGCGATGATCAGGCCGACCATGATGATCTGGATCAGCACGAAGGGCACCGCCCCCCAGTAGATCTGCATGGTGGTGACGGGCTCGATGCGTTCGTTCGTGACCTTGTCGTTGTAGGCCTTGGTCGGCGCCACGCTGCGCAGGTAGAACAGCGCGAAGCCGAAAGGCGGATGCATGAACGAGGTCTGCATGTTCACAGCCAGCAGCACGCCGAACCAGATCAGGTCGATGCCGAGCTTGTGCGCCACGGGTGCCAGGAGCGGCACCACGATGAACGAGAGCTCGAAGAAGTCCAGGAAGAACGCCAGGAAGAAGATCAGCACGTTCACCAGGATCAGGAAGCCGAGCTGGCCGCCGGGCATGCCGGTCAGCAGGTGCTCGACCCAGCGCGGTCCGTCCACGCCCTGGAACACCAGGCTGAAGATGGTCGAGCCGATCAGGATGAACACCACGAAGCACGACAGCTTGGTGGTGGTGTTGAGCGCCTGCTTGAGCAGGCTCATGCTGAGCCGTCCGCGCACCATGGCCATGATGAAGGCGCCCAGGGCACCCATGGCGCCGCCTTCGGTGGGGGTGGCCACGCCGAGGAAAATCGTGCCCAGCACCAGGAAGATCAGCAGCAGCGGCGGGATCAGCACGAAGGTCACGCGCTCGGCAATGCGCGACAGCAGGCGCAGCCGCAGCAGGCGGTTGGCCACCGCGATCAGGAAGGCCAGCATCACGCCGACGCACATCGACACCACGATGGTTTCGTCGGTGGCCACGCTGGTCACGGGCTGGCCGGTCCACCAGGTGTGGACATCGGCAATGTGCTTGGCAAAGAACACGGCCGCCGCGGTGGCAACGGTGGTCAGCACCAGCAGCGAGGGCAGGCCGCTGCTGCCGCTCGGCTCGCGGAAGGTGCGTGCCTCGAGCGGCAGGGCCGGAACCCACTTGGGCTTGAAGATGGCCAGCAGGATCACGTAGCCCGCGTACATGGCCGTGAGCATGAAGCCCGGCACGAACGCGCCCTTGTACATGTCGCCCACGCTGCGGCCGAGCTGGTCGGCCATGATGATCAGCACCAGCGAAGGCGGAATGATCTGCGCCAGCGTGCCCGAGGCCGCAATCACGCCCGAGGCGATGCGCCGGTCATAGCCGTAGCGCAGCATGATCGGCAGCGAGATCAGGCCCATCGAGATGACCGAGGCCGCCACCACGCCGGTGGTGGCCGCAAGCAGCGCACCCACGAAGATCACGGCCAGCGCGAGGCCGCCGCGCACGGGGCCGAAGAGCTGGCCGATCGAGTCGAGCAGGTCTTCGGCCATGCCGCTTCGCTCGAGGATCAGCCCCATGAGCGTGAAGAACGGAATGGCCAGCAGCGTGTCGTTCTGCATGATGCCGAACACCCGCAGCGGCAGCGCCTGCAGCAGCGCCTCGGGCAGGAGGCCGAGCTCCACGCCGACGAAGCCGAAGAACAGGCCGCAGGCGCCGAGGCTGAACGCCACCGGGAAGCCGAACAGCAGGAACACGATCAGCCCCGCGAACATGATCGGGGCGAAGTTTTGCGTAATGAATTCCATGGGGTGCTACCGCTCAGCCTTTGGCGTTGGATTCGGCGAGCCGGCGGATCGACTCGGCCAGTTCTTCTTCGGCGGTCTTTTCGTCGCGCTTCTGCGTGGGATCGTCGATGCGG
Organism: Variovorax sp. V116; assembly: GCF_041154435.1. Taxonomy (NCBI): domain Bacteria; kingdom Pseudomonadati; phylum Pseudomonadota; class Betaproteobacteria; order Burkholderiales; family Comamonadaceae; genus Variovorax; species Variovorax sp. V116. Next base: position 1,727,591 of record NZ_AP028661.1, read on the forward strand.
CCCTGCAGGAACGCGATGCGCTTGATGAGTTCGGACCAGCCCTGGAGCATCAGCAGCGAGAAGCCCAGCGGGATCATGGCGTAGATCGGCCAGCGGATCAGGCCGCCGGCGTTGTTCGACATCTCGCCCGAGCGATAGCCCTGCAGGAAGAACGGAATGCCATACCAGAGGATGGCGAGGCAGACCGGCGTGAGGAAGAAGCTGAAGCCGATGATGTCGACCCAGATCTGGCCGCGCTTGGACAGGCGGCTGAGGATCACGTCGATCTTCACGTGCTCCTGGTTCAGGAGGGTATAGCCCGCGGCAATCAGGAAGGATGCGGCGAACAGGTACCACTGCACTTCGAGATAGGCGTTGGAGCTGACGTTGAACACCTTCCGGACCACGGCATTGACGCCGCTGATCACGGTGGATGCAAGGATGAGCCAGATCACGTACTTGCCGATCTGGCCATTGAGCCAATCGACCGCGCGCGAAAATCTGAGCAGGAAATTCATGCTCTTCTCCAGAGAGGAAATGGATGCTTGGATGCAGAAGCGGGCCGGGCTCCGCCGGCGGGCGGCGGTCCGGGGGCTTTCGGCGGACGCGCGATTTTATCGGCGCGCAAAGCCGTTTTCGGACGGGCACGGGCGGTGTATTCCCGTAGGCGCGGCCGCCATGCGCCGCACTGGTGCGCCGGCTCGCGATAATGAAACATGCCCTCGTCGTCGCCGCCTCCGCTGCCCACGGGCTTGCCGCACTCCATCGACTCGCCCGACATGCAGCGCGCCGGCCGCGAGCTGCTCTCGCTGGCCCTGATCGATGCGCGCAACCACACGCTTCATCTGCTCTCGCTTTACGAAGAGGCGCTGGGCTCGCCCGCGCTCGCGGTGGAGCGCACGGGCGATGCGGGCCTGGTGCCGCCGCTCTGGCTGGCCGGGCACATCGGCTGGTTCGCCGAATGGTGGATCGGGCGCAACACCCAGCGCGCCTTCGGCGCCGATTGCCCGGTGCGGCCGACCCGCCTGGCCGCCATCGAGCCCGCTGCCGACGACTGGTGGAACCCGGCCCAGGTTTCGCCCGCGCAGCGCTGGTCGCCCGGCCTGCCGGACCTGGCCCAGACCAAGGCCTACCTGCTCGAAACGCTGGAGAGCACGCTCGAACTGCTCGAGCATGCGGCCGAGACCGATCCGGGGCTTTACTTCTACCGCCTCGCGCTCTTCCATGAAGACCTGCGCGGCGAGCAGTTCATCGTGATGGCGCAGACGCTGGGGCTGCCTTTGGGCATCGATCCGATGCCCACGGCCGTCACGCGCGAGCCGCTGCTGCTGCCGGCCACGCAATGGGAGCTCGGCCTGCCCGAGGGCTGCGGCTTCGCCTTCGCGCAGGAGCAGGGCGCGCACCGCGTCGAGGTGCCCGAATTCGAGATCGATGCCCAGCCCGTGACCTGGAGCCAGTTCATCGAATTCGTCGACGAGGGCGGCTACGACCGCGAGGAGCTCTGGCATCCGCAGGGCTGGCGCTGGCTCGCCTCGCAGATCGAAGGGCGCCGCGGGCCGCGCCATATCGAGCAGATCGGCGTCGCGCGCAACGGCACCGGCGGCTCGGTGCTGCAGCACCGTTTTGGTGCCACCGTGCGTGCGGCCGGCCACCACAGCGCGGTGCACCTGAGCTGGTGGGAGGCCGATGCCTGGACGCGCTGGGCCGGCCGGCGCATCGCGACCGAGGTCGAATGGGAAATTGCGGCGCACACGGCGGCGCGGCGTGGATTCCGCTGGGCCGACGTGCACGAGTGGACCGCGGGCACGCTGCGGCCCTGGCCCGGCTTTCGCGCCGATCCCTGGAGCGCGGGCAGCGAGTTCGATCCCGTGCCTGCATTCGGCGAGGCGCGCGTGCTGCGCGGCGCGTCGTTCGCGACCCGCTCGCGCCTGCGTTCGCCGCGGCGCCGCAGCTTTGCGCTGCCCGGGCGCGACGATGGTTTCTTCGGCTTCAGGACCTGTGCACTTTGAGCCTGCGCCGGGGGCTGCCTAGTCGCCGATCCCGGTGCTCCCGATCTCCGACGACAGCGGCGGCGCCACTTCCTCGAGCGGCTTGCACTCCGCATCGGCCGCATAGCGCAGCGCGAGCAGTCCCGCAACGATGACCAGCGTGGCGCCGATCGCGTAGCCCACCATCACCGCGCCGCGGCTGCCGGTCTCGATCAGCACGCCGAACAGCACCGGCGCCACGAAGCCGCCCGCGCCCATGCCGATGGCGTAGAAGATCGCGATGGCCATGGCGCGCATCTCGAGCGGGAACACTTCGCTGACCGTGAGGTAGGCCGAGCTCGCCGCGGCCGAGGCCAGGAAGAACACCGCCGACCAGCACAGCGCCTGGCTGCGCGCATCGAGCCAGCCCATCATGAAGGCCCAGCCGGTGAACGCGAGCCCGACGCCCGCGAGCACGTAGGTCAGCGCGATCATCTTGCGCCGCCCCACGCTGTCGAACAGCGGGCCCAGCAGCAGCGGCCCGAGCACATTGCCAAGCGCGAACGGAAAGATGTAGAGCGCCACGTTGTCCTCGGCCACGCCGTAGAAGCGCGTGAGCACCAGCGCATAGGTGAAGAAGATCGCGTTGTAGAAGAAGGCCTGCGAAACCATCAGCGCCACCGCGACCACGCTGCGCGCGCGGTAGCGGCGCAGCAGCACGTGCGCCACCTCGCGCATCGACGGGCTGCGGTGGTGCCCGCCGCCATAGGCCACGCGGCCCTCGGCCAGCGCCAGCGGGCCGTGCTGCGCGCGGACCTCGGCCTCGATGGTCTCGACGATGCGCAGCGCCTCGTCGGCGCGGCCATGCGCCATCAGCCAGCGCGGGCTTTCGGGCACGTGGCGCCGCACCAGCAGGATGGCCACCGCCAGCACCGCGCCCAGCGCGAAACCCGCGCGCCAGCCCCACACCGGACCGATCACGCGCGGGTCGAGCAGCACCAGGCTGAGCCCGGCCCCCAGCGCCGCGCCGATCCAGAAGCTGCCGTTGATCGCGAGGTTGACGCGGCCGCGCACGCGCGCCGGAATGAGCTCGTCGATGGCGGAATTGATGGCTGCATATTCGCCGCCGATGCCCAGGCCCGTGATGAAGCGGCACAGCGCAAAGAAAGCGAAGTCCGGCGAGAACGCGGTGGCCAGCGTGCCCAGGGTGTAGACCACCAGCGTGACCAGGAACAGCTTCTTGCGCCCGAGCCGGTCGGTCAGGCGGCCGAAGAGCAGGGCGCCGATCACCGCGCCCGCGATGTAGATCGAGCCCGACCAGCCGATCTCGCCGGCGCTGAGCCCGAGTGTGTCGGGCCGCTCGAGCACGGCGCCGATCGAGCCGACAAGCGTCACCTCGAGGCCGTCGAGCACCCAGGCCACGCCGAGCGCAACCACCACGCGCCAGTGCCAGCGCGACCACGGCAGGCGGTCGAGACGGGCGGGAATGTCGCTATGCACCGCAGCTGTCATGGGTACAACCTTAACCCATGTGCCCGGACCGCCTCTTCAATGCCCGTGAGCCTTCTTCTCGCGCGCGAAGGTCCACCACGGCAGCAGCGCGCGCAGCGACTGCACCTCGCCGCTGGCCGCAGCCTCGTAGCCGGGCAGCGTCTCCAGCAGGTGCTGCCAGCTTGCGCTCTGCAGCACCGCCACCAGCGCCTGCATGGCGGGCTGGTCGAGCGCCGACTTGAGGCAGGCCAGGTGGTAGCGCTCCCGCACCAGCGGCACGAAGTCGAGCCCTTCGGCGTGCGCGGCAGATTCGAGCCCGAGCCCCGCATCGGCCTGTCCGGACGCCACGGCATGCGCGACCGCGGCATGCGAGGTTTCGCAGCGCTCGTAGCCCGCGAGCGCTGAGGCGTCGAGACCGGCTTCTGCCAGCAGTTCGTCCAGCAGCAGGCGCGTGCCGGTGCCGATGGCCCGGTTGACGTAGCGCGCGCGCAGCCGCGCCGCGTCGGCCAGCGAGCGCAGGTTGAGCGGGTTGCCCGGCGCCACGAGCAGGCCCTGCGTGCGCCGCGCGAATCCGATCAGCTTGTGCTGACCCGGCTTGAGCAGCGGCTGGTAGGTGCGCTGCGCCAGCGAGCCGCGCGGCGGGTGCTCCAGCGTATGGAAGCCCGCCATCACGCAGCGGCCCTGGTTGAGCGCGCGGATCGCATCGACGCTGCCGGTGAAGTGGATGTCCAGATGCAGCTGCGCGGTGCCCGCCGCATGCGTGCGCAGCAGCGCGAGCGCGTCGTCGTGGCTGGCTTGCAGGCTCAGCACATGGGTGCGGTCGTCGAAGGCGAGGGCGAAGGCGCGCTCCAGTTCGGCATGCAGCGCCTCGATCTGCGGCGCGAGCCGGGCCTGGGCCTGGCGCTCGGCCCACAGCAGCTTGTCGCCGAATTCGGAAAGCTGCGCGCGCTGGCCCTGCTCGCCCTGTATCAGCGGATGGCCGAGCGCCTGCTCCCAGTGCTTGAGCTCGCCCCACACATGGCGGTAGGACAGGTCGAGCGCGCGCGACGCGGCCGAGATGGAGCCGTGCTCGCGCACCGCCTGCAGGATCTGCATCAGCGGATTGCGGATCTGCCGCGATCCGCTGCGGCGGGGCCGGATCGCGTAGGAAAGGTCGATCTGTTGCACGGGGCTGGCGGGGAAATGGAGGCCGGCTCATTATGCAGAGCCGTCCATTGCCCGCCCGCCCGTGCGTCAGGCCGTTTCTGCGAGCGCGTCGCCCAGCGCGTTGACGAGGCGGTCGATCTCCGCCTTCTCGGAAATGAAGGGCGGCGCGAGCTGGATCGTGTCGCCGCCGTAGCGCACGTAGAAGCCCTTCTTCCAGCAGTTCATCGCGATCTCGTACGGCCGGCGTGCCGGCTCGCCCGGCAGCGCGGCAATCGTCAGGCCCGCGGCCAGGCCGTAGTTGCGGATGTCGGTCACGTGCTTGCTGCCCTTGAGGCTGTGCACCGCGTTCTCGAAGTGCGGCGCGAGCGCCTGCACGCGGCCGATCATGTCTTCCTTCTGCAGCACGTCGAGCGCCGCGATGCCGGCGGCGCAGGCCACCGGGTGCGCGCCGTAGGTGTAGCCGTGCGGGAATTCGAGCATGTAGTCGGGGCCGCCCGCCGCCATGAAGGTGTCGTAGATCTCCTTGCTGGCAATCACCGCGCCCAGCGGCTGCGCGCCGTTGGTCACCTGCTTGGCGATGTTCATGATGTCGGGCGTCACGCCGAAGGCATCGGCACCCGTGAGTGCGCCGCAGCGGCCGAAGCCGGTGATGACCTCGTCGAAGATCAGGAGGATGTTGTTGGCGGTGCAGATGTCGCGCAGGCGCTTCAGGTAGCCCTTGGGCGGAATCACCACGCCGGCCGAACCCGCGAAGGGCTCCACGATCACCGCCGCGATGTTCGAGGCGTCGTGCAGCGCGATCAGGTCGAGCAGGCGGTCGGCCAGCTCGGCGCCGTTCTCGGACATGCCGCGCGTGAAGGCATTGGCCGCGATCTGCGTGTGCGGCAGGTGGTCCGCCTCCACGGCCTGGCCGAACAGCTTGCGGTTGGCCGCGATGCCGCCCACCGAGATGCCGCCGAAGTTGACGCCGTGGTAGCCCTTCTCGCGGCCGATCAGGCGCGTCTTGCTGGCAAGGCCCTTGGTGCGCCAGTAGGCGCGCGCCATCTTGAGCGAAGTGTCGGCCGCTTCGGAGCCCGAGCCGGTGAAGAACACGTAGTCCAGGCCCGCGGGCGTGAGCTCCTTGATCCTGTTGGCCAGCTCGAACGAGAGCGGATGGCCGAACTGGAAGGCGGGCGAGTAGTCGAGCTTGGCGATCTGGCGGCTCACCGCTTCGGTGATTTCAGGGCGGCCGTGGCCGAGGCCCGAGCACCACAGGCCCGAGAGGCCGTCGAAGATCTTGCGGCCGTCGCCATCGGTGAAGTAGGCACCCCTGGCCTCCACGATCATGCGCGGATCGGCCTTGAAGTTGCGGTTGCCGGTGTAGGGCATCCAGTGCGCGTCGAGCCAGGCGGCGTCGGTGCGCAGGGCGGGCGTCGGTTCGATGGCGGGCGTTGCAAGGGTCATGGCGCTTCCCGCGCAAGCGGGCTCCAAAAGGGTGATGAGGTGTGCCGATTGTTGGCAGAGCCTTCAGTGTGGAGAATGGCGCAATATCAATGTTCACTTGACACATCATGCAAGTAAAGGCGAAAGCCCAAAACAGTGCCCGCAATCGCGCCGTGCTGGGGCAGCTCAGCGACATGGACCTGCGCCTGCTCAAGGTGTTCAAGAGCGTGGTCGACTGCGGCGGCATGGCGGCGGCCGAGCTGGAGCTCAACATCGGCACCTCCACCGTGAGCCGGCACGTGAAGGACCTGGAAACGCGGCTCGGCCTGGTGCTGTGCCGGCGCGGCCGCGCGGGCTTTGCGCTCACGGCCGAGGGCCAGCGCGTGTACGACGAGACGCTGCGCCTGCTGGCCTCGGTCGATGCCTTTCGCGGCAGCATCGACGACATCCACAACCGCATGGGCGGCCAGCTCGACGTGGCGCTGTTCGACAAGACGGCGACCAATCCGAAGGCGCGCATCGGCGAAGCCATCGCGCGCTTCACCGAACTGGCGCCGGAGGTGAACCTGGCGGTGCATGTGGGCTCGATCAACGCCATCGAGCAGGGCGTGCTGGAAGGCAATTTCCAGATCGGCATCATCCCGGCGCACCGGGCCTCGAAGAGCCTGGTGTACGCCGACCTGTTCGACGAGACGATGCTGCTTTACTGCGGCAAGGGGCATCTGCTCTTCGAGAGCAACAACGCAAAGCTCACGTGGGCCAGGCTGCGCGAGCATCACTTTGCGGGCCTGGGCTACCACTCGCCCAACATGGAACTGAGCCATCGCGCGAAGCTGTCGCGCAAGGCGACGGGCTTCGACCAGGAAGCGATTGCCACGCTGATTCTTTCGGGGCGCTTTCTCGGTTTTTTGCCTGACCACTACGCGCAGGTGTTCGAGGAGCGCGGGCTCATGAAGCCCGTGCTGCCGGCGCGGTTCAACTACGCGTGCCGGTTCGTGAGTTTGCTGCGCCGGTCGCCCAAGCCGTCACGGGCGGTGCTGGCGTTTCAGGAGTGTCTGGAGAAGGCGCACAAGTAACGCTTGTGCGCGAGTTCGGTCTTGCTCCCTCTCCCGCTTGCGGGAGAGGGCCGGGGTGAGGGCTTCGGCAATGGCAAAGGGCGTGCGAGTGTGAAGGCCCGCGGCCCTCACCCTAGCCCTCTCCCCAAGGGGAGAGGGGACAAGAAAAACGGCCTGCTCTCAACCCACCGGTCAACGCTGCCCGCTAGGCAGCAACAGATGCTTCGCCCCGATGTGCGCCTCCATCTCATGCATGTGCGCCTCGGCATCGACCATGTGCTCGGCCATCAGCCGGCGCACCTCGTTCGCATCTTCCCGGCGATAGGCCGCCAGCAGCTGCGTGTGATAGTCGACATTGGCCTCGCCGAAGTGGTGATGGTCCAGCGCCTTCTTGTAGACCACGAGGTCGCGCAGCAGGTCGTTCAGGAAGCGGCACATGAAGGACAGCACCGGATTGGGGCAGGCCTCGGCCAGCATGGTGTGAAACGCAAGCTCGGCCTCGCGCTGCGTGCGCAGCTCGTCCTCGTTGGTGGGCTCCAGCGTGCAAAGGCGCACGTTGGCTTCGAGCCGCTCGAACTGCTCGGGCGTCAGCTTGCCGACCACGCTCACGGCCAGCTCGGGCTCCAGCACCTTGCGCAGCTGGTAGATGTGGTGCCCGTCCAGGTGATGGAAGTGCAGGAAGTTGCGCAGCGGCTCCGACGCATGGTCGACCGAGACCTGCTGCAGGTAGGCGCCGCCGCCCGGCCCGGTGCGGATGGAGACCAGCCCGCGCACCTCCAGCGCCTTCAACGCCTCGCGCACCGTGCTCTTCGAGTAGCCGAAGAGCTCGATCAATTCCTTCTCATTCGGCAGCCGGTCGCCCGGCTGCTTGCGCTCGGCCACGATCCAGCGCTTGACGTCCTCGACGATGACGTCGGAGAGCTTCTGCCGCTTGGCGCGGGTGTGCCCGAAGGTCATGGCGTCCTGCGTCGGTTTCATGCGTAGAGGGTCGTTTCGGGTGATTTAAGGGCTCTGGAGCAGGTATCGGGCCCGGGCCTTCCCGGATTTTGGCACGGGCATTGCTAGCGGGTTTTTACCAGCATATTAATCATATTTATCCGCTTAAATTCGTTGCCGACTTCAGGCAGCACCTTTCTCTTACCTCCCACCCTCGTCCGGAGAATTCCATGCAACGCAGACACCTTCTTCAGCTCGCCGCCCTGTCGGCCGCTCCCGCTTCCCTGCTGGCTGGCCGCGCCGCCTTCGCCCAGTCGGCCGACGCGATCCGCTTCGGCTGCCCGGTGCCGATGTCGGGCGCCTTCGCGGCCAACGGCAAGTTCGCCGACCTGGGCATGAAGCTGGCCATCGAGCAGTACGGCAGCGTGCTCAAGCGCCCGCTGGCCTATACGGTGCTCGACACCGAAGGCAAGCCGGCCACTGCCGTGCGCAAGGTGCAGGAAGCCTCGCAGCAGCAGGGCGCCAAGTTCTTCGCGGGCGGCATCCTGTCGTCCGAAGCGCTGGCCATGGGCAAGGAGGCCGAGAAGGCCGGCGGCGTCTTCATCACCACCGCGGGTGCCGACGAGATCACGGGCAAGGACTGCAACCCGGCCACCTTCCGCTGGTCGGTGCCCACCTTCGGCGCGATCGAGCAGACGGTGCGCCCGCTGATCGCCAGCATGCCGAAGGCCAAGCGCTGGTACACCATCACGCCGCAGTACGTGTTCGGCGAAGGGCTCCTGGGCGCGGCCAAGAACATCTTCCAGGAGAAGGGCATCGAGCACGTGGGCAACAGCTACCACTCGCTCAACGAGAAGGAATTCAGCGGCTATCTCACCAATGCGATGGCCGCCAAGCCCGACGTGCTGCTGCTCCTGAACTTCGGCGCGCAGTCGTCGGCCGCGCTGCGCCAGGCGGTGAGCTTCGGCATGCACAAGAACATGACGATCCTCATGGCCTGGGCCTCGGGTCTGGAGCAGTTCGACGAGCTCGGCGCCGACCTGTGCGACGGCGTCTACTTTGGCGCGCAGTACTGGCACACGGCCGACACCGCCCTCAACAAGGACTTGGTGAAGCTCACGGCCGACAAGCTCAAGATCGTGCCCAACTACAGCCTCGCGGGCTCGTATGTCTGCACCAAGATCCTGATCGACGGCATCGTCAAGGCGGGCACCGTGGACCAGAAGGCCGTGATCGCGGCGCTCGAAGGCATGAAGTACGAGGGGCTCACGGGCACGGAAGAAATCCGCAAGGCCGACCACCAGGTCATCAAGGACTACTACCTGCTCAAGGGCAAGGCCAAGTCGAAGATGAAGAACCCGGCCGACTATGTGGACGTGGTGAGTTCGGGCAAGTCTTTCCTTGCCATCGACAAGACCGGCTGCAAGCTGGCCTGAGGCCGCAAAGGACACCGACGCGCCCATGACCGTCTACCTGCTCCAGACCATCAACGGAATCGGCATCGGCATGCTGTATTTCCTGCTGGCCGTTGGCTTGTCCATCGTGTTCGGCCTGCTGCGCTTCGTGAACTTTGCGCACGGGGCCTTCTACCTGCTGGGCGCGTACCTGTGCTTCCAGGCCATGCAGTGGGGGCTCGACTTCTGGGCCGCGCTGGTGCTGGTGCCGCTGTTCGTGGGCGCGCTCGGCTGGCTGGCCGAGAAGCTGCTGCTGCGCCGCGTCTATGCCAAGGCGCACGAGTTCCACATTCTCGTGACCGTGGGGCTTGCGCTCGCGGTGCAGGAGATCGTCATCGTGTTCTGGGGGCCGCTGGGCAACAGCGTGGCGACGCCCGACCTGCTGCAGGGCGTGGTGATGTGGGGCAGCTTCATCTATCCCAAGTACCGGCTGTTCGTGATCGGCTTCACCGCCGTGCTCGCGGTGCTCTTGTGGTGGGTGCTCGAAGGCACGCGCCTGGGCAGCGCGGTGCGCGCTGGCAGCGAATCGACCGAGATGGTGTCGCTGCTCGGCATCAACGTGTTCCGCGTGTTCAGCCTGGTGTTCGCGCTGGGTGCGGCCACCGCGGCACTGGCCGGCGTGCTGGCCGCGCCGATCCGGGGCGCGGAGCCCTTCATGGGCGTGGAGGCGCTCAGCGTGGCTTTCGTGGTGGTGGTGATCGGCGGGCTCGGCAGCTTCGGCGGTGCGCTGGTCGGCGGTCTGTTGATCGGCATCGTGCAGAGCCTCATGAGCACCATCTGGCCGCCGGGCGCGAGCCTGATGATCTACGTGGCGATGGGGGCGGTGCTGCTGCTGCGCCCGCATGGCCTGCTCGGCCGCAGAGGATGAACATCGCCATGCCCAAAAAAATCACTTTCCTTTTGGCGCTCGTCGTTGCGCTGGTCCTGCCGCTGGTGCTGCGTTCGGGTTCGCTCGCGAGCGAGGTGCTGATCTACGCGCTGGCGGCCCTGGGCTGCAACCTGCTGCTGGGCTACACGGGACTGCTCTCGTTCGGTCAGGGCATCTTCTTCGGCCTCGGCAGCTACACCATCGCGATCCTGCTCACGCGGCTTTCGCTGCCGATGCCGCTTGCCTTGCTCGCGGCCGTTGCCATGGGCGCATTGGGCGCGGCGGTGGTCGGCTGGGTCGCGATCCGCCAGCGCGGCACCTACTTCGTGATGCTCACGCTGGCCTTCGCGCAGATGTTCTACTTTGTGGCGTACACCGCGTCGGGGCTCACGGGTGGCGACAACGGCCTGCTCGACGTGCCGCGCCCCGCCTTCATGGACACGCCCTGGAAGTACTACGCCTTCGTGGCCGTGATGTTCCTCATCGCCTTCGGCCTGCTGCTGCGCGTGACCGATTCGGTGTTCGGCCGCACGCTGCTGGCCATCCGCGACAACGAGGACCGCGCCGCCGCGGTGGGCTACGACCTCAAGCGCTTCAAGCTGCTGGCCTTCGTGATCTCGGGCGCCGTCACCGGCCTCGCGGGTGGGCTGCACGCGATGATGACCGGCATCGCACCGCTGTCGAATGCCGAGTACCACACGAGCGAGATGATCCTGGTCATCACGGTGATCGGCGGCACCGGCAACCTGTTTGCCTCGGTGCTGGGCTCGGCCTTCTACGTGCTGCTGGCCGACTGGCTCTCCACGCTGTGGCCGCGATGGCTGCTGCTGCTGGGGCTGATGCTGATTGCGGTGAGCATCGGCATGCAGCGCGGCCTCTGGGGCCTGGGCGAAAGCGCATGGCGGCGCGTGTTCCGCAAGGTGCCGGCCGCCGCCAAGGCGCCGGCCGTGCAGGGAGAGCAGGCATGAGCGATATCCTCATCGAAGCCATTGGCGTCACCAAGCACTACGGCAAGTTCGCCGCGCTCGGCGGGGTCGACCTGAAGATCAAGCGCAACACCGTGCACTCGGTGATCGGTCCGAACGGCGCCGGCAAGACCACGCTGTTCCACATGCTCACGGGCACCGGCACCACCACGGGTGGCCGCATCCTGTTCGACGGCCACGACGTGACGCACGAGCCCGACCACAAGCGCGTGCAGCGCGGCATGGCACGCTCGTTCCAGGTGACCAGCCTGTTCGCGAGCCTTTCGGTGCGCGAGAACCTGCGCGTGGCGGCGCAGGGCATCGCGCCGCGCCAGGCCATGAACTGCTGGCGCGCGCCGGTCGGCGAACGCGCCTGCGCCGAGACGGTGGCCGAGGTGCTGGAACGCGTGGGCCTGCAGCGGCTGGCCGACGTGCCCGCGAGCGAGCTGTCGCATGGCCAGCAGCGCCGCCTCGAAGTGGGCATGGCGCTGGCCGCCAAGCCCAAGGCCATCTTCCTGGACGAGCCCACCTCGGGCATGGGCATCGACGACCTCGACGACATGAAGCGGCTGATCCGCGGCCTGCGCGACGCCCACACCGTGGTGCTGATCGAGCACAACATGAACATCGTGATGGACATCTCCGACACCGTGACCGTGATGCAGCTGGGCCGCGTGCTGGCCGAGGGGCTGCCGGGCGACATCCGGGCCGATGCGCGCGTGCGCACGGCCTACCTGGGCAACATGATCACGGGGGGCAAGGTATGAGCGCCGCGAACATCCTCGAAGTCGAGGCGCTGCATGCCCACTACGGCAAGAGCCACGTGCTGCAGGGCGTGTCGATGACGGTCGGCGAGGCCGAACTGGTCACGCTGCTGGGCCGCAACGGCGCAGGCAAGTCGACCACGCTCAAGGGCATTGCCGGTGCGGTCACGCCCACCGGCGGCCGCGTGCGCTTCCGGGGCGCGGACATCGCGGGCCTGCCGCCGCATCGCATTGCTACGCGCGGCGTGTGCCTGGTGCCCGAGCACCGCGGGGTCTTCAAGCTGCTCACGGTGGAAGAAAACCTGCTGCTCGGCCAGCGCCGCGATTCGCCCTGGCAGCTGGACGACATCTACCGCATCTTCCCGCGCCTGAAGGAGCGGCGCCGCAATGGCGGCGGCCAGCTCTCGGGCGGCGAGCAGCAGATGCTGGCCATCGGCCGCGCGCTCATGAACCACCCGCGGCTGTTGATCCTCGACGAGCCGGTCGAAGGCCTCGCGCCGGTGATCGTGGAAGAAATCGTCGCGCAGCTCAAGCTCATCAAGGCGGCCGGCGTGGCCATCCTGCTGGTCGAGCAGAACCTGGAAGTCTGCGTGCAGCTGGCGGACCGCCACTACATCCTGGAGCAAGGCGTGATCGTGCACGAGGCGGGCAACGCCGCCTTCATGGCCGACCACGATGTGAAAGACCGCTATCTGGGCGTGGGCCTTGCTTGAGGCTTCGCGCATCCCTTCTTCTTTTTGCAAAGCCATGAACTCACCCACCCCACTGCGCATCAACGGCGACCGTCTCTGGAGCTCGCTGATGGAACTGGCGAAGCTCGGCGCCACCGAGAAGGGCGGCGTCTGCCGCATCGCGCTGACCGACCTCGACCGCCAGGGCCGCGACCTCTTCACCCGCTGGGCGCGCGAAGCCGGCTGCGAGGTGCGCGTCGACCGGATCGGCAACATCTTTGCGCGCCGCGCCGGCCGCGACAACACGCGTCCGCCGGTGGTCACCGGCAGCCACATCGACACCCAGCCCACGGGCGGCAAGTTCGACGGCAACTATGGCGTGCTGGCCGGGCTGGAGGTGATCCGCAGCCTCAACGATGCGAAGGTCGTGACCGAAGCGCCGCTGGAAATTGCGGTGTGGACCAATGAGGAAGGCTCGCGCTTCGTGCCTGTGATGATGGGCTCGGGCGTGTTCGCCGATGCCTTCACGCTCGAGCATGCCCTCGCGCAGCGCGACAACGACGGCATCAGCGTGGCCGAGGCGCTGGCTTCCATCGGCTATGCGGGCAGCGCGCCGGCTTCGGCCGCGGCGTCGCCCGTGGGCGCGTATTTCGAGGCGCACATCGAGCAGGGACCGGTGCTCGAGGCCAACGAGCGCGTGATCGGCGTGGTCGAGGGCGCGCTCGGCCAGCGCTGGTACGACGTGGTGGTGCAGGGCATGGAAGCGCATGCCGGCCCCACGCCGATGGAGCTGCGCAAGGACGCGCTGCTCGCGGCCTCCGAACTGGTGATCGAGGTCAACCGCATCGCGCTGGCCCATGCGCCGCATGCGCGCGGCACGGTGGGCTGGATCGACAACTATCCGAATTCGCGCAACGTGATCCCGGGCCGCGTGAAGCTCAGCGTCGACCTGCGCGCGGCCGACGACGTGGTGCTGTCGGCCATGGACGCCGAGCTGAAGGAGGCGGTACAGCGCATCGCCGCCAAGGGCAAGGTCGAGGCCACGGTGGAGCAGGTCGTCTACTTTCCGCCGCAGCCCTTCACGCCTGCGCTGGTGTCGGCCATTCGAGAGGCCGCGCAGCAGCAGGGCATGACCTGGATGAAAGTGATCAGCGGCGCGGGCCATGACGCGGTGTACCTCGCGCGCGTGTGCCCCACGGCGATGATCTTCGTGCCCTGTCTCGACGGCATCAGCCACAACGAGATCGAGGATGCGCAGCCCGGCCACCTCGAGGCCGGCTGCAATGTGCTGCTGCAGGCGATGCTGCAAAGCGCGGGAGTGGCGTCGTCATGAAGGTGCTGGTCGCAAGGCTCAACCACGAGACCAACACCTTCTCGCCGGTGCCCACGCCGCTCGCGGCCTTCGGGCCCGACGGCCCCACGTTCGGAGCGCAGGCCTACAGGGACAACAAGGGCATGCGCACGGCGATGTCGGCCTTCATCGACCTGGCCGAGCAGGCCGGCGCCACGCTGGTCACGCCGGTGTCGGCCTCGGCCAATCCGAGCGGGCCGGTCGATGCCGGGGCCTACAGCACGCTCACCCAATGCATCGTCGATGCGGCGCCGGGCTGCGATGCCATCCTGCTCGACCTGCACGGCGCGATGGTGGCGCAGAACAGCGCCGACGGCGAAGGCGACCTGCTCGTGCGGCTGCGTGCCGCGGCGCCCGGCGTGCCCATTGGCGTGGCGCTCGACCTGCATGCCAACGTCACGCCTGCGATGGTCGGCAATGCCGATGTGATCGTCGGCTTCAAGACCTATCCGCACATCGACATGTACGAGACCGGCGCGCATGCCGGCCGCCTGCTGTTCGACCTGCTCGAAGGGCGCAGCAGGCCCGCGATGCGCTGGCATCCGCTGCCGCTGATGGCGCACACGCTGCGCAGCGCCTCGTTCACCGGCGCGATGCAGCGGGCCATCGAGGCAGCGCGCGAAGCCGAAAAATCGGAATCGCTCGCGGTGTCGATCTTTGCGGGCTTCTCGCTGTCGGACATCGAGGCGCCCTGCATGAGCGTGGTGGTGGTCGATGCAGAAGCGCCCGAACGCGCGCAGGCCACGGCCGACCGGATCGCCAGGCAGATGTGGGACGAGCGCGAGGCCTTCATCTACCGCAGCGAGCCGCTGGCCGAGTCGATTGCGCGCGCCAAGGCCATCGCCGAGGGCGCGACGCGCCCGGTGCTGCTGCTCGACCATGGCGACAACTGCATGTCGGGCGGCAGCTGCGACACCATGGACGTGCTGCAGGAGGCGCTGGCGCAGGGGCTCGATGGCATCGGTGTCGGTCCGCTGTGCGATCCGGAGGCCGTGGCCGCGCTGATCGCGGCGGGCGAGGGCGCAGAGGTGACGGTGGCCCTTGGCAACAAGGTGTCGCTCGAAGGCATCGGGCTGTCGAAGAAGCCCATGACGCTGACCGGCACGGTGCGCACCATCGGCAACGGCGAATACGTGATCACCGGCCCCACCTACACCGGCCAGCGCAGCAGCATGGGCCGCACGGTGCTGTTCGACATCGGCGCAGCGCGCATCGTGGTGACCGAGCGCACGCAGGAGCCCTGGGACATCGGCGTCTTCGAATGCGCGGGGCTCGATCCGCGCAGGGAACGTTTCCTGCTGCTCAAGTCGCGCATGTACTGCCGGCCGGTGTTCGAGCCGCTCTCGGCTGCGCTGGTGGAGTGCGACAGCCCGGGCGTGACCAGTTCGGACTACGGCCTGTTCCCTTTTTCCAAGGTGCGCAGGCCGGTCTTTCCGCTCGACCCGATCTGAGCCGGAGGGGGCTGGGCCTACCTATGCAAAATCCTGCATAGGTAATTGGAAGTACACCCCGATACTGCGGCGCTTCCACCCATGAAGCCCACCGCGTGAACACCTTTGCACAGAGCGCCGTCGCGGCCTGGCAACTGCTCGTGTCCGGCGATCCGGTGCTGCTGGCCATCGTCGGACGCTCGCTCGCGGTCAGCGCGAGCGCCTGCGTGCTGGCCTGCGGCCTGGGCCTGCTGCTGGGCGCCTGGCTGGGCGTGGCGCGCTTTCGCGGCCGCGCCGGCTTGCTCACGCTGCTGAACACGCTGCTGGCACTGCCGTCGGTGGTGGTGGGGCTGGTCATCTACCTGCTGCTGTCGCGCTCGGGCCCGCTCGGCTTCCTGGGCTGGCTGTTTTCGTTCAAGGCCATGGTGCTGGCGCAGACGGTGCTGGTGCTGCCGGTGGTGACGGCGCTCACGCGCCAGGCCATCGAGGACGCCGAGCGTGCGCATGGCGAGCAGCTGAGCTCGCTCGGCGCGGGGCCTCTGGCGCGCGCGCTGCTGCTGGTGTGGGACGAGCGCTATGCGCTGCTCACGGTGCTGATCGCCGCGTTCGGACGCGCGGTATCGGAGGTGGGCGCGGTGATGGTGGTGGGCGGCAACATCGACGGCTTCACGCGCGTGATGACCACCGCCATCGCGCTCGAAACCAGCAAGGGCGACCTGCCGCTGGCGCTGGCCCTGGGCATCGTGCTGCTGGGCGTGGTGCTGGTGCTCAATCTTGCGATTGCCGCCGTGCGGGGCTGGCGCGAGCGGGTCGACGGCGGCGGCGGCGCAGGCGGCATGGCGGCCTGGTGGCGGCCGGAGGCGCGCCCGTGAACGAACACGCGCAGCTCGCGAGCGCGGATGCCACCGTCTTTGCGCTCTACGGCGTCGACGTGCGCCTGGGGCGGGTGGCGGCGCTGCACGGCGCAACCCTGACCATCGCGGCCGGCGAGCGCGTGGCGCTCATCGGCGCCAACGGCAGCGGCAAGACCACGCTGCTGCGGCTGCTGCACGGCCTGGTGCCGCATGCGGCGGGGAGCTTCACCAGCGCCGCGCCGCGCCGGCAGCAGGCCATGCTGTTCCAGCGCCCGCACATGCTGCGCGCCTCGGTGACGGTCAATGTGGCCCTGGCGCTGTGGCTGCGCGGCATGCGCTGGCGCGATGCCCGCCGCGCCGCCATTCCGGCGCTGGCGCGCGTGGGCCTGGAAGACCTGGCCGAGCGCAACGCGCGTGCGCTGTCGGGCGGCCAGCAGCAGCGGGTGGCGCTGGCGCGCGCCTGGGCGCTGCATCCGGCGGTGCTGCTGCTCGACGAGCCCACGGCCAGCCTCGACCCCACTGCCAAGCGCGAGGTCGAGACGCTCATCGCCGAAGCCGCCGCCGGCCGCACGCTGGTGTTCGCGAGCCACAACCTCGGGCAGGTGAAGCGGCTCGCGAGCCGCGTGGTCTATCTCGAGCACGGCCGCGTGCTGGCCGACCTGCCGGTCCACGATTTCTTCCATGGGCCCCTGCCGGAGGAGGCCCGCCTGTTCGTCAAAGGAGAGTTGGCATGAATCCGTTCCTCAAGCAGCACCGCGCAGGCGCGGGCATCCGCGCCTCGCTGGCCGTGGCCGTTTTCTTCCTGGCCGCGGGCGCGGCGCGCGCCGAGACCATCACCATGGCCTCGACCACGTCCACCGAGCAGTCGGGCCTGTTCTCGCACCTGCTGCCGGCTTTCAAGAAGGCGAGCGACATCGACATCAAGGTGGTGGCGGTGGGCACCGGCCAGGCCATCGACATGGCCAAGCGCGGCGATGCCGACGTGCTGTTCGTGCACGACACCGCGGCCGAGGAAAAATTCGTGGCCGAAGGCTTCAGCGCCAAGCGCTACCCTGTGATGTACAACGACTTCGTGCTGGTGGGCCCGCAGGCCGACCCGGTCGGCGCGAAGGGCGGCGACATCGTCGCGGCGCTCAAGAAGATCGCAGCCGCCAATGCGCCTTTTGTGTCGCGCGGCGACAAGAGCGGCACCGACGCGGCCGAGCGCCGCCTCTGGACGCAGACCGGCGTGGCCGAGGCCGGGCAGCCGGTGCCCAACGAGCGCAAGGGCACGGGCTACAAGGAATGCGGCTGCGGCATGGGGCCGGCGCTGAACATCGCGGCCTCGTCCGGCGCCTATGTGCTGGCCGACCGCGGCACCTGGCTCAGCTTCAAGAACCGCGCCGGGCTGGCGGTGCTGGTCGAGGGCGACAAGCGCCTTTTCAACCAATATGGCGTGATGGTCGTGAGCCCGGCGAAATTCCCCTCGCTCAATAGCCGGGGCGCGCAGAAGTTCGTCGACTGGGTGATCTCGCCGGCCGGGCAGCAGACCATCGCAGCCTACAAGATCGGCGGCGAGCAGCTGTTCTTTCCCAACGCGCTGTCGAACTGAGCATCGTCGCATGACCTGCGAGGTCATCGACGCCGCGCGCGCCCGGCGCGACCATTCCTTCACCCCGCGATGTTGCGGGTCGAACCCCCGAAAGGAAATGGTCATCATGAACACCGCCGCACACGACGCCGCCACCATTGCCCAACGCTACATCGCGGCCTGGAACGAAACCGATGCCGCGCGCCGCGCCCAGCTGATCGAAGCCGCCTGGACCGCCGATGCGCACTATGCCGACCCGCTGGCACAGGCCAGCGGCCGCGAGCAGATCGGCGCGCTGATCGGTGCCGTGCACCAGCGCTATCCGGGTTTCCGCTTCAGCCTGTTCGGCACGCCCGAGGCGCACGGCGACAACCTGCGCTTCTCGTGGACCCTGGGCCCGAGCGGGGCCGAAGACCTGATCCAGGGCACCGATTTCGCCCGGCTCGATGGCGGCAGGCTGCAATCGGTGACCGGCTTCCTCGACAAGGTGCCCGTCGGAGCCTGAAGAGAGGCTTCAGTCCGCGGAGCCGGAAGCGCGGCCGCGCCAGAGCTTGCGGTAGACCGTGGCGCGGCTGATGCCCAGCGTGCGTGCGGCTTCGGCCACGTTGCCGCGGGCGTCGGCCACGGCCTTGCGGATCAGCGCGGCTTCCACGTCGCGCAGCCGCGGCCGGGCTTCGGGCACCACAACGGCCGAGCCCTTGCCGCCGCGCTGGGGCCGGACCTGCACGCGCAGGCCGGACCACAGCGGCACCTCGAGCACGGCGTCGCCGCGGCGGGCCGCATCGAACAGCATGTCCAGCGGCATTGCGAACAGGTCGTTGCAGTGCAGCGCATGCGGGCTGCGCGCCAGCGGCTCGTGCAGCATCTGGCGCGCCGCGGCATTGGCACCCGCCACCGTGCCGTCGGCATCGATGCACAGCAGCCCGTCGGTGGCTTCGCCGCGCGGGCAGCCCGGCCACGAGAGGTGCAGCCGCAGCTCGCAGGGCTGGTTCAGCACCAGCATGTTCTCGATGCTGCGCGCCGACAGCGTGGCCAGGTGCCGCAGCTCCGGCCGTTCCACCGCCTGCACGCCGGTCAGGTCGAGCATGCCGATGCAGTCGCCCCGCGGGCCGAAGAGCGGCGCCCCGGCGCAGCTGTAGATGCTGGTGTCCTCGAAGAAGTGCTCGCCGCGGTGCAGCCACACCGACTCCTGCTCGGCCAGCGCGGTGCTGATCGCACTGGTGCCGACCGCGCGCTCCGACAGGTCGACGCCCACGCGGGCGATGTTGCGGGCGTAGCGGCTGTCGGCCTCGGTGCCGTCGGGCAGCGGGCCCACGTCGACCACGATGCCCTCGGCATCGGTCAGCACGGCGAAATAGCGCGTGTCGGCAATGGCGCGCGACAGCCGCTCGATCACCGGCCGGGCCGCCGACACCAGCGCGCGGTTGCGCTCGGCCGCCTCGCGCTCGGCCGACCTGGCCACCGGCTCGAAGCTGATCCGCTGCTGCGGCTGCCGCCCCGCCGCCAGGCAGCGCTCCCAGGAACGCAGGATCCATGGCTCGATGCGCACCGCACTGCGCGAGCGGGGGGCTTCGCCGTGGATCAGCTCCCGGCGGGCCTGCGCAATGGCGGCGGAGCGTTCGGGCAGGGGCGCAACGAGGGAGGCGGACATCGGGATCGGTTCGCTCGGGTGGGGCGGTTTTTTCAGACTTGCCGGGGCCGCAAGCTGTTTCATTTTGAGAATTTCGTACGCGCTGCGCAAGCGGCAAGGGTTTTGCCTAGGATAGTGCACCGGGCCGGCATCCAAGATGCCTTTCGCTGAACCAGCCATCACCTTCAACGGAGACAGCCAAATGCAGGTAGCTTTCACGGTCAACGGCCGACCGGCCACGGTCGACGCGCCCCCCAATACCTTCCTGGTGCACGCCATCCGCGAGCATCTCCACCTGACCGGCACCCATGTCGGCTGCGACACCGCCCAGTGCGGCGCATGCACCGTCCACATGAACGGGCGCGCGGTGAAGTCGTGCAACATCCTGGTCGGGCAGGCGGCCGGTGCGCAAATCACCACCATCGAGGGCATCGCCCAGCCCGACGGCACCATGCACCCCATGCAGGCGGCCTTCAAGGAATGCCACGGCCTGCAGTGCGGTTTCTGCACCCCGGGCATGGTCATGAGCGCCATCGACCTGTGCACCCACCATCCCAGGTCGAGCGAATCGGAGATCCGCGAACTGCTCGACGGCAACCTGTGCCGCTGCACGGGCTACCAGAACATCGTGAAGGCCGTGCAGATGGGCGGCGAGGCCATGGCCTCGGGCACGCCGGTCAAGACCACCGCCACGGTGTGAAAGGAGCAACATCATGGGTGCCTCCGACTTCTCGAACCTGCCCCACATCGGCGAAGCGCTGCGGCGCAAGGAAGACTATCGCTTCCTGACCGGCGCGGGCAACTACACCGACGACATCACGCTGGCCAACCAGAGCCATGCGGTCTTCGTGCGCTCGCCGCACGCCCACGCGGTCATCAAGTCGGTCGACACCGCCGAGGCGCTCAAGATGCCCGGCGTGGTCGGCATCTTCAGCGGCAAGGACATCGAGGGCAAGATGGGCGGCCTGCCCTGCGGCTGGCTCATCAACAACCCCGACGGCACCCCCATGAAGGAGCCGATGCACCCGATCCTCGCGATCCACAAGGTGCGCTACGTGGGGGACCACGTGGCGATGGTGGTGGCCGAAACCGTCGAGCAGGCCAAGAACGCGGCCGAGGCCGTGGTGGTCGACTACGACGTGCTGCCCGCCGTCGTGAGCGTGGCCGATGCGGCCAAGAAGGCGAGCGGCGTCACGCTGCACGACGAGGCGCCCGACAACCAGTGCTACAAGTGGGCGCTGGGCGACAAGGCCGCGGTCGATGCGGCGTTTGCCAATGCCGCGCACGTCACCAAGCTCGACCTCGTCAACAACCGGCTGATCCCGAACCCGATCGAGCCGCGCGTGGCCATCGGCAGCTACAGCCGCGGCACCGACGACTACACGCTCTATGTGTCCAACCAGAACCCGCACGTCGAGCGCCTGCTGATGACGGCCTTCGTGCTGGGCCTGCCCGAGCACAAGGTGCGCGTGATCGCGCCCGACGTGGGCGGCGGCTTCGGCTCCAAGATCTTCCTCTACGCCGAAGACGTGTGCCTGACCTGGGCCGCCAAGCAGCTCAACCGCAACATCAAGTGGACGGCCGAGCGCTCGGAGTGCTTCCTGTCCGACGCGCACGGCCGCGACCATGTGAGCCATGCCGAGATGGCGATGGACAAGGACGGCAAGTTCCTCGCGATGCGGGTGCACACCGACGCCAACCTGGGCGCCTACCTGTCGACCTTCTCCACGGCCGTGCCCACCATCCTCTACGCCACGCTGCTCGCGGGCCAGTACACCACGCCGCAGATCTACGTCGAGGTCGATGCCTGGTTCACCAACACCGCGCCGGTCGATGCCTACCGCGGTGCGGGCCGGCCCGAGGCCACCTACCTGCTCGAGCGCCTGGTGTCGCGCTGCGCCTGGGAAATGAACCTCGGCCAGGACGAGATCCGCAAGCGCAACTTCATCACCACCTTTCCCTACCAGACGCCGGTGGCGCTGCAGTACGACACGGGCGATTTCCACGCCTGCATGGACAAGGCCCGCGTGCTGGCCGACGTCGATGGCTATGCGCAGCGCAAGTCGGCCAGCGAGGCCGCGGGCAAGCTGCGCGGCATCGGCTACTCGAGCTACATCGAGGCCTGCGGCATCGCGCCGTCGAACATCGCCGGGGCGCTGGGCGCGCGGGCCGGCCTGTTCGAGTGCGGCGAGATCCGCGTGCACCCCACCGGCAGCGTGACGGTGTTCACCGGCTCGCACAGCCACGGCCAAGGGCACGAAACCACCTTTGCGCAAGTGGTGGCGGCGCGCCTGGGCATTCCGGTGGACAACGTCGACGTGGTGCATGGCGACACGGCCGCGTGCCCTTCGGCATGGGCACCTACGGCTCGCGCTCCATCTCGGTGGGCGGTGCCGCCATCATGAAGGCGCTCGACAAGATCGAGACCAAGGCCAAGAAGATCGCCGCGCACCTGATGGAGGCGAGCGATGCCGACATCGAGTTTGCGAACGGCGAGTTCACCGTGAAGGGCACCGACAAGAAGATCCCGTTCGGCCAGGTGGCGCTCACGGCCTACGTGCCGCACAACTATCCGCTCGACAAGCTCGAGCCCGGCCTGAACGAGACCGCCTTCTACGACCCGACCAACTTCACCTTCCCGGGCGGCACCTACATCTGCGAGGTCGAGGTCGACAAGCAGACCGGTGAAGTGCGCGTGGACCGCTTCACCGCGGTGGACGACTTCGGCACCATCATCAACCCGATGATCGTCGAGGGCCAGGTGCACGGCGGGCTGGTGCAGGGCATCGGCCAGGCGCTGCTCGAGAACTGCGTGTACGACAACGAGACCGGCCAGCTGCTCACCGGCAGCTTCATGGACTACGCCATGCCCAGGGCGGGCGACTTTCCGCAGTTCAAGCTCGACACCGTGTGCACGCCGTGCACGCACAACCCGCTGGGCACCAAGGGCTGCGGCGAGGCGGGGGCCATCGGTTCGCCGCCGGCCGTGATCAACGCCGTGCTCGACGCGCTGGCGCCGCTGGGCGTCAAGGACTTCGACATGCCCGCATCGGCCAGCCGCGTCTGGGAAGCGATGCAGGCGGCCGCCTCCCACTAGAACACACCAGAACAACGAAGGAACCCACACCATGTACGCCTTCACACTCGAACGGCCGGCCACCGTGGCCGATGCGGCCAAGCTCGTTGCCGCGGGCGCCAAGCCGCTGGCGGGCGGCCAGACCCTGCTCGCCTCCATGAAGCTCAGGCTGTCGGCGCCCGAGCAGCTCGTGGACCTGGGCGGCATCAAGGAGCTCACCGGCATCAGGAAAGATGCCGGCACGATCACCATCGGCGCGATGTCCCGCCACCTGGACGTGGCCAACAACGCCGACGTGAAAGCCGCCTTTCCGGCGCTGGCCGACCTGGCCGGGCGCATCGGCGACCGGCAGGTGCGCGCGATGGGCACCATCGGCGGCTCGGTGGCCAACAACGACCCGGCAGCCTGCTACCCCAGCGCGGTGCTCGGCTCCGGTGCAACGCTCATCACCTCGAAGCGCGAGATCGCGGCGGACGATTTCTTCCTGGGCCTCTTCAGCACGGCACTCGAAGAAGACGAGCTGATCACCGCGATCCGCTTTCCCATTCCGAAGCGCGCCGTGTACGAGAAGCTGCGCCAGAAGGCATCGAACTTTCCGCTCGTCGGCGTGTTCCTTGCGCAGTTCGACAGCGGCGTGCGCGTGGCCATCACCGGCGCGGGCAACGGCGTGTTCCGCCACGCGGGGCTCGAAGACGCGCTCAACAAGAGCTTCACCGCGGCCGCCGCCGCGGCCGTGAAGATCGACGCGAGCGATCTCAACAGCGACCTGCATGCCTCGGCGGCCTACCGCGCCAACCTGATCAGCGTGCTCACGCAGCGCGCCGTCACCAGGGCGCTGGGCTGAACCAGGCAGCGCCGCCACCGCTCGCGGGCCGGAAGGCGCGACAACCCCGCGTCTTCCGCTACGCTTCGCCATGATCTTCCCGACCATCGATTCCCTTTCCGAAGGCTTGATGCAGGCCGGCTACTTTGCCGACCGCCGCCTGGCCACGGCCGTGTTCCTCGCGCTCAGGCTGCAGCGTCCGCTGCTGCTCGAGGGCGAGCCCGGCGTCGGCAAGACCGAACTGGCCAAGGCGCTGTCGACCGCGCTGAACCGCGAGCTGCTGCGCCTGCAGTGCTACGACGGGCTGGAGCAGCGCGAGGCGCTCTACGAATGGAACTACGCCGCGCAACTGCTGCACATGCGCGCCGCCGAAGCCACCGGCGCCATCGTGGCCCCCACGCTCGGCGCTGGCGCGTCCTCGCTGCCCCCCGAGGGGGCTCTCGCGCCTTCGGGCGGCCGGGCGGCGCTCGTGCGCGACGTGGAAGCCGAGGTCTACCAGCCGCACTACCTGATCCGCCGCCCGCTGCTGCAGGCCCTGCAGACCCCCGCGCCGGGTGCCGTGCTGCTGATCGATGAAGTGGACCGTGCCGACGAGCCCTTCGAGGCCTTCCTGCTCGAATACCTGGGCGAGTACCAGGTCAGCATTCCCGAGCTCGGCACCGTGCGCGCCGTGGTGCCGCCGGTCACCATCCTCACGAGCAACCGCACGCGCGAACTCAACGACGCGGTCAAGCGGCGCTGCCTCTACCACTGGCTCGACTATCCGGAGCGCGAACGCGAACTGGCCATCGTGCGGGCCCAGGTGCCGCAGGCCGGCGAAAAACTTTCGGCCCAGGTGGCGGCCTTCGTGGCGCGGCTGCGCGATGCGCCTTTCGTCAACGCCTTCCAGCGCGCGCCCGGCATCGCCGAAAGCGTGGAGTGGGCAAGGGCGCTGATCGCGCTCGACACCGTCGAGCTCGACCCCGAAGTGGTGGTCGACACGGCCGGCATCCTGTTCAAGCAGCGCGACGACGTGGCGGCGCTCACGCACGAACTGGCATCCGACCTGCTGAAACCCGAGGAGCCGGTCGCGCCCTGAGCGCGTCCGAAGCGCAAGGCCTCCCGCATGGCCGGCATCCAGCAACTCGGCGACGTACGCAGCGGCAAGCTGGCCGGCAACATCACGGCCTTCGGCCGCGCACTGCGCCGCGCCGGCGTTCGCACCGATGCGATGCGCATTGCGCTGGCCGCCGAAGCGGCCACGCTGGTGGGCGTGGAAAGCAGGCTCGACCTGAGCGCCGCGATGGAAGCCGTCATGGTGAGCCGCGAGCAGGACCGCATGGTGTTCCGCGAACTCTTCGACGCCTGGTTCCGTGACCCCGAACTTGCCAACAAGCTGCTCGCGCAGATGCTGCCAAGCGCCGAGGGCAAGGCCGAGCCCTCCAAGCGGCGCCCGCGCGTGCGCGAAGCGCTCACGGCGCCGCGCGATCCCGCCAGGCCCGCCGCGGCTGCCAAGCCCGACAAGGAGGTCGAGTTCGATGCCGCCATGACATCGAGCGACCGGCAGCGCCTGCAGCATGCCGACTTCAATGCGCTTGGCGCGTCCGAGTACCGGCTGGTCGAGCGGCTCGCGCGCGATGTCAGCTTGCCCATTCCCTTGCTGCCGTCGCGCCGGTTGCGTGCTGCCAACGATGCAGGTTCGCAGCATGCGCGCATGCACTGGCCCGGCGTGCTGCACGAGGCGGCGCGCACGGGTGGCGAAATACTTCGCCTGCCGAAGCTGAGCCGGCGCGAGCAGCCCTTGCCGCTGCTGGTGCTGGTCGACGTGTCGGGCTCGATGGAGCGCTATGCGCGGCTGCTGCTGGCCTTTCTGCATGCGTCGACGCGGCGGGCCGGGCGGCGCGACGTGTTCGCCTTCGGCACGCGCCTGACCGATCTCACGCCGGCCTTCCGGCTGGCCGACACCGATGCCATGCTGGCGGCCGCCGGCCTGGCCATCGACGATTTCGCGGGCGGCACGCGGCTCGGCAGTTCGCTGGCCGAGCTTCGCCGCGCGCATGCCCGCCGTCTGACCGGCCGCCGCACGCTGGTGCTGGTGATCAGCGACGGGCTCGACACCGGCGAGCCGGCGCTGCTCGAAAGCGAGCTGCTCTGGCTCAAGCGCCATTCGCGCCGCCTGCTGTGGCTCAACCCGCTGCTGCGCTTCGAGGGCTACGCCCCTTTGGCGCGTGGGGCCAGTGTGCTGCACCGGCATGCGGATGCGATGCTGGCGGTCCACAATCTCAGTGCCCTCGAACAGCTCGCCAGCAGCCTCGCCGCCCTGATGCGGTCCGGGCGCTAGGGACTTCACGGAAGCAAAAAGGAAAACCACCATGGAAATGCTCGGCAACCGCCGCCTCGGCGTCACCCAACAACAGGCCTGGGAAGCGCTCAACGATCCCGAGACGCTCAAGAAGTGCATTCCCGGCTGCGACAAGTTCGAGCTCACGGGCGACAACCAGTACAGCGTGGCGCTGGCGGTCAAGATCGGTCCGGTGTCGGCCAAGTTCAGCGGCAAGGTCGCGCTGTCCGACATCGTGGCGCCCGATGGCTACAAGCTCAGCTTCGAGGGGCAGGGCGGCGTCGCGGGCTTTGCCAAGGGGTCGTCCAGCGTGACGCTGCGGCCGCTGGACGGCGCCGCCGAAGCCGCGCCGGCTGCGCCCGGCTGCGAGCTCGACTACACCGTGCAGGCGCAGGTCGGCGGCAAGATCGCCCAGCTGGGCCAGCGCCTCATCGATGGCGCCGCCAAGTCGACCGCCGACGACTTCTTCAAGCGCTTCGAGGCCGAGATGCAGAGCCGCTACGGCCCGCCGCCGGCCGCCGCGGCCGAGGACACGGCCGAGGCGCCCGCCGAAAAGGCCGGCATGATGTCCGGCCTCATGAAGAAGATCGGCCTCGGCAAGAAGGACGACAAGGACGCGTCCGCCGCACCGGGCGACGCCAGCTAGGAGCGGACCGGGCGATGGAAAATCTCGACGTCATGGTGCTGCGCACGCTGCGCGACTGGCGGCGCGCCGGCAAGCGCGCGCTGCTCACGACCGTGGTGCGCACCTGGGGCTCGTCGCCGCGGCCGGTCGGTTCGATCATGGCGCTGGCCGACGATGGCGCGGTGGTGGGCTCGGTCTCCGGCGGCTGCATCGAGGACGACCTGATCGCGCGCTACAGCCATGCGCACGGCAACGGCGAACAGGTGCCCGTGGGCGCGCCGCCCGTGCTCGTGAAGTACGGCATCACGGCCGACGAGGCGCACCGCTTCGGCCTGCCCTGCGGTGGCACGCTGGAGCTGCTGCTCGAATACGACCCCGACGCGGCCTTGCTCGACACCCTCGTAGCCCAGCTGGAGCAAGGCCGGCTCATGCAGCGCACCGTCACGCTTTCGACCGGTGCCGTGCGCCTGGCCGAAGCCACCGCGCCCGATGCGCTCAAGGTGGACGACACCGAGCTCACCAACACCTTCGGCCCCGAATACCGCATGCTGCTGATCGGCGCCGGCCAGCTGGCCGAATACCTCGCGACCATGGCCAAGTTCAGCGGCTTTGCCGTGACGCTGTGCGACCCGCGTGCCGAATACCGCACCGCATGGACGCTCGCCGGCGTGGAGATCACGACCGAGATGCCCGACGACGCGGTGCTGGCCTTCAAGCCCGACCGCCGCAGCTGCGTGGTGGCGCTCACGCACGACCCCAAGCTCGACGACCTTGCGCTGCTCGAAGCACTGCAGAGCGAGGCCTTCTACGTCGGCGCGATCGGCTCGCGCCGCAATGCCGAGGCGCGGCGCGGCCGCATGATCGAGCACTTCGGCCAGACGGAGGAATCGCTCGCACGACTGCGCGGACCCATCGGCATCTACATCGGCAGCAAGACGCCGCCCGAGATCGCCGTGAGCGTGATGGCCGAGATCCTGGCCGTGAAGAACGCGGTGACGCTGCCGCGCGAAATGGAAGTGGCGCGCGCCAAGGGCATGCAGCAGCTCGCGATGAGCTGATCCCTGCCGCCGGTTTCAGCCCGGCTTGGCCGCCGGCGGCACGTCGCCGCCCTTTTGCCGTTCGCGGAAGAGCGCCGCGCGCATCAGGAAGATGGTGGTGATGGGCGCCGTGAGCGCAATGAACAGGACGATCAGCACGGCGTGCAGGAAGAGGCTGAAGCCCTGCACCGAGAAATAGACGATGGTGGCAATCGTCATGCACCACACGCCCACCGTGGCGCCGAGCGTCGGCGCATGGATGCGGCGGAAAAATGTGGGCAGCCGCACGAGGCCGAAGGAGCCGATGGCCGCAAAGGCCGCGCCGAGCACCGCGAACACGGCGGTGACGATTTCCGCCCACAGCGGCAGCGGCCCCACGATGAAATCCGTCATTCGATGACCTCCCCGCGCAGGAGGAACTTGGCCATCGCCGTCGACCCGACGAAGCCGAACAGCGCCGTCAGCATCGCGGCTTCGAAGTACACGTTGCTCGCATAGACGATGCCCAGCACCAGCATCATCAGCATGCCGTTGATGTAGAGGCAGTCCAGCGCCATCACGCGGTCCTGCGCGCTCGGGCCCACCAGCAGCCGGGCCAGCGCGCAGAGCATGGCCACCGCCAGCAGCAGCAGCGCGAATTTCAAGGCCCAGAAAAGTACAGGCGTCATGATTCGAAAATCTCCATCAGGGGGTGCTCGTAGCGCTGCTTGATCATGGCGATGAAAGCGGCTTCGTCGTCGACGTCGAACACATGGATCAGCAGCGTGCTGCTGTCGAACGCGATCTCGCCCCAGGCCGTGCCGGGCGTGAGGCACATGATCATGGCCAGCACCGCGAGCCCGTTCGGGTCGCGCAGGTCCAGCGGCACGTTGATGAACCGCGAGGCGATGCGCGAGTTGCGGCGCGTCAGCAGCCGCCGCGCCACGAAGAGCGCCGATTCCAGCATGTCGGCCACGGCCCGGCCCGCGAGCCGCAGCGCCACCCAGGGCTTGCGCATGCGCACGGTGGCGGGCCGCAGGCCCTTGGTGAGCAGCGGAACCGCCATGGCCAGCAGCGCGGCCGACAGCAGCGTGGCGGCGTCGAGCGACTGGTTGAGCAGCAGCCACACCGCAAACAGCGCCAGCGAGAGCGGCGGCGAAGGAAGCCAGCGCTTCATGGTGCCGGGCCTTTCGCGGGGCCCGCGGGGTTGGGCACCTGCCGCGCGCCCATCACGGCATTGCGGTAGGCGGTGGGCGTGCGCAGTCCTTCGGCGGTGGTGATGGCGTGGCGCATGACGGGGCCGGCCCAGACCGTGAGCGCCACGCTGGCCGCGAGCAATCCGGCCACGGGCAGCACCTCGAGCGCGGGCAGGGCCGGCATGGTGGGATGCGGCTGGGTCCAGAAGTGGCGCATGCCGGTGCGGCTCAGCGCAATCAGCGCGAGCAGGCCCGAAACGACGAGCAGCGCCAGGAAGATCCATGCGGGCACCGAGGTGCCGCCGGTGGAAAACGCGCCCGACAGCATCGCGAACTTGCCCACGAAGCCCGACAGCGGCGGCAGGCCCGCGAGCAGCAGCGTGCAGCCGATGAAGCTCAGCCCCAGGAAGGCCACGCCGGCCGGAATCGCGCGGCCGTAGAGCGCCTGCGCCTCGTCGTCGAGGTTCACGTCGTCGAGCACGCGCAGGTCTTCGGCGAGGAAAGGCGCATTGCCGGCCTTCTCGTGCGGCGCCACGCTCATGCCGGCATTGCGCCAGCGCTCGATCATGTCGGTCAGCAGGAAGAAGGCGCTCACGGCCAGCGTCGAGCTCAGCAGGTAGTAGAGCGCGCCGGCCCACACGGCCGGCTCCCCCAGCCCGATGGCCGCGAGCAGCGTGCCCGCCGACACCAGCACGCTGAAGCCCGCGAGGTTGGAGAGCCGCTGCGTGCCCACGATGCCGATGGCACCCGCGAACAGCGTCGCGAGCCCGATCGCGAGGAGCGCGGATTGCCCGAACGCCGCCGAGCTGCCGGCATCCGGCGCGAAGAGCAGCGTCCACAGCCGCAGCAATGTGTAGACGCCGAGCTTGGTCAGGAGCGCGAACACGGCACCCACCGGCGACACCGCCGCGCTGTAGGCCGGCACCAGCCAGAAGTTGAGCGGCCAGGCGCCGGCCTTGGCGAAGAACGCCGTTGCCAGGATGGCGGCTGCCGCATGCACGAGGCCGCGGTCGGCCGGCGCGAGCTGCGCGATGCGCATGCCGAGGTCGGCCATGTTGAGCGTGCCGGTCGCGCCGTAGAGCAGCGCCGCGCCGATCAGGAAGAGCGACGATGCGGCCAGGTTGATGGCGATGTAGTGCAGCCCCGCCTGCACCCGCAGCCGGCCCGAGCCATGCAGCAGCAGGCCGTAGGAGGCCGCGAGCATCACCTCGAAGAAGACGAACAGGTTGAACAGGTCGCCCGTGAGGAAGGCGCCGTTCAGGCCCATGAGCTGCAATTGCAGCAGCGGATGGAAATGCACGCCGGCGCGGTCCCAGCGCGAGGTGGAATAGATCGAGGCCGCAAAGGCGACCACGCCCGTGAGCGCCACCATCATGGTCGACAGCCGGTCGGCCACCAGCACGATGCCGAAGGGCGCGCGCCAGTTGCCCGGCAGGTAGACGCCGACCGAGCCGGGGCCGTCGCCGGTCTCGGGCGCGTTCACCCAGCGCAGCAGTGCCAGCGCCGCCAGCAGGCCCACCAGGCCCGAGACCACGCTCAACGCCGACTTGGTGCGGCGCCGGCTTTCGCCCAGCAGCAGCATCAGTGCGGCCGTGAGCAGCGGCACCAGGATCGGCACCGCGACGAGGTGCGGCATGCTGAACTCGAGCAGGCGGTCGAGCAGCTGGACCAGTTGCCCCGTCATTCCGCTGCCTCCTGCCGCTCTTCGCCGTCCACGTGGTCGGTGCCGGTGAGGCCGCGCGAGGCCAGCAGCACCACGAGGAACAGCGCCGTCATTGCAAAGCCGATGACGATCGCCGTCAGCACCAGCGCCTGCGGCATCGGGTCGGCGGTGTTGGCCAGCGTGGCGGTGATGCCGTGGATCAGCACCGGTTCGCTGTCGAGCTTGAGCCGCCCCATGCTGAAGATGAACAGGTTGACCGCGTACGAGATGAGCGTGAGGCCCATGATCACCTGGAAGGTGCGGGGCCGCAGCAGCAGGTACACCCCCGAGCCGCTGAGTACGCCGATGGCCAGTGCGAGCACGATCTCCATCAGCGCGCTCCTTCCGGCATGGCGACGGCGGCCGCAGCGGCTTCGGCTTCCTTCTCGCGCTGCTCGTCGGCCCAGCGGTGGCTGCGCACCGACTGGTGGGCCAGCGCGGTGAGGATCAGCATGGTGGCGCCCAGCACCAGCGCGAACACGCCGATGTCGAAGAACAGGGCGCTCGGCACGTGCAGCTCGCCCAGCACGGGAAGATGCAGGTGCGCGGTGTGGGTGGTCAGGAACGGATAGCCGAACAGCACCGCGCCGCTGCCCGTGGCCAGCGCGAGCAGCAGGCCGGCGGCGATCCAGCGGCGCGGATAGATGCGCAGGTGCTCTTCCACCCACTCGGTGCCCGAGACGATGAACTGCAACACCAGCGCCACCGACATCACCAGCCCCGCGACGAAGCCGCCGCCGGGTGCGTTGTGCCCGCGCATGAAGAAATAGACCGACACCAGCACCGCGAGCGGCAGCAGCAGCCGCACCAGCACGGCCGGCACCATCAGGTAGCCCACGGCCGTGTCCTTGGCCAGGCGCGGGTTCAGCAGGTCGCTGCTGCCATCGTCGGCCTGCGCGCGCTGCTGCACCGGCAGGGCCATCGATTCGCGCGCCGGCCGGAAGCGGCGCAGCAGTGCATAGACCGTGAGCGCCACCACGCCCAGCACGGTGATCTCGCCGAAGGTGTCGAAGCCGCGGAAGTCGACCAGCATCACGTTGACCACGTTGGTGCCGCCGCCCTCGGCCAGCGCATGCTCGAGAAAGAAGGGCGAGATGCTTTGCGGAAACGGCCGCGTCATCATGAGCCACGCCAGCGCCGCCATGCCGCTGCCGACGCCGGCCGCCACCAGCAGGTCGCGCCCGCGCCGGCCCCAGGGGCGCAGCCTGGCGCGCGCTGGCTGGACCGCGTCCTTGCTGCGCATCGGCAGCCAGCGCAGGCCCAGCAGGATCAGCACCGTGGTCACGGCCTCCACCACGAGCTGCGTCAGCGCCAGGTCGGGTGCCGAGAACCAGATGTAGGTCACGCAGCACACCAATCCGGCGCCCGAGGCCAGCATCAGCGCGGCCAGGCGGTGGAACTTGGCCTGCCATGCCGCCGCCAGCGCGCAGACGCCGCCGATCAGCCAGGTCATCGCGAACATCGGCGAGAAGGGCAGCAGCTCGCGGTCGCCGCGCGCGACGGGTGCGGTCCAGAGCGAAGCCGCGGCGCCCGCCGCCGCCACCGCGATCAAGAGCAGCAATTGCGACTGCATGCGCCGCGTGCCCAGCAGGCGCCGGCTGCGCCGGCCGGCCTCGCTGAGCTGCGCGAGCAGGTGCTCGAAGATGGCCTGGCCGTCGAAGCGGTGCAGGAGCGGCGTGTGTTCGAGCTTGCCCTCCGCGCGGCGGCGGCGCTGCGACAGGTAGAGCGCCATGCCACCCGCCAGCGCCACGAAGCTCATCGCCAGCGGCAGGTTGAAGCCGTGCCATACGGCCAGGCTGTATTCGGGCAGCACGCCGCCGACCACCGGCGTGGCGGCCGTGGCCAGCAGCGTGCCGACCGACCAGGCCGGCGCCACGCCCACCACCAGGCAGACCAGCACCAGCAGCTCGACCGGCACGCGCATCCAGTGCGGCGGTTCGTGCGGCTGCCTCGGCACCTCGGGACCGCAGGGCGGGCCGAAGAACACGTCGAACACGAAGCGCGCCGAATAGGCCACGCTGAAGACGCCCGCCACGGTGGCAATGACCGGAAGGCTCAGGCTGATCCACGGCGTCGCCTGGATGAACACGGTCTCGGCAAAGAACATTTCCTTCGAGAGAAAGCCGTTGAGCAGCGGCACGCCGGCCATCGATGCGCTCGCGATGATCGCCAGCGTGCCGGTGATCGGCATCAGCCGCAGCAGCCCGCTGAGCTTGCGGATGTCGCGCGTTCCGCTCTCGTGGTCGATGATGCCGGCCGCCATGAAGAGCGATGCCTTGAAGGTCGCGTGATTGATGATGTGGAACACCGCCGCCACTGCCGCCAGCGGGCTGTTCAGCCCCAGCAGCAGCGTGATGAGCCCGAGGTGCGAGATGGTCGAGTACGCGAGCAATGCCTTCAGGTCGCGCTGGAACATCGCGACGAAGCCGCCGAGCAGCAGCGTGATCGCGCCCGCGCCGCCCACCAGCCAGAACCACTCTTCGGTGCCCGACAGCACCGGCCACAGCCGCGCCATCAGGAACACGCCAAGCTTCACCATGGTGGCCGAATGCAGGTAGGCCGAGACCGGCGTGGGCGCCGCCATGGCGCGCGGCAGCCAGAAGTGGAACGGGAACTGCGCGCTCTTGGTGAAGGCGCCCAGCAATATCAGCACCAGGGCCGCCGGATAGAGCGCATGCGCGCGGATCTCGTTGCCCGAGGCGAGCACCACGTCGAGCTCGTAGCTGCCCGCGATGCGGCCCAGCACGATCACGCCCGCGAGCAAACAAAGCCCGCCGGCACCGGTGACCGTGAGCGCCATGCGCGCGCCGCGCCGCGCGTCGCGCCGGTGGTGCCAGTAGCCGATCAGCAGGAAGGAGAACAGGCTGGTGAGCTCCCAGAACAGCACCAGCTGGATCAGGTTGCCCGAGAGCACCACGCCCGTCATCGCGCCCATGAAGGCGAGAAAGAAAGAGAAGAAGCGCGGCACCGGATCGGACGCCGACATGTAGTAGCGCGCATAGAGCACCACCAGCGTGCCGATGCCGAGCACCAGCATGCAGAACAGCCAGGCAAAGCCGTCCATGCGGAACACGAGGTTGAGCCCGAGCTCGGGCAGCCACGCGATCTCCTGGCGCAGCACGTTGCCGCGCGCGATCTGCGGAAAGAACCATGCGGTCTGCAGCGCGCAGCCCAGTGCCACGAGCCCCGCCAGCGTCGACTCCCGGTTGCGCGCGTTCGACGGCATCAACGCGGCCAGCACGCTGGCAATGAAGGGGAGTGCGACGAGAAAGACCAGGGGCATTGCGGTCGATTCTATCGATCGACCCCTCGGAAGATTCCCCCGGAAACCCGCGAAGATCGACGGCCTTGCAGCCTGGCGATGGATCGATCAGGCGGCCAGGGCCTGCACGCTGCGTATGCCCAGCCAGGTCAGGAACAGCGATCCGCCGAGGTGGGCTGCTGCCGTGAGCAGCGCCACGCCCGGCCGGCCTTCGAGAAGCATGGTCACGACCTCGGCCGAGAAGCTCGAGAAGGTCGTCAGGCCGCCGAGAAAGCCCGTGACCAGCGCGAGCCGCCAGGCCGGATCGAGGTCGGGCAGCAGATGGAACGAGGCAATGGCCACGCCGACGAGGTAGCCTCCGACCAGGTTGGCGGCCAGCGTGC
The DNA here is from genome assembly GCF_041154435.1 of Variovorax sp. V116. Taxonomy (NCBI): domain Bacteria; kingdom Pseudomonadati; phylum Pseudomonadota; class Betaproteobacteria; order Burkholderiales; family Comamonadaceae; genus Variovorax; species Variovorax sp. V116. The sequence goes on from NZ_AP028661.1 coordinate 1,761,547, forward strand.
CCCAGGGCATGAAACCGCCCGCGCCGAACCACAGCGCAAGGCCCCAGCGCGCCAGCGCGCCCACGGAGGCCCCCATGCAGATGGCAAGAATCGGAAGCAGCATGGGCCTATTGTCGGGGCACGCCTGGCGCTGTTCAGGGCGCCATCTGCTGCGGCAGCCAGGTGACCAGCTGCGGCACGAAGTAGATGATCAGCACGGCCGCCACCATCAGGAAGAACATCGGCAGCGTGACGCGTGCGATGTAGAGCAGGTCTTTTCCGGTCATGCCCTGCAGCACGAACAGGTTGAAGCCCACGGGCGGCGTGATCTGCGCCATCTCGACCACCAGCACGATGAAGATGCCGAACCACACCGGGTCGATGCCGGCGGCGTTGACCGTCGGCATGATGACGCCCATGGTGAGCACCACCATCGAGATGCCATCGAGGAAGCAGCCCAGCACCACGTAGAACGCCGCGAGCATCGCGATCAGCTGGAACTTCGAGAGCCCGAGCGAGCCGATCCATTCGGCCAGGTGGCGCGGCAGGCCGATGTAGCCCATGGCGAGCGTGAGGAAGGCCGCGCCCGCGAGGATCAGCGCCATCATGCAGTAGAGCCGCGTGGCGCCGAGCAGCGCTTCCTTGAAGCTGTGCCGGTTCAGCGAGCCCTGCGCGCCCGAAATGACCATGGCCCCGACCACGCCCACGGCCGCCGCTTCGGTGGCCGTGGCAATGCCCGCGTAGATGGACCCGAGCACCGACAGGATCAGGAGCGCGACCGGGATCAGCGACATCGAAGCCTTGAGCTTCTGGGCGAAGGGCAGTTTCGCATCGGCCGGCGGAATAAGGTCGGGGTTGCGCAGCGCCCAGAACACGATGTAGCCCGAGAACAGCAGCGCGAGCAGGATGCCCGGGATCACGCCCGCAATGAACAGCCGGGCGATCGACACGTCGGCGCTCACGCCGTAGACGATCATGATGATCGAGGGCGGGATCAGGAGGCCCAGCGTGCCGGCGCCGGCCAGCGTGCCGATCACCATGTCGTCCGGATAGCCGCGGCGCTTGAGCTCGGGCAGGCTCATCTTGCCGATGGTGGCGCAGGTGGCGGCGCTCGAGCCCGACACCGCCGCGAACACCGCGCAGCCCACCACGTTGGTGTGCAGCAGCCGGCCCGGCAGGCTTTGCATCCAGGGCGCGAGGCCCTTGAACATGTCCTGCGACAGCCGCGTGCGGAACAGGATCTCGCCCATCCATATGAACAGCGGCAAGGCGGTGAGCGTCCAGCTCGAGGCCGAGCCCCAGATGGTCACGGCCATGGCGTCGCCCGCGGGCCGCGACGAGAAGATCTGCATGGCGATCCACGCCACGCCCGAGAGCGTGAGGCCGATCCACACGCCGCTGCCCAGGATCAGGAAGAGTGCGCCAATCAGCAGGGCCGCAACGGCAATGTCACTCATGGCGCAGGGCCTCCGTCCCGGCCGGCTTGGCCGGCCTTCCGCGCCACTCGATCACGAACTCGTCGAAGGCTGCGATGGCGAACACCAGCGCACCCACGGCCATCGAGAGCTGCGGCAGCCACAGGGGCGTGGCGTCGTTGCCGGTGGAAATGTCGTGGAAGTCGTACGACTGGAACGCCAGCCGCGCGCTGTACCAGGCAAACAGCACCGCGAGCAGGGCGCCCGCACCCATCGCCCAGCGCTCCAGCCAGCGCTGCGCGGCCGGCGGCAGGTTCTGCAGCACCAGCGTCACGCGGATGTGCTCGCCGCGCTTGAGCGTGTGGGCGAGCGCCAGGAAGCCGGCGCCGGCCATCAGGTAGCCGGCATAGGCATCGATGCCCGGAATGTTGAAATGAAGCTGCCGCCCGACGATGGACAGCAGCACCATCACCAGCAGGCCGATCATGAAAAGCGCCGCCAGGGCGGCGGCGCTGTTGTAGAGGAAATCGAGCGTCTTTCGCATCGGTGGCTGTTCGGGGTTGCGTCACATCTTCTTGTACGCGTCGACCACCGCCTGGCCCTCGGGCCCGGCCTTTTCCAGCCATTCCTTGAGCATGGTGTCGCCGACCTTCTTCATGTCGGCCTTGAGGGCCGCGGAAGGCGCGTGCACGGTCATGCCATTTTTCTTGAGCAGGTCCAGGTACTCGAGGTTCTTCTTCTTCGAGAGCTCCCAGCCGCGCTTCTCCGCATCGGCGGCGGCCTTGAGCACGGCATCCTGCGTGGGCTTGTCGATCGCGTCGAAGGCCTTCTTGTTCATGAGCACTGCGTTCTTGGGCAGCCAGGCCTGCGTGTCGTAGAAGTTCTTGATGTATTCGTAGGTCTTGGTGTCGTAGCCGGTGGAGCCCGACGACATGTACGACTCGATCACGCCCGTGGCCATGGCCTGCGAGAGCTCGGCCTGCTGCACCGTGACCGGCTGTGCGCCGACCAGTTCGCCGATGCGCGCGGTGGCGGGGCTGTAGGCGCGCCACTTCACGCCCTTGAGGTCGGCGGCCGAAGCGATTTCCTTCTTCACGAAGATGCCCTGCGGCGGCCAGGCCACCGTGTAGAGCAGCACGATGCCTTGCTCGGCCAGCTTCTTTTCGAGCGCGGGCTTCTGCGCCTGATAGAGCTTCCAGGCAGCGTCGTAGCTGTCGGCGAGGAAAGGAATGCCATCGGCGCCGAACATCTGCCATTCGTTCTGGTAGTTGACCAGCAGGATCTCGCCGAGCTGCGCCTGTCCACCCTGCACCGCGCGCTTGATTTCAGGCGCCTTGAACAGCGAGGCGTTGGCATGCACGGTGATCTTGAGCTTGCCGCCGCTGCCCTTTTCGACATCGTTGGCGAACTGGGTGATGTTCTCGGTGTGGAAGTTGGTCGCCGGGTAGGCGGTGGGCAGGTCCCACTTGGTTTGCGCGAAGGCTGCGGCGCCAAGGGTGAGGCCAGCCAGTGCAATGCCGAACTTGTGATTCATGAGCGCTCCGGAACGTATGAAATTGAAAACGAGTGCGAGCATACGTGCAAATTCCGGGCCACTCCTGAGGCATTTCCCTGCCACGCGGCGCGGCGCTGCGCCCTCCCTTGCCGCTGCGGCGCACGCAAAAAAGCCGCCTTTGCGGCGGCTTTCACTGTGTTGCGGGCCTGACGCGAGCGCGGCATCGGCCCGCCGGCCCCGCGGGCGTTTCGATCAGGGCTTGGCCGGCTTGGCAGCGGCTGCCTTCGCGGGCTTTTCTGCCTTGGCGGCCACTGCTTCGCCTGCGGTGCCGCCGAAGGCCTTGCCGTTGACCGTGAGCCCTTCGGCCGACAGCTTCCCGGCCTTCTTTTCCTTCACGCCCTTCACGCGCTGCATGAAGTCGGGCCAGTCCTTGAACTCGCCTTCCTTGCGTGCGTCGAGGATGCGCTTGGACATGGCAGGGCCGACGCCCTTGATGCCGTCCAGATCGGCAGCCGTGCCCTTGTTGGCATCGACCGCGGCGAACGAGACAGCCGCAAACAGCATGGCCATCACGGCCAGGATTTTCTTCAGCATGATTTTCAACTCCCTGATTTGTTGAGATGACAGTTCGCCGGCAGAAGGTGCCGGCTCGCGTTCAACGGTTCAGGGTAGGGCGGGTTGACGGCCTCGCGCCCTGCGGAGAGCGCGTTCACCATTGTTCCGAAACGTGTTCGGAATGTGGCTCAGAGCTCCTCGACGCGCCGCGGCGGATAGCTGTCCCAGGCCTGGCAACCGGGGCAGTGCCAGAAGTGCTGGTGCGCCTCGAAGCCGCATGCAGCGCAGCGGTAGCGCATCAGCGGCCGGGTGGCCTGGTCGAGCGCGCGCTGCACCTGCGGGTGGAACTGCTCGTGCTCGAAGCGCTCGCCGGCCAGCCAGCGCGAGGCGGCCACCAGCGAGGGCTGCTGGGCGAGGTGTGCGATGTAGCCGTCGCGCGGAGCGAGCGGCTGGCCGTTGGCCGCCGGAATCGCGCTGGTCGGCGAGCCGCCGAGCGCGATCAGCGCTTCGAGCACGTCGATCGAGGGCGAATCGGCATAGTGCCGCTGCAGCAGCGCGAGTGCTTCGCCCTCGCGGTGGGCGGCGACCGCGGCCTGCTGCAGCGCGGCGGCATACAGCGGCAGGGCGAGCGGCGCGGTGTCGCTCAGCGCGACGAGGGTATCGAAGGCCTTGGCGCCGTCGCCATTGCGCAGTTGCAGCGTGGCGGAGTCGATGGCGGGGCGGGGCGCCTGCGGGGCCAGCGCCACCGCTTCGGAGAGCAGCCGGCCGGCCGCGGCCAGGTCGCCGGCCGCCACCTGCTCGGAGGCCTGCTCGCAAAGGTGGTGGGCTCGGCGCGTGCTGTAGCTGGCCTGGTCGGATTCGTCGAGCTTCTGTGCCACGGCGGCGGCCTGGGCCCATTCGCGCGATCGTTCGTAGATGGCCAGGAGCGAAAGCCGCGCCTCGTTCTCGTAGCGTGTGCCTTCGAGTTTTTGCAGCGCGGCTTCGGCGCGGTCGAGCAGCCCGGCGCGCAGGAAATCCTGTGCCAGCGCGTGCTGGGCGCGCTCGCGGTCGCTGCGGCTCAGGTCGCCGCGCCCCAGCAGATGCTCGTGCACGCGCACCGCACGCTGGTATTCGCCGCGCCGGCGAAACAGGTTGCCGAGCGCGAAGTGCAGCTCCTGCGTGTCGGGGTCGTTCTGCACGGCCTCGATGAAGGCGTCGATGGCCTGGTCCTGCTGTTCGTTGAGAAGAAAGTTGAGGCCGCGGAAATACGCCTTGGGGGCTTGCCGGTTCTCGAGCTTGAGCTGCCGGATGTCGAAGCGCGAGGCGAGCCAGCCCAGCACAAAGGCGACGGGCAGGCTGATCAGCAGCCAGCTGGGATCAAAGTCCATGTTGGCGTACGGTGGGCAGGTCGGTGGCGGAAATGGACGGCGGCGCCGCTGCCGGAGCAGGCGTGGATGGTGCAGGCGCCGCGGCTTCGTCGCCGCGCGCGGCCGGAACCTGCGCCGCCGCCGCACGGTGCTTCCACCATCCGGGCAGCATGCCGAGCGCACCCACCACGAGGCCGCCGGCGAAAGCCGCGAGCACGACGAGCACCAGGGGCGCACGCCAATGCGTGCCGAAGAAGAAATAGACGGTCGCGTCGTGCTGGTTGTTCAGCGCGAAAGCAAAAAGCGTAAAAAAAATGGCTGCCTTGAGCAGCCACAGGAGGTATTTCATAGCTGTTCCCGTTGCCGGGAGCATTCTACGTTTGCATCCATGCGATCAGGCCTTGCGGCCCTTGGCGTCGAGCTCGGCGGTCTTGGCGTCGACGGCCTCGCGCAATGCCTTGCCCGGCTTGAAATGAGGCACCCGCTTTTCGGGGATCTGAACGCTCTCGCCCGAACGCGGGTTGCGGCCGATGCGCGGCGGACGCCGGGTGACCGAGAAGCTGCCGAAGCCGCGGATCTCGATGCGGTGCCCGCGCACCAGCGCGTCGCTCATCGCGTCCAGGATGGTCTTGACGGCGTATTCGGCATCGCGGTGCGTCAGCTGCGCGAAGCGCGCTGCGAGTTCTTCGACGAGGTCAGAGCGGGTCATAGGCCAAACAAAAACGTGGACGAAAAAAAAGACAGAGCGGCCCCAGGGCCTGCTCTGTCTTCGGGGGCAGCTTACTTGCTGTCGTTGTTGTCGAGCTTGGCGCGCAGCAGGGCGCCCAGGCTCGTCGTGCCCGCGTTTTCGCGTGCCGACTGCTGGCTCAGGTTGGCCATGGCGCCTTGTTCGTCGACCATGTCCTTCTGCTTGATGGACAGCTGGATGTTGCGGGTCTTGCGATCCACGTTCACGACGATGGCGGTGACTTCGTCGCCTTCCTTCAGCACGTTGCGGGCATCTTCGACGCGGTCGCGCGAGATTTCCGAAGCACGCAGGTAGCCGATGATGTCTTCGCCGAGGTCGATCTCAGCGCCGCGGGCGTCCACGGTCTTGACCTTGCCGGTCACGATCTGGCCCTTGTCGTTCACCGTGGTGAAGGTGGTGAACGGGTCGCTGTCGAGCTGCTTGATGCCCAGGCTGATGCGCTCGCGGTCGACGTCGACGGCCAGCACGATCGCTTCGACTTCCTGGCCCTTCTTGTAGTTGCGAACGGCGGTTTCGCCGGCTTCGTTCCACGAGAGGTCAGACAGGTGCACCAGGCCGTCGATGCCGGCAGCCAGGCCCACGAACACGCCGAAGTCGGTGATCGACTTGATCGGGCCCTTGACGCGGTCGCCGCGCTTGGTGTTCTGCGCGAACTCTTGCCACGGGTTGGCCTTGCACTGCTTCATGCCCAGGCTGATGCGGCGCTTGTCTTCGTCGATTTCGAGGACCATGACTTCGACTTCGTCGCCCAGCGAGACGATCTTGTTCGGAGCGATGTTCTTGTTGGTCCAGTCCATTTCGGAGACGTGCACCAGGCCTTCGATGCCGGGTTCGAGTTCGACGAACGCGCCGTAGTCGGCAATGTTCGTGACCTTGCCGAACAGGCGGGTCGATTGCGGGTAGCGGCGCGAAACGCCCATCCACGGATCGTCGCCCATTTGCTTCAGACCCAGCGAGACACGGTTCTTCTCGGTGTCGAACTTGAGGATCTTGGCGGTGATTTCCTGGCCGGCCTGAACGACTTCGCTCGGGTGGCGGACACGGCGCCATGCCATGTCGGTGATGTGCAGCAGGCCGTCGATGCCGCCGAGGTCCACGAACGCACCGTATTCGGTGATGTTCTTGACCACGCCGCGGACAACAGCGCCTTCCTTCAGGGTTTCCATCAGCTTGGCGCGCTCTTCGCCCATGCTGGCTTCGACCACGGCACGGCGCGACAGCACGACGTTGTTGCGCTTGCGGTCGAGCTTGATGACCTTGAATTCGAGGGTCTTGTTCTCGTACGGCGTCAGGTCCTTGATCGGACGCGTGTCGATCAACGAGCCCGGCAGGAAGGCGCGGATGCCGTTGACGAGCACCGTGAGGCCGCCCTTGACCTTGCCGCTGGTGGTGCCGGTGACGAAGTCGCCCGATTCCAGGGCCTTCTCCAGGGCGAGCCACGAAGCGAGGCGCTTGGCGGTGTCGCGAGAGAGGATGGTGTCGCCGTAGCCGTTTTCAACGCTGCCGATGGCAACGGAAACGAAATCGCCGGCCTGGACTTCGAGTTCGCCCTTGTCGTTCTTGAACTCCTCGATCGGCACATACGCTTCGGACTTGAGGCCGGCGTTGACCACCACGTGGTTGTGTTCGACGCGCACGACTTCGGCCGTGATGACCTCGCCGGTGCGCATTTCGGAACGCTTCAGGGACTCTTCGAATAGGTCGGCAAAAGATTCAGACATTTATGGTTCCTTCCGTCAGGCAGGGTTGGCAGGCGCTCATGCGAAATTGCGTGCGGCTGCTGTGAGTCTGGAGACGGCGGTTTTGTGGGCAGGTGCCCGGTTGGTTGAACAACCAGCAGGCCGGTGCGCTGTCGCGCGAGAAGAGCCTGCTGGAGCGGTATGCGCTGCCCCGGAATCCGGTTGGCGCGAGCCCTTCAGGCGGGCCTGGAGGGCTGTGGCTTTCAACCGCTCAAGCGGGCTTGAACGGCTGTTTTTCCTGCCACCAGTTCAGCACCTGGTCGATCGATTGCTCGATGGACAGCTGGGAGTTGTCGAGGTGGCGGGCATCCTGCGCCGGCTTGAGCGGAGCGACGCTGCGGGACGAGTCCCGGGCGTCGCGCGCTTCCAAGTCGGAGCGAAGACTGTCAAGTGTAGTTGAAATACCCTTTGAAATCAACTGCTTATGCCGGCGTTCGGCCCTCTGGGCGGCGCTGGCCGTGAGAAAGACCTTGAGCGCCGCGTCGGGGAAGATCACGGTGCCCATGTCGCGGCCGTCGGCGACCAGCCCCGGGAGCTGCCGAAAGCGCTGCTGCAGGGCCAGGAGCGCTGCGCGCACCGCGGGAAGCGTGGAGACGCGGGAGGCATCCATGCCGGCGGCTTCGGTGCGGATTTCGTCGCTCACGTCCTCGCCGCCCAGCAGCACCTTGCCCTCGGTGAAATGCAGTGGCAGGGCGGCCGCCAGGGCGGCGATCTGCGCCTCGTGCTGCGGTTCGGCGCCGAGCCCGGCGCGCCGCATGGCCAGGCCGGTCACGCGGTAGAGCGAACCTGAATCGAGGTAGTGGTAACCCAGCAGGCGCGCCACCTCGGCCGCGAGCGTGCCCTTGCCCGAGGCGGTGGGGCCGTCGATGCAGATCACCGGCACCTCGGGCGCCTGGGCCACCGAGAACAGCGTCTCGAAATAGTCCGGGAAGGTCTTGGCGACGCAGTGCGGCTCCAGGATGCGCACCGGCAAGCCCGCCGGATTGAAGGCCGCGAGCGAAAAGCACATGGCCACGCGGTGGTCGTCGTAGGTGCGGATGCTTGCCGCCTGCCAGCCCGGGCGCTCCAGCGGATGGACCCGGATGAAATCGGGGCCGGAGTCGACAGTGGCGCCGAGCTTCCGGAGTTCGTTGGCCATGGCGTCGATGCGGTCGGTTTCCTTGACCCGCCAGCTGGCGATGTTGCGCAGGGTGCTGGGGCCGTCGGCATAGAGCGCCATCACGGCCAGCGTCATCGCGGCATCGGGGATGTGGTTGGCGTCCAGGTCGATGGCCTTGAGCGGCCAGGCGCCGCGGCGCACGTCGAGCCAGTTCGGCCCGCTGTCGACCTGCGCGCCCATTTGCCGCGCCGCCTCGATGAAGCGGATGTCGCCCTGGATCGAATCGGCGCCCACGCCTTCGATCCGGATGCTGTCCTGGCCGGAAGCACCCGTGGCAATGGCGCCGAGCGCGATGAAATAGCTGGCAGAGGAAGCGTCGGCCTCGACGTGGATGTCGCCCGGCGAGCTGTAGCGGCTGCCCGCGGGGATGGTGAAGCGCTCCCAGCCCTCGCGCTGCACGGCAATGCCGAAGCGCGCCAGCAGGTTGAGCGTGATCTCGATGTAGGGCTTGGAGATCAGCTCGCCGACTACCTCGATCACGATGTCCTTGCGGGCGGCGAGAGGCAGCGCGAGGAGCAGCGCGGTCAGGAACTGGCTCGAGACATCGCCGCGCACGCGGATCGGCGCATCCAGCACCAGCGCGCCGTGATCGACCGGGCGGATGCGCAGCGGCGGGTAGCCGGGGTTGCCCAGGTAGTCGATGCGGCAGCCGAGCTGGGTCAGCGCATCGACCAGGTCGCCGATCGGCCGCTCGTGCATGCGCGGCACGCCGCTCAATTCGAATTCGCCGCCGAGCAGCGACAGCGCGGCGGTCAGCGGACGCATCGCGGTGCCGGCGTTGCCGAGGAAAAGCGGCAGCATCGGCCCGCCTGGCTTCAGCTGGCCGCCGATGCCGGTGATGCGCAGCGTGCTGCCGGCCGCATCGATGCCGCAGCCGAGCGCGCGCAGCGCATCCAGCATCACGCGGGTGTCGTCGGAATCGAGCAGGTCGTGGACCGTGGTGGTTCCGCTCGCCAGCGCGGCCAGCAGCAGCACGCGGTTCGAAATGCTCTTGGAGCCCGGCAGCCGCACGGTGCCCGATGCCCCGGCCAGCGCAGGAATGTCGAGGAATGCCGTCGAGAACATGTCAGGAGTCCTGGGGCGCGTCGGTGTTGGGCTGCCAGGCGGCGCGGGCCTTGCTGGCGGCGGCGATCGAGTGCTCGAGCGCCTGGGCATCGCCGGCCGTGATCAGCGCCTCCAGATCGCAGAGCGACTTGCGCAAGGCCTGCGATTGCAGCAGCACCTGCTCGCGGTTGGCGAGCAGCACGTCGCGCCACATGACCGGATCGCTGGCCGCAATGCGCGAAAAATCGCGAAAGCCTGGCCCTGCAAGGCGCAGGAAATCGTCGCCCTGCGGCTGCGCGATCAGCGCGTTGAGATAGGCAAAGGCCAGCAGGTGCGGCAGGTGGCTCACGGCCGCGAAGGCGCTGTCGTGCTCCTCGTGCGTCATGGTGACGACGTGGGCGCCGATGCCGCTCCAGATCTGCGAGGCGCGCTGCACGTTCGAGCGCAGCGTGGCCTTGACGGGCGTCAGCACGACCTTGCGGCCGGCGTAGAGCGAAGCCTCGGCGTGCTCGATGCCCGACACCTCCTTGCCGGCGATCGGGTGGGCCGGAACGAAGTGGGCGAACTGGTCCTGCAGGCCGTTGCGCGCGGCTTCGATCACGTCGCCCTTGGTCGAACCCACGTCCATCACGAGGGTGTCGCTCGAAATGCCATGGCGGATGGCCTTGAAGGTGGCTTCCGAGGCCGCCACCGGCACCGCCAGCAGCACGAGGTCGGAGCCCGAGACCGCCAGCAGCGCGGAAGGCGCCGCCACGTCGATCACGCCGAGCTGGCGCGCCCGCTCGGTGGTGGAGGGCGACTTGCTGTAGCCGACCACGCGTTTCACGAGCTTCGCGCGCTTGAGCGCGAGCGCAAAGGAGCCGCCCATGAGGCCGCAGCCGATCAATCCCAATTGCTCGAACATGGTGCTTGTCCGGCTCAGGCTTTGACGGGATAGGCGCCCAGCACCTTGTAGAACGCGCAGAGGCCGCGCAGTTCGGCCAGCGCGGCAGCCACGTTGGGCTGCGAGGGATGGCCGTCCAGGTCGATGTAGAAGTAGTACTCCCACTGGCCGGTGCGCGCCGGGCGCGACTCGAACCGGGTCATGGACACATTGTTGACCTTCAGCGGCACCAGCAGGTCGTGCACGGCGCCGGGACGGTTGGGCACGGAGACGATCAGGCTCGTGCAGTCGCGCCCCGAGGCCGGCGGCATGGCCAGCGTCTGCGGCAGGCAGATCACGGAGAAGCGCGTGCGGTTGTACGAATCGTCCTGGATTGCATGCGCCACGATGTGCAGGCCGAAGCGGGTGGCGGCGCGTTCGCCGGCCAGCGCGGCCCAGGCCGGGTTGGTGGCCGCGAGCCGCGCGCCTTCGGCGTTGCTCGAAACGGCACGCCGCTCGGCATTGGGCAGGTGCTTCGACAGCCAGGTCTGGCACTGCGCCAGCGCCTGCGGGTGGGCCAGCACGGCCTCGATGCCCTCGAGCGAGTTGCTGCTGCGCAGCAGATGGTGGCGCACCAGCAGGCTGACTTCGCCCACCACGTGGGTCGGCGAATGCAGGAACAGGTCGAGCGAGCGCGTGACCACGCCTTCGGTCGAGTTTTCGACGCCCACCACGCCGTACTGGGCGCTGCCGGCCGCCGTGGCGTGGAACACCTCGTCGAAGCTGGCGCAGTAGATCAGGTCGGCCGCGCCGCCGAAGTATTCGATGGCCGCCTGCTCGCAGAAGGTGCCCTCGGGACCGAGCACGGCGACGCGCTGCGGCGATTCGAGCGCCAGGCAGGCCGACATGATTTCGCGCCAGATGGCGGCCACATGCAGGTCCTTGAGCGGGCCCGCATTGCTCTTTTGCATCTTCTCGATGACCTGGGCCACGCGGTCGGGGCGGAAATACGGGGTGCCTTCGCGCTTCTTGACCTCGCCCACCAGCTCTGCCACGTGGGCCCGCTCATTGAGCAGGCCGAGCAGTTGCTGGTCGAGCGAGTCGATCTGCACGCGCAGATCGGCAAGGCTTTCGGAGTTGTCGGGAGAGGAGGGCGGTGTTGGAGCGGAGGCGGTCATCGGTGCGAGCAGCTGGGCATGCGCCTAGGCATGCGATCGCTCGAATTCTCGCATGTAGCTCACAAGTGCCTGTACGCCTTCCAGCGGCATGGCGTTGTAGATGCTCGCGCGCATCCCGCCGACCGACTTGTGGCCCTTGAGCTGCAGCAGGCCGGCCTCGCGCGCACCGGCCAGGAAGGCGTCGTTGCGGCTCTCGTCCGCCAGGAAGAACGGCACGTTCATGCGCGAACGGCAACCCGGGTCGATCTTGTTGACGTAGAACGGGGAGGCGTCGATGAAGTCGTACAGCAGCCTGGCCTTGGCGATGTTGCGCTGCTCCATGGCGGCCACCCCGGTGAGCGTGCCTTCGGTCTGCTGCAGCAGCCACTGGAACGTCAGCCCCGCCATGTAGATGCCCCAGGTCGGCGGGGTGTTGTACATGGACTTGTTGTCGGCCACGATCTTGTAGTTGAACGCGCTCGGGCAGATCTCGAGTGCATGCCCGAGCAGGTCGTCGCGCACGATCACCAGGGTGAGCCCGGCCGGTCCGAGGTTCTTCTGGGCGCCGCCGAAGGCAAGGCCGACACGGCGCCAGTCGACGCTGCGCGAGGCCACGTGCGACGAAAAGTCGATGACCAGCGGCGCATCGCTGCCAAGGGCCGCGAGGTCGGGTAGCTGCTGGAACTCGATGCCGTTGATGGTTTCGTTGGTGCACAGGTGCACGTACGAGGCGTTCTTGCTGAGCTGCCAGGTCGAAGGGTCGGGCAGCCGCGTGTGATGGTCGCCGGCGTTGCTCGCGGCGATGTTCGCCGTGCAGTAGCGCTGCGCTTCCTTCTGCGACTTGATGCTCCAGCTGCCGGTGATGACGAAGTCGGCGGCGGTGCCGCGCGACAGGTTCATCGGCACGATGGCGTTCTCGCCGAGGCCGCCACCCTGCATGAAGAGGATGTGGAAGTGCTCCGGCACGGCCAGCAGCGTGCGGATGTCGGCTTCGGCCTGGGTGCAGATCGCGCCGAATTCCTTGCCGCGATGGCTCATTTCCATCACGCTCATTCCGCTGCCCTGCCAGTCGAGCATTTCGGCGGCGGCGCGTTGCAGCACCGCCTCCGGCATGGCGGCCGGGCCGGCGGAAAAGTTGTACGGGCGCGTGCCGGCCGGCTGGTGCTGCTGCTGGGTCACGTCACTTCTTGGCGGGAGCCTTGGCCGGTGCCTTGGCGGGGGCGGCGCCTTGCTGCGAGCCGCCGGTCGGTGCACCCAATGCCTTGGCCACGTTCTCGTCCAGCGCGCGCATCTTCGGCTCGATGGTGGCGCGCGTGTCGTTCACGAGCTTTTCGGTCAGCGCGGTCTGCATCTTCGGATTGAGGTCCTGGTACTTCTTGCTGAGCGGCGAGTTGATCCAGGCCAGCAGCTGCTTGAGTTCTTCTTCGCTGAAGTTCTGCTCGAGCAGCGGGGTCAGGGCGCCGGGGGCCAGTTGCACGGCCTTGTCGCGCACGATCGGGTAGGCCTCGTCGAAGTACTTCTTGAGTTCGGCGTCGGCAGCCTTGGCGGCCGATTCGCGCTTGGCTTCGGGCACTTGCGTCTGCAGGTACTGCGAGCCGGCTTGCGCGATGGGGGCGCTCGATTGCTCGACCAGGCCGCGGGCCAGCGATTCGATGCCGGGGCGCTGCACGTCGATGAATTGCTTGATGAGCGCAGCCTTGTCCTGCGCCATGGCGGCCATGGAGCTGCCGGCCAGGGCGACGGTCAGAAGTGCGAGCTTGAATTTTTTCACTGAGGATTCTCCGTTGAAGATGAGGAAGTATCGTCTGCGCCAGGCTCACTCTCGCCGTTGGCGTCGTTTTCGACGATACGTTGTAGCCCGCTGAGTTTGGCGCCTTCGTCGAGCCCGATCAGCGTAACGCCTTGCGTTGCGCGACCCAGTTCACGAATCTCGGCTACCCGGGTGCGCACGAGCACGCCCTTGTCGGTGATGAGCATGATCTCATCGTCCGCATGCACGAGGGTGGCGGCAACGACCTTGCCGTTGCGCTCACTCTGTTGAATCGCAATCATGCCTTTGGTTCCGCGGCCATGGCGCGTGTACTCGGTAATGCTTGTGCGCTTTCCGTAACCATTTTCGGTGGCGGTGAGCACGCTTTGCTGCTCGTCCTCGGCCACCAGCATGGCGATCACGCCCTGTCCCGGATCGAGCGACATGCCGCGCACGCCGCGTGCATTGCGGCCGAGCGGTCGCACGTCTTCCTCGTCGAAGCGCACGGCCTTGCCGCCGTCGCTGAACAGCATCACGTCGTGCTTGCCGTCGGTCAGTGCCGCGCCGATGAGGTAGTCGCCCTCGTCGAGGTTCACGGCGATGATGCCGCCCTTGCGCGGGTTGCTGAATTCGTCGAGCGTGGTCTTCTTGACCGTGCCCATGGAGGTGGCCATGAACACGTACTGGTCGGCCGGGAAGTTGCGCTTCTCGCCGGTCAGCGCGAGCGCCACGTTGATCTTCTCGCCTTCCTGCAGCGGGAACATGTTGACGATGGGGCGCCCGCGCGAGCCGCGCGAGCCCGCCGGCACTTCCCACACCTTGAGCCAGTACAGCCGGCCGCGGTTGGAGAAGCACAGGATGTAGTCGTGCGTGTTGGCGATGAAGAGCTGGTCGATCCAGTCGTCTTCCTTGGTGACGGTGGCCTGCTTGCCGCGCCCGCCGCGCTTTTGCGCGCGGTATTCGTTCAGCGGCTGGCTCTTGATGTAGCCGCTGTGCGAAAGCGTGACCACCATGTCGGTGGGCGTGATCAGGTCTTCGGTCGAGAGGTCGTAGGCGCTGTGCTCCACCAGGCTGCGGCGCGCGCCGAGCTTGGACTGGCCGAACTCCTGCTTGATGGTGCCGAGTTCCTCGCCAATGATGACCGAGACGCGCTCCGGCTTGGCCAGGATGTCGAGCAGGTCGTCGATCTCGGCCATGACCTCCTTGTACTCGGCAACGATCTTGTCCTGCTCGAGGCCGGTCAGGCGCTGCAGGCGCATCTGCAGGATTTCCTGGGCCTGGGTTTCCGACAGGCGGTAGAGGCCGTCCGAGCCCATGCCGAACTCGCGCTCCAGGCCCTCGGGGCGGTAGTCGTCGGCATTGACCACGCCGCCGTCTGCGCGCGAGCGCGTCAGCATCTCGCGCACCAGCTTGCTGTCCCAGCTGCGGGTCATGAGCTCGGCCTTGGCGACCGGCGGAGTGGGCGACTCGCGGATGATGCGGATGAATTCGTCGATGTTGGCCAGGGCCACCGCCAGGCCTTCGAGCACGTGGCCGCGTTCGCGCGCCTTGCGCAGCGTGAAGACGGTGCGGCGCGTGACCACTTCGCGGCGGTGCTGCAGGAAGACCTCGATCAGGTCCTTCAGGTTGCACAGCTTGGGCTGGCCGTCGACCAGTGCCACCATGTTGATGCCGAAGGTGTCCTGCAGCTGGGTTTGCTTGTACAGGTTGTTGAGCACCACCTCGGGCACTTCGCCGCGCTTGAGCTCGATCACCAGGCGCATGCCCGACTTGTCGGACTCGTCCTGGATGTGGCTGATGCCTTCGATCTTCTTTTCGTGCACCAGCTCGGCCATGCGCTCCTGCAGCGTCTTCTTGTTGACCTGGTAGGGGAGCTCGTCGACGATGATCGCCTGGCGCTGGCCGCGGTCGATGTCCTCGAAGTGGCACTTGGCGCGCATCACGACCTTGCCGCGGCCGGTGCGGTAGCCGTCGCGCACGCCATTGATGCCGTAGATGATGCCGGCGGTGGGGAAGTCAGGCGCCGGCACGATTTCCATCAGCTCGTCGATGGTGGCCTGCGGATTGCGCAGCAGATGCAGGCAGGCGTCCACCACCTCATTGAGATTGTGCGGCGGAATATTGGTGGCCATGCCCACCGCAATACCGCCGGAACCATTCACCAGCAAATTCGGCAGTTTGCTCGGAAGGACCTTTGGTTCTTTTTCGGAGCCGTCGTAATTGTCCTGGAAATCGACAGTTTCCTTGTCGATATCGGCCAGCATTTCGTGCGCAATTTTGGCGAGGCGGATTTCCGTATACCGCATTGCAGCCGCGTTGTCGCCGTCGACCGACCCGAAGTTGCCTTGGCCGTCGACCAGCATATGGCGCATGGAAAAGTCCTGCGCCAGCCGCACGATGGTGTCGTAGACCGACTGGTCGCCGTGCGGGTGGTACTTGCCGATCACGTCGCCCACGATGCGGGCGGACTTCTTGTACGCCCGGTTCCAGTCGTTGTTGAGCTCGTGCATGGCATACAGCACGCGCCGGTGCACGGGCTTGAGGCCGTCGCGCGCATCGGGAAGCGCCCGGCCCACGATCACGCTCATGGCGTAATCGAGATAGCTGCTGCGCATTTCCTCTTCGAGACTGATGGGCAGGGTTTCTTTGGCGAAGGAGGTCATTGAGCAAGAGGCTGGCGGCAGGAAGGCGAAATTTTACGCTGTGAGGGGTGTCGCACCGCCGCAACACAAGGCCGCTATTCCGCCTCCGTCCTACGCTTCCGGGGTGTCCAGCGGCCTGTTTGCCAAAGACCCTATGGCACAATCGCCTCAACGTTTTGGGTGGTGGTCACTTAAAGCGTCCTTGATTCGCAGCGCGGCTGCGGCTTTTTCCCCAAGAGGAGAACCATGAAGAAACTGAATAAAGTGGCGATGATGTTTGCAGTCGCTGCGCTCGCCACTGCCGCCGGCGCGCAGACCCGTGTCACCGCTGCGGACGGCGGTCCTACGATCGACAACTGGCAAAACGGCACCGGCGAACTGGTTTGGAAGAACGGCACGAACGAACTGTGCTGGCGTGATGCCAACTGGACGCCGGCTACTGCCGCCGCCGGTTGCGACGGTGCTCTGGTTCCGGCTCCCGCCGCGACGCCTCCTGCCGCTGTGACGCCGCCTGCCGCTGTCGCACCGCCGGCCGTGGCTGCCTCGAAGGTCACCTTCGCTGCCGACGCATTCTTCGACTTCGACAAGTCGGTTCTCAAGCCTGAAGGTCGCGCCAAGCTGACCGACCTGGTTTCGAAGATCCGCGACGTCAACCTCGAAGTGATCATCGCCGTGGGCCACACCGACTCGATCGGTTCGGACGCCTACAACCAGCGTCTGTCGGTGCGCCGCGCCGAAGCCGTCAAGGCCTTCCTGGTCTCGAAGGGCATCGAACGCAACCGCGTCTACACCGAAGGCAAGGGCGAGAAGCAGCCTGTTGCGGACAACCGCACCAAGGAAGGCCGCGCCAAGAACCGTCGCGTGGAAATCGAAGTGGTTGGCACCCGCGCCACCAAGTGATTCGATTGAATCGCTAAAAGAAAACCCCGCCTCGGCGGGGTTTTTTTATGCCTGCCGAATTCCATCCGGCCGGTGTCAAGTGCGCCTCGATGTCCGACGGCGCATTCTCCGTTTCATAATCACGGCATGACAGATCATGTGAATGCCGACCCGGCGGAACTCGCCAAGTTTTCGGAGCTTGCCCACCGCTGGTGGGATTTGGACAGCGAATTCCGCCCGCTCCATGAAATCAATCCATTGCGACTGGAATGGATTGACGGTATTGCGCCGATTTCGCAGCGCCGGGTGCTCGATATCGGTTGCGGCGGCGGCGTTCTGGCCGATTCGATGGCCCGAAAGGGCGCGGACGTGCTCGGCATCGACCTGGCGAGCAAGGCGCTCAAGGTGGCGCGCCTGCATGCGCTCGAAGCCGGCACCCAGGGCGTCAAGTACCGGGAAGTCAGCGCCGAGGCGCTGGCTGCGGAGCAGCCCGGCAGTTTCGACGTCGTCACCTGCATGGAAATGCTGGAGCACGTACCCGAGCCCGCTTCGATCGTCCAGGCCTGTGCCACGCTCGTCAAGCCGGGCGGCTGGGTGTTCTTTTCCACCATCAACCGCAACCTGAAGTCGTTCATGCTTGCGATCGTCGGCGCCGAATACGTCCTGGGCATGCTGCCCCGGGGCACGCACGAATACGCGAAGCTGCTGCGCCCTAGCGAACTGGCGGCCCACTGCCGCGCGGCAGGCCTCGACCTGCGGCATACGCGCGGCATGGAACACAACCCGCTGACGCGGCGTTACTGGCTCAGCGCCGACACCAGCGTCAACTACATGTTCGCCACGCAGAAGCCGGCCTTGCCGGGCTCGCAGACGTGACGGCCACGGCAATCCAGGCCGTGCTGTTCGATCTGGACGGCACGCTGATAGACAGCGCGCCCGATCTCGGCGCCGCGGCCGACAAGATGCGCACGGATCGCGGGCTCGAGTCGTACCCGCTGGAGCGCTACCGGTTCATGGCGGGAGCCGGCGCCCGGGGCATGCTCGGCGTGGCTTTCGGCATCACGCCCGAGTCGCCGGAATTTCCTGCGTTGAGGGAAGAGTTCTTCGTTGCCTACGAAAACCGCATGCTGCTCAACACGCAGGTGTTCGACGGGGTGCAGCCGCTCATCGAAGCCATCCGCGCGCGCGGCCTGGCCTGGGGCGTCGTCACCAACAAGTCGGCGCGCTTCACCGATCCGCTGACGCACGCCATTCCGCTTTTCGGCAGCGCGGGCGCCATCGTGAGCGGCGACACCACGCCGTTCTCCAAGCCGCACCCCGAGCCCCTGCATGAAGCGGCACGCCGGCTTGGAATTCCGTCCAGCGCCTGCATCTACGTGGGAGACGACGAACGCGACATCATCGCGGGCCGGGCCGCAGGCATGCGAACCATTGCGGCTACCTATGGTTACATGGGGCCCCAGGCGGACGCCACGCTCTGGGAGGCCGATGCCGCAATTACTTCGCCCCTGGAGCTCTTGCAATTCCTCAACCCGGCCTAAAATGCTGTGCTTGGGGCTGCACTGGTTTCGACGTGGGTTCGGAGTCGCAGCGGGGCATGTCGAGCTGAATGCGCTCGTAAAACAGATTCAAACAAACTAACTGCAAACGACGAACGTTTCGCACTCGCTGCTTAATTGCCAGTGAGCCTTGCAACAGTTGGCCGATGGGCTGGGCAAGGGGGTCTGGAGCAATCCTGACCTCCCGGCTGCAAGGATAATTACATGGGCTGGCTTCGATCCGGGTACCTTGGGTCGGGGTGAGAAAATAGGGTGCTGGCGTCCGGTTTAGCGTGTGACTGCGCGACTCCGGAAGCGAGACTCAAATCAGATCACTAAACATGTAGAACTGCGCGATGAAGGCTTGCGGACGGGGGTTCAAATCCCCCCAGCTCCACCATCCACCGCAAAAAGCCAACCTTCGACCGGTTGGCTTTTTTTTGCCCGGCGCGAGGCTATAGTCAGCGGGAACCGACACACCATGGCCGCTGTTTCCCTGGCAAAGGGTGCTGCGGCCGGCCTCGATTCCAAAGGACGCCGTGCCCGATTCACTGACTTCCACGCTCACGAGCTACTACGACGCGGTGCCCTACGAATCGCACCCGTTCCCGCAAACTGCCGTCGAGCACCTGGAGGCCATTGCCTTTCTGTTCGGCCTTGAGGCACCGGCCCCGTCGACCGCGCGCGTGCTGGAACTCGGCTGCGCGGCCGGCGGCAACCTGATTCCGTTTGCGGCGCGCCACCCCGAAGCCAGCGCCCTGGGACTCGATCTGTCGACGGTGCAGGTCGAGCAGGGCCGCGAGGCCATCGCGCGTGCCGGACTGTCGAATGTGGAGCTGCGGGCGTTCAATCTGGCGGAGATCGATGCATCGTTCGGCCAGTTCGACTACATCATCTGCCACGGCGTCTACAGCTGGGTGCCGGGCCCGGTGCAGGACGCGATCCTGCGCGTGTGTTCGGAGAATCTGGCGCCCAATGGCGTTGCCTATGTCAGCTACAACGTCTACCCCGGCTGGAAGGCGAGGGAGATCGTGCGCGACGCGATGATCCTGCGCGGCGGCCCGCGCGACACGCCGGAGGAAAAGCTGTCCTATGCGCGCGGCATGCTCGAATTCCTCGAGCAGTCGGCGCGTCCCGGCAGCGTGCTCGGCAAGACGCTCGAGGAAACCATGCCGATCGTGCGCGGGGCCAACGGCTCCTACCTGCTGCACGAGTTCCTCGAGCCCTGCAACGCACCGTGCTACTTCAAGGAATTCGCGGCGCGCGCCGAGGCGAATGGCCTCGGCTACCTGGCAGAGGCCGAGCCGTCGACGATGTTCGTCCAGAACTACGGCGAGAAGGTCCGCGAGCCGCTGCTGCGCGAGTGCGGCGGCAGCCAGATCCTGATGGAGCAGTACCTCGACTTCCTCGTGAACCGCACCTTCCGCCAGACGCTGCTGGTGAAGCAGGGCCGCGCCGGGGACATCCGCTACCGGCTCGACCCGGCCCGCATTCGCGGCTTCGAGTTTGCCGGCGTGTTTGCCGCCGCAGACGGCAGCGCGCTCACGCTCGATGTGCGCGAGCAGCCATGCAATGCGCTGCGCAACCTGACGGTGACGCTGCGGCTGCCGGTGCACAAGGCCCTGGCGCAGGTGCTCGATGCGCGCTACCCCGCCAGCGTGCCGTTCGAGGGGCTGGTGGCCGCGGTACTCGCGCTGCTGGGCGAGCCGCGTTCGTCGGTCGAGCCCGTGGTGTTGTCGATGCTCGAGGAACTGGTGATCCTCGGCGCTGTGCGCGTGCGGCGCGCGCCCGTGCACGCCGCCGCGGAGGTCTCTGCCTTGCCGCGGGCGCTGCCGTCGGTGCGCAGTGCGCCCGGCCTGGCGCTGTCGGCCGGGAGCGCGGCGAACGCCTGCAACCAGTGGCACGAACTCGTGGGGCTTTCAGCGCTCGAGCGCTGCCTGCTGCCGCTGCTCGACGGCGCGCATTCGCACGGCATGCTGGCCGACCACCTGGCGGACGAAGTGGGCGCCGGGCGCCTGCGCTTCATCCAGAACGACCAGCCGCTGACCGATCCATCGGTCCTGAAGGAATTCGCACGGCAGCAGGTGGTGCTTGGCCTGGCCGCCTTGCGGCGCAAGGCGCTGCTCGTCGCGTGACCGTTACCGTTCCCATCGAACTCAAAAGAGGAAATTCACCCATGCAGAACCTCCACTGGACTCCGAACTTGCGCACCGCCGTGGCGGCTGCGCTCCTGCTCGCGGGCGCAAGCGCCTCGAATGCCGCGTCGCAGGCGCCGGTCGCGGCCGAGCACGGCATGGTCGTGAGCGCGCAGCACCTGGCCACCAAGGTCGGCGTCGACGTGCTCCGGCGCGGCGGCAACGCGGTCGATGCGGCGGTGGCCGTGGGCTATGCGCTGGCGGTGGTCTATCCGGCGGCCGGCAACCTGGGCGGCGGCGGCTTCATGACCGTGCAGCTGGCCGATGGCCGCAAGACGTTCCTCGACTTCCGCGAGAAGGCCCCGCTGGCCGCCACCGCCAACATGTACCTCGACAAGGACGGCAACGTCATCAAGGGCTTGAGCACCAACGGCCACCTGGCCGTCGGCGTGCCGGGCACGGTCTCGGGCATGGAATACGCGCGCGAGAAATACGGCACCATGAAGCGGGCCGATCTGATCGCTCCCTCGATCCAGCTGGCCGAGAAGGGCTTTGCGCTGGAGCAGGGCGACATCGACATGCTGCACACCTCCACCAACGACTTCAAGAAGGACCCGGTTTCCGGCGCCATCTTCCTGAACAAGGGCGAGCCCTTCGCAGTCGGCCAGAAGCTGGTGCAGAAGGACCTCGCCAAGACGCTGCGCGCCGTGAGCGCCAAGGGCGTCGACGGGTTCTACAAGGGCTGGGTCGGGCAGGCGATCGTGGCATCGAGCCAGGCCGGCAAGGGCATCATCACGCAGGCCGACCTCGACCAGTACAAGACGCGCGAGCTCGCACCGGTCGAGTGCGACTACCGCGGCTATCGCGTGGTGTCGGCGCCGCCGCCGAGCTCGGGCGGCGTGATCATCTGCGAGATGCTCAACATCCTCGAAGGCTATCCGCTCAAGGACCTGGGCTTTCGCTCGGCCGAGGCGGTGCACTACCAGATCGAGGCCATGCGCCATGCCTACGTGGACCGCAACAGCTACCTGGGCGACCCCGACTTCGTGAAGAACCCGCTCGAGCGCCTGCTCGACAAGGGCTACGCCGAGAAGATCCGCGCCGCCATCGACCCCAAGAAGGCCGGCGTCTCCAAGGACATCAAGCCCGGCGTCGCGCCGCACGAAGGCAGCAACACAACGCACTATTCGATCACCGACCAGCAGGGCAACGCGGTGTCGGTCACCTACACGCTGAACGACTGGTTCGGCGCCAAGGTCACGGCCGACAAGACCGGCGTGCTGCTGAACAACGAGATGGACGACTTCACCGCCAAGGTCGGCGTGCCCAACATGTACGGCCTGGTGCAGGGCGAGGCCAATGCCATCGCCCCGGGCAAGCGCCCGCTGAGCTCGATGAGCCCGACCATCGTCTCCAAGGATGGCAAGCCGGTGTTCGTGGTCGGCACGCCCGGCGGCAGCCGCATCATCACGGCGGTGCTGCACACCATCCTGAACGTGGTCGACTACGGCATGAACGTGCAGGAAGCCGTCGACGCGCCGCGCTTCCACCAGCAGTGGCTGCCCGACGTGACCAACGTCGAAACCTTCGCCCTGAGCCCTGACACCCGCAAGATCCTGACCGACATGGGCCACAACCTGGGCGTGCCGCAGCCGGCCAACCATCTGGCGGCGATCATCGTCGGCGCGCCTTCGCTGGGCGGCAAGCCGGTGGGTGCCAACCGTTTCTACGGCGCGAACGACCCGCGCCGCAACACGGGCCTCGCGGCAGGCTACTGAACCTGCGGCACACTCGAAGGCGGTCGTGCCCCTGTCGGTACGGCCGTTTTTTCATTTTTCATGCACCTGCAAGACATCCTCTATTCCCAGGGCTTCGGCACCCGCCGCGTGTGTGCGGGCCTGGTCCAGCAAGGCCACGTGAGCATTGCCGGCGCGGCCGTGACCGACCCCTTTGCCGACCTCGATCCCGAAGACCTGCTGTTCACCGTGCAGGGCACCGAATGGGCCTACCACGAGAAGGCCTACCTGATGCTGCACAAGCCCGCGGGCACCGAGTGCTCGCAGAAGCCCTCGACCTACCCGAGCATCTACACGCTGCTGCCGTCGCCGCTGCGGCTTCGGCCCAACAAGGGCGCGGTGCAGGGCGTGCAGGCCATCGGCCGGCTCGACCAGGACACCACCGGGCTGCTGCTTATGACGGACGACGGCCAGTTCATCCACAAGATGGGTTCGCCCAAGCACCATGTGCCCAAGGTCTACGAAGTCACGGCCAAGCACCCGGTGGACGCGGCCCAGATCGAGAAGCTGCTGGCCGGGGTAGTGCTCGACGACGACCCGAAGCCGGTGCGCGCGGCGGCCTGCGAATCCGACAGCCCGCTGCACCTGCGGCTGACGCTGACCGAGGGCAAGTACCACCAGGTCAAGCGCATGCTGGCGGCGGTCGGCAACCGGGTCGAGGGGCTGCACCGCTCCCGCATCGGCGACCTGGCGCTGCCGGGCGACCTGGCGGCCGGCCAGTGGCGCTGGCTCACGGCCGAGCAGGTCGCGGCGCTGCGGGCACCCGCCAAGCCGCCGAAAACGCCGAAATAAGGGCAGAAAGCGCGTCTTCCCGGTCAGCCAGTCCTAAGGCGCGGCCGTTAAGATTCCCAGCTCTCTCTCGGAACCTTTCCCTTGCGATTTCCTGCCCGACCGAATGGCCGCTTTTCGGCCTTCCTGTTCTCATGCCTCGCGGTCTGGCTGGCGCAAGCCGCCGCCGCCGCACCGCCCGAAGCCCCGCCGATCTTCGTGCTCAATTCGCTGGACGCCAGCGTCAGCGTGATCAGTCCAGTCGACTGGACCGAAAAGCAGCGCATCGCCACCGGCAAGGAGCCGCACCACCTCTACATGACGCCCGACGAAAAGTCGGTCATCGTGGCCAATTCGGCGGGCGATTCGCTCACTTTCCTGAACCCCAGGACGGCCGAAGTGCAGCGCGTGGTCTACGGCATCATCGATCCCTACCAGCTGCAGTTCTCGCGCGACATGAAGTGGTTCGTCACCGCGGGCAACCGCCTGAACCACGTCGACATCTACCGCTGGGACGGCAAGGACCTGAAGCTGGCCAAGCGCATCGCGTCGGGCAAGACGCCCAGCCACATCTGGATCGACAACACCAGCACCATCGCCTACGTGACCATGCAGGACAGCGACGAGCTGATCGCCATCGACCTGCCCACGCAGACCATCCGCTGGCGCGTGGCCACCGGCGCCATGCCGGCCGACATCTTCGGCGTCCACAACGACAAGACCCTGCTCGTGGGCCTGACCGGCAGCGACGGCGTGCAGGTGTTCGACGTGGCCGGTGCCGAGCCCAAGCTGGTCGGCAAGATCCCGACCGGCAAGGGCGCCCATGCCTTCCGCTCGGCTGGCGACGGCAAGAGCGTGTTCGTGAGCAACCGGGTGGCCAACACCATCAGCCGGATCGACCTGGCGACGCTGAAGGTCGGCGCCGTCTACCCGGTGCCGGGCGGGCCCGACTGCATGGACGTGTCAGCCGACGGCAAGACGCTGTATGTCACCTCGCGCTGGGCCAAGAAGCTCAGCGTGGTGGACCTGGTGAACAACAAGCTCGTGCGCCAGGTGAACGTCGGCCGTTCGCCGCACGGCGTCTGGACGCTGGACCATGGCAAGCGCATCTAGCCGCAGCAGCCGGGCCGCAGCCCTGCTGGCAATCGCCCTGGCGGCGGTGCCGGTTGCCTGGGCCCAGCAGGGCGCGCCCTGCGAGAAGCCGGTCTACCTGACCCTGGACACCGGCCACATGGGCGTGGCCCCGCTGGTGGCCGATGTGCTCAAGCGGCAGAACGTCCGCGTCACCTTCTTTGCTGCCGCCGAGCCCACGCTGACCGGCGGCGACAGCCTCGACAGCCAGTGGGCGCCGTGGTGGAAGGCGAGGGCGGCCGAAGGCAACGAATTCGCCTCCCACACCTACGACCACGCGTACTGGCGCGGCGACCTCAAGGGCGTGGCGCCGAGCTTCCGCATCAAGCCTTCGGCGGGCGCATTGGCGGGGCGCGAGTTCACCTGGAGCGCGGCCGAATACTGCGCCAACGTCAGCAAGGCCTCCGAGCGGCTGGCCCTCATCACCGGCAAGAAGCCGCTGCCGCTGTTCCGCGCACCGGGCGGCAAGACCTCGCCCCGGCTGCTGGCGGCGGCCAAGGCCTGCGGCTTCGAGCACGTGGGCTGGTCGCCGGCCGGCTTCCTCGGGGACGAGCTGCCGAGCGAGAAGTTCAGCAACGAAAAGCTTCTTTCGCAGGCGCTGGAGAGCATCCGCCCCGGCGACATCCTGCTCGCGCACCTGGGCATCTGGTCGCGCAAGGATCCGTGGGCGCCGGCCAACCTCGAACCGCTGATCGCCGGCCTCAAGGCCAAGGGCTTCTGCTTCGAGACGCTGCGCCAGCATCCGCAGTACCGCGCATGGATCGCGTCCCACCCCTGAGGCTGCTGCCGTGATCGATCGGTTGACGGACGCTTTTTCCGCGCTGCAGGGCTGGTTCTTCGAGACACTGGTCCAGCCGCTGGTGTTTGCCGTGGGCCTGGGCGGCTGGACCGAGGACGCCTTCGACGCCACCGGCTGGCTGCTGGTCGGGCTGATCCAGGTCGTGGTGCTGCTCGCGGTCATCGGGCCGCTGCAGCGCTGGCGCGCCGTCGAGCCGGTCACCGACCGCCGCGCGATCCGCATCGACGTGCTCTACACGCTGATCCATCGCCTGGGCCTGTTCCGGCTCGCGATGTTCTTCACGCTCGAGCCGTTCTTCGACGAGGGCATCGGCTTCTTGCGCACTGCGGGCTGGGGCACCTTCCACCTCGACGAGGCCTGGCCCGGCGTGACCGATGTGCCGTGGGTGGCCTTTGCGATCTATCTCGTGGTGCTCGACTTCGTGGGCTACTGGATCCACCGGGGCCAGCACCAGTTCCGGTGGTGGTGGGGCCTGCATTCGCTGCACCATTCGCAGCGCCAGATGACGATGTGGAGCGACGACCGCAACCACCTGCTCGACGACATCATCCACGACACGCTCATCGTCATCGTCGCGCAGCTCATTGGCGTGGCGCCGGGGCAGTTCATTGCGTTCGTGGCATTCACGCAGCTCAGCGAAAGCCTGCAGCACGCCAACCTGAAGCTGGCTTTCGGCGCCATCGGCGAGCGGCTGTGGATCAGTCCGCGCTTCCACCGGCTGCACCACAGCATCGGGCTGGGCCACGAATCGCGCGGCGCCCACACGCTGGGCGGGTGCAACTTCGGCGTCCTGCTGCCGTGGTGGGACATGCTCTTTCGCACCGCGAACTTCGAGGAGCGCTACGACCCCACGGGCATTCGCGACCAGGTGGAGCCCGGTGCGGACGGCCGCGTGCGCGACTACGGGCGCGGCTTCTGGGCCCAGCAATGGCTCGGGCTCAAGCGGATGGCCGGCCGCGGCTGAGCACCGGGCCCGAACCGGGCCGGTTATCCTCGCACCCAATGCGCCTGCTCCTCGATTCCTTCTGGCGCGCGGTCGCCTACTGCATGCTGCCGCGCGTGATCGTGCTGTCGCTGCTGCCGCTGGGCCTGATGGTGCTGCTGGCCGCAGGCTTCGGCTATTTCTACTGGGACGCGACCGTCGCCTGGACCCGCGACGCGCTCGACGCCTGGCCGCTGCTGTCGAGCTTCTGGGGCTGGATCGGACGGCTCTTCTCGGGCGACGTCACGGCCGTGCTGGCGCCGCTGGTGGTGGTGTTTGCCGCCACGCCGGTGATCGTGGTGGTTTCGCTGCTGATCGTGGCCGGCCTCATGGCAGGCCCCCTCACCGCGCTGGTCGCGCACCGCCGCTTTCCCGCGCTCGAACGCAAGAAGGGCGCGTCCTTCTTCGGCAGCGTGGCGCGCTCGCTCGGCCTCACGCTGCTGGCGCTGCTCGCGCTCGTGGTGTCGATGCCGCTCTGGCTCATTCCGCCGCTGGTGCTCATCTTGCCGCCGCTGATCTGGGGCTGGCTCACCTACCGCGTGATGAGCTTCGACGCGCTGGCCGAGCACGCGAGCCCCGAGGAGCGCGCCGCACTGCTGCGCGCGCACCGGCTGCCGCTGCTGTGCATCGGCGTGCTGTGCGGCTACCTGGGCGCGGCGCCCAGCATCGTCTGGGCCTCCGGCCTGCTGTTTGCCGCCGCCTTCTTCGTGCTGGTGCCGCTCGCGATCTGGATCTACACGCTGGTGTTTGCGTTTTCGGCGCTCTGGTTCGGCCACTACTGCCTCGACGCGCTGGCGCAGCTTCGCGCCCAACGCGGGGCCGCCGCAGCTTCTTCCGGTCCGCCCGGCGGCGCACCCGCGGCCGAGACCGACCAGGCCCTTCTCTCCCAATGGAAATCCCCATGACCCGTGCATTCGGCCTGATCGTCGTCGGCGACGAAATCCTTTCCGGCAAGCGCGCCGACAAGCACATGCCCAAGGTCATTGAACTGCTCGCCGCGCGCGGCCTGCAGCTCGGCTGGGCCGAATACGTCGGCGACGTGCCCACGCGCATCACCGCCGCGCTCGGCCGGGCCTTCGCTTCGGGCGACATCGTCTTCTCGACCGGCGGCATCGGCGCCACGCCGGACGACCACACGCGCCAGTGCGCCGCGCAAGCCCTGCGGGTGCCGCTGGAACTGCATCCCGAGGCCGAACTGCTGATCCGCGAGCGCATGCAGGACACCGCGCGCGAGCAGGGCATTGCCTACGAACCCGACCGCCCCGACAACATCCACCGCCTCAACATGGGCGTGTTCCCGAAGGGCGCCGAGATCATCCGCAACCCCTACAACAAGATCCCGGGCTTCAGCGTCGAGCACGTCCACTTCGTGCCGGGCTTTCCGGTCATGGCCTGGCCGATGATCGAATCGGTGCTCGACAGCCGCTATGCGCACCTGTTCACCAGCGGCCAGTCGGCCGAGAAGTCGGTCATCGTGTTCGGCGCGATGGAGGCAACGCTCACGCCGCTGATGCTCTCGATCGAGACGGCGCACGCCGGCATCAAGGTGTTCAGCCTGCCGAGCGTCGACCATCCGCAGTACGGCCGCCACATCGAACTTGGCGTGAAAGGCGACCCCGCCCGCCTGGACGCCGCCTACGCGCAGCTGATCGAGGGCCTGCACGCCTATGATGCGAAGCTTGGCCCGGAATTGGTGCGGTAGTTTTTATTGCACCAATTTGGTGATTATTCGCCTTTTTTTGGGGTTTGCGCCTGCCGTCAAAGCCTGTTCCCGAGCGGCGACAATGGCATAGAAACTGCATCCTCCGTCCCTGTATTCCTAACCACCATCCAACTCAGGAGAAACTGATGGCAAAGACCGTCGCCGATGTACTCAAGCTCGTCAAGGAAAACGAGGTCAAGTTCATCGACTTCCGCTTCACCGACACCCGCGGCAAAGAGCAGCACGTGACCGTGCCCGTCTCGGCTTTCGATGAAGACAAATTCACTTCGGGCCATGCTTTCGACGGCTCGTCCATCGCTGGCTGGAAGGGAATCGAGGCTTCGGACATGCAGCTCATGCCCGACCCGAACACCGCCAACATCGATCCCTTCTTCGAAGAAACGACGCTGATCCTGACCTGCGACGTGATCGACCCCGCCGACGGCAAGGCCTACGAGCGCGACCCGCGTTCGCTCGCCAAGCGCGCCGAGGCGTACATGAAGGCTTCGGGCCTGGGCGACACCGCCTACTTCGGTCCGGAACCCGAATTCTTCGTGTTCGACGGCGTGCGCTGGAAGAACGACATGTCGGGCTGCTTCGTGAAGATCGACTCCGAAGAAGCCTCGTGGAACACCGACAAGGAATACGAGCACGGCAACACCGGCCACCGTCCCGCAGTCAAGGGCGGCTATTTCCCGGTTCCCCCGGTCGACAGCTTCCAGGACATGCGCTCGGAAATGTGCCTGGTGCTCGAATCGCTCGGCATCCCGGTCGAAGTGCATCACCATGAAGTGGCCAACGCCGGCCAGATGGAACTGGGCACCAAGTTCAGCACGCTGGTCCAGCGCGCCGACTGGGTCCAGCTGCAGAAGTATGTGATCCACAACGTGGCCCACGCCTACGGCAAGACCGCCACCTTCATGCCCAAGCCCATCGTCGGCGACAACGGCTCGGGCATGCACGTGCACCAGTCGGTCTGGAAGGACGGCAAGAACCTGTTCGCCGGCGACGGCTATGCGGGCCTGTCGGACTTCGCGCTGCACTACATCGGCGGCATCATCAAGCACGCCCGTGCCCTGAACGCCATCACGAACCCCGGCACCAACAGCTACAAGCGCCTGGTGCCCGGCTTCGAAGCCCCGGTGAAGCTGGCCTACTCGGCCAAGAACCGCTCGGCCTCGATCCGTATTCCGTTCGTGGCCAACCCGAAGGGCCGCCGCGTCGAAGCGCGCTTCCCCGATCCGCTGATGAATCCGTACCTCGGTTTCGCTGCGCTCCTGATGGCCGGCCTCGACGGCGTGGAAAACAAGATCCATCCGGGCGAAGCCGCCAGCAAGGACCTGTACCACCTGCCGCCGGAAGAAGACGCGCTGATCCCGACCGTGTGCCATAGCCTCGACCAGGCGCTGGAATACCTCGACAAGGACCGTGCGTTCCTGACCAAGGGCGGCGTGTTCACCGATGCCTACATCGATGCGTACATCGAACTGAAGATGCAGGAAGTCACGCGCTTCCGCATGGCGACCCATCCGGTCGAGTTCGACATGTACTACTCGCTGTAATTGGCCCACCCCCGAAGCGGCTCACTTCGTGTAGCCGCCTCCCCCTCTAGGGGGCAACACCGGCGGCCCGGCTGAGCCGGTTCCGCGGTGTTGCTGGAAGGGAATCGAAAAGGACGGCTTGGCCGTCCTTTTTTACTGGCGCGGAACATCTTGTCACCAGTGGCGTCGAATTGCAGGAAAATGCACCTTTGTTGCGCCATCACCGATTCACATGAAGACTGCTTCCCTCATTTTCCTGGCCGGTTCATTGTTGGTCGCCTTGCCTGCGCTCGCCCAGGAGCGCGTGTGGCGCTGCGGCAATGAATACAC
Source organism: Variovorax sp. V116 (assembly GCF_041154435.1). Taxonomy (NCBI): domain Bacteria; kingdom Pseudomonadati; phylum Pseudomonadota; class Betaproteobacteria; order Burkholderiales; family Comamonadaceae; genus Variovorax; species Variovorax sp. V116. Next base: position 1,791,039 of record NZ_AP028661.1, read on the forward strand.
CAACAATTCGACCATCGCCCAGCAAAAGGGCTGCAAGGTCATGGAAGGCGGCAACGTCACCGTCGTGCAGGGCACCAAGCCGTCGGGCGGCGGTTCGGCTGGCGGCAACTCGGCGCCCGCAGCCTCTCGTGCGCCCGCGGGCAGTCCGCGCGTCGAAGGCGTCGACCAGCGCGCACGCGATGGCGAAGCCCGCTCGGTGCTCGAAGCCGAGCTCAAGAAGGCCGAGGCCCGCCAGGCGGAGCTGCAGAAGGAATACAACAACGGCGAGCCCGAGAAGCAGGGCAGCGAAGGCCGCAACTACCAGAAGTACCTCGATCGCGTGGCTGAAATGAAGGCAGAGCTGGCCCGCAACGAGAGCGACATCGCGGGCATCCGCCGCGAACTCGGCCGCCTGCCGGCCAAGCAGTAGGGCCATGGCGTTCGGGAAGAAGGCGGCCGGCGCCACTCCGCGCTTTCAGTCCTTCGACCTGCTGTCCACGCTGATCGCGGTGGTCAGCACCAACGGTTCGGTGCTGTTTGCCAATGCGGCCCTCGAAGACGCGCTGGGCACCTCGCGCCGCACGCTCGAAGGCTCTCAGTTCGGTGCCTGCTTTCACGAGCCGCACGTGCTTCGCACCGCCATCGACGGTGCGCGCAGCAACGACTTCGCCACGCTGCGCTACGAGGCCTTCCTGCGCCGCGTCAATCATGAGCTGATGCCGGTGCAGGTCACGCTGGCGCAGGGCGACAAGACGGGCGAGCTCATCATCGAGATGTCGCCGCTCGAGCAGCAGGTGCGCCAGGACCGCGAGGAGCGCCTGCTCGACCAGGCGCAGGCCAACAAGGAGCTCATCCGCAACCTTGCGCACGAGATCAAGAACCCGCTCGGCGGCATCCGCGGCGCGGCGCAATTGCTGCAGATGGAGGTCGAATCGCGCGACCTCATCGAATACACGCAGGTCATCATCCACGAGGCCGACCGGTTGCAGACGCTGGTCGACCGGCTGCTGGCACCGCACCGGCGCCCGCACGTGGTGGGCGACGTGAACATCCACGAAGTCTGCGAGCGCGTGCGCTCGGTCATTCTTGCGGAGTTTCCGCGCGACCTGCACATCGAGCGCGACTTCGACGTGTCGATTCCCGAATTCCGCGGCGACCGCGAGCAGCTCATCCAGGCCACGCTCAACATCGTGCACAACGCGGCGCAGGCCCTGGCCGAGCGCCGCGCCGCGGGCGATGCGCAGATCACTTTCAAGACCCGCATCGCCCGGCAGGTGATATTCAACAAGCAGTGGTATCGATTGGCACTGGAATTGCATGTCATCGACAATGGACCGGGTGTGCCGGACACGATCAAGGACCGCATCTTCTATCCGCTCGTCTCGGGCAGGGAAGGCGGGACCGGGCTTGGATTGACGCTTGCACAAACTTTCGTGCAACAGCATCACGGCGTGATCGAGTGCGACAGCGTCCCGGGCCGAACCGATTTCAAGATATTGATTCCGCTGCCCTAGCAGCCACGGCAACAAGGAGATGCATGAAGCCGATCTGGATAGTTGATGACGACCAATCGATCCGCTTCGTGCTGGAGAAGGCCCTTTTGCGCGAAGACCTGCCCACGCGCAGCTTCACCAACGCGCGCGAGGTGCTGGCCGCCCTCGAACTCGCCGACGACGATGAACAGCAGGGCCCCCAGGTCCTGGTGAGCGACATCCGCATGCCCGGCGGTTCCGGGCTCGACCTGCTCGACAAGATCAAGGCCAAGCACCCGGGCCTGCCCGTCATCATCATGACGGCGTTTTCCGACCTCGACAGCGCCGTTTCGGCGTTCCAGGGCGGTGCCTTCGAATACCTGCCCAAGCCCTTCGACCTGCCGCGCGCCGTCGAGCTGATCCGCCGCGCCGTCGACGAAAGCCAGCGCGAGGAAGTGGCCGAAGAGCGCATGGTTGCCGCGCCCGAAATGCTGGGCCAGGCGCCCGCCATGCAGGACGTGTTCCGCGCCATCGGCCGGCTCTCGCAGAGCAACGTCACGGTGCTCATCACGGGCGAATCGGGCTCGGGCAAGGAACTGGTGGCGCGCGCGCTGCACAAGCATTCGCCGCGTGCCAACGGCCCCTTCGTGGCCATCAACACCGCGGCCATCCCCAAGGACCTGCTCGAGAGCGAGCTCTTCGGCCACGAGCGCGGTGCCTTCACCGGCGCGCAGACCATGCGGCGCGGCCGCTTCGAGCAGGCCGAGGGCGGCACGCTCTTTCTCGACGAGATCGGCGACATGCCCTTCGACCTGCAGACGCGCCTGTTGCGCGTGCTGAGCGACGGGCACTTCTACCGCGTGGGCGGCCACAACTCGGTCAAGGCCAACGTGCGCGTGATCGCGGCCACGCACCAGGACCTCGAGCAGCGCGTGAAGCTCGGCGGCTTCCGCGAAGACCTGTTCCACCGCCTCAACGTGATCCGCCTGCGCCTGCCGGCGCTGCGCGAGCGCGGCGAAGACGTGCCGGCGCTCACGCGCCACTTCCTGCAGGTGAGCGCGCGCCAGCTCGGCGTCGAGCCCAAGCGCATTTCCGATGCGGCGCTGGCCAAGCTGGCGTCGTTCAGCTTTCCGGGCAACGTGCGCCAGCTCGAGAACATCTGCCACTGGCTGACCGTGATGGCACCGGCCCAGCTGATCGAGGCCAAGGACCTGCCGCCCGAAGTCATGGCCGCGGCGGCCGGTGCGCCGGTGCAAGCCGCGGAAGGCACGGCCGCCACCGCGGTGCCCGCGCAAGCCGCACCGCTGCCGTCGCCCGGGCTCGAGCGCGAAGCGGCACCGGCGGCGGGCGGCGCTGCACCCGAAGCCACTGAAGGTTTGGTGGGCGCAAGCAGCTGGGAGAGCGGCCTGGAGATCGAAGCCCAGGCGCTGCTCGCGGCCGGGCGCACCGACGTCTGGGATGTGCTGTCGCGCCGTTTCGAGTCGCGGCTGATCCTCACGGCGCTGGCCAACACCCGCGGCCGCCGGATCGAAGCCGCTCAGAAGCTGGGCATCGGCCGCAACACCATCACCCGCAAGATCCAGGAACTCGGGATCGAGTAGGCTGCCTCGGACAGAGAAGGAAGAGGGTGGCTGGGCCCCTTCCAGGAACACCGCGGAACCGGCTTTGCCGGGCCGCTGGTGTTGCCCCCGGTAGGGGGTTGGCGGTAGCGACACGAAGTGCGCGAAGACTGGGGGCGAGCCTATTTACCGGCTGCGCTGGCCCAGCGTCAGCGAGTCGAGCTGGAAGTTGCCGCTCTTGTCCCAGAGCCAGGTGTCCACGTAGGTGTGGCCGCCCAGGCGCCCCGGGCTGGGCAGCGGGGACGCCGCCTTGATGAGTTCTGCAATCTTGCCCGGCACCTCGGGCGCATGGCTCGGCACGCGGCTGAAGGTGACGTTCTTGACGTTGCCTTCGGCATCGATGTCGGTCTCGACCACCACCACCGCATAGACGAGCGGTGGGATCTTTCCCTTGTAGATGCGCTGCGGATAGGCCTTGTAGATCTGGCGCGCGCCGGTCTTGCGGTAGGCCCGCACGGCGGGCGTCTGCGCGGTGATCAGCCGCACGGTCGGCACGTCGCCCCTTGTGCCGGGCACCTCGTCGGTGGCGGTAGCGGGCGACTTGCCGTCGCCGGCCTTGTCCGCGGGCTTGAATGCGGAACAGGCGGCGAGCGCGAGCGCCGCCGCGATGATCGTGAGGGTGCGAAGGGTCATGGTCATCAAATTCCCTGGTCGAGATCGAGCACCACCGGTGCGTGGTCGCTCGGCTTTTCCCACTTGCGCGGCACGCGGTCGATGATGCAGCCCTTGGCGCGCGGCACCAGCGGCTCGCTCACCAGGATGTGGTCGATGCGCAGGCCCCGGTTCTTCTGGTAGCCCAGCATGCGGTAGTCCCACCACGAAAAGCTTTTCTCGGGCTGCTCGAAGAGCCGGAAGCTGTCGACCAGGCCCAGCTGGAGCAGCGCCTTGAAATGCTCGCGCTCCTCGGTCGTGTGATGGATGGTTTCCGCCAGGCCCACGGGGTCGAAGCTGTCGCGGTCTTCGGGCGCGATGTTGAAATCACCGAGAAGCACCAGGTTCGGATGCGCCGCCATTTCGGCGCGCAGCCATTCGCGCAGCGCGCGCAGCCAGCCCATCTTGTATTCGAACTTGTCGGTGCCCGGCGCCTGGCCGTTGACGAAGTAGCCGTTCACGATGCGCAGCGGACCCGCCGGCGTTTCGACCGTGGCCGCGATCACGCGGGACTGGTCGTCGGTGAAGCCGCCGATGTTCCTTGCCACGTCGCGCATCGGCGCGAGGCTCAGGATGGCGACGCCGTTGTAGGTCTTCTGGCCGAACACGGCGGCCTCGTAGCCGGCGGACTTGAGCACTTCGAGCGGGAACTTGTCGTCGCTCATCTTGAGTTCCTGCAGGCACAGCACGTCGACCGGGTTGGCGATCAGCCAGTCGAGCACATGCTGCAGGCGGGCGGTCAGGGAATTGACATTCCAGGTGGCAATTTTCATGAAATATGGTAACCGATTGATTTACAAGGCTTTTTCCGTATTTGTAGCGTCTATTTTGTGCGTGCCCGGCGGCGTACCCGTTTTATGCTTCGCTGCGCTTGGTCCTGGGGGACGGAGTTGGCCAGCTTAGCAAAAGCTCTCGACTTTGCCATGTGGCGCCCGGGGGGTGCGGCTGCGACTCAGCTGTCCACGGGCATGCGCGATCTCGGGCTATAGCTGTTTGAAGCCAATAGTTTCGAGGCGCTCCGAAAGCAGCGACCGTGTCCTGATCCAAAGCTCGTGCCGTGCGGCCGCATCATCGGCCGGTGCGGATGGATTCAGCGGCCGTGCATTCTTCACCGAGAAGTAGCCGCCGGTCGTGGGGTCAGTGTCTTCGGTGGCGAGCCTCACGATGATCTCCGCCCCTCTTCGAGGATCTCCCACGCCCAACCACTTCAGGACCTTGGCAAGGGGCTCCGCGAAGCCAAGCTCGCGGCCCAGGCCCGTCACATTGAACCCCGGGTCGAGGCAGTGGGCGGCGACGCCGGTGCCTTCGAGCTGACCCGCGAGTTCCAGCGAGAACATGATGTCCATGAGCTTGGTTTTGCCATACACCTTGGATGAGCCCGCGCGTGTGAACGGGCTCGTGTCCACAAGATCCTTGTCGGGCGTCAAGCCACCGCTTCGCCGAGATGCCTCGGATGCGACGGTCACGACTCTGGACGGGGCCGAGCGGATCAACGTGTCTCGCAAAATGTCCGTGAACAACCAGGGCGCTAGATAGTTCACCGCGATCATCTCGGCAAAGCCATCGCCGGTGATCCGTTGCTCGAAGGCGTGCAGCCCGGCATTGTTGATCAGTACGTCGATGCGGTCGTACCGGGCGGCGATCTCGGTGGCCACTGCCGCAACGGCGTGCACACTGCCAAAGTCGGCGTAGTGAAAGTCGACATGCGCACCGGGTGCCTCGGCCCGTATGCGGCCGAGCGTGCGGCTGGCCTTCGCCTTGTCCCGCGCCGTGAGTACCAGATGCGCTCCGCGCTTTGCCAGCTCGATGCTCGCGATCTCTCCGATTCCGCTGGTCGCACCGGTCACGACAATGGTGGGGCGTTCTTTCATCTGATTTCCATTTGATGGATAAATATCCACTATAAGCCACCTTCGCGAAGAGAGGACACACCCATCATGAAAACACCCAGGCAAAGGCCCGCCGCTCAGGACGCGGGCGGCCGTGAAGCCGTGGTCCTGGCGCTCGGCGAGCAGCTCAGCGCACTGCTCAGCGCCTCGCGCGCATTGACGATCGAGACGTCCGCGGAATTCCACCCCGACGTGCCATCCGCGGCATTTCACATTGCCCGTTGGCTTCACGCGTTCGGGCCGGCCAAGGCGAGCCGCATTGCCGAAGGCGTGGCGATGGACCGCAGCGCCACGAGCCGGTTGATCTCGAAGCTGGTCGAGCTGGAGTTGGCAGAAGTGAAGCCCGACCCGCTGGACGGTCGCGGCGTGGTCGTGAGCTTGAGCCGCCGCGGCAAGAGCGCGATCAGCCGTGCCGTTCACCGCAAAGGAGATGCACTGCATGCTCGCATCGAGCAGTGGAGCGATGCGGAGGTGAAGCAGCTTGCGTCATTGCTCCGGCGGTTCAATGGCCTGCCGGAGGAGGGCGGGGCTTGAAAGCAGGCTCCAGGCTTTTCTCGCAGGCATGCCGCTCAGCGGAGCCTTGCGCTCCGTTTGCCGATCGGCAGCCGCCACAGGTCGTAGCGCTCGTCCCCGCTCTTGACCGAACCCGCAAAGTGGCTGCTCAAGGAACTGGACGTGAAGACCAGATCGCCGCCCGCAGCGTGCGGCCGTCGGGCGACAGTGCAATGCCGTCTGGGGCCGGCAACCGACCGACGGCAATGGGGCGTTTGCGTGCCTATGGTTATCGTCGGTTGGCCTGCAGTGCCGGGCGAGGGGGCATCCCCGTGTAGGTGCGTGGTCTCAGCGTCCACACCAAAACCGCCACCACTGGGGTCGTGTGGCCCTCATCACCTGTCGCAATGGCCATTTGAAGAGTGACAGCGGTATCCATCCTCGGATGGGAAAGGCATGCGCCTGCATGCGGTGGGGCGTGCTTGAGGCCAGGCACTCTTTCCGATCGATCGCCCGCGCTCCAGACAGCTCACACAACCGCGCAATCAGACTCGACACCTCGTTGACGTGATGCCGGTGCGACATCCCGCCCGGCTTTTCTTGCGCTGCATCAGCGGCTCTTCAATTCCCTCCAGCACCTCAACAACAATTCGGACCCAGCCGATCAGCGCGCAGGATCCATGCGCAGCCGGTACGCCACGCCATCGCGGCCGGGGTCGGCGCCGCCATGCAGGCCATCGGCCTGTACCTGCACGCCGTGCACCCAGCCGATGGTGTAGTTGTATGGGTTGCGGCCAATGGCGTAGCCCTGTGCTTCCAGTGTGCGCGTGGTGGAGCGCGGAATGCGGTTGCACACGTCGATGGCGTTGCTGGTGGACGAGAAGCGCGGCGCCGACACGGCGGCCTGCATTTCCATGCCGTGGTCGATCACGTTGAGCAGCACCTGCAGCACGCCCATCGCGATCTGCGTGCCGCCCGGTGCGCCGAGCACCACGTCGAGCTCGCCGTCCTTGAAGGTCATGGTGGGGCAGGACGAGGTGAAGCGGCTCTTGCCCGGCTGGATGCTGCCGGCGCGGCCCGGGCGCGGGTCGAACACGCCCATGCAGCCGTTGTAGAGGAAGCCCATGCCCGGGGTGATGATGCCCGAGGGCATGGCGAGCGATTGGGTGAGGGACACGGCGTTGCCGTCAGCATCCACCACGCTCAGGTGGGTGGTGTCGCGCGGCACGGGCGCACCGGGGTTCACGCGCTCTACGCTGAAGCGATGGCCTGTGCGGATCTGCTCGGCCACTTCGCGGGCCATGTCCTTGGACAGCAACCGGTCCAGCGGCACGTCGAAGAACTTCGGGTCGCCGATGCAGCGGTCCTTGTCGATCGTCGCCTTCTTCATGGCCTCGCACACCGTCTGCAGATAGTCGGGGCTGTTGTGCTCGAGGCTCGCCAGATCGAAGTGCTCGAGGATGTTGAGCATCTCCAGCAGCATGGCGCCGCCGCCCGGGGGCTGGTTGGTGGTGATGGTGCGGTCGCGGTAGTGGCCCACCAGCGGCGCGTTGCGCTGCACCTGGTAGCGGGCCAGGTCCTCGTGCGTGATCAGCGCGCCCAGCGACTGCAGGTGCGCCACCATCTTGCGCGCCAGGTCGCCCTGGTAGAACGGGCGCGCGCCTTCCTCGGCAATCTGGCGCAGCACGGCAGCCATGCCTTCGTTGCGCAGCGGCGCACCGATGGGCTTGGGACGGCCGTCGGGGCGGCAGTACAGCTGGCGGCTGTCCTCGCAGTACTGCAGGCGCTCCAGGTTGCCGACGCGGCCCATGCTGGGCTCGTCGATCCAGAAGGCGTGCATGCCGGGGCGCACGAAGTAGCCGTCCGCGGCCCACCGGATGGCGGGCTCCACCACCTGCCGCCAAGGCAAGCAGCCGTGCGCCTGGTGCATGGCCTCCAGGCCCTTGAGCGTGGCCGGCGTGCCGATGGACTGGGGGCCGATGTCGTTGACGCGGCCCTTGAGGATGAAACCGAAGCCGTCCTTGGTCTCGCCCTCCAGCAGGTGCTCCCACATGTCTTCCCTGGCCGCCAGCGGCGCGGGCGAGTGGAAGTCGAAATATTCGTGCACCTGGGCGCCGGGCAGGTACACGGCGGCCGTGCCAAAACCTGCGATGCCGCACATCAGCGGATCGACCACCGTCTGCGCCAGCGCGGTGGCCACGGCGGCGTCCACCGCGTTGCCGCCTGCGCGCAGGACGTCGATGCCGGATTCGGCGGCCTCCGGCTGTGGGCAGACCACCATGGCTTCTTTTTTCATGAGGTGTGAGGACGAACCCCTTGCTGCATCGGCGACACAACAAAGGGTGAGGATGGAAGGGGGTGGCGCTTGCGCAAGCCGCCGGCTTACTTGGCGCTGAGGTTCAGGGCCCCGAGTGTGGGACCCCAGGCCTTGGCGTCACGCGCCGCCGTCTCCATGACCAGCGCGGAAGGGCCGGACATGGGGATCACGCCCATGCTCTTGAGCTTGGCCTGCACCTCGGGGCTGTTGTGGAAGGCTGTGGTCGCCTTGTTGAGCTTTTCCACGATGTCGGGCGGCGTGCCGGTGCGCGCCACCACGGCACTCCAGCCCATGTTGTCGAAGCCCTTCACGCCCAGCTCGCCAAGGGTCGGCACATCGGGCAGCTCGGGGGTGCGCTGTGGCGACAACACGGCCAGTGGATTGAGCTTGTGGTTCTTGATGTGGGGCAGGGCCGTGCCATACACCGGTGCCATCACTTCGGTCTGCCCACCGATGGTGGCCAGGATGCCGTCGGCCTCGCCCTTGTAAGGGATGTGGGTCATCGAAATGCCCAGGGCATTGCTCACCAACTCGACCGCCAGATGGGTGGAGTTGCCCAGTCCGGCGGACGCGAAGTTCAGCTTGCCGGGCGCCGCCTTGGCTTTTTCCGTCAGGTCCTTGAGCGTCTTGATGCCCGTGGCCGGGTTGGCCGACAGCACGAACGGCACCGTGGTCAGCATGGTCACGCCCACGAAATCCTTCTCGGGGTTGTAGGGCAGCGGCTTGTAGGTGAACTGGTTGAGCACCATCAGCGACACGCTGCCCAGCAGCAGGGTGTAGCCATCGGCGGGCGCATTCAGCGCGCTTTGCGCGGCAATGAGGCCGCCCGCACCGGGCTTGTTCTCCACCACGATGGTGGCGCCGATGGCCTTGCCTGCGTGTTCGGCCCACAGGCGTGCGATCGTGTCGCTGCTGCCGCCCGGGGCCTGCGATACGACCAGGCGCACGGGCCGGCTGGGGTAGGCGGCTTGCGCGTACACGGTGGTGGCCGTGGCGGCCGCGACCGCGACGCCCATCAGGATCTTGCAGACGTTCGTGATTGCTTCAGGCACAGGGATTCCTCTGAGGGTGCGACATAAAAGATGAAGTAATTTTCATGACAATCCTGCGATCCACCTAGTGAAAATGCAAAATGGATCCATGAAGGTTTACTCATGATTGAGCGTTCAGAAGGCCTCTCCTGGGCACGGGGCATCAAGGTCCGGCATCTGGAGTCCTTTCTGGTGCTGGACGAGGCGGGCACGCTGACCGAGGCGGCGGTGCGGCTGCACATGACGCAATCGGCCATGTCGCACTGGCTGGCAGAGCTGGAACGCGTGGCGGGCACGCCGCTGGTGGTGCGCGGGCGCAAGGTGCAACTGACGCCTGCGGGGCATCTGCTCAAGCGGCTGGCCATCACCGTGCTGGGCGACATCGCGCGCACCGGCCGCGAGATGCATGCGGTGGCCGCGGGGCGCGTGCCGCGTCTGAACGTGGGCAGCGTCTGGGCCGGCATTGCCGGCGGCCTGCCCGAAGCCGTGACCGCGTTCCAGCAGCGCCATGCCGATGTGGCCGTGTCGATTCATGACGGGCTGTTCGACGACCTGCTCAAGGGCCTGGACACGCGTGCCATGGATGCCGTGATCGGTGTTCTGGATGCAAGGGCGCACCAGCCGCAGCTGGCGCATCACGTGCTCTTCGACGACCAGGTGAGCATCGTCGTTGGCCAGGGCAGCAAGCACTGGCACAGCAACCAGCCGCTGGGCTTTGCCGACGTGCTGCGCGAGCAATGGGTGATGCCGCCCCTGGGCACGCTCACCCGCATCCAGATGGATGCCTATCTCATCGAGCAACAAGCATCGTGGCTGGTGCCCAAGGCGGAAACCGCCTCGCTGGCCATGATGCAGGCCCTGCTGCAAAAGGGCGACTATGTCGGCGTGTGTGCGGAATCCATGGCGGACTACATGGCCTCGCTGGGGCTGTTCCGGAAGGTCGCCATTGATTCGAACATCCGCTTCGGCCCGATCACCGTGGTGTGGAACCGCGAGCATGTCTCGGCCACGCTCATGGACTTCATTGCTTGCCTCAAGGCGCATGCGCGGGGCTTGCCTGCCGCGCCAGTGCAGGCGCCGTCCGGCGCGTAGCCCCCGCGCCAGCGTTTTTCGCCCAGGTGGCAGCAGGCATCTCCGCTCCATGATCGCGAGGCAAAGGGCCATCAGCGTCTCTGCCACAACCGCAGCTTCGGTAGCAAGTCGTTCTTTATCTCACGATCGCGCTGTGTGGCGGTGCTTGCGCGTAGGCGGCCATTTGTCACTTCCTGCCACGTCGAAGCAACGGCTCCGACGATTGAGAGCTTTTCTTGTTGCTTGTGATGAACGGGGCTGATACCACTTGCGACGAGCTTTCGTGCTTCCTGGTGGAGCTCGCGGGCGCGCTTCAGGCTGACGTCAGGGTTGCGGCCGAGGGCCAGCATGCTTTCACTGCTGTGCAGGGTGAACCTGTACCTCCACAACTTTGCGCCGGATGGCTTTACTAGCAACGACAGCCCGCCTGGCTCCACGAGCTTGAAGGCGGTATCTTGAGCCTTGGCGTTCCTTATCTGTGTTTCGGTAAGTTGGCGGCGAAGCAGGAACAGGAACGACGCCGCTCACTTCCTGATCGCAGCACTCCAGAATTCATTCGCCGCCTTCCCCAAGAGCTCGCTGTCTCGGTAGAGCCTGATTTCCAGCGGAACGGCCCACTCGCTGCTCGCTGCGGCGACAAGGCGCCCTTGGCCGGTGTCTTCCTCCACGAGGGTCCGCGGCAGCCATGCGATGCCCCTGCCGTCCAGTGCCATCGTCCGGAGGACGGAGGCGAGATGGGCCGTGAAGACGGGCTGTACTGCTTGCGACTCCAGCCGTCGGCTCACGACGGCACGCATGATGCGTCCCAGCCCGGATTCGTCGCTGTACAAGAGCAACGGTACGGCGGATGCGCCTTTCCGTGAAAGCTGATGCAGCGGCTCGCCGGAGCCATTGGGCGCGGACACTGCGATCAGCATGTCTTCGCCGATCCTGGCTGATCTGTAGGGGTCAGCATCGAGTGCGCCATGGGCGTCGGGATGCGCGTGGCTCAGTACGAACTGAACCTTGCTCTGCAGCATCAGGGATTCGCAACGCTGAAGGACGTCGGACATGAGCTGCACCGGCCCGAGCGTGATGCTTGACTCGAGGCTACGTATCCATCGCGGCAGGAAAGTCATGGAAAGCGCATGCGTGCACGCAATGCGCAGGGTGACCGAACTGGCCTCCGCAACCCTCCTCGCGTCACCGGGCACGCGCGCCACCCTCGCGGCCAACTCCTGCGCCACGCCGGCAAACCACTCGCCAACTTCGGTGAGTGTGGCGGGCTGCGTGCTGCGGTCGAACAAGTCGGCGCCGATCCACTCCTCCAGCGCGCGAATGCGACGGCTGAATGCGGGTTGGGAACTGTGGCGCTCATCTGCCGCGCGCGAGAAGTTCCCCGTTGCTGCCAACGCGAGGAAGTCATCAAGCCAGATCAGGTTCATGTCCGGTTCGTCCAGCGCATAGAAGTTGAGAAATTGAACATTGGCCGAAAAAGACGGCACGGCCGACCATTCAGTCTCCCACCCACCCCCTCTGGAGACACCCGTGAAGATCGTCGAAATCCGCGAGAAGACCATCCCCATCAGCTCGCCCATTCGCAACGCCTACATCGACTTTAGCAAGATGACCCTGAGCCTTGTCGCGGTGGTCACCGACGTGATTCGCGATGGCAAGCCCGTCGTTGGCTACGGCTTCAACTCGAACGGCCGCTACGGCCAGGGCAAGCTGATGCGCGAGCGATTCATTCCGCGCATCATGGAGGCGAAGCCGTCGTCCCTCGTCGACGACAGCGGCGACAACCTCGATCCGCACAAGATCTGGAACACGATGTTCACCAATGAGAAGCCGGGCGGCCATGGCGAGCGCTCGGTGGCCATTGGCACCATCGACATGGCGGTGTGGGACGCGGTGGCCAAGATCGAAGGCAAGCCGCTGTTCCAGTTGCTGGCCGACCGCTATGGCGACGGCAAGCCCAACCGCAAGATCTTCGTCTACGCGGCGGGCGGCTACTACTACCCGGGGCAGGACCATGGGAAGCTCCAGGACGAAATGCGCAGCTACATCGACCGCGGCTACACGGTCGTCAAGAAGAAGATCGGTGGCGCCTCGCTCGACGAAGACCTGCGCCGCATCGACTCGATCATGGAAGTGCTGCAGGACGGCCAGAAGCTCTGCGTCGACGCCAACGGGCGCTTCGACCTGGAAACCGCGATTGCCTATGCCAAGGCCCTGTCGCAGTACGACCTCTTCTGGTACGAGGAGCCGGGCGATCCGCTGGACTTCGAATTGCAGGCAGCCTTGCGCAATTTCTACAAGAACCCAATGGCCACTGGCGAAGATCTCTTCTCCATGCAGGATGCGCGCAACCTGATCCGCTACGGCGGCATGCGCCCGGACCGCGATTGGCTGCAGTTTGACTGCGCGCTCAGCTACGGCCTGGTGGAGTACCTGCGCACGCTGGAGATGTTGAAGGAACATGGCTGGTCGGCCAGCCGCTGCATCCCGCACGGCGGGCACCAGATGTCGCTGAACATCGCTGCCGGCCTTGGCCTCGGTGGCAACGAGTCGTACCCCGACCTGTTCCAGCCATTCGGCGGGTTCCCGGACGGCGTGAAGGTCGAGAACAGCTTCGTGACCCTGCCCGATCTGCCGGGCATCGGCTTCGAGGGCAAGGCCGATCTGTACCGCGAGATGCAGGCGCTTTCGGCCTGACGCAGATGGCCCACAAAGGAGACAACACCATGAAAAGCATTTGGCGCTGCGGCGCGGGCATCGTCCTGCTCGCTTCGGCCACGCTGGCCTCTGCAGACTTCCCGGACAAGCCCGTCACGCTGGTTGTTCCGTTCGCGGCCGGCGGCCCGAGCGACAAGATCGCCCGGGACCTGGCCGAGGCACTGCGCAAGCCGCTCGGCCAGACCGTGATCGTCGACAACGCCGCCGGTGCGGGCGGCACGATCGGCTCGGCCAAGGTGGCGCGCGCCACGCCGGACGGCTACACGCTGCTGGTGCATCACATCGGCATGGCCACCGCACCGGCGCTGTATCGCAAGCTCCCCTACAAGGTGCCCGATGACTTCGAAATGCTGGGCCTGATCAACGAAGCCCCATCCGTGGTGATCGGCAAGCCGAGCCTGGAAGCCACCAGCTTCGCGGACTTGCGCAAGTGGATTGCTGCGAACGGCGGAAAGGTCAACCTGGCCCATGCAGGGCTGGGCTCCGCGTCGCACCTGTGCGGCTTGATGTTCCAGAGCGCCTTGAAGACCAGCATGACCCCGGTGCCCTACAAGGGAACCGCACCGGCCATGACGGACCTCATCGGCGGCCAGGTCGACCTCATGTGCGAGCAGGCCACCAACGCCGTGCCGCAGATCGAGGGCAAGAAGGTCAAGGTCTACGGCATCACGAGCCTGAAGCGCCTGCCGCTGCCATCGCTCAAGGACACTCCCACGCTCGCGGAGTCCGGGCTCAAGGATTTCGACGTGCAAGTCTGGCACGGCTTGTATGCGCCCAAGGGCACGCCGCCCGCGGTGCTGGAAAAGCTGAACGCGGCGCTTCGCGCCGCACTGAAGGATCCGGAACTCATCAAGCGCGAAGAGGCGCTGGGCCTCACCGTGGTGAATGACGACCGCCTGGCCGCGGCCGGTCACCGGAAGTTCGTGGAAGCGGAGAAAGTCCGCTGGTCGAAGGTCATCAAGGAAGCCGGCGAATACGCTGACTGAGCGCGAGCCGTGCAAGCGCATGACGATGGGCTTGCCAACTCGAAGGGGCCGCCTGTGGTGAAAGCCTGGAACGCCGTTCTGGCTGAGACCCTGGAAGCAGGGGGGAAGCCAGCAGGCACGCGCGGTCGCCTCGCAATCCTCGTGGCTGGGGACGATGCGAAGGCAACGTGGACAGTGCGCCCCGCAATCGAGATGCCTTGAGCAAGGAATTTGCATCGGCAGGCGGCGCGCTGACGCACGCACAAACCGTAGTGCTACGGCATAGGTGAGGTGCTTTCGTTCTCGGGAAGGTCGCCAGAAGTGATTGGCTCATGGCTTTTCATGGGAGAGCGTTTTCAAGCTCCAGTTATGGCTCGCGAGTCGGCGCGATTCGCGTCGTTCAGTTTCGTGAAGCGCTCACGGCGGAGAGCATTCCCAGGACACTGGCGTACGTGCCATTGGCTTCTGCGTACCGGATGAACTTGGCGCGTTCTACGACAATTTCCTGGGCCTCAGGCTCATCGCGCAGAAGTGCCATGGTTTCTGAAAGAAATTCTTCCAGCGGCATGGACTGCTCGTCGTTTTCCTGGCCCAGCAACGTTGTTCGCACGCCCGGTGGCGCCACTTCGATGACTTGGACAGAGGCGTCCGCCACCTGGATGCGCAGGCTCTCGGTGAAGGAGTGAAGGGCGGCTTTCGTTGCGTTGTAGGTGGGCGTGGCCGGCAGTGGAACGAATGCGAGCGAAGAGGTGACGTTCACGATCACCGCGTCGCTTTTGTCCACCAGTTGCGGCAAGAAGGCGTAGACCATCCGAATCGTGCCAAGCAGGTTGACCGAGACGGTGTCTTCGGCAATTTGGAGGGAGGTCGGCTCAAGAAGATCTTCCCAAAGCATGATGCCCGCGTTGTTGATCAATACGTTCAGTTCGGGGTACTTGCTCGCCACCGTTTTGCTCGCGCGGGTGATGGATGCGGCGTCTGCGACGTCGAGCTCGAGCGCTTCAATGCCCGGGTGCTCATTGGTGATCTGGTCGAGCAAGTCTTTGCGTCGACCCGCGACAATGACCTTGTTGCCCGCCTGATGAAAGCGCAGCGCCAAGCCCAGTCCGATGCCCGAGGTGCCGCCGGTGATCAAGATCGTGTTGCCTGTGAACTTCATGGATTTCCTATGGGGAGAGATAGATAAAATGAGCCAAAACGGACAGTTGTCCATTTGCCGAACCATACCGGACAATTGTCCGCTTTGCAAGTGAGCTTGATGGAGGGGGCACGAGTGCCGAAGAAGATGGACCCGCAACTGCGTTCGGACGCACTGCAGAACCGCGAACGGATCCTGCAAGCGGCAATTGCCGAATTGACACGATCAGTGGACGTTCCGCTGAGCGCCATCGCGAAGAAGGCCGGCGTTGGGCAAGCGACCTTCTATCGAAACTTCCCCAGTCGAGATGCACTGGTGTGGGAGGTTTATCGCTACGAGATGGCGCAGGTCGCGGACCTCGCCGAGCAACTGCTCCAGACCAGTCCGCCGCAACAAGCGCTGCGGGAATGGATGGACCGTCTCGCCCAGTACGCCATGACCAAGGCCGGCCTGGCCGATGCCTTGCGCCAAGCTTCCAGTGCGCCTGAGTGCTCGGAGGAGTCTCGATATGCGCCAGTGATCGGCGCTGCTCAACGCCTGCTTCAGGCCAACGAGAAAGCCGGAACCATTCGGCCAGGCGTCACCACGGATGACTTTTTTCTGGCCATTGCAGGCATTTGGCAAATCGACTCCAAGGGCGACTGGCAACCACGCCTGAAGCGACTCATGGATCTCGTCATGGACGGACTGCGCGCGGGTGCGCCCGCGCGTGCTTCCTAGTTTCTGTTCGTCTTCGCATCGCGGCGATGAAGGGGCGGCGGGTCACGCCGCTCGATACGCAAAGCAAATAACGTTTCGGCGGCCCGCCGCAGGCGCAGCCTAGAAATCAGCGACCTTGCCCCATGCCGAGCCGCTGAACCGTCCTGGCCTGTACGGTGCAGGATCGACGATCGGTTCGGCGCCGCTGGCAAGGTCGGCAATCAGGTGGCCGGCGCCCGGGCCGATGCCGAAGCCGTGCCCCGAAAAGCCCGCGGCCAGGATGAACCCCGGCATGCCGGGCACCTCGCCGATGCCGGGAACACCGTCCGGCGTGCTGTCGATGTAGCCAGCCCAGGCATGCGTGATCCTGGCGTCGCGCAGCTGGGGCAGCAGTTCGATGGCGCGGCGGTGGGTCTCCCTCACCGTGGGCAGATCGGGCTTCGGATCGAGGATGCGCACGCGCTCCATCGGCGTTGGCGCATCGAGCCGCCAGCGCGCCAGCGTTTCATGGCCGCTGCGGATGGCTTCCAGGCCGCCCGGGCGAAGGTTGCGCCAGCGCTTGGCGAACATGGGCACGAATTGCGGCGCGAAGCGCATGAACTGCCCGGTCGGGTCCACGCGCGCGCGGCCGCTGATGGCCAGTGCATAGCGTCCGTCGTTGCGGCGCGTGGCGGACACGCCCCCGCTCACCACGGCATCCGGCAGGCGCTGCTCCACAGGGGACACGCTCAGGATGGATTGGCGGATCGAGGCCTGCGGAAAGCGGATGCCCAGTTGCCGGCAGAACGAAGACGCCCAGGCGCCGCCCGCCATCACGACCGTCCTGGTCTTGATGACCCCGGCTTCCGTGACCACGCCGCTGACCCGTCCGCCTTCGGTCTCGATGCCGCGTGCCGCGCAGTTCTGGTGGACGCTGCCGCCGAGCTTGATGAGCGCAGCGGCCACGGCCGGCGCGGCCTTGCCAGGATCGGCGGTGCCATCGCTGGGCGAGAAGACGCCGCCTTTCCAGGCGCGGCCGGTCGCATGGCCGCGCTCGGCGGCCTCGCGGGCGCTCAGCATGTGGGTCGTCACGCCGGCGGTCTTTGCAAACTCGCGCCAGCTGGCCCAGCGGGAAATCTCGGCCTCGTCGTTGCTGAGGTACAGCAGCCCGCAGCGATGAAAGCCGGTGTCCTCACCGCTCTCGGCGGCAAAGCGTTCCCAGAGGTCGAGGCTCTTGGTTGCCAGCGGCAGTTCGCGGGCATCGCGGTTCTGCTGCCGGCACCAGCCCCAGTTGCGGCTCGACTGCTCGGCGCCGATCCGGCCCTTCTCCACCAGGGCGACCGACAGGCCGCGCTGGGCCAGGTAATAGGCGCTGAAGACGCCGATGATGCCGCCGCCGATCACGACGACATCGGCCGAAGCCGGCAGCGTGGGCGAAGTCTGGATGTGTTGCAGCGGAGGCGACATGATGGATCTCGCTCGCCCGCTCAAGCCGCAACGCTTTGGCACACGTAGAACTTTGCCACGCGATCGCTGCTTTCCCAGCCGATCGGTGCGCCCTGTGGCACGAAAAGCGCGTCGCCCTTTGCCGTGGAAAGCACGCTGCCATCAGGCGCTGCGAAGCGCACGCTGCCGGCCAGCAGATGCATGAACTCGTTCATGCGGTGCGGCCGAACGATGCGGTGGTAGGGGGTCGAGTCCCAGGCGCCGGCGCTGTACTGCGCGCCATCGTCGATGAAGACCTTGTCGCTGCGGCATTCCGGCTGGGGGCCCAGCAGCACTTCCGCGGGCAGCGTGGCCGTGGGCTTGAAGTCGGCGTCGGCATGCAGCGGGAAGACGCCGCGCTTCGTCGGCCTCTCGCAAGCGGCGGCGCAGAACACGAAGCGCACGCGGGATCCGGCCTGGATGCGAAGCGAGGTCCCGCATCCGATGACGGCGCCCGCCTCGGGGCCGACCACCAGCGGGGCCGCGCCGGCTGCCGTCAGGGTCAGCTCGCCCTCGACCACGACGATGGTTTCGATGTGGGGATAGCTGGCGACTTCGAGCTCGCCGATGAAGCTGGTGCGGCCCGCGCTCATCGTGCCAGGTCCTTCCCACGCGATCTCGCGGTGCCGCGCAAAGGGATCGTCCTTGCCGAACGGCGCCCTGCGGAAGGCGGTGGAAAGGGGGGCGCCGCCGGCGCGGTGCAGTACGAGGGCCACGGTCATGATTGCTCCTGCGCGATGCGCAATGTCTTCCTTGAAATCTGTCATTCGGCGGCGGGTGCCGAGGCATCCTGGAAGCCGAGAATGGCCTTGGTTTCCAGGTACTCCTCGAGACCTTCGATGCCGTATTCGCGGCCGTTTCCGGAGCGCTTGTAGCCACCGAAGGGCGCGTGCGGATTCCAGGCCGGATAGTTGATGTGCACCTGCCCGGACCGGATCCGCGCCGCCACGGCGCGCGCCGCGGCAAGGTCCTTGCCTTGCACGTGGGCGCCCAGGCCATAGACGGTGTCGTTCGCAATTTCCACGGCCTCGTCCACGCTGTCGTAGGGAATCAACGCGAGCACCGGCCCGAAGATCTCCTCCTGCGCGATCTGCATCCGGGAATGCACCGCGCTGAAGATGGTCGGTCGGCAGTAGAAGCCGCGGCTCAAGCCCTCCGGCCGGCCGAGGCCGCCGCAGACAAGCTGCGCGCCTTCGGCGATGCCGATGCCGATCATTTCCTGCACGCGATGGAACTGAGCGCGGTTTGCCACCGGGCCGTGCGTGGTCTGCTGCGAACGCGGATCGCCCACCACCATGGCGGATGCCGCTTCGCGCGCGATCTGCTCGACCTCGTGCAGGCGCGCTCGGGGCACGATCATGCGCGTCGGCGCGCTGCAGGACTGGCCGACGTTGCGAAAGCCCGCCGCCACGCCTCCCGGTACGGCGCGCGCCACGTCCGCATCCGGCAGGATGAGGTTGGGAGATTTCCCGCCGAGTTCCTGGGCCACGCGCTTCACCGTGGGTGCCGCTGCCTGGGCCACCAGGACGCCGGCCCTTGTCGAACCGGTGAACGAGATCATGTCCACCTCCGGATGCTGCGCCAGGGCCGCGCCGACCTCCGGTCCGCTGCCATTCACGAGGTTGAACACACCGGGCGGAATGCCGGCGTCTTGCATCACTTCGGCAAAGAGCAGGGCGCTCAGGGGCGACAGCTCGCTGGGTTTCAGGACGACCGTGCATCCGGCTGCGAGGGCGGCGCCGACCTTGGCGGTGATCTGGTAGAGCGGCCAGTTCCAGGGGGTGATGAGGCCGCACACGCCGATGGCCTCGCGCACGATGGCCATCTCCCCGCGATGGGTGACAAACGCATAGCCGCGCGCATTGTCGCGGGCCACGCGGATGTGCTCCGCGGCAGACGGCACCTGCGTGCGGCGCGCGAAGTCGATGGCCGCGCCCATCTCCAGCGAGATCGCCTGGGCGAACAGTTCTGCGCGCTCGAGGACCAGCGCGTGGATGCGGTCGAGGAGCAAGGCCCTGCTCTGGGCCGGACTCGCGGACCAGGCCGCGAATGCGCGCCGCGCTGCGGCCACGGCTGCGGCGGCATCCCCGGCACTGCCCAGCGCGATCTCCGCGACCGGCTCCTCGGTCGACGGGTCGACGACGCTGGCGCGAGTCTGCGTTTCAGGCAAGACCCACTCGCCGCCGACAAACATGCGGTCCAGGCGGCCAGCGCGCCCCAGGTGGTCGACGATCGATGAGTTCATGGATGGGGCCTTCTTTGCATGCCCAAAATCTTAGGCCGCGCGCCCCTCGCGCCGGTGCTTCAATGGGGGTCCTGCACAAAGCAGGCTGCCGTTGTGCGAACCGCGACAGCAGATCCTGCCGTCGTGCAGTGTCAGCGGCTTCCACGCCGCCTGCTCCTATTGCGATCTTCGGTCCGCAATGGCCTCGGTCCAGCCGGCCACGTCTTCGGCCGTCATGGTGCTGGCGGCGGTGAGGCGGCCGTCCACGTAGCCCAATTGCTCGACGTCGTGAAGGTACTGCTCGCGCGACAGGAGGGTGCCGGCGCACACGTGCTCGTTCGGCGCCGGCGGCTCTCGCACCTCTTCGGCCAGCCGCGCCATCAGCCGCTCCATCACCCAGCCGGGAATGCGCTGCCGCTCGCCGGGGTAGATGTAGCCGAACAAGGTCAGGTGGGCCAGCAGCACCCGCCAGTGCGGGCCAAAGCGCTCGAGCAGGCCGGGCCAGTCCAGCCGCTCGGCGGTGGCCTGCAGCAGGTGGGCGATGTCGCCGCCGTCGTAGCGCTCGCGCTCCATGATGAAGGCCTTGGACAGCAGGCTGTCCTCCACGTTGGCAACGAGCACCGGCACGCCCAGGACTGCGGCGCGGCTGTTGCCGCGGAACCAGCGCTCGTCCACCGGCATGAGGCCGTTGCCCGAGTTGAAGATCAGGTCGATGAACTCCGGCCCGTCGTGCACCTTGGCGAGCCAGTGCGGATGGCTCATCTCGGTGCGCCAGCCGTGCTGCTGCATCAGTTGCGCGATGCGTTCGTAGTCCGCGCGGCGGATGAACAGGTCCAGGTCCTTGGTCGAGCGGCGGATGCCGGTGTGGCAGGCATGCGCGAAGGCGCCGCCGACCAGGAAGGGAATGTCCGCACCGTTCAGCGCGCGCAGCGTCTGCCGGTAGAAGTCGGCCACGCGGGGCTCGACTTCTTCTGCTTCTTCCAGCGAAAGCGCAAGACCGGCCGTGGGCTCCATTCAGGCAATGTAGAGCCGGCCCGCAGGCGGGCTCGGAGCAAACGGCCCCATCGGTCGTCGGCAGGCGCCTACAGCCGCCGCAGGATGAGGCCGATCACGGCCGGCGGCATCCGGGCGCAGCCTTGCTGCAATGCCCAATCCGAAATCTTCCTCCCATGTCCGGTTCGCCGCAGTGGGCGACATCCATGTCCACAAGGACGCGGCGGGCACGCTGCGCAGCTTCTTCGCGCAGGCCGCCGACGAGGCCGACGCGCTGCTGCTGTGCGGCGATCTCACCGACTACGGCACGGCCGAGGAAGCCAAGGTGCTGGCCGAGGAACTCGGTGCCGTCCCGATCCCCATCGTCGCCGTCCTGGGCAACCACGACTTCGAATCCGGCACGCCCGAACGGGTGACCGAGGCGCTCGTGCATGCCGGCGTTTGCGTGCTCGATGGCGCGGCCTGCGAGATCGAAGGCGTGGGCATTGCCGGTACCAAGGGCTTTGCCGGCGGCTTCGGACGCGGTTCGCTGGGGGCCTGGGGCGAACCGGCGATCAAGCTGTTCGTGCAGGAGGCGCTCAACGAGGCGATGAAGCTGGAGTCGGCGCTGGCCAAGCTGCGCACCCGGCGCCGCATTGCGCTGCTGCACTACGCGCCGATCGCCGGCACGGTGCAGGGCGAGCCGGTGGAGATATTTCCATTCCTGGGCAGCAGCCGCCTGGAAGAGCCGCTGCTGCGCTATCCGATGGATGCGGTGTTCCACGGCCATGCGCACCGCGGCACGCTCGAGGGGCGAACCATCAGCGGCGTGCCGGTCTACAACGTCGCCAAGCCCCTGCTGCAGCGCAGCCGGCCCGACGCGCCGCCTTTCTTCCTGTACGAGCTGCCGCGCGAGCCGGCCACGGAAGAGGAACCGGCGGCGACATAGGCCGGGCGCGTTCATGAAACATCCCGAAACCGCGGCAGGCGACAGCATGTAGAACCTGTCCTGCACGAGCCATGGCATCCGGCTGGCATGGCGGCGTTGCTGCGCGGTGAAACTTCCGTCTCCAACCCACCTGGAGATCCCGCGATGCCGGACGACATGGAGATCCGCGTCCCACAGGACGACGAGCGAATCGACATCACCGACCTGAAAGAGGTCGACTACTGGACGAAGTGCTTTGGCGTCAGCGAGGCCCGCCTGCGCATGGCGGTCGCCTCGGCGGGGACCATGAAGGACGATCTGCGGATCTACCTCGGCCTTCCCTGAAGGCCGGGGCTGAACGCAAGGGCCGAGCGGCGCCCCTTCGTCCGAAACCCTGATGGCTGCCGAATCGAAGCTTGCGATCTACGGCGCCATCGCGGCCAATGTGGCCATTGCCGCCACCAAGTTCACCGTGGCCGGCATCACCGGCAGTTCGGCCATGCTGTCCGAAGGCATCCATTCGGCGGTCGACACCTTCAACGGCGTCCTGCTGCTGGTGGGCATCCGGCTGAGCCAGCGGCCGGCGACCGCCGAGCATCCCTTCGGCCACGGCAAGGAGCTGTACTTCTGGAGCCTGATCGTCGCCGTGCTGATCTTCGGGCTGGGCGGCGGCGTGTCGTTCTACGAGGGCATCCAGCACATCCGCAAACCGGAGCCGATGCGCGATCCGGGCTGGAACTACGTGGTGCTGGGCCTGGCCGCATTGTTCGAAGGCGCGAGCTTCCTGGTTGCGCTGCGGCAGTTCCGCGTGCAGTCGCGCGGTGCGCCGTTCTGGCGCGCGCTCGGGCAGAGCAAGGACCCGACCACCTACACCGTGCTGGCCGAAGATTCGGCGGCGCTGGCCGGGCTGGCGGTGGCGGCCTTGGGCATCTACTTCAGCCACCGGCTCGGCATGCCGGCGCTGGACGGCGCGGCCTCGGTGGTGATCGGGCTGCTGCTGGCCGGCGTGGCGGTGCTGCTGATCAGCCAGGCCCGCGGGCTGCTGATCGGCGAGGGCATCCGCCCCGAGACCGCGCGCGCCATCCGCGCCCTGGCCATGGAGCAGCCGAGCGTGCAGGACGTGGGCCACGTGCTGTCGATGTACATCGGCCCCGACGAGGTGCTGGCCGTGGTCGACCTCAATTTCAGGGAGGGCACGGCGACCGGAGAGGCCGCCGATGCCATCGCCGCGATCGAGCAGCAGGTGCGCGGGCGCTTCCCGATGATCCGGCGGCTCTTCATCGAGGCGAGCGAGGCGCCCGTGGATGAAGACGCGGCTTCCGCGCGGACCGGCGGGATCGTCGGCGTTGGCTGACGACCGCTGCCGCCATTGCCTGAGCGCTCCCGCGCCGCTGGCACTCCACTGTCGGGGCTCATTCAGGAGGTTGCCAGCCATGAACAAGCCATCGCCCAAGCGCCGCGAGCGCTCCCCCGACGAACCGGAGATCACCCAGGAAGAATCCGTGCCCACCGACGGCAGCGACACCGAGGGCGAGGAGCAGATGAAGAAGGTCGGCAACAAGAAGCTCCAGGATCCGGGCGATGCCGAGCGCAAGACGCCCGACAAGTCCTGAGGCCGTGCGCGGGCCGCGCGCAGCGGCCGCAGCGCAGTGGCGTTGTCTTGTCTCGAAGAAGGGCGATGCCCTACAACCCGGGGGCCGCGCCTCTTGATAAAAATCCTTGCGCCAGCAGATCGCAAGCAGAACAGGGCAGAAAGGACTGTCTGCCCAACGATGGAGGAAGAAGAAATGAAGCTCGACGGTACGGCCGTGCCGTCCGCCCAGGACGGCCTGATCAAAGTCGGTGTTCCCGGCCTCGACGATGTTCTTGGCGGCGGGCTCACGTCCAACCGCCTCTACCTGGTCGAGGGCACGCCCGGTGCCGGCAAGACCACCATCGCGCTTCAGTTCCTGATCGAAGGCGTGAAGCGCGGCGAGTCGGTGCTGTATGTCACCTTGTCGGAAACTGCGCAGGAACTCAAGGGCGTGGCGCGCTCGCATGGCTGGGACCTGAGCGGCATCGAGGTGCGCGAGATGCTTCCGTCGGAGACCGCGCTCGAGCCCGACGAGCAGTACACGATGTTCCACCCGTCCGAGGTCGAGCTCAGCGAGACGACCCTTCGCATCCTCTCGGACGTCGATGTGCTCAAGCCTTCGCGCGTGGTGTTCGACTCGCTGTCCGAACTGCGCCTGCTGGCCGGCAGCTCGCTGCGCTACCGGCGGCAGATCCTCGCGCTCAAGCAGTTCTTCGCGGGCCGCCAGTGCACGGTGCTGCTGCTGGACGACATGACCGCCATGAAGCACGACCTGCAGGTGCAGAGCATTGCCCATGCGGTGATCCGGCTCGAGCAGATCAGCTCCGACTACGGCGCCGCGCGGCGCCGGCTGGTGGTCAGCAAGTATCGGGGCCAGCAGTTCCGCGGCGGCTACCACGACTACCGCATCGAGCGCGGCGGCCTGCGCGTCTTTCCGCGCCTGGTCGCTTCCGAGCATCCCTCGGCGCCGGCGGTGGCGCCGGCGCGCATTCCCAGCGGCCTGGAAGCGCTCGATGCGCTGCTGGGCGGCGGCCTGGAGCGCGGCACCAGCACGCTGTTCGTCGGCGCGCCGGGCACGGGAAAGTCGACGGTGGCCGTGCAGTTTGCGCTGGCGGCGGCGCAGCGCGGCGAATGCGCGGCCCTCTTCATCTTCGACGAGAGCATCCACACGCTGCGCACGCGCTGTGAAAGCATGGGCATGGACCTCGGGCCATACATCGAATCCGGCCGCATCAAGGTGCGGCAGGTCGACCCCGCCGAGCTGTCGCCGGGCGAGTTCGTGCACCTGATCCGGCTGGCGGTGGTGGAGTGCGGTGCGGCGGTGGTGGTGATCGACAGCCTCAACGGCTACCTCAACGCGATGCCCGACGAGCGCTTCCTGATCGTGCAGCTGCACGAGCTGCTTTCCTACCTGGGCCAGGCCGGCGTCGCCACGCTGCTGGTGGGCGCGCAGCATGGCCTCATCGGCATGCAGATGAAGACGCCGGTGGATGCGAGCTACCTGGCGGACGCGGTGGTGCTGCTGCGCTACTTCGAGCTGGAGGGCGAGGTGCGCCAGGCGATCTCGGTGCTGAAGAAGCGCGGCGGCGCGCACGAGCGCAGCATCCGCGATTTCTCGATGACCGCCACGGGCCTCAAGGTGGGCGAGCCGCTGCGTCATTTCAGGGGCATCCTGACGGGCATCCCCATTCCCACCGACGGCGCGCAGCACGCATCGTGAGCCCGCCCGCCGCATCCGCCGAGCAGCGCATCCTGTTGCGGACCGCCACCTCCAGGGACGCCCTCATGGCAAGCGCCGTACTGGCCCGCGCACAGATTGCGGCCCACACCTGCGACAGCCTGTGCGAGCTCGTGCAGGGCATCAAGGAAGGCGCCGGCACCATCATGGTGGCGGAGGAAGTGCTGGCCGATCCGGCCGCGGCCGCGCTGGCCGAAGTGCTGGGCTCGCAGCCGCCGTGGTCCGATCTGCCGGTGCTCGTTCTGGCGCGCCAGGGCGCCGATTCGCCCGTCATCGCCAAGGCCATGGACCGGCTCGCGAACGTCACCGTGATCGAGCGGCCGATGCGCGTGGCCTCGCTGATCAGCACGGTCCGCACGGCCCTCAGGGCGCGCAACCGGCAGTACCAGCTGCGCGAGCTGCTCGACGGCCTGCGCGAATCCGACCAGCGCAAGACCGAGTTCCTTGCAACGCTGGCGCACGAGCTGCGCAACCCGCTCGCGCCGATGAGCACCGCGCTCACGCTCCTGATGCGCAAGCCGCACGAGCCCGCGGAGGCCCGGCGCTACTACGAGCTCATGGGGCGGCAGATCGACCACATGGTGCGGCTCGTGAACGACCTGATGGAGGTCTCGCGCATCACGCGCGGCAAGATCGAGCTGCGCATGGAGGCGGTGGCGCTCGAAGCAGTGATCGAGGACGCCATCGAGCTGAGCCGGCCGCTGCTCGAAGGCGCCAGGCACACGCTGGGCAAGCAGCTGTGCAGCGAGCCGGTGGTGGTGCGCGGCGACGGCGTTCGCCTCACGCAGGTGTTCTCCAACCTGCTCAACAACGCTGCGAAGTACACCGCGCCCGGCGGAAAGATCCGCATCGAGCTGCGCCGGGAACGGCGCGAGGCCGTGGTCGAGGTCTGGGACAACGGCACCGGCATTGCGCCGGACATGCTGAAGTCGATCTTCGAGATGTTCGTGCAGGTGAGCGGCACCTCCAAGGCGGCGCAGGGCGGCCTGGGCATCGGCCTCACGCTGGTGAAGAGCCTGGTCGAACTCCACGGCGGCAGCGTCGAGGCAAGCAGCGCGGGCCTGGGCCAGGGCGCGATGTTCTGCGTGCGCCTGCCGCTCGCCCGCGTCGAGAGCGGCGTGCCCGCGTCGCCGGCACCGGCCGTTCGCGGCTGGCCGGCCTGGTTGCCGGGCACGGTGCTGATCGTCGACGACAACCGGGACGCGGCCGACGCGCTGGGCGAGCTGCTGCGCTCGATGGGCGCCACCACGCGCGTGGCCTACAGCGGCGATGCCGCGCTGCGCATGGTGGCCGAGGGGCCGGCACCCGGGCTCGCGATCCTGGACATCGGCATGCCGGGCATGGACGGCTGCGAGCTCGCAACCCGGCTGCGCGCCAACCCCGCGCTGGCCGGATTGATCCTGGTCGCGCTGACCGGCTGGGGCCAGCATGGCGATAAGGAGCGCATCGCGCTGGCGGGGTTCGACCACCACTTGCTCAAGCCGCTGGACCTGGCGGCGCTGATCTCGACCCTGGGGCCGCACCATGAACCATGACGCGACCACGCTTTCGGCGGCGGACCATCCGGCCGGCCGGCTGTCGCTGTGGCGCCGCAGCCGCCGATGGCTGCTGCCGCTGCTGGGGCTCGTGGTGCTGGGCCTGCTGCTGTCGCATGCGCACAAGGTCGACTGGGCCGGCGCATGGGAGGCGCTGCAGCGCTATCCGGCGATGCTGCTGCTGGGGGTGTGGGCCATCACGACCGCCAGCCATGCGCTCTACGGATGCTTCGACCTCATCGGCCGGCGGCACACGCGCCACCGCGTGCCGCGCTGGCGCACCTGGGCCATCGCGGTGACGAGCTATGCCTTCAACCTCAACCTGGGCTCGCTGGTCGGCGGCATCGGGATGCGCGCCCGGCTCTATGCGCGCGCCGGCCTCGATGAAGCCGTGGTGGCGCAGATCGTCGGCGTGAGCCTGGCCACCAACTGGCTCGGCTACGGGCTGCTGGCCGGCGGCCTGTTCGCCGCGGGCATCATCACGCCGCCGCGCCAGGCCAGCATCGGGGCGGACGCGTTGCGCGCACTGGGCGTGCTGATGATCCTTCTTGCGGCGGCGTACGTGGCGGCCTGCGCCTTTTTGCGCGGGCGGCAGTGGCAGCTGAGGGGGCGGCGGGTGAGGCTCCCTTCGGCACGGCTTGCGGTCGTCCAGCTCGCGCTCTCCACCGCCAACTGGGCATTGATGGGCTGCGCGATGTACCTGCTGCTGGGCCGGCAGGTGCCCTACGCCACCACGCTGAGCGTGCTGCTGGCCGCGTCCATCGTCGGCGTGATCACGCCGATCCCGGCCGGGCTCGGCGTGCTCGAGGCCGTGTACCTGGCGCTGCTCTCGGGCACCGTGCGCCAGGGCGCGCTGATGGGGGCCGTGCTGGCCTACCGCGCGCTCTACTACCTGCTGCCGCTGGCCGGCGGCCTGGTGCTCTACCTGCTGCTCGAACGCTACGCGGCAAGCCACCCGCTGGACACGGAGGCCGACACACCATGGCGCGCGCAAACCCCCTGAAGCGCTACAAGGAAAAGCGCAACTTCGGCGCCACCCCCGAGCCCGCGGAGGGCGGCGCATCGGCGCCCGGCGTGCTGCAGTTCGTGGTGCAGAAGCACTGGGCCACCCGCCTGCACTACGACTTCCGCATCGAGCTCGATGGCGTCATGAAGAGCTGGGCCGTGCCCAAGGGCCCGAGCTACGACACGCACGACAAGCGCATGGCCGTGCATGTGGAGGACCATCCCATCGCCTACAACCAGTTCGAGGGCGAGATACCGCCCCGGCAATACGGCGCGGGCAAGGTGATCATCTGGGACAAGGGCAGCTGGACGCCCATCGGCGATCCGCGCAAGGGCTACAGGGCGGGGCGCCTCAAGTTCGAGCTGCACGGCTACAAGCTGCGCGGCAAGTGGACGCTGGTGCGCATGCACGGCAAGGCCGACGACAAGCAGGACGCGTGGCTCTTGATCAAGGAGCACGACGAGTACGCCCGCCCGGCCGCGGAGTTCAGCGTGGTCGACCAGTTCCCGGACAGCGTGGCGCAGATGCCGATGCCCGCTGCGGCGGTCTCGGCGCCCGCCGAGGCGCCGGCCGCACCGGCCAGAAAGCGCGGCGGCAAGGCATCGGCCAGCGGCATGCCCGCCGATGCGGTGAAGGCCGCCATGCCGGCCAAGCTCTCGCCGCTGCTCGCCACGCTGGTCGATGGCCCGCCGCCCGATCCCGAGAACTGGCTGTACGAGATCAAGTTCGACGGCTACCGCCTGCTCGCGCGCATCGATGCGAAGGGCGGCGTGCAGCTCGTCACGCGCAACGGCCATGACTGGAGCAGCCGCATGCCGCACCTGGTGCACGCGATCGAGCGCATGAAGCTCGCGCCCGGCTGGCTCGATGGCGAGATCGTGGTGCTCAACGAGTCCGGCGGCACGGACTTCCAGGCCCTGCAGAACGCCTTCGACAGCGAGAACACGCGCAACATCGTCTACTTCCTTTTCGACCTGCCGTACTACGGCGGCTTCGATCTCACCGGCGTGCCGCTGGTCGAGCGGCGCGGCCTGCTGCAGGCGCTGCTGGCCAAGGCGCCGCCCGAAATCCGCTTCAGCGAGATCTTCGATGCGCCGCCCGAGGACATCGTGGCCTCGGCCTGCAAGATCGGGCTCGAAGGCGTGATCGGAAAGCGCAAGAACAGCACGTACGCCTCGCGCCGCTCGCCCGACTGGATCAAGCTCAAGTGCTCGCAGCGGCAGGAGTTCGTCATCGGCGGCTATACCGATCCGAAGGGCTCGCGCGTGGGCATTGGCGCACTGCTGATCGGCGTGCACGACGACAAGGGCGATCTCGTCTACGCCGGCGCGGTGGGCGCGGGCTTCAACGGCCGGACGCTCGCCGACATGCTCGAAAGATTGAAGCCGCTCGGCATCGACAAGCGGCCGTTCAAGAACCCGACCGAGAACGACCGACGCGCGCACTGGGTCAAGCCGGTGCTGCTGGCCGAGGTCACGTTTTCCGAATGGACGAAGGACGGCCATGTGCGGCATCCGGTGTTCCACAGCGTGCGCTCGGACAAGCCCGCGAAGGCCATCGTCCGCGAGAAGCCGGTGCACCCGGCGGGCGCCGGCCGCGAAGCGGAGGCTGAGCCCGAACCCGCCGCCACCATGCCCGCCAACTTCAAGGTCTCGCATGCCGACCGCGTGGTCGATCCGTCGACCGGCATCACCAAGGTGGAGGTGGTGCGCTTCTACGGCCTGGTCGCGCCGCTGATGATGCCGCACCTGAAGGGCCGGCCCGTGTCGTTCGTGCGCGCGCCGCAGGGCATCGGCGGCCAGCTGTTCTTCCAGAAGCACCTGGAGCTGGGGCAGATGGCCGGCGTGCGGCAGCTCGATGCGGCGCTGTGGCCCAAGCACCCCGAGCTGATCGAGATCGCGGGGCCGCTCGGGCTGCTGAGTGCGGCGCAGATGAACGTCGTCGAGTTCCATACCTGGAACGGCCTGAAGACGCTCATCGGCAAGCCCGACCGCATGACCTTCGACCTCGACCCGGGTGAGGGCGTCGGCTGGCCCATGGTGCTGCAGGCCGCCGAGCTGATGCGCGTGGTGCTCGACGAACTGGGCCTGGCGCCGTTCTGCAAGACCAGCGGCGGCAAGGGGCTGCACGTGGTGGTGCCGCTCAAGCGGCAGTACGACTGGGACACCATCAAGGATTTCTCGCAGGCCATCGTGCGGCACATGGCGCGCACCCTGCCGCAGATGTTCGTCGCCAAGAGCGGGCCGGACAACCGCGTCGGCCGCATCTTCATCGACTACCTGCGCAACGGCTTCGGCGCGACCACCATCTGCGCCTGGTCGGTGCGGGCGCGCCCCGGCATGGGCGTGTCGGTGCCGGTGGAATGGCAGGAGGTTCCCACGCTCACGAGCGGTGCGCAGTGGACCCTGCGGAACATCCATGCACGGCTCGACCGCGGCAACGATCCGTGGGCCGCGTATGCAAAGGCTGCAAAGAGTCCGGGAGCCGCGATGAAGCTGCTGGGCTTCAGAGTTCGATGAAGGCCGAGGTGGCCTTGTTCAGCGCCAGCTTGCCCTTGGCGGTGATCGATTCCACCTGGGCGAGATGGCGTATCGCCCGGTCGTCCGGCGCGTGGCTGGACGGCGGAATGAAAGCGGTCACCAGCTCGGCCGCACGCAGCACGCGCAGCCTGTCGATGTCGGCTGGCGTGTGGACGACGTATGGCAATTTCTGCTCGGCGATGACCCGAAGAAACTCCATGGACATGAGCCGTCTCCTTGTCTGGATGGTGGAGTGACATTCTGCGGAAAAAATCACAGTTCTGCCTAGTCCCTGCGAGGCACATGACTTTCCAGTGTGTACCTAAGTGTTCTTTTGTTGGCTGTGCTGGAAACCAAGGTGCCGATGGTGTTCCGGCGGCGGGCGCTCACCTTGCCAGCTGGATCGGTGCCGGGGGCCGTTCGGGGGAAAGAATCTGCCAGAGGCCGGGCGCCACGCCTTCGAAGGCGGCCGCATAGCGCTTGGCGCGGCCGTCCTCGCCGGTCACGTCGCGTATCGCGATGCTGTCGATGCGGCCGGGGTGGGCGCGCGCGACCTGTCCGTAGATCTCGGGATCGCTCTCGCCCGAATCGCCCACCAGCATGAACCGGCGCTGCGGAAAGTCGGCCAGCAGGCGCTCGATCACGCCGAGCTTGTGCGTGCGCGAATCCTGCTCGCCGGGGATGAGCGTGCGCCAGGTCGTGCTTTCGCGCAGGTGCATGCTGCCCAAGGGAAAGTCTGCATCGCGAAGGAAATCGGCGAGCGCGCGGTACAGCTGTATCGGGCTGGCCGAAAGATAGTGGAAGCGCGTGTCCGGCGCCTTGGCCAGCGCGCGGTAGTACGCCGCCATGCCGGGGGCCGCCTCGAAGCGCCGCGCAAAGGTGTTCAGCAGCATCTCGCGCCGGTCGCGCACCTGGGTGCGCTTGATGGTGTCGTCGATGTCCGAAATGACCGACAGCCCCTGCGCGGGAACGATCAGCGCCTCGCCCCTGAAGCGGTGCAGCAGCTCGCCGGGCCCGGTCACGGCATGGAACTTCAGCCACTCGCTCGAAGGCGAGAGGCGGGGCACGTCGATGACGATGCGCATGTTCATGCGGCCGTCCGCGCCCGAAGGCGGCGTGGCCACGCGCGCGGCGCTGCCGTCGAAGTCGAGTTCGAACACCTTGCCTTCTTCCGACTCGGCGTGGAACAGCGCGGTGCGCTGGTTGAAGCGCAGCCGCGCCGCCGGCGAGAGCTTCTTGAGGTTCAGGCCCAGGTAGCGCGCGAACGCGGCATTCAGGCCCCAGCGGCGCTCGGGTTCGTAGACCCAGGCATGGATGTCGACTTCGAGCCGGCCATCGGCGGTGGGGCGCGCGGTGCCGGGGATGAAGAGCGCTTCCTGGTCGGGATCGAGCCGCTCGGCCGCGCGCAGCGCCTGCATGGGCGCCAGGCCGCAAAGCAATGCGGCGCCGACCATGAGGGAGCGGCGCCGCAGCGGCGGGGCGATGGCGCGCGGCTCCTCTGCGTTCATGCCTTCGATGGCGCGATGCGTTCGTAGGTCACGAAGCTGTAGTTGAGGCCCTCCTTCGCCGAGACATGCGCTTCGCGCTTGGTTTCGCGCCAGGCGGAGGGGGAGAGCTCCGGCGCATGCGCATCGCCTTCGTAGTCGTGCGCGAGCTCGGTCACGACCACCTGCTGCGCGAGCGGCTCGGCCTCGGCGTAGATCTGCGCGCCGCCGATGATCCACACGTCGGGCACCTGCGATTCCTCGCACAGCGCGAGCGCTTCCTGCAGGCTGCCCACGCGCCATGCGCCTTCGGCCTTCCAGTCGTCCTGCCGCGTCACGACGATGTTGCGGCGGCCCGGCAGCGGCCGGAAGCGCGGCGGCAGCGAATCCCAGGTCTTGCGGCCCATGACGACCGGGGCGCCGGCCGTCTGCTGCTTGAAGTGAACCATGTCTTCGGGCAGGTGCCAGGGAATGGTGCCCTTGGCGCCGATCACGCCGTTGGCGGCGCGCGCGAAGATCAGGTGGATGCGCGGTGTCGTGGCGAGCTCGGACATGGGCCTACACCGCCACCGGTGCCTTGATGGGATCGTGGTGCCGGTAGTCGAGCACCTCGAAGTCTTCGTACTGGTAGTCGAAGATCGAGGCCGGCTTGCGCTTGATGTGCAGCGTGGGGTAGGGGTAGGGCGTGCGGCTCAGCTGCAGCGCCACCTGCTCGGCATGGTTGCTGTAGATGTGGCAGTCGCCGCCGGTCCAGATGAAGTCGCCCACGTCGAGATCGCACTGCTGCGCCACCATGTGCGTGAGCAGCGCGTAGCTTGCGATGTTGAAGGGCACGCCCAGGAAGATGTCGGCGCTGCGCTGGTAGAGCTGGCAGCTCAGCTTGCCGCGCTCGCCCGGTGCCTGCGGCGGCGCCACGTAGAACTGGAAGAAGGCATGGCAGGGCATGAGCGCCATCTTCGAGAGCTCGGCCACGTTCCATGCGCTCACGATGATGCGGCGCGAATCGGGGTTGGTCTTCAGGGTCTTGATGACTTCGGAGATCTGGTCGATGTGGCCGCCGTCCGGCGTCGGCCAGCTGCGCCACTGCACGCCGTACACCGGGCCCAGGTCGCCGTCCTCGCGCGCCCACTCGTCCCAGATGGTGACGCCGCGCTCCTTGAGCCAGTTGTTGTTGCTGGAGCCGGTCAGGAACCACAGCAGCTCCTGGATGATGGACCTGAGGTGCACCTTCTTGGTGGTCACCAGCGGAAAGCCTTCGTGGAGGTCGAAGCGCATCTGGTGGCCGAACACGCTCTTGGTGCCCGTGCCGGTGCGGTCGCTCTTGTGGACGCCGTGCGTGTCCACATGGCGCATGAAGTCTTCGTACTGGGAGCGGACGGGGCGGGCGGGCGAGGTCATGTTGGGAATTTTACGGGGCGGCGCTAGCATTGGCCGATGACCGGCCATGACCACTCCCACGAACACAGCGAACTCGGCGAGATGGACCTGCGGGTGCGGGCGCTCGAGAGCGTGCTCACCCAGAAGGGCTACATCGATCCGGCCGCGCTCGACGTGCTGATCGACACCTACCAGACCCGCATCGGCCCGCGCAACGGCGCGCGCGTGGTGGCCAGGGCCTGGGTCGACTCAGTGTTCCACGACTGGCTGCTGAGGGATGCCACGGCCGCCATCGCCTCGCTGGGCTACACCGGCCGGCAGGGCGAGCACATGGTGGCGGTGGAGAACACCGCCGAGCAGCACCACATGGTCGTCTGTACGCTTTGCAGCTGCTATCCCTGGCCGGTGCTCGGCCTGCCGCCCACCTGGTACAAGAGCGCGCCGTACCGCTCGCGGGCCGTGAAGGACCCGCGCGGCGTGCTGGCCGATTTCGGCACGGTGCTGCCCGAATCGACGCGCATCCGGGTCTGGGATTCGACCGCCGAGGTGCGCTACCTCGTCATCCCGCAGCGCCCCGAAGGCACCGAAGGCATGAGCGAAGAAGAGCTTGCCGCGCTGGTCACGCGCGACTCGATGATCGGCACTCGGCGGGTGGAAGCCGCCTCTACAGGGGGTGCTTCATGAGCTATGTCACGCATGCCGACCTTGGCGGCCAGCCCGGTTTCGGCCCGGTCACGCCCGAGCCCGAGGGCGAGCTGTTCCATGCCGCGTGGGAGCCGCGCGCGCTGGCGCTCACGCTGGCCATGGGAGCGACCGGCTCCTGGAACATCGATGCGAGCCGCGCCGTGCGCGAGACACTGCCGAACTACCGCGACCTGAGCTACTACCAGGTATGGCTTGGCGCGCTCGAGCAGTTGATGCTGCAGCGCGGGCAGGTTTTTCCCGACGAGATCGCGACTGGCGAGATGCGCCATCCGGCCGAGCCGGTCGCCCGCGTGCTGCAAGCCGGGAACGTGCCCGCGGTGCTCGCCAAGGGTTCGCCGACCGAGCGCGCCGCGCCAGGCCCTGCGCGCTTCGCCGTCGGGCAGGCCGTGCGCATGCACATCGGCAAGGCCGACCATCACACGCGGCTGCCGGGCTATGTGCAGGGCAAGCGCGGCACCATCGAACATGTCCATGGCGCGCATGTGTTTGCCGACGCACATGCGCAAGGCCAGGGCGAGCAGCCGCAGTGGCTCTACACCGTGGTCTTCGACGAGGCCGAGCTCTGGGGCAATGCGGCGCCGCGCCAAAACCTCTCGGTGTCGGTCGATGCGTGGGAAAGCTACCTGGAGGCTTCCGCATGAAGATCGACATGCCACCGCTCGCGCTCGCGCCCGGCATGCCGCGCGATGCCGATGGTCCGGTGTTCCGCGAGCCGTGGGAAGCGCAGGCCTTTGCGATGACGCTCGCGCTGCACGAGCGCGGTCTGTTCAGCTGGGTCGAGTGGGCCGAAGCGCTTGCGGCGCAGATCGCGGCCGCGCAGGCCGCGGGCGACCCCGACACCGGCAACACCTACTACCGCCACTGGCTCGCCGCGCTCGAAAGCCTGGTCGCGCGCAAGGGCGCCAGTTCGGACGAGGAACTGGCACGTTACCGCCACGCCTGGGACCATGCGGCCGACCGCACGCCGCACGGGCAGCCGATCGAGCTGCGCGGCGAGGATTTCCCTGGCTGATCTGCTGTCTTGCTCCTTCCCCCGCTGGGGGAAGGTTGGGATGGGGGCTGCCCCCGCATCGGCGCAGCGCTCAATCGAAGGCCGCGTGCCCCCACCCCGGCCCTCCCCCGGGAGGGGAGGGAGAAATACAGCTGCCTAGACGCGGATCACGCGGCCCGGGTTCAGGATGTTCTTCGGATCGAGCCCGCGCTTGATCGCCCGCATCATCTCCAGCGCCACCGGCGACTTGTGCTTCTCGAGCTTGTCGACCTTGAGCGAACCCACGCCATGCTCGGCCGAGAACGAGCCGCCGAACTTCTCGACCGCGTCGTACACCAGCGTGTTGATGCGCTCTTCCTCGTTCTTCAAGAAGGCCTTGGTGTCGATGTTCTCGGGCGCCTGCACGTTGTAGTGCAGGTTGCCGTCGCCCAGGTGGCCGAAGTTCACCAGCCGCACGCCGGCAATCTCGCGCGCCAGCAGTGCGTCGGTTTCCGCCACGAAGGCCGGAATGCGAGACACCGGAATCGAGATGTCGTGCTTGATGTTCAGGCCTTCTTCGGCCTGCGCGAGCGGAATGCTCTCGCGGATGTGCCAGAGCTGGTGCGCCTGCGCGAGGTTCTCGGCCACCACCGCATCGGTCACGCAGCCGTCTTCGAAAGCCGTTTCGAGCAGCGCCTCGAAGCGCGAACGTGCATGGTCTTCGGATTCGCTGTCGGAGTTCTCCAGCAGCACACAGTACGGCACGGCCTCGTTGCCGATGAAGGGCACGCGCAGCTGCGGCATGTGCTTGTCGACCAGGCTCAATGCAAAACGGCCCATCACCTCGAAGCCCGTGAGGCCCGAGCCCAGCTGTTTGTGCGCAAGGCCCAGCAGCGTGACCGCGTGGTCGAGCGAGGGCACCGCGGCCCAGGCCGTGAGCTGCGCGGCGGGCAGCGGGTAGAGCTTCATGGTGGCCGCGGTGATGATGCCGAGCGTGCCTTCGCTGCCGATCATCAGGTCGCGCAGGTCGTAGCCGGTGTTGTCCTTGCGCAGCCCGCTGGTGCCTTCCCAGATCTCGCCCTGCGGCGTGACCACCTCGAGGCCCAGGCACAGCTCGCGCGTGTTGCCGTAGCGCACCACCTGCGTGCCGCCGGCATTGGTCGCCAGGTTGCCGCCGATGGTGCAGCTGCCCTCGGCCGCAAGGCTCAGCGGAAACAGGAAGCCCTGCTTCTCGGCCGCCTCCTGCAGCGTCTGCAGGATGCAGCCGGCCTCCACCGTCATCGTGAGGTTGGCGGCATCGATGGTGCGGATGGCGTTCAGCCGCTGCAGGCTCAGCAACACCTGCGTGCCGCTGTCGTCGGGAATGGAGCCCACGGCCAGGCCGGTGTTGCCGCCCTGCGGCACGATGGCCGTGCCCGCCGCGGCGCAGGCCTTGACCACCTCGGCCACCTGCTGCGCATTGGCCGGCCGCACCACGGCCAGCGACTTGCCGCGTGCGCGCTTGCGCCAGTCCTGTTCGTAGGCCGTGAGGTCGCCCTCGTTCAGCACGTGCTGCGCACCCACGATGGCGCGCAGTTGATCGACGAGGGAAGCGGAAGAAGAAGTCGTCATGGGGTGGAAGTCTCCAGTTGGCGGGCCGCCTTGGCATTGCGCAGGCGCAGCCGCACGTGCCAGGCGCAGGCCGCAAAGAGCATGAGGCACAGCAGCACCTCGATGAGCGCGAGCACCTGCCCCACGCCGTTGGTGTCGCTCCAGGCGCGCACCACGCCCTCGGTGAAATAGAGCCAGATCATCAGGCTGACCCAGCGGTAGGTGTACATGCGGTTCTTGTAGAGCCCCGCGAGCGGAATGACCAGCGGCAGCACCTTGAGCGCCAGCAGCGAGCCGCCCGGCCGCAGCGGCGCGAGCCACAGCTCCCAGGCCAGGCCCAGCACGATCAGGCCGGCAAGGCTGCCCACGGCGAGCCAGCGGGTGGCGCTGACGGAAGAAGAGGCTTGCGGCGTGATGGTTGTCATGGGCAGAACACCGCGGAACCGGGTTGGCCGGGCCGGCTTTTTCGAGCGCAGGCCACGGCGACACGAAGTGCGCGAAGACGAGGGAAGGATTCGGGTTCTTATGATACCGGCCATGAATCGTCGTCAGCTCTGGAGGGATCTTTCGCGCTTTCCGTGGGGCAACACCGCGGCGGTGCTGGGCGAGCGTTTCCGCGAAGACCGGCTCGGCCTCACGGCCAGCAGCCTCACCTTCACCACCACCATCGCGATGGTGCCGTTCTTCACGGTGGCGCTGGCGCTCTTCACCGTGTTCCCGATGTTCGCCAAGCTGCAGGGGCGGCTGCAGCGCTGGCTCATCGAGAGCCTGATTCCCGACAACATCGCGCGCCAGGTGCTGGGCTACCTGAACCAGTTCTCGAGCAAAGCCGGCGGCCTGGGCATCGCGGGCCTGGTGGTGCTCTTGATCACCGCCATTGCGCTGATCCTCACCATCGACAAGACGCTCAACAACATCTGGCGCGTGCGCTCGCCCCGGCCCTTTGCGCAGCGCGTGCTGATCTACTGGGCCGCCATCACGCTCGGGCCGCTGATCCTGGCGGTGAGCCTTTCGACCACCTCGTACGTGTTTGCCGCATCGCGCGACGTGGTGGGCGGAAGCATCCTCAAGCTGTTCTTCGACACCTTCGAATTCGTGCTGCTCGCGGCCGGCATGGCCTCGCTCTACCACTACGTGCCCAACACCAACGTGCGCTGGTCGCATGCCTGGGCCGGCGGCTTCTTCGTGGCGGCCGCCATCGAGATCGCCAAGCGCGTGCTGGGCTACTACCTGAGCCTGGTGCCGACCTATTCGGTGCTCTACGGCGCCTTCGCCACTGTGCCGATCCTGCTGGTGTGGATCTACGTGGCCTGGGTGATCGTGCTGCTGGGCGCGGTCATCGCGGCCTACCTGCCGAGCCTGCTGACCGGCGTTGCGCGCCGGGGCGGGCGGGCCGGGTGGCCCCTGCAACTGGCCATGGAGGTGCTGCAGCACCTGGCGCGGGCGCGCGCCACGCCGGCCAAGGGCATGGGCGCCACCGAGCTCGTCACGCGCATGCGGGTCGATGCGCTGCAGGTGGTGCCGGTGCTCGAAACGCTGGTGGCGCTGGACTGGATCGCGCCGCTCGCCGAGGAAACCGCCAACGAGGATCCGCGTTATGTGCTGCTGGCCGATCCGTCCACGCCGATCGAGCCGCTGCTGAGGGAACTGCTGATGCCGCGCGCCGAGCCGCTCGAAGACCTCTGGCGCAAAGGCCCGCTGCACTCGCTGCGCCTGGGCGACGTGCTCCTGATTTGATAGCCCTCAGAGCTTGACCTTGCCCAGCCAGATGTCGCGGTACATCGCCCAGTCGCCCATGAAGCTGTAGAGCGGGCGCTTGAACGAGGCCGGCCTGTTCTTCTCGAAGCCGAAGTGCCCGACCCAGGCAAAGCCGTAGCCCGCGACCAGCCCGGCCAGCAGCCAGAGCGGGTTGAGCGTGGCAACCAGCGCCACCAGGCACAGCAGCGAGATCGTCGAGCCCGCGAAGTGCAGGCGCCGGCAGGTGCGGTTGGCGTGCTCGCTCAGGTAGAAGGGATAGAACTCCGCGAAACTCTTGAAACGTCGCGGATCGACAGCAGATTCCGGGGCAGTCGTGGTGTTCATCGTGCGGGTCTCCTGAACGCCGGAGGCGCTTTGTCCATAATAGCCACGACCCTTGGGCCGCACCACTGCGGCTTCGTATTCACACCTGCACCGCATCAACCTTGAGCGCCCTTCCTGCCGCCC
Organism: Variovorax sp. V116; assembly: GCF_041154435.1. NCBI lineage: Bacteria > Pseudomonadati > Pseudomonadota > Betaproteobacteria > Burkholderiales > Comamonadaceae > Variovorax > Variovorax sp. V116. The sequence goes on from NZ_AP028661.1 coordinate 1,829,367, forward strand.
CCGTTTCCGCCGAGCCGGCCAGCGATGCGCCGTGGGTCGTGTGCCTTTGCGCCGAATGGTGCGGCACCTGCCGCGACTACCGGCCGCTGCTCGAGCAGGTGGCGCGGGCGCATCCGCAGTTCCGCTTTGCCTGGGTCGACATCGAGGACCACGCCGAGATTGCCGACGCCTTCGACGTCGAGACCTTTCCCACGCTGCTGATCGCCGGTGCCGACGGCACCCGCTTCCTGGGCCCGCTGCTGCCGCATGCCGAGACGCTCTCGCGCATGCTCGGTGCGTTGCAGGCGCCGCAGCCTTCCAGCCTCGACGTCGACCTGCTGCTCGCGGTGCTCGAGAAGCGGCCCGGCGAGTTCGCGGTCTGACCGCGCCCCATCCCATGAACATCCTGATCTTCGGCGCCACCGGCATGGTGGGGCAGGGCGTGCTGCGCGAATGCCTGCTGGCACCCGACGTGGCGCGCGTGGTCGCGGTCGGCCGCAGGGCCACCGGGCAGCAGCATCCGAAGCTGCAGGACCTCGTCATTCCGGACATGACCGACTACAGCGGTGTCGAGCCGCAGCTGCAGGGCTTTGACGCCTGCTTCTTCTGCCTCGGCGTGTCGTCGGTGGGCATGAACGAGGCCGACTACAAGCGCATCACCTACGACCTCACGATGGCCGCCGCCACCGTGCTCGCGCGGCTCAACCCGGGCATGACCTTCACCTACGTGACGGGTGCGGGCACCGACAGCAGCGAGCGCGGCAGCCGCATGTGGGCGCGCGTGAAGGGCGCGACCGAAAACGCCCTGCTCAGGCTGCCGTTCAAGGCCGCCTTCATGTTCCGCCCCGGCATGATCCAGCCGCTGCACGGCGTGCGTTCGAAGACGCCGCTCTACCAGGCCGCGATCATGGTGCTCAAGCCGGTGCTCGGGCTGGCCCACCGGCTCTGGCCCGACAGGGTGACGACCACCGAGAAGGTGGGCCGCGCCATGCTGGCCGTGGCACGGCACGGCGCGCCGAAGGTGCTGCTCGACCCGGCCGACATCAACGCGCTGGGCCGCTGAGGCTCAGGCGCTCGACCGCGCGCGGCCCAGCTTGCGCCGGCCCGCGCTGGCAATGGCATGCACCAGGTGTTGTACGAACGCCTGCGCCAGCGGCGTGAGCGTGCGGCCTTCGAGCGCCAGCACCTGCAGCTGCCGCTGCTGCAGCGGCGCCTCGGCGAACGGGCGCGCCACCACCGTGCCTGCATCGATGAGATGCGTGACCGTGAGGTGCCCCGACAGCATCACGTCTGGCGTGCGCAACAGCGGCAGCAGCACCGATGAAAAATTGCTGACGAAGATCGCGCGGTACTGTAGGCCCTGCAGGCTGCAGGCCTGGTCGAACAGCTGCCGCGCGGTCACGCCCTTGTCGCCCACGGCCAGCGGATAGCGCACGGCGTCGGCCACGGACACCACGCGCTGGCGCGCCAGCGGATGGTCGGGGCGCAGCACCGCGAACACCGGCGCATTGGCCGAGTGCTCGATCTTCAGGCCGGGCTCCGGCGCCACCACGTACTTGAGCGCGATGTCGGCCTCACCGCGCGCGAGCAGCGCGCTCACGCCATCGGGCGAGCCCACGTGGAGCTCGAGCTGCGTGCCCGGATGCGCCGACTCGAAGCTGCGCATGACCTGCGGCATGAAGTGCGCGGCAAAGCCTTCGGTGCAGGCCATGCGGATGCGGTGCGCGCTGCGGCCGCCGAGGTCGCGCACCTGCTCGATGACCTGCTCGATGTCGAGCTGCGCATTGCGCAGGTGCGCCGCGAGCCGCTCGCCCGCCGCGGTGAGCGCCATGCCCCGGGCGTGGCGCTCGAACAGGGGCGTGCCCAGGCTGTCCTCGAGCTTGGCGATCTGCCGGCTGACCGCCGACGAGGCCACGAACAGCCGCGCCGCGGCCTGGCTGACCGAGCCGCTGCGCGCCACTTCGAGGAAATGGCGCATCGGAATGCTGAGGAGCGGTGGTGCCATGGCGATTGGAGCGTTGCCTTGAAGGCAATGGTAGCTTGCGAATTCGGTGCTGGAAGCATTGCCCTGCAGGCCTTGTACTTGCTGCATCCCACGCCAACAGGAAATCCCCTCATGCAACGTACCGAAAGCCTTGCCGCGGCCGCCGCCTATTTCGACGACGGCGGCTTCTTTGCCGACCTGCAGCGGCGCGTCGCCTTCCGCACCGAGAGCGACACCGGCGCCGCCACGCCCGCGCTCGGCGCCTACCTGCGCGACGAGCTGGTGCCGCCGCTGGCCGCGCTGGGCTTCGAATGCGAGATCGTCGAGAACCCGGTGGCGGGCGGCGGGCCCTTCCTGATCGCGCGCCGCATCGAAGACCCCGCATTGCCCACCGTGCTGAGCTATGGCCACGGCGACGTGGTGAGCGGGCAGGACGCGCAGTGGGACGAAGGCCTCGGCCCCTGGGTGCTCACCGTGCGCGGCGACCGCTGGTACGGGCGCGGCACGGCCGACAACAAGGGCCAGCACGGCATCGCGCTCGGCGGGCTGGCGGCCGCACTGCGCGCGCGGGGCGGGCGCCTGGGCTACAACATCACCTGGCTCATCGAGACCGGCGAAGAGGCCGCGTCGCCGGGCCTGCATGCGGTGTGCGAGCAGCAGCGCGAGCGGCTGCGCGCCGACCTGTTCATCGCGAGCGACGGGCCGCGCGTGAGCGCCGCGCGGCCCACGCTGTTCCTGGGCTCGCGCGGCGCCGTCAACTTCAGCCTGCGGCTGCGCGCCAGGGCGCGGGGCTACCACTCGGGCAACTGGGGCGGCGTGCTCGCCAATCCTGCCACCGTGCTGAGCCATGCGGTGGCCTCGCTGGTGGATGCGCGCGGGCGCATCCTGGTCGAGGCCTTGCGGCCGGCTGGAATTCCGCAGGGCGTGCGCGAGGCGCTGGCCGATATCGCCATCGGTGGCGGCGCCGACGATCCCGCGCTCGACGACGGCTGGGGCGAGCCCGGCCTCCGCCCGGCCGAGCGGCTGGTGGCGTGGAACACCATCGAGGTGCTCGCGCTCGGCGCCGGCTCGCCGCAACGGCCCGTCAATGCGATTCCGTCCGAGGCGGTGGCGCATTGCCAGCTGCGCTTCGTGGTCGGCACGCCGTGGCGCGAGCTCGCGAGCATCGTGCGCGCCCACCTCGATGCGCATGGCTTCGGCGATGTGGAAGTGAAGGTCACGCTGGAAGGCGCGGCGACGCGGCTCGACGTGGAGAACCCCTGGGTCGACTGGGCCCGGCGCTCCATCGAAAGGAGCAGCGGCCAGCGCGTCGACCTGCTGCCCAACCTCGCGGGCTCGCTGCCCAACGACGTCTTTGCCGACCTGCTGGGCCTGCCCACGCTGTGGGTGCCGCATTCGTACCCGGCCTGCGCGCAGCACGCGCCCAACGAGCACCTGCTGGCGCCGCTGGCGCGCGAGGGCCTGCAGATCATGGCCGGCCTCTACTGGGACCTGGGCGAGCCGGGGCTCGCGCCGTGGGCCGCTGGAAAAACGCAGCACACCGCGGCCGCCTGATTTCTCTTCCTGGACGAACCCCAATGAAAACTGCTCTCTTCCATCGGCTTCGTGGCCTGCTGGCCTGCACCTTGGCGCTCGTGGCCTTCCATGCGCCCGCGCAGGAAAAATGGCCCGACAGGCCCGTGAAGCTGGTCGTGCCCTTTCCGCCGGGCGGCGGCACCGACATCGTCGCGCGGGCGATGGGGCAGGGCCTGTCGGAGCGGCTCGGCCAGCCCGTGGTCATCGACAACAAGCCAGGCGCCGCCACCATCATCGGCACCGATGCGGTGGCCAAGGCCGCGCCTGACGGCTACACGCTGCTGCTCTCGGGCTCCACCAGCTACAGCGTGAACCCCGCGCTGCGCGCCAGGCTGCCCTACGACCCGGTGCGCGACCTCGCGCCCATTGCCATCGTCGCGCGCACGCCGCTGGTGCTGGTGGTGGGGGCCGGCACGCCATGGCGCTCGCTGCCCGAGCTCATCGCCGCCGCCAAGGCCAAGCCGAAGAGCATCCGCTACGCCACCTTCGGCGCCGGCTCGGGCCCGCACCTCGCGGGCGAGCTGCTTGCGCTGGCCGCGGGCATCCAGCTGCAGGACATCCCGTACAAGGGCAGCAGCCAGGGTTCGATGGCGGTGATCGGCGGCGAGATCGAGGTCGGCATCGACACCGTGGCGGCCGTGGCGCCGCATGTGCGCTCGGGCAAGCTGCGCGCCCTGGGCATCGTGGGCGCGGCGCGCTCGAGCATGCTGCCGGAGGTGCGCACGCTGGCCGAGCAGGGCCTGCCCGATGCCACCTTCGACGCCTGGTACGGCTTTGCCGCGCCGGCGCGCGCGCCGCCACCGGTGCTCGACAAGCTGGCGCGCGCCGTCACGGCCACGATGGGCAGCGCGGCCCTGCAGGCGCAGCTGCGCGCGCAGGGCATGGAGCCCGTCGTCATCGGCGCGCCGGCGTTCCGCAGCCAGATGGAGGGCGAGATTTCCCGCTACCGCGCGCTGGCGCACCGCGCGGGCATCGCGGCGGAATAGAAGCGGCTCTTCAGGCGGGCGCGCCGACGAAGTCGCGCAGCGCGAACAGCACTTCGTCGGGCGCCTCGCTCATCAGTGCGTGGCCGGCGTGCACGGTCACCACCTTGGCGTTGCGGGCCTTCCCCACCAGCGCCTTGGTGGCGCGCGGCGGCGTCATCTGGTCGGCGTCGCCGAGCAGGAACAGCACGGGGCACTGCACCGCTTCGATCGCCTTTTCGCCGTTCGCGTAGTCGTTGCAGGCCTTGAAGCCGATGTGGAACACGTTGGCGTCGCGGTTGCTCGCGAGCACGCGCCGCATCAGCGCGCGCGAGCTGCCGTACAGCCAGGTGCCGGGGCCGAGCGAGGAGGGCGGCGGCGCGAGCAGCGAATGCGAGAAGGTGTTGACCATTGCGATGGCGCGCTGCGGATCGTTGAGCGCGCCGTCGAGCAGCGCGGGCGACACGGCCATCGGGTAGGCCGTGCCCACCATAGCCAGATGGGTCACCCGTTCGGGCGCGCGCGAGGCGGCCTCGAGCGCGATCAGCGAGCCGAAGCTGTGGCCCACGAGTGCGGCCTTCTGCACGCCGGCCGCGTCGAGCAGCGCGAGCACGAACTGCGCCGCGTCTTCCACGCTGGCGGGCGGCGGGCCTTCGCTCTTGCAGTGGCCGGGCAGGTCGACGGCCAGCACGTTCCAGCCGTGGTTGGCGAACCAGCGGCTTTGCAGGATCCACACGCTGTGGTCGTTGAGCACGCCGTGGATGAACACCACGGTCGGCTTGTTCGCATCGAAAGCCTTGCCGCCGGTGTAGCAGTAGGTGGCGTGGCTGTTGACGGTGTAGTTCATGTCAGTTGCTCCACGGGGGCGTCTTGTTCTCGGCGCTGTTGTTCAGGGTGCGTGCACAGATCACCGGGTACTCCCCTCCGCGAATGTCCCCCGGCCTTCGGCCTCCTCCTTGATTTCGCTGCGGGGAGTACCCGATGCTCTGTGCACCAGGGCACGCTCTGGGTGCACCGCTGATCAACGACCGCTCCGCATAACGCTCCCGCTGATGGGGTGCCTTGCGCAGCGAAATAAAGGAGGAGCGCGAAGCGCGGGGGACATTCGCGGAGCAAGGTACCCCGTCGGCGGGAGCGCGCCCCGAACGACGGACAACACGACGCAAGGAAAAGCAAGCCCTCATGCCGAGACCCCCGCCTTTTCCGCAGCCTTGAGCGCACGCTTCAGGTCGTCGATCAGATCGGCCGGGTCCTCGAGCCCGATCGAAAGCCGGATCGTCCCTTGGGAAATTCCGGCCCCCGCCAGCGCCTCGTCGGTCATGCGGAAGTGCGTGGTGCTCGCCGGATGGATCACCAGGCTGCGGCAGTCGCCCACGTTCGCCAGATGGCTGAAGAGCTTCAGCGCCTCGATGAACGCCTTGCCCTGCGCGCGGCTGCCCTTGATGTCGAAGCTGAACACCGCGCCGGCGCCGCGTGCGCCGTGGCGCAACAGCTTCTGCGCCAGCGCATGGCTCGGGTGCGATTCGATCAGCGGATGGCCCACGCGCGACACGAAAGGGTGGCTCGCGAGGAACTCGACCACCTTCTGCGTGTTGTCGATGTGCCGCTCCATGCGCAGCGGCAGCGTCTCGATGCCCTGCAGGATCAGCCAGGCCGTGTGCGGGCTCATCGAGGCGCCGAAGTCGCGCAGCCCTTCGCGCCGGGCGCGCAGCAGGAACGCGCCCACCGTGCTTTCCTCGCTGAAGACCATGTTGTGAAAGCCGTCATAGGCCTGGGTCAGCTCGGCGAATTTGCCCGATTTTTCCCAGTCGAAGCTGCCGCCGTCGACCACCACCCCGCCAATCACCGTGCCATGGCCCGAGAGGAACTTGGTGGCCGAGTGGTAGACCAGGTCGGCCCCCCAGTCGAAGGGCTTGATGAGATAGGGCGAGGTGAGCGTGGAGTCGACCAGCAGCGGCACGCCGGCCGCGTGCGCGATGTCGCTCACCGCGGGAATGTCGAGCACGTCCAGGCCCGGGTTGCCCACGGTTTCGCCGAACACCAGCTTGGTTTCGGGCCGGATCGCGGCGCGCCAGCCGTCCAGGTCGCCGGGCTTCACGAAGGTGGTTTCGATGCCGAAGCGCCGCATCGTGTAGTGCAGCAGGTTCTGCGAGCCGCCGTAGAGCGCGGTGCTTGCCACGATGTGGGAGCCCGCGCCCATGAGCGTGGCGATCGACAGGTGCAGCGCGGCCTGGCCGCTGGCGGTGGCAATGGCGCCGATGCCGCCTTCGAGCGCCGAAACGCGCTGCTCGAGCACCGCGTTGGTCGGATTGCTGATGCGCGAGTAGACGTGGCCCGCGCGCTCCAGGTTGAAGAGCGCCGCCGCATGGTCGCTCGACTCGAAGACGAAGGAGGTGGTGAGGTGGATCGGCACCGCCCGCGCGCCGGTGGCGGGGTCGGGCGCGGCGCCGGCGTGCAGCGCCAGGGTGTCGAAGCCGGGGTCGGAGTAGCCGGGCATGGGAGCCTTTCTGGGTTCGTTCGCAATGCCCCGTTACGTCTGCTAATCATGCGCGCGCAACATGGGCGTGGGAGTCGGCGCCGATTGTGGGCTATATTCAAATCGGCACCGCCGCCGAGAACGATTTCCGAGAGGAGCACACGATGAAAGTCAGCGACATCCTTCGCGTCAAGGGCAACACGCTCTTCACCATCACGCCTGACGACCTGCTGGCCGAAGCCGTCAAGACCATGGCGGAAAAGGACATTGGCTCCCTGGTGGTCATGGAACACGGCGACCTGGTCGGCATGCTCACCTTCAGGGAAGTGATCCTGGCCATTGTCGACAACGGCGGCCAGGTGGGCGGCACGCTGGTGCGCAAGGCCATGGACGATGCGCCCGTGACCTGCACGCTCGAAACCGACCTCGACGAAATCCGCCGCATCATGCTGGAGCGCCACGCGCGCTACATGCCCGTGATGGACAAGCGCATGCTGATGGGCGTGATCAGCTTCTACGACGTGGCCAAGGCGGTGGTGGACAGCCAGAACTTCGAGAACAAGATGCTCAAGGCCTACATCCGCGACTGGCCCGAAGAGCAGTAGCCGGCCGCGCCCAGCTCCGGGCGGCGGGCTTATTCCTTGATATTGGCCGACTGCACGATCTTCTGGTTGCGGGCGTATTCGGCCTGGACGAACTGGCCGAACTGCTCGGGCGTGCCGCTGCCGGGCAGGGCGCCCTGTTCGTTGAGCTTGGCCTGCACCTGCTCCTCGGCGAGCACGGCATTCAATTCCTGGTTGAGGCGGGCCACGACGGCCGGCGGGGTGCGGGCGGGGGCGAAGATGCCGGTCCAGCTCACCATGTCGTAGCCCTTGAGGCCGGGCATCTCGTTGAAGGTGGGCACATTGGGCAGCGCGGCAAGGCGCTGGCTGCCGGTGATGCCGAGCGCCTTCAGGCGGCCGCCGCCCACATGCGGAATGGCGCTGGTGCTGACCAGCATCGCCAGGTCGACCTGGTTGCCGATCACGTCGGTGGCAATCTGGGCGCCGCCGCGGTAGGGCACATGGGTCACGAAGATGCCGCTGCGCTGCTTGAGCAGTTCCATCGCGAGTTGCAGCACCGTGCCCACGCCCGAGGTGGCGTAGTTGTAGGCGCCGGGCTTGGCCTTGGCGAGCTTGACGAAGTCGGCATAGGTGTTGGCGTCCAGGCCGGGCCGCGCCACCAGCACCATGGGCGCAGTGTTGAGCATCCCGACCGGCGCCAGGTCCTTGAGCGGATCGAACTTGAAGGCCGAGGGGTTGACCAGCCGCCCGATGGCGATGGCGCTGTCGGGCCCGACCACCAGCGTGTAGCCGTCGGGCGCCGCGTTCACGGCCTTGGCCACGCCGATGGCGCCGCCCGCGCCGCTCACGTTCTCGATCACCACCGACTGCTTCAGCCGCTCGCCCAGCCGCGTGGCGACGAGGCGCGCGTTGACGTCCACGCTGCCGCCCGCGGTGTAGGGAACGATCAGCGTGATCGGCTTGGCCGTTGGCCAGGCGCCCTGCGCGAGTGCCGCCATCGGCAGCATCGAGCAGAGGGTGGCGGCAAGAAGAAGGCGGCGGGGGTTGTTCATGGCGTGGTTCATTGCGGGTGGGCGGGATGCTGCGGCACCGGCGCAAGGCCGGCGCGCAGCGTGTCGAACTCGCGGCTCCATTGCGTGCGCCATGCGCGGCGCTGGGTATCGTCGATCCATGCGCCTTCGAGCCCGTTGTGCATGAAGCCGCGCAGCTCGTCCAGCCCGAAGCCGAAGTCGCGCGCCATCATCAGCCAGGCCTCGGTGGGCGTGACTTTGTGCAGCGTCGGGTCGTCGGTGTTGGGATGGATGCGCAGGCCCAGGCCGGGCATGCGGCGGATGGGATGGTCGAGCGCCCAGCGCTCCGGGGGCAGCGTGCGCAGGTAGTAGGAGTTGGTGGGCACCACGGTGAAGATCACGCCGCGCTCGGCGCACTGGCGCGCGAAATCGGGCTGGTCGACCACCGTGTAGCCGTGGTCGATGCGGTCGACCTGCAGCACGTCGAGCGCGGTGCGTACGTTGGTCCATGGCATGCCGAACTCGCCCGCATGCGCGGTGGCCTTGAGCCCCGCGCGCCGCGCCTCGGCATAGGCGCGCGCGAAGAGTTCGGGCGGCCGGTCGACTTCGCGGTAGTCGATGCCGATGCCGATCACCTCGTCGCAGCGGTGGGCCTTGACCCATTCCACCATCTCGACGGCGGCTTCCGGGCTGGCCTCGCGGTCGATCGCGGCGATGAGCCGGCCGGTGATGCCGAACTCCTGCTGCGCGTCATGGATCGCGCGGACGATCGCGCCCTGCGCCATCGGGTAGGCGATGCCGGAGGCGTGCACCGTGCCGGTGGGGTTCCAGAAGAACTCGGCATAGCGCACGTTGTGCGCCGCCGCGTCCTCGAGGTATTCGCGCGTCAGCTGGTAGAGGTCGCCGGGGCTGCGCACCAGCTGCGCATCGAGCGCGCGCAGCACGCGCAGCACGCCCACCGGTTTTTCGCCGCGCGTGTAGAAGCCTTCGATCTCCTCGGCCGCGAGCGGCGAGCCGGCGCGATGGTTGAGCTGCTTGAAGGTCTCGTGGCGCACCGTGCCGAACAGGTGGCAGTGCAGCTCCACCTTGGGAATCGCATGCAGCATCGATTCCAGCGTGAGGGGCGGCGGGGCGGGGCGGGTCATGCCGGCCAGTCTAGGCAAGGGCGCCTCATAAACAAAATTTTGAATTTCTATAATTTGATTCATTGAATAGATAACAGGAACGCCATGGCCTCCCTGCCGCTCCGGGCGCTCACGCTGCGCCAGCTTCAGTTCTTCTCTGTGCTGGTGGAAGAAGGGCACTTCGGCCGCGCGGCGCGCCGGCTGGCCATCACCCAGCCGGCGCTCAGCAACGCGATCAAGCAGATGGAAAAACTGCTCGGCGCCGAGCTGCTGACCCGTTCCACCCACCGCCTCGAGCTCACGCCGGTGGGCGCCGAGGTGCTGGCGCGCACCGATTTCCTGGTCAACACCTTCGAGGTGGCGCTGCGCGACATCGAGAGCACCGTGCAGCGCGGCCGGGCTTTCGTGCGCGTGGGCGTGATCCCGTCGGCCAGCGCGCGCGTGATGGCCGCGGCCAGCGAGTTCCTCCAGGCCGGCGCGCGCGAGCTCGAGATCGCCTGGCGCGATGCGCCTTCGACCACCTTGCTGGCCGAACTGCGCAGCGGCCAGCTCGACATGGCGGTGGCCGCCATCACCGAGCCGCCGGGCGGGCTGGCCTGCGTCGACCTGTTCCGCGATCCGCTGGTGCTGGTGGTGCGCCGCGGCCATGCGCTGGCGGCGGCCGGGGACGCGAGCTGGGAGGCCATCGGCAAGGAACGGCTGGTGCTGTTCGAGAGCGGCAGCATGCCGGCGCTCGGCAACCCGGCGCGCGCGCAGTTCGAGCAAGGCCCCGAGCCCTACCGCGTGAGCTATTCCGAAACGCTCTATGCGCTGGTGCGCAGTGGCCAGGCGCTGGGGCTGATGCCGCGGCTCTACACCACGCTGCTGCGCGACCCCGAACTGGTGGTGCTGCCGCTCTTGAAGCCGCGCGTCGAGCGCCGCGTGGTGCTGGCCTACCTGCCGGGGCCGATGCGCAACGTGGCGGCGCAGGAACTGATCGCGTTCCTGCGCGAGCGGCTGCCGCAGGCGGGCGAAGCGGCGGTGCGGCGCGTGGCCTCGAAGGAGCGGCGCAGCCGGCGCTGAAGCCGGGCGTCCGGCCGAAGGCTCAGTGCAGCTCGGCCGCGGCGTGGATGGTTTCGCGCACGCGCGGGTAGATCTGCGCGTTCCACTTGCTGCCGCTGAAAACGCCGTAGTGCCCCACGCCGGCCTGCAGGTGATGCACCTTGAGGTAGGGCCGGATGCCGGTGCAGAGGTCTTGCGCCGCCACCGTCTGGCCGACCGAGCAGATGTCGTCGCGCTCGCCTTCCACCGTGAGCAGCGCGGTGCGGCGGATGGCCGCCGGGTTCACCGTGCGGTCGCCCACGGTGAGCACGCCGCGCGGCAGGTCGTAGGTCTGGAACACGCGCTCCACGGTCTCCAGGTAGAACTCGGCCGGCAGGTCGTTCACCGCCAGGTACTCGTCGTAGAAGGTGCCGATGGTGCGGGCCTTCTCGGTGTCGCCCTCGACCAGGTGGCGGACCATGTCCTGGAACTGCTTCTTGTGGCGCTCGGGGTTCATGCTCAGGAAGGCCGAGAGCTGCAGGAAGCCCGGGTACACGCGCCGCATCATGCCGGCATGCGGCCATGGCACGTGGCTGATGAGGTTGCGGCGGAACCACTCGATCGGCTTGCTGTTGGCGAGCTCGTTCACCCCCGTGGGGTTGATGCGGCAATCGACCGGGCCGGCCATGAGCGTGAGGCTGCGCGGCGTGGCGGGGTTGTCGTCCTCGGCCATCAGCGCCGTGGCCGCCAGCGCGGACACGCAGGGCTGGCAGACCGCGACCATGTGCACGCCGGGACCGACGGCTTCGAGAAACCGGATGAGCTGCAGCGTGTAGTCGTCCAGGCTGAAGCCGCCATGCCACAGCGGCACGTCGCGCGCGTTGTGCCAGTCGGTCAGGTACACGTCGTGGTCGCGCAGCAGGGTGCGCACGGTTTCGCGCAGCAGCGTCGCGAAATGGCCCGACAGTGGTGCGACCAGCAGCACGGGCGGGTGCACGGCCTGCGTGTCCTTGCGGAAATGCAGCAGCGTGCCGAAGGGCGAGACCAGCGTTTTCTCCTCGTGCACCGGGGTTTCCACGCCATCGACCGGCACGCTGGCAATGCCGTAGTCGGGGCGCGAATGGGTCAGCCGCATGCGCGAAAACACCTCGAACTGCGCGGCCATGCGCCGCATCATGGTGCGGTCGGTGCCGTCCTTCCAGAGAGCCTGGCCGAGGTACTGGGCTGCGAGCCGGGAGGGCGAAAGCAGGTCGGCTTGGTTCTGGTAGGCCCGGTACAACATGAAAGTAGTACAGGCAAGTTGCGGGCCAAGCGGTGGCACAGGCCTTGCACGCCCCGTGGATGCCAACCGGCAGCAGGCAGTCCGCCAAGGAGATCCACGATGGCCAAACCCGTTCTCACGATCAGCAGCAAGAACTACGGCGCCTGGGCGCTGCGCGGCTGGCTGATGTGCAGGCTGGCCGGGCTCGACTTCAGCGAGAAGATCATTCCGCCCGACGACCCGGCCATGAAGGCCGAGATGCTGCTGCTCTCGTCGTCGATGCTGGTGCCCTCGCTGCAGCATGGCGGCGTCAAGGTGTGGGACACGCTGGCCATCGGCGAATACCTGAGCGAGATCAAGCCCAAGAGCGGGCTGCTGCCGGCCGATGCGGCGGCCCGCGCGCATTGCCGCGCCATCTGCGGCGAGATGCATTCGGGCTTTGCCTCGATGCGCGGCGCCTTGCCGATGAACATCAAGGCCCGCTTTCGCGGCTTCAAGATCTGGTCGCGCGCGCAGGCCGACATCGACCGCATCGTCGCCATCTGGCGCGAATGCCTCAAGACCTACGGCGGCCCCTTCCTGTTCGGCAAGCAGCCCGGCATGGCCGATGCGATGTATGCGCCGGTGGTCACGCGCTTCCTGAGCTACGACGTGCCGCTCGACAGCGTTTGCGCCGCCTACTGCAAGCGCGTGATGGACCTGCCCGCCATGCAGGAGTGGGTGGCCGCCGCGAAGGAAGAGCCCGAGGAAATCGACGAGCTCGACGCCGAGTTCTAGGCAGGTTTTCCGAGCGGGTTCTTCTTCAAGCCGGCGGCGGCCCGAAGCCCGCCTGCCGCAGCTTGCGCTCGATGCTCTGCGCCGCCTGCTGCAGGTCGGCCAAGTGCGCCGAGACGATCTCGCGCTCGGTCTTCACGGCCGGCAGCCACGCGCAACTCAGGCAGCCCACCACGAGCGTGTCCAGGCGCACCGGCACCGAGAGCGCGCCGAAGCGGTCGGGCGAGTCCATGCTCGTCGACGCGGGGTCGCGCACCACGTAGCCCTGGTCGCGCGCATGGGCCATCATGCGCCGGATGTTCTCGGGGCGGCGCGCCGCGCGGTCGGTGTCGCTGGGCGAGCGGGCCAGCGCCGCGAGAATCTCGCGCCGCTCCTCTTCGGGGCAGAACGACAGGTAGCAGCGCCCGAGCGACGACAGCAGCATGGGCGGCCTGAAACCCAGCGCCCGGTAGTTCACCGCCAGGCCATTGCGCGGCCGGTCCGTGTCCAGGATGAGCATGGCCGTGCCGTCGCGCACCCCCAGGTCGATGGGCCACGGCACCAGGCGCTGCAGCGTGGCGCGCGACTGCGCCGCCAGCGCCGACAGGCTTGCGCGCCATTGCACCACGGGCCCCGATTCGCCGGCGGCCGAGGCCGGCACGTAGCGCTTGTCGAGTTCGCTGCGCTCGGCCCATCCGGCCTGCTGCAGTGTCTTCAGGATGCGCAGCAGCGTGGCCTTCGAGAGGCCGGTCTGGCGATGCAGTTCCGACAGCGTGGCGGCCGACGAGCGCTGGATGGCCAGCATCACGTCGAGTCCGCGGCGCAGCGCATCGATCGATTTCACGCTTCGGGCGCCGGTGGTGTCGGACATGTGGAACTCCAGAAAAAGGTTCACCTGGTGAAACTATATCTTCTGGCTTCGGCAGCGTGTTCCTACAGTGCGTCGACCCCACCCGTCGTCCCACTGAAAAGGAAAACAGAGCATGAAGTTCACCCGTCGCGAAGCGGCCCGTGCCGCCGCCGCCATCGCCGCATCGAGCCTTGCCCTGCTGGCCGCCGGCGGCGCCATGGCGCAGGCCTGGCCGGCCAGGCCGATCACCATCGTCGTTTCCTATCCCGCGGGCGGCGACACCGATGCGGTCGCGCGCATCTATGCCGAGAAACTCTCGCTGCGCATCGGGCAGCCGGTGCTCGTGGACAACCGGCCCGGTGCCAGCGGCATGATCGGCAACGCCTGGGTCGCCAAGGCCGCACCGGACGGCTACACGCTGCTGTTCACCCCCAGCACCTTTCCGATCGCGCAGCATGTGCTGAAGGCCGGCCCCGGCGTGGCGCACGACGTGGTCAAGGATTTCACGCCCATCGTGAAGACCGGGAACATCCCGCTGCTGTTGGTGACCGCGCCGTCCACCGGCATCAGGAACGTGGCGCAGCTGGTGGCCGAGGCCCGGGCCGGCAAGGCGCTGAGCTACGGCACGCCGGGCGCGGGCTCGCCGATGCACATCGCGGGCGAGCTCTTCAACAAGGACGCCGGAACGCAGATTGCCCATGCGCCCTATCGCGGCGTGGCGCCGGTGGTGAACGATGCGCTCGGCGGACACGTGGGCGTGGGCTGGATCACGCCCGGCGCGGTGGCGGGCCACATCGCCAGCGGCAAGCTCGTTGCGCTGGCGGTGGCCGAGCGCCAGCGCACCAAGCTGATGCCCGGGGTGCCCACGCTGATCGAGCTTGGCTACAAGGACGTGGATGTCAGCGCCTGGATGGGCCTGCTGGGCCCCAAGGGCATGCCGGTGGAGCTGGTGCAGGCCCTGAACCGCCACTTCAACGAAGTGCTGAAGATGCCCGACGTGCAGGCCCGCATGGCTGCGCTCGGCATCGAGCCGATCGGCGGCGCGCCCTCGGTGCTGGCGCAGCAGATCGCGGACGACGACCAGCGCTTCGGCAAGCTGGTGAAGGAATTCGGCATCCGCGCCGAATGAGCAGGAACAAGGAGACAAGCACATGCTGAGCGAAGAGAAGAACCGCCTGCTGACCGAGGTCGGGCCGGGCAAGCCGATGGGCGACTACCTGCGCCGCTACTGGCACCCGGTGGCCGGAGCCAGCGAGTTCGACGACAAGGCCGTCAAGCCGCTGCGCATCCTGGGCGAGGACCTGGTGCTCTACAAGGACCTGGGCGGCAACTACGGGCTCGTGGACCGCCGCTGCCCGCATCGCAATGCCGACATGTCCTATGGCTTTGTCGAGCAATGCGGCTTGCGCTGCAGCTACCACGGCTGGCAGTACGACCAGAGCGGCCAGTGCGTGCACCAGCCCTTCGAGGAAACGCTGGACCCGGACGCGCGCATGCGCAGGAACACGAAGATCAAGGCCTACCCGGTGCAGGAAAAGGCCGGGCTGCTCTGGGCCTACATGGGGCCGCAGCCCGCACCGCTGCTGCCCGACTGGGAACTGTTCAACTTCAGGAACGGTTTTGCGCAGGCCGTGTTCGCAGAGATCCCCTGCAACTGGTTCCAGTGCCAGGAAAATTCCATCGACCCCGTGCATTTCGAGTGGACGCACAACAACTGGACCACGCGCCTGCAGGGCGACGAAGGCCCCTATGTGCCAACCCACCTGAAGCTCGCGTTCGATGAGTTCGAGCACGGCTTCGTCTACCGGCGGTTGCGCGGCGGCGAGAGCGAGGACAACGTGATGTGGACCACCGGCCGCGTCACGCTGTGGCCCAACGGCTTCTTCCTTGGCCACCACTTCGAATGGCGCGTGCCCATCGACGACCACAACACCCTGAGCGTGCTGTGGGTGCTGAGCCGCGTGCCGACCGAGCAGGAGCCCTACGTGCAGGAGCGCATTCCGTCGTGGTACGGCCCGATCAAGGATCCGGCCACCGGCCGCTGGATCACGAGCCACGTGGCCAACCAGGACTTCGTGGTCTGGGTGGGGCAGGGCACGGTCACCGACCGCACCCGCGAAAAGCTCGGCCAGAGCGACAAGGGCATCGTGATGATGCGCCGCCGCTTCTTCGAGGAACTGGAGGCGATGCAGGCCGATCCGGCGCACGAGCCCAAGGGCCTGATCCGCGACACCGCGATGAACCGCAACGTGCCGCTGCCTTCGGCCTGCCGCGACGAGATGCTCCATGGCCTGCCGCGCGCAGAGCTTGCCGCCCATCCGCTGCTGGGGCCCTACCTGAAGGACTTCTTCGGGCAGGCCGGGCAGCCCGAGCACGTGCGCGCGGCCTACGAACGCGCGATCGGCCAGAAGGTGGAGGGCGCAAAATTCTTCAAGGTGCACGGCAGCGCGGCGGAGCACCACACGCCGCAACCCACGAGCGAAGAGGAACAGGCGGGCTAGCTAGCGCCGGAACATCCGCAGGTCGAGCGGGTTCTCTTCGCCGAGCCACATCGCATGCGCCGTGTGGTCGGCAAAGTCGTCGCCCGTGACCCCGTGCACGAAGATGTCGAGGCCGTTGCGGTGCGCCTCGAGCCATTCGATCACCTGGTCGAACTCCGCCGCATCGAACGCCAGCTGGCAGCTCCAGCGCGTGTGGGGCCCCACCAGGCGTTCGTGCACGCGGCCGACCACCACCATCAGTTCGCGGCCCGCCTGTTCGCACAGCTGCCGGGCCTCGGCCACCGTGGCGGGGTCGAAGTAGACGTGGGCGTGGTATTGCGGATAGAGGTTTTCGGGGCGGCGCGGCATGGTCCGGTCATTGTGGCCCGTTCAGGCGGCGGCCGCTTCGGCCGTTTCGCTGCGCGCCTTGTAGAAGCGCAGGATGTGCTCGGAGAAGTCGCCCAGCAGGAACTGCGCCACGCGGTCGGCATACCAGTTGAAGCGCGTGCTCACGCGCCAGGACACATCGATGCGAAGCTCCGTGCCGCCCTCGCGCGGTGTCAGCGTGTAGGCCGAGTCGCGCAGGTCGAAATAGTGGCCGCCGATCACCACGTGGTCGTCCAGCGCGCCGGCGGGAAAGGAATCGGGCGAGAAGCGGTAGCGCCACTTCACGCGCTGCAGCGGCCGCCACTCGGTGATGATCTCGTCGAAGTGCACATCCTTTTGCCACTGCACCTTGCGCACGCGGCCTTCGGGCGTGTCTTGGGTCACGCCCGCCACCGGCATCGGCACGCCGATGCGGTAGGCCCAGGCATCGCCGACTTCGCTCGGGCGGATGCCCTGCGCATTGTTGAGTTCATGCCACACGCGTTCGGCGGGCGCGGCAATGAAGAGGGTGCGCGAGGTGCCCGAGACCTGCTCGGGGTTGGGCCACTGTGGCTCGACGGCGCCGAAGACCAGCGGCAGCAAGGCGAAGCTGTAGAGCGCAGGCCTGGGCCAGTCGGTCACGCGGCAGACGATGCCCATCGCGAGACCGCCGAGGCTGCCCATGACGCTGAAGAGCGGCACGATCACCACTGCGCAGATCATCCCTTCGATGAAGACCAGCAGCGTGCCGACGACGAACAGCGCGGTCGAGACCGACGGCGCCCAGATGTAGTAGCCCCAGCTGCGCCGCTCGATGCGCTCGGCCATGTAGACCGTGACCGCCCCGCACACGGCGGGCGCAAGGTAGATGAACGAACCCAGCATGGCCGAGAAGCGCTGGCCCGGCAGGCCGCTGAAGGCGATGCGCAGCACCAGCGCGGCTGCCGCGCCGGCGAGCAGCGGCCAGAACCACGCGAAGGGTATGGGGTGCCTGTGCGTGTCGCGCAACTTTGCGTCGGTGGGCGGCAGTTCAGCGGGCTTGGTTTGGCTGGATTCGGTGCTCATGAAAATTGCTTCTCCTCGGTGCGCGTGGCCGTCACCATGCAGTAGTCGAAATCGCGCCAGAAAAGGCCCAGCACCAGCGCGCAGTAGCTGGCCACGATATGCTTGCGGCGCCAGGGGCTGAGCCGCCCGCGCGCCTTCCAGAGTTCGGCCAGCGCGAAGCGCGTGGCCAGCACCGGGATGTGCAGCGCACTGGGCGCCACGCGCCAGCGCAGCGACCGCACCTCGATGTCGTCGAAGCCGTGGTCGCGCAGCGCGGCGACGAAATCGTCCCGCACCGCCAGCGTGGGCACGGCCCAGCTGTCGGCCCACAGGCGGTGCAGCCAGCCGGCGCTGCGGCCGGGCTTCTCGCGCAGCAGGAAGCCGTCGATCACCGCGAGCCGTGCACCGGGCTTCAGCAGGCGGGCCGCCTCGCGCACGAAATCGGCCTTGGCCGTGCCGCTCGCGTAGCAGGCGCTTTCCACGGCCCAGGCGCCATCGGCCTGTGCGGTGGGCAGGCCGGTGCGGGTGTAGTCGGCTTCGATGTGCGCCACGCGGTCGGCCACGCCGGCGCCGGCATCGAGCCGCACGGCGATGCGGTTCTGCACCGCCACGTTGGTGACCGTGACGGCAAACAGCGACGGATCGTCGCCCACCAGCGTGCGCGCGGTGGCGCCGGCGCCGCAGCCAAGGTCGACCACGCAGCGGCGCTGCGTGCTTTCGTGCGCCGGCCGGGGCTGGTCGAGCTTGAGCGCGCGGCCGACGGCGCGGTTCATTTCCACCAGCATGCCTTCGCGCCGCAGCGGGTTCAGCCCGAGCCGCCAGAAGCCGAAATGCATGTTGTAGCTGGGGCTCCATGCGCGGTAGTCGTCGGCCACCTCGGTGAAATAGTCCTGCGTGTCGGCCTTGGTGATGGAGACTTCGGGCGCCGTGGATGCCGGAGGCGCTGTGCGGGCGCCGGAGGGACGGAAATCGGGCTGGAAGACATTGGTCACGAGAGCTCCTTTTTTTCAGATCCGGCAATTGCCGTCGGCGCAGGTGCGGGATGAGCGCGGGGCCTTGCCCGCGAGCAGGGCCACCAGCCAGCGCGGCAGCCGGTAGCGGTTGCGCGCGAGCACCGCATAGGCGCGGTCGGCCAGCGGCGCGATGAGCGGCAGGTCGAGCAGCAGGCTGCCGCTTGGCAGCCCGACGGCATCGCGGCAGGCGCGGATGGCGGGAACGCCCACGAACAGCTGCCCTGCGGCGTCGACGGCGTGGATGGCGGTCATCAGCGCCTCGCGCGGTGCGGGGCCCGCGTCGAAACCGGCGGGTGAGCAGTCGACGACGTTCAGGCGGGCCGAGGCATCGCGCGCCTTCATTGCGTTCATTTCTGCCGCGCAAAGGACGCAGGTGGCATCGAAGTACACGGTCAGCGGGTAGGTGGCGATGGCGCGCATGAGTTTGTTTTCGTTGTTTCTGTCAAAACAGAAATGATGAGGCAAAAAAAAGAGCGGCTCAGATCATCGGCAGGCTGGCGTGGTGGGCATCGGGGTCGTCGCCATCCTTCTTGGGAGCCGCGGGTGTGGCCGCCGGCGCCGCATCGCCGCGAACGAACTTCTGCACGCTGGCCCCGAGCGTCAGCACCTTGTCGAGCGTGCCGGGCGAGAGCCGCAGCATCTCGTCGGCCCAGGTGGCGAGCTTGCTCATGAGGTCCATGGTGGAGCGGATGCGGTCCTGCGCATCGGCGGGCTCCTTCTGGAAGTCGGGGCTGGAGACGATCTCGCGCAGCACGCGGATGGTCGGGTCGAACTCGCGCTCCTTGCGCTCGCGCACCACGGTGCGGAACAGCTCCCAGACGTCGACGCTGGTTTCGAAATAGTCGCGCCGGTCGCCCAGGATGTGCGTCACGCGCACGAGGTTCCAGGCCTGCAGTTCCTTCAGGCTGTTGCTCACGTTGGAGCGGGCCACGCCCAGCGTGTCGGAGAGCTCTTCCGCATGCATGGGCTTGCCGTGTGCGAACAGCAGCGCATGGATCTGCGAGACCGTGCGGTTGACGCCCCACATGGAGCCCATTTCTCCCCAGTGGAGAACGAACTTGCGTTGGATGTCGGTGAGTTCCATGCCTCGGAGTCTAGGATTTTAGAAATTTCTGTCAATAGAGAAACTAAAAATCAGCTTGCCTGCGGAAAAGCTTTGGAATACTGTGTAAACATAAGGGGTATCCTTTTAGCTCCAGTGCGCCGCGATACTGGATGAATGTACAGATGTTAGCGATGTTCGCAGGGAAGCGCTACGCTCAAAGCCCAACGGCTCAAAACGGGCCAGGACAGTCATTCGCACCAATCTCCAAAGTGACCTGATGCCGCTTCAGTACCTTGCCTCATCCCTTGTCGGGCCCCTGTCACGTAACGAGCTTGATGAAATGAGGGGCATGTTCCGCGCCGATTTCCCCTCCTTTGAATTCGACTCGAGCTACCTCCAGCACATCGAGGAATTCAATGGTGGCAAGCCCTCAACGAAGTACTTCCGAACTCGAGATGGTCGGCTTGCGCCACCAGTTGAACGTTTTCTGCACTACACGGCCCGCGCGGACCTTGGAGATAAGCAGCTCGACTTCTTCAATGCCAACGTCTTCTGGTCTGCCCTGGAAGATCGCCTAGGATCGCTTTTGCCATTTGCAGTGCTCGCTAATAACGACGTGCTTTGCTTCGACTGTGGGTCGGGGAAATCGTCAGTTGTTCTGTGGAGTAACGAGCGGTCTGCAGAAGACGAACCGTCGTATGAGCGAATCGCGGATTCATTCGATGAGTTCTGCTCAGTACTCTCGGCGGTGGCTCCCGAGTAACCGCGTTGTAGCAGCGCAATGTCTGGAGTGACCCTTATGAGTCGCTCGACCGGATCACATCCGCATAGGTCACAGGGGCGGTGACCACGGCCTGCTGGAGCAGCCGATAGAACAGCATGCCGCGTGAGCCTGAAGTTCGGCGGTTGAAGCGAAAGACGAACTCGTCGAGGTAGGCATCCAGGTGCTCGGGCTGCACCGACCCGTGGTGCGTACCCAGGATCCAGCGCTTGACCAAGGCCGCCACGCGATGGACGCCAGCCATCGACACATGCGCCGGGACCTCTGAGCCGAGCATCACAGTGCGCTGGTGGTCGTAGCCCAAATCCTTCAGCGGCTTGTAGGCGCCCGCGCCATCGGTGCGTACCTGGGCGCCGGGCTCGATGCTCTCCTGAACGAACGGAATCAGGTACTGCGCTGAAGCCTTGGGAATGCGACGCAGCCGGATGCGGCCGAACCCCTTGGGCTCCAACAGTTCGACGGCCACGGCGACCAGCAGCTTCGAGGTACTGCGCTTGCGCCCGGTCTTGACGGGCGGGGCCTCGCGGTCGGTCAGCGCCATGTAGGTCTCGTCGACCTCGATCACGCCCTTGAGTTGATCCCGGCCGGGGCGAACCATCGCGCGGCGGAACCGGTGCAGCATCGTCCAGGCGGTCTGGTAGCTGCCCAGACCGAGCACGCGCTGCAGGCCCAAGGCGCTGACGCCTTGCTTCTGGTTGGTCAGATACCAAGCAGCGGCCAGCCACACGCGCAGCGGCGTGCGGGTCTTGTCGAAGATCGTGCCGGCGGTCACCGTGGTCTGGTGCTGGCAGGCACGGCACATCAACCGGGTGCGGCTGGCGCGGTACGCCTCGCCAATGCTCCCGCACTTCGGACAGACGAACCCATCGCCCCAACGCAGCCGCTCCAAGTAGGCGAGGCAGTCGTCCTCGGTGGAAAACCAGTCGAGGAATTCGTTCCAGGTCTGGGGGTAGTCCTGGCCCGCTGTCGGCGCTAATATCTGTACATCCATCCAGTAGTCTTACGGTTGCTGGAGCTAAGAGGATACCCCTTGTAAACATACAGTATTTGAGAGAAAGGACCTGCCATGCCGGCCGCCCGGATTCCCATCCATGCCATCAAGGGCCGCGGCGCGGCCACGCACCTGGCGCACCGCTTTTCGCGCGACGAGCGCAATGCCTTCGACGACGGCTGGGGCACGCTCGAAGAAGGCGCGGCCGAAGCCGACGACCTGCCGCCGCTTGCCACCGAAGTGCGCTTCGAGGACGTGAAGTCGGTGCTCAACGAAAACGACTCGCCCGATATTTCCTTCGACCGCTCGCTCAACCCGTACCGCGGCTGCGAGCACGGCTGCATCTACTGCTTTGCACGGCCCACGCACAGCTACCTCAATCTCTCGCCGGGGCTCGACTTCGAAACCAGGCTCATCGCCAAGCGCAACATCGTCGAGGTGCTGCGCGCCGAACTCGGCCGCAGGAGCTACCGGCCCAGCCACATCGCGATCGGCACCGCCACCGATTGCTACCAGCCCATCGAACGTGAACTGCGGCTCACCCGCTCGGTGATCGAGCTGCTGAAGGAAACGCGGCATCCGTTTGCGCTGGTCACCAAGTCGAGCGCGGTGGAGCGCGACCTCGACCTGATCGCGCCCATGGCCGCCGAGCACCTGGCCGCGGTGTACATCACCGTGACCACGCTCGACGGCGAGCTGGCCCGCAAGCTGGAGCCGCGCGCCGCCGCGCCGCACCGGCGGCTGCGCACCATACGCACGCTGGCCGAGGCGGGCGTGCCGGTGGGCGTGAGCGTGGCGCCGCAGATTCCTTTCGTCAACGAAGACATGGAACAGGTGCTCGAAGCCGCCTGGGCCGCCGGTGCGCGCAACGCCTTCTACACGGTGATCCGGCTGCCCTGGGAGGTGGCGCCGCTCTTCAAGCAATGGCTCGAGCTGCACTACCCGCAGCGCGCCGACCGCATCATGGCGCGCATCCACGAAATGCGCGGCGGCAAGGACTACGACGCCGACTTCGCCACGCGCATGAAGGGCTCCGGCCTCTGGGCCGACCTGATCCGCCAGCGCTTCGAGAAGGCGGCGAACCGCATCGGCTTCAACCGCGAGCGCATTGCGCTCGACCTCGGCGCGTTCCGGCCGCCTGGGGCAGCGGGACAGGGCAGCCTGTTCTAGGATGGGCCGCGGCGGTGGCGCCTGTCCCGACGGAAGGCGGATTCAAGTCCCGCCGATGCGCGGAGAAATACCCCCGCGGTTTCACCAGGAAGGGTATGTATGAACGGGCCGTCGCTGGTCGCGATGGGTGTTTCGGGCTGCAGCAAATCGAGCCTCGGCGCCGCGCTGCGCGACCGAGCCGCTGGAGTCACCGGTCGGGCAAGTGAAGGCCTGGTTGCCGGCGGCCTGATTTGCAAGAGGGGTCAGCCGATGACTTCCGGCCAGTTGGTATGGAAGAACTCGCCGGCCGGCTTGTCCACGCGCTCGTAGGTGTGGGCCCCGAAGAAGTCCCGCTGCGCCTGCAGCAGGTTCGCGGGCAGCCGCTCGGTGCGGTAGCTGTCGTAGTAGGCCAGCGAGGCGCTGAACGCCGGCACCGGAATGCCGTTGCCCACCGCCAGCGCCACCACCTCGCGCCAGTTTTGCTGCGTGCGGTTGAGCAGGTCCTTGAAGAAGGGGTCGAGCATCAGGTTGCCCAGTGACGGGTCGGCGCGGTAGGCGTCGGTGATGCGGTTCAGGAAGCGCGCGCGGATGATGCAGCCGCCGCGCCAGATGGCCGCGATGCCGCCGAGGTCGAGCTTCCATTCCTTCTTCTCGCCCATGGTCTGGATCAGGTCGAAGCCCTGCGTGTAGCTGACCACCTTCGAGGCATAGAGCGCGTCGTGCACCTTGGCCACCAGCGCCTTCTTGTCGAGCGAGAGGTCGATCTTCGGCCCCTGCAGCAGCTTGCTGGCCGCCACGCGCGCTGTCTTCTGCGACGACAGCACGCGCGCCTCCACGGCGGCGTTGATGGTGCTGATGACCACCGCGTTCTCGGCCGCGTTGACCAGCGTCCACTGGCCGGTGCCCTTCTGGCCGGCCTTGTCGAGAATGAGCTCGACGATCGGCTGGCCGGTCTCCGGGTCTTTCTGCTCGAGCGCCTTGGCGGTGATCTGGATCAGGTAGCTCTGCAGCTCGCCCTCGTTCCATTCGTTGAAGACCGCGGCCATCTCGTCGGTGCTGAAGCCGGCCGCCTTGAACAGGCTGTAGGCCTCGCAGATCAGCTGCATGTCGCCGTACTCGATGCCGTTGTGCACCATCTTCACGTAGTGGCCCGCGCCGCCGGGGCCGATGTGGATCACGCAGGGCTCGCCGTCGACCTTGGCCGCGATGCTCTCGAAGATCGGCTTCATCACTTCCCAGGTGGAAAGCGGTCCGCCCGGCATGATCGACGGACCCTTGCGCGCGCCTTCCTCGCCGCCCGAGACGCCGGCGCCGATGAAGCGCAGGCCCTTGGTGGCAAGGTACGCGTCG
Organism: Variovorax sp. V116; assembly: GCF_041154435.1. Lineage (NCBI taxonomy): Bacteria > Pseudomonadati > Pseudomonadota > Betaproteobacteria > Burkholderiales > Comamonadaceae > Variovorax > Variovorax sp. V116. The sequence goes on from NZ_AP028661.1 coordinate 1,853,143, forward strand.
CGGCGCTCGGTGTCGGTGTAGAGGCTGTTGCCGCCGTCGATCACGATGTCGTCCTTGTCGAGCAGCGGGATCAGCTGCTCGATGACCTGGTCGACCGGCGCGCCGGCCTTCACCATGATCTGGATCTTGCGCGGCCGTGCCAGGCTCTGCACGAACTCTTCCAGCGTCTTCGCGCCGACCAGCTTCTTGCCGGGATTGGCGGCCACGAAGGCCTCGGTGGTGGCTTCGGTGCGGTTGTACACGCTGACCTGGAAGCCGCGGCCTTCCACGTTCAGCACCAGGTTCTGGCCCATCACGGCCAGGCCGATCAATCCGAAATCGCTCTTGTTGTTGCTCATGGCCCTTCTTTCGTCTGCGGTGGATGTGATGGGCATTGTGCCGGGGGCGCCGGCGCGCTGCCGTGGGAGGGCATCTATACCCGCTTGGCAAGCGCGCGCGGCTTGGGTATGTTGGCGCGATGAACGCAAATGCCTCGCCCGCGGTCCACACCTGGTCCACCGACGCCGTGCCCCCGGCGCAGCGGCTGGACTACTGGATCGGCGCGGTGTGCGAAGGCTTTCTCGAAATGGACGTGACCAGCTCCCTGGCCGGCAGCTTCGGCGCCACGCTCGAATCCGCACCGCTGGGCGCCATCGGCGTGAACCGGGTCCGCGGCAGCGCGCAGGACGTGTACCGCAGGCGCCGGGCCATTGCCCAGAGCCGCAGCAACTACTACTACCTGCTGTGCAAGACCGATTCGCCCTGGGTCGCCGTGCAGGACGGCCGCTCGGCGCGCATGCTGCCGGGCGACCTGGTGCTGGTCGATTCGCGGCGCTGCTATGAACTTCAGAGCGGCTGAACCCGCATCCCTACCGCACCTTCACCGACAAGATCCGGCTGCGCGAGCCGCTGGCGGCGCTGCAGATCGGCAAGTCGTACCTCAACTGCCTGCAGGACACGGCCATGCCGCACGGCTTGCCGTGGCATCCGCGCCTGTCGGAGCGGCTCGGGTTGTTCAGGCTGGTGGAGTGCCCCGGCAGCCACGAGATGTTCTTCTCGAACCCGAAGCGCCTGGCGCAGGCGATCCTGGAGGCGGGGCGGGACTAGGGCTTGCCGAACAGCGCATCGAACACGCGGATCGATGCATAGGCGTCGTTGGCCGCGTAGCGCATCTGCGCTTCGGTCAGCTGCCTGTTGGCCCAGTTCGAGGTGGTCGCCTTGCGCGACTTGACGAAGCGCTGGTTGAAGACCAGCGCCACGGCCGCCTTCACGCCGACCGACTTGCGGTAGCCGCGGTGGCGGAACTCGCTGTCGATGTCGAACACCGCCTTCGGCTCGATGTTGAGGCGGTTGCGTATCAGCGTGAGATCGGTCGAAAGGCCGAAGCCGACCTTGCGCAGTTCGGTGGAAGCAATCAGCGTTGCGACCACCGGATTGCATTCGGTGCGGTGCAGCTGGAACAGCCAGGCCGTTTCGCGCGTGGCGAACTGCACCACGTGCGGGCCGCCCGAGACCTCGTTCTTCGCGAAGGTGGGCTTGGATTCGGTGTCGAAGCCGGCCACGCCGGCGGCCAGCAATTCGGCGGCGGCATGTTCGGCGTCCTGCAGCGTGGAGACGACCACGATGTCTTTCAGGCCCAGGCCCTCGAAGGGTTCGAGCAGCGCGATCTGCTCGCGTTCGGGGAGGGGCGGCAATGCGGGAGGGTTGTCGCTCACGAGGAGGCTGCTTTCTTTTTCTTCTTCACCGGGGCTTTCCTGGCGGTTTTCTTCTTCGGCGGCTGGCCCGAACGCAGGGCGGCTTCGTAGGCGCGGCGGCCCCAGAGCGCGGCTTCCTCGCGGTCTTCGAAAAGATCGGCCGGCGCGAGCCGGTACGACATCGGCATGGCCTTGCCTTCGCGCACATAGGTGAAGGGCGGCAGGTTCAGCTTGTCGAAATGCTCGGCGCTGCCGGCATCGGACTTGAGGTAGAGCGTGTCCTTGGCAACAAGCGCGATCATGCGGCCCTCATGCCACACGCCGTGGCCGCCGAACATGCGGCGGGTTTCGATGCGGCCGAGGCGCTCGAAAACTTCGTGCAGGCTTTGTACGAATTCGCTCATCGGGCAGGCTTTGCGCGGTTCATGCGGTGATCTCGATGCGGTTGCCGTCGGGGTCGAGCACCACGCTCTCGTAGTAGCCATCGCCAGTGCGGCGCGGGCCGTCGAGCAGCGGGTAGCCGTCCGACTTGAGCCGCTGCGTCAGTGCGTCGACGGCAGCCTCCGAACCCACGCTGATGGCCAGGTGCGTCCAGCCCATGCGCTGGGCGCCGGGTTCGGCGGGCACCGGCGAGAGCGTGCGGGTGGTCATGGCCTCGATGCGCGCGCCGTCGCCCAGGCTCAGGAAGCAAGAGGCAAAGCCCTTGGCCGGATTGGCATAGCCCGCCCCGGCCGTGGCGCCGAAGTATTCGACGTAGAAGCGCTTGCAGCGTTCGAGATCGGTGGTCCAGAGGGCGATGTGATCGATGCGCATGGAGAAAGGGCAGGGGAAGAAGGCGCTCAGCCGATGCGACGCGGCTGCCGCGGCGGGCTCGCCGGATACCAATGGTAGGCGACCCGTTCGCGTCCGCTGGCCGGGTGCCGGTCGACCGCGCCGCGCACCAGGCCGTAGCGTTCGTAGAAGCGCTGCGCCGCGGTGTTGCTGGTGGCCACGTGAAGCTTCCAGCCGAGCGGCATGCGCACGCTGGCCTCGTCGAGCAGCGCCTGCCCCAGGCCCTGGTTGCGAAGATGCGGTTCGACGAACAGCTGCGCCACGTATTCGCGCCGCACCAGCAGCACCATGAAGGCGAGCACCTGGCCTTCGCGCTCGGCCAGCACCACGTCCGCGGGCGGTACGAATTCGGTTTGCACGCGCCGCAGCCAATGCGTGATCGGCTCGATGACGGCGGCATTCCGGTTGGCCGCGATCCAGGCGCGGCGCCAGATGCCGGCCAGCGCCAGGCTCTCTTCGGCGGCGCCGTCGCGGGACCGCAACTGGAAGGCGGGAATCTGTGCTGCGGACATGCGCCCCATGATAAGCCGGCCGTGGGCCGCGGTCGATCAGCCGCGCAGCGTCTGCGCGTGGTGCGCGATGTGGTCCGCCATGAAGGTCTGGATGAAGTAGTAGCCGTGGTCGTAGCCCGCATGGCGGCGCAGCGTGAGCGGCTGGCCGGCGGCAAAGCAGGCGGCCTCGAAGGCTTCGGGGTTGAGCTGCTCGGCCAGGAATTTGTCGGCCAGCCCCTGGTCGACCAATATGCCTTGCGGATAGGGCGCGGCAGTCTGCGACTTCATGAGCGCGCTGGCGTCGTGCGCGAGCCATTGCGCGCGGTCGCCGCCGGGCTCGCCCAGGTAGCCGCCGAACGCCTTCTGGCCCCACGGGCATTGCGTCGGCGCGCAGATGGGCGCAAAGGCCGACAGCGACTTGAAGCGTCCCGGATGCCGCAGCGCCAGCGTGAGCGCGCCGTGGCCGCCCATCGAATGGCCGAAGATGCCCAGGTGCTGGTCGTCGATGGCAAAGTGCCGTCCCACCAGCGGCAGCAGTTCGTGCACGATCCAGCTTTCCATGCGCCAGTGGGTGGACCAGGGCGATTCGGTGGCATCGAGGTAGAAGCCCGCGCCAACGCCGAAGTCCCAGTGGGCGGTGGCACCGGGCAGGTTTTCGGCGATGCTGCCGCGCGGGCTGGTGTCGGGCGCGATCAGCCCCAGGCCCAGGCTGGCGGCCATGCGCTGCGCGCCGGCCTTCACTGCAAAGGTCTCCTCGTTGCAGGTCAGCCCCGCAAGGTAAAGAAGGGCCGGCACGCGCTCCTGCGCGGCCTGCGGCGGCAGGTAGACCGAAAAGCGCATCGGCAGGCCGATCTCGTGCGAGGCATGCTCGTGGAAGCTCTGCACGCCGCCGAAGGCATGGTGCTCGGAAAGGGTCTTGAGGGAGTCGGTCATCAGAGGGTGTTGTGGTGCCGCAAGGCGGGCACGAGTTCGAGCACGGCGTCGGCAAAGATGCGCGGCGCCTCCTGCGGCAGGTTGTGGCCTGCGCCGGGCACCAGGCGGTGCGAACGCGGGCCGCTGAAGCGCTGCGCGTGGGCCGAGGCATCGGCGGGCGGCCGCACGCCGTCGTCGATGCCGTCGAAGGTGATGGTGGGCACGGTGATCGCGGGCTGCGCGGCCAGGCGGCGTTCGATGTCCGCATAGGCCGGGTCGCCCGCCACCAGGCCGAAGCGGTGCCGGTACGAGTGGATCACCACCTCGACGAAATCAGGATGGTCGAAGGCCGCGGCGCTGCGCTCGAAGGTGGCGTCGTCGAACTTCCAGGTCGGCGACCAGAGCCGCCACAGCAGCCGCGTGAGCGCCCTGCGGTCCTTGGCGAGGCCGGCGCGGCCGCGCTCGCTGTGGAAGTAGTACTGGTACCAGAGGCTGTGCTCGTTTTCGGGCGTGTCCGGCTCCATCGCCTTGGCGATGTTCTGGATGTTGTAGCTGTTGAGCGAGACCAGGCCCGCGCAGCGCCCGGGCCACAGCGCCGCCACCACGCAGGCGGCGCGGCCGCCCCAGTCGTAGCCGGCGAGCACCGCGCGGTCGATCTCCAGCGCGTCGAGCAGCGCGAGCAAATCGGCGCCGAAGGCCGCCTGTTCGCCCGAGCGCGGCGTGGCATCGCGCAGGAAGCGCGTGGCACCGTAGCCGCGCATGTACGGGACGATCACGCGGCAGCCTTGCCCGGCGAGCATCGGCGCGACTTCCGCATAGGTGTGGATGTCGTACGGAAAGCCGTGCATCAGCAGCACGGGCGGGCCGTCCGAGGGCCCCGTTTCGTAGTAGGCGATCTCGAGAACGCCCGCTTCGATCTTGCGCAGGGGCTCCATGCGGTTCATGGCGGGCGCTCTCCTCGGGCTCAGTAAAGCACCACGCCGCGGATCGACTCGCCGCGCTTCATCAGGTCGAAGCCCTTGTTGATGTCTTCCAGCGGCATGGTGTGGGTGATCAGGTCGTCGATGTTGATCTTGCCTTCCATGTACCAGTCGACGATCTTGGGCACGTCGGTGCGCCCGCGCGCGCCGCCGAAGGCCGAGCCTTCCCACTTGCGGCCCGTGACCAGCTGGAACGGCCGCGTGCTGATCTCGGCGCCCGCCTCGGCCACGCCGATGATGATGCTGCGGCCCCAGCCCTTGTGCGTGCATTCGAGCGCCTGGCGCATCACCTTGGTGTTGCCGATGCACTCGAAGCTGTAGTCGGCGCCGCCGTCGGTCAGCTGCACGATCGCGTCGACGATGTTCTCGTGCTCCTTCGGGTTGAGGAAGTGCGTCATGCCGAACTTGCGCGCCATGGCCTCGCGCTCGGGGTTCAGGTCGACGCCGATGATCTTGTCGGCGCCCACCATCTTCGCGCCCTGGATCACGTTCAGGCCGATGCCGCCGAGGCCGAAGACCACCACGTTGGCGCCGGCTTCCACCTTGGCCGTGAAGATCACCGCGCCGATGCCGGTGGTCACGCCGCAGCCGATGTAGCAGACCTTGTCGAAGGGCGCGTCCTCGCGGATCTTGGCCAGCGAGATCTCGGGAGCGACTGTGTAGTTGCTGAAGGTGCTGGTGCCCATGTAGTGGAAGATGGGCTTGCCGTCCATGCTGAAGCGGCTGGTGGCGTCGGGCATCAGGCCCTTGCCCTGCGTGCCGCGGATCAGCTGGCAGAGGTTGGTCTTGCGCGACAGGCAGAACTTGCACTGGCGGCATTCGGGCGTGTAGAGCGGAATGACGTGGTCGCCCTTCTTCAGCGTGGTGACGCCGGGGCCTACGTCGACCACGATGCCCGCGCCCTCATGGCCGAGGATGGCCGGGAAGATGCCTTCGGGGTCGGCACCCGAGAGCGTGTAGTAGTCGGTGTGGCAGATGCCGGTGGCCTTGATCTCGACCAGCACCTCGCCGAATTTCGGCCCTTCGAGGTCGACGGTTTCGATGGTGAGCGGGGCTCCGGATTTCCAGGCGACGGCAGCTTTGGTTTTCATGGCGCTTCAGGGCAAAGGGACAAGGATAGCGAGGCCGACGTTCAGGCCGCCCCGGCGGCAAAGATACCCGACATTCCGATGAAGCCGGGCAGGTGGCGAAAGTTCCAGATCCAGTGTCGCAGGGCGGGGTATTCGTCCAGCGAAATGCCACCTTCGCCGGCGAGGGCGGCATAGGGAAAGCAGGCCAGGTCGGCCACGGTCGCATGCGGGCCGGCCAGCCACTGGCGGCCCTCGCTGGCGCGCTCGGCCAAATGGTCGTCCAGCAGGCGGAAGGCCGCATGCGCGCCGCGCCGGCAGGCCTCGATGTCGATGTTCTCGTAGCCGAAGGCGTCGTGCAGCCGCGCGGCCGAGGCGGTGCGGGTGAGCTCGTCGGCCATGGCAAACCACATCGCGGCCTGGCCGCGCAACTGCGGATCGGCGGGGTACCAGCGGCCTTCGGCGTCGTGCTTGCTCGCGAGATAGACGAGGATGGCCTGCGCGTCGCGCAGCAAGAAGCCGTCGTCGTCGATCACCGGAAGCTGGCCCAGCGGATTGACCTCTGCCAGGAACGCGGCCGACCGGTGCTCGCGGCCCGGATGGAAGTCGACCGGCACGCGCTGGTAGTCGATGCCGAGCCAGGCAAGCATCTGCCGCACCTTGAAGCAGTTGCCCGACAGGGCGTAGTCGTAGAGCCGGATCATGCCGCCTGCCTCACGCCAAAGCGCATGCCGCGCTCGCGCAGCCAGCGCCGGTAGGTGACGGAGGAGGTGTCGCCCCGGGTCGGCGTTTCGGCGCGGCCTTCGAGCGGCATGCGCTTGAAGGCGTGGTTCTCCAGGATCGGCTTGTCCTGCCCGAAGATCGTCTGCTGGAACGCGATGAGCTCGGCATCGGTGGAGCTGTCGTCGTAGCAGGCCAAGAGCGTATGGGCGATCACGTGCTCGTCGTCCAGCGGCTGCAGGAACAGGCCGATGGCATCGAGCTCGCCGGCGCGCGAGCTCGACTTGTAGAGCATGGCCGAGAGCGGCTGCATCACCCGGTACTTGTAGAGCACTTCGCTGCCGCTGCCGTGGGCGGCCGAGGCGCGGGGCTGCCAGAAGCGGCAGTCGGTGGCCCAGATCTCGTGCGTGGCGGGATCGACCTGCACCTGGTACTTGGCCACTTCGGTGTGCGGCACCTGGCCCAGGAAGCCGGCATGCACGAAGGGGAAGTGCGCCATGTCGAGGAAGTTCTCGATCACGCGCAAGCCCGACACCGCCACGCCGATGGCGCCGCAGTCGATGATGCGGCGCCCGGCTTCGCCGTATTCGGGAAAGTCGAACAGCGGCCGTGCGGGCCGGCCGCTCGGGCAGACCCAGAGATGGCCGTGGCGCGCCTGGACCGAGAGCGCGCGTGTGCCGAGCCGGCATTGCGGCATGTCGGCGTCATCGGTCCACAGCTGCAGCGTTTCGCCGAGCAGGCGAACTGCGCGGGGCCGCGCTTCGGAGCTGCCGGCGAGCGCCGCCGCGGGGCCTGCGACCAGCCAGTCGTCGAGCATGTTGGGGTCATCGGTGACGAAGGGCATGGGGTTCTTCCGGTCAGGCTTGCGGCTGCTGTTGTTCTTCGATTTCGCCGCGCAGGGCGCGCGCGGCGGCGTGCAGCTTCTTCATGGCGCCGCTGCCGGGCGCGGCGGGCGTCCAGAGGTGAATGAAGGCGAGCTGCGGCTGTGCATCGAGCACCAGCGCGGCGGCATCGACCTTGCCGAGCGCGCCGCGCAAAGCAGGCGGCGCCTCCGACCCGAATCCGCGCGCCGCGAGCGCATCGCGCACGCGGGCCACGCCGGCGCGCACGCTGAGCGTGCGGCAGAACGACCACCCGGCCGGCACGGCATCGCCCGGCGGCGGAGAAGGCGGCGTCTCGGCCGCGAGGCTCACCCACAGCATGCCGGCCGCCTCGGCCGCATGGAACACCTTCGCGCACACATTGCGCGGCGCTGGCATGCCGGGATGGGCGGGAATGCTCGCGCACTGGCCGTTTCCGGCGTCGTATTGCCAGCCGTGGTACGCGCAGGCGAGGCGGTCCTGCAGCACCTGCCCCAGCGTGAAGCGCACGCTGCGGTGCGGGCAGCGGTTTTCCCAGGCCTGCGCGGCGCCGCTGGCCGCACGCCAGAGGGCCAGCTCCTGGCCTTCGGCAAAGCCCGCGACGATGTTGGCGCCGGGGCGCAGTTCGGCCGAGCGGGCCACGGGATGCCAGGTTGGAATGCTGTCTGTGCTCATGATGCGCACCACCTTAGCGCAACCATAATGGCGGCATCCCAGGAAGCCATTCACCATGAAGAAAATACTCGTCCTCAACGGCCCCAATCTCAACCTGCTCGGCACCCGCGAGCCCGAGCAATACGGACGCGACACGCTGGCCGACGTCGAGCGCCTGTGCCAGGAGGCCGGCGCAAAGCACGGCGTGGAGATCGAATGCCGCCAGTCGAACCACGAGGGCGTGCTGATCGACTGGATCCACGAGGCCGGCCGCGAAGTGGCCGCGGGCCACATGCTGGGCGTGGTGATGAACCCGGGCGCCTACACCCACACCTCGATCGCGCTGCACGACGCCATCAAGGGCGCGAGCGTGCCGCTGATCGAGCTGCACATCTCGAACGTGCACGCGCGCGAGGAATTCCGCCACCACTCGTACATCTCGCCCGCGGCGCGCGGCATCATCGTGGGTCTTGGCGTGAAGGGCTACGTGCTGGCCATTGCGGCCCTGGTGCCCTGACGAGCCCGCTGCGGCGCCGGCCGCTCAGTCGGTTTGCCGCGGGGCCGCGGCCTTCCAGCTGCGGGTGATGTGGCCCTGGGCATCGACGCTCTCCAGGTGCACGTCGAAGCCCCAGAGCCGCGCGACGTGCTTGAGCACCTCTTCGGCATCGTCGTGCAGCGGCAGGTTGTTGCGCTGCGTGTGGCGCAGCGTCAGCGCGCGATCGCCGCGCATGTTGACGTTCCACACCTGGATGTCGGGCTCCCTGCTGCCGATGTCGTACTGGCGTGACAGCGATTCGCGCAGCGCGTGGTAGCCGCTGTCGTCGTGGATGGCGGACACCTCCAGCTCGGGTTCGCTCTGGTGGTCGCGGATCGCGAACAGCCTGAAATCGCGCATGGTCTTGGGACTCAGGAACTGGCCGACGAAGCTCTCGTCCTTGAAGTTGCGCATGGCGTAGTCGAGCGTCTTGACCCAGTCGGTGCCCGCGAAGTCGGGGAACCAGCGGCGGTCTTCCTCGGTGGGCTTTTCGCAGACGCGCCGCAGCTCGGTGAACATCGAGAAACCCAGTGCATAGGGGTTGATGCCGCTGTAGGCGCGGTGCCCGACGGGCGGCTGGAAGATCACGCCGGTGTGCGAGCTGAGCCATTCCATCATGAAGCCGTCGGCGAGCTGGCCGCGGTCGTACATGGTGTTCAGCAGGGTGTAGTGCCAGAACGTGGCCCAGCCCTCGTTCATGACCTGGGTCTGGCGCTGCGGATAGAAATATTGCGCGATCTTGCGCACGATGCGCACCACCTCGCGCTGCCAGGGCTCGAGCAGCGCGGCGTTCTTCTCGATGAAATAGAGCAGGTTCTCCTGCGGCTCCGAGGGGAAGCGGCGGGACGAGTCGGATTCGGTGGTGTGTTCGCTCTTGCGCGGCAGCGTGCGCCAGAGGTCGTTGACCTGCTGCTGCATGTAGCGCTCGCGTTCGGCACGCTGCGTGCCTTCCTGCGCGAGCGAGCGCTTCTGCGGGCGGCGGTAGCGGTCGACGCCGTAGTTCATCAGCGCATGGCAGGAATCGAGCAGCTGCTCCACCGCATCGAGGCCGTGCCGTTCCTCGCATTCGGCGATGTAGTGCCGCGCATAGACGAGGTAGTCGATGATCGAGGACGCATCGGTCCACATCCGGAACAGGTAGTTGCCCTTGAAGAAGCTGTTGTGGCCATAGGCGGCATGCGCGATCACCAGGGCCTGCATGGCCATGGTGTTTTCTTCCATCAGGTAGGCAATGCAAGGGTCCGAGTTGATGACGATCTCGTAGGCCAGCCCCATGTGGCCGCGGCGGTAGTTCTTTTCAGTGGCGATGAACTGCTTGCCGTACGACCAGTGGCGATAGATCATGGGCATGCCGACGCTGGCATAGGCATCCATCATTTGCTCGGCGGTGATCACCTCGAGCTGGTTGGGATACACGTCCAGGCCGAAGCTCCTGGCCGTCTTCGCGATCTCGGTGTGGTAGGTCTCGATGAGATCGAAGGTCCAGTCCGACGGACTGGGCAGGCGTTCCAGGCGTTCGGTGCCGCGCGCGAGGGGAGGGTGGTCGGAGGTCATGCGGGCACTCCCTCCTTCTTGAAGAGGTCGCGGAAGACGGGGTAGATGTCCCGCGCGTCCGAGACCTTGCGCATCGCAAAATTGGGCTCGATGCCTTCGAGCTGCGCATATTCCTGCCACAGGTTCTGCTCGGTCTCGGCCACCTGCACATAGGCGTAGTAGCGCACCACCGGCAGGATGTGGTCGACCAGCAGCTCGCGGCAGCGCCCGCTGTCCTGGTGCCAGTTGTCGCCGTCGCTCGCCTGCGCACCGTAGACGTTCCATTCGCCGCTCGGGTAGCGCGCCTTGATGATCTCGTCCATCAGCACCAGCGCGCTCGACACCACGGTGCCGCCGGTTTCGGTGGCATGGAAGAACTCTTCCTCGGTGACTTCCTGCGCCTGCGTGTGGTGGCGCAGGAACACGAGGTCGATGGTTTCGTAGTGCCGCGTGAGGAACATGTACAGCAGCATGAAGAAGCGCTTGGCCATGTCCTTGCGCGCTTCGTCCATCGATCCCGACACGTCCATGAGGCAGAACATCACGGCCTTGGCGCTGGGCACGGGCGTCTTCACGCGGTTGCGGTAGCGCAGGTCGATCGGATCGATGTAGGGCACGTGGCGCGAGGTGCGGCGCAGCTCGGCGATCCGCTCCTCGGTCTCGAGGATTTCTTTCTGGATCAGGGGCTGCTCGACCTGCGGATGCTGCCGCAGGTGCAGCAGGTGCGTTTCCAGGCGGCGCAGCTCCTTGCGCGGCTCGCCGCCCAGCGCGATGCGCCGCGCCAGGGCGCCGCGCATCGAGCGCACCACGTGCAGGTTGTTGGGCGAGCCATCGCTCGTGAAGCCGGCCCGGTGGCTCTTCCATTCGGGCACCTCGGCGATCTGGGTGCGGATGAGGTGCGGCAGCGCCAGGTCGTCGAAGAACACGCGCATGAACTCCTCGCGCGTGAGGCGGAAGACGAAGTCGTCCTCGCCTTCGCCGCTGTCTGCGGCCTCGCCGCTTCCCGAGCCGCCGCCGGCCTGCCCCTCCGGACGCGCAATGCGGTCGCCCTTCAGGTATTCCTGGTTGCCCGGGTGCACGTACTCGCGGTCGCCGCCGCGGGCATGGCCGAAGACGGGCTCGGACACGTCGTGGCGCGGCAGGGTGACATCTTCGCCTTGCTCCAGTTCGCGGATGTTGCGCCCGCTGACCGCGCGCCGCACAGCCTCCTGGATCTGCCCTCGGTAGCGCCTGAGGAAGCGCTCGCGGTTGCCAATGGACTTGTTCTTGCCCGAAAGCCGGCGGTCGATGATCTGCTGCAGGATGGCCACGATGTTGTCAAAGCTCCTTGCAAAAAGGGGGCGGAGCCTGGTGTGGGGCTCCGCCGCTGTGAACTGCCGCTATGAACTCTTGCGCACGCGCAGGTACCACTCGCAGAGCAGGCGAACCTGCTTGGCCGTATAGCCTTTCTCGACCATGCGGGTCACGAAGTCCTCGTGCTTCTTCTGCTCGTCGGCGCTGCTCTTGGTGTTGAAGCTGATCACCGGCAGGAGTTCCTCGGTGTTGGAGAACATCTTCTTCTCGATGACTGCGCGCAGCTTCTCGTAGCTGGTCCAGGCCGGGTTGCGGCCGGCGTTGCCGGCGCGCGCGCGCAGCACGAAGTTGACGATCTCGTTGCGGAAGTCCTTCGGATTGCCGATGCCCGCGGGCCGTTCGATCTTCTCGAGCTCGGCGTTGAGCGAGGCGCGGTCGAACACTTCGCCGGTGTCCACGTCGCGGAACTCCTGGTCCTGGATCCAGTAGTCGGCATAGGTGACGTAGCGGTCGAAGATGTTCTGGCCGTACTCGCTGTAGCTCTCCAGGTAGGCGGTCTGGATTTCCTTGCCGATGAATTCCGCGTAGCGCGGCGCCAGCAGCTCCTTGATGTAGCTGATGTACTTCTGCTCGGTTTCCGGCGGAAACTGCTCGCGCTCGATCTGCTGCTCGAGCACGTACATCAGGTGCACCGGGTTGGCGGCCACCTCGGAGCTGTCGAAGTTGAACACCTTCGAGATGATCTTGAACGCGAAGCGGGTCGAGACGCCGCTCATGCCTTCGTCGACGCCGGCGTAGTCGCGGTATTCCTGGATCGACTTGGCCTTGGGGTCGGTGTCCTTGAGGTTCTCGCCGTCGTAGACCTGCATCTTGCTGTAGATGCTGGAGTTCTCGGGCTCCTTCAGCCGCGTGAGCACCGAGAGCTGCGCCATCATGCGCAGCGTGCCCGGGGCGCAGGGCGCCTTGGCGAGCGACGAGTTGCGCACCAGCTTCTCGTAGATCTTGATTTCTTCGGAGGCGCGCAGGCAGTAGGGCACCTTGACGATGTAGATGCGGTCGAGGAAAGCCTCGTTGTTCTTGTTGTTGCGGAAGGCCTTCCATTCGCTCTCGTTGCTGTGCGCCAGCACGATGCCGTCGAACGGAATGGCGCCGAAGCCCTCGGTACCCTTGAAGTTGCTTTCCTGCGTGGCCGTGAGCAGCGGGTGCAGCACCTTGATGGGCGCCTTGAACATTTCCACGAACTCCAGCAGGCCCTGGTTGGCCAGGCACAGGCCGCCCGAATAGGCGTAGGCGTCGGGGTCGTCCTGGGCGTAGGTCTCGAGCTTGCGGATGTCGATCTTGCCGACCAGCGAGGAAATGTCCTGGTTGTTCTCGTCGCCCGGCTCGGTCTTGGCCACGGCGATCTGCCGCAGCACCGATGGGTAGCGCTTGACCACCTTGAACTGGCGGATGTCGCCGCCGTACTCCTCGAGCCGCTTCACGGCCCAGGGCGAGAGGATCCGGTTCAGGTAGCGGCGCGGGATGCCGTATTCCTTTTCGAGGATCTCGCCGTCTTCGGCGGCGTCGAACAGGCCCAGCGGCGTCTCGTTGACCGGCGAACCCTGGATGGCATAGAAGGGCACGTGCTCCATGAGCTGCTTCAGGCGCTCGGCGATCGAGCTCTTGCCGCCACCGACCGGGCCGAGCAGATAAAGGATCTGCTTCTTTTCCTCCAGGCCCTGCGCGGCATGCCTGAAGTACGACACCACCTGCTCGATGGCGTCCTCCATGCCGTAGAACTCCTTGAACGCCGGGTAGATCTTGATGACCTTGTTCGCGAAGATCCGCGAAAGCCGGGAATCGTTGCGCGTGTCGACCAGCTCGGGTTCGCCGATGGCCTTGAGCATCCGCTCGGACGCAGTGGCATACGCGGTGGGGTCGCGTTTGCAGATATCCAGGAAGTCCTGCAGCGAGAGAACTTCCTCGCGGGTGCGCTCGTAACGGGCGGCAAAGTTGCTGATCACATCCATGGTCACGCCTCCATCAGGTCTGCGGGTTTATTGGACCCGAAGCCAGCAGCCGCAACGCGTAGCAACTTTTTAAAGGTGTACCGCCCATGGCTGCAAGCCATCGAAACTCCCTTAATCTCCATCTGCACAAACAGCATAAAGCAAAGAGTGCACCCGGAAAATTCTTTGTTAAATCAGAACCACAGTGCCGAGTAAAGTTCCTGAGAAAAACCTGCAGCATTTGGCAATTCCAGCTAAATTTCAGGGTTCGGGCTATCGATCTCAGCGCCACCCTGCCGCCCAGTGAAAATACCTATGGCGATCGGCATATGCAGTCATTGCATCTTTTCCGGCGAAAGCACCTCCTAATGAGCCCCCGGCGGCTCAAAGCAGTTACACACCAATAACGCGCCGGGTCGTGTTTAGGTTTATTGCTCAATCGAAAAATATATAAAAGCAATCTGCGCGCCATCTTTTGATGGGCATGTCGCGCATGTGGGCGTGGGAAAGCGCGCCAACGCGTGGTCGGCGAGGTTCCGAGGGGGTGTCGTCAATGGTGCGCGGCACCGAACGAGGTCGGCAGGCACCGTTCGCGTGCGCGAAGCAGCGCGGCACCCAAGCGAGTGCGTGCCGCGCTTTCTAACTGCTTGAAAAGACTGGGAAATCGGCTGCGCCGGCTCTTCAGCTGAAGAATTCCTTGGCCTTGTCGAACCAGCCCTTGTCGGTCGGGCTGTGCTTGTCGCCGCCCTTCTTGAGCGATTCGTCGAGCTCCTTGAGCAGCTTGCGCTGGTGCTCGGTGAGCTTGACCGGCGTTTCGACGCGCACGTGGCAGTACAGGTCGCCCGGGTAGCTGGAGCGCACGCCCTTGATGCCCTTGCCGCGCAGGCGGAACTGCTTGCCGCTCTGGGTGCCGTCGGGAATGTCGATGGCGGCGGCGCCCTTGAGCGTGGGCACGCTGATCTCGCCGCCCAGCGCCGCGGTGGTCATGCTCACGGGCACGACGCAGTGCAGGTCGTCGCCGTCGCGCTCGAACAGCTCGTGCTTCTTGAGCCGGATCTCGATATACAGGTCGCCCGGCGGCCCGCCGTTGGTGCCCGGTTCGCCGTTGCCGGTGCTGCGGATGCGCATGCCGTCGTCGATGCCGGCCGGGATCTTGACCTCGAGCGTCTTGTTGTTCTTGATCTTGCCCTGGCCATGGCACACGGTGCAGGGCTCGGGAATGATCTTGCCGCTGCCGTGGCAGGTGGGGCAGGTCTGCTGCACGCTGAAGAAGCCCTGGCGCATCTGCACGGCGCCGGCGCCGTGGCAGGTGGTGCAGGTGATGGGCTTGGTGCCAGGCTTGGCGCCGGTGCCCTTGCAGGTGCCGCAGTCGTCCCAGCTGGGGATGCGGATCTGCGCTTCCTTGCCCTCGGCCGCTTCTTCCAGCGTGACCTCCATCGCATAGCTCAGGTCGCTGCCGCGGAACACCTGGCGCCCGCCGCTGGTGCGCCCGCGCGCGCCGCCGAACACGTCGCCGAAGATGTCGCCAAAGGCCTCCGCAAAGCCGCCGAAGCCTTCGGCGCCGGGCCCGCCGCGCATGTTGGGGTCGACGCCGGCGTGGCCGTACTGGTCGTAGGCCGCGCGCTTCTGCGCGTCAGACAGCATTTCGTAGGCTTCCTTGACCTCCTTGAACTTGGTCTCGGCGTCCTTGGTGGTGTCGCCGTGGTTGCGGTCCGGGTGGTGCTTCATCGCAAGCTTGCGATAAGCCTTCTTGATTTCCTCCTCGCTCGCGTTCTTGGGAACGCCGAGGGTTTCGTAGTAGTCGCGTTTTGTGGCCATGGCTGGTTCGGTCGGGGCGGGCGGGAAGCCGTAACTTGAAGCGAGAAAGGCTGGAACACCCGGTCAGGTGGTCCAGCCTCGTTCGAAGGACTGAAGATCAGCCCTTCTTGACTTCCTTGACCTCGGCGTCGACCACGTTGTCGTCGGCCGGTGCGCTTGCAGCTTCCGGGCCGGCAGCGGCACCCGGGCCGCCGGCGGCGCCTGCCGCGGCCTGCGCATCGGCATACATCTTTTCGCCGAGCTTCTGGCTTGCGGTCATCAGCGTGTTGGTCTTTTCCTCGATCGACGCCTTGTCCTCGCCCTTGAGGGCTTCTTCCAGGTCCTTGATCGCGGCTTCGATCTTTTCCTTCTCGCCGGCGTCCAGGCTCGCGCCGTGCTCGCCGAGCGACTTCTTCACGCTGTGCACCATGGCTTCGCCCTGGTTGCGGGCCTGCGCGAGCTCGACCTTCTTCTTGTCCTCGGCCGCGTTGAGCTCGGCGTCCTTCACCATCTTCTGGATCTCGTCTTCCGACAGGCCCGAGTTCGCCTTGATGGTGATCTTGTTTTCCTTGCCGGTGCCCTTGTCCTTGGCGCCCACGTGCAGGATGCCGTTGGCGTCGATGTCGAAGCTCACCTCGATCTGCGGCGTGCCGCGCGCTGCCGGCGGGATGCCCTCGAGGTTGAATTCGCCCAGCAGCTTGTTGCCCGAGGCGATCTCGCGCTCGCCCTGGAACACCTTGATGGTCACGGCCGGCTGGTTGTCCTCGGCGGTGGAGAAGGTCTGCGCGAACTTCGTCGGGATCGTGGTGTTCTTCGTGATCATCTTGGTCATCACGCCGCCCATGGTCTCGATGCCCAGCGACAGCGGGGTCACGTCCAGCAGCAGCACGTCCTTGCGGTCGCCCGAGAGCACCTGGCCCTGGATGGCGGCGCCGACGGCCACGGCTTCATCGGGGTTCACGTCCTTGCGCGGCTCCTTGCCGAAGAAGGCCTTGACCTTTTCCTGCACCTTGGGCATGCGGGTCATGCCGCCGACCAGGATCACGTCGTTGATGTCCGACACGCTGATGCCGGCGTCCTTGATGGCCAGGCGGCAGGGCGCGATGGTGCGCTCGACCAGCTCGTCGACCAGGCTTTCGAGCTTGGCGCGCGTGAGCTTGATGTTCAGGTGCTTCGGACCCGAGGCGTCGGCCGTGATGTAGGGCAGGTTGATGTCGGTCTGCGCGCTGTTCGACAGCTCGATCTTGGCCTTTTCGGCGGCTTCCTTCAGGCGCTGCAGCGCGAGCACGTCCTTGCCCAGGTCCACGCCTTGCTCTTTCTTGAACTCGGCAATGATGTAGTCGATGATGCGCTGGTCGAAGTCTTCGCCGCCCAGGAAGGTGTCGCCGTTGGTCGACAGCACTTCGAACTGCTTCTCGCCGTCGACATCCGCGATTTCGATGATCGAGATGTCGAAGGTGCCGCCGCCCAGGTCATACACGGCGATCTTGCGGTCGGCCTTGTCCTGCTTGTCCAGGCCGAAGGCCAGCGCCGCGGCGGTCGGTTCGTTGATGATGCGCTTGACGTCCAGGCCTGCGATGCGGCCGGCGTCCTTGGTGGCCTGGCGCTGCGCGTCGTTGAAGTAGGCCGGCACCGTGATCACGGCTTCGGTCACGGGCTCGCCGAGATAGTCTTCGGCGGTCTTCTTCATCTTGCGCAGGATGTCGGCGCTGACCTGCTGGGGCGCGATCTTCTTGCCGCGCACTTCCACCCACGCGTCGCCGTTGTCGGCCTTCGCGATCGTGTAGGGCATCAGGTCGATGTCCTTCTGGACTTCCTTCTCCTCGAACTTGCGGCCGATCAGGCGCTTGATCGCGTACAGCGTGTTCTTGGGATTGGTCACGGCCTGGCGCTTGGCCGAGGCACCGACCAGCACTTCGCCGTCTTCCTGGTAGGCCACGATCGACGGCGTGGTGCGCGCACCTTCCGAGTTCTCGATCACACGCGTGGTGTTGCCTTCCATGATCGACACGCACGAGTTGGTGGTGCCGAGGTCGATGCCGATGATCTTTGCCATGTTCTTACTCCTGAAAGCCTGAAAAATATGTTGTTATGAACTTGTGGATAACCCGGCGCGATTCAAGGTATGAAGCGGGGATTTCCTGTGGGAATCGTGTGTACCGCGCCGCTTACTTGGGGGCGCTGACCGTGACCAGCGCCGGGCGCAGCACGCGGTCGTTGATGGTGTAGCCCTTCTGGAGCACGGTCACCACGGTGTTGGGCTCCTGCTCGGGAGCGGGCACCACCGAGATGGCCTGGTGCTGGTGCGGGTCGAACTTGGCGCCGGGGGCCGGGGCCACCTCGATCACCTTGTTGCGTTCGAGCGCGCTCTTGAGCTGGCGCAGCGTGGCTTCGGCGCCTTCGCGGATCTGCTCGGGCGTGGCGTCCTTGACGGCCAGGCCGGCTTCGAGGCTGTCGGTCACCGGCAGCAGGCTCTCGGCGAAGGCTTCGACCGCGAACTTGCGCGCCTTGGTGATCTCGTCGTCGGCGCGGCGGCGGGCGTTCTGGACGTCGGCCTGGGCGCGCAGGTACTGGTCGGACAGCTCGGCGTTCTTGGCCTGCAGGGCAGCGAGTTCGCCCTGGGCCACGGCCAGCGCATCCTGCGCCTCCGCTTCGTTGGCAGCCTGTGCGGCTTCCAGTTCTTCGGGGCTTGGCTCGCCTTGCAGCATTTGCGAATTCTGTGCGGATTGTTGCGGGTCAGACATTTTTCAAAGAACCGGCGGGGGGCCGGGAAACAAACGATAGCCAGCCACTTGGGGCTGGTCAGGGGCTTTTCAAGCGAAAAAATGCGGCCGGAAGGCCGCAACGGGACAAAAGCGCCGACGGGAGGGCGTAGCGGCACGCAGCGCGCGCGGCCCCGGGGGCGAGTTCAGTGCGCGTCGAGGAGTTCGACGTCGAACTTCAGGGTGGCGTTCGGGGGGATCACGCCGCCTGCGCCGCGTGCGCCATAGCCCAGCGAAGCGGGAATGATCAGCGTGCGCTTGCCGCCGATCTTCATGCCGGCAACGCCTTCGTCCCAGCCCTTGATGACCTGGCCTGCGCCCAGCGAGAACGCGAACGGGTCGTTGCGGTCGCGGCTCGAGTCGAACTTGGCGCCTTGCACGCCGTCGTTGTAGAGCCAGCCGGTGTAGTGCACGTGCACGTGCTGGCCGGCCTTGGCTTCTGCGCCGTCGCCCACGGTGGTGTCTTCGTATTGCAGGCCGGAGGGAGTGGTAGGCATGTTGAACGCTCCTTGCGTCAATGGGAGGATGGAAGGTGGATGGATGGATAAACGGACCGAAGGCGCGGAGTTTACCGACGCCCCGGCAGCGGCCCGGCCGGCCTGCTCAATTGCCAGTGTCAAGAGGCGGGACGGAGGAGGGCGGGGAGGGCGCCGCAGGCGGGGCGGAGGGGGGTGCGCCCGGGGAAGAGGAAGAAGGAGGCGCCGAAGGCGAAGACGACGAAGGCGATGAAGGCACAGCAGGCGTGGGCGCCGCCGGTGCCGCGGCCTTCTTGACCTGGCCCAGCTGCCATTTGCCCGCGAAGGCCTGCAGGTCCGAGAGCCGCTTGAGAAGGTCCTGTCCGCTCACCGTGAGGCTGTAGCCGTCGCCGCCGTGGCTCACGAGGCCCGCCTCGCGCAGTTCCTTGATGCGGGTGTTGAGCGTGTTGGGGGTGATGCTGCCGACGCTGTCCTGCAGCAGCCGGAAGGTCTGGGCATGGCCGTCGCGCAGCGCCCAGAGCACGCGAAGTGCGTAGCGGGCCTCGAGAAGCGCAAGCAGCTGGCTGACGGCTGCGTTTTCCTTGGTACTCATCGACATCATCTCCTCGGGGCTGGGCGGGCCGTCGGTCCTGGGCAGGGCCGGTGCCTCGCGTTCTTGTTGGCTCGCTATCAGGGACCGCGCATTGCGTCGGCGACTATAGCGCAAGGATCACGATGCTACTAGTTTTATAGCTACGGGTGCATGCTGCATGCGGGCCGTGAGACAAAGCTTCACAAATTCGCGAGATTGGCCATGGCCTCGCCCAGCCGGACCGGCCGGGTGGGCGCCCAGTCGGGGTTGAAGGCCAGCGGGGGCGGCGGGAACAGCATGACGACGGTGGAGCCGAGCAGGAAGCGGCCCATCTCCTCGCCCTGCTTGAGCAGGATCTGCTGGTCGGCGTAGTGCCATTCGCGCAGCTCGCCGCCGCGCGGCGGATTGACCACGCCGTGCCACACGGTCGCCATGCTGCCGACGATGGTGGCACCCACCAGCACCAGCACGAAGGGCCCGTGCGCCGATTCGAAGACGCACACCACGCGCTCGTTGCGCGCGAACAGCCCGGGCACGCCGCGCGCGGTGACCGGGTTGACCGAGAACAGGTCGCCGGGCACGTGGATCATGCGCACCAGGCGCCCGTCGCAGGGCATGTGGATGCGGTGGTAGTCCTTCGGGCTCAGGTACAGCGTGGCGAAGCTGCCATGCGCGAAGCGCGCCGCGAGCACCGCGTCGCCGCCGACCAGCGCGGTGGTGCTGTAGTTGTGGCCTTTGGCCTGGAAGATCTGGTCGCCCTCGATGGCGCCGAACTGGCTGATGGCGCCGTCCACCGGGCACACGAGGTCGGCCTGCGCAAGAGGCCGCACGCCGGGCTTGAGCGCGCGCGTGAAGAACTGGTTGAAGCTCTTGTAGTGGTTGATGTCGGATTCGAGCGCCTCGCCCATGTCGACACCGTACTTGGCAACGAAGCGCCGGATGATCCAGGTGGTGACGGCGCCGCGTTCCTTGCCCGCGACCCAGCCGGCGAAGTTCGTCAGGGCCTGCTTGGGGAACAGGTATTGGGGCAGTACGGCAGAGCGGTCGGACACGTGTGGGAGGCCTGGAATGCCTGGAGTGCGAATCGGAGGGGCATTCTATAAAGCGCCCGGCAGCCCGGGCGTAGGAGGCTTCCCTTGTATCCGTCGCGCCGTTTCCCGGTTGGCGTCAGTCCGCCTTGATGCCCGCGGCCTTGATCACCTGCGCCCACTTCTCGACCTCGGCCTTCTGGAAGGCCGCGATCTTTGCCGTGGAGAGGTCGGCCGGCTCCATGCCGAAGCCCTTGAGCTTTTCCTGCATCTCGGGCGTTGCGAGGATCTTGCGGATCTCGGTGTGCAGCCGCTCGACGATGGGCGCCGGCGTACCCGCGGGCACGAAGATCGCCTGCCACGACAGCACCTCGAAGTCCTGCAATCCCGCAATGCCGGATTCCGCGACCGTCGGCACGTCGGGCATCGAGGCCAGGCGCTTGGCCGAGGTCACGGCAATGGCGCGCAGCTTGCCGCTCTGGATGTGCGGACCCGCCACCACGGTGGTGTCGAACATCATGTCGACCTGCCCGCCGATCACGTCCTGGATCGCCGGGCCGCTCCCCTTGTAGGGAATGTGCGTGAACTTCACGCCCGACTTGAACGCCAGCAGCTCGAGCGACAGGTGCTGCGAGGTGCCGGTGCCGGCCGAGGCCGACGAGAGCCCGCCCGACTTGGTCTTGCTGGCTTCCAGCACGTCCTTCAGCGTCTTGTAGGGGCTGGCCTGGTTGACCACCAGCACCAGCGGGTTGGTGCCGATCAGCGTCACCGGCGCGAACGACTTCTGCGGGTCGTAGCCGAGCTTCGGATACAGGCTCACGTTGATCGCGTGCGAGCTGATCGTGCCGCCCACCATCATGAAGCCGTCGGGCGCTGCGCGCGAGCCGATTTCCGAGCCCACGCTGCCGCCGGCGCCGCCCTTGTTGTCGATGATCACGCTCGTGCCCAGCACCGGGCCGAGCTTCTGGCCGATCAGGCGGGCCAGCACGTCGGTGGTGCCGCCCGCGGGAAAGGGCACGAGGTAGGTGATGGCCTTGCCCGTGGGCCAGTTGCCGGGGCCCTGCGCGAACGCGGGCAGGCCCGCGGCGAGCGAAGAGGCGAGGGCGGTGCGAATCAATGTGCGGCGTTGCATTGCAATATCTCCTTTGATGATGTGGATGGCGGCCGCCACCTCAGGGTGCGTCGACGATCTCGATCCAGTTCGGGTTCTTGCCCGCGGTGATGCGCGAGGGCTTGCCCAGCGCACCGGTCGCGGAATCGATGGGGTACAGCGAAATGCCGTGC
This sequence comes from Variovorax sp. V116, assembly GCF_041154435.1. Lineage (NCBI taxonomy): Bacteria > Pseudomonadati > Pseudomonadota > Betaproteobacteria > Burkholderiales > Comamonadaceae > Variovorax > Variovorax sp. V116. The sequence continues at coordinate 1,874,598 of NZ_AP028661.1, forward strand.
GACTCCTGCCCGGCGGCAATCAGGTAGCGGCCGCTCGAATCGATCGCGAAGCCGCGCGGCCCTTTCTCGGTCGGCGTCTGGCCGAGCGGCTGCAGCTGGCCGCTCGCCGCGTCCACCTTGAACGCCGAGAGCGTGCTCGAGGTGCGCTCGGAGGCGTACAGGTAGCGCCCGTCGGGCGTCAGGTGCAGGTCGGCCGCCCAGGGCTTGCCCGTGAAGCCCGGCGGCAGCGTCGTAGTGCTCTGCTCCAGCTTGAGCGCGCCGCGCGCCGCGTCCCAGGCGTACACGTGCAGGGACGCGTCGAGCTCGTTCAGCAGGTAGACGTGCCGCTGCGCCTTGTCCCAGACGAAGTGGCGCGGTCCCGACTTGGCGGTGCTCATGGTCAGCGGCGGATCATTGGCCGCGAGCAGCCCCTTGTCCGCATCGAAGCGCCAGCTCGACACGTTGTCGCCGCCCAGGCTGGTGGCGAGCACGAAGCGGTTGTTCGCATCGGCGTGGACCGCGTGCGCGTTCGGGCCCGTCTGCACCAGCTGCTGGATCGGCCCCACCGCGCCGTCCTTGCCGACGGCGTTGACCGAGATCTTTCCGCCCTGGTAGGAGGCCGCGAAGAGCCACTTGCCGCTCGCGTCGAGGTCGATGTTGGCCATGCTGTCGGCCAGCGGCGCCTCGCCGAGCTTCTGCAGCTTGCCGGTGGCCGCGTCGATCGACATGCTGACCACGCGGAACGGCTGCGAGCGCAGCGCGGCGTAGAGCACGCGCTTGTCAGGGCTCACGGCCATCGGCATGACCGTGCCGCCGACGTTGAGCGTCTGCACCGGCTTGAGCACGCCTTCGGCGCGATCCAGCTCGAGCACGGAGATCTCCTGGCTGTCGGCGTTGGACACGTAGACCCAGGTGGCGGCCCAGGCCTGGCCCATGGCGGCCACGGACAGCAGCGCGACCGCGCCCTGGAGCGCGCGAAGGATGGGAGTGCGGCGGTTCATGGCTTGATGTTCAGTTTGGCGATCAGCGCCTTGAAGTAGGCGTTGTCCTTGGCCAGGGTTTCCTTGAACACCGCGCCGTCCGTGTAGACGTAGCCGAGGTTCTGCCGGTCCATCACCTCGTGCATGAGCGGCTCGGCGGCCGTCTTGGCCGTGATCTCGCGCAGCTTGGCCATCACTTCGGGCGGCGTGTTCTTGGGGGCGCCGAGGCCGCGCCAGGTGCCGATCGACAGGTCGATGCCGCGCTCCTTGGCGGTGGGCACCTTGTCGAAGCCCTTCACGCGCTTGTCGGCCATGACCATCAGCACCTTGAGCTTGCCGGACTGCACATGCGTCGTGACCTCGGCCGGGCTCACCGCCACGGCCTCGATGTGCCCGCCCAGCAGCGCCAGCACCGCGGGCGCCGCACCCTGGAACGGGATGTGGCCGAACCTGGCGCCGGTCTTGTCCTCGAGCGCCGCGGCGGCCAGGTGCCAGATCGAACCGTTGCCCGAATTGCCGACGCGCACGCTCTCGGGCGACTTCTTCGCCGCCGCGAGGAATTCCTCGATCGTGTTCCACGGCGCATCGGCCTTGACGGTGATGGCGGCCGGGTCGGCATTGAGCTGCGCGATCGGCTGGAAGTCGTCGTAGTTGAACTTGGCCAGGCCCAGGTGCGGCAGCGTCAGCAGTTCCACCGTGAGCACCGCGAGCTTGTAGCCGTCGGGCCGGGCGTTGATCACCTCGGTCCAGCCGATGGCGCCGCCCGCGCCCGGACGGTTGACGATCACGATGCTCTGCGAAATGTGCTTGCGGCTGGCCTCGGAGAAGGCGCGCGCCAGGCCGTCGGTGCCGCCGCCCGGCTGGTAGGGCACCAGCAGCTCGATCGTGCGGTTCGGAAAGTCGCCGGCCTGCGCCGCGGCAGTCGCGGCGAACCCGAGCGACAGGGCGGCCGCAGCCGAAAGGGTGGCGAGGCCGCCAAGGAATCTGCTTCTCTTCATGAGGTGTTGTCTCCGTTATTGATCTGATTCCGGTGTCTCGAAAAAGCGCGCCTGCCGCGTCAGGGCATGTACTGCCCGCCGTTCACTTCGATCACCTGGCCCGTCACGTAGCCCGAGAGCTGCTCCGAAGCCAGGTAGAGGAAGGCGCCCACGCATTCGTCGGGCGAGCCGATGCGGCCCATGGGAATGGCGGTGCGGAACGATTCGAGCATGGCGGGCGTCGAGAAGCGGTCCTGGAACGGCGTCTGGATGACACCCGGTGCCACGGCGTTCACGCGGATCCTGTCGCCGACGAGTTCCCGGGCGAGCCCGTGCGTGGCCGTGCTCACGAAGCCCTTGGAGCCCGCATACAGGTAGGCGCCCGGCCCGCCGCCGGTGCGCGCCGCGACCGAGGTCACGTTGATGATGTTGCCGCCGCCGTGCGTGCGCATCAGCGGCACCGCCTCGCGCGCAAACGCGAGCACCGAGCGTGCGTTGATGTGCATCACCTCGTCGAACAGCGCATCGTCGAACTCGGCGATGGGCACGCGCTTGACCAGGCTGCCGGCATTGTTCACCAGCACGTCGATGCGGCCGAGGCGCGATGCCGCCTGCTTGACGCACTCGCGGATCGCGCCAGTGTCGCGCACGTCGGCCTGCAGCGTGAAGGCGTCGCCGCCGGCCTGGCGGATGGTCTCGACGACTTGGTTGGCGGCGTCGGCCGAGCTGTTGTAGTGCACCGCCACGCGCATGCCGCGCGCCGCGAACGCAATGGCCACGGCAGCGCCGATGCCGGTGCTGGCGCCGGTGACGAGTGCGGTCTTGCCCTTGAGGTCTTCCATGGTGTTTCCTTTCGAAGTCAGGTCACGGGGGCCGGGTTGAACAGCACAAGCGCGTTGTGCAGCTTCCACTGTTCGGCCCAGGTCTTCTTGCGGCCGCTGGCCACGTCGAGCATCAGGCGGAACATCTCCCAGCCGATGTCCTCGATGGTGGCGTCGCCGTCGGCGATGCGGCCCGCGTTCACGTCCATCAGGTCGTGCCAGCGGCGCGCCAGGTCGCTGCGCGTGGCCACCTTGATCACCGGCACCTCGGCCAGGCCGTAGGGCGTGCCGCGGCCGGTGGTGAACACATGCAGGTTCATGCCGGCGGCCAGCTGCAGCGTGCCGCAGATGAAGTCGCTGGCGGGCGTGGCGGCGTAGAGCAGGCCCTTTTGCTTCGCTTTCTCGCCCGGCGCAACCACGCCCGAGATCGGCGCGCTGCCGCTCTTGACGATCGAGCCCATCGCCTTTTCGACGATGTTCGAGAGCCCGCCCTTCTTGTTGCCGGGCGTGGTGTTGGCGCTGCGGTCGACGCGGCCGCGGTCCAGGTAGGCGTCGTACCAGGCCATCTCGCGGATCATGGCCTCGGCCACCTCGGGCGTGGTGGCGCGCGAGGTGAGCTGGTCGATGCCGTCGCGCACCTCGGTCACTTCCGAGAACATCACGGTGGCGCCGGCGCGCACCAGCAGGTCGGTGCAAAAGCCGACGGCCGGGTTGGCCGTAACGCCCGAGAAGGCATCGCTGCCGCCGCACTGCACGCCCACCACCAGCTCGCTGGCGGGCACGGTCTCGCGCCGGCGGGCGTTGAGCCGCTCCAGGTGCTCTTCGGCCTGTCGCATGATCGAATCGATCATCGACATGAAGCCGACGTGCGCGTCGTCCTGCAGGCACACCACGTCGAGCTTGGCGTTGGCTGTTTCGCCGACGTCGGCCACGTTGCGCTCGTCCACCAGCGCGATGCTGCCGGGCGGCAGCAGGCGCTCGGGCTGCAGCTTCTCGCAGCCCAGGCTGATGACCATCACCTCGCCGCCGAAGTTCGGGTTGAGGCTGATGTTGCGCAGCGTGCGGATCGGGATGACGGCGTCGGGCGCATCGATGGCCACGCCGCAGCCGTAGCTGTGCGAGAGGCCCACCACGTCGTCGACGTTGGGGTACTTGGGCAGCAGCTCGGCCTTGATGCGCTGCACCGCAAAGTCGACCACGCCCGCCACGCACTGCACGGTCTGCGTGATGGCGAGGATGTTGCGCGTGCCCACCGAGCCGTCGAGGTTGTGGTAGCCCTCGAAGGTGTAGCCCTCCAGCGGCGGCTGCGGGGGCGGGCGCACGGTGGCGATCGGCAGGCCTTCGAGCTCGCGCGCGGCGGGCATCTGCAGCAGGCGTTCGTGCACCCAGCTGCCGGCCGGGATCGGCTTCAGGGCATAGCCGATCGGCACGTTGTAGCGCCGCACCACGCCGCCTTCGGGAATGTCCTCGAGCGCCACCTTGTGCGCCTGGGGCACCTTGTCGACCAGCACCAGGCCGGACGCGAGCACGGTGCCGGCGGGCAGGCCGCCGTCGTTGGCCACGATGGCGACGTTGTCCGCCGCGTGCATGCGGATGAAGTGCGGTGCTCGGGTGTTCGGATCGGTCATCGCGGAACCTCTGTCTTGCTTTGTGCTGCCGTTACTTCACGACCATGAACATGCTCGGCAGCCAGGTCGAGAAGGCCGGCACGAAGGTGACCACCGCGAGCGCGAAGATCAGCGCACCGTAGAACGGCCAGATGGTCTTCATCACCGTGCCCACCGATACGCCGCCAATCGCACAGCCCACGAACTGCGTGGTGCCCACCGGCGGCGTGTTCAGGCCGAGCGCGCAGTTGATCAGCATCACGATGCCGAACTGCACCGAGCTCATGCCGTAGTGCTGTGCAATGGGCAGGAAGATCGGCGTGCACAGCAGGATCGTTGCCGCCATGTCGAGGAAGGTGCCCAGCACGAACAGGATGATGTTGATGAGCAGGAAGATCACCCACGGCGTGCTCGTGATCTGCGACAGCATCTGGCCCGTGAGTTCGGCCACGCCATACAGGCTGATCAGGTAGCCGAAGGTGCTGGAGATGCCGATCAGCAGCAGGATCACGCCGGTGGTGCGCACCGCCTTCGAGGCTGCCTTGACGAAGTGCTCCCACTTCAGCGTGCGGTAGACGAAGATGGTGAGCGCCAGCGCATAGAGCACCGCCACGGCCGCCGACTCGGTCGCCGTGAAGACGCCCGACAGGATGCCCCCGAGGATCAGCACCACGATGAACAGGCCCGGCAGCGCCGCCGCGAACGAGCGCGCCACGATGGCCCAGCCCGGAAAGCTGCCGGCCGGGTAGCCGCGCTTCACCGCCACCAGGTAGGCGGCCGCGAGGTTGCTGAGCGTGAGCACCGCCGCCGGCAGCAGCGCCGCCAGGATCAGCGCCGCGATCGACACCTTGCCGCCTGCCGCGAGCGAATAGATGATCAGGTTGTGGCTGGTCGGCATCAGCGCGCCGACCAGGGCCGCGTGGGTCGTCACGTTGACTGCGTAGTCGGCGTGGTAGCCCTCCTTCTTCATCATCGGGATCATCACGGCGCCCATGGCCGAGACGTCCGCCACGGGCGAGCCCGAGACGCCGCCGAACAGCGTGCAGGCCACCACGTTCGACATGCCGAGGCCGCCGCGCACGTGGCCCACGACGTTGCGCGCGAAGTTGACGATGCGGTCCGCAATGCCGCCATAGAGCATCAGCTCGCCGGCAAAGATGAAGAACGGAATCGCAAGGAACGAGAAGATGCCCATGCCGGAGGTCATCTGCTGGAAACCGACTTCCAGCGGAAGGCCTTCATACAGCAGCGTGGACAGGGCCGAGAGGCCGATCGAGAAAGCGACCGGCACGCCCAGCAGCAGGAAGAGCGTGAACGAGAGGCAAAGAATGAGCAGAGGAATCGTCATGATGCGGTTCAGGCCCAGGCGGGTTCGACTTCGCGGCCTTGGGCGAGCGCGATGATGTGTTCGATGGAGAACATCACGATGAGAACGCCGGCCACGGAGGCGGGCACGTATTTCCAGCCCTCGGAGATCCAGAGCGTGGGCAGCCGGTAGTCCCACACCGATTCGGCGAGGGAGGCGCAATTCCAGGCCATGGCCAGGCCGAACACGAGGATCAGTGCGTGGATCAGGTATTCCATCTTCAGCCGCAGCCAGTCGGGCGCGAGCACGAGGAAGGATTCGAGGCCGATGTGGCCCGCGTCGCGCACGCCGACGGCGACGCCGAACATCGTGACGTAGAGCACCAGCAGCAGCGCCAGGCTTTCAGCCCAGGTGGGGGTGTTGTTGAGCACGTAGCGGCCGAACACCTGCCAGCTCACGGCGCAGATCACCGCGACGAGCCCGAGGATGCCCAACCACATGCAGGCACGGGCGAGGGTGCGGCAAAGTTTGGTGTACATAGATTTCTTTGCCCTTCCCCCGGAGGGGGAAGGAAGGGGAGGAGCCAGGTCGAGGAGGCGGACTTACTTCGTGTCCTGCACGCGCTTGACCAGGTCCTTGAGCTTCGCGTCCGTGATGAACTTGTCATACACCGGCTTCATCGCGGCCTGGAACGGGGCCTTGTCGACTTCGATGATCTCGGCGCCGCCGGCCTTCACCGTGGCGAGCGACTTGATCTCGCGCTCTTCCCACTGCTTGCGCATGTAAGGCACCGATTCCTTGGCGGCCTGGCGGATCCAGCCCTGCTCCTCGGCCGAGAGCTTGTCCCATGCGCGCTTGGAGAACAGCAGCATCTCGGGTGCCATCGAATGCTCGGTCTTGCTGTAGTACTTGGCCACTTCGAAGGCGCGGGCGCTTTCGTAGGTCGGGTAGTTGTTTTCGGCGGCGTCGATCAGGCCGGTCTTCAGGCCCGTGTAGACCTCGCCCATGGGCATCGGCGTGGCGTTGGCGCCCATGGCCTCGAGCATCGACACCCACAGGTCAGACTGCTGCACGCGCACCTTCAGGCCCTTCATGTCGGCAAAGCTGCGCACCGGCTTCTTGGCCGTGAACATCGAGCGCGCGCCGCTGTCGTAGTAGGCGAGGCCGACGAAGCCCTGCTTCTCGCACGACTTCAGGATCTCTTCGCCGATCGGGCCGTCGAGCACCTTGTGCAGGTGGTCCACCGAGCGGAACAGGAAGGGCATGGTCGGCACCTGCGTCTCGGCGCAGATGTTGTTCATCGGGGCGATGTTCACGCGCACCATCTGCAGCGCGCCGATCTTGGTCTGCTCGATGGTGTCCTTCTCGCTGCCGAGCGAACTGTTGTTGAACACCTTGATGCTGTGCTTGCCGCCGGAGAGCGCCTTGAGCCGCTCGCTCATGAACTTGACCGCGGTCACGGTCGGGTAGTCGTCGGGATGGATGTCTGCCGAGCGGAACTCGGTGGCGCTGGCAGCCAGTGTGGTGAGCGCGGCTGCGGCGCCGACGGCAAGTGCGATCAGGGTCTTGTGGAGCTTCATTGTCTCGTCCTCTGCGTGGTGGTTGTCGTGAAAAAAGAAAGAAGAAAAAGGGTCAGCCGCCGAACGCCGGCTCGGGAACGCCCGCCACGCCGGGCCGCAGCGCGAACACGCCGCCGGCCAGGGGCTGGTCCGACAGGTCGATGCCGCCGGGCCGGATCGAGGTGACGAAGAGCGTGTCGAGCGCGGGGCCGCCGAAGGCGCACATCGCGGGCTTCTTCACCGGCACTTCGAGCGAGCGGTCGAGCCGGCCCTGGGGCGTGAAGCGGTGCACCAGGCCCGCGTCGTTGCCGCAGATCCAGTAGCAGCCGTCGGCGTCCATGGCCGCGCCGTCGGGGCGGCCGGGCAGCGGCTTCATGTCGGCGAACAGGCGGCGGTTGTGCGGCGTGCCGGTGTCGGTGTCGTAGTCGAAGGACCAGATGGCCTGCACCGCGGGATGCGAATCCGAGAGGTACATCGTGCGGCCGTCGGGACTGAAGGCAAGCCCGTTGGGCACGATGAAGTCGTCCAGCCGCATGGCGGCGCCGGCACTGCCCTTGGCGTAGCTGTAGAGCCGGCCGACGCGCGCGCCGGCGGCCATGTCCTGCAGCATCGTGCCGGCCCAGAAGCGGCCCTGGCGGTCGCAGCGGCCGTCGTTGAAGCGCATCGCGGGCATGGCATGCGCCACGGGTGCGAGCGCGGTGGCGGCCAGCGTGCCGCCGGCCTGCGGCGCGAGCGAGAAGAGGCCGCTTTCCATGCCGGCGATCCAGGCGCCGGGCGCATCGGCGCGCGGCGCGATGCAGGCGATCATTTCGTCCGCATGCCACTGGGCATGGCCTTCGCTCGCATGCCAGCGGTTCAGCGTGCGTGCCGGAATGTCGACCCAGTAGAGCGCCTGCTCCGCGGCATGCCACACCGGGCTTTCGCCGGTGCCGTTGCGTGCATCGAGGACGAGTTCAGCCTGCATCGCCGAACGGTCCCTGTGCCGTGAAGGCGCCGCCCTGGTAGATGGCGTTGGGATCGGTCGGCGCCACGGGCGGCTGCGCGTCGACCTTGTCGCGGAACACCTCGGAACTGTCCTGCGGCACGAAGCCCAGGTGGGCGGCGGCGCTGTTGTCCCACCAGACGTCGCGGTTGTCGGACATGCCGTAGACCACCGTGTGCTTCACGCCGGGCGTGAAGAGCGACTTCTCGAGCAGCGTGGTCAGGTCGCGGTAGCTGAGCCAGGTGCTCATCATGCGGCGGTTGAGCGGCTCGGGAAAGGACGAGCCGATGCGGATGCTCACCGTCTCGATGCCCCAGCGGTCGAAATAGAACTGCGCCATGTCCTCGCCGAAGGACTTCGACAGGCCGTAGTAGCCGTCGGGCCGGCGCGGGGCGTGGGCGTCGATGTGCTCGCTCTGCTTGTAGAAGCCGATCACGTGGTTGGAGCTTGCGAACACCACGCGCTTCACGCCGTGGCGGCGCGCGGCTTCGTAGACGTTGAAGACGCCCTTGATGTTGGCTTCGAGGATTTCCTCGAACGGCCGCTCGACCGAAACGCCGCCCAGGTGCACGATGGCGCTGCAGCCCTCGACCAGTGCGTGGACCGCGGCCTTGTCCGAAAGATCGCAGGGCACGACTTCTTCGTGCGCGCCCTCGGAAGGGGAGAGGGTGGCAATGTCGGAAAGGCGCAAGATCCGGGCGTAGGGGCGCAGGCGTTCGCGCAGGACCTTGCCCAGTCCGCCGGCGGCGCCGGTCAGCAGAATCCGGTGGAGCGGGGTGTTGGGGGTTTGATGGGACGTCGACATTTTTGCTGGCCTGAGAAGTTATCTGTTGTCGTACAACTAATGCGGGATTATTATCGTGACCATGGTCCAGACGACTGCGGGTAATCCCTCAATTTCCGACGCGGCGACAGAAGTTGCCGCCGGCACGCCCTTCGTGGGGCGTCCGCGCCCGCGTGCGCGCGGGCTCGCCCACGGGCTGGTCGAGGACCTGGGCGAAAAGATCCGCAGCCAGCAGCTGCGCCCGGGCGACAAGCTGCCGACCGAGTCGGCCATCATGCAATCCTTCGGCGTGAGCCGCACCGTGGTGCGCGAGGCGCTGTCCAAGCTGCAGGCGGCGGGGCTGGTGGAAACGCACCACGGCGTGGGCACCTTCGTGCTGCAGCCGCGCGCGGCCGGCATGTTCCGGCTCGATTCCGCCGACATCGCCACCTCGGTGGACGTGCTGGCGGTGCTCGAGCTGCGCATCAGCCTCGAGACCGAATCCGCCGGGCTGGCCGCCACGCGCCGCACCGAGGAGCAGCTGCTCGCGATGCGCCAGGCGCTCGACGATTTCGAGCGCAACGTGGCGGTGGCGGGGGACACCGTGGCGCCCGATTTCCGCTTCCACCTGCAGATCGCCCAGGCCACCGGCAATCCGTACTTCGCGGACATCATGAGCCACCTGGGCACCACGATCATTCCGCGCACGCGCATCACCGCCATCCGCAACTACGACCGGCGCGGCGAGTACCTGAGCCGCGTGAACCGCGAGCACGAAGAGATCTACGCGGCCATCGCGCGCCGCGATCCCGAATCGGCCCGCGCGGCCATGCGCATCCACCTGACCAACAGCCGCGAGCGGCTGCGCGTGGCGCAGGAAGCGGCCCAGCAGGCCGCGGCCAAGACGCCGCCAGCGGCTCCCTGAGAAGAAATTTCGGGCTGAGGCTGGACAAGCGTCATTCCTGGTTGTACGATGACTGACAACACAACCCAGCAGGAGACTCAGAATGAGCTTGAAACGACGTGATCTGATGCTAGGCGCCCTGGGCGGCGGGGTGCTTGCCGCCGGTGGCGTGCATGCCGCCGACAACTGGCCGTCCAGGCCGGTGCGCATCGTGGTGCCGTACCCGCCGGGCGGTTCGTCCGACATCATTGCCCGCTCCATCAGCCAGCCGCTGTCGGAAGCGCTGGGCCAGCCGGTCATCGTCGACAACAAGCCGGGCGCCAACGGCAACCTCGGCGCCGATTTCGTCGCCAAGTCCAAGCCCGATGGCTACACGCTGCTGCTGTGCGACGTCGGCGCGCTCGCCATCAGCCCCTCGGTCTACACGCGGCTGCCTTTCGATCCTTCCAAGGACCTGCGCGGCGTGACCATGCTGGCCTATTCGCCGCACCTCTTGGTGGTGCATCCCTCGGTCCAGGCCAACAACCTGAAGGAACTGATCGCGCTGTCGAAGAAGTCGGAAATCAACTTCGCCGTCACCGCCACCGGCAGTGCGCCGCACCTGGCGGGCGTGGCGCTGGAGCGTGCGAGCGGCGCACGCTGGCAGTACGTGCCCTACAAGGGCGGTGTGCAGGCGGTGCAGGACACGGTCGCCGGCCAGACGCAGATCCTGATGAACGGCATGCTCGCCACCCTGCCGCATGTGCAGAGCGGCAAGCTCAAGGTGCTCGGCGTGTCGAAAGCGACGCGCATGCCGCTGATCGGCGAAGTGCCCACCATCGCGGAGCAGGGCGTGGCCGGCTTCGAGTCGGGCACCTGGCAGGGCGTGCGCGTGGCCAGGGGCACGCCCGACGCCATCGTGCAGCGCCTCAACAAGGAACTGATCACCGTCATCCGCACGGCCGACATCCGCTCGCGCCTCGCGGGGCAGGGCGCCGAGGTCGTGACCATGGCGCCGGCCGAGGAAGAGCAGTTCTTCGGCAAGGAGCGCGCGCGCTGGGCCAAGGTCGTTGCCGACGCCGGCATCAAGCTGGACTGAGCGCCCTCAGCATCCATTTTTCAACTCACTCATTGGTGTCTCGATGAACCCTCAAGAACTCAAATCCATCATGGGCTCCGGCCTGCTCTCGTTCCCGTTGACCGACTTCGACGCGAACGGGGACTTCAACAAGAAGGGCTACGAGAAGCGTCTCGAATGGCTCGCTCCCTACGGCGCGAGCGCGCTGTTCGCGGCCGGCGGCACCGGTGAGTTCTTCTCGCTGACCGGCGACGAATACCCCGGCATCATCCAGACCGCGGTCGACACCTGCCGCGGCGTGGTGCCGATCATCGCGGGCGCCGGCGGCCCCACGCGCTTTGCGATCCAGTGCGCGCAGGCGGCCGAGAAGGCCGGCGCACACGGCATCCTGCTGCTGCCGCACTACCTGACCGAAGCCGGCCAGGAAGGCCTGGCCGCGCACGTGGAAGCCGTGTGCAAGAGCGTGAAGTTCGGCGTGATCGTCTACAACCGCGCCACCAGCCGCCTCAAGCCCGAGACGCTGGCCGCGCTGGCCGAGCGCAACCCGAACCTCGTGGGCTTCAAGGACGGCGTGGGCGACATCGAAGCCATGGTCGCCATCTACCAGAAGATGGGCGACCGCTTCGCCTACCTGGGCGGCCTGCCCACGGCCGAGGTCTATGCCGCGGCCTACAAGGCGCTGGGCACGCCGGTGTATTCGTCGGCCGTCTTCAACTTCATCCCGAAGACCGCGATGGATTTCTACAAGGCCGTTGCCGCCGACGACCTGCCGACGCAGCACCGCCTGCTCAAGAACTTCTTCATGCCGTATCTCGATCTGCGCAACCGCGTGCCCGGCTATGCGGTGAGCATCGTCAAGGCCGGTGCCAAGATCGTCGGCCACGACGCCGGCCCGGTGCGCACGCCGCTCACGGACCTCCAGCCCGCCGAGATGGAACAGCTCAAGGCGCTGATCGACGCGCTCGGCCCGCAGTAAGCGGCCGGGCCGGGAACGACGACAACAAACAACAACGGAGACAACGCATGTCCATCATCAAGAAGTTCTTCCTCATTGCCGCATCGGCCGTCATGTTTTCGGGCTGTGCCATGGCGCCCGCGGGCGGCGGTGCTTCGGCCGAGCCGGCCGTGGCCGCGGCCGCCGAGCGGCTGCGCCTTGCAATGATCGATCCCACGCCGGCCGCCCTTGGCGCACTGGTGGCCGACGACCTGAGCTACGGCCATTCGAGCGGCAAGGTCGACACCAAGGCCAGCTTCATCGGCGACCTGGTGGCCGGCAAGTCGGACTTCGTGAGCATCACGATCACCGACCAGACCATCAAGGTGGCGGGCGACGTTGCGATCGTGCGCCACACGCTCGCGGCCGACACCAACGATTCGGGCAAGCCCGGCAAGGTGGCGCTCAAGATCCTCGGCATCTGGCAAAAACAGGGCGGCGAGTGGAAGATGCTGGCCCGCCAGGCCGTTCGGATCTAGCAGCACTTTTCTTCCAGGGCTCGCGCAAAAAATGACACTTCCAGACTCCGCTTCTCCCATCTCCGGCGCACCCGTGGTCACCGCCATGCGCGTGGTGCCCGTCGCGGGCCACGACAGCATGCTCATGAACCTGAGCGGCGCGCACGGCCCGTTCTTCACGCGCAACCTGCTGATCCTGACCGACAGCGCGGGCCACACCGGTGTCGGCGAAGTGCCGGGCGGCGAGAAGATCCGCCAGACGCTCGAAGATGCGCGCGGCCTCATCGTGGGCCAGCCCCTGGGCAAACACCACGCAGTGCTCAACAGCATGCGCAGTGCCTTCGCCAACCGCGACAGCGGCGGCCGCGGCCAGCAGACCTTCGACCTGCGCGTGACCATCCATGCGGTCACCGCCGTCGAGGCGGCCTTGCTCGACCTGCTGGGCCAGCACCTCGAAGTGCCGGTGGCCGCACTGCTCGGCGAAGGCCAGCAGCGCGATGCCGTGCAGATGCTCGGCTACCTGTTCTACGTGGGCGACCGCACCAGGACCGACCTGCCCTACGAGAGCGACCCCGGCGGCGCCGACGACTGGTTTCGCCTGCGCCACGAAGAAGCCATGACGCCCGAAGCCATCGTGCGCCTGGCCGAGGCCACGCACGCGCGCTACGGCTTCACCGACTTCAAGCTCAAGGGCGGCGTGCTGCGCGGCGAGGAAGAAGTCGAGGCCATCCGCGCGCTGCACGAGCGCTTTCCCAAGGCGCGCGTCACGCTCGACCCCAACGGCGGCTGGCTGTTGGCCGATGCGATCCGCCTGTGCCGCGACCTGCATGGCGTCATGGCCTATGCCGAGGACCCCTGCGGCGCCGAAGGCGTGTTCTCGGGCCGCGAGGTGATGGCCGAGTTCCGCCGCGCCACGGGCCTGCCGACCGCCACCAACATGGTCGCCACCGACTGGCGCGAGATGGTGCACAGCCTCTCGCTGCAGTCGGTCGACATTCCGCTGGCCGATCCGCACTTCTGGACGATGCAGGGCTCGGTGCGCGTGGCGCAGCTGTGCCAGGCCTGGGGCCTGACCTGGGGCTCGCATTCGAACAACCACTTCGATGTGTCGCTGGCCATGTTCACGCACGTGGCCGCGGCCGCGCCGGGCAAGGTGACGGCCATCGACACGCACTGGATCTGGCAGGACGGCCAGCGCCTGACCAAGGCCCCGCTGCAGATCGAGGGCGGCTACGTGAAGGTGCCCACGCGCGGCGGCCTGGGCGTGGAGCTCGACATGGACGAAGTCGAGAAGGCGCACCAGCTGTACCTGAAGCATGGCCTGGGCGCGCGCAACGATGCGCAGGCGATGCAATACCTGATCCCGGGGTGGACTTTCGACAATAAAAAGCCCTGCATGGTGCGCTGAAGGTTTAGTCTCCCGTTTCCATTTCCGCAGCCGGACACGCAGTGCTCCGGCTTCTTTCTTTCCATCGAGCAGCACAAGGAATCCTCATGCAAAACTTCGACAACCTGATCGGCGGCGAATGGCGTGCCGGCGCAAGCTACAGCCCCAACCTCAACCCCAGCAACCTGTCCGACGTGCTGGGCCACTACGCGCAGGGCACGGCTGCCGATGTCGAGGCCGCCGTGGCCGCCGCCACCGCCGCCTTCCCGGCCTGGGCCACCGGCAGCATCCAGGCGCGCTCCGATGCGCTGGACAAGATCGGCACCGAGATCCTCGCGCGCAAGGAAGAGCTCGGCACCCTGCTCGCCCGTGAAGAAGGCAAGACGAAGGCCGAAGGCATCGGCGAAGCCACCCGCGCCGGCCAGATCTTCAAGTTCTTCGCCGGCGAATGCCTGCGCCTCGCAGGCGAAGTGCTGCCCTCGGTGCGCCCCAACATCGGCGTGGAGATCACGCGCGAGCCGGTCGGCGTGGTCGGCCTGATCACGCCCTGGAACTTCCCCATTGCCATCCCGGCCTGGAAGATCGCGCCCGCACTGGCCTTCGGCAACTGCGTGGTCCTGAAGCCCGCCGACCTCGTGCCCGGCTGCGCCTGGGCGCTGTCCGAGATCATCAGCCGCTCGGGCATTCCGGCGGGCGTGTTCAACCTGGTGATGGGCCGCGGCAGCGTGATCGGCAACGCGCTGGTCAGCCACCCCGGCATCCATGCCATCAGCTTCACCGGCTCGGTCGGCGTGGGCCGCAACATCGCGGTGCAGTGCGTGACCAACCACAAGAAGGTGCAGCTCGAGATGGGCGGCAAGAACCCGCAGGTGATCCTGGACGACGCCGACCTGGCCCAGGCCGTGGAGCTCAGCGTGCAAAGCGCCTTCTACTCGACCGGCCAGCGCTGCACGGCCTCCAGCCGCCTGATCGTGACCGAAGGCATCTACTCCAAGTTCATCGAGGCGATGAAGGCGCGCATGGCCAAGATCAAGGTCGGCGATGCGCTGGCGCAGGGCACCGACGTGGGCCCGGTCTCCTCGAAGTCGCAGCTGGACCAGGACATGGAATACATCGCCATCGGCAAGGGCGAGGGCGCCACGCTGGCGGCCGGCGGGGAACTGCTGAAGCTGGAGACCGACGGCTACTACATGTCGCCGGCGCTGTTCAGCGAATCGGCGGCCGCGATGCGCATCAACAAGGAAGAGATCTTCGGCCCGGTGGCGAGCGTGATCCGGGTGAAGAACTACGAAGAGGCGCTGGCCACGGCCAACGACACCGAGTTTGGCCTGTCGGCCGGCATTGCCACCACCAGCCTGAAGTACGCCACGCACTTCAAGCGCCACAGCCAGGCCGGCATGGTGATGGTGAACCTGCCCACGGCGGGCGTGGACTACCACGTGCCGTTCGGCGGGCGCAAGGGCTCGAGCTACGGCCCGCGCGAGCAGGGCAAGTATGCGCAGGAGTTCTTCACCACGGTGAAGACGGCGTACACGCTGGCTTGATGCCACCCCCGCGCCGGGCGCCGCACGCGCCCGGCGCTGGCCGTCCACTTTGTCCGCCCTACAGCCGATGGCCGCCGCGCGCCATCGAGCGGCGCAGGCCCAGTGCAAGCAGCACGCCCATTGCGCCCGCCAGGGCGACGATGGCGGCGGCCGCCGGCCAGCCCAGCGAATCCACTGCACCGCCCACGATCACGGGGCCGATCATCTGGCCGAGATTGCTGCCCAGCATGAGCAAGCCCATCGACATCGGGACCAGCCGCGTGCTCGGTGCCACGATGGGAGAGGTGCCGATCAGCGTTGCGGGAAGCAGGCCGCCCGCGCCCGAAAAAACCAGGCACAGCACAAAGGCCGGCACTGCGCCGAGCACCGGCAGGAAGATGCCGATGGACGCGATGCCCATCGCCGCACTGGCCAGTGCCGCGAGCAGCCAGCGCGCGATGCCGCGCTGGAGCAGCATGCCGGCCGCAAGATTGCCCGCCACGTTGACGCAGCAGGCCGCGGCGCTCAGCTGTCCGGCGGTGGCCGTGCCCACGCCCATGCGCTCGATCAGCAGCACCGGCAGAAAACTGAAGAGCGCGAAGAACTGCAGGCTGTAGATCACGAACGAAGCGGCGATCAGCGCCGGCGCGCTGGCCTTTGCCGTGGCGGCCGCGTCGCGGGCCATGCTGCGCCACGAAACCGGCGCTTCGCGGGTATTTGCACTCGCGCCGCGCGAAACGCCCGCCAGCACCAGCACCGCGATCAAGCCCGCAAGCGCGGCATTGCCCAGCCACAAGCCGCGCCAGCTGCCCGGCAGCGAGCCGCTGAAGAGCGCGATGGCAATCCCGGCGGGCATGAAGCAGCTCCAGATCGCGAAGGCAAGGTCCTTGCCGCCGGGCGCGACCATGCGCTGCAGCACCGAAGGGCCGGCAATGGTGATCAGCACGAAACCCAGGCCTTCGACGACGCGGCCGATCAGCAGCATTGCGATGCCCTGTGCCCATGCGCCGACCATGCTGCCGATGGCAATGGCCAGCAGGCCGGCCACCAGCAGGCGCCTGTCGCCCGCGCGCGCGACCCACGCGCCGACCGGCACCGCGCCAACCACGCCCAGCAGCGAGAACGTTGCCATGAGCCAGCCGACCATCGTGAGGTCGAGCCCGAAGTCCGTGCGCAACTGCGGCACGGCAATGGCGACCTTGCCGACCTGGAGGGACGCCACGACCCCGGCGGCCACGACCAGCGCCACGCCGAGCCAGTGCGTTGAAGAAGGTGAGAGCGGCGCAGCGGCGGGTGGCGATGTGGCGCCGCGCATTTCGATTCGGTTCTGCATGCCGCCACTTTGCAGCGGGCACCCGATCAATGAAAGCGAATAATATCGGCCAACTCAATCGATTGGACAGATCATGCTGGACATCCTCACGCTGAGCCAGATGCAGATGTTCGTTGCCGTGGCGGATGCCGGCAGCTTCCGTGCCGGCGCGGCCCGGCTGCACCGGGTGCAGTCGGCCGTGAGCCATGCCATTGCCAATCTCGAGGAACAGCTCCAGGTGCGGCTCTTCGACCGTTCCGGCCACAAGCCGGTGCTCACGCCCACGGGCAAGGCACTGCTGGGCGACGTGCGGGTGATCCTGTCGAAGGTCGAGGCGCTGCGCTCGCGCGCGCAGGGGCTCGAACAGGGCATCGAGCTCGGGCTGGCAGTTGCGGTGGACACGCTCTTTCCGCCGAACCTCCTGGCCAGCGCGCTGCGTGGCATGCATGCGGTCTACCCGAGCATTGCCATCCGCGTGGAATACAGCTCGATGGGCGGCACCGTCGATGCCTTGAATTCGGGCCGATGCGATCTCGCCATTGCGGCCTTCGGCCATGCCGACGAAAAAATCAGCCGCGAATTCCTCATGCAGCTTCATACCGTGGCCGTTGCCGCGCCGTCGCATGCGCTGGCGGTCCATGCGGGCCGGCGCGGTGCGGGGGGCCTGGATGCCGCCGCGGCGGAGCACGTGCAGATCGTGGTGGAAGATCCGAGCACGCTCAGCCAGGGCTACGACATCGATGTGCTCTCGCCCTCGACCTGGCGCGTGACCGACATGTACATCAAGCTCGCGCTGCTGCGCGCGGGCCTGGGATGGGGAAAGATGCCGTCGTGGCTGGTGGCCGGCGACCTGGCCGCCGGAACGCTGGTGCAGTTGCCGGTGAGCCGCATCGGCCCCGGCGGTGGAACCAGCCAGCAGTGCCATTTCTGCCACCGCGGCGACAAGACGCTGGGAGCGGGCGCTACGCTGCTGCGCGAATGCCTCATGGGAGAAGCGAAGGCGGCGGCGCCCGGCGCCGGCGGCGCATCAGCATCTCCACGAGCTCGAAGATCCCCTCGCTCAGCAACGCCAGCGCCGCGGCCGGCAGCGCGCCGGCCAGCAGCAGCTCGCGGTCGTTGAGCGCCAGCCCCGTGACGATGCGCTCGCCGAATCCGCCTGCGCCGATGAAGGCCGCGATGGTCGCGGTGCCAATGGCAATGGCGGTGGCCGTTCGCACGCCCGCCAGCAGCGTGGGCAGTGCCAGCGGCAGCAGCACCAGCCGCAGGCTCTGCGGCGGCGTCATGCCCAGCGCGGTGCCGGCCAGGCGCAGGCCGTTCGGCACTTCGGCCAGGCCCGTCACGGTGTTGCGCATGATCGGCAGCAGCGAATAGAGCGTGAGCGCGATCAGCGCGGGCAGCGCGCCGATCGCACCGAGCATGGAAATCAGCACGGCCAGCAGCGCGAGCGAAGGCACGGTCTGCAGCAGGCTCGCGAAGCCGAGCACCAGCGCGCGCAGCCGCACATGCGGAAACACCAGGATCGCGAGCGGCACGCCGATCAGGATCGCCACGCCCACCGATACGGCGACCAGCACCAGGTGCTGCCGCGCGAGCTGCCAGAGATCGGGGCCGAACAGCTTGGCGCTGAAGCCGCGCCGGGGCTCCTGGGTCTTTGCGCCCTGGCCTGCGCCGGCCAGGAAGTCGCGCGCAATGGTGTCGAAGGGCACGCTCTGGAGTTCGGCGCGCGCATTCATCGCGATCATCGCGTGTTCGTCGATGCGGCCTTCGAGCGTTTTCAGCGCGGCCCAGGCCTGGGGCAGCCGCGTGGGCAGGTCGAGCCTGTAGAGCACCACGGCGTCGTAGCGCGGAAAGTATTTCCTGTCGTCTTCGAGCACGCGCAGGCCGAGATGCTCGATCTTGGCGTCGGTGGTGTAGATGTCGATCGCGTCGATCTGCTTCGCGGCCACGGCTTCGTAGGCCAGGCCATGGTCGAGGCCGGTGGGCGCCTGGGTGAAGCCGTAGCGCGCGGCCAGGCCCTTCCAGCCGTCGGCGCGGCCGAGGAATTCGTTCGACAGGCCGAGCTTGAGTTCGGGATGCTTTGCAAGATCGCTCAGCGTACGCAGCCCGAGCCGCTCGGCATCGGCCGCCCGCACGGCCAGTGCATAGCCGTCGTTGAAGCCCAGCGGAATCGCCACGCCCAGGCCCATGGGCGCCAGCGCCGCGTTCATGGCCTCGCGCGTTTCGGCTGGCGAACCCTTGAGAATTTCGAGCGCGATGGTGCCGGTGTATTCGGCATAGAGATCGATGGCACCCGAACGCAGCGCCTCGTACACGATGGCCGTGTTGCCGAGGCCCTGGCGCACCACCGGCGGCGATGCGGTGTGGGGCGCCGCGGTCTGCGCGAGCAGTTCGGCCAGGATGTACGACTCGGTGAAGCGCTTGGAACCGACGCGCAGCGTGCCCTCGCCGGGCTGCGCCGATGCAGCGGCACCGAGCCAGGCCATGGCAAGGAACAACAAGGCGGCGCGCAGCATGCGGTGATGGGGCAGTGGCATCGCAGGCCAGTGTATAGACATCGAACCGCTCGGCGTACCCGCCAATCTCCTACAAACCCTGGTGCGGGCTACCGATGCTTCGTAGATGCAGCCGCGCCCATAGTGGCCGCCATGAAGAAGAAAACCCATCTCCTGCCCGGCCCCGACGTTCACGGCCTGCGCGAACTCCCGGGCCTTCGGGTCGAGGGCTACAGCCTGCAGTTGCGCGACAAGGACGGCTTCGTGGGCGACCAGGCCAGCCAGACGGCCTTCAGGGAACTGCTCGAGCGCTGGCGCAAGCGCCGCCGCAAGACGGGCACCGATCCATTGGGCAGGGAACACTCGCGCGACCTCAGCAAGAAGCAGCTCGACCGCGTGCTGCTGAAGACCTCGGCGGCCGGCGACCTGATGCACGGCGCCATCGAGGAGTTCGCCGAGGAACTGGCCCTCGTGATCCAGCGCTTCACGCGCCAGCCCTCATGGAAGAAGGTGGAGCGCATCGTGGTGGGCGGCGGCTTCACCGAAAGCGACGTGGGCGAGCGCGCCATCCTGCAGACCGCCGCCATCCTCGAGGAGCTGGGCGTTCACGTCCAGCTCGGGCGCCTGTCGCACGAGGTCGACGACGGCGGCCTGATCGGCTGGGTGCACCTGGCACCGCCGGCCATGCTCAAGAAGCACGACGCCATCCTGGCGGTGGACATCGGCGGCACCAACGTGCGCTGCGGCATCGTGAAGACGCGCCGGCGCAAGGCACGCGACCTGTCGCTTGCCAAGGTGGTGCGGCGGGAGAAATGGCGGCATGCGGACGACGACCCGAACCGCACCGGCATGGTCGAGCGCATCGCGGCCATGCTCGAGGACATGGTGCGCTACTGCGAGCGCAAGCACATCCGCCTGGCGCCCTTCATCGGCATTGCCTGCCCCGGGCTGATCCGCAAGGACGGTTCGATCGAGCGCGGCACGCAGAACCTGCCGGGCGATTGGGAAAGCCGCGCGTTCCACCTGCCGAGCGCGCTGTGGCGGCGCATGCCGATGATCGGCTCCGGCCCCACGCTGATCCTGATGCACAACGACGCGGTGGTGCAGGGGCTGAGCGAACTGCCCTTCATGCGCGACGTGACCCACTGGGGCGTGCTGACGATCGGCACCGGGCTCGGCAATGCGAGCTTCACCAACACCTTCTAGCCTGGAGTGCCGGGCGCCGCGGGAATGCCGCCGCCCAGCGCCTTGTAGACCGCCACCATGCCCACCGCCATGCGGCTCGTGCTCTGCACCTGGTCGCGCCGCGCCTGCAGCAGTGCGCGGCGCGCGTCGAGTTCGACGCCGAAATCCGTGAGTCCGTTCGCATAGCGCGCGTGTGCGAGCGTGAGTGCATCGCGGCTGCTGCGCTCGCGCTCGGCCAGCTCGGCATGGCGCTGGCGCTCGGCGGCGTAGGCGCTGAGCGCCGAATCGATCTCGTGCCATGCCTTGAGCACGGCCTGCTGGAAGGCCACCGCGGCTTCCTGCTGCTGCAGCTCGCGCAGGTTCACCGTGCTGCGGCGCCGGTCGTTGTCGAAGATCGGCAGGCTGATGGAAGGACCGACGTGCCATTGGCGGCTGCCCCATTCGCCAAAACGCTCGCTGCCGGCCGATTCGTAGCCGAAGCCCGCACCGAGCGTGACGCGCGGATAGAGGTCGGCCACCGCCACGCCGATGCGCGCGGTGGCGGCATGCAGCTGGGCTTCGGCGGCGGCGATGTCGGGGCGCCGGCGCACCACGTCGCCGGGCAGGCCCAGCGCAAGCTCGGGCAGCGGCGGTGCCTGCAGCGCTTCGAGCGGGTTGCCCGCGCCATCGGAAGCTGGCGCGAGTTCGGCGTTCAGCGCGCCCGGCGCTGCGCCGGTCAGCAGCGTGATCTGGTTCATGGCCTGCGCCTCCTGCTGCAGCAGCATGGGGATGCGCGCCTTGAGTTCGGCCAGCTGCGTGCGCTGGCGCGTCGGGTCCAGGTCGGTGACCAGGCCGCCATCGGCACGCGCCTGCACCAGCTCGAGCGATTCGGCTGCGGCCGCGATGTCGGCGTTCGCCACGCGCAGTTCGCGCTGCGCGCCGCGCAGTTCGAAGTAGCTGCGCGCCACCTCGGCCTGCACGCTGAGCTGCGCCTGCTGCAGCAGCGCGGCCGATGCGCCGGCATCCGCATCGGCGGCCTCGATGCTGCGCCGCACGCGGCCCCAGAGGTCGATTTCCCAGGAGGCGTCGAAGCCGGCCTGGTAAAGGTTGTAGGGCTCGCTGAGCGTGCGGATCAGCTGGTCGCGGTTGGCGACCGACGAGCCCAGCGCATCGATCATCCGCGTGGCGGCGCCGCTCTCGCTCTGGCGCTGCCGGTTCACGCTGGCGCTGGCATTGAGCTGTGGCGCCTGCTGCGCCGCGGCCGCGGTGCGCTGGACGCGGCTTTGCGCGAAGTGCAGGGCCGCGGTCTGCAGGTCGTGGTTGGCGGCCAGGGCGCGGGCTTGCAACTGGTCGAGCAGCGGATCGCCGAAGGCCTTCCAGTCGCCGGATGCGGCGGCTGTGGGCGCGGCCTTGCGCTCGGCGCCGAGCAGCGCCGCCGAGCCGCCGTGCCATGCGGACCAGTCGGCCGGCGCCTGCGGCTGCGCGGGCCGGTGGTCGGGCCCCACGGCGCAGCCTGCAAGAAGGAGCGCGAGCGCGGAACAGGAGAAGAGGGTGCGCGATGCGGACATGGAGTGCTCCCTAGACCAGACGATGGCGAAACAGCCAGGCCGCCAGCGGCAGTGTGACGATGGCGATGATCGACAGCGGAATCAGGTTGTGCCACACCGTGGCCAGGCCCACGCCTTCCAGGTAGACGCGCTGCACCAGGTCGATCGCGAAGCGCAGCGGGTTGGCCATGGTGATCAGCTGCAGCACGTGCGGCATGTTGCGCACGGGTGTGGTCAGCCCGGAGAGCAGCATCATCGGCATCAGCAGGACGAAGGTGTAGAGCATGGCCTGCTGCATGTTGGCCGACACCGCCGAGATCGACAGGCCGATGCCCACGCTGGCCACCGTGAAGAAGACCAGCCCGGTGTAGAGCGTGATGAGCGAGCCCGCCATCGGAATGCCGAACCAGAACAGCGCGACCAGCAGGATCAACGTCGACTGCGCAAGGCCCACCAGCACCGGCGGCAGCGCCTTGCCGATCATGATCTCGAGCGGCGACATCGGCGTGACCAGCAATTGGTCGAAGGTGCCTTGCTCGCGCTCCCGCGCCACCGAGAGCGCGGTGAGCAGCAGCGTCTGCAGCATGCTGAGCGCGGCAATCAGGCCGGGCAGCAGGTTCCACCGCGTTTGGAGGTTCGGGTTGAACCAGGCGCGCGATTCGATGGTGAGCGGAGCCGGCGGCGCGCCGGCGCGCGTGCGCAGCTCGGCGTTGTAGCGCTCGACCACCGCGCCCACGTAGCCGGCCGCGGAGCCCGCGGTGTTGGAGTTGCGCGCATCGAGGATCAGCTGGATGGCCGCGGGCTGGCCCGCGCCGAGCTGCTGTTCGAAGTTGGGCGCGATCTGGATCACGAGCAGCGCCTTCTCGGTATCGATCACCTCGCGGATGTCGGCCTGCGTGCGCAGCGTGGCCACGCGATGGAAGACGCCGGTGCTGTCCAGGTGCGCAATGAGCTCGGTCGAGGCGCCCGTGCGGCTCTGGTCGAGCAGCGCATAGGGCACGTTCGAGAGATCGTAGGTGGCGGCGTAGCCGAAGATGAGGCTCTGCATGATGGCGGGAACGAACAGGATCACGCGGCTCGCCGGGTCCTTGAAGATGGCGAGCAGCTCCTTCTTGCAGAGGTTGGCAATGCGCAGCAGGAAGTCGATCATGGAATGCTCCCCTTCAGTCCAGGCTCTTGCGCGTGACCATGCGGGCCAGCAGCAGCAGGCCCACGGCATAGGCCACGAGGACCGCGCAGTTGCGCCAGATCAGCGGCCAGACGTCGCCCGCGAGGAACAGCGTCTTGATCAGGTCCATGAAGTAGGTGGCCGGCAGCAGGTGGCCGATCACGCGCACGGCGGTGGGCACGTTGCGCAGGTCGAACAGGAAGCCCGACAGCATCATCGAAGGCATGAAGGTGGCGATCAGCGCCACCTGGCTCGCGAGAAACTGGTTGCGCGTGACCGACGAGATCACCAGCCCCAGGCTCACCGCCACGATCAGGTAGAGCATCGAGCTGAGCACCACCGCGAACAGCGAGCCGACCATCGGCACCGCGAACAGGAAGCGCGCGGCCAGGAGGCACAGCGCCAGGCCCAGCATGCCGACCGCGAAATACGGAATGATCTTGGCCAGCAGTATTTCCACCGGCCGCACCGGCGTGACGAACAGCGCCTCGAGCGTGCCGCGCTCCCATTCGCGGGCCATCACCAGCGCGGTGAGAAAGGCGCCGATCAGCGTCATGATGAGCACGATGAGCCCGGGCACCAGGTACCAGGTGCTGGTGTTCGCGGCGTTGAACCACATGCGCTGCTCCACCGTCACGCGGCCCGCCGAAGGCGCGGCCGCACCGGCCGCGCCGCCGCGGTCGGCCTGGCGCAGGGCCGCTTGCGCCAGCGCGCTGCTCACATAGGCCTGGATGATGGTGGCGCGCCCCGCGTCGGCGCCATGCACGATGAGCTGCACGCGCGCATCGCCCGCGGCCAGCGCGCGCGAGAAGTCGGCGGGCACGCGCACGATGCCGTCGACCTTGCGCTCGCGCATCAGGGCCTCGGCGTCGCGCATCGAGCCCAGCAGCACGGGTGCGATGGTGGGCGAGAGCTGCAGGCCGGCAATGGCCTCGTGCGCCATCGGCGAGGAATCTTCGAGCACCACGGCCACCGGCGCGTTCTTCACGTCGAGCGACATGCCATAGCCGAAGATCAGGATCAGCACCATGGGCAGCAGGATGCCGATGGCCAGGTTGCTGCGGTCGCGCAGCAGCTGGCGAAATTCCTTGCGCGTGAGCGAGACGAGCCGGGTGCCGAAGCCGCTCATGGCTGTCTCCTTTCTTCCTGCCGCGCCTTCTCGACGATGCCGATGAAGGCCTGCTCCATGTCGATGCGCCTTCCGCCGTCTGCGCCGTCCTGCGCCTGCGCGCGCACCTCGCGCGGCGTGCCGATGGCCAGCACCTTGCCGGCGTCCTGGATCACGATGCGGTCGCAGTACTCGGCCTCTTCCATGAAGTGGGTCGTGATGACGACGGTGGTGCCGCCTTCGGCCAGCGCCGTGATGCGGCGCCAGAACTCGCGCCGCGCGAGCGGATCGGCGCCGCTGGTGGGCTCGTCGAGGAACAGGATCTCGGGCTCGTGCAGCAGGCCCGTGGCCATGGCCAGGCGCTGCCGGTAGCCGCCGGGCAGCTGCCCGCTGGGCGCGTCGAGTTCGCGCTCGAGGTCGAACTGCCGCAGCACCGTGTCCATGCGCCCCTGCAGCTTCTGCCCGCGCAGGCCGTAGGCGCCGCCGAAGAACGAGAGGTTCTCGCGCACCGTGAGATTGCCGTAGAGCGCGAACTTCTGCGAGACATAGCCGATGCGCTGGCGCGCCTGCGCGCGCGCATGGCGCAGGTCGACGCCGGCCACGCGCAGCTGACCGCCGCTTGCGGGCAGGAGGCCGCAGAGCATGCGGAAGGTGGTGGTCTTGCCCGCGCCGTTGGGCCCCAGCAGGCCGAAGATCTCGCCGCGCCGCACCGAGAAGCTGGTGCTGGCCACGGCCACGAAGTCGCCGAAGCGGCGCACCAGGTCCTTCACCTCGATGACCACTTCGCCGGGTTCACCCTCGGCCGGCGCAAGGCCTTCGCTCGCCGCCGATGGGGCAATGTTCGTGTCGCTGGCCTGCCGCGTGCGCAGCAGTGTCATGAAGCCGTCCTCGAGCCGCGGCGGCACGGGTTCGGCGCGCGCGCCGGCCAGCAGCTTTTCGAGCGCCGCGTCGTCCGCGTCCGGGCGGCGGATGAAGTGCACTTCGCCGCCCTGCGGCACGGCATCGACGATCTGCTGCCGCGCATCGAGCAGGCGCGCCTGCATCAGGCGCGGCGCCTCGCCCTCGGGCGGCGCAGCGACGAAGCAGGTGCCCTCGGCATGGCCGCGGATCTCGTCCGGCGTGCCCTCTGCGATCAGCCGGCCCTCCTGCAGCACGAACACGTGGCTGCAGCGCTCGGCCTCGTCGAGGTAGGCGGTGCTCACGATCACCGAAAGCTTTTCCTCGCCGACCAGCTGCTGCACGATCTGCCAGAGCTCGCGCCGCGAGAGCGGATCGACGCCCACGGTGGGCTCGTCGAGCAGCAGCAGGTCGGGCGAGCGCACCAGCGTGCAGGCCAGGCCGAGCTTCTGCTTCATGCCGCCCGAGAGCTTGCCCGCGGGCCGATCGGTGAAGCGGCCGAGGTCGGTCATTTCCATCAGCCGCGCATAGCGCTCGCGGCGCTTGTCCGCGGAGACGCCATGCAGGTCGGCGTAGAGGTCGAGGTTCTCCTGCACGCTGAGGTCGTCGTAGAGGCCGAAGCGCTGCGGCATGTAGCTGATGCGGTCCTGCACTGCCTGCGGATCGGCCGACACGTCGATGCCGAGCACGCGCAGTTCGCCCTCGTCGGCGCGCATCAGGCCCGCCATGAGCCGCAGCAGCGTGGTCTTGCCGGCACCGTCGGGTCCGACCAGCGCCGTGAGCGTGCCGGCGGGCACTTCGAGCGACACGTCGTCGAGCGCGCGCACCACCTGCTTCGAGCCCTTGGCCACGAAGCGCTTGTGCAGGGAGCGTCCGCTGACGGCCGGCTCAGCGCGCAGCATTCAACCTCCCTCCGGGCATGCGGTCTTGCTCCTTCCCCTTTCGGGGGAAGGTTGGGATGGGGGCGCCCCCACCCCAGCCCTCCCCCGGAAGGGGAGGGAGCAATGCGCACGGACGATCGATGAGATCGGTCATCACGGCTTGCCGGTCGACGACAGCTGCAGCCGCACCGTGGCTGGCATGCCGAGCCGCAGCCGGTCTTCCTTGTCGTCGACCATCACGCGGATCTCGTAGACCAGGCTGCTGCGCAGCTCCTCGGTCTGCACCGTCTTGGGCGTGAACTCGGCCACCGACGAGATGTAGCCCACCTTGCCCGCGATCGGCTGGCCGGGCTGGCTGTCGGTGGCCACACTGGCCGGCTGGCCGGGCCGCACGCGGCCGAGGTCGGGCTCGGCCACATAGGCGCGAATCCACTTGGGATCGGTGATGGCCAGCGTGAAGGCCGGGCGCTGCGGCGAAGCCATGTCGCCGGGCTCGAGCAGGCGGGCGCGCACCACGGCGTCGATGGGCGACCTGAGCTCGGCCTCGGCCAGCTGGTGGTTCATGAGCGCGAGATCGGCGCGCGCGGATTCGAGCTGGGCCTGCGCCTGCGCGATGTCTTCCTTGCGCGGGCCGGCCACCGCGAGCTGCTGCGCCTTGCGCACGTTGTCCAGCTGCGCGAGCGCCACCTTGCGGCGGGCCTGCGCGCTGTCGAGGTCCTGCTGGCTCACGGCGCGGCCGGCGGTGGTCTGGCCGATGGCCTGCAGGCGCGCCAGCTGCTGCTGCGCCAGGTCGGCATCGGCTTGCGCCGCGGCCACCTGGGCGCCGGCCTGCGCCAGTTCCTCGGGGCGGCTGCCGGTCTTCAGGCGCAGCAGCGCCTGCTCCTGCACGCCGATGCGCGCCTGCGCCTGCGCCACGCGCAGCACCAGCGAGCGCGTGTCGAGCCGGCCCAGCACCTGCCCGGCCCGCACGTGGTCGCCTTCGCGCACCGTGAGCTCCGCCACGCGCTCGTTGGCATTGAAGGCGAGCGAGACCTGGCGCACGTCGACGTTGCCGTACAGCACGAGCTGGTCGGAGGGCGTGGCCGAGCGGCTGAAGTACCACCAGCCGCCGGCCGCGGCGGCCAGCGCCACGGCGGCCGCGGCAATGAGGGGTTTCTTGTTCATGGGCGGGCTCCTGCCGGTTTCCGGGTCGGATAACGGCCGGATGTTATCAAATTGAAATTTGAATTTGAAGTATTTTTTCAGTTCGATTAACCTTGGCGCATGGCGACACGCTCTTCCACCACCCGCTCCCCCGCCGCGCGCGAGGGCGCGTCGCGCACCCAGCGCACCGACGGCAGCACCACGCGCCTGCACATCCTCGAAACCGCGGGCCAACTGTTCGCCGAGCGCGGCTTCGCCGAGAGCACCAGCAAGGAAATCTGCACGCGCGCCGGCACCAACATGGCGGCGGTCAACTACCACTTCGGCAGCCGGGACGGGCTCTACGAGGCCGTGCTGATCGAGGCGCACCGCCAGCTCGTGAGCATGGACGAGCTGATCAGCCTGGCCAGCGAGGCCGGCGATCCGCGGCTCAAGTTGCGCGCCTTCCTCACGCACCTGGTCGAGATGGGCAGCCAGCCCAAGGCACCCTGGGGCTTTCGCGTGGTGCTGCGCGAGGCGCTGTCGCCGTCTCCGGCGCTGCCCGCGCTGATCCGCCAGGCGGTGCTGCCCAAGGCCCGGCTGATCCGCGGCCTGATCGGCGGCATCATGGGCCTGCCCGAGGACCATCCCTCGGTGCAGCGTGGCCTGCTGTTCGCGGTGCTGCCCTGCATCGTGATGACGGTGGCACCCAAGGACCTGGCGAGCAAGGTGCTGCCGGCGCTGAAGGATGCCGAGGGCCTCGCGGACGACCTGATGCGCTACGTGTTCGCGGGCCTCGACGCCATCGCGAAGGAGGCGGCGCCCGTTAAAGCTGGAAGGCGACGGTGAGCAGCAGCCCCTCGGCCACGTCGCGCACCAGGCCCGGCCGCCGCGCGCGGTAGGGCTCGCCGGCGGAGGCGATGGTGTCGATCCATTCGGCCAGCCAGTCGATCTCGCGCGGGCCGTAGAACACCACGGCGGCCTCGTGGTTGAGCAGCAGGCTGCGCAGGTCGAGGTTGATGGAGCCGCACATGGCCAGTTCGTCGTCGACCACCACGGCCTTGGCGTGGGCCATGAACGGCAGCATGCGAAAGCTCACGCCGGCGCGCGCCAGGTCGCGCATGGCCCGTGCGCGCACGAAGTCCGCCAGGCGGTGGTTCGATCGCGCAGGCATGGCGATGGTCACCTGCACGCCGCGCCGCGCGGCCAGCCGCAGCGCATCGCGCAGCCCGTCGCCGGGCACGAAGTAGGGCGTGACGGCGAGCACGCGGTGCTCGGCGCGAAAGCAGGCGTCGATCAGCAGTGCGTGGGCGGTGTCCTCGGTCTGGTCGGGGCCGCTCGGAAGGAACTGGGCCATGGCGCTGCCTGCGCTTTCCGCCACGTCGTCGGCCGTGATGGCGCGCGCCTTGCGCCCGCGCACCGAGCTCCAGTCGTGGTCGAACTGGCGCGCCGCCGCGGCGGCCACGCTGCCGCGCAGGTCGAACGAAAGGTCGCGCCAGGCGTCGGGTTGCGCGTCGTTGCCGGCGAAGTATTCGCTCGCGAGGTTGCGCCCGCCCGACCACAGCCAGCCGTCGTCGGCAATGGTGAACTTGCGGTGGTTGCGCAGGTTGCGCGGCCCGATGCGGCGCAGGCTGAAGAAGGGGCGGAACACGGCGATCTCGCCGCCGGCCGCGCGCAGCAGGCGCATGTGGCGGCGCGGCAGGGTCAGCGCGCCGAAGCCGTCGAGCAGCACGCGCACCTTGATGCCTTCGCGCGCGCGCAGCGCCAGCCGTTCGATCACGGCATGGCCCAGCGCGTCGTCGCCGATGATGAAGGTGCACACGTCGATGCGCTCGCGCGCGCCGTCGATCACCTGCCACAGCGCCTCGCGCGCGGCGTCGCCGTCGGCATGCAGCCGGATCTCGCAGCGCCCGGGCGGCGCCAGGCCGAAGCTCTCGATGAGGTCGGCCGCCCAGTGCCCGCGCGCGGCCGTGCGCGCCGGCCGCGGCGAGCCCGCGGGTCGCAGCTTGCGCTGGCCGAACAGCAGGTACATCGGCAGGATGATGTAGGGCATCAGCACCAGCCCCATGACCCAGGCAATGGCCGTGGTGGGGGCGCGCTGCTCGCGGCGCGCGCGCGTGGTCAGCACATAGACCAGCAGCGCAAAGGTGACGACGAGAAAATGCTGGGACGGGGAGGGGAGCCAGTCGAATATGGAATTCGGCATGTGGCGATGATGCCCGAGGACGGGTCCGCGCCGCTCAGCGTTGCAGGAAGGCCGGCACACCGCGACCCTCGGAGGCCAGGAAGCGCATCATCGGATCGACCGCCGCGCGCACTGCGGGCCGCTCGCCCACGCGGCCGCGCCAGGCCACGAGCCGCGGCGTGGCACCGGTCATGCCGGCGCCCTTGCGGTCGGCGAACACATGCGCCATGTAGAAGGCGATGTCGGCGAAGGAGTAGGGGCCAGCGAGGTATTCGCGCGTGGCCAGCAGGCCTTCCATTTCCTCGTAGTAGCGCGCGCAGGCGGCGCAGGCCGCCACGGCGGGCGCGCTCTGCATGTCGTGCTGCAGGCCGAAGAGCCGGATCACGTTGGGGAAGAACACCTCGTCCGACTTCTGCTCGAGCTGCCGCGCGCGGGCCCGCTCGGCAATGCCGCGGGGCCACAGCGCAGGACTCGGATACCGGTCTTCGAGGTACTCGAAGATCTGGGTCGAATCGAACAGCTCGACATCGCCGTCGATCAGGATCGGCACCTGCTGCTTCACGGGATTGACGCGCAGCACCTCGGGGTGCTTGGGCTCGTAGGTGTCGTCCTTGGTGAAGGGCACCATCACCAGTTCGAAATCGACGCCTTTTTCGAGCGCGGCGATCTGCACCTTGGCGCCGAACATGCTGAGGGGGGCGGAATAGATCTGGGTCTTCATGCCCCCGACTTCACCATGAAAGGCGCTTCAGGTCGAGCCCCAGACCTCCTGCGCGGTCTCGACCACGAGGCGCAGCTTGGCGCGCTGCGCTTCCACCGCGATGTTGTTGCCGTGCACCGTGCTCGAGAAGCCGCACTGCGGCGACAGCGCGAGCTGCTCGAGCGGCGCGTACTTGGCGGCATCCTCGATGCGGCGCTTGAGCTCGTCCTTGTCTTCCATCTCGCCGAACTTGGTGGTCACGAGGCCCAGCACCACCGTCTTGCCCTTGGGCAGGTAGCGCAGCGGCTTGAAGTCGCCCGAGCGCGCGTCGTCGTATTCCATGAAGTAGGCGTCGAGGTCCATTTCCTTCAGCAGCGCCTCGGCCACCGGCTCGTAGTTGCCGGCCGCGGCGTGGGTGCTCTTGAAGTTGCCGCGGCACAGGTGCATGGCCAGCAGCATGCCCGGCGGCTTCTGTGCCACCACCTTGTTGATGAAGGCGGCGTAGCGGTGCGGCAGCTCGTTGGGATCGTCGCCGCGCTTGCGGGCGGCTTCGCGCATGTGCTCGTCGCACAGGTAGGCCAGGTTGGTGTCGTCCATCTGCACGTAGGTGCAGCCTGCGGCCGCGAGCGAGCGCAGTTCGTCGCCGTAGGCCTTGGCGACGTCGTCGTAGAACACCGGGTCGAGCTCGGGGTAGGCCTCCTTGCTGATGCCGGCGCGGCCGCCGCGGAAGTGCAGCATCGTCGGCGAAGGAATCGTCACCTTGGGCGTGCGGCCGGCCGAGACCTGGCTCTTGAGGTACTGGAAGTCGGCGAGCTGGATGTCCTTGATGTGGCGCACCTTGTCGAGCACGCGCATCGCGGGCGGCGCGAGTTCCTCGGTGCCGTCGGGCTTGCGGATGGTGACTGGAATGTCGGTCTTCACGCCGCCGAGCTGGTCGAGGAAATCGATGTGGAAGTAGGTGCGGCGGAATTCGCCGTCGGTGATGCTCTTGAGGCCAATGTCTTCCTGGAACCGGACGATCTCGGTGATGGCCTTGTCTTCGACCTTGCGCAGCTGCTCGGGCGTGATCTCGCCCTTGGCCTTTTGCTCGCGTGCTTCGAGCAGGTATTTGGGGCGCAGGAAACTGCCGACGTGGTCGTAGCGGGCGGGCAGGGCGGCGTGCTGGGACATGGTGATCTCCGTCGTGGCTGAAAAACGATGGACATCGTATCGCCTCAGGAACGGACATTGGTGTGTACAACGGGCTTGGTGTTTACCCGCAATACGGGGCTTCATCAGCGAAAGTCTCGTGAGATTTGTATACATTCAGTATTCATGAGAACACCCGCAACCGCATGAAAGCCGCAGCTGCATCACCCGTCGAACCCGCGGACGGCGGCGGCTCGCAGGCCGTGAAGGCACAGCTGCGGCTGCGCGAGATGATCCTGGCCGGCGAGCTGCCCGGCGGTGCGCGCATTGCCGAGGTGGCCATCTCCGAGCAGCTCGGCGTCTCGCGCACGCCGGTGCGCAGCGCCCTCATGCGGCTCGAACAGGAAGGCCTGCTCGAGGCGCTGCCCAACGGCGGCTATGCGGTGCGCACTTTTTCCGAACGCGACGTGGCCGATGCGATCGAGCTGCGCGGCACGCTCGAAGGCCTGGTGGCGCGGCTCGCGGCCGAACGCGGCGCGGCGCCGGTGGTGCTGCGCGAGGCGCGCGCCTGCCTGGCACGCATCGACGAACTGCTGCGCGAGCCCGCGCTCGACGACGCGGCCTTCTCGCGGTACGTCACGCACAACGAGAAGTTCCATTCGCTGCTGTGCGAGATGGCGGCCAGCCCGGTCATTGCGCAGCAGCTCGAACGCGTGGTCAACCTGCCGTTCGCGTCGCCCTCGGGCTTTGTCATCGTGCAGGCCAATTCGCCCGCGGCGCGCGACATGCTCGTGATCGCGCAGGACCAGCACCTGCAGGTGCTCGATGCCATCGAGGCCGGCGAAGGCTCGCGTGCCGAGGCGCTGATGCGCGAGCACAGCCGCATCGCGCGGCGCAACCTGCGCGAGGCGCTGCATGGCGCGACCACCGCCGAACAGCGCCCGCTGCCCGGCGTGCAGCTGATCCGCCGCCGCGGCTGAGCAATGGATGCATGCACGCAGTCCGCTGCGCTGCGCGATCATCGCGCAGTTCATTTGTTCATCGCGCAACAAAGGCGCGCCCCGGCGGTGGAGTAGGTGATTGCCTGCTCCGCCGCATGTTGCAAAGTATTGAAAAATAGCTCCCCGTTCGCATCCGCCCCCCAAGGAAAACTTCATGCAAAGACGCCATCTCATCCAGACCGCAGGCCTCACGGCGCTTGCGCTTTCCATGTCGCTTGCCACTGCGCAGGACAGCAACAAGTTCAAGATCGGCCTGATCCTGCCGATGACGGGGCAGCAGGCCTCCACCGGCCGGCAGATCGAAGCGGCGGCCCGGCTGTACATGGCGCAGAACGGCGACACCGTGGCGGGCAAGAAGATCGAACTGATCGTCAAGGACGACGTGGCCACGCCCGACGTCACCAAGCGCCTCGCGCAGGAACTCATCGTCAACGACAAGGTGAACGTGATCGCGGGCTTCGGCGTCACGCCGGCCGCGCTGGCCGCCGCGCCGCTGGCCACGCAATCGAAGACGCCGCAGGTGGTGATGGCCGCGGCCACGTCGAGCATCACCGAGGCCTCGCCCTACATCGTGCGTTCGAGCTTCACGCTGCCGCAGGTGTCGGTGGCGATGGGCGACTGGGCACCCAAGAACGGCGTGAAGACGGTGGTCACGCTGGTGGCCGACTACGGCCCGGGCAACGACGCCGAGAAGTTTTTTACCGAGCGCTTCCAGCTCAACGGCGGCAAGGTGATCGAGAAGCTGCGCGTGCCGCTGCGCAACCCCGACTTCGCACCGTTCCTGCAGAAGGTGCGCGACGCCAAGCCCGATGCGCTGTTCGTCTTCGTGCCCTCGGGCGCCGGCGCGGCCGTGATGAAGCAGTTTCTCGAGCGCGGCATGGACAAGGCCGGCATCCGCATGATCGCCACCGGCGACGTGACCGACGACGACCAGCTCAACGACATGGGCGACGGCGCGCTGGGCGTGGTCACCTCGCACCACTATTCGGCCGCGCATCCGTCGCCTGCCAACAAGAAGTTCGTCGAGGCCTTCCAGAAGGCCAACCCGAAGATGCGCCCCAACTTCATGGCCGTGGGCGGCTATGACGGCATGCGCGTGATCTACGAGGCGCTCAAGGCCACCAAGGGGCAGGGCGGCGGCGACGCGCTCTTGGCCGCCATGAAGGGCCAGATCTTCGAGAGCCCGCGCGGGCCGGTCTACATCGACGCGCAGACGCGCGACATCGTGCAGGACGTGTACCTGCGCAAGGTCGAGAAGAAGGACGGCCAGCTCTACAACGTCGAGTTCGATGTGATCAAGGGTGTGAAGGATCCGGGCAAGGCGAAGTAATTTGGTGCCCAGGTGTTTCGTTCGGGGGCGCTGCTGTTCAGGGCTCGCTCCCGCCGACGGGGTACGCGGCGAAGCGAATGTCCCCCGGCCTGCGGCCTCCTCCTTGATTTCGCTGCGCAAGGCACCCCATCGACGGGAGCGTGATGCGGAGCAGTCGTTGATCAGCGATACACCAGCAGCGTGTCCAGTGCACAGGGCATCGGGTGCTCCCCGCAGCGAAATAAAGGAGGAGCCGAAGGCGGGGGACATTCGCGGAGGGGAGTACCCGGTGGCCTGTGCACGCGCCCCGAACAAAAGCATCCGAAACGAGAGCCACACCATCACGCGGCAAGAGATTTGACATGTTGACCATTCTTTTCGACGGCATCGCCTACGGCATGCTGCTCTTCGTGCTCGCCGTGGGGCTGGCCGTGACGCTCGGGCTGATGAACTTCATCAACCTGGCGCATGGCGCCTTTGCCATGGCGGGCGGGTACCTCACGGTGTTTGCGATGCAGAAGCTGGGCGTGCCGTTTCTGGCCTGCCTGCCGCTCGCTTTCATCGTGGTGGCACTGGCCGGGGCGCTGCTCGAGCGCACGCTCTACCGGCCGATGTACGGCAAGCCGCACCTCGACCAGGTGCTGTTTTCCATCGGCCTCGCGTTCATGGCGGTGGCGGCGGTCGACTACTTTGTCGGTTCGTCGCAGCAGAACATCCAGCTGCCCGAATGGCTGCGCGGGCGCACCGAAGTCGGCGACGGCGCACTGCTGCTCGGCATGGGGCACTACCGGCTTTTCATCATCGCGGTGTGCGCCGTGCTCACGGTGGTGCTCCAGCTCATCTTGTCGAAGACGCGCTTCGGCAGCCGGCTGCGCGCCGCCGTCGACGATCCGCGCGTGGCGGCAGGGCTGGGCATCAACGTCAACATCGTGTTTCTGCTGACCTTCGCGGTCGGCTCGGGGCTCGCGGGGCTGGGCGGCGCGCTGGGCGCCGAGATCCTTGGGCTCGACCCCACCTTTCCGCTCAAGTACATGATCTATTTCCTGATCGTGGTGTCCGTCGGCGGCACCTCGTCGATCACCGGGCCGCTCGCGGCCGCACTGCTGCTCGGCATTGCCGACGTGGCGGGCAAGTACTTCATTCCGAAGATGGGTGCGTTCACCGTCTATCTGCTCATGATCCTGATCCTGATGTGGCGGCCGCAGGGCCTGTTCACGCGCAAGGGAGGCCGTTGAATGAACGAGCCTTCAACGTACCAATCGGCCCTGCTGCGCAAGGCGCGCTGGCGCCCGCTCGAATTCGTGGCCTGGGCCGTGGCCTTTGCGCTGCCGTTCCTCATGCCCTCGCATTCGCTGCTGGTCAACGAGATCGCCATCGTCGCGCTGTTCGCGATGTCGCTCGACCTGATCCTCGGCTACACCGGCATCGTGTCACTCGGGCATGCCGCCTTCTTCGGCTTTGGCGCCTACGCCGCGGCGCTGTTCGCCAAGCTCGTGATGCCCGACCCGACCGTGGGGCTGGTGGTGGCCGCCGTGCTCTCGGCCATGCTCGGCCTGATCGCCAGCGTCACGATCCTGCGCGGCAGCGACCTCACGCGGCTGATGGTGACGCTGGGCACTGCGCTGCTCCTGCTCGAACTCGCCAACAAGCTCGACTGGCTCACGGGCGGTGCCGACGGCCTGCAGGGCGTGGTGATGGGGCCGGTGCTCGGCCTGTTCGCGTTCGACCTCTACGGCCGCACGGCGGCCTGGTATTCGCTGACGGTGATGCTGCTGCTGTTCCTCGCGATGCGCCGCATCGTGCATTCGCCCTTCGGCGCCACGCTGAAGGCCATCCGCGACAACCGGCTGCGCGCCATGGCCATCGGCATTCCGGTGGTGTCGCGGGTCGTCGTCATCTACACCGTGGCCGCCGGCATTGCCGGTGCCGCGGGCGCGCTGCTCGCGCAGACCACGGGCTTTGCCTCGCTCGACGTGCTGGCCTTCGACCGCTCGGCCGACGTGCTGCTGATGCTGGTGATCGGCGGCGTGGGCTGGCTCTATGGCGGCGTGGCGGGCGCCATCGTCTTCAAGCTGCTGCAGAACTGGCTCTCGGCCGTGACGCCGCAGTACTGGATGTTCTGGATCGGCCTCTTGCTGGTGCTGCTGGTGCTCGTGGGGCGCGACCGCGTGCTCAAGCCGTGGACCTGGCTGGGCAAGAGGAAGAAGGGAGGCGCGGCATGACCGAGACCGTGCTTTCGACACAGGGCCTGGTGATGCGCTTCGGCGGCATCACGGCCACCAACAACGTCACGATGGAGCTCAAGCGCGGCGCGCGCCATGCGCTGATCGGCCCCAACGGTGCCGGCAAGACCACGCTCATCAACCTGCTGACGGGCGTGCTCGTGCCCACCGAAGGCCGCATCTCGCTGCTCGGCGAAGACATCACCACGCTCGCGCCGCACAAGCGCGTGGCGCGCGGCCTGGTGCGCACCTTCCAGATCAACCAGCTGTTCGACTCGATGACGCCGCTCGAAACACTGGCGCTCGTGGTCTCGCAGCACCAGGGCATCGCCTCGCAATGGTGGCGCCCGCTGGGGTCCAGCAAGGCCGTGACGGAGCGCGCGGCGCAGCTGCTCGAGCAGTTCCACCTCGGCGACGTGGCGCAGCAGCAGACGAAGTTCATGGCCTACGGCAAGCGACGCCTGCTCGAGATTGCGATTGCGCTGGCCTGCGAGCCGCGCGTGCTGCTGCTCGACGAACCGGTGGCGGGCGTTCCCGCCGGCGAGCGCGAGGAGCTGCTGCAGACGGTGGCCGCATTGCCGGCCGACGTGTCGGTGCTCTTGATCGAGCACGACATGGACCTGGTGTTCAGCTTTGCCGACCGCATGACGGTGCTGGTCAACGGCACCTTGCTGACGGAAGGCGACCCCGAAACCATCGCCAACGATCCGAAGGTGAAAGAGGTCTACCTGGGCCATGGAGATGCCGTTCATGTCTGAACTGCTGCGCATCGAGAACCTGAGCGCCGGCTACGGCGAGGCCGTGGTGCTGCACGACGTGGCCTTCGCGCTCGGCGAAGGCCAGACGCTGGCGCTGCTGGGCCGCAACGGCACGGGCAAGACCACGCTGATCAACACGCTGGCGGGTGCGACGCGGCAGCACGGCGGGAGCATCTCGCTGGCTGGACTGGCGCTGCACAAGCTGGCGCCGCACCAGCGCGCGGCGGGCGGCATCGGCTGGGTGCCGCAGGAGCGCAACATCTTCAAGTCGCTCACGGTGCACGAGAACCTCACGGCGGTCGAGCGGCCCGGCAAGTGGAACCCGCAGCGCGTCTACGAGATGTTCCCGCGCCTGGCCGAGCGCAAGACCAACCTGGGCACGCAGCTGTCGGGCGGCGAGCAGCAGATGCTGGCCGTGGGCCGCGCGCTGGTGCTCAACCCGAAGCTGCTGCTGCTCGACGAGCCGCTCGAAGGGCTGGCGCCGATCATCGTGGAAGAGCTGCTGCGCGCCATCCGCCGCATCACGCAGGACGAGGGGCTGGCCGCGATCATCGTGGAGCAGCATCCGCAGGCGATCCTCGCGATTTCCGACCACGCCGTGGTGCTCGACCACGGGACCATCGTGCATGCCGACAGTGCCGCGGCATTGCGCAGCCAGCCTCAAGTGCTCGAACGCTTGCTGGGCGTGGCGCGCTAGCGGCCCGGCGAACAAGAAGGAGACAGAAAAATGGCGATCCCGAAGACAGTGCTCAGCGGGGGCGCCATGCTGGCGGCCGCCGCATTGCTCGCCGCTTGCGGCACCACCGGCCCGAAGAGCCTCGGCCTCGGCGCAGATCCGGCGGCGGCCTGTGCGGCCCTTGCCGCCGCGCCGGTCGCGCCCGCGGCCATCGGCCTGCCGAGCGGCGCGGCCACGATCGATTCGGCCACGCTCGTTCCCGCCACGGCGCTTGCCGTCGCCGAGCGCGGCCCCAGCCCGGCCGCGCGCATCACGCCGGCAACGCCTGCGCACTGTGCGGTGCTCGGCCGCATTGCGCCGCTCGATGCCGCGGCACCCCCGATCCTGTTCCGGGTCAACCTGCCGCTCGCATGGAACGGGCGCAGCGTGCAGTACGGCGGCGGCGGTTTCAACGGCACGCTGATCACTGGCCTTGCGCTGGTGCCGGCTGCGCGCTTCGACCAGCCGACACCGCTCGCGCAGGGCTACGTGACCTACGGCACCGACTCCGGCCACCAGAACGTGGCCGGTCAGCCGCCGCAGGCCTTTGCGCTCAACGACGAGGCGCTGGCGAACTTCGCCCACGCCTCGTACAAGAAGGTGCGCGACGTGGCGGTGGCGCTGATGCAGCGCGCCTACGGGCAGGCGCCGCAGAAGCTGTACTTCATGGGCAGCTCCGAAGGCGGGCGCGAGGCGCTCACGATGGCGCAGCGCTATCCGCAGGACTTCGACGGCATCTTCAGCCGCGTACCGGTCATCAACTGGACCGGGCTCCAGCACGCCGGCACGCGCAACGGCATCGCCACCTTCGGCGAAGGATGGCTACGGCCCGCGCAGGTGCAGCTGGTGCACAACGCCGTGCTCGCATCGTGCGATGCCGCGGATGGCGCGGCGGACCGCATCGTGTCGAACCCGGTGGCCTGCCTGCAGCGCTTCGATCCGGCGAGCCTGCGCTGCGCGGCGGGCACGAGCGGCGACAACTGCCTGAACGATGCGCAGGTGCAGGCGGTGCGCACGCTGCGTTCGCCGTGGCGCTCGCCCGTGCCGCTGGCCCATGGCGTCACCGAATACCCCGGCTGGGGCATCGGTGGCGAGGCGACGCCGGCTTTCGCATCGATGGGCGGATGGAACGCGTGGTGGACGGGCACCAGCGCGCCCACCGTGCCGCCGCAGCCGAGCAACGGCATCGCGTGGTTCTACGGCAGCGGCGCGCTGCAGTATTTCTATGCGCGCAACCCGTCGCTCGACGTGCGCAACTACCGCGCGGAAGACTTTGCCGCGCGCATCGCCGCCGTCTCGCAGCTGATGGATTCGACGAACCCCGATTTGGGCGCTTTCCACGCGCGCGGCGGCAAGCTGCTGATGCTGGAGCACATGGCCGACTATGCGCAGAGCCCGTTCGCAGGCATCCGCTACTACGAGTCGATCGTCGCGCGCATGGGCCGCGACAACGCGGACCGCTTCCTGCGCCTGTACACCGCGCCCGGCGTCGATCACGTGGGCAGCGGTGCGCCGGCCAACGTCGACATGCTCGGCGCGCTGGCCGACTGGGTCGAGCGCGGCCGTGCGCCCAGCGGGCTGCAGCTGGTCGAGCAGGAAGTGCCGCCGCCGTTCAAGGCCGTGCGTGCGCGCCCGCTGTGCGAATGGCCGCTGTGGCCGCGCTACACCGGCGGCGATGTGTCGCAGGCCGCCAGTTTTCAGTGCAGCAGGTAGCGCGGCGGGGCTGAACGGCTTCTCAGACTGCGCAGCTGTCGGGCCCGCATGAGGTCGGGCCGGCGCCCGCCGCCGTGGCCGGCGAGGGCAGCACGAGCCCGGCGAGCTGCGCCTTCCATTCTTCGGTACGGCCGAGCCAGGGACCGATCTCGATCCGGCCCTCGCTGCCGTCGGCCTGCGCCAGCACGAAGGTCGGAAAGCCCTGGCCGCCCGCGCGCTGCAGCAGCTGGCGGCTTGCGGCGATGTGCCGGGAGGTCGCTTCGCCGCCAAGGCGCGAGAAGGCCGATGCGAAGGCGCCTGCATCGAAGCCGAGCTCCGTTGCCAGCGCCGTGAGCACGTCCGCATCG
Source organism: Variovorax sp. V116 (assembly GCF_041154435.1). NCBI lineage: Bacteria > Pseudomonadati > Pseudomonadota > Betaproteobacteria > Burkholderiales > Comamonadaceae > Variovorax > Variovorax sp. V116. The sequence goes on from NZ_AP028661.1 coordinate 1,913,664, forward strand.
GCCACGCGCCGGCCTTCGACATAGTGCGCGCGCTGCAGCCGATGGATCATGTCGAGGCCGCCGCCTTCGCGCAGCGCCTCGGCCGCGAGCACCGCGGTGGTCGGCGGCTCGGAGTCCATCACCGCGCCGGTGTCGCGCAGCAGGCCGTCGAAGTAGGCTTCGCCGAAGGGCTGGCCCGTGAGCTCGGCAATGCGGCGGTCGTGCGGCATCACGTAGTCGCGCCATTGCGGCGTGATCGCACGCCGATTGGCGCCGGTCATCATGCCGCCGCCGTGGAACGCGACCTTGAGGCCCGGCACGCCGCGCGCCGCCTCGACCAGCGGCGCAGCCGCATAGCACCAGCCGCACATCGGATCGAAGATGTAGTGCAGCGTGGCGCCTGCTGCCGATGGGTTGTCGTTCACTGCGGCCACTTCATTTCTCCCTTGATGACCTTGGCGCCCAGTTCGAGCGACGAGGCGCCTTCGAGCTTCGGGTAGCGCTTCTTCATCGCGGCAATGAGCGCGGCCGAGTCCGCGGCCTTCTTCGCCTCGGTCTCGAAGGCCTGCAGGTAGCTGCGCGTGAACTTCACCGAGGCGAGCGCGTAGGGCGCACTGCCGTCCGCATTCGGAAGGTAGTGGCCGGGCACCACGGTCTTCGGGCGCAGCGCCTCGATGCGGCCGAGGGTCTTGATCCAGTCGCGGCGCGAGGCGGGCGTCTGCGTGTCGGCCACCCACACATGGATGTTGGCCGAGACCGGAATGCCGCCGACCACCGCCTTGAGCGAGGGGATCCATGCAAAGGTGCGTTCGGGCGTGGGGCCGTCGAGGCCGACGACATGGATCTTGCGGCCTTCGAGCGTGATGCTGTCGCCGGCCAGCGGCTCGGGCACGACCAGCGCCTTGGGCGCGTTGTCCTTCAGGATCGGGCCCCAGTGCGCGAGCTTGCCGTCCTTGGAGGCCTGGATGGCTGCCACGGTCTGCGGCGTGGCGACGATCCTTGCGTCGGGGAACGCGGCCTGGATCACGTCGAGGCCGAAGTAGTAGTCGGGGTCGCTGTGGCTGATGTAGACCGTGGTCAGCTTCTTGCCGCTGGCCTTGATCTTCTGCACCAGCGCCTCGGCGTCGTTACGCTGGAACTGCGCGTCGATCAGCACGGCATCGGCCTGGCCCATGACCAGTTCGGAAGACACCGGGAACATCGACTTGGCGCCGGGGTTGTACACCTCCAGCTTGAGCGGCTCGGCGGCATGGGCCGCCAGGGCAGCGAACGACAGGGCGGCGCCGAGCGCGGCGGCGGAGAGAAGGGTTCTGCGGAACATTCGGGTCTTTCGGTGGAGTGGCGTTGGCGGGATGGCAGCGCGGACAGCCCGAATGTTAGGTTTCGTGAATGGAAACAAAAACCCTGTATTTGCCAATGAATAGTTTCGCATTTCGAACGAATCACCCAGCGACCTCGCGCTCGGTCGCGCACCGTTCGAGATGCGCCACCAGCAGTTGCGCCGACGGCGAGAGCGCCGCTTCGTCGCGAAAGCAGATCGCGAATCGGCGGCGCGCCCAGGCATCGGCGAGCGGCATCAGCCGCAGCCCGTAGGTGTCGGTGAAGGGCCGCGCCACCTCGGCCGGCACCACGCTGATCGCGAGCCCGGCCCGCACCACGCGCAGGGCGGCATCGAAGTTGGACACCAGCACGCGGTACACCAGCGGCTTGCCCGCCACCGCCGCTTCGCGCGCGAGCATCAGCTGCACGGCGCTCAGCGCGGGCATGCCGACGAATTCATGGCCGAGCACGTCCTCGAAGCGCACCTGGCCGTGGCGCGCCGCCGGATGCGAGGGGTGCGCGACGATCGCGAGGTGGTCGGTGCGGTAGTCGCGCCGCTGCAGGCCCTCGAGGTCGGCCGCGTCCCAGCACAGGCCGATCGAGGCGCTGCCCTCGCGGATGCCGCGCACGATCTCGGGGCTGACGCGCTCTTCCATGTCGACGCGGATGTTGCGGTGCGCGGGGTTCTGCAGGAAGTTCGCCACGTCCTCGGCCAGCGATTCGGCCAGCGCCGAGGCCGAGGCCAGGATGCGCACATGCCCGCGCGCGCCGCCTGCATAGGCGGCCATGTCGCGCTCGATGCGGTGGGCGCTGCCGAGCATCGCGCGCGCATGCTCGAGCAGCGTTTCGCCGGCGGGCGTGGGCACCACGCCGCGGCGCTTGCGCAGCAGCAGCGGCGTGCCGACGGCGTCCTCGAGCTGGGCCAGGCGCTTGCTGATGGCCGAGCCGACGATGCTGGCCTGCTCGCCCGCACGCGCGATGCTGCGGGTCTCGCAGACGGCGACGAAGAGGCGGAGCGTGGTGAGGTCGAGGTCTCTCATGATGTTCCGTTCTGGAATCGAATGGCTTCCAAAATATACCTTCTGGATTAAATCGGAACTTCTAAGATCGACGCCGACCCTCACGACGGAGACCAGTTTTGATTCATGCCTTCCTGCCGCCCAGCGCGGACGTTCGCGAAGTGGGGCTGCGCGACGGCCTGCAGAGCATCGCCAGAACCCTGCCCACCGCCCAGAAGCTCGAATGGATCCGCGCTGCACACGCCGCCGGCCAGCGCGAGATCGAAGTCGGCTCCTTCGTGCCCGCGCGCCTGCTGCCGCAACTGGCCGACACGGCCGAGCTGCTGGCCTTTGCAAAGACGCTGCCCGGGCTCGTCGCCTCGGTGCTGGTGCCCAACCTGCGCGGCGCCGAACTGGCCATTGCCGGCGAGGCCGATCTCATGATGGTGCCGCTGTCCGCCAGCCACGCCCACAGCCTTGCCAACCTGCGCAAGACGCCCGACGAAGTGGTGGCCGAGGTCGCGCGCATCCGCGCCGCGCGCGACGCCGCGGGCTCCAGGACCTTGATCGAGGGCGGCGTGGGCACTGCGTTCGGCTGCACGATCCAGGGCCATGTGGACTCCGGCGAGGTGCTGCGGCTGATGCAGGCGCTGCTCGATGCGGGCGCCGACCGCGTGAGCTTGGCGGACACCGTCGGCTATGCCGATCCCGCGATGGTCCGCAGCCTGTTCGAGCGCGCGCAGCGCATCGCGGGCGAGCGCCTGTGGTGCGGCCATTTCCACGACACGCGCGGCCTGGGGCTCGCCAACGTCTACGCCGCACTGGAAGTCGGCATCGCGCGTTTCGACGCCTGCCTGGCCGGCATCGGCGGCTGCCCGCATGCGCCCGGTGCCAGCGGCAACGTCGACACCGAAGACCTCGTCTTCATGCTCGAAAGCATGGGCGTTGCAACCGGCGTCGACCTGCCGAAGCTGCTCGGCCTGCGCCAGCGCGTGGCCGGCTGGCTCGAAGGCGAGACGCTGCAGGGCACGGTGTGGCGCGCGGGTTTCCCGAAGACCTTCGCGGCAACCGCCGGAGTGGCCGCATGAACGCGGCCACCGAAGAAAAACGCCTGCCGCTCACGGGCATTCGCGTGGTCGAGTTCACGCACATGGTCATGGGCCCGACCTGCGGCATGGTGCTGGCCGACCTCGGCGCCGAGGTCATCAAGGTCGAGCCGATCGACGGCGACCGCACGCGGCACCTGCTGGGCGCGGGCGCCGGTTTCTTTCCGATGTTCAACCGCAACAAGAAGAGCATCGCGCTCGACCTGCGCCACCCGCAGGGGCTGGAAGCGGCGCTGCGCCTGTGCGCCACCGCCGACGTGGTGGCGCAGAACTTCAGGCCCGGCACCATGGACAAGTACGGCCTGGGCCATGCCGCGCTCGGCAAGCTCAACCCACGCCTGGTGTACGTCAACCACACGGGCTTCCTGCCCGGCCCCTACGAGCACCGCACGGCCCTCGACGAAGTGGTGCAGATGATGGGCGGCCTGGCCTACATGACGGGCCGCCCCGGCGACCCGCTGCGCGCGGGCAGCAGCGTGAACGACATCATGGGCGGCATGTTCGGCGCGATCGGCGCCATGGCGGCGCTGATGCAGCGCGCGCAGACCGGCAAGGGCCAGGAGGTGCAGTCGGCGCTGTTCGAGAACAACGTGTTCCTGGTCGGCCAGCACATGCTGCAGTACGCGATCACCGGGCAGGCCGCCGCGCCGATGCCCCAGCGCATCTCGGCCTGGGGGCTGTACGACGTGTTCACCGTGAAGGACGGCGAGCAGATCTTCCTGGCCGCGGTGAGCGACGCGCAATGGACCGTGTTCTGCGACGCGCTGGGCTTCGACGACCTGAAGGCCGACCCGGCGCTGCGCACCAACAACGACAGGGTCCGCCTGCGTCCCACCTTGCTCGCGGACCTGCGCCAGCGCCTGGCCGACCGCCCGGCCGCCGAACTGTCGGCCATCTTCGAGGCGCGCGGCCTGCCGTTCGCGCCCATCGTGCGGCCCGAGGACCTCTACGAGGATCCGCACCTGAAGGCGACCGGCGGCCTCGCCGACATCCGCCTGCCCGACGGCGAGCGCGCCGGCCAGACCGCGCAGACCACGCTGTTCCCGATCACGCTCGGCGGCGAGCGCCTGGGCGTGCGCCTGGACCCGCCGACGCTCGGCGAGCACACGCGCGAGCTGCTCGCCGAGCTCGGCTACGGCGATGCGCAGGTGGTCGCGATGCAGGCCGAATCGGCCGTCGCCTGAACGCCTTTTCCAAAAAACATAAAGAGAGACAAAGACCATGCACACGATCCTTCCTCCGATGACCCGCCGCGCCGTCCTGGGCTTCGGCACCTGCGCCGCTGCGCTGGTGGCGTGCCCCGCGATCGCACAGGGCTCCGACAAGCCCGTCCGCTTCATCCTGCCGATCAGCGCCGGCTCGGGCGTGGACGCCATCGCGCGCGCGGCTTCGGTTGCACTCGGCAAGGCCTTCGGCCAGCCGGTGGTGATCGAGAACCTGCCCGGCGCGGGCGGCATCACCGGCACCTCGGCCGTCGTCAAGGCCGCGCCCGACGGGCTCACGCTCGGCATGGTGTCGAACAACCACGTCATCAATCCGGCCGTGTACAAGAAGATGCCCTTCGACGCGCTCGGCGACGTCACGCCGATCAGCGTGGTGGGCGCGACGCCGCTGGTGCTGGTGGTCAATTCCAAGCTGCCCGCGAAGAACGTGAAGGAACTGGTGGCGCTGCTGCGCGCCCGGCCCGAGAGCTACAACTACGCCTCGTCGGGCAACGGCACCATCATCCACCTGGCCGGCGAGATGTTCATGGAAGAGGCCGGCGTGAAGGCGCGCCACATTCCCTACAAGGGCACCGGCCCGATGGTCACCGACATGATCGCGGGGCAGGTCGAGATGGGCGTGGTGGCGCTGCCCGCGGTGCAGCCGCACCTCAAGAGCGGCGCGCTGCGCGCCATCGGCCTGTGCGGCCCGGCACGCTCGCCGGCCGCGCCCGACATTCCCACCATCGCCGAGCAGGGCCTGCCCAACTACGTCGTGGAAGGCTGGTTCGCGGTGATCGGCCCGCCGAAGATGCAGCCTGCCGACGTCCAGCGCGTGCACGACGCCGTGGCCGCGGCCTTCGCGAGCGCCGAGGTGCGTGAGGCCATGGACAAGCAGGGCAACATCATCAAGCCCACCTCGCCCGAGCAGGCCGCGAGCTACTTCCGCAGCGAGGCGGCGCGCTATGCGGCGCTGGTGAAGAAGGCGAACGTGGTGCTGGAGTGAAGCACCGATTCAGGCAGCGCTCGTGAATTTGAGCCCGAGGATGCCCGCGACGATCAGGCCCACGCAGATGAGGCGCGCGGCGTTGGCGGGCTCATGGAACAGCACGATGCCCAGGATCACCGTGCCCACGGCACCGATGCCGGTCCACACCGCGTAGGCCGTGCCCACGGGCAGCGAGCGCATCGCCCAGCCCAGCAGCACCACGCTGAGCACCATCGAGATCGCAGTGCCGACGGAAGGCCAGAACCTGGTGAATCCTTCGGTGTACTTGAGCCCGATGGCCCAGCCCATTTCGAGCAGCCCCGCCACCAGCAAAACGATCCACGCCATGCACGCTCCTTGAAAAGTTTCAGTTCTCCGGCCGCACGGCACGGTAGAGGGCGCGCACGAAATCCGACTGCGTGATCATGCCGGTGAGCCGCTTTTCATGGTCGATGATGGGGATATGGTGGTGGCCGCCCTCGGAGAACAGCGGCACCAGGTCGACCACCGGGCGGTCCGCGCTGGCCACGCGCACCTGGCGCGTCATGATCTGGCCCACCACCTCCGGCTTGTTCGACACCACGGTGCGCGTGGCGCGGATCAGGTCGCGCAGGCGGCCGGCAATGCCTTCGTGGTGCTCCAGGTCGAGCTGGCGGAAGAAGTCGGCCTGCGTCACGATGCCGACCACGCGGCGCGTGCGGTCGGTGACCGGCAGCGCCTTGATGCGGCGCTGGTTCATCAGCATCCAGGCCTCCTGCAGCGGCGTGCCGAACTCCACCGACACCGGGTCGCGCGACATGATGTCGCCGCAGTGCAGGGTGCCGAGCCGGCGCTTGTACGACTCGAGCTCGGTCTGCTGGATCAGCGATTCGAGGTCGTCGCGGCTGATGTCCAGCACCTGGTTGTAGCGCGCCAGCACCGCATCGATGTCGGCCTGGCTGAAGCGCGCATCGGTGCGCGGCGGCTGCGCGACCTGCACATGCGGATAGCGCCTGCCCGTGAGCGAGTTGTAGGCCACGCCCGCCAGCACCAGCAGCAGCGAATTGGTGAAGAACGGAAAGAGGGCGGACGAGAAGTGCGTGGTGTGCGTGAGCACCGCGAGCAGCGCCGCCGCGCCGCCCGGCGGATGCAGGCAGCGTGCGAAGAACATCACGCCGATGGCGGCGGCCACCGCCACCGCGGCGCTCAGCGCCGGGTCGGGGATCCAGCTCACGCTGGCGATGCCGACCATCGCCGACAGCGTGTTGCCGCCGATCACCGACCAGGGCTGCGCCAGCGGACTCGCGGGCACCGCGAACACCAGCACGGCGCTGGCCCCCAGCGGCGCGATCAGCCAGACGCTGCTGCCCAGCGGCTCGGCCAGCCAGCGGCACAGCACGGCCGTGACGAGCAGGCCGATGGCGGCCCCGCAGACCGCGCGCAGCCTCTCGCGCATGTCGACGGTGGTGCGGCCCGGCAACCAGGCGCGCGCGTAGGTCAGGAACGGGGAGGTCCGCATGCGGGTATCGCTCTTTCAGGTTTCGTTGGCGAGGCTTCGTCCGATCTCGGGCCAGCGGCCGTGCAGCCAGACCCAGGCGACCAGGCCGATGCCCAGCATCAGCATGGAGGTGACGGCAAGCGCCAGTGTGGAATGCATCACCAGCGGCGCGATCGCGCCGGCCACCAGGCCGTTGGCGGTCGAGCCGATCACGGCCTGCAGCGACGAGGCCATGCCGCGGCGCTCGGGGTGCAGGTCGAGCACCAGCAGCGTGACCACCGGCACCATCAGCGCCCAGCCGAAGGCGAACACCGCCAGCGGCCACAGCGCCCATGCCACGTGCGCATCGAAGAAAAAATTGGCCGCCACGTTGACCACCGAGGTGACCAGCATGATCAGGAAGCCGTCGCGGATCTGCCGCTTGGGCGTCACCTTGCCCGCCATGCGGCCGCTGGCGCGCGCGCCCAGCATGATGCCGCCGATGGTCAGCAGGAAGAACCAGAAGAACTGCTGCGGCTGCAGCGAGAGGTGGTCGCCCAGGAAGGCGGGCGCGGCCAGCACGTAGAGGAACATGCCGTTGAACGGCACGCCGCTCGCGAGCGCGAGCAGCAGGAAGCGCGGATCGGAACACAGGTCCCAGTAGCCGCGCAGCAGGTGCCGCACGTGGAAGGACTGGCGCTGGCTCTGGTGCAGCGTCTCGGGCAGCAGCTTGTAGTTGGCCGCGAACAGAACCACGCCGACCGCCACCAGGAACCAGAACACCGCGTGCCAGCCCGCATGCACGAACAGGAAGCCGCCGATGATCGGCGCAATGGCCGGCGCCACCCCGAAGTAGATCGTCACCTGGCTCATCACGCGCTGCGCCTCGGCCGGCGGGAACATGTCGCGGATCACGGCGCGCGACACCACGATGCCCGCGCCGGTCGACAGGCCCTGCAGCCCGCGGAACAGCACCAGCTGCGCGATGTTCTGCGACAGCGCGCAGCCCAGCGAGGCGAGCGTGAACACCGCGAGCCCCCACAGCACCACCGGCCGCCGGCCAAAGCTGTCCGACAGCGCGCCATGGAACAGGTTCATGAAGGCAAAGCCGAACAGGTAGGCCGAAAGTGTCTGCTGCATCTCGGCCGGCGTGGCGCCGATGGAGCGCGCAATGCCAGAGAAGGCCGGGATGTAGGTGTCGATGGAGAAGGGGCCCAGCATGCCCAGCACCGCGAGCAGCACGGCCAGTGCCCAGCGCGGGGCCTGCCAGAGTTTGTCTGCATCGGGATTCATGGCAATTGCTCCATTCTTCTTGTTTGCGTTGCACAAAAGAGAGCGCCCGCCGCCCGTATGACGGGGCGCTGCGGGCGCTTGTGGCTTCAGGGAACCCGGATTACAGAGTATCGATGAAGCTGCGCAGTTTGTCCGAACGCGAGGGATGCTTGAGCTTGCGCAGGGCCTTCGCCTCGATCTGGCGGATGCGCTCGCGCGTCACGTCGAACTGCTTGCCGACTTCTTCCAGCGTGTGGTCCGTCGACATCTCGATGCCGAAGCGCATGCGCAGCACCTTGGCTTCGCGCGGCGTGAGGCTGTCGAGGATGTCCTTGACCACGTCGCGCAGGCCCGCCTGCATCGCGGCCTCGATCGGGGCCGTGTTGCTGCTGTCCTCGATGAAGTCGCCCAGGTGCGAATCGTCGTCGTCGCCGATGGGGGTTTCCATCGAGATCGGCTCCTTCGCGATCTTCATGATCTTGCGGATCTTGTCTTCCGGGATCTCCATCTTGGCAGCCAGGATGCCGGCGTCGGGCTCGAAGCCGAACTCCTGCAGATGCTGGCGCGAGATGCGGTTCATCTTGTTGATCGTCTCGATCATGTGCACCGGGATGCGGATGGTGCGCGCCTGGTCCGCGATCGAGCGCGTGATGGCCTGGCGGATCCACCACGTGGCGTAGGTCGAGAACTTGTAGCCGCGGCGGTATTCGAACTTGTCGACCGCCTTCATCAGGCCGATGTTGCCTTCCTGGATCAGGTCCAGGAACTGCAGGCCGCGGTTGGTGTACTTCTTGGCGATGGAGATCACGAGGCGCAGGTTGGCCTCGATCATTTCCTTCTTGGCATCGCGCGAGGACGATTCGCCCTCGTTCATGCGCTTGTTGATTTCCTTGAGCTGGGTGAGCGGCACCACCACGCGCGACTGGATGTCGGCGAGCTTCTGCTGCAGTTCCTGCACCGGCGGAATGTTGCGCGCGAGCACGGCGCTCCAGGGCTTGCCGGCCGCGGCCTGCTTCTCGACCCACTTCTGGTTCAGCAGGTTCGAGGGCACGCGGTTGCCGTTCTTGTCGTAGCCCGAGAAATCGCGGATGAACTCGTCCTGCGGGAAGCCGCACTTGTCCACGATGATGCGGCGCAGCTCGCGCTCCTTCTTGCGCACGTCGTCCACCTGCGTGCGAACCAGGTCGCACAGCTTCTCGATGGTCTTGGCCGTGAAGCGGATGGTCATGAGCTCGTCCGACAGGGCCTGCTGGGCCTTCTCGTACGCGGGCGTGCCGTAGCCTTCCTTGTCGTAGATCTTGTGGACCTTCTCGAACATCGAGGCAATGCGGTCGAAGCGCTCGAGCGCATCGCGCTTGAGTTCCTCGAGCTTCTTGGTGAGGGCCTTGGAGCCGCCCTTGCCGTCGTCGTCGTCTTCCTCGTCGAACTCGTCGAAGTCTTCCTCGGCCACGTAGTCGTCGGCTTCGTTGGGGTTCGAGAAGCCGTCCACCACGGTGGAGATGACGACCTTGCCTTCACGGATGTCGGCGGCCAGGCGCAGGATCTCGGCGATGGTGGCGGGGGAGGCCGAGATGGCTTCCATCATGGCCATCAGGCCGCCTTCGATGCGCTTGGCGATTTCGATTTCGCCTTCGCGCGTGAGCAGCTCGACCGTGCCCATTTCGCGCATGTACATGCGCACCGGGTCGGTCGTGCGGCCGAATTCGCTGTCCACCGTGGACAGGGCCGCTTCGGCTTCTTCCTCGGCTTCTTCCACCGTGGTGGCGGTGGGCGCGGTGTTGTTCAGCAGCAGGGTCTCGGCGTCGGGCGTTTGCTCGTACACCGCCACGCCCATGTCGTTGAGCATGGTGACCACGACTTCCATGGTCTCGGCGTCGACCAGCTTGTCGGGCAGGTGGTCGGAGATTTCGCCGTGCGTGAGGTAGCCGCGGGTCTTGCCGAGCGTGATCAGCGTCTTCAGGCGCGAGCGGCGCTTGGCCAGGTCTTCCTCGGAGAGCACGGTCTCGTCCAGGCCGAACTCCTTCATCAAGGCGCGTTCCTTCGCCTTGCTGATCTTCATGCGCAGCGGCTTGACCTTTTCCTCGGTGGTCGTGGCGGTTGCGGGCTCGTCGCCGGCCAGGTCTTCCTCGATGTCCGACAGGTCGACGTCGCTTTCGGGCGCTTCGTTGCCGGCCTTGGGCTTGCGGCCGCGCTTGGCGCCGGTGGCGGGCGCGGCAGCGCCGGCGGCCTTGGGCGGGCGGCCTACTTTCTTGGCGGCGGGGGCGGCAACTGCCTTGGCGGCAGCTTTTTTCGGATCGTCGATGGAGGTCGATTTCGTGGGCACGGTTTTCACTTTCGTTGCGGCTGCCGATTTGGAAGCGGCGGCACCCGACTTAGTTGCCGGCATAACGCCAGCTTTCAACGGTTTTTCTGCGACAGACTTCGCGGCGGCGCTTTTGGCGAGTGAAGGAGCAGGCTTCTTTGAACTGGGCATACGACCTCGTTACAGCAAGATGGACCAAGCGGAATCACAGGCGCACCGCCACACGGCAGCGCCACCACGGTCCGGGCACAGGCACGGACGGAACAATTGGGAAAGAGGAAGAAATTCCTCGTCAGGCAAGATGTCGGGCGAACATTTGGTGTGCAGTCCTTGCGGTTATTGACCCTTTCCGACGGATTCTTTCCGTGGGAGTGCGTTGCGCTAGGGGTCGGCCCGGAGGTGCTGCTGTCGCTCTTGCCTAATTTCGCCAGTTGCGAAGCCTTACATTATAGCCTATTGCGCAAATTTCAAGCAGTTTCTGCACCGCGCGGGTTCAATCGGTTGCGCAATTCGAGCCGCCTGGCCTCCAGCGCCTTGTAGCGTTCGAGCGCCTTCGGGTCCTTTCCGACCGCGGCAATGGCCTCGCTCTGCTGGGCCTTGAGCCGGTCGTCGAGCATGAAGTCGAGCACGCTCGCGAGCTCCTTGGCGGCATCGGCCAGGTGCTGCTCTTCCTCGCCCTCGGGGACCGGGGCGCTCTCGGAAACGCTCATGAGGCGCTCGGCCAGCGCCTCGAAATCGAGCCCGCGCATGCCTTCGCGGAGCGCCGCCCACGGCTGCACGCCGTGCTCGTGCAGCTGGCTGTCGAGCCAGGTGAAAAGCGCCCCATGCGGGCCCGGCAGGTCGCACAGCATCACGTGGAGCTCGTGCGACAGCGCGTCCCATTGCGCCATGTTCGACAGCAGCAGCCGCGCCGCCACGTCCGGCCGGCTCGGCGGCTTGCCCCGGCCGCGCAGCGGCTCGATCGGCGCCTCGAATTTGCCGCTCCAGCGCTTGCCCTTGGTGAATTTGCGCGGCTTGCTATCGTTTTCATAGCGCGGCGGTTCGTATTCGGCCGGCGGCGGCATGTCGGGGTAGTCGCTCTCGTGGCCCGGCTCGCTCTGGCGCTGGTTTGGCGCCGCAGCCGGCCTGCGCGGACCTGGCGTGGAGGCCCAGAGTTCGGAGAGCGCCGCGGCGTCGAGCTGCACCAGCGCGGCGATCTCGCTCAGCAGCTGGCGCTTGAGCGCGCCGTCGGGCATGGCGCTCCAGAGCGGGCGCACATTGCTCGTCATGTGGGCGCGGCCTTCTGCGGTGGTCAGGTCGCAGCCTTCGCGCGCGGCCTCGAGCATGAAGCGCGACAGCGGCGTGGCTTCCTGGATGAAGCGCGCGAACGCATCGGCGCCGAACTCGCGGATGAAGCTGTCGGGGTCGTGCTCGGCGGGCAGGAACAGGAACTTGATGCTGCGCACGTCGGTGGCATAGGGCAGGGCGCCGTCGAGCGCCTTGCGCGCGGCGCGGCGGCCGGCGGCGTCGCCGTCGAAGCTGAACACCACCGATTCGGTGAACCGGAAGAGTTTTTGCACGTGCTCCGTGGTGCAGGCCGTGCCGAGCGTGGCCACGGCATTGGGAAAGCCGAGCTGGGCCAGCGCGACCACGTCCATGTAGCCCTCGGTCACCAGGGCGAAGCCGCGCTCGCGGAAGGCGGCGCGGGCCTCGTACAGTCCGTAGAGCTCGCGCCCCTTGCTGAACACGGGCGTCTCGGGCGAATTGAGGTACTTGGGCTTTTCGTCGCCGAGCACCCGGCCGCCGAAACCGATGCATTCGCCCTTCACGTTGCGGATCGGGAACATCACGCGGTCGCGAAAGCGGTCGTAGCGCTTGGCGTCTTCGGCGCCGTCTTCGGCGTTGACGATCACCAGGCCGCTTTCGGCCAGCAGCGGGTCGTCGTAGTCGGGAAACACGCTGGCAAGCGTGCGCCAGCCGGCGGGCGCATAGCCGATGCCGAACTGCCGGGCCACTTCGCCCGAGACGCCGCGGCCCTTCAAGTATTCGATGGCGCCCGGTGCCTGCCGCAGGGCCTTGCGGTAGGCCTCGCCGGCTTTTTCGAGCACGTCGGTCAGCGTGGCCTGCTTCTGGCGCTGGCTGGCGGCGCGGGCGCGTTCCGCCGGAGAGGCATCGTCCTCGGGCACCTGCAGGCCGTATTGGCCGGCAAGGTCGTGCACCGCCTCGACGAAGCCCATGCCCGCGTGTTCCATGAGAAAGCCGATGGCGTTGCCGTGGACCCCGCAGCCGAAGCAGTGATAGAACTGCTTGGTGGGGCTGACCGAGAAGGAGGGCGACTTCTCGCCGTGGAACGGGCACAGGCCCATGAAGTTGGCGCCGGCCTTCTTGAGCTGCACGTAGCGCCCGACGATTTCCACCACGTCGGCGCGCGCGATGAGTTCCTGGATGAATGAAGCGGGGATGGTCATGTAGGCGAAGAGCGGCAAATCATACGCAAGCCTTCGAACGCCCGCGCGCGAAGGCCATACTGCCCGCAGCTGGAACCCACGGATGAAGACGCCCCACCCATTGCACCACGTCGCGCCGCTGCTGCGCCATCCCCTGCGCTTCGTCTGGGATGCGCTCAAGGCTTTCCGCGCCAACCAGGGCTTGCTGCTCGCGGGCGCCGTGGCCTACTACGCGCTGCTTTCCATCGTGCCGCTCCTGATCGTGAGCGTGATCGCGATGTCCCACCTGATCGAGCAGGCCGAGCTGCTGCGCACCATCGGCCGGTACCTCGAATGGCTGCTGCCGGGGCAGTCGAAGGCGATCGTGGCGGAGCTGTCGAACTTCCTCCAGCACCGCGACGTGATGGGGCCGGTGCTGTTCGTGACCATGATCTTCTTCAGCTCGCTGGCCTTCAGCGTGCTGGAGAGCGCCATGGCGGTGATCTTCCATCACCGCAAGGCGGACCACCGGCGCCATTTCCTGGTGTCGGCGGTCATGCCCTATCTCTACATCCTGTTCCTGTGCGTGGGGCTGCTGCTGGTCACGCTGGTGTCGGGCGCGCTGCAGCTGGTGGGCCAGGAGAGCGTCGACCTGTTCGGGCGCAACTGGTCGCTGTCGGGCGTCTCGGGCCTGCTGCTCTACCTCTTGGGGCTGGGCGGCGAGATCTTCATGCTGACCTCGCTCTACCTCGTGATGCCGGCCGGCCGCATGTCGCTGCGCCATGCGCTGCTGGGAGGCGTGACCGCCGCGCTGCTGTGGGAGGCCACGCGGCGCGTGCTGATCTGGTACTTTTCGACGCTGTCGCAGGTCAATGTGGTCTACGGCTCGCTCACCACGGCCATCGTGGTGCTGCTGAGCCTGGAGATCGCCGCCACGCTCGTGCTGCTGGGCGCCCAGGTGATCGCCCAGTACGAGCGGCTGGACCGCACCGGCAGCACGGCGGTGCCGCCGCTCACCGGGGCGGAAGCCGAATCGCTCCGTCGAGACGAATCACCTCGCCGTTGAGCATGTCGTTCTCGATGATGTGCTTGGCGAGCTTGGCGTAGTCCTCCGGCGTGCCCAGGCGGGATGGGAAGGGCACGCTGGCGGCCAGCGCGTCCTGCACCTCCTGCGGCATGCCGAAGAGCATGGGCGTGCCGAAGATGCCGGGCGCGATGGTCATGTTGCGGATGCCGTTGCGTGCCAGGTCGCGCGCGATCGGCAGGGTCATGCCGACCACGCCGCCCTTGGAGGCGCTGTAGGCGGCCTGGCCGATCTGGCCGTCGTAGGCCGCCACGGATGCGGTGGAAATCAGCACGCCGCGCTCGCCCGTGGCTTCGGGCTCGTTCCGGCTCATGGCGTCGGCCGCGAGGCGGATCATGTTGAAGCTGCCGATCAGGTTGACCGTGATGGTCTTGCTGAACACCGCCAGCGCATGCGGGCCGTTCTTGCCCACGGTCTTTTCGGCCGGCGCGATGCCCGCGCAGTTGACCAGGCCCACCAGCTTGCCGAGCTTCTGCGCCGCGGCCACCGCCGCCTGGCCGTCGGCCTCCTGGCTCACGTCGCACTTGACGAACACGCCGCCGATGTCCTTGGCGACGGCTTCACCCTTGTCGGCCTGCATGTCGGCGATCACCACCTTGCCGCCATTGGCAGCCAGCATGCGCGCCGTGCCTTCGCCGAGGCCCGAGGCGCCACCGGTCACGATAAAAACCTTGCCGTCGATCTGCATTGAGAGTCTCCTGAAATGAGACCGGCATTATCGAAGACGGCTGCGGGACAAAAAAAAGCCCCGTCCGAAGACGAGGCTTGAATTGGATCCGTGAGGACCCAAGGAGACAACTGGTGGTGGTCGGCAGCTTAGCGCTTGCGCGAGGTGGTCGCGGTCTTGGCGGCGGCAACGGCTTGCGTCGACACGGCGTTGAAGTTGGCTTCGGCAACGTCCGACGCTTGCTTGACGGCCTTCTGGACCGATTCGAAAGCGTTGTTGGCGGCAGCCACGGCGCTCTTCAGCACGGCAACGGCGGTTTCCGAGCCGGCGGGTGCATTCTTGGAAGCGCTGTCGACCAGGCCGACAAAGGTTTGCTGGGCTTCAGCAGCCTTGGCTTCGAAAGCCTTGGTGAACTCGGCGCCGGTGCCCTGGGCGATGTCATAGAGGTGACGGCTGTAGGCAGCGGTCTTTTCGGCCAGGGGCTGGAACAGGCTCGCTTGCAGCGTCAGCAGCTCTTGTGCGTCCTTGACGTTCAGGGCGGCTTGGGCGGTGCTCTGAGCTTCGCTCAGCGCAGCCTTGGAGGCGGTCACGTTCAGTTCGACGAGCTTCTCGACGCCTTCGAAGGCCTTGGTGGTCAGGCCGAACAGGGTTTCGAGGTTTGCTTTTTGGGCGGCGAGGATTTGGTCAGCGGTCAGGGCCATTTGGGAATCTCCGGTAAGGATGAAGGGTGGTCGGTTCACGTTGCGCTGCCTCGTCGTCCATGTTCTATGTTGCGGTGCAGCATGACCTCAAGTATAGGCAGCACAGCTTTGCGATCAAGGGGGTTTTGCTGCTTTGCAGCAATTTAGAACACACTTTCTAAATTCGCTCCGGCCTCCAGAATGCGGGCCATGCGCGCGTTCTATTCCGGCCAGTTCGTCCTGCCCCTGCCTCCGGGCCACCGCTTCCCGATGTCCCGCTATGCCCTGCTGCGAGACCGCCTGCTGGAGCACCTGCCGGCGGTGGACATGGACCAGGCCCCGCGTGCCACCGACGGCGAGCTGGCGCTGGCCCACACCCCGCAGTGGATTGCCGCCATCAGCGACGGCAGCGTGAGCCCGCAGGCCATGCGGGAGATCGGCTTCCCCTGGAGCGAGGCGATGGTCGAGCGCTCGCGCCGGTCCACCGGGGCGACCATCGCGGCCTGCCGCGCGGCGTTCGCGGGCGGCGTGGCGGCCAACATGGCGGGCGGCACGCACCACGCCTACGCCGACAAGGGCGGCGGATTCTGCGTCTTCAACGACGCCGCCGTGGCCGCGCGGCTGATGCAGGCGGAGCACGGCCGCGGCGGCCGGCAGCTCAAGGTCGCGGTGATCGACCTGGACGTGCACCAGGGCAACGGCACGGCCAGCATCTTCCGCAGCGACCCGAGCGTCTTCACGCTGTCGCTGCACGGGCAGAAGAACTTTCCGTTCCGCAAGGAGGCGAGCGACCTGGACGTCGAGCTGCCCGACGGCTGCGGCGATGCCGACTACCTCACCGCGCTCGAGCACGCGCTCGACGAACTGGAGCGGCGCTTCTCGCCGGGCCTGGTGATCTACCTGGCGGGCGCCGACCCCTTCGAGCGCGACCGGCTCGGCCGGCTCAAGCTGACATTCGACGGCCTGGAGGCGCGCGACCGGCGGGTGTTCGACTGGGCCTGGCAGCGCCGCATTCCGCTGGCCTTCGCGATGGCCGGCGGCTACGCGAGCGACATCGCCGAAACGGTGCAGGTGCAGCTGGGCACCTTCAGGGTGGCCTTCGACTATTGGCGCCGCTGGCAAAATGCCGCGCGATGAGCTCCGCCCCCAAACCCACGCCGCATTCCCGAAGCAGCTACCGCGCGTTCCGCAGCATTCCCACGCGCTGGGCCGACAACGACATGTACGGCCATGTCAACAACGTCGTCTACTACAGCTGGTTCGACACGGCGGTGAATGCGCTGCTGATCGAACGCGGCGCGCTCGACATCCATGAGGGGCAGACCATCGGCTTCGTGGTCGAGACGCAGTGCAACTATTTCGCCCCGATCGCCTTTCCCCAGACCGTGGAGGCCGGCATCCGCGTGGCCCAGGCCGGACGGTCGAGCGTGCGCTACGAGATCGCGCTCTTTGCGCAAGGCTCGGACAGCGCAGCCGCGCAGGGCCACTTCGTGCACGTGTATGTGGACCGGGCCACGCAGCGGCCGGTGCCGCTTCCCGAGGCGCTGCAGCGCGTGGTCGATTCGCTGAAGGCCTGATCACAAAAAAGCGCCCGAGGAGGGCGCCTTTTTTGCCGTGCGGACCGGGCCGCGGCTACATGGCCGTCTTCGTCTTCTTCATGGCCTTGATCTCGGCCTTGCCCTGGGCCTCGTCGGCCTTGGCCTGCTTCACGCAGGCAGCCTTGGCGTCGCCGGACTGGTCGTCGCATTTTTCCTTGGCGACTTCGTACGTGGCCTTGACCTTCTCCTCGGCCACCTTGCGGGCATGGGCGTCGCTCGGCTTGTATTGCTGTTCGAGTTCGGCCTTCGCCACGTCTTCCGTGCCCTTGGCTTCCTTCTGGCAGACGTCCTTCGCGTTGTCCTTCATCGCGTCGCACTGGGCCTTGGCGGACTTGTAGTCGGCTTCGATCTTTTCCTTGGCCGCCTTGTATTCGTCCTTGGTCATGGCGCCCGCCTGGGTGGCCATGAAGCAGGTGGATGCAAGAGCGAGCATGAGCAGGTGCTTTTTCATGGTGTTCTTCCTTTGCTGTTCAGAGAGGAATCGGGAGCTCAGTACTTCTCGTACCAGAGCGCTTCCGGCGTGCGGCCGTCGCGCGTTTCCCAGTCCCGGACCTGTTTTTCGGCCTCGTCGCGGCTGATGCCGTGGCGTTCCTGGATGCGGCCCAGCAGCTGGTCGCGCTTGCCGGCGATCACGTCGAAGTCATCGTCGGTCAACTTGCCCCATTGCTCCTTGACCTTGCCCTTGAGCTGTTTCCAGTTGCCTGCAATGGTGTCCTTGTTCATGCGAATCTCCTTGAAAAGATGGATTCGGCGAGCTCCCCGGCTGCCGTGAACGCACTGTCGCGGGGGCCATTCACCCTGGCGGTAGGACGCCCAGTGCTGGCGCCGTAGGCACAAGCCGACGGCGCCCGTGATAATCGAACGCACGCCGAAAAGCTTGGGACAACGCGCGCCGCACCATGATCATTCACAGCCTGCTCGACACCGACCTCTACAAGTTCACCATGATGCAGGTCGTGCTGCATCACTTCCCGGGCGCCCAGGTCGAGTACCGGTTCAAGTGCCGCAACCCCGGCATCGACCTGGCGCAGTTCGCGGGGCAGATCCGCGAAGAGGTGCGAAGCCTCTGCTCGCTGCAGTTCCGGGACGCCGAGCTGGCCTACCTGCGCTCGATGCGCTTCATCAAGAGCGACTTCGTCGACTTCCTGGGCCTGTTCCGGCTCAACGAAAAGTACATCTCCATCACGCCCCAGCCCTCGGGCGAGCTCGAGATCCGCATCAAGGGGCCGTGGCTGCACACCATCCTGTTCGAGATTCCGGTGCTGGCCATCGTGAACGAGGTCTACTTCCGCAACACGCAGAAGAAGCCCGACCTCGAGGAAGGCCGGCGGCGCCTGGAGACCAAGATCGGGCAGCTGCAGGATGCCGGCCTGTCGGACCTCAAGATTGCCGACTACGGCACGCGCCGCCGCTTTTCCAAGGACTGGCATGAAGAGGTGCTGCGCACGCTGACCGCCAGGCTCGGTGCCGTCACCTCGCCGCCGGCGCAGGCCGAGCCCGGTGCGCGGCTGCCCCAGCTCGCGGGCACCAGCAACGTGCTCTATGCGATGAAGCTCGGCCTGATTCCGCTCGGCACCATGGCGCACGAATACCTTCAGGCCTGCCAGGGGCTCGGCCCGCGGCTGCGCGACAGCCAGATCTTCGGCTTCGAGAGCTGGGCCCGCGAATACCGCGGCGACCTGGGCATTGCGCTGTCCGACGTCTACGGCATGAGCGCCTTCCTGCGCGACTTCGACCTGTACTTCTGCAAGCTGTTCGACGGTGCGCGCCATGACAGCGGCGATCCGTTCCAGTGGGGCGAGCGCATGCTGGCGCACTACATCGCCAACCGGGTCGATCCGCGCACCAAGACGCTGATCTTCAGCGACAGCCTCACGGTGCCGCGCACCGTCGAGCTCTACCAGCAGTTCCGCGGCCGCTGCCAGCTGGCGTTCGGCATCGGCACCAACCTCACCAACGACCTCGGCTACGAGCCGCTGCAGATCGTCATCAAGATGATCAACTGCAACGGCCAGCCGGTGGCCAAGCTGTCGGACACGCCTTCCAAGAACATGTGCGAGGACGAAAAATACCTGGCCTACCTGCGCCAGGTGTTCGAGATCGAGCAGCCGCCGGCCTGACGCGCGTCTGGTACGGTACGGCCCCGATGAAAAAAACAATCCGCCTTGCGGCAGCCGCAGCGCTGCCGATGATGTTCCCCGCGCTGGCCATGGCGGCCGAGCTCGACGGCAGCAAGCTGTCGGCGCTCTGGGGTGTTCCGTTCGCGGGCATCCTGCTGTCGATTGCGCTGATGCCGCTGCTGGCCCCGTCGGTCTGGCACCACCACTACGGCAAGATCTCCGCCGCCTGGGCGCTGGCGTTCCTGCTTCCCTTTGCCGCGATCCATGGCGCGCCGCTGGCCGGCTCCCAGTTCGTGCACGCGCTGGTGGAGGAATACATCCCCTTCATCATCCTGCTCACGGCGCTGTTCACGGTGGCGGGCGGCATCCACATCCGCGGCAACCTGCACGGCGCGCCCGGCCTCAACACGGCCATCCTTGCGATTGGCGCAGTGCTCGCGAGCCTCATGGGAACCACGGGCGCGTCGATGCTCTTGATTCGCCCGTTGATCCGCGCCAACGACAACCGCGTGAGCAAGGCGCACGTGGTGGTGTTCTTCATCTTCATCGTCTCGAATGCGGGCGGCTCGCTCACGCCGCTCGGCGACCCGCCGCTGTTCCTCGGCTTCCTGAAAGGCGTCGATTTCTTCTGGACGGCGCGCAACATCCTGCCCAACACGCTGTTCCTCGTCGGCATGCTGCTGGCGCTGTTCTACGTCATCGACCGCCACCTCTACCGCAAGGAAGGCGTGCTGCCATTCGACCCGACGCCGGACACCCGGCGCGTCGGCTTCGACGGCGCCGCCAACTTCTGGCTGCTGGGCGGAATCGTCTTCTTCGTGCTGCTTTCCGGCGTCTGGAAATCGCCCGTCGGCTTCGAGGTGTTCGGCACGCACGTCGGGCTGCCGGGGCTGGTGCGCGACGCCGGGCTCATCGCCATCACGCTCGTCTCGTTCAAGACCACCGCGGCCAAGGTGCATGCCGACAACCAGTTCGAATGGGGTCCGATGGCCGAGGTGGCCAAGCTGTTCGCGGGCATCTTCCTGACCATCATCCCGGTGATCGCGATGCTCAAGGCCGGCGCGCACGGGGCGTTCGCGCCCGTGATCGCAGCGGTGACGAGGCCCGACGGCCAGCCCGATCCGGCCATGTATTTCTGGGCCTCCGGCATCCTGAGCTCGTTCCTGGACAACGCGCCGACCTACCTCGTGTTCTTCAACACCGCAGGCGGCGATCCGGCCACGCTCATGACCACCTACGCCACCACGCTGGCCGCAGTTTCGGCCGGCTCCGTGTTCATGGGCGCCAACAGCTACATCGGCAACGCGCCCAACCTCATGGTCAAGGCCATTGCCGAAAGCCGCGGCGTGCGCATGCCGAGCTTCTTCGGATACATGGGCTGGTCCGTGGTCGTGCTGATTCCGCTGTTCGTCCTTTCCACCTTCATCTTCTTCCGTTGAGAGCAGACATCATGAGCAAGCCCAAGATCCTGGTCGCACGCGCGATCTTTCCCGAGACCATCGAGCGCCTCTCGCAGCATTTCGAGGTCGAGTCCAACCAGGCCGACGAGAGCTGGAGCAAGGAGCAGCTGATCGCCAGGCTGCAAGGCAAGCAGGGTGCGTTCACCACCGGCAGCGAGCGCATCGACACCGCGGTGCTCGACGCCTGCCCCGACCTGAAGATCTGCGCCAACATGGCCGTGGGCTACAACAACTTCGACGTCGACGCCATGGCCGCGCACGGCGTGCTCGGCACCAACGCACCCGACGTGCTCACCGAGACCACGGCCGACTTCGGCTTTGCGCTGCTCATGGCCACGGCCCGCCGCATCACCGAGAGCGAACACTTCCTGCGCGCGGGCAAGTGGCAGAAGTGGAGCTTCGACATGTTCGCGGGCTCCGACATCCACGGCGCCACGCTCGGCATCATCGGCATGGGCCGCATCGGGCAGGGCATTGCCAAGCGCGGCGCGCACGGCTTCGGCATGAAGGTGGTCTACCACAACCGCTCGCGGCTCGACGCGGCGCTGGAGGCCGAATGCAAGGCCAGCTACCTGAGCAAGGAAGAGCTGCTCAAGACGGCGGACCACGTGGTGCTGGTGGTGCCGTACTCGCCGGCGTCGCACCACACCATCGGCGCGGCCGAGATCGCGCTGATGAAGCCGACCGCCACGCTGGTGAACATCGCGCGCGGCGGCATCGTCGACGACGCGGCGCTGGCCGTGGCGCTGCGTGAGAAGCGCATTGCCGCGGCGGGGCTCGACGTGTTCGAGGGCGAACCCAAGGTCCACCCCGACCTGCTGACCGTGCCCAACGTGGTGCTGACGCCGCACATCGCGAGCGCCACCGTGCCCACGCGCCGCGCCATGGCCGATCTCGCGGCCGACAACCTCATCGCCTGGTTCGGCGGCAAGGGGGCACTGACGCCCGTCACGCCCGTTCCGCCCGCTGCCAAGTAAATAAACACGGACCCTCATCGCCACCTTGGACACTTCCCTGATTCTTCTTCTGCTGGCCGCCCTTGCGGTGGTCCAGCTGGTGCTCGCGGTCTGGCTGCTGGCACGCCGCCAGCCGGCGCCCGACCACAGCGAACTGCTCTCCGTGCTGTCCGCCATGGGCACCGCCAACGAACGCACCGAGCGCGAACTGCGCCACGAGATCGGCGAAAGCTCGCGCGGCGCGCGGCAGGAGACCGCGCAGGCCTTCGCCACCTTCCAGCAGGCGCTGGTGCAGCAGGGCGCCGAAGCCACCCGCACGCAGAACGCCCAGCTCGATGCCTTCTCGCTGCAGCTCGCCTCGCTGCAGAAAACCCTGGCCGACACGCTCAACACCCAGCTCCAGGGCCTGAGCGAATCCAATGCGCGCCGCCTGTCGGAAGTGCGCGCGACCATGGAAGCGCAGCTCGCGCAGCTGCAGCAGAGCAACACCGCCAAGCTCGATGAGATGCGCAAGACCGTCGACGAGAAGCTGCAGAGCACGCTCGAAGCCCGCCTCGGCGAGAGCTTCAAGCAGGTGGCCGACCGGCTCGAGCAGGTGCACAAGGGCCTGGGCGAGATGCAGACGCTGGCCGTCGGCGTCGGCAGCCTGCAGCGCGTGCTGACCAACGTGAAGACGCGCGGCGTGTTCGGCGAGGTGCAGCTCGAGGCGCTGCTCGAGCAGGTGCTCACGCCCGAGCAGTACGCCAAGCAGATCGAGACCAAGCCGCGCAGCGGCCAGCGCGTGGACTTCGCGATCCGCTTCCCTGGCCGCGGCGACGACGGCGCCCCGGTGTGGCTGCCGATCGACGCCAAGTTTCCGCGCGACGACTACGAGCGCCTGATCGATGCGCACGAGCGCGCCGACGCGCCCGGCGCCGAGCTCGCGGCCAAGGCGCTCGAGGCGCGCATCCGCGTGGAGGCCCGCTCGATCGCCGAGAACTACCTGGCGGCGCCGCACACCACCGACTTCGCCATTCTTTTCCTGCCGGTCGAAAGCCTCTATGCCGAGGTGCTGCGCCGCCCGGGCCTGATGGACGCCATCCAGCGCCAGCACCGCGTCACGCTGGCCGGCCCCACCACCCTGCTTGCCATGCTCAACAGCCTGCACATGGGCTTTCGCACGCTGGCGCTCGAGCAGCAGGCCTCCGAGGTCTGGAAGGTGCTGGGCGCGGTCAAGACCGAGTTCGAACGCTATGGCGAATGGGTCTCGCGCATCAAGGAGCAGGTGGCCAAGGCCTCCGACACGCTCGACAAGGCCGACACGCGCGCCAAGCAGATGCGTCTGGCGCTGCGCAAGGTCGAGGCGCTGCCCGAGGCCCAGTCGCAGGTGCTGCTGCCTCCCACCGCAGACAGCGAGGGCGACGACACCCCGTGAAAGGCTCCGAACTGCTGCGCGTGATCGGCGCCCAGGTCTGCCTGCACGCCACCATGGCCGGCATGCGGCTCGCAACCCCGCTGCTGGCGCTGCAACTGGGCTACAGCGCGGCGGCCGTCGGCGTGCTGATCGCGCTGTTCGCGCTCACGCAGGTGTTCCTGGCGCTGCCGGCGGGGCGCTTTGCCGACCGGTACGGGTTCAAGCGGCCGCTGTGGCTGTCGGTCATTGCGGCTTCGGCCGGCGCAGCACTCGTGCTCGCCTTTCCGACCTTTCCAATGATGTGCATCGCGGCGCTGCTGACCGGCGGCGCCACCGGCGCGACCGTCATTGCGCTGCAGCGCCACGTGGGCCGCTCCGCGACCAACGCCACGCAGCTCAAGCGCGTGTTCAGCTGGCTTGCGATAGCGCCCGCGGTCGCCAATTTCATCGGCCCTTTCGTCGCCGGCATGCTCATCGACCATGCAGGGCGAGCCCCTGCGGACATGCTGGCGTTCCGGGTCTGCTTTGCGGTGATGGCGGCTTTCCCCATCGCCTGCTGGCTGCTGGCGCGCGGCGCGCACGAACCGCCGCCTGCGGCACCCGCCGCCGGCGCCGCGCCCACGCGCGCCTGGGACCTGCTGCGCGAGCCGATGTTCCGCCGCCTGCTGTTCGTGAACTGGCTGCAATCGTCGAGCTGGGACGTGCATGCCTTCGTGCTGCCGGTGCTGGGGCATGACCGCGGCATCAGCGCGTCGATGATCGGTTCCATCCTCGGCGCCTTCGCCATTGCAGCGGCGGCCATCCGGGTGGTGCTGCCGCTGGTGGCCTCGCGCGCTTCGGAGCGAAGCGTGATCCTGAGCTCCACCCTCGTCACGGCGCTGGTGTTCGCGGTCTATCCGCTGCTCGATTCGGCCTGGAGCATGGGCCTGTGCTCGGTGATCCTGGGCTTTGCGCTCGGCGCGGTGCAGCCGATGGTGATGAGCATGCTGCACCAGATCACGCCGCATGCGCGGCACGGCGAGGCGCTGGGCCTGCGCCTCATGACCATCAACGCCTCGAGCGTGGCCATGCCGATGCTGTTCGGCTCGATCGGCGCGCTGATCGGCATCGCGGGCGTCTTCTGGGTGGTGGGCGGCGTGGTTGTGCTGGGGGCGCGGGCGACCTGGGGCTTGAAGGTCTAGCTGCCCCGCGGAGGCGGGGCGATGCCGCCGGAGCCTGGAACCGGACTACAGCTTGTAGAAGCGCTTGATCGCATCCCAGGCATCTTCGGGCGCGTCGACGTATTCGAAGAGCTTCACGTCGGCCGGCGAGATCACGCCTTCCTCGACCAGGAAGTCAAAGTCGACCAGCTTCTTCCAGTAGGCCGAGCCGAACAGCACGATCGGCACCGGCTTCGACTTGCGGGTCTGCACCAGCGTGATCACCTCGAACAGCTCGTCCAGCGTGCCGAAGCCGCCCGGAAACGCCACCAGCGCCTTGGCACGCATCATGAAATGCATCTTGCGGATCGCGAAGTAGTGGAACTTGAAGCTCAGCGCCGGCGTGACGTAGGGGTTGGCTTCTTCTTCCATCGGCAGCGCGATGGCCAGGCCGACCGAGAGGCCGCCGCCTTCGTGCGCGCCGCGGTTGGCCGCCTGCATGATGCCGGGGCCGCCGCCGGTGCAGACAAAGAGCTTGTCCTCGGGCTCCTTGCCGTTGCTGAACTCCGCCACCAGCTTGCCGAAGGCGCGGGCCTTCTCGTAGTAGTGCGAGCTGCGCGCCAGGCGGCGCCAGCGCTCGGCCGCCACCGCATCGCCGGCGGCTTCGGCCTGCGCGACCAGCGCGGCTGCTTCTTCCTCGCTGCGAAAGCGCGCGCTGCCGAACACCACCACGGTGTTCTCGATGCCGTGGGCGCGCTGCTCCAGGTCGGGCTTCATCAGCTCGAGCTGCA
This sequence comes from Variovorax sp. V116, assembly GCF_041154435.1. Classification (NCBI taxonomy): domain Bacteria; kingdom Pseudomonadati; phylum Pseudomonadota; class Betaproteobacteria; order Burkholderiales; family Comamonadaceae; genus Variovorax; species Variovorax sp. V116. The sequence goes on from NZ_AP028661.1 coordinate 1,938,580, forward strand.
TGCGGATGCCGCGGGTTTCGCGGCGCAGCAGGAATTCCGGATCGGCAAAGGCGAGGCGCGAAGGATCGGGATCGAGGGGGAGGCCCTTTTCGGCGTGCGCCTTGAGGGTGGCCCAGGCGTCCGCGAGGCGCTTGTCGTGAAGGTCGTGCGTGTTGTTCATGGAGAAATCGGACAGGAAGACTTGCAGCATTGTGCAGCGTCGCGGATGCGGCGCCCCGCGGCTCAGAAGGTGCCGTGGCGCCCCTCGCCGCGCACGAAGCGTTCGGCACCGGCCGCGCCTTCGGCCGCGACGATCGGCACGCCGAGCCGGCCTTCCTGCCTTAGCGCATCGGCCAGCGGCAGGCTCCATTGGGCATGAGCGGATTGGCGGTCCGCCAGCATGCACTGCTGCGGGAACGACGCGATCTCGCGCGCGAGCGCTTCGGCCGCGTGGCGGGCCTGGCCGAGCGGCACCACGCGGTTGACCAGGCCCATGGCCTGCGCTTCCGGGGCGCTCACGGGCCGTCCGGTCAGGATCAGGTCGAGTGCGCGGCCCATGCCAACGATGCGCGGCAGCCGCACCGTGCCGCCGTCGATCAGCGGCACGCCCCAGCGCCGGCAGAACACGCCGAGCACGGCATCTTCCTCGGCCACGCGCAGGTCGGCCAGCAGCGCCAGTTCCAGGCCGCCGGCCACCGCATGGCCGCTGATGGCGGCGATCAGGGGCTTGGCAAGCGCCATGCGGGTCGGGCCCATCGGGCCCGTGCCGCCGCCCTCGGGGTCGAGTTCGTTGCGGCGCGCGGGGTCGCCGACCGCGCCCAGGTCGGCGCCGGCGCAGAAGGTGCCGTGCTCGCCCCAGAGCACCGCAACGCGCTGGCTTTGATCGGCTTCGAAGCGCTCGAAGGCGGCGCGCAGCGCGTCGGCCATGGGCCGGTCGACGGCGTTGCGCTGCTTCGGGCGGCTCATGACGATGGTGCTGACCGGCCCATCGATCTCGGTGCGGACGCTGGCGGACGTGTTCATGGGCGCAAGGGTAAGCCCATCAACGGAAAAAGGCTCCCTGCGGAGCCTTTGTCGTTGGGTGCTGGCCAGCCAGCATGGGTGCGGGCTTAGACGCGCTTGCGGTATTCGCCGGTGCGGGTGTCGATTTCGATCTTGTCGCCTTGCGACACGAACAGCGGCACCGGCACTTCGAAGCCGGTGGCGATCTTGGCGGGCTTGAGCACCTTGCCCGAGGTGTCGCCCTTGACGGCCGGCTCGGTCCAGGTGATTTCGCGCTCGACGCTGGTCGGCAGTTCGACCGAGATGGCCTTGCCGTCGTAGAACACCACTTCGACCGGCATGCCGTCTTCGAGGTAGTTGAGGGCGTCGCCCATGTTCTCGGCTTCGACTTCGTACTGGTTGTACTCGGTGTCCATGCAGACGTACATCGGGTCGGCGAAGTAGGAGTAGGTGCACTCCTTCTTGTCCAGCACGATCTGGTCGATCTTGTCGTCGGCCTTGAAGACCACTTCGGTGTTGAAGTTGGCGATCAGGCTCTTGAGCTTCATGCGCACGGTGGCGGAGTTGCGGCCGCCGCGGCTGTATTCGGTCTTGAGGACGACCATCGGGTCCTTGCCGTGCATGATGACGTTGCCGGCGCGGATTTCTTGAGCGATTTTCATATCAGGTTCTCTGGATGTTGGCCGCTCGGTGCGCGGAGCCATCGGGCGACGTATGCAATGTGGTTTGCAAGGTCTTGCCGGCGTGTCTTGCCGGCCTCATTGGCCCCGCGGTACATGTCCCGCGGCAGGTTTGGCGGAGAGCATCTCGGATCTGTGTAGATCCGGGCCGAAATCCGCAAAGCCCACTATTTTAGCTTTTTCCGGCGACCAGATGCCGCAATTGAGTGACCAAGTCCTCTTGTGCGCACAGCTTTTGGCGGGCGGCCAGCACGGTTTCACGCCATGGGCCCTGTGTTTCGAGAGCGGGCAGGGGGCTGCTGTCGAACCCGTTCCAGGCATGGTGGAACTGCCGCAGCGACGGCGGGGCGCCCAGCCAGTCGAGCCAGGCGCCGAGCTTGACGTGGTGCGCGTCGTCGTCCTGCGGGTAGATCTGCCAGACCAGCGGCGCGCCGGCCCACAGCCCCCGAACGAGCGAATCCTCGCCGCGCACGAAATTCAGGTCGCAGGCCCAGAGAAGATGATCGAAATCGGCTTGCGTGAGATACGGCAGGTATGAAATTGATAGCGCGCCGAGCCCCGAGACCCCGTGATCCGGCTGTTTCCTGTCGGCAAAGAACGCCCTGACCGCATGCGCGGCCCGGCCCGAGGTGACCAGGAGCCGCGTGGGCTGCGAACCGGCCGCCAGCTGCTCGAGCAGGGTGGCCAGCGACGGCGGCTCGTAGCAGAACAGCGACACCAGGCGTTCGCCATCGCGCCAGGGAATTTGCTGCGCCGCCAGCCATTGCGCGCGGTCGAAGCGTGCCCGTCGCTCCAGCAGGCCGGGCTCCCGCAGCAGCCCTCCCGTGGCGGGTGTGAAGCCCGGATAGAAAAAGCGCTTCGTCAATCCCGTGCCGGGCCCCTTGAACACGGGCGAGGGCAGGCCGTGCAGGCGTTCGACGTACGGCTCGGCCGACAGGTACTCGAGATTGATCCACGCCCGGCCCGGCCCCCCCGGGGCCTGCGGCTCGGCAAAGCGCGCGATCAGTTCGGGCGCCGGCTCGCAGCCGAAGGCCTCGACCAGCACATCGGGCGGCGGGGCCGCCACGGCTTGCCGGACGGCGGCGGGCTGGAGCCAGTCGACCACGCTCACGCCCTCGCAGCCGGTGGGCGCCATCCAGTGCAGCGCCGTGGCGTCGTCGATCCACAGGCGCACGCGTTCGCCGAGGGCGGCCAGCTGGCTCGACAGCCGCCAGCACACGCCGAGGTCGCCGTGGTTGTCGATGACCCTGCAGAAAATGTCCCATTGCATGGGCGCGAGTGTGCCTGTCTTCGGCGGGGCGAGGCCGTGGTGCCTGCTTGGTATGCTGGCCGGCATCACAACATCCGGAGAGAGAAACCATGCGCCTGCCGACCCGCCGCCGTTCGCCACTTTCCCTTGGTTTCTTTGCTCACCCCGGCATGGCGAGAACCGTGCTCGCGCTTTCCCTGGCCTTGGGCGGCCTGGCCGGTGCCTCGGCGCAAACGACGCCGTCGCTGACACCGCAGCAGCAGCGCTTTCACGACATCTACAAGGAGCTGATCGAGATCAACACCAGCCATTCGGCGGGCGACAACACGCTCGCGGCGCGCGCCATGGAAAAGCGGCTGGTCGAAGCGGGCTTTGCGCCCGGCGACATCCAGATCTTCGAGCCCTTCCCCAAGAAAGGCAACCTGGTGCTGCGCTTCAAGGGTAACGGCAGCAAGAAGCCGCTGCTGCTGCTGGCCCATATCGACGTGGTCGAGGCCCGGCGCGAGGACTGGAAGACCGATCCGTTCAAGCTGCAGGAAACCGGCGGCTATTTCACGGCGCGCGGTTCGATCGACGACAAGGCCATGGCCTCGGCGCTGGTGTCGGTGCTGGGGCAGCTCAAGCAGGAAGGCTTCAAGCCCAGCCGCGACATCATCCTGGCGCTGACGGCCGACGAAGAGCGCGGCGACGCGCTCAGCAACGGCGCCTTCTGGCTCATCAACAACAAGCCCGAGCTGCTGCAGGCGGAGTTCGGCATCAACGAAGGCGGCGGCGGCGAACTGCGCGGGGGCAAGCCCAACCTGCACCGCATGCAGGTGGCCGAGAAGATGTACACCACCTACATGCTCGAGGCGCGCGACGTCGGCGGCCACAGCTCGGTGCCGACCAATAGCAACCCGATCTACGCACTGTCCGCGGGGCTCGAGCGCCTGGGCAGCTACGCGTTCCCGGTCAAGCTGGGCGAGGTCACCAAGACCTATTTCGCACGCAGCGCGCCGTTTGCCACCGGCCAGCTGGCCGACGACATGCGCGCGGTTGGCGGCGGCAACCCCGAGCCCGCGGTGATCGAGCGGCTCTCGGCCAATCCGGCCTACAACGCGCAGCTGCGCACCACCTGCGTGGCGACCATGGTGCAGGCGGGCCATGCCGAGAACGCGCTGCCGCAGTCGGCCAAGGCCACGGTCAACTGCCGCATCCTGCCGCACGACGACCCGGACGAAGTCGAGCGCCTGCTGACCCAGGCCGTGGGCAACGACAAGATCGTGGTGCGCAACCTCGGCAAGCCCTTGCGCAGCCCGGCCTCGCCGCTGAACGGCGACCTGGTGAAGACCGTGGAATCGGTGACGCAGGCCATGTGGCCCGGCGTGCCGGTGGTGCCCGCGATGAGCACCGGCGCCACCGACAGCCGCTTCATGCGCAACGCCGGCATTCCGATGTATGGCGTGACGGGCATGTTCCTCGACCCGGCGGATGCACGGGCGCATGGACTGGACGAGCGCATCGAGATCCAGCGGCTCTACGACGGCCGCGAGTTCCTGTACCGGCTGGTGAGCGAGCTCGCCAGATAGGCGCCGCCCTCCCCGCGGAGAGGGCGGGCGTCCCGGTCAGGGCGTGAAGGTGTCTCCCAGCACGATGCCTTCGCGCCGCGGATCGGCGCCGCCGGTGAGCACCGGTTTGCCGCCCACGGTCGTGCGCATGATGGTGCTGATGCCGCTGGACTGCGCCCCGAAGCCCACCGTGTGGCCGAGCGCGCGCAGGCCGGTGATCAGCGGGTCGTTGTTGCCCGAGTCCGACGTGTCGATCGCCGGGTGCTCGCCGCCCACGTTGGTGGTCTTGCTGTTGGAGGCGCCGAAGTCCACCAGCGAGGTGGCCTGCTGCGCATCGAGGCCCCAGTCGAGCGCGCCGACCAGCGTCTTCACCACGTACTGGATGATCGTGCCGCCGCCCGGCGATCCGGTTCCCATCACGAACTCTCCCATGCTGCCGTCGCTGTTCTTCCTGAACACCATCGTGGGCGCCATCGTGCTGCGCGGGCGCTTGCCGGGGGCGACGCGGTTGGCCACCTTCACGCTCGGCGTGACGCTGGTGTCGTCGGGGTTGGAAGCGAAGTCGGTCAGCTGGTTGTTCAGCATGAAGCCCTGGGTCATGTGGAACGAACCGAGCGTGCTCTCGACGGTGGTGGTCATCGTGACGACGTTGCCCTGCTTGTCGACCACGGTGAAGTGCGTCGTGCCGTGCTCCTCGGTCTTGTCGATGCCCAGGGGCACGCTTCCAAGGTCGCCCGGCAGTGCCGTTCCCATGCTCGCCGACAGGCTGATCAGGCTGGCCCGCTTCTGCAGGTAGGGCTTGTTGATCAAGGTGTTGACCGAGCCGCCGGGCAGCGGCACGAAGTCGGTGTCGGCCACGTATTTGTCGCGGTCGGCATAGGCCAGGCGCTCGGCCTCGCTCACCAGGTGCACGCCCATCACGGTCGGCTTGCCGCCTTCGAGGTCGATCGCGGTGGGCTTGTACAGGCCCAGGTTGAAGGTCTCCAGGATGCCCAGCGACTGCACCACCGCAATGCCGCCGGAGGACGGCGGCGACATGCTGCACACGTAGTAGTCGCGGTAGGCGCCGCAGACCGGATCGCGGCGTTTGGCCACGTAGCCGGCCATGTCGGCCATGGTCGTCTTGCCGGGCGTGATGGCCGAACCGTCGGCGGCCGCCGTGATGCCGATCTTGTCGACGATGCCTTGCGCGATGGCGCCGGTGTAGAACGCGTCCGCGCCCTGTGTGGCAATGGTGCCGAGGGTCCTGGCATAGGCCGGATTCTTGAGCCTGGTGCCCAGCGCCTTCGGCGTGCCGTCGTCGTTGAAGAAGTAGGCCGTGGCCTCGGCGTCGCGCTTGAGGCTGGCGGCCGAGCCGGAGATGGCGGCGGCCATGCGCCCGCCGATCGGGAAGCCATCGGCGGCGAGCGTGATGCCGTAGCTGAAGAGGTCTTTCCAGGGCAGCTTGCCATGGTCCCTGTAGGCAATGTCGAGCATGCGCACCGCGCCGGGTGTGCCGATGGAACGGCCGCTCGCACGGGCGCTGGGCTTGGGCGGGTTCTGGTCCGCCACGTCGTCGATCCAGCGCAAGTAGTTCTCGGTTGCCGCTGCCGGCGCCATTTCGCGCCCGTCGTAGGCCTGCAGCTTCCTGGTTGCCGCGTCGTAGTGAAGCATGAACGCGCCGCCGCCCAGGCCGCTGGATTGCGGCTCGACCAGGCCCAGCACGGCCTGCACCGCCACTGCCGCATCGACTGCGCTGCCGCCGGCCTTGAGGACATCGCAGCCCGCGCGCGTGGCGAGCGGATGGTTGGCCACCACCATGTAGTTCTTCGCGTAGACCAGCTTGTGGCCGACGACGTAGCCCGAGGCGGGCTCGGGTGCCGCCGGGTCGCCCGGGTCGCCGGAACCCACCACGACCGGCGTGCCGCCGTCGCCGATCAGGCAGCCCTTGTCGGCTTCGGGCGGCGGTGGGGCAGGCCGGTTGGCGTTGGCCGCGTTGATGGCGGCGATCGTCGCGACCAGGGCGGCGTTGTCCTGCGCGCCATTGCCGCCGCCGCAGCCGGCCACCGTCAAGGCCAGCGCGATGGGGGACAGTGCCAGCCAGGCGCCCGTCCGGATGTTTTTCTTCATGGAGAGTTCCCCCGAGTAGTCTTGATGAAATGACACAGGCGCTCCTCGCGCCCGTCATCATCAGCACAATTCATTCCAGGCCGATCGGGGTTTCCTCGCAGGCTGGCCCTGCGGCCTGGCGTGCGCGCCACAATAGCCGCCATGTCAGACGTGCATTCCGATCAATTGCTCAGCGAAGTCGCGGCCCTGCCGCAGCTGCCGGGCGTCTACCGCTATTTCGACGCGGCTGGCGCGGTGCTCTACGTGGGCAAGGCGCGCAACCTCAAGAAGCGGGTTGCCAACTATTTCCAGAAGAGCCATGGCGGCACGCGCATCGGCCACATGATCAGCAAGATCGTGCGCATGGAGACCACCGTGGTGCGCTCCGAGGCCGAGGCGCTCTTGCTCGAGAACAATCTCATCAAGACGCTCAAGCCGCGCTACAACATCCTGTTCCGCGACGACAAGAGCTATCCCTACCTGAAGATCGCCTCGCACGAGTTTCCGCGCCTGGCCTACTACCGCGGCGCGGTCGACAAGAAGCACCGCTACTTCGGGCCCTACCCGAGCGCCTGGGCGGTGAAGGAGTCGATCCAGCTGCTGCAGAAGGTGTTCAGGCTGCGCACCTGCGAAGACACGGTGTACGCCAACCGCACACGGCCCTGCCTGCTATACCAGATCAAGCGCTGCACCGGCCCCTGCGTGGGCTACATCACGCCCGAGGCCTATGCGCAGGACGTGGCCAGCGCCGAGGCCTTCCTGAGGGGCGACACCCAGCTCGTGCTCTCCAAGCTCGAGGCGCGCATGACCGAGCACGCCGAGAAGCTCGAATTCGAACAGGCGGCCGAGCTGCGCAACCAGATGTCGGCGATCTCGCGCGTGCTGCACCAGCAGTCGATCGAGATCGCTTCGGACAAGGACGTCGACATCCTTGCCGTCAAGGTGCAGGGCGGCAAGGCCTGCGTCAACCTGGCGATGGTGCGCGGCGGCCGGCACCTGGGCGACCGCGCCTATTTCCCGGTGCATGTGGAAGACGCCGCGCAGATCCACCATGGCGAGCTCGATGCGGAAGAGGGCGCAGCGCCCGCCGCGGCCGATCCGATCGAGGTGCAGGTGCTCGAGGCCTTCATTGCCCAGCACTACATCGACGTGCCCGTGCCCGCCACGCTGGTGCTGAGCCACCTGGTGAGCCGCGAGCTGATCGAGGCGATCTCGCAGCAGGCCGGCGCGCGCGTGACGGCGGTGTTCCAGCCGCGCGAGCAACGCAGGCACTGGCTCGAGATGGCCGAGACCAACGCCGGCCTGCAACTGGCCCGGCTGCTGGCGGAAGAAGGTTCGCAGCAGGCGCGCACCCGTGCGCTGGCCGATGCGCTGGAGCTCGCGCCCGACGATCTCGACAACTTCCGCATCGAATGCTTCGACATCTCGCACACCGCGGGCGAGGCCACGCAGGCCTCGTGCGTGGTGTTCGAGCACCACACGATGCAGAACCGCGAATACCGCCGCTACAACATCGAGGGCATCACGCCCGGCGACGACTACGCCGCGATGCGCCAGGTGCTGCACCGCCGCTATGGCAAGCTGGCCGAGGCCATGGCGGCCGAGACTGAAGCGCTGCCGCCGGGCGACGCCGAGAGCGATGGCGGCGGCGCACCGCCCAAGACCCGGACCGCGCGCATGCCGGAACTGGTGCTGGTCGACGGAGGCAAGGGCCAGGTGTCGATGGCGCGCGAGGTGTTCAGCGAACTGGGCCTGCCGCTGTCGCTCATCGTCGGCGTCGAGAAGGGCGAGGGGCGCAAGGTCGGGCTCGAGGAACTGGTGTTTGCCGATGGCCGCGAGAAGGTCTACCTGGGCAAGGACTCCGCGGCGCTGATGCTGGTGGCGCAGATCCGCGACGAGGCCCACCGCTTTGCCATCACCGGCATGCGCGCCAAGCGCGCGAAGGTGCGCGTGGGCGGCAGCCAGCTCGAGGACATTCCGGGCATCGGACCGAAGCGCCGGGCGCGCCTGCTGCAGCGCTTTGGCGGAATCCGCGGCGTGGCGGCCGCCAGCGTCGAGGACATTGCATCGGTCGAAGGCATTGCGACCGACCTGGCCGAGGAAATCTATCGCGCGCTGCATTGAGGCCGATTGCCCCCGGCTTCAGCTTCAGCCTCTCGCGCATGACACAATCGCCCGCATGTTCTGGACCCTCCCGACCATCATGACCTGGACGCGCATCGTCGCGATTCCATTGATCGTTGGTGTGTTCTACCTGCCGATGGCCGAGCCGATGCGCAACCTGATCGCCACGGTCATGTTCATCGTCTTCGCGGCCACCGACTGGCTCGACGGCTTCCTGGCGCGCAAGCTCAACCAGACCTCGGCCTTCGGCGCCTTCCTCGATCCGGTGGCCGACAAGTTCCTGGTCTGCGCCTCGCTGCTGGTGCTGGTGCACCTGAACCGCGCCGACGTGTTCGTGGCGCTGATCATCATCGGCCGTGAGATCGCGATCTCGGCGCTGCGCGAGTGGATGGCGCAGATCGGCGCGAGCAAGAGCGTGGCGGTGCACATGATCGGCAAGGTCAAGACCACCGTGCAGATGGTCGCGATTCCGTTCCTGCTCTATGACGGACGCCTCTTCAAGATCATCGACACCGGTCTCTGGGGCCAGTGGCTGATCTGGATCTCGGCCGTGCTCACGATCTGGTCGATGGTCTATTACCTGCAGAAGGCCATTCCCGAAATCCGGGCCCGCGCCAAATGAGCGTGGCTGCGGCCCGCGGCGCAAGCTGGCTGCGCGCCATGCCGGCGGTGTTCGTGCTGATCTGGAGCACGGGCTTCATCGTTGCGCGCTATGGCATGCCCTATGCGCCGCCGCTCAAGTTCCTGGCTGTGCGCTTTGCGCTTTCTCTCGTGTGCTTCTGCCTCTGGGTCAGGCTTGCGCGGGTCGCCTGGCCGAAGGACCGCGCGCAGTGGGGGCACCTGGCGGTCACCGGCGTCCTGATGCAGGCGGGCTACCTGGGCGGCGTCTGGGCCGCGGTGCATGCGGGCATGGGTGCGGGGCTGGTGGCATTGCTGGTCGGCATCCAGCCGGTGCTGACCGCCGTCTGGCTGTCGTTCAACGGCGGGCGCATTTCGCAGCGCCAATGGGCCGGGCTGGTGCTCGGCTTTGCGGGCCTGGTGCTCGTGGTGTCGCGCAAGTTCGGCCAGGGCAGCGAGGTCAGCGCGTTGACCATGGCGCTTGCGGTGATGGCGCTCCTTTCGATCACGGCGGGCACGCTGTACCAGAAGCGCTTCGTCGCCCCCTGCGACGTGCGCAGCGCGAGCGCCGTGCAGATGGCAGCCGCATTGATCGTGTGCCTGCCCTTTGCGGCCATGGAATCGCAGGGCATCGAATGGAACGCGCATTCGACCGGCGCCATGGCCTGGTCGGTGCTGGTGCTGTCGCTGGGCGGCAGCTCGCTGCTCTACATGCTGATCCAGCGCGGCACGGCCACCGCCGTCACGAGCCTGCTCTACCTGGTGCCGCCGTGCACGGCAGTCATGGCCTGGCTGCTGTTCGCCGAGCCGATCACCCTGGTGACCTTGCTGGGCATCGGCCTCACCGCCGCCGGCGTGAGCCTGGTGGTGCGCAGCGATCGCTGAGCCGCCCTTGCTTTTTCTTCAGCGCGGCGAACCGGCCTTGCCGGGTTTCCAGGGCTCGCCGCGGAACTGTTCGGCCAGGTGGTCGAGCAGCAGCCGCACGCGGCGCGGCGTCTTGGGGCGCCAGGGCGCGATCCAGTGGATGTCGGCATCGGGCATGGCGTAGTGGGGCAGCACCCGCACCAGTTCACCGGAAGCCAGTTGCGGTGCGATGTCCCACAGGCTGCGCAGCATGATGCCGTGGCCGGCCAGGCACCAGTCGCGCACCATCTCGCCCGAATTGCTCGTGAGCGGACCCTGGACGCGCACGCGCGCCGTGCTGCCGTCGCGCGCATGGCGCAGGGTCCACAGCGCGAACTGGTGCTGGTTGACCTCGCCGTTCTCGCGCGCGACCAGGCAGTCGTGGGCCGCCAGCGCATCGACGGTGGCCGGCAGGCCGCGCCGCTCCATATATGAAGGAGAGGCGGCCAGCACGCGCTGGTTGCGCGCAATGCGGCGCGTGACCCAGTCGGCCGCGCGGCGCTGCTGCACGGCCCAGAGCCAGAGCGCGCCGTCATAGCCTTCGGCGCCGAGGTCGGGCAGCCGCTCGGTCAACAGCAACTCGATCTGCAGCCCGGGATGGCGCGCCTGGAAGCTGGCCAGGGCAGGGCCGAGCCAGCGGCGGCCGAAGCCGAAGGTCGCAGCCAGCCGGATGGTGCCGACCAGTTCGTTCTGCCGCTCGCCGAGCTCGCTTTCGAGCGCGGCAAAGCCTTCGAGCAACGCCCTCGCGTGCAGGCAGACCGCTTCGCCCTCGGCCGTCACGCTGAGGCGGCGCGTGGTGCGCTCGAACAGCCGCTGGCCCAGCCGCGCCTCGAGCGCACCGAGCCGCTTGGTCACGACCGAGGGCACCACGTCCAGCGTGGCGGAGGCGCCCGCCAGGCTTCCCTGGTCGCGGATCGCCAGCACCAGCTCGAGATCGCCGCGGTCCATCGACAATGGATTCATGCCAGATTGGAAAGTATGAATTGGTTGATTGTTGCTTGATGATCGATAAGGCGCAACGCACAATTGCCGCGTGACTGCTTCCTTCTTCGACTTTCCCGAATTCGACATCGAGCGCAACGGCGTGCGCATACATGGCCGCATCGGCGGGCGCGGCGTGCCCCTGCTGCTCTTGCACGGGCATCCGCAGACGCACCTGATCTGGCACCGCGTGGCGCCGGCCCTCGCCGAGCGGTTTACGGTGGTGGCGGTGGACCTGCGCGGCTATGGCGACTCCGGTCGCCCCGCGGACGATGCCGGCCACGTGGCCTACAGCAAGCGCGAAATGGCGCGCGATGCACTCGCCGCCATGCGCCATCACGGCTTCGAGCGCTTCGGCGTGCTGGCGCACGACCGCGGCGCGCGCGTCGCGCATCGGCTGGTCGCCGACCATGCGGCGGCCGTCGAGCGCATGCTGCTGCTGGACATCGCGCCCACGCTCTCGATGTACGAGAACACCACCGAGGCCTTTGCGCGCGCCTACTGGCACTGGTTCTTCCTGATCCAGCCGCCGCCGCTGCCCGAGGCCTTGATCGCCTCCGACCCGGTGCGCTACGTGCGCAGCGTGATGGGCGGGCGCCACGCGGGGCTCGCGCCCTTCGCGCCCGAGATGCTGGCCGAATACGAGCGCTGCGCCGCCATTCCGGGCACGGCCGAATCGATCTGCGGCGACTACCGCGCGTCCGCCACCATCGATCTGGTGCACGACCGCGCCGACATCGCCGCCGGCCGCAAGCTTGCGCAGCCGCTGCGCGTGCTCTGGGGCGAGCACGGCGCGGTGGGCCGCTGCTTCGATGTGCTCTCGCTCTGGCGCGAATGCGCCATCCAGGTTTCGGGCCGCGCCTTGCCGTGCGGCCACTACATACCGGAGGAGGCCCCGGGCGAACTGCTCGCCGAGGCGCTCCAGTTTTTCACTTCCCCTCTCCAGCAAGAAGGAACCAGACCATGACCACCCACAGAATCGCAGTCATCGCCGGCGACGGCATCGGCAAGGAAACCATGCCCGAAGGCCTGCGCGTGGTCGATGCCGCGGCGCGCAAGTTCGGCATCGACCTGAAGTTCGACCACTTCGACTTCTCGAGTTGGGACTACTGCGAGAAGCACGGCAAGATGCTGCCCGACAACTGGAAGGACCAGATCGGCGGCCATGATGCCATCTACTTCGGTGCGGTCGGCTGGCCCGAGAAGATTGCCGACCATGTCTCGCTCTGGGGCTCGCTGCTCCTGTTCCGCCGCGAGTTCGACCAGTACATCAACCTGCGCCCCGCGCGCCTGATGCCCGGCATCACGGCCCCCGTGGTGCGGCGCGACGGCACGCCGCGCGAGCCCGGCGAGATCGACATGTACATCGTGCGCGAGAACACCGAAGGCGAGTACTCGAGCATCGGCGGGCGTATGTACGAAGGCACGCCGCGCGAGATCGTCGTGCAGGAAACCGTGATGTCGCGCGTGGGCGTCGACCGCGTGCTCAAGTTTGCGTTCGAGCTTGCGCAATCGCGCCCCAAGAAGCACCTGACCAGCGCGACCAAGTCGAACGGCATTTCCATCACCATGCCGTACTGGGACGAGCGCGTGGCCGAAATGGCAAAGAACTATCCGGGCGTGAAGCTCGACAAGTTCCACATCGACATCCTCACGGCCCACTTCGTGCAGCGGCCCGACTTCTTCGACGTGGTGGTGGCCAGCAACCTGTTCGGCGACATCCTGTCCGACCTCGGCCCTGCCTGCACCGGCACCATCGGCATTGCGCCCAGCGCCAACCTCAACCCGGAGCGCACCACGCCCTCGCTGTTCGAGCCGGTGCACGGCTCGGCGCCCGACATCGCGGGCAAGGGCATCGCCAACCCCATCGGACAGATCTGGTGCGGCGCGATGATGCTCGAGTTCCTGGGCCACAAGAACGCGCACGACGCGATCCTTTCCACCATCGAAAAGGTGCTGGCGCCCCAAAGCGGAGCGCCGCGCACGCCCGACATCGGCGGCAAGGCGAGCACCAGCGACCTTGGCAAGGCCATTGCCGAGGCCCTTTGAAATTCGTCTTCAAGAAACGCCCCTAAAATCGCGCGCTCCGCTGTTCTGCACGGCCTCGTGTCGTATTGACACCCTGCAGACCAGTGGTTGTAATCCTCGCTGGCAGCGCGCTGCCGAGGCGTCAGTCCTGCCAGGCTTTTCGAGCCGCGTCATTTCGCGGCCAGCTCGCAGCTGACGAAAGCCGACCAACTTTATTTCTTCTACAAGGGGCCCTTGTGAACAAGACCGAACTGATTGAGCACATCGCAAAGAACGCCGATATTTCCAAGGCAGCCGCCACCCGCGCGCTGGAATCCACCATCGGCGCCATTCGTACCACGCTCAAAAAAGGCGGCTCGGTGTCGCTGGTCGGTTTCGGCACTTTCGCAGTCGGAAAAAGGGCCGCCCGCACCGGCCGCAATCCGCGCACCGGCGACGCGATTAAAATCAAGGCCGCCAAGATTCCGAAGTTCCGTCCGGGCAAGGCGTTGAAAGACGCGCTGAACTAAGACGTAGACTACGGAGAGTATTCCCGGTGGGGTGCTTAGCTCAGCTGGTAGAGCGGCGCCCTTACAAGGCGTAGGTCGGGGGTTCGAGCCCCTCAGCACCCACCACCACCCGATGCAAAGGCGAACACAGGTTCGCCTTTTTTATTGCCGTCCCGACATCCGTCGCAAAAGAGTGTTCAAGCATGTTTGATTTCTTCCGCAAGTACAACAAGATCGTCATGATTTTCTTGTTCTTGCTGATCATTCCCTCGTTCGTCCTCTTTGGCGTGGAGCGCTATCAGGGCTCCGGCGGCGAAGTGAAGGTTGCGCGGGTCGATGGCCAGAACATCACCCGGCCCGAGTGGGATGCGCAGCACCGTCTCGAGACCGACCGCATCCGCCAGCAATCGCCCAACGTCGATCCAACGCTGCTCGAATCCGACGTGATGCGCTATGCCACGCTGGAGCGCATGGTGCGCGACCGCGTGCTGGCCGCGGCAGCGGCCAAGTCGAACGTGACCATCTCCGAAGAGCGGCTGTCGCGCATCTTCGCGCAGGACACGGGCCTTGCGGCCTTCCGCACGCCGGACGGCAAGTTCGACCGCGAGAGCTTCCAGCGCGTCACCGGCCGCACGCCGGAGCAGTACGAGGCGTCGATGCGCGCCGAACTGGCCACGCAGCAGATGCTGCTGGGCGTCACGGGCACGGCGTTCACGCCGCCCGCGCTGGCGGCGGCAACCATCAACGCCTTCTACGACCGGCGCGAGATCCAGGTCGCGCGCTTCAGCCCCGAGAGCTTCGCGTCCAAGGTGACCGTGAGCGATGCCGACGTGGAGGCCTACTACAAGGCCCACACCGCGCAGTTCCAGGCGCCCGAGCAGGCCAGCATCGAGTACCTCGTGCTCGACCTCGAAGCCGCCAAGAAGAACATCTCGGTGAACGAGGCCGACCTCAAGACCTACTACGAGCAGAACACGGCGCGCTTCGGCACCAAGGAAGAGCGCCGCGCAAGCCACATCCTGATCACCGCGCCGGCCAGCGCACCGGCAGCCGACCGCGCCAAGGCCAAGGCCAAGGCGGAGCAATTGCTTGCCGAAGTGAAGAAGGCGCCCGCCACCTTCGCCGACGTCGCGCGCAAGAATTCGCAGGATCCCGGATCGGCGGAGAAGGGCGGCGACCTCGACTTCGTGACGCGCGGTGCAATGGTCAAGCCTTTCGAGGATGCGCTGTTCGCACTCAAGAAGGGCGACATCAGCGACGTGGTCGAAACCGAGTTCGGCTATCACATCATTCGCCTCGCCGACATCAAGCCGGCCGTGGTGCCGCCGTTCGAGCAGGTGCGCGCCACCATCGAGAACGAAGTCCGTTCGCAGCAGGCGACGCAGGAATTCGCGAAGGCCGCCGAAACCTTCACCGATGCGGTCTACCAGCAGCCCGACAGCCTCAAGCCCGCGGCGGAAAAGCTGAGGCTCACGATCCAGACGGCCAGCAACGTCTCGCGCACGCCGCCGCCGGGCGCCGCCGGCGTGCTCGCGAACCGCAATTTCCTGAACGCGCTGTTCGCGGCCGATTCGCTGGACCGCAAGCAGAACACCGAAGCCATCGAAGTCGGCTCCAACCAGCTCGCGGCAGGCCGTGTGACGCAGTACACGCCCGCGCATCCGATGCCGCTGGCCGAGGTCAAGGACAAGATCCGTGCGCAGCTCATCACCGAGCGCGCCGCGGTCATGGCCAAGGCCGAGGGCGAAGCCAAGCTCGCCGCCTGGACCGCCAAGGCCGACGGCGCCACCTTCGGCGCACCGGTCACGGTGTCGCGCCGCGAAGCGCAGGCCCAGCCCCTTGCCGTCATCGATGCCGCATTGCGCGCCGATGCGTCCAAGCTGCCCGCGCTGGTGGGCGTGGACCTGGGCACGCAAGGCTACGCAGTGGTCCGCGTGACCAAGGTGGTTCCGCGCACGCCGTCGGCGCCCGAACAAACGCAGCAGGAGAACGCGCAGGTCGGCCAGTCGGTGGCTGCGGCGGAAGAAGTTGCGTACTACAACTTGCTGAAGGAACGCTTCAAGGCAGAGATCCTCGTGCCGAAGCCGGCGGAGACGCTGCCGATGGCCCGCTGACCCGGGCTTGTTGCGCGCCGTGTCGCCTCCGGCTCAGCTGCCAGGACGCGACCACGTATTTCGTCGCACGTGGGACAAGCGCAAGGGGCGCTTGTCGCCAGAATCCCGTGCATGGGAACCCTCTATCTCGTGCGCCACGGCCAGGCCAGTTTCGGCGCCGCCGACTATGACAACCTGAGCGAGCTCGGCCACAGGCAGTCCGTGCGCCTTGGCGAATACTGGCGGGAGCGCGGCATGCATTTCGATGCCGTGATCACCGGCACCCTGAAGCGCCATCGCCAGACCTGGGAAGGCATTGCCGAGGGGCTCGGGCTGAAGCGCGACGATGTGCTGGCGTGGCCCGGGCTCAACGAGTACGACAGCGAGGCTGTCATCGCCACCATCCACGAAGGCAAGCTCGAGAAGCCCGACTCGCCCGAGATGTACCGCCACCACTTCCGCCTCTTGCGCGACGGCCTGGGCGCCTGGATGCAGGGCCGGACCCAGCCCGCCGGCATGCCGAGCTACGTCGATTTCCTGGCGGGCGTGACGACGGCGCTCGACCATGTGCGCGGCCGCCACCACGGCGCCAAGGTGCTGGTGGTGTCGAGCGGCGGACCGATCAGCACGGCCGTGGGCCATGTGCTGGGCACGAGCCCCGAGACGACGATCGAACTGAACCTGCGCATCCGAAACACCGCGGTGACGGAGTTTGCCTTCACGCCCAAGCGGCACATGCTCGTCACCTACAACACGCTGCCGCACCTGGACGCTCCGGCCTACGAAGGCTGGGTGACCTACGCCTGAGCGTCTGCAGCAGCGGCTGCATCAGGCCTGCCAGACGCCGTAGCCGCTCTTGCGCAGCGCGATGCCGAGCTCGACCTCCATCGAGCGCGCGTCCTCGTAGCTCATCGGGTTGTAGCGTTCGTAGAGCGCGGGCAGCAGCCTGAGCCCGAAGGCCTGGACGAAGCTGTTGGCCTGGATGCCGGCCTTGTGCTTGTCGAAGCGGATGTCGGGGTCGAGCCCCGTCATTCCGACGTAGACGAAGGGCTTGCCGAGCTGGTAGTCGGGATTGGCGCGCCTGAACCGGCCATGGTTCCAGACGCGGTCATCGAGTTCGACCACGTAGACGTGGTGCTTCGCCCGTGGTTTGCGCGGCATCGATCCGCACTGCCGGCCGGATCAGCTCTTGCGCTTGATCAGGCCGTACAGGATCAGCAGCACGATCGCGCCGAGCACCGAGGCAATGAAGCCCGCCCCCTGGCCCGCGGTGTACCAGCCGAGTGCCTGGCCGACATAGGTCACGATCAGGGAACCCGCCACGCCGATCAGCGTGGTCACGATGAAGCCTGCGGAATCGTCGCCCGGCTTGACGGCCCGCGCCACGAGACCCACGATGAACCCGATCAGGATGGTCCAGACGATGCTCATGAAGAAATTCCTTTGGCGGTGAATTGGAAAGTGGCGGTCACGGCGAAAAGCGCGAACCGTCGAAGCAAGCGGCGTTCATGATAGCGGAGCAGCGCGATTGCCGAAGCCGGCTCGATCACATCGGGCTCGAGTCCGAGAACTTTGGCGCAGACGGCCATGTCGTGGTTGCTGCTGCGTCCTACAGGGTGCTTCGCGGCGCAGCGCTATACCGGGACCATGCTGGAAAAACTGCCTGAAGTCATCGGCCACGCGCTGCAGGGAATGCGCGCGGGGTTGGACAAGATCGTCTTCAATACGCTTGGCATGCGGCAGGGGATGGCGTCGATTGCCTTGAGCAGCGTTGCTTTCGCGGACCACGCGCCCTTGCCGTCGCGCTATACGGCCGATGGCGAGGGCTTGTCGCCGCCGCTGCAGTGGACCGGGCTTCCGGCGGGCACCGAATCGCTGGTGCTGGTGGTCGAGGATGCCGATTCACCCACGCCGAATCCGCTCGTGCATGCGATCGTCGTCGGGCTGCAGCCGGCCGAGGGCAAGCTCGACGAGGCGGCCATTCCGAGCCGGGACAACGCCGGCGCCGCCGGTTTGCGCGTCGGGCGCAATTCCGGGCTGCAGGCCGCCTGGCTGCCTCCCGATCCGCCCCCGGGGCACGGCGCGCACCGCTACGCCTTCCAGCTGTTTGCGCTCGACGACACGCCCGCGTTTTCCACGGCGCCCGGGCGGGACGAGGTGTTCGACGCGCTGCGCGAGCACGCGCTCGCGAGCGGCCTGCTGATCGGCACCTGCGAAAGGCCGGACGGCTCGATCAAGATCAAGAAGGCGGCCCCGGCCGGGCCCCTCGCCACGGGTTGAGAAGAATTTCAGGCCCGTTCGCATGCCCCCGTGGCGAAAACCGGGGTTTTTGCCGCTACAATTGAAGGCTCTGCGGTGGCTGTAGCTCAGCTGGTAGAGTCCCAGATTGTGATTCTGGTCGTCGTGGGTTCGAGTCCCATCAGCCACCCCAAAATACCTTTCCCGACTGCTATTGCGCAATAGCGTCCACGGGAACACAGCGCCGGGCCAGCCCCGGCGTTGTCATTTCCGGCTCCTGCAGCCGGCGCAGCGCTCTTCCTTTGGCTTGATAAAAAGGCATCCAAACTGGTGCGCGCTGCATTGTGCGCCGCCGCAGACCGGGCGCGGGATCCTCAATTTTCACGCGACGGCCTGCTTGTAATAAATTGGAATTGAATTAAAATCCGCCCCGTTTCCAATTTTCAGGAGTCCAACAATGGCTTCGACCCTTGCCGATATCAATTCCCAGATCAAGAAGTACGACGAGCAGATTGCGCAATTGCGCAAGCAGGCCGAAGACCTTCGCAACCAAGAGCGCGCGGGCGTGATTGAAGATGTGCGCCGGAAGATCGCTGAATACGGCCTGACTGCGTCGGACCTGAAACTCAGTGCACGCGGCGGCTCGGTCAAGCGCAGTGCAGGGGTTCCCGCGGTCAAGGCAGCAGCCAAATACCGTGGTCCGACCGGAGAAACCTGGTCTGGCGGCCGCGGCCGCAAGCCGCGTTGGGTCACCGAAGCACTGGCCGCAGGCAAGTCGCTTTCCGAGTTCGAGATCAAGTAAGCGCCGAAGCAGGCCACCCGCCAATAAAAAAGCCCGCATCTGCGGGCTTTTTTATTGGGTGCGAATCCGGGCAAACCCGCAGCGCTCAGTTCACCATCACGAGTTTTCCTTTGACGCCGCGCGATCCCATGTGGGCATAGGCAGCTTTCAATTGTGACATCTGCATCGTGCTGTCGATCACGGGCTTGATCTTTCCCTGTCCGTACCAGTGCGCCAATTCGGCCATCATTTGTGCATTGGCCTTGGGCTCGCGCTTGGCGAAATCGCCCCAGAACACACCGACCAGGGAAGCGCCTTTCAACAGCGTGAGGTTCAATGGCAGCGACGGAATCGGCCCGGAGGCAAAGCCGACCACCAAATAGCGTCCGCGCCATGCAATCGAGCGAAATGCAGGCTCGGCGAAATCACCGCCCACCGGGTCGTAAATGACGTCGGGGCCTTTGCCGTCGGTCGCGGCCTTGATGGCATCGCGAAAGCCGCCTGGAAGCGCATGCGTGGTGTAGTTGATGGTGGCGTCGGCGCCAATGGAGCGGCAGAGTTCGCATTTCTCGTCGGTAGAAGCCGCCGCAATCACTTTGGCGCCTGCCGCCTTTGCGATTTGAATGGCGGCGGTGCCCACGCCGCCTGCCGCGCCGAGCACGAGCACGGTTTCACCGGCCTTGAGCTGCGCGCGGTCCATCAGCGCATGCCACGAGGTGGCATAGATCATGATGAACGCCGCCGCGTCGACATGGCCGAAGCCTTCGGGCAGCGGCATGCACAGCGCCGCCGGTGCCAGCGTGTGGGTTGCGAACCCGCCCGTGCCCGAAAGGCAGGCCACGTTCTGGCCGACCTTCAGATGGGTGACGCCTTCGCCCACCGCCTGGACGACGCCGGCGTATTCCGAACCGGGCACGAAGGGCAGCGGCGGCTTGATCTGGTATTTGTTCTGCACGATCAGCAGATCGGGGAAGTTGAGGCTGGCTGCCCTGATCTCGATCAGCACCTGGCCCGGACCCGGCGCCGGCGTCGGCAGTTCCTTCCAGGCCAGCGCATCGACGCCGGTGGGGTTTTCGCAAAGCCATGCGTGCATGCTCGGGTCTCCTTTGAATCAGTCGTGTGTGGGCAATGATGCGAGGCGATGATAGGGGGCGCGGCAGGGCGCCGTTGTCCCTGCTGCGACGCACGCGGCGCCTACAATCCGGGCACTGAAAAGCACCATGAAGATACTTATTTCCAACGACGATGGTTTTCAGGCGCCGGGCATCGTCGCATTGCACGACGCATTGAAAGACATCGCGGACGTCGAGGTGGTTGCACCCGAGCACAACAACAGCGCCAAGTCCAATGCCCTCACGCTGGCGGCGCCGCTCTACGTGCACAAGGCGCACAACGGTTTTCGCTACGTGACGGGCACGCCGGCCGATTGCGTTCACATCGCGCTCAAGGGGCTGCTCGGCTACCGGCCCGACCTGGTGGTCTCCGGCATCAACAACGGCGCCAACATGGGCGACGACACCATCTACTCCGGCACCGTGGGTGCGGCCATGGAGGCCTATCTGTTCGGCATCCCGGCCATCGCGTTCTCGCAGATCGAGAAGGGCTGGGCGCATGTCGACGCGGCCGCGCAGGTGGCCCGGCGCCTGGTGCAGCAGATCGAACGCGAGCGCATGCTGGACGGCGGCGCCTTCCTGCTCAACGTGAACGTTCCGAACCGGCCGCTCGAAGAGCTCAAGCCGATCCAGGTTTGCCGGCTGGGCCGGCGCCATTCCGCGGAGAAAGTCATCACGCAGGAAAGCCCGCGGGGCGAGACGATGTACTGGATTGCAGGTGCCGGTGGCGCCAAGGACAGCGGCGAGGGCACCGACTTCCATGCCACCGCTGCCGGCCACATTGCGCTGACGCCGCTGCAGATCGACCTGACCGACCATGCCAACCTGGGCCAATGGCGCGAGACGGTTGCCCGTCTCGGTAATTGAGCATGGCCACGCAACGGCCTGGATTCCCGGTTCGCCTGACACCCACCGCCTCGGCCGCCACGCGCGGGCGCCTGCCCGCCGTGCCTGCCAAGCCGATGGTGCCGTCCACGCCTTCGATGGCCTCCGACGCCGTGCGCGCGCGCATGGTGCAGAAGCTCGCCGCCCAGGGCATTGCCGATGCGCGCGTGCTGCGCGCGCTGAGCGCGGTCGAGCGGCATCGCTTCGTCGACAGCGCGCTGGTCAACCAGGCCTATGAAGACACGAGCCTGCCGATCGGGCTGGGCCAGACCATCTCCAAGCCGAGCGTGGTGGCCCGCATGATCGAACTCCTGCTGGGCGCGCCCGCACTGGCCGGCAAGCCGCAGGACCGTCTCGGCCGCGTGCTGGAAATCGGCACTGGCTGCGGCTACCAGGCCGCAGTGCTGAACCACGTGGCCACGGAGGTGTACAGCATCGAGCGCCTGCGCGGACTGCACGAGCGCGCGCGCGCCAACCTGCGGCATTTCCGGCTGGCCACGGTTCACCTGATGCTGGGCGACGGCATGGTCGGCTATGCCAAGGGTGCGCCCTATGCCGGCATCATCGCCGCGGCAGGCGGCGAGGCGGTGCCGCAGGCCTGGATCGAACAACTCGCCGTCGGCGGACGCATCGTGGCGCCCACGCACTCGGCAGGCGGCGGGCAGGCGCTCGTCGTCATCGATAAAACCGCCCGTGGACTCGAGCGCCGCATTCTTGAGGCGGTTCACTTTGTCCCCCTAAAATCGGGCATCGCTTGAAGGAACAACAAATGCAGGGTTTTGGCAATCGGAGTTGGTGCGCTGGTATCACGTTGGCCGTTGTGCTCGTGATCGCGGGCTGCGCCGCACCGCGAGGGCCGGCACCGGTCGAAGACCGGGGCACGATGACGCGTGCGCCCAATGCGGCACCCGGTGGCCCGCTCATCACCACCGACGCGTCGGGCAAGCCGCTTCCAGGCATCGAGAACTATGGCAAGCCGGGCTATTACGCCGTGCGGCCCGGCGACACGATCCGCCGCATCGGCAACGAAACCGGCCAGAGCTGGCAGAACATCGTCCGCTGGAACAATCTTGAAAATCCCGACCTGATCGAAGTCGGACAGGTGCTGCGCGTGGTGCCGCCGGTGGGACCGGGCACCGCCGTTGCAACCGCGCCAGCGTCTTCCTCTTCCGAGGGCGTGGTGACCAAGCCCGTCGCGCCGCCGTCGGCGGTGGTGCCTGCGGCGCCCGCCAGCGCTGCGGTCGGCAAGCCGCCAGTGACGGCGTCGCCGTCGGCGCCCGCAGCAAGCTCGGGCGACGAAGACCTCGGCTGGATCTGGCCGGCGCACGGCACGCTGCTCGCGGGCTTCGACGACGCCAAGAACAAGGGCTTCGACATCGGCGGCAAGGCGGGCGACGCCGTCCTTGCAGCGGCCGATGGCCGCGTGGTCTATGCCGGCGCCGGTTTGCGCGGCTATGGCAACCTGATCATCCTGAAGCACAACAACACCTATCTCACGGCCTACGCGCACAACCAGACGCTGCTCGTGAAGGAAGACCAGTCGGTGCAAAAGGGCCAGAAGATCGCCGAGATGGGCAACAGCGACGCCGACCGCGTCAAGCTGCATTTCGAAATCCGCCGCCAGGGCAAGCCCGTCGACCCGGCGCGCTACTTGCCGAGCCGGTGATGCCATGGCCGCTTCCAGCCCCCGTCGCGCACTGCCCGTGCGTCGGCCGGTGGGCCGGGGCAGGGCCGTAGAGAGCGGCTCGCAGGGCTCGCCTGCGGCACCTGCTGCAGACCTGATTGCCGCAACAACCGATTTGCCCGGCGGCGAGGGCGCCGATGCCCTGACAATCTACCTGCGCCAGGTGCGGCGTACCGAACTCTTCACGCCCGAAGAGGAATACCAGGCCGCATGCGCCGCGCGCGCCGGCGACTTTGCCGCGCGGCAATCGATGATCGAGCACAACCTGAGGCTGGTTGTGAACATCGCCAAGGCCTATCTGGGCCGGGGCGTACCGCTTTCCGATCTCATCGAGGAAGGCAATCTCGGCCTGATGCACGCCATCACCAAGTTCGAGCCCGAACGGGGCTTTCGCTTTTCCACCTATGCAACCTGGTGGATCCGCCAGTCGGTCGAGCGCGCCGTACTGACCCAGGCGCGTGCGATCCGCCTGCCGGTGCATGTGGTGCGCGAGCTGCAGCAGGTGCTGCGGGCCCGCCGCACGCTCGAAGGCGATGCCGAGTTCCTGGCGCATCGGCCCGACGGCGTGCGCGTGGAGGACGTCGCCGCATTTCTGGGACTGGAGGTGCAGGCGGTCGCGGAACTGCTGGCGCTGGCCGAGGCGCCGCGCTCGCTCGATGCCGGCGACGCGCACGGAGACGAAGGCTTCACCCTGGCCGACACCGTGGCGTCGGAGGACGAGCAGGGCGACCCGACCGACGTCACGCACACCCACGAGGTCGCGCGCCTGCTCGATCAATGGGTCCACGCACTGGATGCTCGCGAGCGCGAGGTGCTGGAGGGCCGCTATGGCCTGCACGACCGCGAGCCCGAGACGCTCGAGGTGCTGAGCGTGCGCCTCGGGCTGACGCGCGAGCGCGTGAGGCAGATCCAGAACGAGGCGCTGGCCAAGATGCGGCGCCAGCTGATCCGCTCGGGCGTGGGGCGCGACGCCTTGTTCTAGCGGCGGCTTGCCGCGGCTGCGGAGGGGCAGGGCCGGCGCTGAGACAATCGGGGGATGACGGAATCCATCGAAGAAAAGAAAGTCCCCGCGAAAACCCCGGCCACCGCGGCGGGCGAATGGCTCAAGGTCGAGTCGCTCGACCTCGACGCGCAAGGCGTGGCGCACAACGCCGACGGCATGGTCGTGTTCATCGAAGGGGCCCTGCCTTTCGAGGAAGTGCAGTTCAACGTTCATCGCCGCAAGAACAACTGGGAGCAGGGCACGGTCACGGCCATCCGGCGCGAATCCTCGCAGCGGGTGCGGCCCGGCTGCCCGCATTTCGGCTTGCACACCGGTGCCTGCGGCGGCTGCAAGATGCAGCACCTGGACGAGGCGGCGCAGGTTGCGGTGAAGCAGCGCGCCCTCGAGGACAACCTGTGGCACCTCGGCAAGGTGCGGCCCGACAACGTGCTTCGGCCGCTGGAAGGGCCGGCCTGGCACTACCGCTATCGCGCTCGGCTCTCGGTGCGCCATGTGGTCAAGAAGGGCACGGTGCTGATCGGCTTCCACGAGCGCAAGAGCCGGTACCTCGCCGACATGCAGGTATGCCCGGTGCTGCCCAAGCAGGTCAGCGACATGCTGATGCCGTTGCGCGCATTGATCGGCTCGCTGGACGCCCGCGAGACCTGCCCGCAGATCGAACTCGCCTGCGGCGATGCGCCCGGCACCACCTCGCTCGGCACGATCGCCTTGGTGCTGAGGCACCTGGAGCCGCTCTCCAATGCGGACATCGGCCGTCTGAAGGCCTTTGCGGCGCAGAACGCCGGCGTCCAGTGGTGGCTGCAGGCCAAGGGGCCGGACACCGTGAAGCTGCTCGAAGAAGGCGGCATGCCGCTGTCCTACGAGCTGCCCCAGTTCGGTGTGACGATGCCGTTCAAGCCCACCGATTTCACGCAGGTCAATCCGCACATCAACCGCGCCCTCGTAGGAAAGGCGCTGCGCCTGCTCGACGTGCAGCCGCACGAACGCGTGATCGACTGGTTCTGCGGCCTGGGCAACTTCACCCTGCCGCTGGCCAGCCGTGCGTGCGAGGTCCTGGGCATCGAGGGCAGCGACACCCTGGTCGCGCGCGCAAGCGACAACTTCAGCAAGAACCAGCCTGCCACCTCCGCCAGGCGGGCGCTGTCGGCGACGCGGTTCGTGGCCCGCAACCTCTTCGAAATGACCCCCGCCATGCTGGTGGCCGATGGCAGCGCCGACAAGTGGCTGGTCGACCCGCCGCGCGAAGGCGCCTTCGCGCTGGCCAAGGCCATGGCCGACCTGCACCTGCAGCCCGAGCTTCGAACCGATGGCTGGACACCGCCCAAGCGCATCGTCTACGTGAGCTGCAACCCGTCCACCCTGGCGCGGGACGCCGGCCTGCTGGTGCACCAGGCCGGCTATCGCTGCACGTTCGCGGGGGTGATCAACATGTTCCCGCACACGGCGCACGTCGAGTCGATTGCGGTGTTCGACCTGGCATGAAAAAAGGGCCCCTCGGGGCCCTTCTTCATTGGCGCACACGGCGCCTTGTTCGCTGTTCGCTCAGTCGCGTTCGCCGCCGGCGATGCCCAGCAGGGCCAGCAGGCTCTGGAACACGTTGAACAGGTCAAGGTAGAGCGCGAGCGTGGCGCTGATGTAGTTGGTTTCGCCGCCATCCATGATCTGCTTCAGGTCATAGAGCATGAAGGCCGAGAAGATGCCGATGGCCGCCACCGAGATGGCCATCATGCCGGCGCTCGAGCCGACGAAGACGTTGATGATGGCACCCACCATCAGCACCATGGCGCCGACGAAGAGCCACTTGCCCATGCCGGACAGGTCGCGCTTGATCACCGTGGCCACCGATGCCATCACGAAGAAAACGCCGGCGGTGCCGCCGAACGCCGTCATGATGAGCTCGGAACCGTTCTTGAAACCCAGCACCATCGCGATCAGCCGCGACAGCATCAGGCCCATGAAGAAGGTGAAGCCCAGCAGCACCGGCACGCCGGCGGCCGAGTTCTTGGTTTTCTCGATGGCGAACATGAAGCCGAAGGCGCCGCCGAGGAAAACCATGAGGCCCAGGCCGCCCGTGAGCGAGCTTGTGATGCCGGTGGCAACGCCGATCCAGGCGCCCAGCACGGTGGGCAGCATGCTCAGCGCCAGCAGCCAGTAGGTATTGCGCAGGACGCGTTGGCGCTCAGCCTGCGGCAGCGCCTGGCCGTAGCCGGCGGAAGTGTCGAGGGTGGTAACGCGGTCGTTCATGGCCGTAGCTCCTTTGGTTGCTGCAATCACGCAGTTGGGCGCATTCTAGGGGGCTGCAAGAGGGGGGCGGCACAAAGACCGTATGGACGATGGTCCTAAGCGCAAGGGTGCCCAGGGCACTGTTGGCCGTTATGCTGTCGGGTTTTACGCAACCTGATTCTCACCATGAAGACCAAGTCCTTCCTCGAACTCGCCGATGTCAAGGCCATTGCCGCCGCTGCCGAAGCCGAGGCCCTCAAGAACAACTGGGCCGTGACCATCGCCATCTCCGACGATGCCGGCAACCTGCTGTGGCTCCAGCGCCTGGATGGCGCCGCGGCACTGTCGTCCCACATCGCGCCCGCCAAGGCGCACACCGCAGCCATGGGCCGCCGCGAGAGCAAGGTCTACGAAGACATCATCAACGGCGGCCGCAGCGCGTTCCTCACGGCGCCCGCGGTTCAGGGCCTGCTCGAGGGCGGCGTGCCCATCGTGAAGGACGGCCAGGTGATCGGCGCCGTCGGCGTGAGCGGCGTGAAGTCGAACGAGGACGCCCAGATTGCCAAGGCAGGCATTGCAGCCCTCGGTCTTTGAGCTTTCGATAGCGCCAAAGCAAAACGCCGACTTCGAGTCGGCGTTTTTGTTGGATATCCAGCGTGAAAAAAAGCTTGGCTAGTCGGCGAACCGTTGGCTAGCAAAAAACGACCCTCGGAGATGAATCTCCTCAAGTCGCCCCACGATGAAACTTGCGCGAAGGGCGGGCTGAGGTCTTACTTGGTAAGAATCAGCTTGCCGAGTTTGGTGGCCTGTAGCCTGTAGAGGGAACCGTTGTGCATGATGCCCACGGTCTTGCTTCCTTTCAGAAGCTCCGTGCTTTCGACCATCGGCGCCGGGCGCGCTGCCTGGATGGACGCATGTCCGCCACCCGATTGGTCGAGCGAAGGATGGCTCAGAACAGAAAAGGCGTTCGGTTTGGCTTGCATCTGAAATTCCCTTATCGAAGCGATGAGTGAATGATAATGATTCGCAATAAAAAGTCAATCGCCGCGATCAACTTTTTTTAAAGCCGGTCAGTGACTTATTTCGCGTCGGGCTCGGTAACGAAGCCGATCTTGCGCACGCCGGCTTCCCGCGCCTTGGACATCGCCTTGGCCACGCGCTCGTAGCGCACTTCCTTGTCGCCGCGGATGTGCAGTTCGGGCTGCGGATCCTTGGCGGCCTCGGCGGCGAGGCGGGCGGGCAGTTCGGCGTCGTCGATCTTCTGCTCGTTCCAGTAGTAGCTGCCGTCGGCCGTGATGCTGAACAGGATGTTCTGCGGCTTGGGCTGCTCGGGTTCGCTGGTGGCGCGGGGCAGGTCGATGTTGACTGCGTGCTTCATCACCGGCACCGTGATGATGAAGATGATCAGCAGCACCAGCATGACGTCGACCAGCGGCGTCATGTTGATCTCGTTCATCACCTCATCGGGCTCGTCCTGGGTTCCGAAAGCCATGATCTCAGCCCTTCTTGAGCGGAACCACGATGGCGTCGCCGCCACCGCTTTGCACGCGCGCGCCCGTCACGAAGTAGGCGTGCAGGTCATGGGCGAAGCTGTTGAGCTTGGTGAGAACAAACTTGTTGCCGCGCACCAGCGCGTTGTAGCCCAGCACCGCCGGAATGGCCACCGCAAGGCCCAGCGCCGTCATGATCAGTGCTTCGCCGATCGGGCCCGCCACCTTGTCGATGGTGGCCTGGCCGGCCGTACTGATGCTCATGAGCGCGTGGTAGATGCCCCAGACGGTGCCGAACAGGCCGATGAACGGTGCCGTCGAACCGACCGACGCCAGGATGGCGAGGCCCGTCTGAAGGCGCGCGGTGAACGCATCGATGCCGTTGCGCAGCGCGCGCGTGATCCAGTCGCTGACATCCAGTGCATCGTGAAGGTGGGCTTTGGTGTTGCGATGGTGCGCGGCCGCTTCGCGGCCTTCGAGTGCCAGGGCGCGGAACGGGTTGCTGTCGTCCTTGCCGAGCTTGTTGAGCGCGGTTGCGAAGTCTTCGCTATGCCAGAAGTCCTGCGAATGCTTGGCAAGGCGCTTGTATTTGATGACGTCGAGCGCCTTGATGATGATCACGATCCACGACGCAAGCGACATGCCGATCAACAGCAGCGCGACGGCCTTGGTGACGAAATCGCCCTGGTTCCAGACGTTCATCAAGCCGAATTGGGAATCCATACGAAGTTGCTCCAGAGAAAGATTAGTTCAGTTTGAATGAGAAGGGAGCCCGCAGCAGGTAGGTGGTCTGTGCGTTGCCTCCTGTTTGCCTGAAGGGCGTGACCTGGGCGGTGCGGGCGGCGCTGAGCGCCGCTTCGTCGAGCCGCTCGAATCCGCTGGACTTGAAGAGCTCGACGCGCTTGGCAAAGCCTTCGCTGTCGAAATAGATCGAGACCACAGTGGTGCCCGACTCGCCCAGGCGCCTGCTCATGCTGGGATACACGAGCTTGGGTTCGCGGACGTAGCGCGTCTGCCCTTCCGAGATTTCGATCGTCCGTGGTGCAGGCGGCGCCGGCGGCGGAGCGGGGGGCGCGGGCGGCGTGGGAGCGGGAGCTTCCGCAACGGGCGCGGGCGGCGGAGGCTCGGGCACGCCGACCGGCGCGCTGGGCGCGGGTGTGGGCTTCGGCTCGCGGATGGCCACCGGCCGCGGCGGCGGCTTGACCGCTTCGGGCTTGCGCTGCGGAGGCGGCGGCGGTGGAGGAGGAGGCGGCGGTTCGGCCGGCTTGGGCGGCTCGACGAACTGGCTCAGGATTTCAACGGGGATCACCACTTCGGCAGCGCGGCGCAGCAGGCCGCTTTGCAGCGCCCACAGCGCGGCTGCATGAAACAGGATCACGCCCCCGGCAATGAGTGCATTGCGCGAGAGGCCCAGTACGGAGGGGGGAGGGGCAAAGCGGTCAGACACGATCAACCAATTCGAATGCGGGCACCCACGGAGCGTGCCTCGATTGCAGCAAAACCGCTACGACTACTGTTTACTTACGAAAGATCCACCAGACCGAGCCTGCAACGAGGATCAGGCTGCCGCCGAGTGCCGAGAAGAGTTCCATGCCTTGCTTTCCGAGATGGAGGTGGCAAGCTGGATCGCACTCGTTCCCGATTCGCGGTTCAACGCGGCGACCGGGTGGGAGGCGCTGCACTGCGCGACGATATCGCGCGCACAGCCTTCACACTGGCCACACTGGGTGGCCACGCCAAGTTCGAATTGGACTTCGTCGAAAGTCATGCCCGCCCGCACGTGACGTGCGATTTCGCGGTCGGAGACTCGGCGGCAGACGCAAACGATCATGGTGGTGAAAGCGGCAGTGGCTGGCTGGTTAGGGTTCGGCCGATTATAAATACGAATCCCTCGCATTTTCAATAACTATCCCTCAAAGAAGTCTTCGGTATTCGTTGGGAAAAAGTAGCATTTTCGCAACACGAGAATCTAAGTGCGAATGATTCAGACTACCTTCGCCCTACACTCCAGCCAAATTTCGGCGAGCCACCACCGGTGAAGCACCGGCCCAGCCAGCCATTCAAACCAGCCGTTTGGCTTTTCGGGAGGTTCTCTTGTCCAATGCTGCCCGTCGGCGCGCTCGTGCGCCGCATCCCATGTCTTGCACGCCTGCGGCGACCGGCGTGCCGCGCGAAGCAGCGATGCTGCCTTTCGGCGCATTGATGCTGGCCGCCTCTGTCAGCAGTTGGGCGCAGACGCCTGAAGCGCCGGTGCAGGGCGGCACGCTTGGAACCGTGACGGTGACCGAGCAGGCCGAAGTCCAGGGCAAGGACCAGGTCCAGACCAGGAAGACCAACATCGGCAAGGGAACGCAGGACATCCGCGACATTCCGCAGTCGATCAACGTCATCACCGAAAAGCTGATCGACGACGTCAAGCTCGACACGCTGAAGGACGCTTTGCACTATTCGGCGGGCATCACCTTTGCCGCGACCGAGAACGGCACCGACCAGGACATCCGGCTGCGCGGCTTCCCGATCGCCAGCACCGGCGACCTGATGATCGACGGCATGCGCGACCCCTCGCAGTACGACCGCGACACCTTCAACCTCGACCGCGTCGAAGTGATGCGCGGCTCGGCCTCCATGCTCTTCGGCCGCGGCTCCACGGGCGGCGTCGTGAACCAGGTGAGCAAGAGGCCGCTGCTGGCCGACCAGACCGACGTCGTGGGTACGCTGGGCAGTGGCGGCTACTTTCGCACCACCGCCGATTTCAACGTGCGCACCGGCGAGACCTCGGCACTGCGCATCAACGCGATGTACAACAAGGCCGACAACGGCGGCGCGAAGATCGACAAGTACGGCATCGCACCCTCGTACAGCTGGGGCCTGGGGACCGCGGACGAATTCACCGTGGGCCTGTTCCACCTGAAGAACAACAACGTGCCGATGTCGGCCGTGCGCTACGTCAACGGCAGCCTGGCGCCGGTCAAGCCCGGCAACTTCTACGGCACCTCGGCGGACTTCGTCGACGGCGAGGCGAACTACGTGCACGGCGCATGGAAGCACAGGTTCGCCAATGGCGGCGAACTGCGCACCCAGTTGCGCAGCGGCGTGTTCGAGCGGGCGCAATGGAGCACGGCGGTGGGCGCCTGCGGCGCGCTTCCCACGGCGGCTGGAACCTGCCCGGCCGGCACCCGGGCGGTCACGGCGCTCGATCCGTCGACCTTCCTCACGCGCAGCAGCCTCACGCCACGCAAGGACCGCTACAAGGGCACCTATGCGCAGAGCGACTACAGCCTGGCCTTCGATGCGCTCGGCGTGAAGCATGAGCTGCTGGCCGGCATCGATGCCTCGAAGGAGGAGGCCGTTCGCTTCCAGAACAACGGCAGCACGCTCGGCATCCGTCCGCCCACGCGCGTCGGTACACCCGACGACGGAGCCGGCCTGGTCGGCACCGGCCTGTCGCCGCAATGGCGCAATTCGAGCAACTACGACGCGAAGGCCTACGGCCTCTACGTGCAGGACCTGGTCCAGGTCGCGCCGCACTGGAAGGTGCTCGGCGGCATTCGCTACGACAGCTTCAAGGGCGACTTCGAGCAGCTGAACTACCGCACCGGCGCAGTGAGCAGCACGCCGCTGAGCGTCACCAGCACGCACCTGTCGAACTCGCCGTGGAGCTACCGCGGCGGCGTGATGTACCAGCCCTCCGATTCCCAGTCGTATTACGTGTCGTACGGCACCTCGTTCAACACCTCGGCCGACACCTACCAGTACGTCACGCCGCAGAACGCCAACACGCCGCCCGAGAAGAGCCGCAATCTCGAAGTGGGTGCCAAGCTCGACTGGCTGGACGGCGCGCTCTCCACGCGCGGCGCGATTTTCCGCACCGAGAAGTACAACGAGCGCACCACCGATGCCGACTTTGCCGGCTCGGCCTACACGCTCTCGGGCAAGCGGCATACCGCAGGCGTCGAGCTCGACGTGGTCGGCCGCCTGGGCCGGCAGTGGGAGGTCTACGCTTCGTACACCTGGATGCCGGTCGCCAAGATCGACCAGGCCGGCAGCGCGGCTGCGGCGCAGGCCTCGGTCGGCCAGCGCGTGGGTCTCACGCCCAAGCAGTCGGGTGCGGTCTGGGTCAGCTACCAGGCAACGCCGAAGCTGCGCATCGCGTTGGGCGCGCATGGCGCGACCGAGAACCGGCCGCTGACGGGCACCACCGGCGCCGCGTCGGCGACCGCCCGCGTGCCGGGCTATGTCGTGGCCGATGCAATGCTCGAATACAAGTTCACGCCGGACGTGTACGCGCAGATCAACATCAACAACCTCAGCAACAAGGCCTACGGCGATCAGCTGTATCCGGGCTTTGCCATCCTGGGCGCCAAGCGCCAGGTGCTCGGCACGGTCGGCGTGCGCTTCTGATCGGACTATCCTCGGGGCCATGCTGCTGCACATCAAACAGGTGCTCACCTCCGAGGAGCTGCGCGAGGCCCGCGGGATCCTCGCCGACGCCCCCTGGGGCGACGGCCGGATCACCGCCGGCAGCCAGTCGGCGCATGCGAAGAACAACGAACAGTTGAGGGAAGACTGCGAAGAAACCCGCGCGCTGCAGCAACTGCTGCTGCGCGGCCTGGAGCGGCACCAGCTTTTCTTCTCGGCCGCGCTGCCCAAGCAGATTTCGCCGCCGCTGTTCAACCGCTACGGCGGTGCGTCCAACAGCTTCGGCAACCATGTGGACAGTGCCGTCCGTTTCCTGCGCGACGGCTCGGGCCGGGTGCGCACCGACATCTCCTGCACCCTGTTCCTGGCCGAGCCCGACGAATACGACGGCGGTGAACTCGTGATCGAGGACACCTTCGGCGTGCAGCGCGTCAAGCTGCCGGCCGGAGACATGGTGCTGTATCCAGGCACCAGTGTTCACCGGGTGCTGCCGGTGACGCGGGGCTACCGCACCGCGAGCTATTTCTGGATCCAGAGCATGGTGCGCAGCGACGAGCAGCGCCGCCTGCTGTTCGAGATGGACAACCACCTGCGCCATCTTCGCAGCCAATATGGCGAGACCGATTCCGGCGTTATCGGCCTCACGAGCACGTACCACAACCTGCTGCGCATGTGGCTCGACGTCTGAGCCGCGGCGCGGCGCCTGCAACGCCAGGAGATCATTCATGAACAAGTCGCTTCTTTTCACCGCCGCCGCCACCGCGGTCCTCTGGGCTGCGCCGGCCTCCGCCCAGTTCGTCGATCACGACGCGGTCAAGTGCGCGCCGGTTCCCAAGGCGGAGATGCGCCCGCAGATGGAGCTGCAGCGCAAGCTGACCAGCGAAGGCTGGAAGGTTCGCCAGGTCAAGAACTTCAATGGCTGCTACGAGGTCTACGGCTTCGACGAGAAGGGCCAGCGCACCGAGGCCTTCTTCGATCCCAAGACCTTCGAGAAGGTAGGGCAGGTGAAGCAGCCGTCCTGAGGAAGCGCGCGGTGCGTGCGGTTCCCGGGCGTCCGCCGGTGCAGGTCTGGGCGCTTTGGCTGCGCGCGACGCATTGGGCGCTGGTCGCAGCCATTGCCGCGGCATGGTTCAGCGGCGAGGCGTTGCTGCGGCTGCATGAACTGGCGGGCTACGCGGCGCTGGCTCTGGTGGCCGGCCGCTGCATCGGCGGCTGGCGGGGCGGGCGCCATGCGAGGTTCCGGCAGTTCGTCCGGTCTCCCGCGCAGGTGCGGCGCTACGCGGCCGAGGTGCTGGCCCGGCGCGAAAGGCGCTATCTGGGCCACAACCCGCTGGGCGGCTGGATGGCCGTAGCCCTGCTTGCCACGGTGGCGGCGGTGGGCGTCACGGGCTGGATGTACTCGCTCGACGTGTTCTGGGGATTGGCCTGGGTGGAGTGGCTCCACCGCAGCCTGGCCTGGACGCTGGTGGCACTGATTGCCCTGCATCTGGCCGGTGTTGCCTTCACGAGCTGGCGGCACCGGGAAAACCTGGCGGCCGCCATGCTCAGCGGGCACAAGCGCCCGCCGGAGCCGGGCGACGTCGATTGAGAACTACGTCGCTCCGGCCTTGCCGGATCAGCTGATCTCGCCCATCTGCGATTGCAGATAGTTCTGCACGCCGACCTTGTCGATCAGATCGATCTGGGTTTCGAGGAAGTCGATGTGTTCTTCCGTGTCGTCCAGGATCTCCTGCAGCAGGTCGCGCGAAACGTAGTCGCGCACCGTCTCGCAGTAGGCGATGCCGTCCTTGATGGTGGCTTGCGCACCGGTTTCGGCGCCCAGATCGCAGCTCAGCAGTTCGGGCACGTCCTCGCCGATGTTCAGCTTGCCCAGGTCCTGCAGGTTCGGCAGGCCGTCGAGCATGAAGATGCGGTCCATCAGCTTGTCGGCGTGCTTCATTTCGCCGATCGATTCCTCGTATTCCTTCTTGGCCAGCTTGTCCAGGCCCCAGTGCTTGAGCATGCGGTAGTGCAGGAAGTACTGGTTGATGGCAGTGAGCTCGTTCTTGAGCTGCGCCTGCAGATGTTCGATGACCTTGGGGTCGCCCTTCATGTTCTTTTCCTTGTTCTGAAAGCACCGATTGTGAAAGGGGCGGGCGAGCCCTTGCAAGCAATCCCATGCTGAACCGGTCTGCATGCGTGTGATGGTGATACACGTTCGTATTGCGGCCTGCCGAACAACAGCGTGGAGCCGATCGCAAACATAGCAAGCTCCAATACTTTCAATAGCCCATAACTATTGAAAATATGAGATTGGTAGTTATACTCATGGCTCGCACTTATTTTTGTCCACCTGCAGCATCCAAGGAATCACCATGTCCCTGATCAACACCCAAGTCCAACCCTTCAAGACCCAGGCCTACCTCAACGGCAAGTTCATCGATGTGTCCGACGAGACGCTCAAGGGCAAATGGTCCGTGCTGATCTTCATGCCCGCAGCCTTCACCTTCAACTGCCCGACCGAAGTCGAAGACGCGGCCGACAACTACCCCGAGTTCCAGAAGCTGGGTGCCGAGGTCTACATCGTGACCACCGACACGCACTTCTCGCACAAGGTCTGGCACGACACGTCGCCGGCCGTCGGCAAGGCCAAGTTCCCCCTGGTGGGCGACCCCACCCACACGCTGACCAACGCTTTCGGTGTGCACATCCCTGAAGAAGGCCTGGCACTGCGCGGCACCTTCGTGATCAATCCGGAAGGCATCATCAAGACCGCCGAAGTGCACTCCAACGAGATCGCCCGCGACGTCAAGGAAACCCTGCGCAAGCTGAAGGCAGCGGTCTACACCGCCGCCCACCCGAACGAAGTCTGCCCGGCCAAGTGGAACGAAGGCGACAAGACCATCGCGCCGTCGTTCGACCTCGTCGGCAAGATCTAAGCGCCCCCGCGCGAAAGCCCGGGCGCTCACGCGGCCCCGGGCTTTTTTGTCCCCAGTTGATAGTTTTCAGTTATCGAAAGAGAGTCCGTCATGCTCGACGCCAGCACCAAAGCCCAATTGAAGAGTTACCTCGAACGCGCCACGCAGCCGATCGAGATCGTCGCCTCGCTCGACGACAGCAAGGCCTCGGGCGAAATGCTGTCGCTGCTGAAGGACGTCGCCGAAGCGTCGCCGCTGGTCAAGCTGACCGAAAGCCGCGACGACAACCATCGCAAGCCCTCTTTCTCGGTCAATCGCCCGAGCGAGAACCACGGCCCGCGTTTTGCCGGCCTGCCGATGGGCCATGAATTCACCTCGCTGATCCTCGCACTGCTGCAGATCGGCGGCTATCCCCCGAAGGTCGAGCAGGCGGTGCTCGACCAGATCCGCGCGCTCGACGGTGACTTCGAGTTCGAGATCTACGTTTCGCTCACCTGCCACAACTGCCCCGATGTGGTCCAGGCCCTGAACCTGATGGCCATCCAGAACCCGCGTATCCGCACCACCATGATCGAGGGCGGCACCTTCCAGGAAGAGGTCAAGGAACGCCAGGTGATGGCCGTGCCCACCGTGTTCCTGAACGGCACCGAGTTCGGCCAGGGCCGCATGAGCCTGGAAGAGATCCTCGCGAAGATCGACACCAGCGGCGTCGAGCGCGAAGCGAAGAAGATCGCCGCCAAGGACCCGTTCGACGTGCTGATCGTCGGCGGCGGCCCGGCCGGCGCGGCGGCGGCCGTGTATGCGGCGCGCAAGGGCATCCGCACGGGCGTGGCATCGGAGCGCTTCGGCGGCCAGGTGCTCGACACGCTGGGCATCGAGAACTTCATCTCGATCAAGGAAACCGAAGGACCGAAGTTCGCCCATGCACTCGAAGAGCATGTGCGCGACTACGACGTCGACATCATGAACCTGCAGCGCGCCAAGGCGCTGGTTCCGGGCAAGGACCTGATCGAGGTGCAACTGGAGAGCGGCGCTTCGCTCAAGAGCAAATCGATCATCATCTCGACCGGCGCGCGCTGGCGCAACATCAACGTGCCGGGCGAGCACGAGTTCAAGAACAAGGGCGTGGCCTACTGCCCGCACTGCGACGGCCCGCTGTTCAAGGGCAAGCGCGTGGCGGTGATCGGCGGCGGCAATTCGGGCGTCGAAGCGGCCATCGACCTGGCCGGCATCGTCGGCCATGTCACGCTGATCGAGTTCGACACGCAGCTGCGCGCCGACGCCGTGCTGCAGCGCAAGCTCAAGAGCCTGAAGAACGTCGACGTGTTCACCAACGCGCAGACCACCGAGATCACCGGCGACCAGAAGGTCAACGGCCTGGTCTACAAGGACCGCGCGACGGGCGAGCTGAAGAAGGTCGAACTCGAAGGCGTGTTCATCCAGATCGGCCTGGTGCCCAACACCGACTGGCTCAAGGGCGTGGTCGAGCTGACCAAGCACGGCGAGATCGTGGTCGACGCCAGGGGCCAGACCTCGGTACCGGGCGTGTTTGCCGCGGGCGACGTGACGACCGTGCCGTTCAAGCAGATCATCATCGCGGCCGGCGACGGCGCGAAGGCCGCGCTCGGCGCCTTCGATCACCTGATCCGGACCTCGGCCCCGGCCGAGCAGGCGGCTCAGTAAACCAGCCGCTCCGGCTTCAGCTCCTGCAGGATGGTGGTGGCGATCTCCTCGATCGACTTGGTGGTCGTGGAGAGCCACCGGATGCCGGCGCGGCGCATCATGGCCTCGGCTTCGCTCACCTCGTTGCGGCAGTTCTCGAGGCTGGCGTAGCGCGAATCCGGCCGGCGCTCGTTGCGGATCTGGCTCAGGCGCTCGGGCTGGATGGTGAGGCCGAAGATCTTCTTGCGGTGCGGCATCAGCGCCGGCGGCAATTGCTTGCGCTCGAAGTCTTCCGGAATCAGCGGATAGTTGGCCGCCTTCAGGCCGTGCTGCATTGCCAGGTAGAGCGAAGTCGGCGTCTTGCCGCTGCGGCTCACGCCCACCAGGATCACGTCGGCGCCTTCGAGGTCCCGGTTGCTCTGGCCGTCGTCGTGGGCCAGGCTGAAATCGATGGCCGCAATGCGGGCGTCGTATTCCTTGCTCTTGCTGACGTCGCTGAAGCGGCCGATGCGGTGGTTCGACTTCACCGCCAGCTCGATCTCCAGCGGCCGCACGAAGGTGCCGAACATGTCGAGCAGCATGCCCTTGCAGCCGGTTTCGATCACCTCCAGCACTTCCATGTTCGCGAGCGTCGTGAAGACGATGGGGCGCACACCTTCCAGTTCGGCCGTGTGGTTGATCTGCCGCACCGCCTGGTGCGCCTTGTCGACCGTGTCGGTGAACGGCAGCCGCACGTGGCGCGGCTTCATCTCGAATTGGGCCAGCACGGCGTTACCGAATGTTTCGGCGGTGATGCCGGTGCCGTCGGAAATGAAGAAAACGGTGCGTGTGTGCATGGTGTTGCTCTTGCGGCCTTGTCCTGCGGCGCGTGCAATCTCGCCACGCCTACAATCCGGGCCATTATCGGGAATCCGCCTTCCCACCCCCAATTCTTTCCATGCACGCCGCGCCCGCACCCAAAGCAACGACAACGATCGTGCCGCGCCGTCTGCATGCAGCACCGGTTTCAACTTCTGGAGCTTTCCCATGTCTGCACTTTTCGACGCGACCGCCCTGGTCGTACCGTTTGAAAACCTGAGGATGACCGACGTCGAGTCGGTCGGCGGCAAGAACGCCAGCCTCGGCGAAATGATCTCGCAATTGCCGCAGGGCGTGCGGGTGCCCACGGGCTTCGCGACCACGGCGCATGCGTTCCGCCAGTTCCTGGCCCACGACGGCCTGGCCGACAAGATCAGCAAGCGGCTCGCCGCCCTGGACACCGAAGACGTGCGGGCGCTGGCCGTGGCCGGCGCCGAGATCCGCGCGATGGTCGAGGCCCAGCCCTTTCCGGCCGACCTGCAGAAAGCCATTGCCGAGGCGTTCGCGAAGCTGAGCGCCGGCAACCCCGCGGCCTCGTTCGCCGTGCGCTCCTCGGCCACGGCCGAAGACCTGCCCGACGCCTCCTTCGCGGGCCAGCAGGAAACCTTCCTGAACGTGGTCGGCATCGACGACGTGCTGCACAAGATGAAGGAAGTCTTTGCTTCCCTCTACAACGACCGCGCCATCAGCTACCGCGTGCACAAGGGCTTCGCGCACGACGTGGTGGCGCTCTCGGCGGGCGTGCAGCGCATGGTCCGCTCGGACCTTGGCGCGGCCGGCGTGATGTTCACCATCGACACCGAGTCGGGCTTCGAGGACGTGGTGTTCATCACCTCGAGCTACGGCCTCGGTGAAACGGTGGTGCAGGGCGCCGTGAACCCCGACGAGTTCTACGTTCACAAGCCCACGCTGCGCGCCGGCAAGAAGGCCGTGATCCGCCGCAACCTGGGCTCCAAGCTGATCCAGATGGAGTTCGCCACGCCCGAGGAGAAAAAGGCCACCGGCAAGCTGGTGAAGACCACCGACGTCAAGACCGAGCAGCGCAACCGCTATTCGCTGAGCGACGCGGACGTCGAGCAGCTCGCCAGGTACGCGCTCGTGATCGAAGAACACTATGGCCGCCCGATGGACATCGAGTGGGGCAAGGACGGCACCGACGGCCAGCTCTACATCCTGCAGGCGCGCCCTGAAACCGTGAAGAGCCAGCAGCAGGGCAAGGCCGAGCAGCGCTACAAGCTGCTGGGCAAGGGGGCGGTGCTCGCCGAAGGCCGTGCCATCGGGCAGAAGATCGGTACCGGCCCCGTGCGGCTCGTGCACAACATCAGCGAAATGGACAAGGTCCAGGCCGGCGACGTGCTCGTCACCGACATGACCGACCCCAACTGGGAACCGGTGATGAAGCGCGCCGCCGCCATCGTCACCAACCGCGGCGGGCGCACCTGCCACGCGGCCATCATTGCGCGCGAGCTCGGCATTCCAGCCGTGGTCGGCTGCGGCGACGCCACCGACCTGCTGAAGGACGGCACGCTCGTGACCGTGAGCTGCGCCGAGGGCGACACCGGCTTCATCTACGACGGCCTGCTCGAAACCGAGGTGACCGAAGTGCAGCGCGGCGTGATGCCCGAGATCGACATCCAGCTGATGATGAACGTCGGCAACCCGCAGCTGGCCTTCGACTTCGCGCAGCTGCCGAACCACGGCGTGGGCCTGGCCCGCCTCGAGTTCATCATCAACAACAACATCGGCGTGCATCCGAAGGCGATCCTCGACTATCCGAACGTCGACAACGACCTGAAGAAGGCCGTTGAATCCGTGGCCCGCGGCCATGCCTCGCCGCGCGCCTTCTATGTCGACAAGGTGGCCGAAGGCATCGCGACCATCGCTGCGGCCTTCTGGCCCAAGAAGGTGATCGTCCGCCTGTCGGACTTCAAGTCGAACGAATACCGCAAGCTGATCGGCGGCAGCCGCTACGAGCCGGAAGAAGAAAACCCGATGCTCGGCTTCCGCGGCGCCGCGCGCTACCTGAGCAAGGATTTCGGCGAGGCCTTTGCCATGGAATGCGAGGCACTCAAGCGCGTGCGCAACGACATGGGCCTCGTCAACGTGCAGATCATGGTGCCCTTCGTGCGCACGCTGGGCCAGGCCGAACGCGTCACCACGCTGCTTGGCGAACATGGCCTCAAGCGCGGCGAGAACGAGCTCAAGCTGATCATGATGTGCGAGGTGCCGAGCAACGCCATCCTGCCGGAAGAGTTCCTGAAGTACTTCGACGGCTTCTCGATCGGCTCGAACGACCTGACCCAGCTCACGCTCGGCCTGGACCGCGATTCGGGGCTCGAACTGCTGGCCGCCGACTTCGACGAGCGCGACCCGGCCATCAAGGCGCTGCTGAGCCGCGTCATCAAGGCCTGCAAGGCCGAGGGCAAGTACGTCGGCATCTGCGGCCAGGGCCCCAGCGACCACCCGGACTTCGCGCTCTGGCTGGCGGAGCAGGGCATCGAGTCGATTTCGCTCAATCCGGACAGCGTCATCGACACCTGGCAGCAGCTCGCCAAGCGCTGACAGGGAGGAGGGCGGCGGACCTGCCCGCCGCACGGCAGGCCTGCGGGATTCCCATCGGGAAATTCCCGCTTTGCGGCCTGCCGGAATGAATCACAATGTGTTACTCGTGTCAGACTCGTGACATCCGGCGGCGAGTGGGTTCGCAAGGCGAACCGCTCGTTGCCGCACACGCCGGTATTTCGCGAAAGAAACCATCATGATTCTTGTCAAGACAGAAGCCGGACAGCAGGTTCTCAAGGATCGCTCGGTGCCGCTTTCGCCGCGCCAGCGCACCGCGTTCATCCTGTTCGACGGCAAGCGCTCGGTCGACGAGGTGCTTGCCTCCGGAACGGGCATCGGGCGAGAAGAAATCGACCAGATGGTCGAATTGGGGCTGCTCGGACCCGTGGCGGCAAGCAAGCCGGCTGCGCCGGCGCCAGCCAGGGCGCCCGTATCCGAGGCACCTGCGGCACCGGCAGCCGCAAGCAAGGCGCCGGCGGCGCCAAAACCGGCCGAACCCGCGCCGCCCTCCGGGCGCAGCAGGCAGCAGCGCTACAAGGATGCCTATCCCATTGCCACCCAATTGACCGGCTCGCTCGGCCTGATGGGCTTCAGGCTCAACCTGCAGGTCGAAGGCACCACCAGCTACGAAGACCTGGTCGCCCTGGCGCCCAAGATCCGCGCCGCAGTGGGCGCAGAGAAGGCCGCGGCGCTGGACAGGGCCCTGAAAGACTGACGCTGGACACGCGTGGCCGCAAGCAGTGCTACAATAGCCGGCTTTGCCTTGCCACACTGCGCCCGACGCTGCAGGTGGCTTTTCCTCTTCCACGGAAGAATCCACAAGGAGTGCCATGCGTCACTACGAAATCATTTTGCTGATCCACCCGGATCAGAGCGAACAAGTTCCGGCCATGCTGGAGCGCTACAAGGGCCTCATCACGGCCGGCGGCGGCAAGGTCCACCGCGTTGAGGACTGGGGCCGCCGCCAGCTGGCCTACCAGATCAACAAGCTCAGCAAGGCGCACTACCTGTGCGTCAACATCGAAGCCGAGCAAACCGTGATGGGCGAACTGGAACACGCGTTCAAGTTCAACGATGCCGTGCTGCGCCACCTCACCGTCCAGAAGAAGAAGGCCGAAACCGGTCCTTCGTCGATGATGAAGACGGTCGAGCGCGAAGAAGCCCGCAAGGCTCAGCAGGCCGAATACGCCGCCAACAACAGCTGATGGCGTGACCGCTGCCGCTGCTGCGGCAACCGGTGTCAATCAGCTGGTGCTGACCGCCTCGGTTGCCGAACTCGGAGCCTTGCGATACACGCCGGCCGGCCTTCCCGCCATCGATCTGAAGCTCGAACACGAGTCGACGCTCCAGGAGGCAGGAAAAGCCAGGCAGGTGAAAACGGCCCTCAGGGCCGTTGCCTTCGGCGCCATCGCCGAACGGCTCGCAACGCAGTCGATGGGAAGTCTCTGGCGTTTTCAGGGCTTCCTCGCGACACCGGGCAATGGCAAGCATCCGGTCCTGCACATCCAGGATTTTCAGCAAGATTAATTTTCGACAAGAGGTCCCCAAATGGCCACGTTCAAGAAATTCAACAAAGACAAGCGCCCGAAGCGCAACACCCAGTCGCTGCTGTTCAAGCGCAAGCGCTTCTGCCGCTTCACCGTCGCTGGCGTCGAGGAAATCGACTACAAGGACATCGACACGCTGCGTGACTTCATCAGCGAAAACGGCAAGATCATCCCCGCCCGCCTGACCGGTACGCGCGCGATCTACCAGCGCCAGCTGAACACCGCCATCAAGCGCGCGCGCTTCCTGGCCATGGTGCCGTACAGCGACCAGCACCGCGTCTAAGAAGGAGCACACACCATGCAAATCATTCTTCTGGACAAGGTTCTGAACGTCGGCGGCCTGGGCGACATCGTCAAGGTCAAGGACGGCTACGCACGCAACTTCCTGATCCCGACGGGCCGCGCCCGCCGCGCCACCGCTGCCAACAAGGCCGAATTCGAAGCCAAGCGCGTCGAACTCGAAAAGGCTGCGGCCGCCAAGCTGGCCGAGTCGCAAGCCCAGGGCGAGAAGCTCGGCGGCACCACTGTCAAGCTGACCCAAAAGGCCGGCGTCGACGGCCGCCTGTTCGGCTCGGTCACCAACGGCGACATCGCCGAAGAACTGGGCAAGCAAGGCTACAAGGTTGCCAAGTCGCAAGTGCGCCTGCCCAACGGCCCAATCAAGGTCGTCGGCGACAGCACCGTGAGCGTTGCGCTGCACACCGACGTGGTGGTCGACATCACCGTCACGGTCTACGGCGAAACCGCCTGATCGTCCACAGCGCCTTGTGCGCTGCCGCAAAAGCCGCCTCCGGGCGGCTTTTGTCTTTCTGCGCACCGGTTTTCCAGCGCGATGCACTGAAAGATCACTGTTTATTCACAACTTTGTCCACACACGCCAGCGCGTGCGCGGCTTAGCATGCAGGGTTGCAAGGGAAGTCCATGTCCGCCGTTTTTTCCTATGCCGACAATGACCCGTCGGCCGATCGTCAAGTTGCCCAGCTTCGCATTCCGCCTCATTCGATCGAGGCCGAGTCGAGCGTGCTCGGCGGCCTGCTGCTCGACAACGGTGCCTGGGACCGCATGGGCGACCTGCTGGTGGATGGCGACTTCTACCGCCACGAACACAAGCTGATCTATGCCGCGATCGGCGGATTGATCAACGCCAGCAAGCCGGCCGATGTCATCACGGTCTACGAGCAGCTGCAGGGCCTGGGCAAGGCCGATGAAATCGGCGGCCTGGTCTACCTCAATTCGCTCGCGCAGTATGTGCCGAGCGCGAGCAACATCCGCCGCTACGCGGAGATCGTGCGCGAACGCTCGATCCTGCGGAAACTCGTCTCCGCAAGCGACGAGATCGCGACCAATGCGTTCAACACGCAGGGCAAGTCGGTCGACAAGATCCTGGACGAGGCCGAGCAGAAGATCTTCAACATCGGCGAAGAAGGCACGCGGATGAAGCAGGGCTTCCAGAGCATGGATGCCCTGGTGGTCGAACTGCTCGACCGCGTGACCGAGATGGCGGAGAACCCGAACGACATCACGGGCGTGCGCACCGGCTTCTACGAGTTCGACAAGATGACCTCGGGCCTGCAGCCGGGCGACATGATCGTGCTGGCCGCGCGCCCTTCCATGGGCAAGACCTCGCTGGCCATCAACATCGCCGAGCACGTGGCGCTCAACGAAGGGCTGCCGGTGGCGGTCTTCTCGATGGAAATGGGTGCGTCGCAGCTGGCGGTGCGCATCGTGGGTTCGATCGGGCGCATCGACCAGGGACACCTGCGCACCGGCAAGCTCAGCGACGAAGAATGGCCGCGCCTCACGGAAGCGATCGAGAAGCTGCGCAACGTGTCGCTGCACATCGACGAGACCC
Source organism: Variovorax sp. V116 (assembly GCF_041154435.1). Lineage (NCBI taxonomy): Bacteria > Pseudomonadati > Pseudomonadota > Betaproteobacteria > Burkholderiales > Comamonadaceae > Variovorax > Variovorax sp. V116. Next base: position 1,981,573 of record NZ_AP028661.1, read on the forward strand.
CTGGCCTGACCACCAGCGAGCTGCGTGCCAATGCGCGCCGCCTGGCGCGCCAGTACGGGCGCCTCGGCCTGATCGTGGTCGACTACCTCCAGCTCATGAGCGTGTCGACCAGCATGAACGACGAGAACCGCGCCACGGCCGTGGGCGAAATCTCGCGTGGCCTGAAGATGCTCGCCAAGGAGCTCAAGTGCCCGGTGATCGCGCTGTCGCAGTTGAGCCGCGGCGTCGAAAGCCGCACCGACAAGCGTCCCATGATGAGCGACCTGCGCGAATCCGGCGCCATCGAGCAGGACGCGGACATCATCATGTTCATCTACCGCGACGACTACTACGACAAGAACAGCAAGGAGCCGGGCGTGGCCGAGGTGATCATCAGCAAGCACCGCAACGGGCCCACGGGCACCGTCAAGCTGACCTTCCTCAAGCCGCTCACCAAGTTCGAGAACCTGGCCAGCTACGGCAGCAGCGACGACTACTGACCCTGCCTCATCTTCATTTCTGCGGCTGCGGCAGCTTCGCTTCGGCCGCCTGCGCCTTCACCTGGCGCAGCATGTCGGCCAGCGTCTTGCCTGCTTCGTCGCGAAAGCGTTCGGGCAGCACGTCGACCGCATCCATGCGGTCGATGCGAAAACCGCGGAAGTCGTTGCGCAGCTCGCACCAGGTCGAGAGCGTCCAGACCTTGCCCCAGTAGAAGCAACCGAGCGGACGCACGATGCGTTCACTGGCATCGCCCGACACGTCGCGATAGTGAAGGCGCAGTTTCTGGCGCGCCTGCACGGCTTCCCGCAGGGTCTGCAGCCGCGTGCGCAGCGCGTCGCCCAGGCCGAGTGCAGGTGCGTAGAGCGCCAGCGCCTCGGCCGAGACGCGCGCCGCCGGCGGCAGCACCGAGAGGATCTTGCCGAGCCCGGTCTCGATGTCGCGCGCGAGCGCCGGATCGACCCAGCTCTGCGCCAGGCGGGCCGCGGCCACGAGCGCCGAAGCTTCGTCCTGCGTGAACATCAGCGGCGGCAGCTCGAAGCCCGCACCCAGCCTGTAGCCCACGCCGGCCTCGCCCTCGATGGGGACGCCCTGGTGCTGCAGGTCGGCCACGTCGCGGTAGACAGTCCGCTCCGAGACCTCGAGGCGCTGCGCCAGGAAGGCCGCCGTGGTGAGCCGGCGCCCGCGGATGATCTGCACCAGCTGGAACAGGCGGTCGGCACGCCGCATCAGCAGGCTCCCCGGGATGGTCCGGCAGGCACCTCGCGCCGGCCCTGGCGTGTGTTCATGAAACTCCGATGTGGATCGCCACCTTGTCCGGCCCCTCGTAGGCTTCGAAATCGCTGCGGTAGCGGCGCACGATTTCCGGGTGTGCTTCGAAATACTGCCAGATGCGCTGCCAGGCGGCGATCACCATCTGCGGCATCTCGCCCTGGCCCGTGAAGACGAGATAGTTGCCGGCGTCGATGGCCACGCTGCCCGCTGCGTCCGCGACGGCCACGCCCACGGTCAGGTCGAAGGCGCCGTGCGCGTCGGATTCGTAGCCGGAGTAGACGCCGTAGATGCGGGCGTCGCCGGTGCGGCCGGGCGTCGACCGGTAGGTCTCCTCGCCGAAGAAGCGATTCCACAGCGCGCCGATGCGGGCGGTTGCGGGGTCGTTCTCTTCGCGGTTGGTGGTGCGGACCGTGAGGCCTGCGACCTGGAAGGCTTCATGGTGCCGGCGGATGGGTTCCATCGGGGGATTCTTCTGCATGGATGATCGATCTCGGGATTGTGGCGCTCAGAGCGCGAGCGCCTTCAGGTCGGCTTCCATGGCGCGTGCGATCAGCATCATGTCGGCGTCGGAGACATCGAACAGCCCGAAGCGGAACTTGTAGCCCCACTGCTTCGGGTTCTCGATGAAGGCCAGCTGTTCCAGCAAGGGCGCGATCGGCGTTTCGCCGGAGGCCGCGTAGGCCACGTCGAGCCGGCACGGAACAAAGCCGTTGCCCATGTCCGCTTCGTACGGCGCGCCCGGCTGCACGATGCCGATCGAGACGAAGCTCTGCAGCTTGTCGGTACCGCCGAAGACGGTGGCCGGCGCGTAGTAGGCGACGCGGTCGCCCGCCGCAACCCGCTTGAGCGGGCCGAGCTTGCCGTGGCCGACCTGCATGAAGCCGAGCGGCTGGTGGTCGCGGCCCCGCCGGGCGTGCTCGGCGCTGGCAACGGCGATCCAGTTGCGCTGTGCCATGGTGCGGCTCAGGCGAGGGCGTGGAGGCCGACTTCGTTGCCTTCGGTGTCGCGCAGGTGGGCGATGAAGCCCATGCCGGGCGGCAGCGCGGACTTGGGCGCGACGATCTGGCCGCCCGCTGCCTCGACGCGCGCCAGCACGGCATCGATGCTCGGCATGCAGTCCAGGTAGATGCGGATGCCGCTGCCCGCGCGTGCGCTGGCGTTCGCGCCGGCCTGCAGGGCGCCGCCGGTGGCGGGCTTGTCGTAGGGGAACACGGCGAGCGTCTGGTCGCCGAAGTCTTCGCGGCGCAGCGTGCGGCCGAGCACGGTTTCGTAGAAGGCCTGGGCGCGGTCGATGTCGGTGACGGGAATCTCGAACCAGCTGATGGCGTTTTGCATGAAGGACTCGCTTTCGTTGTGTTGTTGAAGGAGCCCTGATGGTGCGGGCCGCCTCCTGACAGCGTGTTGTCAGGAGCCTGTCATCGCGGACGAAAAAAGGCCCGCGCCGCTCCGGGGAGCATGCGCGGGCCTTTTTGAAAGCCGTGGACCGGCGGCTCTTAGAGCACGTCGCTCGCGAAGTCGGCCAGCCGGGAGCGCTCGCCGCGCGCCAGCGTGATGTGTCCGCCGTGCGGCCAGCCCTTGAACTTGTCGACCGCGAAGGTGAGGCCCGAGGAGCCTTCCGTCAGGTAGGGCGTATCGATCTGCGCAAGGTTGCCCATGCAGATGATCTTGGTGCCCGGACCGGCGCGGGTGATCAGCGTCTTCATCTGCTTGGGCGTCAGGTTCTGCGCCTCGTCGATGATCACGTACTTGTTCAGGAAGGTGCGCCCGCGCATGAAGTTCATGCTCTTGACCTTGATGCGGCTTCGGATCAGCTCGTTGGTGGCCGCGCGGCCCCATTCGCCGGCGCCGCCGCCGTCGCCTTGGCAAGAAACTCGAGGTTGTCGTCGAGCGCGCCCATCCACGGGCCCATTTTTTCTTCCTCGGTGCCGGGCAGGAAGCCGATGTCCTCGCCCACGCTCACCGTGGCGCGGGTCATGATGATCTCGGTGTAGCGACGGTCGTCGAGCACCTGCGTGAGGCCCGAGGCGAGCGCCATCAGCGTCTTGCCAGTGCCGGCGGTGCCGGTGAGCGTGACGAAGTCGACTTCCGGGTCCATGAGCAGGTTCATCGCGAAGTTCTGCTCGCGGTTGCGGGTGTTCACGCCCCAGACCGCGTTCTTGCCCGAGCTGTAGTCCTTGAGGGTCTTGAACACCGCGGTCTTGTCGCGGATCTCGGTGACGCGCGCGTACATGCTCGGCTCGCCCGGGGCCTCGAAATAGACGAACTGGTTGATGTACAGGTTGGGCACCAGCGGTCCGCTGACCCGGTAGAAGGTGTTGCTGCCGCTTTGCCAGCTTTCGACCGTCTTGCTCTGGCGCGTCCAGAAGTCGGGCGGCAGCGCGAGCGAGCCCGCGTAGAGCAGGTCGCCGTCTTCCAGCGTCTTGTCGTTCTGGTAGTCGTCGGCAGCCAGGCCCAGGGCGCGCGCCTTGACGCGCATGTTGATGTCTTTGGACACCAGCACCACTTCCTGCTTCGGCCGGCCGGGCTGGTCGTTGGCGTAGAGGTCGCGCAAGGCCTGCACCACGCCGAGGATCTGGTTGTCGGCCTTGCCCTGGGGCAGGCTGATCGGCAGCGAGTAGTCGAGCGGCGCGGTCTGGAAGAACAGCTTGCCGCCGGCCTCGCGATGGCCGGTGGTGTCGAGCTTCAGGCCCTTGGCGATGTCGGCGTCCTGGGCGGCCGCCAGCGCATCGAGCGTGCGGCTGGTCTGGCGGCCGTTGCGGGCCACTTCCGTGGTGCCCTTCTTGTGGCCGTCCAGTTCCTCGAGCACGATCATCGGCAGGAAGATGTCGTGCTCCTCGAAGCGGAACAGGCACATCGGGTCGTGCAGCAGCACGTTGGTGTCGAGCACGAACAGCTTGGCCGGACCGTTGGATTTGCTGCGCTTGGGCCGCGCCGGGGCCTGCGTTGCCGCGATCTGCTGCTGCTGTGGCGCGGGTGCATGCACGGCGGGCGCCGGCGCCTCAGGCTCCCGTCGCGCGGTGGGCTGCTGCCGCTGGCCGCGGGAAGGCGCGGGTTTGGCTTTCGCGCGGATCGGCGGTGCAGCCTCGCTGCTGCCGCCTACCGCGTCGGCGGCGTGTCGGTCGAACAATTCCAGCGGCTGGGAAGAGCCGCTCGACGACGCCGAATCGGTACGCGATTCGCCCGAGCGGCGCGATCCCCTGTGCGAGGAACGGGCGGGTGCATCGTGCGCATCCGGCGAGAGCAATGCGGCGCGTTTCGTGGGGGCGGGAGGCAATGGCATGTGTCAGGTCGCTCGCAGGAAGTGGAAACCAGAAAACGAAAAAGCCGCCTGTAGACCAAGGCGGCTTTGTTCGGGGGATGCGGTCGTGGAGCTCAACGGCATGAGGCCATTATGCACACCGGCGGTGACGCGTCGCGCGCTCTTTGCAAAGTCCGTTGGGCATTTCCCACGGCCGGATGCAAAAGCGCACAGACGGCGCTTCTTGTAACGCTCAGGCGGCCTTCTTGAGGGCCTTGACGGCCTTGAGCACGTCGTCGACATGGCCCGGGACCTTGAGGCCGCGCCATTCGGCCTTGAGGATGCCGTCCGCGCCGATCAGGAAGGTGCTGCGCTCGATGCCCTTGACCTTCTTGCCGTACATGATCTTGTTCTTGACCACGCCGAACATGTGGCACATCTTTTCTTCGGTATCGGCGATGAGTTCGAACGGGAGTTCGAGCTTGGCCTTGAACTCGTCGTGCGACTTCATGTTGTCGCGGGACACGCCGAACACCGTGGCACCGGCCTTTTCGAAGTCCTTGTAGCGGTCGCGAAACTGCATGGCTTCGGTCGTGCAACCCGGAGTGTTATCTTTCGGGTAAAAATACATGACCAGCACGTGGCCGAGGTGAGAGGTATTCGAGACTTTCAGTCCGCCCGTGGCGTTGGCGTCGAATTCAGGAATGGGTTTGTTGACAACGATCGCCATGAAACTTGTTTTCTCCGTTGGTTTCCATTGATCGGGCGCTTTGCAGCACACTCGACGAATGGAGGATTGGTCGTTGCTAACTGGAGCAGCAGGCCTGTTCGCAACCCGGTATTTTACCCCGAAAAGCCTTCTCTCACCGCTCGGGCGGTTCCACGAGGAGGGCGGCTATCACGTGGCGGCCTTCGCCGGCCAGGATGTTGTAGGTGCGGCAGGCGGCGGGGGTGTCCATGGTCTCCACGCCGGTGCGCCTGGCCATCAGGGGCTGGAGCCAGGCAGGCTGCGGGAAGCGGATGCGTGATCCGCTTCCGAAAATGACCAATTCCGCGCCCAGGGACGCAAGCTGGGCGAAATGCTCGGGGCCAAGCTGGTCGAAACGGGAGCAGTTCCATTCGAAGCGCTCGCCGCGGGAGCCCACCACCACGCTGCCCTCGACCTTTTCGTTGTTGATTGCGACCCACCCGGGGCCGTGCGCGGTAAGGGACTGGGCGTCGGATTTGTCGGGCTGGAGCTTCATCGGGGCACTGGGAACTGTGGTCAAATTATAGGTTTTCCCAGTGACACGAGGCCCTTCAGGGCCTTTCGACCTCGAGTAAGTAACCCGCGCCCGGGAGGGCCCTTTGAAGCAGTTCAAGAAATCGGCCAAGCTGGCCAACGTGCTCTACGACATCCGCGGCCCCATCATGGACGCCGCGAAGCAGATGGAGGAAGAGGGCCAGAAGATCATCAGGCTCAACATCGGCAACCTGGCCGTGTTCGGCTTCGATGCGCCGGAAGAGGTCCAGCAGGACATGATCCGCAACCTGCCGGGGTCGGCCGGCTATTCGGACAGCAAGGGCATCTTCGCGGCCCGCAAGGCCGTGATGCACGAAACCCAGAAGCAGGGTGTTGCGGGCGTCACGCTCGAGGACATCTACCTGGGCAACGGCGCGAGCGAGCTGATCGCCATGGCCACCAACGCGCTGCTGAACGATGGCGACGAAATGCTGCTTCCGGCCCCTGACTATCCGCTGTGGACGGCTGCCTCGAGCCTCTCGGGCGGCAAGCCGGTGCACTACCTCTGCGACGAAGCCAACGGCTGGATGCCCGACCTGGACGACATCCGCGCCAAGATCACGCCCCGCACCAAGGGCATCGTGGTCATCAACCCCAACAACCCGACCGGTGCGCTCTATTCCGACGAACTGCTCAAGAGCATCGTCGACATTGCGCGCGAGCACCACCTGGTGATCTTCGCCGACGAGGTCTACGACAAGGTGCTGTACGACGGCGTGCGGCACACCGCGATCGCGAGCCTTTCGACCGACGTGCTCACGCTGACCTTCAACTCGCTGTCCAAGAGCTACCGCTCGTGCGGCTACCGCGCGGGCTGGATGGTGGTTTCGGGCGACAAGGCGCGGGCGCAGGACTACATCGAGGGCCTGAACATGCTCTCGAACATGCGCCTGTGCGCCAACGTGCCGGGGCAATGGGCCATCCAGACCGCACTCGGCGGCTACCAGAGCATCAACGACCTGGTCGGCGACGGCGGCCGCCTGCGGCGCCAGCGCGACCTGGCGTACGAGCTCATCACGGCCATTCCGGGCGTGAGCTGCGTCAAGCCGAGCGCCGCGCTCTACATGTTCCCCAAGCTCGATCCCAAGGTCTACCCGATCACCGACGACCGCCAGTTCTTCCTCCAACTGCTGAGAGAGACCAAGGTGATGCTGGTGCAGGGCACGGGCTTCAACTGGGCCACGCCGGACCACTTCCGCATCGTGTTCCTGCCCCACGAGGACGACCTGCGCGAAGCGATCAACCGCATTGCCAGGTTCCTGGAGCTGTACCGCCTGCGCAGCAAGACGGATTGACGGCGCGCCCGCTCGCCGCGCGGTTGGCCGCGGCGGCCGGCGGTGCCTCCCTCACCACCCCTTACGAACCATCCACGCGAATCTCCCAATGAAACCCATCCAAGTAGGCCTGCTCGGCGCAGGCACGGTCGGCAGCGGCACCTTCAAGGTGCTGCTGCGCAATCAGGAAGAAATCAAGCGCCGCGCCGGCCGGGGCATCGAGATCACGATGGTGGCCGACCTGGACGCGGCGCGTGCGCGCGAAGTGGCTGGCGAAGGCGTGAAGGTGGTTGCCGATGCGCGCGAAGTCATCGCCAATCCGGACATCGACATCGTCATCGAACTCATCGGCGGCTACGGCATTGCGAGGCAGTTGGTGCTCGAGGCGATTGCGGCCGGCAAGCACGTGGTCACGGCCAACAAGGCGCTGCTTGCGGTGCATGGCACCGAGATCTTCGCGGCCGCGCATGCCAAGGGCGTGATGGTGGCCTTCGAGGCCGCGGTGGCCGGTGGCATCCCGATCATCAAGGCGCTGCGCGAGGGCCTCACGGCCAACAGCATCCAGTGGCTGGCCGGCATCATCAACGGCACCACCAACTTCATCCTCTCCGAGATGCGCGACAAGGGGCTCGACTTCGCCACCGTGCTCAAGGAGGCGCAGCGCCTGGGCTACGCCGAAGCCGACCCCACCTTCGACATCGAGGGCGTGGACGCCGGCCACAAGGTCACGCTGATGAGCGCCATCGCCTTCGGCATTCCGGTGCAGTTCGACAAGGCGCACATCGAGGGCATCACCAAGCTCGCGGCGCAGGACATCAAGTACGCCGAACAGCTCGGCTACCGCATCAAGCTGCTCGGCATCACCAAGCGCACCGCGCAGGGCATCGAGCTGCGCGTGCACCCCTCGCTCGTGCCGTCGAAGCGGCTGCTTGCGAACGTCGAAGGCGCGATGAACGCGGTGGTGGTGCATGGCGACGCTGTCGGCACCACGCTGTACTACGGCAAGGGCGCGGGCAGCGAGCCGACCGCCAGCGCGGTGATCGCCGACCTCGTCGACATCACGCGCCTGCACACGGCCGATGCCGCGCACCGCGTGCCGCACCTGGCCTTCCACCCTGACGCCATGAGCGACCTGAAGGTGCTGCCGATGGCCGAGGTCGTCACCAGCTACTACCTGCGCCTGCGCGTGGCCGACCAGGCCGGCGTGCTTGCCAAGGTCACGGGCCTCCTGGCCACCGCGGGCATCAGCATCGACGCGGTGCTGCAGCGCGAAGCCGACGAAGTGGGCGGCGAGGGCTCGACCCAGACCGACCTGATCATCCTCACGCACGATGCGCGCGAAGGCACGGTGAACGACGTGCTCGCCGAACTGCAGGCCCTGCCCACCGTGCTGCAGCCGATCGTGCGCATCCGCAAGGAAGAGCTGTCCTGAGGACGGCGCAAGAGACCTACCGTGAACTACCTGAGCACCCGCGGCCACCCCGACCGCAAGCGTTTCTGCGAAATCCTGCTTGAAGGCCTCGCGCCCGATGGCGGCCTCTACCTGCCCGAGCACTACCCGCAGGTCGACACCGCCACGCTCGCCGGATGGCGCGAGCTGCCGTATGCGGAACTGGCGTTCGAGATCCTCTCGCTCTACATCGACGACATTCCGCCGGCCGACCTGAAGGCGATCTGCGCCAAGACCTACACGGCCGAAGTGTTCGGCAGCGACGAGATCGTGCCGCTGCGCGAGCTGGAAGACGGCGTGTACCTCGAAGCCCTGTCCAACGGCCCCACGCTGGCCTTCAAGGACATGGCGATGCAGCTGCTGGGCAACCTGTTCGAGTACGAACTGGCCCGCCGCGGCGCCGAGCTCAACATCCTGGGCGCCACCAGCGGCGACACCGGCAGCGCGGCCGAGTACGCCATGCGCGGCAAGAAGGGCGTGCGCGTCTTCATGACCTCGCCCGACGGCCGCATGAGCCCGTTCCAGCAGGCGCAGATGTTCAGCCTGCAGGACCAGAACATCCACAACATCGCCATCAGCGGCGTGTTCGACGACTGCCAGGACATCGTCAAGGCGGTGTCGAACGACCTGGGCTTCAAGCGCAAGTACCGCATCGGCACGGTCAACTCGATCAACTGGGCGCGGCTGCTCGCGCAGGTCGTCTACTACTTCGCGGGCTACTTCCAGGCCACGGCCAGCAACGACAAGCCCGTGAGCTTCACGGTGCCCTCGGGCAACTTCGGCAACGTCTGCGCGGGCCACGTGGCGCGCATGATGGGCCTGCCGATCCAGACGCTGGTGGTTGCCACCAACGAGAACGACGTGCTCGACGAGTTCTTCCGCACCGGCATCTACCGCGTGCGCGCCGCGGCCGACACGCACGAAACCTCGAGCCCGTCGATGGACATCAGCAAGGCCAGCAACTTCGAGCGCTTCGTGTTCGACCTGGTGGGTCGCGATGCCGGCAAGCTGCGCTCGCTGTTCGTGGACGATCTGGGCCGCCAGGGCCGTTTCGACCTGAGCGCCGATCCCGCGTTCAGGCAGGCGGCGGAGCGCTTCGGCTTCAAGAGCAGCCGCAGCACCCATGCCGACCGCCTGGCCACCATCCGCGACACCGACAAGCGCTTTGCCACGCTGGTCGATCCGCACACGGCCGACGGCCTCAAGGCCGCGCGCGAACACCTCGCGCCCGGCGTGCCGATGGTGGTGCTGGAGACCGCGCTGCCGATCAAGTTTGCCGCCACGCTGGTGGAGGCGCTGGGCCACGAGCCCGCGCGCCCGGCCAGGTTCGAAGGCATCGAGGCGCTGCCCAAGCGGGTCGTCAAGCTGCCGGCCGATGCCGAGGCCGTGAAGGCCTACATCGCGCAGAACTGTGACTGACCCTTGCCGCAAGCCGCGCACCGCAGCGGCTGCCCCGCACATGCATTCGGCGGCCGCATAGACGGCCGCCACAGGAACTCGACATGAAGGTGATCGGCTTTTCCGGGTATTCGGGTTCGGGCAAGACCACGCTGGTCGAGCGCCTGATTCCCGTGCTCAAGCTCCATGGCCAGCGCGTGTCGGTGGTCAAGCATGCGCACCACAAGTTCGACATCGACCATCCCGGCAAGGACACCTACCGCCATCGCGAGGCGGGGGCCTTCGAGGTGGTGGTGGCGTCGGACAAGCGGCTCGCGCTGATCCGCGAATTCGAGCAGCCCTCGCAGCTGTCGGTGCACGACCTCATCGCCGAGCTCCATGACGGCGTCGACTGGGTGCTGGTCGAGGGCTTCAAGCACAGCGACCTGCTCAAGATCGAGGTCTGGCGCGCCCCCGAAGACGGCAAGCCGCCCCGGCCCTCGCAGTACATCGAGGACGCCTTCGTGACCGCCATTGCCACCGATGCGCCCGCGAGCCTGCCGGTGCCCACCAGCCTGCCGCTGTTCGACCTCGACGACATCGAGGGCATCGCGCAGTGGTTGATCGACAGCGCAAGCCGCTTCGAATACAACCCCGAACACCATGGCTGATTCCACCGCTCCCTCGCGCCCGCCGCTGATGGCGCTCGACGAAGCGCTTGCGAGCCTGCTCGCCAAGGCGCTGCCCAGGTTGCCCGCCGAAAGCGTGGCCACCTTCGATGCGGACGGCCGCGTGCTCGCGCAGGACATCGTCTCCGCGCTCACCGTGCCGCCGCGCGACAACAGCTCGATGGACGGCTATGCGGTGCGCGTGGCCGACTGCGCCGCGCCGGGCGCTGTGCTGCAGGTCGCGCAGCGCATTCCCGCCGGCACCGTGGGCACGCCGCTCGCGGCCGGCACCGCGGCGCGCATCTTCACCGGCGCCCAGATTCCCGAGGGCGCCGACGCCATCGTGATGCAAGAAGACACCCAGCCCGTGCCGCAGGAAGGCACGCTCGGCGCGGTGCGCATCGACATCGTTCCCGCGGCCGGCCAGTGGATTCGCCGCGCCGGAGAAGACGTGGCCGCCGGCGACGTGGTGCTGCGCCAGGGCGAGCGCCTGACGCCCGCCGCGCTCGGGCTCGCCGCCAGCGTGGGCTTCGACCGGCTCCAGGTCGCCCGGCGGCCGCGCGTCGCGCTGCTGTCCACCGGCGACGAACTGGTGATGCCCGGCGAGGTCGCGCCCGAGGCCATGAAGCCCGGCGCGATCTACAACTCCAACCGCTTCTTCATGCGCGCCTTGCTGCACCGGCTCGGCTGCGAGGTGAACGACCTGGGCATCGTGCCCGACAAGCGCGAGGCCACCATCGAGGCGCTGCGCGGTGCTGCGGAAAGCAGCGACCTGATCATCACCACCGGCGGCGTGTCGGTGGGCGAGGAAGACCACATCAAGGCCGCGGTGCAGGCGCTCGGCGAGCTGCAGCTGTGGTCGCTCTCGATGAAGCCCGGCAAGCCCTTCGCCTATGGTTCGATACCAAGGGCCGGTGGCCAGGCGCAAGGGCGCTGCCACGTCACGGGACTGCCCGGCAACCCTGTGTCCAGCTTCCTGACCTTCCTGCTGCTCGTGCGCCCGTTCCTGCTGACGCTGCAGGGCGCCACGCGCGTGGCGCCCGAGCCCGTGCAGATGCGCGCCGACTTCGACTGGCCGCGCGCCGACCGCCGCCGCGAGTTCCTGCGCGCCCGGCGCAACGCCGCCGGCGGGCTCGACCTGTTCGCCAACCAGAGCTCGGGCGTGCTGACCTCGATGGTTTGGGGCGACGGCGTCGTTGACAACCCGCCCGGCCAGACCATCCGGGCCGGCGACACGGTGAATTTCATCCCCCTGGCCTCGCTGCTGGCCTGACCGAGGCTGTCCATGAAGGTCCAGATCCGTTACTTCGCCTCCGTGCGCGAGGCGCTCGACACCAGCGGCGAAACCGTCGACACCGGTGCCGCTACCCTGGCCGCGCTGCGCGACGAACTCATCGCGCGCGGCGGGGCGTACGCCGCGGCGCTGGCGCGCGGCAAGGCCGTGCGCATGGCGCTCGACCAGGCCTTGAGCGACGAGGCGGCCGCGCTGCGCGAAGGCTGCGAGGTCGCCTTCTTCCCGCCCGTTACGGGCGGCTGAGCCGGGCGTCCAGCACCACCAGGCGCTCGCGCAAGGCATCGGAGGCGCGGGTCATCGGCGAGCGCAGCTCGTCGCGCATCGATCCGCCGTGCGCCAGCAGCGCCTTGAGCGGCGCGGGGTTCGGCTCCGCAAACAGCATTTCGATCAGCGGCTGAAGCGGCTGCCATTCGGCGCGCGCTTCTGCCAGCCGGTTCTCGGCCAGGAGGCGCAGCACCTGCACGAAGCGCCGCGTCTGCACATGCGCGCTCGCCGCGATGGCGCCCACGCCGCCTTCGGCCACGGTGCCGAAGATCTGGTGGTCTTCGCCCGACAGCACCTGGAGCCTGCCGTCGGCAATCAGGGCGCGCGTCTTGGCCATGTCGCCGCCGCAGTCCTTGATGCCGCGGATGCGCGGGTGTTCGGCCAGCGCCAGCAGCGTTTCGCGCGTGAGGGTCGCGCCGGTGCGGTAGGGAATGTCGTAGACCAGCAGCGGCACCGCGCTGGCGTCGGCGATGGCGCGGAACCATTCGAGCAGGCCGGCCTGCGAGGGCCGGATGTAGTGCGGCGCGGACACCTGCAGCCCCGCCAGCGGCCGTTCGGCGAGCCGCCGTACCCAGGCCGTGGTCTTGCCCAGGTGGTAGCCCGACAGGCCCATGATGATCGGCAGCCCGCCGGCGGCAGCCTGGACCGTGTCGAGCGCGGCGAGCTGTTCCGCTTCATCGAGCGCGGCGGCTTCGCCGGTCGAGGCGCAGACCACGAAGCCGGTCACGCCGTCGCCGGCGAGCCGGCGTGTCAGCGCCGACAGCGCGGCGTGGTCGACGGCGCCGTGCTGGAACGGCGTGACAAGGGGAATCCAGAGGCCCGAGAAATCAGGGCTGGAGGAGGGGATGGACGATGACGGCACGCGGGTTTCCTCGAGGGAATCGACCGATGGAAGGAACCGTCGTTCGATGCGCGCGCAACCCAATCGGGGCCAAAAGCCTTGGCAGGTTCCGTCGCTCATCCGACGACGGAACCGCAGCTCCGGTCAGACGAGCTTTGGTTTTTTGGCTTTGCTGCCCTGGCGCGCACGGCTGCCTTCGGTGTGCGAGGGCACTGAAGAAAGCATGGCGAGGCGGGGCATTGCCGAAGTCTAGCGCGATGCCACAATCCCGGCATGAGTGGTGCACGCGTTTCGATCCAGACAGCCGATTTCGACCTGGGGCAGGAGGTCGCCGCGTTGCGCGCCGGCGACAAACGCGTGGGTGCGGTCTGCAGCTTTGTCGGCACCGTGCGGGATCGCAACGACGGCAGCAGCGTGGCCTCGATGGAGCTCGAGCATTACCCGGGCATGACCGAAAAGGCCATTGAAGCCATGATCGATGAGGCGCACAAGCGCTTCGATATTTTGGGTGCGCGCGTGATCCACCGCGTGGGCCTGTTGCAGCCGCTCGACCAGATCATGATGGTGGCGGTGGTGTCGGCCCACCGCGGCCAGAGCTTCGAGGCCTGCGAGTTCCTGATGGACTACCTGAAGACCCAGGCCCCGTTCTGGAAAAAAGAACAGACGCCCGAAGGCGCCCGCTGGGTGGATGCGCGCGTCAGCGACGATGCCGCATTGGCGCGCTGGGGCATCACCGCCCCCAATGCTTAGTCAGAGAGGCTTGAAGCCGCTCGACTGGATGATGCGTTCCCAGGTCTGCGTGTAGCTGCGCACGCGGCCCGCGAACTGGCCCTGCGGCTCGTAGCCGACCGTGAGCCCCATGGTCGTGAGCTTCTGCTTCACGTCGGGCATGGCCAGCACCTTCTGCAGCGCGTCGCCGTATTTGTCGATGATCGGCTGCGGCGTGCCCACGGGCGCGAAGATGCCGTAGTAGGGCAGGTCTTCCAGGTTGGAGAAGCCCAGCTCGGTGAAGGTGGGCACGTTCGGCAGCACGGCCTGGCGCTTGGCGCCGATGGAGGCCACGATGCGCACCTTGCCGGCCTTGTGGTTCTCGATGAAGTCGGGCACCGAGGCGATGCCGGCCGTGATCTGGTTGCCCAGCATGTCCGCCGTCATCGGCGCGCTGCCGCGGTAGGGCGCGGGCTGCACGTCGATCTTGTATTTTTCCGAGATCATCTTCACCAGGAACTCGGGGATCGAGGCCGGTGCCGGAATGCCGATGGTTTCCTTGCCGCCGCGCTGGGTGCGAACCCACTTCACGTACTCGTCGATGCTCTTGGCGGGCGTGCCGCCCGAGACGGCCAGCACATTGGCGAAGGTGGCGAATCCGGCCACCGGCACGAAGTCGGTCGCAGGGTTGAAGCCGGGGTTCTTCACCACCTGCGGCAGGATGGAGATCGAATGGTCGTGCGAGAGGAACAGCGTGTGGCCATCGGCCGGCGCTGCCTTGAGCGCCTGCGCCGCGATCTGTCCGCCGGCGCCGGCGCGGTTCTCGACCACCACCGGCACGCCCAGCACGTCCTTGAGTTTTTCGCCCAGCGTGCGTGCGATGGCGTCGGTGCCCGCGCCCGCGGGAAAGCCCACCAGGATGCGGATGGGCGTGCCTTGCGCCTGCGCAAGGCCGGCGAGGCCCATGGCCGCTAGAAAGAGACCGGCGCCGAGCGCCCGGCGAACCGGCTGGACGCGCTGCATTGAAAAAACCATGATCGACTCCATTCGAGAGAGAGAAATGCCTACGGCAGGAAGGTGCCCGGCACCGTGCAATAGCCGTGCCCATTCCGCCAGCGCGATTCAAAACTTGAATCCCGGCGGAACAGCCCTATTTTGGATGCAGGAATACCACCATGCGACAAGACAAACTCACCACCAAATTCCAGGAAGCGCTGAGCGATGCCCAGACGCTCGCGCTCGGCAACGACAACGCCTACATCGAACCGGCCCACCTGCTGGTCGCGATGCTGCGCCAGGAAGACGGCCCGCGCGCCCTGCTGGAGCGCGCCGGCGTCAACGTGCAGGGGCTCGCGAACGCTGCCGAGGCGGCCATCAAGAAGCTGCCGCAGGTGCAGGGCCACGACATCGTGCAGGTCGGCCCCGAGCTCGGCAAGCTGCTGCAGGCCACCGAGAAAGAAGCCATCAAGCGCAATGACCAGTTCATTGCGGGCGAGCTCTTCTTGCTGGCCGTTGCCGACAGCAAGTCCGACATCGGCCGCATCGGCAAGGAAAACGGCCTCAGCCGCAAGTCGCTCGAGTCCGCCATCGACGCTGTGCGCGGCGGCCAGGGCGTGAACAGCGCCGATGCCGAAGGCCAGCGCGAAGCCCTCAAGAAATACTGCCTCGACCTGACCGAGCGCGCGCGCCTGGGCAAGCTCGATCCGGTGATCGGCCGCGACGAGGAAATCCGCCGCGCGATCCAGGTGCTGCAGCGCCGCACCAAGAACAACCCCGTGCTCATCGGCGAGCCCGGCGTGGGCAAGACCGCCATCGTCGAAGGCCTGGCGCAACGCATCGTCGCGGGCGAGGTGCCCGAGTCGCTCAAGGGCAAGCGCGTGCTCTCGCTCGACATGGCCGCACTGCTGGCCGGTGCCAAGTTCCGCGGCGAGTTCGAGGAACGCCTGAAGACCGTGCTCAACGAGCTTGCCAAGGACGAAGGCCAGACCATCGTCTTCATCGACGAGCTTCACACCATGGTGGGCGCCGGCAAGGCCGAGGGCGCGATGGACGCGGGCAACATGCTCAAGCCCGCGCTCGCGCGCGGCGAGCTGCATTGCGTGGGCGCCACCACGCTCGACGAATACCGCAAGTACATCGAGAAGGACGCCGCGCTGGAGCGCCGCTTCCAGAAGATCATCGTGGGCGAGCCCAGCGTGGAGGCCACCATCGCCATCCTGCGCGGCCTGCAGGAAAAGTACGAAGTGCACCATGGCGTGCAGATCACCGACCCGGCCATCGTGGCCGCGGCCGAACTCTCCGACCGCTACATCACCGACCGCTTCCTGCCCGACAAGGCCATCGACCTGATCGACGAGGCCGCGGCCAAGATCAAGATCGAGATGGACTCCAAGCCCGAGGTCATGGACCGGCTCGACCGCCGCCTGATCCAGCTGCAGATCGAGCGCGAGGCCGTGCGGCGCGAAAAGGACGAAGCCTCGCAGAAGCGCTTCGGCCTGATCGAGGACGAGATCGCGCGCCTGCAGAAGGAGATCGCCGACTACGACGAGATCTGGCAGGCCGAGAAGGCACAGGCCCAGGGCAGCGCGAAGATCCGCGAGGACATCGACAAGATCAAGTTCGAGATCGAGGAGTGGAAGCGCAAGGGCGACTTCAACAAGCTCGCCGAGCTGCAATACGGCCAGCTGCCGGCGCTGGAGAAGCGCCTGCGCGAGGCCGAGGAAAGCGAGGCGAGCAAGGGCAAGTCCAGCGCGCCGACGCTGCTGCGCACGCAAGTGGGCTCCGAAGAAATCGCCGAGGTCGTGGCGCGCGCCACCGGCATTCCGGTCGCCAAGCTGATGCAGGGCGAACGCGACAAGCTGCTCGTGATGGAAGACAAGCTGCATGAGCGCGTGGTGGGGCAGGACGAGGCCATCGGCGCGGTCGCCAATGCGATCCGCCGCTCGCGCTCGGGCCTCTCCGATCCGAACCGCCCGACCGGCTCGTTCCTGTTCCTCGGCCCCACGGGCGTGGGCAAGACCGAGCTGTGCAAGGCGCTCGCGGGCTTCCTGTTCGACAGCGAAGACCACCTGATCCGCATCGACATGAGCGAATTCATGGAGAAGCACTCGGTCGCCCGCCTGATCGGCGCGCCGCCGGGCTACGTGGGCTACGAGGAGGGCGGCTACCTGACCGAGGCCGTGCGCCGCAAGCCCTACAGCGTGGTGCTGCTCGACGAGGTCGAGAAGGCCCACCACGACGTGTTCAACGTGCTGCTTCAGGTGCTCGACGATGGCCGCCTCACGGACGGCCAGGGCCGTACCGTGGACTTCAAGAACACCGTGATCGTGATGACCAGCAACATCGGCTCGCCGATCATCCAGTCGATGGTGGGCCAGCCCGCCGAGGAGATCAAGGAAGCGGTGTGGGACGAGCTCAAGAACTACTTCCGACCCGAGTTCCTGAACCGCATCGACGAGACCGTGGTGTTCCATGCGCTCGACGCGAAGAACATCGAATCGATTGCCGCGATCCAGCTCAAGGTGCTGCAGGCGCGGCTCGCGAAGATGGACCTGGGCCTGGAGGTGTCGCCCGCGGCGCTGGCCGAGATTGCCAAGGTCGGCTTCGACCCGGTGTTCGGCGCGCGGCCGCTCAAGCGCGCGATCCAGCAGCGCATCGAGAATCCGCTCTCCAAGCTGCTGCTCGACGGCAGCTTCGGACCGAAGGACACGATCGAAGTGAATACCGACCCGATCCGCACCCCCGGCCAGTTCTCGTTCACCAAGGCCGGGGAACCATCGGAGGCGGTTGCGGCCTAAAGTCGGATGATGAACTTCATTTTTCGCGTCATTCTTCTGCTCCTGGGGCTGGTCTTTGCGGCCAGCCTGGCGGTCGCCGTCATGTTGCTGGCGGCCGTGTGGGGCGTCCGCTACGCCTGGGGGCGGATCACGGGCAAGCCCGTGGCGCCCTGGATGGCTTCGATGGGCGGGCGCTTCAACCCGCGTTCGGGCTTCGAGCGTTTTCGCAATGCGGCACGGCCGGGCGAACCGAGCGCGGCCGACACCGCCAACGCACGCGCGCGCGGCGAATCCGTGGTGCGCCCGGAACGCATTCGGGGCAGCGCCCGCGACGTGACCGACGTTTCTCCGAAATCGGTTTCGCGCGGCTGATCCGCTGCCCGGGCGGCGATATGCCGCTCGCGACAGCCGGCTGCGCGGTTCGCCGTCAAAATCGTCCTCCTGCGACCGCCGCCCCAGGCGGATATTGCTTTCATCCAGGAGAGACATTCCCATGACAACACGCGACATCTTCGTGGTCGGCACTGCCCGCACCGCCATCGGCACCTTCGGCGGCGCGCTGAAGGATGTGCCCAACACCCAACTGGCCACCACCGCCGTCAAGGCCGCCATCGCGCGTAGCGGCGTGGCGGCCGATGCCATCGGCCATGTGGTCATGGGCAACGTGATTCCCACCGACGTGAAGGACGCCTACCTGAGCCGCGTGGCCGCCATCGATGCGGGCTGCCCGATCGAGACGCCGGCCTTCAACGTCAACCGGCTCTGCGGCTCCGGCCTGCAGGCGATCGTGTCGGCGGCGCAGGCCATTGCGCTGGGCGACTGCGACATCGCCATCGGCGGCGGCTCGGAATCGATGAGCCGCGGGCCGTACTTCGACACATCCGCGCGCTACGGCGCACGCATGGGCGATGCGGTGCTGGTCGACTACATGCTGGGCATCCTGCACGACCCGTGGGAGAAGATCCACATGGGCATCACGGCCGAGAACGTGGCGGCGCGCTACGGCATCACGCGTGAGCAGATGGACGAACTGGCCGTGGCCAGCCAGCAGCGCGCGGCGGCGGCCATTGCGGCGGGCCGCTTCACGGCGCAGATCGTCCCGGTCGAGGTGAAGACGCGCAAGGGCGTCGTGCTGTTCGACACCGACGAGCATGTGCGCGCCGACACCACCGCCGAGACGCTCTCGAAGATGAAGCCCGCGTTCAAGAAGGACGGCCTCGTGACGGCCGGCAATGCCTCGGGCATCAACGATGGTGCGGCCGCCGTGGTGCTGGCCAGCGGCGAGAGCGTCAAGGCGCGGGGCCTGAGGCCGCTGGCGCGCCTGGTCGGCTATGCGCACGCCGGCGTGGAGCCCGCGTACATGGGCATCGGCCCGGTGCCGGCCACGCGCAAGGTGCTGGAGCGCACCGGGCTGAAGGTCGCCGACTTCGACGTGATCGAGTCGAACGAGGCCTTTGCGGCGCAGGCCTGCGCGGTCATCAAGGAACTGGGCTTCGATCCGGCCAAGGTCAACCCGAACGGCTCGGGCATTTCGCTGGGCCACCCGGTGGGCGCGACCGGCGCGATCATCACCACGAAGGCGATTGCCGAGCTGCACCGCACCGGCGGGCGTTATGCGCTGGTCACGATGTGCATCGGCGGCGGGCAGGGCATCGCCGCCGTGTTCGAACGCGTTTGAAGGCACACTTGCGGGCATGCTCCGCCCACCCATCCTGATCGACCCCGACGAGGTCGAGTTCAGCGCCATCCGCGCGCAGGGCGCGGGCGGCCAGAACGTCAACAAGGTGTCGGGCGCGGTGCACCTGCGCTACGACATCCATGCGAGCTCGCTGCCCGCCGACGTGAAGGAGCGGATGCTCGCGCTGCGCGACAGCCGCATCACGCAGGAGGGCGTCTTCGTGCTGAAGGCGCAGCAGCACCGCACGCAGGAAATGAACCGCGCCGATGCGCTCGCGCGGCTGCAGGAGGTGGTCGACAGCGTGGCCACGCCGCCGCGCGTGCGGCGCGCCACCAAGCCCACCTACGGTTCGAAGCAGCGCCGGCTCGAAGGCAAGAGCCAGCGCTCGCAGATCAAGAACCTGCGCGGGCCGGTGCGGGACTGACCGGCTGGCTGGCCGGCGCTTAAGGCCCCGCTAAGGCGGCGGACACCGGCCGCAAGCACAATGGACAGCATGAGAGCCTTCTTCCGCCGCGCTTTGCCGGCCTTCCTGCTGGCGCTGGGGGCCGCTGCCCTGGCGGGCTGCGGGCCGGCCGCGGGCAGCGGCGCAGCGCCGGCGGGTGCCGTGCAGGAACTCAAGTGGGAAGCGCTCGTTCCCAAGGATTGGGACCCGACCAAGCGCTACCGCAACCTGAGCCTGGAGTCGCTGCGCGACAACGACCCGCGCGCGATCCAGATGCTGGACGAGATGCGCGCCGTCTGGGACAACGCGCCGGTCAACGTGGCGCTCGACGGCACGGCGGCGCGCCTGTCGGGTTTTGTCGTTCCGCTGGACAACACGCAGGGCGGCATCCGCGAGTTCCTGCTGGTGCCTTACTTCGGCGCCTGCATCCACACCCCGCCGCCGCCCGCCAACCAGATCGTGCACGTGGTCGCGGCCGATACCGTGAAGGGCCTGCATGCGATGGACACGGTGCACGTGAGCGGCCTGCTGAAGGCGGCGCGCTATTCCTCCGTGGACATGGGCGTGAGCGGCTACGAGATCAAGTCGGCCTCGGTGGAGCCTTTCGTCACGGCGCGCTGACGTGTTCAGCCGCCGTCGTCGCCCTCCGGCACCGGCAGCGGCGGAACTTCGGCCTGCTGCTGCGTCAGCGCCGCCAGCGCCTCGCCGTCGGTGCGGTAGCTGAACAGCATCGGCCCCGGCGCGAGCAGGCCAGCGCGCTCCAGCACCTGCATGGCCGGCAGCTTCAGGCCGCTCAGGTGCAGGCGTACGCCCTTGGCTTCCATCATCCGGCGGATCGAGCCGAACACTTCGGCGCCCGTGATGTCGATGCGGTTGATGGGCTGCGCAAAAAGGCACACGTCGGTGAGTTCGGGGCGCTCGGCCAGCGCGGTCGTGAGCGCGCGTTCGAGCGTGGAGGCCGAGGCGAAGTCGAGCTCGGCATCCATGCGCAGCGCATAGAGCTGTGGTGCCAGCGGCGGCAGCTTCCATAGCTTGCGGTCGCGCAGGCTGCCGTCGGGATGCAGGCCCACCTCGATGATGCGCGGATGCAGGTGGCGGTACATGTAATGCGCCAGGCTCGCGAGCAGGCCGCCCAGCACGCCCCAGTAGATGCTCGGCGCCGTGGCAATGGTCAGCACGAAGGTGCCGAACGAAATGCCCGCCTCGATGCGCGACACGCGCCAGAGCGCGACGAAGCTCGCCGGCTTGACCAGCCCCAGGATGGCCGTGATCACCACCGCCGCCAGCACCGCCTGCGGCACGTGATAGAGCAGCGGCATCAGCCACAGCAGCGCGCCGGCCACCACCACCACGCTGAACAATGTGGCCCACCCGGTCTGGGCGCCCGCATACAGCGTGATGGCCGAGCGCGAGAACGAGGAACTGGTGGGAAAGGCGCCCGTGAAGCCCGAGGCCAGCTTGGCCAGGCCCTGGCCGATCAGGTCCTGGTTTTCGTTCCAGAGCGTGCCGGCGCGGGCATTGTCGACCTTGGCGCTCGACGCGGTTTCGAGAAAGCTCACGAGCGTGATCATCAGCGCGGGCAGCACCAGCGCGCTGAATGTGCTCAGCGGCAGCAGGCCTGGCCAGTAGAAGGACGGCAGGCCCGAGGGCAGGCTGCCCACCACGGCCCCGCCGCGCAGTGCGTAGTCGATGCTCCAGCTGATGGCCGCGGCGCCCGCCACCAGCGCCATGGTGGTCGGGAAGCGCGGCGCGAGCCGCTTGCCGAGCCACAGCACGGCGATGCTGCCGAGCCCGAAGGCGATGGCGATCAGGTCCGGCGGCGGCCCGCCCTGCAGCACCTGGGGAAGGGTGCGCCCCGTGAAGCCGAGCAGCGCCGGCAGCTGCGAGATGGCGATCAGCACCGCCGCGCCCTGCGTGAAGCCGATCAGCACCGGCGAGTTGACCAGCCGCAGCAGCCAGCCGAAGCGCCCGATGCCCAGCACGATCTGGATCGCGCCCGACATCAGCGTGAGCCACACCGCCATTTCCACCCATTCGGCGCTGCCGGGCACCGCCAGCGGCGCGAGCGATGCGCCCACCAGCAGGCTGGTGAGCGCCGTGGGCCCGACCGACAGCCGCTGCGACGAGCTGAAGATCACCGCGATGAGCGCCGGGAACAGCGCCGCATACACGCCGGTGACCAGCGGCATGCCCGCCAGCGCGGCATAGGCCACGCCCTGCGGAAGCACCATCAGCGCCACCGTGATGCCCGCCATGGCCTCGTTGCGCAGCAGCGCCGCGGACGGACGGGGCCAGGCCAGGCAGGGAACCCAGCGCGCGATGCGCTGGCGCAGGGAGGAAGAAGCGGAGGAGGGGGTGGCTGCCGGATTCATGGATGGTGGGTGGCTTGCTGGCGATTGTCCTGCGCCACCGCAGAGGGAAACCTGCGCGGCCATTCGGGCCGCGCGCATGGGAGAACGGCTAGACCAGCGAGCTCGCGTTCTTGAGCACGTAGTCGCAGGCTTTTTCCTTCACCTTCGAGGAGAGCATCTTCAAGTTGAGCGTCTTGCCGTCGCCGCCCTTGAGCAGCCCCTTGGCGCCGCTCGCGAAGCCGGTTTCCTGCTGCTTCTGGCCGGTGATCCTGGCCAGCAGCTTGTCCTTCACCGAGGCCGCGTCGCCGCCCAGGTAGTTGTTCTTGACGCAGTACTGCAGCACGCCGGCCGCATTGCCCATGGTGCTGGAGCCGATCGCGGGCATCTTGAAGCCGAGGTTCTCGCCGAGGGCAGCGCCGCCGCCCGAGGAGCCCATCTGGTCCTTGAGCTTGCCGAGCAGGTCCGACTGGGCCGAGGCCGAGACACTGGCCGCAACCAGCGCGATGGAAATCAGTGCGGTGCGAAAACGCATGATGACGAACTCCCGTTTGTCGAGGTGATTGAATGAAGATTCCATCGTCAGCATACCCCCGACGGAACCCCGGTTTCACGCGCGGCGGAAGAGCAGCACGGAATTCGTGCCGCCGAATGCGAAGGAGTTGCTCATGGCCGCCTCGATGTTGGGCGCGCTGGTGTCGTGCTGCGTGACGAGGTTCAGGCTGCAGGCCGGATCGACCTCGCTGCAGTTCGCGTTCGGCGGCAGCTGGCGGCGGTGCAATGCCAGCACCGTGATGAGCGCCTCGATGGCACCCGCGGCGCCGAGCATGTGGCCGTGCAGCGCCTTGGTGGAGCTGACGCGCAGGCTGTCCAGGTCGTCGCCCCACACATCGGCCAATGCGTTGCGCTCGACCACGTCGCCGATGCGCGTGGCCGTGCCGTGCGCATTGCAGTAGCCCACGTCGCGCGGCTGGAGGCCGGCCTGGCGCAGCGCCTGGCGCAGCGCGCGCGCCTGGCCGGGTGCGTCGGGCTTGGTGAGATGGGTGGCGTCGCTGCCGAGGCCCCAGCCGGCCAGCGTGGCGTAGCTGCGGGCGCCACGGCTGCGTGCGCGTTCGGCGGATTCGAGCACCAGGAAGGCCGCGCCTTCGCCCAGCGCAAAGCCGCTGCGGTCGCTCGCAAAGGGCCGCACCGCGCCGGCCGCTTCGCCGGGCTGGAAGCTGGCCAGGGTTTGCATGGCCTGCCAGGCCAGCACCACGCCCGGCACGATCAGCGCTTCGCTGCCGCCGGCAATGGCCATGTCGACTTCACCGCGCTCGATGGCCTTGGCCGCTTCGGCAATGGCCACCGACGACGAGGCGCAGGCGACCGAGTAGGTCAGCACCGGCCCCTGCACGCCCTGGCGCATGGCGACGTGGGCGGCGGGCGCGTTGGGCATGAAGGCGGGAATGGTGAGCGGCGAGACCCGCCCGTTGCCGCGGTAGGCGGCTTCGAGCGCCGCGGCGCCGCCCATGCCGCAGCCGGCATAGATGCCGATGCGTTCAGGATCGGCGTCGTTGTGGGCGGCAAGGCCTGCATCGCGCAGCGCGAGGTCGGCGGCGGCCACCGCGAGCTGGCTCACGCGGTCGACGCCGGCGAGCTGCAGCTTGGTGAACCAGCGTGTTTCGTCGAAGTCCACCGTGGCGGCGGCGGCGGGCTTGGGCAGTTCGGGGAAGACCGGCCGGATGGCCGACTGGCCGTCGAGCAGGGCCTGGAACAGCGCGCCGGGCTCGTCGCCGTGCGGCGCCACGACGCCCAGGCCGGTGACGCAGACCTCGTGCTTCACGCTGTCTTCGCGGCCCTGACCTTGTCGACCAGCACCGCGAGTTCGTTCAGCGTGTCGATGTTGGCGTCTTCATCGGGCATGGTGATGCCGAAGTGGTCTTCGATGGCAAACAGGAACTCGGCCAATGCCAGCGAGTCGAGCCCGCCGGTTTCGCGCATCGATGCGTTGGGGTCGAGCTTGGACGGTTCGATACCGTACTTCTCGTGGATCAGGTCCTGCAATTCCTTCAGCGAACTCATCGTGCGATGCCTGTTGTCGTGTGCCGGCCGCTGATCGATCGCCGCCCTCGGGGCGCGCCATGGGATCGACCCCTTCCTCGCTCGGCTTGTGGGTCAGTGATGGCCAATGATATCCGCTCCCACCAGGGTATTGCTCCGGCGCATGCCCTCCGGCCGCCAGCGCAGCGAAGGAAGCGCGAAGGCCATTCCCAGCAGCGCGCCGGCCAGCGCGTCGAGCACCACGTGCTGCTTGACGGCCAATGTCGAATACGCAATGGCGGCAAACCACAGCCAGTTGGCAAGGCGCAGGAAGACCGGCGTGCGCGCCTCGCGCAGCACGTGGTCCAGCCGGATGGCCGTGAAGATGGCCACCGCCACGTGCATCGAGGGGCAGGCGTTGCCCGCTGCGTCCACGCCCTGCAGCATCGCAAAGCCGGGATAGCCCGACACGTCGATGGCCAGCGGCGGTATCTGCGTCGGCCAGAAGTAGAAGAGGCCCAGCCCCGTCAGGCACAGCGCGCCGATCCACAGCCCGTACACCACCAGCTCGCGGAAGTTGGGCTGCAGGCCGGGCGCGATGCCCACGTAGAACCACAGCGAGAGGTAGGCGCCCAGCGTGTAGGGCTGGAACGGAATCAGGTGGTCCAGCGCCGTGAGCGGCATCACCACGACCGGGTAGGCCGGGTTGCGCAGCATGTGGAAGTAGCCGATGAAGAAGAGCCAGGTGAAGATCGTGGTGCCGATCGCCTTGAGCCAGAAGAGGCGGCGAATGCGCGCGCCGATGTCTGCGGTCCAGGTCTGGGGGCTGTGCGTTCGCGGAAGGGGCGCCATGGGCAGGTGGGTCGGAGGTCCGTGGTTTTCGTCGGCCGGCCGATCTTGCCAGAGCGCCGTGACGGCGTGGCGGCATCGAGGCGAGCTTCAGGCGAGCGCGGCGGATCGCTTCTTGTGCTGGAAGGAAGTGGGCGAGCGTCCGGTGGCGGCCTTGAACATGGCGCAGAACGCGCTGTCGGTGGCATAGCCGCTGGCCGCCGCCACCTGGCTCACGGCCATGCCGCGCGCCAGCAGCGGCAGCGCATGCGCCATCACGGCCTGCTGCCGCCATTGCTGCCAGCTCATGCCGAGCTGGTCGCGGAACAGCCGCGCCACGGTGCGCTCGCTGGCGCCGATGGCAGCGGCACGCTCGGCCAGCGTGGCGCGGTCGGCCGGGTTGCGCAGCAGCGTCTCGCACAGCTGGCGCAGCCGCTTGTCGGAGGGCAGCGGCACGTCGATGCGGATCTGCGTGGCGCGCTCGAGCTCGTCCACCAGCAGCGGGGCGATCATGCGTTCGCGCTGCGGCGCGTGCGGGTCGGCCGGCGGCAGGCCGTCGGGCGTGGTGTCGAGTGCGAGCATCAGCGCGCGCAGCAGCGGGCTGATCTCGAGCACCTCGCACTTCTCCCACGGCGGGCCGAGCCAGGCATGCAGGTACACGGTGCGCAGCTCGGCGTCCTCGATCAGCATGATGCTGTGCGGCATGTTGGCCGGCACCCAGACCGCGCGCGAGGGCGGCACGATGTAGCTGCCGTCCTGCGTGCTGAGCCGGATCACGCCGCGGGTCGAGAAAGTGAGCTGCGGCCACGGGTGCTGGTGCAGCTCGACGAAGGTGTCGGCGCTCAGGAAATGTTCCTTGGCGCGCAACGGC
Organism: Variovorax sp. V116; assembly: GCF_041154435.1. Classification (NCBI taxonomy): domain Bacteria; kingdom Pseudomonadati; phylum Pseudomonadota; class Betaproteobacteria; order Burkholderiales; family Comamonadaceae; genus Variovorax; species Variovorax sp. V116. The sequence continues at coordinate 2,007,182 of NZ_AP028661.1, forward strand.
CTGACCGCGTCGGGTGCGTAGAGATGCGGCGTGAGCGAGGCGACGCTGGTGACCGGGGAAGGGAGTGAAACGGCGCTTGGCATAGTTTCGACAAATGTTGTCGCTGTATCGCCATTCTGCCGCGGCCAGCGGGCATAGCATCGGTGCCTGCCCGGTTTTTTGTAGCAATCCATGTCTTCCACTTCCTCCCCGACAGCCACTCCCTCCACCAGCTTGCGCGGCGACGCACAGCTCATCGGCCTGGTCGGCCTGGCCCATGCCATCAGCCACTTCAGCCAGCTGATCCTGGCGCCGCTGTTCCCCTGGCTGAAAGACGCGTTCAACGTGAGCTACACCGAGCTGGGCGCGGTGCTGACGGTGTTCTTCGTGGTCTCGTGCATCGTGCAGGCGGCCTCGGGCTTCATCGTCGACAAGCTGGGTCCGCGGCCGGTGCTGTTCGTGGGGCTGGGCGCGCTGGCCCTGGCGGCCTTCGGCTATGCGCTGGCCCAGAGCTACTGGATGCTGCTGCTGTGCGCCGTCGTGGGCGGCATCGGCAATGGCGTGTTCCACCCGGTCGACTACACGCTCTTCAACCGCAAGGTGGCGCCGACCCGCCTGGGCCACGCCTACAGCGTGCACGGCATCACCGGCAGCCTGGGCTGGGCGCTGGCGCCGGCCTTCGTGGTGCCGATCGCCATCGCTTTTTCATGGCGCGTGGCGCTGGCTTCGGCCGGTGCGCTGGCCATCGTGGTGCTGCTGGTGCTCTGGGCCTACCGCGGCGTGCTGGCGCTGGACGTGAAGGCGGTGCACAAGGCCACCGGGCATGGCGAGCCGGCACCCGTCGGCGGCGAGTTCGACTTCCTGCGCATTCCGGCCGTGTGGATGTGCTTCGGCTTCTTTTTCTTCTACGCCGTCGTGATCAGCGTGGTGCAGACCTTCGCGCCGGCGGCGGCGGGCCACCTGCACGCGGTGCCGGTGGCGCTGGTGGCGGTGTGCCTCACGGTCTACATGGTGGCAAGCGCGGCCGGCATGGTGGCGGGCGGCTTCCTGGCCTCGGATCCGTCGCGCTGCGAACGCATCGTGGGCATCGGCTTCGGGGTGGCGGCCGCGCTGGCGCTGGTGCTGGCCTTTGCGCAGTTTCCGCCGGTGATGGTGCCGGTGCTGTTCGGCGCCATGGGCTTCGTCTCGGGCGTTGCCGGCCCTTCGCGCGACCTGCTGGTCAAGCGCTCGACGCCGCCCAATGCCACCGGCCGCGTCTACGGCGTGGTGTATGCGGGCCTGGACATCGGCCAGGCGCTCGCGCCGCTGGTGTTCGGCCGCTTGATGGACCATGGCCAGTACGCGAGCGTGATCGCCGGCCTGGCGCTGGTGCAGGCCGTGCTGATTGCCAGTGCCTTCAACGTGACGCGGGTGCGCCGCACGGCGCTGGTGCCGGCCTCGGCGTAACAGCCGCGGCTGTGCGCTGCATGCGGCCGATATCATCGACCGCATGCAGGCCCTGTATTTCGACCGGCATGTGCTGTGGCCGTTCGTGCTTGGTGGGCTGGTCGGCGTGCCCTTCGGCGTCTGGCTGCTGCCGCACCTCGACCTCGTGCTCTTCAAGGTCTGCCTCGGTGTGCCGCTGGTGCTGTGGTGCCCTGCGATGCTGATGTCGCAGCACCTGCCGAAGATCGCCTTCGGCGGACGCTTCGCGGATGGCATCGCCGGCACCATCGGCGGGGCCATGGCCGGCATCGGCGGCTTCTCCGGCACCATTCCCACGCTCTGGTGCACGCTGCGCGGCTTCCAGCGCGACACGCAGCGCGCGGTGATCCAGAACTTCAACCTCTCGATGCTGGCAGTGGCGTTCGCGCTGCACCTGGGCCTGCTGATCGCCTCGGGCGTGGCGATGCTGGCCTCGGGGGTGCCGGCGCTGCTGCAGCGCGGCTGAGCCGCGGCAGCTGCTGCGTTCAGGCCGTGGGCAGGATCTCGCGCACGCGCTCCCAGGGCCGGCACATCAGCGTGCCGCGCGGCGAGACGACGATCGGGCGCTGCAGCAGGATCGGGTTCGCGGCGATGAAGTCGAACAGCTGGTCGTCGCTCCACTTCGGATCGGCCAGCTTCAGTTCTTCGTAGGGCGCTTCCTTGGTGCGCAGCAGGTCGCGCGCGCCCAGGCCCATGGCCTTGGCCAGCTCGCGCAGCTTCTTCTTCGAGGGCGGCGTTTCCAGGTACAGGACGATCTCGGGTTCCACGCCGCTCTCGCGGATCAGGCCCAGCACGTTGCGCGAGGTGCTGCAGTTGGGCTTGTGGAAGATGGTCATCGGGTAGTCGGTGGTCGGGGTGCGTGCGGCCATGGTGTCGTCGTCAGTCTTTCTGTGTTTCCTGGTCCATCGTGAAGGGAAAGCGCGCCGCCCAGAAATCGGCCAGGCGCGGATCGGCATCCACGCGCCGCACCACCTGCGCCATGCGCGGCGCCACGCGGTAGAAACGCCTGCGCCGCGGCGTCCAGCGCGACAGCACGGTCACGTAGAGGTCGAGCATGCTGATCTTCTCGCCGAGCAGATAGGGCGAGGGCTCGTCGATCTGCGTGTCCATCAGGTGCCAGCAGTGCGCAATGCGCTCGGCCGTGCGTTCGAGCATCACGGCCTGCGCGGCCGGGTCGGGCGTGAGGCGCGTGGGTTCGTCGCGCACCCAGAACAGCGAGTAGATGGCCGCCGGCAGGTAGACCATCCAGCGCAGGTAGCGCGCACGCAGCGGATCGCCGGGCGCGGGGCAGAGCCCGGCTTCCGGATAGCGGTCGCCAAGCCAGATCAGCATGGCCGCGCTCTCGGTCATCAACTCGCCCGACGGCAGCACGAGCGCGGGCACCTGCTGCATCGGGTTGACGCCCGACATGCGCTCGCGCTCGGAGTCGCTCTCCCAGGGCGAGACATCGACGGTCTCGACCTGCGCGCCGATCAGCGTCAGCGCCGCATGGACCGGCGTCGCGCCCGAGCCGGGCGCGCCGTAGAGGGTGTAGCGGTCGTTCGAGGCGGATGAAGAAGTCATCCGCCCAGATTACTGCAGCAGCGTACCGCTTGTCACGCAGTGGCCAGCAAGGCGTCGACCTTCTTCAGGCCTTCGAGCGTCTTCACGCAGGCCTCGGCCACTTCGGTGCCCTTGACGGCGAAGTGGCGGTGGAAGTACTTGCGGTGCTCCACGTGCTCGTGGAAGTGGTGCGGCGTGAGCACGGCCGAAAAAATCGGCACGTCGGTCTCGAGCTGCAGCGACATCAGCGTGCTGACCACGGTGCCGGCCACGAACTCGTGGCGGTAGATGCCGCCGTCCACAACCAGCGCGCAGCCCACGATGGCCGCGTACTTGCCCGAGTTGGCAAGCCGCTTGGCATGCAGCGGAATCTCGAAGGCGCCGGGCACGTCGAAGATGTCGATCAGCTCGCGCGCCACGCCGAGCCGCTCCATCTCGGCAAGGAAGGCGTCGCGCGCCTGGTGGACGATGTCGGAATGCCATTGCGCCTCGACAAAGGCAATGCGCTCGCCGCGCGGCTGGCCCGGCGCGTTGACGGCGGAAAGGGGAAGGTCGTTGATCTGACTCATGGTGTGCCTCTTGAAAGCAGGTTTCCTGAATCAGGGCGCACGAAACCGCAGGGCAGCATGCGCGCCATTGCAAGGCGCGCGGGCCGGCCCGCATTTCGCGCTCTCTTTCATCCGGACTGTGACCGTCGGCTTCGGAATTGCACCGAAATCTGCTGACCCCGCAGCCCATTGCAGGCCTTGGGCGCTCGCGGGCTCGTGCGGCCCCTCTTTCGAAGAAGCCGCCATTACCGCCGGTGGGGAGTTTCGCCCCGCCCTGAGAACGCTTGCCGTCCGGCATGCCGGACGACGGTGCGATTCTAGGAGCGGACGGCGGCGCTGGTTGTCGCCCGCGCGCCAGACCTTCGGCGGCGCGGGGATTTTCGCCGTGCGCGGGTGCGTACGGCTCAGCGCTTCGCGAGGAACTGCGTCATACGATGGAGTTCGTCGTCGAGTGCCGCGCGGAACAGCGCATCGCGAGGTGGCTTGCCGGCGGCGTAGCCGAACGCGGGCTGCAGCCGGCCTTCGGGCGCCGTGACGTTGGCCCAGCCGATCACGCGCTCGTGCCAGAGCAGGGGCAGCGCGTAGTAGCCGAACTGTCGCTTCGGCGCCGGCATGTAGGCCTCGAACTTGTACGTCCAGCCCCACAGCAGCTCGAAGCGGCGGCGGTCCCACACCACGGGGTCGAAGGGCGCGAGCAGGCGCACTTCTTCATCGGGTGCATGGCGCCGCGAGGCGGGGTTCTCGTCGCCGGGCCAGTACCAGGTGGTGCCGTCGATGCGGCAGCTTGCGAGCCGTTCGTCGCGTGCGAGGCGCAGCGCGGCCTGCGTCTGCGCCGACAGATGCGGCGCGCCGTAGCCGAGCAGCCGCACGAGGTACGTCAGGCTCGCGGCCGGCAGCGGCGCGTACTTGCGCACCACCAGGTCGATCAGCGCGGCGGCGCGCTGCGCGCGGCCGGCGGGGCTGTCGTCGGCGGGCACATGTGTCACGGCCTCGTAGACGCGCGTGCCGCTGTCGCGCCGCACCACGCGCAGCATGCCGCGGTAGTGCAGGCCATCGAGCAGCCGCGTCGTCGCATTGCTCGAGCCGCCCCAGTAGTTCTTGACGCTGCCGTGTGCAAAGTGCTGTTCGACTTCACGCGGATGCACGGGCCCGCGCTCGCGCACGAAGGCCAGCACGTCGGCGGCCTTGCGGCGGGTGTCCGCGTCCCAGGGCTGCCTGGCTTCGCGCGGATGCATCAGCGCCAGGTGCTCGCGCGGCAGAAAGCCGTAGTTGACGAGGCAGTCTTCCTCAATGGCAAGTCGGGTGTAGCGGCTTTCGAGATCGCCCGCGCGGTAGTCCTTCACGCGGTGGCGCAAGGTCAGGTCTTGTGCGCGCGCAGGGGCGCGGATCGGGTCGGCCTGAACGAAGCCGAGCCGGCGGATCGCGCCCGGCAGCGTGGTCGGCTTGAAGAGGGTGCGCGCGATGGCGTAGCGGCGCAGGTCGTCGAGGGTCGGGGTGGCCATGGGGCGGATTGCAGCACAAGTGGGCGCTGCTGTTTTAGGGGCCTTGTTGTTCAGGGCGCGCTCCCGCCGACGGGGTACCTTGCTCCGCGAATGTCCTCCGGCCTTCGGCCTCCCCCTTGATTTATTTCGCTGCGCAAGGCACCCCATCGGCGGGAGCGTTATACGAAGCAGTTGTTGATCAGCTGTGCACCCAGAGCGTGCCTTGTGCCCAGGGCATCGGGTGCTCCCCGCAGCGAAATAAAGGAGGAGCCGAAGGCGGGGGACATTCGCGGAGGGGAGTACCCGGTGGCCTGGGCACGAGCCCCGAACAAAAGCTCCGAATACTTTTGCTAGACGGCTTGCCTGTGCCGTTCGATACACACGTCGAGCGTTTCGCTGCCGGCCCGCTGCCACCAGTCGAGATTCGAAAAGATCTCGACTTCGCTGAACCCCGCGAAGCCCGCGTCCTCGACCCAGCCGCGGATCTTCTTGAGCTCGACCACGCCGTCGCCCATCATCCCGCGGTCCGAGAGCAGGTCGCGCGTGGGCGTGAGCCAGTCGCAGACGTGGTACGCCAGCAGCCGCGCGCGGCCGGCGCGCGCGATCTGCTGCTGCAGCTTCGGATCCCACCACACGTGATAGATGTCCAGCGCCACACCCAGCATGCCGCTCTTGCCCGCATCGAGCTCGTCGCAGATGTCGAGCGCGTGTTCGAGCGTGTTGATGCAGGCGCGGTCGGCCGCCTGCATGGGATGCAGCGGCTCGATGGCCAGCGGCATGCCGACTTCGCGTGCGTATTCGAGCGATGCGGCAATGCCGTCGCGCACCTCGCCGCGCGCGCGGGCGATGTCCTTGTAGGCGGGCTTGCCTTCGAGCGCGCCGGGCAGGGCGCCGACCACCAGCACGAGGCAAGGCGCATCGAGCGTCTTGGCCTCGTCGATAGCGCGGCGGTTGTCGTCGAGCGCGGCCTGGAGGCCCGCCGCATTCGCCGCCGGAAAGAAGCCGCCGCGGCAGTAGCCCGAAAGGCCGATGCCATGCGCCTTCAGCTGCTTTGCGATCTTGTCGAGCCCGACGGCCGCCACCTGGTCGCGCCAGGGGCTGATCGCGCGGATGCCGCGTTCGGCGCACTGGTCGATGATGCGGTCGAGCGGCACCTCGGCGCCCAGTTGCTTGCGGATGGTGGCGGTGTTGATCGACAGCCAGTCGTGGTTCTGCGAGAAGTTGCGCATGGCTTCGATCAATTGTCCACGCCGTGCAGCGCAAGCAGCGTCTTCATGCGCCGCATCGCCAGCTCCGGTTGCTCCAGCAGGTTGGCCGCATCGGCCAGCCGGAACAGCTCGGCGAAGTGCTGCAGCGAACGCGTGCTCTGCTGGCCGCCCACCATCGTGAGGTGCTTCTGGTGGCCGTTGAGCCAGGCCATGAACACCACGCCGGTCTTGTAGAAGCGCGTGGGCGCCGCAAAGATGTGGCGCGACAGCGGCACCGTCGGGCCGAGGATCGCATGGAATTTTTCCGTATTGCCTTGGGCCAGCGCACCCAGCGCCGCGCTCGCAGCCGGCGCGATGGCGTCGAAGATGCCCAGCAGCGCGTCGCTCTTGCCGTGCGTGGGCTCGCGGCCGAAGCCGTCGCCGGCGATCAGCTCGGCATAGTTGAAGTCGTCGCCCGTGTACATGCGCACGCCCTTTGGCAAGCGGCGGCGCATCGCGATTTCCTTGTCCTTGTCAAGCAGCGAGATCTTAATACCGTCGACCTTGTCGGGATGCGCCGCGATGATGCCGATCGCGGTGTCCATCGCGGCGTCGGTGTCCTTCGTGCCCCAGTAGCCGGCCAGCGCCGGATCGAACATCTCGCCCAGCCAGTGCAGCACCACCGGCTGCCTGGCCTGCGACAGGATGCGGTCGTACACGCGCTCGTAGTCGGCAGGGCTCCTGGCCACGCGCGCGAGCGCACGGCTCGCCATCACGATCAGCTTGCCGCCGAGCGCCTCGATCGCCGCCATCTGCTCTTCGTAGCCGCGGATCACGTCGTCCACGCTCTTGACCTCGTCGAGGTTCAGGTGGTCGGTGCCGCAGCCCGAGGCGACCAGCGCGCCGGGCACGTCCTTCGCGGCATCGAGCGAGCGGCGGATCAGCTCGAGCGAGGTCGGCCAGTCCAGGCCCATGCCGCGCTGCGCGGTGTCCATGGCTTCGGCCACGCCCAGGCCCAGCGAGAACAGGTGGCGACGGTAGGCGATGGTCGCGTCCCAGTCGACGGCGGCCTGCAGCCAGGGGTCGACCGCGGCCAGCGGGTCGGCCACCACGTGCGCGGCCGAGTAGGCGATGCGGTTGAACTTGATGCCCGCATCGGGCTTCACCGGCGCGATGCCGCGCAGGGCGTAGGGCGCGAGCGCGCCGCTCGCGGTGGGAAGGGTCAGCGTCAATGCCATGGCTTGTGCTTCTTCTTCAGACCTTCAGCGCAGGCACGTCGACCCAGCGGCGGTCCTTCCACGATTCGAGCGCAGCCTCGACCAATTGCACGCCCTTGGCGCCTTCGGGCAAGGTCCACTTGTAGGGCTCGTTCTCCACCACGTGGCGGATGAAGTGCTCCCACTGGATCTTGAAGCCGTTGTCGTAGACCTGCGAATCCGGAATCTCCTGCCACTGGTCGAAGAAATTCATCATCTGCTTCTCGTCCGGGTTCCACACCGGCCGCGGCGTGGCCACGCGCGACTGGGCGCGGCAACTCGACAGGCCCGCCACGGCCGAACCGTCGGTGCCGTCGACGTGGAAGGTCACGAGGTCGTCGCGGCGCACGCGCGTGGCCCAGCTCATGTTGATCTGCGCGATCACCGGCTCGCCGTTGTGGCCCGTGAGCTCGCAGGTGGCGTAGGCCGCGTCGTCGGCGGTGGCTTCATACGGCTTGCCGGCTTCGTCCCAGCGCCTGGGGATGTGCGTGGCGCCGATGCACGACACAGACTTCACTTCGCCGAACAGGTTGTCCAGCACGTAGCGCCAGTGGCACATCATGTCCAGGATCATGCCGCCGCCGTCTTCCTTGCGGTAGTTCCAGCTCGGACGCTGGATCGGCTGCAGGTCGCCCTCGAACACCCAGTAGCCGAACTCCAGGCGCACGCTGAGCATGCGGCCGAAGAAGCCCGCGCGGCGCAGCATGTCGAGCTTGCGCAGGCCCGGGAGGAACAGCTTGTCCTGCACCGCGCCGTGCTTCAGGCCCGAGCCTTCGGCCAGGCGCGCGATCTCGACGGCCTCATTGAGATTGGTGGCGATGGGCTTTTCGCAGTACACATGCTTGCCGGCGCGGATCGCCTTGGCCAGCAGCGTCGGGCGCATCTGCGTGGTGCCGGCGTCGAAGAAGATCGTGTCGTCGTTGTTGGCGAGCGCCGCGTCCAGGTCGGTGCCCCAGCGCGCGATGTTGTGGGCCTTGGCGAGCGCTTCCATCTTCTCGGCGTTGCGGCCGATGAGGATCGGGTCGGGCATCACCTTGTCGCCGTTCGACAGCGTGACGCCGCCTTGGGCGCGGATCGCGCAGATGGAGCGGATCAAATGCTGGTTCATGCCCATGCGGCCGGTGACGCCGTGCATGATGATTCCGAGTCGTTGGGTGGCCATCGTTTTCTTCCTTGGGATGCGAGAGAGGTGCTTCAATAGACGGAACGCATGGCGTCCCACGAGATGCCGGCGCCGGGCTTGCCGGTGGCAAAGCCGGGCGCGGTGGCGAGCGGCGACAGGGCTAGCTGTCCGCCGCAGATGGCGAGGCGCACGGCGCCGTCGCTCGGTTCGTAGAGGCCGGGATGCAGCTTCAGCAAGGCCTGCTGCTCCGCCTCGGGCACGGCCGCAAGGCCGTTGACGTAATGGTGTCCGTTGCGCTCGACATGCGAGAGGCCGAGCCAGCCGACCAGCGCGAGGTCCTGCTGCACGCCGATGCCGGCCTGCATGGTCAGGTCTTCGCCGGACAGGAAATAGCGGTCCGCTTTCTCAGAAGCATTCCAGTGCACGCAGCGCGCCGCATTGACCACCGACTTGTAGAAGCCCTTGCAGCTCTTGCTCGACACGCCGGTGTAGCCCAGCGCACGGGCCTGCACGAAGGCATCGAGCATGGCGTCGGATTCATCGATGAGCAGGGGAATGCGCTTGCCCAGCGCCGCCACGTCGCGCCGCAGGGCGGCGTCGCGGCGGATCGGCTGTTCGACGAAGGCCGTCTTCTGCGCGAGCCTCCACAGCACGGGCGTCGACAGCATGCGGTCGAGGAAGACGGCGAAGTCGCCGGCATCGGCGTACTGCTCGTTGCCGTCGAGCGTCACGAGCTGCGCGTGGCCGTCGATCACGCGGGCGATGCGTTCCAGGCGCGCGATGTCCTGCGCCGTGTGGCCGCAGAGCTTGAGCTTGAAATGCGTGAGCCCGTAGCGTTGCACCGCCGCGGCCAGCGTGGTGGGCAGGCCGTCGGCCGGCGCATCGGGCAGCGGGTCGCTGTCGTCGATGGCATCGGCCAGGCCGACCGTGTGGCGCGCCGCGATGCTCTTGCGCGGCGATCGGCCGGCCAGGAAGCCGGACATGCCGAAGCCCGCGAGATCGTCGGCCAGCCCGCTGCCGGCAACATCAATGCCGCACAGGTTGGCGCTCATCGCCGCGGCAAAGCTCTGGCCCGTGTGCAGGCACAGCGCATCCATCAGCGCGCGGTCGATCAGCGCGGGGCCGTAGCTCGCCACCAGCGCCTGCAGGCCCTTGGCTTTCGCGCGGGCCTGCAGCGCGGCGTAGTTCGATGCGAAGTGCGTCCAGGCGGTCTGCGCTTCGTCCTCGGCCAGATAGGCTTCGCGCGCATCGCGCAGCGCAAAGCGAAGCTGCTCGAAGTTCTGCTCGTTGGTGAGCGCCGGGTTCTTGTCGAACCACTTGGGCACCATCATCTCGGCTGCGCAACCCTCGGCCGTTCGGCCGTTCTCGAAGCGGATGCGCGCCCGCACGTAGACCTGCGGGCAGGCCGTGACGGTGGCGGCGCCAAAGCGGAACGGCAGCCTGAGCGCGACGTCGCGCTCGGCAAACCGGATCTCCTCGACGTGGAAACGGGGCGCGTCCATGGGTGCGGCTCAGTGGTCCAGGATGCCCTGCGAGAAAAAGTGCGCGCGCACCTCTTTGGTGTAGGCGCCGAACTCGGCCGAGGCCATGACGTCGAGCGTGCGCGGGCGCGGCAGGTCGATGTCGTAGACCGCGGCGATCGAGCCGGGGCGCTCGCTCATCACGATCACGCGGTCCGAGAGAAAGATCGCCTCGGGGATGCTGTGCGTGATCAGCATCACGGTTTTCCTGGAGGCCATCCAGATGCGCTGCAGCTCCAGGTTCATCTTCTCGCGCGTCATCGCGTCGAGCGCGCCGAAGGGTTCGTCCATCAGCAGCACCGAGGGGTCGTGCAGCAGCGCGCGGCAGATCGACGCGCGCTGCTGCATGCCGCCCGAAAGCTGCCAGGGGTACTTGCCCTCGAAGCCCTTGAGGCCCGCCATCTCCATCAGCTCGCGCGCCCGGGCCTCGGAGGCGGCCTTGGGCAGGTGGCGCATCTCGGCCTGCAGCAGGATGTTGTCCTGCACACTGCGCCAGGGCAGCAGCACCGCGCTCTGGAACACGATGCCCACGTCCTTCTGCGGCCCCTTGATCGGCTTGCCCGCCAGCGTGAGCTCGCCGCCGCTGATCGGCAGCAGGCCGGCCACCATCTTGAGCAGCGTGCTCTTGCCGCAGCCCGAAGGGCCGACGACCGAGACGAACTCGCCTTCACGGATGGCAAAGTCGAGCGGCTTCAGCGACTCGACCGGGCCGTCCTTGCTCTGGTAGGTTTTGGCGACGCCGCGCGCTTCGATCAGGTTGGCTTGGGACATGGAGTGCGTGAGGGGTGGCAACAGCGAGCGGGCGCGCGGACGAAAGATCAGTTCGGGAGAAAGTCGAGGGTGACGTAGTCTTCCGGCTTGCCGCGCGTCGAGGCGTCCATGCCGCCGTACTGCACCAGCAGGTCGAGCGAGTCGTTCACGTTCTTCATCGCCACGCGGAACGGGCGCTGGTTGGCCGTTTCCTTCGTGTGGTAGAGCGCCACGCTCTGCTTCATGCCCACGATCAGCGTGTCGCGCACGCCGGCCTTCGGGTTGGCCTTGAGCATGGCGTCGACCGCGGCTTCGGGGCTCTTCTCGGCGGCTTCGGCGGCCTTGGTCGATGCGCGCATGAAGCGCTTCACGAGGTCGGGGTTCTCGACCAGCAGGTTCTTGTTGGCGATGATGCCGGAGCTGATCTGGTTCACGCCCGAGTCGGCAAAGCGGATCGGCGTCACGGGCTTGCCGGTGGCGTCCTGCAGCTTGATGGCCTGGTCCATCACGTAGCCCAGCAGCAGGTCGGCCTGGCCGTTGATCACCGCATTGAGCTTGGTCTGGCCATCGCCCGAGACGATCTTCACCTGCTCGGGCTTGATGTTGTTGACCTTGAGGAAAAGAGGCCACATCTGCGACATCGAGTCGCCCGGCGTGACGGCCACGGTCTTGCCGATGATGTCCTTGGGCACCTTGATGTTCTTCTCGCTGAAGCCCATGACCGACATCGGGCTCACCTGGAACAGCACGCCGGTCGACTTCAGCGGCGCGCCCTTGGCGGCGGCCTTGATCATGGTCGTGACGTCGATGTAGCCGAAGGTCGCCGACTTCGCGGCCACCGCCTGCGCCGTGACGGCGGAGCCGCGGCCTTCCTGGATCTCCAGCTCGATGCCCTCGTCGGCGTAGAAGCCCTTTTCCCTGCCGAGGAAGAAGGGCGCATGCTCGCTGTACAGGTACCAGTTGAGCATCAGCGTGACCTTGTCCTTGTCCTTGGGCTTGTCGGCCTGCGCATGTGCGGGAGCGATGGCAAAGCTGGCGAGCGCGGCAAGGACCGAGATGGCGAGCAGCGAGGGAAGCAGTTTCTTCATGACGTTGTCTCCTGGAGTTTTCTGGGTATGACGAAGAAAGGAACTCAGTTCGCGTGGCGCTGCGAGGCATGCCACGGAATCATCACGCGCTCGACGATGTCGACCGCGACGAAAAGAATCACGCCGATGCTCGACAGCACCACGAGCGCGGCAAACATCAGGGGCAGGTCGAAGTTGCCGTTGGCCACCTGCAGCACGTAGCCGATGCCCGAGTTGGAGCCGACGAACTCGCCGACCACCGCACCCACCACGGCCAGCGTCACCGACACCTTCAGGCCGCTGAAGATCGCGGGCATGGCCTGCGGCAGGCTGATCTTGAAGAAGGTCTGCAGCCGGCTCGCGCCCATCGAGCGGGCCAGGTCGAGCATGTCGGGCTCGACCGACTTGAAGCCCATCACCGTCGACACCACCACCGGAAAGAAACCCAGCAGGAACGCACTGATCACCTTCGGAAAGATGCCGAAGCCGAACCACACCACGAAGAGAGGCGCAATCGCCACCTTGGGAATGCTCTGCGAGAACACCAGCAGCGGGTACACGTACGACTCGACCAGCCGCGAGTAGGCGATGACCATCGCAATCGGTATGCCGATCAAGATCGTCAGGCCGAAGCCGCCGAGCGTGGCGAGCGTGGTCTTCCAGCTCTCGGCCAACAGGCGCGGCCATTCGGCCACGAGCTGCTTCACCACTTCCCACGGCGGTGGAATCAGGTAGGCCGGAATCCTGAAGAGCCGGATCGCCACGTCCCACAGCACCAGCAGCAGCAGGATCAAGAGGAACGGGCGCAGGGCCGGAGAAAGCAGGAGCTTGCGGAGCATGAAGACGACTCGGGGCTTGTCGACGGAGGCTTGCTACTGCTGGACCGACAGGCCCGCGGCCTTCACGAGCTGGGCATTGCTCGCGATCTCGTCCTTGATGTAGGCGTCGAACTGCTCGGGCTTGAGCGTCCAGGCATCGGCGCCCAGCTTGAGAAAGCGCTCCTTCACCTCGGGCGTGGCCAGCGCCTTTGCCACTTCGTCGTGCAGGCGGTGGACGATGTCGCGCGGCGTCTTGGCCGGCGCCATCATCCCGATCCAGAAATTGAACTCCGAGCCGGGCACGCCGGCCTCGCTGGTGGTGGGCACGTCGGGCAGGGCGGCGGCGCGCTTGGGCGAGCCGACGGCGAGCGCGAGCAGCTGGCCCTCCTTGATCTGGCCGATCACCGGCGCGATGGGCGAGAAGTAGTAGTCGACGCGGCCCGAGAGCACCTCGGTGACGGCCTCGCCCGATCCCTTGAAGGGAATGTTGGTTGCGTCTATCTTCGCGGCCATCTTGAACTTCTCGGCGTTCAGGTGCGTGGCGCTGCCCTGGCCGGCCGATGCGAAGTTCATGCTCCCGGGCTTGGCGCGTGCGGCGGCCAGAAGCTGCGGCAGCGTCTTGATGTTCTTCGCCGGCGAGATCACCAGCGCGTTGGGCAGCGACGAGATCGGCGTGATGCCGGCGAAGTCGCCCACCGTGTCGAACGGCAGCTTGGCGAAGGTGGAGGGGCTCACCGTGTGCGACGACGAGTGGATCATGACCGTGTAGCCGTCCGGCGCGGCCGTGGCCACTGCCTGCTGGCCGATGGTGCCGCTCGCGCCGCCGCGGTTGTCGATGACCAGCGTCTGGCCCATGCTCTGGCTCATCTTGTCGGCAATGGCGCGGGCAATGATGTCGGTGGTGCTGCCGGCCGCAAACGGCACGATCACGCGGATCGGCTTGCTGGGATAGCCGTTCTGCGCGGATGCGAGGCCGGGCAGCAGTGCGCCCAGGCAGGTGAGCGCCGCAAGGGCGGTGGTGCGTGCGAGTTGCTTCATGGTCGGTTGTCTCCGCGCGGTGGGGCCGCTGTCTTGAATCGATCAATTCACCAATAAGTGAATTAGCGATTTTAGGAAGGGCTGCGCCGCAGCGTCAACCGCCGCTGCCTAGTGAATACCCGAAGGAGGTCTGGAGAGGCCGCAGGGGCCCGCGGGCTCAGTGCAGCACGTAGCCCAGCACGAGGTCGGTCATGTGCGACAGGCGCTGGGCCATGGCCTTGGGCGCGCGCAGGTCACGGCCGAAGATCGCCGAGAGCGTGTGGTTGTTCGAGAGATAGAAGTAGCACAGCGACGCGATCGAGATGTACAGCTGCACCGGGTCCACGCCGGCGCGGAACAGCTTGTCGCGCCGGCCGCGCTCGAGCACCGTGTCCAGCAGCTGCACCAGCGGCGAGTTCATCTCCTGGATGCGTTCGGAGCGCTTGAGGTGCGCCGCGCAATGCAGGTTCTCGCTGTTCAGCAGCGTGATGAACTCGGGGTGCTCCAGGTAGTAGTGCCAGGTGAAGGAGACCAGCTGGCGGATCGCCTCGACCGGGTCGATCTCGTCCAGGTGCAGCCGCTGCTCGGCCTCGCGGATGTCGGCGTAGGTGCGCTCGAGCACCGCCAGGAACAGGTCGTCCTTGCTGCCGAAGTAGTAGTAGATGAGGCGCTTGTTCAGGCCTGCGCGCTCGGCGATGCTGTCCATGCGTGCGCCGGCGAGTCCCCGCTGGGCAAACTCGTCGCGCGCCGACGCAAGGATGGCGAGTTGCGAGCGGTCGGCATCGCGCGAACGCGGCTCGGCCGTTTCGGGCGAGGAATCCTTGGGGGCCTTCATGGCGCGAATTTAACCAATTGGTGAATTAACGCAAGGCATTGGAGGCGGGCGCACATAATTGCCGGAGACATTGCAGCTGAGGTTCGACTTCCCATGAGTACATCACAACCCGCCGGCCACCTGATCGTCGAATGCCTGGTCGAGCAGGACATGGAGATCGCGTTCGGCGTACCCGGCGAGAGCTTCCTGGCGGTGCTGGACGGCTTTCATGCCTACCGCGAGCGGGCCCGCTTCATCGTCAACCGGCAGGAGGGCGGCGCGGCCTTCATGGCCGAGGCGCACGGCAAGCTCACGGGGCGCCCGGGCGTGTGCTTCGTGACGCGCGGGCCGGGCGCCACCAACGCATCGATCGGCGTGCACACAGCGTTCCAGGATTCGACGCCGATGGTGCTGTTCGTCGGCGACGTCGGCAGCGACTTCCGCGACCGCGAGGCTTTCCAGGAGGTCGACTACGGCAGCTTCTTCGGACCCTGCACCAAGGGCTTTGCCAAGCGCGTGGAGCGCATCGACGACGCCGACCGCATTCCCGAATACGTGGCGCGCGCCTTCGCCACCGCGATGAACGGCCGTCCGGGGCCGGTGGTGCTGGTGCTGCCCGAGGACATGCTGCGCACACAGACCACCGCGCGGCCGCTCAGGCGCGTGGAGGCGGTGCAGCCCTGGAGCGACCCGGGCGCGCTGCGCACGCTGCGCGAGCTGCTGCTGAAGTCCGAGCGGCCGCTGGTGATTGCGGGCGGCGGCGGCTGGACGGCGCAGGCCGCGCAGGCGCTGCAGCGCTTTGCCGAGAACTGGCGGCTGCCGGTGGCCAATGCCTTCCGCTTCCAGGACACTTTCGACAACCACCATCCGCTGTATGCGGGCGACGTCGGCATCGCCATCAATCCGAAGCTCGCACAGCGCGTGAAGGACGCGGACCTGATCCTCGCCATCGGCCCGCGCCTTGGCGAGATGACCACCGGCGGCTACACGCTGCTCGAGGCGCCGAAGGCCCAACAAAAGCTGGTGCACATCCACGCCAGTGCCGAGGAACTCAACCGCGTCTACCAGGCCGACCTGGCCATCAACGCCGGCATGAGCGCCGCCGCGCGCAGCCTCGAGGTGCTGAGCGCACCGCCCACGCTGCCGTGGGAAGAATGGACGTTGCAGGCCCATGCGGACTACGAGGCGAACCTCGAGCCGCAGCCGCTCGCCGGCATGCCGGCCGAAACGCCGCGCGGCCCCATCGACATGGCCGCAGTGGTCGCGCTGTTGCAAAAGCACCTGCCGCCGGACGCGGCCATCACCAACGGCGCCGGCAACTTCGCGAGCTGGGTGCACCGCTACTTCCGCTACCACGGCCTCGCAAAGGGCCACAAGACGCAGCTGGCACCCACCAGCGGCGCGATGGGCTACGGCGTGCCGGCGGGCATTGCGGCCAACCTGACAACGGGGCGCGTGGCCTTCACGATCGCGGGCGACGGCGATTTCCTGATGACCGGGCAAGAGCTCGCGAGCGCTGCGCAGCACGGAGGCAAGAGCATCATCGTGCTGCTGAACAACGGCATGTTCGGCACCATCCGCATGCACCAGGAGCGCGAGTACCCCGAGCGCGAAAGCGGCACCGCGCTGCGCAACCCCGACTTCTGCGGCCTCGCGCGGGCCTACGGCTACGCGGCCGAGCGCGTGACCGAAACCGCGCAGTTCGAGGCCGCGCTGCTGCGCGCGCTGGCGGCCGATACGGGCACGCTGATCGAGATCCCGCTGGACCCGGAGGTGATCACCACGCGCGGCACGCTCGCGTCGATCACTCGGGCGGCGCAGGCGCGGGGCTGAAGAGAGCCGCGGCGCGCGCTTGCCACAGGCGAAAAAAAAGCCGGCATGAGCCGGCTTTCTGATGCGGGAGCGCGGGGCCCCCGGGTGCTTACTTGACGTGCTTGCCGATCAGCGCGGCCAGTTCGAACATCGACACTTGCGGCTTGCCGAAGATTTCCTTCAGCTTGGCGTCGGCGTTGATGTTGCGCTTGTTGGCCTTGTCCTGCAGGTTGTTCTTCTTGATGTAGTCCCACAGCTTGCTCACGACTGCGGTGCGTGGCAGAGGCGTCGAGCCCACAACGGCGGCGAGTGCCGGGCTGGGGGTCAGGGCCTTCATGAACGCAGCGTTGGGCGTGCGCTTCTTGGCGGGAGCGGCCTTCTTTGCAGGAGCCTTCTTCGCGGGTGCAGCCTTCTTCGCAGGAGCAGCAGCCTTCTTTGCGGGAGCCGCCTTCTTGGCCGGTGCGGCCTTCTTCGCAGGAGCCGCAGCCTTCTTTGCGGGAGCGGCCTTCTTTGCCGGAGCTTTCTTGGCCGGAGCCTTCTTTGCAGTTGCCATGGTTGATTTCCTTTTTTGGTTAAACAGTCACCAATGAAAAACTTGCGTCTCCAGTGGCATTGCGGATGCTAAAGGAGAAAAAACGCGTTTCCAAGGGAAAAAGCGGTTTTTTCATTGGGAGTTGTTGTTTTTTCAGAGGGGAGAACCCGTGGTTTTCAGCTTCGGCGCGCGGGCCAGGTCGCCAGCACCACGCCAACGAGTGCAAGAGCGAACGCAAGCAGCTGCGCCGCGGAGAGGCTTTCGCCGAGCACCAGCACGCCCACGAGGGCCGCGCTCACGGGCAGCATCACGGCAAACACGCCCGCTTGCGCAGCGGGCACATGGCGCAATCCGGTCATCCAGAGCCACACGGTCCAGATGCTCGCGGCCAGCGCATAGACCACGAGCAGTGCCCAGGTTCCGAGGCGCACCGCCGTGAAGTCGAACTGCAGCGCAAACCAGATGCCGAAGGGCATCGACAGCACGAAGCCCCAGAGGTTGATGAGCGAGGAGATCCGCTTGGGGCCGAGCCGGCCGGTGAGCGACTTGCCGATCACCGCATAGGCGGTTTCGCACAGCACCGCGCAGAACACGAGCAGATTGCCGAGCCAAGGCATCGAAGGCGCGGCGGCGCCGTTGTCGCCCGCTGCCGGTGCATGCGCGGGCGTCAGGGCCAGCAGGCCGATGCCGATCGCAGCGCAGCCTATGGCCAGGCCGATGCGCACCGTGATGCGCTCGCGCAGGAAGAGCCAGCTCGCCACCGCCACGGCCGCCGGGATCGAAGCCATGATCACGCCGGCGGACACCGCGCTGGTCAGGCTCACGCCGAACAGCATGCAGATCGAGAACAGGAAGTTGCCGAGGAACGATTCGAGAAAGACCAGCCCGCGCGTGCGTGCACTCATCGGCGGTTCGCCCGGAGCGCGCCGCAGCCAGTGCGGCATGGCGAGCGCCGCGATGCCGAAGCGCAGCCAGGCGAGCAACAGCACCGGGAAGGCCGCCACCAGCGGCTTGGAGAGGGCGACGTAGCCGCCGACGAGCGACATGCTCAGGGCCAGGCAACCATAGGCCAGCAGGCGGCTGGCGGGAGCAGCGGTGTTCAATAGACTGGACGGCTTGTTGTTGGAACGATGGATTCGATGATGCCCCAATCTCCCGGGCCCGATGTCGCGCCGGACGCAGGCGCGCAGCGCCACGTCTTCGTCTACGGCACCCTGCGCCGCGGCGGGCGCAACGACATCGCGCGCTATCGGCCCGTGCCGGTCCACGTGGCCGACGCAAGCATTGCCGCCACGCTGTACGACCTCGGCGCCTACCCCGGCGCGGTGCTCGGCGGGCAGCGGCGCGTCTTCGGCGAGATCTACCGCGTCGCGCCCCAGGTGGAGGCCGAGCTCGACCGGCTCGAGGGCGTCGCCGACGACGGCTCCGGCGAATACATCCGCCGCCACCTGATCGTGGCAGCAGGTGCGCAGCGTTTCGAATGCCTGGTCTACGAGATCCATCCATCGCGCATCGAGGGGCGCGCGGTGATCGACAGCGGCGACTGGATGGCCCATGCCGCTGCCAGCTGAGGCGTGCGCGGCGCTTCGTTTTCACGCCTGAAAGGTCGATTGCACATTGCGAAAAGAGCGGCTGCTGCGGCGCAATATTTTTTCTCAATATGAGAAAAATAATTTTGCATGGAGAAATGTCTTTGTAAGTGATTGATTTTGCTGGACTAAAAATATGTCTTCTATAAGACATAAGAGTCTGGCTTCGGTTTAGAGTAGCTCCACGGCCGCAGCGCCCGATCCTTTCAACCAACCTCACGGAGTGACCATGCCCCAGACCCTCACCGAACAATTGAGCCGCGAACAGCAAATTGCCGCCCTCGAGAAAGAATGGGCCACCAATCCCCGCTGGAAGGGCATCAAGCGCGGCTACAGCGCCGCCGACGTGGTTCGCCTTCGCGGCTCCTTCCCCATCGAGCACACGCTTGCGCGCCGCGGCGCCGAGAAGCTCTGGGAGCTGGTGAACAACGAGCCCTACGTCAATTGCCTCGGCGCGCTCACGGGCGGCCAGGCCATGCAGCAGGTGAAGGCCGGCGTGAAGGCCATCTACCTGTCGGGCTGGCAGGTTGCCGCGGACGCCAACACCTACTCGTCGATGTACCCCGACCAGTCGCTGTACCCGGTGGACTCGGTGCCGACCGTGGTGGAGCGCATCAACAACACCTTCCGCCGCGCGGACGAAATCCAGTGGTCCAAGAACGTGAACCCGGGCGACAAGGGCTATGTCGACTACTTCGCGCCCATCGTCGCTGACGCCGAAGCCGGCTTTGGCGGCGTGCTGAACGGCTTCGAGCTGATGAAGGCCATGATCAAGGCCGGCGCCGGCGGCGTGCACTTCGAAGACCAGCTCGCCTCGGTCAAGAAGTGCGGCCACATGGGCGGCAAGGTGCTCGTGCCCACCACCGAGGCCGTGCAGAAGCTCATCGCCGCGCGCATGGCCGCCGACGTCTGCGGCACGCCGACGCTCGTGATTGCCCGCACCGACGCCGAAGCCGCCGACCTCATCACCAGCGACTACGACGAGAACGACAAGCCCTTCCTCACCGGCGAACGCACCGCCGAAGGCTTCTACAAGACCAAGAAGGGCATTGACCAGGCCATCAGCCGCGCCATTGCCTACGCCCACTACGCTGACCTGGTGTGGTGCGAAACCGGCACGCCCGACCTCGAGTTTGCCAAGCGGTTTGCCGACGCGGTCCACAAGGTGCACCCCGGCAAGATGCTGGCCTACAACTGCTCGCCGTCCTTCAACTGGAAGAAGAACCTCGACGACGCCACCATTGCCAAGTTCCAGAAGGAGCTCGGCGCCATGGGCTACAAGTACCAGTTCATCACGCTGGCCGGCATCCACTCGATGTGGTTCAACATGTTCGATCTGGCGCAAGACTACGTGCAGCGCGGCATGTCGGCCTACGTCGAGAAGGTGCAGGAGCCCGAATTCGCGGCGCGCGATCGCGGTTACACCTTCGTGTCGCACCAGCAGGAAGTCGGCACCGGCTACTTCGACGAGGTGACCACGGTCATCCAGGGCGGCAAGTCCAGCGTCACGGCGCTGACCGGCTCGACCGAGGAAGAGCAGTTCCACTGATCCGCTGAATCCGCCAGCACAACGATTTCGCTGTCACCTTCGAGCCCGGCCGAGCGCCGGGCTTTTTTTTTGGGCTCGGCGGCCAGCGGATAGAATTGCGCCCTCTGCACCCAACAAGAGCGAGAAAGGCACCTTGGTTATGACACCGCGAACTACTCCGCAAGGATTCAGCGGCTTTTTCTTCGTCTCCGAAGAAAAGGGCCGGTAGCCCGCGCTCGCTGGTTTCTGCCAGCTCTCATCCCAAGCAAAGCGCGGCCAGTCACCGCGCTTTTTGTTTTTTCGCCCGAGGTTTTCCATGATCCAGATCACGCTTCCCGACAACTCGCGCCGCGAGTTCCCCGGCCCGGTTTCAGTGGCCGAAGTTGCCCAGTCCATCGGACCCGGGCTCGCCAAGATGACGGTGGCCGGCAAGGTCGACGGCAAGCTCGTCGATGCCAGCGACGTCATCGACCATGACGCCAGGCTCCAGATCATCACGCCCAGGGACGACGAGGGCCTGGAGATCATCCGCCACTCGACGGCCCACCTGGTCGGCCACGCCGTGAAGCAGCTCTACCCGACGGCCAAGATGGTCATCGGCCCGGTGATCGAGGAGGGCTTCTACTACGACATCTCCTACGAGCGCCCCTTCACGCCCGAGGACATGGCCGCCATCGAGGCGCGCATGCGCGAGCTCATTGCGCAGGACTACGACGTGGTCAAGAAGATGACGCCGCGCGCCGAGGTCATCGAGGTCTTCAAGTCGCGCGGCGAGGACTACAAGCTGCGCCTGGTCGAGGACATGCCCGACGAGCAGGCCATGGGCCTGTACTACCACCAGGAATACGTCGACATGTGCCGCGGCCCGCACGTGCCGAACACGCGCTTCCTGAAGGTCTTCAAGCTCACGAAGCTCGCCGGCGCCTACTGGCGCGGCGACGCCAAGAACGAGCAGCTGCAGCGCATCTACGGCACGGCCTGGGCCGACAAGAAGCAGCTCGACCAGTACATCCAGCGCATCGAGGAAGCCGAGAAGCGCGACCACCGCAAGCTGGGCAAGGAGCTGGACCTGTTCCACATCGACGAAGTGGCGCCCGGCGTGGTGTTCTGGCACCCCAAGGGCTGGGCCCTGTGGCAGGCGGTGGAGCAGTACATGCGCGGCATCTACCGCGACACAGGCTACTGGGAAGTGAAGGGCCCGCAGATCCTCGACAAGAGCCTGTGGGAGAAAACGGGCCACTGGCAGAACTACCGCGACAACATGTTCACGACGGAGTCGGAAAAGCGCGAATACGCGCTCAAGCCGATGAACTGCCCGGGCCACGTGCTCATCTTCAAGAGCGACCTGCGCAGCTACCGCGACCTGCCGCTGCGCTACGGCGAGTTCGGCCAGTGCCACCGCAACGAGCCCAGCGGCGCGCTGCACGGCATCATGCGCGTGCGCGGCTTCACGCAGGACGACGGCCACATCTTCTGCACGGAGGACCAGATCCTCGAAGAATGCGTGGCCTACACGGCGCAGCTGCAGAAGGTCTACGCCGACTTCGGCTTCACGGAAATCCTCTACAAGGTGGCCACGCGCCCCGACAACCGCGTGGGCTCCGACGAGCTCTGGGACAAGGCCGAGCACGCGGTGATGGAGGCGCTGCGCCGTTCGGGCGTCGACTTCATCATCTCGCCCGGCGACGGTGCCTTCTACGGCCCCAAGATCGAATACACGCTGAAGGACGCGCTGGGCCGCCAGTGGCAGTGCGGCACGATGCAGGTCGACTTCAACACGGCCGAGCGCCTGGGCGGCGAGTACGTCACGGAAACGAGCGGCCGCGCGCACCCCGTCATGCTGCACCGCGCCATCGTCGGCAGCCTGGAGCGCTTCATCGGCATGCTGATCGAACACCATGCCGGCGCGCTGCCCGCATGGCTCGCTCCGGTGCAGGTGGCGGTGCTCAACATCAGC
This sequence comes from Variovorax sp. V116, assembly GCF_041154435.1. Classification (NCBI taxonomy): domain Bacteria; kingdom Pseudomonadati; phylum Pseudomonadota; class Betaproteobacteria; order Burkholderiales; family Comamonadaceae; genus Variovorax; species Variovorax sp. V116. The sequence goes on from NZ_AP028661.1 coordinate 2,029,166, forward strand.
GAAGGCCAGGCCGACTACGCCGCTTCAGTGGCGAAAACGCTGCAGAATCAAGGGCTTAGGGTCCAGCTGGATCTGCACAACGAGAAGATTACGTATAAAATACGCAAGCATTCGTTGCAAAAGCTTCCCTACATCCTTGTCGTAGGCGACAAAGAGAGAGAAGCTGGTGCCGTCGCAGTGCGCGCCCGGGGCAATCAAGACCTCGGTGCAATGTCCCTCGAATCGTTCGTGCAACGGCTCGTCCAGGATGTTGCTGACAAGCGTTGATTTGTCCCGGAAGCACCCTCATATGTGCTTCTCGTCCAAATCATGCCGCTTGTCCGCGAGGACTGACCGGCGTCCGCTACAGATTTTGTAGCAATTTTTGAAGGATTCTGACCATCGCTACTGCATTTCGCGACCGCCGCCACCGCGAGGAACGCCAACACCGCCTGAACCGGGAAATCATGGCCCCGGAAGTCCGCCTTGTAGGCCCGGAAAACGAGCCATTGGGTGTTATGAGTCTCTCCGAGGCCTTGCGCCTCGCCGGTGAGGCTGACGTGGATCTGGTAGAGGTCGTTGCCGCGGCCAATCCGCCCGTGTGCCGTCTGATCGAGTACGGCAAGTTCAAGTACCACGAGCAGAAGAAGGCGGCCGAGGCCAAGTCGAAGCAGAAGGTCATCGAGGTCAAGGAAATCAAGTTCCGCCCCGGTACCGACGACGGCGACTACAACATCAAGATGCGCAACATCAAGCGCTTTCTTGAAGAGGGCGACAAATGCAAGATCACGCTGCGCTTCCGTGGCCGCGAGATCACGCACCAGGAACTCGGCCTGGCGCTGCTGCAGCGGATCCGCGATGAGCTGGGCGACCTGATCGTCGTGGAGCAGTTTCCGAAGCTCGAAGGCCGGCAGATGATCATGATGATCGCGCCGGGCCGCAAGAAGCCGGGCGGCGGCGGTGGTGCCGCAAAACCGGCTTCTTCGGAAGCTTCGGCGCCCGCGGCGGCCTGAAAAGGCTGCCACGGCAGCGGGTAGAGATAGCAGGGTTTGATGAAGAATTTCGCCGCTGCCGGCGCTTCGCAAGAAGGGCAGGCAGCGGCGGGATAAAGAAGTGTCTCGGGGCCAACAAGTCCGTGGAGTATCCGCGGCGCCTCACGAGCACAAACTAAAGGAGCATTCACATGCCCAAAATGAAGACCAAGAGCAGCGCGAAAAAACGTTTCCGCGTTCGTCCCGGTGGCACCGTCAAGCGCGGTCAAGCCTTCAAGCGTCACATCTTGACGAAGAAGACCACCAAGAACAAGCGTCACCTGCGTGGTGCAGTCGCAGTGCATGAAACCAACATGGTTTCTGTCGCCGCCATGCTGCCCGGCCGTGGCATTTAACTCAGACGAACAAGGAGTACACACATGCCTCGCGTCAAACGTGGTGTAACGGCTCGCGCCCGCCACAAGAAAGTTCTCGCACTCGCCAAGGGTTTCCGCGGTCGCCGCGGCAATGTCTTCCGCATCGCCAAACAGGCGGTGATGAAGGCTGGGCAATACGCCTACCGTGACCGCCGCACCAAGAAGCGCGTTTTCCGTCAACTGTGGATCGCGCGTATCAACGCCGCCTCGCGTGAACTGGGCCTGACCTACAGCCAGTTCGCAAACGGCATCCGCAAGGCCGGGATCGAGATCGACCGCAAGATGCTTGCGGACATCGCAGTGCACGACAAGGCCGCTTTTGCCGGCATCGTGGAGCAGGTCAAGGCCAAGCTGGCTGCTTGATTCTGCACAGCAGGAGTGCCGCCTTCGGGCGGCTTCCTGCGCCCACGGCACAAGGGCTGGCGCTTGAAAAGGCTCCAGCTCTTTTTTTATTTCCCCGCCTAATTTTTGTTGCTATGAACGAGTTGGACTCCCTTGTCGCCACCGCCCGCGCCGCCTTCGCCGAAGCGAAAACGCCCGCCGAGCTCGAAAACGCCAAGGCCCAGTTCCTCGGCAAGTCGGGCCGCATCACCGAGCTGATGAAGGGCATGGCGGCGCTCAGCGTCGACGAGAAGAAGTCGCGCGGCGCCGCCATCAACGTGGCCAAGCAGGCGATCGAAGCCGCGCTGACCGACCGCCGCCAGCAGCTCGCCGACGAAGAGCTTTCGCTGCAGCTGCGCGCCGAGGCGCTCGACGTGAGCCTGCCCGGACGCCGCCGCATTCCGGGCGGCCTGCATCCCGTGAGCCGCACGCTGGAGCGCATCGAGGAGATCTTCTCGAGCATGGGCTTCGACGTGGCCGACGGCCCCGAGATCGAGAGCGACTGGCACAGCTTCACCTCGCTCAACAACCCGCCGAACCATCCGGCGCGCTCGATGCAGGACACCTTCTACGTCGACCTCAACGGCGACGACGGCATTCCCTACAACCTGCGTCCGCACACCAGCCCGATGCAGGTGCGCTATGCGCATCAGCACATCAAGAAGTACGCCGCCGAATTCGCGGCGGCCGCGGCCGACGCCACCGGCACCGTCAAGGCGCCCGAGATCCGCGTGATTGCGCCGGGCCGCACCTACCGCGTCGACAGCGACGCCACGCACTCGCCGATGTTCCACCAGTGCGAAGGCCTGTGGCTCGGCGAGAACGTGAGCTTCAAGGATCTGAAGGTCGTGTTCACCGACTTCTGCCGCACCTTCTTCGAGAGCGACGACCTCGTGCTGCGTTTCCGCCCGAGCTTCTTCCCGTTCACCGAGCCCAGCGCCGAGATCGACATCCAGTTTGCGAGCGGCCCGCTGGCCGGCCGCTGGCTCGAAGTGGCGGGTTCGGGCCAGGTGCATCCGAACGTGGTGCGCAACATGGGGCTGGACCCCGAGCGCTACATCGGCTTTGCCTTTGGCATGGGCCCCGACCGGCTCACCATGCTGCGCTACGGCGTGAACGACCTGCGGCTGTTCTTCGACGGCGACTTGCGCTTTCTCTCGCAGTTCCAGTAAGCACCCGTCCATAGAAACAAAACCGAATACGAGATCGAAGAGATGCAATTCCCGGAATCCTGGCTGCGCGAGTTCTGCAATCCGTCCCTTGGCAGCGCCGAGCTGGCCGAAACGCTCACCATGGGCGGCTTCGAGGTCGAAGAGCGCCGCCCCGTGGCGCCGCCCTTCAGCCGCATCGTGGTCGGCGAAATCAAGGAAGCCGTGCAGCACCCCAACGCCGATCGCCTGCGCGTGTGCCAGGTCGACGCGGGGCAGGGTGCCTTGCTCAATATCGTGTGCGGTGCGCCCAATGCGCGCGTCGGCATCAAGGTGCCCTGCGCACTGGTCGGCGCCGAACTGCCGCCCGGTGAAGACGGCAAGCCCTTTCTCATCAAGCTCGGCAAGCTGCGCGGCGTCGAGAGCCAGGGCATGCTGTGCTCGGCGCGCGAGCTCAAGCTCAGCGAAGACCACGGCGGCCTGCTCGAGCTCGATGCCGACGCACCCATTGGCGCCGATGTGCGCGACGTGCTCAAGCTCGACGACGCGCTGCTCACGCTCAAGCTCACGCCCAACCTCGCGCACGGCCTGAGCGTGTACGGCGTGGCGCGCGAGCTCTCGGCACTCACCGGTGCGCCGCTCAAGACGCCCGCCATTGCGCCGGTGGCTGCGTCGTTTGCCGACGTGCTGCCGGTGAAGGTGGAAGCGCCCGAGCTCTGCGGCCGTTTTTCGGGCCGCATCGTGCGCGGCGTGAACACCCAGGTGGCCACGCCGGCCTGGATGGTCGATCGCCTGGCGCGCTGCGGCCAGCGCAGCGTGACGCCGCTGGTCGACATCTCGAACTACGTCATGTTCGAGTACGGCCAGCCCAGCCACATCTTCGACCTCGACAAGATCCACGGCAGCCTCACGGTGCGCTGGGGCAAGGCGGGCGAGCAGCTCAAGCTGCTGAACGGCAACACGATCAGCGTGGACGACAAGGTCGGCGTGATCGCCGACGACCAGGCGGTCGAATCGCTCGCCGGCATCATGGGCGGCGATGCCACCTCGGTGTCCGACGACACGCGCAACATCTACGTGGAGGCCGCGTTCTGGTGGCCCGAAGCGGTCCAGGGCCGCTCGCGCCGCTTCAACTTCTCGACCGATGCGGGGCACCGCTACGAGCGCGGCGTCGATCCGAGCCGCACGGTGGAAATCATCGAGCGCATCACGCAGCTCATCATCGAGATCTGCGGCGGCCAGGCCGGCGCCATGGACGACAAGATCCTGAACGTGCCCGAGGCCCTGCCCGTCACGCTGCGCGTGGCGCGTGCCGCACGTGTCATCGGCATGCCGCTCACGCAGGCGCAATGCGCCGATGCGCTGCGCCGCCTCGGCTTTGCGCTGCGCGAAGGCGAGGGCACCTTGACCGTCACGCCGCCGCCGCACCGCTTCGACCTCTTGATCGAGGAAGACCTGATCGAAGAGGTTGCGCGCCTGATCGGCTTCAACAACCTGCCGACCAACGCGCCGCTCGCGCCCATCACCGCGCGCGTGCGGCCCGAGTCCCGGCGCAGCCGCTTCGCGGTGCGCCGCAGCCTGGCTGCGCTCGGCTACCAGGAAACCATCAACTTCAGTTTTGTCGAGGCGCACTGGGAGCAGGACCTGGCCGGCAATGCCAATCCGGTGAGGCTCCTCAACCCCATTGCCAGCCAGATGAGCGTGATGCGCTCGTCCCTGCTGGGCTCGCTGCTGCAGGTGCTCAAGTTCAACCTCGACCGCAAGGCGCCGCGCGTGCGCGTGTTCGAAGTGGGCCGCGTGTTCATGCGCGACGACAGCGTGGCCACCACCGACAGCACCGTGCGTGGCGTCGACCAGCCCATGCGCGTGGCCGGCCTGGCCTGGGGCGATGCGGAAGAAGCGCGCTGGGACGGCAAGCCGCAGCGCGTCGACTTCTACGATGCCAAGGGCGACGTCGAAGCGCTGCTCGCACCGCGGGTGGCCAGCTTCGAGCCGGCCGAGCATCCGGCCCTGCACCCCGGCCGCTCGGCGCGCGTGCTGGTCGATGGCAAGGCCATCGGCTTCATCGGCGAACTGCATCCGCGCTGGCGCCAGAAGTGGGACTTCGCGCTGGCGCCGGTGCTGTTCGAGCTCGACCTCGACGCCGTCGCCGCGCGCCCCGTGCCCGTGGCGCGGCCGGTGCCCAGGCACCAGGCCGTGGAGCGCGACATTGCGGTGGTGGTGGCCGAAGCCGTCACGCACAATGCGTTGATGCAGGCCATCCAATCGGCGGCAGCGGGGCAGGGGCTGCTGCGCGACGCCACGCTGTTCGACATCTACCGTCCGCAACCCGCGCGCGACGGCGCGGCGCCGGCATCCGGCGGCCTGGCGCAAGGGGAAAAAAGCATGGCGGTGCGCCTGAGCTTCCAGGACGACAGCGCCACGCTGACCGACGAGCAGGTGGAACCCGCCGTGCGCGCCATCGTCGAACAACTGAGCGCCAGACTCGGCGCACGCCTGAGAGGTTGATGAGAATGAACGCCGCGGAATTCACGCTCGAAGCCCTCGAAACGCCCGCACTCACCAAGGCGCACCTGGCCGACCTGCTGTTCGAGCAGATCGGCCTCAACAAGCGCGAATCCAAGGACATGGTCGAGGCGTTTTTCGACCTCATCGCCAACAGCCTGATCGAGGGCACCGACGTCAAGATCTCGGGCTTCGGCAACTTCCAGATCCGCGTGAAGGCACCGCGGCCGGGCCGCAACCCGCGCACCGGCGAGGCCATTCCCATCGGCGAGCGCCGCGTCGCCACCTTCCATGCGAGCGCCAAGCTCAAGGAACAAATCCACGGAAGCATCGAGCAGAGCGGCACTTCCGAGGTCGAGTGGAGCCTGGGCGCCGAATAAGTGCTTGGTGCCCGGCGCGTGCGTAGAGTAATCTCTAAGGTTTCCCGCGCACGGTCTTGATTTCAATGGAGAAAACGCTCCCGCCCATTCCCGTCAAACGCTACTTCACCATTGGTGAGGTGGGCGAGCTTTGCGGCGTCAAGCCGCACGTGCTGCGCTATTGGGAGCAGGAGTTCACGCAACTGCGGCCCATGAAGCGGCGCGGCAACCGGCGCTACTACCAGCATCACGAGGTGCTCATGATCCGCCGCATCCGCGACCTGCTCTACGACCAGGGCTTCACCATCAGCGGCGCGCGCAACAAACTGCAAGAACTCGTGCAGGGCGAACGCGACCGGCGCAAGGCCGGCGTGGTGCCGCTCGAGGGCATGGAGGCCGTCGAGATCGACCAGGAAGAATTCGATGCGGCCATCCACCAGGAAGAAGACAAGACCGGCCCCGAGGCCGAGCCCAAGGCCGCGCCTCGCACGGTCGATCCGTCGCAGTTGCTGCACCTGCGCCGCGAGCTTTTTGAAATTCGTGAGCTGCTGACCGTCGGACGGTGATTTCAGCCGGCTATAATTGAGAGCTTCGGTGTGTGGCGCAGCCTGGTAGCGCACTTGCATGGGGTGCAAGGGGTCGAAGGTTCGAATCCTTTCACACCGACCAATATTGACAGGGGTTAGCAGCGTTGAAGTTGCTAACCCCTTCGTCATTTTTCCGCGTCCGCCTGCTTGCCGCCTACTGCCTGATGCGGTGGATCCGCGCAGCTAGAGTGGCGTTGGCCGATCGGCTAATGCCACCTCATGCCGAAGTCTGTGGCCCGCTACTCTGTTGTGGCGACCCATCGGTCCCCGGGGCCCAATCCCTCGACGCGCATGCGGCCGACCGTTTGCAGGTGAGACAGCCACCCTCGAGAGCTGCTCGCTGCAGCCTATGCGCGTACATCGGGGCGCGGCGGACGCATTGGAAACTACAGTCCTCTGAACAACTCCTCGACGCGGATTCCCAAAGCGCCTGCCAGGGTCTCGATCACCGCGAGGGAGGGGTTTCGCACGCCGCGTTCCATTCCACTGACGTAGGTACGGTCAAGGCCGCAGTGAGCCGCGAATTCTTCTTGCGAAAGATCGCGTTCTTTGCGGAGCTCCCGCAGACGTTTCCCGAATCGAACGGACAGTGAAATCACGGCCGCGATTGGGCTTCTTTGTAGACCAATTGACCACGGACTTATCGTCACATATCATGTAGACTAATCATCACTTTTGGACGATTCGAGGGCTGAATCCATGCCGCAGACAGTCGCCAATTTCCCTCTGAATGCGCGGACGAGTTGTCCTGCCCGCCGGGTGCGTTGGCTATCGTGAGGAAGATAGCTCCAGCCTCGCCATTCCCAACGGCAGGGAAGCCGCACGTCCCGGTCGCGCTGTCGCGCCCGCGCCGCCGTCCTTCCGTTCCTCCGCGGAGCGAGTCCACGGCGCAATTGGGGCTTCAGATAAAAGCGCTTCGGATGGCCGCCGGGATCTCCGGCAACGAGCTGGCCCACCGTTGCGGCGTCTCCGGTTCGCTGCTTTCCCGCGTCGAGCGTGGTCTCGTGTCTCCTTCCGTGGAGACACTCAACCGCATCGCTGTCGGCCTGAACGTTCCGCTGTCGCGATTCTTCTGCGACCACGCACGCCGTACGGACTGGTCATTCGTGCCGGCCGGTCGCGGAATCGTCGTCGGCCGTATTGGCGCGGTGAAGGACTACCGCTATGAGTTGCTTGGCCATTTGCTGTCGGGCAACTTGTTCGTTGAGCCCTATCTGGTGACGCTCCTGCCGCAGGCTGAGCCCTATAGCAGTTTTCAGCACCCGGGGATCAAGTTCCTGTACGTGATCTCGGGACGCGCGCAGTACAGGTACGGCGGCAAGATCGTGAACGTCGGGCAGGGCGACTCGCTTCTTTTCGAGGCCAGCGTGCCTCATGGTGTGGAAGCGATCCTTGAAACGCCGCTCTCATACCTCTCGGTCGTATTCACATTGCGTGGCTGAACCTGCTGAGCCAATTTCCCTGACCGTCAACTGATAGGGCGCATGCAATGCGCGCGCCGATAGGCTTCGCCGCCGACCGTCATCTCGTCTGGTTTCGCACGTGGGATGCGATGGGCCGGCCGAGTCGACGTAGTCGATGCTGCCGCCCCAGAAAATGGGGGGCGACGCGCCGGCAGACCGGACGCAGGTGGACGCCCAGCTCGCGGAAATGGAAGCCAGTGGGACTATGACCACGGCCGAGTTGCAGACCGTGCAGGATGACAACGCGGCCGAGCGGCGTGCCGCAGTTGACCGTCGCCAGGAACTCACCGCGCGGGCGGCAGAACTAGATATCACTCTGGAACGCTTCGCCAAGCTGCAGGCGGTCTACAGCTCCGATTTGGACCGGGAGCATTCCATAAGCCAGTGCTCATGCGGGCTGCAAGGCATCTTCGATCGGTTTCACACGCGTCGGGAATCATCCTCCGGACGCTCTTTTTCATTGGGGAAGTTGGCGAATCGCGACCAGGGGCATGCACTGAAATCCGGCGACTGCCGGCGCCAGGTGGGGGGGACAAAGCCTCCTGTCCGCCTGACCGCAAGCAGGTAGGCTGGTTGCCAAGGCCAACGCCGGTGTTGTCAGCGCAGCGTGATGCCCGCCGTCTGGATGGTCTTCGCGTAGCGCAATCGTTCGGCCGACAGCGTGCGCGCCATGTCGGAAGGCGTGCCGCCTGCGACCTTGAAGCCCATGTCCTCCAGCTTCGCCTGGGTTTCCGGCGCGGAGATCACGGCCTGGATGTCGCGGTTGATCTTTGCCACCACTGCGGCGGGCGTGCCGGCCGGTGCGAAGTAGCCCTGCCAGCTCTCCACGGCAAAGCCGGGCAGGCCGGCTTCACTCATGGTCGGCACGTCGGGCAGGGCGCTCGAGCGGTAGCCGGTGGTCACGGCCAGCGCGCGCAGCTTGCCGGCGCGCACATGGTCGGTCACCGCGGCCAGCGTGATCAGGGTGGCGTCCACATGCCCCGCGAGCACGTCGAGGGTCGCGGGGCCGCCGCCGGAGTAGGGGATGTAGTTCACCTGCGCGCCGGTGTCCTGCGCGATCATTTCGTGCGCCACGTGCGCGATGCCGCCGTTGCCCGGCAGGCCGAGGCTGATCGACTGCGGCTGCGCCTTGGCGCGGGCCAGGTAGCTGCGGAAGTCGTTGATGCCGGTCTTCGGGTTGACCACGAGGATCTGCGGATTGACCACCGCCTTGATCACCGGCGTGAAGGCCTTCTGTCCGTCGTAGGGCAGGCGCTCGAAAAGAATGGCGTTGAGCGTCAGGCCCTCGCCCTGCTGCAGCAGCGTGTGGCCGTCGGCCGTGGCCTTGGCCACGCGCGCGGCGCCGATGGTGCCGCTGGCGCCCGCGACGTTCTCGACCACCACGTTCTGGCCCCAGCGTTCGGTCAGGCGTTCGGCGATGAGGCGCGTGAGCTTGTCGGCGCTGCCGCCTGCGGCCACGGGCACCACGATGTGTACCGGTTTCGAAGGGAATCCGGCCGCCTCGTCGGCGGCGGCGGCGGTGAACGGGTGAAGAAGGGCTGCAAATGCGAGCGCGCTCAGCAGCATGGCGCGACGTGGGACGCGGGGTAGGAAGAATATTTGCATCAGGTGGCGCAATCTAGAGGCGCGCCCGGCGCCGGCCAACGAAGCAATCCGGATATGCGTAGAAGAAAAACTTCGTTGGGAGCGCGCGGCCTGCTGCGTAGGCTGTCCGCAGCCCTGTTGTCTTCTCTTGCCTGAAAGCCGCCCCCCATGAGCCTGAGCGAACTGTCTGTCGAAACCGCGGGAAACGATGTTGCCAGTGAACGCGCGCGCGCCGTCGAAGCCTTCCTCGCGCAGGTCCGAAGCCTGCTGCTTCCCGGCGCAGCCGCCTCCCACGACACGCTGCAGCCCGTGGCCGATGCGCTGGTCCGGCTGGGGCAGCGCCGCGCACTGTTTCCGGCCGCTCACTTCCCGGTCGATGCCGAGCACCCCGCGCAGGTCTACCGGCTGGCCGAGGACACCGACGGCGGCTTCGCGCTGTACCTGTCGGCCGGCGTGGCAGGCAAGGCCCAGCCGCCGCACGACCACACGACCTGGGCGGTGATCGCCGGCGTGGAGGGCAGCGAACGCAACGAGCTCTATCGCCGCGAGAAGACGGGCGATCCCGCACGCGATGCGCTGGTACACCAGCGCACCGTCGACGTCGCTGCCGGAAGCGTCGTCGTGCTGCTGCCCGACGATGTGCACACCATCGAGCTGGTCGGCGGCCAGGACGGGCGCCACCTGCACTTCTACGGCCGCGCGCTCGAGCTGCTCGACAAGCGCGTGGTGTTCGAAGGCGCGGCGGGCGGCAGCTATCGCCAATTCGCGGCGCCGAAGAACATCCGCCATCCGGCGATCACGCCGCAGGCACTGAAGGCCGCGCTGGCCGATGGCGAGGAGATCGCGCTGCTCGACGTGCGCGAGGCCGGCGTCTTCGTGCGCAGCCACATCCTGCTTGCGGCCTCGGCGCCGCTGTGGCGGCTGGAAGTGCTGATCGACCGCCTCGTGCCGCGCCGCAGCACCCGCATCGTGCTGGCCGATGCCGACGAATCGCTCGCGCACCAGGCCGCCGCCAAGCTCGTGCGCCTGGGCTGGCGCAACGTGTCGGTGCTGGCCGGCGGCACGCAAGGGTGGGCCGCCGCGGGCTATGAACTCTTCAGCGGCAGCAACGTGCCGAGCAAGGCCTTCGGCGAAGTCATCGAGCACCGGAAGCACACGCCGTGGATCTCGGTCGACGAACTGCACGAGCGCGTGGAGCGCGGCGACGACATCGTGGTGGTCGACAGCCGCACGCCCGAGGAGTTTGCCGACTTCAGCCTGCCGTTCGCCCACAGCCTGCCGGGTGCCGAGCTGGTCTACCGCATCCAGGCGCTCGCGCCCCGGCCCGAGACGCTGGTGGTGGTCAACTGCGCCGGCCGCACGCGCAGCATCGTGGGCGCGCAGACGCTCATCGACGCGGGCATTCCCAACCCGGTGGTCTCGCTCAAGGACGGCACCATGGCCTGGCTGCTGGCGGGCCGCAAGCTCAGCCATGGCCGCGCGGCGCCGCTGCCCGAGCCGGACGCGCACGCGCGGCAGCAGGCCCGCGCCCGAGCCGAGAGCGTGGCGGCGCGCGCAGGCGTGCGCCGCATCGACACAGCCACCTTGGCGCGCTTCGAAGCCGAGGCCGGCGAGCGCTCGCTCTACCGCTTCGACGTGCGCACGCGCCAGGAATACGAGGCCGGCCATCTCGAAGGCTGGCGCTGGGCGCCCGGCGGCCAGCTGGTGCAGGCCACCGACGAATACGTGGGCACCCGCGGCGCACGCATCGTGCTGGCCGACTGGGACGGCGTGCGCGCGCTGACCACCGGCGCATGGCTCGCGCAATTGGGCGGCCACGAGGTGTTCGTGCTTTCACCGCCGGCCTTGCCGGTGCTGGTGCTCGGCCCCGAAGCCGTGCGCGTGCTGCAGCTGCGCACGGGCACACCGCAGATCGCGCCGCGCGAAGCCGCTGCCGCGCTCGAGGCCGGCACGGCGGTGGTGTTCGACGTGGAGCGCCGCTCGGCCTACGAGCGCCGGCATGTCGCAGGCGCGCGCTTCGCGGTACCCGACCGGCTGCAGGAGTTCATCGCCGACCTGCCTGCATCGCAGCAAATCGTGCTCACCTCGTCGGACGGCGTGCTCGCGCGCATCGTGGCCGCGGAGTTGGGTGCGCGCATCGGCCGCGAGGTCCACGCGCTCGCGGGCGGCACGCAGGCCTGGGCCGCCGCGCGGCTGCCCACGGGCAGCGGGCCCGAGGGCGTGCTGACGGGCGACGACGACCATGGGCACAGCCCCTACGCACACGCCGACCTTGCCAGGCGCGACGCCGGCTTCAAGCAGTACCTGGATTGGGAGGTGGGCCTGGTGGCGCAGCTCGAGCGCGAGGGCGACGTGGGCATCCGCCTTGTCGAGCCGGCCTCGGCCTGAACGGGGCCGGGCAGCGCTTACTGGTTCCCGACGATGGCGAACAATTCGGCTCGGGTGGCCGGGTCGGTCATGTACTTGGTATAGAGCGGCGACATCTTCCGGATGTAGGGAGAAAAGTCCTGCACGTTGGCAAACTGGACGCCGTCCTTGGCTACCGCGGCACGCGCCGCGATGCTTCGTTTCTCCCACAGCTCGCGCATCAGGACCGCCGATTTTTTACCGGCCTTCTGGAACACGGTGCGCTCCTCGGCGCTGAGCCGGTTCCACAGCTTGCTGGAGACAACCAGTGCCTCGGGAGAAATCATGTGGCTGTCCAGCAGCATGTACTTGGCCACCTTGTAGTGCCCGGTGGCTTCGTACGAGGCCATGTTGCCTTCGGCGCAGTCGATCGTTCCCTTCTGGAATCCATCGAGCACTTCCTTGTAGGGCACGACCACCGGGGTGGCACCCAGCAGCTTGACCATCTCGATGTACACCTCCGATTGCTGCACCCGGATTCTTTGCCCCACCAGATCCTCGCGCTTCGTCACCGGCTTGTTGGCGCAGTAGAACGAACGCGCACCGCCGTCGTACCAGCCCAGCACCACGTAGCCCGAAGCCTTCAGCGTCTCCGCCAGGCGCGTGCCCATCTCGCCATCCAGATACCGGAACATGTGCGCAGAGTCGTGGAACAGGAACGGGAGATTGAATGCCTTGAGCCCCGGCGCGGCCTCGGACAGCGGCGCCGAATTGAACTCGGCCACGTCGATCTCGCCGGCCTTGAGCATGGCGACGGCCTTGCCCTGGTCGCCCAGCACGGCGTTGGAGAAAAGCTCGATCTTGTATTTGCCCTTGGTTGCCGCGTCCACTTCCTGGATGAAGCTTTTCATGGCCTCCGTGACCGGGTAGCCGTCGGGGTGGGTGTTCCAGGCGCGCAATGGTGTTTGAGCTTCGGCAGCAAGGTTTCCCAAGCAGAGGATGGTCAATGCAAAACTCCAGGATCCAGCGCGCATGAATACTTTCGCTAACAAATATGTTGCGCAGAATAACAGCGGGAGGCCTGGAAAACCTGAACATCCAGTCAGGTTGAAACTACTTTTTGCCTGTGTTCAAAGTGCCGGCGCAGCGTCAGCGAAGGCTTGCGCCAGGTCGGCGATCAGGTCCCGCGGATCCTCGAGCCCGATGTGCAGCCGCACCACGGGCGCATCGCCGGTCCACTGCCTGTGCTCGCGCAGCCTTTCGGGCTGGGCGGCCAACGCCAGGCTTTCGTAGCCGCCCCACGAGGCACCGATGCCGAACAGTCTGAGCGCATCGACGAAGGCATTGGCAGCGGCCGGCGTGGCATGGCGGAATTCGAAGGAGACCAGGCCGCTCGCGCCGTTGAAATCGCGCTTCCACAGTGCATGGCCGGGGTCGGTGGGCAGCGCCGGGTAGAAGACGCGCGACACCTGCGGCTGCTGCTGCAGGAACTCGGCCACGGCGGTGGCATTGCGCTGGTGCTGTGCCAGCCGAACCGGCAGCGTGCGCAGGCCGCGCAGGGCGAGGTAGGCATCGTCGGCGCCGATGGTGAGGCCGAGCGCCTCGTAGGCGGTCGAGAGTTTGGCGGCCAGCGCAGGACTGTCGACCACCACGATGCCCTGCATCAGGTCGGAATGGCCAGAGATGTACTTGGTGGCCGCCTGGATCGAGATGTTGGCGCCCAGCGCCAGCGGCTGATGGAACCAGCCGCCGCTCCAGGTGTTGTCGGTGGCCACGGTCACGCCGCGGTCGCGTGCGACGGCGCTCAGCGCGGGCACGTCCAGCACCTCGTAGAGCAGCGAGCTCGGCGACTCGAGGTACAGCAGGCGCGTGTTCGGCCGCAGCCGGCTGGCGAGGTCGTCGTGCGTGGGCGAGAAATACTCGACCGTGATGCCCAGGCGCTGCAGCAGCGTGCTGTCGACCCGGCGCAGCGGTGCATACACGCCATCGGCCACCAGCGCGTGGTCGCCGGGCGAAAGCAGTGCGAGCAGCACCAGCGTGATCGCCGACAGCCCCGAGGGCGTGAGGAAGGCGCGGTGCCCGCCCTCGAGGCCGACCACCGCGTCTTCGAGCGCGCGGTGGGTGTCCAGGCCATGGCGGCCATAGGAGGCCACGCGTTCGCCCGCCGTGCGGCGGTGGTGATGGTCGGCCTGGGCGGCCGTGTTCTCGAAGCGCACGGTGCTGGTTCGCACCACGGGCACGTTGACCGGCCCCGCGCCGTCGCGCAGCGCGGGGGCGCCCGCATGCAGCAGCCGGGTGGCGGAATGCAGGCGCTTTCGGGGAGGTGCCGCGGTCATGCCACCGCCTTGCCCGGCTTGAGCTGCGTGGCGTTGTAGTTGACGATCGCGCCAGTCTCCAGGTTCACGCCGATGCGCTGCGAGAGCGTTTCGAGCGGACGGCCATACAGGTGGAAGTGCAGCGTGGGCTCGTTGCCGATCACGTGGATGCTGTGCAGGTCGTCGGGCAGGAAGGCGATCGGCGTGCCGGGCTGAACCGTCACTTCGCGGTCGAGCTCCAGCCGGGCCACGGCCGGGTCGCGGCCATCGTCGGTGCGGCGGTAGATGCGGTTCTCCTCCTGCCCTTCGACGGCCACGATGGCCGCCCAGGTCGTGTGGTTGTGCGGGATCGAGGTCTTGCCCGGGTTGATGGAGTTCAGGTAGAGCGCGATGTCGTCGTCGCCGTCCTCGGGGTTCAGGCGGTAGCGCGTGGAGGCGCCCACGCCTTCCGTGGCGGCCGGCGGCGGAAAGTCGGTGCGGGTGAAAAGCTCGGTCTGCTGCGCGAGCTTTTCGAGGCGCGCCGTGATGCGCGCAAGAACGGTGCGGTCGAAGGGCTGCGTGCTCGCGATGCCGCGGATATCGGTCAGTGCCTGGTCGACGGCGACGCGGCGCCGGGCGGCCAATGCAGTGCCGGAGAGGCTGTGGGTGGTGGTCATGGCTTGAGGGCAGTGGTGGGTTCAGAGCGCAAAGCGCAGCCGCTCGAAGGGCAGCGCTTCAGGAAGGGGAGCGGGCCGTGCAGGCGCCGTGCGCGCGCCTTCGCCGAGCGCGCGGCGCAGGAAGGCGCGGGTGCGCTCGCTTTCGGGCTGGCCGAAGATGCGCGGCGCAGGACCGTGCTCGACGATGACCCCGGCCTCGGTGAAATACACCTGGTCGCTGATCTCCTCGGCAAAGCGCATCTCGTGCGTCACCAGCACGCAGGTCAGGCCTTCCTGCACCAGGTCGCGGATCACGGTCAGCACCTCGCCGACGGTCTCGGGGTCGAGGGCCGAGGTCACCTCGTCGAACAGCATCAGCTCGGGCCGCATCGCCAGTGCCCGCGCAATGGCAACGCGCTGCTGCTGCCCGCCGGAAAGCTCACCGGGATAGGCGGCCTCCTTGTGCGACAGCCTCACCTTGTCGAGCAGCGCACGCGCTTCGCGCTGTGCCGCGGCGCGGTCGCGGCCCGCCACGCGCGTGGGCGCGATCACCAGGTTTTCCAGCACGGTGAGGTGCGGGAACAGGTTGTACTGCTGGAACACGAAGCCCACGCGCTTGCGCAGCGCGATCAGCTCGGCCTCGGAGCGCAGCGCGTCCACCTGCGTGTCGCCCACGCGGATCGCGCCGCGCTGCGGCCGCAGCAGGCCGGTGATGCAGCGCAGGATGGTCGACTTGCCCGATCCCGAGGGGCCGATGATGGACACGGCCTCGCCGCGCCGCACCTCCAGGTCGATGCCCTTGAGCACCTCGTTGGCGCCGAAGCGCAGGTGCACATCGCCGAGCGTTACGAGCGGGGCTTCTTGCGCAGCAGACGTGGAGCCGGTTGTATCAGTGGCGGTCATGGCGACGCTCCAGCGCGCGGGTGGCGCGCGCGATCGGATAGCAGCAGGCGAAGAACAAGCCCAGCAGCGTGAAATAGACAAGGATGGTGAAGTCGGTGCGCGCCACCGTGTTGCTCGCGATCTGTGCCGTGTCGACCACGTCGTGCACGCCCACCAGCGAGGCCAGCGCCGTGCTCATGGTGATGCTGGCATAGAGGTTCATCCACGGCGGCAGCATGCGGCGCAGGCACTGCGGCAGCACGATCAGGCGAAAGATCTCGCTGCGCCTGAAGGCCAGCGATTGCGCGGCCTCCCACTGCGCGCTCGGGATCGACTGGATCGCACCGCGGAAAATCTCCGCCACGTTCGCGCTGGCCGGCAGTGCCAGGCCCAGCACCACCTTGATCCAGTCGGGGAAAGGGAGAGTCCACGACACCAGGTGCAGCTCGAACGGGAACACATAGGTCGTGAAATAGACCAGCACCAGCACGGGCGCATTGCGAAAGACCTGCACATACCAGCGCGCGGCGACGCGCAGCACCCGCAGCGGCGAGAGCGACACGGCCCCGACCAGCAGCCCGGCCAGCGTGCCCAGCGCCATCGCGAGCACGCTGATCTCGATGTTCGCCAGAAGGCCGCGCAGCAGTGCGGGCAGCCATGTCCAGAGATGGACGAAGGCCGTGGGCGTGGTGCCGGTGGCGGCCCAGAAAGCCACGAGCGCCAAGGCGGCCCACGCGGCCAGGGCCCACGGCCTGCGCCACGCGGGCGTACCGGCGTCCGCGGCGATGGCAGGGGCGCTGCCTTGAGGAAGCGCGATCTCACTGGCCATAGCCGGGCATCCTCAGTCGTTCCTCGAGCCAGCGGCCCGCCAGGCTCACGAGCCAGGTCAAGAGGCCGAAGAAGACCAGGATCAGCAACAGCAGTTCGAGCACGTTGTCGCGCTGCGTCCAGATCATGATCGATTCATAGGTCACGTCGCCCACCGCAATGGCCGAGGCCACCGCGGTCATCTTGACCAGGTCGACCAGGTTGTTCACCAGCGAGGGCAGTGCGAAGCGCAGCGCAAGCGGCAGCTCCACGCGCCACAGCAGCTGGCGCTGCGAGAAGCCGAGCGAACGCGCCGCCTCCAGCGTGACGCGCGGCACGGCCTCGATGCCCGCGCGCAGCGCCTCGGCATGGAACACGCCCTTGTGCAGCGACACCACGATCACCACCCACACGAAGGGCGTGAGCGGATTGCCGCCGGGCAGCTTCACGTGCTGCGTGATCAGCATGTTGAGCACGAGGAACGCGCAGTACAGCTGCACCAGCGTGGGCGTGTTGCGCGTGAGCTCGACGAAGGCGCGCGCCGGCTGCACCAGCCAGGCACGGCCCGACGTCAGCGCCGATGCGATCAGCACGCCGGCCGCAAGGCTTGCGGGAATGGTCAGCAGGCAGAGCTGCAGCGTGACGCCGAGTCCGCGCAGGAAGGCGCTGCGCTCGCCCAGGTCGAGCACGAAGGCGTAGTTCAGCCCCACCGTCTTGAGGGCGGCCACGGCCTGCGCGAGCAGTGCTTCGCTCATCCGACGCTCATCAGGGCGCCTTGAACCTGGCCTGCAGTTCGGTCAGCAGCGGCTGCGGCGGCTCGATGCCGTTGCGCTTTTCGGTGGCAATCAGCCAGCCGCTGCGGTGCCATTGCTGCACGACCTTGTCGACGGCGGCGATGGTGTCGGCCTCGCCCTTGCGGGTCCACACCACCGAGGGCGCGGGCAATATCTCGTCGCGGATCGGCGCCGCGTAGGCGGCCCATTCGGCGTTGTTGCGCAGGAGCGGCTGGATCAGCGTGGCGTCGTGCACGGCCGCCACGCAGTTGCCGCCGCGCAGCGCGAGCAGCGATTCCGCAGAGGTCTTGAAGCCGCGCACCTGCGCGCCGTATTGTTCCTGCAGCGGCTTCACGTAGCTGCTGCCCTGGGAGGCGCAGACCACCTTGCCGCGCAGGTCTTCCCACTTGGCGATGCCGCTGGTCTTGAGTACCGCGGCGGTGCCGCCCACGCGGTAGAAGGGCGTGGGCGCATGGCCCAGGATTTCGCCGCGGTCGGCGTTGTATTCCATCGAGGCGATCAGCAGGTCGACCTTGCCCGACTGCAGGAACTGCACGCGGTTCGAAGGCTGCACCTGCACCAGCTCGGCCTCGGCGCCGAGCTGCTTTGCAAGATCACGCGCCAGGTCGGGGTTCCAGCCCACCAACTGCTGCGTGGCCGGATCGATCGAGCCGAAGGGACCGCCGCCCACCACCACACCGATGGCCACCTTGCCGCGCTGCTTGATGCGATCGAGCGTGGCGTCGGCGTGCGCCGCAGCTGCGCCCAGGCCCAGAACCGCGGCCAGTGCGATGGCCATGCGGGAAGAGAAGAGGGGGGTGGGTCGGAGGCGGGAGGTCATCGAATGGGAAGAGCGAAGGAATCGGGCGGAGAGAGAGCCGGCGATCTTGCGAGGCCGCGTCCGCCGCCGCAACGAATGCCTTCGACTATCGATATGCGTTTTTTCGTGCGAAGACGGATCGGGCCGTTAGACCATTTGGTTGTTTGGAATCGACTTTTCGGTTGTTTGAACTTCATCGCCCCGCTCCTAGAGTGATGGCCATCGCCACCAAGCCGGATGGCGAATGAAGAAGCAACGCACAGGAGCCCAAGCGCATGTCAGTGGAAGTTGAAGAAGACCTCGCCCTCTTGCCACCCTCCCTGGAGGAAGCGCGCATTCGTGCGGCCGATGCGGGATGGCCCTATGCCGGCGGCGTGACGCCGCCCGTCGCGTGGGCGCTGGTGCAGGGCGGCCGGGCCGTGCTGGTGGATGTGCGCTCGGGCGAAGAGCGCAAGTTCGTGGGCCATGTGCCCGAGAGCCTGCACGTGGCCTGGGCGACCGGCACGGCGCTCACGCGCAATCCGCGCTTCGTGCGCGAGCTCGAGGCCAGGCTGGCGAAGCACGGCGGCAAGGACGCGGTGGCGCTGCTGCTGTGCCGCAGCGGCAAGCGCTCGGCACTCGCGGCGGAAGCGGCCGCCAAGGCCGGCTTCACGCACGTGTTCAACGTGCTCGAAGGCTTCGAGGGCGAGATCGACGCACGCCAGCACCGCGGCGCCTCGGACGGCTGGCGCTTCCACGGCCTGCCGTGGGTGCAGGATTGACGGCAGCGTTCCAGCATTCCTTTCCAGGGAGAACAACCACATGGCTCATTTCGAGGTGGGCGGCATCGTGCGCGCGCTGCATGGCGTGCGCGACGAATGGCGCGATTCACAGCGGCGCTCGCGCGAGCCCGGCGCACGCGAGTTTCCGTCGCGCGATGCGCTCGCGCAGATCATCGAATCGCTCAAGGGCGCGCTGTTTCCGATGCGGCTCGGCCCGCCCGACCTGCGCCACGAGAGCGAAGACTTCTACGTCGGCCACTCGCTCGATTCCGCTTTGCAGGCCCTGCTGACACAAGCACGCCTCGAGCTCGAATTCAACGCCCGCCACGAGCCGCGTTCTCCGGGCGAGATCGACGATGCTGCGACCGATGCGGTGCGCCGTTTCGCGGGTGCACTGCCGCAGCTGCGCCGCCTGCTCGACACCGACGTGCTCGCGGCCTACCAGGGCGACCCGGCCGCGCGCAGCGTGGACGAGGTGCTGCTGTGCTACCCCGGCGTGCTCGCGATGATCCACCACCGGCTGGCGCACGAGCTCTACAAGCTTGAATTGCCGCTGCTGGCGCGCATCGTGGCCGAGCTCGCGCATGCGCAGACCGGCATCGACATCCACCCCGGCGCGCAGATCGATGCGGGCTTCTTCATCGATCACGGCACGGGCGTCGTCATCGGCGAGACGGCGGTCATCGGCAAGCGCGTGCGCCTGTACCAGGCCGTGACGCTGGGGGCCAAGCGCTTTCCGACCGATGCCGAGGGCAACCTGCAGAAGGGCCTGCCGCGCCACCCGGTGGTGGAGGACGACGTGGTGATCTATGCCGGCGCCACCATCCTCGGGCGCGTGACGCTGGGCAAGGGCGCGGTCATCGGCGGCAATGTGTGGATCACGGACGATGTGCCCGCGGGCGCGAGCGTCACGCAGGCCAGCCTGCAGAACGCGCCGCAGGGAGCGGGCGCATGAAGGATTTCGTCGAAGACTTCGGCGTGACCATCCGCCAGCTGCGCGAAGGCAAGGGCTGGTCGCAGGAGGCGCTGGCCGAGCGCGCCGACCTGAACCGCTCCTATGTCGGCGAGGTGGAGCGCGGACGCGTCATCCCGTCGATCGTCACGGCGCACAAGCTGGCCGCGGCGCTGGACATCAACATGGTGGGCCTGCTGCTGCGCTGCGAGCAGCTGGAGCAATCGCGTCTTGTGCGCAGGATCAACTTGGCGGCTATAGCCTGTTGAGGGAAAACCCCAGGCCGCCTGACACTTGCGGCCACCTTCCCAATACGGAGCCTTGATTCATGAGCGCAACAGTCGGTGGTATCACCGCCCTTGGCGACAACGCCGCCCGCCAGCTGGCCAACGCCACCAAGACAGTCCCGCAGCTGGAGACCATCAGCCCGCGCTGGCTGACGCACCTCCTGCAATGGGTGCCGGTGGAGGCGGGCATCTACCGCGTCAACAAGGTCAGGAACCCCGAATCGATCAAGGTCACCTGCACCTCGCGCGAAGAAGAGAACCAGCTGCCGCGCACCTTCGTCGACTACGAGGAGAACCCGCGCGAGCACTACCTCAATGCCGTGAGCACCGTGCTCGACGTGCACACGCGCATCTCCGACCTCTACAGCAGTCCGCACGACCAGATCAAGGAGCAGTTGCGCCTCACGATCGAAACGATCAAGGAGAACCAGGAGAGCGAGCTCATCAACAACCCCGACTACGGCCTGCTGGCCCAGGTGAGCGAAGAGCAGCGCATCTTCCCGCTGACCGGCGCGCCCACGCCCGACGATCTCGACGAGCTGCTGACCAAGGTGTGGAAGGAGCCCGCCTTCTTCCTCACGCACCCGCTGGCCATTGCCGCCTTCGGCCGCGAGGCCACGCGCCGCGGCACGCCGCCGCCGACGGTGAGCCTGTTCGGTTCGCAGTTCATCACCTGGCGCGGCATTCCGCTGATTCCGTCGAACAAGGTGCCCGTGGCCGACGGCAAGAGCAAGATCCTGCTGCTGCGCGTGGGCGACAAGCGCCAGGGCGTGGTGGGGCTGTTCCAGCCGGGGCTGTCGGGCGAGCAGGGGCCGGGCCTGTCGGTGCGGTTCATGGGCATCAACAACCATGCGATCGCGTCGTACCTGATCTCGCTGTACTGCTCGCTGGCGGTGCTGACCACCGACGCGCTGGCCGTGCTCGACGACGTCGAGATCGGCAAGTACCACGACTATCCCGACACCTACAAGTAAGCCGCGGTGAGCAGCACACCCTCGATTCCAGGCGAGGCGCCGTTCGATCCGGCCGTTCTCGCACGCATGGCGAGCGCCATGTTCTCCGCACCGCCGGGCGCGCAGTTTCCTGCCAACATCGCGCCCCCGGGGTCGCCGCTGGCGAGCCCCGCGGGCTTCGGGCCCAGCGTGCCCGGCACGCCGATTCCGCAGGGGCAGATTCCGGGCGCCAACCTGCTGCCGGCATCGCCCACGCAGCTGCCTTCGCTCGCGAATCGCGCGCCGGCGCTGGCGCCGCACGCGGTGGCGGGCAATGGCGTGCCCGACACGGTGCTGTCGGTGGCGCCGGCCTTCGAGCCGCGTTCGGGCGGCGTGGTGCAGGGCGTGCCGCAGCAAATCGGTGCGCCCGTGGCGCCGCAGGCCGCGGCCTCGCCGTTCTACTTCTTGAGCGACGGTTACGGCCATCCATCCGGTGGCACGATCCCCGCCATCTCGCCCCCTGGGCAGGTCTTGCCCCCTCTCCCGCTTGCGGGAGAGGGCTGGGGTGAGGGCGGGAGCGTTCAACCACTTGCTGGCGTTCCATCGCCGCAGCCCCTCACCCCCACCCTCTCCCCGGAGGGGCGAGGGAGCCAATCCCGGATGCAAGGGAGTGAGAAGCCGCAGTTCTACTTCGTCGACGCGGTGCGCCTGCCCAATGGCTTCGTCACGCCGGCCAAGCCCGATCCGCGCGGGCCCGATGCGGTGCCGCTCGCGGGCAGCGGCCGGCATCCGCCGTTCGACATCCATGCCGTACGGCGCGACTTCCCGATCCTGCAGGAGCGCGTGAACGGCCGGCAGCTCGTGTGGTTCGACAACGCAGCCACCACGCACAAGCCGCAATCGGTCATCGACCGCATCGCGTACTTCTACGAACACGAGAACTCCAACATCCACCGCGCGGCGCATGAACTGGCCGCGCGCGCCACCGATGCCTACGAAGGCGCACGCGAGCGCGTGCGAAAGTTCATCAACGCACCCGGGGTCGAAGAAGTGATCTTCGTGCGCGGCACCACCGAGGCCATCAACCTCGTGGCCAAGAGCTGGGGCGGGCAGCATGTGGGCGAGGGCGACGAGATCATCGTCTCCAATCTCGAGCACCACGCCAACATCGTGCCGTGGCAGCAGCTCGCCGCCGCCAAGGGCGCGAAGCTGCGCGTGATCCCGGTGGACGATTCGGGCCAGGTGCTGCTCGATGAATACCGCAAGCTGCTGAACGACCGCACGAAGATCGTCGCCGTCACGCAGGTCTCGAACGCGCTGGGCACCGTGGTGCCGGTGAAGGAGATCGTCGAGCTGGCGCACCGCGCGGGCGCCAAGGCGCTGGTCGACGGCGCGCAATCGGTCTCGCACATGCGGGTCGATGTGCAGGACATCGGCGCCGACTTCTTCGTGTTCTCCGGCCACAAGGTGTTCGGCCCGACCGGCATCGGCGTGGTGTGGGGCAGGCGCGAAGTGCTCGAGGACATGCCGCCCTGGCAGGGCGGCGGCAACATGATTGCCGACGTCACTTTCGAGAAGACCGTGTTCCAGCCGATCCCGAACAAGTTCGAGGCCGGCACCGGCAACATTGCCGATGCCGTGGGGCTGGGCGCGGCCATCGACTACGTGAACAAGGTAGGCATCGAGAACATCGCGCGCTACGAGCACGACCTGCTCGTGTACGGCATGGCGCAGCTCGGCGCGATTCCGGGTGTGCGGCTGATCGGCACGGCGGCCGACAAGGCCAGCGTGATGTCCTTCGTGCTCGACGGCTACACCACCGAGGAGGTGGGCCATGCGCTCAACGACGAAGGCATTGCCGTGCGCACGGGCCACCATTGCGCACAGCCGATCCTGCGTCGCTTCGGCGTCGAGACCACCGTGCGGCCGTCGCTGGCCTTCTACAACACCTTCGACGAGATCGACCGGCTGGTGTCGGTGGTGCGGCGGTTGGCAGGGCAGCGGCGCGGCTGAACGCCGGGGTGCCGGGCCGGCTCGGCGGCTTCGTGCACCGGGCGCATATCGATCCCTGCTTTTCTTCGTTGTGCACGCAGGCGGCCGTTGATACGGTCGCCTTCTTTGCATTGCGAGGCAACCAACCATGGGCGCGACAGATTTCGAGCGGCAGCTTCTTTCGGGGAGCGACGGCTCCGACAGGCATCAGGCCGATGTCCTGGTGATCGGCGGCGGCCCGGCGGGCGCATGGGCCGCGGTGAGCGCGGCCGCGCAGGGCGCGCGCGTGCTGCTGGCCGACAAGGGCTTCTGCGGCACCTCGGGCGCCACCGCGCCCTCGGGCACCGGCCTGTGGCATGTGCCACCGGACGGCTCGGCGCGCGAAGAGGCCAAGGCCAGCCGGCTTGCCATGGGCGGCCATCTCGCCGAGCATGCCTGGATGGACCGGGTGCTCGAGCAGACCTGGGCCAACGTCGAGCGGCTCAAGGACTGGGGCTATCCGTTCCCCGCCGACGACCAGGGCGCGCTGCGCTGCACTTCGCTGCAAGGGCCCGAATACATGCGGCTGATGCGCAAGCGGGTGAAGGAAGCGGGCGCGCGCATCCTCGACCACAGCCCGGCGCTGGAATTGCTGGTGGACGAGCACGGCACTGTCTGCGGCGCCACCGGCGTGAACCGCCAAAGCGGCAGCACCTGGGTGGTGCGTGCCGGCGCGGTCGTCATCGCCACCGGCGGTTGTGCCTTCCTGAGCCGGGCGCTCGGCTGCAATGTGCTCACCGGCGACGGCCAGCTGATGGCGGCCGAGGTCGGCGCGGCGCTGTCGGGCATGGAGTTCTCGAACGCCTACGGACTGGGGCCGGCCTTCTCGTCGGTCACCAAGTCGCTGTTCTACAACTGGGCGACTTTCTACACGGCCGACGGCACGGCCATCGAAGGTGCGGGCTCCTCCAAAGGGCGCGGCGTCATCGCGCAGACGCTGCAATCGCAACCGGTGTTCGCCTGCCTCGACCGCGCCGACGCGCAGATCCGCGCATGGATGCGCACGGCGCAGCCCAACTTCTTCGTCTCCTTCGACCGCCAGGGCATCGATCCGTTCACGCAGCACTTTCCGGTGACGCTGCGGCTCGAAGGCACGGTGCGCGGCACGGGCGGCCTGCACCTGGTGGACGACAGCTGCGCCACCTCCGTGCCCGGCCTCTACGCCGCGGGGGATGCGGCAACGCGCGAGCTGATCTGCGGCGGCTTCACGGGCGGCGGCAGCCACAACGCGGCCTGGGCCCTGTCCTCCGGCTTCTGGGCCGGCGCAGGCGCGGCGGCCTTCGGACGCGACGCGCGCGCCGTGGGTTCCAGCCGCACGGCCTTGCGCGCCGGCGGCGTGGCGCTTTCCACGCGCGGCGCCGCGGCCTTCGACAGCCAGGAAGTGATTCGCGCCGTCCAGGCGGAAGTCTTCCCTTACGAGCGCAACTGGTTCCGCGAAGGCGATGCGCTGCGCGATTCACTCGCACGGCTCGATGCCCTCTGGACCCGCCTGCGCACCAGCGCGCCGGCTGCCACGGCGACAGAGGCTGTTCGCGCACGCGAAGCCGCCGCCATGCTGGCCACCTCGCGCTGGATGTATCGCAGCGCCTTGCAGCGCACCGAAACGCGCGGCATGCACCGCCGGCGCGAACACGGTGCGGCCGACCCGGCGCAGCGCCACCGGCTGCTCAGCGGCGGGCTCGACGAGGTCTGGGTGCAGCGCCATGCCGTGCAGGACGAGGTGGCCGCATGATCGAAGTCATCAGCGCCGAGCGCTGCACCGGCTGCAACATCTGCGTGAACGCCTGCCCGACCAACGTGTTCGAGGCGGTGCCGGGCGGCCCGCCGCGCATCGCCCGGCAGGACGACTGCCAGACCTGCTTCATGTGCGAGCTGTACTGCCCCGAGGATGCGCTCTACGTCGCGCCCATTGCCGACCGCAGTGCCACCGCCGAGGAGCGCGATGCCGCGGCCGCGGCCCTGATGGGCAGCTACCGCAGTGCCATCGGCTGGGGCCGCGGCCGGCAGTCGACCGCTTCGGCCGATGCGAGCTTCGAGCTCCTGCGGCGGGCGCACTGAGCCCTTTTTTTTCTTCCTTCCTGCTGCGAGTCCTCCCGATGTCCGATCTCTCCAGCCGCCGCCGGTTGCTGCGCGGCGCCGTTGCCGCAACCGCCGCGAGCGCATTGCCCCGTTTCTCCTTTGCGCAGGGCAGCGGCCAGGCGCTGCGTCTCGGCTACATCGGCCCCGGCAAGAAGCCCGCGGCCGCCACCGGCTGGGCGCTGCGCCAGGGCCACCTGTTGCGCGAGCTGGCCCCGCTCGGTTTCAAGGAAGTGACGACGCGCAATTTTCCGAACGGACCCGATCTCAACGAGGCTTTTCTTTCGGGCGCGCTCGATGTCGGCATCTACGGCGACACGCCCGCCGTGGTGGCCCGCTCGCGCGGCCTCGAAGGCCAGCTCATCGGTTTCGACGCGGTGGGCATGAACGTCTGGCTGCTCACGCCGCGCGACGGCGTGCGCAGCGTGAAGGCGCTCGAAGGCCAGTCCATCGGCGTGGCGCGCGGCTCCTACATGCACCGCTACGTGCTGGGCCTGCTCAAGGAGAACGGGCTGCAGAAATCCGTCAAGGTGATCCACATGTTCCCGCGCGACGGCGAGGCGGCGCTCGACCAGGGCTCGATCGCGGCCTTCGCGGCGCAGGTCGACGTGGGGCCGCTGCTTGCTTCGCGCGGCTATCCGGTCATCGACGAGGCCGAGAAGCACCCGACGCTGCGCGGCACCTCGGTGATCGTTGCGTCGAGCAAGCTGCTGGCGGCCGCGCCCGGACTGCCTGCGGCCTGGACGCGCGCACGCCGCACGGCGCTGCAGGAGATCCGGCGCAACAGCGCGGACTATTACGCCTTTCACTCGGAGGTGAGCGGCTTTCCGCTCGAGATCGTGAAGATCTCGCACCCGCTCTCCCACTTCCCCGAGGCCGCGTATCCGCCCGAAGGCCTGGCGCTGCTGGACGAGGTCAAGAAGTTCCTGCTCGCCGAGAACCTCGTGAGCCGCGACTTCGCGCTCGCGCAATGGCGCGCCCAGGAAGACTGATGCGCACCGTGCTCAGGAATGGCAGACGAAGCCGTCCTTGAGCAGCGTGATCTCGAACTGCAGGTTGCCCGCACGCGCGCCGCGCGCCTTGTCCAGCGTACCGTCGGCACGCCATTGGCGCAGTGCGGCGGCCAGGTAGTCGCGCGACATGGCGTCGCCTTCGGGCAGGCGGATGGCGGCATCCGAGGGTGGACGCAGGTCGCCGGCCAGGGGTTTGTAGAAGCGCCATTCCTCGCTCCGCATGAGCCGTTCCAGCACCTCGGCATCCTCGGCGAGCGCCGCGCATTCGCCGGCCATGAAGGCCGACGCCGCATGTACCGAAGAGGGATAGCTGCGCGGCTGCGCGCCATAGCGCTGCGACACCGCGGCGGCGTAGCCCGAACCTTCGCCTACGCAGATCGATGCGCCGCGCAGCGCAGATGGCTCCTGAACCTTGCCGCGCCTGAGCGAGACCACCAGGCCGTGGCCGGTGTCGTAGCTGCCGGGGGCGGCGGCGATACCGTGTGTCGATCGGGCGGGCACACCCGCCACCAGCAGGTCGACGCGGCCTTCGCGCAGCGCGGCCTCTTGCGCCGCAGGGTCGAGGCCGACCAGCTCCAGCGGCACGCCGAGCGAAGCCGCCAGTTGCCGTGCGAGCGTGGCGTCGAAACCGTCGGGTTCCGGCGGCGTTGGCGCCTCGGGCGGGGCAGGGCGCGGATAGCGGCGCACGCCGACGACCAGCTTGCCGCGCTCGATCGCATGGGCGAGCACCGGTCCCTTGGGCAGGCCCGACAGCGGCGGCGTCGTGAAAGCCCGGGCGCCGCCGAGGCCCGCGACCGCCATGGCCAGCACGAGCGCCGTGCCGGCCAGTGCCAGCCCGCGCTTGGGCAACCTGTGCTCAGTCATCGAGGCTCAGCCCCTTGCGCCAGCGCAGCAGCCGGCGCTCCAGCAAGGCCAGCAGGTAGTTGAGCAGCAGGCCGAGCACGGCCAGCAGCAGGATGCCGGCGTACATCGTCGGGATCTGGAAGGTCTCCTGCGAATTGAGCGTGAGAAAGCCCAGGCCCGAATGCGCGCCGATCATCTCGGCCGCCACCAGCGCCGTGATGCTGTAGGCCCCCGCCAGCCGCACGCCGGTGAAGATCGACGGCAGCGACGCCGGCAGCACCACCTTGAAGAAGACGAAGCGCTGCGAGGCGCCCATCGACAGCGCCGAGTTGACGAGCAGCCGGTCGACCTGCTTCACGCCGCTCACCGTGCTCAGCAGCACGGGCCAGAACGAGGCCCAGAAGATGATCGCCACCTTCGACAGCTCGCCGATGCCCAGGAACAGGATGAACACCGGGAACAGCGCGAAGGCCGAGGTCTGGCGAAACAGCTGCAGCACCGGATCGACGATGGCCGCCAGCCGCTTCGAGCTACCGATCAGGAGACCCAGCACCACGCCCGAGAAACTCGCGAGCAGCAGGCCCCCCAGCGAGCGCTGCAGGCTTGCCGCCACATGCTTCCAGAGCTGGCCGGTGTCGACGAGCTGGGCGATGCTCGCGAGCACGGCGGACGGTGGGCTCAGGTAGGCATCGCTCACGACGCCCAGGCGCGGCAGCGCCTCCCACAGCGCCAGGAAGATCACGATGCCGATGCCGCGTTCGGCTACGCGGACAAAGCTGCGCGCGAACCTGAAGAATCGACCGGGCGGGCGGGCCGCCGGCGCATCGAGCACCGCGCTCATGACACCACTCCCTCGAGCGACCGCGGCTTCAGCCCGAGCTGCACTTCATCCTTCAGCACCTCCCACGCGCGCTGGCGCAGCGCCGCGAACTCGGCCGTATGGCGCACCTGCGCCAAGCGCGGGCGCGCGAGCGGAATGTCGATGATGTCCTTGATGCGCCCGGGCCGCTGCGTCATCACCGCCACGCGGTCGGAGAGGTACACCGCTTCCTCCAGGCTGTGCGTGATGAAGACGATGGTCTTGCGGTACTGCTCCCAGATGCGCAGCAGCTCGCCCTGCAGGATCTCGCGCGTCTGCGCATCGAGCGCCGCAAAGGGCTCGTCCATCAGCAGCACGTCGGGCCTGTAGGCGAGCGAGCGCGCAATGGCCACGCGCTGCTTCATGCCGCCCGAGATCTCGTGCGGATAGCGGTCTGCAAAGCCATGCAGGCCCACCAGTTCGAGGTATTCGTGCGCGGTGCGGCGGCGCTCGGCCTTGCCAATGCCGCGAATCTCCAACCCCACGGCGATGTTGTCGAGCACCGAGAGCCACGGAAACAGCGCATAGCCCTGGAACACCACGCCCTGGTTGCGGTTGATGCCCGCAAGCGGCTGGCCGTTGATGGCAATGCGCCCGCCGGTGCGCTCCGTCAGCCCGGCCAGGATGCCGAGGAAGGTCGACTTGCCGCAGCCCGAGGGGCCGAGCACCGAGAGGAATTCGCCGTCGCGCACATCCAGGTCGAAGCCTTCGAGCACGCGCACGCGCTCGCTCGCACCGCGCGCCGCATAGTCCATCCGCAGGTCGCGGGCCGAGATCTTGAAGCTCATGGCGGGCGTGGGGTCAGGACTTCGCGGCCTGCTGCTGCGCGAAGGGATTGAACTCGTTCGTGTAGACGTCCTTCACCGCCACCTTGCCGGCCGCGAGCTTGCCCTCGGACTGCAGGATGTCGATGTAGTACTGGATCGGCGGCTCGGTCACCACCAGGTCGTCGACATAGGCGTAGCGGTCGACGTTCTTCAGGTCCATGTTGATGCGCTTGGCCACCAGCTTGCGCGCTTCCTCGGTGTTGGCGTTGACCCAGTTGCCGGCCTTGGCGAGCGCCGCCACCACATCGCGCACCGCCTCGGGGTGCTGGCGGATGAACTGGCCATGCGCGCTGTACGGCGCCATGCCGCCCAGGCCGCCGTCCAGGTCGTAGTCGCTCCACAGCCGCACCAGGGGCTCGGCGTTGTCGGCCCGGCCCGAGAAGGGCGCGTGGATGATCGCGAGGTCGGTGTTGCCGGTCACCAGCGTCTGCTCGGCCTGCTCGTCGGGCACCACGACGAAGTTGATCTTCGCCACGTCCACGCCGTGCTGGCGCAGGTACTTCTTGGTCACGAACTCGGCGCAGGCGCCGAAGCTGTTGAAGCCGATGGTCTTGCCCTCCAGGTCCTTCGGGTTGCGGATGCCCGAGTCCTTGCGAACGAAGTACTTCATGTGCGGCGCCTCCTGCAGCGTCTTGCCGCCCGCGGCCACCACCTTGAGGTCCGCGCCCGACGCAATGGCCGAGATCACCAGCGGCACCATGCGGCTGCCGAAGTCGATCTCGCCCGTGCCCACCAGCGGAATGATCTGCGGCGCGGCGATCTTGCCGACGTACTCGGGGCGGGTGTTGGTGCCGTCGAAGTAGCCGAGCTCGTCGGCCAGGTAGATCAGGTCGAACGACGGGTTGTTCGGGTACTTGAACGCCACCTTGTCGCCGGTCTTCTTCACCACGGCCGGGCCACCGGCCTCGCGCGAGCAGCCCGAAAGCCCGAGGCTGCCGATGGCCGCCACGGAGGCGAGCGAAGCGAAGGTCTTGAGCGCCAGGCGCCTCGAAGGCGGGGCGCTGGCATGGGAAGAGGAGGGCGTCTCGATGGGCATGGCGGCGCGCTCCGGCGCGGGAGCGGTCTGGCTGGTTGCGAAGCGCCGATCCTAGGAAGCCACGCCTGCTTCCTCAACGAAGAAAACCGCGCATCCATAGCTGAAATGCTTCTAGCAGCCATGCGCCAAAAGCGCCGCGCGGCCGGCACATTCATGGCCTGGCCTTTTTCTTCTTCTGCTCTTCCACCATGACTCACAAATTCAAGATCGTCGCTGTCTCCGGCGGCCTGCAACGCCCCTCGCGCACGCTCGCGCTGGTCGAGGAACTGCTGGAGGGCCTGACCGACGCCTGGCCCGCCGAGACGCGCCTCGTCGAACTGGGCCAGTTGGTGCCGAAGTTCGGCGGCGTGCTGCAGCGCGGCCAGCTTCCAGCCGAGGTCGAGCAGTCGCTCAAGGACGTGGAATCCGCCGACCTGCTGCTGGTGGCGAGCCCGATCTATCGCGGTTCGTACACCGGGCTTTTCAAGCACTTCTTCGACTTCATTCATCACGAAGCATTGATCGACGTGCCGGTGCTGCTTGCGGCCACCGGCGGCAGCGACCGCCACGCACTGGCCATCGACCACCAGCTGCGCCCGCTGTTCAGCTTCTTCCAGGCCCACACGCTGCCAGTCGGCGTCTATGCGACCGACAAGGAATTCGACAACTACCGCGTGAGCGGCGATGCACTGCGCGCACGCATCGCATTGGCCGTCGAGCGCGCATTGCCCGTGCTGCGCCAGCGCGCGGGCAGGCCGCTCGAAGTGCCTTCGCTGGCGCTGGCCTGAGCGATTCGCCGATGTCCTCCCCGCTTGAACTTCTTCCCGACGGATTCGCCGTGCCGCGCAAACCGCGCGACCCCGATCCCGCGCGCGTGCGGCGCATCCGCAGCGACGGCGAAGCGCTGGAGGCCGCCCACCGCCTTGCCGCGCTGTTCGCCCCCGGTGCTTCTGCGCGCGACCGCGAGCGGCGCCTGCCGTGGGATGAGCTCGACCGCTGGTCCGAGAGCGGGCTCGGCGGCATCACCGTGCCGCGCGCGCATGGCGGTGCCGACGTGTCCTACGCCACGCTGGCCGAGGTCTTCGTGATCCTGTCGGCCGCCGACGCCTCGCTCGGGCAGATCCCGCAGAACCACTTCGGCGTGCTGGGCGTGCTTCGCGAGATCGGCACCGAGCCGCAGAAGACCCGCTTCTACGCCGAGGTGCTCGCGGGTCGGCGCCTGGGCAATGCGGGGCCGGAGCGGCGATCGAAGACCATCGCGGAGGGCGCGACACGGCTGCGCCGCACGCCCCAGGGACTGCGCCTGGACGGCGAGCGCTTCTATTCGACCGGTGCGCTGTTCGCCCACCGCGTGCCGGCACGCGCGCTCGACGACCAGGGCCGCGCCGTGCAGGTGTGGTTGCCGCGCGATGCGCCCGGGCTCACGGTGGTCGACGACTGGTCCTCCTTCGGCCAGCGCACCACGGCCAGCGGCACGGTGCGCTTCGAGGCCGTGCCGGTCGACGAGGCGGACGTGCTGCCGCTGTGGCAGCTGGCCGACCGTCCGGGCCTGTTCGGCCCCGGCTCGCAGCTCCTGCAGGCAGCCATCGACCAGGGCATTGCGCAAGCCGCGCTCGCCGAAGCGATCGCCTTCGTGCGCGAGCATGCGCGGCCCTGGACCGATGCCGGCGTGGCCCGCGCGGCGGACGACCCCTACATCGTCCAGGACGTGGGCCGCCTCGAGGTGGACTTGCATGCCGCGCACGAGGTGCTGCTGGAAAGCGGCCGCACGCTCGATGCCGTGGCGGCCCGGCCCGTCACCGCCGAATCCAGCGCGCGCGCCTCGGTTGCCGTGGCCGAGGCCAAGGTGCTGACGACGCGCATCGCGCTCGATGCCAGCGAGAAACTGTTCGAGCTCGCCGGCTCCTCGGCCACGCGCGAAGCCCACAACCTCGGCCGCCACTGGCGCAACGCCCGCACCCACACCCTGCACGACCCGGTGCGCTGGAAGGCGCACCTGATCGGCAACTACCTGCTCAACCACGTGCCACCGCCGCGGCATTCCTGGAACTGATCGATGACGCTCACCGCTCTTCTTCCCGATCTCACATCCGAGGCGCCCGCGGCGCGAGCTCCCGCCCGCGCCGATGCACAGCCCGCACCCGTCCCTGGGCAGAGGCCGCTGCGCATCCGCGACGATGCCCAGGCGCTGCAGATCGCGCGCGAGCTCGCCGCCGACTTCGCCCGCGATGCCGCGGTGCGCGACCGCGAGCGGCGCCTGCCCTGGGACGAGCTGGAGCGCTTCACCGCCAGCGGCCTCTGGGCCATCACGGTGCCGCGCGAGCATGGCGGCGCCGGCGTGTCGGCACGCACGCTGGCGGAGGTGATCGCCATCATCTCGGCCGCCGACGGCTCGCTCGGGCAGATTCCGCAGAACCACTACTACGCGCTGGAGGTGCTGCGCGTCGGCGGCACCGAGGCCCAGAAAAGCTTTTTCTACCGCCGCGTGCTCGAAGGCGAGCGCTTCGGCAATGCGCTCGCGGAGATCGGCCACAAGGACTTCAAGCGCCGAACGCGCCTGCACGAGGAGGGCGGCAGCCTGCAGGTCGACGGGCAGAAGTTCTACTGCACCGGCGCACTGTTCGCGCACTGGATTCCCACGCTGGTCGTGGCACAGGAGGGCGAACGCGAAGTGACCAAGCTCGCCTTCGTGCCGCGCCGCGCCGAGGGCGTGAGCATCGTGGACGACTGGGACGGCTTCGGCCAGCGCGTGACCGGCAGCGGCTCGGTGCGCTTCGAGGGGGTGCAGATCGACCCGGCCTGGGTCGTTCCCTTCCTGGCCTCCTTCGAGCGGCCCACGACCATCGGCCCGTTCGCGCAGCTGCTGCATGCCGCCATCGACCTTGGCATCGGGCGCGGCGCCTTCGAGGCCACGCTGCCCTTCATGCGGGAGCGCGCCCGGCCATGGATCGATGCCGGCGTGGAACGCGCGAGCGAGGACCCGCTCGCGATCCAGCTGACCGGCGAGGTGGCGGTGCGCCTGCGCGCGGCCGAGGCCCTGCTGCGCCGCGCCGCGCGCTTCGTCGAGGCGGCCCAGCGCGCGCCGGACGATCACAGCGTGGCCGCAGCCTCGATCGCAGTGGCCGAGGCCCGCGTGCTGAGCACCACCGCTTCGCTCGACGCCGGCAATCGCCTGTTCGAGCTGGCCGGCACCGGCGCCACGCTCGACGGCCTGGGGCTGGACCGCTTCTGGCGCAACGCGCGCACCCACACGCTGCACGACCCGGTGCGCTGGAAGTACCACCACATCGGCAACTACCACCTCAACGATCGGCTGCCGCCGCGGCACGGCGCGCTGTGAGCGCCGAGTCCTTTTCTTCTTTTCCCGTTCTTCTTCGGAGTCTTGCTTGAGCCGCTTCCCATCGCTTTCCGCCGCGCTGTCGCGCCGCCGCCTGCTGCAATTCGCCTCGGCCGCCGCCACCGCCGGCGCGGGCCTACCCGCCTTCGCGGCCCTCAAGGAGCCGCCCGGCACCACCAAGGTCCTGAAGGTAGGCGTCACGACCGGGCCGCACGAGCAGACCTTCGAGGTCGCCAAGCGCGTGGCCGAGCGCGACTACGGCCTGAAGATCCAGATCGTGCCCTTCACCGACTACAGCCGGCCCAACGCCGCGCTCGATGCCGGCGACCTGGACGCCAACAGCTTCCAGCACCGGCCCTTCCTCGCGGCGCAGGTGCGTTCGCGCGGCTACAGGATCGTCGGCTTCGGCCGCACCTGGATCGGCCCCATCGCGATCTATTCGCGCAAGTTCAAATCGTTCAAGGACCTGCCCGAGGGCGCCAGCATCGCCATTCCCAACGACCCGTCGAACGAAAGCCGGGTGCTGTTGCTGCTGCAGAAGGCCGGCGCCATCAAGCTCAAGAGCGGCATCGACCCGATCGCGGGCATCAACGCCACGCCGCGCGACATCACCGAGAACCCGCGGAAGTTCCGCTTCGTCGAGATCGAGGCCGCGCAGCTGCCGCGCACGCTCGATGACACCGACGCCTCGGCCGTCAACGCCGACTATGCCAACAAGGCCGGCCTCAATCCGGCGCGCGACGGCATCCTGGTCGAGGACAAGGAAGGCCCCTATGCCTGCCTGATCGCGGTGCGCGAACAGGACAAGGAACAGCCCTGGGTGCAGCAGCTGGTCAAGGCCTACCAGACCGACGAGGTGCGCGACTTCATCGTCAAGACCTTCGCGGGCGGCGTGCTGCCGGCGTTCTGACATGGCGCAGAAGAAGAAAGAGATCCTGCTCAACGCGTTCAACATGAACTGCGTCGGCCACATCAACCACGGCCTGTGGACCCATCCGCGCGACCGCTCGCTCGAATACAACACGCTCGAATACTGGACCAGCATCGCGCGCACCTTGGAGCGCGGCCTGTTCGACGGCCTGTTCATTGCCGACATCGTGGGCGTCTACGACGTCTACCAGCACAACGTAGACGTGACGCTGCGCGAGTCGATCCAGCTGCCGGTGAACGACCCGCTGATGCTGGTGCCGGCCATGGCGGCGGCGACCCGGCACCTGGGCTTCGGCGTCACGGTCAATCTGACCTACGAGCAGCCCTACCTGCTGGCGCGGCGCTTCTCGACGCTGGACCATCTCACGCGCGGACGCATCGGCTGGAACATCGTCACCGGCTACCTCGACAGCGCCGCGCGCGCGATGGGCCTGGCCGAGCAGATCGCGCACGACGAGCGCTACGAGCGGGCCGACGAGTACCTGGAGGTGCTCTACAAGCTGTGGGAAGGGAGCTGGGAAGACGCAGCCGTGCGGCGCGACAAGGCCGCGCGCGTCTTCGCGGACCCGGCCAGGGTGCACAAGGTGCGGCACGAGGGCCGCTACCACCAGGTCGAGGGCTACCACCTGGCCGAGCCCTCGCCGCAGCGCACGCCGGTACTGTTCCAGGCCGGCAGCTCCGGCCGCGGCCAGCGCTTTGCCGCACGGCACGCGGAGTGCGTCTTCATCTCGCCGCCCAGCAAGGAAGCAGCGCGCCAGACCGTGCAGGCACTGCGCGAACAGCTGGTGCAGGCCGGCCGGCGTCCCGACGACGTCAAGGTGTTCGTCGGCGCCGCGGTGGTGCCCGGCGCGAGCACGAAAGAGGCGCAGGAAAAGTACGCGGACTACCGGGACTACGCGAGCCGCGAGGCGGGCCTGGCGCACTTCTCGGCCAGCACGGGCATCGACTACGCGCGCTACGGCCTGGACGAGCCGATCGACTACGGAAAGACCAACGCCATCGAATCGGCCACCCGCACCGCCGAGCAGCAGGGCTGGACGCGCCGCAAGCTGCTGGACCTGTTCGAGCTCGGCGGGCGCTACCCGGCCATCGTCGGCGATGCCTCGCAGGTGGCGGACGAACTGCAGTCGTGGATCGACGAGACCGGCGCGGACGGCTTCAACCTGAGCCGCACCGTGGTGCCCGAGAGCTACGAGGATTTTGTCGACCTGGTCGTGCCCGAGCTGCAGAACCGCGGCATCTACAAGACCGCCTATGCCGAAGGCAGCCT
Organism: Variovorax sp. V116; assembly: GCF_041154435.1. Taxonomy (NCBI): domain Bacteria; kingdom Pseudomonadati; phylum Pseudomonadota; class Betaproteobacteria; order Burkholderiales; family Comamonadaceae; genus Variovorax; species Variovorax sp. V116. The sequence continues at coordinate 2,064,291 of NZ_AP028661.1, forward strand.
GCGCCGCAAGCTGTTCGACGCCGGCGACCGGCTGCCTGCGCGCCATGCGGCAGCGCAGTTCCGCCATCGCGCCGGCGAGGCCTGATCAACTTTCGGCCCGGCTTCCCACCGCCCAATAGAAGGTCGGCCGGGTTCCGTTGATCGCGTGGTCGCCGACCGCGCGCGCCTTGTAGATCACCGGGTTGTGCGAGGCCAGCGTGCGCGCGTTGCGCCAGTGGCGATCCAGCCGCCGGTCTTCCTGCAGCGCCGAGGCGCCGCCGACATCGAACAGGCGCGTCGCGGCGTTCAGCACGGTGTCGACGATGCCGACCTGCGCCTTGGCGGTGCGCAGCTCCACGTCGACGAGCAGGCTTTCGGGAACGGGCTCGCCGCGCTGGTGCATGCGGTCGATGTCGCCCAGCCCGCGGGCCACTGCAGCCACCGTTGCGGCGGCCGTGAAGGCCGCGCTGGAAAGCTGCCCCACCACCTGCTGGACCAACGGATCTTCCCGCGGCGTGGTGCCGCTGCCGTGGCTGTATACGCGCTTGCGCGGCTGCACGAAGGCGACCGCGTCGCGCTCGATCGCGCGCGCGATGCCGGCCAGCGTGGCCAGGTGGGTGAGCTGGAAATGGGCCGTGAGCGGCGTCGGCCGGTCGCGGTCGTAGGTCAGCACATTGCCGGCCTCGACAGCGACACGGCGAAAGCGCGTGGTGCCCGACCCGGTCAGGCGTTGGCCAAAGCCGCGCCAGTCGTCGATGCGTTCCACGCCGCTCGCTTCCGCGGGCACAAGCACCAGCACCCGGCCTTGCTTGCTCGGATCGTCCGCGCGCTGGGCGGTCACGGGAATCCAGTCGGCATAGAGCGTGCCTGTGCTGTAGTACTTGTCGCCATCGAGCAGCCAGCCCTTGCCGTCGCGTGTGAGCGTGGTCTGCAGCGTGCCCAGCTCGGCCTCGCCCAACTCGGTGGTGGCATTGCCGAAGATCGCGCCGTCGGCCGCGCGCCGCAGCCAGGGGGCATGCAGCTCGGGGTCGATCTCGGCATAGAGCCGTTCGATGAAGCCGAAGTGCGCGCGCAGGATCTGCGGCAGGTTCGAATCGGCGGCGCCAAGCTCGATGAGCAGGTCGAACAGTTGCTCGACCGAAGCGCCAAGGCCACCGTGGACCCGCGGCACGCGCAGCGCGCCGAAGTTCGCTTCGCGCAGCCAGGTGACGGCGTCGTAGGCCAGTGCGCGCTCGTTCTCGCGTTGGGCGGCATGTTCGGCGATGCGGGCGAAGACGGGGCGGAAGCGCTCGGCGAGCTGCTCGTAGGCAGGGGGTGGTGGGGGCATGAACGATGAGGTACCAGGAAAGGTGGAGAAGGCGGTCACGCGATGGCGGCCGGATGCGCTTCGCGCGCCGAATGCGCCGGATGCGCGGGCCGCCGCAGCCCGAGGTGCTCGCGCAGCGTGCGGCCTTCGTACTCGGTGCGGAACAGGCCGCGCCGCCGCAGCTCGGGCAGCACCAGTTCGATGAAGTCGTCCAGGCCGCCCGGGAACCACGGCGCCATGATGTTGAAGCCGTCCGCGCCGCTTTCCTCGAACCACTGCTGCAGCTGGTCGGCAATGCGGGCGGGCGTGCCCACCACCTGCTGGTGGCCGCGCGCACCGGCAATGCGCAGGTAGAGATCGCGGATGCTGAGGTTTTCGCGCCGCGCCAGGTCCAGCAGCAGCCGCTGGCGGCTCTTGGGGCCGTTGGTTTCCGGCAGTTCGGGCAGCGGGCCGTCGACCGGCAGCCTGGAGAAATCGAAGCCTCCGATCACGTTCGACAGCAGCGACACGCCGACCACCGGGTGCACCAGTTGCTGCAGCTGCTCGAACTTCTCCTCGGCCTCTGCCTGCGTGCGGCCGACCACGGGGAAGATGCCGGGCATGATCTTCACGTCGTCGGGGTGGCGGCCATGGCCCGGCAGCCGGCCCTTGATGTCGGCGTAGAAGGCCTTCGCCTCGTCGAAGGTCTGGTGCGCGACGAAGATCACTTCGGCCGTGCGCGCGGCAAGGTCGCGGCCTGCTTCAGAGGCGCCGGCCTGCACCACCACCGGCCGCCCCTGCGGCGAGCGCGCCACGTTGAGCGGGCCGCGTACCGAGAAGTGCGTGCCCTTGTGGCCCAGCACGTGCAGCTTGTGCTCGTCGAAGTACAGGCCGCTCGCCTTGTCGCGCACGAAGCTGTCGTCCTCCCAGCTGTCCCACAGGCCCGTGACCACGTCGTGGAACTCGGCCGCGCGCTCGTAGCGCAGCGCGTGCGCGAAATGCTCCTCGCGGTTGAAGTTCTGCGCCTCGCCGGTGCCGCTGGAGGTCACCAGGTTCCAGCCCGAGCGTCCGCCGCTGATCTGGTCGAGCGAGGCAAACTTGCGCGCCACGTTGAAGGGCTCGTTGAAGCTCGTCGACACCGTGGCGATGAGCCCGATGCGCTCGGTCAGCGCCGCGATGGCGGCAAGCAGCGTGAGCGGCTCGAAGTGGTCGGCGCGCGCCGTGCGCGAGAGCGAGGGCAGGTCGCTGTTGCGCACGCCGACCGAATCGGCCAGGAAGATGGCGTCGAACTTGGCCGCTTCCGCCTTCTGCGCAAGTTCGACGTAGTGGCGGAAGTTGCTCCCGGCATCGGCCTGCGCGCCCGGATGGCGCCAGGCCGCGATATGGTGGCCGGTCTGCATGAGGAAGGCGCCGAGCTTGAACTGGCGCGTCGATGAAGCCATGGGTCGAATGCCTTGGAAATGAAGGAAAGGGGTTGCGGCGCTCACCACGCCAGCTGCAGGCGCTGCGGCAGCCCGGTTGCGACCGCTTCAGGTTGCGGTGCTGCGATCGGTGTGCGGTCGGTATCGGCATCGAGGAAGTCGCTGAGCACGTCGTCGCGCAAGGCAATGAATGCCGGGTCGCTGCGGTTGCGCGGGTGCGGCAGGTCGACCTCGACGGTGCGCCGGATGCGGCCGGGCGAGGGCTGCATCACCACCACACGATCGCCCAGGAAGACGGCTTCCTCGACATCGTGGGTCACCAGCAGCATGGTGATGCGCTCTTTCTGCCAGATGCGCTGAAGCTCGTTCTGCAGCCGCGAGCGCGTCAGCGCATCGAGCGCGCCGAAGGGCTCGTCGAGCAGCAGCACGCGCGGCCGGTTCACCAGGCCGCGCGCAATCGCCACGCGCTGCGCCATGCCGCCGGAGATCTGGTGCGGCCACGATTTTTCGAAGCCCTCGAGCCCGACCAGCGCGACATGCTCGGCCACCAGGTCGCGCTTTTCCTTGGCGCTGAAGGGTGCGTTGCGCAGGCCCACCGCGATGTTCTGCTCCACCGTGAGCCAGGGAAAGAGGCGGTGGTCCTGGAACACGATGCCGCGCTCGCGGCCGGGGCCCGAGATCGGTTCACCGTCGAGCAGGATCCGGCCCTCGTACTGCGCGTCCAAGCCGAGGATGAGCCGCAGCAGCGTGGACTTGCCGCAGCCGCTGGTGCCGACGATGCTCACGAAGCGGCCGGCCGGAATGTGCAGGTCGATGCCTTCGAGCACCTGCAGTTCGCCGCCGCTGGCCTGCGTGCTGGCATAGCGCTTGCCGAGGCCGCGGATGTCGAGTTCGTTGGAGGGGTTCGCAAGGAGGGAGGTCATGGAAGGTGAGTTCTTTCTGCGTGCGTGGTTCATGCGCGCCCGGTCCAGCGCGCCAGCCGGCGCTCCAGCGCGCGGGCCGAGGCGTTCATGAGCCAGCCGACGAGGCCGATCACGAACATGCCGAAGATGACCAGGTCCATCTGGAAATGCTCGCTGCCCTCGATCAGCGTGTTGCCGATGCCGCGGCCGGCCACCAGCAGGTACTCGGCGCCGATGGTCGCAAGCCAGGAATAGATGAGCGCCAGGTAGACGCCCGTGAAGATCGAGGGCAGGGCGGCCGGCAGCACCACCTGCGTGACGGTCTGCCAGCGCGTGTAGCCATAGACGCGCGCCACCTCGAGCAGGCCCGCGGGCGCGGTGCGGATGCCGTCGCAGGTGTTGACCACCACCGGCACCAGCGCAGCCAGCGAGAGGAACACCACCTTGGCAACGTCGCCAAGGCCGAACCACACCGAGATCAGCGGAATCCACGCGAACAGCGAGATCTGCTTGAAGGTGTTGAAGCTCGGACCGGCGATGCGGTTGAAGAGCGGCGACAGCCCCAGCAGCGCGCCGAGCACGAGGCCAGACGCGGTGCCGATCGCAAAGCCCGTCGCTTCGCGCGCCAGGCTCGCGCCGAGCGCACGCCAGAGGCGTCCGCTTGCCACCTGGTCGATCACGGTATCGAGCACCTTGGCCGGCGAGACCAGCAGCGCCGAGTTCACGACGTCGAGCGACGACAGCAGCCACCACAGCAAGACAGCCGCCACGGGCAGCACGAAGCCGCGCCAGCGGCTGCGCTGCTCAGGCTGCAGCGGTTGCACGGCAGCCAGTTCGGCGGCTTCCCGCGTGACAGTGTTCATGGCGCGGCTCCGCCCGGCTGGCGCCGGCGCATCGAGGTTTCGAGCCGATCGAGCAAGCGGTCGATGGCATAGCCGATCGCACCCACCACGATCACGGCCGCCATCACCAGGTCGAGCTGGAACAGCTGCCGGCCATAGACGATGAGGTAGCCCAGCCCTTCGCTCGACGCCACCAACTCCACCACTACCAGCGAGAGCCAGGCCTTGGTGAAGCCCAGCCGCACGCCGGTGAAGAGCGTGGGCACGGCATGCGGCAGCACGATTTCCAGCACATGCTGGCGCCGCGTGTAGCCATAGACCTGGCCGACCTCGCGCAGCGCATGCGGAGTCTGCCGGAAGCCCTGCAGCGTGTTGAGCGCCACCGGCACCAGTGCCGCCTTGGCGATGAGGATGTACTTCAGCGGCTCGCCGATGCCCACGATCAGCAGCACGAACGGCAGCCAGGCCAGCACCGGGATCTGCACCAGCGCATTGAAGCTGGGCAGCACATAGGCCTCGAAGCTACGCGACAGGCCCATGGCCGAGCCCAGCGCGAGGCCGAGCAGGGTGCCCACTGCAAAGCCGACACCCACGCGCGTGAAACTGGTGCTCACGTGTAGCCAGAGATCACCGCTCATGGCCAGGTCGCGCAATGTTTCCCACACGAACTGCGGCGGCGGCAGCACCTGCGGCGAGATCCAGCCCTGCTCGGCGCCCGTGAACCAGAGCGCGAGCAGCGCGATGGGCAGGAGCCAGGGCAGGGCGCGGTCGCCCATGCGGCGCCAGGGCATCCGCGCCAGCAACGGCGCGATCGTTCGCGCCGCGGACGCGGGCGCGTCGTCGCGAGGCCGCAGGACGGCTGCCAATTCGACTTCGGCGCTCATGTGTGTTGCCCCCTCTCCCTCTGGGAGAGGGTTGGGGTGAGGGCCAGCGGCGCTTGCAGATGCGGTGCCCGTGCGAAGGCCGATGCCCTCACCCTAGCCCTCTCCCGCAAGCGGGAGAGGGGATAAGACAACGCGCTCATCGCGAAGCGACCGACGGACCCGCCTTCGGCTGTCCCTTGGTGTCGTAGGCCGTCCAGTAGTTCTCCAGCCCCTGCTTCTTCAGCGCGTTCTTCAGGTAGCGCGTGTCGAACCAGTCGTCGACCGACACCTCGCGGCGGATCAGCTTGAGCTTGAGCGCGTCGGCCACCACGGCCTTGTAGCGCCCGATGATGAAGTCGTCGGCGAGCGGCGAGTTGCGCACCGCGAGCTGCTGCTGGTCGAACTCCGCCGCCCACGAAGCCACCGGCGTGCCGCTTCGCGCCCAGATGCGGAAGAGCTCATCGCGGTTCTTCTCGTCCGATGACCAGCGCGCCGCCCGCACGAACACGTCGACCACGCGCTGCACCTCGGCCGGGTTGGCCTGCTCGAAATCCGCGCGCACCAGCAGCGAGGCCTGGCGCGTGAAGGCCGGGTCCTGCCCCTGCGTGGAATACACCACCTTGGCAAGGCCCTGGTCGCGCACCTTGAACCACTCGTAGCCGCCGAAGGCCGCATCCACGCCGCTCGACACCAGCGCGGCCTGCGCACTGCCGGTGTCGAGGTTCACGCCCTTGATGTCGCGCTCGGCCAGGCCGTTGGCTGCCAGCACGTTGATGGCCACGAGGTGGCCGTTGGTACCGCGGAAGATCGAGACCGTGCGGTCCTTCAGGTCCTTGATCGAGCGGATGTCCGACTTGGGCGGCGCCACCAGGTACAGGTTGTTGCGCGCGCCGCTCGCCAGCAGCAGCTTGGTCTTCAGGCCGTTGGAGCGCCCGACGATCGACGGCAGGTCGCCCTGGTAGGCGAAATCGATCTGCCTGTTCGACAGCGCCTCGTTCACCGCCGGTCCGGCACCCTTGAAGAACAGCCATTCGACCTTGATGCCCGTGGCCTTGAACTCCTCCTCCAGCCAGTTGTTGACGCGCGCAACGCCGCCGGGCGAACCGCCCCAGGTAACGGGATCGCCGCCGCCCGCGGTGGCCACGCCGATGCGGATGGTGTCGGGCGCCGCCTGCGCGGGCAGCGCGGCCACGGCCACCAGCGCAAGCGTGCCCAGTGGCGCGGCCCAACGGCGCAGGCGGGTGAACAGGGAGCGTGCCGCGCCGTTCACTTCGCGCCTTTCAGGCCGAGCTTGCGCCCGACCTCGGTGCCTTCGAAGAAGCGCGGATTGGCCTCGGTGTAGAAGCGGTGCGGGTTGTCGAAGACAAAGGCCTTGAAGTCCGCGGCCGAGATCACGCCTTGCTGCACCAGGTCCCAGGTTTCGGCCAGCGGCTCGGTGAACTCGGGCACGTCCCAGTGGCCCACGTCGGACGACCAGATCGCGTTGATCCTGGTGCCCAGCGGATTGACCTTGGTGTTGAACGCCGCGGCCACCGTGCGGTCGTCGGCCTCGGAGCCGAAGTAGAAGTTGTTCACCCAGCGGTCGCGGATGTCCTCCACCTTCTCGATGCCGGCGAGCGCGAAATCGTCGATCTCCGATTCGTTCGGCTCTCGGCTGTGCGGCAGCGCCGAGAGGCCGAGGCTGTCGCGCAGCAGCGTCGACTTGTCGATCGTACGGCCCTTGAGCAGGTCGCCGCCGTAGCGCTCGAACAGCGAGGCAAGCAGTTCGACGTCGGCCTCTGCGGGGTCGTAGTTGCGCACGGCGTTCCTGTTGCGCTTTTCCCAGCGGTCCACCAGGTGCGTGTAGACATGCGAGCCCCAGTCGGCACCGCCTTCGAGCAAGCCCACGCGCAGGCCGGGAAAGCGCCGCGTCACGCCGCCGAAGAACAGTGCCTTGGCAAAGGCTTGCGAGCCATCGGCAAAGTGGCCGATGTGGTTGTTCATGTAGTTGCTGATCGACTGCCGGCCGGTCCAACCCTGGCTGCCGTAGTGCGTGGTGACGGGCACGCCCAGTTCCACCACCTTGGCCCAGAAGGGGTCGTAGTCGTGCTCGCTGTCGATGCCGTAGAAGTCGATGTACCCGGTCTGCTTCGCAATCTCCGGGTGTTCCTTCGCCGGATATTTTTCGGCGATGGCGCGGATCGGCCGGCGCACCCCGCCTGCGATGTTGATCACCTTCAGGCCGAGCGTCTTGACCGCGAACTCCAGCTCTTCGATGCCTTCCTGCGGCGTGTGCAGCGGAATGCCCGCCACCGGCGTCAGGCGGTCGGCATACGGCCGGTACTGGTCGGCGTGGAAGTGGTTGATGGCGCGATGCAGCGGCTGGCGGTATTCGCTGCCGGCCGCGGCGGGCGAGAGCACGTCGTTGGGGAACAGGATCGAATAGTCCGAGCCCTGCTCGCCCAGGCGCTCGTAGAGCAGCGCGGGCAGCGTGTAGGTGGCCAGGTCGTAGGTGTTGCGCGTCACGCGGGCCCACCAGGGCGCGCGCAGCGTGCGGTGGAACTGGCGCTCCTCGGCCGTCTGCTGGTACCAGTCCTTGCCGCCGCCATTGCGCGTGACGAAGCGTCCGCCCAGCGCCTTGCGCAGCGCGTCGACCAGCTTGCTGCCGCCGTACTGCGCCACGTAATCCTCGAGTACGGGCGCGTAGTCGTTGACGTGGACATCCGTGTCGATCACGGGATGGTCGAGGCCGGCCTTCACGGCGGCGGAGCGCGAGGCATGCACGCGGTTCAAACGATCGTTCATCTGCGGGTTCCTTGGAAGGGAAAGGAACGCCGCAGGCTACGCGCGGCTCACGCGCTTGCCAAAGAAGGCTTTCGGTATTGCTTAGCCGGTGCGTGCATAAGGAGCACAGCTCGGCGCGGATGTTGCGGGGCGGTACTTCGGTTTCGGGCGGCGCATCGAGGTACTCATGTTTCCACCGGAAGCTCCAGCGTGAACGCCGCGCCGGTGCCCGGCCCGTCGCTGTGGGCCGTGAGGGTTCCGCCCATTTCATGCGCGGCGATCACGGCGCTGTGCAGGCCGAATCCATGGCCGGTCTTTTTCGTGGTGAACCCGTGCACGAACACCTGGGACAGGGCCTGCGTCGCAATGCCCACGCCGTTGTCCGCCACGCAGATGCGCAGCCGCCGGCCCGCCACCAGCTCCACGCGCACCGTGAGCCGGGGCTCGCGGTCGGTCACGCCGTCCATGGCCTGCTCGGCGTTGCTGATCAGGTTCACCAGGATCTGCAAGATCCGCCCCTGGTCCAGCAGCAGTTCGGGAAGAGGCGCAATCTCTTTTTCCACCACCATCCGGCGCTGCGCCAGCGCCTCGGCGTTGATGCGCAATGCATCGTCCACCAGTTCGCGGACCTGCACCTTTTCCAGCAGCCTCGATGCGCCGGCGTAGGCCTGCTGCGCGGCAATGATCTCCTTGATGTGTTCCACGTTCTTGCCCAGTGCCGCCAGCTCCTTGATGGCGTCGTTCTGCTCTGCCACCAGCGCCGAGGCCAGCTGGCGCAGATAGCCCGGAAGCACCTTGCCCTTGGGGTCCGAAGCGAGGAACGCGCCCAGGTCGTCCGCGTGCTCTTCCATCAGCTGGACGGCCCGCGCAAGCCCCGGGGCCTTGGAGGCGCGAACGCGCGAAAGAATGAGCGCCGCGGACACGTTCACGCTGTTGAGCACATTGCCGACGTTGTGCAGCACGTTGGTGGCGATGCGGGCCATGCCGGCCAGGTGCGAGGCCTCGACCAGCTGCTTGTTCACCTCGGCAACCTGGCGCTCCGCCTCCTTCAGGTCGGAGATGTTCTTGGTGATGCCGAAGGTTCCGACGATCCGGCCCGCACGGTTTCGCAGGGGCATCTTCGTCGTCAAGGCCCAGGTGTCGGGCCGCCCGTCGATCCAGGTTTCCTTTTCGATCTTGCCGATCATCGGCACACCCGTGCGGATGATCTCCTGCTCGTCCTCGAACGCCGGACGCGCATGCTCTTCGGAAAAGACATCGAAGTCCGACTTTCCCACCAGCCCTTCGGGTGTGGCCATTCCAAACTCCAGCGCCTGCGCCGTGCTGGTCTTGATGAAGCGGGACTGCGCGTCCTTGAAGTAGATGTGGTCCGGAGAGTTGTCCAGCAGCGCGCGAAGCAGCTCGCGCTCGTTGGCCAGCATGGCGTCGTCCTCTTCCTGGTTGCGCGGGGCCGCGTCGAGCAAGACTCCCTGGCTGCCGATGGCCGTGCCGTCAGGCCCCCGCACCGCAGACTCGATCACCTGCCAGGAAGCCGCCTCGTCGGAGTCGATCTCCGCAGGCGTGCGGCCCAGGATGCGTTCTGCAGGCATGCCCTTGAGTTCGCAGAACCTGGCATTGACGAAGGTGAAGCGCCCCTCGGTGTCCTTGCGAAAAATGCCGACCGGCAACTGCTCGACGATCGGTACCGTGCTGTCCTCCAGGAGGGTTGCGCTTGCTGCGGAGGCGGGTTGGCTTTGCATGGCGATGTGCTGCAGGTTCCCAAAAGTGCTTTATAGCCCCCTGCCGAGGGCAAGCACTGTTCGGCCAATGCACCCCATCAAACCGCGGCGGCTCCCACAGGATGCGCAGGCCGGTCGCAATACTCGATCAGCAGTTCGGTGAGGACCCGGATCTTCCGTGCGGGATGCTGGCCGGGCGGCCGGACGACATAGGCACCTGCCGGCGGTGGCGGATGACGCGTCATGACCGGCACCAGCGCCCCGGAGGCCACGTGTTCATGGGTGAGCCAATCGGGCAGGTAGGCGATGCCCAGTCCTGCCGTGGCAGCGGCGACCAGCGCCGTGCCGTTGTCGGCCTTGAAGCGCCCTTGCGGGCGAACCGTGATGGTCTTATCGCCATCCGTGAGGTGCCAGGCTTCGGTTCCCTGCATGAGGGCCTGATGGGCGAGGAGCTCCTCCGGTGTCTCGGGCGATCCATGCGCCTTGACATAGGCCGGACTCGCAACGAGCTTTCCATGCACCGGGCCGATGCGTCTTGCAATCAGGTTGGAGTCCGGGAGATAGCCGACCCGTATCGCACAGTCGTAGCCCTCCGCGATGAGATCGACGAAGCGGTCGCTGTAGCAGGTCTGGATGTGAAGCCCGGGGTGCCGTCGTGCCATCTCCGCAAGGATGGGCGCGAAGTGGGTCGGGCCCAGAGAAAACGGCGCAGCAATGCGCAAGCGCCCACGAAGGTCGCCGGCGGGCAGGATCGCTTCCCTGGCCACGTCGATCTCGGCGCAGACCCTGGCTGCATGGTCCCGGAACGTGGCCCCGGCTTCGGTGAGGGCAGCGCCGCGGGTGGACCGCGCAAGCAGCTGCACGCCAAGCTCCTCTTCAAGCCTGAAGAGGCGGCGGCTGACGATCGACTTGGACACCCCAAGCCGCAGCGCAGCAGACGAAACCCCGCCGGCATCGGCAACTTCCACGAAGGTCCGCAGCTCTTCGATGTCCAATTTGGTGTTCCTCATTGCGCGACACAGCTCGCCGCGAAATGGTACTACCGCATCAAAAAGAGGAACAACAGAATCCTGCTTCGGGGCAAGCAATGTCCCGCTCACAACCGAAACAAAGGATTCATCAATGACTTTTCGCAACGGCCTGGCTTCGCTTCTTCGCCCCGAAGACTCGGTACTCGTTCTCATCGACCACCAGCCCTACCAGCTCTCCAACCTGAACAGCCATGACCCGCAGGCCGTGGTGAACAACACGACCGCGCTGGCGAAGCTGGCAAAAGCCTTCAATGTTCCGACCATTCTCACCAGCGTGATCGCGGCGCGCGGTGGACTTCTCTTCAAGCAGGTCACCGACGTATTTCCAGACCAGGAAGTCATCGATCGCACCTGGGTGAACACCTGGCAGGACGAGAACGTGGTGAGCGTCGTCAAGGCGACTGGCCGCAAGCAGCTGATCATCGCTGGCCTGTGGACCGAGGTCTGCGTCGCAATGCCTGTCATCCAGGCCGCCGGCGAAGGCTGGGACGTGACCGTGATCACCGACGCATCGGGCGGCATTTCGAAGGAGTCTCACGAAGTTGCCATCCAGCGAATGATCGCGGCCGGCGCGAACGTGATGACCGTGATGGCGCTCTGTGGCGAATGGCAACGCGATTGGGCGCGCACCGAGCACGTCGAGGAACTGACCGAGATTCTCATCCAGCACTTCGCCGGCAGCGGCATCGCGTATCTTTGGGAGCAGCAGTTGCTCAACACGCCTGTGCCGCGCAAGGCAGGATGATGATCTGAGGGGGGGCCGTCGCGGCTGCTGTCGGCTCAGCGGGGTTATCCATCGCCCCGTTGGCGGAGAGCTCGAAGAACTCAGCCATGCGGCACCAGCGCACTGACCTTCTGGGCCATCCACGTTGGAAGACGCGCACGTGCCGACGCCACCTCTTTCAACTCGGCTGGCGGCAGTTTGGCGCGCAGCGCACGCAACGCCTTGCCGGCCTTCTCGGGCCCAAGCCACGCCAGCGCCCGCACCACATCGCCCGCCGCGCGGCCTGGAAGGATCAACTGCCACACCGGCGCATGCCGCAACTCCACCGTTTGTGCTCCCAGCTTCAAGCGACGGCTTGGCCCCGACGTCAGATAAACCGCCCGCACAGGCACCTGCGTGGTGAGACCAAGCGCGTTGGCGGCAGACGCACCATGCGGCACGATGGTTTCTCCGCGGTGGCTCGCCAATGCCTCGACCATCTTGGCAGCCGAGGGCGCCCGGGAGCCGAAGCGGCTTTCGACTGGCAGGACATAGATTCCGCGGCCCGCGCGCAGCAGCGCGCCGCGCTGTGCGAGGCGGGACAGAACCTGGTCCACGGCGGCTCGATTCCCCAGGTGCAGCAACTCCTTCGCGACCAAGGGCGTGCCTTCCGGCAACCCGGCGGCGTGCTCCATAACTTGTTTGGCGAGGGTCTGCATTGCGGTAGATCCTGAGTGGCAGAAGCATGGTGGAACTTCTGACAGTTTTCAAGTCGCCCTCAGGATGGTTCAGACGCGGCGCTGCAGGATTGAGCGACGTCGCCAAAGATCCTCGTAGAGGCTGGAGAGGACCGTCTACTCTCTGAGTTCGGAGCCGTCGAGCAAGCACTGACTTGGATTGGCAATTTGATGCGTGTAGCGTTACGCGCTACAATGGCGCATGATAAAAACGTGGCGCCACAAGGGGCTTCAGGAATTTTTTCTGACGGGCAAGAAGAGTGGCATTCAGCCTCATCACGCGCCCAAGCTGCTGCGGCTTATGGCTGTTCTACATGCCGCTTCAAACCCGGAGGCCATGAACCTTCCGGGTTTTGGCTGGCATCCGTTGAACGGCGATCTTGCGGGGCATTGGGCAGTCTCCGTGAATGGAAATTGGCGCCTGACCTACACGTTTGAGGGTGGGGATGCCATCCTGGTCGATTATCAGGATTACCACTGAAAGGATCCGATATGGTGAACATGTACAACCCTCCGCACCCTGGATCGATCCTCCGAGAAGACGTGCTTCCGGCCATGGGAATCACGGTAACGGAAGCTGCTGAGCAGCTGAAGGTGTCTCGCACCGCGCTGTCGCGTGTCCTCAACGGACGCGCTGCGATCAGTGCAGAAATGGCCATACGGCTCGCCGAGTGGCTGTCTGGAGAGCCCGGGACGTGGCTACGCATGCAGGCGGAGCACGACTTGTGGCAGGCGCGCAAGCTTCACAAGGTGAAGATCAAGCGGGCCAAGTTCGTCGAGCAGAGCCAAGCCGAAAAGACGAGGAACGATGAGCGCTATGCGCTCGCCGCCTGATCCAACCAGTCATCCCTCAGTAAATCACCGTCACCCTCATCGAATTGCTCCCGTCGCCATCCGCAGCAGCAGCCTTCGGCGCGGCGCGGGCCGTGATGGCAGCCATGGCGCCGATGGCGCTGCGCCAGGTGGGGTCGAGGGTGTCGAGGCCGTCGGCGGTGGTGCCGGCTACCGTGAAGCTCGTCTCGCCGATCTTGTCGAACTGGTATTCGCGGCCCTTGATGAGCACCGACTTCATGTTGGTCCAGACGCGGTATTCGTGCCCGCCACTGACCGGCGTGACCTGGAGCACCTTGAAGGTCGGCAGGACGATCATCGTCACGTTGAACCGCGCCGCGGCGCTGTGCGGGCTGTGCGTCGGCTCCGCGGAGCCGAGCCGCAGCGGCAACAGCAGCATCATGCCGACGGCAGCCGCCGTGCGGGCCGCACGCGGTGGAAGCGGCGGGCCGGCCGAACCCGCACGGGACAACATGTTTCCGGACATGGGACCTCCTCTCCTCGCAACCTCGGTGGAGGGCATCGCATCGATGCCCCAACTTGGGTTATCGGCAGAGTAGCCGGAAAATTAAGGCCGCCCGTGCTTTTTTTGGAAGGGCTTTCCCGCTGGCCTTGGCCGTTCAGTAGGTCACGGTGACCGTCACGGTGTCCAGGTAGCTGTCCGGCCGCACGTTCACGTTGCTGCCAAGGACGCGGCCGTACACGGTCAGTGACTGGGCTGCACCCGTGCCCGTGCCTGCGACGGTGTTGGTGCCTATGACGCTGCCCCATGAGACCGAGCGGCCCGCATTGCTGTAGAGACGGTAGGGCACCGCGTCCGTGTTGCCGGGCACACCGCCTGTCGGCGTCATCGACCCCGCGCCGGTCGTCGAATTGTTGGAGGGCGTCAGCGCCACCGTGTAGCTGGTGGGCGTGGTGCAGGTGACGTTGATCGTGCTGAACCGGTCCCGGTCGGCCATGCCCGGCAGGCCGTCGATGGTGCCGAAATTCAGTGGGTCGGCCGTGACCAGGCAGCTTTTGGCGACGTTGGCGGTCACCACGAACGGAAAGTTGTCTGCCGCCGTGCCGCCGCACGCTGCCGGCGTGGCGCCCGTGCTCGACGAGAACGTGATCGAGGTGTGAACGGTACCGAAGTTGTCCTGGTAGGCGCCCGGAGGTACGGCGCCCTGGAGGGCGATCAGATCCCCTCGCATGGTCGTGCTTCCCGAGAAGACCCCCGGAATGGTGCCCGAAGTCCGGCGAGGAACGGTGAACGTGGTGACGAAGGGGTTCGGCACCGTCCCGTTGCCGCTCGAACCCCAGATGACGTTGCTCGTTCCCTGGTAGAGCTGGAACTTCAAGCTGTTCGTACCGCTCTTCATGACGCGCGGGTTGAAGTTGGTCAGGCCTTCGTCGCCGTCGCCAATGTTGAAGCAGATCCTGACCTGTTCGGCGGTGGTGCTGTTGTTGGTGCAGTTGTAGCTCAGCGTGGCGGTGGGAGAGGAGGGGGTGCTCCCGTCGACCAGGTCGACCGAACCGAAGGCCAGGTTCGTCATGTCTGCCGTGCAAGTGATCGTGGCCTGCGCACTCCCCGCACCCACCCACCAAAGCAACGCACAAAACAGCGGCAAACGCAGCGCCCGCAAGGTGCGGCTCAAAGAAAAGCTCATGGCGTCTTCCCCTCCCTGATGCAGCGCAGCGGCCCGATCTGCGGAATGCCTGCGCCTTCCTTGCGATAGTCGAAGCTCACGCGGCAGCGGCCGCCGCCCGGCGTCTGCACCTCGAGCGTGTTGCGCGCCTGCAGCGACTCCAGGTACACCGCGCCGTCAAAGCCCACCAGCGCGGGCTCGCCGGTGCCGCCATTCACGCGCACCCGGCTGCCCAGCGGCAGCGGCTTGCCCGCCTCGTCCGCCAGCAGCAGCGCCGCCGCATTCACGGGCGTGATGCCAAAGCGCACCAAGGTGCCGGCGCGGTCGCTTGGCGTGGCCACCGTCTTCACGCGCTCGATGCGCACGTCGGCCGGCAGCTGCATCGGGTCGATCGACAGCTGGTTGTTCTGATAGGCGCGCAGCGGTGCCACCAGCAACATGCCGTGGCTGTCCGTGGTGCCGATGTCGCGGTTCTCCAGCCTCACCGGCACGCCTGCGATGCCGTCGGTGGAAACCACCGCAAAGGCGTCGTCGATGCGCCGCGCCGCAAAGGGCTGGCCGCCCATGAAAGCGATCGAGCCGGTGGCACCCGCGTAGGCATAGCGGCTGTCGCCCAGCACGCTGATGCCGGCCATTGCGCGGCCGTAGCGGCCCAGGTAGTCGACTTCGGCCTGGCCGCCGTTCTGGCCGCCGCCCTGGCGCAGGCCCGCGCGCCAGCCGATGCCGCCTTCGCCCGGAATCGAGCTTTGCGCGTCGGCCGAGAAGGTGGTGCGGTCGCCATCGCGCTGCACGCCCGTGCTGGCCGTGATCTTGCCGTCCAGCGCCCAGGTAAAGCCCACGTACAGGCTGCGCTCGCGCCGGTTGTCCAGGTTCTGGTTGAGGCTCACGTTCACCGAGGCGCTGCGGCCAATCGCGCTGAACCAGTAGACGCTGGCCAGCCGCGTTGCCGCCTGTGCGGGATAGCGCAGGTACAGGTAGCTCAGGCCAAAGCTGCCAAAGCTCCCCGTGGTGTAGCCGACCGATGCGCGGCCCGATCCGCGCGGCGGCGCGCTGCCGTACAGCGACGCCACGTCGCGGTACTCGCCGTAGGTGCGCGTGCCCTCGACCGCAAAGTTGAAGTGGTTGTCGCGCCAGCTGTAGCCCAGGTTGACCAGCGAGCCTTGCTCCGAGCGGTAGCTGCTGTGCGCCACTGCGCCCGCCAGCACGCCGCTCTGGCCGAGCAGCCAGGCGCCGCCCACGCCGGCCTTCACCAGCCCCTTGGTGGCTTCGCCGTGCGCTTCCATCGTGAAGCTGTTGTTCACGCCATAGCGCCAGGTGCCGCTGGCCGCCGGATCGCTGCCGTATTGGAACGAGCGCAGGCCGTAGTCCTTGCGCACCATGCCCAGGTCCACCGACCAGTCCGACAGGCCCGCTTCCAGCAGCCGCTGCGTGTCGTACAAGGAAAAGTCGAGCGTCGTCGCGCGCCCGAAGGCATCGGTCAACACCACCTGCGCATTGCCCGCGCCGTTGATGCTCGGCACCGTCTTCAGCTGGAACGGCCCCGCGGGCACCTGGCCCGTGTACTGCCGCATCCCGTTGATGTACAGCTCCACCTGCGAAGGCAGCGCAGCCGCTCCCAGGAAGGCTGGCAGCGGCGTGGTCGTGCGATAGGGCTGCAGCGCAAAGTTGCGCGACAGCTGGACGCCGCCGATGCGGGTGGAGCGCGACCATGGCAGCGAGGCCGTGGTCGTGTCGCCCACGCGCAGCGTCAGCATGTCTTCAGGGAACGAGGTGCTCAGCGTGGTGTCCAGCCGCACCGAATCGTGCGTCCAGCCTTCGCCCGGAAGGCGTGACGAGCGCGACATCATCGTGTTGCTGAGCACCGTGCTTCCGGTGAACGCGCGCAGCTCGGTCAGCGCGTTCAGGCTCGACGTGTTGCCGCGTCCCTGCGTGCCATACAGGTCATAGTTGAGCAGCAGGCCGGGCGAAGCACTGGCCTTGGGCACGATGGTGGTCGATGTGTCCACCACCGTGGTGGGCAGGCGCAGCACCTCGGCCGAGGCATTGATTTCAACGCTCTGGGTTGCGGCGTCGTACTTGATCTGCAGCCCCGGAAGGCTCTTGAGCCGCACCGGGTCTGACACCCCCGCCGGCAGCACAAAGCCCAGCTGCCGCAGCGTGGCCGCGCTGGCCCACAGCTCCTGCCCGCGCAGGCCAAAGTGCACCAGCCCCTGCGGGTTGCCGTTGAGGCTCAGGTCCAGATAAAGGTCGCTGCCGGTGGGGCCGGCCAGTTCGCCCTCCGCGGGCGCGACCAAAGATGCGCTCGAGCCGGCTGCGGCATTCTCAGCCTGGGCGGCAAAAGACATCAGGCCGGAAAGAAGCAGCAGTGGCAGCAGGCGCTCAGCGGGCGCGTGGGAGCGGCGGGATTTTTTCCTGCGTCGCGTTGCCATTGATCTTCGTTTCCAGGATGCCGCCGAGGGCAAAAGCCTCCGCGGAAGTCTTCAGTGGCCAACGCATGCGCGCACCCGGCAAAACGTAGCCCAGCAGGCCCGCGTGCACCGGCGTGCGGCGGCCCACCGTGTCGAGAAATTCCACATCGGCAAGCTGCGCATGCATGCCCCCGGTGTTGGCCACTTCGAGCACGGCCTGGCCTTCTTCGCGGCGCAGCGACCATGCGAGCTGCGGCTCGGACGACTGCGCGCCTGCCGCTGCAATGAAGATCGGAACCGAATAGCGCAGCACCAGCTGCAGGCCCTTCTTTTCCTTCATCTCCACCGGCAGCTCGTCAATCACCACCCGGTACGCGCCTTCGACCGTGCCGGCCGGAACGCCCGTGCGAATCACGCGGATCAGCTGCCGGTCGGAGGCGGCCAGCTGCACCATCGGCGGACTGACCAGCAGTTCGCGCGAGGGCGTCAGCTTTTCGGTGCCGTTTTCCTGCGCCCAGTGGTAGACGCGCACCTGCGCATGCACCACCGTGTCGCCCGTGTTGCTGAGCCAAAGGCCTTCGGCGTTTTGCGTGGCCTGCAGCGTCAGCGTGACCGGCGACACCTGCAGCCCGCTGGCCGATGCGACCGCCTGCACCAAGGCAAGCGCGAGAACAGCGGTATGGCGGAGCAGGCGGCGCATGGGCGGCAATCGATCGATCAATCGATCAGTAGTTGACCTGGACCGTCACCGTGTCCGAGTAGTCGCCAGGCGTCACGTTGGCGCTGGCGACCGTGGCGTACACGGGAATCGTCTGTGCCGCGCCGGTGCCGGTGCCGGCCACGCCGTTGCCCACGGCGGTGGACGTTGCCGTGCTGCCCCAGACCGAGCCCGTAGCGCTCACCGAACGGAGCTGGTAGGCCACCGTGTCCGAACCGCTTGCGGGGCTCATCACGCCGGCGCCGGTGGTGTTGTTGTTCGAAGGCAGCAGGCCGATGTTGTAAGGCGTGGTCTTGGAGCAGGTCACGCTGATGTTGCTGTTGCCGCTCAGGTTGGTGGCCGACGAATCGACCGTGCCGAAGTCGATCTTCGAGCCGGCGCCCGCCACGACCGAGCAGGCCTTGGCGACAGTGATCAGGACCTGGAACGTGGCCGTGGCCGGGCTCGTGGCTGCCAAGACAGCGCTGGTGGTGACTGCAAGGGTGGCTGCAACGATGAGGGAGAGTTTTTTCATGGTGAACGCCGACTGGTTAAAAAAAGAGTTGTGAAGACGGGGTTGAGGACCACGGGGCTTGCTGTAGCAAAGTAACCTTATAGTTCTCAATGTGAGATTATTGGAACTTTAGTTTCAAAAAGTCAACAGACGCGCTCCAAGTCGTCGCGCGGTGTTGACACGCTCTGAGGTTTCCCGTGGGTACCCAATCTGCCGGGGCAGGGGGTACCCCGCCGCCTGGCAAATGGATGTTTTTGGCTCGAAGGCGCCCCTGTACGGGGGCAAGAGCTCCGGTACGTGCCGGATTCCTTCTGGCTGTACAAACCCGCCAAAAGGCGGGGTGTGCAGAAGCAATCGGCACGGCAAGCGCGGCAGTCGTTTTTCGAGTGCCGATGCCCGTTTTGCTGCGACCTAAGTCACTTCTGACTTACAAAATGTAGCTTGAAGTACCAGTTGTCACAGGAGCGTGCTCACATTTTAAAAGCGATTTTGCCAACTCCATCACGGATTTCCGTGGCGGGCAGGGGTGTGTAGGGCGCCTGAACCGGCCTCGCCAGGGCTTCAGCCGGTGATGCGTGGCAACAACAGTTAACTGACCCCGGCCCGATCCGGAGCCGGAGTGGTTTCAGTCGTCCGACCGCGAGGCGAAGAGCAGGCACATGAGCACCACGCCCAGAAAGGCGCCAGCTACAAAGATTCCGGTGTCGATTGCGAAGGTGTGCATGGTGTTTGGCGGCAAATTCCCTCCCAAAGGCTTCTTTTTGAAGCATTGGACCGAGCGCACCTGACCATCTGCTGAGTGCAATAGGAATGCAGCAGCGGCGCTGAATAAAAGCGCCGGCCTCCCCAATACGTGGGATGACAACTTGTTCGTTTCTCCCTACTACCTCGTGCATCCCACGGTTAACGGTTATCAACTTTGCCCAGCAAGGGCATCCATCACATTTTGATAGACTAATGGGTAGCAAAACGTAAAAGCCGTTAGCTTTTCGTGGAAAAGTGATCCGCATCACTTTCTTAATACAAACGTTTAGCTACAAAAGATAAAATATAGGTACAGGGAGGAGCATTCAGCAACAGCTGATCCCTGTTTGGGCCGTGGTCGGCCTCGCTGCAACAACCAGGGGACTGTTTTGAGACGAGAAGTGAACGCGGCGGCATGGATTGCCGCTGCAATGTTGGGCGTGGCCGTGCTTCAGGGCTGCGCCGTGGCTCCGGGCATGGGTACCGTCGAGCCGTACCAGGTCGCTGAAGACCTGCCCCCCAAGTTCCAGTACCTGCCCGACGCCGCACCCGAAGACCGGATCACCCCCATCACCCCGGCCCTTGTGCGCACGCTGGCCAAAACCTCGCCCAAGGGCGTGCCGCCTGAAGTGCAGGCCCTGTTCGGCAAGCCGCAGCGCTACACCATCGGCCCCGGAGACGTGGTTGGCGTCATCGTGTATGACCACCCCGAGCTGCTGCCCAATGCCGGCGCTGTCATCTCGCAGCAGGTTGACCCCACCGGCGTGAGCGCGGCGCCGGGCTTCATCGTCGATTCGGTGGGCGAAATCGCCTTTCCGTATGTCGGCCGCGTCAGGGTGGCGGGGCTGACTGAGGCCGAGGCCGGCGACCTGATCTCCAAGCTCATCGTCACCCAGGTGCGCGAGCCCGAAGTGACCGTGCGCATCCAGTCCTTCCGCAGCCGCCGTGCTTATATAGAAGGCGAAGTGCGTGTACCCGGCTCGCAGATCTTCACTGACGTGCCCATGACGCTGAGCGAGGCCATCAACCGCGCCGGCGGCATCACCGCCAATGGCAACCGCTCGGCCGTCACCCTGGTGCGCGGCGGCAAGTCCATCGACATCGACCTCACGCGTCTGCGCGAAGCCGGCCGCGATGGAAATGACATTCCCCTGAAAAACGGCGACACCATCAACGTGGCAAGCCGCGAAGACGCCAAGGTGTACGTGATGGGCGAAATCCTGCGCCCCTCGGCACTTACGGTGCGCAGCAATGGCCGCCTCAACCTGAACGAGGCGCTGGGCGAAGCGGGTGGCCCGGTGCTCACCACCGCCAACCCCGGTCAGATCTATGTGATCCGCCAGGGTGCCACCGGCTTGCCCGCGATCTTCCACCTGGACGCCAAGAACCCCGCCGCCATGGTGCTGGCCAGGCAGTTCAGCCTGGAGCCGCAAGACGTGGTCTACATCGACCCGGTGCCGCTGGTGAAGTGGAACCGCGTCGTCAGCCTGATCTTGCCCGCAGCCCAAGTGGTCAATGTGGGCAGCGCAGTGGCAGATCGGCACCAGTAATAACAGTTCTAAATTTCGTTGTAGCTATTCGCTGCATTTAAGTTCTGATTATTACCGTTTCCGGATTTCACGCTACCGGGTAGTCGCAAAAAAATTTCCGATTATGAATGTCACTGAAAAAATTTTAAGAGAGATCGCGAACAATAAAACGGGCGCGGTTTTCTATTATGCCAACGGCGGGAATGGCGGCGACGCACTAATAAATGTTGGGTTTTATTTCCTGGCGGAGAACATCGGACTCACCTACGAAGCAATAAATCTCGAGGGATTGAGCGGGCTTGAGCCAGGAGATACCGTTATTGTGGCGGGCGGAGG
This sequence comes from Variovorax sp. V116, assembly GCF_041154435.1. NCBI lineage: Bacteria > Pseudomonadati > Pseudomonadota > Betaproteobacteria > Burkholderiales > Comamonadaceae > Variovorax > Variovorax sp. V116. Next base: position 2,085,222 of record NZ_AP028661.1, read on the forward strand.
CACGATCGTTCCAGAGTGGCAGGCAACTTCAAGATTTCTGAGTAGCCTCTCAAAACATAGAGACATTAATCTGTTAATCCTCCCGCAGTCTATTCGGGAGGTCGACGCTGTACTTAAAAATCTTCCAGAAAATACAAGAATAATCTGCCGAGAAAAATATTCGTATCAGTATTGTTTATCGCTTCTTCCTCCTCATAAGGTGTTGCTCGGAGATGACGTTGCCTTCTATGTTGACGTTGCAAGGTTGAACAAATTGCCAACGACGTGGGGGCGGTTGGATTGGAAAAACATCACGCGTCATCTGATTTATTTTTATCACAAACTGAAATCCAAGTTTGTGAGAAAAATAAACGCCTTTAGATGTGATGCTGAAGCATCTTCAAATTTGAAGGTGAAAAGGAAGATATACGACGATATATCGGTGGTGGCGGCGTTGGGTTCCAACACTCAAGAGGATTCGATACGGAGTGCACAGCGAATCTTAAGCTTGGTGAATCTCTACGACGAATTGCATACGGATAGGCTGCATGTAGGAATCGCAGCATGCCTTCTCGGAAAGAAAGTCACGTTGCATGAGAATAGCTACTACAAAATAAAAGGGGTGTATGAATTGAGTATGAGTAACTTTTCTCATGCGAAGCTGGTTAAGTGAATCAAAAAATTCAACTTGCGATTGTGTTTGCGGCCAAAGGCATTGGTGCTGCCCTTTCTGTATTAACGGTCGCCCTGATTAGTCGATTCTACGGTTTAGAAGTATTAGGGCTTTATAGTCTTGCGCTCACCATCGCAAATGTCGGCGCGCTTGTCTCGTCGTGGGGGCTGGGGACGTCGTATTTGATGGACTATCAAGTGGGCCCAAACGGAGATTCGGGTCGCCCGCTGGCGATGATTGTCATTAGTTTGCTCTCGTGCCTTGCTGTTTTCCCGTTGATGTTGGTGGTAGCCAAGAGATTTAATCTCGAAGAAATTTCGCCCGTCGTTGCGCTGTTCGCTGTTCTCTCGATCTTTTCGGTCAAAACATCCTTCTTGCTTGCAAAAAAAAAGCAGATACTAAATTCGCTGCTGGATGAGATTGTTAGGCCGGCGGTTCCGTTGATATGCGTCATCGTTGGTTATCTTTTTCTTAGTGCGACTGATAAAGAAAATAACTTATCTGTATCGTTGTTAGCTTCATATTTGTTGCTTGCAGTTGCCGTGGGGCTCGCTCTCAAATTTAGCTTGCTGTCGAATGCTTGGAGTATTTCAAATTCCATCCTGTATGTGAGGGATCGGTGGAGATTTTTGGTCAAAAATGGTGCTGCTGTGACCGGCTCTCTGGTTCTAGTCCTTCTTGTGGCGCAAGTAGATCGATTTCTAGTGCGCGACCTAGCAGGCGCAGAAATCTTGGGGCTCTATGCAATCGCGCAGACGGCGACGAATATATTGACATACGTGGGGCAGTCGATAATTTTGGTCGCGACGCCAGAGATTGTCCGGTGCGTAAAACTTGGAAGATTCGAAGAAATCGGGGAGATTTGCAAAAAATACTCTCTCTTTCTATTGATTGTCTCCGGGGGGGGGATATTCGGTGCGCTGTTGCTTGGGAAGTACTATTTCTCCCTATTTGGGGTAAAGCCTGAGTTTATGGAACAAGGTGTATTGGCGCTGGTTATTCTTATGGTGGGCCAAGGATTGGCCGCCTTTTTCGGGTTTGGAATTACTGTTTCCACCTATGTCGCGCGACGGAAGTTTCTGCTTGGCTCGCAAATATTGGCGGTAGTCGTCGTGATTGTTTTGTGCGTTGCTCTTGTGCCGCAATGGGGAGTCGTGGGAGCAGCTGTCGCTACAAGTATCGGGTCCGTTCTAGTGAAGGCCTTGCTTTGGTATAGGCATCGATGTAACGGATTGCGGGTCGGAATTGTCTAAATGATTAAAGTCGGTATCCTGCATCCCGGAAGTGCCTTCTATCCGGAAATTGTTGCTTACAAAAGCTATCTGTCGAGCAGCGGCGGAATTGAAGTGGCAGACTTTACAGATGTTCGATTGGCATGCGCATATGCTGACGTGCTATTTGTTCTTTGTGGATTCTTTCCGTTTTGGAGAATTCCGAGATCGAACGTTATTGTGGAATACCATTCGCTTTCGACCGGTCGATTCTCGGTCTGGAAGAACTTAATTAAGCGGGTTTTCAATGTCCGCGGCGAGCACTATGTTTTTCTTAGCGAAAAGGTAAGGAAAAACCTTTTCTTTCTGAAAAGTGTTTCGCATAGCACCAGAGGGATGGGGTTCGACCAGAATCTTGTTGATAAGTACAAAAAATCCGATAAGGATTTTGATCTTGTTTATTCTGGATCGACGGGGAGGCCGGGGGTGTATGACGCGATTGGGAAAATCGCGAAACTTGGGCTTTCTATTGCCGTGGTTGGAAATAGCGATAAAGACGCTTGCGAATTTTCGTCACTATCGAATGGTCAAATCAGTTTTTTTGGTCGAGTTTCCCTTGAAGAGTCTTACAAAATAATGGCAAGGGCTAGATTCGGGTTGAACTTTACACCTAATGTGTACCCATTCAATATTCAGGATAGCACGAAGGTAATTGAATATTGTGCCCTTGGATTGGGCGTGGTCACAAATAAATATGAGTGGGTGACGTGCTTTGAAAAATCGATTTCCGCAAAATTTATGAATCTCGAAGATGTCTCTTCTAGGGAGCAATTTGAGGGCTTTCAATTTTCTTGCGGAGCTATCGATGGTTACTCGTGGGACAAGGTGATCGAAAGATCTGGCATTGAGAGAAGAATAAGAAATCTTGCGAACTTTGGCTAATGTTGCTTGCATCATGGCGCCAGATTTCCAATTTCTAATTTCTGTCTTGGACTACGGGTGTCCGGCAAACTCGCCCCGCCGAAGTGCGATCCCATAAATATTAGAGCTGTCTACGATCGATGTCGCTATGAAATTAGTTGAAACGCCTTGGCACATCTTTGGCGCGACACTCGTCATCATTATGGGATTGGTGATGGCCGTTTGGGTCGGCAGAAAATTTGAACTGCGACGCAGTCGTGCTGTGTTTCTGTATTTTTGGCACACCGCATTCTGTTTTTTTTATGTGTTTTATGTGCTCGAAAACGGTGGCGATGCATTAGGGTACTACCAAGATGCGTTGCTATTTCGTGAATGGGAGTTGGGGACTGCGGCTGTCTCAGTTATCGCAACACCTTTCATACATTTGTTCGGCCTTTCCTTTTTGGGCGTAAATCTCGTTTTCAATTGCTTCGGTGTGATCGGCTTGCTTGCCTTTCACGGCAGTCTCCGTTCAGGGTTGATAGGCAAGCCCCGATGGGTTCGGCGCTTGGGCTACTTAGTCGTACTACTGCCTTCTGTGAGCTTTTGGTCCAGCGCTTTGGGTAAGGATTCCTTGGCGTTTATGGCCACTGGTTTGGCGCTTTGGTCTGCACTGGATCTTCGTCGCCGCGCTGTATTAATGTGTACGGCGATTGGAGTAATGCTCGTCGTCCGACCGCATATGGCAGGCATACTTTTATTGGCTGTTGGAGCATCGCTCGCCTTCGGATCCGGAGTCAACACTCGTCGTAGGCTGATTTTTGCGCTCTTGGTCCTCTTGGCGTCGGCGGTGATGGTGCCTTTTGCTCTCAACTATGCGGGGCTGCGAAATACGGATAGTTTGGCTGAAATTAATGACTACATAGAGCAGCGACAGGGATACAACCGAGAAGGTGGCGGAAGCATCGACATTTCTTCAATGGATCCTGTGACGCGGGCATTTACCTATGTGTTCCGCCCGTTGCCGTTCGAGGCGCATAGCGCCTTCGCATTGGCGGCGTCATTGGACAACGTGTTGCTGTTGCTGCTGGCGGGGCTTGGCGCTTGGGGATTTTTAAACCGCAGAAAAGGCCTACAAGGTCCGGATCGGATTTTTATGTCGTGGTACGTGATCGCGTGCCTTGGCATTCTCTCGATGACGACAGCCAATTTAGGTATATCTGTTCGTCAAAAATGGATGTTTCTTCCGATGCTGGTTTTTCTGTTGCTTTCTGCGACTGGTAGGTCACGTCGACAAATACCGTTGGATAACGAAGTAGCGATACCTGCGGTGAATAAGGCTGGTTTTTCGTGAAATTGCTGATTATTGCGAGCTTCCCTAGTTCTCTTTCTTCCTTCCGCGGTCCGTTGATCGATGCGGTCGCACGGATGGGGGTCGAGGTGCACGCCGCAGCACCGGAAATTGATTCAGTTCCGGGATTACGGGACGAGCTGGTGAGGAAAAACGTAGAGGCACATGAAATTCCGATGCAACGCGCTGGAATGAATCCCTTAAGAGACGTGCAGACGCTGTATTCTTTGTATCGTGTAATGCGCCGGGAGCGTCCCGATATTGTGCTTGTGTATACGATCAAACCTGTGATCTACGGGACTTTGGCCGCGTGGCTCGCGGGAGTGCCCCGACGCATCGCAATGATTGAAGGGTTGGGTTTCGTTTTTACTCCTAATGGGGATACGCCTTCGATCAGCCGACGATTGCTGCGACTGGGTGTTCGTTCGTTATACAAGCTCGCCCTATCTAAAGCGCACAGAGCAATTTTCCTAAACCCAGACGATCGAGCCGAATTTGTTGATCAAGGGCTACTGCCTCGTATTAAATCCTACTTATTAGGAGGAATTGGTGTCGACCTAGCGAAATGGAAGCCCATGCCTTTTTTGAAGCAGCCAGTCACTTTTATGTTGATTGCGCGTCTGCTTCGCGAGAAAGGCGTACTTGAATTTGTGGAGGCGGCTCGAATCGTTAAACGGAGGCATCCTGAGACGCGCTTCGTCCTGTTAGGGGACGTGGATCCCAATCCCGGTAGCTTGCCGAGACAGCTAGCCGATGCTTGGGTGAATGAAGGCGTGTTGGAGTGGCCTGGCCATGTGCCCGTTATTCCTTGGCTTGCGCAGAGTAGCGTTTACGTACTTCCCTCCTATCGCGAAGGTGTGCCCATGAGTACACAAGAAGCGATGGCTATGGGCCGTGCAATCATTACTACGGATGTCCCAGGATGTCGTGAAACTGTGGTTGAAGGGGTCAATGGTTTTTTGGTACCCGTGCGTGATGCCCAAGCTTTAGCTGCTTCCATGGCGAAGTTTATTAACGACCCAGAGTTGATTGGCCGGATGGGCCGCGAGAGCCGTCGCCTAGCTGAAGAGCGGTTTGATGTTCATAAGGTCAATCGCCGATTGATTGAATTGATGCTGAATTACCAAGGTGATTCACAAGGAATCGGGCGATGAAAGATCAGATTTTAGTCACTGGCGGCGCTGGATATATCGGTTCGCACGCAGTCCTAGCGTTGTTAGAAGCGGGCCATGACGTATGTGTGCTTGACAACTTAAGCAATAGCTCACCTGAAGCTTTGCGACGCGTGGCGCAAATTGCTGGACGTGCGCCACATTGGGTCCAAGGCGATGTCCGCGACAGGGATTTGTTGACACACATGTTCGCCGAGAGGTCCATCCAAGCCGTGCTGCATTTTGCAGGGCTTAAGGCCGTAGGTGAAAGCGTGCGCGAGCCACTCGACTATTACGCCAACAATGTGACGGGTACGCTTGAGTTGTGTCAGGCCATGGCTCATGCAGGCGTACACCGTCTGGTCTTCAGTTCTTCGGCGACGATATACGGTGACCCCGCCGTCATTCCTGTGGCCGAATCGTGCCCCGTCAGCGTGCCGACCAATCCGTATGGCCGCTCGAAATTGATGGTTGAGCAGTTGCTGCAAGACTTAGCTCGGTCCGATGAGCGCTGGCGTATTGCCGTGTTGCGTTACTTCAACCCGATTGGGGCTCATGCAAGTGGGCTAATCGGCGAGGATCCAAGCGGAATTCCCAACAACCTACTGCCATATGTGAGTCAAGTGGCGATAGGGCGAATGAGGGCCGTACAGGTTTTCGGCAATGACTACCCGACGCCCGATGGTACTGGGGTGCGCGACTACATCCATGTTGTTGATCTGGCAATGGGGCACCTTTGTGCCCTGCGGGTGTTGGAGCGACAAGCGGGTCTAGGCATTTGGAATTTGGGCACTGGGCGTGGCTATTCAGTGCTGGAGGTTATTCAAGCCTTCGAGCGTGCAAGTGGGCGCGCCACTGCCTACGAAATAGCACCGCGGCGGGAAGGGGATGTGGCGCAATGCTGGGCCGATCCGAGCAAGGCATTGCGCGACTTGGGCTGGAAGGCCGAGCGTGGCTTGGCGGAGATGGTGGCGGACGCGTGGCGGTGGCAGCAAAACAACCCTTCTGGTTATCGCTTGGCACCTGAAGGGAGCGCGCTATGAAGCGGGTCGTGGATGTGCTGGTATCCCTTACCGCCCTCTGCGTACTGGTTGTTCCGTTGTTGCTGCTTGCTTGCCTGGTCTACCGCAAGCTCGGTAGTCCAGCGCTCTTTCGCCAAGTTCGGCCGGGGCTGCATGGCGAGCCTTTTCAGGTAATCAAGTTCCGTTCAATGACGGATACGCGAGGGCTCAATGGGCAATTGTTGCCGGATGTGCAGAGGCTCACTCGCTTTGGCCGGTTTTTGCGAGCTAGTAGCTTGGATGAACTGCCCGAACTTTGGAACGTACTCAAAGGCGAGATGAGCCTAGTGGGGCCGCGTCCATTGTTGGTGGAGTACCTGCCGTTGTACTCGACCGAGCAAGCGCGTCGCCATGAAGTGCGCCCGGGCATCACTGGCTGGGCGCAGGTCAACGGCCGTAATGCACTTAGCTGGGAAGAAAAATTCAAGCTCGACGTCTGGTACGTCGACAACCGCACGCTGTGGCTCGACATCAAGATCTTGTGGCTCACGGTGCGTAAGGTGCTGGTACGCGACGGGATCTCTGCGGCGGGCGAGGCGACCATGCCGCGTTTCACCGGCTCTTCTGCCGCTACCTCGCGCGGAGGTGGGTCATGACGCAACCCTTGTTTGCGGTCTACGGTGCCAGCGGCTGCGGCCGTGGCGTGATGCCGCTGGCGCGTGCGCAACTGGCAGGGCAATGCATTGCTGGTACGCGGCTTGTTTTCATAGATGACCAACCCGCTGAACCTGTGGTCAATGGTCAGCGGGTGCTGCGCTATGCGGAATTCCTGCAGCAAGAAGCGAGCGAGCGCCATGTCGTTCTGGCCATTGCCAACAGCAAGGTGCGCGAACAATTGGCTGAGCGCTGCAAGGCGGATGGCGTGCGCGCCTGGACGGTGAGCGCGAGCAACGTCGTGCGCATGGACGACGTGGAACTTGGGGAGGGCGCGGCCCTGAGCCCCTTCGTCACGCTCACCTCCAACATCCGCATCGGCCGGCATTTCCACGCCAACCTTTACAGCTACGTCGAGCATGACTGCGTGATTGGCGACTTTGTCACCTTTGCGCCGGGCGCCAAGTGCAACGGCAATGTGGTCATCGAAGACCACGCATACATCGGTTCGGGTGCGGTCATCAAGCAGGGCCGTCCGGGCAAGCCATTGGTCATCGGGCGCGGTGCCGTGGTGGGCATGGGCGCCGTGGTCACGCGTGATGTGCCGGCCGGCGCCACCGTGGTGGGCAACCCCGCCCGTCCCTTTTCTCCCAAAGGTTGATTGTGCTGAATACCTCGTTCTCTCCCTGGCCCAGTTTCACCGCCGAAGAGGCTGAAGCCGTGCAGCGCGTGCTGCTCTCCAACAAGGTCAACTACTGGACCGGTCAGGAATGCCGCGAGTTCGAAAAGGAGTTTGCCTTGTGGACAGGCACGACGCATGCGGTGGCGCTGGCCAATGGCACGTTGGCACTGGATGTTGCGCTGAAGGCACTGGGCCTTGGTCCAGGCGACGAAGTGGTGGTGACGCCGCGCACCTTCGTGGCAAGCGTTTCTTGCGTGGTCAACGCGGGTGCTACGCCGGTATTCGCGGATGTCGAGGCCGACAGCGGCAATCTCTCAGCGGCCACCATTGCGCGGGTGCTCACGCCGCGCACCCGCGCAGTGATCTGCGTGCACCTGGGCGGTTGGCCTTGCGACATGGATCCGATCATGGCGCTGGCCGAACAGCATGGGTTCAAGGTCATCGAAGACTGCGCACAGGCACATGGCTCGCGCTACAAGGGTCGGGCGGTCGGCTCCATCGGACATGTGGGCGCCTGGTCTTTCTGCCAGGACAAGATCATGACCACGGGCGGAGAGGGCGGCATGGTCACCACCAATGACGAATCGCTCTGGCGCGCCATGTGGGAATTCAAGGACCACGGCAAGAGCCACGATGCGGTGTTCAAGCGCGAGCATCCGCCCGGCTTCCGTTGGCTGCATGAAAGCTTCGGCACCAACTGGCGCATGCTGGAGATGCAGGCCGTGATCGGCCGCATTCAGTTGCGCCGCATGGCCGACTGGACCGCGCTGCGCACGCGCCATGCAGAAGCGCTGTGGGCGGCCTGCCGCCCGCACGCGGCGGTGCGCGTGCCGACTCTGCCCGAAGGCAGCGTGCATGCGCACTACAAGTGCTATGCCTACGTTGAGCCCGAGCGGCTGGCGCCCGGCTGGAACCGTGACCGTATCGTGAATGCTGTCCAGGCGCTGGGCGTGCCCTGCTATCAGGGATCCTGCTCGGAGGTGTACCTGGAGAAGGCTTTCGATGGCACCGGCTGGCGGCCGGCGGAGCGCTTGCCGGTGGCGCGTGCGCTGGGTGAAACCAGCGTCATGTTCCTGGTGCATCCAACGCTCACAGCAGCGGAAATGGACGCGAGCTGCGCGGCCATTGGGCAAGTGCTGAAAGAAGCGAGCGCCACATGAACTTCCATGCGGCACCCAGTTGGTGGCCGCGGCCCGGTGCCGCGGTGTGGAGCTGGCTGCTGGCTCTGGCAATGCTCGCGCTGCTGGTGTTGAGCCTGGCCCCGTCCTCGGTAGCTTCTGCCTTGCCTTCGACTGGCTGGGACAAAAGCAATCACGCCTTGGGCTTTGCGGTGCTGGGGCTGCTGGGCCAGTTGGCTTGGCCCGGGCGCACGGCCATCGTCTTGACCACATTGCTGGCCTATGGCGGGCTCATCGAACTGCTGCAATCGTTGACGCCTGATCGCGTTGCCGAGGCTACCGATCTGCTGGCGGATTGGGTGGGGCTGCTGCTGGGCGCGGGCTTGGCGTTCTTGCTGGAGCGCCGGCGTAGCGATAAGAACTTGTCGAGGGAATCCACATGATCGATCGTCTGGCCCAGCCTGTGTTGGCAATGCCACGACCCTTGAAGCGGGTGTTGGCTTTGTCGGTGGACGCCGGCCTGTGTGTGCTGTGCGTGTGGATGGCACTCAGCCTGCGTTACGACAGGTGGGTAGAACTGGCGGGCGTGCACTGGCTGGCGGTAGCGGGCGCGATCATGTTGGCGCTGCCGCTGTTCGTGATCACGGGCCTTTACCGAGCAATTTTCCGGTACGCCGGCAGTGCGGCGTTGATGGCGGTCGGGCGCGCCTGCTCCTTGTTCAGCGTGGGCTACGTCATGATGTTCACCTTGGTCGGCGTGGAGGGCATTCCGCGCACGGTGGGCGTGTTGGTGCCTGCGCTGCTGCTGTTCACCGTGGGCGCTTCGCGGCTGGCTGCACGCTACTGGCTGGGCGGCTTGTATTCGCAGCTGTTGCGTAGCAAGACGCTGCCGCAGGTGGTGATCTACGGTGCCGGCAAGGCCGGGCGCCAGTTGGCTGCGGCGCTGGCGCACAGCCCTGAGATGGTGGTGCATAGCTTTGTCGACGACTCGCCGCATCTGCAGGGCCGCACCCTCAATGGGCTGCCCATTTACGCGGCATCCTGGCTCAAGGCCAACGCCGTCACGCAGGGCATTACAGATGTGCTGCTGGCGTTGCCGTCGGTCTCGCAAGGGCGCCGGGCACAAATTCTGAACGAGCTGTTGTCGCTGCACCTGCACGTGCGCACACTCCCCGGCATGGCTGACCTGGCGCAGGGCCGGGTACAGGTCAAGGACCTGATGGAGGTCGATATCGAAGACCTGCTGGGCCGCGACCCGGTGGCGCCGGTCGAAGACCTGCTGCATCGCCATGTGCGCGGCAAGGTGGTGCTGGTGACCGGTGCAGGGGGCTCCATTGGCAGCGAGCTGTGCCGCCAGATTGCACAGCTGAAGCCCTCGGTGCTGCTGCTGGTGGAATGGAGCGAATACGCGCTGTATGCCATTCACCGTGAGCTGGATCAAAAGGCGCCTGCGCTGAACGTGGTGCCGCTGCTGGCCTCTGTGTGCGATGGGGCGCGCATGCGCCAGATCATGGGCGTGTGGCGGCCCCACACGGTCTACCACGCGGCGGCCTACAAGCATGTGCCGCTGGTGGAGCACAACCCGGTGGAAGGCTTGATCAACAACACGCTGGGCACGCTCACCGCGGCCTTGGCGGCGCGTGACCATGGCGTGGGCCAGTTTGTGCTGGTGAGCACCGACAAGGCGGTGCGGCCGACCAACATCATGGGCGCCAGCAAACGCCTGGCCGAAATGACGCTGCAGGGCCTGGCGCAGCAGAACCCGAGCACCTGCTTCTCGATGGTGCGCTTTGGCAATGTGCTGGGCTCCAGCGGCTCGGTAGTGCCGCTGTTCCGCCAGCAGATCGAAGCGGGTGGGCCGATCACGCTCACGCACGAAGACATCACACGCTACTTCATGACCATTCCTGAAGCGGCACAACTGGTGATCCAGGCCGGTGCCATGGCCGAGGGCGGAGACGTGTTTGTGCTGGAGATGGGCGAGCCCGTGCGCATCATCGACCTGGCGCGCCGCCTGGTGGAACTGTCAGGCCGCACGGTGTGCGATGCGCAAAACCCCGAAGGCGACATCGAGCTGCTGATCACCGGGCTGCGGCCCGGTGAAAAGCTTTATGAAGAGCTGCTGATTGGCGACAACGCGATGCCCACCGCCCATCCGCGCGTGATGAAGGCGCACGAGGCATGCCCGCCTTGGCAAGAGCTGACCCGGCAGATCGATGAGCTGGGTGCGCTGCTGGAGCTCAACGACGTGCCTGCAATCAAGTGCAAGCTGCAGCAGCTTTTGGGTGGCTACCGCCCGCACGCAGAGGTGGTCGACTGGGTGTATATGGAGCTTGAACGCCAGAATGACCTGCTGCCCGCCCCGGTATCGGTTGCACCTGATTCCGTCGCCTCCGGCGTTGCGGTGCCCCCGCCGGTGCTCGCTTCCGTCTGATCTCTTGTTGCGGCGCCGGGGCATGCCCCAGCGCCGCGCCCGCCCGAAGCGCGGGCCTATTCGTTGTACTTGTACGTGGTGTACCTGTAGCCACCGTAGCGGTAGCCATGGCTGCCGTAGTGGCGCCGCGTCAGGTCGATGCCGTTGAAGATCACGCCGCTGACCGCTTTGCCCGCATGTGCGAGGCGCTTGGCGCTTTCGTTGAGTTCGCCAAGTTGGGTTTGATCGGCCCGGGCTACCAGCAACACTGCGCCCATGTAGGGTGCCACTGCGGCGGTGTCGGCAGCCACCAGCACTGGCGGCGTATCGATGATCACCAGTTCGTACTGAGCGGACAGCACGTCCAGCATTCGCACAAAACTTTCCGACATCAGCATGTCGGCCGGATTGGTAGGCAGTTTGCCGGTGGTCAGCACGTCGAGGTTGGGCAGCACCTGCGCGCGGATGGCTTGCTGTGCCGAAAGCTCGCCAGCCAGCAGCTCTGAAAGGCCGCCATCACGCGGCAGGCCAAACTGCTTGTTCAGGTGGCCCTTGCGCATATCGGCGTCGATCAGCAACACGCGCTTGCCGGCATGCGCCATGATGGCCGCGAAGTTGCCTGAAACAAAACTCTTGCCAATGCCTGGCGTTGCACCCGTGATGAGCACCCGGTTGTTGCCGGCTTCGAGCGTGGCGAACTGCAGCGCGATGCGCAGGCTGCGCAGCGCCTCAACGGGTGGGCTGTCAGGGTGGGTTACTGCCAACAATTGGATACCCTTGGCGCCGGCTGCGACGCTTTGGTCGAGCGTGATTTGTTCGGCGGTGAAGGGAACAACTGAATAAACGGCTAGGCCGGTGTGCGCTTCGATTTCTTGCGGATCTCGGATACCGGAAAAGAATTGACTCCGCGCAATAGCCACAACCGCCCCGGCCAGAAGTCCGAACACCAGTGCCAGCGCGAGGATCAAAGGCTTCTGCGGCTTGACTGGCTGTTTGGGTTTGACTGCTTTGTCGAGCAAACGCACGTTGCCGGTTTTGCCTTCCTTCACCAGCCGCAATTGCAGTGCATTGTTCTGCAGCGACTGGTACAGCCCACTGTTGACTCGCACATCGCGCTCCAAGCGCAGAGCATCTTGCTGCATCGTGGGCATGCGGCTCACGCGAGCATTCAGTCCGCCGATCTCCTTTTCGATGGCCGCTATCTGCCCATCAATGGTTTTTACGCGCGTGTTGCTGTCGGTAAAGCGTGCGGCGAGTTCTCGACGCTTCTGCTGGGTTTCAAGAAGCTTGGTCTGCAGCTCGATGGTCTGAGCCAGCACGCCCTTAGCTTCTTCGTCAAACGCTACGGTGCCGTTCTTGTTGCGAAAGCGCGTGTAGGCATCTTCGGAAGCCTCTAGTTGTCGCTTGAACTCAGGCAATTGTTCGTCGAGGAACTGCAATGTTTTTTGTGCTTCGGCCGCTTTGCGTTCCACGTTCTGTTGTACGTACTGCTCGCCAATGGCATTGAGAATGCGAGAAAGCCGGTCGCGGTCGCTGTCTTCCAGCGCCGCGCTGATGACGTTCGATTGCCGACCTTGCTCGCTGAGTTGCAGACGCTTCTGCAGATCTTCGATGGTGCGCAACTGAGAGGCACGCCAAACGACGAATTGCGCACCGGGCTTCCCATCGAGCTTGTCGATCAGCAGATCGATGGTGCCATCTTCGAGCACATGGTGCAGCGGCTGCCCGACGGTCCCGCTCAGCTGTTGGTCCAGCGCTTCATGCGTCAACGTGTATTTGCCTTCGCCCTGTGCAGTGACCAGGAAGGGCGCCTCGTCTTCAAATTCCGGTGGCACGTCGAAGCGTGCGACTCCAATGTTTTCCTTGCCGTTGACATAGCCGCCGAACCCAAGGAAGCCGGGCTCCGACAGCCCAGCGGCCCGTCGCGCTAACCAAGGGCCAATTATTGGTAGGTAGCGCGGCTTAGCGTCGATGTAGACGCGTGTCTGATTCACTGCCGCACCTAGCACCATCCGCGAGCGGATGACCTCGATTTCGCCAGTAGCAGGCGTCTTCACGTCGAAGAGACTGGAGGTTTCACCGAGGAACCCCTTCGCATCGGGTGCGGCGTCCTCGACTTGGACCAGCAGGTTGGACTGGTAAACCGGGGTGGAGAGCAGCGCATAAGCCGCGCCGAGCACCAGTGCAAGCGCGGTGACAGCCGCAACCAGCCATTTGCGGTCGATCAATATGTCGATCCACTCGGACAGGGGAATCTCGCCGTCGTCGTCTGCGCTTGTGGTTGGCTGACCCACGCGCGCAGCATTGGAAGTAGTCACAGCAGGAGTGTTCATTTGAATTGCCGAATCCGTTCGGCCCATGTCTTGACGCCGGCGTCGATGAGTTGAAGTGCGTGCTCGAAGGCTTCCTGGCCCATGCGGTAGGGATCGGGGATGTTCAGCTTGGCCGTTTCGGCCAGCCGAAAGACCCTGCCGCGCGTGAGCGGGTAGTTGTTTTCGATGTGGCGGCGCTGCCCGTCGTCCATGGTGAGGATCAGGTCGGCCTGCACGCACATGGGCTGGGTGATCTGGCGCGCGCGGTGGGCGCTCAGGTCAAGGCCGCGCGCGGCCATCAGCTCTTGGGCGATAGGGTCTGCGGGGTGGCCTATCAACGCACCCGTGCCGGCTGACGAAACGGTGATTTCTGGCAGCGCATCGGCCAGAAGGACATGCGCCATCGGGCTTCGGCAGATGTTGCCGATGCAAACGACAAGAACGGATTTCAACGGGTCCGCCTTTCTTTGAAGGAAAAAGCGCTCATGGGCTGCGATCGAAATTCAAGAGGTTGTCTCCGGCACGCGGCTTGTTGTCTGGCGGGGCCGCAAAGTTGAATGCGCCCTGGTCGCGCACGGAGGTCAGTTCATAAAGGGTGTTGCTGCGGGCCAGGCGCGCGCCGCCGTCGCGCGTGAGCGGCGACCATGCAAAGCCCAGTGCAAACTTGCTGGACCGCGGCAGCAGCGCGTCGAGCGGAATCGAAAGATAGATGCCCTTGTCGAAGTCGCCTTCGCCAAACTGCCTTGACGAGACATTGGTCTTGGTGGCGTAGGCTCCCAGCACAAAGCCGTTCTCGAAGCGGCGGATGACTTCGAGCGTCACGCCGCGGTCGCCCGCAAGGTACTGGCCCGCGCTGATCTTGGCCATGACGCCGTTCCAGCCGGTGTCCCAGTAAAGGGTGGCGTGGCCGGTGGTCACTTTGTAGTCGCGCAGGCCAAAGTCCTGGTTGAAGTCGCGCTGGCGCACGCGGTTGATGTCCACGCCAAAGGCCACCGGCGAGCGCGCGGGCCGGTACAGCCATTCGGCGCCCACGCCGGCAAACATGGATTCGAGCAGGCCGCCATACATGCTGTAGTAGTGGTTGCTCGACAGTTGCCCCACATGCGTGAGCTGCAGCGACGGAATGGTGAAGCGGCTGGAGGTGACGTACTCGCGCTGGTAGGTGCGCACGCGCGGCAGGTTGCTGGGCGCGGTGTAGGTGAACTTGTCGTAGTTGTCGGCCAGCCGCAGGTTGACCGCGCCGCTGAGCCAGGTGCGCTGGGTAAAGCGGTATTCGGCAGTGGCCTGGATGCCAAGCTGGTAGAGCAGGAAGGCGTCGGGCCCGCCGACGATCTGGCCATAGCTGGGCGCAATGCCAAAGGTGAACTTGTCGCGCGGGCGCACCCAGGGGGCGTTTGTTTCAGAGGCGGCGGCCTCGATGGCGGCGGTGTTCTGAGCGGGGCTGCTGCGCGTGTCGTCGGGGCGGGCCAGCTCGGGTTCGTAGTCGCGCTTGGAAACGGCGCGTGCGGCATGCGGCGGCAGGGCCTGGATGCGCGCAGCCACCCATTCGGCGCGTTCGACGGCTTGCGCATGCACGGCAAGGCCGCGCTCGGCGTAGTGAAAGACAAAGCTCTTGATGGCGTCGGGCGCATCGTGGTGAAGCACCGCAATGGCTTTTTCGACGCGCGCGGTGCGGTAGACGGTGTTGCTGTCGGTCACCCACACATGCAGCACGTCGTCCTTGGGTGCAATGCGCTCGACGGTCCATTCGGTCTGCGCCTCGATCTCGGCCGCGGTGGTGGCCCAGCCGGGGGAGCGCGGGGCCGCCTCTGGCCTGAATTCCGGCAGCGGTCGGTCGAGCGGCTTGGGCGACTGCGACGCGGCCAGGTTGCTCGACAGCGTGAGGCCAATCATGAACTTGTCCCCGCGCTCGAAGCCGGCAGACAGCGTGACCTTGGGTGACACCTGGTAAGCCAGGCCGATGTTGATGGGCGAGCGCTGGCGCTGGTTGTTGTTCTGCGGCTCGCTTTGGTAGTCGTTGCCTTCGTATTCGAGCTTGAGCGTGAGCGGGTCCCACGGCGTGCGCCACTGCACGCCGCCAAAGAGGGCGGCCGGGCCACGAAAGTAGGAGCCGAACCTGCCTGGGCTGGTGCTCGAGTTGCCGCGGGTGTCGAAGCGGCTGCCCAGCAGCTTGAAGGGGTTGCTGATGTTGCCGCTCGCGCCCAGGTAGCCCCAGCCGATGCCAAGGCTGAAGTCGAGGTCGTACCAGCGCTTGCTTGCCACCAGGTACTCGCCGGAGAACAGGCCGGTACCGCCCAGGTCGCGAAAGCCCAGTGCAAGCTCGGGCACGAAGGCGGTTTCCTTGAGCAGCCGCAGCTTGATGTCGATGCTCTTGTCCTTGTTCGACTGGCCGGTGGTGCTGACTCCGTAGGTGCGATTGGAAATGGAGGTGTAGCGAAAGCCCCCCTCCATCCAGTCGAGGGGCTGGAACATCACGTTCAGCCGCGTATAGGGCCAGATCGACGTGAGCGATGCGCGCGTGTCGCCGGCCACGCCCATGCGGGCCGATGGCGTTTGCAGCAGGCCGGTTTCGCCCCAGTCGTTGCCGCTGATGTCGAGCGGGCGCGGCTGCGAGGCCACGGCCTCGGGCAGCGTGGCGGCGACGGTGGGCGCGGCGAACACGGGCGCGTTGGCGGTCGGGGGAGCGGTGGTGGTGGGTTCCTGCGGCGACGGGCCTTGCACGGCAAGGAACTTGATGAGGCCTTCCGACAGGTCCGCCAGGGCGGCCATGCGGCGCGGCGGGGCCCAGATCCAGGCGCCGGGCGCGGGTTCGTCGGCGGGCTCGGCATTCCAGGCGCCAATGCCTGCGCGCGCGGTGCGGCCGTCGGGCTGCGCGATCCAGGCCCAGTCGGCGCCGCTGCCCAGGCCGCAGGCGCCCAGGTAGTCGAGCACCGAGCGGCCGCCTTCGTGCGCCACCTGGCAAAAGCTGCCGTCGGGCTGCACCACGGTCACCGAGCGCAGCGGGGCGGGCGGCACCGCGAGCCGCTGGCCTTCGCGCAGCACCGGGTCTTGCCCGGGATTCGCCTGCAGCCAGCGCGGATCGACAATGCCCAGCGCCACGCGGCCGGTGGCCGGCAGGCTCTGCAGCACGGACAAGAGCTGCTCGCGCGAAGCCCGTTCTTCAGGCGAGGCCGATCGAACGGCCGCTTCCACCCGCACCAGCAGCGACTCTTTCAGATACTGCTGCGCGAGCAGTTCCTGCGGCACCTGCCATGCAAGGCCGGGGCCGGCCGCATCCTCGGGTTGGCGCAAGAGCCAGTCGCTGAGCCGCTCGCCCGGGCGCACTTGCGCAGCGTCGCCAACAGGGCGGTCGGTGGCTGCGGCATGGGCGGAGGGAGTCATCAACACGATCGCTGCGGCCAGTAGGCTGAGGCGGAAGGGGTTGGTGATGGGGCCGGGCGGGGGCGGGGGGCTCATGAACCAGCTGCGCTTGTCGAGGCAACGTTGGCTGGCACAGAGGGATTCCACCGCTCGAAGCTCAAGCACAGATCACGGGAAAGGCACTGCTCGGAATACACCGCCTCGAGCTTGTCGCCCACTTGGGCAAGGCCGAAGCGGGCCGGCGGCAGCGATGCGGAGGCCGGGCGCGTGCTGCTGCGCTCCTCGATCCAGCGCAGCGAGCTCGCGGGCCGGCCGGCGAGCATGCTGTCGGTGGGCGGCGCGATTTGCCGCTGCTCGATGTCGTCGCGTATGCCGGAGCGGTAGCCGGGCATCATGTCGCGCTCGCGCTGGAAGCGTGTTGTTGCTGTCGTCGTGCTTTCGGCGGCGGTGGCAGAGGGCCAGGCGGGCGCATTCACAAGGCGCACGGCGCGCCAGTCGGTCGTGAGGCCGGCGGTGGCCACCAGGCGCCCGTGGCGCAGGCGCACCGTTTCACCCGAGGCGCTGTACCAGACCTCTGTAGGACCTTCGGGATGGGGGTCGACGTATCCGAGCACAAGAAACACGGTGCGGCCTTCGAAGGTGGCACGCAAATAGCTGAATTCCGGACGGAATGTGTGGGAGTCCGACGGCGAGGCGTTGTTGTTATAGAGGTGCCGGGCCGTGGCAAGCATTGCCGAGGAGCCCGAGGAGCATCCGCCCAAAAAAAAGGATGATGCGAGTACGCAACATCCTAGTTTTCGCACCGCGCTGGCGGTGCTTTGGAATCTCGCTGGGAACCCCCCCTTGCGGAGGGCTCCGATCATTACCTGGTGCCGGTGGTACCGGTGGTGCCAGTGCCGCCAGGGCCACCGGGGATGATGAAGCCGCCACCACCGCCGCCGCCACCACCGCCGAGAGCCGCTGCCAACAGCACGCCGCCACCAGCTGCCGCACCGATTTGCTGGGTGGTCAGGCCGCCACCGCCGGCTGCGCGCACGGCATCAGCGGCGGTTGTCGGGGGCACAGGCAGTTGTTGTGCAAGGGCCGGCGCAGAGGCCAGGGCTGCAAGAGCCATGGCTGCGATCAGGTGACTATGTTTCATTGAGTTTTTCCCCGTTCGGATGAAGCTTGGAAGTGAGCGACAGCGTCGACAACCGATAGTAACCGGCGATTGCGCATTGTTACCCTAGTCAACGGGCCGATCTTACCACTGCACAGAGGGAAACAGGTACCTAAAACAGGGGAGGCGGGGCAGGCGGCGGGCAGCTGTACCGAGGCTGTTTTGGCGTGACAGGCAGAAACTTAGCCCGGAATTAGAACTTTTGCTCTGCAATTTCAAAATGTTTGACAATTGCAACTTGGTTGCTGTAAATCGGTTATTACCATTGAATTGTTTTGTTTCAAGAATTGCGTGACGAGACGGCGCTGCCCGCATCGCCATGCACCAGCCGCTCGAACACATCCTCCGAGCCCATCTGGCCGCCCTTGAGCATGATCTCCATGCCGTCGAGCGCGACATCGTCGCTGTGCACGCGGCACAGCGACGCGCCGGCGCCCATGTCGGCCACGTAAGAGAGGCCCCAGGCGTCGAGCGCCTGCACGGCGTGGCTCGAGGTGTCGCCGCCGGCAATGCCGACGCGTTGCAGCGGCGCCATGGCCAGCACCCTGGCGAGCAGGTCGCCGCCGGCGCGCGAGAGCGCCTGGGCATCGACCTCGTTGTCGGCCTCGGGGGGCGCCTCTTCGGCGGGCCGGGTGCAGGCCAGCACGTTGCGGCCGCGGGCGAGGCCCTGCGCGATCTCGCGCGCATGCCGCTCCAGCGTGGCCGCGTCGCGCTGCGCAAGGCGCGGCGCGTCGAGCCACACGGTGTCGAATGAGCGTGCGGCCGCCACCTGGCGCGCGGTGACGGGCGAGAGGCTGCCGGCAAGCACCAGCACGGGGCCGCGCGCTGGGCCCGTACGGCGTGGGTCCGCTTGCGCATCGGCTCGCGTGCCAAGTACGCCGGCCAGCGCATCGACCACGCTGCTCGGGCCCACGGCCAGCAGCGTGGCGCGCCGGGCTTCGGCCCACAGCACCTGGCCGATGGCGGCGAGCTGCGGCGCATCGGCCACATCGAACAGCACGGCTTCGGTGGTGTTGCCGGCGTCCGTGCGCAGCGCGCGTTGGAGTGCCTCGCCGAGCGCCACCGGTCCCTGCGACGCGGCCGTGAAAGGAATGGAGCGCACGCCGGCCAGGCCCTGCTTGGCCAGGTGCAGCCTCAGGTCCGCCTCATGCATCGGCGTGACCGGATGCCGGCTCATCGTCGGGTGGCGGTCGATGCGGAACACCTCGCCGCCCGCGCCGGCCGCGGCGAACAGGTTGCCGAACAGGCAGTGCCGGCCGATGTTGGGCTGGCCGCCGACGATCGCGGTCCAGGGCTGTTCGACGGCGCCGCGCAGCGCACGCATGGCCGCGCCGATGGAGCCGATGTGCGGCGCGCTGTCGAAGGTGGAGCAGGTCTTGTAGTGCAGCACGCGCGCGCCCAGCGAGCCGAACAGTGCGGCGACCGGGGCCAGCTCGGCCTGCATGGCTTCGGGCGCCATGGCGCGCGCGGCGCCCGCGATGCCCAGCACGTCGAGTGGCCCGGCCTGCGCGAGCCGCGCCGCGTCGGGCGTCTTCAGGAAGAGCAGGGCACGCAGGCCCGCGCGCGCGGCGGTGCCGAGGGTATCGGTGGCGCCGGTGAAGTCGTCGCCGTAGTAGACGATGGCCGGCGCTTGCGTGGCCGGCATCACGGCTTGCCGAAGAAGGCCAGCGCGCGCGCCAGCTCGGGCGCGCTGCGGGCGGCTTCCTGCAGCGCGGTGCCGGCGCGCGCGGCCGACCAGGCCTGGCGGATGCTGGTGACGCCGGCCGCCGCGCCATCGGGATGCGCGAGGATGCCACCGCCGGCCATGAAGAGCAGGTCGTCGCTGCCGATGGCGGCCCAGGTGGCGGGCACGGTGCCGGCCCACTGGCCGGACGAGAAGGCCGGCATCACGCGATCGTCCGCGGCATCGGTCAGCGGCGTGAAGCAATCGCGCGCCGATTCGATGACTTC
Source organism: Variovorax sp. V116 (assembly GCF_041154435.1). Classification (NCBI taxonomy): domain Bacteria; kingdom Pseudomonadati; phylum Pseudomonadota; class Betaproteobacteria; order Burkholderiales; family Comamonadaceae; genus Variovorax; species Variovorax sp. V116. The sequence continues at coordinate 2,105,136 of NZ_AP028661.1, forward strand.
GCTTTCGGGCTGCGAGAACTTGCCCTGCAGGCCGTGCACGTGCATGTGGTCGACGCCCGCGAGCCGCCAGAGCGTTTGGTAGGCCTGGAACGAAATGCCCAGGAGCGGATGGCGTGACAGCGCGCCATAGCCGTTGCGGTGGCCGTGCAGCGCCAGGCCGGTGTGGCGGCGCAGCGTCTGCATGCCCGAATGGCCGCACCAGTTGAGGCTGGCCATGACGCACGATCCGCCTTCGCGCTCGACGAGGTCGGCGTGGCGCTTCATCGCATCGGTTTCGTCGGTGATGTTGAAGGCCACCATCACGTGCTTGCCGGTGCGCTGCTGGTGGGCGCGCACCACGGCCATCACGGCGGGCACGCGCTCGGCGAGCGGGGCGTGCGCGGGGTTGGCGCAGACCTCGTCGTCCTTGATGAAGTCGACGCCGGCGGCGCAGAGCCTGGCGACCAGCTCGGCGGTCTCGCCGGCGGACAGGCCCACGTTGGGCTTGATGATGGTGCCGACCAGCGCGCCGCTTGCCACGCCGGTGATGCGCCGCGTGCCCGAGATGCCGGCGCGCGGCATTTCGAACTGCGCGCGGTACGCGGCCGGCAGCTGCAGCGATTCGAGCCGCAGGCCCGTGACTTCGCCCAGGTCGTAGAGGTTGCCCGACACGGTGGCCGCGAGCGTCGGCAGGTTGGCGCCGATGTTCGCCACGGGAAACGAGATGTCGATGTGCGCACGGCGCCACGGGCCGCGCGTGCCTTTGCGCTCCAGCAGTGCGTTGGGCAGGCTCGGCGCCTCGGCCGGCGCAAGCTCGGTGATCGCCTCGACCGTGGCGCGCGCACGTTCGCGCAGTGCGTCGGTCTCGCCCTCCACGCGCGTGAAGGTGCCGCACGATTGTTCGCCGGCCATCACCTCGGCCACGGCGGCCGGGTCGAGCGGCGTCTCGATGAGGTAGCGCGCGCGGATGCGTTCGGCCACGGTCACAGCTTGCTCAGGTCAGGAAAGGGCCGCACCGGCTCGCTGCCGTCCCAGCCTTCGGAGGCGCTGCGGATCAGGTCGAACATCTTGCCCTTGGGCCCCGCCACTTCGGACAGCTCGATCACCGTGCCCGGGTGGTACTCGGTGTCGAAGTAGATGAAGCGGCCGCGCTCGCCCACCTCGCCGCTCATCACGGGCTTGAAGCCCTGCGCGGTGAGGCGCGCGAGGTCGGCGTCGTAGTCGGCCGTCCAGTAGGCGACGTGCTGCAGCCCGGTGCGGCCGGCCTGGAGGAAGTCGCGGTACATCGAGGGCACGTCGTTGCGCGTCTGGATCAGCTCGACCTGCACGTAGCCCGAATTGGCCAGCGCCACCGAGTTGTGGGGCTCGTGCGCCTGGCCGTTGTAGCGGTAGTTCTTGATCGGCACCTTGGGGTTGTAGAACCACGGGCCCACGCCCAGCGTGGTGCTCCAGTAGTCCATGGCGGCCTCGATGTCGTGCACGACATAGCCCAGCTGGCGAATCTCGCCGAGGAATCGACTCATTGCGGTTGGCTCCGTTGATGTGAGTGTGTTGTTGTGGTCAGAACTTGAGAAAACCGGTCGAGAACCACGGGAACGCGGCCACGATCGCGAGGCCCACCAGCATCGCGGCGATGTAGCCCCAGATGTGCTTGATGCCTTCGTCGGGGCTGACCTTGCTGACGGCGCAGGCGCCGTAGTAGCCCACGCCGAAGGGCGGCGCGAACAGGCCGATGCCCATCGCGAAGATCACGACCATGGCGTAGTGCACCTCGTGCACGCCCGCGGCCTTGGCAATGGGAAAGAGCAGCGGCCCGAACAGCACGATGGCCGGAATGCCCTCGAGCACGCTGCCCAGCACGATGAAGGCGACGATCGACACGGCCAGGAAGCCGTAGGCACCGCCCGGCAGCGCGCCCATGACGCGCGCCAGGTCCTGCGAGAAGCCCGACTGCGTGAGGCCCCAGGCCATGGCCGTGGCGCAGCCGACAATGAAGATGATCGCGCCCGAGAGCGAGGCCGTGTCGACCAGCATCGGCTTGAGCCGCTTCCAGTCGAACTGCCGGTACACGAAGAGGCCGACGATGGCCGAGTAGACGATGCCGATGGTCGACACCTCGGTGGCCGTGGCCACGCCCTCGACCACGGCGGCGCGGATCACGAAGGGCAGCAGCACGGCAGGCAGCGCGACCATCAGCAGCTTGCCGATCTCGCGCTTGCTGTGGCGTTGCACGCCGCTCAGGTCTTCGCGCCGGTAGCGCCACCACACCACCACGCACAGCGCGGCGCCCAACACCACGGCCGGCAGCAGCCCGCCCGTGAACAGCGCGGCAATCGAAATGCCCGTGACCGAGCCGATGGTGATGAGCACGATCGATGGCGGAATGGTCTCGGTCTGCGCGCCGGTGGCCGACAGCAGCGCCACCAGGTCGCCGGGCTTGGCGCCGCGCTTGACCATCTCGGGGAACAGCACGGGCGCAATGGCCGCCATGTCGGCGATCTTGGAGCCCGAGATGCCCGACACCAGGTACATCGCGCCAATCAGCACATACGAGAGGCCGCCGCGCACATGGCCCAGCAGGCTCGCAAGAAACTGGATCATGGCGCGCGCCATGCCCGTCATCTCGATCAGCGCGCCCAGGAAGATGAAGAGCGGCACCGCGAGCAGGATCAGGTGCGACATGCCTTCGTCGAGGCGGCCCACCATCACCAGGAGCGGCGTGCGCGTGGTGAGCGCCAGGTAGCCGAAGGTGGCCAGCGCAAAAGAGAACGCGATGGGCACGCCCGAGAGCACCGTGGCCGCCACCACCACCACGAAGAAGATCACGAGGTTGAACTTGCCGAGCGTGGCAAAGAGCGGCGCCGCCAGCCAGAAGGCCGCCACCAGCGCTGCCATGCCGAGCACCGCGACTGCTATCTGCCGGCCCGTGCACACGCGCACGAGGCGCAGCAGCGCCGTCACCAGCATGATGCCGATGCCAGCCGGAATGGCGGCCGCGCGCCAGGCGTTGCTGATCTCCAGCGCGGGCGTGACGATGAACGACTCCTCGTGCGCATAGTCGATCGAGGGCCAGATGATGAGCACGAGAAACGCGACCGACGCCGCGATGGCGAACGCATCGAGCATGGCGCGCGTCGAAGGCGTCACCTTCTGCAGCAGCGCCGTCATGCGCATGTGCTCGCCGCGCCGAAGCGCCACCACCGCGCCCAGCATCGAGAGCCACAGGAAGAGGATGGACGCAAGCTCGTCCGACCACACCAGCGGCGCATGGAACACATAGCGCGACACCACGCCCGCGAACAGCACGCAGATCTCGGCCAGCACCAGCAGCGCGGCAACGGCCTCGACCAGGCCGCCCAGCACGCGGTCGGCGCGCCCGGCCATGCCGCTCAGCGCGTTGGCGGACGGCCCGGCGCCCACGTCCCCGTGCAGGAGGGGCGCCGCCTCGAAAGTGGATTCATGCACCATGGCCGCTCAGGCCAGCTTGCCGACGGCGCCTTCGAGCAGCGCCCACGCCTCGGGGCCGAAGCGACCCTTCCACTCGCCATAGAAGCCCGATTCGCGCAGCTTGGCGCGAAAGCTCTCGGCCACCGGGCGGTTGATGCTGAGGCCCTTGGCCTGCAGGTCGCCCACCACCGACTCGTTGAGCTTCTTGATGTCTTCACGCTGCTGCATGCCGGCGTCGTTGATGGCGCGCGCGACGATGGTCTTGAGGTCGTCCGGCAGTGCTTCCCAGGCGCGGCCGTTGGCAATGAACCAGTAGCCGTCCCAGATGTGGTTGGTGAGCGAGCAGAACTTCTGCACCTCGAACAGCTTGGCCACCTGGATGATGGGGAGCGGGTTTTCCTGCGCATCGACGATCTTGGTCTGCAGCGCCGAGTACACCTCGCTGAACTGCAGGCTCGCGGGCGCGGCGCCCAGGCCCTTGAACATCGAAATCGACAGCGGGCTCACGGGCACGCGGATCTTCAGGCCGTCCATGTCCTTCGCATTGGTGACCGGTGCCTTGCTGCTGGTGGTCTGGCGAAAGCCGTTGTCCCACATCTTCTCGAAGGCGTAGAGGCGCGACTTGGCAATGGCGCCGCGCACATGCGCGCCGAGCTTGCCGTCCATGGCGCCCCACACCTGGCCGTAGTCGTTGAACGCAAAGCCCACCGCGTTGATGGCGGCCACCGGCACCAGCGTGGCAATCACCAGCGCCGAGGGCGTGAAGAACTCGATGCCGCCCGAGCGCACCTGCGCCAGCATGTCGGTGTCGCCGCCGAGCTGGTTGTTGGGGAAGATCTTGATCTCGACCCGGCCCTTGCTTTCCTTGGCGATGCGGTCGGCCGCCTCTTGCGCGCGGATGTTCAGCGGATGGCTGAGCGGCAGGTTGTTGCCGTACTTGTACGAGAACTCCGCGGCGCGCGCGATGCGCGGCACGGCCGACACGATGCCGGCGGCGGGGAGGGCGGAAAGCGTGCGCAAGGCACCGCGGCGGTTCAGGCGAGTGAGCGAGGTCATGTCTTTTGTCTCCAGGATCTTCGGAATGCGGTTGATGCAATCTGATGCACCATTGGATTCGAGCCACAGCGAAGATAAAAGCATGCATGATCCGGGTCAAACTCGATCTTGATGGTTTTTGATGTATGCGGGATAACCCTTCACCTCCTGCCGATGCGCGGCGTGCGCGCGTGGTCGACATTGCGCGGGCCGCGCAGGTGTCGACCGCCACAGTCGACCGCGTGCTCAACCGCCGCCCCGGCGTGCGCGACGCCACGGTGCAGCGCGTGCTCAAGGCCGCGGGCGAGCTCGACTACCTGCCGGGCCCCGAGCTCTATGCCGCGCTCGCGCCGCCGCCGCTCAGGCTGGTGTTCCTGCTGCCGGCCGGCACCAACCGCTTCATCCGCATGCTGGGCGACATGGTGGGCTATTCGCAGGAGCACTGGGCGCCGTTCAACGTGCAGTGCCGCACGGTGTTCATCGAGAGCTTCAATCCGCACGAGCTGGCGGACGCGTTGCGCAAGCATGGCCAGCGTTGCGATGGCATCGCGATGATGGCGCTGGAGCACCCCGCGGTGCGCGAGGCGGTGGCGGCGCTGGCGGCGCGCGGACTGCCGGTGGTCACGCTGATCTCGGACCTGTCCAACTCCGAGCGCGCCGCGTTCGTGGGGCTGGACAACCGCGCGGCCGGCCGCACCGCGGGCTACCTCATCGGCCGCTTCATCGGCGCGCGTGCGGCAAAGGTGGCGCTCATCGCGGGCAGCCTGAGCTACAAGGCGCATGAAGAGCGCGAGGCCGGCTTCCTGCACGTGATCGACGAGATGTTTCCGCGGCTCGAGGTGGTGGGCCTGCGCGAAGGGCAGGACGACGCCGGCAAGAACTACCGGCAGACCCGCGCGCTGCTGGAGCAGTACCCCGACATGGGCGGCATCTACAACATCGGCGGTGCGTCCGACGGCGTGGCGCGCGCGCTGAAGGAGGCGGGGCGCGAGCAGAAAGTGGTGTTCATCGGGCACGGGCTCACGCCCGACACGCGCACGCTGCTGATCGACGGCAGCATGGACGCGGTGATCACGCAGAGCCCGCACACCACGCTGATGAGCTGCGTGCGCATCTTTGCCAACCTGCGCGACGGGCGCGAGGCGCTCAGCGGCGTGGAAACCACCCGCAGCCAGGTGATCTTCCGCGAGAACCTGCCCTAGGATTTTCTCTCGCGCCGAAGCCTTCGATCAGTAGGCCGCGCGCGGCGCGGGCTCTTCGGCCGGCGGCGCGCCGCTGAAGTCGGCCGCGAGCTTGCGGGCCGCGCCTGCGAACAGCAGCACGTCGACACCCACCGCAACGAAGCTGCAGCCCAGCTCCAGGTAGCGCCGCGCCAGCTTCGGGTCGGAGGTCAGCGTGCCCGCGGCCTTGCCCGAGGCCACGATGGTGCGCATGGCGGCCTCGATGGCGGCCTGCACCTCCGGATGGCCGGGGCGGCCGCGGTGGCCCATCGACGCGGCCAGGTCGGCCGGGCCGATGAAGACGCCGTCGATGCCGTCCACGGCGCAGATCTGCGGCAGGTTGGCAAGCGCCGCCACGGTTTCGGCCTGCACCAGCAGGCAGACCTCCGCATCGGCGATGTCGAGGTAGTCGGTGCGTGCACTCCACTGCGAGGCGCGGCCCACGGCGCTGCCGACGCCGCGGATGCCCAGCGGCGGATAGCGCGTGGCCGACACCAGCGCGCGGGCCTGTTCGGCCGTGTCGACCATGGGCACCAGCAGGTTCTTGGCGCCGATGTCGAGCAGTTGCTTGATGAGCGCCGTGTCGCCCTGCACCGCGCGCACCACGGGCTGGGCGCGGTGGGGCGCCACGGCCTGCAATGCGGCCAGCGTCGAGCGCAGGTCGTTGGGCGCGTGCTCGCCGTCGATCAGCAGCCAGTCGAAGCCGGCGGTGGCGCTCACCTCGGCCATGTAGGGGTCGGCCATCGAGAGCCAGAGGCCGATCTGCGGCTGTTTGGCGGCCAGGGCTGTCTTGAAGGCGTTGAGGGCGGGCATGTTTTTTCTTTTCCGTTGGATGTGTGGGGTGGGTCAGTCCAGCTGGCCTTGGCAGACGTATTTGGTGTGCAGGTAGTCGTCCAAGCCGTGCACCGAGCCTTCGCGGCCATAGCCCGAATCCTTCACGCCGCCGAAGGGCGCGGCCTCTGCGGCCAGTGCGCCTTCGTTGATGCCGACGATGCCGGCTTCGAGCGCATCCGCCACGCGCCAGATGCGGCGCACGTCGCGCGAGTAGAAGTAGGCGGCCAGGCCGAAGGGCGTGTCGTTGGCCTGGGCCACGACCTCGGCTTCATCCGCGAAGCGCGTCAGCGGAACGACGGGGCCGAAGGTTTCTTCGCAGGCGCAGGCCATGGTGGCGTCGGCGTTGACCAGCACGGTGGGCGCGAAGTAGTTCGGCCCGAGCGCGGGCAGCCGCGCGCCGCCTGCGAGCACGCGCGCGCCGCGCGAAACGGCGTCCTGCACATGGCGCTCGATCTTCTCGATGGCGCGTGCATTGATCATCGGGCCGATCTGCGAAGCGGGGTCGCTGGCCGGGCCGACGCGCAGCGATGCAACGCGCGCCGCGAGCAGCTCGGCAAATTCGTCATGCACGGCCTCGTGCACGAACACGCGGTTCGGGCACACGCAGGTCTGGCCGCCGTTGCGGAACTTGGCGGCCATCAGGCCGTCGACCGCGGCGTGCAGGTCGGCATCCTCGAACACGATGAAGGGCGCATTGCCGCCCAGTTCGAGCGACAGCTTCTTGAGCGTGTCGGCCGAGCGGCGCGCCAGGTGCTTGCCGACCGGCGTCGACCCGGTGAAGGTGATCTTGCGCACGCGGGCGTCGCCCAGCCACGCGTCGACCACCTCGGGCGTGCGCTCGCGCGAGGCCGTCACGATGTTGAGCACGCCCGCGGGCACGCCGGCCTGCGCGGCCAGCGCCACCAGCGCGAGCGAGGTGAGCGGCGTGTCCTCGGCCGGCTTGCACACCACGGTGCAGCCCGCAGCCAGCGCCGGCGCGATCTTGCGCGCGATCATCGCGGCCGGAAAATTCCACGGCGTGATCGCGGCGACCACACCGACCGGCTCCTTGATGGCGAACATGCGCCGGCCCGGAACAGGCGCGGGAATCACGTCGCCGTTGGCGCGCGTGGCCTCTTCGGCAAACCATTCGATGTAGCTGGCGGCGTAGGCGACCTCGCCGATGCCTTCGGCCAGCGGCTTGCCCTGTTCGCGCGAGATCAGGCGGCCGAGGTCTTCCTGATGCGCGAGCACCAGGTCGTTCCAGCGCTTGAGGATCTGCGCACGCTGCTTGGCCGGCGTGCGGCGCCAGGCGGGGAAGGCGGCGTGCGCGGCATCGGCGGCGGCGCGGGCGGCATCGGCGCCGGAGTCGGGCACCTGCGCGATGAGCGCGCCGGTGGCGGGGTCGGTCACGTCGAGCGTGCGGCCGGCGGCGGCGCACCATTCGCCGCCGATGAAGTTGGCGGTGCGCTGCAGGTTGGGGCGGGTGAGGGTCAGGGGCATGTTCGTCGGTATCAAAAGAAAGTCAACTGACGATGCCGAGGTGCCACGGCACGAATTCATGGTCGCCCAGGCCCAGCGCTTCGCTGCGTGTCCGCTCGCCGGAGGCATGGCGCAGGATCTGCTCGAAGATCCGCTGGCCGAGCTCGGGCACCGAGAGTTCGCCGTCGAGCACCACGCCGCAGTTGATGTCCATGTCCTCCTCGAGGCGCTTGAACATCGGCGTGTTGCTGGCCAGCTTGATGGTGGGCGCAGGCTTGCTGCCGAACATCGAGCCGCGTCCGGTCGTGAAGCAGATCAGCTGCGCGCCGCTCGCGATCTGCCCGGTCACGGCCACCGGGTCATAGCCCGGCGAATCCATGAAGACGAAGCCGGCCTGGTCGATCGGCTCGGCGTATTCGTACACGGCCTGCAGCGGCGTGGTGCCGCCCTTCATGGCCGAGCCGAGCGATTTCTCGAAGATGTTCGCCAGCCCGCCGGCCTGGTTGCCGTGGCCCACCACGCCGTTGAACTGCGCGTTCTGGCCGGCCGTGTAGCGCTCCCACCAGGCCAGCCGGTCGAGCAGCTTCTGGCCGACCTCGGGCGTGGCGGCGCGCCGCGTGAGCATGAATTCGACGCCGTGGATCTCGGGTGTTTCCGAAAGAATGGCGGTGCCGCCGTGGCGCACCAGCACGTCCATGGCCGCGCCCAATGCCGGGTTGGCCGTGATGCCCGAGAAGCCGTCGGAGCCGCCGCACTCCAGGCCGATCTTCAGGTGGTTGGCGCCCACGCGGGTGCGCTCGGCCGCGTTGGCCTCGGGCAGCATTTCTTCCACGGCGCGGATGCCGGCCTCGATGGTCTGGCGCGTGCCGCCCACCTCCTGCATGACCATCGTGCGCATCAGGCGGCCCTGCTGCAGGCCCTGCGAGTCGACCAGCGCATCGACCTGGTTGCGCTCGCAGCCCAGGCCCACGATCAGCACGCCGGCCAGGTTGGGATGGCGCGCATAGCCGGCCAAGGTGCGGCGCAGCACGTCGAAGTGCTCGCTCGGCGACGACATGCCGCAGCCGCTGGTCTGCGCGAAGGCGGCCACGCCGTCCACGTTGGGAAAGGCCGCCAGGCGCTCGGGCGTGAAGTGCGCGGCGATGCGCTTGATGACAGTGGCCGAGCAGTTGACCGACGACAAGATGCCGATGAAGTTGCGCGTGCCCACGCGGCCGTCGGCCCGCACAAATCCCATGAAGGTGGCGCGCTCGGCCTCGGGCACGTAGGCCACCGGCCGCAGGTCCTGGCAGAAGGCCGGGTCGCGGTAGGAGTCGACCAGCGTGAGGTTGTGGCTGTGCACGTAGTCCCCCGCCTCCAGATCGCGCGAGGCCACGCCAATGACCGTGTCGTACTTCTTCACCTGCTCGCCGGCCGCAATGGCGCGCGACGCGATCTTGTGCCCCGCGGGAATCTGCGCGCGCGCCCGCACGCCGAACTCGGCAATCGTTTCGCCGAGGGCGATGGGCGTCTTGGCAACCAGCACGTTGTCGTGCGGGTGCAGGCGAAGCAGGGGGCTGTCGGCCATCAACCTTTCTCCATCAGTTCCTTGAGATTGAGCTTGCGGATCAGCTCGGTCTCCTGGCGGTAGACGGCTTCGACGTACTTGCGGTACTCGGGGCCGTCCTGGTACATGACCGGCGCATCGATGCTGTCGGCCACCTTCTTGAATTCCTCGCTGGCAACGGCCACACGGAACGCATCGCGCAGCTTCTTTTCCACCGCGGGCGGCAGGCCGCGCGGCGCGCCGATGCCGTTGGGTGCTTCCACCACCACGTCGTAGCCCAGTTCCTTGAGCGTGGGCGTGTCCTTGAAGCGCGGCGTGCGCGACTCGCCCCAGGTCGCGAGCAGCCGCAGCTTGCCGCTTTCGACATGCGGCGCCCAGGAGCTGCTGTCGGCCAGCATGTCGACCTGTTCGCCCAGCACATCCTGCAGCGCGGCCGAGCCGCCCTTGTAGGCAATGGCGTTGAACTTGACGCCGGCCGCCTGCGCGAACTGCTCCATGCCCACGTGGGTGGCGCCGCCCACGCCCGCGTGCGCGTAGCTGACGACGCCCGGCTTGGCCTTGGCCTGCGCCACCATGTCGCGCAGCGACTTGAAGGGCGAGCTGGCCGGCACCGCGATGCCGAAGGTCTGGCCCGAGGTGCGTGCGAGGTAGCTCAGGTCCTTGAGCGGATCGATCTGCACGGTGCCGATCTGCGCGAAGCGCGTCACCGAGATGGGGATCTGGCCGATGGTGTAGCCGTCCGGCCGGGCCGAGGCCAGCGCCTTGGTGCCGATCATTCCCGAAGCACCCGCGCGGTTCTCCAGCGCAATGGGCTGGCCGAGCTCGCGCGCGGCGATCTGGCAGATGGCGCGCATCGAGCGGTCGGCGGTGCCGCCGGCGGGCCACGGGCAGATGAAGGTGATGGGGCGTTCCGGGTACTCGGCCGCGAAGGCGCGGCCGGTGGCGGTGGCGAGCGCGGCGGCGCCAAGGCCGCCCAGCACCAGTTGGCGCCGCTGCAGGGTGCGATGCAAGGTCATGCGTATGTCTCCGACGATTGTTGTTCGAGAAAGCTGGGCGCATTCTTCAGTAGACAATCATTGCAATCCAATGAAATAGCGGACTCGCTTCATAGCCCGGAGGTTATGAAGAGGAAAACGCCGCACCCACCACGATGAGCCAGATCGACCGCGTCCTGCGTTCCAACCTCAAGTTGCGCCACCTGCAGATGCTGGTGGCGCTCGACCAGTTCCGCCACCTGGGCCGCGCGGCCGAGTTCCTGTCGGTCACGCAGCCGGCGGTGTCCAAGTCGCTGGTGGAAATCGAGCGCATGTTCGGCCTGGCGCTGTTCGAGCGCTCCACGCGCGGCACCGAGCCCACGCCCTATGGCGAGAGCGTGGTGCGCTTTGCGCGCTCGGTGCTGGCCGACTACGACCGCACGCGCGACGAGATCGCCGCCGTGGCCAGCGGCGCCGCCGGCCGCACCAGCGTGGGCGCCATGGTGGTGGCCATGCCGGTGCTGCTGGCGCGCGCGGTCGAGATGCTCAAGGCCAACTCCTCGCAGACCACGGTGCTGGTGGAGGAGGGCGACCTCACGCGCCTCCTGCCCAAGCTGCGCCTGGGCGAGCTCGACCTGTTCGTCGGGCGGCTGGAGCCCGGCTACGCCGCGCCCGACCTCGAAACCGAGGCGCTGCTTGCCGAGCCCATGCAGGCGGTGGTGCGCCCGGGGCACCCTCTGGCCGCAAAGCGCCGCCTGGGCTGGGCCGACCTGGCGAAGGAGCGCTGCGTGATGCCGCCGCCCTGGGCCTCGTTGCGCGTGAAGCTCGACCAGATGTTCTTTCGCGACGGCGTGCATCCGCCGGCGGACATCATCGAGTCGGCCTCGTTCCTCGCGCAGATCAGCTTCTTGCAGCAGCGCGATGCGGTGGCCTTCATGGCGCGCTCGGTGGCGCGGCATTTCCAGCAGCAGGGCATGCTCAAGGTGCTGGCGCTGAAGGTGCCGATCGAGCTGCCGCCGGTGGGCCTCATCACCATGCGCGGGCGCCGGCGCACGCCCAGCACGCAGCAGCTGATCGAATGCCTGCGGCGCGCGGCCAGGGTGAAGTCCGCGGCTTGAGGCGGCGCCGTGGCTTTCCTGCACCGGATACCCAATTCATGGGAATGCACTCTGCAGTGCCTTCGGCGACCATTCGGGCATGTATTTGCATACCCTGGTCGCCGATCTGCCGCATGCGGACCGCACGGCATTGGACGAGGCCAGCGAACTGCGCGCCTACCAGTGCGATGAAACCGTTCTTGCCTCTGGCGAGTGGACCGACCGGGTCTATTGCGTGGCGAGCGGGCTGCTCCAGGTGGTGAGCCACGGACGCGCGAGCGGCGCCGACGTCGTCACCGACCTGATCTGCCAGCACGACTTCTTCCTTGGCCCTTCGCTCGGCGAAAACCGCTACCAGGCAAAGCACACGCTGGTGGCGGCCGAGGCTTCGTCGGTCTACCTGATTCCCGTGGCGGCCATGCGCGGGCTTTGCGAGCAGCACCCGCAGGTGGCGCTGAAGCTGCTGGGCATGGCCATCGAGCGCACGAGGGCCATGCGCGGGCAGCTCGGGCTCGGGTAGGCACCGGGCCGGCCGCGGCCGATGCGCTATTTGCCCGGCGGCGGGTTGGCCGGCGCCGTCTGCGGCGCGCTTTGGGTCTGCGTCGGCGTCGACGGCTTGACCGGCCCTTCCTCGCGCGTCTGCGTCAGGAAGTTGTAGGCCAGCGCCAGGATGAACACGAATATGGCCGCGCCGATGCCCCAGCGGAACAGCCGCGCATTGTCACGCTCGTCGGTCTTGAGTTGTCGAGAAGACTTCATTCTTGCGATTTCCCTTCAGTGCAGAAGGCGGGGGCCAGGCGCCCGGTCAGGCCGTGGCCTTCGCGCGTTCGATGATGCCGCGCACTGCAAACGACAGGGTGCAGAGATAGCGGGCGTCGGCCGAAAGCGACCGGCTCATGGCGTGGATGAGTTCGTCGAAATCCTCGTCCGCGGGGCCGCTGCCGAGATCGCGGTTGCGGCGGGACAACGAGTCGCGGATCCGGCTCTGGACCTGCACGTAGTCGGCGCGCAGCAGTACGCTGCGCGCGAGCAGTACATCCAGGTTCAGCAGGTCCAAGGCGTTCATGGATGTTCCTTCCAGCGCGGTGTCGACATCAAAGATTCGGATCGCGATCGAAGGTGCCGCGTAGGAACCTTTCGCATGTGAGGTGGCAGCGCAGACTACATCCAGCGGCCGCGGCAAGATGCTGCTTACGGGATTACACGAGCGGTGGCTGGAACTGCTCGAGGCGGCGGCGCCCGGCCACGCGCGAGTTGCCTTCGATCGCGATGTCCGGCTTCGGCCGCCGCGCCGATGCACGCCGGGCGCTGGAGGCCGGCTTCAACGCGCATCTGCCGAAACCCGCTTCGCTCGAGGAACTCAAGGCCGCCATCGGCCGGCTGTGAGAGCTTGCGCTAGCGCTGCGCGCGGAAGATGAAGCCGCTGGCCGGAGCGATCCATTCGGCCTCGCCGGTCGCATGCGCTGCGGGCGCCGCGGCGCAGCCGGTGAACAGCATGCGTTCTTCGGCCAGCAGGAACTGGCGCGCGGGGACGCCCCGATCGGCCGCTTGACTGACGTGCAGCATTGCGCCCGCAAGGCGCAGGGTGTCCCCGGGCTGCGGCCACAGCACGGCAGCATCGGGCCATGCGGATCGAAGCGCATCGAGCGTCGCGGCCGAGGGCTGCGTACCCGCCGCGGTCCAGAGCAGCCACTTCACCTGGCCCGGCGCTGCGTTCTGCGCAAGGCCGTGCGGCAGGGGATCGATCAATGCCCAGTGGCCGCCTTCGCCGCCGACGAAATAGCCGTGATGCGAATCCGCTGCGCCCGCCACGCGCACGACGCGCGCCGACAGCCGCGTGACCAGGCCCGGCTCGAGCGCATAGTGCGCATGGCCCTTGCCGTCGGGGTCGAGGTGGCCGATCTCCTCGTAGGCGGCTTCGTCGATGTTCACCGCGCGGCGGCCCGCAGGCCCGTCGGCCAGCCGCGGCATGTTCAGCACGATCCGCGTCAGCGCCCGCGCATGCGCCATGCAGTCGGCGGCGCTGCCGAAGCCTGCCAGCTCTTCGAGCGTGCGCCGTGTCACGTTCATCAGCTTGAGGCCGCGGCGCGGGTCTGCTGCCTCCGCGGGCTTGAGCCACATGTGCGCCACGGTCTCGCGGCCGTCGGGCTTCACGGCCTGTGCCGGCGGCATCTGCGCAATGAAGAAGCGGGTGTCGAAGCGGCGCGGCATGCCGGGCGGCGTGAGCCAGTGGCTGAAATAGGCCAGCCGGTCCATCGCAAGGCGCCAGCCCTGCGCCTCGCACATGGCCAGCAGCGCATCGGTGCCTTGCTCGGCGGCATGCCGCATCGATTCGAGCCGGCTCGGCGGCAGGCCGTCGAGTTCGACCAGGCGGTCTTCGGCATCGCTTGCAAACAGGACGCCCGCTTCCTCGAAGCATTCGCGCACCGCGGCGGCGTAGTAGTCGAGGCCGCCGTCGGGCAGGCCCAGGCGCGCGCTGGCCGCGGCGTCGTCCAGGCCCTTGCACATCAGGTGCAGGCGGCGGTCGTGCGCGTCGACCACGCCGCCCGGAAAGACGCTGGCGCCGCTGTTCTGGTCGTTGGCCTTCTCGGCGCGGCGCAGCAGCAGCACTTCCATGCCGTCGGCGCCGTCGCGCAGGAGGATCAGGGAGGCCGCGACGCGGATGGGGCGCGGCATGGACGGCGCTGGACCCGGCGGGGTCGTTGTCGTCGAAGGCTTGGCGTTCATGGGCGCCGATTGTCGGGCCAACGACGGCCTCGGGCACCGCGTCAGATCGCGCGCTGGTTCACCCGCCTGGAGAGCTGCTCGGCGCTTTCCTTGCGTTCGCTGTAGCGGTCGACAAGGTAGGCGGCCGCATCGCGCGTGAGCAGGGTGAACTTCACCAGCTCTTCCATCACGTCGACCACTCGCTCGTAGTAGGCGGAGGGCTTCATCCGCCCCGCGTCGTCGAACTCCAGGAAGGCCTTGGCGACCGACGACTGGTTGGGGATGGTCAGCATGCGCATCCAGCGCCCGAGCACGCGCAGCTGGTTCACCGCGTTGAACGACTGCGATCCGCCCGACACCTGCATGACGGCCAGCGTCTTGCCCTGCGTGGGCCGCACGGCGCCCATGCTGAGCGGAATCCAGTCGATCTGCGCCTTCATGATGCCGGTCATGGCGCCGTGGCGCTCGGGCGAGCACCACACCATGCCTTCGGCCCATTGCGCGAGCTCGCGCAGCTCCTGCACCTTGGGATGGTCGTCGGGCGCGCTGTCGGGCAGCGGCAGGCCGGCCGGATCGAAGATGCGCGTTTCGCCGCCCATGGCCCGCAGCAGCCGCGCGGCCTCTTCGGTCAGCAGCCGGCTGTAGGAGCGCTCGCGCAGCGAGCCGTACAGCAGCAGGAAGCGCGGTGCGTGGCGTGCCGGTGCCGCATGGGAGAAGCGTTCGGGCGAAGGCCGGTCGAACAGCCCGGCGTCGATGTTCGGAAGCTCAGGCAGCGCGTTCGACACGGCGGCCCTCCGCATCGATGACCAGCTCGCCGTCTTCCTTGGTGAACGGGCCTTTTTGCGGCGAGGGCAGGATGTCGAGCACCGCTTCCGAAGGCCGGCACAGGCGCGTGCCGATCGGCGTGACCACGATGGGGCGGTTGATGAGGATCGGATGCGCGAGCATGAAGTCGAGCAGCTGTTCGTCCGACCATTTTGGATCGTCGAGCCCGAGTTCGTCGTACGGCGTGCCCTTGCGGCGCAGCAGCGCGCGCGGGGCCATGGCCATGGCGGCGAGCAGTTCGCGCAGCGTTTCCCGGCTGGGCGGGGTCTTCAGGTATTCGATGACGCGGGGCTCTTCGCCGCTGTTGCGGATCATCGCCAGCGTGTTGCGCGAAGTGCCGCACGCGGGGTTGTGAAAGATGGTGATGGAGGGGCGGGTCGATTGCATTCTTGCAATTATGCAACTATTATTGAAATATGGAAGAACAAGACATCGTGAGATCCCTGGCCGCGCTGGCCCAACCGGTGCGCCTGCAGGTGTTCCGCGCGCTGGTGGTGGCGGGCCCCGCGGGGCTCACGCCCGGCACGCTGGTCGAGGCGCTCGACGTGCCGGCCACCAGCCTCTCGTTCCACCTGAAGGAGCTGGCCCATTCGGGGCTGGTGACGCAGGAGCGCAGCGGCCGCAACCTGATCTACCGCGCGGCCTTCGGGCAGATGAACGCACTCATCGGCTATCTCACCGAAAACTGCTGCCAGGGCGAGGCTTGCCTGCCGCAGGCTTGCGCGTCGTGCTGAATCCCGCCGCCACCGCCACTGCTGCACCGCCCGCAGCGCCGCCCGCCATCGGCTTCTTCGAGCGCTACCTCACGGTGTGGGTCGCGCTGTGCATCGTGGCGGGCATTGCGCTGGGCCAGTGGCTGCCGGGCGTGTTCCGCGGCATTGCGTCGCTCGAGGTGGCCAAGGTCAACGTGCCGGTGGGCGTGCTGATCTGGGTGATGATCATCCCGATGCTGCTGAAGATCGACTTCGCGGCGCTCGGGCAGGTGAAGGCGCACTGGCGCGGCATCGGCGTCACGCTCTTCATCAACTGGGCCGTGAAGCCGTTCTCGATGGCGCTGCTGGGCTGGATCTTCATCCGCCACGTGTTCGCGCCGCTGCTTGCGCCCACGCAACTCGACAGCTACATCGCGGGCCTGATCCTGCTGGCGGCGGCGCCCTGCACGGCGATGGTGTTTGTGTGGAGCCAGCTGTGCAGGGGCGACCCGTACTTCACGCTGTCGCAGGTGGCGCTCAACGACGCGATCATGGTGGTGGCCTTCGCGCCGGTGGTTGCGCTCTTGCTCGGGCTGTCGTCGATCACGGTGCCCTGGGACACGCTCTTGACCTCGGTGGGCCTGTACATCGTGGTGCCGGTGGTCATTGCGCAGCTGCTGCGCAAGCACTTGCTCAAGAAGGGCACGGCCCGCTTCCAGGCGGTGGCGGCGCGGCTCGGGCCGTGGTCGATCTCGGCGCTGCTGCTCACGCTGGTGCTGCTGTTCGCCTTCCAGGGCGAAGCCATCATCCGGCAGCCGCTGGTGATTGCGCTGCTCGCGGTGCCGATCCTGATCCAGGTGTTCCTGAACTCGGGGCTGGCCTACGTGCTCAACCGCAGGCTGGGCGTGGCGCACTGCGTGGCCGGCCCGTCGGCGCTGATCGGCGCGAGCAATTTCTTCGAGCTCGCGGTGGCCACGGCGATCAGCCTGTTCGGCTTCCAGTCGGGCGCCGCGCTGGCCACGGTGGTGGGCGTGCTGATCGAGGTGCCGGTGATGCTGCTGGTGGTTTCGGTGGTCAACCGGTCGCAGGGCTGGTACGAAAAAGGCGTGCGGGCCGCCTGACCGTCCGCAGGGCGTGTTCTCCGACATGGGCCGGTGGGCTTTGGGGCCATGATCGGCCACGCATGAAGATCGCGACCTACAACGTCAATGGCATCAACAGCCGGCTTGCGCTTGTGCTGTCCTGGCTGGCCGAAGCCCGCCCGGACGTGGCCTGCCTGCAGGAGCTGAAATCCCCGGACGAGAATTTTCCGGCCGCGGCCATCCGCGAAGCGGGCTACGGCGTGCTGTTCCATGGCCAGCGCGCATGGAACGGCGTGGCCATTCTTGCGCGAGGCAGGGACCCGATCGAAACCGGCCGCGGGCTCGACGGCAACTCCGAGGACAGCCAGAGCCGCTATCTCGAAGCGGTGGTGAACGGCGTGATCGTCGGCTGCCTGTACCTGCCCAACGGCAATCCGCAGCCCGGCCCCAAGTTCGACTACAAGCTCGAATGGTTCGAGCGGCTCAACGCCCATGCGCGCCTTCTCTACGGCTGCGGCATGCCGGCGGTGCTGGCCGGCGACTTCAACGTGGTGCCCACCGATGCGGACATCTACAACCCGGCTTCATGGCAGGACGATGCGCTGCTGCAGCCGGAAAGCCGCGCGGCCTTCGCCCGCCTGCTGAAGCAGGGATGGACCGACGCGATCCGCACGCGCCACCCCCGCGAGGCGATCTACACCTACTGGGATTACTGGCGCAACCGCTGGCCGCGCAATGCGGGCCTGCGCATCGACCACCTGCTGCTCAACCGCGAGCTCGCACCCTTTCTGGCCGATGCGAACGTGGACCGCGAGGTGCGCGGGCGCCCTGGAGCGAGCGACCACGCGCCGGCCTGGGCCCTGCTCGACCTGCCCGCCGGTTGATCAAAGGAGGCGGTTGTGAACAAAGGGGTTACATTTACGTACTTATCAAGCCGCCTGAACGACGCGTCCCCTTTCCCGCGAGATCCACTCCAGTGACCATCGGAACAACGGCGGATGCCTGCTTTCCCGGCTTCGACAGCGGGTTCGTCATGGCTTTCCAGCCGATCGTGGATTTCCAGCGGCGCGAAGTGTTCGCGCACGAAGCCCTGGTGCGCGGTACCTCGGGAGAGGGCGCCTTCGAGGTGCTCTCGCGCGTGAACCCGCGGCTGCGCTTCGCCTTCCACGAGGCCTGCCGCGTGAAGGCCATCGAAACCGCTTCGGCGCTGGGCATGGAGTCGCGGCTGAGCCTCAACATCCTGCCCAACGACGTGGCGGGGCATCAGGACGAGTGCTTCCACACCGCCATGCTGGCCGCGCAGCGCTGCAACTTTCCGGTGGACCACCTGATGTTCGAGATCACCGAGGGCGAACGCGTGGCGGACCTGCCCGCGCTGGCGTCGGTGTTCCGCACCTACAAGGACTACGGCTTCACCTCCGCCATCGACGACTTCGGCGCCGCCTATGCGGGCTTCGAGCTGCTGGCCGGCTTCCAGCCCGACGTGGTGAAGATCGACATGGGCCTGGTGCGCAACATCCACAACGACGCGGTCCGGCTCAGCATCGTGAAGGGCTTCGTGGGCACCTGCGGCGAACTCGGCATCCGCGTGGTGGCCGAAGGCGTCGAGGCCTCGGAAGAGGTCCATGCGCTGCGCGCGCTGGGCGTGGACCTGTTCCAGGGCTTCCTGTTTGCGAGGCCCGGCATCGCCATGCTGCCGGCCGTGGCGTGGGACGCGGCCTGAGACTGCAGCAGCTCAGGCGTTGCTGGTTGCGCGGACTTCCTCGATGGTGGTCTGCCCCGACAGGACCTTGCCGATGCCGTCCTGGCGCAGCGTGCGCATGCCCTCGCGCAGGGCGGCTTCCTGCAGTTCCTCGGCGCGCGCGCCGCTTTGCACCAGGCGCCGCAGCGTCCTGGAGATCACCATCAGCTCGTGGATGCCGACGCGGCCGCTGAAGCCGGTGTTGTCGCAATGCGTGCATCCGGGGCTCGAAAAGGCCTGCAGCCGGCCGTCGCGGCCGTACTGGCCGAGCCAGCCGCTGCGCACGGCCTCGCGTTCGGCCGGCGTCTCCTGACCCGCGAACGCGTGCATGTAGTCGGCCAGCAGCTCCTCGATTTCCTCCGGGCGCATGGGGCGGCTCTGCAGGCAGTGGCTGCACAGGCGGCGCACCAGGCGCTGCGCCAGCACCGCGAGCAGCGAGTCCGCGAAGTTGAAGGGGTCCATGCCCATGTCCAGCAGCCGCGTCACGGTTTCGGGCGCGCTGTTGGTGTGCAGCGTGGAAAGCACCAGGTGGCCCGTGAGCGAGGCCTCGATCGCCGTCTTGGCCGTTTCCTCGTCGCGGATCTCGCCGACCATGATCACGTCGGGATCGGCGCGCACGAAGGCCCGCAGCGCCTTGGCAAAGGTCCAGTCGATGCGCGGATTCACCTGCACCTGGCGCAGGCCGGGCTGGGTGATCTCGATCGGGTCTTCGGCGGTCCAGATCTTTCGCTCCGGCGTGTTGATGTGCATCAGGGCCGAATGCAGCGTGGTGGTCTTGCCCGAGCCCGTCGGCCCGACGCACAGCACCATGCCGTAGGGGCGCTCCACCGCCTTGGTGAGCTCCGAGAGATTGCGCGGCGAGAGCCCGAGCTTGTCCAGCGCAATCGGCTTGGCCGAGGCCAGGATGCGCATCACCACGTCTTCGAGCCCGTTGGCCGTGGGGATGGTGGCCACGCGCAGCTCGATGCGGTGCTGCGGCGAGTACTTGGCGAAGTTGATCTTGCCGTCCTGGGGCTTGCGCTTTTCGCTGATGTCCAGGTCGCACATGATCTTCACGCGCGCGACCACCGCGTTGCGGTAGCTGGCCGGCAGCTCCAGGTGGGTGTGCAGCCGCCCGTCGCGGCGAAACCGGATGCGAGTCTTTTCCTTGCCCGGATAGCTCTCGATGTGGATGTCCGACACGCCTTCGCGGTGCGCGTCCACGATCATGCTGTTGATCATCCGCACCAGCGAGTTGTCCGACTGCTCGATGGCCGTTTCCTCGATGGTTGGTGCGGGACGCTCCTTCTCGAGCGTGACCAGCAGGTCGCTGGTGCCCAGGCTGGTGCCGGTGCCCGGGCCGGGGCTGCTGCCGGGGCCCGCGCCGCCCATGTCGAAGTCCAGCGGCCGCGAGGGGTCGTGCACGACGGTCGGGTCGGCCGATTCGGTGCCGATCTTGCCGTAGGCCTTGTAGAGCACGGTGTCCAGCACCAGGCATTCGCCGATCACCGGCACCACCTTCCTCTGGGAGATGAACTCCACTTCGTCGATGGCCGCATGGCGGCTGGCCGGATCGTCGAGCGCAAGGATGAGGCGCCCATCGTGGATCATGAGCGGCATCACCTGCAGGCGGCGGGCCACGGCATGGCTGATGGTGCGCAGCGCGTCCACGGCCACCGGGAACTCGTGCAGGTTCACGAGCGGATAGCCCATCTTGCGCACCAGTGCCGCCTGCAGCTGGGCCCGCGTCACCACGCCCATGCGAACCAGCGTCTCGCCCAGCGGCACGCTGCGGTCCAGCTGCTGCTGCTCGAGGCCGGCGCGCAGCTGCTCTTCCGTGAGCATGCCCAGCGCCATCAGGGCCTGGCCGATGCGCAGGATGGGCATGCGGCTCTGGACTTCCAGTGCGTGCAGCAATTGCTCGGGCGTGACGACTTCGGTGGGGGACATGAAATGATTTCTCCTGTGAAGGGGATTCTGAGGCCGCCAGGGCGGGCTTGTCAGCAGGAATGCGCGCCCCGCCACCTGCAATGGCAATGGGCAACCACTACCAAAGTTCTCAATCGGAGAAGCCGAAGGTGTTGCGCCCCGCAGCCTTGGCGCGATAGAGCGCGGCGTCGGCGCGTGCCAGCAGGTCGGCGGCACCGGCCGAGGCGTCCGCGGCCTTGTGGAAGGCAATGCCGATGCTGGTCGTGACGTTCAGGCTGCGGCCGTCCAGCTCGAAGGGGACGGTGCCCACCCGCTCGACGATCTTTCGCGCGACGGCCACGGCGGCTTCCCGCGTGTGCACGTTCTCCAGCACGACCACGAACTCGTCGCCCGCCAGCCGCGCCACGGTGTCGGTGCTTCGCACGCTGGCCAGCAGGCGCTGCGCATATTCCACCAGCACGCCGTCGCCTGTCGCGTGGCCGAGCGTGTCGTTGATGGTCTTGAAGTAGTCGATGTCGAGGAACAGCACCGCCAGCGCGTTGCCCGAACGCTGCGCGCGCGCGATGGCGCCGGGCAGGAACTCGTTGAAGGCGAGCCGGTTCGCGAGGCCGGTGAGCGTGTCGATGCGCGCCAGGTCGATCAGCTTGCGCTCCACCGCCTTCAGGGCGCTGATGTCCAGGCTCAGCGAGAAGATGCCACGCGTGCTGCCGTCGGGGCCGATGTCGGGCACGTAGCTCACGCGGGTGGTGCGGTCGGCGCCCTGGGTCCTGGTCTGCGCCTCGAACTCCACGCGCTCGCCCGCCAGCGCGCGCGCGATCATGGCCTTGCGCGAGAGATACAGCTCGGGGCCCGCGACATCGCCGACATGGCGGCCCAGGATCTCGGCCGGCTCCACGCCGAGCCATTCGCGGTAGGTGGCATTGGCAAAGGTGATGTTCTCGTCACGGTCGATGTAGGTGATGAGTGCCGGCAGGTTGTCGGTGATGGTGCGCAGGCGCCTTTCGCTTTCGGCTTGCCGCAGCTCCGCGCGCTTGAGCGCGGTGATGTTGAAGGTCATGAGATAGAAACCCACGAGCCCGCCCTGCGGGGCCATGTCGGCAACCAGGTTCACCTGGAAGAAGCCATCCTTTCCATGCAGCGGCGCATGCACCGGAAAGCGCACCGACTTGCCCTCGCGCACCAGCGGAAGATAGGGCCGGATCTGACGGTGCACTGCCTTGCCCAGCGCCGAGCGCAGCGTGACGTTCTCCAGCGGGCCGCTGCCCAGGCCCGCCATCTGCCGCGCGCGGCTGTTGGCGAAGAGGCAGTTCTCGTTGCTGTCGAAATAGCCCACCAGCGCCGGGATGCTGTCGGTCACGTCGCGCAGCCGCTTCTCCTGCTCGGTCAGGGCCTTGCGTATGTTCACCTCGTCGGTGATGTCGAAGGTCATGGCGAACACGCCCTGCACCACGCCGTTCGCGTCGCGGTCGGGAATGTAGTGGGCCTTGAAGGTGCGCTCGCCGATGCCCAGCGCCGGATCGCCGGACTTCTCGACCACCACCGTCTCGCCGGCCAGCGCGCGCTCGTAGGCCGGCGCCACGATGGCAAAGTCCGACGGGCCGCGAACCTCCGGCATCAATTGCCCCACCATCGCCCGGTCCTTGTGCAGCGCCTTCACCTGGGCATTGACGAAGGTGTATCTCAGCGAGGAATCGACGTGCGAGACCAGCGCCGGGATGTTGTCCGCAATGACGCGAACCTGCGCTTCGCTGTGGGCCAGGCTGAATTCGATGCGCTTGCGCTCGGTCACGTCGGAGGTCATGGCGTAGTAGCCGCGGACCTGCCCGGCCTGGTCGCGGTCGGGAATGAGCTCGGTCTGGAAGTAGCGGTCTTCCTCGCCGCGCTTCGCTTCGCCGCGGCTTTCGAAGCTCACGGCCTCGCCGGCCAGCACGCGCCGCACGGCGGCGTCCACCGTCTCGTCCTCGCCGATGTTCTGCGCCGTGCGCCCGATCAGCTGGGCTGCGCCGCGGTCGAGCTTCCTGCACAGCGGGGCGTTCACGAAGGTGTAGCGGCCCTGCGCATCCACGTGCGACACCAGCGCGGGCAGGTTGTCGGTGATGTCGCGCAGGAACTTCTCGCTCGACTTGCGCTGCTGCATCAGCGTGTCGAAGGTGCGCGCGAGATCGCCGATCTCGTCGTGCCGGTAGATGCGCGGCACGGCCGTCTGCAGGGCCGGGTTGTCCACGTCCAGCATGTGCCGGTGCAGGTGCCGAAGCGGCGTGAGCTGCTGGCGCACGAAGCCCAGCACCGCAGCACCCGCGAGCATGGCGAGCACCACCGTGCCGATCCATGCCGAGCGCTCGATGGCGTCGACCCGGGCGAAGGCTTCCGTGCTCGGGTACATGGACCCCAGCACCCAGTTGGTCTGCGGGATGCGCTTGAAGGCGTAGAGGCCGTGCACGCCCGCATGGTTGAAGCCTTCGGTCGCGCCTTCGTAGCCCTCGATCGGGCGCTCGATCTCGGGATTGCCGACCCCCTTCAGGCCCGTCTGGTTGATGATGCGCTCGGTGCGCGGATGGTCGATCACCACGCCTTCCGTGCTGGTGATGAACAGGTAGCCCGTCTCGCCGAATTTCAGGTCGGCGAGCTCGCCCAGGATGTTCCGGTCCTTCAGGTTGATGGCGCCAGAGATCACGTACCGCACGTTGCCGGCGGCGTCCAGCACCGGCTCGGTCATGGCGATCTGCGCCAGGCCGGTGAGCCGGTTGAGGTAGGGCTCGGAGATCACGCCGGCGCGGGCCGCGAGCGTTTGCTGGAAGTACGCACGGTCCTTGATGTTGACCTTGCCGGGCTGCTGCGCGCCGCTCAGGCTCGCGACCAGGTCGCCCTCGGCCGTGAAGAAGGCGACGTTGCTGAAAGCCTTGCGCAGCGATGGGTGCTTTTCGAGAAAAGCCTGCAGCGCCGGCGTGTCGGGAAACTCGTTGAGCGCCGTGCTGTCGGCGAAGGTCTCCAGCAGCGTGCGGCGGCTGACGAACTTCTGGTCGATGGTGTTCGCAATGGCCGACAGGCGGGCGAAGGCTTCGCTTCCGATGGAGGCCTTCATGCTGGTCTTGACCAGCTGCAGGGCGACCGTCGCAATGGCCAGGGTGGCCGCCAGGACGACCGCGGCGATGCCCAGGCCGAGGCGTGTGTTCAGGCTGATGCGGATGTTCCGAAGACCGGGCAATTTCATTGGCATGGACGTGCACCGCGACGAGATCCGCGCTGCGCCTGCACGTAGTGTGTCACGTAGTGTGTCAGAAGCGGGGAACGGGCCGCTTCGCGCAATCCCGCATGCGCCGCCAGCCCATGGCGCACCCTCACATCTCCTCGCGCTTGAGAAGATAGTCGAGCGGGCCGACGCGGAACCACCGGTAGCCGTAGGGCTCCAGCAGCATGCAGTGCTTTCCCTTCGAGTTGGCGCGGCTGTGCGCGTTGGAGAGCAGGTTGATCAGCTGCCCGCCGTGCCTGCCGAGCGCCTTGGCGCCGAGCTTTATTTCCAGCGGGCTGTCGCCCAGGTTGTGCACGAAGACCGCCGCGTTGCCGCGCCATTCGTAGCGCATGACGAGCACCGCGCGCTCCTCGTTGGGAACCACCTCGAAGTCGCCCCAGCCGATCTCGGGCACTTCCTTTCGCATGCGGAACACGCGCTCCATCCAGTTGAGCAGCGACTCGGGGTCGCGCCGCTGCGCCGCCACGTTCACATGCTCGAAGCCGTAGGCACCACCCGTGATCACCGGCAGCACCGGCTTGGAAGAGGTGGTGAACCCGCCCTGGCGCTCGGTGGACCACTGCATCGGCGTGCGCGCGCAGTTGCGCTCCGGCAGGCTCAGGTCGTCGCCCATGCCGATCTCGTCGCCGTAGCGGACCACCGGCGTGCCGGGCAGGGTGAGCATCAGGCTGTAGGCCAGCTCGAGGCGCCGCCGGTTGCCGCCGAGCATCGGTGCCAGCCTGCGGCGTATGCCGCGGTCGTACAGCTGCATGTCCTTTTCGGGGCCGAAGGCGGCGAACACGCGCTGGCGCTGTGCGGGCCGCAGGCGGCCCAGGTCGAGCTCGTCGTGGTTGCGCAGGAAGATGCCCCACTGCGAGGTCGCGGGGCGCGCCCGGGTCGCCTCCAGCGCCTTGGCCAGCGGCCGCGCGTCGGCCACGGCCATCGCATAGAAGAGGTGCTGGTTGACCTGGAAGTTGAACATCATGTGCAGCCGCTCGCCCTCGTCGCCGAAGTAGGCCATGTTGGTGCTGGGCAGCACGTTGGCCTCGGCAAGGATGATCGCGTCGCCCCGGCGCCACTGGAGCAGTTCGCGGAACTGCCGCAGCATGTCGAACTTCTCGGTCGGGCGCACCACCCTCGGGCCCTTGGCGCCGATCACGAAGGGCACGGCGTCCATGCGGAAACCCGAGACGCCCATCTGGGTCCAGAAGCCCATGATCTTCAGGATCTCCGCCTGCACGTCGGGGTTGGCGGTGTTCAGGTCGGGCTGGAATTCGTAGAAGCGGTGGAAGTACCAGCGCCTTGCGAGCTTGTCGAAGGTCCAGGTCGATTTCTGCACGCCCGGGAAGACCACACCATCGGTGTAGCGGGCCGGCTTCCTGTCGGACCACACATACCAGTTGTGATACTTTGACTTGCGGTCCCTGCGTGCCTGCTGGAACCACGGGTGCTGGTCCGAGGTGTGGTTCACCACCAGGTCCATCAGCACGCGCATGCCAAGGCGCGAAGCCGAGTGCGTGAATTCGACGAAATCGCCGAGCGTGCCGAAGCGGGGATCGACGTTGTAAAAGTCCGAAACATCGTAGCCGTCGTCCTGCCTCGGCGATGGATGGAAGGGCATCAGCCACAGGGTCGTGACACCCAGGCCGTGAAGGTACTCCAGCCGCCGTGTCAGCCCCTCGAAGTCGCCGCAGCCGTCGCCGTTGGAGTCCATGAAGGTTCCCACGGAGAGGCAATACACCACGGCGTTTTTGTACCAAAGGTCGTTGATCATGCCGGGGAACCTCCTGAAGATCGGAGCCTCGCAAACACGGAACACACGAAAGGAAACCCGATGTCGGCCGATGCTTGGTGGAAGAACGGAATCGTCTATCAGATCTATCCGCGTTCATTCCAGGACAGCGACGGAGACGGCATCGGCGACCTGCGTGGCATCCGCAAGCGGCTCGATTATCTGGTCGAGCTTGGCGTGGATGCCGTCTGGATATCGCCGATCTACCCCTCACCAATGGCCGACTTCGGGTACGACATATCCGACTACTGCAACATCCATCCGCGCTTCGGAACGCTCGAGGACTTCGACGCGCTCGCGGCGGAGTGCAAGGCGCGCGGCCTGAAGCTGGTGCTGGACTTCGTGCCCAACCACACCTCCGACCAGCACCCGTGGTTCGTGCAGAGCCGCGCCTCGCGCACCAGCCCCAGGCGCGACTGGTACCTGTGGCGCGACCCGGCACCCGGCGGCGGCCCGCCCAACAACTGGCTCAGCAATTTCGGCGGTCCCGCGTGGACCTTCGACGAAGCCAGCGGCCAGTACTACTGCCACTCCTTCCTGAAGGAGCAGCCCGACCTCAACTGGCGCAACCGGGAGGTGCGCGAGGCAATGTACGAGGTGCTGCGCTTCTGGCTGCGGCGCGGCGTGGACGGTTTCCGCATCGACGTGCTCTACCACCTCATCAAGGACGACCAGTTCCGCGACAACCCGCCCAACCCGTCGTTCCAGCCGGGGCAGGATCCTTCGCACCGGCTGCTGGCGCTCTACACGACGGACCGGCCGGAGATGCAGGACATCGTGTTCGAGATGCGCCGCGTGGTCGATGCGTTCAGCAGCGAGGCTTCGGCGCGCGTGCTGATCGGCGAGCTTTATCTTCCGCTCGAGCGGCTCATGGCCTACTACGGGCTCACGTCGGAAGGCCTGCTGCAGGGCGTGCAGCTGCCGTTCAATTTCCAGCTCATCGCGGCGCCGTGGCATGCGGCCGAGATCGACCGCATCGTGCGCAGCTACGAAGCGGCGCTGCCGCACGGCGCGGCGCCCAACTGGGTGCTCGGCAACCACGACAAGCCGCGCATCGCGAGCCGCGTGGGGCAGGAGCGGGCGCGGCTCGCGGCCATGCTGCTGCTCACGCTGCGCGGCACGCCCACGCTCTACTACGGCGACGAGATCGGCCTGACCGACGTTCCCATTCCGCCCGATGAGGTGCAGGACCCGTTCGAGAAAAACGAGCCGGGCAAGGGCCTGGGGCGCGATCCGCAGCGCACGCCCATGCAATGGAGCCGGGCCCACATGGCCGGCTTCACCGACGGCACGCCGTGGCTGCGCCTGGGCGGCGACTGGGGCATGCGCAACGTCGAAGCGCAACTGGCCGATCCGGCCTCGATGCTGCAGCTCTACAGGAAGCTCATCGCGCTGCGCCGCAAGGAACCCGCGCTGCACGAAGGAACCCACGAACAGCTCCACGCCGGCGACGACGTGCTGGCCTATGCAAGAGCATCGGGAACGCGGCGGCTGATCGTGCTGCTGAACTTCTCGACCTCCGACACCCGGATCGCGGCCGAGCTGCTGCCGCGCGAAGTGGTCGTGCTGGCCTCGACGCATCCTGAGCGCACCGGAACGGTGGCGGGCGAGCTGGTGCTGCAGCCGCTGGAGGGCGTGATCGTCGCGCAGTGATCGGTGCGTGAAAGCGGCGCGTGAACGCGACGCGGCTACTGGCCCGAGGGATAGGTCTCGGGCACCTCCGCGTCCGTTGCGGCCGCATCGCGCTCCAGCGGCTCGACCGCGCGGCTCTGGTCGAAGTGCAGCAGCGCATCGAACTGCACCGGCAGCCGCGCGAAGAAATAGTGGCTCTGCCGTTCGGTCTCGGGCCGGTAGATGACGCCAATGGCGCGTTCGAGCCGCGGCTCCCGCAGCGCGAAGAAGTGGCTTCCTTCGCCGCGCAGCGGCAGCATGAAGCGCTCGAGCCCGGTCTCGTGCATGAGGCCCTCGTAGCTGTCCTCGCGCGAGGGAAGCACCTGCTTGCGTTCGGCGGCCGCGCCCCAGTCGGAGGCCGCCATCACGCTGCCGGTGTGCGTGGTGAAGCCCACCAGCACCGCATCGCGGCCCTGGCGTTCGCGCACCAGCTGGCCCACGTTGAGTTCGCCGCGGCGCTCGCCCATCTCGGTGGCGCGCGCATCGCCCAGGTGCGAGTTGTGCGCCCACACCACGATCTTCGGACGATCGCTCGCGCGCCACAGGTGGCGCTCGATCTCGCCCAGCGTCTCCACCATGTGCCGGTCGCGCTGGTTCCAGGAGGACACGTCGCTCAGGTACATCGAGCGGTAGTAGGCTTCGGCGTTCTTGACGAGGCGCGCGTTCTGCTCGGCGTTGAAGGCGTCTTCCTCATTGGCCGCGCTGCCGCTGCGCCATGCTTCGCCGGCGGCGCGGCGCATCTCGACCAGCATCTCGACCACCTCGCGCTGGCAGGAGGGCGTGTTGCCGAGGCCGGCCATCAGGCCGTAGACCTGTCCGCCGTCGCCGAAGCGGTCGAAGCATGCGTATCGCTCGCGGGCGCTGCGCGCCGCCACGGGATCGGTGCGGTCGAAGTAGCCGAGCACGGCTTCGATGGAGGCGTGCAGGCTGTAGAGGTCCAGGCCGTAGAAGCCGGTCTTGCCCTGCGGCGGGCCCGCGTCGTTGAAGGCGCGCTGCCATTCGATGAAGCTCGCGACGTCCTCGTTGCGCCACATCCAGGTCGGAAAGCGCCGGAAGCCCGCGAGCGCTTCGCGCGCATTGGCGTCGCTGCCGGCGCCCCGCACGTAGCGGTTCGCGCGATAGGCATCGGGCCAGTCGCCTTCGATGGCCACCGCGTGGAAGCCTTTCTCGGCCAAGAGGCGCCGCGTGATGTCGGCGCGTGCCGCATAGAACTCGTGCGTGCCATGCGAAGCCTCGCCGAGCAGCACATAGTGCGCATCGCCGATCAGCTCGAGCAGCGCGTCATGGTCGCTGGAAGATCCGTCCATCGGATGCGCCACGGCACGCAGCGCCTCCGCTTCGTTTGAAATGCGTGAGGGATTCATCGTCCACGGTCCTCATGCGGGAAGCGTGCCATGAGGGTTGGCGTCTTCGATCAGGTGGCAGACCTCCTCGTCGCTGGTCTGCGAGAAGTCCAGGTACCAGCGCCCCACGCCGAGGAAGGGCTCCGGCGTCTCGGCGCAGACCACGTCGTCGGCCTCGCCGAGCAGCAGCGCGCAGGCTTCGCGCGATGCCACGGGCGCCGCAACCACCACGCGGGCCGGCGCCTGCCGGCGCACCGCGCGCACGGCCACGCGCATGGTCGCGCCAGTGGCCAGGCCGTCGTCCACCAGGATGGCGGTGCGGCCATGCAGGTCGGGCGCGGGCCGGTCGCCGCGGTAGGCGCGTTCGCGCCGCTCGAGTTCGTCCTGCTCGTTGCGCACGACCTCGTCGACTTCCTTCGCGCCGATGCCGAGTTCGCGCACGAGGTCTTCATCGAGCACCCGCTCGCCGCCGCCCGCGATGGCACCCATCGCGTATTCCTCGTGTCCCGGCACGCCGAGCTTGCGCACCACGAGCAGGTCGAGCGGCGCATGCAATGCCTTGGCCACTTCGTAGGCCACCGGCGTGCCGCCGCGCGGCAGGGCCAGCACGACGACATCCGGCTTGTGCGCATAGGCGGCGAGCCTTTGAGCGAGCACGCGGCCCGCCTGCTGCCGGTTCCTGAAAAACTCGAAAGCCATTTCTCGGGTGTCCTTGCGGCCACCTTATTTTTCCTGGCACAGCGGTGCTGTAGGGGGATGCGCACATTGGCGTAGGCGTGCACTGCCATGGGGCGGCGCGCCGTGCCCCCCGTCTCGCAGCGGCAGCTATGGGTGCTGCTGGATCAGGCGCCAGCCTGGCGCAGCCCACCCCGCCCGCGCCGCGCCCCCTCCCGCCACGCATTCACGATCAGCTCGCGCGCCTTCGGGTGCTCGGGGTCGCTGACCACCCATTCGGGATACGCGTGCGGAAGGCTGGCCGCGGTGGCGCGGATCGCGTCGAACTCGATGGGGGAGAGCGGCGCGGCCGCGCCGGCGCGGTGGGCCAGGGTCTTGCGCAGGCCCGCCTTCCATGCGTCCGGCAAGTGGTCGACGGCAGGCAGGAGCGCCAGCGCGATGTGCGCGGCGCGCGGGCTCAGGGCCGCGGCGTCGGCGCGCAGCCGCGCCAGGCACTCGGTGCCGCTCATCTTTCTTCTTCCATCGCCTTGGTCGCACGGCATGCTGCGCCCCTCGCTCAGGCCGCCTGGATCTCGATGCGCCGCGGCTGCGCGTGCTGGGCCTTGGGAATGCGCAGCTTCAGCACGCCCTGCGAAAGCTCGGCCGAGATGGCGTTGGTGTCGAGCTCCTTGCTGAGCGTGAAGACGCGGCGGAAGCGGCCCAGGCCCACCTCCGTGTGGCTCGACTCGAGCCCCTCGGGTATCGAGAGCCCCGACTCGGCCTCGATGGTCAGCGTGTCGGACGCGACCTGCAGGCTGAGCTTGTCGCGCGAGACGCCCGGCAGGTCGGCAAAGAGCGTGATGCCGCCGCTGTCCTCGACCACGTCGACCGGCGGCGTCAGCGCCGCGTCGCTGTAGCGCGTGCTGTCGTCCTTGCGCGCGAGCTCCTTCGACCCGGCCGCGCGGGTCGAAGTGCTGGGGGTGTTGCTGCTGTCCATGATCGTCTCTCCTTTCTTCATTTCAGGGTTGCGTCATCGTCATCACTGAACGGTGATGCGCCGCGGCTGCGACGAAGCCTGGCGCTGCACGCTGATGTGCAGCACGCCGTCGCGGTACTTGGCGGTCACGGCGTCGGGGTCGGCATCGTCGGGCAGGGTGAGCACGCGGCGGAACGAGCCCTCGAAGCGCTCGTTGATGTGCACGGCTGCCTTGGCGTCGGACTCGGGCAGCTTGTTGGCGCGCTGGCCGGCGATGGTGAGCAGGCCGCGCTCCAGGTTCACCTCGAGGCTGGACGGGTCGACACCGGGCGCGAACGCGTAGATCTCCACGGTCTGCGGCGTGCCGCCGATGTTCAGGGCCGGAAAGCCGTTGCGGCCGAAGCCCCGGATGGTCGGAGACAGATCGAAGGCCTGCTGCATCTCGCGCTGCAGGCGATCCATCTCTGCAAACATGTCGCGCGGAAACAGGGATCGGTACATGGCGAAAACCTCCATTCAAAGAAAGAACAACAGGTTGAACGGTGCGCTCGAGGCGTGCGCCTCCAGCGCTTCCGATCAGCGAAATAGGCGCTGGCGGCAGGTTTTCAAGAGGGGATGTCCGGGGGGCGGTAGCCCCGATTGCGCGAGTGCTATGAAGGCCGATGCCGCAATTGAAAAAAACTCGACACGGGGCCTCTTGAAGGGGCGCGGCGCGGACCTAAATCGATCCTCGTCGAAATCGTCAATCGTCATTCCAAACCTGAAGGAGATTTGCCATGCCGATGGACCTGCTCAAGCAGATAGCCGCATCCCGCCTGCCCGTGTCTTTCCGCACGCCCAAGGAGATCGACGAGGTCAGGATCCTGCGCCAGGCGGGGCTCGTGATTGCACTGATTCCGGCGCCAGCCGACCCCCTGAAGCTCGCGGGCAGCGAGCCCGCGGCGCAGGTGCTGGCCATCACCGAGAAAGGACGCGAGGAGCTCGCGCGGATCCGCTACCCGGGTGAGTTGCCGCAGCAGTCGAAACGCCGCCATGCGGGCCTGAAAGGCTGGCTTGGCGAGAAGCGCTTCGGACATGCATTGCAGCAAGTCTTACCCGCCCGAAGCCGCGATTCGCACCCGTCGCAGGGTTTGTAGGCCGCATCCTTCCTGAACATGCGCGCAAATCCATGCCGCCGGATGCGTGCTTCCGCGCTGAATCCGATTCGCTCATGCAAGCGAAAAATTCATCAGGAGACAGACATGGACTTCGAAGGCATCTATTGCTTTGACACGGCGGCCGTCCGCTTCGCGATCTACCCGGACGGCCACGATGGCGCGCGGATCATCGGGCAGATTTCGGAGGAGACCCTGCACGACGTGTTCGGCACCAGGGACCTGGGCGACCGCCTGCTGGAAACCTGCAAGGCGCACTTCGATGCCATTGGCGCCGCGGCGCTCAAGCGCTACCGCACCGACCCGAACCAGCCGATCGTGCTGACCGTGGACGATTTTTCCCAGCGCCTTTCGCCCCGCTCCGGCGGCTCGCAAACCGCACCGCAGGCCACGCCGCTGGCTGCCTGAAAATGCCGCGCCCGGTGCGCGGCCGGTTTTCGCCCCTGGTCGCGTGATGGGCAACTCTCCGACACGGCAAGGAGGTTTCAGCCTTACCCGCTGCGCCCGGATTCTTTGCAAATTGTGTGCTCAGGCCTTGTAGATGCCGAAAGCGTGTCCGTTGGACACCCGGTCGCTGGCCTTCATGCAAGCAAGGAACACCGGTGCCAGTGACCCAACTGCTTTCAGAGCCTGAGGCGCAAGACGCCTACCTGTTCCGCGAAGGAACGCATTCCCGCCTGTACGACCTGCTGGGCTGCCACCTGCTGAAGGAGGGCGGCGCGCGCTTCGCGGTGTGGGCGCCCAACGCGGAATCGGTGACGGTGGTCGGCGACTGGAACCACTGGTCCGGCGATGCCGATCCGCTGGCGCCGTCCGCGGACGGCACCGGCATCTGGCTGGGCCGCGCGCCCCATGCCGCGCCGGGGCAGGCCTACAAGTACCGCATCCGCTCGCGCTTTGGCGGCTACACGGTCGACAAGGCCGACCCTTTCGCGTTCTGCGCCGAGCTGGCGCCCGCCACGGCCTCGCGCATCTGCGAACTTTCTTATGAATGGAAGGACGCCCAATGGATGGCCACGCGGGGCGCGCGCAATGCGCTCGATGCGCCGATGTCCGTCTACGAGGTGCACCTGGGTTCGTGGCGCCGCCGCGAAGGCCGGTTCCTGGGCTACCGCGAGATCGCGCATGAACTCGCGGCCTACGTGAAGGGGATGGGCTTCACGCACGTGGAGCTCATGCCCGTGACGGAGCATCCTTTCTACGGCTCCTGGGGCTACCAGACCACCGGCTACTTCGCGCCCACGGCGCGCTACGGCTCGCCGCAGGACTTCATGTACCTGGTCGATCACCTGCACCAGAACGGCATCGGCGTGCTGCTGGACTGGGTGCCTTCGCACTTTCCGACCGACGAGCACGGCCTCGCGTTCTTCGACGGCACGCACCTCTACGAGCATGCCGATCCGCGCCAGGGCTTCCACCCGGAGTGGAACTCCAGCATCTTCAACTACGGCCGCGCGGAGGTGCGCAGCTTCCTGGTGTCGTCGGGCCTGTTCTGGCTCGACAGGTACCACGTCGATGGGCTGCGGGTCGATGCGGTCGCCTCCATGCTCTACCTGGACTACGCGCGGCAGCACGGCGAATGGATTCCCAACCGCCACGGCGGCCGCGAGAACCTGGAGGCCATCGATTTCCTGCGCACCCTGAACCGCGCCGTCTACCGCGAGCACCCCGACGCGATCACCGTGGCCGAGGAATCCACGGCCTGGCCGCGCGTCTCGCGGCCGACCGACATGGACGGGCTGGGCTTTGGCGAGAAATGGAACATGGGCTGGATGCACGACGTGCTCGCCTACATGAAGGAAGAGCCGATCCATCGCAAGTACCACCACCACAAGATGACCTTCTCGCTGGTCTATGCCTTCCACGAGAACTTCGTGCTGCCGCTGTCGCACGACGAGGTGGTCCACGGCAAGGGCTCGCTGCTCGGCAAGATGCCGGGCGACCACTGGCAGCAGTTCGCCAACCTGCGCGCGCTGTTCGGATTCATGTGGGCGCATCCCGGCAAGAAGCTGCTCTTCATGGGAGGCGAGTTCGGCCAGCGGCGCGAGTGGACGCACGACGGCGAACTCGAATGGTGGGTCTGCGAACTCGAGGGGCACGGCGGCCTGCAGCGGCTGGTGGCGCAGCTCAACCGCGTGTACCGCGATGCGCCCGCGCTCTACCAGCAGGATTTCTCGGCCTCGGGCTTCGAATGGGTTGCGGCCGACGATGCCGACGCCAGCGTGTTCGCCTTCCTGCGCAAGCCGCGCGACGGCCACGCGCCGCTGCTGGTGGTCAGCAACATGACGCCGGTGCCGCGCACCAACTACGTGCTGGGCGTGCCGCTGCCCGGCTTCTGGAGCGAGCTCATCAACACCGACGCCGTCGAGTTCGGCGGCTCCGGGTGGGGCAACCTTGGCGGCGTCGAGGCCGCACCCGTGCGTTCGCATGGCCGCATGCACTCGGTGTGCATGACCCTGCCGCCGCTGTCCACGCTGATTCTCGAGCACCGGCCATCATGAAAAAACTGTTCGCAAATCCGCAGGCCCCCGCGGCTTCCTCCGTGGCGCCCGAGGTGCAGGACGGCAACCGGCGCGCGGTCGTCGATGCCGTGCTGCCATCGGTGGACAACGGCCGCTTTGCCGTGAAATGCATCGTCGGCGAAAGGATGCAGGTGAAGGCGCACTGCTTCACCGACGGCCACGATGTGCTGCGCGTGCAGCTGTGCTGGCGTCCGCAGGGCAAGGCCGAGTTCCGCGAAGTGCCGATGAAGCCGCTCGTCAACGACGTGTGGGAGGCATCCTTTGCGCCGCCCGCGCTCGGGCGCTACTTCTACACCGTGGTGGCCTGGGTCGACCCGTTCGAATCGTGGCGCCATGAAATGACGCGCCGCGTGGACCCCGACGACGTGCGCATCGCATCGCAGGTGGGCGCACTGGAGGTGGCCGGCGCAGCCGAGCGGGCCGAGGGCGCGGACCGGCAGGCGCTGGCCAACTGGGCCACCGAGCTCGATGCCGTGGCGGCCGACCCCGGCGCGGACGTGTCGGCGCTCAAGGCGCTGGCGCTGGACGAGGAGCTCGCCATGCTGGCGCGCCGCCACCCCGACCGCCGGCACGAGGTGCGCTTTTCGCTCGAGCTGCCGCTGGAGGCCGAGCGCGAGCGTGCGCGCTTCAGCACCTGGTACGAGCTGTTCCCGCGTTCGGCCGGCACCACGCCCGGCGTGCACGGCACCTTCAAGGACGTGGAGGCGCGGCTGCCCGCCATTGCCGCCATGGGCTTCGACGTGCTGTACTTTCCGCCGATCCACCCGATCGGCCGGCTGCAGCGCAAGGGCCCCAACAACGCGCTGGCCAGCGGCGCGGACGACGTCGGCAGCCCCTGGGCCATTGGCGCGGCCGAGGGCGGCCACAAGGCCATTCTTCCGGCGCTGGGCACGGCGGAAGACTTTCGCCACCTCTGCGCAGAGGCGGCCTCGCACGGGCTGGAGATCGCGCTGGACATCGCCTTCCAGTGCGCGCCTGACCATCCCTACGTGAAGGCGCACCCCGACTGGTTTCGCTGGCGCCCCGACGGCAGCGTGCAGTATGCGGAGAACCCGCCCAAGAAGTACCAGGACATCTACCCCTTCAACTTCGAGAGCGAGGACTGGCGCGGCCTTTGGGCCGAGCTGCGCAGCGTGATCGAGCACTGGATAGGCGAGGGCGTGCGCATCTTCCGCGTCGACAACCCGCACACCAAGGCCTTCGCGTTCTGGGAATGGGTGATCGGCGAGATCCGGCGCCAGCACCCCGAGGTGATCTTCCTGGCCGAGGCCTTCACGCGGCCCAAGGTGATGCACCGGCTCGCGAAGCTGGGCTTCTCGCAGTCCTACACCTACTTCACCTGGCGCAACACCAAGCAGGAGCTGGTCGAATACTTCACCGAGCTTTCCACGCCACCGGGCGTGGACTACTTCAGGCCCAACGTGTGGCCCAACACGCCCGACATCCTGCACGAGCAGCTGCAGGGCGGAGAGGCCTCGGTCTACATGGCGCGGCTGGTGCTGGCCGCCACGCTCGCGGCCAACTACGGCATCTACGGGCCGGCCTACGAGCTGCGCGAGCACCGGCCGCGCTCGTCCGGCAGCGAGGAATACCTCGACTCCGAAAAATACCAGCTGCGCCACTGGAACCACGACGACCCGGGCAGCCTGGCGCCGTTCATCACGCGCGTGAACCGCATCCGCCGCGAGAACCCGGCGCTGCACTGGGACCGCGGCCTGCGCTTCCTGCGCATCGACAACGACCAGCTGCTGGCCTATGCCAAGGTGTCGGAGGCCGGCGACAACGTGGTCGTGACCGTGGTCAACCTCGATCCGCACAACGTGCAGTCGGGCTGGCTCGAGCTCGACCCCGAAAGCGTGAACGTCGAGCGTTCGCGCCCGTTCCAGATGCACGACCTGCTGAGCGGGCAGCGCTTCATCTGGCAGGGCGGCTGGCACTACGTCAAGCTCGATCCGCACAGCGTGCCCGCGCACATCTTCGTGGTGCGGCGGCGCCACGGCGACGAGCGCGACTTCGACTACTTCCTGTGAGGCCGCAACGATGAACGCCCCTGTCTCCCACATTGCGCTCGAAACGGTAGAGATCGACATCAGCGACGACCCGCTGTGGTACCGCGATGCGGTGATCTACCAGCTCAACGTCAAGGCGTTCTTCGACTCCAACAACGACGGCATCGGCGACTTCAAGGGCGTCACGGCCAAGCTCGACTACGTGAAGGAACTGGGCGTCAACACCATCTGGCTGATGCCCTTC
Organism: Variovorax sp. V116; assembly: GCF_041154435.1. NCBI lineage: Bacteria > Pseudomonadati > Pseudomonadota > Betaproteobacteria > Burkholderiales > Comamonadaceae > Variovorax > Variovorax sp. V116. The sequence goes on from NZ_AP028661.1 coordinate 2,141,277, forward strand.
TATCCATCGCCGCTGCGCGACGACGGCTACGACATCTCGGCCTACGAGGACGTGAACCCGCAGTACGGCACGCTGGACGACTTCCGCGAGATGCTCGACGCCGCCCACGAGCGCGGGCTGCGGGTGATCACCGAGCTGGTCATCAACCACACCTCGAGCGACCACCCCTGGTTCCAGGCCGCGCGGCGCGCGCCGGCGGGCTCGCCCGAGCGCGACTTCTACGTGTGGAGCGACACCGACCAGATCTACCAGGGCACGCGCATCATCTTCACCGACACCGAGACCTCCAACTGGGCCTGGGACCCGGTGGCCAAGGCCTACTACTGGCACCGCTTCTTCAGCCACCAGCCGGACCTCAACTTCGACAACCCCGCGGTGCTCGAAGCCATCTTCAAGGTGATGCGCTTCTGGCTCGACATGGGCGTGGACGGCTTCCGGCTCGACGCCATTCCCTACCTGGTGGAGCGTGACGGCACCAGCAACGAGAACCTGCCCGAGACCCACGCGGTGATCAAGCAGCTGCGCGCGGCGATCGATGCGCAGTACAAGAACCGCTTCCTGCTGGCCGAGGCCAACATGTGGCCGGAAGACGTGCGCGAGTATTTCGGCGATGGCGACGAGTGCCACATGGCGTACCACTTTCCGCTGATGCCGCGCATGTACATGGCCATTGCGCAGGAAGACCGGCACCCCATCGTCGAGATCATGCAGCAGACGCCCGACATTCCCGAGGGCTGCCAGTGGGCCATCTTCCTGCGCAACCACGACGAGCTCACGCTCGAGATGGTCACCAGCAAGGAGCGCGACTACATGTACACCATGTACGCGGCCGACCTGCGCGCGCGCATCAACCTGGGCATCCGCCGGCGCCTGGCGCCGCTGATGGAAAACGACATCGACCGCGTGAAGCTCATGAACGGCATGCTGCTGTCGATGCCCGGCTCGCCGATCATCTACTACGGCGACGAGATCGGCATGGGCGACAACGTGTTCGTGGGCGACCGCAACGGCGTGCGCACGCCCATGCAGTGGAGCCCCGACCGCAACGCCGGCTTCTCGCGCGCCGATCCGCAGCGGCTGTACCTGCAGCCCATCATGGACCCGATGTTCGGCTACGAGGCGCTCAACGTGGAGGCACAGGCGCGCGACAGCAGCTCGCTGCTCAACTGGACCAAGCGCATGCTGGCCGTGCGCAAGACCAGCCACGCCTTCGGCCGCGGCAAGCGGCGCTTCCTGAAGCCGGGCAACCGCAAGATCCTGGCCTACCTGAGCGAGTACGACGAGGACATCATCCTCACGGTGTTCAACCTGTCTCGCGCCGCGCAGCCGGTGGAGCTGGATCTCTCGGCCTTCAAGGGCCGCGTGCCCATCGAGATGCTGGGCCGCGCGCCGTTTCCGCCCATCGGCGAGCTGCCCTACCTGCTCACGCTGGCCTCGTACGGCTTCTACTGGTTCAGGCTCACTTCCGATGCCGAGATGCCGAGCTGGCACCAGGAAGGCGTGGCGCTGCAGGAGTGGCCCACGCTGGTGCTGTTCGACGGCTGGACCAGCTTCTTCCGCGACCGCGTGATGCCCTGGCGCATCGGCATGTCGGAGCGCATGCGCAACCAGTTCGAGCTGGAGACGCTGCCGCGCCACATCGAGATCCAGCGCTGGTATGCATCCAAGGGCACCCCCATCGAGCGCGCGCGCCTGGCGGACCACGTCATCTGGGAGGCAGGCCCGCTCAGCTGGATGCTGCCCTTGCTCGAACTCGATGGGCCGCCCGGCGGCGCCACCTACTTCATGCCGCTGGCACTGGCCTGGGAAGAGCGCGACGAGGAGCGCATGGCCGGCGTCGCGCAGGCCGCGCTCGCCAAGGTGCGGCAACAGGCGCAGGTGGGGCTGATGGGCGATGCGTTCTATGACGAAGCCTTCTGCCGCGAATTGGTGCTGGCCATCCGCAGCGGCATGGAACTGGAAACCGCCCAGGGGCGGCTGCGCTTTCGCGCGACGGCGGCCTTTGCCGAAGTGGAGGCCGACATCGCCAGTCTGCCGATCGGCCGGCCGAGCGGCGTGAGCAGCAACACCGTGGTCACGCTCGACGAAACCCTGTTCCTCAAGGGCTACCGCCACCTGCGCGAAGGCCTGAACCCCGAGCTGGAGATGGGCCGCTTCCTGACCGAGGTGGCCAAATATCCGCACTGCGTCCCGGTGCTGGGCGCGCTCGAATACACCGGCAACGACGGGCGCACCATGACCCTGGCCATGGTGCAGTCCTATGTGTCGAACCAGGGCGATGGCTGGGACCACACGCTGGGCTACCTGGAGCGCTTCCTGCGCGACTTCGCCACCACCAACGGCGCGCTGCCGGACCCGATGGCCGTGCACGGCGGCTTTCTCGCGCTCATGGCCACGCTGGGCCGGCGCACCGCCGAGCTGCACCAGGCGCTTGCGCTGCGCACCGGCGCGGCGGCCTTCGATCCCGAGCCGCTGCTGGACAGCGACATCGCCCGCTATGCGGAGCAGGCCCGCGCCGACGCCACCGCCACGCTGGCGCTGCTGCGCGAAAGGCTGGCCCAGCTGCCGGCGCCGGCGCAGCCCGATGCCCAGGCCCTTCTGGCCATGGAGGACGCGCTGCAGGGCTCCATCGCGGCGCGCAGGCCGCAGGCGCAAGGCGGCATCAAGAGCCGCTACCACGGCGACCTGCACCTGGGGCAGGTGCTGCTGCGGGACAACGACTTCGTGATCATCGACTTCGAAGGCGAGCCCGCGCGCAGCTTCGACGAGCGCCGCGCCAAGGGCTCGCCGCTGCGCGACGTGGCCGGCATGCTGCGTTCGTTCAACTATGCGCGCTGGTCCGCGCTGCGCCGCGTTGCGCAGAGCGTGGAGGAGGCCGCCTACCTGGGGCCGCCCGCCGCGGCCTGGGAGCAGTCGGCACGCCAGGCCTTCCTGGACGGCTACATGGAGGCCGGCGCGGGCGAGGAGGCCACCCGCATCGACGCCGACCTGCTCGCGCTGTTCGAGACCGAGAAGGCGCTGTACGAGCTGCGCTACGAGCTCAACAACCGCATCGACTGGGCGCAGGTGCCGCTGAACGGCGTGCTCGCGCTGCTGCAGGTGGAGCGGCCCGGTTGATGCTTGCACCGCATCCACCGCCTTCGTCCGCAACCGCAACCACGCACCGGAGAGAAACATGGACCGATTTGGCATTCACCTGGAGCCGCTGAACGCAATGCTCTACCAGGTCGGGGCCTTCGTGCCCCGCCTGGCGATTGCATTGGTGGTGGTGCTTGCCGGCTGGCTCATTGCCAAGGCCGCGCGCTTTGCGGTGACCAAGGCGCTGCGCGCGATCAACTTCAACGTGCTGACCGAGCGCGCGGGCCTGGACAACTTCCTGCGCCAGGGCGGCTGGCCGGGCGACACCTGCAGCCTGTTCGGCGTGCTGGCCTATTGGCTGGTGATCTTTGCGGCACTGCTGCTGGCGTTCAACGGCATGGGCCTGAGCTACATCGCCGACCTGCTCGGGCGCGTCGTGTGGTTCGTGCCCAATCTCTTCGTGGCCCTTTTGGTGCTGGCCTTCGGTTCCTACTTTGCCCGCTTCGTGGGAGAGGCGGTGTCGAGCTACTTCCGGGGCGCGCAGCTGCGCGACGCCATGCTGCTGGGCCAGATCGCGCGCTACGCGGTCATGGCCTTCGTCATCCTGATTGCGCTGGACCAGGTCAAGGTGGGCGGCGACATCGTGCGCGAAAGCTTCCTGGTGATCCTGGCGGGCGTGGTGTTCGCGCTGGCGCTGGCCTTCGGCCTGGCGGGCAAGGATTGGGCGGCCGAGCAGATCGAACGCTGGTGGCCGCGCCTGCCGAAGGACGGCAGCGACAGCAGCAGCGGCACGGCCAGGCCCAAGCCGAACCCGTTCGACGAGCGCCCGCCGCGCTGAAATTTCTTTCTCCCACATCCAACTTGATGACACGCAGCAGCCAACGCAATCCGATCTCGGCCGTCTGGCCGGGGCGCCCCTATCCGCGGGGCGCCAACTGGGACGGGGAGGGCGTGAACTTCGCGCTTTTTTCCCAGCACGCACAAGGGGTGGACCTGTGCCTCTTCGACGACAAGGGCCGCCACGAAATCCAGCGCATCCCGATCCGGGAGCGCACCGACGGCGTATGGCACTGCTACCTGCCCGAAGCCCGCCCGGGCCAGGCCTACGGCTACCGCGTGCACGGCCCCTACAAGCCCGAGGAGGGCCACCGCTTCAACCCGCACAAGCTGCTGGTCGATCCCTACGCAAAAGACCTGGTGGGCGAACTGCGCTGGGGCGATGCGCTCTACGGCTACACGGTCGGCAGCAAGCGCGAAGACCTCTCGTTCGACCGCCGCGACAGCGCGCCGCTGGTGCCCAAGGGCCGCGTGCTGGAGCCGGCCTTCACCTGGGGCGACGACCGCCGGCCCTCGGTGCCCTGGCAGGACATGGTGATCTACGAGCTGCACGTGCGCGGCTTCACCATGCGCCACCCCGACGTGCCGCCCGAGCTGCGCGGCACCTACGGCGGCCTGTGCTGCGCGCCCGTGGTCGACTACCTCAAGCGCCTGGGCGTGACCACCATCGAGCTGCTGCCGGTGCACAGCTTCCTCAACGACCGGCACCTGGCGGAGAAGGGCCTGCAGAACTACTGGGGCTACAACTCGCTGGCCTACTTCGCCCCCGAGACGCGCTACAGCGCCTCGGGCAAGGTGAAGGAGTTCAAGACCATGGTGAAGACGCTGCACTCGGCCGGCATCGAGGTGATCCTGGACGTGGTCTACAACCACACCTGCGAAGGCAACCAGCTCGGGCCCACCCTCTCGATGCGCGGCGTGGACAACGCCTCCTACTACATCGTCAACGCCGACAACCGGCGCTACTACGACGACTTCACCGGCTGCGGCAACACCGTCAACCTGGAGCATCCGCATGCGCTGCAGCTGGTGATGGATTCGCTGCGCTACTGGGCCGAGGAAATGCACGTGGACGGCTTCCGCTTCGACCTGGCCTCGGCGCTCGCGCGCGAGGCCGGCAAGGTCGAGAACCTGGGCGGCTTCTTCGACGCCATCCGCCAGGACCCGACGCTCAACCGCGTCAAGCTCATCGCCGAGCCCTGGGACCTGGGCCACGGCGGCTACCAGGTGGGCAACTTCCCGCTCGGCTGGGCCGAATGGAACGACCGCTACCGCGACGGCATGCGCGGTTTCTGGAAGGGCGACCCGGGCGTGATCGGCGAGGTCGGCAAGCGGCTCACCGGCTCGGAAGACCTGTACGGCTGGTCGGGCAAGCGGCCCAACGCGAGCATCAACTTCATCACCGCGCACGACGGCTTCACGCTCGACGACCTGGTCTCCTACAACGACAAGCACAACGAGGCCAACGGCGAGGACAACCGCGACGGCAGCAACCACAACATCTCCTGGAACTGCGGCGCCGAAGGGCCGACGGAGGACCCCGAGATCGCCGCGCTGCGCGAGCGCCAGAAGCGCAACCTGCTGGCCACGCTGCTGCTGTCGCAAGGCGTGCCGATGCTGCTGGCCGGCGACGAGCGCGGCCACACGCAGAACGGCAACAACAACGCCTACTGCCAGGACAACGACATCAGCTGGCTCGACTGGACGCCCACGCCCGAGCGGCAGGCGCTGATCACCTTCGTGGAGCGCACCATCGCGCTCAGGCGCGCCCACCCCTCGTTCCGGCGCCGCAGCTTCTTTGCCGGCAAGCCCTCGGAGGCCGAGAGCGTGACCGACGTGGTCTGGCTGCGGCCCGACGGCGCCGAGATGCGCCCCGAGGACTGGAGCGACGCCAACGCGCGCTGCCTGGCGATGTACATGTCCGGCGGCGGCATTGCCGACCGCGGGCCGCGCGGCGAGGCGCTGCACGACGATGATTTTCTGGTGCTGTTCAACGCGCACCACGACGAGATCCCGTTCACCCTGCCGCCCGCTCCCTATGGCGCGTGGCGGCTGCTGCTCGACACCGCCAGCGGCACCCCGCCGCCCGCCACCGAGGACGTGGCCGCGCTCGCGCCCGCCTGGTCCGAGCCCGCCTATCCGCTGCAGTGCCGCTCGCTAGTGGTGCTGAGCCGGCCGGACGTGCGGCCATGAAGCGTTTCCACCGCATGCCGTTCGGCGCCACGGTGCGCGGCGATGGCGGCGTGGACTTTGCACTGTGGGCGCCGTCCATGCATGGCGTCACGCTCGTGCACACACCGGCGGGCGGGAAGGAGGCCTCGCACGCCATGGCGCAGGACACGGACGGCTGGCACCGCCTCACGCTCGCCGATGCGCGCGCTGGCGACCTCTATGCCTACCGGCTCGCCGACGGCACCACCATGCCCGACCCGGCCTCGCGCTTCAATCCGCAGGACGTGCACGGTCCGAGCCAGGTGGTCGATCCGGCCCTCTACGAATGGGCCGACACCGCTTGGCGCGGCAGGCCCTGGCACGAGGCCGTGGTCTACGAACTGCACGTTGGCACCTTCACCGCGGAAGGCACCTTCCGGGCCGCGCGCGAGCGGCTCGGCGAGCTGGCGGAACTGGGCATTACCGCGGTCGAGCTCATGCCGCTCGCGGATTTTCCCGGTGCGCGCAACTGGGGCTACGACGGCGTGCTGCAGTTCGCGCCCGACGCCAGCTACGGCACGCCCGACGAGCTCAAGGCCCTCGTCGACAGCGCGCATGCGCTGGGGCTGATGGTGCTGCTCGACGTGGTCTACAACCACTTCGGGCCGGAGGGCAACTACCTGCACGCCTGCTGCCCCGAATTCTTCGACGCGGCCCAGCACACGCCATGGGGCGCGGCCATCAACTTCGACGGGCCGGGCTCGCGCACCGTGCGCGACTTCTTCGTCCACAACGCGCTGTACTGGGTGAAAGAATTCCACTTCGACGGCCTGCGCATGGATGCGATCCATGCCATTCGCGATGCCTCGCCCAGGCACATCGTGCAGGAGATCCGCGAGGCGCTGAACGCCGGGCCGGCGCGCGAGCGGCAGGTGCACCTGGTGCTGGAGAACGACGCCAACCAGGCCTCGCTGCTGGCGCGCGACGGCAACGGCCTGCCGGTGGCGGGCACCGCGCAATGGAACGACGACCTGCACCACGCCGCCCATGTGCTGGCCACCGGCGAGCGCGACGGCTACTACGCCGACTATGCCGACGACGCCGCGGCCCGCTTTGCGCGTGCGCTGGCCGAAGGCTTCATCTACCAGGGGCAGCCCTCGGCCTTTCGCGGCGGGGAGCCGCGCGGCGAACCCAGCACGCAGCTGCCGCCGACCGCTTTCGTGTCCTACCTGCAGACCCACGACCAGGTCGGCAACCGCGCGTTCGGCGAGCGCATCCATGCGCTCGGCGATCCGGTGCTGGTGCGCGCCGCGCTGGCCTGCGTGCTGCTGTCGCCACACGTGCCCATGTTCTTCATGGGCGACGAGTTCGCGGCTTCCTCGCCGTTCCTGTACTTCTGCGACTTCGGCCCCGAACTGGCCTCGGCCGTGGCCGAAGGGCGCCGCGCAGAGTTCGGCCGCTTCGCCGCCTTTGCCGACGAAGCCGCGCGTGCGCGCATTCCCGATCCCAATGCGGACCAGACCTTCCAAGCCTCGAAGCTGCGCTGGCGCGAGCGCGGCACGCGGGCGCATTTCGCGCAGCTGTGCGAGGTGCAGCAATTGCTCGACGCGCGCCATCGGCTGCTGGTGCCGCACCTGGCCGGCGTGCGCGGCGCGGGAAGCCATGGCTGCGAAGACGGGATGATCCGGGTTCAGTGGAAGCTCTCGGACAAGCGCCTTCATCTGCTTGCGAATCTTGGTGCGCAGCCTGCGGTGGAAGCAGCCGCGCCTGCGGGCACGGTGCTCTACAGCAGGGGCGCCGTGGCCGCGGCGGCGGGCCTGCAGCTCGAGCGGGGCGCCGTGCATGCGACGCTGGAGGACATCGCCGGTGGCTGATCCGGGTCATTGGAGCGACGATGTGCTGGAGCGCCTGTGCCGGCACTACGGCATCTCGCCGGCCTACCACGACGCCTTCGGAACGCTGCGCCATGCATCGCCCGAGAACCTGGCCGCGCTGCTGGCCGAGTTCGGCGTGCAGGCGGGTGCCGCAACTGGCGCAGAGGCCGATGCGCCCGCCATGCCACCGGTGCAGGTGGTGCAGGCGCATGCACCGCACTGGTCGCTGCAGCTGCCGCAGCGCTCAGGCAGCCTGCGCTGGCGGCTGCGCGACGAGCAGGGGCTCGTGCGCGAGGGCGAAGCCGACGCGCAGCCCTGGCCGCATGGCAGCTGCACGCTGCAGCTGGCCGAGCCGCTCGCGCCCGGCTATCACTGGCTGCAGATCGACGGCCTGGCCGGCGAGACCCTGCTCGTCGCTTCGCCCGGCCGCTGCTACCGCCCGCCCGCCGTGCAGGACGGTGGCCGCGTCTGGGGGCCGGCGCTGCAGCTGTATGCGCTGCGTTCGGCGCGCAACTGGGGCATCGGCGATTTCGGCGACCTCGAAGCGCTCGTCGACCGCATGGCCGGGCAGGGCACCGACCTGATCGGCCTGAACCCGCTGCATGCGCTGTTCCCGACCGATCCGCCGCGCGCCAGCCCCTACAGCCCGTCGTCGCGGCAATGGATCAACGTGCTGTACATCGACGTCGAGGCGGTCGACGACTTCGCCGCCTGCGAGGCCGCGCGCCGGCACGTCGAATCGCCGGGGTTCCAGGGCCGGCTCGCGGCGCTGCGGGCCGCGCCGCTGGTCGACCATGCCGGCGTGGCCACCGCCAAGTTCGAAGTGCTGGAGCTGCTGTTCGAGCACTTTCGCGCGCGGCATCTTTCGCCGGCCGGCGCTCCCGATGCACGCGGCGAGGCCTTCCTGGCCTTTGTCTCGGCGCAGGGCGAGCCGCTGCGCCAGCACGCCTTGTTCGAGGCGCTGCAGGCCCACTTTGCCGCGGCCGATCCGCAGTGCTGGGGCTGGCTCGCCTGGCCCGAAGCCTATCGGGAGGCGGATTCGCCCGAGGTGCAGGCCTTTGCGGCCGAGCATGCCGAGCGGCTGCAATACCACCAGTACCTGCAATGGGTGGCCGAGCACCAGCTTGCGCGCGCGGGCGAACGCTGCAAGGCGCTGGGCATGGGCATCGGGCTCTACCTGGACCTGGCCGTGTCGGTGGACCGCGGCGGCTCCGACGCCTGGGCCGCGCGCCACTGCTTCGCGGTCGGCGCGAGCATCGGTGCGCCGCCCGACGAGTTCAACCCGGCCGGGCAGAACTGGGGCCTGCCGCCGCTGCGCCCCGACCACCTGCGCACGCACCACTACCAGCCCTTCGTGCAGATGCTGCGCGCCAACATGCGGCATGCCGGCGCGCTGCGCATCGACCATGTGATGGGGCTGATGCGTCTGTTCTGGATTCCGCCGGGCCGCTCGCCGCACGACGGCGCCTACGTGCGCTACGCGGTCGAGGAGATGCTGGCCATCGTGGCGGTCGAAAGCCATCGGCATGGCTGCATGGTGGTGGGCGAAGACCTGGGCACGGTGGAAGACGCGATGCGCGAAGCGCTCGCGCGCGCCGATGTGCTCTCCTACCGGCTGCTCTACTTCGAGAAGCAGCAGGGCGGCGGCTTCACGCTGCCTGCGGCCTACCCGGCAGCCGCGCTGGTGGCCATCAGCACGCACGACCTCGCCACGCTCGCGGGTTGGTGGTCGGGCCACGACCTGCGGCTGCGGTTGGCGCTCGGGCTTTTTCCCGATCCGCGGCTGTTCGATGCGCAGCTGCTGGACCGCGCGCAGGAACGCATCCGGCTGACGCTGGCCGTGCGCGAGGCGGGCCTGCTGTCCGCCGACGAGGCGGCGCAGGCGCTGTCGCTCGCAGTGCCTTCGCCGCGCATCATGCAGGCGGTCCACGCGTTCCTGGCCGCGGCGCCGTCGGCGCTGATGGTGTTCCAGCTCGAGGACGTGGCCGGCGAGGTGGAGCAGGCCAACATGCCCGGCACCACCGACACCCATCCCAACTGGCGGCGCAAGCTGCTGCCCAGCGTGCAGGAGCTGGCGGCGGGCGATGCGATGCAGGGGCTCACGGAACACCTGCGCGCGATTCGCCCGCGCCGCAGCCTGCGCGCGGAAGCGGCGCCGTCCACGCTGCTGCAGGCGCGCGTGCCGAGGGCCACCTACCGCCTGCAGTTCCACCAGGGCTTCGGCTTCGACGATGCGATCCGCGTGCTGCCCTATCTCGCGCAGCTCGGCGTGAGCCATGTGTATTGCTCGCCCATCCAGCGCGCCCGCGCGGGCAGCACGCACGGCTACGACGTGGTGGCCCATGCCGAGGTCAATCCCGAGCTCGGCGGCGCCGAGGGCTTTGCGCGCTTCGTCGCGGCGCTGCAGGCGCACGGCCTCGGGCAGCTGCTCGACATGGTGCCCAACCACATGGGCGTGCTCGGCGCCGACAACGCCTGGTGGATGGACGTGCTGGAGAACGGCCCGGCCTCGCTCTTCGCGCATCACTTCGACATCGACTGGCAGCCGCTCAACAAGGAGCTGGCCGGCAAGGTGCTGCTGCCGGTGCTTGGCGGGCACTATGGCGAGGTGCTCGCGAGCGGGGAGCTGGCGCTGCACTTCGAAGCGGCGCACGGCAGCTTCGCGCTGCGCTACTTCGACCACCGGTTTCCGCTGGCGCCCGAAAGCTATCCCGTGGTTCTTGCATGCGCATTGCCGCACCTGAAGGACCCGATGCTCGCAGCGCAGCTCGCCAGCCTCTCGGCCGCCTTCGGCCACCTGCCCAGCCGCCGTGCGCAGACGCCCGCCGAATGCACCGAGCGCGTGCGCGACAAGGAACTGTTCAAGGCCCGCCTCGCGCATCTGGCAGAGGCGCATCCGTCGCTCGCGCGCGCCGTGCTGGCCGCGGTGGCGGAGTTCAACCTGGCGTCGGAAGAGGCGCGCGACCAGCTGCACCGGCTCATCGACCTGCAGGCCTTCCGGCTCGCCTACTGGCGCGTGGCGGCCGACGAAATCAACTACCGGCGCTTCTTCGACATCAACGACCTGGCGGCGGTGCGCATGGAACGCGACGAGGTGTTCGAGGCCACCCAGTCCTTCGCGCTCGACCTTGCCGCGGCCGGCGTGGTGGACGGCCTGCGCATCGACCATCCCGATGGCCTGTACGACCCTGCGCGCTACTTCCGGCAGCTGCAGGAAGGCTATGCGCGCCGCGCGGGCATCGTGCTGCCGGCTACCGGCCCCGATGGACGGCCGGCGCGCCCGCTGTACGTGGTGGCCGAGAAGATCGCCGCCTCGGAAGAAGAGGTGCCCGCCGAATGGCATGTGCACGGCACCACCGGCTACCGCTTTGCCAACGTGGCCAACGGCGTGCTCGTGGACACCGCCGCGGCCGACGCCCTGCGGCAGGCCTGGCATGGCTTCACGGGCGAGGCGCAGGACTTCGGCTCGGTCGCAAGGGCCGGCAAGCGCGAGGTCATGCGCAGCGCGCTGTCGTCGGAGCTCAACGTGCTCTCCTCCGAACTGCTCAGGATTGCGCGGGCCGACCGCGGCACACGCGACTACACGCTCAACGCGCTGCGCCGCGCGCTCGCCGAAGTGGCGGCCTGCATGCCGGTCTACCGCACCTACATCGTCGACGCACCCTCCGCGCAGGACGCGCATTTCATCGACGCCGCCACCGAGGCGGCCGAGCGCCAGAGTGTCGATGCCGACCGCTCCGTCTTCGCCTTCGTGCGCCGCTCGCTGCGCGGCGAGGCCGCGGCCGCGCATGCGCCACCGGCGCTGGCCGGGCGCGTGCGCCGGTTCGCGATGCGCTTCCAGCAGTTCAGCGCGCCGGTCGCGGCCAAGGGCGTGGAGGACACCTCGTTCTACCGCTACTTTCCGCTCAGTTCGCTCAATGAGGTCGGCGGCGAGCCGGACCAGTTCGGTTTCGACGTGCCCGAGTTCCATGCATTGAGCGCCGACCGCGCGCGGCACTGGCCGCACACCATGCTCGCGACCTCCACGCACGACAACAAGCGATCGGAAGAGGTGCGCAACCGCATCGACGTGCTCTCCGAAATGCCCAGCGAGTGGCGCGACGCGCTCGCGCGCTGGCACGCGCTGTGCCGCGGCGGCGAGCAGGCGGAGGCAGCGCCTTCGCGCGCCGACGAATACCTGCTCTACCAGACCCTGCTCGGCACCTTGCCCTTCGGCGGCCTCGATGCTGCCGACGTGCCGGCCTATGCCGCGCGTGTGTGGCAGTACATGCAGAAGGCCGCGCGCGAAGCCAAGCTCCACACGCGCTGGACCCAGCCCGATGCACCGTACGAAGCGGCGCTCGAAGGCCTGGTGCAGCGGATCCTCTCGGACCTGTCGAAGGACGGCTGCCTTGCGGACATCCAGCGCCTGGCCGATCGCTTGTCATGGTTCGGTGCGTGGAACGGCTTGACGCTCACGCTGCTGAAGTACGGCTCGCCGGGCGTGCCGGATCTCTATCAAGGAAGCGAGCTGATCGACCTGAGCCTGGTCGATCCCGACAACCGGCGGCCGGTGGACTATGAACTGCGCAGCCGTCGGCTCGATGAGCTCCAGGCGATGGCAGGCGGGCACGACCTTGCTGCGCGCGTGCAGGCGCTGGCCGGGTCGCCGCACGATGGCCGCGCGAAGCTCTGGTTCATCTGGCGGCTGCTGTCGATGCGGCGCTCGCATGCGGAACTATTCCGCGAAGGCAGCTACGAAGGGCTCGCGGTCGAAGGGCCGCTGGCGCGGCATGTGGTGGCCTTTGCGCGCAGGCACGAAGGGCGGACGCTGGTGGTGATGGCGGGGCGGTTGTTTGCGGGGATTGCGTGCGCCGGGGCGGATGGTGTGCCGGTGCTTCCCGATGCGGAGGCGTGGAGGGGGACGAGGGTGGTGTTGCCTGAGGATCTCGGAGGCGCAACGCTGGTGAACGTGCTCACCGGCGAATCGCTGGCTGCCGAGGATCGCGTCGTCTCGCTGAAAGATGCGTTCTGCCGCATGCCTTGGGCTATCTTCCAAAAATAGGAGCTTGATTCATCGAATCGTTTGCAGAGTAGCGGAGTGCGGCCGACTGGACGTAGTTCAGAGATCCGCCGCTGTCGGAGACTTGGCTGAGCGAGGTCGAGAACTACTTGAGCGAAGTCGACTCATGGTTGAGCAGCGGGACGCCGAAGCAGAGGTGTGTTGGACGTCGTCGGAAATGATCGGCACTCATGATGTTGGCGCCGCAATAAACTTCAAACTGTTCGGGACCTGAGAATCTCGACAGCGCCGACGCAACGTCGGTGCACCGCCAGCCGGCCAAGCCGCCGGCGCCCGAGTTGCGCCAAGCGCCACGGGGGATCACTTCAACGTGAAATCTTATGACGCACAGAACCAACCTCTGCGCGCTCCGCGAGAGCGCTTTCTGGGCTCAAGGCCACCTTTGTTTTTGCTGTCTGCACCCGATGTAGCGCGCAGACGCGAAAGCGTTCGCAGTGGCGCATGGCATCTCGCCCGACCGGGCGCGAATGGTTCGGCTGACGGCCGAGCACCTGACCCGCGAAGATCGATGGCGGGCGCACCATTGCTTCCAACATCGTGGCCGCTTGCTGTGACTGGAACCGCTGCCGCCATGCGCTGTTCCGGGCGCCGCCCCCCACCCCGAAGCTTATTCATTCTTTGTGCTGCTGAGTGTTGCCGCCGGAGTTTGGCTTGCGAAGGCGCCGACGATTGAGGATCCGTGTCGCCCCGCAGCGCGGCAGTGCCGCCAGAACAGCCTACTCTCGCAGCGTGAACACTACGGACAGGTAAGAGACCGGCTGAGTGTGAATGGCCTCGATCCCATGCAGTGCGGTCGCTTCGAACAGCAGCGAGTCCCCAGCCCTCACCCCGACTGACTTGCCGCCATAGCGGTAGGTGACCCCCCCGGAGAGGAAGTACAGGAACTTCAAGCCGGGGTGCTGGAAGGTCACGTAGGGATCGGCGCCGGGCAGCAATGTGACCAGGTAGGGCTCGACGAACAGGTTACCCGACAGCAGGTGGCCCAGCAGCTCGTAGCGGTAGTCCGCCACCGCGCCGATGCGATCGACCAAGACACCATGTCCTGCACGCACATGGCAAAAGTCAGTGCGCCGCGCCTGGTCACTGAAGAAGCGTGAGGTCGGCACGTGCAGCCCCTGCGCCAGGCGCTCCAGTGTCTCCACCGAAGGCGAGACCAGCCCGCGCTCGATGCGAGAAAGCATCGACGCAGAAATCCCCGAGGTCTTGGCCAGTTCGCCGCCAGACACCTCGGCCGCCATGCGCAGCGCCCGCACCTGCGCGCCGATGCGGGCTGCGGAGAGGCTGCGCACAACAGGTGCGGGTTGCCGTGGCCGGACACGCGTCACCGACGCTGGCAAGCGCAACGGGTGAGCCGTTGGCAGAGGCGAAGCGAGCTGTCGACGCGCCATTTGAATCTCACTCCGCTCCAGATAGTTGAGTTGTCGAAGGAAGAAACTTGATCGAAACAAAACACACTTTGCGTTTTATTTTCAGCTAGTTTGCCAGAATCCGCCTCCTAACCAAACTGATAGTTTGTGTACTCTTAGTGTTGGAGATTGAAAACTTGGGCGCATGCCCCGAGTAGTTGCAAACAAGCCCCAGCCACTGGACTCTGTGTCCAGCAAAGAGCTGGAGCGTCTGCAACAAGCATTTGGCGAGCATCTGCGCGCCTTACGGCACGACCGCCTCATCACGATCGAGCAACTTGCGGAGTTGGCCGGCTTGCACCCCAATTACGTTGGTTCTGTTGAACGAGGCGAGCGCAACTTGTCGCTCTTCAACATTTGGAGGCTGGCCGGCGGCCTGGAGGTCTCGGTCTCGCAACTTGTGGAAACGCTGCCCGCGCGGGTGGTCAAGCGTGGCCGCCGAGCCAGCTAACAGCCCCCGTCACACTCAGGCAAAGTACGTCGCCGAGCCGAGTAATCCTCCGACGATCGACAGGCAGTGCAGGCATCTATTCGACAAGGTGCCCCGCAGGGAGCCCGTCGCCGGCGTGGGCGGGAGTTCGTCGGACTATGCCCGCCGACCTCCCGCCCATGCCATCCTTCTCATCTTGTTTGACGCGCTCTTCTCATCCTGATTGTTGCGCCGCAACCAAACGCACGCGGTCTACAACTGGGGGCGCAAGATCCGGCACCAGCTTCCGAAGCTGCGCACAATCAAGGGGCGGCGCGAAGAGAACGGGCCCTCCCTAAACGAAAAGGCCTCCAGCTCCGACCGCTCGGTCGCATGGCTCTGCCACAAGGAAAAAGGCCGAAACCCGCATGGATGCTAGGTTTCGACCGTTCTTGGTGTTGGTGGTGGCCCTGAGTAACTCGACCACTCGACCCACGGACTAAGCGTCCGTTGCTTGCGACTGCTGCCCGGCATTTTGCTGCTCGGTCAAAACGGACTCGGTTTCGAGCAGCAGTTCGCCAGCAGTACGACCGAGAGCGTTCGCGATGCGCAGGATCATGGCGAGTGTTGGCATGTGTTCACCGCGCTCGATTTTTCCCATGTGCGACCGTTCGATGCCTGCTTGGTGGGCCAATGCTTCCTGTCCGACACCATCCGCCGTTCGCAGCGCTCTCACGACGGCGCCAAATGCAAGGGCCGGCTCGACCTCAAATGTGGTTGCCCCAAGTGGCCTTCCTCTCCGCGTGACTTGCTTCTGCATGGACAGAAGGCTCGGATTTGGAGACAATTAAAACCACGTTATCTTTAACTCATAACTTCTTCTCTGGTGCAGATCTCTTAGTTTGCAATCCGCATCGCGGCTTGCCAGCGAATTCCAATGACGCGTCGACAGCTTGCCTCGCCTCTTCCAACGGCACGACCGTTGCGGCTTCCGCGCTCGGTGACGCATTTTCTGCCGCGGCAGTCAACGCCGGTCGTGCGCAGCATGTCTGCGGCGCGCATCGGCGCGCAGGTGAGGGCGCTTCGCATGGCGGCTGAGATGTCGGCTGGTTCGCTGGCAAAGGCCTCGGGGGTCTCTGCTTCGATGCTTTCGCGCATCGAGCGTGGTCTGGTGTCACCGTCGGTGGAGACCTTGGAGCGCGTTGCGCAGGGGTTGCATGTGCCGGTGTCGCGCTTCTTCGGAGATCAGGCGCGCCGCACGGACTTCTCTCATGTGCGTGCGGGGAAGGGCGTTGTTGTCGATCGGGTCGGCGCGGTCGCGGACTACCGCTACGAACTGCTGGGGCACCTCCTTTCGGGCAACCTGTTTGTTGAGCCCTATCTGGTCACGCTGTTGCCCGGTGCCGATCCCTACGTGACCTTCCAACACCCGGGCCTCAAGTTCCTGTACTTCCTGTCCGGGGAAGTGACCTACCGCTACGGTGCCAAGACAGCTGCGGTGAGGGCGGGGGACTCGCTGCTGTTCGATGCGACCGCGCTGCACGGCATCGAGGTGATAGAGGTCCAGCCGGTGTCCTACCTGTCAGTGGTGTTCACACTGCGCGAGTGAGGAGGGAGCAGGCGAGTCTTCCCGAGGGCGATCTTCGGTGTGTCTTGTGTGCAAGAGCCCGAGGAGCTCTCGCGCGGAATAAGTGAAGATGTGTTCGGGATGTCCGGCCGTAGGTCGTATGCACTTCCCGCTCGCGATGACTCGTGGCCGGGCGGCCTTGGCATCTTCCGACGACAGTTACCGAGACCTCGACGGCCAGCACTTGGTCGATTTGAACA
Source organism: Variovorax sp. V116 (assembly GCF_041154435.1). NCBI lineage: Bacteria > Pseudomonadati > Pseudomonadota > Betaproteobacteria > Burkholderiales > Comamonadaceae > Variovorax > Variovorax sp. V116. The sequence continues at coordinate 2,157,921 of NZ_AP028661.1, forward strand.
TGCATCCGGCTCGGCGGTTCTCGAGGGTCGAGGGGCTTTTTGGGGCCGTTCCTTTCGTCAGGGATTCCGCGTGTTGGCTCGCGCTCGCTGCCGTTGCCTCTGCGTCCGTTCGCCCGGTGCTATCGCGCCCGAGCGAGGATGGATTGTTCGCAGACTCGATTCGCGTGGTATCGCTCTTCTCCTTCACTCCTCGATGTTCGGCATGCCGAACATCGAGGAGTCGCGCGTGGAAAGGCGTGCTTGCCTGCTTACGTGATGGTGGCCTTGGCTGTTGAATTCCGCCGACTTTGACTGGGTCACTTCGATGGCAATCAAGGGGCTGTCCGCGCGGCGTGTTGATCCCTGCTTTGAACTATCGCCCTAATTGACGAATGTCAACCAAGCGATCGACACTCCCGGAAAGGGCCAAACCCGCGAGGAGACCAAGATGCTGTCGAACTTGAGCCAACTGTGCCGCCGCGGCCTGTTGCGGCAGAAGGATACGCTCCTCCTGATGACCACCTTGACGGCGCTGTCGTCCTGGCTCGTGTTCTGGTTCGGCGACTGACCGCCGCCCGGCGGCGATGGCAGCAGCCGCCGTATCCGGTGAGGCTACGGACGGCCGTGGGCTTTCAAAGCCCGTAGTACTTGTCCACCGTCCCGCTGTACGTATCGTCGTACTCGGGCACGCGGTCGCTCGCATACTTGGGCGCACCTTCGATCTGCGCCTTGGTCAACGGCACCACATAGCCGTCCTGCGAGGTGTCGTACTTCAGCATGGACCAGGGGAGCGGATAGCGGTCCGTGCCCATGCCCAGGAAGCCGCCGAACTCCAACACGGCATAGCGGACCTGGCCCGAGATCTTGTCGATCATGAGTTCATCGATGCTGCCGAGCTTGTCTCCCGACGTGTTGTAGACGGATGTCCCCTCGACACGATCCGACGAAATAACTGGATTGGCGCTCACCATGGAAAAGTCTCCGGCCGGCATTTCTGGGGGATGACGGCATAGATTGCAGTGCCCAGGGTTGCAACTTTCGATCCAGAAAATCCGCGCCGCATCGGCCAAGAGACCGTCGTGTTGTAGGAGGCTGTCTGGCAGCCGGGTGCAGCACGAGGCAGCACCTAATTCGGCAACTTCGGCGCCTTCTTTTTTTCGCGTGCGCCAATGGCGCCGGAGGCCGCGGCGCGGACGATGCGCCTGAAGGTCGGGCACTCCATGTGGCTGGGCGCGGGGCAGGCCGCCGCGTGCCGCAGGCCGTCGCGCATGGCGCTCAGTTTGCGGATGGTGCGGTCGAGCTCTTCGGCCTTGGCGGCGAGCATTTGCCGGTCGATGCGCGGTGCGCCCTCGGGCGCGAACATGCGCGCGATCTCGTCGAGCGAGAAGCCCGCGGCGCGTCCCACCGCGATGAGCGCGAGGCGTTCCAGCACGCCGGCACCGAACAGGCGGCGCAGGCCGTGCCGGCCGGTGGAGGCGATGAGCCCCTTTTCCTCGTAGAAGCGCAGCGTCGATGCGGGGACGCCGGATTGCTGTGCCACTTGGGCGATGTCCAGATGTTGTGCCGCCACCTCTTGACCTCAAGTCGACTTGAAGTTGCACAGTCTAGCTTTCGCCCAAACAGACACGCCAAGGACAAACCATCATGGACATCACGGACCAGCAACACAACGAACAAGCCGCCCTCTGGAACGGCCGCGGCGGCCGCGCCTGGGTCGATGCGCAGGAGTCGCTCGACCAGCTGTTCGCGCCGTTCGAGAACTTGCTGGTGGACGAGGCGCGCGCCGCCTCCGCGCAGCGGGTGCTCGACGTGGGCTGCGGCACCGGTGCCACCACGCTGGCCATCGCAGGGGTGCTCGGCGCGGCGGGGCATTGCGTCGGCGCCGACATCTCCGAGCCGATGATTGCCGCCGCCCGCGTGCGCGCCGAACGGGCGGGAATACCGGCAAGCTTCATCTGCGGCGACGTGCAGCGGCACGCCTTCGAGCCCGCGAGCTTCGACCTGGTCGTTTCGCGCTTCGGCGTGATGTTCTTCGACAGCCCGGTGCAGGCCTTTGCGAACCTGCGGCATGCCGCGAAGGATGGCGCCGCGCTTCGGGCCATCGCATGGCGCAGCGCCGCAGAGAACCCATTCATGACGACGGCCGAGCGCGCCGCCGCGCCGCTGCTGCCGAACCTGCCGGCGCGCAGGCCGGGTGCGCCGGGACAGTTCTCCTTCGCGGACCGCGATCGGGTGGTGTCCATCCTGGAAGAGAGCGGCTGGGCCGGCATCGACATCCGGCCGATCGATGTGGAATGCACATTGCCCGAGAAGGCGCTGCATGGCTATCTCACGCGGCTCGGCCCCGTCGGGCTCGTTCTCCAGGATGCGGACGAGCGAACGCGCACACGGGTCACCGAGGGCATGCGCGCGGCGTTCGAGCCCTATGTGCACGGCAGCGAAGTCCGCTTCACCGCCGCCTGCTGGACGATCGGCGCGCGGGCGCCGGCCGCGTAGCGGCGCTCAGCCCAGGAGCCGCGGCACGCCCTGCACCGCAAGCGCTCCGATGATTCCCTGCGCTGTCACGCAGTGCCACATCAGCGCGGTGTTGTCGATGGTCGCGCGGGCCGCGGGCTGCAGCCTGCCCGACCACGAACGCACGAGCACATAGCCACCCATCAGCATCAGCACTGCGATGTGGAAGGCCTGGTAGCCCAGCAGCATGCCAACCGATGCGCTCCAGCCTTGGGCGCGCGGATCGAGCCCGGCGAGCTGGTGGCCGCCGATGTCGAGCGCCGCCGCACCGGCCGCGCAGGCCATGGCCAGTGCCGCAAGCATGCGCAGCCTGCGCTGGCGGCGCGGATCTGCTGCATGCAGCCTGCGCGCGGCCAGCGCCATCGCGGCCGAGCCGGCCGCGAGCAGCAGCGCCGCGCCCAGCGGCCAGCGCAGGGGCGGCAGCGCGGCACCGGGCGGCGGGCACACGTCGCTGGCCATCGACAGGTGCACATGGGTGTACAGCAGCGACACGAAGATCGTCATGTCCACCGCAATCAGCACGACCATGGCCCACCACGAGTGCGATGCCCGCCCCCGCGCGCCGACCGGCAGCTGCACGCCATGGCCGACGTCGACCGTGGCCACCGGCGGCGGACGGTCGGAGTCCCACAGCCAGCGCAGGATGCATGCCACCGCGATCACGCCGCAGGCCAGCGCAGGCAGCGTCTGCGACACCGTGAGAAGCAGGAAGAAACCCGCGGTGCCGGCGGCTGCCGCCAGCGGCCACCAGCTGTCGGTCGGCAGGCGCAGCAGGTGCATCGGCCGCGCATCGCGCGGGCTGGTCACCAGCGTTTCGCGGCCGCCGAAGACGGTGCCCGGCAGCCAGTGCCGACCGGCCTCCACCTCCTGCGGCAGCGCGAGCCGCCGCCACAGCGGATAGCGCGAATCCACCTGCGGAATGCTGCGCACGCCGTATTCGCGCGGCGGCAGCCATTCGAGCGTGCCGGCGCGCCAGGGATTGCCATGGTCCTGCCCGGGCCGGCGCAGCGTGCGCGCCGCGTCCACCGTGAAGAGCAGCACACCGGCCGCCAGCGTGTAGGCGCCAAGGGTGGACAGCATGTTGAGCGCGTTCCAGCCCAGGTCGGCGCTGTAGGTGTACACGCGCCGCGGCATGCCGAGCATGCCCGCGATGTGCATCGGAAAGAAGGCGAGGTTGAAGCCGCCGAACATGAGCCCGAACACCCAGCGGCCCCAGCGCTCGGAAAGCCGGTGGCCGTTGAAGACCGGCGCCCAGTAGTAGAAGCCCGCGAACACCGGAAACACCATGCCGCCGATGAGCACGTAGTGCAGGTGCGCGACGATGAAGTAGCTGTCGTGCGCCTGCCAGTCGAAGGGCAGCACTGCCACCATCACGCCCGTGAGGCCGCCCAGCACGAAGATGAAGTGAAAGCCCAGGAGGAACAGCGTGGGCGCATCGAGCGCGACGCGGCCGCGCCAGAAGGTGGCGATCCACGCGAACACCTGCACGCCGCTCGGTATGGCGACGATGAAGCTCGCGGCCGACACCACCAGCAGCGAGAGATTGCCCAGGCCCGCGGTGAACATGTGGTGCACCCACAGCGCAAAGCTCACCACGCCCACGCCGATGAGCGCCAGCACCACCGCCCGGTGGCCCACCAGCGGCGTGCCCGCGAGCGTGGCGACCATCATCGACACCATGCCGGCCGCGGGCAGGAAGATGATGTAGACCTCCGGGTGGCCGAAGAACCAGAACAGGTGCTGCCACAGCAGCGGATCGCCGCCGCGCGCGGGAATGAAGAAGGGCCAGTCGAGCGCGCGCTCCAGCTCCAGCAGCATGGTCGCCGCGATCACCGCGGGAAACGCGAAGACGATCATCAGCGCGGTGACCAGCATGGCCCAGGCGAAGATCGGCATGCGCATCAGCGTCATGCCGGGCGCGCGCGTGAACAGCACGCCCACGATCAGCTCGATGGCGCCCGCAATGGCCGAGATCTCGATGAACCCGATGCCCAGCAGCCACCAGTCGGCGCCGCGCCCGGGCGAGAACTCCTTGCCGGTGAGCGGCGGATACATGAACCAGCCGCCATCGGGTGACACGCCGAAGAACAGCGTGCAGAAGAAGGCGATGCCGCCGATGGCATAGGCCCAGAACGCATAGGCCGAGAGCAGCGGAAAGGGCAGGTCGCGCGCGCCCAGCATGCCCGGCAGCAGGTAGATGGCCACGGCCTCGACGATGGGCACCGCAAACAGGAACATCATCACGGTGCCGTGCATCGTGAAGAGCTGGTTGTAGGTGCCCGCGTCGATCAGGTGGTTGTCCGGCACCGCGAGCTGCGTGCGCATCATCAGCGCCAGGATGCCGGCCAGCACGAAGAAGAGCATGGCGGTGGCGATGTAGAACACGCCGATGCGCGTGTTGTTCACCGCCGAGAAGAGCCGCCAGCCGGTGGGCGGGCGCCACGCGCGCTCGAGGGCCTCGCGCTCGCCTGCGGGGCGCGGCGGCAGATTCGAAGGATCTTCCTTGGGAGCCTGCGTCGTCATTTCAGTTGCGCGAGCCAGGCCGCGATGGATTGCAGGTCGGCCTCGCCGATGCGCTCGCCGGAGGAGGGCATGCGCGCGCCCGGCTTCAGCTGCTGCGTGTGGGCCACCCAGGCGGCGAGCTGCGCGGCATCGTTGGGCGCGGTGCCGGCGCCCAGGTGCAGCCGGCTGCCCACGTGCGTGAGGTCGGGCCCGAGGCGGCTCTGCTCGCTGACGCCGCGCACGGTGTGGCAGGCGTTGCAGCGGTGCGCGAGGAAGGCCTCGCGGCCGCGTTCGAGCTCGCGCGAAGCCGCGGCCGCCGGCCGTGCCTGCCCCGCAAGCCATGCATCGAAAGCCGCGGGCTCTTCGGCCACCACGTGCAGCGCCATGCGCGCATGCTGCTCGCCGCAGTATTCGGCGCACTGCCCGCGCCAGGTGCCGGGCCGGCCGGCCTGCAGCAGCAGGTGCTGCACGCGGCCGGGCAGCATGTCCATCTTGCCGCCGAGCGAGGGCACCCAGAAACTGTGGATCACGTCGGCGCTGCCAAGGCCGAAATAGACCGGCCGGCCGACCGGAATGCGGATCTCGTTCGCCGTGACCACCTCGGCGCCGCTGGCGGGGTCGCGGTAGCGCACCTCCCACCACCACATGTGGCCCGTGACGCCGACGATCAGCGCGCCGGGCGGTGGAATGGGCCGCCACGGCGGCCGGTGGAATTCGCTGTGGGCGAAGAGCGCCGAGAGCACCACCGTCGGAAAAGCAAGGCCGCCGCCGAGCAGCCACCAGCGCGTGTTCACCCGGCCGCCACCGCGGTGGCGAACGGCCAGTGCGAGCAGCAGCATCACGCCGGCGAAGATCACCGCGCCGCCCACCGCCAGCACGCCGCTCACTTCGAGCAGCGATTGCGCGACGGGGCCGGCGGCCCGCACGGCGGATTGGGGTGCGCCCTCGCTCGCCGCGTTCATTTCTCGAGCGCGAGCAGGTAGGCCGCCATGTCGCGCGCGTCCTGGGGCGACACACCCATTGCAGGCATGGTGGTGCCCGGCACCACGGCGGCCGGCGCCACGATCCAGCGCACCAGGGCGTCGGGGCCGTTCGGCACCTGGCCGGCAATGTAGCTGCGCTTGCCGAAGGCGGCGAGCGTGGGGCCGGTGCGGCCGCGCGCGGCCTGCACGTCGGGGATGGTGTGGCAGCTTCCGCACTGGTATTGCGCCAGCAGCTGCCTTCCGCGCTCGCGCTGCGCGGGCGGCGCGCGCTCGAAGATGGGGCTGCTCTCTCCCGGCGTGCATCCGGCCGCGAGCGCCACCAGCACCAGCAGGGCGAGCGGGCACACGGCAGGGCATGACGGGGCGGCCACCATGCCGCGATTCTGCGGATTGGAATGCGGCTTGCGCCGACATGGCGGCGCCGGTGCGCGTCGGACAATGCCGCCAATTGAATGCTGCCGATGGGTGCACCCAAGACCGCTCTACTCACCGTCGCCGCGCTGGGCATCGCGGGCGTGGCGGCGGGCGCGCTGGTGGTGTATGGCGGCCTCTACGACGTGGCGGCCACGCAGCAGCATTTCCAGCCGGTCTATTCGATGCTGGAAACCGCCATGCGCCAGTCGGTGAAGATGCGCGCGCGCAACATCGAGCCGCCGCGGCTCGACGACGAGCGGCTGGTGATGCGCGGCGCGGCCTGTTTTCGCGACAAGTGCGTGCAATGCCATGGTGCGCCGGGCGTCGCACAGGGCGACATCGGAAAGAGCATGCAGCCGCTGCCGGGGCCGCTGGTGGATGCGCGGCACCACTGGAAGCCGCGCGAACTGTACTGGCTGACCAAGCACGGCATCCGCATGAGCGGCATGCCGGCCTGGGAGTTCAGGTTGTCCGAGGAAGACCTGTGGTCGGTGGTGGCGTTCATGGCGCGCCTGCCCGAGCTCACGCCGCAGCAGTATGCCGAAGCCACGCGCGTGGAGCCCACCGGCGCACAGGGCGCACAGGGCGCACCGGCGCGGCCGGCATGCGGGCCGGCAGATGGCGCCGCGCCGCTGCGGGCGGCCGATGCGCAGCGCGGCGCGCGGGCGCTGCCCCAGTACGCATGCAGCGCCTGCCACACGATCCCCGGCATCACGAGCTCGTCGCCCAACGTGGGGCCGCCGCTTGCGGGCATGGGCGGCCGTTCGCTGATTGCGGGAAAGCTCGCCAACACGCCGGACAACATGGTGCGCTGGCTGCGCCACACGCACGAGGTCGATCCGCTCACGGCCATGCCGCAGATGAGCGTGTCCGAGCAGGACGCGCGGGATATCGCCGCCTATCTGGCGGCGCTGCGCTGACCAGCCTTTCTAGAATTTGGCCGCGTTGCGTTCGTCGTCGACCGTGGCAATGCGCAGCCGGGCCCGCTCGTGCTTGATGACGAGCTGCGCGCACCGCTCCCGCATGGAAGGGTCCGTGGGCTGCTGCTCGCTGCAATCCACGAGAAGCTGCGACTCGTCGAAGTCGAGCCCGTGAAGAACCTCCTGGCCATGCGAATTGATGGCCAGGAGGTTGTCGGCCGACAACTGGGCGCGCAGGGCCTCGGAGATGGCGAGCGTCTGCAAGGGCTTCACCGCTTCTCGGGTCCTGTGGCGGGGGCTGTGCGCCACTGCCTACTTCTTCATCGCCTTGATGTCGGCCTTGCCCTTGGCCTCGGTGGCCTTGGCTTCCTTCACGCAAGCGCTCTTGGCGTCGCCCTTCTGGTCGTCGCACTTTTCCTTGGCGATCGCATAGGCCGCTTCCACCTTGGCTTCGGCCACCTTGCGTGCGTTGCTGTCGCTGGGCTTCTGCTTCTGCTCGAGTTCGGCCTTGGCAATCTTTTCCTTGCCCTTGGCTTCTTCGATGCAGACGTCCTTGGCGTTGTCCTTCATGGCATCGCAAGCCGCCTTGTCGGCCTTGTAGTCGGCCGAGATCTTGTCGCGCGCAGCCTTGTATTCGGCCATGGCCGGATCGGTGGCCGCCGCGGGAGGCGTGTTCACTTGCGCATGCACCTGGCCCACTGCCATGCAGGAGGCTGCGGCACACATCAATAACAGTTTCTTCATGGTTGAGCTCCTTGACGCCGGTGGTTTTTCTTGCAGGGGAGGATCCGGCGTCCGAAATCAATATAGAAGTCGGCAGCGCCGGGGCGGTAGGACGCCTTGCGAAGCGGCCGTAAGCACATGCTGACGCTTCCTGCGCAAGGGGCATGAATGGGCGGCGGGGCGTCGGCGGTGCCCCCCGGCCGGCTTGGGCGCACGTCCTACCGGCGCGGACGATGCGGCGCCCACACTGCGGCAAGAGCGACTGACAGGAGATCGCCATGCAAAAGCTACACGCGTTGTTCGCCGCCGCGCTGCTATGGGCGGGGGCGATCGTTCCGGCGGGTGCGCAAACCTCGCCGCCGCATCCGGCGGAGATCGACCCGGCCATCGTCGAATACGGCGCGGCGCGGGAACGGATCGGCGCCAACCTGAAGGCCGCGCTGGAACAGTGCGAAAAGCAGGTCGAGCCCGCCAGGGCAGTCTGCGTCAAGGAAGCGCAGGGCCGCCAGAAGATTGCACTGGCCGAGCTCGACCACCAGCGTAGCCCCAGCGACGCCAATGCCCGCAGGCTCGCTGAAACGCGGGTGGCGGTGAACTACGAGGTGGCCAGGGAGAAGTGCAACGAGCGGCAGGGCGGCGACAGGGCCGCGTGCCTGTCGCGCGCGAGCGAGGAAGAATCAAAAGCCAGGGCGGACATCAAGACCGGGCAGTAGCGGGAGAGACAAGGCTCATCACGCCGTCGCGCTGGCCCAGTATTCCCGCATGGTGGCCTTGATGGTCCGCATGGCTTCGGGGTCGCCCTGCCAGAGGGCCAGCAGGTAGGCCTTGGCCTGGGCGAGCGAAACATCGGGCGGCAGCGGCGGCACGGCGGAGTCGGTGACCATTTCCAGCAGCATCGGGCGGTCGGCCGCAAAGGCGGCGTCCCATGCCGGGCCGATGGCTTCTGGCGTATCGACGCGCAGGGCCGCAAGGCCGAGCATCTGCGCGAAGCGCGCGTAGGGAAAGTCGGGCAGCTCCTGCGAAGCGTTGAACTTCGGATCTCCGCCGAGCACGCGCTGCTCCCAGCTCACGAGGTTGAGGTCGCGGTTGTTGAGCACCATGACGACCAGGCGCGGATCGGCCCAGTCGCGCCACATGCGCGCCAGGGTGATGAGCGCATTGAGGCCGTTCATCTGCATGGCGCCGTCGCCCAGCATCGCGACCACGGGCCGGTCGGGATGCACCAGCTTGGCCGCAATCGCGTAGGGGAGGGCCGGGCCCATGGTGGCGAGGCCGCCGGACAGGCTGGCCTTCATGCCGCGGCGCAGCTTGACGTCGCGCGCGTACCAGTTGGCGGCGGTGCCGCTGTCGCAGGTGAGCACCGTTTCTTCGGGCAGGCGCGGCGACAGCTCCCAGAACACGCGCTGCGGATTGACCGGCGAGGCCTCCACATGCGCGCGCGCCTCGAGCACGCGCCACCAGCGCGCCACGTCGGCCTCGATGCCTTGGCGCCAGGCACCGTGTTCCTTGTGGTCGAGCAGCGGCAGCAGCGCCGCGAGCGTGGCGCGGCTGTCGCCGACCAGGCCCAGCTCCGTGGGGTAGCGCAGCCCGATGGCGCGCGGGTCGGTGTCGATCTGCACGCAGCGGGCCTGCCCTTCGGGCGGCAGGAATTCCGCGTACGGGAACGACGAGCCCACCATCAGCAAGGTGTCGCAGTCTTCCATCATGCGCGAGCTGGGCCGCGTGCCGAGCACGCCGATGGCGCCGGTCACGAAGGGCAGATCGTCGGGCACCGCCGCCTTGCCGAGCAGCGCCTTGGCAATGCCGGCGCCGAGCCGCTCGGCCGCATGGATCAGCTCATCGGTGGCATGCAGGGCGCCCGCGCCCGCCAGGATGGCCACCTTGCTGCCCGCGTTGATGATGTCCGCCGCCTGCCCCAGCGCCGCGGCGTTCGGCACCGCGGCGCTGGCCGTGCTGCCGATGCCGCTGTGCACGGTGCCGTGCTTGCGCGGCGGCACCGGCACCGCCGGCAGCTCCTGCACGTCGTTGGGGACGATCACGCAGGTGACGGCGCGGCGGTCGCGCGCGATGCGCATCGCGCGGTCGACCAGGTGGCGAACCTGCTCCGCGCTGGTGGCCATCTGCACGAACTCGTGCGCCACGTCCTTGAACAGCGAAACCAGATCCACCTCCTGCTGGTAGTCGCCGCCGAGCGCGCTGCGCTGCTGCTGGCCGACGATGGCGACCACCGGCTGGCGGTCGAGCTTCGCGTCGTACAGGCCGTTCAGCAGGTGGATCGCGCCCGGTCCCGAGGTGGCCAGGCAGACGCCCACCTCGCCCGAGAACTTGGCATGCGCACAGGCCATGAAGGCGGCCAGTTCCTCATGGCGGCTCTGGATGAACTCGATGGCGCCGTCCGCCCGGTCGAGTGCGCCCATGAGGCCGTTGATGCCGTCGCCGGGGTAGCCGTAGACGCGCCGCACGCCCCAGTCGTGCAGGCGCTGGACCACGAAATCGCTGACTGTCTTTTTCATCGCACGGATACTCCGCGCCTCGCGCGCGGCGGGCTGTCGTGCAATCGGCCCCAGGCACCGTCGGTGCAATCCCACAAGGGCCGCGTGCACTGCGCCGCCGACAGACTGCTCCCACGCGCAAGGCCTGCGTCTTCCGACCCGCAATGAAGACCAGGGGCGCAGCATGAAGGCTTCTTCATCCTCCAGGAGAGTTCAATGCCAAGAGGTGACAAGTCGTCCTATACGGACAAGCAGAAACGCAAGGCCGAGCACATCGAGGAAGGCTACGAGCATCGCGGCGTGGGCAAGGGCGAAGCCGAAAGGCGTGCCTGGGCCACCGTCAATGCCGAGACCGGCGGCGGCAAGAAGAGCGGCAGCGGCCGCGGCAAGGCGGAGAACCACGCGCCCTCGCGCACCGGCGGCCACAAGGGCGGCGCCGCGGCGGCGTCCCGTACGGCCGCCGAACGCTCGGCCTCGGCCAAGAAGGCTGCGGCCACGCGCAAGCGCAACGCCGAGCGGCGCAGCGGCTGACCCCCGAACGAAGGCAGGCAATGACACGCGTATCCGAACTGATGACCCGCGGCGTGCGGACCCTGTCGCCGTCCGACACGGTGGCGCTGGCCGCCCAGGCCATGGACGAGCTGGACATCGGCGCCATTCCCGTGTGCGACGGCCAGCGGCTGCTGGGCATGGTGACCGACCGCGACATCGTGCTTCGCGTGGTCGCGCAGACGCGCCCGCTGGACACCGCGCTGTCCGAGGTGATGTCGAAGGACGTCAAGTGGTGCAGCGAGAACGACAACGTCGAAACCGTGATGGACGAGATGGCCGGCTACCAGGTGCGGCGCATGCCGGTGGTGGACCGCGGCCGCAGGCTGGTGGGCATGCTGTCGCTGGGCGACACCGCCGCCAAGGGCGACATCGGCAAGGCCGGCGACACGCTCAACATCATCTCCCAGCCGGCCGAGCCCGACCGCTCGGGGCAGTCCGCGGCCAGCGGACCCACCGGCGGGGGCTCCTCGTAGGTCCGGCGCGGCGCGGGTTCTCTGTTTGTCTGCCAACGGCGTGTGCACGCATCAGCGCTTCGCAGGCAGGCGGATGCGCGCCCCGGGCGTGGTGGAGACGCGCAGCGCCTCTTGCGCCTGGCGCAGGAAGCGCTCATTGCGTGCGCTCGTCTGCGAGGCGACGCAATCGCGCGGAACGACGGCCTCGAGGTCGCGCATGCCCGCGTCGGCCACGGTGGCCCAGATGCACTGGTCGCTGGCCACGCCGGTCACGATCAGCCGCGTGGCCTTGAGATAGGCGAGCAGCAGCTCGAGCGGCGTCGCGAAGAAAGCGGACTGCTTGGGCTTGAGCACGAAGTAGTCCGTTTCCTCGGGCAGCAGCGTCGAGGTGATCTCGGCACCGGCGCCTCCAGAGGCCAGCGACAGTTCCACCAGCTTGGGAAAGTCCGAGCGCCAGCGCCCGCGGTTGTCGTTGACGTAGATGGCGGGCACCCCGGCGCGCGTGCAGCGCGCCTTCAGCGCTGCGATGCGCCCCGCAATGAAATGCGCGCCGGGCAACAGCTTTTCGGCATCGGGAAAGTCCCAGCAACTGATCATGTCGATGATCAGGAGGGCCGTGTGGCCCGCGGCGGGAGCCGGTGCGAGGGCGGGGGGCTGCGAGTGCGAGCGGGGAGGCGCCATGGCGCCCCACCATTCCAAATGGGCGGCGCCGCAGCCGTAGGAAAGGCCCGCATGGCTGCGAAAGTCGCCACCACGCGCGCCGGTCAGGGCCGGCCGGGGTCGCCGCCGCTCAACGGCCTTGCGGCACGCCGAACGCCGCGCGCACTTCGTCGAGCCGTGCTTGCGCGACCTCGAAGCACTCGGCCAATTGCTCCGGCGTGGCCGGCGGATAGCCGGCCGGCGGCTGCAGCGCATTGCCCAGCCGTTCCCAGGCGGCCTCCCAGGCCAGCTTGGCAAGCGCACGGGACTCCGGGTTGGAAGGAGCGGGCATGTTCGTCCTCGGTTGTGGCGAATGGGAGTATGCGCCCGAGGAAAGAAGGGCGGTTTGGCAGAGGCCGCGTAGGAGGCCTCTTTCACAACGACGCGCGTTATCCCGCCCCGCCGGGCCGAAACCTGTCCGACCATCGGCGCGAGGACGACGCCCGCCCTGGGCCTGCTGCAAAGAAGCCACAAGCTAGGCCCGTGCAGGAGAGCCTTCTGTAGGAACCGGCCTCATCGAGATGCACGGATTGCCCCCATGCACCCAGCCAACCGTTCACAAGGAGTTTTCCCGATGAACAGATCCGCTTTCACCCGGCCTCTTGCCCTTGTTGCCCTTGTCACCGGCGCTTCCTCCGGCATCTGCCCGGAGGCGCACCGCTAAGCCCGGGCCCATGCCATGGACACCCTTTTCAGCTCCGGAGTCGCCCTCGTGGACACGGTCCTCAAGAGCACCGGCGGCAGCGTCGTGGTCTGGAGCGCGGACCCGCAGGCCTACGGCAGCGATCACGAACGGGCCACGCGCAGCAATTTCGCGCAGCGGCTCGCAGCGCTGAAGCAGTTCCGCTACGCGGGCGAATACGACGCCTCGCGCGCCCACGAGAGCACGCCGCTGTACTTCGTGCCGAGCGACACCATCGCCAGCACGCAGCTTGCGCGCTCGCTCGGCATCTCGACGCTGCACGACCTGTTCGGCGGCGTGGTTCCGCACCCCTTCGTTGCCACCAAGGCGATCACGCACCCGCTGGTGGGCAGGGCGGCGGCCTGTCCCGAGGGATGGGAGCCGGCCTTCGCCCCCGCCGTGTCGCAGGCGGTGCTCGGCGGCTTTTCGGCGTTCTCGGTCGAGGACGCGCGATGGGCCGGGCGCCACCTGCTGGAAAGCGGCGCGGTGCGCATCAAGCCGGTGTGCGCCACCGGCGGGCGCGGCCAGGCGATGGCCGCCGATGCCGAAGCCCTGGACCGCTGCCTCGCGGCCATGGACGAGAGCGAGATCGCGCTGCACGGCGTGGTGCTCGAAGAGAACCTCGCCAAGCCGGAAACCTACAGCGTCGGGCAGGTGCTGGTCGACCAGATGATCGTGAGCTACTTCGGCCGCCAGCGGATGACGCTCGACAACACCGGCCAGAACGTCTACGGCGGCTCCGACCTGACGCTCGTGCGCGGCAACTTCGATGCGCTGCTGGCCATCACCAGCCCGCCGCCGGCGCTTTGCCTGGCGATCGAGCAGGCGCGGCGCTACCACCATGCGGTGATCGAGTGCTACCCGGGCTTCTTTGCGTCGCGCGTGAACTACGACGTGGCGCAGGGCCTGGGCGCGGACGGCGCCTGGCGCTCGGGCGTGCTCGAGCAGTCGTGGCGCGTGGGCGGCGCCACCGGGGCCGAAATGGTCGCGCTCGAATGCTTCTGGCGCGACCCGGCGCTCGAGCGCGTGCGCATCTCCTGCTTCGAGGCGTATGGTGAGGCGCCGGCGATCCCGGCGGGCGCAACGGTGCACTACCGCGGCGTCGACTCGCAGATCGGGCCGCTCGCCAAATACGCATTGTTCCAGCCATATGACAGCGACACGACATAACTTCATAGACATATCCGTAGACGGCCAGCACATTGCCGGAACGCTGGTTGCCGCCTCCACGATGGTGCCCGGCGTTCTCCTGGTCCATGGCTGGGATGGCAGCCAGGAGCAGTACATCGCGCGCGCGCACGAGATTGCCGCGCTCGGCTGCGTCTGCCTCACCTTCGACCTGCGCGGCCATGCGCGCCATGCCTCGCTGCGCCAGGAGGTCACGCGCGAGGACAACCTGCGCGACGTGCTCGCGGCCTACGACACGCTCATCAGCCACCCCACCGTCGACCCGCAGGCCATTGCCATCGTCGGCAGCAGCTACGGCGGCTACCTGGCGGCGCTGGTCAGCACCATGCGGCCGGTGCGCTGGCTCGCGCTGCGGGCGCCGGCGCTCTACCGCGACCGCGAGTGGCTCGCGCCCAAGGGCCAGCTGAGCCGGCCCGACCTCGTGGCCTACCGCCGCACCCTGGTGGGCCCGCGCGACAACCGGGCGCTCGCGGCCTGCGAGGCCTTCACGGGCGACGTGCTGATCGTGGAATCGGAGCACGACCAGATCGTGCCGCACCCGGTCATCGAGAACTACCTGGGTGCCTTCAAGCGCGTGCGCTCCGCGACCTACCGCGTCATTTCGGGGGCCGACCATGCGCTGTCGAAGCAGGCGCACCGCCAAGCCTATGGACAACTCCTCGTCTCCTGGATGACGGAGATGACGCTGGGCGCCCGGGCGACCGGCACCATGACGCGGCCCGTCTCCGCGAGTCCCGCATAGAAAGACAGGTTTCCTATGCAAACCCCCGCCCTGACCCTGAGCGAAAGGCAACGCTCGACGCTGCGGACCGGCCTCGTCGCGGGAACCCTTGCAAGCTTCGCCTCCACCGCCGCGCTGATGCTGTGCGGCCGCCGCGAGGCCGGCAGCCTGGTGGCGCCGACCAATGCCACCAGCCACTGGCTCTGGGGCGACCGGGCCTTCGATGTGCGCGGCCCCACGCTGAAGCACACCGCGCTCGGCTATGCCACGCACCATGCGAGCGCCATCTTCTGGGCGCTGATCTATGGCTGGCTGCATGCCAGCCGGCATCCCGCGCAGTCGGCTCCCGCGGCGCTCGCGAGCGCCGGCGCCGCCACCGCGCTGGCCTGCGCGGTGGACTACACGATCACGCCGCACCGGCTCAGGCCGGGCTTCGAGCACCACCTTTCGAAGCGCTCCCTGGGGGCGGTCTACGGCCTCTTTGCCCTGGGGCTGGCGGCCGGCTGCCTGCTGGCCCAGCGCGGCAACGCGCACGAGTAGTGCGCCTTGCTACGCGCAGCACGAGTAGTGCGCCTTGCTACGCGCACTCAGGGAGCTTTCCTACGCCGCGGCGCCGGCAGCCCTTTCATCGTTCGGCTTCCATCAACCCAACCGGAGCCCACGATGCCCAACTCCACCAAGCGCGCAGCACCCGATGCATGCAGCCTTCTCGATACCGACCACCGCAACGTCAAGAAGATGTTCAAGGCGTACGAGGAACTGACCCATTCGCGCGCCGCCGACGTGCAGCAGAAGAAGCGCGAACTCGCCAACCAGATCTGCACCGAGCTGACCGTCCATGCCCAGATCGAGGAAGAGATCTTCTACCCGGCCGTGCGCGAGGCGATCAGCGAAACCGATCTTCTGGACGAAGCCGAGGTCGAGCACACCAGCGCCAAGGAGCTGATCGCGCAGATCGAAGCCGCGACCGAGGTGGACGACAAGTTCGATGCCAAGGTCATCGTGCTCGGCGAATACATCGACCACCACGTGAAGGAAGAGCGCAACGAGATCTTCGTCAAGGCACGCGCCGCCAGGGGGCTCGACCTGGTGGCCATGCGCGAGCAGCTCGCCGCGCGCAAGGAAGAGCTCATGGAAGAGCTCACCGCCGCCGCCTGACCGGGCGCCGCACACAACACCCGACGACCCAGTCCAGCGCACCCGTGGAACCGGCTCCGCCGGGCCACCGGGTGCGTCCCCCAGTGGGGGGAGGCGCCGCAGGCGCTTCGGGGGGCGTCCTACCCTGGAGTTCCACATGACCAACATCGTCTCCCGGCTCTTTCCCACGGCGACCAACATGATTCGCCTGGACCACACGCACGTGCTCTCCACCTTCCACCAGTACAAGGCCGGCGCGCCGGAACGGGTGAAGAAAGGGCTGGTCAACACCATCTGCACCGCGCTCGAGATCCATGCGCAGCTCGAGGAAGAAATCTTCTATCCCGAGATGCGCAAGGTCTGCGAGGACGACGAACGCATCACCAAGGCGCTCGAGGAGCATTCCGAGATGCGCCGCCTCATCGGCCTGCTTCGCGCCATGGAGCCCGAAGCGCGCGACTATGACGAAACCCTCTCGGCGCTGATGCGCGACGTGATGCACCACGTGGCCGACGAGGAAACCATCCTGCTGCCGACCGCCGAGAAGCTGCTGCCCGACCGGCTCGGCGAGCTGGGCGCGCAGATGACCAAGCGCCGGCTGCAGCTTGCCGGGCCGCGCACCGGCGAGATCGCGCTCGACATGGGCCGTGCGGCATCCGGCAACACGGCCGCCATTGCGATGGTCGGGCTGGCTGCGGCCGGGCTGCTGCTCGCGCGGCGTTCCGGCCATCTGCGCTGGCCCCACGCGCACCACGCGCGCACCTGAGGCACCAGCAGAGGCCGTCCCATGCCCGAAGACAGCAACATTCCCGTGCCTGCCGCGCCCGAGTCACCGCGCGCCGCATTCCAGGCCCTGGCCGAGCGCGTGGGCGTTCTCGCGCCGGGCGCGCCGCTCTCGGACGAACTCATGAAGTTTGCCGAGGGCGTGCTGCAGCTCGCGGCCGAGGGCAAGGTGCCGCGCGAGCGCGCGCCCCGCTGAACCCTGCCCCGCCATCCCATCGAACGGAGTTTCAATGCCGCCTTCCAGAACACCTTCTCCTCCCGAATCCGGCAGCGCCGCCACCAGCGCAGCGGCGGCCGCCCGCAACACCGACAGCGGCGCCGCGCACCTGCCGGGGGGGCCGCCGCCCGATCCGCCCTCGCAAAAAGCCGCGCATGCGCAGGCGCTGGCCGCAGGCATGCCTTTCAATGCGAACAAGCCGTTGGAGCACGGCATGGACAACGCGCTGCGCCCGCCCGCCGGCCAGACCGTGCAGCCGCTGTCGTCCGCGGCAACGGCCAGCACCTTGTCCGAAGAGATCAACTCGGAGAAGGCCGGCGGCATGGCCATGCCGGGCCTGAATGCCACCATCGAATCGCTGGACCGGGTGCGCGTCGACTCTGGCGGCCAGCGGCTCACCACCAACCAGGGCGTGCCCATCGCGGACAACCAGAATTCGCTCAAGGCCGGCCTGCGCGGCCCCGCGCTGCTCGAAGACTTCATCCTGCGCGAGAAGATCACCCACTTCGACCACGAGCGCATTCCCGAGCGCATCGTGCATGCGCGCGGTTCGGGCGCCCACGGCTACTTCGAATGCTACGAAGGCATCCCGCAGTTCACCAAGGCGGCGCCGCTGCGCGAAGGCGGAAAGATCACGCCGGTGTTCGTGCGCTTTTCCACCGTGGCCGGCGAGCGCGGCTCCAAGGACACGGCGCGCGACGTGCGCGGCTTTGCCGTCAAGTTCTACACGGACGAAGGCAACTGGGACCTGGTGGGCAACAACATGCCCGTGTTCTTCATCCAGGACGCCATGAAGTTTCCCGACCTGGTCCACGCCGTGAAGCCGGAGCCGCATCACCAGATGCCGCAGGCCGCGAGCGCGCACGACACCTTCTGGGACTTCGTCTCGCTCATGCCCGAGTCGACCCACATGCTGATGTGGCACATGTCCGATCGCGCCATTCCGCGCAGCTACCGCATGATGCAGGGCTTTGGCGTGCACACCTTCCGGCTCGTGAACGAGGCCGGCGATTCGGTGTTCTGCAAGTTCCACTGGTCGCCGGTGCTCGGAACGCATTCACTGATGTGGGACGAGGCCGTGAAGATCTCGGGCGCCGACCCCGACTTCCACCGCCGCGACCTGTGGGAAGCCATCGAGGCCGGGGAGTTTCCGGAATGGGAACTCGGCCTGCAGATCTTCACCGAGGAAGAGGCCGAGGCCTTCAGCTTCGACGTGCTCGACGCCACCAAGATCGTGCCCGAGGAACTGGTGCCGCTCACGCCCGTGGGGCGCCTGGTGCTCAACCGCAATCCCGACAATTTTTTTGCCGAGACCGAGCAGGTGGCCTTCTGCGCCGCGCACGTGGTGCCGGGCATCGACTTCACCAACGACCCGCTGCTGGCCGGGCGCATCCACTCCTACGTCGACACGCAGATCACGCGCCTGGGCGGGCCGAACTTCCATGAGCTGCCGATCAACGCGCCGATGGCGCAGGTGCACAACAACCAGCGCGACGGCATGCACCGCCAGGCCATCCACCGCGGCCGTGCGGCCTACGAGCCCAACTCGCTGGGCGGCGGCTGTCCGTTCCAGGCCGGGGCTTCGGCCGGCTTCATGACTTTTCCGCAGCGCGCGGAGCAGGACAAGGTGCGCGGCAAGCCCGAGAAGTTTGCCGACCACTACACGCAGGCCACGCTCTTCTTCGAAAGCCAGACGCCCACCGAGCAGGCCCACATCGCGGCGGCGTTCCGCTTCGAGCTCTCCAAGTGCACCGTGCCTGCCGTGCGCGAGCGCATGGTGGCGAGCCTCGTCAATGCATCGCCGCTGCTCGCGCAGCAGGTGGCCGACGGGCTCGGCATTCCGGTGCCGCCTGCGCTGCCTCGCGCACTTGCGCAGCCTGTAAATCCGGAGGTCACGCATTCGCACGCACTGTCGCTCACGGCGCGGCCCGGCGATGGGTCCGTGCGCACGCGCAAGGTGGCGCTGCTGGTGGCGGACGGCGTGCAGGGCGAGCAGATCGCCGCCATCCAGGCGGCGCTGCTGGCCGAAGGCGCCGTCGGCCGCCTGGTGGGACCGCGTATCGGACCGTTCCGCACGGCCGAGGGCGAGACGATGGAAGCCGACGCTTCGATGGAAAACGAACCCGGCTTCCTGTTCGATGCGCTGGTGCTGCCCGATGGCGCCGAAGGCGTGGAGCTTCTCTCCGCCCATGCCTATACCGAGCAGTTCATCAAGGACCAGTACCAGCACGGCAAGACCATTCTCGCGCTCGGAGCCTCGGCCACGCTGCTGGCCGAGGCGAAGATTCCGGAGACCCTGCCGTCGGGCGACGCGGACCCGGGCGTGCTGCGCGGCACGGCGGAGAATTTCGAATCCACCATCGAGGCCTTCGTCGCGGCTCTCGCCAGGCACCGGCATCCGGCGCGCGAGATCGGGGCGCTGGTGGTGGACGCCGGCTAGAGAAAGTCCCGCAGCCGGTAGTACATCATCCCCAGCACCAGCGCTGGCGTGCGCAGCAGGGTGCCGCCCGGAAAGGCGTGGTGCCCGATGCGCGCGAACAGGTCGAAGCGCTCCGCCTGGCCCGCGATGGCCTCGGCCGCCAGCTTGCCCGCCATGCCCGTGAGCGCCAGGCCGTGGCCCGAGAAGCCCTGCAGGTAGTAGATGTTGGTGCCGATGCGCCCGAAGTCGGGCGCCTTGTTCATCGTGATGTCGACGAAGCCGCCCCATGCGTGGTCGATGCCCAGGTCCGCCAGCTGCGGAAACACCGCGAGCATGCTCTTGCGGATCTTCTCGATGAGGTTGCGCGGCGTCCGCGCACTGTAGCTGTCGCCCGAGCCGAACAGCAGGCGATGGTCGGCGCTCAGCCGGAAGTAGTCGAGCACGAAGTTGGTGTCCGACGCGGCCGGCCTGCCGCGCATGAGCGCATCGGCGCGCGCCGGCTCCATCGGCTCGGTCGCGATCATGTAGGTGCCCACCGGCATGATGCGCGACGAGACCTCGGGCGCCACGTCGTCGCCGTACTCGGCCAGGTAGACGTTGCCCGCCAGCACCACGAAGCTGCAGCGCACCTCGCCCTGCGCGGTCTTGACGACGGGCCGCGCGCCGCGCTCGATCACCTGCGCGGCCGAGTTCTCGTGCAGCTGCGCGCCGGCCGCGCGCGCCGCGGACGCCAGGCCCAGCGAATACTTCAGCGGATGCAGATGGCCCGAGCGCACATCGAAGGTGCCGCCGTCGAAGCGCTTGCTGTCCACGCACTGCGCGACCTCGCCGGGCCCGAGCCATTGGAGCGGATAGCCGTGGACGCGGCCCACGTGGTCCATCCATTCACGCAGCGCGCGCGACTTCGCGGGCTTGACCGACAGGTTCAGGTAGCCGGCCTGCCAGTCGCAGTCGATCGCATGGCTCGCGATGCGGTCCTGCAGCAGATCCAGGCCCTCGACCGATATGTCCCAGGCGCGCCGCGCATCCTCGGGCGTGAACTGCTTTTCGATGGCCTCTTCGCCGTCGGCGCCGAAGCCCACGATCACCTGGCCGCCGTTGCGGCCCGAGGCACCCCAGCCCACGCGCTGCGCCTCCAGCAGCACCACCGCGTAGCCGCGCATGGCAAGCTCGAGCGCGGCCGACAGCCCCGCGAGCCCGCCGCCCACCACGCAGACGTCGGCGGTGGCAATGCCTTCGAGCGGGCGCGCGGGTTCGAAGCGCGCCGCCCGTTGCACGCTGGCTTCGTAGTAGGAGTTCTCGACGACGCCGAGTTCTTTGCGCAGCAGCAATCAGGCCACCCGGAAGTTGATGAACTGCCAGGGGTCGTCTTCGTCCTTCTCCTCGTCGAAGAGCGGGCTGCGTTCCTTCAGCGGCGTCCAGTCGCCATACACGCCCGCCACTTCTCCGAGGTAGGGCATGGCGGCTTCCAGCACCACGCGGTGGTCCAGGTCGTCCGGCTCCACAAGGCCCGCGTCGGGATGGCGCAGCGCCCACGACATGCCGCCCAGGATGCCGGCCACCACCTGCAGGCTGGTGGCGCTGTTGGCGGGCGCCAGTTCGCGCGCCTGCTCGATGGTGAGCCGCGAGCCGTACCAGTAGGCCCCCTTGGGGTTGCCCATCAGCAGCACGCCTAGCTCGTCCATGCCTTCGGCGATCTCGTCGCGCACGATCCGCTGGCGGTGCTGCAGCTGCCAGTTCTTTCCCGCCATCTCGTGCAGCGAGAGCACGGCGTCGTCGCACGGGTGATAGGCGTAGTGCACCGTGGGGCGGTACACCACCTGGCCGTCCTTGCGCAGCGTCAGGTGGTCGGCAATGGAAATCGATTCGGCATGCGTCACCAGGAAGCCGTGGTAGGGGCCTTCCAGCGGCGTCCAGCTGCGCACCCGCGTGCCGATGCCGGGGCGTTTCAGGTAGATGGCCGCATCGCTGCCGAAGCCGTGCCGCGCGGCATCGGCCGGCCAGTGCCGCTCGTGCGTTCCCCAGCCCAGCTCGGCGGGCTGCAGGCCCTCGTCGGCGAAGCCCTGCACCGACCAGGTGTTGACGAACTCGCCGCGCTGCTTGCGCTCCTTCGCAACCTGGGTGTCGCGCTCGGCGATGTGCACCACCTTGATGCCCAGCTGCTGCGCGAGCGCTGCCCAGTCCTCGTAGCTCGACGGCATGGCTTCGAGCTCGGCATGCGTGTCGGCCGCGATGTTCAGCAGTGCCTGCTTGAGCAGCGCCGAGACCAGCCCCGGGTTCGCGCCCTGCGTGATCACTGCCGTGGGCCCGCTGCGCTTGTCCAGGCGCCAGGCCAGCACCTCTTCGCGCAGGCTGTAGTTCGAGCGGCGCGAAGGCGGAAGCGCGGGATCGTCGTAGCGGCCGCCCCAGGGCTCGTTGCAGGTGTCCAGGTAGAGCGCGCCGCGTTCGCGGCAGAGCTTGATGAGCGCCAGGCTCGACACGTCGACCGAGAGGTTGACCAGGAAGTCGCCCTTGTCCACCAGCGGCTCCAGCACGGCGGCAAAGTTGCCTTCCTCGAGCCGCACCGGAATGACCTCCACGCCCAGCTGCTTTGCCAGGCCGCTGCGGTCTTCGCCCGGCTTCACGATCCTGATGTCCGCCGCCTTGAGTCCGAAATGGCGCAACAGCAAAGGCAGCAGCGCCTGGCCGATGGAGCCGAAGCCGATCATCGTGAGCTTGCCGTCCAGGCGAGCCAGCGCTTCGTTCTTCTTCGTCATCCCATCACCTCGCTGAGTGGCGCCGGACCGGCCGGCCTTGTCCTTCGTTTCCTCGAACGAATGTGGAACGCGCCGGCCGGCGAATGCGTCAGCTTGCCTTTGCCGATGGTGTAGGAGGACTCCATGAGCGCATGCTCCGCCCGCGGCCATGGTAGAAACCGGCCACCATGCGCACGTTGCGCATGGCACCCCACCGATGGCCGAAGACTTCCCCTTCAATCCACGACGTTCCGCCCCGCCAACCGGCTGGCTTGGCCTGCGCCTGGCGCGCGCGCCCTGGCTGTTGCTGCTCGGCTTGGCCCTGCTGCTCCTGGGCGGCTGCGCGGGGCTGCCGGCTGGGGTGGAGCGCAAGCCTTCGGTGGCCATCACCGATGGCGCCGACACCATGCTGGGGCGCCTGGTGGCAGCGGCCTCGCCGCCGGGGCAGGGGCTGAGCGGCTTCCGGCTGCTGCCGATGCCGCAGTATTCGCTGCATGCGCGCATCGAGCTCGCGCGCCGCGCCCAGCGCTCGATCGACGTGCAGTACTACCTGGTGCAGAACGACGAAACCGGCCGCTACCTGCTGCGCACGCTGCGCGACGCGGCCGACCGCGGCGTGCGCGTGCGCCTGCTGGTGGACGATCTCTACACCGCGGGCGCCGATCCGCTGTTCGCGGGCTTCGCGGCGCATCCGAACGTGGAGGTGCGCTTCTTCAATCCCTTCCCGGCCGGCCGCGGCCTGCTGGGCACGCGCTGGGCGGCGTCGCTGCTCGACTTCGACCGGGTGCACCGGCGCATGCACAACAAGCTGTTCGTGGTGGACAACACGATGGCGGTCATGGGCGGGCGCAACATCGCCAACGAATACTTCCTGCGCGATGGCGGCTCCAACTTCATCGACATCGACACGCTGGTGGCCGGCACGGTCGTGCCGCGGCTGTCGTCGCTGTTCGACATGTACTGGAACAGCCCGTACGTCTACCCGATCGAGTCGCTGGTCTCCAATGGCGGGGCCACGCCGCAGCAGCTGCGCGAACGCTTCGAGCAGATGACTGCCGGGCCGGACACGCTGCATCCCGAGCCGCTGACTTCCACCGACCTGCTGGGCAACAACGCGCTCGCCAAGGACCTGGGCGAGGGTGCGCTGTCGCTGGTCTGGGCGCGCGCCGAAGCCTATGCCGATGCGCCCGCCAAGGCACTCGGGCCGCCCGAAGCCCGCGGACTGCCGGCCGACGAATCGACCGACAGCGTGCTCTACAACGTGCGGCGCTACCTGCGCGGAGCCCAGCAGGAGATCCTGCAGACCACGCCCTACCTGATTCCGGGGCGCGGCGGCATGGAGACGATCCGCCTCGTGCGGCAGCGCGGCGTGAGCTACACCATCGTGACCAATTCGCTGGCCGCCACGGACGAATCGCTGGTGCACATCGGCTATCGCCACTACCGGCCCGAAATGCTCGCCCTGGGCGTGGAGCTCTACGAGCTGAGCCCCAAGCGCGTGGAGCAGACCAAGCGCTTCGGCATCTACGGTTCGGCCAGTGGCCGGCTGCACGGCAAGTCGGCCGTGGTCGACCGCAGCATGGTGTTCATCGGCTCGATGAACTTCGATCCGCGCTCGATGCTGCACAACACCGAGATCGGCCTGTTCATCTTCAGCCCGCAGATTGCCCAGCAGCTCACCAGCCTGATCGGTTTCATCCGGCTGGACGGCGCCTACCAGCTGCAGCTGGGGCCGCGCGGCGGCATCGAGTGGGTGAGCCCGGCCTCGGGCGATGGCGCCGACACCATCCTGCACGTGGAGCCGGAAACGGATTTCTGGGCGCGCTGGAAGCTGGAGCTGTTCGCCCCGCTGGTGCCCGAGAGCCTGCTGTAGCGCGGGCCGGCAGGTGCTACTGCTGCAGGCGGCCGTTCAGGTAGGGCTCGGGATCGACGGCGGTGCCGTTCTTGCGGATCTCGAAATGCAGCTTCACGCGGTCGGTTTCGCTCTTGCCCATTTCGGCGATCTTCTGGCCTTGCCGCACCACCGCGTTTTCCTTCACGAGGATGGTCTGCGCATGGGCGTAGGCGGTGAGAAAGGTCTCGTTGTGCTTGATGATGACCATGTTGCCGTAGCTGCGCAGCTCGCCGCCCACGTACACCACGCGGCCATCGGCCGAGGCCACGATGGGATCGCCCAGGTTGCCTGCAATGTCGAGCCCCTTGTTGCGCACGCCGTCGAAGCGGGCAATGGTGGTGCCGGCGGCGGGCCGGATGAACATGGCCAGGGGCTGCTGCACGGGCGGCGGAATGACGACGCCGGGCCGCGCGGGCGGCTGCGGCGTGGTGCAGGCGGCCAGGCCGGCAGCCACCAGGAGCGCGGCGCCGGTACGAAGGGCAAAAGTCTGAAGGTGCATGGCTCTGTTGGAACGAATTCGTTGCTGAGGGTTCCCGCGGTCGGCGCGCCGGGCGAGCCACCTCGTCCATGCTAGCAAACTCCGCCGGGGCCGGGTCTACTTGAGCGGAATGGGCGTGCCGCGGTCGATCGGCACCGCCGTCACGCTGTTCTTCGGCGAGCCTTCGATCAGCAGGTCGGAGTAGGTGAGATAGACCAGCGTGTTGCGCCTGGCGTCGACCATGCGCACCACGCGCAGCCGCTTGAACAGGATCGACAGCCGCTCGCTGTAGACCTCTTCGCGCTTTGGAAGCGGCTGCACGATGCTGACCGGCCCGACCTGGCGGCAGGCAATGGAGGCTTCCGACTTGTCCTCCGCCACGCCGAAGGCGCCCGCCAGCCCGCCGGTCTTGGCGCGCGAGACATAGCAGGTCACGCCGTTCACCTTGGGGTCGTCGTAGGCCTCCACCACGATCTTGTGATCGGGGCCGATGAGCTTGAAGGCGGTGTCCACGTCGCCCACCGTTTCCGCATGCGCGGCGAAGGCCAGCGCCAGGCCCGCCAGCGCCAGGCCGCATGCGAAGGCGCCGCGAAGGAGGAGGGGAGCGCGGGAGGCCTGGGTCATGGGGTGGTGTTTCAAACGATGCTGAGTTCGTGCACGCGGTCGAAGCTGCCGCGCCGCCGGTCTTCGAAGAAGTGTTCGAGCGCCTCGCGCACGGTGCGAAAGGCGATCTCTTCCCAGGGAATTTCTTCCTCGGTGAAGAGCCGGGCCTCGATGGTCTCGTGGCCCGGGTCGAAGCGGTCGTCGAGCAGGCGGGCGCGGTAGAACAGGTGCACCTGGCCCACGCGCACCACGCTGATCACCGCGAACAGGCCCTGCATCTCGTAATGGGCGCCGGCCTCTTCGTCGGTCTCGCGGGCCGCGCCCTGGGCCGCGGTTTCGCCCAGCTCCATGAAGCCCGCCGGCAGCGTCCACTTGCCCCAGCGCGGCTCGATGTTGCGCTTGCACAGCAGCACCTTGTCGCCGAGCACGGGAATGGTGCCCACCACGTTCAGCGGGTTCTCGTAGTGGACGGTGCTGCAGGCCGGGCAGACCGCGCGCTCCTTGGTGTCGCCGTCGTCGGGGACGCGGTAGACCACGGCGGTGCCGCAGTTCTTGCAGTGCTTGATGGGTACGCGCAGGATCATGGAGCGGGGAGCCGCGGCGTCAGACGATCTTGACCGCCAACTTGGGCAAGCCGGCTACTTCGCCCACCAGCGTGTCGCCCGCCACCACCGCCGCCACGCCTTCGGGCGTGCCGCTGTAGATCAGGTCGCCGGGCTGCAGCTCCCACGCGGCCGACAGGTGCTCGATGGTTTCGGCCACGTTCCAGATCAGCTTGCTCACGGTGCTGCGCTGGCGGTCGGTGCCGTTGACCTGCAGCGAGATCTCGGCGTTCTCGGCATCGCCGGCCTCGGCCACCGGCACGATCGGGCCGATGGGCGCGCTCTGCTCGAAGCCCTTGCCGATGTCCCAGGGGCGGCCCTGCTTCTTCATGTCGTTCTGCAGGTCGCGCCGCGTCATGTCCAGGCCCACGGCATAGCCGTAGATGTGCTTGTGCGCATCGGCCGCCGCAATGTTCTTGCCGCCGGTGCCGATCGCCACCACGAGCTCGATCTCGTGGTGCAGGTTCTTCGTGAGCGTGGGGTAGGCCATGGTGCCGGTCTGGCCCGCATCGACCACCACCAGCGCGTCGGCCGGCTTCATGAAGAAGAAGGGCGGCTCGCGCCCGGTGAAACCCATTTCCTTGGCGTGGTCCTCGTAGTTGCGGCCCACGCAGTAGATGCGGTGCACCGGAAAACGGGCCGGCTGGCCGACCACGGGGATCGAAACGGTCGCGGGCGGGGCGAAAACAAACTCGGAAGCCATTGCGTCTGTCCTTTTCAGCGGAACGGAGAAAAAACGGCAGTGTGCCAGAGGCAGGCACGGGCTGCCGGTGCGGCGCTATGCTTGCGGGATGATGAAGCTGCACAACTACTTCCGATCGTCCTCGTCGTTCCGCGTGCGCATCGCGCTCCACCTGAAGGGCCTGGAGTTCGACTACATCCCGGTGCACATCGCCCGCGGCGAGCACCGCACGGGGCCGTTCTCGGCCATTTCGGCCGACATGCTGGTGCCGCTGCTCGAGGACGAGGGCGAGCGCTTTTCGCAATCGATGGCCATCATCGAATACCTGGACGAAACCCACCCCGAGCCGGCGCTGCTGCCGCACGATCCGGTGGGCCGCGCCCATGTGCGCGCGCTGGCGGAATCCATCGCCTGCGAGATCCATCCGCTCAACAACCTGCGCGTGCTCAAGTACCTGGTGAAGGAGCTCAAGCTCGACGACGAGGCCAAGAACGCCTGGTACCGCCATTGGGTGCGCGACGGCATGCTGGCCTTCGAGCGCCAGCTCGCGCAGCATCCGGGCGGCCGGTTCTGCTATGGCGACACGCCCACGCTGGCCGACTGCTGCCTGGTGCCGCAGATCTTCAACGGCCGCCGCTTCGACTGCGACTTCAGCGGATTGCCGCGCACCATGGCCGCCTTCGAGGCCTGCATGGAGCTCGACGCCTTCCAGCGCGCCCAGCCTTCGCAGTGCCCCGACGCGGAAGCCTGAACGCGCCCGCCGCCATGGACGACGCGCACTGGCTCGTGCCCGACTGGCCGGCGCCGCCCAACGTGCGGGCCGTGTGCACCACGCGCGAGGGCGGTGTCTCGCAGGGCCGCTACCAGAGCCTCAACCTGGGCGACCACGTGGGCGACCTGGCCGCCCACGTCGCCGAAAACCGCCATCGCCTGGCGCAGGCCATCGGCGGCGCGCGGCCGGTCTTTCTTCAGCAGGTGCACGGCACCGGCTTGGTGGCGCTCGATGCCGAGGCGGGCGGGGCGGGCGACGGCACGCCGGCCGATGCCTGCACCGCCACGGCCACCGGCGTGGCCTGCACCATCATGGTGGCCGACTGCCTGCCCGTGCTCTTCACCGACGAATCGGGCCAGCGGGTGGCGGCCGCGCATGCCGGCTGGCGCGGCCTGGCCGGCGGCGTGCTCGAGGCGGCGGCCCGGTGCTTCGAGCCCGCGCAGGGCGGCGGCAGGGTCATGGCCTGGCTCGGCCCGTGCATCGGGCCCCGTGCCTTTGAGGTCGGGCCCGAGGTCAAGGCTGCGTTCGAGGCGCATGCGCCCGAGGCTGCGCGCTGCTTCCTGCCCGCGGCGGCGCCCGGCAAGTGGCTGGCCGACCTGCCCGCGCTCGCGCGCCAGCGCCTCTGTGCAGCCGGCGTGGAATCGGTGCATGGCAACGACGGCAGCGACGCGTGGTGCACCGTCGCCAACCCGTCACGGTTCTTTTCGCACCGGCGGGACGGCGTCAGCGGGCGTTTCGCCGCGCTGGTCTGGAAGGCCTGAGTCCGCGCCTGCCGCTGCGGCCGCCTCGCTCGCGGCGCGGCGCGCTTCTTCCTGTGCCTTTTCCTCGCGCTCCCTGATCGCGCGGCGCCGCCCCGGCGTCCCCATCAGGTAAACCACCAGTGCGACAGGCGCCAATCCGTACAAAAGAAATGTGAAGATGGCACCCAGCACGGTGCCGGTGGTGTTGGTGGCTTCGGCCACGGCCATCATCAGGGCGACGTAGAGCCAGCCAATCACGATCAGGTGGATGAACACAAGAAGTTTCAGTCGGTAAGTGAGCGGGGAGCGTTGTGGGCGCCTTGCGAAATGCAGGATACTCAAAATACGCAAGCCATCCGTATCGATTCAGGTGAGGACCAGGAGACATGATGAAGCAACAAGCAACGGGGGCCGACGCGTTCGCGCCCTTCCAGCAGGCTCTTTCGGAGGGATGGACCAAGGCGCTGGAATCGCTCCAGCAGTCCGCCGTACAGGGGGCCTCGGCCTTCAACGGCGGCGGCACGCCGCTGTGGCAATTGCCTCCGGGGGCAACGCTGCCTGAATTGCCGAAAGTCTCCATCGCGCCCGAGAAGCTGCAATCGATCCAGCAGCAATACATGGCCGAGGCCACCGAACTCTGGCGCCGCGGCTTCGACGCCAGGCCCGAGGGCGACAGGCGCTTTGCCGGCGAAGCCTGGGGCAGCAACCCGCTCGCGGCCTTCTCGGCGGCGGTCTACCTGCTCAATGGCCGCACCCTGCTCAGCATGGCCGAGGCCATCGACGCCGACGAAAAGACCAAGGCGCGCATGCGCTTTGCGGTCGAGCAATGGATGGCGGCCGCATCGCCCAGCAACTCGCTCGCCTTCAACGCAGAGGCGCAGAAGAAAGCCATCGACACGCAGGGCGAGAGCATTGCCAAGGGCATCCAGAACCTGCTGCACGACGTGAAGCAGGGCCACCTCAGCATGACCGACGAAAGCGCCTTCGAAGTGGGGCGCAACGTGGCCACCACCGAGGGCGCCGTGGTGTTCGAGAACGAGTATTTCCAACTGCTCGAATACAAACCGCTCACGGCCAAGGTCTATGAGCGGCCGTTCCTGCTGGTGCCGCCGTGCATCAACAAGTTCTACATCCTCGACCTGCAGCCCGAGAACTCCCTGATCCGCTATGCCAACGAGCAGGGCCACCGCGTGTTCGTGGTGAGCTGGCGCAACCCCGACGAGTCGCTGGCCCACGCCACCTGGGACGACTACATCGAGAATGCCGCCATCAAGGCGATCCACCTCGTGCAGGAGATCGGCGGGAGCAAGCAGATCAACGCGCTGGGCTTCTGCGTGGGCGGCACCATCCTGAGCACAGCGCTGGCCGTGCTCGCGGCGCGCGGCGAAAAGCCGGCCGCCTCGGTCACGCTGCTCACCACCTTTCTCGACTTCAGCGACACCGGCATCCTCGACATCTTCGTGGACGAGGCGATGGTGGCGTACCGCGAAATGCAGCTGGGCAAGGGCGGCCTGCTGCCGGGCATGGACCTGGCCTCGACCTTCAGCTTCCTGCGGCCCAACGACCTGGTCTGGAACTACGTGGTCGGCAACTACCTGAAGGGCGAGACCCCGCCGCCCTTCGACCTGCTCTACTGGAACAGCGACGCCACCAACCTGCCGGGCCCGTTCTACACCTGGTACCTGCGCAACACGTACCACGAGAACAAGCTCGCCAAGCCCAATGCGCTCACGGTCTGCGGCGAGAAGATCGACCTCGGCAGGATCGACATCCCGGCCTATATCTACGGCTCGCGCGAAGACCACATCGTGCCGATCGGCGGCGCCTATGCGTCCACGCAGCTGCTGCCCGGCAAGAAGCGCTTCGTCATGGGCGCCTCGGGCCACATCGCGGGCGTGATCAATCCGCCCGCCAAGAAAAAGCGCAGCCACTGGACGCGCGAGGACGGCAAGTTCCCCAAGACCCAGGCCGAATGGCTGGCCGGCGCCACCGAGCATCCCGGCAGCTGGTGGACCGACTGGGCCCAATGGCTCAAGGACCATGCGGGCAAGCAGGTCCCGGCACCCAAGGCCTACGGCAACGGCAAGGCCTACAAGGCCATCGAGCCGGCGCCGGGACGCTACGTCAAGGCCAGGGCCTGATCCCGGACACACACGCACGAGTTACCCGCACCGCTTCAATTCAAATCACTTCAACGGAGAACCTCATGGAAGACATCGTCATCGTTTCGGCCGCACGCACGGCGGTCGGCAAGTTCGGCGGCTCGCTTGCCGGCATTGCAGCCACCGAGCTGGGCGCCCTCGTGATCAAGGAAGTGATCGCGCGCGCCAATCTCACGGCCGACCAGGTCGGCGAAGCCATCATGGGCCAGGTGCTGGCCGCCGGTGCGGGCCAGAACCCCGCGCGCCAGGCATGGCTCAAGAGCGGCGGCGCCAAGGAAACGCCGGCGCTCACCATCAACGCCGTGTGCGGTTCGGGCCTGAAGGCCGTGATGCTCGCGGCGCAGGCCGTGGCCACGGGCGACAGCGAGATCGTGATTGCCGGCGGCCAGGAGAACATGAGCGCCGCGCCGCACGTGCTGCCCAATTCGCGCAACGGCCAGCGCATGGGCGACTGGAAGCTGGTCGACACCATGATCGTGGACGGCCTGTGGGACGTCTACAACCAGTACCACATGGGCATCACGGCCGAGAACGTGGCCAAGAAGTACGGCATCGACCGCTCCGCGCAGGACGAGCTCGCGCTCGGCAGCCAGACCAAGGCCGCGGCCGCGCAGGACGCCGGCAAGTTCAAGGACGAGATCGTGCCCGTGAGCATTGCGCAGAAGAAGGGCGATCCGATCGTCTTCGACAAGGACGAGTTCATCAACCGCAAGACCAGCGCCGAAGGCCTGGCGGGCCTGCGCCCCGCGTTCGACAAGGCTGGCGGCGTGACCGCGGGCAATGCCTCGGGCCTGAACGACGGCGCTGCCGCCGTGATGGTGATGACGGCCAAGAAGGCGGCCGCGCTCGGCCTCAAGCCGCTGGGCCGCATCGCAAGCTACGCCACGGCCGGCCTCGACCCGGCGATCATGGGCATGGGCCCGGTGCCCGCGTCGACCAAGGCGCTGCAGCGCGCCGGCTGGAAGGCTGCCGACCTTGATCTGCTCGAGATCAACGAGGCTTTCGCGGCGCAGGCCTGCGCGGTGAACAGGGAAATGGGCTGGGACGTGAACAAGGTCAACGTGAACGGCGGCGCCATTGCCATCGGCCACCCGATCGGCGCGTCGGGCTGCCGCATCCTGGTGACGCTGCTGCACGAGATGCAGCGCCAGAACGCGAAGAAGGGCATTGCGTCGCTGTGCATCGGCGGCGGCATGGGCGTGGCGCTGACGATCGAGCGATAGGTCTTTGCGCTCCCGGGTCGCGCACCTCTCTTTCGGGGGCGCGGCCATTCAGGGCGCGCTCCCGCCGACGGGGTACCTTGCTCCGCGAATGTCCTCCGGCCTTCGGCCTCCCCCTTGATTTCGCTGCGCAAGGCACCCCATCAGCGGGAGCGTTGGACAGAGCGGCCGTTGATCGGCTGTGTTCGCAGAGCGTGCCCAGGTGCACAGGGCATCGGGTGCTCCCCGCAGCGAAATCAAGGAGGAGGGGGCGCAGCCCCCGGGGGACATTCGCGGAGGGGAGTACCCGGTGGCCTGTGCACGCGCCCCGAACACGACAACAGCAACAGCTCACTGCCGGACCCGGCAGGCCGCAGATCACTTTGTTCACCGCCCAATTTTTGAGCAAACTGATTATTCCCCTTGTAAAACAACAAGTTAGATCGCCTTTACAAGGAAGAACATCAGTTATCCCCAAAGTTGTCCACGGAAAATGGGGATGGCATCGGCTTCTTCAGAATTCGCCCGCAAGTCCTTGATTTGTGGCACTCAGCCGGCAGCGGCCTGCTCCACGGCGTAGTGCTGGCACAGCGTCTCGACCAGCGCCTGCGCATAGATCGGCAGTGCCGCCCGGTCGCGCACCAGCAGGTAGCGCTCCCGCACGCACCATGCGTCGCTGAGATCGATCAGCGCGAGCTGCATGCTTTCCTGATTGCGCCGCGCCGCCGACTCCGGCACCACGCCAATGCCCACGCCGCTGCCGATCATCCGGCACATGGCGTCGAAGCTGCCGAGCTGGATGCGCAGCTTCTGCCGCTTGCCGAGGTTGTCGGTGATCTGCGCCAGAAAGGTCTGCAAGGTGCTGCCTTGCTGCATGCCGATTGCGTCTTCATCCAGCGTTTCCGCGAATGAAATCCTGCGGCGCTTCGCGAAGCGGTGCTTGCGCGAGGTGGCGAGCACCAGCCGATCGGTGCTGAAGTGGATCGCTTCGAGGCCCAGCGTGTCGACGCGGCCCGCCACGATGCCGATGTCGGCGCGGCCGTCGAGCACGCCGCGCGGGATCTGAGCATTCGGTTTTTCCTGAAGGTCGACGTTGATGCGCGGATTGCGCGCAAGAAAGCCCGGCAAGATTTCAGGCAGGAAATCGGTCACCGCCGTGGTGTTGGCGAACACGCGCAGGTGGCCGCGCAGGCCGCCGCCGTATTCGAGCAGGTCGGCGCGCAGCTGCTCGGTCTGGTGCAGCACGAGGCGCGCGTGGTGCAGGAAGGCTTCCCCCGGCGGCAGCAGGCGCACGCCGCGCGCTTCGCGCTGCAGCAGCTGCAGCCCGGCCTGGTTTTCGAGCGCCTTGATGCGCGCGCTGGCCGCCGCAAGCGACAGGTGCTGCCGCTCGGCCGCGCGCGTGAGATTGCCGAGCTCGGCCGTGGCAACGAAGAGGCGCAGGTCGGTCAGGTCGAAAAGCATGGCGCCATCGTAAAGCCCGAGCCTTCGGTATTTCAGAAGCCTGGGTTTCGAAATCGCAGATTGCGCACGCTGCCACGGCAGAACACCATGCGGCCATGGAGACAAAGACAATGACATTCCGCGCACTGGCGCTTCTTTCCCTTGCCGCGGCAGCGCTCTGCACTGCGGTTCCGGCTGCCGCGCAGCCCTACCCCTCGCGCCCCGTCACGCTCGTCGTGCCGCAGGCTGCGGGCGGCACCAACGACATCGTGGGCCGCCTCGTGGGCCAGAAGATCGGCGAGCTGATGAACGCGAGCGTGGTGGTCGACAACCGGCCGGGCGCGGGCGGCAACATCGGCACGCAACTGGTCGCCAAGGGCCCGAAGGACGGCTACATGCTGCTCATGACCATCAGCAGCAGCCAGGCCATCAACCCGGCGCTCTACAGGAACCCGGGCTTCGATCCGGTGAAGGATTTCAAGCCCGTGGGCCTGATCGGCGCGGTGCCCAACGTGCTGCTGGTCAACCCCTCGTTTCCCGCGAAGGATTTCAACGAGTTCCTGAAGCTCGCGCGGCAGAAGGGCGCCAACTACCAGTACGCCTCGGCCGGCAACGGCACGCTCAACCACCTGCTGGGCGAAATGCTCAACAGCATGGCCGGCATCTCGCTGCAGCACGTGCCGTACAAGGGCGTGGCGCCCGCGCTCAACGACGTGCTCGGCGGGCAGCTGCCGATCGTGTTCGCGAGCCTGCCTTCGGCGCTCTCGCACATCAAGGCCGGCAAGCTGCGCGCGCTGGCCGTGAGCGGCGACAAGCGCTCGCCGGTGCTGCCCCATGTGCCCGCCATCGCCGAGGCCGTGCCGGGCTACAACGGCACGCTCTGGATCGGCCTGTTCGCGCCAGCGGGCGTGCCGCCCGAGGTGCTCGCCACGCTGCAGGACGCGACGCGCAAGGCGCTGGCCGCGAAGGACCTGCGCGACAAGCTCGAACAGCAGGGCGTGGAGATCGCGCCGCCCACCACGCCCGATCAATTCTCGAAACTGCTGCAGGACGACCTCGCCAAGTGGGCACGCATCGTCAAGGCCTCCGGCGCAGCGGTCGACTGAAGGAACCCATGATCAATTCCGTCCAAGAAAAGTCCCCCGGCGCGATCGACGCCGGCACGCTCGCGAAGCTCCAGGCCTGGCAAGGCCGCAGCGAAACGCTGGCCGACGACATCACCGCCGCTCCCGTGCGTGCGCTCTCGGCCACGCTCGACCGCGACGACGCACCGCCCGCCGCCGGCACGCGCCTGCCCGAACTCTGGCATTGGCTCTACTTCCTGCCGCACCATCGCCAGTCCGAGATCGGCGAGGACGGCCATGCGAAGCGCGGCGGCTTCCTGCCGCCCGTGCCGCTGCCGCGCCGCATGTGGGCCGGCGGGCGGCTGGCGTGGGAGCCGGGCAACCCGCTGCAGGTGGGTGACAGGGCCGAGCGCACCTCGACCATCGCCTCGGTCACCCACAAGGTCGGCCGCACGGGCGAGCTGATGTTCGTGCTGGTGCGCCATGAAGTGCGCAACGAACGCGGCCTTGCGCTGACCGAGGAGCACGACATCGTCTACCGCGCCGCGGCCGCGCCCGGCGAGAAGGCGCCGCCGCCCACGCCGGCGCCGAAGGACGCCGCCTTCAGCCGCGAGATCGTGCCCGACGACGTGCTGCTGTTCCGCTATTCGGCGCTCACCTTCAACGGCCACCGCATCCACTACGACCGCCGCTACGTGACGCAGGTCGAGGGTTATCCGGGCCTGATCGTGCACGGCCCGCTGATCGCGACGCTGCTGGTGGACCTGCTGCGCCGCCATGTGCCGGGCGCGCAGCTCGCGCGCTTCGAGTTCCGCGCCGTGCGGCCGACCTTCGACATTGCGCCGTTCCGCGTGCACGGCAGGCCGGCCGAAGGCAGCACGGACGGCAAGACCTTCAGCCTCTGGGGCGAAGACGCCGATGGCTGGCTCACGATGCAGGCCACGGCCGTGCTCGCATGAAAAAAATGGAAAACACGTCCATGACAAGACCTCTCGACGGCATCACCGTGGTTTCGCTCGAGCACGCGATCGCCGCGCCTTTCTGCACCCGGCAGCTGGCCGACCTCGGCGCCCGCGTCATCAAGGTGGAGCGCCCCGGCGCCGGCGACTTCGCGCGCGCCTACGACGCACGCGTGGGCGGCGAGGCCTCGCACTTCGTGTGGGTGAACCGCTCCAAGGAAAGCCTCACGCTCGACCTCAAGCAGCCTGCCGCGCTCGCGGTGCTGCAGGCGCTGGTGGCCGAGGCCGACGTGCTGGTGCAGAACCTCGCGCCCGGCGCGGCCGCGCGCATGGGCCTGGGCGCCGAGGCGCTGCAGGCCCTGCATCCGCGGCTCATCGTCTGCGA
Organism: Variovorax sp. V116; assembly: GCF_041154435.1. Taxonomy (NCBI): domain Bacteria; kingdom Pseudomonadati; phylum Pseudomonadota; class Betaproteobacteria; order Burkholderiales; family Comamonadaceae; genus Variovorax; species Variovorax sp. V116. Next base: position 2,193,013 of record NZ_AP028661.1, read on the forward strand.
CATCTCGGGCTATGGCGACGACGGCCCGTACCGCGACAAGAAGGCCTACGACCTGCTGATCCAGAGCGAGGCGGGTTTTCTCTCGGTCACCGGCACGCCGGACGATCCCTGCAAGTCGGGCAATTCCATCGCCGACATCGCGGCGGGCATGTATGCCTACACCGGCATCCTCGCGGCGCTGCTGCAGCGCGGCAAGACCGGCAAGGGCTCGCACATCGACGTGTCGATGCTCGAATCGCTCGCCGAGTGGATGGGCTACCCGATGTACTACGCCTACGAAGGCGCGCCGCCGCCGCCGCGCAGCGCGGCCTCGCACGCCACCATCTATCCCTACGGTCCCTTTCCCGCGGGCGACGGCGGCACGGTGATGCTGGGCCTGCAGAACGAGCGCGAATGGCGTGTGTTCTGCGAGAAGGTGCTGCTGCAGGCGGGGCTTGCCACCGACGCGCGCTTCGACAGCAATGCGCGGCGCAACGAGAACCGCGACGCGCTGCGCGCGATCATCGTCGAGACCTTCGCCGCGCTCGGCACCGCGCAGGTGGTCGAGCGCCTCGATGCGGCGCAGATCGCCAATGCGCGCATGAACGACATGGCCGGGCTGTGGGCGCATCCGCAATTGCAGGCGCGCGAGCGCTGGCGGCAGGTGGGCTCGCCGGCCGGCGACATTCCGGCGCTGCTGCCGGCCGGCCGCCAGAGCGCCTTCGACTACCGCATGGACGCGATACCGGCCGTGGGCCAGCACACCGACGCCATCCTGCGCAGCCTGGGCCGCAGCGAGGCGGACATCGCGGCGCTGCGCGAGGCGGGGGCGGTGTGAGCACGGCAGCGCTCGCGCTGGCGCGCGCCTTTCTCTTCGTGCCGGCCGACCGGCCCGAGCGCCACGCGCGCGCGCTGGCCACCGGCGCGGGCGCGGTGATCGTCGACCTGGAGGATGCGGTGGCACCCGAGCGCAAGGCCGCGGCGCGCGAAGGCCTCGCGGCGTCGTTCGCCGCGCTGCCCGCGGCCGGCCGGCAGCGCCTGCTGGTGCGCATCAATGCCGCAGGCACGCCCTGGCACGAGGACGACTGCGTGGCCGTGGCCGGGCTGGTCTTGCAGGGGCTGATTGCGGGCGTGGTGCTGCCCAAGGCGGAGCGGGCCGGCGACCTGCGGCTGCTGGCCGAAGCCATCGGTCCTCGAGGGGTGCTCGTGCCGCTCGTCGAATCGGCGGCCGGCCTCGCGGCGGTCGACGAGCTCGCGGCGGCGCCACAGGTGCTGCGGCTCGCCTTCGGCAACCTCGATTTCCAGGCCGATGTCGGGCTGGCCTGCGATGCGGACGAAGCCGAGCTGGTGCCGGTGCGCCTGGCGCTGCTGCTGGCCTCGCGCCGCACCGGGCTGCCCGCGCCGATCGACGGCGTGACGGCCGACTGGCGCGATGCGCAGCGCCTGGCCGCCGACACCGCACGCGCGCGGCGCGGCGGCTTCGGCGCCAAGCTGTGCATCCACCCCGACCAGGTCGCGCCGGTGCAGGCCGCGCTCGGCCCGAGCGACGGCGAGCTCGCATGGGCGCGCCGCGTGATCGAGGCCGTGCGGTCGGCTGGCGGCGGCGTCGCCAGCCTCGACGGCCGCATGGTCGACGCGCCGGTGGTTCGCCTGGCCGAACGGCTGCAGGCGCTCGCTGCGGAACAAGACAGGCATCCAACAACCAAGGAGACAAGCAAGTGAATCTGAAGAAGAACTGGAAGGGCCGCACCCTGCTGGCCGCGGCATGGGGCGCAGGCCTGCTGGCCGCGCAAGCGCCGGCCGCCGCGCAGGCGCCCTGGCCCGAGAAGCCCATCACCATGGTCGTGCCGTACTCGGCCGGCGGCCCCACCGACGTGGTCGCGCGCATGCTCGCGATTCCCATGGGCAAGTCGCTCGGGCAGACCGTGATCGTCGAGAACACCGTGGGCGCGGGCGGCACCATCGCGCCCGCGCGCGTGGCCAAGGCGGCGCCCAACGGCTACACCATCCTGATCCACCACATGGGCATGGCCACCGCGCCCGCGCTCTACAAGAAGCTCAACTACGACCCGCTGAAGGATTTCGAATACGTGGGCCAGGTGATGGACGTGCCCATGACCCTGCTCTCGCGCAAGGACTTTCCGGCCAGCAACTTCCAGGAACTGCTGGCCTACGTGAAGACCCACAAGGACAAGGTCACGCTTGCCAACGCCGGCATCGGCGCGGTCTCGCAGCTGTGCGGCATGCTGCTGGCGCACCAGATCGGGGTGCAGCTCACCACCGTGCCCTACAAGGGCGCCGGCCCGGCGCTCAACGACCTGATGGGCGGACAGGTCGACCTGCTGTGCGACCAGACCACGCAGACCGCGCCGGTCATCAAGGACGGCAACCGCGTCAAGGTGTTCGGCGTGACCACGCCGAAGCGCCTGTCCAGCATGCCCAGCATTCCCACGCTCGACGAGCAGGGCCTCAAGGGTTTCGACGTGAAGGTGTGGCACGGCATCTACGCGCCCAAGGGCACGCCGCCGGCCGTGATGGAAAAGCTCAACACGGCCCTGCGCGCCGCGCTGCAGGACGACATGGTCAAGCACCGCTTCGCCGAGCTGAGCACCGAGGCCGTGCCGATGGACAAGGTGACGCCCGAAGCACTGCGCACCCACCTGGCGGCCGAGACCGAGAAGTGGGGGAAGGTGATCAAGGCGGCGGGGGTGCAGGCGGACTAGGAGCCTGGCGCTCGGCGATCCTGCGCCAGCAGCGTCTGGTGGAACAGCAGGAGCAGTTGCCGCGCAAAGACATCCATGTTCGACGCGCGGTCCGCATCGGCGGTTTCGATCGTCCGGCTGGCCGCAGCCTCTCCGGCGACGGCCACGCACACATGCCCCGGCGCGTCGCCATACGGACTGCCGGACGGGCCGGCCGCGCCGCTTTCGGCAATGCCCCAGGTGGCGCGGTGGCTGCCCCGGATCCTGCCTGCAATGAAGCTGGCATAGGGTTCGGTTTCCGCGCGCATGCCGGCCATGTCTTCGGCCGTCAGCCCTAGCAGCGCTTTTCCGGCCCGGCGCGAGTAGACGACCGCGCCGCCGAGGAAGAAAGCCGAGGCACCCGGAATGGCGAGCAGGGCGGCTGACACCAGGCCGCCGGCCGAGGATTCGGCCACCGCCACGGTCTGGCGCCGCTCGCGCAGGATGGCGCCGACACGGCCGGCGAGGATGGAAAGCGGCTCGAGGCCGGCGATGTCAGGCATGGGGGCGTTGCCCGGCGTTTTCGAAATTCATACTTTCGAACTCCTTGGAAGCAAAGGGGTGTGCGGGACGGCGGCGGACTTATGCAATATGGTTGCACATGCGGCCGCGCCGTGACAGCTGGTTGCAAGCTCGGCTCAGTGTTTTCCTCAGAGTTCGACGGCTTGAAACTCGCTAGAGTGAAGGCGGCCGTTCAGGCTTTTCGCACACATCAAGGAAAAAATCATGAGCAAGAAAGTTGCATATGTCACCGGGGGCATGGGTGGCATCGGAACAGCCATCTGCCAACGCCTTCACAAGGACGGCTTCACTGTCGTCGCAGGCTGCGGCCCCACGCGCGATCATGCCAAATGGCTGGCCGAGCAGAAGGCCTTGGGCTTCGAGTTCCATGCGTCGGTCGGCAATGTCGGCGACTGGCAGTCCACCGTCGAGGCCTTTTCGGCCGCCAAGGCAGCGCACGGTCCCATCGACGTGCTGGTCAACAACGCCGGCATCACGCGGGACCGCATGTTCCTGAAAATGACGCCCGAGGACTGGAGCGCGGTCATCGAGACCAACCTCAACAGCATGTTCAACGTCACCAAGCAGGTGGTGGGCGACATGGTCGAGAAGGGCTGGGGCCGCATCATCAACATCAGCTCGGTCAATGGCGCCAAGGGCCAGGCGGGGCAGACCAACTATTCGGCGGCCAAGGCCGGCATGCACGGCTTCACGATGGCGCTGGCGCAGGAGCTGGCGAGCAAGGGCGTCACGGTCAACACCGTGAGCCCGGGCTACATCGGCACCGACATGGTCAAGGCCATCCGCCAGGAAGTGCTCGACAAGATCGTGGCCACCATTCCGGTCAAGCGCCTGGGCGAGCCGAGCGAAATTGCTTCCATCATCGCGTGGCTTGCCACCGACGAGGGCGGCTACAGCACGGGCGCCGACTTCTCGGTCAACGGCGGCCTGCACATGCACTGATCATGCTGACGAGAAGCTGATCGAAAAGACCCGCCGAGGCGGGTTTTTTCATTTCTGCGATGTGGCTTCTACGTATCAGAGAAGCGGTCGATTCGGTTCTACAGTTTCCAACCCCTCCGGAGGCAACATGGCAGACACAACAATCACACCCACCAGAAAGCTCCCGCTCTATCGTTCGCTCTACGTGCAGGTGATCACGGCGGTGATCATCGGCGTGCTGCTCGGCCACTTCCAGCCGGCGCTGGGCGAGGCCATGAAGCCGCTGGGCGATGGCTTCATCAAGCTCATCAAGATGATCATCGCGCCGATCATCTTCTGCACCGTGGTGGTGGGCATCGCGGGCATGGAAGACATGAAGAAGGTCGGCAAGACCGGCGGGCTGGCGCTCCTGTACTTCGAAATCGTGAGCTCCATCGCACTGGTGGTGGGCCTCGTGCTGGTCAACCTGCTCAAGCCCGGCGCGGGCATGAACATCGACCCGTCCACGCTCGACACCAAGGCGCTCGCGTCCTATACCGGCCCGGGCAAGATGACGGGCACGGTCGACTTCCTGCTCAACGTCATTCCCAGCACGCTGGTCGACGCCTTCGCCAAGGGCGAGATCCTGCAGGTGCTGCTGATCGCGGTGCTGTTCGGCTTTGCGCTGCACCGCTTCGGCGGGCGCGGCACGCTGGTGTTCGACGTGATCGAGAAGGGCTCGCACGTGCTCTTCGTGATCGTGGGCTACATCATGAAGCTGGCGCCCATCGGCGCCTTCGGCGCGATGGCCTTCACCATCGGCAAGTACGGCCTGGGCAGCCTGTTCTCGCTCGGCAAGCTGATGGGCACCTTCTACCTGACCTGCCTCTTGTTCATCTTCGTGGTGCTCGGGCTCATTGCGCGCTTCCACGGCTTCAGCATCTGGAAGTTCATCAAGTACATCAAGGAAGAGCTGCTGATCGTGCTGGGCACCTCGTCCTCCGAGTCGGTGCTGCCGCGCATGATGGAGAAGATGGAAAACCTGGGCGCCAACAAGACCTGCGTGGGCCTGGTGATTCCCACTGGCTACTCCTTCAACCTCGACGGCACCTCCATCTACCTCACGATGGCGGCCGTGTTCATTGCGCAGGCCACCAACACGCCGATGACGCTGATGCAGGAGATCACGCTGCTGGCCGTGCTGCTGCTCACCTCCAAGGGCGCGGCGGGCGTCACGGGCAGCGGCTTCATCGTGCTGGCGGCCACGCTGTCGGCCGTGGGCCATGTGCCGGTGGCGGGCCTGGCGCTGATCCTGGGCATCGACCGCTTCATGTCGGAGGCGCGTGCGCTGACCAACCTGATCGGCAACGGCGTGGCCACCATCGTGGTGGCCAAGTGGACCAACGAGCTCGACACCGAGCGGCTGCACGCCGGGCTCAACAACGAGAGCTGGGTCGAGTCGCAGGAGCCCGAAGTGCTCGAAGGCGCACGCATCGCAAAGATGGCCGATTGATGCCCGTGTGAAGCCAGAGGGGCGCATCGTTCCTGCAAAATGGAGCAATGCCCCACAGCGTTTCCCTGATCAACACGATTGCCGCCGGCCTGGGGCTGGCGCTCGTGCTGGGTTTCCTGGCGCTGCGGCTGCGGCTGCCGGCGCTGGTGGGCTACCTGCTCGCGGGCGTGATCATCGGGCCGTTCACGCCGGGCTTCGTGGCCGATGCGGGCATTGCGGCGCAGCTGGCCGAGATCGGCGTGATGCTGCTGATGTTCGGCGTGGGCCTGCATTTTTCGCTCGACGACCTGCTGGCGGTGCGCAAGATCGCGCTGCCGGGCGCACTCGCGCAGATCGCGGTGGCCACGGTGCTGGGCGGTGCACTGGCGCTCTGGTGGGACTGGTCGTGGGGCGAGGCGCTGGTCTTCGGCCTGGCGCTGTCGGTGGCAAGCACGGTCGTGCTGCTGCGCGCGCTCGAGAGCCTGGGCATTCTCGATTCGTTCACCGGGCGCATCGCGGTCGGCTGGCTGGTGGTCGAGGACCTCGCCATGGTGCTGGTCCTGGTGCTGATGCCGCCGCTCGCGGGGGCGCTGGGCGGCCAGGCGGGCGATTCGGCCAACGCCGATCCGCTGTGGCAGACGCTCGGCGTCACGCTGCTGCAGGTGGGCGGGTTCGTGGCGCTGATGCTGGTGGTGGGGCGGCGCGCGTTTCCTTGGATTCTCTGGCAGGTCACGCGCACCGGCTCGCGCGAGCTGTTCACGCTGTGCGTGATCGCGGCGGCGGTCAGCATCGCCTTTGCGTCGGCGGCGCTGTTCGGCGTGTCGTTTGCGCTGGGCGCTTTCTTCGCGGGCATGGTGATGCGCGAATCCGAATTCAGCCACCGCGCGGCGCAGGAGTCGCTGCCGCTGCGCGATGCCTTCGCGGTGCTGTTCTTCGTGTCGGTGGGCATGCTCTTCGATCCCTCGGTGCTCGTCGAGCGGCCGCTGCAGGTGCTGGCGGTGGTGGGCGTGATCGTGCTGGGCAAGTCGCTGGCCGCCTGCGCGCTGGTGCTGGCGTTCCGCTATCCGCTGGGCACGGCGCTCACCGTGAGCGCGAGCCTTGCGCAGATCGGGGAGTTCTCGTTCATTCTTGCGGGGCTCGGCGTCTCGCTCGGCCTGCTGCCGGTGGAGGGGCAGAGCCTGATCCTGGCCGGCGCACTGATTTCCATTGCCACCAATCCGCTGTGGTTCAGCCTGGTCGCACCGATCGAGAAATGGCTGCACGGCCGCTTCCCGGCGGCGCGCAGCCTCGAATCGCACGACCATCCGCTGGCCGAACTGCCGACCACCACCGAAGCCCGTTACCTGTCCAGGCAGGTGGTGCTGGTGGGCTATGGCCGCGTCGGGCGCCGCATCGCGTCCGAACTGGAGGCGCACGACATTCCCTACGTGGTGGCGGAGCAGAACCGCGAGCTGGTGGAGAAGCTGCGCGAGGCCGGCGTGGCGGCCGTCTGGGGCGACGCGGCCGATCCGGCCGTGCTGATCCAGGCGCACATCGCGCGTGCCCGCGTGCTGGTGGTGGCCATCCCGGACGCCATGAACGTGCGGCAGATGATGGAAACCGCCCGCACCCTCAATCCGGCCATCGAAACCGTGATCCGCAGCCACAACGAGGAAGAAGCCGGGCTGCTGACGCGCGAGATGGCCGCCACGGTCTTCCTGGGCGAACAGGAACTCGCGCAGGCCATGGCGCGCGACGTGGTGCGGCGCGCAGCGGCGGCCGCCTGAGCCGCCGGCGGATCGATCGAGCAGAGGGTTTGGGTCAAAGGTCTTCGATGACCAGCGTGCGATAGCGCTGCGCGATCGAATAGGGCACGGTGCGCACCAGTTCCATCAGGCGGTTGGCGTCCTCTTCGTGCTTCGTTCTGACCAGGAGGCCGGCATGGCCTTCGCGCGCCAGCTTGGTGTAGGCACGCACGGTGGCCGCGTCGGTGCCGGCCGACGGCAGCGGCTCGTCGGCTTCCCTCACGGTGGGCGAGATCTCCTCCAGGATCGTGGCCGCGGGAAGCAGGTAGATCTCGTCGCCGCTCACGCCGTTCTCGATCAGCTTGTGGCCGATGCGGTTGGCGTCCTCCGTGCTCGGGAACATCACCATCGAGTAGCCTGTGGGGTAGAAAGCGCCGCCGATGCTCGAGCGCATGCGGGGCTCCAGAACGAAATTCTTCATGATGCTGCCTCCTGGATGATGCAGTTCTTTGCCCAGCACACTAGGCCTGCGGCCGCACGCCTGCTGTAGGCCTGCTCCCCGAAATTCCGCAGGCTGGGCGCGCCAGCCGTCGAAGCGGGTCCGGCCCGCTCCTGTACACTGGCGGCTTCATGCCGTGCCAATCCTTCCCCTCCACCGTCTGCGCAGCCTCCATGGCCCGCATGATGCCGCCTGCCTTCGCGCGGGCGGAGGGGTCATTGGTTGCACGAATGATTACCACCATTACCACCGCGGCCACCTGAGCACGCGCAGGTGGCCGTTTCGGCAGCCACCTGGTGTATCGCTCTTCTTCCCCGAATGAATGAAACCCAGCTCTGGCAGCTGGGTTTCTTGTTTTTCATCCGGAGATGTCCATGTACCGCGATCCAGTCCAGTCCCTCGAACCCCTGCCCAGCCGCCCCGCGGCCATCCGTGCGCTGCGCGTGGGGATGATCGGCATCGGCACCGTCGGCTCGGGCACATTCCGGGTGCTGGCGCGCAACCAGGCCGAGATCGCGGGCCGGGCGGGCCGGCCCATCGAGCTGGTGATGGTGGCCGCGCGCAACCTGGTGCGCGCCGCCGCCATCGTGGGCGCGGATGTTCCGCTCACGGACGACCCGCTGCGCGTGGCCACCCATCCCGATGTCGACGTGGTGGTGGAAGTGGCCGGCGGCACCGGCCCGGCGCGCGAATGGGTGCTGGCCGCCATCGCGCACGGCAAGCACGTGGTCACGGCCAACAAGGCCCTGCTGGCGGTGCATGGCGCCGAGATCTTTGCCGCGGCCCGGCGGCATGGGGTGGCCGTGGCCTACGAGGGCGCGGTGGCGGTGAGCATTCCCATTGTCAAGGCGCTGCGCGAGGGCCTCGCGGCCAACCGCATCGAGTGGGTGGCGGGCATCATCAACGGCACCACCAACTTCATCCTGAGCAAGATGAGGGATGAAGGCCTGGACTTCGCAGCCGCGCTCGCGCAGGCCCAGGCGCTCGGCTATGCGGAGGCCGATCCGGCCTTCGACATCGAAGGCATCGACGCCGCGCACAAGCTCACGCTGCTGGCCGCCAATGCCTTCGGCACCACCGTGCGGCTTGCCGATGTGCAGGTGCAAGGCATCACGGCACTCGAGCGGGTGGACGTGGCCTCTGCCGAGCAGCTGGGCTACCGCATCAAGCTGCTGGGTGTGGCGCGGCGCCGGGAGGAGGGCGTGGAGCTGCGCGTGCAGCCCGCGCTGGTGCCCGCATCGCACCTGATGGCGCATGTGAGCGGGTCGATGAATGCCGTGATGGTCAAGGGCGATGCGTCCGGCGTGACGATGTACTACGGCGCGGGCGCCGGCTCCGAACAGACCGCATCGGCGGTGATTGCCGACCTGGTCGATGTGGCGCGGCTGGACGGCACCCATGCCGCACAGCGCGTGCCGCACCTGGGCTTTCATGCGCACGCGATGAGCGCGTTGCCGGCGCTGCCCCGCGCCGAGGCATGCGGCGCGCACTACCTGCGCATCCCCGTGCAAGCCGCCAGCCAGATCGAGGCGGTGTCGGGCTGGCTGGCGGGGCAGCAGGTGCCGGTGCAGCAGGTGGCGCTGGCGGCTGCGCAGCCCGGCATGGGCGCACAGCTGCTGGTGCTCACGCAGCCGGTGCGGCAGGGCACGATGGACCTGGCGCTGCATGCGCTTCAGGCGCATCCCTCGGTCGCAGGAAAGGTCACGGCGCTGTGCGTGGAGGCGCTGGCCTGAGACAGAATGCGCCACGGCATGCATTGGCAGGCCGATGGAACGGAGTGGGTGCAATGGATTTCGCCTGGCATGGTGGCCTTCTTCGATGGATGCGGCGCGAACTGCGCATGGAGCGCTGGTTCCTGGGCATGGCGCTGGCGCTGGCCGCACCCGCATTCGCCCAGGCCGCGGAGCCGGCGGAGGGCGCCGCTTCATCCTGCGAAGCGGAAGAGGCCGCGCTGGAGCACGACATGGACCTGGCCCGCTCCAGGGGCCAGATGCTGCGCCGCCGGCAGCTCGCCGAGAACCTGGACGCGCTGCGGGCGCGCTGCCGGGCATCGGAGCCGCCGCAAAGCCGCGCGGCGCGCATCGACAAGCTGGAGCACGACGTCCGCGCGCTGCGGGCCGAGCTCGAACATGCCGAGGCGCAGCTGCGCGAGCTCAAGAACGAACGGCCCTGACGGCCGCGCCGGTCCGCGTCAGAGCCTGGGCAGCTGCATGCGCAGGCGCCGCGCCGCTTCTTCCTGGCGCGCGTCGTCCACCTCGCGCAGCACGTTGCCCAGGTCGACGGGGCCGGTGTCGCGCGCATGCGTGCCGCTCAGCACCGACTCGACGCGCAGCAGGCCGCGCTCGTACAGGTGCCAGATCTCGTCGCCGTAGTGCGTGCCCAGGAGCTCCGGCGCGAACTGGCCGAAGAAGTTGCGCAGGTTCTCCACGTCGCGCAGCAGCATGCGCTTCGCGTGGTTGTTGCCCGCCGCATCCACCGCCTGCGGCAGGTCGATCACCACCGGGCCGTCGGCCGCGAGCAGCACGTTGAATTCCGACAGGTCGCCGTGCACCACGCCCGCGCACAGCATGCGCACCACCTCCTTCAGCAGGCTGGCGTGGTGCTGCACGGCTTCCTCGCGCGTGAAGGCCACGTCGTTCAGGCGCGGGGCCGCATCGCCGTTGGCATCGGTCACCAGCTCCATCAGCAGCACGCCTTCCAGGAAGTTGTAGGGAACGGGCACGCGCACGCCGGCCGCCGCCAGGCGGTAGAGCGCATCGACCTCGGCGCTTTGCCAGATGGCCTCGGTCACCTGGCGGCCGAAGCGCGTGCCCTTGGCCATGGCGCGCGTTTCGCGCGAATTGCGCACGCGGCGGTTCTCGGTGTAGTCGACGGCCTGGCGGAAGCTGCGCTTGTCGGCTTCCTTGTAGACCTTGGCGCAGCGCGTCTCCTCGCCGCAGCGCACCACGTAGACCATGGCTTCCTTGCCGCTCATCAGCTGGCGGACCACCGTGTCGATCAGGCCTTCGTCGACCAGCGACTGCAGTCGTGGTGGTGCTTTCATTGGTACCGCTCCATCGGATCCAGCGGGCGGGTCGAGAGGAAGGCCCTCAGGCTTTCCGGGCCGATCTGGTAGACCGCATCATGCCTGTGCGGCGCGAAGCCCAACCGGTGGTTGATGGAGAGCATCGGCGCGTTGACCTCGGCGTTGCTGGTGATGACGGTGGCGACCTCCGGGTGGCGCTCGCGTACCAGCGCCAGCATGGAGGCCTTCACGCCCTTGGCCAGGCCCTTGCCGCGCCAGCGCGGCGCCACGGCCGTCAGCTGCTGGTACATGCGGTCCGGAAAGCGCTGGTCCCAGCTGGCGTCGCACATGGCGGCCACCTCGTCGCCGTCGAGCAGCAGCACCAGAAAGTGCTCTCCGCCGCGCTGCGACATGTCGGCATACCAGGTGCGGTAGTTCTCGAGCTCGTAGCGCATGCGCGGCATGTCCAGCGCATTGGTGGGCGCGTCGTTGATGAGCGCCGAGAAGGGCGCGATCAGGCTGGCCAGGCGCTCGAAGGGCACGCGGCCGGCGTGGATTTCGGCGCGCAAGCCCCCGCCGGCGGCGAATGCCTGCGATTGCCAGCGGGCGAGTTCGTCCCACGGCAGTGCATCGAAGGCGGCCCGGTTCTCGACGGCGCGGTGCTTCTCGATCGCGCCGATGGCTGCGAGAAACGCATGCCCTTCGGGCAAGTGGGCCTTGATGCTGGCCGTGGTCTTGCCTTGCGCTTCCATGAAGCCGAGCAGCACGCGCAGCAGTGCGCTGGCCACGCCGCGCCGCCGGTGCGGCCGCAGTACACCGCCCCAGGCATCGAGATAGGGCGCGAAGGCGGCATGGTCCGGCGAGCCTTCGCGGCGAAAGCTCAGCGTGAGGCTGCCGATGAACTCGCCTTCGCAACTCGCGAGGACCCGGTGGAAGGCCAGCAGCGGCAGGTGCTCACGCAGCGCGCGCTCGGTGTCGGCGCTGGGGATGCGGCGCTCGCCGGGGTGGTCTTCCTCGGTGCGAAGCTGCCAATAGCGATGGAACTTCTCCCAGCTTTCGGTGGACGCCTGATGGGGATCGAAAACGGATATCGAAAACGGCCGCGGATGCGCGGCGCGGGTTTCAAGCATGGTGAGCCTTGAGGATTCTGGAAACGGACAGATCGCGGCCGGCAACTGCTTGCCGGCGGCGGCGTTTGAATCTCGGGCGGTTTGCGGTTGCGGCCAGGAAGCGCCGCAAGGGTCGAATTGGCTGTATCAGCAACTCTTCGAAGAACCGACAAACCGGCCGATCGTGGAGCAATGAATAGCTGTGTCTTCCATCGCGCACCTCCGATCCGGGTTGTTTGTCGAGGCGTCGAATGTAGCGGCCTTGCCGCGGCCTGTGAAGTGCCGCGTGGCATGGGCGCCTCTGCGCGACCCGATCGCTATCAGCTTTCGCGCATCGCTTCAAAGGGCGGCCGGCTGTTTCCACGTCGCGATTGCCGGGATTGCGTGCGCCATGAGGTTGTACCTGGATGCCATCGCAAAATCGATTTCACGGACCAGCCCAAAAAGCAAGAACGGTTCGCAGCCTCCCTCCATCCAATCATTGAATCGAAGGAAATCCGAATGACCATCTCCAACGCCAAGCGTCTTTCTGCCATCGCACTGGCCCTCGCTGCCGCCGCCGGCGCCGCCCATGCCGAAACCTATGAAGGCGTCCATCCCCTGACCACCGCCGAGAGCCGCGCCAACGTGGCTGCCGGGGCCGTGGTGGCCGCACGCATTGGCAATCCCTATGCCACGGGTGTCGATGCCGGCCCGATGCATCCGCCGGTCGCCATGAACAACCGCGACACCGTGCGTGCCGAAGCGGTGGCCGCCGCACGCGCACCGGACCCGTACGCCGAAGCGGCCTCCTCGGGCACCACGCCGATCGTCGCCGGTGCGGTGGACCGCGCAACGGTGCGGGCCGAAGCCTATGCCGCCGCACGCGGCAATGCGCTGCCGCTGTAGTTGCAGAAAGGCAAGAAGGCCGGGCCTGCGAAAGCGGGCCCGGCTTTTTTGCGTGGAGCGCCGGCCGGCGCCGCACCTGGCCGATGTAAGGTGGCGGGCCCAAGCAGAGATTCGAAATGAACAAGAGCAAGCTCGCCGCATTCCTCCTTGCCTGCGCATCGGCAATGGCCGCCTCCGCCCAGGAGTGGCCGACCAAGCCCGTACGCCTGATCGTTCCCGCGCCCGCCGGCAGTTCGCTCGACCTGATCGCGCGCACGCTGGCCGACCGGCTACGCCCCCTGTGGAAGCAGCCCATCGTGATCGAGACCAAGGCCGGTGCGGGCGGCCTGATCGGCATGGACGCCGTGGCCAAGGCGCCGGGCGATGGCCATACGCTGGGCATCGGCTTCAACGGGCCGATCGCCTTCGGCCCCTACATGTACAGCCGCATGCCGTATGCGCCCGCACGCGACCTGGTGCCGATCGTGCTCACCACCTCGCAGCCCAACGTGCTGGCGGTGCAGGCCGGCAACCCTGCCAACACGCTGCCGGAATTCGTCGCGTGGGCGAAGAAGCAGGGCCACCCGTTCAGCTATGCGTCGGTGGGCGCGGGGAGTTCATCGCACCTGACGATGGAGCTGTTTCGCAGCGTGGCCGGCATCGAGGCGGTGCACGTGCCCTATGCCGGATCGCCGCCGGCGGGCCTTTCGGTGGCGGCCGGCGACACGCAGGCGCTGTTCACCGTGGCACCGGCGCTGCTGCCGCTCGTGCAGGGCAAGCGCATCAAGCTGCTCGCGGTCACGAGCGCGAAGCGCTCCGAGCTCATGAAGGACCTGCCCACCGTGGCGGAGTCGGGCTATCCGGGCTTCGAGTCGCTGGCGTGGAACGGCCTCTTCACCGCGAGCGGCACGCCGCCCGAGGTGGTTCGCCGCATCAATGCCGATGTGAACACGGTGCTGCAGGAGCCCGCCGTGCGTGAACTGCTGGCCAACCAGGGCCTGGTGGCGGGCGGCGGCTCCGCCGAGGAGTTCGGCTCGTTCATCGACAGCGAGGGCCGCAAATGGGGCGCGATCATCGCCAGGCGTGGCATCCGGCTCGACCAGTGAGATTTTTCGGGCGATCTGGAATTCAGATCAATTGATCCGAATTTTCGATTTTACGGATGACGGCGGGCTGCCTAAAGTCCGCCTCGATGAATGCCAATGCACCGCCCCCACTGCTGATCGGCTGCGCGGCCGGCTTTTCCGGCGACCGCACCGATGCGGCGGGGCAGGTGGTCGACACGCTGATCGCGCGGCTCGCCGGCGGCCCGGCCGGCCAGCGTGCCTTCCTGATCTTCGAGACGCTGGCCGAACGCACGCTCGCGCTCGCCCAACTGCGCCGCCGCGACAACCCCGACGCCGGCTACGAGCCCTTGCTCGACGCCATGCTGCGGCCCGTGCTGGCGCGCAGCCTCGCGCACGGCATCCGCATCGTGAGCAACTTCGGCGCGGCCAACCCCCGCGCCGCGGCCCGCCACATCGCCCGCATGGCGCGCGAACTGGGCGCCGATGCGCCGCGCATCGCGGTGGTGGAAGGCGACGATCTTTCGGGCCCTTCGCACCGCGCGCTCTTGCATGAAACGCTGGGCGCGCAGATGGAGGGCCTGCGCATCGTCAGCGCCAATGCCTACATCGGCGCCGAGCCGATTGCCGCCGCGCTCGACGCCGGCGCGCAGATCGTGGTGTGCGGCCGCGTGGCCGACCCTTCGCTTGCGGTTGGCCCCGCCATGTCGCACTTCGGCTGGCGCGCCGACGACTGGCACCGGCTGGGCCGCGCCACCATGGCAGGCCACCTGCTCGAATGCGGCGCGCAGGTGTGCGGCGGCTATTTCGCCGACCCGGGCTACAAGGACGTGCCGGGGCTCGACAACGTGGGTTTCCCGATTGCGGAGATCGATGCCGACGGCCAATGCACCATCGGCAAGGCTGACGGCACCGGCGGCCTCGTGAGCGAAGCCACCGTGAAGGAACAGCTGCTCTACGAAGTGCACGACCCGAGCGCCTACCTCACGCCCGACGTGGTGGCCGACATCGCAGAAGCCGAAGTGCGCGCGCTGCCCGGCGAGGACCGCGTCGAACTCTCCGGCGTGCGCGGCCACGCGCGGCCGAGCCATTACAAGGTCAATGTCTGCCATGAAGGCGGCTGGCTCGCCGAGGGCGAAATTTCCTACGCGGGGCCGCGTGCCGAGGCGCGCGCCCGGCTCGCGGCCGAGGTGCTGCGCAAGCGGCTCGACGGGCTGGCGCTGCGCGTGGACCTGATCGGCGCGCTGAGCATCCTGGGCGACGACGCCGGCCGCATGCTCGCGGACACGCCCGACACGGGCCTGCGCGACGTGCGCCTGCGCGTGGCGGCCACGCATGCGGAGCGCGCGCAGGCCGAGCGCCTGGCGCGCGAGGTCATGGCGCTCTACACCTGCGGACCCGCGGGCGGCGGCGGCGTGCGCACCGCGCTCACGCCGCGGCTCAACACCCTGTCGTGCCTGCTGCCGCGCGAAGCGGTGCCGGTGCGCTTCGAACTGCTCGGCGCGGAGGCCCTGGCATGAACACACCGACCGACGAGATGATCGAAGTGCCGCTCTACCGCGCGGCCCACGGCCGCACCGGCGACAAGGGCGACCGCTCCAACATCAGCGTGATCGCCTGGCATCCCGATCTGTATGCCTTGCTGGCCGAGCAGCTCACGCCCGAGCGCGTGTCGATGCAGTTCCGCCACCGCGCACCGGCGCGGGTGCAGCGCTTCCTGCTGCCCCGGCTGCATGCGATGAACTTCGTGCTCGACGCGGTGCTCGACGGCGGCGTCAACGATGCGCTGAACCTCGATGCGCACGGCAAGGCGCTGTCTTTCCTGCTGCTCGACATGCCCATCCGCGTGCCGCGCGCGCTCGTGCCGCTGCTGGCGGGGCCGTAGCGGCAGCCATCCATTTTTTTACCAGCCATCCATCCGGAGACAAAACAATGAAACGACGTTCCCTCACCCTTTCGGCCGCCGCGCTGGCCCTGGTGCCGCTGCTGGGCCACGCACAGCAGCAGGCCTTCCCGGAAAAGCCCATCACCTTCGTCGTGCCCTTTGCGGCCGGCACCGCCACCGACCAGATCGCGCGTGCGCTGGGCAACAGCATCACGGCCGAAACGAAGCAGCCCGTGGTGATCGACAACAAGGCCGGCGCCAGCGGCTTCATCGCCTCGCAGCAGGTGGCCAAGGCCGCGGCCGATGGCTACACCGTGCTGATCACCACCAACACCACGCATGCCGCCAACGAGCACCTGTTCAAGAAGCTGCCGTACGACCCGGTGAAAGACTTCGCGCCCGTCACCGCGCTCGGCAAGGGCGGGCAGATCATGGTGGTGAACCCATCGTTCCCTGCCAAGAGCGTGGCCGAGTTCGTGGCGCTCGCGAAGAAGGAGCCGGGCAAGTACAGCTTCGGCAGCGGCAGTTCGTCCAGCCGCATGGCGGGCGAGCTGCTGCAGCAGATGGCCGACATCAAGCTGCTGCACGTGCCCTACAAGAGCAACACGCTCGCCGTCACCGACCTGCTGGGCGGCCAGATCCACATGATGATCACCGACGCGGCCACCGGCCTGCCGCAGGTCAAGGCCGGCAAGCTGCGCGCATTGGGCGTTTCGAGCGCCGCGCGTTCGCTGCTTGCACCCGACGTGCCCACCATCTCGGAAGCCGGCGTGAAGGGCTACGAGATGGGCTACTGGTTCGCGGCCTACGCGCCCGCGAAGACGCCGCCGGCCGTGGTCAAGCGGCTCAACGAACTGCTGGTGAAGGCCGCGAAGAGCGCGTCCGCGAAGACGGCTTTCTACGAGCCCACCGGCACCGAGGTGTTCACCACCTCGCCCGAAGAGCTCGCCAGGTTCCAGACGGCCGAGTCGCAGAAGTGGGGCCGCATCGTGAAGGCCGCCGGCATCGAAGCCGAGTAGGGCGCGCACCGGCCGCAGCGGAGATCGGCACCGCGCAGACACCCCAACGAAGGAGACAAACCATGAAACGCTGGAGCCTGTTGGCTGCCACGGTGGCTTCGGCCGCCCTTTTCCTGAGCGCATGCGGCGGAAGCGGCGGTGGAGGGGGCGGTGGCTTCGTGCTGCCGCCGCCGGCCGCAACCACGCCGCCGCCGGCAACTGCCGAAGCGCCCAAGTTCAAGCTCGCGATCTCGAAGACCGAGGACGTGGCCGGCACCTTCGGCAGCGTCGGCGCCTACGAGAAGATCACCGGCACCTTCACGGGCGAGGTCGATCCGAAGGATGCGCGCAACGCCATCATCCAGGACCTGTCGCTCGCGCCGCTCAATGCCAACGGCAAGGTCGAGTACAGCTCCGACTTCGTGCTCTTCAAGCCCAAGGACATGGGCAAGGCCAGCGGCGTGCTGCGCTACGACGCGCCGAACCGCGGCAACATCGTCAACCTCGATCCGTACTTTGCATCGCGCGGCTACGTGTTCCTCACGGCGGCCTGGCAGGGCGATGTGCCGGCCGCGGCGGGCAAGCTCACGCTCAAGGTGCCCGTGGCCCGCAATGCAGACGGCAGCAGCATCACCGGCACCTACCGCGCCGAGCTGCTGCCCACGGCGGCAAGCAACGATTCGCTGCCGCTGCCCGGCGGGCCGTTCAACGCGGCCATGCAGGCCTATGCGACCGCGAGCCTGGACAACACGCAACCCGGCTACGTGCTCACGCGGCGCATCAACGAAGCCGATGCGCGCCAGCTCATTCCCGCGAGCGACTGGAAGTTTGCCAAGTGCAGCGCCGCCGCACCGTTCCCCGGCACGCCCGACGAGACGAACGTGTGCCTGCGCGACAAATGGGATCCGGCCTACATGTACGAGCTGGTCTACGTCGCGAAGGACCCGAAGGTCATGGGCCTGGGCCTTGCCGCGGTGCGCGACATGATCGCCTTCTTCCACCGCGAGGCGAGCGATGCCGCGGGCACCGCCAACCCGGTGGCGGCCGCCATCAGGAACACCATTGCCTCGGGCGTGTCGCAGTGCGGCAACTTCATGAAGACCTTCGTGCACCTGGGCTTCAACCAGGACCTCGCGGGGCGCAAGGTGTTCGACGGCGTGTTCGCGCAGATCGCGGCGCGGCAGACCAACATCAACATGCGCTTCGCGATCCCGGGCGGCGGCGGAGGCGTGCGCACCGACCACACGGCCTTCGGCCAGGCCGGCACGCGCGGCCTCTCGAAGGACTACGTGGACGACGTGGCGCAGCGCCGCGGCGGCATCCTGTCGCGCTGCGAGGCGAGCGGCACCTGCCCCAAGCTCTTCATCGGCATCAGCGGCACGGAGTTCTATGTGCTGCAGGGCTCGCCGCTTTTGACCGACGCCTGGGGCACGGCCGACCTCGTGCAGCCGGACAACGCGCGCATCTACTACTACGCGAGCACGCACCACCTGCTGGGCCTGCCCTCGCTGCCGGGCGCGAGCGCCGGGGCGCTCTATACCACCAATGCGAACGCCGGCGTGGTGCCGGTGGTGCGCGCGCTCTACCAGAACCTGGAAGACTGGGTCGTCAAGGGCGCCACGCCGCCCGACAGCCAGGTGCCCAAGCTGGCCGACGCCACGCTGGTGCGCCCGCAGCAGCTGAAGTTTCCGGCCATTCCGGGCGCGAACTACACGGGCCTGGTCAACACCTATTCGCTGCTCGACTGGGGGCCGAACTACCGGCCGCAAGACGAGAGCGGCATTGCCACGCAGGTGCCGCCTGCATACCTCGGCCGCGACTACGCCATCCTCGTGCCGCAGGTGGATGCCGACGGCAACGACATCGCGGGCATCCGCAGCCTCGACGTGGCGGTGCCGGTGGGCACCAACACCGGCTGGAACTACACCAGCAAGCCGGGCACCATCGACCTGGCAGGCTTGTTCGGCGCGTACTTTCCGTTTGCGAAGACGGCGGTCGAGCGTTCGGGCAGCGGCGATCCGCGGCCCTCGCTGCAGGAGCGCTACACCGACCAGGCCGGCTACCTCGCGGCCCTGACTGCCGCCGCCAACGACCTCGTCGCCAGGCGCTTCATGCTGCGCGCCGATGCGGATGCGGCCATTGCCAACGCGGCGGCGAATCCGGTGCTGCCTTAGCCCGAGTTCCTGCCGGCCGGCGCGGCGTGCACCGCGAAGCCCGCCTCGCCCGGTGCGATGTCGCCCCGCAGTGTGAGCGCGGGAATCTCGTAGTCGCCGGCGTTCTGCGGGCGGAACGGGATCGGCTCGGTGGTTGCGAGCGTATCGAGCCGGCGGCCCAGTTCTTCGGTGATGCGCGCGTAGGCCGCGGCATCGACCTTGCCGGTGCGGTACACCACGTAGGGCGGCAGCACCTCGAAGCCGGGGTAGTAGAGAATGCCGTGGTGGATCGGGAACAGCAGGTCGTCCATCGGCCCGTTGATGCCGCGCGCGCTGTAGTGCGAGGCCCAGCCGCCGGTCGTGACCACCAGCATGGCGCGCTTGCCGGCCATCACGCCCTGGCCGAAGCGGTCGCCCCAGTGCCTGTCGGAATGCTCGCCCACGCCGTAGGCAAAGCCGTAGGCGTAGACGCGGTCGACCCAGCCCTTGAGGATGGCCGGCATCGTGTACCACCACAGCGGAAACTGGAAGATCACGGTGTCAGCCCAGAGCAGCTTGGCCTGCTCGGCGGCGACTTCCTCGCGCTGGGTGCCGGCCTCGAAGGCGCGCTGGGAATCGGCGATGGGGTCGAAGGGTGCGCCGGGCTCGAGATGCGCGAAGTCGTCGGCGGCCAAGGTCGCCTTCCATTGCATGGCGTACAGGTCGGACACCTGCACCTCGTGCCCGGCCTGCACGAGACGTTCGCGCATGAACTGTTTGAGCGAGCCGTTGAGTGAACGGGCTTCGGGATGGGCATGGACAAGAAGGATTTTCATGGCTGCATGGTTCGTCGGATGAAGATGCAGGCAGGTTAGGCCTCGTCGAGCTATATTGGAAATGAATATTCAGAATTCCAGGAATAGCGATGGACAATTTCAAGCGGCTCGACCTCAACCTGCTGCTCACGCTCGACGTGCTGCTGGCCGAACGCAGCGTGACCCGTGCCGCCGAGCGCCTGAACCTCTCGCAGCCCTCGGTGAGTGTGCAGCTCGCCCGGCTGCGCGAGGTGTTCAGCGATCCGCTTCTGGTGCCCGCGCAGCGCGGCATGCGGCCCACCGCGCGCGCCGACGAATTGCGCGAGCCGCTGCGCGAAGCGCTCGAATCATTGGGCCGCGCGGTGGCGCCCACCAAACCCTTCGACCCCGCCGAGGCGACCACCACCTGGCGCGTGGCCGCGGCCGACTATGCCGAGTCGGCGATCCTGCTGCCGGCGCTCGCCGGTCTGCGCGCGGCCGCGCCCCACACGCGGCTGGCCGTGGTGGAGGCGGTGCCCTCGCGCATGGCGCGGCAGCTGGAGCAGGGCGAGATCGACCTGTTCTTCCACACCAGCGTGGGCGCGCCGTCCGGGCTGCACCGGCGCGTGCTGTTCAACGAGCGCTATGTGCTCGCCGGGCGCACCGGCCATCCGCGCCTGAAGCGCCGGCCCACGCTTGCGCAGTTCTGCGCGCTGGAGCATGTGGTGGTGTCGCTCGGCGGCGGCGGCTTTGCCGGGCCCACGGACGATGCGCTGGCGCAGCAGGGGCTCGCGCGGCGCGTGGCGCTCTCGGTGCCGCATTTCCTTTTCATGATGTCGGTGCTGGCGAGCACCGACATGGTTGCGATGCTGCCAGAGCGGCTGGCGCGCGGCGCGCCGGGGCTGCGCGTGGTGGAGGCGCCGCTGGAAGTGCCGGGCTACGAGATGGCGATGCTGTGGCACGAGCGGCGCCATCGCGACCCGGGGCATCGCTGGCTGCGGGAGCGGATTGCGGCGAGCCTGTAGGCGCCGGGCTACTTGGCCTGAGCCCTGAGGACATCGGACTGCCCGGCAGGGCAGGCAAGGGGCGAAGCGCCTGCGCCCTCGAGGCGATAGGCAATCCGAGCCAACTGGCCAGGCCTGTCGGCCGGGTATGGCGGGGCTGCCGGTTCGCGCTGCGGGATGAACCTCTCCAGAACCGGCTCGGCGAGCCCGGGCCGGGCGAGATGCCAGCGGCGGCTGTGCTGGCCCTGCTTCGCGAACACATGGGCGAGGTGCTTCTTGACCGTGTTGACGCTGATCCCGAGTTGCTCGGCGATTTGCTTGTTGGACAAGTCCCGGTGCATCAGCGACAGCACCTCGTCCTCCCGCGCTGTCAGCCGGATTGCAGGCGGCGTCGAACCCGATGCCGGACGCCCGCCCGCCACAGTCCATCGCAGCACGGAAAGATAGAGTGCCTGCAATACCGGCCCCGGAAAGCCCAGGATCCCTGCCAGCACGGCATCGAGCGATTGCGCGAACTGCTCCGCGCTCGCTTCCCATTCGACGCAGCCGCGCGCCTGGATCCGGATCGCCGCATCCAGGCCCTTCGCCGAGGGCTGCTCCCAGCCAAGAAGCCAGTCGGTGGCTGGGAAGTGGCGGCGCAGATCGCCCAGCTTGCCGATCCCTTCCGGGGAAAGAAGCGCGATGTCCACCAGCAGCAGGCGAGGCGCCTGCTGGCGGCAACAGGCTTCCAGGTCGCAGATGCTGTTCATCTGCGCATGTTCGACGCTGTACATCCGCTCGGGACGGTGCCTCGACGCCAACAGGTCCAGTCCCAGCAGCGTTGATGCGCAGCTCGGACAACATGCAATCAGAACCGGAACGCGGGTTGCGAACGCATGCGGCGAAAGAGATGGGCTCTCCACGCGAACGGGATGAAAGCATTTCGATGTCCGCGGTGCGCTCGGCGCGAATGGCGGCAGCGGGCGAGGGTCTGGCGTCGAGGGCCGCGGATCCGCGTTCCAGGCGGAGCCAAGCCCCGCAGACGAGCGTGGGACATGTTCCATGTTTTCCCCCGGGATGCCTGTTCGTTGCACCCTTAAATTAATGATAAAGGGTTACACGATTGTTCGGAATGATTCCTGGGCGTTGCAAGGTATCGAGATGTATGCGGCGGTCCAGGCCGCGATGGCGGCGCGGCGCGTCACCCTATGGGTGACAACTTTCGAACTATGGACAGTGCGCGGGCCCGCGGTTCAGCATCGTCTCCCCTTTGCTGATAAGTGAACCTGCTCCATTGCCAGCAAGCGCGGCCCGTTTCGAGTTGCGCGGTTCTCCGTCGGCCGTATTTTTCCTAACTCGAGGAGCGTTTATGTCTGTGCTGATCACGACGGCCATCTCGACCGTCACCCTGGATGAATCCGCCGGGCTGCAGAACTCTGTCGCTACCCCCGCACCTGCGCAAGACGCTAACGACAATGACATCCTCGCAAGCTCGCTGCCGACCGCTTTCAGCAGCCGCCTGAGCACCCTGGGTGCGGCGGCTCCAACCAAAGCCGCCTTGAGCGGCTATGCGGGGGGGAGCAGCACCGGCGCCAACGCATTCACGTTCACCGCAACCGGCACGGTCACCGATCTTTCGTTCACCGGCTCGACGGGCGCTCCGCTCAATGGCCTGGACAGCGGTCTCAACACCGCCGATGGCGAAGACATCTTCCTGTTCACCGATACGGCCAACAACAACATCGTCCTGGGAAAGACCAGCGCCGGTGTCATCGTGTTTGCCGCCTACCTGGAGGAAACGGGAACCCCGGTGTCGGGCGCCAAGATCTGGATGGTCCAGTATGAAGCGATATCGAACCCCGATCCGGCCAACGCCGACGATTCAGTCAACCTGCTGAACAAGGTCTTCGTGAGCGTCAGCCAGGATGCGGAGTTCAATCTCGAAGGTGCGCCATCCGGCCAGAACCTGTTCCTGATGTTCACGAAGGAGAACCCGACCATCGTCAACGGCCGCATTTCCGACGTGACGATCATCGCGACCGGAAAGGACCCGGCCAATCAGTCCGGGGCCGATGCAGCCGACACCCATGACGACATCAACATCAGCACCGGAGACACGATCAACACCAGCAAGGCCGGCGGACCGACCACGTTCGGCACCAACAGCCAGATGATCACCGAGCAGGAAGGCATCCGCTTCACGTTCGTGACCGGCGCCAAGGCCGATGTCACCATCCCGAACCTGGACCAGAACGAAGCCGATCTGGAGTCGAACATCGACTTCACCGGCATGTTCGGTGCGAGGACCGCCGACTTTGACGTTGTGCAGTTGCAAAGCGGAAAGAGTGCCCAGGTCAAGATCAGCGCGTACAGCACGGCGGTCGAGTCCGGCACCAGCTTCGTCGATGGCTATGCGGGCGACACGGTGATCTCGATCACGAGCGTGCGCGTACTCGACTCCGTGACCGGGGCGGTCTACGAAACCTTCGCGAACGGCGCCGAGGGCGGAGTGAGTTCGGCCATCGGCATCAGCATTACCGGCGGCGTTGCGACGATCACCGGCGTCAAGGCCGGCCAATCCATCGAGTACACGACGTCGGCCGACCACAACCGCGTACTCATCGAAAACGGGGCGGCCCTCAATGCATCGGGCAACACCCACGCCGACTTCGACATCGGGGGGTTCAGGCTGCTGCAGGTCTCCTCCGCAACGGCAGAGGTCGGCTCGACGATGAATTTCGAGGACGACGGGCCGTCCATCGTGCTGGCGACGCCCACCGACACCGCGCTGGTCAACACGCAGGACGCCGACACCATCGGAGCCAACACCGACTCCGCCAACACGAA
This sequence comes from Variovorax sp. V116, assembly GCF_041154435.1. Lineage (NCBI taxonomy): Bacteria > Pseudomonadati > Pseudomonadota > Betaproteobacteria > Burkholderiales > Comamonadaceae > Variovorax > Variovorax sp. V116. The sequence continues at coordinate 2,216,553 of NZ_AP028661.1, forward strand.
CTTCGCGACCGCCTTCGGCACGGCGTCGAGCAGCTATGGCGCCGATGGAGCGGGCTCCACCGACGCGGCCTTCGCGCTCGGCGTGAAAACGCAAGGTGGGGACTCAGGCCTCAAGAGCGATGGCGCGACCATCTACCTGTATCTGGTGAGCGGCAAGGTCATTGGCTCGACCTCCGGCACCGAAGCCGGCATTCTTGCGACCAACACTATTTTCGACCTGGCCGTGAGCGCAAGCGGTTCGGTGACGCTGCAGCAGTTCTCGGAAATCGACCACGCGCTTCCGGGGTCCTCGTCGAACTACGCGGCCCAGCAGGCCACGATGGCCGACGACCTTGTCACGCTCAGCGATACGGTGACGATCACCGACCAGGACGGCGATACCGCGAGCGATTCCAAGGCGCTCAACATCGGCGGCAACATCAAGTTCGATGACCACGGCCCCTCGGTCGTGCTGGCAACGCCCACCGACACCATCCTGCTCAACACGCAGGACGCCCAGACCATCGGCGCAGCCACCGACTCCGACACGCAGAACTTCGCGACGGCCTTCGGCGTCACATCGAGCAGCTACGGCGCCGACGGGCCGGGCACCACCGGTTCGGCCTTTGCGCTCGGCCTGTCCGCGCCGGGCGGAGCATCCGGACTCACGAGCGACGCCGTCTCCATCAAGCTGTACCTGGTGGGCGGGAATGTCATCGGTTCGACGGCCGCCGCCGCGGGCGCCATCACGGCGGACAACACCATCTTCGACCTGGCGGTGAGCGCGACTGGTTCGGTGACCTTGCGGCAGTTTGCGGAAATCGACCACGCGCTGCCGGGCGCGGGTTCCAACTACGCGGCCCAGCAGGCCACGCTGGCCGACACGCTGGTCACCTTGACCAACACGGTGACGGTCACCGACGGGGACGGCGACACCGCCAGCGATTCGAAGGTGCTCAACATCGGCGCCAACATCAAGTTCGACGACCACGGCCCGACGGTGACCGCCATCTCGGACCTCACCGGAGCGAACGACGCCCAGCCCATTGCCGGCACCTACAACTTCTCCGTGGGCGCGGACGACGTGGACAACGCGTCGATCGACGGCATCGTGCTCAACAGCCTCACGGGAACGACCGCCGGCGGGCGCCCCATCACCGATGCGGCCGTCGCGCACTTTGCCGAAGACGCCACGACGGTCACCTACAACTTCAGCTTCAACTACTACCCCGGGCCGACGTCGACGACGACGCAGGCGGCAACCGGCACGGTCATCTTCAACAAGACGGACGGCACTTTCACCTTCGACCTGGACCAGGTCTTCGGTGGACAGACGACGTTCTCCACGAGTGCGCCGCTGACCTCCTTCAACTACGACACGGAAGGCAACAACTCGCCGGAGATCGTGGTCCAGCAGTACAGCAGCGACTTCTTCGGCGTGCTGTCCGCCAGGGCTGCCACGCCTCCAAGCGACACCAGCGACCTGGTGTCAGGCACCGATCACGCATATACGGCGGGCGAAACCTTCAACAGCGTGAGCGCCGGCTTTGTCAATGTCGCGACCAACACGCTTGGTGTGAACTCCGACACCGTCCAGGCCGGCGAGTTGCTGAACTTCGACTTCTACAGGTCGAATCCGGTGAGCGATCCCAACCTGACGAGTCCGCCGCAGCGGCCCAACGCCACCGTCGTCGGCACGGACAAGGCCTACGCAGACGGATTGAACATCACGATCGATCAGATCACGGACGGCGAAGACGTGGCCGTCATGCTGAAGCTGGTCAGCAAGACGGACAGCAGCGTCTCGATGACCACGCTGCTCGTTGCCAACGCTGCGACGGACTACCAGTCCGCCGCAGGAGGCATGAAGATCGTCAGCATCGGCACGGACGACTACGACAGCGCCCACTACAAGATCGCGGGCGTGCAGGTCATGAGCAGCACCGAAGACATCACCGGCACGGGCATCAGCCTGAGTACCCACGGCTCGGTGAACCTGACGGCGACCGGGATGAACTATGCAGATACGTCGGACAACGACGTGTTCAAGATCATCAAGATCGACGTGATCACATCGGCGACCATCAATTCGGACGTGGACCTGAACTTTACCGGCCAGGTGATCGACGGCGATGCCGACTACGCGAACTTCGACTTTGGTGTCCACCTGGAGATCGATGGCGTGGCCAACCTGATCGGCACACCCACCCAGCAGACGGAGGCCGTCTAGGGTATCGATTGTCGAATCTGCGAGGTGCCATGAAACCTCAGGAAAAGTCTGGCGAACTGCGCGGGGCGGTGACAGCGCTCAACGCCTGCTTCGTGCGGGCGGCCTGGTTCAGCGTGTGCTCGGGCCTTCTCCTGCTGGCGCCTAGCGCGTACATGCTCGAGGTGTACGGGCGGGTCGTGAACAGCCGCAGCACGCTCACGCTGGCCATGCTGACGCTGCTGGTCCTGGCCGCCTACGGCCTGATGGAAGTGCTCGACTGGGCGCGCGCCGAGGTGATGTACCGGGCTGGGCAGAAGCTCGATCAGAGGCTGCGCAATCGCGTCTTCGCCGCCATCTTCGAAGCCGGCCTCAAGCGCTTGCCGGGCGGCACCGTGCAGCCGCTCAACGACCTTCGCACCTTGCGCGAATTCCTGTATTCACCGCCGCTGCTGGCGCTGATGGAAGCGCCGGTGGCTCTGGTCTTCATGGGGCTGATGTTCGCCATCAGCCCCGTGCTGGGCTGGTCGGCCGTGGTGGGCTCGCTGCTGCAGGTGTTCGTCGGCTGGCTCAACGACCGGAACACGCGTCCGCCGCTGGTGGCGGCCAATCGATGCGCGATCGAGGCGCAGCAGTATGCGGATGCGGCGCTGCGAAATTCGCAGGTGATCGAGTCGATGGGCATGCTGCGGGACGTGCATCGCCGCTGGATGGGCAAGCGGCGCGATTTCCTGCAGCGCGAAGCCCTGGCCTCGGACAACGCCGGGGCCTGCCAGGCCGTCGGCAAGTTCATGCAGGTCGCCATGGGTTCCCTGTTGCTCGGCCTCGGGGCCTGGCTGCTGCTGAAGAACCAGCTCAACGGCGATGCCGGGATGATCATTGTCGGCTCGATCCTGGGCGGCCGGGCCCTGGCACCGCTGGTGCAGCTGGTGGCGCAATGGCGCATGGTGGTCCACGCGGGCGATGCATGGCTGCGCCTGGGCAGCCTGTTGAGCGCCATCGCGCCGCGGCCGCAGACGATGGCCCTGCCGCCGCCCAGAGGCGCGCTGCAGGTCGAAAGCCTTGTCGCGGGCGCTCCGGGCGGCGGCCCGGCCATCTTGAAGAACGTGGCTTTCAGCCTGCTGCCTGGCGAGGTGCTTGCAGTTGTCGGCCCCTCCGCCGCGGGGAAGACGACCCTGGCGCGCCTCATCGTGGGCCTTTGGCCGGCCGCGAGCGGCAAGGTGCGGCTGGACGGCGCGGACGTGTTCGCGTGGGACAAGGCCGAACTCGGCCCGCACATCGGCTATCTGCCCCAGGACGTGGAGTTGCTCGAAGGCACCTTGGCCGAGAACATTGCGCGCTTTGGAGAGGTGCGGCCTTCGAAGGTCAAGGAGGCTGCGCTGGCCGTCGACCTGCATGCCGGCATCACGAGCCTTCCGCTGGGCTATGACAGCCCGGTCGGGCGCGAAGGCACGGCACTGTCGGGCGGCCAGCGGCAGCGGGTTGCACTGGCGCGCGCTCTTTACGGCGAGCCCGCGCTGGTGGTGCTCGACGAACCGAACTCGAGCCTCGACGATGCCGGTGACGCCGCATTGACGGCCGCCATCCTGAAACTCAAGGCGCGCGGCACCACGTTCGTCGTCATGACGCACCGCACCAGCGTGCTGGCCGTGGCCGACAAGATGCTGGTGCTGAGCGACGGCGCGATGCAGGGGTTCGGCCCACGCGACGAAGTGCTGGCCGCGCTGCGGCGAGCCGGCGAGCAGGCGATGGAGCGCGTGCGCAAGGCGGCCAACGCCGCGAGCGTCGCGCCAGAAGCGGGCGCGCAGCCATGAACAAGCCTTCGTTCTTCAGCCGCAGCGAACTGGCACGCGCGCTCTGGGGGTTCCGCAGGGAGTTCCTGCTGGTCGGGTCGCTGAGCTTTCTGGCCAACCTGCTCATGCTCGCGCCGACCCTCTACATGCTGCAGGTATTCGACCGCGTGCTGTCCAGTCAAAGCGAGCTGACATTGCTCGCGGTGTCCTTGATCACGCTGCTCCTGTTCATGGCGCTGGCCTTGTCGGAATGGCTGCGATCGCGCCTGCTGGTCCGGGCCAGCCTGCGCTTCGACCGGCAACTGAGCACGCGGGTGTTCAACGGAAGCTTCCTGGCTTATCTGGCCCAGTCGGCGTCCAGCCAGTCCAGGCCGTTCGCAGACCTCAACCAGATCCGCCAGTTTCTCACCGGCTCCGGCGTCTTTGCGCTCTTCGATGCGCCCTGGACGCCGATCTACATTGCGGTGATCTCCTTTCTTCATCCCTGGCTCGGCATCCTGGCGCTGGGGTTCGCGCTGGTCCAGGCCGCACTGGCCTGGTTCGGACAGCGGCAGACCGTCGCGCCGTCGGAAGAGGTCCTGAAAGCCGCGGGAGAGACGGCGGGCGACTTGCAGGACAAGCTCCGGAACATCGAGGTGCTCGAATCGATGGGCATGGTCGCCAATCTGCAAAGGCGCTGGAATCGCCAGCATGCGGCCACCATGGACAAGGGTGCGCTCGCGCAGGGCCTCATCAACCGCGTTGCCGGCTGGAGCAAGTTCATACGCTACAGCCAGCAGTCGCTCGCATTGGGGGCCGGCGCGCTGCTGGTGATCGATGGCCAGTTGTCGCCAAGCGCCATGATTGCGGCGAACGTGCTGATGAGCCGTGCGCTCGTGCCGATCGACCAGTTGGTCGGCACATGGCGCGGCTTCTTCTCCTGCCGCAGCGCGTTCCAGCGTCTCGAAAGGCTGCTGGACGAATTTCCCGAACGCGGCCACCCCCCTTCCCGGGGCCGGCCGACCGGCACCATCAGCCTGGAGGCTGTCTCTGCAGGGGCCGCCGGCCGCGCGGCGCCGATCCTCCAGGGTATTTCTTTTGCGGTTCCCGCAGGAACCGTGGTTGCGGTGCTGGGCCCTTCGGGCTCGGGCAAGTCGACGCTCGCGAAGGTGGTGGTGGGCATCTGGAGCCCGTCTTCCGGCGCGGTGCTGCTCGACGGGGAGCCGATCGGCGGCTGGAACCGCCTGGAACTGGGGCCGCATATCGGCTATTTGCCGCAGGACGTGGAGTTGTTCGGCGGCACCATCGCCGAAAACATCGCGCGGCTCGGGGAGATCGACTCGCGCAAGGTCATCGAGGCCGCAAGCAGCGCGGGCATGCACGAGACGATCCTGCGTTTTCCCAAAGGCTACGACACCCCCATCGGCGATGCAGGCAGTCTGCTGTCTGGCGGGCAGAGGCAGCGCATCGGACTCGCGCGTGCGATCTATGGCGACCCGTCGCTCATCGTCCTGGATGAGCCGAATGCCAACCTCGACGACGCCGGGGAGGCCGCATTGGTGTGCGCCATACGGCAGTTGAAGGCCAAGGGAAAGACGGTGTTCCTGGTGACGCACCGCCAAGGCGCGGTTTCGATTGCCGACCGCCTCATGGTCTTGCGGGACGGCGTGCTGGCCGCGGACGGGCCGCGCGATGCCATGCTCGCATCCCTTCGTCGCCCGCAGCCGCCGGTGCGAACGGCGGTCCTGGTGCAGTCGGCTTGAGCCGGCGCTTTCCTCCTGTCATCGATTCATCTCCGGGAGCTTCAAATGGCCAGACCGAATCTGCGGGACGTCGCTTCCAACCCCCTGCCGGCCGAGGACAACGGTCTGTCGCAGGACGATGCCAACGGCCTCGGAAACGAGTTCGGCCGTGCAGGGCGCATCGGTGCGTGGGCGCTGGCTGCCGGATTCGGCGGCTTTCTGCTGTGGGCTGCCTTTGCTCCGCTGGACGAGGGCGTGCCGAGCCAGGGGCAGGTGGCCATCGACACCAAGCGCAAGGCTGTCCAGCACCAGATCGGCGGCATTCTCAAGGAGGTGCGGGTGGGCGAGGGCGACCAGGTCCAGGAAGGCCAGTTGCTGTTCAAGCTCGACGACGCCGCGGCCAGGGCGAGCTTCGAAACCGTGCGGCAGCGCTATCTGGGCTTTCGTGCCATACAGAGCCGGCTGCTGGCCGAACAGGCGGGCCAGGACACCATCGACTTTCATCCGGACCTGCAGGCGGCGGCCTCGGACCCGCTGATCCGCCAGCAGATGTTCAACCAGGAGCACCTGCTCAGGTCGCGCCGCGCCGCCTTGCGCGCCGACCTGCAATCGATCGAAGAGAACATCCAGGGCCAGCAGGAGCTGTCCCAAGCCTATTCAAGCATGTTGGGCAGCCGCCGGACCCAGCTGTCGCTCCTCGACGAAGAACTGGGCCAGATGCGCAAGATGGTCGGCGAAGGCTTTGCCCCGCGCAATCGCCAGCTGGAGATGGAGCGGCAAGTGGCGGAATCGAACACCTCCATCGCAGAACTCATCGGCAACATGGGCCGGGCGCGGCGATCGGTCGCGGAGCTTCGCCAGCGCGCCATCGTTCGGCAGCAGGAGTACCACAAGGAGGTGGAAACCCAGCAGGCCGAAGTCAGCCGCGAGGTGCTTGGAGATTTCGAGAAGTTCGTTGCCTTGCGCGATGAACTGGGCCGCACCGAAATCCGCTCGCCCGCTTCGGGCCAGGTGGTGGCGCTGGTGGCGCAGACCGTTGGCGGCGTGGTCGCGCCAGGGCAGAAACTGATGGACGTGGTTCCTGCCAACGAGCCCTTGCTGCTCGAGACCAGGGTGCCGCCCCACCTGATCGACCGCGTCCGCGCCGGCATACCGGTGGATGTGCGCTTCTCGAATTTTGCCCATTCTCCGCAGCTCGTGGTGCAGGGCAGGCTGGTCTCGGTCTCCGGCGACCTGCTGGTCGATTCGCAGACCAACGCGAGCTACTACCTTGCGCGGGTGGCCGTGACGCAAGAGGGCCTGAAGAAGCTCGGAAAGCGCTCGCTGCAGCCGGGCATGCCGGTCGAGGTGGTCTTCAAGACGGGAGAGCGCTCGCTGCTCGTCTACCTCTTGCATCCGCTCACCAAGCGCATCGCCGCCTCGATGACGGAAGAATGAAGGTGAAGCAAGACCTGCTGCCGCGGATACGGCTGCAGGCGCTTGCGGGCGGTCCCAAGGCCGATGCGATCGACGAGATCGACGGCTGGCTCGTGTGCCGGCCCAGCCCCCTCAGATCACCGGCACGCTGGTTTCCTTGAGCACGCGCAGCACGAAATGCGACTTGCTGTGGCGGATGCCCGGGATCTTGTAGAGCTTTTCGCGCAGCAGCCGTTCGTAGTCGCGCGTGTCGCGCACCGCAATGCGGATGTAGTAGTCGTAGTCGCCCGACACAAGATAGGCCTCCTGGATCTCCGGAATGGTCGCGAGCACGCGGCCGAAGTCGTAGAGCGTTTCGTCGGTGTGGCTTTCGAGCGTGACCTGCACGATCACGGAATCGTGGTAGCCGAGCTTGGCCGGATCCACGTCGATGGTGTAGCGCTTGATGACGCCATGGGCTTCGAGCTTCTTGATGCGCGTCCAGCAGCTGGTGGGCGACAGGCCGACCTCGTTGCCGATCTCCTGCAGGGTCTTGCGCGAATCGAGCAGCAGCACCCGCAGGATCGCCATGTCGATCTTGTCGAAAGATCCTTCTTCAATGGAGGCTGTTTTCCGAAGAGTTTTCATGAATTGGACCGAAAGAGCCAAAAGAAAGAAGCAAATTCTGCATCAGAAGCGGAAAAATAGACGGCATGCGACTGCTCGACCTTCCCCTCACGCCTTCCCCGTCCCTCCACCCCGAAGTCCCCGGCGCCGCCTTCCGCGTGCGCAACGGCGCCGAGGCCCTGCTCGACACGCTGGTCGAGTGCGGCGTCGACACCATCTTCGGCTACCCGGGCGGCGCCGCGCTGCCGCTGTACGACGCGCTGCATGGCGAGCCGCGGCTGCGCCACGTGCTGGTGCGCCATGAGCAGGCCGCGGTGCATGCGGCCGAGGGCTATGCGCGCAGCACGGGGCGCGTGGGCGTGGTGCTGGTCACCTCGGGGCCGGGCGTGGGCAACACCATCACGGGGCTGCTCGATGCCATGAGCGATTCAGTGCCGGTGCTCTGCATCAGCGGGCAGGTCGCGACCGCGGTGATCGGCACGCAGGCCTTCCAGGAGAGCGATGCGCTGGGCATGTCGCGCCCCGTCACCAAGTGGAACCAGCAGGTGCGCACGGCGGACGATGTGCCTTCGCTGGTGCGCCGCGCGCTGGAGATCGCCGCCTCGGGCCGGCCGGGGCCGGTGCTGCTCGACGTGCCGAAGGATGTCCAGCTCGCGCGCCTCGCGCATGGCACTGCGCCAAAGCCGCTGCGCGCGCTCCGCACGGGCAGGGCGGCGCTGCCGCCGAAGGCCATGCTGCAGCGCGCGGCCGACCTGCTCTCGACCGCGCGCCGGCCCGTGCTCTACGGCGGCGGCGGGCTGATCAACTCGGGGCTGGCCGCCTGCGAGGCCTTCGCGCAGCTGGTGCAGCGCCTGCATGCGCCGTGCACGCTCACGCTGATGGGGCTCGGCGCCTTCCCCGCGTCCGACCCCAAATTCATCGGCATGCTGGGCATGCACGGCATGCTCGAAGCCAACCTTGCGATGCACGAGGCCGACCTGGTGGTGTGCGTCGGTGCGCGCTTCGACGACCGCGTGACCGGCAAGCTCGACGAGTTCTGTCCGCATGGGCGCAAGATCCACATCGACATTGATCCGGGCAGCATCAACAAGGTGGTGAAGGTCGATGTGCCCATGGTGGGCGACTGCGCCGCGATCCTCGACGCCGTGCTTGCGCTGCTGCCGGCCGAAGGCCTTGCGCCCGAACGGCTCGCGCCTTGGTGGGAGCGCATCGAGCGCTGGCGTGCCGAGGCGTGCCTGCGCTTCGCGCAGCGTGGCGACGCCATCCTGCCGCAGCAGCTGATGTCGTCGCTGCAGCGCGCCATCGCGGGCCGCGACGCGATCGTCTCCACCGACGTGGGCCAGCACCAGATGTGGGCCGCGCAATACCTGCGCTTCGACCGCCCGCGCCGCTGGCTCACCTCGGGCGGCGCCGGCACCATGGGCTACGGGCTGCCCGCGGCCATCGGCGCGCAGATCGGCCACCCCGATGCGCTGACGGTCTGCGTGAGCGGCGACGCCTCGGTGCTCATGAACATCCAGGAGCTGTCGACGGCGGTGCAGCACCGCGCGCCTGTGAAGCTGGTGCTGTGCAACAACGGCTACATGGGCATGGTGCGGCAGTGGCAGGAGCTCAACCACGGCAACCGGCTGAGCCACAGCTGGAACGAGGCGCTGCCCGATTTCGTGGCGCTGGCCAAGGCCTTCGGCTGGGGCGCACGCCGCGTGTCGGACCCGGCCGAACTCGAAGCCGCGCTGGCCGAATGCCTGGCCAGCGAAGGCCCGTTCTTCCTCGACGTGCAGGTCGCCGCGCAGGAAAACTGCTTTCCGATGATGCCGGCCGGGCAGGGGCACCACCGCGTGATGCTGGCGAAGGACCGCTGGTACGAAGAAGCCTAGACGCTCTGCAGGCGCACGTCGGCGGCCGGGATCGCATTGAGCTCGGCCCAGTCCATCTCCTCCTCGAGCCGGTGGTAGGTGTCGTCCTCGATCCGGCCACTCGCGCGCAGGCCGTCGAGCGCCTGCCGCTGCGCGCGGATGGCCGTGGCGCGCAGGCGGTCGTGCGCCGTCTTCGCCTGCGGCTCGGCCGTGTCCGACGCCAGCACGCGCGCTGCGCGGTACTCGTCGCGCACGGCCTCGGCCTCGGTGCCGTTCTCGGCTTCGAGCGCAGACAGCGCCGCATCCATCATGGCGGTGCGCGCGAGCGAGATCTCTTCTTCGAGCGATGCATCGGGCGCGATCCTCAAGGCCCTGATCAGCGGCCCGATCGTGAAGCCCTGGATCACCAGCGTGCCGAGCACGACCGCGAACGCGCTCAGCACGATCAGGTCGCGTCCCGGAAAGTCGGGCGGCAGCGCGAAGGCCGTGGCCATGGTGACCAGCCCACGCATGCCCGACCATCCCACCAGCAGCCCGATGCGCTTCGACGGAATCGCGATGCGCCGGGGCTTGAAGCCCAGCCGGTGCTTGGCCGCGCGCATCACCGCACCGTAGAACAGCACCCAGCCCACACGCACGGCGATGACCAGCGCCAGCACGATGCCCGCGAATTGCAGCGCGTGCGCAAGCGCGGGCCCCGAAAGCCGGTCGACGATGCCGCGTGCCTGCAGGCCCATCAGGAAGAACGCGAGCACGTTGAGCGTGAACACCACCGCGCCCCACACCGCGTAGGAATGCACGCGGTCGCGCGGTGCGTTGCGGCCCGGCGCGTATTGGCCCAGCGTCATGCCGAACGCGACCACCGAGATGATCGGCGACAGGTGCAGCCGCTCGGCCACGATCCATGCGCCGAAGGTCATGACAAACTGGAAGATGATGGCCGAGCGCGTGCCGGCAAAGAGCGGTGCGCCCACGTGCAGGTTGAGCTTGGCAAACGCGATGCCGACCAGCGCGCCGCCCGGCACTGCAACCAGCAGCATCGGCAGCGAGCTGGTGATCGGCAGGTGCGCCGAGCCTGCGGCCGACACCGCCACGCCGAACACCAGCAGTGCGACGGCGTCATTGAGCAGGCTTTCGCCGTTGATGACCGACAGCGTGCGCCGCGGAATGCGGAACTGCTGCATCACCGCCGCGGCGGCCACCGCATCGGGCGGTGCGACGATGGCGCCGAGCGTGATGGCCGCGGCCAGCGGCAGGCCGGCGAATGCCCAGCCGGCCCATGCCACCGCAGCGGTGGTCAGCAGCACGGCCACCAGCACCAGCGAAACCAGCGGCAGCCAGTTGCGGCGCAGCTCGCGCGGCGCGGTGTCGAAGGCCGAGTCGAGCAGTGCAGGCGCGATGAAAAGCGCGAGCGCCAGGTGCGGATCGAGGCTGATGTGCGGCACCCAGGGCATCGCGCCCAGCGCCACGCCGGCCAGCGCCAGCATCGACGGGTAGGGCAGCGCAAGGCGCCGCGAAAGCTGCAGCAGCAGGCAGGCCGCGACCAGCATGAGCAGCACGTTTTCGAAGATGTCCACCGGGGCCCCTCAGTTCTTCATGTCGTTCCCAGAATACTAGGAGAGGCTCGGCCGTTTTTTGCGGGATGCCGTCGGTGCGCGCCGCTCAGGCGAAGATTTCTTCGGGAAGGGACTGTGCTTCGGGCGATGCGAGCGAGGCCAGCGGCCGCGGCGTGGCCTCCAGCAATGCCCGCGTTTAGCCATGGCGCGGCGCATCGAACACCGCGCCGCCGCTTGCAGCTTCCCACGAGGCGATGCGCTTTTTTCCTACGCGAGCACAGCTTTACAAAAAAGGAGCATCGGGTTTCGTTTGTTGCGCAGGGTACGGCAACGGGCCCATGCTCGTCTTTGCAGAGAGAGAGAACACGATGGAACCTCACGAACATGCCCCGCAGCACCAAGGCGGGCACCCCTACGGGATGTTTGCAGTGAACATGCTGCTCAGCCTCGCCGTCATGTACCTGGTCATGTTTTCGATGATCGACGGCTGGGGCGACTTCCGGAACAACCTCAACATGTTCTACATGGCGCTCACCATGGTCGCGCCGATGGGAATCATCATGCTCGCCACCATGCGAGGCATGTACCGCAGCAAGGCGCTCAATGCGGCGCTCCATGCGGGGCTCGCGATCCTGTTTGTCGCCGCCCTGGCCGGGACTCGGCAGCAGGGCCTGATCGGCGACAGGCAGTTCATCGCCTCGATGGTGCCGCACCACTCGGGCGCCATCCTCATGTGCCGCGAGGCCGAGCTCAAGGACCCGGAACTGGTCAGGCTGTGCGGGCAGATCTCGAGCTCGCAGCGCAAGGAGATCGATGAGATGAACGCAATCCAGAAGCGACTGGGTGCGAGGTAGCCCGAGCCGCGGTCCCGGCAGCCCGTCAGCGGATCACCAGCCGCGGCGCGCTCCCTTGCGCGCTGGCAGTGCCAATCACCGCGGCGTCGTCGAAGCCATGCCGGCGGAAGATGGCCAGCACCTCGTCGAGCGCCTCGGGCGCGCACGAAACCAGCAGTCCGCCGCTGGTCTGCGGGTCGGTGAGCAGGGCGCGCTCTTCCTCGGCAAAGTTCTGCGGCAGCGCCACATCGGAGCCGTAGCCGGCCCAGTTGCGGCCGGATGCGCCGGTGACGTGTCCCGACTGCACCAGGCCGCGCACGCCTTCCAGCACGGGCACCTGCTGCCAGTCGATCTCCAGCGACAGCTTTGCGCCGCGTGCCAGTTCCAGCGCATGGCCGGCCAAGCCGAAGCCCGTCACGTCGGTCAGCGCATGCACGCCGTCGAGCGCCGCGAGCTCGGGGCCGGGCGTGTTCAGCCGCGTCGTGGTGGCGATCATGCGTTGGTAGCCGGCCGCGTCGAGTGCCTCCTTCTTGAGCGCCGCCGACAGGATGCCCACGCCCAGCGGCTTGCCCAGCACCAGCAGGTCGCCGGCCTTGGCGCCGGCATTGCGCTTGACGCGCTTCGGGTGGACCAGGCCGAGCGCGACCAGCCCGTAGATGGCCTCGACCGAATCGATGGTGTGGCCGCCCGCGATCGGAATGCCCGCCGCCCGGCACACCGATTCGCCGCCTTCGAGGATGCGCCCGATGGTCGCCGTGCTGAGCACGTTGATCGGCATGCCGACCAGCGCGAGCGCCAGGATCGGCTTGCCGCCCATCGCATACACGTCGGAGATCGCGTTGGTGGCCGCGATGCGGCCGAAGTCGAACGGATCGTCGACGATCGGCATGAAGAAGTCGGTGGTGGCGATCAGCGCCTGCTCGTCGTTGAGCTGGTAGACGGCCGCGTCGTCGGCCGTCTCGATGCCGACCAGCAGCTCGGGCGGCATCGGCATGCGCGCCGTGCCCTTGAGGATTTCCGACAGCACGCCGGGCGCGATCTTGCAGCCGCAGCCGCCGCCGTGCGACAGCGAGGTGAGGCGGGGCTCGGCGGCGGGGGCTTGCGGGAGGGCAGCGTTCATGGTGGTGGTGGCTGGAGTTCGTTCAGGAGTTGGAACAGTGCGGCCTGCTCGGCCCTGGGGTCGAACAGCGGCGCGCGCAACGCGCATTGTGTGCGCAAGCTGTCGAGCAGACCGGCCGCGCGGTCTTTGGAGCCCTGGCCCGCGCGGCAGGCCTCGAGCAGCGCCGCCAGTGCGGCGGCATCCCCGTGCGGAAAGTAGCCCGCGTAGTCGTTGCCGAGCATGCCGACATTGCCCGGCACGCGCGACGCCAGCACCGGCGTGCCGCTGCGCACCGCTTCCATGATCACGTGGGCCCCGCCTTCCAGCGCGCTGGTGTGCACCAGCACGTGGGCGCGCTGGATGCGCTGGCGGGTCTGCGCATGGGGCAGGGCGCCGAGCCAGCGGTAGCCCGGGCAGTCGCTTGCCAATGCGCGCGCAAGCTCGCCCAGCCCGGCATCGCCCGCGTCGCCGATGTGGTCGATGCGGATGTCCTCGCGCCCGCACAGCAGGCGCGCCGCGTCGAACAGCGTCTGCGGCGACTTGACCTGCCGCAGGTGGCCGACCATCACCGCGCGCAGTTGGCGTGCGGACTTGGGCAGCTCGGCGCGCGCGGATGTCGACTGGTACACCACGCGCGCCTTGGCCCGGCACTCCGGCGGCAGGGCCTCGGCGCCCAGCGCCTGCAGCACGACCAGGCGCTGCGCCAGCTGCAGCGAGCGCTGCGCCTGCGGGTCGCTGCCGATGTCCTGGTACAGGTCGGTGCCGGTCAGCACCACGCCCAGGCCGCGGCCGGGGTGGGCGTGGGCCCAGTGCGCGATCGATTCCGCGGAGCGCCGCGCGTGCAGCGCCAGCATCACGGTGTCGGCCGATGCGTCTGCATCGGGCCATTGCTGCACCACGCGCGCGCTGCAGACGGGCGACAGCAGGGCCTTCCAGCGCTGGGCGGTGCGCCAGTTGCCATTGTTGGCGCCGGGCAAGGCCGGGCTTACGATGACAAGCGATGGATTCGACATTGCCTGTTTATAGCGTGGCCGGTGCGCCCGAGGCACTCGCGCTGCGCGCGGGGCCGCCGGCATCGGTGCGCGCGGCGCTGCTGGCTGCACGGCGGCGCACGCTCGACCTCGCGGACGATTTCCGGGCCGCGCTGGGGGATGCCTATCCCGGCATCGGCTACGCGCCCGAACTCAATCCGCCGCTCTGGGAGCTGGGCCACGTGGCCTGGTTCCAGGAATGGTGGATCGGCCGCAACCGGCAGCGCGCACGCGGCGTGGCCTGCGAGCCGGACCACGCGCGCGAGCCTTCGCTGCTGCCGCAGGCCGATGCCTGGTACGACTCCGGCCGCGTGGCGCACCGCACCCGCTGGGCGCTCCCGCTGCCCGATGCCGAGGCCACGCGCGACTACCTCGAACGCACGCTCGCGCAAACGCTGGCCCTGCTGGACGAGCTCCCGCCCGATGCGCACGACGATGCGCTCTACTTCTTCCGCCTGGTCGCCCTGCACGAGGCCATGCATGCGGAAGCGGCGGCCTACATGGCCGAGGGCCTGGGCATCGCGCTGCGCGAGGGCGGGGTTGCGCCGCAGCTTGCAGAGGATGCCGAACTGGAACTGCCGGCGCAGCGCTTGCGCATGGGTTCCGATGCAGGCACCGGCTTTGCGTTCGACAACGAGCTCCTGTCCCACGACGTGAGCATCGAGCCGCTGCGCATCGATGCGCAGGCCGTGAGCTGGGCGCGCTTCCTGCCGTTCGTGGAAGCCGGCGGCTACGAGCACCCGGCGTGGTGGTCCGACGCGGGCCGCGACTGGCTCGCGCGCCAGCTGCTGCGCCACCCTGCCCATCTGCGTGCGGCGGGCACCGGCTGGCAGCAGCGGCGCGGCGGCCGCTGGCTGCCGCTCGACCCGCAGGGCGCAGCGGTCCACCTGAACGCGCACGAAGCCGAGGCCTGGTGCCGCTGGGCCGGGCGGCGGCTGCCGACCGAAGCCGAATGGGAGTGCGCGGCGCTCACGCTGCCGGGCTTCGCCTGGGGCCGGGTCTGGGAATGGACCTCGAGCCCGTTCGAGCCTTACCCAGGCTTCGCGCCCCATCCCTACCGCGACTACTCGGCGCCGTGGTTCGGCACCCGGCGGGTGCTGCGCGGCGCCTGCCACGCCACGTCGGCGGCGCTCGCGCATGCGCGCTACCGCAACTTCTTCGAGCCGCACCGCCGCGACATCTTCGCCGGCTTCCGCAGCTGCCGGGCCCCCGGCGGGTGATTGGGGTCTTGCGGTCTAATCCCCGCCTTGTTCTTCGCTTTTCGGGAGTCTCATGAAATTCGCTGTCTTGCCGCGCTTCGTGCTGGCGCTGGCCCTGCTGGCCGGTGCCATCGCCGCGCAGGCCCAACAAACCTTCCGCATCACCGCGATCCCCGACGAATCGCCGACCGAGCTCGCGCGCAAGTCGGCGCCGCTGGCCGCCTACCTGGAGCGCAAGCTGGGCGTGAAGGTCGAATTCACGCCGGTCACCGACTACGCCGCCGCCGTCGAGGCCCTGGCCAACAAGCAGGTCGACCTGGCCTGGCTCGGCGGCTTCACCTTCGTGCAGGCCAGCCATCGTTCGGGCGGCAAGGTGGTGCCGCTGGTGCAGCGCGAGGAAGACGAGAAATTCCGCTCGGTGTTCATCACGACGAATCCGGACATCCGCTCGCTCGCCGACCTCAAGGGCCGCAACCTGAGCTTCGGCTCGCAGTCCAGCACCTCGGGCCACCTGATGCCGCGCAGCTTCCTGCTGGCGGCCGGCATCGACCCCGACCGCGACCTCAAGCGCGTGGCCTATTCCGGCGCGCACGATGCCACGGTGGCCGCGGTCGCATCCGGCAAGGTGGACGCGGGGGCGCTCAACATCTCGGTGTGGGACAAGCTCGTGGCCGACAAGAAGGTCGATCCGGCGAAGGTGCGGGTGTTCTACACCACGCCCGCCTACTACGACTACAACTGGACCGTGCATGCCGACATGCCGGCCGCCCGGCGCGAGCAGCTGGTGCGCGCGTTCATCGAGCTGAGCCCGGCCACGCCTGAGGGCAAGGACATCCTCGCGCTGCAGCGTGCCACGCGCTTCGTGCCGACGCGCGCCGAGAACTACAAGGGCATCGAGGCCGCGGCGCGCAACGCCGGGCTGCTGAACTGACCGGCGCAATGCAGGAGCGAAGCTGGTGAACATCGAGCTGCGGTCGGCCTCCGGCCGGCACCCGGCGGCCCCCGCCGCGGCGCCGCCGGCGCTGCGGGCGCTGGACCTGCACGTGGCGGCGGGCGAGCAGGCTGCGGTGATCGGCCCTTCGGGCGCCGGCAAGACGACGCTGCTGCACCTGATGGCCTGCGCGCTGGCGCCCGCGGCCGGCAGCATCGAGCTCGACGGCCGCGATCCCTGGCGGCTGCCCCGGCGCGAACTGCAGCGCCTGCGCGGCCGGCTGTTCCTGGCGCCCCAGGTGCCGCCGCTGCCGCCGCGCCAGCGCGTGGTGACCGCGGTGCTGGCGGGCCGGCTGCCGCGCATCGGGCTGTGGCAGGCGCTGCGCAGCCTGTTCTATCCGACCGGCATCGCGCAGGCCGACGCCGCGCTCGCGCGCTTCGACATGGCGGACAAGCTCTTCGCGCGCGTGGACCGGCTGTCCGGCGGCGAGCGGCAGCGCGTGGGGCTGGCGCGCGGCCTGCTGTCCGAGGCGCAGCTGGTGCTGGTCGACGAGCCCTTGTCGGCGCTGGACCCGGCCCGCGCCGGGCAGGCGCTGGACACCCTCACGCAATGGGCGCGCGACAGCGGGGCCACGCTGGTGGCCACCCTGCACGACGTGCCGCTCGCGCTGCAGCACTTTCCGCGCATCATCGGCCTGCGCGACGGATTGCTGGCCTTCGACCTGCCGACCGCGCAGGTGACGCCGGCCTTGCTGCGCGAACTCTATGCGCAGGAGCCGGCGCAGGCCGGCGTCCTCGACGAGGGTCCGGTCGCAGCGGCTCCTGTCGTG
Source organism: Variovorax sp. V116 (assembly GCF_041154435.1). Taxonomy (NCBI): domain Bacteria; kingdom Pseudomonadati; phylum Pseudomonadota; class Betaproteobacteria; order Burkholderiales; family Comamonadaceae; genus Variovorax; species Variovorax sp. V116. The sequence goes on from NZ_AP028661.1 coordinate 2,233,608, forward strand.
ATGCACTGCCGCTGAGCATGGCCGCCGTCCCGTCACGCACAACACCGGCCGAGCGCGACCCCGCCTGGGCGCACCGCGTGTTCTGGCTGCTGGCCGCGGCCGTGGTGCTGTGGCCCATGCTCGTGCTGACCGAATTCAAGCCCTGGCTGCTGCTGGCGCCTGGCGGCATGGAGCCGGCGCTGCAATTTCTGGCCGGCTTCGTGCCGCCGCGCATGGACGCGGAGTTCCTGGCGCTGGTGGCGCGGGAAACCTGGCGCACGGTGGCCATTGCCACGGCCGGGCTCACGCTGGCCATGGTGCTGGCGGTTCCGCTCACGCTGCTGTCGGTGCGCTCGCTCTCCATCTCCGGCCTGGCCGGCCGCATGGCGGCGCTGCCGGCGGTGCTGCGCTTTTCGGTGCGCGGCCTGCTCATCGTGCTGCGCAGCGTGCCGGAACTCATCTGGGCGCTGGTGTTCGTGCGCGTGGTCGGGCTGGGCGTCACGGCCGGCGTGCTGGCCATCGCGCTCACCTATGCCGGCATGCTGGGCAAGGTCTACGGCGAGATTTTGGAAAGCGGCGATGCCCATCCGACCGAGACGCTGCTGCGCAACGGCGCCGGCCGCATCCAGGCCTTTTTCTACGGCCTGCTGCCGCAGAACGCGGCCGAGCTCACCAGCTACACCGTCTATCGTTGGGAGTGCGCCATCCGCTCGTCCGCGGTGCTCGGCTTCGTGGGCGCGGGCGGGCTCGGCCAGCAGATGGATGCGTCGATGAAGATGTTCAACGGCGCCGAGGTCAGCACCATGCTGCTGGTGTTCGTGCTGCTGGTCGCGGCCACCGACCGGCTGAGCGCCTGGCTGCGGCGCGCCCTGGCCTGAGAGCCTCCTCGCCATGCCCAAGACCGAACCGCAACCATCCGCCGCCAACGAGGTCTACCGGCTGCCGCCGCCGCTGTTCGATGCGCGCTGCCGCGCCTGCTGGATGGTCGCTGCCTTGGCGGCGCTGGTGGTCGCGAGCTTCTGGTCGCTCGACCTGCAGTGGGCGCGCTTCTTCTCGATCGATTCGCTGGCCCGCATGGGCCGCTTCGCCGGCGAGCTCGCCAAGCCGGCCCTTGGTGCGGCCTTCCTGCAGAAGCTGCTGCCGGCCGCGCTCGAGACGCTGGCGATGTCGGTGGTCGGCACCTTGCTGGCCGTGGTGGCCGGCCTGCTGCTCGCGCTGCCCGCGAGCAAGCTGCACGCCGGCGACCCGGCGCGCTGGCGCGGCCCCACGCGGCTGCTGCTCAACGCCCTGCGCAGCGTGCCGGAACTGATGTGGGCCGCGCTGCTGCTGATAGCGGCCGGCCTCGGGCCTTTCGCGGGCACGCTGGCGCTGGCGGTGCACACCTCCGGCGTGCTGGGCCGCCTGTTCGCCGAAAGCATCGAGAACGCGGCCCAGGGCCCCGCCTTTGCGCTGCGCGTGCGCGGCGTGCCGGAAGGGCGGGTGTTCCTCTATGCGACGCTGCCGCAGGTGCTGCCGCAACTGATGAGCTATGCGCTCTACCGGTGGGAGAACAACATCCGCGCCGCGGCCGTGCTGGGCGTGGTCGGCGCCGGCGGACTGGGCCAGATGCTGGCCTTCCACCTGGGCCTGTTCCAGATGCGCGAGACCAGCGCGGTGCTGCTGGCCATGATCGTGCTGGTCGCGCTGGTGGATGCCGCGAGCTACATCGCGCGGCGGCTGATGGGGCGGTGAACCGCGCTCGGGCGGCCGCTGCATGAGAAACTACAGCTGAAGGCCATCTGTATGAACGAAAGCGCCAAGCTGTTGAATTTGAAAGAAAAAGTCGTTTCCGTCGCTCCCATGATGGATTGGACGGACCGCCATTGCCGTTACTTCCATCGCCTGATGTCGCGCCACGCGCTGCTCTATACGGAGATGGTCACGACCGGCGCGCTGGTGCATGGCGACGTCCCGCGGCACCTGCGCTTCAACGAGGAAGAGCATCCCGTGGCCCTGCAACTGGGCGGCAGCGAGCCGGCCGATCTCGCGCATTGCGCCAGGCTCGGCGAGGAGTGGGGCTACGACGAGATCAACCTCAACTGCGGCTGTCCCAGCGAGCGGGTGCAGCGCGGCGCCTTCGGTGCCTGCCTGATGGCCGAGCCGGCGCTGGTGGCCGATTGCGTGAAGGCCATGGTCGACGCCACCCGCCTGCCGGTCACGGTCAAGCACCGCATCGGCATCGACAAGATCGAGAGCTACGAGTTCGTGCGCGACTTTGTCGGTGCGGTGAGCGAGGCCGGCTGCCGGGGCTTCATCGTGCATGCGCGCAACGCCTGGCTGCAGGGCCTGAGCCCGAAGCAGAACCGCGAGATTCCGCCGCTGCGCTACGAGCTCGTGCACCGCCTGAAGCACGAATTTCCGGAGCTGGATTTCTCGATCAATGGCGGCATCTCGGCCAACGCGCAGGTGCACGAGCACCTGCGGCTGCTCGACGGCGTGATGGTCGGCCGCGAGGCCTATCACAACCCCTGGTGGCTGGCCGAGTGGGACGCGGAGTTCTACGGCGCCGCGCCGCAGCCGCTCACGCGCGAGGACGTCGAGGCGCTGATGTGCGACTACATGGTCCGCGAGGCGGCCGAACATGGCACGCAGTGGTCGTCGATTGCGCGCCACATGCTGGGCCTGCGCAACGGCCTGCCCGGCGCGCGCCGCTGGCGCCAGGTCTGGAGCGACCATCGCCTCAAGGCGCGTCCGCCGCACGAGGTGATGGCGCTGGCGCACGAACCCGCGGCGCAAGAGGCCTGAAGCCGCGCGGCCTCAGGCTGCCATCAGCGTGGCCTCGGGCACGTCCTCGATGGTGGTGCGGCGCAGCTCGCGGCGCTCGCCGATGTCGTAGCGCCGGCCGCGGTGCAGGGTGCTGCGGTTGTCCCACATCACGAGGTCGCCCACCTGCCATTCGTGCGTGTAGACGAATTCGCGGCGCGTTGCATGCTCGAGCAGATCGGACAGGAACATGCGGCCCTCGGCGACCGGCCAGCCGATGATCTCGCGTGCATGCACGCCCACGAACAGCAGCTTGCGCCCCGAGCCCGGGTGCGTCTGCGCCAGCGGCCACACGGCGGGTGGAATGGCTTTCTTCTGGTCGTCGGTATAGGCCTCGTCGCCCAGCAGGATGCGGGTGTGCAGCGCATAGTGCTCGGCGCACAGGCCTTCGATCTCCGAGCGGGTGCGCTCGGGCAGGGCGTCATAGGCGGCGCGAAGATCCGCGAACTCGGTGTTGCCGCCCCAGCTCGGCAGCACCAGTGCATGCAGCATCGAATAGGCGGCGCGCGGGTTCTGGAAGGAGCTGTCGCTGTGCCAGAGCTGGTTGGCAAAATTCGACAGGTTCTTGGGCGAATCGCGGCGCGCCACCTTGCCTTCTGCATCGACGTTGGAGATGTCGATGAGCCGTTCGTCCTCCAGCCGCTCGGGGCGCTTGAAGACCTTCTTCAGGCCCAGGTCGAGCGGGCCGAACGACTTCGCGAAATCGATCTGCTGCTGGCCCGTGAGCGGCTGTCCGCGCCACACCAGCACGGCATAGCGGTTCATGGCCGCGTTGATCTGCTTCACCTCGGAAGGCGAGAGCGGCTGCGTGATGTCGATGCCGCGCGCCTCGGCGGCGAAGAGCGGGTGCAGGGGGGTGAGTTCGAGGGAGGACATGGGTCTTGCCAATGAGGATGGAAAATGGCGATGCCTATTCGGCCTGGATGCCGGCTTCGGCGATCACGCGCGACCAGCGCTTCATCTCGCTCTGGACGAAGGCGTCGAACTGCGCGGGGGTGGAAGCCACCACGTCCATGCCCTGTTCCTCGACGCGGCGGCGCATCTCGGGGTCGTGCAGCACTTTGGCGGTGTCGGCCTGGATCTTCGCGACCACCGCAGGCGGCGTGGCGCGCGGCGCGACGAAGCCGAGCAGGGCGCTCACGTGGAATCCCGGCAGGGTCTCGGCCACGGTCGGATAGCCGTAGCCCGGAATCCGCTTCTCGCCGAGCGTGGCGATCATCTTCATCCGGCCCGCCTTGACGTATGGCAGCACCGAAAGAAAAGGGTCGAACACGAGGTCGAGCCGCCCACCCAGCAGTTCGGTGTGCGCCGGCGCGCTGCCCTTGAAGGCGCGTGCAGCATGTCGAAGCCCGCCTCGCGCTTGAGCAGCTCGGCGCCCAGGTGCGTGGTGCTGCCGGCGCCGGGCGTGCCGTAGCTGAGCTTGCCCGGGTTCTTCTTCGCGTAGGCGATGAGCTCGGCCAGCGTGCCGAAGGGCGCATCGGGCCGCGCGACGATCGCGAGCTGCAGGTTGGCGATCTGCGTGATGCCCGCGAGGTCTTTCACCGTGTCGTACGGAAGGCTCTTGCGCAGCGACGGATTGACCGCAAAGGACGAATTCACCATGCCGAAGGTCAGCCCGTCGGCCGGCGCCTTGGCGACGAAGTCGACGCCAATGGCCGTGCCGGCCCCCGGCTTGTAGTCGACGAGCACCGGCTGGCCCCACATCTCCTGCAGCTTGAGCGAGATCAGGCGCGCCACTGTGTCGGTCGGCCCGCCGGGCGCAAAGGGGACGATGAGCTTGACGGGCCCCTTGGGGTAGCCGCCCGCGTCGCCCGCGGTCGCCGCCGGGGCGGCGGCCGCAAAGCCGGACAGCGCCAAGCCGCTTCCCGCCAACAGCAGCAGGCGCCGGTCTCGCGAGGGAAGAAGGGCGGTTGAGCCGCCAGCGGAATGTCTCGAATTTCTGTATAAATGGAACATTGTTTCGAAATAATGATTCCCGAGCGCCGTCACGTCAACCGCTTTTTGCTGAAGAATGAACGAACATCTAAAAAAAAGGGTTTGGATACATGAATGACGCGATTGGCGGCAAAGAAGAAGTCAGCGCGCTTGCCAGGGGGCTGGCCTTGCTCAAGGTCATCGGAATGGCAGCCGCACCCATCAGCAATCGCGACCTGGCCGAAACCACCGGCATCCCCAAGGCCACCGTGTCCCGCCTCACGGCCACGCTGGTGGCCGCGGGCTACCTGAAGCAGTCGCAGGACAGCGACCGCTTCAGCCTCGGGCCCGCGCTGCTCGACATGAGCAGCCGCTACCTGCGCCACTTCGACCTGCGGACGGTGGCCCGGCCGCATCTTTCAGAGCTGTCCGAATTTGCCGGCGCCAGTGTCCACATGGGCGTGCGCGACGAGCTCGACATGCTCATCATCGATTCGCTGCGCCCCCGCTCCGCGCTGATCAGTTCGCGCATCGAAGTGGGCTCGCGCATGACCATTGCCACCTCGGCCGCGGGCCGCGCCTACCTGGGCGCGCTACCCGCCGCCGAGCGGGCCGAAGTGCTGGAGCAGATCCGCCTGGAGAGCGGCGAGAACTGGCCCTCGATCGAACCGCGCCTGATGGCCGGGCTCGATGAATACGCGCGCCTGGGCTATTGCAGCTCGTTCGGCGAGTGGCATCCGCACATCCATGCCCTGGGCTTTGCGCTCAAGGGCCCGCGCGGCGAGCGCTACGGCGTGAGCTGCGGCGGCCCCGCCTACCTGCTGCCCAAGGACGTCATGCTCGGCCGCGTCGCCCCCAGGCTCCTCGAAACCGCCCAGCGGATCTCCCAGGAAGCCGGCACCGTCAGCACCGACTGATCCCCGCCGCTGCCACGGCTCCCTTCGTGAAACACCGGGGATCCGGCTTTGCCGGTCCTCTGGTGTTGCCCCCGGAAGGGGGTTGGCGGAGCGACACGAAGTGCGCGAAGACTGGGGGAGAACTCAGTTCGCGGCTTCCAGGCCGTTCGTGAAATGCTCGCGCATCCGCGCCATCGCCGCCGCGGCATCCCGTGCCTCGATGGCCGCCATCACCGACCGGTGCTCCGCGAGCGATTCCGCGATGCGCCCCGCCTTCAGCAGCGAGTTGTGCCGGTTGAGCTTCATCACCTTGCGCAGGTCGGCCACCATCTGGTCGCGCCACTTGTTGTTCGCAATGGCCAGAAGGCACATGTGGAAGCGCTCGTTGACCGCGAAGAAATGCTCGCGGTCTTCCTTGCCGGGGGCGCCTGCCGCTTCGAGTTCGGCATGCAGCGCCTTGAGCTCCGCGCGCTGGGCCTCGCTCGCGCGCTCGGCCACCACGCCGGCCGCATCGCTTTCCAGCAGCGAGAGCAGGTGGTAGACGTCCGCCAGGTCCTGCTCGGACACCTCGGTGACGTAGGCGCCGCGCCGCACCTTCATGGTCACCAGGCCTTCGGCGGCCAGCACCTTCAGGGCTTCGCGCAGCGGCGTGCGGCTGATGCCGTATTCCTCGGCCAGCTTGAGTTCGTCGATCCAGCTGCCCGGCTCGAGCTCGCGGCGGAAGATCCGCTGGCGCAGCAGTTCGGCCACCTCTTCATAGAGGGCGCGCGGGGTGAGGGTGAGGGCGGACATGGGGCGGACTGTACCGCAAAAACGGGTTTGAATTAATAATTACGGATCGGTTAGACTCGCGGCCGGCTTGCAAATCCCTTGCAGGCGAATTTGCGACTACCCTGCAAGACACTGCGAAAAGCCCCTCATGAGCAGCAAACCCGAACCCACCTTCAAGCCGGCCAACCTCGACGACTGGGCCAAGGCCGCCGCCAAGTCGGCACCGGGCGGCGACCTGGGCGCGCTCAACTGGCTCACGCCGGACGGCATCACCGTGAAGCCGCTCTATACCGCGGCCGACCTGCAGGGCCTCAAGTACACCGACACGCTGCCCGGCTTCGAGCCCTACCTGCGCGGCCCGCAGGCCACCATGTACGCGGTGCGCCCCTGGACCATCCGCCAGTACGCGGGCTTCTCGACCGCCGAGGAATCGAACGCTTTCTACCGCAAGGCGCTGGCCGCCGGCGGGCAGGGCGTGAGCGTGGCCTTCGACCTGGCCACCCACCGCGGCTACGACAGCGACCATCCGCGCGTGACCGGCGACGTCGGCAAGGCCGGCGTGGCCATCGATTCGGTCGAGGACATGAAGATCCTGTTCGACCAGATCCCGCTCGACAAGGTGAGCGTGTCCATGACCATGAACGGCGCCGTGCTGCCGGTGCTCGCGGGCTACGTGGTCGCGGCCGAAGAGCAGGGCGTGAGCCAGGACCAGTTGAGCGGAACCATCCAGAACGACATCCTCAAGGAGTTCATGGTCCGCAACACCTACATCTTCCCGCCCGCGCCGAGCATGCGGATCATCGGCGACATCATCGAGTACACGGCGCAGAAGATGCCCAAGTTCAACTCGATCTCGATCAGCGGCTACCACATGCAGGAAGCCGGCGCCAACCAGGCGCTGGAGCTGGCCTTCACGCTGGCCGACGGCAAGGAGTACGTGAAGACCGCGCTGGCCAAGGGGCTCGATGTCGACGGCTTTGCCGGGCGCCTGAGCTTCTTCTGGGCCATTGGCATGAACTTCTATCTCGAAGTGGCCAAGATGCGCGCCGCGCGCCTCTTGTGGTGCCGCATCATGAAGGAGTTCAACCCCAAGAACCCCAAGAGCCTGATGCTGCGCACGCACTGCCAGACCTCGGGCTGGAGCCTGACCGAGCAGGACCCGTACAACAACATCGTGCGCACCACCATCGAGGCCATGGCCGCGGTGTTCGGCGGCACGCAGAGCCTGCACACCAACGCGCTCGACGAAGCGATTGCGCTGCCTACCGAGTTCAGCGCCCGCATCGCGCGCAACACGCAGCTCATCATCCAGGAAGAGACGCACATCACGAATGTGGTCGACCCCTGGGCTGGCAGCTACATGATGGAGAAGCTCACGCAGGACATGGCCGACGCGGCCTGGGCCATCATCGAGGAGGTCGAGGCGATGGGCGGCATGACCAAGGCCGTGGACAGCGGTTGGGCCAAGCTCAAGATCGAGGCCGCCGCCGCCGAGAAGCAGGCGCGCATCGATTCGGGCAAGGACGTGATCGTCGGCGTCAACAAGTACAAGCTCAAGAACGAAGACGCGATCGACAGCCTCTCCATCGACAACGTGATGGTGCGCGACCAGCAGGTGGCGCGGCTGCAGAAGATCCGCGCCTCGCGCGACACTGCGAAGGTGCAGGCGGCGCTCGATGCGCTCACCGAGGCTGCCGAAAACGGCACCGGCAACCTGCTGGCGCTGAGCATCGACGCGGTGCGCGCGCGCGCCACGGTCGGCGAGATTTCCGACGCCCTCGAAAAATCATTCGGCCGCCATCGGGCCGACACGCAAAAGGTGACCGGTGTGTACGCAGCTGCCTATGACTCGGCCGAAGGCTGGGAAACCCTCAAGACCGAAATCAACGCCTTCGCCGAGGAACAGGGCCGCCGCCCGCGCGTGATGATCTCCAAGCTGGGCCAGGACGGGCACGACCGTGGCGCCAAGGTGGTGGCCACCGCGTTCGCCGACCTGGGCTTCGACGTGGACATGGGGCCGCTGTTCCAGACGCCCGAGGAATGCGCGCGGCAGGCCATCGAGAACGACGTGCATGCCGTCGGCGTGAGCACGCTCGCGGCCGGCCACAAGACGCTTGTGCCCGCCATCATCAACGAGCTCAAGAAGCAGGGCGCCGACGACATCATCGTGTTCGTCGGCGGCGTGATTCCGCGGCAGGACTACGACTTTCTCTACGAAGCCGGCGTCAAGGGCATCTACGGTCCGGGCACGCCCATCCCGGCCAGCGCCAAGGACGTGCTGGAGCAGATCCGCGCGGCGGTTTCGGCCTGAGAAGCAGAGCGTGGGCGATCTCTTGTCGCGGCTGTCGCTGCAGCCGGTTGAATCCAGCGATTTCGAGGCCATGCTGGCCCTGCGCGTCGATGCGATGCGCCCCAGCCTGGAGCGCGTGGGGCGCTTCGACCCGGCGCGCTCGCGCGAGCGGCTGCAGGCCGGTTTCGTCGTGCCCTTCATGCACCACATCGTGCTCGACAGCGAGCTGCGCATCGGCTTCGTCACGCTCAAGCCCGAGGGCGCGGATGCGCTGCGGCTCGACCACCTCTACCTGCGCACCGGCTTCCAGGGCCTGGGCATCGGCGAGTGGGTGCTCGAGTGGGCCAAGTCGCAGGCGCGCGAACAGCGGATGGACATCAAGCTCACCGCGCTCGTGCAGAGCGATGCCAACCGCTTCTACCTGCGGCACGGCTTCGTGCTCGAAGGCGAAGAGGGCGTCGACCTGCACTACCGCTGGCGCGTGTCGTCCCCGGAGGACGCGTGCTGAACAAGCCGGCGGCTGCACTGGAGCGCGCGATTGCCGAATCAGGCGGCATGGCGCAGCGCCGCGCGATTGCCAAGGCCATCACGCTGCTCGAATCGACCCGCGCCGACCACCGCGCGCAGGCCGACGAACTGCTCACCGCGCTGCTGCCGCGCACCGGCCATTCGTTTCGCCTCGGCATCTCCGGCGTGCCGGGCGTCGGCAAGTCGACTTTCATCGAGGCGCTGGGCCTGCTGCTGATCGGCAAGGGCCACCGCGTGGCGGTGCTCACCATCGATCCTTCCTCCACTGTCTCGGGCGGCTCCATCCTCGGCGACAAGACGCGCATGGAGCGGCTCTCGGTGCACGAGCGCGCCTACATCCGCCCCAGCCCCTCGAGCGGCACGCTCGGCGGCGTGGCCGAGAAGACGCGCGAGGCCATGCTGGTGTGCGAGGCCGCAGGCTACGACATCGTGATCGTCGAGACCGTGGGCGTGGGCCAGAGCGAAACCGCCGTGGCCGGCATGACCGACATGTTCGTGCTGATGCAGCTGCCCAATGCGGGCGACGACCTGCAGGCCATCAAGAAGGGCGTGATGGAACTGGCCGACCTCGTCGTCATCAACAAGGCCGACATCGACAAGGATGCCGCGACGCGCGCGCAGGCCCAGATCACCTCGGCGCTGCGCCTTTTCGGCCACCAGGGCAACCCGGACCATGCGCATGCCGTGCACGACGCGCACAGCGGCGCAGAGGTGCGCTTCTGGCTGCCCCAGGTGCTGCAGCTGAGCGCATTGGCCGGCACGGGCGTCGACGCCTTCTGGGATGCCGTCACGCAGTTCAGGCAGCTGCAGAGCGCCAACGGCAAGCTCGCCAGGCGCCGCGAAAAGCAGGCCACCGCGTGGATGTGGGAGCGCATCGACGCCGGGCTCAAGCAGGCTTTCAGGCAGCACGCGCAGGTGCGCGAATTGCTGCCGCAGCTCACGCGCCAGGTGGCGGAGGGCGCGCTGCCCGCATCGACGGCGGCGCGCCAGCTGCTTGCGGCGGCCGCCATCACCGCCAGGCCATGACCCCACACCAAATTCAGGACCACAGCTTCGGAAGCACACCATGCAAGAACTGATCGAACAACTCGAAAAGCGCCGCGCCCAGGCGCGCCTGGGCGGCGGGCAGAAGCGCATCGACGCGCAGCACGCCAAGGGCAAGCTCACGGCGCGCGAGCGCATCGAGCTGCTGCTCGACGACGGCACTTTTGAAGAATGGGACATGTTCGTCGAGCACCGCTCGGTCGATTTCGGCATGGCCGAGCAGAAGATCCCGGGCGACGGCGTGGTCACGGGCTACGGGATGATCAACGGCCGCCTCGTGTTCGTGTTCAGCCAGGACTTCACGGTCTTTGGCGGTGCGCTCAGCGAAGCGCATGCCGAAAAAATCTGCAAGGTGATGGACCAGGCCATGAAGGTCGGCGCGCCGGTCATCGGCCTCAACGATTCGGGCGGCGCGCGCATCCAGGAAGGCGTGGCGTCGCTCGGCGGCTATGCCGACGTGTTCCAGCGCAACGTGATGGCCTCCGGCGTGGTGCCGCAGATCAGCATGATCATGGGCCCCTGCGCGGGCGGCGCGGTGTACTCGCCCGCCATGACCGACTTCATCTTCATGGTGAAGGACAGCAGCTACATGTTCGTCACCGGCCCCGAGGTGGTGAAGACCGTGACGCACGAGAGCGTCACGGCCGAAGAGCTCGGCGGCGCCGTCACCCACACCACGCGCAGCGGCGTGGCCGACATGGCGTTCGAGAACGACGTCGAGGCGCTCATGATGCTGCGCCGCCTCTACAACTACCTGCCGCTCAACAACCGCGAGAAGCCGCCGGTGCGCCTGGGCAACAACGGCCAGGGCGATCCGGCCGACCGGCCCGACTACTCGCTCGACACGCTGGTGCCAGACAATCCCAACAAGCCCTACGACATCAAGGAGCTGATCCTCAAGGTGGTGGACGATGGCGACTTCTTCGAGCTGCAGCCCGACTACGCCAAGAACATCGTGATCGGCTTCGCGCGCATGGAAGGCCAGACCATCGGCATCGTGGCCAACCAGCCGCTGGTGCTCGCGGGCTGCCTGGACATCAAGAGCAGCATCAAGGCCGCGCGCTTCGTGCGCTTTTGCGACGCCTTCAACATTCCGGTGGTCACTTTTGTCGACGTGCCCGGCTTCATGCCCGGCACGGGGCAGGAGTACGGCGGCATCATCAAGCACGGCGCCAAGCTGCTCTACGCCTATGCGGAGTGCACGGTGCCCAAGATCACCGTCATCACGCGCAAGGCCTACGGCGGCGCCTACGACGTGATGGCCTCCAAGCACCTGCGCGGCGACGTCAACCTGGCCTGGCCGCGTGCCGAGATCGCGGTGATGGGCGCCAAGGGCGCGGTGGAAATCATCTTCCGAGAGGACAAGAACGACCCCGAGAAACTCGCCGCCCGCGAAGCGGAATACAAGGCGCGGTTCGCCAACCCATACGTGGCGGGCGCGCGCGGCTACATCGACGACGTGATCCTGCCGCACGAGACGCGCAAGCGCATCTGCCGCTCGCTCGTGATGCTGCGCGAGAAGAAGCTCGAGAACCCGTGGCGCAAGCACGGAAACATCCCACTGTGAGCGGCACGGAGAAGAAGAACATGTTCAAGAAGATACTGATCGCCAACCGCGGCGAAATCGCCTGCCGTGTGATCCAGACCGCGAAGAAGATGGGCATCCTCACCGTCGCGGTCTACTCCGACGCCGACAAGGAGGCCCGCCACGTCGAGCTGGCCGACGAGGCCGTGCACATCGGTGCCGCGCCCAGCCGTGAGAGCTACCTGCAAGCGGACCGCATCATCGCGGCCTGCAAGCAGACGGGCGCCGAGGCGGTGCACCCGGGCTACGGCTTCCTGTCGGAGAACGAGGCCTTCGCGCGCAAGGTCGAGGAAGAGGGCATTGCCTTCATCGGACCCAAGCACTATTCGATCGCGGCCATGGGCGACAAGATCGCCTCCAAGAAGCTCGCGAACGAGGCCAAGGTCAACACCATCCCGGGCTGGAACGACGCCATCGAGACGGCCGAGCGCGCGGTCGAGATCGCCAAGGACATCGGCTACCCGGTGATGATCAAGGCCTCGGCCGGCGGCGGCGGCAAGGGCCTGCGCGTGGCCTACAACGACAAGGAGGCCTTCGAGGGCTTCACCTCGTGCCGCAACGAGGCACTGAGCAGCTTCGGCGACGACCGCGTGTTCATCGAGAAGTTCGTCGAGGAGCCGCGCCACATCGAGATCCAGGTGCTGGGCGATTCGCACGGCAACGTCATCTACCTGAACGAGCGCGAATGCTCGATCCAGCGCCGCCACCAGAAGGTGATCGAGGAGGCGCCTTCGCCGTTCATCAGCGACGCCACGCGCCGTGCGATGGGCGAGCAGGCGGTGCAGTTGGCCAAGGCCGTGAAGTACCAGAGCGCGGGCACGGTGGAGTTCGTGGTCGGCAAGGACCAGAGCTTCTACTTTCTGGAGATGAACACGCGGCTGCAGGTGGAGCACCCGGTGACCGAATGCATCACGGGGCTCGATCTTGTCGAGCTGATGATCCGCGTGGCGGCCGGCGAGGAACTGCCGCTCACGCAGGAACAGGTCAAGCGCAACGGCTGGGCCATCGAGTGCCGCATCAATGCCGAGGACCCGTTCCGCAATTTCCTGCCTTCGACCGGCCGCCTCGTGAAGTTCCAGCCGCCGGGCGAGACCATGTTCGCGGCCGACACCGAGCGCCTGAACGGCGTGCGCGTGGACACCGGCGTGTACGACGGCGGCGAGATCCCGATGTACTACGACTCGATGATCGCCAAGCTCATCGTGCACGGCAAGGATCGCCAGCATGCGATTGCCCGCATGCGCGAGGCGCTCAACGGCTTCGTGATCCGCGGCATCAGCAGCAACATCCCGTTCCAGGCCGCGCTGCTCGCGCATCCGAAGTTCGTGGCGGGTGATTTCAACACCGGCTTCATCGCCGAGCACTACGGCAAGGGCTTCCATGCGGAAGACGTGCCGCACGCCGATCCGGCTTTCCTGATTGCGCTTGCGGCCTATGTGCACCGCCGCTATCGCGCGCGGGCCTCCGGCATCAGCGGACAGCTCGAAGGCCACGGCGTGAAGGTGGGCGAGCAGTTCGTGGTGGTGGAGCTGGGGCCGGAGGGCAGGCATGTGCACCATCCGGTGTCGGTCACCGACTTCCATGGCAAGACCGGCGCCAGCGCCGTGGCCGTGGGCGGCAAGAGCTACAAGATCGACAGCGGCTTTGCGCTCGGCGCCATTCGCGTGCAGGGCATGGTCAACGACCGGCCCTTCACCGCGCAGGTCGAGCGCGGTGCCGGCAAGAACCCGCTGGCGCTGCGCGTGTCCCACGACGGCACGCAGATCGAGGCGATGGTGCTGTCGCCCCTGGGTGCGCGCCTGCTCGAACTGATGCCCTACAAGGCGCCGCCGGACCTGAGCAGGTTCCTGATGTCGCCAATGCCGGGCCTCCTGGTCGAGGTGTCGGTGCAGCCGGGTCAGCAGGTGCGCGCCGGCGAGAAGCTGGCCGTGATCGAGGCCATGAAGATGGAAAACGTATTGTTCGCCACGCAGGACGGCGTGGTCGGCAAGATTTCGGCGGGCAAGGGCGAATCGCTCGCCGTCGATCAAATCATTCTGGAGTTCAACTGATGGGTGCCAACGACTTGCAAACAACGATCACGCTGCACCGGCCCGCCAAGGCCGTGGCGCCGCAAGGCCCCTGGACGGTCGAAGCGATTCAGGCCCTGCTCGACAAGCCGCTGATGGACCTGCTGTTCGAGGCGCAGACGGTGCACCGCCAGCATTTCCCGGAAGGCGACATCGAGCTGGCGACGCTGCTCTCGGTCAAGACCGGCGGCTGCCCCGAGAACTGCGGCTACTGCCCGCAGTCGGCCGAGTTCGACACCGGCGTGAAGGCGCAGAAGCTCATGGAAGTCGACGAGGTGGTGCGCGCCGCGCAGGCCGCCAAGGACGCCGGCGCCACGCGCTTCTGCATGGGCGCCGCATGGCGCGCGCCGAAGGACCGCGACGTCGAGAAGGTGGCCGTGCTGGTCGAGGCCGTGAAGGGGCTGGGCCTGCAGACCTGCGCCACGCTCGGCATGCTGGAGCCGCACCACGCGCACCAGCTCAAGGCCGCGGGCCTGGACTACTACAACCACAACCTCGATACCGCGCCCGAGTACTACACCGACGTGGTCGACACGCGCACCTACCAGGACCGGCTCGACACGCTGGCCCATGTGCGCAGCGCCGGCATCAGCGTGTGCTGCGGCGGCATCGTCGGCATGGGCGAGCAGCCGGTGCACCGCGCGGGACTGATCGCGCAGCTGGCCAACCTGGATCCGTACCCGGAGTCGGTGCCGATCAACAGCCTGGTGCGCGTGCCCGGCACGCCGCTGGCCGATTCGGAACCGGTCGATCCCTTCGACTTCGTGCGCATGATCGCGGTCGCGCGCATCACGATGCCGACCGCACGCGTGCGGCTCTCGGCGGGCCGCCAGCAGATGGGCGATGCGGTGCAGGCGCTGTGCTTCATGGCCGGCGCGAATTCGATCTTCTACGGCGACAAGCTGCTCGTCACCGGTAACCCCGACGTCGAAGCCGACACGGTGCTGCTGCGCAAGCTCGGCCTCAATGCGCGGCAGGTGCAGGAGCAGCCCGAAGGTTGCGCCGCATGATCACCGCCGCCGCACGCCCCTTCAAGGTGCTGGGCATCCAGCAGATCGCCATCGGCGGCCCCGACAAGCTGCGCCTGCAGAAGCTCTGGGTCGATATGCTGGGGCTCGAGGTCACGGGCACCTTCAAGAGCGAGCGCGAGAACGTCGACGAAGACATCTGTTCGATGGGCAGTGGGCCGTTCAAGGTCGAGGTCGACCTGATGCAGCCGCTCGACCCCGAGAAGAAGCCGGCCGTGCACGCCACGCCGCTCAACCACGTGGGCCTGTGGATCGACGACCTGCCCAGGGCCGTCGAGTGGCTCACTGCGCAGGGCGTGCGCTTTGCGCCCGGCGGCATCCGCAAGGGCGCCGCCGGCTTCGACATCTGCTTTCTGCACCCGAAGGCGAACGACGAGTTTCCGATCGCGGGCGAGGGCGTGCTGATCGAGATGGTGCAGGCGCCGCCCGAGGTGGTGAGCGCCTTCAGCGCGCTGGCCGCTACGCGTTGAGCACCTTCCTGATAGGCGGCTTCACGTCCGAGCGTTGAGGCGGCAGCATCGGCTGGTGCTCGCGCGCCGGGTTCAGGATGATCGAGGTGGCGGTTTCGGTGAGGATGCAGAACTTGGTGACCACCGCATCGAGGTGGCTCACGTCGATGACCGCGATCTCCAGGATCCAGCTGTCGTCGCCGGTCACGTTGTAGGCATTGACGCATTCGGGCGTCTGCTGCACCAGTTCCACCACGCGCGCATAGTCGGCGCGGCCCACGCGGATGATCGCGCGGATGCCATAGCCGAGCTTGCCGAGGTTCACGGTCGCGCGGTAGCCGCTGATCACGCCCGCCGCCTCGAGCTTTTTCACGCGCTCCGTCACGGCCGGCTGGCTCAGGTGCACGCGGCGGCCGAGCTCGGCCATGGTGAGCCGCGCATCGGCCTGCAGTTCGGCCAGGATGCGGGTGTCATGCGCGTCCAGCGCGGGGTTCAAGCTGAAGTCCATGCAACTCCTTCAAATCGACGGTATGAAACGCAAAGAACCATGAGATGTGCATGGTTGCGAGAAGATTGCTTTCATACCATGGACGGCGTTTCCATACCAACAAGACAACACCGACATGCCCACTCTCGCATCCCCCGCCCAAGCCGCGTCCGGTCCCGCGCGCACCGCACTGCCGCCGCTGCTGTGGCTCTGCCTGGCCGCCACCTGGGTGGTCTGGGGCTCGACCTATCTCGCGATCAAGTACGCGCTGATCAGCTTTGCGCCGTTCCTGCAGATGGGCTCGCGCTTCCTGTTCGCGGGCGTGCTGCTCGCCGCCTGGATGCGCTGGCGCGGCGCGGCCTGGCCTTCGCGCCTGCAGTGGCGCAATGCCCTCGTGGTCGGCACGCTGATGCTGGGTGGCGGCATGGGCGGCACGGCCCATGCCGAGGTGTCGATCGGCTCCGGGCTGGTGGTGGCCTTCATCGCGGTGGTGCCGCTGCTGATTGCGCTGCTCAACCTGATCTGGGGCGTGAAGCCGACGCGGCTGGAGGCGGCGGGCATTGCGCTCGGGCTCATCGGCGTGCTGATGCTGACGCAGGGCAGCGGCTTCCAGTCGTCGCCAGCAGGCCTGGCGGCAATTTCCATTGCCTGCATCTGCTGGTCGATGGGCAGCGTGCTGAGCCAGCGCAGCCTGCCGCTCGCGCCCGGCGCGATGGGTTTCGCGAGCGAAATGATCTGCGGCGGCGTGGTGCTGCTGGTGCTCTCGGTGCTGTCGGGTGAACAGCTGGTGTGGCCACCGCAGCCCGAGGCGGCAGCTGCCTGGCTGTACCTCGTGGTGTTCGGCTCGCTGATCGCGTTCAACGCCTACATGGTGCTGCTCGCAAGGGCGCCCGCCGCCCTGGCCGCGAGCTACACCTTCGTCAATCCGGTGATTGCGATGCTGCTGGGCGTGTGGGTTGCCAACGAGACCGTGACGCGCTTCGAGTGGTACGCGGTGGCCGTGGTGCTGGCCGGTGTTCTGCTGCTGCTCTTCAAGCGCCCGCAGAAGGCGAAAGAGAGCTGAAGCTCGTGCCGTTCAGGTGCCCGGGCGGCGCCAGAAGGCCAGCGTGGCGGCCAGCAGCCACATGCCAGCCGCGCAGCTGCGGTTCAGCGCCTTGAGGCCGCGGCGCGAGAGCCAGCGCACGGCCTGCGTTCCGGCGGCCGCATAGGCCAGCATCACGCAGGTGTCGAGCGCCACGAAGATCGAGCCGAGCAGCAGGTACTGCGTGCCTTGCGGCCTTGTGATGTCGATGAACTGCGGCAAAAAGGCCGCGAAGAACAGCACGGTCTTGGGATTCGACAGCGCCACGAGCAGGCTGCGCATGAGCGCGACGCGGCCATGCGGGCGAACTTCGATGGCGGATTTGGCCAGCGCGGCGCCAAGGTCGGCCCCTTCGCTGCGCCACAGCTTGACGCCGAGCCAGACCAGGTAGGCGACACCCGCCACCCGGATCGCGTTGAAGAGCAGTTCCGATGCGGCGAGCAACGAACCGAGCCCGAGCGCAACCACCGCGATCAGCGTGATGCTCCCGAGCGACGCGCCGGCAATGCCCCAGCTCGCGCGGCGCATGCCGCCGTCGATGCCGTTGGAGAGCGCCAGCAGCATCGTCGGGCCGGGAATGACGGCCAGCGCGAGCGAAGCGACGAGGTAGATCAGCAGCGTGTCGAGGGTCATGGCTTGGCAGTGGGTGGGCGTTGTTGCTGTTGCGAGGCGGCGCGCGCGCGCGCCAGCGCGGCTTCGACGATGGAGCGCTTGCGCGTGTCGGCGGCCTGCGGCTCTGCGACCGCGGGCGCTTCTTGCCCGCTCTTGCGCTTGTCGTTTGCGCGGCGGTGCTCTGCGTGCAGCTTGTAGCGCCGCAATGCGGCCTCGGCCTGCGCCTGCGACCAGGCCTGCCAGCCGCTGCGGCCCGGCGTCTCGACCTCGAGCGAGATGCAATCGACAGGGCACACCGGAATGCAGAGCTCGCAGCCCGTGCAGTGCGCTTCGATCACGGTGTGCATGCGCTTGTTGATGCCCACGATGGCATCGGTGGGGCAGGCATCGAGGCAGAGCGTGCAGCCGATGCACCAGGCTTCGTCGATGACCGCCATCGCGCGCGGGCCTTCGGTGCCGAACTGCGGATCGAGCGGGAGCGGCTCGCGGCCGGTGAGCCGCGCCAGCCTGGCCACGCCTTCGGCACCGCCGGGCGGGCACTGGTTGATGCCGGCCTGGCCGTCGGCCAGGGCTTGCGCGTAGCCGGCGCAATCGGGGTAGCCGCAACGTGTGCACTGCGTCTGCGGCAGTGCATCGTGGATGCGTGCGGCCAGCCCGTTCACTTCCTGCGTGCCGCGGGCTTCTTGGCGGGGGCGGCCGCCACGGCTTTCCTGGCTGCGGTGCTCTTGGTGGCTGCAACGGCCGCCGTGCTCCGGCCCGGCTTGATGCGGTCTTCGGCCGGCAGGCTTTCGCGTGCGCCGGCGCGGCGCTGGGGCTGGTCATGGGCCGCGATGAACTTTTGCACCTTGGGATAGACCAGTTCGCGCCAGCGGCGGCCGCTGAAGATGCCGTAGTGGCCGGCGCCCTTGACTTCGTAGTGCTCGCGGTGCGAATCGGCAATGCCGGTGCACAGGCTGTGCGCGGCCTCGGTCTGGCCCGAGCCTGAGATGTCGTCGAGCTCGCCCTCGACGGTCAGCAGGGCGGTCGAATGGATGTCCTGCGGGCGCACGCGCTCGATCTGGCCCTTGGGGTTCTTGACGTCCCAGGTGCCGTTCACGAGTTCGAATTCCTGGAACACGGTGCGGATGGTGTCCAGGTAGTAGTCGGCGTCCATGTCGAGCACGGCGTTGTACTCGTCGTAGAACTTGCGGTGGGCCTCGGCGCTTGCGTCGTCGCCCTTGATGAGGTCCTTGAAGTAGTCGTAGTGGCTCGAGGCGTGGCGATCGGGGTTCATGGCCACGAAGCCCGTGTGCTGCAGGAAGCCCGGGTACACGCGGCGGCCTTCACCCGGGAAGCCCTGCGGCACGCGGTAGATCACGTTGTTCTCGAACCATTCGAAGCTCTTGTTCATCGCGAGGTTGTTCACCGCGGTGGGCGACTTGCGCGCGTCGATCGGCCCGCCCATCATCGTCATCGTGAGGGGCAGCGGCTCGCCGCGGCTGGCCATCAGCGACACGGCCGCCAGCACCGGCACGGTCGGCTGGCACACGCTCACCACGTGGCAGTTGCCGTACTCGGCCTGCAGGCGGCGGATGAACTCCTGCACGTAGTTGACGTAGTCGTCGAGGTGGAACTCGCCCTCCGACATGGGCACGAGGCGCGCGTTCTTCCAGTCGGTGATGTAGACCTTGTGGTCCTGCAGCATGGTGCGCACGGTGTCGCGCAGCAGCGTGGCGTAGTGGCCCGACAGCGGCGCCACGATCAGCACCACGGGCTGGCTCTTGAGCGTCTTGAGGATGTGCGGTTCGTCGGTGAAGCGCTTGAAGCGGCGCAGCTCGCAGAAGGGCTTGTCGAGCTCGACGGCCTCCTGGATGACCACGTCCTCGCCCTCGACCTTGACGGACTTGATGTTGAACTCGGGCTTCTCGTAGTCCTTGCCGAGGCGGTAGAGCAAGTCGTAGCCCGCCGCCATGCGCTGGGCCATGGGCAGCTGGCCCCACACCGCGCCTTGGCCATAAAGCTTGGACGCCGCTTGCGCGAAGTCCGAAAACGGCTCCATGAGGGAACGCTGGGCTTCGTAGAGTTGATAGAGCATCGCTGGTCTTGGAGTGGAATGTTGCAATGCAATATATCAGCGCATTCGCTGACTTGCAGGGGGCCTAACCCCTACATCGGCCCTGCCGAAAGGGCCGTTTTTAAGCCACGAATGTGAAGGAATCGCAAAACGCGGATTCCCTCACATCCTGCTGACGGCTAGATGACCTTGGCGATCGACGCGCAGACGTAGTCGATGTTCTTGCTGTTGAGCGCGGCCACGCACATGCGGCCGGTGTCGGTGCCGTACACGCCGAACTCGTTGCGCAGGCGCACCATCTGGTCCTTGCTGAGGCCCGAGTAGCTGAACATGCCGATCTGCGTGGTGATGAAGCTCATGTCTTCCTTCACGCCAGCGGCCTTGAGGCCGTCGACCAGCTTCTGGCGCATGGCCTTGATGCGCACGCGCATTTCGCCGAGTTCCTTTTCCCACAGGGCGCGCAGCTCGGGGTTGCCGAGCACTGCGGCCACCACGGCGCCGCCGTGGATCGGCGGGTTGCTGTAGTTGGTGCGGATCGCGATCTTGAGCTGCGACAGCACGCGGCCGGCTTCTTCCTTGTTCTCGCACAGCACCGACAGGGCACCCACGCGCTCGCCGTAGAGGCTGAAGCTCTTCGAGAACGAGGTCGAGACGAAGAAGGTCAGGCCCGCGTCGACGAACTTGGCGACCGCCGCACCGTCTTCCTTCAGGCCGTAGCCGAAGCCCTGGTAGGCCATGTCGAGGAAGGGCACCAGGCCCTTGGCCTTGACCGCGGCCACGACCTGGTCCCACTGCTCGGGCGTGATGTCGTAGCCGGTCGGGTTGTGGCAGCAGGCGTGCAGCACCACGACGGTGCCGGCCGGCGCCGCGTTCAGGGCGGCCAGCATGCCGTCGAAGTTGACGCCGCGCTTGGCGGCGTCGTAGTAGGGGTAGCTTTCGACCTCGAAGCCCGCATTGGTGAACAGGGCGCGGTGGTTTTCCCAGCTCGGGTCGCTGATCAGCACCTTGGCCTTGGGGTTGAGCTTCTTGAGGAAGTCGGCGCCGACCTTCAGGCCGCCGGTGCCGCCGATGGCCTGGATGGTGGCCACGCGGCCCGATTGCACCGGCTCGCTGTCGGCGCCGAAGACCAGGCCCTTGACCGCGTTGTCATACGCCACGATGCCGTCGATCGGCAGGTAGCCGCGCGCCGTGGGCGCCTTCATCATGTTCTGTTCGGCGGCCTGCACGCACTGCAAAAGCGGCAGCTTGCCGTTGTCGTCGTAGTAGACGCCGACGCCGAGGTTGACCTTGTTGGGGTTGGTGTCGGCTGCAAACTGCTCGTTGAGGCCGAGGATCGGGTCGCGCGGTGCCATTTCGACCGCGGTGAACATAGACATGGAGAAAGTCCTTTGGGATGAAAGCTTCGCTGGCAACCGGACTTGCGCTACGCTTTCCGGTTGCCTTGAATTTTACCGGCGCCATCGCCACCTGTCGGGAACAGCCATGCCAGAGAACAACGAAGCCATAGCAGACCTGAAGAAACTGGACCCGATCGGGCCGGCGAAGCAGGGCGAATTCATCAAATACCCCGGTTCGCCTTTCGAACTTTTCCAGCCCTACCCGCCGGCCGGGGACCAGCCGAAGGCCATTGACGGCCTGGTCGAGGGCGTGCTCGACGGCGAGGTGTTCCAGACGCTGCTGGGCGTCACGGGCTCGGGCAAGACCTTCACCATGGCCAACGTGATCGCACGGCTGGGCCGCCCGGCCATCGTGTTCGCGCCCAACAAGACGCTGGCGGCGCAGCTCTACAGCGAATTCCGCGAGTTCTTCCCCAAGAACGCCGTCGAGTACTTCGTGAGCTATTACGACTACTACCAGCCCGAGGCCTACGTGCCGCAGCGCGACCTGTTCATCGAGAAAGACTCGTCGATCAACGAGCACATCGAGCAGATGCGCCTGTCGGCCACCAAGAGCGTGCTGGAGCGGCGCGACACGGTCATCGTGGCCACGGTGAGCGCCATCTACGGCATCGGCACGCCCGAGGACTACACGCAGATGCGTTTCATCATGCGGGTGGGCGACCAGATCGGCCAGCGCGACGTGATCGGGCGGCTGATCCGCATGCAGTACACCCGCAACGAGCAGGACTTTTCGCGCGGCACCTTCCGCGTGCGCGGCGACACCATCGACGTGTTTCCGGCCGAGCACAGCGAGCTGGCCATCCGCATCGAGCTGTTCGACGACGAGATCGAGACGCTGCAGCTGTTCGATCCGCTCACGGGCCGCATCCGCCAGAAGATCCCGCGCTTCACCGTATACCCGTCCAGCCACTACGTGACGCCGCGCGACAAGGTGCTGAGCGCGGTCGAGACCATCAAGATCGAGCTGGCCGAGCGGCTCAAGGAATTCGTCTCGCAGGGCAAGCTGGTGGAGGCGCAGCGCCTGGAGCAGCGCACCCGCTTCGACCTGGAGATGCTGGCCGAGATCGGCCACTGCAAGGGCATCGAGAACTACACGCGCCACCTCTCGGGCGCCGCCCCGGGCGAGCCGCCCGCCACCTTGACCGACTACCTGCCGAAGGACGCGCTGATGTTCCTCGACGAGAGCCACCAGATGGTCGGCCAGCTCAGCGCCATGTACAACGGCGACCGGGCCCGCAAGACCACGCTGGTCGAATACGGCTTCCGGCTGCCAAGCGCGCTGGACAACCGCCCGCTCAAGCTGGAGGAGTTCGAGACGCGCATGCGCCAGTGCATCTTCGTCTCGGCCACGCCGGCGCAGTACGAGAAGGACCATGCCGGCAACGTGGTCGAGCAGCTGGTGCGGCCGACCGGCCTGATCGACCCCGAGGTCGAGGTGCGCCCCGCAACCCACCAGGTGGACGACGTGCTGGGCGAAATCCGCATCCGCGTCGACAAGAACGAGCGCGTGCTCATCACCACGCTGACCAAGCGCATGGCCGAGCAGCTGACCGACTACCTGGGCGACAACGGCGTGAAGGTGCGCTACCTGCACAGCGACGTCGACACCGTGGAGCGGGTCGAAATCTTGCGCGACCTGCGCCTGGGCAGCTTCGACGTGCTGGTGGGCATCAACCTGCTGCGCGAGGGCCTGGACATTCCCGAGGTGTCGCTGGTGGCCATCCTGGACGCCGACAAGGAGGGCTTCCTGCGCGCCGAGCGCTCGCTGATCCAGACCATCGGCCGCGCGGCGCGCAACCTGAACGGCAAGGCCATCCTCTATGCCGACCGGATGACAGACTCCATGAAAAAGGCCATCGGCGAAACCGAGCGCCGCCGCGCCCGGCAGATTGCCTACAACGAGGCCAACGGCATCACCCCGCGCAGCATCGTCAAGCAGGTGCGCGACCTGATCGACGGCGTCTACAGCGAAAAGACCGGCAAGGAAATGGCCAAGCTCGACCTGGAGCGCGCCAAGGTCGAGGACATGAGCGAAAAGGACATCGCCCGCGAGATCAAGCGGCTCGAAAAGCTCATGATGGAGCACGCCCGCAACCTCGAATTCGAGAAGGCGGCCCGGGTGCGCGACCAGCTGGCGCTGCTGCGGGAGCAGGCTTTTGGCGCCTCCGGCGGGGACAATATCGCCGTCCTGCCGTCCTAGGAGGGGGTTCCGGTTTCTTCAAGCGATTCCCGCTGGGGTTTACCCGAGCAGACCTGAAGGTCTTCTGCTATACTTGAGCGAAATACTCAACAACAACAAAAAAGAACTTCGCGATGAAGAACCGATCCCACTGGCTGGTTCACCAGCGCCAGGGGTCGGGCAGGGCGGAGACGAAGTCACCGCGGCCTTGGGGCACGGTGTCATTTCAACGGTAAGCACTTGAAGGAGCTTGCGATGCGTCTCACTACCAAAGGCCGTTTTGCGGTCACAGCAATGATCGATCTGGCGCTGCGTCAGAACACCGGTCCGGTCACGCTGGCTGCGATCAGCCAGCGGCAGCAGATTTCGTTGTCGTATCTCGAACAGCTGTTCGGCAAACTGCGCCGCCATGAGCTGGTCGAGTCGACCCGCGGCCCCGGCGGCGGCTACAGCCTCGGCCGCAAGGCTGCGGATATCACCGTCGCAGACATCATTGTTTCCGTCGATGAGCCCATCGATGCCACGCAATGCGGCGGCAAGGAAAACTGCCTGGGCGAAGCCGGCCGCTGCATGACGCACGAGCTCTGGGCCTCGCTGAACCAGCGCATGGTCGAGTTCCTCGATTCCGTCACGCTGCAGAAGCTGGTCGACGACCAGATCGCCAAGGGCGTGCAGATCGAGAACAAGCCAGTCGTCAAGCGCGCGATTTCCGCGCAGCCAGTGGTCAAGCCGATTCGCGTGAACGCGCCGAATTCGGTGTTTGCCCTCGGCAACGCCTTCGCGAAGTCCTGAAGAAGCCGCGGAGCGCCTTCGGGCGCTGCCGCGAGAAGCCCAGATCAAAGAAACAACCCCACGCCAGCCCGAGCCAGCCATGGACGTCACTCCTCATTTCCCGATCTATCTCGATTACGGCGCCACCACGCCGGTTGACCCGCGCGTGGTCGACGCCATGATCCCCTGGTTGCGCGAGCACTTCGGCAACCCGGCGTCGCGCAGCCACGCCTGGGGCTGGGAGGCTGAAGAGGCGGTCGAGAAGGCGCGCGGCTACGTGGCCGAGCTGATCGGAGCCGACCCGCGCGAGATCGTCTGGACCTCCGGCGCCACCGAGTCGAACAACCTCGCGCTCAAGGGCGCGGCCCATTTCTACAAGGGCAAGGGCAAGCACCTCATCACGGTGAAGACCGAGCACAAGGCCGTGCTCGACACCATGCGCGAACTCGAGCGCCAGGGCTTCGAAGTCACCTACATGGACGTCGAGGAAAACGGCCTGCTCGACCTGGACAAGTTCAAGGCGGCGATCCGCCCCGACACCATCCTTGCGAGCGTGATGTACGTCAACAACGAGATCGGCGTCATCCAGGACGTGGTCGCGCTCGGCAACGCCTGCCGCGAAAAAGGCGTGATCTTCCATGTCGACGCGGCCCAGGCCACCGGCAAGGTCGAGATCGACATTGCCAAGCTGCCCATCGACCTGATGAGCCTGGCTTCGCACAAGACCTACGGCCCCAAGGGCATCGGCGCGCTGTACGTGCGCCGCAAGCCCCGCGTGCGGCTCGAGGCACAGATGCACGGCGGCGGCCACGAGCGCGGCATGCGTTCGGGCACGCTGCCCACGCACCAGATCGTGGGCATGGGCGAGGCCTTCCGCATCGCCAAGCTCGAAATGAAGGAAGACATCGCCAAGGCGGCGCGCCTGCAGAAGCGCCTGCTCGACGGCCTGAAGGACGTGGACCAGGTGTTCATCAACGGCGACCTCGAGCAGCGTGTGCCGCACAACCTGAACATGAGCTTCAACTACGTGGAAGGCGAGTCGCTGATCATGGGCATCAAGGGCCTGGCGGTGTCGTCGGGTTCGGCCTGCACCTCGGCCAGCCTCGAACCCAGCTACGTGCTGCGCGCCCTCGGCCGCAGCGACGAGCTGGCCCACAGCAGCCTGCGCATGACCATCGGCCGTTTCACGACCGAGGAAGAAATCGACTACGCCATCTCGACCATCAAGCACAACGTCGCCAAGCTGCGCGAGCTGAGCCCCCTGTGGGAGATGTTCCAGGACGGCGTCGACATCAGCACGATCCAGTGGTCGGCCCACTGACGCATTGAACAAAGTTTGAGAGGTACACCATGGCATATTCATCCAAGGTCATCGACCACTACGAAAACCCCCGCAACGTCGGCTCCTTCGAAAAGGGCGACGACTCGGTCGGCACCGGCATGGTCGGCGCGCCGGCCTGCGGCGACGTCATGAAGCTGCAGATCAAGGTCAACCCCGAAACCGGCGTGATCGAAGACGCGCGCTTCAAGACCTACGGCTGCGGCTCGGCCATCGCGTCGTCCTCGCTCGTGACCGAGTGGGTCAAGGGCAAGACGCTCGACGAAGCCGCGGCGCTCAAGAACGCGCAGATCGCCGAGGAACTGGCGCTGCCGCCCGTCAAGATCCACTGCTCGATCCTGGCCGAAGACGCCATCAAGGCCGCCGTGAGCGACTACAAGGCCAAGCACGGCGCCAAGACGGCAGAAGCCGAACCATCGGCAGTCCACTGACATGGCCGTTACGCTGACCGAAGCCGCCGCGCGCCACGTCACCCGCTACCTCGGCAAACGCGGCAAGGGCGTGGGCGTGCGGCTGGGCGTGAAGACCACCGGCTGCTCGGGCCTGGCCTACAAGCTCGAGTACGTGGACGAGTTCGCGCCTGAAGACGTGGTATTCGAAGACCACGGCGTGAAGGTGCTGGTCGACCCCAAGAGCCTGGCCTACATCGACGGCACGCAGCTCGACTTCGTGCGCGAAGGCCTGAACGAAGGCTTCAAGTTCATCAATCCGAACGAGCGGGACCGCTGCGGTTGCGGAGAGAGTTTCCGCATCTGATGCGCCGTCGCTGACAGCGACCACAGCCGCCACCATGTCATGTGCTGGCGGTTTTTTCTTGCCATGAACCTCAACGACACCGACTTTCAACTGTTCGCAGTCCCCGCAACCTTCGCGCAGGACCGCGCCGTGCTCGACGCCCGGTGGAAGGAACTGCAGCGCGAGGCCCATCCAGACCGCTTTGCCGCGCAGGGCGCCGCGGCGCAGCGCGTGGCGATGCAATGGTCGGTGCGCATCAACGAGGCCTACCAGCGCCTCAAGGACCCGATCCGGCGGGCCAGCTACATCTGCGAGCTCCACGGTGCGCCGCTGAACGCCGAGAACAACACCGCCATGCCGCCCGATTTCCTGATGCAGCAGATGGAATGGCGCGAGGCGCTCGACGACGCCGGCGACGTTGCCGCGGTCGAGCAGCTGCAGGCCGAAGTCGAAGCCGGCCGCGCCCGCGCGCTGTCGTCGCTCGACTGGCTGATCGACGAGAAGGGCGACTACCCGGCCGCCGCGCAGCAGGTGAGAGCCCTCATGTTCATTGAGCGCTTCGGACAGGACGTCGAAGCCAAATTCGATCAGTTGGGACAATAGCCGGTATGGCTCTTCTTCAAATTTCCGAACCCGGCCAGGCGCCCGATCCGCATCAGCGCCGCATTGCCGTGGGCATCGACCTGGGCACCACGCATTCGCTGGTGGCAGCGGTGCGCAATGGCGTGGCCGAATGCCTGCCTGACGACCAGGGCCGCGTGATCCTGCCTTCTGCCGTGCGCTATCTCGACCGCGAGCGGCGCCAGATCGGCTTCGACGCGCTCGCCGCGCGCGCGCAGGACGCCGCGAACACCATCACCTCGGTCAAGCGCCTCATGGGCCGCGGGCTGGCTGACATCGCCAACCGCGAGTCGATGTCGTACCGGCTGGTGGACGAGGGCGGCATGGTCAAGGTGGAGACGGCTGCCGGCATCAAGTCGCCGGTGGAGATCAGCGCCGAGATCCTGGCCACCTTGCGCTACCGCGCCGAAGACACCTTCGACGGCGAGCTCTACGGCGCCGTCATCACCGTGCCGGCCTACTTCGACGAAGGCCAGCGCCAGGCCACCAAGGACGCCGCGCAGCTTGCCGGCCTCAACGTGCTGCGCCTGATCAGCGAGCCCACGGCCGCGGCCATTGCCTATGGCCTGGACAACGCGAGCGAAGGCGTCTACGCCGTCTACGACCTGGGCGGCGGCACCTTCGACATCTCGATCCTGCGGCTCACGCAGGGCGTGTTCGAGGTCATTGCCACGGGTGGCGACTCGGCCCTGGGCGGCGACGACTACGACCACGCGCTCGCCGACTTCGTGCTCGCGCAAACCGGCCTGCAGGTGGGCAGCGACGCCGACAAGGCCGCCGTGCTGGTGGCTGCCCGTGCGGCCAAGGAGGCGCTGACCGATGCCGATTCCGTGGCGTTCCACGCCGAGCTTGCCGGCGGCGCCGCCCGTTTCGACCTGGCGCGCGCACAGTTCGACGCCGCCACCAAGCCGCTCACCGACCGCACGATCGCGGCGGTTCGCAAGGCGCTGCGCGACGCGAAGCTCAAGCCCGACGACTTGCAGGGCATCGTGCTGGTCGGCGGCTCCACCCGCATGCCGCAGATCCGCCGCGCCGTCGCCGAATTCTTCGGCCGCGAGCCGCTCATCAACCTGAACCCCGACGAGGTCGTGGCGCTCGGCGCCGCCATCCAGGCCAACCAGCTGGCCGGCAACAACGGCGCGGGCGATCTGCTGCTGCTCGACGTGATCCCGCTGTCGCTGGGCATCGAGACCATGGGCGGGCTGGTCGAGCGCATCGTGCCGCGCAACCAGACTATTCCCACGGCAATGGCGCAGGACTTCACCACCTACCAGGACGGCCAGACGGCCCTCGCACTGCACGTGGTGCAGGGCGAACGCGACCTGGTCGCCGACTGCCGCAGCCTGGCGCGCTTCACGCTGCGCGGCATCCCACCCATGGCGGCAGGCGCGGCGCGCATCCGCGTGACCTTCACCGTCGATGCCGATGGCTTGCTGAGCGTCAGCGCCAAGGAGCAGGGCAGCGGCGTGGAGGCCAGCGTGGCGGTCAAGCCTTCGTACGGACTCTCGGACGACCAGATCGCGACCATGCTGCAGGAGAGCTTTTCCACCGCGCAGCAGGACATGCAGGCGCGTGCGCTGGTGGAGGCGCGCGTCGATGCCGAGCGCATGCTGCTTGCCACCCAGAGCGCGCTCGATGCCGACGGCGATCTGCTGGGCGAAGAAGAGCGCGCTGTCATCGATGCGTCGATGGCGAAGCTGCGCGAAGCCGCCAAGGGCAATGACGCCGCGGCCATCGAAGGCGCCACCAAGGCGCTGGCCAACGACACCGAAGCCTTTGCCGCCCAGCGCATGAACGCGGGCATTGCGCGCGCGTTGTCGGGCCGCAAGCTCGAATCCCTCTGAGAACCACATGCCCACCATCAAGATATTTCCGCATCCCGAGTACTGCCCCGAGGGTGCAGAAATCACGGCGCCGGCCGGCACCTCGATCTGCGAGGCGCTGCTCGACAATCACATCAACATCGAGCACGCCTGCGAGATGAGCTGCGCCTGCACCACCTGCCACGTGGTCGTGCGCCAGGGCTTCAATTCGCTGAACGAGGCCGAGGAGGGCGAGGAAGACCTGCTCGACCGCGCCTGGGGCCTGGAGCCACAATCGCGCCTGAGCTGCCAGGCGATCCTGGCGCAGGAAGATGTGACGATCGAGATTCCCAAGTACTCGATCAACCACGCCAAAGAAAACCACTGAAAGAGCCACTGCATGTCGCGCCAGATCGTCCTCGACACTGAAACCACCGGCCTGTCCGCGGAGAACGGCGACCGCATCATCGAGCTCGGCTGCGTGGAGCTGTTCGCCCGCAAGCTCACCGGCAACGACCTGCACATCTACTTCAATCCCGAGCGCGAGAGCCACGAGGACGCGCTCAAGGTGCACGGCCTCACGACCGACTTCCTGCGCGACAAGCCGAAGTTCGCCACGCTGGCCAACGACATCGTCGAGTACCTGCGCGGCGCGGAGCTGATCATCCACAACGCGGCCTTCGACGTCGGCTTCCTCAACAAGGAACTCGAGCTGGCCGGCCTGCCGCCGCTGCGCAGCTTCGTCGGCGAGGTGACCGACACGCTGGCCATGGCCAAGCAGGTCTACCCGGGCAAGCGCAATTCGCTCGACGCGCTGTGCGACCGCTTCGGCGTCGACCGCTCGAACCGCACCTTCCACGGCGCCAAGCTCGACGCGCAGCTGCTGGCTGACGTGTACATCAATCTCACGCGCGGCCAGGACGCCCTGCTGATCGACGTGGCCTCGAACGAGCCGGCGCAGGGCACCACGGTGGTGGCCATCGACCTGAGCCAGTTCGACCTGCCGGTGATCATGGCCGCCGAGCAGGAGCTTGCGGCGCACGAAGCCGTGTTGTCGCAGCTCGACAAATCCAGCAACGGGCGCACGCTGTTTCGGCAAAACAGCTGAAATCCTGTGGCATAATCGAAGGCTTCGCGCAACGCGATTAATTCCAAGGCACTGCAGCAGCGGCGCCAAGGGATTGAAAGGGCGGTTAGCTCAGGGGTAGAGCACAGCATTCACACTGCTGGGGTCGGAGGTTCGAAGCCTCCACCGCCCACCAATTTTCTGAATAAAGCGACCTGGATTGTCCAAGTCGCTTTTTTTGCGTCTACCTACTTCATGCCGAACAGGTCATTGCAGGTATCGCAGGCGAAGTACAGCCGCTGTTCCCCGCACTGAACCGCGCCCGTGGCGCCCGCGCGAATCTGCCAGTCGCATGATTTGCCGCGCTGCTTCAGCGTACCTTCGACAAAGCAGGGCGCCTGCTCATAGTTGTCGTGCAGTGTCTTGTAGTCAACCTGTTTGGCCCGCGAGAAGAACTCGCGCGCCTTGGCGTGGTTTTGCGGCACATCCGTCGGGCGGCAGGTGGCGGGTTGGTCGGATCGGAAGTCGGCGACAAAGACGTCCGTGAACCCTGTGCTGCCGGTTGCACACGCTGCAACGAGCAACGCCGCGGCTGCCGTGGCGGCGATCCGAGACTTCATTTCCATATCGCCGAGCTCGCTTCGCCCGGATTTTTGTATGAAACCGTCGGGTGTCTGTAGACATCGGCGGGCTTCAGGTTGAACTGGGCATACAGCTCGTCGATGAGCCATTGCAGCGCCGTGTTCTGCGCAGCCGTCACCGCTTCATAGGTCTTCTCGTCGATGTGCAGTCCCACGAGCTCGATGCCGATGGCCTCGCTGTTGACCGGGTACCGGTCCGGATACGACTTGGCGCGTTCATGCGCATCCAGTGCGTTGATCTGCTGAATCCACGACATTGCCAGCATCTTGGCCATGGCTGCCGTGTCGCACGTGTTCTTGTTGACGGTCAGGCACTTCGACTTGATCAATTTGCCGACGTGATAGCAGCGCGAGTACAGGCTGGCCGTTTGATAGATCTGGCCATTCTTGTCGATGAGGAAATGGGCGCCATTGCCACCATCTCCGTAGCTGTTGAGACTGGACTCGGCGGTCGATGAGTCTGTTTGATGGACGACGATGGCCAGCACCTTGGGCAGGGCGCCGTGTTCGATGCCGGATGAACGTCTGGCGATCACTCTGCTCTGGGATCGATGAGCATCCCGTTCGCGTCGATGGTCGACATATCTCTCTCCCTGTGGAACGACGCGTCAAAGTACATCACATCTGCCTTCGATGCGGAAGCGTACCGTTTCGTCGTACATAGCGGGTCAAGCCCTCGTTGTGGTGGCCTGATTCAAGAAACTGTCGGCTCGCGCTGACGCCGATCGCCGCCCTGTGCTGGCTGAAGGTTTACCGCAGCAGCTTAGAAAAAGGCAAAGGAGAGCATCCGCCATGGCCACCCATCCCGACCTTCCGTCCCCCATCACGCCGGACCTGCCCGTGGAGCCCGACGAAGGGCCGAGCACGCCGCCCGACGAGCCGACCGATCCCGAGCCGCCCCCCACCACGTCCTGAGAAATCCGCCCGCGAGCCGCGATAAGCTCGCACGATGGATGAACTCGATTGCGCCGTCATCGGCGGCGGTGTGGTGGGGCTGGCAGTGGCGCGCGCCTTGGCGCTCGCGGGCCGGGAGGTGGTGGTGCTGGAAGCCGAAGGTGCCATTGGCACCGGCACCAGTTCGCGCAACAGCGAGGTGATTCATGCGGGCATCTACTACCCGCAGGGCTCGCTCAAGGCCAGGCTTTGCGTGGAGGGCAAGGAGGCGCTTTATGACTACGCAGCAGAGCGCGGCGTGCCCCACCGGCGCTGCGGCAAGCTGATCGTTGCGACTTCGGCCGAGCAGGTGGCCCAGCTGGAAGTCATCCGTGCCAAGGCGGCCGCCAACGGTGTTGGCGACCTCGTGCTGCTGACTGCGCAGCAGGCCATGGCCCTGGAGCCGCAGCTCCACTGCGTGGCGGCATTGCATTCGCCGAGCACCGGCATCGTCGACAGCCATGCCTTGATGCTGAGCCTGCTCGGCGACCTGGAGAACGCGGGCGGCATGCTGGCGCTGAAATCGCCCATCGCCCGTGCGGAATGCGGCCGGGACGCTATCGTCCTGGTAGCTGAAGACGGGACGGCGCTGCGCTGCAACACCGTGGTCAACGCGGCCGGGCTCCTCGCGCCCGAACTGGCCCGCCGCTTCGAAGGCCTGCCGTCGGCGGCCGTGCCCACCGCCTACTTTGCCAAGGGCAGCTATTTCACGCTGTCGGGCCGCGCGCCCTTCAGCCGCCTCGTCTATCCGGTGCCCGAACCCGGCGGATTAGGCGTGCACCTGACGATCGACCTGGGCGGGCAAGCCAAGTTCGGCCCCGACGTGCAATGGGTGCAATCGGCCGACGACCTCGTGGTGGACCCGGCGCGCGGCCATGGCTTCTACGCCGAGGTGCGCAAGTACTGGCCTGCCTTGCCCGACGGAGCGCTGATTCCGGGCTACGCAGGCATGCGGCCCAAGATCTCGGGCCCGGACGAGCCGGCGCGCGACTTCATGATCGACGGACCCGAATCGCACGGCGTGCACGGGCTGGTCAATCTCTTCGGCATCGAGTCGCCCGGGCTCACGAGCAGCCTGGCGATCGGGCGGTACGTCGAGCGCCTGCTCGCGGCGGGCTGACCGCGGACGCAATGCCGGGCCCATCGCGTGCAGAAGTCTGCATAACTGCCGTGCATGAGGGGCTTTTGTGCCTGTAACATGACACCACGCCATTTGCTGGCGTGAAGCCGCCGGCGCGGTGCCGGTGTCATCACGGAGGAAAGTTTCCAATGAGTGCATCCAACAATATCGAAGCGGCAGCCGAAGACATCGCGAGCGACGTGCGCGGCGTGCTGGCCAGCAAGGACCTGGATTCGGTTCCCCACATCAAGGCGCTGCGCCAGCGCATCGACACCAAGCTCGCCATTGCACGCGAACTTGCCGCGGAAAAGAGCAAGCTGGCCGCCAAGAAGGCCCGCGAAGCGGCCAACTCTGCCAACGCCTACGCCCACGACGAACCGTGGCAGATCGCCGGCGCCGCGCTGGCTGTCGGCGTGCTGGTGGGCCTGCTGCTTGGCCGCCGCTGACCTGAACGCAAGCCGCCGCCGCGCCGTTCCTCGCCGAGCCGGATTCGGCGCATGAGATTGCTGTCCCTGTTCGGGCTCGATGCCCGTTTGCGGCGGCTGCGGATCGCTGCGGCCGAAGGTGCGCTGGCGGCCGAAGACCGCGTGCAGCTCCTGCGCATGGCGTGGGAGGACGAGAAGCAGCGCCTCAAGCTGATGCTGGTGCTGGTGGTGGCGGTGCTCGGCCTGACCACGGTGGCGGTGGCCTTGCTGTCGATGGCGGTGGTGGTGCATTTCTGGGAAACGCCGCACCGCATCGCGGCGGCGTGGTCGGTGGCCGGCGTGTGGGTCCTGCTCTGGCTGGGCGCGGCGCTGGGGCTGTTCCTGACCCTTCGCAATGCTTCCAACAGCTTCATGCCGGCACGCCGCGAATTCGAACGCGACTGGGCCTGGGTGCAGGACAGCTTCGGCCTCGGCAAGGATCCCGACCAGGATGAAGAAGCGCCGCGCCCCCGGCGGCCCGCCACGCGCGAGGAACTGCTCGCCCGCATGGATCGCCAGCGCGAGCGCATTGCCACCATGCAGGGCGCAGGCCCGGCACGGCCCGCCGGCGCAACGGCTGCTTCCTCCGAGGCACCGCCGGCCGACGAATCGGCGGCAGCTGCGGCATTGCGCATTGCGCGGGAGCACCCCGTGGCCACCGGCGTCGCCGCCGCGGTGGCCGTGGTGGTGATCCGTCCCAAGCGGCTGCTGCGCTGGGCTGCGTTCATTGCGCCAGTGCTCTGGCGCATGCGCTGAGAAAGAGAAAAGCGCGGAGGCTCAGGCGGCGCTGCGGCCTTGCAGCAATGCCTGCGCCGCTTCGCGCACCAGCGCCGGGCCGCGGTAGATGAGGCCGGTGTAGATCTGCACCACGTCCGCGCCCGCGGCAATCTTGGCCCTGGCATCGGCCGCGCTCAGGATGCCTCCCACCCCGATGATCGGAAAAGCCGGCCCCAGCGCCGCGCGCAGTTGCGAGACCACGCGGTTGCTCGCCTCGCGCACGGGGGCGCCCGAGAGCCCGCCTGCTTCGTTGGCATGCGGCAGGCCGGCAACCGCATCGCGCGCCAGCGTGGTGTTGGTGGCGATCACGCCGTCCATGCCGTGGCGCTGCAACGTGGCGGCGATCACGGCGACCTGGCCCTCGTCCAGGTCGGGAGCGATCTTCACGAACAGCGGCACGCGCCGATGGCTGCGCTCGGCCAGCGCATGGCGGCGCTCGGCGATGGCGCCCAGCAGGGCGTCGAGTGCCTCGTCGCTCTGCAGCGTCCGCAGGTTGGCGGTGTTGGGACTCGAGATGTTGATGGTCACGTAGTCGGCATGCGGGTACACGCCGTCCAGGCAGACCAGGTAGTCGTCCACCGCCTTCTCGATGGGCGTGGCGGCGTTCTTTCCGATGTTGAGCCCGAGCCGCATCGGCTTCCTGCCGCCGCTGCCGCTCCTGCGGAAGCGCGCCTTCTGCACGTTGGCAAGAAAGGCATCGAGCCCTTCGTTGTTGAACCCGAGCCGGTTGATGAGCGCGTCGCGCTGGGGCAGGCGGAACATGCGCGGCTTGGGGTTGCCCGGCTGCGCCTTGGGCGTGACCGTGCCGACTTCGACGAAGCCGAAACCCATGGCGGCAAAGGCGTCGATGCAGCGGGCGTTCTTGTCGAGGCCAGCGGCCAGGCCGACGCGGTTGGGAAATTCCAGCCCCGCCAGCGTGACCGGATCATCGACGCGCGGCGCGGCGTAGGCGCAGGCCAGCGGCGTGTTCTGCGTGCGGGCCAACCCGTCGAGCGTGAGTTCGTGGGCATGCTCCGGGTCGAAGCCGAACAGAAAGGGCCGGGCCAGGCCGTAGAGCGAAGAGGGGAGCAGGGGCATCGGATAATTCTCGACTTCAATGAGCCAAGGATTCTCCGCGATGACTGCACCCGTTTCCCCTTCTTCCGCCGCCGGCGCCGCGAACGGCGCGGGCGCCATCTCCCAGGACGAACTCAAGGCCCAGGTCGGCCGCGCCGCGCTGGCCTACGTGGCCAAGGGTGAAATCGTCGGCGTGGGCACGGGCTCCACGGTGAACAAGTTCATCGACGCGCTGGCCACCATCAAGGACCAGATCAAGGGCGCGGTGTCCAGCTCGGTGGCCTCGACCGAGCGCCTGCGCGCCCTGGGCATCCCGGTGTTCGACAGCAACGAGGTCGACGAACTCGGCGTCTACATCGACGGCGCCGACGAGATCGACCCCCGCGGTTTCATGGTGAAGGGCGGCGGCGCGGCGCTCACGCGCGAGAAGATCGTGGCGGCGCAGTCGCGGCGCTTCGTCTGCATCGCCGATGCATCCAAGCTGGTCGATACGCTCGGCGCCTTTCCGCTGCCGGTGGAGGTGATTCCGATGGCGGCGCGCCGCGTGATGCGGCAGTTCGAGGCCATGGGCGGCATCGCGCAGGTGCGCGAGAAGGACGGATTGCCGCTCGTGACGGACAACGGCCAGCACATCGTCGACGTGACGGGGCTGCGGATCAGCGATCCGCTCGCCTTCGAATCCGAGGTGAGCCAGTGGCCGGGCGTGGTCACGGTCGGCGTGTTTGCCCATCAGAAGGCCGACGTGTGCCTGCTGGGCACGCCCGCGGGCGTGCGAACGATGCAGTTCGACTGAGGACCAACGGCCGCCAGCCCTGGCCGGCGGCCGGCCGGGTCAGAACTTGATGCCGGCCGGGTTGCTCGGGCTCGGACCGCTCGGTGCGGGCGCGGCCGGCGCCGGTTGGGCAACGGGCGCGGGCTCGCGTGCAGCGGGCGCCGGCTGCGCCGCCACCAGCGGCCGGGCCGGCGGATTGCGGTAGCCGGCAGGCAGGCTGTTGCTCTTCGGATAGCCCGCGGCGTCGAGGTATTGCGACCATTCGGCGTCCGAGTAGCCCTTGAGCTGCTGTGAGCCGATCGTCAGCAGCGGCAGCGAGGACTGGTTGCTCAGGCGCTGCAGCGCCTCGACGTCCTGGTTGCTCTTGACGGTGCGCTCCTCGAAGGGGATGCCGCGCGTGACGAGCAGCGAACGGGCCGTGCCGCAGGGCGCGCATTCCTCGCTGCTGTAGAGCGTCACGGGGTAGCGCTGCGCCACCTGCCGCAGCTCGTAGGGCAGCCCGGCATTGGCGGGAGCCGTGATGCCGGCCTGCGGCGCCGCGGCCGGTTCCGTGCTCGCGGTGGGCGCACGGTCCGAGAAGGTGACCTTGCCGTTCTTGTCGACGTTGCGGTAGATCGGCTGGGCCATCGCCCCCGCGGCGACGAGCAGCAGGGCGGCGCCGGACAGGCGATGCAAGGAGGATTTCTTGTGGGTCGGATGCATCGCCCGAGTATCGCAAGCTTCAGGCCCGCATCAAGCGGGCTGGGTCTGCGCCATGCCCTGGTGTCGCAGCAGCGCATCAAGCTGGGGCTCGCGGCCGCGGAAGGCCTTGAACGAATCCATGGCGCTGCGGCTCCCGCCGGCTTCGAGGATGGCCTGGCGGTACCTGCGGCCGGTCTCGATGTTCGGCTGGCCGTCGGCGCCCACGGTTTCCTCGAAGGCCGCATAGGCGTCGGCGCTCAGCACCTCGGCCCACTTGTAGCTGTAGTAGCCGGCCGCGTAGCCGCCCGAGAAGATGTGGCTGAAGGTGTTCGGCGTGCGGCTGAAAGGAGGCGAAGGCATCACGGCCACCTCGGCGCGCACCTTGCCCAGCAGCGCGAGCACGCCGCCCGGCTGCGCGGCGCCGGCCTGGTACTCGGTGTGCAGCAGCATGTCGAACAGCGAGAACTCGATCTGGCGCAGCGTCTGCAGGCCGCTCTGGAAGTTCTTGGCGGCGGTCATCTTGTCGAACAGCGCGCGCGGCAGCGGCTCGCCGGTGTCGATGTGGGCCGTCATGTGCCTGAGCACATCCCACTCCCAGCAGAAGTTTTCCATGAACTGGCTCGGCAACTCGACCGCGTCCCACTCGACGCCGCTGATGCCCGACACGTCGCGCTCGTTCACCTGCGTGAGCATGTGATGCAGGCCGTGGCCGAATTCGTGGAACAGGGTGGTCACGTCGTCGTGCGTGAGCAGCGGCGGCTTGCCGTCGACGCCGCTCGCGAAGTTGCACACGAGTTGCGCCACGGGCGTTTGCAGCACGCCGTCGTCCGGGCGCAGCCAGCGCGCGCGCACGTCGTCCATCCAGGCGCCGCCGCGCTTGGCGGCGCGGGCCGAAGGATCGAGGTAGAACTGGCCGACCTTCTGCCCGGCCCGCTCGATGCGGTAGACCTCGACGCTCGGATGCCAGGTGGGCGCGCTGTCGCGGCGAATCGAAACCTCGAACAGCGTCTCGACGATCTTGAACAGGCCGGCCATCACCTTGGGCGCCGGGAAGTACTGCTTGACCTCCTGCTCGCTGAAGGCGTAGCGCGCTTCCTTGAGCTTCTCGCCGATGTAGCTCCAATCCCAGGCCTGCGGATCGGTGATGCCCAACTGTTCCGCGGCGAAGGCGCGCAGGTCGGCCAGGTCGCGTTCGCCGTACGGCTTGGCCTTGGCCGCGAGATCGCGCAGGAACTTGATCACCTGCTCGGGCGACTCGGCCATCTTGGGCACGACCGAGAGCTCGCCGAAATTCTTGTAGCCGAGCAGTTTGGCTTCTTCTTCCCGCAGCGCGAGGATCTCGTTGATCAGCGCCGTGTTGTCGAAGGCCGGATCGCCGAGCTCGCTGGCACGGGTGACGTAGGCGCGGTAGAGCGTTTCGCGCAGCGCGCTGCTCCTGGCGAACTGCATCACGGGCAGGTAGCAGGGCATCTTGAGCGTGAGCTTGTAGCCCTGCTTGCCTTCGGCTTCGGCTGCTGCGCGGGCCGCGCTCACCACGTCTTCGGGCACGCCCTCGAGCTCGCCCAGCGCCGCGTAGTACGAGAAGGCATCGGTCGCATCGAGCGCGTTCTCGCTGAACTTCTGGCTCAGCTCGGCCTGGCGCTCCTGGATGTCGGCAAAGCGCTTCTTCGCCTCGCCCTGCAGTTCCGCGCCGCCCAGCACGAAGTTGCGCACGGCATTCTTGTGCGCCTGGCGCTGCTCGGGGTTGAGGGTGGCCACGTCGATGGCCTTGTACTTGGCGTAGAGGCGCTCGTCGGAACCCAGGCGGGTCCAGAAGGCGGTCACGCGCGGCATGGCCTCGTTGTAGGCGGCGCGCAATTCCGGCGTGTCGGCCACGGCGTTGAGGTGGCCGACGGCGCCCCAGGCGCGGCTGAAGCGCTCGGACGCGACGTCGAGCACCTTGGAGATCGCATTCCAGTCGGCGGGAAAATCGGCCGCCGTCACGGCCTGCAGCGCCGCCTCGGCTTCGGCCAGCAGGATGTCGACCGCGGGCGCAACGTGTTCGGGCTTGATGCGGTCGAACAGCGGGAGATCGGTGAAGTCGAGGAGGGGATTGTTCTTCATGGCCATGGAAGTCACTTGGCGGCGCGTTCTGCGGCTTCAAGGGTGTTGACGAGCAGCATGGCGCGCGTCATGGGGCCGACGCCGCCGGGCACGGGAGTGATCCAGCCGGCCACTTCCTTGACGCCGTCGAAGTCGACGTCGCCCGCGAGCTTGCCGTCTTCCTTGCGGTTCATGCCCACGTCGATCACGACCGCGCCGGGCTTCACCATGCCGGCTGTCAGGATGTTGCGCTTGCCCACCGCGGCAACGATCACGTCGGCCTGGCGCGTGAAGGCGGCCAGGTCTTGCGTGGCGCTGTGGCAGATGGTCACGGTCGCACTCTTGGCGAGCAGCATCATGGCCATCGGCTTGCCGACGATGTTGCTGCGGCCGATGACCACCGCATGCTTGCCGCGCAGGTCATAGCCGATGGATTCGAGCATCTTCATGCAGCCGTACGGCGTGCAGGGCCAGAAGCCCGGCGCGCCGGTCATGAGCGCACCGGCGCTGGCCACGTGGAAGCCGTCCACGTCCTTGGCGGGCGAGATCGTCTCGATGACCTTCTGGCTGTCCATGTGCCTGGGCAGCGGCAGCTGAACCAGGATGCCGTGCACCTTGGGATCGTCGTTGAGGGCGCGGATGCGGTCGAGCAGCGCGGCCTCGCTCATGTCGGCAGGATAGGTTTCGAGCGTGGCCGCAAGGCCGGTTTCGGTGCTGTCGTTGACCTTGTGCTTCGTGTAGACCTGGCTGGCCGGGTCGCTGCCCACGAGGATGATGGAAAGGGCCGGGTCCACGCCCTTGGCCTTCAGTGCGGCGGTGCGGCCGGCAACCTCGGCGCGAATGGTTTTGGCGAGGGCGTTGCCGTCGATCAGTTGGGCGGTCATCGGTTTCGATTTTCCAAGTAAAAACGCCCGCTTGCGCAGGCGTGGGAGTCATTCATTGCTATCGGGGGGTTAGCTCAGGCCTCTCGCCGGGCCGCCCCAAGGGAGGCCTGCGCCCCCTCGGGGGGCAGCGAATACACGAAGTGATGAGCGTGGGGGCCCATTTCAGGCTTTGGCGGCCGGTGCCGCCTGCCCGAGTGCGATCTTGAGCAGATCGGCCACGGTGTTGGCGTTGAGCTTTTCCATGATGTTGGCGCGGTGCGCCTCGACCGTCTTGATGCTGATGCCCAGGTCGTCGGCAATCTGCTTGTTCAGGCGGCCGGCGACGATGCGCTCGAGCACCTGGGCCTCGCGGCCGGTGAGCTTGGACAGCAGCGCATCGCGGCTGGCCGACTGCTGGTGCTGCGTGAAGGCGCCGCGCGCGTGCTCGAGCATGCGCTCGACCAGCGTGACGAGTTCCTCGTCGTTGAACGGCTTCTGGATGAAATCCATCGCGCCCTTCTTCATGCTGTCGACCGCCATCGGCACGTCGCCGTGGCCGGTGATCACCACGATGGGCAGCGGGGAGCGCCGTTCGATCAGCCGGTCCTGCAGTTCGAGGCCGGTCATGCCGGCCATGCGGATGTCGACGATCAGACAGGCGACTTCGCGCGGGTCGTATCGGGAGAGGAAGGACTCGGCCGAATCGAAGCAGCGAACCCGGTAGTCCTTGCCTTCGAGCAGCCATTGCAGCGAATCTCGCACGGCTTCGTCGTCGTCGACGACATAGACAGTGCCCTTCTTCGGAATCAAACTCATGCAGGTACCTTTGCCTCGTCGCTTGCTACGGAACTGGGAGCGTCCAACACCGGAATCCAGAAGGAAAAACGGCATCCGATCACATCCGGACCATTGTAGATGTTCTCCGCCTGCATCCGGCCGCGGTGGGACTCCACGATGGTGCGGCAGAGGTTCAGCCCGATGCCCATGCCCTCCGGCTTGGTGGAGAAGAAGGCCTCGTACAGGCGGTCCATCACCTCGGGGGCCAGGCCCTTGCCGGTGTCCTGCACCGAGAACTCGATGGCGTTGTGGCCCTCGATCACCTTGGGCAGCACGCGCAGCTCGACGCTGCGGCGGGCGAGCGGCCGCTCGGCAATGTCGATGGACTCGGCCGCGTTCTTCAGCAGGTTGACCATCACCTGCTCGATCAGGATCGGGTCCACCTGCACCACCGGCAGCCGCGCGGCCACGTAGTGGTTGAGCCGCACGTTGCGCCGCCGCAGCTCGATGCCCGCGAGCTCGACCGCCTCGCTGACCATGGTCGACACGTCGGCGGCGGTGCGGTTGGGCTCGCTGCGCTTCACGAACGAGCGGATGCGCTGGATGATCTGCCCCGCGCGCTGCGCCTGCTTGGAGGTTTTCTCCAGTGCCGCGAGCAGCGCCTCGGTGTCGATGGCCTGCCCCTTGATGCGCGACATCATGCCGTTGCAGTAGTTGGTGATGGCCGTCAGCGGCTGGTTGAGCTCGTGCGCCACGCTGGAGGCCATCTCGCCCATCGTGATCAGGCGGCTCGCGGCCTGTGCGCGGTCGGCCTGCGCGGCGGCCTGCTCCTCGGCGTCGCGCCGCGGCGTGATGTCGGTGGCGATCACCAGCTGGGCCAGCCGGCCGTCGACCCAGGTGAGGTAGCGCGAGCGCACTTCGAGCCACTTGCCCAGGTGCGGCACGAAGATCTCGTTGTTGGCAGCCTGGGCGGCGGTCAGGGTGTCGATCGGCAGGCCGGCGTAGGGGTCGACGTCGTCCAGGCCCTCGTCGTGCGCATTGGAGGTGGGCACGCCGGCCTGCGCCACCATGCCCAGGTGGCCCACGGTGTCGGAGCCGAACCAGAGCCGGTACAGCTTGTTTGCGAACAGCAGTTCCTCGCTGCCGATGGGCGCAACCGACACGGCGGCGTCGAGCGCCTCCAGCACCGTGGTGAAGCGCTCGTAGGAAGCCGACAGCTGCTCGCGGATGCGCGTGGGTTCGGTGATGTCGGTCATCGACGTCATCCAGCCGGTCTGGTGGCCGCGCGCGTCGATCAGCGGCGACACATAGAGCCGGGCGTTGAACACGCTGCCGTTCTTGCGCTTCACGCGCACCTGGAA
Source organism: Variovorax sp. V116 (assembly GCF_041154435.1). Lineage (NCBI taxonomy): Bacteria > Pseudomonadati > Pseudomonadota > Betaproteobacteria > Burkholderiales > Comamonadaceae > Variovorax > Variovorax sp. V116. The sequence continues at coordinate 2,274,636 of NZ_AP028661.1, forward strand.
GCCGCCGGGCAGGGCGCGGCCGTGCAGTTCTTCCTCGAGCCGCTCGTTCATCACTTCGCGGTCCGACTCCAGCCAATAGGGGAACGGCGGCGACTGGCCCACCAGCTCGGCTTCGCTCCAGCCCGTCATTGCGCAGAAGGCGGCGTTCACGTAGGTGATGCGGCCCTGCAGGTCGAGCACGCGCATGCCGGTGAGCATGGAGTTTTCCATCGCGCGGCGGAAGTTGGTCTCGGCAACCAGCCGTTGCTGGGCCTGCTGGCGCCGCCGGGTGTGGCGCCAGGTGCCGATCAGCATCCAGCTGGTCAGCACGCTGAGCGCGCAGACCAGCCAGAACAGGCCGTTGCCGACCACCCCCTGCGAGGTCCGGTAGGCCTGGGCGCGCAAGACCAGTGCGTTGCCGACGGGCGACACCGGCACTTCGTACTCATTGGTTCTTTCGGGCCAGGGGAGGAGCCGCGTGCCGCCTTCCCTCAGGTTGGCCGTATTGCCCGCGAGCACGTTGCCCTTGGCGTCGAGCAGCGAGACCGCATAGCGCGCCTGCACTTCCGAGGGCATGCCGTAGCGCAGCAGGCCGTCGACCGAAAACTCGCCCAGCACCACGCCCGCGAACAGGCCCTGGTCGAAGAGCGGAATGTGCAGCTGCAGCATCGCCGCGGGATCGCTGCCCGCCACCGGCTGGGAGAAAACCGGCTGGCGCAGCTCGCGGGCCAGGGCGTAGTTGCTCTCCACGTCGCCCGGGCGCAGCACGTCGCCGATCAGGTGCTGCTGCGCGGGATGCACGCTCGGCGCCGAATAGCCGGCCTTGAAGCGGCGCCGGTCGTCGATCCAGGTGACGGTCTGCAGCTCGGGGAACTGGCTCACGAGCGATTCCGCGCGGCTCGCGAATTCGATCGGGTCGATCTCGCGGTTGGAGGCGTCGCGCGCGATGCGCATCAGCTGTTCCTGGCGCTCGAGCAGGCGCAGGCGCATGCGCTGCTGCGCGTATTCGACGTCGCGCCGCACGGATTCCTGCTCGCGCTCGACTTCCTCGGTGCGCAGGTACCAGAACGCCGACACGATGGCCGCCAGGAACAGCAGCACCGCCGCAATCGGCGCCAGCATGGCGACCGCGTCTTGCAGCACCGGCGTTTGCTGGCGCCACCAGCGGCGCCACCACGAGAGCGGAGACGCATTCACGGCGCTGCGGGCAACCGCCAGCGGAGAGGAAAAAGGCATCCTGCGAGTTTAGGTGATGGCCTCTGCGCCAAGGAGAGCAGGGCCGCAGTGCCATTGATTCCGACGCGGACGACTTTGTTTCCAAAATATCACATTAAGAAATCAGCATGCACTATTTGAAATGGAAGCATTTCTATGAGAAACTTCCGCGCGGTGATCGAAGAGCGCACTAAATTACAGCCACAGCCCTAAAGGAGAGACAAGCATGTCGGCAAATCCCGAGAACCTGTTCGGCTCGGCCGCGAACGACGCGGACGCCCAGGAAACCCGTGAATGGATGGATGCACTGTCCTCCGTCATCCAAAGCGAGGGACCTGAACGGGCCCACTTCCTTCTCGAGCAGCTGCTCGAACATGCGCGGCAGCACAGCATCGACAAGCCGTTCTCCGCCAACACGGCCTACGTCAACACCATCGAGCCCGACCAGGAAGAGCGCTGCCCCGGCAACCTCGAGATCGAGGAGCGCCTGCGCGCCTACATGCGCTGGAACGCCATGGCGATGGTGGTCAAGGCCAACCGCCACCACCCGGCCGAAGGCGGCGACCTCGGCGGCCACATCGGCTCCTTCGCCTCGCTGGCGAACATGTTCGGCGCCGGCTTCAACCACTTCTGGCACGCCGAGAGCGAAAACCACGGCGGCGACTGCCTCTACATCCAGGGCCACGTCTCGCCCGGCATCTATGCCCGCGCCTACCTCGAAGGCCGACTGAGCGAAGAGCAGCTGCTCAATTTCCGCCAGGAAGTCGACGGCAAGGGCCTTTCCAGCTACCCGCATCCCAAGCTGATGCCCGAGTTCTGGCAATTCCCGACCGTCTCGATGGGCCTCGGCCCGCTGATGGCCATCTACCAGGCCCGCTTCCTGAAATACCTGCACGCCCGCGGCATTGCCAACACCGAGAACCGCAAGGTCTGGGTGTTCTGCGGCGACGGCGAAATGGACGAAGTCGAATCGCTGGGCGCCATCGGCCTGGCCGCGCGCGAAGGCCTGGACAACCTGATCTTCGTCATCAACTGCAACCTGCAGCGCCTGGACGGCCCGGTGCGCGGCAACGGCAAGATCATCCAGGAACTCGAAGGCGAATTCCGCGGTTCGGGCTGGAACGTCATCAAGCTGATCTGGGGCAGCAGCTGGGACCCGCTGCTGGCGCGCGACAAGGAAGGTGCGCTGCGCAAGATCATGATGGAGACCAACGACGGCGACTACCAGGCCTTCAAGGCCAACGACGGCGCCTACGTCCGCAAGCACTTCTTCGGCCGCGATCCGCGCACGCTCGAGATGGTCTCCAAGATGAGCGACGACGACATCTGGCAGCTGCGCCGCGGCGGCCACGACTCGCAGAAGGTCTACGCGGCCTTCGACGCGGCCGTGAAGCACAAGGGCCAGCCCACGGTGCTCCTGATCAAGACGGTCAAGGGCTTCGGCATGGGCAAGATCGGCGAGGGCAAGAACAACGTCCACCAGACCAAGAAGCTCAGCGATGAGGACATCATGGCCTTCCGCGACCGCTTCAACATCCCGATCCCGGACAGCAAGATCGCCGACCTGCCGTTCTACAAGCCGGCCGACGACACGCCGGAAATGAAGTACCTGCACGAGCGCCGCAAGGCCCTGGGCGGCTACCTGCCGCACCGCCGCACCAAGGCCGACGAGAGCTTCACGGTTCCCTCGCTGGACACCTTCAAGTCGGTGATGGAACCCACGGCGGAGGGCCGCGAGATCTCCACCACGCAGGCCTACGTGCGCTTCCTCACGCAGCTCCTGCGCGACAAGGCGCTGGGTCCGCGCGTGGTGCCCATCCTGGTGGACGAGGCGCGCACCTTCGGCATGGAAGGGTTGTTCCGCCAGATCGGCATCTACAACCCCGCTGGCCAGCAGTACACCCCGGTCGACAAGGACCAGGTCATGTACTACAAGGAAGACAAGGCCGGCCAGATCCTGCAGGAAGGCATCAACGAAGCCGGCGGCATGTCGAGCTGGATCGCGGCGGCCACGTCGTACAGCACGAACAACCGCATCATGGTGCCGTTCTACGTGTACTACTCGATGTTCGGCTTCCAGCGCATCGGCGACCTGGCCTGGGCGGCCGGCGACATGCAGGCGCGCGGCTTCCTGCTGGGCGGCACCTCGGGGCGCACCACGCTCAACGGCGAAGGCCTGCAGCACGAAGACGGCCACAGCCACATCCTGGCCAACACCATCCCCAACTGCGTGAGCTACGACCCGACCTTCGCGCACGAAGTGGGCGTGATCCTGCACCATGGCTTGAAGCGCATGGTCGAGAAGCAGGACAACGTCTACTACTACCTCACGCTGCTCAACGAGAACTACCCGATGCCCGGCCTGCAGCCCGGCACCGAGGAGCAGATCATCAAGGGCATGTACCTGTCCAGGCAGGGCCCGGCGCTGAAGGCCAAGTCGCCCACCGTGCAGCTGCTGGGCAGCGGCACGATCCTGCGCGAAAGCTTCGCGGCGCAGGAGCTGCTCGAGAAGGACTGGGGCGTTTCGGCCTCGGTGTGGAGCTGCCCGAGCTTCAACGAGCTGACGCGCGACGGCCAGGACGCCGACCGCTGGAACCTGCTGCACCCGGACCAGGCGCCGCGCGTGCCCTTCGTGGCCGAGCAACTGGCACCCACGACCGGACCGGTGGTGGCATCGACCGACTACATGAAGGCCTACGCCGAGCAGATCCGCCCCTTCATCCCGAAGGGCCGCAACTACAAGGTGCTGGGCACCGACGGCTTCGGCCGCAGCGACTTCCGCAACAAGCTGCGCGAGCACTTCGAGATCAACCGCCACTACATCGTGGTGGCCGCGCTCAAGGCTTTGAGCGAAGATGGCACGGTGCCGGTAGCCAAGGTGGTCGAGGCGATCAAGAAGTACGGCATCAATGTCGACAAGGTCAACCCGCTTTACGCCTGAACATCAATAAGCAACAACCAACGAACGAACGGCGCCTCACGGCGGGAGACGAACAATATGGCAGCAGTGGAAGTCAAGGTGCCGGACATCGGCGATTTCGATGAAGTCGCGGTGATCGAGGTGCTCGTGAAGGTGGGCGACACGGTCAAGGCCGAGCAGTCGCTCATCACCGTGGAATCGGACAAGGCGTCGATGGAGATCCCGTCGTCGACTGCCGGTGTGGTCAAGGAACTGAAGGTCGAGGTCGGCAGCAAGGTGAAGGAGGGCTCGGTGGTGCTCGTGCTGGAGGCCGATGGTGCCGCCGCCGCACCGGCGCCCGCAGCGGCCCCGGCCCCTGCGGCGGCCGCCGCCCCGGCACCCGCAGCTGCGGCGCCTGCACCGGCTGCCGCGCCTGCGGCCTCGGGCCCGGTCGAAGTCAAGGTGCCCGACATCGGCGACTTCAAGGACGTTGCGGTCATCGAGCTGCTGGTGAAGCCCGGCGACGCGATCGCGGCTGACCAGTCGCTGATCACGGTGGAGTCGGACAAGGCCTCGATGGAGATTCCATCGTCGGCGGCCGGCGTGCTCAAGGAGCTCAAGGTCAAGGTGGGCGACACGGTCAACATCGGCGACCTGATCGCGATATTGGAAGGCTCGGCAAGTGCCGCGGCACCGGCGCCTGCGCAGGCTGCTGCAGCCGCGCCCGCTGCGGCAACCGCCAGTGCACCCGCGCCGGCCGCCGCATCGCCGGCACCGGCTGCAAGCCCGGCTGCTGCCGCAGCCGCGCCGCATGAGCCGACGGTCGCGCCCACCGGCAACCTGCCGCATGCCTCGCCCTCGGTGCGCAAGTTCGCACGCGAGCTCGGCGTGCCGCTCGAGGAGGTCAAGGGCTCCGGTCCCAAGGGCCGCATCACGCAGGAAGACGTCCAGGGCTTCACCAAGGCCGTGATGAGCGGCCAGGCCAGCACCAAGGCATCGGCCGCCAAGGCGCCGGCTGGCGGCGGCAGCGCGGATGGCGCTGCACTGGGCCTCATTCCCTGGCCCAAGGTCGACTTCACGAAGTTCGGCGCGGTCGAGCGCAAGGACCTGTCTCGCATCAAGAAGCTCAGCGGCGCCAACCTGCACCGCAACTGGGTGATGATTCCGCACGTCACCAACAACGACGAGGCCGACATCACCGAGCTGGAGGCCTTCCGCGTCTCCACCAACAAGGAGAACGAGAAGTCGGGCATCAAGGTCACGATGCTGGCCTTCGTGATCAAGGCGGTGGTGGCGGCGCTGAAGAAATTCCCCGACTTCAACGCCAGCCTCGACGGCGACCAGCTGGTCTACAAGCAGTACTTCCACATCGGCTTCGCGGCCGACACGCCCAACGGGCTCGTGGTGCCGGTGCTCAAGGATGCCGACAAGAAGGGCATCCTGCAGATCAGCCAGGAAATGGGCGAACTCGCCAAGAAGGCGCGCGACGGCAAGCTCGGCTCGGCCGACATGCAGGGCGGCTGCATGTCGATCAGCTCGCTCGGCGGCATCGGCGGCACGCACTTCACGCCCATCATCAACGCCCCCGAAGTGGCCATCCTCGGTCTCTCCAAGGGCCAGATGAAGCCGGTGTGGGACGGCAAGCAGTTCGTGCCGCGCCTCACGCTGCCGCTGTCGCTGTCGTACGACCACCGCGTGATCGATGGTGCCCTGGCTGCGCGCTTCAACGCCTACCTGGGCCAGGTGCTCGCGGACTATCGCCGAATCCTGCTATGACCACGGTAGTGGCCGTCCGCAAAGGCGGCCAGGTCACGATGGCGGCGGATTCGCTGGTGACCTTCGGCGACACGCGGCTCTCGCACCGCGCCGAGGCAAACCAGAAGATCTTCACCGTCGAGGACGCGGCGGGGCAGAGCCTGTTTGCCGTGGCCGGCGCCGCCGCGCACTTCCTGGTGCTGCAGCATGCGCTGGCCGCGCAGCCGCGCGAGGCGCTGCTGTTTGGCAGCAAGCACGAGATCTTCCGCACCTTCACGCTGCTGCATCCGGTGCTGAAGGACGCGTTCTTCATGCAGACCAAGGAAGACGAGCACGAGCCCTACGAGTCGAGCCAGTTCACGATGCTGATGGCCAACCAGAGCGGCATCTACGGCATCTACAGCTACCGCGAGGTGTTCGAGTTCAAGCAGTTCTGGAGCATCGGCTCGGGACGCAGCTTTGCGCTCGGCGCCATGCACGCGGCCTATGACATCAAGTCGCGCACTTCGCGCGACGTGGCGGAGGCGGGCATCGCCGCCGCCTGCGAATTCGATCGCAATTCGGCCCCACCGGTCGACGTTCTCACACTCAAACTGAAAGTGTCCAAATGAGCGAACAACAAATCAAGGTGCCCGACATCGGCGACTTCGACGAAGTCGCGGTGATCGAGGTGCTGGTCAACGTCGGCGACACGGTCAAGGCCGAGCAGTCGCTGATCACGGTCGAATCGGACAAGGCCTCGATGGAAATTCCGTCGTCGGCGGCCGGCGTGGTGAAGGCGCTTGCCGTCAAGGTGGGCGACAAGGTCAAGGAAGGCTCCGTGGTGCTGACGCTCGAGGTGGACGGTGCCGCGGCGCCTGCACCGGCAGCGGCCGCGCCTGCACCCGCCTCGGCGGCTCCTGCGCCCAAGGCTGCCGCTCCGGCCGCAGCCCCGGCAGCGGCGCCCGCGGCCTCCAGCTACGGCGGCAAGGTCGACGTCGAATGCGACGTGATCGTGCTCGGCGCCGGCCCCGGCGGCTACTCGGCGGCTTTCCGCGCGGCCGACCTGGGCCTCAAGGTCGTGCTGATCGAGCGCTACGCCACGCTCGGCGGCGTGTGCCTGAACGTCGGCTGCATTCCCTCGAAGGCGCTGCTGCACGTCGCCTCGGTCATGGACGAGGTCAAGCACTTCGCCGACCTCGGCGTGAGCTTTGCCGCGCCCACGGTCGACCGTGCCAAGCTGCTCGGCCACAAGAACAAGGTGGTGGGCAAGCTCACCGGCGGCCTTACGGCCATGGCCAAGATGCGCAAGGTGACGGTGCTGCGCGGCGTCGGCAACTTCATCGATCCGTACCACCTGGAGGTGGAAGAAACCTCGGGCACCAGCTGGGACACCACCGGCAGGAAGCAGACCGTCAAGTTCCGCAATGCGATCATCGCGGCCGGTTCGCAGTCCGTGAGCCTGCCGTTCATGCCGAAGGACCCGCGCGTGGTCGATTCCACCGGTGCGCTCGAGATGGGCACCGACCCCAAGCGCATGCTGGTCCTGGGCGGCGGCATCATCGGCCTCGAAATGGGCACGGTGTATTCCACGCTGGGCGCGCGCCTGGACGTGGTCGAGATGCTCGACGGCCTGATGCAGGGCGCCGACCGCGACCTCGTGAAGGTCTGGCAGAAGATGAACGCGCCGCGCTTCGACAACATCATGCTCAAGACCAAGACGGTGGGCGCCGAGGCCACGAAGGAGGGCATCAAGGTGACCTTCGAGGGCGAGCAGGCACCCAAGGAGCCGCAGGTCTACGACCTGGTGCTGCAGGCCGTGGGCCGCAGCCCGAACGGCAAGAAGATCGGCGCCGAGAAGGCCGGCGTCGCGGTGAGCGATCGCGGCTTCATTCCGGTCGACATCCAGATGCGCACCAACGTCCCGCACATCTTCGCCATTGGCGACATCGTCGGCCAGCCGATGCTGGCGCACAAGGCGGTGCACGAGGCGCATGTGGCGGCCGAGGTGATTGCCGGCGAGCAAAAGGGCGACAAGGAGCTGTCGAGCGCCGCCTTCAACGCCCGCGTGATTCCGAGCGTGGCCTACACCGACCCCGAGGTGGCGTGGGTGGGTCTCACCGAAGACCAGGCCAAGGCCGAAGGCATCAAGATCAAGAAGGGCCATTTCCCGTGGACCGCTTCGGGCCGCGCCATCGCCAACGGCCGCGACGAAGGCTTCACCAAGCTGCTGTTCGACGCCCAGACGCACCGCATCCTGGGGGGCGGCATCGTCGGCACGCATGCCGGCGACATGATCGGGGAGATTGCGCTGGCCATCGAGATGGGCGCCGACGAGATCGACATCGGCAAGACCATCCACCCGCATCCGACGCTGGGCGAGAGCATCGGCATGGCGGCCGAGGTGGCGCACGGGACCTGTACCGACCTGCCGCCGGCCAAGAAGGCGGCCTGACCGGCGAGCTTCGACCGGCCACAAAAAATCCCGCCGCGGCGGGATTTTTTTCGTCCTGATGGAGGACGCGGGATTTGGGAGGGAAGGCTCAGTTGCCGGTGTGGGTTGCCGCAGTTGCCGCGGCCTTGATCTCGTCGTTCTGGGCGCCACCGAGCACGCGGCGTGCGCCGTCGAAGCGGCGGCTCCAGTAGCTGCCGTTCATGTCTTCCACACGGACCTGGGCACCGGTGCGCGGCGAGTGGATGAACTTGCCTTCGCCCACATAGATGCCGACATGGCTGAAGGCGCGGCGCATGGTGTTGAAGAAGACGAGGTCGCCGGGCTTGAGCTGGCTGGGATCGATCTTCTCGGTGGCGGCGGCCTGTTCTTCGGCGCGGCGCGGGAGCACGTGGCCGAGCGTCTGGTTGTACATCGCGCGAACGAAACCGCTGCAGTCGAAGCCGGATTCGGCCGAGTTGCCGCCGCGGCGATAGGGAACACCGAGGAAGCCGATGGCGGTCACCACCAGGTCGGAGGTTCGTTCAGCGACGGTTTGGCGGACCTGCCTGAGTTGGCCGATGATGCCCTTGTCCGCCAGCAGCCGGGCCAGTTCGTCATCGGTTCGATCCTGTTGGGGGGCGGCTTGGACTGCGACGGCAAACAGGAGGGACGCGGGTAGGACGAAAAAACGCATGGCGCGTAGGATATTGATGACGCCCGGTTATGTCAATCTCATCCGAATTGGCGAATGTATCTTCAAGTCTTTGATTTGTTTGATTTTTTTCGATTCGATCGAAGAAAAAATGTAACGACTGATCTTTATGAACCATAAGTGATTGGCCGAAAGCGAACTTTTGTACTCGCATTGAAGAGGCAAACAGCCTGGATTCGGCCTGCATTTCGCGTCAAGATCGCGCCAACTACCCGGAAAAGACATGAACCTGCGAATTCAGGAAGCTGGGCGCCTCCTAGGAAGGGTGGCCATTGTGGCGGGCTTGGCCGTCTGGGGTGCCGCCATGGCGCAGATACGGCCGGAAACCATTTCGACCGGCCTCGAGAACCCATGGGGGGTGGCTTTTCTGCCGGGCGGCCGTTTCGTGGTCACGGAGCGGGCCGGACGGTTGCGGCTGATCGCTGCGGACGGCAAGATCGGCGCGCCCATCACTGGCCTGCCCCCCATCGCGGCCGGCGGCCAGGGCGGCTTGCTCGACGTGCTGGCCGATTCGGGCTTCGACAAGAACCGCACACTGTATTTCTGCTTCTCGGAACCCGCAGCCGGTGGTGGTTCGGGCAACGGCACGGCACTGGCCAGCACGCAGCTTTCGGCCGACGGCACGCGGCTGGAGAACCTCAAAATCATCTTCAGCCAGCAGCCCAAGGTGGCCAGCCGCAACCATTTCGGCTGCCGCATCGTCGAGGCGCGCGACGGCACGCTGTTTCTCACGCTGGGCGACCGGTTCAGCCGCAAGGAAGATGCGCAGAAGCTCGACAACCACCTGGGCAAGGTGGTGCGCATCGCCAAGGACGGCTCGGCGCCCAAGGACAACCCCTTCGTCGGCCGGGCGGGTGCGCTGCCCGAGATCTGGAGCTATGGCCACCGCAACGGACAGGGCGCGGCGCTCGGGCCCGATGGCCGCCTTTGGATGACCGAGCACGGCCCGCAGGGCGGCGACGAAATCAATATCCCGCAAGCCGGCCGCAACTACGGCTGGCCGGTGATCACCTACGGCGAGAACTACGGCGGCGGAAAGATCGGCGAGGGCATCACGGCGAGGGACGGCATGGAACAGCCGCTGCACTACTGGGTGCCGTCGATCGCGCCCTCGGGCATGGCTTTCCTCACCAGCGACCGCTACGGCGCGGCATGGAAGGGCAACCTGTTCGTGGGCTCGCTCAAGTTCGGCTATCTCGACCGCATCGAGCTGAAGGACGGCAAGGTGGTGGCCGAGCACAAGCTGCTGGCCGACGACCGGGCCCGCATTCGCGATGTGAAGCAGGGGCCGGACGGCCTGCTCTACGTGCTGACCGACGAATCCGACGGCAAACTGCTGCGCCTGCGGCCGAACTGAGGCGGGCCTTCAGTCCTCAGCCGGGGCAGCCCGGCAGCGGCAAGGTCGGCAGCATGCGGCGCCAGAGCCGCGTCCACTCGGGCCAGTCGTGGCCGCCTTCGGTCGTGAAGACGCGGTTGGCGGGCAGCGCGGCCGCCAGCAGCCGATGGCTGAAGGCAAAGCGGTCGTCGACGCCATAGCCCAGGTAAAGCGGCGGCCGCGCGCCGAAGGTGGCGGTGGCGCCGACGTAGCCGCGCAGCCACTGCCACAGCTGGGTTTCGTTCGGTATTTGCGGGTCGCTGCCCGGCGGATCGCCCAGCGGACCGGTCCAGCGGGCGAGGCCGCCGGCATTGGCGATGTCGGTGCCGAGCGCGCGTTCCCCGAGATAGGGCGCAATGGCCACGAGGCCCGCAAGCTCGCCGGGATGGGTCTGCGCGTAGAGCAGTCCGCCGAAGCCGCCGACCGAGATGCCGACGATCCAGATGGCCTTGTAGCCCTGGCTGCGCGCCGGCACCATCACGTCCTGGCTCAGGCGCTCGAGGATGGTCCTGGCGTCGTAGTAGCCCAGGTGCGCGTCGACCCGCATCACGTCCACCGCGAGCCTGTTGTCGTTCAGCGCCTTGACGAAGCCTTCGCGCTCGAATTCGTCGGGGTGCGAGTACGCGCCGGGCAGCATCACGATCAGCGTGTCGGCATTCGGCGTGCAGCTGCTCTTCTCGAGCGCGCGGTCCAGCGGCGCCTTGGCGGTGCGCAGGCCACCGCATCCGGTCACCACCAGCGCCGCGCCAAGGGCCAGAATCGGCAAATGGCGCCGGGCCGAAAAGAAGATCCGCATCCGCCCGGAGTCTAGAGAGATACGCGCCGTTTCGGTGGTACGGTCTGGCCCCATCAATTCCATCTGAATGAAAGAACCGGTTCATGCTGCTCGATGCCTCGCTTTCCCAACTCGTCCTGGTCGACTACCAGGCGCGGCTGATGCCGTCGATCTTCGAGGGCGAAGCGGTCGCGCAGAACGCAGTGCGGCTCGGCAAGATGGCCCAGCTGTTCCAGCTGCCGGTGTGGGGCACCGAGCACAACCCTTCCAAGCTGGGCGAGAACCTGCCCGACATCCGCGCGCTGTGCCAGCGCACCCTGTCGAAGATGCACTTCAGCGGCGTGGAAGAGGGGCTCGGCGAATGGCTGCGCGTGCCGGCGAAGGCGCCGCAGGGCAATGCCCGCAGCCTGCCCAAGCACCTGCAGAAGCCCGCGGCGGCTGCCGAAGAGCGCAATTCCATCGTGATCGCCGGCTGCGAAGCCCATGTTTGCCTGCTGCAGACCGCGCTCGACCTGCTGGAGGACGAGTTCGAAGTCTGGGTCGTCACCGACGCCTGCAGCTCGCGCACCGAGCGCAACCGCGACGCCGCCTTCGACCGGCTGGCCGGCGCCGGGGCCGAGCTCGTGACGACCGAGATGGTCGGCTTCGAATGGCTGCGCACCGCGGAGCACCCCGCGTTCTCTGAGCTGCTCACCCTGGTCCGATAGCCGCAACCGGCGGCGCACCGCAAGGGCTCGGCCGGATTGTTCCGGCCGTCAGCTTGCTGCAAGATCGGTCTCCATAATTATGAATTCAGTTTTGGCGATGCCGCCAGGGCCGAACGAATAAACGGAGACAAATCCAGATGAGCCGCTACGAAGAGTTCTACCGCCAGTCCGTCGATGCGCCCGAGGCCTTCTGGGCCGAGCAGGCGAAGCTGATCGACTGGCAAGCCCCCGCCGAGCAGATCCTCGACGCCAGCCAACCGCCTTTTGCGCGCTGGTTCGTGGGCGGCACCACCAACCTGTGCCACAACGCGGTCGACCGGCACCTGGCCGCGCGCGGCGATCAGCCCGCGCTGATCTTTGTTTCCACCGAAACCGGCGTTGAAAAGAGCTACAGCTTCAGCGAACTGCACGCCGAGGTGCAGCGCACCGCCGCCAGCCTGATGGAGCTGGGCGTGGGGAAGGGCGACCGCGTGCTCATCTACATGCCGATGATTCCCGAGGCCGCCTTCGCGATGCTGGCCTGCGCACGCATCGGCGCGATCCACTGCGTGGTGTTCGGCGGATTCGCGAGCGGCTCGCTGGCCACGCGCATCGAGGACGCCGAGCCCAAGGTGGTGGTGAGCGCCGACGCCGGCTCGCGCGGCGGCAAGGTCATTGCGTACAAGCCGCTGCTCGACGAGGCGATCCGGCTGTCGAAGTACAAGCCGGCCGCGGTGCTGCTCACCGACCGCGGCCTCGCACCCATGGAGCTGACGGCCGGCCGCGACCACCTGGCGGCCGAATTGCGGCAGAAGCACCTCGACGCCCAGGTGCCCTGCACCTGGCTGGCCGCCACCGACATCAGCTACACCATCTACACCAGCGGCACCACCGGCAAGCCCAAGGGCGTGCAGCGCGACGTCGGCGGCTACGCCGTGGCGCTGGCCGCGAGCATGAAGCACATCTTCGACGGCCGCGCCGGCGAAACCTATTTCTCGACCAGCGACATCGGCTGGGTGGTGGGCCACAGCTACATCGTCTACGGTCCGCTGATCGCCGGCATGGCCACCCTCATGTACGAGGGCTTGCCCACGCAAGGCATCGACCGGCAGCCGGACGGCGGCATCTGGTGGCGCCTGGTCGAGAAGTACAAGGTGACGGTGATGTTCAGCGCGCCCACGGCGGTGCGCGTGCTCAAGAAGCAGGACCCGGCGCTGCTGAAGAAATACGACCTGTCGAGCCTGCGGGCGCTGTTCCTGGCGGGCGAGCCGCTCGACGAGCCCACCGCGCGCTGGATCAGCGAGGGCCTGGGCGTGCCGATCATCGACAACTACTGGCAGACCGAATCGGGCTGGCCGATGATCACCATTGCCAACGGCGTCGAGGCCAAGCCCAGCAAATTCGGCAGCCCCGGCGTTCCGATGTACGGCTACCGCATCAAGATATTGCACGAATCGACCGGCGAGGAACTGACCGCCCCCAATGAAAAGGGCGTGGTCGTGGTCGAAGGCCCGACCCCGCCCGGCTTCATGCAGACCGTGTGGAAGGACGACGCGCGCTTCGTCAGCACCTACTGGAAGAGCGTGCCCGGCAAGATGGTCTATTCGACCTTCGACTGGGGCATTCGCGACGAGGACGGCTATTTCTACATCCTCGGGCGTACCGACGACGTGATCAACGTGGCCGGCCACCGACTGGGCACCCGCGAGATCGAGGAGAGCATCTCGGGCCACGCCAACGTGGCCGAGGTCGCGGTGGTGGGCGTGGCCGATGCGCTCAAGGGCCAGGTGGCGATGGCTTTCGTGGTGCCGAAGGACGGCATCGCCGTGACCGATGCCGACGCGGCGCTGAGGCTCGAAGGCGAGATCATGAAGGTGGTGGCCGACCAGCTCGGCGCCTTGGCGCGGCCTGCCCGGGTGCGCTTCGTCTCGGGCCTGCCCAAGACCCGCAGCGGCAAGCTGCTGCGGCGCGCCATCCAGGCCGTGTGCGAGCAGCGCGATCCGGGCGACCTGACCACCATCGACGACCCCGCCACGCTGCAGCAGATCAGGCAGCTGGTTTCTTCGGCCTGAGTGAGCAAACCGGGCCTTGCGAAGCCGCGCCGCGCCGTCATATGTTTGACGTGGCACAATGCGAAGGTACTCAGGCCCTTCCCCAGCCACAGTCGCATCCGCCAACCGGTTCAGCCGTGTCGCGGAAGGTTTCTTAACCAGCTAGTGCTTCCTTCAGGGAAGCGAAGGTCAGCGGATCATGAGCGATTCCTCCAAGCCCACGGCGTATGCCGCGTACCAGGGCAACACGTACCTCTTCGGTGGCAATGCGCCCTATGTCGAAGAGATGTACGAAAACTACCTCTCCAATCCCGGCAGCGTGCCTGACAACTGGCGTTCGTATTTCGACGCCCTGCAGAACGTGCCCGCAGCCGATGGCTCCAACACCAGGGACGTCCCGCACCAGCCGGTGATCAACGCCTTTGCCGAACGCGCGAAGCAAGGCACCACCAAGGTCGTGCAGGCCAGCGGCGCGGATTCCGAGCTCGGCCGCAAGCGCACCGCTGTCCAGCAGCTGATTGCGGCTTATCGCAACGTCGGCGCCCGCTGGGCCGACCTGGACCCCCTCAAGCGCGCCGAGCGCCCGGCCATTCCGGAACTCGAGCCCTCGTTCTACGGCTTCACCGATGCCGACCTCGAGACGGTGTTCAACACCAGCAACACCTTCTTCGGCAAGGAGACCATGTCGCTGCGCGACCTGCTCAATGCCTTGCGCGAAACGTACTGCGGCACCATCGGCGCCGAGTACATGTACACCACCGACCAGAACCACAAGCGCTGGTGGCAGCAGAAGCTCGAAAGCGCCCGCACCAACCCGCAGCTCAATGCGGAGCAGAAGAAGCACGTGCTCAACCGCCTGACCGCGGCCGAAGGCCTCGAGCGCTTCCTGCACACCAAGTACGTCGGCCAGAAGCGCTTCTCGCTCGAAGGCGGCGAAAGCTTCATCGTCTCGATGGACGAGCTGATCAACCAGGCCGGCATCAAGGGCGTGCAGGAAATCGTGATCGGCATGGCCCACCGCGGCCGCCTCAACGTGCTGGTCAATTCGCTCGGCAAGATGCCGGCCGACCTGTTCGCCGAGTTCGACCACACCGCGCCTGAAGACCTGCCGAGCGGCGACGTCAAATACCACCAGGGCTTCAGCTCGGACGTGACCACGCCCGGCGGCCCGGTGCACCTGAGCCTGGCATTCAACCCCTCGCACCTCGAGATCGTGAACCCCGTGGTCGAAGGCTCGGTGCGCGCCCGCATGGACCGCCGCGCCGACCCGCAGGGCAAGCAGGTGCTGCCCGTGCTGGTGCACGGCGACGCCGCCTTCGCGGGCCAGGGCGTCGTGATGGAAACGCTGGCGCTGGCCGAAACCCGTGGCTACTTCACGGGCGGCACGGTGCACATCGTCATCAACAACCAGATCGGCTTCACCACCAGCGACCCGCGCGACAGCCGCTCGACGCTGTACTGCTCGGACATCGTCAAGATGATCGAAGCACCGGTGCTGCACGTGAACGGCGACGATCCCGAAGCCGTGGTGCTCGCCACCCAGCTCGCCCTCGAATTCCGCATGGAGTTCCAGAAGGACGTAGTGGTCGACATCATCTGCTTCCGCAAGCTGGGCCACAACGAGCAGGACACCCCCTCGCTCACGCAGCCGCTCATGTACAAGAAGATCGCCCAGCACCCCGGCACGCGCAAGCTGTACGCCGACAAGCTGGCGACGCAGGGCCTGGGCGCCACGCTCGGCGACGACATGGTCAAGGCCCAGCGCGCCGCCTTCGACGAAGGCCGCAACACGGTCGACCCGGTGCTCACGAACTTCAAGAGCAAGTACGCCGTCGACTGGAATCCCTACCTCAACAAGAAGTGGACCGACGCCGGCGACACCGCCATTCCGTCCAGCGAGTGGAAGCGCCTGGCCGAGAAGATCACCACGGTGCCGGCCGGCTTCACGGTGCACCCGCTCGTGAAGAAGGTGCTGGACGACCGCGCCGCCATGGGCCGCGGCGACGTCAACGTCGACTGGGGCATGGGCGAGCACATGGCCTTTGCCTCGCTGGTGGCCAGCGGCTACCCGGTGCGCCTGTCGGGCGAAGACTCGGGCCGCGGCACGTTCACGCACCGCCACGCCGTGCTGCACGACCAGAACCGCGAGAAGTTCGACGAAGGCACCTACACGCCGCTGCAGAACGTGGCCGAGAACCAGGCACCGTTCGTCGTCATCGACTCGATCCTGTCGGAAGAAGCGGTGCTCGCGTTCGAATACGGCTACGCTTCGAACGACCCGAACACGCTCGTGATCTGGGAAGCCCAGTTCGGCGACTTCGTGAACGGCGCGCAGGTGGTGATCGACCAGTTCATCGCCTCGGGCGAAGTGAAATGGGGCCGCGTCAACGGCCTCACGATGATGCTGCCGCACGGCTATGAAGGCCAGGGCCCCGAGCACAGCTCGGCCCGCCTGGAGCGCTTCATGCAGCTGAGCGCCGACACCAACATGCAGGTGGTGCAGCCCACCACGGCCAGCCAGATCTTCCACGTGCTGCGCCGCCAGATGGTGCGCAACCTGCGCAAGCCTTTGATCATCATGACGCCGAAGTCGCTGCTGCGTAACAAGGACGCGACCTCGCCGCTGTCCGAGTTCACCAAGGGCGGCTTCCAGACGGTCATCCCCGACAGCAAGGGCCTGAAGGCCGAGAAGGTCAAGCGCCTGATTGCCTGCTCGGGCAAGGTCTACTACGACCTGGCCAAGAAGCGCGAAGAACAGGGCACCGACGACGTGGCGATCATCCGCGTCGAGCAGCTCTATCCGTTCCCGCACAAGGCCTTCGCGGCCGAGATCAAGAAGTACCCGAACCTCGCCGACGTGGTGTGGTGCCAGGACGAGCCGCAGAACCAGGGCGCCTGGTTCTTCGTGCAGCACTACATCCACGAGAACATGCAGGAAGGCCAGAAGCTCGGCTACTCCGGCCGTGCCGCTTCCGCATCGCCTGCAGTCGGCTACTCGCACCTGCACCAGGAACAGCAGAAGGCGCTGGTCGATGGCGCATTTGGCAAGCTCAAGGGCTTCGTGCTGACCAAGTAATTCCAAGCCTCTTTTTCACACGAACACCTGAAGAACAAAACGGAGCTCACTCCAAATGTCTATCGTAGAAGTCAAAGTCCCCCAGCTTTCCGAATCCGTGGCCGAAGCCACCATGCTCACCTGGAAGAAGAAGGCCGGCGAAGCCGTCGCCGTCGATGAAATCCTGATCGAGATCGAGACCGACAAGGTCGTGCTCGAGGTGCCCGCGCCCTCGGCTGGCGTGCTGGCCGAGATCGTGCAGCCCGATGGCGCCACCGTGGTGGCCGACCAGCTGATCGCGAAGATCGACACCGAAGGCAAGGCAAGCGCTGCAGCGCCTGCAGCAGCGGCACCCGCCGCCGCACCGGCCCCGGCAGCTGCGCCCGCAGCGGCTGCGGCCGCCACCGGCGGTTCGAAGTCCGACGTTGCCATGCCCGCCGCCGCCAAGCTGCTGGCCGACAACAACCTGAAGACCAGCGACGTGGCCGGCAGCGGCAAGGACGGCCGCGTCACCAAGGGCGACGTGCTCGGCGCCGTGGCCTCGGGTGCCAAGCCCGCGCCCGCCGTGGCCGCACCGGCTGCCAAGCCGGCGTTGCCGCAAGTCGCCGCGCCCGCGGGCGCGCCCGACCTGGGCGAGCGCCCCGAGCAGCGCGTGCCGATGAGCCGCCTGCGCGCCCGCATCGCCGAGCGCCTGATCCAGTCGCAATCGACCAACGCCATCCTGACGACCTTCAATGAAGTCAACATGGCGCCCGTCATGGAGCTGCGCAAGCGCTTCCAGGACAGCTTCACCAAGGAACACGGCGTGAAGCTCGGCTTCATGAGCTTCTTCGTGAAGGCCGCGGTGCATGCGCTCAAGAAGTACCCGGTGATCAACGCCTCGGTCGACGGCAACGACATCCTGTACCACGGCTACTTCGACATCGGCATTGCCGTCGGTTCGCCGCGCGGCCTGGTGGTGCCGATCCTGCGCAACGCCGACCAGATGAGCTTTGCCGACATCGAGAAGAAGATCGCCGAATACGGCAAGAAGGCACAGGACGGCAAGCTCGGCATCGAAGAGATGACCGGCGGCACCTTCTCCATCTCGAACGGCGGCACCTTCGGCTCGATGCTCTCGACGCCGATCATCAACCCGCCCCAGTCGGCCATCCTCGGCGTGCACGCCACCAAGGACCGCGCCGTGGTCGAGAACGGCCAGATCGTCATCCGCCCGATGAACTACCTGGCCATGAGCTACGACCACCGCATCATCGACGGCCGCGAAGCCGTGCTGGGCCTGGTCGCCATGAAGGAAGCGCTCGAAGATCCGTCGCGCCTCCTGTTCGACATCTGAGGAGAAAGAATCAGATGGCCAACAAACAATTCGACGTCATCGTCATCGGCGGCGGCCCCGGCGGCTACATCGCCGCGATCCGCGCGGCGCAGCTGGGCTTCAACGTGGCCTGCATCGACGAGTGGAAGAACGGCAAGGGCGGTCCCGCACCGGGCGGCACCTGCACCAATGTCGGCTGCATTCCCTCGAAGGCGCTGCTGCAATCGTCGGAGCACTTCGACCAGGCCGGCCACCACTTCGCCGACCATGGCATCAAGGTCGAAGGCCTTGGGCTGGACCTCGACAAGATGCTGGCCCGCAAGGACCAGGTCGTGAAGCAGAACAACGACGGCATCCTGTACCTGTTCAAGAAGAACAAGATCACCTTCTTCCATGGCCGCGGCTCGTTCGTGAAGGCGGGCGAAGCCGGCTACGAGATCAAGGTGGCGGGCGCCGCCGAAGAGGCGATCGAGGGCAAGCACATCATCGTGGCCACGGGCTCCAACGCCCGCGCGCTGCCGGGTGCGCCGTTCGACGAGGAGAACATCCTCTCGAACGACGGCGCGCTGCGCATCGGCGCGGTGCCCAAGAAGCTGGGCCTGATCGGCTCGGGCGTCATCGGGCTTGAAATGGGTTCTGTGTGGCGCCGCCTCGGCGCCGAAGTCACGGTGCTCGAAGCACTGCCGACCTTCCTCGGCGCGGTCGACGAGCAGATCGCCAAGGAAGCCAAGAAGGCCTTCGACAAGCAGAAGCTCAAGATCGAACTCGGCGTCAAGGTCGGCGAGATCAAGTCGTCCAAGAAGGGCGTGAGCGTGGCCTGGACCAATGCCAAGGGCGAAGCCCAGACGCTGGAGGTCGACAAGCTGATCGTCTCGATCGGCCGCGTGCCCAACACCATCGGCCTGAACGCCGAAGCCGTGGGCCTGAAGCTCGACGAGCGCGGCGCCATTGCCGTGGACGACGACTGCAAGACCAGCTTGCCCAACGTCTGGGCCATCGGCGACGTGGTGCGCGGCCCGATGCTCGCGCACAAGGCCGAGGAAGAGGGCGTTGCCGTGGCGGAGCGCATTGCGGGCCAGCACGGCCACGTCAACTTCAACACCGTGCCGTGGGTGATCTACACCAACCCCGAGATCGCATGGGTCGGCCAGACCGAGCAGCAGCTCAAGGCCGCGGGCCGCGCCTACAAGGCCGGCACCTTCCCGTTCCTCGCGAACGGCCGCGCACGCGCGCTGGGCGACACGACCGGCATGGTCAAGTTCCTGGCCGACGCGGCCACGGACGAGATCCTGGGCGTGCACATCGTGGGCCCGCAGGCCAGCGAGTTGATCTCCGAAGCCGTGGTGGCGATGGAGTTCAAGGCCAGCGCCGAAGACATCGCGCGCATCTGCCATGCGCACCCGTCGCTGTCGGAAGCCACGAAGGAAGCGGCACTTGCCGTGGACAAGCGCACGCTGAACTTCTGATCCTTTGACCAGCGTCAAACAGGCCTATGAGGCGGAACTCGCTGTGCGCGGGTTCCAGAGCGATCCCGCGCAACTGCGCGCCGTGGAAGCGCTGGATCGCTGCGCTCGGGAGTGGGGCGAGTACAAGGCCCAGCGCTCCAACGCGCTGAAGAAGTTCATCAACCGGCCCGAGCTGCCGCGCGGCGTCTACATGTATGGTGGCGTCGGGCGCGGCAAGAGCTTCCTGATGGACCTGTTCTTCAACGCGGTGCCGCTGCGGCGCAAGACCCGGCTGCACTTCCACGAGTTCATGCGCGAGGTGCACCGCGAACTGCGCGAGCTGCAGGGCACGGTCAACCCGCTCGACGAGCTCGGGCTGCGCATCTCCAAGCGCTACAAGCTGATCTGCTTCGACGAGTTCCACGTGGCGGACATCACCGACGCGATGATCCTTCACCGCCTCCTGGTGGCGCTGTTCGAGAACGGCGTGGGCTTTGTCACCACCTCCAATTTTAGGCCCGACGACCTTTACCCCGGCGGGCTGCACCGCGACCGCATCCTGCCCGCGATCGCGCTGCTCAACCAGAAGCTCGAGGTGCTGAGCGTGGACAACGGCACCGACTACCGGCGCCGCACGCTCGAGCAGCTGCGCATGTACCTGACGCCCAACGATGCCTCGGCCGAAAAGGAGATGCGCAAGGCCTTCGACAGGTTGGCCGAAACGGCCGACGAGAACCCGGTCCTGCACATCGAGCAGCGCGAGATCCGCGCCAGGCGTAAGGCCGGCGGTGTTGTGTGGTTCGACTTCAAGACGCTGTGCGGCGGACCGCGCTCGCAGAACGACTACCTCGAGATCGCGAGCCAGTTCCACACCGTGCTGCTGTCCGACGTGCCGCACATGCCGGTGCGCATGGCCTCCGAAGCACGCCGTTTCACCTGGCTGGTCGACGTCTTGTACGACCGGCGCGTCAAGCTCATCATGTCGGCCGAGGTACCGCCGGAGGCGTTGTACACCGAGGGGCCGCTCGCGCACGAATTCCCGCGGACGGTTTCCAGGCTCACCGAAATGCAATCGAGCGAGTTCCTCTCCCTGGAACGCCGCATCGTGGACACTCGACTGACATGAAAAAAATTGTTCTCGCCATGCTGATGGCCTTGGGCAGCCTGCCGCTCTGGGCACAGTCCAACGCGGCCGCGGGCAATGCGAACTTCGAAGCGGAGCGCAGCCGGCTGGCCGCCGAGCGCGCGGCCATCGACGCGCGCTTCGAGAAGGAGCGCGCCGCCTGCTACCAGAAGTTCGCGGTCGAGGACTGCCTGCGCGACAGCCGCAAGCGCCGCCGCGTCGAGACCGACCACATCAAGCGCCAGGAAACGGCCATCAACGACATCGAGCGCCAGCGCCGTGGTGCGGCCGAACTCGAGAAGCTCGACCAGAAGGCGGCCACGCGGCGCCCGCAGGACACGCCCGAGAAGCAGGAAGAAGCTAAAAAAGCCCAGCAGGACCGCGAGCAGCGCGCGGCCGACCATGCGGCGAGCCGCGCCGCGACGGCGGCCGAGGCCGACGAGCGCCGGCGCCAGCTCGAGGCCAAGCAGAAGGCCCACGCCGACGAGCAAGCCAAGGCCGCCCAGCGGCGCGCCGAGGCGCCGGCGGCGGTCGAACGCTTCGAGAGCAAGCAGCAAAAGGCGGCCGAGCACCGGGCCAGCCGCGAGCGGCAGAACGCCGAGCGCACCAAGCCGCGCGGGGCGCCCTTGCCCCCGCCGCCGGCATCCCCGGCTTCGGCGCCCAGCCGCTGAGCCCACCTCGCCGGGCGAGCGCCAGTGGCAGCGCTCAGTCTTGAGGAAGCGCTTCGAGCTTCAGCACCACGATCGAAATGTTGTCGCCCGTGCCGCGCGCCCGGCGGCGCGCTTCTCCCACCAGGATTTCCACCGCTTCGCGCGGCGGCTCCGCGTACAGCACGCTGGCCAGCTCCTCGGGGCTGAAGTAGTGCCAGAGCCCGTCGCTGCAGGCCATCAGCAGGTCGCCCGGCTGCATCGCGGGAATGTAGTGCGGCTCGATGGGCGGGGGCGTCGTGGTCATGCCCAGGCATCCGAGGAGGATGTTGCCCTTGGGGTGGACATTGGCCTCGGCCTCGGTGATTTCGCCGCGGTCGATGAGCACCTGGACATAGGAATGGTCGCGCGTGCGCGTGACGAGCTCGCCGTTCTGGAAGTGGTAGATGCGCGAGTCGCCGGCATGGATCCAGGCGCAGTCGCCCTTGGGGTTCATCAGAAAGGCCGCCAGCGTGCTGTGCGGTTCCTGCTCGCTCGACAGGGCCGTGAGCTTGATGACCGTGTGCGCATCCTCCAGCAGCTGGCGCAGCACGGCCGCGGAGCTGTCGCGGTCGGGGTGGTAGCGCGTGAACAGCTGGCGCGCGGTCATCAGCACCTGGTCGGAGGCCTTGCGCCCGCCGCTGCGCCCGCCCATGCCGTCGGCAATGATGCCCAGCATGCAGCCGGGCACGCGCGGATGGCTCATCATCAGGACCTGGTCCTGCTGATAGGGGCGGTCTCCCTTGTGGAGACCGGTGGCGGCGGCAAGCCGAAAGCCTTGTGTCATGAGCGCAAATGCGCCTGCGGCGCGCCTTCTGTCTTCTCGTGGATTCGTACCAGGACGTATTATCGAGTGAACACGAGCTGCGGGCGGAATACGTTCGCAGCGCCAACGTTGGACTCCAATCTTCACTCCCTTTCCCGCCAATTGATCGAGCTGCGCATCGAACACGCCGACCTCGACGCCACCATCGACCGCCTGGCCGAAGCTTCGCCGCAGGACGAGCTGCTGCTGCGCCGCCTGAAGAAGCGCCGGCTTGCGCTGCGCGACCAGATCACGCGGCTCGAGAACGTGCTCGATCCGAAAGAACCCGCGTGAGCGAAACACTCGAGGACAAGGTGCGCGACGCCTTCGCGCAGGGCGGCGTCCTGTCGCGTGCGGCAGAACAGTTCCGCGAGCGCTCGGGGCAGACCGAAATGGCGCTGGCCGTCGCCCGCACCATCGAGGACGGCGGCGTGCTGGTGGTCGAGGCCGGCACCGGCGTGGGCAAGACTTTCTCGTATCTCGTGCCGGCGTTGCTGAGCGGCGAGCGCGTGCTGCTGTCGACCGCCACCAAGACCCTGCAGGACCAGTTGTTCGGCCGCGACCTGCCGCGTCTGGTCGAGGCGCTCGAGCTGCCGGTGCGCACGGCGCTGCTCAAGGGGCGCGCGAGCTACCTGTGCCTGCACCGGCTCGACCTGGCGCGCCACGATGCCTCGCTGCCCGAACGCGGCAGCCTGCGCACGCTCGCCAAGATCGAGCAGTGGTCCAAGGCCACGCGAACCGGCGACCTGGCCGAGCTGCCCGGGCTGGACGAGCGCTCGCCGCTCATTCCGCTCATCACTTCCACGCGCGAGAACTGCCTGGGCGCGCAGTGCCCGCAGTTCAAGCCCTGCCACGTCAACCTGGCGCGGCGCGAGGCGCTGGCGGCCGATGTGGTGGTCATCAACCATCACCTGTTCTTCGCCGATCTTGCAGTGCGCGAGACCGGCATGGCGGAATTGCTGCCGACCGTGAGCGTGGTGGTGTTCGACGAGGCCCACCAGCTCAACGAAACCGGCGTGCAGTTCCTGGGCGCGCAGCTCGGCAGCGGGCAGGCCCTGGACTTTGCGCGCGACCTGCTCGGAGCCGGCTTGCAGCATGCGCGCGGGCTGGTCGACTGGCAGCAGCTGGTGGCGGCCGTCGAACGCGCCGCGCGCGAGCTGCGCCTTGCGGTCGGCAAGCAGTGGCCCGGCACCAAGCTGCGCTGGGTGGGCCCGTCGCCGGAAGGCATCGACGCGCAGGCCTGGCAGGACGCGCTCGAAGCCCTGCAGCACGCCTTTGAAATGGCTGCCGAAGGGCTCGATACCGTCAGCGAGATATCGCCCGATTTCGTGCGCCTGTATGAGCGGGCGCAGCAGCTCGCCAAGCGCGCGGCACGCTTTGCGCTGCCCTGCGAAACCGACTCGGTGCGCTGGGTCGACGTGGGCACGCAGCTGCGGCTGGTCGAATCGCCGCTCGACATTGCCGAGGCCATGCGCACGCGCGTGCTCAAGATCGGCAGCGGCGCGGCCCCCGACGACGGCGATGAACACGAAGCCCGCGCGGCGCCCGAAGACAGCGGACGCGCCTGGGTCTTCACCTCCGCCACGCTGGGCGACGAACCCACGCTGCGCTGGTTCACCGAGCCGTGCGGCCTGGGCGACGCCGAGGTGCTGCGGGTACAGAGCCCCTTCGACTATGCCGCGCAGGCCGGGCTCTATGTGCCGCGTGCCTTTCCCAAGCCCAACGACGCCGCCCACAGCGCACGCGTGGCGCAGCTGGCCGCACGCGGCGCCGCCGAGCTCGGCGGACGGACCCTGGTGCTGACGACCACGCTGCGCGCGCTGCGCGCCATCGGCGACGAAATGAAGCAGCAGTTCGAACGGCTCGAGGCCGACGTGCGGCCCGAGGTGCTGGTGCAGGGCGAGCTGCCCAAGCGCGTGCTCATGGACCGCTTTCGCGAAGGCGCGGAGGGCGGGCGCGCCGGCTGCGTGCTGGTGGCATCGGCATCGTTCTGGGAAGGCTTTGATGCGCCCGGCGATGCATTGCAGCTGGTGGTGATCGACAAGCTGCCGTTCCCTCCGCCCAATGATCCGCTGGTCGAGGCGCGCTCGCAGCGCCTCGAAGCCCAGGGCCGCAGCTCGTTCAGCGACTATTCGCTGCCCGAGGCGGCCGTGGCGCTCAAGCAGGGAGCGGGGCGGCTGATCCGCCGCGAAACCGACTGCGGCGTGCTTGCCATTTGCGACACCCGCCTGGTCGCCATGGGCTATGGCCGGCGGCTCCTGGCCGCGCTGCCGCCGATGCGCAGGCTGGAAAGCGAAGCGGACTTCGAGGCGGCGATCGGCGAACTCAGGAACTCGCTCTCGGCCTGAAGGGCGCAGACGAAGAAAAAGCCCCGAAGGGCTTTTTGTCGTTCCAGCGGATTACCAGACCTTCCACCACGGATCGTCCTTGCCCTTGAAGCCGCGCGCGAGGTACTCGCTGTGCGGATAGTTGGTGGTCAGCACGCGCTGGGCGTCGTCGCGCAGGTCCTTCATGCCGAGCGCATCGTAGGAGCGCACGATGATGTACAGGGCTTCTTCGAGCGCGGGCACTTCGCGGTAGTCGGACAGCGCGAGCTGCGCGCGGTTGATGGCCGCCAGGTAGGCGCCGCGCGAGTAGTAGTAGCGCGCCACGTGCACTTCGTACTGCGCGAGCGAGTTCACGATGTAGTTCATGCGCTGGCGCGCGTCGGGCGCGTAGCGCGACTCGGGGAAGCGCGTTGCCAGTTCCTTGAACGACTCGAACGATTCCTTGGCGGCCTTCTGGTCGCGCTCGGACAGGTCCTGGCGCGTGAGGAACGCGAACATGCCGAGGTCGTCGTTGAAGTTGATCACGCCCTTGAGGTAGAGCGCGTAGTCGATCGCCGGGCTGGCCGGATGCAGCTTCAGGAAGCGGTCGATGGTGGCAATGGCATTGGCCTTCTCGCCGGACTTGTACTGGGCGTAGGCCTTCTCGAGCTGGGCCTGCTGCGCGAGCGGCGTGCCGGCGGCGCGGCCTTCGAGCTTCTCGTAGAGCGGCACGGCCTTGTCGTAGGCGCCGGAGCCCACTTCGTCCTTGGCCTCGGCGTAGATGCGGTTGGGGCTCCAGTTGGCGGTCTTGTCGACGGAGGTGGAGGAGCAGCCGGCTGCAAGCAGCGCTGCCGCGCTGAGGGCGATCCAGGAGGGGACCGATAATTTGGCGCGAAACATCACATACGGCTTTCGTGAAACAGTTGCCCTCAATTATATCGACCGACCCCCTGGACATGGTCCCCGACGCCGCCGAGTCCGACGAGGGCGCCGACCCGGTCGAATCCAGCGAACTGCGGCCCTTCACCGTGGGCCCGACCGAGCATGGCCAGCGGCTGGACCGCGCGCTGGCCGCCCTGGTGCCGGAATTTTCTCGCAACTATCTGCAACAGCTGATCGAAGCCGGCGCCGTGGAGCTGCTGGGGCGCACCCTGCTGAAGGCTTCCGCCACCGTGCGCGCAGGGCAGACCGGCCATATCGAGCTGCGGCCGACGCCCCAGAGCCAGGCCTTCCGGCCCGAGCCGATGGACATCGTCACGGTGCACGAGGACGAGCACCTGCGCATCATCGACAAGCCGGCCGGCCTGGTGGTGCATCCGGCGCCGGGCCACTGGAGCGGCACGCTGCTGAACGGCCTGCTCGCGCTCGACCCCAAGGCCGCGCTGCTGCCGCGCGCGGGCATCGTGCACCGGCTCGACCGAGACACCAGCGGGCTCATGGTCGTGGCGCGCACCCGGGCCGCGATGGATGCCATGGTGGCGCTGATCGCCGCGCGCGAAGTCAAGCGGCAATACCTCGCGCTCGGACACAAGCCCTGGACCGGCGCGGCAGGCCGGCAGGTCGACGCGCCCATCGGCCGCGATCCGCGCAACCGTTTGCGCATGGCCGTGGTCGACCTCGAGCGCCATGCCGGCAAGACGGCACGCACGCTCATCGAGCGCCTGGACAGCAACGCGCAGGCTTGTGCCGTGCGGTGCACGCTCGAAACGGGCCGCACGCACCAGATCCGCGTGCACATGGCGTCGATCGGGCATCCGCTCGTTGGCGATGCGCTCTACGGCGGAGCGCCGGCCGCGGGGCTGGGGCGGCAGGCGCTGCACGCCTTCAGGCTCGCTTTCGTGCATCCCGTCACGCAAGCCGCGCTGGAACTGCGTTCACTTCCGCCGGCCGACCTGGTTCAGGCGTTCCAGGCCCTGGGGCTGGATTACAATCGCGCCTGACGGCCCGAGGGCCGCGCCGGCCACCCCGATGCCGGCCTTGCGTTGCACTCGCCGCGTGCCGGCAGCGCCTTCTTTCATCCTTCTGAACAAGCGTCCCCGAGACGCCTTTTCCCGGATAACGCAAACCATGAATACGGCGGATGCCAAGCGCATTCTCGAAACCGCCTTGATCTGTTCGAGCCAGCCGCTGCCAGTGCGCGACATGCGCGTGCTGTTCGACGACGAGCTGGGCGTGGACACCATCAAGGTGCTGTTGCTCGAACTGCAGGAAGACTGGGCGCAGCGCGGCCTGGAACTGGTGAACGTTGCCAGCGGCTGGCGCTTCCAGAGCCGGCCCGAGATGCGCGACCACCTCGACCGCCTGCATCCCGAGAAGCCGCCGCGCTACACCCGCGCCGCCCTCGAGACCCTGGCCATCATTGCCTATCGCCAGCCGGTCACGCGCGGCGACATGGAAGACATCCGCGGCGTCACCATCAATTCCCTCATCCTCAAGCAGCTCGAGGACCGCGGCTGGGTCGAGGTGATCGGCCACCGCGAAACCGTCGGCCGGCCGGCGCTGTACGCCACCACGCGGCAGTTCCTCGACGACCTCGGCTTGGCATCGCTCGACCAGCTGCCGCTGATCGAAACGCCGGCCCAGCAGGCGGCGCTGGTCGACGCGCTCGACCAGGCATCGGGCGATCAGCCCGGGCTGCCGATGGACGTGCCGACCGAATCCGACGCCGATGCCTCGGCCATGCCGGAAGCAGACTCGGAAACGGGCGCGCCCGCCGAGCTGGCCGCCGCCGAGGCTCCAGAAGCCGTCGAAGCCGCCGCTGCGCAATTCGCCGAGGACGCGGCGGCTCCCGACGAGGAGCCCGCCGACATTCCGGCCCCCACGGAAGCCGAGCCATCCGTCGAGCTCGAAACCGAACCCCCGTCGCCCGACGAGACCGATCCCCACGCTGTTCCCCCCGGAAAAACCTCATGAGCTCCTCCGACATCGACGACGCGGCAATCGTGCCGGCCCAGCCCGAATCCAAGAAAAAGAAGGCGAAAGCGGCCGTGTCCGGCCCGTCTGCCGAAGCTGAAGCCGAAGCGGGCGTGCCCGCGGCGGCCGCGGCCGAGGGCGAGGCGCCGACGAAGCCGCGCGCCCCACGCCGCAAGAAGGTGGTGGAGCCGGCGGCCGGGGAGGGCGAGCCCGCAGCAGCACCTGCCGCACCCGCCGCGGCAACTGAAGCTTCCGAACCCGCGGCCCAGGTGGCCGATGCAGCGCCCGCCGCCGCACCAGTCGCCGACGAACCCGCCGCCGCCGCTGCGCCAGCCACATCCGTCGAACGCGCCGAAGAGAATGCGCGCGCTTCCTCCTACGACGATGAAGAAGAGGATGAAGAGGAAGAAGAGCCCGACGAGGAAGAGGACGATCTCGACCGCGCACGCCGCGCCGCCGAGCGCGAGCAGCGCAACGCACCGCCGCCCGAGCCGATCCGCTTCGCGGACGTCATCTCGGGCCAGTTCGATGCCGACGAAGAGAGCCCCGAAGTCCCGCCCCTCAAGCGCGTGCTGCTGCCCGAGGCCGACTCGCCCAAGCTGCACAAGGTGCTGGCGCAGGCGGGCCTGGGCTCGCGGCTCGAAATGGAAGCGCTCATTCTGCAGGGCCGCATCTCGGTGAACAACGAGCCGGCCCACATCGGCCAGCGCATCCAGTATGGCGACCAGGTCAAGATCAACGGCAAGCCGATCCGCTACCGCATCGCGCCGCCGCCGCCGCGCGTGATCGCCTACCACAAGCCGGTGGGCGAGGTCGTGACGCACGACGATCCGCAGAACCGGCCCACGGTGTTCCGCAAGCTGCCGCGCCTGCAGCAGGGCAAGTGGCAATCGGTCGGCCGGCTCGACCTGAACACCGAGGGCCTGCTGCTGTTCAGCAGCTCCGGCGACCTTGCCAACCAGCTGATGCATCCGCGCTTCGGCCTGGAGCGCGAATACGCCGTGCGCGTGCTCGGCGCGCTCAATGCCGAGGAAAAGAAGAAGCTGCTCGAAGGCGTTCGCCTCGACGACGGCATGGCCCAGTTCGGCACCATCGAGGAGGGCGGCGGCGAGGGCTCCAACCACTGGTACCGCGTCACCATCTCCGAAGGCCGCAACCGCGAAGTGCGGCGCCTGTTCGAATCGGTGGGCCATGCGGTCAGCCGGCTGATCCGCATCCGCTACGGCGCCATGGTGCTGCCGCGCGGCTTGAAGCGCGGCGCCTGGATGGAACTCGACGAGCGCGACATCAACGCGCTGTTCCAGGCCTCGGGCGGCGGCGCACCGCGTCCGCCGCAGCAGCAGCAGCGCGGGCCGGGCCAGGAAGGTGCCGGCGGCGGTCGCAACGGACGCAACAAGAAGCGGCGCGGCAATCGCAACGCCGGCGGCGGACAGCAGCAGCCGCGCGACATGCGCGACGACGGCCGCGAGGCGCCCATTCCCAATCCGCTCGGCGACGGCCGCCCGCCGCGCGGCGAGCGCGGCGGGCGTGGCAACCGCGGCGGTGGCGGTGGCGGCGGCAACGCCGGCATGCCGCCGCAGGGGCGCCGCGGCAACAGCAACAACAACCGCGGCAACCGCCAGGGCGAGGAGCGTCCGCCGAGCGGCGCGAACCAGCCCGATCCGATGAAGACCTCGCTCGGCTACATCGGCGCCGACAGTTTCTCGCGCCAGCGCAAGGAGCAGCGGCAGGGTCCGGGACGCCGCGGCGGCGGTCCGGGTGGCGGCGGTGGCTTCGGTGGCCAGGGCGGCCCCGGCGGAAACCGGCGCCGCGGGCGCTGAAAGCCAGCTCTCCAGCGCAGCCTTTCGCGGGGTTTTCACCAATCCCGGGGGCTGCGCCGGTTAAAATCAGAGGCTTTGTCGACTTACGATGCAACATATTCGTTGCAGTTGTGACAAATCACTTCAAAATCAAAGCTCAGGAAGCACTTCAATGGCTATCGAACGTACCCTTTCCATCATCAAGCCCGACGCCGTCGCCAAGAACGTCATCGGCAAGATCGTTTCCCGCTTCGAAGCTGCCGGCCTCAAGATCGTTGCCGCCAAGCTCGTGCATCTGTCGCGCAACGAAGCCGAGCAGTTCTACTCGGTCCACAAGGAACGTCCGTTCTTCAAGGACCTGGTCGATTTCATGATCTCCGGCCCGGTGTTCGTGCAAGTGCTCGAAGGCGAGAACGCCATCGCCAAGAACCGCGACCTGATGGGCGCCACGGACCCCAAGAAGGCGGCCCCGGGCACCATCCGCGCCGACTTCGCCGACAGCATCGATGCCAACGCCGTGCACGGTTCGGACGCTCCCGAAACCGCCGCCAACGAAGTGGCGTTCTTCTTCGCCGGCCTCAACGTCTACGCGCGCTGAAGCCGCACGCCAGCTGATTTCATGACCACGGCCAACCTGCTCGAATTCGATCTCGAGGGGCTGGCTGCGTTCTGCGAAAAGCTCGGCGAGAAGCGATTCCGCGCCACGCAGCTGTTCCGCTGGATCCACCAGCGTGGCGCCAGCGACTTCGCCCAGATGACCGATCTGGCCAAGTCGCTGCGCGAGAAGCTCGCCACCACCGCTCGCGTCGAGGCCCTGCCGGTCATCACGCAGCACGAATCCAAGGACGGCACGATCAAGTGGCTGTTCGACGTCGGCGACGGCAATGCCGTCGAAGCCGTATTCATTCCCGAAGACGACCGCGGCACGCTGTGCGTGTCGTCCCAGGCCGGCTGCGCCGTGGGTTGCCGCTTCTGCTCCACGGGGCACCAGGGCTTCAGCCGCAACCTGAGCACGGGCGAGATCGTCGCCCAGCTCTGGTTTGCCGAACACTTCCTGCGCAAGCACCTGAAACGCGACGAGCGGGTCATCTCCAACGTGGTGATGATGGGCATGGGCGAGCCGCTGCAGAACTACACCGCGCTGGTGCCGGCGCTGCGCACCATGCTCGACGACAACGCCTACGGCCTGTCGCGCCGCCGCGTGACGGTGTCGACCTCCGGCGTGGTGCCGATGATCGACCGCCTGGGCGCCGACTGCCCGGTGGCCATGGCCGTGTCGCTGCATGCGCCCAACGATGCGCTGCGCGACGACCTCGTGCCGCTCAACCGCAAGTACCCGATTGCCGAGCTGCTCGAGGCCTGCAAGCGCTACCTGGTGCATGCGCCGCGCGACTTCATCACCTTCGAGTACTGCATGCTCGATGGCGTCAACGACCAGCCCGAGCATGCGCGGCAGCTGGTTGAACTCGTTCGCACCCATGGCGTGTCGTGCAAGTTCAACCTGATTCCGTTCAATCCGTTTCCGGCCTCGGGCCTCTTGCGTTCGCCGCAGCCGCGGGTGCTGGCCTTTGCCAAGGCACTGAGCGAGGCCGGCCTCGTGACCACCGTGCGCAAGACGCGCGGCGACGACATCGATGCGGCCTGCGGACAGCTGGCCGGCGACGTCAAGGACCGTACCCGCGCGGCCGAACGCATGGCCCAGCGCCGTGTGGGCGAGCGCACCGTTGTTCTGCATCCGGTTCGCAAGACCGCCCCCCAGGAGCATTGACCTAATGAGGATGGCCTTTCCGATGACGACCGCAAGCGCGCAGCGGCTGGTGGCTGCAGGCTTTGGCGGCGTCGCCGTGGCGTTTCTGCTCGCGGGCTGCGTCAACACGCGAACCACCACCACCAGCCTGGCCGACACCAGTTCGTCGAGCAAGGGCGCGGAGATCGTGACCGAGTCCGACGAAAGCAGCCGGCAGCGCCGCGCGCGCCTGCGCATGGAGCTCGCCTCGGGCTACTTCGAGCAGGGCCAGACCACCGTCGCGCTCGACGAGATCAAGCAGGCGCTGGTCGCCGATCCCAACAACGCGGATGCCTACAACCTGCGCGGCCTGGTCTACATGCGGCTCGAAGACGCGGGCCTGGCGGAAGACAGCTTCCGCCGCGCCATTGCCATCAATCCGCGCGATCCCAATGTGCGGCACAACTACGGCTGGCTGCTGTGCCAGCAGAACCGCTATGGCGATGCCACCCAGCAGTTCACTGAGGCACTGGCGGTGCCGAGCTATACCGACCATGCCAAGACGCTCATGACGCAGGGCGTCTGCCAGCTCAGGGCAGGCCAGCGTGCCGAGGCGGAGCGCAGCCTCATGAAGGCCTACGAGATCGACGCCGGAAACCCGGTGGTCGGATTCAACCTGGCTTCGCTGCTGGCGCAGCGCGAAGAATGGTCGCGTGCGCAGTTCTACATCCGCCGCGTCAACAACAGCCCTTCGGCCAGCGCCGAGACGCTCTGGCTGGGCATCAAGATCGAACGACGGCTCAACAACCGCGAAGCAGTGGCGCAGTTGGGAGGGCAACTGCAACGGCGCTTCCCGCAGTCCCGGGAGGCAATAGCGTACGAGCGCGGGAATTTCAATGACTGAACGGGTTTCGGAGTTCGGCACTTCCGCGGCACTGCCGCTCGAGGAAGGCGACATCACGCACAAGACAGCCGGCGACATGCTCCGCGAAGCGCGCGAGGCGCACGGCCTGCACATCGAAATGGTGGCCGCGGCGCTCAAGGTGCCGCCGCAGAAGCTCATTGCGCTCGAGGCGGACGACATCGCTTCGCTGCCCGACCCGGTCTTTGCGCGGGCCCTGGCCAGCAGTGTCTGCCGCGCCCTGCGCATCGATCCCGCTCCGGTGCTCGCAAAGCTGCCGGGGGCGCAGCGCGCAGCGCTCGCACTGGCCGACCGCACGCTCAAGAGCAACATCGTTTCCGGAACGCCGCGCTGGAATGGCGGGCGCTCCAGCGGGCTGCCGTCGCGCGCGCTGCTCACGGTGGTGGGGCTGCTGCTGGTCGGCGCGGCCGTGTTGTTCTGGCTGCCCCAGTCGGTGTTCGACCAGGTCGGGGCCTCGGTGTCGCGCTGGACATCGCGTGGCGATGGCGACACCGCTCCGGTGGCGGAAGCGCCGGTGGCTGCGCCGGCTCCTGGCGGATCGTCCGTCGTGGTCGAGAGCGCGCCGGTGTCGCCGGTGGCACCCCCAACCTCGGCTGCACCCGCGGCGCTGGGCACGCCCCCCGCGGCAGCCCCGCCGGCGGGCAGCGCGCCCGCTGCGGCGGCGGCTTCGCCTTCTGCTGTTGCTGCGGCACCTGCCGGCAGCCAGCAGCTGGTCTTCGTCGCGCGCGAGGAATGCTGGATCACCGTCACCGAAGCCGGCGGCAAGCAGCTGCTGCGCCGCAGCCTGCAGGCCGGCGAAACGGTGGCATTGTCGGGAACGCTGCCGCTGTCGGTGGTGGTGGGGCGCGCTTCGGCGGTCGATGTGCAGGTGCACGGAAAGCCCTACGATCTGAAGCCTGTCACGCGCGGCGGCGGCGTGGCGCGTTTCGAGGTGAAACCGTGACCGACTGCACTCCCCAACCCATCGAATCGGCGGCGCCCAAGGCGCGCCGTTCGCGCCAGGCCCAGGTGGTCTGGGGGCCACGCACCGTGACGGTGGGCGGCGATGCGCCCGTGCGGGTGCAGTCCATGACCAACACCGACACCGTCGATGCCGTCGGCACGGCCATCCAGGTGAAGGAGCTTGCCATTGCCGGTTCGGAGATGGTGCGCATCACCGTCAACACGCCGGAGGCGGCGGCCCAGGTGCCGTACATCCGCGAACAGCTCGACCGCATGGGCATCGACGTGCCGCTGATCGGCGACTTCCACTACAACGGCCACCGCCTGCTCACCGACTATCCGGCCTGCGCCGAGGCGCTGAGCAAGTACCGCATCAATCCAGGCAACGTGGGCAAGGGCGACAAGCGCGACCGCCAGTTCGGCCAGATGATCGATGCAGCCATGCGCTGGAACAAGCCGGTGCGCATCGGTGTCAACTGGGGCAGCCTCGACCAGGAACTGCTGGCCAGCCTGATGGACACCAACAGCCAGCGCGCCGAGCCCTGGGACGCGAAGCAGGTGATGTACGAGGCGCTCATCACCTCGGCCATCGAATCCGCCAAGCTCGCCGAATCGATGGGCATGGCCGGCAACCAGGTCATCCTGTCGTGCAAGGTGAGCGGCGTGCAGGACCTGATCTCGGTCTACCGCGAACTCGCCAGGCGCTGCGACTACCCGCTGCACCTGGGGCTCACCGAAGCCGGCATGGGCACCAAGGGCACGGTGGCGTCGGCCACGGCGCTTTCCATCCTGCTGCAGGAGGGCATCGGCGACACCATCCGCGTGTCGCTCACGCCGCAGCCGGGCGAGTCGCGCACGCAGGAAGTGCTGATCGCCAACGAGATCCTGCAGGCGCTGGGCCTGCGCGTTTTCGTGCCGAGCGTCACCGCCTGCCCGGGCTGCGGCCGCACCACCAGCACCACCTTCCAGGAGCTGGCCAAGCAGATCGACGACTACCTGCGCCTGCAGATGCCGGTCTGGCGCAAGAAGTACCCGGGCGTCGAGACGCTGAAGGTGGCCGTGATGGGCTGCATCGTCAACGGCCCCGGCGAGAGCAAGCACGCCGACATCGGCATCAGCCTGCCCGGCACCGGCGAGGCGCCCGCCGCCCCGGTCTTCATCGACGGCGAAAAGGCGCTCACGCTGCGCGGCGACAATATCGCCAACGAGTTTCACCAGCTCGTCGAAAACTACATTCAAAAGCGCTTCGGTCAGCAACTGGCTGCCGACGTCGCCTGACCACTTTCTCCCATGGCTGACAAGATCAATGCCGTCAAAGGCATGAACGACATATTGCCGGCGAGCGTGCCGCGCATCGACCGCCTGCCCGATTCGGCCCTCTGGTCGTGGTTCGAGCAGACGGTGCGCGGGCTCCTCGCCCGCTACGGCTACCAGTACATGCTGACGCCGGTGGTCGAACCCACGGCGCTGTTCGTGCGCGGACTGGGCGAGGTGACCGATATCGTCGAGAAGGAGATGTACTCCTTCACCGATGCAATGAACGGCGACAAGCTCACGCTTCGCCCCGAGGCCACCGCCGGCATCGTGCGCGCCATGGTCGAGCACAACGCGCTCTACAACGGCCCGCTGCGCCTGTGGACGATGGGACCGATGTTCCGCCACGAGCGTCCCCAGAAGGGCCGCTACCGCCAGTTCCACCAGCTCGACGTCGAGGCGCTGGGCTTTCCCGGCCCGGACGTGGACGCCGAGCTGATCCTCATGGTGCGGGCCCTCTGGCGCGAGCTCGGGCTGGTCGAAGGCGAGCACGTGCGCCTGGAGATCAACAGCCTGGGCCAGCCGGCCGAGCGCCAGGCGCACCGCGAAGCGCTGATCCGCCATTTCGAGGCGCATGCCGGCGTGCTCGATGCCGATGCACAGCGGCGCCTGCACAGCAATCCGCTGCGCATCCTCGACACCAAGAATCCCGCCATGCAGGCCGTGGTGGAGGCCGCGCCCCAACTGATGGACTTCCTTGGCGAGGAGTCGCGCGCGCACTTCGATGCGGTGCGCGCCGT
The DNA here is from genome assembly GCF_041154435.1 of Variovorax sp. V116. Lineage (NCBI taxonomy): Bacteria > Pseudomonadati > Pseudomonadota > Betaproteobacteria > Burkholderiales > Comamonadaceae > Variovorax > Variovorax sp. V116. Next base: position 2,309,587 of record NZ_AP028661.1, read on the forward strand.
GCTCGACGCCGCGGGGCTGGCCTACCGCGTCAACCCGCGCCTGGTGCGCGGGATGGACTATTACAACCTGACCGTCTTCGAATGGGTCACCGACCAGCTCGGTTCGCAGGGCACCGTCTGCGGGGGAGGGCGCTATGACGGCCTCATCGGCCAGATGGGCGGCAAGCCTGCGCCGGCCGTCGGCTTCGGCCTGGGCATCGAACGGCTGCTGCTGCTGATCCAGGAACTCCGCCTGCCGGTCCCCGCCGCGGCGCCCGCGGCGTACGCCATCGTGCCCTCGGCCGCCGCGCTGCCGCAAGTCATGGCCGTGCTCGAGCAGCTGCGCGCCGCCGGCGTGAGCGTGCTGCAGCATGCGGGCGGCGGCAGCATGAAGGCGCAGTTCAAGAAAGCCGACGCGAGCGGAGCGCGCTATGCGCTGGTCTTTGGCGAAGACGAACTGTCGCGCGGCGAAGTCACGGTCAAATCGCTGCGCGAGGGCGGTGGCGAACAGGTGGCGCGGCCTCTCGCCCAGGTGGCCACCTGGGCGGCCACCCTACAATCCCCGGCTCCCAACATCTGATACGCATGGCAACCCATCTCGATCTCGACGAACAGGAACAGCTCGACCAGCTCAAGCATTTCTGGAACACCTACGGCACCCTGATCACCTGGGTGGTGTTGCTCGTGGCCGGGGCCTTCGTGGCCTGGAACGGCTGGCAATATTTCCAGCGCAACAAGGCGGCGCAGGCCGCGGCCCTCTACGACGAGGTCGAGCGCAGCACGCAGTCCGGCGACGTGGAGCGCATCCAGCGCGTGCTGGGCGACATGAAGGAACGCTTCGCCGGCACCGCCTACGCGCAGCAGGCGGGCCTCCTGGCCGCCAAGGCGCTCTACGAGAAGGGCAACGCCGAGGCCTCGCGCGCCGCGCTCGGCTGGGTGGCGCAAAGCGCGGTCGATCCGGGCTACAAGGCCGTTGCCAAGCTGCGGCTGGCGGCCGAACTGCTCGACAGCAAGTCGTACGACGAAGCGCTCAAGCAGCTCTCCGGCGACGTGCCCAAGGAGTTCGAGCCGCTCGTGGCCGACCGCAAGGGCGACATCTACATGGCCCAGGGCAAGCGCGCCGAAGCGCAGGCCGAATACCGCAAGGCCTGGACGGGCCTTGGCCCGGCGTCCGACTACCGGCGCCTGGTCGAATTCAAGCTCAACGCCGCCGGCGTCGATCCGAAGAGCCTGGCACCCGTGATCACGGTCACGCCGGCAGCCCCCAAAAATTCCTGATCGCACTATGAATTTCAAGCGTTTCATGCCTGAGTCGTCCGTCCTGCGTGCAGGTTCGGCCATTGTTCTGGCCGCGATGCTGGCTGCCTGCTCGGGCACCAGCAAGCCCAAGCCGGCCGAACTGCCCGCCAACCCCGCGTTGTTCGGCGTGCGCCAGGCCTGGAGCGTGCGCATCCCGGCCGTGGGCTTCCCGCTGGCCACCGACGTCAGCGGCGACATCGTCACCGTGGCCGGCAGCGACGGCACCGTGGTCGCCATCGACGCCCGTGCCGGCCGCGAAACCTGGCGCGCGAACGCGGGCGCCAAGCTCGCAGCCGGCGTCGGCAGCGACGGCTCGCTGGCCGCGGTGGTCACCACCGACAACGAACTCGTGGCCATCGAAGGCGGCAAGGTCCTGTGGAAGCAGCGGCTCTCGGCCCAGGCCTTCACCGCGCCGCTGGTGGCCGGCCGCCGCGTCTTCGTGCAGACCGCCGACCGCAGCATCAGCGCCTGGGACGGCCAGAGTGGCCGCCGCCTCTGGCTGCAGCAGCGCACGGCCGAAAACCTCGTGCTCAAGAAGTCGGGCGTGCTGATCGCCGTGGGCGATACGCTGATCTCGGGCATCGGTGGCCGGCTGGTCGGCATCAACCCGGCCAACGGCACCTCGCGCTGGGAAGCCCCCATTGCGGCGCCGCGCGGCACCAACGACGTGGAGCGCCTGGTCGACCTGACCGGCAGCGTGAGCCGCGTCGGCGACACCGTGTGCGCCCGTGCCTACTATGCCAACGTCGGCTGCGTCGACACCGCGCGCGGCCAGCTGCTGTGGAGCAAGCCTGCCGTGGGCGCCGAGGGCGTCAGCGGCGACGAGGGCTTCGTCTACGGCACCGAGTCCGACGGCAGCGTCGTCGCCTGGCGCCGCGCCGATGGCGAGCGGGCCTGGCAGTCGACCCGGTTCAAGAACCGCGTCCTGACCGGGCCGCTCGCGGTGGGCCGTTCGCTGGTGATCGGCGAGGACAACGGAACGCTGCACTTCGTCTCGCGCGAAGACGGCGCACTGCTCAATCGCGTCACGCCCGATGGCTCCGCCATTGGCGTCACGCCGGTGATGGCCGGCAACACGGTGGTGGTGGTGACTGCCAACGGCGGTGTGTTTGGATATCGCCCTGAATAACTCTTTGCAAGGCCCGACCATGAAAACCGCGCCCCTGAAAGGCCGGCCATGAAGCCGGTCGTGGCCCTGGTCGGGCGGCCCAACGTCGGCAAGTCGACCCTCTTCAACCGCCTCACGCAGACGCGCGACGCCATCGTCGCCGACTTTGCCGGACTCACGCGCGACCGCCACTATGGCAACGGCCGCCTGGGCAAGCACGAGTTCATCGTGATCGACACCGGCGGCTTCGAGCCCGATGCGGGCAGCGGCATCTACAAGGAAATGGCCAAGCAGACGCGGCAGGCCGTGGCCGAGGCCGATGTCGTGATCTTCGTGGTCGATGCCCGCGAAGGCCTTTCGGCGCAGGACCACGACATTGCGAACGAGCTGCGCCGGCTCGGCAAGCCCTGCGTGCTGGCGGCCAACAAGGCCGAAGGCATGCACGACGGCACCAAGCTGGTCGATTTCTACGAACTCGGCTTTGGCGACGTGCATGGCGTGTCCGCGGCGCACGGGCAGGGCATGCGCGACCTGGTCGAGCTGGCGCTCGCGCCGCTGAACCTGCCCGATCCCGACGACGAGGCGGACGAGGACGACGTCAACAAGCCCATCAAGCTGGCGGTGGCCGGGCGGCCGAACGTCGGCAAGTCCACGCTGATCAACACCTGGCTCGGCGAAGAGCGCCTGGTGGCATTCGACCTGCCGGGCACCACGCGCGACGCCATCTCGGTGCCGTTCGAGCGCAACGGCCAGCGCTTCGAGCTGATCGACACGGCCGGCCTGCGACGCAAGGGCAAGGTGTTCGAGGCGATCGAGAAGTTCTCGGTGGTCAAGACGCTGCAGGCCATCGAGTCGGCCAACGTCGTGCTGCTGCTGCTCGATGCCACGCAGGGCGTGACCGACCAGGACGCGCACATCGCCGGCTACATCCTCGAAAGCGGCCGCGCGGTGGTGATTGCCATCAACAAGTGGGACGCGGTCGACAGCTACCAGCGCGAGCAGATCCAGCGCCAGATCGAAACCCGGCTGCCGTTCCTCAAGTTCGCATCGCTGCATTTCATCTCGGCCATCAAGCGCCAGGGCCTGGGTCCGGTGTGGCAGGCCATTGCGCAGGCCCACAAGTCGGCCACGCGGAAGATGTCCACGCCGGTGCTGACCCGGCTGCTGCTGGAGGCGGTGCAGTTCCAGTCGCCCAAGCGCGCGGGCATGTTCCGGCCCAAGCTGCGCTATGCGCACCAGGGCGGCATGAATCCGCCGGTGATCATCATCCACGGCAATTCGCTGGAGCATGTCACCGAGGCCTACAAGCGCTTTCTCGAAGGGCGCTTCCGCAAGGAGTTCGATCTGGTGGGCACGCCCTTGCGCATCCAGTTCAAAAGCTCGCAAAATCCCTTTGCGGACAAGGACGATTGAGCACGCTTGGCGGCCGATGGCGGCCGATGAGCCATGGCCGGGTCGAAAGTTCCGCCTTTTGAGAGACGTTATTTTTCAAAGGCTTTTGACCCTGATTGCTGCAGCGCAGAAACCCTGTGTTAAGGTCATCTCTCCAACAACTACTCTTGAACACGGAGAATATCGTGAGCAATAAAGGGCAACTTCTACAAGACCCGTTTCTGAACACCCTGCGTCGCGAGCATGTGCCGGTCTCCATTTATTTGGTGAACGGTATCAAGCTGCAGGGCCAGATCGAGTCTTTCGACCAGTATGTCGTGCTGCTTCGCAACACGGTGACGCAAATGGTCTACAAGCACGCCATCTCCACCATCGTGCCGGGTCGTGCCGTCAACTTCTCGGCTGCCGAGAACGACGACGCCGCAGCCTGATCGCGCGGAGCGCGGCGGTAACCCCGCCGCGCTTTTTCCATATTGATCCCGCTTGTCTGAATTGAACTCCCGCCAGGAAGGCGCCGCCGTTCTCGTCGGCGTCGATTTCGGGCTGCCCCATTTCGACAGCGAACTCGAGGAACTCGGCCTGCTCGCGCAGACCGCGGGCCTTTCGCCTGTCGCGCGCCTCGTCTGCAAGCGCAAGGCGCCCGACGCCGCACTTTTCGTTGGAAGCGGCAAGGCCGAAGAAATCAAGGAACTGGCCGCCATGCACCAGGCCAGCGAGGTCATCTTCGACCAGTCGCTGAGCCCGGCGCAGCAGCGCAACCTCGAGCGCCAGCTCGACGTGGCGGTGTACGACCGCACCTTCCTCATCCTCGAGATCTTTGCCCAGCGCGCCCGCTCCCATGAGGGCAAGCTGCAGGTCGAGCTGGCTCGCCTGCAGTACCTGAGCACGCGCCTGGTTCGCCGCTGGTCCCACCTGGAGCGCCAGACGGGCGGTGCCGGCGTGCGCGGCGGTCCCGGCGAAAAGCAGATCGAGCTCGACCGCCGGATGATCAGCGAATCGATCAAGCGCACGCGCGAGCGCCTGGCCAAGGTGCAGAAGCAGCGCGGCACGCAGCGCCGCCAGCGCGAGCGCCGCGAGACCTTCAACATCTCGCTCGTGGGCTATACCAACGCCGGCAAGTCGTCGCTGTTCAATGCGCTGGTCAAGGCTCGCGCGTATGCGGCCGACCAGCTCTTTGCCACGCTCGACACCACCACGCGCAACCTCTACCTGGGCGATGCCCGCAGGCAGGTCTCGATTTCCGACACCGTCGGCTTCATCCGCGACCTGCCGCACGGGCTGGTCGACGCCTTCAAGGCCACGCTGCAGGAGGCCGTCGATGCCGACTTGCTGCTGCACGTGGTCGATGCCTCCAATCCGCACTACCCGGAGCAGATGGCCGAGGTGCAGTCCGTGCTCCGCGACATCGGCGCCGACACCGTCCCGCAGCTTCTGGTGTTCAACAAGCTCGATGCCCTTGAAACTGCGCAGCACCCGCTGCATCTGCAGGACGACATGGAAATCGACGGCGTGCGGGTTCCGCGCATCTTCCTCAGCGCCCGCAGCGGCGAGGGACTGCCCCTGCTGCGCGCCGAGCTGGCCCGCCGGTCGGGCTCCCTGGGCGACGCGATGACCCCAGAGGCCGACACTGAATTGCACGACACCGCCAATTGATTGGGCACAATCCCGCCACTGACAAGAGAACGAAGCGAATGAATGCAAAGCCAGCGTGGAGAGGGTTTCTGGGCATGTTCAACCTGAACGATGGCCGATGGGGCCGTGGCGACGAGCCGTCGTCCAACGGCGATCGCCCAACCGGCAACCGGCCTCCCGACGCGGACCCGCCGGGCGGCCCGACGCCACCGCCCTCGGGCAACAACAACGGCAACGGCAACCGCCCCCGCGGCCAGGGCCCGAACCAGGGCCCGCCCGACCTCGATGAACTCTGGCGCGACCTCAACCGCAAGCTGGGCGGCTTCTTCGGCGGCAAGGGCGGCGGCAATCGCCCCACCGGCGGCGGCAATGGCGGTGGCGGCAACGGCTATCGGCCGGACATGAAGAATGCCGGCTTCGGCCTCGGCCTGGTGGCGGCGGTGGCCGTTCTCATCTGGCTCGGGACCGGCTTCTTCATCGTGAACGAAGGCCAGCAGGCCGTGGTGACGCAGTTCGGCCGCTACAAGACGACGGTGAATGCCGGCTTCAACTGGCGCCTGCCGTATCCCATCCAGCGCCACGAGGTGGTGGTGGTCACGCAGATCCGCTCGACCGACGTGGGCCGCGACGCCATCGTGCGCTCCACCGGCCTGCGCGAATCGGCCATGCTGACCGAAGACGAGAACATCGTCGAAATCAAGTTCGCCGTGCAGTACCGCCTGAGCAATGCGCAGGCCTGGCTCTACGAGAGTAAGTCGCCGGCCGAAACCATCGTGCAGGTGGCCGAGAGCTCCGTGCGCGAGGTGGTCGGCAAGATGAAGATGGATGCCGCGCTGGCCGAGGAGCGCGACCAGATCGCTCCGCGCGTGCGGCAATTGATGCAAACCATCCTCGACCGCTACAAGATCGGTGTCGAAGTGGTCGGCATCAACCTGCAGCAGGGAGGAGTGCGTCCCCCCGAGCAGGTGCAGGCCGCGTTCGACGACGTGCTCAAGGCCGGCCAGGAGCGCGAGCGCACCAAGAACGATGCGCAGGCCTATGCCAACCAGGTCGTGCCGCTTGCCGCCGGTACGTCCTCGCGGCTCAAGGAAGAGTCCGAAGCCTACAAGGCGCGCATCGTCGCACAGGCACAGGGCGATGCCGGCCGCTTCAGTGCGGTGCTGGCCGAGTACCAGAAGGCGCCGCAGGTGACGCGCGACCGCATGTACACCGACGCCATGCAGCAGATCTATGCCAGCACCACCAAGGTGCTGGTCGATACCAAGCAAGGCTCCAACCTGCTGTACCTGCCGCTGGACAAGCTCATGCAGCTGAGCGGCAGCAACCCGGCCGCAACGCCGGTCGATGCGGCCAGCCCCAGCGTGGCGGGTACCGCGCCCGCCCAGTCGTCGGTGATTCCGGTGGTGCCGCCATCGAGCGAGAGCCGCGCCCGCGATGGCCGTTCGCGTGATCGCGACGTGCGTTGAAAAGGCCAGGAAGAACATGAACAGAATCGGATTCATCGCCTCGTCGATCCTCGTCTTGCTCGTGCTGCTGAGCTCGACCCTCTTCGTGGTCGACCAGCGCCAGTTCGGCGTGGTCTATGCCCTTGGCCAGATCAAGAGCGTCATCACCGAGCCGGGCCTCAACTTCAAGCTGCCGCCGCCGTTCCAGAACGTGTCGTACATCGACAAGCGGCTGCTCACGCTCTCCAGCCTCGACACCGAGCCGATGCTCACGGCCGAGAAGCAGCGCGTGGTGATCGACTGGTACGTGCGCTGGCGCATCACCGATCCGCAGGCCTACATCCGCAACGTCGGCCTCGACGAAAACGCGGGCGCCACGCAGCTCAACCGCGTGGTGCGCAACGCCTTCCAGGAAAACATCAACAAGCGCACCGTGCGCGACCTGATCTCGGTGCGCCGCGAAGCGCTGATGGCCGACGTGCAGCGAGAAGTGCTGGCCGTGGTGAAGGGCTCCAAGCCCTGGGGCGTGGACGTGGTCGACGTGCGCATCACGCGTGTGGACTATGTGGAAGCCATCACCGAATCGGTCTACCGCCGCATGGAGGCCGAGCGCAAGCGCGTGGCCAATGAACTGCGTTCGACCGGTACGGCCGAAGGTGAAAAGATCCGCGCCGACGCCGACCGCCAGCGCGAAGTGATCGTGGCGAACGCCTACCGCGACGCCCAGAAGATCAAGGGCGAGGGCGATGCCCAGGCCGCCGCCGCCTACAGCGAGGCCTTCGGCCGTGACCCGCAGTTCGCGCAGTTCTATCGCAGCCTCGAGGCCTACAAGCAAAGCTTCAACAAGAAGAGCGACGTGATGGTGCTCGACCCGTCGTCGGACTTCTTCCGGGCCATGCAGAGCTCGGGCACGCCCGCAGGCAACGCTCCTCCGCGCCGCTGATCCTGCGCCGGGCCGTCGCCGTGAGCGCCGAAATCTTCTGGAGCGCGCTGGCGCTGGTCCTGGTGATCGAGGGCATCCTGCCTTTCGTCTCGCCAGGCGGGTGGCGGCGCGGTTTCGGGCAGCTCATGCAGCTGCGCGACGGCCAGCTGCGCTTCTTCGGACTTTGCAGCATCTTGCTGGGTTTGGCCCTTCTTTGGCTGCTGGGGTAGCGCGGCCCGGTAGAATCCCGGTTTAACCACGCCCCCGATCCCCATGTCCGCCTGGGTCCTCCCGGATCACATTGCCGATGTGCTGCCTTCCGAGGCGCGCCACATCGAAGAACTTCGACGCCAGCTGCTCGATACCGCCCGTGGCTATGGCTACGAGCTGGTGATGCCGCCGCTGCTCGAGCACCTCGAGTCGCTGCTGTCCGGCACCGGCGAGGCGCTCGACCTCCAAACCTTCAAGCTGGTCGACCAGCTCTCCGGCCGCAGCATGGGCCTGAGGGCCGACACCACGCCCCAGGTGGCGCGCATCGACGCCCACCTGCTGAACCGCGAAGGCGTGGCACGCCTGTGCTACTGCGGACCGGTGCTGCACACCCGCCCCGACCGGCCGCATGCCACGCGCGAGCCGCTGCAGTTCGGGGCCGAGATCTACGGCCATGCGGGGCTCGAGGCCGACACCGAAGTGCTGCTGCTGGCACTCGACTGCCTGCATGCATCGGGCCTGAGCGACGGCGTGATCGTCGACCTGGCGGATGCGCGCATCGTGCGGGCGCTGTTCGCCGGCGTGCCGGTCGACGCCGCCGTGCTGGCGCGCGTGCATGCGGCGCTGGTTGCCAAGGATGCGAGCGAACTGCATGCGCTCACGCGCAGTTTCCCGGCTGCGTCGCGCGACGGCCTGCGCGCGCTGGTCCAGCTGTATGGCGATGCGTCGGTGCTCGACGAAGCCGCCAAGGCCCTCAAGGGCACGCCGGCCGTGAGCGCGGCACTGGCCGGATTGAAGCAGCTGGCCGCGAGCCTCGGTGCCGATCCGGCGCGGCAGATCAGCTTCGACCTGGCCGACCTGCGTGGCTATGCCTACTACAGCGGCATGCGCTTCGGCATCTACGTGCCGGGCGCGGCCGATGCGCTGGTGCGCGGCGGGCGCTACGACGAAGTCGGCGCCGTGTTCGGCCGCAACCGGCCGGCGGTCGGCTTCAGCCTGGACGTGCGCGAACTGGTCGGCGTGCTGCCGGCCCGTCCGCTGCGCGCGGCCATCCGCGCGCCCTGGAGCGACGCGGCCGGCCTGCGCGAGGCCATTGCCGGGCTGCGCAAGGCCGGCGAGATCGTGGTCTGCGTGCTGCCGGGCCACGGCAGCGAAATCGATGAATTCCACTGCGACCGCGAGCTCGTCGAGCACGCAGGGCAGTGGCAAGTCCGAGCCCTCTGATTTTTTGAAGTAATGGAACGAGCATGAGCGTAACCACCGGAAGAAACGTGGTCGTCGTCGGCACCCAGTGGGGCGATGAAGGCAAGGGCAAGCTGGTCGACTGGCTGACGGAAAGCGCCCAGGGCGTGGTCCGCTTCCAGGGCGGCCACAACGCGGGCCACACGCTGGTCATCAACGGCGTGAAGACCGCGCTGCACCTGATCCCGAGCGGCATCATGCGGCCCGGCGTCAAGTGCTACATCGGCAACGGCGTGGTGCTTTCGGCTGCCAAGCTGTTCGAGGAAATCGAAGGGCTCGAAAAGGCCGGCGTCGAAGTGCGTTCGCGCCTGCGCATCAGCGAGGCCTGCCCGCTGATCCTGCCTTTCCACGCGGCGCTCGACATCGCGCGGGAAACGTATCGCGAAAAAGGTGGCGTCGAGAAGATCGGCACCACCGGCCGCGGCATCGGCCCGGCCTACGAAGACAAGATCGCGCGCCGCGCGCTGCGCGTGCAGGACCTGAAGCACCCGGAGCGTTTCGCGACCAAGCTGCGCGTGCTGCTCGACCTGCACAACCACGTGCTGACACAAGTGCTCGGCGCGCCCGCCATCGACTTCGACCTGGTGTTCGACGAGGCCATGCGCCATGCCGCGCTGCTCAAGCCGATGATGGCCGACGTGTCGCGCGAACTGAACGACGCGCACAAGGCCGGCGCCAACCTGCTGTTCGAAGGCGCGCAGGGCACGCTGCTCGACGTCGACCACGGCACCTACCCCTACGTCACCTCGAGCAACTGCGTGGCCGGCAATGCCGCCGCGGGCTCGGGCGTGGGCCCGGGCATGCTGCACTACATCCTGGGCATCACCAAGGCCTACTGCACGCGCGTGGGCGGCGGTCCGTTCCCGACGGAACTCGACTGGGCCACGCCGGGCACGCCGGGCTACCACATGAGCACCGTGGGCGCCGAAAAAGGCGTCACCACGGGCCGCAGCCGCCGCTGCGGCTGGTTCGATGCCGCGCTGCTCAAGCGCTCGGCGCAGGTCAACGGCCTGTCGGGCCTGTGCATCACCAAGCTCGACGTGCTCGACGGGCTCGAGAAGCTCGAGCTGTGCACCGGCTACGAGCTCGACGGCGAGACCACCGACATCCTGCCCATGGGCGCCGACGAGATCGAGCGCTGCACCCCCATCTACGAGACCCTCGAAGGCTGGAGCGAGAGCACCGTCGGCGTCACGCAGTACGACAAGCTGCCCGTGAATGCACGGCTCTACCTGCAGCGCATCGAGCAGATCACGGGCGTGCCGATCCACATGGTTTCCACGAGCCCTGATCGCGACCACACGATCATGATGCGCCACCCCTATCTCGCGGACTGAACAGGAACGAACCCCCACCATGTTGACCGAAGACGGCAAGCATCTCTACGTCAGCTACGACGAGTACAACAACCTGATCGAGAAGCTCGCGATCAAGATCCACCAGTCGGGCTGGCAGTTCGACACCATCCTGTGCCTCGCGCGCGGCGGCATGCGGCCCGGCGACGTGCTTTCGCGCATCTTCGACAAGCCGCTGGCGATCATGTCGACCAGCTCCTACCGCGCCGACGCCGGCACGGTGCAGGGGCACCTGGACATCGCGCGCTTCATCACCACGCCCAAGGGCGAGATCGCCGGCCGGGTGCTGCTGGTGGACGACCTGGCCGACTCGGGCCACACGCTGCATGCGGTGATGGACATGCTGCGCAACAACTACAAGCCGATCACCGAACTGCGCAGCGCGGTGATCTGGACCAAGGCGCTGTCGACCTTCACGCCCGACTACTCGGTCGAGTACCTGCCGACCAATCCGTGGATCCACCAGCCCTTCGAAGGCTACGACTCGCTGGGCGCCGAGAAGCTGCTGGAGAAGTGGTCGGTCTGACCGACCCCGCTGCTGCGCCTGCGGCAGCGCCTCATCGGCATTCGGGCCGCCACGCTGTAGGCGCAGCGCGCATCTGCGCCGGCGCGGCTTGCAGCAGCCCCCGCAACGGCGTAGAACCATAGCGTTAAAGCCTCAAGTTCACAGGCAAGCTTGGAGCCGTTCGCGGCTTCGAAGGAGTGAAGCATGTTGGCGGCCGAATGCGCGTGGGCCATCTTGCGCGCCGAGCACGTTCGCACCCGGGAGCTGCTGGCTCGCCTTGAAACGGCGATGAAGGCAGGGGGCGAAGCGGGCGTCCGGCAGCGGGCAAGGTCGGCCATCGAAGCCATCGAGCGCCTTCAGGCCTTCGAAGAAACAACGCACCGCCCCAAGGGCGTTGTCATGCTGAACATGCTGCGCGGCAGGTCGAGCGAGGCCGACGGGCTTCTCGACCAGCTCGATTCGGAGAGCGAGCGCTGCAGCGGCCTGCTTGCACAGGCAAAGATCCTGCTCGCGCGCGCCGAATCAGGCGACAACACGGGCGCGGACGTGGACGCCGACGCGCTGCTGCGGCAGCACCGGCAATTGATGTCCGCGCATCTGGACAAGGAAGACACGCTGTTGCATTCGCATACGGCGCTGCTGCTCAGTCCGGAGGAATGGGCCGCCGTGGTCTCGTCCATCTCGAAGGAGGTGGGAGCGGCCAGGAAGCGCGGGCATCGCCGTTCGCCGCTGCGCGGACAAGTCCCGAAGCCCGCAGGCTGACATTCCGTGCGACGGGTGCCTAGGCGCCTTCGGAATCGAACATCGCGGTGTAGCGCCGCTGCATTTCCTCCGGCGTCAGCTTCTCGATGCTGTGGCCCACGTTCCAGCGATGGCCGAAGGGGTCGCGGAACACGCCCGATCGCTCGCCGTAGAACTGGTCCTGCGGCGCCATGTCGAGCGTGGCGCCGGCCGCCACGGCACGCGCCACCACGGCGTCGGCATCGTCCACGTGCAGGTGCAGCGTCACCGCAGTGCCGCCCAGCGTCCTGGCGCTGGGAATGCCGTATTCGGCGAACTCGTCCGAGATCATCAGGATTGCGCCGTTGTGGAAGTCGAGTTCCGCATGGCCGATGCGGCCGCTCGGCTCGGTGAGGCGGAAGATCTCCTTGACCTCGAAGACCTTGCAATAGAAGTCGATGGCCGCGCCGGCATCGTCGACGCAGAGGTACGGAAACAGTTCGTGGATTGCCATGAGGGTTGCCTTTCGGAAGGAAGGAAGAAGCCATGTCCCGGCGCCGATTCTGCGGCGCCGCCCCGCTAGCGTCTTGAACGAATTTGACCTGCGGCCGCCGGCACGTGCCGCGGCGACACGGCCCCGGACTGCCGCCAGGCCTCTGGCGGCATGCCCGCCATCGCCGAGAACTCGCGGCTCAGGTGCGCCTGGTCGCTGTAGCCCGCGGCGAGCGCGATCTCGGCCCAGCTCTGCACCGGGCCGCCGGCCAGCGCCAGCGCGCGGTCGAAGCGCATCACCCGCGCATATTCCTTCGGGCCAAGGCCGATGCCGCTGCGAAAAAGGGCGATGAAGCGGCGGTGGCTGTAGCCGCTGCGTGCCACCAGCGCGGCGATCGGCGGGTTCTCGCGCGCCAGCGGACCGAGCGCTGCGGCAATGGCCGGGTGCAGGCCGCGCAGGCCGGCGCCTTGCGAATCGATGGCGCGCTGGGCGAGCAAGGCTTCGAAGGCCGCCAGCTGCGCTTCGAGGCTGCCCGCCGCGTGGATCCGTTCGAGCGCGGCGTTGGCCTGCTGCGCACCCCAGAGCGCGTCGAGCGGCGTGTGCTGGCCGGCCAGCGCGTCTTCGGGTGCGCCGAGCAGCGCGCGGGCGGCCCCTGGCTGGAGCTGCGCGCCGACCGAGCGCGTGGCCACCGAAACGTCGCGCATGTAGGGGGCGGCACGTGCACCGCCGACGATCGCATGGCCGCAGGTCTGGCCGCGCACGTCGCCCGGGCCGCCGAACAGCTTCAGCGGCGGCCCCGAGAGCCGGAACACCAGGTGCATGCCCCCGGTGGGCAGCACGTGTTCGCGCGCGCCCGGCTGCCCGGCGGCCGCGCCCGCGGGGGCCGAGGCCCACATCAGCCGCACGTAGGGACGCAGGCAGGGGGCGGGGAGTCTTGTCAGCTGCGGCATGCTGCAGCCCTGGGGAAAAACCGGCTGTTGCCCATCGGCGCATTGTGCGGCGGATTGCCGCGCTAGCATCGGGCCATGAGCAAGCCTTCCACGACCCTGATCCACCACCCCTACACGCCGCCCGCCAACTTCGCCGCGCCGCAGCCGGGCATCTACAAGGCATCGACCGTGTTCTTTGCCGACGTGGCCGCGATGCGCGCGCGCGACTGGAAGACCAAGGCCGGCTACACCTACGGCCTGCATGGCACGCCAACCACCTTCACGCTCGAGGAGCGCCTGGCCACGCTCGAAGGCGGCGCCGAGTGCCTGCTGGTGCCGAGCGGCCTGGCCGCCATTTCGCTGGTTTCCTTCGCCTTCCTGAAGAGTGGCGACGAGGTGCTGATTCCCGACAACGCCTACGGCCCCAACAAGGCGCTGGCGACCGGCGAGCTGGCCAACTTCGGCATCACGCACCGCCTGTACGACGCGATGAATCCTGCCGACCTGGCCGCCAAGCTCTCGGACCGCACGCGGCTGGTGTGGCTCGAGGCGGCGGGCTCGGTGACGATGGAGTTTCCGGACCTGCCGGCGCTCGTGAAAGCCTGCCGTGCGCGCGGCGTGGTGACGGCGCTGGACAACACCTGGGGCGCGGGCCTCGCGTTCGCGCCCTTCGACTTCAACGGCAGCGGGCAGGGCGTGGACATCTCGGTGCATGCGCTCACCAAGTACCCGAGCGGCGGCGGCGACGTGCTGATGGGCAGCGTCGTCACGCGCGACGAGCGGCTGCACCGCGCGCTCAAGCTCACCCATATGCGCACGGGCTTCGGCGTGGGCGTCGGCGACGTGGAAACACTGCTGCGGTCGCTGCCGAGCATCGGGCTGCGCTATGCCGCGCACGACCGTTCGGCGCGCGAACTGGCGCGCTGGCTTGCCGGCCGCGAAGAGATCGCGCAGGTGCTCCACCCGGCACTCGAAGGATCGCCCGGCCATGCCAACTGGCGTGCGCTGTGCGGCGGCACGGACCTGGCGGCGGGCCTGTTCTCGGTCGTGTTCGACGAAAGCTTCAGCACCGAGCAGGTCGACCGCTTCTGCGACAGCCTGAACCTGTTCCGCCTCGGCTATTCGTGGGGCGGCCCGGTGAGCCTGGTGGTGCCGTACGACATCGGCCTGATGCGCGATGCCAGCGTGGCGCGCTGGCCGCACAAGGGCACGCTGGTGCGCTTCTCGGTCGGGCTGGAAGATGTGGAAGACCTGCGGTCCGACCTGCAGCAGGCGCTCGCGCGGATGTAAGAGAAGTTTTCCGGATGCCGGGGCCCGCCGCTCCACGGGCTTTGGGTGCACCGTTATCGCTTACAGTTGGATGACACGCAGTCGCTTTGACTGCCTCGTTCAAGGAGAGAACAGTGGCAACACCCAATTACGGCTACGAAAAGCGCCAGAAGGAGCTGGCCAAGAAGAAGAAAAAGGAAGAGAAGCTCCGCGAAAAGGCCAATCGCAAGCTCTCCCCGAGCAGCGACGGCCTGGCCCCGGGTGACCCGGAAACCGACGTGGCCTCGCTCGAGCGCGATCCGCCGACGGTGCCCGATCTGCCGACCAAGAACGGCTGATCCCAGATCAAGGCTCTCGACAAGAAAGCCGCTGCGGGCCCTCGGGCCTGGAGCGGCTTTTTCTGTTTCGGCAGGCCTACTTGGCGGCGAGCAGCTTGCGCAGTTCCGGCCAGACGTTGTCGAGCAGCTGCGGCTGCGCGGCGGCCGTGGGATGGATGCGGTCGGCCTGGAACAGCGCCAGCGCGTCGGGCGCATCGGCCACGCCCTTGAGCAGGAAGGGCACCAGCGCCGCCTTGGTGGTGCTGGCCACCTTGCCGAACACAGCCTCGAAGCGCCGCGTGTAGTCGCCACCGTAGTTGGGCGGCACCTGGATGCCGACGATCAGCACCTTGGCGCCGGCCGCCTGCGCCGCCTTGGTGATCTGCAGCAGGTTGTCCTCGGTGTTCTGCAGCGGCAGGCCGCGCAGCGCATCGTTGGCGCCGAGTTCGACCACCACGTGGGTGGGCTTGTGCTGCGCCAGCAGCGAGGCAAAGCGGGCCCGTCCGCCCGAGCTGGTGTCGCCGCTGATGCTGGCATTGACCACCGTGGCCGGGATCTTCTGCTGGGCGAGGCGCTTCTCGAGCAGGGGCACCCAGCCTTCGCCGCGCTTGAGGCCGTACTCGGCGCTCAGCGAATCGCCAAGCACCAGGATCACGGGCTGGCGGGGCGCTGGGGCCTGCGCGGCCTGGGCATGGGCTGCCGTCCATGTCCCTGCGCTGCCGAGTGCGGCAGCGCTCAAGATAAAGTCACGTCGTTTCAAAACGAAAAGCCTTTCCATGTCCCAACCCCCGTCTGATGCCATTGTCGCAGTCGAGCATGTGTTCAAGTCCGTGACCGACTCGACCGGTACGCTCGACATTCTGCAGAACATCGATTTCACCCTGGGCGCGCGGGAGACCGCCGCCATCGTGGGTGCCTCGGGTTCGGGCAAGAGCACCTTGCTGTCGATCATTGCCGGGCTCGACACGCCCACGCGCGGCACCGTCAGGCTCGCGGGCGATGACATCTTTGCCATCGACGAGGACGAGCGCGCCGCGCTGCGCGCCCAGCGCGTGGGCTTCGTGTTCCAGAGCTTCCAGCTGCTGGGCAACCTGAGCGCGCTCGAGAACGTGATGCTGCCGCTCGAACTGGCCGACCGCAAGGACGCGCGCAAGGCCGCCACCGAGATGCTCGGGCGCGTCGGCCTCGGCCAGCGGCTCGGCCACTATCCCAAGGTGCTCTCGGGCGGCGAGCAGCAGCGCGTGGCGCTGGCCAGGGCCTTCGTGGTGCAGCCGGCGCTGCTGCTGGCCGACGAGCCCACCGGCAGCCTCGACTTCGCGACCGGCGAGCAGGTCATGCGGCTGATGTTCGACCTGAACCGCGAGCTCGGCACCACGCTCGTGCTGGTCACGCACGACCGCGGCATTGCGGCCCAGTGCGAGCGCCGCATCACCATCGAGGCCGGGCGCATGGCGCTCAACGAGTCGACGCCGGTGCTGGTGGCTTCGCTGCAGGCATGATCGTTCCCCGGTTCTGGGCCGAAGGCCGCATCCAGCAGCACGTCGCGGGCAAGCAGATCACGGTGCGGCGCTACGGCTGGTCCGACGAGAGCCCGATCGCCGCCCAGGCCCATGCCGACCAGCGCACGCAAGAGGCATTCGAGCGCATCGCTGCGGGCGAGGCGCTCAACCGCCGCGAGCGCAAGCTGGCCTACAACGGCGCCGAAGGCGTGCCCATCCGCGAAGAGATCGTCGAGCGGCAGGGTGACACCGTCATCACGCGCAACAGCTATGGCGCGCGCTGCCTCAACACGCCCGACGTGCTGTTCGTCGACATCGACTTCGACGAACCCCTGCGCGGCAGCGTCTTCGGCTTTGCACTGGCGCCCGCGCTGATCGCCGGCATCGTCGGCGGCTGGACCGCCAAGACCTGGCTGGGCGGGCTGATCGCGGCCATCGTGGTCTTTGCCGTCGCCTACCGCATCGGCCTGGCCAGGAAGCGCGGCGAGGCCAGCGGCAACCCCGCGCCCGAAAAGCGCGCGGCCGAGCGCATCGGGCGCTTCGTCCACCAGCACCCCGACTGGCACCTGCGCCTGTACCGCACGCCGGCCGGATTCCGCGTGCTGGCGATGCACGACGTCTTCAGCCCGGCCGACATGGCGGTGGCCGACTGCTTCCATGCGCTGGGCGTCGACAAGGTCTACGCACGCATGTGCCGCAACCAGAACTGCTTTCGCGCCCGCCTGAGCGCCAAGCCCTGGCGCATCGGCATCGGCGAGCACCTGCGGCCGCGGCCGGGCGTGTGGCCCGTGTCGCCCGAGAAGCTGCCGCTGCGCGATGCCTGGGTCGCGCGCTACGAAAAGGCCGCCGAAGGCCATGCCGCCTGCCAGTACCTGGAAAGCGCCGGCAACAGCGCACGGGTGCATCCGAACGCGCTGGCCGTGCAGCAGCTGCACGACGAACGCACCCGCGCGCACAGCGGATTGCCCATGGCCTGAAGGACGGGGCGCGCAGGCCTCGATAATCGGGGGATGTCTTCCCCCAAAGTGATCTTCGGCTTCCATGCCGTGGGCGTGCGCATCAAGACCGCGCCCAAATCGGTGCTCGAAGTGATGTTCGACACCAGCCGGCGCGATGCGCGCATGAAACAGTTCATCGCCCGCGCACAGGAGGCCGGCGTGCGGCTGGTCGAGGCCGACGGGCTGCGGCTGGCCAAGCTCAGCGGCAGCCATGGTCACCAGGGCGTGGTCGCGCGGGTCGAGCCCATTGCGCAGGTGCGTTCGCTCGACGAATTGCTCGAAGGCCTGGAGGAGGCCGGCACCGTGCCGCTCCTGCTGGTGCTCGACGGCGTGACCGATCCGCACAACCTGGGCGCCTGCCTGCGCGTGGCCGACGGTGCCGGGGCCCATGCGGTGATCGCGCCCAAGGACCATGCGGCCGGCATCAACGCGACCGTGGCCAAGGTGGCAAGCGGCGCGGCCGAGACGGTGCCCTACTTCATGGTGACCAACCTCGCGCGCACGCTGAACGAACTCAAGGAACGCAGCATCTGGTGCGTCGGCACCAGCGACGATGCGCCCGGCACCCTCTACCAGAGCGACCTCAAGCGGCCGCTGGCGCTGGTGCTCGGCGCCGAAGGCGAGGGCATGCGCCAGCTCACCCGCAAGACCTGCGACGAGCTCGTGAGCATTCCCATGGCGGGCGCGGTCGAGAGCCTGAACGTTTCCGTAGCCAGCGGCGTGTGCCTCTACGAGGCCATGCGGCAGCGCAGCGCCTGAGGCGGCGCTGCGACCGGGGCGCGGTTCGAATCAGGAAGGGTCTTTGCTGCGCGTGCGGCCCACCGCGCTGAAGATGCCGATGCCCAGGATGATCAGCGCACCGATGCCGATGTAGAGCGTCGGCACGCCGGCCACCGAGGCGCCCCAGGCGAGGCCGGCGAGGAAGATCAGAAAACCGATCATGTAGAGCACAAAGGACATGCGTGTTCCCCCGGAAGCTTTGATGCCTTGCAGTATCCCGGCCGGTCCCGGGGCGGGCACAGGCCGGTGTCTCCAGTCGCTGTGGGAACTTGCCTACTACTTTCGCGCCGCTATGCCGGGGAGGCGACCAGCAGGTAGCGGCAGCCCGCGCGGCCGAGCGCCTTGAAGACCAGCGGCCGGTCGACGCCGAAATCCAGGCAGTCGCCGGGCGCGAGTTCGAAGCGCTCGTCGCCGTAGTCCACCCGCAGCGCGCCTTCGAGCATCCACAGGCATTGCCGGTACGGCTTGCCGCTCCAGCGCGGATAGGCGACCTGCGCCGAACGCGGCAATTCGATCTCGACCATCTCCACGCCGCCGCTCGCGCCGCGCTCGGCGACCTGGCGCCGCAGGTAGCCTGCCTCGGGATCGCGCCAGACTTCCTGTTCGGCCCGGGGGCGCAGCCGGCGCGGCGAAGCCTTGTCCTCCGTCAGCAGCTGCGCGAGCGGCACGCCCAGGCCGGCGGCCAGCCGGCCCAGCAGCACGGCCGTCGGGCTGCTCTCCGCGCGCTCCACCTTCGAGATCATGGCCTTGCTGACGCCGGAAAGCTCGGCCAGCTCGGCCAGGCTCAGCGCCTTGGCCTGGCGCAGCGCCAGCAGCCGGGCGGCAATGAGCGCGTCGATGCCGGAGGGCTCGGCGGGCGGAGATGAATTGTTTCTCATATGAGATTATTATTCTCCTATATTGGACGAATTGAAATTGGACAGCCTGAAAGGAACGAACATGCGCCTGGTCCCCTGCACCGAGGAAGCCCACGCGGGCGCCATCCTTGCCATCCTCAACGAGGCCATTGCCAATTCGACGGCGCTGTACGACTACAAGCCGCGCACGCCCGAGAGCATGGTGGCGTGGTTCGCCACCAAGCGCGCCAACGGCTTTCCCGTGATCGGCGCGGAAGACGAGAGCGGCAAGCTGCTGGGTTTTGCGAGCTACGGCACGTTCCGCGCCTTTCCGGCCTACAAGTACACGGTGGAGCACTCGGTGTATGTCGAGGCGGGCCACCGCGGCGCGGGCCTCGGCCGCAGGCTCATGGAGGCGATCATTGCCGAGGCCGTGGCGCACGACGTGCACGTCATGGTCGGCGCCATCGATGCCGCCAACGCCGGCAGCATCGGGCTGCACGAGCGCCTGGGATTCGAGCATGCCGGCACCGTGCGGCAGGCCGGATTCAAGTTCGGCCGCTGGCTCGACGTGGCCTTCTACCAGCGCATTCTTTCCACGCCGCTGAATCCGGTCGACGGCTAGCTCGCGCGAACTACATGAGCGCGAAGAAGCGCATCACGACTTCGGCCGGGTGCCTGAAGCCCGCCCCGACGAACATGCGCTCGTTGATCCATTTCAGAGAAGCAGAGGCCGTCTCGAAGCGCGGACTGCAGCGGAAGTAGACCTGCGCCGGATCGACCGGCTCGCCGCGCAGCAGCATGGCCATGACCTCTGGCGCGGCCGCGCGAATGGCGTGGTTCTGCACGTAGACCAGGTCGCCCGCATCGGTTTCCAGCCCGTAGCGCGCGTCCAGTTCGGAGAGCGTGTCGCTCACGATCAATTGAAAGTCGCTGCCGCCCGGCAGCACCCGGGCGCGCCAGCCGTGGCCCGATGCTTCCCCGCCCGTGATCGGCACCACGCGGCGCAGGCCGCGCGCGCTGCTGCCCAGCACCTGCGGCACGCCCACTTCGACGCGCAGGTCGGCGAAGTGCTCGAGCAGGGGCGTGGCGATGGCGTCGAAGCCGCTCATGGGGCCCGCCTCAGGCCTCGGGGGTCTCGGCGCTGGCCCGGTCCAGCATCTGGATGGTGCCGGCATCGAGCTTCAGCTGGGTGGCGACCACCAGTTCCTCCAGTTGCGCGATGGAGGTGGCGCTGGCGATCGGTGCGGTGACCGAAGGGCGCGCGATCTGCCAGGCAATGGCCACCTGGCCCGGCTTGGCGTTGTACTGCTGGGCCACCTTGTCGAGCGCCTCGAGAATGCGCAGGCCCCGCGGGTTCAGGTACTTCTTGATGGTGGTGGCGCCGCGTGCGCTCTTGGCGGCGTCGGCCTCGGTGCGGTACTTGCCGGTCAGGAAACCGGCCGCCAGCGCATAGAAGTTGATCACGCCCACTTCGCGCTTCAGGCACAGCGGCTCCAGCTCGTCCTCGAACACCGCGCGGTCGTAGAGGTTGTACAGCGGCTGCAGGCTCTCGTAGCGCGCAATGCCCAGCCGCTCCGAGACGTCGAGCGCCTCGGCCAGCCGGGGCGCGCTGTAGTTGGAGGCGCCGATGGCGCGCACCTTGCCGGCCTTGATGAGTTCGTCGAAGGCCTGCAGCGAATCTTCGAGCGGGGTGGCGGCATCGTCGTCGTGCGACTGGTACAGGTCGATGAAGTCGGTCTGCAGGCGCTTGAGCGAGGCTTCCACCGCTTCGCGGATGTAGGCCGGCGAAAGGCCCGACTTGCCTTCGCCCATCGGCTTGCCGACCTTGGTGGCCAGCACCACGCGGTTGCGCTTGCCGCTTTGCTTGAGCCACTTGCCGATGATGGTCTCGGACTCGCCGCCGCTGTGGCCCGGCACCCAGGCCGAATAGACGTCGGCGGTGTCGATGAAGTTGAACCCCGCGTCCACCCAGGCGTCGAGCAGGCGGAACGAGGTGGCCTCGTCCGCCGTCCAGCCGAACACGTTGCCGCCGAAGGCCAGCGGTGAAACCAGGAGGCCGGAGCGGCCGAGCGAGCGGAGTTGCGACATGAGTTTGTTTCCTGAGGAAGAGAACGAGGATCAGACGAAGCCCACGGCACCGAGCAGCGCACCCGCGCCCAGCAGCCAGAGCAGGTGGACGCGCGTGCGCCAGACGATAAGCGCGGCCACTGCGGTCAGCAGCCACAGATGCCATGCAGGCGCGTCGCCGGCATGGTTACCCGCCGCCAGCACCCAGCCGGTGGCGATCAGCAGGCCCACCACCACCGGCGCCATGCCCTGCTTGAAGGCGCGCACGCCGCGCCGGTCGCGGTTGCGGTGGCCCCAGCGCGTGGCCAGGTAGGTGAGGGTGGTGCTGGGCAGCATGATGCCCAGCATGGTGACCATGAGCCCGAACAGGCCCAGCAGCCAGGCACCCGGCCCCGCGCCGATGCCGCCGCCCGCATTGAGCCCGACGTTCCAGCCCATCAGCGCGACGAAGAGCACGTTCGGCCCGGGCGCGGCCTGGGCGATGGCCACCGAGGAGCTGAACTGCGCATCGCTGAGCCAGCCGTGCTGCGCAACGAGGTAGCGGTGCATGTCCGGAACCGTAGTGATGGCGCCGCTGATCGACAGCAGCGACAGCAGCAGGTACTGGCCGAAGAGCGCCAGCCAGTCGTGCCATTGCATGGCGATGGTCAGCTGGCTCATGCGGCGATCCTGCGCCAGGTCCACGCACAGGCCACGCCGCCCACGGCCAGCAGCACCCAGCCGAGCGGCATCTTGAACAGCGCAATCGCGCCGAACACCAGCGCGACGAAGGCCAGGCAGGTGGCAAAGCCCAGCGGGTGCTTGCGCAGCTGCGGAATCAGCTTGATGCCGGTGGCGGCGATCAGCCCGCCCGACACCGCGCCCATGCCGCGCAGCGCGGCGGCCACCTGCGGGTTGGCGGCGTAGTGGGCATAGAGCACGGCCAGCACCAGGATGACCACGAGCGGTATCGCGAGCATGCCGGCCACCGCGGCAATGGCGCCGCGCAGGCCGAAGTAGCGGTCGCCGATCATCAGTGCGAGGTTGATCACGTTCGGCCCCGGCATCACCTGGGCCACGGCCCAGTCTTCCAGGAACTGCTCGGGCGTGAGCCAG
Organism: Variovorax sp. V116; assembly: GCF_041154435.1. NCBI lineage: Bacteria > Pseudomonadati > Pseudomonadota > Betaproteobacteria > Burkholderiales > Comamonadaceae > Variovorax > Variovorax sp. V116. The sequence continues at coordinate 2,331,682 of NZ_AP028661.1, forward strand.
CGCTTCTTCTCCACCATCTCGCGCTGGACGATGGCCAGCACGCCACCGAAGCCCTGCAGCGCAAGCCAGGTGAATGAAACAAAAAGGTCGCGTGGCGACTTCGGTTGCGGATGGGCGGACGGCGCCGCCGCGCCTGAAGGAGACGGATGCATGTGGATGCGATTATCGTAGCCAGGCCTGCAACATGCCGGGCATCGGGCTGACATGCCCCTGCATCACTCAAAGGGAGACTCCACCGCCATGCAAATCCGCGCGCTCTTCGATCTCTGCAAGCAGGCCGTGGCCTCCTGGTCCAACGACTACGCTCCGAGCATGGGTGCCGCGCTGGCCTACTACACGGTGTTCTCGATCGCGCCGCTGCTGCTGATCGTGATCTCGGTGGCCGGCCTCGTGTTCGGCCAGGAGGCCGCGCGCGGCGAGATCTTCGCGCAGCTTTCCGGCCTCATGGGCGCGCAGGGCGCGGCCGCGGTGCAGGGCATGCTGCAGGCGGTCAACAAGCCGGCCGAAGGCATCGTGGCCACGGTGGTCGGCCTGGGCCTGCTGGTGGTCGGCGCGACCACCGTCTTCGGCGAACTGCAGGACGCGCTCGACCGCATCTGGCGGGCGCCGGCGCGCACCAAGAGCAAGGGCCTGTTCAACCTGCTGCGCGTGCGGCTGCTGTCGTTCAGCATGATCATGGCCATCGGCTTCCTGCTGATGGTGTCGCTGGTGGCCAGTGCGGCGCTGGCGGCGCTCAGCAAGTGGTGGGCGCCGGTGTTCGGCGGCTGGGCCACGCTGGCGCAGGCGGTGAATTTCGTCTTCAGCTTTGCGATGGTGACGGTGATCTTCGCGATGATCTACAAGATCATGCCGCGCGTCAGGGTGCAGTGGCGCGACGTGTGGGTGGGCGCGGCGGTCACGGCGCTGCTGTTCACCATCGGCAAGCACCTGATCGGCCTGTACATCGGCAAGAGCAGCGTGGCCTCGGGCTACGGTGCGGCAGGTTCGCTGGTCGTGGTGCTGGTGTGGGTGTACTACTCGGCGCAGATCTTCCTGCTCGGGGCCGAGTTCACCTGGGTCTATGCCAAGACCTATGGCTCGCTCAAGAACATGGGGCGCAGCGCCGACGCGAATCCTTCGCCGACGCGCTCGGACCCGCTGCCGCAGCGCTAGGGCAGGCCCTGGCTATCCCGCGAAGCCGCCCTCGTCGAGGAAGCGCTGCTCCTCCGCGCTGCTGGTGCGCCCGAGCAGCTTGTTGCGGTGCGGAAAGCGGCCGAAGCGCGCAATGATGTCGCGGTGCAGCACCGCGAAGCGCTGGGTGTTGGCATCGAGCGCAGCGTTGAGCTCGACCGAGCGCTGCTGGTCGACCAGCGACTCGGAATGCATGAAGGGCAGGTAGAAAAAGCGCCGCAACTCCTCGTCGGTCTTCAGGTCGAGGCCCGCTTCGATCGCCTGGCGGGCGATGGCCAGCGCCTTGGCATCGGTGGCCAGCATGCGCGCGTTTCCGCGCCAGGTGTTGCGCGGAAACTGGTCGAGCAGCACCAGCAGTGCCAGGGCGCCCTCGGCGCCCTGCGCCCAATGGTCGAGCTCGCCGCGCGCGGCCGCTTCGTGGGCGGCAAGGAAGCGTTCGCGGAACTGCGCGTCGAAGGTTTCGTTCTTGGCAAACCATCGTTCGGGCCCGGCTTGGCGCCAGAAGCCGACGATGTCACGGGCGGTGGGGAGCTCGGCAGGGTTCATGGCCGCATTCTCTTTCAGCCCGCGCCCGGCCGCCAAAGTCGCGGTGGTGGCCGACAAGGCAAATGGCAAGGCCTGCCTATGCTGTAGCGGTTTTCATAACTCAGGAGATAAAGCTCATGACCCGATATGGCAGCTTTTTGCGCGCAACCCTCATCGCCGGCGTGGCCAGTGCCGCGCTGGCCGGTTGCGGAATGATGTCCAGGTCGAACACCGCGAGCTTCAGTGGCGCGATGAACGCCGCCAGCGAAGTGCCGCCCAACATGACGCGCGGCAGCGGCCTGGCGGAGGCCTGGCTCAACCGGGACACCAACGTCCTCAAGTACAAGATCACCTACAGCGGCCTGAGCGGCCCGGCCACCGCGGCGCACTTCCATGGCCCGGCGGCCGCGGGCGCCAATGCCGGCGTGGTGCTGCCCTTTGCCAACGCGGCCAGCCCGATCGAGGGCCAGGCCACGCTCACGCCGGCGCAGGCGGCCGACCTGATCGCCGGCAAGTGGTACGCCAACGTTCACACCGCCGCCAACCCGGGCGGTGAAATCCGGGGCCAGATGCTGCCCAAGATGTGAGGGGGCCAAGCGGCGCGCGGTCAGCTTGCGGTCTTCGCGCTGGTGTCAAATGACACCATATGACGACGAAGACGACCAGGAAGCCACGTGCCGCAAGCCAAAAAACCCTCAACAACACCTTCGAGGAGCGCCGCGAAGACATGCGCGCCGCGCGCAAGGCGCTGGTGCTGCAGGGCGGCGGCGCGCTCGGCGCCTACCAGGCCGGCGTGTATGCCGCGCTCAGCGAGACCGACCTGCAGCCGCACTGGATTGCCGGCGTCTCCATTGGCGCCATCAATGCGGCGCTGATCGCGGGCAACGCGCCCGAGAAGCGCGTCGACCGGCTGCGCGAGTTCTGGCACCTCGTGTCTTCCGGGCCGGCGCAGCGCCTGCCGTCATGGCTGGGCGACCGCGCCACGCAGAACCAGTGGAGCGCCAGCATGGCGATGCTGGTGGGCATTCCGGGCTTCTTCGAGCCGCGCTATTCGCCCGCGCTGCTGATGGGCGCCGCGGCGCCGCTCCTGAGCTACTACGACACCGCGCCGCTGAAGGCCACGCTCGAGCGCCTGGTCGACTTCGACCGCATCAACGCCTGCGAGGCGCGCTTCAGCGTGGGCGCGGTCGACGTGCGCACCGGCAACTCGGTGTACTTCGACAATACGCGCCAGCGCATCGGCCCCGAGCACATCATGGCCAGCGGCGCGCTGCCGCCGGGCTTTGCGCCGGTCAGCATCGACGGCGACGACTACTGGGACGGCGGCATCGTCTCGAACACGCCGCTGCAGTACGTGCTCGACATCCATCCGCGCTCCGAGCCGCTGGTGGTGCTGCAGGTCGACCTTTTCAATGCACGCGGCGAGATGCCGCGCACGCTGTCGGGCGTGATGGAGCGGCAGAAGGACATCACCTATTCGAGCCGCACCCGCATGAACACCGATGCGCTGGCCGCCAACCTGAACCTGCAGCAGGCCATTGCCGACCTGATCTCCAAGCTGCCGGCGCGCCTTCGCAATGACCCCTCGGTGCTGGCGGTGCAGGCCGAGCTCACGCACCACCCGATCGACATCTTCCACCTGATCTACCGCGACAAGCCCTACGAGGTCGAATCGAAGGACTACGAGTTCTCGCGCGCCGCCGTCGAAGAGCATTGGGAGGCCGGCGCGCGCGACATGCGGCGCACGCTGGCGCATCCCGAGACGCTGCGCAGCGACGCCACCGTGAACGGCGTGACCACCTTCGACCTCGGCGAGCCCGGCGTGGAGCGCGTCAAGCGTCCCGGGCTCTCGCGCTGAAGGCGCCCGATTCTTGCAACCCGTTTTTTCTTCTTTCCAACCTCAAGGACATTCACCATGCAACTCAAGGACAAGGTCGCCTACATCACCGGCTCGGCCAGCGGCATCGGCAAGGAGATTGCCATCCTGTTCGCGCGCGAGGGGGCCAAGGTCGTCATTGCCGACCTCAACAAGCAGGCCGCCGAGGCCACCGCGGCCGAGCTCCAGGCAACGGGCGCGCAGGCCCTGGGCGTGGCGGTGGACGTGACCAGCGAAGAGCAGGTCGATGCCTCGGTCGAGGAGGCCGCCAAGGCCTTCGGCGGCATCGACATCCTGGTCAGCAACGCGGGCGTGCAGATCGTTCATCCGGTCGAGGAATTCAGCTTTGCCGACTGGAAGAAGATGCTCGCGATCCATCTCGACGGCGCATTCCTCACCACCAAGGCCTGCCTCAAGCACATGTATGCGCAGGGCCGCGGCGGCAGCGTGATCTACATGGGATCGGTGCACTCCAAGGAAGCTTCGCTGCTGAAGGCGCCCTACGTGACCGCCAAGCACGGGCTCATCGGCCTGGCCAAGACGGTGGCGAAGGAAGGCGCGAAGCACGGCGTGCGCGCCAACGTGATCTGCCCGGGCTTCGTGCGCACGCCGCTGGTCGAGAAGCAGATTCCCGAGCAGGCGAAGACGCTCGGCATCACCGAGGAGCAGGTCGTCAAGAACGTGATGCTGAAGGAAACGGTCGATGGCGAATTCACCACCACCGACGATGTGGCGCGCGTGGCGCTGCTGTTCGCGGCCTTCCCGACCAATGCGCTGACCGGCCAGTCGCTGGTGGTGAGCCACGGCTGGTTCATGCAGTAGCGACGTCGCCGCGCCGCGCACGGCGCACGATGGTTCACCCTAATGTCTCCGGCGAGCGAACTGTGAGAAAAACCGGTTTGCCGTTCAATCGTCATACCAATGACTTTCGCCAGGAGACAAAAACCATGCGTGTTCGTTCCGCCGGCTTTTTTTCGCGCCGCTCCTTCGTGGCCCATGCGGCAGGTGTGGCAGCAGGGCTTGCCATGTTCGCCGCGGCAGCGCCTGCGGCGGCCCAGGCGTATCCCAGCCGGCCCGTCACGCTGATCGTTCCATGGGGTGCGGGCGGCGGCACCGATGCCACGGCGCGCATCATCGCGAGCCTGCTCGAAAAGGAACTCGGCCAGCCGATGACGGTGGTGAACCGCACCGGCGGCAACGGCGTGGTGGGCCATGCGGCCATTGCCGCCGCACCGCCCGACGGCTACACCATCGGCATGGCCACGGTCGAGATCGGCATGATGCATTGGCAGGGGCTGACGCCGCTGACCAGTGCCTCGTACACGCCGATCGGCCTTGCCAATCTCGACCCGGCCGGCATCCAGGTGCGGGCCGACGCGCCCTACAAGAACGTGGCCGAGTTGCTGGCGGCCATCAAGGCCAGTCCCGGCAAGCTCAAGGCTTCCGGCACGGGACAGGGCGGCATCTGGCACCTGGCCATCGCGGGCCTCTTGCGCGACCAGAAGATCGATCCCGCGGCCGTGCCGTGGGTGCCGAGCAATGGCGCGGCGCCGGGCCTGCAGGACGTGGTTGCGGGCGGTGTCGACATCGCGCCGGTCTCGCTGCCCGAGGCGCGTTCGCTGATCGATGCGGGCAAGGTCAAGAGCCTTGCGATCATGAGCGACAAGCCCTCGGCCCTCTATCCCAACGTGCCCACGCTCAAGGCGGCCATCGGCAGCGACTGGTCGATGGCGGCCTGGCGCGGCATCGTCGCGCCCAAGGGCCTGCCGGCCGACGTGCGCGACAAGCTGGCGGGCGCGCTCAAGAAAGTGGTGGCAAGCAAGGAGTACACCGATTTCATGGCCTCGCGCGGCTTTGGGGTGATCTATGCGGGCCCCGACGACTTCGCTGCCTACATGGCCAAGTCCGACGCCGAACTCGGCGCCACGATGAAGGCCGTGGGTATCGTCAAGTGAGCGCCGGACGGCGCGCGCGCCCGCCGGGCGGAGGTGCGGCGCGATGAAATTCAACGACGCGATCTTCGGCGCGATCCTGCTGGCGCTCGGCATCGTGGTGCTTGCCGTGGTGCAGGGCTATCCGGGCATACCGGGCCAGCAGGTGGGGCCTGCGCTGTTTCCGGGGCTGATTGCCGCGGGGCTGTGCGTCTGCGGCGCGATGCTGCTGGCCAAGGGATGGCGCGAACGCCATGCCGCGGCCTGGGTGCGGCTTGGCGACTGGGCCGCTTCGCCGCGTCACGTGCTGTCCGCCGCGCTGGTCATCGGCGCGGTGCTGTTCTACATGTTCGCCTCCGAGCGGCTCGGCTTCCTGCCGACTGCAGCGATCTCGCTGCTGGCACTGATGCTCGCCATGCGCGTGCCGCCGGGCCGTGCGCTGCTGATCGCGCTGGTTGCCGCGCTGCTGATCCATGCCGCGTTCTACAAGCTGCTGCGGGTTCCGCTCCCCTGGGGCGTCCTGATGCCCATCGCCTGGTAACCGGAAACATCCATCCATGTCCGCAGCACTCTTGCAGGCTTTCTCGATGGTCTTCGAGCCCTACACCATCCTCGTGATGGTGCTGGCCTCGCTCTATGGCCTGTTCGTCGGCGCGGTGCCGGGGCTGTCGGCCACCATGGCGGTGGCGCTGCTGGTGCCAGTCACCTTCTTCATGCAGCCGATCCCGGCCATTGCGGCCATGGTGACTGCCACCGCCATGGCCATCTTCTCGGGCGACATCCCGGGCTGCCTGCTGCGCATTCCGGGCACGCCCGCGTCCGCCGCCTACACCGACGAAGCCTTCGCGATGACGCGCAAGGGCATGGCCGAGACGGCATTGGGCGCGGGGCTGGTGTTCTCGGCCGTGGGCGGTCTTTTCGGTACGGTGGTGCTGATCGTGGCGGCGCCCGCGCTGGCCGACTTCGCGCTCAACTTCAGTTCCTTCGAGTACTTCTGGCTCGTGCTGCTGGGCCTGACATGCGCGGTGTTCATCACCTCCGACCGGCCGCTCAAGGGCATGATCACGCTGCTGCTCGGCCTGCTGGTGGCCTGTGTGGGGCTCGGCAATCCGGCGGGCTTTCCGCGCTTCACCTTCGGCAATGCCGAGATGACCGGCGGCATCGGCATGATCCCGATGATGATCGGCATGTTCGCCATCTCGGAGGTGATCCGCTTCGCGGTCGACACGCTGCCGCCGGGCGAGGTGGTGGTCGAGAAAGTGGGCAGCGTGCTCTCGGGCCAGTGGGCGCTGGCCAAGAAGTATCCGGTGCAGATACTGCGCGGCAGCCTGCTGGGCACGGCGGTGGGTGCGCTGCCGGGTGCGGGTGCCGACATTGCGGCATGGATGTCGTACGCCATGAGCAAGAAGTTCTCCAAGGAGCCCGAGAAGTTCGGCACGGGCCATGTCGAAGGCATTGTCGAATCGGGTTCGGCCAACAACAGCGCACTGGCCGGCGCGTGGATTCCGGCGCTGGTGTTCGGCATCCCGGGCGACTCGATCACGGCCATCGTGATCGGCGTGCTCTACATGAAGAACCTCAATCCGGGGCCGACGCTGTTCACCACCAATCCGCAGAACATCTATGCGGTGTTCATGCTGTTCATCATCGCCAACATCATCATGATTCCGCTGGGCATCCTGTGCATCAAGGTGGCCAAGCGCATCCTGCGGGTGCCGCGCAACGTGCTGATGCCGCTGATCCTGCTGTTCTGCATCGTGGGCGCGTTTGCCATCAACAACTCGCTGTTCGACGTGGGCGTGATGCTCGTGGCGGGCATGGTGGCCTACCTGCTCGAGGAGAACGGCTTTCCCATCGCGCCGGCGATCCTGGGCGTGGTGCTCGGCGGCATGCTCGAAGAGAACTTCATCACCTCGATGATCAAGTCGGACGGCAACCTGGCCGGCTTCGTGTCGCGGCCGATTGCCGCATCGCTGGCGGCGGTGGTGCTGCTGGTGTGGCTCGCGCCCCTGCTGAAAAAGCTGTGGCTGAGGGGGCGGCGCACCGCTTCGTCTACTGCAGCTTGAGCGACCAGGTCTCGCCCACGAGCTGCTGGCCGAAGCCTTCGTAGGGCTCGGCCTTGTCGAGCTTGAAGCCCCGCTTGGCGTAGATGGCGCGCGCGGCCGCCAGGCAGCTGTTGGTCCAGAGCACCATCTTGCGATAGCCCTTGCCGCGCGCGAAGGCGATGCATTCGTCGGTCAGGCGCGCGCCCAGGCCCAGGCCGCGTGCGGATGGCGAGAGCAGCAGCAGCCGCAGCTGGGCCGTGGTGGCCGACTTGCGCACCACGAAGATCGCGCCCACGCGTTCGCCGTCGAGCTCGGCGATCCAGCACTTCTCCCACGCGGGCTGGAACTTGCGCACGAACTGCGCCACGATGTCGGCCACCAGCGCCTCGAACTCGCTGTTCCAGCCGTACTCGCGCGCATAGAGCTCGCCGTGCTGCTGCACCACCCAGCCCATGTCGCCGGGCAGCGGGTCGCGCAGCACGATGGTGCGCGTGCGCGCCGCCGGGGCCGCAGCGGGATCGAGCGCGCGCTCGATGCGCGCCATGGCATCGATCAGCTGCTGGCGCCCGTGCGGAGGCACCGGCGCGAGCAGGGCGGCTGCCTCGTCGCGCGATTTCTGTTGCAGCGGCGCAAATGCGGCGTGGCCGGCTTCGGTGAGGCGCAGCACGCTTTGGCGCGCGTCGCGCGGGTGCGGCGCGCGCGTGAGCCAGCCGGCCGCTTCGAAGCGGCGCAGGATGCGGCTCATGTAGCCGGCGTCGAGCCGCAGGTCGCGGCTGATCTCGCTGGCCACCGGCGTTTCCCGGTGGGCCAGCTCGTACAGCACCCTGACATCGGTCAGCGACATGTCGCTGCCAAGGTAGGGATCGAGCACGCCGATGCGGCTCGTGTAGAAGCGGTTGAAGCGACGGATCGCCTTGACCGCGGCGGCGTCGGGCACGGGCGAATTGTCCTGAATGGTTGCTGTTGTCATATTGATGGTTGACTGAGGCAACCATTTAATAGCCTTGCCGCAGGCGCGTCAACAGCCGCCAACGCGACAGAAGTGGTGGAAAACCCTAAAATCGCGGGTTGCCCACTGCCGCGCCGTGCCCGCCAAGCCGCCGCGGCCAACTTCCCCACTGATGAACGCCCCCGTCGACGTCTCCTTTTTTGCGCGTGCCGCCAAGCCGCTGACCAGCTACCGCAAGTACTGGGCGGCCCGTTTCGGCACGGCCAAATTCCTGCCGACCACGCGCAAGGAGATGGACGCGCTCGGCTGGGACAGCTGCGACATCATCGTGGTGACGGGCGACGCCTACGTCGACCACCCGAGCTTCGGCATGGCCGTGATCGGCCGCATGCTCGAGGCGCAGGGCTTCCGCGTGGGCATCATCGCCCAGCCCGACTGGCAGAGCGCCGAGCCCTTCAAGGCGCTGGGCAAGCCGAACCTGTTCTTCGGCGTGACCGCCGGCAACATGGATTCGATGATCAACCGCTACACGGCGGACCGGAAGATCCGCAGCGACGACGCCTACACGCCCGGCGACGTCGGCGGCGCCAGGCCCGACCGCGCGGCCATCGTGTATTCGCAGCGCTGCAAGGAAGCCTGGAACGACGTGCCGATCATCCTCGGCGGCATCGAAGGGTCGCTGCGCCGCATCGCCCACTACGACTACTGGCAGGACAAGGTCCGCCGCTCGATCGTGGTCGACTCGAAGTGCGACCTGCTCTTGTACGGCAACGCCGAGCGCGCCATCGTCGAGATCGCGCACCGGCTGGCGGCCCGCGAGCCGGTGCACGAGATCACCGACGTGCGCGGCACCGCCTTCGTGCGGCGCGACACGCCCGCGGACTGGTTCGAGATCAACTCCACCAGCGTGGACGAACCCGGCCGCGTCGAAGCCCACGTCAACCCCTACCTGATGGTGTCCGAGCAGGCCAAGGCCAACGGCGCCACCTGCGCCAAGGAAGAAGAGGCCCAGGCCGTGGCGCAGGCCGCGGAGGCAGGGGCTGCGGCGGCGAACCCGGTGAACCCCGCCATCAAGCCGCTGACCTTCGTGCCGAATCCCGCGCTTGCGCCGCGCGCAAGGATCAAGGTGCCGCCGCGCGACCGCAGCGTGATCCGCCTGCCGTCGTACGAGCAGGTGCGCGCCGACCCGGTGCTCTACGCGCACGCCAACCGCGTGCTGCACCTGGAGACCAACCCCGGCAACGCCCGCGCGTTGGTGCAGGCGCACGGCGAGGGCGCCACCGCGCGCGACGTGTGGATCAACCCGCCGCCCATTCCGCTCACCACGGCCGAGATGGACCACGTGTTCGACCTGCCGTATGCGCGCAGCCCGCACCCGCGCTACGCCGACGAGAACGGCAGCCACGACGGCGCCACCAAGATCCCCGCGTGGGAAATGATCCGCTTCAGCGTGAACATCATGCGCGGCTGCTTCGGCGGCTGCACCTTCTGCTCGATCACCGAGCACGAGGGCCGCATCATCCAGAGCCGCTCGGAAGAATCGATCATCAAGGAGGTCGAGGCCATCCGCGACAGCGTGAGCGGCTTCACCGGCACCATTTCCGACCTGGGCGGGCCCACGGCCAACATGTACCGGCTCGGCTGCAAGAGCCCCGAGATCGAGGCCGCCTGCCGCAAGCCCAGCTGCGTGTATCCGGGCATCTGCCCGAACCTGGGCACCAACCACGATCCGCTCATCAAGATCTACCGCCGCGCGCGTGCGCTCAAGGGCATCAAGAAGATCCTCATCGGCTCCGGCCTGCGCTACGACCTGGCCGTGCAGTCGCCCGAGTACGTGAAGGAACTGGTGCAGCACCACGTCGGCGGCTACCTGAAGATCGCGCCCGAGCACACCGAGCAGGGCCCGCTCACCAAGATGATGAAGCCCGGCATCGGCAGTTACGACAAGTTCAAGCAGATGTTCGAGAAGTTCTCGGCCGAGGCGGGCAAGAAGCAGTACCTCATTCCGTACTTCATTGCCGCGCATCCGGGCACCAGCGACGAGGACATGATGAACCTCGCGATCTGGCTCAAGAAGAACGGTTTCCGCGCCGACCAGGTGCAGACCTTCTACCCGAGCCCGATGGCAACGGCCACCACGATGTACCACACCAACAAGAATCCGCTGCGCAAGATCACGCGCGAGAGCGAGACGGTGGACATCGTGCGCGGCGACAAGCGCCGCCGCCTGCACAAGGCCTTCCTGCGCTACCACGACGCCAACAACTGGCCGCTGCTGCGCGAGGCCTTGAAGAGCATGGGCCGCGCCGACCTGATCGGCAACGGCAAGCACCACCTGATCCCGACGTGGCAGCCGCTGACCGATGGCGGCTACACGAGCGCGCGGCGCAAGAACTCGACCACTGCGCCGGTGGCCGCCAAGGCGTCGGCGCCTGTCAGGCTGGCGCCGGTGAAGCCCTCGAAGGGCCGCATCCTCACGCAGCACACCGGCCTGCCGCCGCGCGACAACGGTTCGGCGCCGGCGCCGCGCAAGGCCTCGGCCGGCCCGGTGCGCGGCAGCATCCGCAAGCCGCGCTGAGTTGTTCAGCCCGCGAGCAGGCTCGCGGGCAGCAGCTTGCCGACCCAGGCCGCTACGGCGGCCATATTCAGCAGCACGGTGGCCCAGTACACCGCCATGAAGCTCGCCTTGCGCGACTTGTGGCGAAAGAGCCGCTGCGCGCACCACGCGCCCGGCCATCCCCCCGCCAGCGACAGCAGGTGCAGCGTGCTTTCCGCCGTGCGCCAGCGGCCGGCCTGCGCGGCGCTCTTGTCGAAGCCGTAGACGGCGAAGGCCAGCAGGCTGATCAACAACAGCACGCCCAGCGCAATGGGCGGCAGGCGCGTGGTCCACACCCCATACCCGAGCAGCCCCGCATAGCCCAGGATCAGCAGGCCGATGGGCAGGATCGACGAGGAAGACGAGGCCACCGGCTCGCGGCGCCGGCCTTGGCGCTTCATGGCGTGCGGGAAGAAGGAGGACACATGGCCGCGATTCTCCCTTGCCGGGGCGGTGGCCGTCTCTTGTGTATGGTGTGGTCCATGAGCAGTCCGTTCCATTTGCCGGCTCCATGGTTGCGCGCACTGGCGTGCGCCGTCCTGCTCGCGTTTTCCGCGCATGCCCCGGCGGCGTCGCCCGACACCTCGCCCGCACCGGCCTCGGCCTCGGCCGCGGCGCAGGCACTGCGCGCCACGCACCAGCGCATGGGTGCGAAGCTCGCGCAGAACGGCTTCGGGCGGCCCATCCAGCTGGACTCGATGGAGACGCCGAACGGGCTGCAGGGCGACATCTACGCGGTGGTGGACCACCCGCTGCCGGAGATCAGCGCCGCGCTCAAGGAGTCCGCCCGCTGGTGCGAACTGCTCATGCTGCACGTCAACAACCGCCGCTGCCGCACCGGCACGTCGCCGCAAGGCGGCGAGATGCTGACGCTGTTCGTGGTGCGGCGCTACGACAAGCCGGTCGAACAGGCGTTCCAGCTGCCCTTTGCCTATCGCGTGGCCAGCGCGACGCCGGAGTACCTGTCGGTCGAGATGAATGCGGCCAACGGGCCGCTCGGAACCAGCAACTACCGCGTCATGCTCGAGGCGGTGGCACTCGACGGGCAGAAGAGCTTCCTGCATTTCGGCTACAGCTACGACCACAACATGATGGTTCGCATGGCCACCGAGGCGTACCTGGCCACCTTCGGCCGCAACAAGGTGGGCTTCACGGTGGTGGGCAAGGAGGCCGACGGGCAGCCCGACTACATCCGCGGCACGCGCGGGCTGGTGGAGCGCAATGCGATGCGCTACTTCCTCACGCTCGACACCTATCTCTCTTCGGGAGCCGGAGCACCGGCCGAGCGGCGGGAACGTTCCTGGTTCGCCGCGGCCGAGCAGTATCCGCGGCAGCTGCACGAGGTCGACCTGGACACCTATCTCGCGATCAAGCGCGAGGACCGGCAGCGCGACGGCGCCGGCCGCTGAGCACGCGCATCCCCGGCTTCCTGCTTTCACTGGCTTGTCACACGCCGCGGCGCTAATCGCCGGGGCCTGTGCCTGTTGCGCAGGCGCAAAACAAGGACAAGCGATGGCGAAGAAGACAAGAGGATCGAGGATGGGCTGGCTGGCGCTCGCGGGTGCCGCCGGTGCGCTGGTGGCTGCCTGCGGTGGCGGCAGCGGCGGCGGAGGAGGAGGGTGGGCATTTCCCGTGACGGGCGGTGGTGGTGGGAGCGGCACCACCAACCCGCCGGCTGCGCAATCGAAGACCGGCATCTTCCTCGACGCGGCCGTCGAGGGCCTCGACTACACCACAGGCGGCGCCGCCGCGGCCAGCACCAACGCGAATGGCGAATTCAGCTGCAAGGATGGCGAGACCGTGGCCTTCAGCGCCGGCGCGCTCGCGCTCGGCAGCGCGGCCTGCGGAGACGCGGTCACGCCGCTGACCCTGGCCGGCGGCACTGACGTGAAGGCCGATGCGGTCGTCAATCGCCTGCTGGCATTGCAGAGCTTCGACGAGGACCGCGATCCCTCGAACGGCATCCGGCTGACGCCTGCGCTCAAGGCCGGATTGACGGCAGGCGCGCTCGATTTCGGCGCCTCGGCCGAGGCCTTCGACACCGCGCTCAATGCCGTGCTCGCCGCGCTGCCCGCGCCGTACGCCACGCGCACGGTCGACGCCGCCCGCCGCATGCTGGCGCGCGAGCACTTCGAAAACACCCTGGCCTCGCGCCTGGCTGCCCCCGTGACCGAAGCCGCCACGCAGGCCAACCAGCTCGGCGCCATCGGCATCGGCGTGACGCGCTACCAGCTGCAGGCCGACGCCCGTTTCAACGTGCCCTATGAAGGCGACAACGCCAGCATCAAGGCCGATTTTCCCCAGGGCTTCCTGCCGGCCTACGGCTCGGGGCTCGCGTTCAAGGGCAAGGCGGACGACGGCGCGCTCGAGTTCTATGCCATCACCGACCGCGGCCCGAACGGCGACGGCCCGACCGCGCCCGTGCCCGGCGGCAATGGCGCCACCAGCATCAGCAAGGTGTTCCCGGCGCCGTCGTTCGCGCCGAGCTACGGCATCGTGCGCATCGGCAAGACGGGTGCCGTGCTCGCCTCGAGCCTGCCGCTCAGGCTCGATGCCGGCAGGAAGATCAGCGGCCTGCCGCCGCAGTCAGGCGTGGGCTCGACCGGCGAGACGCCGCTGACCGACCGCTACGTGTTCGACGCCGCCAAGGCCAACTTCGATGCCAACGGGCTCGACCCCGAGACGCTGGTGCTCGACAAGGCGCGCAACGTGCTGTGGACCAGCGACGAATACGGCCCCTTCATCGCGCGCATCAACATGGCGACCGGTGTGATCGAGAAGAAATACGCACCGGGCAGCGGCGCCGCCGACCTGCCGCTGGTGCTGGCGCAGCGCCGGCCCAACCGCGGCATGGAAGGTTTGACGCTCGATGCTGCGAGCGGCGTGCTGCACGGCTTCCTGCAGAGCCCGATCGATCCGCGCGATGGCAGCGGCAAGTCGATCAAGGCCAGGCCGCCGGGCGGCAGCAACACCGACGTGCGCCACATCGCGAAGTTCACGCGCTGGCTCGCCTTCGACCCGGCCACCGAAACCTCGAAGCTCTACGCCTACCCGATCGACGGCAGCCAGTACGACAAGGACCGCACCGGCAACGCCAAGCTCGGCGACGTGGTGAGCCTGGGCAACGGCCGCTTCATCGTGATCGAGCAGGGCGCGCGCAAGAGCGACGGCAAGGTGGCCAACAAGCTGATGCTGGTGGAGCTGCCGGCCAACGCGACGGACATCAAGGCCTTCGACCACAACCTGGAGATCAGCAGCATCACGCAGGCGCCCTCGGGCACCGCCGACTATTCGAGCGTGGTGACGATGCGCAAGACCGAGCTGCTCGACCTCAATGCACTGGGCTGGCTGGCCGAGAAGGCGGAGGGCCTGACGATCGTGGACGACCAGACCCTGGCGCTGGTGAACGACAACGACTTCGGCCTGGGCACGGTGCTGCTCGATGCCGGTGGCAAGACCCTGGCCGGCAGCGTCGAGGACTGCACGGCCGACGCCGGCGGCGTGCTCAGCGGCTGCCCCGCGGGCGCCACCGGCGCGCGCATCACGCGCGGCTCCGACCTGGAGCGGCCGACGCGCATCTGGCTCATCAAGCTCGACCGCAAGCTCGGCGAGCTGCGCCTGCCGGCGTCCTGAGGACGCACGCAGGCCGCTCTGTCAGTTGGCCAGCGTGAGCAGCGGCACGTCGCGCTCGCGGCTCATGGCATCGAGCTCGGCGCGCGTGCGCGTTGCGAGCCAGGCGGCCAGCGCCGCGTGCGTGGCCGGCGCCGTCATGTCGGGCGGCGACACGCCCGCGGCCTCGCAGAGCCGGGCCGCGAAGTGCGGCTCCAGCGCCGCCACCGCCACGCGGCCGTCGGCGCAGGGATAGACGCGGTAGCCCGCATGGGCGCCGCCGACCGTGCCCGTGGGCTGCGTGAGGCCCCAGGTGCGCGGCAGCGCCAGCCAGTCGGCCGAGGCATTGAGCGCCACCTCGAGGTACAGCCCGTTCGCGCCGGCCGCGGACCGCGCATGCAGGGTGGCTTGCAGCACGGCTTCGCTCGCGAGCAGCGCGCCGCCCATGTCGGCAAAGAGCGTGGGCGGCAGCTCGGTGCCGGTGACGAGGCCGCTTTCGGCGAGGTAGGTCAGGTCGTGGCCCGGTTCCTCGGCGCGTGCACCGGGCGCGCCGACGATCGCCACTTGCGACAGCCGCGGATGCCGCTCCTGCAGCGCAGCCCGGTCGAGGCCGAGCTTGGCCAGCGCAGAAGGGCGGAACGAGGTCAGCAGCACGTCGGTCTGCGCGAGTTCCGCATGCAGCTGCTGCCGTCCGGCCTCGGACTTGAGGTCGGCGGTGCGGACCGCGATCCCTTCGTGCAGCGCGGCATAGGCAGGCTTGTTGTAGTGCCCCATCGGGTCGCCCGCGGGCGGCTCGAACTTCACGCAGGCGGCGCCCATGGCCCGGCAGCGCAGCAGCGCCGCGGGGCCCGGAAGGTTGAGCGCAAGGCTCAGCACGCGTACGCCTGCAAGCGGCTGGAAGGGGGAGGCTGTGGAAGTTGGCATGGGCGGATTCCAGGGACCAGGTCGGCTGCCATTCTCACCCGGTGCCGGGAGCCGGTTTTCGCAAGCCGCGGCACCGGCAGCGCGCGTAGCATGTGCGACGGCGGCGCTCCCTGCCTTGGCGCTGCCGCAACGACCAAGGAGACCACCATGTTCGAACCTTCCCTCATGACCGGCCAGCGCATTCTCGTGACCGGCGGCGGCACCGGCCTGGGCCGGGCCATGGCCGAGCGCTTCCTGGGCCTGGGCGCCGACGTGGCCATCTGCGGCCGGCGCCAGTCGGTCTGCGAGGAAACCGCGGCCGCGTGGCGCCAGCAGTTTCCGGGGCGCCGCATCGACACCTTTGGCGTCGACATCCGCGTGGCGCAGAGCGTCGACGAGATGGTCGAGAGCCTGTTCCAGGGCGGCGGGCTCACAGGGCTCGTCAACAATGCCGCCGGCAACTTCGTCGCGCCGACCGAGAGCCTCTCGCCGCGCGCCTTCGACGCGATTGCGAACATCGTCTTCCATGGCAGCTTCTACGTCACGCAGGCGGTGGGCAAGCGCTGGGTGGCGGAAGCGAAGGCCGGCAAGTGGAAAGAGGGTGATGCGATGCGCAGCGTGATGAGCATCATCGTCACCTGGGTCGACAACGGCAGCCCCTACGTGGTGCCCTCGGCCATGAGCAAGGCCGGCATCGAGGTCATGACCAAGTCGCTCGCGGTGGAGTGGGCGCGCCATGGCATTCGCCTGAACGCCGTCGGGCCGGGCGAGATTCCGACCGAGGGCATGAGCAAACGCCTCAATCCCGGCGAGGAGCCCGGCGCGCGCAGCAAGAAGACCAACCCGATGGCGCGTACCGGCCGCATGAGCGAGCTGCAGAACCTTGCGGCCTTTCTCATGGCGCCAGGCCAGTGCGACTGGCTCACCGGCCAGAGCATCATGATGGACGGCGGCAACGCGCTGGCCACGGGCGGCAACTTCTACGAGCTGCGGCAGTGGAGCGACGACGACTGGCAGGCCGCGCGCGACGCATCGAGGCGCAGAACCAGAAGGACAAGGCGCAGCGCTGACAGGCGTTATCGTTGCGCCCCATCCCTCAGGAAAAAACAAGATGCAGCTCATCGGCATGCTCGACTCCCCCTACGTGCGCCGCGCGGCCATTTCGCTGCGCCTGCTGGGGCTTGCGTTCGAACACCGGTCGGTCTCGGTCTTCAGCACCTTCGACGAGTTCCGGGCGATCAACCCCGTGGTCAAGGCGCCGACGCTGGTGTGCGACGACGGCA
Source organism: Variovorax sp. V116 (assembly GCF_041154435.1). Lineage (NCBI taxonomy): Bacteria > Pseudomonadati > Pseudomonadota > Betaproteobacteria > Burkholderiales > Comamonadaceae > Variovorax > Variovorax sp. V116. The sequence goes on from NZ_AP028661.1 coordinate 2,348,569, forward strand.
CGCCGCTGATGGATTCCACGCTGATCATCGACCACGCGGAAAGCATCGCGGGCCGCAGCCTCATGCCGGCCGGCGGCGCCGAGCGGCTGCATGCGCTGCGGGTGCTGGGGCTCGCGCTCGCGGCCTGCGAGAAGACGGTGCAGATCGTCTACGAGCGCAAGCTGCGCCCGCCCGAGAAGCAGCATGCGCCATGGGTCGACCGGGTGCGGGGCCAGTTGGCCGCCGCCTATGCGGGGCTCGAGGCCGAGATTTCCAGGCTGCCGCCGGTGGCCGATGAAGCCACCCTCGGGCAGGCCGGCCTGACCAGCGCCGTGGCGTGGGGCTTCACGCAGATGATGGTTCCCGAACTGGTCGCACCGGCCGACTGCCCCTCGCTCGCAGCCTTTGCCGCCGCTGCGGAAAGGCTGCCGGCCTTCGTGGCCCTGCCGCCGGCCTGAACGGATCAGTTCGCGATGTCCGCCCCGCGCTCGGCCAGCAGGCCGCGCAGCAGCGAGCGGTGGCAGCGCGACTCGTCCTCGCAGTAGCAGCCGACCGAAAACGCCGCGGTGTGCGACAGGGCGGCCAGCAGGTCGATGCTGCGGCTCGCATCGGCCTCGGCCATCTCGGACTTGTACTTGCGCATGAAGGTGTTCCACTGCGCGGGGGTTTCCGCCTCCTGGCCCAGCTTCATGGTCTCCGCGGAAGGCGCGAGATTGGGATACCACACGTCATACCAGTCCTGCGATGCGAACTCGGTCTTCGGAACGCCGCGCGGCGGGCGGCGCACGGTGCCGATGCGCAGGCCCTCTCCGGCCGTGCGCGGCGTGCCCAGGCGAACGATGCGGATGCTCATGCAAGGTCTCCTTCTTGTGCTTCCTTGGCTTCAGGTGCCGACGATATCGCCGTCGCGCCGGCGGATCGCCAGCGTGGCCGATCGCGGCCGCGCGCTGCCGGACACGGTGCCATCGGGCCAGGCGCTGTTGGGCGTGGCGCTGCCGTCGTCGCGCGATTCGCCCGGGTGCTGGATGTTGACGAACAGCGTGCGCCGGTCCGGCGTCACCACGCAGCCCGTGACCTCGCTGCCGCTGGGTGCCGTGAGAAAGCGCTTGATGCGCCCCGTGGCCGGATCGGCGCACAGCATCTGGTTGTTGCCGAGCGAGGCATAGGGCGGCTTGCCGATGAGCTGGCCGCTCATGTCGGTCTGGATCCAGAGCAGGCCGCCGCTGTCGAAATGCAGGCCGTCGGGGTTGCCGAAGACGTCGGCATCGTCCGACGGATAGTGCGCGCCGCTGCCCGCCTGCGCGGGATCGCCGGCCAGCGCGAAGTGGTCCCAGCCGAAGCCCGCGCTGGCGGCATCCCCGCCGTCCTCGCGCCAGCGCAGGATGCCGCCGAAGAGATTGCCGGCACGCGGGTTGGCCGCATCGGGCGCGGGCTTGCCCGGCTCGCCGCGCTGGCTGTTGTTGGTGAGCGTGACGTACACCTCGCCGCTCTGCGGATGCACCGCGATCCATTCGGGACGGTCCATCCTGGTGGCGCCCACCGCATCGGCGGCCAGCCTGGCGTGGATCAGCACCTCGGCCTGGTCGGCAAAGCCGCTGTCCGCGTCGAGGCCGTTGCGGCCGTGCACGAGCTCGAGCCACTGGCCGCGGCCGTCGGCATCGAAGCGTGCGGCGTAGAGCGTGCCTTCGTCGAGCAGGCGGCTGTTGGCGGAGGCGCGGGCGCCGTCGCCGGCCATCGAGACCTTGCCGTGGCTCACGAACTTGTAGATGTATTCGAACCTGGCGTCGTCGCCCATGTAGACGACCACGCGCCCGTCCTTGGCAAGCGTGCAGGTCGCGCTTTCCTGGCGCTTGCGCCCGAGCGCGGTGCGCTTGACCGGCTTGGCCGCGGGGTCGAAGGGATCGATTTCCACCACCCAGCCGAAGCGGTGGGGCTCGTTCGGATGCCGGCTCATGTCGAAGCGCTCCTCGAAGCGCCAGTACTCCACCCATTGCGAGCCCGGCACCGTGCCGTAGCGGCGCTGTGCGGGCGTGGCGTCCTTCGCTGCTTCCTTCGGGCCGCCGAAGTAGCCGTGGAAGTTTTCCTCGCAGGTCAGGTAGGTGCCCCAGGGCGTGACGCCCATCGCGCAGTTGGCGAAGGTGCCGAGCACTTCGTCGCCGGCCGGATTGGCGGCGGTGCGCATCGGCACCGCGCCCGCGGCGGGGCCGGCGATGCGCATGGGCGTCTGCCCGTGCACGCGCCGTGCGTAGGGCGAGGGCCGCACCTGGCGCCAGCCGCCCCGCGTGAGGCGGATCTCGATGACCGAGACGCCCATCGCATGCAGCGACTTGCGCACCCTCTCGGCGGTCCATTCCTTGCCGCCGCCCGCATGGAGCAGTTGCTCGTCGGTGTATTCGTGGTTCATCACGAGCAGGCCGCGGTCCGGCGACGCGAGCGTAAAGAAGTGCATGCCGTCGTGGTGCATGCCGGCCTGCAGCGCCTGGTCGGCGGCGCTGTTGCTGCCGTCGGGCGCGAAGGCCGGCATCGGCTGCCCGGCGATGCCGGTGGGCGTACCCCAGGGATAGAGCAGCTGCCATTCGTATTCGGGCGGCACCACTACCGCATCGCGCAGCGACGCCGGCACCGCGGTGAAGCCGAGCATGGGCCGGCCCGGGCCGGCGGGTGCGCTGGCGCCCTGGGAATGGAGCAGCGCCACCACGGCGGCGGCACCCGATTGCAGAAAGATCCGGCGGTCCAGGGGCATGGGTCCAGGGGTGTTGGGTAGGCGACAGGCGCCATCATCGCCGAGCGCACGTGCCGGGCGATACTGGCGCAGGAACCGAAGGAGACATTGCCATGGCCGAGCGAATCGAATGGACCCGCCACCCCGACGGCGTGGTGCAACTGCTGCTTGCACGCGCGGACAAGATGAACGCGCTCGATCCCGCGATGTTCGACGCGCTGATCGAAGCGGGCGAGGCCCTGCGCGGCGACGCCGCGGTGCGCGCGGTGGTCATCTCGGGCCAGGGCAAGGCGTTTTGCGCGGGCCTGGACATGGCCTCCTTCGAGCGCATGGGGCAGGGCGCCGCCAGCGCGGTGCTGGGTGCGGCCGCGGGCGGCACTGACCTGTCCGCACGCACGCACGGCATTTCGAATGCAGCCCAGTACGTGGCCATGGCCTGGCGCGAGGTGCCGGTGCCCGTGATTGCCGCGGTGCACGGTGTGGCTTTCGGCGGCGGCTTCCAGGTGGCGCTGGGGGCCGACATCCGCATCGTGGCGCCCGACACCAGGCTGTCGGTCATGGAAATCAAGTGGGGCCTGGTGCCCGACATGGGCGGGATGGTGCTGATGCGCGAACTCGCCCGCAGCGACGTGGTGCGCGAGCTCACCTTCACGGGCCGCATCTTCTCGGGCGAGGAAGCGCTGCAGCTCGGCTTTGCCACGCGGCTGGCGGCCGATCCGCTGGCAGAGGCGCTTCAGATGGCGCACGGCATCGCGGGCAAGAGCCCCGACGCCATCCGGGCCGGCAAGCGCCTGCTCAACGCGGCGCTGTCGCACAGCGCGGCCGAGCTGCTGATCGCCGAATCGGTGGAGCAGCAGGCCTTGATCGGAAGCGCGAACCAGAAGGAGGCCGTGCAAGCCAACATCGAACGGCGTCCGCCGCGGTTCGGCTCGTCGGCCTGAGCCGCCCCAAAGAGGACCCCCAAAGGCCGGATTCAGGCCTCTTTTTTTGCCTTTTTGGTGCAGAAAGCAGGCAAACCGTCACATCCGGCTGGCGATATGTAAGAATTAAGTATCCTTTGTAGGGTGTGCGATCTTCGCCACAAAGCTTCAATTTGTGTGAGGAAGATCACGTCTCGCAAAGGAAAAAGGGCCGGGAAAGGTGGATGTCTTGGTCACATTCCCTAACAATTAATCCTTTTGATTGCGACGGCGCTCTGCATGTCGACCACTTTTTTCTGCAACCTCAGCTTGCCCGTGCTGGTGGGCGAGGATCGCTACAGGTACTTGCCCGTCGTCGCGGTCTTCCGCAGCATCCCGTTCGACCAGGTGGACGAGTGGGTGATGCATCCCGACGGCCAGCCGCGCAGCGATCGCGAATTGGCAGCGGAAGTGCTCGTGGAAATCCGCGAGCCGGCTGGCGGCAGCGTACGCAGTGCGCTGCACTCCTTCGAGGTGGCCGATGTCCTCCAGCTGGACCGTGCGGCCGCCATCGTCGTATCGACCTTTCTTGCAGCCCTGCCGCGCGCCTGACGAACGCGGGGGCCCCGATGCGGGGCTTCTTCAGTGCCTGCCGCGCGCGTCCACCGGCCAGATGGCGACCAGCGTGTCGCCGTCGACCACGTGGTAGGCGTCGTGCAGGTTGACGGTCGGGTCGCAATGCGGCGTGATGAACTCCACCCGGTCGCCGAGCGCGGGCCGCTGCCCGGCGCAAAACAGCTTGCCGTGCTCGTCGCCGAAGAAGGCGTAGCGGCTCGCCGGATCGGCCCCGCGCACCACCAGCGGCACGCCGCAGTCGGTCGCAAAGCACTTGGTGCCGCCGTCCACGGTGACCCATTCCGCCGCATTGGTGCTCACCACCGCCGTCTGCACGAACAGCGACACCTCGAAGGGTGAAGGCTGCCCCGGGCTGGCCTGCAGCACCTGTGCATATTCCGCATCCATGAACACATAGGAGCCGGCCTGCAGTTCGGTGAAGGCGTCCCGCTGCGCGTCGAGGTCGTGCGTGCCGGTGCCCGCACCCGTGACGATCTCGAAGTGAATGCCGCTGCGCCTCGCCTCCGCAACGATGCGCGCGATGGTTTCGCGCAGGCGGGCCGCGGCGGCGCTGCGCTGCTCGCGGTCGACGATGTGCTGCAGGTTGCCGGCATAGGCCTGCAATCCGCGCAGCTTCAGGCGCGGCTCGGCCGCGATGCGGCGTGCAAGCTCGAGCACCTGCGCCTCGCTGGCCGCGCCCGTGCGGTTGTAGCCGGCGCCGTAGTCGACCAGCACCTCGAGCGGATGCGGCAGGCCGAGCGTGGCGGCGGCCAGGTCCGCGGCATTGCGCGGGTCGTCCACCACCACCATCATTCCGCCGGGGCCGGCCAGCCTGGCCAGCTTGACCACGCGCGCGATCTTGCTCGGCGTGACGGCCGGGGAGGTGATCAGCACGTCCGGAATGCCGGCCTTGACCATGACCTCGGCCTCGCCCAGCGTGACACAGCTCACGCCGATGGCGCCCGCGGCAACCTGGCGGCGCGCGATCTCCACCGACTTATGCGTCTTCACGTGCGGCCGCAGCCCGACGCCGCGCGCCTTGGCAAAGGCGGCCATGCGCTCGATGTTGCGCGTCAGTGCGCCAAGGTCGAGCAGCAGCGTCGGCGTGTCGAGCGACTGCCGGCCGCCGGCAATTCCGATCAGCGGTTGGTTGACTTGCGAATCAGGAAGCATGGAAAACCTTCGGAGTGCGGGGCGCGCATCGGCGCGATGAACGAATGGCGAAATGATCGCACCGAAAGGCTTGCGGCGATGCGTCGTCAGTCGTCCTGTGCCGGCAGCCGATGCGCCGGGCGCCGCAGCGCCAGCCACCAGAAGAACCCCGCGTTGACGGCCCAGCCTCCGGCCAGCAGGAGCAGCGCGGTCTGCGCCACGCCCGGCGCAAGATCGAGCGTCAGCAGGGCGAGCGACCAGGGCAAGGCCCCCGTGATCGCCGCCAGCATGGCCGTCTCGCTGTCCGGAAAGGCCGCGCTCGAAACAACGCACACCAAGCCCGCGGCCGTATAGGCGAGCGCGCCGGCGCGCCACCAGGAAGGAAAGATCGGTCGGGTGTCCATGGTGTGCATGGTGCAACGATTGCAGAGGGCCGTGGCATGCCGCGACAGCCGCTCGCGCGAAGCGATGTAAGCCTTCATGCGATGGCGGGCGAGCCGTCGGAGAGAGATCAACCGGCCGGGTTGTGCCGGCAGGGAAGCGCGAAGGCGACCGAAGGCAGGTCGGGACGCGGCCCCTCGCCCGATCCGAAGTAGCGCGCGGCAGCGCGTCCCAGGTTGGTGACCTCGTGCACCGTTGCAGAGGGCGGTGCCGCGCCTTGCGATGGCGCGAACGCCACCTTGATGTACCCGGCATCGCGCAGGTCCTTGAGCCGGTCTATTTCAGACGGACTGTGAAACCGCGCCGGCAGCTGCGTCATGAGGATCTGCTTGAAAAGCGTATGCGCCACGTTACGGCTCCCGACCTGAAGGTGATGGGGTAACAAGCGCGCGCATCGTTGCGCGCCAGTCCGGTGCGGAAGATACCCCGCCCGATGCGGCCTATCGATTCCACGTTCGGCATAGGCCTTGGCATACGGGTAGCGCAGGGCCGGCCCTCGAAAGCGGTCTTCTTCCTAGCGCGATCTGGCTGGACTGGTGCTCTCCTGGGCCGGTGTCGCGGCGCCGCTGGCAGGAACGTTGCCCGGTCCTTTCGATGGATCGGTGATGCCGTAGAAGAAAAGCACCGCCACCACGATGACCGCGATGACGGCCAGCAGGATCCACATCAGGCGGCGGCCGATGTCGCCTTGCTTGCGCTGCTCTTGTTGGGTTGCCATGAACCCAGCCTGAACCTGCAAGGCGCCGGTGCCATGTCGCTTTGGCGCCTCTTGCTGACGGTGGATTTCCTACGTTGGCCCGCCTCAGTTGCTGAGCCACAAAGCAAGCAGCGCGAGCAGGTACACGAGAACCAAGAAGCAATTTCCGGGCAGCTGGCTGCGTTCCATGTGCGTTCTCCAGTGAGGTGGACAACCGGCGCCGCTTGTTTGCCTGTCTTGGATCAAAGCGTTTCGCCGTGAAGCCACTGTAGGAATTGCGCCGCACGCGCGCATGAGCGGTGCGCACCTTTTCCGGTGAGACAAATGTCCTCACTGCCGCTGCCCACGACGTGACAGGGCTCGGAGACGGCGAGGTGCTGCATTTCCGGGCGCCACGCCCCAACTCAGCCGTGGCAACGCTTTCCGGCCATGCGCGCGTGTTTGTGCACCGCCTTATCCACCGCAACGGTGGAGAACTCTCCCTCTGCCATGGGTGGATCAGAGGGCGTCAGCGAGAAAAGTTGTACACATTTGGTATTACATATGGGTAATAACTAACTCGCGATGCAAGCGGAGAGAACGATCAAGCTGCTTTCCGTCGCGCAGGACTCCGCTGCCTCCCTTTGCTGGGCGGAATCTCAGCGGTTTGTCGTGGTTGCTCGTGGAGCAGAGAAGTGGCCCCGGAGGGGATCGAATATTTGGCTAGAAACCGCATGGGCGCTCGCTTCTGGCGGTTCTGGTGGCATCAGGTACCTACAAAAATACCGACAAAAACTGAGGCCTCTCGTCATGTCGCACGTTTGCCACGCGCAAGCGCTGGGTCCCGAGTTGTGCGAGGGAATAGCGAGTCCTCGTTCCGATTATGTCTGGTTCTCGGACCGCTCGGCACGGGGCCGGGAACAGTCAACAGCGCCATGATAACGCCGGTTTGCACGATAACAGTGTATGTGTTATCGTGCAAAATTAAAGTTATTCAGGATGAGCCTTGCCAACCCTCACGACCGCCGTTCTGCGCTACCTCCATGAGGTCCTGGGCATTGAAGCGCGAGCCGTGAAGCCGTGGGCGCGTGCCAACGAACTGCCGTACTTCCTTCGCGATGCCTTCCAGTTCAGCGAACTGGAACTGCTGGGGCAGCCCATTGTCCTGGCGATCGGGCGCGCGCAGGCCAAGCAGTCCCTCAGCGAAGTCCGGACTTGGCTGGACAAGGTCCAGGCCTTGGCCGGTCAGCCGGCGGTCTACGTCACCGATGCACTGGCCTCCTACGACCGTCGACGCTTGATCGAGCAAAAAGTCCCGTTCATCGTGCCGGGCAACCAACTCTATCTGCCGGACCTGGGTCTGGACCTGCGCGAGTATTTTCGGCGGCGCACGCCGGCCACGGAAGCGCTGAGCCCTTCCGCGCAAGCCATGCTGATCACTGCCTTGCTGCGCCAGCCATGGCAATCCGATTGGCAGCCCTCTGAGATCGCAGTCGCCTTAGGCTACACGCCCATGACACTGTCACGCGCGGTCAAGGAACTGACTGCGGCCGGGCTGGCGACGGCATACACGGTCGGCCGCTCGCGCTGGCTGCGAATGGAACTCCCGCCGGGGCAGGTCTGGGAGCGTGCGAAGCCCGCACTGCGGACGCCGGTCAGGCGTACGGTCTGGGTGGCCGCCCATGGCACCGTTGCGCACCGGCCCAGCCGCCTCGCGGGTCTGAGCGCGCTCGCGCGCTATTCCATGCTGACCGAGCCGAAATGGCCGGTGTTTGCGTTGGCCGCCGCTGACTGGAAGGCTGCGACGGATGCCGGCGTTCGCGAGTTGCCTGAGCCCGAAGCGGGCGCCCAAGAATGGCAGCTGTGGAGCTACAGCCCGGCGTTGGTGCCAGACGCCGACACCGTGGACCCGCTCTCGCTGACGCTCAGCCTGCAGGAGAACGCCGACGACCGAATCCAGCTCGCACTGGATGAACTGAAAGGACGACTTCCATGGTGAGAGGCTTGGACATTTTCCGGGAGCGCTTTGCGGCATACGTCGACCAGTACGTCCTGATTGGCGGCACGGCCGCGACCTTGACGATGGAGGAGGCCGGGCTGGAATTCCGCGCCACCAAAGACCTGGACATCGTCCTGCATGTGGAGGCGCTGACCCCGGCATTTGGCGAGGCCTTCTGGAAATTCGTCGAGGACGGTCGCTATGAAATCCGCCAGGGCAGCGACACCGGAAAACCAATCTTCTATCGGTTCCAGAAGCCCGCTGATGCTCGCTACCCGGCGATGGTCGAGCTGTTCGCGAGAGCCCCCGACGGATTGCAACCGGCTGATGGCAGTCAGCTGACACCCATACCGCTCGACGAAGCCGTCTCCAGCTTGTCTGCCATCTTGCTGGACGAGGTCTACTACGCATTCATCATGGCTGGGCGCCGCGAAGTCGATGGCCTGCCCTGGGTCGGCGAAGACCGCCTGATCCCGCTCAAGGCCATCGCGTGGCTGGAACTCACGGCGCGAAAAGAGCAGGGCGCTAAGGTGGACGCCAAGGACGTGCGCAAGCACCTCAACGATGTTCTGCGCCTTTCACAACTGCTCGCACCCGCCACACGCATCGCGGTCGATGAAAAGATCAGCGCCGACATGACGCGGTTCCTTGTTGCCGTTGCTGCGGACACATCCGTCGACCCGAAAACGCTGCAGCTCGGCAACGTCGCCGTCGCCGAATTGGTAGCCCGTATCGCCCAAGCATACGAAATTGAACTGCCTGCGCAGGCGGCGGGATGACGGACGAGAAGTCAAGCGGAGCGGGTCGGTGGGCAGCCAGTCTGACCGGAACTCACAAAGAACGGAGGAGGAGACATGGCATTGTTCAAGGCTTGGTGCGCTGGCACTGAGGACAAAAGCAAGAAGAAGACATTCCGAACGTACTTGGAAAAAGATGGCGGCCGTGCAGCCGCTCTTACGCAGCCGGGCGAAACCGTCAAGACGCACTATGGCCAGGCTGACCCGATCGCTGACGATGTTGCCCGCCTCGGATACGACGGCGCCTCCGAAATTCTGAGGGGCACTGCTGCCTCAGTCGAAGCGCGCGCGCTCCGGTGATCTCGGCGAAATCCTGGCCTCTGAACTGGTCGAGGAGGACATGGGCTTTCGTGTTCCCGTTTGGCGGATGCGATTCAAAGATGACGGCGAGACCGCCCATCGCGTTGCGGCTTGAGGCTATGCCAACGCACATGCAGCGCAGGGGCGGGCCCGGTTTGACGGCAACCCGGCGTTGCTGGCTTGACGCCGATTTTTTACTGCCATTTGCTTGTGCAGAACGAGGCCGCGTGCTGGCCCTGGAGGATGCCGCCACGAAACTACTGAAGCCGGAGAATGCGTGAGCATGGGTACGAGGAAAGCGCTGAGTTGGAGCGACGTCAAGGACAAGCTTGCCGACTTCGACCGCCCGGGCTTGCGGAGGTGTCTGGCGGTGCGCTGGCGAAGGCGTCGGGGATTTCTGCTTCGATGCTTTCCCGGATCGAGCGCGGTTTGGTCTCGCCTTCGGTGGAGACCTTGGAGCGTCTCGCGCAGGGCCTGCATGTGCCGACCTCGCGCTTCTTCAGTGACCAGGCGCGGCGCACGGACTTCTGCCACGTGCGTGCAGGACACGGTGTTTTGGTCGATCGAGTCGGTGCCGTTTCGGATTACCGCTACGAACTGCTGGGCCACCTGCTGTCGGGCAACCTGTTCGTCGAGCCCTACCTGGTCACGCTGCTGCCCGGCGCGGATCCCTACGTGACCTTTCAGCATCCAGGTCTCAAGTTCCTGTACCTCCTGTCCGGAGAGGTCACCTACCGCTACGGCGCGAAGTCGGTTGCGGTGAGGACAGGGGACTCGCTGCTGTTCGATGCGACCGCGCTGCATGGGATCGAGACCATTCAGACCCAGCCGGTCTGTTATCTGTCAGTGGTGTTCACGCTGCGAGAGTAGGCTGTTCTTGGCGGCCTTGCCGCGCAGCGCGCGGCGATGCGGATGCCCATTCGATGGTTCCCCCCCGAATTCGCTGCGTGCCGAGTCCACCTCTGTGCCCGGCTCTATTTCTAGGTGTTCGGCGTGCCGAACACCTAGAAAGCCTCGAACGGTAGCAACAGCGGGGGTCTTCCACTTGATGAGCTGTGAGGAAATTTATACAGCGGCCGTGTGGGCTTGCTCTGCGAGCGGAATGAACTTTCGATTTCGGTAGCCTGGACGCGGCGGTCGCAGGACGACGTCGAAACTTCGAGGGCAAAGTCCTTGTACGGCCATGAGGGCGGGATCGTCCCGTCTACCTCCGCAATGTTCGGCATGCCGAACATCGATGGAGGGCGCCGAACTGACCATCGACCGCAACGCTCCGGAATCGGCGAAACGGCGAGGCGAGCTCGACGCTGGAATTCCGAGGGCAACGTCCTTGTGCGGCCATGAGGGCGGGATCGTTCCGTCTACCTCCGCAATGTTCGGCATGCCGAACATCGATGGAAGGCCCGAACTGCCGATCGACGACAACGCTCCGGAGCCGCGAAACGGCGAGGGGAGTTCGACGCTGAATTCCGAGGGCAAAGTCCTTGTGCGGCTATGAGGGCGGGATCGTTCCGTCTACCACCATCAATGTTCGGCATGCCGAACATTGATGGTGGTCTTCGAGCTGTCGATCGACGGCAACGCTCCGGAGCCGCGAACCGGCGAGGTGAGCTCGACGCTGGAATTCCGAGGGCAAAGTCCTTGTGCGGCTATGAGGGCAGGATAGACTGCCGTCAGACATTGTTAACAGCGACGGCGTTGCAATGACCAAGACCTCTCGATCGAGCCGCGTGATCGCCACCCGGGTGCCGCCCGAGACGAGGGCGCGCTTCGCCGCGCTGGCTGCCCGTCATCATCTCAGTGCGTCGAGCCTGCTCGCGAAGATGGTCGACCAGGTCCTCAAGACCCACGGCGACATCTCGCCGGGCTCGGGCGCACAGCGATTCCCAGACGAATCGGAATACCGCCCCAGCGTGGCGGATCGCATCACGCTGCGGCTTCGCCAAGGCGATCGCGCGCTGGCGACACAGCGAGCCCGCGTCCGTGGAATGAAGACAGCCAGCTACCTCGCCCTGCTGATCCACAACCATGTGCGTGACGCGGCCGTGCTGCCGCCGAACGAACTGGACCAGATCAAAGTGACCGGCGCCCGACTGGCTGCGCTGCAACGACAGCTTCGAATGTTCGGCATGCCGAACACACTGCCCGGGCCGGTGGCGTCGGACCTCGGCGAAGCGATCGCGTCGGTCCGGCGGGACGTCGAGGCGGCACGCGAAGCCACGGCCGCCCTCGTGCGGCGCAACCTGATCAGCTGGGAGACCGGCGCCGGGAGTGCCCATGCCTGAACAGAGCGTGCGCGCAGGCAAAAGCGGCCGCGGCCCGGCCGGTGCGCCGCGCGACATGACCCTGGACATCGTGAGCTACGGCCGGCGAGGACCGGGCGGCCAGTTGCGCTTCGGCACCGAGCAGATCGCGCAGATCCAGCGCACCGTGGGGCGCACGCCCGAGGTGATGGTGAAGGTCTCCGGCGGCGGGCGGGACATCGGCGGCGTCGAGGCCCATCTGCGCTACATCGGCCGGCACGGCAAGCTGCCGATCGAAACCGACGAGGGGCTGATGCCGCAGGGCCGGGGCGCTCCCAAGGAGATCACGGCCGACTGGCAGCTGGAGCTCTGCAGAAGCCAGTACAAGCCAAGACCCGCGCCGGGGCAGAAAGACACGCGTGCGAAGCTGGTCCACAACATCGTCCTGTCCATGCCCGCCGGCACGCCGCCGGACAAGGTACTGGCGGCAGCCCGCGTCTTTGCGCGCGAGAACTTCGCGCTGCAATATCGCTACGCCATGGTGCTGCACACCGATCAGCCGCACCCGCATGTGCATCTGGTGGTCAAGTGCGAGCACGAGTTCGAGCCCGGCAGGCGCCTCTACATCCGCAAGGACACGCTGCGCCAGTGGCGGGAGCAGTTCGCCACGCTGATGCGAGAGCAGGGCGTGGCGGCCAATGCCACGCCGCGCCAGGTGCGAGGGCAGACCCGCAAGCCCTACAGGGATGCGATCCATCATCGGCTCCGCGCGCTGCGGGCATTCGGCCAACTGCCGCCCAGCGACCGGACCGGGCTTCGACCGCCGAAGACCTCGACCTTCATGCGCGCCAAGCTGGAGAGTGTGCTCCAGGCCTTACAGACCAAGCGAGGCACCCTGGATGCCGGCAAAGACACCATGCAGCGCACGCGGGAGGAGGTGGTGGCGGGCTGGCACGCAGTTGCGGATGCGCTTCGAAATCAGGGCCAAGCCGAGGCGGCCAATCGGGTGGAGCGCTTCGTCGCGCGCATGCCGGCTGTGCAGACTGATGCGCGGCGAATGGCGGATCGATGGAGGGAGACAGAGAGAAGTCGAACGCCGGAGCGCGCGGATGCCCACTCGTCTGGACCACGTGTCCGATGATGCTTGCGGCGCCTGCCGAGCAGCACCCCCAGTTCCGAGCTCGTAGCATGTTCGCGCCGGCAGGCTTCTGCGCCGCGTGGGATGGCGATTTTTACTATTCCGTCCATCCGTTGCCGACGTGGAGTGGATGGATTTGCAAGTCGCGTCTTCGACCTGGCTGCGCGACACCCTGCGCCGCCACGGCATCCCGTTCTCACTTGAGGCTGGCGTTGCGCGTTTGGAGTTACACGCGACCCGGTCTACAACCAGAATGGCAGTAGGCATCCGCGATCTTGACGCTGCGTCATACCGAGAGAAGTGGCGGCTCAAGACCTCTCGCCAAATAACCCGTAGCTTCTGGTGGGATTGACTAAACAAACGCAAGTTGCGCTGGATAGGTTGGTTGAACCGTAGGCCGGCATTGCGTCAAGCCCAACCACGAAGGTGTTCCCGGCCTGGTTGCCATGTGGCGGTTCTCCGAACAAATTCGTCGAGGCTGCTATGGTTGCAATTATCAGTGGGAATAGTCTGGGTCTGAGCTTGGGCTCGTTGGCTGCGTTGGGCCAACGCGGTCAGGTGGGGACGGCAGGGCAAGGCCGAAGCGGTGAGCAGTCCTTCGTCAACATCGCCAACGGCAACCTCGTGCTGCAAGGTCGCGACGACGTCCTGATCGGTCGCGGGCTCGACGTCCAAGCCGTACGCACCTACAACAGCCAGGGCCTGCTCACCGACGATAACGGCGACAATTGGAGCGTCGGCGCCTTTGGCCAGAAGGTCGTCCTGACCTCCGGCACCGTGGGCACGGCCGGCAGCACCCTGATGCGCACCGACCGCGACGGTGCCCAGGCCATCTACACCTGGGATGTCGGCCGAAACGGCTATGTCAGCCCCGCCGGCTCCGGCGCTTTCGACACCATCGCCTACAACAATGGCGCCGCACAGTTCATCTGGACCGACGGCGACACCGGCCGTGTCGAACGCTATCAGTCCAGCGGCGTCGGCCGCCTGATCTCCATCACCGACGCGGATGGCAACACAGTCAGCTACGCCTACAACGCCAACGGCACCGTGTTGTCCGTCACCGATGCCAATGGCGACATCACCTACTACGACTACAGCGGCACGAATCTCACCCAACTGCGTACCGTCGCGAAATCGACCGATGGCCAGACCAACGTCACGCTCACCCGGGTGCGGTATGCGTACGACAGTTCCAACCGACTGTCGACGGTTATCGTCGACTTGAGCCCCGAAGACAACGCCGTCGCAGACGGCAAGACCTACGTCACCACCTACACCTACGACGGCACCAGCAAGCGCATCGCCTCGGTCACGCAGGGCGATGGCACCAAGCTGAGCTTCACCTACGTCCAGGCGGGCGGCAGCTACAAGGTCGAGACCGTGACCGACGCGCTCGGGCAGGTCACCCGCTTCACCTACAGCGCAACGACCGGCACGACCACCGTGACCGATCCGCTGGGCGCGCAGAGCACTTATCTCTACGACGCCCAAGGCCAACTACTGCAGATGCACCAGGGCGTCACTGCTGGCAATCTGTCGGGGCTGTCGCAGGTCAGCTACCGCTACGACGACGCCGGCAACGTCACCGGCGTGACCGATGGAGAAGGCCGGGAGGTCGCCTACGAGTACGACGCCAATGGCAACCTGCTGAAGGAGACCGACTCCGCCGGCAACCTCCACACCCGCACCTACAACGCCGCGAACCAGCTGCTCACCGACACTGTCTACGCCGATGCGGCGGTCAGCCGTGGTGTCTTCAGCAAGGAAGCGTCGTTGGCAGAAATCACCCGCTACGTCTACGCACAGGGGAACCCCCGGCTGTTGCGCTTCAGCATCAGCGCGCAGGGCGACGTCACCGAGCATCGCTACGACAGCTATGGCCAAGCGGTCACCACCGTCCGCTACACGGGCGGTGGCTACAACGTCTCCCCGCTCGGCGCGACCGCCGTGCCCACGGAAGCGCAGATGACCACCTGGGCTGCTAGCAGCAGCACCCAGGACCTGCGCCGCACCGAGCGCACCGACCGTGTCTATGACGCGCGCGGTGCGCTGAGTTCCTCCACGACCTATGGCGAAATCGACGCGACCGGGGCGGGCATCGCCGCCTCGGCGGCGAAGACCCAGTACGTGTACGACCAGCATGGCTGGCTGCTCAAGACCATCGAGCCGACCGGCGGCGGCACCACGACCTATGTGTACGACGGCTTGGGCCGCGTGCTCAGCGTCAGCGCGCCCTCGCTCGACGGCGGGACCACGGCCAACACCACCGTCACGAGCTATGACGATGCGGGCGGCAAGACCAGCGTGACCATCGCCACCGGGCTGGTCACCGTCTCGGCCTACGACAAGGCCGGACGTCTCGTGAGCGCCACCCAGCAGAGCACCGGCACCGGCGTGCTGGGCACCACCATCTACGCCTACGATAAGGGCGGCAACCTGCTGATGACGCAGGACCCAACGGGCGTGCGCAAGTGGATGCTGTATGACGAGGCGGGTCGCAAGATCGTGGACATTGATGCGACCGGGGCGGTGATCGAATACGTCTACAACGCCAGCGGGCAGTTGCGCCAGACCGTGGCCTATGCCACGAGGCTCACAGCCCCGAAGCTCGCGCAATTGGTAGATGGGGCGGGTCTGCCGACCACGGCGTGGAGTGCGACGAACACGACGACTAGCCTTGCGGGGTTGCGGCCGGCAGCCAATACGGCGCAGGACCAGAAGGTTTGGCGCTTCTACGACAACGCGGGGCGCCTGGCCTGGCAGGTGGATGCGTTTGGGTATGTGACGCAGACGACTTATGACGGGGCCTCGCGCATCCTTTCCGTCACGAAGCTGGCCAAGCCGATCGATGTGGCGCCACTACTCAATGGAGCGGATGTCAACCTGGGGGTGGATCCGAGCACGCTCGGGGGAATTGCGTTGAGCTTGAATGATCCTGGACCTACAGCCTTGGCGCGTTTGGCAGTCCTGACGGCCGCAGTCGAAGGCGCTGAAAACGGAGGCATGGTCACCTTCTTCGATGGCGAGACGGTCATCGGCAGTGCCTTGGTCATCGATGGCAAGGCCGTATTTGCGCTAGATCGATTTTCTGTGGGAACTCACAGCTTGCGCGCAGCGTACTCGGGCGATCTTTGGCGGCCGGCCAGCGTCTCTAAGGCTGTTCAGAAAATCATCACTCCAGCGACAACCGCTGCCACGTTGAGTGCACAGCGAAACCCGACTGCTGGTGCTCAAGCGGCAATTCTTTCGGTCGGATTGACTACTCCGGAGAGGACGGATCTGGCATTGGCCTCTGGACTGGTCACGTTCTACAACGGAAGCAAGGTGCTGGGAGTTGGAATTGTCATTAATGGAGTGGCAACATTGGCGGTGAATGAACTGCCCAAAGGCATATTGGCACTTCGCGCCGAATATAACGGCGATGCAACGCATATAAAAGCGACATCATACTTGGAGTGGTCCACAGACGGGCTAATTCCGACAGCGACGACGCTGAAGATTGCGGGGATTCCAAGTACGCGAATTGGATTCTTGGGGCAATTTGACTCCTATACGTTAAGCGCATTTGTCACGAATGTTGGAGGAGCATCATCAGCTGTTCCGGCCGGGACTGTATCTTTCTATAACGGAACGGCCTTCATTGGTAGCGCTGCGGTGGTCAATGGCGTTGCCACGCTTCAAATCAGCAGTTTCTCTGCAAATCCCCTGAGAGCAGTGTATTCCGGAGGTGGCGGCAATGCCGGCAGCAGTACTCCGATCGACCAGTACGGGAGTGCAGTTCCATCCCCCACCAATCTCACATTGACGGCCCAACCCTATTTCAATTCGTCAGGATTGTTCTACTTGACAGCGCGTGTGGCGGGAGCGATCCCCACTGGCGTCGTGACTTTCTTTGCAGGAACACAGCTGCTGGGTAGTAGTAATGTGGGCTCTAGCGGCGAGGCCCTCCTCCCGACCACTTTTTTGCCACTTGGGACTAGCACTGTGCTGAAGGCGGTGTATTCGGGAGATGCAAACAATGCGAATTCCATCCTCAACGAGGGGGCGGCCGTAGCAATCCCCTCCACCAAAACATCATTGCCTCGAGGCGATTACCTGTCGCCTGATGGCCCTGTAACATTCATCCATTCACCAAATGGGCGTTTTATTTTTGGCGTGGGATATGGAAGTGTTGGTGTTAGTGGCGTCAACGAGCAAAGGACGTATCAAAGTAATTGGGCTGTAACTGCACCAGTAAATCCTGCGGACGAGGGAAATGAGCGTGAGCATTACTCATTTCGCTTCGATAGCGACGGAAGGCTCGCAATCTATACGGACGGTGGCATGGTGGCGGTGGACTTCGGCACTGCTGGCAAGGGCGGTCAGTCTCTGGAATTGCAGGATGATGGCAATTTGGTGCTGTACACCTCCGACAGAAAAGTCGTGTGGTCCACAGGCCCGGCCACTGCCCCGTTCCAGCCGACGCAAAAGGAGCCCAGAGAACTGACCAATGCGGTCGACTTACTTCTCGCGCAGGAAGCGGTGGTGGGGCTGCCAATGCCAGCGAGCATTTCCTTGGTTGCGCCTCCGAATGTTCCTTCCCCCTCGGCGACTCTCAGCGTCTTCGACGGGCAGAAGTTGATTGCCAGCTTCTCAAATCCCTACGCAAATGGGTTCAGCCTTCCGCCGATGTCTTTGGGCATTCATCCACTCAGGCTGGTGTACGTGAACGGAGCCTTCGCTGCCTCGCGCACGATTGAGTTGAACGTGAAGCCTGCGGTTAGCGAAATTGTCGTGAATGCTTCGAAGTCTGTTGTCCCCTTCGGCTCGCCGGCGGTCTTGACCGCTCAAGTCGCGCTTGCGGCGGCTCTGAGATCCGACGCGTTCGTGGGCCGCATGGCTACTGGAGTCGTGACGTTCTATCGCAATGGCGTAGCGCTGGGAACGGCCCAGGTGGTCAACGGCGTAGCCACGCTTTCCATCAGCGATCTTCCAGCGGGGGTGGCCAGTTTTACTGCCAGTTATGGGGGTGATGAGAATTACCGGAGTTCGCAAACATCCAGTGACTCTTGGGTGAAGATGGAGGGCTTTTCCGTCAGCCTGATCAACCTGACGACACCAACGATTGCGCAAGACGGCGGCTTGTCAGTCCAAGTGACGGGCAAAACTCCTACCGGCTTGGTGAGCTTCTACAGCGGCACGACTTTGCTGGGCACGGTAGCGGTGAGGGAAGACGGCACGGCCATCTTGCGTGGCGTCCCCATCCCCGTTGGTACTCACACTTTCAGTGCCGTCTATTCGGGCGACGAATCCAACGCCGACGGCGCGATCACTTTTACGCAAAGCGTCACGGGCACATCCATTCCCACCGTACTGGTCGGCCTTGATGCGGCGCAGGACCGCACCACCACCCAACTGTACAACCGCAACGGCCAACTCCAGGGCACGCTGGACGCCGAGGGCTACCTCACCGAATACAAGTACAACGCAGCCGGCGAGCGCATCGAGACCATCCGCTACGCTGATCGTGCAGCCAACTTCACCAGCGTGTCGGTACGCATGGCGGCGGTGGCCATCGCGCGCGCCAGCGGCGACCTCAAGGGCCTGCGCCCTGTCGGCAGCAACCCCGACGACATCCGCACCTACGCCTTCTACAACGCCCGCGGCCAGCTCGTGGGCCAGGTGGACGGCGAGGGATATCTCACCGAAACCATCTACGACGCACGCGGCAACCTCGCGCAGACCAAGCGCTACTACAACCTCGCCAAGACCCCGGGCAGCGCCACCGCAACCCTTGCGACCATTCGCCCGGATCTGCACGCGCAGGATCAAAGCGTCACCCAGACCTGGAGCGCCGCGAACCAGTTGCTCAGGGTGTGGGCATCGCTCTGGGTATTCAGGATTCGTTCAATTGGAAGGGGGTTGCGCTCGGAGCGCTTGGCGCGGGCGTGGGTGCCAGCGTGGGCGCCTTGCTCAATGTGCCTGGCGGTTTGCTGGAGGGGTCTGGCAAATGGGCCACCGCCGGGCGCATGGCCGTGGGCAACGTCGCCACCCAGGGGTTGAGCATCGTCACCGGGTTGCAAAAGTCCTTTGACTGGCGGGGCGTCGCGGCAAGCGCGGCTTCGGGCTATGTGTCGGCATCCGCCGGCGCTTGGACCAAGGGCCTGGATTGGAGTCCGGCGGGCCAGAGCTTGGCCAGCAGCATGGCCGGAGGCATGGCAAGCGCTGTGGTGCGTGGAGGCAGCATCGGACGCGCATTGCCCGGCATTATTGGCGACGCGCTGGGAGCGGCTTTGACCGTGGGCAACCAACTGGGGGGCGACATCGCGGCAGGCAGTCGCATCGACCCTGCGAACCCTTATGGATATCAGGGCGCTGGCGGCGGTATCTCCAACTGGCGAGACAGCGCACCTGCGACCATCCCATCGAACGCGCAGCTTTCCAATGAAGACGTGGCTTGGCTGTACGCCGAAAACAGTTGGCTCGGGCTCGATGCGCCTCCATCGGGCGTGCAGTACGCCGATTCATCGAAGGTTCTGAATACCGGGGTGGCGACGGATGCTGGTCCCACGAGCCTCGCCGATCCTGGCCGCAAGCTCATCACCCCTCTTCGGACAGGCGTCGGAATACGTCCAAGCGTCTCTGCGGTAAGTGACTTTACCGATGCCATCGATCTGACGTTGGATATCGCGCAGGACGCCGCCGAGGCGCCCAGTAGCATGCGCCGAGTAGATTACAGCCTGCTTCCGCAGGGCACTTCGATTCGCTGGCTACCTGAGGGCCGCCACTCGGCTGGAGAGGCGGTCTGGGATAGCGTCAAAGCAGGTTGGAATAGCGTGGTAGTCAGCACGGTGCAACTGGGCGCCGACGTGTTTTCGGCTTATGCCCGAACCTCGGCCAATTACCAGGAAACCTTGGGTGCTGGCTGGATCGGTCCTCGCATGGCCGCACCCTACAGCAGCGAAGGCGCGTTCAAGCTGAGTGTGCCCGCCGCAAACTACGACACGCCCTATGGTCCGACAGTCGAGCGGCTGGCCGATGTGGCACAACTCTTTATGGGCGGCTACGGCGGGTTGAAGTGGGCCGGTCTTGGCGCAAAGACGCTGACTGTGGGGACTGGTCTCGCCTACTCCAGCGATGCCGATGCCAGCCTGTTGGGGAGTACGCGCAAGCTGCTGATACCCGCGCTCGGCGATAGCGTAGTCTTGGAGCGCATGACCAACTCGGGCGATGCCATAATTCGCACTGCCGAGATGTCGTATGCTCAACTTGGACGGAAATCCCTAACGCAGGATTACCGTAATTCGCTTGCAGAACTCCGCGATCTGGACCCTTTGGCTCAGAGATTCCAAGCTGCGGTGCAGAACATTCGAGATCGATTGACCTTTAATGATTTGTCAGAACAGTGGCGAACTACCATCACCGAAGCACGCCTAACGCGGCCCAAGGAACCCTGGATCGCGAATCGGTGGGAGGCCGCCGCCTTTGGAACGGAAACGCACGAAGGATTCGCCAGAATGCTTGGCAAAATTCCTGACGGGCACCTTTACGAATACAAGCGAGTCGGCCCAGATCTGGTCCCAAAAAATCCATTAGGACTGAAAATGGAAATAACGAATTACACCCCAAGCCTGAACGCCGTAGCAGCACACGCGCAAAAGTATTCCGCGCAAACATTGCGTTTTATTCTCTACAAAAGCCGTTAAAAATGCTGATTTCTGACGATGACGCAATTATTCGAGAGCGTCATTTGAAAAATGAGACGCTTAAAATTGATGGTCGGCATCTGCTTTCCATTGTCAATTGCCAGCTAGAAAACTGCAATATTTTAATTGATTCGCCAAATGGCGAAGACGGATTTCTAGATTGTCAACTGGATAATTGTGTCATTGAAGTCAATAAAAAAAGAAAACGCTCGGTGTTTTTTGGATCTGAATTTGAAAACTGCATTTTTAAAGGGGGAATAAAAGATGCAGATTTCGGACGCAGTCGTCCCGATCATCCGGTGTTTGAAAAGTTCAATCGGCTAGGCAGCATCGTGGATTGCGATTTCACGCAGGCTACGCTAGACATGTGTCGATTCTTCGAAGTGGATCTAAGTCGCCAGAAGTTCGCGCCATGGCCTCAGTTTGTGGTGCCACATGAAAAGAGACTGACCGCCGCCAAGTTGCAGAAGTCTTGGCCCGGCAAGATCGGGCTGTATCTTGCGGTTGCGGCGCAGGACCAGCGAACGACATTGTCTGGCGTAACAGGTACCGTGGCCTACTTCAAGAAGCATTACGCCGTCACCGAAGACGAACTGCGGCAGGTGCTAGACGAACTCGGAGTAGCGATGCCGTTGAAAGATTAAGAGGAGCACCGATCGAAGGTCATTGGAGTGGGCCGGAGGCCGAGACGATGACCGACGCTGGTGTGATGCGAGCAAGAGCCGCCGCGATAAAGTCCCTCCGGCGCCGTCTTTGCGGCTTTTACAAGCCGTCCCGATGCCAAGCAGAAACGCAGATCATGCTGCAGCTTGAGGTGCCGATCCACGTTCTGCTGGTCTTATTCCAGGCCATGAAGCACTGCGGGCACGCCTTGCCGACGATCTCTGAAGACGTCCAGGAAACCTGCTTGCAGCGGCTGACGGCGACGATGCAGTTCACCGGGGGCGTGCCACCAGACTTCGTTGCGCAGATGATCACAAAGTTCTGCGTCGACCACCCCGAGCGCTACTTGTTGGCGTTCGTGTACGGCCACCTTGGCCAGCACGACCTGCTGCGCGTGAGAACTGACGCCGAGAAGTTCTTGTTGCTGGCCGCCCTTAACCTCGTAGAGTGCGTTGCCTACGTTGGAGCGCAGTTGCAGTCCAAGTGACCCGCTTGCGGCCGGTCAAGATGGGATGACTGGACGCTCACGACTGGTTGAACAGATCGGCGATGCTCAGACGTCGAGCACTTGGCGCAGCGCATGGAATGGGACCCGCCAAGTCACCCCATCACCGGTGGCGAGGGTGGCCGTGCGTTGGTTAATGCGCACGATCACTCCGGTGATGTTGCGACCGTCTCGGTCGTCGAAGGTCGCGGTATCTCCGCGTTGGAACTCGCGCGCATGGCTTGTCGCCCGGGTGGCGCGGTCGGCGTCGGCCAGATCCTCTTGCCGACATCTTTGACGCCGAGGTCGTACCGCTGCTCGAATCGGCTCCCGGAATTCGGCCTGTCGCGATATTCGACCAGTTGAAGCGGCGCCACCAAGAT
This sequence comes from Variovorax sp. V116, assembly GCF_041154435.1. Lineage (NCBI taxonomy): Bacteria > Pseudomonadati > Pseudomonadota > Betaproteobacteria > Burkholderiales > Comamonadaceae > Variovorax > Variovorax sp. V116. The sequence continues at coordinate 2,370,748 of NZ_AP028661.1, forward strand.
CTGGCAGCCGGGGTTCGTCGAACGCTGGAGCGCCGGAGTCGAGCGTGGCGCGCATTGCACGGTGAGGAACGCGAAGTGATCTTCCGGCAGGTGCACGAGGCGGGCCGTATGGGACTGTCGGACTTCACCGAGATGGGCGACCTCGTCATCACGGTGGCCGGCGTGCCGTTGGAGCATCGCCTCTACTACTTCCGGCTGGCCTGCTCAGGCTTCGAGCATGCCCACGTGATCCTTGGTGGCGAGAGCTATGTCGCGCTGGCCGGGGGGCTGCAGAACGCGCTGTGGATCCTTGGCGGCGCACCGCGCGAGCATCGCAGCGACAGCCTGTCTGCGGCGTTCCGCAACCTGGACCGGCATGCACGCGAGGACTGACCACGCGCTATGACGCGCTGTGCGCTCACTACCGGATGGAGCCGAGCCGCAACAACCGTGGCGTCGCGCACGAGAATCCGTTCCCGTTGCCAGAGTCCTCTCGCGAGGAATAACGGGAATCTCGATCATTCCGTGCACCGCCGAGACGCCAGACTTGTGGGTAATTGAAAGCTTGAGGCCACGCTTACCCACCAACCGCTGTTCCGGTTGGAGGCCATCATGAGCCTGATGCAAACGGCTCGGCTCAACGGGCTGGAGCCCATGCGTATCTCAAGGATGTGCTGGAACGACTGCCGACGCAGACCGCGTCGGCAATGACGGACCTGCTGCCATACCGCCGATCGGCCGCGACCTGAACGCTGACGCCCGGCGTCGAGGGGAGTTATTGGACGCATAAGCCCAAAACCTCAGGGCAGCACCGCTCGCGGCAATGATTGACTTCGAGCTTCTAAAGGCTGCGCTTCAATTGCTGCCTTGTCAACGACGGACCAGACCCGAGCGATCTTGTCATCGCGAAGTTCGTAGAACACGTTCTCCGAAAATACGACCCTCTTGCCGTTGACGGGCAGACCCAAGAACTTGCCTCGAGGCGAGCAGTCGAATCGAAGTCGGCCGCCCACGCAGTTTGTATTGACGACCAATAGCTCAACCTCGTAGCGAAGATCAGGAATATTTGCGAAGTCGTTTTGAAACATCACCCGATAGCCCGCCACACCGAGTGGGCGGTCGTTGTGACGCACATCGACCTCAACGAAGTCGGCAAGGCGAGACCAATCTTGCGCATTCAGACAAGCGATATACGCGAGGTAAAAGTGTTCGATCTCTGTTGCCTGCATTTCCGTTCTCCAAAGCATCGGCGCTCGCCCCACCGGCCCATCTTCGCGGAGCATCTTACGGCGCTCCGGTCAATTCAAGATGGCTTGGGCGGACGCATACCGAAACATCAAACAATCGAGATCCACATCGGCTTCGGGCTCGGCCCATCGCAGGTTCCCACACACCCTGTCGGAACTGACAGTTGACCGCCCGTGGACTTGATTGCACGCTCGCCGAACCCTGCCAAAAAACACCACCCGGGACGGGGAAGGCAGCGGAATGCTGGTGACGTGTGGCGGAATGGCGCTGCTGCGCTGCCCTCTGCACGAGCGTTTGTGCTCCGCCCGAGTTCTCCAAGGAAGGCATTCCTCTTCAAACGCAAGCCGCCTTGAGGGTCGGGCTCTTTTTCGAGGATTTGTCATGCATATCGAACCCCATGCCAACCGCGGCGATGTTGATGTTCAGTCGGCGGCCGGCCCTGCATTCTTTCGCATGGCCGATGTGATCCGGATCACTGCGCTGAGTCGTACCACCGTGTACCGGCGGATCGCCGAGGGCAAGTTCCCGCCTCCCGTGCATTTGGGAGGGCGCGCCAGTGGATGGCCGCGAGCCGCGCTTCAGCGGTGGATCGATGACCCGGACGGCTACTCGAACTCGCCCGTCACGCACCTGCGCCGAATGAACTGAGCGGAGCGGGGCGCTCCGGGGCCTTCCCGCGGGACCCGGATGCCTTCCGATCCTCGCCCTGTTGGATTTCGCCGACCTCTGTCTCCCTTCAATAGAGACGCGGCAGGGTGGACTTCTGGGGTGCGTTCGTCGAGATGAGCTTCTCAGGACGGAAGTCATGGATGAAGAGGGGCAATCTTCGCGACGCGCCACTGGACAGGAGCGCTTCGCCCCGTAAAGTCAGGAGCAGCAAACAGACGCGGGCCACCCCTTGCACGAGTCAGGGCTCGCGGTCGCAGCAGATGGCCGCCAGAGGTGCAGCAGCGGCTGGTCGAGATCCTGTGATCGTCGTCGATGGGCCGCGCGCGCCGGCCCGTCGGCGTCACGCAGCAGCGCCACCCGGCGCTTCGGGCTGCAGCCGACGGACCTGACCATGGCGCGCATCGTCTGGTCGCCCAAGGGGTGCGCCGGCGCGAACGCCGGCATCTCGGCAGGTGGACCGCTCGTGGTGTACGGCGGCCGCTTGATCGCGTCGTGCATCCATCCGGAATGGCTTGGCTCACAGCTGCCCATAGCGGCTTCCCTCGGCTCGTGCAGGCCGCGCGGCCGCTGGGTTGACAAGCGGTGGTGGTTATCGGTTCCCGCCTCCGGCGGCCGATCAGCGGCTGTGCCGGTGGATGGTGTTTTCCCCCGAGATCGAGCACCACCTGGCCAGGCCGCGTGCCCCCTGAGAGTTGCACGCGCGAGAGGCGCAGGCTGCATGAGCGCGCCGGCGACGGCCGAGCGGGCACGCTCACGCGTGGCGCCGTTGTCGGGCTGGTCGATCAGCTCGGGGAACTGGCTGCCGTAGGTGCGCCGCATCAGGCGGCTGTCGATGGGCATGCCCAGGATGTCGGCCGCGCTCTGGCGCAGATGCTCGATGTCGTCCAGCGGCTTGCCAGTGGGCGAGTGGGCGCGCTGATGGCACACGCGCGTCGCTGAGGTCGTCACCCTTGAGGACGCCGGACGTCCGGCGGTGCAGGAGGCTGATGTTGCCAGCGACGATGGGCCGCCGTCCGTCGCCAGGCCGTTGCCGTTGATGAACACCATGTCGCCGTTGATCTGCGCGGTCTTGCCGCCAGGTCGGCGCCGGAGCCAGCCATGCCGACCGTGTCGGTGAGCTGCGAGTGCACCTTGGCGTTTTCGCTGGCCGTCGCATCGGCGGTCTTGCAATGCACCCTGACCGAATCGGGCACGGTGATGTCAGCGGGGCCGCCGCCGGGCAGCGTGGCTTTCAGCGCATGCGCCGCATGGTCGTATTCGATGATCGCGCCATCAGGGTAGGTGGTGCGCTCAACGTCGCCGCTGCTGCCATTGGCGGGGACCGTGTCGCGGAAGATGCCGACCAGTACGAAGGCGGAAGTCATGTGCCGCCGAGCGAGAGCACCACGCATTGCTCGCCGGCCATGCTGCTTGACGCTATCCAAGTACAAGCGCGCCGAAGTCATGCTGCGCACCGAGGACGGCGACTGAATGATTTCGCCTTCATCGTTGTGTTTCTTGCTTCAGTTCGTTTGGGAGTTTGGCGGATCCTCTGCGAGGCCCACGGGCGGAGGCCACTGCAGCCATTGGGCTGGAAATTCTGGAGTGGTGCGACCCGAGCATGCGCCATTCAATACGCATGTTCGCTATGAAAGTGGAACTTACTAAAAAAGCATTAAATCAATGCAAGGAACAGGAGCATGAATCCCTCTCATTAGGGACTTATTTGGCAAAAAAGAGACTTATGTGAGTTCTTTTTTCCGCTCCCCGGCTGCAACTGAGCATCCTGGTGCCGTTTCCCCATAGACTTGTATCAATACTTTTCAATTGTGAGGGCTCTGTGCCCTAAAGCTTGAGTTCCGGGGGGCGCATGCACGCTGATTTGGCCTTGAAGATGATGTCCGATCTGTTCTGGACAGGGCTTCTGCTATGCCTTCCCGTGCTCGGATTGACGATGCTGGTAGGGGTGGCAGTCAGCGTGCTGCAGGTCGTGACCCAGATCCAGGAAATGTCATTGACATTCGTCCCCAAGCTCTTTACCGCAGGCGCGGTAATGATTCTTGCCGGACCCTGGATGCTCCGTAAGCTGACTCAATTCACCGTGCAGCTCTGGAGCGGCATTCCTTCGATGTTCTGATTTGCGAACTCGTTGTGAACCCCCTGCAATTGCAATCTGCGGCCGCAGTCCTTGCGCCCGAGATCGGTGGCACATGGCTGGCCTTTGTCGGGCTTTTGGCCTTGCGCGTGGCTGCAACGTTTGCCATGACACCCATTTTCTATGCGGTGCCGCTGCCGGCTTCGGTGCGCATGCTGCTGGTCCTGGGGTTGTCTATAGCGCTGGCTTTCGGTCTTTCAGCCCCGGTTGGCGCATGGATGGGCTGGAGCGAACTGCTGTTCTCAGCCCTGGCTGAGCTTGCGCTGGGCGCCACGCTCGGCCTCGGGATCCTGCTGGCCTTTGGGGCGTTTTCCATCGCGGGGCAGTTGCTGGACGTTCAATTGGGTTTCGGCATTGCGCAAGTCATCGATCCGGTGACGCAGCGCCCCATTCCGGTGCTGACGTCGGCCTTCAACTACCTCGCGGTCCTGGTGTTCTTTCTTCTCAACGGGCATCACGCGCTGCTGCGGGGCATCAGCTACAGCCTGGAGCGCTTCCCCGTGGGCGCTTCCTGGTCTATCGGACATGCGGTTGCTCCGGTGCTGAAGCAGGCGGCGGGACTCTTCAGCCTGGGCTTTGCGCTGGCGGCACCGGTGGTGTTCTGCATCCTGCTGGTGGAGTTTGCTTTGGGCGTTGTGGGCCGCAACCTGCCGCAGATGAACATGTTCACCATGGGCATTCCGGTGAAGATCCTGGTTGGCCTGGTGGCGCTTTCATTCTGGTTTGCCGGCATCGGCTCGGTCATGACGCGCGCCTAGGGGCTATTGCCGTTGGGGCTACAACGCTGCTTGGAGGGGATGCGCGGGCGCAGCAAGCCGCGTTGGGGTTGGGGACGGCTGCCGATGGCTTGCTCGTGGCTCGAGCGGGCCTCGCTGGGCGCGTCACGGCGTATTCAGGAGCACAAACTACTGTTGCACCTGACAACGTAATCGTCTATCGGGCAGAGGGAAAAACTCCTGGCGCTCGCTCACAGAGAGTATTTATCGATGCCGAGAATAATGTGACCATTCCTGAGGCACTTACTCAAAAAGGACGTGGCGCAGAGAGGAACTTATACGTTGGATTCGATGCTGCGAGAGCTACTAAGAAGCGCTACCCCGTATGAGCCAGTACAGGGACCTCGCAGCCGAGATCTTGAAGTCGTTTCATGAGGCGACGGATGGTTTTGGTGCGATCCTGGCGGTCGAAGTGCTCGCAGCCGAGGTCGTTGTACTCGGTGCCGTCACGAAGCATGTGGTACGCGGCGGTGAGCATCGAGGCGGCCACCGCGAGGATGGCCTTCTTGGCTCCGCGACGTGCCTTGATACGCAGGAACTGCGCTCGCAGGTAGCTGGACTTGACGCGCACCGCGGCCCAGGCGGCGGTCACCAGGGTGGTCTTGATCCAGGTGCCACTCTTGCGAACGCGGGTGGATCGGCGCTTGCCGGCGCTCTCGTCGCTGCGCGGGCACAGGCCTGCCCAGGAGATCAGATGCCCGGCAGTGGGGAAGCGCGACATGTCCACGCCGATCTCCGCCACCACGACACTGGCCGTCAGGTCACTGACCCCGGGCATCGTCGTGAGCAGGCGGGCGCGCTGCCGGATCGGCGCCAGCGCTTTTCCCACGGCCGCATCCAGTTCGGCCAACGTGTGGTGCAAGGCGTCGATCACCTGCAGGTGCAGCCGCAGCATGGTCCGGTGGTGCTCGGTGATGCGCCCGCGCAGTGCCTCGCGCAATTCGGCGCTCTTGTTGCGCGCCGTGCCCTGAGCCAGCGCAGCCAGTTGCGCCGGATCGCTCTGGCCGGCCACGATGGCATCGAGCATCGCGCGGCCGCTCTTGCCCAGCACGTCCGACAACACACTGCCCAGCTTGAGGTTAGCGTCCTCCAGCACCTTCTGGATGCGCAGCGAGTGCTGGGAGAGCTCCCGAACGAGTTGCTTGCGGGTGCGCGTGAGGTCGCGCAGCTGCTGGATCGCCTGCGGCGGCACGAAGCTGGAGCGGATCAGGCCGTGCGCCAAGAGATCGGCAATCCACATCGCGTCGTTGACGTCGCTCTTGCGGCCGGGCACGTTGCGGATGTGCGCGGCGTTGGCCAGCACCAACTCGAACTCAGCCTCCAGCACGTGCCACACCGGCTTCCAGTACACGCCGGTGGCCTCCATCGCCACATGGGTGCAGTCGTGCTCGGCCAGCCAATCGCCCAGCGCGAGCAATTCGGTGGTGGTGGTGCCGAAGCTGCGCACCTCCTGATGCATGGGCGGGGAGACGCATCGCACGCAGGCCACGATGGTGTCCTTGTGCACGTCCAGGCCCGCACAGCGCGGATAAAGCACTTGCATGAGAACCTCCTGACGGTTGAGGGGCACCGCAGGCAGTCCTCGTCGTCGAACTCTACTAAGCGTGCTTCGGGGCGTCGCCGCCCTCTGCCACATTCCGGGGTGCTCGCAGGACTGCGGGTCCAACTACTGAACGGGTTCGCAACACCAAGCAAACGCCGACCTCGTCAGCAGTGCCGAGCTCCATCCTATGACCATGCGTCATCGATCGCCAGCCACGACCCACGCTTCATGCCCCGGGGTCGGGCCTGCCCGATGACAAACTACTGAGTTTATGCAGCAGAGAATAAATAGAACAGGCGATGGGACGGTGAGGTCTTTTGAGGTTCCGCGCTCTTTTCTTAATGAGCTAAGGAAGACGGCTGTGCCAGAGGATTTGCGCGGACAGTACCCTGATCGGCCAGTAATTGCGGACCCGACAAAGGCCCCAGATCAGTATGGGCTAGGGCCGAAACAAATAGAGCAAATAAGAAGTATGATCATCCCTGCTTCAGGAAAGACTATTTATTGAATATGAATAATGAAAATAATCTATACGAAGTCCCGCTTCGAGTATTGAACAGCGAAGGCTGCGGATTGCCCAAAGAACTGGCGGGCGCAGTTGTCGCATGTTACGTCAGTGCTCCCGATTTTATGGCGGCAGTAAAAAGGGCAAAGCTTACCGTGGAAAGTCTCGGCTATAAATTTGATGATCTTGTCGGGAATAGCGTAAAGGAAATTCCAATTGAAGAATGGAGTTCCTATATTGCCGCTGCATGGCCTGAAGATGTCGACTCCTTCCCCACTCAGGAGGAGCTTCCAGATTTAATTGAAAAAGGAATTTCCTTTTTGGGTCCCTTGGTCGGATTTTTAGAATAATTGATTGGTTCTGGGGTGAGCTGTTTGATCTCGTCAAATTTCCAATCTGATCTGGCGTTTTTCTGTAATTCCCGTTGCAACTAACGCTGCAAGACAGCTGAGATGCCTTTGGCAATGCGTTGGGGGACTCCATCGCAGCGGCGAATGGGCAGAGTTCGGGCAGCAGTGGGGGCCAAGGCGACAACGAGCTTGACGCGCTCTTCAGGCGGAACAACAACTGGGCTGGGGTATCGGCCTCGCCGGCCCTGTCTGTCAACCAGTCGCCCGACTTCAGCTGGATCACTGCGGGCAACGCGCCTGTCAATCCGTATGCCAATCTGTCGATGGCAGGTGGCGTGCAGTTGGCCGCCGGGCCGGGCTACAGCGGCGGTGTGGACTCGAACAGGTTGAGCCTTGACATGCTCAATCCGAACGACCAAGTGCCGGCTGGAGGCTCGTTTCGCGGGATGACGAAAGAGGAATTGCTGGCACGGGGCAATGCGTTGCTCGCAAGCGGAAATTCCTCGATGCCGCTTGGTGGCCCTGTGGTCGACACAGGGATCACTCTACGTGAGATCACAGTCGATGCTTCGGCCGAGGACGACGGTTCATACGACGCCAGCGAAGCGGCACGGCTGTCCAACTACCCGGCGCCAAGTTCTGGAAACTCGTATCCCTTCGCCAACATTGACTTCATGGCGGCGTCGAGGACAAGCGTAGAAGCAGACAAGGCGTATGCGGTCAGCGAACCCCGTCCTTGAGCCGCAGGCTGTGACCTGACAGGCTACGTTCCCACGTAGATGAACGCGGGAACGTAAATGACAGACGATTTGGAAGACCTCAAGCGCCGGCTGGTGGTGGGGCACAAGAGCGACGGACGCAGCGTGTATGACGAAGCCGCGAAGTCGCAGTTGGTGGCACGGTGCCTGCAGCCAGGCGCCTCGGTGTCGCGCCTGGCGCGCGAGTGCGGTGTCAACGCCAACCAGGTAAGTCGGTGGCTTCGCGAGCATGGCCACGGTGGTCGTGCGCGCAAAGCCGTTGCCAGCGTGGTGCCGGCGCCTGCGGCGTTCGTGGCGGTCTCGGTCCCACCGACGGTGCCAATGGGGATCCCAGGCGGCGGCGACATCGTCGCCGCGATGGACGTTCAGGCACGCTTGCCCAATGGCGTGGCGATCGACCTTCGCGGTGTCCAACTGCGCCACGTCGGCGAAGTGATCGAGGCGCTTGGGAGGCTGCGGTGTTCCGCTTCGACGAAGGGTTGAAGGTCTACCTGCATCGCGAGGCCATCGACTTCCGGATCGGTCTCAACGGTCTGGCGATCCTGGTCGAGCAAGCCCTCGGGTTGGATCCGTTTGCCGAGGCGCTGTACGTCTTTAGGAATCGGCGACGTGATCGCGTAAAAATTCTGGGCTGACAGCGAAACGGCTTCTGGATGTTGATGAAGCGTCTCGAGCAGGACAGGTTCATCTGGCCCGATGTCGCCACCGTGCCCACGTTGACGGTGGAGCAACTGCACTGGTTGCTCGATGGCATTGATCTCGCGGTGGTCCAGAAGCACCCCCGTCGCTTCTACGAGCGAGTGGCTTGAGTGCTCACTGGCAGCTTGAAAAAATAGTTGCCAGAATCTTCCTCGACAATGCGATGTTCGAGGAACGCCTGCACGTCATGTCGATCGAAGCAGGCAATGGTTCAGATGCCTACCGCCGAAGAATTCGCAGCCCTGCAGCAAGCCCTGGCCGAGGCCACTCGGCGCAGCGAATCTCTCGCCGGCGAACTGCGCGTGGTGACCACCGAACGGGACCTGGCGCTGGAGCGTTTGCGAGCGTTGCAGCGCCAGCTCTTCGCCGCCAAGAGCGAGGCCCGCAGCACCGACCAGAAGGACCTGTTCCTCAACGAGGCCGAGGCGCTCGCGCCGACCGCGCAAACACTGCCGGCCGAAATCGATGATGAAGACTCGACGCCGGTCGCTGGCCACCAGCGCAAGAAGCGCGGCCGCAAGCCGCTGGATCCGGCGCTGCCGCGCGACATCGTGCGCCACGAGCTTCCCGAGTCCGAGCGTGTCTGCGCGCACGACGGCCACGCGTTGGTCGAGATCGGCGCCGAGGTCAGCGAGCAGATGCACGTCATCCCGGAGCAACTGCGCGTGCTCCAGCACCACCGCATCAAGTACGCGTGCCCTTGCTGTGTAAGCCGTCAATAAACCACGCCCTTGCACGCGGCGCCGGAATCGATGCGCGCGCAGACCGTCGACGACTACGAGGCGCTGTTGCCCTGGAACATCGCGCTGCCAACCTCGTAGCCCAACCCCTGCACATTGATGGCCTCCCATGAAGCTGTCCCGCGCCAAGCTTCGGAAACTGATCGAGGACGCGATCGTCGACGCGTACAACGACTCCGAGCAGCGTGTCGGCTTCCTGACCATGATCCAGGAAAACCTCCAATTGCCGTTCAAGACCCATGTGCTCGGTATCGAGGTGCTCGTCGAACGGGTCGACATGACCGCGAGCGAGCAAATCGTCGCGGTGTGCCGCAATGGGCGGACGCGGCAGCGAATTGCGATTCTCGACCTACCACTTCCAAGTCCATTGCCCCATGGCGTCGAATGGATCGAGGCCTACCGTCATTGGGACCGCAGCGTCAACTAGACCCCTTCGCCAAGCGGCGCAAGGACGGGGTTCACTGATCGCGTACGACAAGGCAACGACGCTCATGAACTTAAGGCGCGCATCGCTAGGGATGGTCTGCAAAACAGGCCCGGGCCTTGCATGATCTGAACCCATGATTGCCAAACGCGTAGTGCCGCCGAGTCAACTCGGCCTGGGCCTGAATCTGTCGACGAAGAAGACGCGCAAGCGCGAGTTCCTCGATGAGATGGATCGGGTGGTTCCGTGGGGCGCACTGGTGCAGATCGTCCAGCCCCACAGCCCGCGGGCCAAGACGGGGCGCCCGCCCTTTGCCATCGAGACGATGCTGCGCATTCACTATCTGCAGCAATGGTTCGGGCTGAGTGATCCGGCCATGGAAGAGGCGCTGCACGACGTACCCCTGTACCGCGAGTTTGCGGGTCTGGGTGACGGCGTGAGCCGTCTGCCCGACGAGACCACCATCCTGCGGTTTCGTCACCTGCTGGAAGCCCATGACCTGGCTGTCGACATGCTGCGCGTGGTCAACGACATCTTGCAGGCCAAGGGCCTGATGTTGCGCACGGGAACGGCTGTGGACGCCACCTTGATCGCGGCGCCCAGCTCGACCAAGAACGCCGAAGGCGAACGTGATCCCGAGATGCATCAGGTCAAGAAGGGCAACCAGTGGTACTTCGGGATGAAGGCGCACATCGGTGTGGATGCCGCGTCGGGCTTGGTACACACGGTAGTGGGGACAGCGGCGAACGTCAGCGACATCAACGTCGCTGGCGCGCTCTTGCATGGGCAGGAGCACGCGGCGTTCGGTGACTCGGGCTACCAGGGCGTACACAAGCGAGCGGAGGCTGCGGGTCCGACCTGGCACGTGGCGATGCGCCCGGGCAAGCGCAGGCTGCTGAATCCGTTCATCGAGCCTGAGTTCATGGCTGAGCGAGTGGAGAAGATGAAGGCCAGCATCCGAGCCAAGGTCGAGCACCCGTTCCGAGTGATCAAGCAGCAGTTCGGGTTCACGAAGGTTCGCTACCGAGGCTTGATGAAGAACACGGCGCAGATCGTCACGCTGTTTGCGCTGTCGAACCTGTGGATGGCGCGCAAGCGGTTGATACAGGCCGGGGGATGAGTGCGCCTGCAGCACTCGAATCGGGCTCGCCAAGCCCGCGTGATGAGCGTCTGACGCAGCAGATCGATGCTGGGGCTGCCCGATCTGATCGCCGCAATGGCTCGCCACCACACTATTCATTCAGCCGCGATCGCAAATCGCGTTTTGCAGACAATCCCTAGAGGTCCGGTTCTGACGCCAACAAGAGGCTTGCCAGCACGACAACTCACCGCCGGAGAAGTGGCGCGCGCAAACAGCTTCCAAATGCAGGCTGGGCGCAGCACGGCTCAAGCGATCGAGCTGGGGGCGATGGCCTCGCCGCCAGGACTTGTAGCCAGGACGGGCGTGGCGGCCTTCGGTGCAACGACCAACTTGCAGCAGGGCAACTATGGCGCTGCTGCGTGGAATGCGGCCGAGATCGGCATGAACTTCGCTGGTGCGGGAGTGCTGAGCAAGATCGGCAAGCCCGCCGCGCTTGGCGACAGCCCTGAGACGGCATTGAGTTCGCTGCTGAGAAGTGGGACTGTTCCGGAGTCGCTGGGGCGCACAACCATTGCGCCTACTGCACAGACTGCTATTGGTGTGCTTGTGACTCGATCGGCTAACCCTCTGAGTCCCGTGCGGGAGTTCGATGCATTCGGCAATGAGATCATTTACCGGTCGATGTCGCGGCCGGACTTCGAACACTTAGAAAACTTTGGCGTCTTACGTCCAACTAAGGAAACCTTCATCTCGCCTGACTTCGGTTATTCGTCGAAGTACACTGACAACAAGAGCGTGACCGTGCGCTTTGCCACCGAGCCGGGTACCTCGGCTGCATTGCAAGAGATAGGGATTGCTGCTGGTCCGCGGGCAGCGCAAGAACTGGGTTTGGTGGAGCGTAGCGGCGATTGGATGCAAACCAACACGCGTTTTAAGGTGGAAAAGGGCGTGATGAATACTGGACTTGGTCAAGGTCCAGGCATCACAATCTTCAACCGCGGCATCGTTGACTTCGAGCGTGTGCGCTAAAGGAAAGACTCATGTTTCTACAGCTCGATCAATCCGGCGTTCCAATGAAGCGTGTGTACCTGCTCTCAGAGGAATTAAAGGCAGACCCTGATCGAATCGCTTTGGCGCAAGCCTTGACCCTAAATGCCGCCAAGCCACGGATGGGCCTAAAAGGCACGCTGGGACTCTTCGGATCGCCCGAGTGGTGGGCCAACATAGAGCAACGGAAGATGCCCGTGCGATTCCTCTCTGGCGTGATTCAACGTGCGTATGTTGTGGGTCAAGACGAATCCGTGGTGATGAACAACGAGATCGAGCTGCGGCTAGATGATGGCTCTGTGCAGGCAGAAGGCATTTACGTCAGCAATGAAGACGATGTGAACCTGTTTCGTATGGGCCATCTGGTCGAAGTCGCCTACGCGCTGGATGAATTGAAGCGGCAGCCAGCAGCTGATGGTGGAGTAAATTATTCACGAGTCACTCTCGAAATGGCCGTCTCCCTGGAGCCCGTCAAGTAGCCTGCTGACCAGGATAGGCCCGCTCCATCGGCAGCTTACTGGCAGCTTTTTGAAGCTGCCCCTGCTGCACCAATGCCTGCACCTCGTGCGCCAGCGCCGTCATCTCCGTGATCTTGCACGTCCACTCGTTCACATACAGCCGCACAGCCTCCCTGCTCAGCCCAATCTGAATGGCCCGATGTGCCAGCGGCTGCAAATGCAAATCGCGCTCCGGGTCCCATTGCACGCGCACCGGACAGCGTTGTTTGAGCGCGGCGTATTCTTCGCCCGACATACCTTCTGGCGAGTGGCTCGGACAGCTATGCGCCAGCGCCCACTCGAAGCCTTCGCGCGTGATGTCGATCGCCAGAATGCGCTTTTGGCCTTCGTCCTTCAATCCCCACCCGGCGCGGTACATCATCCACAGAAAAGACGGTTTGATCCACGTCATGCGCTCCAGCTTGAACGGAGGCGAGACGAGGCGGCCCTGCGCCAGGGCCGAGTCGGCAATCGCATCGCTGTACGCCTGATAAACCCGAATGGTGTCGGCGTCGTACATGGCGCGGATTTGGTTATGGGGAATCACGTCGGTCTTCATGCGTGCCTGTCTCAATCTCTAGCTCACCACCCCGACCACTGCGGCCGCGATTCGTGAGGGCTTCTTCGTTGCGGTGCTGCGCGTTCAGCCGGCCGCTCTGGTCCGTCGCTCGTCCTGTGCGCCTGCCCGGTTCATGTCGGCCAGCAAGGTCCTCATGTCCTCATAGCTGATGCGATTGGTATTGAACACCGCGTAAGTTGGTGTGCCGGGGTGAGTGCCCTCGCTGCTGGCAGTCGTCATCAGTTCGATGTCATTGAGCCGACCGGGCATCAGCAATTTGAAGAGCGCATCGAAATCTTCTCGGCGCGTTTGGTTCACGCTTGATCGAATGAAGCCCAGGCCTTCTTCGTGGTCCACATCCGTCACATAGCCTCGCTCGGACAGCACCTCCACCAACCGCTCAAAGTTCAATTCACCGCGGCGCACACGGCCGATCAGGCTCAGGTCGGAGCGATCCATCACGTTCTCGCCTCCTGCTTGGTCAACACCGTCTCCAGCATCTCGCTGGCGAATCCCTGCCTGGCTTTGGGCAGTTGCGCAATCGCCTCCATCTGCTGCTCCCACTTGGGCACCGGCCCGCGCCTGGTACGCGCCGCCTGCTGGCCTTTGCCGAACAGTTCCTCCAACGTCACCGACAGCGTGCGCGCCACCGTGGGCAGCGCCGACACTGGGATGCGCCGCGTGCCGGCCTCGTAGGCCTGCAGCGTCTGCTGCGCCACGCCCAGGGCCTCGGCCAGCTGAGTCTGGGGCAGGCTGCGCGCTTTGCGCAGCTGAGCGATGCGCTCGCCCATGGCCACAAAAAATTGGCGCTCTTCAGTGCTGATGGTCACGGCTGGTGGAGACAGGGTCGATGGAAAGAGAGCCACAACGATATCCAAGGGTGTTGCGGAACGCTGTCAAGATTACCGCATAGCAACCTGATACAGATAGTCTGCCCAGCGCTGCATCATGTCCTTGCGCTTGTCCATGAACTCCGCGCGGTCGTAGGCCGCACCCAGCGGCCCGCTCTTGCCATGGGCAAGCTGTGCCTCGATGACGTCGGGCGAAATGCCGTGCAATTGCTCCGCCATGACCGTGCGGGCCATTGCCCGAAAGCCATGGGCGGTCATCTCGTCGTTGGTGTATCCCAGCCTTCGCAACGCCGCGTTCACGGTGTTTTCGCTCATGGGGCGCTCTCCCGTGCGGATGCTGGGGAACACGTATCGGCCATGGCCGGTCAATGGCGCAATTTCCTCCAGTGTCTGCAGTGCCTGCTTCGCCAGCGGCACGAAGTGGGGACGGCCGTTGCGCTTTTCATGGAGCCTGCGCTTCATGTCCTGCGCCGGGATGGTCAGCATCGCCTTGTCGAGGTCGATCCAGGCCCATTCCATCGCACGGATGTTGCCGGGGCGCTGGAAGAGCAGGGCGGACAGGAGGAGGGCGGCGCGGGTGATCGGCTGTCCGCTGTAGCCGTAGATGGCGCGCATCAGTTCTCCGACCTTCTGCGGCTCCAGAACGGCGGCCATGCTCTTGGTGATCACCGGTCGGAGCGCCCCGTGTAGGTCGGGCGCCGGATTGCTCGCGCAACGGCCTGTCTGCACACCGTAGCGGAACACCTGTCCGGCGCACTGGCGCAAGGTGTGGGCCGTCTCGATGACGCCTCGGCTTTCGGCGCGCTTGAGCGCGTGCAGAAGATCCTTGGCCTGGATCGTGGCGATCGGCAGCTTGCCGATGTAGGGGAACAGGTCCTTGTCCATGATGCGCATCCAGCGCTCCGAATAGGACGCACTCCAACTGCTGGCCTTGGTGGCGTGGAATTCCCGCGCCAACGCCTCGAAGGTGTTCGCCGCTTCCACCGCCCGGGACAGTTTCTCCGCGCGCTTCGCGAGGCCGGGATCGACGTTGTCGGCAAGCAGCTCGCGGGCCTTGTCGCGCCGCTGCCGTGCCTTCGCGAGCGAGACCGCGGGGTAGACGCCCAAAGCCAGCGTCTTCGCCTTGCCGTTGAACCGGTAGTCCATGCGCCAGTACTTGCCAGCGGCCTTGACGCGCAGATACATGCCGCCACCATCCGCGTAGCGCTCGCCGATCTCACTGCCCTTGTGCTTCACTTGCCTCACGAAAGTGTCTGTCAGCATTGGATTTTTCTCCTTGCTGTCGGTACCTGGCTTTGGCAGCCGGGCAGATACCTGCAGAAGTACCGACAAAGTACCGACAAGACATGCTATGCCCCGATCTGTCGTGGCACAAAGAAAAACCCGCTTCTCCTCGAAGGAGAGCGGGTTTCAGGATGGTTCTGAGCTACTTGAAACTGGAAATTGGCCTGCCCGGAGGGGATCGAACCCCCGACAACCTGCTTAGAAGGCAGGTGCTCTATCCAACTGAGCTACGGGCAGATTCCGGGCCGAACGGAGCCCCGGATTCTACCCACATCCACCCTGGAGCCCGGCGTGCCGGAGGGCGCTCAGATCTGGACGAAATCGCCGACCGGCTCGAAGTTCTGGGCGGCCCATGCGCGCAGCAGATCGAGCGTCTGCGCTTCCGAGGGCCCGTAGGTCTGGTGCTGTGCCAGCGGCGTGGAATTGATCTCTTCCGTGGCGCGCAAGGGGCGGCGGCGGGGCATCCAGTACAGCGTGGCAGTGTGCGAGACGAGGTCCTGCGTGACCTGGACCAGGCCAGTCTGGTTGCCAATCTTCAGTTCGTAGTAGGACACGCCAACCCCGGTCAGTGATGATGTTGAATCGACTGTACGCGAGGAATTCACCGCAGGCTTTGTTTTTGCCGCGGCCGAAAAACAAGATGCCTGCAACAACGTGAGTCATTGCAGGCATTCGTATTTTTCTTGGTCGGGGCGAAAGGATTCGAACCTTCGACCCTCTGGTCCCAAACCAGATGCGCTACCAGGCTGCGCTACACCCCGACAAGCCTTCTATTCTAGCCCGAATAACTGCGCCCTCAGCGCTTCGCGTATTGGGTCTTGCCGAAAAGGATCTCGCGCTCCTTGTCGCCGGTGATCGGCTGGCGCAGGTCGGCCAGCACTTTCACGCCGCGCTGCACGGCGGGGCGCGCGGCAATGCCGTCGAACCATGCCTTCAGGTGCGGGTAGTCGGTGAGCGTGATGCCCTGGTTTTCCCAGCTGCGCAGCCACGGGAAGATCGCGATGTCGGCAATCGAATAGGTCTTGCCGGCAATGAACCTGTTCTTCGACAGCTGCTTGTCGATCACGCCGTAGAGGCGCTTGGCTTCGTTGCTGTAGCGCTCGATGGCGTAGCCGATCTTTTCGGGGGCATACATGCGGAAGTGATGCGCCTGGCCGAGCATGGGGCCGACGCCGCCCATCTGGAACATGAGCCACTGCAGCACGTCGTAGCGCTCGCGGTCGGTCCTGGGCAGCAGCTGGCCGGTCTTGCCGGCCAGGTAGACGAGGATGGCGCCCGATTCGAAGAGCGAGATCGGCTTGCCGTCCGGACCATCGGGGTCGGTGATGGCGGGGATCTTGTTGTTGGGACTGATCTGCAGGAACTCGGGCGCGAACTGGTCGCCCTTGCCGATGTTGATCGGGCGGGCGTTGTACGGCAGGCCGCACTCCTCCAGCATGATGTGAATCTTGTGGCCGTTGGGCGTGGGCCAGGAATAGACCTCGATGGGCGATGCAGGCATGTCGCGGGCTCTCCGTTGTTGGGGTTGGTCGTGATGCGAGGCAGGCAGCATATACGCGGCCATCCGCACGTGTGCAGCGCCGGGAATTACGGGCGCAGCGCGGTCATGCAACGGCCGAGTTGGACGACAGGTGCTGGTGGATCAGCGCGACCACGGCCGCGCCTTCGCCGATGGCACCGCCCACGCGCTTGACCGAACCCGAGCGCACGTCGCCCACGGCAAAGACGCCCTGCACGCTGGATTCCAGCGCAGTGGAGGGTCGGGCCGGAAAGCCGCTGCTGGCCGCATCGCCCGTCAGCACGAAGCCATGCTTGTCGACCGAGACGCCGCAGCCGTCGAGCCAGCTGGTCTCGGGCTCGGCGCCCACGAAGAGGAAGATGTTGCGCGCATCGCAGTCGTGCTCGTTGCCCGTGGTCTGGCAGCGCCAGGTTGCACCGGTCAGTCCTTCGCCGGAATCGCCGTTGAGCTTCACCAGCTGGGTATGCGGATGCAGTTCGATGTTGGGCGTGGCCTCGATGCGGTCGATCAGGTAGCGCGACATGCTGGCCGCGAGCGACGGGCCGCGCACCAGCACGTTGACCTTGGCCGCATGGCGCGACAGGAACACCGCGGCCTGTCCGGCCGAGTTGCCGCCGCCGACCAGCGCAACCTCCTGCTGCGCGCAGAGCTTGGCCTCGATGGCCGAGGCCCAGTACCAGATGCCGCGGCCCTCGAACTCGGACAGCCTCGGCACGTCGGGCCGCCGGTAGCGTGCGCCGCTGGCAATCACCACCGTGCGCGCGTTGATGGTGCGGCCATCGGCCAGTGCGATGCGCAGCGCGTCCATGGGGTTGTCGCGCGAGCAATCGAGCGACGTCACCTTGGCCGGGATCAGCATCTCGACACCGAACTTCTGGGCCTGCACGAAGGCCCGGCCCGCGAGCGCCTGGCCCGAGATGCCGGTGGGAAAGCCCAGGTAGTTCTCGATGCGCGCACTCGCGCCGGCCTGCCCGCCGAAGGCGCGGCAGTCGAGCACGATCACGCGCAGCCCTTCGGAGGCGGCATACACCGCGGTGGCGAGGCCGGCAGGGCCGGCGCCGACCACCGCCACGTCGAACAGCTCGTTGTGCTCCGCGGTATCGACCATGCCCAGGCAGCGGGCCAGCGCGTCTTCGGCGGGGTTGACCAGCACCGAGCCGTCGGGGCACACGGCCAGCAGCTTGCAGGTGCCGTACTGTTCCAGCAGCGCGGCGGCGCCCGGGTCTTCGGCCGCGTCGACCAGGTGGTAGGGATGCCCGTTGCGGCGCAGGAAGTTCTCCAGCCGCGCCATGTCGGGCGATTCCGGCCGGCCGATCAGCACCGGCCCGCTGGCGCCGGATTCGATCAGCGCCACGCGCCGCAGGATCAGCGCGCGGGTGATGCGCTCGCCAAGGTCGGCCTCGGCCACCAGCAGCGCGCGCAGCTGCGCGGGCGGCACGATCAGCGCTTCCACTTCTTCCTCGGCATGGCCGTCGACCAGGGCAGGGCGGCCGCTCAGTTGGCCGACTTCGGCAAGGAACTCGCCCGGGCCCTGGCGCACGATGGGCACCACGTGCCCGAGCCCGTCGCGCTGCGTGACCGCCACCACGCCCTTGAGCAGAACGAACATGCCGGGGCCCGTTTCGCCGGCGGTGAACAGCCGCTCCCCGCGGGCGAAGCGCTGCACGGTGCCGAAGTGCGCGATGCGCGCGATTTCGGTATCGCTCAGGACGGGAAAGGTCTGGTGGAGGCGGTTGTCGAAATTGCTGCTTGCGGCTGTGGCCATTTGAGAAAACTCCATGTCGCGACCCACCGCATTAGACATCCAGGAAGCCTCAAAACACGCGGTAACACCGTCATGCAACTGCAATGGCGCTGACATACCCGTTTCACCGCGGGTGCAGAGACTCCTTCAGCAGAAAGGGTCTCCATGAAAGAACTGCCCAACCCGACGTTCCCGCTGTCGCAGCTCGGCCTGCGCGCCGCCCTGTGGCCCGTCCCTGCGGCCACGCCCGCATCGGCGCCCGCTGCCGTGCTCGCGCCGCCGGCCATCGTCGATGCCAGGCAAGGCATCACCGTGAGCTGGGCCCGCCACCTGGACGACGTGCGCGCAGCACAGCGCCTGCGCCACGAGGTGTTCGTCGGCGAAATGGGCGCCCGCGTGAGCACGCCGCTGGCCGGCCACGACATCGATTTGTTCGACGACTTCTGCGAGCACCTGCTGGTGCGCGAGGAACGGACCGGGCAGGTGATCGGCACCTACCGCGTGCTCACGCCGGCCCAGGCCCGGCGCGTGGGCAGCACCTACAGCGACACCGAATTCGACCTGACCCGGCTGCGCGACCTGCGCGAGCGCATGGTCGAGCTGGGCCGCAGCTGCGTGCATCCCGACCACCGCCAGGGCGGCGTGATCCTCGCGCTGTGGGGAGCTCTTGCGGGCTTCATGCACCGCAACAAGCTCGACACCATGATCGGCTGCGCGAGCATTCCGATGTCGCACAACGGCGTGACCAGCGGCGATGCGGCGGCCAGCATCTGGCGGCAGCTGTCGGCCAGCCACATGGCGCCGATCCAGTACCAGGTGCAGCCGCGCCTGCCGCTGCCGGTGGAACGGCTCGACGGCGCGCTCGACGTCGAGCCGCCCGCGCTCATCAAGGGCTACCTGCGCTTGGGTGCCAAGGTGCTGGGCGCGCCGGCCTGGGACCCGGACTTCAACACGGCGGACCTGCCGATGCTGATGCGCATCGACGACCTGCCGCCGCGCTACCGCAAGCACTTTCTGGGCGCATGAAGCCAGCGGCCGCCCGGCCCGATGCCGGGCCGTCCGCCTCTTCGCCCGGCACGGGGCTGCCCAAGGGTGGCCCGCAGGCGTCACACGGCGGTCACGAAAACGTCACAAACGAGGGCGACACTGTCATATTTCAGCCTACATGTGCTCCCGTGCCGCTTGCCCCAGAATCAGTGCCCATGCAACCTGCTCCCGCTGACCGCACGCCCGCGGTCGCGGCAACGGCCCTCACGCTGCTCGACCGCGATCACAGCATCCTGTCGTTCAACGAGCGCGTGCTCGACTGGGCCCGCAGGCCTGAAGTGCCGCTGGTCGAGCGCCTTCGCTACCTCTGCATCGTTTCATCGAACCTCGATGAATTCTTCGAGGTGCGCGCCGCGCCGCACCTGATTGCCAGCAGCGCCGGCGACCAGAAGGGCGCCTACACGATCGAATCGTTCGAGCGCCTGGCCGAGGCCGCCCATGCGCTGGTGGCGCGCCAGTACGCGCTCTACAACGACGAGCTGATGCCGACCTTCGCAAAGCACGGCATCCACATCATTTCGCACGGTGAACGCAATCC
The DNA here is from genome assembly GCF_041154435.1 of Variovorax sp. V116. NCBI lineage: Bacteria > Pseudomonadati > Pseudomonadota > Betaproteobacteria > Burkholderiales > Comamonadaceae > Variovorax > Variovorax sp. V116. The sequence goes on from NZ_AP028661.1 coordinate 2,390,740, forward strand.
GGCGCAGCGCAAGTGGGTCAGCGAATATTTCGAGCGCGAAGTGCGCCCGCTGCTGATCCCGGTCGGGCTGGACCCGGCGCACCCGTTTCCGCAGGTGGCCAACAAGTCGCTCAATTTCATCGTGCGGCTCGGCGGCAAGGACGCCTTCGGGCGCGAGAACCCGATCCAGATCGTGAAGGTGCCGCGCGTGCTGCCGCGCGTGATCCGCATGCCGGCCAAGGTGTCGGACGGCAAGACGCTGTTCGTGGCGCTGTCGAGCGTGGTGCGCGCCCATCTGTCGAGCATGTTCCCGGGGCGCGAGGTGGGCGATTTCTCGCAGTTCCGCGTCACGCGGCATTCCGACCTGGCGGTCGACGAGGAAGACGTCAAGAACCTGCGCACCGCATTGCGCCAGGGGCTGCAGCACCGGCACTACGGGCAGGCCGTGCGGCTCGAGGTGTCGGCCAGCTGCGCGGAGTCGCTCGCGAGCTTCCTGCTGGCGCAATTCAACCTGCCGCCGCAGGCGCTCTACCGCGTGCACGGCCCCGTCAACCTGGCCCGGCTGACCCAGCTGATCGACCTGCTGGAGGAGCCGCAGCTGCTGTTTCCGCCGTACTCGGCCTCCTACCCGGTCACGCTGTCGCCGGCGCAGTCGTTCTTCGAGCGGCTGCAGCACGGCGACGTGCTGATCCACCAGCCCTTCGAGAGCTTCGACGGCGTGCTCGCGTTCCTGCGCGAGGCTGTGCTGGACCCGCAGGTGCTGGCCATCAAGCAGACCATCTACCGCACGGGCACCGATTCCGAGCTGATGGACCTGCTGCGCGAGGCCGTGCGCCGCGGCAAGGAAGTGACGGTGGTGGTGGAGCTCAAGGCCCGCTTCGACGAAGAGGCCAACATCAACTGGGCCGAAATGCTCGAGTCGATCGGCGCGCAGGTGGTGTATGGCGTGGTGGGCCTGAAGACGCACGCCAAGATGCTGCTGGTGACGCGCCGCGAGGGCAAGCAGATGCGCCGCTACGGCCATCTTTCCACCGGCAACTACAACCCGCGCACCGCCAGGCTCTACACCGACATCAGCCACCTGACGGCCGATCCGCTGCTCACGGCCGACATGGAGGCCGTGTTCGTGCACCTGGCAAGCCAGAGCCGGCTGCCCAAGCTCAACCGCATGTGGCTCGCGCCGTTCGACCTGCACAAGAACCTCATTGCGCAGATCGACGCGCTCAGCCTGGCCGCGGCCACCGGCGAGCCGACCCGCATCGTCGCCAAGATGAATGCGCTGACCGACGACGCCCTGGTGGCCGCGCTGATGCGCGCCGGCCAGAACGGCGTGAAGATCGACCTCATCGTGCGCGGCGCCTGCACGCTGCCCGCGCAGGTGCCGGGCCTGACCGACAACATCCGCGTGCGTTCGGTGATCGGGCGTTTTCTCGAGCACTCGCGCGTTTTCTACTTCCGCAATGGCGAGGACGAGTCGCTCTACCTGTCGAGCGCCGACTGGATGAACCGCAACATGATGCGGCGCATCGAGCTGGCCTGGCCGGTGACCGACCCCGGCCTGCGCCAGCGCCTGATCGACGAATGCCTGGTTGCCTACCTGCACGACGGCCGCGACGCTTGGGACCTGGGCGGCGACGGCATCTACACGCGCGTCGACCACGACACCCACGCCGGCGAGGCGGGCGCGTCGCGCGCCGTCGAGGCGCACGGCGCACAGGCGGCACTCATGAACCGGTATGCATCGCGAGGCCATCACGCCGATGCACCCAGCAACTGACGACCGAAAGACGACAACCATGGACTTGATCTTCTGGCGCCATGCCGAAGCCGAGGACTGGACCGAGGGCTGCGACGACCTGCAGCGTTCCCTGACCGCGCGCGGCGAGAAGCAGGCCAAGCGCATGGCCAGCTGGCTCGACCGGCAGCTGCCCGACGGCACGCGCATCATCTGCAGCCCCGCGCGGCGCTGCGAGCAGACCGCGCTTGCGCTCGGCCGCAAGTACAAGCTGCGTGCTGAACTCGCCCCAGACACCACCGCCGAGGCCATGCTGGCTGCGGCCGGCTGGCCCAACGGCAAGTCGGTGGTGTTGATGGTCGGGCACCAGCCTTCGGTGGGGCAGGCGATTTCGCTGCTTCTTGGCCTGAAGCAGGACAGCTGCCCGGTGCGCAAGGGTTCGCTCTGGTGGATTCGCACGCGTGAACGCGATGGCGACGTGCAGACCGTCGTGGTGACGGTGCAGTCGCCCGAGCTCCTCTGAGCTGAAGGATCCAGGGGCTGAAAATTTGCCCGAATCTGTAAACTAATTGACGAATTCGGTGGGGCGCGGCAGTGCCATGTAGGCACAATGATTGCGTGAGATGCATTTAGACACAAATTGCATCTTTAACTTACATCCGCCCCCATGAAGACGCTTGTTTCGCTGCTGATCTCTGCAGCTCTGCTGGCCGGCTGCGCCACGAGCCCACCCGAACCCGCGCCGCAGGCTCGCCGCGATGCCACCCGCTCGATCACCAGGATCGAACTCGTCTACAACGAGCAGGACCAGCTGTCCGTGATGGATGGCGGTGGCTCGGCGATCGTGGGCTGGGCCGGGATCTTCGGGCCTGTCGGCACGCTGGTGGCCCTTGGCGTGGAGGTCGGCACCCGGGTGACGCTGGCCAGCCGCACCGAGCGGCGCAGCAAGGAGTTCACGGCCGCCGTGAAAAGCAGCGGGGCGATGCCGCTCAACAGGCAGTTCGCGGAGCAGCTGGCGGCGCGCCTGCGGTCCGGCGGCCGCGAAGTGAAGCTGACACCCGCCGCGCGCATGGACGGCGAGCTCGCCCAGATGAAGGCGCCCGGCTTCGAACCCACCCCGGGCTACAGCACCTTGCTCGTGCGGGTCACCACGACCTACGGGGCTCCCGACATGACGTCGAGCTTCAAGCCCTTCGTGGCGATCGAGCAGTCGCTGCAGGACGAACAGCAGGCCGTTCTTCACCAGACCACCCACACCTCCGACCTGGAGGAGCCGGCCTACCTGGCCTACGACGGCCTGCTGCAGGACACGGCCAGGGCGCAGGACGGCCTGCGGCAAGGCCTTGCCCGGATCGTCCAGCCTGCCTACGCCGGCATGTTCGGCGAAGACGCGCCGCCGCGCCTCGCCAGTTCGGACACCACCCGGACCGCCAGCCTCCTCGCCAAGTGAAGCGGCCCTGCTAGCCGCAGCCAGAGGCCGCGGGCAGGCGCTTTGTCATGGCCGCGCGCAGGGGTGGCGGGGCGCTTGTCTCCCGGCAAAAAGTGCGCACCGCTCATGTGCGCGGGCGGCGCGATTCCTACAGTGGTTCACATCGGCCAAACCACTGGGGAACACGCATGAAACTGCCCAACCCGCTGCCAAGAAGCTTCATGGACCTGCTGCGCCTGGACGCGGGCATGTCGTTGCAGAAGCTGACCTCCCTGATCGTCGCCACCGCCCTCCTGGCGGGGTGTGCGGCCGATGCGTCCAAACCCACGCTGCTGGCGCGCCAGGAAGCCACCCGGTCGGCCGCAAAGGTCGAACTCATCTACAACGAGGAAGACCAGCTGATCGTCACGGATGGCGGCGGCTCGGGGCTCACCGGATTTGCCGGGCTGCTCCTGGGGCCCATCGGCGCGCTGCTCGCCCTCAGCATCGACACCAACAGCCGGATGACCATGGCCGCCCGCACCGACCAGCGCAGCAAGGAGTTCACGGCGGCCGTCAGGAACAGCGGCGCGGCCATGACGCTCAACAGGCAGTTCGCGGAGCGCCTGGCGGCGCGCCTGCGCGAAAGCGGCCGCGAAGTGAAGCTGACGCCCTTCATGCGCGCCACCGGACCGGCCGGCGAGATGAAGGTGCCGGAGCTCCAGCCCACGCCCGGCTACAGCACCTTGATCCTGCGGATCACCACGGCGTACGGCGCGGCCGATGCAACCTCGAGCTTCAAGCCCTTCATTTCGGTGGAGCAGCTGCTCAGGGACGAGCGGCAGTCCGTCGTGCACCAGACGGCGCATACCGCCGACGTGACCGAGCCCACCTATTTCAGCTACGACGGCCTGCTCAAGGACACCGCGATGGCCCACGAGGGGCTGAAGCAGGGGCTGGACCGCATCGTGCAGCCCGCCTACGCCGGCATGTTCGGGGGCGACCAGCCGCGCGCGATTCCTGCGGAAGCCACCCGCACTGCCGGCCTCGACGCGAAGTAGTCCGAAATGAGGCGAAGTGGGCCGAAGTGAGGCGGCTCAGGCCCCGCTGAGCTCCACGCGCCAGCTGCTGGTCTTCTGCCAGGCCAGCACTTCCTCGCGCAGCAGGTGCGCGGACTGCGGATAGGCTTCGGCCCAGTCGGGCGCGCAGGCAATCGTGAAGGCCCTGGCGCCCAGCGCCGCAAGGTGCAGCGCCTGTGGATCGGGATCGCGGCGCGCATGGCACAGGATCACCGCCAGCCGCAGCGACAGCAGCTGCGTCACGAAGGTCTCGTCGTCGAGCGCGGCGTCGAGCTTGCGCAGCTTCCCGCGCTGGCCCAGCACCAGCTGGCCGAGCGCATGCAGTTCGTTGACGGCAAAGCCCGGGGCGTCGGTGTTGTCGAGGATGTAGGCGCCGTGCTTGTGATAGTCGCTGTGCGAGACCAGCGTGCCGATCTCGTGCAGCTGCGCGGCCCAGCCGAGCTTGCGCAGCGCCCGCCCGGCGCGGCTGCCGGGGCTGCCGCCGCGCGCTGCCGGGGTGAGCTGCACGAACAGGGCCGCCGCGGTGTCGCCCACCCGCCTGGCCTGCGCCGCATCGACCGCGAACCGGCTCGCCAGCCGCGCCACGGTGGCCGTGCGCATGTCGGCCACGCTCTCGTCGCGCTCCAGCAGTTCATAGAGCACGCCGTGGCGAAGCGCACCCTGGGCGACTCGCATCTCCTCGATGTCGAGCAGGTCGAACACCGCGCGCAGCACGCTCACGCCGCCGCCGATGACCGGCTTGCGGTCTTCGCGCATGCCGTCGATGCGCAGCTTGTCGGTGCTGCCGGCCTTCAGGAGGCGGTCGACCAGCCAGTCGAGGCCGTCGCGGGTGATGAGCCCTGGCTCGCCGCCCGCCGCGGCCAGCACGTCGCCCACGGCGCCGATGGTGCCGGAGGCGCCATAGGCCACGTCCCACTGGTCGCGGGTGTAGCTGGACAGCGCGTCGTCCAGCACCGCCTTGGCGGCCACCTCGGCGGCGCGGAATGCGCCCTGGGTGAAGAGGCCTTCCCCGAAGTGCTTCATCGACCAGGCGACGCTGCCCACGCGGTAGGACTCCATCAGCTCGGCGTCGAGCGCGCGGCCGATGATCATTTCGGTGGAGCGCCCGCCGATGTCCACCACCAGGCGGCGCTCGCGGTCGGAGGCGTCGGTGTGCGGCAGCATGTGCGCCACGCCCTGGTAGATCAGGCGGGCTTCCTCCCGGCCCGGGATCACGTCGATGCCGAAGCCCAGGATGGTGCGCGCGCGCAGCAGGAATTCCTCGCGGTTGCGTGCCTCGCGCAGTGTCTGGGTGGCGACGGCGCGCACCTGCGAGCGCTTGAAGCCGGCCAGCCGCTCGCCAAAACGGGCGAGCGCGTCCCAGCCCCGCTGCATGGCCTCGGCCGTGAGATTGCGGGCGCTGTCCAGGCCGTTGCCCTGGCGCACCGTTTCCTTCAGGTACTCGGTGCGGTGGATCTGGCCGTGGTCGACCTGTCCGATCTCGAGCCTGAAGCTGTTCGAGCCGAGATCGACGGCGGCGAGGCGGGTGCCGTTTTGCATGTAGTTGTCGTGGAAGAAGGCGGGTGGCTTCGATCGTAGCGCCGTGGCGGGCGCGCGGCCTTCCGGATCGCCGGTGGCGAGGCTCGCAAGGCTAGGCGCGGCGAATGACGGTTGTGTGACAGCGTCACACGAGCCGCAGGGGAAAGGGCGGCATTTTCCCTCGACAGCGGGGTGTCACACCGATGTCACACAAGCTTTCTAGAGTCCGTTCCAAGCCCGAAAGGGACTACTTCTTACTTCTAAAGGAAGCCTCCATGAAAACGACTTTCAAGTTTGCAGCCGCCGGCCTCGTGGCCGCGGTGTTTGCCCAAGTTCCTGCCTTTGCACAAGACGTGACCGGCGCCGGCGCCAGCTTCCCGGCACCGCTGTATGCCAAGTGGGCCTCCGATTTCAACAAGGCCACCGGCGTCAAGATCAACTACCAGTCGGTCGGCTCGGGTGCCGGCCTCAAGCAGATCGAAGCCAAGACGGTCGATTTCGGCGCGTCCGACGCGCCCCTGAAGGACGAAGAACTCCAGGCCAAGGGCCTGATGCAGTTCCCCACCGTCATCGGCGGCGTGATTCCCGTGGTGAACATCCCCGGCATCAAGCCCGGCGAGCTGAAGCTCAACGGCCAGGTGCTGGGCGACATCTACCTGGGCAAGATCACCAAGTGGAACGACCCCGCCATCAAGGCGCTGAACGGCTCGCTGGCCCTGCCTGACGCCGCCATTGCACCGGTTCGCCGCGCCGACGGCTCGGGCACCAGCTTCCTGTTCACCAACTACCTGAGCAAGGTCAACGCCGAGTGGAAGACCAAGGTCGGCGAAGGCACGGCCGTGAACTGGCCCACCGGCGCGGGCGGCAAGGGCAACGAAGGCGTCGCAGCCTTCGTGAACCGCCTGCCCAACTCGATCGGCTACGTCGAGTACGCCTACGTCAAGCAGAACAAGATGACCTACGCCCAGCTGCAGAACGCGGCCGGCAACTTCGTCTCGCCCGAGGACACGGCCTTCAAGGCCGCCGCCGCCGCCGCCGACTGGAACAAGAGCTTCTACCAGGTGCTGACCAACCAGGCCGACAAGGGCGCATGGCCCATCACCGGCGCGACCTTCATCCTGATGCACAAGGTGCAGGACAAGCCCGCCAATGCCACCACGGTGCTCAAGTTCTTCGACTGGGCCTACAAGGGCGGCGACAAGACGGCCGACGACCTCGACTACGTGCCGATGCCCGATGGCGTGAAGGCCACGATCGCCAAGGCATGGGGCGAAGTGAAGGACGCGTCGGGCAAGCCGGTCGCGTTCAAGTAAGCAACCCCATCAAGCCCAGGACGGCGCACCCATGAGCAGCACTTCGCTCGAGGATGCGCCGCTTTCGTCATTGCCGGAGCGACCCGTGTCATCCACCTATCCTGCCTCCGCATCCACGCTCGACCTCGCGGCCGAACGCGGCCGCGCCACCGCACCACCGCCCGCCAAGGCACCGCGTTCGGGCCCCATGGCCGACCGCCTGTTCGGCTGGGCCGCCAAGGGCGCCGCGCTGCTCACGCTCGCGATGCTGATCGGCATCCTGCTGTCGCTGATTGCCGGCGCATGGCCCGCCATCTCGAAGTACGGCCTCGGCTTTCTGACCAGCAGCGTCTGGGACCCGGTGCAGAACGAGTACGGCGGCCTGGTCATGATCTACGGCACGCTGGCCACCTCGGTCATCGCGCTGGTGATCGCGGTGCCGGTGAGCTTCGGCATTGCGCTGTTCCTGACCGAGCTCTCGCCCAGCTGGCTCAAGCGTCCGCTGGGCACGGCCATCGAACTGCTCGCCGCCGTGCCGTCGATCGTGTACGGCATGTGGGGCCTGCTGGTGTTCGGGCCGATCCTTTCCACCTGGGTGCAGCAGCCGCTGCAGAAGCTGCTTGCCGGCGTGCCGTACCTTGGCGCGCTGGTGTCCGGCCCGCCCGTGGGCATCGGCATTCTCTCGGCCGGCATCATCCTCGCGATCATGATCATTCCGTTCATCGCCTCGGTGATGCGCGACGTGTTCGAAGTGACGCCGCCGCTGCTCAAGGAGTCGGCCTACGGCCTGGGCTCCACGACCTGGGAAGTGGTGTCGAAGGTCGTGCTGCCCTACACCAAGGCCGGCGTGATCGGCGGCATCATGCTGGGCCTGGGCCGGGCGCTGGGCGAGACGATGGCGGTCACCTTCGTGATCGGCAACATGAACCAGCTCAACTCGCTTTCCGTGTTCGAGGCGGCCAACAGCATCACCTCGGCACTGGCCAACGAATTCGCCGAGGCCGGCGCGGGCCTGCACCAGGCCGCGCTGATGTACCTCGGCCTGGTGCTGTTCTTCATCACCTTCGTCGTGCTGACGCTGTCGAAGGTGCTGCTGGCCCAGATGAAGAAGAGCGAAGGGACCAAGGCATGAGCACCGCTCAAAACCTGCTGAATGCGAAGGCGCTCGCCGAAACGCGCCAGGCCAAGTTTGCCGCGCGCAACCGCGTCAACAAGATCGCGCTCACGCTGTCGCTCGCGGCGATGGTGTTCGGCGTGTTCTGGCTCGTCTGGATCCTGTGGGAAACGCTGCGCCTGGGCCTGGGCGGCCTGGCGCTCGCCACCTTCACCGAGATGACGCCGCCGCCGAACGAGGCGGGCGGCATCGCCAACGCGATCTTCGGCTCGTTCGTGATGGTGGCGCTGGCCACCTTCGTGGGCACGCCCATCGGCATCATGGCCGGCATCTACCTGGCGGAGTACAACCCCAAGGGCTGGCTGTCGTCGGTGACGCGCTTCGTCAACGACATCCTGCTGTCGGCGCCGTCGATCGTGATCGGCCTGTTCATCTATGCGGTGGTGGTGGCGTACTTCAAGACCTTCTCGGGCCTGGCGGGTGCGCTGTCGCTCGCGCTGATCGTGATCCCGGTGGTCATCCGCACCACCGAGAACATGCTGCAGCTGGTGCCGCCGGGGCTGCGCGAAGCGGCCTATGCGCTCGGCACGCCCAAGTGGAAGGTCATCCTGAGCATCACGCTGCGCGCGGCGCGCGCCGGCGTGGTCACGGGCGTGCTGCTGGCGGTGGCGCGCATCGCGGGCGAAACCGCGCCGCTGCTCTTCACCGCGCTCAACAACCAGTTCTGGACCGCCGACATCAGCCAGCCGATGGCCAGCCTGCCGGTGACGATCTTCAAGTTCGCGATGAGCCCGTACGAGAACTGGCAACAGCTGGCCTGGGCCGGCGTGTTCCTGATCACCGTGGCCGTGCTCGCCCTCAACATCCTGGCGCGGGTCCTCACGCGCAACAAACTCTGATTCAAGAAGAAGTAGCAACCATGCCAAACATCGCCGCACAACCGTCGCGCTCGAAGATCTCGGTCAAGGACCTGAACTTCTACTATGGCAAGTTCCATGCGCTCAAGGGCATCAACCTCGAGATCCCCGAAAACAAGGTGACGGCCTTCATCGGCCCGTCGGGCTGCGGCAAGTCGACGCTGCTGCGCACCTTCAACCGCATGTTCGAGCTCTACCCCGAGCAGCGCGCCGAGGGCACCATCGCGCTGGACGGCGAGAACCTGCTCACCTCCAAGCAGGACGTGGCGCTGATCCGCGCCAAGGTCGGCATGGTGTTCCAGAAGCCCACGCCGTTCCCGATGTCGATCTACGACAACATCGCCTTCGGCGTGAAGCTGTTCGAGAACCTGAGCGCGAGCGAAATGGACGACCGCGTGGAATGGGCGCTCAAGAAGGCCGCTCTCTGGACCGAAGTGCGCGACAAGCTGCAGCAAAGCGGCTCGGGCCTCTCGGGCGGCCAGCAGCAGCGCCTGTGCATTGCACGCGGCATTGCCATCAAGCCCGAGGTGCTGCTGCTCGACGAACCCTGCTCCGCGCTCGACCCGATCTCCACGGCAAAGATCGAAGAGTTGATCGCCGAGCTGAAAAACGAGTACACCGTGGTCATCGTGACGCACAACATGCAGCAGGCTGCACGCTGCAGCGACTACACCGCCTACATGTACCTGGGCGACCTGATCGAGTTCGGCGCGACGGAACAGATGTTCTTCAAGCCGCAGCGCAAGGAGACCGAGGACTACATTACCGGCCGTTTCGGCTGATGCCAAGGAGGCACACATGACTGAAAAACATCTCTCCAGCCAGTTCGACAGCGAACTCAACGGCGTCTCGTCGCGCGTGATGGAGCTCGGCGGCATGGTCGAGGCGCAGATCCACCAGGCGGTGTATGCGCTCTTGCAGTTCGACCCCGACGCTGCCGACCGCGTGATGGAAACCGAGACGCGCGTCAATGCGATGGAGATCGAGATCGACCGCGAGCTGTCGTCGATCATCGCGCGGCGCCAGCCGACGGCGCGCGACCTGCGCCTCTTGATCGCCATCTCCAAGACCACGGCCAACCTGGAGCGCGTGGGCGACGAGGCCAACAAGATCGCGCGCATGGTCAAGTCGATCATCGAGAGCGGCTCGGCCCGCGCGCTGCCCTCGAACGAGCTGCGCATCGCGGCCGACCTGGCCTCGGGCCTGCTGCGTACCGCGCTGGACGCGTTCGCTCGGCTGGACACGGCCGCGGCGCTGTCGATCCTGAAGGACGACGACCTGATCGACAAGGAGTTCGACGGCTTCGTGCGCAAGCTGGTCACCTACATGATGGAAGACCCGCGCACGATCTCGGCCAGCCTCGACCTGCTGTTCCTGGCCAAGGCCATCGAACGCATCGGCGACCACGCCAAGAACATCGCCGAGTTCATCATCTACATCGTCAAGGGCGCCGATGTGCGGCACACTTCGATGCAAGAGATCGAATCGGCGCTGCAGTAACAGAGCGAGCGCAAGTCTCCCAAAGAAAGCATGAAGAAACCCCGAGTCCTGATCGTCGAAGACGAGTCCTCGATCGCCGAGCTGATCGCCGTCAACCTGCGCCACAACGGCTTCGAGCCGATCTGGTCGGAAGACGGCGCGGCAGCGCAACGCGAGATCGACGCCTTCCTGCCGGACCTGATCCTGCTCGACTGGATGCTGCCCGGACAGAGCGGCCTGCAACTCGCGCGCCAGTGGCGCAAGGACCCGCGCACCAAGGCCATCCCGATCCTGATGCTCACCGCGCGCGGCGACGAGCCCGACAAGGTGGCCGGCCTCGATGCGGGCGCCGACGACTACATCACCAAGCCGTTCTCCACCCAGGAAATGCTCGCGCGCATCCGCGCCGTGCTGCGCCGCCGCGCGCCCGAGGTGGTGACCGAGCGCGTGGAGATCGGCGAGCTCGCGCTCGACACCGCCACGCACCGCGTCACCTGGCAGGGCAATGCGCTCAAGGTGGGGCCGACCGAGTTCAAGCTGCTGGCCTACCTGATGCAGCACGCCGAGCGCGTGCACAGCCGGGCGCAACTGCTCGACAAGGTCTGGGGCGACCACGTCTACATCGAGGAACGCACGGTCGACGTGCACGTCAAGCGCCTGCGCGAATCGCTGGGCGCCGCCTCGCCGATGGTCGAGACGGTGCGCGGCGCGGGTTACCGCCTGACGGCCCAAGTCACGGTTTGAGCCCCGCTGCTTTCACGGGCCGCGGGCGCGGATAATCGCCCGCCATGCCTTTCCGTATTGCTACTTTTCTAATAGCGTCCCTCGTAATGGGAGTGGGCGCTGCAGCCATTTTCGGCTGGAAGTTCGGATGGCTGGGCGCCTGGCTGGGCGCGGTGCTGTGGCTCGCGCTCGACGCCTGGCGGGCCGAGCGCCTGCTCAAGGTGCTTCGCAACAACGCGGCGGGCCTGCCGACGCGCGGCGCCGGCGTGTGGGGCGAGCTCGCGGAGCGCATCCGCAAGCTGCTGCGCGACCGCGAACAGCAGACCCGCCAGGCCGAAGACCGCCTGCAGGAATTCCTGGCCGCCATCCAGGCCTCTCCCAACGGCGTGATCCTGCTCGACGAGCAGGGCCGCATCGAGTGGTGCAACCAGACGGCAGCCGGCCAGTTCGGCATCGATGCCGAGCGGGATCTGCTGCAGCATCTTGCGAACCTGGTCCGCGACCCGGCCTTCGTGGCCTACCTGGCCTCGTGGAACTACAGCCGCGATGTGGTCATCGATGCCTCAGGCCCCGGGCAGGGGCACCAGCGCAGCCATCCGGTGCGCCTGTCGGTGCAGGTGCATCCCTATGCGGGCAACCGCCGCATGCTGCTGACGCGCGACATCACGGCGGTCGAGCAGGCCGAAGCCATGCGGCGCGACTTCGTCGCCAACGTGTCGCACGAGATCCGCACGCCGCTCACCGTGCTGGCGGGCTTTGTGGAAACGCTGCAGAACCTGCCGCTCGATGCGGACGAGCGCGCGCGCTACCTCTCGCTCATGAGCCAGCAGTCGCATCGCATGGAAACCCTGGTCAACGACCTGCTGACGCTGTCGCGGCTCGAGGGCAGTGCGGCGCCATCGGGCAACCAGTGGATCCGCATCCGTGCGCTGCTCGCCCAGTGCGAAGACGAGGGACGGGGGCTGTCGGGCCGGCTCGCGCCGCAGGGGCATCGCCTTTCCTTCGCGATCGAGGCCGAATCTGAAATCTCGGGCGCCCCGACAGAGCTGCAAAGCGCCATGTCGAACCTGCTGAGCAACGCCATCCGCTACACGCCCGGCGGCGGCGAGGTCGCGGTGAGCTGGCGGCTGCTGCCCGACGGGCGCGGCGAATACGCGGTGCGCGACACCGGCCCCGGCATTGCTGCCGAGCACATCCCGCGCCTGACCGAACGCTTCTACCGCATCGACCGCAGCCGCTCGCGCGAAACCGGTGGCACCGGCCTGGGCCTGGCCATCGTGAAGCACATCGCGCAGCGGCATGGCGCCGAACTGCGGATCCAGAGCACGGTGGGCAAGGGCTCGCGTTTCGCGCTGGTGTTCCCGGCAACCCGCGTGCGGGAAGCGCGGCTGCTAGCGAAGTGAGCGGCGCATCGTCCAGCGCAGCAGCGCTCCGAACAGCAAGGCCGTGAGCGCGAGCGCTCCGGCGCTCATGAGCCAGAACGCCAGCGGCGACTGCATGGCGGGCCAGGGCCCCAGCCCGCGGTAGGCCAGCAGGTAGCTGCCGCCCAGGCCCACTCCCCAGAGCAGCGTGCAATAGACCACCAGCGGCACCAGCGTGACGCGGTAGCTGCGCAGCACGAACACGCACAGCGTCTGCAGCGCATCGGCAAAGTGATAGGCCGCCACCACCAGCAGCAGCGCCGCGGCCACTGCGATGACGGCCGGATTGTCGGAATACACGTGGGCCAGCCTGAAGCGCAGCGCCACCATGGCGCCCGCGAAGAACAGCGCGCAAAGGGCAGTGAGCTCGAAGCCCAGGCGGCAGGCGCGGCGGGCCTTGGCGGCCTTTCCGGCGCCGAGCCAGAAGCTCACGCGCGCGCTGGTGGCAATGGCCAGCGAGAGCGGCACCATGTAGGCCACCGCCAGCAGGTTCGAGGCGATCTGGTGCGCGGCGGCGGCGGCGGTGCCCAGGCGCGCAATGAACAGCGCCATCAGGGTGAACGAGGTCACTTCCACCAGCACGGCCAGGCCGCCGGGAATGCCCAGGCTCGCGAACTGGCGGATCTGCCGCCAGTCGGGCGCTTCGATGCGTTCCCAGAGCCGGTAGTCGCGGTAGAAGGCGCTGCTGCGCAGCAGCCACACGGCGCAGGCCAGCATGGCCCAGTTCACGCACAGCGTGGCCCAGGCGCAGCCCACCAGGCCCATGGCCGGCAGGCCCGCGCCGCCGAAGGCGAACCAGATCGACAGCGGCAGCTTCACGCACAGCGAGCCCAGCTGGAGCCAGGTCACCACCTGCGGCTTGCCCAGGCTCTGGTTCAGGGTGCTGAACAGGCGGAACAGCAGGGCCGGCGGCAATGCGAAGGCGAGCACCCCCAGATAGGTTTCCACTTCGCCGCGCATCGCGGGCGGCACCTGGGTCCAGCGCAGCACCGCGCCCGGCAGCAGCAGCACGGCCATGCCGACGGCAATCGCGATGGCAGCCAGGTAGAGCGACTGCCGCACGGAGCGGCCGACTTCGCTTCTGCGGTCCGCGCCGTGCAGCTCCGCCCAGACCGGCAGCAGCGCCTGCAGCACGCCCATCAGCGAGACGAACACGCTGATGAAGACGGCCGCGCCCACCGACAGCGCGGCCAGCGCGTTCTCGGAATAGCGGCCGGCCACGATGGTGTCGGTCACGCCGAACGCCATCACGGCCAGCTGGCCCACCAGCACCGTGCCGGCGTGCCGCGCAATCAGGCCTCGTTCGCCGCTCACTTGCTAGGGCGCAATCTTCTGGTAGAGCAGCAGGTCGTCGCTCGCGCTACTGGGCCGCCGCAGCGTGCCGCTGAAACGCCAGTGCTCCAGGCGGATGATGGTGTGCAGCCGCTCGATGGTTTCGGGGCTGACCAGCAGCCAGGGGCAATCGGTGCCGAGCAGCAGCGGCTGCAGGTTGAACTGGCCGTGATGCCGCAGCGCCGCAATGTGCGCGCGGCTCAGCGCAAGCTCGGCGATGCAGCTCGGCTGCCCGACCCGCTCGGCCACCGCCCGCACCTGAGGCGCGTAGCTGCGCGCGTAGTCGATCGGAGGCAGCCACAGCGTCATCAGCAGCATCCAGCACAGAGCGGTGCCGCCGGCCGGCAGCACCAGCGTTTTCCAGAGCGCCGCGCGGTGGCGCCCGGTGCGCCAGCGCACCACCCAGCACCAGGTGATGGTGGCGGCCAGCGCCAGCGCGAATGCGGTGGGCGAGAACCCTGGCACGAACCCGGGCACCAGCCGTGCCACGCTGGCGGCCGGCTTGGTCGGCACGCCGGTCTGCATCGCGATCCAGTAGATCCATCCGAGCACGGCCAGTCCGCTGAAGAACAGCACGTTGAACCAGTCGATCAGCGCCGCCGCGCTGCGCCGGAAGGTCGGCAGGGCAAAGGCGGCCAGCGTCGCGAGTGCGGGCAGCGCCAGCAGCAGCGAGCGGTCGGAATAGTCGGTGGTCCAGGTCGCGGCCAGCGGCACCAGCGCAAACCAGAACGGCAGCGCCACATGGCGCGCGGTGAGCTGGCGGCGCCAGCGCCACAGCGTCCAGATCGCGAGCGGCCAGACCGGCCAGGTGAACCACACCAGCAGCTTGGCCTGGCTGCGCACGTCGCCCAGCACCGAGGTGCTGCTCGGATGATGGCCCGGCAGCTGGATCTTCCATTGCAGCAGGCCCAGCCCGAGCGCCAATGCCGCGGCCACCAGCGCCACCGCGCTCATCGTGGCGAGCGCACCGCGGGTGTAGCCGGGGCTTTCGTCGGAATCGGCGCTGGCGGTGCGCCGCTCGTAGGCGATGAATAGCGCGCTGCCCACCGCCAGCGCGAGGCCGACCGTGGGACCGCCGCTCAGGGTCATGCCGATGGTGCCGACCAGCAGTGCGATGACCGGTCCGGTGCGCCGGTAGGGCAGTGCCGCCACGCCATAGAACAGATGCGACGCGAAATACAGCTGTGCCAGCGCCGGCGTGGTTTCATGGCCCAGCTGGGCGAGGCCCAGGCAGGCGATCAGCGCCAGCAGGCCGCCGTCGGCAATGGCGCGGGCGTAGTCGGTGGGCCGCGCCTCGCCGCCGAAGGCGAACGCCACCGGCTGGGCCCGCGAGGTGCGCGCGAGGTAGTAGACCGCGTACCAGGTGGCGGTGAAGGTGCCCCAGAGCAGCAGCGCAAAGACGATGCGCACCGCCAGGTCGGGGTTCACCCAGGAGGGCGCGATCTTGATGGCCCAGGCGCCGATCCAGTAGGGAAGCAGCGCCGGCGTTTCAGGGCGCAGGCCCAGCAGCAGGGGATCGAACCAGCGGGAGATGCCTTCGGTGTTGCGCGCCAGTTCGGCCATGTAGCCGAAGGAGGTGATGTCGGCGCTTTTCCAGGGGCCGCGCCCCACCAGGCCCGGCAGCAGGTAGGCGGCGCACAGCAGCAGCAGTGCCAGGCGCGGCAGCCGGCGCACGGCGCTCTGGGCAACGATCGCGGGAGTGGGCTGATTCACAGGGTGGGAATGAACGTCGGTCTTGGGAAAGAAAAAAAGGGCAGCGCGGTAAACCGGGCTGCCCTCGATGCGAAAGCGCGTGCTTTACTTGGAAGCAGCGCCGGTGGTCTTGCCGAAGCGGTTGCGGAACTTCTCGACGCGACCGCCCATGTTGTCGACCGACTTTTGCGTGCCCGTGTAGAACGGATGCGATTCGCTCGTGGTGTCGAGCTTGAACAGCGGCAGCTCGCGGCCGTCGTCGGTTTTGCCCATTTCCTTGGTGTTCGCGCACGAACGGGTCACGAACTTGAAGCCGTTCGACATGTCGACGAACAGGATTTCGCGGTAGTTCGGGTGGATGCCTTCTTTTGCCATGGTCTTTCCTTTGGGGTCGATGCGAGAGCCACAAGCGTGCCCAAGAGGGGCAAGCCGTTCCCAGGAGGGAATTCGCAGGGCAAGACGCCCGGCTGCACTTTTCGCGGAGCCGGCGATTATCGCATACTGTCCTGATTTGAGCGAAGGACGGCCCTCCAGATGACCTCCAGAACCCTGCGCGCCGGCCTCGTCGGCTATGGCTTTGCCGGCCAGACCTTCCATGCGCCGGTGCTTTCGGCCGTGCCCGGGCTCGAACTGGCGGCCGTGGCAAGCTCCCGCCCGCACAAGGTCCACGCCGACTGGCCTGGCGTGGCCGTGGTGCCCGATGCGGCCGCGCTCGTGGGCCGGCCGGACATCGACTTGGTGGTGGTGGCCACCCCCAACGCCCAGCACCATCCCGTGGCCAAGGCGGCCCTGGAGGCCGGCAAGCATGTGGTGGTGGACAAGCCGTTCACGCTCGACGTGGCCGAAGCCAGGGAGCTCGAATTGTTGGCTCGGCGCAACAATCGTGTGCTGGCGGTCTATCAGAACCGGCGTTTCGACGCCGACTACCTCACGCTCAAGGACCTGCTGGCGAGCGGAGAACTCGGCCGGCTGGTGTACCTGGAATCGCATTTCGACCGCTTTCGCCCCGAGGTGCGCGACCGCTGGCGCGAGCAGAAAGTGCCGGGCGCGGGCCTTTGGGTCGACCTGGGCGCTCATCTGGTCGACCAGGCGGTCCAGCTGTTCGGAAGGCCCGACACGCTGCAGCTCGACACCGCGGCCTTGCGCGACGGCGCGCAGGTCGAGGACTATTTCCACGCCGTGCTGCGCTACGAAAGCGGCCCGCATGCACCGCTGCGCGTGGTGCTGCACGCCACCACGCTCGCGGCCCATGCCGCGCCGCGCTACATCGTCCATGGCACGCGCGGCAGCTACATCAAGCACGGCGTCGATCCGCAGGAAGACGCGCTGCGCGCCGGCCAGCGGCCGCCGATGGCGGGGTGGGGCGCCGATCCGCAGGACGGCGAACTCGTGGTGCCCGCCAGCGACGGCGGCGAGCCGCAGCGCCGGGTCTGGCCCACGCGGGCCGGCAACTACCTCGACTACTACGCCGCGGTGCGCGACGCGATCCTGGGCAACGGCCCGAACCCGGTGCCGCCCGAGCAGGCTGTCGCGCTGATGGAACTGCTCGACATCGGCCAGCAGAGCGCGGCCGAGGGCCGGGCGATCCGCATCATCGACCGCCCATGAAAAAAGCGCGTTGACCCGAGGGCCAACGCGCTTTTGCGGCGAGCGTGGTGCTCAGCCTCCGCGACGCATCATGTCGAAGAATTCGACATTCGTTTTCGTCGCCTTCATGTTCTTGAGCATGAGCTCCATCGACTCGATCTCGTCCATGTTGTACATGAGCTGGCGCAGGATGCGGGTCTTCTGCAGGATCTCGGGCGCCAGCAGCAGCTCTTCGCGGCGCGTGCCGCTGCGGTTGAGCTGGATCGACGGGAACACGCGCTTTTCGTACAGGCGGCGGTCCAGGTGGATTTCGGAGTTGCCGGTGCCCTTGAACTCTTCGAAGATCACTTCGTCCATGCGGCTGCCGGTGTCGATCAGCGCGGTGCCGATGATGGTCAGCGAGCCGCCTTCCTCGACGTTGCGCGCGGCGCCCAGGAAGCGCTTGGGGCGCTGTAGCGCGTTGGAGTCGACGCCGCCGGTCAGCACCTTGCCCGACGAGGGCACGACATTGTTGTAGGCGCGCGCGAGGCGGGTGATCGAGTCGAGCAGGATCACCACGTCCTTCTTGAGCTCGACCAGGCGCTTGGCGCGCTCGATCACCATTTCGGCCACGTGCACGTGGCGCGCAGCGGGCTCGTCGAAGGTCGAGGCAATGACCTCGCCCTTCACGGTGCGCTGCATTTCGGTCACTTCTTCGGGCCGCTCGTCCACCAGCAGCACCATCATGTGCACTTCGGGGTAGTTGGCGCTGATCGCGTGGGCGATGTGCTGCATCATCACCGTCTTGCCGCTCTTGGGCGGCGCCACCAGCAGGGCGCGCTGGCCCTTGCCGATGGGGGCGATGATGTCGATGATCCGGCCCGTGATGTTCTCGTCGCTCTTGATGCCGTCGCGCTCCAGCTTCATCTGCTCCTTGGGGAACAGCGGCGTCAGGTTCTCGAACATCACCTTGTGCTTGTTCTGCTCGGGCGGACCGTCGTTGACCTTGTCGAGCTTGGTCAGCGCGAAGTAGCGCTCGCCGTCCTTGGGCGTGCGCACTTCGCCTTCGATCATGTCGCCGGTGTGCAGGTTGAAGCGGCGCACCTGGCTCGGCGAGATGTAGATGTCGTCGGTGCTGGCCGTGAAGCTGGTGTCGGGGCTGCGCAGGAAGCCGAAGCCGTCGGGCAGGATTTCGAGCACGCCGTCGGCAAAGACCTGTTCGCCGGCCTTGGCGCGCTTCTTGATGATCGCGAACATCAGCTCCTGCTTGCGCATGCGGCCGACGTTTTCGATCTCAAGCGCTTCAGCCTGCTTGAGGACTTCAGACACGTGGAGTGCCTTGAGTTCGTTTAAGTGCATGGAATGACCCCTTGCGGGGCAATCGATCGGAAAAACGGGGGGAGGTTTGATGTGAGGCGAGAGCTGCCTCACAAACCGGGGAACTCGAACCGGTTACCTCGAAGGGGCCGGTGATCTGTGGGAGATTATGACAGCAAAAAACCGTCCGGCCAACGCATTGCGCGCTGGCCGGGTGAAATGCCTCAGGCGAGCTGCTGGTCGATGAAGGCCGTGAGCTGCGCCTTGCTCATGGCGCCGACCTTGGTGGCGGCCAGCTGGCCGTCCTTGAACAGCATGAGCGTGGGGATGCCGCGGATGCCGAACTTGGCCGGGATGTCGCGGTTCTCGTCGACGTTGAGCTTGGCGATCTGCAGCTTGCCTTCGTAGGCGGTCGACACTTCGTCCAGGATGGGTGCGATCATCTTGCAGGGGCCGCACCATTCGGCCCAGTAGTCGACCAGCACGGGCTGGCTGGACTTGAGCACGTCGGCTTCGAAGGAAGAATCGGAGATGTGTTTGATCAGGTCGCTGGCCATGTGATGTGTCCTTGTGCGCGGAGAGTTTCGGTGCAGCTAAAGTGCTGGTCATTGTGACAGAAACCAAGGGGTGGGGTGCCATGCGGGAACGCTATGGCGCCGATAGCAAAAGCCCTTTGCGCGTTGCGCCTCCACGCCCTCCAACCCCTCGATAGAACATGAACGAAGGCCACCCCGTCCAGGCCCTGTGGTGCGACCCCGCCGAGGGCGTCGTCGCGCGCATTGCCGGCGCCGTTGCGCAGCACGGGCTGCATGCGGCGCGCACCGTGGTGCTGGTGCCGTACGCGCAACTGATGGGTGTGGCCCACGGCATGTGGTCGCGCTGCGGCAGCCCCGGCTTCGCGCCGCGCTTCGAGACCACGCGCAACTGGGCACGCAGCGCAGGGGGCTTCCTGCCCACGGGCTACGACATCGCCTTCGACATGGCGCGCGACCTGGTCACGGCCCAAGCGCTGCTGTCGCAGGCCGGCTTTGCCGCCGAACGCTTCGCGCTGGCCGGGCGCGTGGTCGAGCTGGCCTACCAGCTGGCGCCCCTGGCGGCCGCCGCGCTGCCCGAGGTACGCGGCGGCGAATGGGCGCAGCGCGCGGCCCAGGTGGCCGATGCGGGCAGCGAGTCGGAATGGTTCCGCATTGAAAGCGCGCTGATCCGCGTCGCGGTGGCCTGGGCCGCCAACTCGGGCTATGCCACCGATGTGCTGCTGCGCGACACGGTGCGTGCGCAGGTCGATGCGCTGATCGTGCTCGAAGGCTTCCAGGCCGATCCGCTCACGCAGACGCTCTGCAGCCTGTGGGGCGACCGCGCCATCCATCTCTCGCTGGTGCCCGTGAGCCCTGCGGCCATCACGGCGGCCGCGCATGTCGCCGCCGACCCTGAAGACGAGGCGGAACTGGCCGCCGCCTGCGTGCTGCGGCACCTGGCCGAGGGCCGCGCGCCGGTGGCACTGATCGCGACCGACCGGGCGCTCACGCGGCGCATCGGCGCGCAGTTGCAGGCGCAGGGTGTCACGGCGCACGACGAAACCGGCTGGAAGCTTTCCACCACGCGCGCCGCCGCCACCGTGATGAGCGCGCTGCGCGCCTGCGCGCACGACGCCGGCAGCGACCAGGTGCTCGAATGGCTCAAGAGCGGCGCCGACGGCGATGCGCTCGCCACCCAGGCCCTCGAAGCCCGGCTGCGGCGCGAAGGCGTGCGCGAGTGGTCCGCCTGGTGCGGCCAGGCCGCGCGCAGCGAGAAGCCGCAGGACATCGCGCTGCTGCCTTTCACCGAAGCCGTCGAAGGCCGCCGCATGGCCATGGCCCGCTCGCGGCCCCTGGCCGACTGGCTGCGCGCGCTGCGCGAACTGCTCGAGGCCGGGGAGCAATGGGAGCCGCTCGCAGCCGACATGGCCGGCGCCAAGGTGATCGGCGCCTTGTGGCTCGATGCCGATGCCCACGGCGACGACGACGAATTTCCCGGCGGACGCCACACGCTGGCCGAGTTCACGGCCTGGGTGCGCGACGTGCTGGAGGACGCCAGCTTCGTGCCGCCCGCCGGCAACGAGGCGCCGCAGGTGGTGGTGCTGCCGCTGCACCAGTTGCTGGGCCGCGCGTTCGGCGCCGTGGTCATTCCCGGCTGTGACGACCGGCGCCTGCCCGCATCGCCCGAGCCGCCCGGCAACTGGAGTGCCGCGCAGCGCGCCGAACTGGGCCTGCCCGCGCGCGAAACGCTCGAGGCCGCGCAACGCTCGGCCTGGGCCGCGGCCTTGTGCAACCCGCGCTGCGAAGTGCTGTGGCGCCAGTCGGATGCGAGCGGCGAGCCGGTGCGTCCGAGCCCGCTGGTGCAGGCGCTGCAACTCGACCACGCCTTGCAGATGGCGGCGGACCCGCGCACGCCGCGCGAGGTGGCGCTGCAGCCGACCGCCTACCCGACGCCGTCCGGGGCGCTGCTGCCACTGCGCAACATCTCGACCAGCGTCTATGAAGACCTGCGCCGTTGCCCCTACCGCTTCTTCGCGCTGCGGCAGCTGGGCCTGCGAAGTGCCGACGAGCTCGATGCCGAAGTCGACAAGCGCGACTTCGGCAACTGGCTGCATGCCGTGCTGGGCCATTTCCACGAGGCGCTGAAGGAGAAGCCGACCAGCGATGCCGCCGAGCGTGTGGCGTACATCAGTGCAGCGGCCGAGCGCGCCACACGCGAGTTCGGACTGTCCGATGCCGAGTTCCTGCCCTTCGCCGCGGCATGGCCGGCGGTGCGCGACGGCTATCTTCAATGGCTTGCCGGACACGAGGCGAGCGGCGCCGTGTTCGCCGAATCCGAGCCCTGGATGGAACAGCCGCTGGGCAGCCTGCAGCTGGTCGGCCGGCTGGACCGCATCGACCGCATGCCGGACGGCCAGGCCTTCGTGATCGACTACAAGACCGAATCGGCCGCTGTCACCAAGGAGCGCGTGAAGGACCCGACCGAGGACACGCAGCTCGCCTTCTATGCCGCGCTGGTGGCCGACGACACGCTGCGCGCGGCCTACGTCAACGTCGGCGAGAAGTCGTCCGGCACGCAGACCGTCGAGCAGCCCGTGGTGGTGGAGGCGCGCGATGCGCTGGTGGCCGGCATCCTCGACGACTTCACCCGCATCGCCGAGGGCGCGGCGCTGCCGCCGCTGGGGGAGGGCGCCGTCTGCGACTACTGCGCGGCGCGCGGCCTTTGCCGCAAGGATTTCTGGGAGATCGAACAGGCCCCGCTTTCGTCTTTGGCCGAGGGAGGGCCCGCGAAATGAACGGCGCCGCCTACGAACACAACGGCCGGCACGTCACGCGCGAGGCCTTCTATACCGTCGCCTGCGATCCGCGGCGCTCGGTGGCCGTCGAAGCCTGCGCCGGCGCGGGCAAGACCTGGATGCTGGTGTCGCGCATCCTGCGCGCGCTGCTCGAGGAAGGCGAATCCGCCTGCGAGCCGCACGAGATCCTGGCCATCACTTTCACCAAGAAGGCCGCCGGCGAGATGCGCGAGCGGCTCGACCAATGGCTCGAGCAGTTCGCCGAACGCAGCCCCGAGGAGCTGGTGCGCGAGCTCGTGATCCGCGGCGTCGGGCCCGATGCCGCGCTGGCCGCCGTGCCGCGTCTGCAAGGCCTCTACAGGCGCCTGCTCGAAGGCGGCCGGCCGGTGCAGTTCCGCACCTTCCACGCCTGGTTCGCGGGCCTGCTGCGCAATGCGCCGCTGGCGGTGCTGCGCGAACTCGGCCTGCCCGCGAACTACGAACTGCTCGAGGACGATGCCGAGGCGCGCTCGCGGACCTGGCGCCCCTTCTTCGAAGCGGTGACGGCCGACAAGGAAGCGCTGGCCGACTACTACGCCGTCGTCGCCACCTACGGCCGGTCGCAGACCGCCAAGGCCCTGGGCGAAGCGCTCACGCGCCGGGTCGAGTTCTCGCTGTCCGATCCGGCGTCGGCGGTGCAGCATTTCAGCGCCATGCATCCGTCGCTCGAAGGCCTGGACGAACCGACCGAGGCACTGCGCGGCGAGCAGGCCCGGCGCCGCTGGCTCGACCGCGCCGCCGCGCTCGGCCGCGAAGCCAACAAGACGCCGCAGAAAGCGGCCGATGCGGTCATCGACGTGTTCGGCACCGGCGAGCCGCCGCAGGAGTCGCTCGCGTCCGCGCTGGCGCACCTGCGCAAGAACTTCTTCGTCGCGACCGAAGACCGGCTCAACAAGAACCTGCAGAAATATCCCGCCGCGCAAGAGGCCGAGGCCGAGCTGCAGACGCTCTGCGCCGCGCAGGCCCAGCACGCGGCCTGGCTCTACCAGCAGCGCATGACGCGACTCACGCGCCTTCTGATCGCAGCCTTCGCCGAGGTCAAGCGCGCCCATGGCTGGGTCGACATGAACGACGTCGAACAGGCCGCACAACTGCTGCTGGGCCAGTCGGCGCTGTCGGGCTGGGTGCAGGAGCGGCTCGATGCGCGCATCGCGCACCTGCTGATCGATGAGTTCCAGGACACCAATCCGCTGCAGTGGCAGGCGCTCTACGGTTGGCTCAGTGCCTACACCGGCGCGGGCGGCAAAGCGCCGCGCGTCTTCATCGTGGGCGACCCGAAGCAGAGCATCTACCGCTTCCGCCGCGCCGAGCCACAGGTGTTCATCGCCGCGAAGAAATTCGTGCGCGAAGGGCTGGGCGGCGAGCTGCTCAATTGCGACCACACCCACCGCAACGCGCGTGCGGTGGTCGGCCTCGTCAACCAGGCGATGCTGGCCGCGCAGGACGCCGGCGAGTTCGACGGCTACCGCGCGCACACCACCGAACGCAACGACCAGGGCGAGCTGCTCAAGCTCCCGCCCATCGATCGCGGCGCCCTCGATACCACCGCCGAGGCCGCGCCCGCGGACGACGGCATGCTGCACTGGCGCGACAGCCTCGTCACGCCGCGGGTGCTGCCCGAAGAGCAGCTGCTGCAAAAGGAATGCGAACAGGCCGCGCGCTGGGTCGCGCAGCGTATTGCCGATGGCACGCCGCCGCGCCAGATCATGGTGCTGGCGCGCCGCCGCAACCGGCTGTCCGCCATGCAGGACGCGCTGCGCCAGCGCCACATTCCCGTGCAGCAGCCCGAGAAGAACGAATTGCACGATGCCCCCGAAGTGCAGGACGTGGTGGCGCTGATCGATGCGCTGGTGTCGCCCGCGCACGACCTCTCGCTGGCGCGCGCGCTCAAGTCGCCGCTCTTCGGCATTGGCGACGATGCGCTGGTGCAACTGGCGCTGCGCCAGCGCGAGCACCCGTCGTCGAGCTGGTTCGCGCTGGTCCAGAAAGGCGAGGGCCTGCCGGCGGAACTGGCCGCGGCCGGCGCCAGGCTCAAGCAGTGGCAGCGCTGGCTCGCCGCACTGCCGCCGCACGACGCGCTCAGCGCGATCTTTCACGATGGCGATGTGCTGGCCAGGTTCGGCGCCGCCATGCCTTCGGCCATGCGCCAGAGCGCGCTGGCCAATCTGCGCGGGCTGCTGGCGGCCTCGCTCGAGATCGAGGGCGCGCGCTTTGCCACGCCCTATGCGCTGGTGCGCGCGCTGCGCGCCGGCGGCGTCAGGGCGCCATCCGTCGCCGTGCCCGATGCAGTGCAACTGCTCACCGTGCACGGCGCCAAGGGCCTGGAGGCCGACACCGTGCTCATGCTCGACTGCGACGCGCCGCCGCCGCGCGCCCAGACCATGGGCGTGCTGGTCGAATGGAAAGGCAGCGACAGCGCGCCCACGCGCTTCGTGTTCCTGGCGAGCGAAAAGACGCCGCCGGGCTGCGCGGCCACGCTGCTCGAGGAAGAGCAGCGCGCGCGCCATCGCGAGGAGCTCAACGGCCTCTACGTCGCAACCACGCGGGCACGCGAGCGCCTCGTGCTGTCGTCGGTGCAGCCGGCCCGGGCCAACGAGGGCAGCTGGTGGTCGCGGCTCGAATCGATGTGCGAACCCGTCGAAGCCGATGAGCCGCTGCTCGCGTTGCCGGTGGAGACCGGGGGCGGCAGTTTCTCGATGAAGAAGATGCCCGTGCTCGCGCCTGCGGCCAAGGAATCACCGGCCACCAGGAAAGCCGCAAGCGCTACCGTCGATGCGCGGGCTGCCGCCTTCGGCCAGGCGATGCACCGGCTGCTCGAATGGGCGCTGCCGGGCGAGGCGCTGCCGCCCGCGCATGTGCGCGCCGCGGCCCGTGAATTCATGCTCGACGCGCAGCAGGCGCGCGGCGCCGCGGTGCTGGCCGAGCGCATCCGCGCGGGCGCCGGCGCCTGGGCGTGGGATGAGCGCATGATCGACTGGCACGGCAACGAAGTGACGCTGGTCCACGAAGGCGAGACGCTGCGCATCGACCGGCTGGTGCGCGAGCGCGCCAGCGGTGCCTGGTGGATCCTCGACTACAAATCCGCTGCGCGCCCCGAACGGGACGCGGAATTGATCGCACAGATGCAGCGCTATCGCGCGGCCGTGCAACATGCCTATCCCGGTGCCTTGGTGCGCGCCGCGTTCCTGACCGGGCAGGGCGAACTGGTAACTCTCGAATGACTCTTTCCCAAACCGTCGCCGTGATCGGCGGCGGACCGGCCGGCCTGATGGCGGCCGAAGTCCTGAGCGCGTCCGGCGTGCAGGTGCACGTCTACGACGCCATGCCCTCGGTGGGCCGCAAGTTCCTGCTGGCTGGCCGCGGCGGGCTGAACCTCACGCACTCGGAGCCCTTCGATGTGTTCATGAGCCGCTTCGGCGAGCGCCGTGCGCAGCTCGAACCGATGCTCGCCCGCTTCGGTCCGCAGCAGGTGCGCGAATGGGCGGCCGGCCTCGGCATCGAGACCTTCGTCGGCACCTCGGGCCGCGTGTTTCCGACCGACATGAAGGCCGCGCCGCTGCTGCGCGCCTGGCTGCACCGGCTGCGCGCGGCGGGCGTGCAGTTCCACATGCGCCACCGCTGGCTCGGCGATGCATCGCTGGCCGCCGCCTCGCTGCGCTTTGCCACTCCGACGGGCGAGGCCCTCGTGAAGGCCGATGCGGTGGTGCTCGCGCTCGGTGGTGCGAGCTGGGCGCGGCTGGGTTCCGATGGCGCATGGGCGCCGTGGCTGCAGGCGCGCGGTATCGATGTCGCGCCGCTGCTGCCTGCCAACTGCGGCTTCGACGGGGCAGGATGGAGCGAGCATTTCGCGAGCCGTTTCGCGGGCCAGCCCTTCAAGTCGGTCGCGATTTCGTTCACCGACAGCCAGGGCCGCCGCTTCGCGCGCAAGGGCGAATTCGTTGCCACCGCCACCGGCATCGAAGGCAGCCTGATCTATGCGGCTTCGGCCCTGCTGCGCGACGAGATCGCCGCGCACGGCAGCGCCACGCTGCTGCTCGACCTGCTGCCCGACCGCAGCGCCGAGCAGGTGCTGGCGGCCGTGAAGCATCCGCGCGGCGCCCGCTCGCTCAGCAGCCACCTGAAGAGCCGGCTCGGACTGGAAGGCATCAAGGCCGGCGTGCTGCACGAGGCGCTGGGCCGCGAAGCGATGCAAGACCCGGCGCAGCTGGCGGCAACGATCAAGGCCCTGCCGCTGCGGCTGGTCGCAACCCGGCCCATCGACGAAGCCATCAGCACCGCAGGCGGCGTGCGCTTCGAGGCGCTCGACGAAGTGCTCATGGCCAGCGCGGTGCCGGGCGTGTTCGTGGCGGGGGAAATGCTCGACTGGGAGGCACCGACCGGCGGCTACCTGCTGACGGCGTCGATGGCCAGCGGGGCGGCCGCGGCGCGGGGCGCGATCAAGCAGCTGGGCCTTTGAAGGTATAACTGAATACTTTTGTATTGTTTATTGCGCGTACAAGGAATAAGCTGCGACCTGACAAAAATAAAGGAGCAGCGATGACCAGCGTTCCATCGCCGCGCGCCGCGCGCGGGCTTGCTTATGCATCCCTGGTGTTCCTGGTCTGGTCAGGCGGTGACGCAGGAGGCGGCGCCCGCGCGCAGGGCGCAAATCCGAAGCTGGCGGGCACGTCCTCCGCATCGGCAAGCAAGCCGGTGCCACCAGACGGACAGCCGGCGTCCCTCACCAGTCCGTCCCCCGGCACCAAGTTCGCCACCCGCAGCGCGACCTTCGTCTGGAACAACACGGGTGCCACCCAGTACGGCTTGACGATCCTGTCGGCCTCCTCGGCGACACCCGTGGTGGACACGTCGACAAGTGCGACAACGCTGACGGTGAACAACCTTCCCATCGACGGCGCGGGGCTCGTGGTCCGGCTGCGCTCCCGATTCAAGGGGAAGTGGCTGCCGGCCAACGAGTACCTGTTCACGGCAGCCGGATACACCGCGGCGCAATCGACCGCCGCGGTCAAGCCCTGGTCCGATCTGATCGCGCTGCCACTCGTGCCCGCATCGGCCGCCAACCTCCCCGATGGCAAGCTGCTGCTGTGGGCAGCCCGCTCGCCCACCAGCTTCAGCACGAACAGCAGCGAGGCGTACACCTACACCTCGGTGTTCGACCCCGTCACGCGAAGCGCCAGCCCGCTGGTGGTCACGGCCACAGGCCACCAGATGTTCTGCCCTGGCCTGAGCATGCTGGCCGATGGCAGCGTGCTGGTCAGCGGCGGCAGCGATGCGACGAAGACCTCGATCTACGACCCGGCGCTGGGCGGCTGGGTGACGGGTGCGCAACTCGGCATTGCACGTGCCTACCAGGCGAGCACGACGATGTCCGACGGCTCCGTGTTCACAGTCGGCGGTTCGTGGAACGGCGGGCAGGGCGGCAAGTACGGCGAGGTGTGGTCGGCCGCCACCAAGACCTGGCGCACGCTGTCCGACGTACCGGCCAACATGCCCGATGCGAGCAATGTCTCGGACCCACCGCTGGCCGGCCCGGACGCGGCCGGGGTCTACCGGGGCGACAACCACATGTGGCTGTTCGGCGCCGCCAACGGCTGGGTATTCCACGCCGGGCCTGCTGCCGCAATGCATTGGATCGACACGCGCGGCAGCGGCGCCATCCTGCAGGCCGGGCTACGCAGCGACGACCCCTATGCCATCACCGCCAGCGCCGTGATGTACGACATCGGCAAGATCCTCAAGCTCGGCGGCGCGCCCAACCACGACAGCGGCGACGCCTTCAAGACCGCCTACATCATCGACATCAGCGCTGGCGCGCCGGCGGCGCCCACGGTGCGCAAGCTTTCGCCGATGGCCTATGCCCGAACCTTCGTCAACAGCGTGGTGCTGCCGAACGGCGAGGTGTTCGTGATAGGCGGACAGACGCAGCCCGTTCCGTTTTCCGACTCCTACAGTGTGCTGGCGGCCGAGCTGTGGAGCCCGGTGCTGGAGAGCTTCATCACGGTGCCGCCGATGCAGAAACCGCGCAACTATCACAGCGTGGCCCTTCTGCTGCTGGACGGACGCGTGCTGGCGGGCGGCGGCGGGCTGTGCGACTGTGCGGGCGACCACCCGGATGCGGAGATCTACACGCCACCGTACCTGCTGGCGAGCGACGGTTCGCCGGCGTCCCGCCCGGCCATCACGGCCGCGCCGGCCAGCGCCACATGGGGGAGCCAGATCACCGTGGCGACCGACCGCGCGGCGGCCCAGTTTGCGCTGGTGCGCATGGCATCGGCCACTCACTCGGTCAACACCGATCAGCGCCGCATCCCGCTGTCATTCACGGGCACGGCAGGCAGCTACCAGCTGGGCATTCCGACCGATCACGGGACCGTGCTGCCGGGCAACTACATGCTGTTCGCACTCGACAGCAGCGGCGTGCCGAGCGTGGCGCGCACCATCAACATCCGGTAGCGGCCCGGCGCTTCGCGAAGCCGAGGCTTTCGATGATGATGATGCTGGTACTCGCGCTCGGAACCGCTCTGGCCGTTGGTCCGGAGCGGTCCGCAAAGCCGGAAGCCGCCGTGCCTTCCTCCGTGGCGCGTGGCGCCCGCCTGTTCGACGGCACCGAGCCGCTCGCCGGCACGCTGTCCGGCCACAGCGCGCCGCTGCCGGGCGCAGCGACGCGCTGCATCCAGTGCCACGCGGGCCCCGGCAAGTCCACTGCCGCTGTCTCCGGTTTCGCGCCGCTGCTCGACCGGCGCCAATTGCGCGAAATCCTCCCGCGCCGCGGCGGCCCGCCTGTCGCGTACGAGCGCACATCCTTCTGCCGCACGCTGCGCACCGGCATCGACCCGGCCCATGTCACGCTGCCCCGAGCCATGCCGCGCTTCGATGCCGACGAAGACCAGTGCGCGGCGTTGTGGGACTACCTGACGCAAGCCCTTTCTCAATGAACCCAATGAACGCGCGGGGCCCCTTCATATCCTCGCGGGTTGCATCCCGCGGGCGCCGGCGCCTGCTTGCCGCCGGTGCACTGGCGTGGCTGGGTGTGCCTGCGGCGCGCGCAAACACCAGCATCGGACCGGTGCTGCCGGCGGTGTCGGTTCCGGCCCTGCCGCTGCGGCGCCACGACGGCGCCACACCGATGCTTGCGGCGCAGTTACGAGGCGCCCCAACCGCCGTTCAATTGATGTTTACCGGATGCAGCACGGTCTGCCCGATCCAGGGAGCCTTGTTCTCGACGCTGCAGGCGGCATTGCTGTCGGAGCGCTACACGGCGGTGCGCCTGCTGTCGCTGAGCATCGACCCGCTGGCCGACGACCCTGTGGCACTGAGCGCCTGGTTGCGGCGCTTCGGCGCAAGGCCAACGTGGAGCGCGGCGGCGCCAGCCCCCGAGGCGCTTGAGTCGATGTTCTCGCTGTTCACGGGAGGCGCGGCAGCGGGCGACCGCCATACCGGCCAGGTTTATCTGTTCGATCGTCAGGCCCGGCTGGTCTGGCGAACCAGCGAGTTGCCGCCGGCCGAAGAGGTCATGGCCGGACTGCGGCAGATGGGCTAGCTGGATGCGGCGGCTGAGGACTCAGCGCCGGTGAGGTGGCTGCCTGCCATGCCTCGTATCTTTGATGTTAGGTTGACGAGCCTTACCCCTGGCACTGACTACGCAGTTAGGGCTGCTTGGTTCCCCACCTGACCCGGTTGGCCACTTCACCATGCAGGGAGGCCCGTCAGCACGTATTGTAACCCCCCAGGCTGCGCGCACTTCGTGTCGCTTCGCCCACCCCCCTGCTGGGGGCGACACCAGAGGCCCGGCGAAGCCGGTTCCTCGGTGTCCCACGAAAAGTCAGGTCTTTTTTTGATCGGGGGGTGAAGGCGAGGCCGGTGCAGCGCCTTTTAGAATGCCCGCAATGTCTTATCTCGTGCTCGCTCGCAAGTTCCGTCCGAAAACCTTCGGTGAGATGGTTGGCCAGGGGCATGTGGTGCAGGCGCTCGAGAACGCGTTGACCACGCAGCGCCTGCATCACGCCTATCTTTTCACCGGGACGCGGGGCGTGGGCAAGACCACCGTCTCACGCATCCTGGCCAAGTCGCTCAATTGCCAGGGCCCGGACGGGCAGGGCGGCATCACGGCCACGCCTTGCGGGGTGTGCCAGGCCTGCAAGGACATCGATTCGGGCCGCTTCGTCGACTACACCGAGCTCGACGCGGCATCGAACCGCGGCGTGGACGAGGTGCAGTCGCTGCTCGAGCAGGCGGTCTACAAGCCGGTGCAGGGGCGCTTCAAGGTCTTCATGATCGACGAAGTGCACATGCTCACCAACACCGCGTTCAACGCGATGCTGAAGACGCTCGAGGAGCCGCCGGAATACCTCAAGTTCGTTCTGGCCACCACCGATCCGCAGAAGGTCCCGGTCACGGTGCTGTCGCGCTGCCTGCAGTTCAACCTGCGGCCGATGGCGCCCGAGACGGTGCTGGAGCACCTCACGGGCGTGCTGCAGGCCGAACAGGTGCCGGCCGAGCCGCAGGCGCTGCGCCTGCTGGCGCGTGCGGCACGCGGCTCGATGCGCGACGCGCTGTCGCTCACCGACCAGGCCATCGCCTTCGGCAACGGCGAACTGCTCGAAGCCGGCGTGCGCCAGATGCTCGGCAGCGTGGACCGTGGCCATGTGTTCAAGCTGATCGAGGCGCTGGCGCTGGGCGATGGCAGGACGGTGGTCGACACCTCCGAGGCGCTGCGGCGCGACGGCATGTCCGCCGCGTCCACGCTGGAAGAAATGACCGCGGTGCTGCAGGCCATGGCCGTGCTGCAGGCGGTGCCGTCGCGGGCGGAATCGGCCGATTCGGCCACCGATCCCGACGCGGCCGATACGGCGCGCCTCGCGTCGCTGATGCCGGCCGACGAAACGCAGCTGCTCTACAGCCTGTGCCTGCACGGGCGCAGCGAGCTGGGGCTGGCGCCCGACGAGTACGCGGCGCTGACCATGGTGCTGCTCAGGCTCCTGGCCTTCAAGCCTTCCAACGCGGCCGCTTCTTCGGCCTCCGCGGAAAAAAAAACTCTGAATGAAGCCGCCCGGGCGGCTTCGGTCCCTGCGCCCGTAGCGCCGGCTCATCAAGACACGGCGGCGATCGTCGCGCCGCCAGCGTCGATTTCCGTCGCTGCGCCGGTGCCTCCTCGATCCAATCCGGCGCCGGCCGGCCAGCGCCTGGCCGTGGTCAACGAGCCCGTGCGGCCAAACGGGCCCAGGCCTTCCGCAGAAATTGAGCCCTCGCCGGCTGCCGAGGCGCCCCGGGTGCTTGCCGTTCCCATGCGCGTGCAGCCGCCGCCGAGCCAGCGCGACGCGCCGCGCCCCGATGAGCAGCGCGGCCCGGCACCGCCCATTCCGCCGAGCGAGGACGGCGACTTCTGGCACGCCACGGTCACGCAGATGATCGCGGCCGAGAGCATCAACGCCCTCGCGCGCGAACTCGCGCTGCAGTCGCAGCTGGTGGCGCGCGACGTCGACCAGTGGATACTTCGCGTCGAGCGCGAGCTGCTCAACCAGCCTTCGGCCCGCGAGAAGCTCACGGATGCACTGGCCGCGCTGGGTCACGGCGTGAAGCTCGCCATCGAGATCGGCGCCGTGGTCGACAGCCCCGCGCGCCGCAACAAGCAGGCGGCCGACGAGCGCCAGCGCGTGGCCGAGGAGGCCATCCGCAGCGATCCCGAAGTGCAGATGCTGATGCGCGAATTCGATGCGAAGATCGTGCCTGGAACACTCAAGCCCGCCTGACGGAACGCCACTGAAAAACCGTGCCGGCTCCTGCGGCATTCGGCATCGGCCGCCATCTCTCTTATCCTTCCCCCATTCCAACCAATCAGGACCAACGATGTTCAACAAAGGACAACTGGCCGGCCTCATGAAGCAGGCGCAGGCAATGCAGGACAACCTCAAGAAGGCCCAGGAAGAACTGGCCACCATCGAGGTCGAAGGCGAGTCGGGCGCGGGCCTCGTGAAGGTCGTGATGACCTGCAAGCACGACGTCAAGCGCATCACCATCGACCCGAGCCTCCTGGCCGACGACAAGGACATGCTCGAAGACCTGGTGGCCGCCGCCTTCAATGCCGCGGTGCGCAAAGCCGAGGAAACCAGCGAGCAGAAGATGGGCAAGCTCACCGCAGGCATGCCGGGCCTCCCGCCCGGCATGAAGCTGCCGTTCTGAGCCATTGATGGCCGACGCCAGTTCGCTCGATGCGCTGGTCGATGCGCTGCGCCGCCTGCCCGGCGTCGGCGTCAAGTCGGCCTCGCGCATGGCCTTCCACTTGCTGCAGCACGACCGCGAGGGCGCGCAGCTGCTTGCGCGCGCGCTGCAGCAGGCGGCCGGCAACGTGCGGCATTGCGAACGCTGCAACACCTTCACCGAAGCACCGGTCTGCAGCGTGTGCCTCGACACGCGCCGCGACGCAAGCAAGCTCTGCGTGGTCGAGACGCCGGCCGACCAGGCCGCGCTCGAACGCACCGGGGCCTTCCGCGGCTACTACTTCGTGCTGATGGGCAAGCTCAGTCCGCTCGACGGCATCGGACCCAAGGACATCGGCCTGCAGAAACTCTTCGACCGCGCACTGGACGGCACCGTGAGCGAGGTCATCCTGGCCACCAACTTCACGGCGGAGGGCGAAGCCACCGCGCACGTGATCGGCGAAGCGCTCCGGCAGCGCGGCCTCAACGTGACGCGCCTCGCGCGCGGCGTGCCTGCCGGCAGCGAGCTCGAATACGTGGATCTCGGCACCATCGCGCATGCCCTGGTGGACCGCCGATAGCGCGCGGCGTTCGTTCGCTGCGCCAGCTCTCCATCGAACGTAGACAACCCGCATGACTCTTTCCTTGCTCACCGTCGCCTACTGGTGCGTGTTCATCGCCTGCGGCCTGCCGTATCTCGCGGCATGGATCGCCAAGGCCGGCAGTTTCGGTCCGCGCGACAACGTGCAGCCGCGCGACTGGGCCGCAAAGCAGAGCGGCTGGCGCGCGCGCGCCAACAGCGCGCAGGCCAACAGCTTCGAAGGCCTTCCGTTCTTCATCGGCGCGGTGATCATTGCGCACCAGCTCGGCGCCAATCAGGCGCGGCTCGACATGCTGGCGGCGGCCTATGTCGTACTGCGTGCGATCTATATCGCGGTCTATATCAAGGGCATCGGCTCCGTGCGCAGTGCGGTATGGGCGCTCGGTTTCGTGGTCAATATCGCGATCCTTTTTATCGCGCGCTAAGAGCGATAAAAGCCTCTGCGCCAGTGCGCAGCAGGCCATTCGGCACAGGCCTCGTGGAGGCCTTCATGCTTACGTGGAAACCCGCACGGGATGACCCCGATGCAGGCAACGGGGGCGCACCCCTAAGCTCGATTCAGTCCACCAGAATCAAGCGCCCGCAGGATTGCTCCATGCTCCACCGCAGAACCCTCATGACAGTCTCCGCAGTCGCTGCGGCAACCATTGCGTTGCCGCGGGTCTTTGCGCAAGCCAAGCTCGAGAAGACGAAGATTTCCATTGCAGTGGGCGGCAAGGCGGCGTTCTACTATTTGCCGCTCACCATCTCCGAACAGCTCGGCTACTTCAAGGCCGAAGGCCTCGACGTCGAGATCTCCGATTTCGCAGGCGGCGCACGCGCGCTGCAGGCCGTGGTGGGCGGATCGGCGGACGTGTGCTCCGGCGCCTACGAGCACACCATCAACCTGCAGGCCAAGAACCAGTTCTTCCAGGCCTTCGTGCTGCAGGGCCGTGCGCCGCAGATCGCGGTGGGCGTGTCGACCAAGAACATGGCGGGCTACACTGGAATTTCCGATCTCAAGGGCAGGAAGATCGGCGTCTCGGCGCCGGGCTCCTCGACCAACATGGTGGCCAATCTCGTGCTGTCGCGCGGCGGCCTCAAGGCCAGCGACGTGAGCTACATCGGCGTGGGCGTGGCGGCCGGCGCGCTCACGGCGCTGCGCTCGGGCCAGATCGACGCCATCAGCAACACCGACCCCGTCATGACCATGCTCGAGCAGAAGGGCGACGTGAAGATCATCAGCGACACGCGCACGCTCAAGGGCACGCAGCAGGTGTTCGGCGGACCGATGCCCGCGGCCTGCCTCTACGCGCCGGTCGACTTCATCCAGAAGAATCCCAACACCTGCCAGGCACTGGCCAATGCCATCGTCCACGGCCTCAAGTGGCTGCAGACAGCCGGCCCCGGCGACATCATCAAGACGGTGCCCGAGACCTACCTGCTCGGCGACCGCGCGCTGTACCTCGCGTCCTTCGACAAGGTGCGCGAATCGATCGCCACCGACGGCCTCGTGCCGGCCGACGGTCCCAAGACGGCGCTCACCGCGATCTCGAGCTTCGACACGGCCGTGAAGCCCGACAAGATCGACCTCATGAAGACCTACACCAACGATTTTGCTAGGCGCGCGAAAGACAGGTTCAAAGCCTGACTCCGAACGTCCCCGCGACCCGGCTTCGGCCGGGTTTTTTCTTGTGGCGGCCAATGCCAGAATTCTCGCCAGACATGTCCGACTACGCACTCGAGCTTCTCTCCATCAGCTGCACCTTCCATTCGAAGGACGATCCGGGCCAGCGCTACACCGCGGTGGCCGACACCACGCTGCGCGTGCGGGCTGGGGAATTCGTCTCGGTGGTGGGCCCCACGGGCTGCGGCAAGTCGACCTTGCTGAACGTGGGCGCGGGCCTGCTCGAACCTTCGTCGGGCACCATCAAGGTCTTCGGCCAGACGCTGGCGGGCGTGAATGCGCGCGCCGGCTACATGTTCCAGACCGAGGCGCTGATGCCGTGGCGAAGCGCCATCGACAACGTGATGGTGGGGCTGCAGTACCGCGGCGTGCCCGATGCCGATGCACGCGGGCAGGCCGAGGCCTGGCTTTCGCGCGTGGGCCTCTCGGGCTTTGGCGACCGCTATCCGCACCAGCTCTCGGGCGGCATGCGCAAGCGCGTGGCGCTCGCGCAGACGCTGGTGCTCGACCCCGACATCATCCTCATGGACGAGCCCTTCAGCGCGCTCGACATCCAGACGCGCCAGCTGATGGAGAACGAGGTACTCGACATCTGGAGCGCGCCGAGCCGCGCAGCGCCCGGGGGCTCACAAGGTCGGAAGGCCGTGCTCTTCATCACGCACGATCTCGACGAAGCCATTGCAATGAGCGACCGCGTGGTGGTGCTGTCGGCTGGCCCGGCCACGCATCCGATCGGCGAGTTCGCCATCGACCTGGCGCGGCCGCGCGACGTGGCCGAGGTGCGCACGCAGCCGCGCTTCGTCGAGCTGCACACCCAGATCTGGGAGGTGCTGCGCGACGAAGTGCTCAAGGGCTATGCGCAGCAGCTCAGGAAGGCCGCATGATGCCGCGCCTGAACGAACGCAATGCGCGCTTCTGGCAGCTGGTGCTGCTCGCGATCATCCTGGTGGGCTGGCACCTGGCGTCGCGCAACCAGCAGATCGCCTTTTTCCTGGGCGAGCCGATCCAGGTGGCGGGGCGCATCTGGAGCTGGTTCCTGCCGTTCGAGGTGCCGCCGAACCTGCTGTTTCCTGAAGGCCTGAAGGGCAATGCCGACATCTACCGGCACCTGGGCACCACGCTGCTCGAGACGGTGCTGGCCTTCGGCATCGGCACCGTGCTGGGCCTGGCCTGCGGGCTCTGGCTGGCGCTGGCACCCACCGCGAGCCTGATCCTCGATCCCTACATCAAGGCCGCCAACTCGATGCCGCGCGTGATCCTCGCGCCGATCTTCGCGCTGTGGTTCGGCCTCGGCATCTGGAGCAAGGTGGCGCTGGCCGTCACGCTGGTGTTCTTCATCGTGTTCTTCAACGTCTACCAGGGCGTGCGCGAGGTGAGCCCGGTGGTGCTGGCCAACGCGAAGATGCTCGGCGCCAACCAGCGGCAGCTGCTTCGCACGGTCTACCTGCCGAGCGCGACGAGCTGGGTGTTCTCGAGCCTGCACACTTCGGTGGGCCTGGCCTTCGTCGGCGCCGTGGTCGGGGAGTACCTGGGCTCGGCGCGCGGCGTGGGCTACCTGATCCTGCAGGCCGAGGGCACCTTCGACGTGAACACCGTCTTTGCCGGCATCGTGGTGCTGACGGCCTTTGCGCTCTTGCTCGACGGCCTGGTCGGCCTCATCGAGAAGCGCCTCATGAAGTGGCAGCCGCGCAGCGGCGAAACCGAAAAGCTCTAGCGTCCGCGCTTCGGTTGCCGCCGGCTCGCGGGCAAGGCTCAGCGCTTTTTCTTCGACGGCGTGCCGCCGCGCTTCTCGCGCACCACCTGCTTGCCTGCCGGCGTCTTCACCACCACCACGTTGCGGCCGCGTGCGGCAACCGCCTTCACGGGGCCGCCGCCGCGCTTGTCGGCAACGGCGGTGCGGCCGTGCGCCCGTGCCGCGCCCGTGCCGACGCGCGCTTCGGGTGCAGCGCGGACCGGCAGGTACACCACCACGCTGTAGCCGCGCTTGAACGAATGGTTGAGCTTGACGTCGTTCCACTCGGCCACGCTGTCGGGCTTGAGCTTGTAGCGGCGCGCGATGCTGGCCACGCTGTCGTTGCGTCCGGCCTTGACGGTGGTGCGGCGATTGACGATTTCGGGCTGGAAGCTCAGGTGGCCGCTGTCGGCCACCAGCGCCGTCACGTCTTCCTTGACGCGCGCGCCGCGCGGCACGATGAGCGTGGAGCCGGCCTTGATGAGCATGCGCGGCGGAATGCTGTTGAGTGCGCGCAGGTCGGCTTCGCTCATGCCCGAGCGCTGGGCTGCGTCGGCCACCGTCATCGTGTTGGGAACCACCCATGCCGTCCAGCTGGCGTACTGGCCTTGCGAGTACGCATCGAAGTTGCGCTGGAACACGGCCGCGTTGTCCCAGGGCAGGAGGATCTGCGGCGTGCCGGCCGCCAGCAGCACCGGCTTGTGCGCGGCCGGGTTGAGGGCGCGGAAGTCCTCGAGGCGGATGTCGGCCAGCTTGGCCGCCAGTTCGACGTCGAGGTCGCGCGTGAGCGTTACGGTCTGGAAGTACGGGTGGTTCGCGATCAGCGGCAGCTCGGTGTTGAACGCCTGCGGATTGGCCACGATGTTCTTCACCGCCTGCAGCTTGGGCACGTAGAGCCGCGTTTCGGCCGGCATGGAAAGATCGCTGTAGGTGGTGGGCAGGCCCAGGCGCTGGTTCTTGGCGATGGCGCGGCTCACGCTGCCTTCGCCCCAGTTGTAGGCGGCCAGCGCGAGCTGCCAGTCGCCGAACATGCCGTAGAGCTTTTGCAGGTAGTCGAGTGCGGCGCGCGTCGAGGCCACCACGTCGCGCCGGTCGTCGCGGAAGATGTTCTGCTTGAGGTCGAAGTCGGTGCCGGTGGCGGGCATGAACTGCCACATGCCCGCGGCGCGTGCGCTGGAAATGGCCTGCGGATTGAACGCGCTCTCGATGTACGGCAGCAGCGCGAGTTCGGTCGGCATGTTGCGCCGCTCGAGTTCTTCGACGATGTGGAAGATGTACTTGTTCGAGCGCTCGGTCATGCGCTGGATGTAGTCGGGCCGGGTGGCATACCACTGCTCGCGGTCGCGCACCAGGTCGCTTTCGAGGTTCGGCATCTTGAAGCCGCGGCGGATGCGGTCCCACATGTCGGCGGGCGGCGCCAGCGTGACGACGCTCTGCGAATGGGCTTCGCTGCTGGTGATGGGGGTGAGCGGTCCGCCCGGGTAGACCGGCGCCGCGCTGCCGGAAGCCTTGGCGCCGGTGCCGCCGGCGGTGGATTGCGCGGATGTGGTGGTGGAGGAGGAAGACGGGCTGTTGGTGCCCGCGCAGCCCGCGAGCAACAGTGAGCCTGCAAGGCAGACAGCAGCGATAAGTTTCATCGGAAGTCGTTTTTCCATTGGCGCAGCGCAGCGAACACCTCGGCTTCGGCCGCATCGGCGGAAAGCTCGGCGTGCTCGCGCACCGCTCTAAGGACAGTGGCTTCGCGGCTGCGAAGAAAGGGGTTGATCCGGCGTTCGGTGGCCAGTTGCGAGGGCAGCGTGGGCCGCCCCTGCGCGCGCAGGCTTTCGCAGTGCGCGCTGTACTGAGTCAGATCGGCATTGCCGGGTTCCACCGCGCGGGCGAAACGCAGGTTAGCAAGTGTGTATTCGTGCGCGCAGCACACGCGGGTGTCGCCCGGCAGCGCCGCCAGCGCATCGAGCGAGGCCAGCATCTGCGCTGGCGTGCCTTCGAACAGCCGGCCGCAGCCGCCGGAGAACAGCGTGTCGCCGCAAAAAAGAAGCGGCGCCCGGCCTGCGCTTGCGGGCAGGAAGTAGGCGATGTGGCCGGCCGTGTGGCCAGGCACGTCGATGACCGAAAAGCGCAGCCCGAGCACCTCGGCGGTGTCGCCATGCGACAGCGGCTTGAAGGGCTGCGGAATGCGTTCGCGTGCCGGACCGAAGACCGGCGCGCCGGTGGCGGCATGGAGCGCGGCCACGCCGCCCGTGTGATCGGGGTGATGGTGCGTGACTAGAATCGCGGCGAGCTGCAGCTTGTCGCGCGCCAAGGCGTCGAACACCGGTTGGGCGTCGCCCGGGTCCACCACGATCGCGTTGGACCCGTCCTGCAGCATCCAGATGTAGTTGTCAGCGAAGGCGGGCAGCGGAACAAGGGTCATGAGCGGTCAAATTATAGGTTTGCAGGATTGGTTCGCGACCCCCCCCGGCCGCTACCTGCTCGCGTGGGAGCAGGCCCAGTTCGACGAAGCCGTGGCGGATGTTTTCGGCTACCACGCGCTGCAGCTCGGCGCTGCCGGGGTCGATGGCCTGCGCACCAACCGCATGCCGCACCGTTGGCTGGCGCTGCCCGACCCCGGCCAGCCGTCCGGCAGGGCTGCGCTGTACACCGATTTTGCGGCGCTGCCGTTTGCCGCCAACAGCCTCGACCTGGTGGTGCTGCCGCATGCGCTGGAGCTGAGCCAGGACCCCCACGCGGCCCTGCGCGAAGTGGAGCGGGTGCTGGTGCCCGAGGGCCGCGTGGTGATCTGCGGGCTCAATCCGGCCAGCCTCTGGGGCATGAGGCAGCGCCGCGCGCACTTGTACCGCCGGCTCGGCCTCGGCGATCTCTTTCTGCCCGAGGGCGGCGAGTTCATCGGCTACTGGCGCATGCGCGACTGGCTGCGGCTCCTGAGCTTCGAGGTGGAGTCGGGGCGCTTCGGCGTCTACCGGCCCGCGGTGCGCAGCGAGGCATGGCTCGAGCGCTGCCGCTGGATGGACGCCGCCGGCGAGCGCTGGTGGCCCATCTTCGGCGCGGCGTACTTCCTGGTGGCCGTCAAGCGGGTGCGCGGCATGCGCCTGCTGAGCGCCGATTGGCGCCGCGCGGCGGCGCGCGCCACCGCGCCGGTACCCATTGCAGGCAAGATGCACAGGGCCAAGGCCGACCGCGCCGATTGAACATTGAATATTGAATATTGAATATTGAATATTGAAGAAGAAGGAAAAGAGCGTTTTGAACGAAGTCGTGATCTACACCGATGGTGCGTGCAAAGGCAATCCCGGCCCTGGCGGCTGGGGC
Organism: Variovorax sp. V116; assembly: GCF_041154435.1. NCBI lineage: Bacteria > Pseudomonadati > Pseudomonadota > Betaproteobacteria > Burkholderiales > Comamonadaceae > Variovorax > Variovorax sp. V116. The sequence goes on from NZ_AP028661.1 coordinate 2,430,165, forward strand.
GCGTGGCTCAAGTCGGGCGCCACCGAAAAGGAACTGTTCGGCGGCGAACTCAACACCACCAACAACCGGATGGAGCTCACCGCCGTGATCGAGGGCCTGGCCGCGCTCAAGCGGCCCTGCAAGGTCATCCTCTACCTGGACAGCCAGTACGTGCGCATGGGCATCACCGAATGGATCCGCGGCTGGAAGGCCAAGGGCTGGCGCACCTCGACCAAGCAGCCGGTCAAGAACGTCGAGCTCTGGCAGAAACTCGACAAGCTGGTGGCCGAAGGAGGCCACGTGATCGAATGGCGCTGGGTCAAGGGCCACTCGGGCGACGTCGGCAACGAGCGTGCCGACATGCTGGCCAACAAGGGCGTGGACAAGGCGCTGGGCCGGATCTGAGCCGCTGCCTGCCGAGTGCGCGGCCCGTGGCGGGCTACGCCTCCAGCATCATCACGTCGACTTCGTCGCCCGCGGCCACATTGCCCTGGTCGTGGTGCAGCACCACGAGCCCGTTGGCCTCGACCATCGAGCTCAGCACGCCGGAGCCCTGGTTGCCGGCAATGCGGACCTCGGGCAGCGCACCGGCCACGGCCCGCACGAAGCCGCGCTGGTATTCGGTGCGGCCGGGCTTCTTGCGGATGGCGCTCGCGGCGCGCGCGCGCAGCAGCGGCGCCGGCGCGGCGGCAATCTCGTGGCAGCCCATCATGCGCAGCAGGGCGGGCCGCACGAAGGCGAGGAAGGTGACCATGACGGCCACCGGATTGCCGGGCAGGCCGAAGAGCACCGCCGAGCCTGGCGCGGCCTGCTGGCTGCGAGGAACGAGCCCCACCGCCATCGGCCGGCCGGGACGCATCGCCACGCGCCAGAAAGCCATGTCGCCGAGCTGCTGCATCACGGCGCGCGTGTGGTCGGCGGCGCCGACGCTCACGCCGCCGCTGGTGATGATGGCGTCGGCCTGGCCCGCGGCATGCTGCAGCGTGGCGGCGAGCGTGGCCGGGTCGTCGCGCACCAGGCCCAGGTCGATCACTTCGCAGCCCAGCCGCGTGAGCAGGCCGAACACGGTGTAGCGGTTGCTGTCGTACACCGCGCCTTCGCGCGGCGGCTCGCCAAGGCTCAGGATCTCGTCGCCGGTCGAGAAATAGGCCACGCGCAGCCGCCGCAGCGCGGGCACCGAAGGCAGGCCCAGGCTGGCGACCATGCCCAGCGCGGCAGGCGACAGGCGCTCGCCGCGGCGCAGGGCCGGCTGGCCCTGCATGAGGTCTTCACCCGCGAAGCGGCGGTTGTCGCCGCGCCGAAGCACCTTGGCGGGAAAGCGCACGCGGTCGCCGTCGACCTTGCAGAATTCCTGCGGGATCACGGTGTCGAGCCCTTCGGGCATGACCGCGCCCGTCATGATGCGAACCGCGTCGCCGGCGGCGAGCACGCCGCGCCAGGCCGTGCCGGCCAAGGCAGTGCCCACCACGCGCAGCTCGATGGAGGCGTCGGTCGGCGAATCGTCCCGCAGGATCGCGCCGTCGAAGGCAAAGCCGTCCATCGCGGAGTTGTCGTGCGGCGGCACGCTGACCGGCGAGATGATGTCTTCGGCCAGCACACGGCCGAGCGCTTCGCGCAGCGCGACTTCCTCGCGCTCGGCCACCACGGCGGGTGCTACCAGTTGCGCCAGGAAGGCCTGCACGCCCTGGACGCTCAGCGCCTGGGGGTCATAGCCGGCAAGGGCGGCGGCAATGTCGGCGATGCGGCTCATCGGTTTTCCAGCGCGTGCAGTTCGGCCAGCGTGTTGGCATTGAAGAAGGCGTCGGGGGCGTCGCCGGGGCGGTCGAAGGGCACGAGCACCGTGCGGTGCTGCGCGGTCCAGGCGTCGATCTTGCGTCCGCCGGACTGGGTGAAGTTCACCAGGCTTTCGAGCAGCGTGGTGTGCAGCAGGCAGAACACCGGCTGCGGCCGCAGCACCGGCGCTGCGCCGGGCTCGGCGGCGGCCTCGGGCGCGCTCACCATGGCGATTTCCGCGTTGTCGGCCACCAGGGCCTCGGCCAGCCGGCTCGCCAGGTCGAGCGGAAACAGCGGCGTGTCGCAGGGCACTGTGAGAAGGTAGGGCGTTTCGCAGCGTTCGAGCCCGGTCAGGAAGCCCGCGAGCGGGCCGGCATAGTCGGCCAGGCTGTCGGGCCACACCGGAACGCCGAAGGACTCGTAAGCCGCCAGGTTGCGGTTGGCATTGATCATGACCTCGCCCACCTGCATGCCCAGGCGCAGCACGGCATGCATGGCAAGCGGCGAGCCGTTGAAGTTCTGCAGGCCCTTGTCGATGCCGCCCATGCGGGAGCCGCGGCCGCCGGCCAGCAGCAGGCCGGTGATCTCGCCGGGGGAAATGGAATCTTGTGTTTTGGGGGTCATCCGCCGATGTAGCTCATTTCGACGCGGCGCGGCGCGGGGTTGTTGGCGTCGTGCTCGCCGCTGTCGGGGCCGCGCAGCGCGCGCAGTTCGGAATAGCGGTCGGCGCGGCCCTGCCAGATGTGGCCGATGGCGGAGCCGATGTCCTCGTCGGTGGCGGTGCCGCGCAGCAGGGGGCGCAGGTCGTGGCCCGCGCTCGCGAAGAGGCAGAGGTAGAGCTTGCCCTCGGTGGACAGGCGCGCACGGCTGCAGTCGTGGCAGAAGGCCTGGGTCACGCTGCTGATCACGCCGATTTCCCCGCCGCCGTCGGCGTAGGCCCATCGCTGGGCGGTTTCGCCCGGCGCGCTGGGCTCGAGCGGCACCAGCGGAAACTCGGCGCCGATGCGCGCAATGACCTCGGCCGAGGGCAGCACCTCGTCCATGCGCCAGCCGTTGGTGGCGCCCACGTCCATGTATTCGATGAAGCGCAGCACCACCTTGCCGCCGTGGTGGTCGCGGAAGTAGCGCGCCATCGGCAGGATTTCCTGCTCGTTGGTGCCGCGCTTGACCACCATGTTCACCTTCAGCGGACCGAGGCCCGCGGCCAGCGCCGCCTCGATGCCGGCGAGCACGTCGGCCACCGGAAAATCGACGTCGTTCATGTGGCGGAAGACCGCATCGTCCAGGCTGTCGAGGCTCACGGTCACACGCTGCAGGCCGGCGGCGGCCAGCGCGGCCGCCTTGCGCTGCAGCAGCGAGCCGTTGGTGGTGAGCGTGAGCGCGAGCGGTTCGCCGCCCGGGGTGCGGATTTCAGAGAGCTGCGCGATCAGCGCCTCGATGTTCTTGCGCAGCAGCGGCTCGCCGCCGGTGAGGCGGATCTTGCGCACGCCATGGGCCGCGAACAGGCGCGCGAGCCGGGTCATTTCCTCGAAGCTCAGCAGCGCGCTGTGCGGCAGGTACTGGTAGTCCTTGTCGAACACGTCCTTCGGCATGCAGTAGCTGCAGCGGAAGTTGCAGCGGTCGGTCACGCTGATGCGCAGGTCGGTGAGCGGCCGGCCCAGGCGGTCGAGCAGCCGCCCGGTGGCGGGCACGGCCACCTCCGGAACCGCCACGGCGGGGCGCGCGCGGCCGACCTCGGAGAGCGGAATGACGGTGGTGCTTTTGCGGTTCATGGACAGCGGCCAATTTACTCCATCGGGCGCGGGCCGATTCCGAAAAGGGCTACTCCTCGGCGAGCGCCGCCCGGAACCCGGCCCTGCACGCGGCGCGCGCCTCAGCCGTGCTTGATGGCCACCGTCTTGAGCGTGGTGAAGCCGTAGAGCGCTTCGAAGCCCTTTTCGCGTCCGTAGCCCGACGACTTGACGCCGCCGAACGGCAGTTCCACGCCGCCGCCGGCGCCGTAGTTGTTGATGAACACCTGGCCGCTGCGAACCCGCTTGGCCATGCGGAACTGGCGCGCACCGTCGGTCGTCCAGACGCCGGCCACAAGGCCGAACTGCGTGGCGTTGGCGAGCGCCACCGCTTCGTCCTCGTCGGCGAACTGCATCGCGGCGAGCACCGGGCCGAACACCTCTTCCTGGGCGAGGCGGTGGTTCACCGGCACGTCGCGCAGCAGGGTGGGGGCCTGGTAGAAGCCGGTTTCGGGCGCCTCGTCGACCACGATGCCGTGGGCCACCATCGGGATGCCCGCCACCTGGGCGTCGCTCAGGAAATCCCACACGCGCTGCTGCTGTGTCTGGCGGATCAGCGGGCCGACGTCCAGGTCCATGGCCGCGGGGCCGACGCGCAGGGCCTCGAAGGCACGGCCGAGGCGCTCGAGCAGCGGCTCGTAGATGCCGCGCTGGATCAGCACGCGCGAGCCGGCCGAACAGGTCTGGCCGGCGTTCTGCACGATGGCGTTGATGATCACCGGAATGGCCGCGTCGAGGTCGGCGTCGGCAAAGATGATCTGCGGGCTCTTGCCGCCGAGTTCGAGCGTGACCGGGCAATGCCGCTCCGCCGCCACCTGCTGGATCAGCGTGCCGATCTTCGGGCTGCCGGTGAAGCTGATGTGGTCGATGCCTTCGTGCCGCGCGAGCGCGTCGCCCACTTCATGGCCGTAGCCTGTCACGATGTTGAGCGCGCCGGCCGGAAAGCCGACCTCGGCCGCCAGCTGCGCCACGCGAATGAGGGAAAGGCAGGCATCCTCGGCCGGCTTCACCACGCACACGTTGCCGGCCGCCAGCGCGCCGCCCACGCTGCGCCCGAAGATCTGCATCGGGTAGTTCCACGGAATGATGTGGCCGGTGACGCCGTGCGGCTCGCGCCAGGTGAAGACGCTGTAGCCGTCCTGGTAGGGAATGGTCTCGCCGTGCAGCTTGTCGCAGGCGCCGGCATAGAACTCGAAATAGCGCACCAGCGCGAGTGCGTCGGCGCGGGCCTGCTTCACCGGCTTGCCGCAATCGCGCTGCTCGATGAGCGCGAGCTCGTCGACGTGCTCGGCAACCTTCTGCGAGAGCTTGTAGAGCAGGCGGCCGCGGTCGGCCGCGCTCACCTTGTGCCAGACGCCCTCGAAGCAGTCGCGCGCCGCGCGCACGGCGGAATCGATGTCGGCGGCATTGCTGCGCTGGATTTCGTCGAAAGGCTGGCCGTCGGAGGGGTCGAGCACCTGCAGGGTGCGGCCGGAGGATGACGGGACGTCGGCGTTGGCGATGAAGTTGAGTTGCATGGGACGGGATTTTGCACCCGCTACCGGGGTGCGCCTGCGCCCGGCCGCGGCAGCGCCCGGACCGCGTTGAGCATGCGCTCCACGTGCTTGTCCGGATTCAGGTTCTGGTAGTAATAGGCCACCTTGCCGTTCGGCGCGATCACGTAGGACAGTCGGTTGGCGAAGTCGGGCCGGGTCTGCATCAGGGCGTCGAAGCCGTTGATCACGGATTTGGATTCATCCGAAGCCACGGGAAAGCGGCTCTGGCACGACTTGACCGAGAACTTGGAGAGGGTGTCGATGTCGTCGGCCGACACGCCGATGACCGTGGCGCCGAGCGCGGCGAACTGGTCGACGGCTTCGGCGAAGGCATGCGCTTCGATCGAACAATCGCTGGAGTCGGCCGCCGGAAAGAAGTACACCACCACCGGGCCCTTGGCCAGCGCCTCGGCCAGCGAATAGCGGAAGGTCTTGCCGCCGAGCGCGGCGTTGGCGGTGAACTTGGGCACCGGATCGCCGATGTCCAGTGCAGCCCAGGCGGGCAGTGCCAGCCCGGCGGCGACCGACATCAGGGCAATGCGTGAGAGGATCGGTCTTGCCATGGTGTAACTCCGAGCAGGGGTGAAACGAATTCTAGGATGCCATCATGAACCTCTGGACCCCACTTCTGCGTATCTGTCTTGCCGGCGCCATGGCTGCGGCGCTGGCGGCGTGCGGCTCGCTGCCGCCGGCGCGCGAGCGGGCGGCGGTGAACGCCGCCGCGGCCGATCCGTCCACCACCCTGGCACGCATCGCAGCCGCCTCGACGCCGCCGGGCGAGCATTCGGGCTTCCGGCTGATGCCGCTCGGCGTGTATTCGCTCGACGCGCGCGTGCAGCTTGCAGAGCGCGCCCAGCGCTCGCTGGTGGTCCAGTACTACCAGTTCGAGAACGACGCCACCGGCCGCCTCCTGATGCGCGCGCTGCGCGAGGCGGCCGGGCGCGGGGTGCAGGTGCGGCTGCTGGTGGACGATCTCTACACAGTCAAGAGCCAGCAGCCGCTGCTCGCGCTTTCGGCCACGCCCAATGTGCAGGTGCGGCTGTTCAATCCGTTCTGCTGCGGACGCGGCGGTTTTCTCTCGCGCTTCGCGGCCTCGCCGCACGAGATCGGGCGGCTCAACCACCGCATGCACAACAAGCTCTTCATCGCCGACGGCGTCATGGCGGTGGTGGGCGGGCGCAACATCGCCGACGAGTATTTCGTGCTGAGCGAGGCGCAGAACTTCATCGACATGGACGCGCTGGTGGTGGGCAAGGTGCTGCCGCAGCTCGAATCGATCTTCGACGCCTACTGGAACAGCGAGCAGGTCTGGCCCATTGCCGACATCGTGCGCGGGGAGGGCGGCCGCACGCCCACGGCCGCCGACTTCGACGCCTGGATCGGCATGGCCGCGCCGCCGCCGAAGATCGTGCTGCCGCCGTCCGACGTGCTGGGCTACGGGCCGATCGCGGAAGAACTCGACGGTGGCCGCATGGGCCTGCTGTGGGGCGAGGCCCGCGCGATTGCCGATCCGCCCACCAAGCCCGCAACGATGACCGAGGACGAGGCCATTGCCACCAGCGTGACCATGAAGGTCTGGACGCTGCTGATGGACGCCAAGGTCGAGGTCGACCTGACCTCGCCCTACCTGGTGCCCGGCGAGCGCGGCATGGCGGCCTTCGAGGACCTTGCCAGGCGCAAGGTCAAGCTCACGCTCTTGACCAATTCGCTGGCCGCCAACGACGAGCCGCTGGTGCACACCGGCTATGCGCGCTACCGCGAGCGGCTGCTCAGGAGCGGTGCCGACCTGTACGAGCTGAGCCCGCAGCGCACCACCGCGGGCGAGCGCTTCGGCATGTTCGGCAAATCGCTGGGGCGGCTGCACTCCAAGACCGCCGCCATCGACAAGACCCGCATCTTCATCGGCTCGATGAACCTCGATCCGCGCTCGGCGAGCCAGAACACCGAGATGGGCGTGGTGGTCGACAGCCCGCAGCTGGCGCGCGAGATGCTGCGCGTCATCAACATCAGCAAGCTGCAGAATTCGTACCGGCTGCGCATTGCCAAGGACACCGGCACGCTGCAGTGGCTCACCACCGATGGCGAGAAGGAAGTCATCCTCACGTCGGAGCCGGAATCGAGCTTCTTCCAGCGCCTCCACAACCTGATCATTGCACCCCTGGTTCCCGAAATGCTGCTGTAGCCTCGGGGGATGGCGCAAAGCTTCATTTCGTTGTCGGCCCTCCAGGTGATGTGCTGGGGGCTGATCTTTTTCGGCGGCATCTACCTGGGATTCGGTGTCCTCAACTGGCTACTGGCCCGGCGGGTGCTGCCCGCGCTCGGCATCGGGCGCGTGCTCGACCCGCGGCCGCTGCAGCCGGGGCAGCTGCGCCGCGAACTGGCGCAGTCGGGCGTGTCGGTGCTCGTGTTCGGGCTGGGCATGGTGTTTCCGTGGGGCTTGCTCCAGCTGGGCTGGGCGCGGCTCGATGCCGACGCGGGCTGGCGCCAGGTCGCGGCCGAAATCCTGGTGCTCGCGATCTGGAACGACGTTCATTTCTGGTTCAACCACCGGCTGCTGCACACGCGCTGGCTGCGGCGCTTTCACGGGCCGCACCACCGCTCGGTCGTGACCACGCCATGGGCGACGTACAGCTTCCATCCGATCGAGGCGGCCATGCTCGGCAACGTGATCCTGCTGCCGATGCTGCTGCACGACTTCAGCTTCTGGTCGCTCGCGTCGGTGCCGCTGTTCAGCCTGTTCTTCAACAGCATCGGGCATTCGAACTACGACTTCTTTCCCCGGGCGTCGTACAGCCACTGGTTTGCCGCAAGCCGCCGGCACCATTTGCACCACGCCTGCCACAGCGGCAACTACGGCTTCCAGTTCACTTTCATGGACCGGTTGTTCGGCACGCGCATTGCCGCCGACGCGGCCGAGCCGCAGTTCCTGGCCTTCCGCGAGAAGCAGCAACGCCAACCGCAGCATGGCACGCCGGCCTGAGGCGCCGCGCCGGCCGGCGCGCCTTCGCCATGGGCGCGACTGGCAGAGCCTGGCGTACCTGGCGGCGCTCCCGGCGCTGGCGGCATGGCAGTGGATGCACGGCTTTGCCGTGCTGCTCTATGCGCCGATGCTGTTCCTGACGCTGGGCGTGGGCGTGATCCACCACAACCATGTGCATCTGCGCATGTGGCGCGGGCGGCGCATGAACCGGGTCACCGACTTCTGGATCACGCTGCTGCAGGGCCATCCAACCTTCGTCTTCTGGCCGGCGCACGTGGCCAACCACCATCGCCACCGGCACGGGCCGCGGGACGTGGCGCGCACCTACCGCTTCGGCGGCGACACCAACCATCTGCGGGGCTACCTGCTGCATCCGTTCCAGGCCGTGTGGGTGCTGGTGCCGGTGTTCTTCGGCTGGCTCGCGCGGCTTCGCAGGCGCCGGCCGGGACCCTGGCGCTACTGCATGGCGCAGTACGCCCTGTGGCTCGGCAGCTGGAGCGCGCTGCTGCTGCTCGACTGGCGCAAGGCCCTTCTGCTGGTGATCGTGCCGCAGCTGCACGGGCTGCACTGGCTGCTGGCCACCAACTATCTGCAGCACGCACATGCCGACGGACGCCGGCCCGTGCCGGATGTGGAGGCGCGGCGCGATACCGCGGGTACCCGCCTGAACTACGCGCGCAATTTCGAGGGGCTGGTGAACCCTTTGCTGTTCAACATCGGCCTGCACACCGCACATCACGAGAACCCGCATGTCCACTGGTCCGAGCTCACGCAGCTGCACCGCACGCGCTACCGCGCGCAGGTCGATCCTGCGCTCAACGAGCAGGGACTGGTGCCCTACATGGTTCGCGTGTTCGTGCTCGGAGCGCTGTGGCCGCGTTTTCGCAGCCGCCCGCTGATGCCGTCCGTGCCCGTGCCGCCCGAGTCTCCAACCCACTGAACCATGCCCGTCCCATTCCAACGCGTCTATATCGAGAGCGCCGGCTACTTCATGCCCGGCGAGCCCATTCCCAACGAGCGCATGGATGCCTACATCGCACCGCTCAACCGGATGTCGGAGCGCATCAAGCGGCGCATCCTGGCCGAGAACGGCATCCTCACGCGGCACTATGCGATCGACGAGGAGGGCATGACGCGCCACACCAATGCGCAGCTGGCGGCATGCGCGATCCGCGACTGCCTGCAGCGCGGCGGCGCCGAGCTGTCGCGCGTGTCGCTGCTGGCCAGCGGCTCTTCGGGCGGCGACACGCTGATGCCCGGCTTTGCCAACATGATCCAGGGCGAACTGGCGGCGCCGCCCATGGAGACGCTGTCGGTGCACGGCATCTGCGCTGCGGGCGTGTCGGCTATCCAGTCGGCCGCGCAGGGCATCGAGCTGGGGGCACACCGCAGCGCGCTCGCGGTGGCCAGCGAAATGCCCTCGCGGCTTTTCAAGCGCTCGCGCTTTGCGGCGCGCGGCTACGAAACCGACTTCGATTCGCACTTCCTGCGCTGGATGCTTTCCGACGGCGCGGGCGCGCTGCTGCTGTCGGACGGCGCGCCCGCGCTGGCCGGCAATCCAGGGCTGCGGCTGCGGCTCAAGTGGGTGCACCAGCGCGCGTTCTCGGGGGACTATCCGGTCTGCATGCAGCTGGGCCTGACCGAGGACCGCGCGCGCGGCCATCTGGACTTCGGCTCGTGGGCCGAGGCGGAGGCGGCGGGTGCCTTGTCGCTGCGGCAGGACATCCGCCTGCTGCCGCATCTGTTCGACATCGGCATCCATGAATACGCAACGCTGGTGCAGGGCGGATGGCTCGATCCGAAGCGGATCGACCACTTCCTGTGCCACTACTCGTCGGAGAAATTCATTCCCGTGGTCGAGGACCTGATGGCCAAGGCCGACCTCGCCATTCCGCGCGAGCGCTGGTGGAGCAACCTGGCCTGGCGCGGCAACACGGGGGCCGCGTCGATCCTGATCATGCTGTCGGAGTTCCTGCACACCAAGGCGTTGAAGCCGGGCGAACAGATCTTCTGCTACGTACCGGAATCGGGACGCTTCATGGCCGCCTACATGCTGCTGGAGGTCGAGGCCGCCGAGGCGCCCGCCCAGGCGCTGGCCGTTCCGCGCACCACGGCCGACGCGGCCCCGGACGACGAAGCCGCGATCGCTCCGCCGCACGACCCGGCCGCCGCGCCCGAAGGCCTCGGCGCGCTGCTGACCGAACTGGCCGGCATCTGGCACGACTACCGCTCGCGCGCCTGGCGCACGCCGCTGATCCGCCAGATCCGCGAGCGCCGCCTTGCCTTGCCCGACTACCTGAACTGGATGGAGCAGTGGATCCCGCAGGTGCGCGAAGGCAGCCGCTGGATGCGCGAAGGCGCCGCTTCGCTGACCGGCCCGTACCAGGCGCTGGCCGCGCTGATCGACGTGCACGCGGGCGAGGAGCAGGACGACTTCAACATTCTCTTCAGCGACTACCGCAAGGCCGGCGGCACCGTCGAGCGGATCGACGATCTGCGCCGCAACCCTGGCGGAGAGGCGCTCAATGCCTACCTGCACGGCCTGGCCGCCACGCGCAACCCGATCGGCCTGCTGGGCGCCATCTACATCATCGAGGGCACGGGCCAGCGCATCGTTCCCGCGCTGCTGCCGCTGATCAAGGCCGGCCTGAAGCTGCTGCCCGACGCCTTCCGCTTTCTCGAATACCACGGCCACAACGACGAGAACCACCTGAACCGCTGGCTCGCCGCGGTGGAGATGGTGATGGCCGTGGAAGGCGGCGAGGGCGCCGAAGGCCGGGGCCGGGCGGCCCGCCAGATCATCGATACCGCGCGCCACACGGCCGCGCTGTACCTGATGCAGTTTCAGCACATTACACAGCGGATGCCCCATGAGCCGAACGCCTGACTTTCTTGCGCAGGAACACGACGAGCGCGATCCCAGTCCCTGGCTTGCGCTCTACCTGGACCAGAGCACGCCGCTGCCCGACGAGGTCAAGGCAGCGTGGCTGGCCGATTCGAGTTCGGGCTCGCGCCAGTACCTGCTGCCGTTCCTGCGGCCAGTGGCGCGGCTCACGATCATCCTGATCCAGGTGGTGAAGGTGTTCGTGCCGCGCAACTGGTCGCACTCGAAGCTGCTGCACCGGCTGCTGGCCTGGGGACTGAAACGCTTCGTCTCGCCGGAAGCGAACTGGCTGATCCTGCGGCATTTCCACCTCGGCTCGCAGGTGCTGGGCTTCATCGGCCGCAATTCGCCGGTACCCGTGGGCACCTCGCCGCTGGAGCCGGCCGACATCGATGCGCTCAAGGACGAGACCTTCCTGAAGCACGACCTGAATCTCTTCAACTTCGTGATCCGGCTGAACCAGGCGCTGCGCGACAAGGGGCTGGTGCTGGCCAAGGCGCCCGAGGTCGATTTTTCGATGATCAGGGACCCGGGCCTGCGGCTTTCGGACATGCCGCGCGGCAGGCTCAACTTTCTCGACCTGCAGAGCGCCATCGAGCTTTTCACGCCGCTGTACCAGCTGATGCTGACCGACAACGACTTCTGGCGCGCCGCCAATTCGCTGCAGCTGGACGAAACCATCGGCATCTACGCGGCCACCTTGCTGGGCGCCCCCGAGCACCTCATCCTGGTGAACAACAAGCATCCGCTGGTGCCGCTTTCGACCCTGCGGGCCGGGCACCGGCTGGTCATTCACGGGCTGTCGACGGAGATGCTGCACAGCCTGCTGCGGCGCATGCAGGCCGCGCAGGGGGCAACCCCCACGCCGTAGCAGCCACTTGCATAAGCGTATGCTGCCCCCAGATGCAATCCATGAACACGACCCATAATCCGTCTTCCAAGACCGATCTGGCAGTGACCCACGTGCTGGCTCAACTGCTGGAGCGGCTTGAGCACAGCGCCGTCCCCGTAGGCGCCGAGCAGTACCGCTCGGTGGTAGAACACCTGGTGCACGAATTCAACGACGTTGAGCCGGGCGCCGACCTGGGGCGTCTGCTGGACGCCTATCCTGCCGCCGCCGAGGTCTACGAAAACCTCAATTACCAACATGCCGGCCTCTGCCGCTCGGCGCTCGACACGGCGCTTGCGGCCGAAGTCAGCGCGAGAGAAGCCATTGCACGCGCCATGCGCAACACCGAACCGAAAAAGGACAAAGCCGATGGCCAAAGCTGAGGTCAAGACCGCCGTTGTGGCCGATGGCCTGCGTTACAAATCGAAGGCACCGGGCTCGCCGTTCCGCGCTTCGGCGTCGTTCAGCGGGGCGACCATGTCCTGCTTCATGTGCGGAAAGCACCGCGTACGGTCGCAATTGCGCACCCGCCAGGTGCTGGGCAAGTCCCAGACCGTTTGCGCGCCCTCGTGCAAGGCGCTCGACGAATCGCTCGAATAAGCCGGACTCGCGGGCCTAGCATGGCGGCGCGACGCCTTGGCGACATGCCCGAGCGTGAGAATTGCAGATTTTCTTTCCAAATCGCCTGCAATAGATATACAGTTAGACACAATTGATGCATTTATTGCGTTAGTCAAAAGTTCTAATTTGTAGTCGACGGCAAATGATTTTGTGTATGTGCAATAACGCCCAGCGCCGGGCGATTTGCGGAAGGAATCTGCAATGAACAAGTCGCGCCACGTGGTCATGCAGGTGGTCAAGCGTTCCTCCGGCAGTGCGACGCACCATGTGGAATTCCTCATGGACAACATCTTTGCGGAGCGCCTGCGCCAATTGCGCTCGCTGGTTCCGCCGCTGGGCAGCCTCAACAAGCAGCGCGACCTGGTGATCGACAAGGTGCGCGCGCGCCTTCCGAACGCCGTCTGGCGCACCGGAAGCCATGTCGACGAGGGCGTGGAGGGCTCCTGCATCGTCATTGCTGCGGAAGGCTCGTTCAATTGCGGCGGCAAGGACCGCCTGACGCGTGAAAAGCTGGTGACCTACAACTTTTCGATTTCGCGCCTGATCGAATTGCACGCCGAACGCCCCGACGGCGAAACCCTCTACATCCGCGACGGCACCTTTGCCAACGACGAGCCCGCCGACTCGGCCGCGGGCCTCTGGGTGGCCTCGCTGACCGAGCAGGAAACCGTGATGCGCATTCCGGATGCCCCTTCGGACTTCGACACCCTGCACGACCTGGCAATGCGCCCCGAACAGCGGGCCGCCGCCACTCCCCCCAGCCACAGGGCCAGTTTCTACTGAAGAGCCTCGGCCGCCGCGCCTACCGCCGTGTAGTGTGCGCGGTTGTTCTCGAGCCAGCGTGCCGACAGGCTGCTGTCCTGCTGCGCCGGATGGAAATCGGCGCGAAAGTAGCTGCGCCAGGCCTGCCGGTTGCCTCTGAGCAGGCCGCCTTTGCCAAGCAGGATGCGCGCGGCGCTCTTCCAGGTCGCCCATTTCCACAGCTGGCCTTCGCGGCGCAGGTTGTCGGCGGTCTGGCGCATGAGGTCGCCCAGGAACATCAGCGTCACGCGCCGGAACCAGCGCCTGCGCCAGGCGTCGGACCCTTGCGCAGCCTGGTAGATGTCGAACGCCACGGCCTTGTGCTCCAGCTCTTCGGCGCTGTGCCAGAGCCACATGGTGCGCAGCCGCGGCTCGGCGCCGTCGAGCACCTGGGGGTGGGCGAGCAGCCATTCGGCGAACATGGCGGTGAAGTGCTCCGTGGCTGCGGTGGCTGCCAGCGCATGGCGCGGATCGGCGCCCTCCAGCAACTGCATGCGCCTGGCGGCGCGGGGAGTCCAACCGTCCACCAGGCCCTGGTCCTGCAGGTGGGTGTTGAAAAGCGAATGAATGCGCCGGTGCGTAGCCTCCTGGCCGATGAAGCCGCGCACGTCGGCGCGAAGCGCTTCCTGTGCTTGCGCCGGCAGCGTGGCCGCGGCGTCGCGCACGGCATCGATGAAGAACTGCTCGCCGAACGGAAAGCTCATCGACAGCGCATTGAAAAAGGCGGTGGAGAATGCGTTGCCGCCGCACCAGTTGCGGCCGAACGGCGTTTGCAGGTCGATCAGAAGGCGGCGCACGACAAGGTCGGCCATGGCGGATGTTCCTTGGAAAATGCGATGCGGTACACATTCGTACCAATTTCCTGGAATGGTGCGCGCCACGGCTGGTACCGTCAAGTACCAATGCGGAGGACAATGTCTTTTCCATGAGCATCGCGACTGAAAAACCAGCCCTTGAGGCCGCCTCCGCAGAGCCGGCCCACGAGCACTACGCCCGGCTGCTGGAAGGCATGGCGCGCGCCGTGGCCGCCAAGGGCTACGCGGACACCACCATTGCCGACATCGTGCGCGAGGCCGCCGTGTCGCGCCGCACCTTCTACGAGCATTTCACGACCAAGTCGGAGTGCCTGATCGCGCTGTACGAGGCAGCCAGCAAGCTGGCGCTGCGCGCGGTGAGCGAAGCCTTCGATCCGGCCCAGCCCTGGCATGCGCAGGTGGAGCGGGCGATCACCGCGTATTTCGACTACCTTGCGCAGGATCCGGCGCTGCTGCGCACACTGTTCGTCGAGATCCTCGGCCTGGGCATGCCGGGGCTGGCGGCGCGGCGCCGGGTGAACGGCGAAATCGCCGGCTTCATCCAGGCGGCCATCAACAACGGCCCCGCGGCGCACCTGACGAGCGAAATGGCGATGACCGTGGTGGGCGGCATCAACGAACTGGTGCTGCAGGCCATCGAACAGGACCGGGTGGGTGAGCTCGGCCAGCTGGTGCCGCCGGCCACGCGCCTGGTGCGCGCGGTGGCGGCGGAGAGCGCCAGGTAGTACCAGCTAGCAAAGAGCGTCAGGTGGGCCTGGCCTGCGCCGGATCGTAGAAGAACTCTTCCTGGGCGATGCGCTCGCCCTCCCAGCGCTGCCAGGCGAGTTCTTCCATGCGCATGGCCTTGCCGTCCTTGAAGCGGAAATCGAAGACCCAGCGGATCACCACGTGGTCGCCGTTCACGAACACCGGGCGCACGCAGGTCGAAACCACCGAGGCGGTGCGGTCCAGCGTCGCCTGCTCGCGCGCAACCAGCGCGCTGCGGCCGCGCCGGGGCTCGGCCTGGTTCTCGCGCATGGTCGCGTCCTCGGTGTAATAGTCCTCGATGGCCTGGGCGTGCGCACCGCTTTCCACGGCGGCAATGAAGGCCTCGAGTCTTTCCGTGATGGGCATCAGGCCTTGACCTTCACTTCGACGCGGCGGGCTTCGCTCGCGGGCCCGTCCGCCTGGGTCTGCTCGGGCTTGGCAAGCTCGATCTTGTCCGCGGGGGCGCCGGCGGCCTTGAGCGCATCGCCCACGGCCACGGCGCGCTGCTTGGCGAGCTCGGCGTTCTTGGCCGGATCGCCGCTTGCATCGTGGTAGCCGCTCACGAGCAGCACGCTGCCGCTCTGCACGGCCTTGATGACATCGGCCAGTGCTTCCTTGGCATTGGGCGCGACCTCGGCCTTGCCGCTCTCGAAGTAGAACTTCACCACGCCGTTCTCGACCTTCACGGCCGCGGCGTCGGCGGCTGCCACGGTGCCGGAGGCCACTGCCGCCACCGGCGCTGCGGGCGCGGAGGGCTGGGCAGCGGCGGCCGGCGCGGTCGCTGCCGGAGGCATCTCGACCTTGTGCGGCACGGCCGCGGCCGCATCGCCGGCATGGAACTTGACCACCAGCGGCACGATCAGCAGCGCCACGATGTTGATGATCTTGATCAGCGGATTCACCGCCGGGCCGGCCGTGTCCTTGTAGGGGTCGCCCACGGTGTCGCCGGTGACGGCCGCCTTGTGCGCCTCGGAGCCCTTGCCGCCGTGGTGGCCGTCCTCGATGTACTTCTTGGCGTTGTCCCATGCGCCGCCGCCCGTGCACATCGAGATGGCGACGAACAGGCCGGTCACGATGGTGCCCATCAGCAGGCCGCCCAGCGCCTTGGGCCCGAGCACCAGCCCGACCAGGATCGGCACCACCACCGGCAGCAGCGAGGGGATCATCATTTCCTTGATGGCCGCGCCGGTCAGCATGCCCACGGCCTTGCCGTACTCGGGCTTGCCGGTGCCTTCCATGATGCCGGGGATCTCGCGGAACTGCCGGCGCACCTCCTCGACCACCGCGCCGGCCGCCCGGCCCACGGCCTCCATGGCCATGGCGCCGAACAGGTAGGGAATCAGCCCGCCGATGAACAGGCCGACGATCACCATCGGGTCGCTCAGGTTGAAGCTGATGTTCAGCCCGAAGCTCTCCAGCTTGTGGGTGTAGTCGGCAAAGAGCACCAGCGAGGCGAGGCCGGCCGAGCCGATCGCGTAGCCCTTGGTCACGGCCTTGGTGGTGTTGCCCACGGCATCGAGCGGGTCGGTCACGGCGCGCACGCTGTCGGGCAGCTCGCTCATCTCGGCGATGCCGCCGGCGTTGTCGGTGATGGGACCGTAGGCGTCGAGCGCCACCACGATGCCCGCCATGCTCAGCATGGCCGTGGCGGCCACCGCAATGCCGAACAGCCCGGCGAGCGCATATGAGGCCATGATGGCCACGCAGACGCAGATCACCGGCCATGCCGTCGAACGCATCGAGACGCCCAGGCCCGCGATGATGTTGGTGCCGTGGCCCGTGGTGGAAGCCTGCGCGATGTGCTGCACCGGCTTGTACTGCGTGCCGGTGTAGTACTCGGTGATCCACACCAGCGCGGCCGTGAGCGCCAGGCCCACGAAGCAGGCGCCGAACAGCTTGAGCTGGCTGCCGCTCGGGGCAATGGCGTTGTCGGGGATGAGCCAGCTCGTGACGAACCAGAACGCGATCAGCGACAGGAGGCCCGCCACCGCCAGCCCCTTGTAGAGCGCCGGCATCACGTTGGTCATGCCCGGCGAGGCCTTGACGAAGAAGCAGCCGATGATCGACGCGATGATCGACACGCCGCCCAGTGCCAGCGGATAGAGCACCGCATTGAGCGGCGCCGCCGTGACCATCAGCGCGCCCAGCACCATGGTGGCGATCAGCGTGACGGCATAGGTCTCGAACAGGTCGGCCGCCATGCCGGCGCAGTCGCCGACGTTGTCGCCCACGTTGTCGGCAATCACCGCCGGGTTGCGCGGGTCGTCTTCCGGAATACCGGCCTCGACCTTGCCCACCAGGTCGGCGCCCACGTCGGCGCCCTTGGTGAAGATGCCGCCGCCCAGCCGCGCGAAGATCGAGATCAGCGAGGAGCCGAAGGCAAAGCCGATCAGCGGATTGAGGATGGCCGAGAGGCTGCGGTCCGGCGTGAGGTTGCCGTTGCCCGCCAGGAACCAGTAGAAGACCGAGACGCCCAGGAGGCCCAGCCCCACCACCAGCATGCCCGTGATGGCGCCGCCGCGGAATGCGACGTCCAGCGCCGGGCCGATGCCTTGCGTGGCCGCCTGCGCGGTGCGCACGTTGGCGCGCACCGACACGTTCATGCCGATGAACCCGCAGGCGCCCGAAAGCACCGCGCCCACCACGAAGCCGATGGCCGTGGTCGCGTCCAGGAAGATGCCGATGAGAATGGCCAGGACCACGCCGACCACCGCGATGGTGGTGTACTGCTTGGCGAGGTAGGCCGATGCGCCGGCCTGGATGGCGGCCGCGATTTCCTGCATCCGCGCGTTGCCCGGGTCCTTGGCGAGAATCCAACTTCGGGCCCAGAAACCGTAGCCGACGGCCACGAGGCCGCAGACGATGGCGAGTATCAGGGGGGTGTTGCCGATCATGCTTTGCTTCTCCATTCGTTCGTTGTGACTAGTGGAGACGGACAGCATGGGTCCTGCGCGCAACGCGTACGGGACCCAGGTTTTCCGTCGCGTTGCTTCCTCGAAGCTCGCAGCACCGAGGTGCGGAGCCGATTGGCCAACGGGTGCAATTTACAGGCAAAAACAAGAACGCGTGCGACCGGGCCGTGACACGGAAAGTAAACTCCGGGTTTGTCCCCATCTCCCCTCATACTTTTCAACTACTCGAAAACGTCATGTCCTTCGACAAAGTCTCCCCCGGCAAGAACATCCCCGACGCCTTCAATGTCGTGATCGAAATCCCGATGAATGCCGACCCGATCAAGTACGAAGTCGACAAGGAATCGGGCGCGATCTTCGTCGACCGCTTCATGACGACGGCGATGTACTACCCGGCCAACTACGGCTACGTGCCGCAGACCCTCTCCGGCGACGGCGACCCGGTCGATGTGCTGGTGATCGCGCCGTACCCGCTGCTGCCGGGCGTGGTCGTGCCCTGCCGCCCCCTGGGCATCCTGATGATGGAGGACGAAGCCGGCGTCGACGGCAAGGTGCTGGCCGTGCCCACCGACAAGGTGCTGCCGATCTACAGCCACTGGAAGTCGGTCGACGACGTGAACCCGATGCGCCTGAAGGCCATCAGCCACTTCTTCGAGCACTACAAGGACCTGGAAGCCGGCAAGTGGGTCAAGGTGCTGGGCTGGGAAGGTATCGACGCGGCCAAGAAGGAAATCGTCGACGGCATCGCCGCCTACAAGAAGTAAGCGGCTTCCCGGGTGTTCGCGGCCGGCTGCTCAGCCGGCCTTGAAGGGGCTGCGTTCGCCCAGGTGGTCCATGTAGTTCTCGATGCCTTCGCCCTCGCGCTCGAGAAAACGTTCGACCGCGTCGGCGAAGCCGGGGTGCGCGAGCCAGTGCGCGCTGGTGGTCTTCACCGGCATCAATGCGCGCGCCATCTTGTGCTCGCCCTGCGCCCCGCCTTCGAAGCGCCGGGCGCCGTGGGCAATGCACCAGGCCAGCGGCTGGTAGTAGCAGGCCTCGAAATGCAGGCAGTCGACGCGCTCCACGGCGCCCCAGTAGCGGCCATAGGCCACCAGCGCGTCGTCCCCGTGGGTGGACAGCGCGATCAGGCTCGCCGCGATGGGCTTTCCTCCGCGCTCGGCGACGAACAGCAGCCAGGCTTCGGGCATGGTGTCGGCCATGCGCTGGAAGAAGTCGCGCGAAAGATAGGGCGGGTTGCCATGCTCGCGGTAGGTGCGCGCATAGCAGCGGTAGAAGAAATCCCAATCCGACCGGGCGATGTCTGCGCCGCGCGACCAGCGAAAGGTCACGCCGGCCTCGGCCACCTTGCGGCGCTCCTGCCGGATCTTCTTGCGCTTGTCGTGCGACAGGCTGGCAAGAAAGGCTTCGAAGTCCGCGTAGCCGGCTGTCTCGCCTGATTCCCCCGGGGCGGCATTCGTCCAGTGGAACTGCACCGTGTTGCGCAGCATCAGGCCCGCTTCGGTGCAGGCGGCAATGTCGGCGTCCGCGCCGAACAACAGATGCAGCGACGACAGTTCTTCCTTCCTGCACCAGGCCACCAGTGCCTGCACCAGCAGCGTGCGGTCCTGCGCATCGCGCGCCAGCAGGCGTGCGCCGGGCACCGGCGTGAACGGCACGGCCACCACCGCCTTGGGATAGTAGGCAAGCCCATGCTGCTCGTAGGCGTTGGCCCAGGCCCAGTCGAAGACATATTCGCCATAGGAGTGGGTCTTGATGTAGGCCGGGCAGGCCGCCCGCAGTTCCTCGCCGCGCCACAGGGTGATGAACTGCGGCATCCAGCCGCTTTCGGGCGAGGCGCTGCCGCTGTCGTGCAATGCCGAAAGGTATTCATGGCGCATGAAGGGCGAGGGCTGCGCCTCGGCCGCGAGGAGGGCGTTCCATGCTTTCGGGTCCAGGTCCGACAGCGACGCCACCACCCGAATGACATAATCGTTCAAGCCTTTTTCTTCCTTCCGTATGACGCTCAAGCTCGCCATCGCGCAACTCAATTTTGTGGTGGGCGACCTCGCCGGCAACGCCAGGAAAATCGTCGATGCCGCGCGCCAGGCCCACGCCCAAGGTGCACGCCTTCTGCTGACGCCCGAACTCTCGATCGCCGGCTATGCGGCAGAGGATCTTTTCCTGCGTCCCGCCTTCACCGAAGCTTGCGATGATGCCGTGAAAGGCATTGCCGCCGCACTGGCCGATCTCAAAGACATGGTCGTGGTGGTGGGGCATCCGACCGGCGGCAGCCTGCGCAGCCGCTCGGTGGCAGTGCAGATGCGCTACAACGCCGCCAGCGTGATCAAGGAAGGCCGCATCCTCGAAACCTACGCCAAGCGCGAGCTGCCGAATTACCAGGTGTTCGACGAGCGCCGCTATTTCACGCCGGGGCAGGGCACCTGCGTGTTCGAGGCCGGCGGCGTCTCGGTGGGCGTGCTGATCTGCGAGGACGCCTGGTTCGACGAACCGGCCGAACTGGCCCGCGCGGCGGGTGCCGAAGTGCTGGCCGTCATCAACGCGTCGCCGTACCACGTCGGCAAGGAAGGCGAGCGCGTGGCGCGGATGGCCGACCGGGCGCGCGCCGTCGGGCTGCCGCTGGTCTATGCGCACCTGGTGGGCGGGCAGGACGAAGTGGTCTTCGATGGCGCCTCCTTTGCGCTGCAGGCCGATGGCGCGCTGGCCATGCAGGCCGAGAGTTTCAAGGAGAGCCTGGTCTTCATGCAGATGGAGCGCTCGCCCCAGGGCGTGGAAGTGGTGGCGGCGCCTTCGGCCATCGCTGCGCCGCGCGAAGCGGAAGCCCAGCTGTGGGATGCACTGGTACTGGGCGTGCGCGACTACATCGGCAAGAACGGCTTTCCTGGCGCCATCCTGGGGCTCTCGGGCGGCATCGACTCCGCATTGGTGCTTGCCATCGCGGTCGATGCACTCGGCAAGGACAAGGTGCGCGCCGTCATGATGCCTTCGCCCTACACCGCCGACATCAGCTGGATCGACGCGCGCGAAATGGCCACCCGCCTGGGCGTGCGCTACGACGAGATCTCGATCAAGCACACCTTCGAGTCGTTCAAGGGCGCACTCGCTGATGAGTTCAAGGGCCTGCCCGAGGACACGGCGGAGGAGAACATCCAGGCCCGCATCCGCGGCACGCTGCTGATGGCGCTGTCGAACAAGTTCGGCTCGATCGTTCTCACCACCGGCAACAAGAGCGAGATGGCCACCGGCTACTGCACGCTCTATGGCGACATGGCGGGCGGCTTCGCGGTCATCAAGGACCTGCTGAAGACCACGGTGTTCGCGCTGGCCCGCTGGCGCAATGCGCACGACCCGTACGGCACCGGCGCCTCGCCGATTCCCGACCGGATCATCACGCGGCCCCCGAGCGCCGAGCTGCGGCCTGACCAGACCGACCAGGACAGCCTGCCGCCCTACGACATCCTCGACGGCATCCTGGCACGCTACATGCAGGACGACGAGGGCATCGACGAGATCATCGCCGCCGGCTACGAGCGCGCGGTGGTCGAGCGGGTTGCGCGGCTCATCAAGATCAATGAATACAAGCGGCGCCAGGCGCCTGTGGGCATTCGGGTGACCCACCGGAGTTTCGGCAAGGATTGGCGTTACCCTATCACCAGCAAGTTCAACGAAACCGCCGGAGCGCAAAAACCATGAAGCAGATCACCGCCATCGTCAAACCCTTCAAGCTCGAGGACGTACGCGAAGCCCTGGCTGAGGTGGGCGTTACCGGCCTCACAGTGACCGAGGTCAAGGGCTTCGGACGCCAGAAGGGGCACACCGAGCTCTATCGTGGTGCGGAATACGTGGTCGACTTCCTGCCGAAGATGAAGGTGGAAGTGGTCGTCAACGAAGGCGACGTGGAGCGCTGCATCGAAGCCATCGTCAATTCCGCGCGCACCGGCAAGATCGGCGACGGAAAGATCTTCGTCACCGGCGTGGAGCGCATCGTGCGCATCCGCACCGGCGAGGAAAACGAGAACGCCGTCTGAAAAAGGCCCGCTCCGGGAAGCGCGCTACAGGTTTTCGGCCAGCCGGTCGTTGCGGGGGTGCAGGGGCACCTCGGCGCGCAGCGCGCTGAGCAGTTCGGTGGGGTTGGTGCCGGTGCGGATCAGTTCCATCTGCCAATCGCCCATGAAGCCCTCGCGCACGCTGTGCGCCAGGAAGCCCAGCAGGCCGTCGTAGTAGCCGGCGGTATTGAGGATGCCGGTGGGCTTGTCGTGGTAGCCGAGCTGGCGCCAGGTCCAGATCTCGAACAGTTCCTCGAAGGTGCCAATGCCGCCCGGCAGCGCGACGAAGGCGTCGGCGCGCTCGCCCATCATGGCCTTGCGCTCGTGCATGGTGTCGACCACGTGGAGCTCGTCGCACAGGGGATTGGCCAGTTCCCGGTCGACCAGCGCCTTGGGAATGATGCCGACCACGCGGCCGCCGGCGTTGCGGGTGGCCTCGGCCACCGTGCCCATCAGGCCGGTGCGTCCGCCGCCGTAGACCAGCTGGCCGCGGTGCGCGCCGATCCACTGGCCGACCGCTTCCGCGGCCTTGGAAAACTCGACTCGCTCGCCGGGTCGCGAACCGCAATACACACAGATCGAAAATTCAGGATTCATGCCGCCATCATGCCTCGTGCGGCGGGCATCTTCATGACGCGAAGCGATGCCACAGCGCCGCCAGCCAGATGCCGCCGCACAGGGTGAGCGACAGCAGCACGGCGGCGCTGCCCATGTCCTTGGCGCGCTTGGAGAGGTCGTGCCATTCGGGGCCGATGCGGTCGATGGCGGCTTCGACTGCGGTGTTGAGCAGCTCGACGATCATCACGAGGATGGCGCTGCCGGCGAGCAGGGCCACTTCGACCCAGCTGCGGCCGAGCCAGAAGGCCGCCGGGATCATCACGACGGCCATGATGGCTTCCTGGCGGAACGCCGGCTCGCTCCAGCCCGCGCGAAGGCCGTGCAGCGAGATCAGGGTGGCATGCCACACGCGCTCGAGGCCCTTGCGGGCCTTTTGCGGGTTCACGGCGGGGTCGGGAAGCTTGGGCAGGGCACTCATCGGCGGCTCATCGGCTTGGAGGTTATGAGCCGCGTACCGGCCCAGGCGTCGTGCCAGAACTGGCGCTCGGGGTGAAAGCGCGCCAGCAATGCCCAGACGGCGACCCATCCGAAGATCAGCACCGTGGATTCTCCGCCCGAAAGCTTGAAAGGCGCGATGGCGGCCAGCGGCGGCAGGAACCAGATCCAGCTGAGCAGGTAGCGCAGGAGCGCGCGGGCCTGGGTGAGCGGGCGTCCGTGCGCATCGACGATGCGGATGTTCCAGGTCTTCATGGCCAGCGTCTGGCCCCGGGTCCAGAACCAGACGAAATAGACGCCGAACACCACGAACAGGAAGGCCTGGAGCAGGTGCCGGCGGGAATCCATGGCGTCCCGCATCTGGCCGAGCGTGCTGAACAGCCAGCCCGCAACGAACACCACGGCGAACAGCAGCATGCCTTCATACAGCCAGCATGCCATTCGCCGCCACAGGCCGGGCACTATCAGAAGAGGAGCGCTGGAGGGGGTATCTGCGAGCGATGAAGAGGGATTCGATTCCGAGAACTCGGAAGAATTTGAAGCCATCGAAACCTTGGGAATCAGGGGGGCAAGGGCTGCTCGGCGCCACGGCCTGCAGGGTTGGAGGCGGACGGTGATGGCGACGATGGCGGCGAAACCGGGGCGGCCGCCGATGATGGCATGGGTACCTGGGCCTCGGCCGGAGTCGGCTGCGACATGGTGGCGGATGGGGAGGGCGCGGAGACGGCGGACGGGATGCGTTCCGGCGGGGACGCCACCATGATGGCGGCGGGCACCGTGGCTGGCACGGAAGCGGCAGGCGGGGCCAGCATGATGCGGGGGGTGTGCTGCCCCGCCGGCGTCACGGCCGGCACCGTCACCAGCTTCTGCGCAGGAACCGGGCGCACCGGAATGGCAGCGCCGCGCGGCTTGGCGGGCGCGCGCTCCGCCAGCCGGCGCTTTTCTTCCTCGCTCAGGGCCTGGTACTCCTCCCACTTGGCCTTGCGTTCGTCGGCAGGGACGCGTTTCACCTCGGCAAAGTTGAGGCGCGCCTGGGCCCGCTGCTGATTGCTCAGGGCGGCCCATTCGATCATTCGGCTGTGCAAGGTGGCTTGGTCATCGGCCGACATGTTCGCGTAGTTGCGTGACAGTGCCAGCCATTTGCGCTTGTGCCCCGGGTTCAGGGCGTGCCAGTGCGGCGCGAGCGGCCGCAGCGCCTGCTGCTGCTTCGCGCTGAGTTCGCTCCAGTACGGCCGGGTGGCCGGGGCGGTTTTCGAGGCGGATGGCGGCGAACCCGCCGCCTGTGCGCCGCTGCCGGCGGATTTGAGCGGCTGCTCCGAATGCGTCTGGGCGCTGGCGAGCGTCAGGCCGAACAACGCGGCGGCAAGGACACCCGCCCAAATGACAGCGCCCGACGTTGGCGGGCGCAGCGGGCGAGGCGTATCGGTGCGGGAAACGGGAGGGCGTCGCATTCGTTCAACAGAGAAATGACTCAGTCGGAAGCGCCATCCGCCTTGACCTTGAGAAACTGGGCAAAACCAGGGTCGGTGTAGGCGGCAGGGGGAAGATCGTCCGTCAGCAGGGCGGAATCGACTTCGGCCAATTCGCTCGCCCGGTCCTCGTCCTGCATCACGCTGATGGTGATCAGCCCTGCAGCCAGTGCAAGCAGGGGCACCACCGAGCCGATGCGGGTCCACCAGCCGCCGCCCATCGTTGCCACATGGCCGGACTGCATGACCGTCGAGGCCGCCCGCAGCTGGGGTGCCTGCTTGCGCATGGCGACGGCTTGCGCGCGCGCGACCCGCAGCCGCTCGCCGATGTCGTGCGGTAGCTCCTGGTTGCCCTCGGACAGCCGCGCAGCGATGCGCCGGCCGAATTGATCCTCGGCAGCAAAAGAAGAGGTTGGAACCTTAGTGTTCATAGCGAAATTCCCTTGGCTTTGAGCGCCTTGCTCAGGGCGTGCACGGCCCGCGAACAATGGGTTTTGACGCTGCCTTCGGAGCAGCCCATTGCAGCGGCCGTCTCCGCCACATCCATTTCTTCCCAGTAACGCATCAGGAAAGCCTCGCGTTGACGACCTGGCAAAGCCGCGATCTGTTCTTCGATCTCGTGGAAGATCTGGGCGCGGCGGGTCGTGTCCTCGGCACTCTCCGTTTCTCTGGAGTCGGTTGGCGAGACGAAGTTCTCCAGCAGATCGAAATCTCCGTCGTCTCCGGCAGATTCGAAGTCGCCGAGGTTGGAGAACAGGGCGCGGCGGGTCTTCTGACGGCGGAACCAGTCGAGGGTGCAATTCGAAAGAATGCGCTGGAACAGCATCGGCAGCTCTTCCGGCGGCTTGTCGCCGTAGTGCTGCGCCAGCTTCATCATGCTGTCCTGCACGATGTCGAGCGCGGCTTCCTCGTCCCGCACGTGGTAGACCGAGCGCTTGAAAGCGCGCCGTTCGACGCTCTTCAGAAAGTCGGAAAGTTCTTGTTCAGTGGCCAAGCGAGAGGGGGCGCCGGGGGGCGCCGCGTGGGGAATGGATGTCGGGAAGCGCTTATGTTTTTCTGCCGCGGATTATGCCCCGGTGCCTTTTCACCGGGTTTTTTGCGCGGCGGCTGGCTCATCAATGTCATAATCCGCGCTGCAAGTCAAAAGGCAAACGGGTCAAGGTCCGGCGGAACATCAGTCCGCTCATGGCTTTGGCCTCAAGTCCTGGCGCGGCCCCACAAGGGCTGGCAAGGGGCACCCAAGGTTTTTCGTTCCCGAAAAAACTCCAAAGGTTGATCATGGAAATCTCGAAGGCGGAACTCGCTTCCGCAGCAGCCGCGTCCTCTGGCGCCGGCAACCCAACGCAAGAACTCATGGGCGCTGAAGTGCTGGTCAAGGCACTGCAGGCCGAAGGCGTCCAGTACATCTGGGGCTATCCCGGCGGCGCGGTTCTGTACATCTACGACGCGTTCTACAAGCAGGACACCATCCAGCACGTGCTGGTGCGCCACGAGCAGGCAGCCGTCCACGCGGCGACGGCTATGCGCGCGCCACCGGCGAGGTCGGCGTGGCGCTGGTTACCTCGGGCCCCGGCCTCACGAATGCCGTCACCGGCATCGCCACGGCGTACATGGACTCGATCCCGATGGTGATCATCTCGGGCCAGGTACCCACCGCCGCCATCGGCCTGGACGCCTTCCAGGAATGCGACACCGTGGGCATCACCCGCCCCATCGTGAAGCACAACTTCCTCGTCAAGGATCCGAAGGATCTGGCCATGACGATGAAAAAGGCCTTCCACATCGCACGCAGCGGCCGCCCCGGCCCGGTGGTGGTGGACGTGCCCAAGGACGTTTCCTTCAAGAAGACCCCGTATGCCGGCTATCCCGACAAGGTCGAGATGCGCTCGTACAACCCGGTGCGCAAGGGCCACGGCGGTCAGATCCGCAAGGCGCTGCAGCTGCTGCTGAACGCCAAGCGCCCCTACATCTACACGGGCGGCGGCGTGCTGCTGGGCAACGCCTGCAACGAACTGCGCACGCTGGTCGACATGCTCGGCTACCCGGTCACCAATACGCTGATGGGCCTGGGCGCCTATCCGGCGAGCGACCGCAAGTTCCTGGGCATGCTGGGCATGCACGGCACCATCGAAGCCAACAACGCCATGCAGAACTGCGACGTGCTGCTGGCCGTGGGCGCGCGCTTCGATGACCGCGTGATCGGCAATCCCAAGCACTTCGCGACGAACGAACGCAAGATCATCCACGTCGACATCGATCCGTCGAGCATCTCCAAGCGCGTGAAGGTCGACATCCCGATCGTCGGCGACGTGAAGGACGTGCTCACCGAGCTGATCTCGATGATCCGCGAGAGCACCACCAAGCCCGACGCCGGCGCGCTGGCCGACTGGTGGAAGACCATCGAGGCCTGGCGCTCGCGCGACTGCCTCAAGTACGACCGCGGCAACAAGGACGTGATCAAGCCGCAGTACGTGGTCGAAACGCTCTGGAACATGACCAAGGACGCCGACGCGTACATCACCTCGGACGTGGGCCAGCACCAGATGTGGGCGGCGCAGTACTACCGCTTCGACGAGCCGCGCCGCTGGATCAATTCGGGTGGCCTGGGCACCATGGGCGTGGGCATTCCGTACGCCATGGGCATCAAGCTCGCCAAGCCCGATTCGGAAGTGTTCACCATCACCGGCGAAGGCTCGGTGCAGATGTGCATCCAGGAGCTCTCCACCTGCCTGCAGTACAACACGCCGATCAAGATCTGCTCGCTCAACAACCGCTACCTGGGCATGGTGCGCCAGTGGCAGGAGATCGAATACTCCGGCCGCTATAGCCACAGCTACATGGATGCGCTGCCCAATTTCGTGAAGCTGGCCGAGGCCTACGGGCACGTCGGCATGCTGATCGAACGTCCACAGGACGTGGAGCCGGCGCTGCGCGAAGCACGCAAGCTCAAGGACCGCACGGTGTTCATGGACTTCCGCACCGACCCCACCGAGAACGTGTTCCCGATGGTCAAGGCCGGCATGGGCATCACCGAGATGCTGCTGGGCTCCGAAGACCTCTGACCGGTCTGCGGCGCATTTGCTTTTAACCCTTTACTGACGAATCTATTGCCCGCCGAGCCTGCGCATTACCGTGCGCGGGGGAGGGCGGCGAAAGCGAAAGCTTCCGCGCAGGCGAAAAGAGGAGTCACGCAAACATGAAACACATCATTGCAGTGCTGCTGGAAAACGAGCCGGGTGCTCTTTCCCGCGTGGTGGGCCTGTTCTCGGCCCGCGGCTACAACATCGAATCGCTGACCGTCGCGCCGACCGAGGACGCGAGCCTCTCGCGCATGACCATCGTCACCGCCGGCTCCGACGACGTGATCGAACAGATCACCAAGCATCTCAACCGGCTGATCGAAGTGGTGAAGGTCGTCGACCTGACCGAAGGCGCGTATACGGAGCGCGAGCTCATGATGGTGAAGGTGCGCGCAGTCGGCAAGGAGCGCGAGGAAATGATGCGCATGGCCGAGATCTTCCGCGGCCGCATCATCGACGTCACGGACAAGAGCTACACCATCGAACTCACCGGCGACCACGGCAAGAACGACGCTTTCCTGGAAGCGATCGACCGTAGCGCTATCCTCGAGACTGTCCGCACCGGTGCCAGCGGCATCGGGCGCGGCGAGCGCATCCTGCGCGTGTAGGGGGTGAAGATCCCCTCAGTTCCACTGTTCTAAACCAAGGCACGAGGAGAAGGTAATGCAAGACTTGCTGGGCTTCGAGAAGATGGTCACCCCGATCGTCATCCGGATACTGTATTTCCTGGGATTGCTGGTGGTATTGATTTCCGGCGTGGGCGCGCTCTTCAGCGGCGGCTTCAGAGGCATTCTTACCGGCTTCGCGATCCTGATTTTTGGCGCGATCATGGTTCGCGTCTACAGCGAATTGCTGATCCTGCTGTTCCGCATTCACGACAACCTCGTGTCCATCAACCAGCAAATGAAGGACCGGAATCCCTCCGGCCAACTGTGAGTGAACGCACCCCTGCGCAGGGGGTGCCAGAGATTAAATAGGAAAGACGCATCATGAAGGTTTACTACGACAAGGACGCCGACCTCAGCCTCATCAAGGGCAAGACGGTCGCAATCATCGGTTACGGCTCGCAAGGCCATGCGCATGCGCAGAACCTGAACGACAGCGGCGTCAAGGTCGTGGTCGGCCTGCGCAAGGGCGGCGCCTCCTGGCCCAAGGTCGAGAAGGCCGGCCTCAAGGTCGCCGAAGTGGCCGACGCCGTGAAGGCCGCCGACGTGGTCATGATCCTGCTGCCCGACGAGCAGATCGCCAGCGTCTACAAGAACGACGTGGCACCGAACATCAAGGAAGGCGCTTCGCTGGTCTTCGCGCACGGCTTCAACGTGCACTACGGCTTCGTGCAGCCGCGCGCCGACCTCGACGTGTGGATGGTCGCTCCCAAGGCCCCCGGCCACACCGTGCGCAGCACCTACACGCAAGGCGGCGGCGTGCCCCACCTCGTGGCTGTGCACCAGGACAAGAGCGGCAAGGCGCGCGACCTCGCGCTGAGCTACGCCACCGCCAACGGCGGCGGCAAGGCCGGCATCATCGAGACCAACTTCCGCGAAGAAACCGAGACCGACCTGTTCGGCGAACAGGCGGTTCTGTGCGGCGGCACGGTCGAGCTGATCAAGGCCGGTTTCGAGACGCTGGTGGAAGCCGGCTACGCGCCCGAAATGGCGTACTTCGAATGCCTGCACGAGCTCAAGCTGATCGTCGACCTGATCTATGAAGGCGGCATCGCCAACATGAACTACTCGATCTCGAACAACGCCGAATACGGCGAGTACGTCACGGGCCCGCGCATCGTGACCGAAGAGACCAAGAAGGTCATGAAGCAAGTGCTCAAGGACATCCAGACCGGCGAATACGCCAAGAGCTTCGTGCTGGAAAACGCTGCCGGCGCTCCCACGCTGATCAGCCGCCGCCGCCTGAACTCCGAGCATCAGATCGAAGTCGTCGGCGAGAAGCTGCGCGCGATGATGCCGTGGATCAAGAAGAACAAGCTGGTCGACCAGACCCGCAACTGATCCGCCAATGAAGCGGGTGCCGCGGCACCCGTTTTCCGAGGGCCACCCGCCGGGGTGGCCTTTTTTCATGAGGGGGCGGACCATCCCCCCTGAACTACACTGCGAACCCATGCGATTTACAGACCAGGAAGCTATCGGATGGATAGCTGTTCGCGCAGTGCCCACGAGGGACGGAGGCAAATTCAATGCATGACGACACGGTTCCCGACGAAGTGCCGCCGCGCAAGCGCCGCAAGGGCATCTACATACTGCCGAACCTGTTCACGCTCGCTGCGCTGTTCGGGGGCTTCTATTCGATCGTGATGGCGATGAATGCGCGTTTCGACCTCGCGGCGATCGGCGTGTTCGCCGCAATGATCCTCGACAGCCTGGACGGCCGCGTGGCCCGCATGACCAACACGCAAAGCGCGTTCGGCGAGCAGATGGATTCGCTGTCCGACATGGTGTCGTTCGGCGCCGCTCCTGCGCTCATCGCCTACGAATGGTCGCTCAAGGGACTGGGCCGCTGGGGCTGGATCGCGGCCTTCGTCTACTGCGCCTGCGCGGCGCTGCGGCTGGCGCGCTTCAACGTCAATACCGGCGTGGTCGACAAGCGCTGGTTCCAGGGGCTGCCGTCCCCGGCGGCGGCGGCGCTCGTGGCCGGCTTCATCTGGCTCATGACCGAGTGGGGCAAGCGCGGCGGCGAGGTGCTGTATCTCTCGTGGACGCAGATCACGTGGATCACCTTCGCGTTCACGCTCTACGCCGGACTTTCCATGGTCACCAATGCGCCGTTCTACAGCTTCAAGGACGTCCAGATGAAAAAGAGCGTGCCCTTCGTGGTGATCGTGCTCATCGCGCTCGGCATCGCGGTCATCAACATCCATCCGCCCACGGTGCTTTTCGGCCTCTTCGTGGCCTATGGCCTGAGCGGCTATGTGGTCTACGCGTGGCGCAAGGCCAAGGGGCAGCAGGCGAGCGTGATCAGCACCTCGACCGAAGAGCCCGACGAGCGGGGCTTGCATAACTGAAGCCGGCTTGTGCTACATTCACAACCCTCATGACCAAGATTTCGCTGCTGGCCCTACTAGCCCTCCCTCACGGGCGGAGACGGTAGCGCACGCGCAAATCCCTCACCACGGCCCGTTCGCACCAGCAACGGGCCGTTTGTTTTTGGGGTTGCTGGTTGATTCCAACCATCACAGAGAAATCGACATGCTGAAGCAACCTCAAGCCAAATACCGCGCATTCGCCCCGATCGGCCTCAAGGACCGCACCTGGCCCGATGCCGTGCTGACCAAGGCCCCGATCTGGCTGTCGACCGACCTGCGCGATGGCAACCAGGCGCTGGTCGAGCCGATGGACATCGCGCGCAAGATGCGCATGTTCGAGACGCTGGTGGCGATCGGCTTCAAGGAAATCGAAGTCGGCTTTCCCTCTGCCTCGCAGATCGAATTCGACTTCGTGCGCAAGCTCATCGAGGAAGACCGCATTCCCGACGACGTGACGATCCAGGTGCTGACGCAGGCGCGCGACCACCTCATTGCGCGCACCTTCGAATCGCTGCAGGGCGCGCCGCGCGCCATCGTCCACCTCTACAACGCGGTGGCTCCCGTGATGCGGCGCGTGGTGCTCGGCATGGACGAAGACCAGATCGTCGAACTCGCGAGCAGCCATGCGCGCATGTTCAACGAGTTTGCCGCGAAGCAGCCGAACACGCAGTGGACCTTCCAGTATTCGCCCGAAATGTTCTCGGGCACCGACGTCGTGTTCTCCAAGCGCGTGGTCGACGCGGTGACGGAAGTCTGGGCGCCGACGCCAGAGCGCAAGTGCATCGTCAACCTGCCCACCACGGTCGAGCATTCCACGCCGAACATCTTTGCCGACATGATCGAGTGGATGCACCGCAACCTCGCGCGCCGCGATTCGATCGTGCTGTGCGTGCATCCGCACAACGACCGCGGCACCGGCACGGCGGCCGGCGAACTGGCGCTGATGGCGGGGGCCGAGCGCATCGAGGGCTGCCTGTTCGGCAATGGCGAGCGCACCGGCAATCTCGACCTCGTGAACGTCGCGCTCAACCTCTACACCCAGGGCGTTTCGCCCGAGCTCGATTTCTCGAACATCGACGAGATCCGCGCGACGGTCGAGCATTGCAACCAGATCCCGGTGCATCCGCGCCATCCGTATGTGGGCGATCTCGTCTACACCTCGTTCTCGGGTTCGCACCAGGACGCGATCAAGAAGGCCTTCGCGGCGCGCAAGGACGGCGACATCTGGGACATGCCCTACCTGCCGATCGATCCGAAGGACGTGGGCCGCAGCTACGAGGCCGTGATTCGCGTGAACAGCCAGTCGGGCAAGGGCGGCATGGCCTACCTGCTCGAGAGCGAATACGGCCTCGAGATGCCGCGCCGCCTGCAGATGGAATTCATGCAGACCGTGCAGCGCGTGATGGACGTGGCCGGCAAAGAGCTCACTGCCGCCGACCTCTGGGAACTGTTCGTGCGCGAATACGGCCTCGAGGCCGCGCATTCTTTGCAGCACCGCGTGATCGAGGAAGAAGGCGAGGGCGCCAGCGCCTCGGTGGTGCTGCGCGGCGACCTGCCCTGGGACGGCGAGATCCGCGCCATCGAAGGCCGCGGCAACGGGCCGATCGACGCCTTCACCCAGGCGCTGAGCAAGGCCACGGGCCATACCGTGCGCGTGATGGACTACCACCAGCACGCCATCGGCGCGGGTGCCGATGCCAAGTCGGTGGCGTACCTCGAGCTGCGCGTGGACGAGGCGCAGACGCTGTTTGGCGTGGGCATCGACGCGAACGTGATCTCCGCTTCGCTGAAGGCCATTGTCTCGGGCGTGCAGCGCTCGCGGACCCGCGGCGCGCACAGCGCACAATCGGTGGTTGAGCTCGCCTGACGCCGTCCCCCGCCGTATGCGCAAGGTGCGAAATGATCAAGAGGAACCAAGGAGATCCACGATGACCGACCAACTCATTATTTTCGACACCACCTTGCGCGACGGCGAGCAGTCGCCCGGCGCCTCGATGACGCGCGACGAGAAGATGCGCATCGCCAAGCAGCTCGAGCGGCTCAAGGTCGACGTCATCGAAGCGGGCTTTCCAGCCAGTTCGAACGGCGACTTCGAGGCCGTCAAGGCGATCGCCGACATCATCAAGGAATCGACCGTGTGCGGCCTGTCGCGCGCCAACGACCGCGACATCTCGCGCGCCGCCGAGGCGCTCAAGGGCGCGGCGCGCGGGCGCATCCACACCTTCATCGCGACTTCGCCGCTGCACATGGAAAAGAAGCTGCGCATGTCGCCCGACGAAGTGCACGAGCAGGCGAAGCTTGCCGTGCGCTTTGCGCGCAACCTCGTGTCCGACGTGGAGTTCAGCCCCGAGGACGGCTACCGCAGCGATCCCGACTTTCTCTGCCGCGTGCTGGAGACCGTGATCAACGAGGGCGCCACCACCATCAACGTGCCCGACACCGTGGGCTACGCCATTCCCGAGCTCTACGGCAACTTCATCAAGATGCTGCGCGAGCGCGTTCCCAATAGCGACAAGGCGATCTGGTCGGTGCATTGCCACAACGACCTTGGCATGGCCGTGGCCAACTCGCTGGCGGGCGTGAAGATCGGCGGCGCGCGCCAGGTCGAATGCACGATCAACGGCCTGGGCGAGCGTGCGGGCAACTGCTCGCTCGAAGAGGTGGTGATGGCGGTCAAGACGCGCAGGGACTACTTCGGACTGGACCTCAACATCGACACCACGCACATCGTGGCTGCGAGCCGCATGGTGAGCCAGACCACCGGCTTCGTGGTGCAGCCCAACAAGGCCGTGGTGGGCGCCAACGCCTTCGCGCACGCCTCGGGCATTCACCAGGACGGCGTGCTCAAGGCCCGCGACACCTACGAGATCATGCGGGCCGAGGACGTGGGCTGGGCCGCCAACAAGATCGTGCTGGGCAAGCTCAGCGGGCGCAATGCATTCAAGCAGCGGCTGCAGGAACTGGGCGTGACCATGGCCAGCGAAGCCGACATTAACGCCGCCTTCTTGCGCTTCAAGGAACTGGCGGACCGCAAGTCCGAAATTTTCGACGAGGACATCCTCGCGCTCGTCAGCGCTGAAGAGCACTCGAACGTTGACGAACAGTTTGCTTTTGTCTCGCTCTCGCAGCACAGTGAAACCGGTGAACGTCCCCAGGCCAAGGTTGTCTTCACCGTCCAGGGCAAGGAAGTCACTGGTGAATCCGATGGCAATGGCCCGGTCGATGCTTCTCTCAAGGCCATCGAATCGCATGTCAAGAGCGGCGCCGAAATGGTGCTTTACTCGGTGAATGCGATCAGTGGCTCGACAGAAAGCCAAGGAGAAGTTACAGTTCGGTTACAAAATGCGGGGCGGGTGGTCAACGGTGTCGGGGCAGATCCAGACATCGTGGTCGCGTCGGCAAAGGCTTATTTGAGTGCGCTCAACAAGTTACAGAGCCAAGCTGAGAAAGTGGCGGCACAAGGTTAGGTGACAGGCGATTCTTGTTATTCGATTGAAGAACAGGACGCAAGTAACTGATATTGCGTGCCTTTTTTGATTTGGATACACTGCGGTTCTCAATTTCGCCGCTGGAGATTTATTAATGCCCGAAACCCGCCCCCGCCGAGTTTCCAGCCAGCGGTTCTTGCCCGCAGTCAAATTCGTCGCCGTCGCGCTCTGCGCCACGGCGTTTTTGCTGTCCGGTGCACAGGCCGCCAAGAAGGAAAAAACAACCGCAGCCAAGACCTCCGTGGCCAAGAAGTC
The DNA here is from genome assembly GCF_041154435.1 of Variovorax sp. V116. Lineage (NCBI taxonomy): Bacteria > Pseudomonadati > Pseudomonadota > Betaproteobacteria > Burkholderiales > Comamonadaceae > Variovorax > Variovorax sp. V116. The sequence continues at coordinate 2,464,316 of NZ_AP028661.1, forward strand.
CGCAGGACCGGTGCCGGTGGAAGTCAAACGCTCCGGCAAGGCGCCGCGTGGCGTCAAGGTCGCCGACAGAAGCGAGAAGGTCGTCCGTGGCGGCCGCAACGTGGTGGCTTCCATTCGCCAGAAGAACGGCAAGACCGTGGTTGCCGTGCAGCGACGCTCGGTGGTTCGCGTCGAAACGCCGGCGCGCCAGTCCTTCGGGCAACTGGCCGGCCTGCACGGAACCGACGACGCGCTCGACCTGAAGTCGAGCGTTGCGCTGGTGATCGACCAGGACACGCACGAAGTGCTGTTCAGCAAGAACGACCATGCGGTGCTCCCGATCGCATCGCTCACCAAGCTGATGACCGGCCTCCTGATCAGCGAAGCGCATCTGCCCAACGACGAACTGATCACCATCACGCAGGACGACGTCGACACCGAAAAAGGCAGCCGTTCGCGCCTGACGGTCGGCACCACGCTGTCGCGTGGCGAGCTCCTGCACCTGGCCCTGATGTCGAGCGAGAACCGTGCGGCGCATGCACTGGGCCGCACCTATCCCGGCGGCCTCGCAACCTTCGTGAGCATCATGAATGCCAAGGCGAAGATGCTCGGCATGAAGGACACGCGCTACGTGGAGCCCACCGGCCTGTCGAGCCGCAACCAGTCGAGCGCGCAGGATCTCGCGCTGCTCGTCAATGCCGCCTATTCCGACGCCACGGTGCGCTCGCTGTCGACCTCGCCTGAATACCAGGTCGAGGTGGGCAACCGCGTGCTGCAGTTCAACACCACCAACCGTCTCGTGAAGAGTCCGGATTGGGAAATCGGCGTGCAGAAGACGGGCTACATCTCCGAAGCCGGCCAGTGCCTCGTGATGCAGGCCAAGGTGGCGGGGCGCAAGCTGATCATGGTGTTCCTGGATTCGGCCGGCAAGTTCAGCCGCATTGCCGATGCGGAACGTGTTCGCCGCTGGGTCGAGGCCACGCACGCCTCGACGGGCTCGCCGGCTGCATCGCGCAGCACTGCGGCCTACCAGGTCGCCGGCTGATCGAACCCGCCGCCCCGAACAGGGGCGGCATGTCGAGAACCGCCGGCGGGGCCGGCCGATCAGCCCCCGCTGGGGCCTGAAGCGCTGCTGGCACCGATTGCCGCAGGGCCCGCGGCCGCCGCCGCTGCGGCATCCTTGTAGCCCAGCGCTCCCGAGATCTCGTTGGCCGTGGCCTGCAGCTTGGGCAGCCATCCTTCGTCGAGCCGGTCCGCGGGTGCGGAAATCGACAATCCCGCCACCAGTTTGCCCTGGTCGTCGTAGATGCCGGCGGCCATGCAGCGCACGCCCAGCTCGAGCTCCTCGTTGTCGCGTGCAATGCCGTACTGGCGCGCCTTCGACAGCTCGCGCTCGAGCGCGGGCAACTGCGTGATGCTGTTGCGCGTGTGGCCGGCCAGGCCGGTTCGCGTGGCGTAGCTGCGCACGCGCTGCGGATCGTCGGCCGCCAGGAACAGCTTGCCGGTGGAGGTCAGGTGCAGGGCGGCCCGCCCGCCGATGGCGCGCACCACCTGCATGCCCGAACGCTCGCTGTAAGAGCGCTCGATGTAGACGATCTCGTCGCCCTGGCGCATGCTGAGGTTGACGGGCTGCTGGGTGAGCTTGTGCAGCTCGCGCATCGGCCCGAGGGCTGCGTCGCGCACGTTGAGCCGGCCCTTGACGAGGTTGCCGAGTTCCAGCAGCCGCATGCCGAGACGGTAGCTGCCGGCCTCGGGCCGGTCGACAAAGCGGCCGACCGCCAGGTCGTTGAGGATGCGGTGGGTGGTGGAGGGGTGCAGGCCCGTCTTCTCGCTGATTTCCTTCAGCGAAATGGCCTCCTCGCGGGAGGCGAGCACGTCGATCAGCGCGAACATGCGCTCGATCACCTGGATGACTGGAACGGCAGGAACGTCGGATTGGTTTTTTCTCATGGCGCGATGCGGTGTGGACCGGGCGCCATTTTACCTTGTGAAATCGGATGGTGCTTGCCAGCGTCCGTCGATCAGCAGCTCGTGCGGCGCAAAGCGCGCCTTGTAGTTCATCTTGGCGCTGCCTTCGATCCAGTAGCCGAGATAGACGTGCGGCAGGCCGAGCTTGCGCGCCTGCTCGATCTGCCACATCACGCTGTAGGTGCCGTAGCCGGCGCTGCTGTCGGGTTCGTAGAAGGTGTAGACCGCGGAGATACCGTCGTTCAGCACGTCGAGTATCGACACCATCTTGAGCGCGCCGGCCGTGCCGTCGGGCAGCGCCTCGCGGAATTCGACCAGCCTGGAGTTGACGCGGCTTTGCAGCAGGAACTGGGTGTACTGGTCGATGCTGTCGTGGTCCATGCCGCCGCCGGCGTGGCGGCCGGTTTGGTAGCGCAGGTAGAGCTTGTAGTGCTCGGGCACGAAGCACAGCTTGAGCACGCGCGCCAGCAGGTTCTGGTGCTGCTTCACGGCGCGGCGCTGGCTGCGGCTGGGCTGGAAGCTGTTGACCAGCACGCGCAGCGGTATGCAGGCGCGGCAGCCGTCGCAATAGGGCCGGTAGGTGAACATGCCGCTGCGCCGGAAGCCGCTGAGCACCAGGTCGGAGTAGGCGTCGTTGTGGATCAGGTGGCTGGGCGTGGCCACCTGCGAGCGGGCCTGGCGGTCCGGCAGGTAGCTGCAGGGATAGGGCGCCGTCGCGTAGAACTGCAGCGTGTGAAGCGGAAGATCCTTGAGGTGCGTCACGTCGGTCCGGAAGGTCGCGCGGAAAGGAGTTCTGCCCAGTATACGGGCTCGAAATGCCACTGTGGGCCCTGTTGTTCCCGGGCCCGGGCGACGTGCGCCACGAAGCGGCTGCGCGACATTTCGCGGGCGCCCAGGCTGGCCAGGTGCGAGGTGTTCTGCTGGCAGTCGATCATCTTCACCTGGAAGCGGCGGCACAGGCATACCAGCGCGGCCAGCGCGATCTTGGAGGCGTCCGGACGGCGCGTGAACATCGATTCGCCGAACACCGCGCGCCCCAGCCCCACGCAGTAGAGGCCGCCCGCGAGCTGGCCGTCGATCCAGGTCTCCACGCTGTGCGCGTGGCCGGCCCGGTGCATCGCCATGTAGGCCTGCACCATGTCCGGCACGATCCAGGTGCCCGATTGGCCGGTGCGCGGCGACTGCGAGCAGGCCGCGATGACCGAGGCGAAGTCATGGTCGATGCGCACCTCGCAGCCGGCGGTCTGGGTGAACCGCGCCAGCGTCTTGCGCAGCGACCGGTGGAGCTTGAATTCGGCCACCTGCAGCACCATGCGCGGATCGGGGCTCCACCAGAGAATCGGCTGGTCTTCGCTGAACCAGGGGAACACGCAGCGGCCGTAGGCGTGCACCAGGGTGTCGACGTCGAGCGCTCCGCCGGCGGCGAGCAGGCCGGGTACGGGATCGTGCTCGCCCCAGGCGGAGGCGGGGTCGGGCAGTGCGTCGCCGGGTTCGAGCCAGGGCAGTTGTTGCATGGCCGTAGGTATACACGGCTTCGCCCGGGCTTCGGCCGAGGCCGGGAAAATGCCCGTCCCGCAGCGGGAAGGCAAACGATTGCGGCCCGGGCGCCACAGGCGCTGCCCGTGAAGCGCACAAGACTATCCGAAGCCCATATAGTGCTGCTTCCCATTTGCACACTCCATGCGGACCCGCCGGGCCGGCGTCGCCCGGTACAGGCCTGCCCAAGAGGACCACGTTGACCACTGATTCCATCCCCACCCGTTTCGGCAGCGGCCAGGCAGTGCGCCGCCTCGAGGACGAGAGCCTGCTGTCCGGCGCAGGCCGCTATACCGACGACGTCGCGCTCCCCGGCCAGACGCATCTCGTCTTCCTTCGGTCTCCCTATCCGCATGCGCGCATCGTGTCGATCGACACGGCCGCCGCTGCCGCCATGCCCGGCGTGCTGCGCGTGATCACCGGCGCCGAGCTGGCCGAGGCCGGCGTCAAGCCGATGCCGGGCGCCGTGGGCTTCAAGCGGGCCGACGGCAGCGATTGCGCCAGCCCTCCGCGCCTGGCCCTGGCGCATGGCACAGCCCGCTTCGTGGGCGAGGCCGTGGCCGCGGTGGTGGCCGAAACCGTCCAGCAGGCACGCGATGCCGCCGAGGCGGTGGTGGTCGACTACGAAGCGCTTCCCATGGTGGTCGACCTCGCAAGCGCCACCGCCGACGGCGCGCCGCTGCTGTGCGAGGAGGCCACCGGCAACGTCGCCGCCGAAATGCGCCATGGCAGCAGCGACGCCGCAACCGCCGCCTTTGCCAAGGCCAAGCACGTGGTGGCGCTCGACGTGGTCAACCAGCGCGTGGTGGCGCTGACCATCGAGCCGCGCTCGGTGCTCGCCGCGCCTGACGCCGAATCGGGCCGCCTCACCATCCGCATGAGCACCCAGATGCCGTCGGGCGTGCGCGATTCGGTGTGCGCCGCCATCGGCCTCGCCAAGGAAAAGGTGCGCGTGGTGGTGGGCGACGTGGGCGGCGGCTTCGGCATGAAGACCGGCGCCTATCCGGAGGACATTGCCGTTGCGTTTGCGGCGCTGCAGGTCGGGCGCCCCGTGAAGTGGGTGGCCGACCGCAGCGAGGAGTTTCTTTCGAGCGCGCACGGCCGCGACATCGAGGCCAGGGCTGAGCTCGCGCTCGATGCGGACGGAAAGATCCTTGCGCTGCGCATCAGGACGCTGGCCAACGTCGGGGCCTATGCCACCGGCACCGGCGTTGCGATCCAACTGCTGATCGGCCCCTGGGTGCAGACCAGCGTCTACGACATCCAGACCATCGACTTCCATTTCAAGGCGGTGCTCACCAACACCGCGCCCACTGGCGCCTACCGCGGTGCGGGCCGTCCCGAGGCGATCTTCACCATCGAGCGCCTGATGGACGAGGCCGCCCGCCAGATCGGCATCGACCGCATCGCGCTGCGCCGCCGCAACTTCATCCGCCCCGAGCAGATGCCCTACAAGAACCCGATGGCGCAGACCTACGACACCGGCAAGTTCGAGTCGGTGATGGACCAGGCGCTGGCGCTGGCCGACTGGCAGGGTTTCGACGCCCGGGCCGCCGAGTCGGCGAACAACGGCAAGCACCGCGGCCTGGGCATTGCCACCTTTCTCGAATGGACCGGCGGCAATGTGTTCGAGGAGCGCGTCACGGTCTCGGTGCAGGCCGATGGCGTGATCGAGGTGTTCTCCGCCGTCAACGCCATGGGGCAGGGCATTGCCACCTCGCTTGCGCAGCTGGCGGTCGATGCCTTCGGCGTGCCGATCGAGAAGGTGCGCGTCGTGCTCGGCGACACCGACCGCGGCGACGGCTTCGGCAGCGCTGGTTCGCGCTCTCTCTTCACCGGCGGCTCGGCGGTCCGCATCGGCGCCGAACGCACCATCGACAAGGCGCGCGCACTCGCAGCCCAGGAGTTCGAAGCCGCCATCGACGACATCACCTACACCCGCGGTGTCTTCACGGTGGCCGGCACCGACCTCGAACTCGACCTGTTCGCCCTGGCAGGCAAGCAGCCCGAGCGCGAGATATTCGTCGACTCCACCAGCACCGTGGCCGGTCCGACCTGGCCCAACGGCTGCCACGTCTGCGAGATCGAGATCGATCCGCCCACGGGCGAGATCAGCGTGGTGGCCTACAGCTCGGTCAATGACGTGGGCCGCGTGATCAACCCGATGATCGTTCGCGGCCAGCTCGAAGGCGGCGCGGTGCAAGGCATCGGCCAGGCGCTGTACGAGCAGGTGGTGTACGACAACGAAACCGGCCAGCCGCTCACCGGCAGCCTCATGGACTACGCGGCGCCGCGCGCGGACATCGTCCAGGCCATGTTCCACATGGAGATGGACGAGTCGACGCCGTGCGCCAACAACCCGCTGGGCGTGAAGGGCGTGGGCGAGCTGGGCACCATCGGCGCCACGCCCGCCATCGTGAACGCCGTGGCCGACGCCTTCGCGCGCAACGGCCTTGCGGCCAGCGCTCCGCGCCTGCACATGCCGCTGAGCCCGGCGCGCGTGTGGCAGGCCATGCACACCGTCGATTGAGCATCCTCGGGCCGGGTGATCGAAGGGCGCACACACCATGCTCGTCACCACCGAACTGCAGACCGATGCGATCCGCGTGTCGAGCTACCGCTGCGACGCCCAGCCTGGCGCGCGGCCGTTCACCGAGGTGCACGCCGAGTATTCGGTCTCGTACGTGCGCAAGGGCAGCTTCGGCTACCGCACGCGCGGCAATGCTTATGAACTGGTGGCCGGCTCCGTGCTGGTGGGTTGCCCGGGCGATGAATACGTCTGCACTCACGACCACCATGTCTGTGGCGACGAATGCCTGGCGTTCCATTTGTCGCCGGGCTTCGTCGACCTGGTCGGCGGCGACCAGCGGACCTGGCGCACGGCAGGGCTTCCGCCGCTGCCCGAGCTGATGGTGCTCGGCGAGCTTGCGCAGGCCGCGGCCGAGGGGCGCAGCGATGCAGGCCTCGACGAGCTGGGCGTGTGCTTCGCGAGCCGTTTCGTCGAGGTGGTGGAAGGGCGCAGCAAACCCGCGCCGCAATCCGCTGCGGCACGCGACAGGCGCCGTGCGGTCGACGCGGCGATGTGGATCGACGCGAACTCGCACGGCGATATCGGCCTCGAAACCGCGGCCTTCGAAGCGGGACTGAGTCCGTTCCACTTCCTGCGCCTGTTCTCGCAGGTGCTCGGCGTCACGCCGCACCAGTACCTGGTCCGTTCGCGCCTGCGCCACGCGGCGCGGCTGCTGGCGGACGACGACCGGCCCGTGACCGACGTGGCCTTCGAGGTCGGCTTTGCCGACCTGAGCAACTTCGTTCGCACCTTCCACCGCGCGGCCGGGGTATCGCCGCGCGGCTTTCGCCAGGCCGCCAAGGGCGACCGCAAGATTTTCCAAGACCGCCTGGCCGCACTGTTCGATGATGACCGCCTGATCCACCCATCGAGCAGAAAGCCATCGCCATGTACGACCTGATCGGACTGAAACCCGAAGACCTTGCCGCAAGCCGGTGCTGCGATGCGGCGGCCTGCCCCTGAAGGCGCACGACCATGGCAACGATCTACAAGGAATTCATCGTCGAAGCCGATGCCTCGCGCGTCTGGGACGCACTGCGCGACTTCGGCGCCGTGCACACGCGCCTCGCGCCCGGCTTTCTCACCGGCTGCGAGCTGGACGGCAAGGGCGCGCGCATCGTGAGCTTTGCCAACGGCCTGGTGGCGCGTGAACTGCTGGTGGGCATCGACGAGGCCAACAGTCGGCTGGCCTATACCGTGACCGGCGGCAAGGCGAGCCACCACCACGCCTCGGCCCAGGTGTTCGCGCTGGGCGAAGGGCGCTCGCGCTTCGTCTGGATCACCGATGTGCTGCCCGACGAACTGGCCGCCTACATCGAACCGATGATGGTGCAGGGCGGCGTGGCGATGAAGAAGACGCTCGAGGCGGCCGGCTAGAAGTCTTCGAGCGGCAGGCCGACGTAGTTCTCCGCCAGCGCGGTGGAGGCCGCGTGCGAATGCACGAGGTAGTCAAGTTCGGCTTCCTGGATCTTCTGGCCGAAGGCGCCGGTCTCGGGGAAGCGGTGCATCAGCGAGGTGAACCACCACGAGAAGCGCTCCGCCTTCCAGACGCGGCGCAGGCAGAGGTCGGAATACCGGTCGAGCGCGGAAGCCGATCTTTCGCCGTAGAAGATCTCGAGCGCGCGCGAGAGGTAGCCCACGTCGGCCGTCGCCAGGTTGAGCCCCTTGGCGCCGGTCGGCGGCACGATGTGCGCGGCGTCGCCGGCCAGGAACAGCGCGCCGAAGCGCATCGGTTCGGCCACGAAGCTGCGCAGCGGCGCAATGCTTTTCTCGAGCGAAGGGCCGGTCACCAGCCGCTCGCGGGCCTCGGGGTCGAGCCGTGCGCGCAGCTCATTCCAGAAGGCCTCGTCGCTCCAGTTCTGGACCTTCTCGTCGGCCGGCACCTGCACGTAGTAGCGGCTGCGGTGCGCGCTGCGCATGCTGCACAGCGCAAAGCCGCGTTCGGTGTTAGCGTAGATCAGTTCGTGCGACACCGGCGGCACGTCGGCCAGCACGCCGAGCCAGCCGAAGGGATAGATCTTTTCGTAGGTCTGGATGGCGTCGGCCGGCACGCTGGCGCGGCTCACGCCGTGGTAGCCGTCGCAGCCGGCGATGAAATCGCACTCGATCTCGTGCGTCTGGCCGTCTTTTTCGTAGCGCACGCGCGGGCGCTGCGAATCGAAGTCGTGCAGGCTGACGTTGGCGGCGCTGTAGATGGTGGCAAGGCCTTCGGCCGAACGCGCTTCCATCAGGTCGCGCGTCACTTCGGTCTGGCCGTAGACCGTGACCTGCTTGCCGTTTGTCAGGCCGTGCATGTCGATGCGGTGCCGCGCGCCCTTGAACAGCAGTTCGATGCCTTCGTGCGGCAGCCCCTCGGCCTTGGCGCGCGCATCGACACCCGCGCGTGCCAGCAGGTCCATGGTGACCTGCTCGAGCACGCCGGCGCGGATGCGTCCGAGCACGTAGTCGCCGCTCTGCCGCTCGACGATGACGTTGTCGATGCCGGCCTTGAAAAGCAGCTGTCCGAGAAGCAGGCCTGCCGGGCCTGCGCCGATGATCGCGACCTGTGTGCGCATGTTCGTGTCTCCAATGGGTTTTCCGAGAGCGTAGGGCGTGCGCGGCCGGCTGTCGCGGCGTGCGGCAAGGCTCTGTGCGATCATGCGAATGGCTGCGCGATCATCGCGCAACACTTCGCAGATTGACCGAAATGACCATCGCCAAGGCCGACTTCATCGAGGGCATCGCCAAGGGAATGGCGGTGCTCGAAAGCTTCGACACCGAGCGCCAGCGCCTCAACGCCACGCTGGCCGCCGAGCGCGCCGGCCTCACGCGCGCCGCCGCGCGCCGGCACCTGCTCACGCTGGCCCACCTGGGCTACCTGGAGACCGATGGCAGCTATTTCTGGATGGCACCCAAGGTGCTGCGCTTCTCGGGCAGCTACCTGGCCTCGTCGCGGCTGCCGCGCGCGCTGCAGCCCACGCTGAACCGGCTGGCGGCGCAGACCGGTGAATCGTTCTCGGCCGTGGTGCTCGACGGCGAAGAGGCGGTCATCATTGCGCGCAGCGGCGCCTACGGCACGCCGACGCGCGTGCTGGCCTATGGCCTGCACCTTGGCGCGCGCCTGCCGGCCCATGCCACCTCGACCGGACGGGTGCTGCTCGCGGCCATGGCGCCGGCCCAGTTCACGCAGTGGCTCAAGGGACGCCACCTCGCGCGGCTCACGCCGCACACCACCACCCAGGCGCGCGGCCTGCGCCAGCTGATTTCCCGCGTGCGCAAGGACGACTACTGCTTTGCCAGCGAAGAGCACGAACTCGGCGTGCAGGCGCTCGCGGTGCCGCTGCGCGACATGCAGGGCCGCACCGTGGCCGCGCTCAACGTGGTGCTGTCGGGCACGCGCTACCAGGAAGAGACGCTCCAGCGCGAGATGCTGCCGCTGCTCTTCGAGGCGGCGCGCGAAGTGCGCTCGCTGCTGTGAGCTGAACTTCCGCGCGGCCGCCGCCTCGAATCCCGAAACGGACACAACAAGACCATGCGACTCCTGCTTCTCGAAGACGACGTGATGATCGGCGAGGCCGTGCTCGACCTGCTGCGCGCCGAGCAGTACGCGGTGGACTGGGTGAAGGATGGCGAGGCGGCCGAATCCGCATTGCGCACCCAGCAGTACGACCTCGTGCTGCTCGACCTGGGCGTGCCGCGCCGCGACGGGCTTGAAGTGCTGCGCAGCCTGCGCGCCCGCAAGCAGCGCATGCCGGTGCTGATTGCCACGGCACGCGACTCGGTGCAGCAGCGCATCGAAGGGCTCGACGCGGGCGCCGACGACTACGTGCTCAAGCCCTACGATCTCGACGAGCTGCTGGCGCGCATCCGCGCCCTGCTGCGCCGCGCCGCGGGGCGCGCCGAGCCGGTGTACGAGCACATGGGCGTGAGCATCAACCCGGCCACGCGCGAGGTCGCGGTGGAGGGCCAGCCGGTGGTGCTTTCGGCGCGCGAATGGGCCGTGCTCGAACCGCTGATCGCGCGGCCCGGCATGGTGCTGTCGCGCGCCCAGCTCGAGGAAAAGCTCTACAGCTGGAAGGACGAGATCAGCAGCAATGCGGTCGAGGTCTACGTGCACGGCCTGCGCAAGAAACTCGGCGCCGAACTGATCCGCAACGTGCGGGGCGTCGGCTACATGGTGCCGAAGGCATGATCCGCGCGCTGACCGGATCGCTGCGCGCGCGCCTGCTGTGGTTCCTGCTCGCGGCCATCGTGCTGGCCGCCGGCGCGCAGGCGCTGGTGGCCTACCGCACGGTGCTGAAGGAGGCCGACGAGATCTTCGACTACCACATGCAGCAGATGGCGCTGTCGCTGCGCGCCGGCCTGCCGCCGAGCGCGGCCGTGGGCGGCCTGGGCAGCGGCGAGCAGAACTTCGATTTCGTGGTGCAGGTGTGGACCGCGGACGGCGTGCGCATCTTCGAATCGGCCGAACAAGCCGCGCTGCCGCAGCTGGCGGTGCTGGGCTTTGCCGACGTGCGCGCGCGCGGCACCACCTACCGCGTGTTCTCGATGCAGACCAGCGGGCTCGTGATCCAGGTGGCGCAAGACATGGCGGCGCGCCGCAACATGGCCGGCGCGCTGGCGCTGCGCACCATCGCACCGGTGGCTTTGATGGCGCCGCTGCTCATGCTGGTGGTGTGGTGGGTGGTGAGCCGGTCGCTTGCGCCGGTGTCGCGCGTGCGTGGGCAGGTCGCCTCGCGGCAGGCCGACGATCTTTCCCCCGTGAGCGAGGAGAACCTGCCCGACGAGGTGCGCCCGCTGGTGCAGGAGCTCAACCTGCTGTTCGACCGGGTGCGGCATGCCTTCGATGCGCAGAAGCACTTCGTCGCCGATGCGGCGCACGAACTGCGCTCGCCGCTGGCCGCGCTGAAGCTGCAGGTGCAGGGCCTGCAGCGCGCGTCCGATGCCGCGTCGCGCGAGCTGGCCGTGAGCCGGCTGGTCGCGGGCATCGACCGCGCGACGCGCCTGGTCGAGCAGATGCTTGCGCTGGCCCGGCATGAGGCCAGCATGGCGGCGGGGGCAAAGTCCGAACCGGTCGACATGGGCGAAGTGGCGCGCCTGGCCATCTCGGACGCGGTCGCGGCGGCGCAGGCCCGGCGCATCGACATCGGCATCTCGCATGCCGACCCGGCCGTGGTGAACGGCCAGCCCGAGGCGCTGCGCATGCTGCTGCGCAACCTGATCGACAACGCCGTCAAGTACACGCCCGAAGAGGGGCGGGTCGACGTCGGCATTGCAAGCCTGGGCACGGCGGTGGAGCTGAGCGTGGACGACAGCGGCCCCGGCCTGCCGGAAGAAGAGCGCGAACGCGTGCTCGACCGCTTCTACCGCTCGGGCGAGCCGCAGGCGCCGGGCAGCGGGCTCGGCCTGGCCATCGTGAAGTCGATCGCCCAGATGCACGGCGCCACGGTGGCGCTTGCGGCCTCGCCGACGCTGGGCGGGCTGCGGGTGCTGGTGCGATTTGCCGCCAAGGCCTGAATCGCCGCGCGGTTCGTTGTTTAAGCCGCGCTTAAGCCAACGGGCCGACATTCCTTTCATCGTGTTTGCGTGCAGACGCATTGAAAGGAAAGCTAGAAATGAACACCCGACTGACTTCCCCCCATGCCCTGGTGCTTGCCTTGGCGACCGCCGGGGTCATCGGTGCCGTCGGTGCCGGCGCCTACACCAGTGCCCGCGCCGTGAATGCGCCGACCACCAACGCCACGAGCGTGGCGCCCGCGGCCATGGTGACGCTGCCCGACTTCTCCACCATCACTTCGCGCGACGGTCCCGCGGTGGTCAACATCAGCGTGACGGGCACCGCCAAGGCGTCCGAGGACCAGGCCGCGGCCGAGATCCAGGGCATCGATCCGGACGATCCGATGTTCCAGTTCTTCCGCCGCTTCCAGGGCCAGATCGGCCCGCGCGCCCAGCAGCGCGAAGTGCCGGTGCGCGCGCAGGGCTCGGGCTTCATCGTGAGCCCCGACGGCATCATCATGACCAACGCGCACGTCGTGAAAGACGCCAAGGAGGTCACCGTCAAGTTGACCGACCGGCGCGAATACCGCGCGAAGGTGCTCGGCGCCGACGCCAAGACCGACATCGCGGTGCTCAAGATCGATGCCAGGAACCTGCCCACGCTCGCGCTCGGCAACACCAAGGACCTGAAGGTCGGCGAATGGGTGCTGGCCATCGGCTCGCCCTTCGGCTTCGAGAGCACGGTGACGGCCGGCGTCGTGAGCGCCAAGGGCCGCTCGCTGCCCGATGACAGCTACGTGCCGTTCATCCAGACCGACGTCGCGGTGAACCCCGGCAACTCCGGCGGCCCGCTGCTGAACACGCGCGGCGAAGTGGTCGGCATCAATTCGCAGATCTACAGCCGCAGCGGCGGCTACCAGGGCGTGTCGTTCGCCATTCCGATCGACGTGGCGGTGCAGGTGAAGGACCAGATCGTCGCGACCGGCAAGGCCACGCATGCGCGCCTTGGCGTGGCGGTGCAGGAAGTGAACCAGGCCTTTGCCGACTCCTTCAAGCTGGACAAGCCCGAGGGCGCGCTGGTCTCCAACATCGAGAAGGGCGGCCCCGGCGACAAGGCCGGCCTGAAGGCGGGCGACGTGATCCGCAAGGTGGACGGCCAGCCCATCGTCTCGTCGGGCGACCTGCCTGCGGTCATCGGGCAGCAGACGCCGGGCAAGAAGGTCACGCTCGAAGTCTGGCGCCAGGGCGAGCGGCAGGAGCTTTCGGCCAAGCTCGGCGATGCGAGCGACAAGCCCGCGCAGGTCGCCAAGAACGAGAGCGCGGCGGGGCAGGGCAAGCTCGGCCTTGCGTTGCGGCCGCTGCAGCCGCAGGAAAAGCGCGAAGCCGCCATCGAGAACGGGCTGCTCGTCGAGGATGTGGCGGGCCCGTCCGCCATGGCCGGCGTGCAGGCGGGCGATGTGCTGCTGGCCATCAACGGCACGCCCGCCAGGAGCCTGGAGCAGGTGCGCGAGGTGGTGGCCAAGGCCGACAAGTCGGTCGCGCTCTTGATCCAGCGCGGCGAAGACAAGATCTTCGTGCCGGTGCGGATCGGGTGAAGCCCGCGCCAGGACAAAAAAAGATGGCTTCATCCGCGGGCGGCCTTTCGGCGCACATCCTGCCCACGTCGGCCACCATGATCGGCGTGTGCATGACCGTGATGTCGATCGGCCACCTGGGCCCGCGCGACGACCTGCGGCTCCTGATCGACCGCCTGCTGGCCATCGACGCGCTGGTCTTCCTGGCCAGCGCGCTGCTGTCTTTCATCTCGATGCGCTCGCGCAGTTCGGGCGTGCGGCTGGAGGCCTGGGGCGAGATGGTCTTCATCGCGGGCCTCGCGCTGCTGGCCCTGGGCGCGGTGACGCTGGCGTTTGCGCTGCGCTGAGCTGAGGCCGGCGCCCCGGTTCAGGATTCCTTGTCGCCCCGATCCTTGTCGGGAGCCTGCGCATCGAGTTCGTCCTTGATGGACCGGTTTCCTCGAAGGACCAGGAAGAGCACGGCACCCAGGCCAATGGCAACGATCACGGCAATGAATCCGCCGCCGGAGGCCCACCACCAGAACAGGCCGCCCGCAACGAGCAGGAGCGCGGTGATGAGTAGAGGTTTCAAGTGCATGGCGCGAGGCAATAGTACGTTGGCGCTAATGTACGCGTCGTTACCGTTCGGCGACCGATTTGTGGTTTGGGAAATACCCTCTTTTTGACATTTCTGAATCTGCACTAGACGGTGGCCCGCTCCGCGCGAGGGATCCGTCGGCGAGCAGACGAATTCGAAGGAAGGGATGAGCCGCTCGTCCCAGACCGGAAGAACCTGAAGCGGGTGAAGGGGGCGGTCACCCGTACGCCAGTGCGAGTTCCGTGATTCCTTCCGAAGTGATCTTCACGACCACCGCGGATTCGTAGTTCCTGAACGAACTGCGAAGATCGAGCGGCGGGGTGATGTCGGCTTCGACGCAGCCCAGCGCCTTGAGCGTCGCGATGGCCTGGATCAACTCCGGATCCCGGACATGAACCGGGAACCTGGCATGTTCGAGTTCGAGCAGGTACTCAATGGGTGTAGCTGGCACGATGGGAACATCATGGCCCAACCGCGGCGGCTTGTGTTCAGCCTGCGTTGACGAGATTCGTGCGGATCACCCTACAGGCGTCGGACTCTGGGAGGGGGCAACTAGCGCTAGTCCCAATTTGGGACTAAACTTTCTCCTGATGCACGTAGTCGCAAACTCGAACCTCATCGGTTTCTACCAAGATCCGAGTTATCGAGATGCCGAACCCGGATTAAGGGCGTGGTACGAAGAGGCAAAAAATGCAAAGTGGGCGACACCCGCTGTCGTGAAGGCCCAGTACGCCAACGCCAGCATCATTGCGAACAACCGCGTGGTGTTCAACATCAAGGGGAACGACTACCGCCTGATCGTCGCCATCGCCTACAGGATGCAGTACGTCTTTATCAAGTTCATCGGTACGCACGCGCAATACGACCAGATCGATGCTGCGACCGTCGACCAGTTCAAATAAAGGAGTCCGACCATGGAAGTCAGAGCCATCCGCACCGATGCCGACTACCGCGCGGCGCTGCGCGAGGTGTCTGCACTGATCGACCTCGATCCTGATCGCGAATCGCCCGAGGGTGAACGTCTCGAAGTGATCGGCACGCTGGTGCAAGCTTACGAAGCCGAGCACTACCCCGTCGACCCGCCCGATCCCATCGAGGCGATCCGCTTCCGCATGGAGCAGTCGGGTTTGGGAGTGCGCGACCTCGTGCCATACATCGGCCCGCTGAACCGCGTCTACGAAGTGCTCGCGCGCAAGCGCCCGCTGACGCTGCACATGATTCGCCGCCTCAACAAGGGTTTGGGCATTCCGGCCGACGTGCTCATTGGCCAAGAGCGAAATGCGCCCATCGCGGCCTGACACCGGGCCGTGCGCGTGGACGGCGGATGCCGAGCAGCGCCGACATGCCGCGCCATGCCAAGCGGGCCGGGTCGAGCAAGCGCTGGTCCAGGCTCGCGATCGATGCAACCCAATCGGGGAATAGCGGCGCAGTCCGGCAGGATTCGTACTCAGACCGCCCGCACGTCGAAGAACGCTTCATCGGTGTCTCCAAGGTCGCGAAAGCCGGCGGTTCGGGCTGCGTCATAGGCCTTCATCCAGCGCCTGGCGAGCGCCATCTCTTCTCTCGTGAGGTCGGTTTCGCTGGATTCGCTGGCATTGTGGAACGCGCGCAGCGCACGCGTGACGTCGCCGCCGAGCTGCCGGTCGAGCTCGCGCCGGAAGCGCTGCTCCGAAACCTTGACGGCGTCCGCAGCCGGATGCGGGTAGTCGGCAAGCCGCACGGTGTAGGCAACCCGCGGTTCGGGCTCGATGTCTTCGAACCTGAAAGGCGGCTCTTCCGAAACATCGGCCTGCGGGAGCGCGGCCTCGTGGGTTGGAGCCGCAGCCTGCGGGTAGAAAAGTTCGGCCTGGTTCATGTGCATTTCTCCTCTGCCTTCTTGCTGGAAAGCGCCTGACCTTCGAACGGGTATCTCGACCGTCCGCATCAAAGCTGTATGAATATACAGTAATATCAGGACTCCGAGCCAATGCTCGAATCCCCT
The DNA here is from genome assembly GCF_041154435.1 of Variovorax sp. V116. NCBI lineage: Bacteria > Pseudomonadati > Pseudomonadota > Betaproteobacteria > Burkholderiales > Comamonadaceae > Variovorax > Variovorax sp. V116. Next base: position 2,479,975 of record NZ_AP028661.1, read on the forward strand.
TTGCAGTTGCCCCCGAATCTTGGTTTTGCGGGGCCCTTGGCGACATCGCCAGGGATTCCGCCCAGCCGCGTGCTGGGCGTTTTTTTGCCTGATGGCGATCGGAGAGTCGAGCTTGTCCGACGTGCCGAAGCGCGGATCGGGGCGAGCATCGCGCCATGCAGCTTCTCCGCCGGATCGCCGTCACCGTGATCGAAGAGGAAGAGGGCGCCTACCGCTGGCGCCTGGTCGAACTCGAGGGCGAGGGCTGGCATGTCCTCAGCCAGCAGGCGAGGTCCATGAAGACCTACAAGGCCGCGATGGCCGCCGGGCTGCTCGAGCTGCAGAAGATGGTCGACGATCTCGACATCGGGCCGCGCGAGGATGAGCCCGAGCCCGCGCGGGCCAAGAAGAAGAGCGGCTCTGTCTTCGGCTTCGGATTCGGGCTGCCGAAGATGGGGTGAGGTGCCCCAAAAGGAAATGCCCCGCTACCTTTTGGGTAGCGGGGCATCCAGAGGCCTTGCGGCATGTAGTGGCTCCTCGACCTGGGCTCGAACCAGGGACCTACGGATTAACAGTCCGGCGCTCTACCAACTGAGCTATCGAGGAACAAGCCTCAGATTATAGCGTGATTTTTTGGGCCTTTCGAGCGCACCAATGTGGCCGCCATAAATTTCTGAAAAAAATTCGGGCACTCATTCAGAGCGACACGCTCAAGCCCAGGCGCAGCGTGCGCGGTGCACCTGGAAAGAGATAGACGTGGCCGAACTGGTAGGGCGATTCCTTCCAGTAGCGGCGATCGAACAGGTTGTCGATGGCGATGCTCCAGCTCGTGTTCACGCCGCGCAGCCGGGTGTCGTAGCGCAGCACGGCATCGACGCGCGTCCATGAGGGCAGGGCGATCGAACCATCGGGCAGCACGTTGCGCCGGCCTTCATGCGAGAGCTGTCCGAGCAACTCGAGGCCCGGCACCGAAGCCACGCGGTAGCCGGCCTGCGCGCGCAGCACCTGCTTGGGCACGTTGGTGGGCGACTGGCCGTTGGTGGCCGGCTCGGCGGTGCTTCCGCGGCGCTTGGCATCGATCAGCGTGACGCTGCCTGCAAGGCGCCAGGGCCCCGTGTTCCACTGTGCGCCCGCTTCGAGCCCGCGGTGCACGGCGCTGCCGTCGTAGCGTCCGTCGCAGGGTGTGGTGCCGAGACGGTTGCAGGCATCGAGGTTCGTCATCGGGCGCTTGATGTCGAACCACGCGAGCTGCCAGGCGAAGACGTCGCTTCCGCCCTTGAGGCCCAGCTCCCACTGGCGCGAGGTCAGCGCGGGCAGCGCCTCGCCGGCGTTGTTGTACTGCGAACTCTTGTTCGGCACCACCTGCGACTCGACGCCCTTGCCCCAGCTCGCATAGGCCAGCAGGCCCGGCTGGATGGCGAAGCTGGCGGCGATCCATGGGGTGGTGATGCCGTCCTTGTAGCCGGTGGGGCGCGTGCCATCGGTGCGGATGCTGTCGCGGTCCAGCCGCGTGTGGCGCACGCCGAGCCAGGTGGTGAAGCGGCTGTTCCAGCGGATCGCGTCCTGCACCGAGAGCTCGGTGGAACGCTCGTCGCGGTTGGTGTTGGCGTCGGTCAGCGTGGGGTCGGGCGGCACCACGGCCGTGGCCCACACGTTGCCGGTGCCGACGTAGTTGTAGGCCTGGTCCTGGAAGCGGTTGCGCACGTGGCTCGCGAGCAGGCCGAAGCCGAGCTCGTGCCGCACGCTGCCGGCCGTCACGTTGCCCTTGAGGTTGAGGCTGCCGGCCGTTTGCGTGCGCCGCTCGTTTTCGCTGCGGAAGTCGTAGAAGTCGAAGGTGCCGTCGGGGCCGTAGCGATCACAGTAAGAGAAGTTGCTTTCAGGGTGGCAATCGAAGCCGAAGGCATAGGCCAGGCGGTCATCGGTCTTGAGCCTTTGCTGGCCGATCTGCGCGCTCCAGCGCCAGTCGGCATTGAGCGCCTGGCTGAAGCGCACGCTGCCGGTGAGCGCGTTGAATTCCGAAGGCTGCGACCACGGCTGGTTGTTGAGGTTGATCCTCGGATCGACCGGCACCGGCAGCGTGCTGCCCAGCAGGCTGAAGCCGTTCTGGCTCGGCTGGGTCTTGTGGCTGCGCTCGATCTCGAACTCGAGCACCGAATCGCGCGTGATGCGCCAGTCGCCCGCCAGCGAGAACAGGTTGCGGTTGCCGTCGAGGTTGTGCACGAGCGGCTTGAGGTTTTCGCTCGCGATGTTGAGCCGGTAGCCGAACTCGCGGTTCGCACCGAAGCGCCCGCCCAGGTCGAGCGCGCCGAGCACGCTGCCGCGGCTGGTGGTTTCGATGCGCAGCGTGCGCAGGTCCTGCTCGGTGGGCCGCTTGACCACGTAGTTGACCAGCCCGCCCGGCGCGCTGGTGCCGGCCTGGATGCCGCTGGTGCCGCGCAGGATCTCGATGCGCTCCTTGTTGTCGAGCGGGATCGATGTCTCGGCGCTGATCGGCAGGCCTTCGCGCCGGTAGTTGAAGCGGTTGTCCAGCACGAAGCCGCGCACCGTGAGGTAGTCCCAGTAGCCGGCCGAGTTGTAGGCATCGGTCACCGAGGAATCGAACTGCGTGAGGTCGGCGAGGCGGCGCGCGCCGCTCGTGCGAAGCTGCGTGCTGTCGATCACCGTGGCCGAGAGCGGCAGCTCGCGCAGCGGCACGTCGCCGAAGCCGCTCACTTCGGCTTGCGGGGCGGCGCTGCTTTCGTTCACCGTGATGGCGGGCAACTGCTCGGTTGGCTGCTGGGCTTGCGCGCCGCCGGCCGCCAGAAGAAGAAAGGTGGTGGCTACTGCACGAGAGACCGGCGTCAGCGGCCAGGATCGGAATTTCTTTTGTGTCATTGCTTCGTTCATGTGGCGGCGGCTATCGACGCCATCCATTGCGCGGCCGTGGCCTCGGGATCTTCTGCGGCGACAAGCGCGCGCACCACGGCGACGGAGCCGACGCCGGTGGCCAGCACCTCGGGCAGCCGCACAGCGTCGATGCCACCGATGCCCACCTGCGGATAGCCGCGCAGCAGGCGCGCATAGGCCGCTAGCCGCGCCACGCCCTGCGGTGCGGTCGCCATCTTCTTGAGGGTGGTCGGATACACCGCGCCCATCGCGATGTAGCTCGGGCTCACCGCATCGGCGCGCACCATCTCGGCATAGCCGTGGGTGCTGACGCCGAGCCGCAGGTCCGCATCGCGGATCTGCTGCACCTGTTCGGGCGCGAGCGCGTCGAGGTCTTCCTGGCCCAGGTGCACGCCGTAGGCACCCGCGGCAATGGCCGTCTGCCAGTGGTCGTTGATGAAGAGCAGCGCGCCGGTGCCGCGCACCGCGTCGACGGCCGAATGCACTTCGCGCTCGGTGGCTGCCGCGTCGTCCGACTTGAAGCGCAGCTGCACCGTGGGAACGCCGGCGCGCGCCATGCGGCCGACCCATTGCGCATCGGGCAGCACGGCGTAGAGGCCGAGCCGTTCGGGGCAGGGCGCGAAGGCGTCGTCGCGTTCGGTGGGCGGGAACGCGCGCATACCGAAATCGACGGGCGTTTCGGGCCACTGGTTGGCATCGAAAGCACCGGTGCGCGCCGTCTGCGCCTGCCAGGCGCGTGCCAGGCATTCGGCATCGATCTCGATGAAGCCGAGCGCCGTGCAGGCCTGCTTTGCGCCGCGGTACACCGGCTCGTCCGAGGAAAAGCGGCCCGCTGAAATGGCCGCGGGCATGTTGGTGCCGAAGCGCAGCCCGTGCGTCGCGACGATGGCCTGCGAGATGGCGCGGGCGTCTGTCGAAGCGCTCATGGTGCGTGATGCCAGAAGGGCGTGCCGAGCACCGGCGTGCTGGGCTGCGCGGAGTCTTGCGCGGCCATGGCACCGGCGCGGTGGGCGGCGCGGCCAGCCTGCACGGCGTCGGCGAAGGCGCCGGCCATCGACACCGGGTCTTGCGCCAGCGCCACGGCGGTGTTGAGCAGTACGCCGTCGTAGCCCCATTCCATGACCTGGCAGGCATGCGAGGGCAGGCCGAGGCCCGCATCGACCAGCATCGGCACGCTGAGCCGCTCGCGCAGCAGCTGCAGCGCGTAGGGGTTGACCGGTCCGCGGCCGGTGCCGATGGGCGCCGCCCAGGGCATCACGGCCTGGCAGCCGACGTCGACCAGCCGCTGGCACAGCACGAGGTCCTCGGTGCAATAGGGCAGCACCTGGAAACCGTCGCGGATCAGCTGCGATGCGGCATCGACGAGGTTCAGCGTGTCGGGCTGCAGCGTGTAGTCGTCGCCGATCAGTTCGAGCTTGATCCATGGCGTGTCGAACAGCTCGCGCGCCATCTGCGCGGTGGCGATCACCTCCTGCACGCTGTGGCAGCCGGCGGTGTTGGGCAGCACCGGCACCGCGAGCCGGCGCAGCAGCTCCCAGAAGCCGTTGCCGCTGTCGCTTGCGCCGGGGCTGGCGGACTGGCGGCGCAGCGAGGCCGTCAGCATGGCGGGCTTGGCGCGCTTCACCGCGGCTTCGAGCAGGTCCGGCGAGGGATAGCGCGCGGTGCCCAGCAGCAGGCGGCTATGGAAGGTCTGGCCGTAGAGAACCAGCGGATCGTTGTCCGGAATTGCAGATGCGGTCGTCATGGTGCGTGTTGTCTCCATCTCTGTGGGTTGCTTGTTCAGCCGCCGGTCACGGGGCGGATCACTTCGATGCGGTCTTCGGGCTGCAGCGCGCGCGCCGCATGGGCCGAGCGCGGCACGAACTCGCGGTTCACGGCCACCGCGAACGGCGGCACCGCATCGAGTGCGGCCAGCGCGTCGACCACGGTGGCGCCGTCCGGCAGCGTGTAGGGCTTGTCGTTGATCAGGACATTCATCGTCATGCTTCGGGTGTCTCCAGGCCGAGCTTCTGCGCGAGCGCAGAGCGGCCGTGCACGAGCAGCTCCATGGCGGCGTCGAGCACGGCGGGCGCAATCATGAAACCGTGGCGGTACAGGCCGTTGATCTGCAGCACGCGCGGCTGCGGCTGGCGGATCGCGGGCAGGTTGTCGGGCAGCGTGGGGCGGCATTGGGTCGCGATCTCGAGGATGCGGGCTTCGGCGAAGCCGCTGTGCACCGCATAGGCCGCGCTCAGCAGCTCGAGCGTGGAGCGCACGCTGGCGGGCGACATGTCGTCGGATTCGATCTCGGTCGCGCCGATCACGAACACGCTGCCGGGCTTGGGTGCGATGTAGAGCGGATAGCGCGGATGCACCAGCCGCGTGGGCCGCTGCAGCCTCACCTCGGGCGCATGCACGCGGACGACTTCGCCGCGCACGCCGCGCAGCGCGTTCCACTGCGGCTTGGCGCCGAGGCCGCGGCAGTCGATCACCCAGTCGGGCTGGCCCGGCGTGCCCGGAGAAAAATCGCCAGGCGTGCGTGGCGACTGCCAATGCAGCTTCACCCCGGGGCTGGCCTGCAGCGTGGCCAGCAGCGAAGCCAGCAGCGCGCGGTTGTCGAGCTGGCCTTCGCCCGGAAGGAACAAACCCTGCGCGAAGCGCTGGCCGAGCGACGGCTCGAGCGCGGCAATCCCGCTGCCGTCGAGCGTGCGCATGGGGGCGAGCTCAGGCACCTGCGTGCCGGTGCGCGCCAGCACGCGCGCGAGCCGCGCGGCCTCGGCGGCGTCCTGGCGGTGCCACAGCACCAGCGTGCCTTCGCGCTGGAAGAACACGGGCTGCGCCAGCGGTGCCAGCAACTCGGGCCAGCGGCCCAGCGCGTACTGCCCCATGCGCACGAGCGGCACCGGCGCCACGGCCGATTCGGCCAGCGGCGCGAGCATGGCGGCCGCCACGCGCGCGGCGGCGCCTTCGGCTTCGGGGCTGCCCGCTTCGAACAGCTCGACCTTGCAGCCGGCCCGCGCCAGCGTGACCGCGAGCAACCGGCCCATGAGGCCCGCGCCGAGGATGGCGGCGGATTGGAATGGGAGGCTCATGGTCTTGCTTCTTCCCCCGCCGGGGGAAGGTGGGGAGGGGGGCCACCGGAGCGCCCCGTGGATGCGCCGCGCGCCCCCGCCCCGGCCCTCCCCCGGAAGGGAAGGGAGCAAGGCAGGGCCAGTCGCCGATAATTTTCAGCATGACCCAAGCACTTTCCGACGCGCCCCAGGGGCCCCTGCGCTACGCACGCGTGCTCTCGATCGCCGGCTCCGACAGCGGCGGCGGTGCCGGCATCCAGGCCGACCTGAAGACCTTCGCGGCGCTCGGCTGCTACGGCATGACGGCCATCACGGCGCTCACCGCGCAGAACACGCTCGGCGTGTCGGGCATCCATGGCGTGCCGCCGGCTTTCCTCAAGGCGCAGATCCAGGCGGTGGTCGAGGACATCGGCGTGGATGCGGTCAAGCTCGGCATGCTGCATGCGCCCGAGGTGGTCGAGGTGGTGGCCTGGGCCATCGATCACTACCGGCTGCCCAACGTAGTGCTCGACCCGGTGATGGTCGCCACCAGCGGCGACCGCCTGATCGCCTCCGAAACCGTGCAGGTGCTGGTGCGCGAGCTGTTCCCGCGCGCCGTGGTGGTCACGCCCAACCTCGACGAAGCGGCCTTGCTGATCGGCCATGCGATCGGCGGCATCGATGCCCTCGACGATGCGGCCAACGAACTGCTGGCGCTCGGCGCGCAGGCCGTGCTGCTCAAGGGCGGGCACTTGCCGGGCGACGAGGTGGTCGACGTGCTGCTGCAGGCGGGCGGCGCTCGAAAGCGGCTGGCCTCGCAGCGCATCGCGAGCCGCAACCTGCATGGCACGGGCTGCACGCTGTCGTCCGCCATTGCCGCGCACCTGGCGCTGGGGCTTGCGTTGCCCGAGGCCGTCGAATGCGCGCGCGCCTACATCCTCGGCGCGATGGCCGCCGGTGCGCATGTGAAGACCGGCGCGGGACACGGTCCGCTCAACCACGGTTTTGCGCCAGTGCCGACGCACCGCCTGCCGCCGTCGGCGTAGCCTTGGGCCGGCTGGCCCAGGCCAGCAGGAATGTCGCGGCCAGCGTGGGCAGCGCCGAGCCGAATTGCGGCGCCCACTTGGCGAGCGCGTGGTAGGCCGCGATGCCCGCAATCCAGATCAGCGCCGCGCCCAGGTCGACCCGGCGCGTGCCCACCGACAAGACCGCCTGGCCCGTGCCCAGCCGCCCCAGGATTACGCCGTAGAGCGGCACGAACACCGAACTCAGCATCAGCAGGAACGGCTCGAGCGTGTGCATCGGCAGCACCAGCGCGAGCGCCGTGCACAGCGCCGCCAGCAGGAGGCCCCAGCGCCGCACGCTCCAGCGCGGCAGCAGGCTATGGGTGGACACCGAGCCCGAATACACATCGCCGTACGCGTTGTCGAGCTCGTCGATCAGGATCAGGCCCAGCGCCACCAGGCCGCCTTGGGCGAGCAGCAGCGCGGTGACCAGGCCGGTGCCCGGCTCCGCCACGCTCACCACCATCACGCCGAGCGCATAGCACCAGACGTTGGCCAGCGCATAGCCGATCCAGGTGCCGCTGAAGGCGCTGCCCAGGCCGCCTGCGCTGCGCTTGCCGTGGCGCGCGTAGTCGGCCACCAGCGGCAGCCACGAGACCGGCATCGCAATCACCAGGTCGAGCGCGCTGAACATGCCCATGCCGCCGTCGCCGGGGCGCGCCCAGAAGGCGTCGAGGCCCTTGGCTTGCAGGCGCGTCGCGAACTGCCAGGTCAGCCAGAGCAGAGAAAGCACCACCAGCGGCAGGCCGAAGCGGCTCACGAAGCGCCGCACCAGCTTGACCATGGAGCCGGCCAAAAGCGCCAGCAGCACCGCGCCCCAGAGCAGCGTGGTGAGGGCGCCGCCCAGCGGCCCGCCGAGCGCCAGGCCGAAGGCCTGCTGGCCGATCGCCTGCGTGCCTTCGCGCATGATGACGAGCTCGAAGGTGGTCCAGCCCACCAGCTGCACGATGTTGAGCAGCACCGGCAGCCGTGCGAAGGCGCTGCCGTAGGTGGCGTGCATCAGCCCGGCGCTCGCCAGGCCGCTCTCGCAGCCGAGCCGCGCAGTCCAGGCCAACAGGCCTGCGCCGAGCAGCGAACCCAGCACGATCGCGATGGCCGCGTCGCGCGTGCCCACCGCCGGCACCAGGTAGGCACCGATCTGCATCACCAGCAGCCCGACGCCCAGGCTGAACCAGAGCGATGCGTGGTCGTGCCAGCCGAACACGCGCTGCGACGCGGGCAGGGGCGCCAGCGCCTCGTTGGCGGAAGAAAGTTCGTCGTCGTGTGCCATCCAGTTGCTCCAGTGCAAAAGGTTTGGCAGGTGGGCGAGGCTCCGGCGGTGGAGCCATCGCGCGAGACAACGCGACAGGCCGCCGGACCAGCTTCCCTGCGCGAGGATTACCTCAGTCAGGTTCAAAGGGACTCTCTCAGTCAGCCCCGGAACGGATCCCGGTTCGACACCCCTAGCGGTGGTGCTCCGCGCCGTGGCGCAAAGCGGAAACTATTGTACGAGCCTGTGCGCCCAGCCTCCAAACCATGGATGATGGTCCGGATATGGCAATCCGCATGCCGCCACTTCGAGGATGTGTTCCATGAGCGATTCCGCAATCGACCAGTCCCTTGCCCAGGCCTTCCAGCGCTTCACCGAGGCCAACCCGGCCAGCCGGCGCCAGTTCGAGGCGCAGGTGCGCTACATGCCCGGTGCCAACAGCCGCTCGGTGCTGTTCTATGCGCCGTTTCCGCTCACCATCGCCAAGGGCGAGGGCGCTGCGCTCTGGGATGCCGACGGCCACCGCTATGCCGACTTCATCGCCGAATACACGGCCGGCGTCTACGGCCACTCGGCACCCGAGATCCGCGATGCCGTCGTCGAGGCAATGCAGGGTGGCATCAACCTCACGGGCCACAACCTGCTCGAAGGAAGGCTCGCCAAGACCATCTGCGAGCGCTTTCCGCAGATCGAGCAATTGCGCTTCACCAACTCGGGCACCGAGGCCAACCTGATGGCGCTCACGGCCGCGCTGCACTTCACGGGGCGGCGGAAGATCGTGGTGTTTTCGGGCGGCTACCACGGCGGCGTGCTCGGGTTCGGCGCCAAGCCGCTGCCGACGACCGTGCCCTTCGACTTCCTGGTGCTGCCCTACAACGATGTGCAGGCTGCGAGCGAACAGATCGAGAAGCACGGGTCGGAGATCGCCGCGATCCTGGTCGAGCCGATGCAGGGTGCGAGCGGCTGCATTCCGGGGCGCCTCGACTTTCTGCAAGCACTTCGCGAGGGTGCGACGAAGGTGGGCGCGCTGCTGGTCTTCGACGAGGTCATGACCTCGCGCCTCGCACCGAACGGCCTCGCCAACAAGCTGGGCATCCGGTCGGACCTGACCACGCTGGGCAAGTACATCGGCGGCGGCATGTCGTTCGGCGCTTTCGGCGGGCGCTCGGACGTGATGGCGCAGTTCGATCCGCGCACCGGGTCGCTCTCCCATTCGGGCACCTTCAACAACAACGTGATGACCATGGCGGCCGGCTATGCGGGCCTCACGAAGCTGTTCACGCCCGAGGCGGCAGGCAGGCTGGCCGAGCGCGGCGAGGCGATGCGTGCGCGGCTCAATGCGCTGTGTGCGAAAGAGGATGTGGCCATGCAGTTCACCGGCGTCGGTTCGCTGATGAACGCACATTTCGTGCGCGGGGAAGTGCGGCGCGTGGACGACCTGGCGGCGGTCGACGGGCGGCTGCGGCAGTTGCTGTTCTTCCACCTGCTGGGCGAGGGCATCTACGCCTCGCCGCGCGGCTTCATCGTGCTGTCTCTGCCGCTGACCGATGCGGACATCGACCGGTTCGCCGCCGCCATCGGCCGCTTCATCGGCGAATACCGCGCGCTGCTGCCTAGCGCGAAGTAGCCACGCCCAGCAGCTCGTGCAGCCGCGTGCTGGTGGTCGTGTACTGCAGCGGAATCGCCTTGCCCGGGAACACGATGGCGGTGGCGCCCCAGGCCGCCAGCGTGGCTTCATGGAAGCCGCAGACGATGAGCTTCTTCTTGCCCGGATAGGTGTTGATGTCACCCACCGCGAACACGCCGCGTTCACGGGTTTCGTACTTCTCGGTGTCGACCGGCACCTGCTTGCGCTCCAGTTCCAGGCCCCAGTCGGCAATGGGGCCGAGGCGCGGGGAGATGCCCAGGCAGGCGATCAGCGCGTCGAGCGGCAGGTCGACGGTGGTTGCGTCGGGCGTGGTGATCTGCAGTTGCCTGCCGTCGAAAGCGGTGGGTTGGCCGACCTTGAACGCGAGCTTGCCGTCGGCCACCAGCGCGCGCATCGACGCGACCAGCGCCTCGTCGGCCTGGAACCCGTCGCGCCGGTGGACCAGCGTGACCTGCTTCGCAATGGCCGTGAGCGCGATGGCGGTTTCCAGCGCCACGTCGTCGCCGCCATTCACCACCACCGCCTGCCTGGCAAAGCGGTCCAGCGAATCGGGGTGGTAGAAAAGCGAGCGGCCTTCGAACTGCGCAATGCCTTCGAGCGCGATGCGCTTGGGCACGAAGGCACCGACACCGGCCGCGATGAACACGGTCTTCGCCAGGAAAGCCGTGCCGGCGGTGGTGGTCAGCAGCAGGCGCTCGTCGGCCTGCCGTTCGAGCGTGGCCACCTGCTCGCCAAAATGGAACTGGGGCTTGAACGGCTCGACCTGCTTGAGCAGCGACTGCGCGAGTTCGCTTCCGTTGGTGACCGGCGTGCCCGGAATGTCGTAGATCGGCTTGCCGCCGTAGAGCGCCACGCACTGGCCGCCCGCGGTGGGCAGTGCATCGACGATATGGCAGGAGATCTCGAGCAGGCCGAGCTGGAAGGCCTGGAACAGCCCGACCGGACCGGCGCCGATGATCAGCGCGTCGGTTTCGACGGGGGCTCGGCCTTGGGGGTTCAACGGACCAGTTCGCCGACCTTGTCGGTCTTGTCTTTCCATTCTTCGGCGTCGGGCAGCGCGGGCTTGCGCTTGGTGATGCTCTTCCAGCCATCGGCCACCGCGAGTTCGGCGTTGAGCTTGATGAACGCGATCTGGTTGGCCGGAAGGTCTTCCTCGGCATAGATCGCGTTGACCGGGCACTCGGGGATGCAGACGGCGCAGTCGATGCATTCGTCCGGGTCGATCACCAGCATGTTGGGGCCTTCGCGGAAGCAATCCACGGGGCATACGTCCACGCAGTCGGTGTATTTGCAACGGATGCAGGCTTCGGAGACGACGTGGGTCATTTGTCTTCTAACGTCAGTGTGAGGTCGGGGAAAACCCCAGATTTTAGGCCTTTGCGGCGGCAGGCTGCACGAGCACGGCGGCAGCGGTCTTGTGGGAGGCCGTATCGACCAGCACCAGCGAGCCCAGGGCGCGCGATTGCGTGAAGGGCAGCACGGCCAGCGGCTGCTGCAGCGAAAGCACCACGTCGCCGATGGAATTGGCTTCCAGCTGCGTTGCGGGCTCGGATTCGAGCGTGGTGATGTTCACCCGGTCGACGATGCGCGCCACCTTGGCCTTGACCCAGCGGTGGCCCTGCAGCGCCCAGTAGACGCGGCCCGCGACCAGCGGCTCGTCGTCGAGCCAGGCCACGGTGGCGGTGATCTCGCGCACCGGCTCGAAGGCGCCGGGCGCCAGCAGCCAGTCGCCGCGCGAGACGTCGACCTCGCGGTCGAGCACGATGCCGGCGCTGTGGCCCGCATGCACCACCTTCGGCTGCCGCGTGTGGCTCAGCACCTGCGCGACCGTGGCGGTCTGGTTGCTCGGTAGCACGGTCACGCGCTGGCCCGGTTCCACATGGCCGGAAGCCACGCGGCCCCAGAACACGCGGCGGCCCTGCGAGGTGTCGGCCGAGGCCGAGAACTTCTCGACCCACTGCACCGGGAAGGCGAAGGGCACGTCCTCGTCCTGCGCGGTGACCGGCAATTCCTCGAGCAGTTCGAGCAGGCTCGGGCCCTCGTAGCCGACCCAGTCGCCATGGCGCGTGGCCACGTTCCAGCCCTTGAGCGCCGAGATCGGCACGATGGCCGCCACCTGCACGCCGGCCGCTTCGGCAAAGGCGTTGAGCGCGGTCGAGATGCGCTCGAAGGCCAGGCCCGCGTCGTCGATGGCGTCGAGCTTGTTGACCGCGAACACGATCGACTGCACGCGCAGAAGGTGGCACAGCAGTGTGTGGCGGCGGGTCTGCGGCAGCAACTCGCGCTTGACCACGGTGCCGTCTTCCACTTCGGCGGCCCAGGCCAGCTTGGTGGCATCGACCAGCACCACGGCGGCATCGGCAGCCGAGGCGGCCGTGACCATGTTGCGGGTGTACTGCTCATGGCCCGGCGCGTCGCCGATGATGAACTTGCGCTTGGCGGTCGAGAAGTAGCGGTAGGCCACGTCGATCGTGATGCCCTGCTCGCGTTCGGCCGAGAGACCGTCGGTCAAAAGGGCCAGGTCGGTTTCGCCGCCGCGCTGCACGCCGGCGAGCTGGTCCTGCAGCACGGTCTTGCTGTCGACCAGCAGGCGGCCGATCAGCGTGCTCTTGCCGTCGTCGACCGAGCCGCAGGTGATGAAGCGCAGGGCGGTGCCGGTGTCGCCGTGGAGGGCGGTGTTGTCAAGGGTTGCCGTTGTCGTGCTCATCAGAAATACCCGTCTTTTTTGCGCTTCTCCATCGAAGCTTCCGAAGTCATGTCGTCCATCCGCGTCGCGCCGCGCTCGCTGACGTCGACGCTCAGCGTCTCGAGGACCACGTCGCCCGCGTCGGCCGCCAGGCTCTCGACCGGGCAGGTGGTCGTGATGTCGCCCACGGTGCGAAAGCGCACGTCGCGCACCTGCACGGTTTCGCCGTCGCGCGGCGGGGTGAGTTCGGTCACGGGCACCAGCAGGCCGCGGCGCTCGACCACTTCGCGCTTGTGCGTGTAGTAGATCGACGGCAGGCCGACGTGCTCGCGCTCGATGTACTGCCACACGTCGAGCTCGGTCCAGTTGGAGATCGGGAACACGCGGAAGTGCTCGCCCGGTGCGAGGCGGGTGTTGAACAGCGTCCACAGCTCGGGGCGCTGGTCCTTGGGCTGCCATTGGCCGAAGGAATCGCGGTGCGAAAAGATGCGCTCCTTGGCGCGCGCCTTTTCCTCGTCGCGGCGCGCGCCGCCGATCAGCGCGTCGAAGCGGAATTCTTCAATGGCCTCGAGCAGCGTGACCGACTGGTGCGCATTGCGCGATTCGCCGGGGTGGGCGAGGCGCACGGTGCCGCGCGCCATCGAATCTTCCACGCTGCGCACGATGAGTTCGGCGCCCAGTTCCTTCGCGCGCTGGTCGCGGTAGGCCGTCACTTCGGGGAAGTTGTGACCCGTGTCGATCATCAGCAGCGGGTACGGAATGCGGCCGGCGCCAAAGGCCTTTTCCGCGCACTTGAGCAGCACCAGCGAATCCTTGCCGCCTGAGAACAGCAGGGTGGGGCGCTCGAAGGCGGCCGCCACTTCGCGCAGGATGAAGACGGTTTCCTCTTCCAGCGCATCGAGATGGGTGTTGGACAGGCGCGCGGGAGAGTGCATGGGCGGCAGCAGCAGTTCGGTTTCGGTACGGGCGTTCATCGGGGTGGGTGCTGGATGCGGAGGATCGGCGAGGCGTGGGCGCTCAGTGCGAGAGGTGCAATCCGCACTCGCGGTTGTCTTCGCCCTTGGTCGGGTCCACGTAGTCGAAGTTGTTGGGCAGGCCATGCGCTTCGCAGTACGTGTACAGGTCCTTGGACGACCAGTGCAGGAGCGGCGCGACCTTGATCAAGCCGTCCGGATTGACGCTGACCGGGTCCATCTGCGCGCGCACGGCCGTGTCGGTGGCCCGAAGCGCGGTGAACCAGACCTGCGGTGCCGTCTCGCGCAGCGCGCGGGCAAAGGGCTCGAGCTTCACTTCCTCGGTAAAGGCGGCATGGCGCGGATCGTCGAGCGCCGGCGTCGGGCCTTCCACGGCTTCGCGATGCGCACGCGAACGGCGCGGCAGGTAGATGTACAGGTCCAGGCCCAGCTGCCTGGTCACCTCGTCGGCAAAGCGGTAGGTGGCCTCGGTGTTGTAGCCGTTGTCCATCCAGACCACAGGAACATCGCGCTTGGCGCGCGTGACCATGTGCAGGATCACCGCCTCGAACGGGCGGAAATTGGTGGTGACGATCGCGCGCTGGCCGAGGCCGATGGCCCAGTCCACCAGGCCCTCGGCGTTGCGGCCGAGTTCGGCGTTGATGCGTGCAAGATCGATGTTCGTGGCGATGCTCATGTCGATGGTTCCGTGCGGGCTCAGGTGCCGGCCGCGAAGTGCGGCGCGGGCTTTATTGCATCGCCCTGATAGAAGGCCGAGAAGCGGTCGAACTGGCGCTGTGCGTCGGTGGCGTCCACGCCTTCCTTGAGCACGGCGCTCGAGAAGCCGGTGCGTTCCATCTGCACCAACTGGTCGATCAGCACGTCACCGGTGGCGCGGATGTCGCCCTTGAAACCGAGCCGGCGGCGCAGCAAAAAGGCCTGGCTGTAGGCGCGGCCATCGGTGAACTTCGGAAAGTTCAGGTCGATGCGCTCGATGTCTTCCAGGCACACCTCGATGGCGAGCGGATCGGCATCGTTGGGCAGCTGCAGCACCTTCGGGTCGCCGTCGTCGATATGTTCCTCGGCGGCAAGGATGTTGAGGCGCCGGTTCATGCCGCTTCCTCCACCTTGAAGCGCGCACCGTTGGCCGCGGCCTTGAACGGGTCGTGGCCGACGCGGCGCAGCGTGTCGATGAAGGTCTCGCCGCCTTCGCGGGTGTCGCGGTAGGTGGTGAGCACGGCCTCGATCACGCCCGGCACTTCGGCCGCCGAGAACGAAGGGCCGACCACCTTGCCGGCCTGCGGCGTGCCGCTGAGGGCCGAGCCGTCGGAGCCGCCAAGGGTGACCTGGTACCACTCCTTGCCGTCCTTGTCGACGCCCAGGATGCCGATGTGGCCGCTGTGGTGGTGCCCGCAGGAGTTGATGCAGCCGCTGATGTGCAGGTCGATCTCGCCCAGGTCGTCGAGTTCGTCGAGGTCTTGATAGCGCTCGGTGATGGCTTCGGCAATGGGAATGGAGCGCGCATTGGCCAGCGCGCAGAAATCGCCGCCGGGGCAGGCGATCATGTCGGTCAGCAGGTGCACGTTGGCGCTGGCAAAGCCGGCCGCGCGGGCAGCGAGCCACAGCGCGTGCAGGTCTTCGGCATGCACCCAGGGCAGCACGATGTTTTGGTCGTGCGTGACGCGGGCCTCGCCGGCCGAGAAGCGGTCGGCCAGTTCGGCGAGCGTGTCGAGCTGGTCGGCCGAGGCGTCGCCGGGCGCCTGCTTCAGGCGCTTGAACGACAGCGTGACGGCACGCAGCGCGGGGTTCTTGTGCGCGGCCACGTTGCGGGCCAGCCAGCGCGCGAACATCACGTCGTCGTCGGCGTGGGCACGCAGCTCGGCGTCGGTCTTCTCGGCGCTTTGCAGCACGCGGGTGGCGAGCGTCGGCGGCACGAAGGAGGCGGCCACACGGTCGTACTCTTCCTGCGTGATGGTGTGCGGCGCGCCGTCGTGCTCGATGATCTGCTTGTACTCGGCCTCGACATCGTCGATGTAGCGCTGGCCTTCGGCCTTCACGAGGATCTTGATGCGCGCCTTGTAGATGTTGTCGCGGCGGCCATAGCGGTTGTAGATCCGGATCACCGCTTCGAGGTAGTTCATGATCTGCTGCCACGGCAGGAACTCGCGCAGCACGGTGCCGATGATCGGCGTGCGGCCCATGCCGCCGCCCACCTGCACACGAAAACCGATCTCGCCCGCTTCGTTCTTCACGAGCTTCAGGCCCACGTCGTGCCAGCCGGTGGCGGCGCGGTCTTCGGCGGCGCCGGTGATCGCGATCTTGAACTTGCGCGGCAGGAACGCGAATTCAGGATGCAGCGTGCTCCACTGGCGCATGATTTCGGCGTAGGGGCGCGGATCGGCGATCTCGTCGACCGCGATGCCGGCGCGCTCGTCGCTCGTGATGTTGCGGATGCAGTTGCCGCTGGTCTGGATGCCGTGCATGTCGACCGAGGCCAGCAGGTCCATCACGTCGGCCGACTTCGACAGCGGAATCCAGTTGTACTGGACGTTCTGGCGCGTCGAGAAGTGGGCGTAGTGCGTGGGCAGCTTGTGGCTGCCGAGCAGGCCCTGCGTCTCGACGGCCTTGCGGTAGACCTCGGCTTCGGGCTCGTCGTACTCGCGGGCGATGCGGGCGAGCACGCGCAGCTGGCGGCTCGAAAGCTCGCCGTAGGGCACGGCCACGCGCAGCATCGGCGCGTAGCGCTGCACATACCAGCCGTTTTGCAGCCGCAGCGGACGGAACTCGTCTTCGTGCAGGCGGCCCTTCTGCCAGCGCTCGAGCTGGTCTCTGAACTGGGCAGCCCGTTGATGGACGAACTGGCGATCGAATTCTGTGTATTGGTACATCGTGCGTGTGATCTTGAAGAAGTGCGGTGCCGCACGTACAACGGGGCGCCCCAGCAAGAAGCGGAGATTCTGAAACCGGGGCTTATGGAAGCAAACTATTTTTTGGTTCGGGCTTTATGCGGATAAGCTTATTCTTCAGTGTTCATGCGGGTTTGCGGGCGGTTGGATGCTTATTCTGGATAAGGGCGATAGGGGTTTTTTTGGGGGGCGACGTGGGTTGATTTTTTTCCGGGGCCGGGTCTCGCCCCGGCGGGCGAGCTACTTTCTTTTGCTTCGCTGTATGGACCGGGGACCTGGGTAACAGGTGTGCGGGGACATAGTAAACACCTTGGACGCTCAGGTTGGAGTGGCGAGGTTGCGCAGGTCCAGCCGCATGAAGCGGTGGTGGCAGAAGAAGGCGTCGAAGCAGCCGTCAACCTTGGGGGCCGGCCGCATCGCCACGGGCAGCCTGTGCAAGGCACTGGACAGGCGCAGCTTGCGACCCTCGAAGTGCACCCAGCCGTTCCAGCCCACCGTGAGCACCTGGTCATCGGGTCCATATTCGATCGGTGCCAGCACGGCAGGCAGGGCCCGAGGGCTCACCTGATAGCGCGCTGCGGGTGTTTGCATGCCCAGCGCCTCGTGCGGGCGCTCGTGGTTGTACACGCTGCGCCAGTGCTCGAAGGCGTCCTGAGCCTGAGCCAGGTCCATGAAGCTGCGTCCGTTGAGCACCTCGGCCTTGAGCGAACGATGGAAGCGCTCCAATTTGCCATTGGTCTGCGGGTGGTAGGGCGCGCTGTGGCTGATGCGAATGCCCAAACGAATGAGCCACACGCTGAGCGCCGACAGCCCGTGCTCAGCCTTGGCGGGACTGCCCCAAGGGGCGCCGTTGTCGGCGTTGATGCGTACGGGCAAGCCGTAGCGCAGGAACACCCGCTGTAGATGATCCTGCACGCGGGCGGTGTTCGTCTGGGAGCACGCAGCGATCGTCAGGTTGAAGCGCGAGTGGTCGTCAATCACCGTCAGCGGATGGCAGCGCCCCGCACCCGTCTCGAAGTGGCCCTTGAAATCGATTTGCCACAGGGCATTGGGCCGCTCGTGCTCGAAACGCTGCCAATGCTCGGCCGCCTGGCTGGCTTCAGGGGTGATCAGTCCGTGGCGATGCAGGATGCCGGTGATGGTGCTGGGTGCGGGCACGCCGCTGAAGCCCAGATCGCTCAGGCGCTGGGCGATCTTGCGGCCACCCCAGCGGGGGTGCTGGCGGCGCAGTTCGATGACAGCTTGCTCGATCGCAGCGCTGCTGCGCGCAGGACTGTGGTGCGGGCGGGTGCTGCGCGGCTTGCACGCATCACCCATGCCTTGGAGTGCATGGCGGCGCAGCAGTGCATAGCCCGTCTTGGGGCTGATGCCAAAGCGCCGGCACAGTTCGCGGCGGTTGGCTCCTTCTTGCAAGGCCAGTTCCAGGAATTCGCGTTTGGTGTCCATCAGGTCTCTCGGTTGCCAGGGCATGGGCCGCTTCCTCGGTCGTCTCGACCTCGAAAGTGTTTCCTATGTCCCCGCACACCTGTTACCCAGGTCCCCGGTCCATACACTTCGCCAAAAGAAAGTAGCCAAAGAAAAGGCGACCCCACTGTCTGCGACCCTCCGCTTCGCTGCGGGCAACCTGCGGTGCTCGCGTTTCGCGGGGTCTCGCCCAAACTCGCTTCGCTCAAACAAGGGCGAGCCCTGATCCGCGAAACGCTGCGCTCCTCGGCGCATACAGAGGGGAGGGCGAACCACACGGGCCTTTGCTTCGCTCGGCCACCAAGCCACTGCGGCGCGCAGCGCCGCGGTGGTTGGTATTGAGTTGGGCTCTTGGTATTGGGCCGAGCGAAGCGAAGGCCGCCCGCTCCCACCCCTTCTGTATGCGCCGAGGAGCGCAGATGGAGGCGGGATCAGGGCCGCAGCTGTTTGAGCGAAGCGAGTTCTGCGGACCCCCGCCGGAATCGAGCACCGCAGGTTGCCCGTAGCGAAGCGGAGGGACGCAGACAGTAGGGTCGCCTTTCTTTTGCCTACGTTTCTTTGGCGAAGCAAAGAAAAGTAGGTCGCCCGCCGGGGCGAGACCCGGCCCCGGAAAACAACCCCCAAGCAAAACTCAAAGAATCAACCAGCCGTCCGCTCCACCAGATCATCATCAATATGCGGATCAGCCGGCAGCCCCCGCAGCTTGCGCACCGTCCGCCGCATCCAGTGCTCGATGTCGTCCACATAAGTGAACACCGCCGGCACCACCAGCAGGCTCAGCACCGTGGAAGTGATCAACCCGCCGATCACCGCCATCGCCATCGGCGAGCGGAAGCTTGAATCCGCGGTGCCAAGGCCCACCGCAATCGGCAGCATGCCGGCGCCCATGGCCAGCGTGGTCATGATGATGGGCCGCGCGCGCTTGTGGCAGGCGTCGCGCAGCGCGTCCCAGCGGCTCATGCCGTGGTCGCGGCGCGCCACGATGGCGTATTCCACCAGCAGGATCGAGTTCTTGGTGGCAATGCCCATCAGCATGATCAGGCCGATCAGCGACGGCATCGACAGCGCCTTCTGCCCGATCAGGAGGCCCACGAAGGCGCCGCCGAGCGCCAGCGGCAGTGCGCAGAGGATCGTCACCGGATGCAGGAAGTCCTTGAACAGCAGCACCAGCACGATGTAGATGCACAGCACGCCTGTCAGCATCGCAAGGCCGAAGCTGTTGAACAGCTCGGTCATCACCTCGGCGTCGCCCACTTCGGTCACGCGCACGCCGGGCGGCAGCTTCTGGATCGAGGGCAGCGCCGTAACCGCGGTCTTGGCATCGCCCAGGCCCACGCCCGACAGCTCGATCTCGAAGTTGACGTTGCGCGAGCGGTCGTAGCGGTCGATGACGGCGGGGCCGCCTTCCATCGTGAGCGAGGCCACCTGGCTCAGCATGACCGGGCCGCGCGCGCCGGGCACCGAGAGGCGGCCGAGCAGGTCGAGGTTCTGCCGCGCCGAGTCCTCCAGCTTCACCACGATGGGCACCTGCCGCTGCGCGAGGTTGAGCTTGGCCAGCGCCTGGTCGTAGTCGCCCAGCGTGGCCACGCGCAGCGTCTCGGCGATGGCCGAGCTGGTCACGCCCAGGTCGGCGGCGCGCGCGAAGTCGGGGCGCACGGCGATCTCGGGGCGGATCAGGCTTGCGGTGGAAGTGATGTTGCCGAGGCCGGGCACCGTGCGCAGGTCTTTCTCGACTGCGCTGGCGGCGCTGGCCAGCGCGGCGGGGTCTTCACCCGTGAGCGCGAGGATGTATTTTTCGCCCGAGCCGCCCAGGCCCACGGTGCTGCGCACGCCGGGCAGCGTTTCGAGCGCGGCGCGGATCTGGTTCTCGATCACCTGCTTGCGCGGCCGGTCGCCGCGCTCGTCGAGCTTGATGGTGAGCGTGGCCTTGCGCGTCTCGGGCGTGCCGAAGTTGGCGAACGGATCGCCGCCCGCGCTGCCGCCGGCCACGGTGGTGTAGACGCTGCGCACATGGTCGATCTTCATCACGCGGTGGCGCGTTTCCTCCGCGGCCGCGGTGGTCTGCGCAAGCGTGGAGCCGGGCGCGAGCGACAGGTAGATCTGCGTCTGCGAGTTGTCGTCGGGCGGAATGAAGCCGGTCTTCAGCAGCGGAATCATCGCCAGCGAACCGAAGAAGAACAGGGTGGCGAGCACCATCGTCTTGAAGCGGTGGTGCGTGCTCCATTCCACGGCGCGCATGTAGGCCGTGAGCCAGCGCGGCTCCTTTTCGGCGCCCACCACGGGCTTGAGGATGTAGGCCGCCATCATCGGTGTGAGCACCCGCGCCACCACCAGCGAAGCGAACACCGCCAGCGAGGCCGTCCAGCCGAACTGCTTGAAGAACTTGCCGGCCACGCCGCTCATGAAGGCGGTGGGCAGGAACACCGCGATCAGCGTGAAGGTGGTGGCGATCACCGCCAGCCCGATCTCGTCGGCCGCCTCCATGGCCGCCTCGTAGGGCGACTTGCCCATGCGCAGGTGGCGCACGATGTTCTCCACTTCCACGATGGCATCGTCCACCAATATGCCGACCACCAGCGAGAGCGCGAGCAGCGAGATCACGTTGACCGAAAAGCCCAGCAGGTGCATGCCGATGAAGGCCGGTATCACGGACATGGGCAGCGCCACGGCCGAGACGAAAGTGGCGCGCCAGTCGCGCAGGAACAGCCACACCACGATCACGGCCAGGATCGCACCCTCGTACAGCAGGTGCAGCGAGCCTTCGTACTCTTCTTCCACCGGCTCGACGAAATTGAATGCCTCGGTCAGCTCGATGTCGGGGCGCTGCGCGCGCAGCTCGGCCAGCGCCTTCTGGATCGCGCGGCCCACCTCGACCTCGCTCGCGCCGCGGCTGCGCGCCACCTCGAAGCCGACCACCGGCTTGCCGTTGAGCAGCGCCGCGGCGCGCGGCTCGGCGATGGTGTCGCTGATGCGCGCCACCTGGTCGAGCCGGATGCGGCGGCCGTCGGAAAGCGCGATCTGCATGTCGGCCAGCTGGTCGGCCGACTGCACGGTGGCCAGGGTGCGCACCGGCTGCTCGCTGCCGCCCAGGTCGATGCGGCCGCCCGCGCTTTCGGTCTGCACCTGGCGCAGCTGGCGCGAGATGTCGGCCGCCGACGCGCCCAGCGCCTGCAGCTTGGCCGGATCGAGGTCGACGTGCACCTGGCGCGTGACGCCGCCCACGCGGTTCACTGCGCCCACGCCGGGCAGCGCGAGCAGCTTCTTGGTGATGTCGTTGTCCACGAACCAGCTCAGCGCCTCGGCGTCCATGCGCGACGAGGCGATGGTGAAGGCCAGCACCGGCTGCGCCGCGAAGTCGAGCTTGGTGACCACCGGGTCGCGCACGTCGGCCGGCAGGTCGGCGCGCACGCGTTGCACTGCGGAGCGCACGTCGTCCACGGCTTCCTGCACCGGCTTCTCGAGGCGGAACTCGACGATCAGCGTGGCGGCGCCGTCCTGCACCTTGGTGGTGATGTGCTTGAGGCCCTGCACCGTGGCAATGGAGTTCTCGAGCTTGCGCGCGACGTCGGTCTCCAGCTGCGAAGGCGCGGCGCCGGGCAGCGAGGCCGAGACCGTCACGGTCGGCAGGTCGATGTCCGGAAAGTTCTGCACCTTCATGGCGTTGAAGGACAGCAGCCCGCCGAAGGAGAGCAGCACGAACAGCATCACCGCCGGAATCGGGTTGCGGATGGACCAGGCGGAGACGTTCATGGGCGTGCCCTCGTTTCGCCGTTGCCCTGGCCACCCGCGGCAGCCGAGGCCGGCGCTGCGGCGGGCCGGGCGCCTGCGGCTGCCGGCGCCGGCGGCGCCACCACGCGTACCAGGTCGCCGTCGTTCAAAAAGCCTGCGCCCTGCACCACGATCTGCGCGCCCTCGGGCAGCGCGCTGGTGATCTCCACGCGCTCGCCGACGCGGCGGCCGGTCTGCACCTTCAACTGCACCACGCGGTTGTCGGGCTGCAGCACGAAGACGTTGTTGAAGCCGTCGCGCGGAACGATGGAGCTCTGCGGCACGGTGGGTGCGGAGCTGCGCCCCAGTTCGAATTCGCCGCGCGCGAACATGCCGGCCTTGATGCCGGTGTTCTGCTGCACGTTCGGCAGGTCGACATAGACCAGCGCCGCGCGGGTCTGCGGATCGACCGTGGGCGCGATGCTGCGCACCTTGCCGCGCACCTGCGCGCCGCTCGCGCTCACCACGAAGGCGGTGGTGCCCACGGCAATGCGGCTGAGCTCGGCCGAGGTGACTTCGGCGCGCCATTCGAGCCGGCCCTGGCGGATCAGGCGGAACAGCTCGGTGCCGGCGGCCACCACGCTGCCGACCGTGGCGGTGCGAGAGGAGATCACGCCGTCGTCGGGCGCCAGCACCTGCGTGTTGCGGCCGCGCACTTCCTGCGCCGCGAGCACGGCTTCGGCGGCCTCGACGCGCGCCTTGGCGGTCTGCTCGGCCGTCTGGTACTGGTTGATCTGCTGCTGGCTCAGTGCGCCGGTGGCCTGCAGCGTGCGGGCGCGCGCCGCGTTGCCCGCGGCATCGGCCGCGGTGGCCCTGGCCTCGGCGAGCGAGGCGCGCGATTGCGCAATGTCCGCGCGCACCGTCTCGGGCGAGAACACGGCCAGCAGCTGGCCCTTCTTGACCACGTCGCCCACGTTCACGCGCACCTCGGCAAGCCGGAGGCCGCTGGACTCGGAGCCCACGCTGGCCTCCTGCCAGGCCGCCACGTTGCCGTTGGCCGCGAGCGTGAGGGTCAGCTCGGTGGCTTCGGGTTTGGCCACGGTCACGGTCAGCGTCGGCCGGGAGGCGGGCGTGGCGGCCTTGCCCTTGGCGGCGGCGGCCGGCGTGCCGGCTTCGTTCGAGGGCTTGCGGGTCAGCCACACGGCCGCGGCGATGATGACGACCAGCGCCAGCAGCGCGATGGCAAGGGTGGAGCGTTTGATTCTTTTCATGGCGACGTCGCGACCTTGGCGGCCGGGTTGGAAGTCATTGAGGGCGATTCGGGGCGGGTCCAGCCGCCGCCCATGGAGCGGTACAGCGCCACCCAGGCTTCGGTGCGCTCGCGCTGCAGCGAGACGCGCGCGGTCTGCGCGGCAAAGAGCGTACGGCGTGAATCCTCGAGCTCGAACAGGCTGGCCAGGCCGCTTTGGTAGCGCGCCTGGGTGGCGTCGAACGAGGCCTGGTAGTTCTTCACCGCCGCATCGGCATCGGCTGCGCGCGCATCGGTGGCCTCGAGGTTGACCAGCGCTTCCTCCACCTCGCGCACCGCCTGCCGCACGTTCGCGCGGTAGAGCGACACGGCCTCGGTGTAGCGCGCCTTGGCCGCGTCGCTGTTGGCCGCACGGGCACCGCCGTCGAGCAGCGGCACGGTGAGCGACACCGGTCCGATCGTCCAGGTGTCGAGCGACTCGCGGAAGCCGCTGGTGCGGATCTGCATGCGGCCGATCGAACCCGAGATGCTGAGCCTGGGATAGCGCTCGGCCTCGGCGGAGCCCACGTCGGCGCTGGCCGACGCCACGCCGAGTTCGGCTGCGTACACGTCGGGCCGCTGCGAGATCGCCTCGGCCGGCACGCTGGCGATGCTGCCAACCGCGGGCAGCGTGCGCTGCGCGGGCGAGGCGGCGAGCTTGCGTTCAAGCGTGGGTTCGTCGATGCCGCTGAGCGCCACCAGCGCCTTGCGCTGCACCGCGCACACCGCGCGCTGCTGGGTCAGGCGGCCCGAGGCGTCCGAGGCGCTGGCGCGTGCGAGCGCGGCATCGGCCGGCGCGGTGAAACCGGCGCGCGCCGACAGGTCGGTGAGGCGTGCGGTTTCGCCGCGCGACTTGGCGTCGGACTCGGACACGCGCAGCTGCTGCTGGCAGGCACGTTCGGCGAAGTACGCGTTGGCCGTTTCGGCCGCGACGGCCACGCGGGCCTCGTGCCACTTGGCGGTGGCGCTGCTCAGCTTCTGCTCGGCCGAATCGCGGTCGGCACGCAGGCGGCCGAACAGGTCGATTTCCCATTTGGACTGCAGGCCGGCCTGTAGCGTGGTCAGCGGCGCGATGGCAGCCGTGCTGCTGCTGGACGAGGAAGCCGCGCCCCCCGAGCCGAAGGAGGAGCCCGAGACGCCGCGGCTGGCTGATGCCGTAGCGTCCAGGTTGGGCAGCAGCGCCGCGCCGGCCTGCACGCGCGTCGAACGCGCCTCGGCCACGCGCGCCGCGGCGCTGGCGAGATTGGGGCTTGCGGCCTCGGCCGCGGCAATCAGCTCGACCAGCAGCGGATCGTCCAGCTGGCGCCACCAGTCGGCCAACGATGCCAGCGAACCGCCGTGCGGCAGCGGTGCATGCCATTGGGCCGGGAAGGGCGCCTCGACCGCGGCCGGCGGACGCGTCAGGCCGCAGCCCGCAAGGCCGAGACCCAGGCCCAGCGCCAGGCCAAGGGCGGCAATCGATCGGAGTCGTCTCATGTCTTCTTTCTCCCGGAACGGGCGGGCGCGGCCGCGGGCTTGGCGGCGGTTTGGCGGCGCAGGGCTTCGGCCTCGACCAGTGCAACGGCATAGCCCGTGAGGCGCTGCGCCCAGGTGTCCACGCTGCGCGGCGTGTTCAGCAGGGAGGGGCGTATCGCCTCGACGAGGTCCTGGCTCACGAAAAGCTGCATCGCCAGGCCCGTGATGGCAAAGCTCAGGCGGTGCACGTCGTCGTCGGGCCGCGCGAGGCCCAGGCGCCGGCACAGGATGCGCGCAATGGCATTGTGCGGACCCTTGATGTCGCGCTCCATCTCCTCGGCCCACTGGCTGGTCGGCTCGAGCATTTCGCGCAGGTGCAGCTGGATGCACTGGCGCACGATCTCTCCCTGCTTGAGCGGCTCGATCATGCGCGTGAAGAAGATCTGCAGCGCCTCTTCCAGCGGCAGCTCGGGCGCGGCATAGAGCGAGATGAAATCGCCCGCATTGCCGCCCATCGGCTCGCCGAAGGTGGCGGCATACAGCCCGGCCTTGTCGCCGAAGTAGTAGCTGATGGCCGAGATGTTCACGCCCGCGGCGCGCGCGATCTCGCGGGTCGAGGTCTTGGCGAAGCCATTGGCGGCGAACAGCGCGAGGGCGGCGTAGAGCAGGCGCTGGCGTGCTTCGACGCCGTCGCTGCGCGGTGCGCGGGCGGAAAGTGCTTGCAGGGCGGAGGCGCTCATGCCGGCGATTAGACCATGCAGCAAATCAAACGTTTGATTTACTTATGGCGGGATGAGGGCTTTCTTCGCATGGGCGGCGAATGTGCTTTTGACGCATTTCCGCCGGCCGCATCGATGCCGCCGCAAGCGGCCCCGGCGAGCGGCCGAATGAGGCGCGCTACGATCCGCCCATGTCCGCCGTTCCGCCCGCCGCCGCATCGCCCGCCCTGCCTCTGGATGCCGAAGGCATCCTTGCGCTGGCCGCGCGCTCGATGTTCCATCTGTTCTCGAGCATCAGCCAGGGCATGTTCCTGGTGGACCGCAGCGGGCGCATCGTGTGGGTCAACGAAGGCTATCGCCGCTTCCTGCCGGCGCTGGGCTTTTCCTCGATCGACCAGTTCCTCGGACACATGGTCGAGGACGTCATTCCCAACACGCAGATGCGGCGCGTGCTCGAGACCGGCGAGCCGATCCTGGTCGACCTGCTCGACAACAAGGCGGGCACCTTCGTGGTCAGCCGCATCCCGCTGCGCGCCGAAAGCGACGGGCGCGCGGGGCGGGCGGGAGAAGTCATCGGCGCCATCGGCATCGTGCTGTTCGACCAGCCCGAGACCACGCTGCAGCCGCTCATCAGCAAGTTCGCGCTGCTGCAGCGCGACCTCGACGACGCGCGGCGCGAGCTCGCCACCCAGCGCAACAACCCGCTCTACCAGCACGCCGCCGACGGGCAGCGCCGCTCCAAGTACACCTTTGCCAGCTTCATCGGCAGCAGCCCGGCCGCGGTGGAGGTCAAGCGCCATGCGCGGCGCGCCGCGCAGTCCGCGAGCCCGGTGCTGCTGCTGGGCGAAACGGGCACCGGCAAGGAACTGCTCGCACATGCCATCCATGCGGCCTCGGCGCGGGCCAAGGGGCAGTTCGTCAGCGTCAACATCGCGGCCGTGCCGGACACCTTGCTGGAGGCCGAGTTCTTCGGCTTCGCGCCGGGTGCCTTCACCGGCGCCGACAGGCGAGGGCGCGAGGGCAAGTTCAAGCTGGCCGACGGCGGCAGCCTGTTCCTCGACGAGATCGGCGACATGCCGCTCGGCCTGCAGGCCAAGCTGCTGCGCGCATTGCAGGAGGGCGAGATCGAGCCGCTCGGCTCCAACAAGCTGGTGCCCTTCGATGCGCGCGTGATCGCCGCCACCTCGCGCGACCTGCCCGAGCTGGTGCGCCGCGGCCAGTTCCGCGAAGACCTGTACTACCGCCTCAACGTGCTGCCCTTGCGCGTGCCGCCGCTGCGCGAGCGGCGCAGCGACATTCCGGCGCTGGTCGAAGCGCTGGGCGAAGACATGGCGCTGCGCAGCGGCGAAGCGCCGCCCGAGCTCACGCCCGATGCGCTCGCGCTGCTGGCCGGCCAGCACTGGCGCGGCAACATCCGCGAGCTGCGCAACGTGCTGGAGCAGGTCACGATGCGCAGCGACTCGCAGCGCATCGACGCCGCGCAGCTCGAGCGCATCCTGCGCGAAGCCGGGCTGGAGCAGATCGAATTGCCCGCCACGCTGCAGAGCGCGCACGACGCCGACGAAGAGGCGCTGCTGCTGCGGCCGCTCGCGCAGCAGGTGGCCGAGCTGGAGCGCAAGGCGATTGCCGCGGCGCTCACGGCCACCGGCGGCAACAAGCTGGCCACGTCGAGGCTGCTCGGCATTTCGCGCGCCACGCTCTACGAGCGCATGACGAACCAGGAGCGGCCGGCGTGAAGCCGCCGAGCCTCGCGCGCCGCATCGGCCCGGAGCGAGCGAACCCGTGAGCGTGCGTGCCCTGCGTTCCACCTTCGGCCCCAACTGCCATTGGTGCGGCCTGGCCATGGACTTCGACGAGCCGCACGGCAGGCCCGAGTCCGCGACCATCGAGCACCTGGTCGATTCGACGCTCGGCGGCGTGCGATCGCAGAAGCACCGCCGGCTCGCGCATGCCGCCTGCAACCATGCGCGCAACGAGTTCCGCATGCAGGCCGAACGCCAGTTCCAGAGCTGGATCGCGGCGCGCCAGGCCTCCGAGAAAACCCTGACCGATAAATAGACAGTTGATTGAAATTCATACACTCCAAGTGTTCTGAATTCAGTCGAAAGGCGCATCTTCCCAATGAAGAAGCGTTTGGTATCAAGGGGTTAGCAGATGGCACGAAGTGTGCAATATTCAGTCACCTATTTCAGGAGACACAGAATGAACCGTCGCCACCTCGTCGCCCTGGCTGCACTCGCCGCCGGCGCCGCCGCAGCCCCCGCCTGGGCCCAGTCCAACGAAATCCGCATCGCCCACATCTACAGCAAGACCGGTCCGCTCGAGGCCTACGGCAAGCAGACCCAGACCGGCCTGATGATGGGCCTGGACTACGCCACCGGCGGCACGATGATGGTCAACGGCAAGAAGCTCGTGGTCATCGAGAAGGACGACCAGGGCAAGCCCGACCTGGGCAAGTCGCTGCTCGCCGCCGCGTACTCCGACGACAAGGCCGCGCTGGCCGTGGGCCCCACGGCTTCGGGCGTGGCGCTGGCCATGCTGCCGGTGGCCGAGGAATACAAGAAGATCCTGGTCGTGGAGCCCGCGGTGGCCGACTCGATCACCGGCGACAAGTGGAACAAGTACATCTTCCGCACCGGACGCAATTCGAGCCAGGACGCGATCAGCAACGCGGTGGCCGCCGACGCGAGCGACATCTCCATGGTCATGCTGGCGCAGGACTGGGCCTTTGGCCGCGATGGCGTGAAGGCATTCAAGGACGCGCTGAAGAAGACCAAGATCGTCCACGAGGAATATCTGCCGCCAGCCACAACCGACTTCACCGCGGGCATTCAGCGCATGGTCGATGCGCTGAAGGACAAGCCCGGCCGCAAGGTGATCGCCGTGGTGTGGGCGGGCGCCACCACCCCTTTCAACGCGCTGGCCGATGCCGAGCTGAAGAAGCGCTACAACATCGACGTGGCCACGGGCGGCAATATTCTGCCCGCCATGACTGCGTACAAGCGTTTCCCGGGCATGGAAGGCGCTACGTACTACTACTTCGGCATCCCGAAGAACCCCGTCAACGAGGCGCTGGTGGCCGCGCACTACAAGCAGTTCAAGGCACCGCCGGACTTCTTCACGGCCGGCGGCTTCTCGGCCGCAATGGCGGTGGTCACAGCGCTCAAGAAGACGGGCGGCGACACCGGCACCAACAAGCTCATCGGCGCCATGGAAGGCATGAGCTTCGACACGCCCAAGGGCAAGATGACCTTCCGCAAGGAAGACCACCAGGCGATGCAGTCGATGTACCACTTCAAGATCAAGGCCGACCCGGCCTTCGCCTGGGGCGTGCCGGAGCTCGTGCGCGAGATCAAGCCTGAAGAGATGGACATTCCCATCAAGAACAAGAGGTAGGGCTCGCCCTTTCAATTCGTGCGAATTCGCCCCGGCATGGCCGCCGGGCGAAGCGCCAGCCTGCGCGCCCAGCGGCCGATTCGTCAGCAATCCAGCAAGCGTTCGATAGACCTGCAACAGAAGGAGACAGCGATGGCAGCGATGCGATGGAAAAACTGGAAGGGATGGGCCGCGGCTGCGGCGATCACGATGGCGGCAGGGCAGGCCGCGACGGCGGCGGTGCCATTGCCGTCGCTCGGCGCCAACCCGGCGGAGGTGAGCGTGTCCGGCCTGTCGGCGGGCGGCTTCATGGCCGTGCAATTGCACGTGGCCTATTCGGCCACCTTCAAGCGCGGTGCCGGCGTGGTGGCCGGCGGGCCGTACTACTGCGCAGAGGGCTCGGTGCTCAACGCCACCGGCCGCTGCATGGCGCACGGCAGCAGCATTCCGGTGTCGACACTGGTCAGCACCACCAACAGCTGGGCCGCCAGTGGCGCGATCGACCCGGTGTCGAACATGGCGAGCTCGAAGGTGTACCTGTTCTCGGGCACTTCGGACAACACCGTCAAGACCGCGGTGATGGACGACCTCAAGACCTACTACCAGAGCTTCGTGCCCGCGGCCAACACGGTCTACAGGAACAACATCGGCGCCGGCCACGCGATGGTCACCGACGACTACGGCGGCGCCTGCGGCACCACCGCCGCGCCCTACATCAACAACTGCGGCTTCGACCTGGCGGGCGAGATCCTCACGCAGCTCTACGGTCCGCTGAACCCGCGCAACAACGGCACGCTGGGCGGCAGCTTCACCGAGTTCAACCAGTCGGAATTCATCACCGGCCACGGCGTGGCGGCCACCGGCTGGATCTACGTGCCGCAGGCCTGCACCACCGCGTCATGCCGCGTGCACCTGGTGCTGCATGGCTGCAAGCAGAACTACACCGACGTGGGCGACCAGTACGTGAAGAAGACCGGCTACAACCGCTGGGCCGACACCAACAACATCGTGCTGATCTACCCGCAGACCAGCACCGGCGCCACCAACAGCTGCTGGGACTGGTGGGGCTACGACAACGCGAACTACGCAAAGAAGTCGGGCCCGCAGATGGCGGCGCTCAAGGCCATGGTCGACCGCGTGACCGGCTCCGGCGGCGGCTCGTCGCTGCCCGCGCCCACCGGCGTGGGCACCTCGGGCGCGACCAGCAGCAGCATGGTGATCGGCTGGGCCGGCGTCACGGGTGCGAGCGGCTACAACGTCTACCGCGGCGGCAGCAAGGTCAACGCGGCGCCGGTGGCCGGCACCAACTACACCGACACCGGCCTGGCCCCGTCCACCACCTACAGCTGGACCGTGGCGGCGCTGGACGCCGGCAATGCGCAAGGCGCGATGTCGGCCGCGGCCACGGGCACCACGCTCGCTGGCAGCGGTGGCGGCGGAACCTGCTACACCGCCAGCAACTACGCGCACACCGTGGCGGGCCGCGCCTACGCGCTGTGGGGCCTTACCTATGCCTATGGCTCGGGCCAGTCGATGGGCCTGTGGAACGTCTACGTGACCACCACGCTCAAGCAGACCGGGCCCAACTACTACGTGATCGGCACCTGCTGAGGCCGATCCGCACTACCTTTCTTATTTGCCATGACCCACGATGCTTGAGACCAAAGACCTGACCATCCGCTTCGGCGGGCACGTGGCCGTCAACGGCGTGAGCTGCGCCTTCGCGCCGGGCACGCTGACGGCCATCGTCGGCCCCAACGGCGCGGGCAAGACCACCTACTTCAACCTGATCTCGGGCCAGCTCAAGGCGAGCGCGGGCACGGTGTCGCTCGACGGGCAGCTGCTGTCGGGCCTGTCGCCGTCAGCGCGCACGCACGCGGGGCTGGGGCGGGCCTTCCAGCTCACCAACCTGTTCCCGAACCTCACGGTGCTGGAGAACGTGCGCCTCGCGGTGCAGGCCACGCGGGAGGGCGCGCACCGGCGCGGCCTCAACCTCTGGAGCATCTGGAGCGACCACAAGGCACTGACCGAGCGCGCCGACCAGATCCTCGCGGACGTGGCGCTGAAGTCGCGCGAGCACGCGACGGTGGCGAGCCTGCCGCACGGCGACCAGCGCAAGCTCGAGGTGGCGCTGCTGATGGCGCTCGAACCCAAGGTCTTCATGTTCGACGAGCCCACGGCCGGCATGAACGCGGCCGAGGCGCCGGTCATCCTGGACCTGATCCGCAGGCTCAAGCAGGACAAGACCAAGACCATTCTCCTGGTCGAACACAAGATGGACGTGGTGCGCGAACTCGCGGACCGCATCATCGTGCTGCACAACGGCACGCTGGTGGCGGATGGCGAACCGGCGGAGGTGATTGCCTCGCCGGTGGTGCAGGAAGCCTACCTGGGCATTGCGAAGGAGGCTGCGGCATGAAGACAGCCCTGACGAATTTCTCCCTCCCCTCCCGGGGGAGGGCAGGGGTGGGGGCTCGCGGCCCTGACACCGCCGCCGCCTTCCAAGCGCCGCTCGCCCCCATCCCAACCTTCCCCCGGAAGGGGAAGGAGCAAGACCGATGAGCACTCAGAACCTGCTGACCCTCGAAGGCGTGCACACGCACATCGGGGCGTACCACATCCTCCACGGCGTCGACCTGGCGGTGCCGCGCGGCCAGCTCACCATGCTGCTGGGCCGCAACGGCGCGGGCAAGACGACCACGCTTCGGACCATCATGGGCCTGTGGCATGCGTCAGAGGGCCGGGTGCGCTTTGGCGACAAGGACATCGCTGCGATGCACACGCCGCAGATCGCCGAACTCGGCATTGCCTACGTGCCCGAGAACATGGGCATCTTCTCCGACCTCACGGTGAAGGAGAACATGCTGCTGGCCGCGCGCGGGGCCAAGAACGCGGCGCAGATCGACGACACGCGCCTCAAGTGGATCTTCAAGCTCTTTCCCGCGGTGGAGAAGTTCTGGAACCATCCGGCCGGCAAGCTCTCGGGCGGGCAGAAGCAGATGCTCGCGGTGTCGCGCGCGATCGTCGAGCCGCGCGAGCTGCTGCTGATCGACGAGCCCAGCAAGGGCCTGGCGCCCGTGATGATCAACAACATGATCGACGCCTTCGCCGAGCTCAAGGCCAGCGGCGTGACGATCCTGCTGGTGGAGCAGAACATCAACTTCGCCCAGCGCCTGGGCGACAACGTCGCGGTGATGGACAACGGCCGCGTGGTGCACAGCGGCTCGATGGCGGCGTTTTCCGCGGACGCGCAATTGCAGCAATCTTTATTGGGTCTCGCGCTATGACGTATTCGATGTCTTGTCCCCTCTCCCGCTTGCGGGAGAGGGCCAGGGTGAGGGCAGGCGGCCTGCGCAAAGGCCATGCCCTCACATCGGTGCTGCTGGCCCTCACCCCAACCCTCTCCCGGAGGGAGAGGGAGCAAGAAAGGAAAGCGCAGAAATGAAAGCACTCGACTTCGACTGGAAGCCGCTGCTTCTCGCCCCGATCCTCGCGCTGGCCGCGCTGCCGCTCACGGGCTCGTTCTCGACCTGGCTCACGCTCACGGTCGCGGGGCTGGCGATGGGCATGATCATCTTCATCATCGCCTCGGGCCTCACGCTGGTGTTCGGGCTGATGGACGTGCTCAACTTCGGCCACGGCGTGTTCATTGCGCTCGGCGCCTTCGTGGCCAGCAGCGTGCTCGGCCTGATGGGCGACTGGACCGGTTCGGGCGAGCTGTGGCGCAACCTCGTTGCCGTGTTCCCCGCGATGCTGGTCGCCATGGTGGTGGCCAGCGCGGTCGGCCTTGCGTTCGAGCGCTTCATCGTGCGGCCGGTGTACGGCCAGCACCTGAAGCAGATCCTCATCACCATGGGCGGCATGATCATCGGCGAGGAGCTCATCAAGGTGATCTGGGGCCCGGCGCAAATCCCGCTGCCGCTGCCCGAGGCGCTGCGCGGCTCGCTGTTCGTGGCGGACGCGGCCATCAGCAAGTACCGGCTGCTCGCGGTGGCGGTGGGCGTGGTGGTGTTCGGGCTGCTCGCATGGACGCTCGCGCGCACCAAGATCGGCCTCCTGATCCGCGCCGGCGTGCAGGACCGCGAGATGGTCGAGTCGCTGGGCTACCGCATCGGCCGGCTGTTCGTCGGCGTATTCGTGGTGGGCAGTGCGCTGGCGGGCCTGGGCGGCGTGATGTGGGGGCTGTTCCAGCAGAACCTGGTGCCGCAGATGGGCGCGCAGGTCAACGTGCTGATCTTCATCGTGATCATCATCGGCGGGCTCGGCTCGACGGGCGGCGCGCTCATTGGCGCGCTGCTGGTGGGGCTCATGACCAACTACATCGGCTTCCTGCTGCCCACGCTCACGCAGTTCGCGAGCATCCTGCTGATGGTGGCGGTGCTGCTGTGGCGCCCGCAGGGCGTGTACCCGGTGGCGAATCGTTGAGAAAGAAGAAGCTGCCATGTTCCTGAAACGACTTCTCTCCAACGACATGCCCCGAAGCCGCCTGCTGGCGCTGCTGCTGGTGGCGCTGTTCATCGCGCTGGCGTTGGCGCCGTTCATCTTCCCGGGCGTGAAGGCGCTCAGCGTGGCGGCCAAGGTCCTGGTGTTCGTGGTGCTGGTCGCGAGCTTCGACCTGCTCCTGGGCTACACCGGCATCGTGAGCTTCGCGCACACCATGTTCTTCGGCATCGGCGCCTATGGCATTGCCATCTCGGCGTCGCGGCTCGGGCCCAATTGGGGCGCGGTGCTGCTCGGGCTCGCGGCATCGCTCGCGGTCTCGCTGGTGCTCTCGTTCGCCATCGGGCTGTTCTCGCTCAGGGTGCGCGCGATCTTCTTCGCGATGATCACGCTGGCGGTGGCCTCGGCCTTCCAGACGCTGGCCTCGCAGCTGTCGGACTTCACCGGCGGCGAGGACGGCCTGACCTTCAAGCTGCCCGAGCTGATCTCGCCGAGCTTCGAGTTCTCCGAAGACCCTTTCCTCGGCGTCTCGCTCGATGGCCGGCTGCTGTGCTACTACCTGCTCTTCGTGGCTGCGGTGGTGCTGGTGCTCGCGCTGCTGCGCATCGTGAATTCGCCCTTCGGCCGCGTGCTGCAGGCCATCCGCGAGAACGAATTCCGCGCCGAGGCCATCGGCTACCGCGTGGTGGTGTACCGCACCACGGCGGCCGTGCTATCGGCACTCTTTGCCACGCTGGCCGGCGCCATGCTCGCGATCTGGCTGCGCTACAACGGGCCCGACACCTCGCTGAGCTTCGAGATCATGATCGACGTGCTGCTGATCGTGGTGATCGGCGGCATGGGCACGATCTACGGCGCGGCCATTGGCGCGGTGCTGTTCGTGGTGGCGCAGAGTTACCTGCAGGACCTGCTGCGCGTGGGCAGCGAGGCCGCGAGCGGGCTGCCATGGCTCGCGGCGTTGTTGTCGCCCGACCGCTGGCTGCTGTGGCTGGGCGTGCTGTTCGTGCTCTCGGTCTATTACTTTCCGACCGGCATCGTCGGCAAGCTTCGGGCGAGGGCCGCGCGATGAGCAGCGATCTTCCGGTTCCGTCTTCCCACTACGCGCAGCTCGCGGACCGCGAGATCCATTGGCTCGACTGGGGCGCACCGGACGCGCCGGTCGTCATTGCCTGGCACGGCCTTGCGCGCACCTGCCGCGACATGGACGAGCTGGCGCAGCACTTTGCCGCGCGCGGCTTCCGCGTGATCTGCCCCGACACCATCGGCCGGGGCCTGAGCCAGTGGAGCCCGCTGCCCGACGAGGAGTACCAGCTCTCGTTCTATGCGCGCATGGCCGGTGCGCTGTGCGACGAGTTGCGGCTGGACCGCGTGCATTGGGTCGGCACCTCGATGGGCGGCGCCATCGGCACGGTCTGCGCGTCGGGCCTGTTCGAGCCGCGCATGAAGGCGCGCATTGCGAGCCTCACGCTCAACGACAACGCGCCGCAGCTCGCGCAGGCGGCCATCGAGCGCATCCGCGCCTATGCCGGCGAGCCGCCCGCCTTCGGCACGGTGGCCGAGCTGGAGGCGTTCTTCCGCACGGTCTACAAGCCCTATGGCTGGCTCAGCGATGCGCAGTGGCGCCGCCTGACCGAAAGCTCCACGCGCCGCCTGCCCGACGGCCGCGTGACGCCGCATTACGACCCGGCGATGGTCCGGCAGTTCAGCGCGCACGACAACGACTACCTGATCTGGCCGCACTACGACGTGATCGAGGCGCCGGTGCTGTGCCTGCGCGGTGCCGAGTCGGACCTGGTGCTGCCCGAGGTGACACAGCAGATGCAGCAGCGGGGGCCGGGCGCCGCCGGACTGCTGAAGGTGGTCGAAATCCAGGGGTGCGGCCACGCACCCGCGCTCAACGTGCCCGAACAACTGCAGCTGATCGAAGGGTTTATCCGGTCCGCCGGCCGCTAGGCGCGCGTCGGCGAGACAATCGCCGCCGATTTCCAACCACAAGGATCCACGCCATGGCGCTTTCGATGTACGACCTTTCCGTGCCGGTCTTCTCCCGCGGACTCGGCCAGCTGACCCACCTGCTCGAGAAGAGCCTGGCGCACGCCAGGGCCAACGACATCGATCCGGCCACGCTGGTGGACGCGAGGCTGGCACCGGACATGCTCACGCTGGCCGGCCAGATCCAGCGCGCGAGCGATGCCGCGAAGCTCGGCGTGGCGCGCATCGCGGGCATCACGGCGCCGAGCTTTCCCGACGAGGAAAAGACCTACGACGATCTGCTGGCCCGCATCGCGAAGACGCAGGAGTTCCTCGCGACCGTGGAACGCACGCTGGTCGATGGCCAGGAGGAGCGCGCCGTGACCATCAAGACGCGCGAGGGCGAGGCGCATTTCACCGCGCAGCGCTACCTGCTGCAGTTCGCGCTGCCCAACTTCTTCTTCCATGTGACCACCGCCTACGACGTGCTGCGCCACAAGGGCATGCCGATCGGCAAGATGGACTATCTGGGCAAGCTCTGAGCGCTGGCGGCGGGCCGGGTGGGCCAGCCCGCCAGGTTGCGCTCGGCAATGCCCCCCAGCGCGGTGATCCATGCCGGGCTGTCATTGAGGCAGGGGATGTAGCTGAAGGTCTGGCCGCCCGCATGCAGGAAGGCTTCACGGCCCTCCATGGCAATTTCTTCGAGCGTCTCGAGGCAGTCGGCCGGAAAGCCTGGGCAGACCACGTCGACACGCTTCACGCCGCTTGCGCCGAGCTCGCGCAGGGTCGGCTCGGTGTAGGGCTCGAGCCACTTGGCGCGGCCGAAACGCGACTGGAAGGTGACGCGGTATCCCGTCGCCGCAAGGCCCAGCCGCGCCGCGAGCAGGCGCGCGGTTTCGAGGCACTGGGCCTGGTAGGGATCGCCAAGCGCGATGTTGCGCACCGGAATGCCGTGGAAGCTCATCAGCAGCAGCTCGCCGCGGCCCTCGCGCTTCCAGTGCGCTTCGATGCCGAGTGCCAGTGCCTCGATGTAGGCCGGATCGTCGTGGTACTGGTTGACGAAGCGGAACTCCGGGATGCGGCGCTGGCCGCGGCCCCAGTCGTTCACCGCATCGATCACGCTGGCCGTGGTGGTGGCCGAATACTGTGGATAGGCCTGCAGCACCAGCACGCGCGTGGCGCCTTCGGCCTGCAGCGCATCGAGCCGCGAAGCGATCGACGGGCTGGCGTAGCGCATGGCGTCCTGCACCGCCACGCGGTGGCCGCGCTCGCCGAGCCAGCCGGCGAGCAGCGTGGCCTGCTTGCGGGTCCACACCTTCAGCGGCGAACCCTCGGCCATCCAGATGCTCGCGTACTTGGCGGCCGATTTGGCGGGCCGCACGCGCAGGATGATGCCGTGCAGGATCAGCGCCCAGAGCAGCCTGGGAATCTCGACCACGCGCGGATCGCCGAGAAACTCCGCCAGGTAGGGCCGCACGGCGGCCGCGGTCGGGGCATCGGGCGAGCCCAGGTTGCACCAGAGGATGGCGGTGCGTTCGATGGCGCGCTGGGGGTCGATGGAACCGCGGTTCCCGTTGTCTTGAGGCATGCGATATTCTCGGGCATGACCTCCGCTTCCACGGCGCCGGCAAGCGCCGCGCCCCTCGACATCAAGCGCATCTCGGCGATCTCGCTCGACCTGGACGACACCCTCTGGCCGATCTGGCCGACCATCGAGCGCGCCGAGACCGTGCTGCAGCAATGGCTGCTGCGCGAGGCACCCAAGACCGCCTCGCTGCTGCTGACGCCGGGCGTCTTGCGCGAGCTGCGCGAAGCCACCGCCAAGGAGCGCTCCGACCTGGCGCACGACCTGAGTGCGTTGCGCCGCGAGTCGATCCGCGCGGCACTCAGGCACGCGGGCGAAGACCCGGCGCTGGCCGATCCGGCCTTCGATGCCTTCTTTGCCGAACGCCAGCGCGTGACGCTCTACGAAGACGCGCTGCCGGCCCTCAAGTGGCTCAGCGAGCGCTATCCGCTGGTGGCGGTGTCGAACGGCAATGCGGACATCCACCAGACCGGCGTCGGCCGATGGTTCCGCACCGCGTTCAACGCGCGCGCCTTCGGCAGCGGCAAGCCGCATGCGCCGATCTTCCGCGCCGCGGCCGCATCGGTCGGCCTGTTGCCCAAGGACGTGCTGCACGTGGGCGACGACGCCGAGCTCGACGTGGTCGGCGCGCTCAACGCCGGCATGCAGGCGGCCTGGCTGGTGCGCGACGAGCGCCCGTGGGTGCATGGCGCGCGGCCCCAGCTGATCGTGCCGAACCTGCACGCGCTGTGCGTGGCGCTCGGCGCCTGAACTACGAAAAGACCGGCCGGAAGAAGCTGCGCTCGTAGCTCAGGATGCACCGGGTGTCCTCGGCGTACCTGAAGGCAGCCTGGCAGTCGGCGTCCTGCATCGAATCGGCGCGGTACTGCTCGTAGGCGGCCAGGCTCGGAAAGCTGAACATCGCGAGCGCCACGTTGTTCGCGCCTTCCGACGGCAGGAAGTAGCCATGGTGCTGGCCGCCGAACTTCTCGACCAGCGGAATCCACAGCTTGCCGTAGTGCTCGAATTCCTTGAGCTTGTAGGGATCGACGATGTAGCGCAGGTAGCAGGTGACCATGGTTCTTTCCGTGGGAACAGGGAAGGCCTCAGTCCAGGCCGAAGTGCGCGCGCAGCGCGGCGCAGAAATCTGGCGTGCCGCTGAGCGAGAAGGTCACCGTGTCCAGCTCCGGCGCCTCGCGGGTCTGCTGCAGGTCGAAGTCCCAGGCCGCCCCGTCGTCGAGCGCGCCGCGCGCATCGGGAAAGGTGGCATCGGCCCAGGCCAGCACCTGGGCGATCTCGGCCAGCACTTCGTGCGTTCTTGCAGGCGCGGTCGAGGCCATGGCATCGAAGGTGCCGTGGCCCTCGGTGTCTTCGCTGTAGTCGAAATCCAGGTAGCGCAGTTCGGTCATGGTGTTGTCGATGCCTTGGCGGCAGCCAGTCCGCTCAGGACCGCGCCTTCGAGTGTCGCAGGGTAGGGGCCTTCGGTGTAGTCGCCGCAGGCGTGCAGGCCGGGTGCGATGCGCATCGGCGGCCGTGCGAGCGCAGGCGTGCAGGCGAAGGTGGCGCGCTTTTCGACCACGGTCTGCACGATGTGCAGCGCCGCCTGGCCGAGCTGCACGGCGGCTTGCGCAAGCGCCTGCTGCTCCAGCGTTTCGCGCGGCGTCTCGTTCGCGCTCACCACCATGGCGAGCACGCCTTCGGGTCCGCCGAGCTGGCCGCGATCGAACACGAACTGGGCCGGCGCGGTGGCGGGATGGCTGCGCAGCGCCAGCATCGGCTCCGCAAGCGGCGAGGCGCCGCGCACATAGACCGTGGCAATGGCCTCGAAGCGCAGCGCCTCGGTGCTTTCGCACCAGCGCTGCGCCGCCGCGCCGGACGCGCGCACGAGCCGAGCCGCGTCCCAGGGCGCACACGCCAGAACGACGTGGTCGAAGCGCTCGCCGTCGACTCGCCATGCCGCGCCCTCGGGCGAGATGGCGTGCACGCGCGTGCCGATGCGCAGCGTTGCGTCGTGCTGCGCAAGCCACGCCAGGGCCGCGTCGGGAAAGAGCGCGCCCAGGTCGACGCGCGGCAGCAGCAGGTCCGCGCCGCCGCTGCCGCTGAAGAGGGCGTCGTGCAGCACGCGCAGGAACACCTCGCCGCTCGACTGGTCGACCGGCGTGTTGAGGGCGGACACGCACAGCGGCTCGATCAGCTCCTCCATCACGCGCGGCGTGAGGCCGGTGCAGAGCGCGGCCACGGTGGTGCCGGCGGCGCAGCGGAATCCGGTGAGGCGCCATTGCACGGCGGTGCGCAGCAGCGTGGACTTGTCCCGCCACGTCCAGCCACGCGCCGTGAAGATGCCGGCCAGCAGGTCGAGCGGTGCAGGCAGCCGCGGCAGCTTCAGGCCGCCGCCATCGGCAAAGCGCAGCGAGAGCGGCAGCCGCAGCAGCGCCTGGCCGGCATCGATGCCCACTTCGCGCATCAGCCTGAGCGTTGCGGCGTAGGCGCCGATCAGGATGTGCTGCCCGTTGTCGAGCACCAGCCCGTGCATGTGGTCGACCCGCCGCGCGCGCCCGCCCGCCATGTGCGCCGCTTCATAAAGCGTCACGGCATGGCCGAGCCGCGTGGCTTCGACGGCGCAGGCGAGGCCGGCCCAGCCGGCACCCACGATGGCTGTTCTCAAATGCGCCCCAAGGCTTGAACCTTCCACGCCAGCCAGAACTTGCGCACCGGCGTCAGGCTCACGCGCTGGTTCAGCACCTGGAAGTTGTCGCGCTCGATCTCGCGCAGCAGCGTGCGGTAGATGCTGGCCATCATGAGGCCGGGCTTCTGGGCGCGGCGGTCGGGGGCGGGCAGCAGGGCGAGGGCTTCGTCGTATGCCGCATGCGCGCGCTCGGCCTGGAACTTCATGAGCGCGACGAAGCGCTCCGAATGCACGCGGTTCAGGATCTCGTGCGCCTTGACGTCGAATTTCTGCAGTTCGTTCACGGGCAGGTAGATGCGGCCGCGCAGCGCGTCCTCGCCAACGTCGCGAATGATGTTGGTGAGCTGCAGCGCCAGCCCGAGCTTGTGCGCATAGGCGGTGGTCTGCGGGTCGGTCTGGCCGAAGATGCGCGCAGCGACTCGTCCCACCACGCCGGCCACCAGGTGGCAGTAGCGCGCGAGGCCGGGAAAGTCGAGGTAGCGGGTCTGCTCGAGGTCCATCTGGCAGCCGTCGATCACCTCGTTGAGCTGGGCGGGCTCGATGCCGTAGGTGGCGGCATGCGGCACCAGCGCCTGCATCACGGGGTGGCGCGGCGGTCCCGCAAAGGACTGCGCCACCTCGGTGCGCCACCAGGCGAGCTTGGTCGCGGCCACGCCGGGGTCGCTGACCTCGTCGACCACGTCGTCGATCTCGCGGCAGAAGGCATAGAAGGCCGTGATCGCGGCGCGCCGCGGCTTGGGAAGGAACAGAAAGGCGTAATAGAAACTGCTGCCCGAGGCGGCGGCCTTGTCCTGTACGTATTGCTCGGGAGTCATCGGAGGGGCGCTTTCATGGGCCGCAATTGTCTCCGCATCCGAAGGGCGCGCCAGGCCAGCAGCGGAGCGTCGGCCTTGCCTATTTTCGGGCGCTGCGAAAAGGTGTCGAAGCCCAGGTCCTCGATCTTGTCGAGAATGCGCAAACCGCCCTGCACGACGAAGCGCAGCTCCCAGCCGGCGCGGCCCGGCAGGCGATGGACCAGCGGCGCGCCTTCGGCCATCAGCTCCCGCGCCCAGGCGCTTTCGACGGCGATCAGGTTGATGGCTTCCTGCGGCGGCGGCGCGCCGGCCAGCGGCATGAAGACCTTGAAGCTCTCGCGCGTGAGGCCGCGCCGTGCGCAATCGGCCAGCGGCGGGTAGAAGCGGCCGCGCGGCAGGTCCACGCTCGGGTCCTGCCAGAAATTGATGAGTTGCAGCGCGCTGCAGATGGCGTCGCTTTGCGCCAGCGCCTGCGCATCGTTCACGCCATACAGATGCAGCAGCAGGCGGCCGACCGGGTTGGCGGAGCGGCGGCAGTAGTCGAGCAGTTCGGCGCGGTCGGCGTAGGTTCCGCCGTCGCGGGTCTTCTCGATGTCCTGCATGAAGGCGCTCAGCAGGTCGGCGAGCAGTTGTTCGGGAAGCTTGAACTGCGCGATGCTGTGTGCGAGCGGGCCGAACACCTGGGGCCAGCGCGAGGAGGGCGCCACCTCTCCGTGCGCGGCGGCTGCCAGCTCCTCGCGGTAGGCGCGAAGATCGGCCAGCCGCTGGCCGGGCGAGGCGTCGCCTTCATCCGCGATGTCGTCCGCGGTGCGCGCGAAATGGTAGATCGCGGCAATCGGCGGCCGCAGATGCGGCGGGCACAGCCAGGAGGCCACGGGGAAATTCTCGTAATGCGCCGGCGGCGCGGCAATATGGGGTGGTGCAGGCACGCCGCGATTGTCCGCGACACGCGGCGCGGACTATGCTCGCGGCGTCGCCAACATCTCACTTCCTTCTCATTCATGAATGCACCCACGCAGGCTCCCGCCGTCCCGAGTCCAGCGCCAGGCGAGGCGCCACATGCGGCGGGGCCGGGCCTGATGATCGCGGCGCTGGGGGTGGTTTTCGGCGACATCGGCACCTCGCCGCTCTACGCCTTCAAGGAAACGCTCAATCCCGAGCACGGCGTGGCGTTCACGCCCGATGCGGTGCTGGGCCTGCTCTCGCTGATCTTCTGGGGCCTGATGTTCGTGGTCACGCTCAAGTACGTGGTGTTCGTGCTGCGCGCCGACCACGACGGCGAAGGCGGCATCCTGGCGCTGCAGGCGCTCGCGCGCAATGCGGTGGCGGGCCCGCGGACCCGGCCCTGGGTGTTGAACGTCATTGCGGGGCTCGGCCTGGTCGGCGCGGCCATGTTCTATGGCGACAGCCTGATCACGCCGGCCATCTCGGTGCTGTCGGCGGTTGAGGGGCTGGAGGTGCAGGCGCCGGTGCTGCAGCGCGTGGTGATCCCGATCACCATCCTGATCCTGCTCGGGCTCTTCGCGGTGCAGCGCAAGGGCACCGGCGCGGTGGGCAAGGTGTTCGGGCCCGTCATGCTGCTGTGGTTCCTGGTGCTGGCCCTGGCGGGCGGCTGGCAGGTGCTGCAGCATCCGCAGGTGCTGGCGGGGCTCGATCCGCGCCGGGCTGTCGCTTTCCTGGCCGAGCACCGGCTGCAGTCGCTGGCGGTGCTGGGCGCGGTCTTTCTTGCCTTTACCGGCGGCGAGGCGCTGTATGCCGACATGGGCCATTTCGGCGCGCGCTCGATCCGCCTCGCCTGGCTCTTCATCGCGCTGCCCGGGCTGGTGCTGAACTACTTCGGCCAGGGCGCGCTGGTGCTGGCGCAGCCGGCGGCGGTCGACAACCCCTTCTTCCGGCTCTTTCCTCCATGGGGCGTGGTGCCGATGGTGGTGCTGGCCGCGATGGCGACCGTCATCGCGTCCCAGGCCGTGATCTCGGGCGCGTTCTCGCTCACCGCCCACGCCATGCGCATGGGCTACCTGCCGCGCATGCGCGTGGTGCAGACCTCGGGCTCGGCCATCGGCCAGATCTACGTGCCGGTCGTCAACTGGATGCTGATGACGGGCGTGCTGCTGCTGGTGCTGGGCTTTCGCAGCTCGGGGGCGCTGTCGGCGGCCTACGGCATCGCGGTGTCGATCACGATGGTGACCACCACGCTGCTGGCGGGCGTCGTGGCCTGGGGGCTGTGGCGGTGGAACAGGGTGGCAGTGGTCGTGGGGGTGGTGGCTTTCGCCGCCGTGGACCTGGCCTTCGTGCTTGCCAACAGCCTCAAGATCGCCGAAGGGGGTTGGCTCACGCTGGCGGTGGCGGCGGCCGTGATGCTGCTGTTCACCACCTGGGCCAAGGGGCGCCGGCTGGGCCTGGAGGCGGCCGCGGCCGAAAGCCTGCCGCTCAA
Organism: Variovorax sp. V116; assembly: GCF_041154435.1. NCBI lineage: Bacteria > Pseudomonadati > Pseudomonadota > Betaproteobacteria > Burkholderiales > Comamonadaceae > Variovorax > Variovorax sp. V116. The sequence continues at coordinate 2,522,273 of NZ_AP028661.1, forward strand.
GTCCTTCGTCGAATCGCTGGCGCTCCACATGCCGCACCGCGTGCGCGGCACGGCCGTATTCCTGAACGCCGATGCCACCGCCGTGCCCCACGCGCTGCTGCACAACCTCAAGCACAACCAGGTGCTGCACGAGCAGGTGATCGTGCTGCGGGTGCTGGCCTGCGACACGCCGCGCGTGGACGCGCGGCAGCGCATCGAGGCCGAGCAGCTGATGGACGGCATCTGGGTGGTCACGGCGCGCCACGGCTTCATGGAGCGGCCCGACGTGCCCGAGTTCATCCGCATCCTGGCCTACCAGAAGACGCTGGCCATCGATTCGATGACCACCTCCTACTTCGTCTCGCGCGCCTCGGTGGGGGAGGAGCACCTGCCCGGCATGAACCCCGTGCGCCGCGCGCTCTTCGGCTGGCTGCAGCGCAACGCGGGCCGGGCGTCCGACTATTTCGAGCTGCCGGACAACCGGCTGGTCGAAATGGGGCAGAGGACCTGACAACCCCCGAATCTCGATTGACAGTCCCTGAGGTTTACCCTAAATTACTAACCAGTGGGTCAGTAATGACCGGGTTCGACCTTTCTAGGGTGTCTCATGACTGCCTCCTCCGGCTTTTCTCCTCTTGCCCGCAGTGCCGCCTGGCTGCTGCTTCCCGCCTTGTTCCTGGCCGGCTGTTCGCAGTCGAAGCCGGCCGAGGAACCTGTGCGCGCGGTCAAGCTGGTGACTGTGGGCACCAGCGATTTCGACGCCCAGCCCGAGTTCTCGGCCGAAGTCCGGGCGCGCGTCGAATCGCGGCTGGGCTTCCGCGTGGCGGGCAAGATCACCAAGCGCCAGGCCGAGCTCGGCCAGCACGTGCAGGCCGGCCAGGTGCTGGCGCAGCTCGATCCGCAGGACTACCGGCTGGCCGCTGAAGCGGCGCGCGCGCAGCTGGCGGCGGCCCAGACCAACCGCGATCTCGCGGCAGCCGATCTCAAGCGCTATACCGAACTGCGTACGCAGAACTTCATCAGCGGCGCCGAGCTGGAGCGCCGCGAATCCACCTGGAAGGCCGCGCAGGCGCAGCTCGAGCAGGCGCAGGCCCAGCTCTCGTCGCAGGGCAACCAGGCCAGCTACACCACGCTGGTGGCCGACGTGGCCGGCGTCATCACCGCCATCGAGGCCGAGCCCGGCCAGGTGGTGCAGGCGGGCACGCCCGTCGTGCGCATTGCGCAGGACGGCGCGCGCGACGTGGTGTTTGCGGTGCCCGAAGACCGCGCCGCGCTGATCAAGCCCGGCTCGCCGGTCACGGTGCGCGGCTGGTCGGGCGGCAGCGAGCTGCAAGGCCAGGTGCGCGAGGTGGCGGCCAGCGCCGACGCGGTCACGCGCACCTATGCGGTCAAGGTGGCGATCGATGCCGCCACCTCGCCGGCGCTCGGCGCCACCGTGTATGCCCGCCCGCAGGCGCTGGCACGCACCGGCGGCGCGGTCATGAAGCTGCCGACCAGCGCCTTGCGCCAGGAAGGCAAGGGCACGGCGGTTTGGGTGCTCGACAAGTCGACCATGACGGTGCGCTCACAGCCCGTGCAGGTGGCCACGGCCGACGGCAACGAGGCCGTGATCGGCGCCGGCCTCGCGCCCGGCATGATGGTCGTGGCGGCGGGCGTGCACGTGCTCTCGCCGGGGCAGAAGGTCACCATCTACCAGTCGAAGGAGGCTGCCGCGGCGGCCGCCAACGCGAAGGAATCGGCGCAGCCGGTCGAGGCCGTGGCGGCCTCGAAGAAGGAGATCGCTGCAGGTGCTTCCAAATGACGGAAGGCGCAGCAACCACCGCCAAGCCCGCCGGCTTCAATCTTTCCAAATGGGCGCTGGACCACGCGCCGCTCACGCGCTACCTGATGGTGGTGCTGATGGTGCTGGGCGCCTTCGCGTACTTCCAGCTCGGCCAGGACGAAGACCCGCCGTTCACCTTCCGTGCCATGGTGGTTCGCACCTTCTGGCCCGGCGCCACTGCCCAGCAGGTGGCCGAGCAGGTCACCGACAAGCTCGAGCGCACGCTGCAGGAGGCACCGTACGCCGACAAGATCCGCAGCTATTCGAAGCCGGGCGAGTCGCAGATCATTTTCCAGATCAAGGACTCGTCCAAGGCCGCCGACGTGGCCAATGTCTGGTACACGGTGCGCAAGAAGGTCGGCGACATGCGCAACACGCTGCCGCCGGGCGTGCAGGGGCCGTTCTTCAATGACGATTTCGGCGACGTCTATGGCGTGATCTACGCGCTGGAGAGCGAAGGCTTCAGCCAGGCCGAGCTCAAGACCCTGGCCGACGAGGTGCGCCAGCAGCTGCTGCGCGTGAAGGACGTGGCCAAGGTCGACCAGTTCGGCGTGCAGGACCAGAAGGTCTACATCGAGATCTCCCAGAAGCGCGTCGCGCAGCTGGGGTTGGACTTCAACGCGGTGCTGGCCCAGCTCGGCTCGCAGAACGCGATCGAGAGCGCAGGCACGATCCAGTCGCCGCTCGACGTGGTGCAGGTGCGCGTGGGCGGGCAGTTCACCAACGTCGAGCAGCTGCGCGAGATGCCGATCCGCGGCAGCTCGGGCAACCAGCTCAGGCTCGGCGACATCGCCGAGATCCACCGCGGCTACATCGATCCGCCGGCCGTGAAGGTGCACCACCAGGGCAAGGAAGTCGTCGCGCTCGGCGTTTCCATGGCCAAGGGCGGCGACATCATCGCGCTGGGCAAGGCGCTGCGCGCCACCACCGCGGAGATCGACCAGCGCCTGCCGGCCGGCGTGAAGCTCGCGCAGGTGCAGGACCAGCCGGTGTCGGTGTCCAGCTCGGTCAACGAATTCGTCGGCGTGCTGATCGAGGCGGTGGCGATCGTGCTGGCCGTGAGCATCATCTCGCTGGGCCTGCACAAGGGCGGGCGATTCGGCTGGTACATCGACATCCGGCCGGGGCTGGTGGTGGCCATCACGATCCCGCTGGTGCTGGCCGTGACCTTCCTGTCCATGAACTATTTCGGCATCGGGCTGCACAAGATATCGCTGGGGTCGCTGATCATCGCGCTCGGCCTCCTGGTGGACGACGCGATCATCGCGGTCGAGATGATGGTGCGGAAGATGGAGGAGGGCTACGACAAGGTGCGCGCCGCCACCTTCGCCTACGACGTCACGGCCAAGCCCATGCTGACCGGCACGCTCATCACGGCCGCGGGCTTCCTGCCGATCGGCATCGCCAAGTCGGTCACGGGCGAATACACCTTCGCTATCTTCGCGGTAACGGTGATCGCGCTGGTGCTGTCGTGGATCGTCTCGGTGTACTTCGTGCCCTACCTGGGCACGCTGCTGCTCAAGGTCAAGCCGCACGACCCCGATGCGCCGCCGCACGAGCTGTTCGACACGCCGTTCTACAACAACTTCCGCCGCGCGGTGAACTGGTGCGTGCAGCACCGGTGGCTGACCATCGGTGCCACGGTGCTGATCTTCGCGCTCGGCATCTTCGGCATGGGCAAGGTGCAGCAACAGTTCTTCCCGGATTCGAGCCGGCCGGAGATCATGGTGGACATCTGGTTCCCCGAAGGCACCTCGTTCGCGGCCAACGAAGAAGTCGCCAAGCGCGTCGAGCAGCGCATCATGAAGGAAGAGGGCGTGAAGACCGTCAGCACCTGGATCGGCTCCGGCGTGCCGCGCTTCTACCTGCCGCTGGATCAGGTCTTTCCGCAGACCAACGTCTCGCAGCTCATCGTGCTGGCCAAGGACCTGAAGGTGCGGGAGACCCTGCGCATCAAGCTGCCCGCGCTCTTGGCGCAGGAATTTCCCGAAGTGCGCGGCCGTGTGAAGCTGCTGCCCAACGGGCCGCCGGTGCCGTATCCGGTGCAGTTCCGCGTGATCGGCACCGACCCCGCCCAGCTGCGCGCGCATGCCGACGAGGTCAAGGCCGTGCTGCGCGAGAACGCCAACATGCGCGGCGTGAACGACAACTGGAACGAATCGGTCAAGGTGATCCGCCTGGAGGTCGACCAGGCCAAGGCGCGCGCGCTCGGCGTCACCAGCCAGGCGATCGCCCAGGCGTCCAAGACCATGTTCTCCGGCACCACCGTGGGCCAGTACCGCGAGAACGACCTGCTGATCGACATCGTGCTGCGCCAGTCGGCCGACGAGCGCGAGGCCATCTCGGACATCGGCAACGCCTACCTGCCCACCACCTCGGGCCGTTCGATTCCGCTGACCCAGATCGCCCGGCCGGTGTTCAGCTGGGAACCCGGCGTGATGTGGCGCGAGAACCGCGACTACGCCATCACGGTGCAGGGCGACGTGGTCGAAGGCCTGCAGGGCGCCACGGTGACCGAGCAGCTGCTGCCGAAGCTGCGCCAGCTCGAGGCCGGCTGGCACGCAGCCGGCGAGGGCGGCTACCGCATCGAGGTGGCGGGCGCGGTCGAGGAAAGCAGCAAGGGCTCGGCGTCCATCGTGGCGGGCGTGCCGATCATGCTGTTCCTGGTGTTCACGCTCCTGATGCTGCAGCTGCACAGCTTCAGCCGCTCGCTGCTGGTGTTCATCACCGGCCCGATGGGCATCGCCGGCGTGGCCGGTGCGCTGCTGCTGCTGAACCGTCCGTTCGGCTTCGTGGCGCTGCTGGGCGTGATCGCGCTGATGGGCATGATCCAGCGCAACGCGGTGATCCTGATCGACCAGATCGAGAGCGACCGCGAGGCCGGCGTGCCGGCCTGGGATGCGATCGTGGAATCGGCCGTGCGGCGCCTGCGGCCGATCGTGCTGACGGCGGCCGCGGCGGTGCTGGCGATGATTCCGCTCTCCCGCAGCGTGTTCTGGGGGCCGATGGCCGTGGCCATCATGGGCGGGCTGATCGTGGCGACCGTATTGACCCTGCTGGCGCTGCCGGCAATGTACGCCGCCGCCTTCCGCGTCAAGCGGGAGCCGAAAGAGCTCCCGATTAGCGCTTAAAATACGCGGTTGACCGATTTCAGGCGGACGGTCTTTGGGCGGCAGGCATCCGGCAATCGGGGGTCCGCGGCACCAGGGCCGTCCGCCTTTGCATTCACCTGAAAAATTGGCAAGCGCGGGTGGCGAAATTGGTAGACGCACCAGGTTTAGGTCCTGACGTTCGCAAGAACGTGCCGGTTCGAGTCCGGCCCCGCGCACCAGCCACACCCCTCACAAGGAAGACACCATGACCGTGACCGTTGAAACTCTCGAGAAGCTCGAACGCAAGATCACGCTGACCCTGCCGGTCGGCACCATCCAGTCCGAAGTCGATTCGCGCCTCAAGAAGCTCGCGCGCACCGTCAAGATGGATGGCTTCCGTCCCGGCAAGGTGCCCATGAACGTCGTGGCCCAGCGCTACGGCTACTCGGTGCACTACGAAGTCATGAACGACAAGGTCGGCGAAGCCTTCTCGCAGGCCGCCAACGAAGCCAAGCTGCGCGTGGCCGGCCAGCCCCGCATCACCGAGAAGGAAGAGTCGCCCGAAGGCCAGCTCGCCTTCGACGCGGTCTTCGAAGTGTTCCCCGAAGTCAAGATCAACGACCTGTCGAACGCCGAAGTCGAGAAGCTCTCGGCCGAAGTGGGCGAGGACGCCATCGACAAGACGCTGGACATCCTGCGCAAGCAGCGCCGCACCTTCGCGCAGCGCGCCCAGGACGCCGTGGCCCAGGACGACGACCGCGTGACGGTCGATTTCGAAGGCAAGATCGACGGCGAGCCCTTCCCGGGCGGCAAGGCCGAAGACTTCCAGTTCATCGTCGGCGAAGGCCAGATGCTCAAGGAATTCGAAGACGCCGTGCGCGGCATGAAGGCCGGCGACAGCCGCACCTTCCCGCTCTCGTTCCCGGCCGACTACCACGGCAAGGACGTGGCCGGCAAGCAGGCCGACTTCATGGTCACCGTGAAGAAGATCGAAGCCTCGCACCTGCCCGAAGTCAACGAACAGCTCGCCAAGTCGCTCGGCATTGCCGAAGCCACGGTCGAGGGCCTGCGCGCCGACATCAAGAAGAACCTCGAGCGCGAAGTGAAGTTCCGCCTGCTGGCGCGCAACAAGAACGCCGTGATGGACACCCTGGTGGCCAACGCCGAGCTCGACCTGCCCAACGCGAGCGTGCAGTCCGAAGTCAACCGCATGGTCGAAGGCGCCCGCGCCGAGCTCAAGCAGCGCGGCATCAAGGATGCCGACAAGGCACCGATCCCCGACGAAGTGTTCCGTCCCCAAGCAGAGCGCCGCGTGCGCCTGGGCCTCGTGGTGGCCGAGCTGGTGCGCGCCAACAACCTGCAGGCCAAGCCCGAGCAGATCAAGGCCCACATCGACGAGCTGGCCGCCAGCTACGAAAAGCCGGCCGACGTGGTGCGCTGGTACTTCAGCGACAACAACCGCCTGGCCGAAGTCGAAGCCGTGGTCATCGAGAACAACGTGACCGATTTCGTGCTCGGCAAGGCCAAGGTCAAGGAAAAGTCGGTGTCGTTCGACGAGCTGATGGCGCAACAAGGCTGATCCACTGCCGCCCGCGACGCCAATGGGGCTTGTGCTTTGCGGCACGAGCCCCATTTCACTCAGGCGTACAGTAAATTCGAACAGCGAACGAACCCTTTTCCGGAGAGCAATTCAATGAGCGCACAGGAAATCAAAGGCCTCGGCATGATCCCGATGGTCATCGAGCAGTCGGGCCGCGGCGAGCGGTCCTACGACATCTATTCGCGCCTCCTCAAGGAGCGCATCATTTTCCTGGTGGGCGAGGTGAACGACCAGACCGCCAACCTCGTGGTGGCGCAGCTGCTGTTCCTCGAGAGCGAGAACCCGGACAAGGACATTTCGTTCTACATCAACTCCCCGGGCGGCAGCGTGAGCGCCGGCATGGCCATCTACGACACCATGCAGTTCATCAAGCCAGACGTTTCCACCATGTGCATCGGCTTTGCGGCCAGCATGGGCGCCTTCCTGCTGGCGGCCGGAGAAAAGGGCAAGCGCTTCTCGCTGCCCAATTCGAAGATCATGATCCACCAGGTGCTCGGCGGCGCGCGCGGCCAGGCCACGGACATCGAGATCCACGCCCGCGACATCCTGCGCACCAAGGACCAGATGAACCGCATCCTGGCCGAACGCACGGGCCAGCCGCTCGAAAAAGTCAAGTCGGACACCGAACGCGACTATTTCCTCACGGCCGACGAAGCCAAGGACTACGGCCTGGTGGACCAGGTCATTGCGAAGCGCAGCTGAGGCATTGAGCCCCTGCCGCGGCGCCGGCGGCGCCAAAAAGGCAAAAACCGGCGTTTTCCACACGGGAAACGCCGTTTTTGTTTAGTTATCATTGTCCCCACCCCTTTACGAGGCACCTGTCCATGGCCGAAAAAAAAGGCTCCTCCAGCGAAAAAACGCTTTATTGCTCGTTCTGCGGCAAGAGCCAGCATGAGGTCAAGAAGCTGATCGCGGGCCCTTCGGTCTTCATTTGCGACGAGTGCATCGACCTTTGCAACGAAATCATCCGCGACGAGCTCCCGGCCGGTGAAGAGGCGCGCGAGGCGCGCAGCGACCTGCCCACGCCGCTGGAAATCAAGACCAACCTCGACAACTACGTGATCGGCCAGGAGCCGGCCAAGCGCATGCTGTCGGTGGCGGTCTACAACCACTACAAGCGCCTGCGCCACAAGGAAAAGGCCAAGGGCGACGACGTCGAGCTCAGCAAGAGCAACATCCTCCTGATCGGCCCCACGGGCTCGGGCAAGACGCTGCTCGCGCAAACGCTCGCGCGCATGCTCGACGTGCCCTTCGTGATGGCCGACGCCACCACGCTGACCGAAGCCGGCTACGTGGGCGAGGACGTCGAGAACATCATCCAGAAGCTGCTGCAAAGCTGCAACTACGAAGTCGAGCGCGCCCAGCGCGGCATCGTCTACATCGACGAGATCGACAAGATCTCGCGCAAGTCGGACAACCCGTCCATCACGCGCGACGTGTCGGGGGAGGGCGTGCAGCAGGCGCTGCTCAAGCTCATCGAAGGCACCATGGCCAGCGTGCCGCCACAGGGCGGGCGCAAGCACCCGAACCAGGACTTCCTGCAGATCGACACGACCAACATCCTGTTCATCTGCGGCGGCGCCTTTGCCGGCCTCGAGAAGGTCATCGAGAACCGCACCGAGGCCTCGGGCATCGGCTTCGGCGCCTCGGTCAAGAGCAAGGCGCAGCGCAGCATCACCGAGGTGTTCCGCGAGGTCGAGCCCGAAGACCTGATCAAGTTCGGCCTGATCCCCGAACTGGTGGGCCGCATGCCCGTGGTCGCCTCGCTGGCCGAGCTCAGCGAAGACGCGCTGGTGCAGATCCTGACCGAGCCCAAGAACGCCGTGGTCAAGCAGTTCACCAAGCTGCTGCAGATGGAAGGCGTCGACCTGGAGATCCGTCCCGCGGCGCTCAAGGCCATTGCACGCAAGGCGCTGGCCCGCAAGACCGGCGCGCGGGGCCTGCGTTCGATCCTCGAACAGTCGCTGATCGACACCATGTTCGAGCTGCCGAATGCCACCAACGTCGACAAGGTTGTGGTCGAGGAATCCACAATTGATGAAAACAAGCCGCCGCTGCTCGTGTACCGCGAAGCGGCCAAGAAGGCCTGAGTGAACGCGGCGCCGGCACTTTCCAGCAAGGCGTCCGGCGCCTTCGACAAAGACCGGGTGCACGGGCTTGAAATGCCCGAACACCCATCCATCTTTGCCTGATCAATCAAAGGATATTCATGTCCGGTCATACCCCCCTGCCTGCCGACGCGATCGACCTGCCGCTGCTGCCGCTGCGCGACGTGGTCGTGTTCCCTCACATGGTGATCCCGCTGTTCGTGGGTCGCCCCAAGAGCATCAAGGCGCTCGAACTGGCCATGGAGGCCGAGCGCCGCATCATGCTGGTGGCCCAGAAGGCCGCCGCCAAGGACGAGCCCTCGGTCGAGGACATGTTCGAGGTGGGTTGCGTCTCGACCATCCTGCAGATGCTCAAGCTGCCTGACGGCACCGTGAAGGTGCTGGTCGAAGGCCAGCAGCGCGCCCGCGTGAACCGCATCGACGACGGCGAGACCCACTTCTCGGCCAACGTGACGCCCGTCGAGGCGGCCGCGAGCAGCGAGAAGGGCACCGAGGTCGAGGCGCTGCGCCGTGCCGTGATGCAGCAGTTCGACCAGTACGTCAAGCTCAACAAGAAGATCCCGCCCGAGATCCTCACGTCGATCTCCAGCATCGACGATCCGGGCCGCCTGGCCGACACCATCGCCGCGCACCTGCCGCTCAAGCTCGACAACAAGCAGGCCGTGCTCGACCTGGACGACGTCAAGTCGCGCCTGGAGAACCTGTTCGGCCAGCTCGAGCGCGAGGTCGACATCCTCAACGTCGACAAGAAGATCCGCGGCCGCGTGAAGCGCCAGATGGAAAAGAACCAGCGCGACTTCTATCTCAACGAGCAGGTCAAGGCGATCCAGAAGGAGCTCGGCGAAGGCGAAGAGGGCGCGGACATCGAGGAGATCGAGAAGAAGATCAAGCTCGCCAAGATGCCCAAGGAAGCGCTCAAGAAGGCCGAGGGCGAGCTCAAGAAGCTCAAGCTGATGTCGCCCATGTCGGCCGAGGCCACCGTGGTGCGCAACTACATCGACGTGCTGGTCGGCCTGCCCTGGAGCAAGAAGACCAAGATCAAGCACGACCTGGCCAATGCCGAGGCGGTGCTCAATGCCGACCACTACGGCCTGGAGAAGGTCAAGGACCGCATCCTCGAATATCTCGCGGTGCAGCAGCGCGTCGACAAGGTCAAGGCGCCCATCCTGTGCCTCGTGGGCCCGCCCGGCGTGGGCAAGACCTCGCTCGGGCAGTCGATCGCCAAGGCGACCGGCCGCAAGTACACCCGCATGGCGCTGGGCGGCATGCGCGACGAGGCCGAGATCCGCGGCCACCGCCGCACCTACATCGGCGCACTGCCGGGCAAGGTGCTGCAGGGGCTGAGCAAGATCGGCACGCGCAATCCGCTGTTCCTGCTCGACGAAATCGACAAGCTGGGCACCGACTTCCGCGGCGACCCGTCGAGTGCGCTGCTCGAGGTGCTCGACCCCGAGCAGAACCACACCTTCGGCGACCACTACGTCGAGGTCGACTTCGACCTGTCCGACGTGATGTTCGTCGCCACCTCGAACTCGATGAACATCCCGCCGGCGCTGCTCGACCGGATGGAAGTCATCCGCCTCTCGGGCTACACCGAGGACGAGAAGACCAACATCGCGATCAAGTACCTGCTGCCCAAGCAGATGAAGAACAACGGCGTCAAGGAAGACGAACTGCTCGTCACCGAAGAGGCCGTGCGCGGCATCGTGCGCTACTACACGCGCGAAGCCGGTGTGCGTTCGCTCGAGCGCGAGCTTTCCAAGATCTGCCGCAAGGTGGTCAAGGGCCTGCTGCTCAAGCAGATGACGCCCAAGGTCACGGTGGATGGCTCCAACCTCAACGACTTCCTGGGCGTGCGCAAGTACAGCTTCGGACTGGCCGAGAAGCAGAACCAGGTGGGCCAGGTGGTCGGCCTGGCCTGGACCGAGGTGGGCGGCGACCTGCTCACCATCGAGGCGGTCACCATGCCCGGCAAGGGCGTGATCAGCCGCACCGGATCGCTGGGCGACGTGATGAAGGAATCGGTCGAGGCCGCGCGCACCGTGGTGCGCAGCCGCTCGCGCCGCCTGGGCATCAAGGACGAGGTGTTCGAGAAGCGCGACATCCACATCCACGTGCCCGATGGCGCAACGCCCAAGGACGGCCCGAGCGCGGGTGCGGCCATGACCACGGCCTTCGTGTCGGCGCTCACGGGCATTCCCGTGCGTGCAGACGTTGCCATGACGGGCGAGATCACGCTGCGCGGCGAGGTCACGGCCATCGGCGGCCTGAAGGAAAAGCTGCTGGCCGCATTGCGCGGCGGCATCAAGACCGTGTTGATTCCCGAGGAAAACGCGAAGGACCTGCAGGACATTCCCGAGAACGTGAAGAACGGCCTCGAGATCGTGCCCGTGAAGTGGATCGACAAGGTCCTGGAGATCGCGCTCGAGAAGATGCCCGAGCCGCTGTCGGACGAGGAGGTTGCCGCCTCCGCGGCCGCCGTGGCCGAGCTGGCCAAGCAACGTGCGGGCACGCCGGCTTCAGAGGGTTCCGTCAAACATTGATCGGCAGAACTTGCCGAGCCCCGAAAAAATGTTCTATAATTCAAGGCTCGAAACGCGGGAATAGCTCAGTTGGTAGAGCGCAACCTTGCCAAGGTTGAGGTCGAGAGTTCGAGACTCTTTTCCCGCTCCAGTTTTGAAAAAGGGAAGCACTGCTTCCCTTTTTTTCGCGAATTCGATTTCGTTTTCAGCAGCGTGGCGCGATAGCAAAGCGGTTATGCAACGGATTGCAAATCCGTCTAGCCCGGTTCGACTCCGGGTCGCGCCTCCACCTTCTCCCTCTCTGATCAAGCTCGATCCGCCCTCCACCGAAAAAAACCAGCCCCGCCAACCTGCGTTGCCGGGGCCCGTTTCGTTTGGGTTATCGTCGATGTTCAACCCGAGGCCCGGATGGTGAAATTGGTAGACACATCGGACTTAAAATCCGCCGCTTCCTTAATCGGGGCATACGGGTTCGACCCCCGTTCCGGGCACCACATTTAGACAAGGGAGCACTCCATGCCTCGTTACAACGCTCCATTTGAAATCCATGTGCACGGCGACGTGCCCTTGCGCTCCGACGTCGGCTTCGACCAGATCCAGGAAGCGCTCAAGCCGCTGTGGGCCTACGCAGGCGCCAAGTCGCTGGCCGACGGCGCGACCAGCACCTACGAAGAAGAACCCGGCATCCGCTTCGAGCAGAAGGACCACATGCTCCAGATCTGCTGGACGGTGCCGGGCGACGAAGACTTTCGCCAGGCGCTCGACGAGATGTGCATGGCCCTGAACGAACTGTCCGAGCGCGGCGCCGCCATCGAGGTCACCTTCTACGACACCGACTTCGACGAAGAAGAGGGCGACCCCGACGAAGAGTCGCGCGACGATTTCCTGATGCTGTTCGTCGGCCCCAACCCGGCCGCGATCATGCAGGTGCAGCGCGACCTGCTGGTGGAAGACGTCGTCAACCTGATGGAGCGCCACTTCGATGGCGCCGAGCTCGGCGGCGTGGTGTCCGAGATCGACCGCCTTTTCAGCGACCGCTTCGATGCGCTCGTGAATTCGCTCGAGATCGGCAAGCGCCCGCGGGGCACGGGCGGCAGTGGCAGCGGCGGTGGGCATGGCGGCGGCCGCCGCCCGCGCCACCTGCACTGATCCGATCGGGCCAAGGCTGCGTCCGGCGCCCGGTCGATCATCCGTCGCCGCATGGCGCTGTTTCCGTCATCTGCCCTGAACGCCGGCGTGCGCAAGCGCGAGGTGTTCGGCTGGGCCATGTACGACTTTGCGAATTCCGGCTACACCACGGTCGTCATCACGGCCGTGTTTGCCGCCTACTTCGTGGGCGGCATCGCCAAGGGGGCGCCGTGGGCCGCATTCGCCTGGACTGCGGCGCTCAGCGCGTCCTATGCCGTCGTCATGCTTTCGATGCCCGCGATCGGCGCCTGGGCCGACCGGCGTGCCGCCAAGAAGCGCGTGCTCGCCGTGGCGACGCTGGGCTGCGTACTTGCCACGGCGGCGCTCGCATTCACGCCGAGGTTCTCGGGGGCCATGGGCGTTGCGGTTGCGATGGCGCTGATCATCGTCTCCAACACCTTCTATTCCTACGGCGAGTCGCTGACCGGCGCCTTCCTGCCTGAACTCGCGACCGCCGAGGGCATGGGCAAGGTCAGCGGATGGGGCTGGAGCTTCGGCTACGTCGGCGGCATGCTGGCGCTCGGGCTGTGCCTGGCCTACGTGCTGTCGGCCCAGGCCAAAGGCCTGCCTGCATCGCATTTCGTCCCGGTCACGATGCTGATCACCGCGGCCATCTACGGCGCAGCCGCCTGCGCCACCTTCGCGCTCCTGCCCGAGCGTGCGCAGCCCCGTGCGGCCGGCAGCGCAGTGGGCGCATGGCAGCAATTGCGCGCCACCTTCGGGCAGGCCCGCGCCTACCGCGATTTCATGCAGCTGCTGGTCTGCACCGTCTGCTACCAGGGCGGCGTGGCAGTGGCCATCACGCTCGCCGCCATCTATGCCGAGCAGGTCATCGGCTTCGTGGCGAGCGAGACCATGGTGCTGATCTTCGTGCTCAACATCGCGGCCGCTGTCGGCGCCTTCGGCTTCGGCTACGTGCAGGACCGCATCGGCCACAAGATCTCGCTGGCCGGCACGCTGGTGGCCTGGATCGCGGTCTGCGTGATTGCCGCGATGGCGACCACCAAGGGCACCTTCTGGTGGGCCGCCGCCATTGCAGGGCTTGCGATGGGCTCGAGCCAGTCGGCCGGCCGCGCGATGACGGGCTTCCTGGCGCCGCCGCGGCAGCTTGCGGAGTTCTTCGGGCTCTGGACCTTTGCCACGCGGCTCGCGGGCATCATCGGTCCGCTGATGTTCGGCGCCATCACCTGGGCCGCGGGCGGCAACCAGCGCATTGCGATTCTCTCGACCGCGGCGCTGTTCATTGCGGGGCTGCTGCTGTTGCTGCCGATCGACATGGCGCGCGGCAGGGCGGCCGCGCTGCGCGGCGCCTGAACCGGCCGGCTCAGGGCGGCTGCTGGCGCAGCGACTTGGGCACGCGGTAGCGCTCGCCGTCGTAGCGCAGCGTCACGGCATTGAAGCGCGCGGGCATGGCCTTCTCGGTGCAGCTCTGGTCTTCCTGCATCTGCGCGCGGCCCTGCACCAGCGTGCGCGACAGCTGCAGATCGGCATAGCCGTTGCTCGCCGACTTGCCGACCGAAAGCATGGTGCGAAGCTGCTCGAAGCGGCCGGTGCAACTGCTGTCCCATTCGCCGCTGTCGTGGTCGAGCTCGACTTCCTGCAGCACCTCGCGCAGCTTGCTGCCGTGGTGCACGTAGAGGCGGATGGTTTCGCTGGCCACCGTGCTGCCCGGCGCCGTGCCCCGGTAGCGCACGCGCAGCCCGAAGGCGCGCGTGTCGGACGACAGCACGTAGCGCGAGGTGTCGATGCGGATGTCCTGGATGGCGGTGGCGGCGTCTTCGTCGAGCGCCTCGGGCTGGAAGATGCGGCCGATCACCGTGTCGCGCTCGGTGTTGCCGTTGTCGGGCCGCTGGATCAGCAGCAGCTCCAGGTCGAAGACCTTGGCGCCCGTGCTGCTGGTTTCGCGCGGCACGGGCAGCACCACGATGCTGCGGCCCGGAAAGGCGGGCCAGGGCTTGCAGGCGGCCAGGCGCTCGTCGAGCGGGCGGTTCGGATGGAGCTTGGCATGCATGCGCTCGGCAAGGCCGCTCTCGCAGGCCGCATGGCCGAGGCCTGCTGCCGAGAGGCCGAGCAGCAGCAGGGCGCAGCGCAAGAGACGAAGACGCATGTTGTTGTCGGATCGGCTTCAGGCAGCGGTTGCGGCAGCAGCCGGAGCAGCTTGGGGCTGTTGCAGCCAGTGCGCAGCGGCGGCTTCGAGCACGGCGGCGTCGCCGCTGCCCTGCAGGACCAGCCCGCCTTCGCCGCTGGGCGCGAGGCGGCCGAGCGAAGCCAGCACGCGCCGGGCCTGCTGCGCGACCGGCGCGCCGGTGTCGATGAAGCGCAGCGCGGGCGGCGCATGGCGCTGAAGTTCATTTTTCACGAGTGGGTAGTGGGTGCAGCCGAGCACCACGGTATCGACCTGGCCGGGTCCATCGCCGAGGGGGCCGGCTTCGGCCATGTAGCGGGCGCAGAGTTCGGTGATGGCCGCGGTGTCGAAGCCCTCGATCGCCTTCACGAGCCCGTCGCAGGGCACGGCGCGCACATTGGCTGTTCCTGCGAAGGAGTCGCGCAGCGCCGCGTATTTGGCGCTGGCCAGCGTTCCGCGCGTGGCCATCACCGCGATGTGGCCGGTGCGGCTGGTCGCCACGGCGGGCTTGAGCGCAGGCTCCAGGCCGACGATGGGCAAGGCCGGATGCTCGGCGCGCAGCAGGTGGATCGCGGCCGTGGTGGCCGTGTTGCAGGCCACCACCAGCGCCTTGATGCCGTGCTCGGCCATCAGTTGCTCCGCCACCTTGCGCGAGCGCTCGATCACGTAGGCATCGCCGCGTTCGCCATAGGGCGCGAACGCGGTGTCGGCAAAGTACACGAAGCGCTCGTGCGGCAGCTCGGCGCGCAGCGCGGCCAGCACGCTGAGCCCGCCGACGCCGCTGTCGAAGACGCCGACCGGGTGGTTCAAGCCTCTTCCATCATGATGGTCTTGAACTCGCCGCTCGCAATGCGCTTCTGCCACTCGGCCGGGCCGGTGATGTGCGCGCTGGTGCCGCCGGCATCGACCGCCACCGTCACCGGCATGTCGACCACGTCGAATTCATAGATGGCTTCCATGCCCAGGTCCTCGAAGCCCACCACCTTGGCGGTCTTGATCGCCTTGCTCACGAGGTAGGCGGCGCCGCCCACGGCCATGAGGTAGGCGCTCTTGTGCTTCTTGATGGCATCGATGGCAACCGGGCCGCGCTCGGCCTTGCCGATCATCGCGATCAGGCCGGTCTGGGCCAGCATCATCTCGGTGAAGCCGTCCATGCGCGTGGCGGTGGTCGGGCCGGCCGGGCCCACGGCCTCGCCGCCCACCGGATCGACCGGGCCGACGTAGTAGATGACGCGGTTGGTGAAATCGACTGGCAGCTTCTCGCCCTTGGCCAGCATGTCCTGGATGCGCTTGTGCGCGGCATCGCGGCCGGTGAGCATCTTGCCGTTGAGCAGCAGTGTGTCTCCGGGCTTCCAGCTGGCCACTTCGGCGGGCGTGAGCTTGTCGAGGTCGACGCGCTTGCTCTTCTTTTCGTCGGGTGCCCAGTTGACGTCGGGCCAGAGGTCGAGCGAGGGCGGGTCGAGGTAGACCGCGCCGCTGCCGTCCATCACGAAGTGCGCATGCCGCGTGGCCGCGCAGTTGGGGATCATTGCCACGGGCTTGCTGGCCGCGTGCGTCGGATACATCTTGATCTTGATGTCCAGCACGGTGGCCAGGCCGCCCAGGCCTTGCGCGCCGATGCCCAGCGCATTGACCTTCTCGTACAGCTCGATGCGCAGCGCCTCGACCTTGCTCAGTTCCGCGCCCGAGGCCTTCTTGGCCTGCAGCTCGTGCATGTCGAGGTCGTCCATCAGGCTTTCCTTGGCCATCAGCGCGGCCTTCTCGGCCGTGCCGCCGATGCCGATGCCCAGCATGCCCGGCGGGCACCAGCCGGCGCCCATGGTCGGCACGGTCTTGAGCACCCAGTCGACCACGCTGTCGCCGGGGTTCAGCATCACGAGCTTGCTCTTGTTCTCGCTGCCGCCGCCCTTGGCTGCGACCGTCACCTCGACGGTGTTGCCCGGGACGATCTCGGTGAAGATCACCGCGGGCGTGTTGTCCTTGGTGTTCTTGCGGTCGAACTGCGGATCGGCCACGACCGAGGCGCGCAGCGTGTTGTCGGGATGGTTGTAGCCGCGGCGCACGCCTTCGTTGATGGCGTCGTCCAGGCTGCCGGTGAAGCCGCCCCAGCGCACGTCCATGCCCACCTTGAGGAACACGTTGACGATGCCGGTGTCCTGGCAGATCGGGCGGTGGCCCGTGGCGCTCATCTTGCTGTTGGTGAGGATCTGCGCGATGGCGTCCTTGGCGGCGGGGCTTTGCTCGCGCTCGTAGGCCTTGGCCAAGTGGGCGATGTAGTCGGCGGGATGGTAGTAGCTGATGTACTGCAGCGCGGCGCTGATCGATTCGATCAGGTCGGCCTGCTGGATCGTGGTCGTCATGGTGGGGGGTGTTTTTTGGAGTGTGGAAACGCCCCCCGATTATCTCAGCCGCCGCGTTCTACCTTGCGGCGGCCCGGGCTTGCTCGATCCAGCCATCGAACAGCGGCCGGTGCGCCCGGATCCAGCCGTCAGTGTGGCGCTCCAGGTCTTGCTGCGTGTTGGCGCCCTGGCTCATGCGCAGGTTCTGGGCGTTGATGTCGCCGATCGGCAGTTTCATCACCTCGAACAGCCGGCCGGCGGCCGGGTTTTTCTCGACGAAGGCCCGGTTGGCGACGATCTGCTCCTGGTTGGCCTGGAAGCCGTAGTTCTTGCCGTTGGGAAGCTGCGTGTCCGCGTTGCCGCCCTGGGAGGACGAGAAGGGCACCTGCAGCCACACCACGTCCGCACCGGGCCGCAGCACCGCGCTGACCCAGTAGGGCGTCCAGGTGTAGTACAGCACCGGCTTGTCCTGCTTGAAGCGGGCGATGGTGTCGGCCATCAGCGCGGCATAGCTGCCCTGCTTGTGCGTGACGGTGTCGCGCAGCTGGTAGGCCGTCAGGTGGTTCTCGATCGCCAGTTCGCAGCCCCAGCCGGGGTTGCAGCCCGTCAGGTCGGCCTTGCCGTCGCCGTCGGCATCGAACAGCCTGGCGATGGCCGGGTCTTTCAGCTGCGCGATGCTGCGGATGTTGTACTGCTCGGCCGTCTTGCGGTCGATCAGGTAGCCCTGCACCGCGCCGTCCGAGTACACGCCCTTGCGCCACAGCTTGGCGTCGCCGCCGCTGTTCTTGTAGAAGTCGGCGTGCAGCAGGCTCCAGTGGTTGGCCATGAAGGTGGCGTCGCCATTGGCGATGGCCAGGTGCTCGGTGGCGGGTTCGAGGTCCTTCATGGGCTCCACCGTGTAGCCGAGCTTCTCGAGCGCGCGCATCACGAGCAGCGTCTGGAACGCCTCTTCGGCGAGCGAGCTCTTGAGCGGCTGCACGGTGACGCCCTGGCCGGGCAGGTCATTGGCGGCCTGTGCGCCCATGCCGAAGGCGGCGAAACCGAGGGCCAGCAGGCCGCGGGCAAGGATGAGACGGGTTCTTTTCTTCATGCGTTGATTTCCTGCGTGACGGCTCATTGCGCTTGCGTGGCGAGGGCGGGAACGGGCTCGTTCGCACCGTCACCGCGGGGCGGCGTACCCACGAGGCGCTGCAGCAGGCGCAGCGCCAGGCCGGCCGGCCCGGTGTGCCACCAGCGGCGCCCGGCGCTGCGGCGCGACTTGCCCATGGCCTGCGTGAGCCGGTCGAGCGAGATCGCCAGCAGCACGATGCCCAGGCCGCCCACGGTCGCGAGGCCCATGTCGAGCCGGCCGATGCCGCGCAGCACCATCTGGCCCAGGCCGCCGACGGCGATCATCGAGGCGATCACCACCATCGACAGCGACAGCATCAGCGCCTGGTTGATGCCCGCCATGATCGAAGGCATGGCCAGCGGCAGCTGCACCTTCACGAGCATCTGCCAGGGCGAGGCGCCGTAGGCGCGCGCGGCCTCGATCAGGTCGGGCCGCACCTGGCGCAGGCCCAGGTTGGTCAGGCGCACCAGCGGCGCCAGCGCGAAGATGATGGTCACGATCACGCCCGGCACGTTGCCGATGCCGAACAGCATCACCACCGGCACCAGGTAGACGAAGGCGGGCGTGGTCTGCATCGCGTCGAGCACCGGGCGCATGAGGCGCTGCGCGCGGTCGCTGCTGGCCAGCAGCACGCCGAGCGGCAGGCCGATGATCATGCAGAACACCAGCGAGGTCAGCACCAGCGACAGCGTCACCATCGCCTCGGGCCAGATGCCCAGCATGGCCACGAGCAGCAGCGCCGCCGTGGTGCCGATGGCCAGCGCACGGCCGGCGAACTGCCAGGCGAAGAGGCCGATCAGCGCGATCATCGCGAGCGTCGGCAGGCCGGTCAGCAGGCCCTGGACCCAGTTCAGCGTGCTGTCGATGGGCAGGCGCAGGGTCTGGAAGAAGGGGCGGAAATGCTCGACCACCCAGCCGAGGCCCTGGTTGATCCAGGATTCGACGGGCAGGGAGCCGTCCCACAGGCGGTGCAGCTGCAAGCCGCTGGCCGTGGCATCGGCCGAGCCGGCCAGCTGGTGGGCCGCGTCGGCGGGCGCATCGAGCCAGGCGCTGGTGGCCGAGGTGTCGGGCGCGGCAGAGAGCGCTTCCCACGGATCGGCGAAGGCGGGAGTTGCGGGCGTGCTCAGGTCGGAAGGAAGTGTGTTGTCGTTCATCGTTCAGGGGGCCTTCGTGAATTCTTCAGTGCGGCTCGGCGGCGAGCGCGGGTGCGGCGTTGGGCAGGACGGGCTCGATCGGCGGCGTGTCGCGGTCGAGGAACTTGAGCAGCGTCGTCTTGCTGATCGCACCGCAGAAGCGGCCATCGTTCGCCACCACCGGCAGCGCGCACGGCGCCTGCGCGAGCTGGCCGATCAGGCCTGCCACCGGGGCTTCGGCATCGATGCGCGGCAGGTCGCCAATGAATGCGTGCTGCAGCCCCAGCGAGCCTGAATGCCCGTCGAGCGCGCCGCGCAGCGTGTCCGCCGACACCACGCCGAGGAAGCGCTTGTTCGGGCTCGTCACGTAGGCGAAGTCGCGGTCCTGGTCTTCGAGCAGCTTGAGCGCCGCGCGCGCACCGCGCTCGGGGTGCTCGCACACCACCGTGAGCGACTTGCGCGCGATGTCCGCCGCCTTGAACACAGCCGCCGCATCGACGCCGCGCACGAAGCTGCGCACGTAGTCGTCGGCCGGGCTGCGCAGGATCTCGTCGGGCGTGCCGACCTGGATCACCTGGCCGTCCTTCATGATCGCGATGCGGTCGCCGATGCGCATGGCCTCGTCGAGGTCGTGCGAGATGAAGACGATGGTGCGCCGCTGCTCCTTCTGCAGCCGCAGCAGCTCCGACTGCATCTCGGTGCGGATGATCGGGTCGAGCGCCGAGAAGGCCTCGTCCATCAAGAGGATCGACGGGTCCGAGGCCAGCGCGCGCGCCAGGCCCACGCGCTGCTGCATGCCGCCCGAGAGCTCGTCGGGATAGCTGTCGCCCCAGCCCGCGAGGCCCACCTGCGCGAGCGCCAGGTCGGCCTGCGCGAGGCGTTCCTTCTTGCTCGTGCCCGACAGTTCGAGGCCGAAGGCGGTGTTCTCGCGCACCGTCATGTGCGGCATCAGCGCGAAGGACTGGAACACCATGCTGATGTCCTTGCGGCGCAGCGCGCGCAGCCTGGCGTCGGAGTGCTCGTTGATGTCCGCGCCGTCGATCACGATGCGGCCTGCGGTCGGCTCGATCAGCCGGTTCAGCAGGCGCACCAACGTCGACTTGCCCGAACCCGAGAGGCCCATGATGACGAAGATCTCGCCGGCCTGGATCTCGAAGGTGGCATCGAACACGCCGATCGACTGGCCCGTTTGCGCAAGGATCTCCTTCTTCGAAAAACCTTGGCGCACGAGTTCGAGCGCCTGTTCGGGCGCGTCGCCGAACACCTTGAAGACATGGTCGATGAGAATTCCTTTGGCCATACGCCGGGGCTCCTTGTGTGAAGGTTGGACACAGCGCCGCTGCGACAAAGCGCGAAGCGGCAACGGTCACGCCATCAGCCGACAGGCTGCGAACACAGAGCGCGAGCGAACGCGTGCAATGGCCCGGCGAGCCCTGGAGGCTGCCGACAGGCACTGAAGACGACGTGGCGACGAAACCAGTGCCCGCCGAAAGGTGGCGTGGCAGTGGGGCCGGAACGATCCGGCCGGTTCGCCGGACAGGGCCCGGCGGGGAGAACCTCGCACCGCGACGGGATTCGGAGATCCGCGAGTAGTGCAGGGCCGACCAACCATGATTTACATGACTTGTTGGTCGTCTGAAGCCCACGATTATAACTTTTTGACATGACGCGAGTCAACCCGACGGGCGTAACGTGATGTCGGCGGCGGCTCAATGGCCCCGTCAGATGCGAGCTATTCTTGTTGGCCGATACTCGGGCCCGCGCCCGATCAGGCGGCGCGACCATCCATGACTGCGGAGTTTTTCTCATGACGACTTCCCCCAAGACCCGTGCCGAGCGCGATACCTTCGGACCGATCGACGTGCCGGCCGACAAGCTGTGGGGTGCGCAGACGCAGCGCTCGCTGCAGAACTTCGACATCTCCGGCGAGCAGCAGCCGCGCGAGATCATCAAGGCGCTGGCGCAGGTCAAGCGCGCCTCGGCCGTGGTCAACCACGCGCTGGGCCTGCAGGACGAGAAAAAAACCAAGGCCATCGTGGCCGCGGCCGACGAGGTCATTGCCGGCAAGCATCCGGGCGAGTTTCCGCTGGTGGTCTGGCAGACCGGCTCGGGCACGCAGACCAACATGAACGTCAACGAGGTGCTGGCCAACCGCGCGAGCGAACTGCTCGGCGGCGAGCGCGGGGAAGGGCGCCTCGTGCACCCGAACGACGACGTGAACCGCAGCCAGTCGAGCAACGACGTGTTCCCCACCGCCATGCACGTGGCGGCCGTCGAGGCCATCACGCACAAGCTGCTGCCGGCCATCGCCAGGCTGCGCAGCACGCTCGAGCAGAAGTCGAAGGACTTTGCCGACATCGTGAAGATCGGCCGCACCCACCTGCAGGACGCCACGCCGCTCACGCTGGGCCAGGAGTTCTCGGGCTATGTGGCGCAGCTCGCGCATGGCGAGGCGCATGTGCGCGCCGCGCTGCCGCACCTGTGCGAACTGGCGCTGGGCGGCACGGCCGTCGGCACCGGGCTCAATGCGCCCAAGGGCTATGCCGAGCAGGTGGCGGCCGAGCTGGCCAAGCTCACGGGCCTGCCGTTCGTGACCGCGCCCAACAAGTTCGAAGCCATGGCCAGCGTCGATGCGCTGGTGCATGCCCACGGCGCGCTCAAGACACTTGCCGCCAGCATGAACAAGATTGCCAACGACGTGCGCTGGCTCGCGAGCGGCCCGCGCAGCGGCATCGGCGAACTCAGCATTCCAGAGAACGAACCGGGCTCTTCGATCATGCCGGGCAAGGTCAACCCGACACAGAGCGAAGCCGTCACGATGCTGGCCGCGCAGGTGTTCGGCAACGACGTGGCCATCAACATCGGCGGCGCCTCGGGCAACTTCGAACTGAATGTGTTCCGCCCGATGGTGGCGCACAACTTCCTGCAGAGCGTGCGCCTGCTGGCCGACGGCATGGTGAGCTTCAACGACCACTGCGCCGTGGGCATCGAGCCGAACCGCGAACGCATCACCGAGCTGGTGCAGCGTTCGCTGATGCTGGTGACGGCGCTCAACACGCACATCGGCTACGACAAGTCGGCCTACATCGCGAAGAAGGCGCACAAGGAAGGCACCAGCCTGCGCGAGGCCGCGATTGCTTCGGGCCACCTCACGGCCGAGCAGTTCGACCAGTGGGTGGTGCCGGAGAACATGACCGGCCGTTGATCAGTACCCGATGGTGTAGCGCTGGCGCGAGTGCGCCGGTTTTTCGAGCTCGTCGATGAACGCGATCGCGTAGTCCTCGAAGGTGATCCAGCTGCGCCCCTCGGCGCTCACGAGCAGGTCGTCCTTGCCCAGGCGGAACTTGCCCGTGCGCTCGCCTTCGACGAACTCGGCCGAGGGCGAGAGAAAAGTCCAGTCGAGTTCCTTCTCGTTGCGCAGCGCCTCCAGGAACACGCCGCCGGCTGTGGCCTCGGCCTTGTAGGCCTCGGGGAAGTTCGGCGTGTCGATCACCTTCAGGCCCGGCGCCGCGAACAGGCTGCCGGCGCCGCCGACCACCAGCAGGCGCTTCACGCCTGCGCGCTTGGCCGGCTCGATGATGGCCGCGGGCGGCACGGTGGAGAAGTGCGCGGCGCTGAAGACGGCGTCGTGGCCGGCCAGTGCCTTTTCGAGCGCGGCGCTGTCGAGCACGTCGAGGTCGATGGCCTTCACGTTGGTGCGGCCCGAGAGTTTTTCGCTCGCCTTGCGCGCGATGGCCGTCACGGTGTGGCCGCGGCGCAGGGCCTCTTCGAGAAGGCGGCCGCCGGCGCGTCCGGTGGCGCCGATGATGGCGATGTGGCTCATTGGATGGCTCCAGAAAGTGGTTGGGATGAAGCGCATCTTAGGTTTCTGCTTTCGAAAGAAATACCTCGAATTGCGCGCTTGTTTATTCCTAAAATCGTTCGAATGGACCGATTGAATGCAATGCGCGTGTTCGTCACCGTGGTGGATTCGGGCAGCCTTTCGGCCGCGGCCGACAAGCTCGACCTCTCGCGCCCGGTGGTCACGCGCTACGTGGCCGAACTCGAGCAATGGACGGGTGCGCGCCTCTTGCACCGCACGACGCGCCGGCTGAGCCTCACGGCGGCGGGCGAGGAACTGCTGCCGCGCTGCCGCCAGGTGCTCGAGCTCGCGGGCGACATGCAGGAGGCCGTGCGGCAGCCGGCCGAGGCGCCGCGCGGCCAGCTGCGCATCACGGCCAGCACCTCGTTCGCACAGGCGCAGCTGGCCGATGCCGTGGCCGACTACGTGCGGCTCCATCCCGGCGTGGCGGTCGACCTGGTGCTGCTGGACCGGGCGGTGAACCTGGTGGACGAGCGCATCGACCTGGCGATCCGCGTGGCGGTGGAGATCGATCCCAACCTGATTGCGCGGCGGCTCACCGATTGCCGCTCGGTGGTGTGCGCATCACCCGGCTACCTGAAGGAGCACGGGCAGCCGCTGCGCGTGGAGGAGCTGGCCCAGCGCAACTGCCTCACGCACTCGTACTTCGGGCGCAGCCTCTGGAATTTCACGCGCAGGGAAGACGGCACGCCCGTGTCGGTGGCCGTGGGCGGCAACGTGTCGACCAACGATGCCGCGAGCCTGATGCACCTGGCGCGGGCCGGGGCCGGCATCGCGATGCTGCCGACCTACCTGACCGCCGGCCTGCTGCAGGCCGGCGAACTGGTGCGGCTGTTCCCGGAGTTCGAGCCGCAGGTGGTCGGCATGTATGCGGTGTATGCCTCGCGCAAGCACATGCCGGCCACGCTGCGCACAATGCTCGACTTTCTTGCCAGGCGTTTTACCGGCGTGCCCGCCTGGGACCTGCCGCAGGCAGGCCCGGCGCTCAGTGCGAACCGCCGCCCTGCGGCACGGCGGGCGCCATGAGCCTGTCGGTGTAGGCGATGGCCATGGCCGAGAACAGGAAGGCGATGTGGATCACGGTCTGCGCAATCAGCACGCGGTCGGTGTAGTTGTCCGCGTTGATGAAGGTCTTCAGCAGGTGGATCGAGCTGATGCCGATGATGGCGGTGGCCAGCTTGACCTTGAGCACCGAGGCGTTCACATGGCTCAGCCACTCGGGCTGGTCGCGGTGGCCTTCGAGGTCCATGCGGCTCACGAAGGTTTCGTAGCCGCCCACGATCACCATGATCAGCAGGTTGGAGATCATCACCACGTCGATCAGCGCCAGCACCACCAGCATGATCACTGTTTCGTTGAGCGTGCCCACCGGCGCGGTGGTCTTGTAGCCGATGCTGGTGATCAGCGCCTGCAGCGCGTCCTTGCTGCCGAAGGCCGCCTCCACCAGGTGCAGCAGCTCGACCAGGAAGTGCACCACGTACACCGCCTGCGCCACGATCAGCCCCAGGTAGAGCGGCAGCTGCAGCCAGCGGCTCGCGAAAATCAGCTTGGGCAGCGGCCGCAGCGGCGAGCCGCGGGCTGGAACAGGCGTATTCGGGCGGTCGAAGGATTCGGGTGCGGACATGGAGAGGATGGTTGGAAACGACCGGCGATTCTAGAGGTGCCCCCATGTCCGACTCGTGATAACCCTGCGAACTAACATCGCAACCGTCAGTGGCCCGTAAGTGGGCCCGCCGACATTACGGCCGCACCTAGATCAAGGAGACAAGAAAATGAGCAGCAGCGCATCGAAGAACATCGAATCCGTCCTGGTCGAGAACCGCGTGTTCCCCCCCGACGCCCGCGCCAGCGCTGGCGCGCGCATTGCCGGCATGGCCGCCTACGAGGCCCTGTGCCAGGAGGCCGAACAGGACTTCGAAGGCTTCTGGAGCCGCCTGGCGCGCGAGAACCTGAGCTGGACCCAACCCTTCACGAAGACACTCGACGAATCCAACGCCCCCTTCTACCAATGGTTCGGCGACGGCGAACTCAACGCCAGCGCCAACTGCCTGGACCGCCACATCGGCACCCCCGTCGAACACAAGACCGCCATCGTCTTCGAAGCCGACGACGGCGCCGTCACCCGCGTCAGCTACAAGGAACTGCTCGCCCGCGTGAGCCAGTTCGCCAACGCCCTGAAGGCCGCCGGCATCGGCAAGGGCGACCGCGTCATCATCTACATGCCCATGACCATCGAGGGCGTGGTCGCCATGCAGGCGTGCGCGCGCATCGGCGCCACCCACAGCGTCGTGTTCGGCGGCTTCTCCGCCAAGGCCCTGCAGGAGCGCATCATCGACGCCGGCGCCGTGGCCGTCATCACCGCCAACTACCAGCTGCGCGGCGGCAAGGAGCTGCCCCTCAAGGCCATCGTCGACGACGGCATCGCCCTGGGCGGCTGCGAATCCATCCGCACCGTCTTCGTCTACGAACGCACCCCCAGCGCCTGGCCCCGTGTCGAAGGCCGCGACAAGACCTTCGCCGAGGCGCTCCAGGGCCAGAGCACCGACTGCCCGCCCGTGCCGGTCAACGCCGAGCACCCCCTCTTCATCCTCTACACCTCCGGCTCCACCGGCAAGCCCAAGGGCGTGCAGCACGCCACCGGCGGCTACCTGCTGTGGGCCCGGCTCACCATGGACTGGACCTTCGACATCCGGCCCGAGGACGTCTTCTGGTGCACCGCCGACATCGGCTGGATCACCGGCCACACCTACGTCGCCTACGGCCCGCTCGCCGCCGGCGCCACCCAGGTCGTGTTCGAGGGCATCCCCACCTTCCCGCACGCCGGGCGCTTCTGGCAGATGATCGAAAAACACCAGGTCAGCGTCTTCTACACCGCCCCCACCGCCATCCGCTCGCTCATCAAGGCCGCCGAATCGGACGAGAAGGTGCACCCCAGGAACTGGAACCTGGACAGCCTGCGCATCCTCGGCTCGGTCGGCGAGCCCATCAACCCCGAGGCCTGGATGTGGTACCACCGGAACATCGGCCATGAGAAATGTCCGATCGTCGACACCTTCTGGCAGACCGAGACCGGCGGCCACGTCATCACGCCCTTGCCGGGCGCCACGCCGCTGGTGCCGGGCTCGTGCACGCTGCCGCTGCCGGGCATCATGGCCGCCATCGTGGACGAGACCGGCAAGGACCTGCCCAACGGCGCGGGCGGCATGCTGGTCATCAAGCGGCCCTGGCCCTCGATGATCCGCACCATCTGGAACGACCCCGAGCGCTTCAGGAAGAGCTACTTCCCCGAGGAGATGGGCGGCACCATCTACCTGGCCGGCGACGGCGCGGTGCGCAGTGCCGACCGCGGCTACTTCCGCATCACGGGGCGCATCGACGACGTGCTGAACGTCTCGGGCCACCGCCTGGGCACGATGGAGATCGAATCGGCGCTGGTGTCCAAGACCGACCTGGTGGCCGAGGCGGCGGTGGTGGGGCGGCCCGACGACGTGACGGGCGAGGCGGTGTGCGCCTTCGTGGTGCTCAAGCGCGGGCGCCCGAGCGGCGAGGAGGCCAAGCAGATCGCCAACGAACTGCGCGCCTGGGTGGCCAAGGAGATCGGCCCGATCGCCAAGCCCAAGGACATCCGCTTCGGCGAGAACCTGCCCAAGACGCGCAGCGGCAAGATCATGCGGCGCCTGCTGCGCAGCATTGCCAAGGGCGAGGCCATCACGCAGGACATCTCGACGCTGGAAAATCCGGCGATCCTGGAGCAGTTGTCACAGACCAACTGATTCGATCTGTAGGACATGGCCGTAAGTGGGAAGCAGGGGCCATGGCGGCCCGCGGCCTGAGGTAAAACCGGCGCAGTTGCCATGCACCTCGACGTGCATGGCGGGTTCACTGTGTTCGATCTTTACGAAGGAGGCCCCCATGGGCGTGAGATCTGCTTTCCTTTTCGCCATCCTGCTGCTGATCGCGGCGCTCGCCGCGCTCAACTGGGGCACGCTCTCGGCACCGGTGCCGGTGTCGCTGGGCTTCATGACCGTGTCGGCGCCGCTGGGCCTCATGATGCTGGGCCTGACCGTGGCCCTGGGCGTGTTCTTCCTGGTCTACGTCCTGTACCTGCACAGTTCGGTGCTGCTCGATGCCAAGCGCCACAACAGGGAAATGCAGGTGCAGCGCGACCTGGCCGACAAGGCCGAGGCCTCGCGCTTCACCGAGCTGCGCAATTTCCTCGAAGCGCAGGAAACCAAGCACATGGCGCAGAACGCCGATCGGCATGCCGCGCTGCTGACCCGGCTGGGGCAGCTCGAGAGCGTGATCCGCCAGCGCTCGGAGCAGTCCGACAACACCGTGGCCGCGCACATCGGCCAGCTCGAGGACCGCATCGAGCGCAAGCCGCTGCCCACGGACATCGATCCGCGGATCTGACGAGCCGCCGCGTCAGCGCGCCAGCAGCACCCAGGCCGCGAGCTTCTTGGCGTCGGCTTCGCTCACCTGGGTGTTGGCCGGCATCGCCAACGGCCCCCACACGCCCGAGCCGCCCTTGATGATCTTTGCCGCCAGCATGTCGACGGCACCGGCGTTGCCCTTGTACTTGGCGGCCACGTCCTTGAAGGCGGGGCCGAGCACCTTGCGGTCCACCGCGTGGCAGCTCATGCAGTTCTTCGACGTCGCCAACGCCAGGTCGGCAAAGGCGGGCGCCGCCAGGCCGAGGCCGAGAACCGCGAATGACAGGAGTCTTTTCATGGGGCTTGATTCGTAATGGCTGGGTTACATTCGATGCAACGCGATTGTAGGTAGCGCCGTGCACCGGCGTCCGGAAGCGTTGCCAACAAAAACCCGGAGGGATTCGCGATGCTTTTTCTGCTGTTGGGCCTGCTCGGCGTGGGCCTCAAGTATTTCGAGGTGGGCATGGTGGCCGGCTGGAGCTGGTGGATCGTGCTGTCGCCCTTTGCCATGGCCGTGGCATGGTGGGCATGGGCCGACTCGTCGGGCTACACCAAGCGCAAGGTCGTCGAGCGCGAAGAGGCGCGCAAGCAGGCGCGCATCGACCGCCAGCGCAGCAACATGGGCCTGCCCGGCAGCAAGGGCCAGCGCCCCAAGCGCTGACCCGGCAGGCGCTGGCCGGCCTCAGAACTTGTCGAGCACCGCGCCCGAGCTGGCGCTCGAGGCATTGAACGCGAACTTGGCCTGCACGCCGCGCGTGTAGCGCGGCGCCGGCGGCTTCCAGCCTTCGCGGCGCTTGGCCAGCTCGGCTTCGGGCACATTGAGTTCGAGCACCAGCTTGTGCGCATCGATGGTGATCGAGTCGCCCTCGTTCACGAACGCAATGGTGCCGCCCGCGGCTGCTTCAGGCGCGACGTGGCCCACCACCATGCCCCAGGTGCCGCCCGAGAAGCGGCCATCGGTGATCAGGCCCACGCTTTCGCCGAGGCCCGCGCCGATCAGCGCGCCCGTGGGGGCCAGCATCTCGGGCATGCCCGGGCCGCCCTTGGGGCCGAGGTAGCGCAGCACCATCACGTCGCCGGCCTTGATCTTGCCGTCCAGGATGGCCTTGAGCGCCGACTGCTCGTCGTCGAACACGCGCGCCGGGCCGGTGATGACCGGGTTCTTGAGGCCGGTGATCTTGGCGACCGCGCCTTCGGGCGAGAGGTTGCCCTTGAGGATGGCCAGGTGGCCTTCTTCGTACATCGGCTTGTCGATCGGGCGGATCACGTCCTGGTCGGCGCGCGGCACGTCGGGCACGTCCTTCAGCACTTCGGCGATCGTCTGGCCGGTGATGGTGATGCAGTCGCCGTGCAGCAGGCCCGCGTTCAGCAGCACCTTCATGACCTGCGGGATGCCGCCGGCCTGGTGCAGGTCGACCGCGAGGTACTTGCCCGAGGGCTTCAGGTCGCACAGCACCGGCACCTTCTTGCGCATGCGCTCGAAGTCGTCGATGGACCACTCGACGCCGGCCGCATGCGCAATGGCCAGGAAGTGCAGCACCGCGTTGGTGGAGCCGCCGGTGGCCATGATCACCGCCACCGCGTTCTCGATGGCCTTCTTGGTGACGATGTCGCGCGGCTTGATGTCTTTCTTGATGGCCTCGATCAGCACCTTGGCCGATTCCTTGGCCGAATTGGCCTTCTCGTCGTGCGGGTTGGCCATGGTGGACGAGTAGGGCAGCGAGATGCCCAGCGCCTCGAACGCGCTGGACATGGTGTTGGCCGTGTACATGCCGCCGCAGGAGCCGGTGCCGGGGATGGCGCGCTTCTCGATCTCGTGCAGGTCCTCGTCGCTCATGTTGCCGGCGGCGTTCTGGCCCACGGCCTCGAACACGCTCACGATGTTGAGGTCCTGTCCCTTGTAGCGGCCCGGCAGGATGGTGCCGCCGTAGACGTAGATGGCCGGCACGTTGGCGCGCAGCATGCCCATGAGGCCGCCCGGCATGTTCTTGTCGCAGCCGCCGACCACCAGCACGCCGTCCATCCACTGGCCGCCCACGCAGGTCTCGATGCAGTCGGAGATCACTTCGCGGCTCACCAGCGAGTACTTCATGCCTTCGGTGCCCATGGCCATGCCGTCGGAGATGGTGGGGGTGCCGAACACCTGCGCGTTGCCGCCGGCTTCCTCGATGCCCGCCATGGCCGCGTCGGCCAGCTTCTGCAGGCCCGAGTTGCAGGGCGTGATGGTGCTGTGGCCGTTGGCGACGCCGACCATCGGCTTCTTGAAGTCGGCCTCTTCGTAGCCCATGGCATAGAACATCGAGCGGTTGGGCGCGCGGCTCTTGCCTTCGACGATGTTGGCGCTGCGGCGGTTGATCTGGATTGGCTTGGTGTCCATGGTGTCTCTTGTGTCGTGGGGAGATCGAGGGGAATTCCAAGTATCGGACTTCTCATTGATTCATTCCAATCCATTTTTGTGCGCCGATTGATATGCTTGGCATATGAAAGATGCCTTGATCGACCTGCGCGCCTGGCGCCAGTTCGTGGCCGTGGCCGAGGAACTGCACTTCGGCCGCGCCGCGCTGCGGCTGCACATGACCCAGCCGCCGGTGACGCAGGCCATTGCCCAGCTCGAGAAGACGCTGGGCGTGGTGCTGTTCGACCGCACGCGCCGGCGCGTGGCGCTCACGCCGGCCGGCGAGGCGCTGCTGCCCGACGTGCGCGAACTGCTGGCGCGCGCCCAGGCGCTGCCGGCGCGGGCCCGTGCGGCGGCGGCGGGGCAGGTGGGGCGCGTGCGCATCGCCTTTGTCTCGACTGTCGGCTTCGAGCAGCTGCCGGCCTGGGTGCGCGAGTTCCGCGTGCGCTGCCCGGAGGTGGCGCTCGAGCTGGTCGAAGCCACGGGCGACGTGCAGCTCGAGGCCTTCGCGCGCGGCGAGATCGACGCCGGCCTGATGCTGCATTCGCCGGGCGCCGCGCCGCCCGGGCTCGCGCGCCTGCCGGTGGAGGAAGAGGCGCTGGTGCTGGCGCTGCCGTCGCAGCACCGGCTCGCGCGTGCGCGGCCCGTGCCGCTGGCCGAGGCGCTGGCCGAGCCGCTCGTGATCTTTCCGCGCCGCATCGTGCCGTCGCTGCACGATGCGGTCTTCGACCTCTATCACGCGGCGGGGCGCACGCCGCAGGTGGCGCAGGAGGCGATCCAGATGCAGACCATCGTCAACCTCGTCTCCGGCGGCATCGGCGTGGCCTGGGTGCCGCACAGCGTGATGCAGTTCCGGCGCGCCGGGGTGGTCTATCGGCAGGCCGGCGAGTTCAAGGGCACGGGCCGGCGCCGCGTGGCGCTGCCAGCCTGCGAAACCAGCCTCGTGTGGCCCGCGCAGGCCGCGCATCCGGCGCTCGCGCGCTTCGTGGAATTCGTGCGCGAGCGCACGGGGCGGGCAACGTAGGGCCGCCTACCTGCGCGGCGTTCGTGGGCCGGCCGGCCGCGGTGCTGCGGGCGTATCGAGCGAGGCGGCGAGCAGCGTCTCGAGCCAGCCCGCGAAGGCTTGCATGCGGCGCGAGAGATTGCGCCGGTGCGGATAGACCAGGTGCACCGGCAGCGGTTGGGCGCGTGCTTCGGGCAGCACCTCGGCCAGCTCGCCGGCCGCGAGGTGTTCGCGCACGTCGTAGGCCGGGATCTGGATCAGCCCGAGGCCTGCCAGCGCGCAGGCGATGTAGGTCTCGGCGTTGTTTGCGCTGACCTGGCTGCGCATGCGCAGTGTCGCGGTCTCGCCGTCGCGCTGCCACTCCCAGGGCGCCGCGCGGCCGCTGGTCGGCGAGGCGTAGTTGACCGCGATGTGCTCCGGCAGGTCCGCCGGCGTGCGCGGCGTGCCATGGCGCGCCAGGTAGGCCGGGCTCGCGCAATTGATCAGCGTGAAATGCCCGAGCGGCCGCGCGACCAGGCTGCTGCTCGCCAACGGACCCACGCGCAGCGCGCAATCGACACCTTCGAGCACCAGGTCCACCGCACGGTCGCTGGAGCCGAGCTCGAGCTCGATCGCCGGGTAGCGCTCGAAGAAATCCGGCAGCGCCGGCGCGATGAGCCGCCGCGCGATGCGGCTCGGCACATCGACCTTGAGCCGTCCGCTCACCTGGCTGCGCGAGGGCAGGAACTGCTGCTCGATGTCTTCCATGTCGGCCACGAGCGTGCGGGCGCGTTCCAGCAGCACCTCGCCGTCGGGCGTGAGGCCGACGCGCCGCGTGGTCCGGTGCAGCAGGCGCGAGCCCAGCTTCGCCTCGAGCTGCTGCACCGCCGTGGAAATGGTGGCGCGCGGCAGCGCGAGCCGATCGGCCGCACGCGTGAAGCTGCCGGTTTCGGCCACGCGCAGGAACACCTTGAGAAGGTCGATGCGGTCCATGCGTGCCAGTCGAATTGTTCGTGGTTCTGCGAACAGTCTAGCGCCCGATTGTTGATTTATTCCGGAACTTGCCATCAATAGACTGAAGCTTCCCGATTCACATCAACGCTCTTCAGCAGGAGGCCATTCCATGTCCGCACGCACTCTCCAGAACAAGGTCGCCGTCATCGCCGGCGGCGGCAAGAACCTCGGCGCGCTCATCGGCCATCAACTGGTCGATGGCGGCGCCCGCGGCATCGCCATCCACTACAACAGCGATGCCTCGCGCAAGGAGGCCGAGAAGACCGCCGCCGAGCTCGAGGCCAAGGGCGCCGGCACGCTGCTGGTGCAGGGCGACCTTGCCGTGGTGGAGAACAACGTCCGGCTGTTCGACCAGGCCGTCAAGCACTTCGGGCAGGTCGACATCGCCATCAACACCGCGGGCGTGGTGATCAAGAAGCCGATCCTCGATGTCACCGAAGCCGACTACGACAAGAGCTTCGACGCCAACGCCAAGGCCGCGTTCTTCTTCATCCAGCAGGCCGGCCGCACGCTGGCCGACGGCGGCAGCATCGTGTCGCTGGTGAGCTCGCTGCTGGCGGCCTACACGCCGTTCTACGCGATCTATCCGGCCTCGAAGGCGGCGGTGGAGCACTACACGCGCGCGGCTTCCAAGGAGTTCGGCGAGCGCGGCATCTCGGTCAACGCGATCGGCCCCGGACCGATGGACACGCCGTTCTTCTACGGCCAGGAAAGCAAGGAAGCCGTCGAGTACCACAGCAGTGCGGCGGCGCTCAGCAAGTTCTCGAAGAAGGGCCTCACCGACATCGAGGACATCGCGCCCATCGTCCGCTTCCTGGTCACCGAAGGCTGGTGGATCACCGGCCAGACCATCTTTGCCAACGGTGGCTACACCACGCGCTGATCCAGCCGGATCGCGCTCGGGGCCGGCTGCTCGGCGGGGTTTCGGGCACTGACATCGCCCTGAACGCCCCCGTGCCGGCCGCGACATTCGGGCCGGGCACAATCCGCGGATGCTCATGTATCCGCAGATCAATCCTGTCGCCCTGCAACTCGGGCCCGTGGCCATCCACTGGTACGGCCTGACCTACCTGGCCGCGTTCGCGCTGTTCTATTTTCTCGGCACCCGCCGGCTGCACCACGAACCGTACCGCTCGCTGGTCGGGCAGGGCGCCTGGCAGCGCAAGGACATCGAGGACATCCTCTTCCTGGGCGTGATGGGCGTGATCGTGGGCGGGCGGCTCGGCTATTGCCTGTTCTACAAGCCCGAGTTCTATCTCTCGCATCCGCTCGAGATCCTCTACGTGTGGCAGGGCGGCATGAGCTTCCATGGCGGCCTGCTGGGCGTGATCGGCGCGATGATCTGGTTCGCGCATTCGCGCGCGCGGCCGTTCTGGCAGGTGATGGATTTCGTCTCGCCCTGCGTGCCCACGGGCCTGGCGGCGGGGCGCGTCGGCAACTTCATCAACGGCGAGCTCTGGGGCCGCTTCAGCAGCCCCGACCTGCCCTGGGGCATGGTGTTTCCGCAGAGCGGCTCGATGCTGCCGCGCCATCCCTCGCAGGTGTACCAGTTCCTGCTCGAGGGGCTTCTGCTGTTTGCCATCATGTGGCTGTACGCCCGCAAGGAACGCAAGCAGGGGCAGGTGGCCGCGGTGTTCCTGATCGGCTACGGCGTGCTGCGCTTCATCGCCGAGTATTTCCGCGAGCCCGACGATTTCCTGGGCCTGCGCGCGCTGAACCTGAGCCAGGGGCAGTGGCTCAGCGTGCCGATGGTGATCTTCGGCATCGGCCTGTGGATCTGGGCCGCGCAGCGCCGCCAGCCGGCGAGCGCCTGAGCATCGCGTCCTCAGGGTAAGCACGGGCCGCGCAGGGGATGCGCGGCCTTGCGGCTCCTTCGGGCGCGCCTCACAATTACGCGTAATTACAGAAAATTACGCGAGCCGGATTTCCTCCAACCGCCATGCGCCTGGTCCCCAACTCCCTGCACGACGAAGTCGCCGCCACGCTGCGCGAGCAGATCTTCGCGGGCGCGCTGGTGCCGGGCAGCTTCCTGGACGAGGCCGCGCTGTGCGAGCGGCTGTCGATCTCGCGCACGCCCTTGCGCGAGGCGCTCAAAGTGCTCACGGCCGAAGGCCTGCTGCGCCACGAGCCGCGGCGCGGCTGCTTCGTGCGCGAGGTGACGGAGCGCGATCTGGACGAGATATTTCCCGTCATCGCGCTGCTCGAAGGCCGCTGCGCCTACGAGGCGGCGCGCAACGCCAGCGATGCGGAACTCAGCGAGCTCGACGTGCTGCACGAACGGCTGGTGCGCCACGCCAAGGCCAAGCGCATCAACGACTACTACGCCACCAACCACCAGATCCACGAGGCCATCATCCAGCTGGCCGATAACAAGTGGCTGGCGCAGGTGATTGGCGATCTGCGCAAAATTCTCAAGCTGGCGCGGCTTCAGCAGCTGCATGCGCCGGGCCGGCTCGAGCAGAGCCTGTCGGAGCACCTGGCGGTGTTCGCGGCGCTCAAGGCGCGCGACAGCGAGGGCGCGGACGCGGCCATGCGCACGCACCTGACGCGCCAGCGCGAGGCGCTGCGCGCGGTGGCGCGGCAACAGAAATCGAGGGTGATGTCGTGAGCCGCCTGAAAGAAGACGGCATTCCCGCAGCCCACAGCATTGGAGCTTGTCGATGAGTGCGACCGAGTGGTTCCAGGCGCGATTGCGCTCTGGCGAAAAGTCCGGCGAAAAGGCCGCAGCCAGGGTGCCCGTGGCATCCGACGGCGCGGCCCGCGGCGCACCCAAGTCGGCCGCAAGACCCAGCATGCGCTCGACCGCCGAGCGGCTGCAGGCCACGCTGCGCAAGGCCGACGAGGCCCTGTCGCCGCGCGCGCTGCGCCGCGTGCTCACGGCGCTGCAGGCGGTGATCGATCCGCGCGTGAGCGAGGTCGAGGGCGGGCGCCGGGCCCATGCCATTGCACGCGAATATGCCGCCGCCACGCCCGAGGAGCGGCGCGACTACTGGGCGCTCATGAGCGAGCATTTCGCGGCCGATCCGCACAAGCTCAAGTCCGCGCGCGACCAGCACCAGGCCGCCGTGGGAACGCCCGACGAAGGACAGGCCGAACTGCGGCTGAGGCGCGCGCTGGTGTCGCCGCGCATGCGCCTCTTGCAGCGTTTTGCAGTCGAGCCCGAGGGCATGCGCTTCCTGGTCGACCTGCGCGCCGAGCTGCTGCCGTTCCTCAAGTCGGACAAGCGGCTGCTCGCGCTCGATGCCGAACTGGAGCACCTGTTCTCCACCTGGTTCGACGTCGCCTTCCTTGAATTGCGACGGATCGACTGGCATTCGCCGGCGTCGCTGATCGAGAAGCTGATCCGCTACGAGGCCGTGCACGACATCAAGAGCTGGACCGACGTGAAGAACCGGCTCGACGACAGCGACCGCCGCTGCTACGGCTTCTTCCATCCGCGGCTGCCCAACGAGCCGCTGATCTTCGTCGAGGTGGCGCTGGTCGACCGTATCAGCGACGGCATCACGCCGCTGCTCGACGAGGCCGCCGTGCCGATCCAGCCGGCCAAGGCCACCACCGCCATCTTCTATTCGATCAGCAACACGCAGACCGGGCTGCGCGGCGTGAGCTTTGGCGATTCGCTCATCAAGCGCGTGGTCGAGACGCTGCAGGAAGAGCTGCCGCGCCTGAAGACCTTTGCCACGCTGTCGCCGATCCCGGGCTTTCGCAGCTGGCTCGCCCGGAATGCCGCCGAGCTGCTGCCGCGCCTGGACGAGAAGCGCGAGGCCGAGCTCGGCCGCCTCGTCGGCTCGCTGCCGCCGACCGCCGAGCGGCTGCTTGCCGCGGTGGAGGCGCCGGCCACGCTCGATGCCAAGTCGCCGCTGCGCCAGTGGCTGCTGCAGGCCGCGGCCGAATACCTGGGCCGCACGCTGGTCGACGGCACGCCGGCCGATCCGGTGGCGCGTTTTCACCTGGGCAACGGCGCGCGCGTGGAGCGCCTCAACTGGGCCGGCGATCCTTCGCCCAAGGGGCTGAAGCAGTCCTACGGCCTGATGGTCAATTACCTCTACGATCTCAAGCGCCTCGACAAGCATCGGGCATGGATCGCCGAGGGCAAGGTGGCGGTTTCGGGGGATGTGGAAAGCCTGTTCTTCAAAAAAGGCTGAGTTCTGGAAAGAAGTCCGGCGCGTGCTGCGCCGGCCCGCATGGTGCGGCAATCTACAACGACAGGAGATGACAGATGACTCAGAGTTTTCAGAGACGCGAGGTGCTGCGCCTGGCCGCGGCCGGTGCCGCCGTTCTGTGCGGCGGGGCAGCGGCGCAGGGAGGTAATTGGCCGACGCGGCCGGTCAACATGGTGGTGCCGTTCCCGGCCGGCGGCGGCACCGACGCCTTCGCGCGCCCGCTCTCGGCCCAGTTCGCCAAGGTCACCGGCCAGACGCTGGTCATCGACAACCGCGGCGGCGCGGGCGGCACCGTGGGGGCCAGCATCGCCGCCAAGGCCCAGCCCGATGGCTACACGCTCTTCATGGGCGCGGTGCACCACGCAATTGCGCCGTCGATCTACCCCAAGCTCGACTACGACCTCGAGAAAGACTTCGTGCCGCTGATGCTGCTGGCCAACGTGCCGCAGGTGGTGGTGGTCAACCCGCGCCGCGTCACGGCCAATACGCTGCAGGAACTCGTGGCCGCCGCCAAGCGCAGCCCCGGCAAGCTCAACTACGGCTCGGCCGGCGCAGGCACCTCGCACCACCTGGCGGGCGAGCTGTTCAAGCTGCAGACCGGCACTTTCATCACGCACATTCCCTACCGCGGCGCGGGGCCGGCGCTGTCCGACCTGATCGCCGGCAACGTCGACCTGATGTTCGACGGCCTCGGCTCCTCGGCCCAGCACATCAAGGGCGGGCGCATCAAGGCGCTGATGGTTGCCGGCAGCAAGCGCAACCCGGCGTTCCCCGACGTGCCCTGTGCGGCCGAGGTCGGCCTGCCCGACTACACGGTCACCACCTGGTACGGCCTGTGGGCGCCCAAGGGCACGCCGGCCGAGCTGCAGGCACGGATCGTCGACAGCATGAAGAAGGCCCTTCAGAGCGACGAGCTCAAGGCCATCTGGGCCCAGAATGGCTCCGAGATCCCGAACCTCACCATGGCCTCGTACGGCGGCTTCGTGAATTCCGAGATCAAGCGCTGGGCCTCGGTGGTGAAGGCCTCGGGCGCCAAGCTCGAGTAGCGGGCGGCAGCCAGCCTCCACGTCACACCGAATATCCGAAGCACCTGCCCGATGAAGACGAAAGCCAATTCCAACCTGTTCGCCGCCCTGCGCGCGGCCTTTCCCGCCGAGCTCGGCCGCACGGCCGTGGAAACCGACAACGGCCTGTTCTATTCGTGGCAGGACCTCGACCGCGCCAGCGCGATGATGGCCAACCTGTTCGGCGCGCTGGGGCTCGCGGAGGGCGCCCGCATCGCGGTGCAGGTCGAGAAATCGGTCGAGGCGATGATCCTCTACCTCGCCACGCTGCGCGCCGGCTACGTGTTCCTGCCGCTCAACACCGCCTACCAGAGCGCCGAGATCGAATACTTCATCGGCAACGCCGAGCCGGCCGTGGTGGTGTGCACCAGCCGCAATGCCGCGTGGGTCGGACCCATCGCGAGCGCGGCGGGCACCCGGCATGTGTTCACGCTGGACGACGACCGCACCGGCACGCTGCTGGAGCTTGCCGCGCAATGCAGCGACCGGCATGAAGCGGCGCGCAAGAACGCGGACGACCTGGCCGCCATCCTCTACACCAGCGGCACCACCGGCCGCAGCAAGGGCGCGATGCTCACGCATGGCAACCTGCTGTCGAACGCCGAGGTGCTCAAGGACTACTGGGGCTGGACGGAGGGCGACGTGCTGATCCACGCGCTGCCGATCTTCCATGTGCACGGCCTCTTCGTTGCGCTCCACGGTGCGCTGCTCAACGGCAGCAAGATGATCTGGTTCTCCAGGTTCGACCCGAAGCGCGCGGTCGAGAAGCTGCCCGAGGCCACCGTGTTCATGGGCGTGCCCACGCTCTATGTGCGCCTGCTGGCCGAGCCCGGCCTCACGCGCGAGGCGGTGCGCGGCATGCGGCTCTTCATCGCCGGTTCCGCGCCGCTGCTCATCGAGACCTTCGAGGAATGGCGCGAGCGCACCGGCCACACCATCCTGGAGCGCTACGGCATGAGCGAAACCATCATGCTCACCTCCAACCCCTACAGCCCCACACAGGGCGAGCGCCGCGGCGGCACCGTCGGCTTTGCGCTGCCGGGCGTGCGGCTGCGCGTGCGCGACGACGCCGGCCGCGACTGCACCACCGACGAGATCGGCAACATCCAGGTCAGCGGCCCGAACGTGTTCGCGGGCTACTGGCGCATGCCGGAGAAGACGAAGGAAGAATTCACCGCCGATGGTTTCTTCAAGACCGGCGACGTCGGCAAGATCGACGGCCGCGGCTACGTCACCATCGTCGGACGCAGCAAGGACCTGATCATCAGCGGCGGCTACAACGTCTATCCCGCCGAGATCGAGGGCTACATCAACGAGCTGCCGGGCGTGGCCGAAAGCGCGGTGGTCGGCGTGCCCCACCCCGACTTCGGCGAGGTGGGCGTGGCCATCGTCATTGCCAAGGGCAATGGGGCGCTCGACCCCGATGCCATCGTGGCGGAGCTCAAGTCGAAGCTCGCGAACTTCAAGATTCCCAAGCGCTGCTTCGTGGTGCCCGAGCTGCCGCGCAACACCATGGGCAAGGTGCAGAAGGCGCTGCTGCGGGAGCAGCACAAGGGGTTGTTCGGCTAGGGCTTTGCCACCTTCGGGGCGAGCGCGGTGACGCGGGGTTCGTGGAAGATCATCGCGTCTACTGCGTCGGGCCAAGGCCGGCGGAATTCCACGCCGAAGCCATCGAGCGTGTCGACGCGGAAGCTGCGTCCATCGGCCGGCAGCAAGCGATAGGTCGGCTGGCCAGGGATCGTCATGGCGAGCTCGCCGCGCGCATCGAGCCTGATCTCGATCACGCGGCCGCTGTGCAGGTAGTCGCCGGCGCACAGCTGCCGAAAGCCCGGGTCCAGCACGTCGCCGGCTGCGACGCGATGGAACACGATGTCGTCCACCATCTCCTCGAACGGTATCTCGATGCGGTCGATGCGGCCTTGCCGGTCGTAGCGGAAGGTGAGCGTCCGGTTGCTGGGGTGCAGCACCGTCGGGCGGTCGGGGGTGATGAACACGTCGTAGTGGCGGTGCTCGAGCTTCTCCTCGACACCGCGCCAGCGCCATGCGAGCCCGTCCGCCTCCCGGTCGATGCGCAGGCGCCCGTAGGCCGGATGCTCGTAGTCGCCGACATGCTCGTCGAGCGGATGGCTCGGCTGGGTTCCGCTCCTGCGGACTTCCGCGCTCACCTTCCTGTCGAGCGCCTGCTGTTCGATGGCCTGCCTGCGCTTGGGTGCCAGGCGCCCGAACCAGTCGACCGTCTCGCGGCCGCAGATGCGGTCGAGCACCGCATAGGTGAGGATCGCGTGCACGCTCCCCGGCGTGCGGTTCGTCAGCACCACGACGCCTGCACGGCGCTCGGGCTGCATCGTCATGAGCGTGCTCCAGCCGGTCCACGAGCCCGAGTGCGCGACGATGCGCTCGCCGCGGTACTGCTCGCAGAAGAGGCCGAGGCCGTAGTGCGAGTCGCCGATCTCGGCGTAGGGGGAGCGCCCCATGTGCACGCGCGGGATCGTCATTTCGCGCAGCGCCTGGGTCGAAAGCAGTTGCTGCCCATGCGCCTTGCCATCGAGGAGAAAGCGCGCCCATTTCGCAAGATCGGCCACCGAGGCGTTGATGCCGCCGGCCGGCGTCGCGCGGATCGGCGACAGCGGCGTGCGGTAGCGCTCGTCGCCATCCATCGCATGCGGACGGGCGGCGTCTTCGGCGGCCGCGAGGGCCTCGATGGAGAAGCCGAAGTGGCTGAAGCCCAGCGGCTTCATCAGGCGCTCGGTGGTGAAGTCCTGGTAGCTCCGGCCGCTGATGCGCTCGGTGACCATGCCGGCGGCCAGGTAGCCGAGGTTCGAGTACTGGAAGGCGTCGCGCAGGTCCTTGTTCGGCGCCAGGTGCCTGAGGGCGGCCAGCATCTGCGCGTTGCTCAGGTCGCCGGGCATGTGGATCCAGTCATGCCGCGGCAGCCCGCTGTGGTGGCACAGCAGGTCGCGCACGGTCAGCCGCTCGGTCGCCACCGGATCGTGCAGGCGGAATTCGGGAATCACCTCGCGCACCGGCCGGTCCCAGTCGAGCTTGCGTTCGTCCACCAGCAGGCCGAGACCGGCCGCGGTGAACGACTTGGTGATCGAGCACAGCAGGAATTGCGTGTCGATGGTCACGGGCAGGCCCGTGTCGGTGTCGCGCACGCCATAGCCCTTGAGCACGGCGATCTCGCCATCCTGGATGACGGCCAGCGCGAGTCCCGGTACCTTCCATTCCTGCATCGAGGCTTCGACGAGACTGTCGAGATCGCTCCACATGGTCGGGGTCCTTGCCTTTGTGTAGGGCCGCGCATCCTACGGCATCCCCGGAGCGAGGGGCCCGCTACACCTCGCCCAGCCCGTTCATGAGCCCGCTGCCCGCATGGCAGTTGATGTATTCGTAGCTCTGTTCGTCGGCCTTCAGCACCGACACCTCGTGGTACACGCGCAGCTGCAGCTGGAAGTTCAGTGCCTGCACGTAGCGCATGAAGCTGCCGAAGATCGCGACGTGCGTGGGATGCGACTCGGCCCAGCGCTCCATGTCGGCGAGCGAGTGCCAGAAGCTCAGGCCGAAGGATTTCTCCAGCGGCGCCCCCTTGGCATCGAGGTGCTGCATGTAGCGGTTGCTGTAGCAGCCGATGTGAAGCCCCTGGTCGCGCAGGAAGTCCATGCCTTCGCGCAGCACGGGTTCCATCTCGCCGAGATAGAGCGCGCGTTCCTGTCCCGTGGTGTCGGCCCACTCCTGGCCGGAGCGGATCATGGCGATGTTCTCGTGGCCTGCGATGCGCACGCGCTGGCCGGGTGCCGGCGCGCCGGCAATGACGGCGCGCGTGCCCGAGGGCGCCATGGCGTCGGTCTGTGACAGCGGAATGCGGTCGCGCATCGAACCCCAGTAGCCGTGCTCCTGCAGTTCGCCGCTCACGCCGCCCATCACCACGCCCACGCCTTCGAGGCGGTCGGGCGTGTTGAACATGGTCTCGAAGTGCTCGGCGCGCGGCGCAACGATTTCGCGGAAGTAGCCGAGGCCGTCCGCCAGCCGCTCGTCGGAGCGCCACCAGGCATCGACCTCGGGCGCCGTGCACCAGCGCGCATGGGCCGCAGGGTCGTTCCAGTAGGCGATGGCGACCATGTTGTCGCAGCCGGCGGCGTCGACATGGTGCGCGAAGTCGTGGTGGCCGGGCCCGTCGGGCAGCGCAAAGCCGGCGGCGATCTTCATCAGCGCCGCACACGCGCGGCCCTGCATCCCGGCGCCGCGCGACTGCACGCCGAAGTAGCCCATCACGACCTGCCTGACCGCGCCCGGCGCGCGCGCCGACCAGGCGGGGTAGGGCGGCGCGTAGTCGTCCTCCACGCGGCGATGGCGCGTGCGGGGGCACTTCAGGTGCTCGGCAATGGCGGATTCCATGGCGTGGCTCCGGTGCTTCAGGCCGCCAGCGGCTGCTGGCGCGCGGCCGCCGGTGCCGGCTCGGGTGCGGCGACGATGGCCTCGAAGGCACCGCGCTCGACCTCGGGCGCACGCTGCAGCACCACGGGTTCGCGGCGCGTCTTGTTCAACAGCAACTGCGTGACGTCGGGCCGCGAGTAGTGGCCGCTCGGGTCGGCGGCCGCCTTGGAGAGCGCGATCATCCCCAGGTCGATGTCCGCAATCACCAGCCCCTCCTGGTCTTCGGCCAGCGGCGTGCCCAGCGGCGAACCGTCGGGCGCATAGATGCGCGCAAAGCCGCCGCCCACGCGCAGCATCTGCTGCTTGCCGGCGTCGGTGCACATCAGCTCGCTCATGGACTGCGAAACCGTGGCGCACGGCGCAATCACGAAGCACTGGCCCTCGGCCGCGTACACCTGGCTCGCGGCGTTGTTGAGTTCGGGGCCGAGCGCATAGGCCGCGCCGCGATAGAGCGAAAAGCTCGGCCAGGCGCCGCAGTGGATCTGCTCGTTCTGCGCATACATCGCGTACTTGCTGAGCGGCTGAAGATGCTCCCAGCACGAGAGCGATCCGATGTTGCCGATGGGCGTTTCGACCACGGCCAGGTCCGAGCCGTCGCCCTCGCCGAACACGGTGCGCTCCACATGCGTGGGCTTGAGCTTGCGGCGCGTCTGCACCGTGCGGCCCTGGTCGTCGATCAGCGCCTGCGCAATGTAGAGGCTGCCGGCGGCCTTTTCGCTGTAGCCGAGCGAAACCCAGATGTTGTGCTTGCGCGCGGCCTCCCGGACGCGGTCGAATTCGGCCGAGCCCACGACCAGTGCGTTGTCGTGGTAGCGCTGCACGAACTGCATGCCCCAGGCCGGCGAGTCGAGCCAGATCCACCACGGGTAGCCGGGCACCCAGGTCTCGGGAAAGGCGATGAGCTTCACGCCCTGGCCGGCGGCCTGGGCCATGAGGTCGATGGTCTTGTCGATGGTGCCGTCGAGATCGAGGAACACGGGCGCTGCCTGCACGGCGGCAACGCGGAGCTTGGGGTGAACGGTGGCGGGCATGGCGGGGTCTCCGGAAACGGGTTGAAAGAAACAACTTCGCACACCTCGCACCGGGTTTGCGCGGTGGCATGCGGGTTGCTTCAAGCGTAGATTCGCCGCCGCGAAACGCCTTGACCCGAACTTGCGGCGTTCTTGTTCCAGCGTTGCAGGCCGACTTCCGAAGGAACCCCGATGACCCCGTTGCTCAGCACCGATGCCGTTCCGCGCGGCCAGCGGCTCGCCTACTGGACCGACATGATCTGCAACGTCTACGTGCAGCTCGGATGCGATCCGGTGCGCGAAGGCGATAGCGGCAATTTCGAAGGCAGCATCCGCCAGCACACGCTGCCGAGCCTGGACGTGTCGGTGGTCAGGTCAGGACCGCAGAAGGTGATGCGCACGCCGGGCCACATCTCGCGCTCGGGCGACGACTGCTTTCTGGTCAGCATCCAGGCGCGCGGCCAGGGCGTGGTGCGGCAGGATGGGCGCGACGCCGTGCTGGCGGCGGGCGACTTCGCGCTGTACGACAGCACGCGGCCCTACCAGCTGCTGTTCGACGACAGCTTCGAGCAGATCGTGCTCAAGCTGCCGGGCGAGCGCCTGCGCAGCGAGCTGCACCACACCGAAGCGCTGACGGCCACCACCGTGTCGGGGCGCGAGGGCGCGGGGCACCTGCTGCTGGGCATGATCCGCACGCTGCGCGAGGACATCGACACCTTGCAGCCGGCGTCGGCCCTGGCGGTGGCCAACGGCGTGCAGAGCATTCTCGTGGCCGGGCTGCAGACGCTGCCCGCGGCGCGCTCACCGGGCCTGAGCAGTCTCACGGCCTACCACCTGGCCCGCGTGAAGCGGCGCATCGACGAGCAGTTGGCGGATCCTTCGCTGTCGGTGGGAAGCCTCGCGGCGCAGCTGGGCGTCTCGGCGAGCCACATCCACCGCGTCTTCAAGAGCGAGCCGCTCACGCCTTCGCAGTACATCTGGGAGCGCCGGCTCGAAGCCTGCAGCCGCGACCTGCTCGAGGCGCGCCTGGCCGGCCGGCCCGTGGCCGAGATTGCCTACGGCCGCGGCTTCAACGACGCGGCGCATTTCAGCCGCGCGTTCCGCGAACGCTTCGGCTGCTCGCCGCGCGAATGGCGGCAGCAGCGCGTGCAATAAAAAGGGGAAGAGAAAAACCCGGCTACTGCACCAGCAGCACCGAGGTGTCGGTCTCGGAGATCACCTTGGTGGCCACCGAGCCCATCAGCGCGCGGCCGAAGATGCCGTGGCCATGGGTGCCGAGCACGATCAGCTGCGCATGCGCCGCGGCCGCCGACTTGAGGATTTCCTCGGCCGCATGGCCATGGCGCTTGTCGATCGTGTAGTTGCTCACGCCGTTCTGCGCAAGCAATGCCGCCACGGGTTCGAGCACCTTGGCGTTCTCCTCGGCGTAGTAGTCGGCGATGACCTCCTTGCTGAGGTGGCGCGCCACGTGCCCCGAGATGCCGGTGCTGACATGCACGATGACCAGCTCATGGCCATCCACGAACATCGCGCGGTTGGCCAGCAGGTAATTGAGCGCCTTCTGCGTGTAGGCGCTGCCGTCGACAGCAATGAGGATTTTCATGCGCCCGTTATACGGCCGGGCCTGCCGCCTCGCAACGGATCCCACCCGGGACCCGAGGGGCTT
This sequence comes from Variovorax sp. V116, assembly GCF_041154435.1. Classification (NCBI taxonomy): domain Bacteria; kingdom Pseudomonadati; phylum Pseudomonadota; class Betaproteobacteria; order Burkholderiales; family Comamonadaceae; genus Variovorax; species Variovorax sp. V116. The sequence goes on from NZ_AP028661.1 coordinate 2,566,315, forward strand.
TCAACGCGCCCGGCGGCTCAGCCCTGCAGGCCCTTCCAGAGCATGTAGGCCGCCAGCAGGTACAGGATGCTCGCAAATACGCGCTTGAGCTTCTTCACCGGCAGGTTGTGCGCCGCCTTCGCGCCGAGCGGCGCAGTGAGCACGCTGCACAGCGCAATGACCACCAGCGCGGGCAGCCAGATGTAGCCGAACGAGCCGGCCGGAAGGCCCTGCACCGACTGCCCGCTCACCACGTAGCCCAGCACGTTGGCCACCGCAATCGGAAAGCCGAGCGCGGCGCTGGTGGCCACGGCGTTGTGGATGGAGATGTTGCACCAGGTCATGAACGGCACGCTGACAAAGCCGCCGCCCGCGCCGACCAGGCCCGAGATGAAGCCGATGGCGCCGCCCGCCGACAGCTGCCCCGCGGTGCCCGGCATCTGGCGCGTGGGCTTGGGCTTGCGGTCGAGGAACATCTGCGTGGCCGAGAAGCCCACGAACAGCGCAAAGACGATGGCCAGCACCGTGCCCTTGAGCAGCGCGAACACGCCCAGGCTGCCCAGCAGGCTGCCGATGACGATGCCGGGCGCCAGGCGCCGCACGATGTCCCAGCGCACCGCGCCGCGCTTGTGATGGGCGCGCACGCTGGACACCGAGGTGAAGATGATCGTGGCCATCGAGGTGGCGATCGCCATCTTCACGGCAAGATCGGAGGCCACCCCGCGGTGCCCCATGATGATCGTGATGAACGGCACCATGAGCATCCCGCCGCCGATGCCCAGCAGGCCCGCCAGGAAACCGGTGCCCAGGCCGAGCGCGGCCAATTCGGCGATCAGGAGGGGGTCGAGCAGGGAAGTCACGCAGCGGAGCCTTGAAAAAAAGCAACGGCCCCGTGCAGCGCATGCAGGGGCCGTATGAACGGAAAAAGGTGTCTGCAAGTGGGCGCCGAACCCGCATCCTGAACCAGGGTTCAGGTGGGCGAGGGCAGCAAGACTTCGGGTTCATCTGACGCGAGATGATCACACCCGTCAAGCGATGTACCAAGCCCGGCTCCGGAGAGCATTGGAACAAGGAAATATTAAGCCCGACGCGCACCGCAGACAGTTCGGATTTTACGCCCCGGACGGGCCGGGTGCTTCCGCTCAGAGTAAATGGTCATCGCCCGCGAGGGCTTGATCGAGTTTCTGAATGAGCTGGGCGGCCTTGGCATCGGCGTCGCCGCCCTCTGCCGAGGAGGCCGCGGCCAGGGGAGGCGGCGCGGCCGCGGCGGCCGCCTGCTGGGCCGCCAGGTCGAAAGCCAGGTTCAGCGAAGCGAGCACCGCGATGCGGTCGCGCGCCTTCACCTTGCCCGCATCGCGGATCTTGCACATGGCCGCGTCCACGCGCTCGACGGCTTCGCGCAGCTGCGCCTCGCCGCCTTCGGGGCAGCCGAGCAGATAGCTCTGGCCCATGATCTGAACTTCAATCTGCTTCATGCGGGGGAATCTTGGGAAGGTGGTTCGGCCGGCAGCCGCTCGAGCAGCGCATCGAGGCGCGTGCGGGCCGCGGCCAGCCGCGACTTCAACGCGTCGCGCTCGCGCGTGAGCGCTTCGACCTGCTCCTGCAGCAGCGCATTGGTGCGCTGCACCTCTTCATGACGCACGAGCAGGCGTTCCACACGCTCGGCGATCTGGTCGATGGGGCTGGAGGCGGGCATGGTTGGCGATTGTAGTTTCCCCGGCGGACGGCAGGCGGCGCAACTTTTGGCTTACTGCGCTGGCCGAGGCCCTAAAATCCTGCGCGTTGGTGCCTGCGGCGTGGTTCACACGCCGCGGTTCAACGGGAAGCAGGAGTGAACGCCCCCGGAAACGGAACAGGGCCGAAGCCGCCTGCGCTGCCCCCGCAACGGTCAAGCAGTCGACGCCGCAAGCGTCAACCTCATCCATCAAGCCACTGGGTGCCCTGAAACAGGCGCCTGGGAAGGCGGTGGGGTCGCACTGCCAGCCCGGATACCGGCCAACAAGGCGGCTGCCGCATGCGCGATCGATTTTCGATTCGGCGCGCAAGGCAGCCATTGCGCCCAAGCGCCGGCGGGGAAGCCGGCGACGGGCATAGACGTTCGTTCGCTCCATTCATGACTTCCTGTGGTTTCCTTTCCCTCGGCCGTGCGCCTGCGCGCCGCCGCCTTGCCTGCCTGCCGCTCGCGCTGGCCTCTGCTTTCGGCGGCATGGCGCTGCTTCAACTGCCGGCCGTCGCGCATGCCCAGCAGGATGCGCCGGCACTCGGCGAAACCGTGGTCACCGCCAACCGCACGCCGCAGCCGCTGTCGGACCTCGTGGGCGACGTGTCCGTGGTCGACCGCCAGACCATCGAGCGCAGCGGCGCGGTCGGCGTGGCCGACGTGCTGGCGCGCCTGCCCGGCATCGAGATCACGCGCAACGGCAGCGTGGGCAACACCACCAGCCTGTACATCCGCGGCGCCGAGACCCGCTTCACGGCCGTCTACGTCGACGGCGTGCGCGTCGATTCGCAATCGACCGGCGGTGCCGGCTGGGAAAGCATTCCGCTCTCGCAGATCGACCGCATCGAAGTGCTGCGCGGCCCGGCCGCCGCGGTGTACGGCTCCGATGCCGTGGGCGGCGTGATCCAGCTCTTCACCAGGCGCGGCGAAGAAGGCGTGGCGCCTTACGCGGGCATCGGCTTCGGCAGCCACGGCCTGCGCAAGGCGGAGGCGGGCGTGAGCGGCAAGTCGGGCGCCTTCGACTATTCGCTGGGCGCGGCGCACGAGGAAAGCCGGGGCTTCAACGTGCTGCCGATGGACAAGCGCACGCCCTCCAAGGACGGCTTCACCAGCCCCGACCGCGACGGCTACCGCAGCAATTCCGGCAACCTGCGCCTGGGCTACCAGCTCACGCCGAACCAGCGGCTGGAAGCCACGCTGCTGTACAGCGACATGGAAGCCGGCTACGACCCGCCGGTGAGCTTCAGGACCAAGCCGCCGATCCTCTTCCGGAACGACATCTCGAACAACACGCTGCGCACGGCCGGGCTCTCGTGGTCGGCCAAGTGGAACGACATCTACAGCACGCGCGTGCAGGTCACCGATTCGCAGTCGGTCTACAAGACCCAGCCTTCGTTCTACCGCACCGAAACCAATCTGCGCGGCTACCTGTTCCAGAACGAATTCCGCTTCGGCCCGCACCTGGTGACGGCCACGCTCGAGCGCCGCGAAGACGCGCTCGAGAATGCGCCCACCATCAGCAGCGGCCTGCTCTCGAGCAAGCGCTCGCAGGACGCGGTCTCGCTCGGCTATGGCTTCGTGCAGGGCGCGCATTCGCTCCAGCTGCATGTGCGCCATGACGACGACAGCGAATTCGGCGGCAAGGCCACCGGCAGCGCCGCCTACGGCTACGCGATCACGCCGCGCCTGCGCGCCACCGTCTCGGCCGGCACCGCCTTCCGCGCGCCCACGCTCTACCAGCGCTTCAGCGAATACGGCGTGGCCAGCCTCAAGCCCGAGTCGAGCCGCAACGTCGAACTCGGCCTGCAGTACACCGACGGCGGCACGCATGCGGGCATCGTCGTCTACCAGAACCGCGTCGAGAACCTGATCGTGTTCGACGGTTCGGCCACCAACTGCCGCTCCGGCTTCGGCTGCTATGCCAGCACCGCGCGCGCCCGCTACCAGGGCGTGACGCTGTCGGGCGGGCACCGCATCGGTGACGTGAGCCTGCGCGCATCGCTCGACTTCCAGGACCCGCGCGACCTCGACACCGACCACCTGCTGGCCCGCCGCGCGCGCCGCCACGGCACGCTGGGCGCCGACTGGCGCATTGCCGGCTGGACGCTGGGCGCCGAGCTGCAATCGTCGAGCAAGCGCTTCGACGACGCGGCCAACACCCGCACGCTGGGCGGCTACACCGTGCTGAACCTGGTGGCCAGCACGCAGATCACGCGCGACATCGGCCTGGTGGCCCGCGTCGACAATGTGGGCGACAAGGACTACACGCTTGCACGCGGCTACGCCACCGGCGGCCGCAACGCATACATCGGCCTGAAGTGGACACCGCAATAAGCCAGCCCCGCAACAACGGCGAACCGATCGCCGCGCACAGCTGCGCCGCCGTGCTGGTGGCGGCACCGGCTTCGGGGCAGGGCAAGACCACCGTCGCGGCCGCGCTGGCGCGCCTGCACGCGCGCCAGGGCCGGCGCGTGCGGGTCTTCAAGTGCGGGCCCGACTTTCTCGACCCGTACTGGCTGGCGCTTGCCAGCGGCGCGCCGGTGCATTCGCTCGACCTCTGGATGACCGGCGAGGCCGACTGCCGCCGGCGGCTGCATGCGGCCGCGGCCGAGGCCGACCTGCTGATCGTCGAGGGCGTCATGGGCCTGTTCGACGGCAGCCCCAGCGCGGCGGACCTGGCCGAGCGCTTCGGCCTGCCGGTGCTGGCCGTGATCGATGCGCAGGCCATGGCCGGCACCTTCGGCGCGCTGGCCTACGGCCTGCAGAACTTCCGTCCCGCGCTGCCCTGGGCCGGCGTGCTGGCCAACCGCGTGGCCGGCGAGCGGCATGCCGGCATGCTGAAGGAGGCCTTGCGCGAACCGGCGCAGTGGCTCGGCAGCCTGCCGCGCGGCGCCGGTTTCGAACTGCCCGAGCGGCACCTGGGGCTGGTCGCTGCGCATGAACTCGGCGACGCGACGGCGCGGCTCGATGCGGCGGCCGACGCGATGGCCGCCACGCCCCTGGGCAAGCGGCCGCTTTCCGATTGGCCGCAGGTGCGCTTCGAGGCTGCCGCGGCCGAGCCGCCGGCGCGCATCGATCCGCTGCTGCAGGGGCGCACCATCGCGGTCGCGCGCGATGCGGCCTTTGCCTTCATCTATCCGGCCAACCTCGACGTGCTTGCGGCGCTGGGCGCGCGGGTCGTGTTCTTCTCTCCGCTCGCCGGCGATGCGTTGCCCGCATGCGATGCGCTCTGGCTGCCCGGCGGCTACCCCGAGCTGCATGCGAAGGCGCTGTCCGCCAGCGAATCCCTGCGCGCGTCGCTGGCCGCGCACGCCGCCGCGGGCAAGCCGGTATGGGCCGAGTGCGGCGGCATGATGTCGCTGTTCGAGCAACTGGAAACGGCCGATGGCGCATCGCACGCGCTCTGGGGGCTGCTGCCGGGCCGGGTCGCGATGCACAAGCGGCTGTCCGGCCTCGGGCCGCAGCAGCTCACACTGGGTGCCCACACGCTGCGCGGCCACACCTTTCACTATTCGAGCTGCGAAACGCCGCTGGTGCCGGCGGCCTTCACCGGCAGGCCCGGCGCGGACGCCCGCGCGGGAGAGGCCTTCTATGTGCACGGCCCGGTGCGGGCGAGCTATTTTCATGCGTGGTTCGCGTCCAGCCCCGAAGCCACGGCCAGGCTGTTCGGCGCGATGCCGATCGAGCTCGAACACGAAACCCCGGAGGCCGATGCGCATGCGCGTTGAACATGAATTCATCCTCGGCGGCCAGAAGAGCGGCAAGTCGCGCCGCGCCGAGCAGCGCGCCGCCGACTGGCTGGCCGAGGCGCCCGCCATGCGGCGCGCCGTGCTGATTGCCACCGCCCAGGCGCATGACGAAGAGATGCAGGAGCGCATCGTGCGCCACCAGGCCGACCGCGCCCGCCGCGTGCCCGCCATGCGAACCGTGGAAGAACCCGTCGAACTGGCGCGCGCCATCGTCACGCAGAGTTCGCCCGACACGCTGGTGGTGGTCGACTGCCTCACGCTCTGGCTCACCAACCTGCTGATGCCGCTGCGCTGCGAGACCGCGCAGCCGGTCACGCGCACGCCGGCGGCGCATGCCGCGATGCTGCTGATGGCGCTGCGCGAAGCGCGCGGGCCGGTGGTGCTGGTCGGCAACGAGATCGGGCTGGGCGTGATTCCGCTCGGCCGCGAAACGCGCGCCTTCGTCGATGCGCTGGGCCGCATGAACCAGGACGTGGCGGCCGCCTGCGACCGCGTCACGCTGATGGCGGCCGGCTTGCCGCTGACCCTGAAGGCACCCGCATGACCGCCCGCTGGATTCGGTGCTTGTCCGCGGCGCTTGGCCTCGGCCTCTTCGCGCTGGCCGCGCATGCCATCGACGTGGTCGACGAGCGCGGCGTGACGGTGAGCCTGCCGCAGCCGCCGCAGCGCATCGTCACGCTGCTGCCGTCGCTGACCGAAGGCGTCTGCGCGCTGGGTGCGTGTTCGCGGCTGGTGGGCGTCGACAACTATTCCAATTCGCCCGACGCGGTGCGCGCCTTGCCGCAGCTGGGCGGCGGGCTCGACCCGAACGTCGAAGCCATCGTGGCGCTGCGGCCCGATGCGGTGCTGCTCGCCAAGTCCTCGCGCGTGACGCAGCGGCTCGAGGCGCTGGGCCTCAAGGTGCTGGTGCTCGAACCCAAGAGCCATGCCGACGTGCGGCGCGTGCTCGACAAGCTCGACCAGGTGCTCGGCACCCGCGAGGCGCCGAACATCTGGCGCGCGATCGATGCGGGCGTGTCGGCCGCCGCGCAGTCGCTGCCGGCCGGGGCGAGGGGCCAGCGCGTCTACTTCGAGGTCAACAGCGCGCCCTATGCGGCCGGCGAGTCGTCTTTCATCGGCGAGACGCTCGCGCGCCTGGGCATGAAGAACATCGTGCCGGCTTCGCTCGGGCCCTTTCCCAAGCTCAACCCCGAATACGTGGTGCGCGCCAATCCCGATCTCATCATGGTCAGCGTGCGCAGCGCGGCGGGCATGGAGCAGCGCCCGGGCTGGGGCGGCATCCGCGCGGTGCGCGAGGGGCGCATCTGCCGCTTCGACGCCGCGCAGTCGGACGTGCTCGTGCGTCCCGGCCCGCGCATGGACGAAGCCGCACGGCTGATGGCGCGCTGCATCGCCGAGAAGGCCGGCTGAGCGCGGGTGGACTTCATGCACACCCGCCATCAGCGCCGCGTCTGGCTCTTCGGCATCGCCTTGCTGGTGCTGGGCGGCGCGCTGGCGGTGCTCGGCCTGGGCATCGGCAGTACCGGCTTCGAAAGCCTGCGCGCGGCATGGCGCGATCCGGTGGCGCTGCGCATCGTCTGGGACATCCGGCTGCCGCGCACGCTGGGCGCGTGGCTCGCGGGCGCACTGCTCGGGCTCGCGGGCTCGGTGGCGCAGGGGCTGTTCCGCAATCCGCTGGCCGATCCTTATCTGCTGGGCAGCGCCTCGGGGGCTTCGCTCGGCGTGGCGGTGGCGCTGCTGCTGTTCGGCGGCTCGGCCGCCAGCACGCAATGGGCGATGCGCCTGGGGCTCACGGGCGCGGCCTTCGTGGGCGCGGTGCTCGCGGTGATGCTCACGCTGGTGCTCGCGCGCGGCGTGCAGCAGACGCTGCGGCTGCTGCTCGCGGGCGTGATCGTCGGCGTGGTGCTCGGCGCCGCCAAGGACCTGATCACCATCGCCTCGGCCGACATCCTGCAGGCCATCCAGGGCTTCATCCTCGGCAGCACAGGCCTGGTCGGCTGGAGCGCATGCGCGGTGATGGCCGCGGTCGGTGCGGTGTGCCTGCTGCTGGGCTGGGCGCTCGCGCCGGTGCTCGACGGCCTTGCGCTCGGCGAAGCGACGGCCCGCAGCCTCGGCCTGCCGCTGGGCGCGATGCGCGCCACGCTGGTGGTGGTGCTCGCGCTGGGCACCGGCGCAGCGGTGGCGCAGACCGGGCTCATCGCCTTCGTCGGCCTGGCCGCGCCGCACCTCGTGCGCTCGGTGGTCAAGACCACGCATGCCGGGTTGATCGTGCTGTCGGCCGCGATGGGCGGCCTGCTGCTGATGGCGGCCGACCTGCTGGCGCGCTGGCTCATCGCGCCGCAGGAACTGCCCGTGGGCGTGCTCACGGCGGTGCTCGGCGGCAGCTACCTGCTGTGGCTGATGCACAGGCGCAGCGCGCGGGGCGGGGTGGCATGAGCCAGGAGATCCCCGCACTCGAAGCCCGCGGCCTGGGCGCCACGCTCGGCAACACCGAGGTGCTGCACGGCATCGACCTGAAGCTCGGCGCGGCGCGCTGGACCAGCGTGGTCGGGCCGAACGGGGCGGGCAAGTCGACCCTGCTCAAGGCGCTCGCGGGCCTGCTCGCGCACCGCGGCGAAGTCTTTCTTTTTGGCGAACCGTCGGCCAGGGTGCCGGGCCGCCTTCGCGCGCAGCGCCTGTCGTGGCTGGGCCAGAGCGGCGCGGCGGGCGAGGGCAGTGCCGACGACCTGATGGTCTACGACATCGCCATGCTCGGCCGCCTGCCGCACCAGCGCTGGCTCGCGGCGCCGAGCCCGGCCGACCGCGCGGCGGTGGAGCGTGCCTTGCGCAGCACCCAAGCGTGGGACTGGCGCGAACGGCCGCTCGGACAGCTCTCGGGCGGCGAGCGCCAGCGCGTGCTGCTGGCGCGCGCGCTTGCGGTCGAGGCCGAGCTGCTGCTGATGGACGAGCCGCTCGCCAACCTCGACCCGCCGCACCAGGCCGACTGGATGCAGACCACGCGCGCCCTGGTGGCCGAAGGCCGCACCGTGGTCAGCGTGCTGCACGAACTGCCGATGGCGCTGGCCGCCGACGAGCTGGTGGTAATGAACCACGGCCGCGTGGTGCACCGCGGCGGCAGCAGCGACCCGGCCACCCACGCCGCGCTCGAACAGGTGTTCGACCACCGCATCCGCGTGCACCGCGTGGCCGAGCAGTGGATCGCGCTGCCGAACTGACCGCCCCCCATCAACACGGAGCCCGTCTCATGCAAATCGAAACTCCCCCCAGCGAGAAGCCGTACGACAAGGCCGAAGGCGAACGCCGCGGCATCGTCATCGTCAACACCGGCGACGGCAAGGGCAAGAGCACCGCGGCCTTCGGCCTCGCGCTGCGCGCGCACGGCCGCGGCAAGGCGGTGAAGATCTACCAGTTCATGAAGGTGCCTTCGGCGCGCTTCGGCGAGCACCGCATGTTCGAGCAGATCGGCATTCCGATCGAGGGGCTGGGCGACGGCTTCAGCTGGAAGAGCCAGGACCTCGAACACTCGGCCCAGCTCGCGCGCGATGGCTGGGAGAAAGCCAGGGCGGCCATTCTTTCGGGCGAGTTCTTCCTGGTGGTGCTCGACGAGATCACCTATCCGCTGATCTACGGCTGGCTGCCGCTCGAGGGCGTGCTCGAAACGCTGCGCACGCGGCCCAAGCACGTGCACGTGGTGCTCACGGGCCGGCGCTGCCCGCCCGAAATCGTCGAGCTGGCCGACACCGTGACCGAGATGGCCATGGTCAAGCACGCATTCAAGGCCGGCATTCCGGCGCAGCGCGGCATCGAGGACTGATTTCGATGTCGCAAGCCTTCGCGGCCGACGAGGTGAGGGCGGTGTACCGCGCCATCCATGAGCGGCGGGACATGCGTCACTTCGCAGGGGGGCAGGTGGCGCCCGAGTTGCTGCGCCGGCTGCTGGAAGGGGCGCACCACGCGCCCAGTGTCGGATTCATGCAGCCGTGGCGGTTCATTCGCGTTCGCGACGGTGCCTTGCGTCAGCGTCTGCACGATGTGATCGAGCGCGAACGCGTGCTGACGGCCCGCGCCCTCGGCGAGCGCGAAGACGCGTTCATGCGGCTCAAGGTGCAGGGCGTGCTCGATGCGGCCGAACTGCTGGCCGTGTCGCTGGCCGACGGCCGTGAGCGGCATGTGTTCGGCCGACGCACCTTGCCGCAGATGGACCTGGCCTCGGCGTCCTGCGCCATCCAGAACCTCTGGCTTGCGGCGCGTGCCGAAGGGCTGGGCATGGGCTGGGTCTCGCTGTTCGATCCCGCCGAGGTGTCGGCCCTGCTGGGCCTGCCCGAGGGGGCGGAGCCGATCGCGCTGCTGTGCCTGGGCCCGGTGCACGATTTCTACGAAGAGCCGATGCTGCAACGCGAACGCTGGGCCCGGCGCGAGCCCTTGTCGGCGCTGGTGTTCGACGAACGCTGGGGCCAGCCGTCGGACCTGTTTCCCACCCCGTCTTCGCGAGAATGACGGCTCCCATGCCCCCCTTTCCCCTCGAACACGCCCTGGCCGTCGTTGCCGCGCTGTGGCTTGCGCTTGCCATCGACTGCTGGCTGGGCGAGCCCGCTGCGTGCTGGCATCCGGTGGTGTGGATGGGGCAGTACCTCGGCTGGATCGGCTCGCGCATCGCACCGCCGGCGGCCAAGGCGAAGCCGCGCGACCTGCCGCTCTTCTTGATCGGGGCGCTGGCGTGGTGCGTGGGCGCGATGTGCGTGGGGGTGGTCGCCGCCGGCGTGCAGGCTGCGATGGTGCAATGGCTGCCCGCATGGGCGCTGGCGGTGGCGATGGCCTTTGCGCTGAAACCGCTTTTCGCGTGGCGCATGCTGCACGACGAAGTGCTCGCGGTCGAGGCGGCGCTGGGCGTTTCGCTCGATGCGGGGCGCGCGCAGCTGGGCCGGCTCGTCAGCCGCGATGTCTGCGCGCTCAGCGAGCGCGAGGTGCGCGAAAGCGCCATCGAATCATTGGCCGAGAACCTTAACGATTCGCTCGTGGCGCCGCTGTTCTGGTTCGTGCTACTGGGCTTGCCGGGCGCGGCGGTCTACCGCTTCGCCAACACGGCCGATGCGATGTGGGGCTACCGCGGCGAACGCAATGGCCGCGAGTGGAGCTGGTTCGGCAAGTGGGCCGCGCGCGCTGACGACCTGCTCTCGTGGCTGCCGGCGCGGCTCACGGCGCTGCTGCTTGCGCTTGCGGCATGGCGCTGGCCGCGCGGCGTGGCAGGCGAGGCGCGCCGCACGCCGTCGCCCAACAGCGGCTGGCCGATGGCGGCGATGGCACTGCTGCTCGGCGTGCGGCTTGCCAAGCCCGGCGTCTATGCCTTGAATGCCGAAGGACGGCCCGCCGATGCGGCCGATACGCAGCAGGCCGCGCGATGGGGCGGCAGGGCGGTGCTGGCCACGGCCGCTTGTGCATCATTGGCCATCTTCTTCGCGGCAACCGACTGGGCATGACACCGGAACACACGACATCCACCGGCCTGTTGCATGGCGGGCCCGACGCCATCGGCACCGCCTGGCACGATTTCTCGACCAACGGCAATGCCACGGGCTCATGCCCCGCTGTGCTTACCGCACTGCGTGCAGCCGATGCGGCGCACTACCCGGACCCGGGCTACACGGCGCTGCGCCGCGCATTGGCAGGCTTTCACGGCGTGGCCGCCGAACGCATCGTGATCGCGGCCAGTGCCAGCGAATTCATCCACCGCATCAGCGCCGCTTTTGCGCAGGGCGGCGGCCGGCAGGTGGTGCTGCCGGCGCACAGCTATGGCGACTACGAGCGCGCGGCATCGGCCTGGGGTTTGCAGGTGCTGCGGCCGCCAGCGCCGCATGACGGAGCAGCGCTGCGCTGGTGCTGCGAGCCGTCGAGCCCGCTGGGCCAGGCCGAGGCCAATCTCGCGCTGCACGCCGCGGCCGGCGGCCCCTGCGTGCTCGACCTGGCCTACGAAGCGCTGCGCCTCGAAGGCGCGGCATCGCTCGACGCGGCGCAGCGCAACCGTGTCTGGCAGCTGTGGACGCCCAACAAGGCCATGGGCCTGACCGGCATCCGCGCCGCCTATGCCATTGCGCCCGAAGGCGATGCCGCCGCATTGCTGAAGCAGCGCCTCGAGCGGCTGGCCCCCTCGTGGCCGGTGGGCGCGCATGGCGTGGCGCTGCTCGAAACCTGGATCGGCGAGCCCGCCCAAGCCTGGCTTGCCCGAAGCCTGCGCACCCTGCGCGAATGGAAGGCGCAGCAGCGCGCCCTTTGCGAATCGATGGGATGGCAGTGCCTGCCGAGCGAGGCCAACTTCTTTTGCGCGCGCACCGATGCGCCTTATCCGCAGCGGGCCGCCCGGCTGCGCGCCGAAGGCATCAAGCTGCGAGACTGTGCATCATTCGGCCTGCCGGGCCATGTGCGGCTCGGCGTGCTGCCGCCGCAGAGCCAGCAGGCGCTGAAAGAAGCCTGGACGCGCGCCGCGGCTTCGGCCGAACCTTGAAAGCCAGGACATCCGCATGCTCTACGCCATCACCACGCTCTTTCTTTGCCAACTGGCCGGCGAACTGCTCGTGCAGTGGCTGGGCTTGCCGATTCCCGGCCCGCTGATCGGCATGCTGCTGCTGTTCATCGTGCTGCTCGTGCGCGGCGGCGTGCCCGAGGCGCTGAACGAGACCTCGGGCCATCTGCTGCGCAACCTCATGCTGCTGTTCATTCCCGCGGTGACCGGCGTCATGCTGCATTTCGAACGGGTGGGGCGCGAATGGCTTCCGTTCCTTGCGGCGGGCATCGTGGGCGCGGCCTTCACCATGGCCGTGACCGCGCTCACCTTGCGCTGGATGATCCGCATCACCGGCAAGGATGCCGAATGACCCCGCCCGCCAAGCTGTCCGAGATCTGGGTCTTCCTGGCGCAGTCGCCGCTGCTGTGGCTGTCGCTCACGCTGCTGGCCTACCTGGGCGCGCTGTGGCTGCACCGGCGCAGCGGCGCCAACCCGGCGGTCAATCCGGTGCTGGTGTCGGTGGTTGTCATCGTGGGCGTGCTGCTCGCCACGCGCACGCCCTACGACACATATTTCGAAGGCGCCAAGTTCGTGCACTTCCTGATCGGGCCGGCCACCGTGGCACTGGCCGTGCCGCTGTATGGCCAGCTCGGTCGGCTGCGGCGCCTCTGGCTGCCGATCGGCGTGGCGCTGCTGGTGGGCTCGGCGGCGGCCATCGTGTCGGCCATCGGCATTGCCTGGGCGCTGGGCGGATCGCACGAGCTGCTGATGTCGCTCGCGCCCAAGTCGGCCACCATGCCGATCGCGATGGGCGTGGCCGAGAAGATCGGCGGGCTGCCGTCGCTGGCCGCGGTGGCGGCCGCCGTGGCGGGCATCTCGGGCGCGATCATGGCCACGGGTCTCCTGAACCTGCTGCGCATCAAGGAGCCCGCGGTGCGCGGCTTTGCCGTGGGCATGGCGGCGCACGGCATCGGCACCGCGCGGGCCATCCAGGTGAACGAAACGGCAGGCGCCTTCTCCGCGCTGGCGCTGGGGCTGAATGGCATCGCGACGGCGCTGCTGGTGCCGCTTTTGATCAGGCTCGCCGGCTTCTTCTGACGCAGAATGGCGCCTCCTCTTTTGGCTCTGGAGAGCAAGGCATGGCCCAGTACACCGCAGGAATCCTCTGGCAGCGAGGCGAGCAGGACTTCCTCGGCAACAGCTACAGCAGAAGGCATTCGCTGCGCTTCGATGGCGGCGCGGAAGTGCCGGGCTCCTCGTCGCCGCACGTGGTGCCGCTGCCGTTTTCCGATGCGGCGGCGGTCGATCCTGAAGAGGCCTTTGTCGCGTCGCTCTCGAGCTGCCACATGCTGTGGTTCCTCACCATGGCGGTGAAGCGCAAGTTCATTGTCGACCGCTACTTCGATGCGGCGAGCGGCGTCATGGAAAAGAACGCCGAGGGCAAGCTCGCGATGAACGTGGTCACGCTGCGTCCCGAGGTCACGTTCTCGGGCGAGAACCTGCCCACGCGCGAGCAGGTCGAGCACATGCACCACCGCGCGCACGAAGAGTGCTTCATCGCCAACTCGGTGAAGACCGAGGTGCGCTGCGAGCCGGTGTTCGCTCCGGCCGGTTGAGGCGCGTCAGGCGCAGTTCAGCGCCGCTGCAGCCGCGGGTTCTTCGCGAACAGCTCCGCCGCCCAGTCCACGAAGGCCCGCACCTTCGCGCTCAGGTGGCGGTTGGGCGGATAGACCACGTGGATCGGAAGCGGCTCGCGCTGCCAGTCGGGCAGCACCTCGATCAGCTCGCCGCTTGCGAGCAGCGGCTCGGCCATGAAGGTGATGCACTGCGAAATACCGAAGCCGCCGAGCACCGCCGCCATGTGGGCGTTGCTCTCGTTGACCGACACGCGGTAGGGCCCGTTGAGCTCGATGTATTCGTCGCCCTTCCTGAACTCGTGCGGATAGATGCGCCGCGTGGTGCCCGAAAAATAGCTCACCACGTGGTGGCGCTTCTCGATGTCGTTCGGATGCTGCGGAATGCCGTAGCGCTTGACGTAGGCGGGCGATGCCACGGTCACGAAGTGCAGCGTGCCGATGCGCCGGGCCACCAGCGACTGGTCGCTCAGTTCGCCGGCGCGGATCACGCAGTCGACGTTGTCGCTGATGAGGTCGACCGTGCGGTCGCTCACGCCCAGGTCGACCTGGATCTCGGGGTAGCGGTCGCAGAAGGTGGCCAGCGCGGGCAGGATGATCTGCCGCGCCACCGAGGTGCCGACGTCGATGCGCAGCCGCCCCGTCGGGTTGGCCTGCGCATTGGTCATGCTGGCTTCGATGTCGTCGAAGTCGTTCAAGAGGCGCGCGGCGCGTTCGTAGTAGGCCGCGCCGTCCGGCGTCACGGTCACTCGCCGCGTGGTGCGGTTGAGCAGCTTCACCCGCAGGCGCGATTCCAGCGCCTGGATCTGCTTGGTGACCGTCCCCTTGGGCAGGGCGAGCGAGTCCGCCGCCCGGGTGAACGTGCCCGCTTCCACCACGCGGACAAAGATCCGCATTGCCTGGATTTGATCCATTGATGACTGTTCCTGGGAGCCCGGCCATTGCCGGGAGGACGCGGATTCTCACACAAGGTGACAATCCCCGGCGTTTCCTGGATTGTTAGCTGTTTGGAAACAGAGTAGGGGCAGCTTGCCTGTTTAACGCCACACTGGCCGCCTTATATTTCGACTATCGCCAATCCTCCTGAGGTTGCCCCCATGTCACCGCGCCCATCGTCCCGCTCTGCCGAAGCCGCTGCTCTCGCCGCGGCGCAAGGCGTGGAAGCCGATCTGTCGATCGAGCTGCCCGGCCGCGAGCCCGTGGGCGCCCGGGTCTACGGACAGCGCCCGCGCGGCGAGACGGTGCCGCTGGTGCTGCACTTCCATGGCGGCACCTTCATCTGCGGCAACCTGGACAACGGGCGCAACGTGGCCCGGCTGCTGGCCGGCGCGGGCGCGGTGGTGGTGTCGGTGGACTATCCGCTGGCGCCCGAGTCGCCTTTCCCCGAGCCCATCGAAGTGGGCTATGCCGCGCTCGAATGGCTCTACAAGCAGCGCGTGAAGCTCGGCGGCAAGGGCGCCCAGGTGTACCTGGCCGGCGAAGAGGCCGGCGGCAACCTGGCCGCCGGGGTGGCGCTGATCGCCCGCGACCGGGCGCATCCGCCGCTGGCCGGGCAGATCCTGCTGTCGCCCATGCTCGACCCGTGCGCGGGCACCGCGTCGCTGCGCAAGGCCACCAACGACTCGGCCGAATGCCGCTGGGCCACGGGCTGGGAAAAGTACCTGAGCTGCCCGTCGAACGCGATGCACCCGTATGCGGTGCCGAGCGGGTCGCTGCGGCTGTCGTCCCTGGCGCCGGCCCTGGTGCTGGTGGGCCCCGACGACGCCATGCGCGACGAGGCAATGACCTTTGCCGGGCGCCTGCGCGCGGCCGGCATCGACGTCACCAGCAGCGTGCTGCCCGGCGCCGCCAACTGGCCCAGGGCGCTGTACGACCCCGAGCCCTCGGGCTGCAAGGCCTGCGAAGCCAGCGTGCAGCAGCACTTCCGCGAATTTTTCAGTGCCACCACGCCGCCCCCGGTAGCACCCAAGCCCAGCTAGGCGGGCCGGTCGCGGCAGCCCTCTGCTGACGACGCGACGCCGCCCCTCGGCCCACCGGTAACCCCGGTCATTTTCGAGTTCCGCCTCCTGGCGCCAAAAGCGCCGGGATGGCCTGTTGCATCCCAAGAAGTCATCGAGAAGGACGAACCATCATGTCGAACAACAAGCAAAACCTTTCTTCCGCCGCCCGCAAGGGCCTGTGGCCCGCAGTGACCGGCCTCACCGCACTGCTGGCGGTGGCCGCCGCGGTGCTCGGCATGCACAGCTTCAAGGCGGAGGCCACGGCACCGGCCGCGGCGCAGCAGGGCACGCCGGTCTCGGTGGCCACCGTGGCTTCGAGCGAGATCAATGCCTGGGACGAGTTCTCGGGCCGGCTCGAGGCGGTGCAGCGCGTCGACGTGCGCTCCCGCGTGGCGGGAGCCGTGCAGTCGGTGCACTTCCGCGAAGGCGCGCTGGTGAAGCAGGGCGACCTGCTGATCACCATCGACCCCGCGCCGTACGCGGCCGAGGTGGAGCGCGCCGAAGCGCAGGTGGCCTCGGCCCAGGCCCGCCAGGCCTTCAGCCGCAGCGAGCAGGAGCGCGCCAAGCGCCTGTGGGACCAGCAGGCCATCGCCCAGCGCGAATACGACGAGCGCGTGAACGCCGCCCGTGAAGCCGAAGCCAACCTGCGCGCCGCGCAAGCGTCGCTGCAGTCGGCGCGGCTGAACCTGGGCTACACCCAGGTGCGGGCGCCGGTGGCGGGCCGCATCGGCAAGCTCGAAGTGACGATGGGCAACCTGGTGGCCGCCGGCCCCGGCGCGCCGGTGCTGACCACGCTGGTGTCGGTGAGCCCGATCTACGCGAGCTTCGATGCCGACGAGCAGGTGATCACGCGGGCCCTGAAGGACCTGCCGAGCGGCGCCAGCGCCCGCGGCCAGATCGAGAGCATTCCCGTGCAGATGGGCACCGCCGGCCTCGAAGGCACGCCCTTCACCGGCAAGCTGCAGCTGATCGACAACCAGGTCGATGCGCGCAGCGGCACAGTGCGTGTGCGGGCCTCGTTCGACAACAAGGACGGCGCCCTCATTCCGGGCCAGTTCGCCCGCATCCGCATGGGCCAGGCGCGCAGCGACTCGGCCCTGCTGGTGAGCGAGCGCGCCATCGGCACCGACCAGAACAAGAAGTTCGTGATGGTGGTGGGCGAGGACAACAAGGCCACGTACCGCGAAGTCACGCTCGGCGCATCGATCAACGGGCTGCGCGTGGTGAGCAAGGGCCTGAAGGCCGGCGACCGCGTGGTGGTCAACGGCCTGCAGCACATCCGCCCCGGTGCGCTGGTGGTGCCGCAGACCGTGACGATGGACGCCAAGGCCGACACCAAGCAACAACAACCGGAACGCGTCGCGGAAGCCGCGAAGTCCTGAACTCGGTGGGGAGCGCATTTGCGCTCGCCGGAGAAACAACATGAATCTCTCTAAATTCTTCATCGACCGGCCGATCTTTGCCGGCGTGCTGTCGCTATTGATCCTGATAGCCGGCCTGATCGCGCTGCGCGGGCTGCCGATCTCGGAGTACCCGGAAGTTGCGCCGCCCTCGGTGGTGGTGCGCGCCCAGTACCCGGGCGCCAACCCGAAGGTGATCGCCGAAACCGTGGCCACGCCGCTCGAAGAGCAGATCAACGGCGTCGAGGGCATGCTCTACATGGGCAGCCAGGCCACCACCGACGGCGTGCTGACGCTCACCGTCACCTTCCGCCTCGGTACCGACCCGGACAAGGCGCAGCAGCTGGTGCAGAACCGCGTCTCGCAAGCCGAGCCGCGCCTGCCGGAGGAAGTGCGCCGCCTCGGCATCACGACCGTCAAGAGCGCGCCCGACCTGACGATGGTGGTCCACCTCGTCTCGCCGAACAACCGCTACGACATCAACTACCTGCGCAACTACGCTGTGTTGAACGTGAAAGACCCGCTCGCGCGCATCGAAGGCGTGGGCCAGGTGCAGATCTTCGGCGGCGGCGACTACTCGATGCGCGTCTGGCTCGACCCGCAGAAGGTCGCGCAGCGCGGCCTCTCGGCGAGCGACGTGGTGGCTGCCATCCGCGGCCAGAACGTGCAGGCCGCGGCCGGCGTGGTCGGCGCTTCGCCGGGCCTGTCGGGCGTGGACATGCAGCTCTCGATCAATGCGCAAGGGCGCCTGCAGAGCGAGGAAGAGTTTGGCGACATCATCGTCAAGAGCGGCACCGACGGCGCCGTGACGCGCCTGCGCGACATCGGCCGCCTCGAGATGGGCGCCGCCGACTACTCGCTGCGTTCGCTCCTGAACAACGACCCGGCCGTCGGCATGGGCGTGTTCCAGGCACCGGGCTCCAACGCGCTCGATATTTCGTCGAACGTGCGCAAGACGATGGCCGAGCTCAACAAGAACATGCCCGAAGGGCTGGAGTACCGCATCGCCTACGACCCGACGCAGTTCGTGCGCGCATCGATCGAATCGGTGATCCACACGCTGCTCGAAGCCATCCTGCTGGTGGTGCTGGTCGTGATCCTGTTCCTGCAGACCTGGCGCGCGTCGATCATTCCGCTTTTGGCCGTGCCGGTGTCGGTGATCGGCACCTTCGCGGTGCTGCATGTCCTGGGCTTCTCGATCAATGCGCTGAGCCTGTTCGGGCTGGTGCTGGCGATCGGCATCGTGGTGGACGACGCCATCGTGGTGGTGGAGAACGTCGAGCGCAACATCGAGGCGGGGCTCACGCCGCGTGAAGCCACCTACCGTGCGATGCGCGAAGTGTCCGGCCCCATCATCGCTATCGCGCTGGTGCTGGTGGCCGTGTTCGTGCCGCTGGCCTTCATCAGCGGCCTCACGGGGCAGTTCTACCGCCAGTTCGCGGTGACGATTGCGATCTCGACGGTGATCTCGGCGATCAACTCGCTCACGCTGTCGCCCGCGCTCGCCGCCTTGCTGCTGCGCGGCCATGACCAGCCCAAGGACGCATTGACGCGCGGCATGGACAAGGCCTTCGGCTGGCTGTTCCGCGGCTTCAACAAGCTCTTCAGCCGTGGCGCGGAAGCCTACAGCGGCGGCGTCAAGGGCGTGATCTCGCGCAAGACGCTGATGCTGGTGATCTACCTCGCGCTGATCGGCGTGACCTTCGGCCTGTTCAAGGCCGTGCCCAGCGGCTTCGTGCCGGCGCAGGACAAGCAGTACCTGATCGGCTTTGCCCAACTGCCCGACGGCGCCACGCTCGACCGCACCGACGAAGTGATCCAGCGCATGGGCGAGATCATGAAGAAGAACCCGAACGTGGAAGACGCCATCGCCTTCCCGGGCCTGTCGATCAACGGCTTCACCAACAGCTCGAACTCGGGCATCGTGTTTGCCACGCTCAAGCCCTTCGACCAGCGCAAGCGCGCCGACCAGAGCGGCGGTGCGGTGGCCGGGCAGCTCAACGGCGCCTTCGCCAGCATCCAGGACGCCTTCATCGTGATGTTCCCGCCGCCGCCGGTGGCGGGCCTGGGCACCACGGGCGGCTTCAAGCTGCAGATCGAAGACCGCGCCTCGGTCGGCTACGACCAGATGGACGCGGCGGTGAAGGCCTTCATGGCCAAGGCCTATGCCGCGCCGGAGCTCACGGGCATGTTCACGAGCTGGCAGGTCAACGTGCCGCAGCTGTATGCGGACATCGACCGCACCAAGGCGCGCCAGCTCGGCGTGCCGGTGACGGACATCTTCGACACCATGCAGATCTACCTCGGCAGCCTGTATGCGAACGACTTCAACAAGTTCGGCCGCACCTACAGCGTGCGCGTGCAGGCCGATGCGCCGTACCGCGCCCGCGCCGAAGACGTGGGCATGCTGAAGGTGCGCTCGACCACGGGCGAGATGGTGCCGCTGTCGGCGCTGATGAAGGTCAATTCGACCTTCGGGCCGGAACGCGCCATGCGCTACAACGGCTACCTGGCGGCCGACATCAACGGCGGCCCGGCCCCCGGCTATTCGTCGGGCCAGGCGCAGGACGCGATCACCAAGATCGCGGCCGAGACGCTGCCCAAGGGCGTGAGCTTCGAGTGGACCGAGCTGACCTACCAGGAAATCCTGGCCGGCAACTCCGCCTTCCTGGTGTTCCCGCTGGCCATCCTGCTGGTGTTCCTGGTGCTGGCCGCGCAGTACGAGAGCCTGACGCTGCCGATCGCCATCATCCTGATCGTGCCCATGGGCATCCTGGCCGCGATGACCGGCGTATGGATATCGGGGGGTGACAACAACGTCTTCACGCAGATCGGCTTGATCGTGCTGGTGGGGCTGAGTGCGAAGAACGCGATTTTGATCGTGGAGTTTGCGCGCGAGCTCGAGTTTGCCGGCAGAACGCCCATACAAGCGGCGATCGAAGCCAGCCGCCTGCGCCTGCGCCCGATCCTCATGACCTCGCTGGCCTTCGTGATGGGTGTGCTGCCCCTCGTGCTGTCGACCGGCGCGGGCTCGGAGATGCGCAAGGCCATGGGCGTGGCGGTGTTCGCCGGGATGATCGGCGTGACGGCCTTCGGCCTGTTCCTGACGCCGGTGTTCTATGTGCTGCTGCGCCGCCTGGCGGGCAACCGCGCGCTCAAGCTGCATGGCGAAGTGCCGCATGGCGAGGAGTTTGTCTCGGCGGGCCATCCGGTCGCTGCGGCACCCTCGTCGCACGGTGGTTCGGGCGGCGGCGGGCTGCACCCGGTGCCGGCCTCGCCGCGTCCTTCGCATGACTGATCGCCTGGTCGATCAAGAAGAAAGTTCATCATCATGAAATTCGCATTTCAACCCTGGGCCCGCACTGCCTTGCTGCCGCTGGTCGCAGCCCTGGCGCTGGCCGGCTGCGCGAGCGTGCCCTCGGGCGTGCCCGAGATCCAGACCACTGCCGAGTTCAAGGAGCAGGGCGCCGCCCCGCCCGCGGGCTGGACGCGTGCCGTGCCCTCCGAAGCGCAGGCGCGCGGCGCCTGGTGGCTGGCGTTCAACGACCCGGTGCTCAATGCGCTGGTCGAGAAGGCCGACGTCAGCAACAACAACATCCAGGCCGCGGCGGCGCGGCTGGCCGAGGCCCGCGCGCTGGCGCGCAGCGCCAATGCCGACCGCATGCCGCAGATCGGCCTGGGCGCGGGCGCCAACCGCGGCGCCGGCCTCGACAAGGCCACGGCCAGCACCCGGCCGGCCACCATGACCAACATCGGCGCCACCTTCTCGTACGAGGTCGACCTGTTCGGCCGCCTCTCGGGCGCGAGCAATGCGGCCAAGCTCGATGCGCAGAGCCGCGAGGCCCTGCTGCAGAGCACGCGCCTCGCGGTGCAGGCCGAAGTGGCCCAGACCTACCTGCAGCTGCGTGCGCTCGACGCCGAGCGCGCGCTGGTGCGCGAGCAGGTCGAGGCCTACCGCGACACGCTGCGCCTCTCGCAGCGCCGCCAGCAGGCCGGCGACATCGCCGAGCTCGACGTGGCGCGCGTGCAGACCGAGGTCTCGTCCACCGAGTCGGACGCGCTCGCGCTCGACCGGCAGCGCGCCCAGGTCGAGCATGCGCTCGCGGTGCTGGTGGGCGACTCGGCCTCGAGCTTCGGCCTGCGCACCGACGACTGGGCCACCGCGCTGCCGTCCGTGCCGCCCGGCGTGCCGGCCACGGTGCTCACGCGCCGCCCCGACGTCTCGGCCGCGCAGAACGCGGTGCTCGCGGCGCAGGCCCGCGTGGGCGTGGCGCAGGCGGCGTGGTTCCCGGACATCTCGCTGACCGGCGCGGCCGGCTATGCATCGCCCGAGATCGGCGACCTGTTCAAGTGGTCGGCCCGCTCGTGGGGCGTGGGTGCGCTGCTCTCGCTGCCGATCTTCGACGGCGGCCGCCGCGAAGCCGGCGTGCAGGGTGCCAATGCCCAGCTCGACGGCGCGCTCGCGAACTACCGCAACCAGGTGCTGGTGGCGTTCCAGGAGGTCGAAGACCAGCTGTCCGCGATCCGCATCCTGCAGGAGCAGTCGGCGGTGCAGGCGCAGGCCGTCACCTCGGCGCAGCGCGCGACCAGCCTGTCGGACACGCGCTACCGCAACGGCTACATCAGCCAGCTCGACCTGCTCGACGCCCGCCGCAGCGAATTGCGCAACCGGCGCCAGGCGCTGCAGGTGAAGTCGGCGCAGTACCAGGCGGCCGTGGGGCTGATCCGCGCCATCGGCGGCGGCTGGGAGGTGCCGGCGGCCACCGCAAAGGCGCCGCCCCAGGACGGGGCAGCCGCGGTACAGACCGCGGCGCGCTGAAAGAAAAACCAAGGGGCGCAAGCCCCTTTTTCTTTGCCTCTTCGCGGCTGCCGCAAGAGGGCTGCGGCGACAACGGACAATAGCCGCATGACAACCCGATGCGTGATGGTTCTCGGCACGACCAGTGGCGCCGGCAAGAGCTGGCTGACCGCCGCGCTGTGCCGCTGGTACGCGCGCCAGGGCCTCAAGGTGGCGCCCTTCAAGGCGCAGAACATGAGCAACAACGCCCGCGTGGTGGGCGGCGGCGAGATCGGCAGCGCGCAGTATTTCCAGGCACTGGCCGCGCGTGCCGTGCCCGACGTGCGCATGAACCCGCTGCTGCTCAAGCCCGAGCGCGACACCCACAGCCAGGTGGTGCTGATGGGGCAGGTGAGCGCGGAGCTCACGGCCATGCCCTGGCGCGGACGCAGCGAGCGCGTGTGGCCGCAGATCGCGCAGGCGCTCGACGCGCTGCGTGCCGAGAACGACGTGGTCGTGATCGAAGGCGCCGGCTCGCCGGCCGAGATCAACCTGATGGCCAGCGACATCGTCAACCTGCGCGTGGCCCGCCATGCGGATGCGCGCTGCCTGCTGGTGACCGACATCGACCGTGGTGGCGCCTTCGCGCATCTGTACGGCACCTGGGCATTGATGCCCGAAAGCGACCGCGCGCTGCTGCGCGGCTTCGTGCTCAACAAGTTCCGCGGAGATGCTTCGCTCCTGGCGCCGGCGCCGCAGCAGCTGCAGGCGCTGACCGGCATCGCCACCGTCGCCACGCTGCCGATGTGGCGGGAGCACGGCCTGCCGGAAGAAGACGGCGTGTTCGATGACCGAAGCCATGCGAGCGGTGCGGTGACCCGCACCGTTGCGGTCGTGGCCTACCCGCGCATCAGCAACCTCGACGAATTCCAGCCGCTCAAGAACGTGCCCGGCGTCCGCCTGGCCTGGGCGCGCACGCCGGCGGAGCTGGCCGGCGCCGACTGGATCGTGCTGCCCGGCTCCAAGCACACCAGCGGCGATCTCGCGTGGCTGCGCGCGCAGGGGCTGGACCGCGCCATCGCGGCGCACGCGGCCCGCGGCGGCGCCGTGCTGGGCGTCTGCGGCGGCCTGCAGATGCTGGGCGAGGCGCTGGTCGATCCGCACGGCATCGACGGCAATGCGCCCGGCCTGGGCCTGCTGCCGCTGGTGACGGTGTTCGAGCGCGAAAAGACCGTGCGCCACCGGGCGGCCGTCTTCGGCCAACTGGGCGGCGCATGGGCGTCGCTCTCGAACGTGCCGGTGGCGGGCTACGAAATCCATCACGGCCAAACCGCCATCCACCCCCAGATGGCGCAGGACGGCCATGCCGTGATGCCCGAGGGCCTGGCCTGGCAGAACGCGCGCGGCAACGTGCTGGGCCTCTATCTGCACGGCCTGTTCGAGGACGCGGCCGCGCTCCACGCACTCTTCGGTGCCGCGGCACCCACGCTCGACGCCACCTTCGACGGCCTGGCCGATTTCATCGACAACCACTTCGAGGCCGGCGTACTGCAGGGCCTGATCGCATGACCGACAGCAACCAGACCATTCCTTCCATCTCCGACATTCATGACGGCGCTCTTGCGGCGCGCCTGCAAAGCGCGCTCGACAACAAGACCAAGCCGCTCGGCGCGCTCGGCCGGCTCGAGAGCCTGGCCTTGCGGATCGGCCTCGTCCTGGGCAGTGAAACGCCGGTGCTCGAAGCACCGCAGATGCTGGTGTGCGCGGCCGACCATGGCCTGGCGGCGCGCGGCGTCTCGGCCTTTCCGAGCGACGTGACCTGGCAAATGGTCGAGAACTTCCTGGCCGGCGGCGCGGCCGTCAGCGTGCTGGCGCGCCAGCACGGCCTCGCGCTCACCGTGGTCGACTGCGGCGTGCGGCGCGACTTCCAGGCCCGCCCCGGGCTGGTCTCGCGCCGGATCGCCGCCGGTACCGCCGATGCGTCGGCCGGGCCCGCCATGACCGCGGAGCAATGCGCGCAAGCCATCGCCAACGGGCGCGAGGTGGTGCGCGCGCTGCCGGGCAATGCCTTGCTGCTCGGCGAAATGGGCATCGGCAACAGCTCGGCCGCAGCGCTGCTGCTGGCGCGCCTCGCGGGGCTGGACATCGATGGCTGCACCGGCTCCGGCACCGGCCTCGACGCCGCGGGGCTCGCGCGCAAGCGGGAGGTGCTGCGCGACGTGCTGGCGCTGCATGCGGCTGCGAGCGAGCCGCTCGATGCACTCGCGGCGTTCGGCGGCTTCGAGATTGCCACGCTGGTCGGCGCGGTGCTGCAGGCGGCGCAGGAGCGGCGCGTGATCGTGATCGATGGCTTCATCGCGAGCGCCGCGGTGCTGGTGGCGCAGGCGCTGCAGCCGCATGTGGCGCAGCGCTGCGTGGCCGCGCACAGCTCGGCGGAACCCGGGCATGCGCTGCTGCTGAAGCACCTCGGCCTGGAGCCCTTGCTGAACCTGGACCTGCGCCTTGGCGAAGGCTCGGGCGGTGCGCTGGCCTGGCCGCTGCTCGAATCGGCTTGCCGCATCCTGCGCGAGATGGCCAGCTTCGAAGCCGCCGGCGTGTCGCGCAAGGACAGTTGAACCCATGAACGGTGTCCGCCACTACCTGCTGGCGCTGCAGTTCTTCACGCGCGTACCGGTGACCGGCCGGCTCGCCGAATGGATCGGCTTCAGCCCGCAGATGCTGCGCGCAAGCGCGGCGCATTTTCCGGGCGTGGGCTGGCTCGTGGGTGGCGTGGGCGCAGCTGTTTTCGTGCTCGCGCTGCAGGGTTTGCCCGGCGTGGCCGGCGCGCTGGCCGCGGCGCTGCTGAGCATGGCGGCAACGGTGCTGCTGACCGGCGCCTTTCATGAAGACGGGCTCGCCGACGTGGCCGACGGCCTGGGCGGATCGGCCGACCGCAGCCGCGCGCTCGAGATCATGAAGGACTCGCGCATCGGTGCCTTCGGCGCCATTGCGCTGGTGCTGGCGCTCGGCCTCAAGGCCGCGCTGCTCGCGTCGATGGCGGGGCAGGGCGCGCAGGCGGTGGCCGGTGCCATCGTCGGCGCGCATGTGCTGTCGCGCCTGGCGCCGCTGTTCCTGATCCGCTGGCTGCCCTACGTGGGCGACAGCGGCGCGAGCAAGGCCAAGCCCTTGGCCGATGCGATCGGCGGCGGTGCCTTGCTGGTCGGCGTGCTCTGGTCGGTGCCCGCTGCCCTGCTGATGCTGGCGACGCAGGGCCCCGCACGAACGATCGCCATGGCGGTGGCATGCGCCCTGGCGGCGCTGGTCATGGCGCGCATGTTCCGGCGCCGGCTGCAGGGATTCACCGGCGACGGGCTCGGCGCGACGCAGCAGCTGTGCGAGCTCGCCATCTACCTGGCGCTGGCGTGGCAGGCATGAAGCTGTGGCTGGTGCGCCATGCGCAGACAGACGCCGCGCCGGGCCTTTGCTACGGCCGCACGGATGTGGGCGTGCCGGCCGAGGCGACGCTGGCGGTGGCGCATGCGGTGGCTTCGCGCCTGCCCGCGGACCTGGCGCTGGCGCACTCGCCCCTGCGGCGCTGCGCCGAACTCGCGCAGACCATCGGCAGGCTGCGTCCGGACCTTGCCACGCGCGCCGATCCGCGCCTCGCCGAGATGGATTTCGGCGCCTGGGAAGGCCGGCCCTGGTCGTCGATTGCCCGCGCCGAGTTCGAGGCGTGGACCTGCAATTTCGCCGAAGGGTGCCCGGGTGGGCATGGCGAAAGCACGGCCCGCTTCATGCAGCGCATCGGCACGGCCTTCGATGAATGGCGCGCGTCGGGGCAGGACGCGGTGTGGGTCACGCATGCGGGCGTGATGCGGGCGGTGGAGCTGCTGCATCGCGGCGTGCGGCGCGTCGACGATGCCGCGCAGTGGCCGTCGGCGCCCATTGACTATGGGGCGTGCCAGCTGATCGAATGCAGCTGATGCACGGCGGCACCCGCTGCCGCGCGCCACGGTCCGCCAACGCGATGCCGACACTGCCCAAGAACGAACGCTTGTACCTGCGCCTCGACGACGACCCCTTGCACGGGCCGGAGGCCGGCATGCCCGCGGACACGCTGCGCGCCTTTTCGGTCGCCGAGCCGCTGCGGATGCACGTTGCGCACATTCTTCTCTACAGGGAAACGCTGCCCGAGGGCCGCGAGGTGCTGGAGCGCGTGCTGCCCGATGGGGCGGTGCGGCTGGTCTTCAACCTGGGCGATGCGCCCTCGGCGGGCGAGAGCGCCGGACATGCGGTCGAGGCCATCGGCGCGTCGGCGGCGCCGGCCCTCGTGCGCCTCTGCCGGAAGATGGAAGGGCTGTCGGTGACCCTGCGCCCCGGCGCGGCCGCGGCGCTGCTCGGAAGGCCGGCCAGCGAGATCGCAGGCACTGCCGTGCACCTGGACGAACTGTGGCGCGGCCGTGGTGCCGAACTGCTGGAGCGCATCGCGCTGCAGCCGGACGACGCGTCGCGCGTGTCGGTGCTGTGCGCGGCCCTGCAGCGCCGGCTGGCCGATGGCGACGGCGCCGTCCACGTGGCGGCCATGCGCGCGGCGCAACTCATCGCCACGTCGGGCGGACGGCGTCCGCTGCGCGAGGTGGCGCAGGCCGTCGGGCTTGGCGAGCGGCGGCTGCAACAGGTCTTTCGGCAGCAGGTGGGCCTGTCGCCGCGGGCCTGGAGCCGGCTCGCGCGGCTGCATGCCTGCGTGCGCGCCTTGCGCCTGCAGCGCGAGCCCGCCTGGGCCAGCCTTGCGCTGGATGGCGGCTTCTATGACCAATCGCACCTCATCAACGAGTTCCAGGCGCTTTGCGGCCTCACGCCGACGGAGTTTCTGGGTCGCGCGATTTCGGGTTCTTCCAAGACGGCGGATTGACGCGGCCTTACCGTCGTCGTCTCTCACTCGCAACGAAAGGACAGGACGATGCCAGCTGAATGCAGGGAGCGACAACTGAAGGGCCGCGTGGCCGTGGTGACCGGAGCGAGCCGCGGCGCCGGCCGCGGCATTGCGCTGGAACTGGGCGCCGCGGGCGCCACCGTGTACGTCACCGGGCGAAGCACGCGCGGGCAGCCGGCAAATACCTATGGCCAGCTGCTCGCGCTCTCGGAGCTCGAAGCCCTGCCGGGCAGCATCGACGAAACCGCCGACGAGGTCACACGGCTGGGCGGACGCGGCATCGCGGTGCGCTGCGACCACACGCAGGAAGACGAGGTGAAGCAGCTCTTTGCGCAGGTGCAGCGCGAGCAAGGCCGCGTGGACCTGCTGGTCAACAACGCCTGGGGCGGCCACGAAACTTTCACCGGCGTCTTCGAGGCGCCGTTCTGGGAGCATCCGCTTTCCAACTGGGACTCGATGTTCGACCGCGGCGTGCGCAATCACCTGCTGGCCAGCCGCTTCGCCGCGCCGCTGATGGTGGCGCAAAAGAGCGGGCTGATCGTGACCACCACCTTCTGGGACCGCGGCAACTACCTGCGCGGGAACCTGTTCTACGACCTCGCCAAATCGGCCATGACCCGGCTGGCCTTCGGCATGGCGCAGGAGCTTCGTCCGGACGGCGTCGCTTCGCTGGCCGTGTCGCCGGGCTGGATGCGCACCGAGTTCGTGCTGGCGGCCCACAAGACCGACGAGGCGCATTGGCGCGAGCACCCGGCCTTGGCGCGGACCGAGTCGCCGCGCTATCTCGGCCGCGCGGTGGCTGCGCTCGCGGGCGATGCGCGGGTGCTCGAGAAAAGCGGCGGCGTGCATCGCGTGGCCGACCTGGCGCGCGAATACGGCTTCACCGACATCGACGGCCGGCAGGTCGAGGCATTCGAGCTGTAGCTGGGGAACAGGCCGGGCTCAGTACGGCCTCAGGCCGACTTGGGCCGCGGCGTCTTCGGCTTGTAGTCGCAAAAGGGTGCCACCGCGCATTCCCAGCACTTCGGCGTGCGTGCCACGCAGATGTAGCGCCCATGCAGGATGAGCCAGTGGTGCGCATGCAGCCGGAATTCGAACGGCACGCGTTTCTCCAGCTTGAGCTCCACTTCGAGCGGCGTCTTGCCCGGCGCGAGCCCGGTGCGGTTGCTGACGCGGAAGATGTGCGTGTCGACCGCGATCGTCGCTTCGCCGAACGCCACGTTGAGCACCACGTTGGCGGTCTTGCGGCCGACGCCCGGCAGCGCCTCGAGCTCGGCGCGCGTACGGGGCACTTCGCCGCCGTGCTTTTCCACCAGGATGCGGCAGGTCTCGATCAGGTGCTTGGCCTTGCTGCGGTACAGCCCGATGGTCTTGATGTAGTCCTCCAGGCCCTCCACGCCCAGCCTGAGGATCGCCTGCGGCGTGTTCGCCACCGGAAACAGCTTGCGCGTGGCCTTGTTCACGCCCACGTCGGTCGCCTGCGCCGAGAGCAGCACGGCGGCCAGCAGTTCGAATGGCGTGGCGTATTCGAGCTCGGTTTCGGGGGTGGGGTTGGCCGCCTGCAGGGTGGCGAAGAAGAGGGGGATGTTGTCTTTTTTCATGGGGTTCCGGGCAAGGCGCCCAATATATCGCCCGCGGCCCAAAGCCGACCGCGGCGCACGCCGCCGCACTTTCGCCACAATAGCGACCCAGAAAGTGAGACTTCCCATGCAATTCGCTTCCCGCCTCGACAACGTCGAAACCTCCGCCATCCGCGAACTCTTCAAGCTGCTGGGCAAGCCCGGCATCATCAGCTTTGCGGGCGGCTTCCCCGACAGCGCCATGTTCGACGTGGAGGGCCTGAAGGAGGCGAGCCAGAAGGCGCTGACCGAGGAGCCCGGCGGCGCGCTGCAGTACGGCGCCACCGAAGGCTACGAGCCGCTGCGCACGCAGCTTTCTGCCTTCATGAAGACCAAGGGCGTCGACGTGGACCCGAGCGGCCTGATCGTCACCACCGGCAGCCAGCAGGCGCTCGACCTGCTCGGCAAGACCATGATCTCGCCCGGCGACAAGGTGATCGTCGAGGGCCCGACCTTCCTGGCCACCATCCAGTGCTTCCGCCTCTACGGCGCGCAGCTCATCAGCGCGCCCATCGACGCCAACGGCGTGAAGACCGACGAGCT
The DNA here is from genome assembly GCF_041154435.1 of Variovorax sp. V116. Classification (NCBI taxonomy): domain Bacteria; kingdom Pseudomonadati; phylum Pseudomonadota; class Betaproteobacteria; order Burkholderiales; family Comamonadaceae; genus Variovorax; species Variovorax sp. V116. The sequence goes on from NZ_AP028661.1 coordinate 2,595,147, forward strand.
CGAAAAGCTCATCGCCGAGCACAAGCCCAAGTTCGTCTACCTGATTCCCACCTTCGGCAACCCGAGCGGCGCCATGCTGAGTCTGGAGCGCCGCAAGAAGGTGCTCGAGCTGGCGGTCAAGTACCAGACGCTGATCGTCGAGGACGACCCCTACGGCGACCTCTACTTCGGCGAAGCGCCGCCGCCTTCGATCCTGGCTTTGGCCAAGGACGTGCCGGGCAGCCGCGAGCTGCTCGCGCACTGCGGCAGCCTGAGCAAGGTGCTGAGCCCGGGCCTGCGCATCGGCTGGATGATCGCGCCGGCCGAACTGCTCGCCAAGGCCACGATGTGCAAGCAGTTCAGCGATGCGCACACCAGCACCTTCTCGCAGGCCACGGCCGCGCAGTACCTCAAGAGCGGCCGCATGCCGGCCACGCTGGCGCATGTGCGCGAGGTCTACGGGCAGCGCGCGCAGGCCATGGGCGCGGCGCTCGAGCGCGAACTGGGCGATGCGGTGAGCTTCACGCAGCCGCAGGGCGGCCTGTTCTTCTGGGCCCGCCTCACGGGCGCCAACGGCAAGCTGGCCGATGCCAACGAATTGGCCAAGCGGGCCATCGAGAAGCTCGTGGCCTTCGTGCCCGGAGCGCCGTTCTTTGCGGAGAAGCCCGATGTCGCAACGCTGCGCCTGAGCTTTGCGACGGCCGACGTGGCCAAGATCGAAGAGGGCGTGAAGCGCCTGGGCCAGGCCCTGTAGGCCTCCCGACTCAGGGCGAGCGGTGCAGGCGCGGCGCCGCCAGCAGCGCGAGGTTGTCCGCAATGGCCGCATCCACGTTCGGATAGCGGCCTTTCATTTTCGATAGCGTCATGATGGTCTGCAGCGCCTTCAGGTCCTTGACCGAGGGTGCGACCTTGATCTGCGCGATGGCCGCCGATGCGTTGCCGCCGTTGACCAATGCCATCACCTTGCTTGCCCAGTCGTTTGCGCGCGCCATGTCTTCACCTGCTTTCGTTTGAACCACCGCCGACTGTACACAGGCCGCGGGTTAGGATCGACCATGAGAAAAACCTTTCAGCTTCAGGTCGAGGGCAAGCACCCCGACCGACTCCTCGAAGCCATCAAGCACGAGATCCGCAAGTACATCAAGCGCGAGCGGCGCCGCGTCCTGCCCGAAGGCGCAGACTTCTGGGACTTCGACTGCAGGTTCGGCACCTCCGAAGAAACCGCCGAGGCCGTGCACCTGTCGGCCATCACGGGCCTGATCGACGGCATCGCCAAGGAAGGCGGCAAGCAGTTCTACGTCGAGGTCGTCGCCAAGCCCGGCAAGCGCAAGCCGCGCGCAGCCGGGGAGCCGGCGCAAGAAGAGCCGCCCGAAGAAATCTAGCCAGCTATCTCAGAGCAGCGCCTGCGCAAGGCGCAGGCCGTGGCGCTGCTCCGCATCCTGCAGCGACCGCGCGATCGACGGGTGCAGGCGCACCCCGTTCTTCGACTGCGCATCGCGGCGCTTCAAGCCGCCTTCGCCTGGCATCCGCACGGGCCTTGCCGGATCGATCGGCCTGTTGTTGCGGCACTGCGCAGCCACATGGTCCATCTGGCGCAGGAAAGCTTCCTTGCCGCCAAAGGCATGCAGATCGTGCAGCGTGACGTGCACCGTCGCGCCCCAGCCTTCGGGCGGGTCGGCGCGGCCATGGCCCGCGAGGCCGGCGGTCAGCGTCTCGACCAGCAGCGCCATGCCGTAGCCCTTGTGCCCATGGCTCAATCCGCCCACGGGCAGCAGCGTGCCGGGCGGCTGGTCGAACAGCACCTGCGGGTTGTTCGACGGCTTGCCGGCGGCGTCGATCAGCCATTCCTCCGCAAAGGTTTCGCCGGCGGCGCGCTTGCGGTTGCTCATGCCGTTGGTGGTGATGGAGGCCGAGATGTCGACCATCACGCCGCCTTGCGAGAGCGGAAAGCCCATGGCCAGCGGATTCGGCGTGAACACCGCCTGCGTGCCGCCGAAGGGCGCGACGCTGGCGGTGTTGGGGTCGGAGCAGGCGAGCAGCATCAGCATGTCTTCCTCGAGCGCGCGCAGCATGTAGACGGCGAGGCAGGCGATGTGGTGGCTGCGGCGGATCACGAGCGAGGCGGTGCCGAGTTCGCGGGCGCGCGGAACCAGCAGGTCCATGCCCTGGTCCATGAGCCAGGGGCCGGGCAGGCGCTTGCCGTCCCAGAGCACGGCGGCCGGGCGGTCCGACAGCACCTCGGGCGCGCCTTCCCGCGTCATGCCGCCGGACTCGAGTTCCTTCACGTAGCCGGCCAGCAGCGCGAGACCGTGCGTGTCGTGGCCCAGCAGGTCGCCTTCGACGAGGGTGCGGGCGACGCTGTCGGCCATCGGAGCGGCGAGGCCGGCCTTCTGCAGCAGGGCGCCGGCGTAATCCTTGAGCGCCTCGGCGCGGTAGAGGGGGGCGGTGGTGTCGGTCATGTCATGTCTCCATCAAGCTGATTGCTGCGAGGGGTGCTTGTGATTTGTGTGCTGGTTCGGGTGGTTTTGTTTCAGGGCGCTGTTGTTCAGGGCGCTCTTGTTCAGGGCGCGTGCACAGGCCACCGGGTACTCCCCTCCGCGAATGTCCCCCGGCCTTCGGCCTCCTCCTTGATTTCGCTGCGGGGAGCACCCGATGCCCTGTGCACCAGGGCACGCTGCCGGTGTGCCGCTGATCAACCAGCGCCCTGAACAAATCACGTCAAGCACAACGCGAGGCAAAGAGTCACTCCAGAAGCTCCAACAGCCGCTCAAGCCCGCCTTCGTTGATCGCCACCATGGCCTGCTCGCGCACCTTCGGCTTGGCGTGGTAGGCCACGGAGAGGCCGGCTTCGCCCATCATCGGCAGGTCGTTCGCGCCATCGCCCACGGCAATGGCTTCCTGCGGAGAAATGCCCAGCAGGGATGCAACCTCGAGCAGCGTGCGGCGCTTCTCGGCGCCGTCGCAGATGTCGCCCCAGCTTTGCTGCACCACCTGGCCGGTGAGCTTGCCATCGGCCTCGTCGAGCAGGTTGGAGCGTGCGAAGTCAATGCCCAGGCGGTCCTTCACGCGGTTCGCAAAGAAGGTGAAGCCGCCCGACACCAGCAGCACCTTGAGCCCGGCCGCCTTGCAGGCCGCCACCAGTTCCGCCGCGCCCGGATTGAGCTTCAGCCGCTCGTCGTAGACCTGCTGCAGCGCCTCGACCGGCACGCCCTTGAGCAGCGCCACGCGCCGCCGCAGGCTTTCCTTGAAGTCCTTGATCTCGCCGCGCATCGTGGCTTCGGTGATCGCGGCCACCTCGGCTTTCTTGCCGACCGCGTCGGCGATTTCGTCGATGCATTCGATGTTGATCAGCGTCGAGTCCATGTCGAACGCGATCAGCTTGAAGTCGGCCAGCTTCAGCGGCGGCTTCATGCGCTGGATGACGAGGCCGGGGGAGATTTCTGTGATTGCGCTCATGCGGGGGCGGGTTCCTTGACGATCGGTTGTCCGAGGCTGCGCAGCACGTCGCGCACCATTTGCGCACGCTCCTTGGGCTCCTTCAGCTCGCGCTCGATGCGCAGCTTCTCGTTGCCCGCGAGCTTGATGTGCTTGTTCTTCTGGATCAGGTGGATGATGGCCATCGAGTCGACCGGCGGATCCTTCTTGAACGTGATGTGGATCACGCCCGGCGCCGCATCCACCTTCACCACGCCGTACGGCCGTGCGAGCACGCGCAGCCGGTGCGTGTCGATCAGCGTCTGCGCCTGCGGCGGCAGCTTGCCGAAGCGGTCGACGATTTCTTCGAGCAAGGTGTCGATCTGCTCGGGCGTCTTCGCGGTGGCCAGCTTCTTGTAGAACGACAGGCGCAGGTGCACGTCGCCGCAGTAGTCGTCGGGCAAGAGGGCGGGGGCGTGCAAATTGATCTCGGTGGTGACCGACAGCGGCGCGAGCAGGTCGGGCTCCTGCCCGGCCTTGAGCGCGCGCACCGCCTCGCTCAGCATCTCGTTGTAGAGCTGGAAGCCGATCTCCATCATGTTGCCGCTCTGGTTCTCGCCCAGCACTTCGCCCGTGCCGCGGATCTCCAGGTCGTGCATCGCAAGATAGAAGCCCGAACCCAGTTCTTCCATCTGCTGGATGGCGTCGAGCCGCTGCGCCGCCTGCTTGGTCAGGCCCTCGGTGTCCGGCACCATCAGGTAGGCATAGGCCTGGTGGTGCGAGCGCCCGACACGGCCGCGCAGCTGGTGCAGCTGCGCGAGGCCGAACTTGTCGGCGCGGCTCATCACGATGGTGTTGGCGGTCGGCACGTCGATGCCGGTCTCGATGATGGTCGAGCACAGCAGGAGGTTGTAGCGCTGCGCCACGAAGTCGCGCATCACGCGCTCGAGCTCGCGCTCGGGCATCTGGCCGTGGGCCACGGCGATGCGGGCCTCGGGCAATATCTCCTCGAGCTTTTGGCGCCGGTTCTCGATGGTCTCGACCTCGTTGTGCAGGAAGTACACCTGCCCGCCGCGCTTCAGTTCGCGCAGCACGGCTTCGCGGATCACGCCCGTGCCCTCGTTGCGCACGAAGGTCTTGATGGCGAGGCGCCGCTGCGGCGCGGTCGCGATCACGCTCAGGTCGCGCAAGCCCTCGAGCGCCATGCCCAGCGTGCGCGGAATCGGCGTGGCGGTGAGCGTGAGCACGTCGACCTCGGCGCGCATGGCCTTCATCGCCTCCTTGTGGCGCACGCCGAAGCGGTGCTCCTCGTCGATGATGAGCAGGCCCAGGTTCTTGAACTTGACCGACTGCGAGAGCAGCTTGTGCGTGCCGACCACGATGTCGACCGTGCCTTCGGCCAGGCCCTTGGCCGCCGCGGTGATCTCCTTGGCCGAGCGGAAGCGGCTCATCTCGGCCACCTTGACCGGCCACTTGGCGAAGCGGTCGACCAGCGTCTGGTAGTGCTGCTCGGCCAGGAGCGTGGTAGGCGCGAGGAAGGCCACCTGCTTGCCGCCGGTGATCGCGATGAAGGCGGCGCGCAGCGCCACCTCGGTCTTGCCGAAGCCCACGTCGCCGCAGACCAGGCGGTCCATCGGCTGGGGCGAGATCATGTCCTGCACCACGGCGTGGATCGCGGCCTTCTGGTCGGCGGTTTCCTGGAAGCCGAAGTCGTTGGCGAACACTTCGTAGTCGGCGGCCGAGTAGCGGAAGGCATGGCCCTGCCGCGCGGCGCGGCGGGCGTAGATGTTGAGCAGCTCGGCGGCCGAGTCGCGCACCTGCTCGGCGGCCTTGCGCTTGGCCTTTTCCCACTGGCCGGAGCCCAGCTTGTGCAGCGGCGCCTCGTCGGCGCTGACGCCGGTGTAGCGGCTGATCTGGTGCAGCTGCGAGACCGGCACGTAGAGCGTCGCCTTGTCGGCGTACTCCAGGTGCAGCATTTCCTGCAAGAGCGGCTTGCCTTCGGCATCGGTGCCCTGGCCCAGGTCCATGTGGATCAGGCCGCGGTAGCGTCCGATGCCGTGCGCGGTGTGGACCACCGGGTCGCCCACGTTGAGCTCGGACAGGTCCTTGATCAGCGCCTCGACGTCGCTGACCTGTTCCTGCTTCTTGTTGCGCCGGCGCGTGGTGGGCGCGGTGGCGAAGAGCTCGGTCTCGGTGACGAAGTCGATGCCCTGCTCGCGCCAGGCAAAGCCCGAGGCGAGCGCGGCGGTGGCGATGCCGATCTTCTCGTCGGCCGAGGCTTCGAACTCGGCCAGCGAATCGAAGGCCGGCGGGCTCACGCCGCTGGCGCGCAGGAAGTCGAGCAGGCTTTCGCGCCGGCCTTCGCTTTCGGCGATCAGCAGCACGCGGTGCGGCGTGGCCTTGATATGGGCCTTGAGGCCGACCAGCGGGTCCTCCGCGCCGCGCACCACGGCAAAGGGCGGCAGCCTGTCGAACTCGGCGTAGGGCGTCTCGGCAGCAATGTCTCCGCCGCCCGCGTTTCCGCGGATCGCGAGCTGCGCATGCGGCTTGGCGCGCTGGTAGAACTGCTCGGCACTCAGGAACAGCGCCTCGGGCGGCAGCGCCGGGCGTTCGGGGTCGCCGCGCACCAGGCGGTAGCGCTCGCTCGTGTCCTGCCAGAAATGCTGGAACGCGGGCTCCAGGTCGCCGTGCAGCACCACGGTGGCGTCCGCACCCAGGTAGTCGAACACCGTGGCCGTCTCGTCGAAGAACAGCGGCAGGTAGTACTCGATGCCGGCGGTGGCCACGCCGTTGCCCATGTCCTTGTAGATGCGGCTCTTGGTCGGGTCGCCTTCGAGCAGTTCGCGCCAGCGGCTGCGGAAGCGCGCGCGGGCGTCGTCGTCCATCGGGAACTCGCGGCCGGGCAGCAGCCGCACCTCGGGCACCGGATAGAGGCTGCGCTGGGTGTCGGGGTCGAAGGTGCGGATCGAGTCGATCTCGTCGTCGAACAGGTCGACGCGAAACGGCACCAGCGAGCCCATCGGAAAGAGGTCGATCAGGCCGCCGCGCACCGCGTATTCGCCCGGGCTCACCACCTGTGTCACGTGGCTGTAGCCGGCCAGCGTGAGCTGGGCCTTGAGCTTGGATTCCTCGAGCTTCTGCTTGGCCTTGAAGTGGAAGGTGTAGCCGGCCAGGAAGGCCGGCGGCGCGAGCCGGTAGAGCGCGGTGGTGGCGGGCACCAGCACCACGTCGGCCTCTTTCTGGCTGATGCGCCAGAGCGTGGCCAGGCGCTCGCTGATCAGGTCCTGGTGCGGGGAAAAGCTGTCGTAGGGCAGCGTTTCCCAGTCGGGGAACAGGGCGCAGCGCAGCTCGGGCGCGAAGAAGGCGATCTCGTCGATCAGCCGCTGCGCGTCGTTGGCGTCGGCCGTGAACATCGCGGTGGCGCGGCCCGCGGCCTTCTCGCGCATGCCCAGCTGCGCCAGCAGCAGCGCATCGGCCGACAAAGGAGGACGCGGCAGCGTGAATCGCTTGCCCGCCGTGAGGTGGGGGAGGTCCATGGAACGCTTAGAAAATGCAGAACACCCCGCGCTGAGGGCGAGGGGTGTATGAGACGGTCGATTCTAGAATGGCGGCCCTTTATCCGCTTGCCGGCCGCCGGCCGTGCCGCACCCCATGTCTTCTTCCCGATTTTTCGTGCTGATTCCCTGCGCCGGCTTCGGCCACCGTGCAGGTGGCGCCCAGCCCAAGCAATACCAGCGGCTGGCGGGATCGTCGATGGTGGCCCACACGGTGGCTGCGTTCCGCGCGCTGGCGGGGCGCTTTGCCGGGCTGGCGGTGGTGGTGTCGCCGGACGACCGCGAGGTGCAGACGGCGCTGCCGCGCTTTCCGGCCGACAACGAATTCCTGCTGCGCGTGGGGGGCGTCACGCGCGCCGCCACGGTGCGCAACGGTCTCGCGGCGCTGCGCCAGAAGGGTGCCGGGGCGCATGACTGGGTGCTGGTGCACGATGCGGCGCGCTGCCTCGTCACCTCGAGCCAGATCGAGGCGCTGATCGCGGCCTGCGAGCACGACGCCGTCGGCGGGCTGCTGGCGCAGCGGCTGGCCGACACGCTGAAGGCCTCCTCGGCCGACAGCCGCGTCTCCCAGACTCTTTCGCGGGCCGACAAGTGGCTGGCCCAGACGCCGCAGATGTTCCGCATCGGCATGCTGCTCGATGCGCTGGAGCGGGCGGGCGACGCGGTGACCGACGAGGCCGGCGCCATCGAGGCCATCGGCCTGTCGCCCTTGCTGGTGCCGGGCAGCGCGCAGAACTTCAAGGTGACCTTTCCCGAGGACTTCGCCCTGGCCGAGGCGGTGCTGCTCGGCCGCCGAAAGGCCATCGCATGACGGCCGCGTTCAACCTCCGCGTGGGCGAGGGCTGGGACGTTCACCAGCTGGTGGCGGGACGCAAGCTGATTCTCGGCGGCGTGGAGGTTCCGCACACCACCGGCCTGCTGGGGCATTCGGATGCCGACGTGCTGCTGCATGCCATCACCGACGCCTTGTTCGGTGCGGCGGGCCTGGGCGACATCGGCCGGCATTTTCCCGACACCGACGCGCAGTTTCGCGGCGCCGATTCGGCCGTGCTGCTCGGCGAAGCGGCACGCCGCGTGCGCGCTGCGGGCTGGGAGATCGGCAACGTCGACAGCACGGTGATTGCGCAGGCGCCCAAGCTGGCGCCGCACATCCCGGCCATGTGCCGGCGCATCGCCCAGGTGCTGGGCCTCGCGCCCGAGCAGGTCAACGTGAAGGCCAAGACGGCCGAAAAGCTCGGCCCGGTCGGCGAAGGCCGCGCGATGGAAGCGCGCGCGGTGGTGCTGCTGCACCGCCAGGGCTGATCGACTCAGGCCCGCCGGCCCTGCTGCGCTTCCGCCGCCGGCCTCGGCTCGGGCATGGCGCGCGGCATGCGGATGTGCGCCGCCAGGCCGCGCCCGGGCGTGCTGGTGAGCGCAAAGGTGCCGCCCATGCGCTCGATGTTCTTTGCCACGATCGACAGGCCGAGCCCGGCGCCGGCCGCGGAGGTGCGCGCCACGTCGCCGCGGAAGAAGGGCTTGGTCAGCTGCGAGAGCAGGGCGGGCTCGACGCCCGCGCCGTGGTCGCGCACCTTGATCAGCACCGCGTCGTTGTTCGATTGCGCCTGGATCACCACGTCGGCAATGCCGGTGGAGGGTGTCTTGCCGTAGCGCCGCGCGTTCTCCACCAGGTTGGAGATCACGCGCGTGAGCTCGACCTCGTCGCCCAGCACGCGCAGGTCGGGCGGCACGTCGACGCGGATGTTCATTTCTTCGTAGTCCTGCACGGCGTAGGTGCAGGCATCGACCACGTCGCGCAGCAGCACGGGCTTGGGGTCGACATGGTCGGGGCGCGCGTAGTCGAGGAACTTGTCGATGATGGCGTCGAGCTGGGCGATGTCGGCCGCCATGTGGTCGCGCGCGTCCTCGTCGGACACGCTCATCTCGGTTTCGAGCCGCAGCCGCGCGAGCGGCGTGCGCAGGTCGTGCGAGATGCCGGCCAGCATGATGGCGCGGTCCTGCTCGATCTTGGCGAGCTGGTCGGCCATGCGGTTGAAGCCGATGTTGACCGCGCGGATCTCGTTGGTGCGGGCGCTCTCGTCGAGCCGGTGCGCCTCGTATTCGCCTTCGCGCACCTGCATGGTGGCGCGCGACAGCTGCTTGAGCGGCAGGTTGATGAGCCGCGTGATCAGCGCCGCGCCGGCCAGCGACAGCGCCATGGCGGTGCTGAGCCAGACCAGCCAGGTGCGTCCGCCCACGCGGCTGAAGCGGGTCGGGTCGAGCAGCAGCCAGTAGGTGTCGCTCTCGATGGTGAAGCCGATCCACAGGCCCGGCTCGTCGTTGACGCGGCTGGCCACCGTGGTGCCTTCGCCGAGCTGGTCGATCAGCTCCTCGGTCACGCGCTGGTCGAGCGCGCCGCTGGTGTAGGGCTGGAAGCGGTCGTTGGGCTCGCGCGGCAGGATGCGCACGCCCTCCTGGTCGGCCAGCGTCTTGATCAGCGACACCCGCGTGATCGCATCCGAATACACCAGCGCCGCGCGCGTGAGGTTCACGAGCGAGGCGATCTGGTGTGCCGTCTGGATGGCGCGCGGCTCGTATTCGAGCGAGCGGAAGGTCTGCAGCCAGGCGACCGTACAGCCGATCAGCAGCAGCGCGAGCAGGAAGAATGTGCGCCAGAAAAGGCTGAAGCCGAGCTTCAGGCCCGGTCGCCGGTCACGCTGGCCGCTGCCCTCCAGGGGGCTTGGCATGGTGACCTGCGCGCCGTCCTCCTGGGCTGGGCTGGGTCTGGCGGATTGCAGGCCGATGGCCACCTCAGGGTGTCGTTCAGGCCGTGCCGTCCGGCACGAACACGTAGCCCACGCCCCACACGGTCTGGATGTAGCGGGGCGCCGCCGCATCGGCCTCGACCAGCTTGCGCAGGCGCGAGATCTGCACGTCGAGGCTGCGGTCGAAGGGCTCGAACTCGCGGCCGCGGGCCAGTTGGGCCAGCTTCTCGCGCGACAGCGGCTGGCGTGGATGGCGCACCAGCGCCTTCAGCATCGCGAATTCGCCGGTGGTCAGGGAGAGTTCCTCGCCGTCCTTCTTGAGCGTGCGCGAACCCAGGTCGAAGGCAAAGGGCCCGAAGGTGACGGTCTCGTTCTCGGTGGAAGGGGCGCCGGGCGCTTCGAGTGGCGGACGGCGGCGCAGCACCGCATGCACGCGCGCCAGCAGTTCGCGGGGGTTGAACGGCTTGCCCAGGTAGTCGTCCGCGCCGACCTCGAGGCCGACGATGCGGTCGACGTCCTCGCCCTTGGCGGTGAGCATGATGATCGGCGTGCGGTCGTTGGCGGCACGCAGGCGGCGGCAGACCGACAGGCCGTCTTCGCCGGGCATCATCAGGTCGAGCACGATCAGGTCGACCGTGTCGCGCAACAGGATGCGGTTGAGCGCCTTGCCGTCCTCGGCCACGATCACTTCGAAACCTTCCTGGGTCAGGTAGCGGCGAAGCAGGTCGCGGATGCGGGCGTCGTCGTCGACGATCACGATCTTGTCAGTGCGGGCGGGAACTTGAGTCATTTCTACAACGTTGAATTTGTAACAGCGCCGATTCTGAAGGCGTTGAGCCCCCGTTGAGCCGGTTTTACTTATGGTTTGACACTAAGTTACAAAACTTGCGGTCGCTCGCTGTCTAGTCATCCGACGTTCGCCCGGCGGTGGCAAAGTCCGCCCAGTGCTATGACTTTTGTTCAATGAGAACCCTTCTTCCCGTCCTGCCGATCCTAGTTGCTTGCAGCTGCGGCCCTGCCTTGGCAAACGCCGGCGAGTTTCTCAGGGTCGGTGATTCGCGCCGCAGCGAGGTACGCGAGGCGGTAGCGGCCCACCGTGCCGCGCAGCGCGACGAAATCCGGCGGGAGGAGGCCGTGGCCGGCAGGCGCCTCACGGCGGCCGAACTCTTCGAACTGCGCCAGCAGGTGCGAAGGCAATGGACGCCGCCCGGCACACCCCACGTGCTGAATTCGGCAGAATCGCAGCCGGCCGAGCGAATGGTGCCGGAGCCGATGTCGGCCGCGCGCGCCCTGACCTTGCCCCGCAGCCAGCGCCGCTGAAGCGGCGAGGGCTGTGTGCTCTCGCGTTCTCGAATACCAACCCAGGGGAGTTAGCTCGTCTTGAAAAAAATCAGTTTGATCGCCGCCTTTGCCGCACTGGCTGCGGCTGGCACCGCCGGCACCGCCATGGCCCAGAACATGGTCCCGCCGCCGCAGAACGTGCTGCAGCTCACGGCCTCCGGCACAGTGGAAGTGCAGCAGGACATGCTCAGCATGACGCTCACCACCACGCGCGACGCAGCCGATGCCGCCACGGTCCAGTCGCAGCTCAAGGCCGCGGTGGACGCGGCCCTGGCCGAGGCCAAGAAAAACGCCCAGCGCGGCCAGCTCGACGTGCGCACCGGCAATTTCAGCCTGTCGCCGCGCTACACCCGCGAAGGCAAGATCAACGGCTGGCAGGGCTCCGCCGAAATGGTGCTCGAGGGCCGCGACTTCGCGCGCATCACGCAGACCGCAGGCCGCATCACCACGCTGAACGTCGGCAACGTGGGCTTCGCGCTCAGCCGCGAGCAGCGCGCCAAGAGCGAGACCGAGGCCCAGACCATCGCCATCGAGAACTTCAAGCAGAAGGCCACCGAACTGGCCAAGGGCTTCGGCTTCGGCGGCTACACGCTGCGCGAAGTCTCGGTGAACGCGAACGACAGCGGCCCGATCCGGCCGCGCGTCATGGCGGCGGCGGCCAAGTCCTTTGCGGCCGATGCGCCGGTGCCGGTGGAAGCCGGCAAGGCCAGCGTGGTCGTCAACGTCTCGGGATCGGTGCAGCTCAAATAGCTTCTTCTCTTATTGAGCGGTCCAGCCGCCGTCCATCTGCCAGGCGACGCCGCGCACCTGGTCGGCGGCCGGCGAGCACAGGAACACCGCCAGGCCGCCGAGCTGCTCGACCGTGGTGAACTGCAGCGAAGGCTGCTTTTCCCCGAGCAGCTCGTTCTGCGCCTGCGTGGCCGAGATGCCTTCGCGCGCCGCGCGGTCGTCGATCTGCTTTTGCACCAGCTGCGTCAGCACCCAGCCTGGGCAGATTGCATTGCTCGTGATGCCGGTGGTTGCGGTTTCGAGCGCCACCGACTTGGTGAAGCCCACGATGCCGTGCTTGGCCGCCACGTAGGCCGACTTCTGCGCCGAGGCCACCAGGCCGTGGGCCGATGCCACGTTGATGATGCGGCCCCAGTTGGCCTCGCGCATCGCGGGTATGGCGAGCCGGGTCGTGTGGAATGCGCTCGTGAGGTTGATGGCGATGATGGCGTCCCAGCGTTCCGGCGGGAAGTCCTCGACCTTTGCCACGTGCTGGATGCCGGCGTTGTTCACGAGGATGTCGACGCGCCCGAATCTGGACGCGGCGAACTTCATCATGTCCTCGATCTGAGCGGGCTGGCTCATGTCGGCGCCGTGGTATTCGGCGCGCACGCCGAGCGCCTCGATCTGGGACTTGGGGGTTTCGGCGTCGCCGAAACCGTTGAGCACGATGTTTGCGCCTTGTTGTGCAAGCGACTTGGCAATGGCCAAGCCAATGCCGCTGGTGGACCCCGTGACAAGCGCGGTTTTGCGTTTGAGCATGAAGATCAATCTCCGGATGAATTAGGATGCGACGAGACCATTATCCGCACCAGGACGACTTCGTTTTCATGACAGAACCGACGCTTCATTACGTGGCGTGCGATGACGCCCAGGGCGGTCACCGCATGGCCTACTGGCAATGGGGCGACGCGCGCAGTGCGCGCGTGGTGGTCTGCGTGCACGGCCTCACGCGGCAGGGACGCGACTTCGACGTGCTCGCCGAGGCCCTCGTGGCACGCGCCGCCGGCGACGTGCGCGTGGTCTGCCCCGACGTGGCGGGGCGCGGCCAGAGCGACTGGCTGCGCGACCCGGCCCTCTACCAGGTGCCGGTCTATGCGGCCGACATGCTGGCGCTGGTTGCGCAGCTGCACCGCGAACGACCGATCAACACGCTCGACTACCTGGGCACCAGCATGGGCGGGCTGATCGGCTTCGTGCTGGCGGGGCACAAGCAGCTGCCGCTGGCCCGGCCGATCCGCCGCTTCGTCGTGAACGACGTGGGCCCGACGATCGAGGCCGCCGCGCTGCAGCGCATTGGCGCCTACGTGGGGCAGGGCGGCCGCTACGACAGCGTGCAATCGGCGGCCGATGCCATGTGGACGATCTCGACCAGCTTCGGCCCCCATACACCGGACCAGTGGCTTTCGCTGTCGCAGCACATGGTGGTGCCTGCGTCGCAGCGCACGCCCGATGGCGCCGGCAAGGTGGAGGCCAGCGAATCCCATGGCGACGCAGCCGGTCCCTGGCTGCTTCACTACGACCCGGCCATTGCCGTTGCGCTGCGCGCCATCACGCCCGAGGCTGCGGTCCAGGGCGGTGCCGTGATGTGGAGCCTCTACGACGCCATCGATGCGCGCACGCTCGTGACGCGCGGCGCGCAGTCGGACCTGCTCTCGCGCGAAACGGCCCTGGCCATGACGCAGCGCGGTCCGCGCGCGGCGCTGGTCGAGTTCGAAGGCGTGGGCCATGCGCCCACCTTCGTCGACCCCGTGCAGGTGGGCGCCGTCACCAACTTCCTGTTCGATTGAGGCCAACGTGAAGCGCGAGTCTTCGAGTCTTCAAACGGCGCACGCCTCCGATACGGCGGTGGTGGACTATCCCTTGTCCGCTGCCACGGCCGACCGCACGCCGGTCATGGAGAACATGCTCGCCCGTGCACGCGCTTTCGCCGAGCCGCTGATCGCCGACGAAAAGCTCGACACCGGCGAGAACACGCTGGCGCATGCCGATGCCGTCGCCGCCATCGTCGCCAAGATGGGTGGCTCCGAGGCCATGCAGGCTGCGAGCTACCTGGTCTACGCCTGCCAGCACCTCAACCGCCCGCAGGAGGTGATCGCCAAGGTGTTCGGCGACAACTTCGCGGCGCTGGCGGTCGAAACCACCAAGCTGGTGCGCGTGCAGGAGCAGGCCCGCTCGGCTTCGCAGGGCCATCACCTGGCCGAAGGCGCAGCGGGTGCGCAGACCGAGAACGTGCGCAAGATGCTGCTCGCGTTCTCGCGCGACCTGCGCGTGGTCATGCTGCGCCTCGCATCGCGGCTGCAGACCCTGCGGCACGCCGCCGCCAGCAAGCAGCCGGCGCCCGAAAGCGTGGCGCGCGAGTCGCTGCAGGTGTTCGCGCCGCTCGCCAACCGGCTCGGCATCTGGCAGGTGAAGTGGGAGATCGAAGACCTCTCGTTCCGCTTCCTGGAGCCCGAGACCTACAAGCTGATTGCGCGCCTGCTCGACGAGAAGCGTGTCGAGCGCGAAGGCCACGTCGAGCAGCTGCGCTCACAGCTCGAACGCGAGCTGCAGGCCGAGGGCGTGCGCGCCACGGTGCAGGGGCGGCCCAAGAACATCTACAGCATCGTCAAGAAGATGCGCGGCAAGTCGCTCGACTTTGCGCAGGTGTTCGACATCCTCGCGCTGCGCGTGGTGGTGCCCGACGTGAAGGACTGCTACGCGGCGCTGGCCTGGGTGCACTCGCACTTCCTGCCGATCGACGAAGAGTTCGACGACTACATCGCGCGGCCCAAGCCCAACGGCTACCAGTCGCTGCACACAGTGGTGCGCGAGATGGTCGACGGCAAGCCCGGCAAGCCGATCGAGATCCAGATCCGCACCGAAGAAATGCACGACCATGCCGAGCACGGCGTGGCGGCGCACTGGGCCTACAAGGAGGCCGGGCACAAGGGCTATGCGGGCGTGTGGGCGAGCGGCGAATACGACGCGAAGATCGCCGTGCTGCGGCAACTGCTGGCATGGGAGCGCGACCTTTCGGGCGGCTCGCAGGGCCAGGGGCTTTTCGACGACCGCATCTACGTGCTCACGCCCGACGCGGCCATCGTCGAACTGCCGCAGGGCGCAACGCCGGTCGACTTTGCCTACACCGTGCACACCACGCTGGGCCACCGCTGCCGCGGAGCGCGCGTCGATGGGGCCATGGTGCCGCTCAACACGCCGCTGTCGAACGGCCAGACGGTGGAGATCATCGCGGCCAAGGAGGGCGGGCCTTCGCGCGACTGGCTCAATGCCGAGCTCGGCTACCTTGCAAGCCACCGCGCGCGCGCCAAGGTGCGCGCATGGTTCAACGCGCAGATCACGCACGAAACCGTGGCGCGCGGGCGCGAGGCGGTCGAGAAGCTGCTGCAGCGCGAAGGCAAGACCTCCACGCGCCTCGAGGACCTGGCTTCTCAGCTGGGCTTCAAGTCGGCGGACCACTTGTTCGAAGTGGTCGGCAAGGACGAGTTCTCGCTGCGCAACATCGAGGTGCTGCTGCGTCCGCCCGAGCCCGCGCCCAACCCCGACGACGGCGTGCAGATCAAGAAGCCGCGCGCGAGCGAGAAGTCCGGCAAGGGCGGTGTGCTGGTGGTGGGCGTGTCTTCGCTGATGACGCAGCTCGCCAAGTGCTGCAAGCCCGCGCCGCCCGATGCCATCCGCGGCTTCGTGACGCGCGGCCACGGCGTGAGCGTGCACCGCGTCGACTGCAGCAACTTCCGCATGATGGCCTCGCGCGACAGCGAGCGCGTGATCGATGTCGAATGGGGCGCCGCGAAGGGCGGCGAAGCGCCGGTCTATGCAGTCGACGTGTCCGTCGAGGCGGCCGACCGCCAGGGCCTGCTGCGCGACATCTCCGATGTGTTCGCACGCGAGAAGATGAACGTGATCGGCGTGCAGACCCAATCGGTCAAGGGCACGGCATGGATGACCTTCACCGTGGAAATCTCCGATGCGGCGCGGCTCACGCAGGTGCTGGGCGTGGTGACGGCGGTTGCCGGTGTGCGATCTGCACGTCGGCGCTGAAAAAGCGCGTTTTCTCCTGCTACAATAGCTGCTTCTCGGACACATCCTTAGGCGCGTAGCTCAGCTGGTTAGAGCACCACCTTGACATGGTGGGGGTCGTTGGTTCGAGTCCAATCGCGCCTACCAATTTCTGTTTCGACTTCCGGCCAACCACCGGGTCTGTCGAACAGAGCTTTCACCGGGTTCCCCGGTGATCCAATCGTCCTAGCGGTGAAGCAGACAAAGACCATGGCCATGTTGTTGTGCTACCTTGGCCGCTCTGCAAACCTTTTTCAAATTTCTTGACAAGCGATCTGATGAATACGCGATCAACGCTGGTTGATCGGGCTCATGCCGACATGCGCCTGGCCGCATTGCTCAGGCAGGCTCCCATCGAATTTGCGCGCGCGGTCTATGGCATCAACGACCACGCAAGCGGCCGCACCGACACCATGGCGGCACGCGAAATAGCCCGCGCCATCCGGCAGGGCACGCCCGTGACGCAGGAGCGCGCCGAGCAGCGCTCGCGCGCCTACTTGCCCACGGCAGGCCAGGAGCACTGTCCGCGCTGCTGGGTGGTCTATGGCCACAAGAGTCCGCTGCGTTTCAGGGAAGCCACCGAAGAACGCCCCGAGACCGCCACCTGCAGCGCCTGCAGCGCCGAGTACGCGACAACGCTCGGTTGAAGCGGCGCAGGCACGGTCAGGGTAAACCTTGTCGCGATGCAGCAAAACCGCTACCTAGAATCATCGGATGACATGGGCATCCATGTGAAGGAGTCCGCAGTGCAGAGCAAGAAGTCCGGGGTCAAGCCGGTGCAACGTGTAATCAAGAAGTACCCCAACCGAAGGCTCTACGACACCGAGACATCCACGTACATCACGCTCACCGAGGTGAAGCAGCTGGTCATACAGAATGCCCAGTTCGTGGTGCGCGATGCCAAGACCGGCGACGACCTCACGCGCAGCATCCTGCTGCAGATCATCCTCGAGGAAGAGGCGGGCGGTGCGCCCATGTTCACCGAGCAGGTGCTGGCCAACATCATCCGCTTCTACGGTCAGGCGATGCAGGGCTACATGGGTCCCTATCTCGAGAAGAACATCCAGGCCATGACCGAGGTACAGGCCCAGCTCACCGAAAAGGCCGAAGGCCTCACGCCCGAGATGTGGTCGCGCTTCATGACCATGCAGTCGCCCATGCTCCAGGGACTCATGGGCAACTACGTCGAGCAGTCCAAGAACGTGTTCCTGCAGATGCAGGAGCAGATGCAGAAAAATACCGAGCAGGTCCTGGGCGCATTCGGCATCAAACGCCCCTGAAATCCCGTCCGCGGCCGATAGCTGGGACAATAGGGGCATATATGAGCGAAGTTGCCTCCCCCGAACGTGCCGCCACGACGGCCGCCCCCAAAGTCGGCTTTGTGAGCCTGGGCTGCCCCAAGGCCCTGACCGATTCCGAACTGATCCTGACCCAGCTGAGCGCCGAGGGCTACCAAACGGCCAAGACCTTCGAGGGCGCCGACCTGGTGATCGTCAACACCTGCGGCTTCATCGACGATGCCGTGAAGGAAAGCCTGGACACCATCGGCGAGGCGCTGGCGGAAAACGGCCGCGTGATCGTCACGGGCTGCCTGGGCGCCAAGACCGGCGACCAGGGCGGCAACCTGGTGCGGCAAATGCATCCGAGCGTGCTGGCCGTGACCGGTCCGCATGCCACGCAGGAAGTGATGGACGCGGTCCACGCCAACCTGCCGAAGCCGCACGACCCGTTCGTCGACCTGGTGCCCAACACCTTCGGCATCGCGGGCCTCAAGCTCACGCCGCGGCACTATGCCTATCTGAAGATCAGCGAAGGCTGCAACCACCGCTGCACCTTCTGCATCATTCCCTCGATGCGCGGCGACCTGGTGTCGCGGCCGGTCGGCGACGTGCTCGGCGAGGCCAAGGCCCTGTTCGAAGGCGGCGTGAAGGAACTGCTGGTGATCAGCCAGGACACCTCGGCCTATGGCGTGGACGTCAAGTACCGCACCGGCTTCTGGGACGGCAAGCCGGTCAAGACGCGCATGCTCGAACTGGTGCGCACGCTGGGCGAAATTGCCGAGCCTTATGGCGCCTGGGTCCGGCTCCACTATGTGTATCCGTATCCGAGCGTGGACGAGATCATTCCGCTGATGGCCAGCGGCCAGGTGCTGCCTTACCTCGATGTGCCGCTGCAGCACAGCCACCCCGACGTGCTCAAGCGCATGAAGCGGCCGGCCAGCGGCGAGAAGAACCTGGAGCGCCTGGCGCGGTGGCGCGAGGTCTGCCCCGAGCTGGTGATCCGCAGCACCTTCATCGCGGGCTTCCCTGGCGAAACCGAGCAGGAGTTCGAGCACTTGCTCGACTTCATCCGCGAGGCGCAGATCGACCGCGCCGGATGCTTCGCCTACAGCCCTGTGGCAGGCGCCACCGCCAACGACATCCCCGGCATGCTGCCGCCGGCGGAGCGTGAAGCGCGCCGCGCCCGCTTCATGGAAGTGGCCGAAGCGGTGTCGATCGCCAAGCTGCGCCAGCGCATCGGTGCAACCATGCAGGTGCTGGTGGACTCGGCACCCGGCATGGGGCGCAAGGGCGGCGTGGGCCGCACCTACGCCGACGCCCCCGAGATCGACGGCACCGTGCGCCTGCTGCCGCCCGAGAAGATCAGCAAGACGCTCAAGGTGGGTGAATTCACGCGGGCCCGCATCGTGGGCGCCGAGGGCCACGACCTGATCGCGCTGCCGATCTGAACCGTCGCCATCCTGGCGAGAGCAAGAGAGAGCAAGGCGGCGATCGCCGACTTGCGAACCACGGACTGAGCGACAGGCGAAAAAGTTGTACGCCTACAGACGCATGCACCCGGGCATTTGAACGTGGCGGCTTGTGTTCTCCAGGAGGTCCCATGTTCTTCCAGCTCTTTCAATCCGGATCCAGCCTTCATCTCAAAAGGGCTGCCACGCTGCTTCACGAAGCCCAGATGGCGCGTCTCGAGCACCAGGCTGCAGCGGAGCATCACGCGGCCCTGGCCAAGATGTATGCGGAGCGTGTGAAGCGCCTTTCCGGCGAGGTCTATCCGCTACCAGCTCCCAGCAGCGAGGCGGCGGCTACGAAGACCGAGCAGGACAAGCCGGCGATCTATTCGATCGAGAGCAATCGCAGGCCCAAGTCGAACCTGCTGACGTAGTTCAAGAAAAGGAAAAGCCCGCTGCGAGCGGGCTTTTCGATGGGCATGGACAGGGCTGCAAGGGCCCGGCCGTTCTTCTTCTCAGTCATCCGAGCGAGAAACGACCAGGAGGCTCATGAACAACGCCCCGAGGAACATGCCGACTAACAAGGTGAATGCTGTGATCACAATGGTCTCCGCTAAATTTGATATTTTCAAATCAAACGTAACCTTGTGTACGCATTCAAGTTACCTTTTGAATCGTTTTTGACGTGAAAGTGTGACTTTTGCTACACGTCGGAGCCGAAAGTCGGCAGTGCATCCTTGCTCTTGGGCGGATGGCCTGGATACAGGTACCTGGAATACTCGCCCGACTGGCCGTACAGCCGTGCCGCGAGTTCCACGGGGTCCTCGTTGCGGTGTTTCTCATAGAGCACAGGGCCCCAGATGATGAATCCATCGATGCTCAGCGAATGAGGTGCCGGCTCGATGGCCTTCCATGCATGTGCGAACTTTGAAATCCATGCCAGTGCTTCGGCCAGCGCATGGTTGCGAGCAGGGGAGGTGATGGGTTCGGATCTCGACATGGCGGTTATCCTTTGTGAAAAGACTGTACAAATATACAGTAAAATTCACGATGTCGAGAGTTGTTGCCGCCATTGACGGCCTACTTTTGCCTGCCGAACCAGGCCCAGAGCGCAGCACCAGCACCGATCCAGACCGCCAGGACGAGCACGGCCCCCGCAATGCTTCGGGGCTTCGCGCCCTGCTCCTTCATCCACAGGTCGGCGCGCTGGCGGCATTCCTCGAGTACATCGGCCGGAATGAGCCGGATGTTCAGCCAGATCAGGCCGGGCAGCAGCAAGGCGTCGTCGAGGTAGCCCAGAACGGGAATGAAATCCGGGATGAGGTCGATCGGGCTCAGCGCATAGGCGACGACGAAGGCCGCGAGCAGCTTGGCGAACCAGGGCGTGCCCGGATGGCGGTAGGCGAACCACAGGGTCACGCCATCGCGCTTGATGCGCGACGCCCATTGCCTGATGCGTTGGAAAATGGCCATGCTCACACGCTGTCGAACCGGTGCATTGCTTCGCGTGTTAAGGTGCACCTCGGCTTCAAAGCCGTCGCAACCCACGCAGATCCGCCGGCGATCCACTGCTGCGAGCCCATACCGCGCTCATCGGCTTGGGTTGTGCGGTTCACCTCTACTGCCAACACGGTGTTATTGATTCGGTTGCTCTGCTTCTCGAGACTCTGCGCGATCATTCGTCGATGTACTGCGTCAGAATGGTGGAAAGCCGCTTCTTCAGGAGCGGGTTGCTGCATCATTCCATGAGACGAAGCCCGTTCCATTTGTTCGAATCCGTGCCGCCGACAAGCGCTTCGCAGAATGTTCCGCTTCAGGATCACGACGCCGTGCGCGAACGCGGCACACAACCGTCGGTGCGGCCAAGCTTGGCCGCGATCGGCATCCGTGAGGGAGAACATCCCTCGATCATGTTCCCAGGGAAAAGAAAAAACCCCTGTAAATCGATGATTCACAGGGGTTTCAGCTTGGTAGGGGTGGTGCCCAGAAGAGGACTCGAACCTCCACGATGTTACTCGCTAGTACCTGAAACTAGTGCGTCTACCAATTCCGCCATCTGGGCCCACATAGCTGCCGAAGCAGTTATGTTTTGAATTTCAGGAAAGAGAGAATCATATCAAAAATAATGGCACTTCCAGCGGTCTGCTGGATGAATTTGAAGGAACTGTTCAAGGGCATCGCGACGGACACGGTTTCGTGCAGCGCGACGACGGCGAAGCCGACATCTATCTGCCCCCGAACGAGATGCGTGCAGTGCTGCACAAGGACCGTGTCAAGGCGCGCGTGGTGCGGCAGGATCGGCGCGGACGTCCCGAGGGGCGGGTGGTCGAAATCGTCGAGCGCCCCGAGCAGCCGATCATCGGCCGCCTGCTGCATGAAGGCGGCGTCTGGCTCGTCGCGCCCGAAGACAAGCGCTACGGACAGGACGTCCTGATTCCAAAGGGCGCCACCGGCCCCGCCAAGGTGGGGCAGGTGGTCGTGGTGCAGCTCACCGAGCCGCCGGCGCTGTTCGGCCAGCCGGTCGGGCGCGTGAAGGAAGTGCTGGGCGAGATCGACGACCCCGGCATGGAGATCGAGATTGCGGTGCGCAAGTACGGCGTGCCGCACGAGTTTTCCGAGGCCTGCCTCGCCGAAGCCAAGGCGCTGCCCGAGAAGGTTCGCCCCGCCGACAAGAAGGGGCGCATCGACCTGACCGACGTTCCGCTGGTCACCATCGACGGCGAGGACGCGCGCGACTTCGACGACGCCGTGTACTGCGAGCCCGCCAAGGTCGGCCGCGGCAAGGGGTGGCGCCTGCTGGTGGCCATTGCCGACGTCAGCGCCTATGTGCAGACCGGCTCGGCCATCGACATCGATGCCTACGACCGCGCGACCAGCGTCTACTTTCCGCGCCGCGTGATTCCGATGCTGCCCGAGAAGCTCTCGAACGGCCTGTGCTCGCTCAACCCCGAGGTCGAGCGCCTGTGCATGGTGTGCGACATGCTCGTGGCCGCCGACGGCGAGATCTACGCCTACCAGTTCTACCCGGCCGTGATGTTCAGCCATGCGCGCTTCACGTACACCGAAGTGGCCGCCATTCTTGGCAACACGCGCGGCCCCGAGGCTGCCAAGCGCAAGGACCGCGTCAAGGACCTGCTGAACCTGGCCGACGTCTACAAGGCGCTGCTCAAGCAGCGCGGCAAGCGCGGCGCGGTCGACTTCGAAACCACCGAGACGCAGATCATCTGCGACGACGCGGGCCGCATCGAGAAGATCGTGCCCCGCACGCGCAACGAGGCGCACCGCCTCATCGAAGAAGCCATGCTCGCGGCCAACGTGTGCAGCGCCGACTTCATCGCCGAAGGCAAGCACCCGGGCCTGTTCCGCGTGCACGAAGGCCCGACGCCCGAGAAGAAGGAAATCCTGCGCGGCTACCTGAAGGCCATGGGCGTGGGCTTGAGCATCACCGACGATCCGCGTCCCGGCGAGTTCCAGGCGATTGCCGAAGCCACCAAGGAGCGCCCCGACGCGCAGCAGATCCACACCATGCTGCTGCGCTCGATGCAGCAGGCGATCTACACGCCCATCAACAGCGGCCATTTCGGCCTGGCGTACGAGGCCTACACGCACTTCACGAGCCCGATCCGGCGCTACCCCGACCTGCTGGTGCACCGCGTGATCAAGGCCATTCTTGGCAAGACGCGCTACCAGCTGCCGATGCTGCCGACGCCGGGCGAGGCGCATGCCAAGCTCGCCAAGCGGCTGGCTTCGCGCGTGAAGGCGCCGACCACCAAGCCGCAGAAAGCCACCGTCGCGCCGACCAAGGAAGTGCTGGCCTGGGAAGCGGCCGGCCTGCATTGCAGCGCCAACGAGCGCCGCGCCGACGAAGCCAGCCGCGACGTCGAAGCCTGGCTCAAGTGCAAGTACATGCGCGAGCACCTTGGCGAAGAGTACGGCGGCGTCGTCACCGCGGCCACCACATTCGGCATCTTCGTGACGCTCGATGCGATGTACGTCGAGGGGCTGGTGCACATCACCGAACTCGGCGGCGAATACTTCAAGTTCGACGAGATGCGCCAGGAACTGCGCGGCGAGCGCACCGGCATTCGCTACGCCATCGGCACCCGCGTGCGGGTGCAGGTGAGCCGTGTCGACCTGGACGGGCGCAAGATCGATTTCCGCCTGGTGCGCGAGGGCGAAGACCTCACCACGCGCGCCATGAAGGACAAGGGCGCAGCCCCGGCCGGCGTGCCGGTCAAGGCATCGGCCAAGCGCAGTTCGCGCCACAAGGCCGAAGCCGTGTCCGAGCAGCGCGTCGAGCGCAGCGCGACCGTCGCGGCGGCGGGCCCCCAGTCGGCAATGCAGGCTTTCAAGTCGGCCGTCAAGAAGGCCGCCAACAAGATGAAGGGCCGCAAGCCGCGGCGCGCATGATGCGCGCCGCAGCATTGCATCCCATCCATACAGACAAACCGAGAAGGAGACAACGAGCATGAGCGTGGAAAACAACAAGGGCCGCATTGCGATCGTCACGGGCGCCGGCACCGGCATCGGCCGCGCTGCGGCGCTGGCGCTGCTGGCCGACGGCTGGAGCGTGACCCTGGCGGGGCGCCGCCTCGAGCCGCTGGAACAGGTGGCGGAAGAGTCCGGCGCCGGTGCGCGCGCCTTCGCAGTGCCCACCGACGTGGCCAATGCGCAATCGGTGCAGGCGCTGTTCGCCGCCGCGGTGGAGCGCTTCGGCCGGGTCGACCTGCTGTTCAACAACGCCGGCGTGGGCAATCCGCCGGGGCCGTTCGAAGACTGGACGCCCGAGCAGTGGCGCGGCGTGGTCGACATCAACCTGAGCGGCATGTTCTTCTGCATCCAGCAGGCGTTCCGCACGATGAAGGCGCAAACGCCGCGCGGCGGCCGCATCATCAACAACGGCTCCATCTCGGCCACCGCGCCGCGGCCCAATTCCGCGGCCTACACCGCGACCAAGCATGCGGTCGAGGGCCTCACCAAGACCGCTTCGCTCGACGGGCGCAAGTACGACATCGCGGTCGGCCAGATCGACGTGGGCAACGCCATGACGGAACTGGCCGCGCGCATGGCCAAGGGCGTGCCGCAAGCCAACGGCGAGCTCGCGATCGAGCCGCTGATGGACGTGAAGATCGTGGGCCAGTCGGTGCTCTACATGGCGAACCTGCCACTGGAGGCCAACGTGCTGTTCCATACGGTCATGGCGACGAAGATGCCCTTCGTCGGGCGCGGCTAGAACCCGTCAGCAGGGCGCCTGGCGCGCCAGTGCGCCGGCCGTCAGCGGCGGCGCGCCGGCCGGCCAGGCGTCGGCCATGCGGCCGTGGCGCCAGACGGCTTCGCGCGCCGCCTCGAACGGCGGCCGCTGCGCCGCCAGTGCGGCGCCGATCATTCCCGCGAGCACGTCGCCGGTGCCGGCGGTTGCGAGCTTCGCGTTGCCGGTCAGGTTGAGCACCGGCGGCGTGCCGCCGCCTTCGGCAATCACCGTTCCCGATCCCTTGAGCACGGCGACCACGCCGTAGCGCGATGCGAGCTTGCGGGCGGCTGCGAGCCTGTCGGCCTGGATGTCGGCCGCCGCGCAGTCCAGC
The DNA here is from genome assembly GCF_041154435.1 of Variovorax sp. V116. Taxonomy (NCBI): domain Bacteria; kingdom Pseudomonadati; phylum Pseudomonadota; class Betaproteobacteria; order Burkholderiales; family Comamonadaceae; genus Variovorax; species Variovorax sp. V116. The sequence goes on from NZ_AP028661.1 coordinate 2,619,313, forward strand.
AGACGCGCGGCCTCGAGCGGATGCGGAGTGATCACCGTCGGCCTGCCGCGCCGCGCACGCGATGCCAACTGGGCCTGCAGCGCGCCGTCGACTGCGATGGCGTTCAATGCATCGGCGTCGAGCACCAGCGCGGCCGCCGTCGCCAGCACGCGCGGCAGCACCGCGCGGATGTCCGTGCCGCCGCCGCATCCGCAGACCGCCGTCATGCCCGAGAGATCGAGCGACCTGGCGTCACGCAGCATCAGCTCGGGTTGCGCCAGGTCGACCGGGGCCGCGCTCGCGTCGAGCAGGCCGACGAACACGCGGCCCGCGCCCGCATGCAGCGCGGCGGAGCCGGCCAGCAGCGCGGCGCCCGCCATGCCGGATGCGCCGCCGATCACCGCGACATCGCCATAGCTGCCCTTGTGCGAGGCGTGGCTGCGCGGGGTATCCGCCGGTGCGCCCGCCAGGCGCGCGACCGGCGGCTCACCGGCGCTGCTGCAGCCCAGGTCGTCGAACCAGACCGTGCCCGCCGCATCGCGGCCCTGCGCCGTGAACAGGCCGGGCTTGAGGGTCAGGAAGCTCAGGCAGAAGCGGGACGAAAGAGCACCCGGATGAGGCGCGGCGCTCGAAACGCCGGTGTCGGCATTCAGGCCGGAGGGCACATCGACGCTGAGTACCGGCGCGGCCATCGCATGCATCCGCCGCAACCAATCGGCCATGGCATTCGCGGGCGGTCGGCTCGACCCGATGCCGAGCAGCGCGTCGATCGCCAGCTCGCAGCCCGCAGGCGGCTCCGGCGCGAAGATCACGCCGGCATCGCGGGCCCGTTGCAGCGAGGCGCCGGCATCCGGCGGCAGCCGGTTTTCATCGCCCGCGAAGGTCACGATCGGCAGGAAGCCGCGCTGCTGCAGCTGCGCAGCAGCTTCGAAGCCGTCGCCGCCGTTGTTGCCCGGTCCGCAGGCGATCCAGATCGTCCGCGCATGCGGCGCCAGCGCCATCGCGAGGCGCGCCACGGCCAGGCCCGCGCGCTGCATCAGCGCATGAGGAGGCAGGGCGGCGGCCGCTTTCTGTTCGATGCGACGTGTTGCCGCAATGTCGAACAGGCCGCAGGCGGTGGCAGGCGTGATGCGTTGCATGGGCCGATTCTGCCCGCCTGAAGCTGCGGCTGCGCAGCCGCCGTCGTGCCTACTGGACGAGCCGCTCGACGCCGAGGCCTTCGAGGTCGACGCCCGCGTCGCGGCCGCCGATCAGGTCGGCCACCACGCGTGCGCTGCCGCACGACAGCGCCCATCCGCTCGAGCCGTGGCCCAGATTGAGCCAGACGCCCGGCACGCCGCTGGCACCAAGCACCGGCGGACCGTCGGGCAGCATCGGGCGCGCGCCCTTCCATTGCTGCACGCCCGACTGCAGCGTTGCGGCGCCCGGAAACCAGTCGTGCAGCACCTTGTAGAGCGTTTGCACGGCGGACGCATTCATGGAGCTCAGGGAGCCGCCGATCTCGGCGCCGCCGGCCACGCGCACGCGCTGGCCCAGGCGCGAGATCGCAACCTTGTAGCGTTCGTCCATCACGGCGCTGCGCGGCGCGTTGAGCGATTCGCGGATTGGCGCGCTGATCGAATGGCCGTACACCGGCGCCAGCGGAATCCGCAAGCCGAGCGGCCGCAGCAGCGTGGCCGAGGCAAGACCGGCGCACACCACCACCGCATCGAAGCGCAGCGGCTGCGAGCCGCTCGCGAGCGAAATGGAGGTGGGCGCCGCGCGGTGGATCGGCGCGATGTCGCAATTGAAATGGAACTGGGCGCCGAGCGCTTCGGCTTCCCACTTGAGAAGCAGCGCGAACTGGCGGCAGTTGGCCACTTCGTCCTCGGGCAGGTGGATGGCGCCTGCGAGCTCCGTGTCGGTGTTGAGCGCGGGTTCGATCCGGCGGGCCTCGTCGGCATCGACCTCCTTGAAGACGCTGCCGGTCGCGCGCAGCACCTCGAGGCCCGGCTGGACCAGTTTTTTCTCGCGCTTGGAGCGCAGCAGCACGAGGTAGCCGTCGCTGCGTTCGTAGCTCAGTTCGCGTGCTTCGGTCACTTCGTGCAGCCGGGTGCGGCTGTAGAACGCGAGGCGCTGCATGCGGGCGCGGTTGGCCAGGTAGGTTTCGAGCTTGCAGGCCTTCTGCCAGCGCGACATCCAGCCGAGGTCGCGCGAATTGAGCGGCCAGCGCAGCTTGATGGCGCCGTGCGGCGACAGCAGCGAGCGCAGCACCTTGGCGCGCATGCCCGGCGCCGCCCAGGGCGTGACGTAGCCCGGCGCGACCACCCCCGCATTCGCAAAACTGGATTCTTCGGCGGCGGCGCCGCGGCGCTCGAACACGGAAACTTCATGGCCGTCCGAAACCAGTTCCCAGGCGGTTGTGACGCCGATGATGCCGGCGCCCACGATCGCGATTTTCATTGAATTTTTGAGTAAGAAGAGATGGCCGCCGCCCGTCGATCGGTGCGCGAGGCTATTGTTTTTGCAGCGCTTTTTCTGCTTGCAGGGCGACCGCCAGGACGGCGTCGTCATGCAGCGCGGCATGCCACAGCATCAGGCCCACCGGCAGTTCGCCGGCGGCATGGCAGGGCAGCGAGATGGCGCAGCCGTCGAGCATGTTGACGATCGACGGGTTGCGCAGCAAGAGCGCATTGATGCGGAAGAATTCGTCGTCGCGCTCGGCGCCCGGCGCAACGCTCGCAATGGCGGGCGCGGTGATCGGCACGGTGGGCGACAGCACCGCATCGAAGGGCGACAGCGCCGCCTCGACGCGGGTGATCCAGTCATGGCGGGCGTGCACGAGATCGATGTATTCGTGCGCCTTCATGGTGGCACCCTTGAGGATGCGCTGCACCACGCGAGGATCGTAGCCGGCGCCGCTGCGCTCGAGCAGCAGCCGGTGCCAGGCGTAGGACTCGGCCGCCGAGAAACCGCCCGTGGCGTTGATGGCCTGCAACTGCGCGAGTTCCGGCAGCTCGATTTCCTCGATCCGGGCACCGCCATCGCGCAGTGTTTGCAGCGCATCTTCGAAGGCGCGGGCCACCGCGGGCTCGATGCCGTCCAGGAACACGTTCTTCACGACGGCAAGCCGGTATGCGCCCAGCAAGGCCGCACCGGCGGTCACGCGGCGTGCCGCGAGGACTTCATGCGCGGTGATGGCATCCCGCACCGAGCGCGTCATGGCGCAGACGGTGTCGAGCGTGGTCGACAGCGGCAGCGCGCCCTGGGCCGGCACCAGCCGGGCGGTGCTCTTGAAACCCACGATCCCGTTCAGCGCGGCCGGAATGCGGATCGAGCCGCCGGTGTCGGAGCCCAGGCCGATGAAGGCCGCCCCGGTGGCGACCGACACGGCGGCGCCGGAGGACGAACCGCCCGGGATGCGCGGCGTGGTCGCATCGCTGGCGTTGGCCGGCGTGCCGTGGTGCGGGTTGACGCCCACGCCGGAAAAGGCGAATTCCGTCATGTTGGTGCGGCCCGCCAGCACGCCGCCCGCGGCGCGCAGTCGCGCCACAGCCACGGCATCGGCCTTGGCGGCCGGCGCATGCGAGAGCACCATGGAGCCCGCCGGGGTCGGCTGCCCCTCGATGTCGAACAGGTCCTTGGCGGTGAAGGCGAGCCCGGCGAGCCGGCTTTGCGGCGCCGAACCGGCGACCTGCCGGCGGGCTTCGTCGAACAGCGTGCGGGTGAACACGTGGCGGCAGGCCGGGGACTGGGCGATGCCGATGGCGCGCTCCGTTTCGGTGCATGCATCGGTGCCACCTGCCAGAAGATTCAGACGGGTGGCGTGGAGGTCGTTCATGGGTGGGCTGCGAGGGCGCGGACGGCTCGGTTCCGGGGTGGGGCAAGGAGAAAGGGCGAGAGAGGGCCGTGCTATACTCTTTGGGTTTCGCTGAACATGTGACGGCTTTCGTCGCACCCAGCCAAACACATCCGCAAACCGGCCCAATCAAGGTGTTGTGATTCCATTCGAAGGAAGCACAAAACGGGCTGGATTTTAGACCCAACCTTTGGAGTAATTTTCAATGTCTACCACCATGCGCGAAATGCTGGAAGCCGGTGTCCACTTCGGTCACCAAACCCGCTTCTGGAACCCCAAGATGGCCCCGTTCATCTTCGGCCATCGCAACAAGATTCACATCATCAACCTGGAAAAGTCGCTCCCGATGTTCCAGGACGCGATGAAGTACGCCAAGCAGCTCACCGCCAACCGCGGCACGATCCTGATGGTCGGCACCAAGCGCCAGGCCCGTGAAATCGTGGCTGCCGAAGCCCGCCGCGCCGGCGTGCCTTTCGTCGACACCCGCTGGCTCGGCGGCATGCTGACCAACTTCAAGACGGTCAAGACCTCGATCAAGCGCCTGAAGGACATGAAGGCCCAGCAGGAAGCCGGCCTCGACAGCCTGAGCAAGAAAGAGCAGCTCACCTTCACCCGTGAAATCGAGAAGCTCGAGAAAGACATCGGCGGCATCCAGGACATGACCGCGCTGCCCGACGCCATCTTCGTGATCGACGTGGGCTTCCACAAGATCGCCGTGGCCGAAGCCAAGAAGCTGGGCATCCCGCTGATCGGCGTGGTCGACTCCAACCACTCGCCCGAAGGCATCGACTACGTGATCCCGGGCAACGACGACTCGTCGAAGGCCGTCACGCTCTACGCCCGCGGCATCGCCGACGCGATCATCGAAGGCCGCAACAGCGCCACCGGCGACGTGGTCAAGGCCATTGCCGAAGGCAGCGATGAATTCGTCGAAGTCGAAGAGGGCGCCTCGGCCTGATCGAGTGCTCTCACGCGCCTGAAGAAGGGGCTTGGTGCCCCTTTTTTTTAATCTGATTTTTTGGACACGGAGATAGAACAATGGCTGCAATCACCGCAAGCATGGTCGGCGAACTGCGCGCAAAGACCGACGCGCCGATGATGGAATGCAAGAAGGCCCTGACCGAGGCCGACGGCAACATGGAAAAGGCCGAAGAGCTGCTGCGCATCAAGCTCGGCAACAAGGCTGGCAAGGCATCGGGCCGCATCACCGCCGAAGGCGTGGTCACGGCGTTCGTCGACGGCGCTGCCGGCGGCATGATCGAGATCAATTGCGAAACCGACTTCGTCACCAAGAACGACAGCTTCCTGGCCATGGCCAACGCTGCCGCGATGCTGGTCGCCAAGCACAACCCCGCGGACATCGCCGCGCTCGGCGCGCTGCCCTATGAGCAGGACGGCTTCGGCCCCACGCTCGAGGACGTGCGCAAGGGCCTGATCGGCAAGATCGGCGAGAACATGAGCTTCCGCCGCTTCAAGCACTTTGCCGGCAACGGCAAGCTGGCTTCGTACCTGCACGGCACGCGCATCGGCGTGATGGTCGAGTTCGAAGGCGACGACACCTCGGCCAAGGATGTGGCGATGCACATCGCCGCCATGAAGCCGGTCGCCATCCAGGCATCGGACGTGCCTGCCGACCTGATCGAAAAAGAGCGCGCAGTGGCCGCCGGCAAGGCCGAGGAAGACCGCAAGACGGCCGAAGCCGAAGGCAAGAAGCCGCAGCCGGCCGAGATCGTTGCCAAGCGCATCGAAGGCGGCGTGCAGAAGTACCTCAAGGAAGTCTCGCTGCACAACCAGCCGTTCGTGAAGAACGACAAGCAGACCGTCGAGCAGATGCTCAAGGCCGCCAACACCAGCATCAAGGGCTTCACCCTGTATGTGGTCGGCGAAGGCATCGAAAAGAAGGTCGACGACTTTGCCGCCGAAGTTGCAGCCCAGGTGGCTGCCGCCAAGGCCGCCGCGTAAAAACTGTTACGCCCCAAAGCGGAGGTGCACGCGTGTGTGCCGCCGCTTTTTCACCGCCTCGTTCTACACTCGCCCCCGCCAACCCAAGTAAGGAAATTGCCCATGTCTGATCCCCGCCCAGCCCACAAGCGAATCTTGTTGAAGCTGTCGGGTGAGGCGTTGATGGGAGACGATGCCTTTGGTATTAACCGCGCCACCATCGTCCGCATGGTCGAAGAGGTGGCCGAAGTGGTGAACATGGGTGTGGAAGTCGCCGTCGTGATCGGCGGCGGCAACATCTTCCGCGGCGTTGCGGGAGGCTCGGTGGGCATGGATCGCGCCACGGCCGACTACATGGGCATGCTGGCCACCGTCATGAATTCGCTGGCCCTGGCCGACGCCATGAACAAGCAGGGGCTGGTGGCGCGCGTCATGTCCGCCATCGCCATCGAGCAGGTGGTCGAGCCCTACGTGCGGCCCAAGGCGCTGCAGTACCTCGAAGAGGGCAAGGTCGTGGTGTTTGCCGCGGGCACCGGCAATCCGTTCTTCACCACCGACACGGCCGCCGCGCTGCGCGGTGCCGAAATCGGTGCCGAGCTGGTGCTCAAGGCCACCAAGGTCGACGGCGTATATTCCGCCGATCCGAAGACCCATCCGGACGCAACGCGCTATTCGACGCTCACTTTCGACGAGGCAATCGCGCAGAATCTCGGCATCATGGACGCCACGGCCTTTGCGCTGTGCCGCGACCAGAAGCTGCCGATCAAGGTGTTCTCGATCTTCAAGAACGGCGCGCTCAAGCGCGTCGTCATGGGCGAGGACGAAGGCACGCTGGTGCATGCCTGAGGAGTAATTTGAGATGACGACCCCCACCATTGCAGAAATCCGCAGTGCGACCGATGCCAAGATGAATCAGTCGCTTGCCGCGTTCCAGAACAACCTCACCAAGATCCGTACCGGCCGTGCGAATTCGGCGCTGCTCGACTCGATCCACGTCGAGTACTACGGCTCGCAGGTTCCGCTGAGCCAGGTGGCCAATGTGTCGGTGCTCGACTCGCGCACGATCAGCGTGCAGCCCTGGGAAAAGGGCATGGGCGCCAAGATCGAGAAGGCCATCCGCGAAAGCGACCTGGGCCTGAACCCGGCCTCCATGGGCGACCTGATCCGCGTGCCGCTTCCCGCGATGAGCGAGGAGCGCCGCAAGGAAATGACCAAGCTGGTCCGCAACGAAGGCGAAAGCGCCAAGATCGCCACGCGCAACCTGCGCCGCGATGCGAACGAATCGGTCAAGAAGCTGGTGAAGGAAAAGCTCGCCTCCGAGGACGACCAGAAGCGCGCCGAAGCCGAGATCCAGAAGGTCACGGACCGCCACATCGCGGAAATCGACCGCCTGGTCGCGGCCAAGGAAGCGGAGATCATGGCCGTTTGAGGCTGCGCATGGCCTCGTCTTCGCTGCAGATTCCCCACCACATTGCCATCGTCATGGATGGCAACGGACGCTGGGCCACGCGGCGATTCCTGCCTCGCGTGGCGGGGCACAAGCAGGGCGTCGAGTCGCTCAGGCGCTGCGTCAAGGCCTGTGTCGACCGCGGGGTGGGCATTCTCACGGTCTTCGCCTTTTCGTCGGAGAACTGGAACCGTCCGCCCGAAGAAGTTTCGGGCCTGATGGAAATCATGGTGGGCGCACTCGCGCGCGAAGTGCCCAAGCTGAGCCGCGACGGCGTGCAGCTGCATTTCGTCGGCGAGCGCGCCGGGCTCTCCAAGAAAATGGTGCAGGGCCTGGTCGACGCCGAGAGCGCCACCGCGCAGAACACCAAGCTGATCCTGAACGTCTGCTTCAACTACGGTGGCCGCTGGGACATTGCCCGCGCCGCGGCCAGGCTGGCCGAGCAGGGCGAGGCGCTCACCGAAGCGAATCTCGACCGCGCCATGGCTCTCGCGCACGTGCCCGATCCCGACCTTCTCATCCGCACCGGCGGCGAGCAGCGCCTGTCGAACTTCCTGCTGTGGCAAAGCGCCTACGCGGAGCTTTTCTTCAGCGACAAGCTCTGGCCCGAGTTCGACCAGGCCGAACTGGATGCGGGAATCGCCGCCTTCCAGGCGCGCGAGCGCCGCTTCGGCAAGACCTCCGCACAACTCACGGCCGGCAGCGGCTCCGCACCCGATCGCCAGTTGGCCTGAGGGCCTCACGGTCCGACCCTCCAGCGCATGCTCAAACAACGCATCCTCACGGCCATCGTCCTGCTGGCGATCCTGCTGCCGGCGCTCTTCTACCCGTCGCACGTTCCCTTTGCCTGCGTGATGCTGGTGCTGATCGGTGCCGGGGCATGGGAGTGGGGCCGCCTCAACGGCTATGGCCAGCGGCTGTCGGTCTTCCTCGGCGTGGAAACCGTGGCGCTGTGTGCGCTCTCCTGGTGGCTCGGGCTGCTCGATCGATCGCTGCTGCTCATGTGGCTGCTGGCCAGTGCGGCCTGGGTGCTCGGCGGTGCCGCGCTGCTGCGTGTGGCCGTGCCGGGCTGGCCCCGCATTCCCCGCGGGCTGCGGCTGGTGGGCGGGCTGCTGGCACTCTGGGTGGCGTGGCTCGCGGCCGTGCAGGCGCGCATGGTCGGCATCAACTTCCTGCTGTCGATCCTCGTGCTGGTCTGGGTGGCGGACGTCTTCGCGTACTTCGCGGGCCGCGCCTTCGGCCTCAAGTTCACGCGCAGCAAGCTCGCGCCCGCCATCAGCCCCGGCAAGAGCTGGGAAGGCGTGTGGGGCGGCATGGCGGGCGTCGTGGTGCTGGCCTTTGCGTGGGTGTGGGCCGACAGGGCCGCCGGCGCGACGGTGGCCAGCCTCTACACCCGGCTGTACGAGCGCGGCTGGTGGCTGCTGCTGGTCGGCGTGCTGTTTCTCGCCGCCATCAGCGTCGTGGGCGACCTCGTCGAATCGCTGATCAAGCGCAGTGCCGGCGCCAAGGACAGCAGCAGCCTGCTGCCGGGCCACGGCGGCGTGCTCGACCGCGTGGATGCCCTCTTGCCGGCGCTTCCCATTGCAATGATGCTGGCTTTCCTGTGAACACACCCAAACAACGCATCACGGTGCTGGGCTCGACCGGATCGGTCGGCGTCAGCACGCTCGATGTCATTTCGCGGCACCCGGAGCGTTTCGAGGTCTTCGCGCTTTCCGCGTCGACCAAGGTCGACGAGCTGCTGGCGCAGTGCGCGCGGTTTTCGCCGCGCTATGCGGTCATGGCGAGCGCGCCGCATGCGGCGCTGCTGGCCGAAAAGATAGAACAGAACAATCTCAAGACTACCGTCCTGAGTGGCGGCGATGCTATTGAAAAAATAGCATCCCACGAAGAGGTCGATGCCGTGATGGCGGCCATCGTGGGGGCGGCCGGCCTCGGGCCCTGCCTGGCCGCGGCGCGCGCCGGCAAGCGGCTCCTGCTGGCCAACAAGGAGGCGCTGGTGGTCGGCGGCGAGCTCTTCATGCGCACCGTGCGCGAAGGCGGTGCCACGCTGCTGCCGATCGACAGCGAACACTCGGCCATCTTCCAGTCGCTGCCCGAAGATCCGTCGACCTGGCCGCGCCGCATCGACAAGATCATTCTCACGGCATCGGGCGGCCCGTTCCGCACGCGCGCGCCCGACACGCTGGGCACGGTCACGCCCGAGCAGGCCTGCGCGCATCCGAACTGGGTCATGGGCCGCAAGATCTCGGTCGATTCCGCCACCATGATGAACAAGGCGCTCGAGGTGATCGAGGCGCGCCATCTGTTCGGCGTGCTGCCCGAGCAGATCGAGGTGGTGATCCATCCCCAGAGCGTGGTGCATTCGATGGTCCAGTTCACCGATGCATCGGTCATTGCCCAACTGGGAACGCCCGACATGCGGGTGCCCATCGCGGTCGGACTGGCCTGGCCCGAGCGCATCGAGAGCGGCGCGGCGCGGCTGGATTTCCGCCGGATGGCGTCGCTGAGCTTCGACGCGCCCGATGCGGCGCTGTTTCCAGGGCTCGGCCTGGCCTGGCATGCGCTGCGCGCGGCGCCGGGGACCACGGCGGTGCTCAATGCCGCCAATGAAGTCGCGGTCGAGGCCTTTCTTGATCGGCGCCTGCGCTTCGACCGCATTCATGCGGTCAACATGGAAACTTTGGAAACCGTCAGCCCCTCCAAGCCCGCATCGCTGGCCGACCTGCTGGCGCTCGACGCCAGCGCCCGGGCGGCGGCCAATGCCGCGGCGCTGCGCTTCGCGGCCTGACACTCCCGCCAACAGAGGATCCGGATGCTTACCGTCATCGCTTTCGTGGTTGCACTCGGCCTCCTGATCGCCGTGCATGAATACGGCCACTACCGCGTTGCCGTCGCCTGCGGCGTCAAGGTGCTGCGGTTTTCGGTGGGCTTCGGCAAGACGCTCTACCGCTGGCAGCCCAGGCGCCAGCATCCGGGGCAGGAAACCGAGTTCGTCATCGGCGCGTTTCCCTTCGGCGGCTACGTCAAGATGCTCGACGAGCGCGAGGGGCCGGTGGCGCCCGAGGAGCGGCACCGCGCCTTCAACACGCAGCCGCTGCGCTCCCGCGCGGCCATCGTCGCTGCCGGGCCCATTGCCAATCTGCTGCTCGCCGTGGTGCTCTACACGGCCGTCAACTGGATCGGGGTCGAGGAGCCTGTTGCCAAGCTGGCGCGTCCGGTGGCGGCATCGCTGGCGGAAGCGGCGGGCCTGCGCGGCGGCGAGCACATCACGCGCGCCGGCTTCGAAGGCGAGCTGGAGCCCGTGCAGTCGTTCGAGGACCTGCGCTGGCGCATGACGCGCGGCGCGCTCGACGGCCGCGACCTGACGCTCGAAGTGGCGGGCGAGGGCGGCCGGCCCGGCCGCCAGGTCGTGCTGCCGCTCGGCCTCATGGAGGCCAAGGACGCCGACCCGCAGATGTTCCGCAAGATCGGCGTGCTCGCACCGCTGACGCGCCCCGAGATCGGCCAGGTGATGGCCGGCAGCGCGGCAGAACGCGCGGGCCTTCGCAGCGGCGATGTGGTCCGCAGCGTCGGCAATGTGCCCATCGTCGATGGACAGCAGCTGCGCGAGGCGATCCGCACCTCGATCGATGGCGACCAGCCGCGCACGCAGACCTGGCAGGTGCAGCGCGGCAGCCAGTCGATCGAATTGGAAGTCAGGCCCGAACTGCGCGAGGAGGGCGCCGCGAAGGTCGGCCGCATCGGCGCCTATGTCGGTGCGCCTCCCGAAATGGTGACGGTGCGCCAAGGCCCGATCGACGGCGTCTGGCGCGGCATCGTGCGCACCTGGGAGGTGTCGGCGCTGACCGTCCGCATGATGGGCAAGATGGTGATCGGCGAAGCCTCGCTCAAGAATCTGAGCGGGCCGCTCACGATTGCCGACTACGCCGGCAAGTCCGCGAGCCTCGGGCTGACCCAGTACCTGGTGTTCCTTGCACTGATCAGCGTGAGCCTTGGCGTGCTCAATCTCATGCCGCTGCCGGTCCTCGATGGGGGACACCTGATGTATTATCTTTGGGAGGGCCTGACCGGCAAGAGCGTCTCTGACGCCTGGATGGAACGGCTTCAGCGCGGCGGTGTCGCTTTGCTGCTGGTCATGATGTCGGTTGCGCTCTTCAACGACGTCACGCGGCTCTTTGGTTAACTTTCTGCCGGCCCTTTCCGCGCCGGCCCAATTCACAGATGAACACAAACTTCAGTCGCTTTCGCCTGCGTAGCGTTGCCGCGGTGGTGGCCAGCGCGTTGGCGGCCACGGCAGCCTGGGCCGTCGAGCCCTTCACGGTGCGTGACATTCGCGTCGAGGGCCTCCAACGCGTCGAGCCCGGCACGATCTTCGCATCGCTGCCGCTGCGAGTGGGCGATACCTACAGCGACGAGCGCGGATCGGCCGCCATCCGTGCGCTGTTCGACCTGGGGTTGTTCAAGGATGTGCGCATCGACGTCAACGGCAACGTGCTGGTGGTGATCGTCGAGGAGCGTCCCACCATTGCCGACGTCGATTTCGTCGGCGCCAAGGAATTCGACAAAGCCGCGCTCCAGAAGGCGCTGCGCGAAGTGGGCCTGGCCGATGGCCGACCCTACGACAAGGCGCTGGCCGACCGCGCCGAGCAGGAGCTCAAGCGCCAGTACGTGAGCCGCAGCCTCTACAACGCGCAGGTCGTGACCACGGTCACGCCCATCGAGCGCAACCGCGTCAATCTCACGTTCACCGTCACCGAAGGCGATTCCGCACGCATCCGCGAAGTGCGCGTGGTCGGCAACAAGGCCTTCAGCGAATCGACGCTCCTGAGCCTGTTCGACCAGGACAGCGGCGGCTTCATGAGCTGGTACACCAAGTCCAACCAGTACTCGCGCTCCAAGCTCAACGCCGACCTCGAAACGCTGCGCTCGTACTACATCACGCGCGGCTACCTCGAGTTCCGCATCGATTCGACCCAGGTCGCCATCTCGCCGGACCGCAAGGACCTGTCGGTGACCGTCAACATCACGGAAGGCGAGAAGTTCGTGGTGGCCGGCGTCAAGCTCGACGGCAACTATCTCGGCCGCGACGAGGAGTTCAAGTCCCTCGTGACCATCAAGCCCGGCGAGCCCTACAACGGCGAGCAGGTCACCGAAACCACCAAGGCCTTCACCGACTATTTCGGCACCTTCGGCTATGCGTTCGCGCGCGTGCAGGCACGCCCGGAAATCGACCGCGTCAACAACCGCGTCACCCTGACCCTGCAAGCCGAGCCCTCGCGCCGCGTCTATGTGCGCCGCGTGGCGGTGGGCGGCAACGCCAAGACGCGCGACGAAGTGATCCGGCGCGAGTTCCGCCAGTTCGAGGCCTCGTGGTACGACGGCGACAAGATCAAGCTCTCGCGCGACCGCGTGGACCGCCTGGGCTTCTTCACCGAAGTGAACGTCGAAACCCAGGAAATCCCGGGCTCGCCCGACCAGGTCGACCTGGTCGTCAACGTGGCGGAAAAGCCCACCGGCAGCCTGCAGCTGGGCGCCGGCTACTCGAGCGCGGAAAAGGTGGCTCTCACCTTCGGCATCTCGCAGGAGAACGTCTTCGGTTCGGGCAACTTCCTGGGCGTGCAGGTCAACACCAGCAAGTACAACCGCACGCTGTCGCTGACCACCACCGATCCGTACTTCACGAAGGACGGCATCTCGCGCACGATCAGCGTCTATCACACCACCACGCGCCCGTATTCGACCAACATCGACGGCGACTACAAGCTGGTGAACCAGGGCGCCTCGATCCGCTTCGGCGTGCCGTTCAGCGAAGTCGACACGGTCTTCTTCGGTGTCGGGCTCGAGCGCTACGCCTTCGATCCGAACACGTCGACCTCGTTCTCGGGACTCTTCACGCCGGCGTCCTACCTGCGCTACTTCCAGTGCTCGAAGGATGCGACCGGCTTGTTCGTGACCGGGTGCGACCAGAAGAGCGTGTGGGGCGTGCCGCTCACTGTCGGCTGGGGCCGCGACAGCCGCGACAGCGCGCTGGTTCCGACCACCGGCCGGCTGCAGCGTGCCAACCTGGAACTGGGCGCCGCCGGCGACATGAAGTACGTCAAGACGAACTACCAGTACCAGCAGTTCTTCGCGATCAACAAGCAGTACACCTTTGCGATCAACGCCGACGTGGGCTATGCCAAGCCCCTGGGCGGCAAGGTCTACCCGATCTTCAAGAACTTCTATGCCGGCGGCCTGGGTTCCATCCGCGGCTTCGAGCAGAACTCGCTCGGCCCGCGCGACGTGCCGCTCCTCGGCCAGACCGAAGGCGCCGCGCTGGGTGGCACCAAGAAGGCCGTCTTCAACGCCGAGCTCAGCACGCCGTTCCCCGGTGCGGGCAACGACCGCACGCTGCGGCTGTACACCTTCTTCGATGTCGGCAACGTGTTCGGTTCGCGCGCCCCGGGCCTCACCGACGAGCAGTACAAGGCGCAGAAGAAGCTGCGCGCCTCGGTGGGTCTCGGGATCAGCTGGATCTCGCCGCTGGGCCCGCTGCGCATCGCCTACGCCTTCCCCATCAAGTCCCAAAAGGAAGTGCTGGATCCGAATACCGGCCTCACTGTGATCCCGAAGGATAGAATCCAGCGCTTGCAATTCCAGATCGGAACGTCTTTCTAAATGAAGCATTTGATTCGCGCCGCCGTTGGCGCGTTGTTGGTCCCCGTTTTCGCGCTGGCTGCGGCGCCTGCCGCCCAGGCGCAGGAAACCTTTCGCATCGGCTTCGTGAATCCGGACCGCGTGCTGCGCGAGGCGCAGCCGGCCAAGGTTGCGCAAGCCAAGCTCGAGGCTGAATTCCTCAAGCGCGAAAAGGATCTCACGGCCCAGGGCGAAGCACTGAAGACGGCCTCCGAACGGTTCGAGCGCGAAGCGCCCACCCTGTCCGAAAGCCAGCGCACCGCGCGCCAGCGGGCGCTGGTCGACCAGGACCGCGATTTCCAGCGCCGCCGCCGCGAGTTCCAGGAAGACCTGAACGCGCGCAAGAACGAAGAACTCCAGCAGGTCTACGAACGCGCCAACCGCGTCGTGAAGCAGGTGGCCGAGGCTGAAAAGTACGACGCCATCCTGCAGGAAGCGATCTACATCAATCCCAAGCACGACATCACTGACAAGGTGATCAAGGCCCTGAACGCCTCGACCGCTGCTCCTTCGGCCGGCAAGTAACGCCGCGAATCGGCGTGGGACTGCAGCTCGGAGCCATCGTCAGCGCCCTTGGGGGCGAGCTTCACGGGGACCCGGCGCTGTCCATCGAACGGCTTGCGCCGCTGCAGAATGCGCAGCCCGATGCGCTCAGCTTCCTGAGCCATCCCAAATACCAGCAGGAACTGGCGGCCTCCAAGGCTGCCTGCGTGATCGTCGCGCCGGCCATGCGCGAGGCCGCGGCCTCGCGCGGGGCGTTCATCGTCGCGGCCGATCCCTACCTTTATTTCGCGCGCCTCACGCAGCTGTGGAAGGCGCATCATGCGCGGCCCGAGGCTGACCGCATCCATCCCTCCGCGGTGATCCATCCCGAGGCCGTGGTGGACGCCACGGCGCGCATCGGCGCCTTGTGCGTGGTGGAGCGGGGCGCGCGCATCGGCGCCGGCACGGTCCTCAAGTCGCGCGTGACGATCAGCGAAGACTGCGTGGTCGGCGAGCGCTGCCTGCTGCATCCGGGCGTGGTGATCGGCGCCGACGGCTTCGGCCTGGCGCCGCACGAAGGCGCCTGGGTCAAGATCGAGCAGCTGGGCGCGGTGCGCATCGGCAACGACGTCGAGATCGGCGCCAACACCTGCATCGACCGCGGCGCGCTCGACGACACCGTCATCGAGGACGGCGTCAAGCTCGACAACCTGATCCAGATCGGCCACAACGTGCGTGTCGGCAAGCACACCGCCATGGCCGGCTGCGTTGGCGTGGCGGGCAGCGCCACCATCGGTGCGCACTGCACCTTCGGCGGCGGTGCGATCGTGCTCGGCCATCTCACGGTGGCCGACGGGGTGCACGTGTCCGCGGCCACCGTGGTGACCCGCTCGATCCGCAAGGCCGGCCAGTACACCGGCATGTTCCCCATCGACGACAATGCGAACTGGGAAAAGAACGCGGCAACGCTCAAGCAGTTGCACAGCCTGCGCGAACGACTCAAGGCGCTCGAAAAGGCCCCTCAGAAAAAGTGAAGACGATGCAGGAACAGAAAATCATGACGACGACGACGCTCGATATCCATCAAATCCTCAAGCTGCTGCCCCACCGCTACCCGTTCCTGCTGGTGGATCGCGTGCTGGACATGGAAAAGGGCAAGCGCATCACGGCGCTCAAGAACGTGACAATGAACGAGCCGTTCTTCAACGGCCACTTCCCGCACCGTCCGGTGATGCCGGGCGTGCTCATGCTCGAAGCCATGGCGCAGGCGGCCGCGCTGCTGTCGTTTCATTCGCTGGACATCGTGCCTGACGACAACACGGTCTACTACTTCGCGGCCATCGACGGCGCGCGCTTCAAGCGCCCCGTGGAGCCGGGCGACCAGCTCACGCTCGAAGTCGAGATCGAGCGCATGAAGGCCGGCATCTCCAAGTTCAAGGGCCGCGCGCTGGTGGGCAGCGAGCTGGCCTGCGAGGCCACGCTGATGTGCGCGATGCGCCAGATCAACTGATCCTGCGGCGGTTACGACAAGGCATGACGCAGGTTCATCCCACAGCGCTCGTCGACCCGAAGGCACAGCTGGACGCCTCCGTTTCGGTCGGGCCCTACACCGTGATCGGTCCGCACGTGCGGGTCGGCGCCGGCACGACCATCGGTGCGCATTGCGTGATCGAAGGGCGCACCACCATCGGCCGCGACAACCGGATCTTTCAGTTTTCCTCGCTCGGCGCCATTCCGCAGGACAAGAAATACGCGGGTGAGCCCACCGAGCTGGTCATCGGCGACCGCAACGTCATCCGCGAGTTCTGCACCTTCAACCTCGGCGTGCCGGGGGCGGGGGGCGTGACGACCGTGGGCAACGACAACTGGATCATGGCGTACACGCACATTGCGCATGACTGCCATGTCGACAACCACACCACGCTGGCCAACAACACCACGCTGGCCGGCCACGTGCACCTGGCCGACTGGGTCACGATCGGCGGGCTGACGGGCATCCACCAGTTCGTCTCGGTCGGCGCGCATGCCATGGTCGGCTTTGCCAGCGCCGTGTCGCAGGACGTGCCTCCCTTCATGCTGGTCGACGGCAATCCGCTGGCGGTGCGCGGCTTCAACGTGGTGGGCCTGCGCCGGCGCGATTTTTCGGCGCCCCGCCTGGCCGCGGTCAAGCAGATGCACCGCCTGCTGTACCGGCAGGGCAAGACGCTCGAAGAAGCGCGCGCCGGCATCGCCGCCCTGGCCACCGAAATGCCGGAAGCGGCCGCCGACGTGGCGCTGATGGAGCAGTTCCTGGCCACATCGACTCGCGGCATCGCGCGTTGAAGTAAGCGAGACAGCCGCCATGGGCAAGGACGAACAGCGACGCTTCGCGCTGGTCGCGGGAGAAGCTTCCGGCGACCTGCTCGCAGGCCTTCTTCTCGACGGCCTGCAGGCGCGTTGGCCCTCGCTCCAGACCATGGGCATCGGCGGGCCCCGCATGCTCGCGCACGGGCTGCAGAGCTGGTGGCCGCAGGAAAAGCTTGCGGTGCGCGGCTACATCGAAGTGCTGCGCCACTACGCCGAGATCGCGGGCATCCGCCGGCAGCTCAAGGCGCGGCTGCTGCGCGAATGGCCCGAACTCTTCATCGGCGTCGACGCGCCCGATTTCAATCTCGATCTCGAAGCCGGGCTGCGCAGCCGCGGCATGAAGACCGTGCACTTCGTCTGCCCGTCGATCTGGGCCTGGCGCGCCGACCGCATCGAAAAGATCCGGGCCGCGGCCGACCACGTGCTGTGCATCTTTCCGTTCGAGCCGGCACTGCTGGCCGAACATGACGTGCAGGGCAGCTACGTCGGCCATCCGCTGGCCAATGTGATTCCGATGGTGCCCGACCGCGCCGGGGCGCGCGCGGCCCTCGGCCTTGCGCCGGATGCGCAGGTCGTGGCCCTGCTGCCGGGCAGCCGCCGTTCGGAAGTGCGCTACCTCGCTGCGCGGTTCTTCGCCGCCGCGGCGCAGATGCTGAAGGCGCGGCCCGCACTCCGCTTCGTCGCCCCCATCCTGCCGGGGCTGCGCGTCGAGGTCGAGGCGCTGCTGCAGGCCAGCGGCGCAGCGGGGCGGGTGCAACTGCTCGACGGCCAGTCGCATGCAGCGCTGGCCGCCTGCGACGCCACCCTGATCGCCAGCGGCACCGCCACGCTCGAGGCGGCGCTGTTCAAGCGGCCGATGGTCATCGCGTACAACATGAATGCGCTGTCATGGCGCCTGATGCAGCGCAAGCAGCTCCAGCCATGGGTCGGCCTGCCCAACATCCTGTCGCGTGAATTCGTGGTGCCCGAGCTGCTGCAGGAGGCCGCCACGCCGCAGGCGCTGGCCGACGCCACGCTCGCCTGGCTCGACGCGCCCGAGAAAACGCAGGCGCTGCAACAAAAATTTTCAGAGCTGCACGTGCAACTGCAGCGCGATACGCCCACACTTTGCGCCGATGCGATCCAGAAAGTTCTTGAAGGCTGAGCAGGCGGCCCTCGTGTGGGACGCGCCGGGCCTCGTTGCGGGCGTCGACGAGGCGGGCCGCGGGCCACTGGCCGGCCCGGTCGTCGCGGCAGCGGTCATCCTGGACGACCAGCGGCCGATCCGCGGCCTGGCCGATTCCAAGACGCTCACGGCCTTGCAGCGCGAACGCCTGAACGACCAGATCCTTGCCAAGGCGCTGTGCTGCTCGGTGGCCCAGGCCACGGTCGAGGAAATCGACACCCACAACATCCTGCAGGCCACCATGCTCGCGATGCGCCGCGCAGTCGAGGGCCTGCGCCTGAAGCCCGCCAAGGTGCTGGTCGACGGCAACCGCCTGCCCACGCTCGACGTGCTGGCCGAGGCCATCGTCAAGGGCGACGCGCGGATCAAGGCGATTTCCGCCGCCTCGATCCTGGCCAAGGTCCATCGCGACCGGCTGTGCGAGCAACTGCACCTGGAGTTTCCGCACTACGGCTTTGCCGGCCACAAGGGCTACGGCACGCCGGAGCACCTGGAGGCGCTGCAGCGCCATGGCGCGTGCATTCATCACCGCAGGTCGTTCAGCCCGGTGGCCGCGGCGCTGGCGCGCACGGCGGAGGGCGCCGCGGCGCTCGTGCTCGAGGCCTCGATGCAGGTTCCGGCCGAATTTCCGGCGGCCGAGACTGTGCACCTCGACCTGCGCACCGCGCCTTGAGCCGAAGCATGACCAGTCCCACCGGCGCGAATCACATCAGTTCGCGCGACAACCCCCTGCTCAAGGAGCTGCGCAAGCTGGCCCAGGACCCGGGCGCCTACCGCAGGCTCGGCCGGGTCTGGCTCGAAGGCGACCATCTCTGCCGGGCGGCGCTTGCGCGCGGCATCCGGCCTGCGGTCGCGGTCTTTTCGGAGTCCTTCTGGCCGTCGGCGCCCGCCGAATGGGCGAGTTCTGCTATCAAAACGGTAGTTGTCGACGACGATCTGCTGCGGGCCGTCAGCGGCCTGGAGTCGCCTGCGCCAATGGGCTTCGTGCTCGATCTGCCGGCGCGGCCGGAACTGCTTCCCGATGCGCCCAGCGTGGTGCTCGACCGCCTGCAGGACGCCGGCAACGCCGGCTCCATCCTGCGCAGCGCGGCGGCTTTCGGGTTCAAGCAGGTGATCGCGCTCAAGGGCACGGCCGCCCTGTGGGCGCCGAAGGTGCTGCGCGCCGGCATGGGCGCGCATTTCGGGCTGCGGCTGATCGAAGGCGTGGAGGCCGATGCGCTCGACGAACTCAAGGTGCCGCTCGTGGCCACCAGTTCCCACCGGGGCGACTGGCTGCATGAGGCGAGGCTGCCGCATCCCTGCGCATGGCTGCTGGGGCACGAAGGGCAGGGCGTTTCAGCGGCGCTGGAAGCCCGCGCCAGCCATCACATCCGGATTGCGCAGCCGGGCGGCGAGGAGTCGCTGAACGTGGCGGCTGCGGCGGCGATCTGCCTGCACGCGAGCGGCGCCGCGGCGCTTGTCCAGGCGGCTTCCTGATCCTCGAATGCCGCATAGGCATGAGGCGCGAATGTTTTCCGCCCCCGAGGCCCGAGAGGGCGATGCCGCCGGGCTACAATCGGGGGCTTACTCGCAATAGCGTCGCCCGGCCGCCTTTAACGCCAAAATCCCCTTAAGCAGCAGTCCGCAGGCAACGCGCCTGGGGCTCCGGGCGACCGTAACCATCCGGAGAACCCAGTGCTTTTGTCTCTCAAGGGAAGTTTCCCGCCCGCCATCCTGGCGCTCGCAGACGGCACGGTCTTTCAAGGCAATTCGATCGGAGCCGCCGGCTCCACGACCGGCGAAGTGGTGTTCAACACCGCCATGACCGGTTACCAGGAAATCCTCACCGACCCGAGTTACTGCCAGCAGATCGTGACGCTCACGTATCCGCACATCGGCAACTACGGCGTCAACGGGGAAGACATCGAAGCCGACAAGATCCATGCCGCGGGCCTGATCATCAAGGACCTGCCCCTCGTCGCCTCCAACTTCCGCAAGACCGCCACGCTGAGCGAATACCTCGTGGCCGGCAAGACGGTGGCCATCGCGAACATCGACACCCGCAAGCTCACGCGCCACCTGCGCACCCACGGCGCGCAGAACGGCTGCATCCTGGGCCTGGCCGCGGGCGAGGCCGTGACGCAGGCGCTGGTCGACAAGGCCATTGCCGCCGCCAAGGCCGCGCCCAGCATGGCCGGGCTCGACCTCGCCAAGGTGGTGTCGGTCACGCAGACCTACGAATGGACCGAGACCGAATGGAAGCTGGGCGCGGGCTACGGCGTGCAGATCACGCCCAAGTTCCACGTGGTGGCCTTCGACTACGGCGTCAAGAAGAACATCCTGCGCATGATCGCGCAGCGCGGTGCGCGCATCACCGTGGTGCCGGCGCAGACGCCCGCGGCCGACGTGCTCAAGCTCAAGCCCGACGGCATCTTCCTGGCCAATGGCCCGGGCGACCCGGAGCCCTGCGACTACGCCATCAGCGCGGTCAAGGAACTGATCGAGACCGGCATTCCCACCTTCGGCATCTGCCTGGGCCACCAGATCATGGCGCTGGCCTCGGGCGCAAAGACCTTCAAGATGAAGTTCGGCCACCATGGCGCGAACCATCCGGTGAAGGACCTGGACGACGGCCGAGTGAGCATCACCAGCCAGAACCACGGCTTCGCGGTCGACGAGAAGTCGCTGCCCGCCAACCTGCGCGCGACCCACATCAGCCTGTTCGACAACACGCTGCAGGGCCTTGCGCGCACCGACAAGCCGGCGTTCTGCTTCCAGGGCCACCCGGAAGCCTCGCCCGGCCCGCACGACATCGGCTACCTGTTCGACCGCTTCACCGCGCTCATGGAGCAGGCACGTGGCTGATGCACCCGCGGTGCTCGACGTCTCGGTCATCGCCGCATTGCGCGATGCCGAGGGCAAGATCTATGTGCTGCGCGGCCTCAAGGTCATGCTGGCGCAGGACCTTGCCGCGCTCTACGGCGTCGAGACCCGGGTGCTGTTGCAGGCCATGCGCCGCAACCTCGATCGTTTTCCGGCGGACTTCGCCTTCACCCTCGAGAACCACGACCTCGAGGCTTTGAGATCACAGCTTGTGATCTCAAAACCCGAGAGGCCCGGCTCCGGCGGCGCGCGCTACCGCAGCGTGGCCTTCACCGAGCAGGGCGTGGCCATGCTGTCGAGCGTGCTGCGCAGCGAACGCGCGGTGGCCGTCAACATCGAGATCATGCGGACCTTCGTCAAGCTGCGCAGCATGCTGTCGGAGCATGCCGATCTCAAGCGCAAGCTGAATGCGCTGGAACAGCGATACGACCAGAACTTTCGCGATGTATTCAACGCGATCCATCAATTGATGGATGAGCCGAAGCCGGGCGCCTACAGCGGCCGCGGCATCGGTTTCACCAAGGACAAATAAGATGCCCAAGCGCTCAGACCTCCAATCCATTCTCATCATCGGCGCCGGCCCGATCATCATCGGCCAGGCCTGCGAGTTCGACTACTCCGGCGTGCAGGCTTGCAAGGCACTGCGCGAGGAGGGCTACAAGGTCATCCTGATCAACAGCAACCCCGCCACGATCATGACCGACCCGGCCACGGCCGACGTGACCTACATCGAGCCGATCACCTGGCAGACGGTCGAGAAGATCATCGCCAAGGAGCGCCCCGACGCGATCCTGCCGACCATGGGCGGCCAGACGGCGCTGAACTGCGCGCTCGACCTCTGGCGTCACGGCGTGCTCGACAAGTACACCGGCGCGGCCACCAACAAGCCGGTCGAACTGATCGGCGCCACGCCCGAAGCCATCGACAAGGCCGAGGACCGCCTGAAGTTCAAGGACGCGATGACCAAGATCGGCCTCGGCTCGGCGCGCTCCGGCATCGCCCACTCGATGGACGAAGCCTGGGCCGTGCAGAAGTCGGTCGGCTTCCCGACGGTGATCCGCCCCAGCTTCACGCTCGGCGGCACCGGCGGCGGCATCGCCTACAACCCGGAAGAGTTCGAGACCATCTGCAAGCGCGGCATCGAAGCCTCGCCGACCAACGAGCTGCTGATCGAAGAGTCGCTGCTCGGCTGGAAAGAGTATGAGATGGAAGTCGTGCGCGACAAGGCCGACAACTGCATCATCGTCTGCTCGATCGAGAACCTCGACCCCATGGGCGTGCACACCGGCGACTCGATCACCGTGGCCCCTGCGCAGACGCTCTCCGACAAGGAATACCAGATCCTGCGCAACGCCTCGCTGGCCGTGCTGCGCGAGATCGGCGTCGATACCGGCGGCTCGAACGTGCAGTTCTCGATCAACCCGAAGGACGGCCGCATGGTCGTCATCGAGATGAATCCGCGCGTGTCGCGTTCGTCGGCGCTGGCCTCCAAGGCCACGGGCTTCCCGATCGCCAAGGTCGCGGCCAAGCTGGCCGTGGGCTACACGCTCGACGAGCTGCGCAACGAAATCACGGGCGGCGCCACGCCCGCGTCGTTCGAGCCGTCGATCGACTACGTGGTCACCAAGATCCCGCGCTTCGCTTTCGAGAAATTCCCGCAGGCCGATTCGCGCCTGACCACGCAGATGAAGTCGGTGGGCGAGGTGATGGCCATGGGCCGCACCTTCCAGGAGTCGTTCCAGAAGGCGCTGCGCGGCCTCGAAGTGGGCGTGGACGGCCTCAACGAGAAGACGCAGGACCGCGAAGTGCTCGAGAAGGAACTGGGCGAGCCCGGCCCTGAGCGCATCTGGTACGTGGGCGATGCCTTCGCCATGGGCCTGAGCGTCGATGAAGTGTTCGCGCTGACCAAGATCGACCCGTGGTTCCTGGTGCAGATCGAGGAGATCGTGAAGATCGAGCTCGAGCTCGAAACCAAGTCGCTGGCCGACATCGACCGCGACACGCTGCTCGCGCTCAAGAAGAAGGGCTTCTCGGACCGCCGACTCGCCAAGCAGCTCAAGACCACCGACACGGCCGTGCGCGAAAAGCGCCGCGCCCTCGGCGTGCGCCCGGTCTACAAGCGCGTGGATACCTGCGCGGCCGAGTTCGCGACCAACACGGCCTACATGTACTCGACCTACGAGGACGAGTGCGAAGCCGATCCCACCGACAAGAAGAAGATCATGGTGCTCGGCGGCGGCCCCAACCGCATCGGCCAAGGCATCGAGTTCGACTACTGCTGCGTGCATGCCGCGCTCGCGATGCGCGAGGACGGCTACGAGACCATCATGGTCAACTGCAACCCCGAGACCGTGTCGACCGACTACGACACCTCCGACCGCCTGTACTTCGAGCCGCTCACGCTCGAGGACGTGCTCGAGATCGTCGACAAGGAAAAGCCGCTCGGCGTGATCGTGCAGTACGGCGGCCAGACGCCGCTGAAGCTCGCGCTCGACCTCGAGGCCAACGGCGTGCCGATCATCGGCACCTCGCCCGACATGATCGACGCGGCCGAAGACCGCGAGCGCTTCCAGAAGCTGCTGCACGAGCTGGGCCTGCGCCAGCCGCCGAACGCCACGGCGCGCACCGAGCCCGAGGCGCTCGAAAAGGCCGCGGCGCTGGGCTATCCGCTGGTGGTGCGCCCGAGCTACGTGCTCGGCGGCCGCGCGATGGAAATCGTGCACGAGCAGCGCGACCTCGAGCGCTACATGCGCGAGGCGGTGAAGGTCAGCAACGATTCGCCGGTGCTGCTCGACCGCTTCCTCAACGACGCCGTCGAATGCGACGTCGACTGCATCCGCGACGCCGAGGGCCAGACCCTGATCGGCGGCGTGATGGAGCACATCGAACAGGCCGGCGTGCACTCGGGCGACTCCGCCTGCTCGCTGCCGCCCTACAGCCTGAGCGCCGAAACCATTGCCGAACTGAAGCGCCAGAGCGCCGCGATGGCCGCCGCGCTCAACGTGGTGGGCCTGATGAACGTGCAGTTCGCGATCCAGCAGAAGGACGGCAAGGACGTCATCTACGTGCTCGAAGTGAACCCGCGGGCTTCGCGCACCGTGCCCTACGTGAGCAAGGCCACCGGCATCCAGCTCGCCAAGGTGGCGGCGCGCTGCATGGCCGGCCAGTCGCTCAAGTCGCAGGGCGTGACCAAGGAAGTCACGCCGCCGTACTTCAGCGTGAAGGAAGCCGTGTTCCCGTTCGTCAAGTTCCCTGGCGTGGACACCATCCTCGGCCCCGAGATGAAGTCGACCGGCGAAGTCATGGGCGTGGGCAGGACCTTCGGCGAGGCCTTCGTGAAGTCGCAGCTCGGTGCCGGCACGCTGCTGCCGAAGTCGGGCAAGGTCTTCATCTCGGTGAAGAACAACGACAAGGCGCGCGCCGTGGAAGTGGCGCGCGGCCTGGTCAAGCTGGGCTTCGAGATCATCGCGACCAAGGGCACGGCCGCCGCCATCGGTGCCGCGGGCATTGAATGCGCGACGGTGAACAAGGTGACCGAGGGCCGCCCGCACATCGTGGACATGATCAAGAACAACGAGATTGCGCTGGTCATCAACACGGTGGAAGAGCGCCGCAACGCGATCAACGATTCGCGCCAGATCCGCACCTCGGCGCTGCTGGCCCGCGTGACCACCTTCACCACGATCTTCGGCGCCGAAGCCGCGGTCGAGGGCATGGGCTTCATGGACGAGCTCGGCGTGATCTCGGTGCAGGAGATGCACGCGCAGCTGGCTGCCGCCTGAGCGTGGCCATGGAAACGCAGCTCGTCGAACTGGATCTGAGCGACTGGCGCGCGGCCACGCCCAACGAGGCGTGGATCGCGCAGCTGGAAGCGGGCAAGGTGCTGTATTTTCCGCGCCTGGGTTTCGAGCTGCTGCCCGAAGAGCGCAGCCTGCTGACGCCCAGCCTGCTGTCGCCCGACGTGCGCAACATCAGCCTCGATGCCAACGGCAAGCTCAAGGGCGCCGTCGGCGACGAGGCGGTGCAGCGCACGGCGGCGGCGATGGTAGGGCGGTTTCGCGCGCAGGCGCAGCAGCTGATCCACGGCCTGCTGCCGCACTACACGCCGGCACTGCGCCTGGCGCCGACCAGCTACCGGCCGGCACAGGTCGAGACGCGCGTGCAGTCGTGGCGCGCCGACGACCGGCGCCTGCACGTCGACGCCTTTCCGTCGCGGCCCAACTACGGCGAGCGCATCCTGCGCGTCTTCACCAACGTCAACCCCGAGGGCGCACCGCGCGTGTGGCGCGTGGGCGAGCCTTTCGAGGACATCGCCAGGCGCTTCCTGCCGCGTGCCAAGCCCTATGTGCGCTGGCAGGCCAGGCTGCTGCAGGCGCTGCACGTGACCAAGTCGTTTCGCAGCGAATACGACCACCTGATGCTGCAGCTGCACGATGGCATGAAGTCGGACATGGCCTACCAGGAGAATTCGCCGCAGGAGAGGGCCGAATTTCCGCCGGGGTCGGTGTGGGTGTGCTTCTCGGACCAGACCTCGCACGCCGTCATGGCGGGCCAGTACATGCTCGAGCAGACCCTTCATCTGCCCGCGTCGAAGCAATACAATCCTGATTCGAGCCCGCTCGCCATCCTGAGCCGGCTGACCGGACGCACACTCGTCTGATCCTGTCCCCCAATCGACCGCCGAACGGCAGCGTTCGGCGGTTTCGCTTTATGGAGAACCAAACATGGCCACCATTCCAATTACCAAGCGCGGTGCCGAGAAGCTGCGCGCCGAGCTGCATCAGCTCAAGACCGTGGACCGCCCCTGGGTCATCAATGCCATCTCCGAAGCCCGCGCGCAGGGCGACCTGAGCGAGAACGCCGAATACGAAGTCGCCAAGGACCGCCAGGGCTTCATCGAGGGCCGCATCCAGGAAGTCGAGGGCAAGCTTTCGGCCGCCCAGATCATCGACCCGGCCGAGCTCGACGCCGGCGGCAAGGTGGTGTTCGGCTCCACGGTGGAACTCGAGGAAGAAGAATCGGGCGAGGCCGTCAAGTACCAGATCGTCGGCGAGGACGAGGCCGACCTGAAGCTGGGCCTGATCAACATCTCCAGCCCGATCGCGCGCGCGCTCATCGGCAAGGAAGAAGGCGACACCGCCGAGGTGCAGGCGCCCGGCGGCCTCAAGCGCTACGAGATCGTGGCGGTGCGCTACATCTGACAGGCAGGATGAAAGACCGCCTCGCGCTGCTGCTGGCCGCCTTCTGGTGGGGCAGCCTCACGACGATCGGTTTCATTGTGGTGCCGATGCTCTTCGCGCGGCTCGGCAACCCCGCGGTGGCCGGCAATTTCGCGGGCCAGCTGTTCGAGGCGCAGAGCTGGATCGCGATTGGCTGCGGCCTGCTGCTTTTGGTTCACTTCCGCACGAAGATGGACCAGCGCATCGACAGCGCCTCGATGGCCGCCATCTTTTTGATCCTGGGTGCGCTGCTGCTGGCTTTGCTCCAGCAATATGCCGTGGCGCCGCGCATACTCGCGCGCGACAACCTCAAGCTATGGCACGCCGTGGGAAGCGGCATGTACGTGGTCCAGTGGCTCTGTACCGGCGCGCTGCTGTGGCGCATGGGCGGCCGGGCGCCTGCCACGGCCTGAACGCCTACGGCGGCAGGACGACTTGCACCGTCCCTGCCGCTATCTCCCGTTCATTCCTTCCAGAACCTGGCGACCCAGTTCGCCGGCCGGATGTAGCGGAAAGCCCGGTTGCGCCGGCCCGCCAGCGCGTCGGGCGGATTGCATTCGCCGTGGAACACCATGATGCGCGCACCCTCGGGCACGAAGGGCTCTTCCCAGTAGTTGGCCGGCCACATCGGGATGCCGTGGTACTTGAAGCTCGGACACCAGGCCGCGGGCCAGTAGCCCAGCTTGCCTTGCTTGTGCAGCATGGCGGACAGGTACGTCTGCTCGTTGCGGTACTCGGCCTGGACCTTGTCCATGTTGTCGCGGAAATACGCCAGGATGTCGGCATGGGCGCCGAGCTCGAAGCGGTAGACCGACGAGTTTCCCGTGATCCGCTCGCGCCGCCAGGGGCGCGCGTAGTCGTGGATGATCAGGAACTCGCCGGGGTATTCGAAGAAGGCATCGAGGCTGCCGACCACGACCACGTCCACATCCAGGAACAGGGCGGTGCCGCGCAGGCCGTGCAGGTCTTTTTCGAAGGTGGTGAGCTTCTTCCAGGCGCCATCGCGCTGGCCGGGCGCCAGCTGCAGGTTGAGCGGCGGGATCGGCAGGCAGGTCACTTCGGGGCGGATGCCGGTGCCGTCGTCCGTCAGGCACACGAACTTGAAGTCGCCGCTGAGATTGCGGCGCACCATCGCGTAGAGGCGGTTGACGTACTCGGGGCCGTATTTCGTGCCCCACTTCATGCAGAGAATGTGGCGCTGTGCGCCTTGCGCTGGCACCAAGTTCAGTCTGCCTGGTTGCGTTTCTTGGCCGAGAGCGGCCGCTTGGCCTTGGCGCGCTTGATGGTGCCGCCGGGCGTGAGGCGCTGGTTGCCGAGCACGCGCAGGGTCTTGATCTCGGGCCGCTGGCCGCCGCGCTTGCTGTACTTCAGCACCTTGATGTCGCGCGGGCCGGGCATGCGGTCTTCATCGACCACGCGCTCCTTCTCGGGCTTGGGGCGCCACAGCACCAGCAGCTTGCCGATGTGCTGGATGGGGGCGGCACCGAGCTCGTCGGCGAGCTCTTGCAGCATGGCATCGCGGGCCAGGCGGTCGTCGGAGAAGACGCGGATCTTGATCAGGCCATGGGCCTTGAGCGCCGCGTCGGCTTCTTTCTTCACGGCAGGGGTGAGCCCGTCTCCACCGACCATGACGATCGGATCCAGGTGGTGAGCTTCGGCGCGGTGCACCTTGCGCTCGGCAGGGGTAAGTTGAATGGCGGGCATCCCCGTATTATCGACGCGTTACAAAGACCTCCATGAGCACCAAAGCCAAAAGCAAAAAAGTCAACAAAGCCTGGCTGCACGACCACATCAACGACCCGTATGTGAAACTGGCCACGCGCGAGGGATACCGCGCACGCGCCGCCTACAAGCTCAAGGAAATCGACGAATCGCTCGGGCTGGTCAAGCCGGGCCAGCTGGTGGTCGACCTGGGTTCCACGCCCGGAGCCTGGAGCCAGTACCTGCGCCGGCGCATGTCGCCCGAGGGCGCCGCGGCCGGCGAGCTGAACGGCACCATCATTGCGCTGGACATCCTGCCGATGGAGCCGATCGAGGGCGTGACCTTCCTGCAGGGCGATTTCCGCGAGGCGGAACTGCTGGAACAGGTGCTGGGCGTGCTGGCCGGCCGGAAGGCCGACCTGGTGGTTTCCGACATGGCCCCGAACCTGTCGGGCATCCATTCGGCCGATGCGGCCCGCGTGGCGCACCTGATCGAGCTGGCCATCGACTTTGCCCAGCACCACCTGAAGCCCGAGGGGGCACTGGTGGCCAAGC
The DNA here is from genome assembly GCF_041154435.1 of Variovorax sp. V116. Lineage (NCBI taxonomy): Bacteria > Pseudomonadati > Pseudomonadota > Betaproteobacteria > Burkholderiales > Comamonadaceae > Variovorax > Variovorax sp. V116. The sequence goes on from NZ_AP028661.1 coordinate 2,647,527, forward strand.
TCTTCCATGGCAGCGGCTATGACGAGCTGGTGAAGCTGTTCAAGGCGAACTTCCGCACCGTGAAGCCCTTCAAACCCAAGGCCTCGCGTGACAAATCATCGGAAACCTTCCTTGTCGGCATGGGTCTGAAGGCTCAGGAAACGCTTTGATACCTTGACGCCGGGCCCCGCAAAGCGTGCCCATGGGGCGCAAACCCTTGTCCGGCTATGGCTGCTTTAGGGAAATGCCCGCTTTTCGCAGCTTGAAAAGCCTAAAATGGGGCGCAATTGCGTATCCATAGCGCGTTCTTTTCACAATCTTGTCACGCGCTTTCGACTGGAGCTTCGTTTGAACAATCAGTGGTTTTCCAAAGTTGCCGTATGGCTCGTCATTGCCATGGTGTTGTTCACTGTGTTCAAGCAGTTCGACACCCGCGGCGGCGTCGGCTCAGGGACGGTGAGCTATTCGGAGTTCCTGGATCAGGTCCGAAACAACCAGATCAAGAGCGCCGTCATTCCTGAAGGTGCGGGCGGCGGAGAGATCGTGGCCGTCACCAACGAGGATCGCAAGATCCGCACGACCGCCACCGTGCTCGACCGCGGCCTGGTGGGCGACCTGATCGACCACAACGTCAAGTTCGACGTCAAGCCGCGCGAAGAGGGCTCGCTCCTCATGACGCTCTTGGTGAGCTGGGGGCCGATGCTGCTCCTGATCGGGGTCTGGATCTACTTCATGCGGCAGATGCAGGGCGGCGGCAAGGGCGGGGCGTTCAGCTTCGGCAAGAGCAAGGCCCGCATGATGGACGAGAACAACAACACGGTCACTTTTGCCGACGTCGCGGGCTGCGACGAGGCCAAGGAGGAGGTCCGCGAGGTGGTCGACTTCCTGAAGGACCCGCAGCGCTTCCAGAAGCTTGGCGGCCGCATTCCGCGCGGCCTGCTGCTGGTCGGCCCTCCGGGCACCGGCAAGACCTTGCTGGCCAAGTCGATTGCAGGTGAAGCCAAGGTGCCGTTCTTCTCGATCTCGGGTTCGGACTTCGTCGAAATGTTCGTCGGCGTGGGCGCGGCGCGCGTGCGCGACATGTTCGAGAACGCCAAGAAGAACGCGCCCTGCATCATCTTCATCGACGAAATCGATGCGGTGGGCCGCCAGCGCGGTGCCGGCCTGGGTGGCGGCAACGACGAGCGCGAGCAAACGCTGAACCAGATGCTGGTGGAGATGGACGGCTTCGAAACTAACCTGGGCGTGATCGTGGTGGCTGCCACCAACCGCCCGGACATCCTGGACGCCGCGCTGCTGCGCCCGGGCCGCTTCGACCGCCAGGTGTACGTGACGCTGCCCGACATCCGCGGCCGCGAGCAGATCCTGGGCGTTCACATGCGCAAGGTGCCGCTCGGCCAGGACGTGAACCCGAGCGTCATTGCGCGCGGCACGCCCGGCATGTCCGGCGCCGACCTGGCCAACCTCTGCAACGAAGCCGCACTGATGGCTGCACGCCGCAATGCGCGCGTGGTCGAGATGCAGGACTTCGAGAAGGCCAAGGACAAGATCTTCATGGGCCCCGAGCGCAAGAGCATGGTCATGCCCGAGGAAGAGCGCCGCAACACGGCCTACCACGAGTCCGGCCACGCGCTCATCGGCAAGCTGCTGCCCAAGTGCGATCCGGTCCACAAGGTCACCATCATCCCGCGTGGCCGGGCCCTGGGCGTGACCATGAGCCTGCCGGCGCAGGACCGCTACAGCTATGACCGCGAATACATGCTGAACCAGATCAGCATGCTGTTCGGCGGCCGCATCGCCGAAGAAGTGTTCATGCACCAGATGACCACCGGCGCCAGCAACGACTTCGAGCGCGCGACCTCCATCGCCCGCGACATGGTCACGCGCTACGGCATGACCGACGCGCTGGGACCGATGGTCTATGCCGAGAACGAAGGCGAAGTGTTCCTCGGCCGCTCGGTCACCAAGACCACCAACATGAGCGAGCAGACCATGGAAAAGGTCGACGCCGAAGTGCGCCGCATCATCGACGAGCAGTACGCCCTGGCGCGCCGCCTGATCGAGGAAAACAGCGACAAGATGCACGTCATGGCCAAGGCCCTGCTCGAATGGGAAACCATCGACACGGAACAGCTCGACGACATCATGGCCGGCCGCGCACCGCGCCCGCCCAAGGACTGGACGCCGCGCATTCCGCCTTCGGGCAGTGGCGGCAGCGGCGGCACGCCGGCAGTCAATCCGGATCCGGCACCCACAGTGGCCTGAAGTGAATCCGGTGTTCAACACCAACGGGGCCATGGGCCCCGTTTTCGATGATGAAGGTGCCGCATGACGATGGCCCCCGCGGTGGTCTGGCAGGCCGGCCGTTTTGCAATCGATCTCGCGCAGCCGCGCGTGATGGGCATCGTCAACGTCACCCCCGACTCCTTCTCCGACGGCGGCGCGCATGCTTCCACCGAGGCCGCGCTGCGGCATTGCGAGCAGTTGCTGAAGGAGGGCGCCGACATCCTCGACATTGGGGGCGAGTCGACCCGCCCCGGCAGCCCGGCCGTGCCGCTCGATGCGGAACTTGCACGCGTGTTGCCGGTGGTCCGGGAAGCCGTCAAGCTCAACGTGCCGCTGTCCATCGACACCTACAAGCCGGAAGTCATGCGCGCGGTGCTCGAACTGGGCGCCGACATCGTCAACGACGTCTGGGCGCTGCGCCGGCCCGGTGCGCGCGAAACGGTGGCGGCGCATCCCTCGTGCGGCATCTGCCTGATGCACATGCATCGGGATCCGCAGACCATGCAGACCGCGCCCATGCAGGGCGATGTGGTGCCCCAGGTGCTGTCGTTCTGGGCGGAGCAGGTGGCCCGGTTGCAGGCGCTGAAGGTCGATCCGTCGCGGATCACGCTGGACCCGGGCATCGGCTTCGGCAAGACCGTGGCGCAGAATTTTGCGCTGCTGGCGCGCCAGCGCGAACTGCTCGATGCCGGCTGTCCGCTGCTGCTGGGCTGGTCGCGCAAATCGTCGATCGGCACGGTCAGCGGCATTCCGGCGGCCGCCGAGCGCCTGGTGCCCAGCGTGACTGCGGCGGTGCTGGCCGTGGACCGCGGCGCGGCCATCGTGCGGGTGCACGACGTGCGCGACACCGTGGCGGCCATCGCCGTGTGGCGCGCCATGAAGGCCGAAGAGACACATCCATAACAAAACCCGAGAACAAGAACGAATCCATGACCCGCAAATACTTTGGCACCGACGGCATCCGCGGCACGGTCGGCCAGTCGCCCATCACGCCCGATTTCGTGCTGCGCCTCGCGCATGCCGTGGGCCGCGTGCTCAAGAAGAGCGAGGCGCGCCCCACGGTGCTGATCGGCAAGGACACGCGCATCTCGGGCTACATGCTCGAGTCCGCGCTGGAGTCGGGCTTCAACTCCGCGGGGGTCGACGTGGTGCTGCTGGGGCCGCTGCCGACGCCCGGCGTCGCCTACCTGACCCGCGCCCAGCGCGCGAGCCTGGGCGTGGTGATCAGCGCCAGCCACAACGCCTATCCAGATAACGGCATCAAGTTCTTCAGCGCGCAGGGAACCAAGCTCGACGATGCATGGGAGCTTGCAGTGGAAGCCGCGCTCGAGGAGGCTCCCGTGTGGGTCGACTCCGCCAATCTCGGCAAGGCACGCCGCCTCAACGACGCGCCGGGCCGCTACATCGAGTTCTGCAAGAGCACCTTCGCCAACGACCTGACGCTGCGCGGCATGAAGCTCGTGGTCGATGCGGCGCATGGCGCGGCCTACCAGGTGGCGCCGAATGTGTTCCACGAACTGGGTGCCGAGGTCAGCAGCATCGGCTGCGCACCCGACGGCCTCAACATCAACAAGGGCTTCGGCGCGACCCATCCGGCCGCGCTGGTCGAGGCCGTCACGGCGCAGAAGGCCGACTACGGCATCGCGCTCGACGGCGACGCCGATCGCCTGCAACTGGTCGACGCCAGCGGGCGGCTGTTCAATGGCGACGAGCTGCTCTACCTCATGGTGGCGGAGCGCATCGCGCGCGGCGACAAGCCGGCAGGCGTGGTCGGCACGCTCATGACCAACAAGGCGATCGAGGTGGCGCTGCGCGGGCAGGGCATCGAGCTGGTGCGCGCCAAGGTGGGCGACCGCTATGTGCTCGAGGAACTCGAAAAGCGCGGCTGGCTCCTGGGCGGCGAGGGCTCGGGCCACCTGCTGGCGCTCGACCGCCACACCACCGGGGACGGCATCGTGAGCGCGCTGCAGGTGCTGCAGGCCTGCGTGCGCAGCGGCAAGACGGTGGCGCAGCTGCTCGCGGAGATCACGCTGTTTCCGCAGGTGCTGATCAATGTCCGCCTGACGCCGGGACAGGACTGGAAGAACAACGATGCGCTGGCCGGCGAAACGCGCCGCATCGAAGCCGAGCTCGGCGACAGCGGCCGTGTGCTGATCCGTGCGAGCGGCACCGAACCGCTGGTGCGCGTGATGGTCGAGGCGCGCGATGCGAAGCAGGCGCAGTCTTGCGCGCAGCGGCTTGCCGCCACCCTGGAACCTGCACGGTGACGATGGTCGAGGTCGTGCTGGCGGACTACCGCAACGCCGCGCACGCGGCTGCGCTGGTCGGCCTGCTCGACGCCTACGCACGCGATCCCGCGGGCGGCGGCACGCCGCTCGAAGCGGGTGTGCTGGCCGAGCTGCCTGCGGCGCTGGCCGCGAGGCCGCAAGCCTTCAGCGTGCTCGCGTACGACGGGCCAACGCCCGTGGGCCTGGTCAACTGCATCGAAGGCTTCTCGACCTTCGCCTGCAAGCCGCTGGTCAATGTGCACGACGTGGTCGTGCTGCCCAGCCATCGCGGCCGGCGCATCGCGCAGCGCATGCTTGCGCGGGTGGAGCAGGAGGCCCGCGCGCGCGGCGCCTGCAAGCTCACGCTCGAGGTGCTGTCGGGCAATGCGCCGGCGCTGCGCAGCTATGAACGCGAGGGCTTCGCCGGCTATCAGCTCGATCCGGCGTTCGGGCACGCCGTCTTTTTGCAGAAGAAGCTCTGAAAGAGAAAAGGGCCGAGGCGCATGGTTCGCCGTCGGCCCTCACAAATCAGAAGCGCGTGACGGGCATGTCGGCATCGCCCTTGTTCGGCGCGTACTTGCCCAGCTCCCACTTGGCGATCGCATTGCGGTGCACTTCGTCCGGGCCGTCCGCGAAGCGCAGCGTGCGCGCGCCGGCATAGGCGTAGGCGAGCGGGAAGTCATCGGACATGCCGCCGCCGCCGTGGACCTGCATGGCCCAGTCGATCACCTGGCAGGCCATGCTGGGCGCGACCACCTTGATCATCGCGATCTCGTTCTTGGCGACCTTGTTGCCGGCCACGTCCATCAGCCATGCGGCCTTGAGCGTGAGCAGGCGCGCCATGTCGATCTTGCAGCGCGCTTCGGCGATGCGCTCCTGCGTGACGGTCTGCGAGGCGACGGTCTTGCCGAAGGCCACGCGCGAGGAGGCGCGCTTGCACATCAGCTCGAGCGCGCGCTCGGCCAGGCCGATCAGGCGCATGCAGTGGTGGATGCGTCCGGGGCCGAGGCGGCCCTGGGCAATTTCGAAGCCGCGGCCTTCGCCGAGCAGCATGTTGTCGGCCGGCACGCGCACGTTCTCGAAGTACATCTCGACGTGGCCGTGCGGCGCGTCGTCGTAGCCCATCACGTTGAGCGGCCGCACGATGCGGATGCCCTTGGCGTCGGCCGGCACGATGATCATGCTCTGCTGCGAATGCCGCGGCGCGTCGGGGTCGCTCTTGCCCATGGTGATGAAGACGGCGCAGCGCGGATCGGCAGCGCCCGAGATCCACCACTTGCGGCCGTTGATGACGTACTCGTCGCCCTGGCGCTCGATGCGGGTCGAGATGTTGGTCGCGTCGCTGGAGGCGACATCGGGTTCGGTCATGGCGAAGGCCGAGCGGATCTGGCCTTCGAGCAGCGGCTTGAGCCAGCGCGCCTTGATGGCTTCGGAGCCGTAGCGGGCAATGGTCTCCATGTTGCCCGTGTCCGGCGCCGAGCAGTTGAAGGCTTCCGAGGCCCATGGCACGCGGCCCATGATCTCGGCCAGCGGCGCGTATTCCTGGTTGGTGAGGCCGGCGCCTTCGTAGCCCGAGGCGGCCGCGCTGTCGACCGGCAGGAACAGGTTCCACAGGCCCTGGGCCTTGGCCTTTTCCTTGAGCTTCTCGACGGTCTTGAGCGCGGTCCAGCGCTTGCCTGCGGCCGTGTTGGCGGCCAGCTCGGCGGAATACTCGGCTTCGGCCGGATAGATGTGCGCATCCATGAATGCGCTCACGCGCTTCTGGAGCTCCTTGGTTTTTGCCGAGTATTCGAAGTCCATCGTCTGTCTCCTGGTGGGGTGTGGGGGCGGTTATGCCTTCTGGGCAAACTGCCAGGCCATTTCGGCCATGGGGCGCGCGCCGCGGGCCGAAGCCACGGCCTGCTCGCTCGATGCGGTGCCTGCCTCGACCCGCTTGGCAATGCCTTGCAGGATCGCGGCCATGCGGAACAGGTTGTAGGCCTGGTAGAAATTCCAGTCGGGCGCCAGCGCCTCGGGCGTGGTGATGCGCGTGCGCTCGCAGTAGCGGCGGATGTATTCGCTCTCGGTGGGTATGCCCAGCGCCGCGACATCCACGCCGCCGATGCCGCGGCCCGTGGTGGGGGGCATGTGCCAGGACATGCAGTGGTAGCTGAAGTCCGCCAGCGGATGGCCCAGCGTGGAGAGCTCCCAGTCGAGCACCGCGATGATCCGCGGCTCCGTGGCATGGAACATCACGTTGTCCAGGCGGTAGTCGCCATGGACGATCGAAACCTTGGTCTCGTCGCGCGCGCTCGCCGGCATATGGGCGGGAAGCCAGTCGATCAGGCGCTCCATGGCCTCGATCGGCTGCGACAGTTCACCGGCGCCATCGGCCGAGGCCTTGTACTGCTTGCTCCAGCGGCCGATCTGGCGCTCGAAGTAGTTGCCGGGCTTGCCGTAGTCCGCAAGGCCGCGCTCGGCGAACTTCACGGTGTGCAGCGCCGCGATGACGCGGTTCATCTCGTCGTAGATGGCCGCGCGCCCGGCGTTGTCCATGCCGGGCAGGGCCTGGTCCCACAGCACGCGGCCCTGCATGAACTCCATCACGTAGAAAGCGCGGCCGATCACGGCTTCGTCCTCGCACAGGCAATGCATGCGCGGCACGGGCACGCCGGTGCCGGCCAGGCCGCTCATGACCTTGAATTCACGCTCCACCGCATGGGCCGAGGGCAGCAGCTTGGCAACCGGGCCCGGCTTGGCGCGCATCACGTAGCTCTGCGTGGGCGTGACGAGCTTGTAGGTCGGGTTCGATTGCCCGCCCTTGAACATCTCGACCGTCAGCGGTCCCTGGAAGCCGTCGAGGTTCTTCGCCAGCCACGCGGCGAGCGCCTCGACGTCGAAGGCATGCTGCTGCGAGACCGCACGGGTGCCGATGAAGTTGGAGAAGTCCTGGCTCATGTCAATGATCTGCTTCCGAGACGCGCATCAATGCTGCGCGGTCCAATACGACCAGGCCGCCCGGCTCGATGCGGATGGTGCCCTCGCGTTCCATGGTCTTGAGTTCCTGGTTGACGCGCTGGCGCGAGGCGCCGAGCAGCTGGGCGAGTTCTTCCTGCGCCAGCTGCAGGCCGATGCGCATCTGGCTGCCGTCTTCCAGGTTGGGCACGCCGTAGCTGCGCACCAGGTGGATGAGCTGCTTGGCCAGGCGTGCACGCAGGGGCAGGGTGTTGAGGTCTTCCACCAGCCCGAACAGCGTGCGGATGCGGCGCGCCTGCAGCCGCATCAGCGCTTCGTACAGCTCCACGTGCGCAGCCAGGATCTTCTGGAAGTCGGCCCGCGCCACGCACAGGATGGTGGTGTCCCCATGCGCATAGGCATCGTGCGTGCGCCGGTCCCCGTCGAACATCGCCACGTCGCCGAACCAGATGCCCGGCTCCACGTAGGTCAGCGTCACCTGCTTGCCCGAGACGGCCGTCGAGCTGACGCGCACCGCGCCCTTGGCGCAGGCGATCCAGTGGTCGGGAGGGTCGCCGCGGGCAGCGATCAGGTCGCCGTCCTTGAAGCGTTTGACGAAAGCACATCGGAGGATGTCGTGCCGTAGCGATGGAGAAAGAGAAGAAAACCAGCGACCACTGTTGATCGCTTCACGTTCTTCGATGGTAAGAATGGGGTCGTCCATTGGTCTGTCCTGTCGGCGACTGAAAAACTGAGGGGTGTCGCAGGAGCGACGGCGTGCCGCTACTCGTAGTGCGGTGGTTTCTTGTCGATGAACGCGGCAATGCCGACGCCCGCATTCGGGTGGTGCAGGTTGCGAACGAAATGGTCGCGCTCCTGCGAGAGCTGCGACGCGAAGGTGGCGCCGGGCGCTTCGCTCAGCAGCTCCTTGATGCTGGCCAGCGAATTGGGCGCGCGTGCATTGAGCCGGGCCGCCAGCGCCAGGGCGCTTGCAAGCGCCTGGCCGTGCTCGCTCAGTTCGTTGACCAGCCCGAGCGCATGCAGCCGCGGCGCGCCGATGCGCTCGCCGCACATCAGCCACTCGCTGGCCAGCTGGCGCGGCAATGCACGCGCGAGCTGCCAGCTCAGGCCGCCGTCGGGCGAGAGCGCCACGTTGCTGTACGACGCCGCAAAGACCGCGTCGCGCGCGGCCACCACGAAATCGCAGGCCAGTGCCAGCGAGAAGCCGGCACCTGCGGCCGCGCCTTCGACCGCCGCGATGATGGGCTTGGGGAAGGCGCGGATCGAGTCGATCCAGTTGTGCAGGCCCTCGATGCTTTCGGCCTGCACCGAAGGATCGCGCTGCCGGTTGTCGGACAGCCGCTGCAGCGAGCCGCCGGCGCAGAACCATGCGGCTTCGCCCACGATGACGACGCTGCGGATCTCATCGCTGCTCTCGGCGCCGTTGAGCGCCTCGATGCCTGCGGCGTAGATCTCGGGGCCCAGGGCATTGCGCTGGGTCGGGTTGGCGATCGTCAGCACCATGGTGCGTCCCTCGCTGGTGCTCTTCAGTTCGGCGGTCATCGCTGTGATGCTTTCGTTTTTTGGTGTTGGTCTGCTTATTCTTCTTCGTGCAGCAGGCTCAGGCCGATCGCACCGCGGCGGCGCAGCCAGGGGCTGGGGCGGTAGCGCGGATCGCCGTAGACGGTCTGCAGGTTGAACAGCACTTCGAGCATGTTGGTCGGGCCGTACAGGTTGCCCATGGCCAGCGGGCCGCGCGGATAGCCCAGGCCCAGCTGGACCGCGGTTTCGAGGTCGGCCGGCGAGCAGACGCGCTGCTGGCACATGTCGGCGGCAATGTTCACGATGGTGCCGATCACGCGCTGCGTCACGAAGCCGCCGCTGTCGCGGATCACGCTCACCGCCTTTGCATCGCGCGCGAAGAGCGCATGCGCCGCATCGCGGATGTCGCGCCGCGTGGCGGGGTTGGTGGCGAGCACGCGGCGCTTGGTGGCGGCATCGTCGATCAGCATGTCGATGCCCATCGTGCGCGTGGCGTCCAGCCGCTCGACCGCGGCCACCGTGGTCACGTCGAAGCCCAGCGGGGCCACCAGGATCAGCGACGTGGGCGCCGCCGTGGCGCCGCTGTCGATCTGCGCGCCCAGTGCGTTCACCAGCCGCAGCAGCTCGGCCCGGCGCGCAGCGCGCGGCGAAACCCAGACCGAGGGCATCGCCGCCACCACCGGCACCGCCGGCTCGGCGGGCTGCTGCATCACGCCGTCGTTGTAGCGGTAGAAGCCTTCATTGGTCTTGCGGCCCAGCACGCCGGCCGCCAGCCGCTGGGCGGTGATCACGCTCGGACGGAAGCGCGGCTCCTCGTAGTACTGGTGGTAGATCGATTCCATCACCGGATGCGACACATCGAGCGCGGTCAGGTCCATCAGCTCGAAGGGGCCCAGGCGAAAGCCGGCCTGCTCCTTCAGGATGCGGTCGATGGTGGCGAAATCGGCCACGCCTTCGCCGACGATGCGCAGTGCTTCCGTGCCGTAGCCGCGGCCCGCGTGGTTGACGATGAAGCCCGGCGTGTCCTGCGCCTGCACGGCGCTGTGGCCCATCTGCACCGCATAGCCCGCGAGCTGCTTGCAGACCTCGGCCGAAGTCTTGAAGCCGGCCACCACCTCGACCACCTTCATCAGCGGCACCGGGTTGAAGAAGTGAAAGCCCGCCACGCGCTCCGGATGCGCGAGCCCGGCCGCAATGGCCGTGACCGACAGCGACGAGGTGTTGGTGGCCAGCGTGGTCGTGGGCGCGACCACTGTTTCGAGTTCGCGGAACAGCTTGCGCTTGACTTCGAGGTCTTCGACCACCGCTTCGATGACCAGGTCGCACTGGGCCAGTGCCCCGACCGAGTCGACCGCCTTCACGCGGGCGATTTGCGCATCGCGCGCCGCGGCGTCGATCTTGCCCTTCTCGTGCAGCTTGTTCCATTGGGCCGCGAGGGCTTCGCGCCCGCGTTCGGCGGCACCTGCAAAACTGTCGAGCAGCAGCACTTCGCTGCCCGCCTGGGCCGCGATCTGTGCGATGCCTCGGCCCATGGCGCCGGCGCCGACGACGCCGATCCGGGTGTAGTTGACTGTCATTGGAAAAGATCTTCGCTGGTTGGAGGGTGTCCGGGGCCGCCTGCAGGCACCGGGCCCGGAGTTTGCGCAGCCTTCGATTTTGCAGCCATCGGCCGCAGGGGCATGCCGGGTTTTACGCGGGGCCGCCGCGCGGTCAGGCCGGCCGGCGGCTGCGGTCGATGGCCACGCTCAGGCCGATGGCCGCGAGCAGCAGGGCAAAACCGGCCCAGTTCATCCACGCGACCGCGTCGTTGGCAAGCAGCCATCCACCCAGCCCGGCACCCACCGCCTGGCCGACATAGATGCCGGAACTGTTCAGCGCCACCGAGCCCGGCGCGAGCGCGGGGGCCAGGCCGACCAGCCGCGCCTGCTGCGCCGAATTGGTCGCGAAGCAGCCCAGCCCCCAGGGCACGAGCACCGCCGCCAGCCACGGCAGCGTACCGGCCCATGGCCAAAGGAAGAGGCTCAGCGCGATCAGCGAACTCGTCAGCAGCACCATGCGGCCCGCGCCCACGCGGTCGATGAACCGGCTCACGAGCATGTTGCCCGCAAGGCCGAACACGCCGAACAGCGCCCACATCAGGCTCAGCATGGTGGGGTCCGCGCCGAAGTCCCGCTTCAGGATCGGCCCGAAATAGCTGAACAGCACGAACTGGCCAGCCCCCTGCAGCGCTGTGACCGAGACGATGCCCATCAGCACCGGGCTGCGCAGCACGCGCGCCCAGGCGGCCGCCGTCAGCGCCGCGGGGCGGATGCCCTGCGGCAGGGTCAGCCAGATCGATGCCGCACTGGCGATGCTCAGCAGCGCGATCGCTCCGAAAGCCATGCGCCAGCCGAGATGGCCGCCCACCAGCGCACCGATGGGCAGCCCGAGCACCGAGGCCAGCGACCAGCCCAGGAAGACGAAAGTCACGGCGCGGCCGCGATGCTCCGGCGGCACCAGCATGCCGGCGCAGGCCGCAGCCTGGGGCGTGAAGATGGCGGGCGCCACCACCGTGAGCATGCGCACCGGCAGCAGGGCACCGAAGCTCGGCATCAGCGCCGCAATGGCATGCCCGGCCGCGTACCAGAGCAGGGTGAGGGCGAGCAGCTGGCGGCGGTCCCAGCCTGCGACAGCTGCCGCCAGCAGCGGCGCGCCCAGGCACATCACGACCGCGGCCACCGTGATCAGCTGGCCCGCAGTCGCCACAGAGACAGACAGCGACGCGCTGATTTCATTGAGCGTGCCGGGCACCACCATCACGCCCGTGCCGATCACGAAATTGCCGGCCAGCAAGGCCCACAGTGCGCCCCGGGGCGCGGCCCGGCGGCTCATGGATTCACCGGCGAACCTGCAGCGCGCCGGGGTTCACGATGTTGGTGGGGTTGCCCTTGATGAAGCTCACGACATTGTCGAAAGCCTGGCCGAAATAGCTTTCGTAGCTGTCCTGCTCGACATAGCCGATGTGCGGCGTGCAGATGCAGTTCTCCAGCCGCAGCAGCGCATGGCCCTGCAGCGGCGGCTCGCTCTCGAACACGTCGACCGCCGCCAGTCCGGGCCGGCCGCGGTTGAGCGCAGCAAGCAGCGCATCGGCCTCGACCAGTTCGGCGCGCGAGGTGTTGACGAAGAGCGCGGTCGGCTTCATGCGCGAAAGATCCTCGAGCTTGACCAGACCGGTGGTTTCCTCGTTGAGCCGCAGATGCACCGACAGCACGTCGGCCGCGGCGAAGAACTCGTGGCGGTTCTGCGCCACCTGGAAGCCGTCGGAGCGTGCCTTGGCACAGCTTGCCTCGCGCCCCCAGATCACCACCTGCATGCCGAAGGCCTGTCCGTAGCGCGCCACCAGCTGGCCGATGCGGCCGTAGCCCCAGATGCAGAGCGTCTTGCCCTTGAGCACCGAGCCCAGCCCGAAATTGGGCGGCATGGAGGCCGACTTGAGCCCCGATTGCTGCCAGGCCCCGTGCTTGAGGTTGCTGATGTACTGCGGCAGGCGGCGCATGGCCGCCATGATCAGTGCCCAGGTCAGCTCGGCAGGCGCCTGCGGCGAGCCGGTGCCCTCGGCCACCGCCACGCCGCGCTCCGTGCAGGCCGTGACATCGATATGGCCGCCCACGCGCCCGGTCTGCGAAATGAGCTTGAGCTTGGGGAGCTTTTCGATCAGCTGGCGAGAGATGTGGGTGCGCTCGCGGATCAGCACGATCACGTCGGCATCCTTCAGCCGCACCGAGAGCTGCCCGATGCCCTTGACCGTGTTGGTGTAGACCTTGGCTGCATACGCGTCCAGCTTGGCGGCGCAGCGCAGCTTGCGCACGGCGTCCTGGTAATCGTCGAGGATCACAATGTTCATGGCGTGCCATTGTGCCTCGCAGCATTGGCATGGCGCGCGTGTGAACGTTTGGATACCCACCCCGGGTAGCGGTCACCGGGGGTGCACGGGTTCAGTGCAGCTGGGTGGAGCGGGGCGAGGGGCTGATGGCTTCCATCGCCTCGAGTGCCGCCAGCCGGTCGAGCTCGGCGCAGACATCGGCCATGCGGCCCGAGATCACCATGCGGTTGGTGCTGCGTTTGTCGCCTTGGCGGCCGTCGACCACCCGGATGACGCGCAGCGGCCGCACGGGCGCCGGCGCTGCGCTGGGCGCTGCCGCCTGCGCGCGGGCCGTGCAGGCCGGCCGGACCGCGACGTAGCGCAACCCGGCGGATGTGCCGGCGGCGTCGCGACGGGCCGGGCGGCGCGCTGGCAGCAGCCGGCTTGCAAGCGATTGCAGCGGCATCCACAAATCAGCGATGGCGAGGAGGGCGATTCCCATGTGAACTCCAAAAAAGTCTGAGGTTGAACACAGGCAGGATTTCTTTGAATGGACGCAACAGGGTGATGGCGACAAAGCGCCATACGCCCGCCACCTGTTGCGGCCGGATGGGGTGCAGGCCGCGCGGCCTACATCAGCATGGTGTTGCGGATGAGGCCCACCGCCAGGCCTTCGATCTCGAAGGGCTCGCCGGGCTGGACCACGATGGTCGGGTAGTCGGGGTTTTCAGCGTGCAGCTCGATGACCTGCTTGTTGCGCTTGAGGCGCTTGACCGTGACCTCGTCGCCCAGGCGTGCCACCACGATCTGGCCGTTGCGCGCCTCCTTGGTGGCCTGGACCGCGAGCAGGTCGCCGTCCATGATGCCGGCATCGCGCATGGACATGCCGCGCACCTTGAGCAGGTAGTCGGGCTGGCGCTGGAACAGCGTGTTCTCGACGTAGTAGGTCTGGTCGACGTGCTCTTGCGCGAGGATTGGCGAGCCCGCCGCCACACGGCCGATGAGGGGCAGCGCGAGCTGCGACATGCCGGGCAGCGAGAGGGAGAACTGGCCGCCTTCGCGGTGGCGCGACTCGTTGAGCGAACGCAGCGCGTCGCCCTTGAGCCGGATGCCGCGCGAAGTGCCGCTCACGAGTTCGATCACGCCCTTGCGGGCCAGGGCCTGCAGGTGCTCCTCGGCGGCATTGGCCGACTTGAAACCCAGCTCATTGGCGATTTCGGCCCGCGTAGGCGGCGCGCCGGTACGGGCGATGGCGCTCTGGATCAAGTCCAGGATCTGCTGCTGGCGGGCGGTAAGCTTCACGGCGAACTGCATATGTGGTTCCTTGCGGCACTGGCTGAATATCCAGTACCTGTATTTTTAACCAGTTTTTAAAAGTTGGCAACCCATGGTTAATTCCCTTTCCTCCGGCCTGCGGCGCATCGTGGTCCTGGGCACCGGCGGCACCATCGCAGGCCGGGCCGCGAGCGGTGCCGACAACATCGGCTACACCGCCGGAGAAGTGGGTGTGGCGGACCTGCTCGGCGGCATCGATGCGCCCGCAGGGCTGGCGCTCGTGGCGGAGCAGGTGGCGCAGCTCGACAGCAAGGACATGGCTTTCGACGTCTGGCTGCAGCTCGCCAGGCGCTGCGCCTCCTGGCTGGCCGAGGCCGACGTGGCGGGCGTGGTGATCACGCACGGCACCGACACCATCGAGGAAACGGCTTTCTTCCTCCAGGCGGTGCTTGCGGCCGGCAAGCCCGTGGTGCTGACCTGCGCCATGCGCCCGGCCAGTTCGCTTTCGCCCGACGGTCCGCAGAACCTGCGCGATGCCATCGCCGTGGCGGCCACGCCGGCGGCGCACGGCGTGACGGTGGTCTGCGCGGGTGCCATCCACGGCGCGCTCGATGTGCAGAAGGTGCACACCTACCGCCCCGACGCGTTTTCATCGGGCGATGCCGGGCCGGTCGGCTATGTGGAAGAGGGGGCAGTGCGGCGCCTGCGCGACTGGCCGCAGCCGATGGGCGCGGTCCCGAAAATTCCTGAGCCAAAGGCAGGCGCGGCGGTGCGCTGGCCCCGGGTCGAGATCGTCACCAGCCATGCGGGTGCAAGCGGCGCGCTCGTCGACCTGCTGCTGCAGGAGCGGGCATCGGGCGTTGCCGAGCCGGTTCGCGGGCTGGTCGTGGCCGCGACCGGCAATGGCACGGTGCACCATGCGCTGGAGGCTGCGGCGCTGCGGGCTCAGGATGCCGGCGTGGCGGTGCTGCGTGCCACCCGCTGCGCAAACGGACGCATCCTGCCGAAGTCCGGCGATCCGCTGCGGGACGCCGGTGCGCTCACGCCCGTCAAGGCGCGCATCGCGCTGATGCTGGAACTGATGGAAACGGTGGCCGCCTGAACGGCGGCCGCGCGCAGCCGACGAGATTCAGCTGCTGAGGGCCGCGAGTGCGCGCTGCTTGATCTCTTCGACGCTGCCCACGCCCTGGATGGCGCGGTACTTCGGCGCCGAGGCCGGATCGGCCTTGGCCCAGGCCGAGTAGTAGTCGACCAGCGGACGCGTCTGCTGGCTGTAGACCTCGAGCCGCTTGCGCACGGTTTCTTCCTCGTCGTCCTTGCGCTGGATCAGGTCTTCGCCCGTGATGTCGTCCTTGCCTTCGACCTTGGGCGGATTGAACTTGACGTGGTAGGTACGGCCCGACGCAGGATGCGAGCGGCGGCCGCTCATGCGTTCGATGATGTCGCTGAACGGCACGTCGATTTCGAGCACGTAGTCGAGCTTGACGCCGGCCGCCTTCATGGCGTCGGCCTGCGGAATGGTGCGCGGGAAGCCGTCGAACAGGAAACCGCCGGCGCAATCGGGCTGCGCGATGCGTTCCTTCACAAGGTTGATGATCAGGTCGTCGCTCACGAGCCCGCCGGACTCCATGACGGCCTTGGCCTGCTGCCCGAGCGGGGTGCCGGCCTTGACGGCGGCGCGCAGCATGTCGCCGGTCGAAATCTGAGGAATGCCGTATTTCTGGCAGATGAAGGCTGCTTGCGTGCCTTTGCCCGCCCCGGGCGCGCCCAGCAAAATTAGTCTCATGGTGTCCTCGGAGGGTTCTTCGATCTTGTGTCGCGCCCAGCGTCAGCCCGGGAGCGGGGCAAGGCGGAATTGCGTCGAGGATAGCATGCGACAGCGTGAAGAATTTCCGCTGCCGCCCTCGCAGCAGCGCACTTTTTCAGCGCGCCGGATCGGCGGCGAAGACCGCGCGCACGCGCTCGAGGTCTGCGGGAGTATCGACGCCAGGCCCCGGCGCGACATGGCTGACGTGCACCGCGATGCGATGCCCGTGCCACAGCGCGCGCAGTTGTTCGAGCGCTTCGGTGGCCTCGACGGGTGCGGGTGCCAGCGAAGGAAAGCTGCGCACGAAGCCGGCGCGGTAGCCATAGATGCCGATGTGCCGCAGCGGCGCCGGTGCGGGCAGCACGGAAGGCGGCGCACCGTTGGCGGAACCGTCGCGCCACCACGGAATGGGCGCGCGGCTGAAGTACAGCGCATTGCCCTGCGCATCGAGCACCGCCTTCACCACGTTCGGGTTCAGGAAGTCGTCGAGCGAGTCGATCTCGTGGGCCGCGGTGCTCATGGCGGCTTCCGGGTGGGCGGCCAGCGCGGAGGCCACGGCGTCGATGAGCGCAGGGTCGATCAGCGGCTCGTCGCCCTGGACATTGACGATGATGTCGCTGCCGTCCAGCCCCAGTTGCTCGCAGGCTTCGGCCAGGCGGTCGGAGCCGCTCGGGTGGTCCTGGCGGGTCAGGATGGCTTCCACGCCATGCCTTGCGCAGGCCTCGACGATGGCCGCGTCGTCGCCCGCCACCACCACGCGCGCGGCGCCGGATTGGCTGGCACGCCGGGCCACGCGCACCACCATGGGCAGGCCGGCAATGTCGGCCAGCGGCTTGTTGGGCAGCCGCGTCGAAGCCAGCCGGGCCGGCACCAGGACGGTGAAGCTCACAGCCCCAGCTCTTCGTCGGACAGGGTGCGGGCCTCGTTCTCGAGCAGCACGGGGATGCCGTCGCGCACCGGATAGGCCAGGCGTGCGCTGCGCGAGCAGAGCTCCTGCTTCTCCGGGTTCCAGGTCAGCGGGCCCTTGGTGACGGGGCAGACGAGCAGTTCAAGCAGCTTGGTATCCATCGAGCGATGATAGCTTTGCGTCGAGCGCCGCGAAGAATTCCGGCGAGGGTGCGAAGTCCAGCGGCACCGCCAGCGCGTCGGGGGCCCTGGGCCACAGCTTGACGGCATCTTTTTCGGTGCAGACGAGGCGCTGCCCGGTGCCGGCGGGGCGCTGCCAGCCTTCGAAATCGTAGTGGTCCGGCAGGGCGATCGTCTCGGCAAGCGTCAGCCCGCGTGCCCGCAGCATGCCGAAGAACGCTTCGGGCCGCGCAATGGCCGCCAGCGCGATCAGCGGTTCGCCGGCGAGAGCGTCGAGTGGCGTGCGTCTGCCGTCGCTCGCCACGGCGTCGCGCGCGAGCGAACGGGTGGCGGTGTAGCCGCCCTTGAAGGCGGGACGTTCCCCGCTGTGGAGCACCAGGTCGCACGGGCGCGGCCAGCGCTCGCGCAGCGGACCCGCGGGCAGCCGCCAGCCGTTGCCCACGCCGCGGTCGTCGAACACGCAGATCTCGATGTCGCGCGCCAGCGCCAGGTGCTGCAGCCCGTCGTCGCTCACGATGACCTGCGTGGCCGGGTGCCGGGCGAGCAGGGCGCGCGCGGCCTCGATGCGGCGCCGCGCCACGAACACCGGTACGCCGGTGGCGCGGCGAATCAGCAGCGGTTCATCGCCGACATCATGGGCGTTGCTCTCGGCGAGCACTTCGCGGCAGTCGCCGGTGCGGCGGCCGTAGCCGCGCGACACCACGCCAACCTGTAGCCCGCGGGCCTGCAGGTGCCGCACGACCGCCATCACGACCGGCGTCTTGCCCGCGCCGCCGGCAACCACGTTGCCAACCACGATCACCGGCACCGGGACGCGTTCGGTCGTGCGCCATCCCATCCGGTAGAGCCAGCGCCGCAGCCCGAAAAGCGCCGCGTAGAGCAGCGACAGGGGCCACAGCAGGCAAGCCAGCGCGCCGCGATGCAGCCAGGCGCGCTGCAGCCGCGAGGCCGGCACAGCGATCGGGCCGGTCGTGCCGATGGTGCTGCGGCCCTGCGACGGCACTCAGTGCCCTGCTTGCTGCGCCGAAGACTGGGCTGCGAACGTGATCTGCACCAGTCCCACGCGGCGAGCGGCTTCCATCACCGTGATCACAGCCTGGTGCGGGCTGCTGGCGTCGGCGCTGATGATGACCACGCTGTCCTTGCCGCCCGTGGCGGCCGCGCCCAGTGCGGCGGCCACGGTGTCCACGTTGCGGTCGGCCACCGGCTTCTTGTTGATCGAGTAGCGGCCGTCGGCGGAGACCGCCACGATCACCTCCTTGGGATAGTCGCGCTGCGAATCCACGTCCGCCGTCGGCAGCCGAAGCTGCATTTCGGTGAACTTGCTGTAGGTGGTCGACAGCATCAGGAAGATCAGGATGACCAGCAGCACGTCGATGAACGGGATCAGGTTGATCTCCGGCTCGTCGCGCGCACCGTGGCGAAACTGCATGCGGCCGCGGCTCATGGCAAGCCTCCGCGAGGCGGCGTGGCGCAGGCAGTTGCAAGCGATGCGAAGCCCATCATTTGCGCAATGCGTTCAAATGGCGCGCGAAGCGCTCGCCCGACAGTTCGAGGTTCAGCAGGTATTCGTCGACCCGGCTGCGGAAATAGCGCCAGAAGATCAGCGTCGGAATGGCCACGATCAGGCCGAAAGCCGTGTTGTACAGCGCAATCGAAATGCCGTGCGCCAACTGCGCGGGGTTCCCGGAGCCCACCGCGCCGCTGCCGGGCGACTGCGAGCCGAAGATCTCGATCATGCCGATGACCGTGCCCAACAGGCCGAGCAGCGGTGCCGCCGATGCAATGGTGGCCAGCGCCGGCAGGTAGCGTTCCAGCTTGTGCGCCACGGTGCGGCCCGAGGCCTCCATGGCGGCGCGCAGGTCGTCCTCGGTGCAGCGCGGATTGGCGTTGAGCGCCCGCAGGCCGGCGGCCAGCACCTGGCCGAGCATCGAATTGCGTTCGAGCTTGGTCACCACGTCGGGCCCCGGCACGGAACCGTGCGACACGGTGATGGCTTCGTCGAGCAGCTTGGGCGGCAGGACCCTCACGGTCTTGAGGCTTGTGAAACGTTCGATAACCAAGGCGAGCGCAATGATCGAACAGGCGAGCAATGGCCAAATCGGCCAGCCCGCGGCAACTATGATGGAAAACAAGGAATCCTCCGGCCCCGTAGACTGCAAATGCGCGGCGATTATCCACCGAGGCCACCATCGCCACGCGGCTTGTTTGCATGTCAGCGAAGACGCACAGATTCTGTGGATAACTTTGTGATTAACCCGCTGCGCAAGTTGTCCGGACCCGCATGGGACGGGCCTCCCGCTAGATCGATTGAATTTTGAGCAGTTCTTTTTCCAATGAAATCAACAGCTTGCACGACAAACCGTGCACCTGTTCCGTGCCCGGACCGCGGCACCAAGGCGGGGCAACCCACTGTGGAAGAGTGGCCGCCGGCCGCGCGGGTGTCCTGTGAACCTGCGTGACTCGAATCCAACGCCGGGCCCGCGGATCTGGGCTGTGGGCGCGCTGTGCCGGGCGGTGGCCGACGCGCTCGATGCGCGCTTCAACCCGGTCGCGGTGCGCGGCGAGATTTCCGGCTTCTCGCGCGCGTCGAGCGGACATTGTTACTTCGCGCTCAAGGATTCGTCCGGCCAGCTGCGCTGCGCGATGTTCCGGCGCGCCGCGGGCCTGCTCGATTTTTCGCCGCGCGACGGCGACCAGGTCGAAGTGCGCGGGCGGCTCGCGGTGTACGAACCGCGCGGCGACCTGCAACTGGTGGTCGAAAGCCTGCAGCGCGCCGGCCAGGGCGCGCTGTTCGAGCAATTCCTGCAGCGCAAGGCGCGGCTCGAGGCCGAAGGGCTCTTCGATCCGGAGCGCAAGCGGGCGCTGCCGGTCATGCCGCGCGCGGTCGGCCTCGTCACCTCGCTCGGCGCCGCGGCGCTGCACGACGTGGTCACGGCGCTGCGGCGCCGCGTGCCGCACATTCCCGTGGTGCTGGCGCCGGCGGCGGTGCAGGGCGCCAACGCGCCGGCGGAACTCGTGCGCGCGCTGCAATCGCTGTACGCACTGGAACCGGCCGTCGACGTGATCCTGCTGGTGCGCGGCGGCGGCTCCATCGAGGATCTCTGGGCGTTCAATGATGAAGCCCTGGCGCGCACCATCGTCCAAAGCCCGGTTCCGCTGATCTGCGGCGTCGGCCACGAAACCGACTTCACCATCGCCGACTTCTGCGCCGACCTGCGCGCGCCCACGCCCACGGCCGCGGCGGAGCTCGTCAGCGCGCCCCAGGCGATGTGGCTCGGTGCGATCGATCTGCTGGATGAACGGCTCGACAGCGCACTGGGTGCGCGCCTCGATGTACTGGGGCAGCGCCTCGACCAGGCGGCAGCGCGCCTGGGCCGGCCCTCCGGGCTGGTGGCGCGCCAGCAGCTGCGGCTCGCGCATCATTCGCAGCGGCTGCGCTATGCGCTGCTGTCCAGGGCCGAGCGCCTGGCCCAGGTGCCGCGCGCGATTGCTGCCGATTTTCCGCTCAGGCTCGAGCGCGCGATGGCGCAGCGGCGCGAGCGGCTGGAACGCGTCGCCCTGCGCCTGCGGCTGCTCGATCCTGCGCTGGTGCTCCAGCGCGGCTATGCCTGGCTCACCGATCCCGACGGCCGCGCGATCGTCAGCGCCAAGAAGCTGAGCCCGGGCGATGCCGTGGTCGCGCGGCTCGCCGATGGTTCGGTCGACCTGGCCGTCGTGCCCGGCAAAACGGGAACGCGTCCGACGCCGGGCGCGTAATTCCTTTCTAGAATCCTTTATTCCCCACAACCAACCCACGAGAAAAAACCATGGAACATGTGCTCCCACCCCTGCCATACGCCCTTGACGCGCTGGCACCCGAGTACTCGAAGGAGACCCTCGAGTACCACTACGGCAAGCACCACAATGCCTACGTGGTGAACCTCAACAACCTGCAAAAGGGCACCGAGTTCGAGTCGATGCCTCTCGAGGACATCGTCAAGAAGTCCAGCGGCGGCATCTACAACAACGCCGCCCAGATCTGGAACCACACCTTCTTCTGGAGCTGCATGAAGCCCCAGGGCGGCGGTGCCCCCACGGGCGCGCTGGCCAAGGCCATCGATGCCAAGTGGGGCAACTACGACGCCTTCAAGGAAGCCTTCGTGAAGTCGGCCGTGGGCAACTTCGGCTCGGGCTGGACCTGGCTGGTGAAGAAGGCCGACGGCTCGGTGGACATCGTGAACATGGGTGCCGCGGGCACGCCGCTGACCACCGGCGACACCCCGGTGCTGACGGTGGACGTCTGGGAGCACGCCTACTACATCGACTACCGCAACCTGCGCCCCAAGTTCGTCGAGACCTTCCTGGCCAAGCTGGTGAACTGGGACTTCGCGGCCAAGAACTTCGGCTGAAGAGCCGGGTTCTCCCAATGAGAAAGCCGACCCTCGGGTCGGCTTTTTCGTGGGCTGGCGTCAGGCGGGCGCTCAGCGCTTCGAAGCGGCGAACAGCTCGCCGCCGAGCTTGGCGCCCTTCTTGATGTTCTTCTTGGCGAACCAGCCTTGGTTCATCTCGAGCACGAAGCGCACCGGCTCCTCGGAGCAGTGGGAGTTCTCGGTCATGGGCTGCATGTCGGCCAGGTTGACGATGCGGCCATCGTCCGCCACGAAGGCGGCGGTCAGCGGCAGCAGCGTGTTGCGCATCCAGAAGCACTGGGTGGCCGGCTGGTCGAAAACGAAGATCATGCCTTCGGCCTGCGGCATCTCCTTGCGGAACATCAGGCCGATTTCCCGCTGGCGGGGCGTCTGCGCGACCTGCGCATCGATCTTGTACAGGCCAACGGACAACTGCGTGCGTTGCAGATCGGTCTGGGGCTGCTGCTGGGCCTGCGCGGATCCCATCAGGGCAGCGGCAAGCAGGAGCAGGGCGGCAAAACGCTGGAGCATCGGAAGGCTTCCTTCGAGGGCGGGTTCAAGGGCGCGAGGCCAATAAAAATGCCCGCTGATGCGGGCATTTGCCGGTGAGCGTGGAAGCTTACACCTTCTTGGCTGCAGCTGCGTGCGCCTTGGCCACGTGGCGAACCTTGTGCTTCTTGACGGCGTGCTTCATCGGCTTTGCCTTGTGAACGGCGGCAGGTGCAGCCGGTGCGGGGGCGGGTGCGGGCGGAGTTTGCGCAAAAGCGCCGGCTGCGAAGAGACCGGCGACGAGGGCTGCGAGCAGCTTGTTCATGAGACATCCTTTGAAATTCGTTGATATGGACCACCTCCCTTCGGAAGGTGAACATTCAACGCGGCAGCCGCTCATGCCGGTTGACAGCAGTTTCGTTGCCGCAAGCGAAAAAAAGCGCTCCGTGGAGCGCTCTTTCGTACGGCCTGGGCCGACTTACTGGGGCGTGCCGCCCTGGGTCGACTTGCGCTTCACGCTGCCATCCTTGTTGCGGCGGCGGTCGTCGCGGGTCTTGGCGCGCTTTTCGCCGGCAACGCCAGCCTTGTCGGCGCCGAACGTGCCGCCTTCGGGCGTCTTGGCGATGTCGCCAGTGGGAGCAGCCACTTGGCCTGCGGGCTTGGCTTCCTTCTTCGCTTCGGCGCGGGCTTGCGGCTTGCTGTTGGTGGCGTTCCCTTGCTCGGGCGTGGTGCCGGTGGGGTTCTGGGCGTAGGCGCCAGCGGCGAACAGGCCAGCGATCATGACTGCGAGAATTTTGCTCATTGATGATTCCTCTATCGAGAATTGGTTGGAAACGCCTCCCGGCGAGCAGAAGGTCAGCCACTAACGAGACCATTGTCTCTTAGGTTGACAAACGCCAGCTGATGGGTTGCGTCTAAAATGTACAGCGATTTGTTCGCGGGCTGTACAGCGATTCCCCATCGCTGTCTGAATTCGCAGACAGTCGTCCGAATTACGTCACTCCCGGAGTCATTCCCCCTCATGTCCAGCTACCAGCACATCAAAGTCCCGGCCGAAGGCCAGAAGATCACGGTCAACGCCGACAACTCGCTCAATGTGCCTGATCAGCCGATCATTCCCTTCATCGAAGGCGACGGCACGGGTCTGGACATCACTCCGGTGATGCTCAAGGTGGTGGATGCTGCAGTGGCCAAGGCCTACGGCGGCAAGAAGAAGATCCACTGGATGGAAGTCTATGCCGGCGAAAAGTCGACCAAGGTCTACGGCCCCGACGTCTGGCTGCCCGAGGAAACGCTGCACGCCGTGCGCGACTACGTGGTGTCCATCAAGGGTCCGCTCACCACGCCCGTCGGCGGCGGCATCCGCTCGCTGAACGTTGCGCTGCGCCAGGAACTCGACCTCTACGTCTGCCTGCGCCCCATCCAGTATTTCGAGGGCGTGCCCAGCCCGGTGCGCGAGCCGCACAAGACCAACATGGTCATCTTCCGCGAGAACTCGGAAGACATCTATGCCGGCATCGAGTTCGAAGCCGAAAGCGACAAGGCCAAGAAGCTCATCAAGTTCCTGCAGGACGAACTGGGCGTCAAGAAGATCCGCTTCCCCAACACCTCGGGCATCGGCGTCAAGCCCGTGTCGAAGGAAGGCACCGAGCGCCTCGTGCGCAAGGCGCTGCAGTACGCGGTGGACAATGACAAGCCCAGCGTCACGATCGTGCACAAGGGCAACATCATGAAGTTCACCGAAGGTGGCTTCCGCGACTGGGCCTATGCCCTGGCGGCCAAGGAGTTCGGCGCCGAGCTGATCGACGGCGGCCCCTGGATGAAGTTCAAGAATCCCAAGACGGGCAAGGAAATCACCGTCAAGGACAGCATCGCCGACGCATTCCTGCAGCAGATCCTCCTGCGCCCCGCCGAATACAGCGTGATCGCCACGCTCAACCTGAACGGCGACTACGTGTCCGACGCGCTGGCAGCCCAGGTGGGCGGCATCGGCATTGCCCCGGGCGCGAACCTGAGCGACACCGTCGCCATGTTCGAAGCCACCCACGGCACGGCTCCCAAGTACGCCGGCAAGGACTACGTGAACCCCGGTTCCGAAATCCTCTCGGCCGAGATGATGCTGCGCCACATGGGCTGGACCGAAGCGGCCGACCTGATCATCAGCTCGATGGAAAAGTCGATTGCCAGCAAGAAGGTCACCTATGACTTCGCCCGCCTGATGGACGGCGCCACGCAGGTGAGCTGCTCGGGCTTCGGCCAGGTCATGATCGACCACATGTAATTGCGCGAGCAGCGGCGCTCCGGCGCCGCGCGGCCCAAGCCCTCGAGACCGCCCGGTCTCGAGGGCTTTTCTTCATCCGGCACGGCACGGCGGGCCAGGTTGAGAAATGGCACACCTTGCGCCAAATACCCATTTTTTTCCGGCCGGGTGCCGCGTAATATTTATGCTGCGGCGCAGGCGGAAGGCAGATTTTTTTGCATCCTCTGTGGTGTCGTGCACGACGCAAGCCCCTTGATTTGTCGAATACGCGCCACCAAGTCTTCTTGCGCCGGCACGGTGCTTGCACGCTCTATAGAATCTTTTTTATGGCAACGAGAATTCCCAAGACTCCCAGCACTCCGCCGGCCCAGAAACCGGCCGGGGACGACGGAGATTCGGTCGTTCTGGAGCGGCGGCCGCAAAAAACCGCGCCGCCCCAGATGTACCAGGTCGTCATGCTGAACGACGACTACACGCCCATGGAGTTCGTGATCGTCGTGCTGCAGGAATATTTCAACAAGGATCGCGAAACCGCGACCCAGATCATGCTCAAGATCCACCTCGATGGCCGCGGCGTTTGTGGGGTCTATTCCCGCGACCTGGCGGCCACCAAGGTCAATCAGGTGATGGAGGCCGCGCACCAGGCCGGGCATCCGCTGCAATGCGTCAGCGAACCCATTGCGTGAACCAGTTGAATTGCGCGCGCTCAAACCCATCTGAGAATTTATTTACAGCAAGGCAAAAGGAAATCACATGATTGCCCAGGAACTGGAAGTCAGCTTGCACATGGCCTTCGTCGAGGCCAGGCAGCAGCGCCACGAGTTCATCACCGTGGAGCATCTGTTGCTCGCTTTGCTGGACAACCCGAGCGCCGCAGAGGTCCTGCGCGCCTGCTCGGCCAACGTCGACGACCTGCGGGCGTCGCTCACCAACTTCATCAAGGACAACACGCCCCAGGTGGCGGGGACCGACGATGTAGACACCCAGCCGACGCTGGGGTTCCAGCGCGTGATCCAGCGCGCCATCATGCACGTGCAGTCCACCGGCAACGGCAAGAAGGAAGTCACCGGCGCCAACGTGCTGGTCGCGATCTTCGGCGAGAAGGACTCGCACGCGGTGTACTACCTCCACCAGCAGGGCGTGACCCGCCTGGACGTGGTGAACTTCATTGCCCACGGCATCAAGAAGAGCGATCCGCCCGAGGCCGTCAAGGGCAGCAGCGAATCGCCTTCGGGCGAGGGCGAAGAGGGCGGCGCCGAAAAGAACGAGAAGGCTTCGCCGCTCGAGCAGTTCACGCAGAACCTCAACCAGCTTGCCAAGGACGGCAAGATCGATCCGCTGATCGGCCGCGAATACGAGGTCGAGCGCGTCATCCAGATCCTGTGCCGCCGGCGCAAGAACAACCCGCTTCTGGTGGGTGAGGCCGGCGTGGGCAAGACCGCGATCGCCGAGGGCCTGGCCTGGCGCATCACGCAGACCGACGTGCCCGAGATCCTCGCCGAGGCGCAGGTCTACTCGCTCGACATGGGCGCGCTCTTGGCCGGCACCAAGTACCGCGGCGATTTCGAGCAGCGCCTGAAGGGCGTGCTCAAGTCGCTCAAGGACAAGCCGAACGCGATCCTGTTCATCGACGAGATCCACACGCTGATCGGTGCGGGCGCAGCCTCGGGCGGCACGCTCGACGCGTCGAACCTGCTGAAGCCGGCGCTCTCGAGCGGCCAGCTCAAGTGCATCGGCGCCACCACCTTCAGCGAATACCGCGGCATCTTCGAGAAGGACGCGGCCCTGTCGCGCCGTTTCCAGAAGGTCGACGTGGTCGAGCCGACGGTGCAGGAAACCGTCGACATCCTGAAGGGCCTGAAGTCGCGCTTCGAAGAGCACCATGGCGTCAAGTACGCGGTGGCGGCCCTGCAGGCTGCGGCCGAGCTGAGCGCCAAGTACATCAACGACCGCCACCTGCCCGACAAGGCCATCGACGTGATCGACGAGGCCGGCGCTGCCCAGCGCATCCTGCCGGCCAACAAGCGCAAGAAGACCATCAGCAAGACCGAGGTCGAGGACATCGTCGCGAAGATCGCGCGCATTCCCCCGGCCAACGTCAGCAACGACGACCGCGGCAAGCTGCAGACCATCGAGCGCGACCTCAAGAGCGTGGTGTTCGGCCAGGACAAGGCGCTCGAGGTGCTGGCCTCCGCCGTCAAGATGGCGCGTTCGGGCCTCGGCCGCGAGGACAAGCCGATCGGCTCGTTCCTGTTCAGCGGCCCCACCGGCGTCGGCAAGACCGAGGCGGCCAAGCAGCTGGCCTACATCATGGGCATCGAGCTCATCCGCTTCGACATGTCCGAATACATGGAGCGCCATGCGGTGAGCCGGCTGATCGGCGCGCCTCCGGGCTACGTCGGGTTCGACCAGGGCGGCCTCCTGACCGAAGCCATCACGAAGAAGCCGCACGCGGTGCTGCTGCTCGACGAAATCGAGAAGGCGCATCCGGACATCTTCAACGTGCTGCTGCAGGTCATGGACCACGGCACCCTGACGGACAACAACGGACGCAAGGCCGACTTCCGCAACGTGATCATCGTGATGACCACCAACGCGGGTGCCGAGACCATGAACAAGGCGACCATCGGCTTCACCAACCCGCGCCAGGCGGGCGACGAGATGACCGACATCAAGCGCCTGTTCACGCCGGAGTTCCGCAACCGCCTGGACGCGATCGTGAGCTTCAAGGCGCTGGACGAGCAGATCATCCTGCGCGTGGTCGACAAGTTCCTGCTGCAGCTGGAAACGCAGCTGGCCGAGAAGAAGGTCGACGTCACGTTCAGCGACGGGCTGCGCAAGCACCTGGCGAAGAAGGGCTTCGATCCGCTGATGGGCGCCCGCCCGATGCAGCGCCTGATCCAGGACACGATCCGCCGTGCACTGGCCGACGAGCTGCTGTTCGGACGCCTGATCGATGGCGGCCGCCTGTCGGTCGACATCGACGACAAGGGCGAAGTGCAGCTGGACATCCAGCCGCTGCCGAAGAAGGAAGGCAAGTCCAAGCCGGAAGCCGAAGAAGCCGCTGCCGGATAAGGCGGACCGGCAAGGCCGGTTCCGCGCTGTCCCTGGCAGTACCCAAAAGGCCGGTAGCATTCGCTGCCGGCTTTTTTTTTGGCCGGAATCTATTCGTACGCAGTCTTACTTTGATCCTCCCCGAGCTCAGTCAGGAATGGAAAACCGGCCTCTCTCTGGCCTGGAGCGGCTATATCGCCGTGCTGTCGGTCTGGATCGTGATGCAGAAGCGTGCGCCGGTGTCCACCATGAGCTGGATCCTGTCGCTCGCGCTGCTGCCGTTCGCGGGCTTCGTCATCTATTACTTCCTCGGGCCGCAGCGCCTGCGCAAGCAGCGCGTCAAGCGCCTGCGCAGCCGGGCCAGCGCGCACACGCAGGCCGACCTGGCGCGGCTGCGCGACGCGGCGCAGAACGCGCCGCCGGCGCTGCAGCAGATGGCGCGGCTGGGCACCGCGGCCTGCGGGCTGCCGGTTTCCAGCGCGACGGGCGTGGCGCTGCTCTCGGGCGGCGCGCGCACCTTCGACGCCATCTTCGACGCGGTGCGCGCGGCGCGCGACCACGTTCACCTCGAGTACTACATCTTCGAGCCCGACAGGATCGGCACCGCGCTGCGCGACCTGCTGGTGGAGCGCGCCGGCCAGGGCGTGTCCGTGCGCCTGCTGCTCGACGCACTGGGTTCCAAGCGCATCGGCCGCAAGTTCATGGCGCCGCTGCATGCCGCGGGCGTGCAGGTTGCGCTCTTCCACGACACGCGCATCGGCCGCCGCCTGCGCCCGGTGACCAACTACCGCACCCACCGCAAGATCGTGGTGTGCGACGGCCGCGTGGGCTTTACCGGCGGCGTCAACATCACCGACGAGGAAGACAAACGCACCCGGCCCGACGCCTACCATGACGTCCACCTGCGCATCGAGGGCAGCGCGGTGCGCTGGCTGCAGACCACCTTCCTGGAGGACTGGACCTATGCCACCGGCGAAGACCTGCGCGACATCGACCACCTGATGGGCGCCATGCTGCCGCAGGTCGAGGCCGGCGACATTCCCGTGCAGATCGTGACCAGCGGCCCCGACAACATGCTGGAACCCATCCACCGCATGCACGTGGAGGCGATCCATTCGGCGAGCGAGCGGGCCTGGCTCACCACGCCGTACTTCGTGCCCGGCGAGCCCGCCATGATGGCGCTCACCAGCGCGGCGCTGCGCGGCGTGGATGTGCGCCTGCTGGTGCCGCGGCGCAGCGATTCGGCCATTGTGAGCGCGGCCGCGCGCTCCTACTTCGACGAGCTGATTGCGTCGGGAGTCAAGGTCTGGGAATACAAGGCGCGCATGCTGCATTCCAAGACCTTGGTGGTCGACGACCATTGCGCGATGATCGGTACCGCGAATTTCGACAACCGCAGCTTCAGGCTCAATTTCGAAGTGAGCGCGGTGGTCTACGGCCCCGAGCTGGCACGCCCCCTGGCCGCGCAGTTCGAGACCGACCTGCACAGCTCCGGCGCAGTGCGCGCCCACCGGCCGCAGAGTTTCTGGCGCCGCCTCGGCGACGCGCTTGCACGATTGTTTTCCCCCTTGCTCTGAATGAACCACACCTTTCTCTGGCACGACTACGAAACCTTCGGCGCCGTGCCGCGCCGCGACCGGCCATCGCAGTTCGCCGCCATCCGCACCGACGCCGAGCTCAACGAGATCGGCGAGCCGCTGATGATCTATTGCAAGCCGGCGCCCGACTACCTGCCCAGCCCCGAGGCCTGCCTGATCACCGGCATCACGCCGCAGCTCTGCCTGGAGCGCGGCATTCCCGAGCACGCCTTCGCCGCGCAGATCGAGAAGGCCTTCTCGCAGCCCGGCACCATCGGCGTGGGCTACAACACCATCCGCTTCGACGACGAGGTCACGCGCTTCCTGTTCTGGCGCAACCTGATCGACCCGTACGCCCGCGAATGGCAGAACGACTGCGGCCGCTGGGACCTGCTGGACGTGGTGCGCCTGACCTACGCGCTGCGGCCCGACGGCATCGAGTGGCCGAAGAAGGAAGACGGCAAGCCCAGCTTCAAGCTCGAGGACCTGGCGCGCGCCAACGGCCTGCTGCACGAGTCCGCGCACGATGCGCTGTCCGACGTGCGCGCCACCATCGCGCTGGCGCGGCTCATTCGCGAGCGCCAGCCCAAGCTCTTCGAATTCGCCTTCGGCCTGCACAAGAAGGACCGCGTCGCCAGCGAGCTCGGCCTGCCGGCCATGCGCGAGACGGCGCGGCCTTTCCTGCACGTGTCGGGCATGTTCCCGGTCGAGCGCGGCTGCCTCGGCGTGATGTGGCCGCTCGCGAGCCATCCGACCAACAAGAACGAACTGATCGCCTGGGACCTGGCCCACGACCCCAGCGAGCTGCGCGACCTCGACGTCGAGACCCTGCGCCTGCGCCTGTTCACGCGCACCGCCGACCTGCCCGAAGGCGTGGTCCGCCTGCCGGTCAAGGGCATCCACCTCAACAAGTCGCCGATGGTGGTCGGCAACCTGCGCACGCTGGCGCCCGCCATGGCCGAGCGCTGGAACGTCGACCTTGACGCGGCGCTGCGCCACGCGGCCATCGCGCGCGACCTGCCCGACATGAGCGCCATCTGGTCGCAGGTGTACGCGCGGCCCAAGGAGGCGGTGCCCGATGTCGATGAAGACCTCTACGGCGGCTTCGTCGGCAACGGCGACCGGCGCCGCCTGAACCAGCTGCGCGCGCTGTCGCCCGAGGAGCTCGCCAAGGATCGCACCGGTTTCGACGACGGGCGGCTCGAGGAAATCCTCTTTCGCTACCGCGCGCGCAACTGGCCCGAGCTGCTCAGCTCGGAAGAGGCCGAACGCTGGGAGGCGCTGCGCGCCGCGCGGCTCTTCAAGGGCGAGGGCGGGGCGCGCACCATCGAGATGCTGTTCAGCGAAGTCGATGCGCTGTCCGAAACCGCGGACGAGCGGGGCGAAGAGATCCTGGGCGCACTCTACGAGTACGCCGAGGCCATCGCGCCCGAAGCCTGAGGCGCTAGGACTTGCGGCTCATCCAGCTGGTGGACTGCGCGCGCCCCGGCAGGTGCAGCGCGGCCGTCGCGGCCGGCGTTTCCGCCAGCAGGCGCCCCTTGCGGAACACCTTGAGCCGCGTCGCGCGCAGCCGGATCGCTTCGACCGGGTCGCGCGCCTGCAGCAGCACGAAGCTCGCGTCGCAGCCCGCCTCGAGGCCGTAGCCTTCGAGGTGCATCACGCGCGCGGCGTTCGTGGTCACCGCGTCGAAGCACTGGCGGATGCCGGCCTGGCTGGTCATCTGCGCCACGTGCAGGCCCATGTGCGCTACTTCGAGCATGTCGCCCGATCCCATGCCGTACCACGGGTCCATCACGCAGTCGTGGCCGAAGGCGACGTTCACGCCGGCGGCCATCAGCTCGGGCACGCGCGTCATGCCGCGGCGCTTGGGATAGCTGTCGTGGCGGCCCTGCAGCGTGATGTTGATGAGCGGGTTGGAAACCACGCTGACGCCGCTCTGCGCGATCAGCGGCAGCAGCTTGCTCGCGTAGTAGTTGTCCATCGAATGCATCGAGGTGCAGTGCGAGCCGGTCACGCGGCCCTGCATGCCGAGGCGCCAGGTCTCGGCCGACAGGGTTTCGATGTGGCGCGAGAGCGGATCGTCCGACTCGTCGCAGTGCATGTCGACCAGCTTGCCGCGCTCGGCCGCCAGCTCCATCAGCAGCTTCACGCTGGCGGCGCCATCGGCCATGGTGCGCTCGAAATGCGGAATGCCGCCGACCACGTCCACGCCCTTGTCGAGCGCGCGCTTCAGGTTGTCGACGCCGCCTGCCGAGCGCAGCACGCCATCCTGCGGAAAGGCCACGAGCTGCAGGTCGAGGTACGGCGCGACCTTGCGCTTGACCTCGAGCAGCGCATCGACCGCGAGCAGGCTCGGGTCGCTCGTGTCCACATGCGAGCGCACGGCCAGCAGGCCCTTGGCCACCGCCCAGTCGCAATACGCCAGCGCACGCTCGATGAGTGCGTCGGCCGTGAGCAGCGGCTTGAGTTCGCCCCACAGCGCAATGCCTTCGAGCAAGGTGCCGCTCTGGTTGATGCGCGGAAGGCCATAGCTCAGCGTGGCGTCCATGTGGAAGTGCGGATCGACGAAATGCGGCGCAACCAGCAGGCCCTGGGCATCGAGCTTGTCGAGCGCCGGCGCGTCGAGCCCGGCGGTGACTTCGGCAATGCGGCCGCCCTGCACGGCAATCGACATGCCCGAGCGGCCGTCGGGGAGGGTGGCGTTGATGACGAGGAGGTCGAGCATCGTGAGGGTCTCCGGAAGCGGGTGCGGGGATTTTCGTTTGCGCGGGCGGTGCTGCGCGGGTGGTCGTGAAGGAAATTCGTTCAGCGCGTGCGCTGCGCCCGATACCGGTACTGCCCCGGCGCCGGCCCCGCCTCGATGGTCACGCGGCGCAGCTTGTCGTCGTGGCCGGAGGCGGCGCGCGCCGTCACCACGATGCCGCGCGGCGTGGCGCGGCAGCCGAGGTCGGTCAGGGCGATTTCCGCGTGGTCGTTGTCCAGTTCGGAGATGGCTGCGGTGTGTGCGGCGTTCAGGCGGCCGTTGGCATCGCGCGCCATCCACTGCACGTAGAGAAAGGACTGCGCGTCCTGGCTGGCATGGATCACCCGGTACGTGCCCTGGTGGTCCTTGCCCCAGGCGCCGCACAGCTGAACCCAGCTGACCGCATCGGGTGTCTTGAAGCCGTCGTAGCCGTGGTCGCTGCCCAGCGCGTGCGCGCCGGCGGCGCACAGCGACAGCGCGGCCGCGAGCAAGGTTGCAGCGCCTGTCTTCGCCATGATCAACGCTCCCCCTTGCGATAGGGCTTCATCAGCGCCTGCGGATAGCTGGCCTTGCGCGCCACCAGCACCAGCGCGAGGATCGAGAGCAGGTACGGCAGCATCAGGTAGATGTGGTAGGGCAGCACGGCATCGCCCGATTGTTGCAGCCGCAGCTGCAGCGCATCGAAGAACGCGAACAGCAGCGCGCCGAGCAGGGCCTTGCCCGGCCGCCAAGAGGCGAACACCACCAGCGCCACGCAGATCCAGCCGCGGCCGTTCACCATGTTGAAGAAGAAGGCGTTGAAGGCCGAGAGCGTGAGGAAGGCGCCGGCCACGCCCATCAGCGCCGAGCCCGCCACAATGGCGCCGGTGCGCGTGGCCGCGACCGACACGCCCTGGCTCTCGGCGGCCTGCGGGTTCTCGCCCACCATGCGCACGGCGAGCCCGAGCGGCGTGCGGTACAGCACCCAGGCGATCGCCGGCACCAGCAGCAGCGCGAACAGCGTGAGCGCGGTCTGCGCATTGAGGATGGGCACCGGCAGCCACTCCATCGGCGCGAAGGGCGCGATGGTCGGCGGCGTGTTCACCTTCGGAAAGCTCACGCGGTAGCCGAAGTAGCTGAGCGCCGTGGCCAGCAGCGTGATGCCCAGCCCCGAGACGTGCTGCGACAGCGCCAGGCCCACCGTGAGAAAGGCATGCAGCAGCCCGAACACCATGCCCGTGAGCGCGGCGACGCCCACTCCGGCCCAGAGCGGCGCGCCCGCATACACCGCGAGCCAGCCGGTGAAGGCGCCCGCGACCATGATTCCCTCGATGCCGAGGTTGAGCACGCCCGCGCGCTCGCACAGCAGCACGCCCAGCGTGCCGAGGATCAGCGGCGTGGCGATGCGCAGCACCGCGACCCAGAACGCCGGATTGGTCAGGATGTCGAGCAGGTCTGTCATCTGGTGTTTCTCCCTCCCCTTCCGGGGGAGGGTGGGGGTGGGGGCACGCGGCGCTCGATGTGGGCGCCGATGCCCCCATCCCAGCCTTCCCCCGGCGGGGGAAGGAGCAAATGCGCAGGCGCCAACTCGGTCATTTCATCCGCACCCGGTATTGCGTGAGCAGCGTCGCCACCAGCACCGCGACAAGCGAGGCCGCGACGATCACGTCGGCGATGTAGGTCGGCACGCCCACGGCGCGGCTCATGGTGTCGGCGCCGACCAGCACGCCGGCCACGAACACGCCCGCGGCGATCACGCCCAGCGGATGCAGCCCCGCGAGCATCGCGATCACGATGCCCGTGTAGCCGTAGCCCGGCGACATGTCGAGCGTGACATAGCTGGTGCGTCCCGCCACTTCGATGGCACCCGCAAGGCCCGCCAGCGCACCCGAGAGCAGCGCCACCGTCACCACCGTGCGCGTGACCGGCACGCCGGCGAAGGCGGCGGCGCGCGCATTGGCGCCCACCGCGCGGATGTCGAAGCCCAGCACCGTGTACTTGAAGATCGCCCACACCATCACCGCGAGCGACACGGCCCAGACGAGTCCGGTGTGCACGCGGGTCTGCGCAACGAGCTTGCCGAGTTCGAGCTCGGCCTGCAGCGACACGCTCTGCGGCCAGCCCATGGCGCTCGGGTCCTTCATCGGCCCGTCGAGCAGCGCCGACACGCCGAGCAGCACGATGAAGTTGATCAGCAGCGTGGTCACCACCTCGTCGACGCCGAGCCTGTTCTTCATGAGCGCCGGGCCGAGCAGCAGCAGGGCGCCCGCCGCGGCGGCGGCCAGCATCATCAGCGGGAACAGCAGCCAGGGCGGCAGCTCGAAACCCGTGCCGCCATGCATGCCGCCCACGGCCACGGCGGCGAGGGCACCCGCGAACAGCTGACCCTCGGCGCCGATGTTGAAAAGCCGCGCCTTGAAGGCGACGGTCGCGGCCAAGCCGGTGAGGATCAGTGGAATGGCGCGCGTCAGCGTTTCGCTCCACGCGAACACCGAGCCGAAGCCGCCCTGCAGCAGCAATGCGTAGGTGCGGCCGACCGGCGCACCGGCCCAGAGCACGAGCAGCGCGCTCACCACCATGGTGAAGGCCACTGCGCCGATGGGTGCCAGCACCAGCGCGGCGCGCGAGCTTTGGTGGCGCCGTTCGAGCCGCATCATGGCGTAGTCCCTGCGCGCTGCTGCTGCTGCTGCTGCGCCGCCGCGCCGGCCATCGCCAGCCCGATGGCTTCGCGCGTCCAAGCCGCGGCCGGGCGCGCTTCGCCGAGGTGGCCGCCGTGCATCACGGCCACGCGATCGCCGAGCGCGAGCACCTCGTCGAGGTCGTCGGAAATCACCAGCACCGCCGCACCCGCATCGCGCGCGGCAATGAGTTGCTGCTGCACATAGGCGACGGCGCCGATGTCCAGGCCCCAGGTCGGCTGGTGCGCAACGATCAGGCGCGGCGCACGCGTCGGGTATTTCCTGTTGTCCGGGTCTTCTTCGTCCTGCTCGGGCGCCAGCAGCGCGCGCCCGAGGATCAGCTTCTGCATGTTGCCGCCCGAAAGCGAACGGGCCGGCGCCATCAGCCCCGCGCCGCGCACGTCGAACGCCTTTTCGATGCGCCCTGCATGCAGCCGCGCGGCCGCACGCCGCACGAACCACGACCAGCGCGAGAAGACGGGGCTGCGCAGCCGTTCCGACACCGCGTTCTCCCACACCGGCAGGTCGCCGACCACGCCGACCGCGTGCCGGTCCTCGGGAATGCGCGCGACGCCGCGCTGCACCAGCCGTGCGGGCGAGGGCGGCAGCGCGCGGCCCATCAGCAGGGCCGTGCCCGAGGTGGCGCGGCGCGTGCCGCACAGCAGTTCGGCCAGCGCCACCTGGCCGTTGCCCGAGACGCCCGCGATGGCGGTGATTTCGCCGGCGCGCAGCGTGAGCGACACCTCGCGCAGCCGGTTCTGCGCCTGGTCCTTGTCCGACGCGGTGCTCACATGGTCGAGCACGCAGACCGCGTCGCCCACCGACCTGGCGGGCCGGCGCTGCGGCGCCTCCACGGCATGCCCGACCATCCACAGCGCGAGCTGCGCCTGCGTGGTTTCGGCGGTGCGCGCCTCGGCCACCAGCTTGCCGCCGCGCAGCACCGCGATGCGCTGCGACACGCGCAGCACCTCGCCCAGCTTGTGGCTGATGAAGATCACCGACAGGCCCTGCGCCACCATCTGCGCGAGCGTGGCGAACAGCGCTTCGCTTTCCTGCGGCGTGAGCACGGCGGTCGGCTCGTCGAGGATCAGGATGCGCGCGCCGCGGTACAGCGCCTTCAGGATCTCGACGCGCTGCCGTTCGCCGACCGAGAGGCTGCCGATCTTCGCGTCGGGCTGCACCGGCAGGCCGAAGCGCCGTGCCACCTCGAGCAGCTTCGCGCGTGCGGCCGCCCGGCGCGAGACCGGGCGCCAGAGCGGTTCGGTGCCCATCATCACGTTGTCGAGCACGCTGAGGTTGTCGGCCAGCGTGAAGTGCTGGTGCACCATGCCCACGCCCGCGGCCAGCGCCGCCTTGGGATTGCCCGGCGGCAGCGGCGCGCCGAAGACTTCGATGCCGCCTTCGTCCGCGACGTAGTGGCCGAACAGGATGGACATGAGCGTCGACTTGCCCGCGCCGTTCTCGCCCAGCAGCGCGAGCACTTCGCCCGCGTGCAGGTCGAGGGAGATGGCGTCGTTCGCGACGAGGGTGCCGAAGCGCTTGGTGATGCGCTGGAGGCGCAGGACGGTCGTGCTGTTCATGAAGGTCTTGCTCCTTCCCCTTCCGGGGGAAGGCCGGGATGGGGGCGGGCAGCGCCCGCAGCGCCATGGTGATCGATCGAAGGCCGCGTGCCCCCACCCCAACCCGCCCCCGGAAGGGGAGGGAGAAAAGGCAGGATCATTTCCATGCAGCCAGGAACGCCAGCATCACCTTGGCCGAGTTGTCGGCCGCAATGCCCATGAAGGTGCCCATCTCGTTCTCGCCTTCGCCGCCGCCCGCCAGGTCGCTGAGGGAGCGGAAGGCGATGTAGGGCACGCCGTTGCTGTAGGCCACCATGCCCACGGCCGCCGTTTCCATGTCGAGCACGTTGGCCTGGAAGGTCTTGAAGGTGTATTCGCGCAGGGCCTTGTTGTCCATGAAGGCCTGGCCCGAGACGCCGTTGCCGCCGACGACCAGATGGGGCTTGCGCGCCAGGCACTTGCCGGCGCTGCAGTTCGCCAGGTCGACATTGCGGATGCTGCGCGCCACCTCGAGCATCTTCGGGTCCGCCTCGAACCAGAACTTGCGCACGATCTGCGGATGTGCCGCGGAGCGCACTTCCACCGGGCGCGGATGCATCATGCCGAAGTTGGGCAGCGTGGCATCGGTGATGAAGGGCGGCGCGGTGAACTTGCCCGGCGCGGTTTCGCGCGCCATCAGCACTTCGAGGTACTGGCCCCATTGCGCGGGCACCGTGACGTCGCCCACGTGCAGCTGCGGATTCACGCCGCCCGCGATGCCGCTGAACACGATGTGGGTGACGCGAAAGCGGTCGAGCACCAGCTGCGTGTTCATCGTCGCGTTGGTCATGCTGATGCCGGAGAGAAACAGCACCACCGGCTTGCCTTCGAGCGTGCCGGTGGTGAACTCGACGCCGTTGACGCTGTGCTTGGCCGGCTGCTGGAGCCGGTTCAGCAGCAGCGTGAGCTCGGGCTGGAAGGCCGAGACCACCGCGATGCGCGGCGTGTCGTCCAGCCGCACGCTGCCGTCGGCGGCGCCCGGGCTCTTGTAGACACCGGCACAGCCCGCGAGGCCGAAGGCCAGCACGCCGGCCGCGAGAAGAGAGCGCCAGCGCATCGTCATCGGGCCCTTCACTTCGCGGTCGACTTGGGCTGCGAGTCGTCGACCTTGATGGTGACCTTGCCCGAGAGAATGTCGGCCTGCTTGGCCTTGACCTTGGCGACGATGTCCGCCGGCACCTTCTTCTCGAAGGTGCCCAGCGGCGCGAGTTCGGAGCCCTTGTGCTTCATCATCGAGTAGGGGCCGTAGTCCTCGGCGGTGAACTTGCCTTCCTTCACGAGCTTGATCGCGCGGTCGGCCGAGGGCTCGAAGTTCCACAGCGCCGAAGCCACCACCGTGTCGGGGTACTGCGCCTGCGTGTCGATCACGTTGCCGATGGCGAGCTTGCCTTTTTCCTTGGCCGCGTCCGAGACGCCGAAGCGCTCGGCGTACATCACGTCGGCGCCCTTGTCGATCATCGCGAAGGCCGCTTCCTTGGCCTTGGGCGGATCGAACCAGCTGTTGATGAAGCTCACGCTGAATTCGACCTTCGGGTTGGTTTCCTTCGCGCCCGCCATGAAGGCGTTCATGAGCCGGTTCACTTCAGGAATCGGAAAGCCGCCGACCATGCCGATGCGGTTGGTCTTGGTCATGCCGCCGGCCACCATGCCGCTCAGGTAGGCCGGCTCCTGGATGTAGTTGTCGAACACGCTGAAGTTGGGCGCCTGCGGCTTGAGCGAGGAGCCCATGAGGAAGGCGACCTTGGGAAAGTCCTTCGCGACCTTGCGCGCCGCCGCTTCCACGCCGAAGACCTCGCCGAGGATCAGCTGGTTGCCGCCGGTGGCGTACTCGCGCATCACACGCTCGTAGTCGGCGTTGCTGACGTTCTCGGTGGCCTTGTATTCGATCTCGCCGCGCGCCTCGGCCGCCTTGAGCGCCTTGTGGATACGGCCGACCCATTGCTGCTCGAAGGGCACGGTGTACACCGCCGCCACCTTGAGCTTGGCCTGCGCGAGCGCGAAGCCGGGCGTGCCGGCCGCAAGCGCTGCTGCGGCCATGGCGGCGGAACGAATGATCAACTGACGGCGTGCTGTCACGGTGCTTCTCCTCGAGGTATGGAAATCTTCTTGTCGCTGCCCGAGGGACAGCGTGTCGGCCGCCGGGGGCCTCACTTAGTGCCGAAAATCCTGTCGCCCGCGTCGCCGAGGCCCGGCAGGATGTACCCATGGCTGTTGAGCTCCCGGTCGATCGCCGCGGTGTAGACCGGCACGTCGGGGTGGGCCTTCTGCATGGTCGCGAGGCCTTCGGGGCAGGTGAGCAGGCAGACGAACTTGATCGACTTGGGGTTGAGTTCCTTGAGCCGCTCGACCGCGGCCACCGCCGAGTTGCCGGTGGCCAGCATCGGGTCGACCACGATCACGTCGCGGTTCTCCATCTCGCCGGGCATCTTGAAGTAGTACTCGACGGCCGTGAGCGTCTTGGGGTCGCGGTACAGGCCGATGTGGCCGACGCGCGCGCCCGGCACCACCGTGAGCATGCCGTCCAGGATGCCGGTGCCCGCGCGCAGGATCGACACCAGCACCAGCTTCTTGCCGTCGATGACCTTGGCCTGCATGGTTTCGAGCGGGGTCTCGACCTCGATGTCCTGCATCGGCATGTCGCGCGTGACCTCGTAGGCCATGAGCATGCTGATTTCGTTCAGGAGCCGGCGGAAGCTGTTGGTGGAGGCGTCCTTGCGGCGCATCAGCGTGAGCTTGTGCTGGACGAGGGGGTGGTCGACGAGGTGGACGTTGCTCATTTGGTTTTTCTGCCGTTGCTGAATGGACCCGCGAGTCTAAAAGACGGTGCCGTCGCTTTCGATCAGGAGCGGTGGCGATCCGTCTCGCAAGCGCTGTGCCAGCACGCGCCCCGCGGCCCAGGTGCCGCCCTCGAGCACGCAGGCCAGCGGCAGCTCTTCGTCGGTGCGGTCGAGGATCTTGCGCACGCGCGGCGCCAGTTCGTCGAGCAGCGCCACGGTGAGGGCACGCCATTCGACGATGAACTCGTCGCCGGCCTTCCAGGTGCGCGAAAGAAAGGCCGGGTCCTTCGGCACGATCACGCCGCTGTCGATCAGCAGGCCGCCGTTGCGGTATTCGGGCAAAGCGGTGAGCGCGTCGAGGTGGCGCACCTTCACGCCGGCCCGCTCGAAGGGTTCGAGCAGTGAATAGGTGAGCCACTGCGACAGCTTGTGGAACGGCATCCAGCCGTTGGTGAGGCCGGGGCCGCGCACCGCGCCGTGGCGCCAGCAGTCGCCCAGCGCGAGCGCCGGGTCGCTCGAGCCGATGCCGCCCGTGGTGTCGCTGCCGTCGAGTGCGATGCTGTCGATGGCGTTGGCCGAGGGCCAGATGCGCGAGAGCGTCTCGAGCAGCAGCGAAAGGATCTGGTGCGCCGTGATCTCGGCCGTGGGCGGCGCGGCCGCGCCGAACGGGGCGACCAGCGCATCGAACATGCCGGCGGGCCGGCCCTCGTCGCCGAAGGTCTCGGGCTGCTCGCTCATCGCCTCGCCGAGCCGGCGCAGCAGCACCGCGCGGCCGGCCAGGCCCACCAGCGGATTGACGTCGCTGACCTGGAAGGCGTCGCCGAGCCGGTCGGTCACCAGTCCGCGCAGGCCGGCGGCATCGACCTGCAGCGGATGGTCGGGGTTGGACGAGAACAGCCCGCTCGTGAAGGCATGGAAGCTCGCGACGGCCAGGCCCTCGGAACGCGTGTAGCGCTCGCCGGTGGCGGGCTCGGTGTAGTGCCAGCCGGGCCCGGCGCCGGCATCGAGCAGCACGCTCACCAGCACGAGGTCGATGTGGGCGCTGGCGCGCTGCCGCGCATCAACGCCCTTGCCGAGCAGTTCATCGAGCTGCTTCAGCCGGTCGACGCCGCCGGCCTCGAAGTGGCGCCAGCGGCTGTGGTACGGAATGGTGTCCCAGGGGTAGCGCTCGCGCGTGACTTCGGCCACGGTGCGCGCCGCGTCTTCGAGCACGTCGCTGCCGGCGATGCGGAACCACTGCGACTCGCCCCGGCGCGCGCGCGCCAGCAGCGCGGCCGCGCGCTCGCGGATGGCGGCGGTGGTGCGCAGCACCGTGGCGGCGCCCGCGGGATGGCTGGTGTCGGGCGCGAACTCGATCGCCGGGTCGATGTCGCCCGCGCCGCCCGGTGGCAGGCTGCCCGAGCCGTCGGCGGGCAGGTGGTCGCTGCTGCTGTTTTCCTTGCTGTTGCTCATTCGCTCAATCCCCGGCCCTTGGCCTTCTTGAGTTCCTCGGCGTCCGGCACCGGGCCGGGCGTGAAATAGCCGGCGGCCATCTTGGCGTCCATCTCGACGCGGGCGTCGGCCGGAATCAGTTCGTCCGGAATGTTCACGCGCTCGCCGATCTCGATGCCCGAACCGGTGATGGCGTCGAACTTCATGTTGCTCATCGACACGAGCCTATGGATCTTCTTGATGCCGAGCCAGTGGAAGACGTCGGGCATCAGTTCCTGGAAGCGCATGTCCTGCACGCCGGCCACGCATTCGGTGCGCGCGAAATACTGGTCGGCCGTGTCGCCGCCGACCTGGCGCTTGCGCGCGTTGTAGACCAGGAACTTGGTCACCTCGCCGAGCGCGCGGCCTTCCTTGCGCGAGTAGGCGATGAGGCCCACGCCGCCGCGTTGCGCGCCCTGGATGCATTCCTCGATGGCGTGCGTGAGGTAGGGGCGGCAGGTGCAGATGTCGGAGCCGAACACGTCGGAGCCGTTGCATTCGTCGTGGATGCGCGCCGTCAGCTCGACCTCGGGGTTGGCGAGGTCGCGCGGGTTGCCGAAGATGTAGAGCGTCTGCCCGCCGATGGGTGGCAGGAACACCTCGAGGTCGGAGCGCGTGACGAGCTCGGGGTACATGCCGCCGGTTTCCTCGAACAGCGTGCGGCGCAGGTCGGTTTCGGAGCAGCCGAAGCGCCGCGCCACCTCGGGCAGGTACCACACGGGCTCGATGGCGGCCTTGGTCACCATGGCTGCGCCGCCGGCGGTGAGGAAGTGGCCGTCGGCCTTGAGGCGGCCGCTCTGCAGCGCCTCGATCACCTCGGGCAGGATCACGTGGGCCTTGGTGATCGCGATGGTCGGGCGGATGTCGTAGCCCGCGGCCAGTTCCGTGGAGAACACATCGGCCACCAGCGCGCCCCAGGGGTCGAGCGAGACGATGCGTCCGGGCTCGCTCCACTGCGGGTACGGGCCGATCACGTCGGTGGGCGCGGTGTTGGTCAGGTCGGCCTTGTGCTCGCGCTTGAGCGCGCCGGCCGCCACGGCCAATGCGCGATAGACGCTGTAGGAGCCGCTGTGCGTGCCGATGACGTTGCGGTGCGCCCGCTTCGTGGTGGTGCCGACCACGGGTCCGCGCTCGGCGGCGGTGGCCGCGCCCCAGCGGATGGGCAATGCGCCGAAGCCGCCGGCATGGGAGGTCAGCCGGATGTGGCCGGTCGACGAGGAAGGGTGGAGCGGGGGAAGGGGCGAGACGGAGATCGCTGAAGTCGCAGGGACGGCGGGGATCGCGGAAATCTCGGGAATTTCGGAAGGGGTCGCTGTGCTATCTGCGGACATTGGAGGCCCTCAAAAAATGCAATGTACCGATCACTCGCGCGGCTGGCAAGCAGGGCGCGAGGGTCGTCAATGCCGCCGGGGGCCGCGGCCATGGCGCCGCGGCCGGTGCGCCGATCAGGCCGGCGAGGAGCGCAGGCCGTAGGCCTTGCCGCCGACGAACAGGTATTCGGCGCGCAGCACCGGATCGCCTTTTTCACCGGTGTAGGTGAAACCCAGCGCGGCCACCGGGGTGCCGGGCTTGATCTCCTCGACCCCCCAGGCCTGCAGCCGCGTGAGCGGTGCGAGTTCGATCAGCCACTTGCGGTCGCGCCGCGTCGGCAGCTGCGCCTTGGCCAGCAGCGCGGGGCCATCGACGTTCGCGCTTTGCCTGGGCAGCGGGCGCTGCTTCAGGTCGGCCGGCAGGGTGGGGTTCTCGGGCAGTTCAAGCTCCACCTCGCCATGCGGATTGCGCCACATGACCTTGGTCGCGCGCCCCTCCAGGTAGAGCGGGCGGTCCTGGTCGAAGCTGCTCCATCCGTGGTGCGCCCAGGAGGGCAGGGCCAGGCCCAGCGAGCCGGCAACGAACAAGCGTCTCTCGATCATCTCGGTCTCCTTGCTCAGACGTAGGCAATCCAACGCCCGCAGATGATGACAGCGAGCCAAAACCCCAGCGACAGCAGGCATTGCGCCCTGGACATCGCGCCGGTGGCGGCCAGGCCGCCCCGAAGATGGAACCAGATCGCGTTGGCGCCCGCCAGGCCGATCAGCAAGAGCTTGATGCGGAAGGCGGAATTGGCCAGCAGCTCGCCGGGCTGCGTGGAAAACATCGTGAGGCCGGTCGCGGCGCACAGGCCGAAGCCGACGAGCGCCGGCAGCAGCGTCAGGCGCGCCAACTGCCTTTGCGGCAACTCCCGGCCCAGGCCGAGCACGCGCAGTTCGAACACCAGCAGCCCGCCGAACAGCAGCGCAATGCCGACGATGTGCGCCGTCTCCAGCGCCGGATAGGCCCAGGGGTGCGAAACCAGCCCGGCCAGCATCGGCGTCAGCTCCGGGCGGCGGACTGTTCAAGGGCACGAAGGCATGGACCGGCAGGTTGCATGGGGCGCTCCTTCCATGGGTTCGGGGGAGCTTAGCCGAGGACGCATCCGGCGTCTGCGCCGGGCACGGCACAATCCGGCGGGATCTTTTTTCCGAAAGGGCTGTAACCAGCCGGTCCGATGGCACGAAACACAATGGACAGCAGTTCGCGAACAAGCGACGCCGAAGCCGCGCTGCGCAGCCTGTTCCTGCGCGGCCTGGACGGCGACGCGGCCGCCTATCGCGAATTTCTGCAAAAACTCAGCGCGCATCTGCGCGCCTTTCTGGGCAAGCGCCTGTTCGGCTGGCCCGATGAAGTGGAAGACCTTGTCCAGGAATGCCTGCTCGCCATGCACAACCAGCGCCACACCTACCAGAGCGACCAGCCGCTGACGGCCTGGGTGCATGCGATTGCGCGCTACAAGATGATCGACCTGCTGCGCGCCAAGTCGGCGCGCGAAGCACTGCATGACCCGCTGGACGACGACCTGGCGGTGTTCGCCGAATCGGCCATCGAGGCCAGCGATGCCCGGCGCGACCTGGGCGGCCTGCTGCAGACCCTGCCGGACCGCCAGCGCCTGCCGATCGTGCACGTGAAGCTCGAAGGCCTCTCGGTGGCCGAGACGGCAAGCCTCACCGGCATGTCCGAATCGGCCGTGAAGGTGGGCATCCACCGCGGACTCAAGGCGCTTGCCGCCAGGCTCAGGAGCCGTGCGCCATGAAGACCGACGATCTCGTGGCCATGCTGGCGGCCGGCGCCTCGCCCGCGCCGCGCCGCGCCGCAGGGCGCCGCCTGGCCCTTGCGCTGCTCGCCGGGCTGCCGCTGTCGTTCGCGATCCTGTTCACCGAATACGGATTGCGCCGCGACCTGGTGCAAGCCATGTTCTGGCCGATGTTCTGGGTCAAGGTGCTGTTTCCGCTGTGCATTGCGGCGGCCGCCTTCGTGGTGGTGCAGCGCCTCGCGCGGCCGGGCGTGCCGGTGCGGCGCGCCTGGATCGGCATCGCGGTGCCGGTGCTTGCCGTGTGGGTGATGGCGGCGCTGGCCTGGTTCAACGCGCCGGCCGAAGAGCGCATGCCCTTGCTCATGGGCGAGTCGTGGCGCGTTTGCGCGGTCAGCATCGGGCTCATGGCGCTGCCGGTCTTTGCGGCGGCGCTGCTGGCCCTGAAGGGGCTGGCGCCCACGCGGCCTGCGCTGGCCGGTGCGGCCGCCGGTGCGCTGGCCGGCGGGGTGGGTGCGGCGGTCTATGCGCTGCACTGCATGGAGTTGACGGCACCTTTCCTCGCGGTCTGGTACGTGAGCGGCATCGGGCTGCCGGTGCTGGTGGGCGCCGTGCTCGGGCCGCGCCTGCTGCGCTGGTAGCCAGCCAGCGGGGCCCGGCTGGCTCAGCGCTTCTTGGCGCCGAAGATGCCGCCCAGCACGCCGCGCAGGATTTCCTTGCCGACCGAGGTGCCCATGGTCCGCACCGCCGACTTGGCCATGGTCTGCACGAGGCCGTCGCGCTTGCCGCCGCGCGGGCCCGTGCTGCCGAAGAGCAGGTCGTTCAGCATGCTGCTGCCTTCGGACGCTTCGGCCGCACCCTTGCCGGCGCCCGCCGTCTTGGGCTGCGGTGCATCGGGCGCGGTTTCGGCCCGGCCCTTGAGTTTTTCGTAGGCCGATTCGCGGTCCACGGTCTTCTCGTACACGCCAGCGACGAGCGAATTGGCAATGACCGCCTGGCGCTGCGCGGCCGTGATGGGGCCGATCTGGCTGCCGGGTGGCACCACGAACACGCGCTCGGTCACGCTCGGGCGGCCCTTGGCATCGAGAAAACTCACCAGCGCCTCGCCCACCGCGAGCTCGGTGATCGCGGTTTCGATGTCCAGTCCCGGCTTCTGGCGCATGGTGGTGGCCGTGGCCTTGACGGCCTTCTGGTCGCGCGGGGTGAAGGCGCGCAGCGCATGCTGCACGCGGTTGCCCAGCTGGGCCAGCACCGAATCCGGAATGTCCAGCGGGTTCTGCGTCACGAAATAAACCCCCACGCCCTTGGAGCGCACCAGCCGCACCACGAGCTCGATGCGCTCGACCAGCGCCTTGGGCGCCTCGTTGAAGAGCAGGTGGGCCTCGTCGAAGAAGAAGGCGAGCTTGGGCTGCTCGGGGTCGCCGATCTCGGGCAGCTGTTCGAACAGTTCGGACAGCATCCAGAGCAGAAAGGTGGCGTAGAGCCGCGGCGAATTCATGAG
This sequence comes from Variovorax sp. V116, assembly GCF_041154435.1. Classification (NCBI taxonomy): domain Bacteria; kingdom Pseudomonadati; phylum Pseudomonadota; class Betaproteobacteria; order Burkholderiales; family Comamonadaceae; genus Variovorax; species Variovorax sp. V116. The sequence continues at coordinate 2,692,167 of NZ_AP028661.1, forward strand.
CTTGTCGGCCGCCAGGATGTTGACCACGCCCTTGCCGCCCACCGTCTGCATGAAGTCGGCGATGTTGAGCATCGGCTCGCCGAAGAACTTGTCGCCGCCCTGGGTCTCGATCTGCAGCAGGCCGCGCTGGATGGCGCCCACGCTGGCGGCGCTGATGTTGCCGTACTCGGTGGTGAACTGGCTCGCGTTCTCGCCCACGTACTGCAGCATGGCGCGCAGGTCCTTCAGGTCGAGCAGCAGCAGGCCGTTGTCGTCGGCGATCTTGAACACCAGGTTCAGCACGCCGGCCTGCGTTTCGTTCACGTCGAGCATGCGGCCCAGCAGCAGGGGCCCCATGTCGGAGACGGTGGCGCGCACCGGGTGGCCCTGTTCGCCGAACACGTCCCACAGGGTGACGGGGCAGGCCTGCGATTCGGGCAGATCGATGCCCCGTTCCTTCAGCGTGGCCGCCATTTTTTCGCCGATGCTGCCTTTCTGGCTCATGCCGGTCAGGTCGCCCTTGACGTCGGCCATGAACACGGGAACGCCGATGCCCGAGAGCTTTTCGGCCATGGTCTGCAGCGTGACCGTCTTGCCGGTGCCGGTGGCGCCGGTGATGAGGCCGTGGCGGTTGGCCAGGCTGGGCAGCAGGGTGCACTCGATGGTGTCGTGGCGCGCGATCAGAAGGGGGTCGGCCATGAAGGGCTCCGGGTCGTATCGAAGCGGGCAGTCTAATCAAGCTGCCCTCCTATAATCCACGGCCCCCGAGGTAGTTACGGAAAAAGTTTCAGGAGGTTTTTTTGTCATCGACTGCTCAGCCCCCCATTCCCGCCGCCGGCGATTCACCTGAACAGTCGCCGATTGAAAAAGAGTTGGCCGTCCTGCTGGTGAACGCGCTCAATCTCGAAGTCGCACCCGAAGACATCGTGCCCACCGATCCGCTGTACGGCGAAGGCCTGGGCCTCGATTCCATCGACATCCTCGAAGTCGCGCTCGAGGTGTCCCGGCGCTATGGCTTCCAGCTGCGCTCGGACGACGAGCGCAACCAGCAGATCTTCCAGTCGCTGCGCACGCTCGCGACCCACGTCGCCCAGCATCGCAGCGCTTCCTGATCCATGTCTCGATGGCGACTGGCGCTCCTGCTGCTGGTGGGGGTGGCCTATGCCGGCCTCTCTCACTGGATGATGCTGTTCCACCCCACCGAGCCGTGGGCCGTGGTGGTGCTGCTCGGTCCGCTCTGGCTGGCCGCCATGGGTTTTGCCGCAAGCAAGTTCGGCCGCTGGGGTTTTGCCGCGGCCATGCTGCTGGGCATCGGGGGCTTTGCGCTCGTGTTCCTGGGTGAGGCGGGCGACACCAACCGGCTCTATGTGTTTCAGCATGTCGCCATCAACGGCCTCCTGTGCGGCTGGTTCGGCGCCTCGCTGCGCGGGCCCGGCCTGCCGCTGATCACCCAGTTCGCCCAGCGCGTGCATCCGCTCAAGGGCCAGATGCTGGCCTACACGACCACGCTCACGCGCATCTGGACCGCGTACTTCGCGCTGGTGGTGGTGTCGTCGATCGTGGTGTATTTGACGCTGCCTTTCTCGGCCTGGTCGCTGCTCGCGAACGTGCTGACGCCGCTGTCGGTCACGCTTCTTTTCGTGGGCGAGCACCTGGTGCGCTACCGGCTGCACCCCGAATTCGAGCGCACGCGGCTCATCGATGCAGTGCGCGCCTTCCAGGGCGCTTCGCCCGTCGACCACGGCAGCGGCAGCCGTTGAAGCAAGGGGCCCATTGCGTGAGCGCCGATACCCGCCTGCTGCCGCTGATCGCCAACCGGGACCTCGATGCACCGCTGGCCTGGCGCGCCGGCGTGCCGGTGAGCACGCGCCAGTTCCTGGCCGACGTGGCCCGCTTCGCGCCGCTGCTGCCGGCCGAGGGCCGGGCCGTCAATCTCTGTGTCGACCGCTATGCGTTTGCGGTCGGCCTGGCCGCTGCGCTGGTGCGCGGCCATGCGAGCCTGCTGCCGCCCGACGCGCGGCCCGACACGCTCGCGCGCCTGCTCGAATCCGGCGGCTCGAATCTTTTCGCGCTGACCGATGACGCCGCGCTCGCCACGCCCGGCATGCCGCGCCTGCTGGTCGAATACCGCGGCGGCTCCGAAGGCGATGCGGGCCTCGAGCTTCCGGCCATCGACGGCGCCATGCACGCGGTGAGCCTGCTGACCTCCGGCTCCACCGGTGCGCCGCAGCCGCATGCCAAGCGCTGGGACACGCTGGTCGGCGACGTCGCGGTGGCGGTGGAGCGGCTCTCCAGCCTGCTCGGTCTGCCATCGCTCGCCGGCCTGACGCTGGTGGCGACCGTGCCCGTGCAGCACAGCTACGGGCTGGAATCATCGGCGCTGCTGGCCATGCTCGGCGGCGCCGCGTTCGACAGCGGACGGCCGTTCTTTCCAGCCGACGTGGCCAAGACGCTGGCTTCGGTGCCACGCCCCCGCGCACTGGTCACCACGCCTTTCCACCTGAAGACGCTGCTGCTCTCGGGCATCGAGCTGCCGCCGGTCGACCTGGTGCTTTCCGCCACCGCGCCGCTCTCGCCGCAGCTCGCGGCCCAGGCCGAGCAGGCGCTCGGCGGCGTGCTGATCGAGATCTACGGCAGCACCGAGTCCGGCCAGGTCGCCACCCGCCGCACCACGCAGAGCGAAGTCTGGGAGACCTTCGGAGATATCCGCGTGCACGCCCAGCCAGGGGAGGGCGACGGGGCCGAGCGCTTCATCTTCAGCGGCGACTTCCTGCCCGAGCCCACGCCCATGGCCGACGTGCTCGAACTGCTCGACGCACGGCGCTTCCGGCTGCTGGGCCGCGCCAACGACCTGATCCATGTCGCGGGCCGGCGCAGCTCGCTCGCGCACTTGAACTACCACCTCAACAGCATCGCGGGCGTCGAGGACGGCGCGTTCTGGCTGCCCGACGAAGTGGCCGACGGCGTGGTGCGTCCGGTGGCCTTCGTGGTCGCGCCCACGCTCTCGGCCGGCCAGATCATTGCCGCGCTGCGCCAGCGGCTGGAGCCGGTGTTCGTGCCGCGCCGCGTGGTGCAGGTGAAGGCCTTTCCGCGCGAAGGCACCGGCAAGCTCACGGCGCGCGCGCTGCGCGAATTCGCGCTCGCGCAGCTGGCAGAAGACGACACACCGGTGCAGCTGGCCCATGCGGTGCCGGTCGACCATCCGGCATTCGCGGGCCACTTCCCCGGCCAGCCGCTGCTGCCGGGAGCGCTGATACTGGCCGAGGTCATGGAAGCCGTGCAGCGCGTGCCCGCGCTGGCCGCCCGGCTGGGTGCCCATCCCACGCTCGCGGCCGCCAAGTTCCTGGCACCCGTGCGGCCGGGCAGCATGCTCTCCATCGAGCTGCAGCCCGAGTCCGGCGCCGCGCGCGGCGTGCGCTTCGACGTGCGCTGCGACGGCGTGCTGGCTGTCACCGGCCGCTGGGCCGCCGTGCCAGAGTCTGCGTGATGGATCACACCGACGCCGAGACGCGCGCCGTGAAAGACGCGGCGCAGGCAGGCCAGCGCGGCGACTGGGCGCACACCCCCGAGCGCAGCAACATGCTGGCGCTGCGCTTCATCTGCCTGATGGCACTGGTGTGCGGGCGCCGCATCACGCGCCTGCTGCTGCCGCCGATCAGCCTGTACTTCCTGCTGTTCGCACCCGCGCCGCGGCGCCACATCAAGCGCTACCTGTTCAGGGCCATCGGTCCGCATGCCGGCTGGCTCGACGGCTACCGCCTGCTGCATGCCTTTGCCTCGACGGTGCTCGACCGCGTGTACTTCCTGCGCGGGCGCATGGACCTGTTCGACGTGAGGGTCGAGGGCAACCAGGCGCTCGAAGCCGAGGCGCTGAAGGGGCGCGGCGCCTTCCTGCTCGGCGCGCACGTCGGCAGCTTCGAGGCCATGGGTGCCTGCAAGCACAACAGCCTGCACAAGCACGAGCTGCGGTTGGCGATGCTGATGTACCCCGACAACGCGCAGCGCATCACGGCCATCCTCAACGCCATCAGCCTGCCCGGGCTGCGGCCGCACGTGATTGCGCTGGGCCGCCCGCATTCGATGCTCGCGCTGCGCGACTGGCTCGACGGCGGCGGCCTGGGCGGCATGCTGGTCGACCGCACCCTGCCTGGCAGCGAGAACCAGCCCGCGCAGCAGCGCGGCAACAACATCGTGCTGCCGTTCCTCGGCCATCCGGCCAGCTTCGACGACGGCCCGTTCCGCCTGGCCGCGCTGCTGCGGCGCAAGGTGTTCTTCATGGCCGGCCTCTACGGCGGCGGGGCGCGCTACGATGTCCGGTTCGACCTGCTGGCCGACTTCAGCGAGCGGGCGCCCGACCCCGCCGAGCGGGAACGCCGCATCCGCGCGGCGGTCGAAGCCTACGTGGCGCGCCTGGATGCCCTGTGCCGCGCCTATCCCTACAACTGGTTCAACTTTCATGATTTCTGGCTCGAAGATTCGGTTTGACTGGCTTTGCAGGAGCCTGCTGCTGGCACTGGCCTTCTGCGCCGCGCCGGCGTGGGCCTTCGACCTGCCCGACCTGATGGTGCTGCTTGCCAAGCAGAAGAGCGGCGAGGCCCGCTTCACCGAGCAGCGTTTCGTGCACGGCCTCGAAGGCCCGCTCGATGCGCGCGGCACGCTGAGCTTCGATGCGCCCGACAAGCTGGTGCGGCGCACCTTGTCGCCGCGCGTGGAAACCATGGCGGTCGAAGGCAACACGCTGACGCTCTCGCGCGGCGGCCGCAATCGCACGCTGACGCTCGACAGCATGCCCGAGCTGCTCGGCCTGGTCGAAGCCATGCGCGGCACGCTGACCGGCGATGGCGCCACGCTGCAGCGCTATTTCCGCAGCACGGTGAGCGGTTCGGCCGCCAACTGGACGCTCGACCTCCTGCCGGCCGACAGCCGGCTCGCGGCGCAGGTGCGCAGCATCCGCATCAGCGGCCGTGCCGGCGAGGTGCTGGGCCTTGAAATGGAGTTCGTCGGCGGCGACCGCTCGGTGATGAGCATCACGCCCGAGCGCCCGGGTGCCGCTGGACGCACCACGCCGTGAAGGAGCGCGAGACCGGGGAGCGCGGCCCGCCGGGCTGGCAGCGCCGGGCGCTGGTGCTGCTGGTCTGGGCGCTGGTGCTGCTCGGCGGCGCGCTGCAGATCGCGCGCACGCAGTTCAGCGCCGACCTTTCCGCCTTCCTGCCCAAGAGCCCCGACGCGCGGCAGCAGGTGCTCATCGAGCAGCTGCAAAGCGGCGTGGCCTCGCGCACGCTGATGCTCGGCATCGAGGGCGGCGCGAGTGCCGAGCAGCGCGCGGCCGTATCGCGCGCCGTGGCCAAGTCCATGCGCGAGAGCCGGCTCTTCGACCTGATCCAGAACGGCGACACCGGCGACTGGAGCGAGGCCGGCACCTGGGTCTTCGCGCACCGCTACCAGCTTTCGCCGGGCGTCCGGCCCGAGCATTTCACCGCCGAAGGCCTGCGCGACGCGATCTACGAAACGCTGTCGATGCTCGGCACGCCGGCCGGCAACGCGATCAAGCCCTTGCTCGACCGCGATCCCACCGGCGAGACCCAGCGCATTGCCGTCGAGCTGACGCCGGCCAGCGCGCCGCGCAGCGAAGACGGCGTCTGGATGTCGCGCAGCGCGCCGCGGGCGCTCATGATCGTCACCACGCGCGCGGCGGGCAGCGATCTCGACGCCCAGGCGCAAACCATTGCAAGCGTGCACGCGGCCTTCGATGCCGCCACGCGCGGCATGGAAGAGGCCACCCGGCCGAAGCTGCTGCTGAGCGGCCCGCCCGTGTTCTCGGTGCTGAGCCGCGACAAGATCAAGACCGAAGCGATCCACCTCGCGATCGTGGGCGGCATCGTGATGGGCGGCCTGCTGCTGCTGGCCTTCGCGTCGCCGCGCGCGCTGGTCATCGCGTTCCTGCCCGTGGCCACCGGCGTGGTGGTGGGGACCGCGGCGGTCAGCGTGGTGTTCGGCTCGGTGCACGGCATGACGCTGGGCTTCGGCAGCACGCTGATCGGCGAGACCGTCGACTACGCCATCTACTACCTGATCCAGGCGCGCGGCGCGGCCGTGGCCGGCACCGGCTGGGCGCGCTGGCGCGATGTGCACTGGCCCACCGTGCGGCTCGGGCTGCTGACCTCGGTGTGCGGCTTCGCGGCGCTGGTGTTCTCGGGATTCCCGGGCCTGGCGCAGCTGGGCGTGTTCTCCATCGCAGGGCTCGTGGCCGCGGCGCTGGCCACGCGCTACGCATTGCCCATGCTCGCGCCCGATGGCGCCACCGGCATGGGCATGCGCCGCTACATGGCGCGCGCGGCCGGCGTGCTCGTGCGCGGCCTGCCGCACCTGCGCTGGATGCTTGCGGGGCTCGGCGTGGCTGCGCTGGTGCTGGTCATCTGGCAGGGCGGCCATCTGTGGCGCGCCGACCTCGGCGCCATGAGCCCGGTGCCCAAGTCGGCCCAGCAGCTCGACGAGATGCTGCGCGCCGACATCGGCACCGGCGACGGCGGCACGCTGGTGGTGGTGTACGGCGCCGATGAAGAAACCGCACTGCGCAACACCGAAGCCGCCACCGCGCGGCTCGAAGCCCTGGTCGACAAGGGCGAGCTCGGCGGCTTCGAGGCCGTGACGCGCGTGCTGCCGAGCATCGCGACGCAGTCGGCCCGGCTCGCGAGCCTGCCCGACGGCGAGACGCTGCGCAGCCGGCTGGCCGAAGCCACCCAAGGCTCGCCGCTGCCGGCCTCGCGCCTCGGCCCTTTCCTGGCCGATGTCGAAGCCGCGCGCAAGCTCGCGCCCGTGCGGCGCGCCGACCTGGCGGGCGGGCCGCTCGGCTCGGTCGTCAACACGCTCATGTACCAGCGCCCGGGCGGCGGCTGGTCGACGCTGGTGGTGCTGCACCCCGGGGCAAAGTTCGACGCGCGCCGGCTCGAAGCGGCGCTGGCGGGCGTGCCCGAGGTGCAGGTGGTCGACGTGGGCCGCGAACTCGCGGGGCTCTATCAGCGCTACCTGCACGAGGCCTTCGTGCAGGTGCTGCTCGGCGCGCTGGCGGTGGTGGTGCTGTTGGGCATCTACCTGCGCTCGGGCCGGCGGCTGCTCGCGGTGTGCCAGCCGCTGCTGTTCGCGGTGGTGCTCACGCTGGGCGGCATGGCCGTGCTCCAGGTGCCGCTGGGCATCCTGCACCTGGTGGGGCTGCTGCTGATCGTGGCGGTGGGCTCCAACTACGCGTTGTTCTTCGACCAGCTGCGCGTGGCCGGGCGGGCCGACGAGGACACGCTGGCGTCGCTGATGCTGGCCAACCTCACCACGGTGGTGTCTTTCGGGCTGATCGCGATCTCGGACATTCCGGCGCTGTCGTCGATCGGCCGCGTGGTGGCGCCGGGCGCCTTGCTGGCGCTGCTGCTGTCGGCCGCGTTTGCGCGCCGCGTGGCGCCCACGCCGCCCGCCGCGCGCGGCTGATGGGAAAATCCCGCGCCATGCCGTCCGCCTCTGCCGCTCCGTCCGAATCCTGGCCCTGGCCGCTTGCCATTCGCGCCAGCGCGGCCTGGCACGTGGCGGCCATTGGCGCCGGCGCGCTGGTGCCGGGCGCCATGCCCTGGGCCATCGGCGCCATCGTGCTGAACCATGCGCTGATCACCGGCGCGGGACTCACGCCGCGCAGCAGCCTGCTGGGCCCCAATGTCACGCGCCTGCCCGCGGCGGCCGCTGCCCGGCGCCAGGTGGCCATCACCATCGACGACGGGCCCGACCCCGAGGTCACGCCCCGCGTGCTCGACCTGCTCGACGCGCACGGCCAGCGCGCCACCTTCTTCTGCATTGCCGAGCGCGTGCTGGCCCACCCGGCGCTGGCGCGCGAGATCGTGGCGCGGGGCCACAGCATCCAGAACCACACGGCGCGGCACCGGCACAATTTTTCGTTCCTCGGGCCGCGCGGCTTTGCGAGCGAGATCGCGCGCGCGCAGGACATCCTGGCCGACACCACCGGCCAGCGCCCGACCTGCTTCCGCGCGCCGGCGGGCCTGCGCAATCCGTTCCTCGAGCCGGTGCTGCACCGGCTCGGCCTGTCGCTCGTGAGCTGGACGCGCCGCGGCTTCGACACGCGCGAAGGCGATCCCGCCAAGGTCATGGCGCGCCTGGACCGCAAGCTGCAGGCGCGCGACATCCTGCTCCTGCACGACGGCAACGCCGCGCGCACCCCTTTGGGAAACCCTGTATTGCTGGAGGTACTGCCCTTGCTTTTCGAACGCCTGCGCGCCGAGCGCCTGCACGCCGTCACCCTGCCGGAAGGCCTTGAACCATGAGCGCGGTGCTGCCTTCTTCGTCGTCGTCGTCTTCTTCCACCGATGCCGCCTGGCGCGAGCTGCATGAGGCCGCCACCGTTCCCTACAAGAAGGGCGGCAGCTTCGCCTGGCATTTCGCGCGCGGCAAGCTGGGGCGCGATCCGGTGTTCCGCGGGCTGCTCGAACGCGGGCTGATCGATGCAGCTCACCGGCGCGTGGTCGACATCGGCTGCGGGCAGGGGCTCTTCGCGAGCCTGCTCGCGTCGATGAGCCGCATGCAGGCGCACGGCCGCTGGCCCTCGTCGTGGAAGCCCACGCCGCCGGCCGCCGACTACACGGGCATCGAGCTGATGCCCAAGGACGTGGCGCGCGCCGAGGCTTCCATCGGGCACCTGCAGCCGGCGCCGCGGCTGGTCTGCGCCGACATGTGCTCGGTGCCGCTGCCCGAATGCGACCTGGTCGTGATCCTCGACGTGCTGCACTACGTGGGCATCGACGCGCAGGACGGCGTCCTGCGGCGGGTGCACGACGCGCTTCGGCGCGGCGGCAGTGCGAACGCCCGGCTGCTGCTGCGCGTGGGCGATGCATCGAGCAAGCGCGGCTTTGCCATCAGCCAGTGGGTCGACCGCACCGTGACGCGCGTCCGAGGCCACAAGGTGTCGCCCACCTGGGGCCGTCCGCTGTCCGACTGGGTGGCGGCGCTGCAGCGGCTGGACTTTCGCGTCCAGAGCATTCCGATGAGCAAGGGAACGCCCTTTGCCAACGTGCTGCTGGTGGCCGACCTGGAGCATCGGGCGTGACCACGGCGCCGCAGACGCTCGACCGCGCCGGCATTGCCAAGCGCATTCCGCACAGCGGCAGCATGTGCCTGCTCGACCGGCTCGAACGCTGGGACGCCGAGTCCATCCACTGCAGCACCCGCACGCATGCGCAGCCCGACAATCCCTTGCGAACGGCGGGCGGCCTGCTTGCACCCAATGCCATCGAATACGCGGCGCAAGCGATGGCGCTGCACGGCGGTTTGCTGGCTGCCGAGGGAAGCTCGCCGTCGGCCGGATTCCTGGCGAGTGCGCGCAGCGTGCGCCTGTCGGTGGCGCGGCTCGACGACATCGACGGTGCGCTGCAGGTGCAGGCGCGGCGCCTGTCGGGCGACACCCACCAGATCCTCTACGAATTCGCGGTGAGCGACAGCGGCGCCCGCGTGCTGGCCGAAGGCCGCGCGGTGGTGGTGCTGAACACGCCGCTGGCAACTGGAGCCCACGCACCATGACGCTCGAAGGAAAACGCGCACTCATCACCGGCGCCAGCGGTGCCCTGGGCGCTGCCATGGCCGAGCGCCTCGCGCGCGACGGCGCCACGGTGCTGCTGCACGCCAACTCGCGGCCCGAAGCGGTGGAGCAATTGGCAGCCACCATCGCGGCCGCGGGCGGCAAGGCCGAGTGCCACCTGTTCGACCTGCGCAGCGACGAGGCCTGCCGCGTGGCCTGCGAGCGCATGCTCGAAGGCGGGCCGGTCCAGATCGTGGTCAACAACGCGGGCGTGCATGACGACGCCGTGCTGCCCGGCATGCGTGCCGACCAGTGGCACAAGGTCATCGACATCTCGCTCAACGGATTCTTCCGCGTGACGCAGCCCTTGCTGCTGCCGATGATGCGCACGCGCTGGGGCCGCGTGCTCAATATCTCGTCGGTCTCGGCGCTGACCGGCAACCGCGGGCAGGTCAACTACGCCGCCGCCAAGGGTGCGCTCAACAGCGCGACCAAGGCGCTGTCGCTCGAAGTGGCCTCGCGCGGCGTGACGGTCAACGCCATTGCGCCCGGCATCATCGCCTCGCCCATGGCCGATGCCGCCTTCGACCCCGCCATGGTCAACCAGATGGTGCCGATGAAGCGCGCCGGAACGCCGCAGGAAGTGGCGGCGCTGGCTTCATTCCTCGCCAGTGACGAAGCGGCCTACATCACGGGGCAGGTGATTTCGATCAATGGCGGAATGATCTGAGTTTGGCTGCCGGGGCGCGGCGATGGGGGTTGAGCCGCTGGGCGGCCGACGTCACCGGCCGCTCCGCGGCTTCCCTGCGCTGCTCGCGTCAGGCGGGGTCTCGCAGAACTCGCTCCACTGCGTTTCGCTCAGACAGCTGCGAGCCCTGATCCGCCTGTCGCTGCGCTGCTCGGCGGTGCCTCAACGGCCACCCAGCGGCTCAACCCCCATCGCCGGGACAGCACCGCCGTTGGTTCTCCTCACTTCGAGGCCGCATTTGCGTCTTGCTCCCTCTCCCTCCGGGAGAGGGCTGGGGTGAGGGCAGCGGCATCAACGTCACGGCAAGTGCCCGGCAGGCGGTGCGGTGTGGACGGCCCCTCTGTGCCGCCGAAACGCGAGCACCGCAGGGCAGCCGCGAAGCGGCCGGCATAGTGGGGCCGACCGCGCCGCACCGCTTGCCGGGCACTCCCCAACAACGAGCAAACTCTATTTCTGAAACGGCGCAATCCCGCGCAGCTTGCGGAAAACCAGCCCCGGCAGCCGCACCACGAACTCGACCATCAACCGCGCGTGCATCCACGTCAGCAGCACGTTGTCGCGCCCATAGCGAAAGTGCGAGACCCCGCCTTCCTCGGCGCTCAGGTACTTCACCGGCGCGTCGATGTTCACGGGCTTGACGCCGCGCCAGGCCAGCCGCACGACGGCCTCGGTGTCGAAGTCGAAGCGCCGCATCCAGGGCTGTCGCGCCATCACAGCGATCAGGTCGGCCACCGGGTACACGCGGAATCCGTAGAGCGAATCGCCGACGCCGGCAAACAGGGTTTCGAGCTGGGTCCAGCCATTGGACACGCGCCGTCCGCGCACGCGCAACAGCGGGGCGGAGGCATCGAACACCGGGCGGCCCAGCACCATGGTCTCGGGCCGTGCCTGCGATGCCTTCATGAAGGCGGGAATCAGGTCGGCCGGATGCTGGCCATCCGAGTCCATGGTCAGCGCATGCGTGAAGCCGGCCTCGCGCGCCGCGCGCAGGCCGTGCAGCACGGCCGCGCCCTTGCCCTGGTTCTGCGGCAGCAGCCAGACCCGAAGGCCCGGGTCGCCGGCAGCCATCTGCTGCAGGCGCTCGCCGGTGCCGTCGGTGCTGCCGTCCACCACCACCCAGACCGGGCTCCACTGCGCGCGTGCCGCTTCGACCGTGGAGAACAGGCGTTCGCCCGTGTTGTAGCTGGGGATCAGGACAAGGTGTGTGCGCGAGGCGTCTGGCATGCGGGGGACGCGTCGGTTGCGCGCTGTTCCATGTGTTGGCGAAAGTATTGTTCGAGCTCCGATTGCAGCACGTGGCTGTCCTGCATGGGCGCGAAGCGCTGGCCCAGCCGGAGCCTGAAGACGATGGGCAGCGGCGGCACGCGCCACAGCGGCCAGCCCTTGCTGAGGTAGGGCGAGTCGGTCTCGATGAACACGGTCTGGATCGGGGCCTGCGCGAGCTTGGCGATCAGCGTCACGCCGGGGCCGAAGGGATTGAGCGGCGGCGTCACGGTGCGCGTGCCTTCCGGAAAGATCACCAGCTGGCCGCCATTGCGCAGGTCGGCCACCGCCAGGCGCACCATGGTGCGGGCCGACTCGTTGCTGATGTAGCGCGCCAGCCGTGCGCCCGCGCCCAGGAAGATGTTGCGCAGCAGGTCGGCCTTCATGATGCAGGCGCTGCGCGGCAGCCGCGCCACCAGCAGCAGCGCGTCGAGCATGGTGGGGTGGTTGGCCACGAAGATCACGCCCGGCTCGTTGCGCATCGGGTCCAGGCAGCTGGCGTCGATGCGCATCATCCCGGTCACCGAGGCCAGGCCCCAGAACATGCGGTAGGCGAAGGCGATGGTCAGGCGGCCCAGCGTGCGCGCGGGCGCCTCGGGCATCACCGGGTAGAGCAGCATCGCGACGAGGTTCCAGGCCAGCGAAATCAGCCCCAGGAACAGCAGCAGCGCGTAGAGCATCAACGCAAGCGGAATGGCCGTGAGAATGCGCAGCACGCGGGTCATCGACATGGGGTCGCCGGTCCGATCGATCGCGCCGGGTCAGGCCCGCAGGCGACCCGGTGCGACGGCGTGGGCTTCGATCTCGACCAGCAGGTCGCTGCGGCAGATGTCCGCTTCCAGGTAGACCGCGTGGCGGATCATCGGCGCGTCGGCGCCGAGCGCGCTCTCGAGCACGCCGCGCACCTTGTCGGTATCCCCCGGATGCCGCACGTAGACCACGCAGTCGAGCATGGAGAGCGCGAAGCTGGCCGTGGCCTGGCCGTTGGCGGCCGCGATCACGGCTTCGAGGTTGCGCAGCGTTTCGCGCGTCTGCTCCAGCACGTCGCCATGGTGCACGGTTTCATGGCCCACGATGCTCGCGGTGCCCGATATGAAAAGCGCCACCTCGCCATTGCCGATCTCGGCCAGCGCGGCGCGCGAGAAGGTGGGCGAGCGCGGGCCGTAGGTTTCGGGGTAGCGGTAGGCCGAGACCTGGCGCGGGTTCTCGACCGGCATGGGCGCGGTCTGGCCGGCCAGGAAGCGGATCGACAGCGCACCCTGGTGGATGCCCAGCGCACATGCCGCGGGCGCGCCCTCGAAGGCGGCGCGGCCAGCCTCGAAAAATGCTTCCTGGCGCCCGAGGTTGAACTGGCGGTAGCGCTCCAGCCCGCCGCCGTCGGCATTGATCTGCGGCAGGTAGTTCCAGATGCGCAGCAGGTGCGGCGTGCCGGCCTGGTCGAGGGTCTTGAACAGGTCGCGGTAGGCGCGGTGCGAGAGCTCGGCAAGATCCTGCTTCTCGACCGATTCGTCGAGGTCGATGGCGCCGAGCAGCCAGTGTCCGTCGCTGCGCCAGCGGGCGATGCCGGTGGTGCTCGATGCCACCCGCCCACCGCTCACGTGCCACACGTCCGCCATGGCGCCTTGCTCGGAAAGAACGCGTGCATTGACGGTCGGCATCCATGCCAGTTCATGCGGCGTGCCGTAGCCGAGCGCCGCGAAAGGCGCGCGGCCGTCGGCGGCCAGCGCAAGGCTGGCGGGCAGCGAAAGGCGCTCGACGCGCAAGGAGGAGGTGTTTTCGCCCTGGACTTGCACGGTCAGCCGGCCTCGACGGTGTTTTCTGGTTTGCGCGCCATGTATTCGGAGAACACGCCGAGGCTCGCGTGGCGGCGCACGTCGGTGAAGCCCGCGGCGCGCAGTGCCTCGAGCACGCGCTCGGGCGGAATGCAGGCCTCGATGGTGTCCCAGTAATAGCGCCACAACTCGGAGGTGTTGCTGCGGCGGCCGACCACGCGCGCGATCAGCGGCACCACGGCGCGCATGTAGGCCTTGAGCAGCGCGGTGGCGATGCGGCCGTTCGGCTTGGTGATCTCGAGCACCACCAGGCGCCCGCCCGGGCGCAGCACGCGGTGGAACTCGCCGAAGGCGGCCGCCACGTCGCTGATGTGGCGCATGGCGTAACCCATGCTCACGAAATCGCAGCTGGCATCCGGGCGGGGCAGCGCTTCCGCCACGCCCTGGACCAGCTCGACGCCGGGCAGGTCGACCTGTTCCATCATGCCCACGCTGGGATCGACGCCCACGAGCCGGCCCGCCGGCCCGATGATCCTGAGCGCCTCGCGGGCGACCAGCCCGGTGCCGATGCCGACGTCGAGCACCTGCGCGCCCGCAGCGAGCCCGGCCTGCGAGAGGGCGGCGCGGCGGTACGACGGGCCGGTGCCGAAGGCCAGCACGCTTTCGATGCGGTCGTAGTCGGCGGCGGTGCTGTCGAAGATGCGCCGCAGGAACGCCTGGTGCTCCGCCTCGTTCCTGTAGTACAGCGGCAATGGGGTGTGCGGCGGCAGGATGGTCGGATTCCCGGGCCCGACGGAAGGCGATGGCGTCATCGAAGGATTATCACCAAAAGACCTTGCCGCTTTGGCGCTGGCGCGCCGGCCGTTGTGCGCGCCGGACAGTAAACTCGGAGCTTGCTTTTGAAAACACAAGACAGCGAGATAGAAAGCCATGGCCGGACACAGCAAATGGGCGAACATTCAGCACCGCAAGGGCCGCCAGGACGAGAAGCGCGGCAAGCTCTGGACCCGCGCCATCCGTGAAATCACCGTGGCTGCCCGCGCCGGCGGGGGCGACCTCAGCGCCAACCCGCGGCTGCGGCTGGCGGTCGAGAAGGCCAAGGCGGTCAACCTGCCGATCGACACCGTCAAGCGCAACATCGACAAGGCCACCGGCAACCTCGAAGGCGTCAATTACGAAGAAATTCGTTACGAAGGGTACGGCATCGGCGGCGCGGCGATCATCGTCGACACCATGACCGACAACCGCGTGCGCACCGTGGCGGAAGTACGCCACGCCTTCTCCAAGCACGGCGGCAACATGGGCACCGAAGGCTCGGTGGCCTTCCAGTTCAAGCACTGCGGCCAGATCATCTTCGCCCCTGGCACCAATGAAGACAAGGTGATGGAAGCCGCGCTCGAAGCCGGCGCCGAGGATGTGGTCACCGATGACGACGGCGCCATCGAGGTGATCACCGCCGTCGCCGACTTCGAAGCCGTCAAGAATGCGCTCGAAGCCGCCGGCCTCAAGCCCGAGGTGGCCGAGGTCACCATGCGCGCCGAAAACACGATCGAACTGACCGGCGAGGACGCAGCCAGGATGCAGAAGCTGCTCGATGTGCTCGAAGACCTGGACGACGTCCAGGAGGTCTATCACAACGCCGCGCTCTCCGAATGAATGAACATTGATCCACAGCGAATGAAGAAGGCCCACGAATGAAGGTACTGGTAATTGGAGGAGGGGGCCGGGAGCACGCACTGGCGTGGCGGCTGGCGCAGGCCAGCCGGGTCAGCCGCGTGTACGTGGCGCCGGGCAACGGCGGCACCGTGAGCGACGAGCGCTACGACTGCATCGACATCACCGAGCCCGCCGCGCTGCGCGAGTGGGCTGCCAAGGAAAAGATCGCGCTCACCGTCGTCGGGCCCGAGGCGCCGCTGGCAGCGGGCGTGGTCGACGAATTCCGCGCGCACGGCCTGCGCATCTTCGGCCCCACGCAGGCCGCCGCGCAGCTCGAGAGCTCCAAGGCCTTCTCCAAGGCCTTCATGAAGCGCCACAAGATTCCCACGGCCGAGTACGAGGCCTTCACCGATGCCGCGGCGGCGCACGCCTACATCGACGCCAAGGGCGCGCCGATCGTCGTCAAGGCCGACGGCCTGGCCGCCGGCAAGGGCGTGGTAGTGGCCATGACCGCGCAGGAGGCGCACGAGGCGGTCGACTTCATGCTGGTCGACAACAAGTTCGGCGTCTCGCACAACGACGGCGGCGCGCGCGTCGTCATCGAGGAATTCCTGCAGGGCGAGGAAGCCAGCTTCATCGTGCTGTGCGACGGCAAGAACGTGACCGCGCTGGCCACCAGCCAGGACCACAAGCGCCTGCTCGACAACGACGAAGGCCCCAACACCGGCGGCATGGGCGCCTACTCGCCCGCGCCCGTGGTCACGGCCGAGGTGCATGCGCGCGCAATGCGCGAAATCATCCTGCCGACCATCCGCGGCATGGAAAAGGACGGCATCCCGTACACCGGCTTCCTCTACGCCGGCCTCATGATCGACGCCACCGGCCATCCCAAGACGCTCGAGTTCAACTGCCGCATGGGCGACCCCGAGACGCAGCCGATCATGATGCGGCTCAAGTCCGACCTGTTCGAGGTGTTCTGGCATGCCACCGACGGCACGCTCGACCAGGTCGAGCTGCAGTGGGACCGGCGCGTGGCGTTGGGCGTGGTGATGGCGGCGCACGGCTATCCGCTCTCGCCGCGCAAGGGCGACCGCATCACCGGCATTCCGCCCGAGGCGCCCGATGCCGTGGTGTTCCACGCGGGCACCACCCAGCAGGACGGCGAGCTCAAGACCAGCGGCGGCCGCGTGCTGTGCGTGACCGTGCTGGCCGACAGCGTGAAGCTCGCGCAGCAGCGGGCCTACGAGGTTGCCGCGCGCATCGGCTTCGACGGCGCGCAATACCGCAAGGACATCGGACACCGCGCGGTCCACGCGCGCAACACCCCGCACGCCTGATGCAACAGACCAACCCGGCAGCGGTCGGCGACTACCTGCGCAAGCTGCAGCAGGAGATCGTCGCGGCCGTCGAGGCGGCCGATGGCGGTACCTGCGTGCGCGATGCCTGGCAAAAGGAGCCTGGCGAGGCGCTGCAGGGCAGCGGCCTCACCTGCATTCTGGAAGGCGGCGCGCTGTTCGAGCGCGCGGGCTGCGGCTTCTCGCAGGTGCGCGGCCCCAGGCTGCCGCCTTCGGCCACGCAGAACCGGCCCGAGCTCGCCGGCGCGCCCTTCGAGGCCATGGGCGTTTCGCTGGTGTTCCATCCGCGCAATCCCTACGTGCCCATCGTCCACATGAACGTGCGCATGCTGGCCGCGCTGCCCGAGGGCAAGGACCCGGTGTGCTGGTTCGGCGGCGGCATGGACCTCACGCCCTGCTATGGCTTCGAGGATGACGCGGTTCACTTCCACACCGTGTGCCGCGATGCGCTGGCCCCTTTCGGCGACGACAAGTACCCGCGCTTCAAGACCTGGTGCGACGAGTATTTCTTCCTCAAGCACCGCAACGAGCAGCGCGGCATCGGCGGCATCTTCTTCGACGACTTCGCCGAGGGCGGATTCGACAACGGCTTTGCCTTGCTGCGCTCGGTGGGCAATGCCTTCCTGCCGGCCTACCTGCCCATCATCGAGCGGCGCCGCGCCATGCCCTGGGGCGAGCGCGAGCGGGCGTTCCAGCTGTACCGGCGCGGGCGCTACGTGGAGTTCAACCTCGTGTGGGACCGCGGCACGCACTTCGGGCTGCAGTCGGGCGGGCGCACCGAATCGATCCTGCTGTCGATGCCGCCGCTGGCCAGCTGGGCCTACCAGCAGCAGCCGGAGCCGGGCAGCCCCGAAGCCGCGCTGTACAGCGACTTCATCGTGCGGCGCGACTGGTTGTGAATCCTTCCGGCACGGCCCCGCGCATCGGCATCTTCGGCGGCGCCTTCGACCCGCCGCACAACGCCCATGTCGCGCTGGCCGAGGCCGCATTGGCGCAGCTCGACCTCGCCGAACTGCACGTTGTTCCCACGGGCCAGGCCTGGCACAAGAGCAGGGCGCTGACGCCGAAGGAAGATCGCCTGGCAATGGCCCGCCTGGCTTTCGGCGGATTGAAGGGCACGGTCGTCATCGACAGCCGCGAAGTGTTGCGCGACGGCCCCACCTACACGCTCGACACCCTGCATGAATTGCAGCGGGAACAGCCCGGCGCCCAGCTGGTTCTCATCATGGGTGCCGACCAGGCCGGCGCATTGCCGACATGGCACGGCTGGCAGGCTATACTCGGCATTGCTATTGTTTCTGTAGCGTATCGCGCATTATCGACGGGCGGCACTGCTCGTTTTGATCCGAAGATGCTGCCCGGCCTGCCGGCTGGCGCGCGTTTCGAGGCGCTCGAATTGCCGGCCATGGACACCAGCGCCACCGACATCCGGCGGCGTGCGGCGCTTGGCGAGGACATTTCCTCGCTGGTTCCGTCCGCCGTTGCACGCTATATTGACCAACACCACCTTTACCGCCCTGCCTGATGACCACTGAAGCCGCCGCCAAGAAAGACACCCAGAAACTCCAGCGAGCCATCATCGATGGTCTCGAAGACGTCAAGGCGCAGGACATCCAGGTTTTCGACACCGAGCATCTCTCGCCGCTGTTCGAGCGCGTGATCGTGGCTTCGGGCACCTCCAACCGGCAGACCAAGGCGCTGGCCGCCAGCGTGCGCGATGCCGTGCGCGAAGCCGGCTTCGGCAAGCCGCGCATCGAGGGCGAGGACAACGGCGAGTGGATCATCGTGGACTGCGGCGCCG
Organism: Variovorax sp. V116; assembly: GCF_041154435.1. Taxonomy (NCBI): domain Bacteria; kingdom Pseudomonadati; phylum Pseudomonadota; class Betaproteobacteria; order Burkholderiales; family Comamonadaceae; genus Variovorax; species Variovorax sp. V116. The sequence continues at coordinate 2,710,306 of NZ_AP028661.1, forward strand.
CCGTCGCGCACATCATGCAGCCGGCCATCCGCCAGTACTACCACCTCGAGGAGATCTGGGGCGACAAGCCGGTGCGCGCCAAGCTCGGCGGCACCAAGCCGGCCCTTGCCACCGCCTCCAAGGTGATCGAGGAGAAGAAGCCGGTCGCGGCCAAGATGCCCAACCTGCGCCGCGCGAGCGCGGCCAAGACCGCCATCCGCGCGGCCGAGCAGGAAGCCAAGGCCGAGAAGGCCGGCCGAAGCCCGGCAAAGAAGACTGCCGCCAAGAAGGCGCCCGCGCGGAAGACCACCACGGCGCGCGTGCCGGTCAAGGTGGTCGGCAAGCCCGCCGCCAAGAAGCCAGCCGCAAAGAAGGCGCCTGCCAAGAAGGCGCCTGCCCGCCGCGCATGAAGCTGCTGGTGGTCGCCGTCGGGCAGCGCATGCCCGACTGGGCGCAGACTGCCTGGGACGACTACGCCAAGCGCTTCCCGCCCGAGCTCAAGCTCGAACTGCGCGCCGTCAAGACCGAACCCCGCGGCTCCAAGTCGCTCGAGACGCTCTATGCGGCCGAGCGCGAACGCATCGAGGGTGCCATTGCCAAGGGCATGCGCATCGTCGTGCTCGACGAGCGCGGCACCGCACTCACCACCAAGGCGCTGGCCGCGCGCCTGCAGGCCTGGCAAGGCGAGGGCGACGACGTGGCCCTGGTGATCGGCGGCCCCGACGGGCTCGACCCCGCCTTCAAGGCCGCAGCCCACGAACGCATCCGCCTGTCCGACCTGACCCTGCCGCATGCGATGGCGCGCGTGCTGCTCGTGGAGCAGCTGTACCGGGCCTGGTCGGTCAACGCGGGCCATCCGTACCACCGGGAATGAGCACCGGCTTCATCTATCTTGCATCGCAGAGCCCGCGCCGCGCCCAACTGCTCGGCCAGTTCGGCGTCCGTCACGAACTGCTGCTGGCCGGTGCCGACGAAGACGCCGAATCGCTCGAAGCGGTGCTGCCCGGTGAATCGCCGACCGCCTACGTGCAGCGCGTGACGGGCCTGAAGCTCGATGCGGCGGTCGCGCGGCGCCAGCGCCTCGGACTCGCCGATGCACCGGTGCTTTGCGCCGACACCACCGTGGCCCTCGGCCGCACCATCCTCGGCAAGCCCGAGGATGCACGCGATGCCGAGCGCATGCTCGCGCTCTTGTCGGGTGCCACGCACCGCGTGCTGACGGCCGTGGCGCTGCAGCATGGCCGCCGGCGCCATGCGGCGCTCAGCGTGTCACGCGTGCGCTTCGCCGACATGACCCGCAAGCAGATCGCGCGCTATGCCGCCAGCGGCGAGCCGCTCGGCAAGGCCGGCGCCTATGCGATCCAGGGTGCGGCGGCCGCATACATCGAGCACATCAGCGGGTCCTATTCGGGCATCATGGGACTCCCGATGTTCGAGACCGCGCAGCTTCTTCGCCGCGCCGGTTTCATTATTTAAGACCTCATGCAAGACATCCTGATCAACTGGTCCCCGCAGGAGACCCGTGTGGCGCTGGTCGAGCACGGCGCGGTGCAAGAGCTGCACGTCGAACGCACGCTGGAGCGCGGGCTGGTCGGCAACATCTACCTTGGCAAGGTGTCGCGCGTGCTGCCGGGCATGCAGTCGGCCTTCATCGACGTCGGCCTCGAGCGCACGGCCTTCCTGCACGTGGCCGACATCGTGGCGCCGTTCACGCCGGGCTCGCGGCCCAGTGCACCGGCCCCCGAGCGCGACCACCGCAACGGCGGGCCGATGGTGCCCATCGAGAAGCAGGTGTTCGAAGGCCAGTCGCTGCTGGTGCAGGTGATCAAGGACCCGATCGGCACCAAGGGCGCGCGGCTCTCCACGCAGATCAGCATTGCCGGCCGGCTGCTGGTGTTCTTGCCGCAGGACAACCACATCGGCGTTTCGCAGAAGATCCCTTCGGACCAGCGCGAATCCTTGCGCACGCGCATGCTCGCGCTGATCGAGGCCGCAGCCGCGGCCGACAGCGGCGGCGTGGTGCCTGCCAACACCGGTGGCTTCATCCTGCGCACCAACGGCGAAGATTCGTCCGACGCCGAGCTGGCAGAAGACATCGCCTACCTGCGCAAGACCTGGTCGCGCATCCGCGAGGCGTCAAGCAAAATGCCGCCGATGTCGCTGCTGCACCAGGACCTGAGCCTGCTGCAGCGCGTGCTGCGCGACATGACCAGCGAGGACACGCAGACCATCCGCATCGATTCGCGCGAGCAGTTCGAGGCGCTGCTCAAGTTCGGGCTCGAATACATGCCGCAGGCGGCCGGCAAGCTGCAGCACTACAAGGGCGAGCGGCCGATCTTCGACCTGTATTCGGTCGACGAGGAAATCGCCAAGGCGCTGGGCCGGCGCGTCGAACTCAAGTCGGGCGGCTACCTCGTGGTCGACCAGACCGAGGCGCTCACCACGGTGGACGTGAACACCGGCGGCTTCGTGGGCGCGCGCAATTTCGACGACACCATCTTCAAGACCAACCTCGAGGCGGCGCAGGCCATCGCGCGCCAGCTGCGGCTACGCAACCTGGGCGGCATCATCATCGTCGACTTCATCGACATGGGGCGCGACGACCATCGCGAGCAGGTGCTGGCCGAGTTCCGCAAGCAGCTCGCGCGCGACCGCGTCAAGACCACGGCGGGCGGTTTCTCGCAGCTCGGCCTGGTCGAGATGACGCGCAAGCGCACGCGCGAATCGCTGGCCCACATGCTGTGCGAGCCCTGCGCGGCCTGCGGCGGGCAGGGCATCGTGAAGACGGCGCGCAGCGTGGCCTACGACGCCATGCGCGAGATCCTGCGCGAAGCGCGGCAGTTCACGCCGCGCGAGTTCCGCATCGTGTCGTCGCCGCAGGTGATCGAGCTGTTCCTCGACGAGGAAAGCCAGCATCTCGCGGGGCTGAGCGACTTCATCGGCAAGCCGATCTCGCTGCAGTCCGAGCCCGCGATCGGGCAGGGCCAGTACGACATCGTGCTGCTCTGAAGGCTCGTCAGAGCGTCGGGTCCTGGCCCGGCGTCGCGCTGCGCACCGCCAGCGTCTGCAGCCGGGCATAGAGGCCGTCCAGCGCCATCAGCTGCGCGTGGCTGCCTTGCTCGGCGATGCGGCCCTGCTCCATCACGATGATGCGGTCGGCATGCTGGATGGTCGAGAGCCGGTGGGCGACGATCAGCGTGGTGCGGTTCTGCATCAGGCGCTGCAGGGCGTCCTGCACCAGCCGTTCCGATTCGGTGTCGAGGGCCGAGGTGGCCTCGTCGAGCAGCAGGATGGGCGCGTTCTTGTAGAGCGCGCGTGCAATGGCCAGGCGCTGGCGCTGGCCGCCGGAAAGCTGCGTGGCGTTGTGGCCGAGCACCGTGTCGATGCCCTGCGGCAGGCTTTCGACGTGGGAGGCGAGGTTGGCGGCTTCTATGCACTGCTGCACGCGAGCGCGATCGACGGCGGCGCCCAGCGCCACGTTGGCGGCCAGCGTGTCGTTGAGCATCACCACGTCCTGGCTCACCATCGCGAACTGCGCGCGCAGGCTCTTGAGCTCCCATTCGCTGGTGTCGTGCCCGTCGAGCAGCACCTGGCCGCCGCTCGGCAGCACGAAGCGCGGCAGCAGGTTGACCAGCGTGGTCTTGCCGGATCCCGAAGGCCCGACGAAGGCCACCACCTGACCCGGCTCGATCATCAGGTTCACGCCGTCGAGCGCGCGGGCCTCGTCCTCGCCGCGGTAGCTGACCCTGGCCTCGCGCAGTTCGATGCGGCCTTGCGCATGGTCGATGGCGAAGCTGCCCTGCGGCTCTGGCGCCACTTCGTCGATCAGCACCAGGCCGCGTTCGAGCGCTGCAAGGCCGCGCGTGATGGGCGCGGCCATGTCCGCCAGCCGGCGGATCGGCGCGATCAGCATCAGCATGGCCGTGATGTAGGCAACGAAGCCGCCCACGGTCAGGCCCTGTTCGCCGCTCTGCCAGAGCGCGATCATCACCACCACCGACAGTGCAAGCGCGGCCATCATCTGCGTGAGCGGCGTGGTGGCGGCCTGCGCAATGGTCGATTTCACGGCCAGGCGGTTCAGGCGCTGGCTCAGCTGTTCGAAGCGCTCGCCCTGCGCCGCCTCGGCCCCGTGCAGCCGCACCATGCGGTGCGCGAGCACGTTCTCTTCCACCACATAGGCGAGTTCGTCGGTGGCCTGCTGGCCCTGCTGGGTCAGGCGGTACAGGCGCTTGGAGAACACCTTCATGATCCACGAGATGCTCGGCACCAGGAAGGCGACGATGAGCGTGAGCTTCCAGTTCAGATAGACCAGGTAGGCGAGCAGCGCCACCAGCGTGAAGCCGTCGCGCGAGAGCCCGAGCAGGGCCTGCACCAGCAGCATGGAGCCGGTCTGCACCTCGTACACCACGGTGTTGGAAAGCGCGCTGGCCGACTGGCGCGAGAACAGCGCCAGCTCGGCCGCCAGCAGGCGCTGGAACAGCACGCGGCGCAGCCGCTGCATGCCTTCGTTGGCGATGCGCGAGAGCGCATATTGGGAAATGAACTGCGCGATGCCACGCACCGCGAACAGCAGCAGCACGGCCGCCGGCACGATCCACAGCGCGAGCTGGCCGCGGTTGAAGCCGCGGTCGAGCAGCGGCTTCAGCAGGGCCGCCATCAAGGGCTCGGTGACGGCCGCCAGCAGGGCGCCGATGAGCCCGACGGCCCACCAGTGGCGCGAGCCGCCGAACCAGGTCATGAGTCGCGCCAGCCGGCGTGTCAGGGGAGGGCGTGCGGTCTCACTGCCGGGGGATGCTTGCATGGCGGCGGATTCTACGGGGCCCACCGCAGGGCCCTTGGAGGGCCGCGCTGTAGGACCACATCGCCCGATACACGTTTTGTGACGGCACGATCGAACCAGTGTGTAACATGTGGCCCGTCGCACCGGGTAGAACTTTTTGACCCGAAACATCTCCGAACCGCATGAACAAGCCGTTGCCAGTTTCCATTCCAACTCCTTCTTCATCGTTTTTTGCACGCCGCGCCTTGATTGCGGCTCTTGCTGCAACTCCCATGCTGCCCGCGCTCGCCCAGTTCCGGGTCGAGGTGTCGGGCGTCGGACTCACGCAGCTGCCCATTGCGCTGGTTCCCTTCAAGGGGCAGGACGCCTCGCCGCAGAAGATCTCCGAGATCGTGCAGGCCGACCTGGAGCGCAGCGGCCAGTTCCGCGGCGTCGATGCCTCGGGCCAGGCGCTGGACGAAGCCTCGCGCCCCGACCTCGCGCTGTGGCGCCAGCGCACGGCCGATTCGCTCGTGGTGGGCAGCGTCACGCGCCTGGCCGACGGCCGCTTCGACGTGCGCTTCCGCCTGTGGGACGTGGTGCGCGGACAGGACCTCGGCGGCCAGAGCTACACCGTGCCGCAAGGCGATCTTCGGCTCGCCTCGCACCGCATTGCCGACTACGTCTATGAAAAGCTGACCGGCGACAAGGGCATCTTCTCGACCCGCATCGCCTACGTGACCAAGGGCGGCAGCCGCTATTCGCTGTGGGTGGCGGATGCCGACGGCGAGAACGCGCAGGCCGCGCTCGCCAGCCCCGAACCCATCATCTCGCCGGTCTGGTCGTCCAACGGGCAACAGCTGGCGTACGTGTCCTTCGAGTCGCGCAAGCCGGTGGTGTACGTGCACAACGTGGCGAGCGGGCAGCGCCGCCTCTTGGCCAACTTCCGCGGTTCCAACAGCGCGCCGGCATGGGCGCCCGATGGCGGCTCGCTGGCCGTCACGCTCAGCCGCGACGGCGGCTCCCAGCTCTACACGATCCCGGCGAGCGGCGGCGAGCCGCGCCGCCTGACCCAGAGCGCCAGCATCGACACCGAGCCCGTCTACTCGGCCGACGGCAGCACGATCTACTTCGTGAGCGACCGAGGCGGTGCGCCGCAGATCTACAAGATGAGCGCCAGCGGCGGCGCGCCGACGCGCGTCACCTTCAGCGGCACCTACAACATTTCTCCTTCTGTCAGCGGCGATGGCCGGTGGTTGGCCTACATCTCCCGCGTTGGCGGCGCCTTCAAACTCCATGTGATGGAGTTGGCCACCGGCAATGTCTCGGCCATCACCGACACCTCGGCAGACGAGAGCCCGAGTTTTGCCCCCAACAGCAAGCTGATCGTCTACGCAACGCACCTGCAAGGCCGCGAAGCGCTCATGACGACCACGCTGGATGGAAAAATAAAGGCACGTCTGGCGGGACAGGGCGGAGACATAAGAGAACCGGACTGGGGTCCGTTTCAAAAGCAATGACCAAGGTTTATTTGAGGAGTACCCAATGTTGAAACGTACGATTTATTCGCTGGCCATCGTGGCTCTGATTGCCGGCTGCTCGTCGGGCACCAAGCTCAACGACACCCCGGTGACCGACCGCTCCGGCACCGCCGGCGGCCAGCAGGGCAGCGCGAGCGCCGTGGCGCCCGTCACCATCGATCCCAATGCCGGTACCGCTCAAGGGCCGGTCGGTATCGAACGGATCGTCTATTTCGACTACGACAGCTATACGGTCAAGCCCGAGTTCCAGTCCCTGATCGACGGCCACGCCCGTTTCCTCAAGGCCAACCCGCAGCGCCGCGTTTCCATCGAAGGCCACACCGACGACCGTGGCGGCCGCGAGTACAACCTTGCACTCGGCCAGAAGCGCTCCGAGGCCGTCCGCCGCGCGCTGACGCTCTTGGGCGTGAGCGACGCCCAGATCGAAGCCGTGAGCTTCGGCAAGGAAAAGCCCGCGGTCCAGGGCTCGGGCGAAGAAGCCTGGGCACAGAACCGCCGCGCTGAAATCCGCTACACCCGGTGATGCAACACGCCCTGTTGCGAGGCGCGGCGCTGGCTGCCGCCTTGCTTTGCGTTTCGGCCGGCTCGCAGGCCGCGTTGTTCGAGGATGACGAGGCACGCCGCGCCATCCTCGACCTGCGCCAGCGGGTGGAGGCCATGCGCCAGCAGACCGACCAGCGGCTGACCGACGAAAACGGCCAGCTGCGCCGCAGCCTGCTCGACCTGCAGAACCAGATCGAGCAGATGCGGGGCGATCTCGCGCGCATGACCGGCCAGAACGAGCAGCTGCAGCGCACGGTCAGCGAGATGCAGTCGCGCCAGGCCACCATCGACGACCGGCTCAAGCAGAACGAGCCGACGAAGGTTTCGGTCGACGGCCGCGAGTTCACCGCCGATCCCAAGGAAAAGGCCGACTTCGACGCCGCGCTCGGCATCTTCCGTGCGGGCCAGTTCGCGCAGGCGCAAACCGCGTTTGCCGAATTCGTCAAGCGCTACCCGCAAAGCGGCTACAACGCCTCGGCGCTGTTCTGGCTCGGCAATGCGCAGTACGCCACGCGCAACTACAACGAGGCCATCGCGAACTTCCGCTCCATGCTGTCGCTTGCGCCCGACCACGCCAAGGCTCCCGAGGCCGTGCTGTCGATCGCCAACTGCCAGATCGAGCTGAAGGACACGCGCGCCGCGCGCCGCACGCTGGAAGACCTGACCAAGGCCTATCCGCAATCCGAAGCCGCCCAGGCTGGCCGCGAGCGTCTCTCGCGCCTGCGCTAGCAACGGCGAAGCCCTCCGCTTGAGCGCAGCCATCCTTCCCGATGCGTCGATCGCTGCCGCAGGTGTCGTGACCGACACCGCGGCGCCCGACTTCGCGCGCCGCTTCGGCGGCCTCGAGCGGCTGTACGGCGTGGCCGGTGCCGCGCGCATCCGCAACGCCCACGTGCTCGTCGCCGGCATCGGCGGCGTGGGCTCGTGGGCGGTCGAGGCGCTGGCGCGCAGCGGCGTCGGGCGGCTCACGCTGATCGATCTCGACCACGTCTCGGAGTCGAACATCAACCGGCAGATCCACGCGCTCGATGCGACCGTGGGTCAGGCCAAGGTCGAGGCCATGCGCGACCGCATTGCGCAGATCAATCCCGGCTGCCAGGTGCTCGCGCTCGATGAGTTCGTCGAGCCGGGCAACTGGATGGCATTGCTCGATGCGGCGCAGGCGGCCAACGGGCCCGCGACGGCCGTGATAGACGCCTGCGACCAGGTCAAGGCCAAGCTCGCGATGGCCGCGTGGGCGCGCGCGTCGCGCAGCGCTTTCGTGACCGTGGGCGCGGCCGGCGGCAAGCGGCAGGCGCACAAGGTCGACATCGACGATCTCGCGCTCGTCACGCACGACCCGCTGCTGGCCCAGCTTCGCCAGCGCCTTCGCAAGGAGCATGGCGCTCCGCGCGAGGGCCGCAAGATCGGCGTGGCCTGCGTCTTCAGCCGCGAGAGCGTCGCACCGCCCGATGCCTCCTGCGCCATCGAAGAAGGCGACGGTTCGCTCAACTGCCATGGCTATGGTTCGGTGGTGAGCGTGACCGCGACATTCGGCCAATGTGCAGCAGGTTGGGTTCTCGACAAGATTGCGAGCAACGCCACGCTATAATCTTTGGCTTTGCCGGATTCAACACCGGTTAAGAAAAACCGAAAAAGAAGAAATTGGTTCCGGGACGTTAGCTCAGTTGGTAGAGCAGCGGACTTTTAATCCGTTGGTCACTGGTTCGAATCCAGTACGTCCTACCAGACCCCTCCAAGAAGCCGCTCCACCGAGCGGCTTTTTTATTGCCCGCGGATCGCAGATCGCGTCAGCCAAAAAAACAGCCCGCGCGAGGGCGGGCTGGAAGATGGCCTGCTGGAGGAGGGAGGATCAGAGGATTGCAGGCCACAGGAGAGCCTTCACTATGTTCCCCCAACCTGCACGCAACCTGACCTCGGCGCGTGCCTTGAACGCGCGCGCCATGCAAGGCTCGGTCAGTCCTCGTCTTCCCACTTGCCCACCACGGTGCCGAGCACCGTGAAGGCGCTTCGGATCGGCTCGTGCTTCGGATTCAGCGGCAGCAGCCAGCGGCGGCCGTCTTCCTGCTTGAAGACCTTGAAGGTGACTTCGTTGCTCGCGTCGAGCCTGGCGATGATGCGCTCGCCGTCTTCGGGCGTCGTGCGCTGCGTGTCGACGAAGATGATCGACTCCGCGGGATAGCTCTTCAGGTGGCCGCTCGGTGCGGTCATGCTGTCGCCGCGCACGCGCAGCGCGTAGGTGTTGCCGGGGCTGTGATGCGCAACGCAGGGAAGCCAGCGCTCGGCCTGGATCGTTCCTTGCGCGGCGCCCTTCCATGAGGCGACCTGCGTCCACGCGATCAGGGGCACGGTGCCGGGCGTGCCGGGATTGAAGGAGGGGCCCGACGGCGGCGTGCGCGTGACCCGGTAGGCACCCGGAGGTTCGCTGGCGTTGTCGCGCGCCGTGCCTGGCTGGGGTGGGTCCCATGGCGCGGGGCCATCGCCGGTGTCGAGCCAGTTGGGGTCGACGCGGTAGGTGCGTGCCAGCGCGAGCAGGGCCATCGAGCGGCCGGTGTCGCCGCGTTCTATTTTCGAGATGTTGGATTGCTTGACGCCTGAAGCCGCTTCGGCTTGCTTCTGAGTCATTCCGGCGTATTTGCGCGCTGCCAATGCGCGCGCTGCAATAGTCTCCATGGGCGCCGATTTAAGCGCAGGCGAATATTCACTTTGGACTCTAGAATAGTTGAAAGGGAGTATTTGCCATGAAACCACGCAAGTTGGTGCTGGCGCCCAAAGCCGTGAGGCCGAAGCACAAACAAGCCAATCGAAGCGAAGAGCGAAGCCATCGCGCATGCGATGCGGCGCCGCGCTCAGCCCGTATTCACCTGTTGAGCTGAGCTGTGCGCAGGCTCCTGCCGCCGGGCCTGTGGCTGGACCGCGCGCTGTGCGTGCTGTTGGCGCTGCTGTCCGCCGCGGCTCTTTTCCATGGGTTTCGTTCGCAGGACGATGGCCTGGCCGGCCTGGGGATCGCGGGCCTCGTTGCCGCGGGGTGGATCGGGACCGCGCTGTTCGACGACAGCGCCTTCAGGCGGGCGCGTGCGGTCCGGGAGGCGGTAAAGAAAGCGTCGCGCTCACGCGCACGCAATCCTTGATGTGCTGCTCGCCGAGAGCGCGCAAGGCAGCGTAGCCGAGCGCAGCGGAGACGATCTGCCCGGCAATCGGCACGTACTTGGCGGCCTGCTTGGCCGTGAGCTTCACGCCCGCGTGCCGCGCGAGCTTGATCAGCAGGTCGCGCGTGACGAGCCGGCCGACCAGCAGCGCACCAACGGTCGTGGCGGCCTTCTGGATGCGTTCGCGCTGGTGCGGCGCGAGCTTTTCGACCTGGGTGACGGACAGGCCGAACTCGGCGCTGATCTGCGGCACCAGGCGCGAGAGCAGGGCCGCGTCGGCCGCCCAGTCGATGCCCGGCAGGGGCACGGCGCTGGCGGCCGCGGCCATCAGCGCCTTGCGGCCGATCAGGCGGCGGCTGCGGTGGATGGCCGCGATCAGCTTTTCGTCACCACGGGCCAGTTCGATGGCGGACGGCATGCAGGGCGTCTCCTTGGCAGAGAGTTCAGGCCGCGAGCGCCTCGAGCTGGTCCGACAGGGCCAGCCAGCGCTCTTCGAGGCGTCCGATTTCGTCGTTGAGGGCTTTCAGCCGCTTGCCCGCCTCGGCAATCTCGGCTGACGGCAGGGGCTGCGCCAGGCGCGCCTCGAGCGCGGTGCGCTCGGTGCCGGCCGCAGCCAGCCGTTCGTCGATCTGCGCGATCTCGCGCTTGATCGGCTTGGCCTGGTCGCTGCGCTGCTGGCGGTCCTGGATGTCCTGCTTGGGCACCTGGGCGGCCGTGTTGGCGGCTTCGCGCACGGCGACCTTGGCTTCCTCGCGCAGCCGCTTGGCTTCGTCGAGCAGGTAGCGCTGGTAGTCGTCCAGGTCGCCATCGAAATCGGCGACCACGCCGCGGCCCACGAGCCAGAACTCGTCGCACACCGAGCGCAGCAGCGCGCGGTCGTGGCTCACCAGCATCAGCGTGCCTTCGAACTCGTTGAGCGCCACGGCCAGCGCCTCGCGTGTGGCCAGGTCCAGGTGGTTGGTGGGCTCGTCGAGCAGCAGCAGGTTGGGGCGCTGCCAGACCATCATCGCGAGCACCAGGCGCGCCTTCTCGCCGCCGCTCATGGTGCCCACGGGCTGCTTCACCATGTCGCCGCTGAAGTTGAAGCTGCCGAGGAAGCCGCGCAGCGCCTGCTCGCCGGTGCTTTCCTTGACGGCGCTGCCCAGCTCGCGCGCCATGCGCACCATGTGCTCGAGCGGGTTGTCCTGCGGGCGCAGCACGTCGAGTTCCTGCTGCGCGAAGTAGCCGATGTTCAGGCCCTTGCCCTCGGTGACCTGGCCGGCCAGCGCGCCCATTTCGCGTGCAATGGTCTTCACCAGCGTCGACTTGCCCTGGCCGTTGGCGCCCAGGATGCCGATGCGCTGGCCCGCGAGCACCGAGCGGCTCACGCCGCGCAGGATGGTCTTGGGTTCTTCGCCCTCGATCTCATAGCCGAAGCTCGCATTGCTGATCGAGAGCATCGGATTCGGGATGTTGCCCGGCTCCTTGAACTCGAAGGTGAAGTCGGCCTCGGCCAAGAGCGGCGCGACTCTTTCCATGCGCTCCAGCGCCTTGACGCGGCTTTGCGCCTGCTTGGCCTTGCTGGCCTTGGCCTTGAAGCGGTCGATGAACTTCTGCAGGTGGGCGATCTTGTCCTGCTGCTTGGAGAAGGCGACCTGCTGCTGCTCCATCTGCAGCGCGCGCATGTCCTCGAACTTGCTGTAGTTGCCGCCGTAGCGCGTGAGCTGGGCGTTGGCGATGTGCAGCGTGACGTCGGTCACGGCGTCGAGGAACTCGCGGTCGTGGCTGATGACGATCATGGTGCCGGCGTACTTCTGCAGCCAGGCTTCGAGCCACACCAGTGCGTCCAAGTCCAGGTGGTTGGTGGGTTCGTCGAGCAGCAGCAGGTCGCTCGGGCACATCAGCGCGCGGGCCAACTGCAGACGCATGCGCCAGCCGCCCGAAAAGCTGTTGACGGGCTCGTCGAGCTCGTGCGACTTGAAGCCCAGCCCGAGCACCAGCGCCTGCGCGCGCGGCACGGCGTCGTGCTCGCCGGCGTCGGCCAGGTCGGTGTAGGCGTGGGCCAGCTCCATGCCGATGTCGGCGTCGTCGGGGTTGGCTTCGTAGGCGGCCTCGATGGCCGCCAGCGTGGCGCGCAGCTCGGTCAGCCGCGAGTCGCCGCCGACCACGAAGTCGGTCGCCGACTCCTCGGTTTCGGGCATGTCCTGCGCCACCTGCGCCATGCGCCACTGCTTGGGCACGTAGAAGTCGCCGCCGTCTTCGTGCAGCGAGCCGTTGAAGAGCGCGAACAGGGTCGACTTGCCGGCGCCGTTGCGCCCGACGAGGCCGACCTTCTCACCGGGGTTGATGGTGACGGTGGCGCCGTCGAGCAGAACCTTGGCGCTGCGGCGAAGAATGACGTTTTTGAGAGTAATCATGAAATAGGAACCGTAGGGGCGATTATCCCGCCCGGCCCGTGGCGGCCTGGCGCGAAGGGGCAAATGGGGAGGACACCACCCGGAAAAGGAGGGGCGCAGCCGTGGCTGCGGAAAAGCGGCGGAAAGGGACGTGGGCGGGCGCAGCTAACGCGCGCCGGCGCCAGCCAGCAGCGCGGCTCGGGTCACGAGCAGGACCTGGTCCTCGCCTGCGGAGGTTTCCAGCCACACCACTTCGAGCTGCGGGAAGGCGGCTTCGAAGTAGTCGCGCTCGTTGCCGATTTCCAGCACCAGCACGGCCTCTTCGCTCATGCGCGAAGGCGCGTCGGCGAACAGCTGGCGAACGAAGTCCATGCCGTCGGTGCCGCCGGCCAGCGCCAGTTCGGGCTCGGCGCGGTATTCGGCGGGCAGGGCGGCCATGCTCGCGCTGTTCACGTAGGGCGGATTGCACAGCACCAGGTCGTAGGGACCGGGCAGCCTGGCGAGGCCGTCGGACTCGACCAGCCGGATGCGTGCATCGAGCTGGTGCCGGGTGACGTTGATGGCCGCCACCTCGAGCGCCTCGGCCGACAGGTCGGCGGCATCGACCCTGATGTCCGGATAGGTCATGGCCGCGAGCACTGCCAGGCTGCCGTTGCCCGTGCACAGGTCGAGCACGCGCTGCGTGTGCTCGCCGAGCCAGTAGTCGATGCTGCCGTCGGCGATCAGTTCGGCGATGAAGCTGCGCGGCACGATGGCGCGCTCGTCCACGTAGAAGGGCACGCCCTGCAGCCAGGCCTCCTTGGTGAGATAGGCAGCGGGCTTGCGCGTGGCGATGCGTTCATCGAGCAGCGCCGCGACCTTGCCGGCATCGGCCGGCGAGACGGCCTTGTCGGCCACCGCGTCGATGTCGTCCAGCGGCAGCTTCAGGCGCCAGAGCACCAGCCAGGCGGCTTCGTCGAAGGCGTTGGCGGTGCCGTGGCCGAAGGCGACTCCGGCTTCTTCCAGCCGCCTGGCGCCGGCCTCGATCAGCTCGATGACAGTGCTCATCGGGCGAGCGACGCTTCGAGGCGCTCCAGCGTGCGCTTGTAGATGTTCTTCAGCGTCTCGATCTCGGCCACGTCGATGTGCTCGTCGATCTTGTGGATGCTGGCGTTGACCGGGCCGAGCTCGACCACCTGCTTGCAGATCTTGGCGATGAAGCGCGCATCGCTGGTGCCGCCGCTGGTCGAGAGCTCGGTGGCGATGCCGGTTTCGTCGGCAATGGCCGCCTGCACCGCGCTGACGAGTTCGCCCGGCGTCGTGAGGAAGGGCAGGCCGCCGATGGTCCAGGCGAGCGTGCAGTCCACGCCGTGCGCATCGAGCACCGCATGCACGCGCTTTTGCAGCGACTCGGGCGTCGATTCGGTCGAGAAGCGGAAATTGAAGTCGATGACCGCGCTGCCCGGAATCACGTTGCTTGCACCGGTGCCCGCGTGAAAGTTGCTGATCTGCCAGCTGGTGGGCTGGAAGTAGGCATTGCCCGCGTCCCAGCCGCCCGCGGCGTTGATGGCCACCAGTTCCGCCAGCGCGGGCGCCACGGCATGCACCGGGTTCTTTGCGAGGTGCGGATAGGCGATGTGGCCCTGCACGCCGTGGACCGTGAGCTTGCCGCTCATGGTGCCGCGGCGGCCGTTCTTGATCATGTCGCCGCAGCGCTCGACGGCCGTGGGCTCGCCGACGATGCAGTAGTCGATGGTTTCGCCGCGCGCGGCCAGCGCGTTGCAGACGATGACCGTGCCATCGACGCCCGGGCCTTCCTCGTCGCTGGTGAGCAGGAGCGCGAGCGTGAGCCTGGGATCGGGCGTGGCCGCAAGGAATTCCTCGATGGAGACAACGAAGGCCGCGACCGATGTCTTCATGTCGCATGCGCCGCGGCCATAGAGCTTGCCGCCGCGGTGGGTGGGCGTGAACGGATGGCTGGTCCACTGCTCGACCGGCCCCGTGGGCACCACGTCGGTGTGGCCTGCGAACACCAGCGTCTTTGTCGGCGCGGTGCCGGCCGGACGGCGCACCGCCCACAGGTTGGTCACGCGAAAATCGGCCGGGCCGCTTTCGATGGTTTCGAGCGTGAAGCCCAGCCGTGCCAGCCGTTCGCCGAGGATCTGTTGGCAGCCCGCATCGTCGGGGGTGACCGAGGGGCGCGAGATGAGTTGTTCGGCGAGCTGGAGGGTACGGGACATCGGGGAAAGGCTGGGTTCAGAACTTCACGTCGAGCGTGATGTCGGTGAAGGTGGGTTCGTCGACCTGGTCCGTCAGGTTGCGGTCTTCGGTCTTCTGCTTGGGCGCGGCGCGGTTCTGCAGCCGCCACATCAGGTTGGTGGGCGAGTCGGCCTGGGCCAGGCCTTCCTCGCGCGTCACGCGCTCTTCGGTGATGAGGCGGGCAATGTCTTCCTCGAAGGTCTGCGAGCCTTCGGCCATCGATTGCTCCATGGCCTCCTTGACGGCGGAGAAGTCGCCCTTTTCGATCAGTTCGGCCACCAGGGCCGTGTTGAGCATGACCTCGAGCGCCGGCACGCGGCCGCCGGTGGGCGTGCGCAGCAGCCGCTGCGACACGATGGCGCGCAGCGCCGAGCCCAGGTCGCCCAGCAGCGTGGGGCGCACCTCGACCGGGAAGAAGCTCAGGATGCGGTTGAGCGCGCGGTAGCTGTTGTTGGCATGCAGCGTGGCCACGCACAGGTGGCCCGACTGCGCGTAGGCAATGGCAGCCGTCATGGTTTCGCGGTCGCGGATCTCGCCGATCTGGATCACGTCGGGCGCCTGGCGCAGCGCATTCTTGAGCGCAACCTGCAGCGACTCGGTGTCGCTGCCCACGTCGCGCTGGTTCACCAGCGACTTCTTGTTGGTGTAGGTGAACTCGATGGGTTCTTCCACCGTGAGGATGTGGCCCGTGGCGTGCTCGTTGCGGTAGTCGAGCATCGAGGCCAGCGTGGTGGTCTTGCCGGCGCCGGTCGCGCCCACCATCAGGATCAGCCCGCGCTTCTCCATGATGAGCGTCTTGAGGATGTCGGGTAGGTTCAGGTCGGCAAAGCTCGGAATGGTCGAGGCGATGTGCCGCACCACCACCGCATAGCTGCCGCGCTGGCGCATGGCGCTGATGCGGTAGTTGCCGGCGCCCTCGAGCATCACGGCCATGTTGAGTTCGCCGGTTCGCTCCAGCTCCTGGATGCGGGCTTCGGGCACCACCTCGGCCAGCAGCGCGAGCGGCGCGTTGGCCGGCAGCACCTGGGCGTTGATCGGCACGCAGGTGCCGTTGAGGCGGATCAGCACCGGGGAGTGCGCCGAGAGGTAGATGTCGGAGGCCTTGCGCTCGGCCATCAAACGAAGAATCCGCTCCATCATGTTCATCGGTCTCTCTCCTCGGGTGCTGTTGTTTTCTCGATCAGTCGCGCAGCAGGTCGTTCAGGCTGGTCTTGGAACGCGTTTGCGCATCGACCGTCTTGACGATGATTGCTGCGTAGGTGCTGTATTCCTGGCCCGACTTGGTCTTCTTGGGCAGGTTGCCGCTGATCACGACGCTGCCGGACGGCACGCGGCCGAAGGACGTCTCTCCGGTGTCGCGGTTGAAGATCGGGGTGCTCTGGCCGATGTACACCCCCATGCCGAGCACCGAGTTTTCCTCGATCACCACGCCCTCGACCACTTCGGAGCGCGCGCCGATGAAGCAGTTGTCCTCGATGATGGTCGGGCCGGCTTGCAGCGGCTCCAGCACGCCGCCGATGCCGACGCCGCCCGACAGGTGCACGTTGGCACCGATCTGCGCGCAGGAACCCACGGTGGCCCAGGTGTCGACCATGGTGCCTTCGCCCACGTAGGCGCCGATGTTCACGTAGGAAGGCATCAGGATCGCGCCCTTGGCGATGTAGCTGCCGCGGCGGGCCACGGCCGGCGGCACGATGCGAACGCCCGATTCCTTCAGCTCGTTTGCCGACAGGTGCGAGAACTTGGTGGGCACCTTGTCGTAGAAGCCCAGCGAGCCGGCCTGCATCTGCTCGTTGTCCTTCAGGCGGAACGACAGCAGCACGGCCTTCTTGATCCACTGGTGCACGGTCCACTGGCCCACGCTTTCGCGCGTGGCAACGCGCAGCTTGCCGTTGTTGAGCTCGGAAATCACGTGCTCGACGGCATCGCGCACCTCGGCAGTGGCGGCGCTGGACGAGATGTTGGCGCGGTCTTCCCACGCGGCGTCGATGATTTGTTGCAGTTGCTGGGTCATGGAGAAAGTCTCGTGTGAAAAATGGGTGCGGGCGGAAAAGCGGGTCAGCGGCGGGCGTCCTTGCAGAAGCGGACGATGCGCTGGGCGGCCTCCACGCATTCGGCTGTTTCGGCGACCAGTGCCATGCGGATGCGGCCGCGGCCTGGGTTGGCGCCGTGGGCGGTCTCTCGCGCCAGATAGCTCCCCGGCAGAACCGTCACATTGTATTGAGCGTAGAGCGCGCGGGCGAAGGCTTCGTCGTCGCCAGCCCACACTTGGGGAATGCCGGCCCAGAGATAGAAACTGGCGTCGGGCAGGCGCACGTCGAGCACGGGTTCGAGCAGCGGCGTGACGGCCGCGAACTTGGCGCGGTACTGGGCGCGGTTGTCCACCACATGGGACTCGTCGCCCCAGGCCGCGATGCTGGCTGCGGCCACGGCGCCGCTCATGGCGCTGCCGTGGTAGGTGCGGTAGAGCAGGAACTTCTTGATGATGGCCGCGTCGCCCGCCACGAAGCCGCTGCGCAGGCCGGGCACGTTGCTGCGCTTGGACAGCGAGGTCAGCGCAATCAGGTTCCGGAAATCGGGCCGCCCGAGCTTCACCGAGGCCTCGAGTCCGCTGAGCGGGGGCTCGTCGCGGAAATAGATCTCGCTGTAGCACTCGTCGGCGGCAATCACGAAGCCGTGGCGGTCCGACAGGTCGAAGAGCCTTTTCCATTCGTCCAGCGACATCACCGCACCCGTCGGGTTGCCCGGCGAGCAGACGAACACCAACTGCGTGCGGGCCCAGACGGCCTCGGGCACGCTGTCCCAGGCCACGGCGAAATTGCGCGCGGGCACGCTGGCCACGTAGTACGGCTCGGCGCCCGAAAGCAGGGCCGCGCCCTCGTAGATCTGATAGAACGGATTGGGCGACATCACCACCGGCTGCGGCGAGGCGGTGGGGTCGACCACGGTCTGCGCCAGCGAGAACAGGGCTTCCCGCGAACCGTTGACAGGCAGCACCTGCGTGGCCGGGTCGAGGGTGAGGCTGTAGCGGGTTTTCAGCCAGTCGGTGAAGGCGGTGCGCAGGGTCAGGTCGCCCGCGGTCGCGGGGTAGGCGGCCAGCGCGCCGAGGCTGGCGCTCAAAGCGTCCTTGATGAAGCCTGGCGTGGCGTGCTTGGGTTCGCCGATGCCCAGGCTGATGGCCGGGAACTCGGGGTTGGGCGTGACGCCCGCGAACAGTTGCTTCAGCCGCTCGAAGGGATAGGGTTGCAACCGGGAAAGCAGGGGATTCATGCCCGGGATTATCGGTGACAGGTGTTACCGTTCCTGCCGAAGCGGCTACTGGCAGCCATGACGGCTGGCAGGCGTCAGGCCGCGCTGCGCCGGTAGAAGGCGAGCGAGCCCGCCAGTGCCAGCAGCATGCCGCCGCAGGCGCGGTCGATCCAGCGCGTTGCCGATGCCGTCAGCACCCGGATCGCGCGGGCGCCGACGAAGGCGTAGGCCAGCATCACCAGCGTGTCGAGGCCCGCGAAGATCAAGGCAATGATCAGGTACTGCGGCGCCTGCGCAGCCGCCGGATCGATGAACTGCGGCAGGAGCGCCGAGCAGAAGATGTAGCCCTTGGGGTTGGTCACCGCCACCAGGAAGGACTTGAAGAAGATGCGCCGGCTTTCGCCCGCCGTCACCGTGGCGGCCGCGTCCGCATCCGGCAGCTTGAAGCCGCCCTTGGAGCGCAGCATGCGCAGCCCGAGCCAGGCCAGGTAGGCGGCGCCCACCCACTTGAGCATCGAGAACCAGAACTCCGACGCCGCGAGCAGCGCACCCAGGCCAAGCGCGACGGCGCCCACCAGCACGAAGTCCGACAGCACCGCGCCGAGCATGCCCGGCAGCGCCCGGCGCACGCCGTGGCGGGAGCCGTTGCTCAGCGCCAGCAGCACCGTGGGGCCGGGCGTGGCGATGGCGGTGAAGGCGACCAGGGTGAACAGCAGGGCGGTGGCGAGCGTCATGGCGGCGGGGCGTCCTTCTTCCAGCTTCAGATTTTCTTGACCAGCACCTGGCTCTTGCGGTCCCAGTTGTACTTGCGCTTGCGGGCTTCGGGCAGCCAGTCGGGGTTGACCTGCTGAAAGCCGCGCTTGAGGAACCAGTGCATGGTGCGCGTGGTGAGCACGAAGATGCTTTCCAGGCCCATGGCCTTGGCGCGGTGCTCGATGCGCTTGAGGATGCGTTCGCCGTCGCCCTGCGACTGCGACTGGGGCGAGACGGTGAGCGCGGCCATCTCGGCGGTCTTGGCCTCGGGGTAGGGGTAGAGCGCCGCGCAGCCGAAGATCACGCCGTCGTGTTCGATGACCGTGTAGTGGCCCACGTCGCGCTCGATCTCGGTGCGGTCGCGCTTGACCAGCGTGCCGTCGCGCTCGAAGGGCTCGATCAGCTGCAGGATGCCGCCGATGTCGTCGACCGTGGCTTCGCGCAGGCTCTCGAGCTTCTCGTCGATCACCATGGTGCCGACGCCGTCGTGCACGTACACCTCGAGCAGCAGCGCGCCGTCCAGCGCAAAGGGCAGGATGTGGTTGCGCTCCACGCCGCCCTTGCAGGCCTTCACGCAGTGCTGCAGGTAGAAGGCGGTGTCGGTGGGCTTTTGCGGCGGCGGCAGCGAGGCCAGCAGCTTCTCGGCCGCGGCGAGCGGCAGCTCGGTGTCGATGGGGTTGTCTTCGCTCTCGGGCAATTCACTGTCGATGCGGATGCCAGGGATCTCGGTCAGGAAGATCAGCTTGTCGGCCTGGATGGAGATGGCCACGCTGGTGGCGACTTCTTCCATCGTCAGGTTGAAGGCCTCGCCCGTGGGCGAGAAGCCGAAGGGCGACATCAGCACCATGGCGCCGAAGTCGAGCGTGCGGCGGATGCCCACGGCGTCGACCTTGCGCACCAGGCCCGAATGCTTGAAGTCCACGCCGTCGACCACCCCGACGGGGCGCGCGGTGATGAAGTTGCCCGAGATCACGCGCACCGTCGATCCGGCCATTGGCGTGTTCGGCAGGCCCTGGCTGAAGGCGGCCTCGATCTCGTAGCGCAGCTGGCCGGCGGCTTCCTGCGCCGAATCCAGCGCCACCTCGTCGGTGATGCGGATGCCGTGCGAGTAGCGCGCCTCGTGCCCCTTGGCCGCGAGCTGCTCGTTGACCTGCGGGCGGAAGCCGTGCACCAGCACGATCTTGACGCCCATGCTCTGGATCAGCGCAAGGTCCTGCGCAATGTTCTGCAGCTTGCCCGCCGCGATCGCCTCGCCTGCCAGCGCGACCACGAAGGTCTTGCCGCGGTGCGTGTGGATGTAGGGCGCGACCGAGCGGAACCAGGGCACGAAGGTGAAGTTGAAAACGGTGGACATGGAGCGTGATTGTGCATTCTTGGAGGGCGGTTCGCGCGGGGCGGCCTATCGCCCGCAGCGGCCGGGCGGCGCCGCAAGGCGTGCAACAGCCGCGGCGCGCGCCGATAATGTGCGGTTTGCCTGCCGCGCCTTCCCGAACAGCCTTCCCCTTGACGACCACGACACCTTCCGCCCCCTTGCGCATCGACTTTCCCGAATCGCTTCCGGTCTCCGGCCGGCGCGATGAAATCATGGCCGCCATCGCGGCGCACCAGGTGGTGATCGTCTGCGGCGAAACAGGCTCGGGCAAGACCACCCAGTTGCCGAAGATCGCGCTGGCGCTCGGCCGCGGCAAGCTCAATGCGCCGCCGGGCCAGGGCCGGCTCATCGGCCACACGCAGCCGCGGCGCATTGCCGCCAGCTCGGTGGCCAAGCGCATCGCCGAAGAGCTGAAGACGCCGCTGGGCGACGTGGTCGGTTTCAAGGTGCGCTTCCAGGACCGGCTGAGCCGCGACGCGTCGGTCAAGCTCATGACCGACGGCATCCTGCTGGCCGAGACGCAGACCGATCCGCTGCTCAAGGCCTACGACACGCTGATCATCGACGAGGCGCACGAGCGCTCGCTGAACATCGACTTCCTGCTCGGCTACCTGCGCGAGATCCTTCCGCGCCGGCCCGACCTGAAGGTGATCGTGACCTCGGCCACCATCGACGCCGAACGCTTCGCGCAGCATTTCGCCTCGGCGAAAGGCCCGGCGCCGACGATCATGGTGTCCGGGCGCACCTTCCCGGTCGAGCAGCGCTACCGGCCCTTCGAGGAGTCGCGCGAGCACGACCTGAACGACGCCATTGCCGACGGCGTCGACGAGCTCTGGCGCGATCCGCACAACGCCGGCGACATCCTGGTCTTCCTGCCCGGCGAGCGCGAGATCCGCGAGGCCGCCGACCACCTGCGCCGCCACCTGAGCCACCAGCCGCTGCTGCGCAACGCCGAGGTGCTGCCGCTGTTCGCGCGGCTGTCGGGCCCCGAGCAGGACCGCATCTTCGACAGCCATTCGGGCCGGCGCATCGTGCTGGCCACCAACGTGGCGGAAACCTCGCTCACCGTGCCGGGCATCCGCTACGTGATCGACACCGGCACCGCGCGCGTGAAGCGCTACAGCTTCCGCAGCAAGGTCGAGCAGCTGCTGGTCGAGCCGATCAGCCAGGCAGCGGCCAACCAGCGCGCGGGCCGCTGCGGCCGCGTGGCCAATGGCATCTGCATCCGGCTCTACGACGAGAAGGATTTCGAAGGCCGGCCGCGCTTCACCGACCCGGAAATCCTGCGCTCGTCTCTCGCGGGCGTGATCCTGCGCATGAAGTCGCTGCGGCTGGGCGACGTGGCGCGCTTTCCGTTTCTCGAGGCGCCTTCGCCGCGCGCGATTGCCGACGGCTACCAGCTGCTCAACGAGCTCGGCGCGGTCGACGACGCCAACGAACTCACGGCCACGGGCACCGAGCTCGCCAGGCTGCCGCTCGATCCGCGCGTGGGCCGGATGATTCTTGAAGCCCGCACGCGCGGCGCGCTCGAAGAGGTGCTGGTCATCGCGTCGGCGCTCAGCGTGCAGGACGTGCGTGACCGGCCGATGGACGCGCAGCAGCAGGCCGACCAGGCGCATTCCAAGTTCGACGACGAGAAGAGCGAGTTCAGCGGCTACCTGCGGCTGTGGAAATGGATCGCCGATGCGCGCGGCGGCCATGGAGACACCCACAAGCTCAGCAACAGGCAGTACGAGCAGCTGCTGCGCCAGAACTTCATCAACATCCGCCGCGTGCGCGAATGGCGCGACATCCACTCGCAGCTGCTCACGGTGGTCACCGAGCACAAGTGGCGCATCAACGCCGAGCCGGCCGGCTACGAGCCGCTGCACCTGTCGATGCTCGCGGGCCTGCTCGGCAACGTCGGCTGGAAGCTGGAAGACGACGAGGCCTACCTGGGGGCGCGCGGCATCAAGTTCTACAAGCATCCGGGCGCGCACCTGAAGAAGAAGCCCGGCCGCTGGATCGTCGCGGCCGAGCTGGTCGAGACCACGCGGCTCTTCGGCCGCGGCATCGCCAACATCGAGCCGCAGTGGCTCGAACAGGTGGCCGGCCACCTGCTGAAGAAGCAGCTGCTCGATCCGCATTGGGAGAAGAAGGGCGCGCAGGTTTCGGCGCTGGAGCGCGCAACGCTCTACGGCCTCGTGGTGTACAGCGGGCGCCGCGTCGACTTCACGAAGGTGGACCCGGTGGCGGCGCGCGAGATCTTCATCCGCGAAGCGCTGGTCGGCGGGCAGTGGGAGAGCAAGTTTCCGTTCCTCGCGGCCAACCGCAAGCTGGTGCGCGAGGTCGAAGGGCTGGAGCACAAGGCGCGCCGGCAGGATGTGCTGGTCGACGACGAGCTGATCTTCGCCTTCTACGATGCGCAGCTGCCCGCCGACGTGGCCGGCGGCATCAGCTTCGAGAACTGGTACCGCCATGCCTCCAGGGAGCAGCCGCGCCTGCTCTTCCTCACGCGCGAGGAGCTGATGCGCCATCAGGCCGCGGGCATCACCACGCAGTCCTTTCCGCCCACGCTGCGGCTGGGCGGCGTCGACTGCGCTGCAAGCTACCTGCACGCGCCTGGCGACGCCAAGGACGGCCTCACGGTCAGCGTGCCGCTCTTCGTGCTCAACCAGGTGAGCGAAGAGCGCTGCGAATGGCTGGTGACCGGCATGCTCAAGGACAAGATCCAGGCGCTGCTCAAGAGCCTGCCGCAGCGGCCGCGCTCGCGGCTGGTGCCGCTGCCCGAGTCGGCGGCCAGGCTGGCGGAAGAACTCTCGGCGCCCGAAGTGTTCGGCCATGGCTCGCTGACCGACGTGCTGCTCAAGCGCGTGCGCGACGCGACCAGCATCGACGTCAAGCGCGCCGACTTCAAGCTCGACATGCTGCCGCCGCACCTGTTCATGAACCTGCGCATCGTGGACGAGCACGGTCGCCAGCTTGGCATGGGGCGCAACCTGGGCGCGCTCAAGGCGGAACTGGGCGCGCAGGCGCGCGGCGCTTTCCAGGCGCTGGCCGGCCTCAACGTCAAGGCGTCGGCGGACCGCAAGCCGGCCGACGCTGCCGAGGGGCGCGGGCAGGCCAAGGGCAATGCCGCTGCACCAGTCCCCGCCGCGCCCAGCCTGCCTGCCGGCCAGCGCTACACCAACTGGAGCTTCGGCGAACTGCCCGAGCTGATGGAAGTGCGGCGCGGATCGCAGTCGCTGATCGGGTTTCCGGCGCTGCGCGACGAGGGCGATGCCGTCACCATCGAGGTGTTCGACGAGCCCGCCGTGGCGGCCGCCAAGCACCGCGCCGGGCTGCGCCGCCTGTTCGCGCTGCAGCTGAAGGATGCGCTCAAGTACCTCGAGAAGAACATCCCCGACCTGCAGAAGATGGCTGTGGCCTACATGCCGCTGGGTACCTCGGAGGAGCTGCGCACGCAGATCATCGACGTGGCGATCGACCGGGCCTTCCTGCAGGAGCCGCTGCCGACCGACGAGTTCGCCTTCAAGCGCCGCCTCGAAGAGGGCCGCGGCCGGCTCACGCTGATCGCCAACGAGGTGGCGCGGCTGGCCTCGGCCATCCTGGCCGAATACGCGGCCGCCGCGCGCAAGATCAAGGACACGAAGATCCAGCCCGAGGCCGTGCAGGACGCCGCGCAGCAGCTGCAGCGCCTGGTCGGCAAGCGCTTCATCGCGGACGCGCCGTGGACGCAGCTGCAGCATTTCGCGCGCTATCTCAAGGCCATCGTGCTGCGGCTCGACAAGCTGCGCAGCGACCCCGCGCGCGATGCCGCTAAGCTGGCCGAGCTGCGGCCGCAGGAGCAGCGCTACTGGCGGCTGGTGGCCGAGCGCAAGGGCGTGGTGGACGAGCGCATGCTGGAGTTCCGCTGGCTGCTCGAGGAGCTGCGCGTGAGCTTCTTCGCGCAGGAGCTGCGCACGCCGCAGCCGGTCAGCATCAAGCGGCTGGACAAGGCCTGGGCCCAGCTGCAGGCCTGATCGGCGGCCGGCAAAAAAGAAGCCCGCTTCTCGCGGGCTCCTTTCAGGTGCACGAGGGGCCGGGCAGCGTCATATGCGGCCCATGAGCACCAGGATGATGACGATCAGCACGACCAGGCCCAGCCCGCCGCTGGGCCAGTAGCCCCAGCTCCGGCTGTAGCCCCAGCTCGGCAGCGCACCGATCAGAAGCAATATCAGGATGATCAGCAGAATGAACGAGAGGGACATGCGTTTCTCCTGGACCTTGTTGTTACGAGCATTCATGCTCGGTGCCAGGAGACCGGGCCCGCGCCGGATAGCCGCTTCTTCGGCGGTCAGGGCTTTCCTACCGGGGCCGTCGGCATTCAAGCCGCGCGAGCCGGGTCAAAGCCGTGCGAGCCGATCCAGCGCCGCGAGCAGCGTCTCGTCCTTCTTGGCGAAGCAGAAGCGGACCACGCGCTGGTCGAAGCCGTTGCCGTAGAAGGCCGACAGCGGAATCGCCGCCACGCCGATCTCGCGCGTGAGCCACAGGCAGAACTCGGCTTCGGACAGGTCGCTGACCGCCGAGATGTCGACGCACTGGAAATAGCTGCCCTCGCTGCGCAGCAGCCTGAAGCGGGTCTTCTGCGCCAGGCCGGCTGCGAACAGGTCGCGCTTGCGCTGGTAGAAGGCGGGCAGCTCGAGGTAGGGCCCCGGCTCGGCCATGTACTGCGCGAGCGCATGCTGCATCGGCGTGTTGACGGTGAACACGTTGAACTGGTGCACCTTGCGGAACTCGGCCATCAGCGGCGCGGGCGCGGCCACGAAGCCGACCTTCCAGCCGGTGACGTGGTAGGTCTTGCCGAAGCTGCTCACGATGAAGCTGCGCGCCGCCAGGCCCGGGAAGCGCGCCACGCTTTCATGCTGCGCACCGTCGTAGACCATGTGCTCGTAGACCTCGTCGGCAATCACGAGGACGTCGGTCGGTGCCAGCAGCTCCTCGAGCTTGCGCATCTCGGCGGCGGTCCAGACCGTGGCGCTCGGGTTGTGCGGCGTGTTGACGATGATCGCCCGCGTGCGCGGGGTGAGCGCCGCGGCGATCTTGTCGAAGTCGGGGCGGAAGGTGCCGGGCACCAGCGGCACGCGCACCACGCGGCCGCCGGCCAGCTCGATGTTGGGCACATAGCTGTCGTAGCAGGGCTCCAGGACGATCACCTCGTCGCCCGCGCGCACCACCGCAAGAATGGCGGTGATGATCGCCTGCGTGGCGCCGGCGGTGACGGTGATCTCCTCGGCGGCGCTGTAGTCGTGGCCATAGAGCGCAGAGATCTTGCGCGCGATGGCCTCGCGCAATGCCGGGATGCCGGGCATCGGCGGGTACTGGTTGTGGCCCGCGGCCATGGCGGCCGTGACGTCTTCGAGCAGCTTCGGGTCGCAATTGAAATCGGGGAAGCCCTGGCCGAGGTTCACCGCGTTCTTCTCTGCCGCGAGCGCGGACATCACGGTGAAGATGGTGGTGCCCACGGCGGGCAGCTTGGTGGCGATCTCCGGGGTGCGGGGGGAGGAGGAAAGGGCGCTCATGGTGGTGCTCGGAATCGGATTCGGAATCGGGGTCTGGATCAAAGTTCGTAGTCTTGCTGGTGGCCGCTCAGGGCCTTGGCAATCAGATTGCGGTCGAGACGGTCGGACAGCAGTTCGGCAAACTTGAAGACGAAGTTGCGCAGGTAGGCGCTGCGCTTGAAAGCCACGCGCGCGATGTTCTGGCCGAACACATGGCCCATGGGGCGCACCACGAGATCGGCGTTCGATTCGTCGCGCACCGCCATCTCGGCCACGATGCCCACGCCAAGGCCCAGGCGCACGTAGGTCTTGATCACGTCGGAGTCGATCGCTTCGAGCGCGATGCGCGGCGTGAGCTTCTTCTGCGCAAAGGCATGGTCGATGCGCGTGCGGCCGGTGAACGACGGGTGGTAGGTGATGATGGGCTCGTGCGCCAGGTCTTCCAGCGAGATGCGCTCCTTGGCCGTCAGCGGATGGTCCTTGGGCAGCACCAGCACGTGCTGCCATTCGTAGCAGGGCAGGGTCACGAGCTCGGTGTAGTCCGAGAGCGACTCGGTGGCGATGCCCACTTCGGCGATCTCGTCGATCACCATGCGTGCCACCTGGTCGGGCGAGCCCTGGTGCAGGCTCACGTTGACCTTGGGATAAGCCTCGCGCAGCTTGGCCACCGGCACCGGCAGCACGTAGCGCGCCTGGGTGTGGGTGGTGGCGATCGAGAGCGTGCCGCTGTCCTGCGCGCTGAACTGCTCGCCGATGCGCTTGAGGTTGCCGACTTCGCGCATGATCAATTCGATGCTCGCGATCACGTGCTGGCCCGGCTCGGTGACCCGCTTCAGGCGCTTGCCATGGCGCGCGAAGATCTCGACGCCGAGCTCTTCCTCGAGCTCGATGATCGCCTTGGACACGCCCGGCTGCGAGGTGTGCAGCGCCTTCGCCGCCTCCGTCAGGTTCAGGTTGCGCCGCACGGCTTCCTGAACAAACTTGAACTGGTGCAGATTCATATCAAATTCCGTCTTATTGCGGAATTCATTATGCCTTCGGAGTCTATGGAAATTGCTGCAAGTTCAAGATTTGCTTGCAATTCTGGCCAGCAGATCGACCAGCTCGGGCTCTTCGCCAACGATGCCGGCCAGCTGGAAGTCGACCTGCGGCCAGGCCTGGCGCAGCGCATCCACCTGAAGCGGCAGGTCTTCGCGGGCATGCTTGCCCATGCCGAGGAAGAGCGGAACCACCCGAAGTCTCCTGGCGCCGCTGGCAATCAGGGCCGCGGCCGCGGTGCGCAGGTCGGGCGCCGCAAGCTCCATGTAGGCGCAGGCCACGCGGGCCTGCGGGTCGAGCGCCGTCACGCGTGCGGCCACCGCCTCGATGGGCTCGCGCCAGCGCTCGTCGCGCGAACCATGGGCCAGCAGCACGATGCCCCTTGCATTCCCCGTGGCCATCTTCGCTACCTTCGAAGCACCAGCCAGCTGAAGGCAGCCAGCGACATCACCGAATAGATGAGCCCGGGCGCCGCCGCCGTGAGCCATGGCGACCAGTTGCTCAGGTTGCCGAGATAGCCGAAGACGTTGTTCAGCAGGAAGAAGCTGATGCCGATCATCACGCCGCCGAACACATAGGTGGTGATGCCGGCCTGGCGGAAGTGCAGGTAGGCGAAGGGCAGGGCGAGCACCACCATCACCAGGCATGAGAGCGGGTAGAAGACCTTGCGCCAGAACTGGATCTCGTAGCGCTGCGCGGTCTGGCCGTTGGCCTCCAGGTGCCGGATGTAGTCGAACAAGTCCAGCGTGCCCATTCGGTCGGGCCGCAGCAGCGCCACCGACACCATTTCGCTGGTCAGCGTGGTCGGCCAGTCGAGCTGCGGCACCTTGGTGGTCACGATACGGGCCTTTTCTGCCGAGATGCGCGTTTCGTAGTCCTGCAGTTCGACGTCCGACAGCTGCCAGTGGTCGTCGAAGATGCGTGCCGAGGACGCGACGAGCTGCTTGCGCACATAGCCGTTGGCGTCGAACTCGAAGATGCGCGCATTCTTGAGCGAACCGTCGCGCGCGATGGACAGCACGTTGACGGCATAGGACACGTTCTCGCGCTTTTCCTTGAGCCATGCGCCCGTGTTGCCGACCAGCGAGTAGGAGCCCTGGTAGCGCGACTTGAGCAGCTGGCCGGTGCGCTCGGACGCCGGCGCGATGTAGTCGCCGATGGCAAAGGTCAGGAAGACGAAGCCCACGCCCAGCAGCAGCAGCGTGCGCAGCGCGCGCCACGGCCCCAGGCCGCTGGTGCGAAGAATGGTGTATTCCGAGCTTTGCGCAAGGCGCGCCATCACGAAGATGCAGCCGATCAGCACCGTGATCGGGAGCAGTTCGTAAAGGTGGCTCGGAATCAGCAGGGTCACGTAGATCAGTGCCTGCGCAGGGCCGTAGGCAAGGCTTTCGGGCCGGCCGATCGACTGCAGCTCGTCGACGAAGTCGAAGAAGAAGAACAAGCTCAGGAAGCCGAGGGTCACGAAAGCCACGGCCTTCAGTGCCTCGACATAGATCAGGCGTCGGATTGTTTTCACGAGGTCGGGTCGATTTTCGAGGGCGGCGAAGGCGGCAGGCCGCCGGCCATGACGTGCTCGGTCCTGCGCCTGCGGCCCCAGTTGTTGTTGCGCAGGAGCAGCCATGCCACGCCGATCAGCAGGACGCCGCCGTGCAGCAGCAGCATGAACGAGCCCATGCTGAAGCGCCCGGAGCTGATCCAGCTCTGGCCCAGGTTGAGCATGTTGTAGTAGACGACGAAGGCGAACAGCGCGAACAGCAGGTTGCCGCTTCGCCCCACGCGCGGGTTGACGCTCGACACCGTCAGCGCCAGCAGCACGAAATTGATGGCCGCCAGCAGCATGCCGATGCGCCAGGCCAGTTCGCCGTGGCTGGCGTCGCCGGGCTCGCGCAGCAGCTGGAGCGTGGGCTTGGCGCGCGCCGGCGTGTTGTCGGCGGAGAAGTCGGAGGTGCCGCCGGCCCGGGTGCCATAGGTCTCGAATTCGCTGATCTTGAGCCCCGCGGTGGGCAGCAGCGGCCGCTCCAGCCGCTGCCCGTTGCTCAGCATCAGGAAGCGGTTGTTGCCGACGTTCTCGATGCGTCCGCTGCGCGCCGAGGTGGTGATCTGCAGGCCGCGCTCGACCGCCCAGATGAACACGTTGGTGGCCGTGGCGCCATCCGGCGTGTCCTTGTCGATGAAGAAGACCCGCATGCGCCCGGACGATTCGCGGAATTCGCCCGGCGTGACCCGCTCGATGTCGCTGCGCCCTTCATATTGCGCCCGCATGCCGATGGTCTGCGAGTTGGCCCACGGCCAGCCCAGCAGCGCCATCACCGCGATCAGCACCAGCACCGGCCAGGCGAAGCGGAACAGCGGCTCGACGAAATCGGCCAGGCCCCGTCCGCTGGAAAACCAGATCACCATCTCGCTGTCGCGGTACATGCGCGACAAGGTGCCGACAATGGCGATGAACAGGCTCAGGCTCAGGATGGTCGGCATGTAGCCGAGCACCGTGTACGCCATCACGAGGAACACTTCGGACGGGTTCACGCTGCCCTTGGAGGCGAGCCCGAGCGTGCGGATGAGCATCATGGTCATCACGATGGTGACCAGGACCACGAGGGTCGCTCCGAAGCTGCGCGACAGCTCCTTGCGTAGGGAAGAATGGAATAACATCGTTCGAGGAAAAAAAGGATTATGGACTTTCAGCTCAAGACCCTCACCGTCGCCCGCGCCGCGGCCGAAAAATCCGACCTGCTGATCGTGCTCGTCGGCAGCGCGCCCATCACGGCCAAGGACCCCCTGTCCGCGCTGATCGCCAGCGCCCGCAAGGCCGGCGACCTGCCCGACAAGGCCGGCAAGCTGCTCGCGCTCTACCACCCCGACGAGGTGGTGGCCTCGCGCGTGGTGCTGGCCGCCATCGGCGACGGCAAGCCCGCCTCGGTGCGCAGCGGCGTCATTGCGGCGGTCAATGCGGCCAAGGCCTACGGGCCCAAGCGGGTGGTCATGGCCTTCGCGCAAGAGGCCGACGGCGCTGCCGTGGGCAGCGCGGTGGCCGCCGCCGCCGACGCCAGCTACGTCTACACCACCACCAAGGCCAAGGCCTCGAACGGCGAGAACGGGCGCACCATCCGCCACCTGACGCTCGGCGTGGCCGACGCGGCAGCGGTGGGCACGGCCTTCGGCGAAGCCCGTGCCACCGTCGCCGGCATCGAGCTCGCCAAGGAGTGGGGCAACCGCCCCGGCAACTACTGCACGCCCACGCTGCTGGCCGAGGCCGCCAAGGAGCTCGGCAAGCTGCCCCGCGTCAAATGCGAGGTGCTGGGTCCCAAGGAAGTGCAAAAACTCGGCATGGGCTCGTTCGCGGCCGTGGCGCAGGGCTCGGCCGAACCGCTGCGTTTCATCGTGCTGCGCTACCAGGGCGGGCCCAAGGACCAGGCGCCCGTGGTGCTGGTCGGCAAGGGCATCACCTTCGACACCGGGGGCGTCTCGCTCAAGCCGGCGGCCGAAATGGACGAAATGAAGTTCGACATGTGCGGCGCGGCCAGCGTGCTGGGCACCTTCCGCGCGCTTGGCGAGATCCAGCCGGCCATCAACGTGGTGGGCCTCGTGCCCTCGTGCGAGAACATGAACGACGGCCGCGCGATCAAGCCCGGCGACGTGGTGACCAGCATGAGCGGCCAGACCATCGAAGTGCTCAACACCGATGCCGAAGGCCGCCTCATCCTGTGCGACGCGCTCACCTATGCCAAGCGCTTCGAGCCCGCGGCCGTGATCGACATCGCCACGCTCACCGGCGCCTGCGTGGTGGCGCTGGGCGGCGTGCGCAGCGGCCTGTTCACCAGCGACGATTCGCTGGCCGAGGCGCTCCAGGCGGCCGGCGAGCAGTCGCAGGACCGCTGCTGGCGGCTGCCGCTGGACGACGAATACGCCGAAGGCCTGAAGAGCAACTTTGCCGACGTCGCCAACGTGGCCGGCCGAGCCGGCGGCGCCATCACCGCGGCCAAGTTCCTGCAGCGCTTTGCCGGCGATTTCACCTGGGCCCACCTGGACATCGCAGGCACGGCCTGGAAGAGCGGGGCGGCCAAGGGCTCGACCGGCCGGCCGGTGGGCCTGCTGGTCTCCTATCTGATGGAACGCGCGCGCAGCGGCGCGGCCCAGGCGGTATCGCCCAAGAAGGCGGCGCGCAGGGAGCCCGGCGCGGCCGCGCGCAAGGCCCGGTCCGCGCAGTGACGGAAATCGGCTTTCACTTCAATCTGCCGGACAAGGCGAACTACGCCTGCCGGCTGGTGCGCAAGGCCGTGAGCGTGCGCGGCTTGCGGGTGGTCGTGGTGGGCGAGCCGCAGATGCTGGAGGCGGTCGATGCGGCGCTCTGGCAGCTCTCGCCCTGCGACTTCATCGCGCATTGCCGCGGCGATGCGCAGCCCCACCTGGTGGCGCGCTCGCCGGTCATTCTTTGCGCCGAGGGCGCGGACGCCGCGGGGCTCGCGCACCGCGAGATGCTGGTCAATCTCGGGCCCACGGTGCCCGTCGGCTTCGAGCGCTTCGAGCGCCTGGTCGACATCGTGAGCAACGAGGCCGACGATCGGCAGATCGGCCGCTCGCGCTGGCGCCACTATGCCGACCGGGGCTATTCGATCCAGCCGCACGACTTTGCAAGGAGCGCCTCCTGATGGCCAGCACGCTGCGCACGCCGCCCCGGTTCGTTCCCACGCTGACCACGGTGCTCGACCTGCCTGCCGAGCCGCTGGGCGCCGCCGAGGCGGCAACGCCCGCCAGCGCGCCGCCACCACCGGCGGTCGACCCCGCCGAAGCCGTGGCATTGCCTCCGGCCGAGCAGCGCTCCGAGGCCGAAATCGTCCGCCTCGAAGAGCAACTTCTGCACCGCGTGCTGCAGCGCGTCGACCTGTCTTTGGAAGAGCGCCTGAGCGACACGGTCTCGGCCGCCGTGCAGCAGCAGCTCGATGCGATGGTGCCCCGGCTGCGCGAGGAAATCGAGGCCGTGCTGCGTGCCTTGGTGATCGAAGCCATGGCCGCCGAGCTCTCTGAAAACACAGGGTCTACGCCAGCTTCCAGCGCATAAAGCTTCAGCTAAACTGCGCGCCAGGTCGATGGGGCGGGAGGGTGCCGCTGGTCTGCGGCGCGAAACTTGCGAGGTCTTCGCGCCCGGATCACACGACCGGTTTTTGGTTTATTCATCAATGTTCTGGAGGTTCTCATGCAATTGAAATGGACTGCGGTCGCACTGGCTGCTCTCACGCTTGTGGCTTGCGGCAAGAAAGAAGAAGCTGCTGCGCCCGCCGCTCCGGCGCCCACGGCAGCGGCCCCCGCACCTGCAGCGCCTCCGGCAGATGCATTGATCGTCAAGATCGGCCACGTCGGCCCCACCAGCGGTGCCATTGCCCACCTGGGCAAGGACAACGAGCTCGGCGCCAAGATGGCCATCGAAGACCTCAATGCCAAGGGCCTGAAGATCGGCGACAAGGTTGCCAAGTTCGAACTGCTGGCAGAAGACGACGCCGGCGATCCGAAGCAAGGCACCGCAGTGGCCCAGAAGCTGGTCGACAGCAAGGTCAACGGCATCGTCGGCCACCTGAACTCGGGCACGACCATTCCTGCTTCCAAGCTCTACAGCGACGCCGGCATTCCGCAGGTCTCGCCGTCGGCAACCAACCCCAAGTACACGCGCCAGGGCTTCAAGACCACGTTCCGCGTGGTGGCCGACGACACCCAGCTCGGCGGCACGCTCGGCAAGTACGCCGTCGAAACGCTCAAGGGCAAGAACATTGCCGTGATCGACGACCGCACGGCCTACGGCCAGGGCGTTGCCGAAGAGTTCGAGAAGGCGGCCAAGGCTGCCGGCGGGACCATCGTGGGCCACGAATTCACCACCGACAAGTCGACCGACTTCAACGCCATCCTGACCAAGCTCAAGTCCGCCAAGCCTGACGTGCTGTTCTTCGGCGGCATGGACGCCGTCGGCGGCCCGATGCTCAAGCAGGTCAAGCAGCTCGGCCTGAACGTCAAGTTCATGGGCGGCGACGGCCTGTGCACCGGCGAACTGCCCAAGCTGGCTGGCGACGCCATCGGCGAAGAGATGGTGGTCTGCGCCGAGGCCGGCGGTGTCGACGGCGACTTCAAGCAGCCGCTGGAAGACTTCAAGGCCAGGTTCAAGACCAAGAACGGCGTGGACGTGCAGATCTACGCGCCGTACGTCTACGACGCGGTCAACGTGCTGGCCGAAGCCATGGTCAAGGCCGGTTCCGCCGACCCTGAAAAGTACCTGCCCGAAGTCGGCAAGGTGCAATACAAGGGCGTGACCGGCCCGATCGCCTTCGACGAAAAGGGCGACATCAAGAACGGCGCGCTGACGCTCTTCACCTACAAGGGTGGCGTGCGTACGCAGATCGCCGTGGTTCGCTGATCCAGGCGCGCAAAAGAGAAAAGGGCCTTCGGGCCCTTTTTTTGTGCCTGCCGGCCGCGATTTTCAGGCCAGGCTTGCGAAGCCCGAGGGCCGGTCGGTGTTGCAGTATTCGATGAAGGCGTCGAGATCGCGCGACTTGTCGAACACCGCATCGGCACCCAGCGCTTCGCAGCGTGCGCGGATGTCGGCGGTGACGTAGTTGCTCAGCACCACGACGCGCTGGCCCGGACCGCGTGCCTTGCAGCCCGAGAGCACGCCCAGGCCGGAGCCTTCCTTCAGGAACAGGTCGACGATGAGCAGTTGCCAGTCATGGGGATGAACGGCGAGCCAGGCGAGCGCATCCGTTTCGGTTTCGGCAAAGCCGACGACCTGGCCGTTGACCAGATCTTCGAGGGCCGGGACCAGGTTGTCCCTGATGGTCTTGTTGTCCTCGACGAGGAACGTGATGAGGGCCATGCCGTGGTTTCGTTCTGAGAACCAATAGCGTAGCGTGCCGGACGCGGCCGCAGCGTAGGAGAAGGGATACGGACAGCGCGTTCTGGCGCGGCGCTGCGCTCAGTGCTTGTTGTCGGAGCGGATCCTTGCCTTGAGCTCTTCGGCCAGCGCCTGGCTTTCATCGCGCTCGGCCGTCACTTCGCGGCGCTTCTCGATTTCCTCGCTCAGTGCCGCGTTGACCTCGGCCAGCTTCTCGGCCGACTTGGCGAGCTTCTGCTCGAGCTGGCTCGTCTGCTCGATGGCCTGCGCCACCTCGCCAACCTGCACTTCGTCCGGCAGCTCCTGTTCGAGCACCGTGTTCACGACGGCGAGATTGTCCGAGGCCCGCTGCACATCGGCGGCCACTTCTTCGCTCTTCTTGAGCGTCTTGTCGAGCGACGTCTTGCCACGCGGCACGGTGGGGGGCTGTGCAGCCATCGAGGCTCCTCCTTTTGCAGGCTTGAAAGTAAGACCTTTGGATGGTAGCGCCAGACGAAGCGGGCTGGGCCAATCTCCCAGTTGCGCCAAGGCAACGCGCTTTTCCAACAAAAAACCCATCAAGCGTTTCTGCATTGATGGGTTTGATGCGGGTCAACATGCTGACGGGCTGGAAACCCGCATGAAACCCATGACTTCTCTGGCGGAGCAGGCGTCTGCCACTGCCAAGTCCCGGGGGTGCCAATCGATTCCACTGGATTGGCCCGTGTCGAGGGGAGTTGCGAGAAAAGTCTTCCCGCAGACTCCATTGCGTTCCAATCGAATAGCAACTACATTGTGGGGTAAGTTGTTGAGCAGAGGGGTCGCATGCCGCGCAAGAGTCGAGAACTGAGTGCCATCGAAGTCTCCCGCCTGAAAGCGCCGGGGTACTTCGCAGTGGGCGGCGTTGCGGGGTTGCATCTGCAGGTGAGCGCGAGTGGTGCGCGGTCTTGGATCTTGCGAGTCATGGTCGGAGGTAAGCGGCGTGACATGGGCTTGGGCGGGTTTCCGGACGTTCCTTTGGCCCAGGCGCGCGAGAAGGCGAGGGCGGCGCGCGAAAAGATCGATGCTGGCATCGATCCGGTGGAGGCGCGGCGGATTGCCAAGAGCGCAATGCTCGCGTCCGCGGCCGCTGCGAAGACGTTCATCGAATGCCGTCGCGCGTTCGTTGATGCCAAAAGTGGAGAGTGGCGGAACGCGAAGCATGAGGCACAGTGGAAAAGCACCCTTGAGCGTTTCGCCGACCCCGTGATTGGCGAGATGCTCGTCCGGGACATTGGCCTTCCGCATATCCTTGAGATCCTTGAGCCGATCTGGAAGACGAAAACCGAAACCGCCACTCGGGTGCGCGGCCGGTTGGAACAGGTGCTCGACTGGGCTACTGTGCGTGGCTACCGGGCAGGGGAGAACCCGGCCCGCTGGAAAGGCCACCTCGACCACCTTCTGCCAAAGCCGCGCAAGATCACGAAGGTGCAACACCATGCGGCGGTCCCCGTCGATGGCGTGGCGGCCTTCCTGTCTAGCGTGCGGAGCATAGAAGGTATGGGGGCTCGAGCACTGGAGTTCGCCATCCTGACGGCGGCGCGCTCTGGAGAGGTGCGTGGCGCCCGTTGGTCCGAGTTCGACTTTGACGAGAAGGTGTGGACCGTGCCTGGCGAGCGCATGAAGGGCAAGGTAGAGCATCGCGTGCCGCTGTCGAAGCAGGCGATCAAGCTATTGAAGGCCCTCCCGCGCTTCGAGAAGGTCGAGGTCGTCTTTCCGGGCTTGAAGGGGCAGGTGCTCAGCGACATGACGTTGTCGGCCGTGATGCGCCGCATGGAGGTCGATGCCGTGCCACATGGGTTCCGCAGCACGTTTCGCGACTGGGCGGCGGAGCGGACCAACTTCCCGCGGGATCTGGCCGAGATGGCGCTGGCGCACGTTATCGAGTCGAAAGTGGAGGCTGCTTATCGCCGTGGCGACATGCTCGCCAAGCGCCTGAAGATGATGCAGGCATGGGCCGACTTCTGCGACACCATTCCGAAGACCGGGAATGTAGTACCGCTCAAGGCGGCGTAAGGCTTCGTCAGGCGGAGGCGACCTCATTCATCTTGATGGCACAAGGCTCAGTCGAAACACCTGCAAGGTCCAAAAGCCCGGCAAGGCAAAGAACGGCATAGACATCAAGCGCCTGTAGAAGACCTGCCACCTCCGCGTCAGGGTGAGCGGCGCCGATGCCGTCCGCGTCAACCCAACGGGCGATCTGTCTTTGCTCGCCGTGCGCGTAGTCAGACATCCACTCCCATGCTGAGCGCTTCACTCGCGAGAAGGCTCCTTTGGTCTGGGGCAGGGCATCCAGCTTCTTGACCATCGTCTCCACCTTCGACATATGGCCGCCCGCCTCTATGCGCTCGATCTCGGCCGGTGTTGCGCAGACCTGTGCCCAAGTTCCACGCACCCACGATTCATAAATTGACCGGACGAGCGCGAAAGCGGCGCTCCGAGCATCACGCTCCAACAGAAGCAGGATCGCTTCTCGGTGATCGAGGGCGATCGCGTAGCAAATGGCTGCAATCCTTCTACCGCCGCTCGCATCGATCCTCCTGGGATGGTGAGCTTGGACCCATTCGGATAGCTGGTGCGATCTGGTCAACGCCGCCGAAACGGTAGCAGTAGAGGTCATCTGTAGTCCTTGGACTGGCGCATTCTGCTTTGGGTTCGTTCCACGCGAAACGTGCAAGGGACTCAAAATCCTCTGCCGCCTCAATTGGCGCCTGCGTGTGGCCCGCTGGGGGGTATGTGTGACGCTCAAAGACAACGTTTCTTATCAGGCGTTGTCACGGGAAGTTGTGGCCACCCTGGTTCCTCAAGTCGTCTCAACTTTCTTGAGCGAGGTTGTGCAGCCTGCTTGCGCAACCCAGCTTTCGGCGGGTGCGTCGCTTCTTGCCGGTTCGATTCCGGCCCCGAGAACCAAGATGGAAGCGTTGTTGCCGTCTAGAACTTCGGCCACCAGTCGAGAAAATTCTTGCGTCATCTTGAAAAAGGTTTACCATTTCAAAATGGAAGCAAAGAACACACATGGTGGCGCACGGGCCGGGGTCGGGAGAAAGCGGCTTCAGCCTGGCGTTGCAACCGTGCCCGTGATGATCAAGATGACCGAGCTGCAGAAGGGAAAGCTGAAGCGGCTCGGCGGCGCTCCTTGGGTGCGCAATCGCATTGACGAGGCTCCTGAACCCACGGATCAACAGCTGCCAATCAAGAAGAGGTAGTCATGGAATATCAAAACGCCGCCGCTCTTGCCTCCACCAGCCGAGCAGAAGCGCGTGCGCGCTGTGCTGCAGTGGCGTACCTCATCATCAGCGTCATGGGAAGCCTCTGGTTCTCGGGGCTGTTCACCGTCGTGTGGCAAGTCACTTTCTTGGCGTGCGCGCTGCCGCTCGCTTTCATGGGAGCCAAGGCGATACACGACGCCGTGCTTGTCCGCATGCTGGAGCGCTGAACGAACTGACCGGCCTCGCTGCATAAATGCGAGGCACAAAAGGCGACGGCCGCAGGGCTCTGACCTCCTGCAGCCGTCAAGACCACAACGTGCAACCCGCGAAAGGAAACGCACATCATGGCCACCCCGAAGTCTACTAAATCCCCGCGCAAGCCAGCGCCCCTCTCCAACGTCCTGCCATTCCCGGCGCGGCCTGCTGCAACGTCAGCCGCGGGCGCTCGCAAAGGCCGGAAGCCTAAGCGGGAAAACGTGGTGCCCTTCACGGGTGTCATGCGCAATAACTACGACGTGAAAACAGAAATGGCGGAATGGAAAGAGGCAATGCTGAAGGAGCTGGGAAAAATCTACTTGAGTGTCAGCAACGGGGAAATTACAGGACTGGTAATCGCTCGCGCCGTCGGCGTGCCGACCGATGACGGGGATCCCGAGGGAGGAAAGCTCGACCTGCTAGGTCTTTTCGCGAATGATTTTGCTTACACGGCGCGGGTGTCCGACTTCATCGGGAACATCGCCCGCAAACGAGCGGAGAAGCAGCCGGCGCGTGCAATTTGAGATCAATGGAGGGGCAAAAGATGGCTACAAAGGTTGACTCAACATGACGAACGCCAGCGATAACCCGCCACCGGACGACAAGCGACCGGCGCGTCGTGCTGTGCCGATGAGCTGGATGATCGCCGACCTAAAAGGGGAAGAACGCACCCTCGGCTGGTACGTCGATCACGCTGAGCAAGGAGATCGCGATGCCGCATTGCGGGCGCTGCAACTCTGCATGCAGTCTCTTGCGCCGGCCACACTGGCGCAGAACGGCGTGCGCATGCCTCATGATCTGGCCGATGCATTGCGTAGGATCATCGGCCCTGCGGTTCATACCGGCGATTCGGCTGTGATGCGTGCCGCTCGCGGTAGCCCGCTGGCGCGCATCCCTGATGCGAACACCACCAACATTGCGTGGTGGCGCTGCTATGAAATGCACAAACTGCTGAAAGAAACGCCAGGGCTGAGCCAGATCAAGGCCGCAGCTAAGGTGCTTGAGGGCGAGAACGGCGGGGAGCCGGCATCGCTGCAGAAGCGCTATCGCGCGCTAAAGCCGCAACTCGAAATCTACTTTCAAGAGAACGAGGCAGACGCCGCGGAAAAATAGACGGGGGCCTGTCATCCGCGCCAAGAGCGCGCGTCGCCGAGACGATACGCATACCAACCACTACCCAAGAGGTATGCGCAATGAGCGAAGCACAAATTCAGGCCACCTGGATCAGAGGGCCCCAACTCCGCAAGCGCTGGGCAGACATGCCCACCGCCACGTTCTACAACCGGCTGAACAAGGGCAAGATCCCGAAGCCTCAATATCCGTTCGGCCCTGACACGCCATATTGGTCAATGTCGGAAATCGAGGCCTTCGAGCAGCAGGCCGGCGAGAAGATGGCTGCCTGAGGTGCGCGTCATGACGAGCACCAAAAATAAACCCCAGGGCCGCGGGAACGGCTCTAGGGCAGCAATCGAAAAAGGAATGCAGGCGGATGGTAGCGCAGTTCTCGCGTCGAAGTCCACGGCAACTGAACAGCAGCGCGCGCGCATCCTGGAAGCGCTTCGCTCGAGGCCGCAGAGCACCGAGGACCTTCGGCGCCTTGGCATCTATCAGGCGCCGGCTCGCGTGAAAGAGCTTCGTGACCTGTTCGGCTATTCAATCGAGACGCACCGTGTCACGCTCGTAGATCGCGATGGCTTCACGCATTCGCGTGCCGCGCTGTATCGCCTGCGCAGCGAGCCGGAAGGGGTTGCGTGATGCATGGCCTCCAAGTTCAAGAAGGACAGGCGCGACGCCGGCCGATTCATCCTGGTGCCCGTGCCAGTGATGGAAAGCGTTCCCTACAAAGCATTGGGCTCTTCCGCGCGGGCTCTGATGTGGGACATTGCCAGCCAATATGTCGGCGAGAACAATGGCCGTCTGCTGGCGGGGTGGAAGTTCATGAGCGAGGAGCGGGGTTGGCGCGGCAAGCACACGCTGATCGACGCGAAGCGCGAATTGCTTCAGTCGGGCTCGCTGGTTGTGGAGACGCGAATGGGCGCCTTCCCCAGCACCTCAGCTTGGTTCGCGTGCACCTGGTGGCCGCTCGACTGGTGCGAGGGGATGGACATGGCAGTCAGAGACTTTCCCCGCGGCCAGTACAAGAGCGTGAAGCCGTGAATGCCGGTGTACATGGCTTCTCTAGATGTTGTGCTGTTCTGGCACTAGGCAAAGGCAAAAAGGGCCTTGCTACAAGTGCTGAAACAGCACCTACGAGCGGATGCCCTAGTGCTGAAACAGCACCTGTAGGGAGCCCTCTTGTGCTGTTTCAGCACCAAGGCCCGCGTTTTCTGAAGGGAGGCGAGGCATGAACACCGAGATCCCGCACCTGAAGATCGAGCAGCTGGAAAACGGCTGCATCCGGCTGGAGAACGAATCGGTGGGCGACAGCTACGTGGTGGACATCCATCCGCTGCATCTCCGCTACATGGCCGAGAAGCTGGGCCTCGTCCGCGAAATGTCTGCATCGGAAGCGGACGCGTTGCGGACGGTGGACAAGCTGGCTCGTCGGCTGAGAGTGCTGCACGAGCGTGTGCTGCAGTTGGATCAGTGGCTGTGGGAGCACCAGGACGCAACGAACGCCGACATCAGCGTCGAAATTTGGTACAGCGCTGGAACGCTCGATCTGTCGAACGAGTTCCAAGCGGAGATG
The DNA here is from genome assembly GCF_041154435.1 of Variovorax sp. V116. Classification (NCBI taxonomy): domain Bacteria; kingdom Pseudomonadati; phylum Pseudomonadota; class Betaproteobacteria; order Burkholderiales; family Comamonadaceae; genus Variovorax; species Variovorax sp. V116. The sequence goes on from NZ_AP028661.1 coordinate 2,749,866, forward strand.
GCCGAATCGCGCGCGGTCGTCACGCCACGTCACGCCGAGTCACGCAGCGCCACGAATGATGATCCGGTTCCTTGCGCGAAACCCAAGACGAACCCGCCAGGAACCCAGCGGGTTCCACGGGTCAGCCTTGCGCCTCAGTTGGACCTTGGGGTTGGCCATGAGTGAAGCACCAATGCCCACCATTGGTGAAAGCAAGACCCCCGAAAGCGGGTGCCTTGAAGTAAGCCCAAAACTGGGTGTCTTCGAACGGTCCCAAAAACGGAACCGTTCCGAAAACGGGACCGTTACCACACACGTCACCGGCCGCGCCGGCCCGGAGGAATTAATCATGACCGCAACCATTGCGCCCATTGCTGGCGCATACGACGGCCTCGTAGAGCCCGCCACCTTGGAAGACGTGCCTCGGCTGGCGCAGATGGGAGAGGAACTGCATGCAAGCTCGGATCACCGGGTGCTGGGCTTCGACCGCCAGAAGGTCGAGCGCCTGCTTGCCACTTTGATTGCCGATCCGAACGGCGTCATCTTCGTCTCGCGACGGGAAAACGTCATCGTCGGCGCATTTGCCGGTGCGGTAGTTCCGAACTGGTTCAGCGATGACCTGATCGGCGTGGACTATTCGTTCTTCGTGCTGCCCGACGCGCGCAAGGACATGCGCGGCACGACATTGATCCTCGCCTTCGTGCGGTGGTGCGAGCGCCGCGGCGCCAGGCAGGTGAAGGTCGGGATTACGACGGGCATTGAGGTTGAAAGCACCTCGCGGCTCTATCGCTCATTGGGTTTCGCCGACGCCGGTGTCGGCTTTTCGAAGGAGGTGAATCATGGGAGTCGTTGAAGGAGGCGTTCTCGCCTATGCCGCTGCCGCGGCCTCTGTCGTCGGCACGGCCGTCTCGGTCTACAGCCAGATGGAGCAGGCCGACCAGGCCGACAAGATCGCCAAGCAGCAGCAGGACCAGGCGCGCGAGGATGCGCAGTTCGCATTGAGCGAGGCGCAACTGCAGGCCAAGGCCATTCGCAAGGCGGCCGACAAGCAGCGGGCCGAAGCGCGCGGCGCGCTCGCAGCGTCCGGGGTCACGGTGGGCGTTGGTACTGCAGAGCAGATCGATGAAGAGATCCAGGCCGGCGGCGAAGAAGACGCGCTCATGGCGATCTATGACGGCACGAACCGCGCTCGAGCGATCAACCAGGGCGGCGAGATCTCTGCATCCCGCAGCCGCAATGCCGCGACCGCTTCCCGCTACGGCGCCGCAACCTCTGCGCTGCAGGGTGGGGCGGGGGCGGCGCGCGGCTGGACTATGAGCGCGGCAAAGGCATCCAAATGATCCATCGCGAGAGCCTCGCACGCGGCGTGCTGCGCGTTCTGAAAGCGGTGGGTCAATGATGTCGCCGGAACGAGCGGCGGAACTCACCGCAAGCCGCAACAGCCTCACCGCGTCCATTCAGGCGCTAAAGGACGCGCCGCCCCAGGATGATGGAACCAAGAAGGCGAAGCGGGCGATCAAGGACTGGCAGTTTGATTTGTCTGGCTTCGAACGAATGGTGGCGCAGATCGACGGCATGCTGGCCGCCAAAACCCCAAGGGAGCCACCTGCGCCCGAGGTGGTGCCCTGGGTCCAGATGGGAACCACAATCGCGGCGATTCCGAAAGGCCGACGCGCGGAGCTTCGGGTGTCGGTGAACGAGTGGAGGGGGCTTCGAACCGTCGATCTGCGGCTTTGGTTCATGCCGAAGGACGGCGGCGCGTGGGGTCCAAGTCGCAAGGGGGTTGCGATTGACGCGGCGAAGGTGGATGCGCTGCTTGAGGCGCTGACGCTGGCAAAGAAGCACCTTCAGTGAGGGGGCGTTATAGCCTCGAAGCGATCATTCCGACAGCTCGCTTACGTGCGGCTCAAAACCGAGCCACATGAAGAAGAACCCAAGCGCGAGTGCTGAAGCGATACCTGCTATCCACCCCAGCCATTGGCGCCTAAATGCAGTGCCGGTCTCCCATCCGAGCCAGCCGCCCAGGAGCATAGAGGCGAACAGCAACAACTCGGAGACGACGCCGTGCAATGCCGAGCGCACACACGACCGGAGCGGCCAGGAGGCAGAAAGGCTGCAGCCGATGAGTGAACCTAGTATCAACAGCACTACGGCTGAGCCCACGAGCTTCCAATGAAACGGTTTCACTAGCCTCCTGCTTCGGTCATAGATGCCGCCTTGCGGTCGCGCGCTCTCCCTCTCGCCCGCGCGCGCATTTTCACATGTAAGCGCTTGGAATGAGCGCCTCAAACGATCTGGTCGTCGTTTCCACTCTCGGACCGCAACACCCTAGGCTGAATAGAGGGGTGGATGCTCAGCCCACACGAAACCCTTTTTGATCAGATCACGAACTTCCCGCTTGGCCTGCTTCGAGGGTCCGGCAAGTTGATAGGGGTCAAACTCTTCCGGACATTGTCGAACCTGGCTTGGTCTGCTTGCTTGAAGTCGATGTCTGCCATTAGTCCGATTGCCTGCCCCTGCACTGATTTCGGAATCGTTTGATCGCTTTGTAGAAATGCAACGAGCTTGGCGATGCGCTCAGCCGGGGGTGTCTCGATCTGACCGAACATGTCGTGATTGGAGAGATGCTCGTCAATTGCTGGGCCAACCTTCGATTCGCAAAGTTCCACGAGCTGTATCACGTATGTCAGGGGTGATTTGAGCTGCGTCGTCCCACTGCGATTCGTGACAGCCGGTGCGTGGAGCATTGGGAAGTTTTCCCAGAAATCAGCTCGAGCTGAAATGTCCTCGTTGCGGTGAACGATCGCATTTCGTAACTCGCGTAGATAGCGCAAGTTCGCCGCGCCATCTTCTAGGCCAGCCGCGACTAGGCGTGAACACAGCAGCGCATTGAACGCTGGGCCGTCTTTGCTTTCCGTAACTACATCAACTGCAGACATCAGCGAGACAAAGTACTGTGAATACCCATACCGCAGTTGGCGCTGTTGCTCAGCACTCAATGGCGCGCGGAGACTGAGCACAGTAGCAAGGGACAGCGCTTTTGCCTCGAAGTACCAGGTTATGGCGCCGAGAAGCTCAAGGCGGTCTTCGTCGTTCATAGAGTTCTTCATACGTCATCGTGGAGTGGTTGTTGGTATATCGCCTCCCCTCAATGTAGCCCGGCTGCCGGAGGTCGGAGGCCGCCGCAACAGCATTGATCATGCGGTCGCAACGATGCCGCATTGATCACGCGGCACCGGTTGGCATCCGCACCATCGCGGATGCCCGCCAGAATGGACGGATGACCACCTACCATCAGTACGCCTCGGCACTTCGCCAGTTCGAAGGAGCCGTAAGCCACTTCATGCAGCGGACGGATTACTCGACGATTGGCTTCCCCGAGCCTGGCCACGAAGGCAGGCCCGAACTGGAGAACACATTTCTCCAGATGCGGCAGGCGCTGGTCGAGCTTGAGCGCGTGTTCAAGATAGAAGCTGCCGGGTAGACGTTGCGAAGTCTTAGCCTTTGAGGCTGTTGCGAGCGAATCGGCCTTGGCTACCTACTGGCACTACTGCCGAGACGTATTGAAGGGTGGGCGGCCGCTGCAGGCCGGCAATTATTCGCACTAGAACCGCATTTCGGTTGTCGGCAGCTCTTGTTTGCCGCAGACGTGTCGGGTTCAGTACATGTCTTGCTGCCGCCGAGCGCACGAACTCGCATCTAGGGAAGCGCAAGCGACCAAAAGGGCGAAGGCATCTGCCGCGCGAACAAAAAACCCATCAAGCATTTCTGCGTTGATGGGTTTGATGTGGGGTAAATATGCTAATGGGCTGGAAACCCGCATGAAACCTAGTTCTCTGGCGGAGCAGGCGGGATTCGAACCCGCGGAGGGCTATTAACCCTCACACGCTTTCCAGGCGTGCGACTTAAACCGCTCATCCACCGCTCCTGAGCCCTCGATTGTAGCAGTCGCTCAGGCCGGATTCTGCGGCTTGCCGGCCTGGACCATGCGCATCGCGGAGGCGATGAGGGCGGCGGTTTCGGTCATGTTGCTGGGCACGATCAGCGTGGTCTTGGAATCGGCCGCGACCTTGCCGTAGGCGTCGACCGCGCGCTCGGCCACCTTGAGCTGCACGGCCTGTTCGCCGCCGGGCTGGCGGATGGCGGCTGCCACGCGTTCGATGGCGTCGGCCGTGGCGGTGGCCACGGCCGTGATGGCGGCGGCCTCGCCCTGGGCATTGTTGATCTGGGCCTGCTTCTCGCCTTCGGAGCGGGCGATGAAGGCCTCGCGCTCGCCGGTGGCGATGTTGATCTGTTCCTGGCGGCGGCCTTCGGAGGCGGCGATGAGGGCACGCTTGCCGCGCTCGGCGGTGATCTGCGCCTGCATGGCCAGCAGGATTTCCTTGGGCGGCGTCAGGTCCTTGATCTCGTAGCGCAGCACCTTCACGCCCCAGTTGAGCGCCGCCTCGTCGATGGCCGCGACCACCTGCGCGTTGATGACGTCGCGCTCCTCGAAGGTCTTGTCGAGTTCGAGCTTGCCGATCACGCTGCGCAGCGACGTTTGCGCCAGCTGCGTCACGGCCACGATGTAGTTCGACGAGCCGTAGCTCGCGCGCATCGGGTCGGTCACCTGGAAGTACAGGATGCCGTCGACCTGCAGCTGGGTGTTGTCGCGCGTGATGCAGATCTGGCTCGGCACGTCGAGCGGGATTTCCTTCAGGCTGTGCTTGTAGGCGACCCGGTCGATGAACGGGATCAGGAAGTTGGGGCCGGGCGTCATGGTGCCGTGGTACTTGCCCAGGCGCTCGCGCACCCAGGCGTTCTGCTGCGGCACGAACTTGACCGACTGGCTGATGAAGATGATCGCGATGACCAGGATGATGATGGGGACCGAAAATTCCATGGTTTTCTCCTCTAGGGTTCTGTTCTGTTCTGATCAGGTCTTGTCGACCACGAGGCGGCTGCCGACCACCTCGACCACGCGGTGCTCGCCGGTGGTGGGGGCCTGGCCCGAGCGCGGGATCACGGTCCACTGGGCGCCGCGGTAGCGAACGGTGGCGGTGCCGTCGGGGTTCCAGGCCTCGACGTGGATGATCTCGCCGATGTCCAGATTGACATCGCGGTTCGATGTCGTAGGCGGTGCGGCCGGGCGGCGGCGCTGAACGGCATACCAGACCAGGACCGCGCCCACGCCCACGACGGCCGCCACCACCAGTTGCGCGACGGTGCCGGCGCCCAGATGCGCCGCAATGGCCGCCGCTGCGAAACCGGTCGCCAGCAGCAACAGGTAGACCGTGCCGGAAAGCAACTCCAGCACGATGGCGGCCCCCGCTATCAGCCACCAGATGGTGGAATTCGCCATGACTTCTCCTCTTTGGTGAATGCACGACATTCTGTGTCAAAACCTGACTCAATCCTTCATCCGAATTCCGTACACTTCGCGCCTCATTGCCTGTCCGGAGCCCTGCCCATGAAATTTCGCTTCCCCATCGTCATCATCGACGAGGACTTCCGCTCCGAAAACACTTCGGGCCTCGGCATTCGCGCGCTTGCGCAGGCCATCGAGACGGAGGGCTTCGAGGTGCTGGGCGTCACGAGCTACGGGGACCTGAGCCAGTTCGCGCAGCAGCAAAGCCGCGCCAGCGCCTTCATCCTGTCGATCGACGACGAGGAATTCACGGTCGGCCCCGACCTCGATCCCGCGGTGCTGAGCCTGCGCAACTTCATCGGCGAGGTGCGGCGCAAGAACGCCGACGTGCCGATCTACATCTACGGCGAAACCAAGACCTCGCGCCACATTCCCAACGACATCCTGCGCGAGCTGCACGGCTTCATCCACATGTTCGAGGACACGCCGGAGTTCGTGGCGCGCCACATCATCCGCGAGGCCAAGAGCTACCTCGAAGGCGTGCAGCCGCCGTTCTTCAAGGCGCTGATCGACTACGCCGAAGACGGCTCGTACTCGTGGCACTGCCCGGGCCATTCGGGCGGCGTGGCGTTCCTGAAGAGCCCCGTGGGCCAGATGTTCCACCAGTTCTTCGGCGAGAACATGCTGCGCGCCGACGTCTGCAACGCGGTGGAAGAACTCGGCCAGCTGCTCGACCACACCGGCCCGGTGGCGGCCAGCGAACGCAACGCCGCGCGCATCTTCAACGCCGACCATTGCTTCTTCGTGACCAACGGCACCAGCACCAGCAACAAGATGGTCTGGCACCACACGGTGGCGCCCGACGACGTGGTGGTGGTCGACCGCAACTGCCACAAGTCGATCTTGCACGCGATCATCATGACCGGCGCGATCCCGGTGTTCATGAAGCCCACGCGCAACCACTTCGGCATCATCGGACCGATTCCGAAGAGCGAGTTCGAGCAGAGCGCCATCAAGGCCAAGATCAAGGCCAACCCGCTCTTGGCCGACGTGGATCCCAACAAGGTCAAGCCGCGCGTGATGACGCTCACCCAGTCGACCTACGACGGCGTGATCTACAACACCGAGACCATCAAGAACATGCTCGACGGCTACGTCGACACGCTGCATTTCGACGAGGCCTGGCTGCCGCATGCGGCCTTCCACCCGTTCTACGGCGCCTATCACGCGATGGGCAAGCGCCGCGTGCGGCCCAAGGAGTCGCTGGTGTTTGCCACGCAGTCGACCCACAAGCTGCTCGCGGGCATCAGCCAGGCCAGCCACGTGCTGGTGCAGGACTCGCAGAACCGTGCGCTCGACCGCGACCTGTTCAACGAGGCCTACCTGATGCACTCGTCGACCAGCCCGCAGTACGCGATCATCGCGAGCTGCGACGTGGCCGCCGCCATGATGGAGCCGCCCGGCGGCACCGCGCTGGTGGAAGAGAGCATCCTGGAGGCGCTCGACTTCCGCCGTGCCATGCGCAAGGTGGAAGACGAATTCGGCAAGGACGAGTGGTGGTTCAAGGTCTGGGGCCCCGAGAAGCTCGTCGACGAAGGCATCGGCCGCGCCGAAGACTGGATCATGACGGGCGAGAAGAACGGCAAGCAGAGCAAGAACAAGAAGTCGCCGCGCAACTGGCACGGCTTCGGCGAACTGGCCGACGGCTTCAACATGCTCGACCCGATCAAGTCGACCATCGTGACGCCGGGCCTCGACCTGGAAGGCAACTTTGCCGAGACCGGCATTCCCGCCAGCGTGGTGACCAAGTTCCTGGCCGAACACGGCGTGATCGTGGAGAAGACCGGGCTCTACAGCTTCTTCATCATGTTCACCATCGGCATCACCAAGGGCCGCTGGAACACGCTGCTCACGGCGCTGCAGCAGTTCAAGGACGACTACGCGCGCAACCAGCCGATGTGGCGCATCCTGCCGGAGTTCTGCCAGCAGCACCCCGGCTACGAACGCCTGGGCCTGCGCGACCTGTGCCAGCACATCCACCAGCTCTACGCACGCTACGACGTGGCGCGCCTGACGACCGAGATGTACCTGAGCGACCTCACGCCCGCCATGAAGCCGAGCGACGCCTTCGCCCACATTGCGCACCGCAAGACCGAACGCGTGGAGATCGACGAGCTCGAAGGCCGCATCACCACGAGCCTGATCACGCCGTACCCGCCGGGCATTCCGCTCCTGATTCCGGGCGAGGTGTTCAACAAGAAGATCGTCGACTACCTCCGGTTCTCGCGCGAGTTCAACTCGCAGTGCCCGGGCTTCGAGACCGACATCCACGGCCTGGTGGCGCGCATCGACGAAACCGGTAAGAAGCGCTACTACGCGGACTGCGTGGCCGCGCCGAAGAAGTAGGCGGCAAGAAGCGGGGAGGGCGCGCGCCGCGCTTCAGGAGGGCCGGTCGCTGCGCACCCGCATGAAGCGCGCGAACCTGGGCAAGCCGCCCGGGTTGGTGCCGTTGTAGCGGTAGGTCACCCAGCTGCCGATGGCGGGCGGGTTCTCGCGCTCGGCATCGGTCAGGCCGCTGCCGAGCTTGAAGCGCTTGCCCTCGGGAGTTTCGACCAGCAGCGCGCCCAACCGGCCGCTGTGCCGGCCCTTGCCGGGCATGTGGCCGACCACGCGGGCCTCGGCGTCATCGTGGGTCTTGACCTTGAGCAGGTCGCTGTTGCGCTCGGCGCGGTAGAGCGATCCGCCCCGGTGCAGCATCAGGCCCTCGCCGCCCATCTTCACGGTCTTGGCGAGCAGGGCCTGCAGATCCGCATGGGTGGTGGCGCGCTCCTGCGGCACGGGCACCACCCACGGCGCATCGGTGATCGGCAGCAGCTTGCGCAAGACGGCCAGCCGCGCCGTGAAATCGCCGCCCTGGGCCGGGAGGTCGAACACCATGAAGCGCATGCTGTGCCAGGCGGTGTCGTTGGGCGTCTGGCTGCGCACGGTGGAAACCGCATGCGCGAACTGGCCCCTGCCGGCCCACAGCTCGCCGTCGAGCGGCTGCTTGGGCAACGGCGCGATGAACCAGGCGGGCGCCACCACCGGTTCGCCGCCACGCGTCCACAGCTGCTTGCCGTCCCAGTAGCCGCGCACGCCGTCGAATTTTTCGCTGACCCAGTAGTCGTCCAGCGACATGCCGGGGCGGTAGACCTCGGCCAGCATCAAGGCCGGCGCGGTCTCGCGCGCGGCGGCCACGCGGGCCGCCAGCGCGCCGAGGCCGGCGAGCAGGAGGGAACGTCTGTTCAGCAAGAGGCCGCTGCCGATCGATTACTCGGCCGAGGATTACTCGGCCATGCCCGCCACGACGTTGCTGAAGCCGCCGTCCACATAGGTGATCTCGGCGGTGACGCCGCTGGCCAGGTCGCTCAGCAGGAAGGCAGCCACGTTGCCGACTTCCTCGATGGTCACGTTGCGGCGGATGGGCGAGGCGTCGGCCACGGCGGACAGCATCTTGCCGAAGCCCTTGATGCCGCTGGCCGCCAGCGTCTTGATCGGCCCGGCGCTGATGCCGTTGACCCGCATGCCCTTGGGGCCGAGCGAAGCCGCGGTGTAGCGCACCGAGGCCTCGAGCGAGGCCTTGGCCAGCCCCATGGTGTTGTAGTTGGGCAGCGCGCGCTCGGCGCCCAGGTAGGTCAGCGTGAGGAGCGCCGACTTGTCGTTGAGATAGGGCAGGGCCGCCTTGGCCATGGCCGGGAAGCTGTAGGCGCTGATGTCGTGCGCAATCTTGAAGCCCTCGCGCGACAAGCCTTCGAGGAAGTCGCCCGCAATGGCCTCGCGCGGCGCAAAGCCGATGCTGTGCACGAACCCGTCGAACCTGGGCCACGCCTGCGCCAGATCGGCAAAGAGCTTGTCGATCTGCGCGTCGTCGCCCACGTCGCAGTCAAAAATAAGCTTGGAGCCGAAGTCCGCGGCGAATTCGGTGATACGGTCCTTGAATCGCTCGCCGACGTAGCTGAAAGCAAGCTCGGCGCCTTGTTCGTGACAGGCCTTGGCTATGCCGTAGGCAATGGAGCGATTGCTCAACACGCCGGTGATCAACAGTTTTTTGCCGGAAAGAAAGCCCATGAAGTTGCCTCGTGAAAATCTTGGGCAGAATTCTCGCATGCGGGTTTGGCTGCTTCTTTTTCTGGCGCTCTCGGCGGCTCCTTCATGGGCCGCCCATGCCTACGCGCAGTTCGGCGACATCAAGTACCCGCCCGGCTTCACCCACTTCAGCTACGTCAATCCGAACGCGCCCAAGGGCGGCGAGATCCGGATGGTGCCGCCCACGCGGCCCACCAACTTCGACAAGCTCAACCCGTTCACGCTCAAGGGCACGGCGCCTTCGGGCATCGGCTCGCTGATGTTCGAGAGCCTGATGACGGGCAATTCCGAAGAGCCGACCACGGTCTATGGCCTGCTTGCCGAAGACGTCGAGGTGGCGCCCGACCGCCTTTCGGCCACCTTCCGCCTGAACCCCAAGGCGCGCTTCAACGACGGCTCGCCGGTGCTGGCGGCCGACGTGGTGCATTCGTTCAACACCCTGACCGGCCCGCTGGCCGCGCCGCAGTACCGCACCATCTACGCCGAAGTGAAGAAGGCGACAGCCACCAGCGAGCGCGTCGTGCGCTTCGACTTCGCGAGTCCGAACCGCGAGCTGCCGCTGGTGATTGGCGGCATGGCGGTCTTCAGCCGCCAATGGGGCGGGGGCAAGCCCTTCGACCAGATCGTCACCGAGATGCCGATCGGCTCCGGCCCCTACAAGCCGGCCAGCGACCGCCTGGGCCGCGACATCACCTACGTGCGCCGCGCCGACTACTGGGGCGCCGACCTGCCGGTGCGCAAGGGGCTGTACAACTTCGATCGCATCACCTTCCGGGTCTACCTGGACGAAACCGCGCGCTTCGAGGGCCTGAAGGCCGGGGAGTTCGACTTCATGCGCGAATTCACCTCGCGCAACTGGGCGCGCCAGTACAAGGGCAGGCAGTTCGACAGCGGCGAGATCGTCAAGCGCGCCTTCGAGAACCACAACCCCGGCGATTTCCAGGGCTATGTGTTCAACATCCGCAAGGACAAATTCAAGGACGTGCGCGTGCGCCAGGCCATTGGTTTGGCCATGGATTTCGAGTGGCTCAACCGCCAGCTGTTCTACGGCCTCTACACGCGGGTGCAGGGCTACTTTCCGAACAGCGAGTTCCACGCCGAGGGCCTGCCCAAGCCCGACGAACTGGCGCTGATGGAGCCGCTGCGCAGCAAGCTCAAGCCCGAGGTGTTCGGCCCGGCCCCGCAGCCGCCGAGCACGGCGCCGCCCAACAGCCTGCGCGAGAACCTGCGCAAGGCGAGGGCGCTGCTGGAGGAGGCCGGCTGGACCTACCGCGGCGGCGCGCTGCGCAACGCGAAGAACGAGGCCTTCACGATCGAGTTCCTCAATGACCAGCCCGGGCTGATCCGCGTCGTGACACCGCTGCAGACGGCGCTGCGCAAGCTCGGCATCGAGATGACGTTCCGCACGGTCGATTTCTCGCTCTCGCAGCAGCGCATGCAGAACTTCGATTTCGAGATGACCTCGCTGCGCCTGCCCGGCAACAGCGCGCCGGGCGGCGAACTGCTCGAGCTGTTCGGCTCCAAGGCGGCCGACACGACGGGCTCGTCCAATATCTGGGGCATTGCCGATCCGGCGGTCGACGCAGTGGTCGGCAAGGTGCTGGCGGCCACCACGCGGCCCGAGCTGGCCACGGCCATGCGCGTGCTCGACCGGGTGCTCTCCAACGGCTACTACTCGATTCCGCAGTACTACGGCAATGCGTTCCTGGTCGGCTACCGGCCGGCGCCGTTCGTGCTGCCGCCGACCATTCCGCCGTACTACGATGCCGGCGACTGGGCGCTCACCACGTGGTGGGCTTCGCCCATCAACAAATGACGCGGCCGCACCGGACATGAACACCGAATGACCAGCTACATCCTCAAGCGCCTGCTGCTGATGATCCCCACGCTGCTGGGCGTGCTCGTCATCACCTTCGGCGTGATCCAGTTCGTGCCGGGCGGCCCGGTCGAGCAGATGGTGGCGCAGTTGCAGGGGCGCGATTCGGGTGGCGAGCGGGCCGCGGCCAGCGGCGCCGGCTACCGCGGCCGCCAGGGACTCGACCCGCAGCGCGTCGAGGACATCCGCAAGCTCTACGGCTTCGACAAGCCCGCCCACGAGCGCCTGTGGACCATGCTGAAGTCGTTCGCACGCTTCGACCTGGGCACCAGCTTCTACCAGCGCAAGGACGTCTGGCAGCTCATCAAGGAGAAGATGCCGGTGTCGATCAGCCTCGGCCTCTGGACCTTCTTCATCAGCTACCTGATCGCGGTGCCGCTCGGCGTGGCCAAGGCGGTGAGGGCCGGCACGCGCTTCGACTTCATCACCACGCTGATCGTGCTGGTCGGCTATGCCATTCCGGGCTTCGTGCTGGGGGTGGCGCTGCTCGTGATCTTCGGCGGGCAGCTGCAGTGGTTTCCGCTGCGCGGCCTCACGTCGCCCAATTGGGAGAGCATGAACTGGGGCGCGCGCATCGTCGACTACCTGTGGCACATCGCGCTGCCGGTGACGTCGATGGTGCTCGGCAGCTTTGCCGTCACCGCCATGCTCACGAAGAATTCCTTCCTCGAGGAAATCCGCAAGCAGTACGTGCTGACGGCACGTGCCAAGGGGCTGTCGCAGCGGCAGGTGCTCTGGAAGCATGTGTTCCGCAACGCGCTGATCCCGATCATCACGGGCTTTCCGTCGGCCTTCATCGGTGCGTTCTTCACCGGCTCGCTGCTGATCGAGACGCTGTTCACGCTCGACGGCCTGGGCCTGCTGAGCTACGAGAGCGTGATCCGCCGCGACTATCCCGTGGTGCTGGGCACGCTCTACCTGTTCACGCTGATCGGCCTGGTCACCAAGCTGATTTCCGACCTCTGCTACGTCTGGGTCGATCCGAGGGTCAAGTTTGACTAGCGCCGCCGTTGTTTCCGCGAGCCCGGGCCGCCGCGCCTGGCGCCGCTTCCGCCGCAATCCGCTGGGGTTCTGGAGCCTGGTCGTCTTCTCGATCCTGGTGGTGCTGAGCCTGTTCGCCGAACTGCTGTCCACCGAGAAGCCGCTGGTCGTGCGCTACGCCGGGCAGACCTACTTTCCCGTGCTGCGCGACTACTCCGAGAAAACCTTCGGCGGCGACTTCGAAACGCCCGCCGACTACCTCGACCCGTTCATCCAGAAGCGCATCACCGAGGGCGCCAACTGGGCGCTCTATGCACCCAACCGCTACGGCCCGCGCACGCTGAACTACTTCGCCTCCCAGCCCAATCCCGCGGCGCCTTCGCGCGAGAACTTCTTCGGCACCGACGACCGCGGCCGCGACCTGCTCGCGCAGCTGATCTACGGCTTTCGCGTGAGCGTGCTGTTCGGCCTGGCGCTGACCGTCATTGGCACCGTGCTGGGCGTGGCGGCGGGGGCGGTGCAGGGCTACTTCGCGGGCAAGATCGACCTCGCGTTCCAGCGCTTCATCGAGATCTGGGCCTCGATGCCCGAGCTCTACCTGCTGATCATCTTCAGCGCCATCTTCGCGCCCAGCGTGGCGCTGCTGCTGATCCTGCTGAGCCTGTTCGGCTGGATGGGCCTGGCCGACTACGTGCGCGCCGAATTCCTGCGCAACCGCCAGATGGACTACGTGCGCGCCGCGCGCGCCTTGGGCGTGGGCAACCTGCAGATCATGTGGCGCCACATCCTGCCCAACAGCATGGTGCCGGTCGTCACCTTCCTGCCGTTTCGCATGAGCGCGGCCATCCTGGCGCTCACTTCGCTCGATTTCCTGGGCCTGGGCGTGCCGCCGGGCACGCCGTCGCTCGGCGAACTGCTGAGCCAGGGCAAGGCCAACATCGACGCCTGGTGGATCTCTCTTTCGACCTTCGGCGTGCTGGTCGTGACGCTGATGCTGCTCACCTTCATGGGCGACGCGCTGCGCGATGCCCTCGATCCGCGGAAGGCCGACAAGTGAGCCAAATCAAGCATCTCCAGCCGCTGCTGGACGTGAAAGACCTGCGCGTGGCCTTCGGCGGCAAGGAGGTGGTGCATGGCATCGACTTCCGCATTGCCGCGGGCGAGAAGCTCGCGCTGGTCGGCGAATCGGGTTCGGGCAAGACCGTGACGGCGCTGTCGCTGCTGCGCCTGGCGCAGAACGCCGACGTGGCCGGCACCGCGACCTTGTTCGGCTCCGCAGATGCGCCAAGCGGGCGCGACCTGCTCTCGATTCCCGAACGGGCGCTGCGCGGCATCCGCGGCAAGGAGATCGCGATGATCTTCCAGGAGCCGATGACCGCCCTCAACGCGCTCTACACCGTGGGCGACCAGATCGCCGAGGTGCTCGAACTGCACGAGGGCCTGTCGGCGCGCGCGGCCCAGGCGGCCGCCGTGCAGCTGCTGGCCGACACCGGCATTCCGGAGCCGGCGCGGCGGGCGAGGGCGTTTCCGCACCAGCTCTCGGGCGGCCAGCGCCAGCGCGCGATGATCGCCATGGCGCTCGCCTGCAAGCCGCGCCTGCTGTTGGCCGACGAGCCGACCACCGCGCTCGACGTCACGGTGCGCGCGCAGATCCTCGAGCTGCTCGCCGATCTGCAGCGCAAGCATGGCATGGCCGTGCTGCTCATCACGCACGACCTCAACCTGGTGCGCCGCTTCGCCGACCGGATTGCCGTGATGGAAGACGGCCACGTGGTGGAGCAGGGCGCCGTGGCGGCCGTGTTCGAGGCGCCGCAGCACGCCTACACCCGCAAGCTGATCGACAGCCATCCGCAGCGCGATGTCATCGCCGTGCCCGCGGGTGCCGGCGCGCGGCCGGTGCTCGAGGCCACGGGCCTGCGTGTGAGCTACCCCGTGCCGCGGCCCGGTTTTGCCGGCTGGTTCCGCAAGGGCGAATTCATTGCGGTGCAGAACGCGGATTTCCGCATCGCACCGGGCGAAACGCTGGGCGTGGTCGGCGAGTCCGGATCGGGCAAGTCCACGCTGGCGCTGGCCGCCCTCGGGCTGCTGAAGCACCAGGGTGCGCTCAAGGTGGATGGCAAGGGCTGGGCGGTGGACCGAAGCTCCGACCTGGCCTTGCGCCGGGTCATGCAGGTGGTTTTCCAGGACCCGTTCTCCTCGCTCTCGCCGCGCATGACGGTCGAGCAGATCGTGGGCGAGGGGTTGCGCGTGCACGCGCCTGAGCTCGACACGGCGCAGCGCCGCGCGCGGGCGCTGGCGGCGCTGGCCGACGTGGGCCTGGGCGAGGCGCAGTTTCCCTCGCTGCTCGACCGCTATCCGCACGAGTTCTCGGGCGGACAGCGCCAGCGGCTCGCGATCGCGCGCGCGCTCATCGTCGATCCGCAGCTGCTGGTGCTCGACGAACCCACCAGCGCGCTCGACGTGACGATCCAGAAGCAGGTGCTGGGCCTCTTGCAGCGCCTGCAGCGCGAGCGCGGCCTGAGCTACCTGCTGATCACGCACGACGTCGAGGTGATCCGCGCCATGGCGCACCAGGTCATCGTGATGAAGGACGGCGCCATCCTCGAAGCCGGCGCCGTGGAGCGCGTACTCGACGCGCCCGAGCACCCCTACACCAAGAAACTGGTGGCCGCCGCGCTGCTGGAATAGAACAACGGAATCGCAGGAAATGTCGGATATCGGACGGGACAGGCGCGGTGCCTGGCGCGCGGCACTGGCGTGCATGGTGACCTTGGCCGTTGCCATGGGCCTGGGGCGCTTTGCCTTCACGCCCATGCTGCCGATCATGTTGCACGAGGGAAAGCTCCAGCTCGAGGCCGGCGGCGTGCTGGCTTCGCTCAATTACCTCGGTTACTTTCTGGGCGCGGTCAGTTGCGCGGCCATCGGCATCCAGGCCAAGCGCATGGTGCGCGGCGGCCTGGTGGCCACGGCGGCGCTGCTGGTGGGCATGGGGGTGCTCCACAGCTTCACGAGCTGGGGCATCCTGCGCACCGCGGCCGGCGTGATGAGCGCCTGGGTCTTCGTCTTTGCGTCGGGATGGGGGCTGCGGCGGCTCGCCGAAACCCATTCCCCGGCGCTGGCCGGCGTGATCTACACCGGCCCCGGCATCGGCATCGCGATGACCGGCCTGCTCGGCGGCGCCCTGGGGCGCTGGGGTTCCGAGGCGGGATGGATCGGCCTGGGCCTGCTGGCGGTGGTGCTGGTGGCGCTGATCTGGCGCGTGTTCGACGATGGCGAACTGCCCTCGGGGCAAGGCTCCGCGGGCGCGCCTTCCGCCCAGGCCGGTGCGGCCGCGTCGCCTTCCGCGCGCAGCGACGCCGTCTGGCTGGTCGCGCTCTATGGGCTGGCCGGCTTCGGCTACATCATCACCGCCACCTTCCTGCCGGTGATCGCGCGCCAGGCACTGCCGGGCTCGCCGTGGCCCGACTTCTTCTGGCCGCTGTTCGGGCTGGCGATCATCCCCGGCGCGCTGATCGGCGCCCGCGCGCCCGTGCACTGGGACAACCGGCTGCTGCTGGCCGCGGCCTATGCGCTGCAGGCGCTGGGCGTGGTGCTGTCGGTGGCCTGGCCCACCATCACCGGCTTTGCGCTCGGCAGCCTGCTGCTGGGCATGCCTTTCACGGCCATCACACTTTTTGCGATGCGGGATGCGCGCCGGCTGCGCGGCAATGCCGCAGCCGGGCTGATCGGCTATGCGACCGCTTCCTATGGCGTCGGGCAGATCATCGGCCCGCTGTTTGCGGCGCCGCTGGCCCAGCGGACCGGGTCTTTCGAGCTCCCGCTGCTGGTGGCGGCCGCCGCCTTGGCGCTCGGTTCGGTGCTGTTTGCCGTCGTCTGGTCAAAATCCCGGCGCAAAGTGGCGCTTTGAGCAGCCCAAGCCACTTCATTTATCACGGGAATAGCATATAATTCGAGGCTCACGACCAAACGGGCGGGTACCAACCGCCCGTTTTTTTTGGTCTATGCAATTTCGATGCGTGACACCCGTGGCGGGCGGGTGGCACGCATAAGCATTTTTACAAGGCAAATTCAAACACGTGGCATTGCAGCAGACAGTGGAACAAACCGTTGCCGGTCTCGGCTACGACCTGGTCGAGATCGAACGCTCGGCCGGGGGATTGCTGCGCGTGACAATTGATTTGCCCTGGACTGCCCCCACATCGGAAGCTGTGGCTGCAGGCATTCCCGAACCCTTCGTGACGGTCGAGGATTGCGAGAAGGTCACGCGGCAGTTGCAGTTTGCGCTCGAGGTCGATGGTGTCGATTACAAGCGGCTCGAGGTTTCCTCGCCGGGTATTGACCGTCCGCTTCGCAATGAGCAGGATTTCGAGCGTTTCGTGGGCGAGGTGATCGACATCACGCTCAAGGCGCCCATGGGTGCCGCGGCGGCGGGGCAGGTGTCTGCCACCCGCAAGAAGTTTCGCGGCACGCTGGAGCGCGTGGCGGGGGCCGACGGGGCCCCGGGCTGGCAAATCGTCTGGAGCGATGCGCCGGAGCCCAAACCGGGTCAAAAAGTCAGCAAGAAGCGCGCGCCTGCAAAGTTGCATGCGCTGGGTTTCGTGCTGGATGAGCTGCGCGATGCGCGGCTCGCGCCAATTGTGGATTTCAAGGGCCGCAAGGCCAAAACCCAACCGGGTTTTTCGGATATTGACGACGGAACCAACGTTCCGGACTGACTAGAGGAGTGGGTGGCATGAATCGCGAAATGTTGATGTTGGTGGATGCGATCTCGCGCGAGAAGAACGTCGAGCGCGACGTGGTTTTCGGCGCGGTCGAATCCGCGCTGGCGCAAGCCACCAAGAAGCTCCACCAGGGCGACGTGGACATCCGCGTCTCGGTCGACCGCGACAGCGGCGACTACGAAACCTTCCGCCGCTGGCACGTCGTCCCCGACGAAGCCGGCCTGCAGCTGCCCGACCAGGAAATCCTCCTGTTCGAAGCCAAGGAAGAAATGCCCGACATCGAGGTCGGCGAGTACATCGAGGAAGCGGTGGACTCGGTGCCGATCGGCCGCATCGGCGCCATGGCGGCCAAGCAGGTCATCCTGCAGAAGATCCGCGACGCCGAGCGCGAGATGCTGCTCAACGACTTCATGTCGCGCGGCGACAAGATCTTCGTGGGTACCGTCAAGCGCCTGGACAAGGGCGACATCATCGTGGAGGCCGGCCGCGTCGAAGGGCGCCTGCGCCGCAGCGAAATGATCGCCAAGGAAAACCTGCGCAACGGCGACCGCGTGCGGGCCATGATCATGGAGGTCGACCTGACGCTGCGCGGCGCGCCGATCATCCTGTCGCGCTCGGCGCCCGAGTTCATGATCGAGCTGTTCCGCCAGGAAGTGCCCGAGATCGAACAGGGCCTGCTCGAAATCAAGAGCTGCGCCCGCGACCCCGGTTCGCGCGCCAAGATCGCCGTGCTCTCGCACGACAAGCGTGTCGACCCGATCGGCACCTGCGTCGGCGTGCGCGGCACCCGCGTCAATGCCGTGACCAACGAGCTCGCCGGCGAGCGCGTGGACATCGTGCTGTGGAGCGAAGACCCGGCCCAGTTTGTGATCGGCGCCCTGGCTCCGGCCAACGTGTCGTCGATCGTGGTCGATGAAGAAAAGCACGCCATGGACGTGGTGGTCGACGAGGAAAACCTCGCCATCGCGATCGGCCGCGGCGGCCAGAACGTGAGGCTCGCCTCCGATCTGACCGGCTGGAAGATCAACATCATGGACGCCAATGAATCGGCCCAGAAGCAGGCGAGCGAAACCGACGCCAGCCGCAAGCTGTTCATGGAAAAGCTCGACGTCGACGAGGAAATCGCCGACATCCTGATCTCCGAGGGCTTCAACAGCCTCGAGGAAGTCGCCTATGTGCCGATCTCCGAAATGCTGGAGATCGAAGCCTTCGACGAAGACACCATCAACGAGCTTCGTTCGCGCGCCAAGGATGCGCTGTTGACCATGGAAATCGCCAAGGAAGAGGGCGTCGAGACCGTCTCGCAGAATCTGCGCGACCTCGAAGGCCTCGACCCCGAGCTGATTCCCAAGCTGGCCGAGGCGGGTGTGCACACCCGCGACGACCTCGCCGACCTCGCGGTCGATGAACTCACCGAGATCACCGGCCACAGCGCCGATGACGCCAAAGCCCTCATCTTGAAAGCCCGCGAACATTGGTTCGCCGGCCAAGAGTGATGGTCATGGAGGCACGAAACCAATATGTCCAGTACCACTGTCGCCGAGTTCGCGAACGAGCTCAAGAAGACTCCCGAAACCTTGCTTGACCAGCTCAAGAGCGCAGGCGTGCCCAAGGCGGCACCCACCGATGCACTCACCGAGGCTGACAAGCAGCGCCTGCTCGGCTTTCTCAAAGCCAGCCATGGCACCGCCGAGCCCGAGCGCAAGAAGATCACGCTGACGAAGAAGTCGACCAGCGAGATCAAGCAGGCCGACGCCACCGGCCGCGCCCGCACCATCCAGGTCGAGGTGCGCAAGAAGCGCACCTTCATCCAGCGCGACGACGGCCACCCGGCCACGCCCGAAGCGCAACCGGTGGCCGAAGCGCCCGCCGCGGCACCTGCCGCACCCCGCATCGACGAAGCCGAACTGGCCCGCCGCGAGGAAGAGGCGCGCCGCCAGGCCGAGCTGATCCGCCGCCAGGAAGAAGAACTGGCCGAGAAGCGCCGCCTGCGTGAAGAAACCGAAGCCCGCGAACGCGAACAGGCCGAGAAGGCCGAGCGCGCAGAGCAGGCCGAGCAGGAAGCCGCGCGCGCTGCCGCCGAGAAGAAGGCTGCCGCCGAAGCCGCGGCCGCGCCCGCCAAGGAAGCGGCCAAGCCGGCCGCAGCGCCTGTTGCAGCCGCTGCAGCCGCCGCCGAACAGCAGGCCGCCGACACCAAGCTGGCTGCCCAGACCGCCGCCACGCAAGCCAAGGAAGACGCCAAGGCCAAGGCCGCCGCCGAATCGAAGGCCCGTGCCGACGAGGAAGCCGCCCGCGCCAAGGACCTGGACGAGCGCCGCCGCAAGGCCCTGGCCGAAGCCGAAGCCATCCGCGCCATGATGAACGCACCGGCGCGCGTGCTGGTGCCGCACAAGGCGCCCGAGAAGCCGCAGCCCGAAAAGGCCGCGGTCAAGGGCACGCTGCACAAGCCGGCCGCGCCCGCAGCGCGCCCCGGCGCGCCGGCCGCACCGGGTGCTGCCGCAGCCCCCGGCGCCGCCGGTGCCGGCAAGGAAGTCAAGTCGGCCAAGCTCTCCTCGAGCTGGGCGGGCGATCCTGCCAAGAAGAAGGAAATCAAGACCCGCGGCGATGCCAGCGGCGGTGTCGGCCGCGGCAACTGGCGCGGAGGCCCGCGCGGCCGCCGTGGCAGCAATGACCGCGGAGGCCACGAAGAGCACGTGCAGGCCGCACCGGTGGAGGCGCGCATTCTCGAAGTGCACGTGCCCGAAACCATCACGGTGGCCGAGCTCGCGCACAAGATGGCCGTCAAGGCACAGGAAGTCATCAAGCAATTGATGAAGCTGGGCCAGATGGCGACCATCAACCAGTCGCTGGACCAGGACACCGCCATGATCCTGGTGGAGGAAATGGGCCACAACGCGGTCGTTGCCGCGCTGGACGACCCCGAAGCCTTCACCGACGAGGACGTGTCGGCGCAAACCGCCGAAGCCCTGCCGCGCGCACCGGTCGTGACCGTCATGGGCCACGTCGACCACGGCAAGACCTCGCTGCTCGACTACATCCGCCGCGCCAAGGTTGCAGCGGGCGAAGCCGGCGGCATCACGCAGCACATCGGTGCCTACCATGTGCAGACCGAACGCGGCATGGTGTCCTTCCTCGACACCCCGGGCCACGAGGCCTTCACGGCCATGCGTGCCCGCGGTGCGCAGGCCACCGACATCGTCATCCTCGTGGTGGCGGCCGACGACGGCGTCATGCCGCAGACCAAGGAAGCCATCAAGCACGCGAAGGCTGCGGGTGTGCCGATCGTGGTTGCCATCAACAAGATCGACAAGCCCGATGCCAGCCCGGACCGCGTGAAGCAGGAACTGGTGGCCGAAGAGGTGGTGCCCGAAGAGTACGGCGGCGACGTGCCGTTCGTGCCGGTGTCCGCCAAGACGGGCCAGGGCATCGACGACCTGCTCGAGCAGGTGCTGCTGCAGGCCGAAGTGCTGGAACTCAAGGCGCCGGTGGATGCCGCCGCCAAGGGCCTGGTCATCGAAGCGCAGCTCGACAAGGGCCGCGGCCCGGTCGCGACCGTGCTGGTGCAGTCCGGCACGCTCAAGACCGGCGACGTGGTGCTGGCGGGTTCGACCTATGGCCGCGTGCGCGCCATGCTCGACGAAGACGGCAGGACCATCAAGTCGGCCGGCCCGTCGATCCCGGTCGAGATCCAGGGCCTGACCGAAGTGCCGCAGGCGGGCGACGAGTTCATGGTGATGAGCGACGAGCGCCGTGCGCGCGAAATCGCCACCTACCGTGCCGGCAAGTTCCGCAACACCAAGCTGGCAAAGGCCCAGGCCGCGAACCTGCAGAACATGTTCACCGACCTCTCGGCCGGCGAAGTGCAGACGCTGCGCATCATCATCAAGGCCGACGTGCAGGGCTCGCAGGAAGCGCTGGCCCAGTCGCTGCTCAAGCTGGCGACCGACGAGGTCAAGGTGCAGATCGTGTACGCCGGCGTGGGCGGCATCAGCGAAAGCGACATCAACCTGGCGATCGCCTCCAAGGCCATCGTGATCGGCTTCAACGTGCGTGCCGATGCCGGCGCGCGCAAGCTGGCCGAAGGCAATGGCGTGCAGCTGAACTACTACAGCATCATTTACGACGCCGTGGACGAGATCAAGGTCGCGATGTCGGGCATGCTGGCACCGGAGCGCCGCGAGGAAATCATCGGCTCGGCCGAGATCCGCACGGTGTTCGTGGCCTCGAAGATCGGTACGGTCGCGGGTTCCTACATCACCTCGGGCTCGGTCAACCGCAGTGCGCATTTCCGCCTGCTGCGCGACAACGTGGTGATCTACACCGGCGAAGTCGACTCGATCAAGCGCATGAAGGACGACGTCCGCGAAGTGCGCGAAGGCTTCGAGTGCGGTATCAAGCTCAAGAACTACAACGACATCAAAGAGGGCGATCAGCTCGAGTTCTTTGAAATCAAGGAGATCGCCCGTACGCTGTAACAAGCGTTCGATGCGACCGTATCCATGCCCAAGAGAAAAGCCGCCGCCCCCAACCGCGCGTTCAAGGTTGCCGACCAGATCCAGCGCGATCTGACGGAGCTGATCGCGCGCGAGTTGAAGGACCCGCGCGTGGGCATGGTCACGATCCAGGCGGTCGAGGTCACGCCCGACTATGCGCACGCGAAGATCTACTTCAGCATGCTCACGGGCGACGTGACCGAGACCACCGAAGCGCTGAACCAGGCCGCGGGGTTCCTGCGCAACGGCCTGTTCAAGCGCCTGCACATCCACACCGTGCCGACGCTGCACTTCCTGTTCGACCGCACCACCGAGCGTGCGGCCGACATGAATGCGCTCATCGCGCAGGCCGTCGCTTCGCGTTCGAAAGACGACTAGCGATGAATGCGCCACGCACAAGGGTGCAGCGGCGCCCTGTGCATGGGGTGTTGTTGCTCGACAAGCCGCTGGGACTCTCCAGCAACCAGGCCTTGCAGAAGGCCAAGTGGTTGCTGCGCGCCGAAAAAGCGGGCCACACCGGCACGCTCGATCCGCTGGCCACAGGCGTGCTGCCGCTGTGCTTTGGCGCGGCCACCAAGTTCAGCCAGCTGCACCTCGATGCCGACAAGACCTACGAGGCCACGGCACGCCTTGGGATCAAGACCTCCACCGGCGACGCCGAGGGCGAGGTGATTGCCGAGCGCCCGGTGCATGTCACGCCTGAAGACTTGGCCCGCGTCGAGGCGCAGTTCACCGGCCCGATCCGCCAGGTTCCGCCGATGCACAGCGCGCTCAAGAAGGACGGCAAGGCGCTGTACGAGTACGCGCGCGAAGGCATCGAGATCGAGCGGGCGCCGCGCGACGTGGTCATTCATGCCTTGAAGATCACGCAGGCTGCCGCCGAATCGGCAGGCCTTGCCATCAAGATCGTGGCTTCCGTGAGCAAGGGCACCTACATCCGCACGCTGGGCGAAGACATCGGCGAGGCGCTGGGCTGCGGCGCGCACCTCACGTCGCTGCGCCGCACGGCCACCGGTGGTTTCGGCGTGGCGCAGTGCATCACGCTCGAAGCGCTCGAGGCCATGGGCGAGGAAGAGCGGCTGGCGCAATTGTTGCCTGCCGAATCCCTGGTCGAGGGCCATACGGTCGTCACGCTCGGCAGCGAAGATGCAGGGCGCTTTCTGTCCGGCCTGCGCCGCCGCGGTACCTGGCCCGATGCCGACCATGTGGCGGTGTTCGGCGAAGCGCCTCCGGCCTTCCTGGGCACGGCGCACATTGCCGCCAATGAATTGATCCCGGGGCGCTTGCTGAACCCCATCGAAATCCAGCAAATTCTTTTGAACGCACAACAGACCGAAGCGACACCATGAGTACCAAGCAAATCCGCAATATCGCCATCATTGCCCACGTCGACCATGGCAAGACCACGATGGTCGACCAACTGCTGCGGCAGTCGGGCACCTTTGCCGAGCACGAAAAAGTGGTCGACACGGTGATGGACAACAACGCCATCGAAAAGGAACGTGGCATCACGATCCTGGCCAAGAACTGCGCCGTGACCTGGGAAGGCACGCACATCAACATCGTCGACACCCCCGGCCACGCGGACTTCGGCGGCGAAGTGGAGCGCGCGCTGTCGATGGTCGACGGCGTGGTGCTGCTGATCGACGCACAGGAAGGCCCGATGCCGCAGACGCGCTTCGTGACCAAGAAGGCGCTGGCCCTGGGCCTGAAGCCGATCCTGGTCGTGAACAAGGTCGACAAGCCGGGTGCCAACCCCGACAAGGTGGTGAACGCCGCCTTCGACCTGTTCGACAAGCTCGGCGCCACCGACGAACAGCTGGACTTCCCTGTGGTGTACGCCTCGGGCATCAATGGCTGGTCGTCGCTCGAAGAGGGTGCGCCCGGCGAGCAGTGGGGCCCCGACATGTCGGCGCTGTTCAACACCATCCTGAAGCATGTGCCGGCGCAGAAGGGCGATCCGGACGCACCGCTGCAGCTGCAGATCTCGGCGCTCGACTTCTCGACTTTCGTCGGCCGCATCGGCGTGGGCCGCATCAGCCAGGGCACGCTCAAGCCCATGATGGACGTGCTGGTGATGGAAGGTCCGGACGGCAAGACCGTCAAGGGCCGCGTCAACCAGGTGCTGACCTTCCAGGGCCTGGACCGCGTGCAGGCCACCGAAGCCGGCCCGGGCGAGATCGTGCTGATCAACGGCATTGCCGACATCGGCATCGGCGTGACCGTGACCGATCCGGCCAATCCGTCGCCGCTGCCCATGCTCAAGGTCGACGAACCGACCCTGACCATGAACTTCTGCGTCAACACCAGCCCGCTGGCCGGCCGCGAAGGCAAGTTCGTCACCAGCCGCCAGATCTGGGACCGCCTGCAGAAGGAACTGCAGCACAACGTGGCGCTGCGCGTGAACGAGACCGACGAAGAAGGCATCTTCGAGGTGATGGGCCGCGGCGAACTGCACCTGACCATCCTGTTGGAAAACATGCGCCGCGAAGGCTATGAAATGGCCGTGTCCAAGCCGCGCGTGGTGTTCCGCACCGTCAACGGCGAGAAGCACGAGCCGATCGAGCTGGTGACGGCCGACATCGAAGAGCAGCACCAGGGCGGCGTGATGCAGGCTCTCGGCGAGCGCAAGGGCGAGCTGGTCAACATGGAACCGGACGGCCGCGGCCGCGTGCGCCTGGAGTACCGCATTCCGGCGCGCGGCCTGATCGGCTTCACCAACGAATTCCTGAACCTGACGCGCGGCTCGGGCCTCATCAGCAACATCTTCGACAGCTACGAGCCGCACAAGGGCGAGATCGGCAGCCGCAAGAACGGCGTGCTGATTTCCATGGACGACGGTGAAATCTTCACCTACGCCCTGGGCAAGCTGGACGACCGCGGCCGCATGTTCGTGAAGGCGAACGATCCGGTGTACGAAGGCATGATCGTGGGCATCCACAGCCGCGACAACGACCTGGTGGTGAACGCCACGCGCACCAAGCAGCTGACCAACTTCCGTGTCTCGGGCAAGGAAGACGCGATCAAGATCACGCCGCCGATCGAACTCACGCTGGAATACGGCGTGGAATTCATCGAGGACGACGAGCTGGTCGAGATCACGCCCAAGAGCGTGCGACTGCGCAAGCGTTTCCTCAAGGAAAACGAGCGCAAGCGCGCCAGCCGCGAAATGGCGAGCTGATCGCCATCCAGCCGTGCTGCTGCGCCTGACCCACGGCGGAGCCGTGTGGCTGATGGTTGCCGTGACCCTGATGTGGGCCACGGCGGGCGTTGTCACGCGGCACCTGGCGCAGGCCCACAGTTTCGAGATCACCTTCTGGCGCAGCTTCTTCACGATGCTTGCGCTGCTGGTGATCTTGCCGCTTTGGCGGGGCCGGGCGGTGTTCTCGCAGATCCGCTCGGGCGGGCGCGAGCTCTGGATCTCGGGCGTCTGCTGGACCGTGATGTTCACGGCCTTCATGGTGGCGCTCACGCTGGCTTCGACGGCCAGCGTGCTGGTCACGATGTCGCTGGGCCCATTGCTCACCGCGCTGGCCGCGCGCCTGTTCATCGGCCACCGCCTGCCCGTGCGGACCTGGGTGGCCATCGTGGTGGCGGGCCTCGGCATCGCGTGGATGTACGGCACGCAACTGATGCAGGGCGGAGCGGCGGGCGGATCGCTGCTCGGAACGCTGGTGGCGCTGTGCGTGCCGCTCGCGGGCGCCACCAACTGGACGGTGGTCCAGCATGCGCGCGCCAAGGGACATGACATCGACCTGGTTCCCGCGGTGCTGATCGGCGCGGCGCTGAGCGCGCTGCTCACGCTGCCTTTTGCCTTGCCGTTCCAGGCCAATGCGCACGATCTCGGCCTGCTCGCTTTCCTCGGTGTTTTCCAGCTGGCCATTCCCTGCGTGCTGGCGGTCCTGTGCGCGCAGGTGCTCAAGGCGCCCGAGGTGGCGCTGCTCGCGCTGCTCGAGGTGATCTTCGGCATTGCACTGGCCTGGATCGGCGCGGGCGAGGAGCCGGCTGCGAGCGTGCTGACCGGCGGCGCGCTGGTCATCGGTGCGCTGGTTTTCAACGAGCTGCTGGCGCTGCGCGGGCGCCGCGCCACCGTGGCCGACGACGCGCTTCCCACCGCCCACTGAGCCGCTTGCGCGAGCCAAAAAAGAAAAGGCCCCGACATCTGCCGGGGCCTTCGAGTTGGAGCGCGATCAGGCGATCACGGGATCAGGGGCGGGCCACCTTCCAGGCGCCGTTCAGGACGCCGTCGCCGGTCTTGTCGCCCGGCTTGCTGTCCTTGGTCCAGTAATAGAGCGGCCAGCCCTTGTAGGCCCACTGCCTCTTGCCGTCTTCGCGCACGATGATGGTGTAGCCACCCATCGGCTTGGCCGTTTCGGCCACCGGCAGCGGCGGCCAGTTGGCGGCGCACTGGGCGTTGCAGGCGGAGGTGCCTGCACCGGCCGTGTCGCGGGCGAAGGTGTACAGCGTCATGCCATTCGGGCCGACCAGCACGCCATCGGCGGTGCGGGTGGGGGTGTCGGGGGCGCTGGCGGTCTTGTTGGACATGCCGCCGCAGCCGGCGAGCAATGCCGCCGCGAGGATCGAGGCGCTGAGCAATTTCATGCAGTTTCTCCTTCAGTTGAAAAATCGCGAAAACAAGGCAGTGGTTGCGCGACACGGCAGTTTATGCCGGCCTCACGACAAATCGCGGTAGGCGAGCGTCGCGAGTTTCAGCAAAACTTCACGCGGTAGCTTGCCGGCAACGGCATAGCCGAAGCCCTGGTCGATCCAATAGAAGCTGGGCACCGGTCCTTCGGACGCGAAACGGAAGGCTGTTTCGCGCGATGCGGCGGTGCCGGCGGCGGCCTGGCTGTCGAGGGTGCCGATGTAGAGCGTGATGCGTTCGCCGGCCGCGTCCTCGAACATGAACTGGGCGCGCGCGCCGCTTTCCCCGGGCAAGAGGCGGCCGCCGACGAGCGTGTAGCCCATGGCGGTCAGGTCCGGCACCTTGAGCGGCCTGTCCAGGCGCTTGGACAGCCACTGCACGAGGTGCTGCTGCTCGCTGGCAGCCACCTCGACCGGGTGCCTTTTTTCCGGCGCATAGACGGCGTGGGCAATGGAGGCGTCGTGCACGAACTCGCGCATCGCAGGCGCCCTGGCCAACTGGGCCGAAGCGGCGCGCTGCATCGACCACTGGGCATTGCCGAGCCAGCCGGCGGCAAAGGCGACCAGCACGCCGGCCGCCATGCCGCCCCATCGCATCCAATGGCCTCGCCGGGCCTGGCTGCGATCGAGCGCGTTCATCAGGGGCGCGGGCACGGGCTCTACCAGCAGCTCTCCATGCAGCCGGCGCAGTGCGTCGCGCTGGGTGCGCCAGGCCGCCACCCGCGCCGCAAGGGCCGGATCGTGCGCGACGGCGTCCTCGAGCTCGGTGCGGCGTTCCGGTGCCAACTGGCCATCGATGAGCGCATGCAACTCGTCGTCGGTGGGGGGCGGGGCAGGGCGATTCATGATGGAGCGGCAGGTTTCACTTGAGGCGGCGCAGTCCGGGGCGATGCGGCGCAGCGGCGCCGTCCATCAGCTCCTGCAGCCGGACGCGGGCGCGCGACAGGCGCGACATCACGGTGCCGGCGGGGATGCCGAGCACCTTGGCCACCTCGGCATAGGAAAGGTCTTCGAGCGTGACGAGCAGCAGCACGGCGCGCTGCTCTTCAGGCAGCTGCATCAGGCAGCGCTGCAGGTCCAGGCCCATGCCGGGGTCGCGGCCCGGATCGGCGGCGCCATGCAGCTCCTGCACCGCGTCCTCCAGCGGCACCACGCTGTGCGGCGGCGGCGTGCGCCGCAGTTGGCTCGCAAAGATGTTGTGCATGACCGTGAACAACCAGGCGCGCAGGTCGCTGCCCACCACCCAGAGCCGCCACTTGCTGCAGGCCCGCTCGAGCGTGTCCTGCACCAGGTCGTCGGCCGCCCAGGCGTTGCCCGTGAGCGCGCGCGCATAGCGGCGCAGGCTCGGGATCTGGTCGGCCAGCAGGCGGGCGTCCATGGGGAGCGGGAGCGCGCGCGAGGATCAGGGCTTGGCGGTTTTCCAGGCGCCGCCGACGCCGTCGCCGGTCTTGTCGCCCGGCTTGCTGTCCTTGGACCAGTAGTAGAGCGGCCAGCCCTTGGCGGCCCATTGCTTCTTGCCGTCGTCGCGCGTGACGATGGTGAAGTCGCCGGAGGGCTTGTCGCTGTCGGTGGCCATGAAGGGCGGCCAATTGGCCGCGCAGCCGCCGTTGCAGGCCGACTTGCCGCTGCCGGCCGTGTCCTTGTCGAAGGTGTAGAGCGTCATGCCGTTGGGGCCGACCAGCGCACCGTCGGCGGCCTTGGGCTGTGCGAACGAGGGAAGCGCGAGCAGGCCGGAAAGCAGCGCGGCGGCAAGGCCGGCGCAGGAAAGGCGAAGAGGCGACATGGAAGACTCCTGGAAGTTGGCGGCACCGAGGATCCGATGACACCGCACAAACGCCTGCAAGCGGCGTTTTATTCCATGCCGCGCAAAAAAAGAACTAGCGGCTGCGGCTCTTCATCGCGCGCTCGACCTCGCGCTTGCCTTCGCGGTCCTTGATGGTGTCGCGCTTGTCGTGCTCGGCCTTGCCCTTGGCGAGCGCAATTTCGCATTTCACCTTGCCGGCCTTCCAGTGCAGGTTGAGCGGCACCAGCGTGTAGCCCTTTTGTTCGACCTTGCCGACCAGGCGGCGGATCTCTTCCTTGTGCAGCAGCAACTTCTTGGTGCGGATGGAGTCAGGGTTGACGTGGGTCGAGGCGCTCTTGAGCGGGTTGATCTGCAGGCCCACGACAAAGAGTTCGCCGTCGCGGATCACCACGTAGCCGTCGGTCAGCTGGACCTTGCCTTCGCGCAGGGACTTGACCTCCCAGCCTTCGAGCACGATGCCGGCCTCGAAGCGTTCTTCGAAGAAATAGTTGTACGCGGCCTTCTTGTTGTCGGCAATGCGGGAGGAGGTATCTTGTTTCTTGGTGGCCATGGCTCGGAAAGGTGGGGGCGCATGGCTTCAATACAATCCGTCGCGCACGCTGTCCCGATTCTATGAAAACCGTCAACAAGTCCGTCCTCATCTGGTACAGCGCCGAAGAGATGTACGCGCTCGTCACCGACGTGGAGAAATATCCGCAGTTCCTGCCCTGGTGCGACAAGTCCAGGGTCATCGAGGAAGACGAGGCCGGCATGACCGCCGAAGTGGGCCTGGCCTTTGCCGGCCTGCACCAGAGCTTCACCACCCGCAACACGCACGTGCCGGGGCGCGAGGTGCACCTCAAGCTGGTCGATGGACCCTTCTCCAACCTCGACGGTCTCTGGAAGTTTGCACCCGTGGGCGAACCCGGCGAGCGCGCCTGCCGCGTCGAGCTGCACATGAGCTACGGCTTCAGCAACTTTGCTTTGCAGGCGCTGGTGGGGCCGGTGTTCGACACCGTGGCCTCCAGCCTGGTCGAAGCCTTCGTCAAGCGCGCCGAGCAGGTCTACGGCACGTCCTGATGATCGAAGTCACGCTCTGCTGCTCGCCCGCGCCGCGCGAGGTGTTCGAGCAGGTGCTGCGGCTCGCGTCCCAAGCCACCGTGGCCGATGCCGTGAAGGCCAGCGATCTTTTGCAGCGCTTTCCGCAGCTCGATTGGCGCGAGGCCATGACGCCGGGAATCTGGGGCAGGGAAGTCGGCTGGGAGCAGCCGCTCGAGGACGGCGACCGCGTCGAATTGTGCCGGCCCTTGGCGGTCGATCCGAAGGTGGCGCGCCGCGAGCGCTTCCAGCGCCAGGGTGCGCGCGGCACCGGTCTTTTCGCGAACCGCCGCAAGGGCGGCAAGGCCGGCTACTGAACCGGCGCGGGCTGCTTATTTGCAGTCGCTTTCGATGATCGACTGAAGACGCTTCTGCTCGGCGGCCCGGGCCGCGTCGTCCATGATTTCGCGTTCGCCCTTGGCGTTGATCTTGGCCACGCGGATGCCGCTGTCGAAGGTGGCCTTGCCCTGGCGCGCGCGATCGCAGTTGTCGGCCTTGGCCTTGGCGTTCTTCTCTGCCTCGGCGGCCTGCTTGGCCTTTTCCTCGGCCTGCGCCTTCTTCGTCTTTTCCTCGAGTTCCTTGTCGACGCCCGCGGGCTTGGGCGCGGCCGCGGCCTTGGGTACCGCGGCGTCGGGCGCATCGGCATCGGCAGCGGCCGGCGCCGAACCGCCTCGGGGCGGCGGAGAGCCCGCGCGGCGCAGGATGTTCTTTTCCGGCACGTCCGTGGGCGGCGGCTGGTCGCTGAAGACCTTCTTGCCGCTCTTGTCGATCCATTGCCATTGCGCGCTGGCCGAGAGCGGCAGCAGGCAAACACATCCCAGTACGAGCCAATGCGCGAATTTCATGCGGCGAGTTTAGCCTTCCTTACGTTTTGCAACATGAGAGCGCCCGGCTTTCGTTGCCGGCGAGTTGGGATTTGGCTACGTTTTCGCCGCCTTGCCGGCCCGGCCACGGCCGGCTGAAGCCCCTGGCAGGGCGGGTAAGTACCGACGGTCGCTACAATCCGTCTTTTGGAGCTTCACCCATGCGCCTTCTCGGCAAAGCGCTCACCTTCGACGACGTGTTGTTGGTGCCAGCGTTCTCCCAGGTCCTGCCCAAGGACACCTCCCTCGCCACCCGTTTCTCCCGCAACATCACGCTGAATCTGCCGCTGGTCTCCGCCGCGATGGATACGGTGACCGAAGCACGCCTCGCGATCGCGATCGCGCAGGAAGGCGGCATCGGCATCGTGCACAAGAACTTCACCGCCGCCGAGCAGGCCGCGCAGGTGGCCAAGGTGAAGCGCTACGAATCGGGCGTGCTGCGCGATCCCGTGGTGATCACCCCCACGCACACCGTGCTGCAGGTCATGCAACTGTCCGACGAACTCGGCATCTCGGGCTTCCCGGTGCTCGACGGCGGCAAGGTGGTGGGCATCGTGACCGGGCGCGACCTGCGCTTCGAGAACCGCTACGACGTGCCGGTGAGCGAGATCATGACGCCGCGCGACAAGCTCATCACCGTGCCCGACGGCACCACGCTGGCCGAGGCCAAGGCGCTGCTCAACAAGCACAAGCTCGAACGCCTGCTCGTCATCAACAGCGCATGGGAGCTCAAGGGCCTGATCACCGTCAAGGACATCACCAAGCAGACCAGCTTTCCCAACGCCGCGCGCGATCCGAGCGGCCGCCTGCGCGTGGGTGCGGCGGTCGGCGTGGGCGCGGGCACCGAGGAGCGCGTCGAGGCGCTGGTGAAGGCCGGCGTCGACGCCATCGTGGTCGACACCGCGCATGGCCACAGCGCCGGCGTGATCGAGCGCGTGCGCTGGGTCAAGAAGAACTATCCGCAGGTCGACGTGATCGGCGGCAACATCGCCACCGGCGATGCGGCCCGCGCGCTGGCCGATGCCGGCGCCGACGCGGTCAAGGTCGGCATCGGCCCTGGATCGATCTGCACCACGCGCATCGTGGCAGGCGTGGGCGTGCCGCAGATCATGGCGGTCGACAGCGTGGCCACCGCGCTGCAGGGCACCGGCATTCCGCTGATTGCCGATGGCGGCATCCGCTATTCGGGCGACATCGCCAAGGCCATTGCCGCGGGCGCGAGCACCGTGATGATGGGCGGCATGTTCGCAGGCACCGAAGAGGCGCCCGGCGAGATCGTGCTGTTCCAGGGCCGCAGCTACAAGAGCTACCGCGGCATGGGCTCCATTGGCGCCATGCAGCAGGGCAGCGCCGACCGCTACTTCCAGGAATCGACCACCGGCAATCCCAACGCCGACAAGCTGGTGCCCGAGGGCATCGAAGGCCGCGTGCCGTACAAGGGCTCGATGGTATCGATCGTCTACCAGATGTCGGGCGGCTTGCGCGCGAGCATGGGCTACTGCGGCTGCGCCACCATCGAAGAGATGAAGAACAAGGCCGAGTTCGTCGAGATCACCACGGCCGGCATCCGCGAAAGCCACGTGCACGACGTGCAGATCACGAAAGAAGCGCCGAACTACCGGGCTGAATAAGTGATGAGCAAGCCCAATCTGGCCAGACCTTGAAAGTCAGGCCAGATTGGCATTAGAATTCAGGCCAGATTCAAATTTTCTGGCCCAAATGCAATCCATCGGCATCGCTGAAGCCAAGAACAACTTCTCGGCCCTGATCGAGCTGGTCGAAAAGGGCGAGGAGGTTCGCATCACCCGCCACGGCAAGGAGGTGGTGCGCATGCTGCCGGTGCGGCGCAAGCCGGTCATCACCGACGAGCAGATCGAGCGCGAACTCGGCCAGATCGACGCGCTGCACGCCACCATCCAGCCCGGCCACCCGGTGCGGGCACTCCTCGACGAAGGGCGCCAATCGTGACAGCCTTCGTCATGGACGCCTCCGTCACCGCCGCCTGGCTCTTGCCCGACCAGGCCAGCGAACACACCCGCAAGCTCTACGCCGCCATCCGCCGCGACGAGGTGGAGCCGCAGGCGCCCAACGCCTGGCAGTGGGAGTGCGCCAACATCCTTGCCAACGGCGTGCGCAGCGGCCGCATTCCGGCGTCCGCGGTCGAGGGGCTGTGGAGCGTGCTCGACGCCATCCGCCATCGCGTCGAGCTGCACGAACTCGCACCCGCGCAGCACAAGGCGGTGCTGGCCGTGGCCATCGACGCCGGGGTGTCGCTCTACGATGCGGGCTACCTCTGGCTCGCGCGCTCGCTCAATCTCCCGCTCGCGACCTTCGACGAGCAACTCCTCCAGGCCGCGCCCAAGGCGGGCGTCAAGCTGTTCGACATTTCAACGCTCTGAGTCCTTTCGCCATGCAACACGACAAGATCCTCATTCTCGATTTCGGCTCGCAAGTCACGCAGCTCATCGCGCGCCGCGTGCGCGAGGCGCATGTGCTGAGCGAAGTGCATCCCTGCGACGTCAGCGACGAATGGGTGCGCGAATACGCAGCCGACGGCCACCTGAAGGGCGTGATCCTCTCGGGCAGCCACGCGAGCGTGTACGAAGAGACCACCGACAAGGCCCCGCAGGCCGTGTTCGACCTGGGCGTGCCGGTGCTCGGCATCTGCTACGGCATGCAGACCATGGCGCACCAGCTCGGCGGCAAGGTCGAGGGTGGCCACAAGCGCGAGTTCGGCTTTGCGTCCGTGCGCGCGCATGGCCACACCGCGCTGTTGAAGGACATTGCCGACTTCACCACGCCCGAAGGCCACGGCATGCTCAACGTGTGGATGAGCCATGGCGACAAGGTCACCGAGCTGCCGCCCGGCTTCAAGCTCATGGCCAGCACCGACAGCTGCCCCATCGCCGGCATGGCCGACGAGGCGCGCCGCTACTACGCGCTGCAGTTCCACCCCGAAGTCACGCACACGGTGCAGGGCAAGGCGATCCTCGAGCGCTTCGTGCTCGGCATCTGCGAGGCGAAGCCCGACTGGGTCATGCGCGACCACATCGCCGAAGCCGTGGCCAAGATCCGCGAGCAGGTGGGTGATGAGGAAGTCATCCTCGGCCTCTCGGGCGGCGTCGATTCGAGCGTGGCGGCCGCGCTCATCCACCGCGCCATCGGCGACCAGCTGACCTGCGTGTTCGTCGACCATGGCCTCTTGCGCTTGAACGAAGGCGACATGGTCATGGAGATGTTCGAGGGCAAGCTGCACGCGAAGGTGATCCGCGTCGATGCGAGCGAGCTGTTCCTCGGCAAGCTGGCGGGCGTGAGCGACCCCGAAGCCAAGCGCAAGATCATCGGCGGCGAGTTTGTCACTGTGTTCAAGCAGGAGGCCGCCAAGCTCAAGGCCGCAGGCGACGGCGGCAAAAATGGAGTTGACGGCCGACCGGCCGTCAAGGGCGCCACCTTCCTCGCGCAGGGCACCATCTACCCCGACGTCATCGAATCGGGCGGCGCCAAGAGCAAGAAGGCCGTCACCATCAAGAGCCACCACAACGTGGGCGGCCTGCCCGAGCAGCTCGGCCTCAAGCTGCTCGAGCCGCTGCGCGACCTGTTCAAGGACGAGGTGCGCGAACTCGGCGTGGCACTCGGCCTGCCGCCCGAAATGGTGTACCGCCACCCGTTCCCCGGCCCGGGCCTGGGCGTGCGCATCCTCGGCGAAGTGAAGAAGGAATACGCCGACCTGCTGCGCCGCGCCGACGCGATCTTCATCGAAGAGCTGCGCAACTTCAAGGACGAGAGCGGCAAGAGCTGGTATGACCTCACGAGCCAGGCCTTCACCGTGTTCCTGCCGGTGAAGAGCGTCGGCGTGATGGGCGACGGCCGCACCTACGACTACGTGGTGGCGCTGCGCGCCGTGCAGACCAGCGACTTCATGACCGCCGACTGGGCCGAGCTGCCGTATGCGCTGCTCAAGAAGGTGTCGGGGCGCATCATCAATGAAGTGCGCGGGATCAATCGCGTGACCTACGACGTGTCGAGCAAGCCGCCGGCGACGATCGAGTGGGAGTGAAGAACGATGCCGCGTCCGGCCGCTGCCGCGCAGCCTGACACTCTGATCGGAAGAATTCGACCAGCCGCCCTCCCGCGAATGCGGAGGGTCTTCCGACTCAGCGGCTCTTCTCCATCCCGCTAGGACAAAGTTTCGCGCTTGGCGAAGATGCTTGCCACTTCCGCCATGTGCTCGGTTCCCCAGGTGCACAGCGGAACGATCGCTTCGGCCAGGCTGCGGCCCAGCGGGGTCAGCGCGTAGTCCACGCGCGGCGGCACCTCCTTGTAGTCGGTCCGCGCCAGCACGCGATCGGCCTCCAGATCCTTCAGATGCTGGATCAGCACCTTGTCGCTGACGCCTTCGATCAAGCGCTTGAGCTCGCCGTAGCGCCTCGGGCCGTCGCGCAGGAAAAACAGGATCAACGGTTTCCACTTGCCCGAGATGATGCGCAGCGTGGCGTCGAGCCCGCAGGAGAAGCCACCGGTACCGCAGGTTGGATGAGAAGAAGGCGTCGTCATTTTTTCATACTTACCAAAAAGTGCATACTTGTCCTTAGGTTATCAGAACTCCATACTTGTTCTCAAGCAGTTCCCTGCTTCCGTGCAACTTCAACTATGGATCCCATGACATGACCAGACTGAATGGAAAGACCGCCGTGATCACCGGCGGCGCCACCGGCATCGGCCGCGCCGCGGCAAAGCGCTTCATCGAGGAGGGCGCCTTCGTCTTCATCTTCGGCCGCCGGCAGGAAGCGCTCGACGCCGCCGTGGCCGAACTCGGGCCCAATGCCCGCGCCGTGAAGGGCTCGGTCTCCGACGAGGCCGACCTCGACCGGCTCTACGCGGCGGTGAAGGCCGAGCGCGGAACGCTCGACGTCGTCTTTGCCAATGCCGGGGCGGGAAGCCCGCTTGCGCTCGGCAAGATCACCGCCGAGCACATCGACGAAACCTTCGACACCAATGTGAAGGGCACGATCTTCACGGTCCAGAAGGCGCTGCCGCTGATGAGCAAGGGCGGCTCGATCATCCTGACCGGTTCGAGCGCCGGCACCACGGGTGCCCCGGCCTTCAGCACCTACAGCGCGAGCAAGGCGGCCGTGCGCAACCTCGCGCGGACTTGGGCGGAGGACCTGAAGGGCACCGGCATCCGGGTCAACGTGCTGTCACCCGGGCCGACAGCGACCGACCTCGCGAGGGCAGTGCTGGGCGAGGAGGGCATGAAGGTCTTTGCCTCGATGAATCCGCTCCAGCGCATGGCCGATCCGGCGGAGATCGGCGCGGCGGCTGCCTTTCTCGCGTCGCAGGACAGCAGCTTCATGACCGCCAGCGAGGTCGCGGTCGACGGCGGCCTGGCGCAGATCTGACGCCAAAACCAAAAGGAAAATTCATGAGCTACGCAATCATCGGCTTCGGCAGCATCGGCCAGGCCCTGGCCAAGGCGTTTGCCCGAAGCGGCATCGAGGTATCCGTTGCAACCACGCGCGACCCGGAAAGCTTTGCATCCGCCGCGGCCGCGATCGGGCCCGAGGTCATTCCCAAAACCCTGGCGGAAGCCGTCAAGGCGGACGTCGTCTTTCTGGCTGTCCGATTCGAGTCGCACAAGGATGTCGCGAAGGCGCTGCCCAGCTGGCAAGGAAAGACCATCGTCGACGTGACCAATGCCTACGGCGTGTCCCCCGAGGAACTGGGAGGACAGCCTTCTTCCAAGGCCGTCGCGCAGGCCTTCTCTGGTGGACGGCTGGTCAAGGGTTTCAACCATCTGGCCGCCGCAGTCCTTGAACAAGACCCGGCCGTACATGGCGGCAGGAGAGTCGTGTTCCTGGCGAGCGACGATGACGGCGCCGCGGCGGAGATCGGTGCGCTTGCGGAAAACCTCGGTTTCGCGCCGATCAAGCTTGGCGGGCTTTCGGAAGGTGGACTGCTTGTGCAGGCGCGCGGAAATAGCTGGGGTCAGCTGATCTTCAAGGACTTGGTCAAGTTCGATTGATGATGAATCGGGATCGCAAATTTCGGTGCGATCCCGCCTCGTGGATAAGGGGCGGCCACGATTCGCCAGGAGGCCCCACCCCCTCAAGCAGGCGCGGCCGTCCCCAGCGCCTCGGCCAGCACCGCAGCAAGGCCGCTGCCGGCGCTGCCGTCCCCGTCGAGGCGCGGGTTGTAGATGGTGACCTCCATGCCGACGGCCTTTCCGCTCGCCAGGATGAGCCGGAGCGCGGTCGACAGTTCGTCCCATGACAGCCCGCCCGGTACGCGGAAATCGACCGCCGGCATGAGGGCATCGTCGAGGCAATCGGCGTCCAGGTGGATGAAGAAGCCGTCGAGCTCGGGCCGCGTCAGGTGGTCGATGGCCGCACGGGTTGCGGCTTCGACACCCAGGCGGCGGATGGCGGGGAGATCGCAGGCCATGAGCTCCGCCGGCAAAGGCTGGCTGCCGAATTGGGCCTGGTCTTCGTGGTCGCGGAATGCAAAGGCGACGGTGTCCTCGGGCCGCACCAGCGGACGGCGGCCCTCCAGGTCGGTCAGCAGCGCCGGCCCGTGGCCGGTGACGAAGGCCAGGTCCATGGACGCGCCTTCGCCGTTGGGTTCGGCTTCGGGCTGGAAGAAATCCGCGTTGCCGTCGATGAAGAACAGGCCGTAGCGGCCGCGCCGGCGCAGCGCGAGCATCGAACCCAGCACGATCGTGCAGTCGCCGCCGAGCACTATCGGAAACTCGCCCGCGTCCAGGACCTTCTCCACCGCATCGGCGAGCGTGGGCGACCATGACGCGATCGCATCGGCATTCAGCACCAGGGTGGATGGATCGGGCTTCGGGTCTTTCGGCGGAACGGCCAGTCGCCCGGCACGGCGCGCATGGATGCGGTCTGCTAGGCCCAGTTCCAGCAGCCGGCCGGGCAGGCGCTCCACACCGTCGGTCGACAGGCCGAGCGTGGAGGGCGCTTCAAGAATGGCATAGCGTCGGGTCGGCATCAGGTGCTCCACGGCAAGATGGGTTCTTTCATTGGACGCCTCGCATTTCGTGAAGTGGACGAAGGGCCGGCGGCGCGAGGTGCCGCTGCAAAAAGTCCTGCACGGCCGCAGCCACCTCGCCAGGGTGCGTCTCGAGAAGCCAGTGGCCGCCGTCGAAGTATTCGATCGCGGCGTCCGGCAGGTCCTGGCGAAAGGCCTCCGCCTGCGCTGGCCGGTAGTACTGATCGCACCGTCCCCAGAGGATCAGGGTCGGAAGGCGAGAGCGGCGCAGGTGCGCCTGGATCGCAGGATAGAACGCGACGTTGCTCCCATAGTCGCGATGAAGATCGAGCAGCGCATCGGCCACGCCCGGCCGCTGGACGTGGTCGCATGCCAGGCGGATGACCGCGGGATCGATGCGCTCGGCGATGTGCGCGGGAAGCTGCTCGACGAACTCGCGGCGGATGCCATCTTCGTTGAGAAGCGAAGCACGCATCCTCTCGCGGTTGGCGTCCGAGGGATCGCGCCAATAGGCTTCGGCGGACGACCATGCATCGGTACGGCCCGCATCGAAATAAGCCTCGCTGTTCTGGATGACGAGAGCCGCCGGCCGCAGGGCCGCGCTTGCCAGCAGCCGGAATCCGGCCTGCGCTCCATAGTCGTGAAGGTAGAGGGCGCGAGGCTCGATGCCCATGGCCCGGACAAAGCCTTCGATCACCTCGGCAAGATGAGCGAAGGTGTAGGCGAAATGGCGGTGGTCGGGGACGGCGCTGAATCCAAAGCCCGGCAAGTCGGGTGCGACGAGCCGCCATCGATGGGCCAGCGTCCACAAGAGATGGCGGAACTGCACGGACGACGACGGAAACCCATGGAGCAGAAGAAGCGCCGGCGCATCCGGCGGCCCCGCCTCGCGGTAGAAGATCTGC
Source organism: Variovorax sp. V116 (assembly GCF_041154435.1). Lineage (NCBI taxonomy): Bacteria > Pseudomonadati > Pseudomonadota > Betaproteobacteria > Burkholderiales > Comamonadaceae > Variovorax > Variovorax sp. V116. Next base: position 2,787,683 of record NZ_AP028661.1, read on the forward strand.
GTGCCGCCGACGCTGATGTATCGGTGCCTTGGCGAAGACATGGCGCCATGTTCCACCTCCTGCAGACCGCAGCCAAGCCCTTGACCCTGCGGGCATTGGGGACCTGTTGATCAGGGCGCGATGGCGCGCGCCTCGGCCAGATACCGCTGGTTGTCGAACACGCCGGGCCGATCCCCCGCGAAGCGCCACATCTGCCTCTTCGTGTGCAGCAGATTGCCGAGGTACACATGCAATGCGCCCGAACGCGCCGTGCCCGGGTTCGCCACCGCGTGCACGGTATCGGGAGGCAGGTGAACCACCTCGGGTGCGATGGCTTCGCGCCGCTCCGGCACCTGCAGCCGACCGTCGGACAGCGGGTAGATCAAGTTTGTCTCTCTGCCCCGGTAGATGCCGATGAGGGCATCCATCAAGTGGTTGTGAGGCGGGTACTGCAGGCCCGGCGTGAGGGTGATGTGATAGATCGTCAGCGTGTCGTTCGCGCACAGCAGGACTTCATCGTCGCTTGCCTCATGGACCAGCTCGCCGAGCGCGTGGAAGCGGGCGGTGATGTCGCGCAGCACCGCGGCGACGCGATCGAGGCGATCGGCTTTTGCGGCGGCGTCGACGATCTCGTCGATCGCGGTCTGAAGGGTAGAACTGATGGGAAAGGGCGAAGTCATCTTGAATCGGCGGAACCGCGGCAGGATAGATCAGGTGCGTGGGTTCGGTCCAGGGGCGAACGCTGCATCAGCTGCCCGGTGCATCGGCGCCGCGTTCGCGCATCCAGCGCCAAAGCGTCGAGCGGCTCACGCCGAGTTGCCGGGCCGCGGCCTGGCGGTTGCCGCCCTGCGCCTGCAGCGCCGCGGCCACGCGTGCAGCGCTCAGCCCAGTGTCGTCGGCCACCTCGCTTGCGGTGGCATCGGCGAAAAGCTCCGGCAGATCGTGCCGCAGGTCGTCGTAGCGAACGTCCTCGAGGCGGTCGAACTGCATGAGGAACACCGCGATGCGCTCGCCGAGGTTTTCCAGCTCGCGGATGTTGCCGGGCCAGTCGTAGGTGCGCAGACGCGGCAGCAGCGGCGCCAGCGCGCGCGCCGGGTCCAGGCGCGTGCCCAGGCGCTGCAGGCAGCGCCCGACCTGCGCTTCGGCCAGCGGCGCGATGTCTTCGCGGCGCTCGCGCAAGGGCGGCAGCGGCAGGCGCAGCGTGTTGAGGCGGTAGAACAGGTCTTGCCGGAAACGGCGCTCGGCAATCATGTCGTTCAGCGGCTGGTGCGTGGCGGCGATCACGCGCACATCGACCGGAATGGCGGCCGTGGCGCCGAGCCGCGTGATCTCGCGCTCCTGCAGCACGCGCAGCAGTCGCGTCTGCAGTTGCAGCGGCATGTCGCCGATCTCGTCGAGAAAGAGGGTGCCCGTGTGCGCCGCCTCGAACAGGCCGCGCTTGCCGCCGCGGCGTGAGCCGGTGAAGGCGCCTTCCTCGTAGCCGAACAGCTCGCTTTCCAGCAGGGCTTCCGGAAAGGCGGCGCAGTTGACGGCGACGAAGGGCCGCCCCGCGCGCACGCTCTCGTTGTGGATGGACTGTGCAAACAGCTCCTTGCCGACGCCGCTCTCGCCGGCGATCAGCACCGTGAGGTCGGTACGCGCAAAACGCCGCGCTGTCTGCACCGCGCGCAAGAAGGCCGGGCTCTGGCCGATGAGGTTGGCGAAGCGGTGGCGCGCCGCGCTCTGGCGCCGGCCCTGCTGGATGCGCAGGCTGGTGTCGGCTTCCTGGATGGTGCGCGCGTCGTACAGGGTGAGGGCGGCACCGACGATCTCGCCGTGCTCGCGGATCGGCGTGCGGTTGACCACCCAGTCGCGCTGCGCAAAGCGCTGCACCACGGCGCGCTCGACCTGCCCGCTGTCGAGCGTGGGCTGCAGCGACAGCTCGGGTTCGATCGCCTCCAGCGACTGGCCGATGAGCCGCGCGTGCGGCGGGCCGAGCAGTTGCTGCATCGGCGGGTTGACCGCGATCACGCGGTTGTCGCGGTTCACCGCCAGCACCGCCTCCTGCAGGTTGTGCAGCACGCCGTTGAGCTGCTCGTAGCGGCCGGCTTCGAGCCGCGCGACGCGCGCGAGTTCGAGTGCATCTTCGAAGCCCTTGCGCACGCTGCCCAGCGAGTAGGCGAGCAGCCCGTGCAGGCCGGCCTGCTCCGCGAGCTCGACGACCAGGCTGGAACCGACGATCACCTCGAAGCCCTCGCGGCGCAGCTGCTCGAAGCGCTGGCGCGCGTCGTCGGGCGTCTGGTAGGCGTGCTGCACCACCTCGATGTTGAGCAGGTCCTTCACTTCGTCGAGTTCGGGGATGGTCTGGCCGTACATGACGACGCCGACGCGGCTGGACATGCGCCGCGCCTTGATGAGCGCCTGCAGCAGGTCGAAGCCGCTCAGCTGGATGGTGGCGACCGGCGCCTGCAGGCCGGCACGCAGGATGCTCGCGTTCGAGCCCGCGCTCACGAAGGCGTCGACGAGGCCGCGCTCCAGCCGGTCGCGCGCGATGGCGAGTGCGTCGCCGAAGGTGCCGTCGACCACCTCGATCTCGGCGCGGCCGGTGTATTCCGCCACCACCGGCATCGCGAACCCGCGGATCTGCCGGTAGCTCAGGAAGCACAGGCGTGGCAGCTCGCCGCTGCGTACGGGAGCCGGGAAGAAGTGGGAGGAGGGGCGATCGCTGGGCATGTCGCATTGAAACATATCAATGTTTCATGGGCGTCGCATTGCAACGCAAGGAGGTGATCGGAGAAACGACAATCCCTTTCAAATCAATCACTTGCGCGCGTCTCGAACGCTGGCACGGCCCCTGCGATAGCTGGGCATTCGCCAACCTTTCGGAGACATTGAACGTGGCACTCGAACACATCACCGTGCTGGACCTGACGCACATGCTGTCCGGTCCCTACGGCACCATGCTGCTGGCCGACCTCGGCGCACGCACCATCAAGGTCGAGCCGCCCGGCAGCGGCGAAGGCACCCGCCGGCTGCTGGAGAACGACCCGCACTATTCGCGCGACGGCATGGGGGCGTACTACCTCACGCTCAACCGCAACAAGGAGAGCGTGTGCGTCGACCTCAAGACGCCGGCCGGCAAGGCGGTGTTTCTGGACCTCGTGCGCAAGGCCGACGTGGTGTTCGACAACTTCAGCGTCGGCGTGACCGGGCGGCTCGGTATCGACTACGCCTCGCTTGCCGAGGTGAACCCGCGCATCGTCACCTGCTCGGTCACCGGCTTCGGCCAGACCGGCCCGCAGACGCAGCGCCCGGCCTTCGACCAGGTGGTGCAGGCGATGGGTGGCGGCATGTCGATCACCGGCACGCCCGAGACGGGCCCGACGCGCAGCGGCATCCCGATCGGTGACCTCGGCGGCGGCATGTTCGGCGCAATGGGCGTACTGGCCGCGCTGGTGCAGCGCGACCATACCGGCGTGGGCCAGCATGTCGACATTTCGATGCTCGACGCGCAGATATCGCTGCTCAACTACATGGCGACGATGCATCTGCTGTCGGGCCACGTGCCCGAAGGCATCGGCAACGGGCACTTCGTGCATGTGCCGTACAACAGCTACCCGACGGCCGACGGCCACGTGATCATCGCGTGCATCGGCGACCCGTTCTTCGACCGCTTCGTCGAGTTCATCGACCTGCCGGCGCTGCGCAAGCCCGAGTACCGCCAGCAGCCGGTGCGCTTCGCGGCCAAGGCCGAGATCGATGCGGTGGTCGGCGAAGCGATGCGCAAGCAACCGACCGCCCATTGGCTCGAGCGTCTGCGCGAGGCGCGCATTCCGTGCGGCCCGGTCAACAACTTCGAGCAGGCGCTGAGCGATGCACAGGTGCTGGCGCGCGACATGGTGGTCGAGGTGCCGCTGAAGACCGGCGAACGCGTGCGCATGCCGGGCAACCCGATCAAGCTGTCGGCAGCCGACAAGGGCAGGGCGTTCACCTGTCCGCCGGCGCTCGGCGAAAACACGCGCCAGGTGCTCGGCGAGCTTGTCGGCTACGCACCCGACAAGCTCGAAGCGCTGCGTGCCGAAGGGGCGATTGCATGAGCGCGAGGGAAGCGATCCACATCACCGACGTCGCACCGCGCGACGGCTTGCAGAACCAGGCGATCCGCGTCGGCACCGAGGGCAAGCTGCGCCTGATCGAACTGCTGGCCGAGGCCGGCCTGCGCAGCATCGAGGCGGCCAGTTTTGTCTCGCCGAAGGCCGTGCCGCAGATGGCTGACGCCGGCGAACTCCTGCCGCAGGTGCAGGCGCGCTTTGCGGCGCTGCGCACCTCGGTGCTGGTGCCCAACCTCAAGGGGCTGGAGCGCGCGCACGCGGCCGGCGCGAAGGAGATCGCCGTCGTGCTTTCGGCCACCGAGACCATGAACCGCAAGAACATCAACATGGGCCTGGACCAGGCGACCGAAGTGAGCGAGCAGACGATCGCCGCCGCGCGCGCGCTGGGCTTGCGCACGCGCGCCTACGTGGCCGTGGCCTTCGACTGCCCCTTCGAGGGCGAGACGCCACTCGACGAGGTGCTGCGCCTGTCGGCCCGCATGCACGCCGCCGCGGCCGACGAGATCGTCATCGCCGACACCATCGGCTCGGCCTCGCCGGGCCAGGTGAAGGAGCGCATTTTGGCGTTGCGCGGCGTGGTGCCCATCGAGCGCCTCGCGGTGCACCTGCACGACACGCGCGGCATGGGCGTGGCCAATGCATGGGCGGCGCTCGAAGCCGGCGTGCGCCGCTTCGATGCGAGCGTCGGCGGCATCGGCGGCTGCCCGTTCGCGCCCGGCGCTGCAGGCAACGTGGCGACGGAAGACCTCGTGCTCGTGGCCGAGCGCAGCGGCTTCGCCACCGGCATCTCGCTCGCCGGCCTACTCGCGGCGGTGGACTTCGCGCAGGACGAATTGCAACGGCCGCTTGGCGGCCGCGCCATCACCTGGCTGCGCCGCCAGCGTGACAAGGACACACAAGACAACACCAGGAGACTTGCATGAACCCGACCTTCACCCTTCCTCATCCCAACCGCCGCCAGATGCTCGCCGGCCTCGCCTCGCTCGCGGCCGTCGGCACGGCCGGCACTGCCTTCGCGCAAGGCGCCAAGTACCCGAGCAAGGCCGTCACGCTCGTGGTGCCTTACTCGGCCGGCGGCGGCACCGACATCGTGGGCCGCCTCATGGCGCAGCGCCTGTCGGAGCTGTGGGGCCAGTCGGTGGTGGTCGACAACCGCACTGGCGCCAACGGCGTGATCGGCTCCAGCACCGTGGCACGCTCGGCGCCCGATGGCCACACGCTGCTGCTGGTGGTGGGCTCGCATGCGGTCAACCCGGTGCTGATGAAGTCGCTGCCCTACGACACCGACAAGGCCTTCACGCCCATCACCAACATCGCGAGCTCGCCGTCGGTGCTGGTCGTGCAGGCCAACGGCCCCTACAAGACGCTGGCCGACCTGCTGACCGCGGCACGCAAGGAAGAGCTGGGCTGCGGCTACTCGGAAGGGCAGACGCGCCTGACCGGCGAACTGATCCGCCAGGTCGGCCACCTCAAGCTGACCGGCGTGCCCTACAAGGGCGGCGCGCCGATCATGGTCGACATCATCGGCGGCCACCTGCCGATGGGCGTGACCAGCGTGCTCACCGCGCTGCCGCACGTGCGCTCGGGCGCGCTGCGCGTGGTGGGCGTTGCGGCCGATCGCCGCATGCCGCTGTTCCCCGATGCGATGACCTTCAAGGAGGCGGGCTTGAACGGTGTCGAGTCGCTGAGCTGGTATGGCCTGTTCGGACCGGCCGGCCTGCCGGCCCCGATCGTTGCGCAGATCAACCAGGACCTGAAGAAAGTCACGGCCGATCCCACTGTGCAAAAACAGATGCACGACCAGGGCGCCGACATCACGCTCACGCCACCGGCCGAGTTCCGCACCTTCCTGGCGAGCGAGACGAAGAAGTGGTCGCTCGTCGCGCAGCGCGGCGGCATCACGGCGGAGTAAGCGGGCATGGCGAATCCCATCCTCCGGCAGAAGCTCGACCGCGGTGAATTCATCGTCGCGCCCGGCCTGCACGACATGATTGCCGCCACGGTGGCGAACAAGGTCGGCTTCGACATCGTCTACGGCACGGGCTACTGGCTCACCGCCTCCAGCCTGGGCCTGCCCGACGCGGGCATCGCCACCTACACGCAGATGCTCGACCGCATGGCGACGCTGGTGCGCACGAGCAAGGGGGCAGTCATCGCCGATGCCGACACCGGCTACGGCGGGCTGCTGAACGTGCACCACACGGTGCGCGGCTACGAGGCGGCCGGCGTCACGGCCATCCAGCTCGAGGACCAGGAGTTTCCAAAGAAGTGCGGCCACACGCCCAACAAGCGCTGCGTGCCCATGCAGGACATGGTCGAGAAGATCAAGGTGGCCGCCGAGGCGCGCGAGGACAAGGACAACTTCCTCATCATCGCCCGCACCGATGCGCGCGCATCGCTAGGCGTCGACGAGGCGATGCGCCGCCTGGAGGCGTATGCCGAGGCCGGGGCCGACATCCTGTTCTTCGAGGCGCCGCAGTCCGAAGAAGAGATGCGCAGGGCCTGCGCCGCATTCGACACGCCGATGCTGGCCAACATGGCCGATGGCGGCACGACGCCGATCCTGCCCGCGAAGGTGTTGGAGGAGATCGGCTTTGCGCTGGCCATCTACCCCTCGCTCACCAGCCTGTCGGCCGCAGCCGCGATGGAGCGCGCGCTGAGCCACCTCAAGGACAGCGGCCTGAGCCAGGCGCCCGAGGTGCCGCTGTTCGACTTCAACGAGTTCTGCGGTCTCATCGGCTTTCAAGAAGTGTGGGATTTCGACAAGCGCTGGGCGCGCTGAAGATTCAATCAACAAAAGGACGGAGACAAAACCCATGACGAACACCTACAACGCTTCGCGCCGCCGCTTGCTGGCGCTGGCAATAGCCACTACCAGTGCGCTCGCCATCGCAGCAACGCCGGCGCACGCTCAGCAGGACTACCCGAACAAGCCGATTCGCCTCATCGTGCCTTTCACACCCGGCGGCGTGACGGACACCGGCGCGCGCGTCGTGGCCGAGCGCCTCGGGGCCCGGCTGGGTCAGCAGGTGGTGGTCGACAACCGGCCCGGCGCCTCCGGCAACATCGGCACGCAGATGGTCGCTGCCGCCGCGCCCGACGGCTACACGTTGGTGCTGGGCTTCGACGGCACGCTGGTCATCAATCCGCACGTGTTCGCGAAAGTGCCGTTCGACACCGTGAAAGACTTCGTGCCCGTCAGCAAGATCGGCGATGCAGTGCTCGTCATCGTCACGCATCCGTCGGTGCCCGCGAAGACCTTGCCCGAGCTGATTGCGTACTCGAAGAGCAACCCGGGCGGCTTGTCCTACGGCAGCTCTGGCACGGGTGGCACGCCCCACGTCGCCGCTGAAATGCTCAAGGTGAAGACCGGCGCCAACTTCGTCCATGTGCCCTACAAGGGCGGCGGCCAGGCCATGACCGACGTGGTCGGCGGCCAGCTGCCGATGCTCTACACCGCCGTGGCCGGCGCGCTGCCCTTCATCGAGAGAGGGCAGGTGCACGCCATCGCGATTTCGAGCGCGCAGCGACTGCCATCGCTCCCCGACGTGCCCACCGTGGGCGAAACCGTGTCGGGCTTCGAAGCGAGTTCCTGGATCGGCATCCTCGCGCCCGCCAAGACCCCCACGCCCATCATCGACCGCATTCAGCGCGAGTTGCATGCCGTGGTGAACGAGCCTGCGGTCAAGGAGCGCCTGGCCAAGCTCGGCATCACGTCGGTGGGCAATACGTCGGCGGAGTTCGGGCAACAGATCCAGGCGGATTTGAAGAAGTACGCGGATGTAGTGAAGGCGGCCGGGATCAAGATTGATTGAGGCGGGGCATCGGCGGCGCCCTGGCGATCAAGCCAACGGAGATCGGCTATTGCCTCGCGAGCTCTTGTCGCCGCCGGTAGGGCAGGCGTCAAGCATTCGCCAACTCGGCAAGATGGCTTGAAAAGTCGCTCCCGGCACCAGCGGCATTCACATGCTCGAAATGGTCGTACCAACCCGATGCCTTGATGCCTGCGAGCAGGGCATCGCGGGCCCTGGCATCGGGAAAGCGCCAGATGCCGAGGAAGCGGTGGCCGCTGGCCTGGTCGATGCCTGGCTCGGTCTGGCCCAGCATCAGGATTTCGACGCCGAGTTCGCCCAGGCCGCCCATGCCTGCCTTGATTCCGTCCAGGAACTGGCTGCGCTGCACCGCCGGCAACGCCAGCCAGCCGGGCTTGGGCGAATAGAGTTCAACGAGGTAGTGGGACATGGAAGCTCCTTTGCTCGAGGTTGTGTGATGCGCGGTGTTGTTGGTCATGGCGGGCCTCCCGCCGCATCACTGCGGTCGGCCATGCCTGCCGCTACTTTCTGCAGCAGGCCGCCGAGCGTCTTTCGCTCCTGCGCGGACAGATGGAGGAACAGGCTGGCAATCCAGCGGCCATGTTGATCGAACGCCTTCCTGGCCATCTGCTTGCCCTTGCGCGTGAGTCGAATGGTCAAGGAGCGCCGATCGTTGCCATCGGCATGCCGCTCGATCAGCGACTCGCGCTCCAGCCCATCGAGCAGGCCGGTGACGGTGGCGCGCGTGACGCCTGCCCGCTCGGCCAGTGCATTGGGAGCCAGTCCGTCGTCGGCCGCATCGAGCACGAACAACAGCACGAAGCGGCCTTCGGACAGGCCGAACGGGGCCAGCAGCGCGGCGCAGTCGCGGTCGATGGACGAGGCGAGCGACAGCACCTGAAAGCAAAGCCGGATGCTGTCCAGATCGGGCAACTGGCGCCGCTCGGCTTCACCCAGAAGGGCAAGGTACTTCTGTTCTAGCTTTTTCATAGTCACCATATTGTATGGTGGCTAATCATATCGTCGACATCGCAAGAAGGCGAGAGATTGGAAGATGTTATTGCGAATATGCTCACATCTCTCGACTCGGGGCAGGGCGACGAGGACGAAGATCAGTCAGTAGTGCTGCGTAACCAGATCAGACGATGCGTGTCATCCTCGCCTTCGATCAAGCGGGCGTAGATCGTGACGGGGAACAAACGATCGTCCGAGTCACCAACAGCGTCCACTAAGCCGTGGTCACTGTGTCAGTGACCCAAGAGGACGCGGCGGAAAAGTCATCCCCACAAAAGCGCGCATAGCGATGATCCGATGCCGGGTTCTTGATCCTCTCGAACCGCTAAAACACCATCTCCGGCCGATCGACGGGCACGCCGTCGATTTTGATGGCGATTCTTTCGTTATCGCTGCGCACAACCAAGAAATCAACGGCCTCGCGGTCGCTGAGGTTCAACTCCTGGTGTGGCACATAGGGGGCGAAGTAGACAAAGTCACCATCAGACACCTCAGCCGCAAATTCGAGCCTGTCGCCCCACCGTATTTCACTGCGGCCTTTGAGCACATAGATGGCGACCTCATGGCGACCGTGATGGTGCAGCCCCGTCTTCACACTGGGTTGGACAGTCACTGTGCCAATCCAGGTCTTTTGCCCCCCGGTTCCGGCGAAATCGAGCGCTGTTGCACGTCCAGTTCCCGATGGGTCACGCAAGACCAGGTCCAGTTTCCGTCCCCGCACGACCGTTACACCGTCTCGCCACGTTTTTGTTTCAGGCATCACTCAACTCCATTCAAGGCTTCGATCCAGTCTAAGGCGAAACCATCTTTGACATCAAGATTGCGAGAGGATCAAAGTAGTTATTGCTAATGCATTCGCAATTGCAATATATAGTCAGGGCATGAAACACCCAGCCCGCCAAACTGAAGCCGCGCCCAATGCCTGGCCGCAAAGCCCGCCGAGCCTGCTGATGGCCAGCGCATGGGTGCGTGTGGCGGGCGCGCTGATGCTTGCCGCGGCACTGTGGCTGGCTGTTGGCTGGGCGCTGAAATGAGCGGGGCGCCGATGCCTCCTCCCGCCATCCGGTTGAACAACCTCACGGTGGCCTATCGCGGCCACCCGGCCGTGCATCACCTGTCGGGAGAGTTTGCGCCGGGCTCGCTCACTGCCATCGTCGGGCCGAACGGTGCGGGCAAGACCAGCTTGCTCGCCGCAATCATGGGACGCATCCGGGCGGCCGAGGGCGGGGTCTCTTTCGATGGCGCCTCGCGCGACCGCATCGCGTGGCTGCCGCAGCAGGCCGAGATCGACCGGAGCTTTCCGATCCGGGTGTTCGACCTGGTGGCGCTCGGACACTGGGGACGGCTCGGCTGCTTCAAGGGCATCGCCGCGCGGCAGCGCGATGCCGTGGGGGCGGCGCTCGAGGCCGTCGGCCTTGGCTTCCAGCGCCGCGGCATCGCCGAGCTGTCGGCAGGGCAGTTCCAGCGCGTGCTCTTTGCGCGCGTGCTGCTGCAGGACGCACCGGTGATCCTGCTGGACGAACCTTTCAACGCGATCGATGCGCGCACCACTGCCGACCTGCTGGCCGTGGTCGCGCGCTGGCATGCGGAGGCGCGCACCGTGATTGCCGTGCTGCACGACCTCGAGCAGGTGCGCCTTCATTTCGACCGCACCCTGCTCATGGCACGGCGCTGCGTGGCTTGGGGGCCGACGGCCGAAGTGCTGCATGCCGAGAACCTGTTCCGCGCGCGCCAGATGGCCGAGGCGTGGGACGAGGATGCGCCTGTCTGCAAGGAAGCTGCATGACCGCAGGTGCCTTGCTGGTCCAGCCCTTCGTGGAGTACGGCTTCATGCGCCGCGCGCTGGTGGCCACGCTGGCGCTCGGCCTGGGCAGTGCGCCGATCGGCACCTTGCTGGTGTTGCGGCGCATGAGCCTGATGGGCGATGCGATGGGGCACGCGCTGCTGCCGGGCGCGGCGCTCGGCTTTCTGTTTGCCGGCTTCTCGCTGGCCGCGATGAGCGTGGGCGGATTCTTCGCGGCGCTCGCGGTGGCGCTGGCGGCGGGTTTCGTCACTCGCGTCACCTCGCAGCGCGAAGACGCGAGCTTTGCGGCCTTCTACCTGATCGCGCTCGCGCTGGGTGTGCTGCTGGTGTCGACCCACGGCAGCAGCGTCGACCTGATGCACATGCTTTTCGGCACCATCCTTGCGGTGGACGACGCGGCGCTGCTGCTGATGGCCGGCGTCGCGAGCCTGACCTTGGTCGTGTTGGCGGTGATCTACCGGCCGCTGCTCGTGGAATGCCTCGACCCGGGCTTCCTGCGAAATGTGGGCGGGCCCGGTTCGCTGGTGCACGGCATCTTTCTGGTTCTTACGGTTGCCAATCTTGTGGCGGGCTTCCAGGCGCTGGGCACGCTGATGGCGGTCGGCTTGATGATGTTGCCGGCCACCGCGGCGCGCTTCTGGGCCGCCGAAGTCTGGAGCCTTGCGCTGGTTGCAGCCGGCATGGCGCTGCTGTCCGGCTTTGCCGGGCTGCTGCTGTCCTTCCATGCGCAGTGGCCCTCGGGCCCCGCGATCGTGCTGGTGGCGGGCGCGGCCTACCTGCTGTCGCTCGTGTTCGGACCGCACGGCGGACTGCTCGCCCGGCTCCTGCGCCCACGTTCTCATCGAAATGCCTGACATGAACCCCCACGCTCATCACTTCGTGTATTCGCTGCCCCCCGAGGGGGCGCAGGCCTCCCTTGGGGCGGCCCAGCGGGAGACCTGACATGAACTTTCCATCGAACCCCGCGCGCCGCCGGTTCTTCGCCGCGTCGCTCGTTGCGCTGCCGCTGCCAGTGCTTGCGCAATCCACCGCACCACGGCCGCTGCGCGTCGTCGCGAGCTTCTCGATCCTTGCCGACATGGCGCGCGAGATCGGCGGCAGCGCCGTCGAAGTCGCGGCCCTGGTCGGTCCGGACTCCGACGCGCACGTCTTCCAGCCGAGCCCGGCCGATGCGCGGCGCCTCGCCAATGCCGAACTGGTCGTCGTCAACGGACTGGGGTTCGAAGGCTGGATGGACCGCCTGGTGCGCTCATCCGGCTACCGCGGTCCCGTCGCCGTGGCCAGCGAGGGCGTGCCGGTGCGCCGCATGGGCCGCGAGCCCGATCCGCATGCATGGCAGGACCTTGCGAACGCGCAGCGCTATGCGGCTAACCTGCGCGATGCAATGACGCGGGCACGGCCGGCATTCGCGGGCGAGATCGGGCAGCACTGCGCGAGCTACATCGAGCGGCTCCAGGCGCTCGACCGCGAGATTCGCGCGCGTTTCGACGCGGTGCCTCGCCAGCATCGCCGCGTGATCAGCTCGCACGATGCATTCGGCTATTTCGGCGCGGCCTACGGCATCGAGTTTCTTGCGCCGCAGGGCATGAACACCGACAGCGAAGCCTCGGCCGCCTCGGTTGCGCGCCTGATCGGCCAGATCCGGCGCGAGGATGTGCGCGCGGTGTTCGTCGAGAATATCTCCGACCCGCGCCTGGTCCAGCGCATTGCGCGTGAGGGCGGGGGCATCGTCGGCGGCCGGCTTTATTCCGACGCGCTGTCGGCACCGGGGACCGAGGCGGACACCTACCTGAAGCTGTTCGCGCACAACGCCACAACCATTGCCTCGGCGCTCTCGGCAAAGCGCTGAGCTTGCCGAGCGCCCGATCAATCTTCACTCAAAGTCATCCATGAGCCTCATTCCCGTCACCATCCTCACCGGCTTCCTCGGCAGCGGCAAGACCACGCTGCTGAACCGCATCCTGAAGGAGCAGCACGGCCACAAGGTTGCCGTGATCGAAAACGAGTTCGGCGAAGCCGGCATCGACAACGAACTGCTGGTGCAGGACGAGGGCGAGCAGATCATCGAGATGAACAACGGCTGCATCTGCTGCACCGTGCGCGGCGATCTGGTGCGCATCCTCGGCGAGCTTGCGGCGCGCCGCAAGAACGGCAGCGCGAGCTTCGATCGCGTGATCATCGAGACCACCGGGCTGGCCGACCCCGCGCCCGTGGCGCAGACGTTCTTCGTCGATGAAGAGATCAGCCAGACCTATTTGCTCGATGCGATCGTGACGCTGGTCGACGCCAAGCATGCGATGGCGCAGCTGGACGAGCACCATGAGGCCCAGGAGCAGGTGGGCTTTGCGGACCGCATCCTGCTTTCGAAGACCGACCTGGTGCCAGTCGACGAGGTGAAGGCGCTCGAGCAGCGCCTGCTGCGCATGAATGCGCGCGCGCCGATCACCGCAGCGCATTTCGGCCAGGCGCCGATCGACCAGCTGCTCGACATCCGCGGGTTCAACCTGAATGCGATCCTGGAGATCGAACCCGACTTCCTGACCGATGTGGACCACGAACACGATGACGACGTTTCCAGCTTCGTGTTTCGCGCCGAACGGCCCTTCGATGCGGCGCGGCTGGAGGACTTTTTCGGCGCCATCCTGCGCATCTACGGCACCCACCTGATGCGCTACAAGGGCGTGATCGCAGTGTCCGGGCTGGACACCCGCGTGGTGCTGCAGGGCGTTCACATGCTGATGGGCACCGAGGCCGGCTCCAGCTGGAAAGAGGGCGAGCTGCGCCACAGCCGCATCGTCTTCATCGGCAAGCAGCTGCCCAGGGATGTGCTGGTGCAGGGACTCGAACAATGCCTGGCGCCGGCGCCGTAAGCCGTCCTTGCAGGCCGGACCTGATTCCCCGCGCGTCCGTGGTTGAGCGCCTTCAGGCCGCAACGGCAATCGGAAAGCGCGCCTGCAGGCCATCCGGCCCGCGCTCGAAAGGCACTGTGACAGCCTCCCTTGCGGCCTGCGGAAGATTGCGCCAGATGAAGTCGCGCGCATTGCCCGGGTCGCCGGCCACGTAGAGCTGCGTAGTCAGCAGCTCGCGCGTGCCGAGCTTCACCTTGACGTGGATGTGCGGCGTGCGGCCGCTGTAGGGCACCGGGCGGATGGTGCGGAAGCGGTAGCTGCCGTCTTCGCCGACCGTGACGCGGCCAAAGCCCTGGAAGGCGGCGTCGGCGCGGTCGCCGTCGCCGGGGTGGTGGTAGTGGCCGTTCTGATCGCATTGCCAGATCTCGACCTGCGCGCCGCGCAGCGGCCTGCCGCCCAGGTCGGTCACCGTGCCATCGACCCAGGCCGGCTGGCCGCCGCGGTAGTCCAGCGTGCCGTTGCGCAGCAGATCGCCGTCGGAATCCTGCGGCAGGCGCACGGGGTAGAACGGCCCCTCGGTCTGCGAAGGGGTGGCGAGCCGGCTTGCCGCCGGCTGCGCGCGGGCGCCCAGCCAGAGCGCGGGCATGGCAACGAGCGCTGCGGCGACGGTGCGCCGGGGAAGGCCGGGTGCGGATAGGGCGTTCATGGCAGGTCAGAGCCGTGCAGCATGCGCCGAGTTCCGGGTGCGGGTCAACCGACGGTCTCCGGCCGTGTTTGAATGCACCGGTGAATCCGATATCTCCCATGCCCGAACAACTGCTGCTCCCAGGCATCGATCCCGCGCCGCCGCCGTTGCGCCGCCCGCGCCGCACCGTACCACCCAAGGAGCGCCTGCCGCGCTCGCTGTTCTTCGCGATCTTTCCACGCCCCGAAGATGCCGCATCGATTGCCGCGCTGGCGGCGCGCCTCAAGGACCGGCACGCGCTCAAAGGCAAGCTGACCGAGGCGCATCGCCTGCACGTCACGCTGCATCACCTCGGGCATTTTCCGGCAGTGCCGCGCGAGAAGCTGCAAGCCGCCCTGCAGGCCGCGGCCGCCGTGGCGCCGCCGTCGTTCGAGGTGGTGTTCGACGAGGCCATGCGCTTCGAGCAGAGCAAGGCCTTTGTGCTGTGCGGCAGCGGCACCTCGGCGCTTGCGGCATTCAGGCAGCGCCTGGGCGAGGCGCTGGCGGATGCGGGCTTCAAGCCCGAGCGCGGCTTCACGCCCCACATGACGCTGGCCTACACGCCGCGCAAGATCGAGCCGCATCTGGTCGAGCCGGTCCGGTGGATGGCCGACTCGTTCTCGCTGATCGAAAGCCACGTCGGCGAAGGCATCCACGAGGTGCTGGGGCGGTGGCCTGAGGCGTGACGCATCGTCTGTTGTGCATCGCGCTTGTGCGATCTGTATCTGTTCGCCGAAGAGCGGCTGGCGACAATGAGGCTTCACTAAACGGAAGCCAACAAAGATGACGTCGCAGACCCGAGACCAGATTGCCGACCGCATCGCCGCCGAGCTGGGCCACAGCTTCGAGGGCGAGCTCGTCGCCGGCGGCAACTACATCCCCGTCGTGCGCGACGGCCGCACGCTCTACACCAGCGGCCAGGTGCCGCGCGTGGGCACCACGGTGGTCGTCACCGGCCGCGTGGGCGACCAGGTGCCGCTCGGCAAGGCCCGCGAGGCCGCGCAGATCTGCGCCTTGCGCTGCCTCGCGCTGCTGCGCCGCGAGCTCGGCTCGCTCGACGGCATCGAGAAGGTGCTGCGCGTTGGCGTCTTCGTGCAGTGCACGGCCGAATTCGCGCAGCAGAGCGAAGTGGCCGATGCGGCCTCCGAGCTGCTGCACCGCGTGTTCGGCGAGGCCGGCGTGCATGTGCGCACGGCCGTCGGCGTCTTTGCGCTGCCGAAGAATGCGAGCGTGGAGCTGGAGATGACGGTGGCGGCCAAGGACAACGCAGGTTAGCGCTTTGGCAGCCCGGCGATGTCCCGCGCAAGCGAGGCGATCGTCAGCGGCGCGCAGCCTTCGGCGTTGTTGCTCACCGTGACGTAGGCCAGCTGGCCCGCGCCGGTGGTGCCCGCGATCACGCGGGCCAGGGCCTCGCGGGTCTCGGGGTCGGGATCGACGATCCTGTCGAACGGGCCGTAGAGCTTTTCCGCATCTTCATAGCCGAAGCGGCCGTGGCGGCGGTGCAGGTTCCAGCGGCACACCAGCGGCCCGGGCCAGAGCGCGCGCAGCATCGGCAGCTGGTCCTCGATCGGCGGCATCTTGGCGTGCAGGCCCATGCAGAAGGTGGCGCCCACGCTGCGCAGCATGTCGGCGAAGGCGGGGCAGAGCAGCTGCGGGTCGCGCACCTCGACGGCGATCACGGCATCGGGCGCGGTCGGCTTCAGGCCGGGCAAGGCCTCGAGCATCTCGCCGATACGTGCGAGCAGCGCGGGCTGGTCGGCCAGCAGTTGCGCAGGGATCGGGCTCAGCTGAAACACCAGCGCGCCGATGCGGTGGCCCAACCCTTCGAGCGCCGGCTGCACGAATTCCTGGATCGCGATCTCGCTGTTCAGGAACACCGGATTGGCCTGCGTGCCGCGGCCGCTTTCGTCGCGCACGGTGGCGTCGGTCACGAGGCTCGGCGCCTTCACCACGAAGCGGAAGTCGTCGGGCACCATGGCCGCGTAGCGCGCGTACTGGCTGGCCGTGAGCGCGCGGTAGAAGTTGCGGTCCAGGCTCACGGTGCGAAAGAGCGGATGGCGGGCGAGGGCGGCGAGGCCGCTCTTCGACAGCACCGCCTCGGCGTATTCGCCATCCCAAACGAGGTTGGCCCAGCCCGGATAGCTCCACGAAGAGGTGCCGAGCCGCAGCCCGGGAGGGAGCGCCGCGGCCAGTTCGACCAGCGCCGGGCCGGCGGGCGCCGACGCCACGATGGCGCCGCGCGGCTTCTTCTTCGCGGGCGGCTCGGCCTCGGCCTCCGGCGGCACAGTGGAGGGAGCCTCGGTCGGGCGCGGAAGATCGGGAAAAAGGGAGTCCTGCACTTCATCAGCCATGTTGGGGCCGCATTCTCAACCAACATCGGGCGGCCGCGCCGCGACGGGCACAATCCGCGCCATGAAACAGTGGTTGCGCACGCAGGGTGGCTGGTGGCTGGCATGGCTGGCCCTCACGGCCGTGGGCGCGGTGTGGCTCGCGCGCGCCGAGCTCGCGCAGCTGCAGCAGGATTTCGAGACCGACGCGCGCATCGCGCACCGGCTCATGAGCCAGCAGGTGGTGCAGTACGACGCGGTGCTGGCCACGCTCGCGCTGCTCGAACCCGGCGACGGCGCGGACCGCCCGGAGCAGCGCCTGCCATCGGTCTATCCGTCGATCCTGCGCGTGCAGCGGCGCGAACGCGACCAGGCCTGGCCCGACGAGAAGCAGGCCGGCGCCTTGGCCGCTGCGGAAGCGCGCTCGCGCAGCGAGCGCCGCGCCGAACTGGCGGGACTGGACCTCGCGCAGGGCCGCTACGAGCTCGTGATGGGCGCGACGCCCGTCAGCTACGCCCTCGAGATCGACCTGGCCGGCTCGGTGCCGTGGCGCGACTGGCCGATGGACCCGAAGCAAAGCCCGGTGCGCGTGAGCCTGCAGCGCGGCGCGCAGCAGTTCGTGCTGCAGCCGGGGCGGACGGCGCAATCGGACGCGGGCGGCTGGCGCTTCGGCCTCACCAAGGCCCTGGCCTCGCCGAGCCAGCCTTTCGACCTGATGGCCGAGCGCCATGTGGGCTGGGGTGAACTGCCGTGGCGCGGCATCGCCGGCTGGGCCGTGGCGGCGGCGCTGCTGCTGTCCGGCCTGTGGACCGCGCAGCGCCAGCGCATCGCGCGGCGCCGGGCCGAGGAGCTGCTGCGTCTCGGCCAGGTGGCGCGGCTCAATGCCCTGGGCGAGCTTTCGGCAGGGCTGGCGCACGAGCTGAACCAGCCGCTCACGGCCGTGCTGGCCAATGCGCAGGCCGCGCGCCGGCTGCTCGACGAGGATCCGCCCGACCTGGCGACGGCGCGCAATGCCATGGGCCAGGCCGTGGAGCAGGCGCGCCGCGCGGCCGGCGTGGTCGGCCGGCTGCGCCGTGTCATCGAACGCCCCGAAGCCGGCGGCGACGTGAAGCCGCTGGTGCTGCAGGAGGTGGTGCGCAGCGCCATGCACCTGCTGGCACCCGAGTTCGCGCAGCGCGGCGTGGCGGCGCAGTTCGACGCCACCGCGCAGGCGCCGGTGCGCGTGCAGGCCGAGGCGGTGGCGCTCGAGCAGATCGTGCACAACCTGCTGATGAACGCCTTGCAGGCGCTCGACCTGGTGCCCGCGTCCGAACGCCGCCTTTCCGTTTCGGTCGGCCGCAATGGGCAGGAGGGCGTGCTGACCGTGACCGACAACGGACGCGGCATCGCGCCCGAGGCCATGCCGCGCCTCTTCGAACCTTTCTTCAGCACGCGCGAGGGCGGCCTGGGCCTTGGCCTGAGCCTCAGCGAAACGCTGGCGAGCGGCATGGGCGGCAGCCTCACCGCAGCCAATGCGGCGCCGCGCGGCGCGCGCTTCACGCTGCTGCTGCCGTTGGTGGCGGCGTCCACGGAGCGCATGGCATGAACACCGCCTCTGGCACCCACCAGCCGCAATCGCCGCTGATCCATCTCATCGACGACGACCAGGCGGTGCGCGACAGCCTGTCGCTCCTGATCGGCACGGTCGGCCTGCGGGTGCAGGGCTGGGCCGATCCGCAGGCCTTCATCGACGGCTTCGACCGCGCGAGCGTCGGCGCCATCGTGCTCGACGTGCGCATGCCCGGCATCAGCGGCCTCACGGTGCTCGACCGGCTCATGGCGCAGGGCGTCGACCAGCCGGTGATCATGCTCACCGGCCACGGCACGGTCGAGATGTGCCGCCGCGCCTTCAAGGCCGGCGCGGCCGAGTTCCTGGAGAAACCGGTGGACGACGAGCAGCTGCTCGAGGCCCTGCAGCAGGCGGTGCGCCAGCATGTGCGCTCGCGCGAACGCTCGCAGGCCGACAACGCGGCGCGCGAGCGCGTGGCGCAGCTGTCGGAGCGCGAGCGCGAGGTGCTTGCCTTCATCGTGCAGGGCCTCACCAACAAGGAGATCGCGCGCACGCTCGCGCTGTCGCCGCGAACGGTCGAGACGCACCGCGCCAACCTGTTCGCCAAGCTCGACTGCGTTTCGCTCGCGCAGTTGATCCGGCGCTACGCGGTGCTGGTCGCGGGGCAAGACTGAAAGCGGGCGCTCCGTAGAACTACGGAGCACCGGGCGTAGCCGTACGAATGGCCTTGGCGGACGGTGTTTCCTACAGTGGCGCAGCCGCCGGCAGACAGCCGGTGCCATCACCCTGCATCCACTGGAGAAAACGAAAAATGCGTTCCAACCTTCGCCTCGGCGCTCTCGCCATCCTGCTTGCCGCATCGGCCGTCCAGGCCCAGACGCCTGCACCCGCGGTGCGC
This sequence comes from Variovorax sp. V116, assembly GCF_041154435.1. Classification (NCBI taxonomy): domain Bacteria; kingdom Pseudomonadati; phylum Pseudomonadota; class Betaproteobacteria; order Burkholderiales; family Comamonadaceae; genus Variovorax; species Variovorax sp. V116. The sequence goes on from NZ_AP028661.1 coordinate 2,806,730, forward strand.
ACCGAGAAGAACATCTCGCTCGCGCTGGCCAACCAGATCGCGGCCGAAGCCGTGGCCGCCTGCGCAGCCAACGGCTACAACGTGGCCGCCACCGTGGTCGACCGCGCCGGCACCGTGCGCGCCGTGCAGCGCGCCGACAACGCCGGCCCGCACACGCTGGCTTCGAGCGAGCGCAAGGCATGGACCTCGGCATCGGCCAAGAGCGCGACGCAGGCCATGATGGAAGGCGCGCAGAAGAACCCCGGCGCCGCCAACCTGGTGTACCTGCCGGGCTTCCTGCTGCTGGGCGGCGGCGTGCCGGTGAAGTCGGGCAACGAAGTGATCGGCGCCGTGGGCGTCGGCGGTGCGCCGGGCGGCCACCTGGACGACCAGTGCGCCAACGCGGCCATCGAGAAGGTCAAGGGCCAGCTGGGCTGATGATGAAGCGCGGCATCGGGTCCGGGCTGCTGGCGGTTGCGCTTGGACTGGGCGCATCGGCCGGCGTGTCGGCCCAGGTGCCGCCGCAGGCTGCCGAGCTGCTGGCCTATGAAGGACTGCACCGGGCGGCCTGGCAGGGCGACCTGGTCAAGCTGAAGGGCTTGATCGCCTCGGGCGCCAATCTGGATGCGCGCGATCCGCGGGGCCGCACGCCCTTGCACGTCGCCACCCATGCACGGCAGCGCGAGGCGGTGAAGCTGCTTGCCAAGGCCGGCGCGAACCTCGACCTGCTCGACGACGACCGCTACGACGCGGTCACCATCGCCGCGGTGGCCGACGATGCCGCGACGCTCGCGCTGCTGCTGTCGCTCGGCGCGAAGGCCGGGCAGGTGACCAGCCGCTACGACGGCACCGCGCTCATTGCCGCGGCGCACCTGGGCCATGACGAAGTGGTGCGCCAGCTGATCGCGGCCGGCGCGCCGCTCGACCACGTCAACAACCTGCACTGGACCGCGGTGATCGAATCGATCGTGCTGGGCGACGGCGGCCCGCGCCACCAGCGCACGCTGGCCGCGCTGGTCGACGCCGGCGCCAACCTTGCGCTGGCCGACCGGCAGGGCAACACGCCGCTGCAGCTGGCGCGGGCCCGCGGCTACACGGCCATGGTGAAGCTGCTGGAAGCGCCGCGCGCAAGATAGGACGGCTCGGGGACAATCGGAGCCTCACCACGAGGAAATTGCCCCATGTACATGCCGCCGCAATTCAACGCCAAGGACCCGGCCATCGCGCTGGAGCTGATGCGTGCACATCCCTTCGCCAGCCTGATCTCGAACGACGACGAGGGCCTGCCTTACGTCACGCACCTGCCGCTGGTGGCCGAGCAGCAGGAGGGCGGCCAGCTGGTGCTGCTGGGCCACTGCGCCAAGCCCAATCCGCATTGGCGCTACTTGCAGGCGCGGCCGCAGGCGGTGGCCACTTTTCTCGGTCCGCATGCCTACCTGTCGCCCTCGGTCTATCCGGACCTCGCGCGCGTGCCGACCTGGAACTACCTGGTGGTGCACTGCACCGTCGAAGCCCGGCTGATCGAGGAGCCCGCGGCCAAGGACGCGCTGCTCAAGAAGCTCATCGGCGAGCATGAGCCCGGCTACGCGCAGCAATGGCGCGACCTGGGCGAGGAGTTCCAGCTCAAGATGCTGGCCGGCATCGTCGGGTTCGAGCTGCGCGTGAGCGCACTGCAATGCAAGGTCAAGCTGAACCAGCACCGGCGCGAATCGCACGCCGCCATGCATGCCATCTACAGCGCCGGCACGCCCGACGAGAAGGCGCTGGCCGGGTGGATGGAACGCCTGGGCATGACGGCCGAAGCACCGGTGGCGGAAGGAAGCTGAGATGCGCATGTTCGGACTGGTCGGCCTGCTGCTGGCGCTCGTGATCGCCGGGGTGGTGGCGAAGAAGCAGCTCACCAGCGTGGCCGCGCCCGCATCCGGCGAGGCGCCCGCCGATCCCCGCACGCAGGTCCAGCAGGTGCAAAAGCAGGTCAAGGAAGCGCTCGACGCCGCGGCGCAGGCGCGCAAGATGCCGGATGACAACTGAGCCCGCTGCCAAGCCCATGGACGACGCGCACTGGATGGCGCTCGCGCTGGCCGAGGCGCGCCTGGCGGCCGAGGCGGGCGAGGTGCCGGTCGGCGCGGTGCTGGTCAGGAACGGGCAGCTCGTGGCCAGCGGACGCAACACGCCGGTCGCGCAGCACGACCCGAGCGCCCATGCCGAAATCAACGCACTGCGCGCCGGCGCCGCCGCGCTCGGCAACTACCGGCTCGACGGCTGCGAGCTGTTCGTCACGCTCGAGCCCTGCGCCATGTGCGCGGGCGCCATGCTGCATGCGCGGCTCGCGCGCGTGGTGTTCGGTGCGGCCGACCCCAAGACCGGCGCGGCCGGCTCGGTGCTCGACCTCTTTGCCGAACCCCGGCTCAACCACCGCACGCAGGTGCAGGGCGGCGTGCTGGCCGCGGATTGCAGCGCACTGCTGCAAGGCTTCTTCCAGCAGCGCCGCGATGCGGCGCGCGAGCAGGCCCAGCCCCTGCGCGACGATGCGCTGCGCACACCGCCCGAGCGCTTCGACGCGCTCGCGGGCTACGCCTTCGAGCCGCGCTACGTCCATGACCTGCCCAGCCTGCAGGGCTGGCGCATGCACTACCTCGACGAAGGGCCGCAGGACGGCTCGGCCGCCGCGTGCCTCTGCCTTCATGGTCCGGGCGAATGGGGCTACTTCTTTCGCCGCCTCGTCGGCGCACCCGGGCTGCGCACGCTGGTGCCCGACCTGATCGGCTTCGGCAAGAGCGACAAGCCCAAGCGCGAGGCGGCGCACCGCATCGAATGGCACTGCCAGGTCCTGGGCGAATGGCTCGACCGCCTGCAGCCGCCGCCGATGGTGCTGGTGCACAGCGCCGCGGCCACCGGCCTGGCCACGCGGCTGCATGCCGAAAAGGGCGGCCTGTTTGCGGCCGTGCTGCTCGCGCCCGAAGGCGGCGAGCCGGTGAGCGATGCATGGCGCGCGCCGTTCCCCGACCGCGGCTACCAGGCCGCGCTGCGCGCGCTCGGCCCCATCGCGTCGTCGTCCGGCCCGAATGCGCAGCAGGCTGCGCTGCTCGCCCGGGCGGTGCGCAACGCAATGGGATACTCGACGCCGTGAGCAAACACATCTACATCTATTCCCCCTCCAGCGCGATTCGCGACAAGGCCGCCTTCCGGCGCGGCGTGGCAAGACTCAAGGCCCTGGGCTACGAGGTCGAAATCGACGAAGCCGCGCTGGCCGTGCACCAGCGCTTTGCGGGCGACGACGCGACGCGCCTCGCTGCCATCGGCCGCGCGGCCGCGAGCGGCGCCGACATAGCGCTGATCGCACGCGGCGGCTACGGGCTCACGCGCATCCTCGACGCCATTCCGTACAAGGCCGTGGCCAAGGCGATCCAGCGCGGCACCGAATTCGTCGGCCTCAGCGACTTCACCGCGCTGCAGTGCGCACTCTTCGCCAAGACCGGCGCCGTGACCTGGGCCGGCCCCGCGGTCGGCGAAGACTTTGGTGCCGAAGGCGGCGCGGACGACATCATGGAAGCCTGCTTCGACGACCTGGCGAGCGGGCAGGGCGAAGGCACCGGCTGGCGCATGCCGGTGCGCGATGCCGGCCTCAAGGTGAAGCCCGTGCATGACGCCACCTTGTGGGGCGGCAACCTGTGCGTGCTCGCGAGCCTGCTCGGAACGCCCTATTTCCCGGTAGTGGAGAAGGGCGTGCTGTTCATCGAAGACACCAACGAGCATCCCTACCGCATCGAGCGCATGCTCGACCAGCTGCGCATGGCCGGCGTGCTGGCCAGGCAGCGCGCCATCGTCTTCGGCCAGTTCACGGGCATGCGCAAGGTGCCGGGCTACGACCGCGGCTTCGGCTTCGATGCGGTGGTCGACCGGCTGCGCGCCATGCTCAAGGTGCCCGTGCTCACGGGCCTGCCATTCGGGCACGTGCCGACCAAGGTGCTGCTGCCTGTGGGCGCGAAGGTCGAGCTGGCGGCCGAAGGGCGCGACGTCTTCATGGTGTGGGGCCACCGGCATGGCGGCCATGACCATGACCACAGCCACGGCCATGCGCATTGAACGCGCGGCGCCGCGCTATCCTTCAGTGGGTGAAGCGCTGATGGGCGCGCGGGCCCATCGAGCCGGGCAGGCCGCCCTTGAACATGCTGTTGATGGCTTTCATCTGGCGGCGGGCAGCGGCTTCGCCGTCGATGGCACTCAGGGCAACCATCACGTCCTGGCGCAGGTACCAGAGCGCTTCCACGTCGGACGCAAAGCGCACGCGCTGCGCCACGCGCTGGACCGAGTGCCCGCCGTGCGCCTGCAGCACCGACAGCATGGCGGCCCGGATGCGTCCCAGCTGGTTCTCTCCTACCCGGGGAGCCCCGATACCGGGAATTCCGAGAAGGCGGAAAAAACGACGAAGAGGCAGCATGTGGACTAAAGGCGTATTGCCGGGAGCCAGGACGGTCGCTACCTTAAGCCTCGGACGGCCGATTCACAAGTTCTGAAACACTGTTTCTTGTTTGTAAACAACACACTTTACGTTGCACTTAAAGCCTCTGTAGTGATTTGAGTACAAAAGCAATATAAGCAGGCCGCTGTCACAGCATGGACGTCAATTCCACAGTCGTATTCGCAGACCTCACCGGAAGCTCCAGGGTTTTCGAAGCCATGGGAAATGCGCGCGCCACCGACACGGTGACGCGGCTGACCCAATGGATCGGCGGCGTCTGCCAGGCACACGGCGGCAGGGTCGTGAAGTCGCTCGGCGATGGCGTGTTCGCCCTTTTTTCGAACGCGGCCACCGCCATGCAGGCCGTGATCGAACTGCAGCGCTATCACCAGAAGCGCCTCATGACCTGGCCCGTGCCGCTGCGCATGGCGCTGCAGATCGGCGTGGCAAGCGGCGAGGTGGTCGAGGTCGAGGGCGACTGCTTCGGCGATGCGGTCAACCTGGCGTCGCGCCTGAGCGACCTGGCGGGGCCGGGCCAGATCTGGGCCACCGATGCAACCATTGCGCAGCTGGGCGAGACGGCTGTGCGGCACCGCGACCTGGGGCTCATCACCATTCGCGGGCGCAGCGAGATGTCGGCCGTCCACCGCATCGACTGGCAGGAGGAGATGACCTCGTTCCTCACGCTGCCGGCCGCGCTGACGCCGCTGCGGCTGCCCGATTCATCGCTGGGGCAGATCGAACTGGCGTGGCTCGACGTGCGGTCCACCTTCCGCACCGAAGAGCTGCCGATCCACCTCGGGCGCGTGAGCGATGCGCAGTTCGTGGTCAACGATCCGCGGGTCTCCCGGCTGCATGCGCGCATCGAGCTGCGGCATGGCAGCTGCGTGCTGACCGACCTGAGCACCTACGGCACCTGGGTCCGGTTTCATGGCAACGGCGGACCGAGCCAGGAAGTGGCGCTCAGGCGCGAGGAATGCGTGCTGCACGGACGCGGCGAAATCGGCCTGGGCGCGCCGCTGAGCGATTTCACCGCGCCGACCATCGCCTTCAACACCACCGGCGCCGAGGTGCAGCTTTCGCGCCGCGAAATCACGGGCTGAGCGCACACGCCGCGCAGTGACGTTTGGCAACGATCCGGCGAGGCGGCAGGTGCACTCGCAGAGGGCCTCGGGCGTTGCAACCACCATGAGTGCTGGCCGTCGGCACCTTCTCAAGGGAGCTGCAGTGAAACTCGAAAACAAGCGTTCGTCCGTCTTCAAATGGATGGCCCTTGGCGCGATGGCGGCCAGTGCGCTGCTCGCCGCGGGCGCGGCCAGCGCGCGCGGAAGCTGGTCGGTGCAGATCGGGGCGGGCGGCTATCCGGCGCCGTACTACGCGCCTCCGCCGCCTGCCTACTATCCGGCGCCGATCTACTACGCGCCGGCCCCGCCGGTCTATTACCGTCCGCCGCCGCCCGTGTACTACCGTCCCGCACCCGTCTATGCGCCGCCGCCCGGACGGATCTACTACGGGCCGGGCTACCCGTATCGCCCGCCGAACGGCGACGAGTGGGACAACGACCGGGAATACGAAGACCGGGACTGACAGCCCGCCGAATACCCCGCTCAGCGCGGCCCGGACAGGATGGCGGTGAGTTCGCCCATGTCGATGGGCTTCTGAAGATGGTGGTCGAACAGCTTCTGCGCTGCGGCGCCGCCGGCCGCCTCTTCCTCCGAAAAGCCCGAAATGGCGACCAGCAGCCGGGGGCCGCGGTCCGCGGCGGCCAAACGCAGCCGCCGCGCCACCTCGGTGCCGGGAAAGTCGGGCAGCGTGAGGTCGATGAGCGCTGCATCGAAGCGCTCCTCAGCCGCCGCATCCATGGCCTGTTGCGCCGTGTAGGTGCAGCGGGCGGTATGGTCCTGCAGCGTCAGGAGTTCCTGCAGCAGGTCTGCCGCGGCTTCGTTGTCATCGACGATCAGCACGTTCACTGGGAGAAGGCTTTCAAGCAAGTTGTATCCGCCCAGTATCCCGGCCAATCGCCTCCCGTGCAGTAGGAAGGCGCCTACGCCCGCACTTGCGTCGCAGTCTTGGCGGCAGCCTGCAGCGGCAGCTCGACATGGAACAGCGCGCCTTCGCCGGGCCGGCTCTCCACCTCGATGCGTCCCCCGTGCAGGCCCACGATCTTGCGCGTGATGTAGAGCCCGAGGCCCAGGCCGGGCGCGTGCTTGCGGCTGTCGTCGGTGCGTTCGAACTGCTCGAAGATGCGCTCCTGGTCTTCGGGCGCAATGCCGATGCCCTGGTCGCGCATGGTGATGTGCGCGGTGCCGTCACGTTCCCACAGCATCATCTCCACGGGCTTGCCGCCGCCGTAGCGCAGTGCATTGGTCAGCAGGTTGGTCAGCACCTGCTCGATGCGGAACTCGTCCCACACGCCGCGCAGTTCGCCCGGCGCTTCCAATGCAATGACAGAGCCCGCGGCCTCGGCCTGCTGCTTCAGGCCTTCCACCACGGCCCGTGCGAGCGCGGCCAGGTCGACCGGCTTGGGCTGGATCGACAGCGCGTCCCTTCGCATGCGCGTGACATCGAGCATGTCGTCGATCAGCCGCACCATGTTGCGGATCTGCCGCTGGTCGCGCTCGATCATCGCGGGCAGGCGATCCGCGGCAAAGGACTCCAGCTTGCCCCTGGACACCTGGACCTGGCGCAGTTGCGTTTCGAGGTACAGGGTGTTGAGCGGCGTGCGCAGCTCGTGCGAGACCATCGACATGAAGTCGTCGCGCATGCGCACCGCGCGTTCGAGTTCGCCCTGCGTGTGGCGCAGCTGCTGGACCAGTTCTTCCTGCTTCTGGTTGGCCACCGCGAGCGCATTCATTTCGTGCCGCAGCGCCTTGCGGTGGCAATGCAGGTCGACGAACACGTTGACCTTGCCGGTGACGGCATGCGGATCGAGCGGCTTGTAGAGGAAGTCGACCGCGCCGCTTTCGTAGCCCTGGAAGGCGTAGTTCGAATCGCGGCCCGCGGCCGTCACGAAGATGATCGGGATGTGCCGCGTGCGCTCCGTGCCGCGCATCAGCTCGGCCAGCTCGAAGCCGTTCATGCCGGGCATCTGCACGTCGAGGATGGCCAGCGCGAATTCGTGGTCCAGCAGCAGCGCAAGCGCCTCCTCGGCCGAGGAGGCGCGGTACACCGCACGGCCCGGGCCGCGGATCAGGGCCTCGAGCGCAAGAAGGTTTTCGGGCAGGTCATCGACGATCAGCAGCTTGCTTTCGACGTCAATGGGCATGGGCGGACTCCAGTTGCAGCAGCAATGTGCGAAGCTCGCGCAGGGCAAGCACGTGATCGGGGGAATGGCGGGCAATGGCTGCCCTGGGCATGGTGGGAATCTGGGCTTCCTCCGGGTCCTGGACGGCGGTGAGGCCGCCGGCCATGTGAATGCGCAACAGGCCTTCGGCGCCGTCGTCGTTCGCGCCCGTGAGCAGGAACCCGGCGAGCGCGGGGCCGTAGGCGTCGGCGGCCGAGGCCATCAGCACGTCGATCGATGGCCGCGAAAAGTGCACGGGCGGCTCGCAGCTGAGCGAAAAGCATCGGTCGCGCTCGATCGACAGGTGATAGCCGGGCGGCGCGAAGTACAGGCTGTCGGGCGCGACCGGCATCTTGTCGGCGGCCTCGTGCACCGGCATGTGCAGCCGCTCGGCAAAGATCTCGGCCAGGTGGCTCTGGTGGCCTTCGGGCAGGTGCAGGACCACCACCACCGGAAGCCGCCACGGCGGTGGAATGCCGTGCAGGAGCGCCAGCAGCGCCTCGATGCCGCCCGCGGACGCGCCGACCACCACGGCCTCGACGCGCCGCGCAGGGAAGGGGCGGGCATCCGGCTTCATGTGGCCTTCCGGTAGATGCGCTCCGGCTGCGAATGGGCGTCGAAGCGCCCGGCATAGCTCGAGAAGTCGATGCTCTCCTTCGCGCCCAGGCCCAGGAAGCCGCGGTGGCAGAGCGACTCGTGGAACAGGCCGAGCGCGCGGTCCTGCAGCTCGCGGTTGAAATAGATGAGCACGTTGCGGCACGACACGAACTGCGTCTCGGCAAAGACGCTGTCGGTGGCCAGGCTGTGGTCGGCAAAGATGACGTCGGCGCACAGCGCCGGGTCGAAGCGCGCGGCGTCGTAGGCCGCGGTGTAGTAGTCGGAGAACGAACTGCGTCCGCCGGCGCGCTGGTAGTTGGCCGTGTAGCCGCGGATCGATTCGATCGGGAAGATGCCCTGGCGCGCCTTCTCGAGCGAAGCGGGGTTGATGTCGGTGGCATAGATCTGCGTGCGGGAGAGCAGGCCTTCCTCGCGCAGCAGGATCGCCAGCGAAAAGACCTCCTCGCCGGTGCTGCAGCCCGCCACCCACACCTTGAGGGACGCATAGGTGTGCAGGATCGGCACCACGTGCCGGCGCAGCGCGAGAAAGTAGGCCGGGTCGCGGAACATCTCGCTCACGGGAATCGTCAGGAATTCGAGCAGCCGGCCGAACAGCAGCGGATCGCGCAGCACCTTCTCCTGCAATGCCGAGATGCTCGGCAGCCCGAGCTGCGCGAGCGCGTGCAGCACGCGGCGCTTCTGCGAAGCCACGGTGTAGTTGCGGAAGTCGTAGCTGTAGCGCAGGTAGATGGCTTCCATCAGCAGCCGCAGCTCGATCTCCGTGTTGCTCAACGCGGATGGCAGGGGCAGGGATGCGGCATTGGGGTTCACAGCCGCTCCATTTTGGGCATCCACACGCGCAGAAGCGAGAACAGGCGCTCCAAGTCCACAGGCTTGGCCAGGTAGTCGCTGGCGCCCGCGGCCAGGCACTGCTCGCGGTCGTCCTTCATGGCCTTGGCGGTGATGGCGATCACGGGCAGCTTCTCGAAGCGCGGGTCCGCGCGCAGCCGGCGCGTGGCCTCCAGGCCGTCCATCTCCGGCATCATCACGTCCATCAGCACCAGGTCGATCTCGCGCGCCTGGTCGAGCTTCTGGAGCGCCTCGCGGCCGTTGCGGCCGATCTCGACCGCGGCGCCGCGCTGCTCCAGCGCGCTCGTGAGCGCGAAGAGGTTGCGCACGTCGTCGTCCACCAAAAGGATGGTGCGGCCCTCGAAGATGCGGTCGCGCCCGCGCGCCGCCTTCAGCATGCCCTGGCGCTCGCTGGACAGCTCGGCCTCGACCTTGTGCAGGAACAGCGTGACCTCGTCGAGCAGGCGTTCCGGCGAGCGCGCGCCCTTGATGATGATGGAGCGCGAATAGCGCTGCAGCTCGGCTTCCTCGCCGCGCGTGAGGTTGCGCCCGGTGTAGACGATCACCGGCGGGAACGAGACGATTTCCTCCGACGCCATGCGCTTGAGCAGCTCGCTGCCCTGCATGTCGGGCAGGTGCAGGTCGGTGATCATGCAGTCGAACACGCGCCTGCGCAGCAGTTCGAGCGCCTCTTCGCCGGAGCCCACGGCGGCGATCTCGATGTCTTCGTCGCCGATCAGCCGGATCACGCTTTCGCGCTGCAGCGCATCGTCCTCGACCAGCAGCACGGCCTTGACCTTCTGCGTGAGCTTTTCCTCGAGCCGGGCGAACACCTGCGTCAGCTCGGCGCGCGTGGCCGGCTTCTGCGCATAGCCGATGGCGCCCATGTGCAGGGCGGCGGCCTGCGCGTCGTCGGCGGCCGAGACCACGTGGATGGGGATGTGGCGCGTCTGCGGCGAATCCTTCAGGCGCTGCAGCAGGCCGAGCCCGGTGCTGTCGGGAAGGCGCATGTCGAGCAGGATGGCATCGGGCAGGAACTGGTGCGCCAGTTCGAAGCCGTCGGCCGCGCCATGGGCCACCAGGCAGCGGTAGCCCAGCTCATGCGCCAGGTCGTAGAGGATGTGCGCGAACTGCGGCTCGTCCTCGATCACGAGCACCCGGCGCACCTGGTCGGGCGGCAGCGTGCGGTCGTCGGCAAAGGCGGGCGGCGGCACGGCAGCCGGCGGCGAGGGTGCCGCGGGCGTGGCGTGCGCAGCAGGGAAGGGCGCGCGCGCCGCTGCGGACCTGGCGGGCGCCGCGGCAGGGGGCCGAGCTGCATGCTGCGAGGCCTTTTGCGAAGCCTGTGGCAAGGCCTGCGGCGCCGCGGCCGGCAGCTGCAGCGTGAAGGTGCTGCCCTGTCCGGGCTGGCTTTGCAGCGTGAGCGTGCCGCCCAGGAGGCGCGTGAGGTCGCGCGAAATGGAAAGCCCCAGGCCGGTGCCGCCATAGCGGCGGCTGGTGGTGCCGTCGGCTTGCTGGAAGGCTTCGAAGATCAGCTCCTGCTGCTCGGGGGCAATGCCGATGCCCGAATCGCTCACCGCGAAGACCGCGCCGCCGTCCGCGGCCGCCGAGACCGTGAGTGCCACCTCGCCGCTGTTGGTGAACTTGATCGCATTGGAGAGCAGGTTCTTCAGGATCTGCTCGACGCGGTGGCGGTCGGTGGCCAGCGTGGCGGGCGTGCCGGGCTGCATTTCCAGGCGGAAGGCCAGCTGCTTCTCGGCGGCCAGCGGCCTGAAGGTGCTCTCCAGGCTCTGCGCGAGCTTGCCCGGCGCCACCTCCTCGACCACCACTTCGAGCTTGCCGGCCTCGACCTTGGAGATGTCGAGGATGTCGTTGATCAGCACCAGCAGGTCGTTGCCCGACGCGTAGATCGATTCCGCGAACTTCACCTGCTCGGGGCTCAGGTTGCCCTGCGGGTTGTCGGCGAGCAGCTTGGCCAGGATCAGCGCGCTGTTGAGCGGCGTGCGCAGCTCGTGCGACATGTTGGCCAGGAACTCCGACTTGTAGCGGCTGGCGCGCTGCAATTCGTCGGCGCGGTCTTCCAGGTCGCGCTGCACGCGGCGCAGGGCGGCGTTGCGCTGGTCGAGCGCCTCGGTGCGCTCGGAGAGCTGGCTGTTGGTCTGCTCCAGCTCGGCCTGCTGGTTCTCCAGCATGGCCTGCGAAGCCCGCAGCGCACGCGACTGCTCCTCGAGCTCCTCGTTGGCGGTGCGCAGCTCTTCCTGCTGCACCTGCAGTTCCTCGTTCAGCTGCTGCGTTTCGGCCAGCGCGTCCTGCAGCTGCTCGCGGTAACGCGCCGCCGCGAGCGAGTCGCCGATGTCCTCGGCCACCAGGTCGAGCAGTTCGTTGGTCCGCGTATCGGGCACGGCCGGCAGTCCGAGCTCGACCACGCCGTTCACCACGCCGTCGCTCGACACGGGCACCAGCAGCACGGCCGTGGGTGCCATTTCGCCCAGGCCCGAATTGACCTTCAGGTAGTCGGCCTGGATCGGCTCCACGAGCATGCGGCGCCGTTCGGCCGCCGCCTGGCCAACCAGGCTCTGGGTCGGCGAGAACACCTGCGGCGAGGCCTCCGCTTCCATCGAGAAGCCGTAGCTCGCGGCGCGGCGCAGCGTGCCCTGCCGCTCGCGCACGTACAGCGCGCCGACCGCGCTGCCCAGGTAGCGTGAGAAGAAGGCCAGGACCTTGCGGCCCAGGTCGTTGGCATTGAGTTCGCCCACCAGCTCGCCCACCAGTTCGGTCTGCGCGCTGCGCAGCCAGGCTTGCTGCGCCAGCCGCTCGGCATGCTCGGCCTGGTCCCGCAGCACCGCGTCGTAGCTGTCCGAAAGCCGCACCAGCTGCCGGCGGCCGAAGTAGGCCACCATGCCGGTGAACACCAGCGTGAACAGCAGGAACACGGCCACCACCAGCCAGGCCGTGCGGTTGACCTCTTCGTTGCGCTGGTAGCGCAGGCCCTCCTCGGTGTCCATGAAGGCCGTGAATTCAGAGCGCATGTCGTCGCGCAGCTGCTTGCCCCGGCCCTGGCGCACCGCCTGCGGGTAGTTGCCGCCGGCGCGGCGCAGCGCGATCAGGTCTTCTGCGAACCCGTTCCAGGCCTCCTGCAGCGCTGCGATGCGCTCGACACGCTGCGCCTGCTGCCGGTTGTCCAGCACCAGCTCGCGAAGCGCGGCGGTGTCGCTCTTGATTCTTGGCAGCGCCCGGTGGTAGGGCTCGAGAGAGCTTTCATCGCCGGTGATCAGGAAGCCGCGCAGGCCGGTTTCCATGTCGATGCTGCGGCCCTGCAGCTCGCTGGCGCTGCGCGTCACGCGGTCGCTCTGCTCGACCCGGCTGATGGTGAACAGCAGGAACACGATCAGGCTGACGAACACCAGCGCGCCGATCACCCCGCCCAGCAGCGGCCACTTGAGATTGCGGCTCAGCTGGCGGTCGAAGTCGTCGGGGTCGATCGCGGTCGGCGTTTTCATTCGAACAAGATTTGTAAGCAAAACTTTTGAAGTTTTGCCGAATTCTGGAGCGCCGGGTGTCGGAGAAAGGCCCGATACCGCCTTTGCCCCCGGTGCGGTGGTCTCGCTATACTGTTGTTTTATACAGCATCAGCCGTGACCACGGACCTTTCCACCCCGCCGACCGAAGACGCGCCCGATGCCCGCGCCGTCTCCGTCAAGGCCCTGTGCGCCTTCGGTGCCAAGGCCGGCGACCTCGACCTGCGCTTCGTGCCTGCACCCAGCGCGCTCGAAGGCATGGCCGGCCATGCGCTGGTGCAGGGCCGGCGCGGCGACGGCTATGAAAGCGAGGTGCCGCTGGTCTCCCGCTGCGGCGCGCTCCAGGTGCGCGGCCGTGCCGACGGGCACGACCCGCGCGAACCCCGCGTCGAGGAGATCAAGACCTTCCGCGGCGACTTCGACGCCATCCGCGGCAACCACCGGGCGCTGCACTGGGCGCAGGCCCGCTGCTACGGCTGGATGCTCTGCGAGGTGCACGGCTACGAGCACATCACCGTGGCGCTGGTCTATCTGGACCTCGGCACCGGCGACGAAACCGTGCTGGAAGAGCAGCACACGCGGGCCGCGCTGCAGGCGCATTTCGAACTGCTGTGCGAGCGCTACAGCGCCTGGGCGCAGAGCGAGGCCGCGCACCATGCGGCGCTCGGCCATGCGCTCGGCCGGCTTGAATTTCCGCACGGCTCGTTCCGGCCCGGCCAGCGCGAACTGGCCGAAGCCGTCTACCGCGCCGCCGTAAACGCGCGCTGCCTGATGGCGCAGGCACCCACCGGCATCGGCAAGACGCTGGCCACCATCTTTCCGCTGCTGAAGGCGCGGGCCGCGCGCAAGATCGACAAGATCTTCTTTCTCACCGCCAAGACCTCGGGCCGGGCCGTGGCGCTGGAGGCCGTCGGCGTGCTGGGCAAGAACTGCGCGCAGCTGCGGGTGCTCGAACTCACCGCGCGCGAAAAGGTCTGCGAATACCCCGACCGGGCCTGCAACGGCGATGCCTGCCCGCTGGCCAAGGGCTTCTACGACCGCCTGCCCGCCGCGCGCGAAGAAGCCGCGCAGGCCGCCCGGCTCGACCGGCCGGCGCTGCGAAGAATTGCGTTGGCGCACAGCGTGTGCCCCTATTTCCTCGCGCAGGAAATGGCGCACTGGTGCGACCTGATCGTGGGCGACTACAACTACTACTTCGACGGCAGCGCCTTTCTCTACGCCACCATGAAGGATGCCGAATGGCGCGCGGCGGTGCTGGTGGACGAGGCGCACAACCTGCTGGAGCGCGCGCGCGGCATGTACACGGCGCGGCTCGACGGCCTCGCGCTCGAAGAGGCCCACCGCGTGGCGCCGGCCTCGGTGCGCGGCGCGCTGGGCCGGCTGTACCGCGAATGGGACACGGTGCAGCAGGCGCAGGCCGAGCCCTACGACACCGCCGACGAGATTCCCGAGCGCTTCGCGCGCACGCTGCAGGCCGCCAACACGGCCATGGGCGAGTACTTCGCGGCCACGCCCGACGCGGCCCAGGGCCCGCTGCAGCGCTTCTTCTTCGATGCGCTGCAGTTCGCCCGGCTGGCCGACGCCTTCGACGACCATTCGGTCTTCGAGCGCACGTTGGGCCCCGCGCACGACCAGCAGCAGCGCAGCCTCGCGATCCGCAACCTGGTGCCGGCGCCGTTCCTCGAGCCGCGCTTCGCGGACGCCGCATCGTGCACCTGCTTCTCGGGCACCTTGTCGCCGTTCGAGTTCTACCGCGACGCGCTCGGCTTGCCGCCGGAAACGATGCTGCTCGACGTGGCCTCGCCATTCCGCAGCCAGCAGCTGCGCGTGGAGGTGGCCATGAACGTGTCGACCCGCTTTCGCGACCGCGCGGGCTCGCTCGCTCGCGTGGCCGGGATCATCGGCGAGCAGTTCGAGCGCATGCCGGGCAACTACCTCGCGTTCTTCAGCAGCTTCGACTACCTCGAAAAAGCCTGCGCGGCCTTCCTGGCCAGGCACCCCGGCGTGCCCGTGTGGGCCCAGACGCGCGGCATGGCCGAGGCCGACCGCCACGGCTTTCTCGCACGCTTCGAGGAGGGCGGCCGGGGCATCGGCTTTGCCGTGCTCGGCGGTGCGTTCGGCGAAGGCATCGACCTGCCCGGCAGCCGGCTGATCGGCGCCTTCGTGGCGAGCCTGGGCCTGCCGCAGCACAACGCGCTCAACGAGATCACGCGCGAGCGCATGCAGGCGCGCTTCGGCAAGGGCTACGAATACACCTACCTCTATCCCGGCCTGCAAAAGGTGGTGCAGGCGGCCGGCCGCGTCATCCGCACCGAGCAGGACAGCGGCGTGCTGCACCTGCTGGACGACCGCTTTGCGCGCGCCGAGATCCGGCAGCTGCTGCCGCCCTGGTGGGAGCTGCGCCTGGGCGGCCCGGCACACGTGGGCGAAGGAGAGAGCATCGATGCGCTCAGCCAGGCACATCCAGTTCGCTGACGAGCCCGACCTGTTCGGCGAGGCGCCCGCGGCCGCCGTCGAAGGCCTGCGCTACGAGCGCGAATTCCTCACGCGCGCCGAGGAAGCCGAGCTGCTGCGGCTCGTGCAGGGCTTCGAGCTGCGCGAGATGCGCTACAAGGAATACACCGCGCGCCGCCGCGGCATCAGCTTTGGCGGCAGCTACGACTTCGACAAGAAGCGGCTGCGTCCCGGCGCGGCCATGCCGCCCGCGCTTCATCCGCTGCGTGCGCGGGTGGCCGCGTGGATGGGCATGGCGCCCGAGGATTTCGCCCACATGCTGATCTCCGAATACCGGCCCGGCACGCCGCTCGGCTGGCACCGCGACGTGCCGGACTTCGAGGACATCGTGGGCGTTTCGCTGCAGGGCGACGCAGTGATGCAGCTGCGTCCCTACCCGCCGGCCAGCGCCAGCGCACCTGCGAGCCTGCAGCTGCTGATCGAGCCGCGCTCCATCTACATGCTGCGCGGCGAAGCGCGCTGGGCCTGGCAGCACAGCATCGCGCCGACCGAGGCGCTGCGCTATTCCATCACCATGCGCACGCGGCGGCGCGCGTGACTTGCGGCGGGCCTTGCGGCCGGCTTTTTTGCGGCGGGCTGTTTTTCGGCCGGGCGCCTGGCCCCGGCTTTCTTCATCAGCTCCGAAGCCATCGACAGGTCCTTGAGCCAGGCTTCCCAAGCCGCTTCGCGCTGCAGCGGATCGCCGCGCAGCAGGGCGGAGGGATGCAGCGTGACCAGCACGCGGCGGCCTGTTGCGGCATCCTCGACCCACTGGCCGCGCTCCTTCATCACCGCGACCGGCCGGCCGAGCAGTGAGCGCGCAGCCGTGCCGCCGAGCGCGATGTAGGCGCGCGGCTGCACGAGCTCCATCTCGCTTTCGAGCCAGTGGTGGCAGGCATCCACTTCGCGCTGGCCCGGGGTCTTGTGCATGCGGCGCTTGCCGCGCGGCTCGTACTTGAAATGCTTCACCGCATTGGTCACGTAGAGCTTCTCGCGCGACCAGCCGAGCTCGGCCACTGCGCGGTCGAACAGCTTGCCGGCCGGGCCCACGAAGGGGCGGCCGACCAGGTCTTCCTTGTCGCCGGGCTGCTCGCCCACCACCATCAGCGCCGCGCCGACCGGGCCTTCGCCGAACACCGACTGGGTCGCATGCGCGCCCAGCGGGCATTCGCGGCAGGCATCGGTCGCCACGCTGAGCGCCTTCAGCGCGGCCGTGGCTTCGTTGCGATGGGACATGTTGCCGGCTCGGGCAGTTCGGCGGCCTTCAGGCCGCTCTCGTCAATGCGTGGAACCGCCGGCGCCGCCACGCCGCGATTGGCTCTGGTTGCTGCCGCCGACGTGGCTTTCGCGGTCGTGGCGGCTCTCGGTGGTGCGGCGCGGCTCGTTGCGCGGTGTCGGGCTCTGGTGGCCGGCCTTGTTGTGCTGGGGAGGCAACGAACCACGCTCGTCGGGCGTGTTGGGGTTCGTCTTGGACATGGGCTGCTCCTTCGAATGAATGATGAATGGATGGACATTCATTTGTCCGCGCGGTGCCTGCCCGCCGGTGTCGGAATTGGCCCACCGCGGGCGTCGTCCAAGCCTCATGCGCAGGCACGGTGGGGCGCGGAATTTGCCGATAGCCGATATCTGCCACCAGGCTGTCCGATCACGCCAACCACCCCCTCGATCAAGGTAAGAACTCGATACTCCGCAAAAATCTTTGTCGCCGCCAAGACAACTTGCATTGGCCTTGCGGACCCGCCTCCGTACACGATGCCGCCCTGTTGCGCGGCCTTGGTCCGAACGGGCGTGCTACCCCGGCCAACGTCGTTCAAGTGCCCGCATTCCGATGCCCGCACCGGCGGTTTGCCGCGCCGCATGGGCGCCGATACGATCCCGCGCCTTGCCCCAAAGGAATGCGCGGATGCCGCCAACGATTGCTTCTCCCTCGATGCCCGCCGCATCGAAAAACGCCGGCTGGCAGCAGCGCAGCCGGCGCCACGTCTGGCATCCGTGCACGCAGAGCATCCGGCTCGAGGCGGTGCCGCCGCTGCCGATCGCGCGGGGCGAGGGCGTCTGGCTGTTCGACCACGACGGACGCCGCTACCTCGACGCAACGAGCTCGTGGTGGGTCAATCTCTTCGGCCATGCGCACCCGGCCATCAACGCCGCGCTCAAGGACCAGCTCGACACGCTCTCGCACGTGATGCTCGCGGGCTGCACGCACGCGCCGGCCGTCGAGCTGGCCGAGCGGCTCGCCGCGCTGACCGGCCATGCGCTGGGCCATTGCTTCTATGCCTCGGACGGCGCCTCGGCGGTGGAGATCGCGTTGAAGATGAGCTTTCATGCCTGGCGCAATGCGGGCCGCGCCGGCAAGCATGACTTCGTCGCGCTGCGGCAGGGCTACCACGGCGAAACGCTGGGCGCGCTGCATGTGACCGACGTGCCGGTGTTCCGCGACGCGTACGCGCCGCTGCTCGCGAATGCGCACCTCGTGGCATCGCCCGACGCCCGGGCCGCGCGGTCGGGCGAAGACGCCGCTGCCGTGGCGCGCCGTGCCGCGGCCGAGCTCGAAGCGCTGCTGGCCGAACGGCATGCATCGATCGCCGCCGTGATCGTCGAGCCGCTGGTGCAATGCGCCACCGGCATGGCGATGCACGACCCCGACTACTTGCGCCTCGTGCGGGCACTGTGCGACCGCTACGGCGTGCACCTCATCGCCGACGAGATTGCAGTGGGCTGCGGGCGCACCGGCAGCTTCTTCGCCTGCGAGCAGGCCGGCATCTGGCCCGACTTCCTGTGCCTGTCCAAGGGCATCAGCGGCGGCTACCTGCCGCTGGCGCTGGTGATGACGCGCGATGCGATCTACCAGGGCTTCGTGGACGACGACGTGGCGCGCAGCTTCCTGCATTCCCATTCCTACACCGGCAACGCGCTGGCTTGCCGCGCGGCGCTGGCCACGCTCGACCTGTTCGAGCACGAGGACGCGCTGCGCCGCAACCGCGCCCGCGCCGAGCGGCTGATCGGCCGCTTGCGCGAGGGGCTGCACGGCATGCCCGTCGATCACCTGCGCCAGCGCGGAATGATCACGGCCTTCGACGTGCGCGAGCCCGGCGCCCGGTTCGCGGAACGCTTTCACCTGGCCGCACGCGCAAACGGACTGCTGATGCGCCCGATCGGCCCGACCGTCTACCTCATGCCGCCCTACGCGATCGGCGACGACGACATCGACCGGCTGGTCGACGGCACCCTGGCCACGCTGGAAGCGGTGGCCGCTTCCGCCCACGCAGAGGAAGGAGGCCGCAATGCCGCGCTTGCTTGAACGCCTGCAGGACGAGATCACGGCGCTCGACGCGCAATCGCTGCGGCGCCGCCGGCAGATCGCCGAAACCGCCTGCGCACCCGGGCAATCGCTGACGCTGGCCGGCGCGGGCGCGCCGCGCACCATGCTCGGCTTCAGCAGCAACGACTACCTCGGCCTGGCCGCGCATCCGGCGCTGGCCGCCGCACTGGCCGAGGGCGCGGCGCGCTACGGCACGGGTAGCGGCGGGTCGCACCTGATCCTCGGCCACTCGCGCGCGCACGCCGAGCTCGAGGAGCGGCTGGCCGGCTGGATGGCGCCGTTCATCCCGGAGGCGCAGAGCCTGTTCTTCTGCACGGGCTACATGGCCAACCTCGCGGTGCTGTCGGCGCTCGGCGGCGCGGAGGCGGTGATCTTTTCGGAGTCTCTCAACCACGCATCGCTGATCGACGGGGCGCGGCTGGCCAAGGCGCGGGTCGAGCGCTATCCGCACTGCGGCGTGGCCGCGCTCGATGCGCAGCTCGGCGCCTGCGATGCGCCGGTCAAGCTGATCGTGAGCGATGCGGTCTTCAGCATGGACGGCAACATCGCGCCCGTGGCCGAGCTGCTCGCGCTGGCCGAGCGCCACGACGCCTGGCTGGTGCTGGACGATGCGCACGGCTTTGGCGTGCTCGGCGCCACGGGTCGCGGCGTGCTGCAGGCCATGGGGCTGCGCTCGGAGCGGCTGGTGCTCGTCGGCACGCTGGGCAAGGCGGCCGGGGTGTCGGGCGCGTTCGTGGCGGCGCACCGCACGGTCATCGACTACCTGGTGCAGCGCGCGCGGCCGTACATCTTCACCACCGCCGCGCCGCCGGCCATTGCGCATGCGCTGCTCGCGAGCCTCACGCTGATCGAAAGCGAGGAAGGCGACCTGCGCCGCGCCCATTTGAAGGCGCGCATCGCCCAGCTGCGCCGCGGCCTCGAGGCGATCCTGCCGGCGGACGGCAGCGCCTGGCTGCCCGAATCGCCCACCGCGATCCAGCCGCTGGTCGTCGGCGACAACGCGCGCGCGATGCAGGCGATGGCGCAACTCGATGCCCGCGGTTTGCGCGTCGGCGCGATCCGCCCGCCGACAGTGCCCGCCGGCACCGCGCGGCTGCGGATCACGCTGTCGGCCAGCCACTCGGAGGACGATGTGGCGCGGCTGCTCGATGCCTTGGGCGATGCGTTGGCGCGGCCGTGGAAAGAGGCCGCATGAGCGCCGCGCTGCGTGCACCCACGGCACACCGCCGCTGGTTCGTCACCGGCACCGACACGGGCGTCGGCAAGACGCTGGCCAGCAGCGCGATGCTGAGCCTGCTGGCCGCCTCGGGCCTGCGCGCGGTCGGCATGAAGCCGGTGGCCGCAGGGCTGGAGCTGGTCGATGGCGCCTGGCGCAACGATGACGTCGAGCAGCTGCGCGCGGCCGGCAATGTCGATGCGCCGCTGGCCCTGCGCTGCCCGTACCTGCTGCGCGCGCCGATGTCGCCGCATCTGGCGGCAAGGGAGGAGGGCGTGCGCATCGAATTGCCGCCGCTGCTGTCGGCCTTCGCGGCGTTGTCGCAGTGCGCCGACGCGGTGGTGGTCGAAGGCGTGGGCGGCTTCTGCGTGCCGTTCGGCGACGACCTCGACAGCGCCGAGTTGGCCGTGGCGCTGGGACTGCCGGTGATCCTGGTGGTCGGGCTGCGCCTGGGCTGCCTGAACCACGCGCTGCTCACGGCGGAGGCGATCCGCGCGCGCGGGCTCGTGCTGGCGGGGTGGATCGCGAGCACCATCGAACCGGGCATGCTGGCGCCCGAAGCCAATCTGCAGACGCTGCGCGGCCGGCTCGGTGCGCCGCTGCTCGGTGTGGTGCCGCACCTGGCCGAACCCTCGGCGGCCAGCGCCGCGCGGCACCTCGACCTGCGCGCATTGCGCGCCACGGCGGCCTACGCGGCGCGCCGGTCGGCGGAGCTGGCCGAGTTCAGCCACCCGGCGACGCCGGCCGAGCTCAGCCGCTCAGCCGCGCTGGCCTGATTCAGCCAGCCGCTTCGCCCGCGCGCCGCCCTGGCGCTCGAGCATCCAGCCGGGGTACTCGGAGGGCAGGGCGCTCACCTTGCCGAGTTCGGCCAGCTCGTCGGCGGAGAGCCGGATCGCGGTGGCGGCAATGTTGTCGTCCAGCTGCGCGACGCGCTTGGCGCCGACGATCACGCTGGTCACCACCGGCTGGTGCAGCAGCCACGCAAGCGCGATCTGCGCCACCGACACCTTGCGCGCTTCGGCCAGCTGGCGCATCACGTCGATGCAGTCGTAGGCACGCTCGACGTTCACGGGCGGAAAGTCGAAGCTGGTGCGGCGGCTGCCTTTCTCGGCTTCGGTGCCACGCCCGTACTTGCCGCTCAGCAGGCCACCCGCCAGCGGGCTCCAGACCATCAGGCCGAGGTTTTCGCTCTGCAGCATCGGCGCCAGTTCGCGCTCCAGGTCGCGGCCCGCGATGGTGTAGTAGGCCTGCAGCGATTCGAAGCGCGCGAGCCCCTGGCGCTCGGCAATGCCCAGCGCCTTCATGATCTGCCAGGCCGCCCAGTTGGAAACGCCCACGTAGCGCACGTGGCCCTGCTGCACCAGGTTGTCCAGCGCGCGCACGGTTTCCTCGATGGGCGTGACGGGGTCGAAGCCGTGGATCTGGTAGAGGTCGATGTGGTCCAGCTGCAGGCGCCTGAGGCTGGCCTTCACGCCGTCCATGATGTGGTAGCGCGAGGCGCCGGCCGCGTTGGCGGTCTTGCCGGTCTCGCCGAACACCTTGGTGGCGACCACCACGTTCTCGCGCGGCACCTTGAGGTTCTTCAGCGCCTGGCCGGTGATGGTTTCCGACAACCCTTCGGAATACACGTCAGCGGTGTCGATGAAGTTGATGCCGGCGTCGAGCGCGCGGCCGACCAGGCCTTCCGCCTCGGACTGCTGGAGGTTGCCGATCTGGCCCCAGATGCCGCTGGCGCCGCCGAAGGTCATGGTGCCGAGGCAGAGTTCGGAAACGAACAGGCCGGTGCGGCCGAATTTGCGGTACTGCATGAGAGATGTCCTTTGGATGGGTGGCGCAAGAAGGAGGCCGGAAAGCCCCCGCCGTCCGCAAAAGTATCCGGCCGCGGCGCCGGGCATGGCGAGCGCGTTCCTGCAAAGTCCTTGCCTATTTCTCCAGACCTCCTGCACGGGCCGTGCAGATTCGTTGGCGTGGCGCTAAGCTTTGAACCACCCGATCCTCCACGCCGGCCGCCACCGCGGCCCCATCCGTGACAAGGCCCCCCGAACATGCCCCAAGACACACCCGAAATCGCTGCCGCCATTGCCCAGCCGATGCCGCTGGAGCCCGAACTCGACGAAGCCAGGAAGGAACTGGTCGCGCTGATCAACCGCATCACGCGCGGCCAGGACGGCACCGTGGAAACGCCGGTGGCCGGCCTGCAGGTGTTCTGCATCAGCAAGCCCGACGGCCCCAAGCATGCCTTCGCGACCCCGGCGCTCGGGCTCATCGCGCAGGGCTCCAAGCGGATCATCGTGGGCGACGACATCTATGTGTACGACCCGATGCACTACCTGGTGACCTCGGTCGACCTGCCGGTGTGCGGCCAGGTGCGCCTGACGAGCGACAACGAGCCCTACCTGGGCGTGCGGCTGGAACTGGCGATCGACGAGATCGGCAAGCTCATCGGCGACGAGAAGCTGCCCGCGAAGGCCAATGCGCCTGCCTCCCGCGGCATGTACGTCAACCGCATCGGCATGCCGGTGCTCGAGCCGGTGCTGCGGCTGCTGCGGCTGGTCGAGTCGCCCGAGGACGTGCCGATCATGGCGCCGCTCATCAAGCGCGAGATCATGTACCGCCTGCTGGTGAACGGGGAGGGCGCGCGGCTGCGGCAGATCGCGCTGCAGGACAGCCACACCCAGCGCATCGCCAAGGCGATCAGCGCGCTGCGCATCAACTATTCGCAGTCGCTGCGGATCGAGGACATGGCGCGCGCAGTGCACATGAGCGTGTCGTCGTTCCACCATCACTTCAAGGCCGTGACGGCCATGAGCCCGCTGCAGTACCAGAAGCAGCTGCGCCTGCAGGAAGCGCGCCGCCAGATGCTGATGGCCGGCGCCGACGTGTCGAGCGCGGCGCACAGCGTGGGCTACGAGAGCCCGTCGCAGTTCGCGCGCGAGTACAGCCGCATGTTCGGCGCGCCGCCGCTGCGCGACAAGCGCCGCTGGCTCAGCGACGCCGAGAACGACGCGCTCGGCGCGGGCTCGATGCAGGCCGCCTGAAGCTGAGGCCCGCCGCGCGGTCAGCGCAGCACCAGCACGGGCAGCGTGGAGTGCGTCAGCACGTGCTGCGTCTCGCTGCCCAGCAGCAGCCGCTTGATGCCCTTGCGGCCGTGCGAGGCCATGACGATCAGGTCGCACTTGTGCTTCTTTGCGGCGGCGACGATCGATTCGGCCACCAGGTCCGAGTTGGCGATGGCGGTCTTCAGCTGCACGCCGCTCGCCACCGCGCGCGCGGCCACGGCGTCGAGCATGTCCTGTGCCTTGTCGGCCCATTGCTTCTCGACCCGGGCGATGTCTTCGGGCGAGAAGGACATCGCGCCGTCGAAGTAGCTCTTGGGGTAGCGCGGCACCACGGTGAGCGCGACAAGGTCGGCATCGTGCCGGCTCGCGAGGGCGATCGCGCTCGTGACCGCCTTCTTCGAGAGCGTGGAGCCGTCGGTGGCCACGAGAATGCGCTTGTACATGGTTTTTCTTTCCGGAGACGTGTGCCGCGAGCTTAGGCAGGCAGCCACCCGCGCCGCTTGATGCAGATCAAATGCGCGCGCCTGGCCGGCCCTTAGCCTTGCCCGATGCAAGCCGCGCTCGCCTCCTTTTCCCCGGCCGCCGCGCTCCCACGGGCACCCCGTGAGGCGTGGCAGGTGCTCGACGATCCCGCCGAATGGCCCGCCTTCGGCCATGCGCTCGATGGCGGCGATGCGGGCACGGGGCGCTGGGAATCGCAGGTGGCGGTGGAAGGCATGCACTGCGCGGGCTGCGGCCTCGCCGTGGAGGCCGCGCTGCTGCGCGTCGCGGGCGTGCTCGAGGTGCAGGTGAATGCCGCGAGCCAGCGTGCCCGCGTGCTGTGGTCCGCCGCGCAGACGCGGCCCTCGCGCTGGTTCGAGGCTTCAGAGGCCGCCGGCTACCGGCTGGTGCCCGCCGCCGACGGCTCCGCACGCGAGCGCCGTTCGCGCGAGTTGCGGCTCGCGCTCTGGCGCTGGCTGGTGTCGGGCTTTTGCATGATGCAGGTGATGATGTACGCCTACCCGGCCTACATCGCGCAGCCCGGGGAAATGACGCCGGACGCCGCCCAGCTGCTTCGCTGGGCCTCCTGGGTGCTGACGCTGCCGGTGCTGTTCTTCTCCTGCGGGCCGTTCTTTCGCAGTGCGTGGCGCGACCTTCGCCATGCGCGCATCGGCATGGACGTGCCGGTCGCCTTCGGCATCGCCATTGCGTTCGCGGTCAGCACCGCGGCCACCTTCGACGGCGCGGGCGCATTGGGACACGAGGTCTATTTCGACTCGCTGACCATGTTCGTGTTCTTCCTGCTCACGGGCCGCTGGCTCGAGGCGCGGCTGCGCGACCGCACGGCCGGCTCGCTCGAGGCCGTGATGAACCGCCTGCCCGATGGCGTCGAGCGGCTCGGGGCCGATGGCGGCTGGCAGCGCGTGGCGGTGCGGCGCCTGGCCGCGGGCGACGTGGTGCGGGTGCGCCCGGGCGAGGCCTTTCCGGCCGACGGCGTGCTGATCGACGGCGGCACCAGCACCGACGAAGCGCTGCTGACCGGCGAATCCCGCCCCGTGGCGCGGGCGCGCGGCGAGCGCGTGCTGGCGGGCAGCCACAACCTCTCGGCCACCGTGCAGCTGCGCATCGAATCGGTGGGCGAGGGCACGCGCTTCGCGCAGATCGTGCGGCTGATGGAAAGCGCCGCGCTCGGCAAGCCGCGCCTGGCCCAGCTCGCCGACCGCATCGCGCGGCCGTTTCTCGTGCTGGTGCTGGTGTCGGCTGCCGGCGCCGCGGCTTTCTGGTGGCATGCCGACCCGGGCCGCGCGCTGATGGTGGCGGTGGCGGTGCTGATCGTGACCTGCCCGTGCGCGCTCTCGCTCGCCACGCCGGCCGCCATGCTTGCGAGCGCGGGCGCGCTGGCGCGCGGCGGCGTGCTGACCTCCAACCTGCAGGCGCTGGAGGCGCTGGCCTCGGTCGATACGGTGATCTTCGACAAGACGGGCACGCTGACCGGCGACACGCCGCGCCTGGAACGCGTGTACTGCCGCCAGGGTTTGCGCCCGGGCGATGCGCTGGAGATCGGCGCCGCGCTCGGCGCGCACTCGCTGCATCCGGGCGCGCGTGCACTGGTGAATGCATGGAATGCGCAGTTCCGCGCGCCGCCCGGCTGGGAGGTCACGCAACCGACTGAGCTGGCCGGTCTCGGGCTCGAAGGCCTGCTGCGCCGAAGCGGCGATGCCGGCGGCCCGGCGCGGCGCGTGCGGCTGGGCTCGGCGAACCATTGCGGCGTGGCGCCGCTGCAGGTCGAGGCGCCGCAGGTGCACCTGAGCGACGAGCAGGGCTGGATCGCGAGCTTCGTGCTGGCCGAGGAGCTGCGCCGGGACGCCGCCGCCGCGGTGGCGGCGCTGCAGGCCGAAGGCGTCACGGTGCGCCTGCTGTCGGGCGACCGCGACAGCGCCGCGCGGGAGATCGCTGCGCGCGCCGGCATCGAATTCGCACAGGGCGGCTGCACGCCCGAGGACAAGCTCGCGGTCCTGTGGCGGCTGCAGGCCGAAGGCCGGCAGGTGGCGATGGTGGGCGACGGCCTGAACGACGGGCCTTCGCTGGCGCGCGCGAATGCCTCCTTCGCCTTCGGGCGCGCCGTGCCGCTCGCGCGCGCACGGACCGACTTCGTGGTGCCGGGCGATGCGCTCGCGGCCATTCCGCGCACCATCGCGCAGGCGCGGCGAACGCTGCGCGTGGTGCGGCAGAACCTGGCATGGGCGGCCGGCTACAACGCGCTGTGCGTGCCGCTGGCCGTCATGGGCTGGCTGCCCGCCTGGCTGGCCGGGCTGGGCATGGCGGCGAGTTCGCTGGTGGTGGTGCTCAATGCGGCGCGGCTCGCGGCCCCCGCAGCTTCCGAGGCCAGGGCGGTGCGCTGATGGACATCCTCTTCCTGCTGATCCCGCTGTCGGTCGTGCTGGTGCTCGCCATACTTGGCGGCCTCTGGTGGGCCATCGAGCGCGGGCAGTTCGAAGACATCGAGATCGAAGGCGACCGCATCCTGCGCGGCGATTGATCTGCATCAAACCCTCGGGAGGAGGGCGCGGGGACACTGCCCGCAGTCCATCAAGAGGCACCACGATGCAAGAACCCCATCCTCCCGCAGCGGTCTACGACGACACCGCCGTACGGCAGCTCGCCCTCATGTCCGTGGTCTGGGGCGTGGTCGGCATGCTGGTCGGCGTGATCATCGCCACCGAGCTCGCCTGGCCCGAATTCAGCCTTGGCATCCCGTGGCTCAGCTACGGGCGGCTGCGGCCGCTGCACACCAACGCGGTGATCTTCGCGTTCGGCGGCTGCGCGCTCATGGCCACCAGCTTCCACGTGGTGCAGCGCACCTGCCAGGTCCGGCTGTTCGCGCCGGCGCTCGCGTCGTTCGTGGTCTGGGGCTGGCAGGCGGTGATCGTGGCCGCCGCCATCAGCCTGCCGCTGGGCTACACCACGGGCAAGGAATACGCCGAGCTCGAATGGCCGATCGACATCCTGATCGCGGTGGTGTGGGTGGCCTATGCGGTGGTGTTCTTCGGCACCATCGGCATGCGCCGCGTGCGCCACATCTACGTGGCCAACTGGTTCTACGGCGCCTTCATCATCGCGGTGGCGCTGCTGCACATCGTCAACAGCGCCGAGATTCCGGCGGGTTGGATGAAGAGCTACTCGGCCTATGCCGGCGTGCAGGACGCGATGGTGCAGTGGTGGTACGGCCACAACGCGGTGGGCTTCTTCCTCACCGCGGGCTTCCTCGGGATGATGTACTACTACATCCCCAAGCAGGCCGGCCGGCCGGTGTATTCGTACCGGCTCTCCATCGTCCACTTCTGGGCGCTGATCTTCACCTACATGTGGGCCGGCCCGCACCACCTGCACTACACGGCGCTGCCGGACTGGACGCAGTCGCTGGGCATGGTGTTCTCGCTGATCCTGCTCGCGCCGAGCTGGGGCGGCATGATCAACGGCGTGATGACGCTCTCGGGCGCCTGGCACAAGCTGCGCACCGACCCGATCCTGCGCTTCCTGATCGTGGCGCTGTCGTTCTACGGCATGTCGACCTTCGAGGGTCCGATGATGTCGATCAAGACCGTCAACGCCCTGAGCCACTACACCGACTGGACCATCGGCCACGTGCACTCCGGCGCGCTGGGCTGGGTGGGCTTCATCACCATGGGCTCGCTGTACTACCTGATCCCGCGCATGTACGGCCGCACCGCCATGTTCAGCGTGAAGGCCATCGAGGCGCATTTCTGGATGGCCACCATCGGCATCGTGCTGTACATCGCCGCCATGTGGATCGCCGGCGTGATGCAGGGCCTGATGTGGCGCGCCATCAATCCCGACGGCACGCTCACCTACACCTTCGTGGAGAGCGTGAAGGCCACCTTCCCGTTCTACGTGGTGCGGCTGGCCGGCGGCCTGCTGTATCTGGCCGGAATGCTGGTGATGGCATGGAACGTGTGGATGACCGTCATCTCCGGGCGCTCCATGCAGGCCGCCATTCCCCCCGTTGCCATTGCCCACGCCTGAGGAAGCGCCATGACGCAAAAGACCCCCTCCAGCACCGGCTTCACCCATGAGAAGGTGGAGACCAACAACCTGCTGATGATCGTGCTGATCCTCGTGGTCGTCGCCATCGGCGGCCTGGTCGAGATCGTGCCGCTGTTCTTCCAGAAGTCGACCACCGAGCCGATCCAGGGCCTGAAGCCGAACACCGCGCTGCAGCTGGCCGGCCGCGACGTCTACCTGCGCGAGGGCTGCTACAACTGCCACTCGCAGATGATCCGGCCGTTCCGCTCGGAGACGCTGCGCTACGGCCACTACTCGGTGGCCGGCGAGTTCGTCTACGACCATCCGTTCCAGTGGGGCAGCAAGCGCACCGGCCCCGACCTGCACCGCGTGGGCGGCAAGTACAGCGACGAATGGCACCGCATCCACCTGAACAACCCGCGCGACCTGGTGCCCGAATCGAACATGCCGGCCTATGCCTGGCTGGACAAGACCCAGGTCGATGCCGATGCCGTTCCGCGCCACATGCGTGCGCTGCGCCAGGTCGGCGTGCCCTACACGGACGAGGAG
The DNA here is from genome assembly GCF_041154435.1 of Variovorax sp. V116. Taxonomy (NCBI): domain Bacteria; kingdom Pseudomonadati; phylum Pseudomonadota; class Betaproteobacteria; order Burkholderiales; family Comamonadaceae; genus Variovorax; species Variovorax sp. V116. The sequence goes on from NZ_AP028661.1 coordinate 2,834,578, forward strand.
ATCGCCCGTGCCGCCGACGACGTGCGCGGCAAGACCGAGATGGACGCCACCGTGGCGTACCTGCAATCGCTGGGCCTCGCGCTCAAGTAGGGAGCACCGAACCATGATCGACATCACCACCTTGCGCGTTGCCGCCACCGTTTCGTGCTTCGTGCTTTTCCTCGGCATCGTGGCCTGGGCCTATGCCCGCCGCAACGCGCCGCGCTTCGAGGAAGCCGCGCAGCTGCCGTTCGAGCAGGACTGAAGAACAAAAGGGGCCCACGATGAGCGATTTCGTCAACAACTTCTGGTCCAACTACGTTGCCGCGGGCGCGGTGCTGAGCATCCTCGGATGCATGCTGCTGCTGTGGCTCACGGCCCGCAAGCGCGTGCCTTCCGATGCGGACAACACCACCGGCCACGTGTGGGACGAGGACCTGCGCGAGTCCAACAATCCGCTGCCCATGTGGTGGATCGGCCTTTTCGTGCTGACCATCGTCTTCGCGGTGGGCTACCTGGTGGTCTTTCCGGGCCTGGGCAGCTTCAGCGGCCAGGCGAACTGGAGCACCCGGAGCGAGTACGAAGAGGACGTGGCCAAGGCCACCGCGGCGCTGGCGCCCGTCTACGCGAGCTACGCCGGCATGACCATGGAAGACATCGCGCGCGAACCCAAGGCCATGGCCATCGGCGAGCGCCTGTTCATGAACAACTGTTCCCAGTGCCACGGCTCCGATGCGCGCGGCAGCAAGGGCTTTCCCAACCTGACCGACAAGGACTGGCTGCACGGCGGCACGCCCGAGAAGATCGCCGAGACCATCACCAAGGGCCGCATCGGCACGATGCCGCCAATGGCCGCGGCGGTGGGCACGCAGGACGACGTGAAGAACGTGGCGAACTACGTGCTGAGCCTTTCAGGTGCGCCGCACGATTCGGTGCGCGCCGGCCTCGGCAAGTCAAAGTTCACGGTGTGCGCCGCCTGCCACGGCATCGGCGGCGTGGGCAACCAGGCGGTGGGCGCGCCCAACCTGAGCGACAAGACCTGGCTGCATGGCTACGGCGAGGCGGCCATCGTGCAGATGGTCAATGCCGGCAAGCACAGCGAGATGCCCGCGCAGGAAGGCCGGCTCACCGAGGCGCAGATCAAGCTGCTCGCGTCCTATGTGTGGGGACTTTCCAACCCTGCCACGGGGCCCTGACGCCGCCAGGCCATCACCATGGATCCATCCGCTCCCGTTTCCGCCGCATCGGCCCAGGCCGGCCCCGGCACGCGCAAGATCATTCCGATCGCGCCGGCCGAGAGCGAGTCGGTGGGCCTGTACGAGGCCTCCAAGAAGATCTATCCGCGCACCGTGCGCGGCATGTTCGCGCGCTGGCGCTGGGGCATGGTCTTCCTGACCCAGCTGCTGTTCTACGGCCTGCCGTGGGCCCAGTGGGGCGAGCGGCAGCTGCTGCTGTTCGACCTGGCCGCGCGGCGCTTCTACGTCTTCGGCCTGGTGCTGTATCCGCAGGACCTGATCTACCTCTCGGGGCTGCTGGTGGTGAGCGCGCTGGCGCTCTTTCTCTTCACCGCCGTGGCCGGGCGGCTGTGGTGCGGCTATGCCTGCCCGCAGACCGTCTACACCGAGATCTTCATGTGGGTGGAGCACCGGATCGAGGGCAACCGCACCGCGCGCATGCGGCTGGACGGGGAATCGATGTCGCTCGAGAAGCTGGTGAAGAAGTGGTTCAAGCACCTGGTGTGGATCGGCATCGCCATGTGGACGGGCTTCAGCTTCGTGGGCTACTTCACGCCGATCCGCGAGCTGGGCATGGCCTTCCTGCAGACCCGGATGGGCTCGTGGGAAGTGTTCTGGGTGTTCTTCTACGGCTTTGCGACCTATGGCAACGCGGGCTTCATGCGCGAGCAGGTGTGCAAGTACATGTGCCCGTATGCGCGCTTCCAGAGCGCCATGTTCGACCGCGACACGCTCATCGTCAGCTACGACCCCAAGCGCGGCGAGCCGCGCGCGCCCCGGCGCAAGGGCATCGACCCGCGCAGCATGGCGCTGGGCGACTGCATCGACTGCGGGCTGTGCGTGCAGGTGTGCCCGACCGGCATCGACATCCGCCAGGGGCTGCAGCACGAATGCATCGGCTGCGGCCTGTGCGTGGATGCCTGCGACACGGTGATGCAGAAGATGGCCTATGCGCCGCGGCTGATCCGCTACGACACGCAGAACGGCATGGAGGCCGGATGGTCGCGCCGCCAGCTGCTGCGCCGGGTGCTGCGTCCGCGCGTGCTGGTCTACAGCGCCATCCTGTCGCTGCTGGTCGTCGGGCTGCTCGCGAGCCTCGTGGCGCGCACGCCGCTGAAGGTGGACGTGGTGCGCGACCGCGCCTCGCTGGCCCGCATCGTCGAGGACGGCCCGCTCGAGAACGTCTACCGGCTGCAGATCATGAACGCCACCGAGGAGCCGCGCGACTACCGCATTGCCGCCCACGGCATCGAGGGCCTGACCGTCTCGCCCGGCGCGGCGGTCGCGGTGGGTGCGGCGCAGTCGCGCTGGGTCGCGGTGCGGCTGCAGGTGCCCTACGGCGCGGTTCCCGCGGGCTCGCACACGGTGCACTTCGACATCCGGGACGAACGCGGCGGTTTTCAGGTGTCGGAGAAAGCGGTCTTCCTGGTGCCGCGCTGAAGGAGACGAAAGATGAATGCAACGACGAACGATCCGCCGGCTGCCGGCGATGCATGGTGGCGCCACCCGCTGCTGTGGATGGTGATTGCCGGCCCGGCGCTGGTGGTGGTCGCAAGCTTCGTGACCTTCTGGGTTGCCTGGGGCGGCGCCGACCCGCTGGTGTCGGAAGACTATTACCGCCGCGGCGTCGAAATCAACAAGGCCCTGGCGGACAAGACACTGATGCCCGCCGTCAACGGCAGGAACCACGCGGCGACACCGGCCGAGGCCTTGCCGCTGCCCCGCAATCTTCCCGAGCGTCCGCAATGACACAGCCTTGCACCGCCTCCACGGGGCTTCCAGATGCCGCCCCCTTGTCGGCTGCCGTGCTGCGGCAGTTCGACGTTGCGGGCCCGCGCTACACCTCGTATCCCACGGCCGACCGGTTCATCGAAGCCTTCGGTGCGGACGAGTACGCAGCGGCGCTGCGCGAGCGGCGCGATGCGGGCGCTTCGGCGCCGCCGCTGTCGCTCTACGTGCACATTCCGTTCTGCGAATCGCTGTGCTACTACTGCGCATGCAACAAGGTGGTGACGCGGCACCATGAGCGGGCCACCCAGTACCTGGCCTACCTGGCGCGCGAGACCCGGCTGCAGGCCGCGCAGCTGGGCCGCCGCGCCGCCGTGAGCCAGTTGCACCTGGGCGGCGGCACGCCCACCTTCCTGAGCGACGCGGAGCTGGGCGAACTGCTGGCCATGCTGCGCGAATCCTTCGACTTCGTCCCCGGCGGCGAATGGTCCATCGAGATCGATCCGCGCACCGTCGATGCCGCGCGGCTCGCCAGCCTGGCGACGCTGGGTTTCAACCGGCTGAGCTTCGGCGTGCAGGACTTCGACCCCGAGGTGCAGAAGGCCGTGCACCGCATCCAGCCCGCGCACCAGGTGTTCGGCTTGATGGCCGATGCGCGCGCGCTGGGATTCAAGTCGATCAACGCCGACCTGATCTACGGGCTGCCGCGCCAGAACGACAGGTCCTTCGAGCGCACCATGGCCCAGGTCTGCGAGCTTCGGCCCGACCGCATCGCGCTCTACGCCTATGCACACCTGCCCGAACGCTTCAAGCCGCAGCGGCGCATTGCCGCGGACGAACTGCCCGACGCCGCCGCGCGGGTGCGGATGCTCTCGCGCGCCATTGCCACGCTCAGCGATGCGGGCTACGTCTACATCGGCATGGACCACTTCGCGCTGCCGGACGATCCGCTGGCGGTGGCCAAGCGGCAGGGGCGGCTGCAGCGCGACTTCCAGGGCTACAGCACGCAGCCGCAGGGCGACCTGGTGGCGCTCGGCGTTTCCGCCATCGGCCGCATCGGCGCCAGCTACAGCCAGAACGCCAAGACGCTGGACACCTACTACGACCTGCTCGGCCAGGGCCGCCTGCCCGTGGTCCGCGGGCTTGCGCTGTCGCGCGACGACGTGCTGCGGCGCGCGGTCATCATGGCGGTGATGTGCAGGGGGCGGGTGGTGTTCGACGCCATCGGCGAGGCGCACCGCATCGACTTCCGGCACTACTTCGCGGCCGAGTTCGCGGCGCTCGGGCCGCTTGTGGCCCAGGGACTGGTGCGGGTCAGCGACCACGACATCGAGGTCACGGCCGAGGGCTGGTTCGTGGTGCGCGCCATCGCCATGGTGTTCGACCGCTATTGCCGCGAGAACCGCACGCGCTTTTCGCGCGTGGTCTGAGCATGCAGACCGCGTGGGCCGCCTTGCTGATGGGCCTGGCAGGCGGCCCGCACTGCGTGGCCATGTGCGGCGTGGCCTCGGCCGCGGTGATCCGCATCGTGCCGGCGGCGGCGGGCGGCCATGCCAACACTGCCTTCGCGGCGCCGGCGGCCTTTCATGTGGGCCGCATCGCAAGCTACGCCGCCGCGGGCGCCATTGCGGCCGCAAGCGTGGACAGCCTGGCCCAGGCCAGCGCGCAGGTCGCCGCGCTCAGGCCGCTGTGGATGCTGCTGCATGTGTTCGTGTTCGCATGGGGCGCCATGCTGGCCGTCGCGGGCCGGCAGCCGGTATGGGCGCAGCGCGTCGGCCGAACGCTCGAAGCGCGCCTTCGCCCGCTGGCCGGCGGCACGCCGCTGGGGCTGCTGGCCGCGGGCGCACTCTGGGTGGCCATGCCTTGCGGGCTGCTCTACTCGGCGCTGCTGCTGGCCAGCCTGGGCAACGGGCCGCTGCAGGGCGGTCTCGCGATGGTGCTGTTTGCCATCGGCAGCGGCATCTCGCTGGTGCTGGCGCCGTGGCTGTGGCAGCGGCTGCGCTGGGGCGGCACCGGCCGGCTCCAGGCCTGGGGCGCGCGCCTGGCGGGCGTGCTGCTGGCGGCGGTGGCGCTGCAGGCGCTCTGGGCGGACCTCGGCCACCGGATCGCCGACTGGTGCCGCTGAGCGGCGCGCCGGCTCAGCCCGCCCAGCGCCAGTCCTCGATCTCCGGCATGTCCTTGCCGTGCACGGTGACGTAGGCGCGGTGCTCCAGCAACTTGTCGCGCAGATGCTGCTGTACATGGCCCGCGCTGTCGCGAAAGCGCTCCACGCGCGCAATGGCGTCGGCCGCCAGGTGGAAGCGGTCGAGCCGGTTGAGCACGGTCATGTCGAACGGCGTGGTGGTGGTGCCCTCCTCGCAGTAGCCGTGGACATGGAAGTTGTCGTGGTTGGTGCGCTTGTAGGTGAGCCGGTGGACCAGCGAGGGATAGCCGTGGAACGCGAAGACCACCGGGCGGTCGGTGGTGAAGATGGCGTCGAACTCCGCATGCGGCAGGCCGTGCGGATGCGCATCGGGCGACTGCAGCGCCATCAGGTCGACCACGTTCACCACGCGCACCTTCAGTTCGGGCAGCATCCTGCGCAGCAGGTCGACGGCCGCCAGCGTCTCGAGCGTAGGCACGTCGCCGGCGCAGGCCATCACCACGTCGGGCACGGCATCCTGGTCGTTGCTGGCCCAGGTCCAGATGCCCAGGCCCACGGTGCAGTGGCGCACCGCGGATTCGATGTCCAGCCACTGCGGGCCCGGCTGCTTGCCCGCGACGATCACGTTCACGTAGTTGCGGCTCTGCAGGCAATGGTCGACCACCGACAGCAGCGTGTTGGCATCGGGCGGCAGGTACACGCGCACCACCTCGGCCTTCTTGTTCACCACGTGGTCGAGAAAGCCAGGGTCCTGGTGGCTGAAGCCGTTGTGGTCCTGCCGCCAGACATGGCTGGTGAGCAGGTAGTTGAGCGAGGCGATCGGGCGGCGCCAGCCGATGCCGCGCGTCACCTTGAGCCACTTGGCATGCTGGTTGAACATCGAGTCGACGATGTGGATGAAGGCCTCATAGCACGAGAAGAAGCCATGGCGCCCGGTGAGCAGGTAGCCTTCGAGCCAGCCCTGGCACAGGTGCTCGCTCAGCACCTCCATCACGCGGCCTTCGGGCGACACATGGTCGTCGCCGGGGAGGATCTCGGCGGTGGAAGTCCGCGCCGTGACCTCGAACAGCGCGCCCAGCCGGTTCGACGTGGTTTCGTCCGGCCCCATGACGCGGAAGTTGCGCGCTGCCTCGTTGCGGCGCATCACCTCGCGCAGGAACTGGCCCGCCACGCGCGTGGCCTCCGCATCCGCGGCGCCGGGCGTGGCCACCGCCACCGCATGCTCGCGGAAGGGCGGCATGGCCAGGTCCCGGAGCAGCAGGCCGCCGTTGGTGTGCGGATTGGCGCTCATGCGCCTCGCTCCCTTGGGCGCCAGCGCCGCGATCTCGGGGCGCAACGCGCCGCCTTCGTCGAACAATTCCTCGGGCCGGTAGCTGCGCATCCAGTCTTCGAGCAGGCCTACATGCTCCGGCTTGGCGGCAAAGCCGGTGAGCGGCACCTGGTGCGCGCGGAAGGTGCCCTCGACCGGCACGCCGTCCACCTGCCGCGGCCCGGTCCAGCCCTTGGGCGAACGCAGCACGATCATCGGCCAGCGCGGCCGCTCGCGGAAGCCGTTCTTCCGGGCATCGGCCTGGATGGCGTCGATGCCGTCGAGCGCCTTGTCGAGCGCGGCCGCCATCAGCCGGTGCATCTGCGCGGGCTCGTGGCCGACAACGAAGTACGGCTCGTGCCCGTAGCCCCGCAGCAGTTGCGCCAGCTCTTCGTCCGGAATGCGCGCGAGCACCGTGGGGCCGGCGATCTTGTAGCCGTTCAGGTGCAGGATCGGCAGCACGGCGCCGTCGCTCTCGGGGTTCAGGAACTTGTTGGAGTGCCAGCTTGCCGCGAGCGCACCGGTTTCGGCCTCGCCATCGCCGATCACGCAGCAGGCGAGCAGGCCGGGGTTGTCGAACACCGCGCCGTAGGCATGCAGCAGCGAATAGCCGAGCTCGCCGCCTTCGTGGATCGAGCCCGGCGTTTCGGGCGCCACGTGGCTCGGAATGCCGCCCGGGAACGAGAACTGCGTGAAGAGCCGCTTCATGCCGTCGGCATCCTGGCCGATGGCGGGGTAGACCTCGCTGTAGGTGCCCTCGAGATAGGTGTTGGCAACCACGCCCGGGCCGCCGTGGCCGGGGCCGGCGATGAAGATGGCGTCGAGCTCGCGCGCCGCGATGGCGCGGTTCATGTGCGCATAGACGAAATTGAGGCCCGGCGTCGTGCCCCAGTGGCCCAAGAGCCGCGGCTTGATGTGCGAAAGGCTCAGCTTCTCGCGCAGCAGCGGGTTGTCCATCAGGTAGATCTGGCCCACGGACAGGTAGTTGGCCGCGCGCCACCAGGCGTCCAGCAACGCGAAGTCGTCGTGCTCAGTCATTGTTCGCGCATTCCGCGGTGGTCAGCCGGTTGACGATCAGCGTGACGCCTTCGGCCCGGCGCACGGCGCGCTCGACGGCGCTCTTCAGGTCCTCGCTGGCCAGCTGGCCATGCAAGGTGACCACGCCGTCGGCCACGCGCACGTCGACATCGCAGCTGCACACCGCCGGGTCCCAGTTCAGCTGGGCGAAGACCTCGTGCCTGAGTTGAATATCGGGGTTCATCTCAAACCTTTCGAAGAAGAAAAGACAGAGAAAAACAAAGAGGAGCGGCTTCCACTATCGGTGCACACGCTTCGCACCTTGCCGTCGCGGCGCAATTCCGATGTGGCCTGCGGGTCTTTTTTGAGTTCGCGCCGGCTTTTGCGCGGACCGCGCCCGCTCGATAGGATGTGCTCGACGCGGCTGCATCGCGGCGCCCGACCCGGCTCGCCCCACATGATTCCATTTCCGGACAACCCAGGAGAACAGCATGGACAGCAACGTTCCCGCAACACCCGCATCGGCATGGACCGATGCCTACTTTCGCTCCCTGCTCGACTGGCAGGCGGCCTGCGGCGCGAGCGTGCTGCGGGCGCAGCAGGTCCAGTGGGGAATGCTGGCTGCCTGGCAGCAGTCGGCCAAGGCCGTCCAGCAGGAACTGCTGGACCAGTGGACCAGCCGTTTCGGCGGCGGCGTGCCGCTGGACGGGTAGACACCCGGCCGGCCTGCCTACTGGCTCGCCACCGCGCCGCCCGGCATGGTGAAGCGCGCCGCTTCCGCCTTGGCATGCGACTCGGGCGCGCGCACCAGCAGCACCGGAACGCTCGCGCTGCGCAGGATCTGTTCCGCACTGCTGCCCATCACCATGCGGCCAAGGCCGCGCCGGCCGTGCGTTCCCAGCACGATCAGGTCGGCGGGCCATGAAGCCGCCTCGGCCGTGACCCGGTCGGGAACGGCCCCCCTGAAGTTGTCGCACAGCACCGAGTCGGCCTCGACGCCTTCGGCGGCGGCCCTTGCCTTGCCTTCCTCGAGCAGCCTGGCGGCGGCGGCGCGCAGTTCATCGAGCCAGTCGCCCGTGCGGCCCGAATAGGCGTCCATTGCCAGGGCAAAGGAGAGCTCGTCGATGACGTGGATCAGGCGCAGGCGCCCTGCGGTGACCTTGGCAAGGCGAATCGCTTCGCCCAGGCCATGGCTGGATGTCGAACTTCCATCGACAGGAACAAGAATTCGCTGGTACATGGTGTCCTCGCTTTGCTTTGAGGTGGGTATGCGGCCAGTGTCCGGGCCGGTGCGAGGCGCGGCTTGATGCGGATCAAGCGAAGGCGTTCTCGCGGGCGAAAAGGTCCGCACGGGATGCATCGCGTTTGATCTGCAGCAAGCCTGTGCAGGCCCGGACCCGCGATCCTCGGGTACGCACAGGAGCCATCCATGACCCACGCCACCGTTCGCATCATTCGCCAGGAGCATGCGGCGCTTGCCGCCATGCTGCGCTCCATCATCATGCTGCTCGAACAGCACCGCCGCAAGGGAACCCCGCCCGACTTCGCGGCCTTGCGCGCCATGCTGTTCTACGTGGACGAATTCCCGGAAAAGCGCCACCACCGCAAGGAGAGCGAGCTGCTGTTTCCCAAGCTGCGCGCCCGCACGCCGATCTCGCGCGAGCTGATGGACCGGCTCGACAACGACCATGCCTGGGGCGAGCGGAAGATCCGCAACGTGGAGCACGCGATGCTGGCCTTCGAGATGCTGGGCGACTCGCGGCGGGCCGCCTTCGAAAGCGCGATGGGGCAGTACGTCGACTTCTACCTGGACCACATGGCGATCGAGGAGCGCGAGATCCTGCCGCTCGCCGAGAAGGTGCTGACTGCCGAGGACTGGCGCGACTTGGACGAGGCGTTCGGACGCAACCGCGATCCGCTCACCGGCTACCGGCCGGAGCGGGAGTACGAAGCGCTCTTCACCCGCATCGTGAACATCGTGCCCGCGCCGATCGGGCTGGGCCCTGCGGCTTAGGGCGCGGAATCGGCGCCCGTGGGCAACGGGCCGGGCTTCGGCGATGGCGGCGGCGACCAGGCGGGCCGTTCGGAGCGGCCGGTGTCGACGACGATGAGATAGCGCCCCGCGCCTTCGACCGGCGCCTGGTCCGGCGGCAGCACCCACGGCGCGCTGCCCTCGGCCTTGGCCCTGAGGTAGTCGGCATCGAGCACGCCCAGGCGGTCGAGGAAGCGGTTCAGGCTGGCCGCAATGCGGATGCAGCCCTTCGATTGCACGCTGCCCAGCCGCGCCTCGAGCCGGTCGGGATCGGTGGCGTGCATCTGCAGCCGCATCGTGCTCGTGCCGCCCCGGCCCCACAGGCGCCGCGCCTGCTGCCAGCCGAAATCGAACACGCGCATTCCCTTTTCGCCATAGCCCCGAATGCCGAATTCGTTGCGCGTGCCCTCCGCGCGGAAATCGGGGTTTGCCACCGAGTGGTCGAACACGCCCAGCGGCGTCTCGAAGTACTCGAACCCGCCGCGGCGCCCGGTCGATACCGGCGCTGCCCCGATCAGCACGGGCGCGGCGCCGGCCGGCAGCCAGAAGACGAAGAGGGCCTGGACCGAGGCGCTGCGGTCCACCAGCAGCGCGTACTGGGGCGGCTCCTCGGCGATGCCCGCGCGCCTGAGTTCATCGCGCGCGAGGTTGCCGTAGCGCTGCACTTCGTCGGGTGGCGGATCGAGCCGGCGATCGACCTGTTCCATGAAAGCCTGGCGCAGGCCCATTGGGTCTTCGGCCCAGCAGGTGGCGAGCGCGCCTGCAAGCGCCGCAAAGACGAGCGCCCGGGCGGCGCAGCGCAGCCTGCCGAGAACGGCCGCGCCCGTGCTCTTCTCTTGTGCTCCCGTTTCCTTCATGCCTGCCAGGGCAGGCGAGTTGCGCCGGCCCTGGAAGGTTGGTACCCCGGAGGCCTGCGCGAGTTCCCGGGGTGCGGCCCGGCCGGCCTGTTCAGGGCGTCAGGAATGTGACGCGGTTCGCGATGAGCACGCCGTCGACCACCGTGTCGCCCACCACAGAGACTTGGCGATTGGGGGGGAGATTGGCGAGATCGGCGATCGTGCCGTTTTCGAATACCGTTGCGGAGCCGCTGGCATTCACGCGCTGTCCCTTCACCTTGAAGTCGGAAGCGGATTGATAGTTGGTAACAGGGCCGATGACAGTGAACACGACCGGCCCGCCCGTGCCGGGGACATAGCGGATGCGCAGCTTCTTCACCACCAGCACGCCATTGGTCATGAAGCCGTCGAGTTCCACCTTGACGCCGTTGCCGACCGAGCTTGCCGGGCCACCCGTGACGAGCGCATTCGATGCATCGACGGCCGTGCCCAGCACCTTGAAGGCATTGAGCCCGGCGTAGTTCGTGATGACACCCGCCAGCTGCACCGCGGCCGCGTTCTGCGTGGGCACCGCGTACCAGCCCTGCACCTTGCTTGCAGTGAAAGTGCCCAGCACCGGCGCAGCGCTGCCGCGCACGCGGACGATGGCGCCCTCGGCCAGCGTGGAGGCGTCGATGCCGCCCGAGAATGTGGCGCTGCCGTAGCGCACCGTGAGCTGGCCCAGCGTGAATTGCTGGGCAAGCCGGTCCAGGTTTTGCACCGCGCCGGTCACCAGCGGCTCAGCCGAAGCCGGCTTGAGTTCAACCCGCGTGGCACGCAAGCTGCCCGGCGCCGAGGGCAGGCCCCAGACCTGCACCACGCCGCCGATCGTGAGCCCAGCCAGGCTGTTCGCGCCGCTCCAGACCGTGGCGTTGTCGATGGTGACCGTGGTGCCCATCACGGCGAAGCTGCCGCCGACGGCATCGATGGCCGAGACGGCACCGCGCAGCTCGGCAGCCGAATCGACCTGCTGCGCCGTGGCCGCGGTGAAGTCGCTGTCGATCTTGCCGGCAATGCGCACGCTCATGCCGATCTGCAGTTCGGTGGTGTCTTCGAGGTTGGTGCTGGCGGTATCCGTGTTGTAGCGCACGCCATTCAGGATGATGCTGCCCAGCCCGCCGACGGAGCCGATGCCGGTGGCGTCGGCGGTGCTCACGCCGGTGCCGCCCGAGCCCACGCCCGAACCGTCGCCGCTGCCGCTGCCGGCGGTGCTCGTGCCGTCGGAGCCGCCCGCGGTACCTGTGCCACCTGTACCACCTGTACCGCTGGTGCCATCGGTCCCGCCGCCTCCCGTGCCCGCGCCATCGCTTCCAGAGCCTGTCGCGCCGCTCCCGCCAATGCCGGCCAGGCTGCCTGCCGAACCCCCGCCGCCGCCGCCACCACCACCGCCGCACGAGAGCAGCAAGGCCATGGCTCCGGCAAAGAGGATGCCGCGCATCCATCGGAAGTGGTGGTTCTTCATCATCATCGTGTTCCTTTGTCCCGCGGGGCGGGGACGGGAGGCGCGCCGGGCGCCGCCTCGTCTTCATAGTAGGTGTAGATCCCGACGCGCATGCGCCCCTTGGCGCCCTCTGGCGCCCGGTCGACCGCGCGGTTCATCTCGCCCGCCAGTTCCAGGTGCAGGGCCGCCCAGCGCTCGCGCACCATCTGGTGGATATTTTCACAATCCTGAAGGGAAAGGCCGCGCGCATACACCGAGCGCTCGAGCATGCGGGGCTCTTCGCCGAGCGTGTTGGACACCGCCGCCAGCAGGTGGTCGCGGCCGTTGTCGCCAAGGAACGCCAGCATCGACTGCAGGTCGTCCACCGGCACGAAGCCGTTGGCCTTGAGCTCGGCATAGCCGTCCTGCTCGGCCACCATGTTCAGGCGCACCAGCTCGTCCAGGATGGTTCGATGGTGCACGTTGCCGCGGCTGCCGAGCCTGGCCACGGTCTCGAAGGAGGGCGCATCGTCGCCCTCGGAGGTGATCGGCAAGCGCTGGAAGGACTGGTTCTGCGACACCATCTGCAGCCACAGCGTGAAAGTCTTGGCCGCGGCCGAGATTTCGGTGTGGGGCAGGGCGTCCACGGTGTCGCGCACCTTGGCCGTCACGGCTTTGCGGTTGAGCCCTGTGGTGACGGACAGCTGGCTGATATTGGGCTTTGCCACCCCCTGCTGGCGCCAGGAGCGCTTGGCCTCCTCGAGCAGCAGGTCGCGCAGCAGGACTTCCAGGTGCGGGTGCTTGACCCCCATCGCCAGGGCGAGCCTGACCACCGGCCGCAGGATGCGGGCGCAGGCGGCCAGTGCCCAGTCGAGCTGGTGTTCCATGAAATGAGGCGTTTCTTCTGATGCGATTGCGGTGCGGCGGCCGGGACTGAAGGGGGCCCCGGGCCGTCGATCAGTGCACTATTGTCCGCGTCGCCGAGGATCGCACAAAAAAGACCTCATTCATGCGGCGCAGCTTCCTGCATCGGTCCGCGTGACAGAGGAACGGCCGGTGGCGCTGATCTTGACCAGCCGCTTCGGGGTACCCTGCGGGGTAGCCCGGCAGATCGTGAAGTTGGCCGCGGTGGCGCCGACGCCGGTCCCTTCGAAGGCGAGCGCGCTGAGGCCGCCGCTGTCGCGGATGCGGTAGCCGCTGGCGGCTGCGGGCTGCTTCTGGATCACCGTGGGTGTCGCACCGCTGCTGATGATGATCCAGCCGGCCTCCCATTGACCGTCGGTGGCGCAACTGGTGCCGTTGGACGAGGCGCACAGCGTGACGGGCGCGTTGCGCTTGATGGCCTCGCTGCGCGCGAGCTGGCTGCCGGCGACGAGATCGGTCGCGTAGGAATTCAGCCGGGTCGAAAGCCTTATGTAGTCGAAGGAGGGAACCGCCACCGACACCAGCACGATCAGCACCACGAGGGTGATCATCAGCTCGATGAGCGTGAAACCGCGAGCGCGCGTGCCGGCCATGGCCATCCCTTTTTTCCTTTTACTTCTGGATGAACCAGTAGACGCGGCCCTTGGGCTGCTTGAAGGCGGCCTTGACCGTGGCGCCCTTCGGGCTCAGGAACGAGTCGGGGTTGGCGCCGATCACCACGTCGCGCAAGGTGTCGCCCACCATGACCCGGCCGACCACGGGCGATGGCGCGAGGCCGCCGCCAATCACGTTCTGGAAGCGCGCGCCGTTCTGCCCCGTGGCGTCCAGGTACGACAGGTTGTAGACGTTGGCGGTGCCCAGGTTGGAGCGGCACGACTGGCTCACGGCCGGGTCGGTGGGCGTGTGGGTGTTGAAGGTCGTGTTGCCATAGGCCGTGACCGACGAGGTCACCACCTGCTCGCCGGCCGCAAGCGCGAGGTACCAGCCCTTCTTGGCCGCGAGCTCGGTCGCGGACGGCGCCGTGGTGCCCGTGATGGCAAAGAGCGAGTTGTGGCACAGCAGCGAGTTGCCGTCGCAGTGGCTGGCCTCCGCGGTGAGCCAGGCGGTGTCGGAGGGCTTGTCGACCAGCATGTAGAAGCGGTTGGAGACGCTGAGCGCGGCGGCGTAGGAGCGCAGCGGCTTCTCGCGGTCGCCCGAGCCCAGCAGCAGCACGTACATGCCGTTGTCCTCGACCACGTCGGGACCGAACATGAACTTGCGGTTGGGCGTGCAGGCGGTCACGGTGTCGCTGCAGCCGAGCGAGGCGATCTTGACCATGCTCCAGCTGGCGGGCGCGCCGCTTCCGATGGTGATGCGGTACACGTTGCCGCCCAGGTCGGCCGCGTAGGCGAACTTGGCGAGGCCGGTGCTGTCGTTCACGATGGTGACCTCGCCGCTGACCGCGCGGACGGTGTCGAAGGTCTTGAGGACATCGCCAGTGCTGGCGTCCAGCACATAGATCTTGTTGCCCTTGGTGGCCGAGCCGCAGGCGCTGGCGGGCGTGGTGGTGTCGACGTCCTCGCACTTGTCGTAGCCGCCGCCGAACATCACCATGGGCGTGTTGCCGGCGCCATAGCCGCTGGCCTTCACGATCTTCGGTGCCGACCAAGTCTGGCCGATGCCGCTCATGTCGTTGGCGCCGCTGTCGCAGCCCGTATCGTTGTCCTGGTTCGGGCAGCCGCGGCGCCATTTGAGAACGGGCGACGCGGGGTTGGACACGTCGAACGCATAGATCAGCCGGCCGCCGCGGCGCATGCTCGCATAGAGCCATGCCGATGTGCCCTGGCGGTAGGCCGCCATCGGGCCGTCCATGCCATAGGGCTTGGGCGCGGTGGCGCCCACGCTGACCGGAATGCCCGGAAAGTTGATCCGCGTGGTGTTGTCGTACAGCCGCTTGATGCTGCCGTAGAACTCCGGCGGCACGAAGGACCACAGCTCGCTGCCGGGCGCTGCCGACCCGATGGAGGTGGCCTGATTGCCGTTGACGGCGCGCAGCACGCCGTCGTTGGCGCCATAGAACACCACCACCTGCGCGTTCGCCAGGTCGTCGCTGCCGTAGTTGATGGCCACCGGCCGCGAATGCACCACGTCGCCGTGCACCGAGGGGCGCATGGCGGTGGTGGAGGTCAGGGGATTTCCGGTGGTGTCCTTGCGCTCGTCGCCCTTGTTGTCCAGGCCCCGGAGCCAGTTGATCAACGCGGTCCGTTCGGTGGTGGTTTGCGCCCCGAGGGCCGTCGACGTGATGCCCGCATTGCCATCGGCGAAGGTGGTCAAGGCCGAGCAGGCGCCCGGCGCGCAGGTCATGACGTTGCGGTCGGCGGTGGCCACTTGGCGCAGCATGTAGGCTTGTGCGCCTTTCTCGACCACGTTGCCGTCCGGGCTGTCCGAAGCGCGAAGGTCGATGGTTGTGTCGCTGCTGATGCAATCGCCGGAGGGGTTGAAGCTCCAATAGGTGTTGCGACTGGTCGGCGTCCAGAAACTCCGCGCGCAAGGTGCAATGAAGCCGGTCTGGTTGTTGATGGCGTTGGCGCCCGAGGCGTCCTGCAGGATCAGCTGGTTGCTGCCATCCACGCCCAGCTTGTATTGCTTGAGATTGCCGTTCCAGCGGGGATAGGCGGAATCGTCGGGGCGGAACATGCCCACGAACACCTGGTTCAGGTAGGTGCCCTGCGTGTTCACGCTCACGGGCAGGCTCACCGACGAGAACACGCTGTTGACCGACTGGATCTTGCTGAAGATGTCGTCGAGCGCATCGCTCAGCGCCTTGCCCAGGTTGGGATTGGTGGAAATGTCGTAGTACTCGCCATTGCTCTGCTTGGACATGCTCTTGAGCAATGCAGTCCAGCCCGGCCCCTGGCCGCCGCTGGCCGTCGCGGCTTCGACGGTGTAGACCTTCACGCCCATCCTGCTTTGCAGGAACCTGGCCCATTCGTCGGCCACGTTGTCCTGCGAGCCGCTCGGGTTCAGCGTAATGGCGGTGGTCGTGCCGCCCGCGGCGCGCAGGGCATCGGTGGAAGTCGTGGTGTCGCTGTTGTTGTCCTGTGCGGCACCATTGCTGATGTAGATGACGTAGGTGCCGATGCAGTTGGCCGTGTTCGGACCGATATAGGTGTTGCTATCAACGGCCGTCAAGGGGTTTCCCGGCAGCGCATAGATTGCCTTGGATGCGGCGGTTCCAAAGGTATTGCCCGCGTAGTCCGCCTTGGCCTTGTTGTTGCCAGCCATGGGTGCGCCGTTGCTCAGGTAGCGGTAGACCTCCGCCATCATCTTGCCGGCCTTGCCGCCGTTGGACTTGTCGTCCCGCACATCGAGGCTACGGATCAGCGCGCCGTAGTTCGTCTTGTTGGCAGCATCGAGCAAGCGCACGCCAGCGCGCAGGTAAGCACCATCGACGTTCGAATTGCCTCCGCCCGTTTCGGTGAACATCATCACGCCCACCTTGAACTTGCCCACGGGCAGGCTTTCGAAGGCGCTCGCCAGCGCGTTCATTTCAGCGGTGAAGAGCGGGGTCCAGTTGGCCGTGTTGTCCACCACGAACAGCACATTCGGCGCCTCCGTGGTGGTCTGGTTGTAGCCGACGAAAAGATCGATGTCTTCCGCCTGGGCCGAGCCCAGGCCGAGCATCAGCATCGCAGCGGCGCAGAGCGACCGGAAGAAGTTCTTTTTCATGATTGCGATCCGTTCGTCGTCGTGATCATCGGGAGGAGGGGAATGGCTATGAACACAGCGCCAGGAACTGCTCTTTGCTCAGGAGCGCGCGCACGCCCTGGCGAACCGAGGTGACCGTGCCGCTCACGGCATCGGTCACGCTGGTGCTGATGTCCCACACCGAGTTGTATTGGTCGGGCAGCGCATTGAGGCCCGAGCCGGCGGTGGATGCCCCGCCGCCGATGCCGCCGGGTCCCACCGCGCCGCCGCCGCCGGTATCCGTCGACTTGGTCGCCCGCACGCAGGTCGGCGGTGCAATCTGGACTTCGTAATCGATCGTGCCGTCGTTGTTGATGTCCACCATGCTCACGGTGCGCTGCGGCGCCGCAAGCGAAGGCGAGCCGTCCACGCCCGGCAGCAGCAGCGAGGCCGCCACTTCCTCGATGGCGCGGTTGGAAGCGGCCACGGCTTCGTTCCGGCTCTGCATGTTGCCGACCGACTTGAGGTTGGTGTTGCTGAGCGTGAACCCCGCCGTCACGGCCAGCGTGATGAGCACCAGCATGATCAGCCCGACGATCAACGCCGCGCCGTCTTGTTGCCGGCGCATGGTGGAGTGCGTTGTCGATGGCTTCACGGCGTTTCCCTGCGTCCGGTCACGTTGGTCATGCGGATCGCGGTGGTGAACGCATGCCGCTTGTAGTGGTCGTTGAAGGGGCCGAGCGATCCGCTTCCCATGTTGTAGGTGCGCGTATCCGTGTGGCCGGGAGAAATCTCCAGGCTGCGGGCGACCACATAGAGCTTGACGGCCGCCACGTTCATCAGCTGGTCGGCCGTGCAGGGCAGCGCGGTGCTGCAGTGCACGAAATCGCCATCGGGGCTTCCGTCGCCGCGATTGGTGGGCGTGGACCTGTTGGCCACGTCGGCCCAGTTGATGGCCTGGGCGTAGTTCACGAGCGCGCCGGTCTTGCTGAGCGTGTCCAGGCCCAGTTCCACGCGGAAGCCCTCGATGCCCTCGATGAGGGGAACCGGCGGCTGCTGCGCCAGGCCGGTGGCCGAGAGGTCGAAGCGCGAGCGCGCCAAGGTCGGAATGCCGTCGCCCACGGTCTCGGCGTAGGTGCGCACGTAGTAGATGTCGGAGATGAACTTGCGCTTGGGCGCCGGCGCCGTGCAGTTCTTGGCCAGCATGGTGGCAAAGCCCGCCGTGCTGAGATCGAAGTCCGAGGGCTTCTGCGTACCGCAGAACGACGACTGGAAGTAGAGCTTGCCCAGCGTGTCGGCTTCGCAGTTGGGCGCGCCCGGCACGCAGGTCTCGGCATGGCGCACCACCAGCACGTCGGTGCCGGCTTTCTGATTCGGCAGCAGATCGGTGCAGCTGGCGGGCACCGCGGCGTAGGCCTGCACGGGCATGTCGAGCAGGCTGCGCTTGTAGTCGTCGGTCCAATTGGCCGCCGAGTAGGCCAGGCAGGGATCGGGCGCCGTGCCGGTGGGTACTTTCTGGGGCACGCCACTGACGGTGAGGTCGTCGAACTCGGGCATGTAGTTTTCCCAGAAGCCCGCGTGCGAGACCTCGTTCTCAAGCACGAAGATGCTGAGGCGGCCGCTCTCGATCTGGCGATTGACCCTGACCATCTCGCGCTGGGTGTTGTTCACGTTGAGGAACAGCGCCAGCAGCGCGGCCACGACGATCAGCATGATGGTGATCGCCACCATCAGCTCGATCAGCGTGAGGCCGTGCTGGCGCAGCGAGGCGCGTGTCCGCCGGGCAGGGCGCTGAACCGCGATCGCGAAGCTGGCCTGGCTCATGAGAGATTCCCGATGCGCACCAGCGTCGTCACGGTCCTTCGGCACCTGTCGCTGGAACAGGCCGGCGCCGGTTCGCTGGCCGAGGCCGGGGCAGCTGCGTCGTACAGGTCCTTGCCGCAGGGCACGCCCTCCGGCGGCGCGGCGATGGGCACCAGGCCTTGCCAGGCGACCGTGATCAGGTATTCGTTGTTGCCCAGGTCCTGCACGCAGCCGCGGCCGCCGATCATCGCGCCAAGCTTGGTGCCGCTGGAGGTTTCGGCTGCGCCCTGCAGCGCGTTGCACCACTCCTTGACGTCGACCTGCAAGCGCGTGGCGGTGGCGGTCGGGCAAGTGGCTCCGGCGCCCAGCGGCGCAGTCGTGACGTAGCTGGAGGCCATGCGGCGGTTGATCTCGATGCGGCTGGCCATGTCGTTGAGCAGGATCAGCGCCTGCGAGCGCTGGTAGGACTCCATCTCCGACGACTGGAGGCGTGCTTGCAGGCCCACGAGCCCAAAAAGCCCGAACGAGACGATCAGCAGCGTGACCAGCACCTCGAGCAGCGTGGCGCCGCGCTGCCCTCGGCCGTTCGGTGCGGCAGACAAATGGCGCCTCACCATTTGCCCGCCGGCGTCTTGACGCCCTGGTTGTCGAGGGTGAGGTCGCCATCTCTCTGCTGGCTTCCCGTGGGGCTGAAGGTCAGGAGAAAACTGGGCACCTGTGTGCCGGCGTCCTGCAGCGTGATGGTGTAGCCGTAGTTGGCCGCAACCTCCGCGGGCAGCGTGTAGCCGCTGGCCGTGAGGGCGTCCTTGGTGGCGTAGCTGCGGTTGGCCAGCAGGAACTGCTGCTGGCGGTTGGCGATGTCCATCATCTGCGCCTGGGCCGCCGAGCGCTTGGACCGGATGATGTACTGCTGGTAGCTGGGATACGCGATGGACGCCAGGATCGCAATGATCGCCACCGTGATCATCAGCTCGATCAATGTGAAGCCATTGCGCTTGCGCGGGAACGAGTGCTTTTTCATTCAGCTGGCCATCAATGTTTCACAATGTTATTTATGTGAATTTATCACATACAAATGTGAATAGGGGGCATTCGATGCTGATCCATTCGAGCGCCGCCGGCAAGGTGTTGCGCCTTTGGAGAAACGCTTCAGCAACATTCAACAACCGAACGGCGGCCCTGGGGCGAGGAAGCTTCCGACTCAGGGACGCTGGCCTCGTCCTACGTGCGGGACCGGGCTACCTCCCAGAATGGGTTCGTTCCAACTTGTGTTCCCAAAGCGAACAGAGAGGAGTCGATCGACATGACCAGAGCACCCGGAAGCCTCGGTTCAGGCGACGGATCGCGGCCCACCACCGACGGGGGCGTCGACAACATCGGCGCAGGCGACAAGTTCGCGAGCAGTTCATCGGCGGCAGGCGAACAGGACTCGGCACCGGCGCCGGCCGAGCGCATGGCGCGCAAGCGCAAGAACGCGGAGGCCTCGCGCCATGACGATTCCGCGCCCTTCGGGCTGCGGGAGGATCTCCGCGCCGAAACCAACCAGGAGCCGTCCAAGCCCTGATGCTTGGATGGCCTGAGGAGCCCAAGATGACTTCTTCGGAAAAAGCCTTTCCCTTTCCCACCTCCAAGAACCACGGCAAGCCGCCGGTCGAGCCCGCCAAGCCGACCGAACAGGCGCCGAGCGAGGAGGCCCTGGACAGCGGGGTCGAGGAATCCTTTCCCGCGAGCGACCCGGTGTCGGTCACGGTGACCAAGGTCAAGTTGCCCAAGGCGCCGCAGGACAAGCCGCAAGACAAGGCGCAGGAAGGCCCCGACCCGGACGCCAAGAGGTAGCGCTCCTACACCGCGCCGCGCAGCGAACCGACCCCGCGCAGCCGCGAGGCTCCTAGCTTTCCTGAGGTCGGGCATCCGGTTCGACACGGCCTTTTCTGCCGGGGATTGCCGGCTTCTCTTCAGGAGACATGACCATGAACAGCACTTCCAGACTCCTTGCAGCGCTCGCCCTGGGTGCCGCAGGCGCGGCCTTCGCGCAAGGCAACCCGCCCACCACGGCGCCCGCCAATCCGGCCACGGCGGCCGGCCAGCAGAATCCGTCGGGCGGCGCCATGGGCACCACGGGCGTGACGCCGCAGAACACGCAGAGCGGCAGCACCTCGGGAAGCTCCTCCGCGCCCACGGCCCAAAGCTCGCCTGACACCAGCAGCAGTTCCAGCAGCACCATGGCCGCGTCGGGCGACACGCCTGCCATGCGGCGTGCACGCGCCGACCGCAACTGAGCGCGGTGCCGTGACAGCTGCGCCGGGCACGGCGAGCCGCGCGCTTGCCGTGTTCGTCTCGCTTTCGCTTCTGTCGCTGTCGGCGTCGGCCCCGTCGCCGCCCGCGGTGGAAGATGCGCAGTGGCTCGCGCGGGCCGTGGTGGCCACGGCGGACAACCGGGCGGCCCCGTTCGCGGTGGTCGACAAGAGGAACGCCCGCGTCTTCGTCTTCGACGCGGCTGGCCGGCTCCAGGGTTCGTCGCCCGTGCTGCTGGGCCTGGCGCACGGGGACGACTCCGTGCCGGGCATCGGCGAGCGCGAGATGTCCAGGATTCGGCCTGAGGAGCGCACGACGCCGGCGGGGCGCTTCAGGACGGAGCCGGGTCGCAACGCCCAAGGCGAAGACATCGTCTGGATCGACTACGACGCCGCCGTCTCGATGCACCGGGTGCGCGCCACCGTCAAGTCGGAGCGCCGCCTGGAGCGGCTGGCGTCGCCCAGCGTGGCCGACAACCGCATTTCGTATGGCTGCATCAATGTGCCGGCCGCGTTCTACGACGCCTACATCAAGCCCGCGCTCGGCAGCCGCCGCGGCGTGGTGTACGTGCTGCCCGAAACCGTGGCGCCGCACCAGCGCTTCGAATTCCTGAGCCGGCCTGAATAGCGGCCGCCTGGACTGGGCAGGACGGCGCGCGGGCAAGCCTCTCGCCTCTCACAAACAGTTGAAAGAAGACACGCACTCTGGCATAAAGCCAGAGGTTGTGACGAAGTGTCTTTATATGTCAACTATTGTTTCAATATTTCCCGCTGCTCCATCGCGATGCCTGCCGGGAACGCGGAATGAGGCCGCCTTCGCCACAGGTTCCGCATAGCCAATACCAATCAATACGAGGAGCGAGGGCATGAACAACATTCATTGCAGCGTCTGGAACGCTGCGCTGGGCGCGTGGGTGGCCGTTTCGGAGCTTTCACGGCGGCGCAGGCGAGGAGCTTCGTCTTCCGCCGCGGCGGCCGTGTGCCTGCTGGCGCTTGTGAGCCTGCCGGGAACGGCCTCCGCGCAGGCCGCCGGCGGCGGCGCAGCCATGGTGGCCGGAGGCACCGGTGGCCGCGGCGGCGCGGGAAATGGCGCCGGAGCCGGGGGCGGCAGCGTCGGCGAGTACCCCACCAGCAATGGACAGGCGCCGACAGCCGGAGCCGGGGGTGCTGGCGGCAACGGTGCGGCGGGGGCTGGCGGTACGGGCGGCGCGGTAGGCGCCACCAGTGCCGCGGGCTCCGCCACTGGGGCGTCGGGAACCAACGGCGTTGCCGACCCCGACCCTGTCTATGGCGCCGGCGGTGGCGGTGGCGGCGGTGCCGCCGTGTACACCACCGACACATCCATCACCGTGGTAGGTGGGACCACTCTCCTGGGTGGCAACGGCGGCAACGGTGGCATTGGGCGCTTGTCCGGCGGCGGCGGCGGTGGCGGCGCGGGCCTTCAGGCCGTCGCCGCGAATGCAGTGGTCAACAATGCGAGCCTGACGGTCACGGGCGGCAATGGGGGCAACGGAGGCGTCGGCCAATGGGCCGGCGGCGGTGGTGGCGGCGGCGATGGCATCGTGTTGCAAGGCGGAGGCGCCATTGTCAACAACACCGGCACTGCCACGGGCGGAAATGGCGGAAGTGGTGGCACCGTCACCATCGGCGGCCTGGTGGGCGGCGGCGGCGAAGGCGGTGCCGGCCTGGCGCTGGAGTCCAGCGGCAACTCGGTGCTCAATACCGGTGCGCTGGTGGGAGGTGCAGGCGGTGCCGGCGGAAGCAGCGCTGCCAACGGCATCGGCGGTGCGGGCCTGCGCATCCGCGGCAACACGAACACCATCGTCAACACCGGCATCTTGACCGGGGGCTTCGCCGGCGATGGCGCTACGCGTGGCGATGCGGTGCGCATCACCGGCAACGACAACTCGCTCGAACTGCAGGGCGGCTCGGTGATCACCGGGACGCTGACTGCGAACGGCATCGGCAATGTGCTGCGCCTGGCCGGCGCGCTGACCGATGGAACCACCTCGCTCGGCGCCGCCACCTACCGCGGCTTCGACCGCTACGAGAAGACGGGCGCCAGCACCTGGACGCTGACCGGCACCACCACCGAACTGACGCCCTGGCACGTGCTGGGCGGCACGCTCGCCATTGCCGACGACGCCGCCCTCGGCAGCTCGGCCGGCACGCTCACGCTCGACGGCGGCACCTTGCGCGCCACCGGCACGACCGCCGGCACGCGCAATGTCACGGTGGGCGCGGGCGGTGCGGCTTTCGAGATTGATCCTGCGCAGGCGCTGACACTCAACGGCGTGCTTTCCGGCAGCGGCAGCCTGCAAAAGACCGGCGCCGGCACGCTGGTGCTCGGCGCGGCCAACAACTACGGCGGCGGCACCCTTGTCAACGACGGGTCGTTGATCGCGACAGCCAGCGGAGCCCTGGGCAGCGGACCCGTCATCGTCAACGCGTCGCTCACGTTCGAGACCGGCGTGAATGCGGGATCGCTGTCCATCACCAACCAGAACGGCTACACCCGATTCAACGGCACCAGCACCGCAGGCACGGCCAGCATCGTCAACAACAACGGCAGCGGCACCGACTTCTATGGCGACAGCCGCGCAGGCACGGCAAGCATCACCAACAATGACTACGCTTTCACATACTTCCGCGAGACTGCATCGGCGGAGCAGGCGACGATCCTGAACCCCTCGGGCACCACCTTCTTCATCCAGAACGCCACGGCCGGCAACGCCAACATCGACAACAGCGGCGGGCAGGCGCGCTTCTACGACAGCAGCAGCGCGGGCTCCGCGAAGATCATCAATCGCAGCGGCGGCATCACCTATTTCGTGAACACCAGCAGTGCCGAAAGCGCCACCATCGACAACCGCGCCGGAGGCAGTGTCGATGCGTCGTACCACACCGGCGGGCTCTCGATCGGTGCGCTGTCGGGCGCCGGGCGCCTGCTTCTGGGCGCCGAGGCCGTCAGCGTGGGGGCGCTGGGCACGAACACGACGATCAGCGGCGTGATCGCCGATGGCGGCGAGAACGGCGGCACCGGCGGCTCGCTCGTGAAGGTCGGCACCGGCACCTTGACGCTGTCGGGCGCCAACACCTACACCGGCGGCACCGCGCTGAAGCAGGGCCGCCTCGACCTCGGCCACAGCCAGGCGCTGGGCACCGGCACGCTGGCGATGGACGACGGCACCACGCTCGGCTTCAGCGCCGACGGACTGACCATCGCCAATGCCATCGAGCTGACCGGCAGCAACGACCCCGTCATCGACACCGGCACCTTCAGCGAAACGCTCAGCGGCGCGATCAGCGGCGGCGGCTTCATCACCAAGCAGGGCAGCAGCACGCTCACGCTGACGGGCGCCAACACCTACACCGGTGCCACCAACGTGGCCCAGGGCACCTTGCGTGCCGGCGCGGCCAACACCTTCAGCGCGAGCTCCGCGCACAGCGTGGCGGCCGGCGCCACGCTGGACCTGGCGGGCTTCAGCCAGACGGTGGCCTCGCTTGCCAACAGCGGCACCGTCTCGCTCGTCGGCAGTGCGCCGGGCACCACCTTGACCGTCAGCGGCCCCTACGCCGGCAACGGCGTGCTGCGCCTGGGCACCGCGCTGGGCGCCGATGGCAGCGCGAGCGACCGGCTGGTGCTCGACGGACCCACTGCCGTTGCCAGCGGCAGCACGACGGTGCAGGTCACCAACCTGAGCGGACTGGGCGCACTCACCAGCGGCAACGGCATCGAGGTGATCAGTGCACGCAACGGCGCCACCACCACCGCGCAGACCACGAAGAGCGCCTTCTCGCTCGCGGGCGGCCATGTGGATGCGGGTGCCTACGAGTACCGCCTGCATGCCGCCGATGCGGGTGGGGCAGGGGAGAACTGGTACCTGCGCTCCACCACGAACGTGGTCCCGCCGGCCGATCCCGTGGCGCCGTCTCCCCCGGACCTTCCAGCCGCGCCACCTGTCGTCGTGCCCACCTACCGCGCCGAGGCCTCGCTGTATTCCGCGCTACCGAGCCAGCTGCGCCAGGGCAGCATCGCGATGCTGGGCGACCTGCGCAAGCGCGTGGGCGACGACGATGTGAAGGGCACGGCCGCAGCGCCGGCGGGTTCGCAGCGCCGCGCCTGGGCACGCGTGCTCTCCGCCGACCTCGACATCCGGCAGGGCGGCACCGTCTCGCCCACCAGCAAGGGGCGCTTGACCGGCGTCCAGGCCGGCACCGACCTGCTGGCCGCACCCAACTGGCGCGCTGGCCTCTACGTGGGCCAGCTCGACGGCGATGCGCGCGTCAACGGCTTTGCCAGCGGCTTGCAGAACCTGCGCGTGGGCCGCAACGACCTGCGCAGCCAGTACGTGGGCATCTACGGCACCTACAGCGGCGACAGCGGCCTGTATGCCGACGCCGTGGTGCAGTCGGGCCGGCACCGCTACACGGTGCAGCCGAACCTCGGCGGCGGCGTGGAAGGCAAGGGCCACAGCCTGCTGGGCTCGATCGAAGTGGGCCAGGCCTTCGCGCTGGGCGCGAGCGGCTGGAGCGTGGAGCCGCAGCTGCAATTGATCCACCAGCACCTGGACCTGAACAACTCGGCCATCGTCGGCGCGGTGGTCCAGCCCGAGGCCGACAGCGGCTGGATCGCACGCGCGGGCATCCGCGTGAAGGGCGAGCTCGCCACCGGCCTGGGCACGCTGCAGCCGTACGGCCGCTTCAACGTCTACAAGAGTTCGAGCGGCGCGGATGTGGCGCGCTTCGTGAACGGCGCCACGCGCACCGACATCGCGGCGCCGACCGGCGGCACCAGCACCGAGCTGGCGGGCGGCTTCACGCTGGCGCTGGGCAACACCACCAGCCTGTACGGCGAAGTGGGCAAGCTCTGGTCCTCGGGCGGGGACGCCAAGGTGAAGAGTTCGGTCAACGCGTCGCTCGGCGTGCGGGTCAAGTGGTGAGCGGCCGAGCGGGCGGCCTTCGCTCCCTCAGCTGCGCAGGCTGATCACACCAAGCAGCACCACCACCGCCATGCCCAGCAGCAAGGCGGTGCATTTCCAGAAGACCACCGGGTTCTTGTCGACGAGCGGCGTGCCGCGCCGGGCCAGGAAATCAGGATGCGGCTGGCGCAGGTCCTCGACGAATTCCGACAGCGCTTCATGGCGCTTGAGCGGGTTGGGGTGCAGCGCCTTGCGCAGCACTTCATCGATCCATGCGGGGATGGCGCGCTGCGCTTCGAGTGCCGGGCGGTACTGCAAGTTGCGCTGGTCCGCGCGCGTGCGGATGCGCGCCACCTGCGCGCCGTAGGGCAGGCGGCCAGTCAGCATCTGGTAGACGACCACGGCCAGCGAGAACAGGTCGGACTGCGCTGAGCCGCCGTCGCCGACGAAGTATTCGGGCGCCGTGTACTGCACCGTGCCCAGCACCTGGGCCGGGTCGGCCAGCTTGCTGTCGCCCAGGCCCGCCACCCAGGCCGAGCCGAAGTCGATGATCCGCACCGTGCCCGTGCGGTCGATCATGATGTTCTCGGGCCGCAGGTCCTGGTGCAGCATCTCCATGCGATGGAAGGCCTGCAGCCCCTTGGCCAACTGCTCCACGATGCCGCGCACCGACTCCAGGCTCGGCCGCGGGTTGTCGACCATCCACTGCGCGAGCGTCTGCCCGTCGACGAACTCCATGGCCACATAAAGATAGCTGCGCTTGCGTTGCGGCACATGCGGCTTGAGCACATGCGCACTGTCGATGCGCCGCGCCACCCATTCCTCGAGCAGGAAGCGGTCGAGATGGGCCTCGTCGTTCTGAAGGTCGACGGACGGCGTCTTGAGCACGACGCGCTCGCCCGTGTCGTTGTCGACCGCCAGGTAGATGTGGCTGCGGCTGCTGCGGTGCAGGTCGCGCACGATGGTGTAGCCGTCGAACTGCATGCGCGCTTCGAGCATCGGCGGCAGGCGCAGTGCCGCGCGCTGCACCTGCAGTTCATTGACCTCGCCGTCGGGCAGGGCGTCGACGCGCACGATCTGCACCGTCAGGTTGTCGGGGCTGCCGCGCCGGTACGCTTCCTCGGCGATGCTTCTTGCCGCGGCGTCCAGGTCGCCGGGGTGGGCATCGAGCGCGGTGCTGATGGCGGCCGCATCCACGTGTTCATGGACGCCGTCGGAGGTCAGCAGGAAGACATCGCCTTTCTCGATGGCGAGGGCCTGGTAGTCGATCTCCACATGCGGACCCACGCCCAGCGCCCGGCTCAGATAGCCGTGCCCGCCGGCCACCGAGACGCGGTGGTCTTCGGTCAGCTGCTCGAGCGCCCCGGCATGCCAGCGGTAGACGCGCGTGTCGCCCACATGGAAGACGTGCGCCGTGGTCGACTTGATCACCAGCGCGCTGAAGGTGCAGACGTAGCCGCGGTCCTTGTCGAAGCGGCCGCTGCTGTTCTGGGTCTGCGCGTGCAGCCAGGCATTGGCGGCCGTGAGCACGCGCTGCGCCGAGCGGCTCACGCTCCAGGCGTCGGAGGTGCAGTAGTAGTCGGTCAGGAAGCTCCTGACCGCCGACTCGCTGGCCACGTGGCTCACGTCGCTGCTGCTGATGCCGTCGGCAATGGCGACGGCCACGCCCTTGGCGCTGCGGCCCGGCGCCTCCGGCAGGGCGGCGCCGTGGAAGTCCTGGTTGGAATCCTTGCGTCCCTTGTCGGAGTACTGGCCGATGGAGACCGCGAGGCCGGAGCGCATCGTCACGCGGCGTCGGTGCGCAGGTCAGCGCGGAACGCGCTTGGGCGCCGTGCGCACGTGCGTGGCGTACAGCGTCAGGCCGGTGAACGACAGGCCGCCGACGAGGTTGCCCAGCACGGTGGGGATCTCGTTCCAGATGATGTAGTCCATGATCGAAAAATTGCCGCCCATGAGCAGCGCCGAGGGGAACAGGAACATGTTGACCACCGAGTGCTCGAACACCATGAAGAAGAACACCATGATCGGCATCCACATGGCCAGCACCTTGCCGGTCACCGAGGTCGAGATCATCGCACCCACCACGCCGGTGGACACCATCCAGTTGCACAGCATGCCGCGCACGAAGAGCGTCAGCATGCCCGCGGCGCCATGGGCGGAGTAGCCGAGCGTGCGCGCTTCGCCGATCGTGGCGATCACCTGGCCGACCTTGTCGGGCGGGCTGGTGAAGCCGAAGGTGAAGACGATGGCCATCAGCACGGCCACGGTGAAGGCGCCGAGGAAATTGCCGACGAACACCAGGCCCCAGTTGCGCAGCACGCCGCCAATGGTCACGCCCGGCCGCTTGTCGATCAGCGCGAGCGGCGTCAGCACGAACACGCCGGTCAGGAGGTCGAAGCCGAGCAGGTAAAGAATGCAGAAGCCGACGGGAAACAGGATCGCGCCGATGATCGAGTAGCCGGTCTGCACATTGATGGTGACGGAGAACACCGCCGCCAGCGCGAGGATCGCGCCCGCCATGAAGGCGCGGATGAGCGTGTCGCGCGTGGACATGAAGATCTTGGATTCACCGGCGTCCACCATCTTGGTGACGAATTCGGAAGGCTGCAGGTAGGCCATGGATTTTTTCTTTGGAATTGAAGGGTGAGAAGCTGAACGGAAAAAGGGGGAGGGGCCGCGCCTCAGGCGGCCTTCTCCAGCGCGGGCTGCGCGGAGGAAGCTGCGGCCGCGAGCCCTTGCAGGACATCGCCGACCACGATGATCGAGGGGCTGCCAAGGCTGTTGTCGGCAATCGTGCGCTGCAGCGTCGCCAGCGTGCCGACGGCGTGCCGTTGCAACGGCAGGCTGGCGTTCTGCACCACCACGACAGGCGTGGCCGGCGGCAGTCCGCTCAGCAGTTCGTCCTGGATCGAGCCCGCGCTCGATACGCCCATGTAGATGACCAGCGTGAGGCGCGCCGAATGGGCCGTGGCCGCCAGCGTGCGCCAGTCCGGCCCCGGCGATCCGGGCTTCGCGTGGCCGGTGATGAACACCACGCCCTGCGCATGCGCACGGTGCGTGAGCGGCACGCCGAGCGAGGTCAGCCCGGCCAGGCCGGCGGTGATGCCGTTCACCACCTCCACATGGATGCCGGCCTGCGCGAGGTGCTCGACCTCTTCGCCGCCGCGGCCGAAGATGAAGGGGTCGCCGCCCTTGAGCCGGACCACGTGCTCGCCTTCGCGCACCGCCATGATCATCAGCCGCTCGATGAAGCTTTGCGGCGTGCTCTTGCAGCCGCCGCGCTTGCCGACGTGGATCACGCGCGCGCCCGACGCTGCCATGGCGACGATGTCGTCGCTGACCAGGTCGTCGACGAGCAGCACGGTGGCCGACTGGATGGCCCTGAGCGCCTTCAGCGTGAGCAGTTCGGGATCGCCGGGGCCGGCGCCGACGAGGGTGCAGCGGCCGAGCGCCATGGGCGCCCGCACATGCGTCGCAGGCGTCGAAGAAGTCAGAGTGAGGCTCATGGTGGCTCCGCGGTTCAGGCGGCCGTGTCTTCGGACAGGCGGGTGCGGTTCGCGGGCCCTGCAACGGGGCGTTCCAGTTCGACGGCATGCGTCGCGAGTTCTTTCGAATCCAGATGCACCACGCCTTCGGCGACCTTCACCGCAAACTTCGGCGTGCACCCCACATCCGGCGACTTGGCACACCCGTCCTCCAGCCCGATGGCCCAGTTGTGCAACGGACACGCCACGCTGGTGCCGAACACGATGCCCTGGCTCAAGGGCCCGCCCTTGTGCGGACAGCGGTCCAGCAGCGCGAACACCTGGTCCTCGGCATTGCGGAACACCGCCACGTCCACGCCCACCGGCCGTGCCACGCGGCGCGCCCCCAGCACCGGGATGTCCTCGACCCGGCAGATCACCTGCCACTCGTTGCCGCTGTTGTTGGGGTTGCTGTTGTTGTTGCTCATTTGCTGTTGCTCCTCGTCTTCAGGCCGCCTGGCTCGCCTTGTCATCCACCACCGCCACCGGCGTGAACTGCCGCACGTCCACCGACGCCTGGCTCGACTCGAACCACGGATCGGGCTCCCCATCCAGCGCGAACTGCAGCCGCTCCCACAGCGCCTTGCGGCCTTCGGTGTCCTCCAGGATCTTCTTCTTCACATGGTCCAGCCCCACCCGCCCGATGTAGTGCACCGTGCGCTCCAGGTACCAGCCTTCCTCGCGGTACAGCTGCAGGAAGGCGCCCGAATACTCCATCACCTCGGCGGCCGTCTTCACCTTCACCAGGAACTGCGCCACCTCGGTCTTGATGCCGCCGTTGCCCCCCACGTACAGCTCCCAGCCCGAATCCACCCCGATCACCCCCACGTCCTTGATCCCGGCCTCGGCGCAGTTGCGCGGACAGCCCGAGACCGCGAGCTTGACCTTGTGCGGCGAATACATCGCCCACAGCGCCCGCTCCAGATCCTTGCCCATCTGGGTGGAATCTTGCGTGCCGAAGCGGCACCACTCGCTGCCCACGCAGGTCTTCACCGTGCGCAGGCTCTTGGCATAGGCAAAGCCCGAGGGCATGCCGATGTCCTTCCACACACCCTCCAGGTCCTCCTTCTTCACCCCCAAGAGGTCGATGCGCTGGCCGCCCGTGACCTTGACGGTCGGGATCTGGTACTTGTCGGCCGCATCCGCGATGCGGCGCAGCTCGTCGGGCGTGGTGTGGCCGCCCCACATCCGCGGGATGACGGAATAGGTGCCGTCCTTCTGGATGTTGGCGTGGCTGCGCTCGTTGATGAAGCGGCTCTGCGGATCGTCCTTGGCCTCCTTGGGCCAGGTGCTGATCAGGTAGTAGTTGATGGCCGGGCGGCAGGTGGCACAGCCGTTGGGCGTGCGCCAGCCCAGGTTGCGATACACCTCGTCGTGCGTCAGGTAGTGTTCGCGGCGGATGGCGTCGCGCACGTCCTGGTGGTTCGCGTCGGTGCAGCCGCACACGGCCTTCTTCTTGGGCGTGGCCGAGTAGTCGCCGCCGGCGGTGAACATCAGGATCTGCTCCACGAGGCCGGTGCACGAGCCGCAGCTGGCGCTGGCCTTGGTGTGCTTCTTGACCTCGTCCAGGGTGAACAGGCCCTTGTCCTTGATGGCCTTGCAGATGGTGCCCTTGGTCACGCCGTTGCAGCCGCACACCTCGGCGTCGTCGGGCATGCCGGCGGCCTTGCTGTGGCCCTCGTGGCCGGTGTCGCCGATGTTGGATTCGCCGAACATCAGCTTGTCGCGGATGTCGTGCACGCTGCGCCCGTCGCGCAGGAGCTTGAAGTACCAGCTGCCGTCCACCGTGTCGCCGTACAGGCACGCGCCCACCAGCTTGTCGTCCTTGATGACCAGCTTCTTGTAGACCCCGCCGAAGGGGTCGCTCATGACGATCTCTTCCGTGCCTTCGCCGCCCATGAACTCGCCGGCCGAGAACAGGTCGATGCCGGTGACCTTGAGCTTGGTGGAGGTGAGGGACCCCAGGTAGCGCCCGATGCCGAACTGGGCCAGGTGGTTGGCCGCGACCTTGGCCTGCTCGAAGAGCGGGGCGACCAGGCCGTAGGCGATGCCGCGGTGGGCCGCGCATTCGCCCACCGAGTAGATGCGCGCATCGGTCACGGTCTGCATGGTGTCGGTGACGACGATGCCGCGGTGGCAGTGCAGGCGCATCCGCTCGGCCAGTTCGGTGTTGGGGCGGATGCCCACAGCCATGACGACCAGGTCGGCGGGAACCTCGGTGCCGTCCTTGAAGCGGATGGCGGCCACGCGGCCCTGGTCATTGCCCACCAGTTCCTGGGTCTGGGCGCCGATCAGGAACTTCAGGCCCCGGTCTTCGAGCGACTTCTGCAGCAGCTTGCCCGCCACGTCGTCCAGCTGGCGCTCCATCAGCCAGGGCATGACGTGCACCACGGTGACGTCCATGCCGCGCAGCATCAGGCCGTTGGCCGCTTCCAGCCCGAGCAGGCCGCCGCCGATGACGACGGCGCTCTTGTGGGTGCGCGCGGTCTCGATCATGTAGTCGGTGTCGGCGATGTCGCGGTAGGCGATGACGCCCTTCAAGTCCTTGCCGGGCACCGGGAGCATGAAGGGGTTGGAGCCGGTGCACATCAGGAGGCGGTCGTAGGGGGCCTCGGTGCCGTCCTCGGCGCGCACGATGCGTTTCACGCGGTCGACCTCGGCCACCTTCTTGCCGGCGTGCAGGGTGATCTTGTTCTCGGCGTACCACTCCCAGCTGTTGAGGACGATCTCGTCGACCGTCTGCTCGCCGGCGAGCACGGGCGACAGCAGGATGCGGTTGTAGTTGGGGTGCGGCTCGGCACCGAAGACGGTGATGTCGTACAGGTCGGGGGCGAGCTTCAGCAGCTCTTCGAGCGTGCGCACGCCGGCCATGCCGTTGCCGACCATCACGAGCTTGAGTTTCTTCATCATGGGTGGGGCCTTCGGAGAATCAATCGATTCGAAACAACAAATACAAATGCCGACATGCAGCCTTTGCGGGGCCGCATCGTCGGGCGGGGATTAAGGGGGCAGGGAAGCCCGCGGAGCGCGGGCGGGGTGCTGGGCGCTCTTCACGCTCCGGGCTCCGCAAGACCGCGGAAACCTCACCAAAACAGTGCTTCGTTACACCGTGAGCTTGCAGTCACGCAAAGACCGTGCCTGCGCCACGCCGGGTTTGCGCGGCGCGAAAAACCTTCGGTCCGGCACTTCCAACAAGCGGGCCGAGGGGTCAACATGTGTGCCGTGCGGCCGATCCGCACCGAGAGCAGCTGCGGCGCACCAATTCAAGGAGCAAAAGACATGTCGAATCACGTTTACAAGTCGCTCGAGCTGACCGGCTCTTCGCCGATCGGCATCGAGGATGCCGTGCAGACGGCCATCACCAAGGCGCACGAGACGGTCCGCAACATCCAGTGGTTCACCGTGACCGAGACGCGCGGCCACGTGGTGGATGGCAAGGTCGCGCACTGGCAGGTGACGGTGAAGATCGGATTCACTCTGGAGTAACCGCGGGCAGCGTACCGGCGCAGCCCGGCAGAGAAGGGCGGTGGGCCGGGCCGCTAGGACCCGATCAGGTGCAGGGCCACCTGCCTCCGGTGCGGCTTCAGCCGGTGCTCCCACAGGTAGATGCCCTGCCAGGTGCCCAGCGCCATGCGGCCGTTCGTCACCGGAACCGACAGCTGGACCGCGGTCAGCGCCGAACGCACATGGGCCGGCATGTCGTCCGGCCCTTCGGCGCGATGCCGGAAAAGCGCGTCGCCATCGGGCACCAGGCGCGCAAGAAAACGGTCGAGATCCGCCTGCACTTCAGGATCCGCGTTCTCCTGCACCAGCAGGCTGGCCGAGGTATGGCGGATGAAGAGCGTCAGCAGCCCGGTCTGAAAGCCGGTGCTCGCGACCCATTGCGCCACGGCCTCCGTGATTTCCAGAAGGCCCCGGCCATCGGTGTCGAAGTCGAGTGTGGTGGTTGTCTGCCTGAGCATCGCATCGACACTTTAGCGGCCGCAAGTTTCTGCGCACCTGCTCCAGGTGCACGCCAGTGGGTACCTACCGGGCGAGAAATGCGTCGCCGCAAGCGTGGCCCAGGACTAGTATTCCATCGTTCGGCGCGCGGCTTGGCACGAGGCTGCCGCGGACTGCCTACTCACTCGTGCCAAGGAGAGTAGCGATGGCAAGTTCTATGAATGTCACCAAGCTTCAGACGAAATCCCATGACGAGCCGGACGAGGTTCGGGAGCCCGAAAAGACCCGCGTCGAAGTGGTCCGCCTCGAGGGCTACACCCTGGGGCGCTTCAAGTTTCAGCCCGGGTGGCGCTGGTCGCAGTGCATCAAGCCGGTCGTCGGCACGGACAGCTGCCAGGTGGCCCACGTCGGGTACGTGGTTTCCGGGCGGATCACGGTGCAAATGAACGACGGCTCGAAGACCATCCTCGAGGAAGGCATGTCGTACACCATTCCTCCGGGCCATGACGCATGGGTTGAAGGCAACGACCCGTTCGTTGGCGTCGAGGTGATGAGCGCAGAGGAATACGCAAAGCCCAAGAGCTGATGACCCCGATGGGTCTGTCGGCCGGCTGGCAATGGTGACGAGGATTTACCGCAGCAGCTGCAGGGAGCAGTGGGACATGGACGACAAGGTCCTGCGGGGCGGAGTTGCTGCTTATGTCATTTAACATAATGCACATTGTGTTCCTTTTGGGTGAAGCTGATCGAAGGCCATCCAGGCCAAACCAGCCCGCCCTCAGGAACCCATGGGACTCACCGACGCCAGCGTCGGATCGAAGTCCGCTTCCACGCGCCCCACATCCGGCATCCGTGGATAGCGCAGCACGCGGTAGCCGGCTTCCACCAGCAGCGCCTCGCGGTCCAGGTCGCGCTGCGACTTGCCCTTGCTGCTCTTGTCGCCGCCAAACGCGACCACGGCCACGACCTTGAACGAACGGTCGCACACGACGAAGTCGGCAATCTTCCGGCTGAACGAGCTCCGCGCCGCGCGCGTGCGGGCCGTGAGCAATGCACCGAAGCTGACCTGCGGCAGCACCACGAGGTCCGGCAGCGTCTGCACGAGCCGGTTGTACATGGCCTGTTCGCGCGCCGTGAGCGGCGGGCGTGCCTTGGGCTTGTCGACGAAACCGCTGCTGTTTTGCGCCGACCTCTTTTTGGCGACCGCTGCGAGCACAAGCAGGCCGATGGCCAGCAAAAAGATTATGAATAGGAACGTATTCATCTCTGCTTCTCCTTCAGCGCAGAGTCTCGCACGAGGCGCGGGCGCCCTCTTTTTGGCGTTTTCCCGGGCCTGCCGTTGCGGCGGATCCGGCCCTCAATGGAGCGTATGGAAGCTCACCATTTGCCGTCCTTCGGAATGGCCTTGGGGTCCGCCTTGGCGCCGGCCGCAGCAGCGATCAGCTGCGCAGCCTCCGGGCGGTTGGCCTTGTTCGCGAAGTCGACCGCCGTCATGCCGAGCTGGTTCTTCATGGTGGTGTCCGCACCTTCGGCCAGCAGGAGCTTCACGGCCTCGGTCGAGCCGTACATCGCGGCCATCATGAGCGGCGTGGTGCCGTTGGGCGATTGCGCATCGAGGAAGGCAAAGTTGTCGAGCAGCACCTTCATGATGCTCAGCTGGCCGCTGCTGGCGGCGTAATGCAGCGGCGTCCAGCCGGTCTTGTTGACGGCGGCGTCGCGCTTGAGCAGCTGCGCGACCACGTCCTGCTGGCCCTTGATGGCGGCCAGCATCAGCGGGGTTTCGTCCTTGGCGTTGGCGATGTCGACGTCGGTCTGCGGCGATTCGATCAGCACCTGGACCACCTTGGGCGACGGTTCGCGCAGCGCGATGATCAGGCCGGTCTGGCCGTGCTCGTCGCGCGTGTTGGGGTCGAAACCGCGGTTCAGCAGGGTGCGCACGCCGCTCGCGTTGTCTGCGCGCACGGCCCGGAAGAAATCTTCGAACGAACCTGCGTGGGTGGAAAAAGTTGCTGCCACGACAGCAAGATACAAGAACTTCTTGATGTATTTCTTCATATTGCTTTGACGCCCTTGAACAGCGTTTCGAAGTTGCTGCTGGTGGCCTCGGCCACGGCTTCGAGCGGCAGCTTGCGCAGTTCGGCGATCTGCTTGGCCACAAGGGGCACGTAGGAGGGGTTGTTGGTCTTGCCGCGGTACGGCACCGGCGCCAGGTACGGGCTGTCGGTTTCGATCAGCATGCGGTCGAGCGGCACGAAGGCCGCCACGTCGCGCAGGTCCTGCGCCTTCTTGAAGGTCAGGATGCCCGAAAAGGAAATGTAGAAACCCAGGTCGAGCGCCGCGCGCGCCACTTCGGCGGTTTCGGTGAAGCAATGGAACACGCCGCCCGCAGCCTTGCCGGCGCCGTCTTCGCCCTCCTCCTTGAGGATGGCGAGCGTGTCGGCCGAGGCTTCGCGCGTATGGATGACCAGCGGCATGCGGGTTTGCTGCGCGGCGCGGATGTGCACGCGGAAGCGGTCGCGCTGCCACTCCATGTCGGAGATGCTGCGCCCGCCCTTGCGCTCTTCCATCTGGTAGTAGTCGAGCCCGGTTTCGCCAATGGCCACCACGCGGGGCAAGGCCGCGCGGCGCACCAGGTCGTCCACCGTGGGCTCGGCGATGTCCTCGTTGTCGGGGTGCACGCCCACGCTCGCCCAGAAGTTGTCGTAGCGCGCGGCCAGCGCCTGCACATCGTCGAACTCCTCGAGCTTGGTGCAGATGCACAAGGCCCGGTCGACCTGCGCCTCGGCCATGGCGGCGCGGATTTGCGGCATCTGGTCCGCGAATTCGGGGAAAGTGAGGTGGCAGTGGGAATCGGTGAACATGGCGCTGATTGTCTGGCTTATGCCAGAGACACCGAGGAACCGGCTTTGCCGGGCTTCTGGTGTCGCCCCCGGTAGGGGGTGGGCGTAGCGACACGAAGTGCGCGCAGCCTGGGGGCGAGCTAAATGGTTTGTGTGGGGCGGTCGGAGGCCATCGAGCCGCCGAGCGCCGCTTCGATGCGGGCCTTGAGCTGGCGCGATTTCTCGTCCGACGGAAAGCGGATGCCCACGCCCGGCGCCCGGTTGCCCGCGGCGCGCTGCGGCGTGATCCATGCGACCTTGCCGGCCACCGGATAGCGCTGCGGGTCTTCAGGCAGGGTCAGCAGCACGTAGACGTCGTCGCCCAGGCGGTATTCGCGCGTGGTCGGAATGAAGATGCCGCCTTCGGCAAAGAGCGGAATGTAGGCGGCATAGAGCGCGCCCTTTTCCTTGATGGCGAGCTGGATCACGCTCGGCCGTTGAGGCGCCGGGGCGGCGGGTGCGGGTGCGGCTGGTTGGTTCATGGGCGGCGAGCAGCAGAGTTTAGGGTGGTTCGCGCTTCGCTCACAAGCGCTTCCAGCATGAGGCCCGCATTGAAGGGGTGTTCGGCGGTCCTGGCCGCGTTCGCGAGCGACTTCGACCAGCGCGCGAGCGCCAGGTGCGAAGGCACCGCGGACGGCAGGTCGGCGGCATCGAAGAAGCGCGGCGCGGCGCCGCTGCCAACGGCCATCAGGTCGTGGCAGAGCTTCTGCAGCGAGCCGATGGCCTGCGAGGGCGACTGGTCCGCAAGCGCGGCCACGTCGCCGCGCGAAACGGCCTTGGGCAAGAGCGACCAGGCCTTGGGCGACTGGCCGGAGCGCGCAAGCCGCAAGGCATCGCTGGGGCGCCCGCCGGCGGCGCGCAGCAACGCAGTGGCATCCCCGGCGGGCACGTCCTGCGCGGCCAGCCAGGCTTCGGCCTCGGCCGTCTCGGGCCAGGGCAGCGTGAAGCCCAGGCAGCGGCTGCGGATGGTCGGCAGCAACTGCCAGGCCGCCTCGCTGGCCAGCACGAAGCGCACATCGCCGACCGGCTCCTCGAGCGTCTTGAGCAGCGCATTGGCCGTGATGGTGTTCATGCGCTCGGCCGGATACACCAGCACGACCTTGCCGCGGCCGCGGGCGCTGGTGCGCTGGGCAAAGCCGACGGCGTCGCGCATGGCCTCGACGCGGATCTCGCGGCTGGGCTTGCGCTTCTTGTCGTCGATGTCGGCCTGCGCCTTTTCGTCGAGCGGCCAGCCCAGTTCCTGCATGGCCACTTCGGGCATCAGCACGCAGAGGTCGGCATGGGTGCGCACCTCGATGGCATGGCAGCTCGGGCAATGGCCGCAGGCGGTGCCGCCCTCCTCCTTGCTGGGCTGCTCGCACAGCCAGGCCGCGGCAAGCGCGAGCGCCAGTTCGTATTGGCCCAGTCCCGAAGGCCCCTGCAGCAGCCAGGCGTGGCCGCGCTGGCGCAGCAGTTCCGCAAGCGGCCGATGCAGCCAGGGCGAGAGCGCGGGCGTGCTCATCGCGCCGCTCCAGTTGCAGGTGCCAGCGCGCCACGCGCAACGAGCGCGGTCTCGACCTGTTGCCAGACCTGGTCGCGCGTCTGGCTTGCATCGATGCGCACGAAGCGCTGCGCATCGGCCGCCGCGCGGGCCGCATAGCCCGCCGCTACGCGCCGGAAGAATTCGACCGGCTGCGATTCGAACTTGTCGGGCAGGCGCGCGCCCGCCAGCCGCTCGGCGGCAATCTCGGGTGCCAGGTCGAACCAGAGCGTGATGTGGGGCTGAAGAAGCAGCCCTGCCGCTCCCCTGCCCCCCTGCACCCATTGCTCCAACGTCGACAGCACCTGCGTATCGAAACCGCGGCCCGCGCCCTGGTAGGCGAAGGTGGCGTCGGTGAAGCGATCGCACAGCACCACGTCGCCGCGCGCCAGCGCCGGCTCGATGACCTGCACGATGTGGTCGCGCCGCGCGGCGAAAACCAGCAGCGATTCGGTCAGCGGGTCCATCGCCTGCTCGAGCACAAGGCCGCGCAGGGTTTCGGCCAGCGGCGTGCCGCCGGGCTCGCGCGTGCGCACGACCGTGCGGCCGCGGGCCTTGAAGAGCGCCTCCATCGCGTCGAGATGGCTCGACTTGCCGGCGCCATCGATGCCCTCGAGCGTCAGAAACAAGCCTTCACTCATTGCGCAACTTTCGGTTTGGGTTCGCCGCCGCCGCGC
The DNA here is from genome assembly GCF_041154435.1 of Variovorax sp. V116. Lineage (NCBI taxonomy): Bacteria > Pseudomonadati > Pseudomonadota > Betaproteobacteria > Burkholderiales > Comamonadaceae > Variovorax > Variovorax sp. V116. The sequence goes on from NZ_AP028661.1 coordinate 2,872,466, forward strand.
TGGTAGCGGTTGACCGCGCGGTTGTGGTCGTCGAGCGAACTGCTGAACTGGCTGGTGCCGTCGCCGCGCGACACGAAGTACAGCGACTTGCTCTGCGCCGGCTGTACCGCCGCCAGCAGCGCCGCCTTGCCGGGCATCGCGATGGGCGTGGGCGGCAGGCCGCCGCGCGTGTAGGTGTTCCAGGGGGTATCGGCCAACAGGTCCTTCTTGCGCAGGTTGCCGTCGAACGCGGTGCCCAGGCCGTAGATCACGCTCGGGTCGGTCTGCAGCGGCATGCCGGCGCGCAGCCGGTTGACGAAGACGGCGGCGATCTCGGCGCGGTCCTTGGCTTTTCCTGTCTCCTTTTCGACAATGCTGGCCAGGATCAGCGCCTGATCCGCCGACTGGAGCGGCAAATCGGCCGCCCGGGCAGCCCACGCGGCTTCGAGCTTCTTGTCCATGGCCCGCATGGCGCGCTGCAGCAGCGCGATGTCGGTCGAGCCCTTCGAATAGGTGTAGGTGTCGGGGAAGAAGCGGCCCTCGGGATGCACGCCGGGCCGGCCCAGTTTGGCCATCAGCGCATCGTCTGGCAGGCCGACGGTTTCGGGCTTGAGCTGCTCGGCCTTGGCGAGCGCGGCGCGCACCTGGCGGATGTTCCAGCCTTCGACCAGCACCAGGCTGCGGGTGGCCTCCTCGCCGCGCACCAGCACGTTGAGCAGCATCTTGGGCGTGATGCCGCGCTCCAGCTCGTAGCTGCCGGCGCGGATCTGGCGGTCCTGCCCCGAAATGCGGAACCAGAAATAGAGCATCTGCGGCTGCACGTCGGTGCCGGTATCGGCCACCGCCTGCGCGACGCCGCGCGGCGTGGTGCCGGGCTCCACGGACAGGTCGACGCTGGGCGCGGGCAGCTTGAGGGGCTGGTGCACCCACCAGAGGCCGGCGGCGCCAAGGCCGAGCGCAGCCAGGGCGGCGAGCAGGAAAAGCGTGAGGAAGAAGCGGCGCACGGGTCCGATGATTTAGCGGAGAGAAGAAAACGAATCAGCACGAAAAGCCGGTGGCCCTGCGGGAACCGGGGCGGGATTCCCTGCGGACCCGACGGAACGGCTCCGACCATGATAATTCAGCGATGACTACTGTCGTTCTCAATGGTGTTACCGCTCTTTCCGACCTTGGCGTGATCCGCGCCGAGGGGCCCGATGCCGCCAGCTTCCTGCATGGCCAGCTCACCCAGGATTTCGCGCTGCTGGGCGCCACCGAGGCCCGCCTGGCCGCGCTTTGCACCGCCAAGGGCCGCGTGATCGCCAGCTTCGTCGGCATCCGGCCGCAGCCGGAGCTGGTGCTGCTGGTGTGCAGCCGCGACATCCTGGCCGCCACGCTCAAGCGCCTGTCGATGTACGTGCTGCGCGCCAAGGCCAAGCTCACGGACGCCACCGAGCAATTCGCGCTGTACGGCCTTGCCGGCACCGCGCTGGCCGCCAACGGCCTCGATGCCACGGCCTTGCCCGGCCAGCGCACCGCCATTGGCCAAGACATCAGCGCGGTGTCGCTGTACCCGGCCGACGGCGTGCCGCGCGCGATGTGGATCGCGCCGGCCGGCAGCCCGGCGCCCGCGGGCCCGGCGCTCGATGCGCAACTGTGGCAGTGGAGCGAGGTCCGCAGCGGCATCGTGACCGTGACCACGCCGGTGGTCGAGGCCTTCGTGCCGCAGATGATCAACTACGAATCCGTGGGCGGCGTGAACTTCAAGAAGGGCTGCTATCCGGGCCAGGAAATCGTGGCGCGCAGCCAGTTCCGCGGCACCCTGAAGCGGCGCACCTACCTCGTGCAGGCCGATGCGCCCCTCGGCGCCGGCCAGGAGGTGTTCGCGGCCGGCGATGCCGAACAGCCCGTGGGCACGGTGGCGCAGGCCGCGCCGGCGCCCGGCGGCGGCTGGGCCGCGCTGATCTCGATCCAGATCTCGGCACTCGAAACCGGCGGCCTGCATGCGGGCAGCGCCGACGGGCCGGCGCTCACGGTCGAGCCGCTGCCGTATCCGCTGCTCGAAGACATCTAGACGCAACTGGACTGAAGAAACGGACGCCTGGCGCCGCCCCGAAAGAGGCGGCGCCATTTTTTTGCGCGCGTTTAACCCTGCCGCCGGTGCTGCTGCGTAGAAGCCGTACCGATCCACTCCTGGCAAGGAAAGACATCATGAAGCGCAGACTCCTCTTCTCGACCGCCCTCGCATGGACCGCGCTGGGCGTGCTGCCCGCTTGCGCCGAAAGCCCGGTGCAGCCCCTGCCCCCGCTTTCGCCGCCCTCCAACCGCATCGGTTCGCTGATGCAGCTCAGCGTGGTCGACCGCGCGAGCGGCCGAGAACTGCCCATCTATCGCCACCGCGGCGAATACTGGGTGGCCGGCCGGCCCGGCACACGCTACGCGATCCGCGCGCGCAATGCGATGGGTGAGCGCGTCATGGCCGTGATGTCGGTGGACGGCATCAACATCGTGACCGGAGAGACCGCGGGCGTGCTGCAGAACGGCTATGTGTTTTCCGGCGGCGAGCGCAGCGACATCACGGGCTGGCGCAAGAGCGATTCGCAGATTGCGGCCTTCGAATTCACGTCCGTCGGCAATTCGTATGCAAGCCGCACCGGCCGGCCGGACGACGTGGGCGTGATCGGCGTCGCGATGTTCCGCGAACGCGTGCCCGAGCCGCCGCCTGCGCCGCCCATCGCCTTTCCGCGCCGCGACGGCGGCACGCGCGAGATGGAACGCCGCAGCGAGGCGCCATCGGCCGCAGCCGAAGCCGCACCGGCCGCGCAGGCCCGCTCGGCCGACAGCGCCCTGGGCGCCGAGGCGGCGGCATCGGCGAAAGGCAGCCTGGCCCGGCCAGCGCCGCCCAGTCCGAGCCTGGGCACCGCCCACGGCCGGCGCGAGACTTCGCATGTCGGCCACACCAGCTTCGAGCGCGCCCAGTCCACGCCCGACGAGGTGGTGCGCATTCGCTACGACAGCCGCGAGAACCTCATCGCCGCGGGCGTGATCCCGGTGCCGCCGCCCGCGCGCTGGCCGCGTCCCAAAGGCCCGTCCGCCTTTCCGGGCTCGGAGATGGGCTACGTGCCCGATCCGCCGGCGCGCTACGAGTGAGCTCTCTCGAACGCCGCGATCAGGCCAGCGTGCGGCGCATCTCGATGTGCGGGATGCCGGCTTCCTCGAAGGGCTCGCCGTGCACGGCATAGCCCAGGCGCGCATAGAAGCGCTCCGCGCTGCGCTGCGCGTGCAGGCCGATCTCGCGGTCGCCGCGCGCCTTGGCTGCCGCCTCCAGCGCCTGCATCACGGCGGCGCCGTGGCCGCCGCTGCGCAGCGCGCGGTGCACGGCCATGCGGCCGAGCATGGCCGTGCCGTCGACCGCATCGAGCAGCCGGCCGGTCGCAATCACCTGGCCGAGCCGGTTGCGGACCACCGCGTGCAGCACGATGGCATCGTGCGCATCCCACTCCAGTTCCTTGGGAATGTTCTGCTCCTCGATGAAGACCGCGCGGCGCAGCGCACCCGCGCCTTCGCCCAGGGTTTTCCAGTCGCCCGTTTCCACGGCGCGCATCGGCTCGCCGGCCTCGAAGCCCGTGAGGATTTCGCGCAGTGCCGCCGGCACCGGCTTGGAGGTCTGCGTGGCCGGGTCGGCAAACACATAGACGAGCTCGCAGCCCACCAGGTACTGGTCCTGCCGGAACAGCGCACCCTCGAAGACGATGGACGAGTTGCCGATGCGCGCGCACTTCATGGCCACGTCGATCACGTCGTCCATGCGCGCCGAGGCGCGAAAGTCGACCGTGGCCTTGCGCACGTAGAGGTCGCCGCCCAGCGCATGCATGACTTCTTCGTAAGGCAGCGCGAGCGCACGCCAGTAGTCGGCAATGGCGGTGTCGAAGTACATCAGGTAGTGCGCATTGAATACGATCTTCTGCATGTCGACTTCGGCCCAGCGCACGCGCAGGCGATGAAAGAAGCGGAAGTCTTTTCTCTGGGGCATGGTCTTGTCGTTCATGGGTTCAGTGCGTCCTTGAGTGCACGGGCCGCATCGTCCTGCGCCTGCAGCGCCTCGGGAATGGCGCGGCCCATTTTCAGAAATTCGTGGATCACGCCGCGGTAGATCTCGAGGTCGACCGCCACTCCCGCGGCGCGGAGCTTGTCGGCGTAGGCAATGCCTTCATCCACCACCGGATCGCATTCGGCCAGGCCGATCCATGCGGGCGCCACGCCGTCGACGTCGTCGGCCAGGAGCGGCGCAAAGCGCCAGTCGTCGCGGTCGGCCGGCGTGCGCACGTACTGGCCGAAGAAATAGTCGATCAGCGCCTTGGTGAGCAGCGGGCCGTGGGCGTAGCGCCGGTGCGAGGCGGTGTCCTGGTGCGCCGCGGTGCCGGGATAGATGAGCATCTGCAGCGCGAGCGGCAGGCCCGCGTCGCGCGCGAGAATCGCGCACACCGCGGCCAGCGTGCCGCCGGCGCTGTCGCCGCCCACGGCCAGGCGGCCCGCGTCGATGCCCAGGCGCGCACCTTCGTTTGCAATGAAGGCAAAGGCATCCCATGCATCGTCCGATGCCGTCGGAAACCTGAACGCAGGCGCCAGCCGGTAATCGACCGACACCACCGCGCAGCCGCTCTTGCTCGCCAGCACGCGGCACAGCGTGTCGTGCGTGCGGATGTTGCCGACCGTGAAGCCGCCGCCATGAAAATACACCAGCGCCGGCAGCATCGCCGTTGCCGACGGCGCATAGAGCCGCGCCGGAATCGCGAAGCCGTCGCGCGCCGGAATCGTGAAGTCGTCGACGCGCTCCAGCGCGGGCTTTTGCACTTCGAGCACGCCCGCGCCTTTTTCGTAGGAGGCCTTGGCCTCGTCGGGCGTGAGCTGGTCGAGCGAGGGATGGCCGGCCCGCGCCATGCGCTCGACCACGTTGGCCATCTTCGCGGTGAGCGGAGGCTGCCATGTGCCGGGTGCGACAGCGGCAAGGGTTTTGTTCATGTGCAAGACTGTCCCTGCTTGTTAGATTTGGGTGGTCTGCAATCGTACTGCCCCAGGCAAACCCACCTCATGGCCCTCATCCAATACCTCACCCAGATCCAGTTCGAATTCGGCGCCATCAAGCTGCTGTCCAGCGAATGCGCGCGCATCGGCATCAACCGGCCGCTGATCGTGACCGATGCCGGCGTGCGCGCGGCCGGCGTGCTGCAGAAGGCGCTCGATGCCATCGCCGACCTGGAAGTGGCGGTGTTCGACCAGACCCCCTCCAACCCCACCGAAGCCGCCGTGCGCGCAGCCGTCGAGCTGTACCGCAGCGGCCGCTGCGACGGGCTCATCGCGGTGGGCGGCGGCTCGGCCATCGACTGCGCCAAGGGCGTGGCCATTGCAGCCACGCACGAAGGCCCGCTCAAGACCTACGCCACCATCGAGGGCGGCTCGCCCAAGATCACCGACCGCGCGGTGCCGCTCATCGCGGTGCCCACCACCAGCGGCACCGGCAGCGAGGTGGCGCGCGGCGCCATCGTGATCGTCGACGATCACCGCAAGCTCGGCTTCCACAGCTGGTCCTGATGCCCAAGGCCGCCATCTGCGACCCCGAGTTCACGCTCGGCCTGCCGCCCCGGCTCACGGCCGCCACCGGCATGGACGCGATTGCGCACTGCATGGAAACCTTCATGTCGGCCGCCTTCAATCCGCCGGCCGACGGCATCGGCCTGGACGGCCTGGAGCGCGCCTGGCTGCACATCGAGCGCGCCACCAAGGACGGCAGCGACCGCGAGGCGCGCCTCAACCTCATGAGCGCGTCGATGCAGGGCGCCATGGCGTTCCAGAAGGGCCTGGGCTGCGTGCATTCGCTGAGCCACAGCCTGGGCGGCGTCGATCCGCGCCTGCACCATGGCACGCTCAACGCCCTCTTCCTGCCGGCCGTGATCCACTTCAACGCCGGTGCCGAGTCGGTGCAGAAGGAGCAGCGGCTGCAGCGCATGGCGCGGGCCATGCACCTCGATTCGCCCGGCGATCTCGGCGACGCGATCCGCGACATGAACGCGCGCCTGGGCCTGCCCAAGGGCCTGGCCGAAGTGGGCGTCACGCCCGCCCTGTTCGAGCAGATCGTCGACGGCGCCATGGCCGACCACTGCCACAAGACCAACCCGCGGCTGGCTTCGCGCGACGACTACAAGGCGATGCTCGAGGCCTCGATGTAGGGGGCCGTCCATTTGAGGCAGGTTGGGCGCGGTTGTTCGGGGCGCGATCACGCCGACGGGGTACCTTGCTCCGCGAATGTCCTCCGGCCTGCGGCCTCCCCCTTGATTTCGCTGCGCAAGGCACCCCATCGACGTGATCGTTATTCAGCGCGGTCGTTGATCAGCGGTACACAACGAGCGTGCCCAGGTGCACAGAGCATCGGGTGCTCCCCGCAGCGAAATCAAGGAGGAGCCGAAGGCGGGGGACATTCGCGGAGGGGAGTACCCGGTGATCTGTGCACACCCCCCGAACAACAGCGCCCCAAACTAGAGCGCACGTCATGTATATGACATAAGGAATTTCTAGACTGCCAATCGAAGGCTTCGCATCCGCAGAAGCCCCAAGGGCCAGGGAAATTTCGAATGCCACGTACCGTCCAGGTTCACACCGTACTCAACGCCGAGCAGCTGAAGTTCCGCGCGATGCGGGGACAGGAAGGCCTCTCGCAGCTGTTCGAGTTCGAGGTCGACATGGTCAGCCCGAGCTTCAACCTCGACCTGAAGAAGCTGCTGGGCACTTCGCTCACGCTCGAACTGCAGGACGAAGGCGCATCGCGCTTTCTCAACGGCACCGTGGTGCGCTTCGAGCTCGTGGGCCGCGCCAACGAAACCGGCCGCCACTACGTCTACCGCGCATTGGTGCAGCCCTGGCTCTGGTACCTCACGCGCACCACCGACTGCCGCATCTTCCAGAACAAGAGCGTGCCCGACGTGCTCGACGAAGTGCTCGGCAAATACGGCTTCGAATACGAGAAGCGACTCAGCGGCAGCTACCGCCCATGGGAATACTGCGTGCAGTACCAGGAGAGCGACTTCGCCTTCGTCTGCCGCCTCATGGAGCACGAGGGCATCGCCTACCACTTCGAGCACCGGAGCGGCTCGCACCTGCTGGTGCTGGCCGACGACATCGGCGGCTACAACACCCTGCCGGGCCACGCCAGCATCGCCTACCGTCCGCGCGACCGCGTGGTGAACGCCATGGAGCCCTGCATCGACCAGTGGCGCATCTCCGAGCAGATCACCTCGGGCCGCGTGATGCTCGACGACTTCGACTTCAGGAAGTCGCGCGCCTCGCTCCAGAGCGTGCAGCAGGACCCGAAGGGCCACGACCATTCGAGCTACGAAGTCTATGAATGGCTGGGCGGCTACAGCGAGAACGACCAGGGCGACAGCTACGCGAAGATCCGCCTACAGGAGCTGCAGTGCGCGCACGAGCTGGCCACGGGCCACACCAACGTGGCGGGCATGGCGCCGGGCTACCTGTTCCAGATGACGCACTGCCCGCGCGAGGCCGACAACCGCGAATACCTCGTCACGCAGACCCGCTACGACCTCCAGGAGCCCGAGTACGCGACCGGCGGCACGGCCGAATCGGTGTGCGAGTTCGACTTCACCGTGCTGCCTTCCAGCGTGCCCTACCGCCCCGCGCGCAAGACGCCCAAGCCGCGCACCAGCGGCCCGCAGACCGCCACCGTGGTCGGCCCCGAAGAGATCTGGACCGACCGCTTCGGCCGCGTGAAGCTGCAGTTCCGCTGGGACCGCTACGGCCAGTCGGACGAGAACAGCTCGTGCTGGGTGCGCGTGTCCAGCAACTGGGCCGGCGCCAACTACGGCACCATGCACATGCCGCGCGTGGGCCAGGAAGTGATCGTCGATTTCATCGGCGGCGAACCCGACCGACCCATCATCACCGGCCGTGTCTACAACAACGACCAGATGCCGCCGTGGGAGCTGCCCGCCAATGCCACCGCCAGCGGCATCCTCACGCGCTCGAGCAGCGGCGGCGCGGCCAACCAGGCCAACATGCTGCGCTTCGAGGACCGCAGCGGCGCCGAGCAGATCCTGCTGCATGCCGAGCGCAACCTCGACGTGGAGGTGGAAGCCGACGAAACGCACACCACCAGCGGCACGCGCACCACCCTCATCCAGGGCCACGAGTCGGCCACCTACCAGAGCGGCGAGACGCGCGACATCACCGCGGGCGCGAAAGAAACCATCACCGGCGGCGACACGCGCGACGTGACCGGCGGCTTCAGCGAAACGGTCAGCGGCGGCGTCACGCAGACCATTTCGGGCGGCAAGAAGCGCACGCTCAGCGGCGGGCTGAACGACACCATCAGCGGCGGCGTCAACCTTGCGATCACCGGCGGCTTCCACGGCACCATCGATGGACGGGAGATCCGCTTCGTGAGCGGCGGACGCAACGACACCATCGACACCTCGAACACCGTGCTGGTCAACGGCCCCTCGAACACCACCGTGACCGGCCCGACGGTGCACACCTCCCCGGATGTGACCTTCAACACGACGAACCACATCCACAACACGACGCAGCACGTCATCAACACCAACGTCTACAACACCACGTCGAACACCTACAACAACCTGACCAACAACTACACGAACAACTCGGTCAGCTACACCAACAACTACTCCAAGAGCAGCGACTGGAGGTGGTTCCGCCTGGGCGGCACCGGCCTGAACATGGACGTGTCGGGCATTTCGCTGGGCGTGGTGGCCGTGCGTTCGATGGCCATCGGCGTGCAGGCGCAGGCCATCGGCGTGAAGCTGGAGGCTGTGGGCGCGGAGTGGAAGAACAAGGCAATGTCGCTGGGGGATGCCGGTGCGCTCATCCAGCTCGTGGGCACGGAGATCAAGACGGGCGGCCTGCGCGCCGGCATCCAGGCGCTCAAGATCCTGCTCTGAAGCGTGGAAAACGTGCTCGAGATCGTGCTGTGGGGGGTGTTCGGCATCGTCAGCCTGGGCGTGATCGTGCTCGCCGCAATCGTGCTCACGGTGTCGCTGATGAGCCATCGCGCCTATGCCGAGGAAGGCCGGCTGTGGCAGCAGCTGCAGGCCAGCGGGCGTCCGCTGCAGGGCGTCGCGGTTTCCCTGGTGCGCTCGCCCAGCGGCTACTCCCGTCGCGGCCCCGTCGGGCAGCGCATGACAGCCGTGCAGCTGGGCGTCGCCTACGTCGATGCCGACGGCATCGAGCAGCAGACCACCTTGCGCACGCTCATCGACGAGGACCTGCTGGCCCATTTTTCCGCGGGCCGGCCCGACATCCATCTACTGCAGGACCCGCAAGACCCGTCGCGGCTGGCCATCGACCGCAGGCACACCCCCCTGGTGATCCGCGGCGCAAGGCGCTGATCCCGCCGTGAAGACCATCAAGCCCCTGCGCCTGAGCGTCCTGACGCGACCCTTCCTGCGCGCGCAAAGCCAGCGTCTCGCACTCACCGTGATCGGCATGCACACCCTCGGCGAAGGGGGCGTGCTGCTGCCGGAGACGGAGCTCTGGAAGACCGTCTCTGCCGAACTGGGAAACCAGTCCGCGATCGATCTCGGCATTCCCAAGCTGCGGCCCGAATTCCTGGTGAGCGGCCAGGCCTACACCTGCCACCAGCAGGACAAGACACGCTGCGCGGTCGACCTGCGCGTCGGCACCTTGCGACGCCAGTTCCTCGTTTCGGGCGACCGCTACTGGCTGGATGGCCGCGCCACCGAGCCGCAGGCTTTCGACACCATGCGCCTGGACTGGCGGCACGCGTTCGGCGGCCCCGGCTTTGCCGCCAATCCCGCGGGCATCGGGTACGCACCCGAGATGGTCAATGGCCTGCTGGTGCAGCGGCTTCCCAACGTCGAACGCCCGGGCGATGGCATGGACCGCCCCGACCGCAGGCCGGTCCCGGCCTGCCCGGGTGCGATGGACGTCGATCTGCCCGAACGCCTGAAGCTGCTGGGAACGGACTACGGCGACCAGTGGCGCGAGACGCTCTACCCCGGCTTCGCGCGCGACATGGACTGGCAGTTCTTCAACGCCGCGGCTGCGGAACAGCGCTGGAACGACGAACTGTCCATCCCCGCTGCCGCGCCCTACGAGATCTGGAACATGCACCCAGAGCATGCGGTGCTGCGCGGACGGCTTCCGGATCTGCGCGCGCGCGGCTTCGTGGCGAGAAAGTCTGCGCGGCCCCTTGCGCTGGAAGAGGTGCCGCTGCGGCTGACCACCGCCTGGTTCTTCCCGCACATGGCGCAGGTCATGCTGATCTTCCACGGCGAGACGCTCATCGTAGAGGACGATGCCGCGGATATCACGCATGTCATGCCGGCGATGGAGGCGGCAGACAGTCCGCAGCGCCCCCTCTCCCACTACGGGAAGGTCTTCGGGAATCGCTGCAACCTGGAGAAAGGCGCGATCCATGCGCTCCTCGACGAGGAACTGCTGCCGGCCTCGGCCATCGGCCCCTGGCTGGACCAGATCGACGCGCGCGAATCGATCCTGGCAAGGAACATCAAGGACAAGGGCGAGCGCCTGCGCGCCGAACTGACGGCGCGCGGCCTGGAGGCCGGCCACAAGGCGCGCCATTTCCGGGAACGGCCCCTGCCGAAGCCTTTCGACAAGATGCCCACGCTGGCCGAACTGCCCGAGTTCATCGACAAGACACGCGCCTACCAGCGCGAACAGCAACGCAAGCTGGAGGAAGCCAGGCAGGAGGTCGCGAAGGCGGCCCGGGACAACGCATCCGAATCGCGCAAGGCGGGCTTCGACAGCAGCCGGATCACCGACGAAAGCCAGAACGCGCAGCTCAAGGGCCCGCCGAAATTCGAGGCCGAGACGATCGTCGAGGGCCTGGTTGGCATCGCCGCGGCCACGGGCACCCCGGCCATGAGCGCCGCCGAGCACGCCGAGCTGCAGGCCCTCGGGCAGCGGGGCCGGCAGGACATGCTGACGCTGTACCGCATGGCGGCCCACCACCAGGCCGCTGCCGATCCGATGGCTGCCGAACAGAATGCGCAGACGCGCGAACGCGTGCTCGCCGCCATGGCCGCGGACCGCGACCTGTCCGCCATGGATCTGACGGGCTGCGACCTGTCGGGCCTCGATCTGCGGGGCGCCCGCATGCACCGGACCTTGCTCGAAGGCGCCCGCCTCCAGGGCACCCGCCTGGATGGCGCCGACTTGAGCCAGTCGGTGCTGGTGCGCGCCGACCTGCGCCAGGCCTCGTTGGCGGGCTGCAACCTGGAGCGTGCCAACCTCAGCCTCGCGCGCTGCGAAAACACCAACTTCGCGCAGGCCCGCTTCGAGCGCACGCAGATGGAAAAGCTGCGCCTCGACGGCTGCTGTCTCGACGAAGCGAGGTGGAGCCATCTGTTGCTGCAGGGGATCGAACTCGCGGACTGCAGCCTTCGGCGCGCCGACCTCCGCTACGTGAGCATGGCCGAACACTGCCGGCTGGCGCGCTGCGACTTCGGCGAGGCACGCCTGGAAAAGGTGCTGTTCGTGCAGGCCGAATTCGAGTCGGTGGATTTTTCCGGCGCCACCGTCGAAGCCTGCAGTTGGGCCCACACGCCGCTGCACAAGGGCATGCGGTTTCGGCATGCCATGCTCAAGACCACCAGCTTCGTCGGCACCACGGATCTTCGCGAGGCCGACTTCGAGGATGCCACGCTGGTGCATTGCACCCTGCGCGAGCTGCCTCTCGACGGCGCGAACTTCAGGCGGGCGACGCTCGATACCTGCGATTTCTCCTCCGCGTCGCTCAAGGGCGCGGACCTGCGCGCGGCGGCGGCGCCCGACAGCCTCTTCATCCGCGCCGATTTCACGCGTGCCTCCCTGCGGCTCGCCAATCTCATGAATGCCAACCTTCAGAAGGCCTGCCTGGTCGATGCCGACCTGGGCGAGGCCAACCTGTTCCGTGCCGATGTCTCCCAGATCCTCATCACCCCCGGCACGATCACCCTGGGTGCCCACATCGACCAGATAAAGACACTGCCCCGGCGCCCCGAGGCGGGCGGCGCGTGAATGCCGAGACGCTGGCAGCCCAGGTCCGCAACGGCGAGCCGATCCGCGAGAAGGACTTCAGCCACATGGACATGAGGGGCATCGACCTGCGCGGCGGCGTGTTCAGCGAATGCAGCTTCCGGGGCGTTCAGGCCGATGCCGCGCGCCTGGGCGAATCCCTCTTCGAGAAATGCCGCTTCGACCAGGCGCAGTTGCCGGCGGCGGAGCTGACGCGCGCCGCCTTCCACGAGTGCAGCCTGCAGGATGCGGTGCTCGATGCGGCCTCCATGCCGCATTCGGTGTTCAGCGGCTGCACGCTGCGGGGCATTCGGCTGGAAGAGGCCTTCATGGACCAGGCGAACTTCCATCGAAGCGAGCTGCGCAACGCCTGCCTGGACCGTGCCAGCCTCGACAAGGCCGTGTTCTCCGAGTGCGACTTGACGGGCGCGTCCTTCAATGCGGTGGCCTTCTCGTCGACCATCTTCTTTCGCGCAGCGCTGGCGGGCACACGCTACGCCGGAGCCAGCTTCACGAACGCGATCTTCAGCGAGGCGGATCTTGCGGGGCAGGACTTCTCCGGGCAGCAGTTCCACCTCTGCCAGTTCATCGATGCGGTGCTGGCGGCCTGCCGATTCCGCGATGCGCGCCTCACGCAGTGCAACTTCAAGGGGGCCGACCTGCGCAATGCGGTGCTGGCAGGGGCGCAGGCCATGCAGTGCCTGTTTCCCGAGGCCGATCTGCGCGGCGTCGATGCGCGGCGCGGCCACTTCCAGCAGAGCATCTGGGTCGACGCCCATCTCGACGGCGCAGACTTCTCGCAGGCGCAGCTCGAGCAGGGCGTCTTCCATCGCGCGCACTGCGGGCAGACCGCATTCGCCGGCAGCCGCCTGGACTACGCCGATTTTTCCTACGCCTCGCTGGTCCAGGCCGACTTCCGCGATGCCGCTTTCCTGCGCACCGTGTTTCATCGCGCCGACCTGGACGGCGCGAGGTTCAGTACCCGCCTGGGTACGCTGGACCGGGACCCTGCGCTGCACGAAGCCGAGAAGGTGGCGCTCCAGCAACCCGAGCGCCCATGCCGCCTGGACCGCGACATCCATGGCCGCCGCCCCAAGAAAGAAAGCCCATGACCTCCACCCGGACCACCGACGGCCACACGATCGCCACTGCACGCCATGCAACGCAAGGCGTGCTGGATCCGCTCATGCAGCGCCCTTCGCATGCGGCCCGCGCGGACTCCGGCACGCGGACCGCCACCGTGATTGCCAGCGATGGCGATCCCTGGTTCGAGGTCGACCTCGACGACGGCCAGGGATCGCTGCGCTGCCGGCGCGTCGCCAGCTGCCTGCTGCTGCCGGCGCCGGGCGATACGGTGCTGATCACCTCGACCCGCCAGGGCGACAGCTACGTCATCGCGGTGGTCGTCCAGGCCGATCCGCGGCAGGCGACGCTGGCCGTGGACGGCGACCTGACGCTGGTGTCGCGCTCGGGTGGCATCCGCGCGCGCAGCGCCGGCCCGATGGCGCTGGAGTCGGACACCTCGATCGCCATGCAGTCGCCCGAGTGGCGCGCGCAGGCCCGGCGGGCCCATTGCGAGATCGGGGAGATGGACTACCAGGGCGCCCGCATCCGCTTCAGCGTGCTGGTGTCGCGCTTCGTCGGGCGCACCTGCGAGGTGGTGCTGGATCGCCTCAACCTGCTCACCCGCTCGAGCTTCCGCCTGACCGAGGAGATGGAACAGGTGCGTGCCGGCCAGATCGACATCCAGGCCGAAGAGACCCTGCGCCTGCATTCGAAGAACACGCTGCTGACCAGCAAGGGGCTGGTCAAGGTCGATGCCGAGCAGATCCACATGGGCTGAAAAAAAGGAGCACCGCATGTTCGCCAACTGCCAGATGATGGGCCTCGATCTCGCCTTCCCCGACGTCTGCAAGACGCCGCCGGCGCTGCCCATTCCCTACCCGAACTTCGCGCTCGGACCCACGGCCATCCCCAACGCCTGGAACATCCTGTACGGCGGCGCGCCGGCGCACAACCTGGCCACCACCACGCCCATCACCAACGGCGACAACGCGGGCGTGCTGATGGGCGTGGTGTCGCAGACGGTGATGGGGCCTTCGCGCCACATCACGGGGGCTTTCACCGTGCTGCTCAAGGGCACGCCCTGCACGCGCATGACCAGCCTGTCGGTGCAGAACCGCTGCAACATCGTCGGCATGCGGATCGTGCCGAGCCAGTTCAAGGTGCTGGTGCTGGCGGCCTGATTTTTTTTATTCCGCCTTCACACCCGCCGTGCGGATGACCTTGCCCCACTTGGCCGTCTCGGCCTTGATGAAGGCATCGAACTCCTCGGGCGTGCTGCCCGCCGGAATGGTGCCCATGGCGTCGAGCTTGGCGCGCGTCTCTTCGCTTTTGATGATGCGCGCGAGCTCGTCCGACATGCGCTTGACGATGTCGCGCGGCGTGCCGGCCGGCGCCAGCATGCCGGCCCAGGTGCTGCCGGTGAAGCCCGCGAAGCCCTGCTCGATGAAGGTCGGCACATCGGGCGCAGCGGTCAGGCGCTTGTCGCCCGCCACGCCGATGAGCCGCACCTTGCCCGCCTTGGCCTGGTTGATGAGGCCCGTGGGTGCATCGAAGAACAGCTGGATCTGGCCGCCCATCAGGTCCGTGAGCGCAGGCACTGCGCCGCGGTACGGAATGTGGATCATGTAGGTCTGCGTGAGCGACTTCCACAGCTCGGTCGTCAGGTGCGCGGCCGAGCCATTGCCCGACGAGCCGAAGCTCACCTTGCCGGGATTGGCGCGCGCGTAGTCGATGAGTTCGCGCGCGGTCTTGAACGGTGCATTGATGTTGACCGCGGCCAGCAGCGGCGAGATGCCCATCAGCGAAACACCCGCCAAGTCCTTTTGCGGGTCGTAGGGCAGCTTGGGGTACAGCGTGGTGTTGGCCGCATAGGCCGCGATCACGACGCCGAAGGTGCTGCCGTCGGGCGGCGCCTTGGCAATGGCATCGACGCCGATCAGGCTGTTGGCACCGGGCTTGTTGTCGACCAGCACCGGCTGGCCGAGCCGCGCCTGCAGGCCCACCTGCACCAGCCGCGCCATCTGGTCCGTGAACCCGCCCGGCGTGTAGGGCACGATGATGCGGATCGGCTTGTTCGGCCACGCGCTCTGTGCCAGCACGGGCATCGGAACGGTCGCGGCGGCAGCGGCGGCGGCAAGGGTGAATCGGCGGCGTGAAATGCGGGCCTGCGGCATGGATGGCGGCTTTCTCTGGACAAGAATGATCCGGCCATTCTCGAAGCCGCTGCGCCGCCGACCCCTCAGGGTTTGCCCCGGCGGGGCCTGTTCAGAGCGGCAGGATGTCGCGCGTGCGACCGCCGGTTGCGAGCCAGGCTTCGAACTCGTCCGACAGCCGCTCGGCCTCTCGCGTGGCACGGCTCCATGCGCTGATGCGCGCCTGCGCGTCGTTCGCAAAGTGGATGAAGTCCTTGCGGTCGGGCAGCTTGCCGTTGGGCAGCGAGCGCACCCAATCGGCATCGGGCGCGAGCACCACCATGCGGTCCAGAAAGCTGGTGGACCTGTGGCGCCAGCGCAGGCCCTTGTCGAGCCAGCCCGGCACCACCGCGCGCTGGAAATGCGGGTACAGCACGATGCCTTCGTCGGCCGGCTGGTAGTCCAGGTGCAGGTGGTAGTCGGTGATGCCGCCGTCCCAGTACGCACCGCGCGGCGCGCCGGGAATGTCGTGCACCGCGGCCAGAAGAAACGGAATGGAGCACGAGGCCTGCAGCACCAGGTTGAAGTTCTCTTCGCTGAGCGCGTGCTGTCGCGTGCGGAAATCTTTCGTGCCGAAAGGCAAGGCCGCGCCGGGCGTGGAAAACACGCAGCGCTCCAGCCATGCGCCCAACCCCTTGCGATGCAGGCTGTTGGTGGCAAAGGCGCCCAGGTAGCCGACCGGCGTGCGCGCCCTGCCCTCGCGCCCGAGGATGTGGCGGCCGCGCGAAGTCACCACGTGGAGCCGGTAGCGCGAGTGGTGCAGCACCTCACCGATGCGTCCGCCGTAGAAGTCAGCCAGGCTGTCGGCAAAGCGTGCGCTGAGCTGCTGCGGGCTCAGGCGCTTCTGCCCCGGCGGCACCTCGAACTGCTGGCGCACGTAGTCGTGCTCGAAACGCGCAAAGGCTTTCTGCGGCTCCGCGAGGCAGGCCGTGGCCAACCGCCATGCGCCGATCGACGCGCCCACCAGGTGCACCGGCTGGCTCGACTGCATGAGCCATCGCCCGAAGATGAAGCGGTCGAGCGGCCCAAGGATCAGGCCCTTGGGGCCACCCGCTGCGCCGGGAATGGTACGCACGTCCTGCGGGCGCAGGCCGTGCTGTTCGATGTGCTTGCGGGCGGCGGGGCCGGCGTAGATGCGCAGGGCTTTCATGCCACCCTTTGCTCGGAAATGACATCCATGTGCAAAGAAGGCATCCGGACTTCTCTCATTGATCCGGCGCAACACCCCGCCTGCGTGCTTCACCTCTCCGCAGAACGAGGAGCTCGCTACGCGCAGGCGCGAAAAGCAGCAACTCCTTGATCGAGGGAGTGGCCGCAGTGGCCTCTTCGCCTTCGGGTTGAGCGCCTTCTTTCGATTGCCCGCTCGGACAGGCATTCGGACGATCGATGACGCGCACCTTCGTGATTGGGACTGGCTGGCGGCTCATTGCACTCACTCCCTCGGCCCGGTTTCTGACTTGCTCGGCAACTTGATCGCCCCGTTCGCTACGAGATGACGCTCTCAATGAATACTACTTGCGCAACCCCTGCAGCTTGGCAAACGCACTCGCCATCTGTCCCGCGGGCTGCGGCGAGTTGTCCCGGCGCGGGCCCTGCTGCTGGCCGCGGCCTGCGCCTTCGAAACGGTTGTCGCGCGGGCCGTCGCGGCGCGCGGGGGCGGCGTCGAGCTTCATCGACAGGCCGATGCGCTTGCGCGCCACGTCCACTTCCATCACCTTCACCTTGACGATGTCGCCGGTCTTGACGACCTCGCGCGCGTCGTTCACGAACTTGTGGCTCAGCTGGCTCACGTGCACCAGGCCGTCCTGGTGCACGCCCAGGTCGATGAAGGCGCCGAACTGCGCCACGTTGCTCACGGTGCCTTCGAGGATCATGCCCTCGACCAGGTCCTTGATGTCGTCCACGCCGTCGTTGAAGCGCGCCACCTTGAAGTCCGGGCGCGGGTCGCGGCCGGGCTTCTCGAGTTCGCCGAGGATGTCCTTGACCGTGATGACGCCGAACTTCTCGTTCGCGAACAGCTCGGGCTTCAGGGTCTTGAGCATCTCGGCGCGGCCCATCAGCTCGGCAATGGGCTTGCCGGTCTTGACGATGATCTGCTCGACCAGCGGATAGGTCTCGGGGTGCACGCCGGTCACGTCGAGCGGGTCGGCGCCGCCGCGGATGCGCAAAAAGCCCGCGCTCTGCTCGAAGGCCTTGGGGCCGAAGCCGCTCACGTCGAGCAGCTGCTTGCGCGTGGAGAACGCGCCGTTGGCTTCCCGCCAGCGCACCACCGCCTTGGCCACGCTGGCCGACAGGCCCGAGACGCGGCTCAGCAGCGGCACGCTCGCGGTGTTGAGGTCCACGCCCACCGAGTTCACGCAGTCTTCCACCACCGCCTGCAGCGTGCGCGCGAGTTCGCTCTGGTTCACGTCGTGCTGGTACTGGCCCACGCCGATGCTCTTGGGGTCGATCTTCACGAGCTCGGCCAGCGGGTCCTGCAGGCGGCGCGCAATGCTGGCGGCGCCGCGCAGGCTCACGTCCACGTCGGGCATTTCCTGCGAGGCGAATTCGCTGGCCGAATAGACGGAAGCACCGGCCTCGCTGACCACCACCTTGTCGACCGTCATCTCGGGTGCGCCGGCCTGCGCGGCCATCTTGGCGAGCAGCTTGATCAGGTCGGCGGCGAGCTTGTCGGTCTCGCGGCTGGCGGTGCCGTTGCCGATCGCGATCAGGTTCACGCCGTGCTTGGCGCACAGCTTGCCGAGCGTGTGCAGCGAGCCTTCCCAATCCTTGCGCGGCTCGTGCGGGAACACGGTGGCGGTCTCGACCAGCTTGCCGGTGGCATCGACCACGGCCACCTTCACGCCGGTGCGGATGCCGGGGTCCAGCCCCATCACGACGCGCGGGCCGGCCGGTGCGGCCAGCAGCAGGTCGCGCAGGTTGTCGGCAAACACCTTGATCGCCACCTTCTCGGCCTCTTCGCGCAGGCGGGTGAACAGGTCGCGCTCGGTGGAAAGCGCGAGCTTCACGCGCCAGGTCCAGGCCACGCACTTGCGCAGCAGGTCGTCGGCCGCGCGGCCGGCATGGCTCCAGCCCAGGTGCAGCGCGATGCGGCCTTCGGCGACGCTGGGCTTGCCCGGCTCGGGCTCCACCGGCAGCACCAGCTTGGCGTCGAGGATGTCGAGCGCGCGGCCGCGGAACACCGCCAGTGCGCGGTGCGAAGGCACGCGGCCGATGGGCTCGTCGTAGTCGAAGTAGTCGCGGAACTTGGCGACATCGGCGTTGTTCTCGTCCTTGCCGGCCATCAGCGTGGACTTGAGCAGGCCTTCGTTCCAGAGCCATTCGCGCAGGCTCTGCACCAGCGCTGCATCCTCGGCCCAGCGTTCGGAGAGGATGTCGCGCACGCCGTCGAGCACGGCGGGAACGGTCGAGAAATCAGGGCCCGGCTTGCCATCGTCGAGCGTGGTGGCGGGCTGCAGGAAGGCCTTGGCTTCCACGGCGGGGTCGAGCGTGGGATCGGCCAACAGCTTGTCGGCGAGCGGCTCGATGCCGAACTCGCGCGCGATCTGGCCCTTGGTGCGGCGCTTCTGCTTGAACGGCAGGTACAGGTCCTCGAGCTCCTGCTTGGTCGGCGCGAATTCGATGGCGGCGCGCAGCTCGGGCGTGAGCTTGCCCTGCTCGTCGATGCTCTTCAACACCGCGGCGCGGCGGTCTTCGAGTTCGCGCAGGTACGAAAGGCGCGCCTCGAGTTCGCGCAGCTGGATGTCGTCGAGGCCGTCGGTCACTTCCTTGCGGTAGCGGGCAATGAACGGAACCGTGGCACCGCCATCGAGCAGTTCGATGGCCGCCTTCACCTGGTGCTCGCCTACCTTGATCTCGGCGGCGAGCTGGCGAATGATTTTTTGCATGTCGGAGGGGATCCCTGGAACTGGCGACGCCGTTCGGACGCCTTGCGGATAAAGCGCGGAAGTTTGCCATAGGGTGCGGCCGCCCCAGGCGCCGCGGCGCCCGCGCAAACGCCATTGCTAGTGGTAAACCACTATGGGTCTAATTGGTATGCCACGCAAAATGTGGTCTAACCACTTTGATCCGCCATGGCCCTCAAGCTCATTCACCCGTCCTCCGAAGCGATGTCGAAAATCGGCCAACCTCCAATGGAGAAGCCGTACCAGCGCCTGGCTGCCAATATCCATGAATTGGTCAAACAGGGTGAGTTTCTGGTCGGCCAGCGGCTGCCCTCCGAGCGGGCGCTGGCCGAGCGCTTCGACGTCAGCCGCACCTCGGTGCGCGAGGCCATCATTGCGCTGGAGCTGCAGGGCGTGGTCGAGGTGCGCGGCGGCTCGGGCATCTACATCTGCCAGCCGCAGGACGCGCCCACGCGGCTGCCGGTGGTGCAGGAAACCGGCGCCGGCCCCTTCGAGCTGCTGCGCGCGCGCTGCCTGATCGAGTCCGAGATCGCCTCGCTGGCGGCCACCACGCGCAAGGACGCCGACCTCGACAAGATGTTCGGCGCGCTCGCCACCATGCGCGAGCAGATGCACGACAAGGAAGCCAACGAGGCGGCCGACTGCATGTACCACCTGCACATTGCCGAATCCACCGGCAACAGCGTGCTGCTGCAGACGGTGACGAATCTCTGGGACCAGGCCAAGGGCCCGATCTGGACGCAGATCGAGCAGCACTTCCATTCGCCCGCACTTCGCCTCCAGTCGCAGGACGACCACCAGCGCATCTTTGCCGCGATCGTCTCGGGCGATGCCGAGGCCGCGCGGCTGGCCATGCGGGCGCACCTGGAACGCGTGATCGGCGAGTTCGCCCAGAGCTGGCGCTAGGCGCCCTGCCCCGCGCGCGGCTGCCCCGGCGCGCTTCATCCTTTCAAAAAAAGACGGAGACACGAACCATGAAGCCCAAACTCGCCCGCGGCCTGGCCGCACTGCTGCTCGCCGGCAGCTTCGGCGCCGTCCAGGCGCAGGAACCGCCCGCGCCCGGCGCGAGCCCGCGCATCGACGCCATCCGCAAGGCCGGCGAACTGCGCGTCGGCGTGCTGCAGAACGCGCCTTGGCTGATCGAGAACACCACCGGCAACGGCGAGCCCTGGAGCGGCCCGGCCTGGCTGCTGGCCAAGGAGTACGCCCGCCTGCTCGGCGTCAAGCTCAGCACGGTGCCGGTGTCGCACGAGACCAAGGTGCCGGTGCTGGCATCGAACCAGGTCGACATGACCATCAGCCCGCTGGGCGAAACGCCCGAGCGCTTGAAGGTGGTCGACTTCGTCGTCTATTCCGCCACCAGCGTGTGCATGTTCGGCCGTGCCGACAACGCCAAGCTGGCCAAGGCCGCATCAGTGGACGACCTCAACCGGCCCGAAGTGACGATCGCCTACTTCACCGGCGGCGCCGAGGAAGGCTGGGTCAAGGAACGCTTTCCCAAGGCCAGGCTGCGCGCCGTGGCCAGCTCTGGCGCCACCGCGCCGGTGGAGGAAATCATGGCGCGCCGCGCCGATGCGGCACCGATCAACCGCGTGCCGTGGGTCGGGCTGCAGCACAAGGTCAAGGGCCTCGCGGTGCTGCCCAAGGAAAACAACTGCCAGGGCAGCACCGAAAAAGCCTCGCCGGTCGGCCTGGCCGTCGACAAGAACCAGCCCGCCTACCTCGAATGGCTGCGGCAGGTCGCCAAGGCCCGCAAGGCGCAGCTCGACGCCGACGAGGCCCGCGTGATCGGCGCACTGAAATAAGCAAGCAAGTCACACATCAAGCCAACAGAAAACCGGAGACCTTCATGCCACACATCCCCCGCACTTTCCTCGGCCGCAAGCTGGCCCGCGCAGCACTCGCGGCCGCCCTGGCCGGCAGCTGCATCGGCGCACTGGCGCAGACGCCGCCGCCACCCGGCGCGAGCCCGCGCATCGACGCCATCCGCAAGGCCGGCGTGCTGCGCGTGGGCGTGGTCAACAACCCGCCCTGGCTCGCGCAGAACACCGCGGGCGACGGCGAGCCGTGGTCGGGCCCGTCGTGGACGCTGGGCAAGGAGTTTGCGAAGCTGCTGGGCGTGAAGGTGGAGCCCGTGCCGGTGAGCCATGAGACCAAGGTGCCGTCGCTCACGGCCAACCAGATGGACATCATGATCGGGCCGCTGAACGAGACCGCGGAGCGCGCGAAGATCATCGACTTCGTCACCTTCTCGAGCACCGGGGTGTGCATGTTCGGCCGCGCCGACAACCCGAAGTTCACCAGCGCGCGCACCCTGGAAGACTTCAACAAGCCCGAGATCACCATGGCGTATTTCTCGGGCGCGGGCGAGGAGCCGCTGGTGCGCCAGCAGTTCGCGAAGGCCAAGCTGCGCGGCGTGGCCAACTCCGGTTCGGTCGCGCCCATCGAAGAGGTGCTGGCCGGCCGCTCCGACGTGGCGCCGCTCAACCGCATGCTGTGGCCCAACATCAGCAAGAAGGTCAAGGGCCTGGCCGTGTTCCCCAAGGAGAACGACTGCCAGGACAGCAAGATCTTCCAGATCCAGACCGGCATGGGCGTGGCGAAGGACCAGCAGGTGTACCTCGACTGGCTGCGCGCCGTGGCCCAGCGCATGCAGCCCGCGCTCAGCGAAGAAGAGCGCCGCATGACGCAGAACCTGAAGTAACAACACCATGCTGAACTGCGAAATCCACGGCGCGCTCGACCTGCGCCTTGCCGAACGCCCGGCCGAACCGCTGGCGCCCACCCAGGTGCGCGTGGCCGTCAAGGCGGTCGGCATCTGCGGCTCCGACCTGCACTACTACCGCCACGGCCGCGTCGGCGACTTCGTGATCCGCGCACCGCTGACGCCGGGGCACGAGGCCTCGGGCCAGGTCATCGAAGTGGGCGCGCAGGTGAGCTCGGTGAAGCCGGGCGACCGCGTGGCCCTCAACCCGTCGCGCACCTGCGGCGTCTGCCGCTTCTGCCGCGCGGGCGCTTCCAACCACTGCGAGAACGTGCACTTCTTCGGCAGCGCGAGCCGCTGGCCCCACATGCAGGGCGCGATGCGCGAGCAGGTGGTGGTGGAGGCCACGCAGTGCCTCATCGTGCCCGACACGCTGTCGTTCGAGCTGGCCGCCTTCGGCGAGCCGCTGGCGGTGGCACTGCATGCGGTGCAGGAGGCCGGCTCGCTGCTCGGCAAGACAGTGATGGTGGTGGGCGCGGGGCCGATCGGCGCACTGATCCTCATGGCCGCGAAGCTCGCGGGCGCGAGCCAGCTGATTGCGGTGGACATCGTGGACGAGACGCTCGCGGCCTGCACCCGCGTCGGCGCGACGCGCACCATCAACGCGGCCACGCAGCCCGATGCGCTGCAGGCATTGGCCGCGGACAAGGGCCAGGTCGATGCGTGCTTCGAGGTTTCGGGCCACTACGGCGGCCTGGCCAATTGCATCCGGTCGACGCGCCCGCGCGGCACCATCGTGCAGGTGGGCACGCTGGGCGGCAACAGCGAGGGCTGCCCGTTCAACCAGGTCATGGTCAAGAGCCTGCACCTGGTCGGCAGCTTCCGCTTCGTCGACGAATACGCCTGGGCGGTGGACTACCTGAGCCGCGGCCTGCTGGACGTGTCGCCCCTGCTGACCGAGGCGGTGCCGGTGGCACGCGTGCACGACGCCTTCGCGCTGGCGGCGGACCGGCACCGCGCGATGAAGGTGCTCGTCACGTTCTGAGGGCGGGGTCGCTTGATCCTGCCGCCCTTCCCTCTCCCGCGGAGCTTCCATGGAATTCGACTTTTCCCCGATTGCCGACAACTGGCGCTTCTTCGCCAGCGGCCTGGGCGTGACGGTCGCGCTGAGCCTCATCAGCGCAGTCACCAGCATCCTCGCGGGCCTGGCGATCGCGCTGCTGCGGCTGTACGGCCCCGGCTGGCTGCGCCGGCTGCTCGTGTTCTACATCGACTCGATGCGCGCCATTCCGGTGCTGGTGGTGCTGGTGTGGATGTACTTCGCGTTCCCGCTGCTCGTGGGCTTCACCTTCGCGCCGTTCTGGGCCGCGGTGATCGCGCTGACGCTGCACATCGCGGCCTATGCGGCCGAGGTGATCCGCGCGGGCATCGAGTCGATCCGGCCGGGCCAGACGCGCGCCGCATTGGCGCTGGGCATGTCGCGTGCGCAGCTGCTGCGCAAGGTGCTGCTGCCGCAGGCCACCATCCGCATGCTGCCGGCTTTCGGCTCGATCCTCACCATCGCCATCAAGGACACGGCCATTGCCACCGTGATTGCCGTGCCCGAGCTGATGCACCGCGCCGAAACGGTGGCGGGCCAGAGCTACCGGCCGGTGGAAGTGTTCACCGCGGTGATGGTGGCGTACTTCGCGATCCTGTTCCCGGTCACGCGCGGCATCGACCGGCTCTACCACCGCGTCGCGCACCTGGGGCGTTCATGATGAAGAGGGCCATCCCATGACTTTCGACTGGTCCGTGATCTGGACGCACCGCCAGGCCTTGCTCGAAGGCGCGGCGCTCACCGTGGGCCTCACGGTGCTGACCATGCTGCTGGCCGTGCCGGGCGGCATCGTGCTGGCACTGATGCGGCTGTCGTCCAACAAGCTGCTGCAGTCGGCCTCGCTCGGCTTCGTGGAGTTCTTCCGCAACCTGCCGCTGATCCTGGTGATCTACTGGGTCTTCTACGTGATGCCGATGGCGGTGGACTTCCAGCTGTCGCCGCTCGTCACCGCGCTGGTGGCGCTGGTGCTCAACATCTCGGCCTACAACGCCGAGACCTTCCGCGCCGGCATCAACTCCATCCGCAAGGGGCAGCTGGAGGCGGCGCTTGCCATGGGCATGTCGCGCCGCCAGGCCATGTTCAAGGTAGTCATTCCGCAGGCGGGCCGCCGCATCCTGCCGGTGATCGCGAGCACCTGGGTCTCGCTCTTCAAGGACACCTCGCTGGTGTCCGTGATCGCCGTGAGCGAACTGGCCTACACGGCGATGCAGATCCGCGCGCAGACCTTCCGCGTGCTGGAAATGCTCACCGCCATGGCCGTCCTCTACTGGCTGATGGGCTACCCGCAAGCCAAGCTGGTGGACTGGATCCACCGCAAATATGGAGTCAAGGAATGAACAACGACATTGCCCGCGCCCCGGCGCGCAAGAACGCCGACCAGCCGCCGGTGCTGGTCTACGAAGAGGTGCGCAAGCTCTATGGCGACTTCGTGGCGCTCGATGGCGTCTCGCTGCAGGTCCACAAGGGCGAGGTGATGTGCCTGATCGGCCCTTCGGGCTCGGGCAAGTCGACCCTGCTGCGCTGTACCAACGCGCTGGAAACCATCAACGGCGGGCGCGTGCTGATCGACGGCGTGCCGCTGCCCGCGCAGGAATCGGCGGTGCGCAAGGTGCGCCAGCGCATGGGCATGGTGTTCCAGAGCTTCGAGCTGTTTCCGCACAAGTCGGCGCTCGACAACGTGGCCATGGGCCCGATCACCGTGCTGGGCATGCGCGAGGCCGAGGCCAAGGCGCGCGCCATGGCGCTGCTCGAGAAGGTCGGGCTCTCGGCCAAGGCCGGCAACTTTCCGGCCAACCTTTCGGGTGGCCAGCAGCAGCGCGTGGCCATCGCGCGCGCCCTGGCCATGGAGCCCGAAGTGATGCTGTTCGACGAGCCCACCTCCGCGCTCGACCCCGAGACCGTGGGCGAAGTGCTCAGCGTGATGCAGAAGCTCGCGCAGGAGGGCATGACCATGATCGTGGTCACGCATGAAATGGGCTTTGCGCGGCGCGTGGCCGACTGGGTGGTGGTGTTCGAGTCCGGCGCCATCATCGAACAGGGCCCGCCGGCACAGATCTTCGAGCACCCCACCGTGGAGCGCACGCGCGACTTCCTCGGCCACCTCGGCTGGAACGGCTGACGACGCACGAACGCTGCTGCCGCCCCCGCCATCTCTCTTGCTTCAACCATGAAAATCACCAACGCCCGCGTCATCGTCTGCAGCCCCGGCCGCAACTTCGTCACCCTCAAGATCGAAACCGACGAGGGCCTGACCGGCATCGGCGACGCCACGCTCAACGGGCGCGAACTCTCCGTGGCCGCCTACCTCACCGAGCATGTCATCCCCTGCCTGATCGGCCGCGACGCCCACCAGATCGAGGACATCTGGCAGTACCTCTACAAGGGCGCCTACTGGCGCCGCGGCCCGGTCACCATGACCGCCATCGCCGCCGTGGACACCGCCTTGTGGGACATCAAGGCCAAGGCCGCCGGCCTGCCGCTGTACCAGCTGCTGGGCGGCAAGAGCCGCACCGGCGTGATGGTCTACGGCCATGCCAACGGCAGCGACATCGAGCACACGGTGGACGAGGTGCTGCGCTATGCGGACGCCGGCTACAAGGCCATCCGCGCGCAAAGCGGCGTGCCGGGGCTGGAGAAGGTCTACGGCGTGGGCAAGGGCACGCTGTTCTACGAACCGGCCGATGCCGACCTGCCCTCCGAGCACGACTGGTCCACCGAGAAGTACCTGCGCCACACGCCCAAGCTGTTCGAGCGCATCCGCGAGAAGCTGGGCTTCGAGCACCACCTGCTGCACGACGTGCACCACCGCCTCACGCCGATCGAGGCCGGGCGCCTGGGCAAGGCGCTGGAGCCCTACAACCTTTTCTGGATGGAAGACGCGACGCCGGCCGAGAATCAGGACGCCTTCCGCCTGATCCGCCAGCACACCACCACGCCGCTGGCGGTGGGCGAGATCTTCAACTCCATCTGGGACTGCAAGGAGCTCATCGAGAACCAGCTGATCGACTACGTGCGCGCCACCGTGGTCCACGCCGGCGGCATCACGCACCTGCGCCGCATCGCCGACCTGGCCTCGCTCTACCAGGTGCGCACCGGCTGCCACGGCGCCACCGATCTGTCGCCGGTGTGCATGGGCGCGGCGCTGCACTTCGACCTGTGGGTGCCGAACTTCGGCATCCAGGAATACATGCGCCACACCGAGGAAACCGACGCCGTGTTCCCGCACGCCTACACCTTCGACCAGGGCATGCTCTACCCCGGCGACGTGCCCGGCCACGGCGTGGAAATCGACGAGGCGCTGGCCGCGAAGTACCCCTACAAGCGCGCCTACCTGCCGGTGAACCGCCTGCAGCACGACGGCACGCTGTGGAACTGGTGAGCGCCATGACCAGGCTGAATGCCGAGATGCTGGCCGCGCTGCCGCCCGCGGTGGCGCGCCCCGCCTACGACCGCGCAGCACTCGAGGCCGGCATCGTCCACCTGGGTGTCGGCGCATTCCAGCGCGGTCACCTGGCCGCCGTCAACGAAGCCGCACTGCACGCGAGCGGCGACCTGCGCTGGGGCATTGCGGGCGTGTCGCTGCGCAGCCCCGAGACGCGCGATGCGCTCGCGCCGCAGGACGGCCTCTACACGCTCGCGCTGCGCGACGTGGACGAGACCGGCACGCCGCGCGCGTCGCTGCAGGTCATCGGCTGCCTGCTCGGCGTGCAGGTCGCGCCCGAAGACCCGGCGGCGGTGCTCGCGCGCATCGCGCATCCCGCGACCCGCATCGTGAGCCTCACCGTGACGGAAAAGGGCTACTGCCACGACCCCGCCACCGGTGCGCTGCGCGCCGACCATCCCGACGTGCTGCACGACCTCGCGCGCCCCGATGCGCCGCGCGGCACGCTCGGCTTCGTGGTCTCGGGCCTGCGCCTGCGGCAGCTGCGCGGGCTCGCACCGGTCACGCTGCTGTCGCTCGACAACCTGCCGTCCAACGGCCATTTGCTGCGCGGCCTGGTATTGGACTTCGCGCAGCGCGTCGATCCGCAGCTGGCACGCTGGATCGCCGAGCACTGCAGCTTTCCCTGCTCGATGGTGGACCGCATCGTGCCGCGCACCACCGACGCCGACCGCGCGCAGGTCAACGCCGCGCTCGGGCTGGAGGACGCCTGGCCGGTGGTCGGCGAACGTTTTCTCGAATGGGTGGTGGAAGACGATTTCGCGGCCGGCCGCCCGGCATGGGATGCCGGCGGCGCCCGCTTCGTGCCCGACGCGCGGCCCTTCGAGACGCTCAAGCTG
Source organism: Variovorax sp. V116 (assembly GCF_041154435.1). Classification (NCBI taxonomy): domain Bacteria; kingdom Pseudomonadati; phylum Pseudomonadota; class Betaproteobacteria; order Burkholderiales; family Comamonadaceae; genus Variovorax; species Variovorax sp. V116. The sequence continues at coordinate 2,899,739 of NZ_AP028661.1, forward strand.
CGCATGGTCAACGGCGCGCATTCGGCGCTTGCGTACCTGGGCGCGATGGCAGGGCTCGACACCGTGGACCGCGCCGTCGCCACGCCGGCCCTGCACCGCTACCTCGACCGCCTGATGCGCGAGGAGATTGCGCCCACGCTGCCGGCGCTGCCCGGCCTCGACCTCGATGCCTACCGCCGGCGCCTGCTCGAACGCTTCGCCAACCCGGCGCTCGCGCACCGCACCGCGCAGATCGCAATGGACGGCTCGCAGAAGCTGCCGCAGCGCCTTCTGGGCACGGTGCGCGACCGCCTGGCCGCGGGTGCTCCGATCGACCGTCTTGCACTCGCCGTCGCGGCCTGGCTGCACTACCTGCGCGGCATCGACGAACTGGGCCGCCGCCACGAGATCCAGGACCCGCTCGCCGATGCGCTGGCCGAACACTGCGCTGCGGCCGAACGCGCGGCGGCCGCGTCCGCGCCGGCACAGGCCGACGAAGCGCGCGTGGCCGTGTTCGCGGCCTTCGCGCCGGTGTTCGACAACGACCTGGGGAGCAATCCGCGCTTCGTCTCGGCCGTGGCCACGCAGCTGCGTGCGTTGCGCGAACTCGGCGTGCACAAGACACTGGCCGACCAGCCCTGAGCCAGCGCGCATCGGCCCGCGGTCACAATGCCGTGGCCATGCGCTTCTTCATCCGCCTCCTGCGCGCCCTTGCCGCGGCGCTGCTCGTTCCCATCCTGCTGTTCGAAGAATGGGGCTGGGAGCCGCTCGCCGCGCTGGTGCGCCGCCTCGCGCGGCTGCCGCTCTGGGCGCGGCTCGAAAACCGGCTGCGCGAACTGCCGCCGTGGGGCGCGCTGCTCGCGTTCCTGCTGCCGGTGCTGCTGCTGCTGCCGGTCAAGGTGCTCGCGCTCTTCCTGTTCGGCCGCGGCCATGCCGCGAGCGGCGTGACGGTGCTGGTCGCCGCCAAGCTGATCGGCACCGCCTTCGTGGCGCGCATCTTCCAGCTGGTCGAGCCCGCGCTCATGCGCATTCCGCTGTTCGCCCGCTGGTATCCGCGCTGGAAAGCCTGGAAGGACCATGTGCTGACGCTCGTCCGCGAGAGCCGGCCATGGCGCGTGGTGCGAGCCCTCAACCGCCGGCTCGCTCGCGGATGGCGGCGACTGCGCGGGGGGTGACTGCTTATTTTTACCCGGGTATATTGTGTTTTTAGTTTTACCCGGATAATATATGGCGCATGAACATGCCCCAGGAGACGAGGCGCGCCCTCGCCAGGAAATACAAGGAAACGGTCCGCCCCGCGGGCGTCTTCGCCATCCGCAACACGCTCAGCGGCCGCCTCTACGTGGCCGGCAGTCTCGATGTGGAGGGAGCGATGAACCGCGCCCGCTTCGAACTCGGCCTGCGCTCGCACCGCAACAAGGCGCTGGTGCGCGACTGGGCCGCGCACGGTGCGGCGAACTTCAGCTTCGAGGTGATCGACCGCGTCAAGGAGCGCGACGACCCGGCCTTCGACCGCGCCGCGGAACTCGAAAAACTCCTTGTGCTCTGGCGCGAGGAGCTTCAATGCCACGGCGACCGGGGCTACGACGCACCATGAGCATCGATCCGCTGGACCTGTGCCTCAACATCGGCCGTGCCCACGCCAGCCTGAACCTGAAGCTCCAGGAGCATCTGGGCGCCTTCCATGGCCTGGACTACGAAGACTTCACGCTGCTTCATCGGCTGCTGGGCGCCGAAGGCGGCCGCATGCCCACGGCCGAGCTTGCGCGATCCCTCGGGTTGCCGGTCTCGGCGTTGATTCGCAAAATGGTCCTGCTCGAAAAAACGGGCCTCGCCGAACGCACGGCCGGCGCGAATGGAAGCGGCCGCCACGCAGCCATCCGCCCCGGCGGCAGAAAATTGATGCAAGCTGCCGTCATGACCGCCGACGCGATCTGCGCCGATGCGGTGAAATCGCTGGCTCCACAAAGCCTGCCGCAAATCAACGCTGCGCTCCTTGCGCTTTGCCGCGACGACACGCGCTACGACCGAAGAAACCCGACATGCCATCCGACACGCCACCCGGCAACCTGATAGTTTTTGCCGACTTCAAATGCATCGCCCAGGGAAGCACCGCCGACGTGCTCGCGCAACTGCGTGAGCGCAAGGACGACACGCCCTACCTGGTGTTCAACGAACAGACCGGTGAACTGCTCGACTTCGACCTGCACAACCGGGCCGGCGCCGTGGCGCATGCGGCCAGCGCCGAGACCGCCGAGGAAGCCCCGCGCGGCGTGGGCCGCCCCAAGCTCGGCGTGGTCGCGCGCGAAGTCACCCTGCTGCCGCGCCACTGGGATTGGCTCAACCGCCAGCCCGGCGGCGCCTCGGTCGCACTGCGGCGGCTGGTCCAGGAAGCGAGCCGCGTCAACGCCGACCGCGACGCCGTGCGCGCATCGCGCGAAGCCGCCTACCGCTTCATGACCGCGATCGCCGGTGCCCTGCCCGGCTTCGAGGAAGCCACCCGCGCGCTGTTCGCGGGCGAACGCGAACGCTTCGAGGCGCTGATCGGCTCCTGGCCCGCGGACCTGCGCATCCACCTTCAAAAATTGTCTGCCGCCGGCTGGAGCACCACCGCATGAGAGCAAGTCCTGAAAACGCAGCCACCGGCCAGAGCGGCCTGCACGGAACGCCGGTGGCGCCCGTGGGCGCACCGCGCGCGCTGTGGAAGACCTTCCTTTTCTTCCTGGCGCCGATGCTGCTCAGCAACATCCTGCAGTCGATGTCGGGCACCATCAACAACATCTACATCGGCCAGATGATCGGCGTTGGCGCGCTGGCGGCCGTGTCGAGCTTCTTTCCGGTGATGTTCTTCTTCATCGCCTTCGTCATCGGCCTGGGCGCCGGCGCCTCGGTGCTGATCGGCCAGGCCTGGGGCGCGCGCGATGCCGCCAAGGCCAAGGCCATCGCGGGCACCGCGCTGTCGGTGGGCATCCTGCTCGGGCTGGCGGTGGCCGTGTTCGGCGGCGCCTTCACGACGCCGCTCTTGTCCTTCCTGGGCACGCCGCCCGACGTGCTGGCCGACTCCACGCGCTATGCGCGCATCATGCTGATCGCGATGCCGGGGCTGTTCGTGTTCCTGCTTTCCACCGCGATGCTGCGCGGCGTCGGCGACACGGTCACGCCGCTGCTCACGCTGCTGATCTCCACCGGAACCGGCCTGGTCGTCACGCCCGCGCTGATCCGCGGCTGGGGCGGCCTGCCGCAGCTGGGCGTTGCGAGCGCGGCCTGGGCCTCGGTGCTGGCCTTCGTGCTTGCCACGCTGTGGCTGGGCTGGCGCCTGCGCCGCCGCGGCAGCCCGCTGGCGCCCGATGCGGAGTTCATCCGCCACCTGCGCATCGACCCCAAGCTGCTGAAGGCCGTGCTGAAGGTGGGCATACCCACAGGCGTGCAGATGATCGTGGTGGCGCTGGCCGAGGTGGCGCTGCTCTCGCTGGTCAACAGCTATGGCTCCAGCGCGACCGCGGCCTACGGCGCGGTGAACCAGGTGGTGGCCTACGTGCAGTTCCCGGCCATCTCGATCGCCATCACGGCGTCCATTCTTGGCGCGCAGGCCATCGGCGCGGGCCGCGCCGACCGGCTGGGCGCCATCGCCAAGACCGCGCTGCTGATGAACCTGGTGCTCACGGGCGGCTTGGTGCTGCTGGGCTATCTGTTCTCGCGCCACCTCATGGGCTTCTTCATCACCAGCGCGCCGGTGATCGAGATCGCGCAGACGCTCTTGCACATCATGCTGTGGAGCCTGGTGATCTTCGGCATGGCCTCGGCCATCTCGGGGATCATGCGCGCCAGCGGCTCGGTGCTGGTGCCCACGGCCATCTCGATCCTGTGCCTGATCGGCATCGAGGTGCCCGTGGCCTGGTTCATGAGCCACCGCATCGGGCTCAACGGCATCTGGTGGGCCTACCCCGTGACCTTCGGCGCGATGCTGCTGCTGCAGACGGCCTACTACCGGCTGGTGTGGCGCAAGAAGGCGATCCGCCGGCTGGTGTAGGGCCGCGGGGCCGGCGCTTGCTCACTCGCCGTCGAAGGCTTTCTGCGCCGCGGCGAGGTCGAGCTTGATCATCTTCATCATCGCCCGCATTGCGCGCGCGGCCTTGGCCGAATCCTTGTCCTGGAACATCCGGATCATGGCCATGGGCACGACCTGCCACGACACGCCGTAGCGGTCGGTGAGCCAGCCGCACTGCACCGGCTGGCCGCCGCCCTCGAGCAGCCTGTCCCAGTAGTGGTCCACTTCGGCCTGTGTCTCGCACTGCACGAGCATCGAGATGGCCGGCGTGAACTTGTACTCCGGCCCGCCGTTGAGCACCATGAACGACTGCCCGTCGAGCTCGAAGGTGGCGGTCAGCAACGAACCCTTGAGGCTCGGATTGGTGTCGCCCCAGAACAGCCGGTCGGTGACGCGCGAGTTCGGAAAGATCGAACTGTAGAACTTGAGCGCGTCTTCGCCGTTGCCGTCGAACCAGAGGCAGGGAATGATCTTCTGCATGGGAATCTCCTGGGTCTTTAATAATGAACCTGAAGGTTCAGTATCCAGGCGATGCGAGGTGCTTGTCAACCCTTCGGGCTCGCCGGCAGTACGACGCGGAATCCCACGCCCTGGTTCAAAAGGCCCTCGGTCACTTCCACCCTGCCCCCCATGCGGCCGGCAGCCTGCCTGACGATGGCAAGGCCCAGGCCCGAACCGCTCGCTTCGTGTCCCGATCCGCGATAGAAGCGCTCGAACACCTGCTCATGCTCGGCCGCCGGAATACCGGGACCGTCGTCGGCCACCGTGAGCACCAAGCCTGCCGGGTCTTCGGTGCGAAGCGTCACGGTCACGTGTGCACCGCCGTGCACATACTGGACCGCGTTGTTGAGCAGGTTCTCCAATATCGACTGGAACGCCGGTACGTCGATGGGCGCGTTCAGGCTGTCCGGCGCATCGAATGTCAGCTCGACGCCCCGCGCCATGGCCCGCGGCGCCGCCTGTGCGAGGACCTCGCGGGCCAGCTGCGCAACGTCGACGCGTTTCGGCACCGCGGGCTGGGCATCGTCCAGCAGCGCAAGATCGAGCAGCTGCTGCGTCAGGTGCGAGGCCCGCGCGATCGCCTGCTCCAGATGAGCCTGGGCACGGCCGCGGCTCTCGCTGCTGTCCGCGCCCGCCAGCGCATGCGCCTGCGCCGCAATGACCGCCATCGGCGTTCGCAGTTCGTGCGCGGCGTCGTGCACGAACGCACGCTCGCGCGCTACCTTGTCGCGCAGCTGCTGCAGCATGCGTTCGATTGCGGATGTCAGCGGCCTGAGTTCCGCATAGGGCGGATCGACGCCCAGCGGCGAAAGATCGGATGCCTTTCGATGCCCGATGCCGTCGGCCAGGCGGCGCAACGGCCGCAAGCCGTGCTTCACCGCAAACCAGACTGGCAGCAGCACAATGGGAAAGGCGAGCAGCAGATAGGGCAGCACGCTGCGCGTGTTGTTGGGCAGCACCTTGACGAAGGTGCGCTCAGGCTCTGCAATGCGCAGCGACCAGCGCGGCGTTTCGTCCTGGTACACCCAGTACGGCTCGCCATCGATGTGCTGCGTTGCCACCTTTCGCAAGGGCCCGGCCAGGATCTCGCTGCGCAGTTCCGGCGACGAATGAATCAGCTTTCCGCCGCGGTCCGACAGCTGGAACCGGAGCGTCCCCGCCGGGTTGCCGCTGATCCGCATGCTCTTGTAGATCGTTTCGGCCGAGGCGATCACGGCGCGCGCGCGCGCTTCGTCATCGAGCTGCGAGATCGCCTGCGTCAACGACCTGCCGAGCCGGCTCAACCCCTGGTCGACGGTCAACGACTGCCGGAAGTTGATATACATGTACGCCTGCAATGCCAGCAGCACGAAGACGAAGGCCAGCAGCACCGCAAGAAACACACGCTGCACGAGCGAGGGGCGCCACAGCCTGCTCATGGCACGAGCATGTAGCCCACGCCGCGCACGGTGTGCACCATGGCACCGCCGATCTTGCGCCGCAGGTTGGACACATGCACCTCCACCGCGGCGAAATCCACCGGCTCGCCCAGGGGCTCCAGCTTTTGCGCGAGCACGCCCTTGGCAACCACCGCGCCCGGCTCGCGCGCCAGCTCGAGCAGCAGCCGGAACTCGCGCGGCGACAGTTCCAGCGGCTCGCCGTTCAGCGACGCCACGTGCCGGCGCGGTTCGATGGACAGCGTGCCCAGGGTCCACACCTCGCTGGCCTGCCGCGCCGAGCGGCGCAGCACGGCGCGAATGCGCGAAATCAGCTCGGCGGTGGCGAAGGGCTTGATCACGAAATCGTCCGCGCCTCCGTCGAGCCCGGCCAGCCTGTCTTCCACCGCCGAACGGGCGGTGATCACGATGACGGGGAGGCTGCTGCCCCCGCGCCGCCAGCGTGCGAGCAGCTCAAGGCCATTGCCGTCGGGCAGCGACAGGTCGAGCAGCACGCAGTCGAATGCGCTCCCGTCCAGTTCGCGTGGCGCATCCGCTGCCCGCCGGCGCCATTCGCTGCTCAGGCCGTCGACCTTGAGCGCGGCCTGCAGGGCGCGGCCGAGTTCAAGGTCGTCTTCGATCAGCAGGATGTGCACCCGGCCATTGTGCGCGAGCGAACCTTTGGCAAAGCCAAAGGTTGCGGCCCGCAGAATCCAGGCGCGGACAAGGCCGCACGCCAGAACATTCATGAGGGACCCCAAAGCATGAGAAACATCAGGACCCCCAGCGGTTGGTACGCCGCTCTTGCAGCCATGTGCAGCGCCGCGGCACTGCTTGCCGGCTGCGCCACCGGCCCCACGCACCCCGCGCTGGTGTCGGCGCGGCAGGACAACACGCTCCCGCCGCTCGTGCCGATGCGGCGTTTCGTGGCGAACATCGATGCGGTCAACGGCCATGTTCTCTCGCCCGATGGACAACAGCTTGCATGGGTGCAGGCGGTCGGAACCGATGTGGGACTTGGCGTGCGCAAGACCTCCGATGCAGCCGAGGTCAAAAGCCCCAGCACCCGCACCTTTGCGACCGGCACGCTCGCGCGGCCCTTCGTGTCCGGGCCAACCTACATGTGGCTGCCCGACAGCCGCCACCTGGCCTACCTCAAGGACTTCACGGGCGACGAGAACACGCAGATCTTCGTGCTCGACACCGAGGCTCCGGGCGCCAGGCCCTGGGCCGTCACGCCCTGGCCGGGCGTGCGCTCGGCCATGCTGGGATGGGGCGCGCCGGGCAGCGCCACCTTCCTGTTCGCGAACAATCAGCGGGACCGCTCCAGCATGGATCTTTTCGAAGGCGATGCCCGCACGCGCACCGTGCGCGAAATTGCGCGCAGCGAGCCCGACAGCCGCGTGCTGGCCTGGTTCATCGACACCCGGCGCGAACTCGCGGGCCGCATGCGGCAGCTCGGAAGCGCGGACGGCTCCGACCGGCTTCTGGAACTGCGCCAACCCGACGGCAGCTGGCGCGCCTTCCGGACGGTGAAGGCATTCGATTCCTTCTGGCCGCAGCGCATCGACCTCGGCGCGGGGCGGCTCTGGGCATTGGCGAATGTGGGGCGCGACAAGCTTGCGCTGGTCGAGGTGGATCTTGCCAACGGCACGGAGAAGCTGCTCGCGGAAGATGCCGAGGTCGACCTTGACTACGGCGTGTTCCCGCCGCAGCAGGGAGTGCCGCTGGCGTATGTTTCCGAACCCGGCCGTCCCCGCATCACCTACCTCGACACCGCACTGGCCAGCGAAGTGGCCGGCGCCGTGAAGACGGCCCGGGAGCGCGGCTGGCTGGAGGCCGAACCCGTCATCACGCGGCCCGCGAGCATGGCCAACGACGTGCGCCGCATCGTGCTGCGCTCGACCACCGAGAACGAACGCGTCGAACTGCTGCTGGACCGCACGAGCGGCCAGCTCACGCGCCTCACGCCGCCGCGCGAGCCGACGGCCGACCTCTTCTCGCCCATGGAACCCTTCTCCTTCAAGGCATCGGATGGTCTCATCGTGCATGGCTATCTCGTGCGGCCGCTCGGGGTAAAAGGGCCCGCGCCGCTGGTGGTCGACATCCACGGCGGCCCCTGGGGCCGCGACTCATGGCAATCTGCCGGCTTTACACCCACGCAGATGCTGGCGAACCGAGGCTATGCCGTCCTCAACGTGAACTACCGCGGCTCCGGCGGCTACGGGCGCGCCTTCATGATGGCGGGCGCGCGCGAAACCAGCGGCCGGCTTCAGCGCGACATTGCCGAGGCCGTGCAATGGGCCATCGACCAGGGCGTGGCCGACCCCAAGCGCATGGCCGTGCTGGGCGGCAGCTTCGGCGGGTTCTCGGTGCTCGCCCAATTGATCCAGAAGCCGCACGACTACCGGTGCGGCATCGACGTGGTGGGCGTGGCCAACTGGCCCCGCGTGATCGAGAACTGGCCGCCCTTCTGGCGCAACCGCCACTACTTCGCACTCTTCTACGGCGACGTGAACAAACCGGAGGAACGCGCACGCATGCTGCAGGACTCGCCCATCTCGCAGATCGACCGCATCACCGCGCCGTTGCTGGTGATTCATGGTGCCAACGACGTACGCGTGCTGCGGCAGGACTCGGACGACGTGGTGGCCACGCTCCAGAAGCTCGGCCGGCCGGTCGAGTACATGAGCTTTCCCGACGAGGGGCACAGCGTGCGCAAGTGGCGCAACCGGCTCGCGCAATGGCGAAAGATCGAGGACACCCTGGCGGTGTGCCTTGGCGGGCGCAGCAACGGGTTCGACTTCTACGAACTGATGCCCCGGCAATAGTCCTCGTGGCGCCGGGGCGCGGCGCGGCTTTTTTTCAGCCGCCGCTGCCGTGGTCCTTTGCCGCCCCGCCGCCGATCATCAGCCAGGCGCTCAAGGCGCTGAGCACCGCCAGGCCCGCGCTCAGCAGCATCACCCAGCGAAAGCCCGCGACGAAGGATTCGGCCACGGCCTTCTTCAGGGCCGCGGCGGTGGCCGCATCGACGCCCGGCGGCAGCGCGGCGCCGGCCAGCTTGCTGCGCTCGCCCTGGAGAAATGCCGTCGCCTCGGGCGATGCGCCGATGCCGTGCAGGCTTTCGGCCAGCGCGCCGTCGAAAGCCCAGGCCATGACCACGCCGAACACCGCAATGGCCAGCACCGCGGCCGCGCGCGACACCGCGTTGTTGACGCCCGAGGCCACGCCGGCCTGCTCCGGCCCCACCGCGTTCATCACGGTGGTGGTGAGCGGCGCCACGGTCACGGTCATGCCGAAGCCCAGCACCACCACCGCGGGAAAGAAGCCGCGCCAGTAGCTCGCTTCCACGCCGGGCACCGCGAACAGTGCGAAGCCCGCCGCGGCAATCGCGGGGCCGATCACCAGCGGCAGCCGCGGGCCGAAGCGGTCGACCAGCTGCCCGGCCCAGCCCGAGAGCGCGAACATGATGAGGATGAACGGCAGCAGCGCCGCGCCCGCCACCGTGGCCGAGTAGCCCTGCACCTGGATCAGGTTGAGCGGAAAGAAATACAGCCCGCCGCCGAGCGCCGCATACAGCAGCAGGGTCAGCAGGTTGGCGCCGCTGAAGTTGCCGATGCGCAGCAGCGCGAGCGGCAGCATCGGCGTGCGCGCACGGCGCTCCACGGCAATGAAGCCCGCGCTGGCGGCGATGCCGATGCCCAGCGCCGCCAGCACCGCGGGCGAACGCCAGTGCTGCGTGGGCGCCTCGATGAACGCATAGACGATGCCGCCGAGGCCGGCCGTGGCCAGCAGCGCACCCACGAGATCGAGCCCGCCGCTGGCCGACGAGCCGCGGCTCTCGGGCACGTGGCGCCATGCGATCCACAGCACCAGCAGCGCCATCGGCACGTTGATGAGGAAGGCCCAGGCCCACGAGAAGTGATCGACCAGGAAGCCGCCGAGCACCGGTCCCGCGGCCGCCGTGATGCCGCTGAAGCCCGACCAGACGCCGATGGCCTTGCCGCGCTCCTTCTCGGGAAATGCGGCGCTGATGAGCGCGAGGCTGCCGGGCACCAGCAAGGCCGCGCCGATGCCCTGCACCGCGCGCGCGGCAATCAGCTGCTGCACGCTGCCCGAGAGCCCGCAGGCCACGGAAGCAAGGGCGAAGATGCCCACGCCGATCGCAAAGATGCGGCGCCGCCCGAAGTGGTCGCCGAGCGCGCCGCCCACCAGCAGCAGCGCCGCCAGCAGCAAGGCATAGGACTCGACCACCCACTGCGCCTGGAACGCCGTGGCCCGCAGGTCGGCCTGGATGGCCGGCAGCGCCACGTTGACCACCGTGCCGTCGATGAAGGCCATGCTCGACCCCACGATGGCCGCGGCCAGCACCCAGGGCTTGGACACGTCGGGACAGGCGCCCTCCTGCGTCTTGGCGCCATGCAGGATCAATACGTTGTCGCAGGGTGCCTTGCCGATCTGTGCCATGGTGAGAGCTCCGATCTATCTGGAAGCAGATGCCTGTCTTGCTCCTTCCCCCTCCGGGGGAAGGTCGGGATGGGGGCTGCTCGCAACTGGACGCCACGCATCGATGAGCGCCGTCGTGCCCCCACCCCGGCCCTCCCCCGGAAGGGGAGGGAGAAAGAGAATCAGGCCGCACATAAGGTCGCGGACGGATTCGCCCGCGCCGCATTCACGCTGCGCGCAATGGCCGCGGCTGCCGCGGCGGTGATGCGCTGCGCGCCCTGCGCCACCGCATCGATGCCGCCTGCGACCGCTTCGCCCGCGTCCAGCTGGCACACCACGGTGCGCGGCTCGTCGGAGCGCCGCAGCGTCCAGTTGAAGCCTGCATCCACGCGCCCGCCATCGACCGCGTCGAACCGCCGCACCTGCACAGCGATGCGCCACACGGGCTGCGCGGACGGGCGGCCGCCCTTGGTGACATCGAGCGCACCGAGCCGCGCCGCGATGCCGCTGGCCAGCGCGTCCTGCAGCTCGTTCTCGAACGATGCGGCCCAGCGGTGCTGCTCGAGCACGTCGACCTGCACGCTGCCGCCCGGCCGGCCCACCACCATCTGCGGCCGCGCGAGCCGCTCGGGCACCGCCACCGGCGCCAGCTCGATGTAGAGCGGCGCCGCGGTGCCGAGGGTCGACGGGGCCGCCTCCGCGGCCGGCACTGCGCTGGCGAGCGTGTAGTAGCTGTCGGGCTTGCTCGCGCAGCCTGCGAGGACCATCAGCGCCGCGACGGCAGCAAGCGAAAGCAGATTCTTCTTGTTCTTCATTTCTTGTCGTCCGGTTTGCCGCGCAGGAGCGACTCGGGATGCCGCTCGAGGTAGTCGGTCAGCACGCGCACCGAGCCCGCGGCGCGCGTGAGTTCGCGCAGCGTCTGGCGCATGTCCTGCTGCAGCGGAGAGTCGTCGGCCAGCGTGCGCTCGGCGCTGTTGACGGTCTTGCGCACATCCTTCATGGCGGCGGCCAGTTCGGGCGTCAGGTCGGTGTTGATGCGGTTCACCGCCTGCTCGGTGCTGGCCAGCGTCTTGTTGAGCGAGGCCAGCGTGGTGCGCAGGTCGGCCGCGATCTGCTCGTAGGGCACCTTGTTGAGCTTGCTTGCGATCTCCTGCACCTGCGACTGGATCTCGTCGAGGCTGTTGGCAATGGTGGGCAGCTCGATCGGGTTCTTCGTCACGTCGATGCGGGCGGGCGGCGCCTTGGGGAAGAAGTCGAGCGCCACGTACACCTGCCCGGTCAGCAGGTTGCCGTTGCGCAGCTGCGCGCGCAGCCCCTTCTCGGCCAGGAAGCGCAGCCGCTCCTGCTGGGTGGCACGCGACTCCACGCCGCTCTCGCCCGCGCGGCGGCGCAGCCGGTCCGGATAGACCTGCACCAGCACCGGCATGCGGAACTCGCGCTCGGCGCGGTCGAACTCCACGCCGATCGACTTGACCTCGCCGATCACCACGCCGCGGAAATCGACCGGCGCCCCGGGCGTGAGGCCGCGCAGCGACTGGTTGAAGTACATCAGCAGCGTCTGCGGTGGGCCGTCGGGCTCCTTCATGGCCGCGGTTTCGTCCTGCGCCAGCGTGAAGGCCGTGTTCTCCTTGGCCAGCGGGCCCATGGCGTCGTCGGGCGCCTGGAAGGCGATGCCGCCGAGCAGGATGGTGGCGAGCGACTGCGTGCGCAGCGTGAAGCCGCTGGCGCTGAGCTGCGCGTCGATGCCGCTGGCCTGCCAGAAGCGCGTGTTGACGCCCACGAACTTGTCGTAGGGCGCATTGACGAAGATGCGCAGCGTCACGCCGCGGCCGTCGCCATCGAGTTCGTAGGCGGCCACCTGGCCCACCTTGATGCGCCGGAAATACACCGGCGAGCCCACGTCGAGCGAGCCCACGTCGGTGGCGCGCAGCAGGAACTGCTGGCCCGAGGCATCGCGCGTGACGATCGGCGGCACCTCCAGTCCCTTGAACTCGCTCGCGGTCTCGTTCGACACGCCCGCGTCGGCGCCGATGTAGGCGCCCGACAGCAAGGTGCCCAGGCCCGAGATGCCCGAGGTGTCGAGCCGCGGCCGCACCACCCAGAAGCGCGAATCCTCGGCGGTGAAGCTCTCGGCTTCCTTGCTGAGCTGCACGGTCACGCGCACATGCGAGCGGTCGCGCGCGAGCTTCAGGCTCTGCACCGTGCCGATCTGCACGTCCTTGTACTTGACAGCCGTCTTGTTGGCCTCCAGGCCTTCGGCCGTGTTGAAGGTGAGCACGATCTCGGGCCCGCGCTGCATCAGGATCCGGACCACCAGCATCACGCCGACCAGCGCGGCAACGATGGGGATCAGCCAGATCAGCGAGGGCAGCCATTCGCGCCGGCGCACCACGCGCGGCGCAGGAAGCCCGGGCGGGGGGGATGGATCGTTGGGGGGTCTGGCTTCGTCGTCGCTCATGCTGGCTTGTGTTCCCTGTTGTCGCGTGCCGGTTCCCGGCGTTCCCGTTCGGCTTCCTGCTGCTGCTCCTGCCGGCTGTCCCAGTTGAGCCTGGGGTCGAAGCTCAGCGAGGCCAGCATCGTCAGCACCACCACCGATCCGAAGGCCGCAATGCCCACGCCCGCGTTGATGACCGCAAAGCCCTGGATCTGCACCAGGCCGGTGAGCAGCGACACCACGAACACGTCGAGCATCGACCAGCGGCCGATGATCTCGATGATGTGATAGAGCCTGGCCCGCTCGGGCCGGCGCCAGCTGCTGCCGCGCTGCGCCAGCAAGGCCAGCAGGATCAGCACCGTGAGCTTGAACAGCGGCACCAGGAAGCTCGCAATGAAGATGATGGCCGCGAGCCCGTAGGCGCCCGACACCCAGAAGTAGATGACGCCGCTCAGGATGGTGTCGTACTGCGCGCCGAAGAGCGTGCGCGTGATCATCACCGGCAGCAGGTTGGCCGGGATGTACATGATGCACGCCGCAATGAGGAAGGCCCAGGTGCGGTTCAGGCTATAGGGCTTGCGCGTGTGCAGGTGCGTGCCGCAGCGCCCGCAGGACTCGCCCTCGGCAGCGCCGCGCCAGACGGCATCGCAATGCGGGCAGGCCAGGAGGCCCAGCGCGCTGGCCGTGGCCACCGGCGCTTCGGCGTCGTCCGGCGCCTGGAATTCGCCTGCGCTCACGCGGCCTCCCTGCCGGGCTCGCCGGATTCGCCGGGCGGGCGGAAGGTCATTTCCCAGAAGGCATTGGGGTTGAACGAGAGCACCGCGGTGAGCAGCACCGTGAGCGCCATGAAAGCCCACAGCGCCGGCCCCGCCACCACGCTCGCCATGCTCGAGAGCTTGACGATCGCCACCAGCACGCCGAGCAGGAACACCTCGATCATTCCCCAGGGCCGCAGCATCTGCATGGCGCGCACCAGGATCGCAAAGCCGGCCGGGCGGCGCTCGCGGCTGAGCGGCACCAGCAGGTAGGCCAGGATGCACAGCTGCATCAGCGGAAAGAGCAGCGTCGTCGCCAGCACCAAGAGCGCCACCACCGACATGCCTTCGCGGCTCAGCACCAGCACGGCGCCGGCCAGCGTGGTCTGGCTGCGCAGGCCCTGCAGCTCGATCTCGACGATCGGGAACAGGTTGGCAATGGCGAACATGATCAGCGAGGCCACCGTCAACGGCAGGATGCGGCGCTGCTGGTCGCCCGCGTGGCGATAGAGCTCGGTGCCGCAGCGGGCGCAGCGCGACACCTCGCGCGGCTTCAGCGGCGCGCGGCTGAAGACCGCATCGCAGCCCGGGCAAACCACGGTTCCAGGTACTTCCGTCATAGGGGCGTACCCTAACCTATTCAGCCGCCCTGCCCCGTCGTCTTCAGCCGCAGGCTGCTGAAGACCGCCGCCAGGCCCGCGCAGCAGGCCGCCAGCACCAGCGCCACCACCGGTCCGCGGCCGCCGTGCGGGGTCCAGATGCTGAACACGCCGGCCAGCACCACCGCGCCCAGCGTCTGCCCCGTGAGCCGCGCCGTGCCCAGCATGCCGCTGGCCGCGCCGCTGCGGTGCGCCGGCGGCGAGGTCACGATGGTGTGGTTGTTCGGCGACTGGAACAGGCCGAAGCCCAGCCCGCACAGCGCCATGCGCCAGGCGATGTCGGCATTGCCCGGATGCGCCGGCAGCGCCGCCAGCAACGCCAGGCCGATGGCGAGCAGGCCCAGCCCGATGCCGCCCAGCAGCCCGTCCGGATAGCGCCCGATCAGCCGGCCCGCGATGGGCGCCATCGCCACGATGGCCAGCGGCCAGGCGGTGATGAGCAGCCCGGCCTCGATGTGGCTGCGGCCGTACACCTCGAGCAGCAGGAACGGCAGCGCAATGTAGGCCAGCATCTGCGCGCAGAAGGCCGCCACCGACGTGCCCATGGAAAGCGCGAACACCGGAATGCGCAGCAGGTCGATCGGAAACAGCGGCACCGCCAGCCTGCGCTGGCGCCGCAGATAGACGAAGCCCACCGCCACGCCGGCCAGCAGGATGGCCCAGGCCGAGGCCTGCGCGCCGCCGGGCACGCCGCCCTCGCGCACGCCCAGCCGGTCGACGCCCAGGAACACCAGCGAGAACATCAGCACGTTGAGCGCCACGTCGATCGGCGAGAAGCGCAGGCCCGCCGCCGGCGCCACGCGGTTGAACGGCAGCGCCTTGAGGCCCAGCGCCAGCGTGATGGCGCCCAGCGGCACGTTGATGGCAAACAGCCACGGCCACGAAGCCACCGAGAGAATGGCGGCCGCCACCGAAGGCCCGGCCACCGAGGAGGTGGCCACCACCATCGAGTTGATCGCCATGCCGCGCCCCAGCAGCGCCGAGGGAAAGGTCAGCCGCACCAGCGCCGCGTTCACGCTCATGATGCCGGCCGCGCCCAGGCCCTGGAAGGTGCGCGCGGCAATCAGCGTGGCCAGCGAATCGGCAAAGGTGGCGCCGATGGAGGACACCGTGAACACCGCCATGCCCACCAGGTAGACGCGCCGGTAGCCGACCAGGTCGCCGAGCGACGCGAGCGGCAGCAGCATCACCAGCGTGGCGATCTGGTAGGCGTTGACCACCCAGATCGCATGCGAGGGGCTGGCCTGCAGTTCGCGCGCAATGCCCGGCAGCGCCAGGTTGACGATGGTGCCGTCGAGCACCGCCACCATGATGCCGAGGATGATCACCAGCATTGCGCGCTGGCGCGCGGGCTGGTCCAGCCCGTCGGCGGCCTGCGCGGCGTTGCCCTCGACCGCCGCCGCGGCTTGCATGTGCGCTGCGCCGCTCACGCCTCTTGCGTCCTGCGCGTGGGTTCGGAGCGCACGCTGCCCAGCGTGAGCCAGGTCAGCACCAGCGCGATCAGCGCGCCGCCGGCCATGCCGGCCACCATCGGCAGCGGGCGGCCGTCGGTGAAGAGGCCCACCACCGCCATGGCCAGTGCGCCGGTCAGCATCTGCAGCGTGCCGAGCAGCGCCGAGGCCGTGCCCGCGATGGCGCCGTGCATCTCCAGCGCCAGCACGCCGGTGGTCGGGATCACCAGGCCCATGAAGCCGGAGGCGATGAAGTACAGCACGATCAGCACCCAGAGGCTGTCGCCGCCCGCGGCAAAGTACGCGAACATCGCCAGCATCGCCATGCCCGAGGCCACCACGCCGAACTTGACGAGGCCCACCAGCCCGAAGCGCTCGCCCAGCGAACCGGTGAACTGCGAGGCGCCGATGAAGGCCGCCGCGTTCACGCCGAAGGCCACGCTGTAGAGCGCGGGCGACAGGCCGTAGTGGTCGATCATCACGAACGACGAATTCGCCAGGTAGGTGAAGAAGCCCGCCATCGCAAAGCCGCCGATGAACACCAGCCCGAGGTAATGCCAGTCGCGCAGCAGCACCCCGTAGGCCGACAAGGCGCTGCCGAGGCTGCTCTCGACGCGCTCCGAGGCCGGCCGCGTTTCGCGCAGTTGCGTGACCATCATCGCAAGGCCCGCCACCGCGGCAATGGTCACGGCCCAGAACACGCCGCGCCAGCCCGCCACCGCAATCACCGCGCTGCCCGCGAGCGGCGCGAGGATCGGCGACACGCTGAACACCAGGATCAGCAGCGACATGAGGCGCGCGGCATCGGTGCCGGTGTGCAGGTCGCGCACCACCGCGCGCGGAATCGCCATGCCGGCCGCCGCGCCCAGGCCCTGCACGAAGCGCAGCGCGATCAGCGTGTGGATGTCGGTGGCCAGCGCGCAGCCCACGCTCGCCAGCGCGAACAGCACCAGCCCGGCGTACAGCGGCGGCTTGCGCCCGACCATGTCCGAGACCGGCCCGTACAGCAGCTGGCCCGCGCCCAGCGAAAGAAAGAACGCCGTGAGGCTCATCTGCACCGCGCCGATGTCGGCGCGCAGCGCCTGGCCGATGGCCGGCAGCGCCGGCAGGTACATGTCGATGGCGAAGGGCCCGATGGCCGAGAGCAGGCCCAGCAGCAGGGCCATCTTGAAAAAAGGAGACGAAGAACGCATTGGAGCGATTGTCGCCAAGCGCGGCATCCGATGCAGGCGTGGGGTCGCCGCATCGCTGTTGCTAATTCTGCGCAAAGAGTACGACCTTCGTATTCACGCCATGCGCATGCACGATTTTCGACATACGCAAGGAGGCAAACGCCCGCTACGCTATCGCCTTTCCGGCCGGTTTTGCACAACGAATCACAACATCGCATCCAGGAGAAGCACCCCATGGCCCTCGCCCGAACGATCCATGCCGACCTCTTTCGCGTCTTCCTTCTGACCCTGGTGTCGCTCTTCGCCATTCCGGCGGCGACGCTGGTCTTCACGGAGTACGCGCTGCGCACGGAGGACGCCGAATTCCTGCAGGCGATCGAGAAGCGCATCGCCTCCGACACCAGCCTGTCCGCCGGCAACAAGGCGCAGGCCACCGAGTTCTACCGCAGCCACCCGCTCTCCAAGGCCTGCAGCGCGACCGCGCCCGAAGACAAGAACTACCACGACAAGGTGTGCAGCCCCTACTCGATGCACTGGCAGTTCCACTGGGCCGACCGCGCCGCCGGCTGGACGCTGGTGCTGGGCGCGGCCCTGCTCGCGGCGGCGCTGGTGCTGGGGGCCTTGGCCTTTGCCAACCGGGGCCTGCGCTATGCGAGCTTCGTGGCGGGCTGGCGGCTCATGACGGTGTCGAGCGCGCTCGAGGTCGCGCTGCAGGGCGCGATGCTGGTGTGGCTGTCGTTCTGGGTCACGGCCTACTTCTGGCACAGCTACTACGTCAAGCTGATCATCATCGCGGGCATCGCGGCCGCGGTGGCCGTGTTCTATGCGATCTACACGCTGTTCAAGAAGCTGCCCTTCGGCAACGAGATCGAGGGCGAAGTGGTGGCCGAGGCCGATGCGCCGCGCCTGTGGGAACGCATCCGCCAGCTGGCCGCGCGCGTGAAGACCGCGCCGCCCGACCAGATCGTGGCCGGCATCGACACCAACTTCTTCGTCACCGAGGCGCCCTGCGAGGTGGGCGGGCGCACGCTGCAAGGCCGCACGCTGTTCGTGAGCATTCCGCTGCTGCGCGTGCTCGACCAGTCGGAGGCCGATGCGGTGCTGGCGCATGAGCTGGCCCACCTGGGCGGCGGCGACACCCGCAGCAGCGCGGCGCTCGGCCCCAAGCTGCTGCAGTTCGACCAGTACACCTGGAAGATGCGCGACGGCGGCCTGAGCATCGTGGCGCACTACCTGCTGCGCCTGTATCGCATGATCTTCGCCTTTGCCCTGGCGCGCGACAGCCGCGAGCGCGAATACAAGGCCGACAGCGTGTCCGCGAGCCTCACGGCGCCCGGCGCCATCGTGCAGTCGCTCATCAAGATCGCGGCCTATGCGAGCTACCGCAACGACGTCGAACGCAAGCTCTTCGCGCAGGACCGCCAGCACGACGGCGCGCTCGGCATCGCGGGCTTCGTGGCCGCCGGCCTGCCGCCCTATGCCAGTTCGGATGCGTTCGTCGAAACCATGAAGACCGCCGACGTGCCGCACCCCTACGACAGCCATCCGCCGCTGCTCGAACGCATGCGCAACGTCGGCCACCATGTGCCCGAAAGCGACTACGGTGCGATCGTCGCGACCGCGCCCGCGGCCTCGTGGGCCGACGACATCGAAACCGCCGCCGCCATCGAACAGCGGCTGTGGAGCGACTACGAGCAGCGCTTCGTGCAGAACCACGAACTGAGCCTCGCCTACCGCTACGAGCCGGCCACCGAGGAGGAGCGCGCCGTGGTGCTGCGCCACTTTCCGCCGGTTGCCTTCGCGCTGAAGAACAGCGAGAGCATCGAGGTGAGCCATGCGGGCCTGCGCCAGAGCGTGGATGGCGGCTCGACCGTCGGCTGGGACGAGGTCAAGGACCTGACCTTCCAGGACAACACCTTCGGCGACCTGCTGGTGGTCACGCACCACGACAAGGGCATGCTCGGCGCGCGCACCACCAAGCTCAAGGTGGGCGGCCTCGGCAAGCAGAAGGAGAATTTCAAGGGCGCGGTCGGGCGCTACTGGCAGCGCCACCAGATCATGCGGGCGCAGCAGCAGCACCAGGCCTCGCCCGAGCCCTGAACGAACCGAAAGGCGCTGCTCAATACAAGGTGGCGCGCTGCCGCGCCGGCAGTTCGCGGTCGTAGCTCTCGCCATCGAAGGCGGCATCGGTCAGCGCCGACAGGATGGCGCCGGGCGTGGGCACTTCGCGGCGCAAATCCGCCGGCAGCGGCGCCCACAGCTTCGAACGCTGGATGGCGCGCGCGCATTGGAAGAAAACCGATTCCACCCGGATCTCGATCACGCACTGCGGCAGCTTGCCCTCCATTGCGAAGCGGGCCATGAGCCCGGGCTCGGTCGTGATGCGCGCCCTGCCGTTCACGCGCAGGGTCTCGCCCACGCCCGGAATCAGGAACAGCAGCGCCACGCGCGGATCGGCCACGATGTTGCGCAGGCTGTCGATCCGGTTGTTGCCGCGGCGCTCGGGCAGCAGCAACGTCTTCTCGTCCTGCACCGCCACGAAGCCGGGCGGGTCGCCGCGCGGCGAGGCGTCGAGGCCGCCGGGCCCGGTGGTGGCCAGCACCGCAAAAGGAGAAGCAGCAATCAGCGCCTGGTAGCTCGGGTGCAGCCAGGGCACCTCCTTCTTGAGCGAGGCCTCGCCGGCTTCGCCGAACAGCGCTTCGAGCTGCGCGAGGGTGTCGATGGCATGGGTCATGGGATCACTCCTTGTTGCTTGTCCGGCGATGCCGACGGGTTCCTGCCGCAGGCCAGCGCCGCGGCGGCGAGCAGCAGCGCGCAGATGCCGTAGAGCCACGACGATGCCACGACCGGCAGCAGGAGCCCGGCCAGCAGCGGCCCGATGCCGGCGCCCACGTCGCGCCACACCGCGCGCGCGGCCAGCGCATTCATGCGCTCGGGCCCCGGCGTGCGGCGCGCCACGATCGGCGGCAGCAATGGCAGCTGCAAGGCGCGCAGCACCACGATCAGTGCCGCGCAGCTCCACAGCCAGCCCAGGCCGAAGCCTGCCAGCCCGATCGCCGTCACGAGCGAAAGGCTCACCAGCAGCCGCTCGGCACCGAAGCGCTCCGCCATGTGGCCGCCGACCGGGCTCAGCAGGATTTCCGCGAGGTAGCGCAGCGCCATCAGCGAGCCGGCCATCACCACCGCGCCGCCCGGCATCAGGTCCTTGCCCAGATAGGACAGGCCGACGATGAAGAGCCCGTCGAGCGTGAGTCCTTCCATGAACGACCAGGCATCGAGGCTGTTGGGCCGCCCGAAGCGGCGCGCGGGCCGGCTGTGCGGGCTGCCGTGTGGCGCCGCAGGCAGGCGCCGCGTGGCCAGCACCGCCGCCAGCGAGAACGCCGCAAGAATGCAGAAGATGATGCGCGGCCCGGCCCACAGCGCCAGCAGCGCGCCCAGCGGCAATGCGAGCACCGGCCCCATCGCGATGAGCGCGCGCGAACGCCCGCTGCGGCGCGCCGCACCGAGCAGTTCGGCCGTGGCCAGCGACTGCGTCGACAGGTTGAGCGCGGCAAAGCACAGCCCCCACACGAGCCGCAGCGGCAGCAGCGCCCAGAAGCCCGAGAGCGTGGCATAGCCGAGTCCGCAGAACGCAGCCGCCACCACCGCGATGCTGCAGGTGAGCCGATCGCCGTTGCGCGCATAGAAGCGCGCCACCACGCCGTAGCCCGCAATGCGCACGAGCCGGTTGGCCGCAAGCAGCATGCCGGCCTCCGCCAGCGTCACGCCGAACTGCGCCGCATACATCGGCAGCAGCAGGTAGAGCACCACGTCGGCCGGCAGCGAAAGGCCGAGCGCAATGGCCGCGTGGCGGGAGTTCAGGTCGGTGGCAGCGGGAGCTGGAGCGGGCTGTGTGCGAAACATCGAGCCCGCATCGTGCGCCGGCGCAAGGCATGCCGACAAACGACATTAATGCCCGCCATGCGTGAGAAAATTGCACGCATGCCGCTTCGAGAACCGCCCCTCAATGCCGTGCGCGCCTTCGTCGCCGCGGCCCGCCACCAGAGCTTCACGCGCGCAGCCATCGAGCTTCATGTGACGCACAGCGCGGTGAGCCGGCAGATCAAGAGCCTGGAGGAATGCCTGGGCGTCGCGCTGTTCGAGCGCCGCATCCGCCAGGTCGCCCTGACCGCGGAGGGACAGCAGTTCTTCGCCGAGGCGGGCCCGGCCATCGCGCAGATCCATGCGGCGGCGCGTGCATTGCAGGCGCAAGGGCCGGCCCGTGCCGTGAGGATCAACGTGCGGCCCTCCTTCGCGGTGCGGTGGCTCATTCCGCGCCTGCCCTTGTTCGTCGAGCGCTACCCCGAGATCGAGCCGCAGGTGGTCACGAGCACGGTCATGCCCGAACAGGCCGCGGGCAGCTTCGACATCGCGGTGCGCCGCGGGCTCGAGGGCTGGCCGCCTTCCATCGAGGTGCGCCCCTTCCTCGAAGACGAAGTGCTGGTGGTCGGCGCGCCGGCGCTGTTCAAGGCGCATCCGCTTTCGGACCTGCGCGCGCTGGCCTCGCATGTGCAGCTGTCGGCCCGCACGCGCAAGGAAGACTGGGACGCCTGGAAGAAGCACGTCGGCGCACCGCGCGCCAAGCCGGCGGGGCGGCTGCAGTTCGACCACCTGCACTTCGTGCTGCAGGCCGCCGTCGACGGGCTCGGCATCGCATTGGCGCCGACCTCGCTGGTGGCCCACGACCTGGCCTCGGGCCGGCTGCAGTCGCCACTGCCCGCGCTGCGCATGCCGCTGAACCGCTACTACTACGGCCTCTCGCCCGACGCCGCGCCGGAAGCCGCGTACGTCGCGCAATGGTTCGAGGAGATGATGGCCTCGGACTCGCAAGGCGCGATGGCGCTCGCAGGTCCGTAAACGGCCAGCGCCAGGCGGCGCGCGACCGCAGCATGGAGGCTTCCTCGCACAAAGCACCTCCAGCATGAAAGCCGCCCTTCCCCGTCCCTTTGTCTATCTCGCGTGGTGCAACCTCGCAGCGCAGTCCGCCGAGCAGCTGAGCCTTGCGGCGGTGCCGCTGGTCGCGGTGCTCGTGCTCGGTGCCGGGCCAGGCGAGATCGGCTTTCTCGCGGCCATTCAGACGCTGCCTTTCCTACTGCTGTCGATGCCGCTGGGCGTGCTGGCCGATCGCATGTCGCGGCAGCGGCTGATGGTGGCATCCGAGGGACTGCGCGCCGTCTCGCTGCTGGTGCTGCTGGCCATGGTGCTGGCGTCGAAGCTCGGCATCGGCTGGCTCGCGGTGCTCGGCTTCCTGGGCGCGGTCGGCACCGTGGGTTTCAGCGTCGCAGCACCCGCGCTGGTGCCGGCGCTCGTGCCGCGCGATGCATTGGCGGCCGCCAACGGCCGGCTGGAGCTTGCGCGCAGCGCCGCGTTCACGGCCGGGCCTGCGCTGGCGGGCGCGCTGGTCGCGTGGGCGGGTGCTTCGACGGCTTTCGTGCTGGCGGCCGTGCTGTCGATTGCGGCGGTGGGCCTGCTGCTGCGCCTGGCCGAGGCGCCGCGCCCGGCTGCATCCCAGCGCCATCCGCTGTTCGAGGTGCGCGATGGCGCGCGCTTTGTCTGGCGGCATGAATTGCTGCGGCCCATGCTGATGACGGGCGCGGTCTTCAACATCTCGTGGTTCGTGCTGCAGGCCGGCTACGTGCCGTATGCGGTGCGGGTTCTGGGCCTTGGTGCGCAGGGGGTCGGCTTCACGCTGGCGATGTACGGCGCGGGCATGGTGGCGGGCGCGCTGCTGACCTCGCGCGTGGTGGCGCGCCTGCCGTTCGGCCGCGCGATCCAGGTCGGGCCCGCAGTGGCGGTGGCGGCCGCGGCAACCATGGCGGCCACCCTGGTGGTGCCGGCCGCGTCACTGGCCGCGCTGTCATTCTTTCTGTTCGGTGCCGGGCCGATGGTCTGGACCATCACCACCACCACGCTGCGGCAGAGCGTCACGGCCTCGGCGATGCTGGGCCGGGTGTCGGCGGTGTTCCTCACGGTCAATGCGGGCGCCCGGCCGATCGGTGCCGCACTGGGCGGCGCGGTGGGTGCCGCGTGGGGCGAGCCGGCCTGCCTGCTGCTCGCGCTGGCGGGCTTCATGCTGCAGGCGGGAATCATTTTTGCCTCGCGCATCGCGGGGCTGCATCGGCTGCCGGTTGCAGCCGCGTGACTGCCTCCTCAGGCTGCTAGAAAAGCGAAGCCATTCCGTTCGGCCGCGCGCCTTCGATGTCGAGCATGCGCAGCTTCGTCAGCGCGCCGCCGCCCGCCGAAAAGCCGCCGGGCTTGTTGCCCGCGGCCAGCACGCGGTGGCACGGCACCACGGGTGCGAAGGGGTTGTGGCCCATGGCTTGGCCCACCGCGCGCGACAGGCCCTTGTCGCCGAGTTCGGCCGCGATCTCGCCATAGGTGCGCGTCTGCCCGGGCGGAATGCGCCGTGCAATCGCATAGATGCGCTGGTGGAATTCCGACACATGGCTCATGTCGAGCACGATGCCGCTGAGGTCGTCATCGGATTCGCCGTTCAGCAGGCCCTGGATGGCCGCGATCGCGCGCCGCGCGCTTTCGGGCGGCTCGGCTTCGCTCAGGTTTGCAAAGCGGCGCCGCATGCGCGCCCGCGTGGCAGCCTCACCGTTTTCTTCGGGCAACTGCACGCCGACGAGCCCGCGCGGACCCCAGGCCAGCGCGCAGGTGCCGATGGCGGTTTCGAACAAGGCAAAGCCTGGCTCGATGGTTTCGCTGCTGGTGCTGCCCGATGCTGCATTCATCGCGCCATTTTCTGCCAGCCGCTAAGCCTGATCGGGCGGCAGGGTTGGCGGCACCAAGTGCCGCTCCAGCAGCACCGCCACATGCACCGCCTCGCGCTGCGCGCCGTCGCCGATCTGATGGCGGCAGCTGGTGCCGTCGGCCACCACGATGGCGTCGGGCCGCGCGCGGATCGCGGGCAACAAACTGGCCTCGGCCATCTGCATCGACACGTCGATGTGGCGCGCCTCGTAGCCGAAGCTGCCCGCCATGCCGCAGCAGGAGCTTTCGATCAGCTCGGGCTCGGCGCCGGGAATGAGCCGCAGCACGTCCAATATCGGGCTCACCGCGCCGAAGGCCTTCTGATGGCAGTGGCCGTGCAGCAGGATCGGCGCCGTGGCGGGCGTGAGCGCGAGCTTGAAGCGGCCGGCCTTGAGCTCGCGTGCAATGAACTCCTCGAGCAGCAAAGCCTGCTTCGCCACGGTTTCGGCCTTCTTGCCGAAGCCCATCACCAGGGTTTCGTCGCGCAGCGTCAGCAGGCACGAAGGCTCGAGCCCGACGATGGGCACCCCGGCCTCGGCCAGCGGCCTGAGCGCGTCGATCAATGCTTCCGCACGGCGCTTGGCCTCGCTGACCATGCCGCTCGCCAGGAAGGTGCGGCCGCAGCAGTGGTGCCCGCCGCTCTTCTCGACCGTGTGCAGCGTGTAGCCCGCGGCCTTGAGCACACGCGCCGCGGCCAGCGCGTTCTCGCTTTCGAAGGTGCCGTTGAAGGTGTCGACGAAAAGCACCGCCGCGCGGCCGCCGTTCGCCTGCACCGACAGCACGGCCTCGCGGCTGGCGAACATGCCCGGCAGCTCGGCCTTGGCGCGCCAGAAAGTGTCGGAGCGCCATTCGGGCAGCGACCGGCGCGCCGAAAAGCCCAGCAGCTTCTCGCCGAGCCAGGCGGCGCCGGGCACGGTGTTGCGCAGGTTCATGAGCCACGGCAGGCGGCTCGCCTTGTGCGCATAGTCGGGCATGTGGGCCACCAGCTTGTCTTTTAGCGAGTGGCCGTGGCGCTTCTTGTAGTGGTCGAGGAACTCGATCTTCATCTTCGCCATGTCGACGCCGGTCGGGCAGTCGCGCTTGCAGCCCTTGCAGCCCACGCACAGGTCCATGGTCTCGTGCATCTCTTCGCCGGTGAAGGCGTCGGCGCCGAGCTGGCCCGAGAGCGCGAGCCGCAGCGTGTTGGCGCGTCCGCGCGTCAAGTGCTGCTCGTCGCGCGTCACGCGGTAGCTCGGGCACATGGTGCCGGCGTCGAACTTGCGGCAGTGGCCGTTGTTGTTGCACATTTCCACGGCCTTGGCGAGGCCGCCGGTGCTGTCGCCGCCGGTGCCGGGCGCGGTGGTCTTCTCGGTCACCGGGTCGGCGTTGACGTTCCAGGCCGACCAGTCGAGCGCGGGCTTGAGCTCGATGCGCCGGTAGGGCCTGGGCGCGGTAGGCGGCGCAAAGCGCAGCAGCGAGGCATCGTCCATGCGCGGCGTATCGACGATCTTGCCGGGGTTGAACAGGTTGGCCGGATCGAGCTCGCGCTTGATGGCGCGGAAGGCCTCGTTGATGGCCGGGCCGAACTGCCATTCGATCCACTCGCCGCGGCACAGGCCGTCGCCATGCTCGCCGCTGAAGGCGCCCTTGTACTTGCGCACCAGCGCCGCGGCTTCTTCCGCAATGGCTCGCATCTTGGCGCCGCCGTCGGTGCGCATGTCCAGGATCGGCCGCACGTGCAGCGTGCCGACCGAGGCATGCGCATACCAGGTGCCGCGGCTGCCGTACCTCGCAAACACCTCGGTCAATGCATCGGTGTATTCGGCCAGGTGCTCGAGCGGCACGGCGCAGTCCTCGATGAAGCTCACCGGCTTGCCGTCGCCCTTCAGGCTCATCATGATGTTGAGGCCGGCCTTGCGCACTTCCCACAGGTTCTTCTGGCGCGCGTCGTCGGGCATTTCGACCACGCTGCCGGGCAGGCCGAGGTCGCCCATCAGCTCGACCAGCTGCCTGAGCCGTGGCAGCAGCGCGGCTTTCTCGGCGCCGGCAAACTCGACCAGCAGGATGGCCGCGGGCTTGCCGATCAGCGCGGTTTCCACCGTGGGCTTGAAGGCCGGGTTGGCAAGGCTCAGCTCGATCATCGTGCGGTCGACCAGCTCCACCGCCGTGGGGCCCAGCTTCACGATGTGCTGCGCCGCATCCATGGCCGCATGGAAGGTCGGAAAGTTCACGATGCCCAGCACCTTGGCGCGCGGCAGCGGCGCGAGCTTGAGCGTGAGGCTCCGGGTGTAGGCCAGCGTGCCTTCGGCGCCGACCAGAAGGTGCGCGAGGTTCACGCTGCCGTCGGCGGTGTAGGGGCGCTCGCTCTGGTTGTCGAAGATGTCGAGGTTGTAGCCCGCGACGCGGCGCAGCACCTTGGGCCAGTGGGCGTGGATCTGCTCGCGGTGCGCCAGCGCAAGCCCGTGCACGAACTTCGCGATGCCCGCCGCGCGGGCGCCCAGCGTGGATTGCGGGCCAAACTCCACCAACTCGCCGCTCGAGAGCC
Source organism: Variovorax sp. V116 (assembly GCF_041154435.1). Classification (NCBI taxonomy): domain Bacteria; kingdom Pseudomonadati; phylum Pseudomonadota; class Betaproteobacteria; order Burkholderiales; family Comamonadaceae; genus Variovorax; species Variovorax sp. V116. The sequence goes on from NZ_AP028661.1 coordinate 2,925,918, forward strand.
AGGCGCTCGCACCCAGCACGTTGTGCACCATGTTGCCGTAGGCGATGGAGCGCGAGCCGCAGGAGTTGTTGCCCGCCATGCCGCCCAGCGTGGCCTGCGCGCTGGTCGACACATCGACCGGATACCAGAGGCCGTGCGGCTTGAGCTGCGCATTCAGGTGGTCGAGCACCAGGCCGGGCTCGACGGTGGCGGTGCCCTCCTCCAGGTTCACGTCGAGCACGCGGCGGAAATGCTTGCTGTTGTCGATGACCAATGCAGCGCCCGTGGTCTGGCCGCACTGGCTGGTGCCGCCGCCGCGCGCGAGCACCGGCACCTTCAGCTCGCGTGCGATGTCGATGGCGGTGGCAATGTCGCGTTCATTCGTCGGCACGAAGGCGCCGACCGGCGTGATCTGGTAGATCGACGCATCGGTGGCATAGCGGCCGCGCGAGCCGTCGTCGAACAGCACCTCGCCCTCGGTCTCGGCGCAGAGCCGCCGTGCGAGCAGCTCGCAGGTGTCGTTGGGCGGAAGAACGGTTCCGGCGGGCTGGATGTGGCTGGCGGGATCGACGCGCATGGTGTTGTGGCGAAGCTCAGCTCGCCTTGTGGGCCTGGGGATAGATCTGGCCGGTGCGCATCAGCTCCAGCACCGTGTCGCGCTTGCGCATCACGTGCGAGATGAGCACCTTGCGCATGCCGGCGGCATCGCGCGCGGCCAGCGCAACGATCATCTGCTCGTGCTCCTCGACCGCGTGCTTCCACTTGGCATCGTTCTGGTTGGTGCGAAAGCGCAGCGACTGCACGCGGGCATTGATGGAGCGGTAGGTGCTGGACAGCACCGGGTTGCCCGCGGCCTCGTTGATGGCGGTGTGGATGCGCGCGTTGAGGCGGTAGTAGCCCGAGAGATCGCGCCGCGCGAAGCAGGCCATCATTTCGTAGTGCAACGCGCGCACCTCGGCCAGTTCCTCGTCGGTGATGCGCTTGGCCGCGAGCTCGCCCGACATGCCTTCGAGCATGGCCAGCACCTCGAAGGTGTTGAGCACGTCGGCCTCGGTGAGCTTCACCGCCACCGCGCCGCGATTGGGCAGCAGGTCGACCAGCCCTTCGGCCGCGAGCAGCTTGATGGCCTCGCGCAGCGGCGTGCGCGAGACGCGCAATTGAAGGCACAGCTCGCGCTCGTTGAGCTTGGCGCCGGGCGCGATGTGCCCTTCGACCAGCATCGTGCGCAGGCGCGACGCGACCTGGTCGTGCAGCGCGAGGCGCGAGATTTCGATGATGTCTGCGGTCATTTCTGTTTCCCTTGAATGCATTTTGAATGCAAAAAACCACAGCTGCAATCCCATTAATTAAGGGTAAACCAGCATGTTTAAATCAGTTTTGAATGCAAAACTGAAAGCGAAAGGACAGTCCCATGCTGCAACTCGACATCCATCCCACCGGCCGCCACTTCCTCCAGATCCCCGGCCCGAGCCCGGTGCCCGACCGCATCCTGCGGGCCATGAGCCTGCCGACCATCGACCACCGCGGGCCCGAGTTCGGCACGCTGGGGCTCAAGGTGCTCGGCGGCATCAAGCAGATCTTCAAGACGAAGCATCCGGTCGCGATCTACCCCGCTTCCGGCACCGGTGCCTGGGAGGCCGCGCTCGCCAACACGCTGAGCCCGGGCGACCACGTGCTGATGTACGAGACCGGCCACTTCGCATCGCTGTGGCAGAAGATGGCCACGCGGCTCGGCCTGTCGACCGAGTTCCTTGCCTGGTCCGGCAAGGACGAGCAGCTGCCCGCCGCGCCCAGCTGGCGCCGCGGCGTGCAGGCCGACCTCATCGAGGCGCGCCTGCGCAAGGACACCGAAAAGAAGATCAAGGCCGTGTGCGTGGTGCACAACGAAACCTCCACCGGCGTCACTTCCGACATCGCCTCGGTGCGCAAGGCCATCGACGCGGCGGGCCACCCTGCCCTGCTGATGGTCGACAGCATCTCGGGCCTGGCGAGCGCCGATTTCCGGCACGACGAATGGGGCGTGGACGTCACCATCAGCGGCTCGCAGAAGGGCCTGATGCTGCCGCCGGGCATCAGCTTCAACGCGCTCTCGCCGCGCGCGCTCGAAGCCTCGAAAAGCGCGAAGCTGCCGCGCGCCTTCTGGGCCTGGGACGAGATCGTGGAGATGAACAAGGACGGCTACTGGCCCTACACGCCCAACACCAACCTGCTCTACGGCCTGTCGGAATCGCTCGACATGCTGCTGGCCGAAGGGCTGGACAACGTGTTTGCGCGCCACCAGCGCTGGGCCGCCGGCGTGCGCGCGGCGGTCGATGCCTGGGGCCTGCCGATCCAGTGCGCCGACCCGGCCGTGTATTCGCCCGTGCTCACCGGCGTGATCACGCCCGAAGGCGTGGATGCCGATGCGCTGCGCCGGCTCATCCACCAGCGCTTCGATCTTTCCTTGGGCACGGGCCTGGGCAAGCTCAAGGGCCGCATGTTCCGCATGGGCCACCTGGGCGACGGCAACGACCTGACGCTGGTGGCCATGGTCGCGGGCGTCGAGATGGGCATGAAGCTCAGCGGCATCAAGCTCGCGGGCAGTGGCGTGCAGGCCGCGATGGACCATTTCGCGAGCCATGCGGCGGCGCATGCCGGCCTGCAGAAGGCCGCCTAGCTGCGAGCACGCATCGAGCCCGGCACGCATCGGACCCACCACACAACGGAGACAAAGATGATGATGCAGAGACGTTCGCTGATCCAGGCCGCGGGAGCCGCGGCCGCCACGCTGGGCGTGCCCCGGCTCTTCGCGCAGGAGTGGCCTTCGGGGCCGGTGCGCATCGTGGTGGGCTTTCCGCCCGGCGGCGGCACCGATGCGCTCGCGCGCGTGGTGGCGCAGAAGCTCACAGTGATGTGGAACCAGCAGGTCATCGTCGAGAACAAGGGCGGCGTGGCCGGCGTGCTGGCAGCCGAATACGTGTCGCAGCAGCCCAGCGACGGCAGCACGCTGCTGATGGCGCACATCAACAGCCATGCGCTCGCGCCCAGCCTGCAGCCCAAGCTGCGCTACAGCGTGGAACGCGACTTCGTGCCGATCGTGCTGGTGGGCGTCACGCCCAACCTGCTGATCGCGAGCCCGGCGCAGAAGGCGCTCACGGTGAACGACATCGTGGCCGCCTGCAAGGCCTCGCCCGGCACGGTGAGCTTCGGCTCCGCGGGCGCGGGCTCGGCGCAGCACCTGGCGCTGGAGATGTTCAAGCTGCAGGCCCGGGTCGATGCGCTGCATGTGCCCTACAAGGGCAGCGGCCCGCTGCTGGCCGACCTGATGGGCGGGCAGATCCAGTACAGCTTCGAGACCATGACCGCGGCCACGCCGCATGTGAAGAGCGGCCGCGTGCTGGCCGTGGCGCAAACGCGCACCAAGCGCGCCAAGGGCCACGCGGGCGTGCCGACGATGCAGGAGCAGGGCTTCGCGGGCTTCGAGGCCACCACCTGGTACGGGCTCGCAGGTCCGGGCAAGCTGCCGCCGGGGATTGCCGAGAAGGTGAACCGCGACGTCAATGCCGTGCTCGCGATGCCCGACGTGCAGGAAAAGCTCGACACCTATGGCGCGGAAGATGGCGGCGGGTCGCAGGACAAGTTCAAGCAGTTCATCTCGACTGAAATCACCAAGTGGGCGAAGGTGGTGAAGGACGGCAAGGTGCATGTCGATACTTGACGTGCTGTTGTTCAGGGCGGCGCTCCCGCCGACGGGGTACCTTGCTCCGCGAATGTCCCCCGGCCTTCGGCCTCCTCCTTTATTTCGCTGCGCAAGGCACCCCATCGACGGGAGCGTGATCAGAGCCGTCGTTGATCAGCGGTACACCAGCAGCGTGCCCTGGTGCACAGGGCATCGGGTGCTCCCCGCAGCGAAATCAAGGAGGAGGCCGAAGGCCGGGGGACATTCGCGGAGGGGAGTACCCGGTGGCCTGTGCACGCGCCCTGAACAACGCGAACAACCGCGCCAAGAACAAAAGCCCGAAGACACAAAAGCAGCGAAGACAATCCAACCCATGACCCCTTCAATGACAGCCCTCGCCAACGCCCTGATCCAGGCCCGCCAAAGCAACCAGACGCTCGATGCCACGTCCTGGCTCAACACGCTGGAGACGGCCGACCAGGCCTATGAAGTGCAGGACGCCGTCGCTTCGGCGCTGGCCTGGTTCGGCGGCCAGACCGTGCCCCGTTATTGGAAATCCGGCGGCGCCTCGCGCAGCGCCACGCTCACACACGCGCCGCTGCCCCCGGCCGGCGTGCGCACGGGCCCGGCGGATTTCAGCGACATGGCCTTTCACGTGCCCGGCATCGAGGCCGAGATCGCGCTGCGCCTCGGGCAGGACGTGACGCCCGCCATGGCCGCGAAGCTCGACCACGGCGATGCCGCTTCGCTCATCGATGCCATGGCCGTCTCGGTGGAAATCGTCGATTCGCGCTGGCAGGACCTGGCCGCCACGCCCGCCTTGCTGCGCCTGGCCGATTCGCAGGTGCACGGCGCGCTCGCGATTGGCGAGTGGCAGCCCTATGCGGCCGTCGACTGGGCTTCGCAGCGCTGCGAAACAAAAGTCGGCAGCGCCGAAACCATGGTGCGCGAAGGCACCCATCCGCTGGCCGATCCGGCGTGGCTGCTGCCGGTCTGGCTGCGCCACGTCACGCGGCACGGGCAGACCGCGCCGGCCGGCACCGTCGTCACCACCGGCTCGTGGATCGGCATCGTGCCCTGCCGCCGCGGCGATCAGGTGGCGGTGGAGTTCGCGGGCATTGGCGCGCTGCGCTTGAGCGTGTAGCGCCCTCCTCCCACGCCCGAGTACGCCACCAGGAAGTCGAGCACCGCGCGCACGCGCGCCGGCAGCGTGCCGGCCTTGCCGATGTACACCGCATGGATCGGCTCCACCTCGCCGGGGTTGAATTCCTCGAGCAGCGGCACCAGCCGGCCGGCATCGATGTCGTGCTGGACGTGGTACAGCGACAACCGCGCCACGCCCGCGCCGGCAATCGCCAGCTGGCGCAGGGTTTCGCCGTCGCCCGCGCGCACCGGCCCGGCCACGGGCACCGCAATCATTCGTCCATCCACGCGCAGGGGCCAGTCGGGCGTATTGCGGCGGTAGCTCCAGCCCAGCCGGTTGTGCGCCTCCAGCTCCTGCGGCGTGCGCGGCGTGCCGTACTTCTCAAGATAGCCCGGCGAGGCCACGATGGACTGGCTGGTCTCGCCCAGGCGCCGCGCCACCAGGTCGGACGGTGGCAGCTGGCCCCAGCGGATCGCGATGTCTGCGCGCTCGTCCATCAGGTCGACGATGCGGTCGGTCAGCGCAATGTCCAGCGTGATCTGCGGATGCAGCTCGAGCAGGCGCGGCACCAGCGGCACCAGCTTGTGGTGCCCGAAGGACACACTCGCGTTGATGCTCACGCGCCCGCGCGGCGCAGCACCCGCGGCGGCGCAGCGCTCGGCCTCGTCCATGTCGGCCAGCACGCGCGTGCTGCGCTCGTAGAAATGCAGGCCCTCGGGCGTGAGCTGCAGCTTGCGCGTGGAGCGGTACACCAGCTGGATGCCCAGCCGCAACTCGAGCCGCGCGACGAGCTTGCTCACGGCCGAGGGTGTCATGTCGAGCAGCCGCGCCGCCGCGGAAAACCCGCCGGATTCGACCACCTGCACGAAGGCTTCCATTTCGCCGGAGCGATTGACGTCGATGCGAGGCATGGCGGATGTCCTTATCTGTGACTTCAATTCACAAGTGCGTGTAGCAGCGGCATTCTAGTCATCAAGGCCGGATGCCCGCACAGTACAGGGCATCATGCCAATCGCTCTACTCGCCCTTACCGCCGGTGCCTTCGGAATAGGCACCACCGAATTCGTCATCATGGGCCTGCTGATGCAGGTCTCGGCGGATCTGCACGTCTCCATCACGGCCGCCGGCCTGCTGATCTCGGGCTATGCGCTCGGGGTGGCCGTGGGTGCGCCGATCCTCACCATCGCCACCCGCAAGCTGCCGCGCAAGACGGTGCTGCTCGCGCTGATGGCGATCTTCACGCTCGGCAACCTGGCCTGCGCGCTCGCGCCCAGCTACGAACTGCTGATGGCCGCGCGCGTGGTCACCTCCCTCGCGCACGGCACCTTCTTCGGCGTCGGCTCGGTGGTGGCCACCGGACTCGTGGCGCCGGAACGGCGCGCCTCGGCCATCGCCATCATGTTCACCGGCCTCACGGCCGCCACGCTGCTGGGCGTGCCGGCCGGTGCCTGGCTCGGGCTGCAGTACGGCTGGCGCGCCACCTTCTGGGCGGTGACGCTGATCGGCGTGCTGGCCTTTGCGGTGCTTGCGGTGTTCGTGCCCCGCGTCAAGGGCGAAGCCAGGCCGGCGCCGCTGCGCGAGGAGCTCGCGGTGCTCGCGCGGCCGCAGGTGCTGCTCGGCCTGGCGATGACGGTACTCGGCTTTGCGGGCGTGTTCGCGGTGTTCACCTACATCCAGCCCTTGCTGACGCAGGTCACGGGCCTGTCCGGATCGGCGGTGTCGCCGATCCTGCTGGTGTTCGGCGGCGGCCTGGCCGTGGGCAACATCCTCGGCGGCAGGCTGGCCGACAGGTCGACCATGCCGGCCGTGCTCGGCACGCTGGTGGCGCTGGCCGCGGTGCTCGGCGCGATGCAGTTCACCATCGGAACGCCGTTCGCAGCGGTGGTGTTCGTCGGCCTGCTCGGCATTGCTTCGTTTGCCACCGTGGCGCCGATGCAGCTGCGCGTGCTCGAGAAGGCCTCGGGCGCGGGCCAGAACCTGGCGTCGAGCCTCAACATCGCGGCCTTCAACCTGGGCAATGCGCTCGGCGCCTGGGTGGGCGGCGTGGTCATCGACCATGGCCCGGGCCTGCGCGCGCTCGGCTGGGTGGCCGCGCTGCTCACGCTCGCCGGGCTGGCGATCGCGCTCTGGAGCCGTGCGCTCGACCGGCGCGAAGGCGGCAATGCCGGGGCGGCCGATTGCGCGTCGGCCCGGGCCTGAACTCTCCATTCTTTTTTTAACGACCACAAAGACACGACATCATGGAACAACGCTTTCTCGGCCGCTCCGGCTTCAAGGTTCCCGCACTCGGCTTCGGCGCCGGCACTTTCGGCGGACAGGGCCCGCTCTTCAGCGCTTGGGGCAACACCGACGTGGAGGGCGCACGCAGCATCGTCGACCTGGCGCTCGATGCCGGCGTGACGCTGTTCGACACGGCCGACGTGTATTCGAACGGCGCGTCGGAATCGATTCTCGGCGCCGCGCTCAAGGGCCGGCGCGACAAGGCCATCATCTCGACCAAGCTCGCGCTGCGCGCCGGCGACGGGCCGAACGACGTCGGCGCCTCGCGCCACCACCTGATCGCCGCGACCGATGCCGCGCTCAAGCGCCTGGGCACCGACTACATCGACATCCTGCAGCTGCACGCCTTCGACGCGATGACGCCGGTCGAGATGGTGCTCGACACGCTCGACGACCTGGTGCGCGTGGGCAAGGTGCGGCTGATCGGCGCCTCGAACTTCTCGGGCTGGCAGCTGATGAAATCGCTCTCGGCCTCCGACCGGCTCGGGCTGCAGCGCTTCGTGGCCAACCAGACCTACTACTCGCTGATCGGACGCGACTACGAATTCGAGCTGATGCCGCTGGGCCTGGACCAGGGCCTGGGCGCCATCGTCTGGAGCCCGCTCGGCTGGGGCCGCCTGACCGGCAAGGTTCGCCGCGGCCGGCCGCTGCCCGCCGGAAGCCGCCTGCATGAAACCGCCGGCTTCGCGCCGCCGGTGGACGACGAGCGCCTGTACCGCGTGGTCGATGCGATGGACCAGGTGGCCGAAGAAACCGGCAAGACGCTGCCGCAGATCGCGCTCAACTGGCTGCTGCAGCGGCCCACCGTGTCGAGCGTGCTGATCGGCGCGCGCAACGAGGAGCAGCTCAGGCAGAACCTCGGCGCGCTCGGCTGGCAGCTCAGCGCGGACCAGATCCAGCGGCTCGATGCGGCCAGCGCAGTGACGCCGCCCTACCCCTACTACCCGTACTGGAACGGTCAGTTCGCCGAGCGCAGCCCGGTGGCCGTGTGAGCTGAGCGCGGCTCGGCGGCGAGCTGGTCCACCAGGCCGTCGACCTTCCGCTCCGCCTGCCGCAGCGACTCGGCCAGCTGCTCGCCGCCGAACTCGTCGCACTCCACCGCGGCCTCGAACACCTCGGTGATGCCGATGTAGCCGAACACCGAGCGCACGGTGCGCTCGGCATGGTTCAGGTGCGCGATGCGCCCGCCCCGGTCGTAGCCGTGGTCGCCGCGCGCGCCGAGCAGCACCATGCGCTTGCCCGCGTCGGCGAGCATCGGCCAGTACGGCACCGCGCCGCGCGCACGGTCGAAGCCGAAGGTGCGGCCCACGCGCACGATGTTGTCGATCCAGGCCTTGAACTGCGCGGGCACGCTGAAGTTGTACATCGGCAGGCCCACCACGATCAGGTCGGCGGCCACGAGCTGGTCGACCAGCCGGTCGCTCTCGGCCAGCGCCTCGGCCATCCAGGGTTCGCGCTCGGCGGGCGCGGTGAAGGCGGCATGGATCCAGCGGGCATCGACATGCGCGGGCGGATGCTGGCCCACGTCGAGGTAGTCGACGCGGTCGTCCGGCCGCGCCTCGCGCCAGCGCTCGACAAAACGCGCGGACAACCGGCGCGTGTGCGAGCCATGGGAATCGATGCCGGAGCGGCCCGGACGGGCACTGGCGTCGATGTGAAGAAGGTTCATTGTGTTCATGGATGAATTGCTCTGTTCTGTCCTGCGCTGCCACAATGGCGGCACAGGTTTCTAATCTAGAGACGTAGACGACCTCCGACAAACGATCATTTCTCCATGATGAACGAGATTGGCTCATCCGTGCGGCGCCCCAGGCGCCTGCCGCCCCTGCTCTCCCTGCGGGCCTTCGAAGCGGCGGCCGCGCACCTGAGCTTCCAGCGCGCGGCGCTCGAGCTTTCGGTCACGCCCTCGGCCATCAGCCACCAGGTGCGCGCGCTCGAAGACACACTGGGCCGGCCGCTGTTTCGCCGGCTCACGCGGCAGCTCGCACTGACGCCCGCGGGCGAGCGTCTGTTCGACGACCTGCGCGCGGGCTTCGACGCGCTGGAGGCCGGCGTCGAAAGGCTGCGCCAGCCGTCGGCCCCGCAGGCCGTCACGCTCACCACCAACACCGCCTTCGCGGCCCGCTGGGTGCTGCCGCGCATGGCGGCCTTTCGCAAGGCCTGCCCGGGCATCGAGCTGCGGCTGCATGCGAGCGACACACTGGTCGACCTGGCGCGCGGCGGCGCCGACATTGCCTTGCGCTCAGGCAGCGGCAACTGGCCGGGCCTGGTGTCGCGCGAGCTGATGCCCGAGCGCTACGCGCCGCTGTGCAGCCCGATGCTGGGCCTGAAGCGCGCGGCCGATCTGCCGAAGCACGAGCTGATCCATTGCGACTGGCAGCCCGGCGCAGCGGCGCCCGCGCTGTGGCCGCGGTGGTTCAAGGAAGCCGGCATCGCGCCGCCGCGGGGCCGGTCGATGAAGGCCGCTGGCCTGTCGTTCTCGGACGAGACCCACGCCATCCTTGCCGCGCTCGCGGGCCACGGCGTGGCGCTGCTGAGCCTCACGCTCGCAGCCGAGGAACTGCGCAGCGGCGCGCTGGTGCAGCCCTTCGGACCGGCGCTCGACACGGGCAGCTACTTTCTCGCGGTGGCCGCCGGGCATGAAGGCGAGCCGGCCGTGCGCGCCGTGTGGGAGTGGATTGCTTCGCAGGCTGCCTGAGGGTTGGCGCAAGGCCGCTGTTCAGGGTGCGCTCCCGCCGACGGGGTACCTTGCTCCGCGAATGTCCCCCGGCCTTCGGCCTCCTCCTTAATTTCGCTGCGCAAGGCACCCCATCGACGGGAGCGTTATGCGGAGCGGTCGTTGATCAGCGATACATAACGAGCGTGCCCTCGTGCGCAGGGCATCGGGTGCTCCCCGCAGCGAAATCAAGGAGGAGGCCGCAGGCCGGGGGACATTCGCGGAGGGGAGTACCCGGTGGCCTGTGCACGCGCCATGAACAAGAACAACGGCGCCCCGAACAACAGCGCCACGAAACAAAGCATCACCCCGCGCGCAGCTGCTCCCGCAACTTCTGCCCGATCTCCGGCCGCTCGAGGAACGGGTCGGCCGGATTCTTGACCGCCACGATGTTCTCCATGCGGCTCCTCACGTTGCCCAGCGCCTTTGGATGGCTGAACACGTAGAACTGGTTGTCGCTGATCGCGTCGAACACCTTCGCCGCCACTTCGGCCGCCGTGATCTTGCCGCTGCTCACCGCCTTGTTGCTCATGGCCTGGCCGATCAGCTGGCTCTTGGTGAGCTCGGTTTCCTTGGGCGCGTTCGGGCGGTTGCGCTCGCTGCTCGTGATGCCGGTCGGCACGAAGTACGGGCACAGGAGGCTCGCGCCGATCTGGTCGGTGACCAGCGTCAGGTCCTGGTACAGCGTCTCGGTCAGGCTCACCACCGCGGCTTTCGCGGCGTTATAGATGCCCATGTTGGGCGGCGTGAGCAGACCGGCCATGCTGGCCGTGTTGGTGATGTGGCCGCGGTAGGCCGGGTCTTTCGCGGCGGCCTCGAGCATCATCGGCGTGAACAGGCGCACGCCGTGGATCACGCCCCACAGGTCCACGCCCAGCACCCACTCCCAGTCGGCCACGGTGTTCTCCCACACCAGGCCGCCCGCGCCCACGCCGGCGTTGTTGAACACGAAGTGCGGCGCGCCGAAGCGCTCCTTCACCGCAAGGGCCAGGGCTTCCATCTGCGCAGCGTCCGACACGTCGACCTTGCGCGCGAGCACCTGCGCGCCGGCGGCTTCCATCTCGGCGCGGGCCTTGTCGAGCGCGTCCTGCTGCACGTCGACCAGCACGAGATTCATGCCGCGCGCAGCGCCGATGCGCGCGCATTCGAGGCCGAAGCCCGAACCCGCGCCGGTGAGTACGGCCGTCTTGCCCTTGAAGTCCTGAATCATTTGCCGGTGTCCTTCTTGCGTTGAATGTCTCTGACTGAGCTTGGAGCCGCTATTGAAATACGGAACGCGCCGCGGCGCAGTCACGAAGGTGCCCATGCCGGCGCTTCTGCTTCTTCTTCAGGCCTCTGCTTTCTTCAGCACATAGCCGATGCGCGGGAAGTGCACGTGCACCGTGCCCACACGCTCGTGGCTGCGCTCCAGCGTGTAGTGCGTGCGCGTGGCGGCCACCAGCGTGCCGGGGGTTTCCTCCAGGCCGAAGCTCTCGGCGCGAATTGTGACCGCGGTGCCCAGCGCAATGCCGTGGTCGTCCTGGAAGGTGCTGTCTGTCAGCAGCGTGTGCGGCGTGCCGGCCTTGGCGATGGCGATGGCTTCGTCCGAGCTGGATTTTTCGATGCTGCCGTGGCCGATGGCGGCCATGCGGTCCATCCAGTCGACGACCGCGGGCGTGAGGTCGAGGATGCCGCGCACCGAGTCGATGCGGCGCGTGTACCAGAGCGGGTGGTAGACCGAGAAGTCGGCAATGCACGGCACCTCGCCCAGCAGGTAGGGCTTGTCGTCGAGCATGTCGGACAGGCGGCGCAGGTACGACTTGTAGGCGCTGGTAGCGTCGGCCGGGCGCAGCCGCGTCATGTTGCCGGTGCTCATCTTTGCGCGGTCTTCGCCGAAGGCCTTGGCGGCTTCGGGCGGCGCCTTGGCAAACAGCTCGGCCGCGCCGCGGGGCTGCATGCTCCAGGCCATGGCGGCCCAGAACAGCGTGGTGTCGGCCCACTGCGCGAGGATGCGCGACATGCCTTTTTCGGGCTCGGGGTAGAGCGTGGCTTCGGGCTGCAGGTGCTCGAGCACGTCGGCGATCAGTGCGCTGTCGCAGTAGATGTCGGCGCCGATCTGCAGGAACGGCGTCTTGCGGTAGCCGCCCGTGAGCACCTCCACGTCGGGCTTGGGCATGACGGGCGGAATGAGCACGGACTTCCACGCCAGCTTCTTGGCGCCGAGGATGAGCCGCACCTTCTCGGAAAACGGCGAGGTGTTGTAGTGGTGCAGGATGAGTTCGGCCATGTGCTGGTTTCCCGTGGATGAAATGTTGGAGCTCAGCGCGGCTGCGCGCGCTCGATGATCGAATCGAAATCGGTGCCCGCGCCCAGCGTGCCGAAGGCATTGCCCCAGTCGCCGCCCAGCCGCGATGCGCAGAAGGCGCCCACGACGGCCGGTGGCGCGGTCTGTGCGAGCAATGCCGCCTGCACCGCCAGGGCCACGTCCTGCGCGAGGCGGCGCGCCTCGGTCTCGGAAGCCATGGCCTCGATGCGGGCCGGCAGCGCATCGGCCAGGCGGTCGAGCGCCGCATGCTGGCCGCGCGCGGGCGCCAGCTCCTTGCCCAATGCGGCCACGGCATCGCCCTTGCGCAGGCCGCGCAGCAGGTCGAGCGCCATGATGTTGCCGGCGCCTTCCCAGATCGAGTTGAGCGGCATCTCGCGGTAGATGCGCGCCATGATGCCTTCGCCGCCCTCTTCCACATAGCCGTTGCCGCCCAGGCATTCCATGGCTTCCTGGGCGAAGTGGCTGCCGCGCTTGCAGATCCAGAACTTGGCGACCGGCGTGAGCAGGCGCGCCATCAGGCGCTCGTGCTCGTCGGCCTGCCGGTCGAAGGCGCGCGCGAGGCGAATGGCCAGCGCGGTGGAGGCCTCGCTTTCGAGCGCGAGGTCGGCCAGCACGTTCTTCATGAGCGGCTGCTCGATCAGCGGCTTGCCGAAGGCCATGCGCTGGCTCGCGTGGTTGAGCGCAATGCCGAGCGCCTGCCGCATCAGGCCGCTGGTGCCCAGCGCGCAGTCGAGCCGGGTCATGGTGCCCATCTCGAGGATCTGCGGAATGCCGCGCCCTTCTTCGCCCACGAGCCATGCGCTGGCGCCGTGGAACTCGACCTCGGAGCTCGCGTTGGCCTTGTTGCCGAGCTTGTCCTTCAGGCGCTGGATGTGGATGGCGTTGCGGCTGCCGTCGGGCAGCACGCGCGGCAGGAAGAAGCAGCTCAGGCCGGCCGGCGCCTGCGCGAGCACCAGGAAGGCATCGCACATCGGCGCCGAGAAGAACCACTTGTGGCCGGTGATCGCGTAGCGCTCGCCCCAGGCGTCGCTGCCGTCGCGCACGGCTTGCGTGGTGTTGGCGCGCACGTCGGAGCCGCCCTGCTTCTCGGTCATGCCCATGCCCATGGTCAGGCCGGGCTTGTCCTTGAACGAAGCGAGCGCCGGGTCGTACCAGAGGCTGCCGAGCTTCGGGCCCCAGTCGGCATACACGGCGGCATTGCCACGCAATGCGGGCGTGGCGGCGTAGGTCATGGAGACCGGGCAAAGGATCGATGGCTCCAGCTCGGTGAAGAGCATGAAGCCGGCCGCCCGCAGCACGTGCGGCGAGGCCGAAGTGCCCGTCCAGGGCGTGCCGTGCAGGCCTGCGCCCACGGCGGCGGCCATGAGCACGTGATAGCTCGGATGGAACTCCACCTCGTCGATGCGCCGGCCGAAGCGGTCGTGCGTGTGCAGTTCGGGCGGGTGGGTGTTGGCGAGCCGCGCATGCGCCTGCATCTCGGCCGAGCCGATGGTTGCGCCCAGCTCGCTCAGCTGCGCGAGCTGAAGCGATGGCGCATTGAACTTCAACGCATCGCGCAGGGGCCGGTTGGTTTCGAAGAGGTTGTAGCCCACCAGCGGCTCGGGCTGGTTGAACACCTCGTGCGTCGTTTCCATAACCGGCCTCCTTGCCGTGCGTTCAGCTCATTCAGATCAGCTTGACGAGCTGCTTGCCGAAATTCTTGCCCTTGAGCAAACCCAGGAAGGCCTCAGGGGCAGCCGCTATGCCTTGCGCCACCGACTCGCGCGGCCTGAGCTTGCCGCTGGCCACCAGCGCACCGAGCTCGGCCAGCGCCTCGGGCCACACTTCCATGTGCTCGCTGACGATGAAGCCTTCGATCTTCATGCGGTTGATGAGGATCAGCGCCGGGTTCGCGAGCGGCAGCGGCTGGCCGTCGTAGCCCGCGATCATTCCGCACAGCGCCACGCGCGAGAAGGCATTGGCGCGCAGCAGCACGGCGTCGAAGATGTAGCCGCCCACGTTCTCGAAATAGCCGTCGATGCCATTCGGGCAGGCTTCCTTGAGCGCGGCGCTCATGCTCTTGGCGTCGGGGTGCTGGCGGTAGTCGATGCAGGCATCGAAGCCGAGCTCGTCGGTCACGTACTTGCACTTGTCCGGCCCGCCTGCAATGCCCACCACGCGGCAGCCGCGCGCCTTGGCCAATGCACCGAAGGCACTGCCGACCGCGCCGCTAGCGGCAGTGACGACCATCGTCTCGCCGGCCTTCGGCGCGATGATCTTCACGAGGCCGTACCAGGCCGTGACGCCCGGCATGCCGACCGCGCCGAGGTAGTGCGACAGCGGCACCTGCGTGGTGTCGACCTTCTTGAGCGCGCCGGGCTGCGAGGCATCGACCACGCTGTATTCCTGCCAGCCGCCGAAGCCCACCACCTTGTCGCCGACGGCGTACTTGGGGTGCTTGCTCTCGACCACTTCGCCGGCCGTGCCGCCCTGCATGACCTGGCCCAGCGGCTGCGGCTGGGCGTAGCTCTTGGAGTCGTTCATGCGACCGCGCATGTAGGGGTCGAGGCTCATGTAGTGGTGGCGCACGAGCACCTGGTTGTCCTTGAGCGCGGGCGTCTCGGCGGTCACGAGCTTGAAGTTGCCGGCAACGGCTTCGCCTTCGGGGCGGTTGTCGAGGTGGATCTGCTTGTTGGTGGGCATGGGGGTCTCCGGGAAAATGCAATCAATCGGTGGAAGGTGGGCGCATCGCATTGGCGCTCGCGGGGCCGGTGGGCAGACGGCGCTTCACGTACTTGAAGGTGCCGGTGGCGTGCGCGCATACGCGCTCCAGTTCGTCGTAGATCTTGGCCTCGGTGAAGGCCAGCGTCGCGGTTCGGTGGATCAGCGTGCCGCGCGCATGCAGCGGCCCGACCGAAGGCTGCATGAAGCTGGTCTTCATCTCGATGGTGACCACGCCGGTCTCGGGCGCCACGCTGCGTGCGGCGGCTGCCATGGTGATGTCGAGCAGCGTCATGCAGGCGCCGCCGTGCGTCACGTCGAAGGTGTTGAGATGTTCGGGCTTGGCGGTGTAGATGATCTCGGACTCGCCGCCCTCGAACTTGGTGAGCTCGAAGCCCAGGTGCCGCGCGAACGGGATCTGGCTCGTGTAGGAGAGGATGTTGATGTCGGTGGAATCGGGGGAAGGCATCTCAGGTTTGCTTTGCGTGTCGTGTTGTGGGGTCATGTGTTCGGGGCGCTGTTGTTCTTGTTCGGGGCGCGTGCACAGGCCACCGGGTACTCCCCTCCGCGAATGTCCCCCGGCCTTCGGCCTCCTCCTTGATTTCGCTGCGGGGAGCACCCGATGCCCTGTGCACGCTGGGCGCAGCGCTTGTGCCGACCGATCAACGACCGCTCTGAACAACGCTCCCGTCGATGGGGTGCCTTGCGCAGCGAAATCAAGGGGGAGGCCGAAGGCCGGAGGACATTCGCGGAGCAAGGTACCCCGTCGGCGGGAGCGCGCCCTGAACAACCCACAACCCGGCAGGTCAAAGCGCGAGCCCGCATCTAGGCCCCGAGCACCACGCTCACACCACCATCCACCGCCAGCCACTGGCCGGTAATGTGCTTGCCCGCATCGCTCGCATACAGCAGCGTCAAGCCCTTCAGGTCTTCGTCGTCGCCAAGCCGCCCGAGCGGCGCATGCGAGGCCATCTTTTCCTCGCCCAGCGACTTGATCAGCCCGGCGGCCATCTTGGTCATGAAGAAACCCGGGCAGATCGCGTTCACGTTGATGTTGTACTTGCCCCATTCGGCGGCCAGCGTGCGCGTGAAGCCGATCACCGCGGTCTTGGAGGTGTTGTAGGCCAGCGTCTGCATCTCGGGCGGGTTGCCGTTGAGGCCCGCGATCGAGGCGATGTTGATGATGCGGCCCGTCTTCTTCGGGATCATGTAGCCGTTGGCCACATGCTGCGACAGGATGAAATAGCCGCGCACATTGAGGTTCATCACCTTGTCCCAGGCCTCGACCGGATGGCTCTCGGCCGGCGCGCCCCAGCTGGCGCCCGCGTTGTTCACGAGGATGTCGATCGCGCCCATGCGCTGCAGCGTCTCGTCGGCCAGGCGGCGCGTGTCTTCTTCCTTCGAACAGTCAGCGGCGATCCAGCGCGCGTCGATGCCGGCCGATTGCAGCTCGGCCGCGGCCTGCTCCAGGTCGTCGGCCTTGCGCGAGCTCAGCATGATCTTCGCGCCGGCCTCGCCGAGGGCATGCGCCATCTGCAGGCCCAGGCCGCGCGAGCCGCCGGTGATGAGGGCGGTCTTGCCGCTGAGGTCGAACAGCTTTTGAATGGTGCGGGCGGTCATGGGAAAGTCTCCGTTGTTCGGTTTGGAATGTTCAGGCGATGTAGTCCATGCACTGGCGCGCTTCGCGCACCGCGCCGATGAAGGGCTTCAGCGCCACGTGCTGCGGATGGTCCGCATAGGCCGCGAGCGCGGCCGCGTCGGTGAATTCCGAATACAGGACTAGGTCGTAGGTGGCTTCGAGCCCGGGCTGGGCAACGGCCACCTCGAAACGCAAGGTGCCGGGCGACAGCCTGGCGCAGGCGTCGAGCAGCGCCTTGGCCTTCAGCAGGTTGGTCGCCTTGTCGGCGCCTTCGGCATGTTCCTTGAACTTCCACATCACGATGTGCCTGAGCATGGTCTGCCTTTCCTTGGCCTCGTTATTTGTCGCCCAGGCGCGAGCGCACGTAAATGAGCACAAAGCCCACCAGCGCGACCACGGCGCCGGGCACGGCCATCGACCACCCGAGCGCCGGCTCGGTGCGGCCCGTGGCAATGCCGAGGATCACGAGAAACAGGCCGCCGTAGATCAGGATCCAGATCCACTTCTCTAGCCGCGCATGCGGCTTTGGCGGCTTGACGGGGTTGGGCGTGTTGTTGGGAGCGGCGTTGGCCATTGTCAAAAAGCGTCCTCGGGCAATGCGGTACAGGTAGGGTCGCGGCTCTCGACCACGTTGAGCCAGGCACCGATTTTCGGCAGCTCGTAGTGGAAGAAGTAGTCCGTGGCGCCTATCTTGCCAGCTGTTACCGCCCTCGCCTTGTCCGCATCGATCTCCAGCGCCCGCCGCGCCACGTCCAGCCAGATCCAGGCCAGCACGGTGTGGCCGAAGGCCTGCATGTACGGCACGGCGTTGGCCAGCGCGTCGGCCGGATCGCCGGTGGACCAGGCCGCCTGGGTGGCGCTGCCTATGCGCTGCCATGCGGCGTCCAGCGCCCTGGCGTGCGCCGCGAGCGCGGGCACCTTGGCGGCGTGGCCGATGGTCTCGGCGATGCGCCCGCCCAAGAGCTGCAGGCCGCGGCCCTTTTCCATCAGCACCTTGCGGCCCAGCAGGTCGGCCGCCTGGATGCCGTGCGTGCCCTCGTGGATCATGTTCAGGCGGTTGTCGCGCCAGTACTGCTCCACCGGAAAGTCGCGCGTGTAGCCGTAGCCGCCATGCACCTGGATGGCCAGCGAATTGGCCTCCAGGCACCACTCGCTGGGCCAGCTCTTGGCAATGGGCGTGAGCACCTCCAGCAAGAGGCGCGCGTCGTCCGCGGCCTGCGCGTTGCCGGTCTTCTGCTCGTCCACCAGCCGCGCGCAGTACAGCTCCAGCGCCAGCGCGCCTTCGCAGTACGCTTTCTGCGCAAGCAGCATGCGGCGCACGTCGGCATGCTCGATGATGCGCACCTGCGGGCTGGCCGAGTCCTTGGCGACCGCCGTGCCGGGCTGCTCCGCCTTCTTCACGAGCCGGCCCTGCGGCCGCGTCTTCGCATAGTCGAGCGAGGCGTAATAGCCGGCCATGCCCAGCATGGTGGCGGCCGTGCCGACGCCGATGCGCGCCTCGTTCATCATGTGGAACATGCAGTGCAGGCCCTTGCCGGGCTCGCCGACCAGGTAGCCCACCGCACCTGCCTTGCCGCCGACCGGGTACTTGCCCTCGCCGAAGTTCAGCAGCGTGTTGGTGGTGCCACGCCAGCCGAGCTTGTGGTTGAGGCCTGCGAGCGCCACGTCGTTGCGCTCGCCGGTCAACTCGCCTTGGGTGTTCACCATGCGCTTGGGCACGATGAACAGCGAAATCCCGCGCGTGCCCGGCACCAGCTTGCCATTCGCATCCGGAATCTTTGCGAGCACGATGTGCACGATGTTCTCGGTGAGCTCATGGTCGCCCGCCGAGATCCACATCTTGTTGCCCGTGAGCCGATAGCGCGGCCCGAGCGGATCGCCCTGGTAGCCGTCGCCGTCGGGCACGGCGCGCGTGGCCACGTCGCTCAGCGACGAGCCGGCTTGCGGCTCGGACAGGCACATGGTGCCGGCCCAGCGGCCCGAGAACTCGTTCTTGGCGAACACTTCCTTCTGCATCTCGGTGCCGTGCACCATCAGCAGGTTGGCGTTGCCGCTCGTGAGCATGTTCGAGCCGATGCTGACCGACGCCATCGCGAAGAAGCTGTTGGCCGCGGCCTGCAGCGTGTAGGGCAGCTGCATGCCGCCGATGTCGTAGTCCTGCGCCGCGCTCATCATTCCCGATTCGACAAAGGCCTTGTGCGCATCATGCGTGGCCTGCGGCAGCACGACCTTCTCGCCGTCGAAATGCGGCTCCTGCGTATCGACGATGCGATTGGCCGGCGCGTACTTTTCGCGCGCAATGCGCTCGCAGGTGTCGAGCACCGCATCGAAGGTCTCGCGCGAATGGTCCGAGAAACGCTCGCGCTGGCTCAGCGATTCCGCATCGAGCCAGTCGTAAAGCAGGAAGTCGAGGGTGGGACGCAGGCTCATGATCGATCTCGGTGTGAATGGGTGCGCGGGTTCTGCGCCAGAAACACCGCGGAACCGGCTCCGCCGGGCCGCCGGTGTTGCCCCGGGAAGGGGGTTGGCGGAGGCGACACGAAGTGCGCCGCCGATTAGGGGAGAGTCAAAGCACTTCAAACACGCCGGCCGCGCCCATGCCGCCGCCGATGCACATCGTGACCAGCACCTTCTTGGCGCCGCGGCGCTTGCCTTCGATGAGCGCGTGGCCCGTGAGGCGCTGGCCGCTCACGCCGTAGGGATGGCCCACGGCAATGGCGCCGCCGTCCACGTTCAGGCGGTCGGCCGGAATGCCGAGCTTGTCGCGGCAGTAGATCACCTGCACCGCGAAGGCCTCGTTGAGTTCCCACAGGTCGATGTCGTTGACCGTGAGGCCCAGGCGCTTGAGCACCTTCGGGATCGCGAACACCGGGCCGATGCCCATCTCGTCGGGCTCGCAGCCGGCCACCGCAAAGCCGAGGAAGCGGCCGAGCGGCTTCAGGCCCTTCTGCTGCGCGTATTTTTCGTCGACCACCACGCAGGCGCCGCCGCCGTCGGAGAACTGGCTCGCGTTGCCGGCCGAGATCAGGCCGCCGGGCATCGCCGAACGGATGCCGCTGATGCCTTCCTTGGTGGTGCCGGGGCGGATGCCCTCGTCGTTCTCGATCGTCACTTCCTTGGTGCGCAGGCCCATCACGGGATCGGCCACGCCGGCCAGCACGGTGATCGGTGCGATCTCGTCCTTGAAGCGGCCGGCCTCGAGCGCAGCCGTGGCCTTCTGCTGGCTGGCGGCGCCGTATTCGTCCATGGCGTCGCGGCCGATGTTGTAGCGCTTGGCGACCTGCTCGGCCGTCTGCAGCATGTTCCAGTAGATCTCGGGCTTGTGCTTCACGAGCCAGGGGTCGGCCAGCATGTGCTTGTTGGCTTCGTTCTGCACGCAGGAGATGCTCTCGACGCCGCCGGCCACGTACACCTCGCCCTCGCCAGCGATGATGCGCTGCGCCGCGGTGGCGATGGTCTGCAGGCCCGACGAGCAGAAACGGTTGATCGTCATGCCCGAGGTGGTCACCGGGCAGCCGGCGCGCAGCGCGATCTGGCGTGCGATGTTGGAGCCGGTCGCGCCCTCGGGCGTGGCGCAGCCCATGATCACGTCGTCGACTTCGGCGGCTTCGATGCCGGCGCGCGCAATGGCGTGCTGCACGGCATGGCCGCCGAGCGTGGCGCCGTGCGTCATGTTGAAGGCACCCTTCCAGCTCTTCGCGAGCGGCGTGCGGGCGGTGGAAACGATGACGGCGCTGGTCATGGTGAGGTCCTTTGAAGATGGAAGGGAAAGAGGGTTGTGGTGGTCATTGCGCCGGCGCGGCGTTGCCGTTGCGCAGGAGCTGGTGATAGAAGCCGATCATCTCGCCGTAGTTGGCGATCGAGACGCGCTCGTTGTTGCCATGGAAGCGCGCAAGGTCCTCGCCCTTCATGCGCAGCGGCGAGAAGCGGAAGACCGCGTCGCTCACGAGGCTGAAGTGGCGCGAATCGGTGGCGGCCGTCATGAGGCCGGGCGCCACCACCACATCGGGGAACGACTGGCGCACCGCCTGCTGGATCGCGCGGTAGCCGGTGCTGTCGGTCGGCGACACGGGCGACGGCTCCGAGTTGCCGGGATAACGCTTGATCTTGATCTCGTCGTTGCCCAGGCTCTTGCGCAGGTGCGCTTCCACGCTGTCGATGCTGTCGCCCGGCAGGATGCGGAAGTTGACCGCCGCCTCGGCGCGGCCGGGCAGCACGTTGTCCTTGTTGCCGGCGCGCACGATGGTCAGCGCCGTGGTCGTGCGCAGCATCGCGTTGCTGCTCGGGCTCTTTTCGAGCTGGCCGCGCACCAGCGGTTCGGTGAGCCACAGGTTGGAGAGCATGACGCGGTTCACGCCGCTCATCTCGGGCGCGAGCGCGCCGAACATCTGCGCGGCCACGCCCTTGATGCCGCCGGGCATCGGGTTGGCCTCGAGCCGCGCGAGCGCCGCACTCATGCTGCCGATGGCGCTGTGCTGCGGCGGCATCGACGAATGGCCGGGCGCAGTGTCGAGCGAGAGAAAGAAGGTCCCGTAGCCCTTCTCCGCCAGGCCGATGAGCGCCGCGGGCTTGGAAAGACCCGGCAGCACGCCGTCGAGGACCAGCAGGCCCTCGTCGAGCACCCAGTCGAGCCGCACGTTGCGCGACTTGAGCAGCTCGGCAATCGGCTGCGCACCGCGCAGGCCGCTCACCTCCTCGTCGTCGCCCATCACGAGGTAGACGGTCTGCCTCGGCTGGAAGCCGCTCGCAACCAGCAGCTCGATGGCTTCCATCTGCGCGAACAGGTTGCTCTTGTTGTCGAGCGTGCCGCGGCCCCAGACGAAGCCGTCCCTGATCTCGCCCGCGAACGGGTCGACCGTCCAGGCCTTCTCGGTACCCGGGGCAATGGGCACCATGTCCTGGTGCGCCATGAGCGCAATGGGCTTGGCCTGCGGATCGCTGCCGGCCCATGTGTAGAGCAGCGCCCTGTTGCCGACCACTTCCTTCTTGAGGGTGGCGTGGAGCTTGGGGAACTGCTGCGCGAGGTAGGCATGCAGCTTGTCGAACTCGGCCAGGTTCGCGGCCGGGTCGTCCAGGGCCGACACCGTGCGGAACGTGATCGCGGTGGACAGCCGCTTCGCGGCCGCCTGCAGGTCGATGTCCAGCTTGGGTGCGGGCGCCACCGCCAGCTGCTGCGATGGCGTGGTCCAGGTCTTGACCGCCACGGCCGCCACCAGTGCCAGAAGCACCAGCAGCAGCCCGAGAAAGATGCGTTTCAACATGGGCGGCCGGAGTCCTTCGCGATCAGCTGAACTGCTTGCCTTCGGCCACCAGCTTCTGGATCAGCGGCGCGGGCTGCCAGAACTCGGCGTCGTCGCGCGGGTTCTTGGCAAAGCGCTTCATGGTTTCGGCCACGTTGTACAGGCCCACCTGCGACGCGTAGTGCATCGGGCCGCCGCGCCAGACCGGGAAGCCGTAGCCGGTGAGGTACACCATGTCGATGTCGCCCGACTTCGAGGCAATGCCGTCCTCCAGGATGTGCGCGCCTTCGTTGACCAGCGCATACACCAGGCGCTGCACGATCTCTTCATCGGAAATCTTGCGCGGCGTGATACCCAGTTCCTTGCGGTGGTCCTCGATCATCTTGTTGACCAGTTCCGAGGGAATCGCATCGCGCTTGCCGGCCTGGTAGTCGTACCACCCTGCCCCGGTCTTCTGGCCGAAGCGGCCCAGTTCGCAGAGCTTGTCGGCCGTGCGGCTGTACTTCATGTCCGGATGCTCCACGGCCCGGCGCTTGCGGATGGCCCAGCCGATGTCGTTGCCAGCCAGGTCGCCCATGCGGAACGGACCCATCGCAAAGCCGAACTTCTCGACGGCCTTGTCGACCTGCTGCGGCGTGGCGCCCTCGTCCAGCAGGAAGCCGGCCTGGCGCGAGTACTGCTCGATCATGCGGTTGCCGATGAAGCCGTCGCACACGCCCGAGACCACGGCCGTCTTCTTGATCTTCTTGCCAATGTCCATCACCGTGGCCAGCACGTCCTTGGACGTGGCCTTGCCGCGCACCACTTCGAGCAGCTTCATCACGTTGGCCGGGCTGAAGAAGTGCATGCCGACCACGTCCTGCGGGCGCTGGGTGAAGGCTGCGATCTTGTCGACGTCGAGCGTCGAGGTGTTGGAAGCCAGGATCGCGCCCTTCTTGGCCACGCGGTCGAGTTCCTTGAACACCTTCTCCTTCACGCCGAGTTCCTCGAACACGGCTTCGATGATCAGGTCGGCATCCTTCAGGTCGTTGTAGTCGAGCGTGGTGCTCAACAGCGCCATGCGCTGCTCGTACTTGTCCTGCTTGAGCTTGCCCTTCTTGACCTGCGATTCGTAGTTCTTCTTGATGGTGGCAATGCCGCGGTCGAGCGCTTCCTGCTTCATCTCGAGAATCTTCACGGGAATGCCCGCGTTCAGGAAGTTCATCGAGATGCCGCCGCCCATGGTGCCGGCGCCGATCACGCCCACCGACTTGATCTCGCGCTTGGACGTGTCTTCGGGCACGTCGGGAATCTTGGAGGCCGCGCGCTCGGCCATGAACAGGTGCCGCAGCGCCAGCGATTCGGGCGTGAACATCAGCGCGGTGAAGATCCGGCGCTCTTCGGCCATGCCTTCGTCGAACTTCATCCGGGTGGCGGCCTGCACCGCGTCGACGCACTTGAGCGGCGCCGGGTAGTTCTTCGACATGCCGCCGACCATGTTCTTCGCGAACTGGAAGTAGGCATCGCCCTGCGGGTGCTTGCACGGCAGGTTGCGCACCAGCGGCAGCGCGTCGCCGGTCTTGCCTGCCACGCTCTTGGCGAATGCAAGGGCTTCCTCGAACACCGATTCGGGCGAGGCCGCGAGCTTGTCGAACAGCTTCTGGCCCGGCAGGCCGGCGAGCAGTTCGCTCTTGACGGGCTCGCCGCTCACGATCATGTTGAGCGCGGTTTCCACGCCCAGCACGCGCGGCAGGCGCTGCGTGCCGCCGGCGCCGGGAATCAGGCCCAGCTTGACCTCGGGCAGCGCAATGCTGGTGCCGGGCGCCGCCACGCGGTAGTGGCAGCCGAGCGCCAACTCGAGCCCGCCGCCCATGCACACCGAGTGGATCGCCGCGACGATCGGCTTGGGCGAAGCCTCGAGCGCAAGGATCACGCTCAGCAGGTTGGGCTCCTGCAGCGCCTTGGGCGTGCCGAATTCCTTGATGTCCGCACCGCCCGAGAACGCCTTGCCGGCGCCGGTGATGACGATGGCCTTGACGGCGTCGTCGGCATTGGCCTTCGCGAGCCCATCGGTGATGCCGATGCGGGTCGAGAAACCGAGACCGTTGACCGGAGGGTTGGTCAGTGTGATCACGGCGACATCGCCGAGCACTTTGTATTCAGCCGTCATGCTGCGTTCCTTGGTGTGTGAAGAAAAAGAAGAAAAAGCACGAGTGTTCTTTTTCGGGAGATTCTAGGCGTTTGGCGCGACGCAACAATGGCACGCAGTCGCTGTTGGGACAAGGGGATCCGGGGCGCGGCCCGGATCCCCGGAGGGCTTCTTCAGACCTCGAGCCACTCTTTGCGAGTGGTTGCGTCCGCACGCAGGCTGTCGGGCGTGCCGTCGAACACGATGCTGCCGTGGCCCATGACGAGCGCGCGGTCGGAGATCTGCATCGCGATGGTCAGCTTCTGCTCGATCAGCAGCACCGAGATGCCCTTGTCCTTGAGCGTCTTCAGGTACTGCCCCACCAGCTCGACGATCTTGGGCGCAAGGCCTTCGGTGGGCTCGTCGATGATGATCAGGTCAGGGTCGCCCATCAGCGTGCGGCACAGCGTGAGCATCTGCTGCTCGCCGCCCGAGAGCACGCCGGCCTCGGTGTGCTGGCGCTCCTTGAGGCGCGGGAACATGCCGTACATGTCGTCGAAGGACCAGCGGCTGCCCTTGCCCGAGCCCTTCTGGCCCAGGAGCAGGTTCTGGTGCACCGTGAGCTTGGGAAAGATGTCGCGGTTCTCGGGCACGTAGCCGATGCCCAGGTGGGCGATCTCGTAGGCCTTCCTGCGCAGGATGTCCTGGTCCTTCCAGCGCAGCGTACCCTCGGCATGCACCAGGCCCATGATGGCCTTGGCGGTGGTCGAGCGGCCGGAGCCGTTGCGTCCCAGCAGCGCGACGATCTCGCCGGCGCCCACGTTGAAGGAAACGCCATGCAGCACATGGCTCTTGCCGTAGTAGGCGTGGATGTCGTGAAGCTTCAGCATGTCAGTGGCTCCGCGGCGTGTTGCTGTGTTGCGGGTTGCTTGTGTTCTTGGCGCTGTTGTTTTTGTTCAGGACGCGTGCACAGGCCACCGGGTACTCCCCTCCGCGAATGTCCCCCGCCTTCGGCTCCTCCTTTATTTCGCTGCGGGGAGCACCCGATGCCCTGTGCACCTGGGCACGCTGCTGGTGTATCGCTGATCAACGACCGCTCCGCATAACGCACCCGCCGATGGGGTGCCTTGCGCAGCGAAATCAAGGGGGAGGCCGAAGGCCGGGGGACATTCGCGGAGCAAGGTACCCCGTCGGCGGGAGCGCGCCCTGAATGACAGACGACGCGACGCAAAGAAAAGCGAAAGTTCATCAATGCCCCGCCCCCTGCGCATCGGCAACCGAAGACCCCAGATACGCCTCCTGAACCCGCGCATTGGCGCGAACGGCAGCCGGCGTGTCGAAGGCGATGACCTCGCCATACACCACGACCGCGATCTTGTCGGCCAGCCCGAAGACCACGCCCATGTCGTGCTCCACCGTCAGCAGCGTCTTGCCGACCGTGACGTGCTTGATGAGCGAGATGAAGTGCGCCGTCTCGGTCTTGCTCATGCCCGCCGTCGGCTCGTCCAGAAGGATGACACCGGCGCCGCCCGCAATGGTCACGCCGATCTCGAGCGCGCGCTGCTCCGCATAGGTGAGGTTCACCGCGTGCACGTCGCGCTTGCGCTGCAGGCCGATCTGCTTGATGAGTTCTTCGGTGCGCGCGTTGGCGTCGTCCAGGTTCGAGAGAAAGCGCAGGAAGGTGTAGCGGTAGCCCAGGCTCCACAGCACGCCGCAGCGCAGGTTCTCGAACACGCTGAGCTTCGGGAAGATGTTGGTGATCTGGAAGCTGCGCGACAGGCCCAGCCGGTTGATCTCGTAGGGCTTCTTGCCGTCGATGCGCTCGCCGTTCAGCAGCACCTCGCCGCTCGTGGGTGCGAGCCGCCCGCTGATCAGGTTGAACAGCGTCGACTTGCCCGCTCCGTTGGGGCCGATGATGGCCACGCGTTCCCCGGCCTTCACGGCCAGGTCCACGCCGCGGATGATCTCGGTCTTGCCGAAATTCTTGCGCAGCGACTTCAGTTCCAGTGCATATTGCGCGTTCATTACGCAGCCTCCCGGCGCTTGATTTCTGCTTCGATCTCTTCCTGCGCCTGGCCCCAGACACGCACGAAGCGGCGGCGCGCGACCTCCAGCGCAGCCAGGCCCACGGCCAGGATCGCGGCGGCGCCGAGCCAGCTTGCCGCAGAGGATGTATCGATCGCCACGCCGAAGTAGTTCAGGTTGGGTCCGAGCGCTGCGTTGAGCTGGATGTGATAGATCATCTCGATCAGCGCGGCGGCGCCCACCACCACCGGCACCAGTGCCACCGCGAGCGCGACGTACAGCAGCCAGAAGCGGCCGAACTTGCCGAACCTGGCAACCCGCAGGTTCATCATCACCAGGCTGGCGATGCCGCCGGGCGCGAACATCACCATGAACACGAACACCAGGCCGAAGTAGAGCTGCCAGGCCTTCGAGAGCTCCGACAGCAGGATCGAGGCGAACACCAGCAGCACCGCGCCGATGATCGGCCCGAAGAAGAACACCGCGCCGCCCAGGAAGGTGAACAGCAGGTAGCCGCCCGAGCGGATGGCGCTCAGGCTGTCGGCCGCATTCACGATCTCGAAGTTGATCGACGCCAGCCCGCCGCCGATGCCTGCGAAGAAGCCCGCGATGATGAAGGCGAAGTAGCGCACGCGCTGCGTGTTGTAGCCGATGAACTCCACGCGCTCCGGGTTGTCGCGCACCGCGTTCAGCATGCGCCCGAGCGGCGTGCCGGTGAAGGCATACATGAGCGCGGTGCAGACGAAGCAGTAGGCGGCGATCAGGTAGTACACCTGGATCTGCGGTCCGAAGTTGAAGCCGAAGAAGCTCGGCCCGTACACGCGGTTGGTGGTGATGCCGCCCTCGCCGCCGAAGAAGCTCGGGAACATCAGCGCCATGGAGGCCACCAGCTCGCCGATGCCCAGCGTGATCATCGCGAAGGTGGTGCCCGACTTCTTCGTCGTGACGAAGCCCAGCAGGATGGCAAAGAACATGCCGGCCAGGCCACCCACCAGCGGAATGGCCACCAGCGGAATCTGCAGCCCGCCCTTCTCGCCCATGTTCATCGCATGGATCGCAAGGAAGGAACCGAGCCCGACATACACGGCATGCCCGAAGCTCAGCATGCCGCCCTGCCCCAGCAGGATGTTGTAGCTCAGGCAGATGATGATCAGGTAGCCCATCTGCGAGAGCATGGTGAGCGCCAGGCTGCTCTTGAACAGCAGCGGCGAGACGATCAGCACGATCGCGAACAGCGACCAGATCAGGAAGCGCCCGATGTTCCAGGGCTTGAAGCGGTAGTACTGCGTGGTGGTGGCCGCAGTGGTCGTGGTGGTTGTGCTTGTCATGGCTTCAGTCCTCCCGGGTGCCAAGAAGACCCTTGGGCCTGAAGATGAGAATCAGCACCAGGAACAGGTACGGCAGGATCGGCGCGACCTGCGAGATCGTGAGCTTGAGCAGCTCGTAGCCGAAGGTCTGGTCGGTCACCGTGAAGCCCAGCATCTGCAGGCCGCCGGCAAACGACTGGTCCATGGCCACCGCGAAGGTCTGGATGATGCCGATCAGGAGCGACGCCAGGAACGCGCCGGCCAGCGAACCCATGCCGCCGACCACCACCACCACGAAGATGATCGAGCCCACGGAGGCCGCCATCGCCGGTTCGGTGACGTAGGTGTTGCCGCCCACCACGCCCGCAAGGCCCGCGAGCGCGGCGCCGCCGCCGAACACCAGCATGAAGACGCGCGGCACGTTGTGGCCCAGCGCCTCGACCATGTCGGGGTGCTTGAGCGCCGCCTGGATCACCAGGCCGATGCGCGTGCGCGTGAGCAGCAGCCACACCGAGATGAGCATCAAGACGGCCACCAGCATGATGAACGAGCGCGACTTGGGAAACTGCGTGCCGTACAGCGAGAACAGCGGCCCCTGCAGCTGCGGCGGCAGGCCGTAGGGCACGGTCGAGCGCCCCCAGGCAAGCTGCACCAGCTCCAGGATGAGGTACGAAAGCCCGAAGGTCACCAGCAGTTCCGGCACGTGGCCGAACTTGTGGACCCGGCGCAGGCTGTAGCGCTCGAAGGCCGCGCCCAGCAGGCCCACCAAGAGCGGCGCGATGAACAGCGCCGGCCAGAAGCCGACGATGCCCGAGAGCGTGTAGGCGATGTAGGCGCCCAGCATGTAGAAGCTGGCGTGCGCAAAGTTGAGCACGCCCATCATGCTGAAGATCAGCGTGAGGCCGGAGCTCAGCATGAACAGCAGCAGCCCGTAGCTGACGCCGTTGAGCAGCGAGATGACGAAGAATTCGACGTTCATCGGTCTTTCGTGTCAGGTGAGAAAAGAAAAAGGCCCGAGTGTTGAAGTCGGGCCTCGACCGGTCGGCGCGCGATCGGGCGATCAGGAGTTGTTGGGCCGCTTCATCTGGCACGAGGTGGGCGTGCTCGCAACGTAGGCTTCGTAGAACTTGACGGGCGCCAGCGTGTAGCCGGTGTTCTCCGGGCTGTAGGGGTTCTTGGCGTCGGCCTTCTGCCAGCGCGTGATCCACAGGCCCTGCTGCAGCTGGTGGTCGGACTTGCGCATCTCGACATCGCCGTTGAAGCTCTTGAACTTCATGCCTTCCATCGCGGCCGCCACCTTGACGGGCTCGGTCGACTTGGTGCGCACGAAGGCTTCGCTGAGCATGGCGTACACCGTGTAGATGTCGGTGGTGTACATGTCGTCGTTGAACTTCTTCTTGAACTCGTTCATCAGCGGCTGCACGGGGCCGGGCGCGTTGTAGTGGCTGTAGCCCACCTGGTAGACCTTGCCGTCCGAAGCCGCGCCCATGGCGGTGGGCGTGCCGTTGGTCACGGCGTAGTAGGTGTAGAACTTGACGTTCAGGCCCGAGTCGTTGGCCGACTTGATGAGCAGCGCGAGGTCGGAGCCCCAGTTGCCGGTGATGACGGTGTCGGCACCCGAAGCCTTGATCTTGGCGATATAGGGCGAGAAGTCGCGCACCTGGGCCAGCGGATGCAGGTCGTCGCCCACGATCTCGACATCGGGCCGCTTGTCCTTGAGGTTCTGCTTGGCGAACTTGGAGACCTGCTGGCCGTGCGAGTAGTTCTGGTTGATGAGGTAGACCTTCTTGATGTCGGGCTGCTCCTTCATGAAGGCGGTCAGCGCTTCCATCTTCATGGAGGTGTCGGCATCGAGGCGGAAGTGCCAGTAGCTGCACTTGCTGTTGGTGAGGTCGGGGTCGACCGCCGCGTAGTTGATGTAGAGCACTTCCTTGCCCGGGTTGCGGGCGTTGTGCTTCTCGAGCGCGTCGATGATGGCCAGCGCCGGGCCGGAGCCGTTGCCCTGCACCACGTAGCGTGCGCCCTGGTCCATGGCCGAGCGCAGCGCGCTGGTGGTCTCCTGCGGGCTCAGCTTGTTGTCGATGGCGATGACCTCGAACTTCACGCCGGCCGCGTTCTTCTTGTTGAACTCCTCGGCCAGGAACTGGAAGGTCTTGAGCTGGTTGGTGCCAACGGCGGCCATCAGGCCCGACAGCGGGTCGAGCCAGGCGATCTTCACGGTTTCGCCCTTCTGGGCCAGCGCGCCGGCGGCGCTCGCTGCGAGGATGGAGGCGGTAGCGATTTTCAGAGCGAACTTCACGATCTATTTCTCCTGGTCAAACCGATTCAAATGGCCGCACGAGAGTACAAGCGTTTGTGGCCCCTACCCTCAGGGAATGCCCGTAAGGAGGCGGCCGCAAGGCCCGTTTCTATCGCGCAGGCGACACTGCATTTCTCAAGCTTGCTACCGCGCGGTAGGCAGCTGCTACCAGCGGGTAGGAAACGCCATCACGTGGATGCTCAGGGGCGCTTCATCTGGCAGGTGGTGGGCGTGCTCGCCACATACGACTCGTAGTACTTCACGGGGACATTCGTGTAGCCGGTGTTCTCGGCGTCGTAGGGGTACTTGGCGCTCGCCTTCTCCCAGCGCGAGATGTACAGGCCCTGCTGCAGCTGGTGGTCGGCCTTGCGCATCTCGACCTCGCCGTTGAAGCTCTTGATCTTCATGCCTTCGAGTGCCGCGGCCACCTTGACCGGGTCGGTCGATTTGGTCTGGACGAAAGCGGCATCGAGCAATGCGAACGTGTGATAGATCGAGGACTGCGTCAGGTCGTCGTTCATCTTCTTCTTGTAGCCGGCAAGAAGCCGCTGGATCTCGCCGCCCATGTTGTAGTGGGCATAGGCCACGGTGTAGACCTTGCCTGCCGAGGTGGCGCCCATGGCCGTGGGCGTGCCAGCGCCCGGCGCGTAGTACGTCAGGAACTTGACGTCCAGCCCCGAGTCGTTCGCCGCCTTGATGAGCAGCGACAGGTCGGAGCCCCAGTTGCCCGTGATGACCGTGTCGGCGCCCGAGGCCTTGATCTTGGCAATGTAGGGCGAGAAGTCGCGCACCTGCGCGAGCGGGTGCAGGTCGTCGCCCACGATCTGGATGTCGGGGCGCTTGGCCTTCAGGTCTTCCTTCGCGAACTTCGACACCTGCTGGCCGTGCGAATAGTTCTGGCCAAGGATGTAGACCTTCTTGATGTCGGGCTGGTCCTTCATCCAGGTGGTCAGCGCTTCCATCTTCATGGAGGTGTCGGCGTCGAGCCGGAAGTGCCAGTAGCTGCACTTGCTGTTGGTGAGGTCGGGGTCCACCGCCGCGTAGTTCAGGTAGAGCAGTTCCTTGCCGGGATTGCGCGCGTTGTTCTTTTCGACGGCGTCGATGATCGCAAGCGCCGGGCCCGAGCCGTTGCCCTGGGTGATGTAGCGCGCCCCCTGGTCCTGCGCCGAGCGCAGCGCCGCGGTCGTCTCTTGCGGGCTGAGCTTGTTGTCGATCGCGATGATCTCGAACTTCACGCCCGAGGCATTCTTCTTGTTGAACTCCTCGGCCAGGAACTGCGTGGTCTTGAGCTGGTTGGTTCCCACCGCCGCCATCAGGCCCGACAGCGGATCGAGCCAGGCGATCTTGACGGTCTCGCCCTTCTGGGCGAGTGCGGCCGTCATGCCGACCAACATGGCACAGGCGGCTGCTGACTTGATGGCAAATTGCATGAAGAGTCTCCGGAGTGAAAGGCGGGATGCCAGCGTACAAGCGCCCTTTTCTTCGCCGCACAGGGATTGCCCGGAAGGAAGGCCGCCGAAGCGGCCTTGCTATCGCATGCGCGACAGTGCGGCCAGGCCTTGGCGCGGGGTCAGCAGGTGGGCAGCTTGTAGTCCTTGAGCAGTTCGCGAAGCTTGGTCTTGAGGATCTTGCCGGTGGCGCCGATCGGAATCGCCTCGACGAACACCACGTCGTCGGGCACCTGCCACTTGGCCGTCTTGCCCTCGTAGAACTTCAGCAGCTCCTCGCGCGCGACCTCGGCGTTGGGCTTCTTCACCACCGCGATGATCGGCCGCTCGTCCCACTTGGGGTGGTACACGCCGATGCAGGCGGCCATGGCCACGGCCGGGTGCGCGACGGCGATGTTCTCGATCTCGATGGAGCTGATCCACTCGCCGCCGGACTTGATCACGTCCTTGCTGCGGTCGGTGATCTGCAGGTAGCCCTCGGCGTCGATGGTGGCGACGTCGCCCGTGGGGAACCAGCCGCGGCCCTGCGCGTCGCGGATGAGCGGATCGCCGCCCTCGCCCTTGAAGTATTCCTTCACGATCCAGGGGCCCTTGACCAACAGGTCGCCGTAGGCCTTGCCGTCCCAGGGCAGCTCCTTGCCGTCGCCGTCGACGATCTTCATGTCGACGCCGAAGATCGCGCGGCCCTGCTTCATGCGGATCTGCAGCTGCGCATCGGGCGGCAGCGACAGGTGCTTGTTCTTGAGCGTGCACAGCGTGCCGAGCGGGCTCATCTCGGTCATGCCCCAGGCATGCAGCACCTCGACGCTGTAGATCTCCTGGAACGCCGTGATCATGGCCGGCGGGCAGGCCGAGCCGCCGATCACCGTGCGGTTGAGCTTGCTGAACTTCAGGCCGTTGGCCTGCATGTGGCCGAGCATCATCTGCCACACGGTGGGCACGCCGGCCGCGAAGGTCACGCCCTCGGATTCGATCAGCTCGTACACCGACTTGCCGTCGAGCGCCGGACCCGGAAACACGAGCTTGCAGCCCACCAGCGCGGCCGAGTACGGAATGCCCCAGGCGTTGACGTGGAACATCGGCACCACCGGCAGCACCGAGTCGCGCGCCGACAGCCGCATGACGTCAGGCAGCGCCGCGGCGTAGGCATGCAGCATGGTCGAGCGGTGGCTGTAGAGCGCGGCCTTGGGGTTGCCGGTGGTGCCGCTCGTGTAGCACATGCTCGAGGCCGAGTTCTCGTCGAAGGTGGGCCAGTCGTAGCCGGTGGACTGCCCGCCGATCCAGCTTTCGTAGCTCACGAGGTTGGGCACGCCGCTGTCCGCCGGCAGCTTGTCGGCGTCGCACAGGGCAATCCATTTGCGCACCGTGGGGCACTTGGCGTGCACTGCCTGCACCAGCGGCAGGAAGTTCAGGTCGAAGCACAGGATCTGGTCTTCCGCGTGGTTGGCGATCCAGGCGATCTGGTCGGGGTGCAGGCGCGGGTTGATGGTGTGCAGCACGCGGCCGCTGCCGCTCACGCCGTAGTACAGTTCCAGGTGCCGGTAGCCGTTCCACGCCAGCGTGGCGATGCGGTCGCTGAACAGCAGCTGCTCGCCGTCCAGCGCATTGGCCACCTGCCGGGCGCGCGATGCGATCCCGCCCCACGTCGTGCGGTGGATGTCGCCCTCGACCCGGCGCGAGACGATCTCGCCGTCGCCGTTGTGGCGCTCGGCGAACTCGATCAGCGACGAGATCAAGAGCGGTTGGTCTTGCATCAAACCCAGCATCTACGGACTCCTTTTTGAAATGACTTCATGAAAGCTTGCGGACAACGGATTCACGCAAGCTTCGGCCACTTCCACAATGACACAAACCCGCACTGCCGGATTGAACGGAGCGGCTCATTGATGCGCCCGATCAAGGCACGGCCTGCGCCGCCGTGACCACGGCCGCCGAGGGCGTGGCATCGAGCCGCAGCTGCGACGGCCATGTCGCCCAGGTTGCACCAAGTTCGGGCGTGTTCGGGTCGCCCTTGCGCATGAAGGCGCCGACGCTGGCCATCACCGCCCTGGACAGCGCGAGCCGGCCCGCCTGGTTGGCCTTGCCGCCCATCACGTTGCTGAGCAGCGAGCCGCTGAAGTTGCCGAACACGAACGGCAGGTCGAAGGCATGCGCGGCCCCGTACACGTCGTTCCACGACGAGGGCTCCTGCGCCCAGTCCAGGCGGTAGTGCCAGATGTTCGACTGGTGCGTCTTCATGGTGTTGAGCAGGTTGTCGCGGTTGGCCTCGAACAGGCCTTTCGTGATGACGGCGGTGGCCGCGTTGTAGCCGGTGCCGGGCGTGTCTACCGGAAGGTAGGACGCGTCGATGATGTCGGCCACCGTGAGCGTGGGCGGTGCATCGGGGTCGAAGTTGAACATCATCGAGAAGCGCTGGGCATCGGTGACGATCCAGCCCGGCTTCGGGAAGCCGATGGTTCCCAGCAGCGAGGCGAAGAGCTTGCCCTCGTCGCGCGTGTTGCCGGCCAGCATCGGCACCTTGGCGTAGTTGCCGGCCGCGATGGCGCCGATCGGATCGGCCGGCAGCACCGTGCCGTCGGGAATCGGCGCGACGCTGCCCAGGCCGTTGGCGACCACCGTGGCCAGCATCGCCCCACCCTCCTGGGCGCGCAGGTACTCGGCAATCTGGGCCGGCGTGCGCGTGCCGATGTAGGCCTTGGCGGCGGCCGCGTCGGCGGCGGTGCCGTCGGCCACGAGCAGCTTCTCGAGGATCGACTGCCCCTGCGCGAGCGAAGCCGCTGCCGGCGCCAGGGTCGGCAGCGTGCCTGGCGGCAGGTTGCTCGCGAGCGAGATGCCGCCGCTCATCTCGAAGGCCTTGTGGAACAGGCCCTTGGCCATCGGCGAGGTCATCACCGCCAGCAGGTTGGTGGCGCCGGCCGATTCGCCTGAGAGCGTGACGTTGCCCGGATCGCCGCCGAAGTTCGCGATGTTGTTCTTGATGAAGCGCAGCGCCGCCATGTTGTCGAGCAGCGCGAAGTTGCCCGAGTCGTCTCCCGCGCTGCCGCCCGGGCGCAGCTGCGGCATGTTCAGGAAGCCCAGGATGCCCAGGCGGTAGCTGGCGGTGACGACCACCGCGTTGGCGGCCTTCGCGAGCCGGGCGCCGTCGTAGAGCGGATCGGCCGTGTAGCCCGAAATATTGCTGCCGCCGTGCACGAACAGCAGCACGGGCAGGTTCCGCTCGTCCGTCGCGGGCCGCCAGATGTTGACGAACAGGCAGTCCTCGCTGCCGACCGGCTTGCCCAGCGTGGTGCCGATGGTGGCGTCGTAGGTGTTGTTGGCGCCGGGGCTGAAGAGCCGACCGATCTGCAGGCAGGCATTGCCGAACTTCGCGGCCGGGCGGATGCCGCTCCACGCCTCGGGTTCCACCGGCGCACGCCAGCGCAGCGCGCCGACCGGCGGCTGCGCGAAGGGGACGCCCTTCCAGGACCAGGTGCCCGAGCTGGCGCTGTCGTCCACGCCCTCGATCTTGCCGGCGGTGGTCTGGCGCACCATGGGACCGTCGGCGGCCGGCGGCGGCGCGGCTGGCGGCGGCGGCGCAGGCGGCGCGGCCGGCAGGAACGAGAACGACCCGCCCGAGGAGCCGCCGCCGCAGGCCGCGAGGGCCAGGCAGGCCGCCGCGGCCAGTGCCCGCGCCGCCGCTGCCGTGGCCGTTGCCGCCATGCCCTGGTTTTCTGGCCGGGCGCGTAGCGCTGCTGTCAGTGCCTTGTCCATTTTTTGTCTCCACACCGGGTTAATCGGAATTCCTGCCTGCGCGTCCGGTGGCCATACTCCGGCCCGCCGAACCCCTCAAAAATTCTAGGAACGCACGCCGTTTCCGCCGCTATCGCAAGCGCGCCAATTCAATGACTTCAGGAGCCTCCATGCCGCATGCCCAGCGCCGGCCGCAACGCCGGTCCGGCTGCGCGCAGCAGCCCGAGCTGCGGACCAGTTCGGCCGCCTGGCTCGAAGGCGTGCTCTCGATGTTCGAGGCCGAAGGAATCGACGTGCCCTCGCTGCTGCGCGACGCGGGCTTCGACCCCGATTCGCTGCATCGGCAGAACACCCGCATTCCGGTGGACGAGATCTCGGTGCTCTGGCAGCTGGCGGTGGCGCGCGCCGGCAAGCCCACGCTGGGCCTCGCGCGCGACCTGGCCGCCACGCACAGCAAGCTGGGCACGGTCGGCCACGCCATGGCCTGCAGCGCCGACCTGGGCGCGGCGCTCGCGCGGCTCACGCGCTACATGGCGGTCATCTCCGACGCGACCGCCTTCTCGCTGCAGCGCGAGGCGCGCGGCTGCTGGATGGTGATGGAGCACACCGGCGGCAGCCTGCCGATTCCGCGCCAGCGCGTCGAATACGCCCTGCTGACCGTCTTCATGCAGTGCCAGTGGCTCACGCGGCGCGAGCTGCAGCCGCTGGCGCTCGAATTCGTCTATCCGCCGCCGGCCGACGACCGGCTGCACCGCGAGGCCTTCGGCTGCGCAATCCGCTACAACGCGCCGGCCAACCGGCTGCTGCTGTCGGCGGCCGACATGGCGATGCCGCTGCCCACCCATCACCCCACGCTGGGCGAAATGCAGGAGCACCTGCTGGACGAGCAGCTGAACCTGCTGGGCCAGACCACCACCAGCACCCTGGTGTGCGCCGAGATCGCGCGCCGGCTGCCGCAAGGCGAACCGCGCCGGCAGGACGTGGCCGCGGGCCTCGGCCTTGCGGAGCGCACGCTGCAGCGGCGGCTGCAGGAAGAGTCGGTGTCGTTCCAGTCGCTGCTCGATCGCACCCGCCGCGAACTGGCGCAGCAGTACCTGGCGGAAGACCGCCACACGCTCACCGACGTGGCCGACATGCTCGGCTTCGTCGACAGCAGCAACTTCTTCCGGGCCTGCAAGCGCTGGTTCGGGCTGCCGCCCGCCCAATACCGGGCGCGCATCTGGGACACGCCGGCGCTGGCCCACTGAAGGGGCCTCGACCTTCCGATGGCCCGCATCGCCAGGGGTCTCGCGCTCTGCCGGACAATCCGGGCATGAGCTTGCTTGCTGAAGACACGGCCGCCGCGGACCTGGGATTGCGCTGGAAACCCGGATTCCGGGCGCTGGGCCCCGCCTTTCTCACCGAACTGCGGCCGACGCCCCTGCCCGATCCCCCCTACTGGGTGGGCCACAGCGAGGCAGCGGCCCGCCTGCTCGGCCTGCCGGCCGATTGGCGGCAATCGGAGGGCACGCTGGCGGCACTGACCGGCAACCTGCCCGTCGCCGGAACGCTGCCCTTCGCCACCGTGTACAGCGGCCACCAGTTCGGCGTCTGGGCCGGCCAGCTCGGCGATGGCCGCGCCATCATGCTCGGCGAAACCGAGGGCGGCCTCGAAGTGCAGCTCAAGGGCGCGGGCCGCACGCCCCACTCGCGCGGCGCCGACGGCCGCGCCGTGCTGCGCTCCAGCATCCGCGAATTCCTTTGCAGCGAGGCCATGCACGGCCTGGGCATCCCAACCACCCGCGCGCTCTGCGTCACGGGCTCCGACGCACGCGTGTACCGCGAAGTGCCCGAAACCGCCGCGGTCGTGACCCGCGTGGCGCCCAGCTTCATCCGCTTCGGCCACTTCGAGCACTTTGCGGCCAACCAGCGCGACGCCGAGCTGCACGCGCTGGCCGACTACGTCATCGATCGCTACTACCCGGCCTGCCGCACCACCGACCGCTTCAACGGCAATGCCTACGCGGCCTTCCTGGAAGCCGTGAGCGAGCGCACCGCCGCCCTGCTCGCGCAGTGGCAGGCCGTGGGCTTCTGCCACGGCGTGATGAACACCGACAACATGAGCATCCTCGGGCTCACCATCGACTACGGGCCGTTCCAGTTCCTGGACGGCTTCGATCCGCGCCACATCTGCAACCACAGCGACACCAGCGGGCGCTATGCCTTCAACCAGCAGCCCAACGTGGCCTACTGGAACCTGTTCTGCCTGGCGCAGGCGCTGTTGCCGCTGATCGGCGACCAGGAAATCGCCGTCGCCGCGCTGGAGTCCTACAAGACGGTGTTCCCGCGCGAATTCGAGGGCCGCATGCGCGCCAAGCTCGGCCTCGCGGAGCCCGCCGAAGGCGACCGCGCGCTCATCGAGGGCGTGCTGAAGCTGCTGGCCGCCGAAAAGGTCGACTACACCATCTTCTGGCGCCGCCTGTCGCAGCACATGGCCGACGGCAACGCCGAACCGGTGCGCGACCTGTTCCTGGACCGCGCGGGCTTCGATGCCTGGCTGCTATCCTTTTCGCAGCGGCATGCGCAACTGCAACGCGCCCAAGCCGCGGACCTGATGCTCGAATCGAATCCGAAGTACGTGCTGCGGAACCACCTGGGCCAGCAGGCCATCGAAGCGGCCAGCCAGAAAGACTTCTCGGCTGTGGCAACCTTGTTGGCCCTGCTCGAAACCCCATTTGAAGAACATCCCGGCGCCGATGCCTATGCCGGGTTCCCGCCCGACTGGGCCTCCACGATCGAAATCAGCTGCTCATCATGACCACTCCCATCGAGAAAACCGACGCCGAATGGAAGGCCCTGCTTGCCGAAAAAGGCGCCGAGCCCGCGG
Organism: Variovorax sp. V116; assembly: GCF_041154435.1. Taxonomy (NCBI): domain Bacteria; kingdom Pseudomonadati; phylum Pseudomonadota; class Betaproteobacteria; order Burkholderiales; family Comamonadaceae; genus Variovorax; species Variovorax sp. V116. The sequence goes on from NZ_AP028661.1 coordinate 2,963,360, forward strand.
CCTTCGAGGTCACGCGCCACGCGGCCACCGAACGGCCCTTCACCGGCAAGTACGAGGCGCACTGGGACGACGGCACCTACCACTGCATCTGCTGCGGCGCCAAGCTGTTCGAATCGGGCACCAAGTTCGATGCGGGCTGCGGCTGGCCCAGCTTCTCGCAAGAGGCGGTGCCGGGCGCCATCCGGAACATCGTCGACCGCTCGCACGGCATGGTGCGCACCGAGAACGTCTGCGCCAATTGCGGCGCCCACCTGGGCCACGTGTTTCCCGACGGTCCCACCGAAACCGGCCTGCGCTACTGCATGAACTCGGCCTCGCTCGACTTCAAGAAAAAATGAAACTGATCCTCGACTTCTTTCCGATCCTGCTGTTCTTCGGCGCTTACAAGCTGGCCGACATCTACACCGCCACCGGCGTGCTGATGGCCGCCACCGTGCTGCAGATGGGCATCATCTACGCCATGGAGCGCAAGCTGCAGGCCATGCAGAAGGCCACGCTGGTGCTGATCCTGCTGTTCGGCACGCTCACGCTGGTGCTGCACGACGACCGCTTCATCAAGTGGAAGCCCACGGTCCTGTACGGCGCCATGGCCATTGCGCTGGCGGTGGCGCTCTGGGCGCTGAAGAAGAACTTCCTCAAGATGCTGCTGGGTTCGCAGCTGCAGTTGCCGGACCGCATCTGGGGGCGCCTGAACGTGGCGTGGATCGGCTATTGCTTCTTCATGGCGGCCATCAACGGCTACGTGGCGGCGTACTTCACGACCGAGGCATGGGTCAACTTCAAGCTCTGGGGCTACGTGTTCCCGATCGTGTTCCTGGTGGCGCAGGGCCTCTACATCTCGCCGCACCTCAAGAACGACGAACCCTCCGTATGAGCACCGCCACCACCCATCCGCTGCCCACGGCGCGCGACCTCGAGGCCGCGCTGCGCCAGGCACTGCAGCCCACCACGCTCGAGGTGATCGACGAGAGCGGCGCCCATGCCGGCCATGCGGGCGCCAATGCCGAGGGCCGGGGCACCCATTTCCGGGTTCGCATCGCTTCCCCACTGTTCGAAGGGAAGCCCCGCGTGGCGCGCCATCGCCTTGTGTATGATGCCCTCCAAGTTTTTATCGCACAGGGTCTGCACGCCATCGCCATCGAGGTGCTCTGAGTCGTTCGATTGCCGGCACGCGCCGATACGGCCGCGGCGGCCCGACCCCATTTCTTCTTCCCGCTCCTCTTCTTCTCCGCTTTTTTCCACGCGCTTTTTCCTACACGCGCATTTCCCCTCCAGCCTGATATTCATTTCATGAAAAAACAACTCTTGCAGGCCGTTGCGGCCGCAGCGCTGCTCGGTGCGATTCCTCTGGCGGCCGTGGCGCAGAACGCAGCCATCGTCAACGGCAAGCCCGTGCCCAAGGCGCGCATGGACGTGCTGGCCCAGCAGCTGGCGGCAGCCGGCCGTCCGGTCACGCCGGAAATGCAGGGCCAGCTGCGCGAGGAAATCGTCGCGCGCGAAGTGTTCATGCAGGAAGCGCAGAAGCAGGGCCTGGACGCCACCGACGACTACAGGAACCAGCTCGAACTCGCCCGCCAGGCCATCCTGATCCGCGCGCTGTTCGAGAACTACCGCAAGACCAGTCCGGTTTCTGACGCCGAGGTGAAGGCCGAGTACGACAAGTTCGTGGCGGCCAACGGCGGCAAGGAATACAAGGCCCGCCACATCCTGGTCGAGACCGAAGACCAGGCAAAGAAGATCATGGCCGACCTGAAGAAGGGCGCCAAGTTCGAGGACATCGCCAAGAAGCAGAGCAAGGACCCGGGATCGGGCGCCAATGGCGGCGATCTCGACTGGGCCAACCCCGCGAGCTTCGTGCCCGAGTTCTCCGAGGCAATGATCAAGCTCAAGAAGGGCGAGACCACGCCCGCCCCCGTCAAGACGCAGTTCGGCTATCACATCATCCGCGTCGACGACGTCCGCCAGGCGCAACTGCCGAAGCTGGAAGAAGTGCAGCCGCAGATCACGCAGCAGCTGCAGCAGCAGCGCCTGCAGAAGTACCAGGAAGAGCTGCGCGCGAAGGCCAAGGTCGAGTAAGCCTCACGGCTTTCCTGCCCCATGAAAAAAGCGGCCCGCGGGCCGCTTTTTCGTTCCGGGCTCTTTCTTTCAGCCCACCCAGCGGCGCGCGTTGCGCCAGATGCGCATCCAGGGGCTCAGCTCGCTCCGGTCGCCGCCGGTCCAGCTCATCTGGATGTTGCGGAACACGCGCTCGGGGTGTGGCATCACGGCCGTGAAGCGGCCGTCCGGCGTGGTCACCGAGGTCAGGCCGCCGGCGCTGCCGTTCGGATTGAACGGGTACTGCTCGGTCGGATTGCCGTGGTTGTCCACGAAGCGCATGGCGGCAATGGCCTTGGCGGCATCGCCGCGGTGCTTGAAGTTGGCATAGCCCTCGCCGTGCGCCACCGCGATCGGCAGGCGCGTGCCCGCCATGCCCGCAAAGAAGATGCTCGGCGATTCGAGCACCTCGACCATCGACAGGCGCGCCTCGAAGCGTTCGCTCTGGTTGGTGGTGAAGCGCGGCCAGGCCTCGGCGCCCGGGATGATGTCGGCCAGCTCGGCGAACATCTGGCAGCCGTTGCACACGCCCAGGCCGAAGGTGTCTTCGCGGCCGAAGAAGGCCTTGAACTGCTCGGCGAGCTTCGGGTTGAAGGTGATGCTGCGCGCCCAGCCGATGCCGGCGCCCAGCGTGTCGCCGTAGCTGAAGCCGCCGCAGGCCACCACGCCCTTGAAGTCGGCGAGGTCCGCCCTGCCGGCCTGCAGGTCGGTCATGTGGACGTCGAAGGCCTCGAAGCCGGCCTCGGTGAAGGCGTAGGCCATCTCGACGTGCGAGTTGACGCCCTGCTCGCGCAGGATCGCGACCTTGGGGCGGGACTGCAGGATGGCGGGGGCGTTGAGGCTGCTGCCCTCACCCCGGCCCTCTCCCGGAGGGAGAGGGAGGAAGACGTGCATGCCCGGGTCCGAAGGATCGCCCGCTGCGGCATGTTCGGCATCGGCGCAGGCCGGGTTGTCGCGCTCGCGGGCGATCTTCCAGCTGACCGAATCCCACACCTGGTGCAGGTCCTGCAGCGTTGCGCTGAACACGGCCTTGGCATCGCGCCAGACTTCGAGCTTGCCCTTGCCGGCATCCATCGTGGAGCTGGCGGGCCGCGTCTTGCCGACGAAGTGGCTGTGGGCGCTGAGGCCGTGGGCGCGCAGCACCTGCATCACATCGTTGCGCTCGGCCGTGCGCACCTGCAGCACCATGCCGAGCTCTTCGTTGAACAGCGCCTTGAGCGTGAGCTCCTCGCGCCGCGCGCTGACCTGCTGCGCCCAGTTCTTGGCGTCGCCGGTTTCCATGCGGCTGTCGGAGATGCCGTCGCCTTCGGTCACCAGCATGTCGACGTTGAGCGCCACGCCCACGTGGCCGGCAAAGGCCATCTCGCAGGCGGTGGCGAACAGGCCGCCGTCGCTGCGGTCGTGCATGGCCAGGATCTTGCCGTCGGCGCGCAGCGCGTTCACGGCGTTGACCAGCGCGACGAGCTGCGCCGGGTCGTCGAGGTCGGGCACCGTGTCGCCGCTCTGGTTGAGCGTCTGCGCGAGGATGCTGCCGGCCATGCGATGCTGGCCGCGGCCCAGGTCGATCAGCACCAGCGTGGTGTCGGCCTCGGCGGCATCGAGCTGCGGCGTGAGCGTGCCGCGCACGTCGGCCAGCGTGGCGAAGGCGGTCACGATCAGGCTCACGGGAGAGGTGACCTTCTTCGCTTGCTCGTCGTCCTTCCACTGCGTGCGCATCGACAGCGAATCCTTGCCGACCGGAATCGACACGCCCAGCGCCGGGCACAGCTCCAGGCCCACGGCCTTCACGGTTTCATACAGCGCGGCATCTTCGCCGGGCTCGCCGCAGGCGGCCATCCAGTTGGCCGACAGCTTCACGCGCGAGAGCTCGATCGGCGCGGCCAGCAGGTTGGTGATGGCCTCGGCCACGGCCATGCGGCCCGAGGCCGGCGCGTCGAGCGCAGCCAGCGGCGTGCGCTCGCCCATGCTCATCGCCTCGCCGGCAAAGCCCTTGTAGTCGGCCAGCGTCACGGCGCAGTCGGCCACCGGCACCTGCCAGGGGCCGACCATTTGGTCGCGGTGGCTCAGGCCGCCCACGGTGCGGTCGCCGATGGTGATCAGAAAACGCTTGGAGGCCACGGTCGGATGCGAGAGCACGTCGATGGCGGCCTTCTGCAGGTCGACGCCCGTGAGGTCGAGCGGCTTGAAGGTGCGGGCGACGCTCTTCACGTCGCGGTGCATCTTGGGCGGCTTGCCGAGCAGCACGTCCATAGGCATGTCGACGGGCTGCATGGCCCCGCCCTCGTCGGCCACCAGCAGCTGGCGCTCCTCGGTCGCCACGCCCACCACCGAGAACGGGCAGCGCTCGCGCTCGCAGAAGGCCCTGAACTGTTCGAGCGATTCGGGCGCGATGGCCAGCACGTAGCGCTCCTGGCTTTCGTTGCACCAGATTTCCTTGGGCGCCATGCCCGACTCTTCGAGCGGCACCGCGCGCAGGTCGAAGCGCGCGCCGCGGCCGGCGTCGTTGGTCAGCTCGGGGAAGGCGTTGCTCAGGCCGCCCGCGCCCACGTCGTGGATCGCGAGGATCGGGTTGGCCGCGCCCTGCTGCCAACAGTGGTTGATGACCTCCTGCGCACGGCGCTCGATCTCGGGATTGCCGCGCTGCACCGAGTCGAAGTCGAGCTCGGCTGCGTTGGCGCCCGTGGCCATCGAGCTCGCGGCGCTGCCGCCCATGCCGATGCGCATGCCGGGCCCGCCGAGCTGGATCAGCAGCGAGCCGGCCGGGAACTGGATCTTCTTCGTCTGCGTGGCGTCGATGCTGCCAAGGCCGCCCGCGATCATGATGGGCTTGTGGTAGCCGCGCTGCACCGTGTCGACGTCGCTCGCCACGGTCTGCTCGTATTCGCGGAAGTAGCCCAGCAGATTGGGCCGGCCGAACTCGTTGTTGAATGCGGCGCCGCCCAGCGGGCCCTCGGTCATGATCTGCAGCGGGCTGGCAATGTGCTCGGGCTTGCCGTAGTGGCCCTCTTCCGGCCAGAGCTTCGACACCGTGAAACCGGTCAGGCCGGCCTTGGGCTTGGAGCCGCGGCCGGTGGCGCCTTCGTCGCGGATCTCGCCGCCCGCGCCGGTCGAGGCGCCCGGGAACGGCGAAATGGCGGTCGGATGGTTGTGCGTCTCGACCTTCATCAGCACATGGCTCAGCGCGCTATCTTTTTGATAGCTCTGCGAATCCGGAGCCGGAATGAAGCGCTCGACCGTCGTGCCCTCCATCACCGAGGCGTTGTCGGCATAGGCGATCACCGTGTGCTGCGGGTTCTCTTTCTCGGTGTGACGGATCATCGAGAACAGGCTCTGCGGCTGGGCCTGGCCGTCGATGGCAAAGCTGGCATTGAAGATCTTGTGGCGGCAGTGCTCGCTGTTGGCCTGCGCGAACATCATCAGCTCGACGTCGCTCGGGTTGCGTCCGAGCCGGGTGAAGGCTTCGACCAGGTAGTCGATCTCGTCTTCCGCCAGCGCCAGGCCAAAACCCGTGTTGGCCGCCACCAGCGCGGCGCGGCCCCCGCCCTGCACGTCGACCAGCGCCATCGGCTGGGCCGGCAGCTCGCTGAAAAGGCTGGCGGCCTGCTCGACCGTGGCCAGCACCGATTCGGTCATGCGGTCGTGCAGCGGGACGGCCACGGCGGCCAGCAGGTCGCCTTCGAGCACGGGCGCCTTGCCGATCAGCGGGGCCTTGAGCTTCAGGTGGTACTGGGTGACGCGCTCGACCCGGCGCAGCGCCAGGCCGCAGTTGTGGGCGATGTCGGTGGCCTTGGAGGCCCAGGGCGAGACGGTGCCCAGGCGCGGCGTGACGACCACCGAGGTGCCCGCCTTGGCCGGCGCCTCGAAGGGCTCGCCGTAAGCCAGGAGCGCGGCAAAGCGCTCGCGGCCGGCCGCATCGAGCGCCGCGTCGGTGACCACCAGGTGCACGAAACGGGCGCTGACGCCCTCGATGCGCGCATCGATCGCCTGCAGCTTCGGCAGCAGCTGCCGCGCGCGGAAATCGCTGAGTGCGCTGCCGCCCTCGAAAAAGGTTACGACGGGGAGGGCTTGAGGTGCGGGCTGCGTCACGGTCGGATGGAGGCCTCTGGGGCCGCGTTGGAAATCAAGAAATCTGGGCGGATGGCCGCTGACTGGGGCCATCCGCGTAAGCCCTGAATTTTAGGCCAATGCCGGGCCGCCCCAAGTTGGCCGCCCCCCTCGGGGGGCAGCGGGGCACGAAGTGCTCCGCGTCGGGGGCAGGTTCTTCTGGTGAATGGGATAATTCCGGGATGAGCATTACCTACAAAGACGCCGCAGGCATCGAAGCCATGCGCGTCGCCTGCCGCCTGGCCTCCGAGGTGCTGGACTACCTCACGCCCCTCATCAAGCCCGGCATCACCACGAACGACGTCGACCGCCTGGCCGCCGAATACATGGTCAAGCAGGGCACCACCTCGGCCACCGTGGGCTACATGGGCGCGAGCAGCGTGCCCTTCCCGAAGTCGCTCTGCACCTCGGTGAACCACGTGGTCTGCCACGGCATTCCCAATGACAAGCCCTTGAAGAAGGGCGACATCATGAACGTCGACGTGACCGTCATCAAGGACGGCTGGTTCGGCGACAACAGCCGCATGTACATCATCGGCGATGCCTCCATTGCCGCCAAGCGGCTGTGCAGCATCACCTTCGAAGCCATGTGGCACGGCATCCTGCAGGTGCGCCCGGGCGCCCACCTGGGCGACGTCGGCCACGCGATCCAGAAATTCGCCGAAGGCCAGGGCTATTCGGTGGTGCGCGAATTCTGCGGCCACGGCGTGGGCCAGCGTTTTCACGAAGAACCGCAGGTGCTGCACTACGGCCGTCCGGGCACGCTGGAAGAACTCAAGCCCGGCATGATCTTCACCATCGAGCCGATGATCAACGCCGGCAAGCGCGAGGTGAAGGAAGACTTCAAGGGCGGCCAGTACGACGGCTGGACCATCGTCACCCGCGACCATTCGCTGTCGGCGCAATGGGAACACACGGTGCTGGTCACCGAAACGGGCTACGAGGTGCTCACGCTGTCCGAAGGCAGCCCACCCCTGCCCTCGTTCGTCACTTCCACGAAAACGTGAGCCGCGCGAGCGGCGCACGGCTCCGGACACTGCCGTGATCGAACCCGCCAAGATCGATGTCGCCACCTTGCGCGAGGCCTATCGCGCCAGGAAGCTGGCGCTGTTCGACACCCTGCGCTTTGCGCGCGCGCCCACGCGCAGCGTGCACACGGTGCTGCGGCAGCTGTCGGCCCTGGCCGACCAGACGCTGTGCACGCTCTGGCGCGAGGCCGATTTCGGCGACGCGCTCGCGCTGGTGGCCGTGGGCGGCTTCGGCCGCGGCGAGCTGTTTCCCTACTCCGATGTCGACGTGCTGCTGCTGCTGCCGCCCGAGGGCGAGGCCGGCGCGATCGATCCTGCGCGCATCGAGGCCTTCATCGGCCACTGCTGGGACGCGGGGCTCGAGATCGGCTCCAGCGTGCGCACCGTCGACGAGTGCCTGGCCGAAGCCGAGAAGGACGTCACGGTCCAGACCTCGCTGCTCGAATCGCGGCTGATCACGGGCGACAAGAAGCTCTTCGTGGGCTTCCGCCGGCGTTTTGCACGCGCCATCGATCCGCAGGCCTTCTTCGTGGCCAAGTCGCAGGAAATGCGCCACCGCCACCAGAAGTTCGACAACACGCCCTACGCGCTCGAACCCAACTGCAAGGAATCGCCGGGGGGCCTGCGCGACCTGCAGACCATCCTCTGGATGACCAAGGCCGCGGGCTTCGGCAGCCGCTGGGACGACCTGGCCAAGAACGGCCTGGCCACCTCGTTCGAGGCACAGCAGATCAAGCGCAACGAAGCGCTGCTCTCGCTGATCCGCGCGCGCCTGCACGTGATTGCCAACCGGCGCGAGGACCGCCTGGTGTTCGACCTGCAGACCGCGGTGGCGGCAAGCTTCGGCTATGAAAGCGAATCGCAGCGCAAGTCGAGCGAGGCGCTGATGCGCCGCTACTACTGGGCGGCCAAGGCGGTGTCGCAGCTCAACCAGATCCTGCTGCTGAACATCGCGGAGCGGCTGCAGCCGGTGGACGAGCAGCACACGCCGATCAACGAACGCTTCTTCGAGCGCGCAGGCCTCATCGAGATTGCGAGCGACGACCTCTACGAGCGCGAGCCGCACGCCATTCTCGAGACCTTCCTGCTCTACCAGAAGACCATCGGCGTGAAGGGCCTGTCGGCCCGTACGCTGCGCGCGCTCTACAACGCGCGCCACGTGATGGACAGCAAGTTCCGCAACGACCCGGTCAACCACCAGACCTTCATGCGCATCCTGCTGCAGCCCTACGGCATCACGCATGCGTTCCGGCTCATGAACCAGACCTCGGTGCTGGGGCGCTACCTGCGGGTGTTCCGCAGCATCGTGGGGCAGATGCAGCATGACCTGTTCCACGTGTACACGGTGGACCAGCACATCCTGATGGTGCTGCGCAACGTGCGGCGCTTCTTCATCGCCGAGCATGCGCATGAGTACCCGTTCTGCTCGCAGCTTGCGGCGGGCTGGGACAAGCCATGGATCCTTTACGTGGCGGCGCTGTTCCATGACATCGCCAAGGGCCGCGGCGGCGACCATTCCACGCTCGGCGCACGCGACGTGCAGCGCTTCTGCAAGCAGCACGGCATCGCGCGCGAGGATTCCAGGCTGATCGAATTCCTGGTTGCGGAGCACCTGGTGATGAGCCAGGTCGCGCAGAAGCAGGACCTGAGCGACCCCGAGGTGATCGGCGCCTTCGCCAGGCGCGTGGGCAACGAGCGCTACCTCACGGCGCTCTACCTGCTGACGGTGGCCGACATCCGCGGCACCTCGCCGCGCGTGTGGAATGCCTGGAAGGGCAAGCTGCTCGAAGACCTGTACCGCTACACGCTGCGCGCGCTCGGCGGCCGCATGCCCGATCCCGACGCCGAGGTGGAATCGCGCAAGCGCGAGGCGCTGGTGCAGCTGGCCCTGCACGCGCAGCCCTTCGAGGCCCACAAGGCCCTGTGGGCCACGCTCGACGTCGGCTACTTCATGCGCCACGAGGCCACCGAGATCGCCTGGCATGCCAAGCAGCTCTCGCGCTTCGTGCCGCCGCCCAACGTGCCCATCGACCCCAAGGCGCCGCCGATCGTGCGGGCCCGTCTTTCGCCGGTGGGCGAAGGCCTGCAGGTGGTGGTCTACACGCCCGACCAGCCCGACCTGTTCGCGCGCATCTGCGGCTACTTCGACCAGGCCTCGTTCAGCATTCTCGATGCGAAAGTGCACACCGCGACCAACGGCTACGCGCTCGACACGTTTCAGGTGGTGACCACCTTCCTGCCCGACCACTACCGCGATCTCATCAGCATGGTGGAGTCGGGCCTGGCGCAGACGCTGACCGAAGCCGGCCCCCTGCCCCCGCCCAGCGTGGGCCGCGTGTCGCGGCGCGTGCGCAGCTTTCCGATCAAGCCGCGCATCAGCCTTTTGCCCGACGACAAGGCCCAGCGCTGGCTGCTCAACATCTCGGCCAGCGACCGCGCCGGGCTGCTCTATTCGGTGGCGCGCGTGCTCGCCCGGCATCACCTGAACCTGCAGCTCGCCAAGGTCACGACGCTCGGCGAGCGCGTGGAAGACACCTTCCTGATCAGCGGGCCCGAACTGCAGGGCCAGAAGACGCAGTTGGCCATCGAGACCGACCTGATGGAAGCGCTGGCCTCCTGAGGCCCGCTTGCCGCTTGTTTCATCCGCAGGCGCATCCTGCGGCATGATGGTGCCGACTCTTGTTTCAACTCGAACGGCAACCCTCGACATGAGCCAGAAAACCAATCCCCTCGCAGGCCAGCCCGCACCGCTGGACCTGCTCGTCAATGTCCCGCGCCTGATCTCGGCCTACTACACCGGCCGGCCCGATCCCTCGGTGCCTTCGCAGCGCGTGGCCTTCGGCACCTCGGGCCACCGCGGCTCCTCCTTCGACAACGCGTTCAACGAATGGCATGTGCTGGCCATGAGCCAGGCCATTGCCGACTACCGGCGCCAGAAGGGCATCGACGGCCCGCTGTTCCTCGGCATCGACACGCATGCGCTTTCGACGCCCGCCTTCAACAGCGCGGTGGAAGTGCTGGCGGCCAACGGCGTCGAGCTGATGCTGTCGAAGGACGACGAGTACACGCCCACGCCCGCCGTCTCGCATGCGATCCTGGTCTACAACCGCGGACGCACGGCGGGGCTGGCCGACGGCATCGTGATCACGCCTTCGCACAACCCGCCCGAAAGCGGCGGCTTCAAGTACAACCCGCCGAACGGCGGCCCCGCGGGCACCGACATCACCTCGGCGGTCGAAGCCGCGGCCAATGCTTTTCTTGCGGCGGACCTCAAGGGCGTGAAGCGCCTGCCGCTCGCCCAGGCGCTGCGCGCTGCGACCACGCACCGCCACGACTACCTCAACACCTACGTCGAAGACCTCGCGCAGGTGCTCGACATGGATGCGATCCGCGGCGTGGAGATCGACCTGGGTGTCGATCCGCTGGGCGGCGCGGGCGTGCGCTACTGGCCGGCCATCGCCGAGCGCTACAAGCTCGGGCGGCTCAATGTGCTGAGCCAGGAGGTCGACCCCACCTTCCGCTTCATGTCGCTCGACTGGGACGGCCGCATCCGCATGGACCCGTCGTCGCCCGACGCCATGCACCAGCTGATCGGCCTGCGGGAACGCTTCGGCATTGCCTTTGCCTGCGACACCGACCATGACCGCCACGGCGTCGTCACGCGCAGCGCGGGGCTGCTGCCGCCCAACAACTACCTGGCGGTGATGGCCGACTACCTCTTCACGCACCGGCCGCAGTGGGCGGCGCATGCGGCCGTGGGCAAGACGGTGGTCAGCAGCCAGATGATCGACCGCGTGGCCGCCCGGCTGGGCCGCAGGCTCTACGAGGTGCCGGTGGGCTTCAAGTGGTTCGTCGACGGGCTGGTGGATTCGTCGCTGGGCTTTGGCGGCGAGGAAAGCGCGGGCGCTACCTTCCTGCGGCGCGACGGCACGGTATGGACCACCGACAAGGACGGCATCGTGCCCGCCCTGCTCTCGGCCGAGATTGCCGCGCGCACCGGGCGCGATCCCGGCGAACGCTTTGCCGAACTGGCGCAGGCGCTGGGCCAGCCGGTGGCCAATCGCGTGGATGCGGCGGCCACCGTCGAGCAGAAGAAGAAGCTCTCCAGCCTGTCGCCGCAGCAGGTGCTGTCCACCGAGCTTGCCGGCGAGAAGATCCAGGACGTGCTGAGCCACGCACCCGGCAACGGCGCGGCCATCGGCGGCGTGAAGGTGGTCACCGAGAACGGCTGGTTCGCCGCGCGGCCCTCGGGCACCGAGAACATCTACAAGATCTACGGCGAGAGCTTTCTCGGTGCCGAGCACCTGGGCCGCATCCTCGAGGAGGCGCAGCTGCTGGTCGACAAGGCGCTGGCGGGCTGAGTGCGGCCGGCGCGTTCAGCGCGCGCCCTCTCCCAGCCGCCGCTCGAGCCACACGCTGTAGCGCGATAGCCCGAAGCACAGCACCCAGTACACCGCCGCAACGAAGAGGTAGCCCTCGAGGTAGAACGGCCGCCAGGTCGGGTCGCCGCCGAGTGCGAGGCCCAGCGCGCCGGTCAGCTCGAACAGGCCGACCACCGTGACCAGCGAGGTGTCCTTCAAGGTGCCGACCACGCTGTTGGTCAGCGCCGGCACCACCAGCCGCAGGGCCTGCGGCAGCACGATGTCCCGCTGCACCGGCCAGCGGCCGAAGCCCAGCGCCATCGCCACTTCGGTCTGGCCGCGCGGCACGGCCTGCAAGCCGCCGCGGATGATCTCGGCCAGGTAGGCCGCAACGAACAGCGTGAGCCCCGCCAGCACGCGCACCAGCACATCGGGCTGCCAGCCCGCGGGCCAGAGCAGCGGCAGCAGGAACGAGGCCATGAACAGCACCGAGATCAGCGGCACGCCGCGCACCAGCTCGATGTAGCTCGCACTGAGCGTGCGGACCACCGGCCAACCCGAGCGGCGCCCGAGCGCGAGCAGCAGCGCGAGCGGAAAGGCCAGCGCGAGGCCCACCACCGCCAGGCCGATGGTGAGCGGCAATCCGCCCCAGCGGCTGGTCGGCACGGGGGCGAGGCCCGCCACGCCGCCGCGCATCAGCAGCACGAACAGCACGAGCGCCACCACCCAGAGCAGCGCCAGCCACCAGCGCCAGCTGCGCGGCCAGGCGCTCATCACAGTGACGGCCGACAGCACGGCCACGGCAATGGCCGGGCGCCATTGCTCTTCGTAGGGAAAGCGGCCGAACAGCATCGGGCGCCATTTCTCGGCCACCACGCCCCAGCAGGCGCCATGCTGCACCGCGCGGCAGGCTTCCGCGTCAGGCCGGAAGACGGCGTGCAGCACGCCCCATTCGACCGCGTGGTAGCCGCCCCATGCCAGCAGCGCGAGCAGCAGCACGGTCGCCAGCGCCCGCGGCGGCGAACCCCAGAGTTCGCTGCGCCAGGCGATCGGGCCCTGGGCCACGTTCCTCATCGCCAGCCCCTGAGCGCGACGCGCGCGTTGTAGCGGTTCATGCCGAAGGAGATCAGCAGCGACAACAGCAGGTAGACCGCCATGATGATGGCGATGCACTCGAAGGCACGGCCGTTCGAGCCGATGGTGGTGTTGGCCACCGACACCAGCTCCGGATAGCCGACGGCCACCGCGAGCGATGAATTCTTGACGAGGCTCAGCAGCTGGTTGGTGAGCGAGGGCACGATCACCCGCAGCGCCTGCGGCAGGATCACGATGCGCAGCTGCTGTACCGGCGCGAGTCCCAGCGCTTGGCCCGCAAGCACCTGCCCCTGCGGCACCGAGAGGATGCCGGCGCGCACGATCTCGGCCACGAACGCGGCCGAGTAAAAAGACAGGCCCGCGACGATGGTCACGTACTCCGGACTCAGCGCCGCGCCACCGCTCACGCCGAAGTCGCCGCGCTCGGGCCAATCGAAATGCGTGGGCCACCAGCCACCCTCGCCCGACGCCGGCCAGGGCACGCTCAGGCCGCCCTTGCTGAGCCACACGCCCGGCAGCAGCCGCACAGGCTCGGTGGGATCGGGCAGCAGGTTGGCAATCGCAAAGGCCAGCATCAGCAGCTGCACGAGCAGTGGCACGTTGCGCAGCAGCTCGACGTAGGCGGTGCAGATGCCGCGCAGCAGCACGTGCGGCGCGAGCCGGCCGATGCCGATCAGCGTGCCGAGCACCACCGAAAAAATGGCGGCGGGCACCGAGGCGCGCACCGTGTTGACCAGGCCCGCAAGGAAGGCGCGCCAGAACGGCTGGCTGGCCTCGAAGCCGAGCCAGCCTTCGCTGATGGAGAAGCCCGCAGGCTCGGCAAGAAAGTCGAAGCCCGATCGGACGCCGCGCGCCCGCAAGACCTCGAGCGCATGGTTCACGACCCAGGCCGCGCCGGCCACCACGGCCAGCACCAGCAGCGCCTGGACGACCCAGCCCAGCCAGGCGCCGCGGCGCGAGGCTCCGCTGCTCATCGAACCGGTGGTGCGTAGATCAGGCCGCCCTTGTTCCAGAGGTTGTTCGAGCCGCGCGGCAGCTTCAGGACCGACTTGGGGCCCACGTTGCGCTCGAACATCTCGCCGTAGTTGCCGACGGCCTTGATGGCGCGGAACGACCAGTCCTTGTCCAGGCCCAGCAGCTTGCCCAGGTCTTCGCCGGCGCCCAGCAGGCGCTGCTGCGCCGGGTCCTTGCTGCCGGCCTTGAGCTCGTCGGCATTGGCCTGCGTGACGCCGAATTCCTCGGCCTCGATGAGCGCGTTGGGCACCCATTTGGCAATGGCGAACCATTCGTCGTCGCCGCGGCGCACCAGCGGCGCGAGCGGCTCCTTGGAAATGAGCTCGGGCAGGATGACGTAGTCGTCGGGGTTCGGCGCTTCCTTGTTGCGCAAGCCCGCCAGCGCCGAGGCGTCGGTGGTGAAGGCTTGGCAGCGGCCCGAGAAGAAGGCCTTGAACGAGGCCTCGAAGCTCTCGAACACCACCGTCTTGACCGGGATGTTCTGCGCGCGGAAGTAGTCGGACACGTTCTTCTCGTTGGTGGTGCCCGACTGCGTGCAGATGGTCGCGTTCTTGAGCTGCTTGGCGCTCGTCACCTTGAGCTTCTTCGGCACCAGGAAACCCTGGCCGTCGTAGTAGGTGATGGTGGTGAAGTTGAAGCCCAGCGACGCATCGCGCGTGAGCGTCCAGGTGGTGTTGCGCGCAAGGATGTCGATCTCGCCGGCCTGCAGCGCCGAGAAGCGCTGCTGCGAATTGAGCGGCACGAAGTCGACCTTCTTCGGATCGCCGAGCACGGCCGCCGCAATGGCGCGGCAGGTGTCGACGTCCAGGCCCGACCAGTTGCCCTGCGTATCGGGCGCGGAAAAGCCGGCCACGCCATTGGTCACGCCGCACTTGACGGTGCCGCGCTGCTTGACGGCATCGAGGGTCTTGCCGGCAAAGGCGGGGGCGGCAGCGGCAAGCGCTGCAACGGCTGCGGCCATGGCCAGTGCGGGACGGAATCGGTTCTTCATTGGTGTGTTCTCCTCAACAACAAGCAAAAGCCAGTGTACGAGGCTGCGCGCCACTCTGCCAAAGAACGGGCGGTTGGATGCATATGCCGCAGGCGCCGGCACGGTGTTTTTCTTGGACGCCGCATTCACTAACATACGGGCCTTCAATCACTTCACCAGGAATCTGCACATGACCAAATCCGATGACACCGGCAAGCTCGTTCTGCGCGTCGCGCTCGGCATCCTCATCCTGCTGCACGGCATCGCGAAGGTCGGCAAGGGCGTCGACGGCATCGGCGGCATGCTGGCATCCCACGGCTTGCCGGCCGCCATGGCTTACCTGGTCTATGTGGGCGAGATCCTTGCGCCCGTGCTGCTCATCGTGGGCCTGTTCACCCGTCCGGCTGCGCTGATCGTTGCGCTCAACATGCTGGTGGCCATCTGGCTCGTGCACCGGAAAGACCTGGGCGCACTCAATGGCCAGGGCGGCTGGGCGCTGGAACTGCAGGGCATGTTCCTGTTCTCGGCACTTGCCATTGCGCTCTTCGGCGGCGGCCGGTTCGGCCTGGGCGGCAAGTACAACTGAAGGAAGAAGGAAGGAAGCATGCGGCCGGCGGCGTGCCGGCCGTTCTTTCGTCACTCGTCGTCGTTCGCGTCCAGCCCTGGAAACAGGACGTCGGTATAGCCGAAGCGCGAGAAGTCGCGCACCCGCATCGGATAGAGCTTGCCCAGCAGGTGATCGACTTCATGCTGCACCACGCGTGCATGAAAGCCGCTCGCGACGCGGTCGATCGGATCGCCGTAGGGGTCGAAGCCGGTATAGCGGATGTTGGCAAAGCGCGGCACCACGCCGCGCAGGCCCGGCACCGAGAGGCACCCTTCCCAGCCCTCTTCTTCCTCGTCGCCGATCGGCGTGATGACCGGGTTCAGCAGCACGGTGCGCGGCACCGGCGGCGCGTCGGGATAGCGGGGATTGACCACGTCGGTGCCGAAGATCACGAGTTGCTGGTCGACACCGATCTGCGGCGCGGCCAGGCCCGCCCCATTGACGGCCAGCATGGTCTCGAACATGTCGCGCACCAGCAGGTGCAGTTCGTCGGTGTCGAAGGCAGCCACCGGCTGTGCAATGCGCAGCAGCCGGGGGTCGCCCATCTTGAGGATTTCGCGGATGGCCATGGCGGGATTATCGCGAGCGGCCCCGCCGCGGCGTCATGGAGGGGTTTGTCCCTTGGAGTCGGGCGACGACCACAGCCGCGACGCGCCGCGCGGCGGATCCGGCCGGTATTGCGGCAGCGGCGACACGCCGGCAGCCGGCGGCCGCGCGCCACCGCCGCCGCCCCAGCCGGGGCGAGAAGGCACAGGCACGGGAACCGGCACTGGCACCGGACGCGCCACCGGGTAGCCCGGGCGCCCGTAGTAGGGCCTGCCACCGTAGTAGGGGCGGTCATGGTCGTAATAGCGGCGCCCGCCTTCGTAGTAGCCGCCGCCCTGGATATAGACCGGCGCCGGATTCACCACCACCGGATCCGAGTAGTACGGCTGCGAATAGCCCCCGCTGTAGTAGGGGTCGCCAGGAACAGCCACGCAGCCGCCAAGCAGCGCGAAGCCGCCGATGGCGACACTGATACCGAGAACACGAATTTTCTGCATGAGGGACTCCTTGTCAGCCTTCAGTTTTCAACGCCAGCTTGTAGGCCCTGTTGACTGCGGTGGTGTGAAGTCGCGTAACTGCCGGTAAGAACCGCGCTTCACCCCCTTCAACCCGGCGCACCGCCGGCGAGCAGCTCCAGCATACGCGCCTCGTCGATCACCTCCACGCCGATCTCGCGCGCCTTGTCCAGCTTGCTGCCGGCCTCTTCGCCGGCCACCAGGTAGCTGGTCTTCTTGCTGACGGAACCCGCCACCTTGGCGCCGGCTGCTTCCAGTTTGTCCTTGGCTTCGTCGCGGCTCAGCGTAGGAAGGGTGCCGGTAATCACGAAGGTCAGCCCCGCCAGCGGCTTGGGCGCCCGGGCGGCGGGTTCGCCCTCCTCCCAGGTCAGCCCGCAGGCGCGCAGCTGCTCGACCACCTCGCGGTTGTGCGGCTGGTCGAAGAAGGTGCGCAGGCTTTGCGCGACGACCGGGCCCACGTCGTTGACTTCCAGCAACTGCTCCTCGCTCGCATCCATGATCGCGTCGAGCTTGCCGAAGTGCTTGGACAGGTCCTTGGCCGTGCTCTCGCCCACGTGCCGTATGCCCAGGCCGAACAGGAAGCGCGGCAGCGTGGTCTTCTTCGACGCCTCGAGCGCATCGACGAGGTTCTTGGCCGACTTGTCGGCCATGCGGTCCAGCCCCGCCAGCGTGGCGAATCCGAGCTTGTAGAGGTCGGGCAAGGTGCGGATCAGGTTGGCATCGACCAGCTGCTCGACCAGCTTGTCGCCGAGCCCGTCGATGTCGACCGCGCGGCGCGCCGCAAAGTGCAGGATGGCTTCCTTGCGCTGGGCCGCGCAGAACAGGCCGCCGGTGCAGCGGTAGTCGACTTCGCCCTCTTCGCGCAGCGCTTCCGATCCGCACACCGGGCACTGGTGCGGCATGGTGAAGAGCAGGCCTCGCTCGCCCTCGGGCCTGGCGAGGCTTTCGGGCACCACGCCGACCACTTCGGGGATCACGTCGCCGGCCCGCCGCACGATCACCTTGTCGCCCACGCGCACGTCCTTGCGGCGCGCCTCGTCCTCGTTGTGCAGCGTGGCGTTGGTGACGGTCACGCCGCCCACGAAGACCGGCGCGAGCTTGGCCACCGGCGTGAGCTTGCCGGTACGCCCGACCTGCACCTCGATGCCCAGCACCTCGGTGATCTGCTCCTGCGCCGGGTACTTGTGTGCCACGGCCCAGCGCGGTTCGCGCGAGACGAAGCCCAGCCGCCGCTGCAGCTCGATGCTGTCGACCTTGTAGACCACGCCGTCGATGTCGTAGGGCAAGGCATCGCGCTGGCGCCCGATGTTCTCGTGGAAGGCGATCAGTTCGATGGCACCGGTCGCGCGTGCGGTCTGCGTGGCCACCGGAAAGCCCCAGGCGTGGAACTGCTGCAGCCAGTCGAACTGGGTCGGAAATTCCGGCCCGCCTTCGCTGGCCGGCGTGACCTCGCCGAGGCCGTAGGCAAAAAAGCTCAGCGGCCGCGCCGCCGCAATGGCCGGATCGAGCTGGCGCACCGCGCCGGCCGCGGCATTGCGCGGATTGACGAAGACCTTCTCGTTCTTCTGCCCGGCCGCGATCTTCTCGCGCTGGCGCTCGTTGAGCGCCTCGAAGTCGGCGCGCTTCATGTAGATCTCGCCGCGCACCTCGACCACGGGCGGCGCCTTGCCATTGAGCCGCAGCGGAATCTCGCGCACCGTGCGGATGTTCTGCGTGACCTCCTCGCCGACCTCGCCATCGCCGCGCGTCGCGGCCTGCACCAGCACGCCGTTCTCATAGCGCAGGTTCATGGCCAGGCCGTCGAACTTGAGTTCGCAGACGTACTCGACCTGCGGCCCGTCCTCGGCCAGGCCCAGTTCCTTGCGCACGCGGGCATCGAAGGCGCTGGCGCCGCCGGGCGAGATGTCGGTCTCGGTGCGGATCGACAGCATCGGCACCTTGTGGCGCACCTTCACGAAGCCTTCGAGCACCTTGCCGCCGACGCGCTGCGTGGGCGAATCGGGCGTGCGCAGTTCGGGGTATTCGGCTTCCAGCGCCTGCAGCCGCTGGAACAGCCGGTCGTACTCGGCGTCGGGCAGCTCGGGCGCATCGAGCACGTAGTAGAGATGGGCGTGCTTGTGGAGCTGTTCGCTCAGTGCGGCGGCTTCGCGTGCCGCTTCGTCGCGCGTGGTCATGGGTGTCTCCCGAACGATCGGATCAGCTGAAAAGGCGGCGCGCCAGGGGCGAGCCGGCGGCCAGGTCGCGCGACTCGAGCGTGTCGTAGAGCTGCTCGAGGTCGGCGCCGATCGCATCCATGGTTTCCTCGCGCAGCAGCTGGCCGTCGCTGTCGGTGACCACGCCGTCCATCTCGCGCGCCAGCGTGGCGGCGGCTTCGCGCATGCGGCGGAACGGCTGCTCGGCGCGGTCGACCTGCGGCACGTCCAGGCTCAGGCTGAGTTCGCGGATGGCCGACTGCGCCGGATCGTCGGCCAGCGCGGCCTGCGTGTCGAACGAGAGCCCGAGGATCGGCGGCAGCCCGGCCTCGCTGGTCGGCAGCACCATGCGCCCCGGGATGATGCCGGCCACAAAGCCCAGCCGCGCCGCGTTCTGCTGCACGTAGCCGGGACTCCAGGCGGCATGCAGCGCGCGCAGCACGAAGCCCAGCTGCGCATCGTGCGCGCTGGCGAACTGGTCGAGCTCGCGGGCGCGCGCCACCTCGTCGAGCATTTCAGGAAATTCGAGCGCGCCGTTGACGGCATCGGCAAAGGCCTGCGCCTTGACCACGAATTCGGAGTATTCGATCTCGTTGAGCGCGCCGGTGCGGTTCGCCAGCTGCACACCCACCTGGAAGGCGCTGTAGCGCTGGCCCGGCACGGGCGGCTCCCACTGGCCGGTGTGTTCGTTCAAGCCCTCGATGGCCACGGGCTTGCTGCCCGCGCGGCGCGTGGGCGGCATGGCGGCAATGGCCGCGTCGCCCGATGCGAGCCCGTCCAGCGACACCGGCGCGATCACGTCGATCAGCGGATCGAGCCCGCCGCGCCGCTCGGCCGCGGGCACCGGGCTCGCGCTGGGCGCGGGCAGGTCGGGGTCGAACAGCGGTTCGTGGCGTTCATGACCCGGCGTCGGGTGCGGATCGATGTGCAGCATCGGCTCCACGCCGTCGGACGAGGACGATGGCCGAGGGTCCGCCTCGGACAGGTCGCGGTCAGCGGCGTCGGGCTGGCGCGGCGCATTGCGGCGCGAGGTCAGGGTGTTGTAGGCAACGACGGCCGCGAGGACGAGGCCGCCGAGGATGGCCAGGGCGAGAGTGAGATTGCTCATGGGCTGCCCGGATCAAGCAGCCTCGACCATGGAGGCGGCCGCTTCCATGTCGACCGCGACGATGCGCGAGACGCCCTGCTCCTGCATGGTGACGCCGATCAGCTGCTCGGCCATTTCCATGGCGATCTTGTTGTGGCTGATGAAGAGGAACTGGGTTTCGCGGCTCATGGCGGTCACGAGTTTGGCATAGCGTTCGGTGTTCGCATCGTCCAGCGGCGCGTCCACTTCGTCGAGCAGGCAGAAAGGCGCCGGGTTGAGCTGGAAGATCGCGAACACCAGCGCAATGGCCGTGAGCGCCTTCTCGCCGCCCGAGAGCAGGTGGATGGTCTGGTTTTTCTTGCCGGGCGGCTGCGCCAGCACCTGCACGCCGGCGTCGAGGATCTCGTCGCCGGTCATCACGAGCCGTGCATTGCCGCCGCCGAACAGCTCGGGGAACATGCGGCTGAAGTGCTCGTTGACGATCTTGAAGGTGCCGCCCAGCAGGTCGCGCGTCTCGGCGTCGATCTTGCGGATGGCGTCTTCCAGCGTGCCGATGGCCTCGTTCAGGTCGGCGGACTGCGCATCGAGGAAGGTCTTGCGCTCGCTGGCCACGGCGAGCTCGTCGAGCGCCGCCAGGTTGACCGCGCCCAGCGCCACCACTTCGCGGTTCAGGCGGTCGATCTCGCCTTGCAGGCCGGTGAGGCGGACCTTGTCGGCTTCGATCGACTGGGCAACGGCCTCGAGGTCGGCGCCGGCGTCGTCCAGCAGCTGCTGGTATTGCTCGACGCCCAGGCGCGCGGCCTGTTCCTTGAGCTGGAATTCGGTGATGCGCTGGCGCAGCGGATCGAGTTCGCGCTCCAGCTGCAGCCGGCGTTCGTCGCTGGCGCGCAGCTTCAGCGTGAGGTCGTCGTACTGGCTGCGCGCCGCACCCAGCGCGGCCTCGCGCTCGAGCTTGAGCGCCAGCGCGTCCTGCAGGCCGGCCTGGGCCGCCGCATCGGACAGCCGGCCGAGTTCGGCGCGGGCGCGCTCGTCTTCGTCGGTGAGCGACAGCACCTGCTGCGATGCGGTTTCGATCGCGCGGTTCAGCTCGCCGCGGCGGGCTTCGAGCGTGCGCTGCGAGAAGGTGGCCTCCTGCGCCTGCCGCTCGAGGCTGCGGTGCTGCTCGCGGCTCGCGGCCAGCACGCGGCCGGCCTCGATCACGCGTTCGTCGAGCTGCGCGTGGCGCTCCTGGCTGTCGGCCAGCTGCATGTCGAGCTCTTCGAAGCGGCCTTCGGCCGCCATGCGCTTTTCCTGCAGTTCTTCCAGCTGCGCGTCGACCTCGGCCAGGTCGGCAGCCAGCTGCTCGCTGCGCGCGCGCGTCTGCTCGGCGAGCTGCGTCATGCGCAGCGTCTCGACCTGCAGTTCATGCGCACGCGATTGCGTTTCGGCCGCTTCGCGGCGCGCCGTGACGAGGCGCTGCGCCGCATCGGCGTAGGCGGCTTCGGCGCGGACCAGCGCGGTGCGCGCCTCTTCGCTGATGAGGGCCTGGGCACGCAGCTGGCGCTCGAGGTTTTCCATTTCCTGCTGGCGCGCCAGCAGGCCAGCCTGCTCGGAATCGGGGGCGTAGAAATTGACGCTGTGCGAGAAGACGGCGTGGCCGCTCTGCACGTAGATGACTTCGCCCGGCTGCAGCGTGGCGCGCTGCGCGAGCGCTTCTTCGAAACTCTGCGCGGTGTAGCAGCCGTGCAGCCAGTCGGTCAGCAGGGCCTGCAGGCCCGCATCGTTCAGGCGCAGCAGGCTCGACAGGCGCGGCAGCGCGGCCGTACCTTGCGGCGCGCCGGCCGCGGGCGGGCTGTAGAACGCGAGCTTGGCGGGCGGCGCATCGTTGCCGAAGGCGCGCACCATGTCGAGCCGGCTGACCTCGAGCGCGCCCAGGCGTTCGCGCAGCGCCGCTTCGAGCGCGTTTTCCCAGCCCTGCTCGATGTGGATGCGGCTCCACAGCCCCTGCATGCCTTCGAGCCCGTGCTTGGCGAGCCAGGGCGCCAGCTTGCCATCGGTCTTGACCTTTTCCTGCAGCGCACGCAGCGCCTCGAGCCGCGCCGAGAGCTCGGCATGGCGCGCGCCTTCGGTGTTGACGGCCTGCTGCTTGGCGCGGCGGTCGTCGTCGAGCTGCGGCACCGATTCCTGCAGCTCGTGCAGGCGCGCGTCGGCCTCGCTCGCGGTTTCCTGCGCGGCCGCATGCTCTTCCTGCAGGGCTTGCAGGCGCGCCTCGTCGGGCGCGGCCAGTGCGTTCTGGTCGGCGCGCAGGCGTTCGCTGCGCTGCGTGAGCTGCCGGCTCTGCTCTTCGATGTTGCGCTGGTCGGCCGCCAGCACCTGGATCTGCTGCTGCACCTGCGAGACGGTGCTGCGCTGGGCGTTGGCCTCGTCCTGGGCGCGCTGCACGGCTTCCTCGAGCTCGGGCATGCGCGCGTCGTGTTCCTCGAGCTGCGCGGCCAGCAGCACGGCCTGCTCTTCCGCGTCGACGCCCTGGCCGGCCAGGGTTTCGATCTCCGCCTCGGCCTCTTCGCGGCGGCGGCCCCATTGGCCCATCTGCTCGCGCAGCTGGACCAGCCGCTGCTCCACGCGCTGGCGGCCTTCGACCACGAAGCGGATCTCGCCTTCGAGGCGGCCCACTTCGGCGCTGGCTTCGTAGAGCTTGCCCTGGGCCTGGTTGACCTGGTCGCCGGCCGCGTAGTGGGCCTGGCGCACGGTTTCGAGTTCGGATTCGATGCGGCGCAGGTCGGCGGTGCGCGACTCGAGGTCGTTGATCGCCTTTTCCGAGTCGGCCTTGATCTTGGCCTGGTCGGCATCGCTTTCGCTGCGCTTGAGGAACCACAGCTGGTGCTGCTTTTTGGTGGCTTCGCCCTGCAGCGCGTTGTAGCGCGCAGCCACCTCGGCCTGCTTCTCGAGCTTTTCGAGGTTGGCGTTGAGTTCGCGCAGGATGTCTTCCACGCGCGTGAGGTTCTCGCGCGTGTCGCCCAGGCGGTTTTCGGTTTCGCGCCGGCGCTCCTTGTACTTGGAGACGCCCGCCGCCTCTTCGAGGAACAGGCGCAGCTCCTCGGGCTTGGACTCGATGATCCGGCTGATCGTGCCCTGGCCGATGATCGCGTAGGCGCGCGGTCCGAGGCCGGTGCCCAGGAACACGTCCTGCACGTCGCGGCGGCGCACCGGCTGGTTGTTGATGTAGTAGCTGCTGGTGCCGTCGCGCGTGAGCACGCGCCGCACGGCAATTTCGCCGAACTGGTTCCACTGGCCGCCCGCGCGGTGGTCGGCGTTGTCGAACACCAGTTCCACGCTCGAACGGCTGGCCTGCTTGCGCGTGGTCGTGCCGTTGAAGATCACGTCCTGCATCGACTCGCCGCGCAGCTCCGACGCGCGCGACTCGCCCAGCACCCAGCGCACCGCATCCATGATGTTCGACTTGCCGCAACCGTTGGGCCCGACGACGCCGACCAGTTGGCCCGGCAGCAGGAAGTTGGTGGGTTCGGCGAACGACTTGAAGCCCGAAAGCTTGATGGAATTGAGACGCACGACTTGTCGGCCTGCCTTGGCATGACGCCAAGGTATTGATTTGTAAGGAAAATTGCACGGACCTGCCGTTCGAGACAGGCCGCCGCCCCAGCCGTGGATGATAACGTCAGGGCATGAGCGATTCCCTGGTTTCATCACCTCTTGCCGCGCGCCGCGGCTGCCTGCTGGCCGGTGCGGCCGCCCTGCTGGGCCTTGGCGGCTGCGCGGCCGTGCGTTCCACCAACCGCGCCGAAGCCTATAGCAACCAGGAATGGTTGCAGTCCAGCGCCAACCGCATTGCCAACCTCTCGCTGCGCGACAACCTGCAATCGATCCGGCGCGTGCAGACCACGCTCTACCGACGCAATCCGCGCGAATGGCGCAAGTCGGCCGCCAGCGTCGAGGCGGCCGCCCAGCGCGCCTGGGATGCGGTGCTGACCGGCCCTGCCCTGCCCGAGCTGCGCGGCGCCACGGGCATCGAAGCCATCCGCATGGCTTTCGATACCGGGCCGCAGGGCTACCAGGGCGACCGGGTGGCGGCACTGGTCGTCGGCTGGGCCACCATGCTCAAGCAGGCCAACGGCGACACCTGGGACCAGACCATGCTCGACGGCGTCAATGCCGAGAACAGCTTCCGGGCCGCGCGCAACTTCGAGATATCGCTCTGGCTGATTGCCTCCAAGACCGGCCCCGACGGCCAGCCGCTGCTGCTGGCCACCGAGATCAGCGAGCGCGGGCGCAACCTCGTGGCCGACCGCGAACTGTCCAAGGTGGTGGCGCGGCTCGACCTGCTGGCCGCCCAGGCCGACGAGAAGTACCGGCGCGCGGCGCTCGATTTCGGGCAGAACTGGGTCATGGGCGTCGTGATGCCCTTCTTCACGCTCATTCCCCGGTAGCGATTGCGGGCACTCTCGGAAACATATTTCCGAAACTGCAGCTTGCGGTAATATGTTTCCGTGAACAAGCAGGAACTCATCACCGCCCTGGCGGCCCGGCGCGAAGCCGCGGGTCTCGGCAACGCTGAAATCGCGCTGCGCTCCGGCCTCACCGAACGTTCGGTGCGCAATGCGCTGAGCCTGAAGGGAAATCCGCAGATGTCCTCGCTGCTGGCGCTGGTGGATGCCCTGGGCCTCGAGCTGCAGCTCGCGCCCAAGGGCTTCGGGGAACGCGCGGACGCCGAGCCCGGCTACCGCCCGGTGCCCACGCGCATCGGCAACGCCGTCGGCGCTGCGGCGGTGCCGCCGGCTCCGGCGTCCGGGCCCCGTTCGAAAAAGCCTTCGCCATGAACGTCAAGATCCTCGAGATCTCGCTCGGCGCGCGCCGCTTCGGCAAGCTGTTCCAGTACGCGGACCTCTGCCGCTTCGTGGCGGAGCCCGAACTGGTGGCCGCGCCGCCGCCCGAGGTGCTGTCGCTATCGATGGTGGCCAGCGATCCCTCGGCGCAGGCCGCCCTGTGGAGCGACGTCAAGAACCCGCTCTTCAACGCACAGGGCGGGCAGTTGCCGCGCTTCTTCCAGAACCTGCTGCCCGAAGGCGTCCTGCGCAGCCACATCGCGCAGCTGCGCGGCTGCCGCGAGAACGACCATTTCGAGCTGCTTGCGGCCTGCGGCGGCGACCTGCCCGGCGCGGTGAGCGCGCGGCCGGTCTCGGTCGACCGCGGCACCTTGCAGCGGCTCATCACCCAGGACCAGGACGCGCTCGAAATGTCGGTGGTCGAGCTGCCGATGCCGCAGGGCATCTCGGTGTCGGGCGTGCAGCCCAAGCTCGGCCTGCGCCGGCAAGGCGGGCGCTACGTGGCCCGCACCCGCGCCGGCGCGAGCACGCGCGTGATCGCCAAGCTGCCGGTGGCCGGGCGGCCCCACATGCCGCAGCTGGAAATGCTCTCGCTGCAGATGGCGGGTGCGGCCGGCGTCGAGGTCTGCCATGCCGAACTCGCGCCGCTCTCGGCCATTGCGGCCGAGCACAGCTACGCGCTGCCCGACGAGCCCGACTTCCTTGCCGTGACGCGCTTCGACCGCGAAGGCGCGCGCCGCATCCATTTCGAGGATTTCGCGCAGGTGCTTGCGGTCGACCCGATGCACAAGTACAGCGCCAGCTACCTCGACATGGCGCTGGCGATGCGCGCCTTTCCATCGCTGGGCGAGGAAGCGGTGCTCGAACTCGTGCGGCGCCTTGCGGTGAACGACCTGCTCGGCAACCCCGACGCGCATCTGAAGAACTTTGGCGTGCTGTACCCCGACGGCATCGCGCCGCGGCTGGCGCCGGCCTACGACATCGTGGCCTATGCGGCGCTGCAGGGCGTCGACGGCCATGCGCTGCCTCTTCTGCCCGCAACGCCTGGCGAGGCCGCCCCCAGGCGCAGCGCCCTGTTCACGCCCGCCAGCGTGCGCGCCTTCTGCTTCTCGGCCGGGCTGCACGAGCCGCTGGTGCGGCGCACCGTGGCCGACACGGCGCGGCTCGCGCGCAGCCGCTGGCCCGCGATGATCGAGGCATCGGCGCTGCCGGCCGCGTGGAAGAAACGGCTGCAGCAGCGCTTGCAGGCACATCCCTTGCTGCAGGGGATGGCGCGGCGCGGCAAATAGAAAAGCCCGCCCCCTAGAATGATCCGGCCCTTCACTCCTCCACCCTTTCGAGGCAGCAGCAACTCATGAGCTCCATCAATTTCATCGGCGGCGAAAAAGGCGGTGTCGGCAAGTCGGTCACGGCGCGCGTGCTGGCGCAGTACTTCATCGACCACAGCAAGCCCTTCACGGGCTTCGATACCGATCGCTCGCACAGCTCGTTCACGCGCTTCTACGAAGGCTTTGCCTCGCCCATCGTGGTCGACAGCTTCGAGGGCCTGGACACCGTGGTGAACGGCTTCGAGACGAATCCGCAGCAAAGCGTCATCGTCGACCTGGCGGCCCAGACGCTCGCGCCGCTGTCGCGCTGGATCAAGGAATCGGACCTGTTCGACGTGTTCGACGAGTTGGGCGTGGCCGTCAACTTCTGGCACGTGCTGGACGACGGCAAGGACTCCACCGACCTGCTCGGCACGCTGATCGACACCTTCGGCAACCGGCCCAACTACATCGTGGTGCAGAACTACGGCCGCGGCAGCGACTTCGGCATGCTGCTGGCGTCGCAGTCGCTTTCCAAGGCCACCGCGAACGGCGCCCGGGTGATCACGCTGCCGCGCCTGCACGAGGCGAGCATGCGCAAGATCGATGCGCAGAACACCAGTTTCTGGAAGGCCGTGAACGACCGCGAAGGGCCGCATGCGCTGGGCCTGCTGGAGCGCCAGCGCGTGAAGTCCTGGCTGGCGACCGCCTACGCGGCCTTCGACACCCTGCCGCTCTAGCTAGCGCGCTGCGGGCCGGCGAAAAAGCAGCACGAGCAGCAGGACCGACAGCACCACGAAGGCAATGAACGACCAGTTCGCGAGCGTCAGGCCGAACAGCGACCAGTCGACCTTCGAGCAGTCGCCGCCGCCGCGGAAGATCATCGGCAGCGCCCGCTTGAGCGGAAAGGTCTCGATCATTCCGTAGAGGTCGCGCCCGCAGGTCACGACCTCGGGCGGGTTCCACTGGAGCCAGCTTTGAGCCGCCGCCGTGTAGGCGCCGCCGGCCGCTGCCACCAGCGCCAGCACACCGCCCGTGGCCTGCAGGCCGCGGCTCCTGAACACGCCGGCCAGGCCGGTGAAGAGCGCCACCAGCACCAGCGCATAGCGCTGCACGATGCACATGGGGCACGGCTCGAGGCCGACCACGTGCTGCAGGTAGAGCCCGAAGGCCAGCATCAGGACGCAGGCCAGGCAGATCAGCCCATACGCGCGGCGCGGCGCGCCGAAGTACCAATCGATCAAGGGGAAACCCAATCTTCTTCTACGAACACCCGGGCCTTGCGCGGCGTGGCGACGACCGTGTCGCCCTCGTGCAGGCCCAGTTCACGGAACTGTTGCGCAGGGAGTTGCGCCTCGATGATGGTTCCGGAGCCCGGATTATCTGGATTCGTTTCGGTGGGCTCAAGTTCCAGCCGCGCGATCGGGCCGACCACGATGGCGCGCGACAGGGTGGCCACGATGCCGGTGGCGCCGGCGGTGTAGCGCTCCACGGTGAGGTCGTGCGGGCGCACATAGGCCATGGCCTTGGCGTCGCGCGCGCCGCTGTGTTCAGGCGAGTCCAGGCGCATGCCGTCGAGCTGCACCGCGCCGTTGTCGGCCCGGCCGTGGAACAGGTTCACATCGCCCAGGAAGCCGTAGACGAACGGGCTGGCGGGCTGGTCCCACACCTCCTGCGGCGAGCCGACCTGCTCGATGCGGCCCTTGTTGATGACCACCACGCGGTCGGCCACTTCGAGCGCTTCTTCCTGGTCGTGCGTGACGAAGATCGAGGTGACGTGCAGCTCGTCATGCAGCCGGCGCAGCCAGCGGCGCAGTTCCTTGCGCACCTTGGCGTCGAGCGCGCCGAAGGGTTCGTCGAGCAACAGCACCTTGGGTTCCACCGCCAGCGCGCGCGCCAATGCGATGCGCTGCCGCTGGCCACCCGAGAGCTGCGAAGGATAGCGGTCGGCCAGCCAGTCGAGCTGCACCAGCTTGAGCAGGTCGGTCACTTTCTGCCTGATCTGCGCGTCGCTCGGGCGCTCCTTGCGCGGCTTCACGCGCAGGCCGAACGCGACGTTCTCGAACACCGTCATGTGGCGGAACAGCGCGTAGTGCTGGAACACGAAGCCCACCTGGCGTTCGCGCACATGCACGTCGGTGGTGTCCTCGCCCGAAAAGAGAATGCTGCCGGTGTCGGCCGTCTCCAGCCCCGCGATGATGCGCAGCAGCGTGGTCTTGCCGCAGCCCGAGGGACCGAGCAGCGCGACGAGCTCGCCCGACTCGACGTCGAGGTTCACGTTGTTCAGTGCGCGGAAGTCGCCGAACTGCTTGCTGATGTTGCGGATTTCGATGCTCATGGAATCTCTTCCTCTGCCTTCTTCTGATTTCTCCCTCTCCCCTCGGGGAGAGAGCCGGGGTGAGGGTTGTTCCCCTCACTCGAAGCCTTCTCAAGCCGCCGTGGGCCGCTCTGGCGGCAGCTCCGCAATGGCTTTCATTTCGCGTTCGTGGCGCCACTCGATGACCGACTTGATCACCAGCGTGACCAGCGCCAGGATGGCAAGCAGCGAGGCCACGGCAAAGGCCGCGACCGACTGGTATTCGTTGTAGAGCACTTCCACATGCAGCGGCATGGTGTTGGTCTGGCCGCGGATGTGGCCCGACACCACCGACACCGCGCCGAACTCGCCCATGGCGCGCGCGTTGCAGAGGATCACGCCGTACAGCAGGCCCCACTTGATGTTGGGCAGGGTCACGCGCCAGAAGGTCTGCCAGCCGGTCGCGCCGAGCACGATCGCGGCCTGCTCCTCGTCGGTGCCCTGCGCCTGCATCAGCGGCACGAGCTCGCGCGCAATGAACGGAAAGGTCACGAACACGGTCGCCAGCACGATGCCCGGCACCGCGAAGATGATCTTGATGTCGTGTTCGGCCAGCCACGGGCCGAGCCAGCCCTGCGCGCCGAACACCAGCACGTAGATCAGGCCCGCCACCACCGGCGACACCGCGAACGGCAGGTCCACCAGCGTGGTCAGGAAGGCCTTGCCGCGGAACTCGAACTTGGCAATGGCCCAGGCCGCCGCCACGCCGAACACCAGGTTCAGCGGCACCGCGATGGCGGCCGTGATCAGCGTGAGGCGGATCGCGCTCCAGGCGTCGGGTTCCTTCAGCGCTTCGAGATAGGCATCGAGGCCCTTGCGCAGGGCTTCCGTCGCCACGGCGGCCAGCGGCAGCACGAGGAACAGGAACATGAACGCGAGCGCAACGCCGATGAGCAGCCAGCGCACCCAGGCCGATTCGGTGGTGCCGGCCTGCGCGCGGCGAATGATCTTGGAAGGCGCACTCATCTCAAGCTCCCGCGCGCTTGCGCTGCCAGGCCTGCAAGCCGTTGATGACCAGCAGCAAGAGGAATGAAATGACCAGCATCACGAGCGCGACCGCGGTGGCGCCGGCAAAGTCGTACTGCTCCAGCTTGCCGATGATGATGAGCGGCGTGATCTCCGAGATCATCGGCATGTTGCCGGCAATGAAGATCACCGATCCGTACTCGCCGATGGCGCGTGCGAAGGCCATCGCAAAGCCCGTGAGCAGCGCCGGCGCGATCGACGGGAAGATTACCTTGGTGAAGGTCTGCAGCCGCGTCGCACCGAGCGACGTGGCGGCTTCCTCGAGCTCCTTCTCGGCGTCTTCGAGCACCGGCTGCACCGTGCGCACCACGAACGGCAGGCCGATGAAGATCAGCGCAATCACGATGCCCGCCGGCGTGAACGCGAGCTTGATGCCGTGCGGCTCGAGCAGCTGCCCGATCCAGCCGTTGCCCGCGAGCAGCGCCGTGAGCGAGATGCCGGCCACCGCCGTGGGCAGCGCGAACGGCAGGTCGACCAGCGCATCGACGATGCGCTTGCCCGGGAACTTGTAGCGCACCAGCACCCAGGCCACGAGCAGGCCGAACACCGCGTTGACCACGGCCGCGATCAGCGAGGCGCCGAAGGTCAGCCGGTACGAGGCCATCACGCGCGGCGCGGTCACGGCCACCCAGAACTGCTCCCAGCTCAGCGTGAAGGTCTTGAAGACCAGCGCCGAGAGCGGGATCAGCACGATCAGGCTCAGGTAAAGAATGGAGAAGCCGAGCGTGATGTGGAAACCGGGCAGCACGCGCTTGGCGCCCCCTGCCCGGTTGGCACGCGAAAAAGGCGCTCCCGCGGACGGGAGCGCCGAAGAAACAGCGCCGCTCATTTACTTTGCGCCGGGCGTGTAGAGCTTGTCGAACTGGCCGCCGTCGTTGAAGTGCACCTTCTGCGCTTCGCCGAGGCTGCCGAACAGTTCCTGCACCGTGAACAGCTGCAGCGGCTTGAAGGTGGCGGCGTACTTCTTGAGCACGGCCTGCGAGCGCGGACGCAGCGCGTGCTTGGCGGCGATTTCCTGCGCCTCTTCGGAGTAGAGCCAGTCGAGGTAGGCCTTGGCGAGTTCGCCAGTGCCCTTCTTCTTGGTGGTGCGCTCGACCACGGCCACCGGGTTCTCGGCCACGATGCTGATCGACGGGTAGACCGAATCGACCTTGCCCGAGCCGAATTCGCGCTCGATCGACACCACTTCGGATTCGAAGGTGATCAGCGCATCGCCGATGTTGCGCTGCAGGAAGGCGGTGGTGGCGTCGCGGCCGCCGCGCGCCAGCACCGGCACGTTCTTGAACAGCTTGCCGACGAACTCGGCCGCCTGGGCGTCGGTGCCGCCCTTCTTCTTGACGTAGCCCCAGGCCGCGAGATAGGCGTAGCGCCCGTTGCCGCCGGTCTTGGGGTTGACGATCACGACCTGTACGCCGGGCTTGACCAGGTCTTCCCAGTCCTTGATGCCCTTGGGGTTGCCGTTGCGCACCAGGAACAGCATGGTCGAGGTGGTGGGCGATGCGTTCTCGGGGAATTTCTTGTTCCAGTCCTTCGCGACCACGCCGGTGTTGGCCAGGAAGTCGATGTCGGTGGTGGTGTTCATGGTCACCACGTCGGCATCGAGGCCGTCGGCCACCGCGCGCGCCTGGGCGCTGGAGCCGCCATGCGACTGGTCGATCTTCACGTCCTTGCCGGTGGTCTTCTTGTAGTTGGCCACGAACGCCGCGTTGTAGTCCTTGTAGAACTCGCGCGCCACGTCGTACGAGGCGTTCAGCAGCGTGTTGCCCTGGGCAAAGGCGCTGCCGCCCGCGAGCGCGGAAGACGCCAGCGCGAGCACGGCGGCAAAGGTCTTGAATCTGGAAGTCATGTGGTTGCCAAGTTTTCTGAAAATTCACGGCCCGCCGGCCAGGCGGCGGGCTCGTCGGTCAGCGACTGGAGCAAGGCGAGGCCGAGCGGCCAGTCTCCGTGCCCCGAGTCGATGTTGATATGCCCCGCATTCTGCATGCGGACAAACTCACTGCCCCAGGCGCGGGAATACGCGCCGGCCAGGCGGATCGGACAATAGGGATCGTTGCTGCTCGCCACCACGATGCTGCGGTACGGCAGCGCCGCATAGGGCACGGGCGCGAAGTCCGACAGCACGGCCCGGCGCTCCGGATCGGCCGGCGCCACCAGCAGCGCCCCGCGGATGCGCGCCGCCGCCTCGGCCGGCAGGTGCGCCGTGGCGATGCAGCCCAGGCTGTGCGCGGCAATCACCACCGGCCCGGGGCTTTCGAGCACCAGCCTGGCGAGCGTGGCCACCCAGGCCTCGCGCTTGGGCGATGCCCAGTCGTCCTGCACCACGCGCGCCGCGCCCGGAATGCGCTCTTCCCACAGGCTCTGCCAATGGCCGGGCCCGGAGTCGCGCCAGCCGGGCACGATGATCACGGAAGTCTGCATGAAGGCGCTGCCCTGTCCGCTTACTTGTTGGGCTGCGGCGTGATGCGCAGGTAAGGCTTCACGGCCTTGAAGCCCTTGGGGAAGCGCTCCGCCAGTTCGGCCGGGTCCTGGATGCTCGGGATGATGACCACGTCGTCGCCATCCTTCCAGTTCACGGGCGTGGCCACCTTGTGGCTGTCGGTGAGCTGCAGCGAATCGATCACGCGCAGGATCTCGTCGAAATTGCGGCCGGTCGAGGCCGGGTAGGTGATGGTCGCGCGGATCACCTTCTTCGGGTCGATGATGAACACGCTGCGCACCGTGGCCGTGGCCGATGCGTTCGGGTGGATCAGGTCGTACAGGTCGGCCACCTTGCGGTCGTGGTCCGCAATGATCGGGAAGTTGACGGTGGTGTTCTGCGTCTCGTTGATGTCGCCGATCCACTCCTTGTGCTTGGTGGCCGGGTCGACGCTCAGCGCGATGGGCTTCACGCCGCGCTTGGCGAATTCGCCCGACAGCGCCGCGGTCTTGCCGAGTTCGGTGGTGCACACGGGCGTGAAATCGGCCGGGTGCGAGAAGAACACCACCCACGAATCGCCGGCCCATTGGTAGAAGTCGAGGGGGCCTTCGCTGGAATCCTGGGTGAAATTGGGGGCTGTGTCGCCGAGTCGCAGGGTCGCCATGGTCGCTCCTTGGATGGATGGGACCTGGGATTGTGCGAAGTGCAGCTTCAATGCCAAACGAATATCTACTTGTTTGGTTATGGCGTTTTTCGCATAAGCGGCGCCGATCCGGCTAATACATGCCCGATTGGCTCCCGCTCATGTGCTCCGCCAGGAAGTCGATCAGCTGGCGCACCGCCGGCACCAGGGCCCGGCGCGGCGGAAAGACCATGTGCGCAATGACGGGCGCCGGCCCCCAGCCGGGCAGCACCTGCACGAGCCGGCCCGCCTCCACGTCGGCGCGGCACATGTAGCCCGGCAGCAGCGTTGCGCCCACGCCCTCGAGCGCAACCAGCTGCAGCGTCACGAGATCGTCCGCCACGCAGCGCGGCGTATGGACGTGCACGTGGATCTCGCCGTTCGGGCCCTCGAGCCGCCATTCGCTGCGGCCCTCGCTGTTGGCCGACATGGCCGCCGTGGGCAGCCGC
Organism: Variovorax sp. V116; assembly: GCF_041154435.1. Taxonomy (NCBI): domain Bacteria; kingdom Pseudomonadati; phylum Pseudomonadota; class Betaproteobacteria; order Burkholderiales; family Comamonadaceae; genus Variovorax; species Variovorax sp. V116. The sequence goes on from NZ_AP028661.1 coordinate 2,996,029, forward strand.
TCGAGGTCGGCCGGCGTGCGGACCGGGCCCAGGCGCTGCAGCAGATCCGGCCGGGCCACCAGCACGGCACGGCTGGTGCCCAGCACCTTGGCCACGAGCGTGGTGCTGTCCTCGATGGCGGGGCGCACGCGCAGCGCGATGTCGATGCCCTCCTCGATCAGGTCCACCGGCCGGTTCATGACGCGCAGGTCGACGCGCACCGCCGGATAGCGCTCCATGAAGCGCGGCAGCAGCTGCGCGAGCCCGCTGTGGGCGACGGTGATCGGGCAGCTCAGGCGGACCGTGCCGCAGGGATCGGTGTGCACCTGCGCCACCGCCTCGGTCGCGGCCTGCGCCGCGTCGCGCACGGCGGCCGAATGCCGCAGGAAGATCTCGCCCGCCGGCGTGAGCGACAGCCGCCGCGTGCTGCGCTGCATCAGCTGCACGCCGAGCCGGTCTTCCAGCTCCGCCACGCGGCGCGACAGGCGCGACTTGGGAATGCCGAGCGCGCGGCTGGCCGCGGCAAAGCCGCCGCGCTCGGCCACTTCGGCGAAAAAAACCATGTCGTTGAGGTCTTGCATTCGCCGATTGTCCTGCATGTGGAACGATGTAGTCAAAATTTGGCTACTTATCAGAGACTCGCACCAAAAATAGAATTACTCCATCGCCGGCCACCTTTGAGCGCCGACCTCCACACGAAAGTGATCGACCATGAAGCTGCTCCACATCGACTCCAGCATCCTGAGTGCCAATTCGACCTCCCGCCTCCTCACGGCAGAGATCGTGGCGGCCTGGAAAGCCGCGCATCCCGACACCACGGTCGAGTACCTCGACCTTGCCGCCAATGCGCCCTCGCACTTCGGCGCCGATGCCCTGGGCATCAAGACCGGCGTGCAGGCCCAGCCGACCGAAGCCCAGCAGCGCGAGAACGCGCTCTCGGAACAGCTCGTGAGCCAGTTCCTGGCTTCCGACGTCATCGTGGTGGGCGCGCCGCTGTACAACTTCTCGGTGCCGACCCAGCTCAAGGCCTGGATCGACCGGCTCGCGCAAATCGGCCGCACCTTCAAGTACACCGACAAGGGCCCCGTGGGCCTGGCCGGCGGCAAGACCGTGATCGTGGCGTCCAGCCGCGGCGGCATCTACTCGACCACCGAAGGCGGCCAGGCCGCGGAACACCAGGAGAGCTACCTGAAGGTGGTGTTCGGCTTCTTCGGCATCACCGACGTGCGCTTCGTGCGTGCCGAAGGCGTGGCCATGGGCGATGCCACCAAGGCCGCCGCACTGGCCGCGGCACGCGCCGACATCCTTGCGGCCACGGCCGAAGCCGCCAACCAGCAGGACGTGGCACAGGCCGCCTGAGCCTCGGTTCCATCCCAAAAGCAAATGCCGCCCCCGGGGCGGCATTTTCATTGGCGGGCTCAGGGACCCAGGCCGTCTCAGGCTGCCGCGTGGCTCTTGATCCAGGCCACGTACTTGTCCATCCAGCCCTGCAGGAACTTCTTCGTGCCTTCATTGCCGATGTGGCCCTTGTCGTCGAACAGGTCGTCCTTGAACTGCAGGAAGATCTCCGGCGCGCCCAGGGTCGGAACGTCGAGATAGGCCAGCACGTTGCGCAGGTGCTGCTGCGCCAGCGCAGTGCCGGTGGCGCCCACCGAAATGCCCACCACGCCCGCGGGCTTGCCGGCCCAGGCGCTCTGCCCGTAGGGGCGCGAGGCATGGTCGATCGCATTCTTCAGCACGCCAGGCACCGAACGGTTGTATTCGGGCGTAACGAACAGCAGGCCCTGGGCCGCCACGATCTCGGTCTTGAGCCGCTTCACCGAAGGCGCCTGGTTGCCGTCGTCGTCCTGGTTGTACAGGGGCAGGTCGTCGATGCGCAAATGCTCGAAGGTGAAGTCCGGCGGCGCAAGGTGCGCCAGCGCAAGGGCCAATTTCTGGTTGAACGAATCCTTGCGAAGGCTGCCGACGATCACGGCAATTCGGGTCTGGCTCATGGATGAAGCTCCTTGAAATGTAGAAGGGACAAAAAGGATTGGCGCGGGCAATTATGCGAAGCGCCCAAGACCTTTTCCAGAAAAGCTCTTCGGCCCCGCCCTGGCTTTGCGGCATGCGCAGCAGGCTTGCGCAATCGCGTGCATCATCGCCCGAGCCCTTTGGTTCCAGGAGCAGTTCACGATGCGATTTCTGATGGTGGGTGCCGGTGCACTCGGTGGTTATTTCGGCGGCCGGCTGCTGGAGGCGGGACGCGACCTCACTTTTCTGCTGCGCCCGCGGCGGGCGGCGCAGATCGCGAAGACCGGTCTGGTGGTGCAGAGCCCCTTCGGCAACCTGCAGCTGCCCTCGCCGCCCCACGTGCTGGCCGAAGACATCCGGGCGCCGTTCGACGTGGTCGTGGTCGGCAGCAAGGCCTACGACCTCGACGCGACCATGGCGTCGTTCGCGCCAGCCGTCGGGCCCGACACGGTCATTCTTCCGCTGCTGAACGGCATGAGCCACATCGACCGCCTGGCCGAGCGCTTCGGCAGCGAACGCGTGCTCGGCGGCCTGTGCATGATCTCCGCCACGCTGGACGACGAAGGCCGTGTGCTGCACCTGAACGACATGCACGGCCTTGCCTTCGGCGAGCGCGCGGGCGGACGCTCGGCGCGGGTCGAAGCCATTGCCGCGCAGTTCGCGGGCGCGAAATTCGACGCCACGCTGAGCGAGAACATCTCGCAGGACATGTGGGAGAAGTGGGTCTTCATCGCCTCGGCGGCCGGGCTCACGAGCCTGATGCGCGCCTCCATCGGCGACATCGCGAGCGCGGGCGGCCAGGACGTGGCGCTCGCGATCTTCGACGAATGCTGCGCCATTGCCGCGCACAACGGCTTCGCGCCGCGCCCGGCAGCCGTCGAGCGCGGCCGCGCCATCATGACGGCGCCGGGCTCCCCGATGACCGCCTCCATGTACAAGGACATCGTGCGCGGCGCGCCGGTCGAGGCCGACCACATCGTGGGCGACCTGCTGGGCCGCGCGCCGGCCGCATCTTCTTCCTGTGCGCCTTCGGTGCTGCGCACGGCCTACGTCCACCTGAAGGCCTACGAGGCACGGCGCGCCCGCGAAGCGGCCTGACGGGGCTTTCCGCGCGATGAACGACGCCATCGCCTTCCTCCACACGGCGCAGGTCCATGTGCCGACCTTCGAGCGCCTGACCCGCGAGATCGCGCCCGAGTTGGAGGTGCGCCACCTGGTGATGGAGGAACTGCTGCACGAAGCCCGCGCCGTGGGCATCGACAACCCGATGCTGGCCGCGCGCGTGCACGAGGCCATGCGCGAGGCCGCCTCCGAGGGCGCCGCCGTGGTGGCGTGCACCTGCTCGACCATCGGCGGCATCGCGGAAAGGACCCCGACGGGCGGCGCCTTCGCGGCCCAGCGCATCGACCGTGCGATGGCCGACCGCGCCGTGCGCGCCGGCCCGCGCGTGCTGATTGCGGCAGCGCTCGAAAGCACGCTGGAGCCGACCACCGCGCTGCTTCTTTCGGCCGCCGCGCAGGCCGGCGTCGGCGTCCGGCCGAGCACGCTGCTGGTCGCCGAGGCCTGGCCGCACTTCGAGGCCGGCGACAGCGCCCGCTACATCGAGATGCTGGCCAGCGCGATCCGCAGCGCCGCCATCGGCGCCGACGTGGTGGTGCTGGCGCAGGCCTCGATGGCCCCTGTCGCGGATGAGCTCGCAGACCTCGGCATCGAAGTGCTCGGCAGCCCCGGCCCGGGCGTGGCGCATGCCGTGGCCACGCTGCGCGCCTCGCGCTCGGCGTGGGCGCCCTGAGGCGCTACTGCGGCTACTCCGACTTGAGGATCGTCTCGCCCTTCAGTGCGCCCATGTCTCGGATGTTGAAGCGGTGCCGCTTCCAGCCGGCCCAGGTGCGGCGCAGGTGGGTGATCGAGATGAAGTAGTAGAGAAACTTGAACATGCCGAGCGCCCGCCAGATCGGCGTGCCGCGGTAGATGTCGCCGGCCAGCAGCGACATCAGCCCCTCCTTCACGCGGAAGGGATTGCCCGGGTGCATGAACATGTCGCGGATGGTCGGGTTGGTCACGCGGTAGATGAACCACGAATACTCACGCGGCCCCTTGCGCATCATGGCCTCGAAGTTCTCGCGCACGGGCGCCAGTTCGGCCGGCCGGTCGAGCGCGGTGGCCACCAGCCCGGCGCCGTCGAAGGCGCTGTGCATCGCCAGGTACACGCCCGACGAGAACATCGGGTCGATGAAGGTGAAGGCATCGCCCAGCATCAGGTAGCGGTCGCCCGTGGCGTGCGTGCTCGAATACGAGAAGTTGCCGGTGGCATGCACCGCATCGTCCACCAGCGTGGCGTGCTTCAGCCGGTCCACCAGCACCGGGCACAGCGCGATGGTGTCGTAGAAGAAATCTTTCAGCGGCTTGTCGCGTGTCTTCAGGTAGTACGGCCAGCAGACCGCACCGACGCTGGTGGTTCCGTCGGCCAGCGGAATGAACCAGAACCAGCCGTGCGCAAACCAGCAGATGCTGATGTTGCCTTCCTTCTTGCCCTCCAGCCGCTCGGCGTTGGTGAAATGGCCGAACAGCGCCGTGCTGTTGTGGTCGGGGTTCTTTTCCTTGCAGCGGAATTTGTTGGCCAGCAGCGTGTCGCGGCCCGTGGCATCGACCACGAAGCGCGCGCGCCAGCTGCGCCTGGCGCCGTCGTCCATCTGGGCCTGAACCGTGGCGCCATTTGCATCGAAGGCCACGTCGCGCACCTTGCAGCCTTCGAGTGCCTGCGCGCCGCGCGCGGCGGCATTGCGGAACAGCAGCTCGTCGAGCTCCGAGCGGCGCACCTGCCAGGCCGAATCGAGCGACTTGTCCCAGCCTTCGGCAAAGTCCACGTAGCTGCGGTGCTCATGCTCGGGCGAGACGAACTCGATGCCGAACTTGGGCATGCCGATCTTCTCGACTTGGTCGCGCACGCCGAGCCTGTCGAACAGTTCCACATTCGCGGGCAGCAGCGATTCGCCAATGTGAAAGCGCGGATGGTGCTCCTTCTCGAGCAGCACCACCTTGCGGCCCTGCTGTGCGAGCAGCGCCGAGATCGTGGAGCCCGCGGGGCCGCCACCGATCACGAGCACGTCGCAGGACTCGTCGGCCGCCGGGGGCGCGGAAGAAATGGAGGAAGTGGCTTGAGGCAATGACATGCGAAGGCAAGCTACATAGTTGACAACAGCCAAGCATAGCGCGGCCGAAGCCGGCCGCCCCTTGGTGCCGTTCCTATGGCGCGTTCGCCTTCGGCGCGTTCTGCAGGCTGGCCTGCGTCACGCTCGCGCCCGCGGGCACGTCGTCGGTGATCCACACATTGCCGCCGATGACCGCGCCCTTGCCGAGCGTCACGCGCCCGAGGATGGTGGCGCCGGCGTAGATCACCACGTCGTCCTCCACCACCGGGTGGCGCGGCAGGCCCTTCTGCAGGTTGCCCTCGGCATCGGTCGGAAAGCGCTTGGCGCCCAGCGTGACGGCCTGGTACAGCCGCACGCGCTTGCCGATGACCGCCGTCTCGCCGATCACCACGCCCGTGCCGTGGTCCATGAAGAAGCCCGCGTCGATCTGCGCGCCGGGGTGGATGTCGATGCCGGTCTGCGCATGCGCGAGCTCGGCCACGATGCGCGCCAGCAGCGGCAACTCAAGCTTGTAGAGCTCGTGCGCCAGCCGGTGGTGGATCATCGCGAGCACGCCCGGATAGCACAGCAGCACCTCGTCGACGCTGCGCGCCGCCGGATCGCCCTGGTAGGCCGCGAGCACGTCGGTGTCGAGCAGGCGGCGCAGGCCCGGCAGCGCGTTCGCGAACTGGCGGATGGCCTCGGCGGCGAGGCCGCCGACTTCGTTCGATGGGCGCGGCTCGTGGCGGGCGTTGTAGTTGAGTTCCAGCCGCGCCTGCACCAGCAGCGCCTGCAAGGCGGTGTTCAGCGTGTGGCCGACATAGAAGTCTTCGCTCTCATGGCGCAGGTCGGGCGGGCCGAGCCGCATCGGGAACAGCGCGCCCTTGAGCGATTCGATGACCTGCGCCAGCGCATCGCGCGACGGAAACTCGCGCGTGCCGGGCTCGCGCGAGCGGCGCTGCGAATCGCGCCATTCATCGCGCGCGGCGTGCAGCGCGCGGACGATGTCGCCTACTTCGAAATTGGCCATGGCTTTCTCTCCGGGCGTTTTGTACATCACACTGTAGAAGCCCGCGGCCGATGTGCCAAGAACTGAAAACCCGGCTGCTGCAAGCGGAAAAACCCCGGCGCCAACACGGCGCCGGGTTGTTCGCAAGCTTGAGGGTCCGTCAAAGCTTCGCGATCGAAACCTCCGTCGACTTCACGAGCGCGACCACGTCGGAGCCCACCTTGAGCTGCAGCTCGTCGACCGAGCGCGTGGTGATGACCGAGGTGACGATGCCCCAGGCGGTTTCGACGTCGACTTCGGAGACGACGTCGCCGCGGATGATTTCGCGGACCTTGCCCTTGAACTGGTTGCGGACATTGATGGCTTGGATGGACATGGTGTTTCTTTCTCTTTGAGGTTGAAGGAAGGGTTCAGGCATGAGGAACAGGGGCACCGCGCTCACACGGCCGCGGCAGCCAGCGCCTGGTCGAGGTCGGCGACCAGGTCGTCGATGTGCTCGATGCCGACCGACAGGCGCACGGTGTCTTCCGTGACGCCGGCCCGCGCCAGCTCTTCGGGCGAGAGCTGCCGGTGCGTGGTGGAGGCCGGGTGCGTGGCGAGCGAGCGCACGTCGCCGATGTTCACGAGCCGCGTGAAGAGCTTGAGCGCATCGAGGAACTTCGCCCCGCCCTCGCGGCCGGCGCCGATGCCGAAGGTCAGCACGCCGCTGGACCGGCCGCCGAAGTACTTCTTTGCCAATGCGTGGTCGGGATGGTCCTCGAGCGCCGCGTAGTTGACCCAATTCACGGCCTTGTGCGTCTTCAGGTGCTGGGCCACCGAAAGCGCGTTGCTGCTGATGCGGTCCATGCGCAGCGCCAGCGTCTCGATGCCCTGCAGGATCAGGAAGGCGTTGAACGGCGAGATCGCCGCGCCCGTGTTGCGCAGCGGCACCACGCGCGCGCGGCCGATGTAGGCGGCCGGGCCCAGCGCCTCGGTGTAGACCACGCCGTGGTAGCTCACGTCGGGCTCGTTCAGGCGCCGGAAGCGCTGCTTGTGTTCGGCCCACGGGAACTTGCCCGAATCGACGATGGCGCCGCCGATGCTGGTGCCGTGGCCGCCCAGGTACTTGGTGAGCGAATGCACCACGATGTCGGCGCCGTGTTCGATGGGCCGGCTCAGGTACGGCGAAGGCACCGTGTTGTCCACGATCAGCGGCACGCCGTGGCGGTGCGCGATCTCGGCGATGGCCGCGATGTCGGTCACGTTGCCGGCCGGGTTGCCGAGCGATTCGACGAACACCGCCTTGGTCTTCTCGTCGAACAGCCTCTCGAAGCTGCTCGGGTCGCGGTGGTCCGCGAAGCGCGTGGTGATGCCGAACTGCGGCAGCGTGTGCGCGAACAGGTTGTAGGTTCCGCCGTACAGCGCGGTGCTGCTGACGATGTTGTCGCCCGCCTCGGCAATGGTCTGGATCGCATAGGTCACGGCCGCCTGGCCGGAGGCCAGCGCCAGCGCCGCGATGCCGCCCTCGAGCGCGGCCACGCGCTGTTCGAGCACGTCCTGCGTCGGGTTGTTGATGCGGGTGTAGATGTTGCCCGGCACCTTCAGGTCGAACAGGTCGGCGCCGTGCTGCGCGCTGTCGAAGGCATAGGCCACCGTTTGATAGATGGGCGGCGCCACGGCGCGCGTGGTCGGCTCGGCGAGTAGCCAGCGTGCACCGACAGGGTTTCGAATTTCCAGTTCTGCGACATGCGACTGCCTTTCTTTTTTGTGGATGAACGGTGGACTCAGATCGCCCAGCGCAGCGTGTGCGCCGAGGGCTGCAGCCAGTTGGCGTCCGTGGCGGCGGATTCGGCCTCGCCGGGCTTCTGCAGCACGCGGTCGAGGATGCGTTTCTCGATGGCTGCGAACGCCGGGTCGCCCTGCGAGCGCGGCCTGGCGAGCGCAATGTTCTCGTCGAGTGCGATGCGCCCGTCCTCGATCAGGATCACGCGGTCTGCAAGCGCCACGGCCTCCTGCACGTCATGCGTCACCAGCAGCGCGGTGAAGCGGTGGCGCTGCCAGAGGTTCTCGATGAGGCGATGCATCTCGATGCGCGTGAGCGCATCCAGCGCGCCCAGCGGCTCGTCGAGCAGCAGCAGGCGCGGGTGGTGCACCAGCGCCCGTGCGAGCGCCACGCGCTGGCGCTGGCCGCCCGACAGGCGCGCCGGCCATTCGTTCTCGCGGTCGGCCAGGCCCACCTGCGCGAGCACCTCCTTGCCGCGCGCCTTGGCCTCGGCGGGCAGGCCGAGCGTCACGTTGTCGAGCACGCGGCGCCAGGGCAGGAGGCGCGCTTCCTGGAACATGATCCGGGTGTCGTCGTGCAGGCCGTCGATGGCCTTGCCGTCCGTGTAGAGCCCGCCGGCGCTGGCCTTCTCGAGCCCCGCAACCAGCCGCAGCAGCGTGCTCTTGCCGCAGCCGCTGCGCCCGACGATGGCGATGAACTGCCCCGGCTCGATGGCGAGTTGCGTGTTGCGCAGCACCTCGCGCTCGCCATAGCGCTTGTGCAGCCCGCGCGCCTCCAGGCGAACGCCGCCCGCAATGGCCAGCGGCCGTGTGTCTTTCAGAACAGCATTCATGATGATTTCAGGCCCGGTTGGAAGAGCGCCACGTCGAGCGCGTTGATCTTTCTAGGCAGCAGCTTTTCCGCGAAGAAGGCATCGGCGATGCGCTGCTGCTCGGCCAGCGCCTCGGCCACCACCGGACGCACCGCGTAGCTGCGGCGAGCGTTGGCCCGCTCGATGGTTGCCGCGTCCAGGCCCCACACGGGCGACAGCAGCGCCGCGGCCTCCTTCGGGTTCTGCTTGACCCATCGGCCGGTTTTCTCGAGCTCGGCATAGACCACGCGCAGCACATCGGGACGCGCCTTCGCGAACTTGGTGCTGGCGAGGTAGTAGCGCTGGTACGAGGCGATGCCGGTGCCATCGGCCAGCACGCGCACCCTGGCCTGGCGCTGCGCGGCCGCCAGGAACGGATCCCACACGACCCAGGCGTCGATGGCGCCGCGCTCGAAGGCGGCACGGCCGTCGGCCGGCGTCAGGTAGGCGGGATCGATGTCCCTGAAGGACAGGCCAGCCTTCTCCAGCGCCGCGATCAGCAGGTAGTGCGCGCCGGCCGCCTTGGCGAAGCCGACCTTCTTTCCCTTCAGGTCGGCCACCGACCGGAGCGGCGAGTCCTCGCGCACGAGGATGGCCTGCGCGGCCGGCGACGGCGCTTCCTGCGCGACAAAGGTCAGGTCGGCGCCGGCGGCCTGCGCGAACACCGGCACGGTGTCGGCCACGTCGGCACTGATGTCCAGGTTGTCGAGGTTCAGCGCCTCGAGCAGCGGCAGGCCGCTGGTGAACTCGTGCCAGCTCGGCGTGGCGTTGAGCGGGGCAAGCTGCCTTTCGAGCGTGCCCTGCACCTTCAGCAGCGCGATCAGCGTCGAGGACTTCTGGTAGCCGAGCCGCACGGTGAGGGGCCGCGTGGCCCCGCCCTGCGCGAACGCGGCACCGGCGCCCAGTGCGCCCAGCGTGGCGATGGCCGCGCGCCGCGAAATGATGTTCTTCATGTGCCCTGCCCTCACTTCGCCGTCTTCTTCTGGTAGCCCGGATGCCAGCGCAGCCACCATTGCTCCAGCCCGCGCGCGAACAGGTCGGCCAGCTTGCCGAGCAGCGCATACAGGAGGATGCCCACCAGCACGATGTCGGTCTGCAGGAACTCGCGGGCGTTCATCGTGAGATAGCCGATGCCGGCCTGCGCCGAGATGGTTTCGGCCACGATCAGGATCACCCACATCAGCCCGAGCGAAAAGCGCAGGCCCACCAGGATGGACGACAGCGCGCCGGGCAGGATCACCTCGCCGTACAGCTGCCAGCGCGAAAGCCCGTAGGTGCGCCCCATCTCGATCAGCTGCGGATCGACATTGCGGATGCCGTGAAAGGTGTTGAGGTAGATCGGAAAGAACACCGACACCGAGATCAGGAACAGCTTGGCCGACTCGTCGATTCCAAACCACAAGATCACCAGCGGAATCAGCGCCAGCGCGGGGATGTTGCGCACCATCTGGATGGTCGAATCGAGCAGCGTCTCGAAGAACTTCACCGAGCCCGTCAGAAGGCCCAGCACCAGCCCCGTGCCGCCGCCGATCGCAAGGCCCGCGAGCGCGCGGCCCGCACTGACCTTGACGTGCGTCCAGAGCTCGCCCGACACGGCCAGCGCCCAGGCGGCCTTGACCACGTCCACCGGCGCCGGCAGCACCCGCGTGGAGAGCCAGCCCAGCGACGAAGCGATCTGCCAGAAGACGATCAGCCCCACCGGCACCAGCCACGGCACCAGCCGAACCGCCACGCTGGCGCCGAAGGCCTTGAACGCGCCGCCGGTGGTTTCTTCCGAAGAAGACGCGACCGCCGGCAGTTCCTGTACCTGTTCCGTCATGGGAGATCCTTCTTAGCTTTGGGAAGCGAGGCGCGAAGGCGCATCGAGATTGGCAACGACTTCGCCGAACGGCCCGCTCAGCGAGCCGCCCGCGAGCCGCGACTGCGCCTTGCGCGAGAGCAGCGGGAACACCAGCTCGGCGAAACGGTAGGCCTCTTCGAGATGCGGGTAGCCCGAGAGAATGAATTTGTCGAGGCCGAGCGCCGCGTATTCCTCGATGCGCGCCGCCACCGTCTGCGGGTCGCCCACCAGCGCCGTGCCCGCGCCGCCGCGCACCAGGCCGACGCCGGCCCAGAGGTTGGGAGAAATCTCGAGCTCGGCGCGCGAACGCCTGGCGCCGCCTGCATGCAGCGCGGCCATGCGGCGCTGGCCTTCGGAATCCATGCGGGCAAAGGCGGCCTGCGCGCGGATCACGGTCTCGTCGTCGACGCGGCTGATCAGCTCTTCGGCGGCCTTCCATGCGGCGTCTTCGGTCTCGCGCACGATCACGTGCAGCCGGATGCCGAACTCGACCGTGCGGCCCTTGCGCGCGGCGCGGTTGCGCACGTCGGCGATCTTCCTGGCCACCTCGGCGGGCGGTTCGCCCCAGGTGAGATAGGCATCGACCTGCTCGGCCGCAAGCTCGTGCGCGGCGGCCGACGAGCCGCCGAACCACACCGGCGGATAAGGCTCCTGCACCGGCGGATAGAGCAGCTTCGCGCCCTTCACGCTCAGGTGCCGGCCCTCGTAGTCGAAGGCCTGCCCGCTGTGGCTGCGCGCAAGGATCTCGCGCCAGATGCGGATGAACTCGGCCGATTGCTCGTAGCGCTGCGCATGGTCCAGGTACACGCCATCGCCTTCGAGCTCGGCCTGGTCGCCGCCGGTGACCAGGTTCACGAGCAGGCGGCCGCCCGAGAGGCGGTCGAATGTCGCGGCCATGCGCGCCGCCAGGCTGGGCTGGTGCAGGCCGGGGCGCACCGCCACCAGGAACTTGAGGTTCTTGGTCGCGCCGATCAGGCTCGAGGCGATCACCCACGGGTCTTCGCAGGAACGGCCGGTGGGAATCAGCACGCCTTCGTAGCCGAGCTGGTCGGCCGCGCCCGCGATCTGCTGCAGGTAGGCCAGGTCGATGGGCCGCGCACCTTCGCTGGTGCCGAGATAGCGGCTGTCGCCATGGGTGGGGAGAAACCAGAATATCTGCATGTGTCGTCTTTCGGTGGTGCTGCGTCAGATCGCGAACAAGGCGCCGCGCACGCGGGGCAGCGCGCAGCGCGAGCGCGGCAATGCGGCGCGCACACGCTGCCGCTCGGCAAGGCCCCAGGCGCGCGTGGTCGTGGCCAGCACGCGGGCGGCGCGATCGCGCAAGGCTTCCGGCATCACGCGATGCCCGCCGCAGCGGCCTCGAGCACGCTGATCCTTCGGGGGATCAGCTTCAGGTCGAAGAAGGTGTCGGCGATCTTCTGCTGCTCGGCGAGCACGGCCTTGCTGATGGGACTGGTCCCGTAGGCGGCGCGTGCCACCGTCAGTTCGGCCACCGGTTTCGGCAGGCCCCACAGGGCCGCGAACTCGGCGGCAAGATCGTCCTTGTGGGCGGTGCCCCAGACGTCGACCTTGTTGATCTCCTCGATCGCAATGGCCAGCACGTCGGCGTTCTTGGCCGCATAGCCGAGCGACGAGAAGTAATAGCCGCGGTTGCCCACCACGCCGGTCGCGTCGGCCAGGACGCGGGCCTCGAGCGATTTTTCGGCGGCGGCAAGGAACGGATCCCAGATCACCCAGGCATCGACCGAGCCCTTTTCGAAGGCCGCGCGCGCATCGGCCGGCGGCAGGAAGACGAGGTTCAGGTCGCTGTAGGCAAGGCCGTGCTTCTCGATCAGCTTGGCGATGAAGTAGTGGACGTTCGAGCCCTTGTTGAGCGCGACCTTCTTTCCCTTCAGCTCGGCCACGGTCCTGATGGCCGAGCCCTTGGGCACCAGCACGGCCTCCGACTGGGGCCGCGGCAGCGTGGTGGCCACGTAGGCCAGCGGCGCGCCGGCGGCCTGCGCGAAGATCGGCGGCGCCTCGCCCACGTCGCCGAAATCGATGGAGCCGACGTTCAGCGCCTCGAGTTGCACAGGGCCGGCGGTGAACTCGGTCCACTTCACGGCCACGCCGAGCGGCGCCAGCCGCTTCTCGAGCGTGCCGCGGCCCTTGAGAATGCTGAGGGCGCCCTTCTGGTGGCCGATGCGCAGTTGCCGCGCCGGCGCCTGGGCCAGCGCGGCGAAGGAAGGCAACGCGATTGCGGCGGCAGCGGCGCCCTGCAGCAGGCGGCGGCGCGGTATGGAGATGGAAGTCATGGACTCGTCCTTTTCGAATGCGGATGCGGATGCAGGTGGCCTCAGGCCGAGATGAAGCCGACGATGAGCGCGATGGCGGTCACCACGATCGTGCTGATGGCCAGGTCCCGCAGCGCCTTCCAGATGGAGCGGGGCTGCGCGTCGAGTGCGGAGTCTTCGGTGGCAACGGGGTTCATGCGTGATTCCTTGTGCAAAAACTTCGGGCAAGGCTGCGCCCTCGCCGCGCAAGACGCGACTTCAAAAACGGGAACAGGAATGGGGCTGGCCGGACTCGGGTTCGATCAAGAACCCGTTCTAGACACTACATCGCACCCTGGAGAACGGCACGGGTTCGAAGCCGTGCGTGGCGGGCAGCTTCAGCCCTTCGGTCGCAAGCACCTCGACGGCCTCATTGAGCCGTTCGGCCAGGTCGGTATGCACCTGGTAGGCGTTCTCGGGCGTGAGCGTGATCTGCGAATCGGTCGCGTAGACACCCGGCAGGATGTGGCGCGCCGACAGCGCATGCAGCACCGGCCGCAACGCGTAGTCGAGCGCGAGCATGTGGTGCGGGCTGCCGCCGGTGGCCAGCGGCAGCACGGTCTTGCCCTTGAGCGCGTTCTGCGCCAGCAGGTCGAGAAAAACCTTCAGCACGCCGCTGTAGGCGGCCTTGTAGACCGGCGTCGCCACCACGACCACGCGCGCATGCGCCACCTGCGCAATCGCGCGCTCGATGGCCGGATGGTTCCAGTCCGCCAGCAGCAGCGCCTGGGCCGGCAGGTCGCGGATCGCGAGCCGTTCGATGCGCGCGCTGCGGCCGGCCAGCCGCTCGCCCACGGCCTCGAGCAATGCGCTGGAACGCGAAGGTGCGGAGGGACTGCCGGCAATCAGGAGAACGGACACGGAGGGACTTTCGGTTTTCTTCGGGATTTCGCTTCGAGGTGCGAGGCGGATTACTTCTGCTTGGTCGTGTAGATCTGGTCGAACGAAGCGCCGTCGGCAAAGTGCTCCTTGTCGGCCTTGGCCCAGCCGCCGAAGGCCTGGTCGATGGTCACCAGCGTGAGCTTGGGAAACTGCTTGTCGTACTTGGCCTTGGCCTTTTCCGAGGTCGGGCGGTAGAAGTTGCGGCCCGCAATGTCCTGGCCTTCGTCCGAATACAGGTACTTGAGGTATTCCTCGGCCACCGCGCGGGTGCCCTTCTTGTCGACCACCTTGTCGACCACCGCCACGGTGGGCTCGGCCAGGATCGAGATCGACGGCACCACGATCTCGAACTTCTCGGCGCCGAATTCCTTCAGCGCCAGGAAGGCTTCGTTCTCCCAGGCCAGCAGCACGTCGCCCACGCCGCGCTGCACGAAGGTGATGGTGGCGCCACGCGCGCCGGCATCGAGCACCGGAACGTTCTTGAACAGGCTGCCGATGTATTCCTTGGCCTTGGCGTCGCTGCCGTACTTGCGCTTGGCGAATTCCCAGGCGGCCAGGTAGTTCCAGCGCGCACCGCCGGAGGTCTTGGGGTTGGGCGTGATCACCTGCACGCCGGGTTTCACGAGGTCGTCCCAGTCCTTCAGGCCCTTGGGATTGCCCTTCTTCACCAGGAACACGATGGTCGAGGTGTAGGGCGCCGAGTTCTGCGGCAGGCGCTTTTGCCAGTCGGCCTTGACCAAGCCGCCGTGCGTGGCGAGCGCGTCGATGTCGCCGCCCAGCGCCAGCGTGGCAACGTCGGCATCGATGCCGTCGATGATCGAGCGGGCCTGCTTGCCCGAGCCGCCGTGCGACTGCTTGACCGTCACGTCCTGGCCGGTCTTGCCCTTCCAGTATTTGGCGAAGGCGCGGTTGTAGTCGACGTACAGCTCGCGCGTCGGGTCGTACGACACGTTGAGCAGCGTCACGGGGGCCGCGCCCTGCGCGAACGACGGCAATGCCGTCAGGGCCATGGCACCGGCCACGCCGGCCCCCAGGGAAAGCTTGATAAAGTCGCGGCGAAGGCTCATGGTGTCTTGCTCAAAAAGGCATATCAATGAAGCTGCGTATTCTCAATACGACATATAGAAACTGGAACGACCGAGTTTTCAGTTCTAAATAGCCAAATCAACTAAGCAACCGCTTTCCCCACCAGAGGCAATCAAAAATGGCACGCATGGTTCAGTGCATCAAGCTCGGCAAAGAAGCCGAAGGGCTCGACTTCCCGCCCTATCCCGGGGAACTGGGCAAGCGCCTGTGGGAAAACGTCAGCAAGGAAGCCTGGGCCGCCTGGCTCAAGCAGCAGACCATGCTGGTCAACGAAAACCGGCTGAACCTGGCCGATCTGCGCGCCCGCCAGTACCTGGCCCGCCAGATGGAAAAGCACTTCTTCGGCGAAGGCGCCGACGTGGCGCAGGGCTACGTTCCCCCCTCGAACTGAGCCCGTCTTGGCCGCCGAGCCCGTCGCCTGGCGCGCCGACGGCGTGCCGTTGAGCGAGCGCTTCGGCGACATCTATCACACCGAAACCGGGGCGCTGGCGCAGTCGCGCCACGTGTTCCTGGGCGGCTGCGGCCTGCCCGGCGCTTGGTCCGGACGGCCGCAATGGCGGATTCTCGAAACCGGATTCGGGCTTGGCCTCAATTTCCTGACAAGCTGGCAGGCCTGGCGCGCGGATGCGAACCGGCCGCGGATGCTGCATTACGTCTCGGTCGAGGCGTACCCGGTCGGGCCTGAAGACCTGCTGCGCGCCGCCGGGGCCTATCCCGAGCTGATGCCGCTGGCCCGGGAACTGGCGGCGCAGTGGCACGGGCTGCTGCCGGGCTTTCACCGGCTGGCCTTCGACGCCGGCCGCGTGCTGCTCACGTTGTGCATCGGCGACGTGCAGCCGATGCTGCGCGCCCAGCGCTTCGAGGCCGATAGCCTCTTCCTGGACGGCTTCAGCCCGCAGCAGAACCCCGCCATGTGGTCGCCCGACACGCTGAAGGCGGTGTCGCGCTTTGCGCGCCAGGGCACCGGCCTTGCCACCTGGACCTATGCCCGTGCGGTGCGCGATGCGCTGGCGCAGAACGGCTTCCAGCTCGAAAGGCGGCCGGGACTGCCGCCCAAGCGCGACTGCCTGGGCGGCGTTTTTGCGCCGGCCTGGACGGTGCGCCGCCGCGGCCCCGCGCCCGGGCACGTCGAAGCACCGGGCCGCTGCACCGTGATCGGCGCCGGGCTGGCCGGCGCGGCCGTGGCGGCCAGCCTGGCGCGGCGCGGATGGCAGGTCACGGTGCTGGATGCGGCGGACCGCCCCGCCGCCGGTGCGTCCGGACTGCCGGTTGGCGTGATGGCGCCGCATGTCTCGCCAGACGACGCCCTGCTGTCGCGGCTCACGCGCGCCGGCATCCGCGCGACCTGGCATGAACTGGAACGCCTGCTGGAGGAAGGCCGCGATTGGCGCGCCAGCGGCGTGCTGGAGCGCCGGCCCGAAGGCGACACGCGCGTGCCCGCCGGGTGGAGCGACAGCGGCCCCAATGAATCGTGGCCCGCAAGCGCCGCGCAATTGGCAGAGGCCCGCTTGCCGGCCGATGCACCGGCCCTCTGGCATGCGCGCGCGGGCTGGGTGCGGCCGCAGCGGCTGATCACGGCCTGGCTGCGCCTGCCAGGGATCGAGTTCCGCGGCAACGCACGGGTCGCACGCATGGCGCAAGGCGGCGGCACGTGGCAGCTGTTCGATGCGGCGGACCGGCTGCTGGCCGAAGCGGAGCGCGTGGTGATCGCCGCGGGCTTCGAATCGGGCCGCTTCGCACTGGGGCTTCCGCTGCAGCCCGTGCGCGGCCAGGTCATGTGGGGCGCGATGGCGGCGGATGACGGGCTGCCCCCGACACCCGTCAATGGCGACGGCCACCTGATCGCGCACGTACCCGCCGACGGCGACGGCACCGAGCTCTGGCTGGCCGGCGCCACCTTCGACCGCGACAGCACCAACCTGGAGCCGAACGGCGCCGATGCCGCCGCCAACCGCGAGCGCCTGGCGCGCCTGCATCCCGCCGCGGCCGCCGCGCTGGCCGCGAGCTTCGATCGCGGCCAGGTCCACGCCTGGGTCGGCGTGCGCTGCGCATCGGGCGACCGCCGGCCGCTGGTCGGCCCGCTCGATGCCGATGGTGCAGCCGGTGCGCCAAGTCCCTGGGCCTGCACCGCGCTGGGCTCGCGCGGCCTGAGCTTCGCGGCCCTGTGCGCCGAACTGCTGGCCGCGCAATGGCATGGCGAACCGCTGCCGCTGCCGGCCAACCTGGCCAAGGCGCTCTCGACCGCGCGAACGCAAGCGTAGGCGCTACCGCGCCAAGGCCCCAGAATGCAGCGCATGGCCATCCAATACGACATCACGCACACCACCGTCTACCGCTACAAGAAGCCGGTCACCTTCGGTCTGCACCGGGTGATGTTCCGCCCGCGCGACAGCCACGACCTGCGCGTGCTCGCCACCGACCTGCAGGTGAGCCCCGAGTCGTTCACCCGGCTGATCCAGGACCCGCATTCGAACTCGGTCGCGCTGGTGCAGCCCATGGGCGAGGCCACGGAGCTGCGCATCGTGTGCTCCTTCACCATCGAGCACGTGCCGGCGCAGCAGGACCAGCTCGCGCTCGATCCGGCCGCCGAATTCCTGCCCTTCGCCTATTCGGTGCAGGAGCGGCTCGACCTCGAGCACTACCTGCGCCCGCACCATGACGACGATGCCAACGGCACGCTGATCCGCTGGGCCCACCAGTTCCTGCACACCGACCAGCCCAACAGCACGCGCGAAGTGCTCGCGCGCATGAACGCGCACATCGGCCAGAGCCTCGAATACAAGGCGCGCGACGAGGAAGGCACGCAAACGCCGCTGCAGACGCTGGCGCTGGGCAGCGGCAGCTGCCGCGACTACGCGCTCTTGATGATGGAGGCCGCACGGCGCCTGGGCATTGCCACGCGCTTCGTCTCGGGCTACCTGTACGACGCCGCGCTCGACCGCGCGGCCCAGGCGCCCGGCGAATCGATGACCGGCGCCGGCACCACGCACGCCTGGCTGCAGGCCTACCTGCCGGGCATCGGCTGGCTCGCCTTCGATCCCACCAACAACCTCATGGGCAGCGGCCAGCTGATCCGCGTCGGCGTCACGCGCGACCCGGCGCAGGCCGCGCCGATCTCGGGCAGCTGGTATGGCGATGCCGAGGCCTATGACGGCCTCGAAGCCACCGTGGTGGTGACGCGCCGCAAGGGCTGACGCAGCGCGCGCGGGTGTCGCGCAGGAGATAGCAGCTACGGGAAAGCCCGGGCCGGTGCGCCCGGCAACGCCCCTACGCTGCGCCGCCGGTCCAGCGAAATAGCACGGTCGTTCTCTACGGCCGCGCGAGGCTGCGCTGCGCCGGGCTTCTTCCCAACACCACAAGAACGGAGAGAGACATCCCATGCATTCCGCACGCCTGACATTTCTTGCCCTTGCAGCCAGCCTGGCCGTCGCCTCCTGCGGCGGAGGCGGCGGCGGCAACGGCTTTGCCTTCATGCCATTGCCGCCGGCTCCGGCACCCGCGCCGCCGGCACCGCCTCCTCCACCTCCCCCGCCGCCCGAAGAAACCCGCCTGCAGGACAGCCGCAACTCCTTCGCGCCCGCCGATCCCGCGGCCACCACCTTCGCGGCGCTCGCCTCCGACGCCAGCGACACCGTCGACAACACCACCACCAGCCGCTGGGCCGGCATGCTCGGCGGCGCGCAGTACCGCGTCGAGGTGCCCGCCAACTGGAACGGCAAGCTCGTGATGTACGCGCATGGCTACGCCGGCGAAAGCAACCTGCTGCAGGTGAACAACCCCTCCATCCGCCGCTTCCTGATCCAGAACGGCTACGCCTGGGCCGCCTCGAGCTACAGCAAGAATTTCTACGACGTGCGCGCGGGCGTGGAAGACACCAACGCGCTGGCCCTGCAGTTCAACGCCATCGCCAAGGCCAACGGCCGTGAGCTCGCGGCGCCTTCGAGGATCTACATCACGGGCCATTCGATGGGCGGCCACATCACGGCGGCAGCCATCGAGGACGAGGCCTACGCCACCGCCAACCACAAGATGAAGTACCACGGCGCGGTGCCGATGTGCGGCGTGATGGGCGACACCGAGCTGTTCGACTACTTTGCGGGCGCGCAGGTCGCCGCGCAGGCGCTGGCAGGGCTGCCCAAGTACCCGAGCGTCAACTGGCTGGACATCCGGGCGCAGGTCACGGGCACGCTGTACACCGCGTTCCCAGGCACGCCCACGGCCACCGGCCTGAAGTTCGGCTCGGTGGTGAAGAACCTCACGGGCGGCGAGCGGCCGATGTTCGACCTGGGCTTCACGCAGGGCGGCTCGTTCGCAGCGGTATGGGGCGTGTTCGGCAGCGATGGCACGGTCAACGGCATCCTGAACCGGAGCACGCTCGACACCAACCGCTTCACCTACACCATCGACGGCGACGTGCCGGGCACCACGGCGCTGAACACCTCGGTGCTCAAGCTGACCGCGGCGGCCGATGCCAACCGCCTGCGCACCGACGGCCTGCGCTGGATTCCCAAGGCCAATGGCGAGTTCAGGATTCCGGTGGTCACGCTGCACACGCTGGGCGACCTGTACGTGCCCTTCAGCATGGAGCAGATCTACCACCAGCGCGTGGCGGCCAAGGGCAACGGCGGCTGGCTGGTGCAGCGCGCCGTGCGCGGCATCTCGCACTGCGACTTCACGATCGCCGAACAGGTCGAGGCCTTCGACGCGATGGTCAAGTGGGAGCGCGACGGCGTGAAGCCGGCGGGCGACGACGTGGTCACCGCGGCCACGGTGGCGGACCCGGCCTACGGCTGCACGTTCACGCGCCCGCTCGGCACGCTGGACGAAAGCCCCACCAGCAAGGCGACGCGTCCCGGCGCAGCCGCGGCACGCCCCTGCCCGCCCTGAGCGGCGGGACCGGCAGGTGGATCGGTAGATGCTGGGCGCCCGCGCTGTAGCATCGCCTCCACCCACAGGCCACCCATGAGCGCTGCACGATGACCGCGACATTCAGGATCTCCGAGGACGACTATGTCGACGCCATGAAGCTCTACGCGCGCCTGCCGCGCACGGCGCGCTGGCTCCTGGGGGCCGCGGCCGTGCTGCTCGTGCTGGCGGCGGTCTTCGGCACGCGGCAGGTCCAGGCGAGCGCGCTGGGCGGCCTGGCCGGCGGCGCGGGCGTGCTGCTGGCCATGCGCGTTTTCGTCATGCCGATGACGGCCCGCCGGCACTACCGCAAGTACAAGGCGATCCGCGAAGAGTTTTCTGCGGAGCTGCTGGACGACGCACTGCGCCTTCGCGCCCCGCACGGCGAGAGCCGGATCGTCTGGGCGAACGTGCTCAAGTGGCGGCAGGACGACCGCTTCGTGCTCATCTACCTGATGCCGCGCCTCTTCCATGCGCTGCCCAAGTCGGTGGCGTCGCAGGGCTTCGACCTGCCGGGGCTCATCGAGCGGCTGAACCGGCACGTCGGCCCCGAAGCCTGAGGCGCTTCAGGCGGCCGTGGCGCCGCCTAGCTGAAAGCGGAACACCGCCCCCTTGTCGGGCTGCTGCACGAGCCGGATGTCGCTGCCGTGCAGCTGCAGGATGCGCTGCACGATCACCAGGCCCAGCCCGCCGCTGCCGGAACCGTCGCTGCGCGCCCCGCTCAAGAACACCGGGCGCACGAAGAGCCCCTTCTGCAGCTCGCCCGGAATGCCCGGGCCCGTGTCGCTCACCTGCACCGCCACGCCCGAGCTGGCGGGCCGCAGCTGCACCTCGATCTGGCCGCCGGCCGGCGTGTGGCGGATGGCGTTGTCCAGCAGGTTGGTCAGCACGCGCTCGATCATCCCGAGGTCGGCCGACACCACCGGCAGGCCCGGCGCGATGTCGGGCCTGAGCTGCTGGTGGCGCGCCTCGGCCGCGAGTTCGAATTTCTGGAACACGTCCTGCACGAGATCGGCCAGCGCGAAGTTCTCCTTCTCGGGCTTGACCACGCCGTATTCGAGCCGCGCCAGTTCGAACAGCTCCTGTGCGAGCCGGCCCACCTTGCGGCTCTGGCCGAGCGCGATTTCCAGGTAGCGCCGGCGCTCCTCTTCGCTCAGCGAGCCGGCCTTGAGCAGCAGGGTTTCGAGATAGCCGTGCAGTGAAGTGAGCGGCGTGCGCAGGTCGTGCGAGATGTTGGCGAAGAGCTCGCGGCGCTGCTGGTCCGAAAGCGTGAGTTCGCGCCATTGCTCGGCGATGCGGCGCGTCATCTGCGTGAAGGCCTGGCCCAGCAGCGCGATCTCGTCGCCGCCGCGCGAGAGCCGCGCAAGGGTGGGCGCCTCGCCCCCGGACGAAGCCGGGCCTTCGGTCTCGAAGCGCTTGACGGCCTGGGTCAACTCGCGCAGCGGCCGCGTGATGAGCCGGAACGCCGCCAGGCCCGCAATGAGGCCGAGCAACGCCACCAGCGCCATCGACCAGAGCGTGGTGCGCAAGAGGTTGTCGGCCGCGAGCCTGGCCGCCAGCGCGTCGTAGTCCTCGCCCTGCAGCACCACGTAGACATAACCCGCATCCCGTCCGCCCACCTTGAGCGGCGCGGCGCTGAACACCTTGGCCGCATCCGCGCTGCGCGGATCGTCGCCCACGATGGGCAGCGCAGCACCCGACAGGAGCTTGCGGATCGGCTCCAGTGCCACACGGTCGCGCTTCAGGTGCCCGGGCGGCGCGGCCTGGGCCTCGATGCGGCCGTCCAGCCCCAGCAGGTAGACCTCCACGGCGGGGTTGACCGCCATCAGCTTGTCGAACAGGTCCTTCACCGCGGCCTGGTTGAGGCCGCCGGGGCGCATCAGCTCCGAGTTCTCGGCGATGTGCGCCGCCAGCCCCATCGACAGGCGCTGCACCACCTCCTGCCCGTGCAGCCCGCTCGCGCGCACCTGCAGCCAGGCCGAGGCGCCGCAGCAGGCCAGCAGCAGCAGCGCGAACACCACCGAGAGGCGGCGCGAGAGCGTGGCCCAACTGGCCCAGGCCATCACGCGCCCCCTTCCTCGCCGGCTCCGGTGGGCGAGAGCTTGTAGCCCCGCCCCCAGACGGTCAGGATGCGCCGCGGCTCGGCCGGATCGGCCTCGACCTTGGTGCGCAGCCGGTTGATGTGCGTGTTGACCGTGTGCTCGTAGCCGTCGTGCTGGTAGCCCCAGACCTGGTTGAGCAGGTCGAGCCGCGAGAACACCTTGCCCGGATGGCGCGCAAAGAAGTACAGCAGGTCGAACTCGCGCGGCGTGAGCTCGATCAGCCTGGCATCGACGCGCACCTCGCGCGCCACAGGATCGATGTCCAGGTTGCCCAGCGTGAGGCTGCCCGACTCCAGGCGCGCATTGCGCGCCAGCGCATCGGTGCGCCGCAGCAGCGCCTTGACGCGTGCCACGAGTTCCAGCACCGAGAAGGGCTTGGCCAGGTAGTCGTCGGCGCCCAGCTCCAGGCCAAGGATGCGGTGCACCTCGCTCGACCGTGCGCTGATGATGATGATCGGCGTGTAGCGCGCCATGGCGCGGGCGCGGCGGCAGATCTCGAGGCCGTCCACGCCGGGCAGCATCAGGTCGAGCACCAGCGCGTCCCAATGGCCGCGCTCCAGTTCGCGCAGGCCCGTGTGGCCGTCCGCGGCGTGTTCGATCACATAGCCTTCGTCGCGCAGGTGCATGCGCAGCAGTTCGGCGATGTGGGCGTCGTCCTCGACGATCAGCACGCGTTTGGCAGTGTCCATGGCACCGATTGTCCCGCCAACCGGCTTTTGGAGTTATCACGATTAATTGAACTCTGCGTGATGAATCGGCCATGGGGTGCGCCCAAGAATCGGCTCCATGACCAGCACCGCCATCGCAAGCACCGCACCCGATGCCCGCCCCATCCACCCGCTGTGGATGCGCATCACGCACTGGCTCAATGCCCTTGCGGTGCTGGTGCTGGTGACGAGCGGCTGGCGCATCTACAACGCATCGCCCCTCTTTGAATTCCGCTTTCCGGGCGCGGTGACGCTGGGCGGCTGGCTCGGCGGTGCGCTGCAATGGCATTTCGCGGCCATGTGGCTGCTGGTGTTCAATGGCTTGGTCTACCTGGCGATCAACATCGCGAGCGGCCGGCTGGCCGCCAGGTTCTTTCCGGTCACGCCGGCCGGTGTCTGGCACGACGCGCTGGCCGCGCTCAAGGGCCGGCTCTCGCATGCCGACCCGCGCCGCTACAACAGCGTGCAGAAGCTGGCCTACCTGTTCGTGATGCTCGACATCGCCGTGATCGTGCTTTCGGGCCTCGTGCTGTGGAAGTCCGTGCAGTTCGCCGTGCTGCGCGACTTGCTGGGCGGCTACGAATTTGCGCGCCGCATCCACTTCTTCGGCATGGCCTCGCTGGTCGCCTTCGTCGCCCTACACCTGGTGATGGTGGCGCTGGTGCCCCGCACCCTTCTCACCATGATCCGCGGCCTCGCGCCAAAAGCCTGATATGAGAATCTTCAAAGCCCCAAAGATGACCGGCGTCGATGCCGACGCCGTGGTGCGCGAGGCCCGCACACTGATCGCGAAGCAGCTCGACCAGCCCGCGCGCCGCGCCTTCCTGCAGCGCTCGCTGACGCTCGGCGGCCTTTCGCTGCTTACGGGATGCAGCATCAGCGACGACAGCCATGTGGAAGCGGCGCTCTCGAAGATCTCGCGCTTCAATGACAAGGTGCAGGGCCTCATTTTCAGCCCGACGCAGCTCGCCGAAACCTACCCGGAATCGATGATCACCCGGCCCTTCCCGTTCAATGCCTACTACGGCGAGGACGAGGTCCGCGAGGTCGACGAGGCCGGCTACAAGCTCGAAGTGACAGGCATGGTCGCCGACAGGCGCAGCTGGACACTGGCCGAGCTGCGCGCCATGCCGCAGCACGACCAGGTCACGCGCCACATCTGCGTCGAGGGCTGGAGCGCGATCGGCAAGTGGGGCGGCGTGCGCTTTGCGGACTTCCTGCGCCGCATCGGCGCGGACACCACCGCCAGGTATGTCGGCTTCAAGTGCGCCGACGACTACTACACCAGCATCGACATGCCGACCGCGCTGCACCCGCAGACGCTGCTCACGCTCAGCTACGACGGCCAGCCCCTGCCGCCCAAGTACGGCTTTCCGATGAAGCTGCGGATGCCGACCAAGCTTGGCTACAAGAACCCCAAGCACATCAAGGCGATGTTCGTCACCAACACCTATTCCGGTGGCTACTGGGAAGACCAGGGCTACAACTGGTTCGGAGGGAGCTGAGCCGCACCCGTGCGGCTCGACTGCCGATGAAAGCGCGAGGCCGTGTTCCCAGTGGGACCGCGCCATTCTCTTGAAAATGAAACCTCAACTGGAAGATTCCGAATGAACAAGCTCACTGCAACCCTGTTCGCAACCTGCATCGCCTTTGCCGGCGCCTCGGCCTTCGCCGCCGACGACATGGCGAAGGACGGCATGGCCAAGGATTCCATGGCCAAGGACGGCATGAAGAAGGATTCGATGGCGAAGGACGCCATGTCCAAGGACGGCATGAAGAAAGACGGCATGTCCAAGGACGCGATGGGCAAGGACGAGATGAAGAAGTAAGCAGCAGGGGTACGCGGCATTGACGCCCGCCGCAATCGGCGGCAATGTCGCTTCCACCGGCCTGGCCTCCAAGCCTCCTTCAAGGACAGCACATGAGATTCCCCGCACTCACCGCAGGCATGCTCGCCGCCGCGGTGCTGGCCTGGCATGCCGCACCTTCGTTCGCAGAGCCGGCCCGGCGCGTGCCGGCGGCCGCGGTCGACCTCACGGCCCCGCCCACCCTGAAGTACGACACCGCCGTGTTCGCCGGCGGCTGCTTCTGGGGCGTGCAGGGCGTGTTCCAGCGCGTCAAGGGCGTGAACAACGCCGTGTCGGGCTACGCCGGCGGCGACGCCAGGACGGCGCGCTACGAGGACGTGGGCTCGGGCCGCACCGGCCATGCCGAGGCGGTGCGCATCACCTACGACCCGCGGCAGATCAGCTACGGCAAGCTGCTGCAGATCTATTTCTCGGTGGCGCACGACCCGACCCAGTTCAACCGGCAGGGGCCGGACGTCGGCCCTCAGTACCGCTCCACCGTTTTTGCCGAGAACCTTGAACAGGCCCGCGTTGCGAAGGCCTACATCGCGCAGCTGAACCAGGCGAAGACCTTCAACAGGCAGTTGGCCACCACCATCGAAATGTCGAAGCCCTTCTATGCGGCCGAGGCCTACCACCAGGACTTCCTCACGCGCCATCCGAGCCACGAGTACATCGTGTTCAACGACCTGCCCAAGATCGACGACCTGAAGAAGCTCTTTCCCGAAAGCTACCGGCCGACGCCGGTGCTGGTGAATGCGGCAAAGGGCGGCTGAAGCCCCTCAGCCGGGCACCGGCGCATCGGCCCGCGCATCGTAGGCGCCGCGGCGCGCAGCCTGGTTGCAGCGGGCACGGTGCACCAGCGCCTGCTGCGCCACGGCAATGTTGGCGGCGTCGCCCTTCCAGGCGTCGAGCGCCGGCTGCTGGACCGCGCGCGAATACGAAAACGCCAGCGCCCACGGCAGGCGCGAACCGGCTCTCGCATTCATGGCATTCAACCGGGCCGATGCCAGCTGCGCCGACTGCCCGCCCGACAGGAAGGCAACGCCCGGCACGGCCGCGGGCACGGTGCGCCGCAGGCACGACACCGTGGCGTCGGCGACTTCCTCCACGCTCTCCTGCTTCGGGCTGTCCTGCCCGGGCAGCACCATGTTGGGCTTCAGCAGCATGCCTTCGAGCAGCACGCCCTGCAGGCGCAGCTGGGCGAACACCGCATGCAGCGTCTCCTCGGTGATTTCCGCGCAACGCGCGAGGGAATGGTCGCCTTCCATCAGCACCTCGGGCTCGACGATGGGCACAAGCCCGGCCTCCTGGCACAAGGCTGCGTAGCGGGCCAGCGCATGGGCGTTGACCTCGATGCATGCACGGCTGGCAGGCCGGGGCCGGGCGTGATGACGCCGCGCCATTTGGCGAAGCGCGCGCCCATGCCTGCATATTCGGCCAGCCGTTCGCGCAGGCCGTCCAGGCCTTCGGTGACTGTCTCCCCGGGGTGGCCCGCCAGCGGCTTCGCGCCGGTGTCGACCTTGATGCCCGGAATGATGCCCGCGCCGCTGAGCACCGAGACGAAGGACGCGCCCGATTTCGTCCGCTGGCGGATGGTTTCGTCGAAGAGGATGGCGCCGCTGATGGACGCGCCGAGGTTCGGCGCGGTGACGATCAACTCGCGCCAGTCGCGCCGCGCGTCCTCGGTCTGCGGAATGCCCAGTTTGGCGAAGCGCTTGTGGCAGGTGGCGTTGCTCTCGTCCATCGCGAGCAAGCCCTTGTCGCCGGCGACCAGCGCCCGGGCGGTGTCGATCAATGCCTGTGCAGTCATGATGATGAGACCCTCACTTGCTTGCAAAGATCGTACGCCTCCACCCGCGCCGAGGCTAGATCACGTTCTTCTCGACGAGCGGCCGGTTCTCCAGAATCCGCGCGAACGACACCGGCGACAGGTCGAGGCTGCGGTATTTGCCATAACGGATGAGTTCCGCCACGCCGCGCCCCGCCGCCGGGCACTGCTGGAGCCCGTGCCCGGAAAAGCCGTTGGCAAAGAACAGGTTGTCGCAGTCCGGATGCAGGCCCAGGATCGCGTTGTGGTCGAACAGGTTCATCTCGTAGTAGCCGGCCCACGCGCCGGTCATGCGGATGGCCTCGAAGGCGGGCACGCGGCGCGCCAATGCGGGCCAGATGAAATCGTCGAAGACGCGGTAGTCGACTTCGAGCGGTGCGTCGTCGCGGTCGCGGTCCTGGGGCGGCGCAAAGCCGCAGATGAAGCGCCGGCCTTCGGGGCGCAGCCAGATGCCCGAGGTGTCGATCACCAGCGGGCAGCCCGGCAGGGTCTCGGGGCACGAAAAGCTGAACACCATGCGGCGGCGCGCGCGCACCGGCAGATCGATGCCGGCCCAGCCCGCCACCCTCGCGGCCCAGGCGCCGGCGGCATTGACCACCACGTCGGCCTCCAGCACGTTGCCGATGTCCAGTTCCACGCCCGCCACCACGCGGCCGCTGCGCTTCAATCCCGTGGCCTGCGACTGCACATAGCGCGCCCCCTGCGAAATGGCTTTCTTGCGAAAGGCCTGCAACAGGCTGTAGCCGTCGTACCAGCCCTCGCCCGAAAGGCCCAGCGAGGCCAGCGCAATGCCCTCGGCCGACATCCATGGAAAGCGCGCCTGCAGCGCGTCGGGCGCCAGCAGGACCACATCGACGCCGTGCGCCTTCTGCACCGCGTGGTTCTCGCGCAGCACCTCGACGCCCTCCGGCGGCGTCAGGTACAGGTAGCCCGGCTCGACCAGGCCGATGTCGGGCACGTTGTCGCCGACGCGCAGGTTTTCGCCCAGCTGGCGGAAGAAGTCGATGCCGTAGAGCGACATCTCGATGTTGATGGCGCTCGAGAACTGCTGCCGGATCGAACTGGCCGACAAGGCCGACGAGGCCTGCGTGTAAGAAAAATCGCGCTCGACCACGGTGACGTCGAACGGCTCCTCCTGCGGATCCCGGTTGAGAAAATAGGCGATGGCGGAGCCGATGGCACCGCCGCCGATGATCACCACACGACGCATGAAATTCCTTTCTTGCTGTTCGCCGACAGATCCAATCCGCGCGAGCCGCCGCAAAAAACCGCGAGCCCGGCACGCAGAATAGCAACGATGAGAAAAGACATTCCCAACCTGGGTGCCTTGCAGGCCTTCGAGGCCTCGGCGCGCCTGGGGAGCTTCACCCGCGCGGCGGCCGAACTCGCGCTCACGCAAAGCGCGGTCGGGCGGCAGGTGGCCACGCTCGAGCAGCGGCTGGGCGTGGCGCTGTTCTCGCGCGTGCGGCGGCGCCTCACGCTCACCGACACCGGGCGCGAGTACGCGGCGCGCATCCGCCGCCACCTCGACCAGATCCGGCGCGACACGCAGGAGATCAGCGCCGGCCACGACATGGGCTTCGTGCTCGAAGTGGCCGTGGTGCCCACCTTCGCCACGCAATGGCTGATCCCGCGGCTGCCCGATTTCAGCCGGCGGCACCCCAACATCACCGTCAATCTCTCGGCGCGCTCGCAGCCCTTCTCGTTCCAGGAGAACGCCTACGACGCGGCCATCTATTTCGGCGACCAGTTCTGGCCCGGCACCCAGGGCGGGCTGATCTTTTCCGAAGGCCAGATGGTGCCGGTCTGCAGCCCCGCCTTCCGCGATGCCAACGGGCCGTGGGACGAATCGGCCTTCGAGCGCTGCCGCCACGTGCACCTGGGCACGCGCGCCCATGCCTGGCGCGACTGGTATGCGCAGCAGGGCTGGGACTACACGGTGCACGCCTCGCGCGGGCCGCGCTACGAGCTCTTCACCATGGTGACCGCCGCCGCGGCCGCCGGCATGGGCGTGGGCCTCGCGCCGCGCATCCTGATCGAGCGCGAGCTGCGCACCGGCGAGCTCGTGATCCCGATCGACCGGCACCTGGAGGTGCGCCAGGGCTACTACTTCGCCTACCCCGAGGGCCGGCCGGCCTCCGGGGCGCTGGAGCACTTCGAGCGCTGGGTGCTTGGGCTCGCGCCGTCCTAGACGGGATTGGGATTGCGCTCGAGGAATCCCTGCTGGTGCCAGTACTCCGCGCTGTCGAACATGTTGATGCGGACCAGGAGTAGTTAACAAAGCCTTCACTGAATCCCCTTCGAAGGCCTGTAGCATGTGCCGCGAGATGGCGATCTGTGCGGCGTCTGCTCCTGCAAGAAAAGCCTCTCAAGAGAAAACGACAACTAATAAATTTTCAGGAGGAACCGCATGCTTGTCGAAATTGCCGCAAACGGAATGATTAGTCACGCGCGAGTCAGAAATGCTCGCAGCCCCGAAATCGAACGAGGCAGGCGAACCGGTGCAATCACAGGCATCGTCGTGCATCAGACCGATGCCGATACCTCGGCGTCTTCATTGAACAGCTACAAGCGCCCGAAGGCGAATGGCGCGCACTTTCTCATCGATACGGACGGAACCATCTATCAGACCGCGGCAATCTATCAGCGCACGAATCACGTCGGACCGCTGAAGGCGAGATGCCTGGCCGTAGGGGCCGCAATGCCGTGCAACCTGCGCGACTATGCGAATGCAGGAGTGGAAGGAATGCATCGCATTGAAATGCGCAAGCCGCCCAGTGATCGTTATCCGAGCAACATGGAGGCCATCGGGATAGAGATGGTTGGCAGGGCAGCGCTGCCGGTAGGCTTCAAGCCAATTAGTGAACCAGCAAAGTGGACGCTCGAAAGACAACGAGGTGAGTTCGGCATATTCGCTACCCCGACTGCGGCTCAAAATCTATCTCTCTCCTGGCTTGTCAAGGCGCTTGAAGATTCCATGCAGATTCCTTCGAGTGAAATCTTTCGTCATCCCGTGGTCAGCAGAAAGAATCCAACGGAAGCGCGAGGCGCAAACTGGAGTCTTCCCGTACCAACGCCATGAACAAGACCCATATTCTCGCGACCGTGGCGGCGCTGATCTTGGCCTCACTCGCATCTCCAGCGCAGGCAGCCGACAAGCGCTATCCCCTCGCATATGTGCAGAAAGTGGAGATCACAGAACCTTCAGGCCGAACTGCCTGGGAAGACAAGGACGTCCTTGACTGCGACGATGTCGTGCTGACAGAAGAGGATGTCCGCTATGCCTTGCAACACATGCGCAGGGTTTCATGGAAGGCCTACGACCCCGAAAACACCGACACCACGGGGTGTAAAGGGAGCGTGCTCGTTACCTTCCAGAACGGGAAGGTCCTCGCCATGGGCGTTGAGCCCACGGGGCGGATCAGCACCCAAGAGTACGACGCAAAGATGAAGCTCGCGGCCAGTCCACCGGGCTTCTACGATTGCGCTCCTTGCGGCGAACGCAAGATGGCACTCCTGAAGGACGCGCTGTATCGCGCGCACGAGCGAGCGCTGAGGAAACTGGCAGCTGAAGGGAAATTTCCGCCTGACGAGGTAGAGCGCCGGTTGAAGTGGTTCCGGGAAAGCCGCGAAAAGCCCTGACGCGCCCACCACCGCAAAACTTTCCCAAACCTGCTTCTGCGGGTTTTCTTTTGGCCCCCGGGCCACCATAAGATTCCGTGAACCAATGAAGTCGTCCGCATGAACATTGCCCTCGAACGCCCCGGCCAACCCGACGTCATCCAGCTCATCAATGACCTCGATGCGTACCAGAAGCCGCTGTACCCGCCCGAGAGCCACTACGGCATCGACATTGCAGCGCTGTCGGCGGCCCACGTGCTCTTTGCGGTCGCGCGCGACGAGGCCGGCACGGCCATCGGCTGCGGCGCCCTGGTCATGAACCCCGGCTACGGCGAACTCAAGCGCATGTACGTGCGCCCACAGAGCCGCGGGCAAGGCGTGGCCGCGAAGGTGCTGGGCTTTCTCGAAGCCGAAGCAGCGGCATGCGGATGCGCCGTGTTCCGTCTGGAGACGGGCGTGCACCAGCCCGAGGCGCTCGCGTTCTATGCGCGCGCGGGCTATGCGCGGCGCGAGCGCTTCGGCGACTATCCCGACGATCCGCTGAGCGTGTTCATGCAGAAGGAGAAAGCGGCGGCATAACCCGCTGCGCGGGCCGGCCGGCTCACCGCGCCTCGCAGCCGGCGAACCCCTCAAGCCCGGCCAGCTCATCCAGGATCGGGCATTCCGGGCGCTCGTCGCCTTCGCAGCAATGGGCCAGGCGCTCCAGCAGGCGCTGCATGTGCGCCAGCTCCTCGATCCGCTGCGCGAGGTCGTCGGCCCGCTCGAGCGCGACGCGCTTCACATCGAAGCTCGCGCGATGTCCGTCGCGCCACAAGGCGTGCAGCTCGACGACCTCCGGTGTTTCGAAACCCAGCGCGTGCGCCCTTCGCACGAAGCGCAGCGTCGGCACGGCGCGTTCGTCATAGCGGCAGCCATCGCCGTCGGTACGCGCCATGCCGTCGAGCAGTCCGAGCGACTCGCAGTCGCGCAGCAGTTGCGCAGATGCGCCGGACCGCGCAACAACCTCGGCAAGAGACAAGCGTGCCCCAGCAGCCGGTACCGTGGGATGTTCCATGGAGTTCTCCTTCCAGAGCCAACAAAGAACAAAGTCTCGGCCTTCACACCATGGGAGAGTCAAGAAGCCGCATGGTGGGCTTCCAAGATGAAGTCAGGGTAATCCCTTGGTTTCACGCCAAAACCCCTCGTTCCTGGCCCGCTACTTGCGATATCGTTCGAAAATGACAGAAAATTTTCTTATTTGACATATATTTGTAAATTCATTTTCATTGCGCGC
This sequence comes from Variovorax sp. V116, assembly GCF_041154435.1. Taxonomy (NCBI): domain Bacteria; kingdom Pseudomonadati; phylum Pseudomonadota; class Betaproteobacteria; order Burkholderiales; family Comamonadaceae; genus Variovorax; species Variovorax sp. V116. The sequence goes on from NZ_AP028661.1 coordinate 3,027,179, forward strand.
ACCCTTCGAGGTGCATCGCCCGCCCCATGAGCACCAACGTCGACACCAATGGCACCACCGTGGCCCAGCGCATTGCGCAGGCGCTGCCGCGGCTGACGCGTTCGCACCGCCAGGTGGCCGACTTCGTGCTGGAACACCCGCTGCAGGTCGCCACGCTGCCGATCGACGAGCTCGCGGCCGCGGTCGGCGTGTCGGTGGCCACGGCCAACCGCTTTGCACGGGCGCTGGATTTCGACGGCTACGCCACCTTCCGCGCCGAGCTCGTGCGCGGCTTCGAATCGCTGGTGGCGCCGGTGGAGCGGCTGCGCGGCAACCTGGAACATCCGACCACGGTGGCCGAGGTGTTTGCCACCGCGCTCGACGAGAGCCGGCGCAACATCGAGGCCACGCGCCAGTCGCTCGACTACGCCGCCTGCGACGCCGCGGTGCAGCGCGTCCTGAAGGCGCGCTCGATCTACATCGGCGGCTTTGGCGCCAGCGCCTGGCTCGCGGGGCTGCTGCAGCACGGGCTGGACGGCAGCTGCAACGACGTGCGGATGCTGTCCAGCGTCAGCGGCGTCACGCATGCGGCGCGCACGCTCACGCACGCCGGCCCGCAGGACCTGTTCATCGGCCTGACCTTTCCGCGCTACCTCACCGACACGGTGGCGCTGGCGCAGATCGCCAAGGGCCAGGGCTGCGCCGTGCTGGCGCTGACCGACCGTCCGAGTTCGCCGCTCGCCCCGCTGGCCGACGTGGCGCTCTATTGCCAGACCGAAACCAGCTATCGGCCGAACTGCGAAACCAGCGTGCTGGCACTGATCGAGGCATTGACCAGCGCGGTGGCGCTGCGTGCGCCGCGCGCGGTGCAGTCCGCGAGCCGCATCCTGCAGGCGGTGCGGCCCTGGCTGCATGGCGCGCAGGGCCTGCCGCGGGCGGAAGTCTCCTCGGCACTGCCCGCCGGCGCGGCACCGGCCGGGGCCGCCAGGAAAAAGAAGAAAGCCTCCTCATGAAGAACAACAGCATCACGCCCGTCATCGCCATCCACGGCGGTGCCGGCACCATCAGCGCCGCCACCACCAGCGCGGCGCAGGCGCAGGCCTACCACGACGCCTTGCGCAAGATCGTGCAGGCCGCGCAGGCGCAGTTGCTCAAGGGCGCATCCGCGCTCGACGCGACCTGCCTCGCGGTCGAACTGCTCGAAGAGTGCCCGCTCTTCAACGCGGGCCACGGCGCAGTGTTCACGCACGAGGAAACCCATGAACTCGACGCCGCCGTGATGGACGGCGCCACGCTCGCGGCCGGCGCCATTGCCGGCGTCTGCCACGTGCGCCACCCGGTGCGCGCCGCGCGTGCCGTGCTGGAAGACGGCGCGCACGTGCTGCTGGCCGGCGCGGGCGCCGAAGCCTTCGCGCGCGAGCACGGCCTCGAAATGGTCGAGCCCTTCTTCTTCTCCACCGAGGCGCGGCGCCAGCAGCTCTACCGCGTGCGCGACACCGGCCGCGTGGTGACGGACCACGAAGGCGCGGCCATGACGCCGCCGCTCGACGAGGACAAGAAATTCGGCACCGTGGGCGCGGTCGCGCTCGACATGCACGGCCACCTGGCCGCGGCCACCTCGACCGGCGGCATGACCAACAAGCGCGTCGGCCGCATCGGCGATTCGCCGCTGATCGGCGCCGGCACCTATGCCGACGACCGCACCGCCGCCGTGTCCTGCACCGGCAGCGGCGAAATGTTCATCCGCGTCGCCGCCGCCTACGACATCTGCGCCCGCATGGCCTATGGCAGCGCCACGCTCGAAGCCGCCACGCACGCCGTGGTGCACCAGTCGCTGCCCGCCATCGGCGGCACCGGCGGGCTGATCGCCATCGACCGCCACGGCAACCTGAGCCTCGCCTTCAACACCGAAGGCATGTACCGCGGCCACGCGCGCGGCGACGAGGCACCCGCAACAGCCATCTTCGCCTGACACGCACACGTTTTTTTCTCGCACCATGTCCTCCCCTTCCCTCGCCCTGCCAGACGGCCGCGTTCTCGCCGTCGACGATCTCACCGTGCGCTTCTCGACCTCCGAGCGCACGGTCGATGCGGTCAAGAACCTTTCCTTCCACGTCGACCATGGCGAAACGCTCGCGGTGGTCGGCGAGTCGGGCTCGGGCAAGTCGGTGACCTCGCTCGCGCTGATGCGGCTGGTGGAACACGGCGGCGGACGCATCCTGGGCGGACGCATGGCGTTTCGCCGCCGCAATGGCGAAGTGCTCGACCTCGCACAGGCGCGCGACACCGAGATGCGCAACATCCGCGGCGCCGACATCGCGATGATCTTCCAGGAGCCGATGACCTCGCTCAACCCGGTGTTCACTGCCGGCGAGCAGATTGCCGAGGCCATCCGCATCCACCAGGGCAAGAACAACGCGGCCGCGCGCGCCGAGGCCCTGCGCATGCTGGAGCTGGTGCGCATTCCCGAAGCGCGCAACGTGCTCGACCGCTTTCCGCACCAGCTCTCGGGCGGCATGCGCCAGCGCGTGATGATCGCGATGGCGCTCTCGTGCAAGCCGCAGCTGCTGATTGCCGACGAACCCACCACCGCGCTCGACGTGACCATCCAGGCGCAGATCCTCCAGCTCATCCGCGAGCTGCAGAAGGAGATGCGCATGGGCGTGCTCTTCATCACGCACGACATGGGCGTGGTGGCCGAGATTGCCGACCGCGTGCTCGTGATGTACCGCGGCGACAAGGTCGAAGCGGGCAGTTCCGATACGGTGTTCGCATCGCCGCAGCACCCCTACACCAAGGCGCTGCTGTCGGCCGTGCCCAAGCTCGGCGCGATGCAGGGCACCGACCTGCCCGCCAAGTTCGAGCTGCTGCGCACCGAGGGCACGCCCGAGACGGTGCCGTCCACCCACACCACGCCGCAGACCACCGTGCGCGAGGGCGCGGGCCCGATCCTGCGCGTGCGCGACCTCGTCACGCGCTTCGAGGTGCGCAGCGGCCTGTTCGGCCGCGTGAAGCGCCGCGTGCATGCGGTGGAAAAGATCAGCTTCGACCTCTACCCCGGCGAGACGCTGGCGCTGGTCGGCGAATCGGGCTGCGGCAAGTCGACCACGGGCCGCTCGCTGCTGCGCCTGGTCGAGAGCCAGAGCGGCGCGATCGAGTTCGGCGGCCAGAACATCCGCGAGCTGCCCACGCGCGAGCTGCAGGCGCTGCGCCGCAACATCCAGTTCATCTTCCAGGACCCGTTCGCCTCGCTCGATCCGCGCGTGACGGTCGGCTTCTCGATCATGGAGCCGCTGCTCATCCACAACATCGCCAAGGGCGCCGAGGCGCAGCAGCGCGTCGACTGGCTGCTGCAGAAGGTCGGCCTGCCGCCCGAGGTGGCGCAGCGCTATCCGCACGAGTTCTCGGGTGGGCAGCGCCAGCGCATCGCGATCGCACGCGCGCTCGCGCTCAACCCCAAGGTGGTGGTGGCGGACGAATCGGTGTCGGCGCTGGACGTGTCGATCCAGGCGCAGATCGTCAACCTCATGCTCGACCTGCAGCGCGAGCTGGGCGTGGCCTTTCTCTTCATCTCGCACGACATGGCGGTGGTGGAACGCATCAGCCACCGCGTGGCCGTGATGTACCTCGGCCAGATCGTCGAGATCGGCCCGCGCCGCGCCGTGTTCGAAGCGCCGCAGCACGCCTACACCCGCAAGCTGATGGCCGCGGTTCCGGTGGCCGACCCGTCGCGCCGCCACAAGCCGCGCGCGCTGCTCGAAGGCGAGATCCCGAGCCCGATCCGCGCCGTGGGCGACGAGCCCGACGTGCCGCCGCTGGTGCAGGTGGCGCCCGGCCACTTCGTGGCACGGCATGCCATCGGCGGCGCCTTCTGAGCGACCGGCAGATTTTTTTCAACCCGCAGGCCCTCCTGCTTTTTTCTCGAACCGACTGGAGTTTCTTTCCATGAAGCAATCTTCTTCCTCCCTGCGATGGGCATCGGCACTGCTGGGCCTGGCCGCACTGGCTGCATCGGGCACGGCACTGGCCGCGAAAGACGTGGTGCTGTCGATCGGCTACCAGCCCGAAACGCTGGACCCGTACAACACCAACACCACCATCACCACGGCCGTGACCAAGACCTTCTATGAAGGCCTGTTCCAGTTCGACAAGGACCTGAAGGTGCAGAACGTGCTGGCCGAGAGCTACGACGTGTCGAAGGACGGCTTGGTCTACACCATCAAGCTGCGCAGCGGCGTCAAGTTCCACGACGGCACCGACTTCAACGCAGAGGCCGTGAAGTTCGTGCTCGACCGTGTGCTCAACCAGGACAACAAGCTGCTGCGCTACAACCAGTTCAACCGCGTGAGCAAGGTCGAGGCGCTGAACCCCACCACCGTGCGCATCACGCTCAAGGAGCCCTTCGGCCCCTTCATCAACTCGCTGGCCCATGCCTCGGCCGCGATGATCTCGCCCACCGCGCTCAAGAAATGGGGCAACAAGGACATCGCTTTCCACCCCGTGGGCACCGGCCCCTTCGAATTCGTCGAGTGGAAGCAGACCGAAGCCGTCAAGGCCAAGAAGTTCGACGGCTACTGGAAGAAGGGCTATCCGAAGATCGACACGGTCTCGTGGAAGCCGGTGCTCGAGAACAACACGCGCGCCGCGATGCTGCAGACCGGCGAAGCCGACTTCGCCTATCCCATTCCCTATGAGCAGGCCGACCTGCTGAAGAAGAGCGAGAAGCTCGAAGTGGTGGCGACGCCGTCGATCATCACGCGCTTCCTGGCATTCAACATGCTGCAGAAGCCCTACGACAACCCGAAGGTGCGCGAAGCCATCGGCTACGCCATCAACAAGGAAGCGCTGGCCAAGGTCGCGTTCGGCGGCTATGCCTTCCCCGCGCAAGGCATCGTGCCGCAGGGCGTCAAGTACGCCGAGAAGATGGCGCCCATTCCCTACGACCTGAAGAAGGCCAAGGAGCTGATGAAGGAAGCCGGCTACCCCGATGGCTTCGAGTCGGTGCTGTGGAGCGCCTACAACAACACGACCAGCCAGAAGACCATCCAGTTCGTGCAGCAGCAGCTCGCGCAGATCGGCATCAAGCTGCAGGTGCAGGCGCTCGAAGTGGGCCAGCGCACCGAGCAGGTGGATGCATGGCCCGATCCGAAGACGGCGAAGGTCCGCATGTACTACACGGGCTGGTCGTCGTCGACCGGTGAAGCCGACTGGGGCCTGCGCCCGCTGTTCGCCTCGGAAGCCTGGGCACCCAAGCTCAACAACATGTCGTTCTACAAGAGCGAGGTGGTGGACAACGCGCTGGCCAAGGCGCTGGTGACGGTCGACGAAAAGGAACGCACCGCGCTCTACAAGACCGCGCAGGAAGAGATCCGCAAGGACCTGCCGCGCGTGCCGATGGTCACGGAGCAGAACCTGTCGGCGCATGCCAAGCGCTTGTCGGGTGTGTTCGTGATGCCTGACGGCAACATCAACATCGACGCCATCGCGGTCAATTGACCACCCCCGAAGCGGCTCACTTCGTGTAGCCGCCTCCCCCTCAAGGGGGCGACACCTGCGGCCCGGCGGAGCCGGTTCCGCGGTGTCTCCCGACTAGGGCCTCAAAAGGCCCCGAGAGGCCTGATCGCCTATATGCCATGCTGAATTACTTCCTCAAACGACTGTTGGGCCTGATCCCCACGCTGCTCATCGTGGCCGTGCTGGTGTTCCTGTTCGTCCACATGCTGCCCGGCGATCCGGCGCGACTTGCCGCTGGCCAGGAGGCCGACGAGCAGACCGTGGCCATGGTCCGCGCGGAACTCGGGCTCGACAAGCCGCTGCCCCAGCAGTTCGTGAGCTTCTTCTCCCACATGCTGCAGGGCGACTTCGGCACTTCGATCCGCACGCGACGGCCGGTGTCGATGGAGATCGGCGAGCGCTTCTTCCCCACGGTGATGCTGACCATCACCAGCATGGTGTGGGCCGTGATCTTCGGCATGGGCATCGGCATTGTTTCTGCCGTGTTCCGCAACCAATGGCCCGACCGGCTCGGCATGACGCTGGCCGTGTCGGGCATCTCCTTTCCGGCATTTGCCCTCGGCATGCTGCTGATGCAGATCTTCTCGGTCCAGCTCGGCTGGCTGCCCACGGTGGGCGCGAGCAGCTGGAAGCACTACATCCTGCCCTCGATCACGCTGGGCGCCGCGGTGGCCGCGGTGATGGCGCGCTTCACGCGCGCTTCGTTCGTCGAAGTGATCCAGGAAGATTTCGTTCGCACCGCGCGTGCCAAGGGCGTGCGCGAGCGCACCGTCATCATCAAGCACTGCCTGCGCAATGCGCTGATCCCGGTGGTCACGATGATGGGGCTGCAGTTCGGCTTTCTGCTGGGCGGCTCGATCCTGGTCGAGGCGGTCTTCAACTGGCCGGGCCTCGGGCGCCTGCTGGTCGACGCCGTGCAGATGCGCGACTACCCCGTGATCCAGACGCTGGTGCTGCTGTTCTCGCTCGAATTCATCCTGATCAACCTCGTGGTGGACGTGCTGTACGGCTACATCAACCCGACCATCCGCTACAAGTGAGGCAGCCGACATGACGCAAGCCACCGGCGTGACTGCCGAATCGATCACTCCGCCCGTCGTGGCGGTTCAAACTGCGGGCAAGGTCCGCACGCCCTGGGGCGAATGCTGGCGCCGCTTCAAGAAGCAGCCCGTGGGCATCGTTGCGGCGCTGTTCGTGCTGCTGCTGGTGTTCGTCGCGGTGTTCGCGCCGTGGATCGTGCCCTTCGACGCGGAGAACTTCTTCGACTACGACATGCTGAACACGGGGCCTTCGGCCACGCACTGGTTCGGCGTCGATCCGCTGGGCCGCGACATCTTCAGCCGCATCCTGATGGGAGCTCGCATTTCGCTGATGGCGGGTTTTCTCTCGGTGCTGGTGGGCGGCTTCGTCGGCACGGCCTTCGGCCTGCTCGCGGGCTACTACGAAGGCTGGTGGGACCGCATCGTGATGCGCATCTCCGACGTGCTCTTTGCCTTCCCCGGCATTCTTCTGGCGCTCGGCGTGGTCGCCATTCTCGGCAGCAGCATGACCAACGTGGTGGTGGCGGTGTCGGTGTTCAGCGTGCCGGCCTTCGCGCGGCTGGTGCGCGGCAACACGCTGGTGCTCAAGCAGCAGACCTACATCGAGGCCGAGCGCAGCATCGGCGCCTCGGACTGGACCATCATCGTGCGGCACATCCTGCCGGGCACCATCTCGTCGATCGTCGTGTATTTTTCGATGCGCGTGGGCACCTCGATCATCACGGCCGCCAGCCTCTCGTTCCTGGGCATGGGCGCGCAGCCGCCCACGCCCGAATGGGGCGCCATGCTCAGCGAAGCCCGCGCCGACATGGTGACCTCGCCGCACGTGGCGCTGTTCCCGAGCCTGGCCATCTTCTTCACCGTGCTGGCGTTCAACCTGCTGGGCGATGCACTGCGCGACGCGCTCGATCCGAAAATCGACCGCGAATAACCCATTCATTCGATGCCAGCGAACTCCCTGCCCTACATCGGCACCCTGCTGCAAGGCGCGCGCAACGCCATCACCGACGTCGAAGGCGTCACGGTCGGCCACCAGACGCTCGATGACGGCAGCGTGCAGACCGGCGTGACGGTGATCCGACCGCATGCGGGCGATCCGTTCCGCGACAAGGTACCGGCCGCCGCCGTGGTGCTCAACGGCTTCGGCAAGAGCGTGGGGCTGGTGCAGCTCGCCGAGCTCGGCGTGCTGGAGACGCCGATTGCGCTGACCAACACGTTTTCGGTCGGCACGGTGGCCACGGCGCAGATCCGCCATTGCATAGCGGCCAACCCCGAGAGCGGCCGGTCGCTGCCGACGGTGAATCCGCTGGTCTTCGAGTGCAACGACGGTTTTCTCAACGACATCCAGCGGCTGGCCGTGACCGAGGCGGACTACCTGCGCGCGCTCGAGAGCGCCGGCCCCGACTTCGCGCAGGGCTCGGTCGGCGCGGGGCGCGGCATGTCGAGCTTCCAGCTCAAGGGCGGCATCGGCAGCGCCTCGCGGCGCGTCTCGGCGCCCGCGGGCGAATTGCACACCGTGGGCACGCTGGTGCTCGCGAACTACGGGCGCCAGCCGCAGCTGGTGCTGGCCGGGCATCCGGTCGGCGAGCGGCTGGCCGCGCACGGCACGCGCGAATCCAGGGAGCCCGAGAAGGGCTCGATCATCATCGTCGTCGCCACCGATGCACCGCTCGATGCGCGCCAGCTGCGCCGCCTCGCGCTGCGTGCGGGCGCGGGGCTGGCGCGCACCGGCTCGGTCTTCGGCCATGGCAGCGGCGACATCGTGCTGGCCTTCTCGACCGCCTACACCGTGCCCGACCGCGTCGATCGCCCGATGCCGGCCATCGCGATGGTGCACGACGGGTTGCTCGACGGCCTCTTCCAGGCCGCGGCCGACAGCACGGAGCAGGCGATCCTGCACGCGCTCTGGCGCGCGACGGCCGTGACAGGCCGCGATGGCAATCACCGGGCAGCGCTGTCGGAACTGCTGCCGCCCTCTTCCCTTTCTTCTCTTTAGCGCAACCGCATTCCTCCCATGAAAGTCCTGATCTCCACCGACATCGAAGGCGTTGCGGGCGTCTACCACCACGAGCAGGCGCGGCCCGGCAACCCCGAGTACGAACGCGCCCGCCTGCTGATGGCGCACGAGGCCAGCGCAGCCGTTGCCGGCGCCTTCGAGGCCGGCGCCACCGAGGTGCTGGTCAACGATTCGCACGGCGGCTTTCGCAACATGCCGCCCGACGTGCTCGATGCGCGCGCCCGCGTGGTGCAGGGCAAGCCGCGCTACCTGAGCATGGTGGCCGGCGTGGAGGAAGAAGGCGTGGACGCCGTCTGCATGGTGGGCTACCACTCGCGCGCGCAGGGACGCGGCATCCTCGCCCACACCATCAACAGCTTTGCCTTTGCCGGCATCCGGCTCGGCGAGCAGGAACTGGGCGAGGCCGGGCTCTACGGCGCACTGGCCGGCGAATATGGCGTGCCGGTGGTGATGGCCAGCGGGGACGACGTGTTCATCGCCGAGAACCGGGCGCTTTTTCCGCATGCGACCTTCGTGCAGACCAAGCGTGCCACGGGGTTCAACAGCGGGGTGTCGCTGTCACCCGAGCAGTCGCGCGACGCCATCCGGGCGGGTGTGGCCGAGGCGCTGGCTGCACGCGGTAATGCGAGGCCGCTGGTGTTCAAGGGTCCGCAGGTGGTCACACTGCGCACGCAGTCGCCGATGATGGCAGATCTGTTCTGCCAATGGCCGTCGTTCGAGCGCGTCGACGGTGTCACGTTGCGGTTTTCCGCCGAGACGGTGGAAGCGGCTGTGCGGATGCTGAACTGCTGTTCGGCGATGTCTTCTATGTTGCGTTGAGTTTTTTGGGTTCCAGGGCCGGGTCTCGCCCCGGCGGGCGACTCACTTTCTTTTGCTTCGCCAAAAGAAAGTAAGCAAAGAAAAGGCGACCCTACTGTCTGCGTCCCTCCGCTTCGCTGCGGGCAACCTGCGGTGCTCGATTCCGGCGGGGGTCCGCAGAACTCGCTCCACTGCGTTGCGCTCGGACAGCTGCGGCCCTGATCCCGCCTCCATCTGCGCTCCTCGGCGCATACAGAAGGGGTGGGAGCGGGCGGCCTTCGCTTCGCTCGGCCCCAATATCCAACAGCCAATACCAACAGCCAATTCCAACCACCGCGGCGCGCAGCGCCGCGGTGGCTTGGTGGCCGAGCGAAGCAAAGGCCTGTGTGGTTCCCAAGCCCCTCTGTATGCGCCGAGGAGCGCAGCGTTTCGCGGATCAGGGCCGCAGCTGTCCGAGCGAAGCGAGTTCTGCGGACCCCGCGAAACGCGAGCACCGCAGGTTGCCCGTAGCGCAGCGAAGGGTCGCAGACAGTGGGGTCGCCTTTTCTTTGCTTACTTTCTTTTGGCGAAGCAAAAGAAAGTAAGTCGCCCGCCGGGGCGAGACCCGGCCCCGGGAAAAAACAGCACCCTCAGGCCGCCAGCCTGGCCAACTTGCGCTCACTCATCCGCTTCGCAACCCGCGGCAACACCAGCACAGCCACAATGACAACCACCAGCGTGATCGACATCGGCCGCTGGAAGAACACCACGGCACTGCCCTCCCCGATGGACATCGCATTGCGCAGCTGCGCTTCGGCCAGCGGCCCGAGGATCATGCCCACCACCACGGGAGCGGTCGGAAAGTCGAAGCGCCGCATCGCCACGCCGAGCAGGCCGATGCCGTAGAGCAGGAACAGGTCGAATGCGCTCTGGCGCATGCCGTAGGCACCCACCGTCGCAAAGATCAGGATGCCGGCGTAGAGCTGCGGCTTGGGAATCTTCAGCAGCTTGACCCACAGGCCCACCATCGGCAGGTTCAGCACCAGCAGCATCACGTTGCCGATGTAAAGCGAGGCGATCAGCGCCCACACCAGCGCGGCCGAGGTGGTGAACAGCTGCGGCCCCGGCTGGATGCCGTAGTTCTGGAACGCACCCAGCAGGATGGCGGTGGTGTTCGACGTGGGAATACCGAGCGTGAGCAGCGGGATCAGCGCCGCGGTCACCGTGGCGTTGTTGGCCGCTTCGGGGCCGGCCACGCCTTCGATGGCGCCGGTGGTGCCGAACTCGGCCTTGGCGTCGGCATCCTTGGCCAGCTTCTTTTCCGTCGCATAGCTCAGGAAGGTCGGAATCTCGGTGCCGCCCGCGGGAATGCAGCCGAACGGCGTGCCGATGGCGGTGCCGCGCAGCCATGCCGGAATCGAGCGCTTCCAGTCGCGCTTGCTCATGTGCACGCGGGTCAGCTTGTTCTGGGCCTCGACCACCTTGCCCTCGTAGAGCACGGCGTACAGCACTTCGGCCACCGCGAACAGGCCCACGGCCACCAGCACAATCTCGATGCCGTCGAGCAGTTCGGGAATGCCGCCGGTGTAGCGGCCCTGGCCCGAGATCTGGTCGAGGCCGACGCAGCCGGCCGCCAGGCCGATGAACAGCGCCGTCATGCCGCGCAGCGTGCTCTTGCCGAGCACCGCGCTCACGGTGGTGAAGGCCAGCAGCATCAGCAGGAAGTACTCGGGCGGCCCGAGCTTCACGGCGAACTCGGCCACGAACGGCGCGAACAGCGTGACGATCACGGTGGCGATGGTGCCGGCCACGAAGGAGCCGATGGCGGCGGTGGCCAGCGCTGCGCCCGCCCTGCCGCTCTTGGCCATCTTGTTGCCTTCCATCGCCGTCACCATGCTGGCGGTTTCGCCGGGCGTGTTGAGCAGGATGGACGTGGTCGAGCCGCCGTACATGGCGCCGTAGTAGATGCCCGAGAAGAAGATCATCGAGGCCGTGATGTCGACCTTGCCGGTGATCGGCAGCAGCATGGCCACCGCCACGGCCGGGCCGATGCCCGGCAGCACGCCGACGGCCGTGCCCAGGGCGCAGCCCACCAGGCACCAGAGAAGATTGACGGGGGTGATCGCCGCGGCGAAACCCATCATGAGTGCGTTGAAAATGTCCATGTCAGATCCAGCCGGTGGTCGTGAGGCCCGGCAGGTTGATGGCCAGGAACTTGGTGAACATCCAGAACACGGGCGCCGAGATGAGCGCGCCGGTCACAAGGTCGATGGCCCAGGTGCGCGGCTGGTTGGCCGAGGGATGGCCGCTCGCGCGGCGCAGGCCCTGCACCGCCAGCACGTAGCACAGCGTGCAGCTCAGGATGAAGCCCAGCATGGTGATCAGCGCCGCATTGAGCAGCAGGCCGGCCGACACCCAGACGAAGCCCGGCCAGTAGGCATGCTCCGCGCCCGAGGGTGCGTCGAGCTCGCGAAAGCCGCCGGTGCGCGCTTCCCAGAGAATCCAGGCGCCGCACAGCGTGAGCACGCCCGACACCAGCCAGGGCAGGAAGTTGGGCCCGACGCCGCCATAGCCGGCCTCGGAAGAAATGCCGATGGCGCCGAAAGCCAGCGCCAAGCCGGTCAGCAGCACGCCGGCCCCGACCAATGTTTGCGGCCACGTGGCCGCAGCTTGCGGCGAGACCGAGGATTCTGGAGTTGTCATTTTTTGCTCCCGCAGTCAGGGAAAGGAACGGGGACTCGCTGAAAGCCCCCACTACTCGAAAGAGCCCCCATCCCCTGCCAGGAACACCGAGGAACCGGCTCCGCCGGGCCTCTGGTGTTGCCCCCGGTAGGGGGTTGGCGTAGCGACACGAAGTGCGCGAAGACTGGGGGCGAGCGAAATCAGATCATCCCGGACTTGGCCATGATCGCGCGCAGGCTCGCGAAGTCGTCGTCGACGAACTTGGCAAAGGCGTCGCCCGACAGCACGGCCGGCGTCCAGTCGTTCTTCTTGAGCGATTCGGCCCACGACGGGCTCTTGAGCGCGGCCAGCACCATGTCGGTCAGCGCCTTGCGCTGCTCGGCGCTGATGCCGGGGGCGCCATACACGCCGCGCCAGTTGCCAATCTCCACGTCGATGCCCTGCTCCTTGAGCGTGGGCACGTTGATGCCCGGCAGGCGCTGGGCCGAGGTGACCGCAATGGGCTTCATCTTGCCGGCGGCGATGTACTCGGCGAACTCGCTGTAGCCGCTGCCGCCGACGGTGACGTTGCCACCCAGGATGGCGGCCGTGGCTTCGCCGCCGCCGCGGAAGGCCACGTAGTTGATCTTGGACGGATCGGCGCCGACCTTCTGCGCGATCATGGCCGCGGCAATGTGCTCGGTGGAACCGCGCGAACCGCCGCCCCACTTGACGCTGCCCGGGTCCTTCTTGAGCTGCTCGACCACGTCCTTCATGGTCTTGAAGGGCGAATTGGCCGGCAGCACGAACACGTTGTATTCGGTGGTCAGGCGCGCAATTGGCGTGGCCTGCGAGAGGTTGACCGGCGGCTTGCCGGTGATGATGCCGCCGAGCATGACGGAGCCCATGACCATGAGCGCGTTCGGATCGCCCTTGGAGCCGTTCACGAACTGGGCCAGGCCCAGCGCGCCGGCGGCGCCGCCCTTGTTGTCGTAGGTGACCGTGTCGGCCTGCTTGGATTCGGTCATTGCCTTGCCCAGCGCGCGGCCCGTGGTATCCCAGCCGCCGCCCGGGTTGGCTGGAATCATCATCTTGACGTTGGCTGCGGCGCGTGCCGACAACGGCAGGGCTCCGGCGGCGGCCAGCGCGGCCAATGACTTCAAAAAGGTGTCGCGACGCATCGTTGTCTCCTGAGAACTAAAGAAAACCTGACTTGGACCTGAGCCGCTATCATGCGCCGCCCTGCTGTCAGTTGGCTGTCCACCGGACTGGGGAAAACACCGAAGTACCATTCCCCCACCACACCCCATGAAGCTGCTGCTGGTCGAAGACGATCCCTCGATGCAGGTCACCCTGCAGCGCGCCCTCGCCCGCAGCAGGATCGACGTGCGCATCTGCGGCGACGGCGCCCTGGCCGTCGAGCAATGGCGCGCCCTGGAGCCCGACGTGGTGGCGCTCGACCTGAGCCTGCCCAACCTCGACGGCCTGCAGGTGCTGGCCCAGGCGCGCGCCGCGGGGCTGCGCACGCCGGTGCTGCTGCTCACGGCCCGCGGCACGGTCGGCGACCGCATCATGGGCCTGAACGCCGGCGCCGACGACTACCTGCCCAAGCCCTTCGACCTTGACGAGCTGGAAGCACGCATCCGCGCACTGCGCCGGCGCCACCAGAACGCCGGTGCCGACGCGGTCCTGAACCCGCAGGAGGTGGGCGGGCTGCGCTTCGACCCCGAGAGCGGCGCCATCTATCACCGCGCCGGCATCCTGGAGCTCACGCCGCGCGAACTGGCGCTGCTCAAGGCGCTGATGATGAAGCCCGGCCACGCGGTGAGCAAGGAGCGGCTCTTCGAACTCGTGTTCCCGGGCGAGACCGACGTGCAGTACGAGGCCATCGAGGTGGTGGTGTATCGCCTGCGCAAGAAGCTCGCGGGCACCGGCGCGGCGCTGATGACGCTGCGCGGACTGGGCTACCTGCTGCGCGCCGAGCCATGAAGAGGGCCTTGTCGCTGCGCGCGAGGCTGCTGCTGGGCATTCTCGCGCCGGTGGCGCTGTTCATCGTGATCAACAGCGTGAGCCTGTACCGCCAGAGCCTGGCCGCGGCCACCACGGCCTACGACCGCACGCTGCTCGCGTCGGCCAAGACCATCGGCGAGCAGCTCGACGTGGAAGGCTACGACGAGAACGCGCGGCTGCGCGCCATCGTGCCCTATTCGGCGCTCGAGGCCTTCGAGGCCGACAACCGCAGCCGCCTTTTCTATCGCGTCTCCGCGCTCGACGGCGAGATGGTCTCGGGCTTTGCCGAGTTGCCGTTCTGGCGCGGCCGCATCCCCGACCGCGGGGCCTATGCGGCACTGGTCGACTTCTACGACGCGCGCTTTCGCGACCAGCCGGTGCGCATGGCGGTGTTGCTGCAGCCCGTGGCCAGCGGCCGCGGCCGCGGCATGGCCGTGGTGCAGGTGGCCGAAACCCTGGAGTTGCGCGAAACGCTGGTGCGCAAGCTGCTGGTCGACATGCTGTGGCGCCAGCTGCTGCTGATGGGCGTGATCGCGCTGGTGACCGTGCTGGTGGTGCAGCGCGCCACGCGGCCGGTGCGCGAGCTCGGCGAAGCCATCGAGAAGCGCGCGGCCGACGACCTTTCCCCGATCGACGCGCCCGACGCGCCGCGCGAACTGCGCCCGCTGGTCGATGCCACCACCGAGGTCATGGGCCGGCTGCAGCGCCTGCTCGACCACCAGAAGCGCTTCGTGCGCGACAGCGCCCATCAGCTGCGCACGCCGCTCGCAGTGCTCAAGGCGCAGGTGCAATCGGCGCGGCGCGGCGACGTGCCGCCCGAGCAGGCGCTGGGCGAGATCAGCCAGACCGTGGAGCGCGCCACCACGCTGGCCAACCAGATGCTGTCGCTCGCCAAGGTCGAGCAGCTGCGCCAGCGGCCGGAATCGATGCCGCTGGAGCTTGGCGAGGTGGTGCGCCAGATTGCGCTCGACCTGTCGCCGCTGATCGCCGACAAGGCGCTGGACTTCGAACTGGCCATCGACGGGCCCGTGACGGTGCGCGCGCACCAATGGATGCTGCAGGAGCTCACGCGCAACCTGCTGCACAACGCCATCAAGCAGAGCCCGCGCGGCGGCGCCCTTTTGGTGATGGTGCGCTCGGACGGCCCGGAAGCCGTGCTGACGGTGCGCGACCAGGGGCCCGGCATTGCGGCCGAACTGCGCCAGCGCCTGTTCGCGCCATTTTCCGCCGGCGACACCGCCTGCGGCTCGGGGCTGGGCCTGGCCATCTGCCGCGAGATCGTGCTCGCGCTCGGCGGGCGCATCAGCCTCGACAACCGCAGCGCGCAGGAAAATTCCGCACAGGTGATCGGCCTCGATGCTGTCGTGCGGCTGCCTCTCTTCCACCACAATGCCTGAACCTATGGATCGCCTGCGCATCGACAAATGGCTCTGGGCCGCCCGCTTCTTCAAGACGCGCTCGCTGGCCGCGGACGAAATCGGCAAGAACCGGGTGCAGGTCAACGGCGACATCGCCAAGGCCTCGCGCGAGGTCAAGCCCGGCGACACGGTGGCCATCCGCCTGGGCGCCGTGACGCGAACCGTCACGGTGCGCGGCCTGAGCGGCCAGCGCGGACCGGCGCCGGTGGCGCAGCAGCTCTACGAAGAAACGCCCGAGAGCATTGCCGCGCAGGCGGCCATCCGCGAGCAGCGCCGCATGGGCAGCGAACCGGCGCTGGCCATCGAGCAGGGCCGGCCCACCAAGCGCGACCGGCGCGAGCTCGACGGCGCCGCGCGGCATGCCGAATGGGACAGCCGCTGGAGCGC
Organism: Variovorax sp. V116; assembly: GCF_041154435.1. Lineage (NCBI taxonomy): Bacteria > Pseudomonadati > Pseudomonadota > Betaproteobacteria > Burkholderiales > Comamonadaceae > Variovorax > Variovorax sp. V116. The sequence continues at coordinate 3,042,982 of NZ_AP028661.1, forward strand.
TTCCATCGACCCGGACGAGAGCGAACGCTGACCCGGCGCTGATCGCGTACGCTGCGTGCTTTTGCACGGAGTCCGGATTCATGGCCAGCTTCAAGAAGTACCGCGTCGACAGCAAGTTCAAACTTTCGCAGGTGGACCCCGGCGAATCTCCGTTCCTGGACGGCAACGAAGCCGACCAGCTCGCCGAGATCGACGCCCTGGCCATCGAGCTCGACGAAATGCAGAACCTGCTGCACGCCGAGGGCCGCCGCAAGGTCCTGCTGGTGCTGCAGGGCATGGACACCAGCGGCAAGGACGGCACCGTCCGCTGGGTCTTCTCGCGCACCTCCCCGCTGGGCGTGCGCGTCACCGCCTTCAAGGCGCCCAGCGACGACGAGCGCGCGCACGACTATCTCTGGCGCTGCCATGCGGTGGTGCCGCGCAGCGGCGAGATCGCGGTATGGAACCGCAGCCACTATGAAGACGTATTGGTGCCCGTGGTCGAAGGCTGGATCGACAAGGCCGAGACCCAGCGGCGCTACGCGCAGATCAACGATTTCGAGCGCCTGCTCGTCGAGACCGGCACGGTGATCGTCAAATGCATGCTGCACATCGACAAGGACACGCAGCGCGAACGCCTGCAGGCGCGCATCGACACGCCCGGCAAGCAATGGAAGTTCAATGTGGGCGACCTCGAGGTGCGTACCAAGTGGAGCGCCTACCAGCAGGCCTACGACAAGGCGCTGCGCGCCACCTCGACCGAGCACGCGCCCTGGTACGTGATACCGGCCAACAACAAGCGGCACCGCAACCTGATGATCGCGCGGCTCCTGATGAAGATCCTGCGGCAGATGAAGCTCAAGGCACCGCCCGCCGACCCCGCCCTCAAGGGCATGCTCATCAAGTGACGAGCGGCGCCCGCGCCGTCAGGAGGAGCGCCGGACGGCCGACTGGCCCAGCACGCGGCACTTGCCGAATTCGCAGCGCACGGCCCAGGCCGTGCCGTTCGAGCAGGGCACGCTGTACGCCTCGTAGCCCGGGCCCTTGGCGGTGAGCTCGGCGCGCGGCTGGATGCTGCACTGCCCGGCCTTGGCAAGCACTTCGGCGTTGTAGGTGTCGACCCCGGTCCGGCGCGGCGCCATCACCACTTCCGGATTGAAGGCATGGCCGTAGAAGGTGTCGCGTACGTTCGGGTCGAGGTTGCGATAGCCGCGCTTGGCCATGCAGTGCACCACGGCGATCTGCTGGTGCTCGGCAATCAGCTCCGCGCTGGGCCGGTAGGACATGTCGATCACCGCGGCCGAAATGCCGGTGTACGAGGCCGCGGCCACGATGCCCTGTCCATGGACAGTGATCAGGCCCAGGCCCAGGGCGAGCCACATGGCGTCGCCGGTCTCGCTGCGCGCGGTGATCCGCATTGCCGCCGTGCGGCAATCGGCCACGTCGCTGTCGTAGCGGGCCCGGTCCACGCCTTCCATGGCGACCATGGGCACGTACGACAGCCCGGTTCCGGTGCCGGGTTGCGTCGGTGTGGGCGGCGTGCTGACGCACCCTGCCAACGCAACAACGGCGCACACGATGCTCAGCAGCAGCTTCATGGAGATCCCTCGTCCTCTTTCGCGATAGTTCGGGCGATTTAACCATACAGATGGTTACTTTTGAGCCTGATTTGTCGCGAAGTTGCGACGAACGCGTTGCTGAGTGCTTTTGGCTGACAGCGAAAGAGCGACCCTGCTGTCAGGACCGCGTGGCCGTGCGGCGCTTGCCGGCCGGCGCGGGGCGAAGCGACTCGAAGGCCTCGGGCAGCGACAGCACGCGGCCGCAGTTCACCGCCTGGTAGCCCGGCAGCCGGTTCACGGCGCTCTGGTAGGCCTCGCTCTGCAGGATGTCCAGCATCCGCCGCACGATGGGTGCGGCGAGCGAGCGCTCCTCGCACAGCAGGAAGTAGCGCTCCACCTGGTTGGAGATGAAGTCCAGCTTGAACTGGCGCGCCGGCGTTTCCACGCCGTAGCCCGCGTCGGCCATGCCGCTGGCCACGAAGGCCGCCACGGCCGCATGCGTGAACTCGCATTGCTCGTAGCCCTTGATGGCCTCGGGCGCGATGCCCTGCTCGCGCAGTTGCAGGTCGAACAGGTAGCGCGTGCCCGAGCCCGCCTGCCGGTTGATGAAGCGGACATCGGAACGCGCCAGGTCGGCCGGCGTGTAGATCTTCTTCGGGTTGCCGGGCGCCACCATCAGGCCCTGGTGCCGCGTCGCCATGCCGATGACCTTCTGCGTATCGGCATTGAGCCAGGGCCCGTAGTGCGCGACGGCTTCGGCCTCGAACGCGCCCAGCGGCACATGGAAGCCCGCGACGTCGCAGCTGCCGTGGTGCAGCGAGGCCACGGCCTCCTCGCTGCCGCAGTAGCGCAGATCGCCCGGCACCTGCGCCGCGGCCAGGAAGCCATGCAGCGCCTCGATCGCGAAGCCATGGCTCGCGTGGATGCGCAGCAGCGTGGGCGCGGTGGGAATCAGCTTCTCGATTTCCGCGCCCAGTTCGGAGGCCAACGAATCCAGCAGCGGCGACAGCCGCGCGGTGATGCGGCGGTCGGCCCACACCAGCTTTTCGCCAAGCGGCGTGAGGCTGGAACCCTTGCCGCGCTGCATCACCACCAGCGGCTGGCCGAACATGGCTTCGCCCTGTCGGATCAGCTCCCAGGCATGGCGGTAGGACACGCCGGACGCGGTGCAGGCGCTCGAAAGGCTGCCGTGCTCCAGCACCTGCACCAGCAGTTCGATCACCCGCGGCGCCAGGGCCGCGCCGTCGGTCTGGCGGATGGTCCATTGCGGCCTGATGTGCACTTCATGCATGAGTTTCGGCTTTCCAAAGCATATTTATTGGGCTGAACGCTTCATATTGTGGCATTCGATGCCTCTCCATAGACTCGCGCCACCACGAGTACCGCAGCTCCAACTTTAGGAGATTCAAGGCATATGAACAATCTGGGCATCGCGGCATCCATCGCCGCCGCGCACAAGGACAGGCCGGGCGGGCTGCTTCCTGCGCTCCACGGCATCCAGGACGCGCTGGGGCATGTTCCGCCCGACGCGGTCCCGCTCATCGCCGAGCAGTTCAACCTGTCGCGCGCCGAGGTACATGGCGTGGTGAGCTATTACCACCACTTCCGCTCGGCCCCGGCGGGCCGGCTGCTGGTGCAGGTCTGCCGCGCCGAGGCCTGCAAGGCGATGGGCGCGGACGCGCTGCTCGCGCATGCCGAGCAACGCCTGGGCTGCGGCGTGCACGGCACCTCGGCCGACGGCCAGTGCTCGCTGGAGCCGGTGTTCTGCCTCGGCCTGTGCGCCTCGTCGCCCGCCATCGCGGTGAACGGCGAGGTGCATGCGCGCATCACGCCGGCGCTGTTCGACGACATCGCCCGGGAAGCACGGAGCGCCTCATGACCACCACCATCATCTATGTCCCGCGCGACTCCGCGGCGCTGGCTGTCGGCGCCGACCGGGTGGCGCGGCAGATCGAAGCACAGGCCCGTGCGCGCAACGCCGACGTGCGCATCGTGCGCAACGGCTCGCGCGGCCTGTTCTGGCTGGAGCCGCTGGTCGAGGTGGCCACGCCGCAAGGCCGTGTGGCCTACGGCCCGGTCACGGGTGCCGACGTTGCGGGCCTGTTCGAGGCCGGCTTTCTTTCCGGCGGCGCCCATGCGCTGAACCTGGGCCTGACCGAAGAGATTGCGTACCTGAAGAAGCAGGAGCGCCTGACCTTCGCGCGCATGGGCGTGACCGACCCGGTGTCCGTGGCCGACTACGAGGCGCACGAAGGCTTCGCGGGACTGCGCCGCGCGCTCACCCTCGCACCGGCCGAAATCGTGCAGCAGGTGCTCGACTCCGGACTGCGCGGCCGCGGCGGCGCCGCATTCCCGGCCGGCATCAAATGGAAGACCGTGCTGGCCGCGGAGGCGCCGCAGAAATACATCGTCTGCAATGCCGACGAAGGCGACTCGGGCACCTTCTCGGACCGCATGACGATGGAAGGCGATCCGCTGATGCTGGTGGAAGGCATGGCCATCGCGGGCATTGCAACGGGCGCGACCGAAGGCTACATCTACGTTCGCTCGGAATACCCGCATGCCATTGCCACGCTGAACGAGGCAATCCGCCATGCGGAGCAGGCGGGCTTCCTGGGCGACGACATCCTGGGCTCGGGCCACGCCTTCCGCCTGACCGTGCGCAAGGCCGCGGGCGCCTACGTGTGCGGAGAGGAAACCGCGCTGCTCGAAAGCCTGGAAGGCCGCCGCGGCATCGTGCGCGCCAAGCCGCCGCTGCCGGCGCTGCAGGGCCTGTTCGGCCAGCCGACCGTGATCAACAACGTGATCACGCTGGCGTCGGTGCCCCTCATCCTGGCGCGCGGCGCGGACTTCTACAAGCACTACGGCATGGGCCGCTCGCGCGGCACGCTGCCGTTCCAGCTGGCCGGCAACATCCGGCACGGCGGCCTGGTCGAGAAGGCCTTCGGCCTGAGCCTGCGCGAACTGCTCTACGACTTCGGCGGCGGCAGCGCGAGCGGCCGGCCGATCAAGGCGGTGCAGGTGGGCGGTCCGCTGGGCGCCTACGTGCCCGAATCGCAGTGGGACCTGCCGCTCGACTACGAGGCCTATGCGGCCGTGGGCGCGGTGGTCGGGCACGGCGGCATCGTGGTGCACGACGACACGGCCGACATGTCGCAGCTGGCGCGCTACGCGATGGAGTTCTGCGCGATCGAGTCCTGCGGCAAGTGCACGCCCTGCCGCATCGGCTCCACGCGCGGCGTGGAAGTGATCGACAAGATCACGAGCAACCAGAACCGGCCGCAGCAGGTCATCCTGCTGCGCGACCTGTGCGACACCATGCTGCACGGTTCGCTCTGTGCGATGGGTGGCATGACGCCCTACCCCGTGCTCTCGGCCATCAATCACTACCCGGAGGACTTCGGCATCGAAGCCCCCGACCGCGCCGCAGCCTGACCGAACAGAGAGGAGACACCCCATGCTGAACCCATCGCAAGACATCGACCACGGCACGCCGCGCCGTGAGTCCACCGAGGAAGTCACGCTCGAGATCGACGGCATGCCGGTGACGGTGGCCAAGGGCACCTCGCTGATGCGCGCCGCGGTCGATGCGGGCGTGCAGGTGCCCAAGCTGTGCGCGACCGACAGCCTGGAGCCCTTCGGCTCGTGCCGGCTCTGCCTGGTGGAGATCGACGGGCGCAAGGGCTATCCGGCGTCGTGCACCACGCCGGCCGAGGCCGGCATGAAGGTGCGCACGCAAAGCCCGAGGCTGCAGGAGCTGCGCAAGGGCGTGATGGAGCTCTACATCTCCGACCATCCGCTCGACTGCCTCACCTGCGCCGCCAACGGCGACTGCGAACTGCAGGACATGGCCGGCGTCACGGGCCTGCGCAACGTGCGCTATGGCTACGACGGCGCCAACCACCTGAAGAGCGCCAAGGACGAGTCCAATCCCTACTTCACCTACGACCCGTCCAAGTGCATCGTCTGCAACCGCTGCGTGCGCGCGTGCGAAGAAACGCAGGGCACCTTCGCGCTCACCATCAGCGGCCGCGGCTTCGAGTCGCGCGTGTCGCCAGGCCAGGACCAGCCCTTCATGGAATCCGAATGCGTGAGCTGCGGCGCCTGCGTGCAGGCCTGCCCCACCGCCACGCTGCAGGAAAAATCGGTGATCTGGCTGGGCCAGGCCGAGCACAGCGCCATCACCACCTGCGCCTATTGCGGTGTGGGCTGCGGCTTCAAGGCCGAAATGAAGGGCAACGAAGTGGTCCGCATGGTGCCCTGGAAGGACGGCAAGGCCAACGAAGGCCACTCGTGCGTCAAGGGCCGCTTCGCCTGGGGCTACGCCACCCACAAGGACCGCGTTCTCAAGCCCATGATCCGCAGCAAGATCACCGACCCGTGGCGCGAGGTGAGCTGGAACGAAGCCGTCAACTACGCCGCCAGCGAGTTCCGCCGCATCCAGGCCAAGTACGGCACCGATTCCATCGGCGGCCTCGTGTCCTCGCGCTGCACCAACGAGGAGGGCTACCTGGTGCAGAAGCTGGTGCGCGCGGCCTTCGGCAACAACAACGTCGACACCTGCGCGCGCGTGTGCCATTCGCCCACCGGCTACGGACTGAAGCAGACCATGGGCGAATCGGCCGGCACGCAGACCTTCAAGTCGGTCGAGAAGTCGGACGTGATCATGGTGATCGGCGCCAATCCGTCCGACGGCCACCCGGTGTTCGCATCGCGCATGAAAAGGCGCCTGCGCGCCGGCGCCCGGCTGATCGTGATCGACCCCCGCACCATCGACCTGGTGAAGTCGCCGCACGTCAAGGCCGACCACCACCTCAAGCTCAGGCCCGGCACCAACGTGGCGGTGATCAGCGCCATGGCGCATGTGATCGTGACCGAAGGCCTGGTCGACGAGGCCTTCGTGGCCGAGCGCTGCGAGCCCAAGTCGTTCAACGAGTGGCGCGAATTCGTCGCGCGACCGGCCAACTCGCCCGAGGCCATGGAAGCCGTGACCGGCGTGCCGGCCGCCGAGCTGCGCGCCGCCGCCCGGCTCTTCGCCAAGGGCCACGACGGCAAGCGCAATGCCGCCATCTACTACGGCCTGGGCGTGACCGAGCACAGCCAGGGCTCGACCATGGTGATGGGCATCGCCAACCTGGCCATGGCCACCGGCAACGTGGGCCGCGAAGGCGTGGGCGTGAATCCGCTGCGCGGCCAGAACAACGTGCAGGGTTCCTGCGACATGGGCTCGTTCCCGCACGAGCTGCCGGGCTACCGCCATGTGTCTGACAGCACCGCACGCGGCAGCTTCGAAGACGCCTGGGGCGTGGCGCTGCGGGCCGAGCCGGGCCTGCGCATTCCCAACATGTTCGATGCCGCCATCACCGGCAGCTTCAAGGGCCTGTACTGCGAAGGCGAGGACGTGGTCCAGTCGGACCCCAACACCCAGCACGTGGCCGAGGCGATGATGGCCATGGAATGCATCGTGGTGCAGGACCTGTTCCTCAACGAGACCGCCAAATACGCGCACGTGTTCCTGCCGGGCGCGTCGTTCCTGGAAAAGGACGGCACCTTCACCAACGCCGAGCGCCGCATCTCGCGCGTCACCAAGGTCATGCCGCCCAAGGCCGGCTATGCCGACTGGGAGGTGACGCAGCTGCTCTCCAACGCGCTGGGCTACCCCATGAACTACGCGAGCGCCGAGGAAATCATGGACGAGATCGCCGCGCTCACGCCCACCTTCACGGGCGTGAGCTACGCCAAGCTCGCGAAGCTGGGCAGCGTGCAGTGGCCCTGCAACGAGGCCGCGCCGGAAGGCACGCCGACCATGCACATCGGCGAGTTCGTGCGCGGCAAGGGCAAGTTCATCATCACGCAGTACGTGCCGACCGACGAGAAGGTCACGCGCATGTACCCGCTGATCCTGACTACTGGGCGCATCCTCTCGCAGTACAACGTGGGCGCGCAGACCCGCCGCACCGAGAACAACCAGTGGCACAGCGAGGACCGGCTCGAAATCCATCCGGCCGACGCCGAGGACCGCGGCATTGCCGAGGGCGACTGGGTCGGCATCCGGAGCCGCGCCGGCGAAACCGTGCTGCGCGCCACCATCACCGAGCGCGTGCAGCCGGGCGTGGTCTACACCACCTTCCACTTCCCCGAATCGGGCGCCAACGTGATCACCACCGACAACTCCGACTGGGCCACCAACTGCCCCGAGTTCAAGGTGACCGCGGTGCAGGTGATGCCGGTGATGCAGCCTTCCGAATGGCAGCAGGAATACAGCCGGTTCAACGCGCTGCAGGAAGAACTGCTGAGCAAGCGCATCGAAGAAACGGCGGCCGCCAAGTGAACCTGTCCGACGTACCGCTGCGCCCCGGAAGCGCGGAACTTCTGCCCGTGCGCGGCGTGCGCGCGCTCCAGGCCTTCGACAACCGCGACTGGGTGGCCGTGGAGGTGCCGGTCGCGCTGGAGTTCAACGGCATTGCGCATGCCGTGATGCTTGCAACGCCCACCGACCTGGCCGACTTCGCGCTGGGCTTCGCGCTCAGCGAGGGCATCCTGCTCGGGCGCAATGAGCTCTACGGCGTCGAGGAAGCATACGCGCCCGAGGGCATCACCCTCAAGCTCGACGTGGCAAGCGCGGCCTTCGCGCGGCTGAAGGCGCGCCGCCGCTCGATGGCCGGACGCACGGGCTGCGGCCTGTGCGGCACGGAGAGCCTGGCGCATGTCACGCGTGCGCTGCCGCCGTTGCCCGAGGGCCCGGCGCTTTCGACCCGCGCTGTCGCGCGCGGCATGCGGGAGCTGGCATCGATGCAGGTGCTGCAGAAGGTCACCGGCGCCGTGCACGCGGCGGCCTGGTGCAGCGCCGAGGGCGAGGCCCTGCTGGTGCGCGAGGACGTCGGCCGCCACAACGCGCTCGACAAGCTCGTCGGCGCGCTCGCAAGAAGCAGTGTGCCCGCCTCCACCGGCTTCATCGCGGTGACCAGCCGCGCGAGTTTCGAGATGGTGCAGAAAACCGTCGCGGCCCGCGTGCCGCTGCTGGCCGCCGTTTCGGCCTCGACCTCGCTGGCCACGGCCATTGCAGAGGACGCGGGCCTGACGCTGGCGGGCTTCGTGCGCGGCGACGACCTGGTCATCTACACCCACCCGTGGCGGCTCAACGGCCTGCCCGCCAACGCCTGAGGTTTTCTGCAATGCACGTCGACCAGCTGATCCGCATGGTGAACCAGATGGGCAGCTTCTTCGAAGCCATGCCCGACCGCAGCGAAGCCCTGCATGACCTCGCGCTGCACCTGAAGCGCTTCTGGGAACCGCGCATGCGGCGCGAGCTGCTGGCGCACCTGGACGCCGGCGGGCCGGGCGAACTGAACCCCGTGTCGGCCGAGGCGATCCGCGTTCACCGGGCGCTGCTCGAATAGCAGCGCCGCACCGCGCCTACTGCAGTGCCGCCGGCTTGATCCGCGACGCCATGCCGGCGGTGCCGAAGGCCTGGAAGCGGTCGATGCAGACATCGCGCGCCGCCGCGGTCGCTTCTTTGAGGAACTTGCGCGGATCGAATTCGCTGCGGTCCTGGCCCATCGCGCGGCGCATCGCGCCGGTCATCGCGAGCCGGATGTCGGTGTCGATGTTGACCTTGCGCACGCCATGGCGGATGCCCTCCTGGATCTCCTCCACCGGCACGCCGTAGGTTTCCTTGATGTCGCCGCCAAAGTCGCGGATCACGGCCAGCCATTCCTGCGGCACCGACGAGGAGCCGTGCATCACGAGGTGCGTCTTCGGAATGCGCGCATGGATCTCCTTGATGCGGTCGATCGCAAGGATGTCGCCGGTCGGCTTGCGGCTGAACTTGTAGGCGCCATGCGAGGTGCCGATGGCAATGGCCAGCGCATCCACGCCGGTGCGCGAGACGAAGTCGGCCGCCTGCTGCGGATCGGTCAACAGCTGGTCGTGCGTCAGCACGCCCTCGGCACCGCTGCCGTCTTCCTCGCCCGCCATGCCCGACTCGAGCGAGCCGAGGCAGCCCAGCTCGCCCTCGACCGAGACGCCGACCGCATGCGCCATCTCCACCACGCGGCTCGTCACGCCCACGTTGTAGTCGTAGCTCGCAGGCGTTTTCGCGTCTTCCATCAGCGAGCCGTCCATCATCACGCTGGTGAAGCCCGAGCGGATGGCCTGCATGCACATCGACGGGCTTGCGCCATGGTCTTGGTGCATCACGATCGGGATCTCGGGGTACATTTCGGCGGCGGCCTCGACCATCTTGCGCAGGAAGGCTTCGCCCGCGTACTTGCGCGCACCGGCCGAGGCCTGCAGGATGACGGGGCTGTCGGTCTTGCGCGCGGCCTGCATGATGGCCTGGATCTGCTCCAGGTTGTTGACGTTGAACGCCGGCACGCCGTATTGGTGCTCGGCGGCGTGGTCCAGCAATTGGCGCAGCGAAATCATGGCCATGGGAAGCTCCTGTGGATGTGAAAAATCGGTGATGGGGGCGTCAATGCCGCCGGTCCTGGAGCGCTTTGACGGCCGGCAGGCTCTTGCCTTCGAGGAATTCGAGGAAGGCGCCGCCCGCCGTCGAGACGTAGTCGATGCACTCCTCCACCTCGAACTGGTTGATGGCGGCCACGGTGTCGCCGCCGCCCGCGAGCGAGAACGCATCCATGCGCGCGATCGCGTGGGCCAGCGTGCGCGTGCCGTGCGAGAACTGCTCGATCTCGAACACGCCGAGCGGGCCGTTCCAGACGATGGTCTTGCACTGGCCGAGCATCGCGACGAGCCGCGCCACCGACTCCGGGCCGAAGTCCAGGATCATGTCGTCGGGCGCCACGTCGGCCACGGCCTTCACGGTCGCGCGCGCCGTCGGCGAGAACTCGGTGGCCGTGACCACGTCGGTCGGCATGAAAAGCTGCGCACCGCGCGCCGCGAGCGCCGCGGCCACGGCACGCGCGGTGTCCACCATCTCGGGCTCGCACAGCGACCGGCCGATCGGATGGCCCGCCGCGAGCAGGAAGGTGTTGGCCATGCCGCCGCCCACCACCAGCCACTCGACCTGCGCGGCGAGCGATTCGAGGATCGACAGCTTGGTCGACACCTTGGCGCCGCCGACGATCGCGGCCAGCGGCCGCGCGGGGTTCGCTAGCGCACGGCCGAGCGCATGGAGTTCCGACGCCATCAGAGGACCGGCGCAGGCAATGGGCGCGAGCCGGGCCAGCGCCTCGGTGGTGGCCTCGGCGCGGTGCGCGGTGCCGAAGGCATCGTTCACGTACACGTCGCACAGGGCCGCCATGCGCCGCGCCAGGGCTTCGGCATTGGCCTTCTCGCCGACGTTCGCGCGGCAGTTCTCGAGCAGCGCCACCTCGCCGGGTGCCACGTCGAAGGGGCGGTCGATCCAGTCGGCCACCAGCGCCACCGGCGCGCCCAGCAGCTCGCCGAGCCGCTTCGCCACCGGCGCCAGCGATTCGCCGGGTGCAAGCCGGCCTTCCTTCGGGCGGCCCAGGTGCGAGGCGACCATCACGCGCGCCCCTTGCGACAGCGCATGGCGGATGCCGCCCAGGCTGGCGCGGATGCGCGTGTCGTCGCTGATGCGCCCCGAGGCATCGAGCGGCACGTTGAGGTCGCAGCGGATGAACACGCGCTGTCCGCGCAGGTCGACCTGGTCGAGCGTGTTGAAGCTCATGCGGCCTCTTTCACGTTGGCCAGCGCGGCGTTCGCGAGCAGGCGGCGGGCGCGCTCGGCCACCACTTCGGCCGTGAGGCCGAACAGCTTGAAGAGCTCCCCGGCCGGCGCCGATTCGCCGAAGCGGTCGAGCCCGACCACGTCGCCGTATTCGCCGACGAACTTCCACCACAGGCCCGTGCTGCCGGCCTCCACCGCGACGCGCGGCAGGTGGCGCGGAACGACCGCGTGGCGCCATTCGGCATCCTGCCGTTCGAACACGTCCATGCACGGCACGGACACCACGCGCGCCTCGATGCCCTCCTGCGCCAGCAGGGCCGCCGCGGCCAGGGCGACGCCCACTTCGGAGCCGCTTGCCAGCAGCGCCACGCACTCGGCCTCCGGGCGGCGCAGCACATAGGCGCCGCGCGCGATCGACTCGATGCGCTCATCGCCGTCGCCGGCATGCGGCAGCGCCTGGCGCGTCAGCAGCAGGCAGCTCGGCCCGTCCACGCGGCGCAGCGCCTGGCGCCAGGCCACGGCCGTCTCAGTGGCATCGGCCGGGCGCCAGACATCGACATCGGGAATCAGCCGCAGGCTCGAGGCATGCTCCACCGGTTGGTGCGTCGGGCCGTCCTCGCCGAGCCCGATGGAGTCGTGCGTGAAGACGTAGATTACCGGCAGCTTCATCAGCGCCGACATGCGCACGCCGTTGCGCGCGTAGTCGGAAAAAGTCAGGAAGGTGCCGCCGAAGGGACGGAAGCCGCCATGCAGCGCGAGCCCGTTCATGATGGCCGCCATGCCGAACTCGCGCACACCGTAGTGCACGTGGTTGCCGGTGCCGGTACCCTTGAGCGCGCGGTGGCCCTTCCAGTCGGTGAGGTTCGATCCCGTGAGGTCGGCCGAGCCGCCGATCAGCTCGGGCATCGCGGGGCCGACCTCGTCGAGCACCTGCTGCGAGGCCTTGCGCGTGGCAACCGAGGCCTTGCGCTGTTCCGCGCCCGACGCGGCCGAAGCCAGTGCCGCCTCGGCCTTCGCGGTGAGCGGCGCATCGGTGCGGTGGCGCCGCAGCAGCTCGCGGGCAAGCGCCGGATGTTCCTGTGCATAGACGGCGAAGCGCTCCTGCCAGGCCTTGTGCAGCGCGGCGCCCGATTCGCGCGCCGACCAGGCCTCTGCAACATCCGCCGGCACTTCGAAGGGCGCGGCGCTCCAGCCGAGCGCCTGCCGCGTCAGCGCGATCTCGGTCTCGCCCAATGCCTCGCCGTGTGCCTTGGCGGTGCCGGCGCGGTTCGGCGAGCCCTGGCCGATGCGCGTCTTGCAGCACACCAGCACCGGGCGGTCCGAAGCCGTGGCTTGCGCGATGGCTGCGTCGAGCGCCGCGGCGTCGTGGCCGTCGACATCGCGCAGCACGGTCCAGCCGTAGGCTTCGAAGCGGCCCGGCGTGTCGTCGCTGAACCAGCCGCCGACCTCGCCGTCGATCGAGATGCCGTTGTCGTCGTAGAACGCCACCAGCTTTTTCAGGCGCCAGGTGCCCGCGAGCGAGCAGGCCTCGTGGCTGATGCCTTCCATCAGGCAGCCATCGCCCAGGAACACATAGGTGCGGTGGTCGATCACCTCGTGGCCGGGACGGTTGAATTCCTCGGCCAGCAGCTTCTCGGCCAGCGCCATGCCCACCGCATTGCTGATGCCCTGCCCCAGCGGCCCGGTGGTCGTTTCCACGCCGGGCGTGACGCCGACCTCGGGGTGGCCCGGCGTGCGCGAATGCAATTGGCGGAAGCGCCGCAGCTCCTCCATCGGCAGCGCATAGCCGCTCAGGTGCAGCAGCGCATACAGCAGCATCGAGCCGTGGCCGTTGGACACGACGAAGCGGTCGCGGTTCATCCAGCGCGGATCGGCCGGGTCGTGCCGCAGGCGGTGCCGCCACAGCGCCTCGGCGATGTCGGCCATGCCCATCGGCATGCCCGGGTGGCCCGAATTGGCGGCTTGCACGGCGTCCATGGCCAGCGCGCGGATGGCGTTGGCGCACTGCGTGCGCAAGGCGAGGTTGTCGATCGTCATGCGAAGGTCCGGTTGGTTTCGTTTGTGTGAGATATGCGGCCGAGGCGCTCGCGCGCTAGATCGCGTAGGACTTCTTGCGCCGCTCCATGAGGCGCAGGATCATCGGCGTGAAGATCAGCTGCATCGCGAGCTCCATCTTTCCGCCCGGCACCACCAGCGTGTTGGCGCGCGACATGAAGGAGTCGTGCAGCATGCTCAGCAGGTACGGAAAGTCGAAGCCCGTCGGGTTGGCGAAGCGGATCACCACCAGGCTCTCGTCCGGGCTCGGGATGGTGCGCGCAATGAACGGGTCGGAGGTGTCGACCACCGGCACGCGCTGGAAGTTGATGTGGGTGCGCGTGAACTGCGGGCAGATGTAGTGCACGTACTCGTTCATGCGGCGCAGGATCACGTCGGTCACGGCCTCGGTCGAATAGCCGCGCGTGTTCTTGTCGCGGTGCAGCTTCTGGATCCACTCGAGGTTGATCACCGGCACCACGCCGATCAGCAGGTCGACGTGGCGCGCGATGTCGACCTTCTCGGTGGTCACGCCGCCATGCAGGCCTTCATAGAAAAGCAGCTCGCTGTCGGGCAGCGTTTCCCACGGCGTGAAGGTGCCGGGCTCCTGCTTGTAGGGCGCCGCCTCCACCGCGTCGTGCAGGTACTTGCGGCTCTGGCCGACGCCCGCTTCGCCGTAGTCGCGGAACAGCGCCTCGAGCTCGGCGAACAGGTTCGCGTCTTCGCCGAAGTGGCTGAAGTTGCGGTTGCCGGCGGCCTCGGCCTCGGCCATGGCCACCTTCATGGAATTGCGGTCGTAGCGGTGGAAGCTGTCGCCTTCCACGATGGCCGCCTTGACGCTCTCGCGGCGGAAGATGTTCTCGAAGGTCCGCGTGACGGACGTGGTGCCCGCGCCGGACGAACCGGTGATGGCAACGATGGGATGTTTGGCTGACATGGTGGCCTCGGGGAAATGAAGAAATCGTGCGGGCGGCAGGGCCTCGTGGTTCAGGCCGCGGTCGCAAACAGGCCGCGCTTGCCGAACAGCGGCGCCTGGTAGGTGTCCTGCGGCTCCTCGCTGTGGTAGGCCTCCACGCGCGCCACCTCGTCGGACGAACCGAAGACGAAGCCGATGCGCTGGTGGATCGACTCCGGCTCGACCGCCATCAGGCGGCGCCGGCCGGTGCTGGCCATGCCGCCGGCCTGTTCGATCAAAAACGAGATCGGATTGGCCTCGTAGAGCAGCCGCAGGCGCCCGTCGCGGCCCGCTTCCTTGCTGTCGCGCGGGTACATGAAGACGCCGCCGCGCATCAGGATGCGGTGCGTCTCGGCCACCAGCGAGGCGATCCACCGCATGTTGAAGTCGATGCCGCGCGGGCCTTCCTTGCCGGCCAGGCATTCGTCGACGTAGCGCTTCACGGCCGGCTCCCAGAAGCGGCTGTTCGAAGCGTTGATCGCGAACTCGCTGGTCTGCCGCGGAATGCTCAGGTTCGGATGGCTCAGCACCCATTCGCCCAGCTGCGGATCGAGCGTGAAGGCGTGCGTGCCGTTGCCCAGCGTCAGCACCAGCATGGTCGAAGGGCCGTAGATCGCATAGCCGGCGCCAACCTGCTCGGTGCCGGGCTGCAAGAAGTCTTCAGGCTTCGCGTCGGCCTCTGGCGTGGGCGCGCGCAGGATCGAGAAGATGCTGCCCACCGCCACGTTGACATCGATGTTCGACGAACCGTCGAGCGGATCGAACAGCAGCAGGTACTTGCCGCGCGGGTACTGCTGCTGCGGCGGCAGGTAGGGCTCTTCCATCTCTTCCGAGACCATGCCCGCTACGTGGCCGCCCCACTCGTTGGCGCGCAGGAACATGTCGTTGCTCAGCACGTCGAGCGTCTTCTGTTCCTCGCCCTGCACGTTCTGTGTGCTCGCGCTGCCGAGCACGTCGCCCAGCGCGCCGAGCGCCACCTTGCGCGAGATCGCCTTGCAGGCGAGGGAGACGTCGGTGATGAGCGCGTTGAGCGCGCCCGTGGCACCGGGGTGACGGCGGCGCTCCTCGATGATGTACTGGGTCAGCGTGGCCTTGCCTGCAATGGGCATGATCGTCTCCTGGTTGAATCAAAAAATCCGGGTCGTCGTTTCTTCGTCTCGGCGTGCCGCGG
Source organism: Variovorax sp. V116 (assembly GCF_041154435.1). NCBI lineage: Bacteria > Pseudomonadati > Pseudomonadota > Betaproteobacteria > Burkholderiales > Comamonadaceae > Variovorax > Variovorax sp. V116. Next base: position 3,058,334 of record NZ_AP028661.1, read on the forward strand.
CGCGCGACTCGCATGCCCTTAGCAGCAGCTGCTGCGGCGTCGAGACGCGCCACGCGCGCGCCGCTTCAGCCGCATTCCCCGCCGCATGGCCGCCATAGCCCCAGGCCACCAGCGCCGCCGGACAGCCTGCGGCCTGCGCCGCGAGCAGGTCGGCCGGGCCGTCGCCCACCATCAGCAGGCGCGCGGGTTCCACGCCCAGCTGGCGCGCCGCGGCCTGCAGCAGGAGCGGCGCGGGCTTGCGCTGCGCCGCGGTGTCGGCACCGTGGACCCCTGCCATCGCCGGCAGCAGACCCGCTGCATCCAGCACGGCGCGTGCCAGCGGCGTCGGCTTGTTCGTGACCACCACCATCGGCAGCGTGCGGCGCAGGCCGGAGACGAGTGCGGCAATGCCCTCGAACACGCTGCCGAACTTCAAGGGCGCCGCCAGCGTGGCGGCATCGAAGGACTTGCGCAGCCGGCCGCGCAGCGCCTCGCTGCCGCCGAGCCCGTGCTCGCGCAGCGCCTGCAGGATCAGCGCGTCGGGGCCGTCGCCGATCCATGCGCGCACGGTGTCCAGCTCGAAGCAGGCGAGCCCGGCTTCGTCGAGCGCGAGGTTCAGCGCCTGCCGGATGTCGGGCGCGCTGTCGACCAGCGTGCCGTCGAGATCGAAGGCGATCGCATCGATGCCGCACAGCTCTTCTTTCGTCATGCGGGACGCCCTTCCATGGACTCGCGGCCCTGCAGCGCCGCTGCGCGGATGGCGCCAATCGCTTCGCGGTAGCGGCCGCCGTTGAACACGGCCGAGCCCGCCACCAGCGTGTCGGCCCCGGCGGCGCCGATGCGCGCGGCGTTGTCGGGCTTCACGCCGCCATCGACCTCCAGCCAGATCTCGCGCCCGCTCGCGTCGATGCGGCGGCGCACTGCCTCGATCTTCGGCAGTACGCTCTCGATGAAGCTCTGTCCGCCGAAGCCCGGGTTGACCGACATCAGCAGCACCAGGTCGAGCTGGTCCAGCACATGGTCGAGCACCGCGAGCGGCGTGGCGGGGTTGAGCACCAGGCCGGCCTTGCAGCCGCTGTCCCGGATCAGCCGGATGGTGCGGTCGATGTGCTCGCTGGCCTCGGGGTGGAAGGAGATGATCGAGGCGCCGGCCTGCGCGAACATCGGGATCAGCGCATCGACCGGCTTGACCATCAGGTGCACGTCGATCGGCACCGTCGCATAGGGCTTGATGGCCTCGCAGACCAGCGGACCAATTGTCAGATTTGGAACATAGTGGTTGTCCATGACATCGAAATGGATCAGGTCGGCACCGGCCTCGACGACCGCCGTGACCTCTTCGCCGAGCCGCGCAAAGTTGGCCGACAGCAGGCTGGGCGCGATGCGCATGGCGTTTCTTGTGTTCTGCATCTAGGAGTTCTCGCGGTAAAGCGCCTGCACGGCATTCAAGGGCGGGGCCACCGTGGCCATTTGCAACAGTTCGTCGATGCCGAGCCACGCCGCGGACTCGAGGCGTCCGCCGGGTTCGCCGGGCAGCGGCTGGCCAGGATCGCCCAGGCTCGGCAGCACCAGGCCGGCGCCGCTGAAGTCGCTGCCCTCGGTCCAGAAGGTGGGCGTGACCAGCGTCCAGAGCCCGGCACCCAGGGCCGAGCGCAGCCCGTTGGGCGAGTCCTCGATGGCGATGGCGCGCTCGGGCGGCACGCCCAGCGTCTCGAGCGCCAGCAGGTAGATGTCGGAGGCAGGTTTTTTCGCGCGCACCTGGTCGCCGCAGGCGATCACGTCGAACATCGTGAGCCCGCGCGGGCCCAGCGTGGCCTGCAACAGCGCGTCGATGTTGACGGCGGTGGTGGTGCTGGCAATGGCCAGGCGCAGGCCGGCGCGCTGAGCCTCCTCCAGGAAGCGCAGCACGCCGGTGCGCAGCTCGATGCCGCCGCGCCGCGCGATGTCGGTGTAGTGCTGCGTCTTGGCCGCATGGATGGCCGGCACGCGTTCATGCAGCCGCTTCTTCTCGGATGCGCCGAGCGGCAGCGAATCGACATAGGCCTTCATGCGCTCCTTGCCGCCGGTGACCGCCAGCAGCGCGCGGTATTCGGCCTGGCTCCAATGCCAGCCGAGCCCGAGCTGCTCGAACGCCAGGTTGAAGGCCATGCGATGCACTTCCTCGGTGTCGGCCAGGGTGCCGTCAACGTCGAAGACCAGGGCTTCGATGCTCATCTCTTTTCTCCTTCGGCCTGCGCCGCATCCGCCGCCGGATGGAAGACGCGGCTGGCCAGGATGTCCTGCGCCTGCAGCGTGCAGAGCTGCTCGCGCGTCAGCGCCGCGTCGCTGCCGAACAGGCGCGTGGCGTGGCGCAGCCGGATGCGGTCGAGCGCGTTGCGGATCGAGCGCGCATTGGCAAAGTGCGGCTGCTGCCGGCGCAGGCTCACGTAGCGCGAGAAGGTGGAGGCCGCGCCGTCGTCGAAGCTGTAGTTCAGCCGCCCCAGCATGAGCTGCGCGATCTGCATCAGCTCGGCCTCGCTGTAGTCCGGAAAGTCGATGTGGTGCGCAATGCGCGAGGCCATGCCCGGGTTGCTGCCGAAGAAGGTCTCCATGCGGTCCTTGTAGCCCGCAAGAATCACCACCAGGTCGTCGCGCTGGTTCTCCATCACCTGCAGCAAGATTTCGATGGCCTCCTGCCCGTAGTCGCGCTCGTTCTCGGGCCGGTAGAGGTAGTAGGCCTCGTCGATGAACAGCACGCCGCCCATCGCCTTCTTGATCACTTCCTTGGTCTTGGGCGCCGTGTGGCCGATGAACTGGCCCACCAGGTCGTCGCGCGTCACCGCCACCAGGTGGCCCTTGCGCACGTAGCCCAGTTGCTTGAGCACCTCGGCCATCCGCATCGCCACCGTGGTCTTGCCGGTGCCCGGGTTGCCCGTGAACGACATGTGCAGCGAAGGCGGCTGCGACTGCAGCCCCTGTTCCTGGCGCAGCTTGTCGATCAAGAGCAGCGCCGCGATGTCGCGGATGCGGCCCTTGACCGGCGCCAGCCCGATCAGCTCGGCGTCGAGCTGGTCGAGCAGCGCCTTCACGCCCGAGGACTCGAAGAGCTGCCTCGGCGCGGTCGCGACAGCGGCCGTGGTGGCGGGGGTTTCGGTGGCGTCCATGCGTGGCTCCGGCAATCTCCGTGTGGCGGGGTTCGATCAGTAGCGGCTGCCTTCGGGCCGCGCCTGCACCGCATAGCTTTCGAGGCTGTAGCGGATCGTGCGGCCCGGCTCCTCGGTGCGGATCAGGCGGAAGCCCGGTTCGTTCGACGGCCGGTTGACAATGAAGGACATCACGACCGACTCGGTGCCGTGCGTCGAATCGAAGGCCGTCACGCGGATGTATTGCTGCGGAAAGGTCTTGCGGCAGGCCGCGAGTTCGAGCATCACGCCGGCCGCATCCTTGATGTCGAACATCGGGTTGCCGAACATCTCCCAGAAGGTGTTGCGCGGATGCGGGTCGTCGGTGTATTCGAGGCCGATGGCCCAGCCCTTGCCCAGGCAATACTCGACCTGGCGGCTGATCTGCTCGTCGCTCAGGTCGGGCAGGAAGGAAAAGGTGCCTTGTGTGATTCGCATGTCTGTTGCTCCTGGAACTGGAAAAGGCGGGTTCAGGCCACCGACGGCGTCGGCACGTAGTCCGAGGTATCGGTGGAGGCGTAGTTGAAGGAGATCTCGCCCCAGGTGTCGAGCGCGGCCGCGAGCGGCGTGCACCACTTGGCTGCGTCGCGCAGGATCTGCGGCCCCTCGTTGGCGATGTCGCGGCCTTCGTTGCGCGCCAGCACCATGGCTTCGAGCGCCACGCGGTTGGCCGTGGCCCCGGCCTGGATGCCCTGCGGGTGGCCGATGGTGCCGCCGCCGAACTGCAGCACCACGTCGTCGCCGAACAGGTCGAGCAGCTGGTGCATCTGGCCCGCATGGATGCCGCCCGAGGCCACCGGCATCACCTTGCGCAGCGCGCCCCAGTCCTGGTCGAAGTAGATGCCGCGCGGCAGGTCGACCTTGGTGTGCGTGTCGCGGCACACGTTGTAGTAGCCCTGCACCGTCATCGGGTCGCCCTCGAGCTTGCCCACGGCCGTGCCCGCATGGATGTGGTCCACGCCCGCCAGGCGCATCCACTTGGCGATCACCCGGAAGCTCACACCGTGGTTCTTCTGGCGCGTGTAGGTGCCGTGGCCCGCGCGGTGCAGGTGCAGGATCATGTCGTTCTGGCGGCACCAGTTGCTCATCGACTGGATGGCCGTGTAGCCGATCACGAGGTCGACCATCACGATCACCGAGCCCAGCTCCTTGGCGAACTGCGCGCGGCGGTACATCTCTTCCATGGTGCCGGCCGTGACGTTCAGGTAGCTGCCCTTGACCTCGCCGGTGGCGGCGCTGGCCTTGTTGACGGCGTCCATCACGAACAGGAAGCGGTCGCGCCAGTGCATGAAGGGCTGCGAGTTGATGTTCTCGTCGTCCTTCATGAAGTCGAGCCCGCCGCGCAGGCCTTCGTACACCACGCGGCCGTAGTTGCGGCCCGAGAGCCCGAGCTTGGGCTTGGTGGTGGCGCCCAGCAGCGGCCGGCCGAACTTGTCGAGCCGCTCGCGCTCCACCACGATGCCGGTCGGCGGGCCCGGGAAGGTCTTGACGTAGGCCACCGGGAACTTCATGTCCTCCAGCCGCGCGGCCTTCAGCGGCTTGAAGCTGAAGACGTTGCCGATGATGGAAGCCGTCACGTTGGTGATCGAGCCTTCCTCGAACAGCGAGAGGTCGTAGGCCACGTAGCAGAAATACTGGCCCGGATTGTTGGGCACCGGCTCCACCTTGTAGGCCTTGGCGCGGTACATGTCGCAGGCCGTGAGGCGGTCGGTCCACACCACCGTCCAGGTGGCGGTGGACGATTCGCCGGCCACGGCCGCGGCGGCCTCGATGGCGTCCACGCCTTCCTGCGGCGTGATGCGGAAGAGCGCGAGGATGTCCGTGTCCTTGGGCACGTAGTCGCCGTCCCAGTAGCCCATCTGCGCGTACTTGAGCACACCGGCCGAGTAGCGCTTCTTGGCGTCGGTGATCTGGATTGCTTCGTTCATGTTGCCCATGGAGTGCCTCTCAAAAAGAAGGGGTGTGGTGCTGTCTGGTGAAGTGAATGTAGGCCGCATGAAAGATAAAGAAAAATTAAATCTTTTGACATTCACATTTGCTAAACCTAATATCACTGCATGCCCCTTTCCAAGCACGCGAGCTTCAGGCAGCTCGCCACCTTCCACGCCGTGGCGCGGCTCGGCAGCGTTTCACTTGCTGCAGATGAAATGCACCTGACGCAACCCGCGGTGTCGATACAGATCGGCACACTCGAGGAGTCGGCCGGCACGCCGCTTTTGCAGCGCACGGGCCGCGGCATCCGGCTGACCGAGGCAGGCGAATTGCTGGCGGGCTATGCCGGCCGCATCCTCGACCTGTGGCGCGAGGCCGGCGACGAAATGGCGATGCTGCAAGGCGTGTTCTCGGGCACCTTGCGCGTGGGCGCCATCACCACGGCCGAGTACCTGCTGCCGCCCATCCTGGTGAACTTCGCCAAGGAGCATCCGAAGGTGAAGGTCAAGCTGCAGGTCGGCAACCGCGACGAGATCGTGCGCATGCTCGCGGGCCAGGAGATCGACATCGCCATCATGGGCCGACCGCCCGCAGAACTGAAGACCGACTCCAGCGCCTTCGCCAAGCACCCGATGGCCTTTCTCGCGGCGCCTTCGCACCCGCTGATGTCCGCGGCCAAGCCGAGCATCGCCCTGCTCTCGGACACGCGCATGCTGGTGCGCGAGCGCGGCTCGGGCACGCGCACCACGGTCGAGCGCTTCTTCAAGGACCACGGCCTGCCGCTGCGCATCGGCTCCGAGCTGTCGAGCAACGAGGCCATCAAGCAGATGTGCGCCGCGGGCTTCGGCATTGCCTTCTTGTCGATGCACACCTGCGTGCTCGAGATGAACGCCGGCCTGCTGGGCGTGCTGCCGGTGCCGGGCAATCCGGTGGTGCGCGACTGGTACGTGATGCACCTCGCGTCGCGGCAATTGCCGCAGGTGGCGCTGGCCTTCGAAGAATATTTGCGCACGCATGGCCAGGCGCAGATCCAGCAGCAGCTCGGCACGCTGCCGGCGGCGCGTACCGCGGCCAGGAAACGCAGCGTGCGGCGCGCGGCCTGAACCTTCGGGCGCGCCGGTTCAGACGCCCAGTTGCACCCGCATGCCGATCCACACCGCGCGCGGCGCGCCGGGAGCCACGAACTGCACGTTGCGCCATGCATCAGGCGCCAGCACCGCGCCGCTCGCATCGAAGCCGCTGCGGCCCAGCTGGCCGGCGGTGGCGTAGCGCCGGTTGAACACGTTCGCCACCTTGGCAAAAAGCTCCACGTTGGGCCCGAGCTTCCAGCGCGTCGTGAGGTCGAGCAGCGCGTAGCCGCCGATGCGGCCGCTGCCGCTGAAGTCGGCCCCGTCGGGCGCGTGCAGGCCGTTCTCGTTGCCGCGCACCGTCTGCTTCGAATACACGCGGTACTGCGCGCCCAGCGTCCACTCGGGCGTCACGCGCCAGTCGACATTGAGCTTGAGCGAATGCGCCGGCAGTCCCGGCAGGCGGTCGCCGCGGCGCACCGCGATCTCGCCCTCGCCGGTGCAGGCGGGGCTGGTCTCGGCGCTGCTGTTGGCTTCGGCCACCAGGCAGGCCGGCGAGTCGTACCTCGCGCGCAGGTAGCTGTACGACAGCGACCAGTCGACGCGTTCGGTCTGCTGCGAGAGCCCGAGCTCCACGCCCTGGCGCAGGGTGCGCCCGAAGTTGCTGAAGTAGCCGCGCGAAAGCCCGCTGCTCACGAACAGCAGGTCGTCCTTGTTGACGGTGCGGAACACCGAGGCATTCCACCGCATGCCTGGCTCGAGCGTGCCGCGCAGCCCGGTTTCGAAGGTCTGCGACACCACCTGCTTGAGCGGCGGATCGGACTGCAGCGCATTGGGCAGCACGCAGGCGTTGGCCGGATCGGAGCAGCCGAGCTCGATCGGGCTCGGCGCGCGGCTGCCCTGGCTCCAGCCCGCGTAGGCCGTGAGCCGCGGCGTAGCCTGCCAGGTGAGGCCGATGGCAGGATTGAACTTCTTGTAATGGCCTTCGCCATCGAGCCGGGTGGACAGCCCGAGCAAGGCGCGCCCGTCGTCGCGGGTGCTCACTCGAGTGTCGTTGTAGCGGCCCGAAAGGCTCAGCTGCAGGTTCGGCTGCAGGCTCACCAGGTCGGAAAAATAGATGCTCGCGGTGCGGCTCTTGCCCGCGAGCAGCGCATCGACTTCGGCTTCTTCCTGCGGCACCACCGCGCGCGTGGAGTCGAGCATGCCCTCGGCCTCGGTCTGGCGGAAGTGCGTGCGCGCACGGTCCACGGAGGCGCCGAAAGTGAGCTGGTGAATGCCCGCGGTATAGGTCGACTGCAGCGCCACGCCTTCGCTGCGCTGGCGCGTGTAGGTGCGGTTCTCCACGCCCGTGGCTTCGTTGTCCGGCGGATTGAAACCGTCGTTGAGGTCGCCGTTGAGCGTGCTGTAGCGCGAGCGCCGCGTGTAAGCCGTCATGGAGATCGTCTGCACGTCGCTCAGGCGGTAGCTGGCATTGAGCGTGAGCATCGACATGCGGTTTTCGGTGCGGTCGGGCCGCGTGTACACCTGCTTGCGGTTCTGCATCAGCATCGACTCGGGCAGCAGGCCGTTGCCGATCATCCGGTTGTCGCCATGGGTGAAGCTCAGGTCCCAGGAGAGCTTTCCGCTGTCCTGCCCCACCTTCGCAAACAGCTGGCGCACGCGCGAAGGCGAGTAGTTGCGCCAGCCGTCCTCGTTGAGGCCGCCGAGCGCAAGGAACAGGTGCCCGCCTTCGGCCAGCTTGCGGCCGTGCGTGAGCTCGGTGCTCACGCGGCCGAAGGAGCCGGCCTGCAGTTCCAGCTCGGTGCCCGGATGCGTGTCGCCGCGCTTGGTCTGCAGCGACAGCGCACCGCCGAGCGTGTTGAGGCCGAACAGCGGGTTGGAGCCCGGCAGCAGCGTGATGCTCGAGATGGCGGCCTTCGGGATGAGGTCCCAGTTCACCACGTCGCCGAAGGGCTCGTTGATGCGCACGCCGTCCTGGTACACCGACAGGCCCTGGGGCGTTCCGAGCACCGGGCTCGCGCTGAAGCCGCGGTAGTTCACGTCGACCTGGAACGGATTGCCCTGGATCTCGTTCACGTTCACGCTGGGCAGCTGCGTGGCCATGAAGTCCGGCAGGTTCAGGCTCTGCGCGCGGCGCAGGTGCCGGTCGTCGGCGGTCTGCACGTTGGACGGGATCTGGTCCTTCGGCACCTCGATGCCCGGCACGGGCGTGGTGGCCACCACCTCGACGGCCGGCAGCGTGCCCGCCTGCGGCGCGGCCTCCTGCGCCTGGCCGGGCATGGGGCAGGCAGCGGCCGCCACGGCAAGGCCGATCAGGCGGCGGGACCTCGGCTTGTTCGGTCGGCTCACGGTGTTCTCCCCCTCAAGTGCCGGTGCGCGCAGGCCCAGCTTTTCGACGATGGCGCGCTCCTGCGCGAAGATTTCGCGGCACGACTGCGCGTAGGCCTCCGGGCCGAGGTAGTCGGCCTCCTGGTCGTACTTGGCGAGCTCGTCCTTGAAGCGCGGGTCGAACATGGCTTTCTTGAAGGCGTCGTGCAGCACCGCCACCACGCCGCGCGGCAGGCCGCGCGGCCCGGCCAGCCCGTAGGGCGACTTGGCCACGATGTCGAAGCCGAGCTCGCGCAGCACGGGCACCTGTGGCCAGCGCTTCGAACGCTCGCCCGAAAAGATCGCCAGCAGCCGCAGCGTGCCGGCATCGACGGCCGGCCCGAAGCCGGTGGAATTGACGCCGGCCATCACCTGCCCGCCCGCAATCGCGTTGAGCTGCTCGGACGTGCCCTTGTACGGCACATGGATGTAGCGCAGGCCGCGCGCCGTGAACAGCGTCTCCAGCACCATGTGCGGCGTGGTGCCGATGCCGTTGGTCGCAATGGTCAGCTCGCCGGGCCGGGCGCGTGCGAACGCGAACATGTCCTCGAGCGAGCGCATCGGGCTGCCCGCCGCGACCAGCATGCCGAAGGTGACGCTGGACACCTGGATGATCGGCGTCACGTCGCGGATCGGATCCCACAGCACCTTCTGCGTGTGCGGCGCGCGGAACACCGGCTGCGGCATCTGCGCGATGGTGTAGCCGTCGGGCCGCGCCTGCTGCAGCACCGGCATGGCCAGCGTGCCGCCGGCGCCGCCGCGGTTTTCGGTCAGCACCGGCTGCCCGAGCGGCACCGAGGCCAGCTCGGCCAGGATCCGCAGCGAGATGTCGGTGGCGCCGCCCGCGGGCCAGGGCACCCACAGCGTGACGGGCCGCGAAGGAAAGGGCTCGGTCGAGGCCATCGCCCGGGCCAAGGGCAACGCGCCCAGCGCCAGCGCGCCGGCGCCGCGCAGCAAGCCGCGCCGGGTGAAACCGCCCTGCCCATGCGTGGTGGCCCGCCTCCGGCTCATGGCCCGCCTCCGCCGCGCTTGGTGAGGCCGCCGAAGCCGCGCTGCGGGTCGTAGCCCCAGCAGGCGAGCCCGAAGAAAACCACCAGGCAGCCCAGCACCACGTAAGGTGCCAGGCCCGGGTCCTTGCCGTAGAGCGCAAAGCGGATCCACTCCACCGCGTAGGTGAAGGGATTGAAACGCGCGAGCTGGTACACCCATTCGGCGCCCGATTCCTGCAGCTTCCACAGCGGATAGAGCGCGGTCGACAGGAAGTACATCGGGAAGATGACGAAGTTCATCGTGCCCGCGAAGTTCTCCAGCTGCTTGATGTGCACCGACAGCAGCAGCCCGAGCGCACCCAGCATGAGCGCGCCGGCCGCCAGCGCCACCAGCGCATGCAGGGCCGAGAGCGACAGCAGCGGCAGCTCGGTGCCGATCAGCGCCGCCACCACCACGAACACCAGCGCCTGCAGCACCGACAGCAGCGCGGTGGCGCAGAGCTTGGAGAACAAGAGCCAGGGCCGCGGCAGCGGCGCGGTAAGCAGCAGGCGCATCAGGCCCATCTCGCGGTCGTAGACCATGGCCAGCGACGACTGCATGCCGTTGAACAGCAGCACCATGCCGACCAGCCCCGGCACGATGTAGACGTCGTAGGGAATGTAGGTGTCATAGGGCTCGACGATCGCCACGCCGAAGACGTTGCGGAAACCGGCCGCGAACACCGCCAGCCACAGCAGCGGCCGCACCAGCGCCGACACCAGCCGCCCGGTCTGCTGCGAGAACTTGTAGATCTCGCGCAGCATGATCGCGCGCATCGCCTGCAGCGCATGGCCCAGCCCGCGACGCGCCAGCGGCTCGGCCTGTTCGCCCGCGGGCTTGGGGGTTTCTAGCGCGCGATCGGACATAGCTTCTCCGGTGCATCGGCGCCCAGCGTGTCGAGCACGTTGCGCGGGTGCAGCACGCCTTCGGCCGGCGCCTGCGCGATCACGCCCTGCCCGTCCGTCAGCAGCATGGGCTGGCGCAACTGGCCGTCCCAGGCGCGGAAGCTCAGGCTGGTGCCCTTGGAGCCGTCGAGCGTGCTCTTGCCGATGGCCTGGGCCCAGGCTGCGTTCGGGCCCTTGGGCGCGGCAATGGCCACGGCCGCCAGGGTCTTGCCGGCCATCCAGGCGGCCCAGTCCTGCGCGGTCATCGGGCGCTTTGCGGCCTTGGCAAAGCGGCGCGAGACCTGCGGCGCGCCATAGCGCTCGAACTGCGCATGCCAGGCCAGCGCCACCAGCCCGCCGTCGCCCACCACCGGCCGCGGCAGCACGGTGCGGTAGGGCAGCATGCGGGCGAACTCGCCGTCGCTGTCGACCACCCACACGGCGTCGTAGTTGTTGCCGGCCGTGAGCAGCAGCGGGTTGGCGAGGTCGCGCTCGCGCGGATCGGCCGAGAGCTTGAACGGCTTGCTGGCCACCACCTGCAGGCCGTAGCGCTTGATCGACGCCTGCACGGTGGCCGCGCGCAGCGCGTCCTGCGGGCTGCCGCCCACCAGCAGGAGCAGCTTGCTCCATTTGCGCGACACCAGCGTCTGCGCCAGCGCATCGCTGCGCATGCGTTCGCTGGGAATCAAATGGAACACGCGTGCGCGGCAATCCTGCTGGCGCAGCCGGTCGGAGGCGTCGCCCAGGTTCAGCACCGGCAGCTTCACGGCATCGGCCACGGCCAGCGTCCATTCGGCCGGCAGGTCGGTCAGCAGCACCGCCGCGCCGCTCTTCTCGGCCGCCACCGCCGCGGCGCGCGCGGCCTCGAGGGTCGCGGCAGGCGCGCTGGCCAGCGCCACTTCGGCGCCGGCGGCCTCGAGTTCGAACTTCGTCTCCTCGAGCGCAACTTCGAGCCCATCGGAAAGCGGGCCGCCCGGGTGCCCCAGGTAGGCACGCTCCACGCGGGAACGCTCCAGGCGGGGATCGTCGTCCGGCGTGATCAGCGTGGCCTTGAGCACGGCCGCGCCCGCCGCCGCCGGCGCCACGAGCGCCACGGCCATCCACCACGCGCCCACCAGCCAGGAAGCCGTTGCGCGCGTCCTCATTCGACGATCACGAGCCCATAGGGCACGCGCCCTACCGGAACGCTCTTGATGGCTTTGGCGCCGGCCACGTCGACCACCGTCACGTCGTCGCTCAAGCCGTTGACCACGTAGAGCCGCGCCTGCGCCTTGTCGAGCGTGACGTTCCAGGCCCGCTTGCCGACCAGCACCAGCGAGCCGACCTTGCGGCCGGCCACGTCGACGAAGGCCACGTGGTTGGCGCGGCCCAGGCCCACGAAGGCCCGCTTGCCGTCGCTTGTCATCTGGATGCCCACGGGCGTGATGTCCTCGGCGCGCGCGCCCTTCACCTCGAACTTGAGCGTGTCGATCACCTCGTTCGTCGCAGTCGAGACGATGCTGACGCTCGCGCCCAGTTCGTTGGTGACCCAGAGCTCCTTGCCGTCCGGCGTGATGGCCATGCGCCGCGGGCGCTTGCCGACCTTGATGTTCTTCACGACCTTGCCGCTGGCCGTGTCGATCACGTGCACCAGGCTCGCCACCTCGGACGTGATGTACAGCGTCTTGCCGTCGGCGCTGACCTTGACGCCTTCGGGCTCCGCGCCCACCTTGACCGAGCGCAGCTTCTTGCCGCTGGCCGCGTCGATGAAGCTGGCCTCGCCCGCGTCCTCGTTGGAAACGTAGATGACCTTGCCGTCCGGCGACAGGTCGAAGGCCTCGGGCTCGTCGCCCAGCGGAATGCGCCGCACCGACTTGCCGCTCGCGGGGTCGATCAGGTCCGCCTGGTTGGAATCGGTGCAGGCCACCATGATCTGGCGCTCGGGCGTGAGCTGGATGTGGCGCGCGCGCTTGCAGGTCGGGATCGTGCCCTTCACGGCCAGGGTCGCCAGGTCGATCATCGTCAGCGCGCTGTCCTTTTCGCTCGACACATAGGCGGTGCCCTGCGCCAGCGCGGCGGCGCTCGCGGCGGCCAGCGCGAGCGCGCTAGCGGCCGCGCGGACCAGGGTGCGCGCAGGCGGGGGCAGGAAGGGTTGCGGCATGCGATGTCTCCATTCTTTTTGGCTCGGATCGTTCTTGGTTCAGGCGGTGCGTGCGATGAAGCCCGCCTCCAGCGTGGCACCGCCAAGGCTCTGGCCCACCTGCGCCGGCGTGCCGTCCGCCAGCAGCTGTCCCTTGTGCAGCACCAGCACGCGGTCGGCCTCCTCGGCCTCCTCGACCCGGTGGGTGGCCCACAGCACGCACACGCCGCGCTCGCGCACGTCCGCATGCAGGGCCGCCAGCAGGTCCTGGCGCGATCTGGGGTCGAGCCCGACGGTGGCTTCGTCCATCAGCAGCACGGCCGGCCGGTGCAGCCCGGCGCGCGCCAGCTCGACCTTGCGCCGGTTGCCGCCCGAGAGCTCGCGCACCTTGCGGTCGAGATTGGCGTCGATGTTCAGGCGCTCGCAGGCCGACGCGATGCGTTCGGCCGCAAGCCGCCGCGGCAGGCCATGCAGGTCGGCCTGGAACAACAGGTTGCGCCGGATGCTCAGGTCCAGGTCGAGCGACATCTGCTGGAACACGACGCCGATGTGCCGCAGCGCCGCCGTTGCCGAGCGGCGCAGCGAATGGCCGGCCACCTCGACCTCGCCTTCGTCGGCCGCGAACATGCCCGTGAGCACCTGGAACAGCGTCGACTTGCCCGCGCCGTTGGGCCCGAGCAGCGCCACGAACTGGCCCGCAGGCAGATGCAGCGACAACGACTGCAGCGCCGTGCGCGTGCCATAGCGCTTGGTTAAGTCGATGGTTCGCAGCATGTAGATCGATGGGATTCGCCGGGCTTTGGGTGTCTCAATGGTAGGGGCCGTTTGCCTTCGAGCCGCAAATTCCGTGCCTCTGGAATTCGAGGGTTTTCACTGTGATGCATTGCCATTCGTTGGCCCGCGCGAAGGCCTGCGCAGCCCGATGCGCGCCATGCCCGCACGACATCCGTCACGTCGCGCGAGACACTTTGCGTCAAATTTGATGCGCACACGATGCAGGGCCACGGCAATGCGTGGCGGGCGGCCCCGGCCAGCACACCGAACGCTCGGGATTTCCCTAGGTCCGGACCGCGTTGCAGCACGCCGCCGCGTGCTGTGCGAGGGCCGCCGCGTGCATGCCTCTTCCGAGTGGAGCCGCCTGTCTTTGCATGGAGCGCGCATCGGCTGCCGAAGTGCTCCACGCTGGAACCGGCAGGCATGGATGTTGCGGACCGCAGCATTCGCCAAGGTGATCGAAAGATCCGCAGGCTGCCGCCATTGACCATGTTCAAAACCCACTGAAATGTGAGGAGACATCTATGAAGTTTTCCAGGCAGATCGCCGGCCGTCTCGTACGGCATATCGGCGTCGCGATGTTGGCTCTTCCGGCCTTGGCGCTCGCCAATGCCGACGTCGAGAAAAACATCGCCAACTCCAAGAACTGGGCCACGCAAGCGGGCGATATGTTCAACCAGCGATACAGCAAGTTGAATCAGATCACCAAGAGCAACGTGGGCAAGATGCAGGTCGCGTGGACCTTCTCCACCGGCGTGCTGCGCGGCCACGAGGGTTCGCCCCTGGTGGTCGATGGCGTCATGTACCTGCACTCGCCGTTCCCGAACAAGGTGTTCGCGCTCGACGTCGAGACCCAGAAGATCCTGTGGAAGTACGAACCCAAGCAGGACCAGTCGGTGATCGCGGTCATGTGCTGCGACACGGTGAACCGCGGGCTTGCCTATGCGGAAGGAAAGGTCTTCCTGCAACAGGCCGACACCACCCTGGTGGCGCTCGACAGCAAGACCGGCAAGGTGGTGTGGACGGTGAAGAACGGCGATCCGAAGGTCGGCGCCACCAACACCAACGCACCCCACGTCTTCAAGGACAAGGTCATCACCGGCATCAGCGGCGGCGAGTTCGGCGTGCGCGGCTTCCTGGCGGCCTACAACATCAAGGACGGCAAACTGGCGTGGAAGGGCTTCAGCACCGGCCCCGACGAAGAAATGCTGATGGACCCGGCCAAGACCATGACCTGGACCGACGGCAAGATGGCGCCCGTGGGCAAGGACTCTTCGCTGAAGACCTGGAAGGGCGACCAGTGGAAGATCGGCGGCGGCACCACCTGGGGTTGGTACAGCTACGACAAGGCGACCAATGCCGTGTACTACGGCACCGGCAACCCGTCGACCTGGAACCCCTCGCAGCGCCCCGGCGACAACAAGTGGTCCATGAGCATCTGGTCGCGCGACGTCGACACCGGCAAGGTCAACTGGGTCTACCAGATGACGCCCTATGACGAGTGGGACTTCGACGGCATCAACGAAATGATCCTGGCGGACATCAACGTCAAGGGCAAGCCGACCAAGGCGCTGGTGCACTTCGACCGCAACGGCTTCGCCTACACGCTGGACCGCGTGACCGGCGCGCTGCTGGTGGCCGAGAAGTACGACCCCAAGGTGAACTGGGCCACGCACGTCGACATGAAGACCGGCCGGCCGCAGGTGGTGGCCAAGTACTCCACCGCGCAGAACGGCGCCGACGTCAACACCAAGGGCATCTGCCCGGCGGCGCTGGGCAGCAAGGACCAGCAACCGGCTTCCTACGACCCCAACACCAAGCTCTTCTACGTGCCGACGAACCACGTCTGCATGGACTACGAGCCGTTCAAGGTCGAGTACACGGCAGGCCAGCCGTACGTGGGCGCCACGCTGTCGATGTACCCCACGCCGGGCAGCCATGGCGGCATGGGCAACTTCATCGCCTGGGATGCGGGCACCGGCAAGATCGTGCAGACCAAGGCCGAGAAGTTCTCGGTGTGGAGCGGTTCGCTGAACACCGCGGGCGGGATCTCCTGCTACGGCACGCTGGAAGGCTACCTGAAGTGCGTGGATGCCAAGGACATCAACAAGGAGCTGTTCAAGTTCAAGACCCCGTCCGGCATCATCGGCAACGTGTTCACCTATGAGCACAAGGGCAAGCAGTACGTCGGCGTGTTCTCGGGCATTGGCGGCTGGGCCGGCATCGGCATGGCTGCGGGCATCGACCCCGAGAAGAGCACCGAAGGCCTCGGCGCCGTCGGCGGCTACAAGGAGCTCGCCCAGTACACCGAGCTCGGCGGCTCGCTGACTGTCTTCGCACTGCCCAACTGAGGCGTTACTACCGAGGCGCCATTGCACAGATAGACGCAACATGCGAACCGGGAGAGCACTCGCTCGAGGGCTCTCCCCCACGCACTTTCAAAAGATACCGGAGACCCAGGAGCCATGAAATTTCGTAAGTCAACGTTGCTGCCTTCCCTCGTCCTGCTTGCCGGCGTGGCCTGCACACTGGCCATTGCCGCGCCAGACCCCGCCCCCTACAAGGTCACCGACGGCTACAAGGTGGATCCCGAAACCATGAAGGGTTTCCGCACCTGGCGCTCCGCGGCCTGCGACCGCTGCCACGGGCCCAACCAGGAAGGCATGGTGGGACCGTCCCTCATCAACAGCCTCAAGACGATGAAGAAGGAAGACTTCATCAAGACCGTGCGCGACGGCAGGCTCGACAAGGGCATGCAGAGCTTCGGCAACAACCCGGCGGTGATGGAGAACATCAACCAGCTCTACGCCTACCTCAAGGGCCGGTCCGACGGCGCCATCACCCGCGCCCGAGTGGAAGAAAACAAATGACCACCCGGCAGCGTGCTGCCAAGCCCCTTTCCATCGGCGCCCGCCTGCGGGCGGGCCTTCTGGGCGCAGCCTGCTGCTGCGCGCTGGTTCCGGCCGCGGCCCAGGAGACCCCGCCGCGCAAGGCGCTGCGCGTCTGCCAGGACCCCAACAACATGCCCTTCTCCAACACCAAGGCAGAAGGCATCGAGAACCGCATCGCCGAGCTGTTCGGCAAGGCGCTCGGCCTGCCGGTCACCTACTACTCGTTCCCGCAGCGGCTGGCCTTCTTCCGCAACACGCTGCGCTTCAAGCTGCCGGGGCAGGACTATCCCTGCGACATCGTGATGGGCGTGCCGGTCGGGCTCGACGAAGTCTCGGTCACCAAGCCCTACTACCGCTCGACCTACGCGCTGGTCTTTCCCAAGGGCAAGGGCATGGACAACGTGGCCTCGGCGGAAGACTTCCTCAAGCTCGACCCGGCCAAGCTCAAGTCGCTGCGCATCGGCATCTACGACCGCTCGCCGGCCTCGCAATGGCTCAACAAGCACGGCCTGCTGGAGCAAGGCGTGCCCTACAAGCTCATGAGCGCCGACCCCGCGCAGTACCCGGGCGAGATCGTCGAGAAGGACCTGGCCGAAGGCAAGCT
Organism: Variovorax sp. V116; assembly: GCF_041154435.1. NCBI lineage: Bacteria > Pseudomonadati > Pseudomonadota > Betaproteobacteria > Burkholderiales > Comamonadaceae > Variovorax > Variovorax sp. V116. The sequence goes on from NZ_AP028661.1 coordinate 3,075,141, forward strand.
CGATGCCGTGGTGGTCTGGGGCCCGATCGCGGGCTACTTCGCGCGGCGCGTCAAGAACCCGGCCCTCGTCGTGGTGCCGCTCAAGTCCGAAAAGGGCGTGCGCCTCGACTACCAGATGGCCATGGGCGTGCGCTACGGAGAGCGCGAATGGAAGCAGCAGGTCGAAGGGCTGATCGAGTCCAAGGCACCCGAGATCCAGGCCATCCTGAAGGAGTTCGGCGTGCCGGTGGTCGATGCATCGTTCGGGGTTCCCACCAACTGAGTTGCCGTTCTTCGTTCTTCTTTCCCATGCGCTTCGCCATCGCCGCTTCGCTCTGCGTTCTTCTCTTGTCTCCCCCGGCCTCGCAGGCCGAGCCCGACAAGCGCGACTTCTCGCCCGCCGAACGCCTGCTGTTCATGACGCCGCAGCTCAAGGACCTGCAGGCGCCCATGCTGCTGCGCTACACCTTCGGCAAGACCGGCAGCTTCGAGGAAGCGTTTGCCGACAGCGTGACGGTGTCCCTGAGCGCCAAGGAAGACGGCCGCTGCTGCGATGCCAAGGGCGTGTTCCTGAGCGGCGCGCACAAGCTCCCGGTGCCCGACGTGCCGGCTGCCGAAGGCAATCCCGTGATCCTCTATTTCCTGGAGCACGACGTGCGCGAGATGAAGCGCCTCACACGCGGCTCCGAATACCACTTCCGCAAGCGCATCCGCATGGGGATCTACCAGGACGCCCAAGTGCGCGACGTGGCGCTGCGCTACCAGGGCCGCGCCATCAAGGGCAAGGAGATCGTCTTCAGTCCCTTCCTGGACGACCCGAACCGGCCGAAGTACGAAAAGTTCGCGACCAAGACCTACCGCTTCACGCTGTCCGACGCGGTGCCGGGCGGCGTCTACGGCATTCGCACCTCCATTCCGGGCGACAGCGCCGCGGCCCAGCCCCTCATGGTCGAGGAGCTCCTGATCGACGGGGCCAAGGCGCCGGCGCGCTAGTGCCTGTTGCCGCCCAAGAAATCCTTCCAGCGAACGCCATGAACAAAACAGTCCGTCTTCTTCTCTGTCTTCTCGGCCTGCCGATGGCCGTGCATGGCGCGACGCATGCCAACGACTTTCCCACACTGGACCGCGTGCTGTACGTGCAGGAATGCATCGCGGCCCACCCCGATGCGGGCCACTTCGAAATGGCCAGCAAGTGCTCCTGCGCGGTCGACGCGCTGGCCAGGGAAATCAAATACTCGGAATACGTGGACCTGAGCACCGCGGCCAAGGCCACCACCATCGGCGGCGAGCGCGGCGGCTACATCCGCGATTCGGAAAAGCTGCAGGCCGACATCAAGCGCTACAAGGCGCTGCAGGCCAAGGCCAACAAGGGCTGCTTCATCGGCCCGCCGACCGCGCGCTGAGCCGCGTCCCGGGCACAGCGCCATGACAGGTACCGCGACACCTGTGCACGCCGGGCTTGCCGCGATGCTGCTGCTGTGCAGCCCGGCCTGGGCCTCGCCGTTCGCCTACATCACCAACCAGGGCAGCCACGACGTGTCGGTGATCGACCTCGCCTCGCAGCAGGTGGTGGCCACGGTGCCCGTGGGCCGCTCGCCGGCCGGCGTGGTGGCGTCCAGCCGCGCGGGCCGGGCCTTCGTCTCCAACCCCGACAGCAAGACCATCTCGGTCATCGACATGCGCCAGCAGAAGGTCGTGAACACGCTGCCGGCCGGCGACGGGCCGGTGGGCATCGACATCTCGGCCGACGGCCGGCGCCTCTACGTGGCCGACTGGTACAGCGGCCGGCTGCTGGTGCTCGACGCGCAGGCCGCCGGTGCCGCCAAGCCCCTGGCTTCGATCGCGGTCGGCCGCGCGCCTGCCGGCGTGGCCGCGCATCCCGGCGGCGCCGCCGTTTTCGTGGCCGAGCGCGACGACGACAGCGTGGCCGTGGTCGACACCGCCGCGCAGCGCGTGCTGGCGCGCGTGCGCGTCGGCAGCCATCCCTTCGCGCTGTTCTACGACGCGCCGCGCTCGCGCCTCTACGCGCTCAACGTGCAGAGCAACGACGTCTCGGTGGTCGACATGCGCGACATCCGCCGCCCGGCCGTGATTGCCACCGTGAAGGTCGGCAAGGCGCCCTACGGCGCGGCGCTGGCCGAGGGCGGCGCGCTGCTCTACGTGACCAACCAGCACGAAGACTCGGTCAGCGTGATCGATGCCGCCTCGCTGAAGCTGCTGCGCACCCTCCCCGGCTTTGCCTACCCCGAAGGCATTGCCGCGCACGGCGACCGGGTCTACGTCGTCAACTGGATGGACGACAACGTGCAGGTGCTGGACGCCGCGAGCGGGCAGAAGCTCAAGACCATTGCCACGGGACAGAACAGCCGCGGCTTCGGTGCCTTCATCGGTGCGCCGATGGAGCCCTGACCTGTTTTTTTTTTTTGAACCGATCTTTTTTTCTTCCCACCTCATCACGGATATTTCCATGCTGACACACCCTTCCGGCCGACGGGCGCTCTCCGTTCTTCTCGCATCGATCCTGCTTGCCGCATCGGCCCCGAGCCAGGCCCACGGGCCCACGCGCCAGAAGGTGAGCGAGAAAGTCACCATCGAAGCCCCGGCCGATGCCGTCTGGGCCAAGATCAAGAACTTCAACGCGCTGAAGGACTGGCATCCGGCCGTGGCCGACAGCGCGGCCGACAAGGGCAATGCCGAAGGCTCGGTGCGCACCGTCAAGCTCAAGGACGGCGGCACGCTCGTCGAAACGCTCGAGGGCTACGACGACGCGAAGATGAAATACAACTACCGCGCCAAGGACGGCGGCGCGCTGCCGGTCACCAACTACACCTCCGTGCTCTCGGTGGTAGCCGACGGCGGCAAGTCGGTCGTCGAATGGCGCGGCGCCTTCTACCGCGGCTACCCCAACAACGATCCGCCGCCGGACAAGAACGACGAAGCCGCCATCAAGGCCGTGACCGGCGTCTACCGCGACGGGCTCGCCCACCTCAAGAAGATGATGGAGTCGAAGTAGCCCAGGGCACCGGACACCACCATGGGCACCGAAGAACAACTCGAAGACTGGCGCCGCCTCGCACTGCGCGTCGAAAGCGAAGTCGCGAAGGCGGTGATCGGCCAGGCCGAAACGATCCGCCTCATCAACGTGGCGCTGTTCGCGCGCGGCCACGTGCTGCTCGAGGGCGACGTGGGCGTGGGCAAGACCACGGTGCTGCGCGCCTTCTCGCGCGCCATCGGCGGCGACTTCGAGCGCGTCGAGGGCACGGTCGACCTGATGCCCGGCGACCTCGTCTATCACACCTATGTGGACGCCGAAGGCCGGCCGCGCATCGACCCGGGGCCGCTGCTGCGCCACGGCGAGCGCCTGGTCACCTTCTTCTTCAACGAGATCAACCGGGCCCGGCCGCAGGTGCAGTCGCTGCTCTTGCGCGCGATGGCCGAGCGCACCGTGTCGGCCTTCGACCGCGAGTACAGCTTTCCGCACATGACGGTGTTCGCCGACCGCAACAAGGTCGAGCGCGAAGAGACCTTCGAGCTGGCTTCGGCGGCGCGCGACCGCTTCATGTTCGAGCTGAACATGCCCAAGCCGGCCGACCGCGGCATCCGCCAGTCGCTGGTGTTCGACACCGCCTACCACGACACCGAAAGCCTGATCGACAAGGTGGCGCCCGCCATCCTGCCCTGGGACCGGCTCAACGCCATCGCCGCGCAGGTGCAGCGCAGCGTGCGCGCCAGCGAGACCATCGAGCGCTATGTGCTCGACGTGTGGGAGGCCACCGAGGCGCCGCAGAAGTTCGGCATCCGGCTCGACGGCGTGGACATGGACCGCCTGATCCTGGCCGGCGCCAGCCCGCGCGGCATGAGCGCGCTGCTGCGCGCGGCACGCACCGTGGCCTGGCTCGAAGGCCGCTCGCACCTGGAACCTGCCGATCTGGCGGCCGTGCTGCCCTCGGTGCTCGGGCACCGCGTCTTCTTCACGCCTGTGTACGAACTGCGCCGGGCGGAATTGTCCGAAGCGCTGGTGACGCAAATCATGGACAAGATCGCCGCCCCCTGATGCCATGGACCGCGTCGACGAATTCCACTACCAGCTGCCGCGCCGCTTCGGCGGCTGGCGCCCTGGCGCGCAGCGCGGCCTGAGCCAGGGCAGCGGGCAGGAATTTGCCGCGCACCGGCGGCTGTTCGACCACCCCGACCCGCGCCGCATCGACCTGCGCGCGAGCCTGCGCGAGGGCCGCGGCGACTGGCTGGTGCGCATCCACCGGCTGCGCGTGGCGATTCCGGTGCACGTGGTGGTCGACGTGTCGGCCTCGATGCATTTCGGCGCCGAGCGGCGCAAGCTCGACGTGGTGGCCGACCTGGTCGAGGCGCTGGGCTACAGCGCGTTTCGCGCCGGCGACACCGTCGGCCTGCTGGCCTTCGACCAGCGCGAGCGCGAAGATCTTTTCGTGCCCGCGCGCCACAGCCGCGGCAACGGCAGCCTGATGGCGCGGATGCTGCGCGAATGCGATGCGGCTTCCGGCGCACCGCCCACGGACGACAGCGCCCTCTCGGGCCTGCGCCGCGCCACCGAGCGGCTGGTGGGCCGCGGCGGGCTGGTGTTTCTCGCGTCCGACTTCCACTGGCCGATCGGCGCGCTCGGCGAGCTGCTCGAACAGTTCTCGCCCGCTTGCGTCGTTCCGCTGGTGGTCTGGGACCCGGCCGAAATCGAACCGCCCGATGCCCGCGCGCTGGTCGCCCTGCGCGACGCCGAGACCGGCGCGCGGCGCAGCCTGTGGATGCGCGATTCGCTGCGCACGCGGTGGCGCGAATCGGTCGCGGTGCGCCGCGCTGAACTCACGGCGCTGTTCAACGCGCACGGCATGCCGCCCTTTCACCTGCAGGGCCGCTTCGAGGCCGAGGCGCTCACGCGCTATTTCCTGGAGACGGCGGCATGAGCCTCGTTCATGCCGCTGTACTGGCGCTGGTGCTGGCCGCCGTGCCCGCCGGTTCTGCGCGCGCCGCCGATCCCGCCACACCCGCCACACCCGCCGCAGCCGCGACCACAGCCGCCACCATCGAGCAGCCGCGCAGCTTCGGCCATGTGCTCGGCGACGTGCTCACGCAGCGCGTGCTGCTCGAACACCAGGGCCGGCCGATCGAGCCCGGCGCGCTGCCCACCGCGGCGCGCATCGATCTCTGGCTCGAACGCAGGCCGTCGCGCATCGAGACCGATGCGCAGGGCAAGCGCTGGCTCGCCGTCGAATACCAGGTCATCAACGCCCCGCGCGCGCTGGCCGCCATCTCGCTGCCGGCCCTGACGATCGCCACTGCCTCGGGCCCCGCGCTCGCGCTGCCGGCCTGGCCGGTGAGCATTGGGCCGCTGGCGCCGGCGGAAGCCTTCGGCCAGGGCGACCTGCAGCCGCTGCGGCCGGACCGCCCGGTCGCGGCACTTGCGACCTACCCCATCGAACAGCATCTGAAGTTCTCGCTGCTTGCGCTGCTCGCGGTGCTGCTGGCCTGGCTCGCCTGGTGGGCCTGGCGCAACATGCGCGAAGCGCAGCAGCTTCCGTTCGCGCATGCCTGGCGCGAACTCAAGCGCATCGACGACCCCGCGAGCCCCGAGGCATGGCGCGTACTGCACCGCGCGCTCAACCGGAGCGCCGGCCGCGTCGTGCACGGCGCCAGCCTGCCGCAGCTGCTGGCCGACGCACCCTACCTGCGCCCGCTGCAGCCGCGGCTGGAAGATTTCTATCGCGAGTCGACCCGGCGCTTCTTCTTCGCCGAAAGCACGGCCGCACCGGCCGAGGCCCAGGCCGCCTATCCGCTCAAGCCGCTGTGCCGCGCGCTGCGCAACGCGGAAAAACGCCACCGGCATTGACCGGCGGACAAAGCCATGCGCTTCGACCTCGCCCAGCCCTGGATGCTCGCGCTGCTGCCGCTTGCGCTGCTGCCGCTCTTGCGCAAGCGAAGCGACACGCTGGGTTTTTCGTATGTGGCCTGGCTGCCGGCTGACCGCGTCGGCCGCCTGGTCGGCTTTCTGTGGCGCGCGTTCGCGGTCGGCGCCTTGGCCTTCACAGTGCTCGGGCTCGCGGGGCCGGGGCAGTCGGGCGCGGTGGTCGAGCGCGCCGGGCGCGGCGCCGAGGTGCTGATCCTGATGGACCGCAGCAGCAGCATGGATGCGACGGTGCACACCAACGGCCTCAAGACCGCGGGCCGCATGTCGCAGGAGCCCAAGGCCAAGGTCGTGCGCGACCTGCTGAGCGAATTCGTCGCCAAGCGGCCGGACAACCGCTTTGCGTTCATGACCTTCAGCACGGTGCCGATCGCGGTGGTGCCGTTCACGCAGAAGGCCGACACCGTGCAGGCTGCGCTTGCCGCCACCGCCATCGGCCGCGGCCTGCCCGAAACCCGCATGGGCTTGGCGCTGCTCGCGGCCATCGAGGAGTTCGAGGGCCGCAGCTATTCGGGCAGCCGCGTGATCCTGATCGTTTCGGACGGCGGGGCCCAGCTCGACGAGCCGACGCGCCAGCGCGTCCACGCCGGCCTCGCGCGCGAGAAGATCGGCCTGTACTGGATCTACGTGCGCAGCGGCCCCAATTCGCCCAACCTCAACACCGAAACGGTCTCGGCCTACGGCCTCGGCGAGGAACTGGCCCTGCACCAGTTCTTCAAGACGTTGAGCACGCCCTACCGGCTCTACCAGGTGGACGATTCCAATGCCATGGCCGCCGCCATGGCCGAGATCGACCGGCAGCAGAACTTCCCGCTCACCATCCACGAGCGGGTGCCGCGGCGCGACCACGGCGCGGCGTTCTACCTGGCAGCCATGCTGTGCTGCGCGGGCCTGCTCGCCTGCCGCGCCGTGCAGCTGCAGAGCTGGCGGAAAGAAACTTCATGAAGCGACGCACGGTTCACCTGGTTTTCGGCGTGCTGAGCCTGTGCTGCGTGGGCGTGGCGCTGGAGCGCGGGCTGCGGCTGCGCCAGACGATGCACCTCAACACCGAGATCGCGCGCATCGCCGCCGCGCCGGTCGGCAAGGACGCGGCGGCTGCGCCGATCTCGGCGCCGCGCGAACTGCAATTGGCCCAGGCGCTGGCGCTCTCGAAGGCCGGCGCGCACGACGCCGCGCTCAAGGGCTACGCGAGCCTGATCCAGGCCGGTGAGCGCGACCCGGTCGCGCGGCAGGCGCTGTTCAACCTGGGCAACATGTACCTGCGCCAAGGCATGGCGCAGGAGGCCGGTGCGCTGCCGCTGTTCGAGCTCGGCAAGCAGCGGCTGCGCGACCTGCTGCGCGCCGCGCCCGAGGACTGGGACGCGCGCTACAACCTGGAGCGCGCACTGCGGCTCGCGCCTGAGGACCAGGAAGCCTTCTCGGCCGAGCAGCAGCCGGCGCACGAGCAGCGCCGCGTGCGGGTGCCGGGCTTCGTTGCCGGGGACCTGCCGTGAAACCGCCGCTGCCGCAGCAGTGGCACGCCGCCTGGCGGCGCATCGGCGGCAGCACCGGCAGCTGGCCGCTGGTGCTCGCCCTGCTGCTGCTGGCGCTCGCGGTCTGGCCGCCGCGCGTGCAGCTGCAGCGGCCGGTGTTCAACTGGCAGGTCAGCTTCGACATCACGCAAAGCATGAATGTCGAGGATGTGGAGCTCGACCACGCGGCCGTGAGCCGCCTCACCCTCGCGCGCGCCGCCATGCGCGAGGTGCTGGGCGCATTGCCCTGCGGCTCCAAGGTGGGCTGGAGCGTTTTCGCGGACTACCGCTCGGTGGTGATCCTTTCGCCGGTCGAGGTCTGCAGCCACTATGAAGAACTGCTGGCTTCGCTCGAACGCATCGACGGCCGCATGCGCTGGGCCAACGCCAGCAACGTGAGCAAGGGCGTGACCTGGGCCGTGCGCGGCGCCCGCAGCGTGGGGCCCGACACGCATTTCGTCTTCATCAGCGACGGGCAGGAATCGCCGCCGCTGCGCATCAACGAGACACCGCCGATGACGGACATCAAGCCCGGCGAGGTCCAGGGCTGGCTGATCGGCGTGGGCGGCGACGTGCCGATGCCGATTCCCAAGACCGGCAGCAACGGCGAGCCCGCCGGCTACTGGCGCGCCGACGAGGTGGTGCAGGGCTCGGCCATCGGCAGCGCGCTGAACCACGAACATCTTTCCGAGCTGCGGCAGGACCATCTGCGTGCGCTGGCCGAACTGGTCGGCGTGAACTACCGGCGACTGAACACGCCCGAGGCCCTGAAGACCGCCATGCTGGACCGCCGCTACGCCCAGTATCAGCCGGCGGATACGGACCTGCGGTGGATTCCCGCGCTGCTGGCGCTGCTGCTGCTGGCGTGGCGCTTCGCGCCGGATCTGGGCTGGCTGCGTGCGCGGCGCCCAGTGAAGCGAAAAGAAAAGGCCACCGATCGCGGCGCCGCGCCGCGCGGCCTCACGCGTCCGGCGTGACGAGCGCCACGGAGGAAAGCCGCCGCGAATTGGCGGGATCGCGGAACACCAGCGGATGCTCCGTCGGCGCCGCCGGGTCGCGCGCGGCCGCACGCTCCACCGCCTCGACCACGCGGTGGTGGTCCGGGCTCTTCGCGCACACCGGATCGGCCGCGGCCGCGTCCTGCGCCAGCAGGTAGGACTGGCAGCGGCAGCCGCCCAGGTCCTGCTCGCGCTGGTCGCAGCTCGCGCAGGGCTCCTTCATCCAGCCGGTGCCGCGGTAGCGGTTGAAGCCTTCCGAATCGAACCAGATCTCCCGCAGGCTGTGCGCCTTCACGTTCGGGAATTCGAGGCCCGGCAGCATCTTGGCCGTGTGGCAAGGCAGCGCGGTGCCGTCGGGCGCCACGGTGAGGAACATGCTGCCCCAGCCGTTCACGCATTTCTTGGCCTTGCCCTCGTGGTAGTCGGGCGCCACAAAGAAGATGCGCATGCGCTCGCCGAGCCGCTTGCGCCAGGCATCGGTCACCTCCTCCGCATGGCGCAGTTGCTCGTGCGTGGGCAGCAGCTGGTCGCGGTTGACGAAGGCCCAGGAATAGTACTGGGTGTTGGCAAGCTCGAGGTACTCGGCCCCCATCTCGTGCGCCATCTCGATGATGCGGTCGATGTGGTCGATGTTCATGCGGTGGATCACCACGTTCAGCACCATCGGCCAGCCCTGGTCCTTGATGATCTTCGCCACCCGGTTCTTGAGCTCGAAGGTCTTGGTGTGCGAGAGGAAGTCGTTCATCTCGCGCGTCGAGTCCTGGAACGACAGCTGCACGTGGTCCAGGCCCGCGGCCTTGAGCGCGGCGGCGCGCTGCGCCGTGAGGCCCACGCCCGAGGTCAGCAGGTTGGTGTAGTAGCCCAGGCGCGCGGCCTCGGCAATGATGATCTCGAGGTCGTCGCGCAGCAGCGGCTCGCCGCCCGAGAGGCCGCACTGCACCGCGCCGAGCTCGCGGCCTTCGCGCAGCACGCGCAGCCAGTCCTCGGTGCCCAGTTCGTTCTCCTGCTGCGCGAAGTCGACCGGGTTGAAGCAGAACACGCAATGCAGCGGGCAGCGGTAGGTCAGCTCGGCCAGCAGCCACAGCGGCGGTCCGGGGCGCGGCGGCGCGGCGGTGGTCATGCGGGGTCCCAGCGCAGCCAGTTCTGCTGCGCCGCCATTTCGACGAAGCCGCGCACCTCGGGTTCAAGCCCGGTGGTGTCGAAGGCCTGCTCCAGGTCGGCCACGATGGCGGCGACGCTGCGCTCGCCGTCGCAGCGCTTCATGATCTCGCCCGCGCTGCCGTTGAGCCGCACCATGCCCTCGGGGTAGAGCAGCACATGGCATTCCTGCGCCGGCTCCCACTGCAGGCGGAAGCCGGGGCCGACGCGGGGTTTGCTTTCGGCGCTGAGCATGGTCGTGTTCGCGGTCATGCGCCGTTCACGCCGTAGCGCGTCGCCATCGCGTCGTTCATGGCCCACAGGATGTCGAGCTTGAACTGCAGCACCTCGAGCGCGCGCTCCTGCAGCGCGCGGGTGTCGAAATGGTCGAGCGTGATCGCCAGGCCCTGCTCCACGTCGCGCCGCGCCTGGCTCACGCGGTTGCGGAAGTAGCCGAGGCCCGCCGGCTCGATCCACGCATAGTGCTCGGGCCAGGTGGCCAGGCGCTGCTTGTGGATCTCGGGCGCGAACAGCTCGGTGAGCGAGGAGCACACGGCCTCCTGCCAGGGCGCGCGGCGCGCGAAGTTCACGTAGGCATCGACCGCGAAGCGCACCGCGGGCACCACGTGGCGCAGGTCGCGCACTTCTTCGCGCGTGAGCCCCACGGCCTCGGCCAGCCGCAGCCAGGCTTCGACGCCGCCTTCGTCCTTGATGCCGCCGAGCTCGAAGCCATCGTGGTCGAGGATGCGCTGCACCCAGCCGCGGCGCACCTGCTGGTCGGGGCAGTTCGAGAGCACGGCCGCGTCCTTGATGGGGATCGCGATCTGGTAGTAGAAGCGGTTCGCCACCCAGCCGCGGATCTGTTCGGGCGTGGCCCGGCCGCTGTTGAGCATGACGTTGAACGGATGGTGGATGTGATAGCTGCGGCCGCGCTCGCGCAGCTTGGCTTCGAATTCCTCGCGGCTCCATGCCGGGCCGGCTTTCTCGCTGCCTGTGGCCGGGCGCGGTGAATCTTGGATCCTGTCGGCGTGCATGGCGGGCTCGGTGCCTTTTTCAGAGTTGGATCGTCATCCCGTCCTCGCAGGGCTCGATGCCTGCGCGCCGCAGCGCCGCATGCTCATCGGAATCTTCGTCGAGGATGGGGTTGGTGTTGTTGATGTGGATCAGCATGCGCCGCGCGGTGGTGGCGGGCAGCTTCGACAGCCATTCGATCATGCCGCCCTCGCCCGACTGCGGCAGGTGGCCGATCTCGCGCGCGCGCTTGCTGCTCACGCCCAGGCGAACCATCTCGTCGTCGGTCCAGAAGGTGCCGTCGACCATGACCGCGTCGGCGCTGGCCATGGCGTCGAACACGGGCGGCGTGATGGCGCCGAGGCCCGGCGCGTAGAACAGGCTCTTGCCGCTCCTGCGGTCGAGGATGGTCACGCCGATGTTGTCGCCCGGCACCTGCTGCTCGCGGTGCGGCGAGTACGGCGCGGCCTTGCCGGTGAGCGCCATCGCGCGGAAGACGAGGCCGGGCACGCCGGGCACCTCGAAGGAATTGCCGCCCGGCGTGATCGCGTGGCGCGCCACGCCGCAGTAGTGCGACAGCACGCGCAGCACGGGATTACCCTCGCTCAGGTCTTCGGCCACCGGGTCGGTGCACCACAGCGGCAGCGGCGTGCCGCGCTCGCGCAGCATGAAGAGGCCGGTGGCATGGTCGACCTGCCCGTCGATCAGCACCACGCCGGCGATGGCTGTGTCGCGCATCGCGCGTGCGGGCTGCAGGATGGGGCTGCTGCGGATCTGCTCCAGGATGTCGGGCGATGCGTTGAACAGCACGCCGTCCTCGCCCTCGTCGGGGCGCACGAAGATCGACGACTGCGTGCGCGGCTTGGCGCGCACCGTGCCGCTGCGCACGCCGGCGCAGTTGGGACAGTTGCAGTTCCACTGCGGAAAGCCGCCGCCAGCGGCCGAGCCCAGGACGGTGATGCGCATCGGGAGATGAAAAAAGGGAAAACGGAAGGTCTCTAAACAACCCGCCCCGGGAGTACCGGGGCGGGTTGCGGCGAGGCGCAGCTCAACGAGCGCTGACGTACATCGTGATCTCGAAGCCGAAGCGAAGATCGGTGGCCGTCGGGGTTTCCCACTTCATAGGGTGTCTCCTGCAAGGTTGCACAGCGCCACGTGGCGGCTGCGGGAACTTCGTGTGCTCCGGTACCCATCTTGAACCCATGCACCGGCCAGACCCAGCCATGAAATCATGATTCGCACTTCATGATTTTCATGAATAGCGGCTACAGGGCCACCGCGTACCATCGCCCTCGTGCTTCCCAACGGCCTGTACCCCGAATCTCCTCCCTGGCGCACCCACGCATTGGAGGTGCCGCATGGCCATGTGCTGCATGTAGAAGAAGGTGGCAACCCGGAAGGCATCTGCGCCGTGGTCCTGCACGGCGGGCCCGGCTCGGGCAGCTCGCCGCTGCTGCGGCGCTTCTTCGATCCGGCGCGCTACCGCGTGATCAGCATCGACCAGCGCGGCGCCGGTCGAAGCCGCCCGCGCGGCGCGACGGTGCACAACCGCACGGCCGACCTGCTCGACGACCTGCGCCGCGTGCGCGAGCAACTCGGCGTGCCGCGCTGGCTGGTGGTCGGCGGCTCGTGGGGCGCCACGCTGGCGCTGGCCCATGCGGCCTTCGAGCCACAAGCGGTGGCGGCGCTGCTGCTGCGCGCGGTGTTCCTGCCGAGCGCCGAAGAGATCGACACCTTCTTCCAGGACAGCGCCGGCCGCGCACCCGCCGCCTGGGCGCGCTTCGCGTCGGTGGCACCGGCCGGCGAGCGCCATGACATGCTGGGTTTCCTGGCCCGCGGGCTGCAGCAAGCGCCGGCCGATGGCGTCCACCAGCTCGCGCTCGCCTGGTGGCGCTGGGAGCAGACGCTGGCGCGCGGCGCGGGCGCCGCAACCGGCGAGCCGCCGACCGACGAACCCGAGCGCGAAACGCTCGACGCACAGGTCGACCGCTACCGCGTGCAGAGCCACTACCTGCTGCACCGCTGCTGGCTCGATGCGCCCCCGCTGCTGGACCGCCTGGCCGCGCTGCCGCGCGTGCCCACCCTGCTGCTGCATTCGCGCGACGACCGCATCTGCGCGCCGCAGGGCGCACAGGCCGTGCACGACCGCATTCCGCACAGCCTGCTGCAATGGATCGACGGCGCGGGCCACGACCCCACGCACCCGGCCATGGCCTCCGCCATGGTCGCCGCGCTCGACAGCTACGCGCAGCACGGCCATTTCGGCAACGCATCCGCACCATGACGCTGCGCCTGAAGATCAACCTGATCGTCAGCCTGCTGACGATGCTGTTCGTCGCGGCCATGCTCGCGCTGCAGATGCGCGCCATGCGCGAATCGGTGCACGAGGAAGTCGTTGCGGCCAACCGCGTGGCCGCGCAGCTGCTGAACCGCACCGCCTGGCTCTACGCGGCCCAGGGCACGCCGGCCATGCTGTCGTTCCTGCAGGGCGTCGGCCGTGTGCGCTCCAACGACATCACGCTGCTCGACACCGAGGAGCGCGTGCTGTACAGCTCGCCGACCTCGGTCTACAAGGCGGGCCGCGATGCGCCCGACTGGTTCGACCGCCTCGTCTCGCCGCCGCCGTCGCAAATGTCGATTGCCTTTCCCGGGGGCAAGCTGATGGTGAGTTCCAACGCGTCGCGCGCCGTGCTCGACGCGTGGGACGACTTCGTGCTGCTGACGCTCAGTGCGCTGGGCCTGCTGGCGATCGTCAACGCGGGCGTGTTCTGGCTCGTGGGCCGCGCGACGCGCCCGTTCGCGGACATCGTGCATGCACTGAACCAGCTCGAGAGCGGGCGCTTCGATGTTTCCCTGCGCGCCCTGCCCGGCACCGAGGCGGCGGCCATCGGCGCCGCCTTCAACCGCATGGTCGGCATGCTGCAGCAGCACATCGAGACCGAGCGGCGCGCCGTGCGCGCCGAGAGCCGCCTGTCCGAAAGCCGCGAGCTGGGCCGCTGGGTCGACCAGAAGATCGAGCAGGAGCGCCGTCTCATTGCCCGCGAACTGCACGACGAGCTGGGCCAGTCGGTCACCGCGATGCGCAGCATGGCGCTGTCGATCGCGCAGCGCGTGCAGGCGCTCGATCCGCAGTCCGAGCAGGCGGCGCGGCTGATCGCAGAGGAATCGGGGCGGCTCTACACGGCCATGCACGGCATGATCCCGCGCCTGACGCCGCTGGTGCTCGACAAGTTCGGCCTGGTGGCCGCGCTCGAGGACCTGGTCGAGCGAACCCGCAACAGCCATGGCGGCGTGCAGGTCGAGTGGCACCTGGAGATCGAACTCGACCGCCTGCGGCTCGACACCGACACCGCGCTGGTGCTGTACCGCGCCGCGCAGGAAGGCATCACCAACGCGCTGCGCCATGGCGAGGCGCAGCGCATCGTGCTGGCCCTGCAGGGCGACGAGCAGACGGTGAAGCTCACGCTGACCGACGACGGGCGCGGCCTGCCCGGCCCTGATGCCGCCAGGGAAACCAGCACAGGGCACTATGGCCTGCGTTGGCTGGCCGAGCGCATCGACAGCCTGGGCGGCGACCTGCGCCTTGAACCCGCCGCGCCCAGCGGCGCCCAATTGACGGTGCGCCTGCCCTTGCCGGCGGCCACCGCGGAGAACACATGACCCAGGCGACTCAGCCGATTCGAGTGATGCTGGTGGACGACCATGCGCTGGTGCGCATGGGCTTTCGCATGCTGCTGGCCGATGCGCAGATCGAGGTGGCGGCCGAGGCCGACACCGGCGAGCAGGCCTGCCAGGACTACCCGCAGGTGCGGCCCGACGTGGTGGTGATGGACCTGTCGATGCCCGGCATGGGCGGCCTGGAGGCGCTGCGCCGCCTGCTGGCGCACGACCCCAAGGCGCGCGTGCTGGCGCTGTCGGCGCACGAGGACACGATCCATCCGCGCCGCGTGCTGCGCGCCGGCGCACTCGGCTACCTGGCCAAGCGCAGTGCGCCCGATGCGCTGATTGCCGCGGTGAAGGCCGTGGCGCGCGGCGACCGCTACATCGACGCCAACACCGCGCAGGCGCTGGCCACGGCGCAGATCGAGGGCGAGGCCAACCCGGCCGACCTGCTCAGCGAGCGCGAGTTCTCGGTCTTCATCCAGCTCGCGCGCGGCATGACGGTGGCACAGATTGCCAGCACGCTGAACCTTTCGCTCAGCACGGTGGGCTCGCACCTGTACCGCGTCAAGCAGAAGCTGGGCGCCACCAACCAGGCGGAACTCACCTGGGTGGCGCTGCGCTGGGGGCTGATCCAGGTCTAGCTAGCCGCCGGGCGGCGTCCGTTCGATGATCGGCCAGCCGGCCTCGACGGCCCGCGCGCGCAGGCGATCGTCGGGCGCCACCGCCACCGGATCGGACACGGCACCCAGCAACGGCAGGTCGCTGGCCGAATCGGAATAGAACCACGATTGCTCGAGTGCATCGAGCCGCGTGCCGCGCGTGGCGAGCCACTGGTTCACATGCATCAGCTTGTGCACGCCGTAGCACGGGTCGCCGTCGATGGCGCCATCGACCGTGTCGTCGATCACCAGCGAGCGCGTCGCCAGCACGTCGGCCACGCCGAACAGGCGGCCGAAGGGCTCGGCGATGAAGCGGGTGGTGGCGGTCACGATGGCGCAGACGTGGCCCGCGTCCTGGTGGCGACGCACCAGCGCACGCATCGGCTCGGGCACCCGCGGCGCGATCTCGGCTTCGAACTCCGCCGCCCACTGGCGCAGCGCGGCCATGCCGAAGCTTGCGAGCGGCGCGACGCTCGCGCGATGCAGCTCGCGGATGTCCAGCGTGCCGTCCACGTACTGCTGGCAGTAGCCCAGGTAGACCGTCTCGGCATCGGCCGGCAGCACGCCGCGCGCCACCAGGAAGCGCGTCCAGGCCATGCCGCTGTCGAACGGAATCAGCGTGTGGTCCAGGTCGAACAGCGCCAGCTTCATCGGCAAGCCCGGTCGAGCGAGGCGCGGGCCCGGCTTCTCAAGCGGCGGCCGCCTCGTGCGGCTGCGCTTGCTGAACCAGCCGCGCCGGCAGTACGCCGCGCAGCGCATTGCATACCACGAGCTTCTGCGCGGCCTCCAGGTCTTCACGGGACAGGCTGCGTTCGGTGGCCTCCCAGATCGAGTCTTCGATCAGCACGCCGCGCATCACGCCGGGCAGCGCGCCATCGGAAACGGGCGGCGTCCACCAGCGTCCGCCGATGCGCGCGAACACCGTGCTGCGCCCGCCTTCGACAAGTCGGCCGTCTTCGGTGAAGAACAGGCTGTCGAAGGCGCCGGCGCGTTCGGCCGCGCGCACGCCGGCGTCGAAGTGCTGGCGCACGGTGGTCTTGTGGGCCGCCAGCGGGTTCGCATTGGGCAGCCGCTGGTCGGCGATCAGCAGCTTCACTGCGCCCGGCGGCAAGGGCGGCAGCGGCGAATGCGTGATGCCGATGCGCCCGCCGTGCGCCAGCGCGAGCCGCAGGCGCGAAGGCTGGCCCGGTGCGAGCGCGGGCAAGGCCTCCCGCAGCGCCTGCATCGCGGCATCGCGGTCGAGCCGGAAGCCCAGCGCGCGTGCGCTGTGCGCCAGCCGCGCCAGGTGCCGGTCCAGGTAGCGGATGCCCTCACCGGGCGTGGCCAGCATGGTCTCGAACAGCTCGAAGCCCGGATCGAGTGCGGTGAGAAAGCGTGCCTTGAGCAGGCACTCCTCGAATTCGTCGGCCGCAACGCTGTCCTGCACGATGCCCGCGCCAATGCCCAGCCGCAGCGGCCGCAGGCCCTTCTGCTGCGCGCCCAGCGTGAGGGTGCGGATGGCGACCGACAGGCAGAAGTCGCCGATGGCCGCGCCCTCCGCGGGCGCATCGATCCAGCCGATCGCGCCGCAGTAGAGGCCGCGCGGCGTGCTCTCGAGTTCGCCGATCCATTCCATGGTGCGGTGCTTGGGCGCACCCGTGATGGAGCCGCAGGGGAACACCGCGCGCAGCAGTTCGGGCATGCCGACGCCGGCGCGCAGCCGCGCCTCTACGGTCGATGTCATCTGGAACACCGTGGCATAGGGCTCGATGGCAAAGAGCGTCGGCACCTTGACGGAACCGATCTGCGCCACGCGGCCGATGTCGTTGCGCAGCAGGTCGACGATCATCACGTTCTCGGCGCGGTTCTTGGTGTCGACCGAGAGCAGGCGCGCCCTTTCGCTGTCGCCCTCGGGCGCATCGGCGCGGGCCGCGGTGCCCTTCATCGGCCGCGCGGTGAGCACGCCCGCATCGTGGCGCAGGAAGAGTTCGGGCGAGCACGAGAGCACGTGGGTGGCCTCGCCCTCCCCCGCCTTTGAATTGCTTTCGGGCAGGGCGATCAGCGCGCCGTAGGCCACGGGCTGGCGTTCGCGCAGGCGCCGGTACAGCGCCACGGGCGAGCCATAGCCCTGGCCGTGCAGCCGGTAGGTGAAGTTGACCTGGTAGGTCTCGCCCGCGGCGATGGCGCCGTGAATGCGCGCGATGGCCTCGGTGAAGGCCGGCGCGTCGATGCTGGGCAGCAGGTCCATCACGCCGACGGGCTGCGGCGGGTTGGCCTCGCTCGCCTCGAGCTGCTCCAGCCAGCTGGCAACCTCGTCCGCCGAAAGCATGGCGCAGTCGCGGAACATCAGCACGCGCAGCGCCGAGGCATCGTCGGTCGCAAGCCGTGCATGCCCCGCGCGCTGCAGCCTGGCGCCCCATTCGTAGTCGGCCAGCAGCACCGCGTGCAGGCCCTGCCGCAGGTCGGCATCGACGCGCGCCCAGGCCGCATCGAGCTCGGCCGGATCCGCGCAGCGGTGCTCGCGCACGAAGCCGGTGTGCAGCCGGCTGGTGGGCCGCGCGGGCGTCGAGCCGCAGTCGTCGAGGAGCGCGAACGAAGGCAAGGTCAGCTCCAGTCGTCCATGTCGTGCTTGATGCGGTGGCGGTTGGCAATCAGCTCGTCCACCGACGGCTCGTTGTTCAGCGCGCGCCGGATCGCGAGCTTGGTGGCTTCGTAGTTGGTGCGGTACATGTCTTTCTTGTCGAGGTTCTGGTCCTTGGCGCAGCGCGGATCGATCCACACCAGGCTGATGATGCACAGCGAGTTGGCATGTTCCCGGGGAATGATGCCATCGATCAGGCAGTCGACCACCGCATCGGCGGTTGCGCTTTGCACCACGCCGCCGAACAGGTCGATGTTGGCCGCGTCCTTCAGCGTGACCTTGGGCACCATGATGGTCGCGGGCCGCACGAGCTGGTTGCAGGCGCGGATCGCGAACATCGCGGTGTGGCCCTTGCTCTGCGCCATCATGTTGGCAAAGGCCTGGCCCACGGGGCCATCGGTCGCGCCGATCAGGATCTCGGGCATGGCGTCGGTGAACTGGCCTTCCTTGGCAAGGACGGTGGCTTCGCCGGCGTGGAAAAGATAGGGATGCGTCATGGAAAGGAATTCAGGAGTGGTTTGAAAAAAAGGGCCGGGACGGGTCACGGGCACAGGATGAGTTCGCCCTTGCCATCGGCTGAAAGATCGCCCAGGTGGCGTTCGATGCGGTGTGCGGGCAAGGCCGCAAAAGCTCCGCCGTGCCGCGCGAGATCGCGCGCGAGCAGGGCCCAGAACACCGGCGTTGCGGTGGGGTTCGGCACAAAGGTCAACGCCGCCTCGATGCCCGCCGGCAGCGCCGCGCCCGGCGCTGCAAAAACGATGCTGCCGCGGCGCATGCCGTAGCCCGCATGCGCGCCGGCCTTGCCGCCGACGGCGATCGTGCCCGCCACCATGCGCGAGCCCAAGAACGCGCCCGCATCGCCATGGACAATCGCGGACCCGCGGCGCATGCGGTCGCCGAAGCGCTCGCCCGCATGGCCATGGACCACGAGGGTGCCGCCGCGCATGCCGTCCATGCTGCCGGGCAAGGTGCTGGCCGCGAAGTCGCCGACGTCGCCCTTCACGTCGATGCGGCCGCCCGCCATTTCGCAGGCGGCCAGCAGGCCGGCACTGCCATCGATCTGCAGCGCGCCGCCGCGCATGCAGCCGCCGGCATAGTGGCCCGCATCGCCCTCGACGCGGATGCTCCCGCCGTCCATCTGCCAGCCGATGCGGTCGAAGCGCCCGAGATCGCCTTCGAAGCGAAGTGTGCCCTCCTCCGTCCCGGGCGCAACATCGAACAGCTCGGCCAGCGCCAGCATCGCGTTGCCATGGCCCACGCGCAGCTGCCCGACCTGCGCAGCCGAGAGTTCCGCGACCGCGGCCGGCGTGATGCCGCGCAGATCGACGCGCAGCGCGGGCGCCTGCCGCAGCCTGAAGTGCCAACCGCTCATGGCGCGTCTCCCGCCGCGCCCAGCAGCTTGTGCAGGTGGAAATGGAACGGCCCCAGCTTGCCGCCGTAGTTGCCGGCCGAAATGCGCAGCAGGCCGCCCGCCGGGCCGATGGCAATGGCCGCTTCCATGCCCACGCGCATGGCGGCGCCCACGTCGGCCTCGGTCAGGCCGTCGATCACGATCTCCATCACGCAGCCGATCTCCTGTGCGGAAGTTCCGCCCGCCAGTTCGCTGTGCGCCACCAGCCCGACGAGGCTCGGGCAGAAGGCATCGTTGGTCGAGGCGTTGAGGTTCGCATAGCGGCTGCCGACCTTCGAGCCCGAGCGCACCACGCCGCCCGGGAACGGCATCACCACGTTGGGCAGCCGCTTCATTGCCGCCACGGCGGCCTCGGCGGCGGCCAGCGCGGCATCGGTATCGCGCGCCAGCAGCAGCAGGTTGCCGCCGCCCACGGCCTTCACCACGGGCGTGTCTTCCTCCGCGACGAATTCGCCGTCCATCACCGGCACGCGCCAGTAGCGCACGCCGTCGATCACCTTCGAGATCTGCCAGCCATCGCCGAAGAAGCGCAGGTTCTTGCCGAGCGCGGCCACGTCGCTGCCTGGTGCGCCGCGCGGCAGGCCCGCGAACACCGCGGTGGTCGGACAGGTCAGCACGCACTGGCCGACGCGGCGCTCAAGCTGCTTGCCGAGCTCCTTGCCCGACATCGAGAAGATCAGCACGCTCACGCCGGGCCGGCCATCGGGCGATTCGTCCGGCAAGATCTCGCGCTCGATGCCGGCCTCGCAGCCGCAGGCGATCACCGAGGTCGCGAAGCCGGTGGCCGACACCGCCGCATGGCGCGCCCACGCCATGTTGTGCGCCGTGACGAGGATGCGCGTGGCCTTCATCGGAAAGGCCTCGGCAAAAGTTTCGTCGATGACGACGCCGTTGCGCTCCAGGGCCTTCACGACGACGACTCCTTGAAGCACTCGGCCGGCAGCAGGCGCCCGCCGTTGCAGCATTGGCACAGCTCGTCGTGGCCGATGGCGATGTGGTCGAAGTTGACCGAACCCTGCGCCGCAAGATGCCGGCGCAGCCGCTTCTCGATGCCGCGGTCGTAGTCCGGCGCGACGAAGTGCGTGCCGCCCACCGGCGCCGCCGTGACGCGGCCCGCGCGCGAGACCAGCACGCCGTCCTTGAACACGTATTCGGGCGTCGCGAACATGGCCTCGCGGTCGGCGTTCTCGCGGTACACCGCAATGTCGGCCGCGGCGCCCGCGCCCAGATGGCCGCGGTCGCGCAGGCCCAGCAGCCGCGCGGGGCCGGCGCGGGTCATGATCGCGATCTCATACAGCGAGAGCTCGCGCGTGATCGAGCGCAGCGCGGCCTGCGCCGCCACTTCGGGATGCAGCTTGGCAAGCTGCTCCTCGCGGAAGCTGCGGTCCATCAACAGGCGGATCAGGTGCGGATAGCTCGTGAACGGGCCGCCGTTGGGGTGGTCGGTAGTCAGCACCACGCGCCACGGATCGTCGACCAGCAGGAAGATCTCCAGCCCGATGACCCACTGCAGCGCATTCACGTAGCTCTGCTCGCGGTAGCGGAACGGCACCACGCCGCAGCCGGCCTCGCACTCGATGTCGGCGCCGATCCACTTGCGCGGATCGGCCAGGCCCGACTGCGCATGCTGGCGCATGGTGTCGCCCGAGGCGGTGACGGTCTGGCCGAACATGATCTGGCCGACGTCGATGCTGACGTTCTTGTTGGCGTTCACCACCTCCGCGAGCTGCAGCGCGGCCGAGGAGAATTTCTTCGGCCCCTCGGTGCCATAGGCGTGGAACTGGATGTGCGTCAGGTGCCCGGGCAGGCCATCGAGCGCGGCGATGGTGTCGAGCGTGGACTGGATGTTGCCGGCCACGCCCAGGTTGCTGCCGTGGATGTGCAGCGGATGCGGCACGCCAAGCTCGCGCAGCGCGCGCGCCAGCGTGTGCACCACCTGCCGCGGCGTGACCTGCCAGTGCACGTGGTTCTCGTCGACGTCGAGCTTGCGCTGGTTGAACTTGAAGGCCGAGATGCCGCCCGGGTTCACCACCTTCACGCCCATCGCCTTGCTGGCGTTGATGGTCCAGCCCGCGTAGTCGCGGATACGCTCGAAGTCCCAGCCCTCGGCCAGCATGCGCAAGAACAGCTCGTCGTTGCCGAGCATCACGTAGGCGCCGTGGTCGAGGATCGGCGTGTCGCCCATCTCCATGTGCGCGTGGCGCGCGTTGCAGGCCATCATGGCCGGCTCGAAGGCCGCCGTGTAGCCCATCTCGACATAGCGGTAGCCGGTGGCCAGCGTGCCCGGCGTGCAGGTGCCGCACGAGGCCAGCTCGAGCACGTTGTCGGGCAGCGCAATGGGGTTCGCGTTGGCGCGGTGGTCTTCGGGCAGCAGCATGCGCGCGAGGTTGACCTTGCCGCCGCCGATGTGGGTGTGCATGTCGATGCCGCCGGCCATCACGATGCAGCCGCCGATGTCGATCTCCTCGGTGGCGGCTTCGTTCGGCGCGAGCTCGACCATGCGGCCATCGCGCACGTACAGGTCGCGCACCTCGTCGCGGCCGTTCGCGGGATCGATGACGCGGCCGCCGCGCAGGCGCAGTGTCGCCGTCATTGCACGCGCCCCTTCTTCAGCGCCTGCACCGCCTGCGTCAGGCGCCGGACCACCTCGGCCACGCTCGGCAGCCCGTCCTCGTACACGGGCCGCAGCGGCAGCAGCACCGAACCGTCGGTGCGGAACAGATGGCCCGCGGAGCCGATGCCGGATGTGGACACGGGAATGAACACCAGCTCGTGCGCATCCTGAGCCGCGCGCATTGCCGGATGGCCGAGCACGATGCGCGGCACGCCTGCAGCGGGCGGCGCGGGCTCGGGGCCGTAGCTCGACACCCACAGCAGCGTGTCGGCTGCGCCATCGGCCAGCAGGCGCCCGGCATCGAAGCACAGCGGCTCATGCTCCAGGCCCAGCGGCCCGGCGCGCGAACGCAGCGGCAGGCCCGAGAGCCAGGCGAACACCTGGTTCACGGTGGAGGCGCCGTCGCCGCCGCCCAGCGGCAGCGAGGCCGCGCGCGTGCTTCGGTTGAGCGTGGCGACGATGCGCTGGATCGCCTCGACGATCAGCGCGCCCTGCGCCGGCAGCCGGCCCGATTCATACACCAGCACCGCATAGCGCGCCGCCTGCAGCCGCGCCGAAAGCGCCGAAAGCGCCGCCAGGCCGGCCGGCACGCGGGCATCGTCTTTCGAAACACGGCCCGCTACGAGCGCCGCGAGCAGCGCCACGGTGTCGAACAGATCGCCGTGCAGCGGCAGCGTTTCCACGGCCACGCCCTGCCGCTCCCCCACGCCGATGCGGCGGAAGAACTCCGGATAGTGCGCCGCCGGCTCCTCGGTCATGCAGACGACCAGGTCGGCCCGCGTCCTTGCTTCCGCCAGGGTGGTGCTGAAGCCGCCGCGGTCCTGCAGCGCGCGCAGGCCATGCATCAGCGCCTGCCCCTGGGCCGGGTCGCAGATGGCGCCGGTTTCGCAGGCCAACGCATAGAGCGCCCTGGCGCCCGCGACATCGGTGCCGAGGCCGCCGAACAGGGGCTGGCGGCTGGCCGCGAGCAGCGAGGCGGCCTTGCCGATCGCCGTGTCCAGGTCGCAGTCCTGGCCGCCGGCCCGGGGCTGCGCCGCGCCGGCTGCGGCATCGAAGTTGGCGAGCGCCTTGCGCGCGCGCGGGCAGTCGCTGCCCACGAGCTTGAGCGGCGTGCCCACCTCCACGCCGAAGGTGTCGCACAGCAGGGGGCAAAAGGGGCAGGTCCAGGGGGCATTGCCGGGCGGCGCGGCAGTGTCGGGTTGATTCATGGGCAGGCCACCACGCAAGCCATGTGCCATTCACCCGAAGGGCCGCCTCGCCTTGGGACGGCGCCCTGTTGACACACACGAAGTGAGACAGAGTGTTGCGCTTTTGGCGGTCAATGCGTGCCGGCAGGGGCCGGCGGCAGTGCAAGCGAGCCCGCCGGTGGATGGCACGGTTCGTGTGTACAGCGGGCTGATGGCACGCCTCACCCACCCTCGTCGCACCGGCTTCGGCAGATCAGCGGCGCACGCGTGGCAATTGCAGGTCGTGCAGCGCGCTGGCCACCAGCCAGGCATCGGCACCGGCCGCACTCGCGCGCGCCAGGTCGTCCTCGCTGCGGATGCCGCCGGCACCAATCACCATGGCGCCCGGCGCCAGGCGCCTCACCTCCTGCAGCGTTTCCAGGTCCGGGCCGGCGCCGGAGCCGACGCGCTCCAGCGTCATCACGATCAGCCGCTTCGGCCACAGTTCCACCGCGTCCCAGCAGCCGGCAGCATCGAGCCGCTGGCCATCGCGCCGGTCCAGCGACAGCGCAGCCCCGGCGCCATCGCCGGCAATGGCCTCGAAACAGCGCGCCAGCGCCTCGCGCGAACGCAGCGATTCGCTGCCGAACACCAGCACGATGCGAGGCGCGTACGGCGCCAGCTGCTCGCGCAGCGCCTGGCCGGCCGATGCATCCGCCAAGCCGGCATCCAGCCACAGCTCGATGCCCGGCAGCGCCTGCAGCAGATCGGCCAGCACACCGGTCTGCACCGCCCCGCCCTGCAGGGCGTCGAGGTCGGCCACGTACAGCTGGCGCGCCGCGCAGTGTTCGCACAGGATGCGCGCCACCGTCACCGGATCGCTGCTGGCGCACAGCGCCGACACGATCGGCCGGTAGGCCTTGCGATCGCCGCGCACGGCCCGCACCACCTGGCCCTTCAGCAGGTCGACGACAGGGATCAGGTTCAGTTCGGAAGTCATGGAAAAGATGGGGAAGAGCCCGGAAAGTGGATGATGAAATGACCCAACGCGTTTTTATTTACGAGTATCTCAGCGGCGGCGGATGGAGCGACTACGGCGACGACGCCGCAGCCGACGAGCTGCTGCCGCTGGGCCTGTCGATGCGCGATGCCATGGTGGCGGACCTGGTGCGCGCCGCCGATTGTTCGGTTTCCGCGGCGGTCTGCGAACCGGGGAACACCCTGCCTGCAGGAGCCGTGCCAGTGCGGCCCCACGCCAACGAATCGGCCTTCGACTTCGTCGCGCGGCAGAGTGCGCTGCACGACCTGGTGTGGCTGGTGGCGCCCGAGACGGACGGCCTGCTCGCGCGCTTCCAGCGCACGGTGGGCGATGCGCGCTGGCTCGGCTGCAGTGCTGAAGCCATCGAGCTCACGGCCGGCAAGAAGGCCACGCTCGCGCACCTGGCCGCCCACGGCGTGCAGACGCCGCTGGCCTTTGTCGATGCGCCCGACATCGCGCGCTGGGTGGTCAAGCCCGACGATGGCGCCGGCGGCGTGGCCACCCATGTGCACGCCCGCCACGCCGACGCGCTCGACGACCAGGCCACGCGCACGCAGGCCGGCGCCACCTTGACGCTCGAGCCCTGGATCGAGGGCGAAGCCCTGAGCCTCTCGCTGCTGTGCACGGAGCAGAATGCCGAAATGCTGAGCATCAACCGCCAATGCATTTCGATCGATGCGCACGGCAGGCTGTCGTTCGATGGCGTGAACGTCGATGCGGTGGGCCGCGGCGACCCGCGCCGGCATGACCTGGCTGCACTGGCCATGCAGGTGGCGCGCGCCATCCCCGGGCTGCGCGGCTTTGCGGGCATCGACCTGGTCTGGCATCCGCAGCATGGGCCAGTCGTGATCGAAGTCAATCCGCGCGTCACCTGCGCCTATGTCGGGCTCTCGGCGGCGCTGGGCCGCAACCTCGCGGCGGAGCTGCTGGCGGACCGCCTGCACGGCGGCGGCACTCATCAAGAACGGGAACTTGCGCGTGCCGTCGCCTGAACGCACCACCATCGGCTGGGACATCGGCGGCGCCCATGTCAAGGCCTGCCTGCTGCAAGGCGGCGAGGTGGTCGACGTGGCACAGTGGGGCTGTCCGCTCTGGCAGGGCCTCGACCATCTGGCGCGTGCGCTGCAGGCCGCAAGCACGCGCTGGCCCATGCTTGCCTCCGCACAGCATGCCGTCACCATGACGGGTGAGATGGTCGACCTGTTTCCCGACCGCGAAGCCGGCGTGCGCGGCATTGCCGCGGCACTGGCGGCCGCGCTGCCCACGCGGCCGGGCGCGCTGCATTTCTTTGCCGGCGATGCAGGCTGGTGCACGGCCACGGACGTGGAACGGCACTGGGAGCACATCGCCTCGGCCAACTGGCTCGCGACCGCGCGGCATGCCGCGCTCGTGTTCCCCGAGGGCGTGCTGGTCGACATCGGCAGCACCACCACCGACCTGATCGCCTTCGGCAACCAGCGCGTGCTGACCACCAGCCGCACCGACGCCGAGCGCCTGGTGAGTGGCGAGCTCGCCTACCACGGCGTGGTGCGCACGCCGGTGTGCGCGTTGACCCAGCGCATCGAATGGCGCGGCCAGGCAAGTCACGTGATGAACGAGTTCTTCGCCACCACGGCCGACGTCTATCGCCTGTGCGGCGAGCTCGACCCGGCGCACGACCTGCACCCCAGCGCCGACAACGCAGCCAAGAGCCTGCCGGCCACGCGCCAGCGCCTCGCGCGCATGGTGGGGCTGGACGAGCGCGATGCATCCGCTGAAGAATGGCTGGAGCTCGCACGCGCCTGGCGCGCGGCGCAGGTCGAGGCCATCGGTGCGCAGTTGCGCCGCGTGCTGGCGGCGCATGCGCTCTCGCGCGATGCCGTGGTGGTGAGCGCAGGATGCGGCGCCTTCCTGGTGCCCGGCCTGGCCGCCGTCGCCGCGGAGGGCGAAGGCGCGGGGGCCGTGCCGCGCCGCTTCGCCGCCTATGGCAGCGACGTGGCAAACGTCGCCCGCCATGCGCCCGCGGGCACCGCCGGCTGGGCGCAGGTGTGCGCACCGAGCGTGGCGGTGGCCGCGCTGTTCGAGAGGGAGCACGACTGATGTGGGTGGTCAAGATTGGCGGCAGCCTCTGTGCCGACCCGGTGCTGCCGCAGTGGCTCGATCTGCTCACGCAGATCGGCGGCGGCCGCGTCACGGTGGTCTGCGGCGGCGGCACCTTCGCAGACGAAGTGCGGCGCGTGCAGGCGCACTGGCAGTTCAACGACCTGGCCGCGCACAACATGGCAGTGCTCGCCATGGCCCAGACGGCCTACCAGCTGCATGCGCTGAACCCGGCGCTGCAGTTGGCTGCGCGCAAGACCGAAATCCCCGACCTTCTGCGGCGCGGAAAAACCGCGCTGTGGCTGCCGCTCGAGCTGCGGCGCGACAAGCCGGACGGCCGCACCAGCTGGGACGCCACGTCCGACACCATCGCGCTCGACCTTGCCAAGCATCTCAATGCCGAGCAGCTGGTGCTGGTGAAGTCGTGCACCATCGATCCGCAGATGACGCTCAATGAGCTGGGCGACGCCGGCGTGGTCGACCAGCAGTTTGCCGAACGCTCCGGCGATGCGG
The DNA here is from genome assembly GCF_041154435.1 of Variovorax sp. V116. Lineage (NCBI taxonomy): Bacteria > Pseudomonadati > Pseudomonadota > Betaproteobacteria > Burkholderiales > Comamonadaceae > Variovorax > Variovorax sp. V116. Next base: position 3,101,473 of record NZ_AP028661.1, read on the forward strand.
CGTTTCCGATCACCCTGCTCCACAAGAACCAGCTCGCGACCATGCGTGCGTTGCTGCTGGGCGAGGCGACCTTCGCCCCGCGCTGAGCGGGCCTTGCGCCGGCTCACAAAAAAAGTTCAGACCGCTACAGGCTCCACCGCCTCGCCGTGCAGCAGCGCGGCCAGTGCCGCAAGCCGCTCCGGGCTGAGCGCCGCCTTGCGGTCGCCCACGCAGACGGCGCTGCGAAATCCCGCGAAGTCCGGCGCCAGCGACTGCAGCAGCGGAACATGTGCCGTGCGCAGCGCGCCCGCCACGCCGGCCATTTGCCCCGCGGCGCGCACCTGGGCCAGGAAGGCACGCAGATCGGCCATCGGCACGGCATCGAACAGGCTGCCGGCCTCTTTGTCGGCGGTATCGACCATGAGTCCGGGAAAGCCGAGCGTGCAGGCATGCGCGGTCAGCGCGGCATCGAGCCCGTGGTCGCCGATGAAGACCGGCACCACCGGCCAGTGGCAGGCCGCCAGCGCATCGAGCACCGCCAGGGCCTTGGGCCCACGCTCGATGCCGACCTTCACATAGTCGACGCCGCAGGCACCCACCGCGTCCACCTGCGCGAGGATCGCGTCCAGCGCATGCATCGGCAGGTCGCCGATCGTCGCGCTCACGGGCAGGCCGATGCCGTGCCCGCGCAGCGCACTCACGATGGCGCCGATGGTTGCCACCGGCAGGCCGCCCAGTGCGCCTTCGTTGGGTTCCTTCAGGTCGATGAAGTCGGCGCCGCCGCGGGCCGCGAGCAGGGCTTCGTCCACGCTGCGCACACTGACCAGCATGCGCATCGTCATGATGTGCGCTCCCGGTCGGCGGCGCGGTGCTGCGCGACCGCGGCGCGCAGCCACTCCCAGGCCTCGCGTTCCTCGGGGCCGGCGGTCTTGTCGATCGCGATCTGCAGGTAGGTCATTTCGGTTTCCACTTTCTCGGGGGGGAGCATGTGCAGGCGGCTCACCAGCACGGCCCCTTCGATCACCGCGGCCTGCGCGCGGTTGAAGCCGGCAAACGGCGCATGCGTGGCCTCGTGCACGGCCACCATGCGCAATACCGGCCGCTGCACGTCGTCGCGCTGCTCGGCCAGTTCGAGCTCGACGTGGCGCAGCGCAGCGGCCAGCCGCACGCCTTCGATGCGCTCGGCCGGCAGCGTGGGCCACAGCTTGCGGCCCGTGACGCAGCCCGCGAACACGCGCGTGTCGCAGACGATGTTGAGCACCGCATGGCCGGTGGCCACGATGTTGTCGTGCGTGGTCGAGGGCTTGAACGGCATCAGCAGGATGCCGCCCTCCTGGTAGCGGATGCCCATCGGAGCCACGTGCGGCTTGCCGCCGGGGGCCACGGTGGTCACCACGGCTTCGAAGATCTGGTCGTTCATGAGGGGGATGGCGCGGTGGTGGTGCTGGTGCTCGTGGCATCGCTCTCGGCCGCGCTGTTCTTCTTACTCGATGTCTTCATGGTGGTTCCCGGCGCGCACCAGCGCGCGAGGTCCTCGGTGGCCCGCGGCGTGGCGCAGCCCCAGTCGAGCGGCTGGTCCTGCACGTAGCGCTTGCCGAGCTGCCACGCGATCTCGGCGCGTGCCAGTTCGACGCCCATGTAGAACGCATGGTCGGCGTCGTCCTGCAGCTGGAGCTGCGGCCAGAGTTCGAAGGCGCCCTGCGCGAGCCGCATGCCGTCGCGGTTGTACACGTGCAGGCCGAGCGGCGAGATCTGCACGCGGAAGTTGGGGTCGCGCACCTGCGAGGCGATCTCGCCGATTTCTTCGGGCGTGTCGGGGAACGGATGCTTGGCGTGCACCGTCATCAGCGCATCGCTCATGCCCTTGGGCAAGGTGGCGTTGCGCGCCGCGGCATGCATGATGCGGCGCGCCCAGTCGGCCTCGCTCACCGCGCGGCGCGCATGCTGGCTCACCTGGGTGGTCAGCACCGCCGCCACATTCAGCTCGGCGGCAATGCCGAACAGCACCGCGTTGATGCCGCTGGTGTCGGCCTCGGTGAGCTCGGTGAGGTTGCCCACGCCCAGCATGATCGGTGCATCGGGAAAGCGCTCGCGCAGCCGGTGGTAGCGCACGATGGACGCGGTCAGGCCGAAGGGTATGGGATCGAGGATCGAATCAGCCAGAAAGGCGCGGCCGCGCCGCTGCATCTGCTCGACGGCTTCGTACAGCGACGCTTCATCGGACGGAACGCGCGGTATCAGCACCGGCGTGGCCGCGACCTCGTCGGCGATCCACAGGGTGTCGAGCGTGAGGCTCAGCAGGTAGTCGGCGCCGGCCTTTCCGCCGAGCAGCAGCTCCTGTGTGTCGCTCGAATCGACGCTGACCTGGAAGCCCGCCGCCTTCAGCGCCTGCACGCTCTCGGCCAGGTGGTCGAAGCGCGTTTCGGGCAGGCAGCCCAGGTCGATCACGTTGGCACCGTCGGCCGCGAGTTGCTGCGCGCGCTCGATGATCTGCACCACCGACAGCCGCGGCGCGTCGACGATCTCGGCAAAGATGGCGACCTCGTAGTCGTCCAGGTCGACGGCGCGTGCGCTGCGGTTGAAGTGGCGCGGCAGGTCTTTGAGTTCCTGCGGGCCGCGCTCCACCGGAACGCCGAAGTGAAGGCTCAGCGCCTCGACGTCGCCGCGGCAGCGGCCCGGCACCATGATGCGGTCGGCGCGGCGCGGTGCGGCGCCCTCGCCTTCGCCCTCGCTGAACACCGGGGCCGCCACACGGCGGCGGATCATGTCGGCCGTCATCAGCGCCGCCACCTGCAGTCCGATCTCGCGCACTTCCCATGTGAACGGTGCCGCCTCGATCCCGGCCAGCACCCGCGTGAGGCTGGCTTGGGCGAGGCGCCCGGTCAGGAAGACGATGTGTTCCATGCGAGAGAAAGTTCCTTCAGGCGCGTGTCGAGCGCGGTCTCCAATTGGGCCGGTGAACAGACCACCTGGCAAAAGTCGATGCCGCGCAGCCGCTCCACGTTGTCCAGTTCGATGCGCCGCGGGCGCAGCGTGACCCAGTCATGCGGCGACTTGGTCACCACCACCGGTTCCGTATCGCATGCAAACACGATGCCAGGAATGCCGAGCTTGCCGGCCTGCGCAAACATGTTCGTCGGCAGCGAGTCGCTGATGCCGAATGCGCACTTGGCCACCGTATTGCTGGTGGCCGGCGCCACCACCACCGTGTGATAGACATCGTCGTAGAGCATGCCCACCGGCACGCCGCTGGCCGTCTTGTCGCGGAACACGCGAAAACGCGGCCTGAGCGCCTCGATCTGCAGCTTGTAGATCGGCAGCACCTCTTCAGCTGCGGCCGAGAGGAACAGGTCGACCGAAGGCAGCCGCGCCGCAATCGCGAGCGATTCCTCGAGGAAATGGCCCGAACCCGTGACGCACCAGGCCAGCCGCGAGCGCGGCGGCGATGCCGGCAGCGGCGCTTCGCCGTCTTCGGCCGCCAGCGCGGCGCCGCGTGGATCGATCTTGCCCGTGCCCGCCGGCTCCCCGTTCGTCATGTCTGCGAGCCCTCAGGCTCAATCGGGTGGAGAGATCTCGATGTGAAGCTTGTGGAGTTTTCGGTACAGGGTGTTGCGGCTGACATCGAGCGCCTTGGCGACGTTGCTCACGTTCCAGCGATGCTGCTCGAGCATCTGCAGCAGCACTTGCCGCTCGTTGGCCTGGATCGGGTTGAGTTGCTTGATGGCGGGTGCCGCATCGGACGGCGCCGCTTCCGCGGCGGCATCGGACGGTTCGGACACTGCCGCACGGGCCAGCGCGGGCAATGGCGAAGGTGCCGTGCGCACGGCCAGCGAAGGCAGGTGCTCCCGCGTGATGGTCTTGCCGTCGGCCAGCGCGGCGGCGCTGCGCAGCACGTGGCGCAGCTGCCGCAGGTTGCCGGGCCATGAATAGGCCATGAGCAGGCGCTCGGCCTCTTCGCCGAGCCGGCTGTCGCTGCCGCCTTCGTCCTTGAGCACGTCGTGGATCAGATCGCGCTTGTCGCTGCGGTCGCGCAGCGCGGGCAGGTCGAGTTCGATGCCGGCCAGGCGGTAGTAGAGGTCTTCGCGGAAGCGGCCTTCGCGCACCAGGCTCGGCAGGTGCTGGTGGCTCGCGCTCACGAGCTGGAAGTCCACCGGATGGGTGTCCTCGGTGCCCAGCGGCGTGACCTGGCGCTCGTCGAGCACGCGCAGCAGCCGGGCCTGCAGCTCCAGCGGCATGTCGGCGATCTCGTCGAGGAACAAGGTGCCGCCATCGGCCTGCAGGATCTTGCCGCGCCGCCCGCTGCGCTGTGCACCGGTGAAGGCGCCGGCCTTGTAGCCGAAGAGTTCGGATTCGATCAGCGTCTCGGGCAGGCTCGCGCAATTGACCGCGACGAAGGCGCCCTCGGCATGCGGGCTGCTCTCGTGGATGGCGCGTGCGAACACTTCCTTGCCCGAACCGGTTTCGCCGCACAGCAGCACCGGGGTCCGGCGCGCGACCACGCGCCGCGCGGTGTCCAGGTGTGCGACGAGCCGCGCGTCCTTGAAGGTGCGAACGCTCGGCGCACGCGCAGCTGCGGGCCGCAGTGGCGCACGGAAGGTTTCGGCGCCCGTCTCCGCCACCATCGGAGCCGTGACTGCCGCGCCGGCCACGCGTGCACGCGCCGGCGTGGCGGCATCGGAGGCCGGCCGCCGCGCCACCGCGAAGAAGCGCAGCGCCGCATTGGCCCGGTAGGCCACCACCGGATGGAATGAAGAAGAAAGACTGCGCTGGACGATGTCCTCGAGCGAGGTCTGGAACAGATCGTCGATGCGCTGCGTGCGGATCTCGTCCATCGACTGCAGGCCGAGCTGGAACAAGGCGCTGCGGTTGGCCGCAAGAATGCGCCCGTCGTCGCCGACCGCGAGCTTGCCTTCATGCAGCGTGTAGACGAATTCGGGCCGGCTGTGGAAGTGCAGCGGATGCGCATTCGAGAAGCGCTTGTCGATGAGCCGGTTCTCGATCATGCGCGCCGTCATGCCCAGCAGCACCAGCACGTGCTGCTGCATGAGGCTGGATCGGCTGGTCACGTCGAGCACCGCGATGATCTCGCCGGACGGATCGAACACCGGCACCGCCGAGCACGTGAGCTGCGTGAAGTGGCTGAAGAAATGCTCTTCGCGCCGCACGGAGATCGGATGCGCCGCGGCCAGGCAGGTGCCCATGCCATTGGTGCCGGCCTCGGCCTCGCCCCACATGCCACCGGCGCGCAGGCCCATGGGCTCCGCTTCGGCGGCGAACTCGGGCGAGGACACCATGTGCACGATCACGCCGTCGGTATCGGTCAGCACCACGGCGGATTCGGCATCCGCGAGCTGCTGGTAGAGCGTGGTCATCTCGTAGCGCGCGCACTCGATGACGTCGGCATGCTGGTTGCGCCGGCTCTGCAGCGCCGACGATGCAATGACCACCGGTTCGCGCGGGCGGCCCGGATCGAGCTGGTACTGGTTCAGGCAGCGGCTCCACGAGCGCGTGACCAGATCATTGCCCTCTTCATGAAAGCCCCGCCTCACCACGTCGAGCACACGGTCAGCGTGTCGATCGCCTTGTCTCAGCGTCAATGTCATTGGAGTTCTCCGGCGCGTTCCATCGTGTCTCCTTGTTCGGCCCATTGTTGTGCCTGCCGGCTTGCCGCGCACCCGGTGAAACACCAAGCACTGGCAATGCCGGAGCGGGTCCGGTCTCTGGCCTGCATTTTGCGTTGACGAGTCTCGCTGGGGTGGGCTTGCATGCCGCCAGACACACTTTCAAACATATTCGATCACTGGAGACACCACTTGAACACCAGCCCGCGTCCTTCCGTCGCCCGCCTTTCTTCTTCGAATGCCTCGCCTGCCTCAAATGCATCGCCCGACGCGGCCGAGGCAGCCGCGCCCATGGACCTGATCTTCGTCGAGGGCTTCAGCGGCCAGACGGTGATCGGCATCCACGACTCCGAGCTGCATCATCCGCAGCCCCTCTTGATCGACGTGCACGCCGGTGTGCCGCGCGCACGCGCCTGCGACACCGACCGGATCGGCGACACCATCGACTACGGCATGGTGCGCGAGCGGCTGGTGCGGCTCATGGCCGAGCACCGGCTGCAACTGCTCGAAGCCTTTGCAGAGGCCATTGCCGACATCCTCATCGACGAATTCGGTGCCAGCTGGGTCCGCGTGAAGGTCGTGAAGCCGCGCAAGTTCGACGACGTGCAGGCCGTGGGCGTGCAGATCGAGCGCCACGCGCCCACGCATCGCGCTTCGAAACTGGGGCACGGCGCGACCGTGCTGAACTTTCTTGCGAGCGGCATGGTGCCTGCCAAGCACTGAACCTCCGAAGATAAAAAAGCCGACGCGGTCCACGCGTCGGCTTTTGTTCTTGCGGCTCAGAGGCTCAAAGATGGGCTGCGAACGGGTGTGCCGTCGTGCCCTTCTTGTCGACCACTTCCGCGGCGGTCGGCGAGCCGGCCACGGCGCGCTGGATGGCCTCGCGGGTGGCCTGGTAGTTGTAGTCCTGGATCTTCTTGTCGTCATCGGCAAGCCAGTGGATGAACACGCCGACGCAGATGAACAGGTTGTCCGCCTCCGCCATGGGGATGGTGCCATCCTCGACGCTGTCGGCCACCGCCAGCGCCACGGCGCGCTGCGCCGGCCCGAACATCTGCACCGCCTGCTTGGCGCCCTTGATGGTCACTTTGTTGAACATCACGGTGGCCGGCTTGGTCAGCAGGTTGGGAGCCACGACTGCGAGCAGCGAAGTGAAGCCGTCCTTGTTGTTCGTCAACGCGTTCGCGAAGGCGGTCTCGGCAGCGCTGCCGCGCGGTCCGATGATCAGGTCGATATGGGCTACTTCGTTGCCGTCGCCAACGAGCGATTCGCCCACCATCAGTCGATCGATTTTTGCCATGGTTTCGAGTCTCCTCTCAGAGGTCCAAGGTGTTTAGGGTCAATACGACACCGGTCAGGAAGACCAGCGCAAAGCCATGGGTATCACGATCCGTGCCATCCATCGGCCGCCTCGCGCGCGGGCGCCGCGCACGAGCGGATCCAGCCCGAAAGCAGCAGCGCCGCCACGGTGAAATCGGCGCTGGTCCCGGGGTTGACGCCTGCGGCCTTGAGGGAAAGGTCCCAGGCCGCGAAGCCGGGGTTGGCGTCGAGCGCCACGCCCGCGCCGGCGCGCTCCTGCCAGGCCTGCGCCGCCGTCATGACAGTCTGTGCCACGCGCTCGCCGTGTTTTCGAACAATGTGTGAATCAGGAAAGGCGCTCAGACAGGCCAGGTAGAGCCGTTGGACGAAAGCCACAGTGGCGGTATCGGGCGGTGCACCGGCATCGGCCGGCGCCTCGCCCCAGCCCGCCGGTTGCACCGGTTGCTGGAACGCCAGCGCGAACAGGTCCGCGAACCCGTCGCGGTACTGGCGCGCGATGAGGTCGCGGTCCGCGGCAAGGGCCATGGCGGCACGCAGGTCGACGCTGGGCGCATCGCGCACGTCCTCGGCCGGCGCGGTGCCCAGGCCACCGGGATGCGCCTGCGCAATCGCGCGATAGGCGGCGCGCGCATCGTCGATGTCGAGCGTGGCCAGCACCGACGCCACGGCCGCGCGCAAGGCCGCGGGGGTTGCGGCCTGCGGGTGCTGCTCCACCGCGAGCGCGATGGGCCCGCACAGCAGCAGGATGCCGAGGTTGGTGTTGCACCCCGCCACCGCCCAGGTGGCCGCCACGGCCGCCTCGATGCGCGCGCCGACGCGCAAGCCGGGCTCGAACAGCGCACCGGCCGCAGCCTCGGCGCTGGCGATGAACATCGAGGCCTGCATGCCGTGGCCTGGCGAAGCCTGGCTCACGTTGCCTGGCTTGCGCACGGCCACGTCGAGCCAGCAGGCGCGCAGGAAGCAGGCCCGTGCACGCTCGATGGCCGCCTGCCGCGCGTTCGTCGTCATCATCAGGCGCGGCGCTCCGGCGGCGGCAGGTTCTGCTGCACGAGGCGGCGCGCCTGCGCGAGCTTGCGGTCGAGCAGGTCGTCGACGATGGCGCGCGCAATGTTGAAGCCCGTCACGCGCTGCAGCCCCTGCCAGGCGGCCACGCCATTGACCTCGAGCACCTGGATCTTCGGCCCGCTGGCCGCCGCGATGAGGTCCACGCCCGCGTAGTCCATGTCCAGCGCCTGCGCCGCGCCTTCGGCCAGTTGCGCGAGCGCGGGCTCCAGCACGGCCGGCTCGCAGCGCGCGCCCTGGGCCACGTTGTGGATCCAGTGCATGCTGACGCGCCGCATCGCGGTGACGGCGCGTCCGCCCACCACCATCACGCGCCAGTCGAAGCCCGGCGAACCCATGGGCGGCACGAAGCGCTGCAGATAGGCCAGGCCCGCGTAGCGCGCATCGATGTCGGGCATCGGATGATGGACGCCGTCGACCTCTCCCACCAGTTGCAGGTTCTTGCCCTGCGAACCGAACAAGGGCTTGAGCACCAGTGCATGGCCCGCGGCCATTTCGCGCATCGCGATGCGCCGCGCCTGCGCCGCCGATTCGGTGGCCCAGGTGGCAGGCGCGGGAATGCGCGCGGCATGCAGCAGCAGGCTGGTCATCGACTTGTCGACCGTGCGCTCGATGGCGCGCGCGTCGTTGTAGACCGGCACGCCCAGTTCGCGCAAGGCATGCAGCACGCCCAGGCGCTTGGTGACCTGCTCGAAGCTTCCGCCGGCAATGCCGCGCACCAGCACTGCATCGGGCAGCTCGCGGCCATAGCCGGGAATGACCAGGCCATGCCATGCGGCAGTGGTGTCGATGTTGCAGTCGGCCAGGTCGACGCAGCGCCCCACCGCGCCGCGTGCGCGCAGCGCGGCCTGCAGCTGGCGCGTGTGCCAGCCGATCTCGTCCGTCATGATGACGATGCGCACGGTCAGGCCTCCTGCAGCCACAGGCGCTGCAGCAGCGCCATGTCGGTCGCGCCGCCGTGCCAGGTGTTGCCGCTGTCGATGTTGCTGACCCACACCTCGGCCGGTGCGAACAAGGCGCCGTCGATCTTGTAGAAGTCGTATTCGACCTCCTTGAAGATCTCGGCGAACGAGCGTCCGTGGTCGCGCGAATTGCGCGAGGGCAGCGCGCGCGCCAGCTCCCGTGCCGCGGCGTCGTCGCCGCGGACCGTCAGGTGCACGCGGCCGCCGTACAGGATGGCATCGTTGGTGCGGCCCATGGCCTCGACGCCATCGGCGCTCGGCGACGGCAGCGGCGCGGTGCCGGCGCCCTCGACGATGTTGCCCAGCGCAAAGCCCAGCTCGTGCGCCTTGTGCAATGCCACCTCGAGCACGCGCGCCACCACCTGCGTGGTGCCTGCCAGGCTGGTGGTGGGCGTGAGGATCAGGGTCAGCGCTTCGGCAGCCAGGCCGCAATCGCGCAGCAGCTTGTCGATCACGATCTTCGGCGGCGCGCGATCGACTTCCAGCACCAGCACGCCGCAGGGTGCATGGTCGCGGTAGCCCAGTTCGGCAAAGAGTTTTTCCTTGACCGCCAGCGCGCGCGCCGGCCCCGAGCCGAGCGAAAAGAACTTCTTGCCGCCGGTCTCTTCCTTGGTGGCCGAGAGGCTCCAGCCGGCGTACTGGCTGCCAAGGCAGGCCAGCACCGGCTGCGAGCTGCGCACGTCGAGCCACGTGGGCCAGCCCTCGGCGGCGGCGCCGCTGCGCAGGTTCACATGCCCCAGCCCGCCCATGCAGATCTCGCCGATCTGCAGGCCGGCCGCCACGCTGCCGCGTGCCTCGATGCCGGCATCGACGATGCGTGCGCCGCTGTCGTCGCGGCGCAGCTGCAGCCCGAGCGCATCGGAATCGGCCAGCAGGCGCTCGACCAGCGGCCGGGCCAGCAGGTTGACGCTCAGGCCCGATGCGGCTGCGGGCGGGGATGTGTTGCTCATGCCTTGGTCTCCAGTGATTGCAGCAGCCGCTCGCGGCCTTCGTTCAGTCGGGTGCGCACCTGCTGCGCGCTGCTTCCGCTCGCGGTCAGGGTGCACACGGGGTCGTCGATGTCGAAGCGCTGGCCGGCCTCGGGCAGGTCGCGGATGCCGGGCCATGCAGCCAGGCGCTGCGCCGCAGCCGCGCCGAGCTGCAGCGGCTGCCGCGCGAACACGATCTCGATGCCTTCGACTTCGTGCGCATGCGATGGCACCGGCGGCGGCAGCTCGCCATGCAGGCAGGCACGCAGATGCGCCTGCATCACGCCCGGCGAACCGGCGGGCGCCTTGTAGAGGCTCATGCTGGCCGGCGGCCTCGGATTGACCTCCAGCACGCCGATGGCGTCGCCGTCGCGCATGAAGTCGAGGCTGCACAGGCCGCGCAGTTCGAACTCCACGGCCAGAGCGCGCGCAATGGCCGTCACGCGGCGCGCGATGTCCTCTGCCACGGGCACCGGCCCGACGGCACCGCAGAACACGAAGGGCCGCGTGCCGAAGCGGCGCACGGTCTGCTCGTTGAAGCCGAGCACATGCACATCGCGGCCATTGGCGATGAAAGTGGCCGACATCGGCAGCCCGGCCATTTCGCGCTGGAAGTAGTGGTGCGAAGACGGCGGCTCGTCGATCGACCACGGCGCATGGCGCACATGCCAGCCGCCGCAGCCGTGCGCGTCTTTCATGAGCCATCCCGCGGGGTCCTCGGGCGGCTGCAGCAGCACTTGCGGAAATGGGATGACCTGCGCAGCAAGAAAGCCGAAGAAGGCCGCCGGATCGCGCAGGCGGCGCACGGCCGCGGGCGCGGTGCCGATCAGCGGCAGCACGGCCGCGCCCTCTTCGAGCAGATCGGGCTCGCCCTCGAAGCCGCTGCCTGCAATCCAGCCCTGCACCGGTTCGCTGTCCTTTGCGAGCGTGCGCAACGCAGCCACCACGCTGGCCGCATCGATCTGCAAACTGCCGGGTGCGCCAATCGGCAGCCAGCGCGAAGCCGCGCGGCGCGTGTCGACATCGCCGAACAGATCGAGCGCAATCACCTTGAAGCCCTCGCTGGCCGCCGCCTCGGCCATGGCACGCGCGGAGATGGCGGCAACGGCGATCGTCTGCATGGTGCCCGCGGGCTTCAAGCCGTCTTTCCGGCCTGCTCGACCAAGAACGCGCGGGCCACCGCAAAGGCTTCGGGAAAGCTCAGCACCTGCGCTTTTTCGGCCTCGCACATCTGCACCAGCAGACGATGCTGTGTCTGGTACTTGACGTTGCCCACCGCCAGCGCGCCGATGGCCACGGCCTGCGTGCCGGCCAATGGCTTGGCATCGTCCATCACGCCGACGCCGGCAATGCCTTCGGGCGGCACGGCGTTCACGTCGGCCGCCACCTTGAGCCGCGTCGCGGCACCAAGCGCCTCGCGGGAGACCACCTGCACGCCGGCGGCCGCGCAGGCCAGCAGCACGTCGGCATCGGCGATGGAGCGGCGCACGGCGTCGGGGTCGCCGCCCGAGAGGCCGTGCAGCTTCACGCCGAAGCGCTGCCCGGTTTCGTCGGCCGCTTCCTGCGCCGCGTCGATGCCGTTGCGGCTGGACAGGTACACCTCGGCACCGGCCCCTGCCGCGATCACGCCCGCCACGCGGCCCACCGGCCCCGTGCCGCCGAGGATCACCACGCGCTGGCCTTCCAGGCTCTGCCCATGATGGCGCTTGAGCGCGGCCTCGACGCAGGCCACCATGGCCGCGGCCGTGGTGTAGGCGCCGCTCGGGTCGGCCATTGCCGAGACGACGAAGGGCTTGACCATCGAGGTTCGCGCGCGCTCGAGCATGTCGGCCGCCAGCTGCGCATCGCGCCCGCCGATGAAGATGCCGGTGCGCGCCACGCCCTTGGGCCCGCGCGAGAAGATGGTGTCCTGCGTCAGCCCGGTGATGCGGTCCAGGCCCACTTCGCAGTACGGCACGATGATCTGGTAGCCGGCGTCCGCTGCCATGTTGATGTCGAACGGGCTCATCTGTTGGCCGGGGGTGAACATGTGGAGGATGCGGGGACGTTCCATGAGGGCCTGCGTTGGTTGATGTTGATGTGTGGAAGGTTGAGGGCGGGTGCTCTGCGGATTCAGCGGTTGCGCGATTCGGCGGCACGGCCGCGCACCACCGCCCCGCGGTTGCGGCCCGAGACGATGCGCAGCTCCAGCCGCGGATCGAGCTGCCCGGAGGCACGCGCCGCATCGACCAGCATCTCGGCCCGCACGTGCGAAGGCACGATCGCAAAACTCGTGGGGCCCCACGAGCTCTGGCCGATGGCCGCGTCATGCCCGCGGCTCGCATCCGCGAACCAGTGCATCAGCCGCCCGACCGCAGCGCTCGTGTAGATGCCGCCCTGCGCCGGCGCGAAGTGCTCGCCGAGCAGCTGCTGCATGCGGTTGATGCCCGCGGCAAACGGCGCGAACTCCGCGCGCGCGGCGCCGGGCAGCACCCGCATCAGCACCTGGTGGCAGATCTCGGCCGCGGCCGTTTGCGGCAGGGGCGGCAAGGCCGCAATAGCTTTCTTCTCCGCGCCGCCCGACAGGCCCTTGTGCGTGGGGTCCTGGACCACGATGACGCGCCATTCCTCCGGAAACTCGATGCGCGACAGCAGCGGTGCGGGCAGCCCGTCGGCGCCCGGGCCGCCATCGAGCAGCAGGCCGCCGCTGTCGAAACCCGCAATGCCGATCCCCGAGCGCAGGCCGCGCCCGAGCCAGTGCGCCAGCGTGCCTGTGTCCAGATCGAGCCCATGCCATTCGGCAAAGGCCCGCCCGATCGCCGACGCCAGCTGCGTGCCCGAACCGAAGCCCGCATGCGGCGGCAGTGCATGGCGCAGCCGCAGCGACAGCGGCGCGTGGCGGCCGCTGCGCTGCTTCAACACCGCCAGATAGTCCGCCGCGCGGGCCAGCTCCGCCCCGCCGGCCGGCGTGTCGGCCGACAGCTGGTCCGATGACGCGGACGCCGACAGTTCGAGATCGGTGGTGAAGCCGTCGATCACCAGCCCCAGGCTGCCGAACGCGCGTCCCAGCGAACCCGAGGGGTCCAGAAAACCGAGGTGCAGGCGCCCGGGCGCGCTCACGCTCACGGTGCGAACGCCCTGGTCGAGCCTGGAAGCAATGGCGAGATCGGCGGAGATCATGGGCGGCGGTGTGCGATGAGGCGAGGTCATGGACTCGCTTGTCATAGCAAGGGCCGTTCCGTCCATGCGCCCAGAGGGGGCACCGGGGCCAGGGCGCGTTCAGGAGGCCGGCGATGTCCCAGGAGCGGGACAATGTGTCACGGCGTGCGGGGGCCGCTGCAGGGGGCGGCTGCTGCGGTTGCAGCGCCAAATGAAAAACGCCCCGTGAGGGGCGTTTTTGTTTGCTATCTGGCGGAACCGGAGGGATTCGAACCCTCGATGAGGCTCTACACCCCATACTCCCTTAGCAGGGGAGCACCTTCGGCCACTCGGTCACAGTTCCTGAAAGAAGCCGAGATTATGCCACCATCAGGCGGCCGGTTGGTCCAGGTCGAAGGCTTTGTGCAGCGCGCGCACGGCCAATTCCATGTATTTTTCGTCGATCACGACCGAGGTCTTGATCTCGCTGGTGGAAATCATCTGGATGTTGATGCCCTCTTCGCTCAGCACGCGGAACATCTTGCTGGCAACACCCACGTGGCTGCGCATGCCGATGCCCACGATGCTGACCTTGCAGATCTTGGTGTCGCCCACGATCTCGGTCGCGCCGAGCGAGGGCATGACCTTCGACTGCAGCAGGTCGACCGTCTTCGCATATTCGTTGCGGTGCACCGTGAAGCTGAAGTCGGTCCGGCCGTCCTTGCTGAGGTTCTGGATGATCACGTCGACTTCGATGTTGGCGTCTGCCACGGCACCGAGGATGTGATACGCGATGCCCGGCTTGTCGGGCACGCCGAGCACCGAGATCTTGGCTTCGTCGCGGTTGAAAGCGATGCCGGATACGACGGCTTGTTCCATGTTTTCGTCTTCCTCGAAAGTGATCAGCGTGCCGGACTTGGCCTCTTCATTGATGTCGATGTCCCACGGCGTGAAGCTCGAAAGCACACGCAGCGGCACCTTGTACTTGCCGGCGAATTCCACCGAGCGGATCTGCAGCACCTTGGAGCCCAGGCTCGCCATCTCGAGCATCTCTTCGAAGCTCACGGTCGAGAGGCGGCGCGCATCGGGCTCCACGCGCGGATCGGTGGTGTAGACGCCGTCGACGTCGGTGTAGATCAGGCACTCGTGCGCCTTCATCGCGGCCGCAATGGCCACGGCCGAGGTGTCGCTGCCGCCGCGGCCCAGCGTGGTGATGTTGCCGCTGTCGTCCACGCCCTGGAAGCCGGTGATGACCACCACCTTGCCGGCGTCCAGGTCGGCGCGCACGCGCTCGTCGTCGATGCTCTCGATGCGCGCCTTGGTGTAGGAGTTGTCGGTGCGCACCGACACCTGCCAGCCCGCGTAGCTCACGGCTTGCATGCCCTCGGCCTGCAGCGCAATGGCCAGCAGCGCGGACGACGCCTGTTCGCCGGTCGAGGCGAGCATGTCGAGCTCGCGCCCGTGGGCGTCGCTCGGTTTGCTCGGCGCCAGTTCCTTGGCCAGGCCGAGCAGGCGATTGGTCTCGCCGCTCATGGCACTCGGGACCACGATCATCTGGTGGCCGGCGCGCGCCCACTTGGCGACGCGCTTGGCGACATTCTTGATGCGCTCGGTCGAGCCCATCGACGTACCGCCGTATTTGTGAACGATCAATGCCATGGATGAATTCAGAGAAATGGGAAGGGCCGCCGCTGCACCTCCGAGTGCCAGCGCGGCGCCCTGCAAGCCGTCAGCGCGAAGCCTTGGGCGAGGGCCCGGAATTGTACCAATGCAGCAGGTCGCCCCTGCGCTGGGCGAATCCATTGGCCACCTTGAGGTGGATCCGGTGGCCGCGGGTGGTGCAGGCCCGGACCTGGTCCAGCAGCTGGTCGAGCTGCGCCGCGCTGGGCGCGCAGCCGTGCGCCTGCATCAGCCAGTGCCGCAGCACATTGGCCTGCCGCGCGCGTGAAAGCGCCTGCAGCGCGGCGATGCGGGGCGGGTTGCCCACCACGACCAGGTCCTGCGCCGCGAGTTCGCCCAGCAGTTCCTGCGCCTGCGCGGCATGGCCGATGCTGCGCGCGAAGGTGGCGCGGAACTGCGGGAAGGTCCGTGCGAGCGCGGGCAGCAGCACGGCCCGGATCCGGTTGCGGGTGTAGCGCTCGTCCTCGTTGGTCGGGTCCTCGATCCACGGCAGGTCGACGCTTTTGAGCCACGCGCGGATGTCGGCTCCGGGCACGGCCAGCAGCGGGCGGTAGATGTCCAGCCCGTTGCGCCGCGCATGCGCGGGCATGGCCGCGAGGCCCGGCAGGCCGGCGCCCCGGGAGAGGGCCAGCAGAAGGGTTTCGACCTGGTCGTCCGCATGGTGCCCGAGGACTATCGATTCGATAGCGCCAAGCGCCGTATCCATGCGCGCCATGGCTGCAAAAGCGTCGTAGCGGGCGCGGCGCGCCGCATCTTCGGGGCTGTCGCCCTGCGCATGGCGCGCGTCCACGCGGTGCACCGCGAGCGGCACGCCGAGGCGTTCGCACACGGCCGCGCAATGGCGCTCGAAATCATCGGCCGCGGCCTGCAGGCCGTGGTGCACATGAAAGGCAAGCACCTGCCCGGGCCAGGCCGAGGCGCAAGCGGCAAGCAGCGCCGTGGAATCCGCGCCGCCGCTGAAGCCCACCGCCAGCGGCAGATGCGCCGGCTCGAACGCGGCCATGGCGCGTTCGAAGGCTTCGTTCATGGAAGGAGCAGCGCGCTGGCTTGTTTACCTGCCGGTGTCGGCCTTGGTGTCGTTGAAGCGCCCGTAGCTCTGCAGGCGTTCGTAGCGGCGCTCGAGCAGTTCCTTCGGCTTCAGGTCGCTGACCTGGCGGAAGGCGTCGTTGAGCGCGCGCTTGAGGAAAGCGGCCATCTGGCGGTGGTCGCGGTGCGCGCCGCCGACCGGTTCGTTCACGATCTTGTCGACCAGGCCCAGCGCCTTCAGGCGGTGCGCCGTGATGCCGAGGGCATCGGCCGCTTCCTGCGCCTTGTCGCTGGTCTTCCAGAGAATGGAGGCGCAGCCTTCGGGGCTGATGACCGAGTAGATCGAATACTGCAGCATCACGAGCTGGTCGCCCACCGAAATGGCCAGCGCGCCGCCGGAGCCGCCTTCGCCAATGATGGTGACGATGATCGGCACCTCGAGCTGCGCCATCTCGTAGATGTTGCGGCCGATGGCTTCGGACTGGCCGCGCTCCTCGGCGTCGATGCCCGGATAGGCACCGGGCGTATCGACGAAGGTGAAGACCGGGAGCTTGAACTTCTCGGCCGTCTTCATGAGGCGCAGCGCCTTGCGGTAGCCCTCGGGCTTGCTCATGCCGAAGTTGCGCGCGGTGCGCTCCTTGGTGTCGCGCCCCTTCTGGTGGCCGAGCACCATGCAGGGCGTGCCGTTGAAGCGCGCCAGGCCGCCCACAATGGAGAGGTCGTCCGAAAAGTGCCGGTCGCCGTGCAGTTCGACGAAGTCGGTGAAGATCTCGTTGACGTAGTCGAGCGTGTAGGGCCGCTCCGGATGCCGCGCGATCTTGGTGATCTGCCAGGGCGTCAGGTCGCTGTAGATGTCCTTGGTGAGCTGCTGGCTCTTCTTGCCGAGCTGGTCGATTTCCTCCGAGATGTCGACCGCCGATTCGGTCTGTACATAGCGCAGTTCTTCGATCTTTGTTTCGAGTTCAGCAATGGGCTGCTCGAAGTCGAGGAAGGTTCGTTTCGCCAACGTCTTCTCCTGTTGTTCAGTATGCGACCGGTACCGGGTCGAGCGATCGCCAAATATACCAAGTCGCCACGCTGCAATACGGGGCCCAGGCCACGGCAACGTCGCGGGCATCGCTGCGGCTCACGGGATCGCCCGAAAAATAGTTGACGCTGATGCCGTTGAGCAGGCCCAGGTCGTCGACCGGCAGCACGTTGGGGCGCATCAGGTGGAAGATGAGGAACATCTCGGCCGTCCAGCGGCCGATGCCGCGGATGGCCACGAGCTCGTCGATGATGAGTTCGTCGGCCATGTCCTTCCAGGCATCGACGTGCACCGCGCCCGAATCGAAGTGAATGGCCAGGTCCACCAGGTACTCGATCTTGCGCGCCGACAGCCCCGCCGCGCGCATGTCGTCGACCTTGAGCTTGAGCACGTTGGCCGGCGTGAGCTTGCGCGGCAGCACCACGAACTTGTCCCACACGGTCTGCGCGGCCTTCACCGAAATCTGCTGGCCCACGATGCTGCGTGCGAGCGTGGTGAATGCGTCGCCGCGCGACTCGAGGCAGGCATCGCCGAACTTCGGGATCAGCCGCTTCATCACGCGGTCCTTCCTGGACAGGTGCTTGCAGGCCTCTTCCCAATAGTCCGGCGTGAAGATCTGGACCGCCGGGTTTTTCGAGGAAGCAGGCATGGGATTCGTGGTTCCGTTCACTGCGCTGCGGCCCAGGTTGTGCCGGTGGGCGAATCCTTGAGCACGATGCCCTGCGCCAGGAGGTCGTTGCGGATGCGGTCGGCCTCGGCGAAGTTCTTTGCGGCCTTGGCGGCCGCGCGCGCATCGATCTGCGCCTGGATGGTCGCCTCGTCCAGCGTGGTGCCCGCGCGCAGGAAGCGCTTCGGGTCGTCCTGCAGGATGTTCAGGCATCCGCCGAGCGCCTTCAGCAGCCCGGCCTGCGCGGGCGACTGCGTGCGGTTCACTTCGCCCGCCAGGTCGAACAGCACGGCCACGGCCTCGGGCGTTGCAAAGTCCTCGTCCATTGCGGCCTTGAAGCGCGCCGCATACGGATCGTTCCAGTCGATGGCCGCCAACGCCTGCGGCGCGACCAGGTCGAGCGACGTGTAGAGCCGCTTGAGCGAGGCGCGGGCGTCGTCGAGATGCACGTCGCTGTAGTTGAGCGGGCGGCGGTAGTGCGCCCGCACGACGAAGAAGCGGATGGTCTCGGCGTCGTACTTCTTGAGCACGTCGCGGATCAGGAAGAAGTTGCCCAGGCTCTTGGACATCTTCTCGTTGTCGGTCACGATGAAGCCGTTGTGCATCCAGTAGTTGGCCAGCGGCTTGCCGGTTGCGCCTTCGCTCTGCGCAATTTCGTTCTCGTGATGCGGGAACTGCAGGTCTTCGCCGCCGCCATGGATGTCGAGCGTTTCACCCAGCAGCTCGCAAGCCATGGCCGAGCACTCGATGTGCCAGCCGGGGCGGCCCGGGCCGAACTCGCTGGCCCACTTCACTTCTTCGGGTTCGCTCGGCTTGGCGCTCTTCCAGAGCACCGGGTCGAGCGGATCGTCCTTGCCGTCGAGCACCGCCACGCGCTCGCCCGCGTGCAGCTCGTCGATGGACTTGCCGCTGAGCTTGCCGTAGCCCGGAAACTTGCGCACCGCGTAGTTCACGTCGCCGTTCTCCGCGCGGTAGGCCAGGCCCTTCTTCTCGAGCGTGCCGATCATCGACAGCATCTGCGGGATGTAGTCGGTGGCGCGGGGTTCGTGGGTGGGCCGCTCGATGCCGAGCGCATCGGCATCTTCGTGCAGCGCATCGATCATGCGGTCGGTGAGCGAACGGATGGTTTCGCCGTTCTCGACCGCGCGGCGAATGATCTTGTCGTCGATATCGGTGATGTTGCGCACGTAGGTCACGGCCAGGCCGCTGGCCTTGAGCCAGCGCTGCACCAGGTCGAAGGCGATCATCGAGCGCGCATGGCCCAGATGGCAGAGGTCATAGACCGTCATGCCGCACACGTACATGCGCACCCGGCCCGGTTGCAATGGGGAGAACTCCTCCAGTTCACGCGAAAGCGTGTTGTAGATGCGCAGACTCATGAGGCTCGGAAAGCGTCGCTTCGCGCTCGTGCGGTACGGGCGAACGACGGTGTATTTCAGGGGTGACGGGACAGTGGCCACGAGGGGTTGGACATGGCCCCTCGGCTACAATGCACCGCAGTATAAACGGCTGCTGCCGTGTCCATTCCGGGTGTTTTCGAAGCCCGCATTTCCCACTCCTGCCGAGGCTTCATGAAGCACGTCGCGTTCTCCAAACTCTCCATCGCCTTCGCACTGCTGTTCAGCCTGTGGGGTTCCGCGGCCTACGCCAACGACTACGACGACGTGAACACCCTGCTGCGCCAGGGCAAGTCGAACGAGGCGCTCGCCAAGGCCGACGCCTACATCGCCGGCAAGCCGCGCGATCCGCAGATGCGCTTCCTGCGCGGCGTGATCCTCACCGAGCAGAAGAAGCAGAACGAGGCCATTGCCGCGTTCACGCAGATGACGCAGGATTTCCCCGAACTGCCCGAGCCCTACAACAACCTGGCCGCGCTCTATGCAGCGCAGAGCAAGTTCGACCAGGCGCGCGCCGCGCTGGAGCAGGCGCTCAGGCTCAACCCCAACTACGCCACCGCGCACGAGAACCTCGGCGACGTGTACGCCCGCCTGGCGGCCCAGGAATATGTGCGAGCGCAGCAATTCGCCAGCACCAACGCCAGCGTGGCGCCCAAGCTCTCGCTGATCCGCCAGATCTTCACGCCCAAGGCCGAGGCCGATGCCGCGGCCCTGCCGGCGGCACCGCCTGAAGCCCGCAAGCCGGTCGGCCGCGCCAGCAAGTAAAACGACAACCGCCGGCAGCATCCTGGCCACGGCCGCTTGCATTGCCCGGCCCGCGCCCCACATCATTCGCACACGGAGCCATCCTTGACGATCCAAGCCCCTTCCCTGTCCACCCGCTTCAGCCGCCGCGGCGCGCTCGTGCTGGCCGCCTCGCTCGCACTTGCCGGCGCCGTCCATGCACAGCAGCCCGGCCCGCGCGTGAAGCTCGCCACCTCGGCCGGCGACATCCTGGTCGAGCTCGACCAGGCCAAGGCACCCCAGACGGTCGAGAACTTCCTGCAGTACGTCAAGGACAAGCACTACGACGGCACCGTGTTCCACCGCGTGATCGACGGCTTCATGATCCAGGGCGGCGGCTTCACGGCCGACATGCAGCAAAAACCCACGCGCGCGCCCATTCCGCTCGAAGCCAGCAACGGCCTGAAGAACGACCGCTACACCATCGCAATGGCGCGCACGGGCAATCCGAATTCGGCCACCTCGCAGTTCTTCATCAACGTGAAGAACAACGATTCGCTCAACGCGCCCAACCCCGACGGCTACGGCTACACGGTGTTCGGCCGCGTCGTGGCCGGCACCGAGGTGGTCGACAAGATCCGTGCCGGGCAAACCGGTAACAAGGGCGGCATGCAGAACGTGCCGCTCGAGCCCATCATCATCAAGTCCGCCACACTGGCGAAATAATTTCCGAACATCCGAAGGAAGGACTCCCTCATGAGCAACCCCAAAGTCGAACTCCACATCAAGAACTACGGCGTGATCACGCTCGAACTCGACAGCGCCAAGGCGCCGAAGTCGGCCGAGAACTTCGTCAACTATGTGAAGAACGGTCACTACGACAACACGGTGTTCCACCGCGTGATCCCGGGCTTCATGGTGCAAGGCGGCGGCTTCGAGCCCGGCATGAAGCAAAAGCCCACCGGCGCCGAGATCGAGAACGAAGCCAACAACGGCCTCAAGAACGACAACTACACCGTCGCCATGGCGCGCACCAGCGCACCGCACTCGGCCACCGCCCAGTTCTTCATCAACGTGGCCGACAACGGCTTCCTGAACCACACCGCGCCCTCGGCCCAAGGCTGGGGCTACGCGGTGTTCGGCAAGGTCACCGGCGGCACCGACGTGGTGGACAAGATCAAGGCCGTGAAGACGGGCCGCAAGGGCTTCCACGACGACGTGCCGCTCGAGGACGTGGTCATCGAGAAGGCCGTCCTCGTCGCGGAATAACGCGCGGACCGGCGAACGAACGCGGCGCGGCACGGGCATGGCGGAACCTCCGGTTTTCAAGGAACTGCTCGCCCCGCCCGCGTGGCGCACCGTCGACCTGATCTCCGACCTGCACCTGCAGGCCGACGAGCCCGCCACCTTCGAGGCCTGGCGCGGCTATCTGGAGACCACGCCGGCCGATGCGCTCGTCATCCTGGGCGACCTGTTCGAGGTGTGGGTGGGCGACGACGCCGCCGCCCTGCCCGGCTTCGAGGCCGAATGCGCCGAGCTGCTGCGCCGCACGGCCGAGCGGCTGCCGGTGTACTTCATGCACGGCAACCGCGACTTCCTCGTGGGCCCGGCGCTCGCTGCCCAGTGCGGCTTCACGCTGCTGGACGACCCCACGGTGCTGGTGCTGCATGGCGAACGCTGGCTGCTGAGCCATGGCGACATCCTTTGCCTGGACGACACCGACTACCTCCAGTTCCGCGCCCAGGTGCGCACGCCCGAATGGCAGGCCGCCTTCCTGGCCAGGCCGCTGGCCGAGCGCCGTGCGCTCGCGCGCTCCATGCGCGCGCAAAGCGAAGACCGCAAGCGCAATCCCTCGGCCGTCTGGGCCGACGTGGACGGCGGCGCCGCGCGCCAGTGGCTGCAGCAGGCGCGCGCGCACACGCTGGTGCACGGCCACACGCACCGCCCGGCCGATCACGACCTGGGCGACGGCCTCAGGCGCCTGGTGCTCAGCGACTGGGATGCCGCAGCCCATCCGCCGCGCGCGCAGCTGCTGTGCCTGTCCCCCGCCGGCGCACAGCGCGTCGATCTGCGCTAGCGCGGGTATGTTCAAGTGGCTGCGCCGGCTGCGCGCCCTTCCCTCCATTCCTGAAGACGCCTGGCAGGCCACGCTCGAGCGCTATGCCTTTCTTGGCGCATTGCCCGCCGCCGCCCAGCAGCGGCTGCGCACCCTGGCGGCCGAATTTCTGCGCGACAAGGAGTTCCACGGCACCCAGGGCTTCGTCATCACCGACGAGGTCGCACTGGCCATCGCCGCACAGGCGGTGCTGCCGATCCTCAACCTGAAGGGCGGGCTGGACTGGTACGACGATTTCGTCGGTATCGTGGTGCATCCGTCGGAGGTCGTCGCGCGGCGCAAGATCGTCGACGAGGCGCAGGTGGTGCACGAATACGACGAAGTGGTGGCCGGCGAGGCCATGGACCGCGGGCCGGTGATGCTGAGCTGGCAGGACGTGCTCGCGAGCGGCATCACGACCGGCGGCGGCTACAACGTCGTGATCCACGAATTCGCCCACAAGATCGACATGCGCGCAGGCGACGCCGACGGCTGCCCGCCGCTGCCGCCCGGCTTTGCGGGCAAGCGCAGCGCACGCGAGGCCCGCGCCGCCTGGCTCGCGGTGCTGCAGCCGGCGTACGAGGACTTCCGCGAGAAAACCATCCTGGCCGAGCGCTTCGGCGCGGAGCCGCCATGGCTCGACGACTACGGGGCGGTGTCGATCAGCGAATTCTTCGCGGTGGCCTGCGAGGCCTACTTCGTGAACCGCACGGCCTTTGCGCGGGATTTTCCGTCGGTGCTCGCGCTCTTCGACGAATTCTTCGGACGCGGCCAGGCCTGATCGCCGCGCGCGGCCGGGCAAAAGAAAAGCGCCCGCGGGCGCTTTTCTTCTTTGGCAGGACGACGATCCCGCCTACTTGCGCAGCAGCGCCTTCAGTGCATTCTGCAAACGGCGCGCGCTCGCAGGGTCATGGGCCGCCGCCAGCACCTTGCCGGCGTCCTGGCCCCAGGTCTGGGCCGGCGCCGGATCGCCGCGCTTGGTCAGCAGCTTGAGTTGTAATGCACGGCGTGCGTCGAGCTGCTCGGCCGGCGTCGGCACTTCGGCGGCCATTTCGAGGCGCAGCAGCGCTTCGGCAGCTTCATCGGGCGCGGCCTTGGGCGCCGTGCCGATGGCCTGGGACCAGCCGCTGCGCACCGCGGGCGTCACCGCGCGTCCGAGTTCCTGCACGCTGGGCAGCCGCGAGGCATCGCGCTGTTCCCATGCGCCGAGCACCTGCGTGAGCGCTTCGCCGTGGGCCTGCGCCGCAAGCTTGCGCAGCGCGAGGTCGGCGCGCTCGAGCGCTTCGCGCTGGGCGCGGAAAGCGGCGTCGCCGAGCCGCGGACCACGGTCCTCGAAGCGCGGCGGACGGTCGCCGAAGCGTCCGGCCGGCGCACCGCGGTCGCCGCCACGGCCATCGGGACGCGCCGCGCCGCGATCGCCGGGACGGCCAGGGCCGCCCGGCCCCGGACGGGCACCGTCGCGCCGATCGCCGAAGCGGCCGCCTGCACGGCCTGCGGGCACGGCCTCGGCCTTCTTGTTGCCGGGACGGTCGTCGCCGCGCACCGCGACCACGGGCTTGGGCGCGGGCTTCGGCGGTGCGGGCGGTGCCTTGGCTTCTTCGGCCGCGGCAGCTTCGCCGGCGTCATGTGCCGCCACGTCGGAGCGCGCCGATGCGTCGGCACCGTCGGCCGGCGCGACGAGGTCCGGGCTGGCCGCGGCATGGGCCGGAGCGTGCGTGCCCGGCTGGGCTTCCGCGTCGCTCGAGCCCGGCGCCTGCTCGGCGCTCTCGCCGAACTCGGCCGCGGCCTGTCCGGGCGCAACCACTTCGGTGGCGCCCACGGCGGGGCCGTCGCTCGAGGGCTCAGGCTTTGCGGCAGGTGCCGGCGGAGGCGCCTCGCCGCGCAGCGCGGCTTCGAGCCGCGCGATGGCGGCGCGGATCTTCTGCACGTCGCCGCCGGCATTGGCCGCGTCCAGTGCCTTGGAGGCCTCGAGCACATGGCGGTCGTGCTCGCTCATTGCAGAGGAGACCTTTTCGCGCTCGGCGGTCTTGCGGTTGAAGGCTTCGTCGATGGGTGCGCGGAACGCGTCCCACAGCTTTTGCTCATGGCGGCGGTCGAGCGGCACGCTCTGGGCCTCGGCCTGCCAGCGCTGCTGCAGCGCCTTGACGGCATCGATGCGCAGCATGGGCTGGGCGCCGAGCTCGGCGGCTTCCGCGATCATGGCCTGGCGCCGTTCGATGCTGGCCTTTTGCGCCGCCTCGAAAGGAGCGCGCGCGGCGCCGAAGGCTTCGTTCCACTGCGGCTGCAGTTCGGCGAAGAGCTTCTCGCCCACGTGGCCGGCATCGCGCCAGCGGTCGGCAAACTGATGCAGCGCGCGGTTGTGCGCCTTCAGGTCGGTGGGATTGGCGTGCTCGGCCGCCCAGGCCCGCACTTCTTCGATCAGCGCCACGCGGTGCGCGCGGTGCTCGGCCGCATCGGCGCGCACCTTCTCGAGCCAGGCCTCGACCACCTTGTGGGCTTCGTTGCAGGCCTCGTCGAAGCGCTTCCACAGCGCATGGTTCGGCACGCCGCCCTGGTCGGCCTGCTTCCACTGGTCGCGCAGCGAGCGCAGCGTTTCCTGCATCTTGCGGCCGCCAAGGGCCTGGCCTTCGGGGCGCTTGAGCAGGCCTTCGGCCTTGGCGACGAGGTCTTCGCGCACCTTGTCGGCGCTCCAGCGCTGCCAGCCTTCGAGCTCGCCGGCTGCGACCAGCGCCGCATGCACGCGCGCCTCGAGCGGTGCCTCGACCAGCTTGCCGTGTTCCTTCAGCACCGCGCGCAGTGCGGCGGCCGCGCCGGCGCTGGCCTTGCCGTGGCCTTCGGCGGTTTCCTGTTCGAGCTTGGCCAGGGCCGCCTGCACGGCGTCCTGCGCCGCTGCACGCACGGCCGGGTCGACCTTGGGCGCCGCGGGCTTGGCGGGCGCCGCCTTGGGTGCGACGACTTCGCCGCGCGCGGCGCGCAGTTCATCGGCCCACACCGGCACCGGCGGCAAGGGGGCGGCAGCGTCGGCGGCCGCGGCCTGCGCCTGGGCCAATGCCGCATGGAACGCATCGGAGACGACCAGCAACTGCGCCTTCGACGCTTCGAGCTGCGGGGCAAACCTGGCATCCAGGCTGTTCCAGTTGGCATCGGCCGTGATGTCGGCGGCCTGCTGCTGCCAGTGGGCCACATCGGCGCGCAGCGATTCCTCGGCGGCCTGGGCGTCCTGCCAGCCCTTGGTCGACAGCACCTCGAAGCGCTGGGCCAGCAGCACGGCGGCCTCGCGGTGCACCTGGGCGCGGTGCTGCAGGTCTTCGATGCCCTTGACGCGTTCGGCCAACTGCACCTTGAACCCCGCGAGCGGTTCGCGCGAGAGGGGCGCGCCGGCCTTGGCGGCGTCGCGCTGCCAGGCGAGCGCATCGGCGATGTTGAGCTTGGGCTGGGCCAGCAGCGCCTCGGCCTTTTGTGCCCATTCGGCGGCAATGGTCTCCTGGCTCTTGGCGCGCTTGAGTTCGTCGAGCTTTTCGCGCAGCAGGCGCGCGGCGCCCTTGTCGCGGCCGCTCAGCTCCTTGAAGACTTCCTGCATCTGCTCGGGCGCGGGGTTGCCTGCGAGCCAGTCGCGGATGCGCGCGGCGCGCTCGCCCGAAGTTGGCGCGGTGAAGGCGCCGCCGGTGAGCGTGTCGAGGGCCTGGAGGTCGTGTGGCTTGGAAGAAGTAGAGGTCACTTGCGCGAAATCGTTGTCTGAAGAGAGAAAGCGAAGGCGCCGGCAAAGGCCGGCGCACATCGACATTTTCACCCAGTTGTGGCGGGCGGTTGAATTCCATGCCGCAACCGCAGCCAAATGGCTGCCGGAAGCGGCGCGGGATGGCTACCTATATGGCGAGGCGGAGCGGAAAACCAAGTGGGCGTTCGTCACTTCATGGCCAGGTCGAGCTCGGCGCCGGGCTTCCAGTCGTCACCGCTCGCCTTGGTCTTCACGGCGCCGAGGAACAGGCGCTCGCTCGGCAGCTTCTGGGCCAGCAGGTAGTCGCGCACCACGGCGCCGCGCTCCACGGCCAGCTGGCGGATCGACTCCTCGTCGACCGGAATGCTCGCAAGCAGCAGGTTTTCCATTTCCTTCACCGGCAGGTCCTTGGCCAGGCCGACCATGTTGCGCGGCTTGGTGATGTCCGCGCGCTTGTACACGGCGGTCAGCAGCTCGGGGTATTCGGCATCGGTCAGGGGCGGCACCTCGGTGCCGTCCTGGCCGCCGCGCACCGCCACGCGCCGCTTCTCGGCCTGGGCGAGCTGGCGCAGGCGCTGGCGTTGATAGGCGTCGCGCTCCTTTTCGAGGCTGGCGGTGCCGACCACCGTCATCCGCAGGTTCGGGCGATCGGTCAGCGCCTTCACGACCTTGTCCAGGCTCTCCTTGGCAGTGGCGCTGAGCACGGCGCTTCCGGGCTCGAAGGTGATGGTGCTCGACTCGCCGCTGCCGCCGCCCAGTCCGCCGGTCAGCAGGCTGAACGGCGAGGTCACGGCCTTGACGATCAGGTTGACCACCGCCTTGAAGATCAGCGGGCCGATGCTGAACTGCGGATCGTTGAGCGAGCCCCTGAGCGGCAGGTCCACGTCGATCACGCCGTTGCGGTCGGCCAGCAGGGCCACCGCGAGCCGCACCGGCAGGCTGTTGGGCGCGCCCTGCACTTCGTCGCCGAACTGCAGCTGGTTGAGCACCAGCTTGTTGGAGGCCGTGAGCTGGCCGTCGGGTGCGATCTTGTAGTTGACGTCCATGCTCATCTTGCCGCGCTCGATGCCGTGGCCGGCGTAGCGCACCGAGTATGGCGACAGCGGTGCGAGGTCGAGATCGCGCATCTTGGCGGTGATGTCGAGCTCCAGCGGCTTGGCCAGCGGGTTGAGCTTGCCGGTGATTTCCAGCGCGGCGGTCTGCTGCGCCTTGCCGCGCAGTTCCAGGTCGGCCAGCGCGGGACGGCCGCCCTCGCCCTTGGGCGGGTTCGACGAGAAGGAGCTGAGCTTGCCGGTCAGCTCGCTCAGGTCGGCCGAATAGTTGGGCTTCACGAACAGGTCGGTGAAGTCGATGCGGCCGTTGACCAGGCTCATCGGGCCGAAGTTGATGACCGGCCTGGGCCCCGCATCGGCCTCGGCCTGCGCGGTTGCGGTGGGCGCCGCGGCCGGCTTGGCAGGCTCGGGACCGCCGCCGACCATGGCCTCGGCCGACACCGGCGCACCGCCGCCGCCACCCGAAGGCTGCTGCGGTCCGCCGCGCGTCGTGGTGGTGGTTCCGCCGAGGCTGCGCCGGGTCTTGACCTCCGCGCTGGCCGCGGCAGCGGCGTTGGCGTCCGCCTCGCCCTTCTTGGTGAGGTTCACCAGGTTGAGCCGGCCGGTCGGGTCGACGATCACGCGGGCGAAGAAATCGGTCAGCGTGGTTTCGCGCACATCCACCGCCGGTGCGGCATTGGGCGCCATGCTCACCTGCAGGCCGCGCAGGCTCAGGGTCTTCCAGCTCAGCAGCTGGTTGGTGTTGCGGTCGAAGCCCGGCGACTGCGTCAGCGAGATGCTGTTGGCGCGGAAGTCGTCCAGCGCCGTGTCCCCGGCCAGCTTGATCGTCATGCCGGCCGGCGCGCTCGCGTAGCGCACCGTCCCCTTGTAGCTGGCGAAGGCGCGGCGGATGTCGACGTTGAGCGCGTCGGCGTAGTAGGCCTTGAAGGCATGGGCCGGGAACGAGGCCACTTCGAGCCGGCCCTCGGCCGAAAGCGGCTTGAGCACCACGTTGCCCTTGTAGTCGAAGCGCCCCGGCTCCGAGCGGCGGGAGCCGATGCGCCCCGAAACCTGCAAGGGCGAGACCGTGGCGGTTTCGGGCGCGACCTTCTGCGCCTTCAGGCTGAAGGCCGTGATCTCCACGGCCACCGGCGTGGCGCTGGCCTTGTCGGCATAGGACAGCGTGCCGTTGTCGACCGCCAGGGTGCCGATGGTCAATGCCCAGGGCTTGGTGTTGGCGCCGGGCGGGGCCGCCTCGGGGCCGGCGCCGGCAGGCTTGGGCGCGGCCGCCTTGGCCTGCGCCGTGCCGCCGTTCCCGGCCGGCGTCTTGAGCCAGCGCTCGAACATCCAGCGCTTTTCGCTGTCGCGCTCGACCTGCACCTTCGGGTTGGTGGCGGTGAACGAGGCCACGTCGAGCGTGTGCTTGGTCATGTCGGCTTCGGCGTCGATCAGCTCGAAGCGCCCGACGCTTGCCAGCGCGGTCTTCGCCTGGGTGAGCGCCAGGCCGTCGACGGCCACGCGCCGCGCCTTGAAGCGCAGGTCGGGCTGGGCCCAGGCAACCTCGACCTGGCCGCTGAGCTTGCCGTCGAGCGTGGGCTCCAGGCTCTGCGCCAGGTAGGGGGCCGCCAGCGACAGCGGCAGCGCGTCGACCTCGGTCTGCACCTCGGCCACCTTGTCGGTGGCGCTGCCCTGGAACTTGAGCGTGGCGCCGGCAATGGCGGTGCTGCCGCTGAACCGGGCCGGCTTCTCCATGGGCCAGGTGAGCTCGGTCAGGTCGAGGCCGAGCGCAGTCGTCTCGATGGCCGCGGCCGGCTGGACGGTTTCATCGCGCCATCCGATGCGCCCGCCGCTGAGAGCCACCTTATCGACGCGGACCTTCAGCTTCGGCTTTTCGGGGGCCTTGCCGTTCGGCGCGCTTGCGGCGGCGGCGGGGGCTTTCGCCACCTTCTCTGCCGCTCCGGTGGCCGGATCGGTGGCCAGCAGGTTGAGCTGGCCCTTGGCGTCGCGCGCGACCGCAAGCTGCGGATTGGCCAGCGCCACCTCGCTCAGGTGAAACACCGCTTCCAGCGGCCGCACGTCGGCCAGCGCCAGCTTGAGCGAATCGAAACCCAGGAGGTCCCGCCCCCGCGCATCGCCGAGCTTGGCCTTGTGCGCCTCGACCGTGCCGGTGATCTTGAGGCCGGCCGTGGCGGCCTGCTCGAAGTCGATCTTCAGGTCGGCATCCAGGCTGCCCGCCTGCAGCTGCACTGGCAGGCCGCCCGGGATGTAGCCCAGGTACGGCGCCAGGTCGAGCCCCTTGAACTGCACGTGGGCGTCGGTCTTGCGGCTTGCCGCGAACGGCGTGGTGAGGGCCGCCGAATCGAACTTGCCGCCGTTGAGCGCGAAAGCCAGCTTGGGCTCGGTGTTGATGTCGCGCTTGGAGGCCAAGTTGCTCAGGAACGGCACGTTGAGCACGAAGCCGCGCAGTTCGTGCCTGCGCTTGACGGTCTGGTCGTCGAAATCGACCGCGCCGTCCCTGATCGAGATGTTGTAGATCGCAAAGCGCGCCGGTTCGGCCTTGGGATCGGGCGGCGGGCCGGCCGCGAGCTTGGCCAGGATGTCGTCGATGTCGTACTTGCCGTCGGCCTGGTGCGTGAGCAGGATGGCCGGCGCCTCGACCGTCACCGCATCGATCACCGGCGCCAGCCGCAGGATCGACTGCAGTTCGGCGTCGGCATAGATGCGCTTGACCGCCACCTGGGGCCGGCTGCCGTCGGCCGTGGCAATACGCAGGTCGTTCAGCGCGAGCTCGAGGGTCCAGGGCTTGAAATCGATCTTGCCGACCGTGACCTGCCGGCCCAGCTTCTCGCTCGCGATCTTCTGGAGCTGGCTCTTCGCAATTGGCGGCACCGCGAGCCAGGCGATGACCCAGAGCGCCAGCAGAACCAGCAACGCGACGATCCCACGTCGCACCCATTTGTTTTGTTTGAGCGAAGCTACATCCATCGCGGGAGTGTGCCGCAAAGAAGCTTGGAGCCAGAAACAAGAAAGCCCGGCAATTCGACGAAAAGTCTCATTACCGGGCTTGATGGCGGGCACAAAACCCATGCCATCGTTTCGCGCGACCGGAAGTCAATGGTTCCTGCCGTGCTGGCAGCAAGAGATTGCCGCCATGGATCCTCCATCGTTCCAACCCTTGACTTGCACCTCGGGCCGTAGGATTTCGGAAAACCGCCTGAGAACTCAGGCGTGTTCAGATTAGGCGCCCCATCCTTGCATTGCAATGCCGTCTTCCAAGGGTTTTCCCTTAGATTTTGTTTAAATATGTAATCACATAAGGGAATAGGTTCTTATACTTGACCGGGTATTTAGCCGCGCTAGAATCCCGCCTGCCCCTGGCCTGCCCCAGACCCAGCAGGGGCCACCTGAATCCGCTGCCGAGTTCCCCCGGCTTGATCAGGCCGCCGCGCTCCACCCCCTACACCTCCATGCGCGGAGCCTGATTCGTACCAATCCAAGCGCCGCTGCCTTCATCCATCGCCCCCGCGGCGCTGCGACCAGGTGCCGCACAGAAAGGAAGAGCGATGAACAAGGCGTTTGATGCCACGGCCCGCGGGCTGAGGACCTTTGTGTCCGATGTGGCAGACGGCTTTTTTGAGATCACCCACAACGGGTTTGCACTGGTCGGCCTGGCCATCGTGTTCGCGGCCCTCGCCCTGGTGGCGCGGCCCGACCTGCGCAAGACCGGCGAGGAACAGCTCATGGGTTGGCTGCAGTCGCGCAAGCCCGCGCCCGAAGCCACCGACCTGGAGCCGACCGCCATCGTGCGCACCACGGCCGCGAGCCCCGGCGACCTGCCCAAGCAGCAGGCCGCCGTGGCCTATTGGCTCAGCAAGAAGTACCGCGTGGCGGCCGAGCCGCTGAGCGTGCTGGTTGCGGAGGCCTATCAATTGGGCAAGCGCACCAAGCTCGACCCGACGCTGATCCTGGCCATCATGGCCGTCGAATCGAGCTTCAATCCCTTCGCCCAGAGCCAGGTCGGCGCCCAGGGCCTGATGCAGGTCATGACACGCGTGCACGGCGACAAGTACGAAAGCGCGGGCGGCACGCTCACCGCCTTCGACCCGGTGACCAACATGCGCGTGGGCGTGAAGGTGCTGCAGGAATGCATCGCCCGCGCCGGCTCGCTCGAAGGCGGCCTGCGCTACTACGTGGGCGCGGCCAACCTCGAGGACGACGGCGGCTATGCCGGCAAGGTGCTGGCCGAGCACGAACGCCTGGTTCAGGTGGCCAATGGCCGCAATCCGCCGACCATGTCAACGCCCGCGGCGCCGGTCGTGCGTGCGCAGGCCCAGCCGATTCCGGTTGCCGTGCCGCCCAAGCCGCAACAGGCGGCCGAGCCGGCAGCGGACCCGCAGAAAGTGGCCCTGCTGTCGGGCGTTTCCTGAGCCCCTGCGCTACACTTCACCCCGTACGCGACTGGCGATAGGCGCAGCACCCCGCACGGTGCCCTGCGCTGACGTGGAATACCACTGGGAAGCGTGCCGCCTGGCATCCATACAGGCGTTCAGCCGTTCGCCTGGGCAGCCCTTGTTTGGTTGAAGAACAAGGACCTCGTCTTCAAAGGACTGCCATGTACCACCGCAACATCCTGGTCGAACAGACCGATCCCGAAATCTGGGCTGCCATCCAGGCCGAAAACGCGCGCCAGGAACACCACATCGAACTGATCGCGAGCGAAAACTACGCCTCGCCGGCCGTCATGGCCGCGCAGGGCTCGCAGCTCACCAACAAATACGCCGAAGGCTACCCGGGCAAGCGCTACTACGGCGGCTGCGAGCATGTCGACGTGGCGGAGCAGCTGGCCATCGACCGCGTCAAGCAGATCTTCGGCGCCGACGCCGCCAACGTGCAGCCGCATTGCGGCGCCTCGGCCAACGAGGCCGTGATGCTGGCCTTTTTGAAGCCCGGCGACACCATCATGGGCATGAGCCTGGCCGAAGGCGGCCACCTGACCCACGGCATGCCCCTCAACATGAGCGGCAAGTGGTTCAACGTGGTGAGCTACGGCCTGGACGCCAACGAAGCCATCGACTACGACGCGATGGAACGCAAGGCGCACGAGCACATGCCCAAGCTGATCATCGCGGGCGCCTCGGCCTATTCGCTGCGCATCGACTTCGAGCGCTTTGCCAAGGTGGCCAAGGACGTGGGCGCGATCTTCATGGTCGACATTGCCCACTACGCCGGGCTCGTGGCCGCGGGCGTGTACCCCAACCCGGTGCCGCATGCCGACGTGGTCACCTCCACCACCCACAAGAGCCTGCGCGGCCCGCGCGGCGGCATCATCCTGATGAAGTCGCAGCACGAGAAAGCCATCAACAGCGCGATCTTCCCGGGCCTGCAAGGCGGCCCGCTCATGCACGTGATCGCCGCCAAGGCCGTCGCGTTCAAGGAAGCCATGTCGCCCGAGTTCAAGGCCTACCAGCAGCAGGTGGTCAAGAACGCCCAGATCGTGGCCGACACCCTCACCGAGCGCGGCCTGCGCATCGTGAGCGGACGCACCGAAAGCCATGTGATGCTCGTCGACCTGCGCGCCAAGGGCATCACCGGCAAGGAAGCCGAAGCCGTGCTGGGCAGCGCCCACATGACGATCAACAAGAACGCGATCCCCAACGACCCCGAAAAGCCGATGGTCACCAGCGGCGTGCGCATCGGCACCCCGGCCATGACCACGCGCGGCTTCAGGGACGAAGAGGCGCGCATCACCGCGAACCTGATCGCCGACGTGCTCGAGAACCCGCGCGACGCCGCCAACATCGATGCGGTCCGCGCAAAGGTGCACGCGCTGACGAGCCGGTTCCCGGTCTACCGCTGATCCGGCAAGAAGTGGCCGCATGAAATGTCCTTTTTGCGGTCATCTCGAAACGCAGGTCGTCGAGACCCGCGTTTCGGAAGACGCCGACTTCGTGCGCAGGCGCCGCCAGTGCAGCGCCTGCGACAAGCGCTTCACCACCTATGAGCGGCCAGACGTCAACTTTCCGGTGGTCGTCAAGAAGGACGGCAGCCGCGCCGACTTCGAATCGGGCAAGGTCCGCGCCTCGATGATGCTGGCGCTGCGCAAGCGCCCGGTCAGCATCGAGCAGATCGACAACGCCCTGCTGCGCATCGAGCAGAAGTTGCTGGCCAGCGGCCTGCGCGAGATCGATTCGACCAAGGTGGGCGAACTCGTGATGCGCGAGCTGAAAAAGCTCGACAAGGTGGCCTACGTGCGCTTTGCCTCGGTCTACCGCAGCTTCGAGGACGTGGACGAGTTCCGGCAGCTGCTGCGCGACATCTGAAGAAGAGCCCCGCGCTCAGCGGTTCCAGCAGGCCTGCACCAGCGCATTCGAAGCGCTGGTCTGGCCGGCCGCCAGCTTGACGCCCTGCTGGTTCACCGTGAGTGTTTTGCATTCGTCGGCGGCCGATGCGCCCTGCGGCACGGCCCGCAGCGTGTAGCTGGTCGCGTCCCGGGCCGCATAGCTGATGGTGTAGTTTGCCGTGCCGGAGGATGGCGCCTGGTTCAGCCCCGCCGGCAGCGCAACGGTTAAAGGCGGATATTGGCCGTTGGCCGTCAGGTAGCGCTCGGTCCATTGGGCCGCCTGCAGCAACTGCTGCTTGGCATCGGCCCGCTTGGCCCGCAACACGTAGCGCGTGTAGCTCGGGTAGGCGATCGCGGCCAGGATGGCGATCACCGCCGTCACGATTATGAGTTCGACCAGCGTGAAGCCGCGCGGGCGAATCCGCTCTTTGCGGGCCTGCATTTCAGGATGTTTGTTCATGGCTCGGGGAGCGCTGCGGCGTCAGTTCGACGAGATCAGGTTGCGCCAGCCGAAGCGGCGCACGGCTTGCGGCAGCTCGGTCTCGTTGCAGCCGCCGGCCGCATTGCAGATCACGTGCTTGCCTTTTTCAGCGGCGTCCTGCGGCCGGAAGACGATGTCGTCGCGGCCTGAGTGGTTCCGGAAGCCGAGGTAGCTGCCCAGCGCGCTGGTGGAGCCGTTGTAGGCAATGCCGTCGGGGACCACGCCGCTGAAGAAGTCGACCACCATCGACCAGCCGTCGTCGCTGGTGCCCGGCGCGCAGTCGAGCGAATTGCTCGCCGAACCGGGAATGGTGGACGAGAACAGCCCCGCGCTGCCGCTCAGCGCATCGCCTGGATAGACGATGCGTTCGCCGGCGGTTCCCAGCTGGAGGTACCAGCCGCGCTTGCCGCCCGAGCCGCTGTAGCTCACGCCGTGGTTCGACGCGGTGCGGAATTCCACGTCGCCTTCCTTGACCGTGCCGGTTCCGATGGTCTGCGCCACCAGGTCGGCCAGCGCCGCGGTGCCCGTGCTGCCGTTGGCGCGGTCCCAGACGCCGTACAGGTACTGCTGGGCGGTGCTGCCTTCGTCGCCGGCGGCAAACAGCCGGCCGGTGCCGAACATCACCATGTAGCCGCCGCGCGGATGGTCGACGACCAGCGGCGCGGCCGTGATCGGCTGCGTGGCGCCGGCGGCGAACAGCGGCGCGTCGTCCAGGCTCGATGCGCCCAGGGTGGCCTTCCAGTCGCTGCTCTTGGCGCTGCTCAGGTCGAACTTCCAGAGATTGCCGAGCAGGTCGCCGGCATAGACGTAGTCGACCTTGCCATCGCCGTTGCTGTCCACCACCTGCGGTGCCGACAGCCCGTTGCCGGTGCCGGCGGCCTGCGTGGCCGGCGCGGGGATCTTCAGCACGGACTTGTCGCCGTCGAGGTACTGGATCCACAGCATCGCCTTCTCGCTCGTGCTGTTGTAGCCGTTGCCCAGGATCACGGCCCTGCGGCCGTTGTTGAGCCGCGCCACCTGCAGCGCGCGCCTCGAAAAGGAATCGAGCACGGGTTGCTGGAACTGGTGGCCGAGGTCGTCGTCGGCAAGGGCGGTGGTATCGATCAGGGCCACGCCGGCGGCGTTGGCCTCGCCGATGTTCTCGGGCTTGGTGACGTCGAGCACGAAATACCCCTTGCCGCCCGCCCCCAGCGTCCCCACGAGGAAGGACTTCCACAGCTTCGCCTTCTCGGTGTCGGTGGCCTTGGCGTCGGCGGCCGAACCCATGTAGATGTCGGCCACGAACGGGCTGCCGTCGACGTAGTACCTGTGCGAGTAGGTGCTTTCGCTGAGCTTCTTGAGCTGGGGCGCCGCCGCCGTGCCATAGACGCCTTCCGGCACATAGGCGAACGCCTCCTGGCCGGTGCCCGCGTTGAAGGCATGCAGCATGCCGTCGTTGGCACCCACATAGACCATCGGCGCGCGGGCGATGGTCGAGGCGAATGCGGCATAGCCTTCATGGGTGAAGCCGCTGTTGGGCTTCCCCACATACCGGACGCTGGAGCCCACGATGTCCCCCAGCACATGGCCGCGCTTGCGCAGGTTGAGGCCGGCGCCCTCGTTGCTGCGGTCGCCGCGCAGGAAGTCGAGCACGCCCTGGCCGAGTGCGGTGCTTGCCGCGTCGGTGGCGGTGCTGCCCTTGAGCGCCGCCTTCTGCGCCTCGCTCAGGTTGGCCCACCGAAACGGCACGCCCGCCCCGCTGGCCGCGGCGCTGGTGCCCGAGAAGCTCAGCACCTTGCGATTGCCGTCGTGCGCGCCGGGCACAGCCATGCGCGCATCAAGCAGTTCGCGCGCCGACCACGCGGGCGCGGCGGCCAGCTTGCCATTGCTGCCGAACGGAGTGGCCGTCAGCTTGCCCGACCAGTCGGCCGTGTCGTAGCCGGCCTGGTAGGCCGAAGTGGCGGTCGAAACCCTGGAGCCGCTGGCCGAGATCGAGGTCAGCGAGGCACTGGTGTTGAGCAGGATCTGCGAGAGGATGGACCGGAAGGCATCGCTGAGCGCCTTCGCATTCGCCGCTGGCGTGAAGGTGCCGCGGCTGTTGAGCGCGGCGTGCCAGAGGTCCATGCGCACGGCGGCGGCGTTGTCGGCCCTCTCGTGGTAATAACCATAAGCACCACCGCCGGAACTCCAGCGCGGGGTTCCCGTTGTCACGCTTCCATCGTTCCAGGTGAACTCCGTCGTTTCCAGCGTGCTCGCCAACGGATTCCGCCAGGCAGCGGTTCCATCGACCAGTCCTGCATAGTCCCCACTGTAGGTCGGCTGCGACGCATTCGCTGAAATGGCCGGCGTGCCCGCCCACGACGAGGCAGCGCCGAACCCGATGGTGTAGGTGATCAGGTGCTGCCAAGTGGCGGGATCGTTCTTGGGGTTCCAGTACTCTGGGACCGTCGCCTTTCCTACAGTCGCATTGCCGGGCTCGGCAACGATCTTCTTGAGTTTGTTGGGGACATCGGGCTGCAGGTCAGTGGCCCAGTAGTGAAATGCCATGTCGGCCAACGTGGGCCGGTATTCCGCCGTCGGCCTCCACCCGGAACCGTACTTCCTCCAGTTGGCGCTGTTGCTGACGGCACCCGCGTTGTCCTTGTAGGGCGCGCGCGGCACATAGGTCACGGCGTCAGGCAGGGCGCGACTCGTTCCATCCGCGTTGCCGATGGCCGGCATGTTGAGCGCCGCGGGATCCGGGTTGAAGCCGAAGAAGTTGTAGTCGCCGTCCGTCATGAAGATGTGGAAGGCCTTGCGGCAGCTCGATTGGGCGGCGCCCTCCACGCCAGGGTCGTTCGAGTACGGGCTGTACCGGCCGGTGGTCGTCATGTATTCGCCAGCGCGGGTCATCATGGCGTGCAAGGGTGTTCCACCTTCCGCGGCCAGGGCGTCGACCCAGCTCATGAAATTGGCGCGGTGCGTGTCGTCCAGCGAACGCATCAGGTTCGCATTGGCTCGGCCATTGACGAGACAACTGCCGGCCTGATAGATGCCAGGGGCGATGTCGCCGAAGAAGCCGACGCAGCTGCCGTCCTTGTTGTTGTTCATCGCCTGCCAGGAAAGGCGGATCCGGCCGTTGGGAATGTTGGCCGCCGAGAAGTTGTCCCTGAGCGCGGTCTTCAGCGCTTCGAGCCGCGTGGGTGTTCCGGCCGGCGGTGCCCAATTTCCGTCCGACGCTCGCGACGACGCCGCCATGCTGCCCGAGTTGTCGACCGACACGATCACATTCGGCGCCGGCTCCTTGACCGCCGTGTTGCGCGGCGCCTGGGACAGCGGATATTGCGCGGCGTGCCCGGCGGTCTGCGCCAGCACGAGGCCGCACAGCATGGCGTTCCTCGAAAACCTATGGATGTTCATATCTATTCTTCCCGCCATGCTCAATTCACTTTCCTGACCGCGGCCGGATCGAAGGACATCTGCAACAGGACCCGCGTACCGCCGCCCGTGCTTGCGGTGCGCGCGCCGGTGGACAGCGCGGTGATCCGGTACAGCGGCTCGTCGCTGCGCGCGCGGTCGATCACTTCGATCCAGTACCGGGCGCTGGCCAGGGCCGGATTGCCGGCCGTCGGCGCGCCCGTGAATGCACCGTAGGCGGCGTACTGGTCCACGTAGGCGGAACGGGTCCAGAACCGGTAGGCCTCGCTGCCCGAAGCGGCGACCACGGAGTCGGTCCCGGCGAAGTAGCAGATGCCACGATCGCAGCTGTTGGCGCCCTTCCCCACGTAGGCGGTCACCCAGCCGGTATCCCGATCGGGAAACACGCGGCCATCGGCGGCCTTGCGGCAAGGCGAGCTCACGAGCGCGGAGCACGCCACGTAGGTCTGGGTCGTGGCATCGAAGGCCTGCTGCCGGATGTCGCGCTCGGCATCCAGCAGCGCGGCTTCGGCGGCCTCGAAGGCACGCTGGTAATCACGCTGGTTGCCCGCCATCGATTCGAGCAGCTGGGCCGTCCGCGCACCGCCCACCGCGAGCAGTGCCGAGAGCAGCAGCATGATGAGCACGATGAACAGCGAGAACCCGCGCTGCTGCGCCGAGCGTCTGCCGGGGACCTGAAAGTGCTTCATAGATTGCGCAGTGCGAACACCGCCGTGTAGACGCGGCGCAGCCTGCCGTCGCTGCTGGTCCGCGACGAACCATCGCAATCGACGTAGCTGCCGCCCGGGTTGCTCCTGGAAGTACCCGCAAGCTGCAGGCACACGCGCACCGTGCGAACCTGATCGAAGCTCGTTACGTTCGTGGCCGTCACGTAGCGCACCACGCGTTCGGTTCCGGCATCGCCGATGCCGTACATGACATCGAAGCGCTCGACGCCGTCGATGATCGGCTGCGGCGTGGTATGACCGCTGCCCTTGCACCGCAAGGCGCCGTTGACCACGTAGAACTCACTGGTGATGAGGCGCACGTTCGCGGGGTCCGCGGGAGAGGCGGGCTTGTACGCCGCTCCCCCTGAGTCCTTGTCCTTGGCCACTTGGCCGAGGCAGTCATGGAAGAAATCCGGATTCGGCGCAAAGCCGACCTTGAGCGTGTCGTTCACCGAACCGGCGGCCGCCTCCTGCCCCTTGATCGCAAAGAAGGCCGGCTCGCTATCGAGCTTGGTGCCCGCGTTCACATCGAAGTAGTACAGCGGCCCGGTGGCATCGATCGGGAAGTAGCCGGCCTGCCGGATCTGTTGGCCCAGCAGCCTGAATGCCAGCGCCGACGAATGGTGCAGCACATTGACGTCGTCGCCGGTCGCAGCGGTGCTGCGCGTGCCGAGCATGCTGGCCATGGCGGCCAGCACCACCAGCATGCCGATGATCAGCGCGACGAGGATTTCGACCAGGGTGAAGCCGGCCTGCCGCAGGCGGTGAGAGAAGGCTTTGTTGTTCATGGCTGTGGCACCGCGACGATGGCTTCCTGGCAGGCCTTGCCGCGCGGGCAGCCCCAGGCCGAATCGGGTGCGATCGGGTTGACTGCAGCGGGTTCGTCCCAGGCGATGTGCACGAACAGCAGGCCGCCGACGGCCTTCTTGCTCTGCACGTCGGCCACGCCGCCGGGCAACGCACTCGCCACCCTTTGCTTCCAGGTCCACAGATCGTGGGCCGCCAATTGAGCGGCGGTGCAACGGGCCTTCGCTCCTGCGCAGGCGGGGGTGGGCGCGGTGGCGTTCGCCGCCGACCAGCCGGCCACGTAGGGGCTGGCCGACACGGCACCGGCCACGGGATTCGCACGGATGCGATCGGCCATGTCGCCGGCCAGCAGCGCGGCGATGTTCTGGTTGCTCGCGCCCACGCTGTCGGAGAGCACACGCAACTGGAAGCCGGCCAGCGCGAGCAGGCCGAACGAGAGCACGAGGATGGCCACCAGGGCCTCGATCATCGAGAAGCCCGCTTGGCCGCGCGGCGCGCGAATCGAATTGATCGGCACGTTCCGCCCTCTCAGCATCGCCTGACGCGCCAGCCGAGCGACAGGCACACAGCGACGTCGTTGGATGAACTGGCGCTTCCAACCGGGTGGAAGCTGATGCGGGCGACGCTCGAAAAATGGCCCATGGGATCGAAGGCCATGGGTCCGAGCGCGCTTTTCTGGATTGCAACGCGCGTGTCAGGGTCTTGCCGCTGGAGGATTTCGAACCCGGTGCCGCTGCCGACCACGGTTTCCCAGCCGCAGCTCCAGTCTGCGCCGCTGCACTCCGCACGCTGCCGGATGGTCACGGCCTGCCCGCGCCGAGCCGCCTCTGCACGCGCATGGCTCACGCTCGCCACCAGAGCCGACGCCATGCCCTCGACGCGGTACTTCTCGATCAGGCTGTTGAAGCTGGGCAGCGCCAGTGCCAGCAGGATGGCCACCAGTACGATGACGACCATCATTTCGACCAGCGTGAAGCCACATGGGGCTCCGCTCCGGCGGAAATGCGCCCTCGCGGACGCGCAGAATCCGTTTTTCATGTTGTACCGTCCGCCGCCTCGCCAGAACGGCTGGAGCGGCGGACGTTTTCTCCCTGACTGCAATTTTTCAAAAATTCTATTTGGCGAATTCTTATTGGCAATCCGCTAAACGACAAACGGTCGAAATAAACGGATCAATGGATCATCGATTTCAATTGTTTTTAAATTGATTTCCAAATAGATTTGATTTAATAAAAAATGACAAATGCAAATGAAATTGTGAATTTCATGGCCCAGGCCCTGGATCTCGCACGCCAGGCCGGGCCGGAGACCGATCCCAATCCGCGCGTCGGCTGCGTGCTGGTGGACGCGAACGGCGCGGTGATCGGCCAAGGCCGCACCCAGCAGGTCGGCGGCCCGCATGCCGAGGTCATGGCGCTGCGCGATGCCGCGGCGCGCGGCCATTCGGTGGCCGGCGCCACCGCCTTCGTCACGCTCGAGCCCTGCGCGCACCATGGCCGCACCGGTCCTTGCTGCGATGCGCTGGCGGCGGCGGGCATCGGCCGGGTGGTGGCGTCGTTGGCCGATCCCAACCCGCTGGTCGCGGGCAAGGGCTTCGAACGGCTGCGCGCGGCAGGCGTGGCGGTCGAGGTAGGGCCGGGCGCGGAGGAAGCGCGCGAACTCAACATCGGCTTTTTCAGCCGCATGGTCCGCAAGACGCCCTGGGTGCGGCTCAAGGCCGCCGCCTCGCTGGACGGCAAGACCGGCCTGCGCAACGGCGTGAGCCAATGGATCACCTCGGAACCGGCGCGCGCCGACGGCCACGCCTGGCGGGCGCGGGCCAGCGCGGTGCTGACCGGCGTGGGCACGGTGCTGGAGGACGATCCCCGGCTCGACGTGCGGCTTGTGGAAACCACGCGCCAGCCGCACGTGGTGATAGTCGACAGCCAATTGCAGACCCCGCCCGGCGCGCGGATCTTCATGGCCGGGCGGCCCGTCTGGATCTACGCCGCGGCGCAGGACGAGGCCAAGGCCGCCGCGTTACAAGCGCGTGGCGCCACCATTGCCTACCTGCCCAATGCACAGGGCAAGGTCGACCTGGCCGCAATGCTGCGGGATCTGGCCCGGCGCGAGGTCAACGAGCTCCACGTCGAGTCCGGCCACAAGCTCAACGGCTCGCTGCTGCGCGAGGGCCTGGTCGACGAACTGCTGGTGTACCTGGCGCCCAAGCTCATCGGCGACGGGCTCGACATGGCTTCCGGCATCCACACCGGCGGACCGCTGGCCGACCTGGCCGGCGCGCTGCCGCTGGAATTCAGGACCATCGAGCGGATCGGGCCGGACCTGCGGATCGTGGCCCGGGTCGCCGGAAGGGACGCTTTCTAGCAGGCGAATGCGGGCGCCCGCCGGGCGGACCCCCGATGTCTGCGAAAATGCGCGGATGTTCACCGGAATCATCACCGGCGTGGGGCGCATCGCCGCCATCCACGACCTCGGCCCCTCCTCCTCCTACGGCAAAAGACTCGGCATTGCGGTGCCCGACGGCTACCTCGACGACGTCGGGCTCGGCGACAGCATTGCGCTCAACGGCGCGTGCATGACCGTGACCACGCTCGACCCCGCCCGGCAGCAGTTCACCATCGACATCTCGGCCGAATCGCTCGACAAGACCGCGGGGCTGACCGAAGAAGGCGCCCGCATCAACCTCGAGAAGGCGCTGCGCGCCAGCGACCGTCTCGGCGGCCACATCGTCTCCGGCCATGTGGACGGCATCGGCACGGTCAGCCACTTCGCGCCCGTGGGCGAAAGCTGGGAGCTGCGCGTGGTGGCCCCGCCCGCGCTCGCGCGCTTCCTGGCGTACAAGGGCTCGATCACGGTCAACGGCGTGAGCCTCACGGTCAACAGCGTGAGCGACATCGACGGCGGCGCGGAAATCAGCATCAACCTGATCCCGCACACCGTCGACAACACCTCCCTCGGCAGCCTGCAGGCCGGCTCCAGGGTCAATCTCGAAATCGACACCGTGGCGCGCTACGTGGAGCGCATGCTCCAGGCCGGCGTGCTGGTGCCGACCCCTTCCACGTATTCCAAGGACACAGCCGAATGAACGCTTCCGTCACGCCCATCGGCGCTCCCCGCGGCACGCGGGCACCCGCGCCGATTTCCTCGGTCGAGGAGATCGTGGCCGAGCTCGCCGCCGGCCGCATGGTGATCCTGGTGGACGAGGAAGACCGCGAGAACGAAGGCGACATCGTCATTGCGGCCGACCACATCACGCCCGAGGCCATCAACTTCATGGCGCGCCATGCGCGCGGGCTGATCTGCCTCACGCTCTCGCGCGAGATGTGCGAGCGGCTGCAGTTGCCGCCCATGGTGTCGCGCAACGGCGCCAAGCATTCGACGGCCTTCACCGTGTCCATCGAGGCGGCCGAAGGCGTGACCACCGGCATCTCGGCGGCCGACCGCGCGCGCACCGTTCAGGCGGCGGTGGCGCGCAACGCCGTGGCCAGCGACCTGGTGCAGCCCGGCCACATCTTTCCGCTGCAGGCGGTGGACGGCGGCGTGCTGATGCGCGCCGGCCATACCGAAGCCGGCTGCGACCTGGCCGCGATGGCCGGCTGCTCGCCCGCCTCGGTGATCTGCGAGGTGATGAACGAGGACGGCACCATGGCGCGCCTGCCCGACCTGCAGATCTTCGCGGCCGAACACGGCCTGAAGATCGGCACCATTGCCGCGCTCATCGAGCACCGCAGCCGCACCGAATCGCTGGTCGAGAAGGTCGGCTGCCGCGAGATCCAGACCGCCTGGGGCAGCTTCACCGCCCATGCCTTCACCGACAAGCCGAGCCGCGGCGTGCACCTGGCGCTGGTGCGCGGCAAGTGGACGCCCGAAGACACGGTGTCGGTGCGCGTGCACGAGCCGCTCTCGGTGCTCGACGCGCTCGAAATCAACCGCTCGCTGCACTCGTGGAGCCTGGACGCCAGCCTCGCGCACATCGCAAACGAGGGCAAGGGCGTGGCCGTGCTGCTCAATTGCGGCGAAACGGCTGGCGAACTGCTCGCGCAATTCGACGGCACCGCGCGGCCCGCGCAAGCCCCCGAGCGCGGCCGCATGGACCTGCGCAGCTACGGCATCGGCGCGCAGATCCTGCGCGAATGCGGCGTGCACAAGATGAACCTGCTCGGCACGCCCCGCCGCATGCCGAGCATGGCCGCAGGCTACGGCCTCGAAATTGCCGGCTACCTCACGAAAGACTGACCACCATGCAAGGTGCAAACAAGGGCGCTGACCACAACACGCCGCTCGACGGAAAAGGCCTGCGCATCGGCATCGTGCAGGCGCGCTTCAACGCCGACATCACCGATGCGCTCGCCGCCGCCTGCCTGGCCGAGCTCGAGAAGCTGGGCGTGGCCGCGGAGGACATCCACCATGTGCTGGTTCCCGGCGCGCTCGAAGTGCCGGTCGCGCTGCAGGCCATGGCCGTGCGCGGCGGCTACCACGCGCTGGTGGCGCTGGGCTGCATCATCCGCGGCGAGACCTACCACTTCGAACTGGTGGCCAACGAATCGGGCGCGAGCGTGAGCCGCGTGGCGCTCGACCATCGCCTTCCCATCGCCAACGCGATCCTCACGACCGAAAACCTCGAACAAGCCATTGCCCGGCAGACCGACAAGGGCCGCGACGCGGCCCAGGTGGCTGTCGAGATGGCGCGGCTGCTGGCCTCCCTCACATGACCGAAGACAACAACAAGGCAGCCGGCGCCAAGCCGCGCCCGGCGCGGCAAGTGCGTACCGGCCTCACCAGCACCGGCGCGCGCAAGGCCTCGGCCAAGTCGAACCGCAGCCGCGCGCGCGAATTCGCGCTGCAGGCGCTCTACCAGCACCTGGTGGGCCGCAACGACCCGACCGAGATCGACCACTTCACGCGCGACCTCGCGGGCTTCCACAAGGCCGACGCCGCGCACTACGACGCTCTGCTGCACGGCTCGATCGAAGGCGCCGAGCAGCTCGACGCACTGATCCGCCCGCTGCTGGACCGCAAGTTCGAAGAAATATCGCCGATCGAACACGCCGTGATGTGGATCGGCGTGTACGAGTTCCAGCACTGCCTGGACGTGCCATGGCGCGTGGTGCTCAACGAGTGCATCGAGCTTGCCAAGGAATTCGGCGGCACCGACGGCCACAAGTACGTGAACGCCGTGCTCAACGGCCTGGCGCCGCAATTGCGCGCCGCCGAGGTCGAGGCCGACCGGGCCTCGGGCAAGGCCAGAGCGTGAGAATTTCGGCGCGCGCACAGCGCATCGAACCCTTCTACGTGATGGAGGTGGCCAAGGCCGCCGGCGTGCTCGCCCGCGAGGTGGCCCACACCGACCGGCCGATGATCTTCCTGAACATCGGCGAGCCCGACTTCACCGCCCCGCCGCTGGTGCAGGAAGCCGCCGCCCGCGCCGTGCGTGCCGGCGCCACGCAGTACACCCAGGCCACCGGCCTGGAGCTGCTGCGCGAGCGCATCAGCGGCTGGTACGCGCAGCGCTTCGGCGTCGATGTGCCGGCCCGCCGCATCGTGGTGACCGCGGGGGCTTCGGCTGCGCTGCAGCTGGCCTGCCTGGCGCTGATCGAATCCGGCGACGAGATCCTTCTGCCCGACCCCAGCTATCCCTGCAACCGCCACTTCGTGAGCGCCGCGGACGGCAAGGCCGTGCTGGTGCCGACCACGGCCGAAGAGCGCTTCCAGCTCACGGCCGCCAAGGTCGAGGCCGCCTGGACCGAGAAGACGCGCGGCGTGCTCCTCGCCTCGCCCTCCAACCCGACCGGCACCTCGATCGCGCCCGATGAACTGCGCCGCATCCACGAGGTGGTGTCGCAGCGCGGCGGCATCACGCTGATCGACGAGATCTACCTGGGCCTTTCGCACGACGATGCCTTCGGGCAGACGGCATTGGCCATCGACGACAACGTCATCAGCATCAACAGCTTCAGCAAGTACTTCAACATGACCGGCTGGCGCCTGGGCTGGCTGGTGGTGCCCGAGGCGCTGGTGCCGGTGGTCGAGCGGCTGGCGCAGAACCTCTTCATCTGCGCGAGCACCGTGTCGCAGTACGCCGCGCTCGCCTGCTTCGAGGCCGAGAGCATTGCCGAATACGAGCGCCGCCGCGCCGAGTTCAAGGCGCGCCGCGACTGGTTCATTCCGCAGTTGAATGCGCTGGGCCTGACCGTGCCGGTGGTGCCCGATGGCGCCTTCTACGCCTGGGCCGACTGCACCGCGGTCGCCGAGAAGCTGGGCATCTCGGGCAGCTGGGATTTCGCCTTCGAAACCATGAAGCGCGCCCACGTGGCCGTGACGCCGGGCCGCGATTTCGGCACGGCCGAGACCAGCCGGTTCGTGCGCTTCTCCACCGCCAGCTCGATGGCGCACCTGCAGGAATCGGTCGAGCGCCTGCGCGCGATGATCGCGAACCCCGCCCGATGAGCTACGCGTTTCCGATCCGCGTCTACTGGGAAGACACCGACGCCGGCGGCATCGTGTTCTACGCCAACTACCTCAAGTTCATGGAGCGCGGCCGCACCGAATGGCTGCGCTCGCTGGGCATCGAGCAGCGAAAGCTGCGCGAGGAAACCGGCGGCCAGTTCGTGGTGAGCGAAACGCAGCTCAAATACCATCGCCCCTCCCGGCTCGACGACGAACTGCTGGTTACAGCCGATCTCCAACAAATGGGCACGGCGTCGTTGATAATCGGTCAACAGGTGCTATCAAAAACAGAGCAAGAACGAACGGGAGCCGCGGCACCCGTCCTGCTGTGCGAAGGCACGATACGCATCGGCTGGGTGGATGCCTCCACATTGCGTCCTGCGCGCATACCAGCC
Organism: Variovorax sp. V116; assembly: GCF_041154435.1. Taxonomy (NCBI): domain Bacteria; kingdom Pseudomonadati; phylum Pseudomonadota; class Betaproteobacteria; order Burkholderiales; family Comamonadaceae; genus Variovorax; species Variovorax sp. V116. The sequence goes on from NZ_AP028661.1 coordinate 3,146,439, forward strand.
CAAGTTGCGGGAACCCTCGAGCGCTGCGGCGGCTCCATGACTCAACCTTTCAAGCCATGAACCAAGACCTCTCCATCATCAATCTCCTGCTCCATGCGAGCTTCGTGGTGCAACTGGTCGTGCTGCTGCTCGTGATCGTCTCGATCGCCAGCTGGGCCGCGATCATCCGCAAGTACTTCGCGCTGCGCCGCATGCGCGCGCTCAACGACGACTTCGAGCGCGAGTTCTGGTCGGGCACCAGCCTGAACGAGCTGTTCGCCTCGGCCGCGCAGAACGCCAAGTTCGCGGGGCCCATGGAGCGCATCTTCGCCTCGGGCATGCGCGAGTACCAGAAGCTGCGCGAGCGCCATGTGAGCGACGCCCCCACGCTGCTCGACGGTGCCCGCCGCGCCATGCGCGCGAGCTTCCAGCGCGAACTCGACGCGGCCGAGCAGAACCTGTCGTTCCTGGCGACCGTCGGTTCGGTGTCGCCGTATGTGGGCCTCTTCGGCACGGTCTGGGGGATCATGCATGCCTTCACCGGCCTGGCCGCGCTCGCGCAGGTGACGCTGGCCACCGTGGCACCCGGCATTGCCGAAGCGCTGGTGGCCACCGCCATCGGCCTGTTCGCCGCCATTCCGGCGGTGGTGGGCTACAACCGCTTCGCACGCGAGATCGACAAGATCGCGATTGCCCTGGAGACCTACATCGAGGAGTTCTCCAACATCCTGCAGCGCAACCTCTCGGCCAACCCGGCCGCGGTGGCGTCGGCAACTTCGGCGGCTCCGGCCAACCGCTGAGCGGAGGTTACAGCCCATGCCCGCAGTTTCATCCCGGGGCCGAGGCCGCCGCACGATCAACGAGATCAACATGGTCCCGTTCATCGACGTGATGCTGGTGCTGCTGATCATCTTCATGGTCACCGCGCCGCTCATCACGCCGAGCGTGATCAACCTGCCCTCCGTCGACCGTGCCAACAAGCAGCCCGACAAGCCCATCGAGATCGTCATCAAGAGCGATGACGAAGCGCAGATCAAGAAGGACCCGTCCACCGGCAGCGGCGGCACCTCCGTTCCCATGACCCAGATCGGCTCCGCGGCCAAGACCGCCCAGGGCGGCGACGACCAGCGCCCGGTGGTCATCAGCGCCGACAAGTCCGTGAAGTACGAAACCGTCGTGAAGGCGATGAACCAGCTCAAGCGCAGCGGCATCGAGCGCGTGGGCCTGTCCGTCACCACCACGGGCGGCAAATAAGGCATGTCGCTCGCACTGGATCGCCCCGAGTTCGCACCACCGCCGCAGCGCGGCACGCCGCGCGCGGTGCTGCTCGCGCTGGTTGCGCACGCGCTGCTGATTGCCGCGCTGACGTGGGGAGTGCGCTGGCGCAGCGATGCCGACGAAGGCGCCGTCGATGCGGAGCTGTGGTCTTCCACGGTGCAGCAGGCTGCGCCGCGCCTGTCGGCGCCGCAGGCACCCACGCCCGCTCCCGCGCCTCCGCCGCCTGCGCCTCCTCCGCCGCCACCGCCGCCTCAGGTGAAGGCCCCCGAGCCCGCACCGCCGCCGCGCGCGCCGGACATCGCCCTCGAGCGCGAGAAAAAGCTCAAGGAAGAAAAGGAACAGAAGGAGCGCGAGCTCGAGCGCCAGCAACAGCAGCGCAAGAAGGAGCTCGAAGCCAAGCAGCGCGCCGAAGACGAAGCCGAACGCAAGAAGGCGCAGCAGCAAAAGCTCGCCGAACAGCAGAAGAAACAGCAGCAGGAGGCCGAGGCCAAGCAGGCCGAAGCGAAGAAGCAGCAGGAAGCCGCAGCCAAGCAGGCCGCGGCCGACCGCGCCGCAACGCTCAAGCGCATGCAGGGCCTCGCGGGCGCGAGCGGCAGCGACGATTCCAAGGGCACGGCAATGCGCTCGTCAGGACCGTCGAGCGGCTACGCCGGACGCATTGCCGCGGCGGTGCGCCCCAACATCACCTTCCCCGATGCCGAGACGGTCAACGGCAATCCGGCGGCCGAGTTCGAGGTGAACCTGGCACCGGACGGCACCATCGTCGGCGTCAAGCTGACCAAGTCGAGCGGACTGCCCAGCTGGGACGAAGCCGCCGAACGCGGCCTGCACAAGACCGACAAGCTGCCGCGCGACACCGACGGGCGCATCTTCCCGTCGCTGATCGTCTCGCTGCGGCCCAAGCGGTAGTTGCAGGGCCGGCCAGGCGCCAAGCGCGCCCGGCCGCCTCGCCGCTCACTCGTAGACCACCGAGGCCTTGCCGGCTTCCGCCTGCGCCGTCCAGCTCGCGAGCGCGGCGTCGGTCGGGAAGAACTTCGCGCGCTCGCCCAGCTGCAGCTCGACCTGCGCACCGCCGCGCGCCATCGACAGGCGCACCGGCAGCCCCTGCACGAGGTCGCCGTGCTCGCTCTGCTCGGTGCGCGGCGGAAAGTCTTTCACCAGGCGCGCGATGTCGGGCGCCTTGCCATTGACCGCCACGCGCAGGAATTTTCCGAAGCGGCAGCGCGCGGTGGCCAGGTCCCACACCTGCTGCACCTGGAAGCGGGCCTCGAAGCCGCCGCGGCCCGGCTGCAGCCGGCCGCTCACGATCACCAGTTCGTCGTCCTTCAGGGTGTTGCGGTTCGCGTTGATCAGCGCCTCGTCGGCGGTGGCGTCGATGGCATCGGACTTGTCGTCGAGCTTGAAGATCGCCAGCCGGCCGCGCTGGCCGTTGATCACGCGGAAATCGCTCACGATGCCCGCGATCACCTGCTGCTCGCGCGTGTCCATGAGGTCGCCGATCTCGCGCTTGCAGAAGCGCCGCACCTCGTGCGCCACCTCGTCGAACAGGTGGCCTGAGAGATAGAAGCCGACGGCCGTCTTCTCGAAGGTGAGCCGCTCCTTCACGCCCCAGGGCGTGGCGTCCACCAGCTCGGGCTCCTGCGTGGCGGAGCCGTGCTCGCTGTCGCCGAAGATGTCGACCTGCGCGGCATTGGCCTCGGTGGCGGCCGCAAACTCGAAGGCGCGGTCGACCGAGGCGATGAGCGAGGCGCGGTTCTGCTGGATCGAATCGAAGGCGCCGGCCTTGATGAGCGCTTCGACCGTGCGCTTGTTGATGCGCTGGCGGTCGATGCGCACGCAGAAATCGAACAAGCTCTTGAAGGGCCCGCCTTCTTCGCGTGCGCGCACCACGGCCTCGACCGCGAGCTGGCCCGTGCCCTTGACCGCCCCCAGGCCATAGCGGATCACCTTGTCGGTGACCGGCTCGAAACGGTAGTTGCCGCGGTTCACGTCCGGCGGCTCGAAGGTGATGCCGAAGTTCTTCTGCGCGTCCTCGAACAGCACCTTGAGCTTGTCGGTGTCGTCCATTTCCACGGTCATGTTGGCGCAGAAGAACTCGGCCGTGTAGTGGACCTTGAGCCAACCGGTGTGGTACGCCAGCAGAGAGTAGGCGGCGGCGTGCGACTTGTTGAAGCCGTAGCCCGCGAACTTCTCCATCAAGTCGAAGATCTCGTCGGCCTTGTCCTGGGGAATGCCGTGCGTCGAGAGCGCGCCCGCGCGGAATTTCTCGCGGTGCTCGGCCATCTCCTCGAGCTTTTTCTTGCCCATGGCGCGGCGCAGCAGGTCGGCGCCGCCGAGCGAATAGCCGCCCAGGATCTGCGCGGTCTGCATCACCTGCTCCTGGTAGACCATGATCCCGTAGGTCTCGGAGAGCATCTCGGCCACGGCCGGGTGCGGGTACTCCACCTCTTCGCGGCCGTGCTTGCGCGCCACGAAGCTCGGGATCAGGTCCATCGGGCCCGGACGGTACAGCGCGTTGAGCGCGATCAGGTCCTCCAGGCGCGTCGGCCGCGCATCCTTCAGCATGCCCTGCATGCCGCGGCTTTCAAACTGGAACACCGCTTCGGTCTTGCCCTCGGAGAACAGCTTGTAGGTCTCGCGGTCGTCGAGCTTGATGTTCTCGTACGCGAAGTTCTCCTGGCCCTTGTGGCGCTTGACGATGAACTCTTTCGCGATCTCGAGGATCGTGAGCGTGGCCAGGCCCAGGAAGTCGAACTTCACGAGGCCGATGGCCTCCACGTCGTCCTTGTCGTACTGGCTCACGGCCGAGTCGCTGCCGGGCTGCTGGTAGAGCGGGCAGAAATCGGTGAGCTTGCCGGGCGCAATCAGCACGCCGCCCGCGTGCATGCCGATGTTGCGGGTCATGCCTTCGAGCTTCTGCGCGAGCTCGACCAGCATGCGCACTTCTTCTTCCTTCTCGATGCGCGCCGCGAGCTGCGGCTCCATCTCGATGGCGTAGTTGTTCTTGTCGCCTTCCACCTTGGGGTTGGGCGGATACTGGATGGTGACGGGCTGGCCCGGCTTGTTGGGAATGAGCTTGCTGATGCCGTCGCAGAACATGTAGCTCATGTCGAGCACGCGCCCCACGTCGCGGATGGCGGCGCGCGCGGCCATCGTTCCGAAGGTGGCGATCTGGCTCACGGCATCGCGGCCGTACTTGTCCTTGACGTAGTCGATCACGCGGTCGCGGTTGCCCTGGCAGAAGTCGATGTCGAAGTCGGGCATCGAGACGCGCTCGGGGTTCAGGAAACGTTCGAACAGCAGCTTGTATTCAAGCGGATCGAGGTCGGTGATCTTCAGCGCATAGGCCACCAGCGAACCGGCGCCCGAGCCCCGGCCCGGGCCCACCGGGCAGCCGTTGTTCTTGGCCCACTTGATGAAGTCGCCCACGATCAGGAAGTAGCCCGGGAAGCCCATGTTCAGGATCGTGTTGATCTCGAACTCGAGCCGCTCCACATAGCGTGGCCGCTCGGCCTCGCGCCTGGCCGGATCGGGATAGAGGTGCGCCAGGCGTTCTTCCAGGCCCAGGAAGGACTCCTGGCGGAAGAACTCGTCGATCGGCATGCGCACGCCTTCGCTGATGAAGGGCGTCGGAAAATCGGGCAGCTGCGGCTTGCCGAGCACCAGCGTGAGGTTGCAGCGCTTGGCGATCTCGACCGTGTTGGCCAGCGCGCTCGGCACGTCGGCAAAGAGCGCCTGCATCTCGGCGCTCGACTTGAAGTACTGCTCCTCGGTGAACTTGCGCACGCGGCGCGGGTTGCCGAGGATTTCACCTTCCGAGATGCAGACGCGCGCCTCGTGCGCCTCGTAGTCCTGGCGTTCGGCAAACTGCACCGGGTGCGTCGCGACCACCGGCAGGCGCAGCCGGGCCGCGAGCTTCACGGCGGCAATCACGTGCGGCTCGTCCTCGGGGCGGCCCGCGCGCTGCAGCTCGATGTAGAAACGATGCGGGAACATGCCCGCCAGCTGCAGCGCCAGCTCGGCGGCGCGCTCTTCCTGCCCCTGCAGCAGCGGTGCGCCCAGGGGGCCGGCCTGCGCGCCCGACAGCGCGATCAGTCCGCCCTGCAGCTCCTGGAGCCATTCGAGCTTGCAGGCCGCCTGCGACTGGCCGCGGCCCACGTTCTGCGTCCAGGCGCGCGCCAGCAGCTCGGACAGGTGCAGGTAGCCCTCCATGTTCTGCACCAGCAGCACGATGCGGGTGAGCACGCCGGGCTCCTTGCCCAGGCCTTCGATGAAGATTTCAGCGCCGATGACCGGCTTGACGCCCTTGCTTCGCCCCTGCTTGTAGAACTTGACCGCCCCGAACAGGTTGTTCAGGTCGGTGATGGCCAGTGCGGGCTGCTTGTCGGCAGCGGCGGCCTTGACGACTTCGTCGATGCGGTTGGTGCCGTCGACGACGGAAAACTCGGTGTGCAGGCGCAGGTGAACAAACATCCTTCCATTGTAGAAAGCACCGCCTCCACGATGTGGGTTGGCAATCCCTACAATCGCCCCCCGTGCAAGAGATTTTGAATATCGCGGCCTACAAATTCGTGGCCATCGACGACAGCCCCGTGCTGCGCGAAGACCTGCGCGAGCGCGCCCAGGCCCTGGGCCTCATGGGCACCATCCTGCTGGCGCCCGAGGGCATCAACCTGTTCCTGGCGGGGCTGCCCGATGCCGTGCGCAGCTTCGTGGCCGGCCTGCGCGCCGATGTGCGCTTCGCCGACCTCGAAACCAAGGAAAGCTGGTCCGCCGCGCAGCCCTTCCGCCGCATGCTGGTGAAACTCAAGCGCGAGATCATCCGCATGGACCATCCGGCCATCCAGCCGGCAGCGGGCCGCGCGCCGGGCGTGGACGCGCCCACGCTCAAGCGCTGGCTCGACCAAGGCCACGACGATGAAGGCCGGGAAATCGCGCTGCTCGACACGCGCAACGACTTCGAGGTCGACGAAGGCAGCTTCGACGGCGCAATCGACTGGCGCATCACCAAGTTCACCGAATTCCCGCCCGCGCTCAAGGCGCACCGCGCCGATTTCGCGGGCAAGACCGTGGTGAGCTTCTGCACCGGCGGCATCCGCTGCGAGAAGGCCGCCATCCTGATGCGCGAGGAAGGCATCGAGAACGTGCTGCAGCTCGAAGGCGGCATCCTCAAATATTTCGAAGAGGTCGGCGGTGCGCACTACCACGGCGACTGCTTCGTGTTCGACGGCCGGCGCGCGCTCGCGCCCGACCTGAGCGCACGTGCGGCCGATGCCAGTGCGCGTGCAGCGGAAGACGTGGGCCTCAGCAGCGGCCTGAAGAAATAGCCGGCGGGTTGCCGGCCACGCGCTTTGGAGATCAGACCGGCGTGGTGCCCACGTCGGGTTCGCGCACGCCAAAGGGCTTGCCGGGCAGCGGAATGAACTCGGTCTCGCCAGGCACATGTCCCATGCGCTGCGCAGCCCAGTCGGAGCCGGCTTCGAGGATGCGCTCGCGCCGGCTCGATACGAAATTCCAGGTGATGTAGCGCGGGCCGTCGAGCGGCTCGCCGCCGATCACCATCAGGCGCGCCGCGGTGTCGCAAGCCAGCACTGCGCCCTGGCCGTCGGGCAGAACAGCCATCGTGTGCGCGGGGATCGCTTCGCCATTGACGCGCACATCGGCATCGACGGCATACACCGCCAATTCGGGCGCCAGCGCGGGCAGCTCGAAGCGGCCGCCCGCGGGCAATGCGATGTCGAGGTAGATCGTCTGCGACAGCGTCTTGACCGGCGAGCGTTGGCCAAAGGCCTCGCCCACCAGCACGCGCACCGCCACGCCCTGCTCCACCACCTGCGGAATGCCACCGGCCGGCGTGTGCTCGAAGCTCGGCTCGATTTCTTCGTGCGCCTGCGGCAAGGCAGCCCAGAGCTGCAGCCCGTGGTTCACGTAGGTGTCGGCCTTGAGGCGCTCGGGCTTGCGCTCGGAGTGCACGATGCCGCGCCCCGCGGTCATCCAGTTGATCGCGCCGGGCAGGATCTCCTGCACGCTGCCGAGGCTGTCGCGATGCATCATCGCGCCCTCGAAAAGATAGGTGACCGTGGACAGGCCGATGTGCGGATGCGGCCGCACGTCGTGCGCCATGCCGGGCTGCTCGGTGGCCGGGCCGAAGTGGTCGAAGAACACGAACGGGCCCACCGAGCGGCGCTGCGCCGCGGGCAGCAGGCGCCGCACATTGAAGCCGCCGCCCAGGTCCTTGTCGTGTGGTTGAAGCAATTGGGTCTGTGCGGCGGTATCGGTCATCGGGGGCTCCGTGGTTGGCTGGGTTTTATCCGCGCGATCTTGCCACTGTGGCAATACGCTCGCCGAATGCCCTTGCCGTGTCGAAGTCGCCCTTGAACATCTCGGCCGGGCTCGCATCGGAAGGCGACTGCGTCAGCAGGCCGCCGTAGCCGCCCACGTAGTTCATCGAATCGCGCGTAGCCGCCTTGCTGTTGCTCGGCAGGATGCCCATGCTGACCCACAGGCCGCTGTGCTGCATCGCAAGCGTCCACAGGTAGGCCATGGTCGCGACCTTGTCGCCGTTCATGGTGGCGCTGTTGGTGAAGCCCGCGAAGAGCTTGTCCTTCCAGCCCTGCGTGAACCAGACCTTCGACGACGCATCGGCAAATTTCTTGAACTGCCAGCTCACGCCGCCCATGTAGGTCGGCGAGCCGAAGATGATCGCGTCGGCCGCGGCCAGCGTCTCCCAGCCGCCTTCGGGCAGGTTGCCATCGGCATCGATGGCGAGCAGCTGCGCGTCCGCGCCATCGGCCACGGCTTGCGCCACGCGCTGGGTATGGCCGTAGCCGGAATGGAAGATGACGACGATGTTTGCCATGTTCAGGGACTCCTTTGTTCGGGTTGTGGAATCAGCGCTTGTCGATGCTGAAGCGGCCGGGGCCGAAGGCGGCGAAGGCGAGCAGGCCGCCCGCAATGGCGATGTTCTTGTTGAAGTTGATCTGCTGCATCATCTTCATTGCATCGGGCGCCGACCAGTACTTGTGGAAGAACAGCGCGGTGACCACGGTGAAGACGGCCATCGCAATGGCGGTCCAGCGGGTCTTGAAGCCCACCAGCAGCGCGATGCCGAGGACGAGCTCGACCAGGATGGCGATCGCGGCCGCCACTTCCGGCAGCGGCAGGCCCACCGAGTTGATGTAGCCCACGGTGCCCGCAAAGCCCATGAGCTTGCCGATGCCGGCCGGGATGAACAGGTACGCGATCAGGATGCGGCCGACCAGCGCCAGCGTGTCCTGGGCTGCATTGGGGGTGGTGGTTGTGGTTGCCATGTGTGAAAACTCCTCGGGTTGTTGAAACTGAAAAAAGAACAGGGGAAAAAGAAGGCCGGGCGGCATGCGCCCGGCCCGGGATCACGCCGCCAGGTCGAACACCAGCACTTCGGCATCCTTGCCGGCGCCGAGCGTGAGCTGCGATTCGCCCTGGAGCATCGCGGCGTCGCCGCCCGCGAGCTTCTGGCCATTGACTTCGAGCTCGCCGCGCACCAGGTGCACGTAGCTCTTGCGCTTCGAATCGAGCGCCAGGCTGGCGGTTTCATCGCCGTCGAGCAGGCCTGCGAAGAGGCGCGCATCGGCGTGCACCGTCACCGAGCCGTCGGCACCGTCGGGCGAGGCCACCAGGCGCAGCTTGCCGCGCTTTTCGGCGTCGCTGAACTTCTTCTGCTCGTAGCCGGGCGCAATGCCGCGCACGTTCGGTTCGATCCAGATCTGCAGGAAGTGCGTGGTCTCGTCGGCCTTGTGGTTGAACTCGCTGTGCATCACGCCGCGGCCCGCGCTCATGCGCTGCACGTCGCCCGGCGGGATGGATTCCACATTGCCCATGCTGTCCTTGTGCGCCAGTTCGCCCGAGAGCACGTAGCTGATGATCTCCATGTCCTTGTGGCCATGGGTGCCGAAACCGGCGCCCGCGGCCACGCGGTCTTCGTTGATCACCCGCAGGTTGCCGAAACCCATGTGGGCCGGGTCGTAGTAGCCGGCAAAGGAAAAGCTGTGGAACGAGCGCAGCCAGCCATGGTCGGCATAACCGCGTTCCTGTGATTTACGGACTTGCAACATCGTCAAACTCCTTCGGCCCTGCCCCGTGGGGGTTGCTCGGGCCTTCTTCGTATGCCGCGCCGGATGCGCAGCGGATGTGAAGAACTTTAGGCCCGCACCCCATCGATAAAAGCGCCGGGTTTTGATGGCATCATTCAAATTTTTTGATCGATCGATCCGCCGGTCGAAGGAGCCGCCATGCCCAGCGCCAGAGACGTACTGACCCCCGATGCGCTCGCCATGCTGCAGACCGTGGCGAGCACCGGCAGCTTTGCCGGCGCGGCGCGCGCGCTCAACCTCGTGCCCAGCGCGCTCAGCTACCGCGTGCGCCAGATCGAGGACGCGCTCGACGTGCTGCTGTTCGACCGCAGCGCACGCCAGGCCCGCATCACCGAGGCCGGCGCCGAGCTGCTGCGCGAGGCGGCGCGGCTGCTCGGCGAGATCGATGCGGTGGCCAACCGCGTCAAGCGCGTGGCCACCGGCTGGGAGCCGATGCTCACCATTGCGGTCGACAGCGTGATCGCGCGCGACCCGCTGCTCGACCTGGCCACGGCCTTCTTCGCGCTCGATCCGCCCACGCGGCTCAAGCTGCGCGACGAAACCCTGCTCGGCACCATCGAGGCGCTGACCAGCGGCGAGGCCGACCTGGCCATTGGCGCGGTGCTCGACGCGGCGAGCCTGGCCTTCACCGCCACCGGCATCCGCAGCCGGCCGATCGGCGAGCTGTGCTTTGTCTATGCAGTGGCGCCGCACCATCCGCTCGCGCGCCTGCCCGAGCCATTGACCGATGCGGTGCTTCGCCAGCATCGCGCGGTGGCCGCGGCCGACTCGGTGCGCAGCGGGCCGAGCATGACGGTCAACCTGGTCGGTGGACAGGACGTGCTCACGGTGCCGAGCATGCAGGCCAAGCTGAACGCGCAGCTGCACGGCCTGGGCGGCGGCTTCCTTCCCGAGCCGATGGCGCGGCCCTACATCGAGGCCGGCCACCTGGTCGAGCGCAAGACCGAACGCCAGCCGCCGCTCGCGACCATGCACTGCGCCTGGCGCGTGCGCAGCGCGGGCGGACCGGGCCGCGCACTCGAATGGTGGCTCGCGCAGTTCGAGCACGAGGCCACGCGGCGGGCTCTGCTCGAACGGCATCGCGGGCGTTGATTCGGTGCGGGACATTCGCGGAGGGGAGTACCCGGTGGCCTGTGCACGTGCCCTGAACAGGACACGTCCTCCAGCCGCCTCCCGGACCGATGTAGAGTCCGGACACATCCATCCGTCTCCGTACACAAGAAAAGAGTCCCTCATGACCACTCGCGCAACTGCAAAGGCGGCCGACCGCCACCGAACCCCCGCCGCTCCACGCCACTACGCCGTCGTCGGCGCCGGCATTGCCGGAGTCGCCTGCGCCCGGACGCTGGTGCAGGCCGGCCACAAGGTCACGGTGTTCGAACGCGAGGCCGCGCCCGGCGGGCGCATGGCGAGCGTCGACACCGCCTTCGGCCGCTTCGACAGCGGCGCGCAGTACTTCACCGTGCGCGATCCGCGCTTTGCGCTGGCGCTGGAAGCCACGCCCAGCCTCTGCCGCCCCTGGAGCGCCAACCTCGTGCGCGTGCTCGATGCGCACGGCCGCGTGGCCGAGGCCGCATTGCCCGGGCGCGAATCGCACTGGGTGGCGCAGCCGGGCATGGACGCCCTGGTGGCCCACTGGGCCGCGCCGCTGGGCGACAGCCTCGTGGCCGACACGCAGGTCACGCAGATCGAAGCCGATGCGCTCGACCCCAAGCGCTGGCAGCTGCGCACCGCCGGTGAAGACGATTCGCAGCATGTGTACTCGGGCTTCGACGCCGTGCTGCTGGCCGTGCCGCCCTCGCGCACGCGCGCGCTGCTGGGTGACGGCAAGCTTTCGGCCGCCATCAGCCAGAAGATCGAGCCGGTGCGCATCGCGCCTTGCTGGACGCTGATGATCGCCTTTCCGCAGGCCAACCAGGCCAACATGTCGCACCTCGGCCCGCAATGGAATGCGGCGCGCAGCACCCATCACCGCGTGGCATGGCTGGCGCGCGAATCGTCCAAGCCCGGCCGCGAACGCGTGGAGCGCTGGACGCTGCAGGCCAGCGCCACCTGGTCGCAGGAGCACCTGCGCGACGATGCCGCGCGCGTCGAGGCCAAGCTGCTGCGCGCCTTCGCCGAGATCACCGGCATCCATGCCGCGCCCACGCACGCCCGGGCACGCTGCTGGCCCGAAGCCCAGACCCAGGTGCCCGTGGGCAAGAGCCACCTGTGGGACGCCAAGGCACGCATCGGCGTGGCCGGCGACTGGTGCACCGGGCACCGGGTCGAAGATGCGTTCCTCTCGGGCCTTTCGCTGGCGCTTGCAGTGATCTGATCCACGGATGCGGGAGACCGGCCGTTTCGCGCCCTCGCCCACCGGCCCGCTGCATGCCGGCTCGCTGGTGGCCGCGCTCGCAAGCTGGCTCGACGTGCGCGCGCGCGGCCCGAAGGCGCGCTGGCTGATCCGCATCGAGGACGCCGACACCGAACGCTGCCTGCCCGGCATGGGCGAGCACATCCTTGGGCAACTGGCCGACTGCGGCCTGCTGCCCGACGAAGCGCCGCTGTGGCAGACGCAGCGCACCGAGCGCTACGAAGCCGCGCTGGCAAGGCTGCGGGCCCTCGGCCTTGCCTACCCCTGCGGCTGCTCGCGCAAGGACATCGACGAGGCGCTGGCACGGCTCGGCCGGCCGCACACGCGCCATGGCGAGCGGGTCTACCCCGGCACCTGCCGCGACGGCCTGCACGGCAAACCCGCACGCGCCTGGCGCTTTGCCACCGAGAAATTCGAATCGGCCCAGCCGGCCTTGGCCCATGGCGAACTCTGCTGGACCGACCGCCGCCTTGGCCGCCAGTGCCAGGACGTGAGCCGCGAGGTTGGCGACTTCGTGCTGCGTCGCGCCGATGGCCCCTGGGCCTACCAGCTTGCGGTGGTGGTCGACGACGCGGAACAGGGCGTGACCGACGTGGTGCGCGGCGAAGACCTGGCCGACAACACCGCGCGCCAGATCCTGTTGCAGCGCGCACTCGGCCTGCCCACGCCCAGCTACCTGCACACGCCGCTGGTGCGCGGCGCCGACGGCGACAAGCTCTCCAAGCAGAACGGCGCCACCGCCATCGACACCGCCACGCCAGAGGCTGCCCTGGCCGCCCTCGACGCGGCCGCGCGCGTGCTCGGCCTGCGCGCCACCACGGCCGCTTCCTGCGCGCCTGCATTGGCCGGCTGGGTGCCCGAATGGCGCGATCTCTACAATTCGCGGCCGTAATGACCTTTCCCGACACCGTGCCCCACGATTCCACGCCCGACGACGACGACGACGCGGCCGACGACAACAGCAACAAGCCGCCGCATCCGCTGCACCGCCGCCTCAAGAGCTTCGTGAAGCGCGCGGGCCGCACCACCGACGGCCAGGCGCGCGCCTTTGCCGAGCTGGGCCCGCTGTTCCTCATTCCCTACAAGCCCGAGCCGCTCGACCTGACGGCGGCCTTCGGCGGCCGCGCCGCGCCGACCGTGCTCGAGATCGGCTTTGGCATGGGCGAGGCCACCGCGCACATCGCCACGGTGCTGCCCGAGACCAACTTCCTGTGCTGCGAAGTGCACGAGCCCGGCGTGGGCGCGCTGCTCAAGCGCATCGGCGAGCAGTCGATCAGCAACATCCGCATCTGCGCGCACGATGCGGTCGACGTGCTCGACCACATGCTGCAGCCCGGCTCGCTGGCGGGCGTGCATGTGTTCTTTCCCGACCCGTGGCACAAGAAGCGCCACAACAAGCGCCGCCTGATCCAGCCCAAGTTCGTGAAAAAGCTCGCCGAACACCTGCAGCCGGGCGGCTACATCCATTGCGCCACCGACTGGCAGCCCTACGCCGAGCAGATGCTCGAGGTGCTGTCCGCCGAGCCGCTGCTGCGCAACACGGCCGAAGGCTACGCACCCAAGCCCGAGTACCGGCCGCTCACCAAGTTCGAGAGCCGCGGCATCAAGCTGGGCCACGGCGTCTGGGACCTGGTGTTCCGGCGCGCCTGAGGCCGCTGCTCCTGCGGGAGGCCCGCCGGGCCTCGTTTGCCGCAGCCTTCCCCATCGGCACCGAACTTGCTACACTTTTTTACTACTGTTAAAAAAGGTGAGCCATGGACAGTTCTCGCAGGGAATGGCTGGGCAAGGCGTGCGGGGCGCTGCTGCTGGGCGGCGGCGTTCATCTGCCGGCGCTGTCGCAATCGTCGGGCCGCGCGGCGGGCGCACGGGTGGTCGTGCTGGGCCAGTCGGTGCCGCTGACAGGCGCCGCCGGCGAGATCGGGCTGGCCTTTGCGGCCGGCAGCCGGCTCGCGGTGGCCGACTTCAACGAGCGCAATGCCGCGAGCGGCCTGCAGCTCAAGCTGCTGCAGCTGGACGACGGCTACGACGCGGGCCGGGCCGCCGCCAATGCACGCACGCTGCTTGGCACCGACAAGGCCGACATGCTGTTCGGCTTCGTGGGCACGGCCAGCAGCGACGCCGGCGCCAACGTGGCCGCGCAGCAGGGCAGCCTGCTGTTCGCGCCTTTTGCCGCCGCCGACACGCTGCGCGAGGCCAGCCACCCCAACGTGTTCCACGTGCGCCCCGGCATGATCGACGAGGCGCTGAAGATCGTGCGCCAGTGCGCCACCGTGGGCCAGACGCGCATCGCGCTGGTGGGCGACGACGACGCCATGGGCCGCGCCGGCCTGGCCGCCGTGCAGCAGGCCATCACCGAGCTGAAGCTGCCCGCGCTGGTGGCCTCGGCGATGGTGCCGGCCGGCGGCGCCGACAAACTCGACGCGGCGCTGAAGACGGTGCTGCAGCAGACGCCGCAGGCCATCGTGCTGGTGTCGCTCTCGGGCACCACGGCCAATGCGATCCGCAAGCTGCGCAAGAGCGGCTACAGCGGCAGCTTCATGGCCTTCTCGATCGTGGGCATCGACCCGCTCTATGCCGAACTGGGCAAGGACATCGGCGGCATCGTGATCTCGCAGGTGGTGCCGTCGCCGCGGCCCTCGGCCATTCCGATCGTCAAGGAGTACCGCGCCGCGGTCGACAACTCCGACCAGACGCCCTCGTACGAAGGGCTCGAAGGCTTCATCGCGGTCAAGGTGGCGGGCGAAGCGGTGCGCCGCGCGGGCCGCGGCTTCACCACGGCGAGCCTGCAGCGCGTGATGACCGCCATGACCGACTACGACGTGGGCGGCTTTCGCGTCAACCTGCGCCCGGGCCTGCGCGATGCCTCGCGCACCATCGACCTGATCAGCATCTCCGCCGACGGGCGCGTGCTGCGCTGAGGCGCTATCCGGTGCTCGCCAGCGCCTGCAGCGCATCGATCGACCTGAGCTCGATGCGCCCGTAGCCCAGCGCGAGCACGCCCTCGCCCGCCAGCGCATTGAGCTCCTTCGAAAGCGTCTGGCGCGTGACGCCGAGCATCATCGCCAGCGCCTCCTGCGGCAGCATCAGCGTGCGGCGCAGCTGCGCCGACTGCGTGGCGTCGCCGCGCGCCAGCACCAGCAGCCGGTGCGCCACGCGCGCACGCAGGCTGCGCAGCGTGGCGTCTTCGGTGAGGCCGTAGAGCATGCGCACGCGCGCGGCCAGCATGGCGGCCATCGCATTGGCAAAGACCACGTCGCGCATCTGCTGGGCAAAGGCCTCGGGCGGCACCACGAGCAGGTCGAGCGCCTCCAGCGCGGTGGCGTCGTGGGTGCGCGGCGAGCCGTCGATCAGCGTGATCTCGCCGAACCAGTTGCCGGGCTCGAGCACCGCAAGAATGGCCTCGCGCCCGTCCTGCCGCAGCGAAGAGACCTTGATCGTGCCGGCCAGGAGGCCATAGAAGCCGCCGCCCGCCGCATGGATCGGATCGCCCTGGCGGAACACCATGGCGCCGCGCCACACGTGGATGAGTTCGCCCGCGCCCAGCAGTGCTTCGCGCTGCGCGCGCGGCATGCTGGTGAACCATGGATTGCGCTCCATCGCGGCGCGGTGCGGGGCGGAGAGACGCGGTTTGGAAGGCGGCATGCGGGGGTTTACCAGAGCCTTGCATTGTCAAATTCTTGACAGTTGAACGTCAAGCCCGGGTCTACAGTGGCCGCTCCCCCCAAAGAACACGGAGACAACACGATGAGCGAACGGGCAGGTTTCAGGAGCATGCAGGAGAGCACGCGCGAAGACTGGCAGCTGATAGGCGGCGAGTTCAGGCAGTTCGCGGCCGGCCTGCCCGCGCGCGTGATCCGGCACTTGCAGATCCTCGAACGCGACTACGGCGGCTTTCCGGTCGACCGCTACACCCATTCGCTGCAGACCGCCACGCGCGCGCTGCGCGACGGCCGCGACGAGGAATACGTGGTGTGCGCGCTCCTGCACGACATCGGCGACACGCTCGGCAGCTTCAACCATCCCGACATTGCCGCGGCCATCCTCAAGCCCTTCGTGAGCGAGGCCAACCACTGGATGGTGCAGCACCACGGCATCTTCCAGGGCCACTACTTCTTCCATCACATCGGCCTGGACCGCGACATGCGCGACGGCTTCAAGGACCATCCGCACTACGAGCGCACGGCCGAGTTCTGCGCGCTCTACGACAACCCGGCCTTCGACCCCCGCGCCGAGACGCTGCCCATCAGCGAGTTCGAGCCCATGCTGCAGCGCCTGATGGCGCAGCCGAAGCAGAGCATCTACAAGGCGGCCATGAAGGAACCAGCCGCGGCCTGACCCATCCCCAAGGAAACCACCACCATGAACGCAAACACCCAATCCGAAATCCAGAAGCTCGTCTCCGCCGAGGAGTGGCAGCTGCGCGTCGACCTTGCCGCCTGCTACCGCCTGGTGGCGCTCTACGGCTGGAGCGACCTGGTCTTCACCCACATCAGTGCGCGCATTCCCGGGCCCGAGCACCACTTCCTGATCAACCCCTACGGCCTGATGTTCGACGAGATCACCGCGTCGAGCCTGGTCAAGGTCGACCAGCAGTGCAACAAGATCATCGACTCGCCCTACCCCGTGAACCCGGCCGGCTTCGTGATCCACAGCGCCGTGCATGCGGCGCGCGAAGACATCCAGTGCGTGCTGCACACCCACACCAAGGCCGGCATTGCCGTGAGCGCGCAGAAGAACGGCGTGCTGCCCATCAGCCAGCAGTCGACCTTCGTGCTGGCGTCGCTCGCCTACCACGACTACGAAGGCGTGGCCTTCCGCGACGACGAGAAGCCGCGCCTGCAGGCCGACATGGGCAACGCCAATTTCCTGATGCTGCGCAACCACGGCCTGCTGACTTGCGGCAAGACCATTGCCGACGCTTTCCTTTCGATGTACACCTTCGAGAACACCTGCCAGATCCAGATCGCCGCGCAATCGGGCGGCGGCGAACTCACGCAGGTGAACCCCAAGATCGTCGAGGGCGTGGGCCAGGCGATGAAGGTGCAGACCGGCGGCCTGGGCGGGCAGTTCGTCTGGCCCTCGCTGATCCGCAAGCTCGACCGCATCGACGACAGCTACAAGCAATAAGCAACAAGCGCCGATCCCGGTTTCCACGGCTGCCAGCGCCTGCGCGACGGGTGTTGGCGGTCATTTTTTCAACTGCGCGATGATGCGGGCATGGAACTCCGGCAACTGCGCTACTTCGTCAAGGTTTGCGAACTGCGCAGCATGGGCCGCGCGGCCGTCGAGCTGGGCGTGGTCACCTCGGCGCTGAGCCAGCAGATCAGCCGGCTCGAAGGCGAGCTTTCCACGCGCCTCTTGCAGCGCAGCTCGACCGGCGTGGTGCCCACCGATGCCGGCCTGGCCTTCTTGCAGCAGGCGCAGCTCACGCTGCGCCATGCCGACGATGCCGTGCGCGCGGCGCAGCAGGCGCGCCTGTCGGGCCATGTGAGCGTGGGCCTTGCGCCCACCACGGCCACCGTGCTGGGCGTGCCGCTGATGCGCGCCATGCAGCAGCGCTACCCCGAGGTGCGGCTGCACATGGTCGAGGCGCTGTCGGGCCATCTCACGACGATGCTGCACGCGCGCCAGCTCGACCTGGCGGTGCTGTTCCAGACCGATACGCCGCGGCGCTGGAGCGTGGCGCCGCTCCTGGCCGAGAAGCTGTTCGTGATCGCATCGCCGACGCTGGAGGGGCGCCCCACGGGCACCAAGGTCCGCCTGTCGCAGCTCGCCGAGGTGCCGCTGATCCTGCCGAGCGGCAGCCACGGCCTGCGCGCGACGCTGATGGCGGCCTTTGCGCGGGCCTGCATCCAGCCGCGCATCGTTGCCGAGGTCGACGGCCTCGCGCTGCTGATGGACGCGGTGCGCGCGGGCTACGGCGCCACCGTGCAGCCCGGCGCCGCCACGGCCCGGCATGACCGCGACGACCTGGAGCTCACGCAGATCAGCGATGCGCACGTGGGCCGCCGCAACCTGCTCGTGAGCCTGTCGGACGACGAGCTTTCGCCGGCCGCTCTGGCCGCGCGCGTGGTGGTTGCCGACACGGCGCGCGCCCTGGTGCGCGAGGGGCGATGGGCCGGGGCCAGTCTTCTCGAAAGCTGAACACCCGTTGCCTCAACCGGCCTTTCGCGTGAAGGGCGCGCTCCCTAAAGTCTCCTGGATTCAAAGGAGACCCACGAGTGATAGATGTACTGGTTGTCGGCGGCGGCAATGCCGCGCTGTGCGCCGCGCTGATGGCGCGCGAGGCCGGCGCTTCGGTGCTGCTGCTGGAAGCCTCGCCGAAGGAATGGCGCGGCGGCAATTCGCAGCACACCCGCAACCTGCGCTGCATGCACGATGCCCCGCAGGACGTGCTGGTCGATGCCTACCCTGAAGAGGAATACTGGCAAGACCTGCTGAAGGTGACGGGTGGCCTGACCGACGAGCACCTCGCGCGCCTGGCGATCCGCGCCTCGTCGAACTGCCGCGACTGGATGCGCAGCCATGGCGTGCACTTCCAGCCGCCGCTGTCGGGCGCGCTGCACGTGGCGCGCACCAATGCCTTCTTCATGGGCGGCGGCAAGGCGCTGGTGAACGCCTATTTCCGGAGCGCCGAAAAACTCGGCGTGCAGATCCGCTACGAGACGCCCGTGGCCTCGGTGGAGCTCGACGGCGAGCGCTTCGTGGCCGTGCGCACCGAGGCCGGCGAGCGCATCGAAGCCAGGAGCTGCGTGCTGGCCGCCGGCGGCTTCGAATCGAACCGCGAGTGGCTGCGCGAAGCCTGGGGCCGGAACGAGCGCGGCGAATGGCCGGCCGACAACTTCCTCGTCCGCGGCACGCGCTTCAACCAGGGCGTGCTGCTGAAGTACATGATCGACGCGGGCGCCGACAGCATCGGCGATCCGTCGCAGGGCCACATGGTGGCCATCGATGCGCGCGCGCCGCTCTACGACGGCGGCATCTGCACGCGCATCGACTGCGTGTCGCTCGGCGTGATGGTCAACCGCGAGGCGCAACGCTTCTACGATGAGGGCGAAGACTTCTGGCCCAAGCGCTACGCGATCTGGGGCCGGCTGGTGGCGCAGCAGCCGGGGCAGATCGCGTGGTCGGTCATCGACCAGAAGGCCGTCGGGCGCTTCATGCCGCCGGTGTTCACCGGCACGCAGGCAAGCACGCTCGGCGAGCTGGCGCAGAAGATCGGCCTGGACGAAGCCACGTTCGTGCGCACCGTGCAGGACTACAACGCGGCCTGCCGCGTCGGCCGCTTCGACCATACGGCCCTCGACGACTGCCACACCGAAGGGATCGCGCCCGCCAAGACGCACTGGGCGCGTCCGATCGACACCGCGCCCTTCTACGCCTACCCGCTGCGGCCCGGCATCACCTTCACGTATCTCGGCCTGAAGGTGGACGAGACCGCGGCCGTGCGCTTTGGCGGCCGGCCCAGCCCCAACCTGTTCGTGGCCGGCGAAATGATGGCCGGCAACGTGCTGGGCAAGGGCTACACGGCCGGCGTGGGCATGAGCATCGGCACGGCCTTCGGCCGCATCGCGGGCACGCAGGCGGCACGCGCAGCAAAGAACCATTCGAAAAAGAATTCCCCGGAGACCGCCCTTGCAGCAACTCACTGACCTGGTCGCACGCGCCCGTGCGGATGCCGATGGCATCGGCAGCGCATCAGCGCGCGTCATTCCCATCCGGCCGGCGCTGCCGCTCGCCGCCAGCGAAGCCGAAGTCGCGCGCATCCTGCAGATCTGCAACGCCTGCCGGTATTGCGAAGGCTTCTGCGCCGTGTTCCCCGCAATGACGCGGCGGCTGGAGTTCGGCAAGGCCGACACGCACTATCTGGCCAACCTGTGCCACAACTGCGGCTCCTGCCTGCATGCCTGCCAATATGCGCCGCCGCACGAGTTTGCGGTGAACGTGCCGCAGGCGATGGCGCAGGTGCGCCTGCAGACCTACCACGACTACGCCTGGCCCCCTGCGATGGGCGCGCTCTACAAGAAGGCCGGGCTCACCGTCGCGCTGGCGCTGGCCGGTGGATTGGCGCTGTTCCTCGTGCTGGCCGTCGCGATGTCGGGCTCGCTGCTGCACGAGCCGCTCGCGGGCAACTTCTACGCGATCTTCCCGCACAACTTTCTCGCGCTGGTGTTCGGCGCGGTGTTCGCCTTTGTGCTGTTCGCGCTGGCAATGGGCGTGCGGCGCTTCTGGCGCGAGGTGTCGCCGACGCAGGAGAACGCGCCGGGCGAAGTGGCCGGCGTGCGCGCCGCGGCCGGCGCCGAGGCCGCGCAGGACGTGCTGCGCCTCAGCTACCTGGGCGGCGGCCACGGCGAAGGCTGCAACAACGAAGACGACCGCTTCACGCCCTGGCGCCGGCGTTTCCACCACTTCACCTTCTACGGCTTCATGCTGTGCTTCGCCTCCACCTGCGTGGCAACGCTCTACCACTACCTGCTGGGCCTGCACGCGCCCTATGCGCTCACGAGCCTGCCGGTGCTGCTGGGCACCGCAGGCGGCATCGGCCTGGCGATCGGCCCGGCCGGGCTGCTGTGGCTGAACCTGCGGCGCAACGCGGCGCATGGCGACGTGGCCCAGCGGCCGATGGACCGCGGCTTCATCGCGCTGCTGCTGCTCACCAGCGCGACCGGCCTGGCCCTGCTCGCCTGGCGCGACACCGCCTTCATGGCGCTGCTGCTCGCGGTGCACCTGGGCGTGGTGATGGCGCTGTTCCTCACACTGCCCTACGGCAAGTTCGCGCACGGCATCTTCCGCTCGGCGGCGCTGCTCAAGTTCGCGATCGAGAAACGCCTGCCCAGCCGCCTGCAGCTGGGTGCCGAGTGAATGAACTCGTGCACCCCAGACCCTGCAATCTTCAAAACCACGACAACACCAAGACCCATCACGATGAACAAGACGCTCTCCTCTTTCCTGCGCGCCGGCATGGCCACCCTGCTCTCGGCGGCGGCCGCATCGACCGCGCTCGCAGACGGCTGGCCCGCCAAGCCCATCACCATCGTCGTGCCCTTCGTGGCGGGCGGCACCACCGACATCGTCGCGCGCACCGTGGGCCAGAAGCTCTCGGAATCGCTCGGGCAGCCGGTCATCATCGACAACCGTGGCGGCGCGGGCGGCACCGTGGGCGCGGCCATCGCATCGAAGGCGCCGGCCGACGGCTACACGCTGTTCCTGGCCACCATCGCGCATTCGATCGCGCCGGGCCTCTACAAGCGCCTGCCCTACGACTTCCGGCGCGACTTCGATCCGGTGGCGCTCGTGGCCTCCACGCCCAACGTGCTGGTGGTCAACGACAAGGTGCCGGCCAGGTCGGTGGCGGAACTGGTGGCCTACATCAACGCCAATCCCGGCAAGGTGAACTTCGGCTCGGCCGGCAACGGCAGCACCGAGCACATCTCGGGCGAGCTGTTCCGCTCGATGACCCGGACCGACGTCACCCACGTGCCCTACAAGGGCGGCGCGCCGATGATGGCGGACCTGATCGGCGGCCAGATCCAGATGGCCATCGAGACCAGCCCCTCGGCCGCGCCGCACGTGCGCGGCGGCAAGGTGCATGCGCTGGCCGTGACCACGCTGAAGCGCTCGCCGGCCTACCCGGGCGTGCCCACGCTGGACGAGGCCGGCCTCAAGGGCTACGACATGACCACCTGGTTCGCACTCATGGCACCGCACGGCACGCCGCCGGCACTGGTCACGCGCCTGAACGCCGAAGTCGCCCGCGCGCTGCAGCAGCAGGACGTGGCCAGGCGTTTCGAGGAGCAAGGCGTAACAGCAGGCAACATGCGGCCGGCCGAGCTCAAGGCCTTCATCGGCAGCGAAACCACCAAGTGGGTGAAGGTGGCCCGCGACGCCGGCGCGACCGCCGAATAGGCGCCCGCGCCTTACCGTCAAAGCCCGGCCGTTCCGTGCGGCATCGCTTTGGCGTGAGAATGGCGTGCCATGCACGTTCGAATCCCCGCCATGGCGGCGGCCCTGCTGGGCCTGGCCTCGGTTCTCTTCTCCCCCGCGTCTCTCCCGGCCCCGGCCACCGCCGAGGGCGCCAAGGGCGCGGACGCCCGCATCGAATCGCTCATCGCCCGCATGACGGTCGAGGAGAAGGTCGGCCAGCTCAGCCTCTACGGCCCCGCCAACACCAACATTCCCGGCAACCCGCAAGCCGGCCAGCGCAATGCGCAGCAGGAAATCGACGACGTGCGCGCCGGCCGCGTCACCGGCCTGTTCAACAACGAGGGGCTGGAGCGCAAGCGGGTGCTGCAGGAGGTGGCCGTGCGCGAATCGCGCCTGGGCATTCCGCTGCTCTACGGCGCCGACGTGATCCACGGCTTTCGCACCATCTTCCCCATGCCGCTGGCAGAAGCCGCGAGTTGGGAGCCCGAACTGGCCGAGCGCACCGCGCGCGCCGCCGCGGTGGAAGCGAGCGCCGACGGCTTTCGCTGGACCTTCGCGCCGATGGTGGACATTGCACGCGATGCGCGATGGGGCCGCGGCATCGAGGGCGCGGGCGAAGACGTGTACCTGGCCAACCAGTTCGCGGCCGCGCGCGTGCGCGGCTTCCAGGGCGCCGACCTTTCGCGCGCCGATTCGCTGCTGGCCACGCCCAAGCACTTCGCGGCCTATGGCGCTGCCGAGGGCGGGCTCGATTACGCCGCCACCGACATCTCGGAGCGCACGCTGCGCCAGGTCTACCTGCCGCCGTTCCGCGCCGCGCTGGACGCGGGCGCGCTCTCGGTCATGAGCGCCTTCAACGAGATCTCGGGCATTCCGTCGATTGCCAACCCGGCGCTGCTCACGGGCGTGCTGCGCGACGAATGGAAGTTCAAGGGCTTCGTGGTGTCCGACTACACGGCCGACGAGGAACTGATCGCGCACGGCTACGCCGCCGACGGCCGCGAGGCGGCCAAGCAGTCGTTCCTGGCCGGCACCGACGTCAGCATGCAGAGCGGCCTGTACATGCGCCACCTGCCCGAACTCGTGGCCTCGGGCGAAGTGCCGATGGCGCGCCTGGACGACGCGGTGCGCCGGGTGCTGTGGGTCAAGCAGAAGCTGGGCCTCTTCGACCAGCCGCTGCGCGGGCTCGACGCCGCACCAGCGCAGCCGCGGGCCGACAACCCTGCCCACATCGCGCTGGCACGCGAGGATGCGCGCCGTTCCATCGTGCTGCTGAAGAACGAGCGCGCAGTGCTGCCGCTGCCCAAGGCGGGCCGCAAGATCGCGCTGATCGGGCCCTTCGCCTCGGGCACGCAGGACCTGCTCGGCGCGTGGAGCCTGTTTCCCGGCCAGGCGGCGCCCGTGGGCATCGACGACGGCCTGCGCGCCGCGCTGGCCGACCCGGGCGCGCTGGCGGTGGTGCGCGGCTCGGGCATCGATGCGCCGCTGGCCGGCGGCATCGAGGCCGCCGTGGCCGCCGCGCGCGAGGCCGACGTGGTGGTGCTCGCCATCGGCGAGAGCGAGCGCATGTCGGGCGAGGCGCGCTCGCGCACCGACATCGGCATTCCGCAGGCCCAGCAGGACCTGGCCGAGGCCGTGGCCGCCACCGGCAAGCCCGTGGTCGTGCTGCTGAGCAACGGCCGCGCGATGGCACTCAAGGGTGCGGTGCGCAATGCCGACGCCATCCTCGTCACCTGGTTTCTCGGCGTGCAGACCGGCAACGCCATTGCCGACGTGGTGTTCGGCGACTTCAATCCCTCGGGCCGCCTGCCGGTGAGCTTTCCGCAGGCGTCCGGCCAGGTGCCCTTCTACTACGGCCAGAAGCGCACCGGCCGGCCGCTGCCCGACTACGACCAGGCCATGGCCTTCAAGACCCGCTACGTGGACACCACGAACCGGGCGCTCTACCCCTTCGGCCATGGCATCGGCTATGCGCCGGTGCGCTACGACGGCATGGAGCTGAGCCAGGACCGGCTGCCGATCGGCGGCACGCTGCGCGTGCGCGCCACCGTCACCAACACCGGCCAGCGCGAGGCCGAGGAAGTGGTGCAGCTGTATGCCGCCGAACGCGCCGCGAGCGTGACGCGGCCGGTGCGCGAGCTCAAGAACTTCCGCAAGGTGCGCATCGGGCCCGGTGCGTCGAAGGTGGTCGAGTTCACGCTGCGCCCGGACGACCTGCAGTTCATCGGCCGCGACATGAAGCCGACGGTGGAGCCGGGAGAGTTCGACCTGTGGGTGGCACCTTCGGCCGCAGACGGCATCAAGAAGAGCTTCGCGCTCACGCGGGAGTGAGGCGCGGTGGACGATCGGCCGATGATGAAAACACCCCTGCTCGCCGGGCGCCGCCTGGCACTCATCTGCGAAACGAGCACCGAGAGCTACAGCTTCGGTCCGGACGGCACGGTCGCCGCGATCCTGGGAGAAAAGAACGGACCTGCATGCGCACCGATCTTTCGCTACAGGGTGCTGTCCGCCGACAGCATCGAGCTGCTGGACGGCGACGGGGTGTTCGCGGCCTGGACGCACATCGAGATCGATGGCGATCTGCTGCGCGCCCGATGCAACGGGCAAGCCAAGGTATTCAGGATCGGATGAGGAACGGCTGGCGGAGAACGCGAAAAACGGGCCCCGTCGGGGGCCCGTTCTTCATTGCGCCGATCAAGGGAGCGATTCGGCTCAGAGGCCGGCCTGGCGCGTGAACGACACGCTGGGCTTCTTGTAGGCTTGCGGCACTTCGTCGCGGTAGAACGCGCGGCGGTCGAGGCTTGCGAGCGGGTCGTGCGCCTTGGCAACGGCTTCGGCCTGGATGGTCGCGCGGTCGGCAGTCGAGGTGAAGGCTTGCGCACCGGCGCTGGCGCTGTCGCCGTATTCGTTGCCGGCGCGGGCGGCGGCAACGGCTTGCGGCGCGACTTCGGCGCGCGAAACGCCGGAGTTCACGGTCAGCACACCTTCGTAGGTTTCTGCATGCGCACCGGCGGCAGCCAGGAGCGAGAGGGCAGCAGCAGCGAGGACTTTCGAGGCATTCATTTCAATCTCCTAATGGGTTGGTTGGTGAAATGAAGTGTGATCCTGAAGTGCCTCAAAAAACCGCGGCAAACGGAATCGCGGCGTTCACGGGATTGAAACAATCGAGCCGGTGCCGGCCCGCTGCATGCCGTGGATTGTTAGGCCTGCATTAGTGCGAAATCATCCAGGGCCGCTTGGCGGGCGCCGACTTGGCGCCGTTGGGTGCCGTCACCGTCGCACTGCGCCGCGGCGATGAACCCGAGCAGCAGCCGCAGCCCGCCGGATGCTTGAAGCGCGCGTAGTCGCGCGAGCTGCCCGGCTCGTGCCGGGCGCGCTCGTTGGTCTCCATCGCGCGGCGCGTGCCCGAGGCCATCAGCGCGAGCCGCGGCGCGGCCGAAAGCACGCGTGGCGATGCGGCGCCGCAGTCGGGGCATGCGGCGGGATCGTCGCGCTGGCCCGAAGGCCGCAGCGCCTCGAAGCCGCCGCACTGGCCGCAGGCGTAGTCGTAGGTGGGCATGGGCGCGTCCGTCAGGCCAGGTCGTGCGAGAGCGGCATGTCGATGCTGCCGTCGATCATCTTCACCGGCCCCGCGGCGTTCGGGTTGATGTCGAAGTCGAAGATCTGCGTGGGCAGCCAGAGCGTGGCGCAGGAGTTGGGCACGTCGACCACGCCGCTGATGTGGCCCTGCACGGGTGCGGTGCCCAAAATCGAATAGGCCTGCGCGCCCGAGTAGCCGAACTTCTTCAGGTACTCGATGGCATTCAGGCAAGCTTGCCGGTAGGCCACGTTCACGTCCAGGTAGTACTGCTTGCCGGCCTCGTCGACCGAGATGCCTTCGAAGATCAGGTAGTCGTTGTACTGCGGCGTGATCACGCTCGGCTTGAAGATCGGGTTCCTGATGCCGTACTTGGCCATGCCGCCCTTGATGAGCGTGACCTTCATGTGCACCCAGCCCGCCATCTCGATGGCGCCGCAGAAGGTGATCTCGCCGTCGCCCTGGCTGAAGTGCAGGTCGCCCACGCTGAGGCCCGCGCCGTCGACGTACACCGGAAAGAACACCTTCGCGCCGCGCGACAGGTCCTTGATGTCGCAGTTGCCGCCGTGCTCGCGCGGCGGCACGGTGCGCGCACCTTCGGCCGCCGCCTTGGCGCGCGCCTCGCCGGTCATCTTGCCCATGTGGGCGGTGCCGGCGAACGGCGGATTGGCAAGGCCGGGCACGCGGTCCGGGTCGGTGGCGATGAGCTTGCCTTCGCGCTCGTTCCACATGTCGAGCATCGGCTTGTCGGGCAGGCAGCCGATCAGGCCGGGGTGGATGAGGCCCGCGAAGTTGACGCCGGGAACGTGGCGCGAGCTGGTGAACATGCCCTTGAAGTCCCAGATGGATTTCTGCGCCTCGGGAAAGTGGTCGGTCAGGAAGCCGCCGCCGTTCTTCTTCGAGAAGAAGCCGTTGAAGCCCCAGAGGCTGTCCTGCTTGGCGCCGATGTCGAGCAGGTCCACCACCAGCAGGTCGCCGGGCTCGGCGCCCTTCACGCCCACGGGGCCCGAGAGGTAGTGCACGGTGCTCAGGTCGATGTCGCGCACGTCGTCGGCGCTGTCGTTGTTCTTGATGAAGCCGCCGGTCCAGTCGAAAGTCTCGAGGATGAAGTCGTCGCCCGGGTTGACCCAGCAGGCCATCGGAATGTCCGGATGCCAGCGGTTGTGGATCATCTCGTTCTCGGTGGGCGGCTTGGTCAGGTCGACCTTGATCAGCGTGTCCGTCATTTGCAGTGGCTCCTGGGTGGGTTGTGGTTAAACGGAGAGGTAGGCTTTGATGTGATCCACATCGGTCTTGTCGCGCGCGGTCTCGTGCACGAGGCGCCCGCCTTCGATCACGAAGAGCCGGTCGGCCACGTCCATGGCAAAGCTCAGCACCTGCTCGGACACGACGATGGTGATGCCGCGCAGCTTGCGGATCTCGTTGAGGGCCTTGGCAATGTCCTTGATGATCGAAGGCTGGATTCCTTCGGTGGGCTCGTCGAGCAGCAGCACCTTGGGGTCGGTGACGAGGGCGCGCGCAATGGCAAGCTGCTGTTGCTGGCCGCCCGAGAGGTTGCCGCCTTTGCGGCGTTTCATGTCCCAGAGCACGGGGAACAAGGCGTATATCTCTTCGGGGATGCGTTTTGTCTTCGAGTTCTCGAGGCCTGTCTGGATGTTCTCTTCCACAGTCAGAGTCGGGAAGATCATGCGGCCCTGCGGCACATAGGCAATGCCCTTGGCCACGCGCCTGAAGCTTTCGTCGCGCGATACATCCTGTCCCGCCACTTCGATGCGGCCACTCTTGATGGGAAGCACGCCCATCAAACTCTTGAACAGCGTGGTCTTGCCCATGCCGTTGCGGCCCATGACGGCTATTGTTTCGTTGGCATGGCCTTCGAAAGAGATGCCGTGCAGGGCCTCGCTCTGGCCGTAGGCTACGTGGAGGTCTTCTACCTTCAGCATGATGTTGCTCATCTGGTTGTTCCTCTAAGGCTCTTGTTCAGGGCGTGTGCACAGGCCACCGGGTACTTCCCTCCGCGAATGTCCCCCGGGCTTCGCCCTCCTCCTTGATTTCGCTGCGGGAAGCACCCGATGCCCTGTGCACTGGACACGCTGCTGGTGTATCGCTGATCAACGACTGCTCCGCATCACGCTCCCGCCGATGGGGTGCCTTGCGCAGCGAAATCAAGGAGGAGGCCGCAGGCCGGGGGACATTCGCGGAGCAAGGTACCCCGTCGGCGGGAGCGCGCCCTGAACAAAGCACAACGCAAGACTTCATCTAGTGCCCCAGATAGACATCAATGACCTTCGGATCCGCCTGCACCTTCTCCATCGGCCCCTCGGCCAGGATCTTTCCCTGGTGCATCACGGTGACCTTGTGCGCGATCTGCTTCACGAAGGCCATGTCGTGCTCGATGACGATCACCGCGCGGTTCCGGCAGATGCGCTTGAGCAGGTCGGCCGTGAGCTCGCGTTCACGCGCGCTCATGCCGGCAATGGGTTCGTCGAGCATCAGCAGCTCGGGCTCCTGCATCAGCAGCATGCCGATCTCCAGCCACTGCTTCTGGCCATGGCTCAGCAGGCCTGCCTCGGTGCGCAGCCGGTCGGCCAGGCCGATGTCCTCGGCCACCGCCTGGACCTTGGCCTTGACCTCGTCGTCGCACTTGAACGCCAGCGCGCCGAGCACCGATCGGCCCTTCGGGAACGACACCTCCAGGTTCTGGAACACGCTCAGGTTCTCGTAGATCGACGGCGTCTGGAACTTGCGGCCGATGCCCAGCCGCACGCGCTTGTGCTCGGCCATCTTGGTGAGCTCGGTGTTCTTGAACTTGATGCTGCCGGCGCTCGCGCGGGTCTTGCCGCAGATCAGGTCCAGCAGCGTGGTCTTGCCCGCGCCGTTGGGGCCGATGATCACGCGCAGCTCGTTCCTGTCGATGTAGAGCGTGAGGTCGTCGATGGCCTTGAAACCGTCGAACGAGACGCTGAGGTCTTCCACGGCCAGCGCGAAGTCGGTATTGCTCATGAGGTGGTGGCTCCGGTGTTCTTCAGGCGCGCTGGCTGCCGACACCGTCGGGCAGCTGGGGTTCGGGCGCCGCGGCCGCGGCCGGCGCAGCGGGCGGCAGCGGCGGCGTGGAGGCCGGCGGCTGCACCGCGGCCTCGCGCAGCGCCTTGCGGCGCTCCTTCCACCAGGGCCTCAACTTCTCGTCCCACAGGCCCGCGAGCCCCATCGGGAAGGCCATGGTCACGCCGATGAAGAGGCCGGCCATCAGGAACAGCCACAGGTCCGGAAAGCTCTCCGAGAACAGCGTCTTGCCTGCGTTCACCAGCAGCGCGCCGTACACCGCGCCCACCAGGCTCATGCGGCCGCCCACGGCGCAGAAGATCACCATCTCGATCGAGGGCACGATGCCCACGAAGCTCGGCGACATGAAGCCCACCTGCAGCGCGAACATCGCGCCGCCGATGCCCGAGAGCCCGGCCGCCAGGCAGAAGATGAAGACCTTGAAGTTGGACACGTCGTAGCCCGAGAAGCGCACGCGGTCTTCCTTGTCGCGCATGGCGAGCAGCAGCGTGCCGAGCTTGCTGGTCTGGATCCAGCGGCACAGCACGATGCTCGCGACCAGGAGGCCCACGCAGACGTAGTAGAGAACGTACTTGGCGCCGTCGGTGCGCGTGTCCCAGCCCAGCATCGTCTTCAGGTCGGTCATGCCGTTGACGCCGCCGGTGTAGCCCTGCTGGCCGATGATGAGCACGGTGCAGATCAGCGCCACCGCCTGCGTGATGATCGCAAAGTACACGCCGCCCACGCGGCGCTTGAACATCGCAAAGCTCACGAGCCAAGCCAGCGCCATCGGCGCCAGCACCACCAGCGCCAGGCTCAGCGGCAGGCTCTTGAACGGCAGCCACAGCGCGGGCAGCTCGGTGATCTGGTTCCAGTCCATGAAGTCCGGAATGCCCGGCGTCGACTGGATCTTGGTCGTGACGGGGTCGGAGGCCTCAAGCTTGAGGAACATCGCCATCGCATAGCCGCCGATGCCGAAGAACACGCCCTGCCCCAGGCTCAGCACGCCGCCGTAGCCCCATACCATCACCAGGCCGACGGCCACGAAGGCGTAGGTGAGGTACTTGCCCACGAGGTTCAGGCGGAAGATGTCGAGCGACAGCGGCAGCACGACCGCCAGCAGCAGCACCAGCAGCAAGAGGCTGCCGAGCTGGTAGCGCAGGATCGAGGCCTTGATGAAATTCATCATCGGAACGTTCTCCAGGAAGGAATCGGGTTCATCAGCGACGCACCTTGACTGCGAAAAGCCCTTGCGGCCGCATCATCAAAATCAGCACGATCAGCGAGAGCGTCAGCACCTTGGCCATCGAGCCGGTCATGAAGAACTCCGAGATCGACTGCGTCTGCGCAATGCCGAAGGCCGAGACCACGGTGCCCAGCAGGCTGGCCGCGCCGCCGAAGGTGACGACCAGGAAGGCATCCACGATGTAGAGCGAGCCCGAGGTCGGCCCGGTCGAGCCGATGGTGGTGAAGGCCGCGCCCGCCATGCCGGCAATGCCGCAGCCGATGGCAAAGGTCAGGCGGTCGGTCTTCATGGTGTCGATGCCGGTCGCATTGGCCATGGTGCGGTTGGCCACGGTGGCGCGCACGCGCAGCCCCCAGCGGCTCTTGTGCAGCGCAAGCAGCACGCCGCCGGTGACCAGCGCGGTGAGTGCGAGCACGAACAGGCCGTTGATCGGAATGTCCAGGCCTTCATGCGGCGTCCACGAGCCCATGAGCCATTCGGGCAGCGTGGGGCTCACTTCCTTCGGGCCGATGAAGGTGCGGAAGATCTGCTGCAGCCCCAGGCTCACGCCCCAGGTGGCGAGCAGCGTGTCGAGCGGGCGTTTGTAGAGATGGCGGATCAGCACCCACTCCACGATCCATCCGACGATGAAGGCGAACACGAAGGCGAGGCCGATCGCGATCGGAAAGTAGTACGGCATGAACGCGGGCGCCAGGCTTTCGGTGACGCGCGCGGCCAGGTAGATCGAATAGGCGCCGATGGTCATGAACTCGCCATGCGCCATGTTGATCACGCCCATCTGGCCGAAGATGATCGCGAGCCCGAGGCCCATCAGCAGCAGCACCGCGAACAGGCTCAGCCCCGCGAAGCCCTGCATCAGGCCGATGTTCATCATGTCCGACAGAGTCATGGCAACGATTCCGGTGTTGGGTATTGGCTCCTTCCCCTTCCGGGGGAAGGTTGGGATGGGGGCAGGCAGAGCGTGCCCATTGGTGGCGCCGCTTGC
Source organism: Variovorax sp. V116 (assembly GCF_041154435.1). Lineage (NCBI taxonomy): Bacteria > Pseudomonadati > Pseudomonadota > Betaproteobacteria > Burkholderiales > Comamonadaceae > Variovorax > Variovorax sp. V116. The sequence goes on from NZ_AP028661.1 coordinate 3,176,961, forward strand.
CCCCACCCCTGCCCTCCCCCGGAAGGGGAGGGAGCAAGACAGAGTTATTGGTATCCCTTGGGAAACGGATCCGGCTTGATCAAATCAGCCGACTCCGCCACCACCTTGAACGTCCCGTCCAGCTGCCCCTGCCCGATGCGCGCCTTGCTCCACAAATGGTGGTTCGCGTCCAGCTTCACGTAGCCTTCAGGTGCCGTCTTCAGCTCGATACCCGGCGAGCCGGCCACCACCTTGTCGACGTCGAAGCTGCCGGCCTTCTCCACCGCCGCCTTCCAGAGCCACGGGCCGAGGTAGCCGGCCTGCGTGACGTCGCCGATCACCGCGTCCTTGCCGTACTTGGCCTTGAAGGCTTCCACGAACTTCTTGTTGTTCGCGTTGTCGAGCGACTGGAAGTACTTCATCGACGAATAGAAGCCCGCGAAGTTCTCGCCGCCCACCCCGGTCATTTCGTCTTCCGTGACGGCCAGCGTCAGCAGGAACTGCTTGTCGCCCGTGATGCCCGCGGCCTTGAGCTGCTTGTAGAAGGCCACGTTCGAGCCGCCCACCACCGCCGCGAAGATGCAGTCGGGCTTGGCGACCTTGATCTTGTTGATCAGCGAGTTGAAGTTGGTGTGGCCCAGCGGGTAGTACTCCTCGCCCTTGACCGAGCCCTTCTGGAAGTTCTCGATGTGCTTGCGCGCGATCTTCATCGAGGTGCGCGGCCAGATGTAGTCGGAGCCCACCAGGAAGAAGGTCTTGGCCTTCTTCTCCTTGGCGCCCCAATCGAGGCCCCAGATGATCTGCTGCGTGGCTTCCTGGCCCGTGTAGATCACGTTCTTGCTCTGCTCCAGGCCTTCGTAGAAGGTCGGGTAGTACAGGAGGCCGTTCTCCTTCTCGAACACCGGCAGCACCGCCTTGCGCGAGGCGCTGGTCCAGCAGCCGAACACTGCGGCGCAATGGTCGTTGACCAAGAGCTTCTTCGACTTCTCGGCAAAGGTGGGCCAGTCGGAGGCGCCGTCTTCCTTGATGACCTTGATCTTGCGCCCGAGGATGCCGCCCATCGCGTTGATCTGGTCGATGGCGAGCTGCTCGGCCTGGATCGAGCCGGTCTCCGAAATGGCCATGGTGCCGGAGGACGAGTGCAGCTGGCCCACCGTCACTTCGGTGTCGGTCACCGCGAGCTTGGTGCTGTTGACCTTGGCCGTGGGGAACTGCGACTGGCCGAAGCTCAGGCCGGACAGGCCCATCACGGGCAGCGCGGCGGCGCCCTGCAGCAAGCGGCGGCGGCGCAATGCCAGGGCATCGAGGGAAAGATCTTCTGAATCACGCGACATCGGGAAACTCCAGGCAGGTTGTTGGAAGGTTGAGCCGCGCACCATCGCAGTGCATCGGACGGTGCCCCGAGCACCATGGCTGGTACTTTAGAAATCAGTTGTGCCGACGCGAATACGTCATTCAACGTAGCGGCTGCACGCGCCCGGGCCTGCAGACTTGCGAGCCGCGCACAAGGGCGCGAAGCACGCAGGGAGCGCTTCTTGCTCTGCTGCCTTCCATGCCGCCGCCCTCGCCCTTGCCGCAAGCCCCCACCATGCAACCCGTCACCGGCCAGAAGATCTTCCGCATCCGCCGCGACTACAACGCGTGGGTCGCGAACGAAACGCTGGAGGACTATGCGCTGCGCTACACGCCGCGCAGCTTTCGCAAGTGGTCGGAGTTCCGCGTCGCCAACGCGGCCTTCGGCGCCACCTCGTTCCTGGCGCTGGAGGCCATCGGCGGCGCCATCGCGCTGAGCTATGGCTTCTCGAACGCGCTGTGGGCCATCCTGGTGGTGGGGCTCATCACCTTCCTGACCGGCCTGCCGATCTCCTACTACGCGGCCCGGCATGGCGTGGACATGGACCTGCTCACGCGCGGCGCGGGCTTCGGCTACCTGGGCTCCACCCTCACCTCGCTGATCTACGCGAGCTTCACCTTCATCTTCTTCGCGCTGGAGGCGGCCATCCTCGCGCTGGCGCTGCAGTTGTACCTGGACTGGCCGCTGCCGCTGCTCTACCTGCTGTCGTCGGTCGTGATCGTGCCGCTGGTGATGCGCGGCATCACCCTGATCTCGGGCCTGCAGCTGTGGACGCAACCGATCTGGATCGCGCTGTTCGTCTGCCCCTTCATCGCGGTGCTGGTGAAGAAGCCCGGGCTGTATGCCGACTTCACCGGCCTGGTGGGCCGCAGCTCCGACAGCAGCGGCTTCGACCCGCTGATGTTCGGCGCCGCCGCCACGGTGGCCTTCTCGCTGGTGGTGCAGATCGGCGAGCAGGTCGACTACCTGCGCTTCCTGCCCGAGAAGACGGCCTCCAACCGCGGCCGCTGGTGGGCCGCGGTGCTGGTGGCGGGGCCGGGCTGGATCGTGCCGGGCATGCTCAAGATGATGGGCGGCGCCTTCCTGGCCTTTCTGGCGCTCCAGCACGAGATTCCGGCCCGGCACGCGGTCGAGCCCACGCTGATGTACCTCACGGGCTTTTCGTACGTGCTGCGCGATCCGGCCTGGGTGCTGGCGATCACCACGCTGTTCGTGGTGGTCTCGCAGATGAAGATCAACCTCACCAATGCCTATGCGGGCTCGCTGGCGTGGTCGAACTTCTTCGCGCGGCTCACGCACAGCCACCCGGGGCGCGTGGTGTGGCTGGTGTTCAACGTGGTCATCGCGATCCTGCTGATGACGCTGGGCGTGTTCGCGGCGCTCGAGCACGTGCTGGGTTTCTACAGCAACATCGCCATCGCCTGGGTCGGCGCGCTGGTGGCCGACCTGGTCATCAACAAGCCGCTGGGCTGGAGCCCGCGCACCATCGAATTCAAGCGCGCGCACCTGTACGACATCAACCCGGTCGGCCTGGGCGCGATGCTGGTGGCGGCCGCGCTCGCCATGCTGGCGTACTCCGGCATGCTGGGCCAGTGGGCGCGCGCGTTCTCGCCCTTCATCGCGCTGATCACGGCGCTGGTGGTCTCACCGCTGCTGGCCTGGCGCACGCGCGGACGCTACTACCTCGCGCGCAGCGACATCCGGCGCTGGACGCCGGGGCAGATCGTGAAATGCTCGGTGTGCGACAACAGCTTCGAGTCCGAGGACATGGCGCACTGCCCGGCCTACAGCGCGCCGATCTGCTCGCTGTGCTGCACGCTCGAATCGCGCTGCCACGACCGCTGCAAGACCGACTCGCGCGCGGCCGAGCAGATGAGCGGCTGGCTCCAGGCGCTGCTGCCGCCCGCGCTGTCAGGCCGGCTCAACTTTCGCGTGGCGCACTACCTGATGGTGGCCACCTCGCTGGTGGCGCTGCTGGCCACGGTGATGGGCGTGGTGTATGCGCAGGAGGCCATCGTGGGCGCCGATGCGGTGGACCCGGCGCTGCGCAGCGCCTTCCTCAAGGTGTTTGCGCTGCTGTCGCTGGTGGCGGCGGTGGCCGCCTGGTGGATCGTGCTGGGCAGCGAGAGCCGGCAGATGGCGCAGGAGGAATCGAACCGCCACAACCACCTGCTCACCGTCGAGATCGAGGCGCACCAGCGCACCGACGCCGCGCTGCAGACCGCGAAGGAAGCCGCCGAAGCCGCCAACCAGGCCAAGACCCGCTACGTGGCCGGCATGACGCACGAGCTGCGCACGCCGCTCAACAGCATCCTGGGCTACTCGCAGATCCTGCTCAAGGGCGAGGCCGTGGCGCCGCCGCGCGAAGCGGTGCAGACCATCCAGCGCAGCGGCGAGCACATGCTGGGGCTGATCGACGGGCTGCTCGACCTGGCGCGCATCGAGGCCGGCCGGCTGCAGCTGGAGCCCGCCCCTCTCGCGCTGCCGGCCTTCCTGGACGAGGTGGTGCACATGGTGCGGCCGCAGGCCGAGAACAAGGGCCTGGCCTTCATCTACACCCACAGCGGGCGGCTGCCGCCCTGGGTGCATGCCGATGCCAAGCGGCTGCGCCAGATCCTCATCAACCTGCTGGCCAACGCGGTGCGCTTCACCGACAGCGGCACGGTCACGCTGCACGTGGATGCGCGGCGCGAGGTGCTGCGCTTCGACGTGGTCGACACCGGCATCGGCGTGGCGCCGCAGGACCACCAGCGCATCTTTCTTCCGTTCGAGCGCGGCGCCGCCGGGCGCCGGCGTGGCGAGCCCGGCACGGGCCTGGGCCTCACCATCACCGGCCTGCTCACGTCGCTGATGGGCGGCGAGCTGGCGCTGGCCGCCACCTCGCCCGCGGGCAGTATCTTCAGCGTGCGGGTGTACCTGCGCGAAGTGGCCGACCCCGGACCGCAGGCGGAGACCCGCCGTCCGGTGTCGGGCTACATCGGCGCGCGGCGCACGCTGCTGGTGGTGGACGACCAGCCGGTGCAGCGCCAGATGCTGGCCGGCATGCTCGCGCCGCTGGGCTTCGAGGTGCGCGAGGCCGCGAGCGGCACCGAATGCCTCGACAGCCTGCGCGAGAACCTGCCCTCCGCGATCCTGCTGGACCTCACCATGGACGACATGGATGGCTGGCAGACCGCGGCGCTGGTGCGCGCCTCGGGCTTCGACCGCCTGCCGATCATCATCGTCTCGGCCAACATGTTCGAGAACCAGGGCGAACTGCTGCGCGCCGCGGGCTGCCAGGCCTTCGTGGGCAAGCCGGTCATCGAGTCGCAGCTGATCGCCACGCTGGAGCGGCACCTCGGCCTCGAATGGCTGGCGTCGAACGATGCGATGCCGCCCACCGTCGACATGGCGCCGCGGCCGGTGCAGCTCGCGCTCTCCGAAGACGACCGCGCCGAGCTGATGCGGCTGGTGCAGATGGGCCACATGCGCGGCCTGCACCAGGTGCTCGACCGCCTCGCCGCCGCCTCCCCGCCGGCCGCGGCCACCTGCACCTGGCTGCGCGGCATGGCCAACCGTTTCGAACTCGACAAGCTCCGCAAGGCACTCGCAGAACAAGATGCAGACACTCTCGCCCCCTGATGAAGCCGAACGCCCCGTGGTGCTGGTGGTGGACGACGCCCCCAGCAGCCTCGGCATGCTGTGCGACACGCTCGAATCGAGCGGCTACACCGTGCTGGTCGCGGCCGACGGCGAGGCCGCGCTGCAGCGCCTCGAACTGGTGGTGCCCGACGCGATCCTGCTCGACGGCCTGATGCCCGGCCTGTCGGGCTTCGAGACCTGCCGGCGCATCAAGGCCAATGCGGCGCTCGCGCACATTCCGGTGCTGTTCATGACCGGCCTTTCGGAAACCGCGCACGTGGTCGAGGGCTTCGAATGCGGCGGCGTCGACTACGTGGTGAAGCCGATCCGCGCGCAGGAGGTGCTCGCGCGGCTGCACACGCACACGCGCAACGCGCGCATCACGCGCATGGCGCGCGACGCGGTCGACGTGGCCGGCATGGGCGTGGTCTTTGTCGATGCGCGCGGGCGCATCGCATGGCGCTCGCCGCAAGCCGCGCTGTGGCTGCATGCGCTCGATGCGGCGCCGGCCGCCGGGCTGCTGCCCGCCGCGCTCGCACCCGCGCTTGCGCCCGGCGCGGCCATTGCAGTGGCCACGGCGGCAGGCGCACGCATCTCGGTGCGCAACCTCGGCGCCGCGGCGCTCGGCGAAACCATGCTGCTGTTCGCGGCGCAGCGCGAAGGGGCCGCGGGCAAGCCGTCGGCGCGGCTGGCCGAAGCGGCGCTCACGCCGCGCGAGACCGAAGTGCTCTCATGGCTTGCCAAGGGCAAGACCAACCGCGACATCGGCGAGATCCTGGGCACCAGCCCGCGCACCGTCAACAAGCACCTCGAGCACATCTTCGAGAAGCTGGGCGTCGAGACGCGCGCTGCCGCGGCGGCACTGGCCAGCGGACAGCTGGCCTGATCGAGCTACCTACCTCTTCGTTGCCGGCATTGCAGGCACCGCAGGCGTCGTCGCGGTGCTGTCGGCCTTGGAGCCCGGCACGGCCGGCGTCGCGGGCGTGGCAGACATCGTGGACGATGCCGAGGACGAAGAAGATTGCGGCGACGGCGTGGCCGGTGTCGCAGGCGCGGCTGGCGTTGCAGGCGATGTGGCCGTGGCTGGTGTTGCAGGCGTGGCGGGTGTTGCCGGCGTGGCGGCATTGTCCGAGGCATTGGAGCCGCTGGCCGCGCCCGCGCCATTGCCGTTGGCGCCTGCGCCAACGCCTGCGCCCGCGCCTACACCGGCGCTGCTGCCGCCACCTCCGCCGCCCCCGGCACCGCCACCACCGCCTCCTCCGGAGCCGCCGCCCGCAGCCAATGCGAGCGGCGCCACGCAGGCGCCCATCAAAACCGCCACCAGGGTCGGTGCAATACGTCGTGTCAGCTTCATCGAGATCTCCTTGTTGGTGTTTCGACAAGGCCAAGCTAGACACGGCCGGAAAGCCGGCTTGTAGTCCAAAGTCTTCATGGCGGGCCGGCCCAGTCGCCGGTGCCATGCAATGGATAGCTGCGCGGCGCCTGTCGGCATCACCCGCCGGGCTGGGTCGCCTGCTTGCCGCCGCGAGGCAGATGAACGGTGAATGCCGTGCCTTCCGCCGCGGAGGAGGTCACGGTGATGGTGCCGCCGTGCCCCGTCACGATCTCCCGCGCAATGTAGAGACCCAGCCCCAGGCTCGTGGCGGGCCGCTCGTGCGGCGCCGATTCGCGTGTCGCAACCTGCACCAGCGGGTTGAAGATGACCTGCATCGAATCGGGGGGAATCGGCCTTCCGTGGTTCTTGACGATCAGGCTCGCATGCGCCCCCTCGTCCCGGATCACCAGCGCCACGGGATGGGCGGGGTCTCCATGCTGCACGGCGTTGCTCAGCAGGTTGGTGAGGACCTGGCGCATCCTGGGCGCATCGAACATCAGCACCACATCGGCTGGAAGCTCGGCGACGAGCTCCCGCTTGGGATAGGCCGCGCAGACCTCGTCGAAGGCCTCCTGGCACAGCGCACTCAGGTCGCCTTCCTGTGGAACCACTTCGATGCCGCGGCCGAGCCGGGTGCGCGTGTACTCGAGCAGGTCGGTGACCATGTCGTTGATCGACGCAATGCTTCGCCTGGCGATCTGGAGCGTGCGCTCCTTGGGCCTGGCCTCGCCAGCCAGTTCGAGAAGATGGATGCAGGAGCTGAGCGCGCTCAACGGGTTTCGCAGGTCGTGCCCCAGCACGGCCAGGAAGGTGTCCCTGGAATTGGCCACGTGCTCCGAATAGGTGGCCATGGCCTCGGCAAGGCCCTGGTCGATGCCTTCGTTGAAGCGCATCACTTCTTCCAGGACCGCGGCATCGACCGTGCCGACGTGTCCCATCCACAAACGAAGAACCGTGGCCCGCAGCGCGCGGTATTCCGCGCCCAGTTGGGAAAGGTCGAAACCCACCCGCTGGCGCAGGCCACCGTGTTCGGCGGCAAAAGTCTCCTTGAGGAACGGCAGCGCAAGTCCCTTGGACTTTGCTTCGCGCTGCCTTTCAGACTGGGCCGATTCCATTTCGCCGGCAATGGCCAGCAGGATTTCATGCGCATGGTCCCGCAGTTCGACAACGGACATGGTCTCCGCCGGCGGGATCATCGTTCGTGCAAAGGATTCCCACTCGACGAGGATGGGTTCGATGTTGTCTTTGATGAATTGGCTCAGGCGCATGCTGGCCGGAGTATGCGCCCGTGTAGGACAACAGGAGGCACGGCCACAACAGCCACTGCCCGGACGCTGGAGAAAAAGGGTACTCGATGAAGCGTATCCTGAGGCTCCTCCTACCGGAACACACGCCATGTCTGAACAGCCTCTTTCCGGGACGGACCCCGTCGATCCACCCTTCTTCCACGAGGCCTCGGGCACGGTCCGCTTCTGGGTGCTCATCGATGGCCAGCACATGGGCGCGAGCATCAGCAAGGACGTCCTGCGCTACCGCTTCCGCCCCGGCGCGCAGGGCGACGACCCGATGGAAATCTACGCGCAGTACGCGGACCAGCTCGAAGCGGCCGTGCGCCGGCGGGCGGCGCAGGGCTCGATCGAGCCGGTGATGCTGCGCGAGTTCGACCTACCCCGCGGTTGATTCCACGCGCGCACTGCGCGTGCGGGCACCGCTGGCCAGCGTCACGCCGATCACGGCGCTGGCAATCGCGATCCGGTCGATGCCCATGAGGGGCTCGGCCAGCCACCACCATCCGCCCAACGCGGAGAAGACCGGCGCCAGCCCTCCGAACGCCGCCGCCTGCGACGCGCCAAGGCGCGCAACGGCCGCGCCGAAGATCCACAGCCCCAGCAAGCCCGCGAGCGCGCCCTGCATCAGCGCCTGCCACAGCACGTCGCGCAGCGGCGCATCGGCAAGGCCCGTTCCGCCCCGCCACAGCAGCCACGGCACGAGCAGGATCGCCGACCACGCACTGACGACCGCCGCGCCCTGCCATGCGCCAAGGCCGGCGCGCCTGAACGACAGCGTGAAGCCGGCCCACAACGCGGCCGCAAGAAGAAAGAGCAGATCGCCGCGCCAGGCGCCGGCATCGACGCCGCGAAAACTGCCCGCCCCCAGCATGCCGATGCCCGCCGCAAGGAACACCAGGCCGAACGCCCGCGCGCGGTCCGGGCGTTCGCGCCAGAACATCCAGGCCAGGCCCGCGGCAAAGAGCGGACATGCGCCCGCCATGAAGACGCCCATGTGCGCCGAAGGAGCGAACCTGGTGCCGCTCATCGCCACCAGCCCGAAAGGCAGCCCCGCGCCAAGCACCATCCCGGTCAGCCACCGCAGCGGCACCCCGCGCGGCAGCAGGCCGACGCGCAGCCACACGGGCATGAGCACGATCGCCGGTATGCCGTAGCGCAGGATCGCCAGGTCGGCCGGAGCGATGGTGGTGGTGGTCGAATGGCGCGTGGCCACCTGCCAGATGCCCGCGATCAGCGCCGAGGCCACGCCGGCGGCCAGGCCGGCTGAAAGGCGCACATTGACCGTCATCTGCTGGCTCCGTTGATTGCGAAGCCCGCAGTGTTCTGTCAATGCAGGCGGCGCGCTTCCAGATTCGTGCGCATCTGGCTCGGCGCCATGCCGAAGGCGCGCCGGAAGGCCACCGTGAAGTGCGCATGGCTTGCAAAGCCCAGGTCGGCCGCAAGCGCGCTGATGCTTGGCTCGCCTTCGCGCAGGCGATCGAGCGCGAGCGTCATGCGCAGCTGGTTGCGCAGGCCATGCAGGCTCGTTCCCGTGTGCATGCGGAAGCGGCGCGCCAGGTGGAAGGCCGAGCAGTGGACCGCCTTGGCGATTTCGTCGAGCGTGTCGCTGCGCTCCGGTGCCGCGGCGATGTAGTCGCGGGCGCGCTCGACCGCGCGGTGGACCTTTGGCGGCGCCGGCCGGTCGGCCGGCCGCACGCTCTGGACCAGGCCGGCCAGATGCTCCTGCACCTCGAGCGCATCGATCGCCTGCATCGCATGGGCCTGCAGGCATTGGCGCAGCAGCAGTTGGCCGCCCAGCGGCAGGAACACCCGGCCCGCCGGCGCCAGGTCTTCGACGAGCGTGACCACCACGCTGCGCTGGCCCGCCATCGGGTGCTTCAACTGGTAGGGTCCGTCGGGCGACAGCCACAGTGCGGCCGCGGGATCGCAGACGAAGGCGTCCGCGCCCAGCCGGCATTCGAAGCGCTGGCTCAGCGGCAGCAGCAGGCGCGGCCCCTGCACGCGATAAGGCGGGCTCCAGCCCGGCTCGGCCGCCTCCAGCGTGGCCAGCTGGCAGCTGATGGAGCCGCTTTCGAAGAGCAGGCTGCGAAGGTAGGTCATGGGTGTGAAGAGCAGCAGTGCCGCCCGTCCGGATTCTGCCAGCCGGGTCACAGGCCCTGGTGTTTACCCCGAAGGCGCTGAAGGCCGATTGACAGCCTCGCTGCCTACGATCGAGGGAATTTCATCCGGAGACACCATGAAGACCACCCCCACCTTCTCGCTCGCCCGCCTGACCCGCCGCGCCAGCCTGCTGGCTGCCGCATCCGTTCTTGCCGCATGCGGCAGCTTCGGCATCGCACCGCCCGCGGCCGGCGACATCCACGTGATGACCTCGGGCGGCTTCACGGCCGCGTACAACGATTTGCGCCCCGGCTTCGAACGCGGCAGCGGCCGCACGGTCAAGACCGCGTATGGCGCCTCCATGGGCAATGCCGAAGATTCCATTCCGAGCCGCCTCTCGCGCAACGAGCCGGCCGACGTGGTGATCCTCGCGCGGCCCGCGCTCGATTCGCTGGTGGCGCAAGGCAAGGTGGTGCCCGGCAGCCAGGTCGACCTGGTGCGCTCGTCGATCGGCTTTGCGGTGCGCAAGGGCGCGCCCAAGCCCGACATCTCGACGGTCGATGCGCTCAAGCGCACGCTGCTGGCAGCGCCTTCCATCGCCTATTCGGCCAGCGCCAGCGGCACCTACTACGAGACCGAACTGCTCAAGAAGCTCGGCATCGAGGACCAGGTCAAGCCCAAGAGCAAGCGCATCCTGAGCGAGCGCGTGGGCACCGTGGTGGCGCGCGGCGACGCGGCGCTCGGGCTGCAGCAGGTGAGCGAGCTGCTGCCGATCGCGGGCATCGACTACATCGGGCCGCTGCCCGCGGAGGTGCAGCAGGTGACGGTGTTCTCGGCCGGCATCGCCACCGCCTCCAAGCAGCCCGATGCGGCGCGCCAGCTGATCCGCTATCTCAATTCGCCCGAGGCGGCACCGACCATTGCAAAGACGGGGCTGGAGCCGCTGACGGCGCGCTGAGGCGGCAGCCCGGGCTCAGTAAACTGGCGTCCATCATCTTTCCCGGACGATGCACGCCATGAACCCAGCTGTTGCCCCTGCCCTTGTCTCCGCCTTCGCGCCCGGCGGCACGCTGCGCGCATCGATCAACCTCGGCAACCCGATCCTCGCGAACAAGGACGCGGCCACCGGCGAACCGGTGGGCGTATCGATCGATCTCGCGCGCGAGTTCGCGCGGCGGCTTGGCGTGGGCATCGAGCTGGTGGTGTTCGAGAAGGCGGCGGCCTCGGTCGACGCGGTGAAGAACGAGAAGGCCGACATCGGCTTCTTCGCGATCGACCCGGCGCGCAGCGAAGGGCTGCTGTTCACCGCGCCTTATGTGCTGATCGAAGGCAGCTATCTCGTGCGCGAGCCATCAGCGCTCACCAACAACGCGCAGGTCGATGCAAAGGGCCACCGCATCTCGGTCGGCGCGGGCAGCGCCTACGACCTGTTCCTCACGCGCGAGATCGAGCAGGCCGAGATCGTCCGGCTCCAGGGCGCGGCCGCCGCATTGGCGGCGCTGCGTTCAGGCGCGGTCGAGGTGGCCGCCGGCATTCGCCAGCTGCTCGAAGCCGAGGCGCGGCGCGAGCCGGGCGTGCGCCTGCTGCCCGGCCGCTTCATGGTGATCCAGCAGGCCATGGGCACGCCCGCGAGCCGCGGTGCGCAGGCGCAGGCGCTGCTGTCTTCCTTTGTCGAGGAGATGAAGGCGAGTGGCTTTGTTGCCGATGCACTCCAACGTCATCGCATTGAAGGTGCGATCGTGGCGCCGGCTTCAACTGGCCCTTAGTTCTCGGCGCTGTTTTTCAACGCGCGTGCACAGGCCACCGGGTACTCCCCTCCGCGAATGTCCCCCGGGGCTACGCCCCTCCTCCTTGATTTCGCTGCGGGGAGCACCCGATGCCCTGTGCACCGGGGCACGCTGCTGGTGTATCGCTGATCAACCAGTGCCCTGATCACGCTCCCCGCGCCCCTCAACGCAGGCGCCGCATCACAGCTTGTACGCCTCCACCGGCCCCTGCGAATAGAACAGGAAGTAGCCGGTCTCCGTCTTGAAGCTGTTCTTCTGCCACCCCGGCGGCACCTTGAAGATCGCGAGCTGGTCGCTCGACACGCCGACGAACTCCGTGTTCGCGGTGTCGGTGGTGATCCGGTTCCAGCGCTCGCGCGTCACCGGCTGCATCTGCATCTTCGGCTCGCTCCACTCGGGGGTGCGTACCTTGTCTCGCATGATGTAGCGGCCGCCCTGGCGCTCGATCTTGACCAGCTCGCGCAGCGTGCCGTTCGTCTTCACGGCGTAGACGCCGACCAGCTGCGCCTCCGGCTCGGCGCGCGGGCCGCAGCCGGCCAGCAACAGCAGCGACGACAGGCCGGCCGCAACACAGTTGAGTGCATTTTTCATGATCGTGCGGCCTCGACTCAGCGCTTCTCGTTCTCGCGCAGCTTCATGCTGCCCTGGTAGCGCAGCGCGTGCGGATAGTCTTCCTTGCCGCCGGCCTCCTGCGCCACCATCTTCTGCTGGCTTGCCTCGGTCTTCGCGAGCAGCGTCGTCGGCAGATTGAGAACGCCCTTGATCTGGTCGTACTGCCCCTGCGTGATGCGCCCCACCGACAGCAGCCGGAACGCGTCGCGCTCGATGTTGAGCAGGAGCGGCTTGTTGTCTGCAAAGTTCTGCGCCTTGGCCAGCAGGTCGCTCCACGACTGCGTGCTGTAGTTGCTCACGTAGTAGTCCTGCCCCGTGGGCCCGGCCAGCACCGCGGTGCAGCCCGGGAGCTCCAGCTGCGTGGTACTGGTGGCCATGACGAAGGTCTTGCGCTGCTCCATCGCGTCGCCGTAGGCCAGCGTCACGGGAATGGTCCAGGTCGAGGCCGGATAGGCGTTCTGGTTCGGGAACGACTCCTGGCTGATCGACACGAAGGTGCGGTCGCCCGCGCATTGCGCGTCCACCGTCAGCAGCGGCACGCCGGTCTGGCGAATGAAGCTGTCGCCGATGTCCGCCACCTTCTTGCCGCCGCTCGCCTTCTCCAGCGAGGTCCACAGCCGCGACGGCGTCGCGTTGCCGAAGGCATAGTCCTTCAGGTAGATCTGCAGGCCCTTCTGCATCGCCTCCTCGCCGATGTAGTTCTGCACCGTCTCCAGCACGTGGCTGCCCTTGTTGTAGACGAAGATCGACGGGCTGATGAAGCCGAACGAGCCCGCATCGTTGAGGTTGCGCTGCACCGGCACCGCCGTGTCCTTCAGGTCGGCCACGATCACGGTGTGCTTGTCGAGCACGTAGTCGGAAAAGCTGTAGTAGTCGGGATGGAATTTGATCGTGGTGCGGCGGTCGAACCAGCGCGCGAACGATTCGTTGAGCCACACGTTGTCCCACCAGTCGAGCGTGACGAGGTCGCCGAACCACTGGTGCGCAATCTCGTGCGTCACCACCGTCACCGAATACAGCGTGGGCGTTTCGCCCGGCTTGGTCAGCACGCGGTCGGCAAACTCGAAGATCGAACCCCAGTTCTCCATGCCGCCAAAGCCGGTGTTGGGCTTGTTGTTGTAGCTGTCGTTGGCCGCCACGGTGTCGAACTTCTTGAACGGCAGCGCAATGCCGGTGTAGTTGTAGTAGTAGTCCATCGCCACCTTGGTCCACTCCATCGCAAAGTTGGCCCAGGTGGAGCGGCCCGGCGGCGTGAACCAGCGCAGCGGCATCTCGCTGCCGTCGAGCGGGTTCTTGAAGGTGTCCGACAGAACGTCGAACTTGCCGCCGCCGAAGAACGCGAGGTACATCGGCATCGACGGCGTCTTCTCGAACGACACCTGCTGGTAGCCGTCGGGCAGCTTGACGGCCGACTTCTGCGCGGCGTTCGACACGGTCTGCCAATCGCCCGGCACCTCGGCGGAGATCTCGAAGCTGTGGCGGAAGGCCGGCTCGTCCCAGCCCGGGAACCACTGCCGCGCATAGTTGGTTTCGCCCTGCGTCACGATCGCGTCGCTGCTCACGCCCTCGGGCGTGGAAAGGCCCACCTTGAAGATGCCGGTCGCCGCCGAGCAGAACGGATTGCGGGCCATCTCCTCGGGCGGGCAATATTCCGCATCGGAGAACTGGATCTTGCCGTCCCACTCCATGTGCAGCAGGTACTTGCCCTTGGCGATCTGCCCGTCGTTGCGCCGCAACTGTACGAAATCTCCCAACGTCTGCGGCGTGGGCACCAGCGCAATCACCTCCGAAGGATTCGACAGCTTGCGCAAGGTGGTGCGGCCGTTCGCAAACTTGAGGTTGTGCGCGGCAACCACGATGGCATCCACCGGCTTGAGCACCTCGATCTCCACGTCGCCGCGCCCCACGAAGGTCTTCAGCGCCGCATCGGGCCTGAACCACAGCTTGTAGTTGACGGGCCAGACGGTGTCGGGCAGCTCCATCGGCTTCACCGAGCGGTCGACCGCGGCCACGGCCGATTCCTGCGCCGAGGGCGCGCCGTCCTCGGGTGCCTTGGCGGGATCCTGCGCGCCGGCCGTGAGCGTCGACGACGCGCCAAGGCCGGCGCCGCCAAGCGATGCGCCGCCGCCGCCGCCGCCGTCTCCGCCACCGCCGCACGCCGTCAAGGCGGCAAGCATCACGGCGGAGAGGGCCAGGTGGTGAACGACGGGTGTATTCAGTTTTTTCATGATCGCCTCTGGGTGCTCTGGGTAAGGAACATGCGCAGCACTGCGAACGCCAGCGGATAGCCGGCGCTGCACATGGCACGCGGGATGAGATGAAAAGCCAACCGCGGAAAACGGCGGGCGGCACGGCGCCCTCCCGCCGAACACCGGGTTCGTCAGGAACGCACGCTCAGGCCGGATCGCACCGCTCGGGCTTCGGCGGTCCCAGGATGCGCGGAGTGACCGGAGCCATTTCCGTCAAGGCGCGGTGATGGAAGGAGTGCGGGCGCGGATGGCGGCGCGTGGGAGCGGGCTCAGTGCCCGCGCATCGATGCGACGCTCTGCCGCGTCGAAGGAAGAACGGCCGGCGCCGAAACGGCAGGCCTGCAAGCGGCTCTTGTCTTTGTTTTCACGCGCATTCCCTCGTCCGTTGAAGTGCGCACAGTTGTAGCTGATCGAATCTGGCAGCTCAACGACCCGCGGAACTTTTCTCTCTCAAAATGTTCGCGCGCCATAAGTCGAATGGCGTCATGGCCCGCGCTGCGGGCCATGCGATACGAAGATGGTTCTGCGCCCGCAGCATCGGCTCGCGTGGTCTGCAGGCACGGGGCCTGTTCGCTGTGACGCAACAGCCACAGTACGAAGGTTCCAGCGCGCGCCGCCGCTACGAAAGCTGTGAACCAGAGACTGCAGTCATGCGCTGCGCGCGTTCGCGCCACCACAGCAGCAGTCCGCAGGCGAACACCACCGCCTGCGTGCCGATGAGCAGCGCAAAGCCCGCGAAGAAGCCCGCCGCCGACGAAGCTGCGGTGACGGCCGCACCCGCGCCGCCGCCATGCGACACCGCGCTGATCACGCCGCCCATCAGCGCCGGCATGAAGGCCGCCACCAGGCTGCCCGCGCCGTTCGTCACGCCGAAGGCGCTGGCCGTGTGCTCGGGCCGCGAGCAATGCTGCACCGTGCTCGGAATGGCCGGGCTCTGCAGGCCCCAGAAGAAATTGGCCGCCACCAGGCAGCATGCGGCCGCATACGGATCGCGTGCGTTGATGGCCATGAGCACCGACAGCGCCACGCCCGCGCTCGCGCCCATGAAGATGAACGGCACGCGGTCGCGCCCGAGCCTGTCGATCAGCACGCCGCCCACGAACACCGCAAGCACCGTGGCGTACTGCGGCGCCGACGCGATCCAGCCCATCTCGCGCAGCGAGAAGCCGCGCGCCTCGCGCAGGTAGGTCGGCAGCCAGTTGCTGCTGCCCCAGAGATAGGCCAGCGCCGCCGAAGTGAGCAGCGTGATGATGAACAGGTTGCGCGTGTGCAGCGCACCCCGCACGATGCCGCCGACGCGCGCCATCGCCTCGCCAAGGGAAGACGGCCTGGCCCCGTCTTCATGCCCCGCCGGCATGCGCACGAAGGCCAGCACCAGCGGAATGCCCAGTGCGATGTTGAGCACCCCCAGCACATGGAAGGAGCTGTCCCACGCGAAGCGCGTGAGCAGGTAGCCCACCAGCGGATAGCCCACCGCCAGCCCGAGCCCCGTGCCCATGTTCACGAGCGCATTGGGCTTGCCGTTCTCGTCGCTCCTGAAGTGCGCCTTGATGTAGGACGACGCGAGCGAGAACAGCGGTCCTTCCGACACGCCCAGCAGCACGCGCGAGGCCAGCAGCAGGCCGTAGCTGTCGAACAGGGGCGAGGCCCAGGTCACCACGCCCCACAAGATGAGGCCGTAGACCAGGCTGCGGCGCACGCCGAACAAGGCCGAGCAGAACGGCGTGAGCACGAAGGCCGATACGCCGTAGCCCAGCATGAAGGCCGTGGCCAAAAAACCCTGGCTCACGCGGTCGGAAGCGGCAATGCCCGCGTGGCTGAGAAACGCGGCGTCGGTGATCAGCACCGCGATGTTGATGCGGTCCACGTAGGAGATCGCGACGATCACGAACAGCGTGGCGACGCCGTACCAACGAAAGTTCTTGCTGTGCATGGCCCGGGCCTTTTTTGCGTGGATGGTGCTGGCGCGCCCTGCGCCTAGAACATGTGCCGCATGCCCAGCTCGATGCCGCTGGACGAGCGGCCCGGCATGGTGATGGCACCCGCCAGCGCCTGCGCGGCGCCGTTCCTGTTGCTGATGCGCGCGAGCGTGCCGTACAGCGCGCTGCGCCTGGACAGGTTGTGCACGTAGCCGATGGCCAGTTTCGACGAGGTGGGCTCGCGCACCGCGTTCGCGGGTTCCAGCTTGTAGCGTGCATACGAGGCCTTGATCTCGCCCGGCCCGATGGGCAGCTGGAAGCCGACGAGCACGCCCTTGGCGTCGGTGCTGCCTTTCGATTCCTTGTACAGCTCGCTCGTGAGCTTGAGGTTCATGAGCGAAGGGCCGAAGCTGTAGGCCGCGCCCAGGTTGGTCACGCGCAGGTCGCCGCTCGCATAGCGCGTGCGGCCGGTGGCAATGGCCACGTGCAGGCCGCCGCTCTGGTAGCCGAAGCGCGCGCCGGTGTGTTCGCCGTCATGCTTGCTTGGCACCCTGGTGCCCGGCAGCAGCGCGTTCGAATCGTTCTCGCCCATCGCATACATCACCTGCCCGTAAAAGCCGCCGAGGTTCGCGGGCAGGAAGTAGCCGATGCTGTTCGAGGCGCGCGTGCCTGTCGGTGCGGCCAGGCCGCCCAGGCCCGAGAAATAGATCTGGTTGGCGCCGATGCCGCCGCCCGTGCCAAAGGGATCGAAGATGGCCGTGTTCCAGAATGCCGGCACGTAGTCGCGGCCCAGGCGCACTTCGCCGAACGGGCCCGCGAGGCTCACCGTCGAGCGGCGGTTGAAGCTCAGCACGCCCGCCGGGCCGTTGCCGCTGGCCTGGTTGTTCGAGTTCGACGGAAAGCCCGTGCCGCTGTCGTTCTGCAGGCCCATCTCCATCCAGAAGTTGGCCGAGTACCCGCCGCCCAGGTCTTCCGTGCCGCGAAAGCCGAGGCGGCTGAACATGTTGCCGCTGTTGGTCAGCTGCGCCTTGTGGGCCGACCCATCGCCGCTGCCGCGCGTGTAGGTGACGGCCGCGTCGACCACGCCGAAGAGCGTGACGGAAGATTGGGCCAGCGCTCCGCCAGCCGCGCTGGCCGCGGCCAGCGTGATCAAGTATTTTTTCATCGGATTTTTGGGTTGGTTTTTCTCTGGCCGGCGGCCTCAGATGTCGAGCACCAGCCGCTCGCCCTTGCAGCGAGAGACGCAGATCATCATGGTCTTGTTGGACGCGCGTTCGATCTTGGTGAGGATGCCGTCGTGGTGGTCGATCTCGCCTTCGAGCACCGCGGTTTCGCAGGCGCCGCAGACGCCTTCCTTGCAGCTGTGGTCGGGGTTCAGGCCGGCATCGATCAGGCTGTCGAGGATCGACTTGCCGGGCGGCACCTCGACGCTCCTTCCGCTCTTGGCGCACTCGACCACGCAGCTTTGCGTCGCGCTCGGCGCCTCCACGTGCACCGCGGCAAAGCGCTCGATGTGGGCATGGGCATAGCCCAGCGTCTCGCAGCTCTTCTCGAAGGCATCGAGCATCGGCGTGGGGCCGCAGCAGTAGTAGTGGCTCGCGGCACCCTTGCCGGCCAGCAGCGCGGCCAGGTCGGGCGGCGCGCCCTTCTCTTCGTCGAAATGCCAGGTGACCGGCACCGCATGCTCGCGCGCCAGCGCCTCGATCGCATCGCAGAAGGCGGCCTCCTTGCGGGTGCGCGCGCAGTAGACCAGTTCCACCGGCCTGCCCAGGGCCGCGAGCCGCTGCAGCATGCACCAGATGGGCGTCACGCCGATGCCGCCGGCCACCAGCACCGAATGGTCCGCGCCCTCTTCGAGCTTGAAGTTGTTGCGCGGCACCGAAATCGGCAGCGTCATGCCCACGCGCAATTGCTGGTGCACATAGCGCGAGCCGCCGCGGCTCTTGCGGTCGTTGAGCACGCCGACCACGTAGCGCTGGCGGTCGCTCGCCGGGTTGCACAGCGAGTAGCTGCGCACCAGCCCGTTGGGCAGGTGCAGGTCGATGTGGGAGCCGGCCTCGAAGGCGGGAAACTCCGTCTCGGGCGAAGCCGGCCGGAACTCGACGCTGACGATGCCGTCGGCCTCGTAGCGCATCGTGTGCACCAGGGCGTTCAGCGTGGGGGAAGACATGGCAAGGCTTTCTATGGATCAGGCCGCGGCCGCGGCAGCTTCTGCGAGCTGTGCTTGCGCGAGATTGCGCATGTGGCGGCGCAGCCGCACGATGCCCAGGTCGTGCTGGTAGAGGTTCTCGTGCTGGTTGGCGTCGGGCTCCATCTCTTCGAGCATCACGCGGTCCTGCTCGAGCACGTGCCAGTGGCGCGCCTCGAGGCGGTTCTTGTAGAGGAAGCGCCAGGTGTCGCGCTCCCAGCCCCGCGGCAGCTTGCGCACGCGCCAGAAGAAGGTGGCCGTCATGCCCTTCACGATCGGCGAGAAGGCGCCGATGATGATGAAGTTGCCGCCGGGGCCGCCGGTCTTCGGATATGGAATTTCCAGGCGCATCCAGTGGATGCCGGTGTCGGCCCATTCGGTCCAGTCGAAGTTGACGTTGCGCTGGCCTTCCTTCTCGAACACGAAGCCGGCGTCGGTCTGGCGGATGCCGAACTTGGCCGTCGAATCGCCCTCGGCCATCGAATGCGACTGCTTGTGCAGGTAGGTGCCGTGCATCGGGTCCATCACGTTGTCGAGCACATAGCGATAGTCGCCCTTCCACTCGGTGTAGCAAAGGAAGCTCGAATACTCCGCATCGTCCGTGAGCTGCTCGGGCAGCACGAGCGGCGGCGGCACGTCGACCGGCTCCTTCCCGTTGTAGAGGAACACCGCGCCCGCGCGTTCCTGCACATGGAAGTGCCGCGTGGCCTGCGAGCCTTCGAGCTTGCAGCCCGGGCTGCCGGGCACGCGCGTGACGACGCCGTCATGGCGCACTTCCACGCCGTGGTAGGGGCACGAGAGCCGGTCGCCCAGCACCACGCCCTGCGACAGCGGCGCGCCGCGGTGCGGGCAGCGGTCTTCCAGCGCGTGCAGCACGCCTTCGCCGTCGCGCCACAGCGCGATCTTGCGGCCCAGGCGGCGCAGCGAGACGGGGTTCTCCTTGATGAAGTGCGAGGGGCAGATCGGGTACCAGAGATCCTTCAGGCCGATCTCGAGCAGGTGGTCGACCGGGTCTGCGGCAACGGGGGTGATGGCGATGGTCATGGTGTGATGCTCCTCAGGCGGCCAGCGTGGCCATTTCCTTGCGGTACAGCGCCTCGGTCCAGGGCTGGCCGCCGGGGGTGGCCAGGCCGCTGTCGTTCAGGCGCTGTACGAGGCCGGGCAGGTCGTGGATGCCGTCGGCAAAGGCGCGCTCGATCACGTCGCCCAGCAGGTCTTCATAGGTGGTCGCGGGGCGCTGGCGCGCCTGGTGCGGTTGCAGGTAGCGGTCTTGTTGCATGGTTGCCTCCGTGGGGTGAGGTGGATGTGAATCAGGCGGTGGCAGTGGCGCCGGCGGGGGCGCCCAACGGCACGGCCCAGGCGTCGTAGCCATAGACCCAGTCGGCATTGCCGCCTTCGCGCAGCCAGTTGTTGCCGCGCGAGCCAAGCTGCACCTGGCTGGCGCGCTCGATGCGCGCGGTCTGGTAGGCCTGCAGCGCAGAGGGCACATCGGCCATGGCAATGCCTTCGAGGTGGCGCGACAGCACCACGGCGTCTTCGATCGCCATGCCCGCACCCTGCGCCATGAAGGGCAGCATCGGGTGCGCGGCATCGCCGAGCAGGGCCATGCGGCCGGCGGCCCAGGCCGGCATCGGGTCGCGCTCGTACAGCGCGGTCTTCAGCACCGTGTCGCAGGCGTCGAGCAGGGCGCGCGCCTCGGGGTGGTAGGCCACGTACTGCTCGCGCAGTTCGTCGACGCTGCCGGGCGCGGTCCAGGATTCGAGGTGCCAGGTGTCCTGCGGCGTGGTCGCGAAGATGAAGATGTCCCTGCCGCGGTTGAGCGGGAACGTGACGATCTGGCTCTGCGGATTCGGGCCCCACCACTTGGTGAAGGCACCGAGGTTGGGCACGCCCGCCACACGCTCGGCAGGCACCACGGCGCGGTAGGCGACGATGCCGGTGAAGCGCGGGCTCTCGGCGCCGAACATCGCGGTGCGCACGCACGAGTGGATGCCGTCGGCGCCGAGCAGCGCGCCGACGCGGGCGCCGGTGCCGTCGCTGAACGAGAGGCTCACGCCCTTCTCGTCCGCCGCGATGGTCTGCGCGCGCTTGCCCAGCGCCACGCACTCGGCCGGGAACATGTCGGCCAGCGCAGCCAGCAGATCGGCGCGGTGGATGGTGAGCTGCGGCGCACCGTAGCGCTGCTCGGCCGAATCGGCCATCTCCAGGCGCGAGGTTTCCTCGCCCGTGTCGTAGGTGCGGCTGATGCGGTGCGAAGGCCGGGCCGCCGTGATCCGCGCGGCCTCGCCCACGCCGAGGCCGTCCAGCGCACGCACCGCATTGGGCGTGAGGTTGATGTCCGCACCGACGCGGGCGAACTGCTTCGCCTGCTCGAACACGGCCACGTCGTGCCCGGCGCGGCGCAGCGCGATGGCCGCCACCAGACCGCCGATGCCCGCGCCGACGATGCCGATGGTGGATTCGCTTGTCTTCATGGGTTCTCCCCTTTTTGTTGTTCGCGGCTCACTCGGCCACGATGTTGCGGGCCTTGATGATCCTGGCCCACACGGCTGTTTCTTCGCGGATGTGCGCGGCAAACGCGGCCGGCTTCATCGCTGCATCCGTCATGCCTTGCGCTTTCAGGCGCTCGCGCACGTCGGGCTGCGCCAGCATCTCCGCGGCGTCTTTCGCGAGCTGCTCGACCACGGCGGGCGGCGTGCCCTTGGGCGCCAGCAGGCCATACCACGAGGTCACGGCCACGCCCTGGATGCCCTGCTCCGCCAGCGTCGGAATGTCGGGCGCGGCCGGGCTGCGCGCGGCCTCGGTCACGCCCAGCGCCACCAGCTTGCCGTTCTTGATGAAGGGCATGGTCGCGGGCAGGTTGCTGAACATCAGCGGCACCGCGCCGCCGAGCACGTCGTTGAGCGCGGGCGCGGTGCCCTTGTAGGGTACGTGCAGCATCTCGATGCCGGCCTGCTGCTTGAACAGCTCGCCCGCCAGGTGCAGGCCGCTGCCCACGCCGGGCGAGGCGTACGAGAGCGAATCGGGCTTGGCCTTGGCCCGCGCCACCAGCTCCTTCGCGCTCCTGATGCCCGACGAGGGCGAGGCCACCAGCACGTTGGGCGCCTTGGCCAGCATGGTGACGGGCACGAAGTCCTTCTCGATGTCGAACGGGAAGTTCGGCATCAAGGTGGGGTTGATCGTGAGGTTGCCCGCGGGCACCACGAGCAGCGTGTGGCCGTCGCCCTTGGCGCGCTTGACCTTGTCGATGCCGATGTTGCCGGCCGCGCCGACCAGGTTCTCGACCACCGCGGCCTGGCCGTAGCGCTTGGCGAGCCCGTCTGAAAGCACGCGCGCCAGCGTGTCGACCGGACCGCCGGGCGGGAACGGCGAGACGATGGTGAAGCGCTCGCTCGAGAGTTGCTTCTGCACCTCGCCCTGCGCCTGCGCGGGCGAGGCGATGGCAAAGGCCGACAGCGCGGCGGACACAAGGGAAAGGGAAAGGCGTCGTTGCATGGTGGTGGTTGTGGGATTCACTTTTTCTCCGTGAGGAAGGCGCCCTTCGGCCCTTCAGCGTTCTTCTGGCGGCGGGTGTTGCCGTCGAGGCCGCCGTCGACCGCCCATTCGGCGAACACCGTAGGCCCCGGCTCGAACTCGCGCGGCTGCCAGTCGGCCGTGAGCTGGTCTTCGTCCGCGTAGTACTCGATCAAGCCGCCGGCCGGATTCTTGAAGTACCAGAAGTAGGCCGACGACACCGGATGCCGCCCCGGGCCCAGCTGCGTTTCCCAGCCGCGGCGCGAAAAGTGCAGGCCGCCGCCGAACACCTCGTGGATGTCGCGCACGGTGAAGGCCACGTGGTTGAGTCCGCGCTTGCCCGAAGGGATCTGCAGCAGGAACAGGTCGTGGTGGCCGCCCTCCGGCGCGCAGCGCATGAAGGCGCCGCGCTTCGGATAGCTGTCGGACGAAATGAAGCCGAAGCGCTGCGCGTAGAACGCGCTGGTGGCCGCCACGTCGCTCACGAAGAACACCACGTGGCCGACCTCGATCGGCGTCGCGCGTTCGTAGACCGGTGCGGGCTGGTTGACGCGCGGCTTGGCATTCCAGGTGTTCATCGCGCCGCAGTCGACTTCGACCGCATGCTTGCGGCTGACCTGCAGCCGCACGGCCAGGCCGTTGGGATCGATGCAGCCGATGCGGCGCGCGCCGTCGACCGTGCCATCGAAGAAGGCCGGGTCCCTTGCGATGGCGGCGGCGTAGCGATCGAGGTCCGCCTCGCTTTCGACGCCCCACACCACTTCGCGCAGCGTCGGGCCCTCTTCCATCGCGCTCGGCAGGCCCGCCTTGTCCAACGCCGCGACGACCACCTTGCAGCCGTTGAGGCATTCGAAGACGAGTTCGTCGGCCGCTTCCGACTTGAGCGCCAAGCCCCAGTCTTCGAAGAAACGGCGGCAGGTGGGCAGGTCGTCCGCCCCGTAGGTGATCTGGTCGATGCCAAGTACGCTCATGTCAGTGCCCAGGGCAGAGGTTGTTCGTTGGTGCCCCAGTACATGCTCTTTTGCTCCATGTACTGGAAGATGCCTTCGCGGCCTTTCTCGCGGCCGAGGCCGCTGTCGCGCCAGCCGCCGAAGGGGGTGGAGACCGAGAACTGCTTGTAGGTGTTGACCCAGACGGTGCCGGCCTGCACTGCGCGGCCGAGCTTCCAGGCGCGCTTGAAGTCGCGGCTCCAGACGCCCGCGGCCAGCGCGTAGACGCTGTCGTTGGCCTGCGCGATCAGCGACTCCTCGCCGTCGAAGGGCATCGCGACCAGGACCGGGCCGAAGATCTCTTCCTGGCTGATGCGTGCGCTGTTGTCCAGGCCCTCGATGATGGTCGGCCGGTAGAAGTAGCCCTTGTCGTAGTCGCCGCCATGGGGCCGCACGCCGCCGGTGCGGATGCGCCCGCCTTCGGACACGCCCAGCTCCACATAGCGCTCGATGCCCTCGCGGTGCCTGGCGGTGATGAGCGGGCCCATCTGCGTGCGCTCCGAAGCCGGGTCGCCCACGCGCAAGGCATTGGCGCCTTCGGCCAGCCGCGTGAGGAACTCGTCGTAGATGCCGCGTGCCACAAAGAGGCGCGAGCCCGCGATGCACGATTCGCCCGACGAGCTGAAGATGCCGTAGAGCACGCCGCTCACCGCATGGTCGAGGTCCGCATCGTCGAGCACCATGGTGGGCGACTTGCCGCCCAGCTCCAGCGACACCGGCATCATCTTGTCGGCCGCGATGTGCGCGATGTGCTTGCCGGTGGTGGTGCCGCCCGTGAACGACACGCGCTTGACCAGCGGATGCTTCGTGATCGCATCGCCGATGACCGAGCCCTTGCCTGGCAGCACGCTGACGATGCCCTTGGGCACGCCGGCCTGCTCGCAGATGCGCGCGAGCTCCAGCGCCATCAGCGGCGTGACCTCGGCGGGCTTCACGACCACCGCATTGCCGGCCGCCAGCGCCGGCGCGAGCTTCTGCGCTTCGCTCGCGATCGGCGAGTTCCACGGCGTGATCGCGGCGACGACGCCCATGGGCTCGTGCAGGCTCATCGTGATGAAGGCGCCGCGCGAAGGCGTGATGGTTTCTTCGAGCGTTTCGAGCGCAGCCGCGAAGAACTGGAAGGTGCCCGCGGCGCTGGCCACGAGGTTGCGCGTTTCGTTGATCGGCTTGCCGTTGTCCAGGCGCTGCTTCTGCGCAAGGCTTTCGCTCTCTTCGCGGATCAGCTGCGCCACGCGGTGCAGTACCGCGGCGCGCTCGTGCGGCAGGCGCTGGGCCCAGCCGCTGTTGCGGAACGCGTGGTCGGCGCGCGTGATGGCCTCCTCGACATCGGCCAGGCTCGCGGCCCTGAGGCGCGCGATCGGCTCGCCCGTGGCGGGATAGAGGCTCTCGTACACGTCGCCGCCGCCCAGGCGCCATTCGCCGGCAACGCAGATCGGAAGAAGTTCGGAAGAAATCATGGTGGGGAATGGCTCAGATGGCGAGCGCCGCGGCCCGGTTGCGCAGCGCGCGCACCGCGCTGTAGACGGTGAGCGCGGAGGTCTTGGGATTGGCCGCAAGCGGCTTGTTGCGCATGGTCAGCTCGAAGCTGCCGAAGGCGCCCTCGGCCTCGACCGTGTGCACGTTGTCGGCGATGGCCGGATCGGCAATGAGCCGCACCATCGTCCTGTCGAGCCCCAGCCCCGCGAGCGACACGGTGGCCGCGACGTTGGCGTTCTTGGGATAGAGCTGCGCCGCCTCGCGCGCGCTGCCTTCGAAGATGACGGTTTCCTGCGTGAGCGCATCGAGGTCGCGGCCCTGCTCGGCCGGCGTGCCCTTCCAGGCCTGCGGCGGCTTGCGGCCCGTGTAGCGCACGCTGCCCAGCCCGCCGATGCGCGCGGCCGCCAGCGCGTCGATGGCACCGATCGCGCCCGCGATCAGCTGCACCTGGGTGCGGCCGGCAGTGGCGGCGGCTTCGAGCCTTTCGGCAAGGCCCGCGGCCGACAGCGCGCCCACCGAGGCCACGATGCACGGCGTGCCGCGTGCGAGCGCCGGCAGCACATGCTCCTCGATGGCCGCATGCCCGGCCGTCTCGACCACGAGGTCGATGCCCGCAACCGGCACGCGGCTTGCAACCGGCACGCCGGGCACAAGCCTCTGCGCAGCGGCCACGCCTTCTTCAGGCACGACGATGGCCGCCACCGCCAGGGCCGTGTCGCCCTCGAGCAGTTCGAGCACCGAGGTGCCGATGGCACCGCAGCCGATGAGTGCAACGCGCAGCGCGGTCACGCCCGTCACTCCACCGACGTGGCCGCAGCCTTGCCGAGCGCCGGGATCTGCGTCACGGTGTTGGTCGGCGGGCCGGCGAAGGCGCTCTTGAATTCGCCGATCGACAGCATGTCGATCTCGAGCAGGAACGGGCCCTTCTTGGCCAGCGCCTCGCCGAGCTTCGCCCTCAGTTCGTCGATGCGCTGCACGCGCGCATGCGGCAGCGCCAGCGAGGCGCACAGCATCGCGTAGTCGGGCGTGTGCAGGTCGGCATAGCAGCGGCGGCCGCCATACTGCGCGTCCTGGATGTTCTTGATGACGCCGTAGCCCTTGTCGTTCATGAGCACGATCAGCATGTCGGCCTGCTCCTGCACCGCCGTTGCGAGTTCGCCGAGGTTCAGGATGAAGCCGCCGTCGCCGGCCAGGCAGAAGGTCTTGCGGCCCGAGCCCGTCTCGGCCGCGCCAATGGCCGCGCCAATGGCCATCGGCATGCCTTGGCCGATGCCGCCGCCCGTGGCATGCACGCCCGCGCTCGGCTCGAAGATGCGCAGCTCGCGGTTGCCCCAGGTGCTGTTCGACACCGTGACATCGCGCACCCAGTTGAAGTTGCGGCCGGCTGCGGCCTGCAGTTCCTTCACGAGCGCGGCATAGGGGCCGAGGCCGTCGGTCAGCGAGGCCACGGCCTGTTCGTGCGCGGCGCGCAGGTCGGCGAGCAGTTCGGGGTCGGCCTTGTACTTCGCGGCCTCGAGGCGGTCGGCCAGGCCTTCGAGCGCCAGCGCGGAATCGCCGCAGACGAACAGGTCGGTGGCGTAGCCGCGGCCTTCGGCGGCGGCGTCGGCATCGATGCGCAGCAGCGGGCGCGGCAGCTTCAATTCGTACTTGAGCGTTTCATTGCCGCGCAGCCGCGAGCCGACGACCAGCATTGCGTCGCAGCGCTGGTACAGCGCCTCGACCGGCTTGTGGATGTTGTAGGAGCCGAGCGAACCCGCTTCGTCCTCGGGCACCGTGCCGCGGCCCTGCGTGGTCGTGACCACGCCGAAGCCGAGCTTCTGCAGCCGGCGGATGGCAGCGCCCGCATGGCGCGCGCCGCCGCCGACCCACAGCATCGGGCGCCTGGCGGCTGCAAGGCGAGCGGCCAGCGCGTCGAGCGAGGCCGCGGAAGGCACGGGCCGCTCGATGGGCAGCGGCGACAGGTCGGCAGGCATGGTCGTGAGCGCCGACTGGATGTCGATTGGAATCTCCACGCTCACCGGGCCGGTCGGCGCCGTCAACGCAAGCTGCACCGCGCGCTTGAGCGTGCCGAGCACCGTCTCCACGCTGCGCACGCGCAGGGCCGCCTTCGACACCGCCTTGAGCATGGTCAGCTGGTCGGGTGCCTCGTGGATGTACGACATGCCCTTGTCGAGATACGGCGTCTCGATCTGCCCCGTGATGTGCAAGAGCGGCGCACCGGCCGTCAAAGCCTCGACCATGCTGCCCGCGATGTTGCCGGCCGCCGGGCCCGTGCTCGTGAGGCACACGCCCAGGCTGGCCGTGGAGCGCGCATAGGCGTCGGCCATGTTGCCGGCGCCGGCCTCGCCGCGCGCGGGCACGAAGCGGATCGCGCCGCGCTGCGCGAAGGCATCGAGGATCGGCATGTTGTGGATCGAGATCACGCCGAAGGCCGCCTTGACGCCGCACTGTTCGAGAAAGGCCGCGACGACTGCGCCGACCGTGACCGTGTTGTTGTTGTTGGGGTTATGCATGGCGCGAAAGGCCTCCAGAGATATCGATGTGGCTGCCGGTCGTGTACGACGCGAGCGGTGAAGCAAGAAAAAGAATGGCGCGCGCGGCTTCGGTCGGAAGCCCCAGGCGGCCCAGCGGAATGTGCTTGTTCTGCGCGAGCTGGCCGCTCCATGCGGCCCAGTCCTGCGACTTGTCTTCGCGCGCCTCGAAGCGGCGGCGCCACTGGCCCGACTCGACCAGGCCGATCAGGATGCCGTTCACGCGCACGCCCTGCGGCGCGAATTCGGTGGCCATCGAGCGCACGAGGTTCAGCAGGCCGGCGCGCGCGGCCGAGGTGGCGACCATGTGCGGCTCGGGCTGGCGCGCGAGCAGCGAGTTGGCGCAGACGATGGCGGCGTCGCCGTGCACGATGCGCTGCGCCGCGAGCTGCGGCAGGAAGGCACGCGTGGGGTTGATGACCGAGAAGAACTTGAGCTTGAGCTCTTCGGTCCAGGCCGCGTCGTCGGTGTCGGCGAAGGTGGAGACGCGCCCCTGCCCCGCGTTGTTGACCAGCATCGAGGCCGGGCCGAGCGCGGCCTCGCTGGCGGCCGCAAAGGCGCGCACCGAGGGGCCGTCGAGCACGTCGCAGGGCTGCGCGAAGAGCCGCGCGCCCGCGTGCTTCTCGCGCAGGCCGGCCACCGCGCTGTCGAGCCGCCCGGCATTGCGGCCGCACAGCGCCACCGCGGCGCCGCATTCGAGCAGCAGCTCGACCGTGGCCAGGCCGATGCCCGAGGAACCGCCCGTGACCACGGCCACGCGGCCCGCCAGTGCGTCGGCGGCAAAGAAGGAAGAAGAAGTAGATGGCTGTGTCATGGCGTGGTTCATGCGCTGCGAAGCGGCACCACCTTTTGCGCGCGGGCGGGCGAATAGTTCAGGAGGCCCGAAATTTCTTCGGCGGTGGCGCGCACGCGCTGCACCATCTCGTCCATGCGGTTCTCCTCGATGTGGCCCGAGGTGATGGTGGCGCCCAGCGCCGCCACGATGTGGCCGCTGTGGTCGCGCACCGGCGCCGCGATGCTGGAGATGTTCGATTCGAAGAAGCCTTCGCCCAGCACGTAGCCGCGCGTGCGGTCGGCCTGCACCATGTCGAACAGCTCGCTCACGGTGGTGGGCGTGCTCGGCGAGAAGGTCTCGAGCCTGTCTTCCGGGTAGAGCGCGCGCAGCTGCGGCAGCGTGAGGTCTTCGAGCAGCACGCGGCCGAGCACCGTGGCATGGGCCGGCAGGCGCGTGCCCACGGTGACCGAGCTTGCGAACGGCGTGGGCGGCGCCACCTTGGCCACGTAGACGATGGAGCGGCCGTCGCGCACCACCAGGTTGCAGGGCGTGCGCAGCTCGTCGCACAGGCGGTTGAGCAGCGGCGCGCCCAGCTGCGTGAGCTCCAGCGAGGCCAGGTATTCGAAGCCCAGGCGCAGCACGGCCAGGCCCAGGCGGTAGTCGCGCCCGCCTTCGGCGCGCTCGAGGAAACCCATGTTCTCCAGCGTGGTGAGAAGCCGGAACACGGTCGAGCGCGGCAGGTCGAGGCGGCGCCCCAGTTCAGGCGCGGAGAGCGTGCGGCTCTCGCGGCTGAACTCGCACAGCACGCGCAGGCCCCGTTCGAGCGCCGGCACGTTGTAGCGCTCGCCGCCCTCTTCCATTGTCTCGTTGTCGTGGGTGGCCATGGTGGTTCGTTCTTCCCTTTGGTTGTCTTGTCGTGTGTCTTCTGTCAGGCGGCCAGCACTTCGCGCAGCAATGCGGCAACGGCCTGCGGCTGCTCCACGTAGCTCGCATGGCCGGCATCGGCAATCGATTCGAGCGGCACGCCGCAGCGGCGCGCGACTTCGGCGCAGGCCTCTGGCGTGGTGACGGCATCGAGCGCGCCGCAGGCCACGCGCACCGGCATGGCGGGCGGCAGGTCGGCCAGCAGGTCGGCATTGCACAGCAGCTCGACGGCCTGGCGATAACCGCCGTCGCTCAGCTGCGCCATGTTCCATTGCACCCACTGGCGCGCGCGTTCGCTGGCGCCGGCGGACACGAGCCGGCCTGCGCGCTTCGCGGCCATGCCGGCAATGCCGAGTTCGTCGAGCGTGGCAAGCCGCTCGGCGCGCACCTTGCGGCGGGCTTCCTCGCGCTGCGGGGCGCCATAGCCGGCCGCGGGGCTGACGAGCACGAGGCGCCGGATGCGCGAAGCCAGGGCAGAATCCTTGCCCGCCGCGCAGCCCGCCGTGATCGCGCCGAGCGAATGGCCGACCAGCACGCAGGACTGGATGTCGAGCGCATCGAAGAGGCCGTGCAGCCGCTGCGCGTAGTCGGCCGCGGAAGGCGCCGCAGGCGCGAGCGGCGTCGATGCGCCATAGCCCGGCGCATCCCACGCGATCACGCGGGCCTGCGGCGCGAGCTGCAAGGCAAGGCCGAGCCACGAGGCCGCACCCGAGCCGATGCCGTGCAGGCAGACGATGGCCGGGCCCGCGCCGCATTCGCGCACCGACACCACGGCACCGCCGCCGACCGGCACGGCGCGCGCCGGAAAGCGGGCCTCCAGCAGCGCCAGCTCGGAAGCGGGCAAGGCGCTCTGCGCGTGGGTGGCGGTGGCGTCGTTCATGGCCTCTTTCTTTTTCTTCAGCGCTTGATCTTCGCGAGCGGATGGTCGGCCGGATAAGTCGGCGTCACGGGCTTCTTGGCGCCGAGCATCACGCACATCAGCGCGTCTTCGTCGCCGATGTTGATTTCTTCGCGGTACACGCCGGGCGGCACCGAGATCAGGTCGCGGTCCGTCATGATGGTTTCGAAGCGTTCGCCGTCTTTTTCGATCACCACCTTGAGCTTGCCGCGGATCAGGAAGAACACTTCCTCCACGTCGGTGTGCAGGTGCGGCGGGCCTTCATGGCCGGCCGGGATCACCATGGTGGAGAAGGTGAAGTGCTCGGCCGGCACGGTGTTGACGTCCTTCGCAACGCCGGTGCCGCCGGTGCCCACGTAGCGCATCTGCGCGCGGCGGAACTTGGGGTCGAGGTCGGCCTGGAACTTGAGCGCATCCCAGTCGTACTTGCGGGTTTCGTAGCGCGCGATGCGGCTGTTCATCCACTCGGCCAGGCTGCTGCCTTCGGGCTGCGCCAGCGTGCTGCCGGCGGTATCGGTGATCTTCTGCTGTTCGGACAAATCGCTCATCGTGTTCACTCCATTCGTCGGAAAAAAATTTGAATCAGTGCATCGCAAAGCCGCCGTTGACGGCCAGCAGCTGGCCCGTCACGAAGCGCGCGAGGCCGGAAAGCAGGTACAGCGTGGCACCGCAGACATCGGCGGCCTGCTGCTCGCGCGGGATGGCGCGGCCTTCGAGGTACTTCTGGTGGCGGGCCATCGGCACGTACTCGGTGGCTTCCACCAGCGTGAGGCCGGGCGCCACGGCGTTCACCGTGATGTTGTCGCCGCCCCACTCGCGCGCCAGCGAGCGCGTCATGGAAATGACGGCGCCCTTGCTCGACGCATAGGCCAGCAGGTTGGGCGCGCCCCACAGCGCGGTGTCGGACGCGAGGTTGACCACCGCGCCGCGCCCGCTGGCAGCAAGCGCGGGGCGGCAGGCCCGGCCCATGAGCCAGGTGCCGCGCACGTTGACGTTCATCACGCGGTCCCAGGTGCCGACGTCGAGCTGGTGCGCATCGCGTCCGCCCGAGTTGGTGATGGCCGCGTTGTTGACGAGGCCGTCGAGCCCACCGAGCAGGCGAAGCGCTTCCGCGGCGCAGGCTTCGATCGAGGCCGGCTCCGACAGGTCGACTTCCAGCGCATGCGCCCGGTGGCCGGCATCGCGCAGCGCCTTGGCTTCGCCCTGGGCCAGCTCGCCGAGGATGTCGGCCAGCACCACCTGCGCGCCGGCCGCCGCGATGCACTGCGCAAACGCAAGCCCCAGCCCGCGCGCGCCGCCGGTCACGAGGATGCGGCGGCCCGCCAGCAGGTTGGCGGGCAGCTCGGCCAGCAGGGCTTGCAGGCTCGAGGGATCGGGAACGGCTTTGGGTTCGGTCATGGTGCTTTTTCAGTCGGCCTGGATGCCGAGCTCCTTGATGACCTTGCCGAAGCGCGCAAAGTCCGCGGCGTTGGTCTTGCCGAGCACGTCGGCGCTGCCGCCCACGGGCGTGGTGCCCAGCACGGCCATGCGCGAGACGATCTCGGGCATCTTCAGGATCTCGTTGAAGTGGGCGTTGAGCGTCTTGACGATCTCGGGCGGCAGGTTGCGCGGGCCCCAGAGGCCGTTCCAGGCCGTGACCTCCACGTCCTTGTAGCCGAGCTCCTGCAGCGTCGGCACCTTGGGCGCGAGCGCCGAGCGCTCGTGCGAGGCCACCGCGAGCGGCAGCATCTTGCCGTTGGCAAGGTACGGCGCCACCGGGCCCAGCGTGATGAAGGTGGCGGGCACGTGGCCGCCCAGCACGTCGTTGACCGCCGGCGCCACGCCCTTGTAGGGCACGTGCCCGAGGCTCACGCCCGCGGCGCGGTTGAACATCTCGCCCAGGATGTGCATCGGCGAGCCGCTGCCCGGGCTCGCAAAGGTCAGCGGCTTGCCGCCCTTGGCCGCGGCCACCAGGTCCTTGGCGCTTGCGAGGCCGCTGGCGCCGCCCGCCACCAGGAACAGCGGCTGGCTGCCGGTCTGCACGATCGGCGTGAAGCCGTTCAGCACGTCGTAGCCCGAGGTGCCGCCCGTCTTGAGCACCAGCTGCGCGATCGAGAAGGTGCTGGGCGAAAGCAGCAGCGTGTAGCCGTCGGGCTGCGCCTTCGAGACATAGGCGCTGCCGATGATGCCGCTGGCGCCGGGGCGGTTGTCGACCACCACGGGCTGGCCCACGCGCGCCGACAGCTTCTCGGCGAAGAGCCGCGCCAGCGCGTCGGTGTCGCCGCCGGCCGGATAGGCGACGACCAGCGTGATCGGCTTGCTCGGATAGCTGCTCTCGGCCCTGGCGGGCCCCGTGGCGCAGGCGACGCCGAGGGCGAGCGCGGCTGCAATGGCTTGTCGGCGTGTGGATGGCATGGCGTTCGTGGGGTGGATCTGTATGTTTCACTAATGAAACAGTGATTTATTAATGGAACGAGACGAAGAATACCGAGTACCAATGGCTTCGTCAATCTAGGTACAAACCCTTGAATCCGGCGCGCACGGCCGCGGCCCGCCGCGCGGACGGCGGGTGGTTTTCAGGCGGGTTGTCCGGCTGCCCGGCTCAGGCGCCGTAGCGCGCCACCGTCAGGCCTTCCATGTCGATGGCGGGGTTTCGGCCATCGATCAGGTCGGCCATCACGCGGCCGGTGCCGGCCGCCATGGTCCAGCCGAGCGTGCCGTGGCCGGTGCTCAGCATCAGGTTGGGAATGCGCGTGGCACCGATCACCGGCGTGCCGTCGGGCGTCATGGGGCGCAGGCCGGTCCAGAAGGAGGCGTCGCGCACATTGCCGCCCTTCGGAAAGAGATCGGTCACGACGTGCTCGAGCGTGTCGCGCCGCTTCGCATCGAGCCGCAGGTCGAAGCCCGAGAGCTGCGCGGTGCCGCCCACGCGGATGCGCTCGCCCAGCCGCGTGACGGCCACCTTGAAGGTCTCGTCCATCACGGTGGATTCGGGCGCGCCGCTGACGTCGGAGATGGGCACGGTGATCGAGAAGCCCTTGACCGGGTACACCGGCAGGTCGATGCCCAGTGGCTTGACCATGGCCGGCGAGTAGCTGCCGAGCGCCACCACGTAGCGGTCGGCCGTGAAGCGGCCGGCATCGGTGCGCACGGCCGTGACGCCGCCGGCATCGTGCTCGATGGCCTGGATGGCCACGCCAAAGCGGAACTTCGCGCCGGCCGCCTCGGCCAGCACGGCCAGCGCCTGCGTGAACTTGAAGCAGTCGCCGGTCTCGTCGCCCGGCAGGCGCAGCCCGCCGACGAACTTGCTCTTGACGGCCGCGAGCGCCGGCTCGTACTGCACGCAGCCTTCGCGGTCGAGCACCTGGTAGGGTACGCCGGAGGCCTGGAGCACCTCCACGTCCTTGGCGATGCCGTCGAGCTGCTGCTGGGTCCGAAAGAGCTGCAGGGTGCCGAGCGCACGCTCGTCATAGCGGATGCCGGTGTCGGTGCGCAGCGCCTTCAGGCAGTCGCGGCTGTATTCGGCAAGCCGCACCATGCGGCCCTTGTTGAGCTCGTAGCGCGCCTGCGTGCAATTGCACAGCATCGACAGGCCCCAGCGCCACATGGCCGGATCGAGCATGGGCTTGATCACCAGCGGGCTGTGCTGCATGAGCATCCACTTGATGGCCTTGAGCGGCACGCCGGGCCCGGCCCAGGGCGCGGAGTAGCCGGGCGACACCTCGCCCGCGTTGCCGAAGCTGGTTTCGAGCGCGGGCGCGGGCTGGCGCTCGAGCACCGTCACGTCATGGCCGGCGCGCGCCAGGTAGTACGCCACCGAGGTGCCGATGACACCGCTGCCGAGGATCAGAACCTGCATGAAAACACTCCCTTGAAACCATGCGCACCGATGGCCCCAGAGGGTACAGCGTCCGCGCTACGACAGGCCCAGTGCGTCTTGCAATTGCCGTGCCGTCCAGCGCCGGGGCTGCGCGGGCCACTCCTCGAGCAGCGCGAACATCCTTGCGTTGCGCGGCGCCTCCAAGTCCTGGTCCTGCGCAAGGCGCACGACCTCGCCGCTGAGCGCATCGATCTCGGTGCGGCGCCCGAGCGCCAGGTCGTCGGCCATGCTCGAGCGGGCCTTGGCATCGATGCGCAGCATGCGCGCCGCCACGATGCGAAACAGCCAGTCGGGCAGCCGCAGCACCGCCGACAGCCGCTGCGCCGGCACCGCGGCCACCTGCGCGGGCGCGATGCCGGCGCTGCCCAGCACGCCGAGCGCCTCGTCGATCAGCGCCGCAAAGCAGCGCCGGTAGCCGCGCTGCAGCAGCTCGTCGCGCAGCGGCAGGCCCGAGAGCGCATTGACCGGGTTGTTGAGGTTGAGCAGCAGCTTGCCCCACTGCACGGGCAGCAGGTCAGGGTAAAGGTCGAGCGGTACGCCGGCCCGCGCGAAGACTGGCAGCCAGGGCCGCAGCGCCGCATCGTCCTGCGCCGCCAGCCGGCCGGCCGTTCCGCGGTGGAAGGCACCGGGCCCGATCTCGGCCACGTTGTA
This sequence comes from Variovorax sp. V116, assembly GCF_041154435.1. NCBI lineage: Bacteria > Pseudomonadati > Pseudomonadota > Betaproteobacteria > Burkholderiales > Comamonadaceae > Variovorax > Variovorax sp. V116. Next base: position 3,211,050 of record NZ_AP028661.1, read on the forward strand.
GGGCACCATGCCCGGCAGCACCTGGAGCGTGGGCCCCACGCGCGACGCCGAGGCGCAGTTGGAGATGCCGTTCTGCAGCGAGACGACCAGCGTGCCCGCGGGCAGCGCAAAAGCCAGTTCGGCGGCGGCACTGGCCGTGGCACCGCTCTTCACGCACAGCAGCACCAGCGACGGCATCGCGCCGACGGGCACCTGCTCGCTCAGCCGAAGGCTCGCGGCCGGCAGGCGGCGCGTGCCGCCTTCCAGGTCGCTGAGCGCCAGGCCGTGTTCGGCCAGGCCCTGCAGCACGCGCGGACGGCCGACGAAAGTGACCGGCACGCCGGCCGCCGCCAGGCTGCCGCCCACGAAGCAGCCGATGGTGCCCGCCCCCATCACCAGCACTTCGCCGGGAGGCCGGCCGGGCACCTCGGCTCGGGCCATCAGGTGCGTTCCGCCACCCAGGCTTGCACCGATTGGAGCGCCGCCGGCAAGCCCGCGGCATCGGTGCCGCCGGCCATGGCCATGTCGGCCTTGCCGCCGCCCTTGCCGCCCACCTGCTGCGCGACAAAGTTGACCAGCTCGCCGGCCTTGACCTTGCCGACCGTGTCGCTCGTGACGCCCGCAGCCACCTGCACCTTGGCGCCGTCGACCGCGGCCAGCACGACCACCGCCGTCTTGAGCTTGTCCTTGAGCTTGTCCATGGTGTCGCGCAGCGTCTTGGCGTCGGCGCCGTCGAGCTTGGCCGCCAGCACCTTGATGCCGTTGACGTCGACCGCCTGCGCCAGGAGCTCGTCGCCCTTGGACGACGCGAGCTTGCCCTTGAGCGAACCCACTTCGCGCTCCAGCGCCCTCACCTGCTCCAGCACCTGCACGAGCCGGCCCTGCAGCTCGGCAGCGGGCGACTTGAGCGTGGCGGCCACGCTCTGCACCGTGGCTTCGAGCTCCTGCAGGTAGCCGAGCGCATTGGCGCCGGTGACGGCCTCGATGCGGCGCACGCCGGCGGCCACGCCGCCTTCGCTCACGATCTTGAACAGGCCGATGTCGCCCGTGCGGCCCACGTGGGTGCCGCCGCAGAGCTCGCGGCTGGAGCCGATGTCGAGCACGCGCACGCTCTCGCCGTACTTCTCGCCGAACAGCATCATGGCGCCGGTCTTCTGGGCCGACTCCATGTCCATCACGCGCGCATGCGTCTCGGTGTTGGCCAGGATCTCGGCGTTCACGCGCTTCTCGATCTCGAGGATCTGGTCGTGCGTGACGGCCGCGTTGTGCGCGAAGTCGAAGCGCGTCTTGTCGGCATCGACTAGCGAGCCCTTCTGCTGCACGTGCGCGCCCAGCACTTCGCGCAGGGCCTTGTGCATCAGGTGCGTGACCGAGTGGTTGCGCATGGTGGCGGCGCGGCGCGCGGTGTCGACCGCGGCCTTGACCGTGTCGCCCACCTTGAGCGTGCCCTGGGTCTGCGTGCCGTGGTGGCCGAACACGTCGGCCTTGATCTTCTGCGTGTCATCCACGCCGAACTGCACGCCCTCGGCCACCAGCACGCCCTGGTCGCCGACCTGGCCGCCGCTCTCCGAATAGAAAGGCGTGGTGTCGAGCACCACGATGCCGGGCTGGCCTTCCTTCAGTTGCTGCACGGCCGCGCCTTCGAAGTACAGCGCCACGACCTTGGCGTTTTCTTCGAGGTGTTCGTAGCCCGTGAAGACGTTGCCCGCGCCGCCGTATTCGACGTTGCGGTCCATCTTGAACTTGCCGGCGGCGCGGCCTGCGGCCTTCTGCTTTTCCATGGCGGCATTGAAGCCGGCCTCGTCCACGCTCACGCCGCGCTCGCGGCACACGTCGGCCGACAGGTCGAGCGGAAAGCCGTAGGTGTCGTGCAGCTTGAAGGCGACCTCGCCCGGCAGCGTCCTGGCGTCGCCGGCCAGGGCCGCGTCGAGGATTTCCATGCCGTTGGCCAGCGTCTCGAAGAAGCGTTCTTCCTCGGCCTTGAGGGTTTCGGTGATGCGCTTCTCGTCGGCCACCAGCTTGGGGTAGGCCTCGCCCATGAGCTTCACGAGGTCGGGCACCAGCTTGTGGAAGAAGGGCTTCTTCTGGCCCAGCTTGTAGCCGTGGCGAATGGCGCGGCGCACGATGCGGCGCTGCACGTAGCCGCGGCCTTCGTTCGACGGAATGACGCCGTCGGCCACCAGGAACGAGGTGGCGCGGATGTGGTCGGCAATCACCTTGAGCGAGTTGTTGCCCAGGTCCTTCTCGCCCGTCTCGCGCGCGGCGGCCTTGATGAGCGCGTCGAAGATGTCGATCTCGTAGTTGCTGTGCACGTGCTGCAGGATCGCGGCCAGGCGCTCCAGGCCCATGCCGGTGTCGACGCAGGGCGCGGGCAGCTTCTTGACCGAGCCGTCGGGCTGCATGTCGAACTGCATGAACACGTTGTTCCAGATCTCGATGTAGCGGTCGCCGTCTTCATCGGGCGAACCGGGCGGACCGCCGGGGATCTCGGGACCGTGGTCGTAGAAGATCTCGGAGCACGGCCCGCAGGGACCCGTGTCGGCCATCATCCAGAAGTTGTCGGACATGTAGCGCCCGCCCTTGTTGTCGCCGATGCGCACCACGCGCTCGGGCGGCAGGCCGATGTCCTTGGTCCAGATGTCGTAGGCCTCGTCGTCCTCGATGTAGACCGTGGCCCAGAGCTTCTCGGCCGGCAGCTTGTAGACCTTGGTGAGCAGCTCGAAGGCCCAGGTGAGCGATTCGCGCTTGAAGTAGTCGCCGAAGCTCCAGTTGCCCAACATCTCGAAGAAGGTGTGGTGGCGCGCGGTGTAGCCCACGTTCTCCAGGTCGTTGTGCTTGCCGCCGGCGCGAAGGCACGCCTGGACCGAGGCGGCGCGCACGTAGGGGCGCTTGTCTTCGCCGAGGAACACGTCCTTGAACTGCACCATGCCCGAGTTGGTGAACATGAGCGTGGGATCGTTGCCCGGCACCAGCGAGCTGGAGGCCACCACCGTGTGGCCCTTGGAAGCGAAGAAATCGAGAAAGGTCTTGCGGATGTCCGCGACCGTGATTGTGGGCTGGCTCATCTTTGGATTTCGTCTTCTGTCGAGGGCGGCCTGGCGATGGCGACCCTCTCGTCGAAACCACTGCGGCGAACCGACCTGACTGCTTGATTTGCTTGAACAATCGATTATAGGTTTCGCTTGCGGGCCGCGCCTTCGCCAGGAGGCGCCAGCGCCGCCCGGGTGCCAAAGCTAATATGGGAATTAGCGCGCAGAACCAAATGCGCCCGGCTTCGTCCCATTCATTTCAACGTGAATCAAGGAGCATGCATGGCAGGCCATGAGGCAGCACACTGGAAGATCGAGGACCTGGATTTCTCCCGCATCGCGCGGCCGGAGGTCCGCCGGGACGAAAATCTCTTCTATCTCGTGGCCTGCGCCTCGTTCGTCGAAAGCGGCTCGGACCTGTACACCCAGAACCTGGTCGACTTCTTCCGCGGCGACGACGAGGTCACCGCCTGGCTCACCCACCAATGGGAAGCCGAGGAACTGCAGCATGGCCGGGCCTTGCGCGCCTACGTGTCCCACGTCTGGCCCGAATTCGACTGGGAAGGCGCCTACCGCAGCTTCCTGGAGGAATACGCCACCTACTGCAAGGTGGAGCTGCTCGCGCCGACGCGCGGGCTCGAGCTGGCCGCGCGCTGCGTGATCGAGACCGGCACCGCCAGCTACTACCGGGCGCTGGCGCGCAGCACCACCGAACCGGTGCTGCGTGACCTGGCAAGCCGCATCGCGGCCGACGAAGTCAGCCACTACAAGCACTTCTACCGTTTTTTCCGGCGCTACCGGCAACAGGAAGGGCTGGGCCGCTTCCGCGTGCTGGGCACCATCGGCCGGCGCACGCTGGAACTCAAGAGCGAGGACGCCGACTGCGCCATCCGCCACGTGGTGCGCGCCCGCTCGCCCGGGCGGGCCGCCGACACGGCCTACATCCAGCAGCTGAGCGCGCGCATGAACAGCACCGTGCGCACCCACCTGAGCCCGGGCGCCACGCTCAAGATGCTGATGCGGCCGCTGGAACTGCCGGCCGGCGTGCAGGCCGTGGTGCAATACCCGATCCGGCAGTTCATGGAGCACGTCTTCCTGCGCTGAGGGTTCACGACCGCAAACTTTCTTTGCAATTAGTGAAAAAATTCACACTTTTTGCCTCTTTCATGTCTTCACTTGCGAGGCCGGGAAAGGGATGCTTCGCCCTTTGCCAACCAATGTGAGCGGAGCAATGGTCCATCAGGTCATTCACAACGCAACAGTCACGTTGCAGTTGTCCTTCTACTTGAGCGTCGACGAGAGGGTCGAGGCGCTTCGGGCAGCCGGCATACCGGTCGATGAAACGGGAAACGCGACAGCGGGCTACCTGTTCGTGCGAACCACGGGCCGCGTCGGCAAACGTAAGAATACCTACCGCTGGTTTGCCGCCGGCATCGGCGAAGAGGCCCACGCCGGGAACATACAGCCCCAGCCGGCATGGGCCGAGGAACAGTTCGCGCATGCGGACGAGATCGATATCGGCGCCGACCTCGTCCCGGGTGCGCCGGGTGCGCCGGCTGCACCGGAGCTCGTGCCCGCCACCGTCGCGTACCTGCGGCTGTGGAAGGAACTGGAGCAGCGCTCCCGCGACGCGGCGAGCGACCTGCACAGGAAGCAGATCGCCTACTTCCGCGACCTCGGGCCCGCGCCCGACGCGCTCGATCAGCAACTGAGGCAGGAGGCTGCGGAGGCGGCGAGCAAGTGCCTTGCAGCGGCACGGGGGCAGAACGAGCCTTCGGTTTTCCGGCGCTGACCCGGTGGCGCGCGGCGGGGCGACCTGCCCCGGGGCGCCTTCCCTTCACTGCCCTTCGCGCACGAGCGGCTGTTCCGCGGTTTGCACGGCGGCAGCCAGCTGCTTTTCGGTGCGCCACCAGGCCAGCAGCCGGTCGAAGCTGCCGTCGAAGGCGCGATCCTGCAGTGCTTCGCCAATGAACGAGCAGCGCGCCGCGGATTCCATGTCCAGCATCTGGCGGGTCGCCGTGCGGTCGCAGGCCAGGTAGGCCTGCTTGAGTTCGGCAAGCGGCATCGAGGCCGGTTTGTCCATGCCCGACTGCGCAGCTGCCATCGACGCGGCCAGGGCCAGCGGCACGGCCGCAAAAAGCATCATGCGGGAGCAATCGGGCTTCATGGCTCGCCTCCTCTCAAAAGCCCGGGGCGTCCGGCTCCGGCGCCTTGAGGGAAAGTGCCTGCTGCTGCTGCGAGAAGACCGCGCCGATGTAGCTGTCCACGCGCTCCGCGGCCACCTTCGCGTTCACTGCCGCCACCACGTGGCCGGCCTCGGCACCCGCAGGCCCGGCCGATGGCTGGCCCTGCCCGCACCCGGCGCCGGCCGCGCCGAGCCCCAAGAGTGCTGCTGCGTGAAAGATCCTGAGGAAGTCCATGTCTGCTCCTGGTGATGTCGGCATTGCCTGGGGAATCACTCGCCCTCGACGCAGAACCAGTGCCAGCGCACCACGCGCTGCCCACAGTAGCGGTCGACGACGCGCGCGATCAGTTGCGCATTGCCGGACACATCCCGGCGCCTCTCCATCCAGATCAGGGCCTCGTAGAGATCGTCGGCCTCGCCGCTCGCGTCGTACCTGTCGAACAAGGCATTGGAGAGTTGCCAGTTCGAAAGCTCGTCCCCGCTGGCCGCTTCGTTGCGCAGCAGACCGAGCCGGGACGCTCCTGCAACGGCCGGCAGCGGCACCGCGGCCATGCTGCGCGGGGCCACGACGTTGGAAGGCGGACTGCCTGCCGCGAACGCCAGCAAGGCGCCGGAGGCCAGCGCACCCGCAGCAAAGGAGCCGGCGAGCTGAATGACGCGGTCGTACATGGCGGGCTTCCTTGCGGCAACGGGATGCGCCAGCGTAGGCAATCCAAGCCGCCGCCGCGTCATCCGAAGCAATGAGGCCCGCCCTCGGGACTGACGGTAGAATCCGCGCCTGCTGCGGGTGTAGTTCAATGGTAGAACGGCAGCTTCCCAAGCTTCATACGAGGGTTCGATTCCCTTCACCCGCTCCACCAGCCCCGCACTCCTGCGCGGCCTGCACGCCGCTCACAGCCGCCGCGCAAGCTTCGACCGGCTCTCCTCGGTCCGCATCCTGTTGATCTCGGCCATCCCCTCCTTGGTGATGCGCTTCACGATGGCGTTGCGTGCGTTCTTGTATTTGCCCGAGCCGTCCAGCGCCGGCGCTATTTCAGCTTCGATCAGGCCCGTTGCCTTGAGGACGGACACGTGTCGAACGTCTGCGGGAGTCACTACTTTCTTGGGCAGCGGTACGTGCTGGAGGCTCATCAGGAAAGTCAAAGGCATGCGGATCCCTCGATTGGTGTTGTTGCCGAAATGTTCCTTCGCGTGAATTTCGAAAAAAGTCTTTCCCTGCCGCGTTGGCTTGTCGGACGCAAGCCAGCCGCGTTGTAGCGAAGACGCCAACTTAAGCACTAAAGCAAGGAGGCCCTCCGAAGCGGGTCGGAAGGCCGGGGGCTCGGGCCGCCGAGGCTGGCGCAACCAGGGGGCCGAGTAACAGATGGAGATGGTACCTAGGTACCCACTATCCCGCCAGATCGAAGCAGCAGCCCGCGTAGTAGGGCTTGTCGCCGCCCTCGACGAACGGCACCTCGATCGGCTTGCCTTCGTTGCGCCAGGCATCGCGGCGCTTGTAGCCGGCATCCCTGAGTTCGGCCCACAGCTCCTCGACGTGCTGGATGCGGTAGGGGCAGAACGCGATGCCGATGCTGTTGATCGTGTAGATGGTGCGCTCGGGGTGCACGGCCGTCGTGTTCAGCACGATGCGCCTGGGCTTCACGGCAAGCCCCGACAGGATCTCGGCGATGCGCTGCGGCAAATACTGCAGGCTGCCCGAGGCAAAGAGCACGTCGCAGCCGCTGGCGCCCTGGTAGTCGGTGGTGAAGTCCAGCTGCGCGGTGGCGTCGCGCTGCACGGCCAGCTCCTTGCCTGACTGCACCACCCCGGGCACGTCGCAGACCGTCCAGCGCAGGCTGTCGGGGTAAGGCAGGACGCGGCGGAATGCGTAGTACTTGATGCCCACGTGGCCGCCCAGGTCGAACACGCGCCGCATGCCCTCGTCGAACGATCTCCCGAGCCAGAAAAGGCCGGGGTAGTCGTAGAAGTAGATCTGGTGGGTGTAGAGCTCGCCGGCCGCCTTGGCGTTGCTGTAGCCGACGGCCTTCGACTCCGGCGCGCCGGCCTCGGCGGCGGCAAAGCTCTCGAAGGAGCCCATGAAGAGGTTCTCGGTCTCGTTGACCAGGAACTTGCGCCTGTAGGCTTCGGCGCGGTGACGCAAGGGCAGCAGGTTGGGAAGCATGGGCTGGTTTCCTCATTGGCTGAAATGCACCCCTGGCGATTCGGGTGCCGCACGGACGAACTCCCGGCAAGAGCCGGCGCTTTTCGGATTTGCTGCGGACCTCCAGGCCTTGAATTGCTATCAAAACGCCACAAACCCGATTGATTTATTAAATTTACAAAAAAATCGGCCTGAATCCTGTCAATCGGCGAGGCAGCCGACCACCCTGGAGTTACACAACTGCGGCGCCCCCTCGGGGAATATCTTCATATTCACCCGAAGCCAAGTCAATTAATGGCTACCTTGCCCCGCGCGGGTAGCGATTACATCCATTGCGCTTCGCGGCCCCACCCAATCTGCTCCCGGCAGACCGGCTGCGGCATCTGGCGCAGGTGATGCCGGGCTGCCGGCACTCCCCTGTCTCGCCTCTACCCCGCCTCCCCATTTTGCAGATGTATTCGGCTTGCGCAGCAGCGGTTTGCCATGTTTTCGACAGGCGCTTTGTCATGGTCGCAAGCAGTGCGGCCGGGGGCGCTTGTCTCCCTCTGGAGGGGGCGCATTGCTCATGCGCGGCAGCGGCGCAATTCCTACAGTGAGTTCCCTGGGCCAATGCCTTCCGTGAAAACGCCTGCTCCTCCGTTCGGGCGGAATCGGGGAAAGGCGCCCGAAATGGGCGCTGGTTACCCTGTTCGAGCGATATGAGGTAGTACGAGTATGTAACGAATGATTCGGGAATGTAACCTGACAAACTTTGATCAACACCGCGCCAGACAAAGCCTCTAGGATTGCCTCGAAATAGAAACTAACGTACTAATGAATTTTTATTGGCCAATTGCCAATTCATGAATCCCATCTATTGCATGCATTCTTTCTTCCGTTTTTTCTATGAAAATTCAAATAGCCGATCCGGCGCCATCCGCGCCCCCCCGACTTTCATTGGATGATCTGTTCGTTTCGCGCCTCAATTCGGACAGGCCGGACGAACGGATCCAGGACTCGGTGGCGCTCGGGGAGCAGGGCACGCTGCGCTGGACGCAATGGCTCGACGCCACCGGCCAGCTGCCCGACGCCCCCTTTGCGGCGGCGTGGCTCCTGCTCCAGGCGCGCTGGCTCGGCGAACAGCAGCCGGATCCGTCCGAATCGGCCCGCACCTGGCTGGCCTCGCTCGACCAGGAACGGCGCCAGGCGGCTACCGCGGGCTCGGCAGGCTCGCCGGAGCCATCGCCGAAAGTTCTCTGGCTGGGCTGCGACCCCGGCGTCGACGGCGTCCAGGCCCCTCTCCTCCTCTGGCTGAGCACCACCGCATCGGATACGCCGCGCCTTCACGCCAGCGCGGCAGCAAGCCTGCTGGACGCGGCATCGGTGCAGCAGCTGCTGGCAGCCATTGTCGACACCGCCGCCGATCTGCTCGAGCGGCCCGAATGCCCGCTCCGCGAGATCCGCACCCTGCCCGCCGCCGACCGCGCGCGCCAGCTCGCCGACTGGAACACGCCCCCCGCTCCCCTTGACCCGAGCCTCACCGTGGTGGGCCTGTTCGCGCGCCAGGCCGCGGCCGCGCCCGATGCCATGGCGCTCGCGCAAGGCGATGCGCAGATGAGCTACGGCGAACTGGAGCGCCAGTCCGGCCAGCTCGCGCAGCGCCTGCAGCACCTGGGCGTGCGTGCGGGCGACAACGTGGGGCTGGTGCTCGACAGGTCGATCGAGGCCGTGGTGGCGCAGCTGGGCGTGCTCAAGGCCGGCGCGGCCTATGTGCCGGTGCCGACGGATTTCCCGCCCGAGCGCATCGCCTTCATGCTCGAGCAGGCGAACGCGCAGCAGGTGGTCAGCACCTCGGCGCTGCGCCACCTGGTGCCCGCCTCCCGTGCGCTGCTGCTGCTCGACGAAGCCGAGGACACCGAACCCGCGCCCTGGAGCGCTCCCGCCATCGACGGCGAATCGGTGGCCTACGTGATGTACACCTCGGGCTCCACGGGCACGCCCAAGGGCATCGAGATCTGCCACCGCGCGATCCTGCGGCTGGTCGTCGGCATCGACTATGCGCAGCTGGCGCCGGGCCGCAGCGTGCTGCACGCCGCGCCGCTGGGCTTCGATGCCGCCACCTTCGAGATCTGGGGCCCGCTGCTCAACGGCGGCTGCTGCGTGGTGCATGGCGAGCGCGTGCCCACGGGCGCGGGCCTGGCCGGCACCATTGCGCGCCACCAGGTGCACACCGCCTGGCTCACGGCGGCGCTGTTCAACGCGGTGATCGACGACGACCCGGCGCATCTTTCGGGCCTGCGGCATCTCATCACCGGCGGCGAAGCGCTGTCGGTGCCGCACGTGCGGCGCGCGCTGGCCGCGCTGCCGGCGCTTGCGCTCAGCAACGGCTACGGGCCGACCGAATGCACCACCTTCGCGGCCACCCACCGCATTCCGGCGGCGCTGCCCGCCGACCTGCGCTCAGTGCCGCTCGGCCGGCCGATCAAGGACACCGTGCTGCGCGTGCTGAGCCCTTCGATGGACCTGCTGCCTAGCGGCCTGGTGGGCGAGCTGTGCATCGGTGGCCATGGGCTCGCGCGCGGCTACCTGCGGCAGCCGCAATTGACCGAAGAGCGCTTCGTGCCCGATCCGTTCGGCGCGCCGGGCGATCGCCTCTACCGCACCGGCGACCTGGCGCGCTGGCTGCCCGACGGCACCATCGAATTCATCGGCCGGCGCGACGGCCAGGTCAAGATCCACGGCCACCGCATCGAGACCGGCGAGGTCGAGGCGGCCATCCTCTCGCACCTCGCGATCCAGGCCTGCGCCGTCGATGCGCGGCCCGACGCCGATGGGCAGCTGCGCCTGGTGGCCTACCTCGTCGCACGCTCGCACAAGCTCTCGTGGGATGCGCTGCGCACGCACCTGGCCGCGCGCCTGCCCGCGGCGCTGCTGCCCTCCGCGCAGGTCTGGCTCGCGCAGCTGCCGGTCACGCCCAACGGCAAGCTCGACCGCCGCGCGCTGCCCGAACCGGCGGCCGAGCGGCCCGATCTGGCGCAGCCCTTCGAGGAAGCGCGCAGCGCCGCCGAGCAGCGCGTGTGCGAAGCCTTCGCCCGCGCGCTGCACATCGAGAAGGTCGGGCGCAACGACAACTTCTTCGACCTGGGCGGCGATTCGCTGCGCGTGCTGCAGGTGCTGGCCGAACTGCAGCAGGACAGCGCGCAGCCGCTGTCGACCAACCTGTTCTTCCGCCATCCGACGCCGAGCGCCATCGCGGCCGAGCTGGAGACGGCCGCCGCCGGCGATGCGGCGCCCGCAGCCGCCGCCGCGCCGCGCACAGTGCACGAGCAACAGCAACAGCAGCCCGCCGAGCCCGACGCCCACATGTCGGATGCGATTGCGCTGATCGCCACCGCGGGGCGCTTTCCGGGTGCGGCCGATGTCGAGCAGTTCTGGGAGAACCTCGTTGCCGGCCGCGACACCATCAGCTTCTTCGACGACGACACGCTCGATGCCGGCGTGAGCGACGCGCTGCGCAAGGACCCGGCCTACGTGCGGGCCCGCGGCGTGATCGAGGGCATCGAGAACTTCGACGCCGCCTTCTTCGGCATCGGCCCGAAGGACGCCGCGCTGATGGACCCGCAGCAGCGCGTGTTCCTGGAGATCTGCTGGGAATGCCTGGAGCGCGCGGGCTACGTGCCCGATGCCGCGCCGGGCCCGGTCGGCGTGTATGCCGGCATGTACAACGCCAGCTACTTCCAGCGCCACGTCGCCACGCGGCCCGACCTCATCGAAGCGGTGGGCGAGTTCCAGGTGATGCTGGCCAACGAGAAGGACTACATCACCACGCGCGTGGCCAACCGGCTCAACCTGACGGGGCCGGCGGTGAGCATCCATACCGCCTGCTCGACCTCGCTGGTGGCGGTGGCCCATGCCTTCCACGCACTGCGCACCGGCCAGTGCTACATGGCGCTGGCCGGCGGGGCCTCCGTCACCTGCCCGCCGCGCAGCGGCTACCTGTACCAGGAAGGCTCGATGCTCTCGCCCGACGGGCACACGCGCAGCTTCGACGCGCAGGCCCAGGGCACGGTCTTCAGCGACGGCGCCGCGGTGGTGCTGCTCAAGCGCCTGGCCGACGCGCAGGCCGACGGCGACACCATCTATGCGGTGCTGCGCAGCGCCTGCGTCAACAACGACGGCGGCACCAAGGCCAGCTTCACCGCGCCCAGCGTGGACGGGCAGGCCGCCGTGATCCGCGCGGCGCTGGCGGCAGCCAACGTGGACGCGCGCAGCATCTCCTACGTGGAGGCGCACGGCACCGCCACGCCGATGGGCGACCCGGTCGAGGTCGAGGCACTGACCTGCGCCTATGCCGAGCACACCGGCGCGCTGGGCTACTGCACGCTCGGCTCGCTCAAGAGCAACGTGGGCCACATGGTGACGGCCGCGGGGGCCGCCGGCCTCATCAAGGCCGCGCTCTCGCTGCACCACGAGGCGATTCCGCCGACCGCGCACTTCAGCGCACCCAACCCGGCGATCGACTTCGCGCGCACGCCCTTCTACGTGAGCGGCAGCCTGCAAGCCTGGCCGCGCACCGGCCAGCCGCGGCGCGCCGGCGTCAGCGCCTTCGGCGTGGGCGGCACCAACGCGCACATCATCCTCGAGGAAGCGCCCGCGCGGCCTGCCACGGCCAGCGCCGCGGGGCCGCAGGTGCTGCCGATCTCGGCCCGCTCGGAGGCCGCGCTGGCGGTGGCCACGGAACAGCTGGCCGCACACCTCGACGCGACGCCCGGCGTGCCGCTGGCCGATGTGGCGTACACGCTGAGCGTCGGCCGCAAGGCGCATGCCTTCCGCCGCGCGGTGGTGGCCGGCGATGCGGCGCAGGCCGTGGCCGCGCTGCGCGCGGGCGACAGCCCGTGGCGCGCCAGCGGCCGCGTCGATGCGCGCGCGCCGCAGCCGGTGCTGATGTTCCCGGGCCAGGGCGCGCAGTACACCGGCATGGGCAAGATCCTGCACGCCAACGATCCGGTGTTCGCAGCCGCCTTCGACACCTGCCTGAAGGCCTTCGGCAGCGCGGTGGACTTCGACCTGCGCGAGCGCATGTTCGGCGACGATCCGCAGGCGCTGCTGCCCACCGCCGTCACGCAGCCCGCGATCTTCGCCATCGAGTACGCGCTGGCGCGCCGGCTGCTCTCGCTGGGCGTGCGGCCGCATGCGCTGATCGGCCACAGCGTGGGCGAGTTCGTGGCCGCGGTGATCGCCGGCGTGATGCGGCTGGAAGACGCGGCCCGGCTGGTGGCCCGCCGCGGCGCGCTCATGCAGGCGCAGCCCGCGGGCGCGATGCTGTCGGTGCGCCTGGGCGCGGCCGAACTCTCGGCCCGGCTCGGGCCGCTGCTCTCGCTGGCCGCGGACAACGGACCCACGGCCTGCGTGGTGGCCGGCCCGTTCGACGCGATCGAAACGCTGCGCGCCTCGCTGCAGGAAGAAGACATCGCGAGCCGCCAGCTGCAGACCTCGCACGCCTTCCATTCCTCGATGATGGATGGCGCCGTCGCGCCCTTCGAGGCACTGGTCGGCGAAGTGGCGCTGCATGCGCCCACGGTGCCGATCTTCTCGACGCTCACGGGCCGCCTGCTCGAAGAGGCCGAGGCCACCAGCCCCGCCTACTGGGCCCGCCACCTGCGCAGCACCGTGCAGTTCTCGCCCGCCGTGCGCAGCGCCATGGCGCAGGCGGTGCGCCCGCTCTTCATCGAGGTGGGGCCCCGCAACACGCTGGCCACGCTGGTGCGCCAGCACGGCGCGGCCGAAGTGATGCCGCTGCTGCACGGCGAGCCCGCCGACGAGGCCCGCACGCTGCGCCTGGCGCTGGCCCGCCTCTGGACCTGCGGCGCGGACGTGGAGCTGTCGCGCCTTTCCGTTCGCACCGGCGCACAGCGCGTGCGCCTGCCCACCTACCCCTTCGAACGCAAGCGTTTCTGGGTCGACATCGCAGCGGCCGCGGCGAGCCCGGCCATCCCCTCGCCGGTTTTGCCGCCGGCCCAGCTGCCCGTTGCCCCATCCACGCCCGCGCTCTCCGTTCCACCCACCTTCTTGGAGCCGACCGTGACAGCTGCAGTGCCCCCGCCACTTCCCTCTTCTCCCGCGTCCCCCGCCCTTGCTGCGCCCACCGAATCCATGGACACGCGGCTGCGCTCCCTGTTCGAGGACATCTCCGGCATCGACATGATGCAGGCCGAGGGACATGCCGCCTTCGGCGAGCTGGGCCTGGATTCGCTCACGCTGACGCAGGTCGCCACGCAGATCAAGAAGCGCTTCAAGGTGAACCTGAGCTTTCGCCAGCTGATGGAGAACTACCGCAGCTTCGACACCCTGTCCGCCTTCCTGCGCGAGAGCCTGCCGCCCGAGCCCGTGGTTGCGGCTGTATCCGCACCTGCATCCGCTGCTGCGGTGCCGCTGGCGATGGCCGCGCCGGTGCAGGCAGCGGCCGCGCAGCCGCCGGCCGCGTTCCTCCCCGGGGTGACCGTGCCGGCCGCGGGCGGCGACATCGGCAGCGGGCCGATCGTCCAGCTGGTGGCGCAGCAGATGGAACTGATGCGGCGCCAGCTCGCGCTGCTGTCGGGCGCGGCCATCGAGACGCTGCCCGTTGCGTCCGCCATGCCGGCTGCCGCCGCAAGCACCGCGGCCGTGGCGGCGCAGCCCGCCGCCGACGAACCCGCCCCGGCCAGGGAGCCGCAGCGCTACGACGTCACCAAGGCCTTCGGCGCGATCGCGCGCATCCACACCCAACGCACCGCCGAGCCGAGCGGCCGGCAGAAGGCGCGGCTGGCGGCCTTCATGCGGCGCTATGTGGAACGCACGCAAAAGAGCAAGCAGTTCACCCAGGCCAACCGCCCGCACATGGCCGACCCGCGCGTGGTCAACGGCTTCCGGCCGCTGACCAAGGAGATCACCTACCAGATCGTGATCGAGCGCTCCAAGGGCTCCAGGCTCTGGGACCTGGACGGCAACGAATACGTCGATGCGCTCAACGGCTTCGGCATGAACATGTTCGGCTGGCAGCCCGATTTCGTGCAGGAAGCGGTGCGCAAGCAGCTCGACGCGGGCTACGAGATCGGCCCGCAGCATCCGCTGGCGGCCGAGGTCACCGCCCTCATCTGCGAGCTCACGGGCTGCGATCGCGCCGCCCTGTGCAACACCGGCTCCGAAGCCGTGATGGCCGCGCTGCGCATTGCGCGCACGGTCACCGGGCGCAGCACCGTGGTGGTGTTCACCGGCTCCTACCACGGCACCTTCGACGAGGTGCTGGTGCGCGCCGGCAAGGGCGGCAAGGGCTTGTCTGCGGCTCCGGGCGTGATGAGCGGCATGTTCGGCGACATCCGCGTGCTGGACTACGGCACGGCGGAGGCGCTGGCCTTCATCCGCGAGAACGCGGACGACCTGGCCGCGGTGCTGGCCGAGCCGGTGCAAAGCCGCCGGCCCGACTTCCAGCCGCGCGAGTTCCTGCAGGAGGTGCGCACCATCACCGAGAAGAGCGGCACCTGCTTCATCTTCGACGAGGTCATCACGGGCTTTCGCGTCGGCCTGGGCGGCGCGCAGGAACTGTTCGGCGTGCGCGCCGACCTCGCCACCTACGGCAAGGTGATCGGCGGCGGTTTTCCGGTGGGCGTGATCGCCGGCAAGCGGGCCTTCATGGACGCGCTCGACGGCGGCGCCTGGCAGTACGGCGACGACTCGATCCCGGGCGTGGGCGTGACCTACTTTGCCGGCACCTTCGTGCGGCACCCGCTCGCGCTGGCCGCGGCCAAGGCCTCGCTCACGCACCTGAAGGAAGCCGGCCCCTCGCTGCAGGCCGGCCTCACGGGCAGCACCGCCGCCATGGCCGACGAGCTCACGGCCTGGTGCGCCGAGGTGGGCGCGCCGATCGCGATCCGCCAGTTCGCCTCGCTCTGGCGCGTGAGCTGGCTCGAGGAGCATCCGCTGCAGGACCTGCTGTTCGCCATGATGCGCAGCCGCGGCGTGCACATCCTGGACAACTTCCCCTGCTTCCTCACTAGCGCGCACAGCGCCGAGGACATCGCCACCATCCAGCGCGTCTTCAAGGAGTCGGTGGCCGAGATGCAGGAATCGGGCTTCCTGCCGCGCCGCGCGACGGTGATCACGGGTTTCGACTACCGCAAGCGCTGCGAAGAAGACGGCTCCGTCCTCGCCCGCGACGTCGACGGCCAGCCCTTCTGGTACGTGCCCGACGCCGCGAGCCCCACCTCCCTCATCAATGGAAAGGCCGCAGCATGAACGCCGTTCTCCGCCCCGCCGCCACCGGCGGCCTCATCGAATGCGTCATACCGACAACCGAGTCGCAGCGCGAGATCTGGCTCGGCGCGTCGATGAGCACCGACGCCTCGCTGGCCTACAACGAATCGGTGCTGCTGCGCCTGCGCGGGCCGCTGGACACCGGCGCCATGGCGCGTGCCGTGGCGCAGCTGGTCGAACGGCACCAGGCGCTGCGCGCCACCATCTCGCCGGACGGCAGCTGCATGCTGGTCAGCCGGCCCGGCGAAGGCATGCTGGAGCAGCAGGACCTGAGCGGCCTCCTGCCCGAGGCCCGGGCGCTGGCGCTGAAGGCCGCGCATGACGACGCGGTCTGCACGCCCTTCGCGCTGGAGCACGGCCCGCTGTTCCGCGCGGTGCTCTTGCGGCTCGGCGATGCCGAGCATGAGCTCGTGATGTCGGCCCACCACGTGGTGTGCGACGGCTGGTCCTGGATGGTCATCAGCGAGCAGCTCGGCCATCTCTACGCCGAGCAGGCCGGCAGCGGGCAGCCGCTGAAGCCCGCGCCCAGCTATGCGGAATTCGCCGCCGAGGAAGCCGCCGAGGCTGCCCATCCCGACATGCAGCCGCACGTGGACTACTGGCTGGAGCGCTTCGCGGGCGGCACCCTGCCGGTGCTCGACCTGCCGGTGGACCATCCGCGGCCCGCCGTGCGCACCTTCCATTCGCGGCGCACCGAACGCCTGCTCGACCGCCGCCTCGTGAGCAGCCTGCGCTCCATGAGCGCGAAGACCGGCGCCAGCCTGTTCGCGGGCCTGTTCAGCGGCTTTGTCGCCACGCTGCACCGGCTCACGGGGCAGGACGACATCGTGGTGGGCATTCCCGCGTCGGGCCAGGTCGCGCGCGACATGCCCGGCCTGGTGGGCCACTGCGTGAACCTGCTGCCGCTGCGCGTGGCGGTCCATGCCCAGCTTCGCTTCGATGCCCTGCTGAGCGAATGCAGCACCACGGTGCTCGACGCCTTCGAGCACCAGGCTCTCACCTATGGCGCCTTGCTGGGCAAGCTGTCGCTGCAGCGCGACCCGAGCCGGCTGCCGCTGGTGAGCGTGGCGTTCAACGTCGACCCCGACGTGGCGAGCAGCGCGCAGACCTTCCCGGGCCTCGAAGTCGCGCAGGACACGATCGCGCGCCAGTACGAGAACTTCGAACTCTTCCTGAACCTGCGTCCGCTCGACGGCGGGCTGCAGATCGAGACGCAGTACAACACCGACCTGTTCGACGAGGCCACGGTGCAGCGCTGGCTCGACATCTTCGAATGCGTGCTGCGCTCGGCCGTGCGCAACCCCGGCGAGACGGTCGGCCGGCTCGAGGTGCTGTCGCCCGAGGCCGCGCAGGAACTGATCGCGCTGCAGCCGCCGCGCACGCCGCTGGAGGGCGCGCCGCATGCGCTGGCCCGCTTCCTGGCGCGCGTGCCGCTGCAGCCCGAGCGCCCCGCGGTGCGCGACGGTGCGCGGGTCTGCAGCTATGCCGAGCTCGATGCCGAGTCCAACCGCCTGGCGCGGGCGCTGCGCGCACGCGGCGTGCGCCGCGGCGAGCGCGTGGGGCTGTGCCTGGAACGCAGCATCGAGATGGTCACCGCGCTGGTGGCGGTGCTCAAGGCGGGCGCCGCCTACGTGCCGCTCGACCCCGGGTTTCCGCAGGCACGGCTGGAGCACTACGCCAAGGACGCCGGGCTCTGCCTGCTGCTGACTTCGTCGGACATCGCGGTGGCGCCGCGCAACTGGCGCGCCGACGCGGCCGAGCGGGTGTTCGAGATCGACCGCCACAGCGCCTGGCAGCAGGAAAGCGGCGAGCCGCTGCCGCCGAGCGGCGATGATGCCGGCCCCGACGACGGCGCCTACGTGATCTACACCTCGGGCTCCACCGGCCTGCCCAAGGGCGTGTGCGCGCGGCACCACTCGGTGGTGGTCCTGCTCCAGTGGATGCAGCGCAAATCGGCCCTGAGCCCGAACGACCGGATCGCCGCGGTGACCACCCTGTCCTTCGACATGGCGGTGCCGGAGCTGCTGCTGCCGCTGTCGGGCGGCTCCGAGATCGTGATGGTGCAGCGCGAGGTGGCCATGGACGGCAACCGCCTGTGCCGGCTGCTCAAGGAAGAGCGCATCACCTTCCTGCAGGCCACGCCCGGCATGTGGCAGCTGCTGCTCGATGCCCAGTGGCCCGGCGCGCCCGGCTTCCGCGGCTGGACTGGCGGCGAGCCGCTGCGGCCCAGCATGGCGTTCGCGCTGTGCGAGCGCATGGACGAGTTCTGGAATGGCTACGGACCGACCGAGACCACCGTGTATTCCACGGCCTGGCTGGTGCGGCCGGACATCGTCGCCTCGCGCGGCGTGTCGATCGGCCACCCCGTCGACAACACCGAGATCTGGATCCTCGACGGCGACCTGCAGCCCTGCCCGATCGGCGTTCCGGGCGAGATCTGCATCGCGGGCGACGGCCTGGCGCTGGGCTACATCGACCGCCCCGAACTCACGGCCGAGCGCTTCGTGGCCGCGCGCATCTTCGGCAGCGCCAAGACGGTGTACCGCACCGGCGACCGCGGCCGCTGGCGCAACGACGGGCTCATCGAGCACCTGGGCCGGCTCGACTTCCAGCTCAAGGTGCGCGGCTACCGCATCGAGCCCGGCGAGATCGAGGCGCGCTGCTGCGAGGTGGCCGGCGTCTCGCGCTGCGTGGTGGTGGCGCGCGAAGACAGCCCCGGCGATGTCCGGCTGGTGGCCTACCTGGCGCTGACGCCCGGCGTCGACTTCGAGCTGGACGTGCTGATGGCGCACCTGCGCGAGAGCCTGCCGGCCTTCATGCTGCCGCAGCACGTGGTGGCGCTGGACGCGCTGCCCACGCTGCCCAACGGCAAGGTCGACCGGGTCTCGCTGCCCGCGCCGCAGGCGGTGTCGCGCGACGAGGCACGGCGCGGCGCCGGCCCGCGCACCGAATGCGAACGCAAGGTGCTCGCCACCATGGAAAAGGTGCTGAGCCTGCCGGGCCTGGACATGCGCGACGACTTCTTCACGATGGGCGGGCATTCGCTTTTGGCCTCGCGCCTGACCACGCTCCTGAGCCGCGAGTTCCAGATCACGCTGCCGCTGCGCTCGCTGTTCGAAGCGCCCACGGCCGAGAAGCTGGCCGCCGTGGTCGAGGGCCTGCAGCGCGTGGGCGCCGGCGCGCAGGCGCCGCTGCCCTGCCGCATCGACCGCAAGACGGCGCCGCTCACGCCCGCGCAGGAGCGCATCCGCTTCATGGAAGACCTGCACCCGGACCGCTCGGTCTACAACGCGCCCGCGGCGCAGCGCCTGACCGGCGTCTTCGATGCCGAGCGCTTCGAGGCCGCGTTCAAGGAAATCATCCGCCGCCAGCCCGCCATGCGCACCCGCATGGGGACCGATCCGCACACCGGCCAGCCGGTCCAGCTGATCGCGGAAGCGGTGGATTTCTCGCTGCCCTTCGTCGACCTGCGCGGCCTGCCGGCCGACCAGCGCGAGGCCGAGCTGGCCGAACGCATGCAGGAGCTCGCCGACCGGCCGATCGACATCCACCGCGCGCCGATGCTGCATGCGGCGGTGTTCCAGCTCGACGTGCACGAGCATGTGTTCGTCTTCGTGCCGCACCACCTGATCTGGGATGGCTGGTCCTTCGACCTGCTGCAGCGCGAACTCTCCGCCATCTACGACGCGGCGGAGCGCGGCCGGCCGCACGGGCTGGCGCCCATCGCCACCACGCAGGGCGACTATGCCGAGTGGCTGGCCCACTGGATGAAGGAGCCCTCGTTCCAGGACCAGCTCGACTTCTGGCTCAAGCGCTTTGCGAGCGCGCCGATGCCGCGCCAGCCCAACACCGACATGCCGCGGCGCGCCGGCAAGAGCGGCCAGGGCGGCGCCCACTGGATCCGCGTCGACCTGGCCACCACGCAGCAGCTGCGCAAGGTGGCGCGCGACATGGACGTGACGCTCAGCATGCTGACCTTCGGCGTGTATGCGTTTGCCATGAGCAGCATCATCGGCTCTGAGACCATCGTCATCGCCAACCCGGTGCGCGGCCGCCAGCAGCCCGAGACGGAAGACGTGATCGGCTTCTTCAACAACGTGCTGCCGGTGTCGCTGCAGGTCGGCCTGCAGCAGCCGCTCGCGGAGTTCATGCGCTACGTGAAGCGCGAGCTGCTCTCGCTCATGAACTACCAGCAGGTGCCGTTCGAGCGCCTCATGGCGGAGCCCGCGCTGGCCGCGCGCATCCGCGCGGTCGGGCCCTACCAGGCGATGTTCTCGTTCCAGGATGCGCGCGACCGTGCGCGCCGGCTCGGCAGCCTGCAGACGCGGCAGCTGCACCTGATGCAGCGCGGCGCCACCGACGACATCGGCGTGTGGCTGATGGACAAGCCGCACGGGCTGGAAGGCGCGCTGATCTACAACGCCGACATCTACCTGCGCGAGACCGGGGCGCAACTGCGCGACCGCTATCTCGAGCTGCTGCAGAAAGTGGCTGAACGTCCCGAGGCCTCGCTGGCCGAGCTCGCGAGCGAAGAAGGCTCCGCGAGCGCCGCCTACCTGCGCAGGCTCGCGGCCGTCGATCCGCTCAGGGCCGCGGCGCCGGTGGATGCGCCGGCCGGTGCCGCGGCCGCGGAGGAAGGCAGCATCCTGATCCCCGAGCACGCGCGGCTCGCGCAGATCTGGGCCTCGGTGATCGGGATCGACGTCAACGACATCCGCTCGAGCGACAACTTCTTCGACCTCGGCGGAGATTCGCTGCTGGTGCTGCGCGCGATCCAGCAGGCCGAGAAGACGCTGGGCTACCGCGTGCAGCCGCGCCGCTACCTGTTCGAGAACCTCGGGCAGATCGCCTCGTCCGCGCAGCAGGCCGCGGAGGACGCGGAGCTCTCGGATCTCGGAAAACTGCCGCTCGGCAACCTGAAGGGCACGGCGCGCAGCGACGGCCTGCTGAGCCGCGCCTTCGGCAACTGGCTGCGCAAGGAGTGATTCATCATGGTCTCCGCAGCTTTCTCCCTGACTTCCGTCGATGCGCCGGTCTGCCGGTATCTCGAACTGGACGGCGAACCCGGCCCCGAGGCCGAGCGGCTCCTCTCCGACGAGGAACTGGAGCGCGCCGCGCAGTTCCGGTTCGCGGCCGACCGGCAGCGCTTCGTGGCCGCGCATGCCGCGCTGCGCTGCGCGCTGGCTGCGCAGACGGGCGAACGCCCCGAGGCGCTGCGCTTCACCCGCAGCGCATTCGGTAAGCCTTCGCTGTCGGGCTGGCCGCGGCTGCGGTTCTCGCTGAGCCACAGCCTGGGGCTGGGACTGCTCGCCATCGGCGAGCGCGGTCCGCTGGGGGCCGACGTCGAGCTGCTGCGGCCGATTCCCGACGCGCTCGCGCTGGCCGCGCAGCATTTCACGGACAGCGAGAGCGAGGCGCTGCTGGCCCTGCCCGCCGCCGAGCGCGAGCATGCCTTCCTGACCTGCTGGACGCGCAAGGAAGCCTGCCTCAAGGCCATCGGCCTCGGGCTGATCGTGCCGACCGAGCGCTTCGAGGTGGGGCTGGAGCCGGACTGCCGGAGCGTGGAAGTGCCCGTGGCCGGCCGCATCCTGTGGCTCGTGCTGCAGCCCGCGCCGCCGCGCGTGGACAGCGTGGGAGCGATTGCGGAATGGCGGCAGACGCACGTGCGCGCCAGCGTGCCGAGTTTCGCGGCGCAGACCTGCACCCGCTCCCGCTCGGCGGAAAGGCGCGCAGCGCAAAGGGTGCCGCAATGAACGCACACCCCTTCATGTTCGGACCGGCGTCGCGCCAGATCTTCGGTGTGTTCCATGCCGCCGGCGACGGACGGCACGGCAGTACCGCGGTGCTCGTGTGCCCGCCCTTCGGCCAGGAGGGCCTGCGGACCCACCGCTTCTTCAAGGTGCTGGCCGAGCGCCTCGCGCGCTCGGGCATTGCCACGCTGCGCTTCGACTTCCACGGCGCGGGCGACTCGCCCGGCGATGAAAGCGAAGGCGAGCTCGACGGCTGGCGCCGGGACCTGTGCTCGGCCCACGAGGAGCTGCGCCGCAGGGCCCCGGGAAGCCGCATCGTCTGGGTCGGCGCGCGGCTGGGCGCCACCCTGGCCGTGCTGGCGGCGCGCAACGGGCGCTGCGACCCGGCGCGGCTCGTGCTGTGGGAGCCGGTGATCGACGGCCGGCGCTATGCGCGCCACCTGCGCGAGCAGCATGTGGCGGCCATCGACACGACCTTCTGCATTCCGGACCTGGTCTGGCGCCGCAACCTTGCGCAGGACCCCGACGCGCTGCCCGAAGAAGCGTTGGGCACCGTGCTGTCGCCCGCGCTGCGCACGCAGCTCGGTGCGCTGGCGCCCGAATCGCTGCCGCTCACGGCCCTGCACGACACGCTGGTGCTGACCTCGCCCGACGACCAGCACACCGCGCAGTGGGCGGCCGAGCAGCAGTCGCGCCACATGCCGGTGCGGCTCGCCTACTTCCAGCACCGGCTCGACTGGACCGCCGATCCCTATCCCAACAGCGCCATGGTTCCGGCCGACGCGCTCAACCGCCTGCAGGGGGCCCTCCATGAATGACATGACGCAATGCCCCGTCCGCTTCGGACCAGGAGACGCACTGATGGGCATGATCACCATTCCCATGTACCGGGCGCCGGCCGACGTCGCCTGCCTGATGCTCAACATGGGCGCCAACCACCGGGTCGGGCCGCGCCGCATCAACGTGAAGCTGGCGCACGTGCTGGCCGCGCGCGGCGTGAGCAGTCTGCGCTTCGACCTTGGCGGCGTGGGGGACAGCGACGCGTCCGACGCCTCGTCCGACCTGCAGGCCCGCGCGGTGCGCGACCTGCGCGCCGGCATGGACCTTCTCGAGAACATGCTGGGCATCCGCAAGTTCGCGATCGTGGGCATGTGTTCGGGCGTGGAGCACGCCATGACCGCGGCCGCGACGGACACGCGCGTGGTGGCGCTCTCGCTGTTCGACGGCTTCGCCTTTCCGGACCGGCGCTCGCGCTGGGAACGCACGCTGCGGCGCGCGCTGGCGGCGCCTGCGCATCCGTCGTTCGCGGGCAAGGCCAAGCGTTGGCTGCAGCGCCACCTGCTGCCCAGCCATTCGACCAAGCCGCTGCCCGGCTTCTTCGCCGAACGCAAGCCGCCCGAGGTCAACGCCGTGTGGTTCGGCGCCACCATGCGGCGCCTGGTCGAGCGCAAGGTGGCGGTGCAGCTGCTCTATTCGGGCTCGCTGCATGTCTGCGACCACGACCGCGACCAGCTCGGCCCGTTCCGCAGCGAACCGTTCGCGCAGGCCGTGCAGTACGAATTCATGCGCGAAGCCGACCACACGCTGTGCACGGCGCGGGGACAGCAGCTGTTCCTGCGCTCCGTCGGCGGCTGGGTGGCCGCCTGCGCCATCGGCGCCGGCCCGGAACGCCGCAGCCCCAGCACCAGCCCGAGCCCGCTCGCACCCGTCGTGGAGCGCCCCGAGCACGGCGCCTACGTCCCGCAGTGAACTGATTCCCCAGGAAGAAAGGACACACCCCATGGCACACCCCGCTCCGGCCAGTTCCTTGCGCATCGCCCGCGCCGTTCCCGCCCGCACCCGCCCCCGCATCCGATCGGCGGCACTGCTGCTGCTGCCGCTGTGCCTGGCCGGCTGCGGGGTTCCGGGGTTCGGTCCGCCCGACAGCGGCAACTGGGGCGCCTACCGCTCGAGCGGCGACGCGAAGGGCGAGCCGAAGATCGTCTCCATCACGCCCGAGCTGATCCGCACGATGGCAACGCGCAACCCCGCCGCGCTGCCGGCCGATGTGCGGCAGCTGTTCGGCAAGGCGCCGGCCTACACGATCGCCCCGGGCGACGTGGTCGGCATCGTGGTCTACCGCCATCCCGAGCTGATGCCCACCGCGGGCGCGGTCATCTCGCAGCAGACGGACCCGACCGGGGTGAGCGTGGCGCCCGGCTTCATCGTCGATGCCGAGGGCGAGATCAGCTTTCCCTACATCGGCCGCACCAAGATCGAGGGCATGACGGAGAGGTCCGCCGCCGAGATGATCTCCAGCAAGATCTCGCCCTTCGTCAAGGATCCGCTCGTGAGCGTCAGGATCCAGTCGTTCCGCAGCCGGCGCGTCTATGTGGAGGGCGAGGTCCGCACGCCGGGCCTGCAGATCTTCACCGACGTGCCGATGACGCTGGCCGAGGCCATCAACCGCGCCGGCAGCATCACGCAGGCGGGCGACCGTTCGCGCGTGACCCTGACGCGCGGGGAGCGCACGATGGTGATCGACCTGCCGCTGCTTCGGCGCCTGGGGCTCGACCCGACCCGCATCCCGCTGCAGAACGGCGACATCGTGAACGTGGGCAGCCGCGACGACAGCCGCATCTACGTGATGGGCGAGATCCAGCGCCCGACGGCCCTGACGATGCGCGACGGCCGCCTGAGCCTGAACGAGGCGCTGGGCGATGCGGGCGGCCCGGCGCTGCAGACCGCGTCGACCGACCAGATCTACGTGGTGCGCAATTCGAGCGGCGACGTGCCCGAGGTGTTCCACCTCGATGCGAAGAACCCGGTGGCGCTGGCGCTGGCCGACCGCTTCGAGCTGCAGCCGCGCGACGTGGTCTACATCGACCCCGTGCCGCTGGCGCGCTGGAACCGCGTGATCAGCCTGATCCTTCCCGCCGCGCAGGTCGTGAACCTCGGCGGCACCACCAGCCGCCGCTGAAGCCGCGCCCCCAACCCGTCCAGGCAACACACAAAGGTGATCCCCATGAATGCGCACTGGCAACCTGCACTCCCCGCTCCCTCGGTCCCCGATGCCGCGGCATCCGACAACCCTCCTTCCAGGCTCAGGGAGCATGTCGACCTGCTGCTGGACAACCGGTGGAGGATCGCGGGCATCACCGCTGTCGCGCTGCTGCTGGGCGCGGCCTACGCCATGTTCGGGCCGCGCGTGTACGAGGCCAACGTGCTGATCCAGGTCGAGGACCCGGACCGCTCGGGCGGCACGCTGGTCGGCGACTCCGCGAGCAACGCGCTCAATGCCAAGACGCCGACCGCGGGCGAGGCCGAGATCCTCAAGTCGCGCCTGGTGCTCGAGCAGGCGATCGAGAACACCAAGCTCTACATCGAGGCGCAGCCGCTGTACGTGCCGATCGTCGGCGCCTGGTTGGCGCGCCACGCCAAGGCGCTCTCCGAGCCGGGCTTCGCAGGCCTGTCGGGCTACGTGAGCGGCAAGGAGCAGATCGTGGTCGCGCAGATGGACGTGCCGGTGGATCTCGAAGGCAAGCGCTTCCTGCTGACCGCGGGCGCGAACGGCAGCTACACACTGACCCACCCCAAGCTGGACAAGCCGATCGCCGGCACCGTCGGCGTGCCGCTCGACGCGCAGACCCCGCTCGGCCCGATCCACCTGCTGGTCGGCTCGATCTCGGGCCTGCCCGGCGCGGCCTTCGAGCTGGTGCGCCAGTCCAAGCAGCTGGTGCTGCTCGACCTGCAGCGCGAGCTGCGCGTGATCGAGAAGGGCAAGCAGTCGTCGGTCGTGGAAGTGAGCTGGCGCGACGGCAACCGGACGCAGCTGGCGAACCTGCTCAATGAGGTCGCGCAGCTCTACGTGCGCGTGAACATCGACCAGAAGACGGCCCAGGCGCAGCGCGCCCTCAACTTCCTGGGCACCGAGCTGCCCAAGCTCAAGCTGCAGCTGGAGCAGTCCGAGGAAATCTACAACCAGTACCGCAACCAGAACGGAACCATCAGCCTGGACGACGAGGCGCGCAACGCGCTGTCGCAGAACCTGGAGCTGCAGACGAAGCTGTTCGATGCCACGCAAAAGCGCATCGAGCTCTCCGAGCGCTTCACATCCAGGGACCCGAGCGTGATGACTGTCGACGCGCAGATCGCCTCGCTCAAGAAGGCGATGGGCACCGTGGAGCAGCGCATCCGCCGCATGCCCATGCTGCAGCAGAACTCGCTGCGCATGCAGCGGGACATCAAGGTCAACACCGACCTGTACGTGTCGCTGCTCAACAGCTCGCTGCAGATGCGCCTGGCCAAGGAAGGCCGCATCGGCAACGTGCGCGTGCTCGACCAGGCGCTGCTCCCGGAAAAGCCGATCCGGCCCAAGCCCTCGATCGTCATGGGCATCGCGCTGATCGCGGGCCTTTCGTTCGGGGCGGGCTCGGCGTTCCTGCGCAGGTCGTGGCGCAAGACCATCGCCAGCCCGGCCGAGATCGAGACCCACACGGGCCTGGACGTCTACAGCACCGTGACGCTCAGCACGAACCAGCCCCTGCTCGACCGCGCCATTCGCCACGCCAAGCCCGGCGTGCACCTGCTGGCGGCGCAGCATCCGAACGACCCGGCGCTGGAGGGGCTGCGGCGGCTGCGCACCGCGCTGAAGTTCGCCATGCCCAAGGCGTCGAACAACCGCGTCATGATCTCCAGCGCCACGCCGGGCGCCGGCAAGACCTTCGTGGCGGGCAACCTGGCGGCCGTGCTCGCCTCGACCGGCCGCCGCGTGCTGCTGATCGACGCCGACCTGCGGCGCAGCAGCCTGGCAAGCATGTTCGGGCTGAAGCGCCGCGGCGGCCTGTCGGAACTGATCCGCGGCTCGATCGAATTCCAGAACGCCGTCCACACGGGCGTGCTCGGGCACCTGGACGTGATGACCACCGGGGCGCTGCCCTCGGACCCGAGCGCGCTCCTGACGAGCGACGCCTTTGCCGAGGTTCTCGAAAAAGCCTCGGAACACTACGACGTGGTGATCGTGGACACGCCGCCGATGCTGCTGGCTTCCGAGACCGCCGAGCTGGCGCCCTGGATGGGCACGCTGCTGATGGTGGCGCGCGCCGGGGACAACGAACTGGGCGACCTGTCGGAAAGCGCGAACCAGCTGCGGCATTCCGGCTCGCAGTTCCAGGGCGTGGTGCTGAACGCGATGGACACCAGCCGCCGCTACTACGGCAAGCTGGCCTACCGCTACGGCGGCTACCAGCCGCGGGTGCACGAGTACCCGAGCGCGGTGGCCGAGCTTCCCCAACCTGCCCGTGCGAGCGCCGCATCATGAACACACTGCGATCGGATGCCGCCGTCCATTCGCCTGGCAATTCACGGCTGCTGATGGGCACCAAGCGGGCCGTGGACGTGCTGCTGGCAGGCGGCTTCTTCCTTCTGCTGGGGTGGGCGTTCGCGCTGGTCTGGATCGGCGTGCTGCTGACTTCCGGCAAGCCCGGCATCTACAAGCAGCCGCGCTACGGCCGGGACGGGCGCGTCTTCAGCTTCTACAAGTTCCGCACCATGGTGCCCGATGCCGACGCCGTGCTGGAGCGCTACCTGCGCGGCAACGAGGCGGCCCGGCGGCAATGGGAGATGTACCAGAAGCTGGACCGTGATCCGCGCATCACGCGCTTCGGCGCGGTGCTGCGCAAGTACAGCCTGGACGAGCTGCCCCAGTTCTGGAACGTGCTCAAGGGCGACATGAGCGTGGTCGGCCCGAGGCCCTGCATGTTCGCCCAGAAGGAGCTGTACGGCGTCTATTGGAGCAGCTACTGCGCCGTGCGGCCCGGCATCACCGGGCTGTGGCAGGTGAGCGGGCGCAACGAGATCAGCTACCGGCGCCGCGCGGCGATGGATGCGGACTACGTCGCCACCCTCTCGATCCGCCAGGACATCGCAATTCTCCTGAAGACCTTTCTCGTGGTGGCCGGGGCACGCGGCTCGCGCTAGGCGCCACATCCCTCAACCCTCAACCTTTAACCGAAAGAACATATGCGTATCTACGTTGCTGGTCATCGCGGCATGGTGGGGCAGTCGCTCGTGAAGCGCCTGGGCAGCCTCGGGCACGAGGTCGTCACGCGCAGCCACGAGGAACTCGATCTGCTCGACCAGGAGGCCGTTCGCCGTTTCTTCGCCACCGAGCGCGTCGACCAGGTGTACCTGGCGGCAGCGAAGGTCGGCGGCATCCACGCCAACATGACCTATCCGGCGGAGTTCATCTACCAGAACCTGCTGATCGCCGCCAATGTCACGCACCAGGCCTTCCTTGCGAACGTCAAGCGCCTGCTGTTCCTCGGCTCCAGCTGCATCTATCCACGGATCACCGAGCAGCCGATCCGCGAGGACGCGCTGCTCGGCGGCCAGCTCGAGCCCACCAACGAGCCCTATGCCATCGCCAAGATCGCCGGCATCAAGCTGTGCGAGAGCTACAACCGCCAGTACGGCGCCTCGCACGGCATCGACTACCGCAGCGTGATGCCGTGCAACCTGTACGGCCCCGGCGACAACTACCACGCCGAGAACAGCCACGTGGTGCCGGCGCTGATCCGGCGCTTCCACCTTGCCAAGACCACCAATGCGCCCGAGGTGCTGATCTGGGGTACGGGCCAGGCCAGGCGCGAGTTCCTCTACGTGGACGACATGGCCGAAGGCTGCACCACCGTGATGGGCCTGAGCCGCGCGGGCTACGAGCAGCACACCACGCCGATGTGCGCCCACATCAACCTGGGCATGGGCGAGGACCAGACGATCGCCGAGCTGGCGCGGCTGGTCGGCGAGGTCGTGGGCTACCGGGGCCGCATCCGCTTCGATCCCTCGCGGCCGGACGGCGCGCCCAGGAAGCTGCTCGACGTGTCGTGCGCCGCCGCCATCGGATGGCACCCCACGGTGTCGCTGGCCGAGGGCTTGCAGCGCACCTATGCGGACTACCAGAAGTCGCTGCAGCCCGCCGCGCAGGAACTGGCGCACGCCTGAGCCCGCGCCGGCTCCCGCACGCAACAACAAACAAGCACAAGGCCTCCCATGAGAGCGCTCTCCTTCTGGTCGGGCATCGCCATCGCCTTCCTGTGCGGCCTGCTCGAGCCGGCCTGGGGCTATGCGGCGGTGTGCGCGCTGTCGCTGGTCCAGCTGTCGATGCTCCGCACGCCGGGGGCCAGCGTCTTCCTGCTGATCCACTACGCCACGATCCTGACCTACTTCTCGGTGGCACCGGCGATGCAGATCGCCGCCGACGTCTCGTTCTGGGACACGGGGGTGATCGGCCCGGTGGCGCACATGCAGGCGCTCACGCTGCTGCTGCTGTACATGGCGGGTGTCGAAGCAGCCCGGCTGGGCCTGCCTGACGCAACGGCACCGGCGCCGGCGCGCGCGCGCGCGCCGGCGCCCGAGCTGCCGGTGGCCGGCGTGGCCCACCCGGCGCTGCTGCTGCTGAGCGGCGCGGTCTCGGCCTTCGGCTCGCTGTTCATCCGCCCCGACCTGAACTTCATCGCGCGCGGCATGCCGGGGACCGAGGAAAACCTGCCGGTCGACTACATCGTCTATTCGACGCTGCCCAAGCTGATCGTGCTGGTCTGCTTCGTGGCGCTGGCGATCCATGCCATGCGCCGCGGCACGCTCTGGGCGTGGTGCGCCGCGGGCCTTTCGCTGGCAATGGCTGCCTTCGCCGCGAACCCGGTCAACACGGCGCGGCAGGTCCTGCTGATCGGCCTGCTGCCTCTTTTCATCCATCTCTTCGGCCGGGGCCGGCGCTGGATGCTGGCCCTGCTGATCTTCGGCGCCATCGCCGGCCTGGGCCCGGTGCTCAACCTGGTGTCGCGCGGCAGCTTCTGGGGCGAGACGCTCGCCACCTTTCCCTTCAGCCCGGACTTCGACGCGATGTACGTCGTGGCCGGCATCCTGGAGCGCGCATCCGAGCCCGAGCTCGGATGGGGGCGCTACCTGCTGTCGGCGTTCTCGTTCATCCTGCCGCGCGACCTGAAGCTGTTTCCGGACTTCGATCCGCTGGGGTGGCCTGCCATCCTGGGCAACTTCTCGCAGTCCAACCTGTCGCTGCCGCCCTTCACCACGGCGTACTTCGACTTCGGGCTGGCCGGGCCCGTGATGTTCGGCCTTGCGATCTCGGCCGGCTTCCGGGTGCTGGACAGGATGGTGGATCCGCGCGCCGCGCTGTCCGGCAGCTATCTGTGCGCGCTGGTGCTGCTGGCCGCCTACGTGCCGTTCCTGCGCGGGCCGATCCTCGGCTGGGGGCCGTTCGCGGCATCGGGGCTGATTGCGGCGCTGCTCGCCGGCCTGCTGAGTTCGCGCTTCCGCCCGGTGCGCCGCGCGGCGCGCTACGCCGCGCGCGCAGCCTGAGGTCCAGCATGTACAAGTACCTGTTCTACGACACGATCCGCCTGAACCGCGGCGCGGGCGGCGTGCTGAACGTGTCGGACCTGCTGCTGCGCAGGATGCGCCTGTGCAAGGGCGACCACATCCAGCCGGCCAGCGAACGGCATCCGCGCCTCTTCGCGGTGGCACGGCGCCTGCGCATCAGCCGGTTCCTGGTCGAGATACTGCTCTACAACTACCACCGGCTGCAGGCGCTGGTATCGGGCGAGCGGGTGTTCTCGCTGTTTCCCAACTACTTCCTGCCGTTCACGCTGTTCGGGCGCCACCGGGATTCGATCGTGATCGTCCACGACCTGCAGTACCGCTACTACCCCGCGTACTTCAGCCGCACCAAGCGCCTGTGGCTCGACTGGAACCTCAGGCGCGTGGCCCGCAGCGCGGCCGACGTGGTGTTCATCAGCAGGAGCAGCCAGCAGGATTTCGAGCGGTACTTCGGATGCTGCGAGCACGCGAGCGTCATCTTCAACCCGGTGGAGGCCACGCGCGCGGCCGGCTCGGCCAGCGCGTCCCGCGAGCCGCCCGTGGGCGAGCGCTACCTGATCGCGTCCTACCACTACTACCCGCACAAGAATTTCGGCGCCGCGCTGAAGCTCTTCGAGCGCATGAAGCGCGAGGGGCTGGTCGACTGGCTCGACATCACGGGCAACGGCGCGGCCGAGGTGAAACGGATGGTCGCCAGCATGGCACCCGAGCTCGGCAACTGCGTGCGGCACCGCGGGCTGGTCTCGCGCCAGGACCTGACGCGGCTTTATTGCGGCGCCACGGCCTTCATCTCGCTGTCGGCCTTCGAGGGCTTCAACCTCTCGGCCGCCGAAGCCGCCACCCTGGGCGTGCCGCTGCTGCTCTCGGACATTCCGGTGCACCGCGAGCTGTTCGGCGGCTACGCCTTCCTGATCGGCAGCGAGCCATGCGACATGGGCCGGCTGGCGCGCTACCTGGACGAGCACCGGGACACGCAGCCGCCCTGGCTGCATGCCGAAGCCTGCGCGCCCGGCGCGGTGGCCAGGCGCTATCTCATGCTCAAGCGCGAGGCCGTCTCGCTGGCCGGAGCCATGCAATGACGCGCACTGCAGGCGCTCTTCGGCAGCTGCTCGCGGCGGGGCTGCTCGGTGCCGCCTGCGCGGCAACTGCGGCAGCGGCGGACACCGGCTTTGGCGTGATGGTGCACTACCTGCCCGACAGGCAGTCGATCGCCGAGGCCGCCCGCTTCGACGTCGAGGCATTTGCGGCATCGCTCGCGCAGATGCGCGCCTCCCATCTCATCCTGACGCTCGGGCAGAACAACGGCCAGTACATCGCGCCGAATGCGGCGCTCGAGGCGCTGTGCCCGCACAGCGCCGCGGACCGGCCGCCGCGCGACCTGCCGCTGGAGATCGGCCGCGCGCTGCGCAGCCGCGGCATCGCCCTGGTGCTCTACCTGCCGTTTCGCGCGCCGCAGGCAGACCCCGAGCTGATGAATTGCCTGGGCGACATCTCCGAGCAGAAGCCGCCGCCGGCCGATTTCATCGCCGCATGGACCGCGGTGATCCGCGACTGGTCGCAGCACTACGGCGCGCTGGCCAGGGGCTGGTGGTTCGACGGCGTCTACAACACCCGGGGCATCTCGCCGTCCGGCTGGGACGCGCTGTGCGCCGCGGCGCGCAGCGGCGCTCCCGACCGCTGGCTGGCCTTCAATGCCGGCGAGGGCCCGGCGCGCTTCAGCGCCAAGGCCGCGCCCTGCCAGAACCTGATGGCCGGCGAATTCATGCAGCCTCCCGCGCAGCTGAACGCACCGCGCTCGGAGCTGAAGTTCCATCTGCTGACGCCGCTCGGCGCCTCCTGGGGCCAGCCGACGCCGCCGCGCTTCACGGCCGCCCAGGTGCGCGGCTGGATCGCGCAGGCGAACGCCCGCGGCGGGCTCTTCACGCTCGACCTGCCGCTGGACGACGACTTCCAGTTTCTTCCCGCGCACGTCGCGCTGGTCCGCAATGCGACGGCGCCCCGGCCCTGACCCCATGACCATGACCCATTCACTTGCCTTCATCGTGGTGGAAGACCGCCAGAACAAGCCCCTGCTGCTGTGCCGCGAATCCGCGGCGCGTGCCGAGGAGCCGCTGATCGTGCTGTCGGGCACCGACGCCGGGCCCGGCTACGAGCGCCTGTGCCGCACCTACGTGCACCTGTCGAGCAATCCGCCGGAGTTCGAGAAGATCTGCTTCCGGCGCTACTTCCTGCTGTCGGAATACCTGCGCGCCCACCCCGAGCACCGCGAATTCGTGCTGATCGACAGCGACGTGCTGCTGTTCCGCGGCATCGGCGCGCACATCCGGCGCGTGGCCGGCAAGGCGGATTTCTCTGGCTCCTACATGCGCACCAACGATGGCTGGGACCCCTGCCAGATATCGCCGCACGTCAGCTACTGGACCGCGGCGGGCCTGCAGCAGTTCATCGCCTTCCTGCTCAACACCTATGCATCGCCCAGCGGCCGCAGGAAGCTGCGCGCGATCGCGGCGCGGTTTGCCGCGCGGGGCGTGCGCGGCGGGGTGTCTGACATGACCCTGCTGCACCTCTGGGCCCATGCGAGCGGCAACGCGGCGCCCATCAACCGGGTGTTCGGCGGACGCGTGATCGACCACAACATCAACGGCGGGCACAACCTGCTCGTGAACGAATTCCAGGGCCGGGGCGGCGCCAAGCGCCTCGTGTTCGTCGGCGGCCAGCCCTGCGTGGTCACGCCGTCGGGCGAACTGGTGAACGTGCTGGCGCTGCACTTCCAGGGCAGCGCCAAGATCGCGATGGCGCACGTGCTGCACGGGCGGGTGCACACGGTCGCGCTGCTCACGGCCGCACTGCGGCTCGCGCGCCGGGCCAAGAACTGGGCCTTCGGCATGCGCCGGCTGGCGCAGCGCCCCGCGGGCGGCACGCGCTTCGCAGGCGCCGCCGGGCCGAAATGACGCCACCGCGCGCACGCACCCAGGCACGGCCATGAACATGCTCCACCGCACCGCCCAGCTCACCGGCATGCGCGCGGTGCAGCTCCACGGCCTGGGCGCGCTGGCTTCGCGGCTCTATGTGTACCTTGCGGGCTTCGCGGCGCTGTTCCTGATGGCCGCGCATGTCTCGCCATCGGATTTCGGCGAATACTCGATCTACCAGTCGGTGATGGAAGTGGCGCTGGTGGTGGCCACGCTGGGCAGCCCGCTGCTGTTCGCGCGCCATGCCGCCACCGTGCCGCCGGGCGTGCGCCGCGGCGACGTGGTCCGCACGCTGGCCATCGGGCTTCCGCTGGCCGCGCTGCTGAGCGCCGCCGTGCTGCGCATCCAGCACCTGCCGGTGGTGGGCGCGCCGTTCGCGCTGCTGATGGCGACGCTCGCGGTGTTCTCGCTCATGAGCCTGCGCCTGTCGTTCAGCCGGGGACTGGGCCGCGCCGGCCTGCTCAACCTGGAGGGCGGCATCCGCTCGACCATCCTGGTGATCGGCGTGGCGGCCTTCGCGGCCTGGGGCGCCGAGCTGCGCGCGACGCAGCTGCTGCTGATCAACCTGCTGGCCTTCGTGCTGGTGGGCGCGGCCTGCATGCAGACGCGCTGGGTCGCGGGCCCGCCGGCCGGGCCCGCCGCGCTCGAGCTGGCGTCGCAGGGCAGCGCCACCGTCTATTCGCTGCTGATCTTCCTGCTTCGCAAGTCGGACCTGCTGGTGGTGGCCTTCTTCATGCCGCTCGGCTACGTGGGCGCCTTCAAGATCGCCTTCCTGCTGGCGGAGGCGCCCTCGCAGTTCGTGCAGGCCTTCCTCTACACCAAGACGCGCCCCATGCTGGGCACCGATCCCGCCAACGCGGACGGCACCGACCTGCGGCTCGCCAGGCACTCCTTCCTGCTGGGCTGCGCGCTCTTCGCCGGGCTCGGCGTCGTGATCACGGCCGCCGCGCCGCTGCTGAAGGTGGGGCGCGAGGCGCTCGAGATCTTCCTGTGCATGGCGCCCTACTTCCTGCTGCGCACCTACACGGTCCACCACGAGATGCTGCTCGCGCTCAGGGCGTCGATGGGCTCGCTGGGCCGGTGGGCGCTGGCCGAGGTGCTGCTGCGGCTCATGGCCTACGGCGTGGTGGTGTCGATGTTTCCCGGCAAGCCGCACTACGTGTTCTTCATTGCCGCCGTGTCCGACCTGCTCCTCTACGAAGTGCGGATGCGCGCGCTGCTCGGCTTCTTTCCGCTCGCACGGCTGGTTCGCGGTTCCTTCCAGAGACCTTCATGAAAATCCTGCTCTATTCGATGAACTTCACACCCGAGCTCGTCGGCATCGGCAAGTACTCGGGCGAGATGGCCCAGTGGCTGCATGCCAAGGGCCACACGGTCCGGGTGATCGCCTCGCCGCCGTTCTTTCCGCACTGGGCGCCGTTCGAAGGGCACTCGGCCTGGGCCTACCGCAAGACCGACTGGAACGGCATCACGGTCTGGCGCGCCCCCACCTGGGTGCCGGCCAGGCCGCGCGCGCTGGCGCGCATGCTGCACCTGTTCTCCTTCATGCTGTCGAGCATGCCGCTGCTCTTCGGGCAGCTGCGCTGGAAGCCGGACCTGGTCTTCGTCGTGGAGCCGCCTCTTTTCTGCGCGCCGGCGGTGCTGTTCTTCTCGCGGATGCTGGGCATCAAGTCGTGGCTGCACATCCAGGACTACGAGGTGGACGCCGCCTTCGATCTGGGCCTGGTACGCGGCGCACGGGTGCGGCGCTTCGCGCTCTCGGCCGAGCGGTGGCTGCTGAGCCGCTTCAGCCGGGTGTCGACCATCTCCGCCGCCATGCTCGACAAGGCCAGGAACAAGGGCATCGACGCGGCGCGGCTGGTGCTTCTTCCCAACTGGGTGGACGTGCGCTCGATCTACCCGCACCCCGGCACCGCACCGGGCACGAACGGCTATCGGGCCATGCTCGGCATTCCGGACGATGCGGTCGTGGTGCTCTATGCGGGCAGCCTGGGCAACAAGCAGGGCATCGAGGTGCTGGCCGAGGCGGCGGGCCGGCTGGCGGCCGCCAGGCACATCCACTTCGTGCTCTGCGGCAACGGGCCGAGCCGCGAGCCGCTGAAGGCCGCCTGCGCAGGCCTGGACCACGTGCACTTCCTCGACCTGCAGCCGGCCGAGCGGCTCAACGAGCTGCTGGGCATGGCCGACATCCACGTGCTGCCGCAGCGCGCCGACGCGGCCGACCTGGTGATGCCCTCCAAGCTGGGCGGCATGCTCGCGAGCGGCAAGGCCGTGATCGTCACGGCCCATGCGGGCACCGAGCTGAGCAACGTGGTCTCCGGCCGCGGCCTGGTGGTTGCGCCCGGCGACGCCGATGCGCTGGCCGAGGCCATCGCGCAGCTCGCCACCTCGCGCCCGCAGCGCGAAGCCATGGGGGCGGCCGCCCGCTCGTTCGCCGAAACCGAGCTGGACCAGAACGCCATCCTGCAGCGCCTGGAGCGCGAGCTGCTGCGCTGCCTTGCCGACTGACACCGCCACATACACCACCCACGACATCCACTTCCTCCAACTCCAACCTGGGGATCCACATGTCCGACACCACTCCTCCTTCCGACGCGCCGGATGCCGACCACCTGCCGGAGCGCCGGAAAGCCAGCCCGCCTGGCCTGTGTCCACCGCCCGAACCGCTGTGGCCGCACTTCCTCACCGGGCAGGAAGACGCGCCGGTGCGCGTGCTGCTCATCGACGACGACGAATTCATGCGGCGCGTGATCGCCCAGGAACTGCTGTCGGACATGCGCATCCAGCTCGAAGGGCAAGGCAGCAGCGTGCGCGACGGCCGCCGCCTGCTGGCCACCCACGAGTTCGACGTGCTGATGGTCGACCTGCGGCTGGGCGACGGCTCGGGCTTCGACCTGATCCGCGAGGCGCGCAAGCTGCACCGCTACTGCGAGATCATCGTGATCTCCGCGCTGGAGGACGATGCCCACGTGATGCACGCCTTCGAGCTCGGCGCCACCGGCTACCTGCTCAAGCATGCCTGGCTGCAGAGCTTTGCCGAGGCCGTGCTGCAGGTGGTCAACGGCGGCGCGGCCATCACGCCCAAGCTGACGCGCCGGCTGCTCACGCGCATGAACCTGCAGGGCAGCGGCGAGCGGCCGCCAACGGAAACGCCGCTGCGCGAAGCCACGCTGACGGCGCGCGAACGCGAGGTGCTGCGCTTCGTGGCGCGCGGCTGCGTCTCCAAGGAGATCAGCGTGCGGCTCGGCATCTCGGGGCAGACCGTCAACGCCCACATCAAGAACATCTACAAGAAGCTGCATGTGCATTCGCGCGCGCAGGCCGTGAGCCTGGCCACCCACACCGGCCAGCTCTGACCGAAAGAAGCGCCCACCACACTTCACGAGGATGACGCCATGACCACCCCCACCATCCACCCCGTCGTGCTGTGCGGCGGCAGCGGCACGCGCCTGTGGCCTCTTTCGCGCAAGACCCTGCCCAAGCAGTTCGCACCGCTGATCGGCAACAAGAGCCTGCTGCAGCTGACGCTGGAGCGCCTGTGCAGCCTCAACCGCGACATCACCTGCGTGGCATCGGAAGACCACCGCTTCCTGGTGCGCGAGGCGGTCGACAAGGCCGGCGCCACCGGCCGCCAGATCCTGGAGCCGGTGGCACGCAACACGGCGGCCGCCATGGCCGCGGCGGCGCTGCGCGCAGGGCCTGACGACCTGCTGCTGTTCGCGCCGGCCGACCACCACATTCCCGACACCGCGCTTTTCGCGCACACGGTGCGAAGCGGCATCGACGCGGCGCTGGCCGGGCGCATCGTGACCTTCGGCGTGGCGCCCAGCTTCGCGAGCACGGCCTATGGCTACATCGAGGCCGGCGCGCCCGCGGCCGACGGCCACAGCCACGCCGTGGTGCGCTTCGTGGAAAAGCCCACGGCCGCCGTGGCCGAGTCGCTGATCCTGCACGGCGGCTACTGCTGGAATGCCGGCATCTTCCTGGCGCGCGCCGACATCCTCGTTGCGGCGCTGCGCACGCATGCGCCCGACATCCTCGAGGCCTGCGAACGCGCCACCGCCGCCATCACGGCCGACGGCAGCTTCGACCGGCTGGACCGCGAGGCCTTCGAGGCCTGCCGCAGCGACAGCATCGACTATGCGGTGCTCGAAAAGCACGACGCCATCTCGGTCGTCAAGTTCAACGGCAACTGGAGCGACGTCGGCAGCTGGAACGCGGTGGCCACGCTGCACCCGCAGGACGGCAGCGGCAACCGCCTGAGCGGCAACGCCAGCGCGCTGCGTTCGAGCGACACCTTCATCCACGCGCCGCACCGCCGCGTGGTGGCGCTGGGCACGCGCGGCCTGATCATCGTGGACACGCCCGATGCCGTGCTGGTGGCGGGCGCGGACTGCGCCGAGCAGGTCGGCGAGGTGGTGCGGATGCTCGCGGCCGAAGGCCAGGCCGAGGCCACCGAACACCGGCGCGTGGTGCGCCCCTGGGGCGCCTACGACAAGCTCGACTTCGGCGAGCGCTTCCAGGTGAAGCGGCTCACCGTCAAGCCCGGCGCCAAGCTGTCGCTGCAGATGCACCACCACCGCGCCGAGCACTGGATCGTGGTGCAGGGCACGGCCAAGGCCACCTGCGACGGGCAGGTCACGCTGGTGCGCGAGAACGAATCCATCTACCTGCCGCTGGGCGCCATCCACCGGCTGGAGAACCCGGGCAAGACGATGCTCGAAGTGATCGAGGTGCAGACCGGCGGCTACCTGGGCGAGGACGACATCGTGCGCTTCGACGACACCTATGGCCGCTGCCCTTCGCTCAAGGCGCGTGGCGGCGATGCATTGCCGCTGCCGGATGCCGCCGTGGCCGCCGTGGCCGCCGCGGCCTCGGTGCCCGTGGTGGCTGCCATGCCGGTGGCCGCGCCGCAGCTGGCGCCCGCCCCGTAGCACCGCACGGCCATCACGCAGCATCCGCCGTGACCAAGCTCTGGCCTGCGCTGCTGGCCGCCGCCCTGCTCTCGGGCTGCGCGGCGCCCGGCACCACGCTGCCGGCCACGCCCGCAGCGACGGCGCCCGCCGCCGGTGCGGTGGCGTGGCAGTACGTGCGCTCGACCTGGCACGAAGCGCGGCTGCCGGGCATGGGCGTGAGCCACCGCTACGAGAGCAGCATCGGCTGGGTCGACGTCTACCTGTACGACCTGAAGCAGGGCCACTGGCAGGCCGGTATCGACGACCCGCGCTTCGCAGCGCAGTTCGAGTCTTCCGTGAACGAGGTCCGGCTCGCGGTGGCGCGCGGCCTCTATGCCGAAGTGGAGGTCGGCCCCATCACCGACGTGCGGATCGAGGGGCAGGACTTTCGCCGCGTGAGCCTGCGCATCGTGCATGCCGTCACGCGCAAGGCCTACGAGTCGTTCACCTTTCTCACGGCCCGCAACGGCCGGCTGCTGAAGTACCGCATGTCCTTCGACACGCCGGCACCGGCCAACGTGGACGCCATTGCGCGCGAGTTCATCGAGCGCAACCTGCGCAGCGGGCCCGACATGCCGAGGGCCGCGCGGCCG
Source organism: Variovorax sp. V116 (assembly GCF_041154435.1). Classification (NCBI taxonomy): domain Bacteria; kingdom Pseudomonadati; phylum Pseudomonadota; class Betaproteobacteria; order Burkholderiales; family Comamonadaceae; genus Variovorax; species Variovorax sp. V116. The sequence goes on from NZ_AP028661.1 coordinate 3,249,297, forward strand.
CTCTTCGATACCTGAGCTGCCCTCCGCGCACCGCAAAAATACTGTTCTTTTGTACAGTGTTTCCTCTAGAATTACTCGTCTCCAAGAGCAAACATTCAAGGCGACACCATGACCACCGCCAGCCCGCCGGCGTCCTCAGCGCGAATCCTGTTTTTCTCGCCGCTGCGGCGTTCGCAGCCGCGCCAGCCCGTGGGCCGGGTCTCGACCTGGCCCTTTCGCGTGGCCACCGAAAAAGACCGCGACGGCGGCGGCCTTCCTGGCGATGGCAACGAGGTGCGCATGCATGCGGCGCGCGTGCTGCGCACCACGGCCGAGCACTGGTGGCCGCCGGCCGGCTGAATGGAGATTGCCTAGGCGCCGGGCTCGCCCAGCAGGTCCTGCGCGTCGTCGTCGAAGCCCGCGATCGGCTGGGCCTTGGCCAGCGCGAGCCACACGCCGAACGGAATGCGATCGAAGGCGCGGTGCACGGCGGCGCGCGCCACCACCAGCCTTTCGCCTTCGAGCACGAGCACGCCGCACTCTGGCGGAATCTCGTCGGGCGAGGCAATGCAGCGGCCGCGCGCATCGTTGCCCAGCACGTACCAGCACTCGCCGCCCAGGTCGAGGTAGGCCGCGCGCTTGTCGGGCTTGCGCAGGTCGCCCAGCAGGTCGGCGCGGCTCACCTTCACCTCGTGCACGATGGGGTGCGCATAGGCCTCGACGCTGGTATTGCGGATCGAGAACACGTCGGGCCTGGCGATGCACCAGCGCGGCTTGCCGCCCTCTTCGAGCGGCGGCAGGCGTGCCCGCAGGCCGAGGCCGCGCCAGGCGATGCGGCCGCCGCGCGTCATTTCGCGCGCCACGCGCTCGACCAGCGACTCGTGCGGCGAGAGCGCCGCGCGGTTGAGGGTGAGCGTGGTGGCAATGCGCGCAATGCCGGCATCGGTCACGCGCAGGGTCTCGTGGCCATGCGGCGTGCGCACGCGCTCGAGGAACCCGCCCGCGAGCAGCTCGACCTCGATGGCGTCGCAGCAGGGCCAGCCCGCCGAACGGTAGATCTCGCGCAGCCGCCGCGCATGCAGCTTGCCGAACGGCACCTCGCCGGCCTTCTGCATGGGCGGCGGAGGATCGATCACGGGCCGCGGAAAACCGGGGTCGGTGAACGGCGGCTCCACGGGCGGCGGATCGCCCTCGGGCGGGGGCCCGGGCGGCGGTGGCGGCGGCACGGGAATGGGCACGTCGGGTGCGGGCGGCGGCGGGCCGATCGGCGTGTCGACGACGGGATCGAGGGCGAGTGCGGGCATGGGAGAAACAGGTTAGCTAAAAGTCGTGGGGCGCGCGAGACATGGAACGATCGGTTGCATTCGATTGCCCTGCCCTCAATCAATGGAAGTCGCGGCTGGTGTTGCTCTGCGCCAGCCGGCCCATGAGCGGCGTCAGGTCCTTGAAGCCGGTGGCGATCAGGTGCTGCACCTTGCCGCCGCTGTCGTCGTCGCGCTGCCAGGTGCCCTGCACCGCGAGCAGGTGCGACTTCAGCAGCGGCTCGCGCCAGGCCTCGATGACATGGCTCCAGACGATCACGTTGACGTTGCCGGTCTCGTCCTCGAGCGTGACGAAGATGGTGCCGTTGGCAGTGCCCGGGCGCTGGCGGCCCTTGACGATGCCGCAGGCGCGCACGGTCTGGCCGCTGGGCTGCGCGCGCAGCTGCTCCGCGCTCATGAGCTTCATGCGCGCGAGGCGCGGGCGCAGCAGCGCGAGCGGATGGCGGCGCAGCGTGAGGCCGAGCGCGGCGTAGTCGCCGACGATCTCCTCGCCCTCGGGCGCCGCGGGCAGCTGCAGCACCGGCTCGTTGATCGGCACGCCCTTGAGCAGGGCCGGCGAGCGCCGCTGCGCGGTGGCGTCCCACACCTGCTGGCGGCGGTGGCCCGACAGCGACATCAGCGCATCGGCCGCGGCCAGCGCCGCCATGTCCTTGCCGTCGAGCTCGGCGCGCAGCGCGAGGTCTTCGGTGCTGGTGAAGGGCGCCTGGGCGCGCGCTTCGAGCAGGCGCTTGGCGCCCTCCTTGCTGAGGCTCGAAATGCGGTTCAGGCCAAGCCGCACCGCAGGCTGGTTCTCGCGGCCGAGGCGATCGGCATAGCGCGCATCGGTGCCCGGCGGCATGCGCGGCGCATCAGGGGCGCGGGCTTCGAGCGTGGTGTCGATGTCGCTGCAGGTCACGTCGGCCGGCCGCACCTCGACGCCGTGCCGCCGCGCATCCTGCACCAGCTGCGAGGGGCTGTAGAAGCCCATCGGCTGCGAGTCGAGCAGCGCCGCCAGGAAGCAGGCCGGCTCGTAGTTCTTGAGCCAGCTGCTCACGGTGACCAGCAGCGCAAAGCTCGCGGCGTGGCTTTCGGGAAAGCCGTAGTCGCCGAAGCCGAGGATCTGCTTGAAGATGGCTTCGGCGAACTCGGCCTTGTAGCCGTGGTCGGTCATGCCCTTCACGAGCTTGTGGTGGAACTTCTCGAGGCCGCCCTTGCGCTTCCATGCCGCCATCGCGCGGCGCAGCTGGTCGGCCTCGTCGGCGGTGAACCTGGCCGCGATCATCGCGATCTGCATCACCTGCTCCTGGAAGATCGGAATGCCCAGCGTGCGCTCCAGCGCGGGCTTGAGTTCTTCCTTCTCGTAATGGATCTCCAGGCCCTTGGCCACCCGCTCGCGCTGCTTGAGGTAGGGATGCACCATGCCGCCCTGGATGGGCCCGGGCCGCACGATCGCGACCTCGATCACCAGGTCTTCATAGCAGCGCGGCTTGAGCCGCGGCAGCATCGACATCTGCGCCCGGCTCTCGATCTGGAACACGCCGATGGTGTCGGCGTCGCAGATCATGTCGAACACCTTCTGGTCGTCGTTGGGGATGTGGTGCATCTGCACCATCGAGCCGCGCCAGCGGTTCATGTGGTCGAGCCCGCGCCGTATCGCGCTGAGCATGCCGAGCGCGAGCACGTCGACCTTGAGCATGCCCATGGCTTCGAGGTCGTCCTTCTCCCACTGGATGACGGAGCGGTCCTTCATGGACGCCTTCTCGACCGGCACCAGCCGCGTGAGCCGGGTGTGCGTGAGCACGAAGCCGCCCACGTGCTGGCTCAGGTGGCGCGGAAAGCCCTTGAGCCGCCGCGTCATCTCGATCCACTGCACCAGCTTGAGCTCGTCTTCCTGCACGCCGACGCGCGCGGCCGCCTTGAACAGCTGCTCGCCCAGCACGGTGTCATCGAACCAGTAGTGGTCCTTGGCGAATTCGTCGATCAGCCGCTCGTCGATGCCCATGGCCTTGCCCACGTCGCGCAAGGCGCTGCGGGCGCGGTAGCAGATCACGACGGCCGCGATGGCCGCTCGTTCGCGGCCGTACTTCTGGTAGATGTACTGGATGACTTCCTCGCGCCGCTGGTGCTCGAAGTCGACGTCGATGTCGGGCGGCTCGTGGCGGTGGCGGCTCAGGAAGCGCTCGAACAGCAGGTGGCCTTTTTCTGGATTGATCGCGGTGATGCCCAGGCAATAGCAGACCGCCGAATTGGCCGAGGAACCGCGGCCCTGGCAGAGGATGCTCTGCGACCTGGCGAAGCGCACGATGTCTTCCACCGTGAGAAAGAACATCTCGTACTTCATCTCGACGATCAGCGCGAGTTCCTTCTCGAGCTGCGCCCGCACCTTGTCCGGGATGCCCTCCGGAAAACGCACCTGCGCCCCTTCCCACGTCTTGCGCACCAGCGTCTCGGCCGGCGTTTCGCTGCTGCCCACGGTTTCGAGCGGGTACTTGTAGTTCTCGCGGATCACCTCGGGATCGAAGCGGCAGCGTTCGGCCACCACCAGCGTGTTCGCGAGCATCCGGGGCAGATAGAGCTCGGCCAGCCGCACGCGCTGCCGCAGGTGCCGCTCGGCATTGGACTGCAGCGCAAAGCCGCACTCGGCCACCGTCTTTCCTTCGCGCACGGCCGTCAGCACGTCGTGCAGCGGCTTGGCGGAGCGCGCATGCATGTGCACGTCGCCGGCTGCCACCAGCGGCACGCCCGTCTGCTCGCCCGCCTGCATCAGCGCGGCGAACCAGAGATCGTCGTCGAGCTCGTTGAGCATTTCCACCGCGAGCCACAGGTTGCCTGCGTAAAGCGCCTTGGCAGCCAGCAGGTCTTCATGCAGCGTGGCCGCGTCCACGGCGGCGCCCGGCTCGCGGTGCGGCACGAAGAGAACCTGGCAGTCCTGCAGCGAGGCCACGTCGCTGTGCTCCCAGCTCACGCGGTACTCGCCCTTGGGCAGCTCGGTGTTGCGCGCGGCCGTGATGAACTCGCAGAGGTTGCCCCAGCCTTCGGTGCCGTTCGCGATCACCACCAGCCTGAAGCGCTCGAAGCGGAACTCGCTGCCGAACAGCAGCCGGAAACCGGGGTTGCGCGGCAGCGGTGGTTCGCCTGGATGCTCGCGCTCGTATTCCTCGAGCTTGGCCGGCAGGTCGCGCAGGCAGACGTGCGCGCGCACGATGCCCGCCACCGAGCATTCGTCGGTGATGGCCAGCGCGGTGTAGCCGAGCTGGTAGGCGCGCTCGACCAGTTCCTCGGGCGTGGAGGCGCCGCGCTGAAAGCTGAAGTTGCTGAGGCAGTGCAGCTCGGCGTAGTCGGGCAGCGTGGGCGCAGGCTTCTTGCGCAAAGGCAAGGGCAGCGCATGCACCTTGGCCGAGTTGCGCCCGCGCAGCTGCTTTTCGCTGAGGTCAGGCATAGAACCCCTGCAGGTACCAGCGCACCTCGGCCGGAGAAAAACGCGCCGAGGGCCGCTCGCGAAAGATCCACACCAGGCCGGCCTCGGGGCTTTCCGCCACGTAGTAGTCGCGCATCGCGGGCTGGCCGCCGTCTTCCTTGCCGCCCCACCAGCCCGCCTCGATGCGCTGCGGCCCGACCAGCTTGCGCAGCGGGCCGCGGTAGCACGGGCTTTCGCCATCCATCTCGAGCAGCAGCGGTTCGGGCAGCAGCCAGGGCGGGTAGATGGCATCGGGCTGCAAGGCCGCGGCCCTCGCTTGCCTGCCGGCCTTGTCCGCCGGCGCCTTGTCCTGCTGCAGCGCGGGGCGCCAGGCCTGCTTGCGCTCGGGCCGGTGGTCGGCCTGCGCCGCGGGCACCACCACCTGGTGCGCTCCGAGCCGCACGCTGAGCCGCTCGACCATCTCGTGCAGCTTGTCGCCCTTGCGGTTGTCCTCGGGCAGGAAGCTGGTGCTGGCGCCGGCCCACGGATCGGTTTCGAGCGTGCGCAGCCGCAGCCAGCTCGCGGGCGCCGCGAGCGTGGTGAGGGCGAGCTTTTCGGACAGCAGGCGGCGCAGGTGCGCCATGTCCTGCGTGGGCTCGGCCGTGCGCACCGTGACCTGCTGGTGCGGCGGCAGGTTCACGCCGTTGAAGCGCTTGAGGTCGAGCGTCCATTGCAGTTCGAGCGCACGCGCGCCGCGCTGGCGCGCGCGCAGCCAGATCTGCAGCGCCGCGAGCAAACGGTTGGCCGACCACATCAATTCGGGCGCGGTCTCGGCCAGCGCGGGCAGCTCCAGCTTCTGCTCGAACACGTCGGGCAGCGTGAGCCAGTCGTGGCTTTCGGGGGAGAGGCCCCAGGCGGTGTCGAGCGCCTTGCGCAGTTCCGCGCCGAAGCGCCGCGTGAGGCCGCCGCGCGGCAGGGCCGCCACCTCGCCCCAGGTGCGGCAGCCCAGGCGCGCGAGCAGGTCGAGGTGGGGGTGCGCGGCCGTCAGCGTGTCCAGCGGCAGGCCGGCGGGAATGTCCTTGGGCCGGTTCTCGTTGCGCTCGAACAGGCGCAGCCGCGCCAGCGCGATCGGGCTCGTGGCGCCCTGCGCGCCGCGCATCACGGCACCGGGCGCGGGGTTCTCGTGGGCCAGCTGGCGCATCAGCGACGAGCGCCCGCCCCACAGCCGCTCGCAGGCCGAGACCTCGAGCATCAGCGCCTCGTCCTGCCAGGCGACGTGCGGCGTGTAGCGCAGCGCCCACCAGCCCAGCGCCTCGGGCGTGGGAAGCACCGGGGCATCGGGCGCGTCGGCATCAAGCGACCACCGCAACGCGATCCAGTGCATTCCCGTTTCCTTTCCACGCGTCGATGCGCACCACGGTGGCCGACCCCGCGGCCTCGGCGGCCGGCGCCGTGCCCTGCTGCTGCAGCCGCAGCTTGCGGCGCAGCCGGGCGGCGGCCAGCAACGCGGCCATGCGCTCGTTGCGCGCGGGCAGCATCACGGGCGCGGCCAGCGGCGGTCCGCGGCGCTTCAGGATGCGCAGTTCGATCTGCGATGCATCGGCCTCGCAGCTTTCCACCTGGAGGCGCAGCCGCGCCGGCGATGCGCCCTGCGCGGCCGATGCGGGCCGGCACACGAAGAGCAGCACGTCGTGCTGGGCGGCCGCCAGCTGCAGCCGGCGCAGCTCGCCCACCCGGGCCTGCGGCAGCCAGGCCAGCACGGCGGACACGTCGGCGCAGCGCAGCGCCTGCTCGCAGGCCCACAGCCGCGCGGCCGGCGCATCGCTGCGCACCCACATCAGCGCCTCCACCGGCAGCCCCTGCGCCGCGAGCGCCGCCGCGCAGGGCTCGTAGGGCGCGCCGACCAGCACCACCGGCCCGCCGTGCGCCTGCACCGCCTGCGCCAGCGCGGGCAGCAGCAGGCGCCAGACATGCGCCTCGGGCGCGGTCTGCAGCAGTTCCGTCATGGCGCCGACCGGCCAGCCGCCGCCCGGCAGCTGCGCGTCGAGCGCGGCATGGCCGGTGGCAACCACCTGCGCGTCGGCCAGGCCGAGCTCGTCGGCATGCCAGACGCCACGCCCCGCGGCAGCGGAAAAGGAGTCGAGGAAAGGGAGGCCCATGATTGAATCGTTAACTGTATTTTTATACAGTATTCCGATCCTCGCAAGGCAATGGAAATCCCGCCCTTCGAACAGTGGCCTATGCCCCGTGCGGCGCGCCTTCGCCCGGCGCCTGGCTCAGTTGTCCTTGACGATCTTCCAGCTCTTTCCTTCGTCCGTGGACCGCACGATCAGGTTTTCGGGCAGAAAGGCGATCAGAGAGCCATCGGCCCGGTCCACCATCATCTGGCGCACGGCGTAGGGATTCGTCATTCCCGGCGAGCTGCCGGTCTGTGACCAGCTCCTGCCGCCGTCCCGCGTGGTCATCAATCCCAGCTTTCCGGGCATCAGGCTGGGGGCGACAGGGCCCACCGCATATGCCGTCTGCCGGTCCTTGAAGGCGATCGTCACGACGAAACGGCTGGTGTCGAGATCGGCCCAGGTTTGCCCCCAATCGGGCGAAAGCAAGGTGGTTTTTGTCATCACCACCGTCTGGGACACCAGGGTGCCGTCGGGCAAGGCATTCACGTCGAGGGTGGAGCGACCATTGCTGGAGCGAAACAGCGTGCGGCCATCGGTGGCATGGAGGTCGCCGTTGGGCATCATCACGCCCGCGCGCTCCGGCTGGCCGAAGCTCATGCTGCGCTGCCATGGCACGTTGATCGAGCGGGAATCGGAAAACTCTCCGAGCTTTTGCCACACGCCGGCATCAAGATCCTTCGAGGCGTAGACGGTCCAGAGGCTGTCGCGGCGCGAGATCGCAACCACGCCCCCGTCGCGCATCGGCTGCGCCAGTTGGATCAGCCCGTCATCGGGCGGTACCAGGCTCTTCCAAGTCAACCCCTCGTCGGAAGAGTGGCGCAGAAGGCCTTCCTCGCCCGCTGCCAGCAGCCCGCCGCGGTAGGGGCGGACCGAGAGCACCTCGCGCCAGGAACCCACGTCGAGTTCCTTCCAACGGCTCTCTCCGCTCTTGCGCCACAGCACCTTCCCGAGCTTGCTGCCGGCCATGAATTCGCCGTCGGCCGTCTGCGTCAGGCCATGCCAGATGGACGCCAGGCGCTTGACCTGCGGCGCCAACGCAGCGCGGCGGTCGAGATCGAGCGTGGGAACGAAGCCATGCTGCGGACGGCCGCGGGTCTGCGCCGCCAATGCGGGATACAAGGTCTCGAAGGTCTTCTGCAGCTCAGCCTCCGGTGGCACATAGGCAACGACAAAGCGCGTGCCCAGGCGCGGCTGGATCAACAGCGTTCCAAGCAGCGTGACTTCGCCGCGCACCACGTCGAAGCTGCCGAACTTCGCATCGATGGGATAGAAGTAGCTCATGTTGCCACTCGCACCGGTGATGCTCTTGATGATGTAGCGCCCGGGCGCGACCATGCCGCTGAACACAGCGGTGGTGTAGGTGGCCTTGCGCGTGCGCGTCAGCACCACGATGTCGCGCCCGGTCTGCTTTTCACCGGACTCGAGCACGCGCTCGAGGCGCACGGCCGACAGCGTCTCCGCCGGGTCGGTCTCGCCAGGGCTGTTGGTAATCAGTTTCATGACCACCGCCCCCTCCTGCCCCGTGAGGGTCTGCTCGGGTGCGATCGGCGCAGCACTGCATGCAGCCAGCAGCAGTGCAGCCAGCAGCAGCACGAGCCCGTGCAGCAGGCGGGAGATGGAACGGGAGGTCGGATTCATAGATTGGCGATGGCCGGCGGTGCAGCTTGCGCACCGGCCGATGGTGTTCTTGTTGGAAGAGGCAGGCCCTCCGCCTGCGCGAAGCAGCGTAACATTGCGAAACATCCGCGGGCAAGCAATGGAAAGCGCGGTGTTGCATCGGCGCACGCGGTCGAAGCCTCGGTGCTATCGTCATTGCGGCTGCTCGTCCGACGCATGGCGACACCGCGCTTCCATGAAGAACTTCGGCCCGCCCGCTTTCTCGCCAGTTCCGTTTTTCGACGCGCGCTTGAACCGCGCACGCTTCCTGCAGCTTGTTGCAGTGCTGCCGATGACCTCCGCGATGACCGCGGCGGCACAACACCTGCCAGCCATCACGATGAACACCCGCCCCATCCCCTCCACGCAAGAAGCCCTGCCGGTGGTCGGCTGCGGCACCTGGATCGGCTTCGACCAGCGCCCCGGCAGCGACGAATACCAGCGCCTGCCCGGCGTGCTGGACGCGCTGTTCGCGGCCGGCGGCACGGTGATCGACAGCTCGCCGATGTACGGCCGCTCCGAGGAAACCACCGGCGAGCTGCTGGCCGCCGCAGCGAAGCCGCGCGGGACCAAGGCCTTTCTCGCCACCAAGGTCTGGACCTCGGGCCGCGAGGCCGGCATCGCGCAGATGGAGCAGTCGTTCGCGCGGCTGCGCACCCAGCGCATGGACCTGATGCAGGTGCACAACCTGATGGACTGGAAGACCCACTTGGCCACGCTGCGCAATTGGAAAGAAAAAGGCCGCGTGCGCTACCTCGGCATCACGCACTACACGGCCTCGGCCTACCGCGAAGTCGAGGCCGTGCTGCGCGCCGAGAAGCTCGACTTCCTGCAGATCAACTATTCGCTCGACGCGCGCGAGGCCGAGGAGCGCCTGCTGCCGCTCGCGGCCGAGCGCGGCGTGGCGGTGATCGTCAACATGCCCTTCGGCGGCGGCGGGCTCTTGCGCCGGCTGCGCGACAAGCCGCTGCCCGCCTGGGCCGGCGAGATCGGCTGCGCGAGCTGGGCGCAGGTGCTGCTGAAGTTCGTGCTGAGCCACCCGGCCGTGACCTGCACCATTCCCGGCACCAGCCGCGCCGAGCACATGGCCGACAACGCCGCGGCCGGCGCCGGCGCGTTTCCGGATGCGGCGTTCTGGCGCCGCAATGCAGCTTCGGTCGAGCGCTGAGCCGCCACCGCGGCTATTCGAACTTCACGTTGTGCTGCCGCACGGTGGCGCCGAAGGCCTCGTACTGCGCGCGGAAGAATTCGGCGAATTTCGCGGGACTCATGCCGTAGCCCTCGAAGCCCTGCTGCACCAGCTGCGTATGCACCTCGGGCCGCTTGAGCGTGTTCTGCAGTTCCTGCGACAGCTTGTCGGTGATGGCCTGCGGCAGCCCCGGCGGCCCGAAGAAGCCGGCCCAGGGCGTGATGGTGAGCTTGCCCAGTCCGAGCTCGCCGCCCGTGGGCACGTCGGGCAGCAAGGCGCTGCGCTGCGGCAGCAGCGTGGCCAGCGCGCGGATGCGCCCTTCCTTCACGAAGCCCGGCGCCAGCGTGCCGGTGGTGAACATCATATGGATCTGCCCGCTCAGCAGGTCGGTCATGGCCTGCATGTCGCCCTTGTAGCGCGCGTTGACCACCTTGCGGTCACCGAGCAGCTGCAGCATGGCCAGCTCCGACGCGCTGTTGCTCGAGGCCGAGTTGTAGGCCCCGGGCTTGGCCGCCACCATCGCGAGCAGCTCGTTCACGCTCTTCACCGGCAAGCTGGCCGGCACCACCAAGAACATCGAGAACTGGCCGGCCGAGCTGATCGGCGTGAAGGCCTTGAACGGGTCGTAGGGCGGCGTGGGCCGCAGCGTGGGCGCGGCCACCATCGCGGTGTTGGTGCCCATCAGCAAGGTGTAGCCGTCGGGCTTGGCGGACGAGGTGGCCTGAGCCGCCAGCACGCCGTCGGCGCCCGGGCGGTTCTCCACGATCACCTGCTGGCCGAGCTGCTTGGACAACCCCTCCGCGATGATGCGCGTGAGCGCGTCGGCGCCGCCGCCGGCCGCAAAGCCGACGATCAGGCGCAGCGGCTTGTCCGGATAGCTGCCTTCGGCGCTCCAGGCTGCCGCGCCGGGCAACATCGTCGTTGCAAGGGCCGCAAGGGCCAGGTCTCTGCGTCGCATGAAAGGCTCCTTTCAAAAAAGATGCCGCACACCGAACTCCCAGCCCGACGAGCGCCGCCCGCCCGCCGGCGCCACGCCGCCGCTCACCACGTAGCGCGCCTGGCCGCTGTTCATGAGCCGCGCGTAGGTGCCGTAGAGCGCGGTGCGCTTGGAGAGGTTGTGCACGTAGCCGATGCCGAACTGGCGCGCATCGTCGCGGTTGCGCGGCATGCCGTTGGCATTGCGCAGGCTCTCGTCGCTGCGGTCGTCCAGGTAGGCGTAGCTCAGGCGGATGCGGCCGACCTCGAAGGCCGGAATGTGCACGCCGATCTCGGCCGTGTTCTTGCGCACCGTGCCGGCGGCGAGCTTCACCGTCACCTTGTTGTAGAGCGCGAAGAACTTCGCAAAGCCCGCGTCCCAGGTGCCGCCGATGTTGGCGTGCGTGTAGTTGCCGATGGCGGCGGTGGCGTCGAAGTGCGTGCGCGTGACGGCCGCCGCAATGTCGAACGCGCCCGCGGCAAAGCCGAAGCGCGCACCGGCAAAGTTGCCGTCGTCGCGGTTGGGCGCGGTGGAGTCGTTCTCGCCGGTGCCGATCATCGCCATGCCGTAGAAGCCGCCGAGCCCGGCCGGCAGCCAGTAGCTCACGGTGTTGCTGCCCGTGATGCCGGTGGGCAGCGGCCCGGTACCCGCGCCCGCGAACGTGAGGTTGCCCGCGCGCGCCACGCCGTTGGCGTTGAAGGGATCGAAGTAGATGCTGTTGTAGTGCGTGGGAATGAAGTCGCGGCCCAGGCGCAGCTCGCCGAACTTCTGGTGCGACAGGCTCACGAAGGACATGCGGTCGAAGGTGATCGGGCCCGCCGCGCCCGCGCCGCTCGCCTGGTTGTTGCTGTTGCTCGGCCGGCCCGTGCCGTTGTCGGGGTTCAGGCTGCCTTCGAGCCAGAAGCCCGCGCGCAGGCCGCCGCCCAGGTCTTCGGTGCCGCGGAATCCGAGCCGGCTGGTCGAAAGGCCGCCGTTCGACAGCGCCTTGACCGAGCCGCCGCCCTCGCCTTTCGTGTACTGCACGCCAAGGTCCACCACGCCGAACACGGTGACGCTGGACTGCGCATGCACCGCGCCGCTGCAGGCCAGCGCCAGCGCCGACCCCATCAAGAATCTCTTCATGTTTTCTTGTCTCCTGCTTCTTCTCTTGGTTGAAAAACTCGGGAACGCGCGCAGGGCTGCGCCACCGGGTGCGCGCGGGGGTGCGCGCCGGTTGGCGAAGGCCGGGTGAAAAAAGCCTAGGGCTCGGGGCGTTCGGTGCGCACCAGCACGGCGCCCTTCGAGAGCGGGCTCACGTTGCGCCGGTACTGCTGCAGCCAGCCGGTGTCGAAGGCCGGCGGCGGCGCCTGCCAGTCGGCGCGGCGGGCGGCAAGTTCCGCATCGGCCAATGCGATGTCGAGGCGGCGCGCATCGAGGTCGATGGTGATCACGTCGCCATTGCGCACGAGGCCGAGCGGCCCGCCGAGCGCGGCCTCGGGCGACACCTCGGCCACCACGAGGCCCTTGCAGACCAGGCCCGAGAGATGCCCGTCGGTCAGGATCGCGACCTGGTCGCCCAGGCCCGCGCCGTCGATCGCGAACACCACGCGCGAGGCGCCGCCGCCCATGGCCGGGCCGCCGCAGGCGCCGGCGCCGCGCATCACCACCACCTGGCCCGGCAAGATCTCGCCCTTCTTGAGCGCCGCGATGGCCGCGTCCGAGGTCCAGAAGCACACGGCCGGGCCCGTGAAGCTGCGCACCTTGCGTTCCACGATGCCGGTCTTGATGAGCCCCGACTCGGGCGCGAGGTTGCCGCGCAGCAGCACGATGGCGGGATGCGGCGCGACCGGGCGCTCGATGGGGCGGATCACCTCGGCGCTGGCGACCTCGGCGCCGCGCAGGTTGTCGGCGACCGTGCCGCCCGTGACGGTGAGCGCACCGGTGTCGAGCAAGGGCGCGAGCTGCTTCATCAGCGCGCGGCAACCGCCCGCCGCCTCGAAGGCCTCGATGCTGTGCTCGCCGATCGGCCGCACGCCGGCCAGCACCGGCGTCTTCGGGCCGAGGCTTTCGAACAGGCCATACACGTCGACGCCGCACTCCCCCTCGGTCGACACGGCCTGCAGGTGCTTGGCCGTGTTGAGCGAGGCGCCGATGGCCAGCACCGCGCGCACCGCATTCGCAAAGGCGCCGGGCGTGAGGATGTCGCGCGGCTTGAGGTCGTCCCACACCATCTGCACGATGCGCGTGCCGGCGGCGCGCACGTCGGCCATCATCTTCGGGCTCAGCGCCGCCACCGGCGCGCTGCCCGGCAAGGCCATGCCGAGCGCCTCGCAGACGATGTGCATCGAGTTGGCCGTGCCCAGGCCCGAGCACACGCCCGGCCCGCGGATTGCCTCGCGGCTCATGCCCACGAGTTCTTCGACCGGCAGGTGGCCCGTGACCGCATGCATCGCGCCGATGAACACTTCCTCGATGTCCATGTGCTTGCCGCGGTACTCGCCGCTGGGCTGGTAGCCGCAGGGCACGAGCAGGGTCGGGATGTTGAGCCGCGCGGCCGCCATGAGCTGGCCCGGCACGGTCTTGTCGCACGAGGTGAGGCACACCATGCCATCGAGCTGCGCGCCTTCGACCGCCACCTCGATGTCGTTGGTCACGAGGTCGCGCGCGCCGAGCATGTAGGCACCGCGCGCACCGGCGCCGGTGATGAAGTCGCTGGGCGCGGCCGTGCGGATCTCGAAGGGCACGCCGCCCGCGGCGCGGATCGCGGTCTTGATTTCCGCCGCCACCTTGTCGAGGTGGCTGAAGCACGCAGCCAGCTCCGACGAGCTGTTGACGATGGCGATCTTCGGCTTCTCGCAATCCTCTTCCGGAATGCCGAGCGCACGCCAGTGCGCGTTGCGCACCGACCAGAGGTACGAGCCGCGCGGGAAGTTGCTGCGCAGGGGTCGGGTGGTCATGGGCGGTCTCCGGGCTTGTTCTTTTTGGTGATCTCGATCACGCCGCGGTCGGCGTCCACGCGCACCCAGTCGCCGGTTGCGATGCAGTCGAGCGGGTCGCGCTCGAAGTCGGTCATCGAGGGCGAATGCGTGACCACGGCGCCGAGCGCCATCTTGGTGGTCATCTCGTTGAACAGGAAGGCTGCGGGCGCCGAGTTCATGAGCCGCGTCATGTGGAACATCGCGGACCAGCCCGACGAGCCCTTGGCGCCTGGAAACACCAGCACCTTGCCCGCGAAGCTCTGGCCGCGCAGCTCGTGCCGCGTCTCGATGACGGTGCCGGTGCGCGGATCGATGCCGCCCCAGCCCGAGATGCGGTCGCGCGTGACGAGCGCCTCGCCTTCGGCGATGCCGCCGACGACCTTGCGGCCGCGGATGACCAGGGTGGATGTGTTGTCGCGTGCATTCATGGTTTTGCTCCTTCCCCTGCCGGGGCTGAGGGCTGCGGCTCCAGTTCCGCCTGCGCGGAACTGGACAGCCCGAAGAGCGGCAGCCTCTGGCTGCCTGCACCGAGGTTGGGATGGGGGCTGGCAGAGCGCTCGATGGATGCGACGCTGGCCCCCACCCCGGCCCTCCCCCGGGAGGGGAGGGAGAAAGACAAAGACATCGCAAGGCTGAAGCTCATTGCATTCCCCCGTTCCAGCGGCCGGTGCACGCCGCATCGATGCACTCCGCCGTGCTGCCGAACCACGCCTGCACGCCGAGGATCGCGGGCAGGTAGTGCGCCTGCTTGGCCGAATCGAGCGCCACGGTCTTCGTGCCCTTGGGCACGGCGCGGCTCATGGCCGAGCAGCTGTCGGTCATGAGGATGCCGCCGGCGTCCTCGATGATCTTCGTGTAGCCGTTGCGGTCGGCCAGCGACTTGATGGCGCGCGGCGTGAAGATCCACAGCTCGCAATCCGGGTGCACGCGGCGGCCCTCGATGAGCTGCGCGGCTTCCCAGATCTGCTCGATGGTGTAGTGCGGGCAGCCGAGCATCACGTACTGCACCTCGGCGTCCTTGCCGGTGGCGTTGATCTTCTCGTAGGTGGCGCGGCGCTCGGCTTCGCCAAAGCGCAGCACCTCCACCGGCGCGCGGCCGCCGAGCGCCTGCTCGAGCGTCAGCGCCTCGGGTGTGATGCCCGCGATGTGGTACATCTCCACGCCGCCCGACGACGATGCCGCCGCGCCGAAGTGCTTGAGCCGCGGCAGGTTGGGCACGCGGGCGATGCCGCGCTTGCTGTGCACCACCGGCACGCGCTCCTGCACATGCTCGCCGATGTAGTAGCCCAGGAGGCCCCAGTCCTGCACCGATTCCACTTCGACGTCGAGCTCGACCACGTGCGTGGCATGCCGGTTCTCGTCGAGGTGGTAGCCCCAGTACGGAATGCGCCCCGTGAGCATGGCGGCGCCGGTGCTCTCGCGGCCTTCGGTGTTGGTGCGCGCACCGAGCACCGAATTGCAATACACCACGGCCGACGATTCCATCCACGCGCAGTGCTCGCCGCGCGTCGGGATGTTGCCGACCTGGTAGGGCGTGCAGGTGTTCATGATCTGCGCGCCCAGGCCTGCCGCATGCCGCTCGCTCTTGTTGTAGAACTGCACGATCTCCTCGCTCACGCCCATGCGCTCGGGCTGGCCGGGGTCGAAGCCCAGCTGCAGGTGGCTCGTGAAGACCTTGAACTTCGGGATCTCGACGGTTTCCTGGCTGTCGAGGCTGAACTCGGAGAACACCGCGTCCATGCCGCCGCCCTTGGCCAGCGCGAAGTCGCGCTGGAACGGCGTGGTCGAGGTGATGGTGGCGCAGACGTTGCGCGTTTCCACCAGCCGCTCGGCGCCGAGCGCTTCGCCGTAGCGCATCAGGAGGTCCATCGCCTTCTGCACGGCCGGCCCGTCGCGGCCGTCCATCATGGCTTTTTCTTCATCGCTCAGGTGCATGGCCTTGTGTCTCCGTTTTTTTATGTCGTGGGGGTCGGCCGGGGCTAGCCCGGCAGAGGCGTCGGCACATGGCCGCCGATGTCGCGCGCAATGGTGAGCGCGATGTCGTGCAGGCGCGGTGCCAGTTCATTGCGCAGGCGCTCCTCGGTGAACACGAAGGCCGCGCCGCCGCCGTTGAGCGCCATCACTTCGCCATCGGGCCCGATGAGCGGCACCGACACCGAGTTGATCTCGCGGTGGAACTCGCCGAGCGAAAGGCAGTAGCCCAGCCGCCGGGCTTCGCCGATGGCGCGCGTCATGCCGGGCGCGATGCTGTCCCACTCGGGGCCGCGCAGGAGGCGCATCGAATCGACCAGCTGGTTGCGCTGCGCCTCGGGCAGCGCCGAAAGATAGGCGCGGCCCAGCGCCGAGTTGGCCAGCGGCGCGCGCGAGCCCACGTCGAGCCGCGCCGACAGCATCGACGAGCGCGGCCGGCAGGCCTCGATCAGCACCATCTCCATGCCGTCGCGTATCGCCAGGTAGACCGAGGCGCCCACCTCCTCGGCCATCGCCTGCATGCTGGGCCGCGCGGCGGCGCGCACGTCGAGGCTGCCGAGGAACACGCGCGACAGCGACACCACGCCGGGCCCGAGCATGAAGCGGTCGGCCACCTGCGCGGCCTTGAGCATGCCCAGCGAGAGCAGCGTGGCGACGAGCCGGTTGACGGTCGGCCGCGGGATGCCGGTCATGCGCGCGATGTCGGCATGGCCCAGCACGGGGCGCGCCTCGCTGAAGCAGCGCAGCACCGAGATGCCGCGCTCCAATGCGCTCACGGTGTCGGCGCGGTCGCCGCGCGCATCGGCGGCATCGGCGGCGGAAAAGGAGGCGTCGTTTTTGTCAGTGGACATGGAGGAACCCTTTGCAAGACTCTGCAATGTAGAGGCTGGCGAAAGCGCGTCGGCCGGGTTCATGCGACTCAGATCCCGGCTTCGGCCGCGGCCCGCGCCTGCGCGCCCTGCCCGGCGCCGGCGCGCAGGTACACGCCCTGCGCGAGCAGCGCCGACTGCAGCGCACCCACGTCGACGAAGCGCGGTTCGATGCCGCCCCGCGACGCCAGCGCCGCCGCCACGCCCGCGGCCTGGCCGGTGATCCAGCACTGCGGAATCTCGCGCATGAAGCCATGCGAGTTGCGGTCGCACGAGATGTGGCGCCCGCAGGCCAGCAGGCCGTCGAGCTGCTGCGGCACCAGCGCACCGTAGGGAATGGAGATGTTCGGAAACTTGGGCGACACCGCGGGCGTCACGCCCACCTCGTCGGCCAGCGCCACGCCGTCGGGCCACTGGCTGCGCAGCACCGCGCCCACGCCGGAGAGGCGCCGCGCATGGCGCACGCCGATCTGCGGCGCGCTCAGCATCAGGTAGGCCTCCTCGAAGCCCGGCGCATGCGCCTTGAAGTAGTCCAGGTGCGCGGCCATGGCGCGGTGCGAGCGCACTTCGACGGCCGTGAGGTCGTCCACGTCGAGCGCGGAATAGCCCGACTGCCGCGGCCCCATGAACAGCGCCACGTCGTTGCGCCACGAGACGAAGGGCCGCTCGAACAGGCCGCACACTTCGCGCCCGCGCGCCATGAAGGCGCTGAACGCCTCGGGCTGGCCGGCCTTGAATTCGATCCAGCGGTTCATGTCCACGCCGCCGAACAGCCACGAGGTGTTCATGCAGTGGTGCACGTCGGCCTCCTCGATGTCGTTCACGAAAGCCGCGCCGGCGCGCGCGAATAGGTCGCCGTCGCCGGTGGCGTCGACCACCACGTCGGCCATGATCGCCATGCGGCCTTCCTTGCTCTCGAACACCACGCCCTTCACTGTGCCGTCCTGCACGATGGGAATCGCGGCCCACGAGTGGTAGATGAGCTTGACCTTGCGCTCCAGCACGATCTCCTGCGAGAGCAGCTTGAGGCGCTCCGGGTCGATGGTGGGCGACCACGTGACCACGCCGTGGTAGGCGGCCGTGCGCTGCGACCAGTGGGCGGCCTTGGCCGCGTCCTGCGAGCCCCAGTCCTCGCGCGCGGGGCCGGCAATGGCATCGGCCGGCAGGCGGTCGAACAGCTCTTCGGCAAAGCCGCGGATCACGAGCTGGCCTTCCCAGTCGGTCATGCGGTCGATCCAGATCACGAGGCCGCCGGTGGAAAGCCCGCCCAGGTGGTTGTAGCGCTCGAGCAGCGCCACGTCGGCGCCGGCGCGCGCGGCGGCTGCGGCGGCCGCGGTGCCCGACGGCCCGCCGCCCACCACCAGCACGCCGCAGCGGTGATAGACCGGAATGTCCTTGGCGGGCTCGGACCAGGTGCCGTGGTCAGGCCGCTTGACGCGGCTGTCGCGGTCGAAGATGTCGGAGCTGAGGATGCGCTCGTCGGTGCGGACGACAGTTTTCATGGATGAGTGTCTTGGATGGTCTGTTGCATCGTATTTTGATTTCAATGTTCATTTTGTCAAACAAAAAAAGGCTGAAAATAGCATCTATTCGGGGTATTCCCTAGTCGATATGGATTTTTATGGTTTTCTAAACCAATATAAGAAGAACATTCCCAACGGAGACATCGATGAAGAAACCCTGCGGCACCCGCCGCGCATTCGGCGCGGCGCTCGGCGCGGCGGCCCTGCTGGGCGTGGCGCCCCTGGCGCTGGCGCAAGACTTTCCGGTGCGCGGCGGCAAGCCGATACGCATCGTGGTGGGCTTCACGGCCGGCGGCGGCACCGACGCGCAGGCGCGCATCGTGGCGCAGAAGCTCGGCGAGGTGCTGGGCACGGGCGTGATCGTCGACAACAAGCCCGGCGCCAGCACCATGCTGGCCGCAAGCGAGGTGGCGCGCGCGCTGCCGGACGGCTACACCCTGCTCTATGCGCCCTCCTCGACCATGGCGCAGAACCCGCACACCTTCTCGCAGGTGCCCTACGACCCGTTCAAGGACTTCACCGCCATCTCGATGGGCGGCCGCGGGCCGCTGGTGCTGTCGATGAGCACCACCGTGCCGGCCCGCAACGTGAAGGAGCTCATCGCCTACGTGAAGGCCAACCCCGGCAAGGTGAGCTACGCCTCGTTCGGCGCGGGCACCTCGTCGCACATCTACGGCGAGGCCTTCGTGAAGAAAGCCGGCATCGACGCGGTGCACATTCCCTACAAGGGCGGTTCGGACGCGGCCAAGGACCTGATCGGCGGCCGCGTGCAGTACATGTTCGATTCGGCCTCCTCGGCCATCATCACCTCGGGCACCGGCAAGGTGAAGATCCTGGCGATTGCCGCGAACGAGCGCATTGCCGCGCTGCCCGAGGTGCCGACCTTCGCCGAGCAGGGCCTGCCCGGCCTCGACCTGCCGAGCTGGCTCGGCTTCTACGGGCCGGCCCACATGCCCGCGCCGGTGGTCGCAAAGCTCAACGCCGCGCTCGCGCAGGTGCTGGCGATGCCGCAGGTGCGCGAGTTCTACCGCAGCGGCGGCTACGAAGCCGGGGCCAGCACGCCCGAGGAATTCGCCGGCGTCACGCGCTCGACCTACGAGCGCTGGGGCGCGATGGTGCAGCAGGTCGGGCTGGCGAAGCAATGAACGCCTGGCCGCACTCCTTCATCGGCCGCCGGCGCGTGGCCGCGTGGCTGGTGTTCGCGCTCGGCGCGGCCGCGCTGCCGTGCGGCGCGCTCGCGGCCGGGCCCGCGGCCTTCCCCGAGAAGGGCCGCAGCATCCGCATCGTGCTCGGCCTCGCGGCGGGCGGTGCCTCGGATGCACAGGCGCGCTTCGTCGCCAACAAGCTCGGCGAAGTGCTGCAGACGCCGGTCATCGTGGAGAACCGGCCGGGTGCGAGCTTCATCCTGGCCACCGAGGAAGTGATCCGCGCCGCGCCCGACGGCTACACGATGATGTACGCGCCCTCTTCCGTGGTGGCGCAGAACCCGCAGACGCTGGCGCAGGTGCGCTACGACCCGTTCAAGGACCTGACGCCCATCTCGCTCGGCGCGCGCGGGCCGCTGGTGCTCACGGTTCATGCGAGCGTGCCCGCGCGCACGGTGCAGGAGCTGGTGGCCTACATCAAGGCCAACCCCGGCAAGATGAGCTATGCCTCCTTCGGCACCGGCACCTCCTCGCACATCTACGGCGAGGCCTTTGCGAAGCAGGCGGGGCTGGACGTGGTGCACGTGCCCTACAAGGGCGGCGCCGATGCCGCGAAGGACTTTCTCGCGGGCCGCGTGCAGTACTACTTCGACGCGGCGCCCAATGCGATCCAGAACACCGCCACCGGCAAGGTCCGCATGCTCGCAGTGGCGGCGCCCAGGCGCAGCGCGATGCTGCCCGACGTACCCACCATGACAGAGCAGGGCGTGAGCGGGGTCGACATGCCGAGCTGGCTCGGTTTCTATGGGCCCGCGCGCATGCCCGCGCCGGTGGTCGCCAAACTCAACGCCGCGCTCGCGCAGGTGCTCGCGATGCCCGCCACGCGCGACTTCTTCCGCCAGGGCGCCTACGAGGCCGAGTCGTCGAGCCCCGCGCAACTGGCCGAGCTCACGCGCGCGACCTACGAGCAGTGGGGCGACATGATCCGCAAGCTGGGGCTGGCGAAGCAATAGCTAGGCCGCGCGGTTCAGCCCAGGAAGCGCAGCAGCAGCCTGTTGAAATCATCGGCGCGCTCGTACTGCGCCCAATGCCCTGCCCCGTCGATCACCACGCCTTCGCGCTGCGGATGGCCGGCCGTGAGCTGGGCCACCAGCGGGCGCGGATCGGCGGTGACGTCGTACTCGCCCCAGAGCAGCAACTGCGGTCCGCCCAGCGTGTCGAGCGCTGCCTGCAGGCCGCCCGCCTGCGACACCTCCTTGCTGCGAAAGCGCGTGCCGTGGCAGGAGATGTCGTGGATCTCGAAGGCCACCGGATCGATCGCGGCCTTGTCGTGCAGCATGAGCGCGGCCAGGTTGTGCAGCAGCGCGGCGCGTTCCTGCTCGCGATCGGGCGCGGCGCGCCAGTTGATCATCTCCACCGCCATGCGCCGCATCGTGCCGTGGCCGCCACTGCCCACGAGCGCGAGGCGCCGGATGGCGCCGCGCCGCACCGCGAAGCGCGCGGCGGTGAGCCCGCCGAAGGAGAAGCCGCCCAGGTCGATGGGCGTGCCCGCGCCGATCAGCTGGTCGAGCGATCCACCCAGCGCATCGAGCAGCGGGCCGAGCGGATCTTCGCCGGGCACGGCGCGCGGCGGCGCGTCGGAATCGTTGAAGCCGGGCATGTCGGGCAGCCACAGCGTGCGCCCGGCCGAGAGCGCCTCGACGTTGCGCAGCCAATGCATCCAGCTGCCATGGCCGCCGTGCAGCAGCACCAGCGGCGCATGGATGTTCTCATCGCCGAAGCGGCGCCAAGCAACGCGGACGCCGCCGTGCACCACGTCATGGCGCGTGCCGCGCGCGGCGATGCGTTCGATCAAGAGGCGGGCTTCTGTATTGAGATCTGGATCGGGAATGGAAGGCATCACCCGATTCTGCCAACGCGCCGCCTTTTCAGCTGGCGCCAGCGCCGAAGCGGTAGCTCGACACCACCAGCCCGCCCATGAACGCGTCTTCGTGATAGACGCGCTCGCCCGGCTCCTGCTCGGCCGCGCCGACCGCCACCATCAGCGGGATCAGGTGCTCCTCGCGCGGGTGCGCCATGCGCGCCGAAGGGGCTGCAGCCCAGTCCGCGAGGCGCTGCACGCGCTCCTGCGGCGGCGACTGCACGGCCGTGTGGTCGAGCCAGTCGCCGAAGGCCTGGGACACGCCATGCGCCTGCGGGCCGAAGTTGCGCAGGTTGTGATAGCTCAGGCCGCTGCCCACGATGAGCACGTTCTCGTCGCGCAGCGGCGCAAGCGCGCGGCCGAGCGCCAGGTGCTCCGCCGGATCGAGCCCGCGCTTGAGCGACAGCTGCACCACCGGCACGCCGGCATCGGGGTACATCGCCTTCATGGGCGAGAACATGCCGTGGTCGAAGCCGCGCTCCGGGTCGATGGCCGCGGGCAGCCCGGCCGCCTCGAGCAGCGACTGCACGCGCTGGGCCAGTTCGGGCGAGCCCGGTGCGTCGTAGCGCACTTCATAGGTGTGGGCGGGAAAGCCGCCGTAGTCGTAGATCATCGGCGGCCGCGGGTTGCCCTGCACCGTGAAGACCGGCGCCTCCCAATGGGCCGACACCATGAGGATGGCGTCCGGCGTGCGGCCGATCTGGCGCGGCATGTCGGCCAGCGCGGCGGCCAGCTGGTCGTAGGTGGCGCCCATTTCCTTCTTCATCCAGGGCCAGGGACCGCCGCCGTGCGAGATGAAATACGTGGGCAGGCGCGAGAGGGTGTTGTCGTGGGTCAAGCCGATGCTCCTTGAAGGCGTTGCATCGACTGTAGCCGCAGGCATTCCCATCAGGGAATCGAAGAACGGGAACCCCTCACAGTGCGGGGGGAAGGCATCGCAGGCGGGCTTCGTACGCCTCCCATTCACGCATGCGGTTCTCGAGATCTTCAGGATTGGCCGATTGCGCGAGGTAGCGTTCCCGCGGGTCGGCCGTTTCGGCAGCGCCGCGCCGCACAAGAGCGGAGATGGCACGCTTGAAAGTGCCGTGCACGGACGGGCTGGGCACCTTGGCTGCGTCGGCCGGCAGCGGGAGCGGGAGGATCGGGCTCATGTTCACGGTGAACTCCTCAAGTTGGAACCGCGAGTGAGGTCTTCCCAGGCGGAACGGTGAGGCCCCGAGCCTAGGGAGACCGCACGCTCAAGGAGTCATCGGAAACAATGACGCGCGGGATGGCCGCGCCATCGATCGATGCTCGGTCAGCGGGCTTCGGGCAGGCGCCCGAGCCAGAGCGAGGTCAGCGCCGCCCGGTTATGGACGCCGAACTTGGCATAGATCGACTTCACGTGGATGTGCGTCGTATTCGGGCTTTGGCCCAGGATGGCTGCAATCGCTTTCTCCGCCTTTCCTTCGAGCAATCCCAGCAGGACCCTGCGCTCCGTGGCGGTGAGCGGCGCGTTCGCGATGAGGAGCCCATGGCTGAGCAATTGCTGGCGATAGAACCAGCGCAGCCCGCGAAGCGCCAGGCCGAAAGGATTCTTGTCCGCCGATGAGAACCGGGGAGCTTCCGTGCTTCGGAAAATGAAAAGGTGCACCCGCACATCGTCATTGATTGCGCAGCGCATCGACATGCTGTCCGCGTGTCCGATGGCCAGGTAGTGGCGCTGGTAGTGCGGACCGCCGAACCACTCGGGAGGCAGCGCTTCGAACAGGAGCTGGGTGCGGAACGGTTCCTCGCCGGCCACGGCAAGGATCTGCGAGAGGTCGACGGACGGCGACCACAAGGAGTCGAACTGCTCCTGGACCGAAGCGGCCATCGGCGGCAAAGGCCGCAGGAGCCGGACGAAGAGAGGACGCCAGCCGTTCAGGGCGTCGCCCAGCGCGGGGCTCGGCAGCCGCACGACCACCGACCAGAGTGCGTTGTGCGCGCCGAAGATCGAGCAGAGGCTGCAGAGCAGGTGCTCGAGTGCTTCATCGCCATCGCAGACGGGGTAGTTCGCGAGCTTGTCCCACAGCGCGTAGATCGGCTCGGTGCCATCGTGCATTGAAGGCTGGGCGGGGGACGCAACTCCTGCATTCAATGGATCACCTGTTTAGGTTATTACGCAACGCAGCCCGCCTGCCTACGATCCGTCGATGGATCAGCCCCGCATCGTATGGCATTCGACGGACCTTGTGCCAGCGGTTCGGGCATCGTTTCGGGATCGTGTGCAATGACGGCCCCGCAACAGATTCCCGCCGCCGAGCTGTCGGAGCTGATCGGTGCGATCTACGACTGCTCCCTCGACCCGCAGCGGTGGGCTGCAACATGCAGAAAGATTGCGCAGCGCTGTGACAGCGCCGGGGGCGGCATCTGCGTGCACGACCTGAAGCAGATCCAGAACGACCAGTTGTACGTCTTCGGCTATGAGCCGGAGTTCCTGCAGAAATTCGGCGCCCGGTACGCCGAGAGCCCGATGGCCGCGGCGGACGTCCTCTCGAATGCCGGGGACGTGAGCGCGCTGTCGATGGAGCGTTTCCATCTGCATGACAGCGCTTTCTACCGCGAGGTGCTGCAGCCACACGGCGTGCTCGACATCATCTGGTTTCCGGCGCTGCGCACCGGCGGGCGCATGGCGTCCCTGCACGCGTCGCGCAGCGGCGAGTCGCTGCACTACCAGCAGAGCGACCTTGCCCTGTTCGAGCTCCTTGCGCCGCATGTCTGCCGCGCTCTGGCGATTTCCGACGCGCTCGACATCCAGGTGCTCAATTCCGAGGTGCTGAAGAGGACCCTTGACGGGCTGGCGGCCGGCGTGTTCCTCGCGGCGCGCGACGGCCGCGTCGTCTACATGAACACTGCGGCCGAGCGGCAGGTCCGCTCGGGCACGGCGATGCGCCTGATCGACAACCGGTTGTCCCCGGTCCACCCGGCCGCTCGTGCCGCGCTGACGCAGGCGATCCAGGATTCAGGCCGCGAGGGTGCCGACATGCGCACCAGGGACCATGCGATCGGAATCCCCGGTGGAACCGGCGGGGGCTACGTCGCCACCTTGCTGCCGATTGCCGATGGCCGGCGCGCCGGGGTCCTCGCACCGTTCGCGGCGAGCGTTGCGGTGTTCATCCAGGACCCTGTCCAGGCGCCGCTGATGCCCGGGGAGGCATTCGGACGGCTGCATGGGCTCACCGGCGGCGAACTGCGCGTGCTGATGGCGCTGTCGCAAGGCCTGGGCGGCATGGAGGCCGCCGGCGTGCTGGGCGTGGGCGAACCGACCATCCGCACCCACCTGCAAAGGATCTACTCCAAGACCGGCACCTCCAGGCAGGGAGACCTGCTGCGCCTGCTGCACCACTCGACACCCCCGACGCGGCACCAGACGCGCCTGGCGGATTGAGCGGCCGCAGGCCCTCTTCATCGCTTCCGACGGCGCCGGAACGCACCCTTTCGGGGCAAGGACATGCCACCCCGGGCTAAAGTCGCGGCTTCCCCTGGAGACCGCACGTCTTGTTCCGTTTCTTCGAAAAACTGCTCCATCCCTATCCCGCGGCCGAACCCGCGCCTCCGCCGACGGGCTTCTTCGCATTCCTGTGGGCCTGCACCCAGGGCCTGCGCCTCAAGATGGCCGTCATGGCGGCGCTCACCGCGGCCATCTCGGGCTTCGAGGCGCTGCTGTTCGCGATCCTCGGGCGCATCGTCGACTGGCTCGGCGGCCAGGTGCCGTCGCGGCTGTGGGCCGAACGCGGCGACACGCTGGCGTGGCTGGCCGCGCTGCTGGTGATCAGCATCGGCGTGGTCGCGCTGCAGACCATCGTCAAGCACCAGACGCTGGCGGTGAACCTGCCGATGCGCCTGCGCTGGAACTTCCACCGGGTGATGCTGGGCCAGAGCATGGCCTTCTACCAGGACGAGTTCGCGGGCCGCATCACGGCCAAGGTGATGCAGACCGCGCTGGCGGTGCGCGACACCCTGTTCGTGCTGGCCGACGTGGTGGTGGCCATGGGCGTGTACGTGGTGACCATCATCGTGCTGGTGACCGTGCTCGACGTGCAGCTGGTGCTGCCCTTCATCGTCTGGCTGGTGCTCTATGCGGCTGCGCTGATGTACTTCGTGCCGCGCCTGGGCAAGGTGGGCAAGGCGCAGGCCGACGCGCGCGCGCTGATGACCGGGCGCGTGACCGACGCCTACACCAACATCGCCACCGTCAAGCTGTTCTCGCACACCCAGCGCGAGGCCGGTTTCGCGCGCGAGGCGATGCGCGAGTTCATGTACACGGGCTACGGCCAGATGCGGCTGGTGAGCGCCTTCGAGATCGTCAACCACACGCTCAGCATGGGCCTGACCGCGGGCATGGCCGGCACCGCGCTGTGGCTCTGGTCGAACGGCACGGTGGGCGTGGGCGCGGTGGCTGCGGCCACCGCGATGGCGCTGCGCCTGCAGGGCATGTCGCACTGGATCATGTGGGAGATGACCAGCCTGTTCGAGAACATCGGCACCGTGCAGGACGGCATGAAGACGCTGTCGCGCCCGCGCACCGTGCTCGATGCGCCCGATGCCGGCGTGCTCGAGGTGCCGCACGGCGAGGTGCGCTTCGAGCACGCGAGCTTCCGCTATGCGGATGCGGGCCGCCGCGTCATCGACGATCTGAACCTGGTGGTGCGCCCGGGCGAGAAGATCGGCCTGGTCGGGCGCTCGGGCGCGGGCAAGTCGACGCTGGTCAACCTGCTGCTGCGCTTCCATGACCTGGAAAGCGGCCGCATCCTGATCGACGGGCGCGACATCGCGCAGGTGACGCAGGATTCGCTGCGCAGCCACATCGGCATGGTCACGCAGGACACCTCGCTGATGCACCGCTCGGTGGCCGACAACATCGCCTACGGCCGGCCCGATGCAACCCCGGCCCAGATCGAGGCCGCCGCGCGGCGCGCCGAGGCGCACGACTTCATCCAGACGCTGGGCGACGCCAGCGGCCGGCGCGGCTACGAGGCGCATGTGGGCGAGCGCGGCGTGAAGCTCTCGGGCGGCCAGCGCCAGCGCGTGGCCATTGCGCGCGTGATGCTCAAGGACGCGCCGATCCTGCTGCTCGACGAGGCCACCAGCGCGCTCGACTCCGAGGTGGAGGCCGCCATCCAGCAGAGCCTCTACCGGCTGATGGAAGGCAAGACCGTGATCGCGATCGCGCACCGGTTGTCGACCATCGCGGCCATGGACCGGCTCATCGTGCTCGACGAAGGCCGCGTGGTGGAAGAAGGCGACCACCGCACGCTGATGGCGCAGGGCGGGCTCTATGCGCGGCTGTGGGCGCACCAGAGCGGCGGCTTCCTGGGCGACGACCTCGAGGAAGAAGACGGCGAAGCGCTGCGGGCCTGAGCGCGGGCTATTTGTCAGCAAGCGTTACGGCGGCACGGCGCAAGCGCTCGGGGCGGCCTTGGCGAGTCCTACAGCACAGGCCGCCACTCGCCGACAGCAGCCCGCCACCCCGGGCGCGATGCTGAAGCTGTCGTCAACAACGAGGAGTCCTCGCGTGAATTCCATCATTTACATCGTCGGTCTGGTCGTCGTGGTCGTGGCCGTGCTTTCGTTCTTCGGCCTGCGCTGAAACCGGGCACGCGTTTTCGACTCGCCTGCTGAACAAGAACGGGGCCGTCCGCGCGGCCCCGTTTCTCATGGGTCCGCCCGAGCGCGCCGGGCATAATTCGCGCGCCCCGGCACTTGCGGGGAAACTTGCTGCGAAGGGACCCTGTTGACCAACACCGCGTTGCGCGAACCTGCCTTTACGGACGCGGTCGTCACCGAAGCGATCCGATGGACCGAGGAGAAAGGTCCGCTCGACGATGCAGAGGTCCTGCGCGCCGCCCTCTCCCGCAGCTCCGGCGCACCGGCACGCATCACCGCACGCGCGCTGTTGCTCGGTGAACGCATCGGGCTGCAATCCGAACTGGCACGCGCCCGCCAGTGGGCGCCATGGGTGCTGCTCGGGCTGGTGGCGCTCATCGTCACGGCAGGCCTGGGCCTCGCGGGCAACGTGGTCGGCGGCGGCGAACGGCACATCAACGTGATCGTGGCGCTTGCGAGCCTGCTCGGCCTGCACGCGCTCACGCTGCTGCTGTGGCTGGCCGGCCTGTGGCTGCCGCTGGGCGCGTTCTCCACCAGTTCGCTCGGCTGGATCTGGCTCTCGCTCACCGCGCGCGTGGCCGGCGGCAAGCGCGGCCAGGCGCCGGTGCTGGTGCGGGCCGCCACCGGGCTGCTGGCGCGCGCCAGGCTGCTGCCCTGGGCGCTGGGGCTGGTGAGCCACAGCATCTGGTCGCTCTCGTTCGCGGTGGTGCTGGCCGCGCTGCTGTTCGCGCTGGCGTTCCGCAGCTACACGCTGAGCTGGGAGACGACCATCCTCGACCCGGCCTTCTTCGTGCACGCCGTGCAGCTGCTGGGCTGGGCGCCGTCGCAGATCGGCTTTCCGGTTCCCGAAGCCGCGACCGTGCTCTCGCCTTCTCCCGGCGCCGCGGGCCAGCGCACGTGGGCGCTGTGGCTGACCGGCTGCATCGTGGTGTACGGGCTGCTGCCGCGCCTGGCGCTGGTGCTGCTGAGCGCGGCGGTGTGGCAGCGGCGCCGCGCCGCGCTGCAGCCCGACTGGAGCGAGCCCTACTACCGCAAGCTCGCGGCGCGCTTTGCCGCGCTCGCACCGCCCGCCATCGTCGATGCCGATCCGGGGCGCGCGCCGGGCGCGGCGCCGGCGGGCCTCGCGCCTTCTCAGTTGCAGGACGAACTGCTCGTCATCGGCTTCGAGCTGCCCGCGGATACGCCGTGGCCGCCCGAGGGCCTGCCCGCCATCGCCCCGGCCCAGGTGCAGCGCATCGACGGCAGCGCGCCCGCGCGGCGCGCGCTGCTCGACCGGCTGGCACAGGCCCGCCCGCGTGCCGTGCTGCTGGTGTGCCACGCCGCATCGAGCCCCGACCGCGGCACCGAACGCTTCCTGCGCGAAGTGCTGGCCCATTGCGGCGAATGCCGGCTCTGGCTGGCACCGGCCGCCAGGGACGCGGCCGGTGCGGACGCATCGCAGCGCTGGATCGACTGGCTGCAGGGCACCGGCCTTGCGCGCGTCGCGGCCACGCCGCGGCTCGAAGACGCATTGCAAGGCCTGGGAGCCGCCCCATGACACAGCAGCAGCATCAAGCCATCCGCATCGCCGTGGTCGGCCACACCAATGCGGGCAAGACCTCGCTGCTGCGCACGCTGACGCGGCGCGCCAACTTCGGCGAGGTGTCGCAGCGGCCCGGCACCACGCGCCATGTCGAATCGGTCGACCTGGAGGTGAACGGCCAGGCCGCGGTGCGCTTCTTCGACACGCCGGGCCTGGAAGATGCGGTGGCGCTGCGCGAGCACCTGGCCGGCCTCGATGGTGCGCAGGCCACGCCGCCCGAGCGCATCCGCCTGTTCCTGCAAGGGCCCGAGGCGCATGGCGTGTTCGAGCAGGAGGCCAAGGTGCTGCGCACCATGCAGGACATCGATGCGGCCTTTCTCGTGATCGACGTGCGCGAGCCGGTGCTGCCCAAGTTCCGCGACGAGATCGAGCTGCTCAACTCCTGCGCGCGGCCGGTGCTGCCGGTGCTCAACTTCGTGCGCGATGCGGCGAGCCGCGAGCCCGACTGGAAGGAACTGCTCTCGGCCTACGGCCTGCACGTGCAGGTGCGCTTCGATGCCGCGGCGCCTTTCGTGGGGGCCGAGCGCGAGCTCTACGGCGACCTGTCGACATTGCTGCGCGACCGGCGCGAGCAATTGCGCGCGGTGGCGGATTGGCTCGCCGCCGAAGCCGCCGAGCGCCGCCGCGCGGCCTGCGCGCGCATCGCCGAACTGCTGGTCGATGCGGCGGCGCTGCGCCGCACGGTGCCGGCCGAGGAATTCGCCGACACGGCGCGCCGCAAGGCCTTCGTCGCGGCCTTGCAGAAGGAGGTGTTCGACAAGGCGCAGCGCTGCACCGACGACCTGCTCGCGCTCCATGGCTTTCGCCAGGACGATGCGGGCGAGGCACCGCTGCCGCTCATCGAAGGCCGCTGGACGCTGGACTTCTTCAGCCCCGAAGCCATGAAGGACGCGGGCCTGCGGCTCGGCAAGGGCGCCGCCATCGGCGCGGCCGTGGGCGTGGTGGCGGACCTGGCGGTGGCCGGCATTTCGCTGGGCACGGGCGCGGCAGTGGGCGGCGCCATCGGCGGTGCCGTGTCGCAGGGCTGGGGCCCGTTCGGCCGCAAGCTGGCGAACCGGCTGCGCAACGTGCACGAGCTCACGGTGGAAGACGGCGTGCTGTTTGCGCTGGTGGCCTGGCAGCTGAAGCTCACGCGCGCGCTGGAGCAGCGCGGGCATGCGGCCACCGGGCGCATCGCGGCCGAAACGAGCGCGACGCAGGACGCGCCGACGCGCGCCACGGCCACCGCCGTGCGCGCGGTGCGGCCCGCGCGCAGCCACCCCGAATGGGAATCGGCGGGCCTGGCCACGCGCGGCTTCTGGCGCCCCGCGCCGCAGCGCGACACGCTCGCGGCCGATCTGGCGCGCACGCTGCAGGGCGCCTTCGAACCCTGAGCGCCGCTCCTGCCTTCGCTTGCAGGCGGAGGCGACCGATTCCTACGCGCCGGCGCTGCCGCGCGCCCCACCCTTTTTTCGAGGACATCGACGGCACGCGGGGTGCCGTTCGTCTTTTTGTCTTCATCGAAAAAAAGGAGCACCCATGGCCGTCGAATGCAAACTGCTCGCCACCCCCTTGATCGGACGCGTGTGGCAAGGCCGCACGCCGATTGCGCGGGCCGACGAATACCTGCGCTACAGCTTCGAGCACGGCATCCAGGAGATCGCGAAGAAGCCCGAATGCCTGGGCGTGCAGTACTTTCGCAAGCTGAACGGCGACGCCGCCGAATTCAGGACCGTCTCCTACTGGCAATCGATCGAGCACATGCATGCGATGCACGCGCAGCGCGGCGATCCGCTGCGCGTGGCGCCGCTGGCGCGCGACCCCGAGTTCCTGCTCGAGCTGCCGGAATTCGTGGACATCGTCGAGGTGCACGTCAACTCGTTCGGCACGCAGAAATAGCCGAGCCGCCGCGCCCATCGCGGTCACTGCGCAGTCACGCGGCCCGCCTAGCATCCGCAGGCCCTTGCCGCCATCCACCCAGACTGCACCCCACCCCACGCGATGTACCCCGGCGAACGGCTCAACGGATACAGCCATCTGCTGGGCCTGGTGCTTGCACTCGCGGCCACCGCGCTGCTGCTGGCCAAGACCCTGCCCACCGGCGACGCCGCGCGGATTGCCGGCGCGCTGGTGTTCTCGCTCTCGGCCGTGCTGTTGTATGCGGCCTCCACCCTGTTCCACAGCACCCGGGGACCGCGCAAGCGCTTCTGGGAGCGCGTGGACCACTGCGCCATCTACCTCTTGATCGCGGGCACCTACACGCCGTTCGCGCTGGTCACGCTGCACGGGCTCTGGGGCTGGCTGCTGATGGCCGCCGTGTGGGGCGCTGCGCTTTTCGGCATCGGACGCGAGCTGCTGCAGGCAGGCGGCGCGGACTCGAAGCCGCCGCTGGCGCTCTACATCGCGATGGGCTGGCTCGGCGTGCTGGCCGCGGTGCCGCTGGCCGCGCGGCTCGACAGCGGCGGCCTTGCGTGGCTGCTGGCCGGCGGCGTGCTCTACACCGTGGGCACGGTGTTCTATCGCAACCGGCGGGGCTTCCGGCATGCGCACGGCGCCTGGCACCTGTTCGTGCTCGCGGGCACTGCAAGCCACTTCGTGTCGGTGGGCTGGTTCGTGCTGTGATGCGCGGCCGCGGCCGTGCAGCCTCCCGGTGTAAGCGCCTGTTACCACCTCCCGTCAGGTTTTCGCTTCGTGAGATGTGCAAAATGCGCTCCATGCCAAATATCGCCTCCATCCTGAAATCCGAGATTTCCCGTGTCGCCCGCAAGGAAGTTCGCGCGGAGATCGAAACGCTCAGAAAAGCATCCACGCTGCACCGCGCCTCGATCGCCGCATTGCGCCGGCAGGTTGAAAAGCTCGAAAAGGAGCTGCGCCGCGCCACCAAAACCGTGGCGCGCGCCGCGCCCGCAGGCGATGCCGACGAGGCCGCCGAATCGGGCCCGCACCGGCGATTCAGCGCAAGCCGGCTGGCTGCGCACCGCGTCAAGCTCGGCCTCTCGGCCGCCGCCTACGGCAAGCTGGTGGGCGTGACGGGCCAGACCATCTACAAGTGGGAACAAGGCAAGGCCAGGCCGCGCAAGGCCCAGCTCGAAGGCCTGGCCGCTGTGCGGGGCCTCGGCCGGCGCGAAGTGGCCGAGCAGCTGAACGGATAAGCCGGCCGCGCTCTTCCTTCATGTCCAGCCTCATCGTGCACGGCGGCACGCCGCTTCGTGGGCGCATCACGCCTTCCGCCAACAAGAACGCCGTGCTGCCGGTGCTGTGCGCCACGCTGCTCACGCGCGAGCCGCTGCGCCTGCACGGCGTGCCCGACATCACCGACGTGCGCAAGATCCTCGAGATCTTCCGCAGCCTGGGCAGCCAGGTGCGCATGGACCACGCCACCGGCACGCTGGAGCTGCACCACCGCGACACGGCCTTCGATGCCGCACGCGACCGGCTGCCCGAGGAAATGCGCTCGTCGATCATGCTGGTGCCGCCGCTGCTCGCGCGCTTCGGCATCGCGCGGCTCGAAGACAACGTCAAGGGCTGCACGCTGGGCGTGCGCGAGATCGATCCGCACGTCGATGTGTTCCGGCGCTTCGGCGGCGTGGTGGAGCGTGCCAGCGGCTCGCTGCTGGTGCGCTGCGCCGGGCCGCTCGTGCCCGCGCAGCATTGGCTCGACTACGCCTCCGTCACCACCACCGAGAACTTCGTGCTGTGCGCAGCCGCAGCCAAGGGCAGCTCCACGCTCACCAATGCCGCCTCCGAGCCGCATGTGCAGGAGTTCTGCCGCTTCATGGCGATGCTGGGCGTGCGCATCGAGGGCATCGGCACCTCGCGGCTCACGGTGCACGGCGGCGGCGTGCTGGGCGGCGGGGAATTCCGCTTCGACGAGGACTTCCACGAGATCACCACCTTCCTTGCGCTGGGCGCCATCACGGGCGGCGACGTGGTCGTGCGCAACAGCGCGCCCGAGAACTTTCCGCTGATCGACCGCACCTTCGACAAGTTCGGCGTGACGGTCACGCACGCAGACGGCTGGTCGCGCGCCAGCAGCAACGGCCCGCTCAAGGTGCAGACGCCCTTCACCAGCAACGTGCTCACCAAGGTGGAAGCGGCGCCGTGGCCGTACTTTCCGGTC
The DNA here is from genome assembly GCF_041154435.1 of Variovorax sp. V116. Classification (NCBI taxonomy): domain Bacteria; kingdom Pseudomonadati; phylum Pseudomonadota; class Betaproteobacteria; order Burkholderiales; family Comamonadaceae; genus Variovorax; species Variovorax sp. V116. The sequence goes on from NZ_AP028661.1 coordinate 3,281,670, forward strand.
GACCTGCTTCCGATCTTCATTGCGCTGGGCGTGCGCGCCCAGGGCAACGCGATGTTCTGGAACAAGGTGTACGACGGCGCGCTGGGATGGACCGGCGAGCTGTCGAAGTTCGGCGCGCACGTGTTCTCCTCGGACCCGCACCGGCTCATCAGCTTCGGCGGCAGCCCGCTGACGCCGGCCGTGGTCGAGAGCCCCTACATCATCCGCGTGGCGATCGCGCTCTTCATGGTGGCGGCAAGCATCGAAGGCCGCTCCGAAATCCGCAACGCCGCGCCGATCCGCCGGGCCCACCCGCGCTTCGCCGAGAACCTGCGCAGCCTGGGCGCGCAGGTGGAGTGGACGAGCGAGGAGTGAGCCCAGCGAACGCGGGGCGGCTCAGCCCCGCAGCGCATCCGACGCAATGCGCGCCGCCGACGCGATGACGTCGTTGCGGCCCGGCGCATCCGGCGTGGGAAAGGTCAGGTAGACCGCCATCACCAGCGGCGCGCCGGCCGGCGGCCACAGCACGCCGATGTCGTTCACCGTGCCGTAGGAGCCGGCGCCGGTCTTGTCGCCCACCTTCCAGTCGGCCGGCACGCCCGCACGGATGCGCGTGGCGCCGGTGGTGTTGCCCAGCAGCCAGGCCTCGAGCTGGCTGCGCTGCGCCGCAGCGAGCCCATCGCCCAGCACCAGCCGCTGCAGGCTCGCGGCCATGGCCTCGGGCGAGGTGGTGTCGCGCGGATCGCCCGGAATGGCACTGTTGAGCTCGGTCTCCCAGCGGTCGAGCCTGAAGACCGCATCGCCGATGGAGCGCGCGAATTCGGTCACCGCGGAGGGGCCGCCGAGGATCTTCATCAGCAGGTTGGCCGCGGCGTTGTCGCTGTACTGGATGGTGGCGGCGCACAGCGCGGAAACCGCCATGCCCTGCCCCAGGTTCTTCTCGGTGATGGGCGAGTTGGGAAGGATGTCGCTCCTCGCGTAGCTCACGCGCTGCTCCAGCAGGCCGGGCTCGCGGCTGCTGCGCGCGAGGATGGCAGCGGACGCCATCATCTTGAAGGTGCTGCACATCGGAAAGCGCTCGGTGGCGCGGTGCTGCACGCGCGCGCCGGTGGCGGTGTCGAAGGCCGCGAGGCCAAGCCGCCCGCCCACGGAGCGTTCGAGGGCCGCGAGCTGCGCTTCGGCACTTGAAAGCGCGCTGGCCTGCGGCGCCTTGGCGGACCAGGCGGTACAGGCGCTGGCCAGGGGCAAGGCGGAGGCGGCGAGCAGGAAAGTGCGGCGATCGGCGATGGATGTCATTGGTTTTTTCTGCGAGTGGATGGAACGGCGGCCATCGTAGGAGCGCCATCGCGCAGGCTCCAGCGCCGGACGGCGCAGCCGCGTCTCGGCTGTATCGGGTGTAACCGGAAAAATCATTCAACTTATCGGTTGAATGATTTCCGGAGCACGACTATATTCAACCACATGGTTGAACTAGACGACAAACGGCTCGACGCCGTGTTCCACGCCCTGGCCGACAGCACCCGCCGCACCATGCTGCAGCTGCTGGCCCAGGGCGAATGCAGCGTGGGCGAGCTGGGCGCGCCGTTTCGCATGTCGTTTGCGGGCGCATCCAAGCACGTCAAGGCGCTGGAGCGCGCCGGGCTGGTTTCCCGCACCGTGCAGGGCCGCGCGCACGTCTGCCGGCTGGAGCCGGCGGCGCTCGCATCGGCCAACGCATGGCTGCGCTACTACGAAGGCTTCTGGAGCAACCATCTGGACGCGCTGGAGAAGGAACTGCGGCGCGAAGCATCCCGCGGCAAGTGAAGTCCCCATTCTTTTTCAAGGAGCAAGCCATGGCCAAGAGCCACCTCGGAACCCTGATCGAACCCGGTACCCTGCGCATGGAGCGCACCCTGCCCGCCCCCGTCGAGCGCGTGTGGGCCTATTTCGTCGACCCCGGCAAGCGCGCCGCCTGGCTGGCCGGCGGCACCATGGCCGAGGAGCCCGGCAGCGTGTTCGAGCTGCGCTTCGACCACACCCGGCTCTCCGGCGAAGTGGCCCCCGAGCGCTTCGCCGCCTGCCGCAGCCCCATCCTCCAGAAATCGCGGATCGTCGAATTCGAACCGCTGAAGCGCCTGACCATCAGCTGGGGCAGCGAAAGCGCCACCGCCTCCGAGGTCAGCTTCGAATTCACGCAAGAGGGCGACACCACCCGCCTCGTGCTCACGCACCGCCGCCTGCCCGATCGCAAGGACACGCTCAGCGTCGCCAGCGGCTGGCATGCCCACCTCGACGTGCTCGACGACGTGCTGCACGGCCGCAAGCCGCGGGGCTTCTGGACCCAGCACGCGGCGCTCGAGAAGGCCTACGACGAACGCCTGCCGGGCTGAGCGGCCCCCTTCCGGAGTCGGATGGCGACTACAGGCAAGCGAGCGCGCTTGCGTTAAGGTGCGGAGCATCCGCCGACTCCGAAGCACCCCATGGCCACCACCCCCTCCCCCGTACCGGTCCGCAAGCATTTCTCGATGATCCGCGGCTTTCACCTGGCCGATGCATTCACGCTCGGCAACGCGGCATGCGGGGTGGGCGCGGTGTTCCTTTCGATGGCCTTCATGGCGAGCCAGTCGCTCGCGCAATTCCTCTGGGCCGCCGCGCTCGCGCCGGCGGCCTTCGTGTTCGACGTGTTCGACGGGCGCATCGCGCGCTGGCGGCAAACGCATTCGGCGCTGGGGCGCGAACTCGATTCGCTGGCCGACGTGATCTCCTTTGGCGTGGCGCCGGCCGCGCTCGGCTTTGCCGCGGGCCTGGACGGCGGCTGGGATTGCGTGCTGCTGATCTATTTCGTGTGCTGCGGCGTGAGCCGGCTCGCGCGCTACAACGTCACGGCCGAGGCGCTGTCCGCGGGCGCCGACAAGGTCAAGTACTTCGAAGGCACGCCCATCCCGACTAGCGTGGTGCTGGTGGGCGTGCTGGCCTGGGCCGCCTGGCAGGGGCGCATCGGCGACGGGGTGTGGGGCGGCGCCTGGATGCTCGGCCCCTGGCAGCTGCATCCGCTCGCGCTGCTCTTCGCGCTCTCGGGCACGCTGATGATCAGCAAGACGCTGCGCATTCCCAAGTTTTGACCGTCCGCTCATTCACATCCCATCCCATGTCGAAGGCACCCTTCCCCCACGGCGCGGCCCCCGGCCTCGACCAGCTGGTGCGCATTGCCGCCGGGCAGCCGCTGTCACCGGCCTGCGACCATTTCTACTTCCTGCGCCACGGCCAGACCGGCCGCAATGCGCAGCGCATCTTCCAGGCCGTGGACGAGCCGCTGAGCGAGCTCGGCCTGCAGCAGGCTGCACGCGCCGCCCAGCTGCTGGCTGGCGAGCCGATCCGCACCATCGTCTGCAGCGACGCCCGCCGCGCGCACGACACCGCGCATGCCGTGGCCACCGTGCTGCGCCTCGAGCCCACGCCGCAGGCGGGCCTGCGCGAGCGCAACTTCGGCGCGCTCATCGGCACCTCGTCGGCCGAGATCGACTGGGCCTGCGAGCCCGAGGGCGGCGAAACCCTGGCCCAGTTCGTGGCCCGCAAGCGGCTCGCGCTGAACGCCGCGCTCGCGCAGCCTGCGCCGGTGCTGGTGGTGGCGCACGGGGGCACGCTCTATGCGCTGGCGGCGCTGATCGGCCTGCCGATCGACCTGGCCCTGCTCGGCAATGCGCAGCCATTGCGTTTTTCGCGCAGCGGCCCCACATGGACCGTGACGCCGCTGCTGCGGCATGCCGACGGCGGCTCGAGCCTGGCCTGAAGCGGCCGGCAGGCGTACCGTTCGGCATCCACACCACCGAAAAGCATGGAATTCAAGGACTACTACAGCGCCCTGGGCATCGACCGCACCGCGTCCGAGGACGACGTGCGCAAGGCCTACCGCAAGCTCGCGCGTAAGTACCACCCCGACGTCAGCAAGGAGCCCGACGCCGAGAAGCGCATGCGCGACATCAACGAAGCCAACGACGTGCTGCGCGACAAGGAAAAGCGCGCCGCCTACGACGCGCTGGCCGACCGCGTGGCGCGCGGCGGCCACGCGCAGGGCGACTTCCAGCCGCCGCCGGACTGGGACACGGGCTTCGAGTTCCACCGCGGCCCCAACCAGGGCCCGGCCGACCATGCCGACTTCAGCGAGTTCTTTTCGTCGCTGTTCGGCGAGGCCGAGCGCCGCGGCGCCGCAAGGCGCAACTACCGCGCGCGCGGCGAAGACCACCACGCGGCGATCGAGATCGCGCTCGAGGACGCGCTCAACGGCGCCGAGCGCGAGATCACGCTGCGCGCACAGGAGCTCGATGCAGAGGGCCGGCCCGTCTTCAAGACGCGCACGCTCAGCGTCAAGATCCCGCCGGGCGTGCATCCGGGGCAGTTCATCCGGCTCGCCGGCCAGGGCATGCCGGGCCATGGCGGCGAACCCGCGGGCGACCTGTACCTGGAGGTGCGCATCGCGCCGCACCGGCTCTACCGCGTCGAGGAACGCGACCTCTACATGACGCTGCCCGTCACGCCGACCGAGGCCGCGCTCGGTGCGCAGGTCCAGGTGCCCGTGCCTACCGGCGGCGTGGTCGAGGTGACCGTGCCGCGCAACGCGCGCAGCGGCCTCAAGCTGCGGCTCAAGGGCCGCGGGCTGGCCGGCAAGCAGCCTGGCGACCTGTACCTGCTGCTCGACATCGCCCTGCCCCCGGCCGACAGCGAGGCCGCGCGCAAGGCCTACGAGCAGCTGGCGCAGGCATCCGCTTCGTTCAACCCACGCCAGCATCTGGGAGTGTGAGCATGGCGACCGTTTCCGTGACAACCACAGCCATCAGCGCGTCGCAGCCGCTCGCGGCCAGCGAGCTGGCCCATGCCTGCGGCGCCGATACCGAATGGGTGGTGCAGCTCGTCGAAGTGGGCATCGTGCAGATATCCACGGCCGAGGCGCCGCCCGAGCACTGGCGGTTCTCGAGCACCGACCTGCAATGCGCGCTCGAGGCACGCCGCCTGGAGCGCGATTTTGGCGTGGGTCTCGATGCCGCTGCGCTGATCCTCGATCTGCAGCATGAGGTGCGGCGGCTCAAGGCCGTGATCCGCGCGCACGGGCTTCGCTAGCTGCCGCCGGGCAAGCGCCGCAGATCAGCCCGGCTTGCTGCGCGTTGTTTTCTTTTGGCCTTCGGCGCGCGGCGCATTCGCGGCCGCGGCCGGCCCGTTGCTGGCGTTCAGCTGATCGACCCACAGCAAGGTGTCGACGTACGACATGAACCGGTTGAGGTATTCGGGCGACAGCTCGTGCATCAGCATGAGCGACCGGTGCACCAGGTGGTGCGAGTTGAGCGGGCCCGCGTTCTCCGGCACCTTGGCCAGCGACTGCGTCAGCCGCCGGTCGGCACTGAGCCGCGACCAGGTGCTCCTGAAGTAGCGCAGCGTCTTGAGCTCGGGGGTGGCGGGTGCGGCTTCGTCGGCCGCCGCGCCGTCATCGCCTTGCGGCGGCGCCTGCCGTGCCATGTGCTCGACGAGTTCCGCGAGCGGACCGCGGGGAGGACGGGCTGCGTGTTTCGTGCTGGTGTCTGGAACGGCCGAAGCACCGTCAACGCACCGGGCCTCTTCGATCTTCTCGCGATACGCCGCCAGCAGCGCGGCCAGCCGCTCGTCGAGAATGCGTCGCGCATCGCCTTCATGGGCGGCCGCGCGCTTCGCAAGCGCCTCGATGAAGCGAAAGCGCACAGGATCCCGGCGATGGCCGCCCTGTGCGCGCCAGGCGTCGAGCACCGCCGCCGGGTCCATGCGACTGCCGCTATTCACGGGACTTGGTGCCGGCGCCGGCCTGCCGCGGCGTGGGCGCCATCTCGACGCGCCGGTTCTTCGCGCGCCCTTCGGCATCGGCATTGGATGCCACCGCCTGTTCGGAGCCGAAGGCCGCGGCAAACACCGATGACGATGGAACGCCCTCCTCGATCAAGGCCCGCGTCACCGTCAACGCGCGCTGGGCCGAGAGCTCCCAGTTGTCGGCGAACGGACGGTTGCCGTCCTTCGACTGACGCATCTGCCGGTCGTCGGTGAAGCCGCTCACCATCAGCACCTCGTCGCGCGCGCGCAGGTAGCTGGCCACGGGCGCAGCCAGGCTCTTGAGCACCTGTCGGCCTTCGGGCTGCAGCTCGGCCGAGTTGAAGGCGAACAGCACGCTGCCGCTGATGCCGATGCGACCGTTGTTCAGCGTGACGCGGCCCGCCGCGAGCGGCCCGGCCAGCGCCTGTTCGAGCGCCTCGCGGCGCTGCGTCTCGGCCTGGCGCTGCTGCACTTCGGCCTGCAGCTTGGCGGCCAGGTCCAGCTGCATGCCGAGTGCGCCCACGAGGATCAGCACGAAGGCCCCGACCAGCCCCGACATCAGGTCGCCGAAGACCGCCCACACCGGCACGCTCGGCTCCAGGCCGGCGTCGAGATCGTCGCGCATCACGCCTCGCTGCCCACGGCGGCCTGCCGGCTCGCGATCTGCCGCAGGTCTTCGACGATCTGCTTCTGCGACATGATGCTCAGGTCGATGACCTCCCTCGCCTGCGCCACGTAGTAGGCCAGCTGCTCGTCGCTGCGCGCGATGGATTTACCGAGCGCGCCCTCGACGCGCTGCAGGTGGGCCACCAGCTTGTCGTTCGATTCGCTGAACAGCTGCACGGCAAAGCCGAAGGCCTCGCCAAGGCTGGCCACTTCGACGGCGCTGCCGGTGATCTGCGCGGCGACCGCGGCCATCTTGCCGGTTTCCTCGTCGACCTTCTCGGTGAAGCGGCTGCCCACGCGGTCCAGCACATCCGCCGATGCACCGACCAGCGCATCGACCGCCGAGCGCTGCTCGGTGGAGGCGTGGTTCACGGCGTCGAGCAGGGTTCCCAGCGTTTCCATGATGCGGCTGCGTTCTTCCAGCATCGCGTTGTCGCGCGCCATGCTGTCCGACAGCTTCTGGCGCAGCTCGGCCACCACTTCGGCTGCAACCCGCGGCGCTTCCGACGCGGCCTGCAGCAGCCGCGCGATCTCGCCGACCGTGTTCTTCGCATGCGCCTCGGCCTGGGTCGACATGTCGCGCGCGGTCTGCGCGAGCGCATCGAAGAGCTGCCGCTGCTGGCTTGCCGTGTGCGCGCCCGCCTGCTGCCACTCCTGCTGCAGCGATGCGGACACCATGGCCAACTCCTCTGTCCAGGCCGACAGGCGCTGCTCGTCGCGCGCTGCGATGTCGCTCTGCAGCGTGGCATGCGCCTGCTCCACGGTGCGCAGCAGCGATGCCGAGTGCTGCTCGAAGCCGGCCGCCGCCGCCGCGAGCGACTGCTGCGCCTCCTGCGACAGCTTTTCGCTGACGCGCTGGTGCTGCGCGAGCGCGCTGCCCCAGGTGTCCGACACGCTACCTGCGGTGCTTTCCAGCCGGGCCGAGACGCCTTCCACCAGCGAGGCCGAGCGCTGCTCGAAGGTTTCGGCAAAGCGGTCATGCGAGGCGCGCAGGTCGCTCGACAGCGCCGCGGAGGTGCGCTGGTGATCGGCCAGCGCAGCCTGCCAGGTGCCCGCCACGCTGGCGGTGGTGGCCTCGAAGCGGCTCGAGAGGCCGTCGAGCTGCTGCTGCACCGTGCGCGCCACGGTGTCGTGCAGCGAGGCCGTCTCGCGCGCGATGCCCGCCATGGTGGCCTCGACCACCGGCTGGATCGTCGCGCCGGCGATGCGCGCGCTTTCGCTCAGGCTCTGCTTGAGCGACTGGTCGACCGAGGAAGCCAGCCCGGCATACACGGCCTCGGCCTGGGTGTGGAACTGCGCCTGGCCGGCGGCAAGGCGCTCGTTCAGGGCCTGGCTCTGCCGCTCCATTGCCGCCATCATGGCCTGCAGCTGGTCGACCAGCCGCGGCATCTGGTGGGCCTGCTGCTCGAGCAGCTGGAACGAGGCCTCGCGCTGGTGCGCCAGCGAATAAGCGCGCAGCGTGGTGGCAATCTTGCTGTCGAGCATCTGCCCGGCCTGCAGCCGCTCGCGCCGGCACAACGCCGAGGCCAGCCCCAGCATCGCGGAGGCGGCCACGCCGGCCACCGAGGTGCCGAATGCCAGCCCCAGGCCCTTCACGGGCGCCGACAGCGAGGCGCGGATGGCCGGCAGGTCCGTCGCGCTTTCCAGCGCCATGCCGGTGCCGTTCAGCGTGACCACCATGCCGAGGAAGGTGCCCAGCATGCCCAGCAGCACCAGCAGTCCGGCCAGGTAGGGCGTGAGCGCCGGGCCCGGCAGGCCGACGCGCTCGCCCTCGATGCGAAGGCGCACCGCGTTGCGCAGCGTGGGATGCAGCCGGTCGAGCCACGCACCCAGGCTCGCGGGCGGGTCGGAAAGATCCGCCACGGCACGCGACAAGGTGGCGGTGGCCTGCTGGAAGCGGTGCAGTTCCAGCGCCCCCATCAGGTAGAACGCGCCGACCAGCATCGTGACGGCGAGCGCCAGCGTGTGCGAGCCGACGTATCCGGCGCCGACCCAGCAGACGACGGCCAGGCCCGCAGCAAAAACAGCGTAGTGGAGGAATCTATTCATGGCACTCTGGTGGCCTCATGCGAAGGGCTTCAAGCAGCCCTTCGATCGGTTGGAATCGGAAATCGAGTTCGGCGAGCAGCACGTTCTTCATGTCCTTGCGGAACACATGCAGCCACTCGCCGGCCCCTGCCTCACTGTCGGGTTCGCCCGTCGTCTCCGGGCTGGCCTGGCGTAGGCGCGTGAAATGCTTTTCGAGCAGCGCGGGCACGGAAGCGAGCAGGCTGTGCTCGCGCGCCGCCAGCACCTGCTCCATCACCACGTCCACCGCCGCAAGCCGGGCCATGGCCGGCGACCTGGCCGCCAGCAGCGCCCGCAAACGGCCGCGCAGCGGGCCGATGCCCGCTTCCATGGCCTGTTGCAGCGTGAGATGGCGGCGGCGAAACGGCGTGAAGTCGACGGCTGCCGCGACAGCGCCGTCCTCGGCCACGGCCTTGGCCAACGCAGTTCGCGCACGGACGCATTCGCGCTCCTCGGCGCTCGCGGAAGCCCGCGCGCGCGAAGGCGCTGCGGCCGTCGCCACGGCGCCGTCCAGCGCGGCCGACAGCGAGATGGCATCGGTCCAGCCGAACCATTGGCTCAATCGATCCGCGGTGGCCTGCCGGGGTTCGCGAACGTCGGCATCGGTCAGCCGAGAGAGCAAGCGAACAAGCGCCGAGCCGTTGAAAACTGTGCGCTGTGAAACTTGCGCCATACCCGCCAGAACGAAAAACCTGGCAGTCTACACCGGCAGCTCCCCTCGGCCTTCCCCCTCCAGAGCCGCTGCCGGAAGGGAAAGTTCAAGCAAACGTTCCAATCGGTAACCAGGCGTTCCGCCGAGTTCAGCCTGCCGCTTCCGCGGGCCAGCCCGAGCGCGCCGCGCGTTCGAGCGCAGAACGCACCACCCGCCGGTGGAACGGCGCGATCAGCCGGATGTAGTTGCGGCCGAAGAGGTTGTGGCAGTGCACCACCGTGACCGCAGTGAGCGAATCCCCCGCCACGGAGCGCATCACCGAAACGCGGAAATCCAGGTGCCGGTCGTCCTCGCCCAGCACCACCTCGTTGGCATGCGTTTCGTAGATGCGAAAGATGCCGATGCGCGGCGCACCGTCCGGCGTGCCGGCGCGCAGCGCACTGGCCGTCTTGAGGCCGAAGCCGCCAACCAGCCGGTCGCGCAGCGCCAACAGTGCGCTGACCCAAGGCGCGGGACGCTCGAACGCAAAGCGCGCAAGCGCCAGCACGTCGCGGGTGGCGCCCGGCGGCAGGTCGATGGCGAAGGCGTCGGCCAGGAAGGCGCCGCGATAGAGGCCGGCCACGCGCGCGGCCAAGGGCAGCGTCTCGCGGCGTGACTTGTGCAATCGATGATGGTTTGTCATTGGAAGATCTCGAACACGTCGCCGTTGGTCGGCGTCGCCTGCTCGTGATAGATGTCGTAGAGATACTGCGACAGCTCGGCGCGAGAGACGTCGGATGGAATTGCCAGCTGGATCCTGCGGCGCTTGCCATCGGGCCCCATCAAATAGCCGTGCCACCGGTCCTCGGCTCTTTCAATGGCCATGACCTCGCCGAACACATTGAACAGGTGGCGCTCGCCGCTCATGGGTATTCACGCTGGACCGCGTGCGAGAAGACCAGCGGATCGGCCGCGAGCGAAGCCGGAAGAAAGGTCGGCCGCAGGTTGACGGCCGCCAGCTGCGCGATGGGAAACCAGCGGAATTCCAGATCCAGGTGGCTCTCGATGCCCCGGTAGCTTCGCGCCTTGTCGAGATGCGGCGAATCCTCGGGCAGCGAGACGAGAAAATAGAATCCGATCTCGTGGTTGCGCCGGCCCGCCAGGTCGAAGAAATTCTCCGCCACATGAAGCAGCCGGCCGCATTCGACTTCTTCGCCAAGCTCCTCCCTCATCTCCCGCACGATGGTGGCCGAGGCCTCTTCGCCGACTTCGACCCTGCCACCCGGCAAGGCCCAGTAGCCGTCGCCCGGTGCCCGGTGAAGCAGCGCATGGCCCGCATGAAGAATGACCGCGGCAGCCCGCACCTGGAAGCGCTGGCCGTGGAGATGGACTGAGATCATGAGGGCTCGAGTATCGGTGGTTAAAGTCCGAAGCACGCCGCGTAGAAGACGAACCCAACCCACCACCCGATGCCCCCCGAAACCAAGCCCCGCTGCACCTGGGCCCAGAGCGATCCGCTGCTGGCCTCCTACCACGACGCCGAATGGGGCGTGCCCGAGCGCGACAGCCGCGCGCTGTGGGAAAAGCTCATGCTCGACGGCTTCCAGGCGGGCCTCTCGTGGCTCACGATCCTGCGCAAGCGCGATGCGTTCCGTGCTTCATTCGAGGGCTTCGTGCCCGAAAAAGTGGCACGGTTCACCGCGGCCGACGTCGACCGGCTGATGCTGGACGCGGGCATCGTGCGCTCGCGCGCCAAGATCGAGGCCACCATCGGCAACGCCCGCGCCTACCTGGCGATGCAAGCCGCGGGCGAGGATTTTTCGGAATTCGTCTGGGGCATGGCCGGCGGCAAGCCGATCGTCAACAGGACCGGCGCAGTGCCGACGAAGACGCCGCTTTCGGAACAGATGTCGGCGGCCCTGAAGAAGCGCGGCTTCAAGTTCGTGGGGCCGGTGATCGTCTATGCATGGATGCAGGCCACCGGCATCGTCGACGACCACGCACCCGACTGCTTCTGCCACCACGCCGCGCCGCGGCAGCGCTGAAAAACGAAAAAAACCGGACGGCACCTGGGGCGCCGTCCGGCTTTTGTCTTGCAGAGGAAAGACGCGCGGCCGATGCCGCCGCCGTCCCTTCTCTTGTGCCCGCCTTCTTACAGGCCGGCTTGGCGCGTGAAGCTGCGTGCTTGCGAGGGAACCACGCTGCCGGCGAAAGCTTCGCGGCGCAGGTTCTGGCCGGGCGCGTGGGCGGCGGCAACAGCTTCGCTGCGGACTGCGGCGCGGTCGGTCGAGGCAGCCAGCACGGGAGCGACGGTGGCCGAAGCGGCGTCGCTGTAGACGTTGCCTTCGCGGGCAGCGGCGGCGGCCTGGGGAGCCACGTCGGCGCGGCTGTAGCCAGCGGTCAGGGGCTGCACGCCTTCGTAGGTTTCTGCCTGGGCGCCGGCAGCGGCGAGCAGGGACAGAGCGGCGGCGGCGAGGATGTTCGAGGTCTTCATTTCAATTTCCTTCTTGATCGGGCTTTGGATGCCCTGAAGTTTGCATCAGGATGACAAGGGAAAACCCTAGTCAAACTGAATCGCAGTGTTCATGAAACTGAAACAATGACGGGGAACTTTTTGGCGTGAGCGCCAAAGTGCACACTTGGCTTAAGAAATTCGTCCCAATCGGTGTGCTTTTTTCTCTGGCTCCGCCGGGCGGCGAGTATCGCGCAAGATGGCCCACGCATGTTGCGTGCCAGCCACTGCGGGCTCAGGAACGCGGCCAGCCGCGCACCAGCGTCCGGATCGCCACCGCGCCGCTCCCCTTGACCTCGGCGCGGTAGCTGCCCACCAGCGCTTCGCGTTCGGCCGCGGCCTGCGGGTCGTTGCGCCAGGCCAGCAAGGCGGCCACGTCCGCATCGGGCAGCGCCGCGAGCAGCGCCTGCGTGACCTGCCTTTCGAACTCGCGCGCCACCGTCAGCAGGTTGCGCGGCCGCGGCGAGGTGATGCCGCGCGACCACAGCGTGTCGACGGCCATGTCGAGCGTGCGGTCCGGCAGCGAGGTGAACTGGCCGGCGTTGCCGCGCGCCAGCTGCTTGGCGACCGAGCTCAGCAGCAGCTGGCTCGAAAAGTCGACTTCGCGCAGGTCGGCCACGGCCATGCGCTCGAGCAGTTCGGTGCGCGCGGGATCGGCTGGCTTCGCGCGTTCGCGGTTGAAGAATTCCTGCTTGCCTGCGTCGTCCATGGCGGCGTAGTCGGCACGCAGCTTCGAGAACCGGGCCACCGCGGCCTGCACCTGCGCACCCGGCGCCGCACCGCCCTTGCCCGCAGCCGCCACTTCCTGCTGGATGGCGGCCACGGATGCGGCCACGTCGAAGGACCGCGCGGCGGCCGCGTCCAGCGCCTGGAGCGCCTTGCCGGCAATGGCCTGGTCAGGAGGCTCGAGCAGCTGGCGCGCATCGCGCGACACCGCCCCCGGCGCATAGGCCGCCTGGTAGCGGGCCTGCACGCCCTCGAATTGCAGCAGGGCCTGGGCACGGTCTTGCGCAGAGGCAATGGCTGAGGCGAACAACAGCGACAGCAGCAGAAGAAAAGGCGCGCGAAAGAAGCGCCGCGAAGCGACTGAAGAGGCAAGCATGGCGCCATTATTGGCGCCCGCCATGATTGCCCGTCTCTGCCTCAGGCCGCCGCCAACTCAGCGCGCAGCAGCTTCGCCGCCGCCACCATGTTCGACAGCGCGGCCTCGGTCTCCGGCCAGCCGCGGGTCTTCAGGCCGCAGTCGGGGTTGATCCACAGGTTCCCGGGCGGCACCACGCCGGCGGCCTTGCGCATCAGGCGCACGATCTCGCCCACCGAGGGCACGCGCGGCGAATGGATGTCGTACACGCCGGGGCCGATCTCGTTCGGGTAGCGGAAGCCGCCCGCGCTGTTCTCGCCACCGAAGCCTCGCAGCAGCTCCATGTCGGAGCGGCTGGTCTCGATGGTGATCACGTCGGCGTCCATGGCCGCGATCTCGGGCAGGATGTCGTTGAACTCCGAATAGCACATGTGGGTGTGGACCTGCGTCTGGTCGCACACGCCCGAGGCGCTGATGCGGAAGGCGCGCGTGGCCGACTTCAGGTAGGCCGGCCAGCCGGCGCGGCGCAGCGGCAGGCCTTCGCGGATGGCGGGCTCGTCGATCTGGATGATGCCGATGCCGGCCGCCTCGAGGTCCACCACCTCGTCGCGGATCGCCCAGGCGATCTGCTCGCAGGTGACGCTGCGCGGCTGGTCGTCGCGCACGAAGGACCATTGCAGGATGGTGACGGGGCCCGTCAGCATGCCCTTCATCGGCAGTTGGGTGAGGCTCTGCGCATAGGCGGTCCACTCGACCGTCATCGGCGCGGGGCGCGCCACGTCGCCGAAGATGACCGGCGGCTTCACGCAGCGCGAGCCGTACGACTGCACCCAGCCATTGGCGGTGAAGGCAAAGCCGTCGAGCTGCTCGCCGAAGTACTCGACCATGTCGTTGCGCTCGGCCTCGCCATGCACCAGCACGTCGATGCCCAGTTCTTCCTGCTTGCGCACGGCCAGCGCGATCTCGGCGCGCATCTTCTCGCGGTAGCCCGCGGCATCGAGCTCTCCGCGCTTGAAGGCGGCGCGCGCGGCGCGGATCTCCTGGGTCTGCGGGAACGAGCCGATGGTGGTGGTGGGCAGCGCGGGCAATGCGAAGCGCGCGCGCTGCAGCCGCTGCCGCTGGCCGAAGGGGGATGCGCGCTGGTCGTCGCCGGCCACGCTGCGCGCGAGCCGCAGCGCCACGTCCGCGCGATGCACGCGCGGGCTGCTGCGCCTTGCAATCACTGCGGCGCGCGCGGCTTCGAGCTCTTCTGCAACCAAGTCTTCGCTGCCATCGAGCACGGCGCGCAGCACGCGCAGTTCGCCGAGCTTTTCGACGGCAAAGGCGAGCCAAGACCTGAGTTCCGCATCGAGCTTGTCTTCCGCGGCCAGGCTGAACGGCACGTGCAGCAGCGAGCACGATGGTGCGATCCAGAGCTCGCCGCGCCGCTTGTCGATCACCGGGCGCAGCGTGGCAAGCGCGGCGTCCAGGTCGGTGCGCCAGATGTTGCGGCCATCGACGATGCCGATCGACAGCACCTTGTGCGTGGCGAGCCAGTCGGCCACGCCGGTCAGCTCCTGCGGCGCGCGCACGGCGTCCACGTGCAGGCCTGCCACCGGCAGCTGGCAGGCCAGGCGCAGGTTGCCCAACAGCGGCGAGAAGTAGGTGGCCAGCAGCAGCTTGGACGCGCTGCGCGCCAGCTGCCAGTAGGCGCGCTCGAAGGCGTTGCGCCAGGCGTCGGGCAGGTCGAGCCCGAGGATGGGTTCGTCGATCTGCACCCATTCCACGCCCTGCTGCTTGAGCCGGTTCAACACCTGTTCGTACACGGGCAGCAGTGCATCGAGCAGCGACAGGCGGTCGAAGCCCTGTTGCTTCTCCTTGCCGAGGTACAGGAAGCTCAGCGGGCCGAGCAGCACGGCCTTGACCGCATGGCCGGCCTGCTGCGCCTCGGCCACCTCGTCGAAGAGCCGCGTCGAGGCGAGCCTGAACTGCGTGGCCGCGGTGAACTCGGGCACGAGGTAGTGGTAGTTGGTGTCGAACCACTTGGTCATCTCCAGCGCGAAGGCGCCCTCTGCGCCGTGCTTGCAGCCCGCATCGTGCGCATGGCCAGCCTCGTCTTCCACGCCGCGCGCCATCTTGAAATAGCGCGACAGCTCGGGCTCGTCGCCCTTGAAGCCGAAGCGCGCCGGCTCGCAGCCGAAGAGCTGGACGTGGTTGGCCACGTGGTCATAGCAGGCGAAGTCGCCCACCGTCACGTAGTCGAGCCCCGCGTCGCGCTGGGCCTGCCAGTGGCGTGCGCGCAGCTGGCCGCCAACTTCTTCCAGCGCGGCGCGGTCGATCTCGCCGCGCCAGTGCTTTTCGAGCGCGAACTTGAGTTCCCGGTGGGCGCCCATGCGCGGAAAGCCGAGGATGTGGGTACGGGTGGTCATTGCAGGTATTCCGGTCGCTGTATCTTGGAAATCGGCAATGGTCGGGCTTTTGGCTCTATGATTCAAACGAAACCTTTTGCCCATTCACTTGAAATTCATTCATGTTGCAGTCGATCCTGGAGATACGCCACCTGCGCACGCTCGTTGCGCTGCGCGACACCGGCAGCCTGGTGCGCGCGGCGCAGTTGCTGAACCTCACGCAGTCGGCGCTGTCGCACCAGATCAAGCTGCTCGAAGACCGCTACGGCGCGCAGCTCTTCGAGCGCAAGTCGGTGCCGCCGCAGTTCAGCACCACGGGACTGCGGCTGTTGCAGCTGGCCGATGCCGCGCTGCCGCTGGTGGAGGAAGCCGAGCGCGACGTGGCGCGTCTGGCGCTGGGCCGCAGCGGGCAGCTGCGCATCGTGGTCGAATGCCACACCTGCTTCGACTGGCTGATGCCGGCCATGGATGCCTTCCGCCAGCGCTGGCCCGAGATCGAGCTGGACATCGTCTCGGGCTTCCACCCTGACCCGATCGCGCTGGTGATGCAGAACCGCGCCGAGGTGGCGATCGTCTCCGAGCAGGACCCCGACGAAACCGTGGACTACCACGCGCTGTTCCGCTTCGAGATCGTCGCGCTGCTCGCCAACGACCATGCGCTGACAGCCAAGCCGCATCTCACGGCGCGCCACTTTGCCGGCCAGACGCTCATCACCTACCCCGTGCCCGACGAGATGCTGGACATCGTGCGCCAGGTGCTGGCGCCGGCCGGCGTGGCGCCCGCGCACCGGCGCACGACCGAACTCACGGTGGCGATGCTGCAGCTGGTGGCCAGCGGGCGCGGCGTAGCCACGCTGCCGTTGTGGGCGGTTCAGAACTACCTGGACCGCGGCTATGTCACGGCGCGGCGCGTGGGCGCCCGGGGCCTCACGGGGCGGCTGTACATGGCCTGCACGCAGGGCACGTCCAATCAGCCGTGGCTGGCGGACTTCGTGCGCATCACGCGCGAGAGCTGCTTCAAGAGCCTGCCCGGGATCGAGCTGCTTTGACAGGCGTCTTCCTGGGCGGCCTGGCAGCTTTTCTGCTGGACTCGGCAGCGATCCATTCGCGGAAGGCCGCCACCTTCGGCCTGTGGCGGCTGTCTTCGGGGTGCACGAGGTAGTAGGCAAAGTCTTCGAGCCACGCGGCTTCCGACAGCTGGACCAGCCGGCCTTCGGCCACCTCGTCCGCCACCAGCGCCGCCGGCAGCAAGCCCGCGCCCTGCCCTGCGAGCACCGCCTTCAGCAACAGGCCCGAATCATCGAAGGACGGGCCGCGTGCCGTCCTTGCATCTTCGATGCCCTGCGCCTCGAACCACATGGCCCAGCCCTTGCGCTCGGCATCGTTCACGCGCGGCCAGCGCGTGAGATCGGCCGGCGATGCAGGCATGCCGAGCTGCCTGACCAGGGCCGGCGTTGCAACCGGAACAATCTCCACCGTGAGCACGCGCTGGCTGATCAGGCCGGGATAGCGGCCGAGCCCATGGCGGATCGCCACGTCCACGCCGTCGCGCGAAAAATCGGCGAGCGCGGTGCTGCTCACCACCTGCAGGTCGATGTCCGGATGCGCATCGTGAAAGCTCTTCAGGCGCGGCACCAGCCAGGCTGACGCGAAGAACGGCGTGGTGCTCACCGTGAGGATGCCGGTTTCCGCGGGCATGGCGATGCGGCGCGTGGCGTCGCTGATCTGCCGGAAGGCATTGCGCACCGGCGGCAGGTAGGCCTGGCCCGCATCGGTCAGGAAGATGCCGCGGTTCGCGCGCCGGAACAGCGCAATGCCCAGGTGCAGCTCCAGCGACTTGATCAGCTGGCTCACGGCGCCGGCGGTCACGCACAGCTCGTCGGCCGCGTTCTTCACCGAAAGATGGCGGGCGGTCGCCTCGAAGGCGCGCAGCGCGTTGAGCGGCGGGAGCTGGTGTTCCATGGTTTAGCTGATCTGATCCGATTGCCTCAGAAAATCTGGTTTGCGAGGCCGCAAGGGAAGGAGGAGCATTCACTCTCCTGCGCCGGAGACCATTCTCCAGCCAATAGATATTCTGAGCAAACCCGGAGACCCGCCCTTGACTTCCTCTTCCCATCCATCACCGCGCACACGCCTCTTTCGCGGCTGGTTCGTGGTGGCCGGCGCCTTCGCCGTCACGCTCGTCGGCTTCGGCAGTGCCTACACCTTCAGCGCCTTCCTCGAATCGCTGCAGCGCGACTTCGGCGCCTCGCGCGGCTCGGCGTCGCTGGTGTTCTCGCTTGCGGGCTTTCTCTACTTCGGGCTTGGCGTGGTCAGCGGCCCGCTCGCGGACCGGTGGGGTGCGCGGCGGCTGTCGGTCGCGGGCATGGTGCTGGTCGGCCTGGGCCTGGCCGCCGCGGGACAGGCGCGCAGCCTGGCCGAGGCTTGCCTGGCCTATGGCCTGGGCGTCGGGCTCGGCATCGGCGCCTCCTATGTGCCGGTGCTGGGCGCGGTGCAGCGCTGGTTCGTCAGGCGGCGCGGATTCGCCTCGGGGCTGGCGGTGAGCGGCATCGGCGTGGGCACGCTGGCGATGCCGCCGCTGGCGTCGCTCCTCATCGAGGCGCTGGGGTGGCGCCACGCCTACCTGGCGCTGGGCGTGCTGGCCGTGGTGGTGGGCGCCGGCATGGCGCTGCTGATCGAGGACGATCCGCGCCATCGCGGGCTCGGGCCCGACGGCGATCCGCCGCAGCCGCAGGCGCCGTCGGCCGTGCCCGCAGGCTCCACGTTGCGGGACGCGATCAGCTCGCGCCGCTTCGCCGGCCTCTATGCGGCGTGCCTGATCAGTTCGTTCGGGCTGTTCGTTCCCTTCGTCCACCTGGTGCCCTACGCGCTCGACCACGGCCTGCCGGCCGGCTCGGCCGTGCTGCTGCTCGGCGCCATCGGCATCGGCAGCACCGCCGGGCGGTTTTTTCTTGGCGGGCTGGCCGACCGGCTCGGCCGGCAACTGGCGCTGCCGCTGATGTCGGCCGGCATGGCGCTTTCGCTGGTGGTGTGGGCGGTGTCCAGCGGGTTCTGGGGGCTGGCCGCATTCGCTTTTGCCTACGGCGTGTTCTATGGCGGCTTCGTCGCGCTGCTGCCCGCGCTGGTCATGGACTACTTCGGCGGCCGCAGCATCGGCGCGATCCTGGGCGTGCTGTACACCAGCGTGGCTTTCGGCACCCTGGTCGGCCCTAGCGCGGCGGGCTTTGCGTTCGACATCAGCCGCAGCTACCTGCTGCCGATCCTCGCCAGCATCG
The DNA here is from genome assembly GCF_041154435.1 of Variovorax sp. V116. Lineage (NCBI taxonomy): Bacteria > Pseudomonadati > Pseudomonadota > Betaproteobacteria > Burkholderiales > Comamonadaceae > Variovorax > Variovorax sp. V116. Next base: position 3,300,076 of record NZ_AP028661.1, read on the forward strand.
GCGCCAATCTGGTCGCGGCCGGGGTGCTGCTGGCCATGTCAAAGGCGCGTGCGGCGTCCAAACCGGGCGCGCGGGGTACAGTCGGGAATGAACCCACACACGCCCAGCGCTCCTAAGCCGCCCGAAACGGCTCCCGTCGAAGTCACGGAGACGCAGGCGTTCACCCGCGCATGGGCCGTGTTCCTGCTGCTGTTCCTGGGCGTGCTGGCGCTCCTGTGGGCCAGCGACGCCCTGTTCGGCTAGAAATTTGGAAGGCTAGGACGACGCCTTCTGCAGCAGCTTCAGCACGCTCGAGAAATCGAGCGCGCCATGGCCCGCGAGGCTGTGCGCGGCATAGAGGCTGCGCGCGAGCCCGCCCAGCGGCGTGGCGGCGCGCACGGCGGTGGCGTTTTCCTGTGCGAGGCCCAGGTCCTTGAGCATCAGGTCGGTGCCGAAGCCGCCTGCGTAGTTCTTCGATGCGGGCGCGGTTTCCATCACGCCGGGCATCGGGTTGTACTTTTCGAGCGCCCAGTTGCCGCCGGAACTGCGCCGCATGATCTCGGACAGCACCTTGGGATCGAGCCCGTTGGCCACGCCCAGCGCCAGCGCCTCCGAGGTGCCGATCATCAGGATGCCGAGCAGCATGTTGTTGCAGATCTTGGCGGTCTGGCCTGCGCCCACGCCGCCCGCGTGGAAGATGTTGGCACCCATCTTCTCGAGCACGGGACGTGCGCGTTCGAGGTCGTCGGCCTCGCCGCCCACCATGAAGGTCAGCGTGCCTGCAATCGCGCCGCCCGTGCCGCCGGAAACCGGCGCATCGATCATCGCGATGCCCTTGGCGGCGGCCGCATCGGCCACCTTGCGCGAGGTGGCGGCGGCGATGGTGCTGCTGTCGATCACGAGCGTGCCGGCGCGGATGCTGTCGAGCAGGCCGGGCTTGCTGCCGCCGCTACCGAGGAACAGGCCTTCCACGTGCGCACTGGCCGGCAGCATGCTGATGACCACGTCGGCATCGGTCACCGATTCAGCGGCCGATGCGGCAATGGCCAGGCCTTCGGCCGCGTATTTCTTGCAGGCCTCGTCCGACAGGTCGAAGGCCTTGACCGCAAAGCCCGCCTTGCGCAGGTTCAGGGCCATGGGTCCGCCCATGTGGCCGAGGCCGATGAATGCGATTTTCATTTGATGTTGTCTCCGTTGTATGTGTGGAAGAGGCTCAGGCCAGCGCAGCCAGCTCCGCGGGCATCTGGCCGCGCGGGCGCAGGTGGTCCTCGATGAAGGCGGGCGTGATCTCTTCGATGGTGGCGGGGTTCCAGCGCGGATTGCGGTCCTTGTCGATCAGCACCGCGCGGATGCCCTCGGCAAAGTCCTTGTGCGCGCAGAAGCCGAGCGACGCCCAGTATTCGAGCCGGAACACCTCCGCCAGCGACATGCGGTGCACGCGCTGCCAGAGCTCGAAGCTCAGCGCGGCCGAGCTGGATGCGCCCTTGGCGAAGGTCTTGGCGGCGGACTGCAGCCATGCATCGTCGCTCTGCAGGCTGCGCAGGCGCCTGGCGATGTCGAGCAGGTCGTCGCCGGCCATCAGCGCGTTGATGGTGTCGTAGTGTTCGCGCACCTTCGAGGGCGGCATCTCGGCGCCCTCGCCGGCGCGCGCGAGGATGCGCGAGAGCTCGGCGCGGTCGGCCTTTGGCTCGCCGCGCCATGGCGCGGCGGCAATCGCTTCGAGCACCTGGCCCTTGCGTTCGTGCGGCACCAGCACATCGGCCAGGCCGCAGAAGATGGCGTCGGCCGCATTGAGGTTGGCGGCCGTGAGCGCCAGGAACAGGCCCGTGCGGCCCGGCGTGCGGCGCAGGAACCAGCTGCCGCCCACGTCGGGGTACAGGCCGATGCTGATCTCTGGCATGGCAATGCGGCTCTGCGCCGTGACCACGCGGTGCGAGCAGCCCGCCATCAGCCCCACGCCGCCGCCCATCACGATGCCGTGGCCCCAGCAGAGGAATGGCTTGGGGAAGGTGTGGATGAGGTAGTCGAGCTCGTACTCCTCGCGGAAGAAGTCTTCGGCGTAGGTGTTGCGCGCGGGGCCGCACTCGAGCAGCGTCTGGTACAGCTGGCGCAGGTCGCCGCCGGCGCAGAAGGCCTTCTCGCCGGCTGCTTGCAGCAGCACGCCGATGATGCCGTCGTCGGCCGCCCATTCGCGCAGCTTGGGCGTGAGCAGGCGCACCATGTCCACCGACAGCGCGTTGAGCGAAGCGGGCGCGTTGAGCGTGGCGGTGGCAAAGCGCTTGCCGCCGGCGGTCTTGATTTCGTCGAAGAGAACTACGGAGTCGGTCATTGTCTTGAGAGGTTCTGGGTGCGGGGCTTCAGCGGATATCGCTGTCCCCTTCCAGCAATTTTCGCGCAACGATCACGCGCATGATCTCGTTGGTGCCTTCGAGGATCTGGTGCACGCGGGTGTCGCGCACCAGGCGCTCGAGCGGGAATTCGCTCAGGTAGCCGTAGCCGCCGTGCAGCTGCAGTGCGTCATTGCAGACGTTGAAGCCCGCATCGGTCGCAAAGCGCTTGGCCATGGCGCAGTAGGTGCTGGCATCGGCATGGCCCGCATCGAGCTTGCTTGCCGCGAGCCGCACCATCTGCCGCGCCGCAACCAGTTCGGTCGCCATGTCGGCCAGCTTGAACTGCAGCGCCTGGAAGCTCGCGATCGGCTTGCCGAACTGCTGGCGTTCGTGCAGGTAGCGGCGCGCCGCATCGAGCGCGCCCTGCGCCGCGCCCACCGAGCAGGTCGCGATGTTGATGCGCCCGCCATCGAGCCCCTTCATCGCAATGCGGAAGCCCTCGCCTTCCTTGCCCAGCAGGTTCTCGGCCGGCACGCGCACGTTGTCGAAGTTGATGGTGCGCGTGGGCTGGCTGTTCCAGCCCATCTTGTGCTCCTTCTTGCCATAGCTCACGCCGGGTGCATCGGCCGGCACCGCAAAGGCCGAGATGCCGCCCGCGCCGCCGCCGCCCGTGCGCGCCATGAGCACCAGCACGTCGGTCGAGCCGGCGCCCGAAATGAAGGCCTTGCCGCCATTGATGACGTACTCGGCGCCCTGCAGCTCGGCGCGCGTCTTGAGCGAGCCCGCATCCGACCCGGCGCCCGGCTCGGTGAGGCAGTAGGAAGCCAGCTTGCGCCCGCTCGTGAGGTCTTCGCCCCACTGCTGCGCCACCGCATCGGTCGCCCAGGTGCCGAGCATCCAGGTCGCCATGTTGTGGATCGTGATGAAGGCCGTGGTCGAGGGGTCGACCGCGGCCATCTCCTCGAACACCAGCGCCGAGTCGAGCCGCGGCAGGCCGAGGCCGCCGATGCGCTCGGGCGCGTACAGGCCGCAAAAGCCCAGCTCGCCGGCTTTGGCGATGGCCTCCTTCGGGAAGATGGCCTCGGCGTCCCACCGCGCCGCATGCGGTGCGAACTCGGCCTGTGCAAAATCGCGCGCGGTCTGCGCAAAGGCGTTCTGCTCTTCGGACAATTCGAAATTCATTGTTCGCGCCCCTTCCAGCGATCCAGTTCGGCAGTCCGTTGCCGGGTCGATTTCTCCAGACATGAATTGAACACCAGCGGCCAGATGGAGCCGCCTTCGTTCGCTTTCGAGGCCCGCTTGCAAGAGGGGTCGCGGCCCTTGAGCCAGGTGCGCTGCTCGGTGCGCAGCGCGACGCGCATCTGCGGCGAGAGCGTCTTCATCACCTCGCCGTAGCGGATGTTGAGCGCGGCGTCGGCGGCGCGAAAGTCGCGCACCGCGCAGGCGTTCATCTGCTGCTGGTTGCCGTCGGGCCTGCAGTCCAGCGGGTTGGCATCATCGGCCGCATGCGCGCCCGCGGCGAGCAGGAGAAGCACGGCCGATGCCGCGACAGCGCGAAACGCGCGGCTCACTTGAGGCTGATCGTGGTGTTGACGCCGTGCGAGACGGTGCTGTCGTCGAACCAGCGTGCCGTCACGGTCTTGGTCTGCGTGTAGAACATGATGACCTGCTTGCCGTACGGCCCCAGGTCGCCGAGCTTGGATGCGCGCGAACCGGTGAACGAGAACATCGGCACCGGCACCGGGATCGGCACGTTGATGCCGACCTGGCCCACGTCGATGTCTTCCTGGAAGCGGCGCGCCGCGGCGCCCGACTGCGTGAAGATCGCCGTGCCGTTGCCGTTCGGGTTGCTGTTGATCAGCTCGATGGCCTCGTCGATGTTCTCGGCATCGGCCACGCACAGCACCGGGCCGAACACTTCCTGGTCATAGATCGTCATGCCGGGCTTCACGCCCGAGAAGATCGTCGGGCCCACGAAGTTGCCCTTCTCGTAGCCTGGCACCGTGGGCTTGCGGCCGTCGAGTTCGAGCTTGGCGCCGTCGGCCACGCCGCGCTCGATCAGGCCGTTGACGCGCTCATAGGCGGCGCAAGAGACCAGCGGCCCCACGTCCACGCCCTTCTCGGTGCCGGCGCCGATCTTCAGCGTCCTGGCCTTGGCGATCAGTTCGGGCACCCAGTTGCGCGCCTCGCCCACCAGCACCGCGACCGACACCGCCATACAGCGCTGGCCGGCCGCGCCGAAGCTGGCGCCCGCCAGCGCGTTGAGCGTCTGCTCCTTGTTGGCGTCGGGCATCACGATGGCGTGGTTCTTCGCGCCCATCATGCATTGCACGCGCTTGCCGGCCAGCGTGGCGCGGTTGTAAACGTGCGTGCCGACCTTGGTCGAGCCGACGAAGCTGATCGCCTTGATGTCCTTGTGGTCGCAGATGCCGTTGACCACCGCTTCGCCGCCATGCACCACGTTGAGCACGCCGGGCGGAATGCCGGCTTCGAGCGCGAGCTCACACAGGCGCATCGTGACCATCGGGTCTTGCTCCGAGGGCTTGAGCACGAAGGTGTTGCCGGTGACGATGGCCATCGGGAACATCCACAGCGGGATCATGGCCGGGAAGTTGAACGGCGTGATGCCGGCGCACACGCCCAGCGGCTGCAGCAGCGTGTAGGTGTCGACGCCGTTGGCCACGTTGTTGGCCAGTTCGCCGAGTTGCAGGTTGCCGATGTTCGATGCGTGCTCGACCACTTCGAGGCCGCGGAACACGTCGCCCTCGGCATCGGGCAGCGTCTTGCCCTGCTCGGCGGTGAGGATGGCGGCCAGCTCGCCCATGTTCTCGCGGATGAGCTGCTGGTACTTCAGGAAGATGCGGGCACGCGCGCCGAGGGGCGTCTTGCGCCAGGTCTTGAAGGCGTCCTTGGCGGAGGCCACGGCGGCGTCGAGCTCGGCCTGCGTGGCAAAGGGCACGCGGGCCAGCACTTCCTGCGTGGCCGGGTTGACGATGTCGCGCCATTCGGTGGTCTTGGATTCGACGAACTTGCCGCCGATCAAGAGCTTGACGGTGGCGACCTGGGTCTTGGGGGTGGTGGTGGCGTCCATGGGGTTTTGTCTCCTGTGAATACGGGGCCTGCATGGCAGGTTCAACACGCATCCTAGCTTTGCAGATTTGCCATGACAATAGACAAATATGCGCTATCGCTTTGCGAAAATGCAGAGCCAACCCAAGGGAACGCGAGCACATGGACTGGGACAACCTTCGCTACTTTCTGGAGCTGGCCCGCTCGGGCACGCTGATGAGCGCCGCGCGCCGGCTCGAGGTGGACCACACCACGGTGGCGCGGCGCATCCAGGCGCTCGAAAAGGAAGTGGGCGCGCCGCTTTTCTCGCGCGAGTCGGGCGGCCACCGGCTCACCGAGGCGGGCCGCAAGCTGCAGCCGCAGGTCGAGGCGATGGAAAGCGCGTTCCAGGCGGTGGAAAGCACCGCGCCGGCCTCGCAGGAGGGCTTGTCGGGGTTGATCCGCATCGGCGCGACCGAAGGCTTCGGCACCGTCGTGCTGGCGCCGCAGCTGGCGCTTTTCGCGCAGCAGCACCCCAGGCTCACCATCGACCTGCTCGCGATGCCGCGGCTGGTGCACCTGTCGCGGCGCGAGGCCGACATCGTGATCTCGCTCGAACGCCCGGCGCGCGGGCCGGTGGTCGTGAGCAAGCTCACCGACTACACGCTCAGGCTCTATGCATCGAAGAAGTACCTGGCCGCGCACAAGCCCATCAAGACGCGCGAAGACCTGCGCGGCCACACCTTCATCAGCTACGTGGACGACCTGCTCTTCAGCAAGGAGCTGCAGTACCTGGACGAACTGCACCGCCCCGATGCCTTTGCTCTGCGCAGCACCAGCGTGCTCGCGCAGCACCGCGCGGTGCTGGCGGGCGCGGGCATCGCGGTGCTGCCGGCCTTCATCGCGGAGAACGACGGCGCGCTCAAGCCCGTGCTGCCGGGGCAGGCGAATTTCACGCGCACGTTCTGGATGTCGATGCCCGCGGAAACCAAGCACCTGGTGCGCATGCAGGCGGTGTGGGAGTTCCTGCGCGAGACGGTGCAGGCACAGCGGCAGCTGCTGCTGCCCGCGCCCGCGTGACGTCCAAGGCTCAGCGCCGCGGCGGAGCCAGGTCCGGAAAGTTCAGCGCCACGAACTCGATCACGAACTCCTGCGGGTCCGCGCGCAGCTGCTGCTCTTCTGCACGGTCGAGATAGCTGCGCCAGAACTGCCGGATCTGGTCTTGCACGTCATCGGCAAAGCCCATCTGGGTGCCGACCATCTCCTGCCAGGTGCCGCTCGCACTGAAGGTCTGGGCGAGCGTGGGCTCCAGCGCCTCGAGCTTGGCGCGCTTGGCGTCGTCGAGCTGGTCGATGGCGTCCAGCACCAGGCAATCCACCAGCCGCAGCAACGGCCTTCCTTCGTATCTGTTCGTCGTCTGCATGCGCCAAGTTTCTCACTGCCCGGGGCCGCCGGGCCAGGCCGGCGCATGGCTGCCCGGCGGCATCGAGGGGCGCGGCCATGCGGCCGGCGTGCGCGACAGCTGCGCGCTGTGGCGCAGCGCGGCCAGCTCGCCGAAGCCCGAGGCCGAGGTCTCCACGTAGGGCTTCAAGTCGGGCCTGGCGATCGACAGCCCGCCGGGCACGCGGCCGAGCCCGCGCAGCCATCGGCCGGTCTGCGCCAGCGACACCTGCACATGCCAGCTGCCGCCTTCCTGCTGCTGCCGCCAGAGCGCCGCGGCGGCGCCGAAGGCGATCAGGTAGCCCGTGGCCTCGTCGAGGATCTGCATCGGCAGCGGCCTGGGCTTGCCGTCGCCGGCTGCTTCGCCTTCGGCATGGTTGAAGCCCATGGCGGTCTGCACCAGCGAATCGAAGCCGCGGCGCTGCGCCCACGGGCCCTGCGTGCCATAGGCCGTGAGCGACACGCACACGATGCCGGGCGCGAGCCGCGCGAGTTCCGCCGGCCCGAAGCCCAGCGCCGCGATGCCGCCGGGCCGGTAGCCCTGCACGAAGACATGGGCCTCGCTGGCGAGCTGCCGCAGCGTGGCGCGACCCGCCTCGGTGCGCAGGTCCACATGCGCCGACAGCTTGCCGCGGCTGGTTTCGGCAATAGATTCGATGTTCGGCAGGTGCGGTGAATTGACGAGCATCACGTCGGCGCCATAGGCCGCCAGCGCGCGGCCTCCCACAGGGCCTGCGAGGATGCGCGTCAGGTCGAGCGCGCGCACGCCGGTGAGCGGCCGCTGGTCTTCGCGCAGCGGCGGCAGCGCGCGCGGCGGCGCGTCGCCGATGCGTTCGATGGTGAAGAGCGGCTGCGCTGCGATCGCCTGGCCTTGCGGCGTGGCATCCCATTCGTCGAAGCAGCGCAGTGCAGTCGCCACCAGGCCTTGTGCCGCGGCTGCATCTTCGAAGTCGAGTGCACGCCATGTCGCCATTACCGCCTCGGCCTCTGCGCGCGTGGCGGCGGCCGGGTCCAGCTTCATCAGCCGCAGCGCACCCTCCCGGTGATGCGCGAAGTTCGCGTGGATGCGCACCCAGCCGTCGGCGCAGCGGTACAGCCCGGAGAAGCTGTCCCACGGATCGGGCACGCGCCCGTCGAGGCTGAACCAGCCGGTGCAGTCGAGCGCCGCATGTTGCATGTCGACGGCCACCTGCTGGCGCGCGGCGCCGCGCAGATGCCCGAGCTCGCAGGCCGCGAGCGCCGCCGCCGCGATGGTGCTCTGCGCAGCCGCGCCCACCGCGAAGGACGACGGCAGCACCGGGTCTTCGCCCGTGAGCCGCACATGCTGCAGGGCCTCGGGCGGCAGGCCCGCCTGCTGCCAGATGCCGCTCAGGATTTCGCTCGCATTCATTTCATCTCTCCAGAACGTCCAAAGCAAAAAGGCAGGGCCCGCTCCCGCGGCCCTGCCCTTCGTCGTCGTTGCGTCGGCGCCTTACTGGATCAGCTTGGCGCCGGTCTTGGCCTGCAGCGCGTCGAAGCTCACGCCCGGCGCGAGCTCGACCACCTTGAGGCCTTCGGGCACCACGTCCATCACGGCCAGGTCGGTGATGATGCGGTCGACCACGCCCACGCCGGTCAGCGGCAGCGTGCACTTCTCGAGGATCTTGAGGTCCTCGGTGCCGTCCTTCTTCTTCGCGACGTGCTCCATCAGCACGATCACGCGCTTCACGCCGGCCACCAGGTCCATGGCGCCGCCCATGCCCTTGACCATCTTGCCGGGGATCATCCAGTTGGCGAGGTCGCCCTTCACGCTGACCTGCATGGCGCCGAGGATCGACAGGTTGATCTTGCCGCCGCGGATCATCGCGAAGCTGTCATGGCTGCCGAAGATGGCCGAGCCGGGGATGGTGGTCACGGTCTGCTTGCCGGCGTTGATCAGGTCGGCGTCGACCTGGTCTTCGGTGGGGAACGGGCCGATGCCGAGCATGCCGTTCTCGCTTTGCAGCCACACTTCCTTGTCGCCGACGAAGTTGGCCACCAGCGTGGGAATGCCGATGCCCAGGTTCACGTAGAAGCCGTCTTCGAGTTCTTGCGCCGCACGCGCGGCCATTTGGTCTTGGGTCCAGGGCATCTCAGGCTCCTTTGTTGTTCTTGACGGGGGCGGGCACTTCGCTGCCGGCGGCGGCCTGCGCGATGGCGGCCTGCGCTTCGACCTTGGCGGCGGCCGCATCGGCCGGCGCGGCTGCACTCACGGTGCGCTTCTCGATGCGCTTCTCGGGCTTGGCGTTGAGCACGATGCGGTGCACGTAGATGCCCGGCAGGTGGATGTCGTCAGGGGCCAGCTCGCCCACCTCGACGATCTTCTCGACCTCGACGATGCAGATCTTGCCGGCCATGGCGGCGGCCGGGTTGAAGTTGCGCGCCGTGAGGCGGAAGCGCAGGTTGCCCGACTTGTCGGCCACGTCGGCCTTGACCAGCGCCACGTCGGGCACCAGCGAGCGCTCCATCACGTAGGTTTCGCCGTCGAACTCGCGCAGTTCCTTGCCCTCGGCCACTTGCGTGCCGACGCCGGTCTTGGTGAAGAAGGCCGGAATGCCCGCGCCGCCCGCGCGCAGCTTCTCGGCCAGCGTGCCCTGGGGCGTGAATTCGAGCTGCAGTTCGCCCGCGAGGTACTGGCGCTCGAACTCCTTGTTCTCGCCCACGTAGGACGCGATCATCTTCTTGATCTGGCGCGTCTCGAGCAGCTTGCCGAGGCCGAAGCCGTCGACGCCCGCGTTGTTGGAGATGCAGGTGAGGTCCTTGGCGCCGGAGTCGCGCAGCGCGTCGATCAGCGCCTCGGGAATGCCGCACAGGCCGAAGCCGCCGACCGCGAGCGTCTGCCCGTCGGCCACGACCCCCTTGAGTGCCGCGTCTGCGGAGGGATAAATCTTGTTCACTCGGGCTCCTTGATGGATGGTGGAGAGTTGGCGAAAGCTTTGCAGAGCCTTGAACGATACTACGTAGTCGCATACGTAGTATTTCGTAATGGTGACCCCCGATGCCCGAGATCGATTACCGGCTGGCTTTTGAACAGGCACCCGTCGGCATGGTGGTGTCGAGCAACCGCACCATCGTGGCCTGCAACGAGCGGGTGTGCGAGATTTTCGGCGCAACGCCCAGTGCCTTGGTCGGGCATTCATTCAGCATCCTGTATCCGAGCGTGGCCGAGTTCGAGCGCATCGGCAAGCGCATGGAACCCTTCCTGAACGCCAGCGGCCGCTATGCCGACAACCGCATGATGAAGCGCCTGGGCGGCCTGCACGGCGCCATTGCCGGCGAGACCTTCTGGTGCCATGTCACGGGCCACGCCATGAACCGCGCCGCGCCGCACGAGGCCGGCATCTGGACCTTCGAAGACCTGGGATCGCGCCGCGCCGTGAAGGCCGAGCTCACGCCGCGCGAACGCGAGGTGGCCGCGCAGGTGATGCGCGGGCTCACGTCCAAGGAGATCGGCAAGGCGCTCGGCATCAGCCACCGCACAGTGGAGCTGCACCGGGCGCGGCTGATGCGCAAGTACGCGGCGGCGACCACGGCGGAGCTGGTGCAGAAGCTCATTGCGGGCTGATCGTTGCAAAAACGGAAACGCGGTGTCTTCGGAAGCCCCGTGCCGCTGCCCCTGCAGAGGTCTATCTTGGAGGCCATGCGAACAGATCGTTCGCGTTCATTCAGGAGCAGATGCCATGTCCACAGCCCTTCATTCCGAAAAGAACCTCCTTCAGCAAACCAGGCTGTCGGTGGCGCAGGCCCACGCCATCGCCACGCACCGGCTGCCGGTGACGCTGACCCTCGCGGCAATCATCCTGTCGATGCTCGGCGTCAAGCCCTGAGCACCGCAGGAGGCATCGGCCGGGCTCAGTCCGGCTTGATGTCCGCCGCCTTGATCACCTTCGCCCAGGCTGCCAGTTCCTGGTCGACGAACTTGCCCAGGGCCACCGGGTCCATGTAGGTGGCGAAGGCGCCCTGCTCGTCCACCTTCTTGCGGAACGGCTCGCTCTCGACGATCTTCTTGATCTCGGCGCTGAGCTTGTTGACAACGTCGGGCGGCGTCTTGGCCGGTGCGAACACCGCGAACCACGATTCCACCTCGTAGCCCGGCAGCCCCGCCTCGGCCGAGGTCGGCACGTCGGGCATCGACGGATGGCGCTTGCTGCCCGTGTAGGCGAGCGCCTTGATGCGCCCGCCCGCGAAATGGCCGATGACCGAGGGCGGCGTGGTGATGAACATGTCGACGTTGCCCGCGATCAGGTCGTTGATGGCCGGGCCCGAACCCTTGTAGGGCACGTGCGTCATGGGCTGCTTTGCCTGCCGCGACAGCAGCTCGCCCGCGATGTGCTGGATCGAGCCGTTGCCCGATGAGGCGTAGAACAGGCCGCCCTCTTTCTTCTTCTTGCCGTACTCGATCAGCTCCTTCATCGAATTGACGGGCAGCTTGCCGCTCACCGCGACCACGTGCGGCGCGCGCATCACTAGCGCCACCGGCACGAAGTCCTTGGTCGGGCTCCACTTGATCTGCGGAAAGAGCGCGGGGTTGCCGACGTGGTAGCCCGAGTACTGCATCAGCAGCGTGTAGCCGTCGGGCGCGGCGCGCGCCACGGCTTCGGTGCCGATGTTGCCGCTGGCGCCGGGCCTGTTGTCGACCACGATGGGCTGGCCCAGCGCGCGCTGCAGCGGGTCGGCCACCATGCGCGCCATGATGTCGGTGGACCCGGCGGGCGCGGTGGGCACGATGAAGGTGATCGGTTTCGAGGGCCAGGTGTCGGCGCTGGCCGCGGCGGCCGCCAGCGCGAGGCCTGCGGTGATCAGAAGGCGATGGGTGGGTTTCATGGTTTTGTCTCCAATGTTTTTTAGGTTGCATTCGAAGCCGGCACCTCAGGGCGCCAGCTCGGATATCTCGATGAGATTCAGGTCGGGGTCGCGCACGTAGACCGATCGGATGCGCGCGGTGGCGCCGGTCCGCATCACCGGGCCTTCGAGGATCGGCACGCCCTTGTCTTTGAGCCGCGCGATCACATCCTCCAGCGGCACGCCCGCGATGAAGCACAGGTCCAGCGAGCCCGGCGTCGGCAGCTGCGCCTTGGGCTCGAATTCGTGGCCCTTCACATGCAGGTTGATCTTCTGGTTGCCGAAGCGAAAGGCCTTGCGGTCGGCGCCGAAGGTCTCCAGCGCCATGCCCATCACCTCGACGTAGAAGCGGGTGCAGGCCTCCTCATGGGCGGTGGTGAGCACCAGGTGGTCCAAGTGGTCGATCATGGGTTCAGCTCCTTGGCTCGACGCGCATGCGCACGCGCCGCGATGTCGTTGAAATCCGCCGGCGGCGAATGCCGCGTGAGCCGGTGGCCGGCGCGCGAAACCTGGCTCGGCAAGTCGTGCTCCACCAGCGCTTCGAGTTCCGAGGCGGCAGCTATCAGTCCGCCCAGATCCATGCCGGTGTCGTAGCCCATGCATTGCAGCATGTGCACCACGTCCTCGGTGGCAACGTTGCCGGTGGCGCCGGGCGCATACGGGCAGCCGCCGATGCCGCCCAGCGACATGTCGAGCCGCTCGATGCCCGACTCGACCGCCGCCACCGTGTTCGCGAGCCCCATGCCGCGCGTGTTGTGGAAGTGCGCCGTCCATTGCAGCCCGGGGTGCCTTGCCATCACGGCTTCGCAGACGGCCTGCACCTGCGTCGGAAAAGCCATGCCCGTGGTGTCGCACAGCGTCACGCCCTGCACTTGCAGCGCCGCGAAGCGGTCGATCCATTCCTGGACTACGGCCAGGGGCACCTCGCCTTCCATCGGGCAGCCGAACACGCAAGAGAGCGACACGTTCACGGGCACGCCGGCCTGCCTGGCCAGCGCGATGACCTCGGCCAGCTGCGCGAACGACTGCTCGCGCGTCATGCGCAGGTTGCTGAGGTTGTGGGTTTCGCTCACCGACATGACGACGTTGAATTCGCCGATGCGGCTCTCCAGCGCACGCTCGGCACCGCGCAGGTTCGGCACCAGCGCGGTGTAGACCACGCCCGGCCGGCGCGCGATGCGCTGCATCACTTCCTCGCCGTCGCGCAGCGCCGGGATCGCCTTGGCGGAGGTGAACGAGGTCACCTCGATCTTGGCGTAGCCGAGCGTGCCGAGGCGGTCGATCAGCGCGATCTTGTCGTCGGTGGGAATGAAGCGGCTCTCCATCTGGAAGCCGTCGCGCGTGGCCACTTCGTTGATGAAGAGCCGCTTGCCCTTGCCTTCTTTCATACGGCCTCGCTTTCTTCGGTGCGGCGCGCCGGCCAGCCCAATCCCTGCAGGTCGGCCGTGTGTTCGCCGAGCCGCGGCGCGGGGTGCACGATGCGCCCCGGCGTGGCGCTGAGCTTGGGCACGACGCCCGGCACCTTGAGCATGTCGCCGTCGGCAGTGGTCGCCTCGACGATCATCTGGCGCGCCAGGTACTGCGGATCGGTGGCGATGTCGGCCACGGTGTAGATACGCCCGACCGGCACGCCGGCCGCGTCGAGCACCGCCAGCACCTCGTCGCGGCTGCGCTGCAGCGTCCAGGCCTCGATGGCGGCATCGATTTCTTCCACGCGCTGCACGCGGCCGTCGTTGTGCACGAGCTGCGGATCGTTCTCCAGGTCGGCGCGGCCGATGGCGCGCATCAGCCGGCGGAAGATGCTGTCGCCGTTGCCCGCCACCAGCACGTAGTGGCCGTCGCTGCATTTGTAGGCATTGGTCGGCGCAATGCCCGGCAAGGCGCTGCCGGCGCGCTCGCGCACCGCGCCGAACGCGTCGTATTCGGGCAGCAGGCTTTCCATCACATTGAAGACCGATTCGTAGAGCGCCACGTCGATGAACTGCCCCTGCCCGCCATGGGCCGTGCGATGGTGCAGCGCCGTGAGCACGCCGATCACGCCATGCAGCGCCGCCAGCGTGTCGCCCAGCGAAACGCCCACGCGCACGGGCACCCGGCCCGGCTCACCGCTCAGGTAGCGCAGCCCGCCCATCGATTCGCCGAGCACGCCGAAGCCCGGCTTGTCGCGGTAGGGCCCGGTCTGGCCGTAGCCCGAGATGCGCAGCATGATGAGCCGCGGGTTGAGCGCATGCAGTTGCTCCCAGCCCAGGCCCCAGCCTTCGAGCGTGCCGGGCTTGAAGTTCTCGATCAGCACGTCGGCTTCCAGCGCCAGCGCGCGCACCGCCTGCTGGCCTTCGGCGCTGCGCAGGTCCAGGCACACCGATCGCTTGTTGCGCGACTGCACCTCCCACCACACCGAAGTGCCTTCGCGCAGCAGCCGCCACTTGCGCAGCGGGTCGCCGACGCCGGCGGGCTCGACCTTGATCACGTCGGCGCCGAACTCGGCGAGCGTCTTGCCGGCGAACGGGCCGGCGATGAGCTGGCCGAGCTCCAGCACCTTGAGGCCTTCGAGTGCGTTCATCTTGTCTCCTGATGGGTTGCCCCAACTCTAGAAAAGGATCGCAGCGAACGGAATTGCTTTGACGGCAGCAGCCCTTCGCAAAATGCGAAGGCTTTCTAGAATGCAAGCATGGCCCTCCCCATCAACCCCGCCCGCGTCGACTTCGTCACGCTGCGCCTGTTCTGCGCCGTGGCCCAGTCGGGCAGCATCACCAAGGGCGCCGAGGCCTGCCACCTGGCGCTCTCGGCCGCCAGCCGGCGGCTGTCGGACTTCGAGGCCGCCACCGGATCGAAGCTGCTGGAGCGCAGCTCGCAAGGCATCGCGCTGACCCCGGCCGGCCACGTGGCCATGCAGCATGCGATGCGGCTGTTCCAGGGCTTCGAGCAGTTCAGCAACGAGCTCGGCGACTATTCGAGCGGAGTGCGCGGCCATGTGCGGCTGTGGGCCAACATGTCGGCGCTCACCGAGTTCCTGCCGGCCACGCTGGCCGCCTTCCTCGGCCGGCATCCGGACATCCGCGTCGAAGTGGAGGAGCAGCTGAGCGGCGACATCGTGCGCGCGCTGGTCGACGGCCTGGCCGACGTGGGCGTGTTCGCCGAGAACACGCCGGCCTACGGGCTCGACGTGGCGCCGTTCCAGACCGACGAGCTGGTGGTGCTGTGCGCCCGGCAGCATCCGCTCGCGCGCACGCGCCGGACCGATTTCAAGACCTGCCTCGCGCACGAGTTCGTGGGGCTGAACCGCAGCAGCTCGCTGCTAGAGCTCACCTCGCGCGCGGCCGAGCAGGCTGGCATTCCGATGCGCCTGCGCGTGCAGGTGCGCAGCTTCGATGCGATGTGCCACATGATCGCGGCCAACCTCGGCATCGGCGTGGTGCCGCTCGCAGCCTGCAAGGCGCAGGTGAGCGCGCTCGGCCTCAAGGTGGTGCGGCTCAGGGATGCCTGGGCCGTGCGCCGCCTGCTGATGGCCACCAAGACCGGCGAGACCTTGTCGCCGGCGGCGCAGCTGCTGGTGGGGCAGCTGATGGCGTCGTCGACTTGAAATCTGAAAGCGAGGCCGGAAGCCCGCCGGCCATCAGGCCTCGGGCAGCGGGAACCCCGCCTTCAGCGTCTCGCGCAGATGGCTCACGAACAGGTTGACCGCACGCGGAATGTGCAGCGAATAAGGCCGTATGGCGTAGATCTGGTCGGCGAAGGCGCCCGTGGGCTGCCAGTCGGGCAGCACCTCGACCAGCTTGCCCGCCTGCAGGCCCGACTGCGCGCTGAAGTCGGGCAGGAGCGCAATGCCGAGCCCCGCCTGGGCCGCGTCGCGCAGTGCCTCGCTGTTGTTGGCCGCCAGCGGGCCGGCGATGGGCACGGTCACGCGCTCGGCATGGCGCGCGCGGCCGCCGCGCCGCTCGAAGGACCACACGTTGGTTTCCTGCCCGCGGGGATAGTGCAGGCAGTCGTGCTCGGTCAGCATGGGCGGCGCCAGCGGCGTTCCCTTGCGGCGCAGGTAGGCGCGGCTTGCGACCAGCACCGAGCGCGTGTCGCACAGCCGCCAGGCCACGTGCGTGTCGGGCGGCGAAGCCGCGTGCCGCACCGCCAGGTCGAAGCCCTCCGTCGCCAGCGAGCTCAGCCGGTCGGAGAGTTCCATTTCGACTCGGATCGACGGATGCGCCAGCAGAAAGTCGGCGAGCCTCGGCAGCAATTGCTGCCGCCCCAGCGCCACCGGCGCGGTGACGCGCACCAGGCCGCGCGGCTCGCCCGCATGGTCCTGCGCCTGCAGGAAGCTGTGGGCGATCTGCTCGAAGGGCTCGCGCGTCTGGTCGACCAGCTGCTGCCCGGCTTCGGTCAGCCGCATGCTGCGGGTGGTGCGGCGCACCAGCGTGACGCCCACGGCGCGCTCCAGCTCGGCAATGCGCTGGCTCATGGCGGCCTTGCTCACGCCCAGGCGCGCGGCGGCGGCAGTGTAGCTGCCCTGCTGGCCGAGCACGATCAGCCAGTGCAGGTGCATCCAGAGCGATTCAGCTTTTTGCAGATCCATGGTGGGATTGTTCACTATAGCGAACAAACAGTTCAACCCTGGCGCCTAGGCAGGGACCCTTCCCTTTCCTAGACTGGCGCAATCACTTGACCTGGGACTCTCGATGACCACACAGATCGCGCATTTCATCGGCGGCCAGCACGCCGCCGGCAGCTCCACCCGCACGCAGGACGTCACCAACCCCGCGACCGGCAAGGTCACGGGCAAGGTGGCGCTGGCCGTCCAGGCCGACGTCGATGCCGCGGTGGCCGCCGCGCAGGCCGCCTTTCCCAAGTGGGCCGACACGCCGCCGATCCGCCGCGCCCGCGTGATGTTCAAGTTTTTGGAGCTGCTCAACCTGCACAAGGACGAACTCGCGCACATGATCACCGCCGAGCACGGCAAGGTGTTCACCGACGCGCAGGGCGAGGTCTCGCGCGGCATCGACATCGTCGAATTCGCCTGCGGCATTCCGCAGCTGCTCAAGGGCGACTTCACCGACCAGGTCTCCACCGGCATCGACAACTGGACGCTGCGCCAGCCGCTGGGCGTGGTGGCCGGCATCACGCCCTTCAACTTTCCGGTGATGGTGCCGATGTGGATGTTCCCGGTGGCCATTGCCGCGGGCAACACCTTCATTCTCAAGCCCAGCCCGACCGACCCGACCCCGTCGCTGCGCATGGCCGAACTGCTGAAGGAAGCGGGCCTGCCCGACGGCGTGTTCAACGTGGTGCAGGGCGACAAGGTGGCGGTCGATGCGCTGCTCGAGCACCCCGACGTCAAGGCCGTGAGCTTCGTGGGCTCCACGCCCATTGCCAACTACATCTACGAAACCGGCGCGCGCAACGGCAAGCGCGTGCAGGCCCTTGGCGGCGCGAAGAACCACATGGTGGTGATGCCCGACGCCGACATCGACCAGACGGTGGACGCACTGATCGGCGCGGGCTACGGCTCGGCCGGCGAGCGCTGCATGGCGATCAGCGTGGCGGTGCTGGTGGGCGACGTGGCCGACAAGATCATTCCCAAGCTCATCGAGCGCACGAAGACGCTCAAGGTGCTCGACGGCGAGAACCTCGCGGCCGAAATGGGCCCGATCGTCACGCGCGCGGCACACGAGCGCATCACCGGCTACATCGCCCAGGGCGAGAAGGAAGGCGCGAAGCTGCTGGTCGACGGCCGCCAGTTCGACGGCGGCCAGGCCGGTGCCGGCTGCGGCGACGGCTTCTGGATGGGCGGCACGCTGTTCGACCACGTCACGCCCGAGATGCGCATCTACAAGGAAGAGATCTTCGGCCCGGTGCTCTCCTGCGTGCGCGTGGCCAACTTCAAGGACGCGGTCGACCTGGTCAACGACCATGAATTCGGCAATGGCGTGAGCTGCTTCACGCGCGACGGCAATGTGGCGCGCGAGTTCAGCCGCCGCATCCAGGTGGGCATGGTCGGCATCAACGTGCCGATCCCGGTGCCGATGGCATGGCACGGCTTCGGCGGCTGGAAGCGCAGCCTGTTCGGCGACATGCATGCCTACGGCGAGGAAGGCGTGCGCTTCTACACCAAGCAGAAGTCGATCATGCAGCGCTGGCCCGAGAGCATTGGCAAGGGCGCCGAGTTCGTGATGCCCACCGCCAAGTAAAAGGTGTGACGGCCGGCACGGGGGCATGCCGGCCTGCCCCGGCTAACGAAAGCTGACTTGCTCCGCGGCGCAGGAGCGGCCAGACTTGCGCATGACCCGGTGCCTGCACCCATGACAGCAAGCAAGAGAGCCGCACGAAAACTTTCGGCCGTGCCGTCGACCTTGCGGATCCCGCTTGCCGCGCGCGCTTCCGGCGACGCGATGTTTCCGCAGATGGCCGTGCGCGACGCCTATGCCGCGTCGATCCTCGAGAAGATCCGCGACGAAGGCCATCCGCTGCCTGAGGACCGGGCCACCATCTACAGCATCCTGAGCCGCACGCGGCGCTTTCGCAGCCTCGCGCAGGAGTTCCTCAAGCAGCACCCGGGCGGCCGCGTGGTGAACATGGGCTGCGGCCTGAGCCACTACTTCCAATGGCTGGACGACGGAAGGTCGCGCATGACGGATGCCGACCTGCCCGAGGTGATGGCGCTGCGCCGCGAGCTGATCCCCGAGACCCATCCGCGCCACGATGCGCGCGACCTCGACCTCACGTCGCCCCGCTGGTGGGACGAACTCGAGCTGCCGCGCACGCGCCAGGCACAGCCGGTCTTCCTCTTCACCGAAGGCGTCCTGATGTACCTGCAGCCGCAGCAGGCGCAGGCCGTGCTCGCGACCTTCGGCGAGCGCGCGCCCGCGGGCTCGGTGCTGGCCTTCGATGCCGTCTGCTGGCTCGCCGTGGGCCGCGCCGCGCAGCATCCCTCGCTGCGCGCCACCGGGGCGCAGTTTCATTGGGGCCTGCGCCGGGCCGCCGAACTGACGCAGCCCCATCCGCGCCTGCGCCTCGACGCCACCTACCGCGTGTTCGAAGGCATCGGCCTGGCCTACACCCTGTTCGCGCCGCTGGTGCTGATGCTGGTCGGCGTGCCGCTCTATGCGGTCTACGCGCTGGGCGTGGCCGACACCGCCGATGACGGCGCCGATACATAAAAGCACAAATTTCTCAGGTCCCGGCCTTGTCCGGCTCGCGCTGCGCAGCTTGGCTGACGCGCCAAACCCCGCGGTCGCGGCATGCTCCCTGCTCTTGTGCGTGGAAAATCCCCGGCGCCGGCTGCATTAGGATGGTTTCTCCGGCCGCATCGCCTTCCGTGCATCCTTTTTTTTCGTACTCCACACGACGTACTCCCAAGACCGCAACCCTCAAGAAACACATGCTTGATCGCCGATCCTTCCTTGCCGCAGGTGGTGCCGCCGCCGCACTCGCCGCCCTTGGACTGCCCGAAGAGGCACTGGCCGCCAACGGCCTGAAGCTGAGCCAGCCTTCGCCCTTCTCGTTCGACCGCCTGGTGGCGCAGGCCAAGCGCCTGGCCGGGCAACCCTATGCCGCCGCCACGCCGCTCGCGCCCGAGGTGCTCGAGAAGATCGACTACGACGCGCACGGCAAGATCAAGTTCGACCCGGCCAACGCCCTCTTCCGCGACGGCCCGGGCGCCTTTCCCGTCACCTTCTTCCACCTCGGCCGTTTCTTCCAGACGCCGGTGCGCATGCACGTGCTCGAGAACTCCGATGGCGATGCCTTCGCGCGCGAGGTGCTCTACAGCCCTTCGTACTTCTCGATGCCGCCCGACAGCCCGGCGCGCGCGCTGCCGGCCGGCGCGGGCTTTGCGGGCTTTCGGCTGCAGGAAAGCCGCCTGGGCGACCAGGGCAAGCTCGACTGGCAGAAGAACGACTGGGTGGCTTTTCTGGGCGCCTCCTACTTCCGCGCGATCGGCGAGCTCTACCAGTACGGCCTGTCGGCGCGCGGCCTGGCGCTCGACGTGGCGGTGCCCGACAAGCCCGAGGAATTCCCCACTTTCACGCGCTTCTATTTCGAGACGCCGGCCGCCAACAACACCACCTCGATGACCGTCTACGCGCTGCTCGAAGGGCCGAGCGTCACGGGCGTGTTCAAGTTCGTGATGCAGCGCGGCAAGGCCGTGATCATGGACATCGACGCGCGCGTTTTCCTGCGCCGCGACGTCTCGCGCCTTGGCCTGGTGCCGCTCACCTCGATGTACTGGTATTCGGAAACCATCAAGCCCACCGCCATCGACTGGCGCCCCGAGGTACACGACTCCGACGGCCTGGCCATCTGGAACGGCGCGGGCGAGCGCATCTGGCGCCCGCTCAACAACCCGACGCAGACGCGCGCCTCGGCCTTTGCCGACACGCGGCCGCGCGGCTTCGGGCTGCTGCAGCGCGACCGCGCGTTCGACAACTACCAGGACGGCGTCAACTACGAGAAGCGCCCGAGCCTGTGGATCGAACCGCTGGGCGACTGGGGCGAAGGCTCGGTGCAGCTGATCGAGATCCCGACCGACGACGAGATCCACGACAACATCGTCGCCTTCTGGGTGCCCAAGGCCGACGCCAAGGCGGGCGCGAGCTACAGCCTGCAGTACCGGCTGCACTGGACCGACCAGGAGCCCTTTCCCTCGCCGCTCGCGCGCTGCGTGGCCACGCGCATCGGGCGCGGCGGACAGCCGGGCCAGCCGCGCCCGCCGGGCGTGCGCAAGTTCATGGTGGAGTTCGTCGGGCAGCCGCTCACCACCGTGCCCTTCGGCGTGAAGCCCGAGCTGGTGCTGACGGCGCCGCGCGGCAAGTTCTCCTACGTCTTTGCCGAGGCCGTGCCCAACGGCGTGCCGGGCCACTGGCGCGCCCAGTTCGACTTCACGCCCGAAGGCAACGAGCCGATCGACATGCGGCTCTACCTGAAGACCGGGGACAAGACGCTCACCGAAACCTGGCTGTTCCAGTTCCAGCCAGGTTGAGTTCTCGAGATCTGCCGCTCAGCGCTTCTTGACCGACACCAGCTCGACTTCGAAGTTGAGCGTGGCGTTCGGCGGAATCACGCCGCCCGCGCCGCGCGAACCGTAGGCAATCGATGGCGGGCAGGTCAGCTTGGCCTTGCCGCCGGGCTTCATCTTCTGCACGCCCTCGGTCCAGCAGGGGATCACGCCGTTGAGCGGAAACTCGGTCGGCTCGCCGCGGCTGTAGGAGCTGTCGAATTCCTTGCCGCTGTCGGGGAAGGTGCCGCGGTAGTGCACCTTGACCACGTCGGTGGCGGCGGGCGATGCGCCGGTGCCTTCCTTCAGCGACTGGTAGACCAGGCCGCTTGGCGTGGTGACCGGCGCCGATTGCGCCCAGGCGGCGGACACCGCGCACAGCGAGACCAGGGCGGCACAGAACAGAGACAAGGAAGAAGAGGAAGACTTCACTGAACACCTCGGGAGATTGAAAAGCACGATTATGGCCAGCGATGGAACGGGCCTTGCTTTGCCGGATACGCACTGTCAACATCCGCAAAAAGAGGAAGCCCCATGCAGCCCACCGCAGTCACGCCGGTCGCAGCCACTGTTCCCACAGGCACCGGCCATCTGAAGAAGGTCCTCGGCCCCATCCAGCTCTGGGGCATTGCCGTGGGCCTGGTCATCTCGGGCGAGTACTTTGGTTGGAGCTACGGCTGGAACACTGCCGGCACGCTCGGCTTCCTGGTGGCCACGGTGCTGGTGGCCACGATGTACACCACCTTCATCTTCAGCTTCACCGAGCTCTCCACCGCCATTCCGCATGCGGGCGGCCCGTTTGCCTATGCGCGCCGCGCCTTCGGGCCGACCGGCGGCTTCGTGGCGGGCTTTGCCACGCTGATCGAATTCGTCTTTGCGCCGCCGGCCATCGCGCTGGCCATCGGCGCCTACCTCAACGTGCAGTTCCCCGGCATCAACCCGAAGTGGTTCGCGCTGGGCGCGTACGTGATCTTCATCGCGCTCAATTGGATCGGCGTGGGCATTGCGGCGGCCTTCGAGCTGTTCGTGACGCTGCTGGCCATTGTCGAGCTGCTGGTGTTCATGGGCGTGGTCACGCCGGGCTGGACCATGGCCAACTTCGTCGCCAACGGCTGGGCCGGCGGCAGCGTGCTCAACGGCGCGGCCGTCTCGGGCATCTTCGCGTCGATACCGTTCGCGATCTGGTTCTTCCTGGCCATCGAGGGCGCGGCCATGGCCGCGGAGGAAGCGCGCGATCCGCACCGCACCATTCCCATCGCCTACACCACGGGTATCGTCACGCTGGTGGTGCTGGCCTTCGGCGTGATGATCTTCGCGGGCGGCGTGGGCGACTGGCGCAAGCTCGCCAACATCAACGACCCGCTGCCGCAGGCCATGAAGGCGGTGGTGGGCGACAACAGCGGCTGGCTGCATATGCTGGTGTGGATCGGCCTGTTTGGGCTGATCGCCTCGTTCCACGGGATCATCATGGGCTACTCGCGCCAGATCTTTGCGCTGGCGCGCGCCGGCTACCTGCCGCGCTACTTCGCGGGCCTGAGCCCGCGCTTCGACACGCCGCACCGCGCGCTGCTGGCCGGCGGTGTGATCGGCGTGGTGGCCATCTTCAGCGACGAGTGGGTGCAGTTCGGCGGCCAGACGCTCACCGCCAACATCGTGACCATGGCCGTGCTCGGCGCCATCGTGATGTACCTGATCTCGATGGCCGCGCTGTTCAGGCTGCGCAAGAGCGAGCCCGGCCTGCTGCGCACCTACCGCGCGCCCTTCTATCCGGTGTTTCCGGCCATTGCGCTCGGGCTTGGCGTGGTCTGCCTGGGCGCCATGGTCTGGTTCAACTTCATGCTGACCGTGCTGTTCCTGGTGCTGATGGCAGCGGCCTACGGCTACTTCCTGCTGACCTCGGCGCAGCGCAAGGCAGCGGCGCCCGACGAGATGCTGTCCTCCCGCACCATCGCGTGAACAAGAAGAGAGAAAGATGCGCTATCGCACCACCATTGCCGGCCAGGTCTTCGCCTTCGACGACCTCAAGCAGGTCATGGCCGTGGCCAGCCCGGCGCGTTCGGGCGACTACCTCGCGGAGATCGGCGCGGCCACCGCGCAGCAGCGCATGGCGGCGCGCCACGTGCTGGCCGAGACGCCGCTCAAGCAGTTCCTGACCGAGGCGCTGATTCCCTACGAGAGCGACAACATCACGCGCCTCATCATCGACACCCATGACGCAGAGGCCTTTGCGCCGGTGTCGCACCTCACGGTCGGCGACTTCCGCAACTGGCTGCTCTCGGAGCAGGCCACCACCCAGGCGCTGACGGCGCTGGCGCCGGGCCTCACGCCCGAGATGGTGGCCGCCGTGTCCAAGCTCATGCGCAACCAGGACCTGGTGTCGGTCGCCAGGAAGTGCAGCGTGGTCACGCGCTTTCGCGACACCATCGGCCTGCCCGGCCACCTGGCCGTGCGGCTGCAGCCCAACCATCCGACCGACGACCTGCGCGGCGTGGCGGCCTCCACGCTCGACGGCCTGCTCTACGGCGCGGGCGATGCGGTGATCGGCCTCAACCCGGTGTCCGACAGCATGCAGGTGCTCGGCCGCTTGCTGCACATGCTCGACGAGGTGATCCAGCGCTTCGAAATTCCCACGCAAAGCTGTGTGCTCACGCACGTGACCAACACGCTCAGGCTCGCGGAAGCCGGCGCGCCGGTGGACCTGGTGTTCCAGTCGATCGCGGGCACCGAGAAGGCGAACCTGTCCTTCGGCGTCACGCCCGAACTGCTGGCCGAGGCACACGCCGCGGCGCTGGCGCTGAACCGCGGCACGGTCGGCAACAACGTGATGTACTTCGAGACCGGCCAGGGCAGCGCGCTTTCGGCCAATGCCAACTTCGGCGTCGACCAGCAGACCTGCGAGGTGCGCGCCTATGCGCTGGCGCGGCGCTACAAGCCGCTGCTCATCAACACGGTGGTCGGCTTCATCGGGCCCGAATATCTTTTCGACGGCAAGCAGATCATCCGCGCCGGGCTCGAAGACCATTGCTGCGGCAAGCTGCTGGGCCTGCCCATCGGCTGCGACATCTGCTACACCAACCATGCCGAGGCCGACCAGGACGACATGGACAACCTGCTCGTGCTGCTGGGCACCGCGGGCATCAACTTCATCATG
This sequence comes from Variovorax sp. V116, assembly GCF_041154435.1. NCBI lineage: Bacteria > Pseudomonadati > Pseudomonadota > Betaproteobacteria > Burkholderiales > Comamonadaceae > Variovorax > Variovorax sp. V116. The sequence continues at coordinate 3,323,864 of NZ_AP028661.1, forward strand.
GGCATTCCAGGCGCCGACGACGTGATGCTCAACTACCAGAGCACCTCGTTCCACGATGCGCTGTTCCTGCGCCAGACGCTGGGCCTGAAGCGCGCGCCCGAATTCGAAGCCTGGCTGCAGCGCATGCAGATCACCGATGCGGCCGGCCGGCTCGCGCCGCCTTCGGCCAACCGCCTGCTGGCGGACATGAGCGGACTGGCCGCCCTCGCGCCATGAGCAAGGACGCCGTCACGCCGAATCCCTGGGCGCAGTGGCGTTCGGCCACGCCCGCGCGCCTGGCGCTGGGCCGCGCCGGCGCCGGCATACCGACGGACGAGACGCTGCGCTTCGGCTGGGCCCATGCGATGGCGCGCGATGCCATTCATGCGGCGCTCGACGTCGATGCACTCGAAGCCACGCTGCAACAACAGCATTGGCAGGTGATGCGGGCGCGCAGCCGCGCCGAAGACCGCACCACCTACCTGCGCCGCCCCGACCTGGGGCGGCAGCTCGACCCCGCGGATGCGCAGCGCCTGCGGGCCGCCGCAAAAGGCGATTGCGATGTCTGCCCTGTCATCGGCGACGGCCTCTCCTCGCTCGCGGTGGCGCGCCATGCCGCCCCGCTGCTGGCCGCGCTGCGCGCTCAATTGCCGCCCGAGACGCGCTTTTCTCCCGTGGTCATCGCCACCCAGGCGCGCGTGGCGCTGGCCGACGAGGTCGGCGAGCTGTTCGGCGCGGCGCTCTCGGTGATGCTGATTGGCGAGCGCCCGGGGCTCAGCTCGCCGGACAGCCTCGGCATCTACTTGACCCATTCGCCGAAGCGCGGCCGCCACGACGCCGAGCGCAACTGCATCTCGAACGTGCGCCCCGAAGGCCTGCCCTGCGAAGCCGCCGCATTCAAGCTGGCCTGGCTGATGCGCGAGGCCCTTCGCCGGGGGCTGACCGGCGTCGGGCTCAAGGACGAGAGCGATCTTGCGGTGCTCGAGCCGGGCCGTCCGGCAACGACCCTGCCTGGCTGACCGCAGCTTTGCGGTGATCGAAAATAGTCAATACAATGGTTATTAACTCGTTTAATAGCCATTTTATTGATGCCAAGAAGCAGCAACAGCCTTTCCGCCCTGCCCCAGCAGACCGCTGAGCCCCTGAGGAATCTCGGCCTGCGCCTTCGTGCGCACCGGGTGCATCGCGGCTGGACGATCGCGGAAATGGCCGAGCGCCTGCTGTGCTCGCCCACCACGCTGCGCTCGCTCGAATCGGGCAAGCCCGCCACCAGCATTGGCTTGCTGGCCCACGCGCTGTGGCTGTTCGGCGAGGTCGATTCGCTCGACGCATTGGCTCCCGCACCCGCGGGCTTGGCCGCCAGGCGCCGCGTCCGCAGGTCGGCTGCACGCGGGCCCGCCGGCGTGATCGCGGAGGACGAGCGTGACTTCTGACGAGGCCGGGGACGAACGGCGCATCTACGTCGGGCTCGCGCGCCATACGGGCGACGAGGTGCAGCCGGCCGGCCTGATGAAGCTCGTTCGCCGCGGCGTCGTGGAATCGGGCGAATTCGCCTATGGCCGGCGCTACCTCCAGGACCCCGCGGCCCTGCCGCTCAACCCCGAGCAACTGCCGCTGCGCGGTGCCGCTTTCACATTGCCGGAGCGGCGCATCCGCGAGGGTGGCGCCATGCCGCTCACGCTGCGCGACGCCCTGCCCGACAGCTGGGGGCGCAAGGTGCTCGAGATCCGCCACGGCAAGCCCCTGACGGACGTCGACGCGCTGCTGCTGACCAACGAGGACCGCATCGGCGCGATGGTGTTCGCCGAGGCATTGCCCATCCAGAGCGAAGAACCGCCCTCCATGCTCTGGTCGCTGGAGGAGCTTGCCGAAGCCTCGCGCCGCGTCGAGGAAGGCATGGAGATCGGGCCCGACATGCACCTGCTGCTGCGCGGCGGCAGCCTGGGCGGCGCGCGCCCCAAGGCGGCCTTTGCGCATGAAGGACGGCGCTACATCGCCAAGTTTTCCTCGCGCGGCGACGACCACGACGTGGAGGTGATCGAGGCCGCCACACTCTGGCTGGCCAGCGCCTGCAGCATCCGTGTGCCCGCCTTCCTGTTGCAGCCCCTGGCGTTCGGCCACGCCCTGCTGGTGGAGCGCTTCGATCGCACCGGCCCCGTGAACGACGAGCAGCGCCATCACTACCTGTCGGCCTCGGCACTGCTCGACGTGCCTTATGAATCCAGCCGCGGCAGCTATGTCGAACTCGCGCAGCTGCTGCGGCGCATCTCGGCGCGGCCGCAAGAAGACCTGACCGAGCTGTTTCGCCGCCTGGTGTTCAACCTGGCCGTGGGCAACAGCGACGACCACGTCAAGAACCATGGCGCCCTGCGGCAGGGCGACGGCCTCTGGCGCCTGGCGCCTGCCTTCGATCTTGTCATGCAGCTGGGCGGCCATACGGGCTACCAGGAGCTTGCCATCCTGCCGGGGCAGCATGCATCGAGCCTTGCGCTGGCGCGTGCCGCGGCGCCCCACTTCGGCCTGTCGGCGGCAGAGGCGGACCGCATCATCCGCCGGACCGAAGAGACCGTTTCGGTGCAGGCCGCGGCCAGCGTCGAAGCGTCCGGCGGCAACCGCGAGCTCGTGCGCCGCGTGGCGGCCTTCATCGAACAGCAGTACGACCGCATCCGTGCCCAGGGCCTGTGAAGCGGCCCCCGGCTGGCATGGCTGATGCGTAGGCCTTTGTCGAAGTGTCACGAGCGTTCTCTACGCTCGGCCTTCCATCAACGCCGCACAACAACAGGAACTCCATGCAACGCCGCCTGATTCTTCTCACGCCGCTCGCCGCCGCACTCGCCGCCACGGGCTGCGCGAGCCTGGCCCCCTCTGCGTCCACCACGCTCTCGCCCGCCCACTGGGACGCCTTCAACCGGGCACAGATCGAAGGCCTGATCGCCAGCCTCGGCAAATCGAGCCCGGGCTACAGCGCCGCCCGGCCGCCCTACGTGGTCTTCGACTGGGACAACACCAGCGTGTTCCTGGACATCGAGGAAGCCTCGCTGATCTACCAGCTCGAAAACCTGGTCTTCGGCGCCACGCCCGCGCAGCTCGAAGTGGCGCTGCGCAAGAACATCCCGAAGAAGGACTTCCTGCCGGCCTTCAACAATGCGGCCGGCCAGCCGGTCAGCATCGACCGCGTGGTGCCCGACATCGTGGCCAGCTACACCTGGCTCTACCAGAACTACAGCGGCCTCAAGGGCAGCCAGCCGCTGGCCGCGGTGAAGCTGAGCCCGCACTACGTCGCCTTCACCGCCAAGGTGCGCTACCTGTACGAGGCCATCGGCGACACCTTCGACCACGACACCGCCTACCCCTGGGTGACCTACCTCTTCGTCGGCATGACCGAAGCGCAGGTGCGCAAGCTCACGGCCGCCACGGTGGCCTGGCAGCTGAAGGAACCCGTGGCCAAGGTGAAATGGACCTCGCCGGCCGCGCTGCCGGGCCAGGCCGGCGTGGTCTCGGTCAGCTGGAAGAACGGCCTGCGGCTGCAGCCCGAGATGCAGGAGCTGTACGCCGCCTTCCGCAACGCGGGCTTCGACGTGTGGGTGTGCTCGGCCTCCTTCGTCGACGTGATCAAGGAGATTTCGTCGAACCCCGCCTTCGGCTACAACAACCCGCCCGAGCGCGTGCTGGCGATGGAGCTGGAGCGCGACGCCAACGGCGTGATCCAGCCCGAGTACCGGCGCGGCTACGACCAGACGCAGGGCCCCGGCAAGACGAAGAACATCCAGCGCTTCCTGGTCAGCAAGTACGGCTACGGCCCGAGCTTCATCGCCGGCGACAGCGAGGGCGACCAGAACATGATGGCCGACTTCGCAGACACGAAGAAGGTGCTGATCGTGAACCGGCTGCGCGATCCCAAGACCGACATCGGCAAGTTCTCGGCCATGGCGGTGCAGAACTACGGCAAGCCCGACACGCGCTACCTGCTGCAGGGCCGCGACGACAACACCGGCCAGTGGGTGGCTTCGCAGCTGCACACGCCTCTCGGCGCAGCCCAAGGCAAGGCATTGAAGTAGGCGCGAGCCCGGCGGCGGGCAGTTGCCTATGATCCTGGCATTGCCACCCAGGAGACAGAACATGGCCGACCGCTACCCCCTCGCCGAGCTCAAAGACCTGCCGGAAGACATCCGCACCGCGATCCTCGCGGTGCAGGAAAAAGCCGGCTTCGTGCCCAACGTGTTCCTCGCGCTGGCGCGCCGCCCGGCCGAGTGGCGCGCCTTCTTCGCCTACCACGACGCGCTGATGCTGAAGGAGGAAGGCTCGCTCACCAAGGGCGACCGCGAGATGATCGTCACCACCACCAGTGCGGCCAACCGGTGCCTCTACTGCGTGGTGGCGCACGGCGCGCTGCTGCGCATCTACGAGAAGAAGCCGCTGGTGGCCGACCAGGTGGCGGTGAATTACCGCAAGGCCGACATCACGCCGCGCCAGCGCGCCATGCTCGACTTTGCGATGAAGGTCTGCGAACGCTCGCATGAAGTCGAGGACGCGGACTTCGCCGCGCTGCATGCCCACGGCTTCGACGACGAGGACATCTGGGACATCGCCTCCATCACCGCCTTCTTCGGCCTGAGCAACCGCCTCGCGAGCTTCAGCGGCATGCAGCCGAACACCGAGTTCTTCCTGATGGGGCGGCTGCCGCGCGAGAAGAAGTAGCGCCTCAGGCCTTGCCTCGGCAGGATGCGAGCGCGTCCAGGCCGGGCTTGTAGGTGGGATTGCTCACGTCCATCAGCCCCAGCACCGTGTGGTAGAGGTTGTCGTGCGTGAGCGGCGCATCGAGCCCCGCTTCCATGCACGAGCGCGACAGCTTGCGGCGCTCGTTCATGCCGGGGCTGAACCAGGTGACCATGGGCACGTGCTTCTGCGCCTCGGGTGCGAAGCTGTAGGGCACGCCGTGCAGGAACAGGCCGTATTCGCCGAGCGATTCGCCATGGTCGCTCACGTAGAGCAGGGCCGGGTCGTACTGGCCGGACTGCGCCTTGAGCCAGTCGATGGTCTGGCCCAGGAAATGATCGGTCTGCGCAATCGAGTTGTCGTAGACGTTCTGCAGCTCCGCATGGCCGCATTCGGCCAGCGCATTGGTCTTGCACTCGGGCAGGAAGCGCTTGATCTCCGGCGCGGAGCGCTTGTAGTAGGCCGGCCCGTGGCTACCCATCTGGTGCATGACCAGCACCACGCCCTTGGCGCGGCGCTCGGCGGGCAGCGCGGCAATGCGCTCGTCCAGCCCCTTGAGCATGACGTCGTCCAGGCATTCCTCGCCGTCGCACAGCGCGCTCTTCTGCGCGGGCGTGAGGCTGTCGAAGGCGGAGGCGTTGGGAATGCGCGTGCACACGTCCTTGCAGCCGGCCTGGTTGTCGAGCCACAGCACCGCCAGCCCGGCGGCCTGCAGCACGTCGACCAGGTTTTCATAGTCGTCGCTGCGCGATTCGTAGCCCTGCTTGCCCAGCGGCGAGAACATGCACGGCACCGAAGCCAGTGTGTTGGTGCCGCACGAATGCACATCGCGATAGCTCAGCACGCCGCGCGCCGCCAGCTCGGGCGTGGTGTTGCGCGCATAGCCGTTGAGGCCGAAGTGGTCGGCCCGCGCCGTCTCGCCCACCACCAGCACGAACATCGGCGGCCGCGCCTGGCCCGCGTAGCTCGCGCCCAGCGCCGTTCCGGCCGTGATGGGAATCAGCTTGCGGCTGCGCTTGAACATCGGCTTGATGACCACCGAGCCGGCCGAATAGAGGCTTGCAACCGGGTTCATCATGTAGCGCAGGTGGACGTTGTTGCGCATCAGCGGGGCGAGCTGCCGGTTCATCGACACCGCGGCCACCAGGGCGAGCGCCACCGCCAGCAGCAGCAGCGCCACGTTGCGCCAGAGCTTGGAGAAAAAGCGCATCGGCACGATGCGCGCGCGCCAGAGCGCCAACGCAGGCAGCAGCGCCACCAGCAGCACGTGGTAGGCCATGCGCCAGCTCATGAGGTCGCGCGCCTCGTTCGGGTCGGTCTGCAGCACGTTGGCGATCATGGTCGGGTCCATCACCACGCGGTACTCGATCATGTAGTGCTGCACGAAGGCCGCCAGCAGCACCACCGCGAACCACAAGGGCTTCATCCAGCGCGACCAGGCCGTGAAGGACAGCAGCGCCACCGTGGCGCACACCATGAGCACCCCCATGGCGGCGCTCGTGGGCAGGTAGGTGCTGGGTGCGCCGCCGATGCGCGCAAGCTCGTTCCAGAGCGGCCAGTTGGCGGCCACGGCAAGGTAGAGGGCAAGCCAGACGACCACGCGCTGCGCCGAGCGGGGCCGCGCGAGCCACAGGTCGATGCGCGCCCACAGCGCGCGCGCGGGTGCCAGGAAGGAGGCGCCGGCCGCCAGCGCACCCACGTCCCGTACCGGCGTGGGTTCGATTCTTGAAAATGACATCTACCGACTGTAGAAAGCGCAACTGAAGCCAGCCTGAATTGCGCGTTCAGCCAGCGTTCAGGTTCGCGCCCGTCTCGCCCTCAAGCGGGGCCGCATGAAGGCCCTGAGCGCCAGGTTGAGCGGACGGCTGACGCCGCGCTCCACCACGATCGACACCAGGGCGGCCAGCATCACCCCCGCGACCACGTCGAACGGAAAGTGCAGCCCCAGGAACACACGGCTCCAGCCGACCACCGCGGCCACCGCCAGCGCCGCCAGCATGGGCGCGCGCCACGGCAGGCACCACAGCGAGAACGCCGCCGCGAAGGTGCAGGCGGCATGCAGACTCGGAAAGCCCGGCCGCGCGCCTTGCGGCGCCCACTGGATTCCCAGCCCGTAGAAGGCGGGCCGCTGGAACGGCATGGCCGAGCGGAACACGTTCACGAAGATCCAGACCGCCAGCACACTGACCAGCGCGGTGAAGCAGGCATAGCGCAGGCGGCGGTCGACCACCGCGGCGCCGATGATCGCGGCGGCCAGCAGCGCCGGCAGCACGTCGGACGCGAAGCGAGCGAAATGGATGCTCCACGCCGGCGCCGCGGCACTGGCGTTGATCAGCGCGAACAGGGCGACATCAAGGCCCTGCATGCAACACGGCGGCAGGTTCGGTTGCGGCCAGCCGCGAAGCGCGGGGTGCGACGACCAGGTCGATGGCAAAGCCCGCCACCCAGCAGATCCAGGCGGTCCAGAGCGTGTGGCTCATGTAGTGCGCGCCCCGCAGCTGCTGCGACAGGCCGAGCAGCAGTCCCGCGGCCAGCGACGCGCAAAGCCAGAGGACCGCGGCACGCGGCGACACCCGGCGCAGCACGAAATAGCCGCCGGCGTAGGCAAAGGCCGCCGAGGCATGGCCCGCCGGGAAGCACCCGCCCGCGCCGCCGTCATAGACCTTCCATGCCCAATGCGACACGTGGCTGGCCACACCGCCGAACTCCTTCAGGTCCCAGGGGCAGCTCGTGTGGCTCGCATGCTTGAGCAGGCTGACGGCGAGGACCGAGAGCAGCACCGTGAATGCCAATTGGGCCCGGGCGCGAACCGGCAGCCGGCGCAGGATGCCGAGCGGCCAGCGGATGCCGGCGAACAGCGCGATCACGAACAGCCAGCTCAGGTCCTTCGCGCCCTCGTGCATCACATGCACCAGGAAGGCGTTCTCGCGCCACGGAAAGCCCATGGGCGTGCCCGCGAGGCGCGCCAGGGCGAGATCGCCGCCTGTAGCGTCCCACGCGAGCAGCAGCGCCAATGCAAGGAGGGTCAGCACGCCCAGGCGAAGGTTCGAGGGATTCGGAGGATTCGGGACACGCGTCATGGACAGAGGGGGAGAGAAGCCGGCAAGCCTGAAACCCCTTTAGCCTACGTGCCTGGCCTGAACCGAGCCTGAAGCGGCCCTGAACGGGAACTGACGGCCGCGGTCCGGCCGCACGGTCGGCGCTAGACTGCGTTTTTTTCTGGAAAGACCCCATCGCGTGCGCATATTGCTCGTCGAAGATGACAGTGCGTTGGCAGACGCCGTCTGCAGCTACCTGGTTGCAAAGGCTTTCGTGGTCGACGTGGCGCCCAGCCTCGCCGATGCGCGCAGCGCCCTGCTTTCGGTGCAGTACGCCGCCGTGCTGCTCGACCTGCACCTGGGCGACGGCGACGGCCTGTCGCTGCTGCCCCAGGTGCGCGCGCTGCGCGAGCCGCCGATCGTCATCGTGCTGACGGCGCGCGACCAGGTCACCGACCGCATCCGCGGCCTCGACGCCGGCGCCGACGACTACCTCATCAAGCCCTACGACCCGGCCGAGCTGCTGGCGCGGCTGCGCGCCGTGGAGCGGCGGCGCAGCGCCGGCAGCTCGCCGGTGCTGCACCTGGGCACGCTGGAGATCGACCTGGCGCACGATCGGGTCCGCAAGGACGGCAACCCGGTCGTCCTCACGCAGAAGGAATGGGCCCTGCTGCGCGTGATGGCCACGCGGCCCGAGCGCATCCACACCCGCGAGAACCTGGCCGACGCGCTCTACGGCTTCGGCGACGAGGCCGACAGCAACACGCTCGAAGTGTTCATCAGCCGCCTGCGGCGCAAGCTGGGCAAGAACCACATCCAGACACTGCGCGGCCTCGGCTACCGGCTGTCGACCTCGTCGGGCGACGACGAATGAACGCGGCGCTTCCGAAGGACGGCCCCGACACGCTGGCCGGCCGCCTGACGCGCACCCTGATCCTCTGGGTCGGCGGCGTGTGGATGCTGTGCGTGCTGGCCGTGGTCTGGTATGTGGACCGCGAGATCAACCACAACTTCGACAACGAACTGGTCGAGGTCTCGCACCGCATGTTCGACATGGCGCTGCAGGAATTCGGCAAGATGCAGCATTCAGGCGCCACGCCGGACACGCCGGTGATCGCGCCCAAGCAGCTGTTCTCCGAGGACGCCGTGATGTACCAGGTGGTGGACATCCACGAGCACGTGCTGCTGCGCTCGGCCGAGGCGCCCGACGGCGCCTTCGACGTGCCACTGGCTCCCGGCTTCGCCAACAACCAGACCTGGCGCATCTATACGGTGCGGCATCCCACGCTGGGCCTTTACTTCCAGGTGGCCGATCCGCTCGACGAGCGGCGCTCGGCGCTGAACCGCACGCTGTTCGGGCTGATCATTCCGCTCGGTGCCGTGCTGCCGCTGCTGGCGCTGGTGCTGCGCAAGGTGGCGCGCAACGAGCTGCGCGTGCTGCAGCAGCTCGCGGGCGAGATCGAGAAGCGCAGCGGCTCCGACCTGCGCCCCATCACGCTGCCCGGCCTGCCGCGCGAGCTGCGCTCGGTCGGCGACCACGTCAACAGCCTGCTGGAGCGGCTGTCGCATTCGCTCGACGTCGAACGCGCGCTGGCCGCCAACGCGGCGCACGAGCTGCGGACCCCGCTGGCCGCGGCGCGGCTGCGGCTGCAGACCGCGCTCGAGCACGACCTGCGGCGCAACGACGTGCAGGCGGCGCTCGATGCGCTGCAGCTGCTCAGCCACCGCGCCGAGAAGCTGCTGCAGCTCTCGCGCGCGGAATCGGCCGCATCGCTCGCGCGCGCGCCGGTCGACCTGGTGCAGCTGGCCGGCGCCGTGGCGCAGGACTTCTGGAACGACCCGCAGATCAGCGAGCGGCTCGCGCTCAAGGTGCCCGACGACGCCGCGCCCATTGCCTCGGGCGACGTCGATGCGCTGGCGATCGCGCTGCGCAACCTGGTGGAAAACGCGCTGCGCTACGGCGGCAACGGCCGCGTGGTGATCGAGGTGATGGCGCCCTGCACGCTCGCGGTGCGCGACTTCGGCGCGGGCGTCAGCGCCGAACAGCTCGCCACGCTGCAGCAGCGCCACGTGCGCCACAGCTCCGATCGCGCAGGCTACGGCCTGGGGCTGTCGATCGTGGGCACCATCGTCGAGAAGCACGGCGCCAGGCTTGAGCTGGCATCGCCGCCGCCGGGTGCGGCCCATGGCTTCGAGGCGCGCATCGTGCTGCGGCCGGCGTAGCTGCGCGCCCTACTCGCTCACCACCGCGCGCAGCCAGTCGGGCAAGGGCAGCGCCTTCTGCTTCGGAAAATCGACCCAGATCGTGGTCGCCCCGCCGGCCGCGCAGATCACCTCGGGCGCCTCGGCCCGCGCCATGGTGGCCCAGCTCTCGAAGGTGGTGCGCGCCGGGTCGCTCACGTACATCTTGAGCAGCACGTCGCCGGGGTATTCGATCTGCCGGTAGAAATTGCAGAAGGCGTTGACGATCACCATGCCCTCGCCGCCCGGCGCGGGCTCGATGCCGAGCGAGCGGATCCAGTCGATGCGCGCGGTTTCGAGGTAGCGGAAATAGGTGCCGTTGTTCAGATGCCCCATGGCGTCCATGTCGCCCCAGCGGATGGGGATGGACATCTCGAACACGAACTTTTTCTTCTCGGGGATTTCGATTCTCATCGGTGGCTTTGATGGAGGGGATCAGAGCGCGAACCCGTCGTCGGCCGCAATGACCGCGCCGTTCACGAAATGGCTCTGGCCGCTGGCCAGCAGCACGATCAGGCCGTCCAGGTCTTCGGGCTTGCCCACGCGCTTGCGCGGCAGCATGCTCACGAGCTTGGCGCCGCCTTCGGAGGCCCAGTGGTCCTCGTTGAGCTCGGTCGCGATGTAGCCCGGGCACAGCGCGTTCACGTTGATGCCGAAGCGGCCCCATTCGAGCGCCATGGCTTTGGTCATCTGCACGACCGCGGCCTTGCTCATGCAGTAGGTGCCGATCTGCGGCAGCACCTTGAGCGCCGCCACCGAGGCGATGTTGATGATGCGCCCGCCGATGTAGGTGCCCGGCGCCGAACCGTCGGCGCGCGCCAGCATGCGCTTGCCCACCTCCTGTGCGACGAAGAAGGAGCCCTTCACGTTGGTGTCGAAGATGTAGTCGTAGTCGTCCGGCGTGACGTCCGAAAGGCGCTGGGTGGTGCTCACGCCCGAGTTGTTGACCAGGATGTCGATGGGGCCGACCTCGGTTTCGGCGCGCGCCACCGCGGCCTTGATGCTGCCGATGTCGGTGACGTCGAGCTCGACCGCATGCGCGTCGCCGCCCTCGCCCTCGATGCGGGCGCGCAGCTCCTTCAGTTTCTCGAGCCGGCGGCTCGCGAGCACCACCGCGGCGCCGGCACGCGCCAGCGTCTTGGCAAACTGCGCGCCCAGCCCGCTGGAAGCGCCGGTGATGAAGGCCACGCGGCCCGAAAGATCGATGCTGTAAGCCATGGGAAGGGGGTCCTGTTGAGCGGTTGCCGAGTCGCCGAGGCGACGCCCGGCACTCCACATAAAATGTTTCGCGCCCTCGAAGCGTCCGAGCCTCAAATCATTATCGACGAGACCCCACATGACCCACGACGAAATCCTCGCCCAGTTCGGCCCCCGCGAATCCATGGAATATGACGTGGTGGTCGTCGGCGGCGGCCCGGCCGGCCTCTCGACCGCCATCCGGCTCAAGCAGCTGGCGGCCCAGCACGACAAGGAAATCTCGGTGGTGGTGCTCGAGAAGGGCTCCGAGCCCGGCGCGCACATTCTCTCGGGCGCCATCATGGACCCGCGCGCGCTCAACGAGCTGCTGCCCGACTGGAAGGAGCTGGGCGCCCCGCTGAACCAGCCCGTGACCGACGACGCCATGGTGTTCCTCGGCGAAAAATCGGGCCTGCGCACGCCCAACCTGTTCCTTCCGGCCTGCTTCCAGAACCACGGCAACTACATCATCAGCCTGGGCGCCTTCACCAAGTGGCTGGCGCAGCAGGCCGAGAACCTGGGCGTGGAGATCTTTCCGGGCTTCCCGGCGGCCGAAGTGCTCTACAACGAGAACGGCTCGGTGCGCGGCGTGGCCACCGGCAACATGGGCGTGGGCAAGGACGGCGAACCCACCGAGAACTTCCAGCTCGGCATGGAGCTCTTGGGCAAGTACACGGTATTTGCCGAGGGCGCGCGCGGCCACCTGGGCCGCCAGCTGATCGCCAGATTCAAGCTCGACGAGGGCAAGGATCCGCAGACCTACGGCCTGGGCGTGAAGGAAGTATGGGAAATCGACCCCAAGCGCCACCAGCCCGGCTTCGTGCTGCACACGGCCGGCTGGCCGATGAAGAGCGACACCTACGGCGGCGCCTTCCTCTATCACATGGAGGACAACAAGGTCACGATGGGCTTCATCACGGGCCTGGACTACAGCAACCCGTACCTGAGCCCGTTCGAGGAAATGCAGCGCTGGAAGCTGCACCCCAACATCCGCTGGTACCTCGAAGGCGACGAGGCCCAGGGCATCAAGCCGGCCAAGCGCATCGGCTACGGCGCGCGCGCCATCACGGCCGGCGGCCTGATGTCGCTGCCCAAGACGGTGTTCCCGGGCGGCGCGCTGGTCGGCTGCGAGGCCGGCTACCTGAACGTGAGCCGCATCAAGGGCAGCCATGCCGCCATCAAGACCGGCATGCTGGCCGCCGAAGCGGCCTTCGTCGCGGTGCAGGCCGGCCGCCAGCACGACGAGCTCACGGCCTACCCGGCGGCGTTCGAGAAGAGCTGGCTCCACGCGGAACTGAACAAGTCACGCAACTTCAAGGCCTGGTTCAAGAAGGGGCTGGGCATTGCCACCTTCATGAACGGCATCGAGCAGTGGCTGCTCAAGGGCCACATTCCATGGACCCTGCGCCGCAACAAGCCGGACCACCTGTACCTCAAGCCGGCGGCGGAGTGCAAGCCCATCGCCTATCCGAAGCCGGACGGAAAGCTGACCTTCGACCGCCTCTCGAGCGTGTTCATCAGCAACACCAACCACGAGGAGCAGCAGCCTGCACACCTGACGCTCAAGGATGCGTCGGTGCCGGTGAACATCAACCTGTCGAAGTTCGCGGGCCCCGAAAGCCGCTACTGCCCGGCCGGCGTGTACGAGTTCGTGCCCGACGAGGCCAACGCCGGCAAGGAGCGCCTGCAGATCAACGCGCAGAACTGCGTGCACTGCAAGACCTGCGACATCAAGGATCCGACGCAGAACATCGTGTGGGTCACGCCTGAAGGGGGCGGCGGGCCGAATTACGTGGGGATGTAGTTCTCTCTCGTTTTTGGCGCTGTTGTTCGGGGCGCTGTTGTTCAGGGCGCGTGCACAGGCCACCGGGTACTCCCCTCCGCGAATGTCCCCCGGGGGCTGCGCCCCCTCCTCCTTGATTTCGCTGCGGGGAGCACTCGATGCCCTGTGCACTTGGGCACGCTGCTGGTGTACCGCTGATCAACGACTGCTCTGATCACGCTCCCGTCGATGGGGTGCCTTGCGCAGCGAAATTAAGGAGGAGGCCGCAGGCCGGGGGACATTCGCGGAGCAAGGTATCCCGTCGGCGGGAGCGCACCCTGGAAAGAGCGCCAAGTTCAGCGCCCTTCGCCCCATCCTCCCCCACCCGGCGTTTCGATCACGAACACGTCCCCCGGCGCCATCTGCACCTGTCCGATGTGGTCCAACGTCTCGACCGTCCCGTCGACCCGCTCGACACGGTTGACACCCACCGCGCCAGCCTCCCCACCCGCACCGCCGAATGCGCCGTAGAGCCGGCCATTGCTGAGGATCGACGCCGTCATCGGCGCCAGGAAGCGCACGCGCCGCACGCCGCCGTCGCCGCCGCGCCAGCGCCCGGCTCCCCCTGAACCGGTGCGCAGGCGGTAGCTCTCAAGGCGCACCGGGTAGCGGAACTCCAGCACCTCGGGGTCCGTGAGGCGCGAGTTGGTCATGTGGGTCTGCACCACGCTCGTGCCGTCGAAGCCCGGGCCCGCGCCCGAGCCGCCCGAGATGGTTTCGTAGTACTGGTGCTCGCCGTCGCCGAAGGTGAAGTTGTTCATCGTGCACTGGCTCGCGGCCATCACGCCCAGCGCGCCGTAGAGCGCATTGGTCACGCAGCTCGAGGTTTCGACGTTGCCCGCCACCACCGCGGCCGGCGGCAGCGGGTTGAGCATGCAGCCGCCCGGCACGATCACCTCGATGGGCTTGAGGCAGCCCGCGTTGAGCGGAATGTCGTCGTCCACCAGCGTGCGGAACACATACAGCACGGCCGCCATGGTGATGGCCCGCGGCGCATTGAAGTTGTTGGCCAGCTGCGCGCTGGTGCCCGTGAAGTCGACCGTGGCCGAGCGCGCGACGGCATCCACCGTGACCCGCACGCGGATCTGCGCGCCGTTGTCCAGCGGCAGCGTGAACTCGCCGTTCTTCAGCGCCGTGATGACGCGGCGCACCGACTCCTCGGCGTTGTCCTGCACGTGGCCCATGTAGGCCGCCACCGTCTCGCGGCCGAACTGGGCGACCATGGCCTGGAGCTCCTGCACGCCCTTTTCGTTGGCGGCGATCTGCGCGCGCAGGTCGGCCAGGTTCTGCTCGATGTTGCGCGACGGGTGGGCGCCGCTTCCGAGCAGCGCGCGCAGTTCGGCTTCGCAGAGGCGCCCGCCCTCCACCAGCTTGAAGTTGTCGATCAGCACGCCCTCGTCGCCGATGGTGGCCGAGAACGGCGGCATCGAGCCCGGCGTGATGCCGCCCACGTCGGCATGGTGGCCGCGCGAAGCCACGTAGAACGACGGCCGTGCGTCGCCCGACTCCAGGTACACCGGCGTGACCACCGTGATGTCGGGCAGGTGCGTGCCGCCGTGGTAGGGGTCGTTCAGCACGAAGACGTCGCCGGGCTTCATGCCGGGGTTGCCGTCGATCACGGTCTTGATCGACTCGCTCATCGAGCCCAGGTGCACCGGCATGTGCGGCGCGTTGGCGATCAGGTTGCCCTCGACGTCGAACAGCGCGCAGGAGAAGTCGAGCCGCTCCTTGATGTTGACCGAATAGGCGGTGTTCTGCAGCCGCAGGCCCATCTGCTCGGCGATGTTCATGAAGAGGTTGTTGAACACCTCGAGCATCACCGGATCGGCGCTGGTGCCCAGGGCCTGCGTGGCGACGCGCGGGCGCACGCGGTGCAGCTGGATGCCGGCCGTGGTGGCGCGCGCCTGCCAGCCGGGCTCGATCACCGTGGTGGCGTTGCGGCCCGCGAGGATGGCGGGGCCGTCGATGGAAGCGCCGGGCTTGAGCGCCGCTTCGTCGAACAGCGCGGCATCGCGCCAGCCTGCGGCTTTTTCGTCAGCCTCGCAGTACATGCGCACGGCCGCGAGCGGTTCGGGTGCATGACTGGCCGCATCGGCCTGTGCGGCTGCGGGCGCTGCGCGCTCGCCAGTGCCCACCGCTTCGACCGTCACGGCCTCGATCACGAGCGCCCGCTCGGCCATCAGGAAGGCGAAGCGGCGGCGATAGCTGGCCTCGAACTCGCTCCGCATCGCCGCGATCGCGTCGTCGGCCGAACCCGCCATCGGCAGCGCGCAGGCCAGCGCGGTGTCGGTGCCTTCGTAGCGCAGCTGCACGCGGTGCACCGTGGCAATGGCCGCATCGGCCACGCCCTGCTCGCACAGTTCTCCTTTGGCCTGCGCCGCAAGAGTGGCTGCCGCATCGCGCGCCGCGGCCAGCCCCTGCGCATCGAGCCGGCGTTCCAGCGCCAGCTCGCGCATCGCGAGCTGGTCGGCCAGCCCCATGCCGAAGGCCGAGAGCACGCCCGCGAGCGGATGCAGGTAGACGCTGCGCATGCCCAGTGCATCGGCCACCAGGCAGGCGTGCTGGCCGCCTGCGCCGCCGAAGCACTGCAGCGTGTATTGCGTGACGTCGTAGCCACGCGCCACCGAAATGCGCTTGATGGCATTGGCCATGCTGGCCACGGCGATGCGCAGCGCACCGCTCGCCACTTCTTCGGCACCCACGGTGCGGCCCGTGGCTTCCGCCATGCGGCGCGCCATGGCTTCGAAGCCGCGCCGCGCGGCCGCGAGGTCGAGCGCTTCATCGGCGTTCGGCCCGAAGACATGCGGAAAATGCGAGGGCTGGATCTTGCCGAGCAGCACGTTCGCATCGGTGGTGGTGAGCGGACCGCCGCGCCGGTAGCTGGCCGGCCCCGGGTTGGCGCCGGCCGACTCCGGCCCCACGCGCAGCCGCGCGCCGTCGAAGGCAATGACCGAGCCGCCGCCCGCAGCCACGGTGTGGATGCTCATCATCGGCGCGCGCATGCGCACGCCGGCCACCTGGGTTTCGAAGGAGCGCTCGAACTCGCCGGCGTAGTGCGACACGTCGGTGGAAGTGCCGCCCATGTCGAAGCCGATCACGCGCGGATGGCCGGCGTCGAGCGCGGTGCGCACCATGCCGACGATGCCGCCGGCCGGGCCCGAGAGAATCGCGTCCTTGCCCTGGAAGCGGTCGGCCTGCGTGAGCCCGCCCGAACTCTGCATGAAGAACAGCGGCACGCCCGGCATCTGGCGCGACACCTGCTCCACGTAGCGCCGCAGAATCGGGCTCAGGTAGGCGTCGACCACCGTGGTGTCGCCGCGCGGCACCAGCTTCATGAGCGGGCTGGTCTTGTGCGACACCGACACCTGCGTGAAACCGATGGCGCGCGCGATGCGCTCGGCCGCGAGTTCGTGCGCGGCGTAGCGCCAGCCGTGCATGAAGACGATGGCGCAGGCGCGCAGGCCGGCATCGAAGGCTTCCTGCAGCGCGGCGCGCAGCGCGGGCTCGTCCAGCGGCTGCACGACGCCGCCCTGCGCATCCATGCGCTCGCCGGCCTCGATCACGCGCTGGTAGAGCAGCTCGGGCAGCACGATGCGGCGGTCGAAGAGCCGTGGCCGCGCCTGCGTGGCAATGCGCAGTGCATCGCGAAAGCCGGCCGTGGCGACCAGCACCGTCGGCTCGCCCTTGCGTTCCAGCAGCGCGTTGGTGGCCACCGTGGTGCCCATCTTCACGCACTCGACGCGCTCGGGGGTCACGGCCTCGCCGGGCGCGAGCTTCAGCAGGCGGCGGATGCCTTCGACGGCGGCGTCCTTGTACTGCTCGGGGTTCTCCGACAGCAGCTTGAGCGTGTGCAGGCCGCCCTCGGGATCGCGGCCGACCAGGTCGGTGAAGGTGCCGCCGCGGTCGATCCAGAACTGCCAGCGGGACGGGAGAAGGGAATGCGTGGTCATGAAGTCTTCGCGAAAAAGGAGAAAGAGGTCCGGATCAGTTCTGCCGCAGGTCGCGCCCGCGCGTCTCGGGCAGGCAGAGCGCCACGATCACCACCATGGCGTAGGCCACCGCGGCGCACACGCCGATGGCCGTGCCCAGCGAAAGGTGCATGCGGTCGCTCAGCACGCCGACCAGCGCCGGAAAGGTGGCGCCGATGCCGCGCCCGAAGTTGTAGCAAAAGCCCTGCCCGGAGCCGCGCAGCTCATTGGGAAAGAGCTCGGCCAGGAAGGCGCCCGCGCCGCTGAAGATGCCCGACATGAAGAAGCCGAGCGGAAAGCCCAGCAGCAGCATCAGCCCGTCGGTGATGGGCAACAGCGTGTAGGCATAGACCAGCGATCCGGCCCCCACCGCAAACAGGATGAAGGCGCGGCGCCGTCCGAGCCGGTCCGACAGGTAGGCGCCGCACAGGTAGCCGATGAAAGCGCCGATGATGAACATGAACTGGTAGCCGCCCGAGCCCAGCACCGTGAGATGGCGTTCATTCTTCAGGAAGGTGGGCAGCCAGACGCCGATCGCGTAGTAGCCGCCCTGCATGCCGGTGAACAGCAGGCTCGCGAGCACCGTGGTGCCCAGCATGCCGGGCTTGAAGATCGCGAGGAAATTGCCGCTGCGCTCGCCGCGCGCCACGGCAGCGCGGCTCTGCACGTAGATCTCCGGGTCGCGGATCGAGCGGCGGATGAACACGATCAGGATCGCCGGCAGCAGCCCCAGCAGGAACATCGCGCGCCACGAATACTCCGGCGGCAGGAAGGAGAAAAGCGCCATCGACACCAGCACCGCCGCGCCCCATCCGATGGCCCAGCTGCTCTGCACCAGGCCCACCGCCTTGCCCCGGTAGGCCGGCCGGATCATCTCGGCAATGAGCACCGAGCCCACCGCCCATTCGCCGCCGAAGCCCAGGCCCTGCAGCGTGCGTGCGATCAGCAGTTCTTCCGGCGTGCGCGAAAGGCCGCAGGCAAAGGTGAAGATGGCAAAGACCAGGATCGTGAGCTGCAGGATGCGCACGCGCCCGTACATGTCGGCCAGGATGCCGGCCACCCAGCCGCCGATGGCCGAGGCCACCAGCGTGGCGGTGCCGATCAGCCCCACCTCGGTCTTGCTCATGCCCCACAGCGACAGCAGGATGGGCGTGACCAGCGGCAGCGTGTAGTAGTCGAAGGCATCGACCGCGTAGCCGCTGAACGATGCGGTGAGCGTGCGCTTCTCGTTCGGGTTGAGCGTGCGCAGCCAGCTGCCTCCGGCTGGCGTGGCGTCGCCCGCCTGGGTGGCGTCGAGGGTGGTCTTCATGTGCTTGTCTCCTTGGGTTTTGAATGGGTCGAAAGCGCCGCGTCTAGAACGCGGCCAGCTGGCGGTGCAGCAGGTCGGTCACGAGCATCGAGCCCGGCGCGTGCGTGATGGCGAACGGCAGCCGGGCGGCGGCCAGCGCGGCCTGGGGCGTGACGCCGCAGGCCCAGAACACGGGCAGCTCGTCGGGCATGACCTCGACGGCGTCGCCGTAGTCGGGATCGGCGATCGAGCGGATGCCGATCAGCGCCGGATCGCCGATGTGCACCGGCGCGCCGTGCACGGCCGGAAAGCGCGAAGTGATCTGCACCGCGCGGATGGCGTCGGCCGCGCGCAGCGGGCGCATCGACACCACCATCGGCCCATGGAAGGCGCCGGCCGGCACGGTGGCCATGGAGGTGCGGTACATCGCCACGTTGCGGCCCTGCGCCACGTGGCGCAGCGCAATGCCCTCGGCCATCAGCGCATGCTCGAAGGTGAAGGAGCAGCCGATGACGAAGCTCACCAGGTCGTCGCTCCAGAGCGCGCGCACGTCGGTGGGTTCGTCCGCCAGCACGCCGTCACGCCACACGCGGTAGCGCGGCAGGTCGGTGCGGATGTCGATGTCCTCGCCGAGCGCCGGCAGCGCCGGGTCGCCGGCTTCCGAGACGCCGAGCAAGGGGCAGGGCTTGGGGTTGGCCTGGCAGAAGCGCAGGAAGTCGGCCGCGTGCGCCCGCGGCAGGATCACGAGGTTGCCCTGCACATGGGCGCTTGCGAGCCCGCTGGTGTGGGCGTTCAGCGCACCGCTGCGGCAGGCCTGGCGCACGGCCAGCGCGCTGCTGCCGGCGCCGGGCTGTTCTGCGAAGGATGGACGGTTCGACATTTGGCGTTTCCGATGCCCGAGGCATCGCTGTGGTGTGATGCGCCGGATTGTGGGAATCCGCGCTCACGAACGCCAACGCAAATTTTCTTTCTCAACCCATCGATTTTTTCGATGAACCCATGCGGTGCGAAGCGTGCACCACGGCGGAGCCGAGCGCGGCCTCGGGCAGCGGCGACGAGGGGTCGTCGCGGTAGCTCGCATAGATGGGCAGCGGCTCCAGCGTCACGTCGCAAGGCAGCACGCGCAGCGGCAGGCGCCGCGCCAGCGGCTCGACCACCGCGCGCGGCAGCCCGGCCACGCCGAAGCCCGCCTCCACCAGCTGCGCCATCGCCGAGATCGACGAGATCGCATGCACCCGCGGCGGCGGGCTGCCGGCCTCGCGGAACAGCTCGAGCAGCGCCACGTGCGGCTGCGAGCCGCGCTGGAAGGTCAGGAGGTCGAGCGAGAGCAGGTCCGGCAGGCGGTAGCGCCGCTTCAGGTGCAGCTCGCGGTGGCCGACGAAGCACATCGGCATCGGCGGCACGGCCCGCGTGCGCACGCCGTCGCCGGTGGCCGGCAGCGCGCCAAACACCAGGTCCTGCTTGCCGCGCTGCAGTTGGTCGACCAGCACCGGCGTGGTTTCGACGGTGAGCTCCAGTTCGAAGTCCGGATGCGTGGCCTGCATGTGCTTGAGCCAGCCCGTGAGCCAGCTGTGCACCACCGACTCGATGGCGCCCACGCGCAGCACCGCCTCGCGCACCGCGCCCGAGCCCATCTCGGCCTTGATGTGCATCTGCATCTCGAGCAGCTTCTGCGCGAAGGCATGGAAGCGCTGCCCTGCCACCGTGAGGCGGAACTGCTTGTCGCGCCGGTCGAGCAGCAGCACGCCCAACTCGCGCTCGAGCGCGGCAATGCGGCTGGACAGCGCCGACTGCGTGAGGTGCAGCTTCTCGGCCGCACGGGTGACGCTCTTGAGTGCCACGGCCCAGTGGAAGGCTTCGACGAATCGCAAGTTCATGGCGCGAGTGTCGCCTGAGCCGCGCATTCCGCTGCGCTATGCTCGTTGGCGAAGGAGACAAGACCACCATGCAGATCGTCATCACGGGCGGCGCCGGCTTCCTGGGCGCACGCCTTGCCCGCACCCTGCTCAGGCAGGGCGAGCTTTCGCTGGCCGGTGCGCCGGCACGCGCCATTTCCCGCATCACGCTGGTCGACCGCGCCGCGCCGCCGGCCGACCTCGCGGCCGACCCGCGCATCGGCACCGCACTCGGCGACCTGAACGAGCAGCTGGCTTCGCCCGACGCCTCGCTCTGGACCGGGGCCGACGCCATCTTTCACCTGGCCGCCGCGGTCAGCGGCGAATGCGAGGCCGATTTCGACCTGGGCATGCGCAGCAACTTCGCCGCCACGCACGCGCTGCTCGAAAAGGCGCGCGCGGTGGGCACCCGGCCGCTCTTGGTGTTTGCCAGCTCGCTCGCGGTGTTCGGCGATTCACCCGAGCAGCCGCTGCCGCCGGTGATCGAGGACCACACGCTGCCGACGCCGCAGACCAGCTACGGCATCCAGAAATTCATCGGCGAACAGCTGGTGGCCGACTACACGCGCAAGGGCTTCATCCGCGGGCGCAGCGTGCGGCTCATGACGGTGAGCGTGCGCCCCGGCCGGCCCAACGGCGCGGCGTCGGGCTTTTTCAGCGGCATGATCCGCGAGCCGCTCGCGGGCATCCGCGCGGCCTGCCCGGTGCCCGACGAGACGCCGGTGGCGATTGCGTCGCCGGCGCGCACGGTCGAAGGCATCCTTCGCGCCGCCGAGGCCAGCGACGGCGAATGGGGACCGCGCACCGCGCTCAACCTGCCCTCGCTTTCCACCACGGTGGGCGACATGGCCGCAGCCCTCGAGCGCGTGGCCGGCAAGGCCGCCACCGCCCTGCTCGACCGCACGCCCGATCCGGCCATCCAGCGCATCGTGAAGACCTGGCCCGGGCGCATCGAGACCGTTCGCGCCGGCAAGCTCGGGCTCACGGCCGACGCCAGCTTCGAGGCGGTGATCCGCGACTACGTCCGTGAAAATCCCGACGCGGTCAAACTGGTTATTGCGGCATAGTCATCGGTTGCGCGCAGAGCCGACGCTTTGCGACACCCCCTTTCCATCTCAGGAGACAGAAGAATGAAATTGACCCGACTGGCCGCCGGCCTGGTTCTGGGCATGGGCATGGCCTGCGCGGCCTTTGCGCAGACGACCATGAAGATCAGCATCTCGACCGCGCAGAACTCGCACCAGGGCGTGGCCATCGACACCTTCGCCAAGGAAGTCGAAAAGCGCACGGGCGGCCGCTACAAGGTCCAGACCTTCTACAACGGCTCGCTCGGCGGCGAGCGCGAATCGATCGAGGCGGTGCAGCTGGGCACGCAGGAGCTGGCTTTCTCCTCGACCGGCCCGGTGCCCAACTTCGTGCCCGAAACCAAGATCCTCGACGTGCCCTTCCTGTTCCGCGACAAGGCCCATGCGCGCGCCGTGCTCGACGGCCCGATCGGCCAGGACCTGCTCACCAAGTTCGACGCCAAGGGCTTCAAGGCGCTGGCCTGGGCCGAGAACGGCTTCCGCCACATGACCAACAGCAAGCGCGACGTGAAGGCGCCCGAGGACCTCAAGGGCCTGAAGATGCGCACCATGGAGAACCCGGTGCACATCGCCGCCTACAAGGGCTTCGGCATCATCACCACGCCCATGGCCTTCCCCGAAGTGTTCACCGCGCTCCAGCAGGGCACGGTCGACGGCCAGGAGAACCCGCTGCCGGTGATCATCTCCGCCAAGTTCGACCAGGTGCAAAAGCACCTTTCGCTCACGGGCCACGTCTATTCGCCCTGCATCTTCCTGATGAACAAGGCCTCGTTCGACAAGCTCAGCGCGGCCGACAAGCAGGCCTTCCTGGACGCCGCCAAGGAAGGCACCAAGGCCAACCGCGCCCGCGTGGACGAGGACGACGCCAAGGGCGTGGCCGACCTGCGCGCCAAGGGCATGACCGTGATCGAGAACGTCGACAAGGCCAAGTTCGTGGCCGCGCTCGCACCGGTGAATGCGCAGTTCGAGAAGGACTTCGGCAAGGCCAACCTCGACAAGATCCGCGACTACAAGTGAAAGAAAAATTCCTTGGCATCGAGCGCTGGACCACCGGCGCCTCGATGCTTGCCGCCTGCCTGATGCTGGTCATTGCATCGGCCCTGGGCGTGTTCCAGATCGTGACGCGCTTCGTGCTCGAGCAGCCCGCGGAGTGGAGCGAGATCCTGATCCGCGTGAGCCTGATCTGGATGGTGTTCCTGGGCATTCCGATGGCGTTTCGCCAGGGTGCCATGGTGAGCGTGGACGTGCTCTACCGCTGGAGCCCGCCGCGCGTCAAGCGCGTGCTCGACGCCGTGGTGAGCATTGCCGCGCTCATCCTGATGCTGGTCATTCTCTGGTGGGGCTGGGACTACGCGATGCGCGGCCGCGTGCAGTCGATGGCCGGCCTCGAAAGCCTGTCGATGATGTGGTCGTACCTGGCGCTGCCGGTCGGTTCCGTCTTCTGCCTGTTCGGCATCGTTGGGAATTTTCTCGATCCCAAGCGGCTTGAGCTGGAGACTGCGCAATGACGCCCGTGATGGTTGCAACGATGGTGCTGTGTTTTGCACTGTCGGTTTCTGTTGCAGTGTCCATCGGGCTCGCCTCGATCCTGGGCATCCAGGTGGCCAATGCCAACATGCTGATCTCCGTCAAGGAGATGTTCAATTCGATCAACAAGTTTCCGCTGGCGGCCATTCCGTTCTTCATCCTGGCCGGCAACCTGATGGAAACGGGCGGCATCTCGCGGCGGCTGGTCGAGTTTGCCAAGAGCATCGTGGGCGGCGTGCAGGGCGGCCTGCCGATGACCTGCGTGCTCACCTGCATGATCTTTGCGGCGGTGTCGGGCTCGTCGGTGGCCACCACCTTCGCCATTGGCGCGATCCTGATTCCGGCGCTCATCAAGCACGGCTACCCCACCGCCTACGCGGCCGCGCTGCAGGCCACCAGCGCCGAGCTCGGCGTGATCATCCCGCCCTCGATCCCGATGATCCTGTACGGCGTGAGCGCCGAGGTGTCGATCGGCGAGCTGTTCATCGCGGGCTTCGGCCCCGGCATTCTCATCAGCCTGGCGCTCATGCTGTTCGTCTGGGCCTTCTGCAAGTGGAAGGGCTGGGGCAAAAACGACGGCGACGGCCGCATGCCGTTTGGCAAGGCGCTGTGGCAGGCCGGCTGGGCGCTGCTGATGCCCGTCATCATCCTGGGCGGCATCTACGGCGGCATCTTCACGCCGACCGAAGCCTCGGCCGTGGCGGTGTTCTATGCGCTGGTGGTGGGCGTGGTGATCTACCGCGAGATCAAGCCCAAGGACCTGTACGTGATCCTGCGCAAGTCGGTGCTGTCGTCGGCGGTGATCATGTTCATCATCGCCAACGCGGGCCTGTTCGCGTTCCTGATCACGCGCGCGGGGGTGCCCGACGCCATCGGCCACTGGCTGCAGGAAGTGCTGAAGTCGCCCGCGATGTTCCTTCTGGGCGTGAACGCGGCGCTGTTCATCATCGGCATGTTCATCGAGACCAGCGCGGCCATCATCGTGCTCGCGCCCATCCTTGCGCCGGTGGCGGTGCACTTCGGCATCGACCCGGTGCACTTCGGGCTCATCATGGTGGTGAACCTCGCCCTGGGCATGATCACCCCGCCCTTCGGCGTGAACCTGTTCGCGGCCTGCACGGTGGCGCGCATCTCGCTGGACCGGATCGTGAAGTACCTGGTGCCCTTCGTGCTCGTGATCCTGGCCTGCCTGCTGGTGATCACCTACGTGCCGTGGATATCGCTGGCGCTGCGCGACCTGGTGTATGCCAAGTAGCTGAGACGGCGCGAAAAACAAGGAAGAAACGGCAGCCTGTTCGCAGGCTGCTTTTTTTTTGCGCTGCCGGGGCGCTGTAAGGCAAACGTTTCATGAAGATGTCACCGCTTGCAACGATGCTTCAGCCCTCGATCCCCAAAAGCTGTGGCGCCATGTTTCCCACCAAGACCGACAAGGCACGCGACGAACTCCAGGGCCGCCAGCGCACGCTGAGCCAGCGCGAGCGCGCCTTGCTGCTGATGGCAGACGGCCGGCGTTCGCTGACCGATTTCAGCCCGCTGTTCGCCAGCCGCACCGAAGCCGAGCAGGCGATCCAGGCGCTGATGCGCCAGGGCTATCTGCAGGACGCGCAGCCGGTGGCTGCCGCGGCGGCGCAGGCCGCGGCCCAGCCGCCCGCCCCGGTACCCGCGGCCGACCCGATCCAACTCGCCACCGCCGCCGACAACTTCGACGGCAAGCGCTCCCTGGCCACCACGCGCATGTTCCTGTTCGACATCTGCGAGCGCATGTTCGTGCGGCGCGACCCCAAGTTCGCGCTGCAGATGCGCGATGCCCTGCGCGAGGCGCGCGACCGCGGCGCGATGCTGACCATCGCCGCGCTGATGCTCACCGAGGTCGAGAAAACCGCCGGCGCCGAGCGGGCCGAATCGCTGCGCGAGCGCATCGACCGGCTGCTGCCGCCGGCCGAGACCGTGCACTGAGCCGCAGACCGGCCGCCCGCGATCCACTACACTCCCATGGTCAGGAGAGAGCCCCGCCAGCCGGGGCCGCCGAAGGCGCAGGGGTTTCCCGAACGCTCAGGCAAAAGGACTGACACAGCGTTGGCGCATGCCGGCGCTTCCTTGCTGGAGAGAGGCTGTTGCTTGCATCGACGCGATGCGCCGGCCCACCGAAGGAGCAAACCCCGATCGTGGGGCGAATCTCTCAGGTAAAGCGGACAGCAGGGGTGGCCCATGGCTCGCGCCATGGAATTCGTCTGCCCCTTTGGAGTGCCCCGTGGCCGCTTCCTCCGATTCCTCTTCCGCCGAACAACTCCTGAAGACCCCGCTGTACGGCCTGCACGTGGAGCTCGGTGCCCGCATGGTGCCCTTTGCAGGCTATTCGATGCCGGTGCAATACCCCGCCGGCCTCATGGCCGAGCACAGGCACACGCGCAACGCCGCCGGCCTGTTCGACATCTCGCACATGGGCCAGCTGCGCCTGGTCGGACCGGACGCCGCGGCCGCCTTTGAAACCCTGATGCCGGTCGACGTGATCGACCTTGCGCCCGGCAAGCAGCGCTACGGGCTGCTGCTGAACGACGAGGGCGGCATCCTCGACGACCTGATGTTCTTCAACGAAGGCCACGGCTCGATCTTCGTGATCGTCAACGGCGCCTGCAAGGTGGCGGACATCGCCCACATCCAGCAGAAGATCGGCGCACGCTGCGATGTGCAGCCCATGCCCGACCACGCGCTGCTCGCGCTGCAGGGCCCGCAGGCGGCCGCGGTGCTGGCGCGGCTGTCGCCGGGCATCGAGCGCTTCGTGTTCATGACCGGCGGCGCGGTGCAGATCGGCGGCATTCCGGCCTTTGCCACGCGCAGCGGCTACACCGGCGAAGACGGCTTCGAGATCTCGGTGGCCGGCCAGAATGCCGAGGCGCTGGCCCGCCTGCTGCTGGCCCAGCCCGAGGTCGAGCCCATTGGCCTGGGCGCGCGCAATTCGCTGCGGCTGGAAGCGGGGCTGTGCCTCTACGGCAACGACATCGACACCACCACCACGCCGGTCGAGGCCTCGCTCAACTGGGCGATCCAGAAGGTGCGCCGCACCGGCGGCGCGCGCGAAGGCGGCTTTCCGGGCGCGGCCCGGGTGCTGGCCCAGCTCGCCGCCGCCACGGCCGGCGCCGCGGGCCACACCGACCACGACACGCTGAAGCGCAAGCGCGTCGGCCTCGTGGCGCTGGAACGCGTTCCGGTGCGCGACGGCACGGTGCTGCAGTCCTTCGAAGGCAAGGACATCGGCTTTGTCACGAGCGGCCTGCTCGGCCCGACGGCCGACCGCCCGATCGCCATGGGCTACGTGGCCACCGCGTATTCCGAGCCCGGCACGCGCGTGCAGGCCATCGTGCGCGGCAAGCCGGTGCCGATGGAAGTCTCGACGCTGCCTTTCGTGCCGACGCGCTACTACCGCGGCTAGGCGCTGCGCCCCCGATCATCTTTTTTTCCACGAGGAGTTTTCCACCATGAGCATCAAGTACACCAAGGACCACGAATGGGTCTCGGCCGAAGGCAGCGCAGCCACCGTCGGCATCACCGTGCATGCGCAGGACGCGCTCGGCGACGTGGTCTTTGTCGACCTGCCCGAAGTCGGCAAGACCTTTGCCCAGGGCGAGGTGGCCGGTGTCGTCGAATCGGTCAAGGCCGCAGCCGATGTGTTCATGCCCGTGTCGGGCGAGATCACCGAAGTGAACGAAGCCCTGCGCGCCGATCCCTCGCTCGCCAACACCGACCCGCTGGCCGCCGGCTGGTTCTTCAAGGTCAAGCTCAGCGAGCCCGCGCAGCTCGACGCGCTGCTCGACGCGGCCAGCTACGACAAGTTCGCTGCCGAGTCCTGATCCGCCGAGTTCGCAAGCCGCCTTTTCCTCATCCCGAGCCTTCACCGCCATGCCGATTCCCGCCCTTCCCTCTTTGCAACAACTGGAGAACGCCGAAGAGTTTCTCGCCCGCCACATCGGCATCGATGCGGCGGACGAGGCGCGCATGCTGCCGGTGATCGGTTCGGAAACGCGCGCCGAGCTCATCGACGGCATCGTGCCCGCAGCCATCCGCCGCGCCAAGCCGATGCGGCTGCCGGCGCCCGCCACCGAGGCCGATGCACTGGCCGAGCTCAAGGCGATCGCGGCAAAGAACAAGGTCTTCAGGAGCTTCATCGGCCAGGGCTACTACGGCACGCACACGCCGGGCGTCATCCTGCGCAACGTGCTCGAGAACCCCGCCTGGTACACGGCCTACACGCCCTACCAGGCCGAGATTTCGCAGGGCCGCATGGAAGCGCTGCTCAACTTCCAGACCATGGTGTGCGACCTCACGGGCATGGCCATCGCCAATGCCTCGATGCTCGACGAAGCCACGGCGGCAGCCGAGGCGATGACGCTCGCCAAGCGCAGCGTCAAGAGCAAGAGCAACGTGTTCCTGGTGTCGGGCGACTGCCATCCGCAGACCATCGAGGTCATCAAGACGCGCGCCGCGCCGCTGGGCATCGAGGTGAAGGTGAGCACCGTGTCCGAGACGCTGCCGCACCTGATGGTGAGCGGCGAATTCTTCGGCGTGCTCGCGCAGTACCCCGCCACCACCGGCCACGTGCACGACCTGCGTCCGCTCGCGGGCCATGCGCACCAGTGCGACGCCGCCTTCTGCGTGGCCGCCGACCTGCTCGCGCTCACCTTGCTCGCGCCGCCCGGCGAATGGGACGCCGACATCGTCTGCGGCACCACGCAGCGCTTCGGCATGCCGATGTGCAACGGCGGCCCGCACGCGGCCTACCTGGCCTGCCGCGACGAGTTCAAGCGCTCGCTGCCGGGCCGCCTGGTGGGCGTGAGCGTCGACACCCACGGCCAGCCCGCCTACCGCCTTGCGCTGCAGACGCGCGAGCAGCACATCCGCCGCGAGAAGGCCACCTCCAACATCTGCACCGCGCAGGTGTTGCCGGCCGTGGTGGCCAGCATGTACGCCGTGTACCACGGCCCCGACGGCCTCACGCGCATTGCACAGCGCGTGGCTGCGCTCACGGCCATCCTCGCGCAGGGCCTCGCGCAGATGGGCCGCGAGCCGGTCAACGGCACCGCCTTCGATTCGCTGACCATCCGCACCGGCGACGACACGCCCAAGATCATCGAACGCGCCCAGGCCGCGGGCGTCAACCTGCGCCAGCGGCTGCAGCAGCACCTGGGCATCTCGCTCGACGAGACCACCACGCGCGCCGACATCGAAACGCTCTGGGCGCTGTTCGTGCCCGCCGGCACGCCGATGCCGCGCTTCGACGACCTGGCCAACGCTGTGCCGCGCCTGCCCGAGGACCTGCGGCGCACCAGCGCCTTTCTCACGCACCCGGTGTTCAACACCCACAAGAGCGAAACCGCGATGCTGCGCTACATCCGCAGCCTGTCGGACAAGGACCTGGCGCTCGACCGCAGCATGATCCCGCTCGGCAGCTGCACCATGAAGCTCAACGCGACCAGCGAGATGATCCCGATCACCTGGCCCGAGTTCGCGAACATCCATCCCTTTGCGCCGGCCGAGCAGCTGGTGGGCTACGCCCAGCTCGACGCGCAGCTGCGCGCCTGGCTCTGCGAAGCCACCGGCTACGCGGGCATCAGCCTGCAGCCCAACGCGGGCTCGCAGGGCGAATACGCCGGCCTGCTGGCCATCCGCTCCTTCCATGAGGCCAACGGCCAGGGGCACCGCAACATCTGCCTCATTCCTTCGTCGGCGCACGGCACCAACCCCGCGAGCGCACAGATGGTGGGCCTGCAGGTGGTGGTGACGGCCTGCGACGCGCAGGGCAACGTCGACATGGACGACCTCAGGCGCGCCTGCGAGAAGCACAGCGACAAGCTCGCGGCCGTGATGATCACCTACCCGAGCACGCACGGCGTGTTCGAAACCCGCGTGAAGGAGCTCTGCGAACTGGTGCATGAGCACGGCGGCCGCGTGTACGTGGACGGCGCCAACATGAATGCGCTGGTCGGCGTGGCCGCGCCGGGCGAGTTCGGCGGCGACGTCAGCCACCTGAACCTGCACAAGACTTTCTGCATTCCGCACGGCGGCGGCGGCCCGGGCGTGGGCCCGGTGTGCGTGGTCGAAGACCTCGTGCCCTACCTGCCGGGGCATGCGACGGCCGGCGTGGCATCGAACGGCGTCGGCGCCGTCTC
This sequence comes from Variovorax sp. V116, assembly GCF_041154435.1. NCBI lineage: Bacteria > Pseudomonadati > Pseudomonadota > Betaproteobacteria > Burkholderiales > Comamonadaceae > Variovorax > Variovorax sp. V116. The sequence goes on from NZ_AP028661.1 coordinate 3,352,823, forward strand.
GGCCGCGCCGCTGGGCAATGCGGCGGTGCTGCCGATCAGCTGGATGTACTGCCGCATGATGGGCGCCAAGGGCCTGCAGGCAGCGACCGAAATCGCGATCCTGAGCGCCAACTACATCAGCGCGCGCCTGAAGGATCATTACCCCACGCTGTACGCGAGCCCCAACGGCCACGTCGCGCACGAGTGCATCCTCGACCTGCGCCCGCTCAAGGACAGCAGCGGCGTCACCGCCGAGGACGTGGCCAAGCGGCTGATCGACTACGGCTTCCATGCGCCCACGCTGAGCTTCCCGGTGCCCGGCACGCTGATGGTGGAACCCACCGAGAGCGAGCCGCTGGCCGAACTCGACCGCTTCATCGACGCGATGATCGCGATCCGCGGCGAGATCCGCCGCGTCGAGGAAGGCGTCTGGCCGAAGGACGACAACCCGCTCAAGCATGCGCCGCACACCGCGGCCAGCCTGATGGCGGCGGAATGGCCGCACCCCTATTCGCGCGAACTCGGGGCGTTTCCGCTGGCGGAACTCAAGCTGGCCAAGTACTGGCCGCCGATCGGCCGCGTCGACAACGTGTATGGCGACCGCAACCTGTTCTGCAGCTGCGTGCCGGTGGGCGACTACAAGGAAACCGAGGAGGCCTGAAAAAGGCCGCTCAGGCTTCGCGGCGGTACATCGCCCATTTCACGGTGAGGATGTCCGCCGCGATCTTCGCGGCGTTGACGCCCGCGTAGCTTTGGGACGGATCGAATTCGAAGCCTTCCTTGTAGCACCTGACATGCGCGAAATCGCGGTCGAAGGTCATCGGTCCCATGAGTTCGGCGGGGTCGGTGCCCGCGGGAAGCGCCAGGAATTTCTCGGGATCGGTGGCACTCTGGTAGAGGTCGACGCTCATCAGGTTCATACGGGTGTCCTCGAAATCTGGGGATCCCGCGAATCATCCCCGGCATCCGCGCCGCATGCAATCGGCCCGCGCCTACACGGCGGCGCGCCACCGGGTCAGCGCTGCTGCTGCTTCTTCTTCAGCATCTCGCCGGTGGCGATCTGCTCGCGGAAGCCTCGCAGGCTGGCCTTCATCCTGCGCTCGTTCTCCAGCCCCATGCGCACCATGATCTTCTGGCCTGACGAGAGCGACTCGAGCTGCGGATCGGCGTATTCGTAGCGCACCCATGGCCGCTGCGAAGACACGTTGCCCTTCACCTCGACGAGGCGAACCGGCACTGGGCCGGCGGGCTCGGGCGCCTGCAGCAGATGGTCGATCACGGCGATGAGCCGGTCATTGAAGTAGCGCCCCGGATAGCCGAGGTCCTCATAGGCTTTCTGAAACAGCGGATAGAGCTGGGCGTAGGTCTTGGCCGCCTTGGCCGGATTGATCGACTCGGCAAGCTGCACGATGGGGGTGTAGCGAGCGGCATTGCCGGGTGCGATGGTCTGCGCCTCGCCCTTGCCCTGGGTGGTGAAGCGCTGCTTCGTCGGCTGCACCGGCCAGGTGCTCGCGGGCGACTGCTCGCGCGCGAGGTTGTCGACCGTGGCCACGAAGCGGCGCACGATGCCTTCGAACTGCAGGAAGTCCGCCACGTTCTTGCTGCCCATCAGGTCGACCAGCGCCTTCATCACGCGCGTATCGGAATCGGCGAGCTTGGGCAGCCCCGAAGCGGGCAGCGCGATCGCGTCGATCGGGTTCTGGGGCTCCGGGGATTCGGGCAGCGAGGGCGGCGGCGGTGCGGGCGCAAGCCCGTCGTTGGGGGCGGCGGCCACCGGCGGTTCGACCGGCAGCGGCGGTTGCTGCTGCTGCTGGTACCAGCGCCAGCCCAGGAATCCGGCGGCGATCGCCAGCAGCACGATGACGACGATGGTTCCGGTCGAGGTCTCGCGCCGCGGCCTGTACGCGGGCGCATCGTGCGGATCGCGCACGTCGGGAATTTCGGGGATGTCTCGGTCGGACATGTCTGCGGTTTCCTTTTTTGGAGGATTGCAATGGGAGACGAGCGGCTATGGTGCACCAGATCGGCACCCCGCCGCGGCGTCATCCCGTAACGCCCTGTGACGCGCTCCCGGCGCGAAAGTTCGCCCGCTAGGAGGCGCCCGCCGCCGAGCCGAGCGACTGCAGCCACGCCAGTGCGCCCTGCAGCTCGGCCGGGCGGATCTCGTGGCCGCCCGGAAAATCGGCCCCCGACAGGGCCAGCGGCAGGCCGCGCGCGAGTTCGCGCGACGCCTCTGCGGCGCTTGGCGGAATCACGTTGTCGGCGCTGCCGTGGCTCACCCACAGTGCCTTGCCCTCGAAAGCCTCGGGCGCCGCGATGTGCGCCGCCGCCTGTTGCAGCAGCCGGCCGTGCCACACCATTGCGGCGCGAACTTTCGCGGGCTGTGTCAGCAGCAGCGACAGCGCCATGATGCCGCCCTGGCTGAAGCCGCCGACCACCACGCGCTCAGGCGGCACGCCGAGCTGCTGCGACGCCGAGGCCACCATCTCGCCCACCAGGAAGCGGCTTTCGCGCTCCTGCTCCTCGTTGATGCGCCGCTCGCCATCAGGCAGCACCTCGAACTCGAACCACGCGTACGCATCGGGCGACAGCACATACGGCGCGCGCAGGCTCAGCACGTGAAACTGCGGCGGCATGAGCCGCGCAAGGCCGAACAGGTCCTGCTCGTTGCTGCCGACGCCGTGCATCAGCACCAGCAGCCAGGGCTCGCGCACGTTCGGCCCTGCGGCCTGCTCGAGAAACTTGAAAGGCAGGTGGAGTTGCGTCATGAAGTCAGGCCGTAAGAGATTGAAAACCTTGCGCCAAGGCGCGCGTGATCTCGGCGGCCGGCAGCTCGCGGCAGCCGGTGGCATTCTGCCCCGACCACAGCGGAGAAAAATCGCCGCTGCCCTGCGCCTCGGCCTTGGCGCGCAAGGGCGCAATGCCCGAGGTGGCCAGCGGAAACTCGGGCGCCGCCGCACCGATCGGCCCCAGCTCGCGCATCACGCGGTTCACGATGCCGCGCGCGGGGCGGCCCGTGAAGAGATTGGTCAGCGCCGTGTGGCGCGCGGCCTGGCTCTTGAGCGCCGCGCGGTGCGCGGCGCTGGTGGTCGCCTCCGGCGCCAGCAGATAGGCGGTGCCGACCTGCACGCCCGCAGCGCCCAGCGCCATGGCCGCGGCCACGCCTGCTGCATCGGCAATGCCGCCGGCCGCGATCACCGGCACCTTCACGGCATGCACCAGCTGCGGCAGCAGCGCAAAGGTGCCGAGCTGCCTCGTCAGGTCGTGCGACAGGAAATGGCCGCGATGCCCGCCGGCCTCCAGCCCTTGCGCGATGACCGCATCCACGCCACGCGCTTCGAGCCACCGCGCCTCCTCGACCGTGGTGGCCGAGGCCAGCACCTTCGCACCCCAGCCGTGCACCTGCGCCATCAGCGCCTCCGAAGGCAGCCCGAAATGAAAGCTCACCACCTCCGGGCGGAACTCTGCCAGCACAGTGGCCACGTCGGCACTGAACGGGTTGCGCCCGGGGCCGGTGGGGATGCTCGCAGCATCGATGCCGAACTCGGTGTAGTACGGTGCCAGCGCGCTGCGCCATGCCGCCTCGCGCTCGGCGCTCGGCTCCGGCGGCGTGTGGCAGAAGAAGTTGACGTTGAAGGGCTTGCCGGTGCCGGCCCGGATTGCGGCGAGCTCGCTGCGCATGGTGTCGGGGCCCAGCATGGCGCAGGGCAGCGAGCCGAGGCCGCCGGCGTTGCTGACCGCAATGGCCATGGCGCTGCCCTGCACGCCCGCCATGGGTGCCTGGATCAGCGGCAGATCGGTGCCGAGGAGTTGCTGCAAGGGAGTGGTCATGTCGGATGTTCCTTCTGGATGCGCCGTGCGCGCCAGCGCCTATTTTGCGGCGAAGCCCAAAGCCCTGCGTTCAGCCGGCAGGCGCTGCGGGAAGCCGCTTCTCCAGCAGGCGCAGGCCGATGGCCATCGCGATGAAGACAGCCGCGACGGCCGCCGAATTGAGCGCTGCGCGTGCAAACCCGAGTTGGCCCACGTCCATGAACGGATACGGGTACCAGCTCACGAACGCACCGCGCACGAAGGTGTAGACGATCCATGCGAGCGGCAGCAGCACGGCCCGCCCGACGGTGCCGCGGTCGGTGCGCGGCCGCGGTCCGACCAGGGCCCAGCCGAGCACCGTGAACACCGGCGTCACCGTGTGAAGCAGGAAGTTGGCAAGCTGCCCCGAGGGCGTGAGCTCGCGCAGCCCCGTGAGCACCGTGTGGAACACGATGCCCGTGACCGCGATGCAGAGCACCGCCGTGAGCCGCAGCACCCGGAACAGCCGCCCGTCGTGCGCGGGACGAAAGGCGAGCAGCGCGCAGACGCCGCCGACGAGCAGGTTCGAATCGATGGTGAAGTAGCTGAACAGCCGAACGAAGCGCTCCAGATGCGTGGGCGCGATGCCGGGGCCGCCACTGATCGCCGCGCTCAGCTCGAGGCCGATTCCCCCGGCCGCGGCCAGCGCCACCACGCCGTGCAGAAAGCGCGCGAGCGCAATGGGGCCCCAGGCGGCTTGCGGTGCGGTCTTGGCGATATCCGGTTGTGGCGGCATGTGAACCTCCAAAGCTTGGCGCATCGAGAGTATGCCGAAGTGAATGCTTTCAATTTCTTGCCGCTTCGGCATGGATCCATTGCAGGAAGGCCGCGACCGATGACCGCTTGGCGTGCCGTGGTGGATACACCGCAAAGTGCGCCTTGACCTTGATCGCCTGATCAAGGCCGAACACGGGCCTGAGCTTGCGCTCGGCAATGTGCCTTGCGGCAATCGTCGCACTTTCAAGCGCAACGCCCAGGCCTTGGGTGGCTGCATCGAGCGACATCTGCGCCCGATCGAAACGAATGGCAAACCTGTCGGGCGCCCGCTTGTCGCTGAACTGTCCGAACCAGTCCGACCACTGCACCACGCTGACGTTGCTCTGGATCAGCTTCACGCCGCCGAGCTGTTCGATGCGCTTCAAGCCGTGCTGCCGGATGAATGCAGGACTCGCGAGCGGCACGATGCGCTCCTCGAACAGGGGTTCTACCACCAGGTCGGGCCAGTTCGGTATTCCATAGCGGATGTCGATGTCGGCCTGGCCCAGGGCGAAATCGCTGGTTGTGTGCGCGGCCGACAGGTTCAGCGAAATGTCCGGGTAAGCCTGCGCAAAGCCACGCAGCCGCGACATCAGCCAAAGGCTCGCAATGCTGGGCGCCGAGTGCACATACAGGCTGTTGCTCACGCCTTGGCGCAGATCGTCGGTTGCCGATGCGATGGCCAGCAACGCGCCGCCAACTTTCGACAAGTACATGTCGCCCGCGGCGCTGAGCCGCACGCCGTGGGCGCTGCGCTCGAACAGCCGCACACCGAGATGCGCTTCGAGGCGCGACACCTGATGGCTGATCGCCGAAGCAGTGAGGTGGAGTTCCGACGCCGCAAGGGCAAAGCTTCTTCTTCGTGCCACCGCTTCGAAGGCCTGCAGGTTGGTCACGGCGGGCAGTGTGGACATAGGGTCAACCCGGTCGTTAGATGACAAACTGTCATCTTAGGCTGAAAACACATCGCTTGTCGTCATGCATTGGTCCGACGACCATCGCCAACCACACCACTCTGGAGACAAATCGATGCTGCTCAAGGACAAGATCGTCGTCATTACCGGCGGCGCCGGCGTCAACGGCCTCGGGTTCGCCACGGCGCGCCTGATGGCGGCCCATGGCGCCCGTGTCGCGGTGCTCGACCTGGAGCGCGCCGCCCCTGCGGCGGCGGCCGCGCAACTCGGCCCCGCGCATCTTGGAATCGTTGCCGACGTGACCGACAAGGCCTCTTGCGATGCCGCCGCCGCGACTGTGCTGAAGGCATTCGGCCGCATCGACACGCTGGTCAACAACGCAGGCATCACACAGCCGGTCAAGACGCTCGAGATCAGCGGTGCGGACTATGACCGCATCCTCGACGTCAGCCTGCGGGGCACGCTGTACATGTCGCAGGCGGTTCTGCCTTCCATGCAGCAACAGGGCGGCGGATCGATCGTCTGCATCTCGTCGGTTTCCGCGCAGCGCGGCGGGGGCATCCTGGGCGGTCCGCACTACTCGGCGGCCAAGGCCGGCGTGCTTGGCCTGGCACGCGCCATGGCGCGGGAGTTCGGCCCCGAAGGCATCCGGATCAACAGCATCACGCCCGGCCTGATCGGCACCGACATCATCAAGGGCAGGCTCACCGAAGAGAAAAAGGCCGAGATCGCCGAGACCATTCCGCTCGGCCGGCTGGGCCGCGCCAACGACATCGCCGGCGCCTGCGTCTTCCTTGCCAGCGATCTGTCGCTGTACTGCACGGGGATCACGCTCGACGTGAATGGCGGCATGTTGATCCATTGAGCCCCTGCGCCCCTGAGCCAGCGATCCCTTTTCATTTCTACAACCAGGAGACGACAACCATGACCGAGCCCAAGCCCATCCCCGCGAAACTCAATCGCCGCCTACTGCTGGCCGCAGGCGCAGCGCTGCCCCTGTTTTCGATCGTCACGCGCCGCGCGGATGCTGCCGAGTTCGAACTCAAGTACGCCACCGGACAGGATCCGACCCACCCGGTCAACTTGCGCGCCAAGGAAGCGCATGACCGCATCCGGGAAGCCACCTCGGGCCGGGTCAACATCAAGCTCTTTCCGGCCAATCAATTGGGCAGCGACACGGACCTGCTGGCGCAAGTGCGAAACGGCTCGGTCGAGTTCTTCAATCTCTCCTCGCTGATCCTGTCGACCTTCGTGCCTGTCTCGGGCATCACGAGCGTGGGCTTTGCCTTCAAGGGCTACGACGATGTCTGGAAGGCGATGGACGGCGACCTGGGCAACCACATTCGAGCCGAGATCGCGAAGACACCCATCTTCACCGTCTCGCGGATCTGGGACAACGGCTTCCGCCACGTCACATCGTCCGGGCGCGAGATCAAGTCCGCAGCCGACCTGAAGGGCTTCAAGGTGCGGGTGCCTCCCGCACCTCCGCTGACCTCGCTGTTCAAGGCGCTGGACGCCGCTCCATCGCCGATCAACTTCAACGAGGTCTACACCGCCTTGCAGACCAAGGTGGTGGAAGGCCAGGAGAATCCGCTCGCCATCATCTCGACCGCGCGGCTCTACGAAGTCCAGAAGACCTGCAGCCTGACCGGCCATGTCTGGGACGGCTACTGGGTTCTTGGCAACAAGCGCGCATTCCAGAAGCTGCCATCGGACGTCCAGCAGGTCATCACGCGAGAGATCGACAAGTCCGCCATCGATCAGCGGGCCGACGTTGCCAGGCTCAGCAGCAGCCTGGTGTCCGACCTCAAGGCCAAGGGCGTCGGCTTCATCGACGTGCAGCAGGAAGACTTCCGCAACAAGCTGGCGAGCACGGGCTTCTACGGCGAATGGAAGTCGAAGTACGGCGCTGCGCCTTGGGATCTCCTGGAGAAAGTCTCCGGCAAGCTCGGCTGATCGACCGCCGTCCGCCGCGTGAAAGAAAACCATGAACATCCCTAGTGACGAGCCCGGCGCTGCCGGGAGCATGGCTGCGCCGGACCGGCGCGGACCGCTCGCATGGCTCGAGACCTTGAACAAGGCGCTGGCCATGCTGGTTGAGATCCCGGCCGCGCTGCTGGTGCTGGCCGAGGTCGTTGTGCTTCTTGCCGGCGTGACCAGCCGCTACGTGTTTCACGAGCCGCTGGTGTGGTCTGACGAACTGGCTTCGATCCTCTTCCTCTGGCTGGCGATGCTCGGCTCGATCGTTGCGTTCCAGCGCGGCGAGCACATGCGCATGACGGCGATCGTGGGCAAGCTCGATTCGCGCAAACGGGCCTTCCTGGACCTGATCGCCATCGCTGCGGCCATTGCCTTCCTTGCATTTGTCGTTCACCCTGCCTACGAGTTCGCGCAGGACGAGGTCTTCGTCACGACGCCGGCCATGGGCATCCCCAACTCCTGGCGGGCATCGGCGCTGCCGGTCGGCCTCGGACTGATGCTGCTGGTCGGCGTCATCCAGATCCTGCGCATCGGCCGATGGAAGGATGCGTGCCTGGCGCTGGGCCTGGTCGCCGTGGTCATTGGAGGAATGGCACTGGCCGGACCCCTGCTGGTGCCGCTGGGCAACTGGAATCTCCTCCTCTTCTTCGTGTTCGGCGTGGGTGCCATGGTGCTGCTGGGCCTGCCGATCGCGTTCTCGTTCGGACTGGCGACCTTTGGCTACATCGCGCTGACGACCGCCACGCCAACGGTGGTGGTCGTGGGCCGGATGGACGAAGGCATGAGCCATCTCATCCTGCTCGCGGTTCCGCTGTTCGTCCTGCTCGGCCTGCTCATCGAGATGACCGGGATCGCGCGCGCCATGGTCAGCTTCCTGGGCAGCCTGCTGGGACACGTGCGCGGCGGGCTCTCTTATGTGCTGATCGGCGCGATGTATCTGGTCTCGGGCATTTCGGGATCCAAGGCTGCCGACATGGCGGCCGTGGCACCGGCACTCTTCCCCGAGATGCGCAAGCGGGGCGCGAAGCCTGGCGATCTGGTCGCATTGCTCTCCGCAACCGGCGCGCAAACCGAAACGATTCCGCCCTCACTGGTGCTGATCACGATCGGTTCCGCGACGGGTGTCTCGATTGCGGCCCTCTTCACGGGCGGCCTGCTGCCCGGAGTGGTGGTCGGCGCGACCTTGGCCGCACTCGTGTGGTGGCGCTATCGGGGCGAGGACCTGTCGGGCGTGCGCAAGGCGAGCGGCCGCGAGATCGCCAGGTCGTTCCTGATCTCGATCCCTGCCCTTGCGCTGCCCGTCGTCATCCGCGCAGCGGTGGTCGAGGGCGTTGCAACGGCGACGGAAGTGTCCACCATCGGCATCGTCTACGCGGTGATCGCCGGACTTCTTGTGTACCGCCAGTTCGACTGGAAGCGGATCTATCCGATGCTGGTCAGCACTGCGTCGCTTTCCGGCTCGATCCTGTTCATCATCGGTGCTGCCACCGGCATGGCCTGGGCGCTGACTCAATCGGGATTCTCGAGCGCGCTGGCGGACACGATGAAGGCGCTGCCGGGCGGCGCCATCACCTTCATGGCGGTATCGGTTGTTGCCTTCATCATTCTCGGATCGGTGCTGGAGGGCATCCCGGCCATCGTGCTGTTGGGTCCTCTGCTGTTTCCCATTGCGCGCCAGGTCGGCATCCACGAAGTGCACTACGCGATGGTCGTGACCCTCGCGATGGGCATCGGCCTCTTCGCACCGCCGTTCGGCGTCGGGTACTACGCGGCCTGCGCCATCAGCCGGATCCATCCGAACGAGGGCATGAAGCCGATCGTCGGCTACATGGTCGCCTTGTTCATCGGAACGGTGGCCGTGGCCGCAATTCCCTGGATCTCGATCGGATTCCTCTGACATGCGCACGCAGGAACACGGACCGCCCGGGCGGCCGCCTCTCGCGATCGTCGCGCCCCACCTTTTCTACACACTTTTTCCAGGAGATTTCCGTGTCTGACTTATCAACGCTTCAACAAAGCGCCCGCCGCATTCGCGCCTACGCACTGCGCATGGGCGAAGTGCAAGGACAGGGCTATATCGGCCAGGCGCTCGGGTGGGCCGACGTCCTTGCGGTGGCCTACAAGCACGCGCTGGCGTACAGGCCGGAGGAGCCGAAGTGGGAAGGCCGCGACCGCTTCCTCCTGTCCCACGGCCACTATGCGATTGCCTTCTACGCGGCACTGATCGAGGCCGGGATCATTCCCGAGGAAGAGCTCGAAACCTACGGCAGCGACGACAGCCGGCTGCCGATGTCCGGCATGGCCACCTACACGCCGGGCATGGAAATGTCCGGCGGCTCGCTCGGGCAAGGCCTTCCGATTGCCGTCGGCATGGCGCTGGGGCTGCGTCTGAAGAACAACCCGGCCTTCGTCTACAACTCGATGTCGGACGGAGAACTGGACGAGGGATCGACCTGGGAGGCTGCGATGGGCGCCGCGCACCACCGCCTGCCCAACCTGATCTGCCTGGTCGATATCAACAACCAGCAGGCCGATGGCCCGTCCGGAAAGATCATGGGCTTCGAGCCGCTCGCCGCCAAATGGGAAGCGTTCGGCTGGCACGTGCAGCGCGTCGATGGCAACGACCTGCCGGCCGTCATGGCTGCCTTCGATGCCGCGCGCGCACTGAAGGAAGAAAAGCCGCGCGTCATCTTGTTCGACACATTGATGGGACGGGGCGTCCCCTTCCTCGAGACGCGGGACAAGAACCATTTCATCCGCGTCGACCCGCCGGAATGGCAGCAAGCCATCGCCCATGTCGACAGCGCGCAATCCGAAGGAGCCCTGTGATGAGTACCACCACCGAAAAGAAGCCGAGGCTCACGACCTCCGCGATGATCGCCTCCATCGCCAGCGAAGGCCAGCGCGTGACAGCGGCGCCGTTCGGCAAAGCCCTGGTCGAGTTGGGCCGCAGCCGTCCGGAGATCGTCGGGATGACGGCCGACCTTGCCAAGTACACCGACCTGCACCTGTTCGCGAAGGAGTATCCCGAGCGGTTCTTCCAGATGGGCATGGCCGAGCAGTTGCTGATGGCGGCCGCGGGTGGCATGGCCAAGGAAGGATTCATTCCCTTTGCGACGACGTACGCCGTCTTCGGCACCCGCCGGGCCTACGACTTCGTGCATCAGGTGATTGCGGAAGAGAACCTCAACGTCAAGATGTGCTGCGCGCTGCCGGGGCTGACCACCGGCTATGGACCGAGCCACCAGGCCACCGAAGACCTGGCATTGATGCGCGGCATCCCGGGCCTGACGATCATCGACCCTTGCGACGCGCTCGATATCGAGCAGGCCGTACCCCAGATGGCCGACCATCAGGGCCCCGTCTATATGCGGTTGCCGCGCGGCAATGTGCCGCGCGTATTGGACGAGTACGACTACAAGTTCGAACTCGGCAAGGCCAAGCTGATTCGCGACGGAAAAAGCGTACTGGTGATCGCCAGCGGCTTCATGACGATGCGCTCGCTCGAGGTCGCCGAGCAACTCAGGAATGACGGCGTCGATATTGCCGTGCTGCACGTGCCCACGATCAAGCCGCTGGATGAGGCAACGATCCTTGCCGAAGTCCGGCGGCTGGGCCGGCTGGTCGTGGTGGCGGAGAACCATTCGGTGATCGGCGGCCTTGGCGAGGCGGTGGCGGGCCTCCTGATGCGCTCGGGAGTCTCGACGGCCTATCGCCAGATCGGCTTGCCCGATGCGTTCCTCGACGCGGGCGCCCTGCCGACACTGCATGACCGCTACGGCATCTCGGCGCAGATGATGAGCCGGCAGATCAAGGGCTGGGTATGAGCCCGGCGGCCAAACAGTCTCCCTGCATAGACACGACTGCCAGGAAGAAGGTGGGGTTCATCGGGCTGGGCGCGATGGGCCGCGGCGCCGTCGGCAACCTGATTGCAAAGGGCTTCGACGTGGTGGGTTGCGACGTACGTCCCGAAGCACTCGAGTGGCTGCAAGCGCAAGGCGGCATTCCAGCAAGCTCGCTTGCCGAGATGGCCGGCCAGGTCAGCGTGGTGGTGTGCTTCGTCGTCAATTCGCGGCAGACCGAAACCGTGCTCTTTGGCGACAACGGCCTGGTCGGGAAGCTGGCGGCCGGAACCGTGTTCATCACTTGCAGCACCATGGATCCAGGCTATGTTCGTGCGCTTGAAGGGCGGCTGGCGCAGCACTCGATCTGGCTGGTCGATGCGCCGGTCACGGGGGGCGCCGTCGGCGCGGAACGCGGACAACTGACAATCATGGGTTCCGGAAAGCGCGAGGCCTTCGAGCTTGCGCGTCCTGTGCTCGAGACCTTCGGCACCCGCGTGCACTACCTGGGCGCGGCTGGCTGCGGTGCGCAGATGAAAATTCTCAACCAGCTGCTCTGCGGCGTCCATCTGGCTGCGGCGGGAGAAGCGCTCGCACTCGCAAGGCGCCAGGGGCTGCCGCTGGATCTCACGCTGGAGATTCTCTGCAGCGGAGCGGCCGGGTCCTGGATGCTCGCGGACCGGGGCCCCAGGATGATCGCGGGCAAGTTCGACGACATTACGTCGGCGGTCGATATCTTCGTCAAGGACATGTCCCTGGTGCTCGACGCGACGCGCGAATCGCGATTTCCTGCCGCGCTCGCACATGCTGCATACCTCGCCTTTCTCGGCACCGCGGCGCGGGGACTTGGTGCGCAAGACGACTCCGCCGTGACAACAGCCTACGAAGTCGCCACGAAGTCATGACGGCCGCAGGCCGGCCACCTCGCGCAGCCGCCGGTGCGCCGCATCGTCCCAGGCAACGGGCTGCTGGTTCTTCGCATGCAGATAGTGGTGCGTGAACACCGCGAGGTAGGCATCCAGCGTCTCTTCGGCAACAGGCTCGCCCGCCAGGCTCATGCACATCGCGGCCACCTCGCTGGTGCAGAAGTGGTCGTCGCGGCCGGAGTTGCGCAGCCTGTATTGCGTGATCCGCTCCGGCTGCAGGCTCAGGACCGGCAGCCGGTCGAGATAAGGGCTTCTGCGGAACATCTTGCGCGCCTCGGCCCATGTCGCGTCGAACAGGATGAAGAGCGGGCGTTTCGCGCTGCCACTGCCGTCCGTTCCCGGCGCCGGAACGGCCAGGACCACGCGCTCAGGCTCCGCATATTGCCCCGGGAACACCACGTAGGGCTGCCATTGCGGATCCTCCAGCAGCGCCAGCAGCGCGGGATCGGTCTCGGTGCGGGCCCAGCCGAAGGCGAAGGTATCGGCCACCACGTCGGCGACCAGCCACCCGGTGTTGGTGGGCTTGAGCGGCTCGATGTCGGCCATGAGCAGGCACACCCCCGCGCGCGTTGCCACCGAAGGACGCACGGCGCACATGCAATGGCTGGGCACCAGGCGGCAGCCCGCGCAGCGCTCGCGCTTGAAGCCGCCACGGGCGAGAACGGGTTTGGCGCTGCGCGCCAGGCGCGCGGCGCGAAGGAGGGAGACGGCGTGGGGCATGCACCGATTCTCGGCGGCTCCTGGACGCCCGGTGTGCAGGAATGCGCTGGGCGGGCTAGATCAACTGCAGATCCTTCGGCGCCACCCCGTCGAACACCCGCGCGAGCTGTGCCGGCGAAAGGCCGTACATGCGCCTGAACAGCCCGCCGAACACCGCGCGGTATTCGTTGAGCACCGGGTAGTCGCGGTTCTGGAACAGCGTGGCCTGCGCCACTTCCTGCTGCTCGCCCACGATGCGCCCGCCGGCCTGCGCCGAGAGTCCGCCGCCGAGCACCCAGTACACGCTGCCGTGCCCGTGGTCGGTGCCGCGGTTGCCGTTCTCGCGGAAGGTGCGGCCGAACTCGCTGATGACCACGACCACGGTCTGGCGCCAGGCGTCGTCGCCCATCTCCTCTGCGAAGCCGGCCACGCCGCGGCCCAGTTCCTCGAAGCGGTTGGCAAGGTAGCCGGTGGCGCCGCCCTGCCCCACGTGCGTGTCCCAGCCGCCGACGTCGACAAAGCCGAGGTCGAAGCGCTCGCGCATGAGCCGCGCCATGCGGCGCGCGACGAGTTCGAAGCCCTTGGCCGTCATGGCGTTGCGGCTGGCCGCGTCCATCTCGGCCTGCATGGCGCGCACCACGTCGTCGCGCACCTGGAAGCCCTCGGCCACCGGCTGTGCCAGCGCCGTGTTGCGGTACATCGCCGAAATCACCTCGCTCTGGCGTGCATCGATCGAGGGACGCGCGCTGCCCGCGAGCGCCATGTTGGCGGCCTTGGCGCTGCCGCGCATCGCGATCGGCAGCTGGTTGGTGAACGCCATGGGCGACACGCCGGCCAGCGGCCCGGCACCGAGCACGGAGGCCAGGCGGTTGAGAAAGCCCGAGCCATAGTCGCGGCGCTTGTCGAGCGCCTGGCCCAGCTCGATCGAGTCCTGCGTCTCGAAGTGGCTGCGCGTGAGGTCGTCGGTGCCGGCGAAGGCGATGAAGGAAGCCTGCTTCTGCTCGAACATCGGCATCAGGCTTTGTGCCAGCGCGGGGTGCAGGCCCCAGCTGCCGTCCAGCGGCAGCGCGCCGCCGGGCATGCCGGGCCGGGCAATGGCGATGTTGGGGCGCGAGGCGTAGTAGAAGTCGCTGTCCGTGGGCACGAGCAGGCTGGCGCAGTCGTAGGCGCCGCGCAGAAACACCACCAGCAGCTTGGCGCCTTCGGCCGCGGGCGCGGCCATCAGCCGGCCGGCGGCGCCCGCGAACGGAACGGCGGCCATGAGCTTGAGCAGTTCTCGGCGTTGCATGGCGGTGTGTCCTTTCCTCGTCATCAGCGGCGCATCAGTTCCGGCGACGCCAGCAGAAAGGTGTTCCACTCCTGCGGGTTCCTCGCCTGCACCAGCGCCTCGCGCGTGTCCGCGCCCAGCCCCGCCTGCATGGCGCGCACCGCGTGCGAATCGGCCAGTGGCGGGAATGCGGGTTTCTCCAGCGGCGCCTTGTCGTCCGTGCGGAACAGCACGGCGCCATTCGCACCGATGGCGCGCGCGATCTCGAAGCGCGTGTTCATCTGCCCCGCGCTGGCCCAGGCGGCTTCGTTGAGCGGATAGCCGTCGGGCGTCTCGTGGCCGTACAGCGGCTCGCCCATGCGGTTGATCCAGCCGAGCAGCGGGCCCACGTTCGTCACCACGCGGTCGTCGTACGCGAGCCGCACGCCGGCGATCACGTAGTGCACCGGGTCGCGGAACTTGCGCCCGAGCGAGGCGGCGAATTCGGGCGACTCGAACATCGCCTTGAGCGTGAGGGCGATGTCGCCGTCGCTGCGCGTGAAGGCCGCCGCCATGCGTTCGACCAAGGCCTGCGGCGGATCGTCGGAGACGAAGTACACGGCGAGCTTGCGCGAGATGAAGCGCGCGGTGGCCGGCGCGCGCGCCAGGCGGTCGAGCGCCTCGTCGGCCTCGGCCAACCCGCGGCTCTGGATCGGCTGGCCCAGCAGCGTCTTCGGCCCGTAGTCGTGCCGGTTGGGGTTGAACTCGAACAGGCCCCGGCGCACATAGTCGGCGCGCAGGGCCGGCCGCACGTTGGGCGGCGGCGCATCGAGCGGCTGGTAGCTCACGCCCACGCCGGTGAGCACGCGCGCCAGCTCCTGCACGTCGGCTTGCGAATAGCCGCCGCCCACGCCCATCGTGTGCAGCTCCATCAGCTCGCGCGCGTAGTTCTCGTTGATGCGGTTGGCGGCGTTCTGCGCGTTGTCGAGGTAGCGCAGCATCGCGGGGTGGTGCAGCGTGGCGCCGAGCAGGTCGCGGAAGCTGCCGAGCGCATGCGGGCGGATGGCGTTCTCTTCGTAGTCGCCCACCATCGCGCGGATGTTGTCCTTGCGCAGGTTGACGTTGAAGTGGTTCATCCAGAACCACGTCATCTGCTCCTGCAGTTGGTTGGGCGAATAGAGAGCGCGCAGCACGAAGCGCTGCTGCGCCTCGCGCGCCAGCTCGTTGAGCTGCCGCTGGTAGGCCTGGCGCGCGGCCTTCTTCTGGTCTTCGTCGGGCAGCGCGTCGGCGGCCTTGCGCTGCGCGTCGAGTCCGGTGACGAGCTGGTCGAGCGGCGTGCGCGAAACGGCCATGGCATCGATCTGCGCCTGCGCGGCCGGCGGCAGCGGCGCGGGCCGCGGATTGAGCTGGTCGCGCATCCACAGCGGCAGGCCGCGCCGCGCCAGCTGCGCCTCGCTGCTCGCATTGGCACCCCAGCCCACGCGGTCGAGCCAGCGCAGCCGCGCGGCTTCGTTCATGGGTGCAGAAGGCAGGGACACCGACACCAGCGGCCGATGGTTCCCCGGCGCGCCCGCGCAGGCCGCGAGCAGGGCCAGCGCGCATGCGCCCAGCGCCCTCGGCACGCGGCGCGGGGAGAACAACAACCACGGCGAAGCGGCGGCCGCCACCGCATTCACTCCGTGCGCAGGTCGTGGCGGCGCACGTCGCCAATGGCGTGCTGCGCGGTGCCGAGCGCCACGTCGACGTGCGCCAGGCCGCGCTGCTGGTATGGCCGCGAGCGCGGGTCGTCTTCTTCGCGCGCCACGTCGGAGCGCACCTTGCGCAGCAGGTCGACCGCCGCATGCAGGCGGCCCTGGCGCGGCAGCCACGCATCGGTGGGCTCGCGCCATTCGACGGGCTTGCCGTCGAGCCATGCCGCGTGCTGCAGCTCGCCGATGGCGGCGTGGATCTCGTCGAGCACCACCTGCTCGTCGCGCGAGACGTTCCCGTCTTCGGGGCGGCGGTGCTCCACCTTCCAGGCGGCCATGCGCAGGTCGGACAGGGCGTGCAGGTAGAACGGGTGCTTGCCGTATTCGTCGGCCAATGCGGGCAGCGAGGCCGCGGCCATGAGAACGAGTGCGGCGATGAGGCTTTTCTTCTTCATCTTCGGAGCTCCTGTGAGTGACGGCGGTTCAAGGACGCTTCCTCAACCGCCGTGCCCCGCTCCGCGTTGACGCACTTTACCTTCGCAGCGCCGTGCAAGGCAGTGCCTAAGCTCCAGCTAAGTCAGGCAACCGCCACGCTGGCAGGTGCAGCGCCGGCAATCTGGCGCAAGGCGCGCTCGAACACCTCGACCGGCTGGCCGCCCGAGATCAGGTGCTGGTCGTTGATGATGATCGCGGGCACCGAATGGATGCCGGCGTCGGTGTACATGCGTTCGCGCTCGCGGGTTTCGCGGGCGAATTCGTCGCTAGCCAGAATCTCGCGGGCCCGTGCCGCATCGAGCCCGGCCTCGGCGGCCAGGCGCACCAGCACCTCGTGGTCGGAGGGGTTCTGGCGGTCGGTGAAGTAGGCCTTCAAGAGCAGCTTCTTGAGTGCCGCCTGCCTGGCCGGGCTTTCGAGCTCGGCCCAGTGCAGCAGGCGGTGGGCGTCGAAGGTGTTGTAGATGCGCGGCCGGCCCTCGGGGCTGAACTCGAAGCCCACCTCGGCCCCGCGCTGGCGGATCATCTCGCGCGACTCTGCCTGCTGTTCACGCGTGGAGCCGTATTTCTGGCTCAGGTGCTCGAAGGTGTCCTGGCCTTCGGGCGGCATCTGCGGGTTCAGCTCGAAAGGCTGGAAGTGCAGCTCCGCCGTGATGCCGGGCGCGACGCGCCGCAGCGCCGCCTCGAGCGAACCCAGGCCGACGGCGCACCAGGGGCAGGAGACATCGGAAACGAAATCGATCTTGAGATGGGAGGTCATGCCCGCCATTCTTCATCGCGCCGACGCCCTTGGTGCGCGCAAGGTCTTCAGGCCGCTGCCTTGGCGATGCGTGCGGTGGCGAGCGTCTCTTCGCGCAGCCGGTCGTACTCGAGCTTGTCGACCGGCACCGCATCGGGCTTGCCCAGGTCGTTCATGTGCACGCGGTAGGTTTCGCGTGCGCTCAGGGCCGAGACCGCGGCAATGGCGCAGATCGCCAGCGTGATGGCGCCGACGGTCAGCGGGATGTTGGCGGCGCCGGGAGGCGCGACCGCCACGAACAGCGCGGGCAGCAGCGCGGTGATCGCGGTGCCGATGTTCTGCGAGATCGCCATGCCCGAGACGCGGGTGCGCGTGGGGAACATCTCCGGATAGAAGCTCGGGAACACGGCGTTGTAGCCCTGGTAGACCACGCCCCACATCAGCAGCGACATCACGATGGCCAGCGGCACGTTGTGGATGCTGATGGCATACAGGTAGCCGAACGACAGCAGGCCCGAACCGATGGCACCCACGGCGATCGGCAGGCGGCGCCCGACCTTGTCCGACAGGTTGCCGACGAACGGGATCACGATCACGGCCAGGATGTTGCCCATCACCGGAATCCAGAGGTAGATGTCCTTCTCGAAGTTGATGCCGTAGCCCGGCTGCACCGCGTAGGCGGCGCCGAAGATGGTCGCGACCACCGGGATCACGTTCATCAGCGAGCACAGCAGCACGCGCAGCATGTCGCCCCAGCTCTCGGTCACGGCTTGGATGACGGGCGCCTTCGGCACCTGCGCGCTCTTCTCGACTTCGGCAAAGGCGGGGGTCTCCTCCACTTCCCTGCGGATGATGTAGCCGGCCACGATGACGATGAAGCTCAGCAGGAACGGAATGCGCCAGCCCCAGGCGTTGAAAGCGTCCTTGTCCATGTAGTGCGCGAGCGGCAGGAACACCGCGGCCGCCATGATCTGGCCGGCCTGCACGCCCTGCAGCGTGAAGCTCGCGAAGAAGCCGCGGCGTCCGAACGGCGCGTGCTCTAGGATCATCGAGCTCGCGCCCGAGATCTCGCCAGCCACCGCAAAGCCCTGGATCAGGCGCAGCAGCACCAGCAGCGCGGGCGCCCACAGGCCGACCTGGTCGTAGGTGGGCAGCAGGCCGACGGCGACGGTGGAAAAGCCCATCAGGAACATGCACAAAATGAGCACCGTCTTGCGGCCGTGCGTGTCGCCCCAGTGGCCCAGCAGCAGCGCACCGATCGGCCGTGCGACGTAGCCCACGCCGTAGGTCGCGAGCGACGCGATGATCGCGATCTGCGGGTCGCCCTTGGGAAAGAAGATCTGCGGAAAGATCAGCGCCGCCGCAGTGGCGTAGATGAAGAAGTCGTAGTACTCCAGCGCCGAGCCGATCCAGCCGCTCGCGGTGGCCTTCTTCGACTGGTGCTTGCCTTTCGGCTCGTGGGCCGTGATGGTTGCCATGGTTTGTCTCCGGGTTGACGAAAAGAATCTTTATTGCTGCGCCTGCGATGCCATGCGCGCGGGTGCGTTGAGCGCGCCGTAGGCGTCGTAGCCCGCGGTGCGCTGTGCCAGTTCGAAGAAGAGTCCGCCTTCGATGTTCTCGGTGTAGATGTGCAGGTAGTCGCCCGTGGGGGAGCGGTCGAACAGCACGCCCGCGGCGCGCAGCTTTGCGAGCAGCACAGGGTCCAGGTCGATGCGCGTGGCCAGGTCGTCGTAGTAGTTGTCCGAAATGGGCACGAAGCGCGTGCCCGCGGCGCGCAGCCGCGCCACGCTCTCGAAGATGTCGTCGCAGCGCAGCGCAATGTGGTGCACCGCGCCGCCGCCGGTCAGGCTCAGCGTGCGCGCGGTGCGGGTGCGCTGGCTCAGCGACACGTTGAGCACCAGCCGCACGCTGCGATCGGCGTTGGCCACGCCGCGGCTGCGGATCAGGCCGAAGGGGTCGGCCAGCTCCAGGCTTTCGCCGGGCTCCAGCCCCAGCACGGCGCGCGTGAACAGCACCCAGGTGTCGAGCTGGTCGAGCGCAAGGCCGAGCGCCACGTGGTCGACCTGCGCGAGCCCGGCGCCGCGGACATCGGCCGCGGCGTCTTGCTCGAGGATGAAGTCGGCCTCGTACAGGCCGTTGGTGCCCAGGGCCTCGGGCACGAAGTGGATCAGGTTGCCGCCCGGCGCCACGATGGCCGGCACGCGCAATTCGTTCGGGCCGACCGGGCTGTCGTGGCGCTGCGAGCGCATGGCAGTGGCGCGCTCGACCGCGGCCTGCGGATCGGCGCAACGCACGCCCAGCGCGCACACCGAGGTGCCGTGCGCCTCGAAGCGGCTGCGCGCGAACGAATCCGGCTGCGCATTGACGATCAGGTTGATTTCGCCCTGGCGGTACAGCGCCACGGCCTTGGAGCGGTGCCGGCCGACGCGGCGGAAGCCGAGCTGCTCCAGCAGCGCGCCGAGCGTGCCGGCCGAGGCCTCGTCGGCCGCGAATTCGATGAACGACAGGCCCGAGAGCGCCGGCACGGGCGGCGGGCTGAACAGCTCGACCTGCGGCTTCAGTGCCGGCGCATCGGCAGCGGAAGCCAGCCGCTGCCGCGCCTCGCTTTCGAGGTACAGCAGCGAGCGCATGGCGTCCACCGCGGTGCGCCGGTTGGGCGTTTCGCGGAACAGGTCGTTGAAGATTTCCAGCGACAGCGCGCCGGTGTAGCCCGCGCGCAGCACCTGCTCGAAGAAGCCGATCACGTCGAGATCGCCCTGCCCCGGGAACGAGCGGTGGTGGCGCGCCCACTGCAGCACGTCCATCGACAGCAGCGGCGCGTCGGCCATCTGCAGGAAGAAGATCTTGTCGCCCGGAATGGCGGCAATGCCCGTGGCATCGTCCTTCAGCGACAGCGTGTGGAAGCTGTCGAGGATCAAACCAAGGTGCGGGTGGTCGGCCTGCTTCACGATGTTCCAGGCCTGGCCGTACAGCGAGGTGTGGCGGCCCCAGGCCAGCGCCTCGAAGCCCACGCGAAGGTTGCGGCGCGCGGCGCGTTCCGCGAGCTCGTGCAGCTGCGCGGCGGCCAGCGCCGGGTCGTTCACCGAGGGCGGCGAGGTGTTGGAGCAGCACAGCATCAGCGGCGCGCCCATGGCCTCCATCAGGTCGAACTTGCGCTCGGCGCGCTCCAGGCTGCGGCGGAACTGCGCCTCGGGCATGCCCTCGAAATCGCGGAACGGCTGGTACAGGTCGATCGAGAGGCCGAGGTCCGAGGCGATGCGGCCCAGCTCGGCGGCGCTGCCCTTGAAGTTGACGAAGTCGGCCTCGAACAGCTCGATGCCGTCGAAGCCTGCGGCCGAAACGGCTTCGAGCTTCTGGCGAAGCGTGCCGCTGAGGGAGACGGTGGCAATGGAGCGATGCATGGGGGTGACTGTAGGAACAGCCGCCGCCGCCCACAACGCTCCACATGTGCCCAGCGTTCGATCATCGGACGCGTGCGTGCATTGTTCGCACGGATTAGGGGTTAGACCTAGGGCCGTCCCCCGGGCTCGGAGCCCGCACTTCTCAAAGGCTGCGCCAGTAATCGATCAGCAGCTGCGTGAACTCGACCGGCCGCTCCACCGCGCTCAGGTGCGCCGCGTCGATGGTGGCCAGGCGCGCGCCGGGAATGGCGGCCGCAATGGCTTCGGACATCGCCAGCGGCGTGGCCTCGTCCTGCAGGCCCGCGATCACCAGCGTGGGCACGGCGATACGGCGGTTGCTGTCGCGGAAATCGATGGCGGCCACCGCGTTGCAGCTTTCGATGTAGCCCTGTGCATCGGTGCGCACCAGCACGTCGTGCAGCGCCTCGGCCGCGGCCTTGCCCTCCTGCGTGGTGACGTAGCCGTGCGTGAGCCAGCGCGCCACCGCGCCCGGCGCAATGGCGGCCACGCCCTTGGCGGCGACCGTCTCGGCGCGCGCGCGCCAGGGCGACTGGTCGGGGTAGTGGGCCGACGAATTCGCGATCACCACGCTGCGCAGCAGCTCGGGATGGCGCACCGCCAGCGCCTGCGCGGTCATGCCGCCCATCGACAGGCCGACGAAGTGCACCGGCTCCCCGCCGGCCTCGCGCTGGATGAGCTCGGCCGCGTCCTGCGCCAGCGTCTCCACGCGCAGCGCACCCGGCACCACCTGCGAGCCGCCATGGTTGCGGTGGTCGTAGCGGATCACGGTGTGGGCGCGCGCAAGCTGCTCGGCCACGCCGTCCCACATGTGCAGGTCGCAGCCCAGCGCATGGCTCAGCACGACAAAAGGACCGCTGCCTTCGCGGACGACGTTCAAACGGGTCATGTTGATTCCTTTTCTTTGATCGGATGTTGAAGACGGGGCAGCCAGAGGAACGCGATGGCCAGCAACCCGCAGCCCGCGAGCAGCATCGGAACGACCATCGGCCAGGCGCCGTTCGAAAAATTGGTGTCGACGAACTGCGCGGCCACCTGCCCGACGCTGAACGCCACCATCATCATGCCGAAACCCGACCACGACACGGCCCGCCCCGCAAGGTGCGGCAGGTCGCCCACGGCGCCGGCCTGGCCGCAGGGCTGGTGGATGCCGTGGCCCAGGCAATAGACCGCGTGGCCCGCGAGCAGCGGCAGCGCGCTGTGCGGCGCCAGCCAGCAGCCCAGCGCCTGGATCGCCGCGCCCGTGATGCTCAGCGTGGCGCCCAGCTGCACGGTGCCCACCGGCCCGTACCGGCGCAGCAGCCGCCGGCACATCGTGGTGCTGAAGATGTAGACCAGCGAGCCGCCGGCGGGAATCCAGCCGTACATCGCGGGCGACCAGCCCAGGTAGCCGATGTAGACCATCGGCGACAGCAGCAGGAAGCAGAAAAGGCCGCCGTAGGTGGTTGCGGCCACCGAGGCCCAGGCCCGGAAGCTGCGGCTCGCGAACACGGCGCGGGTGCTGCCGCGCGGCGCCGAAGGCTCGCCCGCCAGCGGCCGCCGCGTTTCCGCGAACGAGCGCCAGCAGAGGGCAAGCAGCACCAGCGCGTAGAGCGCCATCGACGCCATCACCCAGCGCCAGCCGGCGCCCTGCACCAGCCATGCGCCCAGGAGCGGCGCCAGCAGCCCCACCACGCCCAGGCCCGTGAGCCCGCGCGCCATCACGTGCGGACCTTCGTGCGCGGGATAGAGGTCGCGCACCGCGGCGCGCGCGCACACCAGGATGGCCGCCATCGAAAAGCCCTGCAGCGTGCGCCAGCCCGCGAGCACCGCCACGCTGCCGGCGAAGGCGCCGCCCAGCGCCGCGATCGCGTAGCAGCCGAGCCCCGCCAGCAGCACCGGCCGGCGGCCGAAGCGGTCGGCCAGCGGGCCGCACAGCAACTGTGCAAAACCGAAGGCCAGCACAAAGAGCGTGAGGCTGGTGCTGGCCGAGCCCAGCTCCTTGGCGATGGCGGGCAGCGCGGGCAGGTAGCTGTCGGTGGCCACGGGCTGCGCTGCGAGCAGCAGCGGCAGCAGCAGGCCGAAGCCGATCTCGAACCGGTCCTTGCGGATGCGCGGCCCGGTCACTGGGCGGCCGCGGCCAGCAAGCCCTTCTCGCGCAAGATGCCGGCCGCAATGCCGAAGGCGTGGTTCGCCACCGGCACGCCGCAGTAGATGGCCGCCATCATGATGACTTCCTTGATGTCCTCGGGCGTGAGGCGCGATTCGGGCGGGCCGTCGAGCGCGGCGCGCACGTGCATCGCGAATTCTTCATAGGCGTGGATGCCCAGCATCATCGACAGCACCATGTAGCGGCGCGTCTTGTCGCCGAGCGCGGGCCGGCCCCAGATGTCGTTCCAGGCATGGCGGGTGATGAGCTCCTGGAATTCGGCGTTGAACGCGTTGCGGTTGGCGAGCGACTTGTCGACCCAGGCGTCGCCGAGCACGCGGCGGCGGTTGACGAGGCCGGCTTCGTAGTCGTTGGAAGGTGGGGTGCTTGCTTCGTCGGTCATCAGGGGGTGTCTTTCGCAATCAGTTGGGCGCGCAGTGCCGCGACTTGCCGCAGCGCGGTTTCGCCGGCCGGGCCGGCCAGCGCGGGGTCGAACCATTCGTCCGCCGCCTCGCGCGGCAGCTCCGCGCGCAGGGTGTCGATGTTGGCGCGCATGCGCGCCGCGTCGATCTGCAGGCCGGGCAGCGCACTGGCCAACGCACGCGCGCTGCCGTGCGCCGACATCAGCAGCTGCGGCCATTCGGCCAGTTCGGCCTGCCAGCCGCCGAGCGCACGCTCGTGTTCCTGCGGCATCGCGGCCAACAGTGCGGCCACCCGCTGCGGCGCGCGCTGGGCCGCGGCCAGTGCCACCATCGCCGCCACCGGGTTGCGCTTGTGCGGCATTGCGGAGGAGCCGCCGCGGCCCGGCTCGGTGGGCTCTGCCACCTCGCCGACCTCGTACTGGCCCATGAGCGCGATGTCGCGCGCGATCTTGCCGAGGCTGCCCGTGAGCAGCCCCAGCTCGCAGCCGAGCGCGACCCATTCGTCGCGCTGCGTGTGCCAGGTGGCGCCGGCATTGCCGAGGCCGAGCTCGTCCGCCACGCGCTGCACGACGGCCGCGCCCTGCCCCTTCATCTGCGAGAGCGTGCCGACGGCGCCGCCGAGCTGCACGCTCAGCGCATGGCGCGCGGCGCCCCGCAGGCGGGCCCGGCTGCGCACCAGCGGCGCGGCCCAGCCGGCGCACTTGAGGCCGAAGCTCGTGACCGACGCAGGCTGCATCAGCGTGCGCGCAAGGATCGGCGTGGCCGCATGCTGCGTGGCGTGCTGCAGCAGCGCCTCGATGGCGCGGTCGACATCGGCCTCGATCAGCGCGATGCCTTCGCGCGTGACCAGCGCCATTGCGGTGTCGATCACGTCCTGGCTGGTGCTGCCGAAATGCACGAAGGGCACGGCGGCGGGATTGAACAGGCCCACGGCCTCCTTCAAGGCCTTGACCAGCGGAATCGCGACGCTGCCGGCGCGGCCGCTGTCGCGCACGATCTTGGCCACGTCGAACAGCTCGACCTTGCAGCTGCCGACGATCGAATGCGCGGCCGTCTCCGGCACCAGCCCGAGCGCGGCCTGCGCGCGGGTCAATGCGGCCTCGAAGCGCAGCATCGCGCCGACGAAGTTGTGGTCGCTGAAGGCGGAAAGCGTCTCGGACGTGGAAAGGAAGCCTTCGAAAATGCTCATGGTGAATGTGTTCTTGCGTCAAAAAAATCGAGCGAGCGCAACCGCATTACACCGCGTCTTCCCTCGCGCCGCACGGCAGCGGGCAGGCGTTGCACTCGCTCAGTAGCTGATCTTCGCCTCGGCGCGCAGCGCATCGGCCGTGGCGGTGCCGAAGCCGAAGAACTCGAGGTACGCGGGAATCATCTCGAACAGCATGTCGGTGCCCACCTGCACGGCGCAGCCCTTGTCGCGGACGGCACGCAGCAGCGGCGTGTATTCGGACTTCATGACCACTTCGCCGACGAAGGTCGAGGCCGCGATGCGGTCCACGTCGAAGGGCAGCGGATCGCCCTCCTTCATGCCCAGCGGCGTGGCATTGACGACGAGGTCGAAGCCGGCCGGATCGTTCGAGCCGGTGGACACGGCCAGCGCCGGGTAGTGCGTGCGCAGCCGCCCGGCCAGCGCTTCGGCCGAAGCCGCGTAGGCATCGAAGAGCGCGATTTCCGCCACGCCGGCCGCGGCCAGCGAAGCGGCAATTGCCGAGCCCACGCCGCCGCTGCCGGAGACCAGCACGCGCGCGCCCTCGAGCACGCAGCCCTTGCGCAGCACGCCGCGCACGAAGCCGGCGCCATCGAACTGGTCGCCCACCAGCGTGCCGTCGGCGCGCTTGAGCACCGCGTTGCAGGCGCCGGCGATCTTTGCCGTTGGCGTGACTTCGTCGACCAGGCCCATGGTCGTGATCTTGTGCGGCATGGTCACCAGCGCACCGCGGATGTTGGTGAGCCGGAACAGCGCGGCGAAGGTTGCCGGATAGTCCTCGGGCTTCACGCCCATCGGCACCACGACGGCGTCGATGCCCTGCTTCTCGAACCAGGGGTTGTAGATCATCGGCGCCTTGAAGCTTTCGGTGGGAAAGCCCAGGTGCGCGACGAGGGTGGTCTTGCCGGAAATCATGGAAATCGGCCCGCCCTTATTTGCGGACCTTGGCGATTTCGGCGTACAGCTCCTTGACCACGGCCTCGCCCACCAGGGCGCTGTGCTTGTCCACCACCGGCTTGACCTTGTCGCGCAGGCGCTGCATTTCGGCGGGGCTGAATTCGGTCACCTGCATGCCGGCCTTCTTCAGGTCCTCCAGCGCGGCTTGCGCCTGCCCGCGCGACGTTTCGCGCTCGAACCTGGTGGCTTCTGCGGCCGCCTCGGTCATGATTTTCTTCTCGGTATCGCTGAGGGAATCCCAGAGCTTCTTGCCGACGATCAGCGCCTGCGGGTTGTAGACGTGCTGCGTGAGCGCGAGGTGCTTCTGCACTTCGGCGAACTTCGACGTGCGGATGACCGTGTTCGGGTTCTCCTGGCCGTCGACCGCCTTCTGCTCGAGCGCCGGATAGAGCTCAGGAAAGGGCATCGGCGTGGCATTGGCGCCCAGCGCATTGAAGAGATCGATGTAGATCGGCGACTGGATCACGCGGATCTTCAGGCCCGCCAGGTCTTCCACCTTGTTGATCGGGCGCTTGCTGTTGGTCACGTTGCGGAAACCCAGGTCCCAGTAGCCCAGGCCGATGAGGTTCTTGGCCGCGAGTTCCGAGAACAGCTTCTTGCCGAAAGGCCCGTCGGTCACCGCATCGGCTTCCTGCGGATTGGCGAACAGGAACGGGAAGTCGAAGACCGCGAAGGCCTTGACCTGGTTGGAGAGGATGCCGGCGTTGAGCACGGTCATCTCGATGGTGCCGCCCTGGAGGGCCGACACGGTCTGCACGTCGCCGCCGAGCGTGCCGCCCGGGAACAGCTTGACCTGCATCTTGTTGCCCGACTTCTGCGCGACGAGTTCGCCGAACTTCTTCGCGCCCAGGGCCTGCGGATGGTCGCCCTGGTTCTGGAACGCGAACTTGATCGAACGCTCCTTGATGTCCTGCGCAACGGCGGCGGCCACGGGCAGCAGCAGTGCGATGCCGAGGCAAAGGGCCCGGGTGAGGGTCTTCTTCATGGATGGTCTCCTTGGGGATTGAGTCAAAAAAAGAAACGTGAAACGTGGGGTCAGCCGGCGAACCAGCGCATGGGCACCATCACCAGCGAGGGGAAAAATACGAGCAGGAACATCACGATGAACTGCGCCGTCATGAACGGCAGCACGCCGCGCGTCACCTCGTCCATCTTCATCTTGCCGACGCCCGCCACCACGTTGAGCACCGTGCCCACCGGCGGCGTGATCAGCCCGATGGCGTTGTTGATGATGAACAGCACGCCGAAGTACACCGGGTCGATGCCCGCGGCCTTGACCACCGGCATCAGGACAGGCGTGAGGATCAGGATGGTCGGCGTCATGTCCATGGCCGTGCCGACCGCCATCACGAGCACCATGATCGCGATCAGCAACAGGGTCTGGTTGCCCATGAAGGGCTCCAGCAGGCTGATGAGCTTGCTCGGCAGGTCGGCCACCGTGATGAGCCAGGCCGAAACCATGGCCGCCGCCACCAGGAACATGATCACGGCCGTGGTCTTGGCCGCGCTCACGAAGACCCGGTAGAGCTGCGCGAAGTTCATCTCGCGGTAGACCACCATCGCAACGAACAGCGCGTAGACCGCCGCGACCACGGCCGCCTCGGTGGGCGTGAACACGCCCATCTTGAGGCCGACCAGCACGATCACCGGCAGGAACAGCGCCCAGAGCGACTCCTTGAAGGCCTTCGCGCGCTCGGCGCCGGTGGCCTTGGGCGCAGGCTGGACGTTCTCGCGCTTGGCAACCCACCACCACGCGATGGCGATGCCCGCCCCCAGCATGATGCCGGGCACGATGCCGGCCAGGAACAGCTTGCTGATCGACACGTTGGCGGCCACGCCGAAGATCACGAAGCCGATCGAGGGCGGGATGACCGGCGCGATGATGCCGGCCGAAGCGATGAGCCCCCCGGCGCGCGCCTTGTCATGGCCCGCGCGCACCATCATCGGCAGCAGCAGCGCCGCGAGCGCGGCTGTGTCCGCCACCGCCGAGCCCGACAGCGCGGCCAGCAGGCAGGCCGCCAGGATGGCGACGAAGCCGAGCCCGCCGCGGCGATGGCCGACGAGCGTCAGCGCCAGGTGGACGATGCGCTTGGAAAGGCCGCCGACGTTCATGATCTCGCCGGCCAGCATGAAGAACGGCACGGCAAGCAGCGGAAAGCTGTCGGCGCCGTTCACCACGTTCTGCGCGAGGATCTGCGCATCGAACAGGTCGAGGTGGACCATCAGTGCCACGCCCGAAAGCAGCAGCGAATAGGCAATTGGAATGCCCAGCGCCATGGCGGCGAGCAGCGAGCCGAGGAAGATGAATACGGTCATTGGGGGCTCCGGCTCTCAGCGCTTGCCATGGGGGTTGCCGTCGTCGCGCCCGAGCTGCGCAAGGTCCTCCGACTCCTGCACCATCACGAGCTCCTCTTCGCCCAGCCGGCCGGTGAGCGCGCGCACCAGGTCGCTCAGCAGGAACACCGCCGCCGACACCGCGAACACGATGCCCGAGGCGTAGAAGATCGCCACCGATGCGCCGGTCACCGGCGCCTCCACGTCCCAATTGATTTTTGCCTGCGCCAGGCTGCCGCTGAACAGCAGCCAGGTCGCATACAGCATGAGCAGATGGCCCACCACCAGGCAGATCTTCTTGCCCAGCACCGGCAGGCGGGCCACCAGGAAGTCGGTGCCCAGGTGCCCGCGCTCCTTGACCGCGACCGCCGCCCCCAGGAACGTGACCCACACGAACAGCCAGCGCGACACTTCCTCCGACACGGTGATGCCCGAGTTGAAGGCATAGCGAAGCACCACGTTGCCGAACACCAGCACCACCATGATGGCAAGCGCCAGCGCGATCAGCATGTCGAGCAGCTTGCAGTAGCCGTCGAAAATCCTTGTCATTGCGTCTCCTCCTTGTAAATTGGTTTCCTCTGTCAGGCCACGCTCGGGGATTGGTAGCGCAGGGGCTGCCTGATCTCTGCGGCCATGGCCGGCGGATAGATCAGCTCGCGCAGGAAATCCGCATCCTTGCGCAGCGCTTCGGCCGCATCCTTGTGGCCGAAGTACCCGAAGTAGTGCGGCATCTGCTGGATCAGCATCTCGAAGCCGGCCTGCGCATTGAGGCCGCGCGCGCGCGCCGCGCGCACCAGCGGCGTCGGCTGGTTGCGCAGCAGGATGTCGAACAGCGCGGCATGGCCGTCCATGCGCGCGACGTCCACGGGCAGCGCGTCGGCTTCGTCCAGGCCCAGCGGCGTGGCGTTGATGACGAGGTCGTAGCCTTCGGGCGCATTGCTGTCGACCGCCACCACGTTGGCGTCGAAGAAGGCGTCGAGCTTGGCCGCCACGCCGGCCGCCCTGCCGGCCGAGGTGTCGTAGAAGGCGATGTGCTCGGCGCCGTCGACCGTGCCGCCTTCGGCCAGCGCCACGCCGATGGCCGCGGCGCTCACGCCGGCGCCCAGGATCAGCACCCGCTTGCCGCGGAACGGAATGTTGAAGTGGTCCAGCGCGCCCAAGAGGCCTTCGCCGTCGAACAGGTCGCCCTCCAGCTCGCTGTTCTCGATGCGGCGCACCACGTTGACCGAGCCCGCCACGCGGCCGAACAGGCCGCAGCCGTCGAGCAGGTCGACCGCCAGCGGCTTGTGCGGCGGCGCAATCACCATGCCGCGCACGTTGCGCGCGAGGAAGGCCGACTTGAAGAACACCGCGAAATCGCGCAGCGGCACCTGCACGGGCACCAGCACCGCGTCGATGCCGAAGCGCTCGAAGGCGGCGTTGAACATCCGCGGCAGGCGTACGTTGCGCACGGGGTCGCCGGGAATCAGGTAAGCCAGGGTGCTGCCGCTGATGGAGGTGGTCATGTCTTGCCTCTTTTTTGTACGGCAATCGCTCCAGGACCATTGCCAAGGCGAACTTTAGCCACCTCTCCGTGGATTTCGCTCGGGAATCAAGCCCCAATCGATCGACAATCATCCTTGTTCGTTCGATGATCGTACATAAACAGGGTTTGTCCTGATCCGGCCGAGCCGCCGCGCAGCCCGCCGCACGGCACACTTCGGCCATGAGCACCGATGCCACCGATCTTTCCCCCGCGCCCGCCGGCCTCGACAAGCGCGACTGGATCGCCGGGCTGGAACGCGGCGTGAGCATCATCGAAGCCTTCGACGACGCCCATCCGCGCCTCACCGCCAGCCAGGCCGGCGAACGCACCGGCATGACGCGCACGGCCGCGCGGCGCTACCTGCTGACCCTGCAGCACATGGGCTACGTGGCGAGCGACGGCAAATTGTTCTGGCTCACGCCGCGCGTGCTGCGGCTTGGGCAGTCGTACCTCGACTCGGCCCGGCTGCCGCGCATCGTCCAGCCCTTCCTGCAGCGCGTGGCCGCCGGCACCAGCGAGATCGCCTACCTCAGCGTGATGGACGGCGACGAGGTGGTCTACATCGCGCGCAACGGACCCAACCGCAGCATGAGCACCGGCTACGTGCTGGGCGCGCGGGTGCCGGCGCAGGTCACGGCCGCGGGCATGCTGATGCTCGCGCTGCGCAGCGACGCCGAGCTGGCCGGCTGGCTCGCCACGCGGCAGCTGCAGGTGTTCACCTCGCACACCATCGCGAGCATGGAGCGCATGAAGCTGGAGCTCGCGCGCATCCGGGCACAGGGCTGGGCGCTGTCGGAGCAGCAGCTGGACCTCAATTCGCGCGGCATCGCGGTGCCGCTGCGCGACCGCCACGGCACGCTGGTGGGCGCGCTCAACATCACCATGCCGATGGGCCACGAAAGCTCCGAGGACGCGGTGGCGCGCGTGCTGCCGGTCCTGCGTGAAACCGCGCAGGCCATGCGCAACCTGATCTGACCGACAGCTTTCCGACAGCATCCGTGGGGCAGGATGCGGGCTTTCTTTCACACAAGCGATGGAGACAAGCACCATGTTCGACGACTTCTTCCTGAACGATCCGCAGCCCACGCGCCGCCAATGGCTGCAAGGCGGCAGCGCCCTGGCCCTGGGCGGCCTGCTGCCTTCGCTGGCCTCGGCCCAGGCCGGCTGGCCGAGCAAGTCGGTGCGCTTCGTCGTGCCCTTTGCGCCGGGCGGCAGCTCGGAGATCGTGGCGCGCTCCACCGCCGCCGAGCTCTCGCGCACGCTGGGCCAGAGCGTGTTCGTCGACAACAAGCCGGGCGCGGCCGGCAACATCGCAATGAGCGAGGTGGCGCGCAGCACCGACCAGCACACGATCATCCTCGGCCACATCGGCACGCTGGCGGTCAATCCGTTCATCTTCGCCAAGCTGCCCTACGACCCCAACAAGGACTTCAAGCCCGTGAGCCTGCTGGCCAAGGTGCCCAGCCTCTACGTGGTGCACCCCGACGTGCCCGCGAAGAACCTCAAGGAATTCATCGCCTACGCCAAGTCGAAGCCGGGCAAGCTGAGCTACGGCTCCGCGGGCAACGGCAGCGCGGGCCACCTGGCCTTCGAATACCTGAAGATGACCGCGACGTGTTCATGCTGCACGTGCCCTACCGCGGCACCGGGCCGATGGTGACCGACCTGCTCTCGGGCCGGCTCGACGCCTCGGCCATCGGCGCCGCGGCCATCATTCCGTTCATCAAGGCCGGCAAGGTGCGCTGCATCGCCACCGGCTCGGCCAAGCGCCTGGCGCAGCTGCCCGACGTGGCCACGGTGGCCGAGCAGGGCTTCCCCGGCTTCGAGATGACGCAGTGGTACGGCATGCTCGCGCCGGCCAACATGGAGCCCGCGAACCTGGCCCGGCTCTCGGCCGAGACGATGAAGGCCGTGAAGTCGCCCGATTCGATGCAGCGGCTCACGGCCGATGCCGCCGAAGCCGTCGGCGGCACGCCCGAGCAGTTCGCGCAGTTCATCGCGGCCGAGCAGGCGCGCTGGAAGAAGGTCATTGCAAGGGCAAACATCAAGCCCGACTGACGGCGCAGCCCCTAGCATCGCGCCATGCGCATCCTGCTGGCCGAAGACGAACACACCCTGGGCACCTGGCTCTGCAAGGCGCTGGAGCATGCGGGCATCCAGGTCGAATGGGTGGACGATGGCCGGCTGGCAGACCGCGCCTTGCAGCAGCGCGACCACGACGCGCTGGTGCTCGACCTCGGCCTGCCGGGCATGGACGGCCACACGGTGCTGCAGCGGCTGCGCGAGCGCGACCAGCGGCTGCCCGCGCTGATCCTCACCGCGCGCGATTCGCTGAACGAGCGCGTGGCCTCGCTCAACGCGGGCGCCGACGACTTCCTCGCCAAGCCCTTTGCGCTGGCCGAGCTCGAGGCGCGGCTGCATGCGCTGGTGCGCCGCGCGCGCGGCGTGGAGCATCCGCGCCTGGCCTGCGGCCCGCTCGCGTACGACGGCGCGCGCCGCCAGTTCGTGCTGGGCGGCGAGGCGCTGGCGCTGTCGCCGCGCGAACAGGCGGTGCTGCGCGCGCTGGTGCAGCGCAGCGGCGAGCCGCTGTCCAAGCAGCAGATCCTCGACCGCGTGTTCTCCGACGACGACGAGGTGCATCTGGAAGCTGTCGAGGTGCTGGTCTACCGGCTGCGCAAGCGGCTCGACGGCAGCGGCGTGCGCATCGTGACGCTGCGCGGCCTGGGCTACGTGCTGGAGACCGAGTGAGCATTGCGGCTCGCCTGCGGCGCGCTAGCCTGTGGCAGCGGCTCGCGCTGCTGCTGTTCCCTGCCCTGCTGCTGGTGACCGGCATCGAGCTGTGGATGACGCGGCACGACGCGCTGGCCGCCGCCAATGCGGCCTACGACCGTTCGCTGCTCGGCGCGCTCAAGTCGATCGACGCCAACATCTCCACGGCCTCGGGCGGCCTCTCGGTCGAGCTGCCCTACACGATGTTCGAGTTCTTCGAGCTCACGGCCAGCGGCCAGGTGTTCTTTCGCGTGGCGACCTCCGACGGGCTGGTCGAACTCGGCAGCGCCGACCTGCCCGCGCCGCCCGCCACGCTGGCCATGGGCGTGCCGGCCTTTTACGACGCAACCTACTTCGGCGAGTCCGTGCGGCTGGCGGCCTACCGGCGCGACCTCGACCGCGCGCCGGCCGGCAGCACCGGACGCAGCGTGCTGATCCAGGTGGGCGAAAGCACGCGCTCGCGGCAGGAGTTCACCGCACGTTTTGTCCGCAGCGCCGCGCTGCGCGACGGGCTGGTGCTGGCGATGCTGCTGTGCGGCACCGCGCTTGCGCTTGCGGCGGCGCTGCGGCCGCTGTCGAGGCTGGCGCGCGAGGTGCAGGCCCGCACGCCGGACGACCTGACGCGCATCGCGGAGGCCGACCTGCCGGCCGAGGTACGCCCGCTCGTCGCAGCGGTCAACCAGCAGATGTCGCGCACGCAGGAACTGGTGGCGCAGCAGCGCCAGTTTCTCGACGATGCGTCCCACCAGCTGCGCACCCACCTCACCACGCTGCAGATGCAGGCCGACTACGCGAAGCGCGAGCAGGACCCGGCGCAGGTGCAGGCCACGCTCGATGCGCTCGGCACCGAGATCGGCCGAGCGACGCGCAGCGCGCAGCAGCTGCTTGCGCTGGGCCGCAGCGACACGGTGGCGGTGGAACCCGCCGAATTCGACCTTGCGGCGCTGCTGCGCGAAGTGGCCGTCGACCTGCTGCCGCTCGCGCGCGCCAAGCGCATCGACCTGGGCATCCATGCGCCCGCGCCGGAGTTCTTCGCGGTGGCGGACCGCGGGCTGCTGCGCGAGGCGTTGAGCAACCTTGTGGCAAACGCCGTCGCCTACACGCCGGCCGAAGGCACGATCACGCTCTTCGCGGCGGGCGATGCGGCGGGCTGGAGCCTCAACGTCGAAGACGACGGTCCGGGCCTGAGCGGCGAAGAGCGCGCCGCGCTGGGCCAGCGCTTTCGCCGCGGCGCCCGCGCGGGCAAGGGCGGCTTCGGCCTCGGCCTGGCCATTGCACGCTCCATCGCGCAGCGGCACCGGGGAGAGCTGCGGCTCGAGGCACGCGAGGCAGGCACGGGCCTGCATGCGATCATCTGGTGGCCTCGGCCGGCCGCCAGCTAGCCGGGCGCACACAGCCCATGCCGATCCCCTCTGCTACCCGCCGCCATGCGCTTCGCGCACTGTCGGCATTGCTGCTGCCCGGAAGTCTTCGCGCCACTGCGGCCTCGGCCAACGATCCGTCCGAGGCCGCGGCGGACTGCATCATTCCCGCCAAGGCCGGCGGCGGCTTCGACCTCACCTGCGCCCTCGCGCGCGACGCGCTGCAGGCGGTGCGCCCGAGGCGTCCGCCATTGGGCCAGCGCTACCTGCCGGGCGGCATCGGTGCGGTGGCCTTCGACCGCATTGCCACCGGCCGGCTCGGCGGACCGGGCACGCTGGTGGCGTTCTCGAGCGGCTCGCTGCTCAATCTTGCGCAAGGCCGCTTCGGGCCGCACCCGCCTACGGCGGTGCGCTGGATCGCCACGCTCGGCACCGACTACGGCGTGATCGCCGTTCACCGCGACTCCCCCTACAAGCGCCTGCCGGACCTGATCGCCGCCCTGCGGCAGGAGCCCTCGCGCGTGGCCTTCGGCGCGGGCGGCACGGTCGGCAGCCAGGACTGGGTGAAGGCCGCACTGCTGGTGCGCGCCGCGGGCCGCGACCACCGGGCCATGCGCTTCGTGTCCTTCGAAGGCGGTGGCGATGCGCTGGGCGCGCTGCAGGGAAGGCACGTCGATGTGTTCCCGGGCGATGCAGCCGAAGCGCTGCAGGCCATTGCGGGCGGCGCGGCGGTGCGCCTGCTGGCCGTGCTCTCGCAGGCGCGGCTGGGCGGTGCGCTCGCCGGCGTGCCGACCGCGCGCGAGCAAGGCGTGGACATCGTCTGGCCGACCGTGCGCGGCCTGTACCTGAGCGCGAACGTGCCCGATGCCGCCATGCGCGCCTGGACCGCGGCCTTCGCCGAAGCCGCGGCCGCGCCCGGCTATGCGGCGCTGCGCGAACGGCACGGCCTATATCCTTTCGCGCTCACCGGCGCCGCGCTCGACGACTACGTGCAGGCGCGCATCAAGACCTACCAGGCGCTCGCGGACGAACTCGGACTGCGCCGCTGGAAGCCCTGAGCACACGAAGCAGCACCGGCCGATGCCGCATCCCGTCAGCGGCCGGCCCCTGGGCGCGCTCACGCCAATGGGCGGGGCAGTGATCTTCTCCGTAGCGGTTTCGGGACGGATTCCGTCAAGACGCATGGCGCAGGCCTACAGATGCGCACGGTCCCTGCCGTTTACAACGGCTGGACACGAGCACGGAGCCTGGGCCATGAGCCTGCAACACAGGATCGACACCTTCAAGCCGCGCGAGGCCTCGCAGTCCCGCGGCGGCTCCGAACGGTACTGGGCCCCGTGCCTGGCGGTGGCGCTGGTGGCGGTGTCCCTCTTCTACGTGACGTTGAAAGACCTGGTGCACGAGAACGCGGCGCGCACGCCGGCTACGCCACCTGCGGTCATGCCAGCCTATGTCGAGGCCATCCAATCGGCCGGCCGCCTCGGGCTGCCGGATTCGGTGAAACGTTCATCGGTGGAGCCGGCCATGCCGGTGTTCCATCGCGCATCGCCGGCGAATGCGAACTTCGAAGCTCCCGTCGAGCCCGCCAGGGCGGCACCCGCCGTCACCGTGGTGAGCAAGTGCCTCATGCCCAATGGCAATCCGATCTATTCCGACGGCCCCTGCCCCGCGGGAGCCAGCGCGACCACGCTGCGGCTGCCGCGCGACCTGCACGCGTCGGCGAGCCAGTGAGCGCAGTCAGGCGGTGGGGAGCACGAATTCCTCGGCGCTGAAGACCGTATGGAAAACGGTCCCGTCGAACATGTCGAAGAGCGCCTTGGACGCTTCGCGGCTTTCGTAGCGAACGGGTGAATCGAGAGCGCGCGCGATGTCTTCGCGGGTCGCGTAGCGGATGGACAGCACCATCGCGAGCTCGGGATCGCCCACATCGCTTTCCAGCTGGCGCAGCACGCGCACTTCGAGCGCGCCGGGAAAGCGGGTCCACAGCGGCACAAGCGTCTCGTGCACATGGCGGTCGAAAGCCTGCTCCATGCCGGGCTTGACCCGCCCCTTGAAAAACGCGCAGCGGATGAACATGATTTTTCGTTTCCTTGATTGAGTTCGACGGGATGGGAATCGGCGCGTGTTCAGCCGCGGGCATAGCCGTCGAACTGCCGCATCATGGCCGCGGTGTCCTCGGGCCCGAGGCCGGCCGCCACGAAGGTGCGATGCAGCTCCGAGACGATGCCCGCAAGCGGCAACGGCAGCCGTTGGCCTTGCGCAAAACTCTGGACCGCCTCGAGATCCTTGAGCATGTTGTCGATGCGGCCTGTCGGCGTGTAGTCGCGCGCGGCCATCTTGGGCCCGAACTCGCGCAGGATCTGGCTGTCGGCGCGGCCGCCGGCGAGGGCCGCGGGCAGCTTCGAGGCATCGACGCCGCCGGCTTCGGCGATTCGCACCGCCTCGGCCACGGCCTGGAAGCCGATGGCACACAGCAGCTGGTTGACCAGCTTGGTGGTCTGCCCGGCGCCGCTCTCGCCCATGTGGGTGTAGTTGGCGCAGAGGCTGTCCATGACGGCGCGGGCGCGCGTCACGTCCTCCACGCTGCCGCCCGCCATCACCGTCAGTTGCCCGAGCAGCGCCTTGGGCGCGCCGCCCGAGAGCGGCGCATCCACGAAGCCCATGCCCGTGCGTTCGCGCAATGTCTGCGCGAGCCGGCGCGTGGACGGCGGATCGATGGAGGACATGTCGATCACCAGCCGCTGCGCGTCCGCCGGCGCATCGACCACGCCGTTTTCGCCGAACAGTGCGCGCTCGACCACGGCGGCCGCGTTGAGGCTCGTGATCACGAAGTCGCTCGCGGCCGCTGCGTCGGCCGCGGTGGGAGCGGCGTGGGCGCCCTGCGCCTGCAGCGCCTGGACCTTGGCCTTGTCGGGATCGAACACGCTCACTGCGTGCCCGCATTCGAGCAATCGGCGCGCAATCGCCGAGCCCATGATGCCCACGCCGATCACGGCGATGCGCTGGCGGTGGAATGTCATGGTCAGAGGCTGGCGGTGATGCCGCCGTCGACGTAGAGGATGTGGCCGTTGACGAAGCTCGAGGCATCCGAGGCCAGGAAGATGGCCGCGCCGCCCAGCTCCTGCACATCGCCCCATCGTCCGGCCGGCGTGCGGCCCGAGAGCCATGCGGTGAAGGCTTCGTCGTTCACCAGCGCCTCGGTGAGTTCGGTCTTGAAGTAGCCGGGGCCGAGGCCGTTGACCTGGATGCCGTGCTTGCCGAGATCGATCGCCATGCCCTTGGTGAGCATCTTCACCGCGCCCTTGGTGGCGGCGTAGGGCGCGATGTTGGGCCGCCCCAGTTCGCTCTGCACCGAGCACACGTTGATGATCTTGCCGCGCTTGCGCTCGATCATGCGCTGCGCCACGAAGCGGCCGACGAGGAACACGCTGTCGATGTTGGTGGTGGTGATCTTGTGCCAGGCATCGATCGGAAACTCCGCGAAGGGACCGCGATGCTGCATGCCGGCGTTGTTGACGAGGATCTCGATCGGGCCGATCTCCGCTTCGATGCGGGCCACGCCGGCTTCCACGGCAGCGGCGTCGGTGACGTCGAAGGACACGGCCTCGGCTGCCACGCCCTGGGTGCGCAGCGCATCGCGGGCCGCGGCGAGCGAAGCGGCATCGCGCGCATTGAGCACGACGCGAGCGCCGGCCGCACCGAGCGCCGCCGCCAGCGCGAAGCCGATGCCCTTGCTGGAGCCGGTAATGAGGGCGATACGCCCGGACAGGTCGAACAATTTCAAGAAAAGCTCCTTGGGGAGGAAAGCGGATGCGGATGGGTGTGTGACAGTCTCTTCAAGTTACCGGTATCTTTAATTATCGTCAATGGGTGAAACCTGTATTCCATCTCTCCTTCGCGGACTCTAGAGTTACCGATATCATATTTGCGATTCACCGCAGGAGAACCGTTTGACCGCTGCCACCCCATCCCCGCACGTGCTGATGCCCGGCACCTACCCC
This sequence comes from Variovorax sp. V116, assembly GCF_041154435.1. NCBI lineage: Bacteria > Pseudomonadati > Pseudomonadota > Betaproteobacteria > Burkholderiales > Comamonadaceae > Variovorax > Variovorax sp. V116. The sequence continues at coordinate 3,390,056 of NZ_AP028661.1, forward strand.
GAATGGGACATGGCACCCCTGCGGTCGCAGTACACGCTGCACCGCCTGTGGGAGGCACCCGACCGGCAGGCCTTCATCGCCGAACATGCGCCGAACATCCGCGCGGTCGCCACGCGCGGCGAACTGGGCGCGAACGCCGAGCTCATCGCCGCCCTGCCCGCTCTCGAACTGATCGCCTGCTACGGCGTGGGCACCGACGGCATCGACCTTGCGGCCTGCCGCGCCCGCGGCATCCGCGTGACCAACACGCCCGACGTGCTCAACGGCGACGTGGCCGACCTCGCTGTCGGGCTCACGCTGGCATTGCAGCGGCGCATTCCCGCGGGCGATGCCTTCGTGCGCAGCGGCGCCTGGGCCAACGGCGGCATGCCGCTGACCACGCGCGTCTTCGGCCAGCGCATCGGCATCGCCGGTTTCGGCCGCATCGGCAGCACCATCGCGCGGCGGCTTTCGGGCTTCGAGATGGAGCTGGGCTACTTCAGCCGCACGGCGCGCGAGGACAGCCCGCATCGCCACTTCGGCAGCCTCGCGGCCATGGCCGAATGGTGCGACGTGCTCATCGTCATCCTGCCCGGCGGCGAGGCCACGCGGGGCATCGTCAACGCGGAAGTGCTGCAGGCGCTGGGGCCCAATGGCTGGCTTGTGAACGTGTCGCGCGGCACCACGGTCGACGAGGGCGCGCTGCTGCAGGCGCTCGAGCAGCGCAGCATCGCAGGCGCGGCGCTCGACGTGTTCCAGAACGAGCCGCGCATCGACCCGCGCTTTGCGGCGCTCGACAATGTGGTGCTGCATCCGCACCATGGCAGCGGCACCGAGCAGACCCGCCGCGCCATGGGCGAGCTGGTGCGCCGCAACCTGCAGGCGCACTTCGGCGGCCTGCCTCTCATTACCCCCGTGGCCTGAAGGAGAAATTCCATGCGTATGCGTTGTATGTGCCTCGTGATCCATGCCCCCGACGACCTGCGGCTGGAGGAACAGGACGCGGGCGAGATCGGCCCGGGCCAGGTGCTGGTGAAGGTCGGCATGGGCGGCATCTGCGGCTCCGACCTGCACTACTTCCACAACGGCGGCTTCGGCACGGTGCGCATCAAGGAGCCGATGGTGCTGGGCCACGAGGTGGCCGGCACCGTGGTGGCCACGGCGCCCGGCGTCGACAGCGTGCGCATCGGCGACAAGGTCGCCATCAATCCGAGCCGCCCCTGCGGCGCCTGCAAGTTCTGTCTCGAAGGCCTGCCCAACCAGTGCCTGGAGATGCGCTTCTACGGCAGCGCCATGCGCATGCCGCACGTGCAGGGCGCATTCCGCAACATGCTGCTGTGCGAGGCCACGCAATGCGTGAAGGTGGCGGACCACGTGCCGCTGCGCCTCGCGGCGCTGGCCGAGCCGTTCTCGGTCGGGCTGCATGGCGTCTCGCGCGCAGGGCCGCTGCTGGGAAAGCGCGTGCTGGTGTCGGGCTGCGGGCCCATCGGCGTGCTGGCCATTGCGGCGGCGCGCGTGCACGGCGCGGCCGAGATCGTGGCGACCGACGTGGTCGACGAACCGCTCGCGATTGCACGCGCCATCGGCGCCGACCACGCCATCAACGTCGCGCAGGACAAGGCCTGGGTGTCGCGCTATTCGGCCGACAAGGGCACGTTCGACGTGATGCTCGAATGCTCGGGCAACGAACGCGCGCTGCGCGACGGGCTCGAGGTGATGCGCCCGCGCGGCGTGGTGGTGCAGCTGGGCCTGGGCGGCGACGTGAGCATTCCGCAGAACATGGTGGTGGCCAAGGAGCTCAGCATTTGCGGCTCGTTCCGCTTCCATGCGGAATTCGCGCTGGCGGTGCGGCTCATCAACGAAGGGCGGGTCGACCTGTCGCCGGTGGTGTCGCACACCTTTCCGATGCTGCAGGCGCGCGAGGCTTTCGAGCTGGCGAGCGACCGGAAGCAGGCGATGAAGGTGCTGATCGATTTTGCGGACGCCGGGGAAGCCGCAACCGCCTGAGCCTGCGCGGGAGCGGGCTCAGGAACTCTCGCGCTGGGTGATCTGGAACGGGATCAGCACCGTCTCCGGCGGTGGGCGATGGCCGTCGGCGGCACCGTCCATCACGCGCAGCAGCAGTTCGCCGGCCGCCTTGCCCAGGCCCACGCAATCCACCGCCACGGTCGTGATGCGCGGGTGCGAGGCGCGGGCCACCTCGAAGTCGCCGAAGCCCGCGATCGCGATGCGGCCCGGCACCTCCCAGCCGCGGCGCTGGCATTCCATCAAGGCGCCGAACGCCGACAGGTCGGACACGCAGAGCACCGCGTCCACGTCGGGCCACTGGCGGATCAATTGCGCCACCGCTTCGCCGCCCTGCGCCATCGAAATCGGCGGCTGGCCGAAGCTGATCACGCGGCCGTCGGGCAGGCCGAGTTCGCGGATCGCCTGCGCGTAGCCGCGCTGCCGGTCGGCCCCGCGCGTGTCGCGGTTCGAGGTGCCGCCGATGAAGGCGATGCGCCGGTAGCCCTGGCCGTGCAGGTGCCGCACCATCGCGCCGGCCGCCTCCGCATTGGAGAAGCCGACCGTGTGCTCGATGGGCGTGGCGGGCAGGTCCCAGGTCTCGACCACCGGCACGCCCGCCGCTTGCAGCATGGCGCGCGCGGCGGGGGTGTGCGAGCCGCCGGTGAGGATCACGCCTTCGGGCCGGCGCGCGAGCATGGCGCGCAGCAGGCGCTCCTCGTTCTCCACGCGGTAGTCGGTATAGCCCAGCAGCACCTGCAGGCCGCGCGCTTCGACGGCCGCGGTGATGCCCTGCGCGGTTTCGGAAAAATTGGAGTTGTTGAGCGACGGGATCAGCACCGCGATGAAGCCCGAGCGCTTGCTGGAGAAAGTGCGCGCGGTCTGGTCGATCACATAGCCCATCTCCTCGCAGGCCTGCAGGATGCGCTGGCGCAGCGCCTCGGAGGTCGCGCGGTCGCTGCCCGCGCTGCGGTTCAGCGCGCGCGACACCGTCATCTTCGAGACGCCGACGCGCGCGGCCACGTCGGCCATTGTTGCCGGGCGGGACGGGGGGGCGGGGGCTTTGGTCGGGGGCAAGTGCTCTCTCTGGAATGGGCTTGAGGATATGCGAGGGATTCGATGGATACCGATAACGAAAATTTCGCATCCGGATCGGATCTTCCGATGTCCGGCATGGTGGAAATTCTAGAGTGACGCCAGACCGCACTCCTGTTCGGGAAAAGCCTAGGTTACCGGTATCACACTCGATGCCAGACTTCGGCCATGACCATCGAAGTCTTCGACGCCCGTTTCGCATCCGTGGTCCATGGCGCCCCGCCGCTCGAACGCCTGTGCACCGGGGCGGCATGGAGCGAAGGCCCGGTGTGGATGCACGAAGACGGCGCGGTGCTCTGGAGCGACATTCCCAACAACCGCATGCTGCGCTGGCACGCCGACACCGGCATGAGCGTGTGGCGCGAAGGCGTGGAGTTCACCAACGGCCACACGCGCGAGGCCGATGGCGCCCTGCTCCATTGCTCGCACGGCCGGCGTGCCATCGTGCGCACCCGCTTCGGCCCGGGCTTCGTGCCGCTGGCCGACGAGGTCGTGGTCGACCGCTACCAGGGCCGGCGCCTCAACTCTCCGAACGACGTGGTCGTGAAGCGCGACGGCAGCATCTGGTTCACCGATCCGCCCTACGGCATCGTCTCGGACCATGAAGGCCACAAGGCCGAGAGCGAACTGGGCCGCAACCATGTCTTTCGCTTCGACCCCGCCACCGGTGCGCTGCGTGCGGTGAGCGACTTCATCGAAGAGCCGAACGGCCTGGCCTTCTCGCCCGACGAAAGCATCCTTTATGTGAGCGACACCTCGGCCGCGTTGCGCACCGACGGCTCGGGCCACCACCACATCGTCGCCTTCGACGTGATCGGCGGACAGGACCTCGCCAACCCGCGCGTGTTCGCCATGGTGAACCCGGGGCTTTCCGATGGCTTTCGCATCGACGTGAACGGGTTCCTCTACACGAGCAGCGCCGACAGCGTGCAGGTCTACCACCCCGACGGCACGCGCATGGCGCGCATCGCCGTGCCGGAAAAGGTGGGCAACCTCACCTTCGGCGGCAGCGGCGGCAGCGACGGCAACGCGCTCTACGTGTGCGCCTCCACTTCGCTCTATCGCATCCGCCTCCACACGCGCGGAGCGACCTGCCCATGAGCGCGCCCCTCCTGCAATTCCAGTCCCTCTGCAAACGCTTCGGCGGCACGCAGGCCGTGGACCACGTGACGCTCGATGTGCGCGCCGGCGAAATCCTCGCGCTGCTCGGCGAGAACGGCGCGGGCAAATCCACGCTCATCAAGCTGCTCGCGGGCATCTATCCCGCGGACCAGGGCGAGATTCTTTTCGACGGCCAGCCGCAAGCCGCCTGGCGGCGCACCGACCGACGCGAGCAACCCGTCGCCTTCATTCACCAGGACCTGGGCCTTGTCGAATGGATGACCGTGGCCGAGAACGTGTGCCTCGGCACCGGCTACCCGCGCCGCTTCGGCCTCATCGACTGGTCCGCCGCGAACGACACCGCACGCCGCGTGATGGCGCGCGTGGGCTGCGACATCGATCCCGGCCGCCGCGTGTTCTCGCTCACGCGGGCCGAGAAATCGTTGCTCGCCATCGGCCGTGCGCTCGAAGTCAAGGCGCGCCTGCTGGTGCTCGACGAGCCCTCGGCCAGCCTTCCGATGAGCGACGTGGAGCGCATGTTCGGCGTGCTGCGCGAACTGCGCCGGCAGGGCATGGCGATGCTCTACGTGTCGCACCGGCTCGACGAAGTGATGGCCATCTCCGACCGCGCAGCCGTGATGCGCGACGGCAAGCTGGTGGCGGTGAAGACCACGGCGCACACCAACGAAGGCGAGCTGGTCGGGCTGATCGTCGGCAAGGCGCTCTCGGCCTCGGTGCCCAAGGCGAGCGTTCCGGCAGCAAGCGTGCCGGTGCTGCAGCTGGACGGCGCGGCCAGCGGCAATGCCGGCCCGCTGAGCCTCTCTGTGCACCGCGGCGAAGTGCTGGGCCTCGTCGGCCTGCGCGGCGCGGGGCACGAGGCCATCAGCCGCGCGATCTTCGGGCGCGAGCCCTTGTCGGCCGGCCGCATGCGGCTGCTCGGCAAGGAATGCGATTTCACCTGCCCCGCCGATGCCATTCGCGCGGGCGTGGCCTATGTCGCCGGCGAACGCCTTGAAGAAAACCTCGCCGGCTCGATGACGGTGCTGGAGAACCTGTTCCCCAACGCCGCGCTGCATGGCGATCGCGGCCTGGCCTTCGATCGTCCGCGCCGCGAGAACGACAGCGCGCTCGCATTGATCCGCCGGTTCGACATCAACCCGCCCGCGCCGTCGGCCGAGGTGCAGCAGCTTTCGGGCGGCAACCAGCAGAAGGTGGTGCTGGCGCGCTGGTTCCACCTGGGCAAGCCGCTCGTGGTGCTCGAAGAGCCCACGGCCGGCGTCGATGTCGGCGCCAAGCGGCAGATCTACGGCGTGCTGCGCGAGCGCGCGGAGGCCGGCACCGCGCTGGTGGTGGTCTCCACCGACTTCGAGGAAATCGCGACCGTGTGCACCCGCGTGCTCGTCTTCCGCGACGGGCTGATCGCCGCCGAATTGACGGGCGATGCGATCACGGTGGAAAAACTTTTGGCATTGGCAGCAGGCGCCGCCGTGGCGCACGAGGAAATTTCCGCATGAGCAGTTCGATCAAATCCACCGCCCTGGAGCCCGACAAGTCGCTCGACGGCGAGGCCGTTTCCTTCGCGCAGCGCATCGGCCGCGCAATGCCGGTCTATGGCCTCGTGGCGCTGATGGCGGGCCTCGCCCTGCTGTTCTCGCTGCTGCTGCCCGACACCTTTCCAACGCTGTTCAACCTGCGCGCGATCCTGGCCGACAAGTCGGTGATCGCGCTGCTGGCGCTCGCCGCGACCATCCCGATGATCACCGGCAAGATCGACCTCACGGTGGGCTACGGCATCGTGCTGTGGCACATCCTCGCGATCAGCCTGCAGACGCAGTTCGGCTTGCCGTGGCCGGCCGCGGTGCTCATCGTGTTGCTGTGCGCGGCCTTGTTCGGCGTGCTCAACGGCCTCCTGGTCGAGCTTGCGCAGATCGACTCCTTCATTGCCACGCTGGGCACCGGCACCGTGATCTATGCGGTCGCGATGTGGCACAGCGGCGGACGCCAGGTGGTGGGCGACCTGCCCGATGGCTTCGTCGGCATCGCGGGCGGCAGCCTGCTGGGCCTGCCCGTCGGCGCCTTCTACGTGCTCGCGGTGAGCGTCACGCTCTGGGTCGTTACCGAGTTCACGCCGCTGGGCCGCGCGCTGTACGTGATCGGCGCCAACCCGAAGGCGGCGCAGCTCAACGGCATCGCGGTGCGCAAGCATGTGATGGGTGCCTTCGTCGCATCGGGCCTGCTCTCGGGCTTTGCGGGCGTGCTGCTCGCCTCGCGCCTGCAGATCGGCCAGGCCAGCGTGGGGCTGGAGTTTTTGCTGCCTGCGCTGGTCGGCGCCTTCCTCGGCTCCACCACCATCCGGCCGGGCCGCGTGAACGTGTGGGGCACGCTGGTGGGCGTGGCGATCCTGGCCATCGGCATCTCGGGCATCCAGCAGTTCGGCGGTGCCTTCTATGTCGAGCCGCTCTTCAACGGGCTCACGCTGCTGGTGTCCATCGGCATCGCGGGCTGGGCGCAGCAGCGGCGCAACCGCTCGATCAAGCGGCGCATCGCCGAGCGCCAGCTCGACCATGCGCAACAACCGGTTCCCTCAACGCCGTCGAAGTGACGGTTCACCGCAACGACTGGAGACAAGCATGAAGAAGAAGAGTGTGGTTCCCGCGCGCACCGTCGCCGCCGCCGTGCTGGCGCTGTGCGCCGCCGCGCTGGCGCCCAAGGCGATGGCCGACGACTTCCTGGATGCCGCGAAGAAGAAGGTCGAGATCGCCACCATGACCAAGGAGAAGTGGGACGGCCCCACCACCGGCCCCAAGGCCGCCGCGGGCAAGACCATCGTCTTCGTCGCGGGCGACATGAAGAACGGCGGCATCGTGGGCGTGAGCAAGGGCGTGGAGGAAGCGGCGCGCGCCATCGGCTGGACGGTGCGCGTCATCGACGGCCAGGGCACGGTCAGCGGGCGCACCGCGGCACTCAACCAGGCGCTGGCCGTGAAGCCCGCGGGCATCGTGGTCGGCGGCTTCGACACCACCGAGCAGAAGGCGGCGTTCTCGGGCGCGGCCAAGTCGGGCATTCCTCTGGTCGGCTGGCATTCGGGCGAGCAGCCGGGCCCGAACGACAAGGCGGGCCTCTTCGCCAACGTGACCACCGTGACAGACGACGTGGCCGACGTCGCCGCCTCGTGGGTGGTGGCCGATTCGGGCGGCAAGGCGGGCGTGGTGATCTTCACCGACTCGCAGTACGCGATTGCGCTCTACAAGGCGCGCGCGATGGAGGCCGTCATCAAGAAGTGCGGCGGCTGCACCGTGCTGAGCTTCGAGGACAGCCCGATCTCCGAAAGCTCGACCCGCATGCCGCAGCTCACCACCTCGCTGCTGCAGCGCTTTGGCGACAAGTGGACGCACTCGCTGGCCATCAACGACCTGTACTTCGACTTCATGGGCCCCTCGCTCACCGCGGCGGGCAAGAAGGGCGACGGATCGCCCAAGGCGGTGTCGGCCGGCGACGGCTCCGAGGCCGCCTACCAGCGCATCCGCACGCAGCGCTACCAGGCCGGCACGGTGCCCGAGCCGCTCAACATGCAGGGCTGGCAGATCGTCGACGAGCTCAACCGCGCCTTCGCCAAGGAGAAGTGGTCGGGCTACGTGCCCAAGGTGCACCTGGTGACGGCGGGCAACGTGGGCAAGGACGGCGGGCCGAAGAATGTGTTCGATCCGGACAACGGCTATCGGACGCAGTACAAGGCTCTGTGGGGCAAGTAGGCCGTGCCGCCGCTCGACTGGCTCATGGCACCGTTGAGTGGTGCGACAACCCACGAGATCGCATCCTGGGCCGCCTGGCACGCACGTCTCATGGTGCTGGGATGGGGCCTGTTGCTGCCTCTGGGGGCACTGGTGGCCCGCTTCTGCAAGGTCATGCCGTCGCAGGGATGGCCGCACCGGCTCGACAACCCCTTCTGGTGGCGTGCGCACCGCGTGCTGCAGTGGAGCGGCGTGTTGGCGATGACGGTAGGCGCGCTGCTCGCGTGGCGCGGTGCCCAGGGGGCTGGAGGTAGCGGGCTCGTGCGCCTCCATGCAGTGGCGGGTTGGGCGCTGTGCCTGGCCGGGTGGGCGCAGGTGGCCGGTGGTTTTCTGCGCGGCAGCAAGGGCGGCCCGACCGATCACCGGCTTCGCGGCGACCACTACGACATGACGCCGTGGCGGCTGGCCTTCGAGCGCATCCACAAAACAGTCGGCTGGCTCGCGGTGGCCGTGGCCGTCGGCGTCATCGCGCTCGGGCTGGTGGTGGCCGATGCGCCGCGCTGGATGCTCCTGGTACTGGGCTTCTGGTGGATAGCCCTGGGGGTTGCATTCTCGGCACTGCAACGGCGGGGGCGCTGCATCGACACCTACCAGGCGATCTGGGGCCCCGACCCCATGCACCCTGGCAATCGAATACCACCGGTCGGCTGGGGCGTGCGTCGGCCCTTTCATTGAATCGAAATAAAAAAGGGAGTGTGTTCATGGCAGGTCTGGAATTGAGCAACGTCGCCAAGCGGTTCGGCGATGTCACGGTCGTGCAGCAGCTCGACCTTGCGGTGCATGAAGGCGAGTTCGTCGTGCTGCTGGGCGAGTCGGGCTGCGGCAAGAGCACCACGCTGCGCATGGTGGCGGGCCTGGAGAGCGTGAGCGAAGGGCAGATTCGTATCGGTGGGCGAGACGTGACCGCACTGCCTCCGATGTCGCGCGACATCGCGATGGTGTTCCAGAACTATGCGCTGTACCCGCACATGGACGTGGCGCAGAACATGAGCTTTGCGCTCAGCCTCGCAGGCCGGCCCGCAGCGGAGATCCGCGCCAAGGTGGCGGTCGCGGCCAAGGTGTTGAACATCGAACACCTGCTCAACCGCCGGCCGAAGGAGCTGTCGGGTGGGCAGCGCCAGCGCGTGGCCATCGGCCGCGCCATCGTGCGCGAGCCCAAGGTGTTCCTGTTCGACGAGCCGTTGTCGAACCTCGATGCCAAGCTGCGCGGCCACATGCGCGCCGAGTTGGCACTGCTGCACGAGCGCCTGGCCAAGACCACCGTGTATGTCACGCACGACCAGGTGGAGGCGATGACGCTGGCCGACCGGATCGTCATCTTCGACAAGGGGCGCATCCAGCAGGTCGGCACGCCGGCGGAGGTTTTCAACCGGCCGGCGACGCTGTTCGTCGCGGCATTCATCGGCATGCCGGGCATGAACCTGCTGCCGGTGCGCTTCGCCGACCGGCCAGCGGGCCACGGCACGTTGTGCGGCGAAGGCTTCGAGCTGCCCGCGCCCGCCTGGCTGCGTGAAAGAGTGAGCTCGGCGGACCAGGCGCTCACGCTCGGCATCCGACCGCAGGCCCTGCACGTGGCCAACGGCGCACCGCTGAACGTCAAGGTCGACATCGTCGAGTACCTCGGCACCGAGAGCCAGGTCGTCGGTCACCTGGCATCGCCGGGTGGCGCGCGCATTACAGCCACGGTGCAGGGCGATGCGCATGGACTGCTGCACGGCCCCCGCTGGGGCTGAACGCCCACGTTGAAGACATGCACCTGTTCGACACGGCCAGCGGCCAATCGCTGCGGCCCTGACGGTTTTCGCTTTTTTCCCAAGGAGAGGTTCCATGCAACGCAGAGACATCATCAAGCGCACCGCGATCACCGTGTTCGGCGCCGGCCTGCCATTCAGTGGCGCGCTCGCGCAGAACCGCTATGCAAAATACGCGGGCCAGACAGTCACCCTCAACGTGCCTTCGCATCCGCACTACGACGCAATGGCGAAGATACTGCCCGAGTTCACGCGCGAGACCGGCATCAAGGTCGAGATCGACAAGCTCGCGATGGCGCGCCTCAAGGACAAGCAACTGCTCGAAATGGCCAAGCCCCAGGGCGACTACGACTTGGTGAGCTACGTCGTCATGTGGAAGGGCGAGTACGCAGCCAAGAACCTGGTACGCCCGCTGGAGCCTTACCTGTCGGACGCGGCGCTCGCCGATCCGGCCTACGACATCAAGGACATCATTCCGATCTACCTGGAGAACCTCGGCCTCGTCGGCGGCCCCAAGGGCTATCTGCCCGGCGCAGGCGCCAAGCTCTATGGCCTGCCGTACGGCGCCGAGACTTCGGTGCTGGCCTACCGCCGCGACATCTTCGCCAAGCACAACCTGCAGCCGCCCGAGAACTACGAGCAGTTCGGCAAGCTGCTGCGCCTGATCAAGGACAAGGAAGGCATGGGCGCGCTGGCCTCGCGCGGCCAGGCCGGCCACCAGTGCGTGCATGCCTGGCTGCTGCACCTGAACCCGATGGGCGGCGCGATCTTCGACGCCAGATGGGAGCCGCGCTTCAACGATTCGGTAGGCGTGGCCGCGCTGAAGTTCCTGCAGGAAGTGGTCGCCACCGGCCCGGCGGGCATCGCGGGCTATGGGCAGGGCGAGAGCAATACGGCCTTCCTGCAGGGGCAGGCCTCGATGTACCTCGACTCGACACTGCTGGCCGGCTTGGTCAACGACCCCGCCAAGAGCCGCGTCGCAGGCAAAGTGAGCTGGGCGCTGCATCCTGCGGGGACGCGGCGTTCGTCGCAATCGGGCGGGCTGGGCCTTGCGATTCCGAAGAACGCGAAGAACGCCGATGCCGGTTTCCTGCTGATGCAGTGGCTGACTTCGAAGGCGCAGGACAAGGCGGTCGCGCGCGCGGGCGGCGTGCCGATCCGCAATTCGACGATGGCCGATGCCGACCTGGTGCGCCAGTACCCCGAGTACATCGTCTTTCGCGAAGCGCTGAAGTATTCCAATCCCGACTGGCGCCCGATCATCGCGGCCTGGGACAAGATCAACGTGCAGGCGCTTGGCGTGGGCATTTCCGAAGCACTGATCGGCAAGAAGACAGCCGAGGCCGCGCTCAACGAGCTGGTGCCGACGGTGAAGAAGATCATGCGCGAATCCGGCTACGCGGTCTGACGCCACGGCACGATCCCCGATGCGCAGACCCGCCTGGCTTCCTGTCTTCTACGTCGGCCCCGCCGTGCTCGTCATGGCGGCCGCTTGCCTCTATCCGGTCGTCTCGGCCATCCAGCTCGGCTTCTTCGACTGGGGCCTGGGCACGCCCTGGTCTGGCGCGCGCTGGGCCGGCCTGGACAACTTCGTCTCGGCCTTCTCCAACCCACGCGTGTGGTCGTCGCTGTGGACCACGCTGATGTTCGCGGCCGTGTGCGTGAGCGCCGAGATGGTGCTGGGCATTGCGCTGGCCCTGGCGCTGGAGCACCCGGTGCGCGGGACAGCCTTGTTTCGCACGCTGTTCATCCTGCCGATGATGATCGCGCCCATTGCCGTGGGGCTCGCGTGGCGCTACATCTTCGATGCGCAGTTCGGCCTGCTCAACGCGTTGCTGGGCATATTCGGCGTGGCGCCGATGGGCTGGCTGGCCGACCCGACGCTGGCCTTCATTGCCATCGTCATTGCCGACGTCTGGCAGTGGACGCCCTTCGTCTTCATCATGATGGTGGCGGCACTGGCGAACGTCGACGGCGCGGTCATCGAGGCCTCGCGCATCGACGGCGCGCGCTGGTGGCAGATGACCTTCAAGGTCAAGCTGCCGATGGTGATGAACGTCATTGCCATCACGCTGGTGATGCGGCTCATCGACGCCTTCCGCGTGCTGGAGGTGATCTACGTGTTGACCTTCGGCGGGCCGGGCGACAGCACCGAGATACTGTCGCTGCACATCTACAAGACCGCGTTTGTGGGACAGCAGCTCGGCGTGGCGGCTGCGGTGTCGGTTCTGCTGCTGGTCGTGGTGGCGGCACTGTCGTGGGGCGCACTACGGTTGTCCAACCCGCTGAAGGAGTCGGCATGAAGCGGCCTTTGCTCCTGGTGGTGGCGCACTACGCGATGCTTGTTGCGCTGGGCCTGCTGTGCGTGGCGCCCATTGCGCTGATCTTCACGACCAGCCTGCGCCAACAGGTGCATATCTTCGCGGAGCCGCTGAATTTCATCTTCATGCCCACGCTGGAGAACTACCGCGCGGTGCTCACTGAAGACAACCTGGGGCGCTATCTGGGCAACAGTCTGTTCGTCGGCGTGATCGCCACAGCCATTACCCTGGTGCTGGGCTGCATGGCTGCCTATGGGCTGGCGCGCTTTCGCTTTCCGGGCCGTTCGGCAGTGGGCTACACCACTTTGCTGCTGCGTACCGTGCCTCTGGCCGTGCTCGCGATTCCGGTGTTCATGATCTGGAGCCAATGGCAACTGGTGAACAGCCTGTGGGGACTGATCCTTCTGTACGTCGCGGTGAATCTACCGTTCACCATCTGGCTGCTCTATGGCTTCGTACTGCAGGTGCCGGTCGAACTGGAGGAGGCCGCGGCGATCGACGGCTGTGGGCCGGTGCGGGTGTTCACCAAGGTGCTGCTGCCGCTGATGGGGCCGGGTCTCGCGGCGGCGTCCATCTTCACCTTCCGCATCGCGTGGAACGAATTCATCCTCGCGCTGGTGCTGACCGACCGGCAGACACGCACGCTCCCAGTGGCTGCGTCGCTGTTCATCACCGACATGGGCGTGGATTGGGGCAAGGTGATGGCGATGGGCAGCCTGATCGCCATCCCGCCTCTGATCTTCACCTTCGTAGCAGCGCGGCAGATCATCACGGGGATGACCGCGGGGGCGGTAAAAGGCTGAACCTTCACCCAAAGAAGGGGTCGGCCCGCCAAGGCGTGCATGAGGTACGTTGCGACGGCAGCAACGGCTTCTCAACCAGCCTTGAGGAACACGTCATGGTCGGGCGCGAAGTTGGCGTGCAGCGGCAGCATCGCCCCGCCGAGCGCACAGGCCTGCGCCCCCACCCTGCCCCCGTGCAACTGCGGCGGCCACAGGCCCTCCCAGTTGCATTGCGCGAGCGCGGCGCGCGTCTGTTCCAGAAGGGCCTGGAGCAATGCGCGCGACATGGAACCGTCCATCACCACGTCGGCCAGATCGAGCACTGCGGTGCCGCTGACGATGGCGTGCGCCAATGCCAGCGATGCGGAGCCGAGCCATGACTGCGTTGCGGCGGCAAACGGGGGCTGCAACGCGCGGTCGTCGTAGGCCGCGGCAGGATCGAGCCCTTCGCCTTGCAGGCGCTGCTCCAGCTCCCACAGCGAGGCCTCGGCCATCACCTGCGGCGGCAGCGCGCCATCGGCTCGCACCGACTGCATCGGCAACGAAGCCAACGCGCCCGCGTTGCTGTGCGCGCCCGTGTGCAGGTGCGAGTTGATGACCAGCCCGCCGCCCACGAAGGTGTCGACGAAGATGTAGAGAAAGCTCTTCAGGTCATGGCCGCGCCCGCCCACCAACTCGGCCACGCAGGCCGCCACGGTGTCGCGCGCAAAGCTCACGGGCACCTCGGTGCGCGCGCGCACCTCGGCCGCCAGGTCCATCTGGTTCCAGAGGTCGGCCTGTGCCTTCGACAAGCCCAGCGTGCGGTGCCAGCCGCCCAGCTGGAACGGCGCGGCCAGCCCCGCGCCCACGTTGCGCACGGCCAGCGGCCCGAGGCCCTCGCGCAGCCGGTGGATGTGCTGCGCGATGGCGGGCAGCAGCTCGTCCGCATCGGGAAAGTCGTAGCTGATCGCATGCCGCTCGCGCACCTTCGCGGTGAAGTCGATCAGCAGCCATTCGGCGCCGCGCCGGCCCACCTTGATGCCGATGGCAAAGGCCCCGTCGGGGTTGAGCGCGAGCGGCACCGAAGGCTGCCCGATGCGGCCGCGCACGCGCCCCTGCTTGACGATGAGCCCGTCTTCCTCGAGCCGCGCGGTGATGAGCCCGATGGTCTGCGCGCTCAGCCCGGTGAGCCGCGCGAGGTCGGCCTTGGGCAGGCTGGTGTGGACGCGCAGCGCCTGCAGCACCGTGCGCTCGTTGAACTGGCGCATGCCGACCTGGTTGGACCCGCGGGGCCGCAGCAGGTCGGGCGAGCGCGCAGGGGCTTCTGCATCAGGCATGCGCCTCCGCGGGCAGCTGGTCGGCGGTCATGGCGCCGGTCATCACGGCCACCGTGTCGCTCATGCTGATGTTCTTGGGGTTGAGCACCGCCGCTCGCCTGCCCAGGCGCGCCACGTGGATGCGGTCGGCCACCTCGAACACATGCGGCATGTTGTGGCTGATGAGCACCACCGGCAGGCCGCGGTCGCGCACGCGGCGGATCAGCTCGAGCACCATGTTGCCCTCCTTCACGCCAAGCGCGGCGGTGGGCTCGTCCATGATGACCACGTGCCGCGCGAAGGCCGCGCTGCGCGCCACCGCCACGCACTGGCGCTGGCCGCCCGAGAGCGTTTCCACCGCCTGCGTCATCGACTGGATGCCGACCTTCAGGTCCGCCATGCGGGCCGCGCTTTCGTGCAGCATCTTCTTCTTGTCGAGCATGCGCAGCATGTTGCCCAGGAAGCCCGGGCGACGCAGCTCGCGGCCGAGAAAGAGGTTCTCGTAGATGGTCATGGCGGGCGCCACGGCCAGGTCCTGGTAGACCGTCTCGATGCCCGCGCGCCGCGCATCGAGCGGGTTGCGGAAGTGCACCGGCGAGCCGTCGAGCAGGATCTCGCCCTCGTCGGGCACGATGGCGCCCGACAGCGCCTTGATCAGCGACGACTTGCCCGCGCCGTTGTCGCCGATCACCGCGAGGATTTCTCCTTCGCGCAGCTCGAAGTCGACACCGTCGAGCGCCGTGACCTGGCCATAGCGCTTCACCAGGCCCCGGGCCTGCATCACGATCTTGGGGTTTGCGACGGCATTCATCAGCGGGCTCCCCGGCGCGACAGCTGGTCTGCCGCCACCGCCAAAATCACGAGCACGCCCGTCACCAGCACCTGGTAGATCGAGGACACGCCCATCAGCGTGAGCCCGTTGCGGAACACGCCCACGATCAGCACGCCGATCAGCGAGCCCAGCACCACGCCGCGGCCGCCGAACAGGCTGGTGCCGCCGAGCACCACCGCCGTGATGGCGTCGAGGTTCTCGGTCTGCCCCGCGTTCGGGTCGCCCACGCCGGTGCGCGCCACCGACAGCAGCGAGGCAATGCCGTAGAGCGCGCCCGCCGCCACGTAAACGCCCAGCAGCACGCGCTGCGTGGGAATGCCCACCAGGCGCGTGGCTTCTGCGTTGTTTCCCACCGCGTAGATATGCCGCCCCGCGGCCGTCTCGCGCAACACGAACCACGCGAGCGCATAGAGCACCAGCATCAGCACCGCGCCCCAGGCCACCGCGGCGCCGCCGACGGCAAAGGTGGTGCCCAGGCCCGTGAGGCCGGCGGGCAGGTCGGTGACGGTCTGCGAGGACGAATACAGCTGCGTGATCGCGAAGGCGATGTTCAGCGTGCCCAAGGTCACGATGAAGGGCGGCAGCTTGATGCGCGTGACCAAGAGGCCGTTGACCAGGCCGAACAGCGTGGTCACGCCGATGCCGCAAAGAATGGCCACCGGCACCGGCAGCCCGAGCTCGGTCGCGAACTTGCTCATGATGATGCCGCCCAGCGCCATCACCATGCCGCACGACAGGTCGATGCCCGCCGTGAGGATGATCAGCGTCTGGCCGATGGCGATCACGCCGACCACCATCACCTGCTGCAGGATCAGCGAGAGGTTGTCCCCCGTGAGGAAACGGTCGGACTGGGTCGCAAAGAAGATGCATGCGCCAAGCAGAGCCAGCCACGGCCCCAGGGCGCCCCACGGGATGTGGTGCTTCGGAGATTTCGCCATCAAAACGCTCCGATGCTTACTTCTTGCCCCAGCACAGCTCGGCACCGGTCTTGGTGTCCTTGCTGTCGACGCCCGGCACGCTCTTGCCGGCGATCAGGGTCACGCCCGTGTCGACGTAGCCCGAGGCCTTCTTGCCCGTCTTGGCAAACTCCACGCCCGCCGCCACGCCCATGGCGGCCATCTTGAGCGGGTATTGCTGCGAGGTGGCGGCGATGATGCCGGCGCTGGTGTCCTTGATGCCCTGGCAGCCGCCGTCCACCGAGACGATCAGCACGCCCTTCTCCTTGCCCGCGCGCTTCAGCGCGTTGTAGGCACCGGCCGCGGCGGGTTCGTTGATGGTGTAGACCAGGTTCACCTCGGGCGCCTTCTGCAGGCAGTTTTCCATTGCGGTCTGCGCCTTGGCCTGGTCGCCGAAGCTGTCGGCCATGCAGACGATCTCGGGCGCCTTCGACAGCTCGTTCGACTTGGCGTCGTTGGCCGGCAGGCCGAAGCCCTT
Source organism: Variovorax sp. V116 (assembly GCF_041154435.1). Classification (NCBI taxonomy): domain Bacteria; kingdom Pseudomonadati; phylum Pseudomonadota; class Betaproteobacteria; order Burkholderiales; family Comamonadaceae; genus Variovorax; species Variovorax sp. V116. The sequence continues at coordinate 3,406,441 of NZ_AP028661.1, forward strand.
CATGAAGCCGTTGTGCCGCTGCGCGCCCACCGGGTGGCCCGGCAGCAGGTCGAGCGCGACGATCTTGGCGGGCTTGCCGGCCATCGCGGCCTTGGCGTATTCGCCGATCAGCACGCCGGCCGTGTAGTTGTTGGTGGCAAAGAGTGCATCGGTCGCATCTGGCGGATCGGCCGGGCTGTCGAGCGCGATCACCATCACGCCCTTGTCGCGCGCCTTCTTGATCGCCGGCACGATGGCCTTGGCATCGCTCGGCGTGATCAGGATGGTCTTGGCACCCGCGGCAATCATGTTTTCCATGGCGGTGATCTGGCCCGCGTTGTCGCCGTCGGCCTTGCCCGAGCCGGAGAGCAGCTTGGCGCCGAGCTTCTTGGCTTCTTCCTGCGCGCCCTCCTTCATCTTGACGAAGAAGGGATTGGTCTCGGTCTTGGTGACCAGGCCGATGACGGGCTGGTCGGCGGCAAAGGCGGCGGACGATGCAGCCAGGGACATGGCCGCCATGGCCAGGATGGAGCGGGAGCTGAACATGGTTTGTCTCCGTACGTTCGTTGGCGGGCGGCAGGCGCCCGCAGGGCTGGATAACCGGCCGCGTGCCCTCTGTGCAATGGAGCGGCGGCCGGACGCAGGGAGACTATCGATGAGGGGAGCGACTAAATCAAGTGGTTTTAGTTATCGAAAACCCGGGGTTGCGGGGCTCGGCCGCGTCCCCCGTTTCCGGCCCCTTCACCGGCTGTTGTTGAGCAAGGCGCCCTCGAATTCGAGCTGCTCGAAATAGCTGTTCGTGAAGTCGACCTGCTCGCCGCGCAGGTTCCTGGCGTGCACGTCCGTTCCCTTGCATTCCAGCACCTGCACGTTCCGCCAGTCGCTGCCGTCGAAGTTCATGCCGTTCCATGTGCACTGGACAAAGCGGCAGCCGCGAAGCGAGCTCTGGCTGAATTGCGCATGGTCGAAGGCGCAGCGCGTGAACACGCAATCCACCATGGCAATGTGCTCGAAATTGCAGCGCGTGAAGCTGCAGCCGTCGAACTGGCAGGCGATCCAGCCGGCGTGCCGGAAGACCGTGTCCGTGAAGCTGCTGCCCGCGAAGGACGACGAGGCGAATTGCGCCGTCTCCAGGTCGAGCCCCGCATAGGCATTGGCATCGCTTTGGCCGGCCAGCCCCGCGGGCGCGCCGCCGAGGCCTTTGCGCCATTTGTCGTGGTCGAGGATGATTTGTTGGGCGCTCATGGTTTTTTATTTGCCCGGATTCTTGTATTGAGCGGCGATCCTGCAATTTGCGCAAATGCGCGCCGACGGCTTGGCGCCTCGCGCTTCAACAGCCAGCAAATCAGGAAATAAGATTTTTGTTTTCAATTTGAGCTTCATGCCCGCCTCCTTGTGTGCAATTATTTTAAGTATCGATTTATGGCAAGCGGCAATACGAAGACCCATCCAATTGCCGGCAAAGTCGACACCGCCTGCGCACCTCGGAGACGCGGATGAGACATCGTTCGGGATATCCCGAATGCCTATAAATTCTTACATTTCTCTGTATTCATTTACGATCTGACAGTCGAGGGGCCTGTCTTCCGATGGGTGGCGACATCAATCAAAAAATGGAATAAATGTAATGAAATGGTTTTATTTTTCCGCCGCGGCCGCTTTGGTCGGGGCGTTGGGGGGATGTGGAGGAGGTGGTGGTGGCGGCGGGGGCGGCGGATTGCCGTTTCCGATCCTGCCCGCGGCCACCTTGGGCGTGACGGTTCAGGTCAATGGCAGTTCCGCGACGGCCAATGGGGACGGCAAGTACTCCATCAAGCCGGGTGACGTGATCACGGTGACCCCGAACCTTGGCTCGGACTGGACCAGCAGTTCCGACCCTGCCGGTTCCGTGAGCCTGCGCAATGCGGATATTTCCAGCACCAAGTGGTCTGCGCAGATTGCGAACAACACCAATGCGGCCAGCGTGTTTACCGTCAGCGCGAAGGCGACGGCCAATGCAGCCTTGACCAAGGACACGGTCTTCAATGTTGCCGCAGGCGACGCCCGGAACCTGTCTTACAAGGTGTACGCGACGAACGGCAGCCAGCAGACGCTCGCGCTCAATTTCGACACGATGTCGTACGTGATGACCGACGAGACCGGCCTTGCCGTGTCGGACTCGTTCAGCGCCGATGCTGCGCAGACCGGAACCTATGTCTTCAAGAGTTCGCGCAATACCGCGGCGACGAACAACAGCCGTTTCCGGCTGATCACCGACGCCGTGGTGGGCTCGTTCCCGTTCCAGGTTGCACAGGTCCCGGGCAGCTACGCTGTCCAGCCGTTCATCGGGTCCCGCGCCATCGTGACGACCCAGAGTGCGCTCGACGGGATCTACATCCGCTTCGGCATCAATATGCGGCCGGGCGTGATCGACTCGCAGATCCGCCAGGTTCAAGTGACGGGAGGCGGTACATCGCTGCTCATGTGCAATGAGGTTGGCATCACCTCCATTGCAGCCTGCCCACCTGCCTCGATCGCAACCTACGCCATTTCGGCGGGTTCGTCCGCCGGGTCGTGGAGCACCGTGAACGTGGCCAATGCGAGCGACAAGGGTGCTCTGGCGGTCATCATGGTGGACGGAAAGAAGGTCTACGTCGCGGCGGGCATCAACTCCGTTGCGCCGAACGACTCCATCTTCCGCATCGGCCTTGTCGATTCGTCGACGTGGCTCAACACCACGGCGCGCGGTGGAGACAACAATGGCACCTGGGGCACTCTCGGCTTCGATGCGACGACGTATACCGCAGCGCTGACCAAGCCTGATGGCACCGTCTCCAACGTCAGCTATGGCCTCAATGTGGCGAGCGCCTCGATTCCCGCGCTGAAGGGCATCAACTTTGCAGGCACCGACCGCTATTTCGCGATGCAGGACGGTACGCTGTCGGTCGTCGTGGGTGCGCGCACCAACCCGGTCACCGGCTACCTCCAGATCGGCCTGGTGCCCTGATTGCACGGCGCCGGCATAGGCCGGTGCCGTTCACATCACGCACGCCGCGTCGTGCCGCAATTGCGGTGCAACGCGGCTTTCTTTTTGCGTGAGTGCTAGGCGGCGCGCGTTGCCGCCCCCTCCAGCCTCACCACCCGCCAGGCACACAGGCTCCCCACCGCCGCCAGCACAGCCGCCAGCGCGAACATGGTCCGGTACCCCAGCTCCTGCGCCACCGCACCACCGAGCAGCACGCCCAGCACACCACCGAACCCGTAGCCGATCACGGTGAAGAGCGCCTGCCCCCGCCCGCGCAGCCGGCCTGGAAAGCGGCGCGACACCACGGCGATACACGTCGTGTGGTGCGCCGCAAAGCTCAGCGCATGCAGCCATTGCGCGACGACGAGCGCCGCGATCGAGCCGCCCAGCCCGGCCGTGAGGCCCAGCCGCGCCACGGCGGCAATGCCGCACACCAGCATCCAGCGCGGCATCGGCAAGAGGCCGATGAGCCGCCCCTGCAGGAAGAACCAGACGATCTCGGCCACCACCGACAGCGCCCACAGCAGGCCGATGACGCTCTTGCCGTAGCCCAGCGAATCGAGGTACAGCGAGAAGAAGGCATAGACCGAGAAGTGCGACATCACCTGGAAGAACAGCGATGCGAAGAACCACCGCACCGCCGGAATGCGCAGCACCGGGCCGATCGGCTCCCTGGCCGCGTCGTGCGCCGCCACCGGCTCGCGGATGTCGGGCAGCTTCATGGTCGCGATCAGCACGACAGCCAGCGTGCCCGCGGCCCAGGCCGGAAAGTGCTTCATGCCGAAGCGCTCGAACCATTCGCCCGCAAAGAACACGGTCACCAGGAAGCCGGCCGAGCCGCAGAGCCGGATGCGCCCGTAGCGCCCCCAGTCGCCCGCCACCAGCTGCGCCATGGCGGCTTCGGTGAGCGACATCATCGAGCTTGTGTGGGTGAACATCACCAGCAGCACCAGCGCCAGCCACCAGGCGCCGCCATGCCACCAGAGCCCGAAGGAGCTGGCGAGCGCCACCGCGGCGCTGAAGCGCAGCAGCTTCACGCGCTGCCCCGTGTGGTCGCTGAGCGCGCCCCAGGCATAGGGCGCGAACACGCGCGTGATCGACTGCACCGAGGCCAGCAGGCTGATCGTGAAGATCGGCAGCCCCAGGTCCTTGAGCCACAGCGGCAGGTACGGGTTGAAGAAACCGATGTGCGCGAAATAGCTGGCCGACAGACCAGCGAACGCCAGCAGGTGGCCGCGCCCGGCGGCCACAGGCGGCGCGGTAGACACTAGAGAAAGGACGCCTGCGGCGAGGCGGATTCCGGCTTCTCGGCTTGCGTTTGCACATCGCCGCACTGCGCGCGGTTGCGCAGCACGTGCTCCATGACCACCAGCGCAAGCATGGCCTCGGCGATGGGCGTCGCGCGAATGCCGACGCACGGATCGTGGCGGCCCTTGGTGACCACCTCGACCGGGTTGTTGTGGATGTCGATGGACTGGCGCGGGCTGATGATCGAGCTGGTGGGCTTGATCGCGATGCTCACTTCGAGGTCTTGCCCCGAGCTGATGCCGCCCAGGATGCCACCCGCGTTGTTGGTGACGAAGCCCGTGGGCGTGATCGAATCGCCGTGCGTGGTGCCGCGCTGCGTGATGCTCTCGAAGCCGGCGCCGATCTCCACCGCCTTCACGGCGTTGATGCCCATCATCGCGTAGGCGATCTCGGCGTCGAGCTTGTCGAACAGCGGTTCGCCCAAACCGATGGGCACGTTGCCGGCCGTGACGCGGATGCGCGCGCCGCAGGAGTCGCCGGCCTTGCGCAGGCGGTCCATGTAGGCCTCGAGCTCGCTCACGTCGGCCATCGGCGCGAAGAAGGGGTTGGCGGGCACGTGGTCCCAGCTCTCGAACGGAATGGCGATCTCGCCGATCTGTGTCATGCAGCCGCGAAACACCATGCCGTATTTTTCGGCCAGCCACTTCTTGGCGACCGCGCCCGCCGCCACCATGGGCGCCGTGAGCCGCGCCGAAGAGCGCCCGCCGCCGCGCGGATCGCGGATGCCGTATTTCTTCCAGTAGGTGAAGTCGGCGTGGCCGGGGCGGAACTGCTGGGCGATCTGGCCGTAGTCCTTGCTGCGCTGGTCGGTGTTCTGGATCAGCAGCGCAATCGGGGTGCCGGTGGTCTTGCCTTCGTAGACGCCGGAAAGGATCTGCACCGCGTCGGGCTCGTTGCGCTGGGTGACGTGGCGGCTGGTGCCGGGGCGGCGGCGGTCGAGGTCGCCCTGGATGTCGGCCTCGCTCAGTTCCATGCCCGGCGGGCAGCCGTCGATGACGCAGCCGATGGCCGGGCCGTGCGACTCGCCGAAATTGGTGACCGCGAAGAGAGTTCCGAAGGTGTTGCCGCTCATGGTGGGGATTATCCCTACAAAGCGGCGGCCACTCAGTCCGTCGTGTTTTCCGTGCGCCTGATGAGCGTGCCCAGCTGCAGTTCGATGGCAAAGAGCCGTTCGTTCAGCACGGCAGTCTGCAGCCGTATGGCCTCGACGATGGCCTTGGTCTGCGGGTCCGAGGTGTTGTCGGCCAGTTCCGCCAGGTCGTGCAGCTTCTTGCGAAGTTCGTTGCTCATGGGAGGCTCCGTTCGTCGTCTCGTCGTGGAGGCCCCAGTATGGGTCTTCGCCAGCGCGCCGGCAATGCGTGAAAGCCGCTCAGGCGCCCTGCTGCTGCCCTGCCAGCCACTTCCCGAGCTTGCCCATGGCGCCGGTCCAGCCATGGCTGTGCCCGTCGCGCGCGGCCTCGTCGAAGAACTGCTCGTGCAGCAGGACCAGTTCGCAGCCATTGCCGTCGGGCTCGATGCGCACCGTGACGCGCGACTCGCGCTCCGGCGTGCTGCGCCAGGCCCAGCTGAAGACCAGCTTGCGGTTGGGCACGAGCTCCAGGTAGGTGCCGCTCACGTCGTGCGTCTGGCCGTCGGCCGCGCGCATGGCCACCCGAAAGCGCCCGCCCACGCGCAGGTCGACTTCGGCCAGCGGCACGGCAACGATTTCCTCAGGGCCGAACCAGGCCTTCAGCGCTTGCGGGTCGGTCCACGCGCGCCAGACTTTTTCGGGGGCGACGGGGTAGTGCCTGCGGAGGGTGAGCGAGGGTCGCTCGGTGGCGGGGGCGGCAGCTTTTGCCATTCGGTCTCCTCTTGGTGGTAGAGAAAGCGCGCCAGTGCATCGAGGCGCCCGGTCCAGAATTTCTCATAGCGCGACAACCACACGGCAGCCTCCTGCATGGGGCGCGGCGAGAGCTCGCAGCGCACGATGCGGCCCTCTTTCGTGCGCGAGATGAGCCCGGCGTCCTCCAGCACCCGCAGGTGCTTCATGAAGCCGGTCAGCGACATGCCATGCGGCTCGGCCAGCTCGGTCACGCTGAGGCTGCGCTCGCCCAGGGTCTCCAGCACCGTGCGGCGCGTGGGGTCGGAGAGCGCGGCAAAGACGGCGTCGAGCGTGGCATTGTCTGAGTGAACCATGTGGTTGAGTATCCGGCCGCACCGCGGGGGCGTCAAGCGATGCCCGCATCAGCCCTTCGCAGCGGATGCCTTTGGGAACGCTTTATGCGTGCCGCACCATCACCACCACTGCCGCGAAGGAGCGCCCCATGCTGGACCGAACCGCCACCCAGTTCTCCCACGTCAAGCCCGGCGACACCGAGTACGTCTCGGGCGGCCTGCGCGATTTCTTCCTTTACCGCGACCTTGGCATTGCCGAGGCCACCAACGGCAAGGTCATCGCGCACCTCGTCAAGGCCAACATGGCACCGGAAACGGGCACCGGCTGGCACCGCCACGAGGCCGACTTCCAGATCGTGATCATGCTCAAGGGCTGGGCCCGCTTCATGTACGAGGACAAGGAAACGCGGGTCGAGGCCGGCGACGTGGTGCACCAGCGGCCGGGCATCCGGCACTTCCTGTTCGACTACTCGCCCGACATGGAATACCTGGAGATCGTCTCGCCGGCCGACTTCAAGAGCATCGACGTCGAGCCGGTGTGCGAGATTCCGCCGCCGACGCCGTGGGTCTAGGGGCGCTCATCTGGGAAAGGGGCGGTACAGCGCGCAGTCGGGGTTCAAGCGCACGCCGAAGTCGGACGCGGCAACTGATGGATCGGGAATTCACCTTGGCGGGACGAAACACATCCTTCTGTGCCGGAAAGATTCAGTCTTTCTTGAAGCTACAGCAATTCGCAACGAAAATCTGCGGATGCCCACCGCCACCCTTCCCCCGCTCAGCCGCCAGTTCGTCGCCCACTTCGGCGAGATGGGCAGCAAGTGGGGCATCAACCGCACCGTCGGCCAGATCTATGCGCTGATCTTCATTTCCGAGCATGCGCTCAATGCCGACGAGATTGCCGAGCTGCTGGAGTTCTCGCGCTCCAACGTGAGCATGGGCCTGAAGGAACTGCAGGCGTGGCGGCTGGTGCATCTGCGCCATCAACCGGGCGACCGGCGCGAGTATTTCGAGGCGCCGGCGGATGTGTGGGAGATCTTTCGCGTGCTGGCCGAGGAGCGCCGCCGCCGCGAGATCGAGCCGACGCTTTCGATGCTGCGCAACGCGCTGCTCGAATCGCCCGCAAGCGATGCCGAGCGCCACGCGCAGGAGCGCATGCGCGAGATGCACGACCTGATCGACCGGCTCATGAAGTGGTTCGACGACGTCCAGCGGCTCGCGCCCGAAACCGCGATGCAGCTGATGGGCATGGGCGCCACCGTGACCAAGGTGCTGAGCCTCAAGGACCGCATCACCGGCAGCACGCCCAAGAAGAAAAAGCCGGCCGCCGGCTGAGCGGCCTTTTGTCAGAGCCGCTCCTGCCCCTGCGGCGCTTCGGGCAGCGCGAGCTTCTCCTTGCGAATGGCGTCGTCGTCCATCAGTTCGTACCACATCGCGTTGAGAACAGCGAAGGCGGCCGCCAGCGGCAGGCCGAGAATCCAGGCGAAGTACCACATATTTTTTGCTCCGTTCAGTACGCGTGTCCGCTCTCTTCGCGGATCGCCTTTTCGTCGACCTTGCCCCACAGCACGTGGTAGACCCAGGTGGTGTAGGCCACGATGATGGGAATGAAGATGCCCGTGACCACCAGCATGATGAAGAGCGTGAGGTGGCTCGATGATGCGTCCCACACCGTGAGGCTCGCGCGCGGGTCGATCGACGACGGCAGGATGAACGGGAACATCGATGCGCCCACGCTCAGGATGATGCCGGCAATGCCGAGCGCGGCCGCCAGCAGCGCGAGCACGGGCCGGCGCAGCAGCAGGCCCCCGAGCGCCCCCAGCAGGCCGGCAAAGCCCGCCGCCGGCGCGGCCATGGTCCAGGGATGGGCCGCATAGTTGGCAAGCCATGCACCTGCGTGCAGCTCGACGGTCTTCAGGAGCGGATTGGACGGCCCCACCATCTGGGCCGCGCTCGTGATGCGGTAGCCGCCGATGGCCGAGGCCATCCACATGCCCGCCAGCGCATACAGCGCGATGCCGGCCACCGCGGCAACGCTGCCATAGAGGCGCGCGCGCTCGGCCACCGGGCCCGCGGTCTTGAGCTGCAGCCACGCCGCGCCGTGCGCGACCATCATCGCCACCGACACCAGCCCGCACAGCAGCGCGAACGGATTGAGCAGCGCGAAGAAGCTGCCGTCGTAGTGGATGTGCATGTCCGCCGCGAAGCGGAACGGCACGCCCTGCAGCACGTTGCCCACAGCCACACCGAAGATCAGCGCGGGCACCAGGCCGCTGAAGAAAAGCACCGCGTCCCAGCGCGCGCGCCAGGCCGGCTCCTCGCGCTTGCTGCGGAACTTGAAGGCCACGGGCCGCAGGATGAGCGCCGTGAGAATCACGAACATCGCCAGGTAGAAGCCCGAGAACGACACCGCGTACAGCTGCGGCCAGGCCGCGAAGATCGAGCCGCCGCCAACGATCAGCCACACCTGGTTGCCCTCCCATACCGGGCCCACGCTGTTGATGACCAGGCGACGCTCGAGGTCGGTGCGCGCGGCAAACGGCAGCAGGATGCCGCTTCCCAGGTCGAAGCCGTCAGTCACGGCAAAGCCGACCAGCAGCACGCCGATCAGCGCCCACCAGATGATTCGAAGCGTGTCGTAGTCGATGAGTTGATGCAGGATCATGAGGAACTCCCTGGCGCCGCCATGGCGCGAACTGGCGGAACATGGGACCGGGCTTCGCCGACATCGGGTGCATGCTCGGCCTCCGGCCCCTTGCGTATCACCTTGAGCAGCAGCTTCATCTCGATGATGAAGAGCGTGGTGTAGATCGCGATGAAGCCGCCAAGCGTGATGAGCAGCGTCTTCACGCCCAGGTTCGACACCGCCACCGCCGTTGGCAGCACGCCTTCGATCACCCAGGGCTGGCGGCCGAACTCGGCCACCAGCCAGCCGGACTCGATGGCGATCCACGGCAGCGGGATGGCCAGCACCGCGGCCCTGAGCAGCCAGCGGTGGCGGTCGAGCCGGCGCCGCGCCGAAAGCACGAAGAAGGTGGCCGTCAGCACGATCAGCAGCATGCCGATGCCCACCATGATCCGGAACAGCCAGAACAGCGGCGCCACCTGCGGCACGGTGTCCCATGCGGCCTTGGCGATCTGCTCGGGCGTGGCGTTGCGCGGGTCGTCGACATAGCGCTTGAGCAGCAGCGCATAGCCCATGTCGGTGCCGCCGTTCTCGAAGGCATCGCGCACGCCCTGCGGCACGGCTTGCGTACTGCCGGCGGCGCGGATCTGCTGCAGCGCGTCGTAGGCCTTGATGCCTTCGCGGATGCGCACCTCGGCGCGCTTCACGAGCTCGTCGATGCCGGGGATCACGGTATTGAGCGAGCGCGTGCCGATCAGCCCCATCACCGCCGGAATATGGATGGCGTAGTGCGTCTCGCGCGCTTCCTGGTCGGGGAAGCCGAAGGCGGTGAACGCCGCAGGCGCGGGATGCGTCTCCCACATGGCCTCGATGGCGGCGAGCTTCATCTTCTGGTGTTCGGTCGACAGGTAGCCGCTCTCGTCGCCCAGCACCACCACCGACAGCGACGCCGCCAGGCCGAACGAGGCCGCGACCGTCATCGAGCGCTTGGCCAATTCGAGGTGGCGGCCCTTGAGCACGTACCAGGCCGACACGCCGAGCACGAACACCGCCGCGCACACATAGCCCGCCGACACGGTGTGCACGAACTTGGCCTGCGCCACGGGGTTGGTCAGCACCGCGAAGAAGTCCGTCACCTCCATGCGCATGGTCTGCGGATTGAAGGCCGCGCCCACGGGGTTCTGCATCCAGCCGTTGGCAATGAGGATCCACAGCGCCGAGAAGTTGGAGCCGATGGCCACGGCCCAGGTCGCGACCAGGTGGCCCACCTTGGAGAGCTTGTCCCAGCCGAAGAAGAACAGGCCCACGAAGGTGGCTTCCATGAAGAAGGCCATCAGCCCCTCGATGGCCAGCGGCGCGCCGAAGATGTCGCCGACGTAGTGGCTGTAGTAGCTCCAGTTCATGCCGAACTGGAACTCCATCACCACGCCGGTGGCCACGCCCATCGCAAAGTTGATGCCGAACAGCACGCCCCAGAACTTGGTCATGTCGCGCCAGATCACGCGGCCCGTCATCACGTAGACGGTTTCCATGACCGCGAGGATGATCGACAGCCCGAGCGTCAGCGGCACGAACAAAAAGTGGTAGAGCGCCGTGGCGGCGAACTGCAGGCGCGATAGCGCAACGATGTCGAGGTCCATGGGGGCTTCCTTTTTGTGTTCCCTGTTTTTGGTCTTTGGCTTCTGTCGGTTCAGTCGGGCCGCAGCGCGTCGAGCGCGGCGTCGAAGGCGGGGCTGCCGCGCCGCAGTTCGGCAACGATGCGGCCCTGGCGCATGCACACCAGGCGGTCGGCCAGCGCGGCCTCGCGCCGCAGGTGCGTGGCGATCAGCAGCGTGCGCGGGCCGGCCTCTGCGTACAGGCGCTGCAGCACGTCATGTGCGATGGCGGCATCCAGCGCCTCGGTGGGCTCGTCGAGCAGCCAGAGCGGCACCGGGCGCAGCAGCAACCGCGCGAGCGCGAGCCGGCGCGACTGCCCGCCCGAAAGGCCCAGGCCGCCTTCGCCCAGCGCGGTATCGAGTCCGGCGGGGAAGGAGTGCACGTCACTGGCGAGACCGGCCGATTGCAATGCGTTCCACAGGCGGACGTCGTCCGCGGCGGGATCGGCGAGCCGGAGGTTGTCTCGCAGGCTGTCCTGGAAAAGTTCGGTGCGCTGGGTCAGGAGGCAGGCCGGCTCAGCGTTGACGCTGCCGGCCAGCGGCGCTACTTCTCCGGCAATCACCGCGAGCAATGTCGACTTGCCCGCACCGCTCGCGCCGACGAGCGCCACGCGTTCGCCCGGCGCGATGGCCAGCGAGACATCGTTCAGCGCGGGAATGCCGCTGCCGAAGTGCGCCGCACTCAGGTGGGCCAGACTCACCGCCCAAGCCGCGCCGGGTTCAACGACGGCGACACCCGGTCGCGCTTCGTCAGGCGCCAGGCGCGGCGCGAGGCGCCCGACCGCGAGCCAGGTGCGGCCGGCATCGAGCGCGCCGCGCCGCAGGGCCGCGAACGGCTCCGTGGCCGTCAGCGCCACGAGCAGCCCGAGCGCCGCGGCAGGCGCGCCGATGGCGCCCTCGCCCACGAGCACACCCACCGCCAGCAGCACGCCCACCAGTGTCAGCGTGCCGGCCACGTTGTAGGCCGCGCCGGCCGAAGTCTCGAGCCTGTTCAGCGCGAGGTCGGCCTTGGCCAGGCGCGCATCGGCATTCATCAGTGCTTCGCGCTGCGCATCGGCACGCCCCGCCATCACCAGGTCGGTCTGGCCCGCGACGAGGTCGACGGTGCGCGCCCGCAGCGCCTCGATGCCATGCGCGCGGCGCACCGCCGGACGCCGGGCGCGCCGCGCGATGAACAGCGCCAGACCCCAGCCGGCGGCCACCAGCCACAGCAGCAGCGCGAGCCCCACGCCGGCGTGCATGAACCCGAGCACCACGCCCGCGAGCAGCGCCGCGCCCAGCGCCGCGGCGGCGGGCACGAGCAGCCGCAGGTAGAGCGACTCCAGCGCATCGATGTCGGAAGTCAGCCGGAACAGGAGCCGCGATGGCCGCATCGCCAGCTGGAGCGCCGCGCCGGGGCGCGCCCAGCCGCGGAACAGGCGCACGCGCAAGGCCGCGAGCACGCCGAAGCTTGCGTCGTGCGTGACCAGGCGCTCGCCGTAGCGCGATGCGGTGCGCCCGAGCGCCAACAGCCGGATGCCGGCCGAGGGCATGAACACGTCGAAGGTGAAGGCCGTGGCCGCATGCAGGCCCGCGAGTGCCGTCGCGGTGATGAACCAGCCCGACAGGCCGAGCAAGGCCATGCCCGCCAGCACGGTGGCCGCCGCCAGCACGCCGCCCCACAGCAGCGCGCGGGGCTGCGCCGCCAGGAACGGCCGCAGCACCAGCCGGAGGTCGCGCCAGCCACCCTGGGAACTGCTCATGCGGCGCGCTCCAAGGCGGCATCGGCCGGCTCGGCATCGAGACGGACCGAGCGGTTCATGCGCGCCGCCAGCACCGGGTCGTGCGTGGCGACGACCAGGGTCTTTCCGCGGGCCAGGGCCAGCAGCGCGTCGGCCACCTGGGTGGCGGTTTCGGTGTCGAGGTGGGCGGTGGGCTCGTCCACCAGCAGCAGGTCCGCATGGGGGTGGACCGCGATGCGCGCCAGCGCCAGGCGCACCGCCTCGCCGCCCGACAGGCCGATGCCGCCCTCGCCCAGCGCCACGCCCGGATGCGCCTGCGCCACCGTCTCGAGGGAGGCGAAGCGCATTGCCGCCGCAACCTGCGAGGCGCCCACGCCCGCGCGCCCGAGCGCGACGTTGGACTCGACCGAGCCCGCGAACACATGCGGCCTCTGCCCCATCCAGGCGATGCGCTGGCGCAGCGCACCCGCGGTGTGATCGGACAGCGTCACGCCGCCGATGGAGATGTCGCCGTGCGCGGCCGGCAGCAGCCCCGCCAGCAATGACAGCAGCGCGGTCTTGCCCGCGCCGCTCGCACCAGTGAGCGCCACGTGCTCGCCGGCCCCGATGCGCAGGTCCAGACCATCGAAGACCTTGCGCTCTTCGGCCGGCCACGCGAAATGCAGGTCGCGGATCACGATGGCGGGTGCGGAGCCCACGCGTGTCGCGCCTGTTGCGGCACGTGCAACCGGGGCCTGCGCTCCAGGCAGGGGCAATGCGCGCCTTTGCAACGCGTCGAGTGCCTGCAGTGCCGCCTCGCCGGCCGCGCGGTCATGCCAGACCGCCGAGAGTTCGCGCAGCGGTTCGAAGAACGCCGGCGCAAGCAGCAGGATGAACAGCCCTTCCCCCAGGCTCAACTGGCTTCCCCAGGCGCCAAAGCCCAGGGTGCCCAGCAGGTGGAAGCCGACGTAGGCCGCCACCATGGCCACACCCAGCGCCGAGAAAAGCTCCAGCACCGCCGACGAGAGAAAGGCGATGCGCAGCACCGCCATGGTCCGTTCCCGCAGCGCCTCTGCCGCCTGCGCGAGCCGCCCGGCGGCGGCATCCACCGCATCGAGCGCGCGCAGCGTGGCCAGCCCGCGCAGGCGGTCGAGCAGGAAGGCGTTCATGCCGCCCATCTCGACCATCTGCGCCTCGCTCGCGGCCTTGGCGCGCCAGCCGACGATGGCCATGAAAAGCGGAATCAGCGGAGCGGCAACCAGCAGCACGAGCGCCGCCACCCACGAAAGGCTGGCCACCGCCGCCAGGATGACGATGGGAACCACCGTGGCGCGCCAGCGCGCGGGCCGGTAGCGCACGAGATACGGCACCAGCGCTTCGGCCTGCTCGGCCAGCACGCTGGCCGCGCGCCCGGACTCGGCACGCTCGCGGTCCAGCGGCGAACCGGCCGCCAGCGCCCGGGCAGTCTGGGCACGCAGGGCCGAGAGTTGCGCCCGCGCGTGTCCGAAGATGCGTCGCGCGCCCCATGCCTCGCAAACGGCCCGCAGCACGCCCAGCAGCAGGATGCCGCAAGCCGGCCACTGCACCGCCGCAATCCCCTGCCCCGAGGCCAGCCCCTGCACGGCCATGGCCAGCAGCGCCGCCTGCGGAATCCACGTGAGCGCCGCCACGCCTTGTACGAGGCTTGCGGCGTCCGGCCGCGCAAAAAGCTGCAGCGGCGGCCGTGGCGGAGGATGCTTGATCATTCCTTGATATTTTGTATTTTCAGTATTTACTGAATTTTCGCAATCTTATCAAAGGCGGAGAAACCCTGAAGCAGCCGGGAGCGTGACCGCTCCGGCGCCCTCTTGCAACCATTTCAGTGAAAACGGCCGGCGCGCTGCGCTGCCGGCGCGGGCGGCTCAGGTCAGAACGAGACGAGCATCCCGCTGACCAGCAGGCCCGCGAACAATGCCGCGACCACGCGCCACGACGCGGGCCGCAGCTCGACCCTGCGGTGCAGCAATTGCGCGGCTGCCACCGACAGCCCGAAGGTGGCGGCCAGGCCCAGCGCATCGAACCAGGCGGGGTGCGGCCCCATCTGCGCCGCCGCCGCATTGGTGGCCAGCAGCACCGGAAAGTGGATCAGGAACAGCGAATACGACATGCGGCCCAGGCGCTGCAAGGGCATGGCCGCATCCGGCCGGCGACCGAGCGAAAGCCAGTCCCGGCGCTGCGCAACGGCAATCAGCAGCGCGCTCACCAGCGCGGTGGCGATGCGGCTGCGCCAGTCGACCGCGAGCGCGCCCGCGCCGGTCAGCGCGAGCAGCACGATGGCACTGCGCCAGGTGCTCGCGCGCGTCGCGCGTCCGATCCAGAAGGCCAGCATGCCGAGCCCGTAGGCACCGAAGAAATAGAACGCCGTGCCGTCGAGATCGGCATTGCGGTTGAAGAGCAGCAGCGAAGCGGTGGCCACCGCCAGCACCAGCGCCACGGGAATCCAGCGCTCGTACGAAGCCGCTGCAGCCGCCGCCGGCGCCCGCCGCAGCATCGCGGGAAGCCCCATGAGCGCCAGCGCCAGCACGAACAGCTGGAAGTCGATGGCCACGTACCAGACGCCCGTGGACAGTGCCTCGTAGCCCAGCAGGTCCTGCATCAGCAAGCCGTGCGCGAGCAACTGGCCGATGCTCGGCGCGGCCGGCACGTCGTCGCCCACCATCCAGGGGCGCACCAGGGCCGCCACCAGCACCGACACCGTGAGCGCCGCCAGGTAGGGCATGACCAGCCGGCCGTAGCGCTGCAGGATGCGCGCCATCGGCCGCTCCACGCGCAGCAAGCCGTCGGGCGCCAGGCTGGAAGCCGCAAGAAAGCCGGCAATCACCAGGAAGACCTGCACCGCGAGCCGGCCGTCACTGGCCAGCCAGCCCAGCAATCCGGGCGCCAGCAGGAAGGCGCCCACCGGCATCGCGCCGTAGCGCGACAGGTGGTGCCCGACGATCACCGCGCAGGCCAGGCCCTTGGCGATGTCGAGCAGGGGCATCCGCCCGCGCTGTGCGGGCAGCCCGGCAGGCGCCGGGTCGCACGCGCCGCTCAAAGGGCGAGCCGCTGCCTGGCTTGCTGGTACTCGCGCTTGAGCTTCTCGATGAAGGCCGCGGCGCTGGCCACTTCGGTGACGGCGCCGATGCCCTGGCCCGAGCCCCAGATGTCCTTCCAGGCCTTGGCCTTGCTGCCCTCGCCGCCGCCGAAGTTCATGGTCTTGACGTCGCCTTCGGGCAGGTTGGCCGGGTCCATGCCGGCCTTGACGATGCTCGGCGCAAGATAGTTGCCGTGCACGCCGGTGAAGAGGCTGGAGTAGACGATGTCGTCCGAGTTGCCGTCGACGATCGCCTGCTTGTATTCCTCGCTCGCGCGCGCCTCCTCGGTGGCGATGAAGGCGGTGCCGATGTAGGCGAAGTCGGCGCCCATGGCCTGCGCCGCGAGCACCGCGCCGCCGGTGGCGATGGAGCCCGACAGCGCGATGGGGCCGTCGAACCACTGGCGGATTTCCTGCACCAGCGCGAACGGGCTCTTCACGCCCGCATGGCCGCCAGCCCCGGCCGCCACGGCAATGATGCCGTCGGCGCCCTTCTCGATCGCCTTCTGCGCGAACTTGTTGTTGATGATGTCGTGCAGCGTGACGCCGCCGTAGCTGTGCACCGCATCGTTCACGTCGGTGCGCGCGCCCAGCGAGGTGATGACGATCGGCACCTTGTACTTCACGACCATCTCCATGTCGTGCTCGAGCCGGTCGTTGCTCTTGTGCACGATCTGGTTGATGGCAAAGGGCGCGGCGGGCTTGTCGGGGTTGGCCTTGTTGTAGGCCGCGAGCTCCTCGGTGATCTCGGCCAGCCAGTCTTCGAGCTGCGCCGCGGGGCGCGCGTTGAGCGCCGGCATCGAGCCGACCACGCCGGCCTTGCATTGCGCGATCACGAGCTTGGGGTTGCTGATGATGAACAGCGGCGAGCCGATGATCGGCAGCGGCAGGTTCGCGAGCACGGGGGGCAGCTTGGACATGTCTTCTCCGGGAATGGGGTTCGGTTTTATATAAGAGGAAGGCCCGCATCGCCCGTCAGCTGGGCGACACGGGGCCGTGGGTCAGAAGGCGTCGAGCGCCAGTGCCGTGACGCTCTCGGCGCCATCGACGATGCTGTCGCGCAGCCCGGGCACCCTGTTCAGGATGTGCTCGGCATAGAAGCGCGCGGTCGCGATCTTGGCCTGCATGAAGTCCACGTCGACACTGCGCGACGCCAGGTCCGCTGCAATGATCAGCGAGCGCGCCAGCTGCCAGCCGGCCACGAGGTTGCCCGCGAGCATCAGGTAGGGCACGCTGCCCGCGAACACCGCGTTGGGCGACGCCTTGGTCTGGCCCGCGACGAAGTCGACCACTTCGATGAAGGCTTCGCGCGCAGGCTTCAGGCGCTTGAGGACGGCGGCCGCGGCGGGGCTGCCGCTCTTGGACAGCTCGGCTTCGGTCTTCTCGATCTGCGCGGCAATGGCCTTGGCGGTCTGGCCGCCGTCGCGCGCGGTCTTGCGGCCCACGAGGTCGTTGGCCTGGATGGCGGTGGTGCCCTCGTAGATCGTGAGGATCTTGGCGTCGCGGTAGTACTGCGCCGCACCGGTCTCCTCGATGAAGCCCATGCCGCCATGCACCTGCACGCCGAGCGAGGTCACTTCCAGGCTCATCTCGGTGCTGTAGCCCTTCACGAGCGGCACCATGAATTCGTAGAAGGCCTGGTTCTGCTTGCGCGCCTCGGCATCGGGGTGGTGGTGCGCGGCGTCGTACGCGGCCGCGGCCACCGAGGCCATGGCGCGGCAGCCTTCGGTGTAGGCGCGCATCGTCATCAGCATGCGCTTGACGTCGGGGTGGTGGATGATGGGCGCGCTCGCGTTCATCGAACCATCGACCGGGCGGCTCTGCACGCGGTCCTTGGCGTAGGCCACGGCGTGCTGGTAGGCGCGCTCGGCAATCGCGATGCCCTGCATGCCCACGGCATAGCGGGCCGAGTTCATCATGATGAACATGTACTCGAGGCCGCGGTTCTCCTGGCCGACGAGATAACCCACGGCACCGCCATGGTCGCCGTACTGCAGCACGGCGGTGGGCGAGGCCTTGATGCCCATCTTGTGCTCGATGCTCACGCAGTGCACGTCGTTGCGCGCACCCAGCGACCCGTCCTTGCCGACGAGGAACTTGGGCACCACGAACAGGCTGATGCCCTTCACGCCTTCGGGCGCGCCGGTCACGCGTGCGAGCACCAGGTGCACGATGTTCTCGGCCATGTCGTGCTCGCCGTAGGTGATGAAGATCTTGGTGCCGAAGACCTTGTAGGTGCCGTCGGGCTGCGGTTCGGCGCGGCTGCGCACCAGCGCAAGGTCGCTGCCGGCCTGCGGCTCGGTGAGGTTCATGGTGCCGGTCCACTGGCCGCTCACGAGCTTTTCGAGGTACACCGCCTTGAGCTCGTCGGAGCCGGCCGTGAGCAGCGCCTCGATGGCGCCGTCGCTCAAGAGCGGGCACAGCGCGAAGCTCATGTTGGCCGAGTTGAGCATTTCGCCGCAGGCCGCGCCGATGGTCTTGGGCAGGCCCTGGCCGCCGAAGTCCGCCGGATGCTGCAGGCCCTGCCAGCCGCCCGACACGTACTGCGCGAAGGCTTCCTTGAAGCCCGGCGTGGTCGCGACCTGGCCGTCCTTGAAGGACGAGGGGTTGCGGTCGCCCTCGATGTTCAGCGGCGCGACCACGTCCTGGTTGAAGCGCGCGCATTCCTCGAGCACGGCCTGCGCGGTTTCGAGGCCGGCGTCCTCGAAGCCCGGCAGCCTGGCGATCTCGCCGATGTTGGCCAGGTGCTCGATGTCGAACAGCATGTCCTTGAGGGGGGCGGTGTAGCTCATGTCTTGTCTCCAGATACAGCGGATACGAAAAGGGCATCGCGAACGATGCCCTCCGGCTCAGTGCAGCGATGCGATCAGAGCGCCTTCACCAGTTCCGGCACCGCCGTGAACAGGTCGGCCACCAGCCCGTAGTCGGCCACCGAGAAGATCGGCGCCTCTTCGTCCTTGTTGATCGCCACGATCACCTTGGAGTCCTTCATGCCGGCCAGATGCTGGATCGCGCCCGAGATGCCCGCGGCGATGTACAGCTGCGGCGCGACGATCTTGCCGGTCTGGCCCACTTGCCAGTCGTTGGGGGCGTAGCCCGCGTCCACCGCGGCGCGGCTCGCGCCCAGGCCCGCGTTGAGCTTGTCGGCCAAGGGCGTCATCACTTCGGTGAACTTCTCGGCGCTGCCCAAGGCCCGGCCGCCCGAGACGATGATCTTGGCGGCGGTGAGTTCGGGGCGGTCGCTCTTGGTGACTTCGCGGCCCACGAAGCTGGACTTGCCCGAATCGGCCACGCCTTCGGCCGTTTCAACGCTCGCGCTGCCACCGGTGGCGGCTGCGGCGTCGAAGCCGGTGGTGCGCACGGTGATCACCTTGGTGGCGTCGCTGCTCTGCACGGTGGCGATGGCGTTGCCGGCGTAGATCGGGCGCTCGAAGGTGTCGGGGCTTTCGACCTTGGTGATGTCGGAGATCTGCGCCACGTCGAGCTTGGCGGCCACGCGCGGCGCGACGTTCTTGCCGTTGGCAGTCGAGGGGAACAGGATGTGGCTGTAGTTGGAAGCGATCGCCAGCACCTGGGCGGCGACGTTCTCGGCCAGGTTCTCGGCCAGGCTGGGGCTGTCGGCCACGATGACTTTGCTGACGCCCACGATCTGCGCAGCGGCCTTGCCGGCTTCGGCGGCATTGGCACCGGCGACGAGCACGTGCACGTCGCCGCCGCAGGCCAGGGCCGCGGTCACGGTGTTGAGGGTCGCGGGCTTGACGGTCGCGTGGTCGTGTTCGGCAATAACAAGTGCGGTCATGTCGTTGTCTTCCTCAGATCACTTTGGCTTCGTTCTTGAGCTTGTCCACCAGGGTCGCGACGTCAGGCACCTTGATGCCGGCGCCGCGCTTGGGCGGCTCGCTGACCTTGAGGGTCTTCAGGCGCGGCTTCACGTCCACGCCCAGGTCTTCGGGCTTGAAGGTGTCGAGTTGCTTCTTCTTGGCCTTCATGATGTTGGGCAGCGTCACATAGCGCGGCTCGTTCAGGCGCAGGTCGGTGGTGATGACGGCCGGCAGGCTGAGCGTGATGGTCTCCAGGCCGCCGTCGACTTCGCGCGTGACGGTGGCCTTGCCATCGGCCACTTCGACCTTGGAGGCGAAGGTGGCTTGCGGCAGGTCGGCCAGCGCGGCGAGCATCTGGCCGGTCTGGTTGGCGTCGTCGTCGATGGCCTGCTTGCCCAGGATGATCAGCTGGGGCTGTTCCTTGTCGACCAGGGCCTTCAGCAGCTTGGCCACGGCCAGGGGTTGCAGCTCTTCGGTGGTCTCGACCAGGATGCCGCGGTCGGCACCGATGGCCATGGCGGTGCGCAGGGTTTCCTGGCACTTGGCATCACCGCAGGAGACGGCGATGACTTCGGTGACCACGCCCTTTTCCTTCAGGCGCACGGCTTCTTCCACGGCGATCTCGTCGAAGGGGTTCATGCTCATCTTGACGTTGGCAATGTCCACTCCGGTGCCGTCGCTCTTCACGCGCACCTTGACGTTGTAATCGACGACCCGTTTGACAGGCACTAGAACCTTCATTGACTTGACTCCATTGGGATTGCAAAAAGGGGGCTTCGAGGGCAGCCGGTCATTTTAGGGTCCGGCCTTTGCCGCACCTGCGCCCATGGCGACTTGGCACCGCTGTGCAACAAAAAAGAACGACCGTGCTTTTTCGTGATTATACGGCAGCCTCGCGCGTGGCGGAAACGCCCGGCGGCAGCGACTCCACCCGCAGCACGCGCTGCGGATAGGGAATGTCCACGCCCGCGCTGCGCAGGCCCTCGAGAATGGCGATGTTGATGGCCGAGCGCACGTTGTCCTTGCCCTTGTCAGGGTCGGCCACCCAGAAGTTCAGCGTGAACTCCAGCCCGTCGGGCGCGAAGCTGGCGAGATAAGTCACGGGCTCGGGGTCGGTCATCACCCGGGCCTGGGCCTTGGCCGCCGCGCACAGGATGGCCTGCACCTGCGCCACGTCGCTGTCGTAGCCCACCACGATGCTGGTCGTGATGTTGAACTTGCGGTCCGCCATCGAGAGGTTCTCGACGCGGCTGGTAATGAGCGACTCGTTCGGCACGATGGCCTCGCGCCCGTTGCCCGCGCGGATGAGCGTGTAGCGGGTCTTGATGTCGGTGATGCGGCCCTCGAAGGTGTCGACCTTGACGTTGTCGCCGATGCGGATGGAGCGCTCCAGCAAGATCACGAAGCCGCTCACGTAGTTGGCCGCCAGCTTCTGCAGCCCGAAGCCCAGGCCTACGCCCAGCGCGCCGCCCAGCACCGAGAGCGCCGTCAGGTCGACCCCCACCGCCGACAGCGCGAACAGCAGGCCCACCAGCAGCAGGATGGCGCGCACCGCGTTCGAGGCCACCTTGCGCATCGACAGGTCGGTCACGGCCTCGCGCAGGATGCGCTTCTCGATGGTGGCGGCAATCCACAGCGCGATCACCAGCACCAGCCCGGCCGACAGCACGCCCTGGATGATGGTCTGCAGGCTGACGCTCGTCTTGCCGAAGGCCAGCGTGATGCCGTCGAGCTCGGCCAGCACCGGCGGCAGCAGCCCGACGATCCAGAGGATGGCGGCCATCCAGGCGAGCCACGAGATCGTGCGCTCCAGCAGCCGCACCAGGTTGGAGGCGGGAAAGACCGCCCGCATCACGCGCGCGAACAGCCGGATGACCGCCAGCGACAGGAACACCGACACCCCGATGCGCAGCACCAGTACGGGCTGGTAGCCGCTCACCAGGCGCCGGGCCAGCTCGGCGAAGACCAGCGCCAGCAGCGGGAACAAGAGCCCGTCGAAGGTGCGCTCGCCGAACCAGATGGAATCCTTCGGCTGGTCGCGCCCGAACCAGCGGGTGGCCACCCAGGCCAGGACCACGCAGGCGACCAGTGCCGCCAGCTCGATGCCCAGGCCGCGTGCGTCGACCTGGCCCAGGCGTTGTGTGAAATCGTTGAAATTCATCTCTTGGAAAAACAGGGCGCGGTGTGTGCGCCGGCGGCTCTACAGATCGGCAAGGACGCGGATATGGGCTTCGACGCTGCGCGCGAGGGCGTCCAGGTTGTAGCCCCCTTCGAGCATCGAGACGATGCGGCCCTGCGCATGGCGCCGCGCGACGTCCCGCACGCGGCCGGTGATCCAGGCGAAGTCGTTCTCGGTGAGGCCGAGCTGGCCCAGGTCGTCCTCGCGGTGGGCGTCGAAGCCCGCGCTCACGAAGATCATCTCGGGCGCGAATTCCTCGAGCCGGGGCATCCAGGCGGCCTCGATCAGCTCGCGCACGTCCATGCCCCTGGTGTAGGCCGGGATCGGCAGGTTGAGCATGTTGGAGGCCGGGTGCTCGGTGCCGCTGTACGGATAGAACGGATGCTGGAAGAAGCCCACCATCAGCACGCGCGGATCGTTCGACAGGATGTTCTCGGTGCCGTTGCCATGGTGCACGTCGAAATCGACGATGGCCACGCGCTCCAGCCCGTGCACCTCGAGCGCATGCCGCGCCGCAATGGCCACGTTGTTGAGGAAGCAGAAGCCCATGGCCTGTTCGTAGCAGGCGTGGTGCCCGGGCGGGCGCACCGAGCAGAACGCGTTGTCGACCTCGCCCGCCATCACCGCGTCGGTGGCGGCAATGGCGGCGCCCGCGGCGCGGCGCGCGGCCAGCAGGGTGAAGCGGTTCAGAATGGTGTCGGGGTCGAGCTGCGCATGGCGGGGGCCGCCCGCCGGCTCGTCTGCCACCAGGCGCTGGTGCAGCGATTCGAGGTGTTCGAGATGCGCCTCGCTGTGTGCGCGGGTGATCTGGGCCAGGGTGGCCAGCGGCACGTCGCGGTGTTCGAGGGCATCGCCCACGCCGGTGAGCAGCAGCCTGTCCTCGATGGCGTCGAGCCGTTCGGGACATTCGGGGTGGCCCCGGCCCATGTCGTGCTTCCAGCAATCGCGATGTGTGAAGTAGCCGGTCTTGCCCATGTGTTTGCCGTGTCTCTGTCGTATCTAGACCTCACACGGCATGGGGCCGCGCAGTCTTACGGTATCGTTTGCATATGGATACAAATATGGACGTTGCTGCGAAGCTTGCCACTTTGCTGAGTCAGCTTAACACGGTGATCGTGGGCAAGGAGCCCCAGGTGCGCGACTGCGTGGCCTGCCTGCTCGCGGGCGGGCACCTGCTGATCGAGGATGTGCCGGGCGTCGGCAAGACCACCCTCGCCCATGCGCTGTCGCACACCTTCGGGCTGCAGTTTTCCCGCGTGCAGTTCACCGCCGACCTGATGCCGGGCGACCTTTCGGGCGTAGCGATCTACGACCGGGGCCAGCAGGCCTTCGTCTTCCACCCCGGGCCGATCTTCGCGCAGGTGCTGCTGGCGGACGAAATCAACCGCGCCAGCCCCAAGACGCAGAGCGCGCTGCTCGAGGCCATGGAAGAAAAGCAGGTCACCATCGAAGGCGAGACGCGGCCGCTGCCCACGCCCTTCTTCGTGATTGCCACGCAGAACCCGCAGGACCAGCTCGGCACCTTCGCCTTGCCCGAATCGCAGCTCGACCGCTTCCTCATGCGCATCTCGCTGGGCTACCCCGACCGCGCCGCCGAACGCGAGCTGCTCTCGGGCGCCGACCGCCGCGAAATGCTGGCCACCCTGCCCGCGCTCCTGACCGCGGGCGAGCTCACTGCGCTGCAGCAGCGCGTGCAGCAGGTGCATGCGGCCGAGCCGCTGCTGAACTACGTGCAGGACCTGATCGCGGCCACGCGCTCCGGCCGCTGGTTCCTGCAGGGCCTCTCGCCGCGCGCCGGCATTGCCGTGCTGCGCGCCGCCAAGGCGCAGGCACTGCTGGCCA
Organism: Variovorax sp. V116; assembly: GCF_041154435.1. Taxonomy (NCBI): domain Bacteria; kingdom Pseudomonadati; phylum Pseudomonadota; class Betaproteobacteria; order Burkholderiales; family Comamonadaceae; genus Variovorax; species Variovorax sp. V116. The sequence goes on from NZ_AP028661.1 coordinate 3,429,818, forward strand.
ACCGCAACTACGTTGCGCCCGACGACGTGCAGTCGATCCTGCCGCAGACCATTGCGCACCGCCTCACGCCGGTGGGCGACGCGGGCCGGGGCGCGGTGGAGCAGGTGCGCGCGATGATCGCGGACGTGCCGCTGCCGTGAAAACAAGCACGCCCGCCGGCCGCCGATGATCGCGTCGCTACGCTCGCGCATCGACGGCTGGTTCCTGTCGCGCCGGCCGCCTTCGGACACGCTCGAGCTCACGCAGCGCAACGTCTACATCGTGCCCACGCGCGCCGGCTGGACGCTGGGCGCCACGCTGCTGGTGCTGCTGATCGCGTCGATCAACTACCAGCTCAACCTCGGCTACCTGCTGACCTTCCTGCTCGCGGGCAGCGTGGCCGTGGGCATGCACGTGAGCCACGCCACGCTGCGCGGCCTGGCCATGCACATGATGGCGCCGGAGGCGCACTATGCGGGCGCCGCCGCGGTCTTTCGCGTGGTGCTGCACAACACGCGGCGCAGCGTGCGCTACGGCATCGGCATGGCCGTTCGCGGCAGCGGCCAGTGGGCCTGGACCGACGTCCCGGCCGAGGGCAGCGCCACCGTCGAGATCGCCTTCAAGCCCGAGCGGCGTGGGCTCCATCCAGTGCCCACGCTCACCGCCGAAACGCGCTTTCCGCTTGGCACCTTCCGCGTCTGGACGGTGTGGCGCCCGGCCGCGAAGATGCTGGTCTATCCCGCGCCCGAGGCGCATCCGCCGCCGCTGCCGCCGGGCGAGCCGCTGTCGGGCCCGGCCGCCACCTCGGCCGCGCTGCGCGCGCAGGCCGCCGGCGAATACGACGGCCTCCGTGCCTACCGGCGCGGCGATCCACTCAAGCTCGTGGTCTGGAAGAAGGCGGCCCGCGCGCAAGCCACCGGCTCGGAAGACCTGGTGAGCCGCGACACGCAGCAGACGCAGCGCGAAGAACTGTGGCTCGACGCCCAGGCCACCCAGCTGGCCGACACCGAAGCCCGGGTGTCGCGGCTGTGCGCCTGGGTGCTGATGGCGGACCGCGTGGGCGTGGACTACGGCATCCGCGTGGCCGCGCGCGTGGTGCAGCCCTCGCAGGGCGAAGCCCACCGAAGAGCCTGCCTGGAGGCGCTGGCGCTATGTTGAATCATCCGAACGCCGCTCGTTCTTCTCCAGGCCGGGAGCCGCGCACATGAACAAGTTCATGCGCGAGATCTCGGCGCTGCCACGGGACGCCCGGGACACGCTGTTCCTGCTTGCGGTGATTGCGCTCATCGTGCTGCCGCAGGCCGCGAACCTGCCCTGGTGGTGCACCGCCATCACGGCGATGGTGCTGGTGTGGCGCAGCACGCTCGCCGTGGAGGCCCGTCCGCTGCCGGGCAAGTGGGCGCGCGTGGGCCTGCTGGTGCTGGCGCTGGCCGCCACCTTCGCCACCCACCGCACCCTGCTGGGGCGCGACGCCGGGGTCACGCTGATCGTGATCCTGCTCGCGCTCAAGACGCTGGAGCTGCGCGCGCGCCGCGACGCCTTCGTCATCTTCTTCCTGGGCTTCTTCGCGATGCTCACGAACTTCTTCTACTCGCAGTCGCTGATGACCGCGGTCGCCATGCTGCTGGCGCTGCTGGGCCTGCTCACCGCGCTGGTCAATGCGCACATGCCGGTGGGCAAGCCGCCATTGATGCAGGCCGCGCGCACCGCCAGCTGGATGGCCCTGGCGGGCGCGCCGATCATGCTCGCGCTGTTCCTGCTGTTTCCGCGCTTTGCGCCGCTGTGGGGCACGCCCGCCGATGCGATGGCCGGGCGCACGGGCCTGTCGAACACCATGCGCGTGGGCACCATTGCCGAACTCGCGCTCGACGACAGCATTGCGGCGCGCATCAAGTTCGACGACAACCGCGCGCCGCCCCAGAGCCAGCTGTATTTCCGCGGTCCGGTGCTCGCGCAGTTCGACGGGCGCGAGTGGAGCGCGCTGCCGTCCTGGGCGCGCGGCGCGCCGCCATCGGGCAACCTGCGCACCAGCGGCCCGCCGGTGCGCTACGAGGTCACGCTCGAGCCCAACCACCGCCCCTGGCTGCTCACGCTCGATGCGGCGCCCACCGCACCGCAGGCGCCCGGCTATGAAGTCACGGGCACGCCCGACCTGCAATGGGTGGCGACCCGCCCCATCTCCGATCTCGTGCGCTACCGCGCCGAGAGCTACACGCAGTTCCACAGCGGCCCGCTGCGGCAGACGGCCGCGCTGCGGGCCTACCTCGCGCTGCCGCCCGGATCGAACCCGCGCACCGCCGCGCTCGCCGCGGAAATGCGCGCCCAGCCCGCGCTGGCCAGCGGCGGCACCCAGGCCTTCATCCGCGCCGCACTGCAGCGGCTGCGCACCGGCGGCTACAGCTACACGCTGGAGCCCGGCGTCTACGGCAACGACACGGCCGACGAGTTCTGGTTCGACCGCAAGGAAGGCTTCTGCGAGCACATCGCCTCGGCCTTCGTGGTGCTGATGCGCGGCGCGGGCATTCCAGCACGCATCGTGACCGGCTACCAGGGCGGCGAACTCAATGGCGTCGACAACTACTGGATCCTGCGCCAGAGCGATGCGCACGCCTGGGCCGAGGTCTGGGAGGACGGCACCGGCTGGGTTCGCGTCGACCCCACGGGCGCGGTGTCGCCGGGCCGGGTCGGCCAGCTGCAGCGGCTGGTGCCGCAGCCGGGCCTGTTCGCCGGCGCCATCGGCGCGATGAGCCCCACGCTGGCGCAGAACCTGCGCGCCGCCTGGGAAGCGGTGAACAACGGCTGGAACCAGTGGGTGCTCAACTACACGCAAAGCCGCCAGCTCAACCTGCTCAAGAGCATCGGCTTCAACGCGCCGAGCCTCGAGGACCTGGCCTACGTGCTGCTCTATCTGCTGGTGGGCGCAAGCCTTGCCGGCGCGGCATGGACCCTGTGGGAGCGCAGCCAGCACGACCCGTGGCTGCGCCTGCTCGGCCAGGCACGCGCGCACCTCGCCAAGGCCGGGCTCCAGTTGCCCGACACCGCGCCGCCGCGCCAGATGGCCGCCCAGGCCGAGGCGCGCTTCGGCCCGGCGGCACAGGCCGTGCGCGAATGGCTGCTGAAGCTCGAAGCCCAGCGCTACGCCCCGGCCTCGCCGGCTTCGCTCGCGGCGCTCCGGGCCGAGTTCCGGCGCCTGGACTGGCCGGCCGTGCCCACCGCGCGGCGCTGAGGCCGCACGCGTCCCGCCGAGGCGGGCTCGCGCGGACGGCACAATCGGCGCCATGCGATTTTTTCTTCCCGCGCCGCGCCGCGCCGCCGCCGTCGCCCTCCTCGCCGCCTGCTGCGCAGGGTCCATCGGGGCGCAGGCCCAGAAAGCTCCCAGCGCCCGCAGCGTGAAAACCGTGGCCGGCAGCACGCCCTACGCCACGCGCGACGACGCCATGCGCTTTGCCGACGAGGTGGCCGAGCGCCGCGGCCTCGACCGCGAATGGGTGCGCGCCACCATCGGCAGCGCGCGCTTTTTGCCCAACGTGCCGCGCCTGATGCTGCCCGGCCCGGCCGGCACGGTGAAGAACTGGCAGGCCTACCGCAGCCGCTTCATCGATGCGACGCGCATTGCCGCTGGCGTGCGCTTCTGGCGCAACAACGCCGGCACGCTCGCGCGCGCGGAGGCGATGTATGGCGTGCCGGCCGAAATCATCGTGGGCATCGTCGGCGTGGAGACCATCTACGGCCGCAACATGGGCAGCTTCCGCGTGATCGATGCACTGGCCACGCTGTCGTTCGACTTTCCGCAGGCCCATCCGCGCGCGGCCGAGCGCGAGGCCTTCTTCCGCGGCGAGCTCGAGAGCTTTCTGAGCACCGAAAGCCGCACCGCCGACAACCCCCTGCTGCCCGTGGGCAGCTATGCGGGCGCCATGGGCATGCCGCAGTTCATGCCCAGCAGCATCGCCAAGTACGCGGTCGACTTCGACGGCGACGGCCGCATCGACCTCGTCGACAACCCCGCCGACGTGATCGGCTCGGTGGCCAACTACTTCAAGGCCTTCGGCTGGACGCCCGGCATGCCCGCGACCTACCCGGTGCACTTCGAGGAGGCCCGCCTCAAGAAGGCGCTGCTGCTGGCGCCCGACATCCTGCCGAGCTTCAGCACCGACAGCTTCGTGGCGGCCGGAGCCGTTCCCGAAGGCGAGGGCCTGCGCCACAAGGGCCTGCTCGCGCTGATCGAACTGCAGAACGGCGCCGACGCAGAGCCGACCTACGTGGCCGGCACGCGCAACTTCTACGTGATCACGCGCTACAACTGGAGCAGCTACTACGCGATGTCGGTGCTCGACCTCGGCCGGGAGGTCAAGGCCGCCATGGAGCCATAGCCCGATGGCGCCCGAGGCACTGCGGAACCACTGGAACGCTGCCTGGCGCGCGCTGGGCGTGGCCGCTGCCGACGAGGCGCTCGGCATCGAGCTGCAGCGCCGCTACGGCGAGCCGCAGCGCCGCTACCACACGCTGCAGCACCTCGGCGAATGCCTGGCCTGGTTCGAGCGCGAGAAGGAAGCGGCCGAGCACCCCGGTGAAGTGGCGCTCGCGCTGTGGTTCCACGACGCGGTCTACGACGTGCATGCGCACGACAACGAGGCACGCAGCGCCGATTGGGCGCGCAGCGCCATCGTCTCGGCCGGTGCTCCGGCCGAGGCCGCAGAACGCGTGCATGCGCTCGTGATGGCCACGCGCCACGATGCCGTGCCCGAAGGCCGCGACGCCGAACTGCTGGTCGACATCGACCTGTCGATCCTCGGCGCGGATCCTGCACGCTTCGACGAATACGAACGGCAGGTGCATGCCGAATATGCCTTCGTGCCCGACGAGGTACGCCGGCCGCGCCGCCGCGCGATCCTTCAGCGCTTTCTCGCGCGCGAGGCGATCTACGCCACGCCGCGAATGCATGCGCTGCTGGAGGCAAGGGCTCGCGCCAACCTGGCACGGTCGATCGCGGCGCTGGCCTGATCGCCCGGTTCCGGAGCGGCTTTGCGGTGCTTCAGGCCGGCACCAGCCGCCACCATTCGGAGCGCGGCTTCTCGCCATTGCGCTCCTCTTCCACCACACCGACCAGCAAGCCGGCGCTTGCGGCGCCGAGCTTCGAGAGCTGCAGCAGCTGCTGCGGATCGCGGCACAGCGCAAAGCTCGCGTCGCCCTGCCATTCGAGGCAGCGGCCGACCTCCGCCAGCATCAGCGCGGGCTGGCCCTGCATGAAGGTGAACGGCATCAGCATGCCGGCGTCGAGTTGCGCCAGGCCCGCATGCGTCGCGCCCCAGGCGCCGCGCAGGCTCGATACGCGCAGGCGGGCACCCGCAGGCAAGGCTGCCTCGCCCGCGGCGTCGAGGCAGCGCCGCGCCCCGAACATCGCAAGCTCGGTCCAGAGCCCGACGCGCCGCGGCCGCCGGCCGAGCCGGTGCGCGAGCTGGTCGCGCCAGTCCGCAGGCAGCGGATCGGCCGAGAAGTGCGCGACGGTGCGCCATGCGGGGGCGGAACCGGCGTTCATCGGCCATCCTCCAGCACCAGCGAGGCGTGCCCGCCGCCGAACCCGACCACGTTGAAGAGGATGTTGCGCAGCCCGGAAGGCGCCCGCGTGCTCAAGGCGATGCCGAGTTCATCGTCGATGGCATAACCAGCGGACGGCCACACGCCACTCTCGATGCAGGCGACAAGCAAGGCCAGCTCGGCGGCACCCGAGGCGCCCAGCGTGTGGCCGATCGCCGACTTGAACGACACCAGCGGCGGCAGCGGATCGAAGACCTCTTTCAAGGCCAGCGCCTCGATCGCATCGTTGGCCGGGCTGCCCGCGGCCTGCACCTTGACCAGGCCGATGTCCTGCGGCCGCAGCCCGCTCTGCGCCAACGCTTGATGGCACATCGCAAGCACCGCGCTGGCCTCGGTGCCCGAGGGATTGCGCCCATCGACCACGTTGGCCCCGCCCGCAATGCGCCAGCGCGCCGCGCGCGAACCGAGCCGCAATGCGGCCACCGCCTCGCCGAGCACCAGCCCGTTGCGCCCGGCGCCGAAAGGCCGCGCGCCATCCGGCGAGAGCAGCTGCATCGCGCCGAAGCCGGCCACCGTGAAGCGGTTGCCGAGCTCGGCGCCGATCACCAGCGCCTCGTCGGCCTGGCCGCCTCGGATCAGGTCGCAAGCCGCGAGCACCGCATTGAGCGCCGAGGTGCAGGCCGTGGAGATGGTGAAGACCGGCCCCTGCCAGTCGAGCGCAGCGGCCACGAGGCCCGCAAAGTCCTGCAGGTCGCCGCCGAGCCGCAGGTCCTGCACCGTGTGCTCCATGCCACCGATGTCCAGCGAGGACGATGCGACGAAGAGCGGCCCGGACCGCGCTGCCGCTGTTCCTTCGCACGCCTGTGCGGCCACGCCGCGCACGACGCGCGCGAGCCGCTGCCGCCAGTCGCCTTCCTGCGGCGGCAGCATGTGGACCGGCCACTGCACGCCTTCCGAAACCGCGACCGGTACAGGCGGAACGCCGCCGCGTGCCAGGGCCTCCACGGCGGTCGGAAGATCGTTGCCCAGCGTGCAGGCCAGGCCCATGCCGGCAAGGTACACGCTCCTGACGCTCATGCCTTGCCCGCTTGCACCAGGTGGTCGGCCAGATGGACGACGGACGTGAGCGCACGGCGCGTTTCCTTGCTGTCGGGCATGCGCACGCCGAAGCGCTGCTGGATCGTCATGGACACCTGCAGCGCGTCGAGCGAATCGAGGTCGAGCCGGGCCTCGGGCCCGAACAGCGGCTCGTCGTCGCCAAGGCCGCCCGGCGGCGCGTCCTTTTCGACGGCCTCGAGCACCATGGCCTTCAGGCTGGCGATGAATTCAGCGGAATGGAAATGGGTGGTCACGATGCGCGCCTGCGAAACAGAAAGACGGCAAGAAGGAACATGGCCGCCGCAAACACCACGAGCCGGCCGACCTGCGGCAGCGTCTCGGCCACGCCGCCGCCGCGCAGCAGCACGGTGAGCAGCGCCTCCAGCCCCCAGTTCATCGGCGAGATCTCGACCAGCCGCTGCATGAAGCCCGGCATCACGAACTTGGGCACCATGATGCCGCCCGCCGCCGCCATCAGCACGTTGACCATCGGCCCGATGGTGGCGGCCTGCGCATGGCTGCGCACCGCGCAGGCCAGTGCCAGCGACAGGCTCACCGCGGCCAGGCTCACGGCCGCCAGCGCCAGCACCAGCGCGCCCCAATGGATGCCCGCGAGCGAAAGCGCGTCGCCGCCGATCAGCGGCATCAGCCAGATGCCGGCGGCCAGCATCAGCACGGCCTGCAGCGCATTGACGCCCAGGTAGGGCAGCGCCTTCGACATCAGCAGCATGACGCGCGACACGCCCAGGCTGCGCAGCCGGCCTAGCGCACCCGAGCTGCGTTCCTGCACGAACAGGCTGGAGAGCGAAGCGACCACGAAGAACATGCCGAACACCAGCCACGCGGGCACGTTCTGCTGCACCGAAGTGGGCCGCGGGCCGGCGGTGGCAAAGCGCTCGGCGTTCACCAGCGCCTGGATCGAGGCACCCGGCGGCGGGCCCGAGGTGCCGGGCACCGCGAGCGCCAGGCGCGCCTTCAGTTCGCCGGACGCGCCGACGAGCTCGGCCCGCAGTGCGTTGAACAGGTTGGCGTCGATGCCCGGCTCCGTCAGAAGCCGGATGTGGGCCTGGGTCGACAGCGCGGCCGATTCGAGTTCCGCCGACAGGCCGGGCTCCAGCACGATCACGTACTTGAGCGCGCCGCTTCGCAGCTGCGCCTGCCAGTCGGCATCGAGCGCCCTGGGCGCGCCGTGGCTGCGCTGCCAGATCTGCTGCAGCCATTGCGCGGGTGTCTCGGTGTCGCGCCGGTCGACCGCATAGCTCAGCTCCGCGAGCGGCGGGCGGTAGATGTCCTTCAGCGTGAGCGACATCAGCACGATGAAGACCATCGGCATCAGGAACAGCGCCGCCAGCCCGTGCATGTCGCGCACGAGTGCGAGCAGTTCCTTCTTGATGAGCGCGAGGAGCATGGTGCTTCTTCAGTCGCGCAGCGAGCGATGGGTGAGCGCCATGAAGAGCTGCTCGAGATCGTGGCGGCCGAACTCGGCGTGGCGTACTTCGATGCCTTCGGCCTCCAGCGCCTGCAGCACGGGGCCGGGCCCGGTGCCTTCGCGCAGGTGAATGCGCCAGTGCACGCCGCCCTGCTCCACCGTGCCGAAGCGCGAGAGCTTCTGCGCGTCGAGCCCGTCGGCGGCCAGCGTGAGCAGCATGGCGCTCTTGGACAGCAGTTGCTCGAGCGAGCCTTCGCGCAGTACGCGGCCATGGTCGAGGATGGCCACGCGATCGGCAATGGCCTCGATCTCTTCCATGTAGTGCGAGGCATAGATCACCGCCGCGCCCTGCTGCGCCAGGCTCTTGATGGCATCGAGGATGAAGGCGCGCGACTGCGGATCGACGCCCACCGTGGGCTCGTCGAACAGCATCAGCTCGGGCTCGGGCAGCAACGCGATGGCCAGGTTGAGGCGGCGCTTGAGGCCGCCCGAGAGACGTTCGGCGCGCACGCCGGCAAACTGTTCGAGCTGCGCAAAGTGCGTGCAGGCCTCGATGCGCGCCTTCTTGCGCGCACCGGCCAGGCCGCCCGCCGCGGCAAAGCATGCGAGGTTCTCGGCCACGGTGAGCATCGGATAGAAGGCCTGGTCCTGCGGCGCCACCGCGATGCGCGTGGGTGCCTTGGCGCGCACCTGCTGCAGCGGCTGGCCGTCGATGAGGATCTCGCCCCACTGCACGGCGAGCGCGCCCGACAGATGCGAGATCAGCGTGGTCTTGCCCGCGCCGTTGGGGCCGAGCAGGCCCATGACACAGCCCCGGGGCACCGCAAGCGAGACGTCGGTCAGCGCGGCCGCGTCGGCGTGCGGATAGCGGTGGCCTAGGTTCTTCAGTTCCAGCATCGGGCTGTGTCTTGTTCGGGAGGCTGCTGTTCGGGGTGCGCTCCCGCCGACGGGGTACCTTGCTCCGCGAATGTCCTCCGGCCTTCGGCCTCCCCCTTGATTTCGCTGCGCAAGGCACCCCATCGACGAGAGCGTTGGACAGAGCGGTGGTTGATCAGCGATACACACAGAGCGTGCCCTGGTGCACAGGGCATCGGGTGCTCCCCGCAGCGAAATAAAGGAGGAGCCGAAGGCGGGGGACATTCGCGGAGGGGAGTACCCGGTGGCCTGTGCACCCGCCCTGAACAGCAGCGCCCCGAATGCCCTCCAACGCGACTCATGGAAGAACAAGCTCCCATTCAGGCAACAGCGGCCCTGAGGTCGCGAAAGAAGGTTTCTTCCTGCTGCGCCTGCTCGCGCAGCTTGCCGGCCAGCGCCGCGGGATCGACCGGCTCGCGGCCCTTCACCATGCGCGCGGCCTTGAGTGCAAACGCACGCCAATCGTCGCCGATGGAGATCAGCCGCTCGGACATCTGCTGCAGCTGCGGCTTGTCGAGCAGCTGCGCCGCCTCCTGCAGGAAGCCCGCGTAGATGAAGCGGAAGCCCGCCCCGCCCGTGCCGATTTCTTCCTGCATGCGCACCACGTGGCCGATGAAGTCGACGCTGCGTGGATCGCCCGGCGACAGCTTCTGCATGCGGCTGGCCAGCGTGCGCATGCCGCGCACGCCGACGATCGGAACCGGCGCGAGCATGGTGCGCACCGTCTTGCGGATCGCCTTGGTCACCGACGCCGCATCGACCGTCTTGCGCTCGATGGCCTGCGGGTAGTACATGAGGCCCTTGGGCGCGAGCACGCCCTTGGCGAAGCGCGCTCGCGAAAGATCGGCGCTGGCGCAGCGCACCGGCTCCTCGAACACCGGGTCGCTGATCAGGTAGTCGTCGCCGTCCTTGCCGTACACCAGCAGGTTGTGCGCGTTGAAGTGGAAGCGCATGTTGGGCGGAAAGTACGGCAGCCAGTAGACCGAGGTCTGCAGCCCCACGATCTGCCCGCCCGCGAGCAGCGCATCGAGGCGCTGCGCGCCGGCCTCGGCGCTGCGGAAGGTCTCGAAGCGAAAGCGCGCGGCCATCGGTGCCAGCAGGCCCTTGATGATGGCCTTGGGCGGCATGCGGTACGAGATGAGCGGCAGGCCCGAGAGCTTGATGAACGGCAGGTAGGCGAAGGACAGCGCCGACGACAGGCCGAGCGCCATGCTCTCCGTCATGGGCACGCCGTGGTGGCGCATGAGGTTCGAGATGACGCCGCTTTCGCAATGCGCCGCTTGCTGGTGTTCGAATTTCACGGCAGGCCCTGCAAGGTGGAAACGGGAAGCCCCAGCGCCTCCGAATAGCGCGCCAGGTGTTTCTGGGGCAGCGCCGCGAAGTGCTTTGGCTTCAGGTGGCGCCGCACGCGCCATTGCCAGAAGCCGCTGGTCTGCGAGAGCAGCGCCACGTCCATGCGGCGCTCGTACATCCAGTATTCGAGCGGCGACGCAAGCCCGCGGGCCACGCGCTCCTTCGCTTCGCGGGCCTGCTCGACCAGCACGTCGACCGCATGGCTGGTGACGATTTCCTCCGCCTCCCAGCCGCGCGAGCGGGTGGTGACCACGCGGCCCTGCGCGTCGCGCGCATACATGAGCTTGGCGTGGCCGTCGAGCGTGGCGTTGCCTTCTTGCGGAACAGCGTCGAGGTCCATGGCTAGATGGCTTCCAGGTAGATGAAGCCGCTCGAGAAGCGGCCGCTTTCGGGCACGAACATCAGCAGCTTGTGGCCGGGCTTGATGCGGCCCGAGCGGAACAGTTCGTCGAGCATGATGTAGGGCGACGCCGACCCGGTGTTGCCCTTGGTCGCAAGATTGCTGAACCAGCGCTCGCGCGGAATGGCAAAACCCATCTGTTCGAGGCAGCGGCTCACGGGTTCGACGAAATAGCCGGACGACAGGTGCGGCAGGAACCAGTCGACGTCCGCTGCCTTCAGGCCGCGCTTCTCCACGATGGCCGCGAGCGGCTCGCCCAGCGTGGCGCGCACGATGTTCTCGTTGAGCAGGCGCACGTCCTGCTTGACGGCAAAGGTCGATTCGCGCCGCCAGTCTTCGGGATCGGTGCGCGCCCAGCCGTCGAGCCCGCCCTCGGCATTCTTGTCGGCGCCCGCATACATGCACACCGGCAGTTCGTGCGCGGCCGAAGACAGGTCGATCCATTCCACGCGCAGCGACAGCGGGCCGCGCGGCTCGCGCTCGAGCAGCACGGCGCCGGCGCCGTCGGAAAGCATCCAGCGCAGGAAGTCCTTTTCGAAGGCGAGTTCGGGCCGCTCTTCGAGCGCCTGGAGCTTGTGTTCGAGTTCGGCTTCGAACCTGGAGCCGCGCATCACGGCCGAGGCCAGTTCCGACCCGGTGGCCACCGCGCGCCGCGCATCGCCCGAGCGCACCGAGAGCCAGGCGTGCTTGAGTGCCGTGGTGCCCGCCAGGCAGATGCCCGCGCAAGCCACCACTTCGAGCCGCGGCCACCCGAGCTCGCCGTGCACCATCACCGCGTGGTTGGGCATGAGCTGGTCGGGCAGCGAGGTGCCGGTGGCGAGGCAATCCACCGGGCCGATGTCGCCGAGCGCCCGGATGGCCTCGGCCGTGAGCTGCGCATTGCTCATGGCGAGCCGGCCGGTGGCCCGGTCGATCGCGTAGTGGCGCGACTGGATGCCGTTGCTGCGAAGGATCAGCCGCCGCGCGCGCGAGGCCTTGCCGCCGATCCGGCCGAGCACGTCTTCGATGTCTTCGTTGCTGACCGGGGAAAAGGGCAGGAAGGCGGCGGTGCGGGTCAGGAAGACTTCAGTCGTCATAAAGGGGAGAACGGTCCGTGGCCGAGCCCGAAGGGCGTTCGAAGCGCGCCGTCATTTTAGTCAGCCACCCCTTGAACAACGGCCGCAGCAGCGCCTGCAGGCTCAAGCTCACCGGCACGACCGTGACAATGAGCACGAGCAGGAACACCACGTAGAGCAGCAGCAGCGGCTTGCGCTGCCAGGCGCCGGGCCGGCCCGCCGCCATGATCAGCTTGCCCCAGAGGAAAAAGCTGCGCGTGCCGGCCTTTTCGCTCACGAGAAGCCGCGCATCGGCCTGCACCGCGCCCAGGCCCGCGAGCAGCGGCTGCGATCCGCGCTCCCGGTCGCCGTGCAGCGCCTCGCGCAGCGCCCGGCCGAAACGGCCCGCGCCCTGGATCTGCGCATCGCTCAGCCCCGCGTCGGGCATGCCCCAGAAACCGCGCTTGCGTCCCCAGATCAGCCAGGCCGGCGTGGTGAAGAAGGTGGCGAGCGTCGGGCCGGGATCGGTGAGCACCACGTTGTCGATCAGGCGCGCGCCCACCGCGTCGAGCAGGCCCTTGAGCTTCTCGTGGGCCAGCAGCCACATGTTGCGGCAGGCAATGACCGTGACCACCGGCTTGCCCGCGAGCAGGCGCCGGGCCAGCGGATGCTTGAGAAAGGCGACGACCGGCTGCGACGGCGCCAGGAACCACACCTGGTAGGGCAGGATGACCAGGTCGAAATCCTCGTCACCCGTGAGCGAGAGCGGCGCCAGCGGCGGCGGCTTCATGTGGGCCGACTCCGGGAACGCGTCGAAGAAGGCCAGGAAGGGCCAGGGGAACGGGAAATCCGCCAGCGGACGCAGGGTTTCGACATGCACGGAAATCCCCGGATCGGCCCTGAGCGGCGCGACGATCTGCTCGGCGACGCTGCCGAGCTGGCCGGTCTGCGAATAGTGGATCATCAGGACACGCTTGATGCGCGCGGCGGGGCTGGAAATGCTTGAGTTCACGTGCTGGGGCAAGGCGAGGGCCGTCGAATGTAAGCCAACCGTAGCACTGGCGCATCTGCCATTGGTCATGCCGTCGCGTCGGCCCCACGAATGAGCGAAAAAAAGGCCGCACCCTTCGGCGCGGCCCTTCGTGGAACGCTGCTGTCTGCGGGAAAGCAGCCGCTCAGCGCACCTTGCCTTCCTTCCAGGCCGTCAGCAGCTTGTTGTAGTCGATGGTCTCGCCCTTGGGCTTCTCGTTGGCCAGCTTCTTCCAGGGCGCGTGGTCGTCGCTCAGGTACTTGGCCGGGTCGCCCTTCGGGTTGAGCTTGGGCGCGCACTTGGCCATGCCGGCGCGCTCGAGGCGGGCCATCACGTTGTCCATCTCGTCGGCCAGGTTGTCCATGGCCTTCTGCGGGGTCTTCTCGCCCGTGACGGCCTCGGCCACGTTCTTCCACCAGAGCTGCGCGAGCTTCGGGTAGTCGGGCACGTTGGTGCCGGTGGGCGTCCAGGCCACGCGCGCCGGGCTGCGGTAGAACTCGATCAGGCCGCCGTACTTGTTGGCGTTCTGGGTGAAGAAGTCCGAACGGATGTCGCTGTCGCGGATGAAGGTCAGGCCGGTGATCGACTTCTTCAGCGACGTGGTCTTGGCGGTGATGAACTGCGCGTAGAGCCAGGCCGCCGCCGTCTTGTTGGCGTCATGGCCCTTGAAGAAGGTCCACGAGCCCACGTCCTGGTAGCCGTTCTGCATGCCCTGCTTCCAGTACGGGCCGTTCGGGCCGGGGGCCATGCGCCACTTGGGCGAGCCGTCTTCGTTCACGACCGGCAGGCCCTTCTTGGTCATGTCGGCCGTGAAGGCCGTGTACCAGAAGATCTGCTGGGCGATCTGGCCCTGCGCCGGCACCGGGCCCGATTCGCCGAAGGTCATGCCCATGGCTTCCTTGGGCGCGTACTTCTTCATCCAGTCGATGTACTTGGTGAGCGCGTACACGGCAGCTGGCGAGTTGGTGGCGCCGCCGCGCGAGACGGCCGCGCCCGTGGGCGTGCACTTGTCCGCGGCCACGCGGATGCCCCATTCGTCGATCGGCATGCCGTTGGGAATGCCCTTGTCGGCGGCGCCCGCCATCGAGAGCCACGCATCGGTGAAGCGCCAGCCCAGCGACGGGTCCTTCTTGCCGTAGTCCATGTGGCCGTAGATCGGCTTGCCGTCGATGTTCTTCACGTCGACGCTGAAGAACTCGGCGATGTCCTCGTAGGCGCTCCAGTTGAGCGGCACGCCCAGGTCGTAGCCGTACTTGGCCTTGAACTTGTCCTGCAGGTCCTTGCGCGCGAACAGGTCGGCGCGGAACCAGTAGAGGTTGGCGAACTGCTGGTCTGGCAGCTGGTAGAGCTGGCCGTCGGGCGCGGTGGTGAAGCTGGTGCCGATGAAGTCCTTCAGGTCGAGGCCGGGGTTGGTGTACTCCTTGCCCGCACCGCCCATGTACTCGGTCAGCGACATGATCTTGCCGTAGCGGTAGTGCGTGCCGATCAGGTCGGAGTCGGACACCCAGCCGTCGTAGATCGACTTGCCCGACTGCATGGAGGTCTGCAGCTTCTCGACCACGTCGCCTTCCTGGATCAGGTCGTGCTTGACCTTGATGCCGGTGATTTCCTCGAAGGCCTTGGCCAGCGTCTTCGATTCGTACTCGTGGGTGGTCAGCGTTTCGGAGACGACGGACACCTCTTTCACGCCCTTGGCCTGAAGCTTCTTGGCGGCTTCGATGAACCATTTCATTTCTTCCATCTGCTTGTCCTTGGACAAGGTCGATGGCTGGAATTCGCTGTCGATCCATTTCTTGGCTTCGGCCTCGCCCGCCGATGCCGCACCGTGCGCGGCGAACATCGCCGCTGCCAGTGCCAATGCCGTGTAGCGCATCTTCATGAAAATTGTCTCCTCGGTTGGTGCTTCCCCGGTGTTGTGTCCGATCACGGCTCCGGGGAGGCGGAGAGCCGGAACGCTGTGTGGAAAAAAACGAAGCAGGCTGTCTTCGGCCGCTCAGCCCTTGCGCATCACCAGCGCGAGCAGCCCCATCGACAGCACGAAGCTGATCCAGATCGAGGGCTCGGCTTCCAGGCTCATCCATTCCTGGAACTTGCCGGCCAGGCCGATGAAGACCAGGTTCACATAGGCCGCGGCCAGCAGCCCGATGAAGAGCCGGTCGCCGCGCGTGGTGGCAATCGGCAGCCAGCCGCGCCGCATGGTGGTGGGCGACTTGAACTCCCACACCGTCATGCCGACCAGCATGAGCGCGATGCAGATGAAGAAAACGGCCACCGGGGTGGTCCAGACCATCCAATCGAACATGTTTCCGCCCTCCTCCTAGACCCGACCCATCGCAAAGCCTTTTGCGATGTAGTGGCGCACGAACCAGATCACGATCGCACCCGGCACGATGGTGAGCACGCCCGCGGCGGCCAGCGTGGCCCAGTCCATGCCGGAGGCGCTCACGGTGCGGGTCATGGTCGCGACGATGGGCTTGGCGTTCACGCTGGTGAGCGTGCGCGCAAGCAGCAGCTCGACCCAGCTGAACATGAAGCAGAAGAACGCCGCCACGCCCACGCCGGCCTTGATGAGCGGCAGGAAAATCTTCACGAAGAAGCGCGGGAACGAGTAGCCGTCGATGTACGCCGTCTCGTCGATCTCGCGCGGAATGCCGCTCATGAAGCCTTCGAGAATCCACACCGCCAGCGGCACGTTGAACAGCAGGTGCGCGAGCGCCACGCCCAGGTGGGTGTCCATCAGGCCGACGGTGCTGTAGAGCTGGAAGAACGGCAGCAGGAACACCGCGGGCGGGGTCATGCGGTTGGTCAGCAGCCAGAAGAAGACGTGCTTGTCGCCGAGGAACGAATAGCGCGAAAACGCATACGCCGCCGGCAGCGCCACGGTGAGCGAGATCACGGTGTTGATGGCCACGTAGATCAGGCTGTTGATGTAGCCCGAGTACCACGACTCGTCGGTGAAGATGCGCGCGTAGTTGGCCCAGGTGAGCTCGTGCGGAAAGAACGAGAAGCTGGAGACGATTTCCTCGTTCGTCTTGAAGCTCATGTTGACCATCCAGTAGATGGGCAGCAGCGCGAACAGGATGTACAGCACCAGGAAGATGCTGCGCTTGCGGAATCTCTTATCGTTCATGTCGGTTGCTCCATTTGTTTTTGTTCTTGTTGCTGTTGTTCTTGGCGCTGCCGTTCAGGGCGCGTGCACAGGCCACCGGGTACTCCCCTCCGCGAATGTCCCCCGGCCTGCGGCCTCCTCCTTGATTTCGCTGCGGGGAGCACCCGATGCCCTGTGCACCAGGGCACGCCGCTGGTGTATGGCTGATCAACAACTGCTCTGTCCAACGCTCCCGTCGATCGGGTGCCTTGCGCAGCGAAATCAAGGAGGAGCCGAAGGCGGGGGACATTCGCGGAGCAAGGTACCCCGTCGGCGGGAGCGCGCCCTGAATAGGAGGACCAGGAACAAATCATTTCTCGACCTCCACTTCCTGCGTCCCGACCCGCTGCATCCAGTTGTAGAGCACGAAGCAGAACAACAGGATGATCAGGAAATAGATCAGCGAGAAAGCAGCCGCCGGACCCAGGTCGAACTGCCCCACCGCCTTCTGCGTGAGGTACTGGCTCAGGAAGGTGGTGGCGTTGCCCGGCCCGCCGCCCGTCAAGACGAAGGGCTCGGTGTAGATCATGAAGCTGTCCATGAAACGCAGCAGCACCGCGATCATCAGCACGCCGCGCATCTTCGGCAGCTGGATGTAGCGGAACACCGCGAACTTGCTCGCGCCGTCGATGCGCGCGGCCTGGTAGTAGGCGTCGGGAATCGAGCGCAGGCCGGCAAAGCACAGCAGCGCCACCAGCGGCGTCCAGTGCCACACGTCCATCACCAGCACCGTGAGCCACGCGTCCGCCGCGCTGCCCGTGTAGTTGTAGTCGATGCCCAGCTTCTGCAGCGCATGGCCCAGCAGGCCGATGTCGGCGCGGCCGTAGATCTGCCAGATGGTGCCGACCACGTTCCAGGGAATCAGCAGCGACAGCGCCACCACCACCAGCACCGCCGAAGACTTCCAGCCCTTGGCCGGCATCGACAGCGCCAGGCAGATGCCCAGCGGAATCTCCACCAGCAACACCGACAGCGAAAAGCCCAGCTGGCGCCACAGCGCCTGGTGCAGTTCGTCGTCGCGCATCACCGAGGCGAACCACTCGGTGCCGACGAACACGCGCCGGTCGGGTGAGATGATGTCCTGCACCGAATAGTTGACCACCGTCATCAGCGGCACGATGGCCGAGAAGGCCACGCAGATCAGCACCGGCAGCACGAGCCACCAGGCCTTTTGATTGATGGGCTTGTTGGTTGCGTTCATGGCTTGGCTCCTTCCCCTTCCGGGGGAAGGTTGGGATGGGGGCAGACGGAGCGCCCGATGGTGGCGCCGCTTGCCCCCACCCCGGCCCTCCCCCGGAAGGGGAGGGAGAAAGACAAAGGCACCAGGCTGTTTGTGATCGGGGTGTTCATGCCACCAGCTCCTCGTCCTTGTAGTAGCAGGTGTGGGTGTCGAGCACCCGCAGCCACACGGTGTCGCCCACTGCCGGCGGCTGGTCGTCCGAGTGCAGCCGCACCTTGACCACGCCGCCGTCGACCTCGGCGCTCAGCATGGCGTGCGTGCCGACGTCCTGCACCTGCTTCACCACGGCCGGCACGGCGCCGGCGGCGCCCGCGTTCGACAGGCGCAGGTACTCGGGCCGGATGCCGATCTTGAGCGCGCCCTGCGGCAGTTCGCGCGTCGGCACGAGCGGCGTGCCCGCCACCTCGAGCGCGCCGTTCGCGCTCTTCGCCGAAAGAAAGTTCATGCCCGGCGAGCCGATGAAGTGGCCGACGAAGGTATGCGCCGGCCGCTCGAACAGCGCCTCGGCGCTGCCCACCTGCACGGCCTTGCCGCGCGTCATCACCACCACCTCTTCGGCGAAGGTGAGCGCCTCGACCTGGTCGTGCGTCACGTAGATCAGCGTGAGCTTGAGCTCGCGGTGGATCTGCTTGAGCTTGCGGCGCAGCTGCCACTTGAGGTGCGGATCGATCACCGTCAGCGGCTCGTCGAACAGCACCGCCGAGACGTCGCTGCGCACCAGGCCGCGGCCGAGCGAGATCTTCTGCTTGGCATCGGCCGCGAGGCCCGAGGCGCGCTGGTTCAGCTGCCCGCTCATGTCGAGCATTTCGGCAATCTCGCCCACGCGCTTCCTGATCTGGTCTTCGGGCACCTTGCGGTTGCGCAGCGGAAACGCAAGGTTCTCGGCCACGGTCATGGTGTCGTAGATCACCGGAAACTGGAACACCTGCGCGATGTTGCGTTCCTGCGGCGTGGCGCGCGTCATGTCGCGGCCATCGAAGGTCACCGTGCCCTGCGACGGCACCAGCAGGCCCGAGATGATGTTGAGCATGGTCGTCTTGCCGCAGCCCGAGGGCCCGAGCAAGGCGTACGCGCCGCCATCGCGGAAGCTCATCTTGAGCGGCAGCAGCGCATAGTCGCTGTCCTGCTTCGGGTTGGGGCGGTAGGCGTGGGCCAGGTCGAGATCGATGCGTGCCATGTCAGCTTCCTTTGCGCCATGCCGGCGCGAGCGCCAGCTTTTCGCCGGCATCGAACACATAGGCCTGCGAAGCACTGAAGTACAGCGTGATCGCCGTGCCCAGCTCGAAGCGGTGCACGCCGGTGAGCTGCGCCACCAGCTCGCCGACCGCCGTCTCCACGTGCACGAAGGTGTCGGAGCCCGAGATCTCGGCCAGCTCCACCTTGCCGGGCAAGGCGATGTCGCCCTCCCCCGCGTCCACGTTCAATGCACTCGCGCGCAGGCCGACGGTGACCGCGCCCGAAACGCTTTCAGGCACCGCCAGCGCCAGCACCGGTCCGCCTGCGAGTTGCACGCGGCCGGGCGTTGCGGTGCCGGCCAGCAGATTCATTGGCGGATCGCTGAAGGCGCGCGCCACGCGCAGCGATTGCGGCGCGTGGAACACCTCGGCGGTCGGGCCGTATTGCAGCAACTCGCCCTCGTCCATCACGGCCGTGTAGCCGCCCAGCAGCAGCGCCTCGCCGGGTTCGGTGGTGGCGTAGATGACCGTCGAATCGCCGGTGGCAAAAAGCTGCGTGAGCTCTTCGCGCAGGCCTTCGCGCAGCTTGTAGTCGAGGTTCACCAGCGGTTCATCGAGCAGCATCAGCGGCGCGTTCTTGGCCAGCGCGCGCGCCAGCGCCACGCGCTGCTGCTGCCCGCCCGACAGCTCGGCCGGCAGGCGGTCGAGGAACATGCCGATGTGCAGCTTGTCGGCCAGCGCCTTCACGCGCGCCTCGATGTTGGCCTCGCCGCGCAGCTTGAGCGGCGAGGCGATGTTGTCGGCCACGGTGAGCGACGGATAGTTGATGAACTGCTGGTACACCATGGCCACGTTGCGCTCGCGCACCGGCATGCCGGTCACGTCCTTGCCGTCGACCAGCACGCGGCCGGTGCTGGGCGTGTCGAGCCCCGCCATCAGGCGCATCAGGCTGGTCTTGCCGGCCTGCGTGGCGCCCAGCAGCACGGTGACCGCGCCGCTTTGGGGCGCAATGCTCTGTTCGTAGAGCCAGGTCTGCGCGCCGACCTTCTTGGTGACGCGCTCCAGAGTCAATTGCATCAGCGCTCCCCGTTGATCATGTAGCTGTTGTTGGTGGTGCGTGCCTGCAGCCAGGCGGCCACCTGCCGGCGCTCTTCGGCCGTGTAGCGCAGGCCGAGCTTCGAGCGGCGCCAGAGCACGTCGTCGGCGCTCACGGCCCACTCGTTCTCTTGCAGGAAGCGCAGTTCGCGCTCGTGGAGGCCGGGTGCCACGGCTTCGCCCATGTCTTCCATGGACTTGGCGTCGCCGAGCAGCTCGGCCACGCGCGCGCCGTAGGCACGTGCCAGGCGACGCGCGAGCTTGGCGTCCAGCCATGCATGGCGCGCCTGCACCGCGGCCACGAAGCGTTCGAAATCGTCGTCGGGCCGCGTGGCGGCGCCGATCCATGCGGAAAGATCGCCGCCGGCCAGGAAGGCGCCATCGGTCCAGGGCGGACGCTGCGCGCTCGACTGGCCGAGCATCTTGCCGACCTCGTCGGCCGCGTCCTCGGCCAGCTTGCGGAAGGTGGTGATCTTGCCGCCCCACACCGACAGCAGCGGTGCCGCGGTGGTGTTCGACTCGAGCATGTAGTCGCGCGTGACGGCCGACGGATCGCCCGACGCATCGTCGAGCAGCGGGCGCACGCCCGAATAGGTCCAGACCACGTCGGCCGGCTTCACGGGCTTGTCGAAATAGCGGCTCGCCTGCATGCAGAGGTAGGCGATTTCTTCCTCGGCGATGCGCGCGGCGCCGGGATCGTCGCCATTCAGCTCGATGTCGGTGGTGCCGATCAGCGTGAACTCGTCCTGGTAGGGAATCGCGAAGATGATCCGCTTGTCGGGGTTCTGGAAGATGTAGGCGTGGTCGTGTTCGAACAGGCGCGGCACCACGATGTGGCTGCCCTTGACCAGCCGCAGGTGCCGCGTGGCCAGCGGCTCGCCCTTGGCCGACTGCGCCACGCCGCGCAGGAACGATTCCGCCCACGGCCCCGCGGCATTGACCACGGCGCGGGCGCGCACCGTGCGGATGCCGCCGTCCGCGGCCTCGAGCGTGGCGGTCCAGCCATCGGCGTCGCGCTGCGCATGCACGCAGCGGGTGCGCGTGAGCACTTCGGCGCCGCGGGCCCTGGCATCGACGGCGTTGAGCACCACGAGCCGCGCATCGTCGACCCAGCCGTCGGAATAGACGAAGCCGCGCTTGAACTGCGGCTTGAGCGGCGCGCCGGCCGCATGGCTGCGCAGGTCGATGCTGCGCGAGCCCGGCAGCACTTCGCGCCTGGCGAGATGGTCATACAGGAAGAGGCCGATGCGGATCATCCAGGCCGGCCGCATCGACGGGTCGTGCGGCATCACGAAGCGCAGCGGCCACATGATGTGCGGCGCGCTCTTGAGCAGCACTTCGCGCTCCTGCAGCGCCTTGCGCACGAGCGAGAACTCGTAGTACTCGAGGTAGCGCAGGCCGCCGTGGATCAGCTTGGTGGAGGACGACGAGGTGTGCGAGGCGAGATCGTCCTTCTCGCACAGCACCACGCGCCAGCCCCGGCCGGCCAGGTCGCGCGCAATGCCGCAGCCGTTGATGCCGCCGCCGACGATCAGCACGTCGCAATCGGTTGCCGGCGAAGGCGGATTGGAGGAGAAATCGCTCACAGAAGATGGGCCCGTTGGTTCATGACTTTGGTCACGGAAGGGCGCCATTGTATTTTCGCGTCTTTTCATTTGGATTCCTTTTGGCGCGATTTTCCTCCGAGTTTTCCCTTAGTTGGATTCGTTTTCTTTCGTTTTAAAGTGGCGCGGCCTGTACTCTCTGGAGAGTCTTCACGCTTTCCACGACGCCTCTGTGAACTCCAATCCGCGCCAGATCAATCTTCTCGATACCGTGCGCACGCGCGGCTCGGTCACCGTCGAACAGCTGGCCGACATGCTGGGTGTCACGCTGCAGACGGTGCGGCGCGACGTGCAGCGGCTGGCCGACCAGGGGTTGCTCACGCGCTTTCACGGCGGCGTGCGCGTGCCGAGTTCCACCACCGAGAACATCGGCTACCAGCAGCGCGAAACGCTGCACGCGGAGGGCAAGGCGCGCATCGCGCGGCGCGTGGCCGAGCTGGTGCCCAACGACTGTTCGCTGATCCTCAACATCGGCACCACGACCGAGGCCATCGCCAAGGCGCTGCTGCGCCACACGGGCTTGCGCGTGATCACCAACAACCTGAACGTGGCGACGATCCTGAGCGGCAACACCTCGTGCGAGGTGATCGTGGCGGGCGGTTCGGTGCGCCCGCGCGACCGCGCGATCGTGGGCGAGGCGACGATCGATTTCATCCGCCAGTTCAAGGTGGACATCGCGCTGATCGGCGTGTCGAGCATCGAGCCCGACGGGTCGCTGCGCGACTTCGACCTGCGCGAGGTGAAGGTGGCGCAGACCATCATCGCGCAGGCACGCGAGGTGTGGCTGGCGGCGGATGCGAGCAAGTTCAACCGGCCCGCGATGATCCAGCTGGGCACGCTGTCGCAGATCGACCGCCTCTTCACCGACGCGGAGCCGCCGGCGCCTTTTGCCGATCTGCTGCATGCGGCGCAGGTTCGGCTCGAGATTGCACGCGATTGAAAATGCAAGCGTGCTTTTCTGTCCTTCCCTTTGGGCGTTGGGTGCTGTCTTCAGGGCGCGCTCCCGCCGACGGGGTACCTTGCTCCGCGAATGTCCTCCGGCCTTCGGCCTCCCCCTTGATTTCGCTGCGCAAGGCACCCCATCGACGGGAGCGTTATGCGGAGCGGTCGTTGATCAGCGATACACCAGCAGCGCGCCCATGTGCACAGAGCATCGGGTGCTCCCCGCAGCGAAATCAAGGAGGAGGCCGCAGGCCGGGGGACATTCGCGGAGGGGAGTACCCGGTGATCTGTGCACGCGCCCTGAACAACAAGAACAACAGCGCCAAGAACAAATGACATGACCCGACGAGGACCATTCAAGCCATGACCTACCTGCTCGCCCTCGACCAGGGCACCTCCAGCTCCCGCAGCATCGTGTTCGACCGCGAAGGCCGCATCGTCGCCATCGCGCAGAAGGAGCTCACGCAAATCTATCCGCGGCCCGGCTGGGTCGAACACGACCCGATGGAGATCTGGCACAGCCAGCTTGCCACCGCGCGCGACGTGCTCGCCAAGGCCAAGGTCCAGCCCGCGGACATCCACGCCATCGGCATCACCAACCAGCGCGAGACCACCCTGCTGTGGAACCGCAAGACCGGCCAGCCCGTGCACCACGCCATCGTCTGGCAGGACCGGCGCGCCGAGCCGATGTGCGCGCAGCTGCGCGACCAGGGCATGGCCGCCACCATCCAGGAGAAGACCGGGCTCGTCATCGATGCCTATTTTTCCGGCACCAAGCTGCGCTGGCTACTCGACAACGTGCCCGGCGCGCGCGCCCAGGCCGAGCGCGGCGAGCTCGCCTTCGGCACCGTCGACAGCTGGCTCATGTGGCAGCTCACCGGCGGCAAGGTGCACGTGACCGACGTGAGCAACGCCTCGCGCACCATGCTCTTCAACGTGCACCGCAACGAATGGGATGCCGACCTGCTCAAGGCGCTCGACATTCCCGCTGCGCTCATGCCCAGCGTGCAGCCGTCGAGCTCGCACTTTGCCGACACCGACGCCGCCCTGCTCGGCCGCGCGCTGCCCATCGGCGGCGTGGCCGGCGACCAGCAGAGCGCCCTCTTCGGCCAGGCCTGCTTTGCGGCCGGCATGGCCAAGAACACCTACGGCACCGGCTGCTTCCTGCTGATGCACACCGGCGGCGAATTCCAGCCCTCGCACAACGGCCTGCTCGTGACCAGCGCCGCGCAGACCAGCGCCACGCCGCAGTACGCGATGGAAGGCAGCGTGTTCGTCGGCGGCGCCGTGGTGCAGTGGCTGCGCGACGGCCTGAAGGCCATCAAGGGCAGCGCGGAAGTGCAGTCGCTCGCCGAAAGCGTGCCCGATGCGGGCGGCGTGATGATGGTGCCGGCCTTCACCGGCCTGGGCGCGCCCTACTGGGACGCCGATGCGCGCGGCACCATCACCGGCCTCACGCGCGGGACCACGGTGGCGCACATCGCGCGCGCCGCGCTCGAGAGCATCGCCTACCAGAGCGCCGCGCTGCTGCAGGCCATGAGCCGCGATGCGGTGGCGGCCGGCGGCACGCCCGTCGCCGAACTGCGCGTGGACGGCGGCGCCAGCGTGAACGACCTGCTGATGCAGTTCCAGGCCGACCTGCTGGGCATTCCCGTGGTGCGGCCCGAAGTGATCGAGACCACCGCGCTCGGCGCCGCCTACCTGGCGGGCCTGTCGACCGGCGTCTACAGCGACGCGCGGCAGCTCTCGAAGCTGTGGAAGGTGGAGCGGCGCTTCATGCCGACCATGGGCCGCGCGCAGGCCGAGGAATCGATGGCGCGCTGGGAGCGCGCGGTGCGGCAGGCCACGGCGACCTGAGGCCTACCAGCCCCACACCAGGCGCCGCGCCACCCAGCCGGTGCCGCCGCCTTCGTGCCGGACCTTGACCCAGTCGCCGCGGCGCTCGAGCGTGCGCAGCACGTCGCCATACGCTGCCCGCTTCACCACCGGGCTGCGCGTGCTCGGCGACCTGCGCAGCACGGCCACCTTGGCCTTCACCACGTGGTGCGGCGTCTTGCTGGTCATCGGGCGGTAGACCCATGCCTTGTCGTTCTCGAAGTCGCTGACCCGCAGCCAGTCGCCCTTGCGGCCGATGACGCGGAACGGGTAGCCCTTGCCCACGGTCCAGTGCGCTTCGTAGCGCTGGCCGGGACCGGTGCGCATGTTCAGGGTGTTGGCCGCGGAACTGACCATCTGCCGCTCGGCGGCGGATGCAGACGGCAGTGCCACCCACGAGAGAACGAATGCGAGGAGCAGCGCGGGCAGTCGGCTGGATCTGAACATGGAGGGAGGGTTCCTTTCTATCGGGCTTCACGAAGATGTCCGGCGATGCCGGGCGAGCCCGTCTGGGCCTGCGAGGCGCAATAAGTTCCGTGGGGGATATCCCGCAGCGCCGCAGCAAAGACCCCGTTGCAGCCCGGACACTGGCAGGCAGCGCACACGCCGCGGGGCAAAATGCGCCCGCCCTCTCGACCTCCCGCTTTGCACGATTGACCACCCTCCACTCCGAAGCGTCCGCTGTCCGGAACGCCTCGCACCCCCTGCTCGCCTGCGGCGCGGTCGGTGCCACGCTGCTGGCATTCATCGTGCTGGGCCACGACGGCCGGCGCATCGCGCAGCTCGCGGTGCTCGCCGCGCCGATGGTGCTGTGGCTCGCGTGGCCGCTGCGCAGCGTGCGGCTGCGGCGCCTGCGCGCGGCGCTCGTCTGGCTCTGGGTGATGGGCTTCGCGCTCGACGGCGTGGCGCGCGCCTACCTGCTCGACACCTACCAGGCCGCGCCCGACGGCGCGATGGTGCTGGGCGCCGCGGCCAACACCAGCGTGCGCGAAAGCACCGAATACCTGAGGATGCACTGGCGGTCCGCCGTCGTCTGGTCGGCGGCGCTGGCGGGGGCCGCGGTGCTCGCGGGCATGTTCGTTCGGCGCGGTGCGGCGGCGGTTTCAGCTTCGGCGGCGCCGGGTGTGCGCCAACGCCTTCCGTTCTGGCTGAGGTCGCTGGTGCTCATGGTGCTGCTGCTCGCCTGCCTGGCCTATGCGAGCAAGCCGTGGCGCCGGCTGCATCCCGCGCTGTTCTGGTCCCAGTGGTCGCATTCGGTCCAGGCGCTGCGCGCCGCATGGGCCGACCAGCAGCAGGTGCGCGACCGCATGATGGCGCAGGCCAAGGCGATCGCGCCCGTGCCGCTGGAGGCCGGCCCGTCGACGGTGGTGCTGGTCATCACCGACAGCATCAACCGCGACAACATGGCGCTCTACGGCTACGGCCGCCCCACCACGCCGCGCCTGCTGGCGCACAAGGCGCAGGCCGGCGACCAGATGGCCGTGCTGCGCAATGCGTGGTCGGCGGACGCGAGCACCCTGCCCGCGCTGCGCAACCTGTTCCACTTCGGCTTGCCCCACACGGAGAACGGCGAGAACCCGCCGCACCTGCTGGCGCTGGCACGCGCCGCGGGCTACAAGGTCTGGTGGATCAGCAACCATGACGACCTGGCCATCGAGCAGCAGCATGCGCGCTTCGCCGATGTGGTGGACATGGTGAACCGCACGCCCGGCCGCGCCAGCGCCTCGCTGGACGGCGAGATCCTCGACTGCGTGCAGGAGGCGCTGCAGGATGCGGGCACCGACCGCAAGCTGATCGTGGTGCACCTGATGGGCGCGCACCCGCACTACAGCCTGCGCTTTCCCGAGAACGCCAATCCCTTCGACGACGACGTGGATGCGGTCGAGACCGGCCTGGTGAAGAACGGCCGGTCGGCCTGGGTGCGCCGCTTCCGGCAGGAGTACGACGCCGCGCTGCTGTACCACGACTTCGTGGTGTCCGAGCTTTTGCAGCAGACGCGCAGCGCGGGCAAGCCGCATGACTATCGCGCCTGGATCTACCTGTCGGACCACGGCCAGGAAGTGGGGCATGGCAGCGACCGTGCGGGCCACAGCCCTTCGACCGCTTCGGGCTACCGCATTCCGGCGGTGATCTGGCGCAACCGGCAGCCGCTGCCGGACGGCGCCGCGCAGCAGCAGCCCTTTCGCGCCGACTGGGCGGCCTGGACGCTGATGGACCTGCTCAAGATCCAGTGGCGCGGCCAGGTGCCCGAGCGCAACGTGCTGGACCCGGCCTACCGCTGGCAGCCTCCGAAGATCCCGGTGGCCGTCGAGTCGTTCTCGCGCTGAGGAAGGGCCGCCGGGGCTGCCCGCTCAGTGCGCCGGCACCAGGAAGTCCTGGCTGATGCGCCCGCCGAGCTCGTTCACCCGGTCGAGGAACTGCGTGAGGTAGGCATGCAGCCCGGTCGCAAGGATTTCGTCGACGCGCGCGTACTGCAGGTCAGCCAGCAGCTTGCCGGCGCGGCGCTGGGTTTCGGCGCTCTGCTCGTTCTGCACCTTGGCGAGGTTGTTCACCACTTCGACCAGGCTCGCATGCAGCGAGCGCGGCATGTCGGCGCGAAGAATGAGCAGCTCGGCCACGCGCTCGGGCTTGATCACGTCGCGGTACACCTTGCGGTACACCTCGAAGGCCGAGACGCTGCGCAGGATCGCGCTCCAGTGATAGAAGTCGTACTCCTGGTCTTCTTCCGTGGCGGTGCCGAAGAACTCGCTGTTGAGCGCGTGGAACTTCACGTCCACCAGCCGCGCGGTGTTGTCGGCGCGCTCCAGAAAGGTGCCAAGGCGCGAGAAGTAGAACGCCTCGTCCTGCAGCATGGTGCCGAGCGTGACGCCGCGCGACAGGTGCGAGCGGAACTTGACCCATTCGAAGAACTGGGCCGGGTCGCGCTCGAAATCGCCGGCGCGCAGCATGCGGTTGACCTCGAGCCAGGTGGTGTTCTGGGTTTCCCAGGCCTCGGTGGTGAGCGCGCCGCGAACCGCCCGCGCATTCTCGCGCGCGGCCTTGAGGCACGAAAGGATGGAAGACGGATTGCTCTCGTCCTTGACCATGAACTCCATCACGTCGTGCGGCGTGATCTGCTCGTACTTCTTGTTGTACGAAGGCAGCAGCTCGCTGATGGACAACACGCCCTGCCAGCCGTACTTGGCCACTTCGGCCGACTGGGGCAGCAGCGAGGTCTGGTAGTTGACGTCGAGCATGCGGGCGGTGTTCTCCGCGCGCTCGGTGTAGCGGGACATCCAGTAGAGGTGATCAGCGGTGCGTGACAGCATCTTTTGTGCTCCTACGATTGGCTTTGCGACTGTGCCGCCTTGTTGGGCCTGGGCGCGCGGTCGGCTTCGAGGATCCAGGTGTCCTTGGTGCCGCCGCCCTGCGATGAATTGACCACCAGCGAACCCTCCTTGAGTGCCACGCGCGTGAGGCCGCCGGGCACCATCTGCACCTCGCTGCCCGAAAGCACGAAGGGGCGCAGGTCGATGTGGCGCGGCGCAATGCCGGCGTCGACGAAGGTCGGCGAGGTCGACAGGCTCAGCGTGGGCTGCGCGATGTAGCCGTCGGGCTTGGCGATGACGGCCTTCTTGAAGTCCTCGATCTCGGCCTGCGTGGCGGCCGGGCCGATCAGCATGCCGTAGCCGCCGGCGCCGTGCACCTCTTTCACGACCAGGTCCTTCATGTTGTCGAGCGTGTACTGCAGCTCGTCCTTGTTGCGGCACATGTAGGTGGGCACGTTCTTCAGGATCGGCTTTTCGCCGAGGTAGAACTCGACCATCTTGGGCACGTAGGGGTAGATCGACTTGTCGTCGGCCACGCCGGTGCCCACGGCATTGCAGATGACGACGTTGCCTTCGCGGTAGGCGCGCATCAGGCCCGCGCAGCCGAGCGTGGAGGTGGGGCGGAAGACCTCGGGGTCGAGGAAGTCGTCGTCGACGCGGCGGTAGATCACGTCGACGCGCCGCGGCCCGCGCGTGGTGCGCATGTAGACGAAGTTGTCCTTCACGAACAGATCCTGCCCCTCGACCAGTTCCACGCCCATCTGCTGGGCGAGGAAGGCATGCTCGAAGTAGGCGCTGTTGTACATGCCGGGCGTGAGCACCACCACCGTGGGCTCGGCCGTGGCGGGCGGTGCGCTGGCGCGCAGCGTTTCCAGCAGCAGGTCGGGGTAGTGCGCCACGGGCGCGATGCGGTTCTGGTTGAACAGCTCGGGGAAGAGCCGCATCATCATCTTGCGGTTTTCCAGCATGTAGCTCACGCCGCTGGGCACGCGCAGGTTGTCCTCGAGCACGTAGTACTCGCCGTTGCCCTGGGCATCGGGGGCGCGCACGATGTCGATGCCCGAGATGTTGGAGTACACGTTGTGCGGCACGTTGACGCCCATCATCTCGGGGCGGAACTGCGCGTTGTTCAGGATCTGCTCGGCCGGAATGATGCCGGCCTTGATGATTTCCTGGTCGTGGTAGACGTCATGCAGGAAGCGGTTGAGCGCCGTCACGCGCTGCACCAGCCCCTTTTCCATGCTCTCCCACTCGTGGGCCGGAATGATGCGCGGCAGCAGGTCGAACGGTATGAGCCGCTCGGTGCCGGAACCGTCCTCGTCCTTGGCGCCGTACACCGCAAAGGTGATGCCGACCCGGCGGAAGATCATTTCCGCCTCTTCGCGCCGCGATCGCATCACCTCGCCGGGTTGCTTCGCAAGCCATTGGTCGTAGCGCTTGTAGTGCTGTCGGATTGCAGCCCCCGCATAGGGCAACTGCTCATACATCTCGTCGAATTTGTGCATGGAACGACCAATCTCCTTGAGCCATAGCTTAGCAAGTTCGAGGCCAGTGAAAGCCCTATGTTGAGGCGAAACACCGCGCCGCCGCCCGCTTTCACGGCAGGCGGTGGTGCCAATACCGGGCATTGCGCTCCCGTTCGCAGCCGACTTCGCCCGGTTCCCGGCTGCGCCACAGCACGGCGCCGCAAGGCACGCTCTCGACCAGCTTCACGCCCTGCGCGGCATAGCGCTCGACCACTTCCGGGGCCGGATGGCCGAAACGGTTGCGGTAGCCCGCCTGGACCAGCGCGATGCGCGGGCGCACCGCCTCGAGGAACGCGGCGCTCGACGAGCTCTTGCTGCCGTGGTGCGGCGCGAGCAGCACGTCGGCGCGCAGGTCGGCCGCGCGCGACACCAGCGCCGCCTCCTGCAGGCGCTCGATGTCGCCGGCCAGCAGCACCGTGGCGCCGCCGTTGGCGATGCGCAGCACGCAAGAAATGGCATTGGGCTTGGTGAACGACAGGTAGTCGCCCGCCGCCGGATGGAGGATCTCGAAATCCACGCCGTCCCAGCTCCAGCGCTGCCCCGCCTCGCAGCGCCGGGCCGGCCGCACCGACTGCAGCGGGTGCGCGGCTTCGATCGAGCTCGACAGCGCCGCCTGCGGCTGCATCGCGAGCACCGCGGGCGCGCCGCCGGTGTGGTCGCTGTCGCGGTGGCTCAGCACCAGCATGTCCAGCCGCTCGTCGAAGGCGCGCAGCAGCGGCACGAGCACGCGGTGGCCGGCGTCGCTCTCGAGGCTGTAGCGCGGACCCGCGTCGTACAGCAGGCTGTGCGTTGCGGTGCGCACGAGGATCGCGTTGCCCTGCCCGATGTCCGCAGCCAGCAGCTCGAACTGCCCCGCGGCCGGCCGGGGCGCGTGCCAGAGCAGCACCGGCAAGAGGAGCGGCAGGCCCAGCGTGCGCAGCGACCACGGCAGCCGCATCGCAAGCAGGACGCCGCCCGCCACGCCGCAGGCCGCCATCCACACGGGCGGCGCCGCCATCGAGAGCGTGGCGTACGGCAGTGCGGCCAGCCAGCGCAGCAGCAGGGCCAGCGCCTGCACGGCCCAGGCGGCAAGATCCCAGAGCGGCGGCGCCACCGCCCCCAGCATCGCCAGCGGCGTGACCACCAGCGTGACCCAGGGGATCGCCACCGCATTGGCCAGCAGCCCCACCACCGACACCTGCTGGAAAAGCAGCAGGCTCAATGGCGTCAGCGCCAGCGTGATCACCCACTGCTCGCGGAAGAAGGCCAACAGCCGGGCCGACCGGCCCGCCGCCTCCTCGGCCGGCCGCATGAAGCCGGTCGCGAACAGGATGCCGACCGCCACGAAGCTGAGCCAGAAACCGGCCTGCATCAGCGCCCACGGGTCGACGGCCACCACCACCGCCGCGATCAGCAGCCAGACATGGGGCCATGGCCAGCGCCGCCCCGTGAGCCGCAGCAGCGCCGCGGTCGCGAGCATCCAGACCGTGCGCTGCGAAGGCACGCCCCAGCCGCTGAAAAGCGCATAGAGCCCGGCCAGCAGCACGCCACCGGCCAGCGCGGCCTGCGGCGCGGG
This sequence comes from Variovorax sp. V116, assembly GCF_041154435.1. Taxonomy (NCBI): domain Bacteria; kingdom Pseudomonadati; phylum Pseudomonadota; class Betaproteobacteria; order Burkholderiales; family Comamonadaceae; genus Variovorax; species Variovorax sp. V116. The sequence continues at coordinate 3,460,059 of NZ_AP028661.1, forward strand.
AACGCGCAGCATCAGCCGGCCGCTGCGCCGCCACAGCGCGCCCACCGCGTGCGCGGCAAGCCAGGCGAACATGGTGATGTGCAGCCCCGAAATCGACATCAGGTGGGCCACGCCGGTGGCGCGGAACACATCCCAGTCGCTGCGGTCGATGGCGCCCTGGTCGCCGGTCACGAGTGCGGCGATGACGCCGGCCTGCCGCGCGTCGGCCACGCGCTCGAACACCGCATCGCGCACCGCCTCCCGCGCACGCTCGATCGGATGCAGCCATGTGGATTGCAGGTGTGCCGGTGCGGCATCGCGGGCGCCGGTTCGCACATAGCCGCTGGCATGCACGCCCTGCTCCCAGAGCCACAGTTCGCTGTCGAAGCCGTGCGGATTGAGATTGCCGTGCGGCGCCTTGAGCCGCACGGTGAGGCGCCAGCGCTCGCCCGCATGCAGCGCGGCCGCGTCGCCGGCCGTGGCTCGGCCTTCCGTCGCGCGCCCCCAGAGAGAGCTGTCCTCGCGGTACCAGCCGAGCGCGATGCGCGCCGGAACGCGTGGCGCAGCCCCGGCGCGCCCATCCGCCCAGCGCGCCGACTCCACATCAAGCCGAAAGCGCGTGCCGCCCTCGTTGCGCTGGGGCATCTGCGCGACCACGCCCACCACCTGCAGGTCGCGGCCTTCGAGGGCCGGGTCGAGCGCGCCCGCTGCGTAGACCGCCGCGCGCCAGCCCGCGAGCCCGCCGGCGGCAAGCGCACCGCAGGCCAGCGCAAGGGCCATCGCAAGCCCTGCCGGCATGCGCCACGCACGAAGCGGCCATCGCCATCGGCGCGACAGTGCCGCCAGCCCCGCAAGGCCCGCGAAGAGCAGCGCCGCATAGGCACCCGCGCTCCACAGCCGCGGCTGCTGCAGTTGCAAGGCCGCGCCGAGCAGCGATCCGCCCAGCGCAGCAAAGGCCCACGACGCCGCCGCGGCACGTGCCGGCCTCACCGGCCAACTCCAGAACACATGATGCAAACCCTCCCCATGCTCGCGCTCAGTGGCGCGTTAATTGCTTTGCTTCTGGGCTAGTATGCGTCTCACAAGAGACATCTTTTCGATGCAATCTCGCAGTACTGCACACAAAACGCATGTCCATTCACGCCGCACTCCACCACGTCACCCACTACAAATACGACCGCCTGGTGCAGTTGGGCCCGCAGGTCGTGCGCTTGCGCCCCGCGCCGCACTGCCGCAGCAACGTCATCTCGTATTCGCTGCAGGTCGAGCCGGCCGAGCACTTCGTCAACTGGATGCAGGACCCGTTCGCCAACTACCAGGCGCGGCTCGTGTTTCCCGAGAAGACGCGCGAGTTCAAGGTCACGGTCGACCTGGTCGTCGAGATGGCGGTCTACAACCCCTTCGACTTCTTCCTCGAGCCGCAGGCCGAGAACTTCCCGTTCAAGTACACCGCCTCGCAGGCCGAGGAACTCGCGCCCTATCTCGTCACCGAGGAACCCACGCCGCTGCTGGCGGCTTACCTCGACAAGATCGAGCGCAAGGAGCAGCGCACCATCGACTTCCTGGTCGGCCTCAACCAGCAGGTGCAGCAGGACGTCAACTACCTGATCCGCATGGAGCCCGGCGTGCAGGCGCCGGAAGAAACGCTCACCAGCGGCAGCGGCTCCTGCCGCGACTCGGGCTGGCTGCTGGTGCAGCTGCTGCGCCATTGCGGCCTGGCCGCGCGCTTCGTCTCGGGCTACCTGATCCAGCTCACGCCCGACGTCAAGGCGCTCGACGGCCCGAGCGGCACCACGGTCGACTTCACCGACCTGCACGCCTGGTGCGAGGTCTTCCTGCCCGGCGCGGGCTGGATCGGCCTGGATGCCACCTCGGGCCTCCTGGCCGGCGAAGGCCACATCCCGCTCGCCTGCACGCCCACGCCTTCGAGCGCCGCGCCCATCGAAGGCGGGGTGGACGAAGCCGAGGTCGACTTCGGCCATGAGATGAAGGTCACGCGCATCTACGAATCGCCGCGCGTGACCAAGCCCTACACCGAGGAGCAATGGGCCGAGGTGCTCGCGCTCGGCGACGCGGTCGATGCGCGGCTGAAAGCCGGCGACGTGCGCCTCACGATGGGTGGCGAGCCCACCTACGTGGCCACCAGCGACCGCGACGCGCCCGAGTGGAACACCGATGCGCTCGGCCCCACCAAGCGCGGCTATGCCACCGAGCTCGTGCACAAGCTGCGCGCCGAGTACGGCCAGGGCGGCTTCCTGCATTTCGGCCAGGGCAAGTGGTACCCGGGCGAGCAGCTGCCGCGCTGGGCGCTGTCGATCTTCTGGCGCGCCGACGGCCAGACGCTCTGGCACGACCCCGAACTCTTCGCCGACGAGCGCGTGCCCACGCACTACACGAGCGAAGACGCGCGCCGCTTCACCACCGTGCTGGCGCACAAGCTCGGCATCACCGAACGCTACGTCCAGCCCGGCTACGAAGACGTCTACTACTACCTCTGGCGCGAACGCCGCCTGCCGGTCAACGTCGACCCCTTCGAGTCGAAGCTCGACGACGAGCTCGAGCGCGTCCGCCTGCGCCGCGTGTTCACGCAGAAGCTCGACGCGGTCATCGGCTACATGCTGCCGCTGGAACCCGCCAACGCCGATGCCGACGCGCCCGCGCTCGAAGGCCCGGGCTGGAAGACCGGCCCCTGGTTCCTGCGCGACGACCGGCTCTACCTGATCCCGGGCGATTCGCCGATGGGCTACCGCCTGCCGCTCGATTCGCAGCCCTGGGCCAGCAAGGGCGACTACCCCTACCTCGTCGAGCGCGACCCCACCGCGCCGCGCGCCGCGCTGCCGAGTTCGGCCGACTACCGCGCGCGCTATGCCGTGCCGGCCGGCGGCGCAGCGGGCGCCGACCTGGGCGCCGTGCCTTATGCCTTCGGTGCGCCGCCGGTGGTGCCTGCGGCCCTGCGCATGCAGGCGCCGGGCGAGGCAGCCGCAGCAGGCACGGCCGCGGGCGGCGATGCCACCGCAGCCGACGACGCAGCAGCAGCCACCCGCTCTTCCGCCACGCCGTCCACGCGCCAGCCGGTGCGCGGCGAATCGGCCCACTGGGTCACGCGCACCGCGCTGTGCGTCGAAGTGCGCGATCCGCGCCGCGCCAACGGCCCCGCGGCCGAGAAAAAGGGCAGCGCCTCGGGCGTGCTCTATGTCTTCATGCCGCCGCTCGCGCGCCTGGAGGACTACCTCGACCTGGTCGCGGCCGTCGAAGCCACCGCCCAGCAGCTCGGCATGCGCATCGTGATGGAAGGCTATCCGCCGCCGCGCGACCCGCGCCTGAAGACGCTGGCCGTCACACCCGACCCGGGCGTGATCGAAGTCAACATCCATCCGGCCCACAACTGGAAGGAACTGGTCGCCCACACCGAGTTCCTCTACAACGCCGCGTTCGAGACCCGCCTCTCGGCCGAGAAGTTCATGACCGACGGGCGCCACACCGGCACCGGCGGCGGCAACCACTTCGTGATGGGCGGCGCCACGCCGGCCGACAGCCCGTTCCTGCGCCGGCCCGAGCTGCTCGCGAGCCTCTTGCTCTACTGGCACAACCACCCGTCGCTGAGCTACCTGTTCTCGGGCATGTTCATCGGCCCGACCAGCCAGGCGCCGCGCGTGGACGAGGCGCGCAACGACCAGGTCTACGAACTTGAAATCGCGCTGAAGGAAATCGCGAGAAGCCGCGAGATCCACGGCCAGAACATGCCGGCCTGGCTGGTGGACCGCACGCTGCGCAACATCCTGATCGACGTGTCGGGCAACACCCACCGCAGCGAGTTCTGCATCGACAAGCTCTACTCGCCCGATTCGAGCACCGGCCGCCTCGGCCTGCTGGAGCTGCGCGCCTTCGAGATGCCGCCGCATGCGCGCATGAGCATTGCGCAGCAGTTGCTCATTCGCGCGCTGGTGGCCCGCTTCTGGGACGAGCCGTACAAGGCGCCCGTCACCCGCTGGGGCACCGAGCTGCACGACCGCTTCCTGCTGCCGACCTTCGTCAAGATGGATTTCGACGACGTGATCAGCGAGATGCGCCAGGCCGGCTTCGCCTTCGATGCCGACTGGTTCGCGCCGCACCTGGAGTTCCGCTTTCCGCTGGTGGGCCAGGTGCAGGCCATGGGCGTGGAGCTGTCGCTGCGCAATGCGCTGGAGCCGTGGCACGTGATGGGCGAGGAAGGCTCGGCCGGCGGCACGGTGCGCTACGTCGATTCGTCGCTCGAGCGCATCGAGGTGCGCGTGACCGGCCTGAACGAAAGCCGCCACGTGATCACCGTCAACGGCAAGGTGCTGCCGCTGCAGCCCACGGGCACCGTCGGCGAATTCGTGGCGGGCGTGCGCTACAAGGCCTGGAACCCGCCGTCGGCGCTGCATCCGAGCATCGGCGCCCATGCGCCGCTCACCTTCGACATCGTCGACACCTGGATGAAGCGCTCGCTGGGCGGCTGCCAGTACTTCGTGGCCCACCCGGGCGGGCGCAACTACGACACCTTCCCGGTCAATGCCTACGAGGCGGAAAGCCGGCGCATGTCGCGCTTCACGCAGATGGGCCACACGCCGGGGCTGATGCGTACGCCGCCGGCCACCATCGAGCTCGCGGGCAGCCGCGAATTCCCGTTCACGCTCGATTTGCGGCGCTGACAGGGGTTTGAAAAGCCCGCAAGAGGACATTCAGCACATCGCCCGTCATCCGGCCGGTGACGGCAATGTGACAATCCACCTCCTGTGGAACCCCTGAACGAATCCCTGTTCGATGCCCAGGCGCTGGAATTTCCAGCCGCCCTGGCGTCGGCGCTCGCGCCGGCCGCCCTGCCCGGCCACTTCGACGAACTGCGCGGGCAGGCCACGCCCGCGGTGCCCGCGCGGCCGGCCGCGGGGGCAGCGCCCTTGGCGCCGATGCCGCCCATGCTCTACGACGCTGCGGCGCAGCCGCCGGGTCCGTCGCAGGCTCAATCACAGACACAAACTCAAACCCAGATCCTTCAGCCCGCCCCCGGCGACACCCCGCCGCTCACGCCCGCCTGGAACGCCTTCTTCGAGCAGCTCGGCCCGGGCGGATTCAACGACCTGCCACGGCGCGCGGTCAGCCTCGAGCGGCAGATCCGGGACAACGGCGTCACCTACAACGTCTATGCCGACGCCGACGGTCCGCAGCGGCCCTGGTCGCTCGACCTGTTCCCGCTGATCGTCTCGCCCGAGAGCTGGGCCCAGATCGAGACCGGCGTGCTGCAGCGCACGCGCGTGCTCGACCGCGTCATGGCCGATGTCTACGGCCCGCAGCAGCTGCTGGCCGAAGGCCTGCTGCCGGCGGCGCTGGTGCACGGCCATCCCGGCTACCTGCGCGCGATGCACGGCGTGAAGCCGCCGGGCGACACATGGCTGCACATCGCGGCCTTCGACCTCGCCCGCGGGCCCGATGGCAACTGGTGGGTGGTGTCGCAGCGCACCCAGGCGCCCTCGGGCCTGGGCTACCTGCTCGAGAACCGGCTGGCCATCACGCGCCAGTTTCCGCAGGCGTTCGAGGCCCTGCAGGTGCAGCGCCTGGCCGCCACCTACAGCGCCATGATGGACGGCCTGCAGCGCATGTGCCCGGCCGGCGTGCCGCCGCACATCGCGCTGCTGACGCCCGGCCCCTACAACGAGACCTACTTCGAGCATGCGTACCTCGCGCGCTACCTGGGCCTGACGCTGGTCGAGGGCAGCGACCTCACGGTGCGCGACCAGCGCCTCTACCTCAAGACCCTGCAGGGGCTGCGGCCGGTGCACGGCCTCATCAAGCGGCTGGACGACCAGTTCCTCGACCCGCTCGAGCTGCGCCCCGATTCCACGCTGGGCGTGCCGGGCCTGCTGCAGGCGATTCGCGCCGGCAACGTGCTGGTGGCCAACATGCCGGGCTCGGCCTTCCTCGAGTCGCCCGCGCTGCTGGGCTTCCTGCCCGGGCTCGCGCGCCGCCTCATCGGCGAAAAGCTCAAGCTGCCGGCGCTGCCGACCTGGTGGTGCGGCGAGCGCGCCGCGCTCGAGGCGGTGCTGCCGCAGCTGGGCGACTGCGCCATCAAGCCCACCTATCCCGGGTCGGACGGGCAGACCAGCTTCGACGCGGTGCTCGGCAGCAAGCTCAGCCGGCGCGAGCTCGACGAATGGGCCGGCCGCATCGTGCGCGAGGGCGAGGCCCACACGGTCCAGAGCTACCTGCCGCTGTCGCAGATGCCCACCTGGGCCAACGACATGGGCCCCGGCCACATCGCGCCGCGCGCGATGCTGCTGCGCGTCTTCGCGGTGAGCGATGGGCCGCAGTCCTGGCGCGTGCTGCCGGGCGGGCTGGCGCGGCTGGCGGGCCGCGATGCGCAGATCGCCTCCATGCAGCGCGGCGGCAGCAGCGCCGACGTGTGGGTGCAGACGCACGGCGAGGTCGACCGCACCACGCTGCTGCAGCCGCATGCCACGCCGGCCTCGCTCGCGCGGCACCGTGCGCCCGTGACCAGCCGCGCGGCCGAGAACATGTTCTGGCTCGGCCGCTACACCGAGCGCGCCGAAAACGCCGTGCGCCTCGCGCGCCTCACGCTCAACCTGCTGGGCAGCGAAGACCAATCGTCGCGCCCGCTGCTCGACTGGCTGCACCGCATGGCGCTGCGCAATGCGCTGGTGCCGGCCGAGGCGCCGAGCGCGCCGCAGTCGCGCCGCGTGTTCGAACGCGCGCTGATCGCCGAGCTCGGCGACGTGGCGCGCGGCGGCAGCGTGGGCTTCAGCCTGCGCTGCATCCGGCAGGCCGCCGCCGCCGTGCGCGAACGGCTCTCGCAGGACACCTGGAACCAGATCGTGCGCGCCGAGGCCGACTTTTTGCGGCGCGCGGCCGAGCAGGCCGGCGAAGGCAGCTTTGCCACCGGCGCCGCGCTGCGCGCGCTCGAATCCGCCAGCACCGCGCTCGCCGCCATGACCGGCGCGCAGACCGACCGCATGACGCGCGACGACGCCTGGCGCCTGCTGTCGATCGGCCGCCACATCGAGCGGCTGGGCTTTCTTGCGAGCGCGCTGGAGGCCGGTTTCGAGAACGGCGCCGTGCACGAAGTGAGCGGCTTCGAAGCCATGGTGGCGCTGTTCGACAGCACCATCACCTTCCACGCCCGCTACCAGCAGCGGCGCGACGTGGCCACGCTGGTCGACCTGCTGGTGCTCGATGCCGAGAACCCGCGCTCGCTGGCGTGGGTCACGCAGACGCTGCGCGGACGCATCGCGCGCCTGGCCGGCAGCGCGCCCGGCAAGCTCACCGCGCTGTCGTACGAGCTGCCCGACCCCGCCGCCTGGACGCTCGAGCATCTCTGCGCGGCCGGCGCCGAGGCCGACTACCCGGCGCTGGTGCAGCTTCTGGCCAGTTGCGAGACGGCGGCCTACCATGTGTCCGACGCCATCGGCACGCGCTATTTCACGCTCACCTCGGAATCGCTGCGCTCGGTCGGCGCCTGAGGCGGGACGGCCCGCGCCGCTTCGCACTGCAACCCCACAGGACCCTCATGCTCCTTCACGTCACGCACGAAACCCGCTACGAATATTCGCCCGCGGTCGAAACGGCGCAGCACCTGGCCCACCTGAAGCCGCTGGCCACCGCCTCGCAGCGGCTCGTGAGCCACAAGCTCGCGATCGAGCCGCCGCCCGCGCAGCGCAGCGAAGTGCCCGACGTCTACGGCAACACGCGCGCCTTCTTCGCGCTCGAGGCCACGCACGACAGCCTCGTCGTCACGGCCGAAAGCGTGGTCGAGACCGGGGCGCCGCAGCTCGCGCCCGGTATTGCGCGCGAGCTGCCCTGGGAGGCCGTGCGCGAGCGCTTCCGCTACCGCAAGGACGCCACCTTCGACCCGGCCTCGGAGTTCGTGTTTCCATCGCCCTACGTGCCGCGCCACGACGACTTCGCGGCCTATGCGCGCGCGAGCTTCGCACCCGAGCGGCCCACCTTCGACGTGGCCATGGACCTGACCGAGCGCATGTACCGCGACTTCGCCTACGACGCCGACAGCACCGAGATCAACACGCCCGCCGCCGAGGCGCTGGCGCAGCGCAAGGGCGTGTGCCAGGACTTCGCCCACATCATGATCGCGTGCTTTCGCGTCATGGGCCTGCCGGCGCGCTACGTGAGCGGCTACCTGCTCACGCAGCCGCCGCCGGGCCAGCCGCGGCTGGTGGGCGCCGACGCCTCGCACGCCTGGGTGTCGGTCTACCTGCCGGGCGAAGGCGACGGTCCTGAAAGCACCGGCGGCTGGGCCGATTTCGACCCCACCAACGGGCGCCAGCCCGGCGAAGACTACGTCGCGCTCGCCATCGGCCGCGACTACTCCGACGTCTCGCCGATGCGCGGCGTGCTGCACGGCGGCGCACGCCACACGCTCAAGGTGGGCGTGACGGTGCGTCCCATCGAGGAGCTGCGCGCGCAGGCCGAAGAGGCAGCGCAGTCACAATCACAGACTCCATCGCAACCCACTGAAAAGGATCTTCAATGAGCGTTTACGACAAGCTTTCCAGCCTCGGCATCACCCTGCCCCCGGTCGCTGCCCCCGCCGCGGCCTACGTGCCCTTCGTGCGCACCGGCAACCTCGTGTTCCTCTCGGGCCACATCGCCAAGAAGGACGGCAAGGTCTGGGCCGGCCAGCTCGGCGCGAACATCGGCACCGAAGAAGGCAAGCAGGCCGCGCGCGCCATTGCCATCGACCTGCTCGGCACGCTGCATGCGGCCGTGGGCGACCTGAACAAGGTCACGCGCATCGTCAAGGTCATGAGCCTGGTCAACTCCGTGGGCACGTTCACCGAACAGCACCTCGTGACCAATGGCGCGAGCGAATTCTTCGCCGAAGTGTTCGGCCCCGAAAAGGGCGCGCATGCGCGCAGCGCGTTCGGCGTGGCGCAGGTGCCGATGGGCGCCTGCGTCGAGATCGAGCTGATCGCAGAAGTCGGCTGATCTTCTTTCGTTGCCTCGCACCGCCTCAGGGCGTGACCGCGAGCTTCAAACAAAGCAGCCGCATCGCGGCGCCGATCGGCGCGATCACCGGCACCTTGAACCGGGGCGTCAGCGCGAGCGCCGCCTGCCCGAGCGGACCGCCGCCGATGATCACGGCCTCGGCACCATCGTCGGCGATGCAGCGCTGAACGGCCTGCGCCAACGCTTCCTCGAGCGCGCGCGCATCGGCCGCGAGCGTGCGCGGATCGCCCTGCGTGAGGCGGATGCCGCTGAACTGCGCGCGCAGCCCGAGCGCGGCGGCGCGCGCCTCGATGGGCGCCGCGAGATCGGGCGTGATGGTGGCGATGCCGAAGCGCCGGCCGCCCTCGCCCGCCGCGAGCATCGATGCCTCGGCGATGCCAACCACGGGCACGCACGCGTCGCGCCGTACCAGCTCCACGCCAGGGTCGCCGAAGGCGCTGACGATCACGCCGTCCCAGCGCTCGCCCGCCGCCGTCTGCCACACCTTCAGCACTTCGGCCGCAGCTGCGTCCAGCTCGCGTTCGTTGACGATCATCGGCGGGCCCTGGGTCGCCGTGCGGCCCGTCACGCGGCAGCCGGCGGGGGCTTCGGCCGATGCGATCCCGACCATCATGTCGGTGGTCGCGGCGGACGCGTTGGGGTTGATGAGCAGGATGTCTGGCATGCGGAAGGACGCTTTCTTCTTTGGGAGATCGGTTGTTGCGCGGCTCAGTTCGAACGCGCCAGCGACGCTGCCGGCGTCCCGTCGCCAGGCTCGGCCTCGCCGGCCAGCGGCAATGCATCGGGCGACCGGCCATAGGTCTCGGGCACGCACTGCACGCTGGCAACGAACACCGCGTACATCGCGGCGGCCAGGCCGAACACACCCACCAGCCCGAAGGCGTCGAACAGCCGGCCCGCCACCAGCGGCATCAGCGCGCCCGCGGCGGTGCCCGTGGCCAGGATGAAAGCGGTGCCGAAGGCGCGCACGCGCGTCGGATACAGCTCGGGGGCGAAGATCCAGATGGTGGTGTTGAGCAGCAGCACGAAGAACTGGAACACCGCGCCCGCGACCAGGATCACGGCGATGCTCTTGGCCACGAAGCCGATGGCCAGCGCCGCGAGGCAGGCGCACACGGCGCCGGCCGTCAGCACCCGCTTGCGCGGAAAGTGAAAGCCCAGCAGCGAGGCCGCAATGGCGCCCAGCAGGCTGCCGCCCTGCATCACCATCGTGAACATCAGGCTCTTGGACATGCTGTAGCCCAGCGTCACGAGGATGGTCGGCATCAGCGTGAGCACCGAGATCTGCGCGCCGTAGGTCATCCAGATCGTGATGCACAGCGCAGCGGTGCGCCGCGCCAGCGCGCCGCGGAATATTTCGGTCACGCGCACCTTCGGCCGTGCGGCCTGCGCGCCCATGCGGTCGTCGGTGATGTATTCCCGCTCGGCCGCCAGCTTGCCCGACAGCCGCCCCGAGGCCAGCCGCGAGAGCACCGCGTTGGTCTCCCTGACGCGGCCCTGCGACAGCAGGAAGCGCGGCGTCTCGGGGATGAAGCGGCGATAGAACGCGCCAAGCAGAGCCGGCACCATGAGGCAGGCGAACAGCCAGCGCCAGGCGTTGTCGCCCGGGAACATCCAGAACACCAGCAGGCCGAAAGCCGGCGCAAGAAAGTTGCCCAGCCCGCCGGCGCCCACGTTCACCAGCCCCACGGCCGTGCCGCGGAACTTGGTCGAGCAGAACTCGGCCAGCATGGTCACGGCAATGGCGATCTCGCCGCCCAGCCCGAAGCCCACCACCGCGCGGCCCAGCGCCATCACCGTGAAGTTCGGTGCCATCGCGCAGATGCCCGCACCGAGCGTGAACAGCAGCAGGTCGATCGACAGCATCACGCGGCGCCCGTAGCGGTCGGCAATGAAGCCCGAGACGATGCGCCCGGTGGCTGCGCAGGCGAAGGTGACGGTGTTCAGGAAACCGATGTCCGATGCACTCAGCCCCCACTGCTCGCGCAGCATGGGGCCGACGATGCCCACCGCGTTCTGCTCGAAGGCATCGAACAGGCAGCCGATGAGGATCAGGAAGATGATCGTGTGGTGCGAACGCGTGACGCCGATGGTGTCGAGCGCGCGATCGAGCTCGGCGACTCGGGGCGAGTCGGGCCCGGAGGAGAGTGCAGGTCCAGCCATGGAAAACCCCTTGAGAAAGGATTGAAGTGCTCGTTTGCGCGTCGCAGCCCGGTGTCGCGGAACGCATGGTAGGCGGCAACGCACCTGAATGGCATATGGATTTCACCTACTTGGTGCAATTGAAATCCAAATTTCATCCAGTCACAAGCCTGCGCAAGCTTCGTGCCCGTTTTTTTCGGCTTCGACAGCCGGGTGCCAGCTCAGCCCCTCAGAGCTCGCCGTTTTCCTCGTGCCCCAGCTCGATCGCCGCCAGCCGCTTGCGGCCGGCCGAACCGGCAGCCTCGACCACCATCGTGGCGATCAGGTCGCACACGCCCATCACGGCCGCGTGGTTGTCCAGCAGCCCCGGGCCGCGGCAGTCGCATTGCAGCGACCAGGTGGCATCCGCGAAATCAGGCGAGGCGCGGTCGCTGATGTAGACGATCTTCGCGCCGGCGCGGTGCGCGGCCGCCAGCAGGGTGTCGAGCTGGCGGGTCTGCCGGCGCAGGCCGAACACGATCACGCAGTCGCGCTCGCCCAGCCCCGCCAGGTGCTCGGCCAGCGTTTCGCCCGGTCCCGGGATGGCCGTGACGCGCGGCACCACCTGGATGATCTGCCAGCGCAGGTACAGCGCGAACGCATGGCTGCTGCGCGTGCCGAAGATCAGCACCTGCCCCGCGCCGATGATCGCCTTCACGATCTCGGCCATCTGCCGGTCGTCCAGGCGCTCGAAGGTGTTCGCGAGGTTGGCCTGCGACTGCTGGAAGTGCGTGGCCACGAGATGGCCGCGCTTGGAGGCTTCGGTGGCGTTCTGGAACAGCGGGGAGCCGGTCTGCTTTTCTTCCCGCACGTGGCGCCGTGCCTCTTCATAGTTCTCGTAGCCGATGCGCCGGATGAAGCGGCTCACCGTGGAAGGCGACACGCCCGCGAGTTCCGCGAGTTCATTGCCCGCATAGCTGGCCAGTTCGCCGGGAAACTCCAGGACGAAATCGGCAAGCTGGCGTTCGGTTGCGGGCAACTGGTCGAGCTGGCTGCGAACGCGGCGGACGAAGGAATCGGCGGACATGGGTGGGCGGTGGGAAGCGTCGCACGATGATGCCACGCCGCCTCGCGGCGCTACGGCTGTGCCTGCGACGAGCCCCGCACCACCAGCTGCCCCGGCAGCAGCAGCTGGCGCGGTGCGGCATCGAGCCCGCGCAGCCGCTCGATCAGGCAGGTGGCGGCCGTGCGGCCGATGGCGTCGGTCGGCTGCGCCACGGTGCTCAGGCCGGGGCCGATCAGCGAGGCCCATTCGGGATCGTCGAAGCCGACGAAGCCCAGGTCCTGCCCGAACTGCCAGCCCAGCCGCGCCATCGACTGCGCGATGCGCAGCGTGACCACCGCATTGCCCGCGACCACGGCCGCGCGGCGCCCCCGTTTGGCGCGCTGGCGCAGCGCACGCAATGCCTCGTCGAGCGCATCGCCGTCGCCCTCCACGCTTTCGAACACCTCGCCCGCCACGCGCGGCTCGTGCGCGGCCACGCAGGCACCGAAGGCGGCCGTGCGTTCGCGCCGCGAGCTCACGCCCTTCTGCGGCTCGGTCACGTAGAGCAGTTCGCGGTAGCCGCCCTCGACCAGGTGGCCGCAGGTGTCGCGCATGGCCGAATGGTTGTCGAGCGCGACGAAGTCGGTGTGCATGCCGGTGTGGCGGCGGTCCACCAGCACCGCGGGCTTGCCGTGCAGCGTGACCGCGTCGACCACGTTGCTGCCGCGGCCCAGGGTGTTGAGAATGAAGCCGTCGACCTGGTAGCCCGCGAGCGCATCGATGGCCTCGCGCTCGCGTTCGCTCTCGTTGCCCAGGTTGAACAGCATCACCAGGTAGCCCGCGTCCTGGCAGGCCTTCTCGGCACCGCGCAGCACGGCCACCGAATAGGGGTTGGTGATGTCGGCCACGATCAGGCCGATGAGGCGCGAGCGCCCATGGCTCAGCGCCTGCGCCATCGGGCTCGGCGTGTAGGCCAGTTTGGCGATGGCCGCTTCCACGCGCGCCGCGATGTCGCGGCTCAGCAGGCGCTCGCGGTGGTTGAGAAAACGCGAGACGGTGGCCTTGGAAACGCCGGCCGCCTCGGCGACGTCGGCGATGGTGGCGCGGCCGCTGGGGTTCATGGATTGGCTCCTTCCCCTTCCGGGGGAAGGTTGGGATGGGGGCAGGCAGGGCGCTCGATGGATGCGCCGCGGGCCCCCACCCCGGCCCTCCCCCGGAAGGGGAGGGAGAAAATCCTCGGGGAGATCACGCCGCCGCCGTGTCGTACGGCGCCGTCGGCTTCTCGCCCGCCAGCACCTGCAGCAGGTTGGTCGTCGCGAGTTCCGCCATGGCGTGCCGCGTCTCGTGCGTGGCCGATCCGATGTGCGGCAGCGGCGTCACGCGCGGATGGGTGCGCAATGGCGAATCGGCGGGCAGCGGCTCCTTCGCGAACACGTCGAGCCCGGCCGCGCGCAGCGTGCCGTGGTCGAGCGCGTGCAGCAGCGCTTCTTCGTTGACCGTGGCGCCGCGGCCGCCGTTGATGAAGGACGCACCGGGCTTCATGCGCGCGAAGAAGGCCGCGTCGATCATGCCGCGCGTGGCATCGGTCAGCGGCAGCATTGCCAGCACGATGTCCGAGCGCGCGAGCAGATCGTCGAGCGGCGTATGCGTGGCGCGGCCCTGCAGCTCGGGCGCCTGTGCAGCCAGGTCGACCGGGCGGCGCGCGTGGTAGAGCACCGGCATGCCAAAGCCCAGCGCCGCGCGCCGGGCCACGGCCTGGCCGATGCGGCCGAAGCCGAGGATGCCGAGCGTCTTGCCGTGCACGTCGGTGCCGAAGAGTTCGTCGCCGATGTTCTTGGTCCAGCGGCCTTCGCGCACCATGGTCGAGAGCTCGACGACGCGGCGCTGCGTGGCCATCAGGATCGCGAACACCGTGTCGGCCACGGTCTCGGTCAGCACGTCGGGCGTGTGGCACAGCACGATGCCGCGCTTGTGCAGTTCCGCCAGCGGGTAGTTGTCGACGCCGACCGATATGCTCGAAATCACCTGGAGCTGCGGCGCCGCGTCGAGCAGCGCCGCATCGACCGTGTGGCTCGCGCCGATCAGTCCATGTGCGCTGGGCAGCGCAGCGGCAAAGGCCTCGGGCTCCTTGCGCGGATCGGCCACGGTCACATGGTGCGCCGCCTGCAGGCGCGCCAGCTGGTCTTCAGGCAGGGGCCGGAAGACCAGCACGTTCTTTTTTGTCGTCGTCATGGTCAGAGTCCTGCTTCTTCGAGTTGCCCGCGCGTCGGCAGGCCTTCGGTGTCGCCCAGCACCTGCACCGCGCGCGCGCCGATCCAGGCGCCGCGGCGCACGGCCTCGGGCACGCTCCTGCCTTCGAGCAATGCGCTCACCACGCCGGCTGCGAAGCCGTCGCCCGCGCCCACGGTGTCGATCACTTCCTTCACCGGGAAGCCGTCGACATGCCCGGTGCCCGCCACGTCGCTGTCGTAGTAGGCGCCGGCTGCACCGAGCTTGACGACCACGAGCTTCGCGCCGCGCTGGCGGTAGAACTTCGCCACGTCTTCGGGCTTGTCATGGCCGGTCAGCAGCAGGCCTTCCTCGATGCCCGGCAGCACCCAGTCGGCGCGCGAGGCCAGCTCGTTGATCCAGTGGCGCATGGTCTCGGTCGACGGCCACAGCGTGGGCCGCAGGTTGGTGTCGAACGAGATCGTGCGGCCGGCCGCGCGCATCACCTCCATGGACTTGAGCGCGGCCTGCAGGCTGGTGTCGGAGATGGCCGCGAACACGCCCGTGGCATGCAGGTGGCGCGCCGAGCGCAGCCAGGCCTCATCGATATCGGCCGGACCCATCTGGCTCGCGGCCGAGCCCTTGCGGTGGTATTCGACCGGCGGATCGCTGCCGTCGGTGACGCGGCCCTTGAACTGGAAGCCGGTGCGCTGCGCCGGATCGCAGATGACGTGCGAGCAGTCGATGCCCTCGCCCTTCATCGCCGCGATCAGGTAGCGCCCCATCGAATCGGTGCCCAGGCGGCTGGCCCAGCCCACCTTGAGCCCCAGGCGCGAGAGGCCGATGGCCACGTTGGTCTCTGCGCCGGCGGTGCGCTTGTGGAACGCCTGCGCGTCCTCCAGCGGGCCCGGCCGGTCGGCCACGAGCAGCAGCATGGCTTCGCCGAACAGGGCAACGTCGAAAGCGGTGGGTTCTGTCATGTGTGTCTCCCTAGCCTCGCGCGGCGCGGATGAAGTCGACCTGCGCGCGCACGACGGCCGGCAGGTCGTCGCCCGCCAGAGGATATTCGATGGCGTGCGGCACATCGGCAGGCAGCGCGCGCAGCACCGCGCGCCACGGCGCGGCCGAGTCGGCCAGCGGCACCGCCACCCACTTGTGCGGCAGCCGCTGCGCGCCCTTGCAGTGCACGTAGCGCACGCGGCGGCCCAGCGCCTGCGCGGCCTGCAGCGGGCACTCGCCGAGCCAATGCCAGTTGCCCATGTCGAAGGTCATGCCGAGTTCGACACCGGCGTGGTCGGCCGCATCGAAGAAGGCCTGCAGCGCGGGCAGCGTGCCGGCGCGCACGGTCTGGTCGTTCTCGATCAGCAGCTCGACACGGGTTTCCGCAAGCTGCACCTTCAGGCCCCAGAGCGAGCCGTGCGAAGACGCGCGAAAGTCGCCGATCGACATCTTGAGCCGCCGGGCGCCGAGCCTGGTTGCGGCCGCGATGCCGCGTGCCAGCGCAGCGCTATCGAGCCAGCCGCCTTCAGCCCAGAGCCCCTCGGGGCTCGAATACACCGAGGCCAGGCCGGCCAGCGAAGGCAGCTCCGCGTCGGCGTTGCGCAGCATCTCGCCGCGCACCTCGACCGAATCGGCACCGGCCTCCAACGCCATCTGCGCACACCAGAGCTGGCCATGCCTGCCCACCTCGGCCGCACCGAAGGACGACAGAGAAATCAATACCTGGAAGGACATCAGTGGGCCTGGTGCGAACTCAGGATCTGGCCGAGGAACTGGCGCGTGCGCTCGTCCTTCGGGTTGCCGAAGAATTCCTGCGGCGGCGCCTGCTCGACGATCTTTCCGTCGGCCATGAAGATCACGCGGTCGGCCACGCTGCGGGCAAAGCCCATCTCGTGCGTCACGCACAGCATGGTCATGCCGTCTTCGGCCAGGCCGATCATGGTGTCGAGCACTTCCTTGACCATCTCGGGGTCGAGCGCCGAGGTGGGCTCGTCGAACAGCATGATCTTGGGCGACATGCACAGCGCCCGCGCAATCGCCACGCGCTGCTGCTGGCCGCCCGAGAGCTGGCTGGGGTACTTGCTTGCCTGCTCGGGAATGCGCACGCGCGTGAGGTACTTCATGGCCACCTCTTCGGCCTGCGCCTTCGTCATGCCGCGCGAGCGCATCGGCGCGAGCGTGCAGTTCTCCAGGATGGTGAGATGCGGGAACAGGTTGAACTGCTGGAACACCATGCCCACTTCGGCGCGCACCGCGTCCACGTTCTTGCCGCCTGCGGTGAGCTCGATGCCATCGACCACGATGCGGCCCTTCTGCACCGTCTCGAGCCGGTTGATGCAGCGGATGAGCGTGGACTTGCCCGAGCCCGAGGGCCCGCAGATCACGATGCGCTCGCCCTGGCGCACCGACAGGTCGATGCCGGTCAACACCTGGAATTCACCGTACCACTTGTTGACCGCTTCCATGCGGATGATCGATTCCGTCGTCATGCCAGGATTCCTTCTTCTTCAGCCTTCGAAGCTCACTGCATCTTGGGCAGGTCGGCCTGCAGCCACTTCTGGTAGAGCTTGTTGAGCTCGCCGTTGGCGGTGTTCTTGGCGACGAATTCGTTCACCGCCTTGGTCAGCTCTTCCTGGCCCGGACGCATCGCGATGCCCATCGACTGCTGCACCAGCGTGAACTTGTTCTCGTAGGTGCCGGCGGGCACGCGCTTGGCGATCTGCGCGGCCACGGTCACCGAGCAGCCGATCGCATCGACCTGGCCCGAGATCAGCGCCTGCATGGCCGAGGCGTCGTCGTCGAAGCGGCGGATCTCGGTGCCTTCGGGCGCGGCCTTGGTCACGGCCACGTCTTGCGTGGACGCACGGGCCACGCCCACGCGCAGGCCCTTCAGGTCGCCGGCCGCCTTGATGGGCGCCTTGGTCGCGCCGTACAGCACGATGGTCGCGGCCGCGTAGGGCTGCGAGAACTGCACCTGCTTGGCGCGCTCGGGCGTGATGGCGAGCGAGGCGACCAGCAGGTCGACCTTGTTGGTCAGCAGGAAGGGAATGCGGTTCGGGCCGGTCACCGGCACGATGTTGGCCTTGACGCCCCAGTCCTTGGCCAGCAGCCTGGCGACGTCGGCGTCGTAGCCGTCGGGCTGGTTCTGCGCGTTGGTGGTGCCGTAGGGCGGAAAGTCGACCAGCATGCCGATGGTGATCTCGCCCTTCTTCTTGATGTCGGCCACGGACTGTGCCGAGGCGAAGGGTGCGAACACGGTGAGCGCGGCGCCCAATCCCAGGGATGCAAGTGCTGCCAGCGCTGCGCGGCGGGTGGTGGTACGGGTCATGGAAAGTGTCTCCTGGATAAAGAAGGAAGCAATGTGAAAGGGAAAAGGAATCAGCGGGCCAGCGCCCGCGCGCGCTTGCGCTCCATGCGCGCCGCGAGCAGCGACAGCGGCCAGCAGATCGCGAAGTAGATAGCGGCCACCACCGAGAACACGACCAGCGGCTGGAAGGTGGCGTTGTTGACGATCTGCCCGGCGCGCGTGACCTCGACGAAGCCGATGATCGCGGCGAGCGACGTGCCCTTGATGATCTGCACCACGTAGCCCACCGTGGGCGCGAGCGCGATCTTGAGCGCCTGCGGCAGCACCACGTCGCGCATGCGCGCCGCGTACTTGAGGTTGAGCGCCTGCGCCGCCTCCCACTGGCCGCGCGGAATGGCCTCGATGCAGCCGCGCCAGATCTCGCCGAGGAAGGCGGCGCTGTTCAGGATGAGCGCAACACCGGCCGCCACCCAGGGGTTGATGTCCAGCCCCAGCACCGGCGCGCCGAAGAACACCAGGAACAGCTGCAGCAGCAGCGGCGTGCCCTGGAAGATCTGGATGAAGGTGGTCGACACGCCGCGCGCCCAGGGCGACTCCGACGTGCGCATGAGCGCGATGGCAAGCCCCAGGATCGCGCCGCCCACGAAGGCAATGGCCGACAGCGCGAGCGTCCACTTGGCCGCTTCGAGGATGAAAAGGAATTCGGGAAAGCCGAAGGTACGCATGGTTTTTTCCTGCTCCGCTCTGGGGCCTGCTACCGGCGGTCCGGGTAGTTGAGCGTGCGCTTGTAGATCAGCTTGAACATCGCCGAGAAGGCCAATGCCAGCGCAAGATAGATGGCGGCCACCACGATGTAGATCTCGAAGCTGCGGAAGGTCTGCGACTGCAGGTTGGCGGCCACCGAGGTCAGGTCGTCGGCCGAGATGACCGACACCACGGCCGAACTCAGCATCAGCAAAATGAACTGGCTCGTGAGCGCCGGGTAGATGGCCTTGAGCGCGGGCTTGATGATCACGAAGCGGAAGATCTCCCAGGGCTTGAGGTTGAGCGCCCTGCCCGCCTCGATCTGCCCCTTGGGAATCGACTCGATGCCCGCGCGGATGATTTCCGTGGCGTAGGCGCCCAGGTTCACCACCATGGCCACCAGCGCGGCCGTCTGCGGCGACCAGCGCAGCCCGATGGCCGGCAGCGCAAAGAAAAAGAAGAACAGCTGCACGAGGAACGGCGTGTTGCGGATCACCTCGATGTAGGCGTTGACGACAAAGCGCAGCCAACCGGGCCCCGAGGTCTTGCCCCAGGCGCAAAAAATCGCGACCACCAGGCCCA
This sequence comes from Variovorax sp. V116, assembly GCF_041154435.1. Classification (NCBI taxonomy): domain Bacteria; kingdom Pseudomonadati; phylum Pseudomonadota; class Betaproteobacteria; order Burkholderiales; family Comamonadaceae; genus Variovorax; species Variovorax sp. V116. The sequence continues at coordinate 3,479,042 of NZ_AP028661.1, forward strand.
GCAGCGTGGCCACGAGCGAGAGCTGGATCGTGATCCAGGTGCCCTTGAGCAGCAGCGGCCAGGCAGCGAAGACGGCGTCGAATTGAAACTGGTAGTTCATGGGTGGGGCGAGCACGGCGTGGCCGTGCGCATGCCTCGAAAGCAATGCTTGCAGCTTATATGAAACCGGTTTCAGGCCAAGCCAGGGATTTCCCTAGGTCAGTGTTTTGACAGCCCTTCTGCCTACACTCGCGCGATGCTGAATACATCCGAGGCCATCGCGTCCGCAGAGGTGCTTGCACCTCCTGCCGTGCAGCATTTCAGGCAAGCCCTGCTCTGGCCGCTGCGGCTGGTGCCGGCGCCCGACGCCAAGCCCACGCACCACGGCCCCTGGCATGTGCTGCGCGAGATGGGCGAGGCCTCGCCCTGGCGCGAGGAGATCGACGAATACACCGGCGACAGCAGCCGCTTCCACGAGCGGCACTACAACGAGTTCGTGAGCTTCCTGCCCTACGTGCAGCGCTTTCTCTACGGCGAGGGCCGCTCGAAGAACAAGGACGGCACGGGCACCGGCAGCGACGGCGATTCGCCGATGCGCATCTTCCGCCGCCACGACATTGCGGCCGTGCGCGTGGTGGCGCAGCAGGGCGACGCGCCGATCACGCTCGACGTGGTGCATTGCGACCTGTACTTCTTCTTCGACATCGACGTGGTGCTGCTCAACCTCGAGGTCGGCGCCAACCACCTGAGCCTTGCACAGGCGCAGGACCTGCTCTACCGCTTCGGCCGCGCCTACCCTGCGGGCTGGAACGCCGAGGGCGGCGCGCTGCATTGCATGGCCAGCGTCGAATGGCTGGCCGCCGACGGCCGCGTGCTCGCGCGCTCGGATGCGCAGCAGCGCGAAGCCTTTCTCTCGCACGTGGCCCAGCACCGCGCGCCGCGCATCTCGGCCCACTGGGCCTACCTGATGCAGCCGCTGGTGAGCGACCATTCCGACGAGCCCGGCGCGCTGCGCTACCGGCAGATCGAGTACTACCGCATGCCGCTGATGGCCTACCTTTCGCTCGACGATCCGAAGCGCCTCTCGCGCAACGACTTCATCCGGCTCGGCCTCGTCACCGGCGCGGCCGAGGCCGATGCGGCGCAGCATGCCCACCTGCCCTACGCGGAGCAGCACCTGGCCGACTTCGAGCACCGCTACTGCTACGACCGCTTCTGGGTCGATGCCGGCGCGGCGCCCAACACGCGCTACCTGTGCAACGGCCATGCGCTGATCGTGGTGGGCGATGCACGCTCCGAATTCTTCTGCTGCCGCGACCGCGGCGTGCTCGCGCAGTTCCGCCACCAGCACTTCCTGCTGTTCCTGATCGCGCATTTCCAGAAGGCGGCGCTGCTGATGTTCTCGGACCAGCTGGTCGAGGCCCTCAAGCGGCTCGACATCCACAGCACGCCGAGCGTGAAGCAGTTCAAGCGCGCGATCCGCTCGAGCTTCGAGCGCTTCCTGCGCTTCACGCACCGCTACTGGTTCCACGAGATCTCGGAGCAGGCGCAGGTGCGCGCGCTCTCCCACATGTGCACCGCGCACCTCGGGCTCGACCCGCTCTACGACGAGGTCAAGGCGCGCATCGCCGACATGAACACCTACCTGGATGCCGACAGCCTGCGCCGGCAGGCCAGCACCGTGGTGCGGCTCACGGTGGTCACGCTGTTCGGCCTGATCGGCACGGTGACCACGGGCTTCCTCGGCATGAACCTGCTGGCCGAGGCCGACGCGCCGCTGTGGCGCAAGGCGCTCTGGTTCGGCGTGGTGTTCGTCTTCACGACCTGGCTCACGATCTACACGATGGTGAAGTCGCAGCGGCTGTCGGACTTCATCGACGCGCTGTCGAACGACCGGCTGAGCTTCAAGGGCAAGCTGGCCGCGCTCGCGCGCGTGTGGCGGCGCGGAGCGGACTGAACGGTCAGAACACGATCTTCGCGCTGGGCACCGCGCGGATCGGCACGCCGAAGCTCGTGATGTCCGACAGCGTGGCGTTGTGGTGGGCGCGGATGAAGTCGCCGGTGGCGTGCGGCTTGTCGTGCGAGGTGTGCGCGTCGGCCGCAAGCACGACCTCGTAGCCGAGCGCTGCGGCGCGGCGCGCGGTGGTGTCCACGCAGAACTCCGACGAGTAGCCGCAGACCACCACGCACTGCACCGCATGCCCCGCGAGCCATGCCTGCAGCGGCGTGCGCAGGAACGAATCGGGCGTGGCCTTGCGGATCTTCGTGTCGTCCGGACCGACCTCCAGCGCGCTCGAAAGCTGCCAGCGCTCGGAATCGAATTCGAGGTCGACGGCGTTCTCGTGCTGGATGAACGCCACCGGCACGCCCGCGGCACGCGCACGCGCGGTGAGCTCGTTGATGCGCTGCGCGACCTCGGCGGCCTCGTGGGGCCGCGGCAGGTCGTCATAGAGGCCACGCTGCATGTCGATGACGAGAACGGCAGTTTTCATGGGGGAGGAGGAGAAGGCAGGATCCTGGACCGCCCCGAGTATGACGCCGGCACCCGCCGGACGACGCGCCCCTCAACTCCAGGCGCTCACCTCCAGCCGCACCTTGCCGCTGATGCCGGGCGCCGCCGGTGCCGCGCCCAGGCTCGAAAGCGGCACGATGAACTGCAGCTTGCCATCGGCCAGCTGCTTGGGGCTCATCGGCAGCGAGGCCTGCCCCGCGGTGTCGGTCTGCCAGCCGTACTTCACGTTCCAGTTCTGCGCCGGGTCGTCGGGCTGCGGCGGCGCGATCTCGATCACCAGCGTGTCGCGGAACAGCGAGCTGCCTTCGTAGTGGCCGTCGAGCCAGAACTTCTTGTTCACCTGGTAGTCGGGCACGCGCACGCCGAGCGTCATCGCATAGGCCAGCGTCGGCCGGTCCTGCTTCACGCGCGCCTTGTTGGCAAGGAACACGGTCGAGAGATAGATCGAGCGGCGCTCGGGCTTTTCGGGGTCGGTCAGTTCCTTGTGCGTGCGGCAGGCGGGCGAGTCTTCCTCGGCCACGCGCCGGCTCAGGTACCAGCGCTTGCCGCGCGGCGCGGCCAGCAGTTCGACCTGGTAGAGCGCGTCGACGTCGGCGTCCTTGGGCAGGTCCGGCGGCAGGGTCACGCCATCGACCTCGAACCAGAGATCGACGCGCACGTCGCCGAACAGGAAGCGCACGAGGTTCTGGTAGGCCTCCTCGGAGTTGACGATGCCGAAGTAGCCCGAGTGCGAACGAAAGGCGTAGGCGGTGGCCACCGGCTTGCTGCGCCTGGCCTCGTCGATGGACCAGAGCGAGGCGTTCTCGATGCGCACCAGCCCGTCGCTGCCGTGGCCCGCGAACATGCGCGAGAGGCCTTTGGCGGCCTCGTAGTCGCCGCGGTTGGAGCCCACCATGCAGAAGAAGCGTTCGGGCGGAAACGCGGCGGCCGGCAGGTAGTCCATGCGGCCGTCGACCGGCGCCGTGTCCATGAACTCCGACATCCGCTCGCGGTTGAAGGTGTTCATCTCGTTGGCCGTGAGCCAGGCCGGCACGTTGATGCCGCCCATGTCGATGCCGTTGTGCGGCGTGGCGTAGGTGAACACCTTGTCGACGCAGGCGCGCGCCGCCGCATCGCCGAGCGCCGGGTTCTGCAGGAAGGCCCGCACCACCAGCCCGCCCATCGAGTGCGCCACCAGGTAGCAGCGGAAGTCGGCCGGCGAGAAAGCGGCTCCTTCGCGCAGTGCCACCAGGTCGCGCACGCGAAGGATCAGCTTGCTCAAGCCCTGCGCGTAGATCTTCACGTCGCGCGACTTGCCGTCGCCCAGCAGCTCCGAGCCGCCGTCGTAGTAGCGGTAGATGACGATCGATGCGGCCGGAATGCCGTCCACGTCCTTGCCGGTTTCGTCGGGCGAAGGCTTCCAGTCGTTGTCGAGGATATCGAGGCCGTTCTGGTAGACGCTCTGGTACTGGAAGTCGGCCAGGAGGCGCACCACGGGCGATTCGAAGACGAACTTCTGCGCCGGCGCATCCTTCTTCACGGTGGCGCGGTAGACGGTGGAGCCCACGTTGAATCCGCAGAACGGATCGGCCGCGGTGTCGTCGCGCTCGGCCTCGGTCATGGCGTAGCCGCGCACGTAGATGATGGGATAGCGGTTGCTGCTCATGGTCTGGTCGCCTCCTTGAAGCCCGCGGAACGTGGCGCGCTTCAGTGTGCCGCGCGATGCCGCAGGCGGCCATAGAACGCATGGCATACGACGAGCGGCGCGGAAATGTCCCTGTGCGCCGAATGTTTCTGCCGCTGAAACCATTGGTGGCGGGGCGGCGGCTAAGCTCGCGCCGCAAAAACCGGACAACACCTCGCCATGATCTCCTTTCTGAAGCGCCGCCTTCGCAGCTATGGCACCTCGCTCTTCGCGGCGAGCTGCGCGCTCGTCGCGGGCTGCACCAGCAACAGCGGATGCGAGGCGCGCTACGACGCATCGCCGCAGTTCAAGGGCTGCAGCTTCCAGAACCCGCCGAACCCGGACGTGCTGCCTTCGGCCAGCGGCTGGCGGATCTGGTCGCGCTTCATCGTCGGCGACAAGGTGGGCACCGTGCCGGTCGACCCGATCCCGGTGCGCATGCTGTCCACCGCCGACCTGGAGGCGCTCGACCCCAGGGCCAACCACGTGGTGCGGCTCGGCCATTCGTCGCACCTGCTCAAGCTGCAGGGCAAGTACTGGCTGATCGACCCCGTGTTCAGCGAGCGCGCGTCGCCGTTCACCTTCGTCGGTCCCAAGCGCTTCCACAAGCCGCCGCTCACGCTCGAGCAGTTGCCACCGATCGAAGGCCTGATCCTCTCGCACGACCACTACGACCACCTCGACGTGGCCACCATCGAGTACCTCGCGCTGCGCGTGCAGCGCTACTTCGTGCCGCTGGGCGTGCGCGCGCGGCTGGTGGCCATGGGCGTGCCTGCGGAGCGCGTGACGGAGCTCGACTGGTGGCAAGGCAGCGAGCACGACGGCGTCAAGCTCACCGCCACGCCGGCGCAGCACTTTTCGGGCCGGACGCTGACCGACCGCGACCGCACGCTGTGGGCTTCATGGGTGGTGCAAAGCGGCGAGCAGCGCATCTTCTACAGCGGCGACTCGGGCTACTTTGCGGGCTTCAAGCAGATCGGCGAGCGCTTCGGCGGCTTCGACCTGGCGCTGATGGAAAACGGCGCCTACGACGCCTACTGGCCGGCCGTCCACATGACGCCCGAGCAGAGCGTGCAGGCCTTCGAGGACCTGCGCGGCAAGGTGCTCTATTCGGTGCACAACAGCACCTTCGACCTCGCCTTCCACACCTGGCACGATCCGCTGGACCGCATTGCCGACCTGTCGCAGGCCAAGAAGATCGAGCTCGCCACGCCGGTGATCGGCGAAGTGCTCACGGTGGGAAAGGCCCGCACCAACGAGCGCTGGTGGCAGGGCCTGCGCTGAGGCGAAAAGGCGCTAGCCGCGTTCCTTGCGCTCGCGCGCCCGGCGCTGCTGCCGGGTCTCGCCGGCCTGCGCCGCGATGCGGTCCTTCTCGCGCTGCTTGGCCCCGCGCTTCAGGCGCATGCGCCGGCCGAACCAGAAGCTTGCAAGGCCCGTGATCACCGCGATCACGAGGCCGATGATGCTGATGTCGATGCCGCCCATCACAGCACCCGCACGATGCTCGTCGGCTTGAAGCCGAGGTCGGCCGCCTTGCCCTTGCGCGCTCGGCTGCCGCGCGCATTGTTGAGCGTGCGGATTTCCAGGGTTTCATCGCGCTCCTTGCCGCCGCGGCCGATGCCTTCGATCTTCACGCTGCGCGTGTAGGCCGCGGCACCCGCCAGCGTGTCCTTGGCGTCGAGGTCGATCAGCGTGAGCCCACGGCCGCCCTTGGGCAGGCTCTTGAGCTCGGCGATGTCGAAGGTCAGGATGCGGCCGCCGGTCGAGGCGCAGGCCACGTGCGTGGCGGCCGGCATCGGCTCGGCGCCGCTCGCCCCGCCTACCAGGGACGGGCGGCACAGCTGCTCGCCCTCGCCCACGTCGATGAAGGCCTTGCCGCCGCGCTGGCGCGACATCATGTTCTCGACGGTGGCAATGAAGCCGTAGCCACCGGTGTTGGCCAGCAGCACGCTGGCGCCCACCGGGCCCGCGAAGAAGTGCGTGACGTGCGTGCCGGCATCGAGCTCGATCAGCGTGGTCACGGGCTGGCCGTCGCCGCGCGCACCGGGCAGCGAGGCCACGGGCACGGTGTAGACGCGCACGCTCTTGTCCTTGGCCGAGCCGAACACCAGCAGCGTGTCGACGCTGCGGCATTCGAAGGCGCCGTAGAGCGCATCGCCCGACTTGAAGCTGTACTCTGGCGCGGCCGAGCCGTTGGCGCCGTTCGCCGCGGCCTTCTCGCTCGCCCAGCCCTTCTGCGCGCGGACCCAGCCCTTCTGCGAGACGATCACGGTCACAGGCTCGTCGACCACCTTCACTTCGGCCACGGCGCGCTTCTCGGCCTGGATCAGCGTGCGGCGCGGGTCTTCGAAGGTCTTGGCATCGGCCTCGATTTCCTTCACCAGCAGGCGGCGCAGCGCGGCCGGGCTGCCGAGGATGTCCTCGAGCTTCTTCTGCTCCGTGCGCAGCTCGTCGAGTTGTTGCTGGATCTTGATGGCCTCCAGCCGCGCAAGCTGGCGCAGCCGGATTTCAAGAATGTCTTCCGCCTGGATTTCGCTGAGATTGAAGCGCGCGATCAGCGCAGCCTTCGGATCTTCGGCCGCGCGGATGATCGCGATCACCTCGTCGATGTTGAGCAGCACCAGCTGCCGCCCCTCGAGGATGTGGATGCGGTCCATCACCTTGTTCAGGCGGAACCGCGAGCGCTTCTCGACGGTGACCTCGCGGAACGCGATCCACTCGTTGAGCATCTGGCGCAGCGACTTCTGCGTGGGCTTGCCGTCGATGCCCACCATCGTGAGGTTGATCGGCGACGAGGTTTCGAGCGAGGTCTGCGCAAGCAGCGTGGTGATGAACTCGTCCTGGCTGATGCGCGAGGTCTTGGGCTCGAACACCAGGCGCACCGCGGCGTCCTTGCTGGACTCGTCGCGCACCACGTCGAGCACCGAGAGCATCGCGGCCTTGAGCTGGGTCTGGTCGGCGGAGAGCGCCTTCTTGCCGGCCTTGACCTTCGGATTGGTGATTTCCTCGATTTCCTCGAGCACCTTCTGCGTGCTGACGCCCGGCGGCAGCTCGTTGACCACCAGCTGCCACTGGCCGCGCGCGAGGTCCTCGATCTTCCAGCGCGCGCGCACCTTCAGCGAGCCGCGGCCGGTGCGGTAGGCGTCGGCGATGTCGGCCGGGCCGCTGATGATCTGCGCGCCGCCCGGGTAGTCGGGGCCGGGCACGATCTGCAGCAGCTCCTCGTCGCTGAGCTTGCCGTTCGACTTGATCAGCGCCACGCAGGCATCGGCGATCTCGCGCAGGTTGTGGCTCGGGATCTCGGTGGCCAGGCCGACCGCGATGCCGCTCGCGCCGTTGAGCAGCGTGAAGGGCAGCCGCGCGGGCAGAAGGCGCGGCTCCTCGGTGCTGCCGTCGTAGTTGGGGATGAAGTCGACCGTGCCTTCGTCGATCTCGTCGAGCAGCAGGCTGGTGATGCGCGCGAGGCGCGCCTCGGTGTAGCGCATGGCCGCGGCGCCGTCGCCGTCGCGGCTGCCGAAGTTGCCCTGGCCGTCGACCAGCGGATAGCGCTGCGAAAAATCCTGCGCCATGCGCACCAGCGCGTCGTAGGCGGCCTGGTCGCTGTGCGGGTGGAAGCGGCCGAGCACGTCGCCGACCACGCGCGCGCTCTTGACCGGCTTGGCGCCCACGGTGCCGTTGGCGCCGCCGAAGCCCAGGCCCATGCGCGACATCGAATACAGGATGCGCCGCTGCACCGGCTTCTGGCCGTCGGACACGTCGGGCAGCGCGCGGCCCTTGACCACGCTGAGCGCGTATTCGAGGTAGGCGGTCTGTGCGTAGTCGGCCAGTGTGAGGGTGGTGTCGCCGTCGGTGGGACCCTGGAGATCGAGCGGAGGTTGGGAGTCGTCCATGGAGAAGAGAGAAAGAAAAACAGTTGCGGGCCGTGCGCTTGCGCGTTCAGCCTAGTGTGAAAGCCTCGTGCACTGCGGACTGCACGGCGCCGCCGAGCACCGCGCCGCCGCCGGCCACGTAGATCCAGTCGCCGATCACCGCGGCGCCCACCGCATGGCGCGGCGTGGGCATCGGGGCATGGCGCTGCCAGCTGTCGGCCACGGGATCGTAGCTCTCCATCTGGCCGAACACCCTGGCCTGGCGCGGCACGCCGCCCACCAGGAAGCCGCCCTCCCCGCCCATCGCGAAGAAGCGGCCGCGGTACACCACGAGGCCGTGGCCCGAGCGCGCCGTGGGCAGCGGCGCACGCAGCTCCCAGGTGTCGCGCGCGGGCAGGTAGACGTGGTGCAGGTCGGTGTTGTATTCGAAGGTGTTGAAGCGCCCGCCGATCACGTGGATCTGGCCGCCGTGCGCCACGCAGCCCACGTGGTCGCGCGCACCGGGCAGCGGCTTGGCGGAGGACCAGCGGTCCGCCTTGGGGTCGTAGACCTCGTGCCAGCCCACGCTCGCGCGTTCGGCCGCAGGCTCGGAGGCGCCGCCGATCAGGTGCAGCACGCCGCCCTGCATCACCGCGGCCGCGGCGCCGCGCGGTCGCGGCAGCGGCGCGATGGCGCTCCAGCGGTTGGCTGCGATCTCGTACACGTAGGCGTTGGTGTCGGAGCGGCGGTTCTGCTCGACGAACCCGCCCAGGGCGTAGATCCGGTCGCCATCGGCCGCCACCGCCACGTGGTTGGCGCCGCGCGGCAGCGGTGCGCCGTCGAGCCAGCCGTCGGCCTTGGGGTCGTAGATGTGGTGGTAGTCGCGGTTGACCGCGCCCTCGCCATAGCCGCCGACCACGTGCATCCGCCCTTGCGCCGCAGTGGCCCAGGCCATCTCGCTGCGCGGAATGGGCAAGGCCGCGCGCTGCTCCCAGCGCCCCTGCGGGCCGGCCGGTGCGGGGCTGTCGGTGACGCGCTGTGCTTCCTGCTCGGGCGTCATGTGGTGCGGAACGCCGCCCTGCAGCCGCGCATAGGGCTCCTTCGACGAAGGCGCCGGCGGCAGCGTGTCGTGGGTGGCCGCGTGCTGCGCGCGCGCGGCCCCGGCCACCGCACAGGCGGCGGTCGCAAGGACGAAGCTTCGGCGGTGCATGAAGAAGGGCTCCTTCATCGGCGGGGAAAGGCGGGGCGGGCCATCAGGACACCGGAGCGTCCGGGCCGCTGTCCGGCACCGCCGATGGCTCGGGCGCATCGGGCATGGCCGGCATGGCGCCCGGCGAATCGGGCGGCATGTTGCCGCGGCCCAGGGCACCGCCCTTGGGCACCGTGAGTTCCATGCGGATGCGCCCCGGCGCCTTGCCGCCGCGCGCGCCGCCGCCCGCCATGGCCGAGCCCCCGGCCGACGGCTTGAGGTAGGCGTAGAGCTGCAGCACGGTCTGCACGTAGTTCTGCGTTTCCTTGTAGTTGGGGATCTTGTTGCCCGCGCGCTGCACCGCGCCCTCGCCCGCGTTGTAGGCAGCGAGCGCCAGCTCGATCTGGCCCGGGAACATGGCGATCAGGTCGCGCAGGTAGCGCGAGCCCGCGGCAATGTTGATGCGCGGGTCGAACAGCTTCTTCTCGATGGTGCTGCGCTTGTCGGCTGCGACGCCGTAGCGCTGCGCGGTGGCCGGCATGAGTTGCATGAGCCCCATCGCGCCCTTGGGCGAAACGGCCTGGGCATCGAAGCCCGATTCGGTGGCGATCAGTGCCTGCAGCAGTTCGTAGTCGATCGAATGCTTGTTCGACGCATCGCGCAGCGCGGCCTTGGCGGTCTTGTAGCTTGGCGAGGCTTCGAACAGCGCCAGCAGGGTTTGCGAGGCCTGCGGCACCTTTCCATCGAGCTTGCGCCCGCCGCGCGCGAACGGCGCCAGGCCCTGCGCGGTGTCGAAGCTCTGGCCGCGGCGAAAGAAGACCTGGTAGCGCTCGTCGATCTTTTCCGACGCGAAGTGCGCCACGCCCTTGCTGTCGATGTAGCCGTAGACGTCAGCGGCGTGCGCGAGCCCCTGCTGCGCGCACAGCAGCAGGGCCAGGAGCAACGGACGCATGAAATCTGGAATTTTCACGAGGGTGGTCAAACATCGATGTCGACATCGTCGGCGCGCAGTTCCATCAGTTCGCGCCGGGCGGCTGCCTCGCCCTTGCCCATGAGCTTGGTGATCTCGCCCTGGGTGGAGCTGAAGTCGAAGCGCCCCAATTGCACCTTCATCAGGCGTCGGGTATCGGAATTGAGCGTGGTTTCCCACAATTGTTCCGCGCTCATTTCGCCCAGGCCCTTGAAGCGGCTGATGCTCCAGGCGCCTTCGCGCACGCCATCTTTACGCAATTTGTCGAGCGTGGCCGTGAGTTCGCCCTCGTCGAGCGCATAGACCTTGGAGGCCGGCTTCTTGCCGCGCGCAGGCGCATCGACGCGGAACAGCGGCGGCTTTGCGACATACACGTGGCCGGCTTCGATGAGTTTCGGAAAGTGGCGGAAGAACAGCGTGAGCAGCAGCACCTGGATGTGCGAGCCGTCCACGTCGGCATCCGAGAGGATGCAGATCTTGCCGTAGCGCAGGCCGCTCATGTCGGGCGAATCGGTGGGGCCGTGCGGATCGACGCCCACGGCCACCGAGATGTCGTGGATTTCGGTGTTGGCGAACAGCCGGTCGCGCTCCACTTCCCAGGTGTTGAGCACCTTGCCGCGCAGCGGCAGGATGGCCTGGCTTTCCTTGTCGCGGCCCATCTTGGCGCTGCCGCCGGCGGAGTCGCCCTCGACCAGGAAGACTTCGTTGTGGCTGATGTCCTTGCTCTCGCAATCGGTCAGCTTGCCGGGCAGCACGGCCACGCCGGAGCCCTTGCGCTTCTCGACCTTCTGGCCGGCGCGCTGGCGCGTCTGCGCGGCCTTGATGGCCAGCTCGGCAAGCCTGCGGCCGTAGTCGACGTGCTGGTTGAGCCAGAGCTCGAGCGCCGGTCGCACGAAGCTCGACACCAGGCGCACGGCATCGCGCGAATTGAGGCGTTCCTTGATCTGGCCCTGGAACTGGGGGTCGAGCACCTTGGCGCTCAGCACGTACGAGGCGCGTGCGAACACGTCCTCGGGCAGCAGCTTCACGCCCTTGGGCAGCAGCGAGTGCAGCTCGATGAAGCCCTTCACCGCGGTGAACAGGCCGTCGCGCAGGCCGCTCTCGTGCGTGCCGCCGGCGCTGGTGGGAATCAGGTTGACGTAGCTCTCGCGCACCGGCTGGCCGTCTTCGGTGAAGGCCACGCACCAGTCGGCGCCCTCGCCCTCGGCGAAGTTGTCGGCGTTCTTGTCGGCGTGGCCGCTGCCTTCGAACAGCGGGATCACGGGGTCGCCGTTGAGCGTCTGCATCAGGTAGTCGCTCAGGCCGCCCTTGTAGAGCCACTGCTGGGTTTCCTTGGTCTTCTCGACCGTGAGCGTGACGCTCACGCCCGGCATCAGCACGGCCTTGCTGCGCAAGAGGTGGGTGAGCTCGGCCATCGGCAGCGCGGCGGTCTCGAAATACTTGGCGTCGGGCCAGGCGCGCACGGTGGTGCCCTGCTTGCGCTCGCCGGCTTCGAGCTTGCGCACCTGCAGCGGCTCGATCACGTCGCCGCCGCTGAAGGCCAGCCTGGCGACCGAGCCTTCGCGGTGGGTCGTGACTTCGAGCCGCTTCGACAGCGCGTTGGTCACCGACACGCCCACGCCGTGCAGGCCGCCCGAGAAGCTGTAGGCGCCGCCCGAGCCCTTGTCGAACTTGCCGCCGGCGTGCAGCCGGGTGTAGACCAGTTCGACCACGGGGGCTTTTTCTTCAGGATGCAGGCCGAAGGGAATGCCGCGGCCGTCGTCCTCGACGCTGACCGAGTTGTCGGCATGCAGCGTGACCTTGATCTTCTTGCCGTGGCCCGCCAGCGCCTCGTCGGCGGCGTTGTCGAGCACTTCCTGGATGACGTGCAGCGGGTTGTCGGTCCGGGTGTACATGCCCGGGCGCTGCTTCACGGGCTCCAGGCCCTTGAGCACGCGGATGGAGCCTTCCGAGTACCCGGAGGACGCGGACGATGAACTGGGGGGAGTCTTGGGGGGAGTCGCCATGGGGGCGGATTGTAGTCAGTCGCCGCCAAACAACTGGATACCCATACAGGCACGCGGCGCGTTCACGGCAGGGCGCGGGCTTTGATGCCTGTTGCGCATCAAAGCCGGCGCCACAAATCATCAATGGCCTTGGCCGCCAGCGCACCTGCCAAAGTGGCCAGTCGCTACATTCGACGCCATGCAAGCCTCTTCTCCCACTCTCTCGATCAAGCAGGTGCTGATCTGCGGCGCCATGATCGTCACGCTCTCCATGGGCATCCGCCACGGCTTCGGCCTCTGGCTGCAGCCGATCACGCAGGCGCAGGACTGGAGCCGCCAGACCTTCTCGTTCGCGCTGGCCGTGCAGAACCTGTCGTGGGGCATCTTCGGCGTGTTCGCGGGCATGGTGGCGGATCGCTTCGGCGCCTTCCGGGTGCTGATCGCCGGCACGGCCTTCTATGCGCTGGGCCTGCTGGGCATGGCGTATTCGCCCACGCCGCTGCTGTTCACGCTGAGCGCCGGCGTGCTGATCGGCGCGGCGCAAGCCGGCACCACCTATGCGGTCGTCTACGGCGTGATCGGGCGCCAGATCCCGGCCGAGCGGCGCTCCTGGGCCATGGGCGTGGCGGCGGCGGCCGGCTCCTTCGGGCAGTTCCTTTTGGCGCCGATCGAGGGGCTCTTGATCAGGCAGCTGGGCTGGCAGAGCGCGCTTGCGGCGGTGGCGATGCTGGCGCTGGTGATCATGCCGCTGGCCTTCGGCCTGCGCGAACCGCAGCGCGGCGCGCTCGCCGGGCACCGTGACCAGTCGGTGCTGCAGGCGGTGGGCGAGGCCTTCCGCTACCCGAGCTTCGGGCTGCTGATGGCGGGGTATTTCGTCTGCGGCTTCCAGCTCGCCTTCATCGGCATCCACATGCCGACCTACCTGCGCGACCAGCGCCTGCCAGCCGAGGTGGCGGGCTACGCGCTGGCGCTGATCGGGCTCTTCAACGTGTTCGGCACCTACACGGTCGGGCTGCTGGGCCAGAAGCTGGCCAAGCGCAAGATCCTGGCGGCCATCTACTTTGCGCGGGCGGTCTCGATCGCGCTGTTCCTCCTGGCGCCCATTTCGCCGCTCAGCGTGTACGTGTTCTCGGCGGCCATGGGCTTTCTCTGGCTGTCGACGGTACCCGCCACCAACGCGATCATCGCGGGCATCTTCGGCGTGGCGCACCTGTCGATGCTCAGCGGCTTCGTGTTCCTGAGCCACCAGGTCGGCTCGTTCATCGGCGTCTGGCTGGGCGGCTACCTGTACGACACCACGGGCAGCTACGACATCGTCTGGTACATCGCGATCGCGCTGGGCGTGTTCGCGGCGCTGATCAACCTGCCGGTGAAGGAAAGCGCCATCGCGCGCGGCGGCCGGCCGGCCGCCATGCCCGGCTGACCCTGGCCGTGGACAATGGCCCCATGACTCCGCAGATGCGCCACCGCCTCGTGCACGCCGGCTGGCTGGCCGCCGCGCTGGCGGCGCTGGGCGGCGTCTTTGCGCTCTACGTGCACCCGGATTTCCTGGTCACGCTGGTCGACCAGGTCTGGTCTTGTTTCTGATTGCTATGAAAGATGTAGCGCCTTCGCATGGCGGACCGGAGCCGTCGGGATGGATCGTGCGGTGGTCGCACCTGCTCGCCCCTGGGGCCACCGTGCTCGACGTGGCCTGCGGCCATGGGCGGCACATGCGGTGGTTCGCGGCGCGCGGGCATGCGGCGACGGGCGTGGACCGCTCGGCGGAAGCCGCCGAGGCCGCGGGCGCCTTCGGCCGCGTGCTGGTCGCCGACATCGAGGCCGGCCCCTGGCCGTTCGCGGGCCAGGCCTTCGGCGCGGTGGTCGTCACCAACTACCTGTGGCGCCCGCGCATGGCGGACATCGTGGCCGCGGTCGCCCCCGGCGGCGTGCTTCTGTACGAAACCTTCGCGGCCGGCAACGAGACGGTGGGCAAGCCCTCGCGCCCCGACTTCCTGCTGCAGCCCGGCGAACTGCTGGCCGCATGCAAGGATTTGCGCGTGGTGGCCTACGAGGACGGCTTTGTTGCCGAACCGGCGCGCTTCGTGCAGCGCATCGCGGCCATCCGCGCCGGCAATGCCGACGCCGGCCAGCCCCCGCGCCATCTGCTGCAGGGAAACTGAGCCCGCCGGGGCGGCCGTTTCCGGGAATGCCGGAGTCAGTAGAATCGGCGCTTTCGTCCACCCGACAGAGAGATTCCCCTTGGAGCAACTGACAGGCAGCATCGTCGCTCTCGCCACGCCGATGCACGACGACGGCAGTGTCGACTACCCCGCCCTTCGCCGGCTGATCGACTGGCACATCGACGAAGGCACCGATTGCCTCGGCGTGGTCGGCACCACCGGCGAATCGCCCACGGTCGACGTGGAAGAGCATTGCGAGATCATCCGCGTGGCGGTCGAGCAGGCCAAGGGCCGCGTGCCCGTGATGGCCGGCTGCGGCGCCAACTCGACCAAGGAAGCCATCGAGCTCGCCAAGTTCGCCAAGGGCGTGGGCGCCGATTCGCAGCTGCAGGTCGTGCCCTACTACAACAAGCCGACGCAGGAAGGCCAGTACCAGCACTTCAAGGCCATCGCCGAAGCCGTGGGCGACCTGCCCACCGTGCTGTACAACGTGCCGGGCCGCACCGTGGCCGATATGGCGCACGACACCGTGCTGCGCCTCGCGCAGGTGCCGGGCATCATCGGCATCAAGGAAGCCACCGGCAACATCGAGCGCGCGCAGTGGCTCATCCGCGACCTGCCCAAGAACTTTGCCGTCTATTCGGGCGACGACCCCACTGCAGTCGCCCTCATGCTCTGCGGCGGCCAGGGCAACATCAGCGTCACGGCCAACATCGCGCCGCGCAAGATGCACGAGCTGTGCGTGGCGGCCATCGCAGGCGATGTACGCCGCGCGATGCAGATCCAGTTCGAGCTGATGCCGCTGCACCGCCACCTGTTCGTGGAGCCCAACCCGATCCCGCTGAAGTGGGCCATGTCCAGGCTCGGGCTGTGCGGCGGCGCATTGCGGCTGCCGCTCACCGAGCTGGCGGAAACGAACCGGCCCGTGGTCGAGGCTGCCTTGCGCGCCACCGGCCTGCTCAAGGGCTGACCCTCCCCGCTTTTCTTCCCGACACCTCCCATCGCTTTCCCCTGCCGCATCGAGGTTACGCAACCTTTTGCCTGAACCGTGCTCAGAGAGTGCGGGCAAAGCGGCCCACAGATTGACCGAACCCATTCCAACAAGGAAGACGACGTTGAAGAACCTTTCGCACATTTCGCGAGCTGCATTGCTGGCCACCCTCGTTGTCAGCCTCGCCGCCTGCTCCGTTCTCGAGAGCGACAAGATCGACTACAAGAGCGCCGGCAAGGCCCCGACGCTCGAAGTCCCGCCCGACCTGTCGCAGCTCTCGCGCGAGAACCGCTATGCGGTGCCGGGCGGTGCGGTCACGGCCAACGCCTACCAGGCCGGTGCCGCCAATGCGCCGGGCATTCCCACCGCGGTGGCCAACATCGGCGACGTGCGCATGGAGCGCTCGGGCACGCAGCGCTGGATCGTCATCAACCGCTCGCCCGACCAGCTCTGGGATCCGGTGAAGGACTTCTGGCAGGAAAGCGGCTTCCTCCTGACCACCGAGCAGCGCAACCTCGGCATCATGGAAACCGACTGGGCCGAGAACCG
Source organism: Variovorax sp. V116 (assembly GCF_041154435.1). NCBI lineage: Bacteria > Pseudomonadati > Pseudomonadota > Betaproteobacteria > Burkholderiales > Comamonadaceae > Variovorax > Variovorax sp. V116. The sequence continues at coordinate 3,494,890 of NZ_AP028661.1, forward strand.
CGCCAAGCTGCCGCAGGACATCATCCGCGGCACGCTGGGCAAGCTGGTCGACTCGGTCTACTCGACCGGCGAGCTCGACCGCTTCCGCACGCGCCTGGAGCGCACGCCCACGGGCACCGAGATCTTCATCAGCCACCGCGGCATGCAGGAGGTCTACAACAACAGCCGCCAGGACCAGACCGTGTGGCAGCCGCGTCCGAGCGATCCTGAGCTCGAGACCGAGTTCCTGCGCCGCCTGATGGTCAAGCTCGGCGTGACGCAAGAGCAGTCGAAGATCCTGGCCGCCACCACGGCGCCCTCCAAGACCGCGACCGTCGCCAACGTGAGCGGCCAGCCGGTCGTGCAGATCAACGAAGGTTTCGACCGCGCATGGCGCCGCGTGGGCCTGGCGCTCGACCGCACCGGCTTCACCGTGGAGGACCGCGACCGCAGCGCCGGCATCTACTACGTGCGCTACGTGACCCCGAACCCCGACAAGAAGGAGCCCGGCTTCTTCGGCAAGCTGTTCGGCAGCTCCGAGAAGAACGAAGCACCGATCAAGTTCCGCATCCTCGTGAAGGGCGGCCAGGGCGAGAGCACCACGGTCTCGGTGCTGAACGCGAACGGCGCGCCCGAAACCTCGGCGAACGCGCAGCGCATCGTCCAGGTCATCGCCGACGACCTGAAGTAAGCCGCATGCTCCGCTTCCGAAGCCTCGGCAGCGGCAGCACGGGCAACGCCGCGCTGGTGGAATCCACCAGCGGCGGGCGCACTTCGCGGCTCCTGGTCGACTGCGGCTTCGGCCTGCGGCAACTCGATATTCGGCTTGCCAAGGCCGGCCTCGAAGCCGGCGACATCGACGCGGTCTTCATCACCCACGAGCACGGCGACCACATCGGCTGCGCCCACTCGCTGTCGCGGCGCAGCCGCATTCCCGTCTGGATGAGCGAAGGCACCTGGCTGGCCACCGGGGCCCGCGATTTCGAAGGCCGGCTCAACCTGGCGCGGGACGATGCCGAGTTTGCGGTCGGCGACATCGCGGTGCGGCCTTTCACCGTGCCGCACGATGCGCGCGAGCCGCTGCAGCTTCGCTGCTCCGACGGCGCGCGCACGCTGGGCGTGCTGACCGACCTCGGCCATGCCACCGCGCATGTGCTGGCCCGCCTGAGCGGCGTGCATGCGCTGCTGCTCGAGTTCAACCACGACAGCGAACTGCTCGCCAATTCGGCCTATCCGGCCTTCCTGAAGCTGCGCGTTGGCGGCAGGCACGGACACCTGTCGAACGATGCGGCCGCGGAAATCGCACGCGCGGTGCGCCACGACGGCCTGCGCCACGTGGTCGCGGCCCATCTGAGCGAGCAGAACAACCGTCCCGACATCGTGCGGCGCCTGATGGCCGAAGCCCTCGGCGGGCACGAGGCCGAGATGCTCACGGCCAGTGCGTCGGAAGGCTCGCCCTGGCTGGACGTGTGATCGCGCGGCGTTGCTGTTGCGCGCCCCCATGCAAAAAGCCGCCACCAGGCGGCTTTTTGCTGGGTGAACGAACACCCGGGTCTATTGCTTCGGCGCTTCGTTCTTCTTGGCGGCCTCGGTCGCGGCATTGGCGGCGTCCAGCGCCGAGGATGCACCCGGCGAAGGCGTGGTTGCGGCCGACGGATCGGTGCTGGTCGACGGGGCCGGTGCGGCGGCGGGCGGCGGCGGGGCCGGTTCGGTCACCGGGGCGGGCGGGGGTGTCACAACCGCCGGCGCGGCGTCCTCTTTCTTTCCGCAGGCCACGAGTGCGGCAGCGGCGATCAACGAAGCGAGCAGGACGGACGATGACTTCTTCATGGAAACTCCTTTGGCAATGGATGTCAGAACGAAAAAATTCTAGACCCGCATCGCCGCCCGTTTGTGTCTCGCGGCCTCATTCGCGGCATTGGCTTACAAGCCCAGTGTCGACGCCGGAAAGGCGGCAACGCCCACTCGCCACGACTCATCGATTGTTTCACGCAGTTCGCGCCGCGCCCGCGGATCGAAGCCGCACAGGCCCCGGCTGCGCTCGGGATCGGTGCGTTGGACGAACCACCCGGGCGTCCAGATGGCGCTCGGCACCGCGGTGCTGCCCGCCTCCGCACGCACCGCGCGGCATTCGATGATGTGGCCCCACATGCGCCGCCACGCAACGAAGCGCGCATGTGAACGTTCGACCGCATCGAAGCGCTGCGCCAGCAGCACGAAGCGGCGGCCCGCGGCCGACCAGGCCTGGAGCGCGTCGATGCTGGCCCGCTCGCCGAGCGGCCAGTCGGCAAAGTCGGGGTCGCTGAAGACCAGCTCTTTCCACCCCTGCCGGGCTGCGTTCGACAGCGCGGCCCGCACCATGCCCGCGAAGGCTTCGGGGCCATCGAAGCGTCCCTCGGGCAAGGCCGGTGCGGCCGCCGCGAAACTCTCACTCGGCATGGGCCCACCCCGCTTCGCACCACTCGGCCAGCAGTGCGAGCGCACCGTCGCTCGCGCGCGCCAGTTCGCGCGGCCCGAGCGCGCGCCGGTCGGCCAGCCGCCGCATCAGCGTTGCATCGGCCCCGCCTGCCCGAAAGCTCTCGCCGTTGATGTAGAGGTGCCGCGCGTCGTAGAGCATGCGCGTGCGGCGGTCGAGCGCCACGGCGTGCAGTTCCGCCGGTGCCTCGGCGCCTTCAGAGTCGAACCAGACGTTGGCCTTGGGCTCGGTCAGCGATTCGCCCAGCGCGCGGTCGATGGCGTCCGGATCGCGCAGCGCGGCGTCGACCGCCTTGCGCGCAAAGGCCTGCAGCGCGGCCGGCATCGCGGCCGGCGCCTCGACCGCGGGCTGCGTCGGATCGCGGTAGCGCGCGAGCTCGGCCGGGCCCGCATCTTCGAGCGCCTCGGCATAGGCCTGCGCCACGCGCGCCAGCAGGTCGGCGCCAAGCTCCCCCACCGCGGACGACCGCAGGCCGATGGAGCAGGTCATGCAGTTGTCGCCGACCGCCACGCCGTCGTGCGCATAGCGCGGCGGCAGGTACAGCATGTCGCCCGGCTCGAGCACAAAGCTCTGCTCGGGCTCGAAGTTCTCGAGGATCTTGAGCGGCACGCCCTGCTGCAGGCGCAGGTCGCTCTGCCGGCCGATCGACCAGCGCCGCCTGCCCTGCGCCTGCAGCAGGAACACGTCGTAGCTGTCGAAATGCGCGCCCACGCCGCCCTGGTCGCTCGCATAGCTGATCATCAGGTCGTCCAGCCGCGCATCGGGCAGGAAGCGGAACTGCTGCAGCAGCGCATGCACGCCGTCGTGATGCAGGTCGACGCCCTGCACCAGCAGCGTCCAGGCCGGCTGCTTGCGCGGCGGCAGCGCGCGCCGCGCGAGCGGCCCGTGCCTGAGCGTCCAGCCGGCCTTGCCGTGGCGGATGAGGCGCGATTCGACGTCCTCGCGCTCGGCCAGGGCAAAGAGCGCGCTGCGCTCGATCGGTGGCACCATGGCGGGTATGGCCTGGCGCACCAGCAACGGTTTCTTCTGCCAGTGCCGCCGCATGAACTGCGCGGCGCTCAGGCCGCCGAGCAACGGCAGCGGTTGTGTAATCTCCATGGGAGAATTCTGCAATGGAAATCTCTGAACAATGCGTGGTCGGCCTGACCTGGACGATGAAAGACACCCTGGGCGAAGTTCTGGACGTGCTCGACGAACCGGTGGAATTCATGGTGGGAGGCGATGACCTCTTCGACGTGATCGAAGCCGCCCTGCAGGGCCACGAGCCCGGCGCACGGGTGCAATTGCAGCTCGAGCCCGAACAGGGCTTCGGCGACTTCAACGACCAGCTGCTCTTTCTGGAGCCGCGTTCGCTGTTCCCCGAAGGCACCGAGGAAGGCATGACCTTCGACGGCGCCGCCCTGCCCCCAGGCGTGAGCGACGCCATGCCCAAGGACGTGATCTACACCGTGGCCGAGATCTACCCGGACCACCTGGTGCTCGACGGCAACCATCCGCTCGCCGGCATCGCGATCCGGCTCGACATCACGGTGCGCTCGGTGCGCGAGGCCACGGAAGAAGAAGTCGGCCGCGGCACGGCGGGCACGGCCTTCTTCAAGGTGCCGCCCACGGCGCCCGGCAACGACCTGCTGCACTGACTGCCGGCTGAACAAACCGCCGAAGCAAGCAAAAAAAGCCGGGCATTGCCCGGCTTTTTGCTTGCTGCGGCGCACGGGCTACATGCGCGAGATCTGGCCGTTGTCGATGCGCACGCGGTCGCCGATGCGCAGGTCGCCCGGATGCTGCACGTCGAAGGCACGGTAGCCGCCGCGGTCGGTCTGCACCGAGATGCGGTAGCTCTCGTAGGCGCGCGGCCCGTTGGCCTGTCCCTCGATGGTGTTGCCCAGCAGCGCGCCGCCCACGATGCCCAGCGCGGTGGCCGCGGCGCGGCCGCTGCCGTGCCCGAACTGGTTGCCCACCACGCCGCCGAGCACACCGCCCGCCACCGCGCCGCCGCCGGTGGTGCCGGTGCCCCCGGTTTCGCTGCGCAGCACCTCGATGTTGGCGACGTGGCCGTATTCGACATAGGCCGCCTCCTGGTAGGGCACCGCCTGCGGCGGCGCCTGGTAGGGATAGCGCGTCGTGTGATAGACCGGCGCGGGAGCAACGCAGGCCGTGAGCGTGGCAAGCGCCACCACGGAAGCGGCAATGGAAATGAAGCGCGTTGAAATTTTCATGTTGAGAGGCTCCTCGGATAAATCGGCGCATCCCGATGCGCCAAAGCCTGTATCCAACGTCTTGCCCGCCGTGGGGATGACGCAGGACACACACCGAAACGTAGGAGCGCGCCGCGAACCGCCAGTTCCGGTCTTTACGGGCCCGACACGAAGCCGCGCAAAGACGGGGAGCGGTCAGTGCTTGCCGGTGGAGCCGTAGCCGCCTTCGCCGCGTTGCGAGGCTGCAAATTCTGTGACCACGCGAAACTGCGCCTGCACCACCGGCACGATCACGAGCTGCGCGAGCCGCTCCATCGGCTGGAGCACGAACGGTGTGTCGCTGCGGTTCCAGGCGCTGATCTTGAGTTCGCCCTGGTAGTCGCTGTCGATCAGGCCCACCAGATTGCCGAGCACGATGCCGTGCTTGTGGCCGAGGCCCGAGCGCGGGAGGATCAGCGCCGCATAGGCCGGGTCGGCCAGGTGGATCGCGATGCCGGTGCCCACGAGCTGCCAGCCGTTGGGCTCCAGCGTGATCGGCGCATCGAGGCAGGCCCGGAGATCGAGCCCTGCGCTGCCGGGCGTGGCATAGGCGGGCAATTGGTCCACCATGCGTGGATCGAGGATACGGACGTCTACTTTCACTTCTACTTGCCTTGCTTGTGTTGCTGTTCTCTTTGCTTGCGGGCGGCTTCCTCGAGCAGCTGCTGCCACTTGGCGACACCGGGTGTGAGCTTCAGTCCCTTGAGCTTGCTGGCGAGCCAGAAAGCCGCGCCCGCCAGGAACACCAGCACAACGAGGGAAACGCCGGCCGACCACAGCGCCAGCAGCACCACGGCCCCCACGGCGGCCATGAGCTTGAGCGCCATGGGCGCCAGCGCCCCGGCGCCTGGCGCGGAGGCATCTCCGTTCGACGATTCGCGCCGCTGGGCCGCGGCCGCTGCCGCGCCCTGCGCGCCCGGTGCGGGCGTGATGCCCACGTCCAGGCCGTGGTCGCCCTCGTGCGCCGCCCGCTTCGGCAGCGCGGCCTGGGCCGACAGCCGCTCGACGTAACTGGCGAAGTCGCCATTGGGCGGCGTGTTCCATTGGGGGTTCATCAGACTCTCCAGTCGGGCAGCCGGGCGGCGATCTCGGTCATGAGTTCGCGTGCCAGGGTGAGCTTGGGCGCACGCGGCAGTTCGCGCGTGCTCGTTGCGTCCACCAGCAGCAGTGCATTGTCGTCCTGCCCGAAGGTCAGCGGCCCGATGTTGCCGACCAGGAGCGGAATTCCCTTGCGCTCGCGCTTGGCCTTGGCGTGCTCGGCCAGGTTCTCGCTCTCGGCCGCGAAGCCCACGCAGAACAGCTTGCGGGCCTGCGCGCGTTCGCTCTTGGCCACCGCCAGCAGGATGTCGGCGTTCTCGACGAAATTGAGCACCGGCGTCTTGCCGCTGCCGTCCTTCTTGATCTTTTGCTCGCTATGGGTGGCGGGCCGCCAGTCGGCGACAGCCGCCGTCGCTACAAAAATGCTAGCGGTCTGCGCGGCGTGAAGGGTGGCTTCGAGCATGTCCTGCGCGCTGAGCACGTCGATGCGGCTCACCCCGCGCGGCGTCGGCAGGTGCACCGGGCCGGCCACCAGCGTGACTTCGGCACCGGCCTCGCGCGCAGCGCGCGCAATGGCAAAGCCCATCTTGCCGGACGAATGGTTGGTGATGCCGCGGATCGGATCGAGCGGCTCGAAGGTGGGGCCCGCGGTCACCAGCACCTTCTGGCCCGCCAGCAGCTTGGGCACGAAGAAGGCCGTGATGTCCTCGAGCAGCTGCGCCGGCTCGAGCATGCGCCCGTCGCCGGTCTCCCCGCAGGCCTGCCAGCCGCTGCCCACGCCCAGCACTGTGGCGCCGTCGGCCGCCACCTGCACCAGGTTGCGCTGGGTGGCGGGATGCGCCCACATCTCGCGGTTCATGGCCGGCGCGATCAGGAGCGGCACGCGGTCCATGGGTCGGGCGAGGCACATCAGGCTCAGCAGGTCGTCGGCCCGGCCCTGCACCAGCCGCGCGATGAAGTCGGCGCTGCAGGGCGCCAGCACGATGGCGTCGGCCTCGCGGCTCAGGTTGATGTGCGGCATGTTGTTGGGCTCGCGCACGTCCCACTGCGAGGTGTAGACGGTGCGCCCCGAGAGCGCCTGCATCGTGACCGGCGTGATGAACTGCTCGGCCGCCTCGGTCATCACGACCTGGACGGTGGCGCCCGCCTTCACGAACAGGCGGCACAGCTCGGCCGACTTGTAGCAGGCGATACCACCGGTAAGGCCCAGGACGATGTGTTTGCCGGCGAGATCTTGCATGAGTCATATTGTTGCTCACATACCGACAAGATCAGGAACGGGATGGCCTTGGGCCGAAGGGGCACAAAGGGGACACCTATAATCGCAATTTCCCACTGCCCGGATCTCTGGTCCGGAACTGGCATGACCAAATTTGTCTTCGTCACCGGTGGTGTCGTATCTTCCCTTGGCAAGGGAATCGCCTCCGCCTCCCTCGCCGCGATCCTCGAATCGCGCGGCCTCAAGGTCACCCTCATCAAGCTCGATCCGTACATCAATGTCGACCCCGGCACGATGTCACCGTTCCAGCATGGCGAGGTGTTCGTCACCGACGACGGTGCCGAGACCGACCTCGACCTCGGCCACTACGAGCGCTTCATCACCACGCGGATGCGCAAGGCCAACAACTTCACCACTGGCCAGATCTACAAGACCGTGCTCGAGAAGGAGCGCCGCGGCGACTACCTGGGCAAGACGGTGCAGGTGATTCCGCACATCACCAACGAGATCCAGGAATACATCAAGCGCGGCGCCGGCCTGGGCACCGCGCATGAGGTGGACGTGGCCATCGTCGAGATCGGCGGCACGGTGGGCGACATCGAATCGCTGCCCTTCCTCGAAGCCGTGCGCCAGATGAGCCTGCGCATGGGCCCGAACAACTCGGCCTTCGTGCACCTCTCCTACGTACCGTGGATCGCCGCCGCCGGCGAGCTCAAGACCAAGCCCACGCAGCACACCGCCAAGGAGCTGCGCGCCATCGGCATCCAGGCCGACGCGCTGCTGTGCCGCGCCGACCGCCCGATTCCCGACGACGAGCGCGCCAAGATCTCGCTGTTCTCGAACGTGCCCGAATGGGGCGTGATCTCCATGTGGGACGTCGACACCATCTACAAGGTGCCGCGCATGCTGCACGAGCAGGGCCTGGACGGCCTGATCTGCGACAAGCTGCGCATCAACACGCCGCCGGCCAAGCTGCAGCGCTGGGACGAGCTGGTGTACGAGGTCGAGCATCCGCAGCAGGAAGTCAGCATCGCGATGGTCGGCAAGTACGTCGACCTGTCCGACAGCTACAAGTCGCTGAACGAGGCGCTGCGCCACGCCGGCATGAAGAACCATGCGCGCGTGAAGATCGACTACATCGATTCCGAAACCATATCCCCGCAAGATGTCTCGCGGCTCGCCAAGTACGACGCGATCCTGGTGCCCGGCGGCTTCGGCCAGCGCGGCGTCGAGGGCAAGATCTCGGCCGCCCGCTTCGCGCGCGAAGGCAAGGTGCCCTACCTTGGCATCTGCCTGGGCATGCAGGTGGCCACCATCGAATACGCGCGCCACGTGGCGGGCCTCAAGAACGCCAACAGCACCGAATTCGACCCCGAAACGCCCTGCCCCGTGATCGCGCTGATCACCGAGTGGAAGGACGCCGACGGCACCGTGAAGACGCGCAACGAGAAGTCCGACCTCGGCGGCACCATGCGCCTGGGCGCTCAAAGCTCCGACGTCTCGGCCGGCACGCTGGCCCACAGCATCTACGGCGACGTGGTGACCGAACGCCACCGCCACCGCTACGAAGCCAACGTCAACTACCTCGACGAACTGCGCGCCGCCGGCCTGGTCATCTCGGCGCTGACGCAGCGCGAGCACCTGACCGAGATCGTCGAACTGCCGCAGGACGTGCACCCGTGGTTCATGGGCGTGCAGTTCCACCCTGAATTCAAGTCGACGCCGTGGAGCGGCCATCCGCTCTTCAATGCCTTCATCAAGGCGGCGCTCGACCACAAGGCCCGGAGCGCGGGCGGCGCAAAGAACCTGAAGGCTGTGGCATGAAACTCTGCGGATTCGACATCGGGCTCGACCAGCCTTTCTTTTTGATTGCCGGCCCCTGCGTGGTCGAATCCGAGCAATTGCAGATGGACACGGCCGGCACGCTGAAGGAAATCACTTCCTCGCTGGGCATTCCGTTCATCTTCAAGAGCAGCTTCGACAAGGCCAACCGCTCCTCGGGCACCAGCTTTCGCGGCCCGGGCCGCGAGAAGGGCCTGGAGATCCTGGCCAAGGTGAAGCGCGAGCTCGGCCTGCCCGTGCTGACCGACGTCCATACCGAGGACGACATCACCGAGGCCGCCAAGGTGGTCGACGTGCTGCAGACGCCCGCCTTCCTGTGCCGCCAGACCGACTTCATCCGCGCGGTGGCGCAGTCGGGCAAGCCGGTGAACATCAAGAAGGGCCAGTTCCTTGCGCCGCACGACATGAAGAACGTGATCGACAAGGCGCGCGCTGCCGCCAAGGAAGCCGGCCTGCCCGAAGACAGCTTCATGGCCTGCGAGCGCGGCGCGAGCTTCGGCTACAACAACCTGGTGTCGGACATGCGCTCGCTCGCGATCATGCGCGAGACCGGCGCGCCCGTGGTGTTCGACGCCACCCACTCGGTGCAGCTGCCGGGCGGCCAGGGCACGACCTCGGGCGGCCAGCGCGAAATGGTGCCGGTGCTCTCGCGCGCGGCCGTGGCCGTGGGCGTGGCCGGCCTTTTCATGGAAACGCACCCCGATCCCGCCAAGGCGCTGAGCGACGGCCCCAACGCCGTGCCGCTCAAGCACATGAAGGCCCTGCTCGAGACGCTGCTGGCGCTCGACCAGGTCACCAAGAAGAACGCATTTCTAGAGGACGTCTTTCAATCATGAGCAGTGGTTATGTCATCGCCCACGTCGAGGTCACCAATCCGGCGCAGTACGAGGAATACAAGAAGTGGTCGAGCGCCGCGATGCAGGCGCACGGCGCCGAGGTGTGCGTGCGCGGCGGCCAGGTCGAAGTGCTCGAGGGCGATTGGACGCCTTCGCGCCTCGTCATCCTGAAGTTCCCCAGCTTCGAGAAGGCCAAGGCCTTCTACGAAACGCCCGAATACCTGAAGGCACGCGAAGCCCGTGCCGGCGCCGCGGTGATGCGCATGGTCGCTGTCGAAGGCCTTTGATCAATCGAATCGAGACTGAAAGAAAGAGAAACGCATGAGTGCAATCGTAGACATCGTCGGCCGTGAAATCCTCGACAGCCGCGGCAATCCCACCGTCGAGTGCGACGTTCTGCTCGAATCGGGCACCATGGGCCGCGCGGCCGTGCCCTCGGGCGCATCGACCGGTTCGCGCGAAGCCATCGAGCTGCGCGACGGCGACAAGAAGCGCTACCTCGGCAAGGGCGTGCTCAAGGCGGTGGAGAACATCAACACCGAGATCTCGGAATCCGTGCTCGGCCTGGACGCCAGCGAGCAGGCCTTCCTCGACCGCACGATGATCGACCTGGACGGCACCGACAACAAGGGCCGCCTGGGCGCCAACGCCACCCTCGCCGTCTCGATGGCGGTGGCACGCGCCGCGGCCGAGGAGTCGGGCCTGCCGCTGTACCGCTACTTCGGCGGCATGGGCGGCATGCAGCTGCCGGTGCCGATGATGAACGTCATCAACGGCGGCGCGCACGCCAACAACAGCCTGGACCTGCAGGAGTTCATGATCATCCCCGTGGGCGCGCCGAGCTTCCGCGAAGCCGTGCGCTACGGCGCCGAGGTGTTCCATGCGCTCAAGAAGATCCTGGGCGACCGCGGCATCAGCACGGCCGTCGGCGACGAAGGCGGTTTCGCGCCCAGCGTCGAAAGCCATGAAGCGGCCATCCAGCTGATCCTCGAAGCCATCGACAAGGCCGGCTTCGTGGCGGGCGAGCAGATTGCGCTCGGCCTGGACTGCGCCGCGAGCGAGTTCTACAAGGACGGCAACTACGTGCTCTCGGGCGAGAACCTCACGCTGTCGGCCGGCAACTGGGCCGACATGCTGGCCACCTGGGTCGACAAGTACCCGATCATCAGCATCGAGGACGGCATGCACGAAGGCGACTGGGACGGCTGGAAGCTGCTGACCGAACGCCTGGGCAAGCGCGTGCAGCTGGTGGGCGACGACCTGTTCGTCACCAACACCAAGATCCTGCAGGAAGGCATCGACAAGGGCATTGCCAACTCGATCCTGATCAAGATCAACCAGATCGGCACGCTGACCGAGACCTTCGCCGCCATCGAGATGGCCAAGCGCGCGGGCTACACGGCCGTCATCTCGCACCGCTCGGGCGAAACCGAGGACAGCACCATCGCCGACATCGCGGTGGGCACCAACGCGGGCCAGATCAAGACCGGTTCGCTCTCGCGTTCGGACCGCATCGCCAAGTACAACCAGCTGCTGCGCATCGAGGAAGACCTCGGCGACATCGCCAGCTATCCCGGCCGCGGCGCGTTCTACAACCTGAAGTAGCACGCGAAGCCGGCGGCATGCGCTCGCGCCTCGTTCCACCCATCGTGCTGTTGCTGCTGCTGGTCATCCTGCAGTGGCAGCTGTGGAACGGGCGCGGCAGCGTGCGCGACGTGGCGCAGCTGCAGTCCAAGCTGGCCGACCAGAAGGCGGCCAACGCCAAGGCCGTGGTCAACAACGAGCGGCTGGCCTCCGAAGTCAACGACCTCAAGATCGGCCTCGAGATGGTCGAAGAGCGTGCGCGGCAGGAGCTGGGCATGGTCAAGCCCAACGAAGTGTTCGTTCAGGTCACGCACTGAATATGGCCCCCACGCTCGGCACTGCGTGTCCTCGCTGCCCCCCGAGGGGGCCGCTCGCGCCTTGGGGCGGCCCGGCGGCGCTCGACGCCTGACGCGCTGATGCCCGAGTTCTTCTCGGCCCCCGCATTCGCGCTCTGGGGCTCACCGGTCAGCTGGCTCGAACTCGTGGCGGCGGTGCTGGCGGTTGCGATGGTCGGCTGCAACATGCGCGAGATCCATTGGGGCTGGCCGCTGGCGATCCTCAGTTCGCTGCTCTACGTGGCCGTGTTCGCGCAGGCACGCATCTACGGCGACGCCTCGCTGCAGGTGTTCTTCGCCGTGGTCGCGCTCTGGGGCTGGTCGCAATGGCTGCGCGGCCACCGCGCCGATGGCAGCGCATTGCGCGTGAGCCGGCTTTCGCCGCGCGGCGTGGCGCTGGCACTCGCGGCCTGCGCACTGGCATGGCCCGCGGTCGCGCTCTTCCTGCGCCGCTTCACCGACACCGACGTGCCCTGGTGGGACGGCTTCTCGACCGGGCTCAGCCTCGTCGGCCAGTTCCTGCTCGGGCGCAAGTTCATCGAGAACTGGCTGGTGTGGCTGGCGGTGAACGTCGTGAGCGTGGGTCTCTTCATCCACAAGGGCCTGTGGCTCACGGTCGGGCTCTACGCCGTGTTCGCGGTGCTCAGCGTGGCAGGCTTTCTTGCGTGGCGTGCGCGCATGCACGGCGGGGCGGCAGCGCGCGCATGACGCCCACCTTGCCGACCGGATGCGTGATTGCGCTGCTCGGTGCCGAGAGCACCGGCAAGACCGAACTCGCCCGCGCGCTCGCGCAACGCCTGCAGGAACGCGGCATTGCCACCACGCTGGTGGGCGAATACCTGCGCGAATGGTGCGAGCGCGAAGGCCGCACGCCGCGCCCCGACGAGCAGCGGGCCATTGCAGAGGAGCAGACGCGCCGCATCGAAGCCGCGGCCGCTTCGGGCGTGGTGGTGGCCGACACCACGGCCCTCATGACCGCGGTCTACAGCGAACTGCTGTTCGGCGACACCTCGCTGCATGCCGACGCGCTGGCGGCGCAGGCGCGCTGCGCGATCACCCTGCTGACCGCGCTCGACATCCCGTGGATCGCCGACCCGCTGCGCGATGGCGACCACGCGCGCGAACCCACCGATGCGCTGGTGCGTGCGGCGCTCGCGGGCGCGGGGCTTTCTTTCGCCGTGGTGCACGGCACCGGCAGCGAAAGGCTCTCCAATGCGTGGAACGCCATCAATTCCATTGCCGGCAGCGAAGGCCGGGCCCGCGCACGGAGCCGCCTCGAATCCAAACCCGCTTCCTGGTCATGGCCTTGCGAGAAGTGCTCAGACCCGGAATGCGAGCATCGGCTTTTCAGCGACCTGATCGGACGCCGCGACGACACGCCTTCAACCCCCAGCTCGGAGACCTGATCGATGTTCCCGCCTCGCTTCTCTCGCTTTTGCGGCTTCTTCCTTGCCGGGCTGCTGGCAACGGCTGCCACGGCCGCGCCTGTCGCCGCCACCGTGGAGAACGCCACCACGGCCACCGCCTGCGCCGAGGAAGACAACGTGTCGCTGGTGCTGCGCGGCGAAGGCATCCGGCGCATGCGCATCGAGGCGCTGCAGCCGGCCTACCTCGACAGCATCGGCAACGACGTCACCGCCCCCGACTTCTCGGGCTGCAACTTCGACGGCGGCGCGCATCCCACCGATCCCGCGCACAAGTTCAAGCCGCGCCGCGTGGTGCTGCTCGACGACGCGCAGTGGCGCATCGTCGGCATGACGCTGCCCAGCTTCTGGCGGCCGCAGCAGGTGCCGGTGCGCGTGGGCGCGCGCACGGACCGCGGCTTCCACATGCTGCAGATCTTCCGCAAGGAAGAGGGCAAGGCGCTCGAAGCGCTGGTGCTCTACCCGGCCGACGGCTACTGGCGCATCAAGCCGCTGCCGCAGGCGCGCTTCGGCGACGGGGTGTATGGCTCCTCGTTCCTGCTCGGCCCGGTCGAACAGGGCAGCCGGCCGGTGGTCGACATCGCATCGATCCGCATCGTGCCGAAGCCGCTGGCCATCCACCTGCGCTTCGTCGGCGGCGGCAGCGCCGTGGCCAAGGTGTCCGAGATCAGCCGCGAGCGCACCGCACTCGACGTGACGCTTTCCAAGCCCACGGCGAGCGCGCGGCCCTTTGCCGTGCTGCGCTCGATGTACGTGGCGCCCGACAACGCCGACGTGAGCGAGCTGCGCTGGCAGGAATCGCCCGAGGCCGCGGAGCAGGTGCTGCCGCTGCCCGACGTGAAGACGCTGAACGCCACGCAGGTGCGCTTCGGGCGCAGCCTGCCTTCGCGCCACAACACCAGCGCGCCCGACATCGCGTTCAGCGATTTCGACGGCAAGGTGCCGCGCTGAGCGGAGCGCGCGGCCGGCTCACCGGCGCGCCGAATCTCGCCCCGGTGAAAAGCGTTACTGGACGATCGGGCTGCCCGGGATCTGGTCCGTCGGCGGCCTGAAGATCTGCGCCGCATCGACCGCATCGAAGCGGTACTGCTTGCCGCAGAAGTCGCAGCCCACCTCGATGTCGCCGCGCTCGGCCAGGATCTCCTCGGCCTCCTCGACGCCGAGCCCGCGGATCATCTGCGCCACGCGGTCGCGGCCGCAGGTGCACGCGAAGTGCGGACCCAGCAGGCCCGCCTGCGGCTCGAAGCGCAGCAGCTTCTCTTCCCAGAACAGGCGGCGAAGAATGGTCTCGATGTCGAGCGTGAGCAGCTCGTCGCGCGTGAGGCTGGAAGCGAGGATCGAGATGCGGTTGTAGTCCTCGTTGCGGCCGATCTGGTCTTCGTTGGCCTGGTCGTGGTCCTTGCCGGAAGTGCCGGAAGTGCCCTCGAGGTTGCCCTCGCCCTTCACCGGCAGGCGCTGGATCAAAAGGCCCGCCGCCACCTGGTCGTCCGCCGCGAGCACCAGCGTGGTGTCGAGCTGCTCGCTTTGCAGCATGTAGTGCTGCAGCACGTCGCTGAGCCGGCCGAGCTTCTCGCCCTCCTCGTCGAACAGCGGCACCACGCCCTGGTAGGGCGTCGTGCCCGGCAGCTTGTCCTTGGGGTCGAGCGTGATGGCGCAGCGGCCCTTGTTGTTGACGTTGACCATCTCGGGCAGGCGCGCATCGGCCGGCAGGTCGCCGATCACCTTGGCGGTGGCACGCAGGCTCAGGTCGGGCTTGGCCTCGGCCACGGCCACCTTGACCGGACCATCGCCGAAGATCTGCAGGATCAGCGCGCCGTTGAACTTGATGTTGGCCTGCATCAGCGTGGCCGCGGCCGTCATCTCGCCGAGCAGTTCGGCCACCGGCGGCGGGTAGGCGCCGGTGGCGGTGTTGGAGGCGCGCCGCGCCAGGATTTCCTGCCACGCATCTGTCAGGCGCACGATCATGCCGCGCACCGGCAGGCCATCGAACAGGAATTTGTGCAGCTCGCTCAAAACATCATCCTTCTCTAAATAAGCAGTCTTCGCGCGGAATACCGCGGAACCGGCTCCGCCGGGCCGCTGGTATTGCCCCCTGCAAGGGGGTGGGAGGCCACACGAAGTGGGCAAGCCAGGGGGTTAGCCAATCCTCTTCAAGCCCTTCGCATAGCGAATGGCATTCTTGACGTAGTGATCGGAGCCGTGCCGCAGGCGCGCGGCGTCTTCGTCGCTGATCGTGCGCATCACCTTGGCGGGCGAGCCGAAGATCAGGGAGTTGTCGGGAAACTCCTTGCCCTCGGTCACGACGCTGCCGGCGCCAACAATCGAATTGCGGCCGATCTTCGCGTTATTCAAGACCACCGCCTGGATGCCGATCAGCGAGTTGTCGCCGATGGTGCAGCCATGCAGCATGACCTGGTGGCCGATGGTGACGTTCTCGCCGATGGTGAGCGGGCTGCCGGGGTCGGAATGCAGCATCGACATGTCCTGCACGTTGCTGTTGCGCCCGATGGTCATCTTCTCGTTGTCGCCGCGCAGCACCGCGCCGAACCAGATGCTCGCGTTGTCGCCCAACTGCACGTTGCCGATCACCTCCGCGCTATCGGCGACCCAGGCGCCGGTGCCGAGTTGCGGCGCAACGCCGTCGAGTTCATAGAGGGCCATCGTGGAGTCTCCGGGGGCAAAACCTAGAATTGTAGGGATGCACCCCCGATTGAGCGCGCTGGCCGCGCTGCGACTCACCGACCCTGAACAGAAAGTTGCGGCAACGCGCGCCACTGCTGCCCTGGCCGCTACCAATTCCATAGCGACCGACCCTCTGCGCGTCGTGGGCGATGACGTCGGCGTGCCGGGCCGCCCCGAACGGCCGCTGCGCGTGGCCGCCACCGCCGTGCAGAAGCGCTCGCCCTTCACGCCCGAAGGCCGCGCCGCGCTGATCCATTCGATCTGCCACATCGAGTTCAACGCCATCAACCTCGCGCTCGACGCCGTCTGGCGCTACGACGGCATGCCCGAGGCCTACTACCGCGACTGGCTGCGCGTGGCCGACGAAGAGGCGCAGCACTTCACGCTGCTGCATGCGCACCTGCAGGACATGGGCTGGCGCTACGGCGACTTCCCCGGGCACGACGGACTCTGGAGCATGTGCGAGAAGACCAGGGACGACGTGCTCGCGCGCATGGCGCTGGTGCCTCGCACGCTCGAAGCGCGCGGGCTCGACGCCACGCCGCTGATCCAGGCCAAGCTCAAGCGCGTGAACACGCCCGATGCGCTGCGCGCGGTCGAGATCCTCGACATCATCCTGCGCGACGAAGTGGGCCACGTGGCCATCGGCAACCGCTGGTACCGCTGGCTCTGCGAACGCGCCGGCCGCGACCCGGAGGCGACCTATCCAGAACTCGTGGCGCGCTACGAAGCGCCGCGCCTGAAGCCGCCCTTCAACCTCGAAGCCCGTGGCCGCGCGGGCTTCAGCGCCGAAGAGCTGCGCGCGCTCTCGGTCGGCGGCAGGGACTGAACGGCAGGCCTACGCGGGCCGGGCGTGCACGACCAGCTTGGGCGTGAAGTACTGGAGCACCTCGCCGCGCTGGTTGAGCGTGCGGCAGCGCATCGTGACCATCGCGCGGCCCGGCTTGGACCGCGATGGCGTGATGTCGAGCACCTCGCTCACCACGTGCAGCACGTCGCCGGGCCGCGTCGGCTTGGGCCACTGCAGCTCGCCGCCCGAGCCGATGATGCCTTCGGCCAGCGGAATGCCGCTTTCCACCATCAGCTTCATGGTGAGCGCCGCCGTGTGCCAGCCGCTGGCCGCGAGGCCGCCGAAGAAGGTGGTCTTCGCGGCCTCTTCATCGGTATGGAAGGGCTGCGGATCGAACTGCGATGCAAAGGCCTTGATCTGCGCCACATCCAGCGCATGTTCGCCGCTCTGGAAGCGGTCGCCGACCGACAGGTCTTCGAGGTAAAGCGCGCGCTTGGCGCCCGTGTCGTCAGGGAGTGCCGCCATGGGAGTTCCTTGTAGTGCCTGCGCGCATTCTCGAACTATTCAGATGCGCTCGAGAATCGTGGCAATGCCCTGCCCGCCGCCGATGCATTGCGTGGCCAGCGCATAGCGGCCGTTCTCGCGCGCGAGCAGCGACGCCGCCTTGCCCGTGATGCGCGCACCAGTCGCGCCCAGCGGATGGCCGATGGCAAGGCCGCCGCCGTCGAGATTGATCCTCGCCGCATCGAGGCCGAGGTCGCGGATGCAGGCCAGCGCCTGCGACGAGAAGGCCTCGTTGAGTTCGATCACGTCGAGGTCGGCGGCCTTGAGCCCGGCGCGCGCCAGCGCCTTGCGCGTGGCCGGAATCGGGCCGATGCCCATGATGGCTGGGTCGACGCCCACGGTCGCGAACGCGCGGATGCGCGCGAGCGCCTGCAGGCCGTGCTTCGCGGCGAAGGCATCGCTGGTCACGAGCACGGCGGCGGCGCCGTCGGTCAGCGGCGACGAGGTGCCGGCCGTCACCACGCCATCAGGACGGAACGCCGGCTTGAGGCCCGCCAGCGCCTCGGCCGAGGTGGCCGGGCGGATGCAGCCGTCGGCATCGACCACCTCGCCCGAGGCCAGGCGCACCGGCACGATCTCGCCCGCGAGCCGCCCTTGCGCGCGCGCAGCGGCGGCCTTGCGGTGCGACTCCACCGCAAAGGCCTCCTGGTCGGCGCGGCTCACGTTCCAACGCTGCGCAACGTTCTCGGCGGTCTCGCCCATCGAGATATAGGCATCGGTGTTTTCTTGCAGTTCGGGGTTGGGCGAGAAGTTGAAGCCGCCCTGCGGCACCATCGTCATCGACTCCACGCCCACGCACAGGAAGGCCTCGCCCATGCCCGCCTCGATCTGCGCCGCGGCAATGTGCACCGCCTGCATCGACGAGCCGCAGAAGCGGTTGACCGTCATGCCGCCCACCTCGTGCGGCAGGCCCGCGAGCAGGCCGACGATGCGAGCGAGATTGTTGCCCTGCGAGGCCTCGGGGTAGGCGCAGCCCAGGATGATGTCCTCGAGCAGCGCGGGGTCGAGGTCGGTGCGCTGCAGCAGGCCGCGAACCACGCCGGCGGCCAGCGTGTCGGGGCGCACCTCGGCAAGCGCACCCTTCTTCGCGAAGTGGAAAGGCGAGCGGGCATAGGCGGAAATGACGGCTTTCATGGAAACACTCCTTGGCGAAACCTACCATCCAATCGGTAGGCAACGAGGTCAAAAAATAGGCACGCGCCGCGTGCCCGCGAGGCCGCCCGGCGATCAGCCGGGCAAGGAACTCCTGAGCTGCGCAATGGCTTCGTCGAAGTCTTCGACGCGGCCCGTCATGCGCGATGCGAGCAGCGCGCCCTGGCACACCGAGAACACATAGGCCGCCTGCGATGCAAGCGATGCGCCCTTCTTCTGCCGGGCCGGCGCCAGTGCGCCCAGCACGCCCGTGAGCCACAGCACCTGGGTGTTGCGCAGTTCCTGCACGGCCTGGCGCAGTTCCTCGTCGATGCAATCCCAGCCGGGCGCCAGCGCCCCCGCGGGGCACATGCCCGAGCCTGCCTTGAGCGTGTCGCGGTACATGCGGAAATAGGATTCGAGCGCGTCCTTCGGCGTGCGCACCCGCGCCGCGTCCCAGTCCTTGAAGAGCTGCGTGGCCTGCCGGATCACCGCAATGCCCAGCGCTTCCTTGGTCGGAAAGTGGTGGTACAGGCTCGCCTTGCGGACGCCGACCGCATCGGCCACATCCTGGAAGCTGAAGCCCAGGTAAGAGCGCGTTTCGATCAGGCGGCGCGCCACCCCGAGGATCTGCTCCCGGGTGCTGCCGGCGGCGAGTGCGGTCGAGGGGGCGATGGCGCTGCTCATCTACCTACTATAAGGTAGGGAAATCGGGACCACAAGCCGCAGGGTCAATCGGCCTTGATGTTCGCGGCCTTCACGATGCGCGCATTGCCTTCGAACTCCGAGGCGATCTCCGCAGCGAAGGCCGCGGGGGTGCCGCCGGTCGGCACGTTGTCGGTGGCCGTGAGCTTGGCGCGCAGCTCGGGGCTGGCCAGGGCCTTGTTGATCTCGGCGTTGTACTTCTCGACCAATATGGGCGGCGTGGCCGCGGGCGCGAAGACGCCGAACACCGAATTGATGTTCGCGGCACTGAAGCCCAGCTCGCCCAGCGTGGGCACCTGCGGCAGGCTCTCGAGCCGCGCGGGCGCACCCACGGCCAGCGGACGCAGCTTGCCCGAGCGGATGTGCGAAGTGAGCGTGGGGCTCGCATTGCTCGAGAGAATCTCGAACTGCCCGCCGAGCGCATCGTTGAGCTGCTGGCCGCCGCCCTTGTAGGGCACGTGCGTGATATCGACGCCCGTGGCCGCCTTCACCTGCTCGAGCACGATGTGGCCGAGCGATGCCGGCCCCGAGGTGGCCCAGCGCACCGCGCCGGGCTGCGCCTTGGCATCGGCGATCAGCGCGCGGAAGTCGCGCGCCCTGCTGGCCGGCGTGGCGATCAGCAGCACCGGCGAATACATCACGCTCGCCACCGGCGCGATGTCCTTGAGCGGATCGAAGGGCAGCTTGCCGAGGTGCGGACTCAGCACCAGCGGGCTGATGGCCGAGAAGCCCAGCGTGGCACCGTCGGGTGCGGCCTTGGCCACGGCATCCATGCCGATGGCACCGCTGGCGCCGGCGCGGTTGTCGACCACCACCGTGGTGCCCATCTGCGCGGCGAGCCTGTCGCCGAGCGCACGCGCGACCACGTCGCTGACGCCGCCCGCGGGGTACGCCACGATGAGGCGGATGGTCTTGGGAATGGCCTGGGCCTGTGCGCCGCCGGCAGCGAGCAATGCCGCCGCGACCCAGATTCTTTTCTGCATGAACGAAGTCTCTTTGCTGTTGGTGAAGTGAAGGAACACCGCGCCTTCAGCCGCGCGGGTGGTGCTGCGCATGCAGCTGCTTGAGGCGCTCGCGCGCCACGTGGGTGTAGATGGTGGTCGTGGAGATGTCGGCATGGCCGAGCAGCAATTGCACCGCGCGCAGGTCGACGCCGTGGTTCAGCAGGTGCGTGGCGAAGGCGTGGCGCAGCGTGTGGGGCGACAGCGGCACATGGATGCCGGCCGCGGCGGCCTGCTTCTTCACGATGATCCAGAACATCACGCGCGTCATGCCTGCGCCGCGCGCGGTCACGAACAGGTCGGGCGTCTGCTGCCCGTCGAGGATGGCGGGGCGCGACTCGTCCAGGTAGCGCTCGATCCAGCGCCGCGCCTCGCCGCCGAAGGGCACGAGGCGCTCCTTGCTGCCCTTGCCGAGTACGCGCAGCACGCCGTCGTTGAGGCTCATGTCGATGACCTTGAGCGCCACCAGCTCGCTCACGCGCAGGCCGCTCGCATACATCAGCTCGAGCATCGCGCGGTCGCGCAGGCCAAGTGGGGTTTCCACGTCGGGTGCGGCCAGCAGGTCGTCCACCTGCTTTTCCGACAGCGTCTTGACGGCCCGCGGCATCTGCCGCGCGGGCGCGAGCCGGATGCTCGGATCGGCTGCGATGCGGCGCTCGCGCAGCGCCCAGCGGTAGTAGCGCTTGAACACCGTGAGCCGCCGGTTGGCCGAGGTGGCCTTGCCCCGGGTCGACAGGCGCGCGCCCATGTAGGCCTGCAGGTCGGACTCCTGCGCCGTGTCGAGCGCGCGGCCGCTGCGCTGGCTGCCCAGCCATTGCGCGAACAGCGCGAGGTCGCGGCGGTAGGCGGCCAGCGTGTTCTTCGACAGCCCGTCCTCGAGCCAGAGGGCATCGATGAAGTCGTCGATCTCGGGGGTTTGCGTGGCGGCGGCCTCTGTCATGCGCTGCAAGATATCAAAAAAAGAAAAGCCGCCCGTGGCGCGGGCGGCTTTGCGGAAGGAAAAAGCGGCTCAGTCGAGCTTGAGCTTCTGCTTCACCACCACCTGCTTGTAGACCTCGTATTCGGCCTTGATCTGCGCGGCGAACTGCTCGGGCGTGTTGGCGACGATCAGCGAACCGGTGTCCTCGATGCGCTTCTTCACGGCCGGGTCTTCCACCGCCTTCTTCACGCCGGCGCTGACCTTGTCGACCACTTCCTTCGGCAGGCCCTTGGGGCCGAGGATGCCGTAGTAGGCCATGCGGTTGACCGGCTCGAGCCCCACTTCCTTGAAGGTGGGCACGTTGGGCAGCGCGGCCAGGCGCTGCGGCGCCGACACCACGATCGGAACCAGCCGGCCGCTCTGGATGAAGGGCATGGCCGACGGGATGTTGTCGAACATGATCGGCACCTGGCCGGCCACCACGTCGTTGAGCGCCGGGCCCGCGCCGCGGTAGGGAATGTGCGTGACGAAGGTGTTGGTGAGGCTCTTGTAGAGCTCCATCAGCAGGTGGCCGATGCCGCCGGTGCCCGACGAGGCGTACGAGTACTTTCCGGGGTTCTTCTTGAGCTCGGCCACGAACTCCGCATAGTTTTTGGCCGGGAAGCTCGGGTTGACCGCAATGATGTTGGGCGTGGCCGCAATGTTGATGATCGGCGTGAAGTCGTTGATCGGGTCGTACGGCACCTTGGGGTTGATGGCCGGATTGGCCGCCGTGCTCGACACCGTGGCAACGCCGAGCTTGTAGCCATCGGGCGTGGCGCGCGCCGTTTCGGCTGCGCCCACGATGCCGCCGCCGCCCGCGCGGTTGATCACCACCACCGGCTGGCCCAGCACCTTGCCGAGCGGGTCGGAAATCACGCGCGCCACGATGTCGGTCGTGCCGCCCGGTGCAAAGGGCACGCTCAGCTCGACCGGCTTGTTCGGATAGCCCTGCGCGAAGCTCTGGCCCGCGGCCGCGACCAGCGCGGCGGCTCCCACCATGGCGCCCCATTGACGACGTTGCATCTATAACTCCTTGATTGAATGGTTGATGTCGAAAAACCAAAGCCCCGGATGCTAGCGGCTTCGCACCGCGCTCATGCTGTGGATTACCCATGGTCCGCCACGGTTTATGCTCGAAGCGGTGAACTTCGCACAGCTGCTCTTTCCGGATTTTTCGCTCATCGCCATCGGCTGGCTTCTTTGCCGCTACACGGCGCTCGACCGCCGCGTGTGGGACCAGGTCGAAAGCCTGGTCTACTACTTTCTATTTCCTGTGCTGCTGTTCCACTCGATCGTGCGCAGCCCGCTCGACTTTGCCGCCACCTCGAGCCTGCTCACCGCAGGCGTGGGCATCGGCTTGTGCGGCATCGCGATGGCCTACGCGCTGCCGTTCGTGCCCGGCCTCGGTTCGCACGTCGACCGTCGCGACCATGCGGCGAGCGCGCAGATCGGGTTCCGCTTCAACTCCTTCATCTGCCTGGCGCTCGCCGAGCGGCTGGCCGGTGCGCAGGGCCTGCTGCTGATTGCGGTGCTGATCGGCGTGTGCGTGCCGATGTTCAACATCGCGGCCGTCTGGCCGATGGCGCGGCATGCCGAGAGCGGCTTCGCGCGGCAGCTGGTGCGCAATCCGCTGATCGTCGCCACGCTGGCCGGGTTGCTGGCCAACGTGCTGGGCTTCACCGTGCCGAACTGGGCCACGCCCACGCTCACGCGCATCGGCGCCGCATCGCTCGCGCTCGGCCTGCTGGCCGCGGGCGCGGGCATGCAGTTCGCCACGCTGGGGCGCGGCAAGGTGCTCGCGGTGTCGGTGCTGTCCATACGGCACCTGTTCCTGCCGCTGGTGGCATGGGGCCTGTCGCTCGCGCTGCGGCTGGACGCGACGCAGGCCTCGGTGCTGATGGCGTTTTCCGCCGTGCCCACGGCCTCGAGCGCCTATGTGCTGGCGGCGCGCATGGGCTACAACGGACCGTACGTGGCGGGCCTCGTGACCCTGTCGACGCTGCTGGGCGTGCTGAGCCTGCCGTTTGCGCTGGCGCTGCCGCGCTAGGACGCGTTCGGCGTTTCGGGGCGCTGCGCCAGCGCCCACGCCACGTGCTCGCGCACCAGTTCGCTCGGGTCCGAGGCACGCGTGGCCAGGGCCTCTGCGGCGCCGCTTTCGCCCGCGCGCAGTGCGTTGCCAAGGGCCACGGCGATGTTGCGCAGCCAGCGTTCATGGCCGATGCGGCGGATCGGGCTGCCTTCGGTGAAGCGCAGAAATTCCTCTTCGCTCCAGGCAAAGAGCGCGGCCAGCGACTGGCCGGTGAGCCCCTCGCGCGCATCGAAGTCGGGCAGCGCGCTCTTCTTCGCAAACTTGTTCCAGGGGCAGATCAGCTGGCAGTCGTCGCAGCCGTAGATGCGGTTGCCCATCAGCGGCCGAAGCTCCAGCGGAATCGGCCCGCCGTGCTCGATGGTGAGGTACGAAATGCAGCGCCGCGCATCGAGCCGGTATGGCGCGACGATCGCCTTGGTCGGGCACACGTCGATGCAGGCGCTGCAGCTGCCGCAGTGCGCGGTGACCGGCTCGCTTTCGGGCAGCGCCATGTCGACGTAGATCTCGCCCAGGAAGAACATCGAGCCCGCGCTGCGGTCCAGCACCAGCGTGTGCTTGCCGCGCCAGCCCTGGCCGCTGCGGGATGCAAGCTCGGCTTCGAGCACCGGCGCCGAATCGGTGAAGGCGCGGTGGCCGAACGGGCCCACTTCCTCGGCGATGCGCTCGGCCAGCCGGGCCAGCCGCGCACGCATCACCTTGTGATAGTCGCGGCCGCGCGCATAGACCGAGACGATGGCTTCGCCGGGCCGCGAGAGGCGATCGAACTCCACGGCCTGCCAATCGTCGAGCGGCGTGCCGCGCGGCAGGTAGTCCATGCGCGCCGTGATGACGCTCACCGTGCCCGGCACCAGCTCGGCCGGCCGCGCGCGGCGCGTGCCGTGCGTTGCCATGTATTTCATCTCGCCATGGAACCCATGGGCCAGCCATTGCATCAGACCTTCCTCGGCGCTCGATAAATCGACGCCCGCGATTCCGATTTGGGAGAATCCGAGTTCCCGGGCCAATGCCTGAATACGAGCAACGAGTGGATGGCTGACGATCACTTGCCGATTGTAGAAACGCCGAAGAACGCCGGCCGCACGCTGCACTGGCGCAGCGAAGAAGACACCGACGCCTTCGCGCGCGCACTCGCGGCCTCGCCCGCGCTGCGCGATGCCTTCATTGCGCTGCACGGCGACCTCGGCGCCGGCAAGACCACCTTCGTGCGCCACCTGCTGCGCGCGCTCGGCATCGAGGGCCGCATCAAGAGCCCGACCTATGCCGTGGTCGAGCCGCACGAAGCGCCCGACGGCCTGGCCATCTTCCATTTCGATTTCTACCGCTTCAACGATCCGCGCGAGTGGGACGACGCCGGCTTCCGTGACATTTTCGCGGGTCCGGGCCTCAAGCTCGCGGAGTGGCCAGAGAACGCTGCCGGCCGCACACCAATTGCCGACCTCGCTATTAAAATAGAAGCAATGACAGACGACACACGCAGCGTGACCCTCCTGGCGAACACTCCCCGCGGCAGCACCCTGCTGACGCAGCTCGGCGCATGAAGGCCACCGGCCTCAAGCGGCGCGTGCTGCTGCAGGGCGGCAGCATCGCGCTGATGCTCGGCGTGCACCAGATCGCGCGCGGCGCCACCATCCTCGCAGTGCGCGTGTGGCCCGCGGCCGACTACACGCGCGTGACCATCGAATCCGATGCGCGGCTGCATTCGCAGCAGCTGGTGGTCGGCAGTCCGCCGCGGCTGGCGGTGGACATCGAAGGCATCGATCTCAACCCCGAGCTGCGCGACCTGGTCGGCAAGATCAAGCCGGGCGACCCGTACATCAACGGCCTGCGCGTCGGCCAGAACGCACCCAAGGTGGTGCGGATCGTGTTCGACCTCAAGCAGGCCGTGGTGCCGCAGGTGTTCTCGCTGGCGCCCATTGCCGCGTACAAGCACCGGCTGGTGCTCGACCTCTACCCCGAAAAAGCCATCGACCCGATGGAAGCGCTGATCACCGAGCGCCTGCGCGAAGCGCCGCGCGGCAGCAGCGCCGGCGGCAGCAACGGTGCCGTGGCAAGCGCACCGTCGGTGCCGCCGCCGGCCGCGCCCTCCTCGGGCCTCGCGCCCGACGGCGGGCCGCCGATCCTCGTGCGGCCGTCGCCCAACGTGCCAGCGCCGATCCCCGCGCCCGGCAGCATCGCGCCATCTCCCGCCCGCCCGCCGGCCACGGCGGCCGGGCCCGCACCCGATCCGCTGGGCGAGCTGATGGCGCAGCAGTCGACGCGGCCCGGCCCCGTCGTGCCACCCGCGCCGCCCATTGCGCCTGCCGTACCCGTGGCGCCTCCCGCGCCCCTCGCGTCCGCGCGCGGCAGCGCCACCGCGAGCCGCACCGACCGCATCATCATCGTGGCGCTCGATCCCGGCCATGGCGGCGAAGACCCGGGCGCCATCGGCCCCAACGGCACGCGCGAAAAAGACATCGTGCTGCAGATCGCGCATCGCCTGCGCGACCGCATCAACGCGAGCAGCGTCAACGGCAACCCGATGCGCGCGTTTCTCACGCGTGACGCCGATTTTTTCGTGCCGCTGGGTGTGCGCGTGCAGAAGGCGCGGCGCGTGCAGGCCGACCTCTTCGTGAGCATCCATGCCGATGCATTCACCACGCCCGCCGCGCGCGGCGCGAGCGTCTTTGCGCTGAGCCAGAGCGGCGCCTCGAGCAGCGCCGCGCGCTGGCTCGCCAACAAGGAAAACGAAGCCGACAAGGTCGGCGGCGTGAACGTGGGGAACCACGAAGTGCAGGTGCAGCGCGCGCTGCTCGACATGAGCACCACGGCGCAGATCAACGACAGCCTCAAGCTCGGCGGCGCCATGCTCGGCGAGATCCGCGGCATCGGCGCGCGGCTGCACAAGCCCTCGGTCGAGCAGGCCGGCTTCGCGGTGCTCAAGGCACCCGATATCCCGAGCGTGCTGGTCGAAACGGCGTTCATCAGCAACCCCGAAGAAGAAGCCAACCTGCGCAGCGTCAGCTACCAGGAAAACCTTTCCGATGCGCTGATGCGCGGCATCCAGCGCTACTTTGCGCAGAACCCGCCGCTCGCGCGCAGCCGCCAGCTCTGAGCCCGCGCGCGCCGTGCCGTCCCACGCGGGCCGGCCCGTGGCAACGCACAGGCAGGCGCGGCAGGCTCCTACACGGGGGACCGGCGCCTTTTGTCCATCATGGCTCCATCACTCTAGAAAGGTGGACACCATGATGATGAAGGCACGAATCTGGATTTCCGCTGCAGCGGCAGGCGCGGTCATGGCGCTGGCCGGCTGCGCGTCCGGCCCCAACCAGAACCTGGGCACCGGCATCGGCGCGCTCGGCGGTGCGGCCGTGGGCCACGCCATCGGCGGCAACACCGGCAGTACCCTGGGCGGCGCGGCCATTGGCGGCGTGATCGGCAACCAGGTGGGCCGCAGCGTCGACGAGCGCAACTACTACGAGAGCCAGCGCGCCTATCCGCCGAACACCTATTACCCGCGCAACGGCCCGAACTACTGACCTTTTACCAATCCTGACTCTCTCTCTGCTCGAGCGCGCCATCACTGGCGCGCTTTTTTTTTCCGGTGCCGATCAAGCCTTCGAAGGCAGCTGCGCGCGCGCCTTCTCTGCACGCGATGCGCGCCAGGCACCGAAGATCGCGATCAGGCCCGGCACGAAGATCAGCGCCCAGATGATCTTGTCGAGATGCTCGCGAACGAACGGCAGGTTGCCGAAGAAGTAGCCCGCCGTCGCGATGCCCAGCACCCAGATCAGCCCGCCCACCACATTGAACATGGTGAACTTCGCGCGGCTCATTTCGGCCACGCCGGCCACGAAGGGCGCGAAGGTGCGAATGAAGGGCATGAAGCGCGCAAGGATGATCGTGATGCCGCCATAGCGCTCGTAGAAGGCATGGGCCTGGTCGAAGGCCTTGCGGTTGAAGAAGCGCGAGTCCTCCCACTTGAACACCTTGGGCCCGAAGTAGCGGCCGATGCTGTAGTTGCACTGGTCGCCCAGGATGGCCGCCGCAATGAGCACTGCGCAGGCCAGCGGAAAGCTCATGAGCCCCACGCCGCACAGCGCGCCCACGATGAAGAGCAGCGAGTCGCCGGGCAGGAAAGGCATCACCACCGCGCCTGTCTCCACGAACACGATCAGGAAGAGCAGCGCATAGACCCAGGGACCATAAGCAACGACGAAGGCCTCGAGGTGTTTGTCGACGTGCAGGATGAAGTCGACGAGAAAGCTGATGATTTCCATGGTCGCGGATTATCCTTGCTGCGCGCCGCATGACGTCCCATGACGAATTCGGAGATCCAAGATGACAGGTCGATACATCCAGACCTGTTCTGGCGCCAGCAGCCCGATGTACCTGGCGGCCTGACACGCTGATGCCAGGCTGAAAGGGCTCCCGCGGGCAGCGGCGCGGCGGGGGCAACCCGGCTTCTAGAATGCTCGCGTGAGCGCCCTTCCCTCTTCCATTCCGTCCCTCCAGCGCCGTCCGATCCGCGAACTTCCCGACGAGCTGATCAGCCAGATCGCCGCGGGCGAAGTGGTCGAACGCCCGGCCTCCGTGGTGCGCGAACTGCTCGACAACGCGCTGGACGCCGGCGCGCGCCAGGTCACGGTGCGGCTGGCCTCGGGCGGCGTGCGGCTGATCTCGGTGGAGGACGACGGTCAGGGCATTCCGCGCGAAGAACTCACGGTGGCACTGCGCCGCCATGCCACCAGCAAGATCGCGAGCCTGAACGATCTCGAGACCGTGGGCACCATGGGCTTTCGCGGCGAGGCGCTCGCGGCCATCAACGCCATTGCGGAGCTCAGCATTCTTTCGCGCTTTGCGGGTGCCGACGGCGCCTTTGCGCTCGACGGCCGCACCGGCGAACTGCGGCCGGTGGCCCGTGCCGTCGGCACCACGGTCGAGGTGCGCGAGCTTTTCTTCGCGACCCCCGCGCGGCGCAAGTTCCTGAAGACCGACGCCACCGAACTGGCCCACTGCATCGAGGCCGTGCGCCGCCATGCGCTGGCGCGGCCGGAGGTCGGCTTTTCGGTGTGGCACGACGGCAAGCTGATGGAACAGTGGCGCGCCGCCGACCGGCGCGAGCAGCGCCTGGCCGACGCGCTCAGCGACGACTTCGTGGCGCAGAGCGTGGCCGTCGAGTACATGGGCGGCGCGGTTCGCGTGGCCGGCCGTGCCGGCATTCCGGATGCGGCCCGCTCGCGCGCCGACCAGCAGTTCTTCTATGTCAACGGCCGCTTCGTGCGCGACAAGGTGCTCTCGCATGCCGTGCGCAGCGCCTACGAAGACGTGCTGCACGGCCAGCGCCAGCCCGTGTATGCGCTGTACCTCGAAATCGATCCGTCGCGCGTCGACGTGAACGTGCATCCGACCAAGATCGAGGTGCGTTTTCGCGATGGCCGCGAGGTGCACCAGGCGGTGCGCCATGCGATCGAGAACGCGCTTGCGGCACCGCGCGCGGGCGATGCCGTCACGCCCGCGGCGCCGCAGCAACCCTTTTTCAAACCGAACGTGCCCGCGTCGGGTGCAGCCTGGGCCCAGCCGGGCATCAATTTCGTGGCGGCGGAGCGCGGCGCCGGCGATTTCGAGGCCCTGTGGCCCCAGCGGACCGGCGCCTCGAACCCCGGATCCGGCGCTTCCCCCTGGCCCGCTGCCGAAGCGGCGCCCGCAGCGTTCCGGGCCCCCGCCGGGCTGCCGGCCGAATCGACGGCTCCTGGCGCCCTGTCCACCAATGAGCAAGCCTGGCCCCTGGGCCGCGCGCTGGCGCAGCTGCAGGGCATCTATATCCTGGCCGAGAACAGCCAGGGCCTGATCGTGGTCGACATGCACGCGGCGCACGAACGCATCGTCTACGAGCGGCTCAAGACCCAGCTCGACGGCGCCGCCATCACGAGCCAGCCGCTGCTGATCCCGGCCACCTTCGCGGCCACGCCCCAGGAAGTGGCCACCGCCGAGGCCTGCGCCGCGGTGCTGCCCACGCTGGGGCTGGAAATCACGCCGTTTTCGCCGCGCACCCTTGCGGTGCGTGCGGTGCCGGGCACCCTGGCCGATGGCGATCCGGTGGAGCTTGCGCGCAGCGTATTGGCCGAACTGGCGCAGCACGACGCCAGCACCGTGGTGCAGCGGGCGCAGAACGAATTGCTCTCGACCATGGCCTGCCATGGTGCGGTGCGGGCCAACCGCAGGCTCACGATCGACGAAATGAACGCTTTATTACGTCAAATGGAAGCCACCGAGCGTTCGGACCAGTGCAACCATGGCCGTCCGACCTGGCGGCAGCTGTCGATTCGGGAGCTGGACGCGCTTTTTATGCGCGGCAGATAGCAAATCGGGGCATTTTGAGGGTTTTTCCGGAGTTTTTGGAGGTCATCCGCGAAGCGGGCACGGGCGTTGCATATGTAGAACAAAGTGCCACTTGAGGGCGCTTGGGGGGAAGTGCTGGGGCGCAGTGTCGGCGCGCTCCTTGCTCGAGCATGAACTTTCCGCCGGCTTCGCTGTCCCTCTAGTCCATGAAACGCTGGTCCCTCCTTGCCTCCGTTCTTTCGCTGTGCGCCCTCCTGGCCGCCGGCTGCTCCACATTCGACGAACAGCAGCGCGAGTGGATCTTCCAACCCAGCGACCGCAGCTGGGGCAACACCGCGACCATGACCGAGGGCATGCAGGACGTCTGGATCGACTTCCAGTCCTCCATCACCGGCGAATCCGCCCGCCTTCACGGCCTCTGGCTCGGCGGCGAGCCCGAGACCACCGACCGTCCGGTCATGCTGTACCTGCACGGCGCCCGCTACAACGTGGCCGGATCGGCGCCGCGCATCCAGCGCATGCACGAGTTGGGCTTCTCGGTGCTGGCCATCGACTACCGCGGCTTCGGCAAGAGCTCCAAGGGACTGCCCTCGGAAGAATCGGCGCGCGAGGACGCGCGCGCCGCCTGGACCTGGCTCGCGGCCCGGCATCCGCGGCAGCACCGCTACATCTTCGGCCACTCGCTGGGCGGCGCCATCGGCATCGACCTGGCCGCCAGCGTCAACGACGAGAGCGGCACCATCGTCGAAAGCACCTTCACCTCCATTGCCGACGTGGTGAGCGGCTTCAAGTGGGGCTGGCTGCCGTTCGGCCCGTTCATCACGCAGCGCTTCGAGGCCATCAACCGCGTCAAGGACATCGGCGCGCCGCTGCTGGTGGTGCATGGCACCGCCGACAGCCTGATCAACCCCACGCTGGGCCGCAAACTCTACAACGCGGCCACCGTGCCCAAGCTCTTCGTGCTGGTGGAGGGTGGATCGCACCACAACACCAATTCGATCGGCGAGGCGCAGTACCGCTCGGCGCTCTCGCAGCTGTTCCGCATGAAGCCCGAGACCACGCTGGCTTCGCGCCAAGGGGAAGGCACGCCGGTGCTGCGCGGCACGCCATCGCTGCCGGCCGCACCGGCGTCCCCGCGCACCGATTCGCCCGCCCTGCCGCAGGAAGCGCGCGGCAAGGCCAGCGCCAGCGCGCAGGCGATCTGAAGCTTCCGGTTTTGTTGTTACCCTCGGGCGCTTATGCCGCCCTCCGCTGCCGCCTCCGCCCTTCCTGAAAACCCGACATACATCGCGCTCGCGGGGCCGACCGCCTCCGGCAAGACGGCGGTGGCGCTCGCGCTGGCGCGGGTGCGCCCGGTGGAGATCGTCAGCGTCGATTCGGCGCTGGTCTATCGCGGCATGGACATCGGCACCGCCAAGCCCAGCCGGGCCGAGCAGGCCGCCGTGCCGCACCACCTGATCGACATCCTCGATCCGCGCGAAAGCTACAGCGCCGCCGCCTTCGTGGCCGACGCGACACGGCTCATCGGCGAGATCCGCGCGCGCGGCGCCTTGCCGCTGCTGGTGGGCGGCACCATGCTCTACTTCAAGGCGCTGTTCGACGGCATCGACGCCATGCCCGCCGCCGATGCCGCCGTGCGCGCGCGCATCGACGCCGAAGCCGCCGCGCTGGGCTGGCCCGCCATGCATGCGCGGCTCGCCAAGGTCGACCCCGTGACCGCGGCGCGCCTGGCGCCGCAGGACAGCCAGCGCATCCAGCGTGCGCTCGAGGTATGGGAAAGCAGCGGGCAGCCCTTGTCGAGCTTTCATGCCGGCGAGAGAGACAAGGCAGTGAAGGGATTGGCCGGCGGCGCGCTGTTCTCGCTCGAACCCGCCGACCGCGCCTGGCTGCATGCGCGCATTGCCGAGCGCTTCGACGCCATGCTGGCCGCCGGCTTCCTCGACGAGGTCAGGGCGCTGCGCGCACGCGGCGATCTTTCCACCGAGCTTCCCTCGATGCGCTGCGTGGGCTACCGGCAGGCCTGGGAAATGCTCGACGCATGCGGCGGCGCGCAGCCCGATGCCAAGGCCGTCGGCACGCTGCGCGAGCGCGGCATCGCGGCCACGCGCCAGCTCGCCAAGCGGCAGATCACCTGGCTGCGCAGCATGCCGGCGCGCACCGTCATCGCCTGCGACGCGCCCGGCGCGTTGCAGACCGCTGTTCAACGCATCGCAGGCACCACCGCATGACGCTACGCATCTCGGGGCTCGCCAAGCACTACGGCGACGTGCCCGTCTTCGAGAACGTGACGCTCGGCGTCGAGCCCGGCGAGTTCGTCGCCATCGTCGGCGAATCGGGCGTCGGCAAGTCGACGCTGCTCAACTGCATGGCCGGGCTCGACAGCTGGGACGCGGGTACGGTCACGCACGGCGGCATCGACATCGGCACGCTCGACGGCGAAGCCTGCGCGCTCTGGCGCCGGCGCCACGTGGGCTTCGTGTTCCAGGCTTTCCACGTGCTGCCGCACCTGGACGTGGCGCAGAACGTCTCGCTGCCGCTGATGCTGCTGGGCGGCAAGCGCGATGAAGGCCGCGTCGCGCACATGCTCGATGCGGTGGGCCTGCCCGGCATGGGCGCGCGGCTGCCGCAGACGCTCTCTGGCGGCCAGCTGCAGCGCGTGGCCATCGCGCGCGCGCTGGTGCACCGGCCCGCCCTGCTGCTGGCCGACGAGCCCACCGGCAACCTCGACCCCGGCACCGCTTCGAAGGTGATGGAACTGCTGATCGGCCAGACGCGCGAGCACGGCGCTTCGCTGGTGCTGGTGACGCATTCCGAGAGCGCGGCAGCCCGTGCGGACCGCCTGCTGCACCTCACGGCCGAGGGAATCCGCGCCTGAGCGGGCTACGCGAGCAGCGCCGCGTAGCGCGAGAGGTCGACGTTGCCGCCGCTGACCACGATGCCGATGCGCTGGCCCGCGATGGCCTTGCCCGCAGCAATGGCGCCCGCAAAGGCGAGGCAGCCGGTCGGCTCCACCACGGTCTTCATGCGCTCGGCAAAGAAGCGCATTGCATCGACGAGCTGCGGGTCGGTCACGGTGAAGATGTCGTCCACGTCGCGCTTGATGATGCCGAAGGTGTACTGCCCCAGGTGCTGCGTCTGCGCGCCGTCGGCAATGGTCTTGGGCGTTTCGATGTGCACGATCTTTCCCGCGCGCAATGATTGCTGGCCGTCGTTGCCCGCCTCGGGCTCCACGCCGTAGACCTTGCAACCGGGCGCCAGCGCGCGCGCCGACAGCGCCGAACCCGACAGCAGCCCGCCGCCGCCCAGGCACACGAACAGCTGGTCGAGCGGACCGGTCTCCTCGATGAGTTCCTTCACCGCCGTGCCCTGCCCCGCGAGCACGTCCGGGTGGTCGTAGGGCGGGATCATCGTCATGCCGCGTTCCTGTGCGAGCCGCTTCGTGAGCGCCTCGCGGTCTTCGGTGAAGCGGTCGTACATCACCACTTCGGCGCCGTAGCCCTTCGTGGCCGCAACCTTGGCCGCGGGCGCGTCCTTGGGCATGACGATCACGGCCGGCATCGACAAGAGCCGGGCCGACAGCGCAATGGCCTGCGCATGGTTGCCCGAAGAGAACGCGATCACGCCGCCCTTGCGCTGCGCGGCGTCGAACTTCGACAGCGCATTGAACGCACCGCGGAACTTGAAGGCACCCATGCGCTGGAAGTTCTCGCACTTGAAGAAGAAGCTGGCGCCCCAGCGCTCGTCGGCCGTCTGCGATTGCAGCACAGGCGTGCGGTGGGCGTGGCCCTTGAGCCGCGCGGCCGCGGCGATGACGTCGTCGTAGGTAGGTAGTTGCATGGGCCGAGCTTAGCGGCGGGTTACCTTCTTTTGCAGCCCCCATGGGTAAAAACCCGGGATACGCGGCGGCTCCGGATTCCGTACTCTGTATACAGAGTTCAAGGAAAGCCATCCATGCCCGCCCAGCTCGTCAGCATCGAAGCCGCGCCCGACCTCGTCGACCAGGTCTACCGCGCCCTGCTCGGCGCCATCAGCAGCGGCGCGCTGGCGCCTGGCGAGCGGATCACGCAGGAAGACATCGCGCAGCGCCTGTCGGTGTCACGCCAGCCCGTGCTGCAGGCGCTACGCCTGCTCAAGAAGGACGGTTTCGTGCACGATGCGCCCGGCCGCGGCGTGCTGGTGGCGCCGCTCGATGCCGACTGGATGCGCAAGGTCTACCAGGTGCGCGGCGCGCTCGACGTGCTGGCCGCGCGGCTCGCGGCCGCACAGCGCTTTCGCATCGACCCCAGGCTGCTGGAGCGTGGCCGCCGTGCGGCGCGCGGGCGCAATGTCGAAGCCATGATCGATGCCGACCTGGCCTTCCACCAGGCCATCTACGAGGCCTCGGGCAATCCGCTGATCGGCCAGAGCGCCGGTCAGCACTGGCGCCACCTGCGCCGCGCGATGGGTGCGGTGCTGCAGGCCGAGCCGCAGCGCGAGACGCTCTGGGACGAGCACGAAGCCATCGCCGCCGCCATTGCGGCCGGCCATGCGCAGCGCGCCGCGCAGCTGAGCGAGGAACACGTCGCCCGGGCCAGCGAGGCACTGGGCCGGCGGCTCGCGCAGCAGCTCGCGCGCACCGCATCCACCACCCCCACCCGCAAAGGAGACAAGGCATGAAGTTGACCCCCGAGCAACGCGCGCAGTTCGAGCGCGACGGCTACCTGTTCTTTCCCGGCCATTTCTCGCCCGAAGAAACCAGGGCGCTGACCGATGCGGTGCCCGACCTGTACAGCAAGCGCGCGGCCTTCAACGTGCGCGAGAAGGGCTCGGATGCGGTGCGCACCAACTTTGCCGCGCACCTGATCAGCGAGCCCTTCGCGCGGCTCGCGCGCCATCCGCGCATGGTGGAGCCGGTGATGGACCTCTTCGGCGAAGAGGTCTACATGCACCAGTTCAAGATCAACGGCAAGATGGCGTTCGAAGGCGACGTATGGCAGTGGCACCAGGACTACGGCACCTGGCTCAACGACGACCTGATGCCCACCGAGCGCGCAATGAACGTCGCGATCTTCCTGGACGAGGTGAACGAGCACAACGGCCCGCTGATGTTCATTCCGGGCAGCCACCGCAAGGGCGTGGTGGATGCGAAGCACGACCTCACGACCACCAGCTATCCGCTGTGGACGGTGGACAACGACCTGATCCGGCAGCTGGTGGACCGCGCTGGCGGCAAGCATGGAGGCATCGTCTCGCCCAAGGGGCCCGCCGGCTCGATGATCCTGTTCCACAGCTGCCTCGTGCATGCCTCGGGCAGCAATCTTTCGCCGTTCAACCGTGTGGCGGTGTACCTGAGCCTGTGCGCTGTCAGCAACCACATCCGGCGCCACAAGCGGCCCGAGTACATCGCGCACAGAAACTTCGCGCCCATCGAGCTGCTGCCCGACGACTGCCTGCTCAAGCCCTACCCGGTCGAGGTGCCGTGGAAGAACGGACTGCCCGAGAGTGCCCTGCAGACCTCGCTCGAAGTCCTCGACACCGCGGAGGCCTGACGCCATGAGTCTCTACGCCCGCCTGCAGCAGCGCGCCGCCGAAGGCCGCCCCATCCGCATCGGCCTGATCGGCGCCGGCAAGTTCGGCTCGATGTACCTCGCGCAGATTCCGCGCACGCCCGGCGTTCAGCTGGTGGCGATTGCCGACCTCTCGCCCGCGGCGGCGCGCGCCAACCTCGAGCGCGTGGGCTGGAACCCGGAGCGCGCCGCGGCGGGTTCGGTGCAGGAAGCCCTGAAGACGGGCAGCACCTGGATCACCGACGACTGGCAGGCCGTGACGCGCGAACCCGCCATCGACATCGTGGTCGAGTGCACCGGCAACCCGGTGGCGGCCGTCGAGCATTGCCTGGATGCGTTTGCGCATGGCAAGCACGTGGTCAACGTGACGGTCGAGGCCGATGCCTTCTGCGGCCCGCTGCTCGCGCGCCGCGCGCAGCAGGCCGGCGTGGTCTATTCACTGGCCTTCGGCGACCAGCCCGCGCTGATCTGCGACCTGGTCGACTGGGCGCGCACCTGCGGCTTTCCGGTGGTCGCGGCCGGACGCGGCCACAAGTGGCTGCCGCACTTCACCGAATCGACGCCCGAGACCGTCTGGGGCAACTACGGCCTGACGCCCGAACAGGCGCTGCGCGGCGGCCTCAATCCGAAGATGTTCAACAGCTTTCTCGACGGCTCCAAGCCGTCCATCGAAAGCTCGGCGGTGGCCAACGCCACCGGGCTCACCGTGCCTTCGGACGGCCTGCTCTACCCGCCCGCGAGCGTGGAGGACATTCCCTTCGTCACGCGCCCCCGGAGCGAAGGCGGCGTGCTCGAACGCAAGGGCATGGTCGAGGTCATTTCCTCGCTCGAGGCCAACGGGCGAAAGATCCCCTACGACATCCGCATGGGCGTGTGGGTCACGGTCGAGGCCGAGACCGACTACATCAAGAACTGCTTCGAGGAATACAACGCCCACACCGACCCGAGCGGGCGCTACTTCACGCTCTACAAGCGCTGGCACCTGATCGGCCTGGAGGTCGGCATGTCGGTGGCCAGCGTTGCCTTGCGCGGCGAGCCGACCGGCGTGGCCACCTGCTGGAACGCCGACGTGGTGGCCACGGCCAAGCGCGACCTCGCTCCCGGCGAAATGCTCGACGGCGAAGGCGGCTACACCGTCTGGGGCAAGCTGCTGCCGGCCGAGCGCTCGCTCGGCCTGGGCGGGCTGCCCCTCGGGCTCGCGCACAGCGTCAAGCTGGTGCGACCGGTGAAGAAGGGCCAGAGCCTCTGCTGGGCCGACGTGGCCATGGACACCTCGACCTCCGCCTATCGGCTGCGAAGCGAGATGGAGGCCATGTTCGCCCCCGCCGCGCAGGCCAAGGCGGCCTGAAAGCCTAGGTAGCGCAACCGTTGCGCCGAACGGCAATCGCGTAAAAAATCATCTGCTCGACACGGACGCCGTGTCGAAATGACCGGCTGCGGGCCGTCATTGTGGTGAGCGATCCTGCTCAGCCTCTTTTCCACGATGGAGAGACACCATGCAGTACATGTTGATGTTCTATCAGCCCGCGGCCGAATTCGAACAGCGGAACGACGCGTCCTCGCAGGCCTACCGGGCCAGCTGGGTGGCGTATGCCGATGCGGTGCGCCAGTCGGGCATTTCGCTCGGCGGGCACGGCCTCCTGCCGCCGATGACCGGCACCACGCTGCGCGTGCGCGGCGACAAGCGCCAGGTGCAGGACGGCCCCTTTGCCGATACCAAGGAGCAGCTCGGCGGCTACTTCGTGGTGGACGTGCCGGACCTCGATGCCGCGCTCGAATGGGCGGCCCGCGCGCCCTGCGCGGCCAGCGGGGGCGTGGAGGTGCGGCCGGTCTTCGCGGCCACGGCCATCGCGGCGGCCACACCGTGAACCACCCGGCGGCTCACCAGGCCGCCGAACGTGCGGCGCGCGAGTCGTACGGCCGCCTGCTGGCCATCCTGTCCGCGCGCACGCACGACATCGCCGCATCGGAAGATGCGCTCGCCGAGGCCTTCGCGCGCGCACTGGAGCGCTGGCCGGCCGACGGCATTCCCGCACAGCCCGAGGCCTGGCTGCTGAGCGTGGCGCGGCACCGCAAGCTCGACGCCTGGCGCCACAGCCGCGTGCAGGACGATGCGACGCAGTCGCTGCTGCTCTTGGCCGGCGAGATGGACGACGCCCCTGAGGGCGCGGCCGTGCCCGACGAGCGGCTGCGCCTGATGTTCGTCTGCGCGCATCCGGCCATCGATGCGGCGGCGCGCGCGCCGCTGATGCTGCAGACCGTGCTCGGGCTCGACGCGGCCCGCATGGCCGGTGCCTTTCTCACCGCGCCTTCCACGCTGGGCCAGCGGCTGGTGCGGGCCAAGGCACGCATCCGGGCCGCTGGCATTCCCTTCGAGTACCCGCAGGCGCGCGAACTTCCGCAGCGGCTGCAGGACGTGCAGGGCGGCATCTACGCCGCCTACGGCACCGGCTGGGACGACGTCGACGGCGCCGACGCCCTGCCGCGCGGCCTCACCGCCGAGGCCATCGACCTCGGCCGCATCCTGTGCAGCCTGATGCCCGATGAGCCCGAGCCGCTGGGCCTGCTCGCGCTGATGCTCTTCTGCGAAAGCCGCGCCGCGGCCCGGCGCAGCGAGGCCGGCGCCTACGTGCCGCTCGACCAGCAGGACCCGCTGCGCTGGAACCCCGACCTGCTCGCGGAGGCCGAACGCTGCCTGCGCCGGGCCTCGGAGATGAAATCGCTCGGCCCCTACCAGCTGGAGGCCGCCATCCAGTCGGCCCATTGCGAGCGCCGTGTGGGTGCGCCCGTGCCGCCCGAAGTGCTGGTGTCGCTCTATGAAGGACTGCTGGCGCTGCGGCCCAGCATCGGTGCCCAGGTCAGCCTGGCCTGCGCACTGGCCAATGCGCGCGGCCCCGACGTCGGCCTGCGCGCGCTGGAGGCCATGCCGGCGGCCGAGGTGCAAAGCTACCAGCCGTTCTGGGCCGCCCGCGCGCACCTGCTCGCAGCCGGCGGTGCGCGCGCCGCGGCACGCCAGGCCTACGACCGCGCGATCGGCCTCAGCAGCAACGCCGCCGTGCGCGCCTACCTCAACGCAATGTCGGAACGGCTTTGATCTTCTGGCGCCGGAGCGGTCAATCCTGCGGAGCGGCCACCGCCTCGCCCATCCTCTGCGCATCGAGCCGGCTGCCGCCCTGCGCCAGCGTCACGCCGACCACCGCGTTGCCTTCGCCGCGCCGGAAAGTGACTTCGGCGCCGATGGCCGTGACCGCGAAGCGGTCGCTGCCGATGGGCGTGAGCGCGTTGTAGCCCCAGCCCGCCTCGCGCACCAGCAGGCGGCCGCTGCGCACCGCAAAGCCCAGCGTCTTGGCCCTGTTGATGCGGAACTCGCCTTCGTAGTCCGCAAGGCGCTGCGGATCGATCGGCACCGGGGCGGTCGGCACCGGATAGCGGCTCTTGCCGATGGCCAGCATCACGGACTGAAGCGACGCGCGCGCATTGCTGCCGAGCACGATCAGCGCTTCTGCGGTGTCGGGCGCAAGCAGCCACAGCGTGCGGTAGCCCTCGGTCACGCCGGCGTGGTAGTAGGTGCGCCGGCCGCCCTCGGGGCCGCGCACCATCACCGCATAGCCGATCTCGGCGCCTTCGTAGCGCGCGAGCGGCGTGAGCATGCGCACGGCCGCGGGGCCCAGCGGACCGCTGGCGCCGGCGAGGATCGCGCGGCTCAGCGTGAGCATGTCGGCCGCCGTGGAACGCAGCGCGCTGGCCGGCGCATAGGCCGCTATGTCGAGCAGCTGCTGGCGACGGTCGCCGGCAAAGGCCGGTGCCATGCGCGAGGCCTTGTCGCCGAGCTGGATCACCGTGTCGTTCATGCCCAGCGGCTCGGTGATGCGCGCGCGCACCAGCTCGCCCCAGGTGGTGCCGAGCCGTTCGGCCAGGACCTGGCCCAGCAGCGCCATCCCGAAATTGCTGTACGCCGCTTCGCAGGGCGGCGCCGGCGCCGTGAGCCGGATGCGCGACAGCGCATCCCAGAACGCCGCCTTGTCGAAGGCACGGAACTGCGCGGCCAGCGCGGGCCCGCCGGCCACGCCATCGGCCATCACGGGCATGCAGCCGGTGTGGGTCACGAGTTGGCGCAGCGTCACGGAGGCCACCGCGGGAGAGAGCGGCGACGCCAGCCTGCCGGCGAGCAGCTGGCCCACGGTGTCGTCGAGCTTCACCTCGCCACGCTCCACCGACTGCGCCAGCAGCAGGCCCGTGAACACCTTCGTCACGGAGCCGATCTCGAACATCGGCTGCTCGGCGCTGTTCGGCTCGATGGCGCGCGGCGCCGCAGCGGGCTCCGGGTTGTGCGCCATGCCATAGGCGGCGTTGCCGCCGCGCAGCACGCCGACCACCAGCGTTCCCCTTTCGGCGCCCAGCGCCGTCTTCGCGATGGCGGCGGGTTCGCTGGCCAGGGTGATGGGCAGCGGCTGTGTCCATGCGGCGGCGGCCGGCAGCAGGGCAGCAAGCCAGGCGGCCGTCCATCGGCGGGCCAAGGCGGAGCAAGAAAGCCGCATCGTGGAATTCCCCAGGCATCGAAGAGGCGCCATGGTGCCACGGCCGCGGAACTTCGCGCGCGCCGGCCACAATCGCGGCATGCGTGCCTTGCTCTCCACCTTCTCATGGCAGGAACTGCGCCACCATCCCTGGCGCAACGCCGCGGCCGTGCTGGCCGTGATGCTGGGCGTGGCGCTCGCGTTCTCGGTGCAGCTGATCAATGCTTCCGCGCTCGATGAATTCTCGAGCGCCGTGCGCTCGGTCAACGGCCAGCCCGATCTCGAAGTGCGCGCCGTGCAGGGCAGCTTCGACGAAGCGGTGTTTGCACGGCTCGCGCAGCATCCGCAGGTGGCGCTCGCGAGCCCGGTGCTCGAATTCCAGGGGCTCGCGCTGGCCGGCGAACGCCAGCTGCCGATGCGCGTGATCGGCATCGATGCGCTGGCGCTGCCCACCATCGCGCCGGCGCTGATGCCGCAGCCCGGCAGGAACGCCGCGCGCTTTGCGATGCTCGCGCCGGGCCATGTGTTTCTCAACGCGGCGGCGCGCAGCGCGCTCGGGCTCCCGGCCGAAGCAACAGAAGGCCGCGTGGAGACGGTGCAGCTGCGCACGGGCGGCGGCGCCTGGCAGCGGCTCGAGGTGGCAGGCCACGTCGCCGCCGGCGGCGCGGCGCTGGCGGTGCTGGACATCGGGGCCGCGCAGGACCTGTTCGACAAGCTCGGCCAGCTCAGCCGCGTCGACCTGAAGCTCGCTCCCGGCACCGACCGCACGGCCTTCACTGCATCGCTGCAGCATTCACCGGGCTGGCCTGCCGGCCTGCAGTTTGCCGAGCCCGGCGATGCGGCCGAACGCGTGAGCAATCTCTCGCGCGCCTACCGCGTCAACCTGACGGTGCTCGCGCTGGTGGCGCTTTTCACCGGGGCCTTCCTGGTGTTCTCGGTGCTCGCGCTCAGCGTGGCCAAGCGCGCGCAGCAGTTCGCGCTGCTCGGTGTGCTGGGCCTGACGCCGCGCGAGCGCTTGCGCCTGGTGCTGGTCGAATCGCTGGTGCTGGGCCTGATCGGGAGCGCCGCCGGCCTTGCGCTGGGCACGGCGCTCGCGGCCTTCGCGTTGCGCGTGCTCGGCGGCGACCTGGGCGGCGGCTACTTCGAGGGCGTGGCGCCCACGCTGCACTGGAGCAGCGGCTCGGCGCTGCTGTACGGCGGGCTCGGCGTGCTCGCGGCGCTGGTGGGTGGCTGGTGGCCCGCGCGCGCGGCGCAGGCGCTGCCCGAAGCGCAAACGCTCAAGGGCCTGGGCGCCGCACCCGTGCAGAGCCGCAGCCACTGGCCCGCGCTCGGCCTCATTGCCGCCAGCGCGGCACTGGCCAACATGCCGGCTGTCGGCGGCATTCCGATAGCGGCGTATCTCTCGGTGGGCTGCCTGCTGGTGGGCGGCATCACCGCGCTGCCCTGGCTCATTGCGCTGCTGTACGACCGCGTCGCGCCTGTGTTCGCAGAGCGCGTGCTGCCGATGCTGGCCATCGAGCGCGCACGGCGCATGCGCGGCACCGCGGCCGTGGCGGTGAGCGGCGTGGTCGCGAGCCTGAGCCTTGCAGTGGCGCTCACGGTGATGGTGGCGAGCTTTCGCGATTCGGTTACGCATTGGCTCGACGTGGTGCTGCCGGCCGACCTCTATGTTCGTGCCACCTCGAGCGGCCGCTCCGGCAATTCGGGCACCCAGAGCAGCAGCGACACGGCCACCTTCGCGCCAGCCTTCGTGCAGGCGCTGGCACGGCTGCCGGGCGTGGAACGCATCGGTACGCTGCGAACCCGCTCGCTGCAGCTCGACCCCGCACAACCCGCGGTCACGCTGATCGCGCGAAGCCTCGAGGGCGGCGCCTCACAGGCGCTGCCGCTCGTGGGCCCCGCGCTGCCGGTGCCCGCCGGCCAGGTCGGCATCTACGTGAGCGAACCGATGGTCGAGCTGTATGGCGCGAAGCCGGGTTCGCTGTTCACGCCGCTGTCGTCGGCATTGGCCACCACGAACGCCGCCCCAACTGCGTTCTTCGTCGCGGGCGTGTGGCGCGACTATGCGCGGCAGTTCGGCGCCATCACGATGGACGCGCGCGACTTCGAGCGCCTGACGGGCGAACGCAACGTGAGCGACGTGTCACTGTGGCTCGCGCCCGGCACGTCCGAGGGCGCGGTGCAGGCCGCGGTG
This sequence comes from Variovorax sp. V116, assembly GCF_041154435.1. NCBI lineage: Bacteria > Pseudomonadati > Pseudomonadota > Betaproteobacteria > Burkholderiales > Comamonadaceae > Variovorax > Variovorax sp. V116. Next base: position 3,536,355 of record NZ_AP028661.1, read on the forward strand.
CGCGAGCTGGCGGCCCGCGGCGGCTCCGATTCGACTGCGACGAACGTCGAGATCTCGTCGGTCGGACAGATCCGCGCCACCTCGCTGCGCATCTTCGACCGCAGCTTTGCGGTGACCTACTGGCTGCAGGCCGTGGCCATTGCCATCGGCCTGTTCGGCATTGCCGCGAGCTTCAGCGCGCAGGTGCTGGCGCGGCGCAAGGAGTTCGGACTGCTCGCGCACCTGGGCTTCACGCGGCGGCAGGTGCTGGCGGTGGTGGCCGGTGAAGGCGCGGCGTGGACCGCGATCGGCGCCGTGGCGGGGCTCCTGCTCGGGCTCGCGGTGTCGGTGGTGCTGGTGAAGGTGGTCAATCCACAGAGCTTTCACTGGACGATGGATCTGCTGGTGCCCTGGGGACGGCTGCTGGTGCTCTGCGCTGCCGTGGTTGCCGCGGGGACGGTCACTGCGTGGCTGGCGGGGCGGGCTGCTGCGGGGAGGGATGTTGTTTTGGCTGTGAAGGAGGATTGGTAGAGGTTTGGTTTCGGGGCCGGGTCTCGCCCCGGCGGGCGACTCACTTTCTTTTGCTTCGCCAAAAGAAAGTAAGCAAAGAAAAGGCGACCCCTACTGTCTGCGTCCCTCCGCTTCGCTACGGGAAACCTGCGGTGCTCGATTCCGGCGGGGGTCCGCAGAACTCGCTTCGCTTGTATGTTTGGGTGTCGGGGTGGAGGGACTCGCTTCGGATTCGGCCGCGGCAGCGGACCGACAGTTTTGAGATTTCTCCCGCCCCACCTTCCAACGTCGATCAGGAACTGAGCGGCGCTGCACCTGGCGGTGCAACGACCACCGATCTGAAGGCAAGCCAACGTGGCAGGTGGGCTGCACCCCGACACGACAAATTGTCCAATCGGAGGTGTTGTCATGCAAGAGCCCACCCTGTGCATCGGCGTGGATGTGTCCAAGGCCGAGCTGGTCATCGCCATGGGACCAGAGCGACGACCGTGCAGTGTCGCCAACGACGCTGTGAGTATCTCGAACTGGCTTCGAGCGATTCCGGCGCATGCGCTCATCGCCATGGAGTCCACGGGCCGCTATCACACTCTGTTGGCGCACCTGGCAAGCCAGGCCGGATTGAAGGTCTATGTGCTCAATGCGCGCGACGTCTACTTCTACGCGCGTGCCTTGGGCACCCGGGCCAAGACCGATGGCGTGGACGCCGGGGTGATTGCCCGGTATCTCGTCGAGCATCGTGCCCGGCTGCACCCCTGGCAACCTGGCAGCTCGTTGCAGCAACGGTTGCAGGATCTGCTCGCGCGCCGAGCCCAGGTGGCCACGCATCGATCGGCCTTGCGCCAGGTCTTCACAGGAATCGATACGAAGGGCATCGAGACTGCAAAACTGCAGGCGGCATTCGACGCCTTGCTGCAGTCGATGGACCAGCAGGTCCAAGCGTTGATCGCCAGCGATGCGCAGATGGCCCAGGGATGCGAGCGTCTGCGCACGATCACCGGCATCGGCCCGCAGACTTCGGCGTTGCTCGCCACGCTGCTGAGCCGCTTCGACTTCGCCAACGCAGATGCACTGGTGGCCTACAGCGGCCTGGACCCACGCCCCAACGACTCCGGCACCAAACGCGGGCGACGTCGCCTGAGCAAGAAGGGCCCACCGCTGCTGCGCCGGCAGATGTATCTGGCGGGCTTCGCCGCGAGTCACAGCAAGGCCCTCAAGCCGCTGTACCAGTCGATCCGTGCCAAGGGCTTCGCGACCACCGCGGCGCTGATGATTCTTGGGCGCAAGCTGTTGCGCGTGGCATTCGCTATCTGGAAGGGCAACGAGGTGTTCGATCCAGCTCGATTGATCCCTAAAACTGACTTGCAAAAAACATAGAACCTCAAACAGCTGCGGCCCTGATCCCGCCTCCATCTGCGCTCCTCGGCGCATACAGAAGGGGTGGGAGCGGGCGGCCTTCGCTCTCGCTCGGCCCCAAGACCAACAGCCCAACTCAATATCAACCACCGCAGGCGCTACGCGCCTGCGGTGGCTTGGTGGCCGAGCGAAGCAAAGGCCCGTGTGGTTTGCCCTCCCCTCTGTATGCGCCGAGGAGCGCAGCGTTTCGCGGATCAGGGCTCGCAGCTGTTTGAGCCGAAGGCGAGTTCTGCGAGACCCCGCGAAACGCGAGCACCGCAGGTTGCCCGTAGCGCAGCGAAGGGTCGCAGACAGTGGGGTCGCCTTTTCTTTGCTTACTTTCTTTTGGCGAAGCAAAAGAAAGTAAGTCGCCCGCCGGGGCGAGACCCGGCCCCCGAACCCCAAAAAACCTAAGGCAAAGAAGGCATCAACCGAACCCTCTCCACCGTCTCCCTCTCCACCGCCCCCCGGCTATAAACCAGCGGCACATACTTCCCCTCGAGCCAGAGCGGCGCCAGATCCCGATAGTGCGGACTGTCCGGATCCCCCGACTGCCCCGGCGTATTGATCGCCCGCGAGGCATCCCAATTCCCCACGTCCAGCACCATCCGGAACGAAGCTCCCGACGTGAGCTTGTAGTCATTGGCGCGGTAGCTGGCCGCCATCGGCGTGAACGCCGAGCCCGACATCGGCCAGTCGCCGACTTCCAGCTTCTTGCGCGTGGCCGCATCGACCACGCCGCCGAGCGGATGGCGGAACTCCGCGCGGTGCAGCGCGCCCCACTTCCACGCCGACATGTCGGGCCCGAGCTTGGCCGTGAGCTCCTGCATCGCGGGCGGCAGGGTTTCGAGCAAGAGCGCATCGCGCTGTGCATCGCTCACCCAGCCGAAGGGGTTCTCCAGCAGCAGCAGCATGCGCGTGTTGTCCCCGGGTGCTGCCAGCGAGGCCGCGGCTTCGCCGGCACCGGCCTTGAGCACCGCCGCGCGCAGCGTCTTGGCGTTCCACACTTCGTACAGCGCAGCGGCGGCGCTGTCGCGGTCCATGGTGCCGTCCCAGCCTTGCAACAGCCGCAAGCCGGCGGCCGTGCGGGCATCGTCGCTGCGCAGGCCGGCCAGGAGCTTGAGCAGGCGCTGGGCCGGCGTGGCGACGATGTCGTTCTGCATGCGCTCCGAATCCTCGAGCGTGAAGCGCGAACCCGAGGCGGCCTTTTTCTCGAACAGCTCCTTGAGGCGGCGCGCACGCGCACCGTCGCTCCATTCGTAGCCGATGCCCTTCTTCGCGGCCGGATGGTCGGGCGGGATGTTGTTCTCGTTCGCGGTCACGACGTAGCCGCGCGCGGGGTTGAACTCCGAGGGCAGTTCGTCGCCGTTGCGAAAGCCCGACCACTCGTAGCGGCCATCGCCCGGCACCGGCATGAGGCCGTCCCAGTTGGGGCGGATCGGCGTGAGGCCGCCCGGTATCCAGCCGACGTTGCCGTTGCGGTCGGCATAGACCTGGTTCTCGCCGGGTGCGCCCCAGCGGTTCATGGCGGCGCGGAACTGGTCCCAGTTCTGCGCGCGCATGTAGTCCATCGAACCGAAGTACGGCGCCATGCCAGGCTCCAGCCACGCGGCCCGCAGCGCGAAGGCGCGCCGCTTGCCGGGCTCGGACAGCAGCACCGGGCCGTGCCGCGTGAAGGTGTTGACCACCTCGCGCGGCGCGCTCTCGCCGCGCACGGCAATGCGCTCCGTGACGCGGGTCATCGGCTCCCATCGGCCCTGGTAGCGGTACTCGTTCGGGTTCCGGGGATTGAGCTGGTACACGTACAGGTCTTCCTGGTCCATGTAGAAGCGCGTGAGGCCGAAGGCGATGGTGCCGTTGTGGCCGATCGAGAGGCCCGGCAGGAAGGGTTCGCCGGCGCCGATCGCGTCCATGCCGGGCGCGCTGAGATGCGCCATGTAGCGCAGGCTCGGCGCGCCGTGGGCGCGGTGCGGATCGTTGGCAAGGATCGGGCGCCCGGTGGCGGTGAGCTTCGGCGCGATGACCCAGTTGTTGCTGCCATAGGCGGCCGTCGGATCGCCTTGCAGTGCCTGCTGCCGCTCTTTCTCCTCCTCGGCACTGCGTGCTGCAGCTTCGGCGCTGCCGGGCTGCAGGAGCGCGGACGCGGTCGCCGCCCCGGCAAGCCGTGTGTTGTCCTTGGTGAAGCGCGGCGGCTCGGTGGCGCGCAGGTAGGCCGCGCGCAGTTCGGCCGCCGGCAGGGTGCAGGGGTCGAACCCCACGGGCACCTTGGGCGTGACCGGTGGATCGAGCTCGCGGCGCAGCCAGTCGGCCTTGATGCCCTGGCCGCCGGCACAGAAGGCGCGCGCCCGGTCGATCTCGGACGTGAAGTTGAGCGTGAGGCCGTGATGGCGGATGCGCACCACGTCCTCGGCCGACCAGGTCGACGGCTGGTAGCCCAGCAGCGCGAACTCCTTCGGCAGCAGCGCCGGCTGCGCACGCACCTGCGCCACATAGGCGTTGACGCCGGCCGTGAAGGCCTCGGCCACGCGCTTGGCATCGGAGCCGTAGGCCAGCCATTCGCGGTACATGTCGCCGCGGTAGAGCACGGCACGCGCGGCGCGGTCGCTCTCGACCCAGGCGGGGCCGAAGTCCTTGGCCATCTCGCCAAGGCCGCGCTTGCGCCAGAGATCCATCTGCCAGAGCCGGTCGCGCGCGGCAATGAAGCCCTGCGCAACGAAGGCGTCGTAGAGCGTGCCGGCGTAGAGATGCGGCACGCCCCAGCGGTCGATCAGCACCTCGGCGGGCTTCTCCAGGCCGGGCACCGCGAAGGACGACGGCGCGCGCGGCGGCGTCTGCACATCGGGTGGTCCGGATGCGCAACCCGCGAGCACCAGGGCCGCGAGCGCCGTGGCGCCAATGGAATGCCTTTGACCTAACGAACGCCGCGACGTGGGGCGCAGGTGTCTTGTTCTCATGCGTCTTGTCTCCTGCCGGGTGGAATTTGGCAGCGCACAGTATCCCGATTTGCGCGTTCGCTGGGTGCTGCGAGGGATGACTTGTAGACTTCCTCCTACATGCAGCAAACACCCTCCTCTTCCTCCTGCAGCGGCTGGCTCGGCGGCGCGATCCGCCGCATCGAGGCCGACTACCAGCGCAGCGCCGACACGCACCTGATCCCGCTGCCGCTGCCCGCGCTCGCCGCGGCCGGCATCGACCTGTACCTGAAGGACGAATCGACCCACCCCACCGGCAGCCTCAAGCACCGGCTCGCGCGTTCGCTCTTTCTCTATGCGCTGTGCAACGGATGGGTGCGCGAGGGCACCACCATCGTCGAGGCCTCGAGCGGCTCGACGGCGGTCAGCGAGGCCTACTTCGCGCGGCTGCTGGGCCTGCCCTTCATCGCCGTGATGCCGCGCAGCACCTCGCCCGAGAAGGTGGCACAGATCGCCTTCTACGGCGCGCGCTGCCACTTCGTCGACCATGCGGCGCAGGTCTACGAGGAAGCGCACGCGCTCGCCGAGCAGACCGGCGGCCACTACATGGACCAGTTCACGTACGCCGAGCGCGCCACCGACTGGCGCGGCAACAACAACATCGCCGAAAGCATGTTCCAGCAGATGGCGCGCGAGCGGCATCCGGTGCCGGCGTGGATCGTGGTGGGCGCAGGCACCGGCGGCACCAGCGCCACCATCGGGCGCTACGTGCGCTATCGCTGCCACGACACGCAGGTGTGCGTGCCCGATCCCGAGGGCTCGGTGTTCTCGGCCTACCACCGCAGCGGCGACGCCACGCTGACCGCGGCGGGCTCGCGCATCGAAGGCATCGGCCGGCCGCGCGTGGAGCCGAGCTTCATCCGTTCGCTGGTCGACCGGATGATCGAAGTGCCCAATCTCGATTCGGTGGCCGCCATGCACGCGCTCTCGGCGCTGCTCGGCCGCAAGGTGGGCCCGTCGACCGGCACCAACTTCGTCGGCATGCTCGCCATTGCCGGCGAGATGCGTGCGGCCGGCCGGCAGGGCTCCATTCTTTCGCTGCTGTGCGATGCGGGCGAGCGCTACCTGCCGAGCTATCACGATGCCGCCTGGGTGCAGAACGCGTTCGGCGACATCGGCCCGGCGCAGCAGCGCATCGACGCACTGGTTGCGGGGTGATGCCGCCGGCAGCGCTCCAAGGGTTCTCGCGCCGCAGCCTTTTGCTCGCGGCGCTGGCCGCCGCGCCCGCAGGCTGGGCGCTGCCCGCGCGCACGCTGCAGTTCCCGCGCGACTACGGCAGCCACCCCGACCTGCAAACCGAGTGGTGGTACATCACGGGCCACGCGAAGACCCCGGCGAGGCGCGAGTTCGGCTTCCAGGTGACTTTCTTCCGTTCGCGCGTCGATGCGGCAGAGGGCCTGCGCTCGGCCTTCGCGGCCAGGAACCTCGTGTTCGCGCATGCGGCCGTCACCGACCTCGAAGGCCGCGTGCTGCTGCACGACCAGCGCATTGCGCGCGCGGGCTTCGGCGTTGCATCGGCCAGCGAAGCCGACACCGACGTGCGCCTGCGCGACTGGTCGCTGGTGCGCAGGGAGGACGGCAGCTATTCGGCGCGCATCCCGGCCGGCGAGTTCTCGCTCGACCTGCGCTTCACGCCCACGCAGCCGGTGCTGCTGCAGGGCAAGGCCGGGCTCTCGCGCAAGGGGCCGGACGAAGCGCAGGCGAGCTACTACTACAGCGAGCCGCAGCTGCGCACGCAGGGCCGGCTCGCGCTCAAGGGCCAGGCCTTCGACGTCGGCGGCACTGCCTGGCTCGACCACGAATGGAGCGAGGCGCTGATGCACCCCGAGGCCGTGGGCTGGGACTGGATCGGCATGAACCTGGACGACGGCAGCGCTCTCACCGCCTTTCGCCTGCGGCGCCGCGACGGCAGTGCGCTATGGGCCGGCGGATCGTTTCGCACGCGCGATGGCGCGCTGCGCGTTTTCAACAATGACGAGGTGCGCTTCGACGGCGCGGATACGTGGACCAGCCCGCGCACGCAGGCCAAGTACCCGACCCGATGGCGCGTGCAGACGCCGTCGGGCAGCTTCGAGGTGCGCGCGCTGCTCGACGACCAGGAGCTCGACAGCCGCGGCTCCACCGGCGGGGTGTACTGGGAAGGCCTGAGCGACCTCGTCGATGCGCAAGGCCGCCGCGTCGGCCGGGGCTACCTCGAGATGACCGGCTACGCCGCACCGCTGCGGCTCTGAGGCCGCGCAGCAGCCCTGTGCGGCTGTCATCACACCGTCATGCCGGGCCCCTGAACTCGGCACTCGACGTTTGCACGATGGTCGTGCGCCAAGGCTCGAATGAACAGACGACTCCGGCTCATCGCGCTGCTGATGGCGCTGCTGGCCGCGGCAGGCGCCGCGTGGGTGTTCGCGGCCGCGCGGCCGGCCCCATCGGCAACGAACGCAGCGCTTGAAATCCGCTGGCACGGCAACGGCATCGTGCTGCAAGGCGCGGTCAGGGATGCCGCCACGCAGCGCGCGCTGGTGGACGGCGCGACCGCGCGGCTCGGCGGCGAAGCCGACCAGGTGGTGGACTGGCTCGACATCGTGCCCGCGGCGCTGCCCATCGCGGACGCCGCGTCGCTCGCCAGCCTGATCCGCATCGGGCAGGAGGGCTGGCACCTGCAGCGACGAGCCGCGGAAGGATGGCTGGCCGTGCAGTCGCCCGGCGACGCGCAAAGCGCCCAGGCGGGCGAATTGCTGCAGCGCGCCTTCGGCCCCGGCGTGGCCATCCGCGTGGTTCCCCTGCCCTGATCACGCTTCCTGCGCGGGGCGGTCATGGCGACGTCATCTGCCATGTCCAGCATGCGCTGCATTCCATCCAAAGAGGAGAGGCTCATGCACGCATCGTTGAAACATCTCGCCCTGGCGGGGGTGGTTCTGGCCACCTTGTCCGCATGCGGCGGAAGCAGCCATTCGAACAACGGGTTCATTCCGTTCCTCCCGCCGCCCGCACCGGCGCCGGCACCGCCCCCTGCGCCGGCGCCCGCCGCGCCCGGCAGCATGGACGTGAAGCTCATCGCCTTCAACGACCTGCACGGCAACCTCGAGCCGCCCCGGCTTTCCATCACCGCCCCGGCGAACGGCGGCGGCACGGTGCCGGTGCCCGCCGGCGGCGCCGCCTACCTCGCTTCGGCCATCGCATCGCTCAAGGCGAAGAACGAGAACAACGCCGTGGTCTCGGCCGGCGACATGATCGGCGCCTCTCCGCTGGTGTCGGCGCTGTTCCTCGACGAGCCGACCATCGAGGCCGTGAACGCGATGAAGATCGACTTCAATGCGGTCGGCAACCACGAGTTCGACAAGGGCCAGACCGAGCTCCTGCGCATGAAGAACGGCGGCTGCGCCAAGAACACGCCGCTGGAGCCCTGCCGCGTGAACAAGGCCTTCCCGGGTGCCAACTTCGGCTTCCTGGCGGCCAACACCGTGAAGACCGACGGCACCACGCTGTTCCCCGCCACGGGCATCAAGAGCTTCACCAAGGACGGCGCCACGGTGAAGGTCGCGTTCATCGGCATGACGCTCAAGGGCACGCCCAGCATCGTGACGCCGGCCGGCGTCGCTGGACTGAGCTTCAAGGACGAAGCCGACACGGCCAACGCGCTGATCCCGCAGCTGAAAGCCCAGGGCGCCGACGCCATCGTGGTGGTGGTCCACGAAGGCGGCACCACCACCGTGGGCTACAACGACAAAAGCTGCGCCGGCCTGAGCGGCGACATCCTGCCGATCCTCGACAAGCTCGACGCCTCCGTCGACGTGGTGATCTCGGGCCACACGCACCGCTCCTACACCTGCGACTACGGCAAGACCAACCCGGCCAAGCCCTTCCTTTTGACCAGCGCCGGCCAGTACGGCACCCTGCTGACCGACATCAACCTGACGATCGACACGCGCACCCGCAAGGTCACGGCAAAGTCGGCCGACAACGTGATCGTCCAGGGCGAGGCCTACACCAGCGGCGCAACCACGGTGGCGCTGACCGACCAGTACCCCGTGTTCGGCAAGAACCAGGAAGTGGCCGCGCTCGTCAGCCAGTACCTGTCCGTCGCGGCGCCGCTGGTGCAGCGGGTGGTGGGCACGCTCTCCGGCCCCGCCACGCGCACGCAGGTGGCCTCGCGCGAAAGCGTGCTGGGCAACCTGATCGCCGATGCGCAGCTCGCCGCCACCAGCGCCAGCAACAAGGGCGGCGCGCAGATCGCGTTCATGAATCCGGGCGGCGTGCGCGCCGACCTGGTGCCGGCCGGCGACGGCAGCGTGACCTATGGCCAGATCTTCAGCGTGCAGCCCTTCGGCAACAGCCTGGTGGTGAAGACGATGACCGGCGCGCAGATCAAGGCCTTGCTCGAGCAGCAGTTCAACAGCGGCAGCAACACGGTCGCCTCGCCAAGGGTGCTGCTGCCTTCGCGCAGCCTGAGCTACAGCTACAGCCTTTCGGCGCCCGCGGGCTCGCGCATCAGCAACATGGCGCTCAATGGAACCGCCATGACCGACGGCGCGAGCTACCGCGTGACGATGAACAGCTTCCTGGCCACCGGCGGCGACAACTTCACGGTCTTCAACCAGGGCACCGACACGCTCGGCGGCGACCAGGACGTGGACGCCCTCGAGGCCTACATCAAGGCGAACAGCCCGCTCGCGCCGCCCGCGGCCAACCGCATTACGGCGCTGCCCTGAGGGGGGCCAGAAACGAAGAAGGCGGACAGAATCCGCCTTGTTTCGCTTCAGGCCTTCTTGCCGCGGCGCCGGTCGATGAAGGCGATGACCTCGCCCATGATGCCCCTGCGGAACGCCAGCACGCAGATCACGAAGATCAGGCCCGTGACCATGGTGACCGACTCGCCCAGCGTGTTGAACCAGTCGACGCCGGTGAGGTGCGCCATGAAGCTGCCGAAGTCGCCCACCTTGTTCTCCAGCAGCACCACCACCGCCGAGCCCACCAGCGGGCCCGACAGCGTACCCAGGCCGCCCACCAGCGTCATGAGGATCACGTGGCCCGAGGCGGTCCAGTGCACGTCGCTCAGCGAAGCGAAGCCGAGCACCAGCGTCTTGAGCGAGCCGGCCAGGCCCGACAGCGCGGCCGAGATCACGAAGGCCAGCAGCTTGAAGCGGTTGACGTCGTAGCCGAGCGAGATGGCGCGCGGCTCGTTCTCCTTGATGCCCTTGAGCACCTGCCCGAACGGCGAATGCACGGTGCGCGCAATGAGCAGGAAGGCCGCCACCACGATCACCAGCGCAACGTAGTACATCGTGAGGTCGTCGCGCAGGTCGATGAGGCCGAAGAGCTTGCCGCGCGGCACGCTCTGCAGCCCGTCCTCGCCGCCCGTGAACGGTGCCTGCAGCGCGACGAAGTACATCATCTGCGCGAGCGCCAGCGTGATCATCGAAAAATAGATGCCCTGGCGGCGGATGGCCAGCCAGCCGAACACCAGGCCCAGCAGCGCGCCGGCCAGCGTGCCCATGACGAGGCCGAGCTCGGGCGTGAAATGCCAGACCTTGAGCGCCTGGCCCGTGAGGTAGGCCGAGCCGCCAAGGAACGCGGCATGCCCGAAGGACAGCATGCCGGTGTAGCCCAGCAGCAGGTTGAAGGCGCAGGCAAAGAGCGCAAAGCACAGCACCTTCATCACGAACACCGGATAGAAGCCGATGAAGGGTGCGGCGACGAGTGCCAGCAGCAGCACCCCGTAGACGACGAGCGATATTTTCTTCATGGACTTCACTTCTCGCTGCCGAACAGGCCCGCCGGGCGGATCAGCAGCACCACGACCATGATCACGAACACCACGGTGGCCGAAGCCTCCGGGTAGAACACCTTGGTCAGGCCCTCGATCACGCCGAGCCCCAGGCCCGTGAGGATGGCGCCCATGATCGAGCCCATGCCGCCGATCACGACCACCGCGAACACGATGATGATGAGGTTCTGCCCCATCAGCGGCGAGATCTGGATCACCGGCGCCGCGAGCACGCCGGCAAAAGCCGCCAGCGCTACGCCGAAGCCGTAGGTCAGCGTCACCATCAGCGGCACGTTGACGCCGAAGGCCTCCACCAGCCGCGGGTTCTCGGTGCCGGCGCGCAGGTAGGCACCGAGCCGCGTCTTTTCAATTGCATACCAGGTGGCAAAGCACACCACCAGCGACGCCACCACCACCCACGCGCGGTAGTTGGGCAGGAACATGAAGCCCAGGTTGGTGCCGCCGCTCAGCGCCTCGGGCGTGCTGTAGGCCAGGCCAGAGACGCCGTACACCGAGCGGAAGCCGCCTTCGATCAGCAGCGTGAGGCCCAGCGTGAGCAAGAGGCCGTAAAGGTGGTCGAGCTTGTAGATCCAGCGCAGCAGCAGCCGCTCGATCAGCACGCCGAACAGGCCGACGATGACCGGCGCCACCACCAGCATGACCCAGTAGTTGACGTTGAAGTAGTTCATCGCCATCCACGACAGCACCGCCCCCATCATGAACAGCGCGCCATGCGCGAAGTTGATGACGTTGAGCAGCCCGAAGATCACCGCCAGCCCCAGGCTCAGGATCGCGTAGAACGACCCGTTGACCAGCCCCAGCAGGAGCTGGCTCAACAGGGCAGGCATGGAAATATTCATCGTGAATGGAATCGAGGTTCAGAAAGGAGGCAGCGGCTTCGCGCGGGGGCGCCGCGTACGGCCGCCTCCCGCTCAGGCAACGCTTACTTCCACAGCGCGCAGGTGCTTTCTTCCTTGGTCGTGTAGACCTGGTCGCCCGGCACCTTCTTGACGATCTTCAGCAGGTCCCAGGGGCCCTTGGATTCCGAAGGCTTCTTGACCTCGGCCAGCAGCATGTCGTGCACCATGCGGCCGTCGGCGCGGATCACGCCCTTGGCGTAGAAGTCGTTGATCGGCGTTTTCTTGAGGTAGGCCATGACCTTGTCGGCATCGGTGCTCTTCACGGCTTCCACGGCCTTGAGGTAGGCCATGGTGGCCGAGTAGTCGGCGGCCTGGATGTCGGTCGGCTTGTTCTTGGTCTTGGCTTCGTAGCGCGCGGCCCACTTGCGCGACTCGTCGTCGGCGTCCCAGTACCAGCTGGTGGTGTGCAGCAGGCCCTGCGTGGCCGGCAGGCCCAGGCTCTTCACGTCGGTGAGGAACACCAGCAGGCCCGCGATCTTCATCGACTTGTCGATGCCGAATTCCTTCGAGGCCTTCATCGAGTTGATGAAGTCGCCGCCGGCATTGGCCAGGCCCAGCACCTGGGCCTTGGAGTTCTGCGCCTGCAGCAGGAAGGACGAGAAGTCCGACGCATTGAGCGGCGCCCGCACCGCGCCCACCACCGAGCCGCCCTTGGCCTTGACGACCTTGGCGGTGTCGGCCTCGAGCGCATGGCCGAAGGCATAGTCGGCCGTCAGGAAGAACCAGCTCTTGCCGCCGGTGTCGACCACCGCGCCGCCGGTGCTCTTGGCGAGCGCGACGGTGTCGTAGGCGTAGTGCACGGTGTAGGGGCTGCACTGCGCGTTGGTGAGCGCCGAGGTGGCCGCGCCGTTGGTGAAGAACACGCGCTTCTTCTCCTGCGCCACCTTGGCGGTGGCCAGCGCCACGCCCGAATTGGTGCCCGCGAAGATCATCGTGGCGCCGGCGGTGTCGATCCATTCGCGCGCCTTGGAGGCGGCGATGTCGGGCTTGTCTGGTGGTCGACGCTCAGCACCTCGACCGGCTGGCCGAGCACCTTGCCGCCCATGTCGTCGATGGCCATCTGGATGGCCGTGGCGCCGCCCTTGCCTTCCAGGTCGGCGTACAGGCCCGACAGGTCGCTGATGTAGCCGATGACGACCTTCTCCTGCGCCTGCACGGCATGGCTCGCAAGACCCGCGGCCCCGAGCATGAGAGCAATGATTTTGAGCTTGGTTTGCATGGTGTCTCCTGAATAGTTGAAAGGGTCGTCGACAGAAAAAATTGCGTGCGCTCGCCTACACGCCCAGCAGCTCGCTGAGCACGGGCATCTTGGCTTCGAGCTCCTTGGCGCCGAAGGCCTCGACCATGCGGCCGTGCTCCATGACGTAGAAGCGGTCGGCCAGCGGCGCGGCAAAGCGGAAGTTCTGCTCCACCATCACGATGGTGTAGCCCTTGGCGCGCAGCGTGTGGATCATCCGCGCGAGTGCCTGCACGATGACGGGCGCGAGGCCTTCGGAGATCTCATCGAGCAGCAGCAGCTTGGCGCCGGTGCGCAGGATGCGCGCCACCGCGAGCATCTGCTGCTCGCCGCCCGACAGCCGCGTGCCCGGGCTGTGGCGGCGCTCGGCCAGGTTGGGGAACATCTCGTAGATCTCGGCCACCGACATGCCCTGCCCCACGCCCTTGCCGTTCTTGAGCGGCGGCGGCAGCAGCAGGTTCTCCTCGGCCGAGAGGCTCGCGAAGATGCCGCGCTCCTCGGGGCAATAGCCGATGCCCAGGTGCGCGATGCGGTGCGTGGCCATGCCGATGGTCTGCACGCCGTTGACTTCGATGCTGCCCTTGCGCGAGCCGGTCAGGCCCATGATCGCGCGCAGCGTGCTGGTGCGCCCCGCGCCGTTGCGCCCGAGCAGCGTGACGACCTCGCCGGGCTGCACCACCATGTCGACGCCGTGCAGCACATGCGATTCGCCGTACCAGGCGTGCAGGCCCTTGATTTCGAGCGCGGCGGTCATCTCAATGGGCTCCTTGCAGCTGGCCGTCGGTGGTGCCCATGTAGGCCTCCATCACCTGCGGATTCCTCGAGACTTCGGCGTACGGCCCTTCGGCCAGCACGGCACCGCGCTGCAGCACCGTGATGGTGTCGGCAATGGTCGAGACCACGCTCATGTTGTGCTCGACCATCAGGATGGTGCGGCCGGCCGACACGCGCTTGATGAGTTCGGCCACGCGGTGCACGTCCTCGTGGCCCATGCCCTGCGTGGGTTCGTCGAGCAGCATCAGCTCGGGGTCCATGGCCAGCGTGGTCGCGATCTCGAGCGCGCGCTTGTGGCCGTAGGGCAGGTTCACCGTGAGTTCGTCGGCTTCGTGCGCGAGGCCGACCTCGGCCAGCAGTTCGCGGGCGCGTGCGTCGAGCGGCTCGAGCGTCTTCTCGCTCTTCCAGAAGTGGTACGAGGTGCCGAGCGCGCGCTGCAGTCCGAGGCGCACGTTCTCCAGCAGCGTGAGGTGCGGAAACACCGCCGATATCTGGAACGAGCGGATGATGCCGCGCCGCGCGATCTGCGCCGGCCGCTCGCCCGTGATGTCCTGCCCGTTGAACAGGATCGTGCCGCTGGTGGGTTCGAGAAACTTGGTGAGCAGGTTGAAGCAGGTGGTCTTGCCGGCGCCGTTCGGGCCGATCAACGCATGGATCGAGCCGCGCACCACCGAGAGATCGACCTTGCTGACCGCAGTGAACCCCTTGAATTCCTTGGTGAGCTGGCGTGTTTCGAGGATGACGTCGCTCATCTCGCGAAGTCGCCCGGGTTCAGGAAAGATATGTGGGTCATGCGGTCCATCTCATCGCGCCACTGTCGAGCGCGGACCGATTGTTCGTGGCCGCCTCCCGCTTGCATACTGGGGCAAATGCCTATGCTGCAGTGCAACCTTCCGCCCGCGGCCGCTCACTGCGGCGCGCGACTGTCGTCACAATGACAATGACCCATCGGTTCGAACCCTTCAGTCCCATGCCGAACTTCCGCTCGCCCGAATTCCTGACCGGCCACATCGTGCACACGCTGGCCTTCTATGAGCCGGTCTGCCGCGACCCATCAGGTGGCTTCTTCCACTTCTTCAAGGACGACGGCACGGTGTACGACCGGCGCACGCGCCACCTCGTCAGCAGCACGCGCTTCGTCTTCAACCATGCGATGGCGTACCGGCGCTTCGGCGATCCGAAGCACCTCGACGGCGCGCGCCACGGCCTGACTTTCGTGCAGCGCGCGCATGCGCAGCCGGGCGGCGGCTATGCGTGGCAGGTCGACTGGCACGAGGGCCGCGCCACCGTGCAGGACGGCACGCAGCATTGCTACGGCCTGGCCTTCGTGCTGCTCGCGCATGCGCATGCGCTCATGGCCGGCATCGAAGAAGCGCGCTCAGGGCTCGAGGCCACCTGGCAGCTGATGGAGCGGCATTTCTGGGAGCCTCGGCACGCGCTCTATGCCGACGAAGCCAGCCCCGACTGGCACGTGGGCACGTACCGCGGCCAGAACGCCAACATGCACGCCTGCGAAGCGATGCTTGCGGCCTTCGAGGCCACGCAGGACGCGCGCTACCTCGATCGCGCGCTCGCGCTGGCGGAGTCGGTCACGGGCCGGCAGGCGGCGCTGGCCGGCGGACTGGTCTGGGAGCACTACCGCGAAGACTGGTCGGTCGACTGGGACTACAACCGCGGCGACAAGAGCAACATCTTCCGGCCCTGGGGCTTCCAGACCGGGCACCTGACCGAGTGGGCCAAGCTGCTGCTGCAACTGGAGCGCGCGCTGGTTGCCGCGGGCCGCGAAGCGGAGTGGGCCGTGCCGCGCGCCAGGCACTTCTTCGACACCGCGATGCTGCGCGGCTGGGACGCGGCGCATGGCGGCCTCGCCTACGGATTCGGCCCCGATGGCGCGGTGTGCGACGGCGACAAGTACTTCTGGGTGCAGGCCGAGAGTTTTGCCGCCGCCGCCCTGCTGGCCGCGCGCACCGGCGATGCCGGCTACTGGAGCTGGTACGACCGCATCTGGGCCTGCAGCTGGGCGCATTTCGTCGACCACCGCCATGGCGCGTGGTACCGCATTCTCACGCCCGACAACCGCAAGATCAGCGACGAAAAAAGCCCCGCCGGCAAGACCGACTACCACACCATGGGCGCGTGCTACGACGTGCTGCGCGCACTCGGCGCCTGAAGAGCAGCGCCCGCCCTCAATGCGCGCCGGCTGCGGCGTCGCCCCCGGCACCGCCGCGCTGCGGCTTGGCCAGCCACACCAGCGGAATCAGCAGCAGGAACAGGATCGCCGACGCATAGAAGATGTCGTTGGTGGCCAGCATGAAGGCCTGCTGGTCGACGATGCGGTTGATCTGGCCCATCACCTGCTCGGTGCTCAGGCCGCTGCTCGCCAGTCCCGACATCGCGCTGGCTGCTGCGTTGTTGCCCGGGTTCACCGACTCCGCGAGCTGCGAGTGGTGCAGCGCCGCGCGGTTCTCCCACAGCGTGGTGGTGATCGACGTGCCCATGGCGCCCGCCGTGATGCGCAGGAAGTTCGACAGCCCCGATGCGGCCGGTATGCGGTCGGGCGTGAGGCCCGAGAGCGTGATGGTCACCAGCGGAATGAAGAAGAACGCCATCGCGATGCCCTGGATGATCGTCGGGATGATGATCGTCACGAAGTCGGCCTGCGTGTTGAAGTTCGAGCGCATCCACAGCACCAGCGCAAACACCAGGAACGAGAAGGTGGCGTAGCGCCTTGGGTCGATCTTGGCCACGGTGAGCCCGACCACCGGCGAGAAGAAGATCGCCAGCAGCCCCACCGGCGCCATGATCATGCCGGCCTGCGTGGCGGTGTAGCCCATCCATTGCTGCAGCCACAGCGGCAGGAGCACCACGTTGCCGAAGAACAGGCCATAGGCCACGGCGGTGGCCACGGCGCCCGACCAGAAGTTGCGGCGCTTGAAGAGCGACAGGTCGACCACCGGGTGCTTGTCGGTCAGCTCCCAGATCAGGAAGAAGGCGAAGCCGACCACCGCGATCACGGCCATCGTGACGATCTCGGGCGAGTGGAACCAGTCGAGCTCCTTGCCCTTGTCGAGCATGAGCTGCATCGAGCCGACCCACAGCACCAGCAGCGCGAGGCCGATGGCGTCGATCGGCACCTTGTGCGTGTTGCTCTCGCGCTTGCGGTAGAGCGCCCAGGTGATGCCGGCCGCGACGATGCCCACGGGAATGTTGATGTAGAAGATCCACGGCCATGAGATGTTGTCGGTGATCCAGCCGCCCAGCAGCGGCCCCATCACGGGCGCGACCAGCGTGGTCATCGACCACATCGCCATTGCGAGGCCCGCCTTGGCGCGCGGATAGCTCGACAGCAGGAGCGTCTGCGACAGCGGGATCATCGGCCCCGCGACAAAGCCCTGCAGCGCGCGGAACAGGATCAGCGTGGTCATGTTCGGCGCCAGGCCGCACAGGAGCGAGCTGACCATGAACAGGATCACGCTGGCCATGAACAGGCGCACCTGTCCGAAGCGCTGCGTCATGAAGCCCGTGAGCGGCACCGCGATGGCGTTGGCCACCGCGAAGCTGGTGATGACCCAGGTGCCTTGCGTGGTGCTCACGCCCAGGTCGCCCGAGATGGCCGGCAGCGACACGTTCGCGATCGACGAATCGAGCACGTTCATGAAGGTCGCGGCCGACAGCGCGATCGTGCCCCAGACGCGGGCGGCGCCCTCGAGCGGCGGATGCGCGACGTAGGCGGGAGCAGCAGTGGCCATTGGCTTTGCCTCGGAAACCGTGAACGGCGATCAGCCGGGATGGGATTGCGAAGCAGCCTGTGCCGCGGTGCCGGCGGCGGCCGCGGGCACGGCGGAGCGGCCCGCAGCCGGTGCCGGCGCCGCAGAGGCGGCCGGTGCGCCGCGGCCCAGGTTGGCGGCCACGATGCGGTCGACTTCGGCGTCGGCGCCCTGGTCGAGCTTGCTGTAGACCTGCGTCTGCGAGATGGCGGTGGGGCGCGGCGCGTCGGCCAGCATCTTGCCGCTCTTTTGCGAGATGTCGATCTCGGCGTCCATCGACAGGCCGATGCGCAACGGGTTGGCCTTGAGCTGCTCGGGGTCGAGCGCGATGCGCACGGGCACGCGCTGCACCACCTTGATCCAGTTGCCGGTGGCGTTCTGCGCGGGCAGCAGCGCAAACGCGCTGCCGGTGCCCACGCCCAGGCCCGCGACCTTGCCGGTGTATTCCACCTTCTTGCCGTAGACGTCGGCCCTGAGCTTCACGGGCTGGTCGATGCGGATGTTGCGCAGCTGCACTTCCTTGAAGTTGGCGTCGACCCACAGCTGGTTCAGCGGCACGATCGACATCATCGGCGTGCCGGCCGCCACGCGCTGGCCGAGCTGCACGGTGCGCTTGGCGACGTAGCCGTCCACCGGCGCCGGCAGCGCGACGCGCTGCGTGGCCAGGTAGGCCTCGCGCACCTTGGCGGCGGCCGCCAGCACGCTCGGGTGCTGGGCCACGCTGGTGCCCTCGGTCAGCGACTGGTTGCTGGCCAGCGCTTCGCGCGCGGCCACCACGCCGGCCTGCGCGGCGGCGAGCTGGCTCTTGGCATTGTCCAGCGCCGTCTCGGCGTGGTTGAGTTCTTCCTTGGAGACCGCGCCGTTGCCCGACAGCGCGCGGCGGCGCTGCAGGTCGTCCTGCGCCTTGGCGATGTCGCTCTGCGCCTTGACGATGTCGGCCTGGCGCAGCGTGATCTGCGCGGCCAGCGAACCGTTGTTGGCATAGAGCGTGCGCACCTGGCGCACGGCCTGCGCGAGCGCGGCCTCGGCCTGCTCGAGCGCCACCTTCGCATCGGCGGGGTCCAGCTGCACCAGCGGCTGGCCGGCCTTCACGAAGTCGGTGTCGTCGGCATTGATGGCCATGACGGTGCCGCCGATCTGCGGCGTGATCTGGATCACGTTGCCCTGCACGTAGGCGTTGTCGGTGTCCTCGTAGTGGCTGGCCACCAGCCATTCGTAGAGGCCCCAGCCGCCGCCGGCGACGATCACCACGGCCGCCAGCGCGGTCAGTGCGCGGCGGCGCTTGCCGTTGCCGGCGGGTGCTTCGGGAGCTGCGGAAGCGTTGGCTGCAGCGGGCGTCGGTGTGTTGTTGTCGCTCATGATGGAGTTCTTTCCGAAGACGAAAAAAGTCGGTTCAGTTCAGTTCGATGCGGCAGGTGAAGCGGTGGCCGCGGCGGTGGCGGTTGCCGGCGGCTGCCAGCCGCCGCCGAGCGCGCGCGCCAGGCCCACCTGCGTGTCGAGCGCGCGTGCGGCCAGGTCGACCGCCAGCCGCCGCTGCGCGAGCACGGCGGTTTCGGCGGTCAGCACGTTGAGGTAGTTGCCCAGGCCCGCGCGATAGCGCTGCACGGCGATGTCGTAGGCCCCTTCGGCAGCGGCCTGCGCGGCGCGCTGCTCGGCCTGCTGGCGCGTGATCGACTGGGCACTGGACACCTGGTCGGCCGCGTCATGCACCGCATCGAGCACGGTGGCGTTGTAGCTCTCGATCGCGGCGTCCAGGTCGGCCGCCTTGCCGCGCAGGTTGGCGCGCAATTGGCCGCCCTCGAAGATCGGCAGGTGGATCGCGGGGCCCACGCCCCACTGCTCGCTGCCCGACTTGAGCAGCTTGCCGAAGCCCAGGCTCTGGAAGCCGGCGAAGGCCGTGAGGTTCACGTTGGGATAGAACTGGGTTTTGGCGTTGGCCACGTCGCTGGTGGCGGCCTCGACGCGCCAGCGCGCGGCGGCGATGTCGGCGCGGCGGCCCAGCAGGTCGGCCGGAATGCTGGCCTGCAGCGCCATCGGCTTGACGGCTTCGAGCATTGGCGGCTTGAGCGATGCGGACACGTCGGGCTGGCCCACAAGTGCGTCGAGCGCATGCTGCTGCAGCGCGATCTGCTCGCCGAGGGCTTCGATCTGCTGGCGCGCTTCGGGCAGGCCGCCTTCGCTCTGGCGCAGCTCGAGGCGGGTATCGAGGCCCGCGGACACGCGGTCATGCACCAGCTTGAGCGTTTCCTCGCGCTGGGCCAGCGTGCGCCGCGCCACGCCGAGCTGCTCGTTCAGGCGCGCCCACTGGAAGTAGCTGCGCGCCACGTTGCTGGCCAGCAGCACGCGCGCGGCATCGGCGTCGGCTGCTGCGGCGTTGGCGGCGCCGATGGCGGCTTCGAGCGCGGTGCGGTTCTTGCCGAAGAAGTCGAGCTCCCAGCTCGCGCCGAGCTGCAGCAGGCCGATGTTCTGCGTGGAGCCGCCGAGCGGCGCGGGATAGATGTAGTTGCTGTTGAACTTCTGGCGCTTGAGGTCGAGTTCGCCGTTGACCTTGGGCTTCAGTGCCGACTCGGCGATGTCCGCCGAGGCCTGCGCGCGCGCGAGCCGCGCCCGCGCCACCTGCAGGTTCGGATTGCCGGCCACGGCCTGGTCGATCAGCGTGTTGAGCTGCGCATCGCCGAAGGCGAGCCACCATTGGCGCTCGACGGCCGGCACGGCGGCGGCGCTGCGGTCCGCGGCAAGGCCGAGCGACGCGGCGTCGCGCAGCCTGGCCTCGGAGCCGATGCCGGCCATGTCGGCGCAGCCGGCCAGCGCGGCCACAAGCAGCACGGCGGCAACAACGGGGGTGCGGCGCAAGGCGCGCGCGGCAAGGGATTCAGTCATTTTTATCTCCACGGGCCGCCAGGGCCTGGGCGTTGTCGAGAATGCGGCGCAGGTAGCCCTTGAGTTGCTCCCACTCCTCCTTGGTGAAGCCCGCCAGGTGCTCGTTCTGCACGCGGCTCAGCACGTACGGCACCTCCTGGGCGGCGGCGCGGCCTTCCTCGGTGAGCTCGATGTTGACCACGCGCCGGTCTTCCAGCGAACGCACGCGGCGGCACAGGCCCTTGGCCTCGAGGCGGTCGAGCAGGCGCGTCATGGCACCCGCGTCGAGCTCGCAGGCCCGGGCCAGTTCGGCCACCGTGGTGGCAGCGCCGACATGCAGCTTGTACAGCGGCAGCCATTGCGGAAAAGTGGGACCACCGGGCTCGCACATACGGGTTTCTACCGCCTGGGCCACCGCGCTGAGGATGCGGCGCATCAAATACCCGATGCTTTCCTCGGCCTTGTAGTCCTCGGCACGGTAGAAATCGACCGGCCGGCGCCCGGCGTCGCCGGAGGCCGGCGGGAGTTGCGGATTGTCTGCATCGCTCATGGGTCGGAATATTAATTGTCTGGGCAATTATTGTCAAGGCCACCTTTGCGATGGCAAGGGTCGGTAGAATCCGCGCCATGGCTTCTTCCCCTCTGTCTTCACCGGCCAAGGGCTCGCCCCGATCGCTGTCGGGCCTGAGCCCTTTTCTTCGGCCCTACCGCGTGCAGATCGTGCTGGCGGGCATCTTCCTGGTGATGGCCGCCGTCACCACGCTGGTGTTTCCGCTGGCGCTGCGCAGCCTGATCGACGGCGGTTTGGTGAGCGCCGACAAGGGCGCGCAGACCATGGCGCTGCGCGAGCACTTCGGCGCCCTGTTTGCCGTGGCCGTGGCCCTCGGCCTCTTTTCGGCGGCGCGCTTCTATACGGTGAGCTGGCTCGGCGAACGCGTCACGGCCGACCTGCGCAACGCCGTCTACGGCCACGTGCTGCGCCAGAGCCCGGCGTTCTTCGAGACCACCCAGACCGGCGAAGTGCTGTCGCGCCTCACGGCCGACACCACGCTGGTCCAGACGGTGGTCGGCTCGTCGCTGAGCATGGGCCTGCGCAATGCCGTCATGGGCGTCGGCGCGCTCGCGGTGCTGATCTGGACCAACCCCTATGTGATGGTCCAGGTGCTGGGCATCCTGGTGCTGGTGGTGCTGCCGAGCATGTGGTTCGGACGGCGCGTGCGCAAGCTCTCGCGCGCGAGCCAGGACCGCGTGGCCGATTCGAGCGCCATCGCGGCCGAGGTGCTCAACGCGATTCCGGTGGTGCAGAGCTACACGGCCGAATCGCGCGAGGCCGGCCGCTTCAAGGCCTCGACCGAGAACGCCTTCAAGACCGCGGTGCGCCGCACCAAGGCGCGCTCGGTGCTGGTGGCCTTCATCATCATCGCCACCTCGGCGGCGCTGCTCTGGGGCCTCTACCAGGGCACGCAGGCGGTGCTGCGCGGCGACATCACGGCCGGCCACCTGGGCCAGACGGTGGTGTACGTGGCCATTCTTGCGAGTGCGACCGCGGTACTCGGCGAGGTCTATGGCGACCTGCTGCGCGCGGCCGGCGCAACCGAGCGCCTGATGGAACTGCTGCATGCCCCGGCGGCCATCGTTTCCCCGCCCGATCCGGTGGCTGCGCCCGTCCCCGTGGCGGGCAGCGCCGTCCAGCTCGAGGCGGTGACCTTCCACTACCCCTCGCGGCCCGGCACGCCGGCGCTCAAGGACTTCAGCCTCGACATCGCGCCCGGCGAAACGGTGGCCCTGGTGGGATCGAGCGGCGCCGGCAAGAGCACGGTGTTCCAGCTGCTGCTGCGCTACTACGATCCGCAATCGGGCCGCCTGCTGCTCGACGGCGCGCCGCTGGCCTCGCTCGCGCTGCCCGAGTTGCGCACCCGCATCGGCCTGGTGCCGCAGGACGCCGTGATCTTCTCGGCCAGCGCCTTGGAGAACATCCGCTACGGCCGCCCCGAAGCCACGGCCGACGAGGTGCATGCCGCCGCGCGCGCGGCCTTTGCGCACGATTTCCTGCAGGCGCTGCCCGAGGGCTACGACACTTTCCTGGGCGAGCGGGGGGTGCGCCTGTCGGGCGGACAGCGCCAGCGCATCGCGATTGCGCGCGCCATCCTCAAGAACCCGCCGCTGCTGCTGCTCGACGAAGCCACCAGCGCACTCGACGCGGAGAGCGAGCGCATGGTGCAGGCGGCGCTCGAATCGGCCATGGAAGGCCGCACAACGCTGGTGATTGCGCACCGCCTGGCCACCGTGCAGAAGGCCGACCGCATCATCGTGCTGGACCATGGCGGCATCGTCGAACAGGGAACGCACGCCACGCTGGTGGCGCAAGGCGGGGTCTATGCCCGCCTGGCCGCGCTGCAGTTCACGGCTTGATGCTGGACCGGCTGCAGGCTACTGCAGCGTTTCCTTGAGCGCTGCGGGGATGGGCAGGGCCATCACCGGAATGCCCTCTTCGAGCAGCGCCTCGGCCTGCTCGCGGGTCGCCTGGCCGCGGATGCCGCGCTCTTCGGCTTCGCCGTAGTGCATCCTTCGCGCCTCGTCGGCAAAACGGTCGCCCACGTCCTCGGTCTTTGCGAGAACCTCGCGCACGGCGCGCATCCAGCGGGCCTCCGGGGACTGTTCGGCCGGGAGCTGGGCCTTGGCGGGCACCGAAGATGGCAATGCCGATGCCGCAGCGGCCTCTGCCGGCGCCTTCGCGTTGCCCAGGTTCAGGCGCGGCGCGCTCAGCAGCTTGACGATGCGCGTGTCGGCACACACCGGGCATTCCACCAGTCCGGCGGCCAGCTGGGTTTCGAAAGCCTCATTGGACGCAAACCAGCCTTCGAAGCCGTGGCCATGCGAGCAGCGCAGATCGAGAACCTTCATGCGCGGATTATCCCGCGCCGCCCTGCGAAGCGGTGGCTTGCCAATCGAGTGACCATGCACCCGAAAGAACGTTCTGCAGCCACAGCGTGCAGGTCAGCGACTTGGCATCGGTGAGCGTGCCGTCGCGGCACCAGAGCGCAACTTCGGCCGGCGTGGCCGTGAACACGTCGAGAAACTCGCCATGATCGAGCTGCCGCTTGCCGAGCGACAGGCCGCGCGCAAAGTAGATGTGGATGATCTCGGTGGAATACGCCACGGCCAGGTGCATGGCGCCGGCGTAGGCCCATTCGCTCGCGGTGTAGCCGGTTTCCTCGAGCAGTTCGCGCTGGCCGCACACCAGCGGGTCTTCGCCCGCATCGAGCTTGCCGGCCGGAAACTCGACCATCACGTGCCCGACCGGATAGCGGTACTGCCGCTCCAGCACCACGCGGCCGTCGTCGAGCAGCGGAATCACCACCACCGCGCCCGGGTGGATCACGTACTCGCGCGTGGCGCTGTGGCCGTCGGGCAGGCGCACGGTGTCGCGGCAGACCTGGAGGAAGTTGCCCTTGACCAGCACCTCGCTGGCCGTGCGTTCTTCCTTCAGGTGCGAATCGGCAATGGGAGAAGTCATGTCGGTCATCCGTGCCTGTGCTTCATGAGGTAGCGCCAGGTGAACCCTGGAAAGGCCAGCACGATGAAAAGCGCGCCGGTCACCGCGTAGAACTCCCAGCCCTGGGGGGCGATCTGCCCTGCCCGGCTTTCGAACAGCAAGCCCACGCCGCCCGCGGCGAAGTACAGCACCACCAGTTCGGCGAGCCGCACAGCCAGAGGCTTGGGCCGCGTGGCCAGGGGCACGACGCCGAACAGCCGGTCATTGAAGAACGGCAGGTTGGCCGCCAGCAGCGCCACCAGCAGAACGACCCAGACCGATGCGGTTTGCGACACCGTGGGCGGGCCGGGGTCAGTTCGCCAGCGTGGCCACGATGGCCTTGGCGCACAGCGTCATGAGGCCGCCGGGCACGATGCCCAGCACGAGGATCAGCAGGCCGTTGATCGACAGCACGGTGCGCACGTCGCGCGGCGCCGACACGGTGCTGGCCGTGACCGGAGCGTCGAAGTACATGACCTTGACCACGCGCAGGTAGTAGAAGGCGCCGATCAGCGACATGACCACCGCAAACACCGCCAGGCCGATGTAGAGCGCCTGGCCCGAGGCGATCAGCGCCTGCAGCACCGCCAGCTTGGCGTAGAAACCGACCAGCGGCGGCAGGCCCGCGAGCGAGAACATCGCGATGGCCATCACGCCGGCGTACAGCGGGCTGCGCTGGTTCAGGCCGGCCAGGTCGGTGATCTCTTCGCTTTCGAAACCCTCGCGCGCCAGCAGCAGGATGATGCCGAAGCTCGCCAGCGTGGTCAGCACGTAGGTCACGATGTAGAACATCGAGGCGCTGTAGGCGAACTGTGCGTTGTAGGTGTTGCCGTTGACCACGCCCGCCACCAGGCCGAGCAGCATGAAGCCCATCTGCGCAATGGTCGAGTAGGCCAGCATGCGCTTGAGGTTGGTCTGCGCGATGGCGGCCAGGTTGCCCACCAGCAGCGAGGCGATGGCCAGGAGCGCCAGCATCTGCTGCCAGTCGATGGCCAGCGGCAGCAGCCCTTCCACCAGCAGGCGGATGATGATGGCAAAGGCGGCCAGCTCGGGCGCCGCGCCGATCAGCAGCGTGACCGCCGTCGGAGCGCCCTGGTAGACGTCGGGCACCCACATGTGGAAAGGCGCCGCCCCCACCTTGAAGGCCAGGCCCGCCACGATGAACACCAGGCCGAACACCAGCACCTGGTGGTTCACCTTGCCGCTCGCGATGATCTTGAACACTTCGTTGGTGTCGAGCGAACCGGTCGCGCCGTACAGCATCGACAGGCCATAGAGCAGGAAGCCGCTGGCCATGGCGCCGAGCACGAAGTACTTCATGGCCGCTTCGCTGGCCACCGCGTTGTCGCGGCGCAGCGCCACCAGCGCATAGCTCGACAGCGTGAGCAGTTCGAGGCCCAGGTAGATCAAGAGGAAGTTGCTGCCCGAGATCATCACGAACATGCCCAGCAGCGCGAACATGCCGATGGTGAACATCTCGCCGCCGCGCAGCATGTCGCGGTCCGCCGCATAGGGCCGTCCGTAGACCAGCGTGACCATCAGGGCCACGGTGGCAAAGCACTTGAGCCAGTTGCCCATGGGGTCGCTCACGACCATGCCGCCGAAGCCGTAGACCGTCTTGCCGTCGTTGGCGGCAAGGCCGGTGAGCACGGCCACCGCGGCCAGCGTGAGCAGCGTCAGGATGTAGGTGCGCGTGCGCTGCGCACTGGTGCTCGACAGGTCGACCAGCGCAATGATGCAGGCCATGACCAGCAGCACGATTTCGGGGTAGATCGCGACCCAGCTGAGTTTGTCAATCATCTCGTTCTCTTCTTCAGCGTGGCTGGACGGCGCAGGGCCGCCCCAAGCCGGTCCAGGGCCCCCTCGGGGGGCAGAGCAGCGGCGTAGCCGCAAACGTGGGGGTCATATCAGGGCAGCTTCGAGATCGCCACGTGGCGAAGAAGCTCGGTCACGGAAGCGTCCATCACATCGGTGAACGGCTTCGGATGGATGCCCATCCACAGCACGGCAATGGCCAGCAGCGACAGCATCAGGAATTCGCGGGCATTGATGTCGGTGAGTTCCTTGACGTGGTCGTTGCCGACCGGGCCGAGGTACACGCGCTTGTACATCCACAGGGTGTAGGCCGCGCCGAAGATCAGCGCGGTGGCGGCGCCGGCGCCGATCCAGAAGTTGGACTTGACCGCACCCAGGATGACCATCCACTCGCCCACGAAACCGGCGGTGCCCGGCAGGCCGCAATTGGCCATGGCGAACAGCAGCGCGAACGCGGCGAACTTGGGCATGGTGTTGACCACGCCGCCGTAGTCGGCGATCTGGCGCGAATGCACGCGGTCGTAGAGCACGCCGATGCCAAGGAACATGGCGCCCGAGACGAAGCCGTGGGCAATCATCTGCACGATGCCGCCGGACACGCCCAGCTCGTTGAAGATGAAGAAGCCGAGCGTCACGAAGCCCATGTGGGCAACCGACGAGTAGGCCACGAGCTTCTTCATGTCTTCCTGCACCAGCGCCACCAGGCCGACGTAGATCACCGCGATCAGCGACAGCGCGATCATGAGCCAGGCCCATTCGTGCGAGGCATCGGGTGCGATCGGCATCGAGAAGCGCAGGAAGCCGTAGGCGCCGAGCTTCAGCATGATCGCGGCCAGCACGGCCGAGCCGCCGGTCGGCGCCTCGACGTGCACGTCCGGCAGCCAGGTGTGGACCGGCCACATCGGCACCTTGACGGCGAAGGCGGCAAAGAACGCGAAGAACAGGAAGGTCTGCGCCGTCGAGCCCAGCGGCAGCTTGTGCCAGCTCAGGATGTCGAAGCTGCCGCCCGACTTGTTGTACAGGTAGATCAGCGCCACCAGCATCAGCAGGGAGCCGAGCAAGGTGTAGATGAAGAACTTGAAGGCCGCGTAGATCTTGTTCGGGCCGCCCCAGATGCCGATGATCAGGTACATCGGGATCAGCGTGGCTTCGAAGAACACGTAGAACAGGATGCCGTCCAGCGCGGCGAACACGCCGATCATGAAGCCCGAGAGGATCAGGAACGCGCCCATGTACTGGTTCACGCGCTCGGTGATCACTTCCCAGGCCGAGATCACGACCACCACGGTGATGAACGAGGTCAGCAGCACCAGCCAGAGCGACAGGCCGTCGACACCCAGGTGGTAGTTGACATTGAAGCGCGCGATCCAGCTGCCTTTCTCGACGAACTGCATCGCGGCAGTGCCGTTCTCGAAGCCCGTGTAAAGCGGCACGGTCACCAGGAAGCTCACGATCGCGCCGACCAGCGCGACCCAGCGCACGCCCCTGGCATGCTCGTCACGGCCGAACGCCAGCAACGCGACACCGAATGCGATCGGCACCCAGATGGCAAGGCTCAACAAACCCATTTTTGTTTTTCTCCAGCGCTAAAGCTCAGCGTTTGAACCAGACGAAGTACGTCATCAGGATGAAGATGCCGAGCAGCATCGCGAAGGCGTAGTGATAGATGTAGCCCGACTGCAGCCAGCGCACCGCGCCGGAGACGCGGCCAACCACCTTCCACGAGCCGTTGACCACCGCACCGTCGATCAGCGCCTGGTCGCCGCCCTTCCACAGCCCGGTGCCGAAGGCACGCGCACCGCGGGCGATGATGTTCTCGTTGATCCAGTCGAGGTAGTACTTGTTGTCGAGCAGGCGGTAGACCGGGCCGAAGGCGCGCTTGATCGCGGCCGGCAGCGCCGGGTTGACCATGTACATGTAGAACGAGAGCACCACGCCGGCCAGGGCCAGCCAGAACGGCGGGGTCTGCAGGCCATGGATCGCCATGGCCATCGGGCCGTGGAAGGCTTCTGCGAGCTCCGTCATGGCATGGTGCTTGTTTGCGTCGACGGCGATGGCGTCCTTGAAGAACTCGCCAAAGAGCATCGGCTCGATCGTCATGAAGCCGATCACCACCGACGGGATCGCCAGCAGCACCAGCGGCAGCCACACCACCCAGGGCGATTCGTGCGGCTTGTGGCCATGGCCATGGTCGTCGTCGTGCTCCGCATGTTCGTCGTGGTGGTGCGCGTCGGGGTTCTGGTCGTAGCGCTCCTTGCCGTGGAACACCAGGAAGTACATGCGGAACGAATAGAACGCCGTCACGAACACGCCCGCCAGCACCGCGTAGTAGGCGAACTGCGCGCCCCACAGGTGGCTTTCGTGCACCGCTTCGATGATGCTGTCCTTCGAGTAGAAGCCGGCGAAGAACGGCGTGCCGATCAGCGCGAGCGAACCCAGGAGCGAGGTGATCCAGGTGATCGGCATGTACTTGCGCACGCCGCCCATCCAGCGGATGTCCTGGTTGTGGTGCATGCCGATGATCACCGAGCCCGCGCCAAGGAACAGCAGCGCCTTGAAGAAGGCATGCGTCATCAGGTGGAACACCGCGACCGAGTAGGCCGAGGCACCGAGCGCCACCGTCATGTAGCCCAGCTGCGAGAGCGTCGAGTACGCGACCACGCGCTTGATGTCGTTCTGGATGATGCCGAGGAAACCCATGAACAGCGCCGTGATGGCACCGATCACCAGGATGAAGCTCAGGGCCGTGTCGCTGAGTTCGAACAGCGGCGACATGCGCGCCACCATGAAGATGCCGGCCGTCACCATGGTTGCGGCGTGGATCAGCGCGGAGATGGGCGTCGGGCCTTCCATCGAGTCGGGCAGCCACACGTGCAGCGGGAACTGCGCGCTCTTGCCCATGGCGCCGATGAACAGGCAGATGCAGATCACGGTCACCAGCATCCACTCGGTGCCGGGGAAGGTGATGCCGGCCAGCGTGTTGGCCTTGGCGAAGGCTTCGCCGTAGTTCAGCGTGCCGGCGTAGGCGGCGATCAGGCCGATGCCCAGGATGAAGCCGAAGTCGCCCACGCGGTTGACCAGGAAGGCCTTCATGTTCGCGAAGATCGCGGTCGGCTTGTTGAACCAGAAGCCGATCAGCAGGTACGACACCAGGCCCACCGCCTCCCAGCCGAAGAACAGCTGGAGCATGTTGTTGCTCATGACGAGCATCAGCATCGAGAAGGTGAACAGCGAGATGTAGGCGAAGAAGCGGTTGTAGCCCTCGTCTTCTTCCATGTAGCCGATGGTGTAGACGTGCACCATCAGCGAGACGAAGGTCACCACGCACATCATCATGGCCGTGAGGCCGTCGACCAGGAAGCCGACTTCCATCTTCAGGCCGCCCACCACCATCCATTCATAGATGGTGGCGTTGAAGCGGGCGCCGTCGGCCACCACGCTCTTGAGCGTCATGGCCGAGATGATGAAGGCGACGAGCACGCCGAGGATGGTCAGCGAATGCGTGACCTTGCGGCCGATGTGATTGCCGCCGAACTTGGTGCCGAACAGGCCGGCGACGACGGCGCCGACCAGGGGTGCCAGCGGAACGGCCAGCAGGGTGGATGCGGAAAGGGTTGCGCTCATGTTGCTTTCAACCCTTGAGCGAGTTGAGTTCGTCCACGTTGATGTTCGACTTGTTGCGGAACAGCAGGACCAGCAGCGCAAGGCCGATGGCCGACTCGGCCGCGGCCACCGTCAGGATGAAGAACACGAAGATCTGGCCGTGCATGTCGCCCAGGTAGTACGAGAACGCCACGAAGTTCATGTTCACCGCAAGCAGCATCAGCTCGATGGCCATCAGCAGCACGATGAGGTTCTTGCGGTTCAGGAAGATGCCGATCACCGACAGCGCAAAGAGCATGGCGCCGAGCGATAGGAAGTGTCCGAGCGTGAGCGTCATGCCTTGTTTTCCTTTGCCGCAGCTGCGTCTGCGGGTGCTTCCACCACGGGTTCGGCGGCGCGCGTGACCGGCATCTGCACGATGCGCACGCGGTCCCGCGCCTTCACGCGCACCTGGTCGGAGGGGTTGACGTACTTGCTGTCCTTGCGGGTGCGCAGCGTGAGCGCAATGGCCGCCACGATCGCCACGAGCAGGATGACGGCCGCGATCTCCAGCGGATACAGGTACTCGGAGTACAGCAGCTTGCCGAGCTCGAGCGTGTTCGAGCCGTGGGCTGCCGCGGCGGCACCGGCGCGCGGTGCCTCCAGTCGGAAGCCGCCCATCAGCACGGCGGCCATTTCGAGCGCAATCAGCGCGCCCACGCCGGCTGCCAGCGGAAAGTGCTTCCAGAAGCCCTGCCGCAGGCCGTCGACGTTGATGTCCAGCATCATCACGACGAACAGGAACAGCACCATCACCGCCCCCACGTAGACGAGCACCAGCGAGATCGCCAGGAACTCGGCGCGCAGCAAGAGCCAGATCGCCGAAGCCTGGAAGAAGGCCAGCACCAGGTACAGCGCGGCGTACACGGGATTGCGGGCGGTGATGACGCGGAAGGCTGCGAACAGCAGCACCGCGGCAAACAGATAGAACAGACCGGTCTTGACGTCCATTGGAATTCGAATTGGTACGGGGTTCGGGCTGAGCGGGATCAGCGGTACTTGGCGTCGGCCGCCTTGTTCGCTGCAATTTCTTTTTCGTAGCGGTCGCCCACGGCCAGCAGCATGTCCTTGGTGAAGTACAGGTCGCCGCGCTTTTCGCCGTGGTATTCGAAGATGTGGGTTTCCACGATCGAATCGACCGGGCAGCTCTCTTCGCAGAAGCCGCAGAAGATGCACTTGGTCAGGTCGATGTCGTAGCGCGTGGTGCGGCGCGAGCCGTCGTCGCGCACATCGGATTCGATGGTGATGGCCAGCGCCGGGCACACGGCTTCGCAGAGCTTGCAGGCAATGCAGCGCTCTTCGCCGTTCTCATAGCGCCGCAGCGCGTGCAGGCCGCGAAAGCGCGGCGACAGCGGCGTCTTCTCTTCGGGGAACTGCACCGTGATCTTGCGGGCGAAGGCGTACTTGCCGGTGATGGCCAGGCCCTTGAACAGCTCGAACAGCATGAAGCTGCCCAGGAAGTCCTTGAGCGAGAACGGCGCGGATGCGAGCTTGGAAGGGCGCGCGAGCGCGCCGGCGGTATGCGCAGCAGTCATGATGTTGGCGCTTCCAGTTATTTCCAGATGTTGAACGGGGTCTGCATCCAGGCACCGACCACGACCAGCCACACGAGCGTGACCGGAATGAAGATCTTCCAGCCGAGCCGCATGATCTGGTCATAGCGGAAGCGCGGGAAGGTGGATCGGACCCACAGGAACATGGTGACCACGCAGAAGGTCTTGGCACCGAGCCAGATCCAGCCCGGGATGAAGCTCAGGAACTCGAACGGCGGCAGCCATCCGCCGAGGAACAGCACGGTGCACAGGATCGAGACCAGCCACATGTTGGCGTACTCGGCCAGGAAGAACATCGCGAAGCTCATGCCCGAGTACTCGATCATGTGGCCCGCAACGATCTCGGACTCGCCTTCGACCACGTCGAAGGGGTGGCGGTTGGTTTCCGCCAGGCCCGAGATGAAGTAGACGACGAAGATCGGCAGCAGCGACAGCCAGTTCCACGACAGGAAGCCGATGCCCATGTCGGCGAAGGTGCCCTTGCCCTGCCCCGTCACGATGTCGGTCATGTTCAGGCTGGCCGAGACCATCAGCACCACGACGAAGCAGAAGCCCATCGCGATCTCGTAGCTCACCATCTGTGCCGAGGCGCGCAGCGCGCCCAGGAAGGCGTACTTCGAGTTCGATGCCCAGCCCGCGATGATCACGCCGTAGACCTCGAGCGAGGTGATGGCCATCACGAACAGCAGGCCGGCGTTGATGTTGGCCAGCGCCACGTCGGGGCCGAAGGGAATCACGGCCCATGCGACCAGCGCCGGCATGATGGTCATGATCGGGCCGAGCAGGAACAGGCCCTTGTTGGCGACCGTCGGAAGAATGATTTCCTTGGTCATCAGCTTGAGCGCGTCGGCGATGGGCTGCAGCAGGCCCAGCGGTCCGATGCGGTTCGGGCCGATGCGGATCTGCGTGAAGCCGATCGCCTTGCGCTCCCACAGCGTGAGGTAGGCCACGGCCCCCATCAGCGGAAGCACGACCACGATGATCTTGATCAGCGTCCAGATCACGGGCCAGGCCAGGCCCGTCCACCAGCCCGCGTGGACCAGTCCCTGGCCGAAAGCATGCACTGCGTCGATCATGCCAATGCCTCCTCGGCACGGGCCGGAGCAGCCGATGCGTTGCGCGCATCGGCGGTGAGTTGCAGCGACGGCGCGCGGCGCACGATCGAGTCGAGTTGATAGATGCTCGCAACCACGGGCGCGGGAGCGGCACCGCTGGAAGCGACGGCCTTGGCGGCGGTGGCGTTGTCCAGCGCGTTGGCCGGCACGGCGCCGCTGTCGCCGATGGTGCGCAGCACGTCAGCCGTCGATTCGAATGCAAAGCCCGGCAGGCCGAGCAGGTTGGCCAGCACGCGCAGCACCTTCCAGGCCGGACGCGTCTCGCCTTGCGGCTTCACGACGGCATGGAAGCCCTGCACGCGGCCTTCGGCATTGACGAAGGTGCCCGGCGTCTCGGTGAATGGCGCGATCGGCAGCAGCACGTCGCTGAACTCGAGGTTGGCCTTGAAGGGACTCAGCGTGACGACCATCTGGGCATTGCCGATGGCGTCGGCGGCTGCGGCGCCCGCGGCCGAGTCGAACACCGGTTCGTTGTTGAGCAGCAGCACGGCCTTGAGGCCCGAGCCCGCGGCCAGCATGCGGCCGGCATCGAGGCCGCCGTTCTTCGGGAACGCGCCGACGAGCTGCGCGCCCACGGTGTTGGCGGCTTCGGTCAGGTAGCCGACGGTGGCGCCGGTCTGCGCGCCGATCCAGTTGGCAAGGGCCAGCAGGCTGCTGGCCTCTGCATGGTGGGCGGCGGCATTGCCGAGCAGGATGGCCTTGCGCTCGCCGCCGAGCAGCGAGGCTGCGATGGCTTGTGCGGCGGCGTCGGGCTCGTTCCTGGGTGCCAGCGGGGCGGTCGCGCCGTTGGTCTTGCCGATGGCGGCAGCGACGGCAGCGAGTGCCTCGACCCACTGGCCGGCCTCGGCGATGGTCGACTGCGCCACGCTGATGGCCCACGCGTCGCGGTCGGCCATCAGGCCGGCCGAGGTGATCACCGACAGCGCGGCGCCCTTGCGCACGGCCTGGCGGATGCGCTGCGCGAACAGCGGATGGTCCTTGCGCAGGTTCGAACCGACGACCAGCGCGCGCTGCAGTTGCGTGAGCGATGCAATCGAGGTGCCGAGCCAGCGCACGCCTTCGAAGGCCGTGAATTCGGCATTGCGCAGGCGATAGTCGATGTTGTCGCTGCCGAGCTCACGCGTGAGCATGGCGGCCAGTTGCAGCTCTTCGAGCGTGCTGTGCGGGCTCACCAGCGTGCCGATGCTTTGCGCACCGTGGTCGGCCTTGATCTGCTTGAGGCCATTGGCCACATATTCGAGCGCGGTCTGCCAGTCGACCTGCTGCCACTGGCCGCCCTGCTTGAGCATGGGCTGCGTGAGGCGCTCGGGGCCGTTGAGCGCTTCGTACGAGAAGCGGTCGCGGTCGGCAATCCAGCACTCGTTGACTTCTTCGTTCTCGAGCGGCACCACGCGCATCACGCGGTTGTTCTTGACCTGGACGATCAGGTTGGAACCGGTGGAATCGTGCGGGCTCACCGACTTGCGGCGCGACAGTTCCCAGGTACGGGCGCTGTAGCGGAACGGCTTGCTCGTGAGCGCGCCGACCGGGCAGATGTCGATCATGTTGCCCGACAGTTCGGAGTCGACCGAATCGCCGAGGAAGGTTTCGATCTCGGAGTGCTCGCCGCGCTGGGTCATGCCGAGCTCCATCACGCCGGCCACTTCCTGGCCGAAGCGGACGCAGCGCGTGCAATGGATGCAGCGGCTCATCTCTTCCATGCTGATCAGCGGGCCGACGTCCTTGTGGAAGACGACGCGCTTTTCTTCTTCGTAGCGCGAAGAAGAGCCGCCGTAGCCCACGGCCAGGTCCTGCAGCTGGCACTCGCCGCCCTGGTCGCAGATCGGGCAATCGAGCGGGTGGTTGATCAGGAGGAACTCCATGACCGACTGCTGCGCCTTGATGGCCTTTTCGCTCTTGGTGCGAACGATCATGCCCTGCGTGACGGGCGTGGCGCAGGCCGGCATCGGCTTGGGCGCCTTTTCCACGTCGACCAGGCACATGCGGCAGTTGGCCGCGATGCTGAGCTTCTTGTGATAGCAGAAGTGCGGGATGTAGGTGCCCGCCTTGTCGGCCGCATGCATCACCATGCTGCCTTCGGTCACTTCGACCTTCTTGCCGTCGAGTTCGATTTCGATCATGAGTATGTTTCTTCTCGCGCTCAGGCTTGGACCGGCGCCTTCGGGACGTAGCCCGGGATCAGGGCCTCGAACTCGTGACGGAAGTGCTTGATCATGGCGCGCACCGGCATGGCCGCCGCGTCGCCGAGCGCGCAGATGGTGCGGCCCTGGATGTTGTCTGCCACGGAGTTCAAGAGGTCCATGTCCGACGCCCTGCCCTGCCCGTTGTGGATGCGGTCCACCACGCGGTACAGCCAGCCCGTGCCTTCGCGGCACGGCGTGCACTGGCCGCAGGATTCGTGCATGTAGAAGTACGAGAGGCGCCGCAGCGACTCGACCATCGAGCGGCTGTCGTCCATCACGATCACCGCGCCCGAGCCCAGCATGGAGCCGGCCTTGGCGATGGAGTCGTAGTCCATCGTGCATTCCATCATGATCGAAGCCGGCAGCACCGGCGACGACGATCCGCCGGGGATCACGGCCTTGAGCGTGCGGCCCTTGCGCACGCCGCCGCACAGTTCGAGCAGCTTGGAGAACGGCGTGCCCATGGGCACCTCGTAGTTGCCCGGCAGCTCGACGTCGCCGCTCACCGAGTAGATCTTGGTGCCGCCGTTGTTCGGCTTGCCGCATTCGAGGTAGGCCTGGCCGCCGTTGTTGATGATCCAGGGCACCGCCGCGAAGGTCTCGGTGTTGTTGATGGTGGTCGGCTTGCCGTAGAGGCCGAAGCTCGCCGGGAACGGCGGCTTGAAGCGCGGCTGGCCCTTCTTGCCTTCGAGCGATTCGAGCAGCGCGGTTTCCTCACCGCAGATGTAGGCACCGAAGCCGTGGGCCGCGTGCAACTGGAAGTTGTACGTGCTGCCCATGATCTTGTCGCCGAGATAGCCGGCGGCGCGCGCTTCTTCGAGGGCTTCCTCGAAGCGGTCGTAGCTCTGGAAGATCTCGCCGTGGATGTAGTTGTAGCCCACGCTGATGCCCATCGCATACGCGGCGATGGCCATGCCTTCGATCACGATGTGCGGGTTGAACTGCAGGATGTCGCGGTCCTTGCAGGTACCCGGCTCGCCTTCGTCGGAGTTGCAGACGAGGTACTTCTGGCCCGGGAACTGGCGGGGCATGAAGCTCCACTTCAGGCCCGTGGGGAAGCCCGCGCCGCCGCGGCCGCGCAGGCCCGAGGCCTTGACTTCGGCGATCACCTGGTCGGGCGTGAGGCCCTCGGTGAGGATCTTGCGCAGCGCCTTGTAGCCACCGCGCGCCTCGTAGTCGGCCAGGCGCCAGTTGGTGCCGTTCAGGCCGGCATAGATCTGCGGCTCGATGTGGCGGTCATGGAAACAGGTCTGGACGCCCGTGGCCTGGAATTGCTGGAGCACTTGTTCGGGCGACATCAGGCGGCCTCCCCTTTGGTGGAAGCACGCAGCCCGTCGATGAGCTGGTCGAGCTTCTCGTTGCTCATGAAGCTGCACATGGTGCGGTCGTTGACCAGCATCACGGGCGAATCGGCGCAGGCGCCCAGGCATTCGCTCTGCTGCAGCGTGAACATGCCGTCGGCCGTGGTCTCGCCCATCTTGATGCCGAGCTTCTTCTCGAGGTGGACCAGCGCAGTGACGCCGTCGCGCAGCTGGCACGGCAGGTTGGTGCAAACGTTGAGCTTGAACTTGCCCACCGGATGCTGGTTGTACATGTTGTAGAAGGTCGTGACCTCGTGCACGGCGATCGGCGCCATGCCGAGGTACTCGGCGATCTCGCGCTCGCGCTGCATGCTGATGAAGCCTTCGTCCTGCTGCACGATGGCCAGGCAAGCCATCACGGCCGACTGCTTGCCGGCTTCGGGGTACTTGGCGACCTCGCGCGCAAAGCGCTCGAGAATCGCGGGCTTCAGAGGAGCGGAAGGCGCCGAGGGCGCCGTGTCATGGTGGGTCGAGGAAGTCGTCATTCGCTCTTTCTCACCTGTCGATTTCGCCGAACACGATGTCCATCGTGCCGATCACCGCGACAGCGTCGGCGATCATGTGGCCGCGCGACATTTCGTCGAGGGCGGCGAGGTGCGGGAAGCCGGGCGCGCGGATCTTCAGGCGGTACGGCTTGTTGGCGCCGTCGCTCACCAGGTAGATGCCGAACTCGCCCTTCGGGTGCTCGACGGCGGCATAGGCTTCGCCTTCGGGCACATGGAAGCCTTCGGTGAAGAGCTTGAAATGGTGGATCAGCTCCTCCATGTTCGCCTTCATCGATTCGCGCGCGGGCGCGGCGACCTTGTGGTTGTCGGTGATCACCGGGCCGGGGTTGGCGCGCAGCCAGGCCGAGCACTGCTGGATGATCCTGTTGGCCTGGCGCATTTCTTCCACGCGCACGAGATAGCGGTCGTAGCAGTCGCCGGTCTTGCCGACCGGCACGTCGAACTGCATCTGGTCGTAGACGTCGTAGGGCTGCTTCTTGCGCAGGTCCCATTCGACGCCCGAGCCGCGCAGCATGGGGCCGGTGAAGCCGAGGTTCAGCGCGCGCTCCGGCGTCACGACGCCGATGCCCACGGTGCGCTGCTTCCAGATGCGGTTGTCGGTGAGCAGCGTTTCGTACTCGTCGACCATTCCGGGGAAGCGCTTGCAGAAGTCGTCGATGAAGTCGAGCAGCGAGCCCCGGCGGTTCTCGTTGAGCTTCTCGATCGCCTTCGCGTTCTTGATCTTGCTGACCTTGTACTGCGGCATCGCATCGGGCAGGTCGCGGTAGACGCCGCCCGGGCGGAAGTACGCCGCATGCATGCGCGCGCCCGACACGGCTTCGTACATGTCGAACAGGTCTTCACGCTCGCGGAAGCAGTAGATGAGCATGTTCATCGCGCCGCAATCCAGGCCGTGTGCGCCGAGCCACAGGAGGTGGTTCAGCAGCCGGGTGATCTCGGCGAACATCACGCGGATGTACTGCGCGCGGATCGGCACGTCCAGGCCCATCATCCGCTCGATGGCGAGGCAGTAGGCGTGCTCGTTGCTCATCATCGACACGTAGTCGAGACGGTCCATGTACGGCAGCGACTGGATGAAGGTGCGCGATTCGGCGAGCTTTTCGGTTGCGCGGTGCAGGAGGCCGATGTGCGGATCGGCGCGCTGGATCACTTCGCCGTCGAGCTCGAGCACCAGGCGCAGCACGCCGTGGGCGGCCGGATGCTGGGGACCGAAGTTGAGTGTGTAGTTCTTGATTTCGGCCATATCAGTGCAAACCGCTGCCGTAGTTGTCTTCGCGGATCACGCGCGGCGTGATTTCGCGGGGCTCGATCGATACCGGCTGGTAGACCACGCGCTTCTGCTCTTCGTCGTAGCGCATCTCGACGTGGCCCGACACCGGAAAGTCCTTGCGGAACGGATGGCCGATGAAGCCGTAGTCGGTCAGGATGCGGCGCAGGTCGTCGTGGCCTTCGAACACGATGCCGTAGAGGTCGAAGGCTTCGCGCTCGAACCAGGTGGCAGCGTTCCACACGGGCTGGAGCGAGTCGACCACGGGCAGGTCTTCGTTCGGCGCAAACACCTTGAGGCGCACGCGCTGGTTGAGGCTCACCGACAGCAGGTGCGTGACGACGCCATAGCGCTCGCCCTGCCACTCGCCTTCGCGGTAGTCGGAGTAGTCCATGCCGCAGAGGTCGATCAGCTGCTCGAAGCGGCAGCCGGGCGCATCGCGCAGCAGCATGGCCGCCTCGATATAGGCGTCGGCAGCAACCACTACGGTTACCTCGCCCAGTGCGAGCGTCACGCTCTTGGCGCGAGCGCCAAGCGTCTCGGCAATGGTGGCGCGCAGCACCTCCGGCGAAATTGCAAAATCAGTCATCGTCGGCAATCCCTCAGGCGCGCGCAATGGTGTTGGTGCGGCGAATCTTCTGCTGCAGCTGGATCACGCCGTAGAGCAGCGCTTCGGCGGTGGGCGGGCAACCCGGCACGTAGACATCCACCGGCACGATGCGGTCGCAGCCGCGCACCACCGAATAGCTGTAGTGGTAGTAACCGCCGCCGTTGGCGCACGAGCCCATGGAAAGAACCCAGCGCGGCTCGGGCATCTGGTCGTAGACCTTGCGCAGTGCCGGCGCCATCTTGTTGCACAGCGTGCCGGCCACGATCATCAGATCGGACTGGCGCGGGCTGGGCCGGAACAGCATGCCGAAACGGTCGATGTCGTAGCGGGCTGCGCCTGCGTGCATCATTTCGACGGCACAGCAGGCCAGACCGAAAGTCATCGGCCAAAGTGATCCGGTCTTCGCCCAGTTCACCACCGAGTCGTAGGTGGTGGTGACGAAGCCTTCCTTCATGACGCCTTCAATGGCCATTTTGTCGATTCCTTGTCATTCCCAGTCGAGCGCGCCTTTTTTCCACTCGTAGGCAAAGCCCACGACGAGGATGGCGAGAAAGATCATCATGGCCCAGAAGCCGACGGCGCCGATTTCCTTGAGCGCAATGGCCCATGGAAAGAGAAAGGCAATCTCGAGATCGAACAGGATGAAGAGAATGGCGACGAGGTAATAGCGCACGTCGAATTTCATGCGCGCATCCTCGAAGGCCTCGAAGCCGCACTCGTAGGGAGCGTTCTTCGCCGCGTCGGGCCGGTTGGGACCCAGGATGTAGCCGATGACTTGCGGTGCGACACCTACACCGACACCGACCAAAATGAACAAGAGGACGGGGAGATAGGAATCGAGGTTCATCGGGAGATTTTTCACCGCTTGCCACCGGCAGGAAAACACTCTGGATGAGGTTTTCTGCCGGTGAGATTTGGTGCGGTCGGCGAGACTCGAACTCGCACAGCTTTCGCCACTACCCCCTCAAGATAGCGTGTCTACCAATTTCACCACGACCGCGGTTTTTTGTTCGGATGGCATGAGGTACCTGGAAAGGTGTTTGGCTTTCCGAACAGCTTTAGAGTTTACCCTGAAATGAAGCAGTTTCTCACTGACAGCTTCATGAAAACAACTTGATTATTTGTTCGGGATCTGGCCCGCGCCCGAAACGGGTGCGGCAGGCGCCGAAGCAGGTGCACCGGCAGGCGCCGCGCCCGAGGTGCCGCCCGGAATCTGCCCTGCCGCGCCCGAAGCGGGCGTTGCCGGCGTACCGACGGCCGCGCGCTCCAGCAGGCTGCCGCCGCCCGCAGGCCGTGCGTGGCTGAAGTAGGCCAGCAGCAAGGTGCATGCAAAGAATACCGCCGCCAGCACTGCCGTGGTGCGCGAAAGGAAATTCGCA
The DNA here is from genome assembly GCF_041154435.1 of Variovorax sp. V116. Lineage (NCBI taxonomy): Bacteria > Pseudomonadati > Pseudomonadota > Betaproteobacteria > Burkholderiales > Comamonadaceae > Variovorax > Variovorax sp. V116. Next base: position 3,575,492 of record NZ_AP028661.1, read on the forward strand.
CTGCCGCTCGCACCGAACAGGCTGCCCGCGCTGCCGCTGCCGAAGGCCGCACCCATGTCGGCGCCCTTGCCGTGCTGGATCAGGATCAGCCCGATCATTGCAAGGGCCGACAGCATCTGCACGCCGACCAGTAGATTGAGGACCACATTCATTCGTTCTTACTCCTAATTGATATCGGCCACTGCCCGCGTTCAGCGGGAAGCGGCGGAAATGATCTGCAAAAAGTCGGGGGCCTTGAGCGACGCGCCGCCGATCAGGCCGCCGTCGATGTCGGGCTGCGCCAGGAGCTGCGCGGCGTTGGCCGCGTTCATGCTGCCGCCATAAAGAATGCAGATGCCGGCGGCGTGCTCGCTCGCGGCATGGTGCAGCTGTGCGCGCAGCACGGCATGCACCGCCTGCGCCTGTTCCGGCGAGGCCGTCTTGCCGGTGCCGATGGCCCAGACCGGCTCGTAGGCCACGACGATCTCGCTGATGCAATGGCCATTGACGTGGATCACCGCGGCCAGCTGGCGCTTGACGACTTCTTCGGTGCGCCCTGCTTCGCGTTCGGCCAGCGTCTCGCCCACGCAGACGATCGGCGTGATGCCGTTCGCGAGCGCAGCCGCCGCCTTGGCCGCCACCGCCTCATCGGTCTCGCCATGGTATTGGCGGCGCTCCGAATGGCCGACGATGGCATAGCGCACGCCGAAATCCTTCAGCATGGTGGCCGAATGCTCGCCCGTGAACGCACCCTGCGGATGCGCCGAGATGTCCTGTGCCCCCAGCGCCATGGCCGAGGAGCCCGCCAGCAGCGATTGCAGCTGCGCGAAATACGGGGCCGGCGCGCAAAGCGCGATGCCGCAGTTGGCCGGCGCCGCGGCCAGGCCCTGCTGCAGGGCCTTCACCAGCGCCTCGTTGGCAGCCAGGCTGCCGTTCATCTTCCAGTTGCCCGCGATCAGCTTCTTTTTCGTGGTCATCGTGTTGTTGTCCGTCACCATGTCAGCACGATCTTGCCGATGTGCTGGTTGGATTCCATCAGCGCATGCGCCTGCGCTGCCCCGCTGGGTTCGCCATCGGCCGCAAAGGTGCTGTGGATCACCGGCTTGACCGCGCCGCTTTCGAGCAGCGGCCAGACCTTCTCGCGCAGCGCCTTGGCAATGGCCCCCTTGAAGGCCACCGGCCGCGGACGCAGTGTGGAGCCGGTAATCACCAGCCGCTTGCGCAGCACCAGGCCCGCATTGAAGTCGCTCTTGACGCCGCCCTGCACCGCGATGATCACGAGCCGGCCGTCTTCGGCCATGCATTCGATCTCGCGTGCCACGTAGTCGCCCGCGACCATGTCCAGGACCACGTCCACGCCCTTGCCGCCGGTGAGCTTCTTCGCTTCTTCGGCGAAGTCGCTCGTGCGGTAGTTGATGGCGTGGTCGGCGCCCAGCTTTTTGCAGGCCTCGCACTTGTCGTCGCTGCCGGCCGTGGCGATCACGGTGGCACCCAGCGCCTTGGCGATCTGGATGGCCGTCACGCCGATGCCGCTGGTTCCGCCCTGGATCAGCAGGGTCTCGCCCTTTTGCAGGCGGCCGCGCTCGAACACGTTGCTCCAGACGGTGAAGAAGGTCTCGGGCAGCGAGGCGGCCTCGATGTCGCTCCAGCCCTTGGGCACCGGCAGGCATTGCGCCACGGGCGCCACGCACAGCTGGGCATAGCCTCCGCCCGCGATCAGCGCGCAGACGCGGTCGCCGACCTTGAACCCCGCCTCGGCCAGGGCCGCGGCGTCGCCCGACACGATCTCGCCGGCCACTTCGAGGCCCGGCAGGTCGGAGGCGCCCGGCGGAACCGGGTAGTGCCCCTTGCGCTGCAGCACGTCCGGACGGTTCACGCCGCTGGCCGCGACGCGGATCAGCAGTTCGCCCACGCCGGCCACCGGATCGGGGCGCTCCACGGCGCGCAGCACCTCGGGGGCGCCGTACGAAGTGATTTCAATGGCTTTCATGGTCTTTGGCCTGCAACGCCCGTTTCCGGGCGTAGTTAGCGAATACTGGAAAGCGGGACGGCAGCGGCATGTCTGCCGCCGCGCCCTGCCTTCTTACTCTTGCGAATCGCGCGGTGCGTACGGCTGCTCGCCGACGGGTGCCGGCTGCTGCTCGTTGCTGCGCGGCTGCTGTTGCTGCTCGCTGTTGAAACGCGGAGCGCGTTCGCCGCGATCGCCACCACGGTCGCCGCGGTCCGAACGCTCGCGGCGCTCGCCGCCACGGTCACCGCGGTCGCCACGGTCTTCGCGCGGCGGACGCTCGCTGTATTCCATACCGGCCGGACGCTCGGTCAGGGCCTTCATGGACAGCTTGACGCGGCCCTTTTCGTCGGTCTCGAGCACCTTGACCTTGACGATCTGGCCTTCGCTCAGGTAGTCGGTCACCTTCTCGACGCGCTCGTGCGCGATCTGGCTGATGTGCAGCAGGCCGTCCTTGCCGGGCAGCAGGTTGATGAGCGCGCCGAAGTCCAGGATCTTGGTGACCGGGCCTTCGTAGACCTTGCCGATTTCGACTTCGGCCGTGATCTGCTCGATGCGCTTCTTGGCGAACTCGGCCTTTTCAGGGTCGGTCGAGGCGATGGTGATGGTGCCGTCTTCGTCGATGTTGATCGTCGTGCCGGTTTCTTCCTGCAGGCCGCGGATGACCGCGCCACCCTTGCCGATCACGTCGCGGATCTTCTCGGGGTTGATCTTCAGCGTGGTCAGGCGCGGTGCGAACTGCGACACCTCGGTCTTGGCCTCGCCCATGGCTTCCTGCATCTTGCCGAGGATGTGCATGCGCGCTTCCTTGGCCTGGGCCAGTGCGACCTGCATGATTTCCTTGGTGATGCCCTGGATCTTGATGTCCATCTGCAGTGCGGTGATGCCGTTGGTCGTGCCGGCCACCTTGAAGTCCATGTCGCCCAGGTGATCTTCGTCGCCCAGGATGTCGGTCAGCACCGCAAAGCGGTTGTCTTCCTTGATGAGGCCCATGGCGATGCCGGCCACGTGGGCCTTCATCGGCACGCCGGCGTCCATCATCGAGAGGCAGCCGCCGCACACCGAGGCCATCGACGAGGAGCCGTTGGATTCGGTGATTTCAGACACCACGCGGATGGTATAGGGGAACTCTTCCTTGGTCGGCAGCACGGCGACGAGCGCGCGCTTGGCCAGGCGGCCGTGGCCGATTTCGCGGCGCTTGGTCGAGCCCATGCGGCCCACTTCGCCGGTGGCAAAGGGAGGCATGTTGTAGTGGAACAGGAAGCGGTCTTCGTACTCGCCGGCCAGCGCGTCGATGCGCTGCGCGTCGCGTTCGGTGCCGAGCGTGGTGACGACCAGGCCCTGCGTCTCGCCGCGCGTGAACAGCGCCGAGCCGTGGGTGCGCGGCAGCACGGAATTGCGGATCTCGATGGGACGCACGGTGCGCGTGTCGCGGCCATCGATGCGCGGTTCGCCCGACAGGATCTGGCTGCGGACGATCTTCGATTCGATAGCGAACAGCAGGTCGTTGACCTTGCCGGCGTCGAAGGGCTCGCCGCTTTCCTTCAGCGTGTTCATCACGCTGGCATTGGCTTCGCGCAGGGCTTGCGTGCGGGCTTGCTTGCTGCGGATCTGGTAGACGGCGCGCAGCTTTTCCTCGGCCAGGCTCTTGACCTTGGCGACGAAGGCTTCGTCTTCGGCCGGCGCTTGCCAGTCCCACACCGGCTTGCCGGCGTCGCGCACGAGTTCATGGATCGCGTTGATCGCGATGTTGGCCTGCTCATGGCCGAACACCACGCCGCCCAGCATGATTTCTTCGCTGAGTTGCTGTGCTTCGGACTCGACCATCAGCACGGCGGCTTCGGTGCCGGCCACGACGAGGTCCATCTGCGAATCCTTGCGGGCGGTCTGGCCCGGATTCAGCACGTACTGGCCGTTGATGTAGCCCACGCGGGCAGCACCGATCGGGCCGCTGAACGGAATGCCGGAGATCGACAGCGCGGCGCTCACGCCGATCATGGCGGCGATGTCGGCGTCGACTTCGGGGTTGAGCGACAGCGTGTGGATGACCACATGCACTTCGTTCAGGAAGCCCTCGGGGAACAGCGGGCGGATCGGGCGGTCGATCAGGCGGCTGGTCAGGGTTTCGTGTTCGCTGGGCTTGGCTTCGCGCTTGAAGAAGCTGCCGGGGATCTTGCCCGCGGCGTAGGTCTTCTCGATGTAGTCGACGGTCAGCGGGAAGAAGTCCTGGCCCGGCTTGGCGGTCTTGGAGGCGACCACGGTCGCGAGGATCACGGTGCCGTCGATGTCGACCACCACGGCGCCGCTGGCCTGGCGGGCGATTTCACCGGTTTCCATGACGACGGTCTTGTCGCCCCATTGGAAGGACTTGGTGACTTTGTTGAAGAGGCTCATGTTTTGCTCCTGTTTTGAGAGCGGATGACCTGCATTGGGCGCAGGTTCCGCAGGGACGGAGGCTTCTCAGAACACGATGCCATTCCAGCGAAGCTCGGCGGGAACTTCATTGGAATGACACAGCTTCGCTCTGTTTTGGCACTCCGAAAGTGGATCGCGAAGTAAAAAACGCCTGAGCTAGCGGACTAACCCAGGCGTTTTTTCATGCGATTCGATTTACTTGCGCAGACCCAGCTTGGCGATCAGCGCGGTGTAGCGGTCGGCATCCTTGGACTTGAGGTAGTCCAGGAGCTTGCGGCGGCGGCTCACCATGCGCAGCAGGCCGCGACGGCCGTGGTGGTCCTTGGCGTGCGTCTTGAAGTGGGGGGTGAGCTCGTTGATACGGGCGGTCAGCAGTGCGACTTGCACTTCGGGGCTGCCGGTGTCGTTGGCGGCGCGGGCGTTGTCCTTGACGACTTCGGCCTTGATGGAGGCTGCGATCATTGAATTTCCTTTGTTCCGGGATGTTTGACTTGCGGTAGGCGCTGGAACTGCCCCTGCCGTGCGCCTTGCGGCATGCAAAGCCATTCATTATAGCTCGCCCCCAGGCTCCGCGCACTTCGTGTCGCTCCTCCCTCCCCCTATCGGGGGCGATGCCTGCGGCCCGGCGGAGCCGGTTCCGCGGCATCTCTGGAACGGGCGGCTCGCCTGCGGCCTCGCCCCCCTGGTGCCCTTCTACTGTTTGGATAGCCAGGTTTTGAGGCGCTCCACACCTTGGACCAGCCGCTGCGGGTCCTTGGAGGCGAAGCACCAGCGCAGCCAGCCCTGGGCTTCGGGGGCGAAGGCATTGCCGGGGGCCAGGCCGAGGCCGGCTTCGACGACCAGGCGCTTGGCGAGGTCGAGGGAGTCGCCGAAGCCTTCGAGGCGGAAGAAGGCGTACATGCCGCCCTTGGCGGGGGCTACCTGCACGCCGGGCAGCGCGGCCAGCAGGGGCACCAGGGTGTCGCGGCACTGCTTCAGGTGGGCCACCACGCGGGGTGTGATCTCCGCGGTGTGCTCGATGGCGGCAACGGCGGCGCGCTGGGTGAAGACGCTGGCGCAGGAGGTGTTGAACTCGATCAGCTTGCCGATGCCGTCGACCAGCGCGGGCGGAAGCACGAGCCAGCCGAGGCGCCAGCCGGTCATGAGGAAGCTCTTGGAGAAGCTGTGCGTCACCACCAGCCGGTCGTCGGGCCTGGAAATGTCGAGGAAGCTCGGCGCGCAGCTGTTCGGGGTGGGCTCGAAATACAGCCGCTCGTACACCTCGTCGGCCAGGATCCAGGTGCCGGTCTCGCGGCAGTGGTCGAGCACGGCCTGCTGCTCTTCGCGCGTCATGGTCCAGCCGGTGGGGTTGTTGGGCGCGTTGACGATCAGCAGCCTGGTCTTTGGCGTGACGGCCTTGCGCAGCGCGGCCAGGTCGAGCGTCCATTGGCCGTCGGCGGGCACCAGCGGCACCGTGCGCACCTGGGCGCCGAGGATCGCGGGCTGCGCCGTGAGGTTGGGCCACACGGGCGTGACCGCGACCACTTCGTCGCCCGCATCGACCAGCGCCTGGACCGCGAGCATCAGCGCGCTGACGCCGCCGGACGTGACCGCGATGCGCGACGCATCGACCGCGGGATGCAGCGCGCTGGTGTAGCGCGCGATGGCCTCGCGCAATTCGGGCAGGCCGAGGTTGTGCGCATAGAAGGTCTCGCCGCGCTGCAGCGAGTCGATGGCGGCCTGGCGGATCACCTCGGGCGTGACCTCGTCGCTTTCGCCGAACCAGAAGGCGAGCACGTCGTCGCGGCCGAGGCCGGCGTTGGCAACCTCGCGGATCTTGGAGGCTTCGAGGTTGTGGATGGCTTCACGCATGTCTTTGTTTCCTAGAGTCGTTTCATCTTGCAGGTCGTCGGCAGCTCGGCGCGTTCGGGGGCGATGGTCTTGACCACGCGAAAGCCGTAGCCCGACCCCTCGACATCGAACTGCACGCCCGGGCTGCCCTGCTTGTCCATCACGCCGACCACCAGCTGCTGCTGGAACTGATGGTCCGCCGCGCGCATGCGGCCGCGCTGTCCGTAGAGGCTCACGTCGGCCTGCTCGAGCGCGCGCGCCACGGCCACCGCGTCGACGCTGCCCGCGCGTGCGATCGCTTGCGCGAGCGACTCGATGAGCAATTGCATGCGCATGTGCACATAGTCGTCGGCCGGCTTGGGAAAGCGCGTGCGGAAGGCGCGGTAGAAGGCCTCGGACTGCGCGCTCTGCACGTTGGGCAGCCAGTCGGCCACCGCGATCACGCGGCCGATGCCGGCGTCTCCGATGGCCGCCGGCGCGCCGAGTGCGTTGCCGTAGAAGGTATAGAAGCTGCCGTTGAAGCCGGCCTCGCGCGCGGCCTTCACGAGCAGCGTGAGGTCGTTGCCCCAGTTGCCGGTGAACACGGCCTGGGCGCCGCTCGCGATGATCTTGCTGGCGTAGGGCGCGAAGTCCTTCACCTTGCCCATCGGATGGAGCTCTTCCCCGACGATCTCGATGTCGGGCCGCTGCAGGCCGAGCTGGCGCTTCGATTCGCGCAGCACTGCCTGGCCGAAGCTGTAGTCCTGCCCGATCAGGTAGGCGCGCTTGATGGCCGCATCGTCCTTCACCACTTGCATCAGTGCAGCCACGCGCATGTCGGCGTGCGCGTCGAAACGGAAGTGCCAGAAGCTGCAGCGCTCGTTGGTCAGCACCGGATCGACCGCCGCGTAGTTGAGGAAGATCACGCGCCGCGCGGGGTCGCGCTCGTTGTTCTTCTCGATGGCATCGACCAGTGCCGCGGCGGTGGCCGACGAATTGCCCTGCAGCACGATGCGCGCGCCGTCGTCGATGGCCGCGCGCAGCGCCGACAGCGCTTCTTCGTTCTGCCCCTTGCTGTCGTAGCGGTCGAGCTGCAGCGGCCGTGCGCCGCCGGGCAGCTTGATGCCGCCGCGCGCATTCACGCGCTCCACGGCCCACAGCAGGTTGCGGAACACGGCCTCGCCGGTGTTGGCGAACGGCCCGCTCATGCTTTCGATCAGCGCGAGGCGGATCGGCGCGGGCGCTGCCTGCGCCTGCGCTGCGAAGGGCGCCGCGCATAGCGCCAGCGCCGCAAATTTCAAGGCCTTGCGACGCCAAATAAAGGGAGGATTCATTGTCTTGAAACGAGTGCGGCTGGGCCTAGATGAGGTGTCAAGCGGCACTCAGGATTGAATGGCCGCGCAGTGTAAGGGACACACATTTCTTGTCCCCATTGTGTTCATTCAGGAGTTCTCACATGTTTTTCGCACCCACCCTTCGCACCGCCCGCTTTGCACCCCGTTCGTACGACCGCGCCTTCGAGCGCTTCGTCAACGAGGCCTTCGCCGGCACGCGCCCCTCGCCGCTCGTCGAGCAGGACGACAAGAGCTGGACGCTTTCCGTCGACGTGCCGGGCCTCTCGCGCGAAGACCTCGCCATCGGCATCGAAGGCGCCGTGGTCCGCATCGACAGCAAGGCAGAAGCCAAGCGCCAGTTCAAGGCAGCCTACGAATTGCCGCTGGACATCGACGTGTCCTCGAGCGAAGCCAAGCTCGAGAACGGCGTGCTCACGCTGAAGCTGGGCAAGCTGGTGCCGGTGAGCCAGGTTTCGCAGCTGCAGATCAACTGAGCCTCCAAAGCCCACAAGAGGAAAGTGTCGTTATCTATTGTTTTTGACTTTGAAGACGCTCCCTAATCACAATACGACAGCGAATAACGTCACATCATGTGACGTTTTCACATTTTCCTTTCTTCGTGGGCGTTTCGACAGACGCACCGAATCCATGACGGTGCGGATTCGGGTGCCCCTCAAGGCACGCCATGATCACGCACCTCAAGTCAGCCAAAGACGATGAACGGTCCGATACGCTCCTGGTCTTCCTTCCGGGCGCCTACCTGAAACCCGACGAGTTCGAGCGCGAGGGCTTCATCAGCGCCGTGCGCGAGCGCCACCTGGCGGCCGACTCGCTGCTGGTGGATGCCGATGTTTCCTACTACTACGACCAGACGCTCAGCGAGCGGCTGCATGCGGACGTCATCGAGCCGCAGCGCGCCAAGGGCTACAAGTCGATCTGGCTGGTCGGGATCTCCATTGGCGGCTTCGGCGCGCTGATCCATGAGCTGTCGCGGCCGGGTTCGGTCGACGGCATCGTCGCGCTGGCGCCCTACCTGGGGCGCCGCGTGCTGGGTGCCGAGATCCTCAAGGCCGGCGGCCTGCGCACCTGGCAGGCGCCGGCCGGCCCCCTGCCCGACGAGGAAGTCGACCGCAAGCTGTGGCCCTGGTTCCAGCAGTACCTGGAGCCGCAGAAATCCCAAAGCCTGCCCCAGCTCTACCTTGGCTTCGGCCTCAGCGACCGCTTTGCCAGCAACCACAAGCTGCTGGCGGACGCCCTGCCCGAAGGCCGCGTCTTCACCACCGAGGGCGGCCACGACTGGCCGCAATGGCGCCAGCTCTGGCGCAATGTGCTCGACGTGCTGCCGCTGCCATCGCTCGGCCGCTCGCGCGGGTCGTCGGCTACGCGTCCACCGGCGCCGCGGATGACGCCATCAGCGAAGCCATGGGCCATCGCGGCTTGACGTCGAAGGCATAGCGCTCGCTCGCCTCTGCCAAACCCGACTGCAGCCGCATGGCGGCCGCCATGGCAATCATCGCGCCGTTGTCGGTGCACAGGTGCAGTTCCGGATAGTGCACGCGCACGCCGCGCTTGGCGCAGGCGGCGTTCAACTGTTCCCGCAGGCTCCGGTTCGCGCCCACGCCGCCGGCCACGACCAGCCGCTTGAGGCCCGTCTGCCCGAGCGCAGCCAGCGATTTCTTCAGCAGCACCTCGACGATGGCCGCCTGCGTGGACGCGGCCAGGTCGGCCTTGTTCGCCTCGAGCTCGGCGCCGAGCTTCTTGGCCTGCGTCAGCACGGCCGTCTTCAGGCCGGCGAATGAAAAATCGAGGTCGCCGCTGTGCAGCAGCGGCCGCGGCAGCTTGAACGCCGCAGGGTTGCCCGCCTCCGCCAGCTTGGCCAGCCAGGGGCCGCCCGGATAGGGCAGGCCCATGAGCTTGGCGCTCTTGTCGAAGGCCTCGCCGGCCGCATCGTCGATGGTTTCGCCCAGGAGCTCGTAGCGGCCCACGCCGTCGACCCGCATCAGCTGGGTATGGCCGCCCGACACGAGCAGCGCCACAAAGGGAAATTCCGGCGGATCGGCACTCAGGAACGGCGACAGCAGATGCCCTTCGAGGTGATGCACCCCGAGCACCGGCTTGCCGAGCGCCGCGCCCAGCGCGCAGGCCACGCCCGCGCCCACCAGCAAGGCCCCGGCCAGGCCGGGCCCGCGCGTGTAGGCGACCACGTCGATCTCGGCCAGCGAGCGGCCCGCCTCGGCCATCACGGCTTCGGTCAGCGGCAGCACGCGGCGGATGTGGTCGCGGCTGGCCAGCTCGGGCACCACGCCGCCATAGGCCTGGTGCATGGCGATCTGGCTGTGCAGCGCATGCGAGCGCAGCTGCGGCAGCGCGCTGCCATGCGTTTCCACCAGCGCCACGCCGGTTTCGTCGCAGGATGATTCGATTCCCAGGAGAAGCATGCCCGGGAGTGTAGGCGGCGAGGAATGCCCGTGCGGCACGGATGTTGCAGCAAGCTCTTTGCTTCCCCTCCCCCACCATGAAATCCGGACTGAGTTTTCTGATCGCCGCCAGAAAGTGCGAAATCGACGAGCTGGACCAGCTCGCGCGCACCAGCGAGCTGGTCGGCCTGATCGCGCGGCTGGTCCATGCGCTGCAGCGGGAGCGCGGCATGTCCAACCTGTTCCTCGCCTCGCGCGGCGGCCGCTTCGCCGAGCAGCGCGATCCGCAGATCGCCGAATGCCTGGCGCTCGAGCAGGAGGTGCGTGCCGGATTCGACCAGCTCGAGACCGAAGCGCACCCCGGCGCCACCGCCGGCAACAGCGCCCGCCTCTTCAGCCGCATTGCCTGGGTGCTTCCGGGGCTGGACGGCCTGCCCGCCCTGCGCCGGCGCATCGGCGCGCTCGAGCTGACGCCCGCGCAGGCCACCGCGGCCTTCGCCAAGCTGGTTGCCGGCCTGCTGGCGGTGGTGTTCGAGGCGGCCGACGGCGCCACCGATCCCGAGATCTCGCGCCTGCTGGTGGCGATGTTCAACTTCATGCAGGGCAAGGAATTTGCCGGCCAGGAGCGCGCCTTCGGCGCCGCCTCGCTGGCGCTGGGCCGCGGCGACGAGGCGCAGCGCCAGCAATGGCTGCACCTCATCGAACTGCAGGAGCGCTGCTTCCAGGTCTTCACCGACTTTTCGAGCAGCGGCGTGCTGGCGCTCTGGCACCAAAGCCAGTCCGAGGCCGTCATGGCCGAGATCGAGCGCCAGCGCCGCATGAGCGTGAGCTCGGCGCAGGCGGCTTCGGCGGCCGCGCCCGACCCCCGGCTGAGCCAGGCCTGGTTCGACTGGTGCACGCGCCGCATCGACGCCATGAAGACCGTCGAGGACCGGCTGGCCGCCGACCTGCGCGAGCTCTGCGCCCACAAGACCGCGCAGGCGCGCAGCGAGCTGCAGCGCTACCAGCAGGTGCTCGGCAACCTGGCGCCGGAGCCCGAGGGCGCGGTGTTCTTCGACGACGCCGACACCCGGGCCACCGAGCCCGCGCAGTACGGCCGCCACCTGGAGCGCTCGGTGCTCGACATGGTCCAGGAGCAGTCGCGCCGGCTGCAGGCCATGGGCGACGAGCTCGAAACCGTGCGCGCTTCCCTCAACGAGCGCAAGCTGGTCGAGCGCGCCAAGGGTCTGCTGATGGCGCACCGCCGCATGAGCGAGAACGAGGCGCACAAGATGCTGCTGCAGACGGCCATGAACCAGAAGCGCCGCCTGGTCGACGTGGCCGAGTCGATGCTCGCCATGGCCGACTACCTGCCGCTCGATGCAGCGCCCCGGCGCTGAGCGCCGCCCCAAAAAGCGTTCGGATTGGTGCAGCGCACAACAAGCGTGCATGCCTGCGGATTTCCGCCCGGCAGACCTTGCGCATGCGCCGGCAACCGCTCTCCTGCTGCCGATTCGATAGCAACCGGCAGCCGCAAAAGCTGGCACACAGCTTGCTGAAGTAGTACATGGACCTTCGGGTCCCAGGCAGGCGGCACCCAACGGCGGGTGTTGCCCACCGCGATCGGACAAAGGCGTCCCCCATCCCGCAAGGGCTCGTTTTCGAGCAGCCCCTGCGCGGTGCGGGACGCCTTTTTGTTTTTGTCTTCCTTTGTTTGTTTGTTGTTCTTCAACCGGAGCCCGCCACATGACCGACCCGCTGAAAACCCGCCTCAGCCGCCGCCGCGTACTGCAAGCCGCCGCCATCGGCGCCGTGGGAGTCAATCCCGCGCTGCGCGCCGCCGTCTGGGCCCAGGGCTCCGACAAGCCCGAGAAGGAAGAAGTGAAGATCGGCTTCATCCCGCTGACCGACTGCGCCAGCGTGGTGATGGCCTCGGTGCTGGGCATCGACAAGAAGTACGGCGTGAAGATCGTGCCCAGCAAGGAAGCCAGCTGGGCCGGCGTGCGCGACAAGCTCTCCAACGGCGACCTGGACATGGCGCACGTGCTCTACGGACTGGTCTACGGCATGCACCTGGGCCTGAGCGGCCCCAAGAAGGACATGGCCGTGCTCATGACCCTCAACAACAACGGCCAGGCGATCACGCTGTCGAAGAAGCTCGCGGACAAGGGCGCGGTGGATGCGGCCTCGCTCGCCAAGCTGATCGCGAGCGAAAAGCGCGAATACACCTTCGCACAGACCTTTCCCACGGGCACGCATGCGATGTGGCTCTACTACTGGCTTGCATCGGCCGGCATCGACCCGTTCAAGGACGTCAAGAACATCACGGTGCCGCCTCCGCAGATGGTGGCCAACATGCGCGTGGGCAACATGGACGGCTACTGCGTGGGCGAGCCCTGGGGCCAGCGCGCGATCATGGACGGCATCGGCGTGACGGCCATCACGACGCAGGACATCTGGAAGGACCACCCCGAGAAGGTGCTGGGCACCACGGGCGACTTCGTCAAGAAGTATCCCAACACCGCGCGCGCCGTCACCGCGGCCATCATCGAGGCCGGCAAGTGGATCGACACCGGCCTGCAGAACAAGAACAAGATGGCCGAGACCATCGCCGACAAGAGCTACGTCAACACCAGCGTGGATGCGATCAACCAGCGCATCCTCGGGCGCTACGTCAACGGCATGGGCAAGAGCTGGGACGACCCCAACCACATGAAGTTCTACAACGGCGGCGCCGTGAGCTTTCCCTACCTGTCGGACGGCATGTGGTTCCTCACGCAGCACAAGCGCTGGGGCCTGCTCAAGGAGCATCCGGACTACCTGAAGGTGGCCACCGAGATCAACCGCATCGACATCTACAAGCAGGCCGCCGCCGCCACGCAGACCCCGGTGCCCAAGGACACGATGCGCAGCAGCAAGCTGTTCGACGGCACCGTGTGGGACGGCAAGGATCCGAAGAAGTACGCCGAGTCTTTCAAGCTGCATGCCTGAGGAGGAACACATCATGGTCAGCGCTGTATTTCATTCGCCGATGGACGCATCTCTCCCTCTCCCGCGTGCGGGAGAGGGTCGGGGTGAGGGTGTGCCCCGCGCCGAAGCACCCTCGCAGCCCGCCCCTGTCGCCAGGGAGCAAAAACCACGCACCCCCATCGACCTGCGCGCCTTCTGGATGCGCGTGCTGCCGCCGCTCGCGGGCTTCGGCCTGCTGGTGCTGATCTGGGAGCTGGTGGCCATGAAGAGCACCACCGGCTTTCCGTCGCCGCTCGCGACCTGGCAGCAGGCGCTCACGGTGTTCAGCGACCCGTTCTACAGCAAGGGGCCGAACGACCAGGGCGTGGGCTGGAACGTGCTCTCGTCGCTGCAGCGCGTGGCGCTGGGCTTCGGGCTGGCGGCCGCGGTCGGCATTCCGGCGGGCTTTGCGATCGGGCGCTTCGAGTTTCTTTCGCGCATGTTCAATCCGCTCATCAGCCTGCTGCGCCCGGTGTCGCCGCTCGCGTGGCTGCCGATCGGCCTCTTGGTGTTCAAGGGCGCCAACCCGGCGGCCATCTGGACCATCTTCATCTGCTCGATCTGGCCGATGGTGATCAACACCGCGGTCGGCGTGCAGCGCGTGCCGAGCGACTACATGAACGTGGCCAAGGTGCTGAACCTGTCGGAGTGGAAGATCTTCACGAAGATCCTGTTCCCGGCCGTGCTGCCCTACATGCTGACCGGCGTGCGGCTGGCCGTGGGCACCGCCTGGCTGGTGATCGTGGCGGCCGAGATGCTGACCGGGGGCGTGGGCATCGGCTTCTGGGTGTGGGACGAGTGGAACAACCTCAACGTCGCCAACATCATCATCGCGATCTTCGTGATCGGCATCGTCGGGCTGGTGCTGGAGTTCGCGCTCATCAAGCTCGCCACTGCATTCACGTTCGAAGAGGTGAAGTCATGAATGATGATTCCAAGTACATCGAGATCCACAACGTCGAGCAGCGCTTCAAGACGGCCAAGGGCAGCTTCCTTGCGCTGCAGGGCGTCAACCTGAACGTGGCCAAGGGCGAGTTCGTCACGCTGATCGGCCACTCGGGCTGCGGCAAGTCGACGCTGCTGAACCTCATCGCGGGCCTGACCACGCCGACGCAAGGCGTGCTGCTGTGCGCGAACAGGGAAATCAAGGGCCCCGGCCCCGAGCGCGCGGTGGTCTTTCAGAACCACTCGCTGCTGCCCTGGCTCACCTGCTTCGAGAACGTGTACCTGGCCGTCGAGCGCGTCTTTGCGGCCACCGAAGGCAAGGCGCAGCTGCGCGCGCGCACCGATGCGGCGCTTGCAATGGTCGGCCTCTCGGCGGCTGCGCAGAAGCGCCCGGGTGAAATCTCCGGCGGCATGAAGCAGCGCGTGGGCATTGCGCGCGCGCTGTCGATGGAACCCAAGGTGCTGCTGATGGACGAGCCCTTCGGCGCCCTCGACGCACTCACGCGCGCCAAGCTGCAGGACGAACTGCTCGCGATCGTGCAGAAGACGCAGAGCACCGTCGTGATGGTCACGCACGACGTCGACGAGGCGGTGCTGCTCTCCGACCGCATCGTGATGCTCACCAACGGCCCGGCCGCCACCATCGGCGAGGTGCTGAAGGTCGACATCGCGCGTCCGCGCAACCGCGTCGAGCTGGCCGAAGACCCGGCCTATGTTCATGCCCGCAAGGCCGTGATCGATTTCCTCTACACGCGCCAGGCGCACGTGGAGAAAGTCGCAGCCTGATCCCACGGGCGCGGCGCGACCGGAGTCAGGACATGATGACTTGCAGGCTGTGCTCGTACCAGGCGGTGAGGCGCTCGAAGGTGTCGACGAGCGCCTCGCTGGAACGCACCAGCGTCGCGCGGCCTTCGGGGCTGTCCAGCGCCTGCACGCCGCCGACCAGGCGCAGCCATTCGTCGCGCGCGGCCGCCAGCGCGGCGCGGATCTCGGGTGAGCTGAGGGGCGCGCGCTCCAGCTCCAGCAGCGCGGCCTCGAACTCGTTCATGGTCGGCAGCAGCCGCTCGCGCGACGCCTCGGCCGCAATGATCGATGCGAGCAATGCATCCTTCGCGAGGCGCTGCGCGCGCATGCGCTGGCGACCGCAGATGTTGACGATGCGCAGCGCGCGCCGCGCGCCCGAGGCCTCCAGCGCTTCGGTCATGGCCTCGGCCGCCGACAGCAAGGCCTCGCCGCGCGCATCGATCTCGGCCAGCCCCTGCTGCGCGGGACGCGCGGCCAGCGAGGTGGCGAGCGCGCTCCAGGCGGCCTGCACTTCGCCCAGCGCGAGCACGCCGGCCGCGCCCAGCTCGAGGGTGCCCAGATGATCGAGGTTCTGCTGCACCCGCTCGGTCGACTGCGTGCGCAGGACCCGCGCGCGCTGCACGTCGATGCCCGACAGCAGCTGCGCCGCCACGCGCACCAGCCGCTGCGAGAGCATGCGCAGCTGCCCGGCGCGGTTGATCGCATCGGCCCACTGCGCGGCCTCGATGACCGAGCGCGACACCTCGCCCAGCCGCAGGTTGGCATGCATCGCGGCACCGCGCAGCAGGCCGAAGGCTTCGTCTTCGCCGATGCCGCGCGCCGACATCAGCAGGCCCTTGGCGCGATCGACCCACTTGCGCTCGTCCATGCGCGTGCGCAGCGCGTCGAGCTCGGTGCGCAGCGCGGCCTCGCGCTGCCAGCGGGCCTGCGCGCGGGCGAGCAGTGCCGCGAGCGACACGGCGTCCAGCGCATCGATGGGCGCCCACGCATGCACGCCGAGCGCGGCCAGCGCCTCGTGCTGTTCTCCGCTCAGCGGCGCGCTGGCCAGGCTCAGCGCGCAAGGCGGCGCACCACCCCAGGCCCGCAATGCATCGACCAGCGCCGGCAGCTGATCCGCCGGCTCCGGCAGATGAACCAGGGCCTGTTGCGGTGCAAGCGCACTCGCCTGCTGCACCAGCGTGTGGCAGGTGGCCCTTCCGAGCACGGTGGCATTCGCCCCCTCGAGCGCCAGCCGCAACGGCTCCGGCAGCTCCGGCAACGGCGCGGAGCCGGCGAATTCATTGGGCAGGACGGCGAGAAGGGAAATCATGGCGAGGTGATGCAGAGCAGCGCAAGCATAGGCCAGGCCCGCGCGCTTTCGCAGGCACGCCTCTTGCGTGGAACAGGGTGCGGTGTAACGAAGCACCGCTTTGGTGAGGCTGCAGGCTCCTGCATCCGTCCTGGCACTGCACGTGCCGGGAAGCACCCCCACGCCGGCAGCGTCCGCCGCCGGCATCCCGCCCCAACCCCGTCCGTCGACACGGCTTCTGCAAGGCCGCGCCGCGGCATTTCGCACGATTGAACGCCATGTCCAGCTTCAAGACCTTTCTGCATTCCGGCCACGGGCCGACGCTGTTTGCGTCCTTCCTGTACTTCTCGTTCTCGTGCTGCATCTGGGTGCTC
Source organism: Variovorax sp. V116 (assembly GCF_041154435.1). Lineage (NCBI taxonomy): Bacteria > Pseudomonadati > Pseudomonadota > Betaproteobacteria > Burkholderiales > Comamonadaceae > Variovorax > Variovorax sp. V116. The sequence goes on from NZ_AP028661.1 coordinate 3,591,853, forward strand.
AACGGTGCGATGGCGCCCTTCATCGGCGAGAGCTTCGACCTCTCGCCCGCGCAGAAGGGGCTGATGCTGTCGGTGCCCATCATCGCGGGCGCGCTGATGCGCTTTCCGCTCGGCATCCTGTCGCAGTACATCGGCCGCAAGAACGCGACGCTGGTCGAGATGGGCCTGATCGCGGTGGCGATGCTGTTCGGTTTCTTCTTCGTGAAGAGCTTCAACGACCTGCTCGCCATGGGCGTGCTGCTGGGCATTGCGGGCGCGAGCTTCGGCGTGGCGCTGTCGCTGGGCTCGGGCTGGTTCCCGCCGCAGCACAAGGGCCTGGCAATGGGCCTGGTGGGCGCCGGCAACGTGGGCACGGCGGTGTCGGTGCTGGTGGCGCCGCCGCTCGCGCAGTGGCTCGGCTGGCAGGCGGTGTACGGCGTGGCGGCCGGCGCAATCCTCGTGCCGATGATCGTGATGATCGTGTTCGCCAAGGAGCCGCCCGACGTCGACAGCCATGCGAGCTTCCGCGCGCACATCGCCTGCCTGTTCGAGAAGGACGGCTGGGTGTTCAGCCTGATCTACGGCGTGACCTTCGGCGGCTTCATCGGGCTCACCACCTTCCTGCCTTCCTACTACTACGACCAGTTCGGCGTGAGCAAGGTGCAGGCCGGCCAGCTCACGATGCTGGCCGCCTTCATGGGCGCGGCGGTTCGCATCGTGGGCGGCTGGATCTCCGACCGCTGGGGCGGCGTCAACACGCTGACCGTGGTGCTGCTGGTGGTGGCCGTCGGGCTGGTGCTGGTGGGCATCTCGTCGGGCTCGCTCGCGCTCACCACCCTGCTGCTGATCCTGTGCTTTGCCGCGCTGGGCGCAGGCAACGGCGCGCTGTTCCAGTTGGTGCCGCTGCGCTGGCCCACGAGCACCGCGGTGGCCGGCTCGATGATCGGCGAGATCGGCGCGCTGGGCGGCGGGCTGGTGCCCAACGCCATGGGCCTGTCGAAGCAGTACCTGGGCAGCTACGTCTGGGGCTTTGTGTTCTTCGGTGCGCTGTCGCTGGTGATGCTGGGCGTCATGCGCGTGATGCAGATCCGCTGGACGCGCACCTGGGCAGAGAAAGGTGGCCGCGCGCGCACCTCGCCCCACGCTGCCGACGCCAAGTACGTGCCTCCAAGGAAGACGGCGCGGCCATGACCTCCCTCCGCCCGCCCTCAACGTGGCAGGAACAGCAGCCACACCACCAGCAGTGCGTTGAACAGCAGCGACACGGCCAGCGCGATCTTGTAGAGCGCGGCCGGGTCGCGGCGGATCAGCGGCGTGGCGGCGGGCGCGCTCACGGGGCGGGAAGCGCCGCGCTCCAGCGCGAGCAGCATTTCCTCGGCGGTTTCGAAGCGCTCGCGCGGATCGCGCGCGACCGCCTTGCGCACCAGGTGGTCGAGCCACACGGGCACATCGGGCCGCAGGCGCGAGAGCGCGGCCGGATCGCGCCGGTAGCGCGCCACCTGGTAGGGCTCGATCTCGCCGTAGGGCAGATGGCCGCCGAGCCACTGGTACAGCGTGACGCCGAGCGCGAACAGGTCGCTCGCGGTGTCGGCCTCGGCGCCCTCCCACTGCTCAGGGTTGATGTAGCTCGGCGTGCCGGCATGCAGCTCCCGCTGGGCCGCGCCTTCGCGGCCCGACAGCGCCACGCCCAGGTCGAGGATGCGCCAGCGGCCATCGTCGCCCAGGTGCAGGTTGCCGGGCTTGATGTCGCGGTGCACCACGCCATGGCGATGCAGCCGGCCCAGGGCCTTGGTCACTTCGATGGCCGCGGCAACCACTTCGGCCACTGTGCCGCGCGCGCCGGACTTGCGCATCTGCTCCAGCGTGCGCCCGCCGTGCCAGTCGAACACGATGTAGAGCGCGCTGGCGTTCTCGGCGCGTTCGTGCACGCGCACGAATCCGCTGTTGCCCACGCGCTGGCCCAGCCAGGCTTCGTGCGCGAGCATCGCGCGCTCCTGCGGGTCGCTGGCGCGCGAGGGATGCAGCGTCTTGAGCGCCACCAGTTCGCGCGTGGCCGCATTGCGCGCCTGGTACAGCAGGTGCACGCCGGTGTCGGCCACCAGCGCGGTGACGACGTAGCCGTCGAGCGCGTCTCCCACCTTCAACAAGGGCGGCGGCGCCAGGCGGCGGCCGTCGCCGAGTTCGTCGTCCAGCTGCCGCACATCGAGGCCGACGACGCGGATGACCAATGCGGTCGCGTTGTCGCGCGTGCCTGCGTCCAGCGCCGCCTGCACCAGCGCCTCGCTCGCCTCCTCGGCACTGCCCTGCAGGGCGAGCGCGGCCAGGCGCTGCGGCTTGAGCACGCCGTGCACGCCATCGGTGCTGAGCACGAAGCAATCGCCCACGCGCACGTCGCCCTGCGCATAGTCGACGCGCACCTGGTCGTCCAGGCCGATGGCGCGCGTCAGCCGGCTGCGCATGTCGGGATGCTCGAAGGCGTGGTCCTGGGTCAGCGGCATGGCCGGCTCGCCGCCGGCGCGCACGCGCCAGGCGCGCGTGTCGCCCACATGCGCGAGCGTGTAGCTCTGGCCGTGCAGCACCAGCGCCGTCAGCGTGGTGAGCGCCGTGGCGCTGCCCTGCCGCCGCCGGTTGTGGTCGGCGAGCCAGGCGTTCTGCGCGGCGACCAGGCGGTCGAGCGCGGCAGTCGGCTCCCAGGTATCGGGCGTCGCGAAGTAGTCGGCCAAGAGGCCCATGACGGTGGTCTGCGCCGCCTCCAGGCCGCGCCCGCCCGTGGACACGCCGTCGGCAATGGCCGCGATGAGCCCGCGCGACTCGTCGCCAGGCGGCGCGTTCACGGCGCCCGCGAAGTCTTCGTTCACGTCGCGCGGTCCGCGCTGGCTGCTGTAGCCGATGTCCACTTCAAAGCTCATGGCGCCATTCTCCACATGCTTTCCGCGCGCGCCGTGCGCTTCCTTTGCTTGATTCGTTGAAAGGCCCCACCCATGATGAAGAAACTCAAGCTCGTGATGGTCGGCAACGGCATGGCCGGCGTGCGCACGCTCGAAGAGCTGCTGAAGCTCGCCCCCGACCTGTACGACATCACCGTCTTCGGTGCCGAGCCGCACCCCAACTACAACCGCATCCTGCTGTCGCCCGTGCTCGCCGGCGAGCAGACGGTCGACGAGATCGTCCTCAACAGCTGGGAGTGGTACGCCGAGAACAAGATCACCCTGCACGCCGGCAAGAAGGTGGCCGAGGTCGACCGCGTGAAACGCATCGTGCGCGCCGAGGACGGCACCGAGGCCCCCTACGACCGCCTCCTGATGTGCACCGGCTCCAACCCCTTCATGCTCCCGGTGCCCGGCAAGGACTTGAAGGGCGTCATCGCCTACCGCGACATCGCCGACACCGACTACATGATCGAGACCGCGCGCACCCACAAGAGCGCCGTCGTCATCGGCGGCGGCCTGCTCGGGCTGGAAGCGGCCAACGGCCTGATGCTGCGCGGCATGGACGTCACCGTGGTGCACGTCATGCCCTGGCTGATGGAGCGCCAGCTGGACGACGTGGCGGGCAAGCTGCTGCAGAAGTCGCTCGAAGACCGGGGCCTGAAGTTCCTGATCGGCGCCCAGACCCAGGAACTGGTGGGCAATGACCAGGGCCGCGTGGCCGCCATCCGCTTCAAGGACGGCACCGAGGTTCCCGCCGACCTGGTCGTCATGGCTGTGGGCATCCGCCCCAACACCGAACTGGCCGAGCGGATGCGCCTGCACTGCCACCGCGGCATCGTCGTCACCGACACCATGCAGACCGTGACCGATGCGCGCATCTACTCGGTGGGCGAATGCGCGGCCCACCGCGGCATCGCCTACGGCCTGGTCGCCCCGCTCTTCGAGCAGGCCAAGGTCGCGGCCAACCACCTGGCCCAGTTCGGCATCGGGCGCTACCTGGGGTCCCTCACCTCCACCAAGCTCAAGGTCACCGGCATCGACCTGTTCTCGGCCGGCGAGTTCATGGGCGGCGAAGGCACGGAAGAGATCGTCATGAGCGACCCCTTCGGCGGGGTCTACAAGAAGCTGGTCATCAAGGACGACAAGCTGGTGGGCGCGTGCCTGTACGGCGACACGGTGGACGGCAGCTGGTACTTCAAGCTCCTGCGCGACGGGCGCAGCGTGCACGACATCCGCGACAAGCTGATGTTCGGCGAATCCAACATCGGCGACACCGGCCACGAGGGCCACAGCAAGGCCGCCGGCATGCCCGACGACGCCGAGGTGTGCGGCTGCAACGGCGTGACCAAGGGCACCATCTGCAAGGCCATCAAGGACAAGGGCCTGTTCACCCTGGACGAGGTCAAGAAGCACACCAAGGCCAGCGCCAGCTGCGGCTCGTGCACCGGCCTCGTGGAGCAGATCCTGATGTTCACCGCCGGCGGCGACTACTCGGCCACGCCCAAGAAGAAGGCCGTGTGCGGCTGCACCGACGCGAACCACCAGGACGTGCGCGACGCCATCCGCCGCGAACACTACCTGACGCACGACGAGGTGTATCGCAACCTGGGCTGGCGCACGCCCAACGGCTGTGCCACCTGCCGCCCGGCCATCAACTACTACCTGATCAGCACCTGGCCCAAGGAGGCCAAGGACGATCCGCAGAGCCGCTTCATCAACGAGCGCAGCCACGCCAACATCCAGAAGGACGGCACCTATTCCGTCATCCCGCGGATGTGGGGCGGCCACACCACGCCCGACGAGCTGCGCCGCATCGCGGATGCGGCCGACAAGTACCAGATCCCGACCGTCAAGGTCACGGGCGGCCAGCGCATCGACCTCTTGGGGGTGAAGAAGGAGGACCTGGAGGGTGTGTGGAAGGACATCGGCATGCCCTCGGGCTTTGCCTATGCCAAGAGCCTGCGCACGGTGAAGACCTGCGTGGGCAGCGAGTGGTGCCGCTTCGGCACGCAAGATTCCACCCAGATGGGCAAGGATCTGGAGCGGGCGCTGTGGGCGATGTATTCGCCGCACAAGGTCAAGCTCGCGGTCTCGGGCTGTCCGCGCAACTGCGCCGAGGCCGGGATCAAGGACGTGGGGGTGATCGGGGTGGATTCGGGCTGGGAGCTGTACGTGGGGGGCAACGGCGGCATCAAGACCGAGGTGGCGCAGTTCCTGGTGAAGGTGAAGACGGCCGCCGAGGTGATGGAGTATTCGGGCGCCTTCCTGCAGCTGTACCGCGAGGAAGGCTGGTACCTGGAGCGCACGGTGCACTACATCGGGCGGGTGGGGCTGGACCATGTGAAGAAGAAGATCCTGGAGGACACCGAAGGCCGCAAGGCGCTGTGGGAGCGGCTGCAGTTCGCGCTGGATGGGGAGCCCGATCCGTGGTTCGAGTCGAGCCAGGCGTCGGTGGACGTGCGGCAGTTCACGCCGGTGGCGGTGGTGGATGACAAGGCGAGCCAGGCGGCCTGAAGACGAGGAGCAACAGCAAATGAGCAACAACAACAGCAACCCCAACAACAGCGGCAACGAGTGGCAGGTGATCTGCCGGGTCGAGGACATCCCGGTGCTGGGGGCGCGCCGCGTGGCACGGCCGGTGGGCGTGACGTGGCGGTGTTCCGCAATGCCGAGGACCAGGTGTTCGCGCTGCTGGACCGCTGTCCGCACAAGGGCGGGCCCTTGAGCCAGGGCATCGTGTTCGGCACCAGCGTGGCGTGTCCGTTGCACAACTGGGCCATCGGGCTGGACGATGGGTGTGCCAAGTCGCCGGATGAGGGGTGTACGCCGAGGTTTGCGGTGAAGCTTGAAGACGGCCAGGTCATGATGAGCATGGTCGAACTGAAGACGCATGCCCTCGACCTGGCACCGCCGCGCGCCGGCCCCGGCGCCGCCACGGCCGGCAAGCTGGGCGACGAGACCTTCGACGTGCAGGCGCCGCACGGCAGCTAGACGCGAAACAGAGGCATCGATCCATGGCTGAGACTCGCTCCACCTGCCCCTATTGCGGCGTCGGCTGCGGCGTCGTCATCGAATCCGATGGCGCCCAGATCACCGGCGTGCGCGGCGACCCCGATCACCCCGCGAATTTCGGGCGCCTGTGCACCAAGGGCTCGACGCTGCACCTCACGGCGACAGCCACGGTGACGCGGCAGACGCGGCTGCTGCAGCCGATGCGGCGCGCCGAGCGCGGCGCCACGCCCGAAGCCATCGGCTGGGACGGCGCGCTCGACATGGCGACGGACAAGTTCGCCCAGGTCATTCGCGACCACGGCCCCGACGCCGTGGGCTTCTATGTCTCGGGCCAGCTGCTCACGGAGGACTACTACGTCTTCAACAAGCTCGCCAAGGGCCTCATCGGCACCAACAACATCGACACCAACTCGCGCCTGTGCATGAGCAGCGCGGTGGCCGGCTACAAGCAGACGCTGGGCGCCGATGCGCCGCCCGCCTGCTACGACGACCTCAAGCATGCGCAATGCCTTTTCATCGTGGGCAGCAACGCCGCGTGGGCGCATCCGATCCTGTTCCGGCGTATCGAGGATGCGAAGGCCGCGAACCCGGGGCTCAAGATCATCGTGGCCGATCCGCGCCGCACCGACACGGTCGAGATCGCCGACCTGTTCCTGCCGATCCAGCCAGGCACCGACGTCATGCTGTTCAACGGCATGCTGCACCTGATGCTGTGGGAAGGCTGGACCGACAACGGCTACATCGCCGCCCACACCAGCGGCTTCGATGCATTGAAGACCACGGTGCGCGAATGCACGCCCGACAAGGTGGCGCAGATCTGCGGCATCTCGAAAGAAGACCTGCTCGCCGCGGCGCGCCTGTTCGCGACCTCGCCGGCCACGCTGAGCCTCTATTGCCAGGGCCTCAACCAGTCGTCGAGCGGCACCGCCAAGAACGCGGCGCTGATCAACCTGCACCTGGCCACCGGCCAGATCGGCAAGCCCGGCGCCGGCCCGTTCTCGCTCACGGGCCAGCCCAATGCGATGGGCGGGCGCGAAGTGGGCGGCCTGGCCAACCTCTTGAGCGCGCACCGCGACCTGGCCAATCCCGCGCACCGGGCCGAAGTGGCGGCGCTGTGGAATGTGCCCTCGGTGCCCGAAAAGCCCGGCAAGACCGCGGTCGAGATGTTCCAGGCCGCGGCCGACGGCGAGATCCGCGCGCTGTGGATCGCCTGCACCAACCCTGCCCAGTCGATGCCCGACCAGGCCACGGTGCGCCGCGCCCTCGAGCGCGCCGAGTTCGTGGTGGTGCAGGAAGCCTTTTCGACCACCGCCACCTGCGCCTTCGCCGACCTGCTGCTGCCCGCAACCACCTGGGGCGAGAAGGAAGGCACCGTGACCAACAGCGAGCGCCGCATCTCGCGCGTGCGCCCCGCGGTGGCGGCGCCCGGCGAGGCACGGCACGACTGGTCGATTGCCGTGGACTTCGCGCGCCGGCTCGAACAGCGGCTCGGCGCCACGCCCACGCTGTTTCCCTACGAGACCGCCGAGTCGGTCTGGAACGAGCACCGCGAATCCACGCGCGGCCGCGACCTCGACATCACCGGCATGAGCTACGCGATGCTCGACAGCGCGGGACCGCAGCAATGGCCGCTGAAGGAAGGCGAGGCCACCGGCCGCGCACGCCTCTACGAAGACGGCATCTTCCCCACGCCGGACGGCCGCGCGCGCTTTGTCGACACCGTCTACAAGCCGGTGGCCGAGGCGCGCGAGGCGCGCTATCCGTTCTCGCTCAACACGGGGCGCCTGCGTGACCAGTGGCACGGCATGAGCCGCACCGGCACCGTCGGCCGCCTGTTCGGCCACGTGGCCGAGCCGCTCGTGCAGATGAATGCGCAGGACATGGCGCGCCGCCAGCTGAAGGACGGCGACCTCGTGCACCTGACCTCCAAGCGCGGCTCGATCCTGATGCCTGTGCAGGCCAGCGCCGAGATCGGCCTGAGCCAGGCCTTCGTCGCCATGCACTGGGGCGAGGAATACCTGAGCGGCTGCTCGTCGACCGGCACGCCGCTCGCGGGCATCAATGCGCTGACCACCTCGGCCTACTGCCCCACCTCGAAGCAGCCCGAGCTCAAGCACACGCCGGTCAAGATCCTCAAGGCCGAGCTGCCCTGGTCGCTCCTGGCCATGGCCTGGCTGCCGCCCGACGCGGCGCTGGCCGCGCACCAGGCGCTCAAGCCGATGATGGCGATGTTTCCGTTTGCCACCTGCGTGCCGTTCTCGGGCAACACGCCGGGCGAGGAACGCAGCGGCATCCTGTTCCGCGCCGCCGCGCACGATGCGCCGGCCGACGAAACCATCGACCGCATCGAAGGCCTGCTCGGCCTGCGCGGCAGCGATGCCCTGCGCTACGCCGACCGCCGGCGCGGCCAGCGCCGCGTGGCGCGGCTGGTGCGGCGCGCCGACGGCAACGCCGGCCTCGAAGCCTTCCTGCTGGGCGGCGACACCAGCGCCGAGGCCTGGATCGGCACCCTGCTGCGCGAGGAGATTCCGGCGCAGAGCTACGGCCGGCTGCTGCTGTCGCCGGGCGCGCGCGCGCCGGTGGCGGTGCAGTCGCGCGGACATCCGGTCTGCACCTGCTTCAACGTGACCGACCTGGCGATCCAGGCCGAACTGGGCCGCTGCACCGGCACGCCCGACGAGCGCCTGGCCGCGCTGCAGGGTGCGCTCAAATGCGGCACCAACTGCGGCTCCTGCCTGCCCGAGCTCAAGCGCATGGTGCGCGCAACGCCCGCCGAGACCGTGGCCGAGGGTGCATAAGCCGACTTGCATTCCGGCATAAGCATTGCGGGACAATCGGCGCACCCATGGGAATCAGCCAATACATCAAGGAAATCGGCCGCGGCGCGCGAGGCGCCAAGCCGCTCACGCGCGAACAGGCCGCCGACCTGTTCGGCCAGGTGCTGGACGGCACCGTCACCGACCTGGAGATCGGCGGCTTCTGCCTTGCCATGCGCATCAAGGGCGAAACGCCCGAGGAGATGGCGGGTTTCCTCGATGCCACGCATGCCAGGCTCAACCGCCTGCCCGCGGCCGACCGCCCGCTCATCGTGCTGCCAAGCTACAACGGCGCGCGCCGGCTGCCGGTGCTCACGCCGCTGCTGGCGCTGCTGCTGGCGCGCGAAGGCCTGCCGGTGCTGGTGCACGGCAGCGCCACCGAAACCTCGCGCGTGCTGGCGTCGAACGTGCTGGAGGCGCTGGACGTGCCCGCGCTGCCCGCCATCCGCAAGATTCCTTCGGGCGAGGTGGGCTTTGCGCCGACCGAGCTGCTCAACCCCGCGCTCAAGCGGCTGCTCGACGTGCGCCGCGTGGTGGGCCTACGCAACCCTGGCCACAGCGTGGTCAAGCTGATGCAGCCGACCACCGGCCCCTGCGTGATCGTGGCAAGCTACACGCATCCGGAATACGCGCGCACCATGGGCGAAACCTTCGAGCTCATGGGCATGACCGCCCTGCTCTCGCGCGGCCTCGAAGGCGAAGTGGTGTCCGACCCGCGCCGCACTGCGCAGATCGACGGCTTCGTGCGCGGCGTGCGCAGCGAACTGCAGGCCCAGGAAAGCGGCACGGCAAGCGAAGTGCCGGGCCTGCCGAAGGAGATCGACGTCGCGACCACGGCCGCGTACACGCGGCGTGTGCTCGATGGCGAGCTTCCCGTGCCGGAGGCCATCGCAACGCAGGTGAGGCACATCACGCAACTGGCATCCCACGCATGAACAAAGCCACTTCTTCATCCACCGCCGGCAGCTGCACGCTGGTGGGCGCCGGCCCCGGCGACCCCGAACTGCTGACCCTCAAGGCCGTCAAGGCGATCCAGGCCGCCACGGTGCTGCTGGTGGACGACCTCGTGAGCGACAGCATCCTGGCCTCGTATGCGCGGCCCGATGCGCGCATCGTGCACGTGGGCAAGCGCGGCGGCTGCAAGAGCACGCCGCAGGCCTTCATCGAGCGGCTCATGATCACCGCGGTGCGCGAAGGCGAGACCGTGGTCCGGCTCAAGGGCGGCGACCCCTTCATCTTCGGCCGCGGCGGCGAAGAGGTCGAGCACCTGCGCGAAGCCGGCATCGAATGCACGGTGGTCAACGGCATCACGGCCGGCCTCGCGGCCGTCACCTCGCTGGGCGTGCCGCTCACGCACCGCGACCATGCGCAGGGCGTGGTGTTCGTCACGGGCCATGCCAAGACCGGCGCCGGCGCGGCCGAAGACCCGACCGACTGGCGCGCCCTGGCCGCCACCGCGCACAGCGCGCGGCTCACGCTCGTGATCTACATGGGCGTGGCGGGCGCCGGCCACATCGAACGCGAACTGCTGCACGGCCTGCCCGGCGACACGCCCGTGGCCGTGGTGCAGCACGCGAGCTTGCCGCACCAGCGCCACGTGGCGACCACGCTCGGCAAGCTGCAGGCCGGCATTGCCGAAGCCGGCATCGCGAGCCCCGCGGTGATCGTGGTGGGCGACGTGCTGCGCGGACTGGCCGCGGCGACGCTGCCGGCCGACGCGAACCGCTTCGGCACCTAGGCTTCCGGGGTTCCGCGGCGGGGGCCGCCGGGCACCGCACGCGCGGTGCCTCGGGCCGCAAGCCACCGACGTGGCATGGAGCGTGCTTAACGCCAGCATGCTCGCCTTCCGATCATTTTTCGCCCCCCGGGCCCCTCGATGAGCGCCGCCGCCATCGCGCCCCCGCCCGCCGCCGTCGAGGTCGTCGCGCTCAGCAAGCGCTATGCCGCGGGCACGCCCGCCGCCGTCGACCAGATCGACCTGCGCATCGCGAGCGGCAGCTACTGCTGCCTGCTGGGCCCGTCGGGCTGCGGCAAGAGCACCACGCTGCGCATGATCGCGGGCCATGAGTCGGTCACGAGCGGCGACATCCTGCTGGACAACCGCAACATCACCAACCTGCCCGCGGCGGCGCGCGGCACCGCGATGATGTTCCAGAGCTTCGCGCTGTTCCCGCATCTTTCGGCGCTGGACAACGTGGCCTTCAGCCTCAAGATGAAGGGCGTCGGCAAGGCCGAGCGCCAGAAGCGCGCACGCGAACTGCTCGAGCGCGTGGCAATGGGCCACCTGGCCGAGCGCAAGCCCGGCGAACTCTCCGGCGGCCAGCAGCAGCGCGTGGCGCTCGCGCGCGCGCTCATCACCGAGCCGCGCGTGCTGCTGCTCGACGAACCGCTGTCGGCGCTCGATCCGTTCCTGCGTATCCAGATGCGCGCCGAACTGCGCCGCTGGCAGAAGGAACTGGGGCTGACCTTCGTGCACGTCACGCACTCGCAGGAAGAAGCGATGGCGCTGGCCGACACCATGGTGGTCATGAACCACGGCGTGATCGAGCAGGTCGGCTCGCCGCACCAGGTCTACAACCATCCGGCGAGCGAATTCGTGGCGCGCTTCATGGGCGGCCACAACGTGTTCGACACGCCCGCCGGCCAGGTCGCCGTGCGCAACGACCACATGCGGATCGCCCGCGGCGATGCAGCCGGCGGCTTGGCCGCCACGGTCACCGACGTCGAATACCAGGGCACCTACGTGCTGCTCGGCCTCGCGCTGCAGGACGCCGCGCCCGGCCGCGGCAGCGTCTCGGTGCTGCTGGGCGAAGCCGCCTTTCTTGCCAGCCCCCATGCGCCGGGCGATGCGGTGCGCCTGTCCTGGGCCGAAGCCGATGCGCGCGTGCTCGGCCCCGGCGCCAAGCCGCCCGCCGAGCGCGTGCCGGTGCCGGCCGCGAGCGGCAGTCGCCCCGCACGCGACGACCTGGCCGCGCTCGCGAGCATGCCGCTGTGAGCGCGCGGCCGCTCATGCATTGCCTGCATTTCCGTTTGCTTTTTTTCACGTTCCCTCCCCTGCTTTTTTCTTCCACGGAGACTCTTCCATGACCGACCCCATCGACTCGTCCGCCGGCCTCCAGCGTCGCACCCTGCTGCAAGGCACCGCCGGCATCCTGGCCACGGGCATTGCGCCCTTCGTGCATGCGCAGGAAAAGATCGTGCTGCGATACCTGGGCACGGCGGTGAACCAGGACAAGGCCATTGCCGAGAAGTTCAAGGCCGACACCGGCATCGAGATCCAGTACGTGGCCGTGACCACCGACGACGTGACCAAGCGCGCCGTCACCGCGCCCAACAGCTTCGACCTGATCGACACCGAGTTCTTCTCGCTCAAGAAGATCGTGCCCACCGGCAACTTGAAGGGCATCGACACCAAGCGCGTGAAGAACGCCGGCAAGATCACCTCGCTCTTCACCAAGGGCGAAGTGGGCGGCAAGAAGGTCGGCGACCAGGGCACGGCGCCCATCAAGGTGATCTATCTCGAAGGCGAGAAGAGCAAGGCCTTTGCCAAGTCGCCCACCCAGTTCATGTCGCTGATCCCGACCACCTACAACGCCGACACGCTGGGCATCCGCCCCGACCTGATCAAGCGCCCCATCGGCTCCTGGGCCGAACTGCTCAATCCGGAATTCAAGGGCAAGGCCGCGATCCTGAACATTCCGTCGATCGGCATCATGGACGCCGCGATGGTGGTGGAGGCCAAGGGCATCCACAAGTACGCCGACAAGGGCAACATGACCAAGGCCGAGATCGACCTCACGATCAAGACCCTGATCGAAGCCAAGAAGGCCGGCCAGTTCCGCGCGCTGTGGAAGGACTTCAACGAATCGGTGAACCTGATGGCCTCGGGCGAGGTGGTGATCCAGTCGATGTGGTCGCCCGCGGTCACGGCCGTGCGCGGCAAGGGCATCGACTGCACGTTCCAGCCGCTCAAGGAAGGCTATCGCGCCTGGGCCTCGGGCTTCGGGCTGCCGGCCACGCTCTCGGGCAAGAAGCTCGACGGCGCCTATGAGTTCATCAACTGGTTCCTCGATGGCTGGGCCGGCGCCTACCTCAACCGCCAGGGCTACTACAGCGCCGTGCTCGACACCGCCAAGACCAAGATGGAAGCCTACGAGTGGGCCTACTGGATGGAAGGCAAGCCCGCGGCGCAGGACATCAAGAGCCCGCAGGGCGACGTGATCGCCAAGGCCGGCGCGGTGCGCGACGGCGGCAGCTACGAGCAGCGCATGGGCGGCATCGCCTGCTGGAACGCGGTGATGGACGAGAACGAGTACATGGTCAGAAAGTGGAACGAGTTCGTCGCCGCCTGACCCCGTGAGCGCCCCCACCGCCAGCGCGCATGCGCCCAGCCCGTCCGTCCACGCCGTCAAGGCATGGTGGCAGGCGGCGCCGTTCGCGCTGGTGTTCCTGCTGTTCTTCCTGGTTCCGCTGGCGCTGGTCGCGATGGTCAGCCTGTGGAACTTCAACGAGTACGAGCTGATCCCCGCGGTCACGCTGCGCAACTACCTGAGCCTGTTCGAGGGCTGTTCGCATCTCACCGACAACGGCGACCTGTGCGTCACGCTCAACACCTACCTGAGCACCTTCAAGTTCTGCCTGCTGGTGTGGGGCATCACGCTGGTGGTCGGCTTTTCGGTGGCCTACTTCCTTGCATTCCACGTCCGCTCGCCGGGCATGCAGACGGCGCTGTTCGTGCTGTGCACGGTGCCGTTCTGGACTTCCAACGTGATCCGCATGATCTCGTGGGTGCCGCTGCTGGGCCGCAACGGGCTGGTGAACCAGGCACTGATGGGCCCGGGCGTGGTCAATCAGCCGGTCGAGTGGCTGCTGTTCTCCAATTTCTCGGTGGTGCTCGCCTTCGTGCACCTCTACACGATGTTCATGATCGTGCCGATCTTCAACAGCATGATGCGCATCGACCGCTCGCTGCTCGAAGCCGCGAGCGATGCGGGCGCCTCGGGCTGGCAGACGCTCTGGAACGTGGTGGTGCCGCTGTCGCGCACCGGCATCCTGATCGGCTCGATCTTCGTCATCACGATAGTGATGGGCGACTTCGTCACCATCGGCGTGATGGGCGGGCAGCAGATCGCATCGATCGGCAAGATCATCCAGGTACAGACCTCGTACCTGCAGTTTCCGCTGGCCGCGGCCAACGCGGTGATCCTGCTGGCGGTGGTGCTGATGATCATCTGGGGGCTCACGCGGCTGGTTGATATTCGCAAGGAGCTTTAGGGTGAACTTGGGCTCTTTTGTTCGATTCGGGTTTCGTTGTTCAGGGCGCGCTCCCGCCGACGGGGTACCTTGCTCCGCGAATGTCCCCCGCGCTTCGCGCTCCTCCTTTATTTCGCTGCGCAAGGCACCCCATCGACGGAAGCGTTGCAAAGAGCGGTGGTTGATCAGCGGTGCACAACGAGCGTGCCCTCGTGCACAGAGCATCGGGTGCTCCCCGCAGCGAAATCAAGGAGGAGGCCGCAGGCCGGGGGACATTCGCGGAGGGGAGTACCCGGTGATCTGTGCACGCGCCCTGAACGACAGCGCCCTGAACAACAGCCCCCCGAAAGAAAAACACAGATGAGCCAACGCATCGGAGAACAACGCGCCCCCGGCTTCTGGCCCTTGGCGATCGTGTTCGCCCTCTTCGTGCTGTTCCTCTACGGCCCGATGATCACGATCTTCATCCTGAGCTTCCAGGGCCCCGAAGGCGGGCTGACCTTCCCCTTGCGCGGCGTCTCTCTGCACTGGTTCCACAAGCTGGCCGAAGGCCTGGGCACCGTCGACATCGGCGCGGCCTTCCGGCGCTCGCTGGCGCTGGGCGCCGTGGTCATGGGCTTCACCGTGGTGCTGTCGGTGCTCGCCGGGCTCGCGTTCCGCAAGAAGCTCAAGGGCAGCAACGCCCTCTTCTTCGTGACCGTGGCGAGCCTCATCATGCCGTCGATCATCATCTCGCTCGGCATCGGCCTGCAGTTCCGGCTGCTCGACACCGGCATCAAGAGCCTGCTCACGGCAATGGACGCCACCACCCTGCTCGAAGGCTACGGCACCGCGCTCGGCCTCTTCAGCTCCGCGCTCGGCGCCCACCTGACCTGGACCCTGCCCTTTGGCCTGCTCATCATGTTCGCGGTGTTCAACCGCTTCAACCCGGCCTACGAGGAAGCCGCGCGCGACCTCGGCGCCACGCCGTGGCAGGCCTTCCGCTTCGTGGTGCTGCCGCTGATCGGGCCGTCGATCGTCGGCATCGGCATGTTCGGATTCACGCTGTCGTGGGACGAGATCGCCCGCACCTCGCAAGCCATCGGCGACGTCAACACGCTGCCGCTCGAGCTGCAGGGCCTGACCTCGACCGTCACGACGCCTTCCATCTATGCGCTGGGCACGGTGACCACCGTCGTTTCGCTGCTGGTCATGGCCGTGGCGCTGGGCACGGCCGCGCTGCTGCGCCGGCGCGCGGTCCGGCCGCGCTGATACCGGAGACCGGCGGCCGCGTCTAGACCTTTTGGTCGACGTGAGCGTTTTCCTACAGCCGCCTAAAATCGCGCTCCAACAAAAGCGCAAGCAAAAGAGAGAGAGGCGGGCATGCTGGACATCGACAAACTCAACGAATTCACACAGAACCATGGCGAGCTGCAGCGCGGCCGCGGCCTCGTCACCGGAACCATCGCCCTGAGCCTGGGCATCCTGTGCTTCCTTGGCGTGCTGGCCTTCCACTTTCCGCAGTACCTCACGACGCCCGAGCTGCGCAAGAGCTACAACGTCGACGTGATGCGCTTCATCCTGCTGGCGGCCATGGTGGTCTCGGGCGGGCTGGCGCCGGTGAACATCATCTTCAACCGCTCGCGCTGGCTGTCTTCGGCCGCCTTCCTGCTGGTGGCCGCGGCCGCGCTGCTGGGCGGGCACAAGGTGCCGGTGAACGACTTTGCCGACAACACGCCCTACATCGGCCTGGACTGGTTCATCCTGGATCTGCTGGGCTCCTCGCTGATCTTCATCTTCATCGAGAAGCTGTTTGCGCTGCGCAAGGACCAGCCGGTGTTCCGCGCCGAATGGCAGACCGACTTCCACCATTTCGTGGTCAACCACATGATCGTGGGCTTCGTGCTGCTGGCCACCAACCTGATGGTGCACAAGTTCTTCGGCTGGGCCGCCAACGACGGCGTGCGCGGCTGGGTGGGCAACCTGCCGTTCTGGGCCGGGCTGCTGCTGATCGTCCTGGTGGCCGACCTGGTGCAGTACTGGACCCATCGCGCCTACCACGAGGTGCCGGTGCTGTGGCGCCTGCATGCGGTGCACCACAGCGTGAAGAGCATGGACTGGATGGCCGGCTCGCGCCAGCACATCCTCGAGCTGCTGATCACGCGCACGCTGGTGCTGGCGCCGATCTATGTGCTGGGCTTTTCCAAGGAAGTGATCGACGCGTACATCGTGGTGGTGGGCTTCCAGGCGGTGTTCAACCACTGCAACGTGAGCGTGCGGCTCGGGCCGCTGCGCTACATCATCGTCACGCCCAACTTCCACCACTGGCACCACAGCCAGGACGTGGAAGCGCTCGACAAGAACTATTCGGCGCACTACGCCTTTCTCGACTATCTCTTCGGCACCGCCGTGAAAAGCACCAAGCTCTGGCCCGAGAAATACGGCGTGCTCGGCGACTACGTGCCCAACGGCTTCTTCAAGCAGTTGAAGTTTCCTTTCGTCTGGAAGGGATGATGGCGCGGCGCCATCTCCGCGCGGCGGCGCTTGCCGCTTGCGCATCGCTGCTGCTGCTGCTGTCGGCCTGCGCCACCCGCGTCGACCTGCCGTCCAAGGACGCGGGGCTGCGCCTGCGCGTGCAGAGCTCGGTCATCGCGCCCGGCAACGGCGGCGAGCTCATTGCCGCCGATGCGCTGCAGCCCGGCGACATCCTGCTGACCTCCATCGCCACGGTCAATTCCTTCGGCATCCGGCTGGGCACCTTCTCGCCCGTGAGCCATGCCGTGCTCTACCTGGGCGACGGCCTGATCGCCGAGGCGGTCGGCAGCGGCGTGCGCGCGCGGCCGCTGGCCGACGTGGTGGACGAGGAGCAGATGGTCGTGGCCTTCCGCGTGCCCGGGCTCGATGACTCGGGGGCCCGGAAACTGCGCGCCTGGGCCAACTCGCAGGTGGGCATCCGCTACAACACCACCGGCGTGCTGCTGAATGCGCCCTTCGTGCTGAACCGGCGCCTGTGCGAGCTGCCGCTCATTCCCTCCGCCGTGAGCCACTACTGCATCAGCGGCATGGCCATGGTGCAGCTGGGCGCGAGCCGCGACGACCAGTTCTTCTGCTCGCAGTTCGTGCTCGAGGCCTACCGCCAGGCCGGCCTGCCGATCACCGACGCCGACCCGCGCTGGGTCAGCCCGGCCGACCTGCTGCACATGCGCGAGGGCGATGTGCCCTCGATTGCCGCCACGCAGCCGCTGCGCTACGTGGGCCACCTCAAGTACAACGCGCCGCCGCTGCTGGCGGCCGATGGACCCTGACCGGCTTGAGCGCTCCTTCTCATTTCGACGTGGTGGTGGTTGGCGCGGGCGCGGCCGGGCTGTTCTGCGCGGGCCTGGCCGGCCAGCGCGGGCTCAAGGTGCTGCTGGTCGACCACAGCGAAAAGATCGCGGAAAAAATCCGCATCTCGGGCGGCGGCCGCGCCAACTTCACCAACCGCGACCTCGACGTGCGCGCGCCGCAGCGCCACTTCATCGGCGACAACCCGAATTTCTGCCGCTCGGCGCTGTCGCGCTATGCGCCGCAGCAGTTCATCGACCTGGTGCACAAGCACGGCATTGCGTATCACGAAAAGCACAAGGGCCAGCTGTTCTGCGACGGCTCCTCGCAGCAGATCATCGACATGCTGCTGGCGGAGTGCGAGGCCGGCGGCGTCACGCGCTGGCAGCCGTGCAAGCTCGGAAAGATCGTGTTCTCGGCCGCCGGCGACGGCGCATCGGGCGCAGGCAGCTACCGGATCGATAGCACCCGGGGTCCCATCGAGACGCCCAGGCTGGTGGTCGCCACCGGCGGCCTGTCGATTCCGCAGATCGGCGCCAGCGACTTCGGCTACCGCCTGGCCGAGCAGTTCGGCCTGCGCGTCGTCACGCCGCGCCCGGCGCTGGTGCCGCTGACCTTCGGCGGCGAGGCCTGGGCACCGTATGCCGAACTGGCCGGGCTGGCGCTGCCGGTGCGCATCGAGACCGGCGCCAGGAAGGAAAAGATGGCCTTCCTCGAGGACCTGCTGTTCACCCACCGCGGCCTGTCGGGCCCAGCGGTGCTGCAGATTTCGAGCTACTGGAAGCCCGGCAGCCCGCTCACGCTCGACTTCGCGCCGGGCGTGGACGTGGCCGAGGCCCTGGGCGAAGCCAAGCTGCGCTCGAAGAAGCGCATCGCCAACGAGCTGGCCGCGCTGGTGCCCTCCCGGCTGGCGGATGCCTGGGTCGGGCAGGATCCGGCGCTGCAGCGGCCTGTCAACGAGGCGGCCGACAAGGCGCTGGCCGCCCTGGCGGAGCGCATTGCCCGCTGGCAGATCACCCCCAGCGGCACCGAGGGCTACAAGAAGGCCGAAGTCACGGCCGGCGGCGTCGACACCCGCGACCTGTCCTCCCAGACCATGGAATCGAAGCAGCCGGGCCTGTATTTCATCGGCGAAGTGGTCGATGTGACGGGCTGGCTGGGCGGATACAACTTCCAGTGGGCCTGGGCCAGCGCGCACGCCTGCGCCACCTCCTTCTGAAAAGGCCGCGAGGCGCGCGAGGCCTCGCGGAGTGCTATACTCGCGGGCTAACTTCTGGCCTTCCCTCAACGGCCGCAAAAATTTTCAGTTGAGGAACCCCGGCTTGGGGCCTCGATCTCCCCAGGCCAAATTCAGTTCAACGATTCATCAATGACCACCATCCGCGTTAAAGAAAACGAGCCTTTCGACGTCGCCCTGCGCCGCTTCAAGCGCACCATCGAAAAGCTCGGCCTGCTGACCGACCTGCGTGCCCGCGAGTTCTACGAAAAGCCGACCGCCGAGCGCAAGCGCAAGAAGGCAGCCGCCGTCAAGCGCCACTACAAGCGCGTGCGCAGCATGCAGCTGCCCAAGAAGCTGTACTAAGCAACACCCGGGCCCGGCCGCCGACGAAAGTCGCCGCCAGCCCCGTTGCCCCAGCCGCGCCAGGGAAACCTGCCGCGGCTTTTGTTTTTTCCGAAAGGTTGTGCCGAATGACACTCAAAGAACAGATCACCGAAGACATGAAGACCGCCATGCGCGCCAAGGACTCGGAGCGCCTGGGCACCATCCGCCTGCTGCTGGCCGCGCTCAAGCAGAAGGAAGTCGACGAGCGCGTGGAGCTCGACGATGCCATGGTCGTTGCCATCGTCGACAAGATGGTCAAGCAGCGCAAGGACTCGATCGCCGCGTTCACCACCGGCGGCCGCGCCGACCTGGCCGACAAGGAATCGGCCGAGATCAAGGTGCTCGAGGTCTACCTGCCGCAGCGCATGAGCGCCGACGAAGTGGCCGCCGAAGTGAAGGCCATCGTGGCCGAACTGGGCGCCAAGGGCCCCGGCGACATGGGCAAGGTGATGGGCGCGGTCAAGACCCGCCTCGCGGGCAAGGCCGACATGGGCCAGGTGAGCGCCGCCGTCAAGGCCGCCCTCGCGAACAACGCCTGATGAACGACAGCAGCAGCGGCCGCACCAGCCCGATCCTGAAGGCCTGCGCCTGCCTGGTCGACGCCAGGGGCCGGCTGCTGGTGTTCCGCCACCCCGGCGACGGCAACATGCAGCTGCCCAAGGGCACCGTCGAGCCCGGCGAATCGCCCGAGGTGGCGGTGCGGCGCGAGCTGCTGGAGGAATCGGGCATCGACCACGTCGGCGAGCTGCAGCCGCTCGGCACCCTGCAGCGCGACTGCGAAGCCGGCATCGAAGGCAATACGCTGCGCCACCCCCAGCTGTGGCACCTGTTCCTGATGCGCGCCGATGGTCCGCTGCCCGAAACCTTCGACCACGTGGCCATGGGCAGCCCCGAGGAAGACGGCCTGGTGTTCTCGTTCAGCTGGCTCGCGGGCGGCGACGACATCAGCAGCTTCACCCTGCCCTACCGGCAGGCCATCGAGCGCGTGCGCGCGGCCCTGCTCGCAGCGTAGGGCTCGTCGCCAGGTGCTTCGGGCTCACGCCAGCGCGCGAACCACCATGTAGAGCCCCAGCAGCGCCAGCCCGGCCAGGAAACAGCGCCTGAACACCGCCACCGGCAGCCGCTTGCGCAGCCAGGTGCCGATCGCCATGCCGCCGAGGGCCGGCACCAGCATGGCGAGCGATCCCCCCACCGCCGCCACCGGATAGCCGCCGTTGCCCGCGAGCCCGATGGCAAGCACCACGGTCGAGGTGGTGAACGAAATGCCCATCGCCTGGATCAGCGCATCGCGCTGGAAGCCCAGGGCCTGCAGATAGGGCACGGCCGGCACCACGAACACGCCGGTCACCGCCGTCACCAACCCGGTGGCGGCGCCCACCACCGGCCCGAGCCAGCGCTCATGCGCCGCGGGCACCTGCAGCTGCCGTCCCGTGAGGCCCCAGAGCGCGTAAGCCACCAGCGCCACGCCCAGCGCCACCGAGGCCCCTTCGCCCGCCGGCACGCCGAGCCACAGTGCGCCGCCCAGGGTGCCCGCCACGATGCCCGCCTGCATGCCGCCGATGCGGCGCAGCACCGGCCAGAAGCTCGCGCGCGGCCCGGTCTGCCAGAGGTTGGTGACGAGCGACGGCGCGATCAGCAGCGCCGCCGCGCGCACCGGCGGCATCCAGAGCGCAAGCAGCGCCATCGACACCGTCGGCAGCCCGAGCCCGATCACGCCCTTGACCACGCCGGCCAGCAGGAACACCAGGGTGGCCGCCGCCCAGTGGCCCGTTGCCAGTTCTGCAAGATCATTCGAAATCGTCATGGCGGCGCAGTCTGCCGGCCACGGCCGCGCCTGGAAATGCGGCATTCGCGCAGCCGGCCTCAGGCACAGGCTGAGGCTCCCGTGCTACCTTGCGGCCTCACCATGCGATTCGATCTCACCGACCTGCGGCTTTTCCTCCATGTGGTCGAGGCCGGCAGCCTCACGGCCGGCGCGGCACGCTCGCACATGACGCTCGCCTCGGCCAGCCAGCGCGTGCGCGGCATGGAAGACGCCCTCGGCAGCCCGCTGCTCACGCGCCATGCGCAGGGCGTGCGCCCGACCGAGGCCGGCCGCACGCTGCTGCACCATGCGCGCGTCGTGCTGCAGCAGATGGAGCGCCTGCGCGGCGAGCTCGGCGAGTACGGCCAGGGCCTCAAGGGCCATGTGCGGCTCATGTGCGGCACCTCGGCGCTGACCGAGCACCTGCCCGAGGTGCTGAGCCGCTTTCTCATGCAGCATCCGCGCATCTCGGTCGACCTCGAGGAGCGCCCCAGCCCCGACACCGTCGATGCACTGCGCGGCGGCCGCTGCGACATCGGCATCGTCTCGGACGCCATCGACACCGAGGGCCTCGAATGCCATCCGTTCCGCCGCGACGACCTGGTGCTGGTGATGCCGCGCGGCCATGCGCTGGCCGGGCGCCGGCGCGTGATGCTGGCCGAGGTGATCGACAGCGAATTCGTCGGCCTGCCCGCCGACAGCGCGCTGCAGCTGCTGCTCACGCAGCATGCCCGCGCGCTCGGCAAGCACCTGGCCTACCGCGTGCGCGTGGGCAACTTCGAGGCCGTGTGCCGCATGGTGGCGCATGGCATCGGCGTGGGCATCGTGCCGCAGACGGCGGCCGAACGCTGCGCCCGCTCGATGAAGATCGCGCGCGCCGCGCTCGGCGACGCCTGGGCCGAGCGCACGCTGATGGCGTGCGTGCGCTCGTCGCAGGAACTGCCGCTCAACGCGCGGCGCATGCTTGAGCACCTGGTGGCACCGGTGGAACAGGTGGCGGCGAAGTAGCCGCGGCGCCCTTCCCCGGGCGGCTCAGCGCGCCGGTGCGGCGAGCAGTTCCGCCATCTTCTGCAGCGCCGCTTCCGGCGTCGGCGCGATGTGGATCGAGCAGGCCAGCATGAGGTTCAGCGGCTGCCCGAAGTCCTCCACCGCGATGCCGCTGCCGCTCTCGCGCAGCACCCCGGCCGCATCGGGCGCGCATTGCAGCGCCTCCCTGGCGCGGTCGGCATAGCTGCCCGCGGACACGCCGTAGGCCACGACCGGGATCTGCAGCGCCACCGCGGCGCCCACCTCGAACACCGTGCCCGAATCGGGCTCCAGGCCGCGGAAGCACGCGAGGTTGGCCACCACGCCGTCGGCGCCGCGAAGGCGCTGCATGTTGGCCTGGAAGATCTGCATTTCCGGCGCCTGTGCAGCCGGCTCCTCGTTGCCGTCGGCCGGCAGCAGGGCCGCCAGCCCCAGCGCGTCGCAGGCCGCCGCGAGCCGCACGAAGTGCTCCCTGGCGTCCGGGCGAAAGACATCGGGGCCGGCAAGGTAGATCCGCGGGCGCGCCGGGTTGTCGGGGGATGTGTCCATGAAGGGCACATCTTAGGTTTTTGCGGCCCGCCGTACTACGATGGCACTTCCTCACGACGAAGGAGCCGCCATGCCTCTCTACCTGATCGAGCGCAATTTTGCGGATCAACTCGAGGTCTCGCCCGAGGCCGCGGCCGGCATCATCCGCGTCAACGACGACGTCGGCGTGCGCTGGCTGTATTCGTTCCTCAGCGCCGACAAGAAGAAGACCTACTGCCTGTACGAAGCCCCCGGCATCGAGCCGATCCGCGAGGCGGCACGGCGCAACGGACTGCCGGCCGATGTGGTGGTCGAGGTCGGCGAGCTGCGCCCGCCGCCGCTGCCGGCCGACCTCCTGTCGGCCTGAAGTTCATTTCGCCCGCGGGTCGTCCGCCGGATTGACGTAGGTCACGCCCCAGGGGCCGGTGCCGTGCAGTTGCACCACCGTTTCCTCGCTGGTCCAGGCGAAGTGCGGCGTCTTGGGCTGCAGGATCATCATGCCGCCCGCAACCACCGGCATCGACTTCTGCATGTCGAGCTTGTCGCCCAGGCCCATGTGGAAGGTGCCCGAGAGCACGGTCACCCGCTCGACGGCCGGATGCCAGTGCGACGGAATCCGGTAATTGGCCGGCACCTTGAGGCGCACCGTGAAAGGCACGGCCTCGCTCATCGGGCCTTCGATCACCGCGAGCTTCGCGCCGGGCGGCAGCGAGGGAACATCGGCCCATTTGAGGTCGGCGGGCGAGACCATCCGGTGATCGCCGGACTGGGCCCAGCTGGTGGCGATGCCCGCGATCAGGGCGGCGCCGATCGCCCAGGCGGCAAATGGCTGGCGTGTCATGGTGAGCTTCCTTTCCTTCCGTGTCACCGGCGAAGCGCCGCCGGGGCGCGAGCGAGAGCTGCGGCTGCGTCTACAGCCGCACCACGTCGCCCTTGAGCGAATAGAGGATCGCGACCACCTCGTTCTTCTCGGCCTGGTCGTAGCCGTTCTTGGTCATGGCCGCGACGATGTCGTCCATTGCGGCGACCAGTTCCTGCTCGCTGATGTTCATGCCCTTGTGGGCCGACACCAGGTCCTTGCCGGTGTAGCACTGCGGGCCGCCGCTGCCGGAGCAGAGGAACTCGACCACATGACGCTCGACCTCGGCGCGGTTGCTGTTCGCAAAGCGCGAACGGATGAGCGGGTTGGAGTAGTGGTTCTCGACGACGTCGGTGACGAGCCGCTGGATGCGCTCCTCTCCACCAAGTCGTTCGTACAGGGTTGCAGGCATGGGGCGCACTCCTTCGGGTTGAGGGGCCCGGCGGCGCCGAGCCCGAGAACCGAAGTTAGGCCTGGGCGCGCGGCCGCGCATCGCCCGAATTGACCATTTCGCGCCGGTCCGCCCCGGCGATCAGGATGGCTCCAGGCCCTCGGCGACGCGGTGGCGGTGCGCCCAGGCCGCGGCTTCGGTGCGGCTGCGGCAGTCGGTCTTGGAGAGGATGTGGCGCACGTGGTGCGCCACCGTGTGTGGGCTGATGAACAGGCGCTCGGCGATCGCCTGGTTGCTGCAGCCGGCGCAGAGCAGCCGCAGCACGGCAAGCTCGCGCCGGCTCAGGCCCTCGGGGGACGCGGACGGCATCGCGCCGGCGCCTGCCAGTTCGCGCTGCAGCGCCTCGCAGCGCCGCGCCAGGCTGGCCATGCCCAGTTCGCGGTCGAGCGCGAGTGCCGCATCGAGCTGCGTGCCCGCGGCCGCTGCATCGCCGCGCGCGGCCAGCCAGCGCGCCCACTCGAAGCGGCTGTACGCCAGCCAGGGGCGGCCGCCGCAGCGCTCGTCCAGGGCAACGGCGGCTTCCAGATGCACCGCGGCGTTCGCATCGTCGCCGGCCAGTGCGGCGAGCATGCCGCGGTAGCGGTCCACGGCGCCGAAGCAGGCAATGTTGGTGCCGGTCACCACGTTGCGGCCGGCGTAAGGCGCGAGCAGCCGGTACAGCAGCGCCGCGCGCGGCCGGTCGCCGAGGCGGGCGCAGACCTCGGCCGCAAAGACGGTGTTGGTCAGCCACATGCCGTCGCGCGCAATGCCGGCAAAGCCGTCGGCCGCGAGTGCCTCGTAGGCCTCGCGGGCCGGCTCGTGCAGGTCGAGCTCGGCGCAGATCAGTGCGAGGCCGGGCTGCCAGAGGCTGTCGCGCGGCACGCTGCCGACCAGGCCGCGCAGCACCGGCAGCACCTCGCCAAGGCGGCCCTGGTGCCGCCGCAGCACGAAGATCTGCAGGCTGTAGGCGCCCTGTGCGTTGCCGGGCAGGAAGCGCTGCCCGATCGTGAAGGTCTGGCCGGCCAGCCGCTCGGCATCCGCGAAGCGGCCCTCGTAGGCTGCGAGCAGCGTGAGGCTGGCCAGCCCCATGGCCTGCATGAAGGGCTGGCGGATGGCATCCGCCACCCGCGTATGGACCTGGGCCAGCGGGCGCGCCGCGGCGAGTTCGCCCTTCTCGACCAGGTCGCCGAAGTACCAGCCGGTCAGCGCGTCGACCCACTCCATGTGGCCGGCACGCTCGGCCACTTCGAGTGCCTCGCGCGCGCAGCGCAGGCGCTCGTCGAGCTGGGTGGGATCGGCGCGCGCCGGCAGGATTGCCGCCAGCGCCTTGAACAGCGGGTGCGGCATCGCCAGTTCGCGCGCCAGCGCAACGGCCTGGTGCTGCGCCGCGTTGGCCTGCGGCTGGCGGCCGCAGAAGATGCAGGCGCGGCACAGCGCGGCCAGCAGGTCGACCCGCAGCGCGGCGTCGAAACCGTCTGACGGCGCCAGCGCCTCTTCGAGCAGCGCCGCCGCCTGCTCGCCCGGGTGGCTGATGCGCCAGCCGTTGTTCTCGAAGCCGAGCGCCGCCTGCGCGAACAGGTCCGCGTCGCCGAGCGCGCGCGCCAGCGTGGCCGCTTCCAGGAAGGTGGCGGCACTGGCATCGTTCTCGCCGGCATGCATCTGCACCGCACCGAGCGCCAGCAGCAGCGCGCCATGTCGCGCGCGCTCGGCCGGCAGCCAGCGCTCCTGCAACTGCAGCGCGAGGCGGTAGCAGCGCAGGGCTTCTTCGTGCGCCATCAGCGCCACGGCGCGCGCGGCGGCCTGCTGCGCGATGTCCAGCGCGCGCGCCGCGTTGCCCGCGGGCAGGGCCGCGGCCGCATGGTAGGCGAGCTGCGCCAGCACCGCGTCGAGCCGCCCGGCGTGGCGCGCCTCGAGCGACTCGGCGATGCGCCCGTGCAGCGCGACGCGGCGCGCCGCGGGCAGCTCGTCATAGAGCACCTCGCGGATCAGCACGTGGCTGAACTGGTACTGCGGCCCGGGCGGCACGGCCTCGATGACGCGCTGCGCCAGCGCCTCGTCGAGCCTGCCCAGCAACGCGGCCTCGCTGCCGGCGCCGGCCAGCTCTGCCAGCAGCGGCAAGTCGAAGTCGCGGCCGATGCACGCGGCGATCGCGAGCAGTTCGCAGCACGGCGCCGACAGCTGGTTGAGCCGCTGGCCGATCACCGCGCGGATGCCGCTCGGCACGGTCTCGGCCCGCGCCGCGGCGGCGTGCGGGTCGTTGCCGCAGGGGCCCTGCTGCAGGAAGCGCAGCGTCTCGACCAGGTACAGCGGATTGCCCTCGGTGCGGCGATGCATGGTCGCGATCACGGCGGGCGGCGGCGTCACGGCGCTGGCCGCGGCCACCATCCGCTCGGTTTCCTCGAGGCTCAGCCCTTGCAGCGGCAGGCGGCAGAACTGCCGGGTGTTCAGCAGCTCGGCCAGGGTGGCAGCCAGCGGATGCTGGCGCGACAGGCCGGCCTCGCGGTAGGAGCCGAGCAGCAGGATGCGGGATTCGCCGACGTCCTGGGCGATGAAGGCCAGCAGCCGCAGCGACGAGGCGTCGGCCCAGTGCAGGTTGTCCAGGATCAGCAGCAGCGGACGCAGCGTCGCCACCTGGCGCCAGAAATGCGTGATCGAGGCAAACAGCCGGAAGCGTGCCTGGTCGCCCTCGCCGATCGCCGGCAGCGCGGTGCCGGGGGGCAGCCGCCCGGCAAGCTCGGGCGCGATCTCGACCGCCGCGGCGGCCTCGCGCCCGAGCAGCGCGGGCAGGCGCTCGTCGCGGCAGGCACGCAGGCAGGCTTGCATCGCGCGGGTCCACGGCAGGAAGGGCGGCGCGCCGGGTTCCTCGAGGCAGCGGCCCCACAGGGTCAGCATGCCGCGCCGCAGGGCCAGCGTCGCCACCTCCTGGGCGAGCCGCGTCTTGCCGATGCCGGCCTCGCCGCTCAGCATGACGACGCGGCCGCGCCCGGCCAGCGCCCCGCCGAGCGCATCGTGCGCCAGCTGCAATTCGCCGCGGCGCCCGACGAAGGGCTCGCTCGCGCCCGCCACCGCCGCTCCCGCAGCAGGCGCCGCACCGCAGGCCGGACATGGCGCATCGGCATGCAGGCGAACGCGCCCGCAGCGATGACAGCCGATCCGGTCCAGTGCAGCCATGCCGCTCCTTGTGCTTTGCCGGCCACGGGACCGGCAAGCGCGAGTCTGCGCGCGGCGAATGCCTATAGGACTTAGGACTTACGCGACGGTGAAGGGAGGCTGTCGGCCCGGCGGCTCCGGTCCGGCGGCGCCGCCGCCGCCGCCAGCCCGGCATCCGCCTGGCTGCGGAACTGCCGCGGCGTGACGCCGCTCTGCAGCCTGAAGCGGCGGCTGAAGTACACGGCGTCGCCGAAGCCGCACTGCCGCGCGATGTCGCCGATGCGGGCGTTCGAGGTCACCAGCAGTTCCTTCGCGCGCTCCAGGCGGCGCTCGGTCACGAGTTCGGTGAAGGTGCGCTGGGTCTGCTTCTTGAGCAGGTGCGCGAGGTAGTTGGGCGACAGCATGGCGGCCGCCGCGGCGTCGTTGAGCGACATCTCCTCGGCCAGGTGCTCGCGCACGTAGCGCATCACGCGCTGCAGCGCATCGTGGCCCGCGCTGCGGCCGCTCTGCAGCGCCGCCTGCGCGAGGAGCGGCGCCTCGTGCCGGTGGCAGGCCAGCGCCATCAACTGCAGCAGGATGCCGCGGATCGCACCCACGGCACCGAAGCGCCGCTCGCGGTTCAGCGCGGCAAGCTCATCGAGCCATCCGAGGATGCGCGCGAAATCGGCATCGCCGAAGTGGAAGTCCATGTATTCCTGGAACAGGAAGGGTGCGAGCTCCGGCTGGCGCGCGGCCGGCACCTCCTCCAGGTCGAGCGCCTCGACCGCGAGTTCGGGCCAGAGAAAGCCCTGGTCGAAGTTCACGATGGCATAGCGCGCGCCGGGCGGATGCGGCACCACGTGCACGCGGTAGGGCAGCACGAAGCTCAGGTGCCCCGCGGTGAACGGCCGCACCGCGCCGCCAACTACCTGTTGCGAGCCGCCGTGGATGCTCACCTGGATCTGGAAGTACTCGTGCCGGTGCGGCCGCGCGAGCACGTCGCGCGCGCCTTCGAAGCGGATGTCGAAGTCGAGGTGGTTCGCGCGCTCCTGCATGCCATAGAGGCGCAAGCTGCTGGATGGAAGAGCCGACGACATGGCGCGATGGTAAGCCCCTCGCCCAGGGCCGCCCCGACAGGCGGGACGGTGTTGCTTTCGTCCTGTTTTTGCGTAGATGCGTGCGCAAGCGCCGCCGCGGCGCGCTCCAGAATGGCCCGGCCGGCTGCGGCCGGCGTTCATCGCCTTTCATCAAAGATCCAGGAGACAAAGACCATGTCCAATTCACGACGCGGCCTGCTGGCCGGCTCCGCCGCCGTGGCCGCCAGCGCCATGGCCGGCTGCGCGCTGCCGGCCGGCGGCGCATCGCGCCCGGCGCCCACGCCCTTCACGGTCGCACAGGCCACGGTGCCGATCGTCGGCAGCGAGCAGGCGTTTCCGGTGCGCCGCATCTACTGCATCGGCCGCAACTATGCGGCCCATGCGCGCGAGATGGGTTCCGACCCGAGCCGCGAACCGCCCTTCTTCTTCCAGAAACCGGCGGACGCGATCCAGGTCGTCACGCCCGGCACCGTGGCCGACCATCCGTACCCCTCGCTCACCAAGAACTACCACTACGAGGTGGAACTGGTGGTCGCGCTCGGCAAGGGCGGGCGCAACATCGCGGCGGCGGATGCGCTGGACCTGGTCTACGGCTACTCGCTCGGGCTGGACATGACCCGGCGCGACCTGCAGCGCGAGATGGGCGACCAGAAGAAGCCCTGGGAGATCGGCAAGAGCTTCGACCGCTCGGCGCCGATCGGGCCGATCCATCCCGTGGCCAAGGTCGGCCACTACACCGACGGCGCGATCTGGCTCAAGGTGAACGGCCAGACCAAACAGAACGCCACGCTCAAGCACATGATCTGGTCGGTGGCCGAGCAGATCAGCCGCCTGTCGCAGGCCTTCGAGCTGATGCCCGGCGACATCATCTATTCGGGCACGCCCGAGAACGTGGGTCCGGTGGTGCGCGGCGATGTGATCGAGATCCACATCGACGGCCTGCCGAAGCTGTCGGTGCGCATCGTCTGATGGATGCGCCGGCCGGCTAGCTGCCGGCCACCTTCATGCGGTTGACCAGCACCGAACCCGTGGTCTTGGCGCCGAAGGTGTAGGCATCGGCGCCGATGGCCTCGATGCCCATCAGCATGTCCTTGAGGTTGCCGGCAATGGTGATCTCATGCACCGGGAAGGCGATCTTGCCCTTCTCGACCCAGAAGCCGCTCGCGCCGCGCGAGTAGTCGCCGGTCACGTAGTTCACGCCCTGCCCCATCAGCTCGATCACGAAGAGGCCGGTGCCGAGCTTGGCGAGCATGGCGTCGAGGTCGTCGCCCGGCTGGGTGAGGCGCGAGCTCAGCGTCAGGTTGTGCGAGCCGCCAGCGTTGCCGGTGGTCTTCATGCCCAGCTTGCGCGCGGAATAGGTCGACAAAAAGTAGCCTTCGAGCCGGCCCGCGTCCACCACCTTGCGTGCACGGGTCACCACGCCTTCGTCGTCGAAGGGCGAGCTGCCCTTGCCGCGCAGGATGTGCGGGTCTTCGGCCACGTCGACGTGCCTGGGCAGCACCGGCTTGCCGAGCGAATCGAGCAGGAAAGTGCTCTTGCGGTACAGCGCCCCGCCGCTCACGGCCTGCACCAGCCCGCCCAGCAGGCCCACGGCCAGCGGCGACTCGAACAGCACCGGGCATTCGGTGGTCTTGATCTTGCGCGACTTGAGCCGGCTCAGCGCCCGTTCGGCGGCATAGCGGCCCACGGCTTGCGGACTGGCCAGCTCGCCGGCCGAGCGCATGGAGCTGTACCAGGAGTCGCGCTGCATGTCGTCGCCCTTGCCGGCGATCGGCGCAACCGAGATCGAATGCCGCGAACTCGCGTAGCCGCCGCGGAAGCCGTGCGTGTGGGCGCTGAAGAAGTGGCTCTGCTGGGCCGAGACGCCTGCGCCCTCGCTGTTGGTGATGCGCTTGTCGGTCGAGAGCGCCGCCTCTTCGCATTCGAGCGCGAGCCGGGCGGCTTCTTCGCTGGTCACGCTCCAGGGATGGAACAGGTCGAGCTCGGGGTGCTCCTTGGCGATGTCTTCCTCGTCGGGAAGGCCGCTGACCGGGTCCTCGGCGGTGAAGCGGGCGATGTCGTAGGCCGCCTGCACGGTCTGGGCGATGGCGGCCTCGGAGAAGTCGGAGGTGCTGGCGTTGCCGCGGCGGTGGCCCACGTAGACCGTGATGCCGAGCGACTTGTCGCGGTTGCGCTCCACGTTCTCGAGTTCGCCCTTGCGGACCGAGACGCTGAGGCCGCAGCCCTCGGAGGCCTCGGCGCCGGCATCGGTGGCACCGAGCTTCCTGGCGTGGGCCAGGGCCGTGTCGACCAGGTTTTCGAAGAAGGAGCGGCTGTAGGCGAAGCCGGAATCGGCGCGCGAGGAGGATGTCGTCATGTGGTGGCTATGATACTTGCGCCCCCCATATCCCGTTTTGTCCCGGCTTTCCGTTGCGCATTGCACGCGTTGCAACGCCGCACGGTGCGGCCCAGAATCCACCCCATGTCCCGCAAACCCAAAAAAGGCTATTTCGTCCGTGGCCAGTTCGTTGCCGAAGGCAGCGAGCTCGACCTGGAGCTCAAGCGCGAGCTCAAGGGCACCGACGAAGCCAGCCGCACCGATCTCAAGCGCGAAAGCGATGAACTGCAAAAGCTCGGCACCGAACTGCTCGGCCTGCGCGCCGGCCTGTTCGATGCGCTGCCGCTGGGCGAAAAACTGGTCGACGCCGTCGCCGAGGCCAAGCGCATCACCAACTTCGAGGGCAAGCGGCGGCAGATGCAGTTCATCGGCAAGCTGATGCGCAAGCTCGAACCCGAAGTACTCGAAGCCGTGAAGCTCGCCCTGACCGAGCAGAACAGCGTGCCCGCGGCCGAAACCGCCGCGCTGCACGAGGCCGAGCGCTGGCGCGACCGGCTGATTGCCGACGACGATGCGCTGGGCGGCTGGATCGAAACCCACCCCGCCACCGATTCCCAGCAGCTGCGCGCCCTGGTGCGCCAGGCCCGCAAGGACCTGAAGGCCGGGCCGGCCGGCGAGGCGCCGCGCCAGGGCAAGGCCTACCGCGAGATCTTCCAGCTGGTGCGCGCGCAGCTTGCGGTGCACGGTGGTGCGGACCATGCGGCGGCGGCAGCCGCGCAGGACCGGGAAGAGGACGCATGACCACGCCCGACCCCGTCCGCATCGGCATCGTCTCCATCAGCGACCGCGCCTCCAGCGGCACCTACGAGGACAAGGGCCTGCCCTCGCTGAAGGAATGGCTGGCCCGCGCGCTCAAGAATCCGATCGATTTCGAGGCCCGGCTGATTCCCGACGAAGCGGCCCTCATCAGCGCCACGCTGATCGAGCTGGTGAACGCCGGCTGCTCGCTGGTGCTGACCACCGGCGGCACCGGCCCGGCGTTGCGCGACGTCACGCCCGAAGCCACGCTGGCCGTGGCCCACAAGGAAATGCCCGGCTTCGGCGAGCAGATGCGCCAGATCAGCCTGCGCTTCGTGCCCACCGCGATCCTGTCGCGCCAGGTGGCGGTGATCCGCGACCAAAGCCTGATCATCAACCTGCCGGGACAGCCCAAGTCGATCGCGGAAACGCTCGAAGGGCTCAAGGACACCGAAGGCGTGCAGGTGGTGCCCGGCATCTTCGCGGCGGTGCCCTACTGCATCGACCTGATCGGCGGCCCGTACCTCGAAACGGACGACACGGTCTGCAAGGCCTTCCGGCCCAAGTCGGCCATCAGGCGCTGAGCGGGCCGGCCTCTTCCTCATCCGCATCGCGCCGGTGCGCGATGCGGTAGAGCAGCGGCAGCACCAGCAGCGTCAGCACGGTCGATGACAGGATGCCGCCGATCACCACCGTGGCCAGCGGCCGCTGCACCTCGGCGCCGGTGCCCGTGGCGATGGCCATCGGCACGAAGCCCAGCGATGCGACCAGCGCGGTCATCAGCACCGGCCGCAGCCGCGTGAGCGCGCCTTCGCGGATTGCCGCGTCGAGCGGCAGCCCGCCTTCGCGCAGCTTGCGGATGAACGAGATCATCACCAGCCCGTTGAGCACCGCCACGCCCGACAGCGCAATGAAACCCACCGCCGCCGAGATCGACAGCGGAATGCCGCGCAGCCACAGCGCGACGATGCCGCCCGTGAGCGCAAACGGAATGCCGGTGAACACCAGCAACCCGTCCTTCAGGTTGCCGAACATCGCGAACAGCAGCGTGAACACCAGCAGCAGCGACACCGGCACCACCACCTGCAGCCGCTCGGCGGCCGAGGCCAGGTTCTCGTACTGGCCGCCCCAGGCCGTCCAGTAGCCCGGCGGAATGCGCACCTTGCGCATCGCTTCCTCGGCCTCGGCCACGAAGGAGCCGAGGTCGCGCCCGCGCACATTGGCGCTCACCACGATGCGCCGCTTGCCGTCCTCGCGGCTCACCTGATTCGGGCCCGGCGCAAGCTCCAGCGTGGCGACTTCGCCAAGCGGGATGAAGCTGGCGCGCTGCGGGGCCTGCGCGCCCGCGCCCACGGGCAGCGCCAGCGGCAGGCGCTTGATCGCCTCCAGGTCGGTGCGCAGGTTCTCGGGCAGCCGCACGATGATGCCGAAGCGCCGGTCGCCGTCGAACAGCGTGCCCGCCTCGCGGCCGCCCACCGCAATGGAGACCGCGTCCTGCACGTCGCCCACGTTGAGGCCGTAGCGCGCGGTCTTGGCGCGGTCGATGTTCACCGTGAGCATCGGAAGGCCCGTGGTCTGCTCGACCTTCACCTCGGCCGCGCCGGGAATCTTGCCCAAGGTTTCCGACACCTCGGCCGCGGTCTTGTTCAGCACCTCCATGTCGTCGCCGAAGATCTTCACGGCCACGTCGCTGCGCACGCCCGAGATCAGTTCGTTGAAGCGCAGCTGGATCGGCTGCGAGAACTCGTAGCTGTTGCCCGGCAGCTTCTCGACTTCTTGCTGCACGGCGGCCAGCAGCTCGTCGCGCGTGCGGCGCGATGTACCTTGGAATACGGGCCACTGGTCTTCGGGCTTCAGCATGATGTAGCCGTCGGAAATGTTCGGCGGCATCGGGTCCGACGCGATCTCGGCCGTGCCGGTGCGCGCGAACACGCGCTCGATCTCCGGAAACTTCGCCTTCAGCGTGCGTTCGATCTGCTTTTGCATCTCGACCGACTGTGTGAGGCTGGTGCCCGGAATGCGCAGCGCCTGGATGGCGAAGTCGCCTTCGCCCAGGCTCGGCACGAACTCCGTGCCCAGGCGCGTCGCCAGCAGGCCCGAGAGCAGCACCGCCACCACCGCCGTGGTGATGACCAGCGGCCTGGCCGCCATCGCGCGCGCCAGCAGCGGCTCGTAGCCGCACCGGGCCCACTGCATCAGGCGGTTCTCCTTCTCGCTCACCTTGTGGCCGATGAAGAGCGCCACGGCCGCGGGAATGAAGGTGATCGACAGGATCATCGCGCCCAGCAGCGCAATCACCACGGTGAAGGCCATCGGGTGGAACAGCTTGCCCTCCACGCCCGCGAGCGCAAAGATCGGCAGGTACACGACCATGATGATCAGCTGGCCGAACAGCAGCGGCCGCCGCGCCTCCTGCGAGGCCGCGAACACCTCGTGGAAGCGCTCGCTGCGCGTCAGTGCCCGCCCGTGCCTGGCCTGCGCATGCGCGAGGCGCCGCACGCAGTTCTCCACGATCACCACCGCGCCGTCGATGATGATGCCGAAGTCCAGCGCGCCCAGGCTCATGAGGTTGGCGCTGACCTTCTGGTTCACCATGCCGGTGAAGGTGAAGAGCATCGACAGCGGAATCACCAGCGCGGTGATCAGCGCCGCGCGCATGTTGCCGAGGAACAGGAACAGCACCGCAATCACCAGCACCGCGCCTTCGAACAGGTTCTTCTTCACCGTGGCAATGGCCTTGTCGACCAGCACCGTGCGGTCGTACACGGTGACGGCCTTCACGCCCGCGGGCAGCGTGCGGTTGATCTGCTGCATTTTTTTATCGACCTCCTGCGAGACGGTGCGGCTGTTCTCGCCGATCAGCATGAACACCGTGCCCAGCACCACCTCGCGGCCGTTGTCGGTGGCAGCGCCCGTGCGCAGCTCCTGGCCGATGCCGACCTCGGCCACGTCGCGCACGCGCAGCGGCATGCCGGCCGCGCTCGCGCTGGAGCTCGCGAGGATCACGTTGCCGATGTCCTCCACCGACTTGACCTGGCCCGGCGCGCGGATCAGGTACTGCTCGCCGCGCTTCTCGATGTAGCCCGCGCCCACGTTGGCGTTGTTGCGCTCCAGTGCGCTGACCAGGTCGGCCATCGAGAGGCCGTGCGCCAGCAGCTTGGCGGGGTCGGGCGCGATCTGGAACTCCTTGGCATGGCCGCCGATGGAATTGATCTCGGTCACGCCCTTCACGTTGCGCAGCTGCGGCTTGATGATCCAGTCCTGGATCTCGCGCAGGTCGGTGGACGTGTAGGGCTTGCCGTCGGCTTTCTTCGCGCCCTCCTCGGCCTCCACGGTCCAGAGATAGATTTCGCCGAGCCCGGTCGATATCGGCCCGATCACCGGCGAGATGCCGCTGGGCATGCTCCCGCGCGCCGACTGGATGCGCTCGTTCACGAGCTGTCGCGCAAAGTAGATGTCGGTGCCGTCTTCGAAGATCACCGTCACCTGCGACAGGCCGTAGCGCGAGAGCGACCGGGTCTGCTGCAGCCCCGGCAGGCCGGCCATCACCGTCTCGATGGGATAGGTCACGCGCTGCTCGGCCTCGAGCGGCGAATAGCCGGGCGCGGCGGTGTTGATCTGCACCTGTACGTTGGTGATGTCTGGCACCGCGTCGATCGGCAGCTTCTGGTAGCTGAAGACGCCGAGCGTCGCCATGCCCAGCACGGCCAGCAGCACCAGCCAGCGCTGCTCGATGGAAAACCGGATGACTCGTTCGAACATGCGGCGTCCTCAGTGGGTGTGGGTGGCAGAGCTCTTGCCCTGCTGCGACTTCACGACGAAGCTGCCGCTCGCGGCATGGGCCGCGCCGGGCTTCAGGCCGCTCAACACTTCGATGCGCCGTCCGTCGCTGCGGCCGGTCTGCACCTGCTGCGGAATGAAGCCGCCGGGCACCTTGAGGAAGACGGTGGGCTTGTCTTCCACCGCCTGCACCGCGTCGGCCGAAACCGTCACCGGCGCCTCCATCTCCGACGAGACCAGCTCCACATTCACGAACAGCCCGGGCCGCCAGATGCGCTGCGGGTTCGTCACCGTGACGCGCGCCGTGGCGGTGCGCGTCTGCGCGCCGATCAGCGAGCCGACGTAGGACACCGTGCCGCTGGCCGCCTGCTCGAACGCGCTGGAGCGGATGCTCACCGGCTCGCCGACGCGCACCAGGTTCAGGTTGCTGGCGGCCACGCTGATCTCGGCCCACACGGTCGAGAGATCGGAAATGGTGAAGACGCTGGCGTCTTCCTTCACCGATTCGCCGAGCGAGATGTGCTTCTCGACCACCATGCCGTCGAAGGGCGCGCGCAACTCGTAGCGGCCCAGGGCCGAAGAGGCGGGCGCGGCGCCCAGCGCCAGCAGCTTCTGGTTCGCATTGGCCACGGCGATCTGCGCCTCCTGCATGGCCTGCTGCGCCTGCAGGTAGTCCTGCTGGGCCGAGATCTTTTCTTCCCAGAGTTTCTTCTCGCGCTGGTAGGTGGTGCGGGCCAGCTCGAGCCGGCGCTGTGCCGACCGAAGCTCGCTGCGCTGCTCCGACAGCGTCGGGCTCGAGAGCACCGCCAGCACCTGTCCGCGCTTGACCTCCTGCCCGAGGTTGGCCGGCACGCTCTCGACCACGCCCGCCACGCGCGGCACCACGTGGGCCGTGCGGTCTTCGTTGAACTTGATCTCGCCGGGCAACTGCAGCGTGGTCTTGATGCGCGCCGGGCCGGCACTTTCGATCGCCACGCCGGCGGCCTGGATCTGCGCGTCGGTGAAGGCGATCTTCTTCTCTTCTTCCTCGTTGTGCTCCTCGGCGGCATGGCCCTTGGCTTCGCCGTGGCCGTGGCCGTGCTCGTCCTTGCCCTCGGCCTTGCCTTCCTCATGGTGCTCGCCATCGGCATGCCCCTCGGCTTCCGAATGCCCCGCCGCTTCGGGCGCGGGCGGCGCGGTGCGCAGGATCATCGCGCCGGCGCCCAGGCCTAGCGCCAGCACGACCGCGATGGCGATCCACTGCTTCCTGCCGATGCGCTCGGCGAAAGGCTTGCGTTCTTCTTCGGTGTTCATGATTGGTGCATTCCTTGTCAGCGCACGGCGGGTGCCGCATCAGGGGTTTCTTCATCGGCGTCGATGCCGAGCAGCCGGTCGAGCTCGGCGGCCGCGCGGTGCGCCTCGGCCACGGCCAGCAGGTGCTGGTTGCGCACCTGGAACAGCGTGCGCTGCGCATCGAGCGCTTCTAGAAAGCTGAACTTGCCGAGCTCGAAGCCCCTGGCGGCGGCCTTGTAGGCGGCTTCGGCGCCGGGCAGCGCATCGCGCTGCAGCGTCAGGGCAGTGGCGCGCGCCGAGCGCAGGCGCTCGGTGGCCCGCGCCGCGTCGGCGCCCAGTTGCAGCTCGGCCGCGGCGAGCTCGTCGCGCGCCTTCTCTTCGCGGCTCAGCGCCTCGGCCACATTGCCGCGGTTGGTGTCGAAGATCGGCAGCGGCACCGACAGGCCCACCACGACCTGGTTGCGGCTGCTGCCGCTGCCCATGCCCTCATCGGCCGGCACGCGCTTGGCGCCCAGCGACACCGTGACGTCGGGCACGCGCCGGGCCTGCTCCAGGTCCGACAGCGCCTGCCGCCGCTCCACCTCGAGCCGCGCCTGCCGCAACACCGGCGCCGCGGAGAACCGGCCCTCCACATCCGCCGCAGCAGCATCGGCCGGCAGCCGGTCGAGCGCGCCGTCCGCCTGCGTGAATCGCGGGTTCGGGTTGCCCCAGAGCGCGGCCAATTGCTGGCGCGCCGAACGCAGCGCGCCTTCGGCCTGCAGCAGCTCGACGCGGATGCCGGCCTCGGCCACGCGCGCGCGGCTTTCTTCCAGCGGCGAGACCTTGCCGGCCGCCACGCGGTTGGCGGCGGCGCGGGTGGCCGTCTCCGCAAGCCCGACTGAATCCTGCGCCAGGCGCAGGCGCTCCTGCGCGGCCAGCAGCTCGAAGAACAGCGTGATCACCGATGCGCGCAATTCGGAGCGCCGCGCGAGCAGCGCCGAGGCGGCCTGGTCGCGCGCGCGCTCGGCCGCCGTCACGCGGGCCGCGCGCTTGCCACCCAGCTCGATGGGCTGGCTCAGCTGCAGCGTGGTGGTGCGGTTGCCGCGGCGCAGGTCTTCCACCTGCGCGTCGAACACCGGATTGGGCCAGGCACCGGCCTGCAGCACGGCCGCATCGCCGGCCTCGCGCTCGCGCGAGGCGGACGAGAGCCCGGGATTGAAGCGCAGCGCAAGCGCGAGCGCGCTGCGCAGGTCCAGCGGGCCGGCGGGCTCCGCCGTTGCCGCGGCCGTGTGCCGGATCGGCGAAGGGTTGGAACCGGCAGCGGGTTGTGAAAATGCCGGGGGCACCGCCAAGGCCATGACGGCCAGCGGCACGAAGAGCGTGCGCATCGAATTCTCCTGGGTTGCAAAACAACGGGCGGACGAATTCGGCGAGAGGGCTCAGCGGCTGATGTCGGGTATCAAGGGTGGGGGTGCTTGTTCTCTCGCCGAATCAAAGGGCGAGAGGCCACGCAGGAGGCACGGGCACTTCGGAGATGTGCGAGATGAAATGCTCGGCGGGCATGGCGCGCAGCGCCTGCCCGACGGGCAAGGACGCATGCGCGCGATCGGCCGCCGGCGGCAGGTGTTGCGCCTGCCCCAGGTGGCAGGCGGCGCAATCGCCGAGCACGGCATTGGGCTGGGTGCCGGAGCTCTTCTGCGCATCGTCGGTGCGCGAACCGTCTGCGCTGCGGTCCGGTGCGTGCTCGTGATGGCCCCAGTGGCCTGGCTGCGCGTCGCGCTCGTGCTGGCAATAGGCGGCCGAGGCCGCCCAGCTGAACTGGAACGGGAGCACAAGCAGCAGAAAGATCAGGAGCCAGCGGCGCATGGAGCAAAAAGTATATCGGCGGCACATGGCATGCGGGCCTGCAATGCCCCTGCGGTTTGCAGGTTGCGGCGCAATGTACGACAGGCGTGCGGGCTTTTGCCCGTCGCTCTCATTACGAATTCGTAACCTCCTGCGCTCCTGCCCCATCGTTAACATCCGTCGATGCGAATTCTGGTCATTGAAGACGAGCCCAAGCTGGGCGACTACCTGAAGAAGGGCCTGGAAGAGAACGGCTACGTGGTCGACATCGCGCGCGACGGCATCGAAGGCCGCTACCTCGCCACCGAGGGCGACTACGCGCTGATCCTGCTCGACGTGATGCTCCCCGGCATCGACGGCTTCGCGGTGCTGCAGGCGATCCGGCGCACCAGCAACGTGCCCGTGCTGGTGCTCACCGCGCGCGACAAGGTCGAGGACCGGGTCAACGGCCTGCAGCAAGGCGCCGACGACTACCTCGTCAAGCCCTTTTCCTTTTCCGAGCTGCTGGCGCGCATCCAGGCGCTGCTGCGCCGCGGCAAGCCGCAGGAGTCCACCGTGCTGCGGCTGGCCGACCTGGAGCTCGACCTGGCCAGCCGCAAGTGCTTTCGCAACCGCACGCGGCTGGACCTCACGGCCAAGGAGTTCACGCTGCTGGTGGTGCTGCTGCGCCGCCGCGGGCAGATACTTTCGCGCAGCACGCTCGCCGAGCAGGTGTGGGAGATGAACTTCGACAGCGACACCAACGTGGTCGAGGTGGCCATCCGCCGCCTGCGCAGCAAGATCGACGACCCGTTCGAGGTCAAGCTGCTGCACACGGTGCGCGGCATGGGCTACGTGCTCGAGGATCGTTCCTGGTCGTGAGCCCGGCACGGCCGCACTCGATCCGCAACCGGCTCACCTCCTGGTTTGCCGCGCAGGCCTTCTTCTGCCTGAGCGTGGCCTGTCTCGCGGTCTACCTGGTGACGGCGTGGAGCTTCGGCGAAAAGCAGGACGGCGAGCTCGAGCACAAGGCGCAGCTGGTGCGGCACCTGCTCGAGGAAGGCGAGAAGGACGGCGACCTTTCCTTCCTGCGCCACAAGCTCGAGGACTTCTTCTCGCTGCAGGACGACGTGCGCCTGTCGATCGCGCGGCAGTCCGACGGCAGCGTGTTCTTCCGCTCCGAGCCGCCCGCAGGCGGGCGTTGGCTCCAGCGCGACTTCGTGCACACATGGGGCGGCCAGGCGGGCGGCGGCACGCCGCTTTCGATCCGCATCGGCATCGACGTGGCACGGGACGTGGTGCTGCTGCGCCGCCTTGCATGGACGCTGCTGGCGGCCGCCGTGCTGGGCACGCTGCTGGTCTCGCTGACCGGCGCGCAGCTGGTGCGGCGCGGGCTGCGGCCACTGGAAGCGCTGGCCGGGCGCACCGCGGCGCTGACGCCGGACCACATCAACCAGCCCATCGACGCCTCGGCGTTCGCGCGCGAACTGCACCCGTGGATCACGCAGTTCAATGCCCTGCTCCTGCGCGTGCAGAAGGCCTATGTGCAGCTCGAATCGTTCAATGCCGACGTCGCGCACGAGCTGCGCACACCGCTCGCCAACCTGATCGGCACCACCGAGCTCGCGCTGTCGCGCCCGCGGCCGAACGACGAGCTGCAGGCCGTCCTGGCCTCCAATCTCGAGGAGGTCGGCAGGCTCTCGGGCATCGTCACCGACATGCTCTTTCTCTCGCAGGCCGAGCGCGGTGCGCCGCTGCGCGTGAAGGCCGGCACCAGCCTGGCCGCGCAGGCGCGCGACGTGATCGACTTCCACGAAGCGATGCTCGAGGAAGCCGGGCTCCGCGCCACGGTCACCGGCGAGGCCGTGGCCGACGTCGATGCCTCCCTGGTGCGGCGTGCGCTTTCCAACCTGCTGGGCAATGCGATCCGCTTCGCGGCGCCGGCGTCCTGCATCGGCATCGAGATCGGCACGGAACCGAACGAGGCCACGCTCACCGTCGTGAATCGCGGCGAACCGATTGCGGCCGAGACGCTGCCGCGCCTGTTCGAGCGCTTCTACCGCGCCGATCCCGCACGGGACCGGTCGGCGCGCCACCACGGCCTGGGGCTCTCGATCGTGGAGGCCATTGCGCGCATGCATGGCGGGCGCGTGTTCGCCTCCAGTGCGAACGGCGAAACCCGCATCGGCTTCGCGGTGCCGCTCGCGCGCTGACGTCGCATCAGGGCTTGGCGCGCGCCTCGGCCTCTTCGGCCACGGCGGGAGCCTTGGCGCGCCCCATCACCAGGTTGATCAGCGGCCCGGTCATCGCGGTGGTGACGAGCGCCATCACCAGCAGCATGGTGAAGAGCTCGGGGCCGATCAGGCCGGCATCCAGCCCGATCTTCATCACGATGAGTTCCATCAGCCCGCGCGCATTCATCAGCGAACCGGTGGCCAGGCTGTCGCGCCATCCGTAGCCCGCCATGCGCGCGCCGATGGCGCCGCCGGCCAGCTTGCCGATGGTGGCCACCGCCACGATCAGCAGCATGGCGCCGATGCTCGCGCCCGAGAAGGCATGGGTGGTGGTGCCGAGCCCGGCCAGCGCAAAGAACAGCGGCATCAGCACGACGATGGAGATCGGCTCGATGCGCTCGGTGAGCGAACTCAGCAGGCGGTCGTCGCGCGGCAGGCAGGCGCCGAACAGGAAGGCGCCGAACACGGCATGCAGGTGCAGCCATTCGGTCACCATCGCGCAGCCCAGGAGGCCGATCATGAGCGAGGCCATGACCGTGGTCGACGGTTCGCCGTCGGGTGCGCGCGTGCGCAGGATCCATGCGAAGGCCGGCTTCAGCCCGAAGAACAGCACGGCCAGCAGCACGGCCACGCCGGCCGTGGTCTTCAAAAGGCCCGCGTAGCCCTCTCCCGCCCCCGCGAGCGCCACCACCAGCGCCAGCAGGATCCAGGCGAACACGTCGACCACGGCCGCGGCGCCGAGCGACAGCTGGCCGAAGGGCGTGCGCGTGAGGCCGCGGTCCTTCAGGATGCGCGCCATCACCGGAAAGGCCGTGATCGACAGCGCCGCGGCCATGAACAGCGCGAACGGCCAGAAGCCCACGCCCGCGGGCGCCAGCGCCGGATGCAGCGCCGGCGAGATCGCCAGCCCCAGCACCATCGGCACGATGACGCTGAGCGCGCCCACATAGCCCGCCGCCTTCAGCTGCGCGCGCACGCCCTGCGTGGTCCGCAGCTCCAGGCCCACCACGAACATGAAGAGCACCAGGCCCACCGTCGAGAGCGAAGACAGGCCTTCGAGATGGCTCTTCGAAAAAAGCTGCGCATGCAGCGAAGGGAACAGCGCGCCCATGACCACCGGCCCCAGCATGAGCCCCGCCGCCATTTCGC
Organism: Variovorax sp. V116; assembly: GCF_041154435.1. Lineage (NCBI taxonomy): Bacteria > Pseudomonadati > Pseudomonadota > Betaproteobacteria > Burkholderiales > Comamonadaceae > Variovorax > Variovorax sp. V116. The sequence continues at coordinate 3,632,975 of NZ_AP028661.1, forward strand.
CGACCACACCGGGCTGGCCCACGTGGCGCAGCACCCAGCCGCAGATGCGCGCGGTGCTCAGGATGACGATGAGTTGCAGCAGGAGCGAAGTGGCGGACATGGAAGCGGTGGCCTGGGGTGAGCGAAGCACCCGATGTTAGTTTTGTTCGGGCGCCTCGTCCGCAACGCCGCGCGGGCGCCGTTCCTCAGCCGCCCTTCGGTGCGCGCATCAGCCGCAATCCGTTGGCCACCACCAGCAGGCTGGCGCCCATGTCGGCAAACACCGCCATCCACATGGTGGCGCTGCCGAACACCGCGAGCACGAAGAACACGGCCTTGATGCCGAGCGCGAGCGTGATGTTCTGCCACAGCACCGCATGCGCATGGCGCGAGAGGCGGATGGTTTCGGGCAGGCGCCGCAGGTCGTCGTTCATGATGACCACGTCGGCCGCTTCCATGGCGGTGTCGGTGCCGGCGCCGCCCATCGCAAAGCCGATGTCGGCCTGCGCAAGCGCGGGCGCATCGTTGATGCCGTCGCCCGCCATGCCGGCCATGCCGTGGCGCTGCTGCAGCGTCTTGATGGCATCGAGCTTCTCCTCGGGCAGCAGGTTGCCGCGCACGTCGTCGATGCCCGCGTGCAGGCCGATCGCCCTGGCCGTGGCGGCGTTGTCGCCGGTCAGCATCACGGGCGTGACGCCCAGCGCGCGCAGCTCGGCCATGGCGGCCTTCGAAGAGGGCTTGATGGTGTCGGCCACCGCGAACAGCGCCAGCACGGCCTGGCCGGAGGCCAGCAGCGTGACGGTGCGCCCCGCTTCCTCATGCTGCTTCAGCTCGGCTTCGAGCGCGGGGCTGCACAGCCCCTGCTCTTCGATCAGGCGGTGGTTGCCAAGCACATAGCTGCGGCCTTCGTGCACGGCCTGCACGCCGCGTCCGGGCAAGGCCGTGAAGCCGCCGACCGGCTGGTGCTCGCGGTTCAGCCCGTCGGCAATGGCCTTCGACACCGGATGGTCGGAGCGGCCCGCGATGCTCGCGGCAATGGCAAAGATCGCGGCTTCATCCGCCGCGGGGTCGAGCAGGCGCGATGCGACCAGCTTCGGCTTGCCTTCGGTGATGGTGCCGGTCTTGTCGAGTGCCACGGCCTTGAGCCTGCGCGCCTCTTCGAGATAGGTGCCGCCCTTGATCAGGATGCCGCGCCGCGCGGCCGAGGCCAGCGCGCTCACCACCGTGACGGGCGTCGAGATGACCAGCGCGCACGGGCACGCAATGACCAGCAGCACCAGCGCCTTGTAGATGGCCTCGGTCCAGCTCCAGCCCATGAGCCAGGGCGTGAGCAGCGCCACGGCAATGGCCAGCACGAAGACCGCGGGCGTGTAGACGGCCGCGAACCGGTCGACGAAGCGCTGCGTGGGCGCGCGCGTGCCCTGCGCCTCTTCGACCGCATGGATGATGCGCGCGAGCGTGGTGTTGGCCGCCACCGCGGTGACGCGGAATTCGAGCGCGGCCGTCTGGTTGATGGTGCCTGCGAACACCGCGTCTCCCACCGCCTTGTCGACCGGAATGCTCTCGCCCGTGACCGGCGCCTGGTCGATGGCGCTCGCCCCTTCGGTCACCACGCCGTCCAGCGGCACGCGTTCGCCGGGCCGGATGCGCACGACGGCATCGAGCGCCACCGCATCGGCCTTCTCCGTCTTCCAGCGGCCATCGGGCTGCCTGACCTCGGCCAGTTCGGGCGTCAGCGCCAGCAGGCCCTGGATGGCGTTGCGCGCGCGATCGACGGCGCGCGCCTCGATCAGCTCGGCAATGGCATAGAGCGCCATCACCATCGCGGCCTCGGGCCATTGCCCGATCAGGAAGGCGCCCGTGACCGCCACGGCCATCAGCGCGTTGATGTTCAGGCGCCCGCGCAGCAGCGCGGCAAAGCCCTTCTTGTAAGTGTCGAGGCCGGCCAGTGCGATGGCCGCGAGCGCGAGCCCCATCTCCGCCGCCATGGACCCGGCGCCCTCCGGTGCGAGAAAGGCAACGGCCTCGGCCGCGATGGCGAGCACCAGCGCGGCAACGAGGCGCACGAGGCCGCTGCTCATGCCCGCGATGCCTGCAGAGGCTGCCACCGGCTGCGCACCATCGGCCGGGCTGCCTGCCGCGCCGTTCAGCGGTTCGGGCTTGAAGCCCGCCTTGCGGATGGCGTCGAGCGCACCGGGCAAGGCGCCTTCGTCGGCCGTGATGGCCATGGTGCGTTCACCGAGCCGAAAGCGCAGCCCCCGCACACCCGCGACCGGCTCGAGCGCGCGCCGGATCTCGGACTCTTCGACCGCGCAGTCCATCGTGGGAATGCGAAAGAGCAAGGCGCCCTTCGGAATGTCGGCAGCGGCCACGGCAACGGCCGGCGAGCCGCAGGCCGTGCTGCCGCAGCAGGCCGTTTCGGGAGCGGCCGGCGCATGGGAGTGGGCATGCGGCGCCATCGGTTTCAGGGCATTCTGGTTCGTCATGAATCCCATTGGAAACCCTGAAGCAGGTGTAGAGTCAAACGACCATTCCTCCACTCATTCATCTTGCCGCATCATGAAAATCGGAGACCTGGCCAAGGCCGCGAACACGCCGGTCGAAACCATCCGGTACTACGAGCGCGAGCAGCTGCTGCCCGCGCCCGCGCGCACCGAAGGCAACTACCGCATCTACGACGACGAGCATGCGCAGCGCCTGGGCTTCATCCGCCGCTGCCGTTCCCTGGACATGACGCTCGACGAGATCCGCAACCTGCTCAGGTTCCGCGATGCGCCGGGCGAAGACTGCGGCGAGGTCAACCAGCTGCTCGACGACCACATCGGCCACGTGGCCGCGCGCATCCGCGAGCTCAAAACGCTGGAAAAGCAGCTGAAGGCGCTGCGCCAGCAATGCTGCGGGCCCGAATCAGCACGCAACTGCGGCATCCTGCAGGAGCTGGACACCGCCGCGCCCGCGGCCGAGCCTTTCGGGCAGCATGCGGGGCATGTGCATGGGTCGCTGCACAGCGCGTCCGCGAAGCGTTCGGCTTGAGGGTGATGTAGTTCAGCGATGCACAACGAGCGTGCCCTCGTGCACAGGGCATCGGGTGCTCCCCGCAGCGAAATCAAGGAGGAGGGGCGTAGCCCCGGGGGACATTCGCGGAGGGGAGTACCCGGTGGCCTGTGCACGCGCCCTGAACAAGAGCGCCCGAACACAAGCAACCTGAACCGTCACTTCCCGATCAGCTGCGTCAGCTTCTCCGCCTCGAAGCTCTCATCACGCGCCGCGTCGCAGGGTACGCAGTCCTTGGTGCCGGGATGCGCAGACAGCTTCTCGATGGCCTGCCACAGCAGCGCGATCTGGTGCTCCTGGCCTGCGGCGTTGTCGATCAGCCCGCGCATCGCCTGGCTCAGCGGGTCGTCCTCCTGCGTGATGCCGTAGGCGGAGAACTTCTGCGGCGCGGCCACATCGGCGCTCTCGCCGGCCTTCGACGGGATGATGCGTGCGGGAATGCCCACCGCCGTGGCGCCCGCCGGCACCGGCTTGATGACCACCGCGTTGCTGCCGATCTTCGCACCGTCGCCGACGAGGAAACCGCCCAGCACCTTGGCGCCCGCGCTCACGACCACGTTCTTGCCCAACGTCGGATGCCGCTTGGTGCCCTTGTAGAGCGAGGTGCCGCCCAGCGTCACGCCCTGGTAGATGGTGCAGCCGTCGCCGATCTCGGCGGTCTCGCCCACCACCACGCCCATTGCGTGGTCGAAGAACACCCGCTCGCCGATCTTGGCCGCCGGATGGATCTCGATGCCCGTGAGCCCGCGCGCCACGTGCGCGATGAAGCGGGCCGGCCACTTGAAGCCGTGCGTCCAACAGGCGTGCGCCCAGCGGTGCAGCACCACGGCATGGAAGCCGGGATAGACCGTGATCACTTCCCAGGCGCTGCGCGCGGCCGGGTCGCGTTCGAGGATGCACCGGATGTCGGCGCGCAATCGAGAGAACATCGCAGCCTTTGTTGTCGTTATATCGATAGGGCCGCGAAGTCTAAGGCCGGCCGTCTTCGCGTATCGCCGATGGGGTTTTGTCAGCCCTTGCGCGGTCCGCGCGCCGCATCGGCCATGGCCTTGGCGATGCCGCGCAGGATGTGGATCTCCTCCGGCGTGGGCTGGGCGCGGTTGAACAGCTGCTGCAGCCGCGGCATCAGCTTCTTGGGCGCCGCCGGGTCCAGAAAGCCGATCTCCACCAGCGAACGCTCCCAGTGCTCGAGCATGCCGGCCACCGCCTTGGCATCGGCCGCCTCGATGGGCGCGGTGGCATCGCGCACCTCGTAGCCGCCCAGCGCAAGCCGCCATTCGTAGGCCACCACCTGGATCGCGGCCCCAAGGTTGAGCGAGCCGAACTTCGGATCGGTCGGGATGCTCAGCGCCACGTTGCAGCGGTAGACGTCTTCGTTGCGCATGCCGAAGCGCTCGGAGCCGAACAGGAAGGCCACGTGCTGCTCGCCCTGCTTGGCGAGCGGCTCCAGGTGCTCGCGCGGCGTGCGCGTGGGCGGGCCGAAGTCGCGCGGGATCATGGCGGTGGCGCACAGGTGGGTGACGCCGTCGAGCGCCTCGTCGAGCGTTTCGACGATGCGGGCATTGGTCAGCACGTCGAGGGCGCCGCTTGCGCGCTGGATGGTTTCCTCGCGCCGCAGCACGTTGGCCCACCTTGGCGCGACCAGCACCAGGTCGTCGAAACCCATGGTTTTCATGGCGCGGGCGGCGGCGCCCACATTGCCGGCGTGGCTGGTCTGGATCAGGATGAAACGGGTGCGCATGGCGGGGTTGGGAGACACGAGGCGGCGGAGCCGGTAAAATGCTTGATTCTCGCCGCCCGCATCGCCGGACCGCAGGGTCGCCCCCAGGGGACCTATCCCACCGTTCTTCCCACAATCCAGAATGTCGTCCCCCAACCTGCATCCCATGCTCAATGTGGCCGTCAAGGCCGCACGCGCCGCCGGCGCCATCATCAATCGCGCCGCCCTCGACGTCGAGGCCGTGCGCATCTCGCAAAAGCAGGTCAACGACTTCGTCACCGAAGTCGACCACGCCAGCGAGCAGGTCATCATCGAAACGCTGCTTGGCGCGTATCCGGGGCACGGCATCCTGGCCGAGGAATCGGGCACCGAGCATGGCGCCAAGGATTCCGACTACGTCTGGATCATCGATCCGCTCGACGGCACCACCAACTTCATCCACGGCTTTCCGGTCTACTGCGTGTCCATCGCGCTGTCGGTGCGCGGCAAGATCGAGCAGGCGGTCATCTACGACCCGAGCCGCAACGACCTGTTCACCGCCACCAAGGGCCGCGGCGCCTACATGAACGAGCGCCGCATCCGCGTTTCCAAGCGCACCCGGCTCAGCGAATGCCTGGTGTCCACCGGCTTTCCGTTCCGCAGCGGCGACAACTTCAAGCAGTACCTGGCCATCATGGCCGACATGATGCCCCGCATGGCGGGCCTGCGCCGCCCCGGCGCCGCGGCGCTCGACCTCGCCTACGTGGCGGCCGGCTTCACCGACGGCTTCTTCGAGACCGGCCTCAACCCCTGGGACGTGGCCGCAGGCTCGCTGCTGGTCACCGAGGCCGGCGGCCTGATCGGCAACTTCACGGGCGAGCCCGACTTCCTCGAGCAGCGCGAATGCCTGGCCGGCGCACCGCGCATCTACGGCCAGCTGGTGCCACTGCTCTCCAAATATTCCAAGTTCGCGGGCATCGACGACAAGATGCGCGCCAGCGACCGCGTGCGCGCCGTGTCGGCCGCCGCGCGGCCCGGTGCCGACGAATCGGTCGACCTGTACGCCCGCAGCACCGTGACCGACCTGACGGCCGCGCCGCTCGACGGCGAGGCGCCCGCTCCCGCCGCCCCACCGGCCGCGCCCGTGCCGCGCAAGCTCACGCGCGTGCGCCGCGACGCGCCCGCGGGCGGCGGCTCCCCCGAAGGCGACGCTTCCGCCAAGTGATGCAGGGGCCAGGCGCCGCCCTCCGCTTCCGTGCGGCGCTGCGCATTGCGCTGAGCCAGTACGTCGCCAGCGGCCTCACCGTCGCGCTCGGCCTGCTCGTGATCTCGGCCGGCGCGCACCTGTGGCTCGGCGCCGTCGCGGCCTCGGCCGCCGCGGTGGGCGTGATCGTCACGGCCCCGCCCGACCTGCCCGGCCCGCGCCGCGGCAAGTTCTTCCAGATGCTGCCGGCCCCGCTGATCGGGCTGCCGCTGTTCTTCCTGGTGCAGCTGCTGCACGCCGCGCCCATCCGCCTGGGCCTGGTGCTGGTGCCCGCCACCTTCGTCGCCTTCCTGGCGATGGCATGGGGCAAGCGCGGCATCCCCATTGCCATCGCGGTGATGTTCTCGATGATCTTCTCGATGGCCACGCCCGCACCCAGCGGCATGGCCGAGGCGCTCGAGCGCACCTGGCACTTCGGCATCGGCGCCGGGCTCTACGTGATCTGGGCCACGCTCGCCAACCATGCGCTGAATTCGCGCTTTCGCGTGCAGTCGGTCTCGGACGTGCTGTATTCGCTGGCCGCGCTGATGCGCACCGAGGCCAGCCAGTTCACGCCGCGCGACGACACCAGCGACATCCGCGAAACCCCCGCGCCTTTGCTGGGCCGGCTGCTGCGCGAACAGGCCGCGCTGGCCGACCAGCTGCAGGCCACGCGCGACATCGTGCTCGAATCGCCGCGCACCCCGCGCCGGCAGCGGCTGGCCGCCATGCTGGTGATCGTGCTCGAGATGCGCGACCAGCTGCTCGCGAGCGAGCTCGACCTGGACGCGCTCAAGAGCCATCCCGCGCACGCCGAGGCGCTCATCGAGATGCGCCGCGTGCTCGAGGAGCTGGCCGACGACACCACCGCGCTCGGCGACGCGCTGCTGATGGGCCGCCAGCCCGAGGCGGTGGCCGACCGGCGGCCGCGGCTCGCGTCGATCCATCTTTCGGGCGAAGACCACATCGCCAGCCACGGCCTGCCGGGCCCGAACGCCGCCATGCTCGCGCGCGGCCTGGCCAGCCGCATCGGCCACATCAACGACGAGGTGCTGCGCCTGTCGGCCATGGCGCGCGGCGATGCCGAGCCCAATCTTGCGGTGGTGCGCGCCAACTGGCAGATGTTCGTGAGCCCGACCGACTGGTCGCTGCGGCCCTTTCTCGCGCTGTGGCGCTGGGACGCGCCGCCGCTGCGCCACGCGATTCGCGCGGCCCTGGCCATTGCGGCCGGCTACACGATTGCGGTGTCGCTGCCCTGGGGTTCGCACGACTACTGGATCCTGCTGACCATCGTGGTGGTGCTGCGCGGCAGCCTTTCGCAGACGCTGGAACGGCGCAACAGCCGCGTCGCCGGCACGCTGCTGGGCAGCGTGCTCGCGGTGGGCCTGCTCTCGGCGCATCCGTCGCCGCTCGCGCTGCTGGTCATCCTCACGGTGGCGCAGGCCATTGCCCACAGCTTTGCGGTGCGGCGCTACCTGATCACGGCGGTGGCGGCCACGGTGCTGGGCCTGGTGCAGGCGCACATGCTCAACGTGGGCGCCGCGCCCATCTTCGCGCTGTTCGAGCGCATTGCCGACACGCTGATCGGCGCCGCGCTGGCCTGGGGCTTCTGCTATGTGCTGCCCTCGTGGGAGCGCGGGCAGATTCCGGCGCTGGTGGCGCGCACGCTCACCGCGCAGGCGCGCCATGCACGGCTGGCGCTCGGCCTCGGCCAGCTGCAGGCCGTCGACAGCAGCCCCGAGCTCGAATGGCGGCTCGCGCGCCGCGAGGCCTACGACAGCCTCTCGGCGCTGGTGCAGGCCACGCAGCGTTCGCTGTCGGAGCCGCGCGCGGTGCAGCCGCCGCTCGAGCCGCTCGAACACCTGCAGGCGCACAGCTATCAGCTGCTCGCGCAGCTCAGCGCCGTCAAGTCGATGCTGGTGCTCAGGCGCGACCGGCTCACGGCCGCCGAGATCGAAGGCCCGCTCGCGCGCACCGCGCAGCGCATCGAGGCCGCCATCGGCAGCGCGCCGACCACCGGCCCCTCGCTCCCTGAAAGCACCGGCTCCACCACCGTGGGCGGCCCGATTCCCCTGCCCGACCCGTTCGACAACGACATCAGCCCCTGGCTGCTGCGCCGGCTCGACCTGGCCACGGCACTCTCGACGCAGCTGCGCGACGACGCGGCGCGCATCCTTCAACACCTGGACGAGACAACAGAAGCAGCCACGACCCCCGCCTGATGACCCAAGAGATACTTGCCCACCCCTGGTTCGGCACCTGGATTGCCGTTCTCGTCGCCGTCCCGCTCGCTCTCCTGGTCCACCGCATCGGCGGCCTTGTGCTGAAACGCATCACCCGCCCCGCGCCCGCGGTGCACGCGATGGTGGTCAACTGCAACGCACCGGCGCGGCTGGTGCTGCCGCTGGTGGCGCTGCTGCTCATCTTCCAGGCCGCGCCCGAGGACCTGCGCTTCCTTGGCAGCGTGCGGCATTTCAACGGCCTGCTGCTGATCGCCGCGACCACCTGGCTCGCGGTGCGGGCCATCAGCGGCTTTGCCGACGGCGTACTCGCGCAGCATCCCTCCGACGTTGCCGACAACCTGCAGGCGCGCCGCGTGCTCACGCAGACGCGCGTGCTCGCGCGCACGGCCATGTCGGTGGTGCTGGTGGCCGGCGGCGCGATGATGCTCATGACCTTTCCGGGCGCGCGCCAGGTGGGTGCGAGCCTGCTGGCCTCCGCGGGGGTGATCGGCATCGTGGCGGGCCTCGCGGCCAAGCCGGTGTTCAGCAACCTGATCGCCGGGCTGCAGATCGCGCTGGCCCAGCCGATCCGCATCGACGACGTGCTGGTGGTCGAGGGCGAATGGGGCCGCGTCGAGGAGATCACGGGCACCTTCGTGGTGCTCAAGATCTGGGACGACCGGCGCCTGATCCTGCCGCTCAGCTACTTCATCGAGAAGCCGTTCCAGAACTGGACGCGCCATTCCTCGCAGCTGCTGGGCTCCGTCTTCGTCTACGTCGACTACGGCATGCCGCTCGCGCCGCTGCGCGAAGAGGTCGAGCGCATCGTGAAGGCGGCGCCCGAATGGGACGGCCGCTTCTTCAACATGCGCGTGACCGACGCCACCGAGCGCAGCATGCAGGTTCGCGTGCTGTGCACCGCCGCCACATCGGGCCTGGCCTTCGACCTGCGCTGCACCGTGCGCGAAGGGCTCCTCGACTTCATGCAGCGCGAGTACCCGCAGTTCCTGCCGAAGATGCGCATCGAGGCCGATCCGCTCCAGGGCGCGGCGGCGGCCTGACGCAGCGCGCCGCAGCGCCTCAGCCGGGCACGGCGCCCGCCGGCACCGCCACCGCGCGCGCCGGGATCGGCACCGACATGACGATCGATGTGCGCGTCTCGCCCAGGTGGTTGATGCTGCTCACGAAGGCCTCGAGATGCTCGATGTCCCGCGCGACCACCTTCAGCACATAGGAATCCTGCCCGGTGACGTGAAAGCACTCGAGCACCTCGCGCCGGCCGTCGAGCAGCTTCAGCAGCCGGGCCTTGTCGGGCTGCGCGGTCGTGATGCCGATCAGCGCCGTTACCGTGTAGCCCGCCTTGCGCGGCGGGACCACCGCGCGGTAGCCCTCGATCACGCCGGCCTCCTCGAGCCGCTTCACGCGCTCCGAGGTCGAGGGCACGGACAAGCCCACCTGCCGCGCCAGCGCCGTCAGCGAGGTGCGCGCGTCCTGCTGGAGCGCGTCGAGGATTTGCCAGTTCTTGGAGTCGATTTCCATGAATCTAAGGTGCAGTTGGGAATTTCACTTCCGATTTCAGGCCAGGCACGCTGCGCGCCTGAATTCCGTCATTCTCACCATGAAGGTGGCGCCGAACAATCGAAGGCATGGACTTTTCTCTTTTCCTCAAGGCCCTGGTCATCGGGCTGTCGATCGCCGCACCCGTGGGCCCCATCGGGCTGCTCTGCATCCAGCGCACGCTCGCGCACGGCCGTGCCATCGGTTTTCTCAGCGGCCTCGGCGCCGCGCTGGCGGATGCGTGCTACGGCGCCATTGGCGCGTTCGGCGTGTCGGCGGTGATCTCGTCGATGGTGGCGGCGCGCGTGCCGCTGGCGCTCGGCGGCGCGGCCTTCCTGGCATGGATGGGCGTGCAGCTGCTGCGTGCGCCGGCCGCCACCCAGGCCCGCGCCGCGCAGGACGCTGCCACGCCGCTGAAAGCCATGCTGTCGGTGTTCATGCTCACGCTCGCGAACCCGATGACGATCCTGTCCTTCGTCGCGGTGTTCGCATCGATCGGCACCGGGCATGCGAGCAGCGGCAGCGGCGCTGCCGTGACGATGGTGGCGGGCGTTTTCCTCGGGTCGGCGATATGGTGGCTGGGCCTGTCGACCGTGGTGTCGATGGTGCGGCACAGGCTCGGTGCGCAGGTGCTCCAGTCCATCAACCGGCTGTCGGGCGCACTGCTGCTGGGCTTTGCGGTGTTTCAGCTCTCGGCGCTGCTGTCGCGCTGATCCGCATGACGGCGCCGGCGCAGCGGCGGGCGCTCGAGGTAGGTGAACGCCCGCAGCAGCCACTCCGCCGGGCCGTAGGCGAAGCGCTGCATCCACCAGTGGCTCAGCGCCAGGTTGCCCGCAAAGATCGCGAAGGCAATTGCAAACGTGGCCAGCGGCCCGACGGTTCCGATCCAGCGCAGCCCGTAGGCCAGAAAGATCCACGCGCAGGCCGCCGATTGCAGCAGGTAGTTCGACAACGCCATGCGGCCCGCGGGCGCCAGCAGCTGCGCCAGCCACCGGCCGCGCCGGCCCTGGAACACCAGCAGCAGGCCGGCCGCATACGCAGCCGACAGGAACGGCGCCGTCAGCAGCGTGAGCGCGAGGCCCTGGATGTCGCGCACCGGGTCGTTCAGCCGCAGGGTCGGCCAGGCGTAGGCCAGCGCACCCGGCAGGCCGAGGGCAAGCCCCCACCAGAACACGCGCCACCACAGCGTGCGATGCGCTTCGGCCTGCGCGAGGAGCCCGCGCTTGCCGGCGATGAAGCCCGCAAGGAACATGGCCAGCGCCTCGGGCGCCTGCACCAGCGCCGTGATCCACCAGGTCTGCGAGAGATCGCGCAAGTGCTGCACCACCACCATGGCGGGCGTGGCGCGGTAGGCGGCCAGCGCCGCGGCGGCTTCGGCGTAGGCCGCCTGCGTGGCCATCAGCATGTCCATGTGCGTGTACATCTGGCCGACGGCGGCCCACAGCAATGAAGTGAGCAGCACCAGCGCGATGGCCGCGCACGCCAGGAACACATCGCCGCGCCTGCGCAGCATGAGCAGCACGGCGCCCAGCACGGCGTACGCGGTGAGGATGTCGCCGTAGTAGAGCAGCACGGCATGCGCCACGCCGAGGACCCACAACCCGAAGTGCCGCCGCACCATGCGCGGCACGAAAGGCTTGCCGTCGCGCTCGGCCGCGCGCATCTGCAGCGTAAAGCTGTAGCCGAACAGGAACGAGAACAGCAGGTAGAACTTGCTCTCGAACACAAGGGCCCGCACGAACGAGGCGCCGCGGTCAGCCGGCGAGACGGCCATCGGATCGGGAATGCCCAGGCCGTAGTAGGTCGATGCAAAGCTCGCGATGTTGACCACCAGGATGCCCAGCAGCGCAAAGCCGCGCAGCGCATCGACCATCTGCTGGCGTTCGCCCGGAGCGGTGTTCATGCGGGTTTCCCGATGCCGGCATTGGCCAGGTTGCCGCGCGCCGCGGCCGCGACGATGCCGCGGATCGCCTCGACCAGCAGCCGCGCGCCCTCGCCCGCTTCGCCGCCGCGCCGCACCGTGAAGCCCACCGGCCCTTCGGTGCCCGAGGTGTCGATGGCCACGCGCTTCAACGCGCCCTGTGCAATCAAGCCCTCGACGGCACCCTGCGGCGCAAACCACACCGCATCGCAGCGCTGCAGCAGCCCGACCACGAAGCTGGTGTCCGTCGCCTCCACCAGCCGGCTGGGCAGCGCCATGCCCTGCGCGATCAGGAAGGCATCGGCCGTGTGCCGGATCAGCGTGCCCGAGACCGGCAGCACCAGCGGATGGGCGGCCAATGCATCGAGCGTGGGCCTGCGCCGCGCGGCGAGCGGATGGCCGGGTCGCACCACCAGCAGCAGCGGTTCGCTGTAGAGCTGTTCGAACGCCAGGTCGGCCATGGCCGAGGCTTGCGCGAGGCGGCCGAGCACCAGGTCGATCTCGCCCTGGCGCAGCTGCGTCATCAGCTGCGCATTGGTGCCGCTCACCACGCGCACGCGCAGCGCCGGGTGCGAGGCATACAGCCGCGCGACGGCCTCGGGCAGCAGGTTGGCCGCCATGTTGGGCAGGGCACCCACGGCCACGCGCAGCTGGTCGGCTTCGGGCTGGTCCATGGCCAGGCCCATGCCTTCGCGCAGTCCGCGCAGCGCGGAGACGGCATGGCGCACCAGCACCTCGGCCGCCGGCGTGAGCTCGACGCCGCGGCGGCGGCGCAGCAGCAACTGGCGCCCGACGATCTCCTCGAGTTCGGCGATGGTCTTGGACACCGCGGGCTGCGTGAGCGCCAGGGCCTTGCCCGCGCGCACGAGGTTGCGCTCCTGCGCCACCATCACCAGGCATTGCAGGTGGCGCAGCTTGAGGCGTGCAAAGTTGTTCATGGCTGACATGGGTGTCTTCCCTGTGGAGCGGCCATCCAAATATAACCAGAAGGAATAGCTGGCAGAAGAGCTTTCAGTTGTGCGGGCCGCTTCCGCCTTCTAGAGTGGCCCCCGATACGGAGACAAGCAAAGACATGACCACCGGTTTCTCGAAGAAGAACGCCCCGGGCGCATCGCGCCGCCTGGCCCTTGCCGCCGCCGCCTGCGCTGCGCTTTGCCTCGCGCTCGGCAGCCCGGCCGCGCATGCCGACGCGGCCTACCCCGCCAAGCCGGTGAAGTTCATCACCAACTTCCCGGCCGGCGGTCCGCTCGACATCCTCGGCCGCGCGCTGGGCGACGTGCTGCAGAAGGAGCTCAGGCAGCCCTTCGTGGTCGACAACAGGCCGGGCGCCGGCGGCAACATCGGCGCCGACCTCGTCGCCAAGAGCCCGCCCGACGGCTACACGGTGCTGCTGAGCATCGACAGCACTTTCACCATTAACCCGCACCTGTACGCGTCGATGCCCTTCGCGGCCAGGGACCTGAAGCCGCTGATGATCTTCAGCTCCTCGGGCCTGAGCTTCGGCGTCGGGCCCGCCGTGAAGGCCAGGACGCTGCCGGAATTCATCGCCCAGGCCAAGGCCGAGCCCGCCACCTTCAGTTCCGCCGGCAACGGCAGCCCGGGCCATCTTGCGGCCGGCATCTTCTCGACCGCGACCGGCGCCCGGATCACGCACGTGCCTTACAAGGGCAATGCGCCGGCCGTGATGGCGCTGCTGGGCGGCGAGGTGCAGGCCGGCATCCTCGCCACGCCGGGCCTGCTGCCGCAGGTGCAGGCCGGCAAGCTGCGCGCACTGGCCGTGACCGGCCGCCAGCGCTCGCCGCTGCTGCCCGAGGTGCCCACGGTGGGCGAGCTCGGCCTGAAGGACCTGGAATTCGAGGTGCTCTACCTCGCAATGGTGCCGGCCGCCACGCCCGAGCCCGTGGTGCAGCTGCTGCGCCAGTCGCTGCAGAAGGCGCTGGCGCTGCCCGAGGTCAAGGCGCGCCTCGCTTCGCTCGACATGGTGGCGCTCGGCGAGACCGGCGCACCTGCGGCCGAGCGCCTGGCAGCCAACCAGGCGCGCTACGGCCGCATCGTCAAGGCGACCGGGATGAAGGTGGACTGATGCCGCCCGCGCCGCGGCGCCCGCGGTCGGCCTTGGGCAGCACGGCCTTTTGCACCATGCGCTCGGCCTGCGCCTGCAGGCGGTCCAGGAATGCGTCCAGGCGCGCCGCGTCTTCCTTGTCGAGCGCTTCCATCAGCTCGGCGTTGATCTGGGTGACCAGCGGAAAAAGCTCCTCGTACAGCGCCTGCCCGCTCTCGGTCAGGCCCAGCAGCACCTGCCGCCGGTCGCCCGCGCGGGCCACGCGCGAGACCAGCCGCTTTTCGACCAGCGAACCGGTCGTCTTGGAGGTGCGGGCGCGGTCGAGCTGGGCGTGCTCGGCCAGCTGCGAGGAGCCCAGTTCGCCGCGGCTCGCGAGCACCGCGATCAGCCGCCACTCGCGCCGCGTGATGCCGAAGCGGCCCTCGCACAGCCGGATCACCATGCTGCCCGCAACCCCGATCAGCCGCGCGAGCCGGTACAGCAGCAGGTCGTCGGGCGAACGGCGCGGCACGGTCATTCGGGGTTAGTCCGGGGGATGGTTGATTAGATCAATCGAATGTAGCGTCTCTAAAGTCCTTCGGGATCCAACGCCAACCCTATAAGACCCCGGAGACACCGCCCCATGCCCCGCACGCCCCTTTCCTTGAGCCTCGACCGCCGCCGCGCACTTGCCGCGCTGGGCGGACTCGCCCTGGCACCCCTCGCGCTCGACGCGCAGGCCCAGGTTTTCAGGCCCGGCCAGCCGATCAAGGTGCTGATCGGCGTGCCCGCCGGCGGCACGCAGGACGTGCTGACGCGCGCCATCGCGCAGCAGGTGCGCGATGCGCTGGGCCCGCTCATCATCGACAACCGCGCGGGTGCGGCGGGCCGCATCGCGGCCGAAACCGTCAAGACGGCCGCGCCCGACGGCCACACGCTGCTGCTGGGAACGGCCAGCATGATGACCATGTTCCCGAGCGCATACCGCAGCCTCTCGTACGACCCGATCAAGGATTTCGTGCCCATCATCAACGCGGCGCGCTTCGAGCTGGCGCTCACCGTCCACAAGGACGTGCCCGCCAACACGCTGGCCGAATTCATCGCCTGGGCCAAGGCGCAGGGCGACAAGCTGAGCTTCGGCTCCTACGGCGCGGGCACGCCTTCGCACTTCCTTGGCGAGATGCTCAACCGCGCGGCCGGGCTCAAGATGGTGCACGTGCCCTACCGCGGCTCCACGCCCGCGCGGCAGGACCTGATGGGCGGCACCGTGCCGGTGTACTTCGACACCGTCGGCGGCGCGCAGCAGATGCTGCCCACGGGCCGCGCGAAGGTGCTGGCCACCAGCGGCGAGAAGCGCTCGCCGCTCATGCCCAACCTGCCCTGCTTCGTCGAGGCCGGCTACAAGGACGTGGTGGCCACCGCCTGGTTTGCCTACTATGCGCCGCTCAAGACGCCGCAGCCCGTCATCGACAAGCTGCGCGCCGAATTCACCCGCGCCGTCAATGCCCGCGAGGTGCGCCAGCTGCTGCTGCAAAACGGCATGTACCCGATCGCCGACGGCAGCGAGGCCTTGCTCAAGACCATGCGCGAGGACACCGCGCGCTGGGCGGGCATCATGAAGGCCGTGAATTTCCAGGCCACCGACTGAACGACCGAACGAACGAACCGAGGAGGAACCCCCACATGCCCAAGACCGCCCCCATCACCCGCCGCCTTGCCGCGCTGCTTGCCGCAGCCGGCTTCATGGCGTCCATCGCCGCCGTGCCCGCCAGCGCGGGCGCACAGGCGCTCGACAGCCCGCTGCACATCGTCGTCGGCTACGCGCCCGGCGGCGCCACCGACCGCGTGGCGCGCATCGTGGGCGACAAGCTCGGCGCGAGGCTGGGCGTGCCGGTCGTCGTCGACAACAAGCCCGGCGCCGGCGGCCGCCTGGCCGCGCAGCAGGCCAGGAACACGCCTGCCAGCCAGAACGTGCTGATGCTCGCCAACCCGGCCGTGATGGTGGTGGCGCCGCTCGTCTTCAAGGACAACAACTACGACCCCGAGCGCGACTTCGTGCCCGTGTCGCACGTCAACAGCTACAACTTCGCGCTGTCGGTGTCGCCCACGCTGCCGGTGCGCGAACTCAACCACCTGCTGGCGTGGATGCGCGCCAACCCCAACCAGGCCAACGTGGGCGTGCCGGCCACCGGCAGCCTGCCGCACTTCTTCGGACTCATGGTGGGCGAGAAGGCCAAGGTGCAGACGCAGGTGATCGGCTACCGCGGCTCGGCCCCGCTGCTGAACGACCTGATCGGCGGCCAGGTGCCCATCTCGGTCGACACCGAGGACGTGGTGCTGCCGCTGCACGACACCGGCAAGCTGCGCATCCTGGCGATCTCGGGCGACAAGCGCTCGCCCTTCGCGCCGAACATCCCGACCTTCAAGGAAGCCGGCCTCGACCTGGCCGCCACCGGCTGGAACACCTTCTTTGCGCCGGCCAGCATGCCCAAGGCCAAGGCCGAGCGCCTGGCCGCCACCATCCGCGAGGTCATGCAGGATGCGGACACGCAGCGCAAGTTCAAGGACGCCGGCATGACGCCGGTGGTGAGCACGCAGGCGCAGACCGCGGCGATGCTCAAGGCCTACAAGGCGCAATGGGCGCCCGTGGTGCAAAAGTCCGGCTACCAGCCCTGACCTTTCCAAAAGACATGACCAGACCCAACATCATCTTCATCGTGGCCGACGACCTCGGCTATGCCGACCTCGGCTGCTACGGCGGCCGCGACGCCGCCTTCGGCCCCGTGTCGCCCGTGCTCGACGGCCTGGCGGCCAACGGCCTGAAGCTCACGCAGGGCTACTCGAACTCGCCCGTGTGCTCGCCCACGCGCTTTGCGATGATCACCGCGCGCTACCAGTACCGGCTGCGCGGCGCGGCCGAGGAGCCCATCAACAGCAAGAGCCGCGGCAGCACCACGCTCGGCCTGCCGACCGAGCATCCCACGCTGCCTTCGCTGCTGAAGGCCGGCGGCTACCAGACCGCGCTCATCGGCAAGTGGCACCTGGGCTATCCGCCCACCTTCGGGCCGCTGCGCTCGGGCTACGACGAGTTCTTCGGGCCGATGTCGGGCGGCGTCGACTACTTCACGCATTGCGACTCCACCGGCCGCCACGACCTGTGGTTCGGCGAGGAAGACAAGCAGGAAGAGGGCTACCTCACCGACATCCTTTCGAAGCGCGCCGTCGACTACGTGGAGCGCATGGCAAAGCAGGACGCGCCCTTCTTCCTGAGCCTGCACTACACCGCGCCGCACTGGCCCTGGGAAACGCGGGACGACGCCGACAAGGCGCCGCTCGTGAAGGACAACCTGTTCGACCTGGCCGGCGGCAACATCCACGTGTACCGCCGCATGATCCATCACATGGACGAAGGCATCGGCTGGATCATGGCCGCGCTGCGCAAGCACGGCATGGCCGACAACACGCTGGTGGTGTTCACCAGCGACAACGGCGGCGAGCGCTTCTCCGACAACTGGCCGCTGGTGGGCGGCAAGATGGACCTGACCGAAGGCGGCATCCGCGTGCCATGGATCGCGCACTGGCCCGCGGTGATTGCCAAGGGCGGCGAGAGCCGGCAGCTGTGCATGACCATGGACTGGTCCGCCACCATGCTCGATGCGGCCGGCGTCAAGGCCGATGCGGACTACCCGCTGGACGGCGTGTCGCTGATGCCCGTGCTGAAGGACGCCAGGCACAGCTTCCGCCGTCCGCTGCACTGGCGCATGAACCACCGCGGCCAGCAGGCCATGCGCGACGGCGACTGGAAGTACCTGAAGGTCGACGGCAACGAGTACCTCTTCAACATTCCGGCCGACGAGCGCGAGCGCGCGAACCTGGGCAAGAAGGAGCCGCAGCGGCTCGCGGCCATGCGGGAAGACTGGCTGGCCTGGAACGCAACCATGCCTTCAATTCCGGAGGATGCGACGGTGAGCCTGGGCTACTCGGTCAAGGACATGCCGCAGCGCTGAACCCAGGCGAGGGAACGGGCGGACCCGCCGCCGCGTCCCTTCGCCGATCCTTCACCTGTTCACGCCAAGCGAGGCCCTGCGAGCAGAAGCGGCCAGCTCGGACGCGGAGGCAGCGCCCGCCTCCAGCGAACACCATGCGGCCGCGGGCTTGCCCGCCTCGAGCGAACACCATGCCGCTGCGGGCTTGCCCGCCTCGAGCGAACACCATGCGGCTGCAGGCTTGCCCGCCTCGAGCGAGCACCATGCGGGCGCATCCTTGCCCGGCGCGTATCGGGCTGCGGCCGCCGGCTCGCCGAATTCCTCGGCGGTCAGGCGCTGCATCTCCAGGAAGGCCGCCTGCAGCGCCTTGGCGTCTTCCTCGCCGCGCAGGCCGAGGTACGGAAAGTGGTGCAGGAAGTAGCCGAAAGTGGTTTCGCAATCGGCCGCGTACTTTCTCGTGTCGAGGATGTGCATGTGCCAGAAGCGGTCGACGTCCTGCTCGGGAGCGAGCGTCAGCTCGGGGTGCCTGGCGTGCAGTATCAGGTAGCGTTTGTAGGCCACCTCCATCTGGTCCGCGTAGCCGGCCGACCAGCCGTAGCCGTCCTCTTTGCGGCAGGCCTTGAACTTGATCGGCGTGAGGTCGATCGCCTCGATGGCGGCGATCGTCTGCTCCAGTGTCTTGCGCTGGGTGGAATGGATCATGAATGCTCCTGTGAAGTTGCGGGAAGGTCCGAGCGAACGTGCCCGGTGACGATTGCTTCAGGAACTCGGCCGTCAGGCCGCCTCCGATGGAGCAAACTGGTTGCGCAGGTGGCGCGCCATGAAATTGCGCACCTCGTCGGCAGGCACGGGCTTGCACAGCCAATAGCCCTGGGCCTCGTCGCAACCGTGGCTGCGCAGGTAATCGAGCTGGGCCGTGGTCTCGATGCCCTCGGCGACCACTTTCATCCGCAGCCCGTGGGCCAGGGTGATGATGCCGTCGATGAGCGCCCGCGCGTCGGCGTCCTGCGACAGGTCGTTGATGAAGGAGCGGTCGATCTTGACCGTCGACAGCGGGAAGTGCTTGAGGTAGGAGAGCGAGGAATAGCCCGTTCCGAAATCGTCGATCGCAAGGCCGACGCCCATGTCCCGGATCGCCCTGAGCAACTTCGCCGCATGCTCGGGATTCGCCATCACCGCGCCTTCGGTGATCTCCAGCTCCAGCAGCGACGGCTCCAGCCCCGAGGCTTCCAGGACAGCCTGGATGTCGGCGATGAGCGTGCGGCTTTCGAATTGGCGCGGCGATAGATTGACGCTCATCAACACCTTCGGCAAACCGTATTTCTGCCACGAACGCGAATCGGCGCAAGCCCTCTCCAGCGCCCATTTGCCCAAGGACACGATCAGGCCGAGTTCTTCGGCGATTGGAATGAACTGCACCGGCGGGATCATGCCCAGGATCGGATGGTGCCAGCGCATCAGCGCCTCGACACCGACGATGCGCTGGGTCTGCAGATCCATCTTCGGCTGGTAGTGCATTTCGAGCTCGCCACGCTCCAAGGCATGGCGCAGCGCGCTTTCGAGCATCAGCTGTTCGGTATTCTGCGCATTCATCTTCGCGGCGTAGAACCGGAAGGTGTTGCGGCCTCTTTCCTTGGCCCGGTACATCGCCGTATCGGCATTTTTCAAGAGCGCTTCGGCGTCTGCGCCGTTGTCCGGATAGATGCTCACGCCGACGCTGGCGCTGACGTGCAGTTCGCGCCCCGCGAGGAAGAAAGGCTCGGCGCAGCAGGCCAGCACTTTTTCGGCGAGCCCCGCGGCATCGTTTGCGCTGGACAGGTTCTCCAGGAGCAGCACGAACTCATCGCCACCGAAACGCGCCACGACATCCGCCTCGCGCAGCAGCGCCGTGAGGCGCTCGCCGCAGATCTTGATCATCTCGTCGCCCACGCCGTGGCCCAGCGTGTCGTTGATGTGCTTGAAGCGATCCAGGTCGACGAATATCACCGCGAACTGCTTTTGATGGCGGTTGCTGCGCTTGATGGCGCGAGCAAGCTCGTGTTGCAGCGCAGCGCGGTTGAACAGGCCGGTCAGTCCGTCGTGGCTGGCCATGAAACGAAGGCTTCTCTCCGCCTGCTTGCGCTGCTTGTACTGGGCGATCTGCAAGGCGATCACACGCAGCGACTCCTGCGTCTGGGCGTCGATGGCGTACGGATTGGAGCCAAGGAGCTCCAGCGCCGTGATCGAATCGGTAACGGCCATCGGCACGACGATGCCGACGGCCAGCCCGGCCTCGCGGGCCATCGCATCGCGCGCGAAATGGCCCGGAGCCGCCAGCACGTCGATTTGCACGATGCCGCCGGTTTTCCAGGCGCGGCCCAGCGAGCCTTCGTCGGCCCGGTATTCGAACGACCGGCTGTCGGAGGCGAATTGCCGCACCGCCGGGGGAATGTGGTCGGCATGCCAGGCGGCGGCGCAGCGAACCACGCCGTCCTCGCCAACGCTCCACAACGCGCCGCAGTCCCAGCGCAGGTCGGTGCACAGGGCTTCCAGCGCTTGGGTGATCACCGTCTCGGCCCTGCCATCGCCGGCAAGCAGCCGGGCAATCCTGTATTCGAGCCCCTGGCGCAACGCATCCTTGCGCGGCCGCGTGGCGTCGCGCACGGTGCCGCGCACCATCGTCTTTCCGTCTTCTTCGGCCGACTGCGCGATGACGTGGAGCCAGCGCTCGGTGCCGTCGGGCAGGCACAGGTGATGCTCGAATTCGCTGCGTTCCATGGACCGGGAGGCCTGCGCGATCTGCTGTTCGACCGCGGGGCGTTCTGCGGCCGGAACACGCGAGAGCAGCGCGGGCAGCTCCGGCCGCAAGTGGCCGGCCTCGAAGCCCAGGATGCGCCGGGCTTCTTCGGAGCACTGCAGGGCTCCGGTTTCGGGATCGAGGATCCAGCTGCCCAGGCTTGCCAGGTGCTGGGCCTCCTCCAGCTGCCGTTCGCTCGTGCGCAGGTGGCGGGTCATCTCGTTCGCCAGGATCTGGGCTCGGCTGCGTGCGGTGGTCAACGAAAAGACGATGCCGGCAAGCAGCATGCTGGTGGCCAGGCCGCCAAGGACGATGAACCACGGGATCGCCTTGTCGAGCGGGCCGAAGACCTGGTTTTCGTCCTGGCCGACTTCCACGAGCCAGGAGTGGCCGCCCAACTCGAAGCCGAGCATGCGCTCCAGGCTGCGCGCAGGTGCGGCAGCGGGCCTGGCCAGGGCCGCGCTGTCGAACAGCAATTGCCGTTCGCCGAACGAGGCCGTCGTCACGAACCTGGTCTCGACCCGTGTCCCGATCGCTCCCCGGCTCGGCCCGGCATCGATCAGGCGCAACCGGAGCGTCCTCATGGCGTCGGTACCCACCACGTCGCTCAACATCCCTGCGACGCTGAAGCCCGAGCCGACCGAACCGATATAGGCACTGCGCCGCTGTTCGAGCGTATCGAGCGGTTGCCCGGGGCGGTAGACCGGCAGCCGCATCGCCAATCCGATGTCGGACTCGCGGCCCGCGATGCGGACCTTGCGGCCGGACGTGACGAGCCCGCCGGTGTCGCGCCCCTGCTCGAGCGCGTCTCCCCTGTCGGGCATCGCGCCCAGGTCATTGCCGAGCAGCCTCTCGTTGCCGGCCTGCGGTTCGATGTAGATCAGCGGGTAGTACGTGTCCCGCTCACCGGGCGGCTTGATGGCGAAGCTGGAGGCAACGCCGGTGTCGAGGCTGGCATCGCGGCGGACCTGTTCCTCGAAGGCCTGCCTGTCGTTGACCGTGATGCGGGGCGCATAGTTGACGGCCTGGAAACCGGGGTAGGCGCGCGCCAGGTCCAGCCCCGCGACGTAGTCCCTGAAATCGCTTCGCGTCACGGTCTCGGAGGTGTTGAATCGCGCACGCAATCCGATCAGGACGGCAACGTAGTCATCGAAGCGGGCCTCGACCTTGCGCGCCAGATCGAAGGCGGTGGCGTCGAAGCGCGCCTGGGCGCTGCGCCCGATCTCCTGGCGGGCGGAGACGCCGAGGGCGATCGACAGCACCGTGCCAGCCGCGAAAATCACCAGCGGCAAGCGAATCCTGACCCAGATGGACGATGACATCGGATTTGATCCTGTCGTCGGCACAGGCCGGTCGGTTCCGTGTGCAGCAGCGCGGCACGACAGAGAACGCAACAGGTTGTATCGTCCGCGAAATATATATGGCCGGAGCGAGAACGTCACGCGATTTGTCTCGACAAGGGTGAGAGCACGGGAAAACCATGCTGCGCGCCGCGGCCGCGGGCCGTGTTGAGATGGATCAAACACCCCGCGGAGAAACATCTACTTACGCGCCCGGGGTAGCCACCGCGCGGACCAGCGCGCAGCCGCATCGGTGTTGCAGGAAGTCTGCAACCAGGCCGCGGGAACCGGCCCGATTCCGAAGACATCAACATGTAACACTAAGGTTGCAGGACAATCCCGGGCAGCAAAAAACTACAGCCCGAGATCGCCATGACCCTGGACGAACTGTTTACCGACAGCCACTTGCTTCCCACGGTGCCCAAGGTGGTGTTCGATCTCATCGAGCTCCTTCGCAACGAGGACGCCGCGGTTTCCGTGGTGGCACGCAAGATCGAGCTCGACCAGGTGCTGACGGCCCGCGTGCTGCGCATGGCCAATTCGCCGTACTTCGGGCTGCGCCGCAAGATCCTGTCGATCCAGGACGCGATCCAGCTGCTGGGCTTCTCCTCGATCCGCTCCCTGGTGGTGAGCTCCGGCCTCACGGGCACCTTCCGCAAGGTCGAGGGCGTGAACCTGCCGGCCTTCTGGTCGCACAGCCTGCGCGTGGCCGCCGTGGCCCGCTATCTCGCGGGCAAGACGCGCCGTGTGGACCAGAGCCTGGCCTTCACGGTCGGCAGCATGCACGCCATCGGCCACCTGATCATGGCCGGCGCCATGAAGCAGCCGATGGCCGAGCTCAACGCCGCGCACCCCTTCGACCGCATGGGACGGCTCGAGGTCGAACGGCAGAAGTTCGGCTTCCATTACGGCCAGGTCGGCGCCCGGCTGGCCGCCCGCTGGGAATTCGCGCCCGAGTTCGTCAGCGCCCTGTCCTCCTTCGCCAACCCGATGGAGGCCGAGCAGGTCGACCCGCTCGCCAGCGTGCTGCACCTGGCGGTCTGGCGCGTCGCGCTGGAACGCGAAGGGCTGCGCATCGGCGACGCGCAGCATGTCTGGCCGGCCCAGCCGGCGGACGCGATCGGCCTGTCCGAAGACGTGATGCAGGACATGCCGGCACCACGCGAGCTGGCGTCCGACCTGGAATCGATGATCGCCTGATCACCGCGGCGGGCGCCCCGCCCTCGCTCATTCACAGCTAAGTCTTCTGCCTTTCGACTGACACGGGGCAAACCTAGATTCGTTCGCGGCCCCCAGTGCCGACGCAGCGCCGCGCCGCGCTGCGTCATGCCCTTCCACGTCGAAAGAACGAATTGAAAAAAGCCATTCCAAACATCAGATCCGGCTTGCTGTACCCCACTCTGAGCATGCTCGCAGCCTCGCTGCTGGCCGCGTGCGGAGGCGGCAGCCACGGCGCCGGACCGGCAGCCTTCCTGCCGCCGCCCGCGAACCAGGCCAGCAGCACCACCTTCAGCGGCGTCCTCACGGCCAGCGCCTTCAAGCCCGGCAGCAGCACCGACCCGGTGGTCACGCCGGGCTACTACGCCGGCGCCACCGTCTGCGTGGACAGCAACGGCAACGGCCGCTGCGACAGCGGCGAGCCGGCCGCGGTCACCGATGCCAACGGCAAGTTCAGCCTGTCGCTGTCCGGCGCGTCGGCACTCATTGCCGACATCGGCACCAACGCCAGGAACACCGCGAGCAACACCAACGTGGCCACGCGCGAAGTGCTGCGCGTCATGCTCGACCAAGTGCAGGAACAGGGCACGGCCGTGGTGGTCAGCCCGCTGTCCTCCGAAGTGGCGCGGCTGGTCGAGGCCAACGGCACGAGCTATGCCGCCGAGAAGCAGAACCTGGCCGCGCGCCTGGGCGTGCCTGTCGGTTCCCTGCTCGGCGACGTCAACGCCGCCAGCGGCGCCGTGCAGGCCGCCTTGCTCAATGAAGCCAATGCGCTGAACAACCGCTTCGCCTACGCCACCACCAAGCTCGACCGCGGCGACAAGTTCCCCGACGCGCTGGCCAACCCCGGCGGCGATCCGCGCCTCGCAGGCATGGCCGGCGTGACCGCGGCCACGGCGAGCGTCGCGGACAACCGCAAGCCCATCACCTTCCTGCAATCGCAGCAGGCGGCGTTCAATGTGGAGGGCATTCCGCGCTACGACAACATCTTCATCGTGATGCTCGAGAACAAGGCCACGATGTCGATCCTGAACTCGGCCTATGCGCCCAAGATCAACGGCTACCTGAAGGCCGGCAACCAGCTGGTGAGCTACTACGCCACCGGCAACCCGAGCGAGCCCAACTACACGGCCCTGGGCGGCGCCGACGACTGGGGCATCACGGACGACAGCCAGTGGAACTGCGACGCCACCGGCGCCAACGCCGTGCAGGACCTGCCCGTGCCCGACAACACCCAGCCGGGCCTGGCCAAGTCGCCCTTTGCAGCCACCTGCACGCAGGCCGCCGCGGTGAACCACAACATCGTCGGCAGGCCGAACCTGTTCAATGCGATCACCAATGCCGGCCTGACCTGGCGCACCTACAGCGAATCGATGAACCCGGGCCAGGACTTCCGCACCGACAGCGTGGCCGATGCCGCCGTCACCGCCAAGGACAACGTCTACGCGCCGGGCACGCTGGGCGGCAACACCACGGCCATTGGCGACGCCACGCTCACGCTGCCGCTGCCGGGCGGCCTGTACAAGACCAAGCACCACCCCGGCATGGCCTACCAGAACGTGCGCAGCGCGCCCGAATGGAAGTACAGCAACCGCACCATGGGCGGCGGCCAGTGGGACGCGGCGCTGAAGAACAGCACCGACTACGCCATTCCCGCCAGCTACGACTACGACCAGCTCGGCACCGACCTGGCCAGCGGCAACGTCGGCAACCTGAACTTCCTGGTGCCGGACCAGTGCGACGACATGCACGGCATCAGCGTGAAGGGCGCAGGCGGCGTCGGCACCGCGAGCGACTGCGCCAGCGTGGCCAACAACGTGTCGACCAGCGCCGTCTCGCCGATCATCACGCGCGGCGACAACTACGTCGACTACACGGTCAAGCGCATCCAGGCTTCGCCGCTGTGGCAGAACCCGCAAAAGCGCGTGGCCATCGTGCTGATGTTCGACGAGGGCAGCGCCACCAGCGGCTTCAACTCCTGCTGCGGCTGGAACGTGTCGAACAGCACGGTCGCCAATCCGGTCAAGCAGAACGCGGACGGCAGCTGGTCGGTGGACGCGAGCATCAACAACTACACCAAGGGCAACCGCGGCCACGGCGAGAGCATCTTCGGCATCCTGACCAACCAGGCTGGCGCGCCCAAGGGCGTGTCCGACAGCGATGCCTACAGCCACTTCTCGTTCGTGCGCACGCTGCAGGACATGTTCCAGCTGGCCGACCCGGCGGTCGACGGCACGTACATGAACCGCTCGAAGTACACCGAGGCTTTCATCGCCCAGAACATCGTGAACCTGCCCGAATACGCAGGCAGCGCGGACACGCACTTCGACAGCGTGCGGCCGATCAACCATGCCTTCGTGATTCCGGCGGGCTACACGCAGAAGCAGTCGGGCGACGTGTCGACCACGGCGCAGGTCGGGCCGGACGCCAACCAGCTCAATGTCTGGTCGCTGAAGCAATGAGGCTGCGCCGTTCAGGCCCGAAAGGGCCGGCGGCGGCGGCGCGCGCGGGTCGGCTCGCGCTGGCGGCGCTCGGCGCGGGCGCGTTGCTGGTTGCATGCGGCGGCAGCAACGGCAGCGGCTCTGCCGCCGTGCCGCCGGGTGCGGTTGCGGCCGCCGCGGCTGCCGGTGCCGCAGCGACGCCGCCCGCGCTCTCCAGCACGCTGAGCCTTGCAGCGCAGGTGGGCCAGAAGATGTTCTTCGACAAGAACCTCTCGGGCTCCGGCGCCATGTCCTGCGCAAGCTGCCACGACCCGGCGCATGCGCACGCGCCGGCCAACGGTCTTTCGGTGCAGCTCGGCGGCCCGCACATGGACCGGGCCGGCCTGCGCGCCGTGCCCTCGCTGCGCTACAAGGACGTGACCCCGCCCTACGCCGACCTGCTGGACAACCCCGACGGCGTCAGCGTGCCGGGCCCTGGCGGCGGGCTGGCCTGGGACGGCCGCGCCGACACGCTGGCCGCCCAGGCCCGCATCCCGCTGCTCGACCCGCTCGAGATGGCCAACGCCAGCAGCGCCGACGTGGTGAAGAAGCTCCAGGCCGCCGACTACGCCCCGCTCATTGCCAAGGCCTTCGGTGCCAAGGCCTTCGACGACAGCGACGCGGCCTTCGCCAATGCCCTGCAGGCCTTGCAGGCCTACCAGCTCGAGGACAAGAGCTTTCATCCGTACAGCAGCAAGTTCGACCTGTACGCGGGCAACAAGATCGGCGGTGCGCTCACGCCCGCCGAAGGGCGCGGCCTCAAGGTGTTCACCAATCCGAACACCGGCAACTGCGCCTCGTGCCACTACCAGGGCGCGGGCCTCGGCGGCAGCTCCGCGCTGTTCACCGACTTCTCCTACGAGGCCATCGGCGTGCCGCGCAACGCCGGCATTCCCGCCAACGGCAACCTGCAGTATTTCGACATGGGCGTGTGCGGCCCGATGCGCACCGACCACGCGCCGGCCGCGCCCAGTGCCGCGAACGGCTTCTGCGGCATGTTCAAGGCGCCGACGCTGCGCAACGTGGCAACGCGCACGGCCTTCTTCCACAACGGCGTGATGCATTCGCTGGAACAGGTCGTCCGCTTCTACAACACGCGCGACACGCAGCCCGAGCTCTGGTATCCCACCGTGGGCGGCACGCCGAAGGCGAAGAACGACCCCGGCTTTCCGGCCTACGGCCTCGTCACCACCCAGTACACGGGCGGCAAGGTGCAAAAGTACGACGACCTGCCGGCTGCCTACGCATCGAACATCGACACGCAACTGCCGATGGACGGCCGCGCCGCGGGCTCGGCGCCCCCCATGTCCGAGCAGGACATGGGCGACCTGGTCTGCTTCCTCCACACCCTGAGCGACGCGGACACCCAACCCGCGGCGCCCGCGAAGCCCGGTGCCTGCGCCAACTGATCCCTTCTCCCTCTTCCATGAACAACAACAGAAAAATCCCCACGGCACTGGCTGCGGCCGCGCTCGCCATGCTCGCCGCTTGCGGCCCGCAGCAGCCCCAGGCCAATCTGCAGGACCTGACCGCCGCGATGAACACCTACCTCGCGGCCAAGGGCGACCTGTGCCTGGGCAAGACCCGCTGGCCCATCGACGTGCCGCAGCGCGAAGCCGGCACGCGCGCGCGCAACGCCGTGCAGATGCCGGTGCTGGAGCACCTGGGGCTGGTGAGCGCGTCCACGGCCCAGGTCGGGGAAGCCAGGGAAGGCGAGCAGCCCACCCAGGTCACCGTCACGCGCTATGCGCTGACCGACGAAGGAAAGAAATACTTCCACGCGCGCGAGCCGCAGGGCGATTTCTGCGCCGCCCACCTGACGCTCGACAGGATCGTGGGCTGGGAAGCGGCCAAGGACGCGTCCGCCGTCGCCGTCACCTACACCTACAGGATCGATGCCGCACCGTGGACCGGCGATGCCGACGCGCAGAGGGTCTTTCCGATGGTGGACCGCGTGGTGCGCGGTGCCGGCACGATGCAGCTCAAGCAGAACTTCAGGCGCACGCCCACTGGCTGGGCTGCAGAGGGCATCTGACCCGATGGATGCCGTGCTGCGCTTTTCGCCCGCGCTGAGCGACTGGGTGCTGCACAACCTGCGCCAGGGCTGCACGCCCGCGCAGGTGGTGCAGGCCATGCGCACGCAGGACATGCCGCCTGATGCGGCCAAGGCCATCGTCGACGCCTTCGTGTTCGCGCTGCGCACCGCGGGCCCCTTGCCGACCGATTCGGTCACGGTGGCGCCGGCCTACCGCCACGAAGCATCGCGGCTGCCGCCGGGCGCATCGATCCGCACCGCGGACCGCATTGTGCGCGTGGCGGCGCGCGCGGCGCAGCCGGCCCTCGCGGTGCTGAGCGACGTCTTCAGCGCCGAGGAATGCGAGGCGCTGATCGCACTGGCCCGGCCGCGGCTCGCGCCCTCGACCAGCGTCGATCCGCTGACCGGACGCAACCGCTTGGGGGCACAGCGCAGCAGCCTGGGCATGTTCTTCCGGCTGCGCGAAAACGCCTTCGTCGCGCGGCTCGACGAACGCCTGTCCGAACTCATGAACCTGCCGGTGGAAAACGGCGAAGGCCTGCAGGTGCTGCACTACCCGGCCGGCGCGCAGAGCCTGCCGCACTTCGATTTCCTGGTGCCGTCGAACGCCGCCAACCAGGCCTCGCTGCAACGCAGCGGCCAGCGCGTGAGCACGCTCGTGGCCTACCTCAACGAGGTGGAAGAAGGCGGCGAAACGGTGTTTCCGGAGACGGGGTGGTCGGTGTCGCCGCAACGCGGCGGCGCGGTGTACTTCGAGTACTGCAACAGCCTCGGCCAGGTGGACCACGCATCGCTGCACGCGGGCGCGCCCGTGCTGAGCGGAGAGAAGTGGGTGGCGACCAAATGGATGCGGCAGCGGCGCTTCGTGGCCGCCGCCCAGGCGCCGCGCCCCTGAGGGCAACGCGCCCCTCGGGGCATTCGGATGCGTATCGGTTTGACTTTTATTTAGATATATCTAAAATAAGTCAGATACACATCGAGAAGGCATCGATCATGCGACATTTCCGCTTCGGCCACCACCACTCTCACCACTGCCACTCTCCGCGCGGCGAACACGAGGACGGCCTCTCGGGCGGCCGTGGCCGCCACGGCGGCGAAGAGCGCATGCACGGCGGAGGCCGCGGCGGACGCGGCGGCGGACGGGTGTTCGGCCATGGCGGCCTGCGCTTCGTGCTGCTGCAGCTCATCGCCGACAAGCCCGCCCATGGCTACGAGCTCATCAAGGCTATCGAAGACCGCCTGGGCGGCAGCTACGCGCCCAGCCCCGGCGTGGTCTACCCCACCCTCACGCTGCTCGAGGAGATGGGCTACCTGAGCGTGGAGATGGCCGACACCGGCGGGCGCAAGCGCTACAGCATCACCGCCAGCGGCCGGGAATTCCTGGCCGCCAACCGCGACACGGCCGACGCCATGATGGCCCGCATGAGCGGCGGCGTCGACGGCGCCGGTCCGCGCGGCGGCCGCCCGCCGCAGGTCACGCGCGCCATCGAGAACCTCAAGCTCGCGATGCGCATGCGCCTCTCGGGCACCCCCCTCACCGAACAACAAGCCCACGATTTCGCCGCGGTGCTCGACAGCGCCGCTCAACAGCTAGAGCGCATCTGAACTTCTTCTTTTTTTGAAATGACCGACTTCACAACCACTTCTGCTTCCACCACACCCGACCGCACGCCGCAACGCGTGCGCCACGAGCTTCGCTTTCGCCAGCTCACGGTCAAGACCGTGCAGCGCGTGACACCGCACCTGATCCGCATCACGCTGACGGGCGACGACCTCGCGGGCTTCACGAGCCCGGGTTTCGACGACCACGCCAAGATCTTTTTCCCCGATGCCGTGACCGGCCAGCTCACGCTGCCGACCGTGGGGCCCGACGGCCCGGTGTGGCCCGCGAGCGGCCGGCCCACCATGCGCGACTACACGCCGCGCCGTCACGACGCCAGCGCCAACACGCTGGAGCTTGACTTCGCGCTGCACGACGCCGGCCCCGCCACGCAATGGGCCGAGCAGGCCAAGCCCGGCGATGTGCTCGGCGTGGGCGGCCCGCGCGGCTCGTTCATCGTGCCGACGGCCTTCGACTGGCACCTGCTGATCGGCGACGACACCGCCCTGCCCGCCATTGCGCGGCGCCTGGCCGAGCTGCCGGCCAGTGCCCGGGTGGTGGTGCTGGCCGAGGTCGACAGCAAAGCCGACCAGGTTCCGTTCGAGACGAAGGCGCAACTCACGCTGAAGTGGGTGCACCGCAACGGCGCCGAACCGGGCCTGAGCCCGGTGCTGATCGATGCGCTGCGGGCCATGGCGCTGCCGGCCGGCGACTTCCACGCCTGGGTGGGCTGCGAATCGGCGATTGCGAAGGCCTTGCGCGCGCACCTCGTGGGCGAACGCGGCGCCAACCCCAAGTGGATTCGCGCCTCGGGCTACTGGCGGCGCGGTGCGGTGGCCACGCACGATACGCACGACGAGTAAAGCGCCTTGGTATTGCTCCTTCCCCTCCCGGGGGAAGGTTGGGATGGGGGCGAGCGGCACTTGCAAGGCCGCCGATGCTTGATACGCCGCCAGCCCCCACCCCTGCCCTCCCCCGGAAGGGGAGGGAGAAAGAAAAGGCTCAGAGCCAGCCCGCGCGCCTGAACCGGTAGTAGAGATAGCTGCAGGTGGCCGCAATCAGCACCAGCGCCACCGGATACCCATAGCGGAATTTCAGCTCCGGCATGTGCTCGAAGTTCATGCCCCAGATGCCCGCGAACGCGGTGCACACCGCAAAGATGCTGGCCCAGGCAGCCAGCCGCTTGGTGACTTCGCTCTCCTCGATCGTGACCATCGAGAGGTTCACCGAAATGGCCGTGCCGATGGTGTCGCGCATGGCGTCGATCGAGCCGTTGATACGCACCAGGTGGTCGGCCACGTCGCGAAAATATTCCTGCGAACTCATGCAGATCTGCGGCACCCGCCCGCCATGCAGCTTGCCCGCCGCCTCGGCCAGCGGCGCCACCGCGCGCTTGAGGATCATGCTGCGCCGCTTCAGGTCGTACAGCTGCTTGATCTTGTCGCGCGCCGCACCGCCCTGCGTGAAGATCTGCTGCTCGATGGATTCGAGCTCCACCTCGAGCGCATCGATCACCGGAAAGTAGCGGTCGACCACCGCATCCATCAGCGCATACAGCACGAAGCCCGCGCCATTGCGCAGCAGCTCGGGCTCGCGCTCGCAGCGCTCGCGCACGCCCAGGAAGCCCTGCTGGCTGCGGTTGCGCACCGACAGCACGTAGTTCTTGCCGACGAAGACGTCGACCTCGCCCACGTTCACGCAGTGCTCGCCCTCGGCAGAGGGCTCGACCAGGTGCATCACGACGAAGAGCGAATCGCCGTATTCCTCGACCTTGGGCCGCTGGTGGCCGTGCTGGGCGTCTTCCACCGCGAGCGGATGCAGGTTGAACTCCTCCTGCATCTGGGCCAGCTCCTGCGGCGTGGCGTCGCTCAGCGCCACCCAGACGAAGCAGCCGGGCCGGGAGATGTACTCGCTGATGTCCTCGACCGGAATGTCGGCAAGCTTGGCGCCGTTCTCGTAGGCCACGCAGTTGATCAGCATCGGTACTCGTCCATGGTCGGTCTGGAAGGAAGCGGGTCAGGCCACCGCATCCGGATTGGAAGCCGCGGCCAGCTGCGCGGTGGCCGCCAGCGCGGCCTCGATGGCCTCGGTCTCGCGCCTGAGCAGGGCGAGCCCCTTTTCGGCAAGCGCGCTGTGGCTTGCCACGTCGGCCCACAGGCTCGCGGCGGCTTCGGCGCATGTCAATGAGGTGAAGCGGATGCGGCCCTTTGCCAGGTCGGCGAAGCGTTTCTCGCGCAGCGGGTCCGCCCGGTCCCAGGCGCCGCCGATGAGCACGCGCCGGCCGCGCTTGATGCGGGGTTCGCGCTCGGCAAAGAAAGGCAGCCTGGCGGCCACCCAGCCCGGCAGCCCGGAGTCCAGCGCGGTGTCGAAGGCCGTGGGGGCGGTGTGCGTCTTTGCAAAGCCGCGCAAGGTGCCCATCTGGTACAGCACCGGGTCTTTCGCGCCGCCTTCCACCGGCTTGATGATGGATGCGCCATTGCCTGCCCGGCCGTCCGGCCGTTTCGACTTGCGCAGGTCGGCGAGCTGGGCCGGCGGCATGCAGAGGTACAGCGCGGCGAGTTCTGCGGGCACGGTGGCGGTGTCGGGCAGCGCGTCCGCTTCGGGGCCTTTGAATTCATCCGGGTGGACCATGGGCGCCTTGTTTCTTTCGCGCGGGGTTCGCGCCGGCGGATTTTAAAGGTGGGGCGCCGGCCCGGCCGAGGCATTCGCGTCCCCGATAATCGTCCGAGTGAAAACGACGACCGCGCAACCCTCCCCCTCCACCAGCGACTTCTCCGGGCATACGCCCATGATGGCGCAGTACCTGGGCCTCAAGGCGAACCATCCGGACACCCTGCTGTTCTACCGGATGGGCGATTTCTACGAGCTGTTCTGGGCCGACGCCGAAAAGGCCGCGCGCCTGCTCGACATCACGCTCACCCAGCGCGGCCAGTCGGCCGGCCAGCCCGTGGTGATGTGCGGCGTGCCCTTCCATGCGGTCGACACCTATCTTGCGCGGCTCATCAAGCTGGGCGAATCGGTGGCCATCTGCGAGCAGGTGGGCGAAGTCGGCGCGAGCAAGGGCCCGGTCGAGCGCAAGGTGGTGCGGGTGGTCACGCCCGGCACGCTGACCGATTCGGAACTGCTCAACGACAAGAGCGAATCGCTGCTGCTCGCAGTGCATGCGGGCACGCGCAACTTCTGCGGCCTGGCCTGGCTCAGCGTGACCGGCGCGGAGCTGCGGCTGGCCGAATGCCCGGCCGATGCGCTCGAAGCCTGGATCGCGCGCATCGCGCCGAGCGAGCTGCTCTACAGCGCCGAGGTGACGCCGGCCTTCGAGCAGCGCCTGAAGGCCGCGCGCGCGGCCACGCCCTTCACGCTCTCGATCCGCCCCGCGTGGCAGTTCGACGGCGGCCTGGGCGAGCGCAAGCTCAGCGAGCAGATGGGCAGCAACAGCCTCGCGGCCTGGAACGCCGAATCGCTCGCCAACGCGCATGCCGCCGCGGCCGCGCTGCTGGGCTATGCCGAGCACACGCAGGGCCGCGCGCTGTCGCATGTGCAGCGCCTGTCGGTGGAGCGCGACGGCGACCTGGTCGAGTTGCCGCCCACCACGCGGCGCAACCTCGAACTGGTGCAGACATTGCGCGGCGAAGACTCGCCCACGCTGTTCTCGCTGCTCGACACCTGCATGACGGGCATGGGCAGCCGGCTGCTCAAGCGCTGGCTGCTGTCGCCCCGGCGCGACCGCGGCGAGGCGCAGGCCCGGCTCGAAGCCATTGCGGCGCTCCAGTCCACGGTGCTGGGCGGCACCGCCGCGCCCTGGCGCACCTTGCGCGAACAGCTCAAGAACACCAGCGACGTGGAACGCATCGCGGCGCGCATCGCGCTCAGGCAGGTGCGCCCGCGCGAACTGCTCGCGCTGCGCCTCGCGCTTGCAAAGGCCGAGCAGCTGGCCCCGGCGCTTCCGGCGTCCGGCGAACTGCTGGGCGGCATCATCGAACGGCTCGCGCCGCCGTCGGGCTGCGCCGACCTGCTGGCGAGTGCGATCAAGCCCGACCCCTCGGCGCTGGTGCGCGACGGCGGCGTGATCGCCACCGGCCACGACGCCGAACTCGACGAGCTGCGCGCGATCAGCGAGAACTGCGACGATTTTTTGCTGAAGCTCGAAGTCAGCGAACGCGAGCGCACCGGCATCAGCAACCTGCGGGTGCAGTTCAACCGCGTGCACGGCTTCTACATCGAGGTCACGCAAAGCGCGCTCTCCAAGGTGCCCGACAACTACCGCCGCCGCCAGACGCTGAAGAATGCCGAGCGCTTCATCACGCCCGAGCTCAAGGCCTTCGAGGACAAGGCGCTGAGCGCGCAGGACCGGGCCCTTGCCCGTGAGAAGTGGCTCTACGAGCAATTGCTCGACGCGCTGCAGCCCTCGGTGCCCGCGCTCACGCAGCTGGCCGGCGCCATTGCCACGCTCGATGCGCTGTGCGCGCTGGCCGAGCGCTCGCACACGCTGCACTGGCGCGCGCCGAGCTTCGTCTCGCACCCCTGCATCGAGATCCAGCAGGGCCGCCATCCGGTGGTGGAGGCGCGGCTGGCCGAAAAATCGTCGGGCGGCTTCATCGCCAACGACACGCAGCTCGGGCCGCAGCAGCGCATGCAGGTGATCACCGGCCCCAACATGGGCGGTAAGTCAACCTACATGCGGCAGGTGGCGATCATCGTGCTCCTGGCTTCCATCGGCTCGCACGTGCCGGCGGCGGCCTGCCGGCTCGGGCCGATCGACGCCATCCACACCCGCATCGGTGCCGCGGACGACCTGGCCAACGCGCAGTCGACCTTCATGCTCGAGATGACCGAGGCCGCGCAAATTTTGCACAGCGCCACCGCCCAGTCGCTGGTGCTGATGGACGAGATCGGCCGCGGCACCAGCACCTTCGACGGCCTGGCGCTGGCCGCGGGCATCGCGGCCCAGCTGCACGACCGCAGCAAGGCCTTCACGCTCTTTGCCA
The DNA here is from genome assembly GCF_041154435.1 of Variovorax sp. V116. Taxonomy (NCBI): domain Bacteria; kingdom Pseudomonadati; phylum Pseudomonadota; class Betaproteobacteria; order Burkholderiales; family Comamonadaceae; genus Variovorax; species Variovorax sp. V116. The sequence goes on from NZ_AP028661.1 coordinate 3,667,111, forward strand.
CCCACTACTTCGAGCTGACCGAATTCCCGGCCACGCACCACTGCGCCGTGAACATGCATGTGAGCGCCACCGAGGCGGGCCGCGACATCGTGTTCCTGCACGAAATGCAGCCCGGCCCGGCCAGCAAGAGCTACGGCATCCAGGTGGCGCGGCTCGCCGGCATGCCGGCCGCAGTGGTCAACCACGCGCGGCAGGCGCTCGAGGCGCTCGAGTCGCAACACGCCCAGACGCGCGCGCAGGTCGACCTGTTCGCCCCGCCCCCGGCGGCCGAAACGCCGATGGCCAGCGCCGTAGAATCCGCCCTGGCCGCGCTCGATCCTGATGCGATGACGCCACGGGAGGCGCTCGACGCGCTCTATGCCTTACAAAAACTGAACACGCGCGAACGCGGCGCCGCGTAGCGGGCATCCTTCGTGCGAGATGAAAAAATGACTTATTGCGTAGGCATCAAACTCAACGCCGGCCTGGTGTTTCTCTCCGACTCGCGCACCAATGCGGGCGTGGACCACATCAGCACCTTCCGCAAGATGATCGTCTACGAGCAGCCGGGCGACCGCGTCATGGTGCTGCTGTCCTCGGGCAACCTGAGCATCTCGCAGTCGGTGCGCGAGATCCTGCAGATCGAGGAACTGCGCGAAACGCGCGAAGACGGCTCGCAGGGCGACCCCATCACCATCTGGAACGCCAAGAGCATGTTCGATGCCGCGCGCGTGCTCGGCTCGGCCGTGCGCCACGTGTACGACCGCGACGCCGAGGCGCTCAAGCATGCGGGGCTGGACTTCAACGTGTCCTTCATCTTCGGCGGCCAGGTCAAGGGCGAAGGCATGCGCCTGTTCCTGGTCTATGCGGCCGGCAACTTCATCGAGGCCACCACCGAGACGCCCTACTTCCAGGTGGGCGAGTCGAAGTACGGCAAGCCGGTGCTCGACCGCGTGCTCACACCCGAGACCCCGCTGGACGAAGCCGCCAAGTGCGCGCTGGTGTCGATGGACTCGACCATGAAGTCGAACCTGTCGGTGGGCCTGCCGCTCGACCTGGTGGTGTACGAGGCCAACAAGCTCGAGACCGACCGCGTGATCTGCATCGACGCAGACAACCCCTACTACCGCATGATGCACAACAGCTGGGGCCAGAAGCTGCGCGAGGTGTTCGACAGCATCGAGGACCCGGTGTGGGACGACTCCGCCACCGAGCATCCGCTGAAGATGCCGGCCACGCGGCACAGCCCGTTGCGCAAGATCTCGACGCCCGACGAAAAGCTGATCTGAAGAAGCCGACCGCGGCCATGCCGATGCCTCCCGTCGTGTTCTCGCACGGCAACAGCTTTCCCGCGAGCACCTACCGCGTCGTCCTCGACAGCCTGCGCAGCCGCGGCTTCGAGGTCGATGCCATCGAGAAATTCGGGCACGACCCGAAGTACCCCGTCACCGATAACTGGCCGCACCTGGTGCAGCAGCTGGCCGACTTCGCGCAACGGCACGCCGACCGCGCCGGCGGCCCGGTGTTCCTGGTCGGCCATTCGCTGGGCGGAATCCTGAGCCTGATGTGCGCAGCGCTGCATCCGGCGCTCGCTTGCGGCGTGGTGCTGCTCGACTCGCCGGTCCTCAGCGGCTGGCGCGCGAACACGCTCAATGTCGTCAAGCGCACACCGCTCATGAAGAGCATTTCGCCCGGCGCCATTAGCCGGAAACGCCGCAACAGCTGGGCGCACCGCGAAGCGGTGTTCGAGCATTTCCGCAGCAAGAAGGCCTTTGCCAGGTGGGACGAGCAGGTGCTGCACGACTACATCGACCACGGCACCTTCGCGAGCGAAGACATGAGAGAGCTGAGTTTCGACCGCGACGTGGAAACGGCCATCTACGACACCCTGCCCCACAACCTGGGCGCGCTGCTGCGCCGCCATCCGCTCAAGTGCAAGGCGGCCTTCATCGGCGGGCGCCAGTCCGCCGAGATGAAGCAGGTGGGCATGGCCATGACCCAGAAGGTCACCCGGGGACGCATCGCCATGCTCGACGGCACGCACCTGTTTCCCATGGAAAAGCCGCTGGCCACCGCGGCGGCGGTGGAAGCGGCGCTGCGCAACCTGATGGGCTGATCGCACGGAAACATATGTCCAATTCCAGGCCGGAAGCCGTCGAAGGCGTTTCCTTGAGCCCTTCGCTGGTGGTCGAGGACGACCCCGCGATGCGCGAACGCCTCAGCCACGTGCTGGCCACGCTCAGCCACGCCGCGCCGCAGATCGCCTGGGCCGACAGCATTGCCGCGGCCAAGGAACTGCTCGGCGCGCAGAGCTTCGGCATCGCGCTGGTCGACATCGGACTGCCGGACGGCAGCGGGGTCGAACTGATCGGCTGGATGCAGGCGCAGCATCCCAAGGTGCCCGCGGTGGTGATCTCGGCCTTCCGGACCGAGGACGTCATCTTCGCGGCGCTGCGGGCCGGCGCCATCGGCTACCTGCTGAAGGACCGCGACGATCTCGAACTGGGCATTGCGCTTCGCAGCATCGAGCAGGGGGGCTCGCCGATCGATCCGGCCATTGCGCGCCATATCCTCGGCTGGCTCGCGGCGCAGCAGCCTTCGCCGCCCGCCGTGTCGGCGGCCGATGCACCTGCTGCGCTGCCCGTCGCGCTGACGCCGCGGGAGCGCCGGATCCTCGAACTCGTGGCGCAGGGGCTGAGCAACCGCGACATGGCCGAATCGCTGTCGATCTCCAGGCTGACCGTGGAATGCCACACCAAGAACATCTACCGCAAGCTGGCCGTCAGCTCTCGCACCGAAGCCGTCTACCAGGCCCGAAGGCACGGCTTGCTGGACTGAGGGCACGCGTTCTTCCCTGCTGCACGCCTCACCAGGAATAGCCGGCCTGCACGCGGGCGGCGATGCGGTTGCTGCTGCCGCTGCTGGTGGCGGTGGAAACCCCCAGCCCCAGGTTCAGGTTGTCGTTGACCTGGTAGCCGAAGGCAAAGCCGATGGCCGCTGCGCCGGCGTAGTTGCCCACGGCGGCACCCATCCATTTCTTGCCCGCCGACAGGGCCGGCATCGACGGCATGGCCAGTGCCGAGGCCACGCCCTGCGCGGCAAAGGCGTTCGCCTGGCTGGTCGCGCTGCTCACCGCCTGCTGCAGCTGGTTGACGTTGACGGCATCGGTGCCCAGCACGCCGGGAGCGACATTCGCGATGCCGCGCAACTGCCCGGTGGCCGCGTTGCCCACCGACACGGTGTTGTCGCGGTCCGCCACCGACCCCTGGCCCAACGCCACCGCATTGCTGCCCGAGGCCAGCGTGTTGGCGCCCAGCGCCACCGCGTTGTTGCCGGTGGCCACCGCGTTGTTGCCCACGGCCGTGGCGGGATCGGCCAGCGCCTTGGCGCCGGCGCCGATGGCCACCGAGCCGGCATGGCGGGCCTCGGCGCCGCTGCCCAGCGCGGTGGTGCCCTCGCCATCGGCAATGGCGTTGGTGCCCATGGCCGTGGCACCCGCGCCGGTGGCCTTGCTGCCCGTGCCGCAGGTCACGCTGCCCCCGCTGAAGCTGCACAGGCCGTTGGCAAGGGCCTGGTTCATGACGCTCTGCAGGGCAGTCACCTGCTGCATCGTGAAGCTGTTGGAGGCCGTGACGGCGCCTTGCTCCGCCTGCTGGACCTGCCCGACGTTGGCGGCATCCGTTGCGGCGGTGCCGGCGCGCACGTTGTTGAGCGTGGTTCCCGCGCCGTCGTTGGCGTTCAGGCTGACGCTCGTACCGCCCGGGCCGTACTGGACCGAGTTGTTGGCCACGCCCAGGGCGGTGTTCGCCGTGCCCTGGGCGGCAGCCGCCGCGGTCTGGGCACCGTTGGCCGTGGCCTGAGCAGTGGCCGCATTCGCGAGCGCAGTATTTGCCGTGCCCTGGGCGGCAACGGCCGTGGTCTGCGCGGTGCCTGCGTTGGCGAGCGCGGTATTTGCTGTGCCCTGCGCAGTAGCCGCCGCGGTCTGGGCGCCGTTGGCCGTGGTCTGCGCGGTGGCCGCATTCGCGAGCGCAGTATTTGCCGTGCCCTGGGCGGCAACGGCCGTGGTCTGCGCGGTGCCTGCGTTGGCAAGGGCAGTGTTTGCTGTGCCCTGGGCAGTAGCCGCCGTGGTCTGGGCGCCGTTGGCTGTGGTCTGCGCAGTGGCCGCATTCGCGAGCGCAGTATTTGCCGTGCCTTGAGCGCCAACGGCCGTGGTCTGTGCGGTATTCGCCGTGTCTTGGGCTCGCGTCGCATCAAGTTCAGCAATCATCGCCCGGCCCATTGCGCCGCTCGCAGTTGCTCGAGCCACTTCTGCAGCACTCTGCACGGCGTACAGCTGGCTGCCGTTGACAGCGTCGGTGCTCGTGGAGTTCACCGATCCGGCGCTGACGTTGACCAGGCCGCGCGTCTGGCCGGTGGACCCGAAGGACACCGTGTTGGCCGCCGTGGCGACGGAATTCGCGCCGATGGCCACGCTGCCGCTCGCGCCGCTTTCGACCCGACTGCCCGAGCCGATCGCCACACCGCCTGTCGCAAGCGCCGCCGCGCCCGAAGCGCCACCGTTCGCGCCGCCGATCGCCGTGCTGCCATTGCCGGACGCCACTGCGCCCTGGCTGGTGCCAGAGGCGCTCCCGATGGCGACCGCCGAGTTGCCCGTGGCCTGCGCGCCGCTGCCGCCGGCGCGGCCGGGGAAGCCGCAGCAACCGTCAACGCCAGCGCCGCCAGCGCCGACGGCAATGGCGCCGGAAGACGTGGCCTGGGCGCCGCTTCCCCCTGCCCCGCCCGTGCCGCCCGCCCTACCTTGCCCCGCGGTTCCGCCGCCCCCGATGGCCGTCGAACCATTCGCGGTCGCACTGGCGCCAACGCCGCCCGTTCCACCTGTTCCGCCAGCAGTTCCGTTGCTGCCATCGCCACCCGCGCCGATCGCAGTGGAACCGTCTCCTGAGACCGTAGCCGCACCGCCGCCGGCGCTCGACGACCAGCCGGGTTGGGCGGGGCCTGCGTTGCCCGCGCCACCGGCCGCATAGCCGGCGGCATGTGCGCTTCCCGCGAAAGACAAGGCAATCGCCAGCAGCTGCGCGTGGATCCGGATGGACATGGACTTCTCCCCTTGTGAACAACCAAGACAAAACATGGCAAAGTGTGTCTTTTCGTTTTCATCGAGGCCATCCCCGAGAACTGGTAAATGAAGGATCTGGATCGGATGAGGAGCCGGCAGCCCGCATCGCCCGCACAGGCACTGCTTGCCGCGTTGATGGGCGCCCTTCTTTTCTTCCTCCTTGTTTCCATCCCTGCGACGACGCTCGCGCAGCAGCCCCCTCCTCCCGAGTTCCATGTCGAGGCAGTGCGGAGCACGGGCTGGAACGAGACCAGCCCGCCGACCGACGGATGGACGCGCGTCACGCTGCCCGACAGCTGGGCCGAACGCTGGCCCGGCTTCGACGGCGTGGTCTGGTACCGGCTCACCTGGGACCAGCCCGCAGAGGTCACCGAGGTCGGCTTGCTGCTGCACTACCTCAACATGGCCGGCGCGGTGTCGCTCAACGGCACCCCGATCTGGCGCGACCAAAGCCTGGTCGAGCCGCTGACCCGCGCCTGGAACAGCCCGCGCTACTGGCTGCTGGCGCCGCCGCTGCTGCAGGCGGGCCGCAACACGCTGCTGGTACGCGTCTCGGGCCTGTCCGCCTACCAGGCCGGCCTCGGCCCGGTCAGCCTGGGCGCACCCGCGGCCATGCAGGCGGAGTACGGGCAGGAGCGCGTCTGGCGCCGCGATCTCCAGATGCTCGGGCTCGCGGTGAGCGCCGCGGTCTCGGCCTTCTTTGCCGCGCTGTGGGCCATGCGCCGGCGCGAGACGGCCTATGGCTGGTTCGCGCTGATGTCGGTGCTGTGGCTCCTGTTCGGCTACAACCAGATCGCCACCAGCCCCTGGCCCTTTGCGAGCAACCACAGCTGGCAGGCGCTGAACACCTCGCTGCTGCTGCTCTTCAGTGTGTCCTACGCCGTGTTCGCGCTGCGCTTCTGCGAGCGGCGCATGCCGCGGCTGGAAGGCCTTGCGCTGCTGGTCGCGGTGGCCGGCGTGCTCGACCTGTGGCTCGCCGGCTCCGCCAACCTGCTCGCTCACCGCGCCGTCTGGACGCTGGTGGGCGGCCTCACGATCATCGCGGTGAACAGCGCCGCGCTGATCCATGCCTTGCGCCATCGCCGCAGCCCGATGCGCTCGCTCGCGCCCTTCATGGCCCTGTCGGCGGCAACGGGCGCGCACGACCTGCTGGTGTTCACGCAGGTGATCGACAGCAACATCTACTACACGACCATGTCCTCGTATGGCCTGCTGCTGGGCATGGCGCTGACGCAGGCCGGGCGCTTCGTGCAGAGCCTGAAGCGCATCGAGAACTTCAACACCGAGCTGATCGAGGAAGTGAACGCGGCCAAGGCCGAACTCGGCGTCACGCTGACGCAGCAGCATGCGCTCGAGCTGGCGCATGCGCGCATCGGCGAGCGGGTGAACCTCGCGAGCGACCTGCACGACGGGCTGGGCGGCATGCTGGTCGGCAGCATCGCAACGCTCGAACGCAAACCCGAGAAACTCTCCGCGCCCGAACTGCTCGCCATGCTCAAGCGCTTGCGCGACGACCTGCGGCTGATCATCGAGGCCGCGGGCCAGCACGACGGGGCGCGTGCATTCGGCGAGCTGCTCGCGCCCTTGCGCCATCGCACCTCGCAGCTGCTCGACGCGAACGGCATCGACTGCCGCTGGCAGGTATCGAACATCGAGACGCTCGAGCTGCCGCCGTCGCAGAGCCTGGATCTGCTGCGCTTCCTGCAGGAGGCGTTGACCAACGTGCTCAAGCACAGCGCAAGCCGCCGCGTCGACGTGGCGGTGACGCGCACCGGCGCCGAACTGCAGCTCAGCGTGCGCGACGACGGCCGCGGCTTCGTGGTGGACGGCGCCGACAAGGGCGCCGGCGCGGGCTTGCGCAGCCTGCGCACGCGCGCACGCCGCCTGGGGGCCGAACTGCAGCTGCAATCGCGCCCCGGCCAGACGCAACTGGCGCTGCGCATGCCGCTGGCAGCGGCGTCTTGAGGGGCCTGCGCACCCCCGTCCCGGCCCTTGCCGGAGCGGGTTGCGCCACCTGGTCCGGCCCTCTGTGCAAGGCCCTGTTCAGGGCATGGGCAAACCGGGGGACATAAATGTCAATTCCGGCAACATTCGCGCAAAATAAGTCAAAACGTCCCAGTTTCTCGGCCACAGTCTCAGAATGCCGCCCAAATGTTCTCCTCGGAAGCCGCCGAAACCGTTTCGCTGAGCTCGGTGCTCGTGGTCGAAAACGACACGGCAATGCAGGAACGCCTGCGTTACATCCTGCCCACGCTCGGCTGCGACGAGCCGCAGATCACCTGGGCCGACGATGCCGAGATGGCCATGCAGCTGCTGGAAAAGCCGAGCTTCGGCGTGATGCTGGTGGACATCGGCCCGCCTGGCGACGACGCGGTCGAGCTCGTCGAATGGCTGCAGGCCCACCATCCGCAAGTGCCCGCCGTGGCCATTTCCGCCTCCCGCAGCGAAGAAGCCATTTTTTCCGCACTCCGCGCCGGCGCGGTGGCCTATCTCCTGAAGGAGCGCGACGACCTCGAGCTGAGCATCGGCCTGCGCAGCATCGAGCAGGGCGGCGCCACCATCGATCCGGCCATTGCGCGGCGCGTGCTGGCCTGGCATGCGGGGCAGGCGGCCGATCCGGGGTCGATGCCCGAAGCGGCGCTGACGCCGCAGGAGCGCAAGACGCTCGAACTGGTGGTGCAGGGGCTCGAGCACCGCGACATCGCCCAGGCGCTGGCCATGCCCCGGCTGGCGGTGGAATGCCGCATCAAGGGCATCTACAGAAAGCTGGCGCTCGGCTCGCGCGCCGAGACGGCGCACATGGGCGGCGGGCACGCCCTGGCGCGCTGACCAGTCCTAGAGCTCGAGCACCAGCCGGCCTTCGCAGGCGCGCGAGCAGCAGGCCATCATCTTGTTGTGGGCCTCGCGTTCCGGGCGGGTCAGCACCACGTCGCGGTGATCGACCTTGCCGGACAGCACCCGCACTTCGCAGGAGCCGCACAGGCCCTCCTCGCAATCGCTCTGCACGTCGACGTTGGCGGCGCGCAGCGCCGACAGCAGGGTCTGGCCGGGCGGCACGTTGACCACCAGGCCGGAATCCTTCAGCTCGACCTCGAAGGCATGCTCCTTCGACGGATCGAGGGTGGCGAGCGTCGACTCGAAATGCTCGACGCGCAAGGCACCCTCGGGCCAGGCGGCGCAGCAGTCTTCGAGCGCCTCGAGCATGCGCAGCGGTCCGCAGGCATAGACCTGCGCACCGGCCACCGGCTCGGCAAGCAGCGCGCGCAGGTCGCAGCGCCGCCCTTCGTCGCTCGCATGGACCTGCAGCCGCTCGCCGTGCAGCGCCGCGAGCTCGTCCAGGAAGGCCATGCGCGCGCGGCTGCGGCCGCTGTAGTGCAGCTCGTAGTCCATGCCGAGCGCCTTCGCGCGGCGCGCCATCGCGCTGACGGGCGTGATGCCGATGCCGCCCGCGATGAAGATCGCCTTCGCCAGCGACTCGTCGAGCCGGAAGTGATTGCGCGGCCCGCGAATGCGCAGCCGGTCGCCGGCCTTCACCTGCGCATGCACCCAGGCCGAGCCGCCGCGGCCTTCGGGCTCATGCAGCACCGCGATCTCGAACACGCCGGCTTCGCCCGGGTCGCCGCACAGCGAATACTGGCGCGACCGCTCGGGCGAGCCGCATTCCACGTCGATGTGCGAACCGGCGGTCCAGCGCGGCAGCGGCTTGCCATCGGGCGACGCGAGCCGCAGCTTGACGATGCCCTCGGCCACCGGCGTCACGCGCTCCACCACCACCGGCCGCGTGATCGCGTGCCGCGAGGGCTCGCCGATGCGCACCGGCACCTGCACCGCGCGCAGCGCGGGGTTCCTGCGCTCCGGATTGGCCGCCGGGTCCCACTCGACCCACAGGTGTTCGGGCCCGCGGAACGAGGTGTTCGGCACGTAGCTGAAGCGCTGCTCCGAGAGCCGCATGTGCGGCAGCCGCCGCGTGAATTCCTCCAGGAAGATCTGCATCTCCATGCGCGCGAGGTTCTTGCCCATGCACTGGTGCGAGCCGTAGCCGAAGGTCAGGTGGTCGCTGGCGTTGTCGCGGCGGATGTCGAACAGGTCGGCATCGGAAAAATACGCTTCGTCATGGTTGGCCGACGAGGTGACGATCAGGAGCCGCGAGCCGGCCGGCAGGTCGACGCCCCCCACCTGCGTGTCCCGCGTGACGAGGCGCCGCCACGCGGCCACCGAGCCGTTGTGGCGCAGGCACTCTTCCACCGCGTTGGGAATGAGGCCCGGGTCTTCGCACAGCTCCTGCCACACCTGCGGATGCTGCAGCAGCAGCTTGACTGCATTGGCGCTGGCATTGGCGGTGGTCTCGTGCGCGGCCACGATGCCGGCCATCATCATCGAGTGCAGGTACGAGTCGGTCACCACCTCGGGGTGCAGCTTCTGCTTGCGGATGCCGTACTGCATCCAGCCGGGCGCGTCGGGGTCCTGGCGCATCTTCTCGAGCACCTTGCCAGCGTACTGCCAGAAGTTGCCGACCGCATGCGCCACGGCCACCTGCTCCTCGGGCTTGGGGCGGCCCCAGGTATTGACGGTGTGCGCGATCGAATACTTGCGCAGCGTGTCCATGTCTTCCTCGGGCACGCCAAGGAAGTGCAGCGCCACGGTCAGCGGAATTTCCCACAGCATCTGGTCGACGAGGTCGGCACGGCCGTCGTCGATGAAGCGGTCGACATAGCTGCGCGCCAGCTCGCGCACCATCGGCTCGCGGTGCTTGAGCGCCTCGGGCGTGAACGGGTCCATCAGCACGCGGCGGCGCGGCATGTGGGCGGGCTCGTCCTCGTTGACCAGCGTGCGGTTCAGCGCGAAGCCGTAGGAGGCGAGCACGGCGTTGGCCTCGTCGCCGGTGGGCGTGATCTTCTCGAGCGCGTTGGAGGGGCTGAAGGTGATGTTGTCGCGGAACACCGCCTTGATGTCGTCGTAGCGCGTGATCACCCAGTAGCCGAGCTTGGGGCTGAAGAAGATCGGCTCCTTCTCGCGCGCCCAGCGTACGTACTCGGGCGGGTCCTGCTGGTAGCCGTCCTCGAAGGGGTCGAACTCGGCGGCGCGCGCGCTCACAGGGCAGCCGGTGGGCGTGCGCTCGGAAGACAGCGGCCCGTGCGCGACGGGGCAGCCGGAAGTGCGCGAAGGCATGGCGGTATCGGACATGGCAGCAGACTCAGTCCAGCGTGATCTTCAAATCGCGGATCAGCTTGTGCCAGCGCACGGTCTCGGCCTTCAGCAGCGCGGTGTACTGCGCGGGCGTGTTGCCGACCGGCTCGACGCCGAAGTCGACCATGCGCTTGTTCACCGAGGGCTCATGGATGGCCGCCACCAGCTGGCGGTTGAGCGTGTTCACCACCTCCGTCGGCGTGGCCGAGGGCACCACCACGCCGACCAGCGCGGCGGCTTCGACGTTCTTGTAGCCCAGCTCGGCGAAGGTGGGCACGTCGGGCAGCTGCGGCAGGCGCGTCGGGTTGGCCACCGCCAGCGCGCGGACCTTGCCGCCCTTGATGAAGCCGGCGCCGGCCGCCAGGTCGACCATCATGGCCGGCAGCTGCCCTCCCACCACGTCGGCCAGCGCCGGCGCCGCGCCGCGGTACGGCACATGGACCATGAAAAGGCCGGCCTCCACCTTGAGCAGTTCCATTGCCAGGTGGTGCGGGCTGCCGGCGCCGGCCGAGGCGTAGCTCACGTCGCCCGGCTTGGCCTTGGCCCTGGCGATGAAATCCTTGGCCGTCGCGATGCCGGAATTGGCGCCGACCACCAGGATCATCGGGAACTTGCCCATCAGCGTGACGGGCGCCAGGTCCTTGGTCGGGCTGTACGAGAGCGACTTGTAGAGCGCCGGATTGAACACCAGCGTGCCGTTGTCGGCCGACAGCACCGTGTAGCCGTCGGCCGGCGCGCGCGCCGTCTCGGCCGCGGCCAGCGCGGTGTTGCCGCCGGGCTTGTTGTCCACCAGCACCGGCTGTCCCACCTGGGTGGAGAGCGTCTGCGCCACCGTGCGCGCGAGAAAGTCGGAGCCGCCGCCGGCCGCGTACGGAACGAGCCAGCGGATCGGCTTGGCGGGAAAGGTCTGGGCGCCGGCACTTGTTGCCACGGCAGCAAGGGAAAGAACGGCAAGGCACCGAACAAGGCGGTTTTTCATGGATGTCTCCGGCATGATTGTGTATTGCGTAATTATCATACGCATTGCGTAATATTGATTCAAGGGACAACCCTGAACCCGAGCGGCCGCTCGGCGCCCGGCCCCAGCACCTAACATGCAGCCCACATGACCCAAGCTCCGGAGCTCCCCCCTCTCTCCCCCGCGACCCGCGAACGCCGCCAGCGCGTGCAATCGGCCGAGACCGGCATGGCGGTGCTCAAGGGGCTGGCCCACCTGGGCGGCCGCAGCAGCCTGACGGCCCTGTCGGCCCACGTGGCCGAAAGCCCGGCCAAGGTGCACCGCTACCTCGCCAGCCTGATGGAGGAAGGGCTGGTGCTGCAGGACGCCGTCTCGCAGCACTATTACCTGGGTACGGAAGCCATCCAGATCGGCCTGGCCGCCATGCGCCAGGCCGACCCGATCCGCGCGGCCGAGCCCTGCCTCGTGCGGCTGCGCGAATCGCTGGAAGTGACCTGCTTCGTCGCGGTCATGGGCAACAAGGGGCCGACCATCGTGCGCTTCGAGGAGCCGGGCCTGCCGGTCACGGTGAACGTGCGCGCCGGCTCGGTGATGTCGATGCTCTGGTCGGCCACCGGACGCGCGTTCCTGGGCCTGCTCGACGAGTCGCGGGTGCTGGCGCTGGCCGAGCAGGAACTGGCCGATTCACCGGAAGACATGCGGGCCACGCTGGACGCGAAGGACCCCATCGGCCAGCTGCGGCGCGAGGTGCAACTGGCCCGCTGCGCGAGCGTGAAGGACACCTACCTGCGCGGCATCAGCGCCGTGGCGGCGCCGGTCTACGACTATGCGGGCCGGGTGTGCGCGGTGCTGACCGCGCTGGGCGCCACAGGCGGCTTCGACCCGGCCATCGACGGCCCGATCGCCACCGCGGTGCGGCAGGAAGCCCGTGCCGCGAGCGCCATCCTGGGGCACGGGAACGGCGCCTGAGCGCCGGGCCGGCTGCTGCGCTTATTCCGCCCAGACCACCGTGCCGGTCCACGCCGTGGCCAGCACCACGATGCCGAAGGCGATGCGATACCAGGCAAAGGGAATGAAGTCGTGCGTGCTGATGTACTTGAGCAGCCAGCGCACGCAGAGCCAGGCGCTGATGAAGGAGAACACCAGCCCCACCGAGAACAGCGGAATGTCGGCCACCGACAGCAGCGCGCGCTCCTTGTAGAGGCTGTAGGCGCCGGCGCCGATCAACGTCGGAATGGCCAGGAAGAACGAAAAGTCGGTGGCCGCCTGGCGCGACAGGCCGAGCAGCATGCCGCCGATGATGGTCGAGCCGCTGCGGCTGGTGCCCGGAATCATCGCGAAGCACTGCACCAGGCCGACCTTGAGGGCGTCCCACATCGTCATGTCGTCGACATGCTCGATGCGCACCGAGCCCGGCGGCCGCTTCTCGGCCCACAGGATGATGAAGCCGCCGATGATGAAGGTGCTGGCCACCACCACGGGAATGAAGAGGTGCGCCTTGATCATCTTGCCGAACAGCAGGCCCAGCACCACGGCGGGCAGAAATCCGATGACCACGTTGAGCGCGAGGCGCCGCGCCTTGGCCTGCCTTGGCAACGCCACCACGGTGGAGTGGATCTTCTGCCAGTACACCAGGATCACCGCGAAGATCGCACCGGTCTGGATGGCAATGTCGAACACCTTGGCCTTGTCGTCGTCGAAACCGAGCAGCGAGCCCGCAAGAATCAGATGCCCTGTCGACGAGATCGGAAGAAATTCGGTCAGCCCCTCGACGATGCCCATGACGGCGGCCTTCACCAGCAAAACGATGTCCACGCTTACTCCTTTAAAGAGCAGCAATTATGGCGAGGCATCGAGTCAGGCCAGGTTCAGCTGGCCCCTGGCATCTGCGGGCTTTATCGAAGAGCCCGATTCGTGCGCAGCCGCAGGGCCCGTACCGCGCTGTCGACGGTGGTGAGCACCGGCAGGCCGCTGGCCGCTTCGCAGGCGGCACGCGCGCGCGCCATGCTGAACTGCGCAAGCGCAATGCGCGTGCAGCCGCGCTCGCGCAGCGCCGCCGCCTGGGCGGCAATCAACGCATCGTGCCGCTGCGTGTCGCCGGCGTTCAGCGCGTCGAGCGCGCCTTCGGCCAGCATGGGCTCGAGCGCGATGCCCGGCGGAAACTCCGGCGGCATCGACACCAGCGTGGCCGCGAAGGTGGCGATGAGGCCGAGGCGGCCCTGCTGCCCTTGCGCGGCCTCGGCCACCATCGCCTCGTTGGGCTTGAGCACCGGAATGCCCGCATGCCGCTGCGCCACGGCCTCGATGCAGGGCCCGAAGGCCGAGCAGGTGAAGAGGATGCCCTCGGCGCCCGTGTCGACCGCGTACTGCGCGAGCCGCTGAAAGCGCTCGTGCATCGCCGCGTCGAGCCCTTTGCCGCCGCGCGCCAGGTCGGCCGAGAGGCTGTCGTCCAGCAGGTTCATGCGCACGGCCTCGGGCCAGTCGCGCTCGAAGGCGGCGTTGATGGGCGCAACCGAGTGCGAGAGCGCGTGGATCAGTGCGATGCGGGTCATGCGGCAGGAAGGGTCAGATGCCCTTGGACGACGGGTTGGCAAAGGCCTCCTTCGTCTCGGCGTTGAGCGGATAGTTGATGTTGATGCCCTTGGGCGGAATCGGCGACATGAACCACTTGTTGTAGAGCTTCTCCATCTCGCCCGACTTCATCATGCCCGACACCACGCGGTCCACCAGCGCCTTGAAGGCCGGATCGTCCTTGCGGAACATCAGCGACTGGTTCTCGGTGCGCAGGCTCTCGCCCGTGATGATGAAGTCCTTCGGATTGCGCGCATTCGCGATCTGGCCGGCCAGCAGGATGTCGTCGAGCACGAAGGCCTGCGCACGGCCGCTCTCCACCAGCAGGAAGGAGTCGCTGTGGTCCTTGCCGCCCAGGTTGTTCACCTCGAGGTTGCGGCCCTTGTCGGCCTCGCGCAGCAGTCGGAACGAGGTGGTGCCCGTGGTGGTGGCCACCGTCTTGCCCTGCAGGTCGGCAATGCTCCTGATGCCAGAATCGGCCTTCACCAGCATGCGCACGTTGTAGCGGAAGATGTCGGGCGAGAACGCCACCTGCTTCTGGCGCTCGACCAGGTTGGTGGTGGAGCCGCACTCGATGTCCACCGTGCCGTTCTGCACCAGCGGAATGCGGTTGGCCGAGGTCACGGCCTGGTACTTGATCTCGATGGCCGGCAGCTTGAGTTCGCTCTTCACCGCCTCGACGATGCGGTTGCAGATCTCGATGCTGTAGCCCACCGGCTTCAGGTTGCCGTCGAGGTACGAGAAGCCGAACGACGACTCGCGGTAGCCGAAGGTGATGGCGCCGCTCGCCTTGATCTTGGAGAGCGTGTCGTTCTCCTGGGCCTGCGCGGCCACGTGCGGCAACAGGGCGGCAAAGGCCACCGCGAGAGCGGCAGCACCGAAAGGAATCGGCAGACGAAGCTTGGGCATGGAAGCGCTCCTCGGAACGGCGGTGGAAGAAAACGGGCGAAAGAAAATCGGCAGCGAAGCGGTCAGCGCGCGGCGGCGCGCGTCACCGCATCGATCGAAGCCGCGAGGCGGGCCGCGATCTCCTGCAGCTGCTGCCGCGTGGCAATGAAGGGCGGCGCAAGCAGCACGTGGTCGCCCTGCCGGCCGTCGACCGTGCCGCCGAAGGGGTAGCACAGCAGGCCGCGCGACATCGCGTCCTTCTTGATGAGCGCGTGGAGCTTCAGCGCCGGATCGAACGGCGCCTTGCTCGCGCGGTCGGCCACCAGCTCGATACCCCAGAAGAAGCCGCGGCCGCGGATGTTGCCCACATGGGCGTGGCCGCCGAGCGCCTCGGCCAGCATCGCGCCGAAGGCCGCGCCGTCTTCGCGCACCTTGGCGACCAGGCCGTCGCGCCGGATCACCTGCTGCACCGCGAGCGCCGCCGCGCAGGCCATCGGATGGCCGAGGTAGGTGTGGCCATGCTGGAAGAAGCCGCTGCCACTGGACATGGCCTCGACGATCCTGCGCTGCGCCAGCACCGCGCCGATCGGCTGGTAGCCGCCGCCCAGGCCCTTGGCGATGGTGACCAGGTCGGGCACCACGCCCTCCTGCTCGCAGGCGTGCAGCGTGCCGGTGCGGCCCATGCCGCACATCACCTCGTCGAGGATCAGCAGCACGCCGTACTTGTCGCACACCGCGCGCACCGCCTTGAAGTAGCCCGGCACGGGCGTGAGCACGCCGGCCGTCGCGCCGCCCACCGTTTCCGCCACGAAGGCGATCACGCGGTCGGCACCCTGCGCGACGATGGCCGCTTCGAGCTCGGCCGCCAGGCGCAGGCCGTACTGCTCGGCGCTTTCATCGGCGCGCTGCTCGCGGTACGGATAGCACGGCGCCACATGGGTGGCCGGCACCAGGATGGGCGCGAACGGTTCGCGCCTCCACGCGTTGCCGCCCACGGCCAGCGCGCCCAGCGTGTTGCCGTGGTAGCTCTGGCGGCGCGCGATGAAGTGCGTGCGCTGCGGCTGGCCGGTCTCGACGAAATACTGCCGCGCCATCTTGAGCGCCGCCTCCACCGCCTCGGAGCCGCCGCTCACCAGGTACACGTGGCTCATGCCCTCGGGCGCGGAAGCGATCAGCTCGTCGGCCAGCTGCTCGGCCACTTCGCTGGTGAAGAAACTGGTGTGGGCATAAGCGAGCTTGTCGAGCTGCGCATGCATGGCGGCCAGCACCTCGGGATGCGCGTGGCCGAGCGAAGACACGGCCGCGCCGCCAGAGGCGTCGAGGTATTCGCGCCCTTCGGCATCGCGGATGAACATGCCGCTGGAGCCGGCGGCAACCGGCGGGGTGTGGCGAAGGTGGCGGTGGAAGACGTGCGTCATGGCGGGTGGCTGGCCTGTTCGGTTCTGGAACTAACGTTTCCACCGGATTATTGTTTGGAACATTTGTTCCGTCAACTGTTCCAGCGTTCCATGTCCGGTACATTCGTTCCAACGACCGCCAGAAGAGAGACACCGCCATGGGCGCCAGAGACCAGATCCGCCAGCGTTTCAACGAACTGAGCCCCGCCCTGCAGCAGGTGGCGCGCTACGTGCTCGACCATCCCAACGAGGTGGTGACCGCGTCGATGCGCAACGTGGGCACGCGCGCGCAGAGCACGCCCGCCACGCTGGTGCGCTTCGCGCAGCACCTGGGCTATGCGGGCTGGCCGCAGCTCAAGGAAGCCTTTGCCGGCGACATGGGCCTGGCCAGCGAAACCTATGGCGGGCGCGCCAAGCAGCTGATCGGCCGCGCGCAGGACCGCAGCCTCACGGCCGAGATGTTCGAGGTGCAGCGCCGCAACCTGGAGGCCACGCACCAGCAGAGCGAGCAGGCGCTGCAAAAGGCCTGCGCGCTGATCGAGAAGGCGCCGGCGGTACATGCGGCGGGTTTCAGGGCCTGCTTTCCGATCGCGTTCTCGTTCGTCTATGTGTACCGGCTCTTCCGCGCCAGCGTGCACCTGGTCGATGGCCAGGGCGGCTCGCTCGAAATGCAGCAGCGCGCCTTCGCCAAGGGCGACGCGCTGGTGGTGGCCAGCTTCAGGCCCTACTCGCGCGAGGCGCTGCAGGTGGCCGAGGCGGCCCGGGCGGCCGGCTGCCGCATCGTGGCCATCACCGACAGCGTGGCCTCGCCGCTGTCGCTCTTGGCGGACGAAACGCTGCTCTTCACGATCAACAGCCCCTCGTTCTTTCCTTCGGTGGCGGCCGGCGTGGCCGTGACCGAGGCACTGGTCGAGCTGCTCGCGAGCCGCGCGGGCAAGCCGGTGATCCGGCGCATCGACCAGGCCGAGGCGCAGCTGTTCGAGTCGGGTGCCTACCTGGTGGCGCCGGTGGCGCGCGGAGGCTAGGCCCGGCAGGCTCGATTGCATGCTGCAGCGCCGCATCGCGGAACCCCGCCGGATCGGCATGGTCCAACCGCTGTCGCGGTTGTGTGTCGCGACAGGAGGTAATGACCATGAAGCAAGTGAAGCATTGGCAAGATCCGGTCAACGTCGCCCTGGGTGCGTGGCTGATCATCTCGCCTTGGGTCCTGGGCTTCCAGGGCGTCACTGCCGCGATGTGGAGCGCAGTGGCGACGGGTGTCGTGCTGGGCGCCGTGGCGCTGGGAGCGACCCTGGTACCGCGTGCATGGGAAGAGTGGACCGAAGGCGCACTCGCCATCTGGCTGGCCGTGTCGCCCTGGGTGCTCGGTTTTGCCACCGTGGAGAACGCGATGGTCAACGCGGTGCTCGTGGCTGCGGCCATCCTGGTGCTCGCGCTGTGGGTGCTTGTCACCGACAAGGACTACCTGGGCGGGAGCATGGATCGCCACGCGCATTGAGCACGCAGGCGATCGCGTCGTGAGAAGCGGCCCCGCGCGCCACGTGCAGCGGGCTGAGGGGACGGGCAGCCGCCCTCCCCGGCAGCTACTTCACTCCGCGCTGCGGAGAAGGGGCAGCCTGCGCCGTCGAAGGCGTGGACGACACGGTGCCGCCCGCCCCGCCGGCATGCCAGCCGCCGCCCAGGGCCTGGATCAGCGCCACCGCGGCGGTCTGGCGATTCACCTGCAGCTGCACCAGCGTGCGCCGCGCGCCGAGGGCGGCGGCCTGCGCAGTGACCACCTCGGTGTAGCTCACCTGGGCCGCGCGGTAGCGGTTGAGCAGTTGCTGCTCGGTCTTGTCGGCCGCGGCCGAGGCCTCGCGCCGCAGGCCTTCCTGCTGCGCCAGTGCGGCGCCGGCAGTGAGCTGGTCTTCCACCGCCTGGAAGGCGGTGAGCACGGTCTGGCGATAGCGCGCCACGCTGGCTTCGTGCGCCGCCTTGGCCGAGTCGACCGTGGCGCCGATGGCGCCCGCATCGAACACCACCTGCGCCACCGACAGACCCAGCGCCCACAGCGTATTGGACGCGTTGAACAGGTCTTTCACCCGGCTCGCGCTGCTGCCCACCGAGGCACTGAGCCCGAAGTTGGGGAAGTACGCCGAGCGCGCGATGCCGATCTGCGCATTGGCCGCAGCCACCGCGCGCTCGGCCGCCGCGATGTCCGGCCGGCGCTGCAGCAGCGTGGAAGGCACGCCCGTCGGAATGCCGGGCACCGTGGGCGTCCACTGCGCCGCGGGCAGGCTGAAATCGGCCGGCGCCACGCCCACCAGCATGGCAATGGCGTGCTCCAGCGTGGTGCGGGTGCGCTGCAGGCCCACGCGTTCGGCCTGCGCGTTCACCAGCTGGGTCTGCGCCTGCAGCACGTCGGTCTGGGCCGCGATGCCGGCCTTGTAGCGGTTGCTGGTGATTTCGAAGGCGCGCTGGTAGCCCTCGATGGTCTGGTCGAGCAGCACGATCTCGGCATCGGCCTCGCGCAGCGAAAAGTAGTTGGTGGCCAGGTCGCCGACGGCCGACAGGCGCGCCGACGCCAAGTCGGCCTCGCTGGCCTCGGCATTGGCCTGCGCGCTGCTCACGGCCTGCCGCAGGCGCCCCCACACGTCGGGCGCCCAGTCGACCCCGAGCGTCGCCGAAAACGCATTGGCCGCATTGCTGGTGCCGCCGATGTTGCCGCTGCGCCGGCCGCTGCCGTCGAGCGATACCGTGGGGAACAGCGCAGCGCGCTCGCCCCGCACCAGCGCCTGGGCCTGCGCGTAGTTGGCCACGGCCGCGGCGATGTTCTGGTTCGACACCTGCACGCGGGCGGCCAGTTCGTCGAGCGTGGCGTCGCCGAAGAGCTTCCACCATTCGCCGCGGTCGAGCGCATCGGCCGGCGCGGCGGGCAGCCAGCCTTCGGCGGTCTTCTGCTCCTTCCAGCCGGCGGGCGCAGCCGAGGTGGGTACTTCGTAGGCGGGGCCCACGGCGCAGCCGGCCAGCACGGCCGCCAAGGCGAGCGCGGACAGCCTGCCGGGCAGATGCGAAAGGATGCGTTGTCGGTGTGTCATGGCAGCTTCGTTCATTCTTCTGTTCAGGTCGGCGAGGCTGCGGCGCGGCTCAGGTGCCGCTCGTTGCCCGAGCGCCGGCGCAGCTTGTCGAGCAGCACGTAGACCACCGGCGTGGTCAGCAGCGTGAGCAGCTGGCTCGCGATCAGGCCGCCGATGATCGCCACGCCCAGCGGCTGGCGCAGCTCGGCGCCCTGGCCGAAGCCGATGGCCAGCGGCAGCGCGCCCAGCGCAGCTGCCAGCGTGGTCATGAGGATCGGCCGGAAGCGCAGCATGCAGGCCTCGCGCACCGCTTCCACGGCCGAGATGCCGCGCGCGCGTTCGGCCTCGAGCGCAAAGTCGATGATCAGGATCGCGTTCTTCTTCACGATGCCGATCAAGAGGAAGAGCCCGATCAGCGCAATGATCGAGAACTCCATGCGGAACAGCAGCAGCGCCAGCACCGCGCCCACGCCCGCCGAAGGCAGCGTGGTCAGCACCGTGATGGGGTGGATCAGGCTTTCGTAGAGCACGCCGAGCACGATGTAGATCACCACGATCGCCGCCAGGATGAGCGCGAGCTGCTGCCCCTGCGACTGCTGCGCCGCAAGCGCGGTGCCCTGGAAGCTGCCGCGCACGTTGACCGGCATCGCGATGTCGGCCTCGGCCTGCGCGACGATGCGGCGCGCGTCCTGCAGCGTCACGCCTTCGCCCAGGTTGAACGAGACGGTGCTCGCAAGCTCCGTGTCCTGGTGGTCGATGGAGCTCGGCACCGCGCGCTCGCTGACCTTGGCAATGGCCGAGAGCGGCACCATCAGCGTGGTGCTGGCCGCGAGCGCCTGGCCGGTGGAAGCGGTGCGCAGGCCCGGGTTGGCCGAGGTGGTGGTCGAGGTGCCGGTGCTCGCGTCGGTGGTGTTGGCCAGCGAGCTCACCGTGGTGGCGCCGCTCGCGGTGGTGCTGGTGGTGAGCGTCGAAGGCACGTACAGGTCCTTCAGCACCACGGGCGCGCGCTGGTAGCGCGGGGCCCACTCCATGATCACCGAATACTGGTTGAGTTCGTCGTAGATGGTGGCGACCGAGCGCTGGCCGTAGGCGTTGTAGAGCGCGTTGTCGACCGCGCTCGAAGTCACGCCAAGGCGCGCGGCGCTTTCGCGGTCGACGTCGACGAAGGTCTCCACGCCGTTGTCGGCCTGGTCGCTGTCGACGTCGGTGAGCGCGGTCTCCTGGCGCAGCCGGTCGGCCAGCTTGGCGGTCCAGGTGCGCAGGTCGGCCAGGTTGTCGCCCTTGAGCGTGTACTGGTAGGTGGAATTGCTCGAACGCCCGCCCATGCGCAGGTCCTGCACCGGGCTCAGGAACACCCGCAGGCCGGTGAGCTGGTTGAGCTGCGGCCGCAGCCGGTTGATGACGGCTGCGGTCTTCTCGGTGCGCTGCGACAGCGGCTTCAGGTTGACGAACATGAAGCCGCCGCCCGAACGGCTGCCGCCCGAGAAGCCCACCACGGTGTCCACGGCCGGGTCCTTGTGGATGATGTCGACGGCCTGGCGCAGCTTGTCGCTGAGCGCCACCGACGAAATGCTCTGGTCCGCGCGCAGGCCCGCGTTGAGCTGGCCGTTGTCCTGCTCGGGGAAGTAGCCCTTGGGAATGGCGGAGAACAGGTACACGTTCAGGCCCACCACCGCCAGCAGCACCACCACGACCACGGCCTTGCTCGCGAGCGCCCAGTCCAGGCTGTGGGCATAGGTGCGCAGGCTCCACTGGTACACGCTCTCGGCCATGCGCGCGAGGCGCCCCGGCGGCTTCGCGCCGGGCTCCTCGGCGCGCAGCAGCATGGCGCACATCATGGGCGTGGTGGTGAGCGAAATGACCAGCGAGATCAGCACCGACACCGACAGCGTCACCGCGAATTCGCGGAACAGCCGGCCGATCTGCCCGTCCATGAACAGCAGCGGAATGAACACCGCCACCAGCGACAGGCTGATCGACAGCACGGTGAACCCGACCTCTCGCGCGCCGCGCAATGCGGCCTCGATGCGGCCCATGCCGGCCTCGATGTGGCGGCTGGTGTTCTCCAGCACCACGATGGCGTCGTCCACCACGAAGCCCGTGGCCACGGTGAGCGCCATCAGGCTCAGGTTGTTGAGGCTGTAGCCCAGCAGATGCATCACGCCGAAGGTGCCGAGCAGCGACACCACCGTGGCCACCGCCGGAATGATGGTGGCGCGCGCGCGGCGCAGGAACAGGCCCACCACCAGCACCACCAGCGCGATGGAGATCATGAGCGTGGCCTCGATCTCGCGCAGCGAGGCGCGGATGGAGTTGGTGCGGTCGGAGGCCACCTGCACCTCGATGTCCTGCGGCAATTGCGCGCGCAGTTCCGGCAGCAGCTCGCGCACGCCGTCCACGGTGTCGATGATGTTGGCGCCCGGCTCCTGCGTGACCAGCACGATCACCGCGGGCTGGCCGTTGAACAGGCCCAGCGTGCGCGTGTTCTCCACGCTGTCGATCACCCGCGCCACGTCGCCCAGCCGCACGGCCGAGCCGTTGCGCCAGGCGATCACCATGTCGCGGTACTCCACGGCATGGCGGCCCGGCGAGGGCGTGTAGATCTGCAGCCGGCGCTCGTCGTTCTCGATGGCGCCCTTGGGCCGGTTGGCGTTGTTGGCCTGGATGGCGGCGCGCACGTCCTCGCTGCTGATGCCGAAGCGGTTGAGCGAGAAAGGCTCCAGCTCCACCCGCACGGCCGGCAGCGAGCCGCCGCCGATCTCGACCTCGCCCACGCCCTCCACCTGCGAGAGCTTCTGGCTCACGATGTTGGACACGGCCTCGTAGATCTGGCCCGGCGTGCGCGTCCTGGAGGTGAGCGCCAGGATCGCGATGGGCGCGGCGGTCGGGTTGCGCTTGCGGTAGATGGGGTTGCTGCGCAGGGTGGCGGGCAGGTCGGCCCGCGCCGCGTTGATGGCCGCCTGCACCTCGCGCGCGGCGCTGTCGATGTTGCGCTTGAGGTCGAACTGCAGGCTGATGCGGGTGGAGCCGTTGGAGCTGGTCGAGGTGAGTTCGTTGACACCCGCGATCACCCCGAGCCGCCGCTCCAGCGGCGTGGCCACGCTCGACGCCATGGTGCTCGGGCTGGCGCCCGAGAGGCTGGCGGTGACCGAGATGGTGGGAAAGTCGACCTGCGGCAGCGGCGACACAGGCAGCACGAAGAACGCCGCGATCCCGGCCAGTGCAATGCCGATGGTCAGCAGCACCGTCGCAATCGGGCGCTCGACGAAGGGCCTGGACAGGTTCATGCGGCTGCGGCCTCCCGCTTGCGCCCGAAGCGCCGGCCCATGCGGTCGAAGGCCAGGTAGACCACCGGCGTGGTGAAGAGCGTGAGCACCTGGCTCACCACCAGCCCGCCGAAGATGGCCAGGCCCAGCGGCCGGCGCAGCTCGGCCCCCTCGCCCCAGCCGAACATCAGCGGCAGCGCCGCAAAAAGCGCCGCCAGCGTGGTCATGAGGATGGGCCGGAAGCGCAGCAGCGCCGCCTGGTGGATGGCCTCCTGCGGCGACTTGCCCTCGCGCCGCTCGGCGTCGATGGCAAAGTCGATCATCATGATCGCGTTCTTCTTGACGATGCCGATCAAGAGGATGATGCCGATGATGCCGATCACGCCCAGGTCGTTGCCCGTGACCATCAACGCGAGCAGCGCGCCCACGCCGGCCGAAGGCAGTGTCGAGAGAATCGTCAGCGGATGGATGTAGCTCTCATACAGCACGCCCAGCACGATGTACACGCACACCACCGCCGCCAGGATCAGCCACAGCTGGTTGGAAAGCGATTTCTCGTAGGCCCCCGCCGCGCCCAGGAAGCTCATGGTCATGCTCGCGGGCATGCCGATCTCCTTGGCCGCCGCGCGAATGGCCGCCACCGACTTTCCGAGCGCCACGTTGTCGGCCGTGTCGAAGCCCACGGTGGCGGCCGGGTACTGCGCCACGTGCGTCACCTGCAGCGGCGCGGCCTGCTCGCGCACCGTGGCAATCGATGAGAGCGTGGTGGCACTGCCGCCGCCGGTGCGCAGTTGCAGGTTGCCCAGGAGCTGCGGCGAGGCCAATGCCTCGCGCTGCGCTTCCAGGATCACGCGGTACTGGTTGGTCTCGGTGAAGATGGTCGAGACGATGCGCTGGCCGAACGCGCTGTAGAGCGTGTCGTCCACCGAGCTGGCCGTGACCGAGAGGCGCGAGGCCGTGTTGCGGTCGATGTCCACGTAGGCGGCCAGGCCCTTCGCACCCGCGTTGGTGGTGGGGTTGCGCACCAGCGGCTCGGTGCGCAGGCGCTCCACCAGCTTCTGCGCCCAGGCGTCGACGGTGTTGGTGTCCACCCCTTCGAGCGAGACGCGGAATTCGGTGGGGCCGGTCTCGGCGTCGATGGTCAGGTCCTGCGTGGGCTGCAGGTACAGCGTGACGCCGGCCACGGCGCGCACGCGCTCGCGCAGGCGCTGCATCGTGGCTTCCTGGTTGCCGCGGTCGGCGCGCATGTTGATGAGCATGCTGCCGGTGTTCAGCGCCGTGTTGTTGGCGGCGTCCACGCCCACCACCGAGCTCACGCTGGCCACCTCGGGGTCGGCCAGGATCGCGTTGGCGGCCTGCTGCTGCAGCTCGGCCATGCGCGTGTACGACACGTCCTGCGCGGCCTCGATGCGCGCCTGCAGCTGGCCGGTGTCCTGCGTCGGGAACAGGCCCTTGGGAATCACCACGTAGAGCAGCACCGTGAGCGCCAGCGTGGCCACCGCCACCACCAGCGTGAGCGGCTGGTGGCGCAGCACCCATTGCAGCCACACGTCGTAGCGCGCAATCACGCGATCAAGGAAACCGCCCCCACGTTCGCCCACTTCGTGTGGCTCTCTGCCCCCCGAGGGGGCTGCGCCGCCTAGGGGCGGCCCGTCGCCGTCGCGGCGCTGCACGCTGGCCCCGAAGCGCCCGCCCTCCTCGGCCTGCGGCTTGAGCCAGCGCGCCGACATCATCGGCACCAGCGTGAGCGACACCACGGCGGAGATCAGGATGGTGATGGCCAGCGTGACCGCGAACTCGCGGAACAGCCGCCCCACCACGTCGCCCATGAACAAGAGCGGAATCAGCACCGCGATCAGCGACACCGTGAGCGAGATGATGGTGAAGCCGATCTGCGTGGCCCCCTTGAGCGCGGCCTTGAACGGCGGGTCGCCCTCCTCCAGGTAGCGCGCGATGTTCTCGATCATCACGATCGCGTCGTCCACCACGAAGCCGGTGGCGATGGTCAGCGCCATCAGGCTCAGGTTGTTGAGGCTGTAGCCCAGCAGGTACATCAGCCCGCAGGTGCCCACGAGCGAGATCGGCACCGCCAGGCTGGCGATGACCGTGGCGCGCACGCTGTGCAGGAAGAAGAAGATCACCAGCACCACCATCACCACGGCCAGCCCGAGCTCCAGCTGCACGTGCGAGACCGAGGCGCGGATGCCGGTGGTGCGGTCGCTCAGCACCTCCACCTTGAGCGAGCCCGGCAGCGAGGCCTGCAGCTCGGGCAGCTGCTTCTTGATGGCATCGACCGTGCCGATCACGTTGGCGCCGGGCTGGCGCTGCACGTTAAGGATGATGGCCGGGTACAGCACGGGTTCCCGCTCGCCCGCGCGCAATGCGGCCCATGCGCCCAGCTGTGTGTTCTCGGCACCGTCGACCACGCGCGCCACGTCGGTCATGCGCACCGGCGCGCCATTCTTCCAGGCGACGATCAGGTTCTTGTAGTCGTCCGCCGTCACGAGCTGGTCGTTGGCATTGATGGTGTAGGCCCGCCGCGGTCCGTCGAAGCTGCCCTTGGCGCTGTTGGCGTTGGCCGCGGTGATCGCGCTGCGCAGCGTGTCCAGCCCGATGCCCACCGACGCGAGCGCGTTGGTGTCGGCCTGGATGCGCACGGCCGGCCGCTGCCCGCCCGAAAGCGACACCAGCCCCACGCCGCCGACCTGGCTGATCTTCTGCGCGAGCCGTGTGTTCACGAGGTTCTGCACCTCGGTGAGCGGCATGGTCCCGGAGCTCACGGCCAGCGTGAGGATGGGCGCGTCGGCCGGGTTCACCTTGGCGTACACGGGCGGCGCCGGCAGGTCGGCCGGCAGCAGCGAGCCGCCGGCGTTGATGGCGGCCTGCACCTGCTGCTCGGCCACGTCCAGCGTCTGGTCGAGCGCGAACTGCAGCGTGACGATCGACACGCCCGCCGAGCTCACCGAGCTCATGCGGTTGAGCCCCGCCATCTGGCCGAACTGGCGCTCCAGCGGAGCCGTGACGGTGCGGCTCATGACCTCGGGGCTGGCGCCGGGGTAGAGGGTCTGCACCTGGATGGTCGGGTAGTCGACCTGCGGCAGCGCGGCCAGCGGCAGGAGCCGCAGGCCCACGAGGCCGGCCAGCACGATGGCGACCATCAGCAGCGCCGTGGCCACCGGCCGTTCGATGAAGGGGCGGGAGGGGCTCATCGCGGACGCGCTCGCTTGTTCCGTGGATTGCTGTTGCTGCCGGTCATTGCGGCGGACGCTGGCGCCGCCGCTCCCCACTGCCTTCGCCGCGCTGCCCACGCGGGCCCGAAGCCGCACCGCGCGGCCCCGAAGCGCCGCCGCGCGGACCTGCCGCGGGCCGGTCGCCCTGCAGCTGCACGACCGCGCCGTCCTTGATGCGGTCGCCGCCCTCGGTCACCACGTTCTCGCCCGCCTTCAGGCCCGAGGTGATGGCCACCACCTCGACGTTGGCCTCGCCGCGTTTCACCGCGCGCATCGACACCGTGCGGTCCTCGTTGATCACATAGACGTAGTCGCCGTTGGGACCGGTGCGCACCGCCGTCACCGGCACCACCACCGCGCGCACCTTGCGCAGCAGCATCTGCACATTGACGAACTGGCTCGGGAACAGCGTGGTCTGCGCATTGCCGAAGCGCGCCTTGGCCTTGACCGTGCCGGTGGTGGTGTCGACCACGTTGTCGAGCGTGGAGAAGGTGCCAGTGTCGAGCGTTGCGGCGCGGGTGCGGTCGAAGGCCGTGACCGGCAGCGGCTCGCCCTTGGCCAGCTGCGCCTGGATGTCGGGCACGCGGTCCTGCGGCACCGAGAACTGCACGTCGATCGGGTTCATCTGCGTGATGACCGCGATGCCCGTGGTCGCGTTGGCCGTCACGGTGTTGCCCGCATCCACCGCGCGCAGGCCGATGCGGCCGGCCACCGGCGCTGTGATGCGGGTGTAGTCGAGGTTCAGCTTGGCGGCGGCCTCGGCGGCCAGGTCGGTGGTGACCGTGCCTTCGAGCTGGCGGACCAGCGCGGCCTGGGTGTCGACGTCCTGCCGGGCGATGGAGTCCTGCCCCAGCAGGGTGCGGTAGCGCGCGAGCGTGACGCGCGCGGCCTCGAGCTGCGCCTCGTCGCGCTGGCGCGTGCCGCGGGCCTGCATCAGCGCCTGCTCATAGGGCCTGGGATCGATGCGCGCGAGCAGCTGGTTCCTTGCCACAGTCTGCCCTTCGGTGAACAGCACCTCGGTCAGCACGCCGCCGACCTGCGCCTTGAGCGTGATGGTGGCCAGCGGCGTGACCGTGCCGAGCGCATCGATGGTCACCGGCAATTCGATCTCGCGCGCCGCCGCGTGGCCCACCGTGACGGTCGCGCCGCCGAAGCCCGGCCCGCCGGCGGAGCTGCCCTTGCGGTTGATGAGGTACCAGGCGCCGCCCCCCAGCACCAGCAGCAGCACCAGCGCGATCAGGCTGCCGAGCCAGAGCCTGCGACGCGAGGGCGGCCGCGCAGGCGGAGACGAAGAAGGGGGAGTTGCCGGTGGGACGGCAGGCGAATCGCCGGAAGAAGGCTCGGAGTTCGGAGATTCCATGAGGTGTGGCAGTGCGCAAGTACAGCCGCTAGTGGAGCGCCGCATCGTAGCGCGCCTGTCTTATGAACCGTAAAGCGCCGGTAAAGCTGCGTGCAAGGGCTGCATTTCGCGCCGGTTCGCTGCGGCTGGCGCCGCCGATCTGCATTTCGTCGCAGGAGCGTGGCGGCGGCGCGGGGGCGCCGGCACAGTCCGCTCCATCGAATCGTCTTTCAACCCGGAGAAACGCCATGCTGCTGCAGATCATTCTTCACACCCCCAAGTGGGTCTTCGCCGTTTTCGTCCTCCTCGTGTGGCTGGGCTGCAGGCAGCTGCTGTCCGGCAGCGTCAGCCTGGCCAAGGTCACGGTGATACCGATCGCCATGACCGGCCTTTCGCTGGCCGGCGTGATCTCGGCCTTCGGCGATTCGCCCGGCCCCCTGCTCGGCTGGGCCGTGGCGGCCGCCGCGCTGGTGCTGCTGGTGCTCCAGAGCCCGCTGCCCGCCAGCACGCGCTACGACCGTGCGGCGCGCGAGTTCCACGTGGCCGGCAGCGCGGTGCCGCTGCTGCTCATGATGGGCATCTTCTTCACCAAGTACGTGGTGGGCGCGTCCCTGGCCATGCACCCCGAGCTGCGCCAGCAGGCCGCCTTCGAGGTCGGCGTTCCGATGCTGTACGGCGCCTTCAGCGGCATCTTCGTGGCACGCGCCGTGCGGCTGTGGAAGCTGGCGATCAGCACCGACGCGGTGGCGGCCGGTGCCCGCGCAGCCTAAGATCGCCGACGCCCACATTCCAGGAACCACCATGGCCGTGCTCTTTCTGATCCTCAAGATTGCCGTCACGGTGGTGCTCGCCGCCTCCATTGCCGAAGCACTGGTGCTGTCGTGGCGCCACGGCTGGCGCAGCTACGACTGGAAGGCGGCCGGCGTCTCGGTGGTCGACTTCCTGGTGCGCGAATACCCGCTGCGCTGGCTGCTGCCGCTGGCCTTCTGGACCGGCGCCATGGACTGGTTCTGGAACCACCGGCTCTTCACGCTGCCCATGGACCACTGGAGCGGCTGGGTCGCCTGCTTCATCGGCCAGGAGTTCTGCTACTACTGGTACCACCGCGCCGCCCACCGCGTGCGCTGGTTCTGGTGCACGCATGCCATCCATCATTCGCCGAACCAGCTCAACCTGTCGGCCGCCTACCGCTTCGGCTGGACCGGCCGGCTCAGCGGCACGCTCGCCTTCTTCATGCTCGCGCCGCTGCTGGGCATGCCGCCCAAGGTGATCCTGCTGATGCTCACGCTGAACCTGCTCTACCAGTTCTGGATCCACGCGGCCTGGATTCCCAAGCTCGGCCCGCTGGAATGGGTGCTCAACACGCCCTCGGCCCACCGCGTGCACCACGCCTCGAACCTCGAGTACCTGGACGGCAACTACGGCGGCGTGCTGATCGTGTTCGACCGCCTGTTCGGCACCTACATCCCCGAGCGCGCCGACCTGCCCTGCCGCTACGGGCTGGTGCAGCCGATCGTCTCCAACAACATCCTCGAGATCGAGTTCACCCACTGGCGTGCGCTGCTGCGCGACCTGCGCTCGGCGCGCTCGGTGCGGGCTTTCGTCGGCTACCTCTTCAAGCCGCCGGGCTGGCGGCCCGACGGGCCCGGCGAGACGACCGAGGAGCTGCGGCAGCGGGCGGCGCTGCAATCGTCGCCAGCGCAGCCGCCGTCCGCCCCCGAATTCATTCCGGTTCAATTCAAGGAGTTGTCATGAACCCCACCCTTCAGAACGCGTCCCGTCCCGACATCGAAAAACTCGCCCGCCGCCGCGCCGGTGCCAAGATGGGCTGGTACATCCATGCCTTCGTCTATGTGCTGGTGAACCTCGGGCTGGTCGCCCTCTCCGCATCGCGCGGCCATACCTGGGCCGTGTATCCGCTCATGGGCTGGGGCCTGGGCCTCCTGATCCACGGCGCCGTGATCTGGTTCGTCGCGCCCGGCGGCGGCTTCTATGACCGGCTGGTGGAACGCGAACGGCGAGCGCTGCATCCCGGGGAGCGCGGATGAGTGTTGAAGCGCTCCCTCGTTTCCGCGCGGAGAACGTCCGGGGCATGCTGCGGCATGGCCTGATCACCGTCGTGTTCTGCTGCTTCATTGCCGCCGCGCTGGCCATCACACAGCACGGGGACTGGGGGGCGCAGATGGTGTATTCGCTGTCGATCGGGCTGATCAGCTGGCTCTTCATCGACGTGGGCCGGCTGCTGATCAGCGGCCACCGTGAAGTGCTCTGGCCGCCCGGCCCCTGGGGCTATCTGCTGGTGGCAGGCGGCGTGGCGGTGGGCTTCCTGGGGGGCAATGCGATCGGCGATGCCTGGACCCACCAGCCTCTGCTCGACTTCGGCAACTTCACGGAACGCAAGCTCGCGACCACGATCGTCATCACGCTGACGGCCACCGTCTGCATGTGCTTCTTCTTCTACAGCCTGGGCCGGAGCAAGTACATGCGCAGCCAGCTCGACCTGGCGCAGCGCAACGCCACCGAAGCCCGGCTCAAACTGCTGGAGACGCAGTTGGAGCCGCACATGCTGTTCAACACGCTGGCCAACCTGCGCGTGCTGATCACGGCCGATCCGCCGCGCGCCGTGGCCATGCTCGACCGCCTCAACAACTACCTGCGCATGACGCTCAGCGGCTCGCGCGCCCTGTCGCACCCACTGTCGGCCGAGTTCGAACGGCTGGCCGACTACCTTGAGCTGATGTCCGTGCGCATGGGCGAGCGCCTGCGCTACACGCTCGACCTGCCCGATGAATTGCGCGGCACGCCGGTGCCGCCGCTGCTGCTGCAGCCGCTGGTCGAAAACAGCATCCGCCACGGGCTCGAACCCAAGGTCGAAGGCGGCGCGATCGACGTGCGCGCGCGGCAGCTCGACGGCCGGTTGATCATCGAAGTGAGCGACACCGGCGTCGGCCTGGATGCAGCGCAGCCTTCCGAAGGCAGCGGCTTCGGGCTCGAGCAGGTGCGCGAACGGCTTGCCACCGTGTATGGCGACCAGGGCCGCATGAGCCTGGCCGCCGGGCCTTCGGGCGGAACCCTTGCCACACTCAGCTTTCCATTGCAGCCCCGTTCATGAATTCCACTGCCCTCATCGCCGAAGACGAACCGCTGCTCGCCCAGGCCCTCAAGGCCGAACTCGCCGCGGCATGGCCCCAACTGCAGGTGCTCGCCACCGCGGGCGACGGCCGCAGCGCCGTGCGGGAGGCTCTGCGCCTGCTGCCGCAGGTGCTGTTCTTCGACATCCGCATGCCGGGCCTCGACGGCCTGGGCGCCGCCGCCGAACTGGCCGACCGCTGGCCCGTCGACGAGGCGCCCATGCCGCAATTGGTCTTCGTGACCGCCTACGACGAATACGCCGCCCGCGCCTTCGAGACGCAGGCCATCGACTACGTGCTCAAGCCCGTGCAGCCCGAGCGTTTGCGCAAGACCGTGCTGCGGCTTCAGCAGGCGCTGGCTGCGCAGCTGCGGGTAAAGCCAGCTCCTGCCGCCGCCGACGAAGCGCTGGAGAGAACCCTCGCGCAGTGGCGCGAGCTGCTTGCCGCCGCAGCGGGCAATGGCATGTCGGCGCCGCCCGCCGCCTCCACCGCCCCGCTGAAGATGATTGCCGCCAGCGAAGCCGGCGGCAGCACCGTGCGCATGGTTCCGATCGACGAGGTGCTGTACTTCGAAGCCGCCGACAAATACATCCGCGTGCTCACCGCCACGCACGAATACCTGATCCGCACGCCGCTCAAGCAGCTGCTGGCCCAGCTCGACCCCGAAATCTTCTGGCAGGTGCACCGCGCCGTGGTGGTGCGCAGCTCGGCCATCGAGGCCGTGCACCGCGACGAGGCCGGCAAGCTGCACCTCGACCTGCGCGGCCGACCCGAGAAAATCCCCGTCAGCCGGCTCTACGGCCACCTGTTTCGCGCCATGTGAAATAGCGGGTGCGGCGTTCGCGCATAAAAAAACCGACCCCGGAAGGTCGGCTTTTTCATCCGGCGGCTGCTTGCCGCCTGCGGAGCCGCTCAGCGCCAGTGGCGATGGCCGTGGTAGTAGCCGCGCGGACCGTAGTAGCGCGGCGGTCCGTAGTACGCCGGCGGCGCGTAGTACACCGGGGCCGGACGGTAGTAGACCGGCGGCGGCGGACGGTAGTACACGGGCGGCGGCGCGTCGTAATACACCGGCGCGGGGGCCGTATAGACCGGCGCCGGGTAGTAGGCCGGAGCGCCCACACCCACGGCAACCCCTGGCAGGCCCACGCCGACCGACCAGCTCACGTCGCCACGGGCACTGGCCGAGGTGGCCGCAAACAATGCACCGGCTGCCACGACACTCGCGGCGGCCCATTTGAAGAAGGTTGAACGTGTGAGGCTCATGATGTTGGACTCCTTGTTGGGGCGTTTCCCGCCCATGTGTGTATTGAACGCGCCAAATGCAAAGCGGTTGCCCGCCGCAATGTGAAGAACGTAGCCAAAGGTAACCGGCAGGGGGTGCGTTCTAGAATGCCGCAATGACCTCCCCGACCGACAAAGACAGCGCAAAAACAGCCGCTGCACCGAGCAATTTCCTGCGCCACGTGATCGAAAACGACCTTGCGCAGGGGGCCTATTCTGGCCGCAAATGGGGTGGCTCGCCCGGCGACGCCGCCCATCACGCCCAGGGCATGCCCGACCCGGCCAAGGTGCGCATGCGCTTTCCGCCCGAGCCCAACGGCTACCTGCACATCGGCCACGCCAAGAGCATCTGGCTGAATTTCGAGCTGGCCAGGGAATACGGCGGCGTCTGCCACCTGCGCTTCGACGACACCAACCCGGAGAAGGAAGAGCAGGAATACGTCGATTCCATCCGCGACGCCGTCCAGTGGCTCGGCTACGAAACCCACCTGGCCGACCGCCCCACGGCCCCCGGCACCCTGCAGCCGCACGAATACTTCGCAAGCGACTACTTCGACTTCATGTACCGGGCCGCCGAATACCTGATCGGCGCCGGCCTGGCCTATGTGGACGAGCAAAGCGCCGAGGAAATCCGCGCCAACCGCGGCGACTTCAACACGCCCGGCACCGACAGCCCGTTCCGCAGCCGCAGCGCGGAAGAAAACCTCGCCCGCTTCCGCGCCATGCGTGACGGCCAGCTGCCTGACGGCGCCGCCATCCTGCGCGCCAAGATCGACATGGCGAGCCCCAACATCAACATGCGCGACCCGGCGCTCTACCGCATCCGCCGGGCCACACACCACAACACCGGCGACAAGTGGTGCATCTACCCGATGTACACCTTTGCGCATCCCATCGAGGACGCGCTCGAGCAGATCACCCATTCCATCTGCACGCTGGAATTCGAAGACCAGCGCCCCTTCTACGACTGGCTGCTCGACCGCCTGGCCGAAGGCGGCCTCATCGCAAGCCCGCATCCGCGCCAGTACGAATTCGCGCGCCTCAACGTCACCCATGTGCTCACCAGCAAGCGCAAGCTGCGCCAACTGGTCCAGGAAAAGCACGTCGACGGCTGGGACGACCCGCGCATGCCCACCCTCGCGGGCCTGCGCCGCCGCGGCTACACGCCCGAGGCGCTGCGCCTGTTCTGCGAACGCAGCGGCACCACCAAGTCCGGCGGCTGGATCGACTACGCGAGCCTGGAAGCCGCGCTGCGCGACACCCTCGACCCCATCGCGCCGCGCGCCATGGCCGTGCTCGACCCGGTCAAGCTGGTGATCACCAACTGGGGCGAACTGATGGGCGGCGACGACGTGCTCGACGACTGCTCCGCCCCCGTGCATCCGCACCACCCCGAAATGGGCAAACGCGAATTCAAGCTCGGCCGCGAGGTCTGGATCGAGCGCACCGACTACGAGGAAGTGCAGCCCAAGGGGTTCTTTCGCCTGTTCCCGGGAAACAAGGTGCGCCTCAAGTACGGCCACGTCATCGAATGCACCGGCGGCACCAAGGACGCGAGCGGCAAGCTCGTCGAAGTGCAGGCCACGCTGGTGCCCGACACCAAGAGCGGCACGCCGGGCGCGGACGCCATCAAGGTGAAAGGCAACATCACCTGGGTGGCTGCGGCCGATGCGGTCGAGGCCGAGGTGCGGCTGTATGAGCGGCTGTTTGCGGCGGCCAATCCGGGCAGCGGCGAGCTGCTCGACGAGCTCAACAAGACGAGCCTGGAGGTTTGCTCCGCGTATGTCGAACCGTCGCTGGCCAAGGCGCAGGACGGTGCGGCATTCCAGTTCGAGCGGCACGGGTACTTCGTGCTCGATGCGAAGGCGAGTGCCGGCGGCAAGCGCGTGTTCAATCGCGCTGCGGGCATGCGGGACAGCTGGGGCAAGTAAGACCGCCCCCTGCTCGTACAAAACCGGCGGCCGCAATGGCGCCGGTTTTCTATTGCCTATTGCGCCCGCTTGTAGACCACGCCCAGCACCGCGCTGTTCTCATCGGTCGTGCACAGCGCCGGTCGCCCCTGCGCGCCGATCTTCAGGTTGATCGTGTAGACGCCGTCGCGCGGCGTCGTGCCCCTGTCCGCAACGACGCTCGACGCCGGCACGCGAAACTCGCGCGAGGCCGCGGCCACGCAGTTCTTGATGCTCGCCTCGGGCGCGCCGCCTACACGGATCGCGGTGCTGTTGCACCCGGCGGCCAGCGCGGCCGCGCTTACCATCAAGCCCCATCGGCCCAGTGCTCGGATGTTCATGTCCGGTTCCTTTGTGTTCGCTGCGCCCTTGTTTGTTCGCTTCGCAAGCCTCGAGTTCAACGCCATGCATCCCTCGCTTCCCGAATCCGCTCCATCCGGCCTCGGCCGCCGCTCCGCCCTGCTCGGCACCTTCGGCCTCGTGGCATTGGCCTCGGCGCGCGCCGTTGCGGCGGCTCCCTCGGCCAAAAAGAAGCAGCCGGAGGTCTGGCCGCATGCATCGCAGGTGCCGGGCGGCGTGGCCCGCCTGTCGCTCGGTCCGGCGGCCAGGCGCCCGCAGGCCTTCTCCAGCGACCTGCCGCTGCTGGTGGTGGGCGACGCCATCGAGTGGACCGCGCTCGTGGGCATTCCGCTCGCAGCCGTGCCGGGCGAGGCGAGCATCGCGGTGCGCACCGAGGGCGGCAACGAAAAGCAGATCGCCTACACCGTGAGCCCCAAGCAATACCGCGAGCAGCGCCTCACGGTGCCGCCGCGCACCGTCGACCTGTCGCCGGAGGACGAAGCGCGCTACGAGCGCGAGCGCGCGCACCTCGCCACCGTGATGGCCACCTTCACCGACTTGCGGCCCGACGCCGCGCTGCAGATGCGCGTGCCCGTGCCCGGCCGCCGCTCCAGCTCCTTCGGCCTGCGCCGCGTGTTCAACGGCCAGTCGCGCAATCCGCACAGCGGCATGGACATCGCGGCCGGCACCGGCACGCCCGTGCTGGCGCCGCTGCCGGGGCGCGTGA
Source organism: Variovorax sp. V116 (assembly GCF_041154435.1). NCBI lineage: Bacteria > Pseudomonadati > Pseudomonadota > Betaproteobacteria > Burkholderiales > Comamonadaceae > Variovorax > Variovorax sp. V116. Next base: position 3,701,525 of record NZ_AP028661.1, read on the forward strand.
TCGACACCGGCGACTACTTCTTCAACGGCGGCACGGTGTGGCTCGACCACGGCGGCGGCCTGCTCACGATGTATTGCCACCTGAGCCGCATCGATTCAAAGGTGGGCGACGTGCTGAAGACCGGCGAGCAGCTCGCCGCCGTGGGCGCCACCGGGCGCGTGACGGGACCGCATCTGCATTGGTCCGTGATGCTCAATCGGGCGATGGTGGATCCGGCGTTGTTCGTTGCGGCGTGAATTGAACCCACAGCCGCACTACACTGCGCCCCATGCGTCCTTCTGAAGCCCTGTCACAGCACCGCGTCCGCATCCGCGAGATCGCACTGCGTCATCACGTCAGCAGCGTGAGAGTGTTCGGCTCGGCTTCGCGTGGAGAAGACGGACCCGACAGCGATCTCGATCTGCTGGTCGAACCTACGGAACAGACCACTCTCATGGACATCGGCGCCATCAGGCACGAGTTGAAGGCCCTTCTTGGCATGGAAGTCGACGTGCTCACGCCCAACGGCTTGCCGCCGAAGTTCCGTGATCAGGTGCTGCGCGAGGCGGTGCCAGTATGAGCCGAGGTGATCCGCAGCGTCTTGTGGATCTGCCATCACTTCGCGAACAGATTTCGAAATTGATGGAGCCTTGAGGGCTTCATCGCCGACTCAGATCGGCTTCGTCAAATAAACCGCCTCGCGCCCCACGATCACCCGCTGCGCGGGCATGAAGATCGTGCACTCGTCGCAGGGCGCGCGGATCTCGTCCGGGCCGTTGGTGGCGATCAGCTCGCCCTTGTCAAAGGTCTCGAAGCCGATCAGCGGGCGCACGAACGCGAAGTCTTCCGACCTGATGACGTGCGTCTGCAGCAGCTCGAAGCGGCGCTGCGGGCCGGGCGCCGGCGCGGCGGGGTCCTTGTCGATGAGGCCGAAGTGCGCCAAAAAGTCGAGCGAGATGGCGGTGGCCAGCTCGGAGGCCGAGCGCAGGAAGTGCTGGCCGCATTCGGCGACCAGTGCCACGCCCTTGCCATCGGGCAGGCCATGGCGGCCATGCTGGATCAGCGGCGTGCCGGAGCCCAGGCCGTCGGGCATCACCAGGTGCACCGACGGACGGCCGATGGCCAGCGCCGCCTCGGCGTTGCGCTCGAAGGCGGGATACACCCAGAACGGAATCACCGGCTGGCTGGTGGAGTGGATGTCCAGGATGTGGTCGGCCGCGCTCACCACCGGCCGCAGCGCGCGGGCGCGGCGCAGCTCGGGGCTGTCCTCGGTGCCGTCGAGCCATTCGGGCGACCAGATGCGGTTGAGGTTGTGCACCAGCTGGCGGCTGTCGAAGGGCAGCGCCTGGTCGAAGGACTCGTAGGCTTCCACGTTGGCAAAGCTCACGGTGAGCGTGCCGATCTTGGGGCGCACCTGGGTGTCGAGCAGGTGCGTGGCGGCGGTCATGCCGCAGATTTCATTGCCGTGCGTGAGCGCGTTGATCAGCACGTGGGGCCCCGGCTTGCCGGACTCGAAGCGGTGCACATAGTCGATGCCGACGTTGCCCTTGCGGTAGGCGGAGAGATCGCGCGGGAGGACTTCGAGGGCGGGGGGAGCTTGGGTCATGTTGGCGTGGAGTGTGGAGCGGAGCGGTCGGGCGAGTTTGCTACAGCACGCACATTCGTGCTGCTGGCGCGGCAACACCTGCCCGCGCCGTTCAAGCTTCAGCCGGCCGGCCGGCCGGCTGTCTATCGCACCTGCTGGTAATCCACGGGCACCCAGACGTAGCCCTTGCCTTCGGCCCGCACATGGCCCAGCCCCGGGAACGGCAGGTGCGCACTGCCGACCAGGTAGCGCCCCTTGGCCGCATCGGCATAGGCCTTCTTGCGTTCCGCCGCCGCCGGCTTCGAATCGACGTCGAACGAGATGGTGATCTGCGGCTGCGCAAACTGCACGGCGGCCACGTGCATCAGGTCGCCCCACAGCACCAGCTTCTGGCCCTTGGACTCGACCAGGTAGATGTTGTGGCCCGGCGTATGGCCATGGGCGGGCACGGCCTTGATGCCGGGCACCAGGTCGGTGTTGCCCTTCATGCCCTTGAACTTGCCGGCCTCCACATACGGGTTCAGCGAGGCCATCGCCCCCTGGAAGAAGCCCTTCATCTCGGCGGAAGCCTTCTCCAGGTTGGCCTTGTCGAGCCAGAAGTCGGCGTCTTCCTGCCCGGCGTGGATGGTGGCGTTGGGGAACACCAGCTTGCCGTCCTGCACCAGGCCGCCGACATGGTCGCCGTGCATATGGGTGATGAGCACGTCGTCGACTTGCTCGGGCTGATAGCCCGCGGCCTTGAGATTGGCCTGCAGGCTGCCGAGCGTGGGGCCGAACAGGCCGCCGGCACCCGTGTCGACCAGCACCAGCTTGCTGCCGGTGTTGATGAGATAGGCGTTCACCGAGGTGGGCACGGTGTCCTTCTCGAAGCCGCGATCGAGCAGCTTGCCGATCTGTGCCTGCGTGGTGTTGGTGAGCAGCTTCTTGGGCTCGAGGTCGATGGTGCCGTCGAACAACGCCGTCACCTCGAAGTCGCCGAGCATCGTGCGGTAGAAGCCCGGCGCCTGGGTCTTGACCTGCGGAGCGCCGGCCTGCGCCGTGGAAGAAAACGAAAGCATCAGCAGGCTGCCGGCCAGTGCGGCGACGCCGCGGCGCAGCCAGCGAGCGGGTGTTGTTGTTGTCATGGGGTCTACTCCTCGGCGGTTGTAAGGGGCGCCGAGAATAGCCCAGGCAGGCCGGTCCTGCAGGAACCCGGCCTACCAGTTCACCTCACGCTCCGGCGTCGCCGAGATGTGGTGGATCGACAGGTCGGCGCCGTCGTATTCCTCTTCCTGCGTGAGCCGCAGCCCCATCGTCGCCTTGAGCGCGCCGTACACCGCCGCTCCGGCCAGCGCCGCCCACGCCACGCCCATCAAGGTGCCGATGAGCTGCGCCCAGACGCTCACGCCGCCGATGCCGCCGAGCGCCTGGGTGCCGAAGATGCCGGCCGCGATGCCGCCCCAGGTGCCGCACAGGCCGTGCAGCGGCCAGACGCCGAGCACGTCGTCGATCTTCCATTTGTTCTGCGTGAGCGTGAACATCACCACGAAGATGGCCCCGGCCACGCCGCCCACCACCAGCGCGCCCAGCGGATGCATCAGGTCGGACCCCGCGCACACGGCCACGAGACCGGCGAGCGGGCCGTTGTAGACAAAGCCGGGGTCGTTCTTGCCCAGCGCCAGCGCAACCAGCGTGCCGCCGACCATTGCCATGAGCGAGTTGACGGCCACCAGGCCGGAGATCTTGTCGATGCTCTGCGCGCTCATGACGTTGAAGCCGAACCAGCCGACGCACAGCACCCAGGCCCCCAGCGCCAGAAAAGGAATGTTCGACGGCGGATGCGCGCTCAGCGAGCCGTCGCCGCGGTAGCGGTTGCGGCGCGCGCCCAGCAGCAGCACGGCCGGCAAGGCGAGCCAGCCGCCCACCGCGTGCACCACCACCGAGCCGGCAAAGTCATGGAACTCGCTGCCCGTGGCCGAAGCGATCCAGGCCTGGATGCCGAAGGCCTTGTTCCAGGCAATGCCCTCGTACAGCGGATAGACGAAGCCGACGATGACCGCGGTAGCGATCAGTTGCGGCCAGAACTTGGCACGTTCGGCAATCCCGCCCGAGATGATCGCCGGAATGGCCGCCGCGAAGGTGAGCAGGAAGAAGAACTTCACGAGTTCGTAGCCGCTTTTTGCTGCGAGCTCGGTGGCGCCCACGAAGAAGTGGGTGCCGTAGGCCACGCCATAGCCCACCAGAAAGTACACGATGGTCGAGACCGAGAAGTCGACCAGGATCTTAACCAGCGCATTGACCTGGTTCTTCTTGCGCACGGTGCCCAGTTCCAGGAAGGCGAAACCGGCATGCATGGCCAGCACCATGATCGCGCCGAGAAGAATGAACAGCGCGTCTGCGCCCTGTTTGAGTGCGTCCATTGGAGCTTCTTGCAGTTTTTGGTTTGAATTGGTGCGTGCACCCGAATTGCTCGGGGCAGCGCCGCAAGAAAGCAAAAATGGTGCCTGAAGGCTCTCTAGTGGTGCGTCACGGAGGGAAATGAGCCTTCTCAGTGCAGAGCCGCACCGGAACAGGACGGATCGACGCACCGCCCGGGTCAGCTTGCCCCGGCGCGCAAGGCCTCGCGATAGCGCCGGCTGCAGGGCACCGTGCTGCCGTCGTGCATGTGCAGCCGGGCATCGCCGCCGTCGAGCGGCTCGATTTCCTTGATGCGGCCGAGGTTGACGGCGTGGCTTCGGTGCACGCGCACGAAATGGGCGGGGTCGAGCTGCGCCAGAAAATCGGTGAGCGTGGCGCGCAGCAGGTAGTCGTGGCCGTTGACGTGCAGGCCGACGTAGTTGCCTTCGGCCTGGAGCCAGTCGATGTCGCTCGCGGCAATGAGGAACTCGCGCCGCAGCTTGCGCACCAGGAAGCGCTCGGGGCGCGCGGGCGGCGCGGCAGCCCGATGGGCTTCGGCGGGCTCGGCCGGCGCTGCCGCCGCCGCCTCGGGCGGGTCGAGCACGCGCGCCTCGCCCTGCAGCCGCAGCATGAACACGCCGTACACCCAGATGCCGAACACCATAGACAGGTAGGCGCGCACGTCCTTCAGGTATTCGTAGCCCCAGCGCCCGGTCCAGCCCGCGAAGTCGTAGCGCTCGCCAACCGCCGCGTAGACCATCGCGCGCAGCGCGAACATCGCCGCCACGTGCACCACGCTGAAGACCACGCTGGCGGCCAGGTGCCAGCCCAGGTAGCGCAGCAGGTGGGTGCGTGCGAGCGGCGACAGCCGGTGCTGGATGGCCACCACCGCCGGCACCAGCGCCAGCAGCACGAGGTGGCTCGACACCTCCCAGGTGACGATTTCCCAGGCGGCGCGCGGCACGGCGCGGTCGCGCGCGTCGACCAGCGCGACGGTGGTGTTGAACACCGCCTGCAGCGCCATGAAGACGATCCAGAAGCCCACTTCCACGCGGCGGCGGATGGGTTCGTAGCGCTCGTACAGGTTCTTCCGGGAATCTGCCATGCCCGGGATTCTCGCGATCCCCGCACCGGGCGGGCGAATTTCGTCCCTGCAGGGCACCGCTCGTCACAAAAGGCCCGCGATCCGTCCCGCGGGCAGGCCGTGCGCCGCGGATGGACGCAACCATCGGCCGATGAGCACAACCGCATCCACCCTGCCCGACCGGCGGCACGACATCGACGCGCTGCGCGCGCTGGCCTTCCTGCTGGTCATCCTGTACCACGTGGCGATGTACTACGTGGCCGACTGGCCCTGGCACCTCAAGAGCCCGCATGCCGCCGAATGGCTGCAGTGGCCGATGCGCATGCTCAACCTCTGGCGCATGGACCTGGTGTTCCTGGTCTCGGGCGTGTCGCTGGGCTTCCTGAGCCGCAGCCAAGGCACCTGGAGCCTGCTGCGCAGCCGCGGCGTGCGGCTGATGCTGCCGCTGGCCTTCGGCATGGCGGTGGTCGTGCCCTACCAGGCCTATGCCCAGGGCGTGGCCAGCGGCTTGGTGGCGCCGGGCTTCGGTGCCTTCCTGCTGCGCTATCTTTCGATGGGCGATCCGTGGCCGAAGGCGGCCTTCGACGGCGCGGAGTTCGGCATCACCTGGAACCACCTCTGGTACCTGCCCTACCTGTTCAGCTACACGGCGCTCATCGCGCTCACGCTGCCGCTGTGGCGGTCACCCGCCGGCCAGTGGATGCGCCGCCGATTCAACGGGCTGCGCGGCTGGAAGCTGCTGCTCCTGCCGGCGCTTCCGCTGCTGGTCTGGACGATGCTGCTGGCGCGGCACTTTCCGCCCACGCACAACCTGGTCCGCGACTTTCACCTGCACAGCATCTACTTCACCGTGTTCCTCTACGGCTACTGGATGGGCGTGGACACGGGCGTGTGGCGCGAACTGGAACGCCTGCGGTGGGTGTCGCTGGCGCTGGCCGCGGCGGCGATCACCGCCTTCATCGTGCTGCGGCTCGGCGTCAAGGGCCCGCCCTCCGGCGTACCGATGGACGCCCTGCGCATGCTCTACCTGTGGCTGGCGGTCGCCACCATCCTGGGCCACGGCCACCGCCACCTGAACCGTCCGTGGCCCTGGCTGCGCTGGGCCAACGAGTCGGTGTACCCGTGGTACGTGCTGCACCAGACGCTGATCATCGCGGGCGTTGCGCTGCTGGCTCCGCTCGCGCTGGGGCCGGTGCTGGAGCCGGCCTTGCTGGTCGCGCTGACCATCGTGGGCTGCTGGCTGCTCAACGACGGGCTGATCCGCCGCTTCAACGGGCTGCGGCCGCTGTTCGGCCTCAAGCGCCGGCGCGCCAGCGCCAAGACCGCAGTCACTTTGCGGGCGGAGGCGCTTCCACCGGAACCAGGATGGCAGTCCCCGTCGCCACGAGCTTGAGGCTGTCGCCATCGCCCTGGCCATAGAGCTCGGCGGTGGTGAACACCTGCTTGCGCCCCGCCTTCACCACCTTGCCGCGCGCGATGAAGGCACGGCCCAGCGCGGGCGACAGGCAATTCACCGAGAAGTGCGAGGCGAGTACGCGGCCCGCCACCGTGGCGGCCGCGAAGCCGCAGGCGGTGTCGAGCATGGCGCCGATCAACCCGGCATGCAGGAAGCCGGCGTACTGGCCCATGTCTTCCTCGCGCCATTGCATGCGCAATTCGGCTTCGCCGTCGGCGGCGCGCGTGACCTCGAAGCCGGCCCAGCGGTTGAAGGCAGCGGTCTTGTTGATGGCCTGGATGGTGTCGAGCATGGAAGGTCTCCTTGGAGCGGAAATGCACGGGCGATGCGCACGAGCCACTCTACGAAGCGCAGCCGCCATGCCTCGTCGCGCGCGCGACCGGCCGCGGCGCCGCGGTTGCGTTGGCGACAGCAACGCCCGCCTCAAAAAACTTCGCGATGGCTTAACCCCGTTGGACGAGCCCGGCCGTATGAGTGGAGACAAGCCATCCATCCACTTCCGAAGGTTCTCCATGCAAGCACCCTCCTCCGCCTTCTTTCTTCTCCGTGCCACCTTCGCCGCCACTGCCTGGCTGGCGGCAAGCGCCGGCGCCCATGCGCAAGCCGCAGCCGACAACTCGCGCATCACCCAGGTCAAGGTCTATCCCGGCAGCGCCACGGTGGAGCGCGTCGCGCGGGTGGCGGCCGGCAGCCGGTCGGTCACCTTCGCCTGCCTGCCCGCGGGCCTCGACGTGCAGAGCCTGCAGGTGTCGGCCGGCGCATCGGTGCGCGTGGGCGAGGCCTCGGTGCTCAGCGAGGCGCGCGAACTGTCGCCCCGCTGCGCCACCAGCGCGCTCGACGGCCGCATCCGCGAACTGGAAGACCAGAAGGCCGCCCTGCAGGCCGAGACCGATGCGCTGGGCATGGTGACGGGCTACCTCAAAGGCCTCTCGGGCGGCAGCGGCGAATCGGCCCAGGGCGCCCGCGCGCCGATGGATGCACGCAACCTCGCGGCCATGGCCGAGGCGATGCGCCGCACCGGGCAGGACTCATTGCTCAAGCAGCACCAGATCCAGCGCAGGCAGGCCGACATCGACCGGCAGCTCAATCCGCTGCTGGCCGAACGCAAGCGCTCGCAAGGCCACGGCGCACAGGTGATGGCCGTGACCGTGACGCTGGCCGCCAGCGCCGATGCCGACGTGAAGCTGAGCTACCAGGTCGCCGGCCCCGGCTGGACGCCCAGCTACCGCGCGCTGCTCGACACCGCCACGAGCAAGGTACGCATCGAACGCCAGGCGCTGGTGGCGCAGGCCACGGGCGAAGACTGGCGCGGCGTGAAGCTGGTGCTCTCCACCGGCCAGCCGCGCCGCGAAACCGCGGGCCGCACGCCCACGGCGTGGCGCATCGGCATCGAGCCGCCGCCGCGTGTCCAGGGAGGCATGGCCGCGATGATGGCGCCGGCGCCCGCCGCGCCCGCCGCATCCGCCGACCGGCTTGCCATGGCCGAGGCCACGCAGCCCCTGTTCGACGTGAACGTGTTCGACAACAGCTTTGCCACCGAATTCGCGGTGCCGCAGAGCATCGACGTGCCCTCCAGCGGCCAGCGCGTGACGCTGGCGCTGGGCCAGCACGAAGACACGGCCAAGCTCGCGGCCCGCACCAGCCCGCGCGTGGATGCCAGCGCGTTCCTGGTGGCCGAGCTCGCGCAGCCGGCCGGCGTATGGCCGGCCGGTGCGCTGCAGCTCTACCGCGACGGCAACTTCGTCGGCAGCGGCCGGTGGAGCGCGCCGAGCGACGCCAGGCTCACGCTCTCCTTCGGCCGCGACGAACTGGTGCGCGTGCAGGCCGAGCCCGAGAACGACAGCCAGGGCACGGGCGGCTTTGCCGGCTCGCGCGCCGAGCGCAAGGTGCAGCGCGCCTACGTGGTGGAGAACCGCCACCGCACGCCGATCGCGGTGCAGGTGCTCGAGGCGGCCCCCGTCTCGGTCGACGAACAGGTGCGCGTGGCCGCGCAGTTCTCGCCGCAGCCGGCCGAGTTGGCCTGGAACAAGCAGCCCGGGCTTGCCATGTGGCGCGTCGACCTGGAGCCCGGAAAGACCGCGCGCGTCGCGGCCGACTACAGCATCAGCTACCCGAAGGACGCGCGCCTGCAGATGCGCTGACCTGCCTGCCGCTGGGCGTCAGTGGGCCTTGGGCGACCGCGCCTTGCGGGCGGCACCGGCGCAGGCCGCGCACACGCCGTGCAGCGTCACTTCATGGCTTTTCACCTGGAAGCCCTTGGGCACAAGATCGGTCATCGGCCCGGGGCAGGCATGCAGCATGAAGACCTGCCCGCAGCTGCTGCAGTGAAAGTAGTGATGGTGATGGTCGGCCTCTTCGCCGTGCTGGTGCGAATGGCGGTGCGCATCGGGCTTGCAGGCCACTTCGTAGCGCGCCGGCTCGCCGGGCAGCTCGACCTTGGCGATCTCGCCGTCGGCCAGCAGCATGGAGACCTGGCGGTACACGGTGGAGAGGCTGATCTCGGGCACGATGGCGCGGGCGCGCTCGAGGATTTCAGGTGCGGTCAGCACCAGGCCGGTGTCGCTGAAGGCCGAGAAGACCGCGTTGCGTTGGCGCGTGAGGCGTTGCATGCCTCGATGATAGTGGGCGGGCGCCACCCGTTCAGCGAGCGCAGCGATTGGCCCGCATGCACAAGGCGGCCAGCGCCAGCGCGAACGCCGCCGCGCTGGCCCACGTGCGCCAGAGGTTCGCCGCGTTCCAGCGTTCGCGCGTCTGCGCCCAGTCGGGCGGCAGCGACCATGGATTCCAGGATTCGGTATAGGCATTGAGCGGCAGGTTGACCTGCGCGGTGAACAGCACGATGCCAAGGGCATACAGCACCCCGGCGCTCGCCAGGCACCACAGCCAGTGCTCGCGCCACGCCGGCCACGCCGCCAGCACGGCCAGCGCGCAGAACAGCGGCGGACCGAAGAAGAAGCCGAAGAACATCGCGTGCCGCACGTTGCGGTTCAGGGCGGACTGCACCAGCGCATAGGTGCTGCCGTCCATCTGCAGGGTGGCGAAGTTGACGTTGGCACTGTAGGTCCAGAAGAAGCCGGCCATCAGGCCCAGCCAGAAGACGGCGAGCGCGTGCAGCCCGAGCTGCAGGGCCGTCGGCGAGAAACGGAACATGGCGGTGTCCCCTCACGGAAAGCCCCAGTGTTCCAGCCCAGCCTGGAGCGCGCCTTAACCGTCGTTAAGCCCCATGCCTGCGCGCAGCCGCGACAACGAGACATCGGTCATTCCCAGGTACGACGCCAGGTGCCGCAGCGGAATGCGCTGCGTCCATTCGGGCCGCTCGCGCAGCAGCGCCTCGTAGCGCTGGCGCGCGGTGCACTGCAGGAAGACCTGCTCGCGCCGCATCTTGTCGTCGAGCAATCCCGCCAGCGCATGAAGCTGCAGCGCGGTCCATGAAGGCAGGTGCGCCACGGCGGCTTCGAGCGCGGCATACGGAAGGCGCCACACGATGGCCGGCGCCAGCGCCGCAATGAAGAAGGCTGCGGGCTCGCGGCGCAGCAGCTCGGTCACGGGCCAGATGAACGCATCCTCGGCATGGAAGTTCTTGTTCGACTCGCGGCCTTCGCTGTCGATGTAGAAAAGCCGCAGCAGCCCCTGCTCCACCCAGAAGGCATGCTGCCACGGCTCCCCGGCCGCCAGCAGCGTGGCGTGGGCCGCCAGCGTGGTGCGCTGCGCCTGGCCGGCCAGTGCAGCCAGCGCGGCAGGCGCCAGTTCCGGGAAGCGCCGCTCGAGCGCCAGCGCCCATGCGTGGCCTGCGGATTCGGCGCCCGTCGGTCTCATGCGTCCTGTTCGGGCGCGGCCTCAGGCTTGGGTTTGCCCTTCTTTCCGCGCGCCGCCTTCTTTGCCGCACGCTCCGCATCGGCGCGCAGCCCCTCGGCGAGCCACTGCGCAAACTCCTCGGGCGTCTCGAGCGTGACGCGCCCGAGGTTGCCCGCGCGGAACTCGTGCATCACGATCTCGGCCGCCTTCTGCAGGTTGACGCGGCCCTTGCCCAGCAGCGCGCCGCGCTTGCGGCCGATGGCGTCGAGCACTTCCTCGTCCTTCATGGCGGCAATGGCCGCGGCATCGAGCTCGGCCAGCTTGAAGCGCTCGGTGATGCCGGCCGCGTAGTGCGTCTTGAGGTAGTTGAGCAGCTCCAGCGCCACTTCTTCCTCGTCGAAGGCGTTGCGCCCGACGGCGCCGCTGGCCGCCAGGTTGTAGCCGCTCTTGGGCACCACGATGCGCGGCCACAGCATGCCGGGCGTGTCCCACAGGTAGAAGTCGTCGGCCAGCGTGATGCGCTGCTCCAGCTTGGTGATGCCGGCCTCGTCGCCGGTCTTGGCCTTGCGGCTGCCGGTGAGCGTATTGATGAGCGTCGACTTGCCGACGTTCGGAATGCCGCAGATCAGCACGCGCATCGGCTTGGCCATGCCGCCGCGGTTGGGCGCAAGCTCGTGGCAGGCGCGCACGATGGCCTGCGCGGGCGTGGTCAGGCTCGCGTCGAGCGCAATGGCGCGCGTGGCGGGCAGCGCGTTGTAGTGCGCAAGCCAGAGCGCCGTGCGCGCCGGGTCGGCCAGGTCCTGCTTGTTGAGCACCTTGAGCGTGGGCCGGCCGGAGGTGAGTTCGGCCAGCATCGGGTTGGCGCTGGAGCCGGGCAGGCGTGCGTCGAGCAGCTCGATGACCACGTCGATGTCCTTCACCCGCTCGGTGATGGCCTTCTGGGTCGTGTACATGTGCCCGGGGAACCACTGGATCGCCATCGATGGGTGTTCTTTCTTTCGCTCTGTGGGGGAAGGTGCGGGCCCGAAGGCCGGGTGCGCATTGTGGGCTTTGTGTAGCTGCGCAGGCCCATTTTGCCTGTGCCCGGGCGCACCGCGCCCTCTAGAATCCGCGCGCTGCATGCGCAGCCATTTTCAATAAATACCGAGGGAAATCCATGTTCAAGCGCCTTGCCGCTGCCGCCCTGCTGGCAGCCGCCGTCGTTCCCGCGACCGTCGTCCATGCCCAGCGTCCCTCGCCGCCGCCGGGCCCGCTGGTCAGCGGCTACCTGTGCTGCAACATGCGCACCTACGGCAACTCGATCAGCGACATCAACTACGACGAGCAGGGCACCAGCATCGTGGCCGTGGGCACGCCGGCGCGCATCACGGGCTACGACTTCCGCTGGTTCAACCTCGATCTCGCGGGCAAGCCCCAGCGCATCAAGAACGACTACAGCCGCAACATCACCCTGATCGACTTCGCGCAGCGCTACGTGGTGACCCAGGACCCGAAGCAGAAGATGGCGGCCTTCGCACCCGCCGTGCGCGACGCCATCATGGCCGGAAAGGTGGCGCCCGGCATGACGCGCGAACAGGTGCTGATGGCCATCGGCTACCCGGTGGCCAGCGAGAACCCCAGCCTCGATGCGCCCATCTGGCGCTACTGGCGCGACAGCTGGTCGGAGTACCAAGTGAGCTTCGACGACAAGGGCCTGGTCAAGGCCGTGGTAGGCGACCCGGTGGCGCTCAGCCGCGTGCTCGCAGCAACACCTTAGTTCGCTTCAGCGCGCGTCGCGGTGCGGCGCGCGCAATCCCCTAGAGGTTTTTGCATCGCGGGGGACGGTTCCGCCCCTATCATTTGACCGAGTGCGGCGCATGGACGCGCCGGCCCGAGCCAAACTTTTTGATGGAGCTACCGCGATGAAACCCGTCTCCGAACTGCTCAAGCGCCACGATTCCGCGGCCTGGCGCACCTCGCCCGACACCAGCGTGTTCGATGCGCTGGCCACCCTGGCGCGCTTCGAGGTGGGCGCGCTGATGGTGATGGACGGCGACCGGCTGGTGGGCTTCCTGTCCGAGCGCGACTACACCCGCAAGGTGGCGCTGCAGGGCAAGAACTCCAAGGAGATGAAGGTCTCCGAGATCATGACGCCCGACGTGATGACCGTGACCCCGCAGACCCGCACGCGCGCCTGCATGGCGCTGATGAGCCAGCGCAAGTTCCGCCACCTGCCGGTGGTCGACGGCGCCAAGGTGGTGGGCATGATCTCCATCCAGGACCTGATGGACGACATCATTGCCGACCACGAGGAAACCATCGCCCAGCTCACGACCTATATCCAGAGCTGAATCCCGCCTCGTCCCGGGGGTTGGGGAACACGCTACGCGTACCCGGGGCGTTCAGGGTGCACAGTAGAGGCTCGTTCATCCATCATCAGGGACAAGACAATGCAGATCCAGGTCAACACGAGCAACGGCATCAACAACAAGGATGCGCTGGAGCGCTGGGCCGATGCGGAAATCAAGCAGCAGCTGGGCCGCTTCGTCGACGACGTCACCCGCGTCGAAGTGCACCTGAGCGACGAGAACCACGACAAGGCCGGCGGCGGAGACAAGTGCTGCGTGATGGAAGCGCGCCTGGCCCACCACCAGCCGCTGGCCGTCACCCAGCACGCCACCACCCTCGACGAGGCCTTCCGCGGCGCGGCCGACAAGCTCAAGCGCCTGCTCGACAACACGCTGGGCCGCCTGAACAACCACCGCGACCGCGATTCGATCCGCAAGGACACGGGCTTCATCGCGGAGTAGGCGGCCGGCCGCCGCGCCTTTTCTGCCCGGGCGGCGGCGCGCGCGGCGCTTCGGCGGGCAGCAGCGGCGGCCTGTGGCCGCTCTGCATCCAGTCGTCGTAGAAATCGATCTTGCGCTCGACCAGCGACAGCGCCTGGTTCCAATCCGCGATGGTCTCGGCCACGCGCGCGCGGTGCGCGGCCAGCAGGTCGCGGCGCTGGCGCAGCGTGGCCTTGCCCTGCAGCGCGAGCGCGGTGTATTCGCGCATCTCGGCAATCGACATGCCGGTGCGGCGCAGCCGGTCCATCAGGTCGAGCCAGCCGACGTGCAGCTCGCCGTACAGGCGCCGCCCGCCTTCGTCGCGCACCACGCCGGGCACGAGGCCCTGCGTTTCGTACCAGCGGATGGCATGCACGGTGCGGCCGGTGCGCTGGGCCAGCTCACCGATGTGGAATGGGGTGCCGCCCTCAGCCGGCATGGGCAGGAACCGCAGCCGGCGGCGCCTCGAGCGCCCGCTCGACCAGTGCGGTGTCGAAGTACTCGGTCAGCTCTTTCACCTTGCCTCCTTCGATGCGGTAGATGTAGCAGTAGCGGTTGTTGTAGCGCTTGCCGGCCCGGGTGGGCACGTCGCCGCTGAACAGCACCACCACCCGGTCGCCCTCGGCAATGATGCGCTCGGTCCTGCTCACATAGGGGCCCGCAAACTGCGCGAACAGCGGCTTGAGCAGCTCTTCGCGGATCGCGACCTTGCCCGCATAGGTGCGCGACCACGGCGTGCTGCCTTCGAGCGTCCAGCGGGCGTCGTCGGCCAGGCTGTCGATGAAGAACTGGCCGTTGCCCTGGTCCAGTTCGGAATGGATGCGCTGCACCAGCGCCCTGCTGTCGTCTGTCGTGTTCATGGCTGCTTTCCCCGGATGGATGAATGAAACCGGAAGGCCCGGTGAATCCATTGGAAATGCTCGAGTGCACTCGAGGTCAAGCGGCCATGGACCGGATGGCGGATCAGCCCTTGCGGGCGTTCGCCATCGCCTTGCCGACCTCGTTGCTGCCCTGGGCCGAGCCGCTCTGCGGCACGATCTCGCCCTCGCGCGAAGTCACTTCGGCGAGCCGCGCAGCCAGCTGCTCGGGCGTGTCCGCGCCGATGCCGAGCCAGGCGCCCTGCGTCAGCGTGATGTGGGCGGCCTCGAAGGTGCCGGCGCCGGCGCAGAGAATGGTGCGGTTCGGCGCGTTCTCGGCCGCCAGCACCAGCATGGCGGGCACCACGGCCTCGGGCTTGAGCGCGTCCAGCACTTCCTGCGGCATCAGCCCCTCGGTCATGCGGGTGGCCGCGGTCGGCGCCAGGCAATTGACGCGGATGTCGTTCTTTGCGCCTTCGATGCTCAGCGTCTGCATCAGCCCCACCAGCGCAAGCTTGGCCGCGCCGTAGTTGCTCTGGCCGAAGTTGCCGTAGAGGCCGGAAGACGAGGTGGTCATGACGATGCGGCCGTATTTCTGCTCGTTCATGAGCGCCCAGACGGCCTTGGTGCAGTTCACCGCGCCCATCAGGTGCACGTCGACCACCAGCTTGAAATCGGCAAGCTCCATCTTGGCAAAGCTCTTGTCGCGCAGGATGCCGGCGTTGTTGACCAGGATGTCGACCCGGCCCCAGGCGTCGACCGCCTGCTTCACCATGGCCTGCACCGCCTCGAAATCGGTGACGGAGGCGCCGTTGGCCATCGCCTCGCCACCCGCGGCCTCGATTTCGTCGACCACGGCCTGCGCCGCGCTCACCGAGCCGCCGGAGCCGTCGCGGGCGCCGCCCAGGTCGTTGACCACCACCCTGGCGCCGCGCGCCGCCAGGGCCAGCGCATGCTGGCGGCCCAGGCCGCCGCCCGCGCCGGTCACGATGGCCACTCGGCCCTTGAAGTCGATGGTGCTGTTGCTCATCTCGCTGCTTTCTTTCCTTGGGAATGGGTGTGCCGAAGGCCGCCACGGCGGCCGCGTGGCGTTTTACCCCAGAAAGGCGTCCCGGCGGGACCGCCCGGAAGCGGGCTCAGTCGCGCGCGTGACGCAGCGTTTCGCAGTAGGCCACCAGCTGGTCGAGCTCGGCGGACTTGTCGAAGAAGGCATCGGCGCCCAGCTGCGCGGAGCGCTGGCGCATCTCGGAGGTGGCGTAGTTGCTCAGCACCACGACCTTCTGCTTGGCCGCGCGGTGGCGGCAGGCCCGGACCACGCCCAGGCCGTTGCCGTGCTCCAGGAAAAGATCGACGATGGTCAGGTCCCATTCGTCGCGGTGATGGTCGAGCCAGTGCACGGCTTCTTCCTCGCTGCTGGCGCAGGCCACCACGTCCGCGTCGGCCACGTCGTGCAGGAAGCCGACGAGGTTTTCGCGAATGAGCGGGCTGTCCTCGACAAGGTAGGCCTTGAAAGTCATGCCGCAATCTCCGGCCGAACCATGGGCCGGAATCGAAATCTGAAGCTGGCGGGTTGCATGCCGCCCATGGTCGCCCCGGCAGCGGCGGCCACGGTGGGCGATGCCGGCCAATGCCTGTAGGCCATCGCGCTTCGCGCCTGTCGTCAGGCGGGCCGTGTGGCAGTGGGACGCGCCGGGCGCTCAGGCCGCGACGGCCACCCGCCCGCGCCCGATTCCCAGGCGCGCGGGGGACACGTACTGCTCCCGGTAGATCTCGAACGGCATCGTGTCGGCGGCCTCGATGCGCTTTTGCTCCTGGATCGATTCCTCGGTCATGCGCTCGAATTCGGCCTGCTGCTCGGCCGAGAACGGCAGCGCCAGCAGCGTGGCGCGGGTCTGCTCCGCCTGCGCGCGCACGAAGCCGATGAAGGAATTGCCATGCTGCTCTTCGACCGCCGCCAGCACCCGCGCCGAAGGCAGGCTGCCGGGGTCCTGCAGCGCGGCCAGTGCGGCGTGCACCGCATCGGCATGCTGCGTGCCGCCGCTCGCGGCGTCGAGCGCGGCGGCAATGGGCCGGCACTGCTCGACCAGCTCGATGCCCCAGTCGGCCAGGCCCACTTCGCGGCCGCCGCGCAAGAGCTGCAGGCCCGGCTCGCGTCCGCGCGCCGCCGTGAGGTGCTGGTTGTGGGCCAGTTCGGCGATTTCCTGGGGCGTGTCGGCCGGGCTGTCGCTCAGGAGGCACTGCAGCAGGAACACATCGAGAAAGCGCATGGTCTGGGCATTGATGCCCACGGGCTCGAAGGGGTCGAGGTCCATCAGCCGCACCTCGACGTATTCGACGCCGCGCTCGCGCAGCGCATGCAGCGGGCGCTCGCCGGAGTGGATCACGCGCTTGGGGCGGATGGTGCCGTAGAACTCGTTCTCGATCTGCAGCAGGCTGGTGGCCAGCTGGTTGTAGTCGCCGCCGAGGTTGCGGATGCCGATGGCCTCGTAGGCCGGCCAGGGCCGCGTGAGTGCGTCCTGCAGCGAGGCGCCGTAGCCCTCGAGGCTGTTGTAGCTCACGGCCAGCGAGGCCTGGGCGTCGCTCTGGTAGCCCAGGCGCCCCATGCGCAGCGAGGTGCCGTGCGGCATGAACATGCTGCCGTCGCCCAGCGGCTGCAGCTCGTGCGGGCGCCCCGCGACAAAGCTGGAGCACAGCGCGGGCGAAGCGCCGAACAGGTACAGCAGCAGGAAGGCATGGCGCCGGAAGTTGCGGATGAGCGCGAAATACTGTTCGCTCGACACGTCGGGCAGCGACCAGTTGTAGTGGATGCCCGAGATGGTCTGCATGCGCCGCCCGTAGCGGTGGCTCAGCCCCATGCGGTAGACGCTCTTGGCGCGCCCGACGTTCGAGGAGCCGTAGCGCCCGATGGGAATGGTCTCGTCGGTCGGCAGGCCGCAGGGCATGCTCGACACCCAGAGGCGCTCGTCGCCGAGCGAGTCGAGCACGCGGTAGGTGAACTGGTGGACGCGCGTGAGCTCCTCCAGCGCCGACTCGGCGCTGGCATGCACGCCCGTGATGAGCTCGAGCTGCGATTCGCTGAAGTCGGTGGTGATGTGCGGATGGGTCAGCGCCGATCCCAGGGCCAGCGGGTGCGGCGTGAGCGCGAGCTTGCCGTCCGGCAGCGCGCGCAGGCTTTCCTTCTCGATGCCGCGCCGCATGCCCTTCAACCGCGCGGCTGAGAGCGCACCCAGCCTCTCCTGCAATCTGCTGCTCATATTGTTATGACCCGTCAATCTCTGAGGGGCTGGAAGGTAGCACGGCCGCGCGGGCGCTGCTCGTGCAGGGAATCCCGCCATCCGCTATGCTGCGCGCCGCTATTGTTTTGATAGCTTGGCTCATGCGGGCTCGATCTCTTCCGACTGGTAGATGGAGATCTGCGGCGTGCCGTCGGCCATGGCGGCCAGCGCCTTGCCGAAGGCGCGCGACGCCTCGACGCGGAAATGCGCCTTCAGCGCCGCCATGTCGCTCCAGCGCTCGACGAAGCTCAGCCGCAGCGGCTGCTGCACGTCCGCACTGACCTCGTGCGAGATGCAGCCGGGCTCGGTGCGCGAGCGCAGCACGTGCTCCACGCTGATGGCCAGCATCGCCTGCAGGGTTTCGGGTTTCGCCATGGCGTGTCCGATGACGAGGATCATTTTTTTGTCTCCAGTACGTGCAGAAGAAAGCGGTTCAGGTCGGCGATCTCGTCCATGCAGACCGAGTGCGCCATCGTGTACTCATGCCACTCGACGGCATAGCCCAGCGCGGCGAGCGCGTCGCGCGACCGCAGCGCCGCTTCGAGCGGCACCACCGGGTCCTGCCGGCCATGGGCCAGGAAGACCGGCGTGTCGTGGTTGGCCGCATGCCGCTCGGCCGCGGTCGTGGCGGCAATCGGCAGGTAGCCCGAGAGGCCGACGATGCCGGCCAGCCGCTCGGTGTGGCGCAGGCCCGTCATCAGCGCCATGGCGCAGCCCTGCGAGAAACCCGCCACCACGATGCGGTTGGCCGCGATGCCGCGGGCCTTCTCGCTGGCGATCAGCGCCTCGATCGCGGCCTGCGAGCGGCGCAGGCCCGCCTCGTCCTCGCGCGCCACCAGGTCGGCCACGGCGATGTCGTACCAGGCCGGCATGCGGTAGCCGCCGTTGATGGTGACGGGGATCACCGGTGCATTGGGAAACACGAAGCGCACCGGGCCCACGCTCGAGAGGTCGAGCTCGTTGGCAATCGGCACGAAATCGTTCCCGTCGGCGCCCAGGCCGTGCATCACGATGACCGTGGCGGTGGGATTGGGAGCGGTCTCGATTTCGATCGGGGAACTGGACATGGTCGGTAGAAGGTATTCAAAAAACGCGAAAAACCAGACCTTAGCGCATTCGGGCCGCCCGGGGCGCGGGCTCACGGAATGCAACACAATGTCGGTTCCACGGAAAACCCATGAGCCCGCATCCGAAGCCCCCCATTGCCGCGACGACGCCCGACAGCGAAACCCTGCTGCGCAGCAGCGGTCTGCGCGTGACGCGCGCCGCGCAAACCGTGCTCGAATTGCTGGAGCACGCCTCGCAGCCGCTCACGCACGACGACGTGGTGGCCGCCTACACCACGGCCACCGGCGAGGCGCCCGACCGCGTCACGGTGTACCGCGTGCTCGACCGCCTGGTCGACGCCGGCCTGTGCGACCGCCGCGTGGGTGCGGACCGCGTCAACCGCTTTTCGCGCCATGTGGAAGCCGCCTCGGGCAACACCTTCGAATGCGACCAGTGCCACAAGGTGCTCGCGCTCCCCTCCGATCCCGAGCTGCCCAAGGTGATGAGCCGGCTCGGCCGCGAGCTGCGCAAGCAGGGCATCGACACCCGCCACACCGCGCTCACGCTGCACGGCACCTGCGGGGAATGCAGGGGCTGAGGGAGCAGGCGCCAGGCACCCATGCGGCCAGGTTGCGCGCATAGACTCCTGCGCTCGATGCAAGACCCTCGCCTGCCCATCCTCTACAGCTTTTGCCGCTGCCCCTACGCGATGCGTGCCCGGCTCGCCCTGGCCGCCAGCGGCGAGCGCTGCGAGTTGCGCGAAGTGGTGCTGAAGAACAAGCCGCCCGACATGCTCGCCGCCTCGCCCAAGGGCACGGTGCCGGTGCTGGTGCTGCCCGATGCCGCCGTGCTGGAGCAAAGCCTGGACATCATGCGGTGGGCGCTGGGCCGCAACGATCCGCTGCGCTGGCTCGCACCCGAGGCGGGCACGCTCGACGGCATGCTCGCGCTCGTGGCCGCGTGCGACAACCACTTTAAGCCGCAGCTCGACCGCTACAAGTACCCGGGCCGCTTCGCGGACGCGCCCGCCGGCACTGCGCGCGAACTGGGTGCGCAGTTCCTGCTGGAGCTGGAAGCCCGGCTCGCCAGCGGCTCCGGGCCGCAGCTCTTCGGCGCGCGCGCGGCGCTGGCCGATGCCGCCGTCATGCCCTTCGTGCGGCAGTTCGCGATGGTCGAGCCCGCATGGTTCGAGAGCCAGCCCTGGCCGCTGCTGCGCGCCTGGCTCGCGGGCTGGACGACCTCGCCGCTGTTCGAGCGCGCGATGCACAAGTACGCGCCCTGGGCCCCGGGTGAAGCGGGCGCCGCCTACCCGCCGGCCTGACAGCATCCCCTACATCCACGCACAGGAGCCCTTCACCCATGTACACCCCCTCCACCGCCGCCACCCGCCATTTCTCGGGCACGTACGCCGAGGCGCGCGCCAAGTTCCTCGATGCCGCGGCAATGCGCGGCGCCGCGGTCGAATCCTTCGTGCTGCCGACGCACCGCGGCGCGCTCGGCGAGGAGCTGGCGACCGACGTGGCGCTGATCGGCGCCAGGGATGCGAAGAAGCTGCTGCTCGTCACCTCGGGCACGCACGGCCCCGAGGGCTTCTGCGGCTCGGGCGCGCAGCTTGCCACGCTGCACGACGCCGACCTGCTGGGGCGGCTCCAACAAGCGGACGTGGCGCTGCTGCTGGTGCATGCGGTCAACCCCCACGGCTTTTCGCACCTGCACCGCACCAACGAGGACAACATCGACCTGAACCGCAACCACATCGACTTCGGCGTGCCGCTGCCGGTGAATGCGGAGTACGCCGAGGTCGAGCCGCTGGTGCTGCCCGCCAGCTGGCCGCCCACTGCCGCCGACGATGCCGCCATGGCGGCCTACATCGAAAAGCACGGCATGCGCGCTTTCCGCGCGGCCGTCACCCGGGGCCAGTACAGCTCGCCCGACGGCCTGTTCTACGGCGGCACCGCGCCCTCGTGGAGCAACCGCACGATGCGCGCCATCCTGCGCAGCTATGCCGCGTCGGCCACGCACATCGGCTGGATCGACATCCACACCGGCCTCGGCCCCTACGGCCATGGCGAGAAGATCTACCCGGGCCGCAATGCGCCGGCCGACCTTGCGCAGGCGCATGCCTGGTGGGGCGCCGACGTGTTCGCGCCCTTTGCCGGCGACTCGGCCTCGGCCGACGTGTCGGGGCCGGTGGTCTCCATTGCCTATGACGAGTGCCCCGATGCGAGCATCGCGCCCATGGGCCTGGAGTTCGGCACGCTGCCCGACAGCGAGGTGCTGACCCGCCTGCGCGCCGACACCTGGCTGCGGCGCCATCCCGAGGCGCCCGAGGCGCAGAAGCGCGAAATCCGCCAGCAACTGCGCGATGCCTTCTACTGCGACAACGACGAATGGAAGGGCATGGTGCTGGGCCAGACGCGCGTGGTGCTGCTGCAGACGCTGCAGGGCCTGAAGAAGGCCTGATTCGGCGAGTGGACTTCAGCCGAAGTTCGGCGCGCGCCGTTCGCGCAGCGAGGCCACGCCCTCGCGCACGTCGGCGCCCGCGAAGCCCATGAATTCGAGCGCCAGCGAGGCGTCGAAGGCCGGGCCGGCCTGGCGCAGCCAGTTGTTGAGCGCGTACTTGGTCAGGCGGATCGCGCCCTGGCTGCCGACCGCGAGCCGGTCGGCCACCTCGTAGGCGCGCGGCAGCAGCTCGGCCTCGTCCACCGCGAGCGACACCAGGCCGATGCGCTCGGCCTCCGCGCCGCTCACCGGCTCGCACAGCAGCAGGTGGTACTTGGCCTTGGCCATGCCGCACAGCAGCGGCCAGATGATGGCCGCGTGGTCGCCCGCCGCCACGCCCAGGCGCGTGTGGCCGTCGACGATCTTCGCGTCCCTGGCGGCAATCGAAATGTCGGCCAAAAGCCCCGCCACCAGGCCCGCGCCCACGGCCGGGCCGTGCATGGCGCTCACGATGGGCTTGTCGCAGTTGATGATGTTGTAGACCAGGTCGCGCGCCTCTTTCCAGACGCGCTGGCGCACCGCGTCGTCGGTGGTCATGTCCTGCACCATGGCCAGGTCGCCGCCGCCCGAGAAGCCCAGCCCCTCGCCCCGCAGCACCGCGCAGCGCACCGTGTCGTCGGCCGCCACGTCGCGCCAGATCTCGGCCAGTTCGCGGTGGCCGTCGTGGCCGGCCGTGGGCAGCTTGCCGTTGGCCGCGCGCATCTGGATGTCGAGCACCGCGCCGTGGGCGCCGCGGCGCGTGATGGCAAGGGTCTGGTAGCGTGTGTATTCCATGGCGTGTCTCCGCCCCGCAGCGCCTGCCTGCGGGGACTTTCATTTTTCGTCGAAGGACGGGGCGCCTATTTTCGCGCCGCCACCTCGCGGCAGCGCTGCACATTGGCCTCGAAGCGCGGTGCCAGCCCGGGCTCGCATCCATCGCTCGCGGGATTGAGCCTGCACATGCCGACGACCACGTAGTCCATCACCGCCTCAGTGCACATCGGGTACTTGGCCAGGTCGGGATTGGCTTGCGCCTTGAAGCCCCAGCGCTCGGAGAACTCCACCGTGCGGGCCATCGCACCGTGGAAGAAGCTGCGGTCGCTGGCCGCGATGGCGGCCTCCATGCGCGGCAGCTCCTCGTTCAGGTAGCCGACCGAATCCAGCGGGAACGACGCCGGGTCCTGCTGGGCGGCCGCAAGGGAAGCGGCCAGGACGAGCGGCAAGGCGGCAAGGGTGCGCAGCAGCGAGGAAGGCGCAGAACGCGAAATGGGACGGTGTGGTTGCATGGCTTGGGATTTTGCAACGTTTGGAAGCATCTTTGAACGCCGGGCGATGCGTGCGCACGACGCCTGCGCCGGCTACCGGCTCTTTTTCTGCCGATCGAATTTGCGCCAGTACTGGAACTCGTCCTCGTGCACTTCGAGGTCGACCTCCGAGATGCGCGACTGCAGCCGCTCCTGCACGTCGGCCACGGCCTTGTTGTAGACGATGGGGCCGACCTCTTCAAGAAAGAAGCCGAGCAGCGCGCCGGCCGCGATGTTGCCGATCTTCTCTTCCATGTTCTCGTTGAAGTAGCGCTCGATCGACGCGATGGCCTGCTGGCGGGCTTCCTTGGAGATTTCGATGGTCATGCGTGCGGCTCTCGCTGGTGGATCGATCGATTGTGCCGCTACCATGCGCTGCGGCCCCAGGGCCGGCACGACAACAACATACAACACGGAGACCGCCCCATGAAGTTTCGCCCCGCCGCACTGGCGACCCTTGCCCTGGCCGCACTCGCCGCGGTTTCGGGCTGCACCAATCTGACCCCCGCCACGGCGCAGCGCCAGCTCATGCTGGTCGCCAACGACGAGAAGCAGTCGTGGAGCGACGCCGGCGCCGTGATCCTCGCGCCGATGGGGCGCGACACGGTGCAGGTGCTGGACATCGGCACCGATCCGCTGGCGCCCAGGCTCGTCGGCAGCCTGCAACTGGACAACACCATCGCCGGACCGCCCGTCAACCTCGCGATCACCCCCGGCGAAACGCTGGCGCTGGTGGCCAATTCGCTCAACGTGGTGGAAGAGAACGGCGTGCGCCGGCAGGTGCCCGACAACCGCCTGTTCGTGGTCGACCTGAGCACCACGCCGCCCAGGCTGATCGACACGCTCACCGTGGGCAAGCAGCCCTCGGGCCTGTCGATCAACCGCGCCGGCAACCTCGCGCTGGTGGCCAACCGCGCGGACAACTCGGTCAGCGTGCTGCGCATCGCGGGCAAGCAGGTGACGCTGATCGACACCGTCGCCATGGGCGACTCGGTGGCGCACGTGCGCTTCACGCCCGACGGCAAGCGCGCGCTGGCGGCCAAGTTCACCAGCCACAAGATCGCGCTGCTGGAGGTGAACGGCGAGAAGGTCAGCTACAACAAGGTCGACCTCGCGGCGGGCCTGTGGCCCTACAACGTCGACGTGACGCCCGACGGCAAGCTCGCGCTCACGGCCGACAACGGCAACTCCGGCGCATCGGACGGACAGGTCGATACGGTGAGCGTGATCGACCTCGAAGCGGTGCCGCCGCGCGTGGTCGACAAGGTGGTGGTCGGCGACGGGCCCGAGGGCCTGGCCGTGAGCCCGACCGGCAAGCATGCGGTGGCCGTGATCCTGCGCGGCAGCAACTCGGCAAAGAACGCCTACTTCTACAACCGCAACGGCTCGGTGGTGCTGCTGAAGATCGACGGCAAGAAGGTCACGCGCGCCAACGAGGTGGTGGTGCGCGGCCTGCCCGAAGGCGCGGTGTGGAGCGCCGACGGCAAGTACCTCTACGTGGGCAACTTCATCGACCAGGACATCACGATCCTGCGCGTGGACGGCGACACGCTGGTGCCCACGGGCAAGTCGTTTGCGCTGCAGGGCCATCCGGCCGCAATGCGCGGGACAATGTCGCACTGACGCAACCCACCACCCCAGACGAAGAAGCCATGGCGCAACCCAAACGACAACTCCGCACGCTCGAGCGCGGCATTCTCTGCCTCGTGATCGGCGCCGCCGTTCTGCTGGCGCCGCGCTTCCTGCAGGGCACGCGCTGGTTCGAGATGGTGGCCGGCGCCTACCTGGTCGGCTGGTTCGCGCTGGTGCTGGGCGTGGCGCTGGTGGTGGTCGGGCTGGTCCGGCGCGGCAAGTAGCGCGGCAACGGGCCGGCCCGCAGCCGGCAGGGCTCAGCCCTTCTTGCCGCGCAGCTTGCCGGCGACTTCCACGCACGCCAGCACGATGGCGCCCGCCACGATGCCGATGCCCGCATTCACCCCCATCGACCCGATTGCGCCGAACACGCCGCCGGTGGCCTGGGCCCAGTCTTCGACGGCATGGCCGAGGGCCGGCACGCCGTGCACCAGGATGCCGCCGCCCACCAGGAACATGGCCGCGGTGCCGGCCACCGACAGCGCCTTCATGAGCCAGGGCGCGGCCGCGAGAATGCCGCGGCCCAGGGCCTGCGCGGCCTTGCTCGCCTTCCGGCTCAGGTAGAGGCCCGCGTCGTCGAGCTTCACGATGCCGGCCACCAGGCCATAGACGCCGATGGTCATGACCAGTGCAATGCCCGCCAGCACGGTGAGCTGCGTGAGAAAGGACTGGCCCTGCACGGTGCCCAGCGTGATGGCGATGATCTCGGCCGAGAGAATGAAGTCGGTGCGCACCGCGCCCTTGATCTTGTCCTTCTCGGCCGCCACCACGTCGACGGCCTCGTCGGCCACGGCGCGCTCGTGGCGCGCGGTGTCGGCCTCATGCGCCTGCCTGTGCAGGAACTTGTGGGCGAGCTTCTCGAAGCCCTCGAAGCACAGGAAGGCACCGCCCACCATCAGGAGCGGCGTGACCAGCCAGGGCAGCCAGGTGCCGATGGCCAGCGCCGCGGGCACCAGGATGAGCTTGTTGACGAACGAGCCTTTGCACACCGCCCAGACCACCGGCAGCTCGCGGTCGGCCTTGACGCCCGAGACCTGCTGCGCATTGAGCGCAAGGTCGTCGCCGAGCACGCCGGCCGTCTTCTTGGCGGCCACCTTGGTGAGGACCGAGACGTCGTCCAGGACGGTAGCGATGTCGTCGAGCAGCAGAAGCAGGCTGGTGGCCATGGCAAGGGTCGGTGTGGAAAAAAAAGAAGCGGCGAGCTTAGCCGCAACCGCGGCGCGCGCCGGCAATACCCGTACGCGGCCGGCCGCCGGGCTCAGGCGTCAGGCAACGCTGCGCTTGAGCCGGATTTCCTCGACCCGCACCGTGCCCAGCGCGGTGGTCTTGGCGGTCTTCATTTCGCGCTTGAAGCCGGCGAGCTCGAAGAAGCGCATGGCGCGGTCGTTGCGGATGGGCACCCAGGCCGTGACCGTGGTGCAGCCCTCTTCCTCGAGGCCTTCGCGCGCGGCGTCCCACAGGGCGACACCGATGCCCTTGCCCCAATGCTCGGGCTTGACGTACAGGGCCCAGATCTCGCCCGTGGTGGACGGCGTCTTGGGGTCGCGCGAGCGGTCGAAGCCGACGAAGCCGACGATCTCGCCGTCCTGCACCGCCACCTGCACCTGCGGCTCGCTGAACTCGATGGCCTCGCGCCATTTGGCCTCGCGGGAGGCGGGCGCCAGCACGCGCAGCTCTTCTTCGGGCAGGATGCCTTCGTAGGCAGCCTTGGCGGCCAGGGCATGGACTTCGGCGACGGCCTTGGCGTCGCGCATGGTGGCGGGGCGAACTTCGTGATCTGACATGGATGCGGGGAAATCAAAAGGAACTGCGTATTGTCGCCGCACCGCTAAACTGCCCGCTACTACGCCGCATACGCAGCATCAAAAGGAGTCGATATGGCCAAGGGTCAACAGCGCGCAAACAAGGAAGCCAAGAAACCGAAGAAGGACACTTCGCCGCCCAAGCCGGTGGGCACCGGCGGCATCGAACCCGTCCGCACGATCACCACGACGGTGATCCCGCGCGGCAAGCTCAAGAACAAGTGACCGACGAGGCCCCCGCCGGGCCGGCCCCGGCGCCCGCCAAGCCGGCCCAGCCCCGCAACCCGCTGCACGGGCTCACGCTGGAGGCCATCGTCACGGCGCTGGCCGACCACTACGGCTGGGAGCAGCTCGGCGAACTCGTTCCGATCCGCTGCTTCGCCATCGACCCGAGCGTGGGCTCCAGCCTCAAGTTCCTGCGCAAGACGCCCTGGGCGCGCGAGAAGGTCGAAAGCCTCTATCTCTTCATGCTGCGCGAACAGCGCCGCGAGCAGCAGCAACAACAGCCCCCGCAGCGATGAGGGTCCGGCTCGAACCGTCGGGCCTCGGCTTCGACGCCGAGGCCGGCACCACGCTCTTGAAATCGGCCGAGGCGGCCGGCATCGAAATGCCGAGCTCCTGCCGCAACGGCACCTGCCGCACCTGCATCTGCCAGCTGGTGGCGGGCTCCATCCGCCACGTCATCGAATGGCCCGGCCTGAGCGCCGAGGAAAAGGCCGAGGGCTGGATCCTGCCCTGCGTGGCCGAGGCGCAGAGCGACCTCACGATCGATGCGCCCCAGGCGTTTTCGGTGTTCTGACGGCCGCGGCGCGGCGCCCTACTTGGCCGCCGCGGGCATCGCGACCACCAGCCGGTCGCGCTGCGCCAGCGACGGGAACAGCTTGAACCAGCCCAGCGCCACCATCATGGTTCCCACGCCGCCCACCACCACCGAGCCCACCGGCCCGAGCAGCGCCGCCGTGGCGCCCGATTCGAACTCGCCCAGCTGGTTGCTGGCGCCGATGAAGATCGAATTGACCGCGCTCACCCGGCCGCGCATGGCGTCAGGCGTTTCGAGCTGGACCAGGGTCTGGCGGATCACCACGTTGACCATGTCGGCCCCGCCGGACACGGCCAGCGCAATCAGCGAGACGATGAAGCTGCGCGAAATGCCGAACACCACCATGCACAGCCCGAAGAGCCCGACGGCCATCAGCAGCGTGCGGCCGATGTTGCGCTCGATGGGCCGGCGCGTGAGGGCGATCGACATCGCCAGCGCGCCCACCGCGGGCGCACCGCGCAGCAGGCCGAGCCCCCAGGGCCCCGTGTGCAGGATGTCCTTGGCGTAGATCGGCAGCAGCGCCACCGCGCCGCCCAGCAGCACCGCGAAGAGGTCGAGCGAGACGGCGCCGAGCACCGGCTTGCGCTTCCAGATGAAATCGACGCCCGCGAACACCGTGGCCAGCGTGACCGGCTCGCGCGCGGCCGGGGTGTAGGTATAGCGCAGCCGCAGCACCAGCGCACAGGCCACCGCGAAGCACAGCACGCTGGCGCCGTACACCACCGCCATGCCGGCCACGAACAGCAGGCCGCCGAGCGCCGGCCCGCCGATGATCGCGCCCTGCATGCCGGCCGAGCTGAAAGCCATGGCGCGCGGCAGCATCGCGGGCGGCACCAGCAGCGGCGTGAGCGCCTGTTGCGCCGGCATCTGGAAGGCCCGCACCGCGCCCAGCACCAGCGACAGGCCCAGCAGCAGGCCGCGCGTGTCGAAGCGCTGCACCACCGCGAGCAGCAGCACCAGCGCCACCAGCCCCTGCACCGCAAAGCAGGCCGCCACGATGCGGCCGCGGTGGTGGCGGTCGACCACATGGCCGGCCAGCAGCGCGAGCAGCAAGGCCGGCACGAACTGGTAGAGGCCCACCAGCCCGAGGTCCCAGGCGCTGCCGGTGAGTTCGTACATGTGCCAGCCGATGGCCACCAGCAGCATCTGCGAGGCCGCGGTGCCGAAGAGCCGTGCCACCCACATCTGCATGAACGCTCGCTCGCGCCGGAGTTCGGTGAAGCCCGGGGAAACGGGAGCGGAGGCGGGAGGAGAGGCAGGGCCGGACATCTGTTCGAGGATAGCCGAGGCTTCATGAGCTTCGCATGAGCGCAGCGCCAAGGTGCAGCAGCGAGCGCGGGCTCTGCTCTCTACACTCCGGGCTACTCATGCCGGACATCGACCTCATCCACGAAGACGCCCACCTGCTGGTGCTGAACAAGCCCGCCGGCCTGCTCTGCGTGCCCGGGCGCGGCGAAGACAAGCAGGACTGCCTGAGCGCGCGCGCCATGCGGCGCTGGCCCGATGCGCTGGTCGTGCACCGGCTCGACATGGCGACCAGCGGGCTGGTGCTGATGGCGCGCGGCGCGGCCATGCAGCGTGCGCTCGGCGACGCCTTTGCCGAGCGCCGCGTGCACAAGCGCTACGAGGCCATCGTGGACGGTGCGATGCCGGTGCAGGACGAATGGTCGGTCATCGACGCGCCGCTCATGGCCGACTGGCCCAACCGCCCGCTGCAGAAGGTGGACCCGGCCGGCAAGCCGAGCCTCACGCGCTGGCGTGCGCTGTCGTCTTCGTCTTCAGCGCCGGATGGAAAGACGCGGGCCTCGCACCTGCTGCTGGAGCCGCTCTCGGGGCGCTCGCATCAGTTGCGCGTGCACCTGCTGTCGATCGGCCATCCGATTCTGGGAGACGCGCTCTACGGCAGCGCCGATGTCCAGGCACGTGCGCCGCGCCTGCTGCTGCATGCCAGCGAACTGGGCTTCGTGCACCCGGTCACGCAGCAGAGCCTTTGCCTGCAGAGCCCGTCCGGCTTCGATTTCTCTCGCCTTACAGCCCGCCCTTGACCACGAGCACCGGCATGGGCGCGTCCTGCAGCACGCGCTGCGTGACGCTGCCCAGCAGCAGCTTCTCGATGCCGCTGCGCCCGTGCGAGCCCATCACGATCAGGTCGGCCGCAATGGCGATGGCGGTGTCGACGATGCCTTCGTGCACCACGTGGCCGTCGATCACGCGCTGGTCGCTGTGCAGGCCCTCGGCGGCGAGCGCCGCCACGCCGCGGGCGAGCGCCGCATTCGCGCTCGCGGTGGCTGCGGCCAGGTATTCGTTCTGGCCCAGCGCATAGTCCGCACCCACGCCGATGAAGGGATAGTTGTCGATCACGTGGATCAACGTGATGCGGCTTCCGAACGCCAGCGCCAGGCCGCTGGCCTTGCTGACCGCGAGCATGGAAGTTTCGGAGCCGTCGATCGGAACCAGGATGTGATTGAACATGGCGGACCTCACTTTTTCGTTCGCGGACAGGCGCGGCTCGCAACCGAGCCGGCCCCGAATTTAACCTCTGCGCCGGGCAGTGGCTGTAGGACTCAAGCCAGCGGGATCAATCCCCCTGGAAAGCCCCGGCGCGGCAGGTGACGACGAGTGTGTCGCGCCAGCCGGCGCCGCCCTCCTCGAGCGGCTGGATCGGCGTGGACTCGTGGATCACGCGCGCGTCGTCGAGCAGGAGCAGCGTCCAGGGCTCGGTCATGGTGAAGCGCTCGCCGCGGCGGCCGCTGGCTTCGAACACGCGCGTCTCGCCGCCCTTGATGCCGCTGCGCCCGACCAGCGCCACCGCCACCAGGTCGACGCCGTCGCGGTGCGCGCCTTCAGGCGTGGGCCGGCCGATGCCGCCCGCGGTGTCGATGCGGAACTGGTGCGCCTCGACGAACCACGGCTGCGCCGCCGCCGCGCCGCGCATGCCGCTCGCGGCTTCGCCCAGGCGCTGCAGCAGGCGCTGCCAGGCCGGCTGCGCCACCGTGGCTTCGTGCATGGGCGCGAACCAGCGCTGCATGCCGCCATGCAGCGCGTTGTATTCGACCGGCTGCCAGTGCGCGCGGTGCGGCGCCTGCACGATCGAATCGCCTTCGACCGTGAAGCAGGCGTGGCGCCGTGTGCGATAGCGGCCGCCGTCCTTCAGGTATTCGTCCGGCGGGAGATCGTTCCAGTCGGCATGCAGTGCTTCGAGCTGCGCAAGCGGCACACCCAGCCAGTCGCTCACGCCCTGCGGGCTCAGCACGGCATAGCCTTGCTCGCGCAGCGCGGCCTGCAGCTCGGCAGGCTGGACGAAGGGTGGAGCGAACGCGGCCGTGGTCACGACGCGGTGACCTTCACGTCCTTCCAGAACGCCACGCGGTCGCGGATTTCCTCGGCCTCGGGCTTCGGGTCGGCGTAGTACCAGGCAGCGTCGGTGTGGAGCTCGCCGTTGACCAGCAGCGAGTAGTAGCTGGCCGTGCCCTTCCAGGGGCAGGTGGTCTTGTGGTTGCTGAAGGTCACGTGGTCGCGATTGAGCGAGCTCATCGGGAAATAGTGGTTGCCTTCGACGAGCACGGTGTCGTCGCTTTCGGCGATGGTGACGCCGTTCCAGGTTGCTTTCATGTCTTGCACTCCAAGGGGCGGGGGGCGCGGGGCGCAGTTGGCGGATGCGGTGGCGCGCGGGGAAGGGATATTGTGCCCGTTGCTTTTGGGGGGCGAATCCATGGGGGCGGTATGCCGGCTATATGTTTTGGGTTCCTGGGCTTGTTTGAGTTTCGGGGCCGGGTCTCGCCCCGGCGGGCGACCTACTTTTCTTTGCTTCGCTGTATGGACCGGGGACCTGGGTAACAGGTGTGCGGGGACATAGGAAACACTTTTGAGGTCGAGACGACCGAGGAAGTGGCCCATGCCCTGGCAACCGAGAGACCTGATGGACACCAAACGCGAATTCCTGGAATTGGCCTTGCAAGAAGGGGCCAACCGCCGCGAACTGTGCCGGCGCTTTGGCATCAGCCCCAAGACGGGCTATGCGCTGCTGCGCCGCCATGCGCTCCAAGGCATGGGCGATGCATGCAAGCCGCGCAGCACCCGACCGCACCACAGTCCTGGGCGCAGCAGCGCTGCGATCGAGCAAGCTGTCATCGAACTGCGCCGCCAGCACCCCCGCTGGGGTGGCCGCAAGATCGCCCAGCGCCTGAGCGATCTGGGCTTCAGCGGCGTGCCCGCACCCAGCACCATCACCGGCATCCTGCATCGCCACGGACTGATCACCCCTGAAGCCAGCCAGGCGGCCGAGCATTGGCAGCGTTTCGAGCACGAGCTGCCCAATGCCCTGTGGCAAATCGATTTCAAGGGCCACTTCGGGACGGGTGCGGGGCGCTGCCATCCGCTGACGGTGATTGACGACCACTCGCGCTTCAACCTGACGATCGCTGCGTGCTCCCAGACGAACACCGCCCGCGTGCAGGATCATCTGCAGCGGGTGTTCCTGCGCTACGGCTTGCCCGTACGCATCAACGCCGACAACGGCGCCCCTTGGGGCAGTCCCGCCAAGGCTGAGCACGGGCTGTCGGCACTGAGCGTGTGGCTCATTCGCCTGGGCATTCGCATCAGCCACAGCGCGCCTTACCACCCGCAGACCAATGGCAAGCTGGAGCGCTTCCACCGTTCGCTCAAGGCCGAGGTGCTCAATGGGCGCAGCTTCTTGGACCTGGCTCAGGCCCAGGACGCGTTCGAGCACTGGCGCGGCGTGTACAACCACGAGCGCCCGCACGAGGCGCTGGGCATGCAAACACCCGCAGCGCGCTATCAGGTGAGCCCTCGGGCCCTGCCTGCCGTGCTGGCGCCGATCGAATATGGCCCTGATGACCGGGTGCTGACGGTGGGCTGGAACGGCTGGGTGCACTTCCAGGGGCGCAAGCTGCGCCTGTCCAGTGCCTTGCACAGGCTGCCCGTGGCGATGCGACCGGACCCCAAGGTAGATGGCTGCTTCGACGCCTTCTTCTGCCATCACCGCTTCTTACGGCTGGATCTGCGCAATCCCGCCACCTCAAACTGAGCGCCCAAGGTGTTTACTATGTCCCCGCACACCTGTTACCCAGGTCCCCGGTCCATACACTTCGCCAAAGAAACGTAGGCAAAAGAAAGGCGACCCCACTGTCTGCGTCCCTTCGCTTCGCTGCGGGCAACCTGCGGTGCTCGCGTTTCGCGGGGTCTCGCCCAAACTCGCTTCGCTCAAACAAGGGCGAGCCCTGATCCGCGAAACACTCCGCTCCTCGGCGCATACAGAGGGGAGGGCGAACCACACGGGCCTTTGCTTCGCTCGGCCACCAAGCCACTGCGGCGCGCAGCGCCGCGGTGGTTGGTATTGAGTTGGGCTCTTGGTATTGGGGCCGAGCGAAGCGAAGGCCGCCCGCTCCCACCCCTTCTGTATGCGCCGAGGAGCGCAGATGGAGGCGGGATCAGGGCCGCAGCTGTTTGAGCGAAGCGAGTTCTGCGGACCCCCGCCGGAATCGAGCACCGCAGGTTGCCCGCAGCGAAGCGAAGGGTCGCAGACAGTAGGGTCGCCTTTTCTTTGCTTACTTTCTTTTGGCGAAGCAAAAGAAAGTGAGTCGCCCGCCGGGGCGAGACCCGGCCCCGAAACTCAAAACAATTCAAGCCCCCAGCCAATGCACGCTGAAGAGCCTCTCCGGATCCGTCCACACCGCCCCCGGCCGGAACCCCGCCTTCACCGCCAGCGCCCGCAACCCTTCCACGGTGAATTTGTGCGAGTACTCGGTGTGGATGGTCTCCCCTTCCTCGAACGCAAACCGCTCGCCGTTCAGTGAAACGATCTGGTCCCGCCGGCTGACCAGGTGCATCTCGATGCGCTGCTTCGGCGCGTTGTAGAACGCCGCGTGCGCAAAGCCCTCGAGATCGAAGTTCGCGTCGAGCTCGGCATTGGCGCGCCGCAGCAGGTTGAGGTTGAAGGCCGCGGTCACGCCCTGCGCATCGTTGTAGGCGGCATGCAGGCGGGCCGGGTCCTTCACCAGG
The DNA here is from genome assembly GCF_041154435.1 of Variovorax sp. V116. Lineage (NCBI taxonomy): Bacteria > Pseudomonadati > Pseudomonadota > Betaproteobacteria > Burkholderiales > Comamonadaceae > Variovorax > Variovorax sp. V116. Next base: position 3,733,846 of record NZ_AP028661.1, read on the forward strand.
TCGACGCCGATCAGCAGGCCGCCGCCGCGCAGCATGCGCGCCGCGAGTTGCAGGAACGCCAGTGCCTCGTCGGGCTCGAAATTTCCGATCGTCGAGCCGGGGAAAAAACCCACGCGCTTGCCCGCACCGGCGAGCGGCGCGGGCAGCACCAGCGGCATGGTGTAGTCCGCCGCGATCGGCTGCACCGCCAGCTGCGGGTAGTCGGCCCTGAGCCGCTCGGCGGCGGCCGCCAGGTGCTCGCCGGAAATGTCGATCGGCAGGTAGCGCCTGGGCGCCTCGAGCGCATCGAGCAGCAGCCGCACCTTGGTGAGCGAGCCGGCGCCGAACTCGACGATCTCGGCGCCCGGGCCCACCTGCGCGGCGATCTCGCCCGCGCATTCGCCAAGAATGCGCAGCTCGGTGCGCGTGGGGTAGTACTCGGACAGCTCGCAGATGCGGTCGAACAGCTGCGAACCCGCGGCGTCGTAAAAATACTTGGGCGAAATGCTGCGCGGCCTGCGCGCGAGGCCCGCCTGCATCTCGCGGCCGAACTCGGAGAGCAGCGCCGCATTTTTTTCCGCGGCGGCAGGCGCGACAGGCTGGCGCTGCTGCGGCTGGGCGGCGGCAAACGAAAAGGAGGACGAGGAGCTTGGATTGCGCATGATTCAGATGTCTTTCGCGAGCCGCAGCCCCGAGAACTGCCAGCGCGCCGCCGGCGGAAAGAAATTGCGGTAGCTGGGCCGCGTGTGCCCGGCCGGCGTCGCCACGCTGCCGCCACGCAGCACCAGTTGGCCCACCATGAACTTGCCGTTGTATTCGGCCGCGATGCCGGGCATGGGCCTGAAGCCGGGATACGGGTCGTAGGAGGAGCGCGTCCACTGCCAGACGTGGCCGGTCATCTGCGAGATGCCGGGCGCATCGAAGGCCGCTTCCCATTCGAATTCGGTCGGCAGGCGCGCACCGGCCCATTCGGCATACGCGGCGGCCTCGTAGAAGCTCAGCTGCGACACGGGTGCATCGGCCTCCATCGGCCGCACGCCATGCAGGCCGAACACCTGCCAGCCGCCCTGCGGCTGCTGGGCCTGCAGCCGCGGGTCGTCGGCGGCCAGCCAGTAGGCGGGATGGCGCCAGCCCTGCGCCTGCACCGCCGCCCAGCCGTCGGAGAGCCAGAGCTCGGGGCGCTGGTAGCCGCCGTCGGCAATGAACTGCGCATAGTCGCCGCAGCTCACCAGCCGGTCGGCCATGGCATAGGGTTGCAGCAGGGCCGCATGGCGCGGCGTTTCGTTGTCGAAGGCAAAGCCCTGCTGCGGCCCCTCGTGGCCCACCTGCACCATGCCGCCGGGCTGCGGCAGCCAGCGCATGGCCGGCGGCACGGCAGCCAGCCGCAGCGCGGGCCCCGCCGCGGGCCGGTAGGCGGGCAACAGCGGGTTGCATGACAAGGCATGCAGGATGTCGGTGAGCAGCAGCTCCTGGTGCTGCTGTTCGTGGTGCAGCCCGAGCGTGACGATGGGCTCGATGGCCGCCCAATCGCGCTCGCCGTCGGCGCCGTCGAGCAGCGCGAGCACCGCCTCGTCGACATGGGCGCGGTAGGCATGCACCTCGTCCACGGAAGGGCGCGTGAGCAGCCCCCGCTGCGGGCGCGGATGGCGCGGGCCGAGCGCTTCGTAGTACGAGTTGAAGAGGTAATGGAACCGCTCGTCGAAAGGCCGGTAGCCCACCGCATGCGGCTGGAGCAGCACGGTCTCGAAGAACCAGGTCGTGTGCGCGAGATGCCATTTGGTCGGGCTCGCGTCGGGCATCGACTGGATGCACTGGTCTTCGGCGGAGAGCGGCGCGGCGAGTGCCAGGCTGGCGGCGCGCACTTCGCGGAACTTGCCGCGCAGCGCGCTCGCCGCCTGGGTGATCGGCCGGGAAAGCGTCATGGTGTCTCCAGTCGGGTCAACCGCAATTTGTAGCCGATGGCCGTTGCAAAGGCGCGTAGGACAAGTTCGCGCCCTTGGCACGCCGTGGGCCGGGGGGGAGGCACAGGCAACCATCGGTGGGGGGAGCCACTTTGGCACAAGATCGGCCGGCGTGCAGGGCGGCTGCGTATCATCTGTTCGATGCAAACGACCAACGCCTCCGCCCGCCCCCATGTCGTCATCGTCGGCTGCGGATTCGGCGGACTCGAAGCCGCCCGCCGGCTCGAACGCGCCGACGTGGACGTGACGGTGATCGAAAAGACCAACCACCACCTGTTCCAGCCGCTGCTCTACCAGGTGGCGACCGCCGGACTGGCCGCGCCGTCGATCGCGGCGCCGGTGCGGGCCCTGTTCCGCGCGCAGCCGCGCATCACCACGCTGCTCGGCGAAGTGAGCGCCATCGATCCGGCCGCGCGCGCGCTCCGGCTGGCCAACGGCAGCCTGGTGAGCTACGACCACCTGGTGGTCGCGGCCGGCGCGGCCCACAGCTATTTCGGCCATGACGAATGGGCGCCCCTGGCGCCGGGCCTCAAGACGCTGTCGGACGCCTTCGAGATCCGCCGCCGCGTGCTGATGTCCTACGAGGCGGCCGAAACCGCCACCGACCCCGAGCGCCGCCGCGCCCTGCTCACCTTCGTGGTGATCGGCGCCGGCCCCACGGGGGTCGAGATGGCCGGCACGCTGGCCGAGATCGCCAAGCACACGCTCTCCGGCGAATTCCGCCGCATCGACCCGGGGAGCGCACAGGTGCTGCTCGTCGAGGGCGGGCCGCGCGTGCTGCAGGCCATGCCCGAGAGCCTGAGCCAGAAGGCGCTGGAGCAGCTCCAGCGGCTGGGCGTCGAGGTGCGGCTCAATGCACGCGTGACCGCCATCGACGCCACCGGCCTCGAAGTGGAAGCCGGCGGCGGTGCCAGCGGCGCTCCGGCCACCAGCTACCGCATCGACAGCAGCTGCGTGGTGTGGGCGGCAGGCGTGGCGGCATCGCCGCTCGGACGCATGCTGGGCGAGGCGACCGGCGCCGAATGCGACCGCGCGGGCCGCATCAAGGTCGAGCCCGACCTGAGCCTGCCGGGCCATCCCGAGATCAGCGTGGTGGGCGACCTGGCCGCGGCCCTGAGCTACGCCCCCGGCAAGCCGCCCAAGCCGGTGCCCGGCGTGTCACCCGGCGCCAAGCAGATGGGCCGCGCGGCGGCCGCCAACATTCTTCGCCGCATCGCGGGCGTGCCGACCGTGCCTTTCCGCTACCGGGACTACGGCAACCTGGCCACCATCGGCCGCAATTCGGCGGTGGTCGACCTGGAAACGCCCTTGGGACCGCTGCGCTTCAGCGGCCGGCTCGCGTGGCTGTTCTGGCTGTTCGCGCACGCGTACTTCCTGATCGGGTTCCGCAACCGCATCGTGGTGCTGATGGACTGGGCCAGCGCCTACTGGAGCTTCCAGCGCAATGCGCGCGTGGTGGCGGACGTGCGGGGCAAGAGCGAGTCGTAGGCTCAGAACAGGAAGCGGTCCGGGTGGTCCTCGCGCTGGCGGCGCCGCCATTCCCAGGGCGGCTGCGGCCTGGCGCCGGCCCACAGCCCGAGCCGCTGCGCACGCGCGCTGTCCTGCAGCTTGAACAGTTCGCCGCCGCGGCGCGTGGCGATGCCGTTGAAGTCGTACACCCAGGCCCAGCCTTCGGCCACCATGCGGGTGCCCGCGTCCTCGCCGTTGCAGCGCACGTCGGCCACGGTGCGGCCGTAGCGGTCGGTGTCGCGCTCGGTGATGACCGCCTGCTCGAAATAGCAGATGCGGCTCAGCGCCTGCCTGCTGCGCTGGCCGTAGGGCTGCGCGCGCTCAGGTGCGTCGATGGCGGCAATGCGCACCTTGACCTCCTCGTAGGCACCGAGGCGCCCGCAGCGCGCGGTGAGCGTGTCGCCGTCGCTGATGCCGACCACCAGGCAGGTGCGGGACGAAGAAGCGGCCTGCGACAGCAGCGGCAGCAGCAGCAGCAACGCAAGACAAACGGCGAACGGAAAGCGCAGGCGCATGGGCGGGGAAGATCGGGCGGTCGAAGCCCCGGATTCTCGGCGCGAAATGCGCCGCGCCCCGGCCGCGAACCCGCTGTTACCGCGCGCCGTTCTCGTCTTCCTGCAGCAGCCGCCACATCACCTTGCCGCTGCCGCTCTTGGGCAGCGCGTCGACGAACTGCACCTTGCGCGGGATCTTGTAGACCGCCATGTTCTCGCGGCACCAGTCGATGATCTGCTGCTCGGTAGTGTCCTTGTGCGTGGCGCGCAGCACCACCACCGCCTTGACCGATTCGCCGCGGTAGTCGTCCCGCGTGGAAATGACGCAGGCCTCCTGGATCGCGGGATGGCGGAACATCAGCAGCTCGACCTCGGCCGGCCACACCTTGAAGCCGCTCGCGTTGATCATGCGCTTCAGGCGGTCGGTCATGAAGAAGTAGCCGTCCTCGTCCATGCGGCCCATGTCGCCCGAGCGGAAGAAGCGCTTGCCCTCGAACTCGACGAAGGCCGCCTGGGTGGCGTCGGGGCGCTTCCAGTAGCCCTGGAACACCTCGGGCCCGTGGATGATGATCTCGCCCGATTCGCCGATGGGCATTTCGGCCAGCGTGTCGGGGTCGACCACGCGCGCATCGGTGCTCATGAACGGAATGCCCAGGCACTGCTGCTTGGGATGGTCCGACGGGTTGGTGTGCGAGGGCGCGGCGGTTTCGGTGAGGCCGTAGCCCTCCTGGTACTTGAGGCCGTACTGCTCGAAGAGGCGCTGCGCCACGGCCTGCGGCATGGCCGCGCCGCCGCCGCCGATGTGCGTGATGCTCGACAGGTCGTAGCTCGCGAAGTTGGGGCTGGCCATGAGGTCGATCACCATGGTGGGGATGTTGGTCCAGCTCGTGACCTTCCAGCGCGAGATGAGCCGGCCCGCCACCTCGCGGTCCCAGCGCGGCATGATGACCAGCGTGGCCGCCGCGAGGATGGAGGTGTGCATCATGCTCACCACGCCCGTGATGTGGAACATGGGCACCACCGCCAGCACCACCGCTTCCGAGGTGGCCTGGCCCCAGAGCTGGCCGGCCACCGCGTTGTGCATGAGGCTCGAATGGTGGTGCACGCAGCCCTTGGGCAGGCCGGTGGTGCCGCTGGTGTAGGGCAGCAGCGCCATGTCGTTGGCGCCCACCACATGCTCGGGCGCGGCATGGCCCGCGGCCAGTGCGTCGGTCCAGGCCATGGCCTTGCCGCCCGCGAGCTCGGGCAGCGGATGGCGCGTGGCGAGCCACTCCTTCCAGGCCGGCGCCGGCGCGTCGTCGCCGCTCACATCGGCGTCGAAGGCGTCGGTGAACTGGGTCACGATCATGTGGGCCAGCTGCTGCGCGGGCGGCAGCGCGTTGCTGGCCTTGGCAAGCTCGCCGGCCAGGTCGCCGGTGGTGATGGCCACCTTGGCGTCGGGGTCGACGATGTAGTGCTTGAGCTCCTCGGCCCGGTTCATCGGGTTGACGGGCACCACCACCGCATTGGCGCGCAGGATCGCGAAATGAGCGACCACCAGTTGCGGGCAGTTCTGCATGTCCAGCACCACGCGGTCGCCGCGCTTCACGCCCAGGGCATGCAGCGTGCCGGCCAGCCGCTCGACCTGGTCCGCGAAGCCGCGGTAGCTCAGCACCCGGCCGAAGAAGACCAGCGCGGCCTTGTCCGGATAGCGCGCCGCCGAGGTTGCGAGGTTGTGCCACAGCGAGGTGGCGGGGACGGTGATCGAATGCGGCAGGCGCTTGGGCCAGAACTTGTGGTGCGGGCGTGGTTGCATGGTCAAGGCGGGCGGAGGGAGAGGGAGAGAAAGAAGACAGGCCGCAGCCTAAGCCGAGCCGCGCGCCGCTCCCATCGGGGAAGCCCCCGGACGCGTCACCTTGGCGACGCCCTGCGCGCATTGCTCGATCTTCGCGATCTTCTTCGCATGCGCCCTGCGACTACAGACAAGCGCGGCGTTCCGCGCGATACCTGCGTCTCCCACCACCCGTCACCCCGACCGAAGGAGAGTTTTCATGGCAGCAGACAAGCACGCAAGCGTTCACTGGGAAGGCGCCGGCAAGACCGGCAAGGGCCAGGTCAGCACCGAGACCGGCGCCCTCAAGGACTATCCCTACGGCTTCGCCAGCCGCTTCGAGGACGACAAGCGCGGCACCAACCCCGAGGAGATCGTCGGCGCGGCCCATGCGGCCTGCTTCACGATGGCCTTTGCCTTCGCGCTGGAGAAAGAGGGCTTCACCGCCACCCGCATCGACACCAAGGCCGCGGTGCGGCTGGCCAAGGACGGCGAAGGCTTCAAGATCGACCGCATCGCACTCGAGCTCGACGCCGCCGTGCCCAAGCTGGAGGAAGCGAAGTTCCAGCAGATCGCGGCCGCCGCCAAGGCCGGCTGCCCGCTGTCGAAGGCGCTGGCCAGCGTGCCGGAAATCACGCTGAAGGCGACGCTCGCCGCTTGAACCGCTGCTTATGATCGTCTCCACTTGAAGAAAAGAGGAGACGATCCATGACCCGCCCAGCCCGCACCGCCCTCGTGGCGGCTTTGTTTTCGATCGCGTCTTTCGGCCTCGGCGGCGCCGCCATGGCCGCCTACCCCGACAAGCCGATCAAGCTCGTCATCGGCTTTCCGGCGGGCGGCCCGCTCGACCAGCATGCGCGCCTTCTGACCGACAAGCTGCAGGCGGTGCTGGGCCAGCCGCTGATCGTCGACTACAAGCCCGGCGCGGGCGGTTCGGTGGGCGCCGATGCGGTCGCCAAGAGCCCGGCCGACGGCTACACGCTGATGCTGGCCAACACCGGCGTGGCCGTGATCAACGGCGCGCTCTACAGCAAGCTGCCCTACAACACGCAGCGCGACTTCGTGCCCATCGCACGCACCGCGATGCAGCCGCTGGCCCTGCTGGTCACGCCCAAGCTGCCGGTGCAGAACCTGCGGCAGTTCATCGACTACGCCAAGGCGCGGCCCGGCCAGGTCAACTACGGCTCGGCCGGCAACGGCGGCATCAGCCACCTGGTGCCGGAGATGTTCAAGACCGCCACCGGCATCTTCATGGTGCACATCCCGTATCGCGGCAGCGCCCCGGCCTTCACGGACCTGATGGCCGGGCAGGTGCAGTTCATGGCCGAGTCGATTCCGCAGGCGGCCAACTACCACAAGCAGGGCAAGGTGCGCGCACTGGCCGTGACCAGCCGCGAGCGCAACCCCGCGCTGCCGGATGTGCCGACGGTGATCGAGTCGGGCGTCAAGGGCTTCGAGGTGGTGGGCTTCTACGGTTTCTTCGCACCCAAGGACACGCCCAGGGACGTGGTCGCCAAACTCAGCGACGCGTTCAAGCAGGTGCTGACGAGCGCAGAGGTGCGCGACCGGATGGTGAGCCAAGGGGCGGACCCGGCCTTTCTGGGCAGCGAGGACTTCGCGCGCTTTCTTGCCACCGAGACGCCGCGCTGGGACAAGGCGGTGAAGGCTTCGGGCGCGCGGATGGATTGATTGCTGGCTCTTGTTTCAGGGCGGCGTGCACAGGCCACCGGGTACTCCCCTCCGCGAATGTCCCCCGCCTTCGGCTCCTCCTTTATTTCGCTGCGGGGAGCACCCGATGCCCTGTGCACGAGGGCACGCTCGTTGTGCATCGCTGATCAACGACCGCTGCGCATAACGCACCCGCTGATGGGGTGCCTTGCGCAGCGAAATTAAGGAGGAGCCCGAAGGGCGGGGGACATTCGCGGAGCAAGGTACCCCGTCGGCGGGAGCGCGCCCTGAACAGCAGCGCCTTGAAAAGCAGCGCCCTTGAAAAACAGCACCCTGAGCCCCGCGCCATGCACCACCGGCACGCAGCGCCGGCCCATTTCGGTGCACATAGCTTGCATACCAGTTGGCACAAAAGCTGCTGGTATGCATGCCAATGTCTACATCCGCATCCGAAATCAGTGCACGCATCGTCGAGGCGGTGATGGCGCAGAAGCTCGCGCCGGGCTCGCGCCTGGGCGAGCAGCCGCTGGCCATGCTGTTCGACTGCAGCCGCACCATCGTGCGCGAGGCGCTCACCCGGCTGGCGGCGCGCGGCATCGTCACGGTGAGTGCGCGGCGCGGCTGGTTCGTGATCGAGCCCTCGCAGGATGAGGCGCGCGAAGCCTTCGAGGCCCGGCGCGTCATCGAGCTCGGCCTGATCCGCAGCACGGGCAGCACCGGCAAGATCGACAAGGCCGCGCTGCGCCAGCTGAAGGCGCACCTGCAGCGTGAAAAGGCCGCACTGAAAGAGAGCGACGTCGGCAACCGCAGCTTCCTGCTCGGCGACTTCCACGTGTGCCTGGCCGAATGCCTGGGCAACACGCTCTTGGCCGACACGCTGCGCGACTTCACCGCGCGCACCACGCTGATCGCCATGCTCTACCAGTCCACGCACGACGCCGTGCAGTCCTGCGAGGACCATGTGCAGATCGTTTCCGCCCTCGAGCGGGGCGACCACGCCGCCGCCGAGGCGCTGATGGCCGCGCACATCGGCACGGTGCAGTCGGCGCTGCGCGTGCAGGCGCCGACCGATCCGCTCGCGCAGCTGCGCGACGCGCTGGCGCCGCTGCAGCAGAAGAACAAGAAAACCGCCGCGGCCGTTCCCCGGCGGCGCAAGGCCGCCGCGCCCTCCCCCGACGACACCGATTCATCGACTTACCTAGGAGCCCTGCTATGACTTTCTCTTCGTCCAAACGCCATCTCTCGCTCGCGCTTGCATCCGTTGCCATGCTGGCGGCGGCAGGTACGGCCCAGGCCCAGAACGCGCTGGACAACGTGCTGAAGGCCAAGACCATCAAGATCGCCGTGCCCACCGACTATCCGCCCTACGGCTCGGTCGACAGGAACATGAAGCCCCAGGGCCTGGACGTGGAAATGGCCGAGCTGATCGCCGCCAAGCTCGGCGTGAAGGTCGAGCTGGTGCCCGTGACCAGCGCCAACCGCATTCCCTACCTGCAGACGCGCAAGGCCGACCTCGTGATCTCCACGCTCGGCAAGAACCCCGAGCGCGAGAAGGTGATCGACTTCTCCGCCGCCTACGCGCCCTTCTTCCAGGCCGTGTATGCCTCCAAGAGCATGAAGCTCACGAGCTTTGCCGACATGGCCGGCAAGACCGTTGCTGTGACGCGCGGCGCGATGGAAGACCAGGAACTGAACAAGGTGGCGCCGCCGAACGTCGACTACCGCCGCTTCGAGGACAACAACGCCACCATCGCGGCCTTCGTGGCCGGCCAGACGCAGACCCTGGCCACCAGCGCGGCGGTTGCCGGCGACATGCTCGCCAAGAATCCGAAGGTGAGCGCCGAGTTCAAGCTGCTGCTGAAGGACAGCCCCTGCTTCGTCGGCGTGGCCAAGGGCGAAACCGCTTTGAAGACCAAGGTCAACGAGATCATCGCGGCCGCCAAGAAGGACGGCACGCTCGACGCCATGTCGAAGAAGTGGCTCGGCAAGGCCGCCGGCGACCTGCCGGTCTGAGCCTCGCTCGCTGAACCCCGAACAAAGGCGCGGCCATGGAATTCGACTTCGGTGCTGTTCTCGTCGACTGGCGGCTGCTCGCCAAGGGCATCGCGTGGACGGTCGGCCTGACGGCCATCGCCACCGTCATCGGCATGGCCGTGGGCGTGGCCTGCGCCTGGGCGCGCGCCAGCGGGCCGGCGTGGCTGCGCTGGGTGGTCGGCAGCTATGTGGAGCTGATCCGCAACACGCCCTTCATCGTGCAGCTGTTCTTCATCTTCTTCGGGCTGCCCGCGGCGGGCGTCAAGCTCACGCCGGAGGTGGCATCGATCATTGCGATGGTGATGAACCTCGGGGCCTATTCCACCGAGATCATCCGCGCCGGCATCGAGGCCACGCCCAAGGGACAGATCGAGGCGGCCGTGAGCCTGGCGCTCGACAAGGTGCAGGTGTTCACCCGCGTGGTGCTGCCGCCGGCGCTCAAGAAGGTGTGGCCCGCCATGGTGAGCCAGATCATCATCGTGATGCTGGGCTCGGCCGTGTGCGGGCAGATCTCCACCGAGGAGCTGAGCTACGCGGCCAACCTCATCCAGAGCCGCAACTTCCGCGCCTTCGAGGCCTTCATCGTCGCCACGCTGCTCTACCTGGCGCTGGCCGTTGCGCTGCGCAGGCTGCTCAACTGGGCCGGGCCAAGATTCTTCTTCGGCCGCTGAACGCAGGACGCCACCACCATGGTCGATTTTTCTCTCTGGGACATCCTGCGCAACCTGCTGATGGCGCTGCGCTGGACCGTCGTGCTCTCGCTCATCGCCTTCATTGGCGGCGGGCTGGTGGGCGCCCTGCTGCTGTTCCTGCGGCTGCGCGGCGGCAGCGCCACGGGCCGCGCCGTCGGCCTCTACGTGCAGCTGTTCCAGGGCACGCCGCTGCTGATGCAGCTGTTCCTCGCCTACTTCGGCATTGCGCTGTTCGGCATCGACGTGTCGGCGTGGACCGCGGCCAGCGTGGCGCTCACGCTCTACACCAGCGCCTTCCTCACCGAGATCTGGCGCGGCTGCGTGGCCGCCATTCCCAAGGGCCAGTGGGAGGCCTCGGGCAGCCTGGCGCTGAGCTTCAGCGAGCAGATGCGCCACGTGATCCTGCCGCAGGCGGTGAAGATCGCGATCGCGCCGACGGTGGGCTTCCTGGTGCAGGTGATCAAGGGCACGGCGCTCGCCTCGGTGATCGGTTTTGTCGAGCTCACCAAGGCCGGCAGCATGATTTCGAACGCCACCTTCCAGCCCTTCGTGGTGTTCAGCTGCGTGGCGCTGCTTTATTTCGTGCTGTGCTTCCCGGTAAGCCTGTACGCCAAGAATCTCGAGAGGAAATCTCATGGCCGCCGTGCTTGAATCCCAGACCTTTGCCGCGCCGATCGTGCGCGTGACCGCGCTGCGCAAGTCGTATGGCGCCAACGAGGTGCTCAAGGGCATCGACCTCGAGGTGAAGCGCGGCGAAGTCATCGCCATCATCGGCAAGAGCGGCTCGGGCAAGAGCACGCTGCTGCGCTGCATCAACGGGCTCGAGGTGTTCCAGGAAGGCTCGCTCACGGTCGATGGCAAGCCCCTGCTGCACGAGAGCGCCATGGCCATGCGCGAGCTGCGCCAGCGCGTGGGCATGATCTTCCAGAGCTTCAACCTGTTTCCGCATCTCACGGTCGGCAAGAACGTGATGCTCGCACCCACGCTGGTGAAGAAGCGCAGCGGCATGGAGGCGGCTTCGCAGGCGCGCAAGCTGCTCGAACGCGTGGGCCTGGCCGAAAAATTCGACGCTATGCCCGAGCAGCTCTCGGGCGGCCAGCAGCAGCGCGTGGCCATCGCCCGCGCGCTGGCAATGGAGCCGGCCGTGCTGCTGTGCGACGAGATCACCTCGGCGCTCGACCCCGAGCTGGTGGGCGAGGTGCTGCGCGTGGTGGAGTCGCTGGCCGACGAAGGCATCACGCTCCTGATGGTCACGCATGAGATGAGCTTTGCGCGCAAGGTGAGCGACCGCGTCATCTTCATGCACCAGGGCCGCGTGCACGAGATGGGGCCGCCGGCCGACATCTTCGGCAATCCGCAGACGGCCGAGCTGAAGCAGTTTCTCTCGTCGCTGCACGACTGAAGCGGTACGCGGGCGCCGCGCTACGTGCGGCCGGAGCGCGCACGCGCCGGCTTTCGCACGGCCATGTCCGGCGGCGCTTCGAAGTTGTCGTCCTCCCCCAGCCCGGTGGCCACGCCGAGCCGGGCCGCCAGGTGCGCGGCGTCGTAGGGCGCGTGCACCTTGACGTCGTTGTCGAAGTAGCAGAACATGTCGCGCCCCTTGCGGCCGGAGAGCCGGCGCGAAGGCACGGCCAGCCTTGCATCCTTCACCTGCCGTCCATGTCGCCAGGCGTCGATGCGCTCGGCCCAGCGGTCGAGCGCGGCATCGTCGTAGCCGCTCGCGTAGAGCTCCTTGTCTCCGTGCAGCCGCATGTAGACGAAGTCGGCGCACAGGTCTTCGAGCAGCGGCCAGCGCCCCGCCGTGTCGGCCACCACCAGCGCGACGCCATGGCGGCGCAGCATCGCGATGAAGTCTGCATTCGCGAAGCTCGCATGGCGCACTTCCACCGCATGCCGGATGCGCAGCTTTGCGGGCGCCTTCAGCAACGCACGCTCGTCGCTGAGCTTCTCGTTGTGCTGCCGCGCGAGCTTGAGGGCGGAGCGGCCGTCCCTGGGCAGCAGCGCCAGGAATTCCTCGAGGCGATCGGCGTCGTAGGCGAAGGACGGCGGCAGCTGCCAGAGGATGGGCCCGAGCTTGGCGCCCAGCGCAAACACGCCCGAGGCAAAGAAGTTGGCCAGTGCGGCGCGCGGTTCCTTGAGCCGCAGGTTGTGGGTGATGTAGCGCGGCCCCTTCACCGCAAACACGAAATCCTCGGGCGTCGCGTCGTGCCATGCCTGGTAGGACACGGGGCGCTGCAGTGAATAGAACGAGCCGTTGATCTCGATGGTGGGCAGCATGCGCGATGCAAAGTCGAGCTCGAGCCGCTGCGGGAGCCCCTTGGGATAGAAGCGGCCGCGCCATGGCGCATAGCGCCAGCCAGAAATTCCGATTCGCGTCGTGCCCTGCATCGTTGGTCTTTTTGTTCCGTAGCCTCGACCGTGGCGTGCCGGGCGGCGGCGCCGCGTAGGAGATTTTCCTGTTCGCATAGCAGCATGGGCCCAGCGCGCCGGCCGGAGGCCGTACTGGCCGGAACCTCGCGGGCTGTGGCAAGCTCCGAGGCGTATGCAAATCCGCTCCCTGCCCTTCACCACCTCCCGCCGCTGGATGCTGCGCGCGCTGTGCGGCGCCGCGGCCCTGCAAGTGCCGCTTGCCGCGCTGGCCGGCTTCAACTTCTTCACCAGCGAATACACCGCCACGCGCGACGAACTGCAGGCGCAGATCGCCAAGCGCTTTCCGGTGGCCGAGCGCTATGCCGAGATCTTCATGGTCGGGCTGCGCGACCCGCAGCTGGGCCTGGACGCACGCGGCAACCGCGCGGCCATCACGGCCACGCTGACCATTGCCAGCCCCCTGCTGGCCGCCTCGCCGGTACAGGGCGTGGTCTCGGTCAGCAGCGCGCTGCGCTACGACGCCGCGGCGCGCGCGCTGCGCCTGGACCATCCCAAGGCCGAGCGCCTCGAGCTGCAGGGCGTGCAGGGCCGCGATGCGGAACGCCTGCAGCAGGTGGGCGCGGTGGTGGCGCAGGAGCTGCTGCAGGGGCAGGTGCTGCGCAGCTTCACGGCCGAAGAACTCACGGTGGGGCGCAAGACCTACGAGATCGGCGACATCACGGTGCAGGACGACGGCATCAAGGTGCAGCTGAAATGAAATACCCACTGCTTGCCGCCGCGTTGCTCGTTGCGGGCTGCGCGGCCATTCTCCCCACGGCAAAGCAGCACTTCGACCTGCAGGCGCATCGCGGCGGGCGCGGGCTCGCACCCGAGAACACGCTGGCCGCGTTCTCGAACGCGATCGACCTGGGCGTGAACACGCTTGAACTCGACATCGGGCTCACGGCCGACAGCGTGGTCGTGATCTCGCACGACACCGCGCTCAATGCCGACCACACGCGCGACGCGAACGGTGCGTGGCTCGCATCGAAGACCGGCCCCACCGTCCGCTCCCTGACGCTGGCCCAGCTTCAGAGCTACGACGTCGGCCGGCTGAATCCCGCGAGCAACTACGGCAAGCAGTTCGCGCTGCAGCTGCCGCGCGACGGCGAGCGCATTCCGACCCTGGCCGCGCTGTTCGACCATGTGCGGGCACGCGGCGCCGCGGCGGCCACGGTGCGCTTCAACATCGAGACCAAGATCGACCCCACCAAGCCCGACGAAACCGCCGCGCCCGAGCCGATGGTGCGCGCCCTGCTCGCCGAGATCGACAAGGCGCAGATGGGCGGCCGGGTGACCGTCCAGAGCTTCGACTGGCGCACGCTTGCGCTGGTCGGCCAGCTTGCGCCGCAATTGCCGCGGGCCTACCTGAGCTCCGCGCGCACGCTCAAGGACAGCCGCTGGACGGCCGGCCTCGACGCGGCGCAGTTCGCGTCGACGCCGCAGCTGGTCAAGGCCGCGGCCGGCACGGCGGGCGGGCCCGTCATCTGGTCGCCGGCCTACAACGACCTGACACGGCCCGCCATCAAGGAAGCGCAAGGCCTCGGCCTCAAGGTGCTGCCCTGGACCGTGAACCAGCGCGCCGACATGCTGCGGCTGATGGACTGGGGCGCGGACGGCCTCATCACCGACTACCCCGACGTGCTGCGCGACCTGATGCGCGAACGCGGCCTCTCGCTGCCGCCACCCGGAAAGGCTTCGCCATGAACACCGCCGCACGGCAACTCGAAACCATCGGCGGCGGCATCGCGGCGCTGCAAGGCGGCGGCGGATCGGTCGCCACACTTTCGAACGAGGCGCGTGCGAGCAGCGAACTGCTCGCGGCCCTGCCGCCGCGCTATGGCGAGGTGCTGCTGAACCTGCTCGACCGGCTCGAATCGAGCGCGCTGTTCAGCGAGGAGAGCTGCTCCTTCAGCCAGAAAGACCTGCTCGACAACCTGCAGGCGTGGGCCGACAAGGCCCGCGCGCAGCTGCCGTCCTGAGGAGAAACAAGCCATGCAAAGACGCACCCTTCTTCTGCGCGCCGCCCCGCTGCTCGCGCTCGCATCCATGGCGGCATGGCCGTTGGCCGCATCGGCCGCCGCACCGATGGTCGAGATCTGGAAGGACCCGAACTGCGGGTGCTGCCAGGACTGGGTCAAGCACCTCGAGGCGAACGGCTTCGCTACCCGCGTGCACGATGCTGGCAACAGCGCCGCGCGCACGCGGCTCGGCATTCCCGCCGCGCTGGGCTCGTGCCACACCGGCCTGGTCGGCGGCTATGCGCTCGAAGGCCACGTGCCCGCGCGCGAGGTGCACAGGCTGCTGCGCGAAAAGCCCAAGGCCATCGGCCTCGCCGTCCCTGGCATGCCGGTCGGATCGCCGGGCATGGACGGCGCCGCCTATGGCGATCGGCGCGATCCCTACGATGTGCTGCTGGTGCTGGCCGATGGCGGCAGCCGCGTCTACCAGGGCTACCGCTGAGGAAGACCGCGCCGCGCGTCAGCCGAAGCGGGCGGGATCGAAAGGCGCCAGCGCCGTCTCGGGCGCGGTGCCCGCGAGCAATTGCGCCGCGAGCCTGCCGGTGCGCGCCGAACCGCACAGGCCCACGTGCCCATGCCCGAAGGCCAGCACGATGTCCGCACTGGCCGCGGACGCGCCGATGCAGGGCAGCCCATCGGGCAGGCTGGGCCGGTGGCCGAGCCAGTGCTTCACGGCCACCGCCTGCGGCGGCTGGGCGGCAAGCGCCGGAAACATCGACAGCAGGTGCCGGTGCAGGATCTCCGCGCGCCGCCAGTCCGGCGGGGCATCGAGCCCGCCGATCTCGACCTGGCCAGCCGCGCGCAGGCCGCCGTCCATCCAGTGCGCGATGAGCTTGCCATCGGCCACCATCGTCGGCGTGCGCGGCCCCACCGAAGCGCCTTCGACGACCACGTGGTATCCGCGCTCGGATTCGAGCGGCACCGGCGATCCGGCCGCCGCGGCCAGCGGGCCCGAGCTCGCACCGGCGCAGATGGCGGCGGCGTCGCAGGCGATCTCGCCCGCATCGGTGCGCACCGCGCGCAGCCGCCCGCCCTCGATGCGAAAGCCGGTGGCGCGTGCCGCCACGCGCTGCGCGCCGGCCTCCTGCACATGCCGCGCGAGCGCCGCCACATAGGCACCGGGATTGCGGCAGTGCCCCGCTTCGGGCACGAAGATGCCGAGCGTGTAGCGCGCGTCCAGGTCGGGCTCGCGCCGGCGCAGTTCGGCCGCCGGCCATTCCTCCCAGTGCACGCCGGTGCGCCCGCGCACGCGCCAGCCGAGCGCGTCGCCCTCGAATTCCTCGCGCGACCGGTAGGCATGCAGCAGGCCGCGCCGCTCGATGAGCTGCGGCACGCCGGCCTCGGCGGCGAGCCGGGCATGCAGCGCCGGCGCATCGGCCAGCAGCGTGCGCAGTGCGTCGGCCGTGCGCTGCACGCGCGCCTCGGTCCAGCCCGAGGCCAGGTAGCGCAGCAGCCAGGGCAAGGCCCGCGGCAGGTGGCGCCAGCGCAGCGCGAGCGGCCCCAGCGGATCGGCCAGCCAGCCCGGCACCTTGCGCCAGGCGCCGGGCAGCGCGGGCGGCACCACGGAATGCGACGAGAGCCAACCCGCATTGCCGTAGCTCGTGGCCTGCGGGCCACCTGGTTCGCCGGGCTCCACCACCGTCACGCGCAGGCCGGCGCGCAGGGCCTCGAAGGCGGTCGCGCTGCCCACGGCGCCTGCGCCGATCACGGCCACGTGGCGTCCCGCGCCCTCGCCGGAGAAACTTCTTGCAACTGTCATGGGGGCCTATCGTAGAGGGGCGGTCCCATAATCGGCCGCCATGCCTGCTCCGTCATCCGCTTTGTCCCCTTCCGCTGCTTCGTCTGCCGGCGCCATCACCGATGTGGCCGGCATCGAAGTCGGCCATTTCTCCGATACGCGCCGGCCCACCGGCTGCACCGTGATCCTCGCGCGCGAGGGCGCGGTGGCCGGCGTCGACGTGCGCGGCGCCGCGCCGGGCACGCGCGAGACCGACCTGCTCTCGCCCGGCAACCTGGTGCAGCAGGTGCACGGCGTGATGCTCGCGGGCGGCAGCGCCTGGGGCCTGGCCGCGGCCGAAGGCGCGATGCGCTGGCTCGAGGAGCGCAACGTCGGCATGGACGTGCGCTTCGGCACCCTGCCCATCGTGCCGGCCGCCGTGCTGTTCGACCTGCCCATGGGCGATGCGCGCATCCGCCCCGACGCCGCCGCCGGCTATGCGGCCTGCGAAGCTGCCACCCGCGATGCGCCGGAAGAAGGCAACGTGGGCGCCGGCAGCGGTGCGCTCGTGGGCAAGCTCTTCGGCGTGCACCGCGCGATGAAGGGCGGCATCGGCACCGCCTCGGTCACCGTGGGCGGCGTGACGGTGGGCGCGCTGATCGCGGTCAACGCGCTGGGCGACGTGATCGACCCCGACACCGCGCAGCCGGTGGCCGGCGCGCGCACCGAGGACGGCCGCGCGCTGCTCGACACCCGCCGCGCGCTCTTGCGCGGCGAGCTGCCCAAGCCCCTGCTCGCGGGCACCAACACCACGCTCGGCGTGATCGCGACCGACGCGGTGCTGACGAAGGTGCAGGCCAACCGCCTTGCGAGCGTGGCGCACGACGGCCTGGCGCGCGCCATCAACCCGGTGCACACCATGAGCGACGGCGACACGCTGTTTGCGCTGGCCACCGGCCGCATTCCGCTCGAAGGCCCCGGTGCCGAATCCCGCCCCGGCATGACCGTGCTCGGCACCATGGCGGCCGAAGCGGTGGCGCGCGCCACCCTGCGCGCGGTGCTGGCGGCGCGCTCCGTGACCGTTGGCGAGCTGCACGTGCCGTGCGCGGCCGATCTCGCCGCAACGAAAGGTTGAGTACCCCATGGCCATGCCCAAGACACTGAAGCTGATCCTGCTGTCGATCCGCGACCTGATCGCCTCGGCCGGTCCCGTCGTGTTCCTCGTGATCGGCCTCCTGATTGCCGCCTACTGGTGGCTGCAGCCGCAGCCGCCCAAGCATGTGACGCTGGCGACCGGCCCCACCGGCAGCGCCTATTCGCAGTTCGGCAAGCGCTATGCCGAGCTGCTCAAGAGCAGCGGCATCGAGGTGGAGCTCAAGGCCACCACGGGCTCTTCCGAAAACCTCGAACTGCTGCGCAGCGGCGGCGCCGACGTGGGCTTCGTGCGCGGCGGCAGCGCCGACCCCGTAGCCGACGAGGAAGCCGGCCTCACCTCGCTCGGCAGCCTGTTCTTCGAGCCGATCTGGCTCTTCTACCGCGCCGACAGCGCGCAGAAGATCGACCGCAAGACGGCCACGCTGACCTCGCTCGCCCAGCTGCGTGGCCTGCGCGTGAACGTCGACCTGGCGGGCAGCGGCCTGCCCGAGATCATGGAAAGGCTCTTCAAGGCCAACCACCTCGAGCCCGATGCGCTGCTGCTTTCCAACCTCGAACAGGCGGCCGCGGCCGAAGCGCTGCAGGCCGGCCTGCTCGATGCCATCGTGCTGGCCTCGGCGCCGCAGTCGCCGCAGGTGCAGCGGCTGCTGCGCGCGCCCGACATCAAGCTCATGGACTTCGGCCAGGCCGATGCGTACACGCGGCGTTTTCCGTTTCTCTCGGCGGTGACGCTGCCGCGCGGCGTGGTCGACCTGTCGAAAGACCTGCCGCCCACGGACGTTTCGCTGCTCGCGGCCACCACCTCGCTGCTTTCGCGCGACAAGACCCACTCCGCGCTGCGCCAGCTCTTCGCAGAGGCCGCGCAGAGCGTGCACAGCGACGCCGGCTGGTTCAACCGCGCACGCGACTTTCCCAACACGCGCACCAGCGAACTGCCCGTGAGCCCCGAGGGCGACCGCGCCATCAACGGCACGCCGCCGTTCTGGCAGCGCTACCTGCCGTTCTGGGCCAGCAACCTGATCGAGCGCATGTGGCTGGTGCTCGGCGGCCTGCTGGTGCTGATGCTGCCGCTGAGCCGCTTGGTGCCGCCGCTCTACCAGTTCCGCGTGCGCCGCCGCGTGTTCCGCTGGTATGCGCGGCTGCGCGACATCGAGGCCAAGGTCGATGCGCGCCAGGGCGGGCGCGACGAACTGCTCGACGAACTCGAGGAGCTCGACCGCGTGGTCAACAAGGTGGCCGTTCCGCTGTCGTATGCCGACGAGCTCTATGCGCTGCGCAACAACATCCACACGGTGCAAAGGCGCGTGCAGATGCGCTGGCCGCAGCCCGGCGATTTCGCGCCCCGCACACCGCCGACCGAAGAAGCCGCAAAAAGCGCTTGACTTGGAGCGCGCTCCAACTTCGAGAATTCCCGCCATGGAAGTCCACCTGACCATTGCGGAAGTCGCGCGGCGCACCGGCCTCACGGCCGACACGCTGCGCTACTACGAACGCATCGGACTGATCGCCGCGGTGCCCCGTGCACCGGGTGGCCAGCGCCGCTACGCGAGCGCCGACCTGGACTGGCTGGCCTTCCTGTTGCGCCTGCGCGAGACCGGCATGCCCATCCAGGGCATGCAGGCCTTCGCCAGGCTTCGAAGCCAGGGGGACGCCAGTGTCGGGGAGCGGCGCCAGATGCTCGAACAGCATCTTGCCGAAGTCCAGGCCAAGGTGGCGGCGCTGCAGCAATCCATGCAGGCGCTGTCGCTGAAGATCGCGCACTACCGCGCTATCGACAGGAAGCGTCCCTCGTCAACGGGCACAGCCCCCGAAGGAAAGACGAGCGATGACCAACGCACAAGCAAGCCACAACGGCAACGACAACAACCTGCGCTACGAGCGCGGACTCGCCAGACTCCAGCAGATCGACGGTGAAGGCGGCGTCAAGGTCGTCGAGAGCCTGGCCGGCATCGCACCCGACTTCGCACGCCTCCTGATCGAGTTTCCGTTCGGCGACATCTACTCGCGCCCCGGCCTCGACCTGCGTTCGCGCGAGATCGCGGTGGTGGCCGCGCTCACCGCCATGGGCAATGCCGCGCCGCAGCTCAAGGTGCACATCCAGGGCGCGCTCAACGTGGGCGTCACGCGCACCGAGGTCGTCGAGACCATCATGCAGATGGCGGTGTACGCGGGCTTTCCGGCCGCGCTCAACGGCCTGGCGGCGGCGCGCGAGGTGTTTGCGGCGGACGATGAAAAAAGCGCGCAGCCCCTTGCGGAACCGCGCGCTCTTGTCGAAGCACCCTGAGGCTTACTTGAGTGCCTTGTAGCGCATGCGCTTGGGCTTGGCACCTTCTTCGCCCAGGCGCTTCTTCTTGTCGGCTTCGTACTCCTGGTAGTTGCCGTCGAAGAAGGTCCACTGGCTGTCGCCTTCGGCCGCGAGGATGTGGGTGGCGATGCGGTCGAGGAACCAGCGGTCGTGGCTGATGACCATCACGGTGCCGGCAAACTCGAGCAGCGCGTCTTCGAGCGCGCGCAGCGTTTCCACGTCCAGGTCGTTCGACGGTTCGTCCAGCAGCAGCACGTTGCCGCCCGCGATCAGTGTCTTGGCCAGGTGCAGCCGGCCGCGCTCGCCGCCCGACAGCGTGCCGACCTTCTTCTGCTGGTCGGCGCCGTTGAAGTTGAAGCGGCCCGCATAGGCGCGGCTCGCCATCTGGAACTTGCCGACGTTGATGATGTCCAGCCCGTTCGAGATGTCTTCCCACACGGTCTTGTTGTTGGCGAGTTCGTCGCGGTGCTGGTCGACAAAGGCCATCTTCACGGTCTGGCCGATGACGACCTCGCCCGAATCCGGCTTTTCCTTGCCCGCGAGCAGCTTGAAGAGCGTCGACTTGCCGGCGCCGTTCGGGCCGATGATGCCGACGATCGCGCCCGGCGGCACGGTGAAGCTCAGGTTGTCGATCAGCATGCGGTCGCCGAAGGACTTGCTGACGTTGTGGAACTCGAACACCTGCTGGCCCAGCCGCTCCGCCACAGGAATGAAGATTTCCTGCGTCTCGTTGCGCTTCTGGTATTCCATGTCGCTCAGCTCTTCGAAGCGGGCGAGGCGCGACTTGCTCTTGGCCTGGCGTGCCTTCGGGTTCTGGCGCGACCACTCCAGTTCCTTCTTCAGCGCCTTGGCGTGGGCTTCTTCGCTCTTTTGCTCCTGCGCCAGGCGTTCGCCCTTCTGCTCGAGCCAGGTGCTGTAGTTGCCCTTCCAGGGAATGCCGCGGCCGCGGTCCATTTCCAGGATCCACTCGGCCGCGTTGTCCAGGAAGTAGCGATCGTGGGTGATGGCCACCACGGTGCCCGTGAAGCGCTGCAGGAACACTTCGAGCCACTCCACCGATTCGGCGTCCAGGTGGTTGGTGGGTTCGTCGAGCAGCAGCATGTCGGGCTTGGACAGCAGCAGGCGGCACAGCGCCACGCGCCGCTTCTCGCCGCCTGACAGCAGGCCGATCTTCGCGTCCCATGGCGGCAAGCGCAGGGCATCGGCGGCGATCTCCAGCTGGTGCTCGGAATCGGTGCCGGCGGTGGCGATGATGGCTTCGAGCTGGGCCTGCTCGGCCGCCAGCGCGTCGAAGTCGGCGTCTTCGGCGCCATAGGCGATGTACACCTCTTCGAGGCGCGCCTTGGCCGCAAACACCGCGCCCATGGACTCTTCGACCGATTCGCGCACCGTGTGCTCGGGATCGAGCTTGGGTTCCTGCTCCAGGTAGCCGATCGTCATGCCCGGCATGGGCAGCGCCTCGCCCTCGAACTCCTTGTCCACACCCGCCATGATCTTGAGCAGCGTGGACTTGCCCGAACCGTTCAGGCCGAGCACGCCGATCTTGGCGCCGGGGAAGAAAGAGAGCGAAATGTCTTTCAAGAGCTGCCGCTTGGGCGGCACGGTCTTGCTGACGCGGTTCATCGAATAGACGTATTGAGCCATCTGTGGATAGTTACCTTGGGTAGCGGAAATTGGGGAAAAAGTGCGGGCGCCCGAAGAAGCTTTCGGACGCGGCAAACCATGGATTATCGACTCATGCGACAATACACACCGTTGCCGGGTCCAGTTGCCCGCAACACCGGCTCTCTGCCGGGGACGAAGAAAGCGCCTTTCAACCCTCTTGCGAGGGCGGACTTTCCGGCTCCCACCCCTGACCTTCATCAGCCTTGACTGGCTCGGCGTCACACAAGACGCCAAGCGGGCCGATGCCACTGCGCCGTGTATGGCGCTTATTGTTTCCAATGAATTTTGACGAACTGAAGCTGGCTCCCGCCATCTTGAAGGCTGTGCACGAGCACGGTTACGACACCCCCACCCCCATCCAGGCGCAAGCCATTCCCGCGGTCCTCGAAGGCCACGACCTGCTGGGCGGCGCCCAGACCGGCACCGGCAAGACCGCTGCCTTCACGCTGCCCATGCTGCACAAGCTCAGCACGGGCGCGAGCGCCACCAACAAGTTCGGCGGCATCGGCATCCGTGCGCTGGTGCTCACGCCCACGCGCGAACTCGCGGCCCAGGTCGAGGAGTCGGTGCGCACCTACGGCAAGTACCTGGAGCTCGACTCCACCGTGATCTTCGGCGGCGTGGGCATGAACCCGCAGATCAGCAAGCTCAAGAAGGGCGTCGACATCCTCGTGGCCACCCCCGGCCGCCTGCTCGACCTGCAGCAGCAGGGCATGCTCGACCTGAGCCAGGTCCAGATGCTGATCCTCGACGAAGCCGACCGCATGCTCGACATGGGCTTCATCCATGACGTGAAGAAGATCCTGGCCCTGGTGCCCAAGGAAAAGCAGAGCCTGCTGTTCTCGGCCACCTTCAGCGACGAGATCCGCGACCTGGCCGCCACGCTGCTCAAGAACCCGCAGAGCATCCAGGTGACGCCGCGCAACACCACCGTGCAGCGCATCACGCAGGTGATCCACCCGGTGGGCCGCGGCAAGAAGAAGGCGCTGCTCGCGCACATCATCAACGAGAACAAGTGGAGCCAGGTGCTCGTGTTCACGCGCACCAAGTTCGGCGCCAACAGCGTGGCCGAATTCCTCACCAAGAACGGCATCGAGGCGATGGCGCTGCACGGCAACAAGAGCCAGAGCGCCCGCACCCAGGCGCTGGCCGGCTTCAAGAGCGGCGACATCCGCGCGCTGGTGGCCACCGACATTGCGGCCCGCGGCATCGACATCGACGAGCTGCCGCACGTCGTGAACTACGAGATCCCGAACGTCAGCGAAGACTACGTGCACCGCATCGGCCGCACCGGCCGCGCCGGTTCGAGCGGCGAGGCCGTGAGCTTCGTCTGCATGGACGAAGAAGGCTTCATGCAGGAAATCGAACGCTTCACCAAGCAGACGATTCCGGTGCAGTTCGTCGAAGGCTTCGGCCCCGAGGAAGGCGAACGCGCCGAACCGATCGCCATGGGTCGCCAGACGATCTGGGGCGGCGCCGGCCGTCCGCCGAGCCGCGACGTGATGCAGGCGGCCGCCAAGGCTGCCCGCACCGAGATGCTGCAGCGCATCCGCGAGAACAAGGCCGGCCAGGGCGGCGGCGAGCGCGCCGGCGGTGGTGGTGGCGGCAACGGCGGCGGGCAACGCCGCGGTGGCGGCCAGGGCGGCGGCGGCCAGGGCCGCAATGCCAATGGCGGCGGCCAGGGGCAAGGCCAGGGCCCGCGCGGCCAGGGCGCCCGCCCGGCACAAGGCCGCGGACCGCAAGGCCCGGCACGCGCGCCGCACCATGCGCCGCAGAACCATCTGCCGCATGACGAGCGCCAACCGCGCCATCACGGCAACAGCCACAGCCCGACCCAGGCCAACCAGGTCGCGCACCTGCGCGCCGAAGCGGTCGCCGGCGGCGACGGCCAGCCGGATCCGCTGCGCACCAGCGTCGACCACATGGGTGGCGGCCGCGGTCGCGGCCGTCCAGGCGGCGGCGGTGGCGGCTACGGCGGCAACCGTTCGGGCGGCGGTGGCCGTTCGGGTGGCGGCGGCTACGGCGGCGGTGGCGGTGGCAACCGCTCCGGCAGCGGCGGCGGACGCTCGTTCGGGCGCTGATCGGCGCAGCGCGTAGAAGCAACATCTACCCCGTAACAAGGACAAAGGGCACTTCGGTGCCCTTTGTCTTTTGCGCCGCCGGTATGGCCTCTCCCGCGCGCCGGCCGCAGCGGACACAATCGCGTGCCATGCAAGACATCCCGCCCAACTACGCCACGCTCTTCGTCGCCACCTGCAACCTGCTGAATCTCGCGAACCCGCACCGGGTGTACTACGAGAACCAGGACGCCTACGACGAGCGCGAATACGAACGCAAGATCGCCTGGACCGGCGAGCGCTTCCACGCGCTCAATGCCGATGTGCTCGCGGTGCAGGAGGTCTGGGACGAGAGCGCGCTGAAGGCCGCCATTGCGCGCAGCGGCCTGCGCTACGACTTCGTCTCGGTCCCCGGCGCGGAGAACACGCCGCCGCCCGCGAGCCCGCCGGGCACGCCTGCACGGCCGGGCGCGCAGGGCACGCCTCGGGTCGGCATTGCCACGCGGCTGCAGGTGGACGAGGTCCGGTCCTTCGTCGACTTTCCGCCCGGCTTCGGGGTCGAGGTGCCGGGCCTGGGCCCGCACACGCGCTTCGAGCGCCCGCCCCTTCTGGCCACGCTGCGCATGAAGCACGGGCAGCAGGTGCACGTGCTCACGGTGCACCTCAAGTCCAAGCGGCCGAAGTTCCTGCAGGACGCGCAGGGCCATGCCCTGGAAGACCGGGAGGACCGCAAGGTCGGCGTGATGGCTTCGCTGCGCTCGCTGGTCATGCGCGGCGTCGAGGCGGCGGCTCTGCGCTGCATCGTGATCGACCTGCTGCAGGGCACCAACACGCCGCTGGTGGTAATGGGCGACTTCAACGACGACCCGCACAGCGTCACCACGCAGCTGGTGGCCGCCACCTCCGAGGTGGCCTACGACAAGGCCGCGCGCGACGTGGCGCTGTTCAACGCCTACGAGATGCAGGGCGAATCGGCACTCAAGAAGGACGTGGCCTATTCGCACATCCACCAGGGCTTTCCGGCCGTGCTCGACCAGATCTTCGTGAGCGAGGAGTTCGTTGCGACGAGCCGGCGCAGCCTGGGCGACGTGCGCCGGGTCGACTACTTCAACGACCACCTGCACGAAGGCCGGGACCGCTCGCGCTCGGACCACGGCTTCGTGCGCGCGCTGCTGCGGCTGCGCACCGACTGAGCCGAAAGCTCAGGGCATGCGCCGGCCGCTCTGGCGGTCGAACAGGTGCACGCGGTTGGCATCGATCGCCAGGCCCACGGTCTGGTCGGGCTGCGCGTCGACGCGGCCATGCACCGCGAGCACCAGCTTGGCTTCGCCGACCTGTACCAGCAGTTCGGTTTCGGCGCCCGTGGGCTCGACCACGATCACCTGCGCATCGACGCCGCTGCCGCCGCCCAGCGTGATGTCGCCGGGGCGGATGCCGTAGTGCACCGGCTGGCCATCGGGCGCCGAGGTGCCCGGCGGCACGGGCCAGCGTGCGCCATGTGCCTCGACATGGCATTCGCCGCCCGAGCGCCGCACCGTGCCCTCGATCACGTTCATCGACGGCGAGCCGATGAACTGCGCGACGAACAGGTTGTCGGGGCGGTCGTACAGGTCGAGCGGCGTGCCGATCTGCTCGACGATGCCGTCGTGCATCACCACGATGCGGTCGGCCATGGTCATGGCTTCGATCTGGTCGTGCGTCACGTAGACGGTGGTGGTCTTCAGGCGCTGGTGCAGCGCCTTGATCTCGGCACGCATGGCCACGCGCAGCTTGGCGTCGAGGTTGGAGAGCGGCTCGTCGAACAGGAACACCTTGGGGTCGCGCACGATGGCGCGCCCCATGGCCACGCGCTGGCGCTGGCCGCCCGACAGCTCGCGCGGATAGCGCCCGAGCAGTGCATCGAGGTTGAGGATCTTCGCGGCGCGCGCCACGCGCTCGTCGGTCACCGACCTCTCGGCATTGCGCAGCCTCAGGCTGAAGCCCATGTTCTCGCCGACCGTCATGTGCGGATAGAGCGCGTAGCTCTGGAACACCATGGCGATGTCGCGGTCCTTGGACTCGAGGTCGTTGACCACGCGGCTGTCGATCATGATCTCGCCGCCGCTGATGTCCTCCAGGCCCGCGAGCATGCGCAGCAAGGTCGACTTGCCGCAGCCCGAGGGCCCGACCAGCACCACGAACTCGCCGTCGGTGATGTCGAAGCTCAGGCCCTGGATGATCTGGACCTTGCCGAAGGATTTCTGGATATTGCGAAAGGATACGGATGCCATTTTTATTCCCAGGGTTCGCTCAGCTCTTGACGGCGCCTGCAGTGAGGCCGCCCACCATGTAGCGCTTGAAGGCGTAGTAGATCGCCGCGGGCGGCAATGCATAGATGAGGCCGGTGGCCATCAGCAGCTCCCACGGCGAATCGTCGGCCGAAAGGAAGTTGCCGAGCGCCACCGCCAAGGTCACGCTCCTGTCGTTCGACAGCAGCAGGAAGGCGTAGAGGTATTCGTTCCATGCCAGCAGCAGCGAATAGGTGCCCACCGCCACCAGCGACGGCACCATCAGCGGCAGGTACACCAGGCGGAACAGCTGCAGCGGCGAGGCGCCGTCCATGCGCGCGGCCTCGTCGAGCTCGTAGGGCAGCTTGTCGGAGGCCTGCTTGAGCACCCAGATGCAGTACGGCGAGGCGATGGTCACCATGGCAAGGATCAGCGCCCACTGGCTGTTGAGCAGGCCGTAGTTGCCCATGGTCTTGTACATGGGCACGGCAAGAAAGGCCGCGGGAATGAAGTAGGTGAAGAGCGCCAGGTTCATCACCGTGCGCCCGCCGCGCACGCGCAGCCGGCTGATCGCGAACGCGGCCGTGGTTGCGACGAACAGCGTGAGCGCCCCGACCGACAGTGCGATCAGCAGCGAGTTCCCCAGCTGCAGCCAGAAGTGGTCCAGGTAGAAGTGCTTCTGCTGGAACACGATGCGGAAGTTGTCCAGCGTCGGGTTCTTGGGCCACAGGTGGCCCGAGGTCGCGGAGTCCTTGGAGGAGATCGCGAACAGCACCATGTGGTAGACCGGAATCAGCGTCCAGAGCAGCACCGGAATGCCGATCAGCAGCAGCTTGGCCTCGGTCGCTATGGCCTTGGGGGTCCAGCGTTTCATATCGTCCTCCGACGAGCCGCCTCTAGGAGGGCGAGCGCCCCCCCGGGGGGCAGCGAACACACGAAGTGGTGAGCGTGGGGGCTCATTTCGAGAGCCTTTTCATCATGAAGTAGACGAGTGGCAGGACGAGCGGCAGCGCCACCACGATCGATGCCATCGACAGGTCGACCTGGTCCAGCCGCAGATAGCGGATGCCCAAGGTTGCGAGCACGTGCGTCAGGTCGGCAGGTCCGCCGCCGGTCAGCAGGTAGACGCTGTTGAAGTCGCCCAGCGTCCAGATCATCGAAAGAATGAGGGACGTGACGTAGAGCGTCTTCAGCGCGGGCCAGCTCACGAAGCGGAACTTCTGCCACGTCGAGGCGCCGTCGACCGAAGCGGCTTCATACTGTTCGGCAGGAATGGCCAGCCGCCCTGCCACCAGGATCAGCGTCCAGAACGGCAGCGACTTCCATACGTGCACCACCATCGCCAGGGCCAGTGCCAGCGAAGGATCGTTGAGCCAGTTGGGACCATCCGCGCCGGTGAGGCGGAAGATGGTGCTGTTGATCACGCCCCACTCGGGGTTGAGCATGAAGCGGACCGACAGGATGGTGGGAATGGAGGGCATCGCCCATGGCAGGATGAAGACCGCCGAGACGATCTTGATCCACCAGCGCGATGTCACGAAGAAGCCCGAAAGCACCAGGGCCACGAGCATCTTGATGTTGATCGCCACGACCAGGAAGATGGCCGTGTTGATCACCGAGCGGAAGAAGATCGGGTCTTCGACCAGCTTGACGTAACTTTGCGGATGGCGCGCGAGCCACAGCCCGTACCCCACCGGATAGAGCACGAACACCACGAACACCAGCAGGTAGGGCACGACCATGACCGCGCCCCAGAACTGCCAGCGCGCGTGCCGCGCCCCGAGATTGACAACAGGCGCCAGGGATGGCGCGGCGGTGGCAGTGGAGCTCATGCGAGTCGGCCCGGTGAAGGTGTTTTGGGGATGCGGCTTACTGCGCCGCGACCGTCTTGATGCGCGCGATCAGCTCGTCGACCGCCTTGTCCACCGGCACCTTGTCGGTGACGACGCGGCTCATGGCCTTGGCCCAGACGTTCTCGTTGTTGAGCACGGTGAACTTGTAGTTCTTGGTGAACTCGAAGGTCACGGTGCCGGCGGCGTACTGGTTGAACACCGACAGGCGATGGCGGTCGGCCTTCCAGAACGGGCTCGCCTGCGCGGCCTTGGTCACCGGGAACCAGCGGCCGAGCGAACCCTCGACGTACGGCGTGAGGTTCTCTTCCTGCATGAGGAAGGCAACGAACTCCTTGGCGCGCGCCTTGTTCTTGGCGTCCTTGAACACCACGCCGGTCTTCACCGCGGAGCGGTAGACCATCTTGCTGCCGTCAGGCTTGTTCGGAAAGCCCGCCGTGTGGATGCGCTCGGTGTAGTTCTTGCGCGCTTCCTCGCGCTGCTCGGGCGTGAGCGAGGCGTTGTTCGAATCGTCGAGCCACTTGGCGGCAATGGAGATGGTCGCGTTGTGCGTCATCACGGTCGTCTTGTTGTGGAAGGCGACGTTGTTGTCCGGGTCCTTCCAGCTGGTCGACGAGGGCGGCGTGCAGCCCTTCGTGTAGGGCGTGGTGTAGTCGGTCAAGGCGCTGATCAGGCCGGCGCGCACCTTGGGGTCGTCCACCAGCAGCTTGCCGCTGTCGTCCACCAGCTTGACGTTGTAGGCGTCCATGAAGGTCAGGAACGAATAGAAGGAGTCGCTCGAATCCACGCCCATCGGCATGCCGATGCCGAAGGTGCGCTTGCCGGTCTGCTTGCGGCTGCCGGACTGCACCTTCTCGCACCAGAACGACCAGTAGTCCTTCCAGGCGGTGGGGATGTCGGACTCCTTGAACCCGGCCTCGTTGAGCATGTCGTTCCAGTACTCGATATGCATCGTCTGCTGCTTGATCGGGAACGCGTAGTAGGCCTTCTTCTTGGTCTGGTCGTTGTAGAGGAAGGCGGTCTCGAGCGTGTTGGGCGCGAAGCGGTCCTTCATGGGCGCGAGCACGCTGCCGATGTCCTCGAGCTTGCCGTCGTAGGCCCACTTGCCCGTGACCTGGAAGTCGTACACGTCGGCATACGCCACGTCGGGCGGGCTGCCGGAGTCGAGCGCGGACACGGTCTTGGGAATCATGTCCTGGATCGGGTACTGCGACAGCTCGATCTTCACGTCCTTGTTCTTGTCCTCGAACTTCTTGATGGCCGCAAACAACGCATCGTCCTCGGCCTTGTAGAAGCCCTTGACCCACCAGACGGTGAGCTTTTCCTGCGCGGCGGCGGGACCTGCCGACGCCAACAACCCCAGCGCGAACAACGTCGGCGCTATCAGCGACTTGACGACTTTCATGGTGTCTCCTTCTTTTTCGGTGGAAATGCTCGAACACGAGCGTGGGTGAAAAAATCTGTGGCAACCTGCACCGGCTCGCGCCTGGACCCGGGCTGCCCGGCTAGTGGGCCTTGAGCCGCGGCGGTGGGCGGCTGAGCCGCGGCAGCCGGCGGCGCGACGAGCCGAGCACGTCTTCGATGTCCTGCCGCGCGCCGTCGATGAGGCGGATGACCGCCTGCTCGGCCTTGGCCGGATCGTGCGCAATCACCGCGTCGAGCACCGCGCGATGCAGCGGCAGCGAAAGCGCGGGACCGTCGGGCTTGCTGGTCGATATCTCGAAACTGGTGCGAAGCAGTGCGTTGAGCGCCTTGCTCATCTGCGCGAGCATGCGGTTGCGCGCTGCGCTCAGGAGGCCGGTATGAAAGCGCAGGTCGAAGGTGACGTAGTCGCCGCCGTTCTCCACGGCTTCCTTCATGCCGGCGTAGGCGCGCTCTATTTCCTCGATGTCCTGCGGGCTGGCGCGCTCGGCCGCGAGCCGCACGGCCGCCGGCTCGACCACGCGCCGCAGGTCCTGCAGGTCGCGCAGGAACTCGGGCGTGAGCCCGGCACGCGACTGCCAGGTGATGACGTCAGGGTCGAACCAGTTCCACTTGTCCTGCGGCAGCACCCGCGTGCCCACCTTGGGGCCCGTCACGATCAGGCCCTTGGCCGCGAGCGACTTGATGGCTTCGCGCACCACGGTGCGGCTCACGCCGAGCTCCTCGCCCAGAATGGGTTCGGCCGGGATCGACGCACCGATCGCATAGCGGCCGGCCACGACAGCTTCGCCGAGCAGCTCGAGCGTGCGACCGTGGATGTTCTTGATCATGTGCGTGATGTGAAATTTGATATGCCGACACTCGAAAACACTAAGGGTCCGGCAAGCTCTTCGCACTTATCATATGATGATTGAAATGATCGATCGGCAGGACAAACCCTGAGGTTTGGGGCCGCAAGCGGTCGCAAACGGAGACAACCCGATGAGCACTTCCCCCAAGAAAAAACCCGAAGACCTGCGCAGCCAGCAATGGTTCGGCCGCCATGACCGCGATGGCTTCATCTACCGCAGCTGGGTCAAGGGCAAGGGCGTGCCGCACGACCAGTTCGACGGGCGCCCGGTCATCGGCATCTGCAACACCTTCAGCGAGCTCACGCCCTGCAACTCGCACTTCCGCACGCTCGCCGAGCAGGTGAAGATCGGCGTCTACGAAGCGGGCGGCTTTCCGCTCGAGTTCCCGGTGATGTCGCTCGGCGAAACGCTCTTGCGCCCCACCGCCATGCTGTACCGCAACCTCGCGAGCATGGACGTGGAAGAAAGCATCCGCGGCAATCCGCTGGACGGCGTGGTGCTGCTCATGGGCTGCGACAAGACCACGCCCGCGCTCATGATGGGTGCGGCCAGCGTCGACCTGCCGACCATCGGCGTCTCCGGCGGCCCGATGCTTTCGGGCAAGTGGCGCGGCCAGGAACTGGGCTCGGGCACCGGCGTGTGGCAGATGAGCGAGCAGGTGCGCGCCGGCACGCTCAAGCTGCAGGACTTCTTCGAGGCCGAGAGCTGCATGCACCGCAGCCACGGCCACTGCATGACCATGGGCACCGCCAGCACCATGGCCAGCATGGTCGAGTCGCTGGGCATCGGCCTGCCCGGCAACGCCGCCTACCCGGCGGTGGATGGCCGGCGCAACGTGCTCGCGCGCATGGCGGGGCGGCGCATCGTCGACATGGTCCATGAAGACCTCCACATGTCGAAGATCCTCACGCGCCAGGCCATCGAGAACGCCATCAAGGTCAATGCGGCCATCGGCGGCTCCACCAACCTCGTCATCCACCTGCTGGCCATTGCGGGGCGCATCGGCGTCGATCTTTCGCTGGACGACTTCGACCGCCTGGCCTCGGACCTCCCCTGCCTGGTCGACCTGCAGCCTTCGGGCCGCTTCCTGATGGAAGACTTCTGCTATGCGGGCGGGCTGCCGGTGGTCATCAAGGAGATCGCGCAGTACCTGCACAAGGATGTGATCACGGCCAACGGCCAGACACTGTGGGACAACGTGAAGGACGCCGAGAACTACAACCCGCAGGTGATCCGCCCGCTGGCCGAGCCCTTCAAGGACAAGGCCGGCATCTGCGTGCTGCGCGGCAATCTCGCGCCCAACGGCGCCATCATCAAGCCCAGTGCCGCCACGCCCGAGCTGCTGGTGCACAAGGGCCGCGCGGTGGTGTTCGAAAGCGCCGACGACCTGCACAAGCGCATCGACGACGAGAACCTCGACATCGACGAGCACTGCGTGATGGTGCTGAAGAACTGCGGCCCGCGCGGCTATCCGGGCATGGCCGAGTCGGGCAACATGCCGCTGCCGCCGAAAGTGCTGCGCAAGGGCATCACCGACATGGTCCGCATCAGCGACGCGCGCATGAGCGGCACGGCCTATGGCACGGTGGTGCTGCACACGGCCCCCGAGGCGGCCGCGGGCGGACCGCTCGCGCTGGTGCAGGACGGCGACATCGTCGAGCTGGACGTGCCCAACCGCAAGCTGCACCTGCACGTGAGCGACGAAGAGCTCGCCAGGCGGCTCGAGAAGTGGGTCGCGCCCAAGGCGCCGCTCGATTCGGGCTACTGGAAGCTGTACGTCGACACGGTGCTGCAAGCCGACCAGGGCGCCGACCTGGCCTTCCTGCGTGGTCGCCGCGGGGCCTTCGTGCCGCGCGACAATCACTGACATGACAAGACTGGTCGCCATCGATTGGGGCACGAGTTCACTGCGCGGCGCACTGCTCGATGCCGACGGCAAGGTGCTCGAAGAGCGCAGCGATGCGCGCGGCATCCTCAAGGTGCCGCAAGGCGGGTTCCCCGCGGTCTTTGAAGCGCTGTTCGGCGACTGGATGGGCCTCGAAGGCGTGCGCTGCCTGATCTCGGGCATGGCCGGCAGCAAGCAGGGCTGGGTCGAGGCGCCGTACTGCGCCTGCCCCGCCGGCCGCGTCGAAGTGGGCCGCAGCATCATCGACATCGACGTGCGGCCGGGCTCGCGCATTGCCATCGTGCCGGGCCTTCGCGACGAGCATGACGGCGTTCCCGATGTCATGCGCGGCGAAGAGGTGCAGATCTTCGGCGCCATGTCGATCGCCGGCCTCGACGAAGGCGTCTTCGTGCTGCCGGGCACGCACAACAAGTGGGCCACGGCCAGGAAGGGCCGCGTCGCGGGCTTTCGCACCTACATGACCGGCGAGTTCTATGCGCTGCTGAGCCAGCATTCGATTCTTGCGCGCACGCTCGATGCCGATGCGCCGCTCGACGAAGCGGCCTTTCTCGACGGCGTGACGCGCTCCGAGAACGGCCACGGCCTGCTGCACAACGCCTTCGGCACGCGCACGCTGGCGCTGTTCGAGCGCATGGCCACGCCGGAACTCTCCAGCTATCTCTCGGGCCTGCTGATCGGCGAGGAACTGCGCACGCAGTCGCTGCAGGCCGCCGGCGAGGTCGTGCTGATCGGCGCCTCCGCCCTCACCCAACGCTATGCCCTGGCGCTGCGCGCCACCGGCACCGCCACGCGCACGCTCGGCGCCGAAGCCACCTGGGCCGGGCTGCATGCGCTGTCCGGCTTTCTCGACGCAGACCGGAATCCGCCATGACCACACCGCAACAAAAATTCGAAACCGCGATGCGCGCGCTGCCGCTGGTCGCCATCCTGCGCGGGCTCACGCCGACCGAGGCCGCCGACGTCGGCGATGCCATCGTCGAATCGGGCTTCCGGCTGCTCGAGGTGCCGCTCAATTCGCCCAAGCCCTACGCCAGCATCACGCTGATGCGCACGCGCTTTCCGCAGGCCCTGGTGGGCGCCGGCACGGTGCTCGACGTGCAGCAGGTGCGCTATGTGCATGCGGCCGGCGGCGAGCTGGTCGTGTCGCCCAACTTCAATGCCGAGGTGATCGCCGAGGCCGTGCGGCTCGGCATGGTCTGCCTGCCCGGCGTGCTGACGCCGACCGAAGCCTTCGGCGCGCTGGCCGCGGGCGCGACCGGGCTCAAGCTGTTTCCGGCCGAGCTCGCATCGCCCGCGGTGGTGAAGGCCCTGCTCGCGGTGCTGCCCCAGGGCACGCCGCTGATGCCCGTGGGCGGCATCACGCCCGCCAACATGGCCGATTGGCGTGCGGCCGGCGCGGCCGGCTTCGGCATCGGCTCCGCGCTCTATAAGCCGGGCAAGCAGGCTTCGGCCGTGCGCGCCGATGCGCAGAAATTCGTCGCGGCCTTCACAGGCGCGGCCGCCATCTGAAGAAAATCTTCTTTCCAACGTCCACGAGGGAGCGTCGATGTCCGCCGATTCAGATTACGCCAGCCCCGCCGTGCGCAAGCTGCGCGAAGACCTTGCGCTCGCGCTGCGCGCGGCTGCCCACCACGGCTTGTCCGAAGGGGTCTGCAACCATTTCAGCGTACTGCTGCCGGGCGCGCAGGACCGCTACCTGATCAATCCGCGCGGCCTGCACTGGAGCGAGATCGGTGCCGACGACATCGTGCTGATCGACGTGCACGGCGAAGTGCTCGCGGGGCGCCACCGCGTGGAGCCCACGGCCCTCTTCATCCATGGCGCAGTGCACCGCATCACGGGCCACGCGGTCGTGCTGCATTGCCACATGCCCTACGCCACCGCGCTCACGCTCACGGCCGAGCGCGCGCTCGATCCCACGCTGAGCCAGAACGCGATGCGCTACATGAACCGCATCGCCATCGACGCGGTCTACAACGGCCTGGCGCTCGACGATGCCGAAGGCGAGCGCATCGCGCGCGCCATGGCGGGCAAGGACATTGCCTTTCTTGCGAACCACGGCGTGATCGTGGCGGGCGCCTGCATCGCGCATGCCTACGACGACCTCTACTACCTGGAACGCGCGAGCCTGCACCAGGTGATTGCGCAATCGACCGGGCGCCCGCTGGTTCCGGTGGACGCCAAGATGGCCGCGCATGTGGCGGCGCAGATCCAGGGCGAACGCGAGCAGTCGGACCTGTTCTTCGAGGCGCTGCGGCGGCTGCTGCCCGCGCCGCGCGGCTGAGGTCCGTCCACCGGGCTGCGAAGCACCGGAGCTTCGCGCAGGATGGCACCGGCGGCCGCAAAGCGGCTTACAGCTCTTCATCCGATTTCGCTCCAGCCTTACAAAGCGTTCACATGGGGCCGCGAGGATAGGGCTTCCAACCACTCCATGGGAGTTGCCATGAAAAAGCTCACTTACGCCATCGGCGCCGCGGCCCTGCTCTCGCTGGCTGCACTCAGCGCACCGGCACAGGCCCAGACCGGCGGCCGCTTCATCCAGGCCCAGGTGTACGTGGTGCCCGCACCGCCGCCCCCGCCGCGCCACTACTACGCACCGCCGCCTCCGCGGCACTACTACGGTCCGGGCTACTACCACGGGCGCGACCGCTACGAGCACCGGCATCGCCACTGGGAAGAGCGCCGCTACGGCCGCCGGGACTACGACGGCGACGGCGTGCCCAACCGCTACGACCGCCGGCCCGAGAACCCGTACCGCTACTGATCGGCCGGGCGCATCGACCTGAAGCGGTTCAGGCCTGCGCCACGCGCTGCAGCAGGCCGCGGGTGGTGCGCGGCCAGCCCACGCGGCCGAACCAGGCACCGCCGGCAATCGCCGAGGCGATGACGATGCCGTACACCACCAGCGCCGCCCCCTGCGCCGCGAACACGCCGGCCAGTCCGGCGCCCCAGCGCAGGGCCAGCCAGCCGCCCACGCCGGCCACCGCGAGCCGCGCGATGTTGCCGAGCACCGGCCACAGCAGGCGCCCCGCGCCCTGCGAAGCGAAGTACAGCACCAGCCCCACGCCGAAGAAGCCGTAGAGCGGCCCCACCACGCGCAGGTAGTGCGCGCCGGTTTCGAGCATGGCGGCGTCGCTGCCGAACAGCAGCAGCCACGGCCGCGGGAACAGCGCCGCGGCAAGGCCGATGGTTTCGGTCAGCGCAAAGGCCAGCGCCGCGCCGGCCCAGGTGGCGCGCAGCGCGCGCTCCCGCTGCCCCGCGCCCATGCAGGTGCCGACCATCGCGACCAGCGGCGCGCCCAGCCCGAACACCAGCGGCACCAGCAGGTATTCGAGCCGCGACGCGGTGCCGTAGCCCGCCAGCGCGCCCGAGCCGAAGTGCCCGGTCAAGGCCGTGGCAATGCCGATCGAGAGGTTGGTGGCCACCGTCGATACCGCGCCCACCAGCCCGATGCGCAGGATGTCGCGGAACAGCGGCCAGCGCAGCTTCAGTGCGGCGAGCGTGGGACGCAGCAGGCTGCGCGGCGAGCGCAGGTAGACGATGAGCGCGACCGAACCCAGCAGGTAGTACAGCAGCAGCGCCATCGCGCCGCCCGCGATGCCCATGCCCGGCAGCGGACCCCAGCCGAAGATCAGGAGCGGCGATGCCGGAACGAGGAACACCACGCCCACCACCGTCACGTTCGCCGGCACCGCCATGTTGCCGGTGCCGCGGATGATGGCCGAGAGCGAATTGAAGAGCCACACCAGCACCGCGCCCGCGAACACCCAGTTCGAGTAGGTCAAGGCCGCATCGAGCGCCGCGCCGGTGCCGCCCATGAGGGTATAGAGCCAGCGCCCGCCACCCAGCAGCGCGAGCGAGAAGCACAGGCCGAAGCCGATCGCGATGGCCACCGCATGCCACACCAGGGCGTCGGCGTCGGCGCGGCGGCGCGCGCCCAGCGCACGGGCGATCGACGAGGCGATGCCACCGCCCATTGCGCCGCTCGATGTCATCTGCATCAGCATGACGATGGGAAACACCAGCGCCATGCCCGCGAGCGCATGGGTGCCCAGCTTGCCGACAAAGTAGGTTTCGATGAGTCCGACGGAGGCTTGCGCCACCATCACGAGCACGTTGGGCGCGGCCAGGCGCAGCAGCGTGGGCACGATCGGCGCCTCGAGCAGGCGGCGCGTGCGCGGGTCGAGGTCTGCGGACGTCGATGCAGTCATGGCGCCGCTCCCCTCAGGCGCGCGCCGGCGCGGCCGGCACGGCCGCAGCGGCAGCCTTTGCGGGACGGCGGATCGCCATCACGATCAGCGCGGCGACCAGGCAGGCCGCACCCGCCGCATACAGCGCCGGCGTGTAGGTGAGCAGAAGCGTGCGCGCAAAGCCCGCGCCGTAGGCCGCGGTGGCGGCGCCCAGCTGGTGCGCGGCAAAGACCCAGCCGAACACCAGGCCCACCTTCGCGGCGCCGAACTCGGCGCCCGCGAGCTTGACGGTCGGCGGCACGGTGGCGATCCAGTCCAGGCCGTAGAACATCGCGAACAGGCCAAGGCCATAGATCGTGAATTCCGAATGCGGCAGCCAGAAGAGCGACAGCCCGCGCAACCCGTAATACCAGAAGAGCAGCTTGCGGTTGTCGTAGCGGTCCGAGAGCCAGCCCGAAAGAATGGTGCCCACGAAGTCGAAGGCGCCCATCATCGCGAGCACCGAGGCCGCCGGCACCGCACCCAGGCCGTTGTCGCCGCACAGCGAGATGAAGTGCGTCTGCACCAGGCCGTTGGTGCTGAGGCCGCAGATGAAGAAGGTGGCCGCAAGGATCAGGAAGGTGCGGTTGGTCGACACTTCCTTCAGCACGCGGAAGGGCGTCGCAAAGTTCATGGCTGCGGCAGGTGCCGCCGGCGCCGCCGGCTGCGTGCCGGGCCGTTCGCCGTACGGCAGCAGGCCGAGGTCGGCGGGCCGGTTGCGCACCAGGCACAGCGCGAGCAGCGCGATCAGCACGCTGCCGATCACGATCGGCACGATGGCCGAGCGCCAGCCCCAGTGCTCGATCATCCAGGCCGCGAACGGCAGGAAGGCCAGTTGTCCCGTGGCCGAACTGGCCGTGAGCATGCCGATGACCAGCCCGCGCCGCGCAACGAACCAGCGGTTGGCCACCACCGCGCCGAGCACCAGCGCCGTCATGCCCGTGCCCAGGCCGAGCATCAGGCTCCACAGCACGAAGAGCTGCCACAGCTGCGAAGCCATGGTGACCAGCGCCATGCCCAGCCCGACCAGCGCCAGGCCGGTGCAGATCACGGCCCGCAGGCCGTAGCGCTCCATCAGCACCGCGGCAAACGGCCCCATGAGCCCGAACAGCGCAAAGCGCAGGGCCAGCGCCGAGGAGATCTGCTCGGTGCTCCAGCCGAACTCCTTGCCCAGCGGCTGCAGCATGGCGCCCGGCAGGCCCAGCGCCGCCGACATGGTCAGCATGGTGAGAAAAGTGATCGCGGCGACGATCCAGCCGTAGTGGATGCCGCGGCGCTGCAGCCATGCGGAAACGGGGGTGGCGAACATGGGACCTCTGCTGTTGGAATGGATTGGGAGGAAAAATATGTTCCGCACGCGGCCGTTGCCGCGGCTTGGTTGTTCTTTGCGGGGTGGCTTCAGTCCTGGAGGTCCGGCGAGTCGTCCGTGCCCAGCAGCTCGAGCGATTCGTCGATGAGCTGGTGCAGCGCCAGCACGCGCTCCACGCCCAGGAGCGCATTGAGCTTCTGCTGCGCGGCTTTCCAGTGCAGCTGCGCTTCGCGCCACTTGGCTTCGCCCGCCGGTGTGAGCGCCACCAGGCGGCTGCGCGCATCGGCACCCGCGCTCTGCTCGATCCAGCCCGCGGCAATCAGCGGCTGCAGGTTGCGGCTCAAGGTGGAGGCCGTCATCCGCAGATCGGCCGCAAAATCGACAGGGCGCACCGGGCCGAGCCGCTTGAGGTTCGACAGCAGCGAATACTGCGTGGTCTTGAGGCCGCTCTGCGAGACCTCCGCGTCATAGTGCTGCGAGAGGCGCCGCATCAGCTGGCGCACCTTGAAGCTGGTGCAGCCGCGGGGTTTGGTCTGGATGTCCATGGTTTATCATTGTAGGTACAACCATTGCATATGCAACTTAATCGTCCCGCAATGCCCACAGGAGAAACACAGGAATGACGCAAGCCCCCTCCCAGCTCGAGGCCTGGATCGCCGAAGAACGCCGGGTTGCCGGCCGGCTCGAAAGCGGCCCCGGCCCCGGACTCGCCCGCCCCGAGCAGATCGCCGGCAAGACCGGGCTCGAGATGATGCAGGCCATGCTGAACGGGGACATTCCCTTTGCGGCCATCGCGAAGACGCTCGACTTCACGCTGCTGTCGGTGAGTCCCGGCGTGGCCGTTTTCCAGGGCACGCCGCTGGCCCAGCACCTGAACCCGCTCGGCACCATCCACGGCGGCTGGATTGCCACCGTGCTCGATTCCGCGCTGGGCTGCTCGGTCCACACCATGATGCCGCCCGGGCGCGCCTACACCACCGCCGAACTCAGCGTGAACTACGTGAAGGGCCTCACGCCCAAGGTGCAGCGGGTGCGCGCCGAAGGCAAGGTGATCCATTGCGGCCGGCAGCTCGCCACCGCCGAGGCGCGGCTCGTGGGGCCCGACGGCACGCTCTACGCACACGCCACCACCACCTGCCTGGTGTTCGAGATTCCCTCACCACGCTGAGCGACCGGCCTGCCGCCCATGCCGTCCTCCATTCCCCACGACCCCGCGCTCGCGCCAGCCTTCGAGGCCCTGCTCGCCGAGCGCTACAGCTGCCGCGGCTACCTGGCCGAACCGGTCGCACGCGAGACCATCGATGCCATCCTGCAGCTGGCGCAGCGCACCGCCTCCTGGTGCAACTCGCAGCCCTGGCAGGTGATCGTGGCCAGTGCCGCGGCCACCGAACGGCTGCGCCAGGCCTTCGATTCGGACGAAGCCGCGGCCGATGCCGCATTCGACATTGCACCGCCCGCGGAATATCGCGGCGTGTACCGTGAGCGCCGCCGCGAATGCGGCTTCCAGCTGTATGAAAGCGTGGGCGTGGCGCGCGGCGACCGCGAGGCCTCGCAACGGCAGGCGCAGGAGAACTTCAGGTTCTTTGGCGCCCCGCATGTGGCGCTCGTCACCACCGAGGCGCTGCTCGGCACCTATGGCGCGCTCGACTGCGGCGCCTATGTCAACAACTTCATGCTGGCGGCGCGCAGCCTGGGCGTGGCCAGCATCGCGCAGGCGGCCGTGGCCTCGCGCTCGAAGTTCCTGCATCGCTGGTTCGACATCCCGGACGATCGCCAGGTGGTCTGCGGCATCGCCTTCGGCTACGAGGACCCCTCGCACCCGGCCAACCGGTTCCGCACGTCGCGGGCGCCGCTGGCCCAGGTTTGCCAATGGGTGGATTAGCAATGTAAGTGCAAGGAGGTAAAAAACCGCCCCAAGGGCAGTGATAATGATTCTCATCGTCACCCTCGCGGTGGCGATGACTTTCCACAACATGTCTCTGCACCTGGAGGATCCTTCATGACCGACCGCCCCGGCGTCCAAGGCCGCGCCGCCCGCGCACTGATCGGCGTCACCGCCGCCTGGCTGGCTGCCGCCGTTGCCCTGCCCGCGCACGCTGCCAGCGATGAGCTCACGCTCTACACCACGCGCGAAGCCGCGCTGATCCAGCCCCTGATCTCGGCCTTCAGCGCGCAGAGCAAGATCAAGGTGAACACGGTGTTCGTGAAGGACGGCCTGCTCGAACGCGTCAAGGCCGAAGGCGCGCGCTCGCCGGCCGACGTGCTGATGACGGTGGACATCGGCAACCTGATGGACCTGGTCGATGGCGGCGTGACGCAGCCGGTGAAATCGGCCGCGCTCGAATCGGCCGTGCCCGCCAACCTGCGCGGCGCCGACGGCCAGTGGTTCGCGCTCTCGCTGCGCGCGCGCGTGCTCTACGCCGACAGGGACCAGCCGATCACCAGCTTCCGCTACGAAGACCTGGCCAACCCCAAATGGAAGGGCAAGGTCTGCATCCGCGCGGGCCAGCACCCCTACAACACGGCGCTGATCGCGGCCATGATCGCGCACGACGGCGAGGCCAAGACCGAGCAGTGGCTGCGCGGCGTCAAGGCCAACCTGGCCCGCAAGGCCACCGGCGGCGACCGCGACGTGGCGCGCGACATCCTGGGCGGCATCTGCGATATCGGCCTTGCCAACTCCTACTACGTCGGCCAGATGAAGAGCGCTGCGGCCGGCACCGACGCGCGCAAGTGGGGCGACGCCATCAAGGTGGTCCGCCCGACCTTTGCCGGCGCCAAGGGCGGCGGCACGCACGTCAACATCAGCGGCGCGGCCGTGGCCAAGAACGCGCCGCAGCGCGCCAATGCGGTCAAGCTGCTCGAGTTCCTGGTGTCGGAGCCGGCGCAGGCGCTCTACGCACAGGCCAACTACGAATATCCGGTGCGCAAGGGCGTGGCGCTCGATCCGATCATCGGAGAAACCATCGGCGAGCTGAAGGCCGACCCGCTGCCGGTGGCCGAAATTGCCAAGTACCGCAAGCAGGCCAGCGCGCTGGTCGACAAGGTCGGCTTCGATCAGTGATGGAAATGGCAGGGCACGCCTTGCCGATGCCCGGATGTTGATCGCGAAGCGCCACCCGCTGGTGCTGCAGGCGGCGGGCCCGGTCTGGCGCTTCGCCTCGATGGCCATCGCCATCGGCGTGCTCGCGCCGGTGCTCATGCTCGCCTGGCTCGCCTTCAGCTCGGGCGTCGCGCACTGGGGGCCGCTGTTCGCGCACGTGCTGCCGCAGGCCGCGCTCAACACGGCCCTGCTGCTCATGGGCGTGGGCGCGCTGGTGCTGCTGATCGGCACCGGCTGCGCATGGCTCGTGACGGCCTGCGACTTTCCGGGGCGCGGCGTGCTGAACTGGGCGCTGCTGCTGCCGCTCGCAATGCCGACCTACATCGTCGCCTTTGCCTACCTGGACCTGCTGCATCCGATCGGCCCGGTGCAGGGCGCGATCCGCTGGGCACTGGGCTTCGACAGCCCGCGCCAGTTCCGCCTGCCGGACCTGCGCTCGATGCCGGGTGCGATCTTCGTGCTCGGCTTCGTGCTCTACCCCTACGTCTACATGACGGCGCGTGCCATGTTCATGACGCAGCCCGCGCACCTGATGGAAGCGGCGCGCACGCTGGGCGAAAGCCGGCGCGGCGCCTTCTTTCGCGTGGCGCTGCCGCTGGCGCGGCCGGCGCTCGCAGTGGGCCTGAGCCTGGCGCTGCTCGAAACGCTCAACGACATCGGCGCCTCCGAATTCCTGGGCGTGAACACGCTCACGGTGGCGGTCTACACCACCTGGATCACGCGCTCCGACCTGGCCGGTGCGGCGCAGATCGCCTGCGCCATGCTGTTCGTGGTGGTCGCGCTGGTCTGGCTCGAACGCAACGGGCGCCGGCACCAGCGCTTCGGCTCGGCGCAGCGCATGCGCGCCATGCAGCCGCGGCGCCTGCACGGCGGCGCCGCCTGGCTCGCCACCGCCACCGCGTCGCTGCCGGTGCTGATCGGCTTCGTGGCGCCCGCGCTCTACCTGGTCTGGGAAAGCGCCAAGCGGCTGCGCCAGGGCGGCGGCGTGTCGCAAGGGCTGCTCGCCAGCCTCGGCAACACGGTCACGCTGGCCGCCGGCGTCACGGTGGCAGCGGTGGCCGCGGGGCTGGTGGTGGCCTGGGCCACGCGCAGCCAGGGATCGCGCCCGAACCGCGCGCGCTGGCAGGCGCGCGCGGCCACGCTGGGCTATGCGCTGCCCGGCACCGTGCTCGCCATCGGCCTGCTCACGCCGGCGCTTGCGTTCGACGCCG
Source organism: Variovorax sp. V116 (assembly GCF_041154435.1). Taxonomy (NCBI): domain Bacteria; kingdom Pseudomonadati; phylum Pseudomonadota; class Betaproteobacteria; order Burkholderiales; family Comamonadaceae; genus Variovorax; species Variovorax sp. V116. Next base: position 3,775,470 of record NZ_AP028661.1, read on the forward strand.
CGCTGGCCGGCATGCTCGGCCTGCAGGGCCTGCCGCTCATGGGCGCGGGCATCGTGCTGGTGGTGGCCTGCGCGATCCGCTTCCTTGCCATGCCGGTCGGCGGCATCGAGGCCGGGCTCGCCCGCATTCCGCCCGCCATCGAGCAGGCTTCGCGGCTGCTCGGCGAAACCAGCGGCGGCACGCTCCGGCGCGTGCACCTGCCGCTGCTGCAGCCCGCGATTGCCACGGGCGCGCTGCTGGTCTTCGTCGATGCCATGAAGGAACTGCCGGCCACGCTGCTGCTGCGGCCGGCCAATTTCGACACGCTGGCCACCTGGCTCTATGCCGAGGCCGCCCGCGGCACGTATGAAGAAGGCGCGATTGCCGCGCTCGCCATCGTGGCGGCCGGCCTGCTGCCGGTGGTGCTGCTGGCGCGCAACCAACTGGGCACGCCAGCCGCAGAGACACAATGAGTTCCCCTCTTTCCATCGAATCGATCCAGCTCGCCTACGAAACGCCGCGCGGCCTGCATGCCGTGGTCAACGACTTCTCGCTTTCGCTGCGCGCCGGCGAGATCGCCTGCCTGTTCGGCCCCTCGGGCTGCGGCAAGACCACGGTGCTGCGGGCGATCGCGGGCTTCGAGCCGCTGCGCGCGGGCGCCATCCGGCTCGGCGACGTGCTGCTCTCCTCCACCCAGGTGCACCTGCCGCCCGAGCAGCGGCGCGTGGGCATGATGTTCCAGGAGTACGCGCTGTTTCCCCATCTCTCGGCCAGCCGGAACGTGGCCTTCGGCCTGCGCCGCTCGAGCCGTGCGCAGCAGCAGGCCCGCGTGGCCGAGATGCTGGCGCTGGTGGGCCTGGCCGATGCCGGAGAGCGCTTTCCGCATGAACTGTCGGGCGGGCAGCAGCAACGCATTGCGCTCGCCCGCGCACTGGCGCCTTCGCCCGAACTGCTGCTGCTCGACGAGCCGTTCTCCAACCTCGACGGCGGCACGCGCGAGCGCCTCACGGCCGAGGTGCGCGGCATCCTCCGGCGCGCCGGGCAGACCGCGATCCTGGTCACCCACAACGAGGCCGAGGCCCATGCCATGGCCGACCGCATCGGCGTGATGCACGGCGGCCGCATCACGCACTGGCTGGACACCACTGCCAAATAGCACAGGGCGCCCGTTCGGCGAATGGGCTTTTCGGGAAAAGGTTGTTCGGGGCCGCAAGAATTGCCGCGGTCCCAACTGCAACTTTTCCGGAGCGCCCACGCCATGTCCAACAAGCCCCTCACCCTCGTCAGCCACCTGCTGTGCCCCTATGTGCAGCGCGCCGCCATCGCACTGGCCGAAAAGAACGTGCCCTTCGAGCGCGTGGTGATCGACCTGGCGAACAAGCCGGACTGGTTCATTGCCATCTCGCCCCTGGGCAAGGTGCCGCTGCTGCGGCTTCAGCGGCCCGGCGGCAGCGAAGCAGTGCTGTTCGAGAGCAATGTGATCTGCGAGTACCTCGAAGAAACCCAGCCCGGCCCGCGCCTGCATCCCGAAGATCCGCTCACCCGCGCCGAGCATCGCGCGTGGATGGAGTTCGGCTCGGCCATCCTGGGCGACCTGTGGGGCTACGAGACCACGCGCGACGCCGAAGTGTTCGAGCAGAAGCGCCTGGCCCTTGCCGCCAAGTTCGAGCGCGTCGAAGCCGCGCTGGGCGCCGGCCCCTACTTTGCAGGCAAGAACTTCAGCCTGGTCGACGCGGTGTTCGCGCCGATCTTTCGCTACTTCGAGGTGTTCGATGAGATCAGCAACTCGCACATCTTCGATGCCCTGCCCAAGGTGAATGCGTGGCGCAAGGCACTGGCGGCGCGGCCGAGCGTGCAGAGCGCGGTGGTGCCGGAGTATCCGCAGCACCTGCGCGAATTCCTGCGCAAGCACGAGGCGCACTTGCTCGCGCTCGCCTAGCGCCGACAATGGAATTCTTCCCCCCGCAACAACAGAGATCCCACGAGATGCGACTCCTCCACACCATGCTGCGCGTCGGCAACCTCCAGCGTTCGATCGATTTCTATACCCAGGTGCTTGGCATGAGCCTGCTGCGCACCTCGGAGAACCCGGAGTACAAATACAGCCTCGCCTTCGTCGGCTACGGCGGCGGCAACCCCGGGCAGGCCGAGATCGAGCTCACCTACAACTGGGGCACCGAAAGCTACGAACTCGGCACGGCCTACGGCCACATCGCGCTCGGCGTGCCCGACGCCTACGCGGCCTGCGAAAAGATCAAGGCCGCCGGCGGCAACGTCACGCGCGAAGCCGGGCCCGTGAAGGGCGGCACCACGGTGATCGCCTTCGTGACCGATCCCGACGGCTACAAGATCGAGCTCATCCAGGACAAGGCAAAGGCTTCCGGCGACGGCAGCCCCGCCGGTTCCGACGCCCTGCGCGCGTCCTAGCCGGGCCCCGCGGCGCCCGCGCCCGGCGCCGCCATCAGCGCTTCGCGGCCGCTGAATTGAGGATACAAATGATCACCTTTTAAAGGCGATCGGCATATTCTTTGCTGGTATTTTCAAGGGGTAGTGCTGATGCAGGACGCATCACATTCTGATACCCGGAATCGCGATCGAAGAGCTTCACAGTTCAGCAAGATCGTCCATTCGGACGCGGCGCCGAATGCTCCTTATTCCTTGAACTATTTTCTACATGAGCGCTTTCTTCCAAGCGGAATGAAAATTGACGATTCTGAGCATACGCGGCAAGCCTATTGATCCGGCCATATCGCTGATCATCTTTTTCTTTTCCGCCCTGATCGTCGGCGTCATTCCGTTTCTCTACCACGACACGGCGGCCCAGAATTTTCCGGACGAAGAAACGCTATTGAGTTTCTTCGGCGCCGATTTGTGCCAGCTCACCTCCACCACGATCGAGGAAAGAAACTCCTACGCCTGCAGCGCATTCCTGCTGGAGTCGGCCGGGCTCAGCGCCAAGACGGCGCCCATTGCCGGCGCCTTTCTGAGCGTCACGCTCACCGTCATCCCCATACTCCAATTCAGCCGAATTCCCCTTGGCGTATTTTTCGTCTCGCTCGGCTGGGGATTTATCAGGGCCATTTTCCTTTCGGTGCTTTCCAAGGACATGCTGTCGGCCTGCGTGGTGCTGCTTTCGGTGATGGCGGCGCAGCACAGCGGGTTCGGGCTGACGTGGTTCCTGTCGTCGACGATCTACGGGTGGGTGGTCAGAAAGTATTGGCTGCTGGTCAGCGCCGTCTGGCTCGGGCTGCGCTTGATAAGAAAGCAGCTCACCGTATTCAGGCTCCTGGTCATCATCGTCCTGGTCTATATCGCGCTTGCGCTGACCTTCCAGATCGCACTGGGCGCCACCCTGGACTTTGCCCGCGCAACGGTCAATGAGAACCGGGAAGTCGGCGCCGAAGGATCGCGGACGGTCATCGAGGCGGTCATCGCTTCCGACAATGCGCTGCTGCAGGCGCTCAACGCCACGATCACCTTCTTCCGCCTGGCTTTTCCGCTCGAGCTTCTGCGCTTTGGCTCGGTCAGCCAATTGGCGTTCATCTCGATCATGCCTTTCACGTTCGTGTGGATGGTGAAAGTCATCGTCGAGGGCGCGAAGTCGGGCAACAGGAACCTGATCCAGGCCGGCAAGGTGGCCCTTGCGCCTTTGTCCTTCCTCATCATCGAGGGGGTGTTCGAGCCTGACTTCGGCTCGTTTGCGCGCCACTTCGCCATTGTGAGTCCGCTCGTCTTTTCGGCCATGGCACTGGCGCAGAAAACCGAGCTGGCCGAAAAAAGGCTGCTGCGGCGCAGGCAGGCCGCCGCCATTTCGAGCAACCCGCTCTTTGTCCGCCCCACTCGTCAGGATCGAATTTCGTGAAATCCCAATCCATTGCGGTGGACCAGCCACAGTACGTCGAATCCATTCAGGCAGGCCGAGGCATTGCCGCGCTGCTGGTCGTGATTCATCACGCGGCGCAGAAAGCCCATGCGCTTTCCGGCGGCGCCATTCCGCTGTTCGATTTCGGGATCATCGGGGTCGATATCTTCTTCATGATCAGCGGCTTCATCATCTACTTTGTCACGGCCAACAAGACCATGACCCACGTGGAATTCATGGAGAAGCGGATCATCCGGGTGTTTCCCCTTTATTGGGGACTGTCCTTGCTGGCGTTGGCGGTCTTCATGCTTGCGCCGAAGCTGATCAACAGCAATGCCCAGGAGCCCACCGACATTGCCGCTTCGTTCTTCCTGTGGCCCACGTCCGCCCCGTACCTGGTCAACAACGGATGGACGCTCACCTACGAAATCATTTTCTACGGCCTGTGGGCGCTGGTCGCATTGCCGACCGCCAGGCCAAGGAACGCCTATCTCGCGTGCCTGGTATTGGCCGCGGCATCGTTCATTGGATTGCTTTCCGGCCTCGACTACAAGGTCATGAATTTTTCATTGTTCCTGGAGTTCGCATTCGGCGTGGCCATTGGCGTGGCGTTCAAGAAAGGGCTGATCCGGCAGAGCGCGCCGGTGTCCATCGTCCTGATGGCCGCCGGGGCATTTCTTGCGCACCTGGCCATTTCGGAAGGCCTTGGCAGCAGCGAACTCCGGGGATTTGCGCTGGCAATTCCCTCCGCAATGATTTTCTTCGGATTGGTATCGCTCGGATCGTTCTGGGCCAGGCTGCGCGTGATCCTGGCCATCGGGGACAGCTCCTACTCGCTGTACCTGTTCCACCCGTTCATCCTGGTTGCCATCCCTCTCACGGTCAAACTGCTGGGCTTCACCTCGGTGCCTCAGATCCTCGCCATTTCCGTTGCGATCTGTATCGCGTCGATCTGGGCGTCGCACATGGTCTACCGCTTCGTGGAGTTCCCGCTCACGCAGATGATGCGGGGAATGATCAAGTCCGCGAAATCCTTCAGCGCGGCCAGGGCGAGGTGACGGCGCCGCGCGCGACGCGACGAGGGTTCAGCAGCCGAGCAGATCGGCCAGTTGCCTGATGTCGCGCGCGTGCAGGTTGTTGTCCGGATTCGGCGAAACGTCCTTCGGCTGGGCGCGGCCGAATTCGTGGGGCCGCTCGATGTAGGCGGTCTTGAGGCCGCAGGTGCGCGCCGCCGCCAGGTCGTCGTGGTGCGCCGCGGCGAGCATCACCTGCCCCGGCGTCGCATCGAACACGCCCGCCACGCCAAGGTAGGTGCGTGGGTCGGGCTTGTAGGCCTTGAACACCTCGGCCGACAGCACGCAGTCCCAGGGCAGGCCGGCGCGCTTGGCCATTTCGGTCAAAAGGCCAATGTTGCCGTTGGAGAGCGTGCAGATGGTGAACTTCTTCTTGAGGCGCGTGAGCCCCTCCACCGCGTCGGGCCACGCGGGCAGGCGGTGCCAGGCGCGGCTGAGATCGCGCTTGGCGGCGCCGTCGAGCCGGTCGGCCAGGCTGAAGTCGTGCAGCACCTGTTCGAGCATGCTCAGGTGCAGCTCGTCGAGCAGCGTGAAGCCGCCCTCGCCCGCCGCGATGCGCTCCATCACGGACTTCATGGCGGGCTGGTAGCCCGCGCGCCAGGCCAGCGCAAAGGCAGCGCCGTCGACACCGGGCAATGCGCGCTCGGCCTCGGCCGCGATGCCGCTGTGCCAGTCGACCACGGTGCCGAAAACGTCGAAGGCAATGACCTTCAGGTCACTGGCGTCGAAATCCGCACGCATGATCGGCTCAGCGTGAGAGCTGGCTCGCGGCGCGTGCGAGCTGTTCGATGCGCGCCCAGTCGCCGTTGCGGATGGCGTCCGCCGGCACGATCCACGAGCCGCCCACGCAGGCCACGTTCGAGAGCGCCAGGAACTCGGCCGCGTTGTCGGCATGGATGCCGCCGGTCGGGCAGAAGCTCACGTCGCCGAACGGGCCCTGCCACGCCTTCAGCATGGGAATGCCGCCCGCCTGCAGCGCGGGAAAGAACTTGAGCTCGGTGTAGCCGTCTTCCTGCGCCGTCATGATCTCGCTGCCGGTGGCCACGCCGGGCAGAAGCGGCAGGCCGAGGTCGTGGCAGGCCTTGCCCACTGCGCGCGTATAGCCCGGGCTCACGCCGAACTTCGCGCCGGCCAGCGCCGAGGCCTGCGCATCGGCCGCGCTGCGGATGGTGCCCGCGCCGGCCACGGCCTCGGGCACGTCCCTGGCAATGGCCTCGATGCATTCGAGCGCCTGCGGCGTGCGCAGCGTGACCTCGAGCATGCGGATGCCGCCGGCCACCAGCGCGCGCGCCAGGGGGATGGCATGTTTCACGTCGTGCAGCACGATCACCGGAATGACCGGTGCATCGCGCATGACCTCGAGTGCGGTGAGTTTGTCTGTCATTTCATTGCTCCAATGTTCACAGCCACGAGCATGCGCCTTCTTCCGCCGTCAGCGCATTGCGCCGCATGCCAGCGAACAGCTCGCGGCCCAGGCCGTGGCTGTCTGCGATGCGCTGGGCCTCGGGCAGCTTGGCGATCTCGCGTTCGGCCCATTCGTCGTCGGGCACCAGCACCGCCAGTGTGCCCGCGACGGCGTCCAGGCGCACGACGTCGCCGTCGCGCACCTTGGCGAGCGGGCCGCCCGCGGCGGCTTCCGGAGAAACGTGGATGGCCGCGGGCACCTTGCCCGAGGCGCCGCTCATGCGGCCGTCGGTGACCAGCGCCACGCGAAAGCCCTTGCCCTGCAGCACCGACAGCGGCGGCGTGAGCTTGTGCAGCTCGGGCATGCCGTTGGCCTGCGGCCCCTGCCAGCGCACCACGCAGACCACGTCGCGCTCCAGCTCGCCGGCGGTGAAGGCCTGGTGCAGCGCAGCCTGCGAATCGAAGACGCGCGCCGGCGCCTCGATCACGTGGCGGTCGTCGGGCACCGAGGACACCTTGATCACGCTGCGCCCCAGGTTGCCGTTGAGCAGCTTCAGCCCGCCGGTCGCGCTGAAGGGGTTCTCCACGGGCCGCGCGACGGCTTCGTCCTTGGAAGGCGCGGCGGAGGTCCAGGCCAGGCGCTTGTCCTGCGCAAGGGAGGGAATGTTCGCGAATTCGCGGATGCCGCCGGCACGCACCGTGAGCACGTCGGCGTGCATCAGGCCGGCGTCGAGCAGCTCGCCGATCACGAAGCCCGGGCCGCCCGCGGCCTGGAACGCGTTCACGTCGGCGCTGCCGTTGGGATAGACGCGCGTCAGCAGCGGGATCACGTCGGAGAGCCGGGAGAAATCGTCCCAGTCGATCACGATGCCGGCCGAGCGCGCCACGGCCACCCAGTGGATCAGGTGGTTGGTGGAGCCGCCGGTGGCCAGCAGCGCCACCATGGCATTGACGATGCAGCGCTCATCGACCATTTCGCCGATGGGGGGGCAACTGAATTTCGCCTCGCCCGCGCGGCCCAGCACGGTGCGCACGGCCTCGCGCGTGAGCGTCTCGCGCATGGCGTCGCCGGGCTGGATGAAGGCGGTGCCGGGCACGTGCAGGCCCATGGCCTCGAGCAGCATCTGGTTGCTGTTGGCGGTGCCGTAGAAGGTGCAGGTGCCCATGGTGTGGTAGGCCGCCATCTCGGCGTCGAGCAGGCCCTGGCGGCCGACCAGGCCTTGTGCCGCCTGCTCGCGCACCTTCGACTTTTCGTTATTCGACAGGCCCGAGGGCATGGGGCCGGCGGGCACGAACACCGTGGGCAGGTGGCCGAAGTGCAGCGCGCCGATCAAAAGGCCCGGCACGATCTTGTCGCACACGCCCAGCAGCAGCGCGCCGTCGAACATGTCGTGCGTGAGCGCGATCGCGGTGCCCATGGCGATCACGTCGCGGCTGAAAAGGCTCAGCTCCATGCCGGGCGTGCCCTGGGTCACGCCGTCGCACATGGCGGGCACGCCGCCGGCCACCTGAGCGGTGGCGCCGAGGCTGCGCGCCTCCTGCTTGATGATGTCGGGGTAGCCCTGGTACGGCGCGTGGGCCGAGAGCATGTCGTTGTAGGCGGTGACGATGCCGATGTTGGGCGCGCGCTCCGTCACCACCTTGAACTTGTCGTTGGCCGGGATGCCGGCCACGGCGTGCGCGACGTTGGCGCAGCCCATGCGGTCGGAACCCCTGTCGCGGTTGCGGATTTCCGCGAGCCGCCGGAGGTATGCGCTGCGCGGCCCCTGGCTGCGCTCGCGAATGCGATCGGTAACGTCAAGGACGGTGGGATGTGTGCTCATGGGGATGGTTTCGGTCGCGCTGCCGGCCTCTGGCCACTGTCGCTTTTGCGACCTTCGACGTGGAAGTCAATGGTACCAAGACCCCGCGGCCGAGGCCGATGGAAATCCGCACCCCGGCAATACGGATTGGCGGGCCGCAAGGGCCCGCGGCTGGCTCAGTCGACCAGCTTGACTTCGACGCGCCGCGCCTGGGCGTCGTTGCCCGAACCGGCGGTGACGGCGGGCCGCTGCAGGTCGACCTTGCCGGCCGGCACGCCCAGGCCCACCAGCACGTCACGGACTGTTTCAGCGCGTTTCTTGGCGAGCTGCTCGTTGATGGCCGCGTCGCCGGTGGTGTCATGGAAGCCCGAGACCACGGCCTTGCGGCCGCTCTCCACGCCCTTGATGACGGCGGCCAGCGCCTCGGCCGCGCCGGGCGCCAGGTCGGCGCTGCCGGTGGCGAAGTAGAAATTCACCACGCCGTCGGCCACGCGGATGCTGGCCCCGTCGGGAATGACGACCGTCACCGTCTCGGTCACCTCCGCCACCGTGGTGTGGGTGGCCGGCCCTGCGGCCGCCGCAGCCACGGCGACGGCAGGCATGGCAGCCGGCGCCGCGCCATGGTTCTTGTGCCAGAGCACGATGCCCAACACGAAGAAAATCACCAGCGCGATCAGTGCCAGGAGAAATCCGAGGATGAAGTTTTGCTGGCTGTCGTCGTCGCTCATGAGGGGTCGTACTCCGTAAGAAGAAAGAGGCCGGTAAATAATGGTGCGGTGAACCATGATCGCGAAATTGTAGGCGGCGGCCCCTCCGGCCCCGCACCCGATCCCGGACCGCCGGGCCTGGACCCGATGCCCAGGCCGCTGCGCGACCCGCAGCCCATGCTCGAACAGGCCATTGCCGACTGGGGCGGGCGCGACGACCTGTGGCTCTTCGGCTACGGCTCGCTGATCTGGCGGCCCGAGTTCGATTTTGCGGAGCGCCGCCCGGCCTCGGTGCACGGCTGGCATCGCGCGCTCAAGATGTGGAGCCGCATCAACCGCGGCAGCGTGCAGACGCCCGGCCTCGTCTTCGGCCTGCTGTCGGGCGGCAGCTGCCGCGGCATGGTGTTCCGCGTGCCGTCGGCCCACGGGCTCGACACGCTGCGCAGGCTCTGGCTGCGCGAAATGCCCACCGGCGTGTACGACCCGCGGTGGCTCAAGTGCAACACGCCCGAAGGCCCGGTGCGCGCGCTGGCCTTCACGCTCTCCAGGCGCAGCCCCAACTTCACCGGCGAGCTCAGCGACGAGCGCTACCGCCACATCTTCACGCATGCCGTGGGCCGCTACGGCAGCTCGCTCGACTACGCGCGCCAGACCCTGCTGGAGCTGCGCCGCCATTCGATCCACGATGCGGCGCTGGCGCGGCTGGTCGCGCTGGCGCACGAGCGGCAGGAGGAACAGGAGCGCCAGGCACAGGCCGCGGCGGCGGCCGATTGCGGGACGCCACAGCCTCCGGTATATGTTCCAGGGTCTCCGGACAAAAATTCTTCGTCCCCCCTTCCCCAACAATCCTCCGGACCGTCCAAGGAAAATCCATGAACCATCGCCTTCTCGCCGCCACCGGCACCGCCCTTCTCGCCAGCGCCCTGCTTTCGGCCTGCGGCAGCATGATGGGCGGCAAGCCGAGCGCGGCTGCCGAACTGATGCCCACCGCCGCGATCTCGCCCAACCCCACGCGGGGCACGGTGATCTTCACCGCGCTGGACCATGGCGTGCGCGTGGCCGGCGAGGTGCGCGGCCTGGCGCCGGGCAGCGAGCACGGTTTCCACATCCACGAAAAGGGCGACTGCGGCGACAACGGCAACGCCTCGGGCGGCCACTTCAATCCCGCCGGCGGCACGCACGGCAAGTTCAGCGCGCCGGGCAGCCATGCCGGCGAACTGCCGAGCCTGGTGGCCGACGGCAGCGGCGTGGCCCGCTTCAGCGTCGACGTCCACTCGATCTCGCTGACCGAAGGCACTGCCAACAACGTGGTGGGCCGCGCGCTCGTGGTGCACCGCGACCGCGACGACTTCACCACCCAGCCGGCCGGCAACTCCGGCCCGCGCACCGCCTGCGCGGTGATCGCGCGGCGCTAGCCCGGGAAGCGCGCGAGCCAGAGCGCCTCGGCAGCGGCCAGGGCCTCGGGCGTGTCGATGTCGGTCACGATGCCGACGTCGTCCACCACGAGCTCGGCCACCGCATCGATGGCGCGCATCGCCTTCAGGATGGAGGATGCGCCCAGCGGTCCCTGGAGCGCCGCGAGCTGCGCGCCGCAGCCGGCCGAGAAGCCCACCGGATGGCCGCGCTCGCCCCTGTATTGCGGCTGCACCGCGCGCGCCCGGCCGGCCAGCGCGCCGGCCACGGCCCGCAGCGTCTCGGGGCGCACCAGCGGCAGGTCGCCCGGAAGAATGAGCCAGCCGGCGGCATCCGGCGTGGCGCGCACCGCGGCGGCAATCGAGTCGCCCATGCCCGGGTGGCCCGCGTCTTCGAGCCGCCACGGCAGGCCGCTCGCGCGCACCGCGTCCAGCGTGCGTTCGAGCAGCGGCTTGCCCGCCAGCAGCGCCTGCAGCTTGGGGCCCGTGCCGCCGGCCGCGATGAAGCGCTCGCCGCGGCCCGAGGCCAGCACGATCACGCACGGGGAATTCGCCTTTGTCGCCATGCGCCGAGTATGTGCGCGGAATGCCCCGCGGTGCCTTGCGGCGGCGGCGCATGCGCAACAATGCCGGCATGAGTTCTTCCTCTTCCCCTCCCACCAGCGAAGCGCTGGCCGCGCTGCGCAAGAGCTACGAGCGCGCCGAACTCGGCGAAACCCACAGCGCCGACGATCCGCTCAGGCAGTTCGAGCGCTGGCTCGGCGAAGCCATCGACGCGCAGGTGCCCGAGCCCAACGCGATGACGCTGTGCACCGTGGGCGGCGACCTGCGGCCCTCGAGCCGCATCGTGCTCATCAAGGGCTATGACGCGCGCGGCATCGTCTGGTACACCAACTACGAAAGCCGCAAGGGCCGCGAGCTTTCGGGCAACCCGTACGCGGCCCTGCAGTTCCACTGGGTCGAGCTCGAACGCGTGGTGCGCATCGAGGGCCGGGTGGAAAAGGCGAGCGCGCAGGAGAGCGACGCCTACTTTGCGAGCCGCCCGCTCGATTCGCGCATCGGCGCCTGGGCCAGCCCGCAGAGCGAGGTGATCAGCGGCCGCGACGTGCTGGTCAAGAACGCGGCCGTGGCCGCCGCCAGGCACCTGCTGTCGCCGCCGCGCCCGCCGCACTGGGGCGGCTACCGCCTGGTGCCGGACCGCTGGGAATTCTGGCAGGGCCGCAAGAGCCGCCTGCACGACCGGCTGCGCTACCGGCTCGAAGGCGCCGACTGGGTGCGCGAGCGGCTGGCGCCCTGAGCCTGGTCAAGCCTCGCAGGGCGCGACCTTGAACTCGACGCGCCGGTCGAGCGCATCGCTGGCGTCGTCGGCACCCGTGCCCACGATGTTCTCGCGGAACCCCATGCCGGACTCGCGCAGCTTCTTCGACAGCGGCGGCGCCTCGCCCACCAGCCGGGTCTTCACGCTGAGCGCGCGCTGCAGCGACAGGCGCTCGTTGACCGACTCCGAGCCGGTGCGGCTCGTGTGGCCGGTGACCACCACGCAGGAATCGATCTGCGCCGCCTGGCGCGCGATCTGCCGCAGCCACATCGGATAGGCGGCGCTGATCTTCGGGTCGGCCAGGAAATCGGTCGAGCCGGGCTTGAACAGGAACTTCACGCTCAGGTTGTTGGTTTCGAGCCCGAGCCGCGCCAGGGTGCCGAAGGTCTTCTCCGCATCGGCCGTCCGGCCGAGGCTGGCCTGCGTGAGATACAGGCCGCTGTAGATGCGCAGCTGCTGGCCGTCGGGCCGGCGCGACGCGGCCTCGTAGCGGCTGAGCGCCTCGCTCATGCGGCCGGCCTCGTAGGCGGCGGTGGCTTCCTGCAGCACGGTCGACGTGGGCAGGCGCTCCAGGTAGAGCGCATCGGCAGCTTGCCCGGGCTGCGTCTCGGCGGTGCGGATGTAGCCTTCCACGCCGCGGTCCTTGCCGTTCACCGGGCTGTCGCGGAAGAAGGCCGTGGGGCGCGTGTCGAGCGTTGCATCGCTGATGCGCGCCACCGATTGCGCAATGACCATGCCGCTCTTGATCTCGGTCAGCGCCAGGTTCAGCCGGTAGCGGCCATCGGCCGAATCCTTGTCGCGCACCAGCGTGCCGTTGAGCACGTACTGCGCGCGCTCGATCTCGGCGTTGTTGAAGGGCGTGACGGTGAACTGCCTGAATTGCGACTGCATGCGCTGCACGATGCGCTGCTCGGCCACGCGCGTGACCTCGGTCTGCTGGCCGCTCGCGCCCTCGAGCAGCGGGTCGATCACGATGCGGCTCTGCTTGATCGACGACTCCACCTTGGCCAGGAAGGCCGGCAGCTTCTGCGTCTGCACGATCAGGTCGTCCACCGCCTGGTTGACGGCCTGCTCGAAAGGCATGGCATTGCCCGGCGCCGGCCGGTGCGCGCAGGCGGCGCACAGCAGCGCGGCGCACGACAGCGCGAGCGCGCGCAGGGCCGTGCGGATCGGTTGGGTGGTCTTCGTCATCAGCATTGGCTCCTCAGGATCTTCATGTCTTCGTCCGACAGCGGCTCCCCCACCGCTGCGCGCATGTTGATTTCGCTGCAGCGCCTGGAGGGCGGCGGCCTTTTCGGGGCCGGGGCCTTCTCCGCTTCCGCCGTCGGCGGCGCAGCCACGGCAACCGCCTGCGGCTTCGGCCTGGCGCTCGGCTTCGGAGCCGGGGCAGGCTTCGGCTCCACCGGGCTGGCCGCAGCCGGCGCCGGCTCGCGCGGCACGGCGGCTGAAAGGCAGGGCGTCCGGCACGGCTTCGTATCGGCGGCCGCCGGCATGGCGCCGCCGCACAGCGCGATCACCATCGCAATCGGCGCCATGGCGGAAAACGGCGAAGACCGCGGCGGGTAAATCATCAGCGGGCAAATGTAGAGCGAGAGGCGCCGCTCGCCATCTCGCCAAATGGCCACCCTGCCGAATGGCATAGGGCCCGTCAACGCTATGAGAGTCTCAAGGCAGCCACTGCACCAGCGTCATGACCAGGGTCAGCGTCGCGAGCGCGAGCACCGTCGACACCGCGACGCTGGCCGTGACCAGGTCTTCCGATGTGCGGTAGCGCTGCGAAAAGAGAAAGACGTTGGCGCCGATCGGCAGCGCCGCCGCCACCACCATCACGGTGAGCGGTATGCCGCGCACGCCCAGCAGCCAGCCGATGCCGGCCACCAGCAGCGGATGCAGCAGGTTCTTCACCAGCGCCTGCACCGTCGCTTCGCGCCAGTGCCGCCCGACGGGCGTCAGCGCGAGCGTGATGCCCACCATCACCAGCGCCACCGGACCGAAGGCCTGGCCGAGCAGCTGGATCGGCTTGTCGAGGAAATCGGGCATCGCAAGCCCGGTCTGCGCGAACAGCAGCCCCGCGATGATCGGCATCGGCACCGGGTGGATGATGGCGTTGCGCAGTGCGCGCAGCACGGTGCGCGCCATGGGGCGCTTCTCGTGCCCGTCCCGCTGCGCATGCTCCCGCGCCACCGCCAGTTCGAGCACGACCGTGGCGCTGGTCAGGAGCACCAGCGAGTGCAGCGAGATCAGCGTGAGCAGCACCACCATGCCCTGCTCGCCATAGGCCAGGCCGACCAGCACGATGCCGATCATCACCGTGTTGCTGTAGGTGTTGGCCAGCGCAATGACGGCCGCCGTGCGGTTGAAGCCGCGCAGCGCCAGCGTGCCCGCGAACAGCAGGCCCGAGGCGATGAAATACGCCGCCACGGGCTTCAGGCTCAGCTCCTGCACGTGCACCGTGCTCATCGCGCGGAAAAGCAGCGCCGGCGCAAGCAGCAGGAAGATCAGGTTGGAAAGGTCCTTGACGGCGGTTCCGCCGATCCAGCGGCGCCGGCCGGCCAGGTAGCCTGCCGCGATCAGGACGACGACCGGCAGCAGCGAAGAAATGACGAACGAATTCACCCGCCGAGGATAGCCTCTTGCCTGCAGGCAACGCCGGCGGGTTCGTTCAGAAGGTCACGCGCAGGCCGACCTTCAGCGAGCGCCCCGGCAGCGGCGCGTTGGGGTACACCGTCGTCGTCAGGATCGAGGTCGGGCTGTAGGCCAGCTTGTTCGTGATGTTGTCGATGCGCGCATACCAGGTGAGGTTGGCGCGTTGCACCTTCATGCGGTAGGCGATCGAGGCATTCCAGAGCGTGTAGGCATCGGTCTCGCGCGCGCCGACGCTCGGCACGTGGCGCTGCGCGGCGTTGTAGTCGAAGCCGAAGCGTGCGCTCCAGGGGCCGTTGCCGTAGGCCAGCGTCGCGCCCGCACGGAACGGCGCGATGCGCGGCAGCGGCTCGCCGGTGTCGAGGTTCTTGGTGCGCACCACGTCGCCGCGCCATTCGAGGTCCAGCGTCGCGGCATCGGCCAGCCGCCCGAAACCGTCGGTGCCCAGGAGGCGCAGGTTGCCGCTCGCCTCGATGCCGGTGAAGCGCGCGCGCACGCCGCTGTAGAGGTACTCGGCCAGCGTGTCGGTGGCTTCGGGGTCGGTCACCACCTGGCCTTCTTCGTCGAGCGTGCGGCCCGATGCCGTCAGGCCGATGTAGTTGCGAAAGCGCGTGACGTAGGCGTTGACGCGGGCCGTGTTGGCGCCCGACTTCCATTGCGCGCCAAGGTCGAAGCCGACCGACTTTTCCTTGTCGAGGTCCGGGTTGCCGACCTCCCAGGCCGCCGTTGCCACGTGCGGGCCGTTGGCGAGCAGTTCGTAGTCCTTCGGTGCGCGCTCGGTGTAGGCCAGGTTCGAGGTGAGCTGCCACTGCGGCGCCAGGTTGACCAGCGCGCCCACGGCCGCGCTGTGCGGATTGAAGCTGCGTTCGCCAATGGCAAAGCGCGTCACGGTCGGATCGTCGGGATAGCCGAGCGACCTGACGCGGACCTTCTCGGTGCGCGCGCCAAAGCTCAGCCGGCCCCACGACGTGCCGAGTTCCTCGTACAGGAACAGCGCATTCGAGCGCGTGCGGCTGTGCGGCGCAAAGGCTTCCGCGCCGTCCGCGGCAAAGCGGTTGCTCTCGCTGCTGAAACCGACCAGGCCCTCGAAGTTGCCGATCTTCTGGTGGCGCGCCTCGATGCGCAGGTCGTTGCTCAGGTTCGAGAAGGTGGTGCCGGCCTCGCGGCCTTCGTACTCGGTGTGGCGGTAGTTGGTGTGGCTGGCCTTGGCGTGGATGCTGCTGATGAAGCCGCCCGGGCGCCACTCGCCTTCGATGGCCTGGCGGTCGGACTTCATGCCGATGGTCACGTCGTCCTCGGCCACGGTGCCGTAGGTGCTGCGGTAGGTGCTGGCCGAGGCGCCGATCCAGCCCTGGTCGAAGAACAGCGTGCCGCCCACCGCGCCGCCATGCGCCTCGTTGGCCGAATTGCAGATCTTGCGCGCGAGCCAGGGCCGGCCGGGCTTGCTGCATTCCAGGTCGATGGGCACCGAGACATCCTTGGAGTCGCGGTTGAACGCATCGACGTGCAGCGCGAAGCGGTCGTTGCCGCCTTCGAGCACCACGCCGCCGTTCTTTTCCTTGTTGCCGGTGGAAAAGCCCAGGTCGGCACGGCCGCCGAAGCCGTTGATCGGCTCGCTCGGAATGCGGTTGTCGATCACGTTGACCACGCCGCCCACCGCGCTGCCGCCGTACTGCAGCGCCGACGGGCCGCGCAGCACCTCGACGCGCTCGGTGACCAGCGCGTCCATCGGCACCGCATGGTCGTAGCTCAGCGACGAGGCGTCGGGCGCGCCGCCGCCGTTCTGCAGGATGCGGATGCGGTCGCCGTCCAGGCCGCGGATGATCGGCCGGCTGGCATTGGGGCCGAAGTAGCTGCTGCTCACGCCGGGCAGGTTGTCGAGCGTTTGGCCGAGCGTCGATTCGGAGCGCATCAGGAGCCTGTCGCCCGAGAGCGTGGTGGTGGGTGCGATCAGTTCGCTCGCGCCCAGCGGATTGCCGGTGACGGCGATCTCCGGCAGGGCCGGCGGGGCCGCTTCGGCGGGCTGCGCCTGGAGCGCGGGTTGAGGCTGGGCCTGGGCCATGGCCGCGAAGGAGGCCAGCGAAAGAACGGCAGCGCCGATGGCGTTGCGACGGAAATTGGGAATCATGATGAACACTCGTTGAACCAAGGGGCGATCGCCAGCATCCGCAAGGCGCGGATGCAGCAACCGGAACACAGGGGGATTCAGCGAGTGGAAGGCGGGCCGCGCGCGTCGAACAGTGCAACCCAGCGGGCGATGGCCTCGCCCTGCAGGTAGGCAAAGGTGGCCGAGGGCAGCAGCACCGGCAGCACCACCATCGGCACGCCGGGTGCGCCCGCACCATGCGAGAGTTGGTCGTAGAGCCGGCATTCGGCGTCGGAGTGGTCGCCGAACAGGTCGCCGATGCCGTGGGCGTGCGCCGCATGCTCATGCGCGCCCGTCGGGTGCGCCGCCAAAGCGGCCGCGTGGACCTGCGCCAGCCCGGGCACGTGCAGCGTCCGGTGCACCAGCCCCAGCGTGCCCGCGAACCACAGCGCCACCATCAGCGCGACGGCGATCGCGCGGGTCGACAGGATCGACCGGGTCTGGATGGGGCTGGCGAGGTGCACGGGAAGCAGGGCTGCGAAAAGGATGCTCAGGCCTTGACGCGCGATGCGAAGGTCTTCTGGAACTTCTCGACCTTGGGCCCGACCACGAAGGCGCAGTAGCCCTGGTTCGGGTTGTTGAGGAAATAGTCCTGGTGGTAGGCCTCGGCCGCCGAATAGTTGGCAAGCGGCGCCACCTCGGTCACGATGGGCGCGCTGTAGGTCTTGCTTGCCTCGATCTCGCGGATGACCTCTTCGGCCACCTGCTTTTGCGCATCACTCGTGTAGTAGATGCCGCTGCGGTACTGCGTGCCCACATCGTTGCCCTGGCGGTTCAGGCTCGTGGGGTCGTGCACCACGAAGAAGATCTCGAGAATCTCGCGCAGGCTGATGGCCGCGGGGTCGAATTCCACCTTCACCACCTCCGCATGGCCGGTGCGGCCGGTGCAGACCTGCTCGTAGCTCGGGTTGACGACCTGGCCGTTGCAATAGCCCGATTCGACGTCCACCACGCCCTGCACGCGGTCGAACACCGCCTCGGTGCACCAGAAGCAGCCTCCGCCGAGCACGATGGTTTCAGTGGGCGACGATGAAGAGGACATGGCTGCTCCGGCAGGTGGGGAAAAAGCGAACCCGATATTGTCGCGGCTTGACGGGCCGGATGCTGGTCACTACATTACTAACCCGCGAGTCATTAAAATCATGCCGACCCCCCGATTCTTTGCCGACAAGATCTGCCCGGTGCGCGCCAAGCGCGAGCGCCGCAAGGAGGCGCGTCCGGGCGAACTGCTGGCGGCGGCGCTCGACCTGTTCGTCGAAAAAGGCTTTGCCGCCACCCGTGCCGAGGAAGTGGCGGCGCGCGCGGGCGTCTCCAAGGGCACCCTCTTTCTTTACTTCCCGAGCAAGGAAGAGCTCTTCAAGGCCGTGGTGGTCGAGAACCTCGGCGGCCGGTTCGCCGAGTGGAACGACGAGTTCGAGGCCTTCGAGGGCACCACGGCCGACATGCTGCGCTACTGCATGCGCGTCTGGTGGGAGCGCGTGGGCATGACCAAGGCCTCGGGCCTGACCAAGCTCATGATGAGCGAAGGCGCCAATTTTCCCGAGCTGGCCGAGTTCTACCGCAAGGAGGTGGTGCGCCCGGGCCATGCGCTGCTGCGGCGCATCCTGCAGCGCGGCATCGACCGTGGCGAATTCGCGCCGGTCGACATCGACCACGCGATCTACGCGGTGGTGGCGCCCATGATCTTCCTGATGCTGTGGAAGCATTCGGCCATGGTCTGCGTCGACGCGGACACCTCGCTCGACCCCGAAAAATACCTCGCCACGCAGGCCGAGACCGTGCTTTACGGCCTCACCCGGCAGCCCGGAGCCGCCGCATGACGCGCAAATGCATCGCCGGCCAGCCGCGCGCCCACGCCGCGCAACCTAAAATTGAAGGTTTGTCCTGAGCCCCACAAGGAAAAGCCTCCCATGAACCCCACCCCCACCCTCGAGCGCCTGCGCTTCAACATGATCGAACAGCAGATCCGGCCCTGGGACGTGCTCGATCTGGAAATCCTCGACCTGCTGGCCGCCATCCGGCGCGAAGACTACGTGCCGCCCGCCCACCGCGCGCTGGCCTTCTTCGACATGGAACTCCCGCTGGGCGACGGTTCCGTTCCCGGCCAGGTGATGCTTTCGCCCAAGGTCGAGGCGCGCATGCTGCAGGACCTGCACGTGCAAAAGCACGAGTCGGTGCTCGAGATCGGAACCGGATCGGGCTTCATGGCCGCCCTGCTCGCCCATCGCGCGGCCCAGGTGCTGTCCCTCGAGATCGATCCCGCGCTGGCCGCCCGCGCCGCCGAGACGCTGCGCCAGAACGGCGTGGCCAATGTCGAGGTGCGCAATGCCGATGGCGCGGTGCCGCTGCCGAGCGGCCCGAGCTTCGACGTGATCGTGCTCAGCGGCTCGGTGGCGCGCATTCCGCAGAACCTGCTCGGCTCGCTCAAGGTGGGCGGCCGCCTCGCCGCCATCGTGGGCGAGGAGCCGATGATGCGCGCCCACTTCGTCACCCGCAGCAGCGAAAGCAAGTGGGACACCATCCAGCCCTGGGACACGGTGGCGCCGCGGCTGCTCAATTTCCCCGAGCCCTCGCGCTTCTCGTTCTGAACGGCGGCTTCGAATGATCGACCAAGTCCGCCCCGCCGATCTTGCCGCCTGGTTTGCGCAGCATCCCGAGGCGCCGCCCGTGCTGCTCGACGTGCGCGAGCCCTGGGAGCTGCAGACGGCCAGCGTTGCGCCGCAGGGCTTCACGCTCGTGGCCATCCCGATGAACGAGATTCCGGCGCGGCTTGCCGAACTCGACGAGGGCCAGCGCATCGCGTGCCTCTGCCACCACGGTGCGCGCAGCCAGCGCGTGGCGGCCTTCCTGAGCCAGAACGGCTTTGCCGAACTCGCCAACGTGGCCGGCGGCATCGACGCCTGGTCGGCACAGCACGACCCCTCCGTGCCGCGCTACTGATTCTTTCTTCAAGGACGTTCAATGCCTTTCAGGCCCAGGCTTTTGCCTCTATCCGCAGCGCTCGCAAGTCTCTTTGCCACCCTGCTCGCACTGCCGGCCCAAGGCCAGACACTGAACGAACTCTACGAATCCGCACGCGGCTTCGACGCCACCTACCAGGGCGCGCGGGCCCAGTACGACGCGAGCGTGGCACGCGCCGCACAGGCCAAGGCCGGCATTCTTCCAGCCGTGGGGCTCACGGCGGGTGCCACGCGCAACAACCTGGACATCGACACCCTCACGGGGCCCGGCCGCGGAACGACCACGCCGCGCGACTTCACCACGCAGAACATCGGCATCAACGCCACGCAGCCGCTGTACCGGCCCGCCAACTGGGCCACCTACGAGCAGGGCAAGCGCCAGGCCGAGATCGCGCAGTCGGTGCTCACCATTGCCGAGCAGGACCTGATCGTGCGCGTGAGCCAGGCCTACTTCGACGTGCTCGCGAGCCAGGACAGTCTGACGCTGGTGCGCGCGCAGAAGGTGGCGGTGGCCGAGCAGCTCGCGTCGGCCAAGCGCAACTTCGAGGTCGGCACCTCCACCATCACCGACACGCGCGAGGCCCAGGCCCGCTATGACCTCGTCATTGCGCAGGAAATCGCCGCCGAGAACGACCTGCAGGTCAAGAAGGTGGTGCTCGACCAGCTGGTCGGCCGCCCGGGCAGCGTGCCGGTGCCGCTGGCGCAGCCGGTGGTGCTGCCGACCGCCACGCCGGCCAACATCGAAGCCTGGGTGGCCCAGGCCGAAGAGGCGCACCCGGCCATTCGCCAGGCGCAGCTCGGACTCGACGTGGCCGGCCTCGAAATCCGCAAGGCCGAAGCCGGCCACAAGCCCACGCTCGATGCCAACCTGGGCTACAACGTCACGCGCAATCCGCAGGGCACCAGCACCAGCACCGTGGGCACGCGCATCGATGCCGCCTCGGTCGGCGTGGTGTTCAACCTGCCGCTCTTCGCGGGCTTTGCCACCGAGAACCGCATCAAGGAAACGCTCGCGCTCGAGGAGCAGTCGCGCAGCGTGCTCGAAGGCACCCGCCGCAGCGTCGCGCAGGCCACGCGCGCGGCCTACCTCGGGCTGGTGTCCGGCGCGGGCCAGGTCAAGGCGCTCGAAGCGGCCGAGGCGTCGAGCCAGAGCGCACTCGACGCCAACCGGCTCGGCTACCAGGTGGGCGTGCGCATCAACATCGACGTGCTCAATTCGCAGAGCCAGCTCTACCAGACCAAGCGCGATCTCGCGCAGGCGCGCTACAACGTGCTGCTGGGCAACCTGAAGCTGCGCCAGGCCAACGGCACGCTGACGGTCGACGACATGAACGCGATCAACGCGACGCTGGCAAAGAACGGCAGCACGGCGGCAACGCCTGCGCCCGGCGAACGGCCGCAGGCCGCGCCTTCGGTGCCCGTGACACCGCCGCCCATTCCCGTGGTGCCGCCGGTGCCGGTGCAGCCGTTCAACCCGCCGGCACCGACGATGCCTTCGGCACCGCCGCCGCCGGTCATCCTGAACCCGCCGGTGCGCTGAGGAATCAACCCGCAGCTACTCGAGCGTGGGTTCCGCCCGCGCATCCTCGAGCGGCGCGGCTTCGGTCGGCACCGGATCGGCGGCCTGCGCAATGGCCAGCACCGCCGCTGCCGTGCGTTCGGCCGCGCCGCGGTTCGATGACGAGAAAGCCAGCGCGGCCTCGGCCATGGCGGCGCGCCGCTCGGGGTTCTCGACCAGCTTGAGCGCCGCGGTGACCGCCTGCTCCATGTTCTCGACGCGCAGCGAGGCACCGGCCGCCAGCGAAAGCTGCGCCGCTTCGGCAAAGTTGAAGGTCGAGGGCCCCATGACCACCGGGCAGCCGCAGGCGGCCGGCTCGATGAGGTTCTGCCCGCCCAGCGGTTCGAAGCTCCCGCCGAGCAGCGCGACGTCGGCCAGGCCGTAGTACAGCGCCATTTCGCCGAGCGAATCGCCCAGCCAGATCTCGGCATCGGACGGCTCGCCCGCGGCGCTGCGGCGCGCCACGGCAAAGCCCTCGGCCTCGATCAGCGCGGCCACTTCGTCGAAGCGCTGCGGATGGCGCGGCACGATCATCCACTGCACGTCGTGCACGCGCTTGGCAATGGAGCGGATGGCGCCCTGCTCTGGCGGCACAGGCGCCGTGGCGCCGAAGCGCCTGAGCACGTCGAGCAGCATGCGCTCCTCGCCGTCGCGCGAACTCGCGAGCACCACCATGGGCTTGGGCAGCCGCTCGCGCAGCGTCGCGGCCGCGGCCAGCTGGCGCGCGTCGGGCGAGGCGTCGAACTTGAGGTTGCCGTAGATGCCGGCCACCTTGGCGCCCAGCGACACCAGCCGGTGCGCGTCGGCCTCGGTCTGGGCCCACACGGCGGCCAGCGCCGAGTACGCGGGCCGCGCGAGCCAGCCGAGGCGTTCGGCCGCGGCCAGCGATTTCTCGTTGAGCCGCGCATTGGCCAGCACCAGCGGAATGCGGCGCTCGGCGCAGGCGGCGGCCATCTCGGGCCAGACCTCGGTTTCCATCAGCACGCCGATGCGCGGCTGGAAGCGGTCGAGAAAGCGCTGCACCGCGCCCGGCATGTCCCAGGGCTGCCAGACCTGCGTGTCGCCGGGTTCGAGCAGCTTGGCGCCCTCTTCGCGGCCGGTGGCGGTGCCGTGCGTGAGCAGGATCGGTATGCCCGGGTACTGCCTGCGCAGCTCCGCGATCAGGATGGCGGCCGCGCGCGTTTCGCCGAGCGAGACCGCATGCACCCAGCACTGGCCCTCGCCGGTGGTTGCATCGTCGTAGTGGCCGAAGCGCTCCTCCACGGCCACGCCGTAGCCGGGCTCGGCCTCGGCCCTGCGCCGCAGCTTGCGGCGAACCAGTGGTTGCACGGCGGTGGTGAAGGCGCCGTAGAGGCGCAGCAGCAGCGAACGCACGGTGCTCAGTGCGACGCTTCGGCCAGCGTCGCATCGGCCTTCACGGTCTTGAGGAGCGCGAGCATCTCGGCCTCGATGCGCTTGAGAGCCGCATCGGTCTGGCCTTCGAAGCGCAGCACCAGCACCGGCGTGGTGTTGGATGCGCGGATGAGCCCGAAGCCGTCGGGCCAGTCGACGCGCAGGCCGTCGATGGTCGAGACCACCGCGGGGGCCGCGAAGCTCGCGCGCGCGACGAGCTTGTCGACCACCGCATGCGGTTCGCCTTCGGCGCACTTCACGTTGAGCTCGGGTGTCGAGAAGCTCGTGGGCAGCGCGTTGAGCGTGTCGCTCGCATTGGGCGTCTTGCTCAGGATCTCGAGCAGGCGGCAGCCCGCATAGGTGCCGTCGTCGAAGCCGAACCAGCGCTCCTTGAAGAAGATGTGGCCGCTCATCTCGCCGCCCAGCGGCGAATCGATTTCCTTCATCCTGGCCTTGATCAGCGAATGGCCGGTCTTGAAGATCATCGGCTTGCCGCCCGCGGCCTCGATGGCCGGCGCCAGGCGCTGCGAGCACTTCACGTCGTACACGATGGTGCCGCCCGGCACGCGCGAGAGCACGTCCTGCGCAAAGAGCTGCATCTGGCGGTCGGGGAAGATGTTCTGGCCATCCTTGGTGACGATGCCCAGCCGGTCGCCGTCGCCGTCGAAGGCCAGGCCCAGTTCGGCGTCGCCCGAGGCCAGCGCGGCCATCAGGTCCTTGAGGTTCTCGGGCTTGCTCGGATCGGGGTGGTGGTTGGGAAAGTTGCCGTCGACCTCGCTGAACAGCTCGGTCACTTCGCAGCCGATGGCGCGGAAGATGGCCGGTGCCGAGGCGCCCGCAATGCCGTTGCCGGAATCGACCACGATCTTCAGCGGGCGGGCCAGCTGGATGTCGCCGACGATGCGCTTCGTGTAGGCGTCGGTCACGTCGACCTTGCGCACGCTGCCGCCGGGGGCGAGCCTGGCGCTGCCTTCTTCCATCACCTTGCGCAGGCCCTGGATCTCGTCGCCGTAGATGGCGCGTCCGGCCAGCACCATCTTGAAGCCGTTGTAGTCCTTGGGGTTGTGGCTGCCCGTGACCTGGATGCCGCTCGTGCACAGCGTGTGGGCCGCAAAGTAGAGCATCGGCGTGGTCACCGCGCCCACGTCGATCACCTCGATGCCGGTGGCCACCAGGCCGCTGATCAGTGCCTTGGCGAGCGCGGGCCCCGAGAGGCGGCCGTCGCGGCCCACGGCCACGGTCTTTTCACCGGCGGCGCGGGCGGCGCTGCCGAAGGCCCGGCCGAGCGCTTCCGCGACCTCGGCATCGAGCGTGACGGGCACCACGCCTCGGATGTCGTAGGCCTTGAAAATCGACGCACTGAGTTGCATGAAGAGGCATTCCCTGTAGGTTCTGGAGAACGGGCCATTGTAGGCAAGCGCCTGGGGGCCCACATGTCCGAAAACGGCCAGTTGAAACGAGTCGAAACCGTATCATTTGCCCATGCCTACCTCACATGCATCCACCGACGCACTCGAGAGCGACGCCTGCTACCTGGCGATGAAGACGCACGATGCGCGCTTCGACGGCTCCTTCTTCACCGCGGTGACCTCCACCGGCATCTACTGCCGGCCGGTCTGCCGCGTGAAGCTGCCGCGGCGCGAGAACTGCCGCTTCTTCCGCCACGCGGCGCAGGCCGAGGCCGAGGGCTTCCGCCCCTGCCTGCGCTGCCGGCCCGAGCTCGCGCCGCGGGCGGCGAGCTGGTCGACCGAAGATGCCTCGCGCATCCTCGCGCTGCAGGCCGCGCGGCTCATCGACGAGCCTGATGCCTGGTCCGAGGAGGGTCCGGGCGCGGCGCAGATCGCCGCGCGGCTCGGCGTGAGCGACCGCCACCTGCGGCGCATCTTCGAGGCGCAGTTCGGCGTCTCGCCGCTGCAATACCTGCAGACGCGCCGCCTGCTGGCCGCCAAGCAGCTGATCGCCGACACGCGCCTGCCGATGACGCAGGTGGCGCTGGCCAGCGGCTTTGCGAGCGTGCGCCGCTTCAACGCCGCGTTCCTGGAGCACTACGGCCTCAATCCGAGCGCGCTGCGGCGTGCCGGCGGCGCCGAGGGCGGCGGGGGCAAGGCCATCGAGGTGCGGCTGGGTTTTCGGCCGCCCTACGACGTGGGCGCGATGCTCGGCTTCTTCGCGCGGCGCGCGCTGCGCGGTGTCGAGCTGGCCACCACGGCCGACGGCAAGGAGCCGGCCAAGGGCAGCACGCCCACCTTCGTTCGGCTGGCCCGCACGCTGCGCGTGCAGCAGGGCGGACAGGCACACGCCGGCTGGCTGCAGCTGCGCTTCGACATGGAGCGCGAGCAGATGCTGCTGTCGGTCAGCGACTCGCTCGCCGCGGTGCTGCCGATCGTGATCAGCCGCGCACGCGCCATGCTCGACCTCGATGCCGAGCCGATGGCCATCAACGCCGCGCTGCACGAGGCCTTTCCGCACGGCGATGGGCTGCGCGTGCCGGGCACGGTCGACGGCTTCGAGCTGGCGGTGCGCGCGGTGCTGGGCCAGCAGGTCACCGTGGCCGCGGCGCGCACGCTGGGCTCGCGGCTGGTGGAGGCTTTCGGCGAAGCCATTGCCACGCCCATCGAGGGCCTCGACCGCCTGTTTCCCACGCCCGCGGCACTGGCGGCCGCGAGCGGCGATGCACTCGGCAAGCTCGGCATCGTGCGCCAGCGCCAGGCCGCGCTGCAGGCCATCGCGCGCGAGGTCGCGGGCGGCAGGCTCGCGCTGCATGCGGGCGCCGACGTGCCTTCGACCATTGCCGCGCTGCAGGCGCTGCCCGGCATCGGCGCCTGGACCGCGCAGTACATCGCGATGCGCGCGCTGCGCTGGCCCGACGCCTTTCCCGCGGGCGACGTGGCGCTGCAGAAGGCGCTGGGCGTGAGCACCGAGCGCGCGGCCAGCCAGGCGTCGCAGGCCTGGCGGCCCTGGCGCAGCTATGCGGTGCTGCGCGCCTGGCATGCGCCGGCGCCCTCCTCTCCCGCTGCCGCCACTGCAGCCTCGTCGGCGGCGGCAGCGCCTTTCAACAACCTCACTACGGCAGGCGCCTCCGCCTGAAATGCCATGAAGTTCAAGAGCAAAGTCATCTACACCTCGCACATCGACACGCCGCTCGGCGGCATCACGATGGCGGCCACTGACGAAGGCCTGGCAGGCGTCTGGTTCGACCGGCAGCGCCACTGGCCCGACACCACGGGCTGGCAGACCCAGGACGACCATCCCGCGCTGGTCGAGGCCGGCGCCCAGCTGCGCGACTACTTCGCGGGCAGGCGCGACAGCTTCGACGTGAAGCTCGACCTGTCGCACGGCACCGCGTTCCAGCAGAGCGTGTGGCAGGCGCTGCTCGCCATTCCGGCGGGCAAGACCATGACCTACGGCGCGCTGAGCGCGAACGTGGGCAACCCGGCCGCGGTGCGCGCGGTGGGCGCGGCCGTGGGGCGCAACCCGATCAGCGTGATCGTGCCCTGCCACCGCGTGCTGGGCGCCGACGGCTCGCTGACCGGTTACGCTGGCGGGCTCCACCGCAAGACCGCACTGCTGGAACTCGAAGCGAAATAGAGAGCGCGCGCCCGCCCGAGGACCGCGAAGACCCCATGAGCACGACAACAAAAGACAACAGCACCACCGCCCTTCCCTCGCCCAAGCCCAACAAGCCCTGGCTCATCGACCTCGTGCTGCTCGGCGCGCTCTGGGGGGCGTCCTTCCTTTTCATGCGCATCGGCGCGGCCGAGTTCGGCGCCTTGCCGGCGGCCGCGGTGCGCGTGGCGGTGGCCACGCTGTTCCTGCTGCCGCTCCTGTTCATGCGCGGCCACGGCACGGCGCTGGCGCAGCACTGGAAGGCGTCGATGGCCATCGGCGTGCTGAATTCGGGCATTCCGTTCGCGCTGTTCTGCTTTGCGCTGCTGACCATCAACAGCGGCCTGGCGGCGGTGATCAATGCCACGGTGCCGATGTTCGGCGCGCTGGTGGCCTGGGCCTGGTTTCGCGACCGGCCCGATGGCTCGCGCATCGTGGGCCTGGTCATCGGCTTCGCGGGCGTCGCCATGCTGGCAAGCCGCAGCGCGGGCCTGCATGCCGACGCCAACGGCAACGCCGCGCTGTGGGCCGTGCTGGCCTGCCTCGGCGCCTGCGCCAGCTACGGCGTGGCGGCCAGCGCCACGCGGCGCTACCTGGGCGGCGTGCCCGCGCTGGCCACCGCCACCGGCAGCCAGATCGGGGCCACGCTGTTCCTCGCGCTTCCGGCGCTGTGGTTCTGGCCCGCGCAGATGCCGAGCCTGCGCGCCTGGCTCGCGTTGCTGGCCCTGGGCATCGCATGCACCGGCCTTGCGTACATCCTGTTCTTCCGGCTCATCGCCAATGCGGGACCGGCGCGCGCGCTCACGGTGACTTTCCTGGTGCCGGTGTTCGCGGTGTTCTACGGCGCCGTGTTCCTGGGCGAGAACATCACGCAATGGATGCTGATCTGCGCGGGCGTGATCGTCTGCGGCGTGGCGCTCTCCACCGGCATCGTGAAGCTGTGGCCGCGCGCGGGCGGCGCGGCCGCTACATCGCCCCCGCGACCACGTTGACCGACAGCGCGAGCACCAGCATGTTGAAGGCGAAGGCGAGCACGCTGTGCACCAGCGTGATGCGCCGCATCTCGCGCGAGGTGGCCTGCACGTCGGACACCTGCGTGGTCATGCCGACCACGTAGGCGTAGTAGAGAAAATCGAAATAGTCCGGCTCTTCCTTGCCCGGAAAATCCAGCCCGCCGTCGGGCGAGCCGTCGCGCTGGTCGATGTAGTAGCGGTGCGCGTAGTGAAAGGCGTAGATCGTGTGCATCATGAGCCACGAGCCCACCAGCGCCACCAGCCCCAGCGCGATGTGGCCTGCCCGCGCCGGCCCGCTCATCAGCTTGACCTGCTGCAGCAGCATCGCGATGGCCACCACGCTCGCCGCAATGACCACCAGCATCGAGACCAGGATCACCACGTTGGGCTGGTCCAGCGACTGGGCGCGCTTGCGGGTCTGCGCCGCATCGAAGGTGTCGGCCAGCCACCACGTGAGCAGCAGGAACACCGCCGCGCTGGTGCACCAGCCCGCGAGCCCGCGCGCCATGGCGTCGAGCGGCCAAGGGATGGCCGCAACGGCGATGCCCGCCACGCCGGCATAGAGAAGACGCTGCGGCCCGGTGGTGGTGGACAGACTTTTTGGCATCTCCAAAGCTTACCTTGAGTACTTTTTGAGGTGTGCGAACGCCTGGGTCGCCATCGTCCTACACGCACAGCGGCAATCGGCGCATGGGCTTTGCGCAAGGGGGCTATTAACTTGGCGCTCATCAACAGGGAGCAACCGCCCGGAAGACTGGCGCGCACACAAATTGCGTGTCGATCCCGAGGCGTATTTTTTTGTCTTTTCCTCCTCCTCTTAAGGATCTCTCCATGCTGTTGCTCCGCTCCTGCCCGCTTGCCAGCTCTGCAAGGCTGACGAAGCTGGGCGCATTGGCTGGCGCCGGATTTCTCCTTGCTCCCGCACTGGCCTGGGCCGAGCCGTCGCCCGCGCTGGACCGTTTCAGCTTCTCGGCGGGGGCCTTCAGCGCCGATCCCAAATTCAACGCATCGGTCAGCTCGCCGTACGGCGCGCTGCGCACGCGCGACCTGGAGCCCGGCCGCGTGACCATGCCGCGCATCACGGCCGACCTGCTGATCGGTGACAGCCATGGCCTCTCGTTCGACTACTACCGCTACAAGCGCGACTACTTCGGCCAGGCCGCGGGCAGCGATTCCTTCGGCGGCTTCGGCACGTTCAGCGCGGTGGGCAATGCCAACATCAACGTGAAGCTCGACTTCGCCAAGCTCTCGTACAAGTGGTGGCTCGGCTCGGGCAACACGGTGTTCGGCCTGGGCGCCGGCGCCGCCTACTACAGCATCGACGTGGGCACGAACGCCAACGTCGCGGTGAACGGACGGATCCGTACCTTGAACGAGGATGCGAGCGACAACGCCGTTGCGCCGCTGCTCGAACTGGGCGTGCGGCATGCCATCAACCCCGACCTGCGCCTGTTTGCCGACCTCTCCGGCGTGCGCAAGGGCGGCGGCCGCTTCCACGGCAACATCTACAACGCCAGCGCGGGCGTGGAGTGGTTCCCGGTGAAGAACGTCGGCCTGGTGCTGGCCTATGGCGTCACCAACATCGACCTGGCGCGCCAGAGCAGCACGGCGGAGACCCGCGTCAAGGTCAAGCTGCACGGGCCTTCGGCCTTCCTCAAGGCGCGATTCTGAGGCCCCCGCCGCGCGGCTGCCATGCCACGGGCGGGCGGCTGCGCGCATAGGTGCTTGCGATCATCGGCGGCCGGGCGGCGGCCCCCTATGATCTTTTGATGTACATCCCAGCCCCCCTCCGCTCCGGCCAACCCGACGGGAGCGCCGCCAGCGCGCCCCGCGCCCGCCATCCGAACCCGCTCCGCCTTGCCGCCCCGGCGGCGGCAGCGCTGCTGCTGGCAGCGGGCGCCCCGGCGCACGCGCTGGTCATCGGCGTGACCGAAGGCGTGAGCTACCAGACCACCGAAAGCCAGATCGCGCCCCGCTTCGAGCCCATTGCCGAGGTGCTGAGCAAGGCGCTGAAGCAGCCCGTGACCATCAAGGTGCTGATCTCCTACACCAGCGCGCGCGAGGCCCTGAAGGAGCAGCAGGTCGACCTGGCCTTCATCCACCCGGCCCACGTGGCGCTCGAGGCCGTCAAGAGCGGCCGCTACCAGGCGCTGGCCTGGACCAGCGGCTTCACCGCCTACAAGGTGTCGCTGCTGTGCAAGGAGCCGCAGCCCATCTCCAACTGGAAGAGCATCTCCGGCAAGGGCCTGGTGATGCCCGACGCGGATTCGATCACCTCGGTGATCACGCGCGCCATGCTGCGCGAGCAGGGCCTGCAGCCGGCCGCGCTCAAGCTCACCAACACGCGCTACCAGGACGCGGTGCCCTTCTATGTGCAGAACGGCTTTGCCGCCTACGGCGCCACGGCGGCATCGGGCGTGGTCAAGACCTGGAAGGAAGGCGGCGGCAATGTGTGCGCGGAATCGCGCGCGGTGCCCATCAAGCAATGGCTGGCCTCGCGCAAGCTCGACGTCGCCACGGCCAGCGCGGCACGCGAAGCCCTGCTCGGCCTCGCGCAAAGCGATGCCGGCAAGCGCGCGCTCGCCACATCGACCTACACTGGCTTTGTCGCACCCTCGGCCGAGGTCGAGACGGCCCTGATGAGCTGGCTGGGCATCTGACCCCCTGCGGGCGCGGCGTTCCAACTCCGCTTTTCATGAATCGCCCATGACCGACCTGTCCCGCTTTCCCATCACCCAGAAATGGCCCGCACAGCATCCTGACCGGCTGCAGCTGTATTCGCTGCCCACGCCCAACGGCGTGAAGGTGTCGATCATGCTGGAGGAAACCGGCCTGGCCTACGAGCCGCACCTGGTGAGCTTCGAGACCCACGACCAGATGTCGCCGGAATTCCTCTCGCTCAACCCGAACAACAAGATCCCCGCGATCCTCGACCCCCACGGGCCCGGCGGCAAGCCGCTCGCGCTGTTCGAATCGGGCGCCATTCTTCTGTACCTGGCCGACAAGACCGGCAAGCTGATTCCGCAGGATGCGGCGGGCCGCTACGAAACCATCCAGTGGCTGATGTTCCAGATGGGCGGCATCGGCCCGATGTTCGGCCAGCTCGGCTTCTTCAACAAGTTTGCCGGCAAGGACTACGAGGACAAGCGCCCGCGCGACCGCTACGTGGCCGAATCGAAGCGCCTGCTCGGCGTGCTCGACAAGCACCTGGCCAACCGCGCGTGGATCATGGGCGACGACTACACCATCGCCGACATCGCCTCGTTCCCGTGGATCCGCAACCTGATCGGCTTCTACGAAGCGGGCGACCTGGTGGGCTTCAGCGAGTTCAAGAATGTGGCGCGGGTGCTCGAAACCTTCGTGGCGCGGCCGGCGGTTGTGAAGGGTCTGGGCATTCCCAAGCGCGGTTGACCGGCCTTCGGGGCCGCAGCGCGCGCCCCAAGCGAAAACAAAGCTACTCACTTTTCGATCCGAGTGTCTTTTTCAGGCACGCGCACGGGGTTCCTGCGCCTTTTTCAGCTTCGTTAAGAAGCGGTTAAGGTTACACTTCAATAAGAATAATTCTTATTCAATCGCCCCAGCCACCCCGCATCGCGCGGCGGTGGCCGGCCCAGGGAACCCACACGTTGATGCTTGCGAGAAGGCGATCGGATGCGCGACATCGTCCAGGAACTGCTGGCCCACTATGCGGACTTGCGCCGGCAGCTGACGCGCGACCTGCGCGACCCGCACTACGCGGCGGACATCGCGCAATCCAGCTTCGAGCGCGTGTATGCGCACGCGCTCAAGATGAACAACGGCATCCGCATCGACGATGCGGCGCCGGGCGGCACGCAACAAGGCACCGGCGGCATCGAGTCGCCCCGCGCGCTGCTGTTTCGCGTGGCGCGCAACCTGTGCGTGGACGATGCGCGCCGCCGCAAGGTGGCGCAGGACTGGGTCGGCACGCATTTCAACTCGGGCTCGCGCCAGGTGGCGCCTTCCTGCGAATTCATCGCGTCCCAGCAGCAGGTGCTGGCGCGCGTGGTCGAGACGCTCGAAACGCTGCCTCCCCGCCGGCGCGAAGTGTTCCTGCTGTTCCGCGCCTACGGACACACGCGCGCCGAAATCGCGCAGCAATTGAACATCAGCGAGATGGCGGTCGCCAAGCACCTGCTGCGCGCCGCCATCGACTGCTCGCGCGCGTTCGCCCGGCTGCGTTCGGAGCTGGTCGAGCAGCCGGCCGTCTCGATGCGCCCGGGCTTCGACGCAATGTTCGCCGAAGACTTCGCCTGAGCGGACGGCTGCACCGTGGCGAGCGTCCCGAACGAGAAGCTCATCGAGCGTGCCCTCGCGCTGATCGTGCAGAGCGAGATCGCCGCTGCGCACGACGCCGCCATGGCCGCCCGCCTGGCGCTCGCGCGGTGGCGCAGCCGGTCGGCGGAGCATGCGGCCGCGGCCCAGGAAGCGCGCCGCCGTTGGGACGCGCTCGGCGGCATCGCAGCGGATCTGCGCGACCGGCAGAAGTAGCGGCCAGGCTTCACTGCAGGCGCCCCCGGTCACGCAGCGCCTCCTGCATCGACGGCTTGATCAGCGCGGCCCCGGCCAGCGCCCACAGCGTCAGCACGTCGTCCAGCGCGCAGATGTTCCCGGGGTCCACGCCGAGCCAGCGGATGAGCTCTTCGGCGCGCTCCGGCGAGGGCGAGTCGTGCAGCGTGCAAAAGAGCGTCCACGCGGCGTCGAAGGCGGGATCGTCGGGCACACGGTCACGCATCATGCAGCCAGGCTTTCGGGCGGGACGTACGCCTTGTCTTCCTCGATCTTTCCGGCGCGCATCGTGACCACGCGGTCGGCCAGGTGGAAGTACCTGTCGTCGTGCGAGATCACCACCAGCAGGTGCCCCTTGGCGCGCAGCTCGGGCAGGAGCTCCGTGTAGAACAGGTGCCGGAACGCCGGATCCTGGTCGGCGGCCCATTCGTCGAACACCAGCACCGGTCGGCCTTCCAGGTACGCATGCACCAGCGCCAGCCGCTTGCGCTGCCCGGTCGAAAGATCGGTGGTGGTGAAGGCGCCGTCCTTCACGCTCACCTTGTGCGCGATTTCCAGGCGTTCCAGGTAAGGCAGCGCGGTCTGCGGCAGCGTGGCCGTGCCCGCGCCCTCTTCGCCGGCCGCCAGGTCCTCGAACAGGTAGAAGTCCGAGAACACCGTCGTGAACAGCTGCCTGTAGTCGTCGCGCCCCTGTGGCGTCACCACGCCGCCGTCGAGCAGCACTTCGCCGCCGTGCGGTGCATAGAGGCCGAGCAGCAGCTTGATCAGCGTCGTCTTGCCGGAGCCGTTGTCGCCCACGATGAACACCATCTCGCCGGGCCGCAGCAGCAGGTCGATGGGCCCGAGCGTGAAAGCCTCGCCGCCTTCGGGCGCATCGAAGCGGTAGCACACGCCGCGCATGGCGATCTCGCGGTGGAGCATCACGCCGTTGGATGCGCGCTCCAGGTGCAGGTGCGGCTCCGGCGTTGCAAAGCGCGCCGACAGGTCGGCAATGCGCCGGAACGCGATCCTGGCCCGGCCCACGCCCGGCAGCGCGCCCGCGATCTGGTCCACCGGCCCCTTCAGGAACAGCATCACCAGCACGAAGCCGCTCAGCACCGCGGGCTCGGTCGGCCGGAACGCGGCCCAGCCCAGGATCAGCGCGATCAGCAGGAAGAACAGCGCCGAGCCGAAGGCCGTCGCCATCACATAGGTGTTGATGGCGCGTCCGTTCACGGTGCGGATGCTGTCCACGATGCGCTCGATCTGTCCGCCGAACATCCGCGTGCGGCGCGCGCGGTGCATGCGGAATTCCTTCGCGCCTTCGCTGATCGCGCGGTAGGTCTTGTGCAGCTGCTCCTCGTATTCGCGCGCTTTCCAGAAACCCACCTCGGCGCGCACCTGCGCGCGCGTCTGGATGGTCGCGCCGATCGCGAGCGCCACCACCAAGAGGCAGAACAGCGGCAGCGACAGGTAGGCGAGGTACGCCAGGCAACCCAGCGCAATCGCGAACGCGATGAGCGTGGACGACAGCACGAAGGCCACGTCGCTGATCATGTCCACGTCCTGCGACAGCACCGGCATCAGCCGGTGCGTGCGGTAGCGCTCCAGTGCATCGATGGGCGCCGAGAGAATCTTCTGCGCGAGGCTCTTGCGCACTTGCGCCACCAGCCGCTGGCCGACGAAGTTGGTCGACACGTCCGAGGCCATGCGCCCCAGCAGCGCCACCGCGCACAGCCCGACGAAGGTCAGCAGCAGCCCGCCCGCCATGCCGCCCTCGCGGTTGAGCACCTGGTTGATGGTGCCCAGCAGCGCGACGGTGGCCGCACCCGCGCAGATGCCCGTGACCGCGGACAGGAGGACCCACGGTAGAAACGGCTTGAGCAGGCGCCCGAGTTCGGAGGTGTTGCCACGGGGGGTCGTGGTGGTCGGTGTCATGCAAAGGCTCTTTCCGCCCACCCGGGGCAAAACGGCTTGAAAACGGCCATGCCCTGTCGACATCGCCCGTGCGGCTGCACGCCGCTTACTGCATAGACGGTTGGGTCCGGCCAATGTTCATGCGCGGCGCCGGATGAACACCCCCGCCGCCAAACCGTCTTCAAGGGATGCATTCCCCGCACCTCTTGCAGGCCGCCTCGTGATCGCGCTGCTGGAACCCCTGTTCCCGGGTGCACTGGCCGTGCATGCCGAGCGGCTGCAGTGCGCGGACACGGTACCGGCCGGCGCACTGCGCGTGGCCGACCTGGCGCATTCGCGCTCGCTCCTGGCCGACGTGCTGCACCTTCACGCGCGAGCGCGCGGCGCGGCCGGCGCGCGCGACCTGCGGCCGGTCGCCTCGGCATGGAGCCTGGACTATCTCTCCGCGTTGCTGCCGCCCGTGGTGGCCGCCGCCAGCGTGCTGCAGCACGTGCTTCCCGTTTCAGCGGAGCACATCTGGGTGCGGCTCGACGACAAGGGCGCGCCCGCGAGCTTTCATGTGCTGCACCTGGGCGATGCGCGCCGCGGCGCCGACACCGCCCAGCGCTATGCGCCGCTGCTGTGGCAGCACCTTCAGCCGCTTTTCACTGCCCTGTGCAGCCTCACGCGGCTTGCGCCCAAGATCCTGTGGGGCAACACCGCGCGCCACCTCGAACCGATCTTCGACATGGCGCTGGCCGCGACCGGCGGTGCAGCCCACATCGCACACGACCGCGACCGTCTCCTGCACCACCCCGCCTGGCCGGACGAGGCCCGGCCACTCAACCCCTTGCACGCCCGCTGCCGCGAGGTGCGGCCGGCCGGCGCCGGCCAGGGCCGGCCGGTCAAGCTGCACCGCCAGTGCTGTCTCTACTACCTGCTTCCGCGCGAGGACTACTGCGGCGCCTGCCCGCTCGCGCCGCAGCACCGCAAGAGCGCCGGCGAAATCCTGCAGCCGTGAACAGATGGCGCGCTGCCACGTCTTCTCTCCTGAAGGCCCCACGCCTGCCCGCTCCCGAGCCAACTCCAACGCCGATCCATCCTTTCACGCCACACCCATGTCCAAGGCAAAGCTCGTCTACATCCTGTCCTTGAGAAACGCGGCCGCCGACAAGGCCGGCCAGTACATCGACTTCAAGGGCACGCAGCGCTATATGGCGTCCCCGCTCGAATACCTGGCCAAGGCACTGGACGAAAGCCCGCTGGGCGAGGCCTATTCGCTCGAAGGCATCGTCTACGACGACGACGAAGGCTCGCCGCGGGACCGCGCGGCGCTACAGGACTACGGCTTCTCCTGCCAGCCCGGCCGCCAGTGGATATTTCCGGGCGACCTGAAGACGCAGGGCAAGCTCGTCAACGGCATGCTCCACGCGGTGCCGTCCGAATACCGGCGGCTTCCGCTCGATGCGAAAGAACGCCCCGCCGCCAAGAGCGCCTTCGAGCGCCGCCTGCTGGACAAGCTGCTCACGCTGCAGGCCGACATCGTCGTGCTCGACGGGCTCCTGGTGATCCTGGACGAGCTCGTGCGTCCGGGTGCGCCGTTCCACCGCAGGATCGTCAACATCCACCCCGGCATCACGCGCATCGAGTCGCCCTACGAGCGCCGCGGCGCCCGCGCCACGCTCGATGCGCTGCACGGCGCCAAGGGCCGCAAGGTCGTGAACTGGCAGACGATGGAAAGCATCGCCGCCCCGCCGCTCCTGAAGACCGGCGCTTCGCTGCACTACGTGGACAACGGCATCGACTCCGGCGAGGTCATCCACGACGTGCTCGGCACGCACATCGACCCCGCGGACTCGATCCTCGAGCTGCGCTGGAACAACTTCAACCACAGCCTCTTTCCGGCGCTCCACCAGGGCCTGGCCCTGCTCGCGAGCCGCCGGTCCACCGAAGGAACCCCATGACCCTCACCTCCTACGCCGACGGCACGCCGCACGACATCACCCTGGACGGCGGGATGCTTGCCGTGCGCAGCCGCCAGGGCGACACGCGCTCGCTCTGGCGGCTCGCGACCGGCGGGGCCGATGCCGCGCTCCAATGGGTCGACGGCAGCGCGGCCTCCACCCCTCACCTGCTCGCGGCCCTGGAAGCCGCCTTCGAGCACCTTCCTGCGCACAAGAGCCTCGCGGTGGCGGCGCCCGCGCTGGCCGAGGAGCTGGCCCACACCGGCGTGCTGCTCGCGTCGCCGGACGGCGGCGTGCGCGCCTTTCGCGACATGCTCTGGCAGCAGCCGCGCCTGTGGCTTCCCGCCGTGCATGCCCCGATGGCGCAGCGCTATGCGCTCAGCAACGGCAAGGTGCATCCGCTGCGCACGCCCAAGCCCCGCGGCGTGCTCTACCAGCGCTTCATTCCGTGGCTCGGCAAGACCTTCTCGTTTCGCAGCATCGACTTCGAGCGCGACCTGGGCATCTTCAACCGCTGGATGAACGACCCCGAGGTGGCCGAGATCTGGGAGGAGGAAGGCGACCTGGACAAGCACCGCGCCTATCTCTCGGGCATCGATCGCGACCCGCACATGTACTCGATGATCGCGAGCTTCGATGGCGAGCCCTTTGCCTACTTCGAGATGTACTGGGCCAAGGAAAGCCGCATTGCGCCCTTCTACGACGTGCAGGACTACGACCGCGGCTGGCACGTGCTGGTCGGCGAGCCGTCGTTCCGCGGCAAGGCATTCGCCACTGCGTGGCTCACTTCCATCTCGCACTACATCTTCCTGTGCGACCCGCGCACGCAGCGCGCCGTGGGCGAGCCGCGCATCGACCACGTGCAGCAGATCCGCAACCTGGACAAGTCGGGCTACGCCAAGGTGAAGGAATTCGACCTGCCGCACAAGCGCGCGCAGCTCGTGATGATGCTGCGCGAACGCTACTTCATCGACGGCCTCTGGCTGCCGCGCAGCGACGCGCCGGCAGCCACTCGCGCCAAGCCCGTCTAACTCCCCAACCGCTTCGCAGCAAAAGGAATCCGCCATGGTCATCCACGACGTCATCGGCATCGGCTTCGGCCCCTCGAACATTGCGCTGGCGATCGCGCTCGACGAGAAGCGGCGCGACGGGCACCGGCTCGACGCGATGTTCATCGAGAAGCAGCCGGCCTTCGCCTGGCACAAGGACATGATGCTGGAGCATGCGCACATGCAGATCTCCTTCCTGAAGGACCTGGCCACGCTGCGCAACCCGACCAGCCGCTTCACCTTCATCAACTACCTGCACGAGAAAAAGCGCCTGCAGGACTTCATCAACCTGAAGACCTTCTTTCCGAGCCGCCACGAGTTCAACGACTACCTGGCCTGGGCCGCCGCGCAGTTCGAGGATGCCTGCGTCTACGGCGAGGAAGTTTTCGAGGTGCTGCCCGAGCGCGAGGCCCATGGCGACGACGTGACGCTGCTGCGCGTGCGTTCGCGCGACCGCACGGGCCGCCAGAGCGAGCGCCTCGCGCGCAACCTCGTGGTGAGCGTCGGCGGCATGCCGAACATTCCGGACTGCTTCCGGGCGCTGCGCAGCGACCCGCGCGTGTTCCATTCGAGCACCTACCTGCAGGGCATCGCCGCGCAGGACGGCGCGCAAAGAATTGCCATCGTCGGCGCCGGCCAGAGCGCCGCGGAGATCTTCATGGACCTGCAGGGCCGCCCCCATGCGCCGCAGGTCGACCTCGTCATGCGGGCCCGCTCCATCCGTCCTTCGGACGACAGCCCGTTCGTGAACGAGGTGTTCAACACCGAGTTCACCGACTACATGTACAGCCGGCCCGACGACGAGCGCGCCGCCCTGCTCGCGGAGTTCGGCCACACCAACTATGCGGTGGCCGACCTGGAACTGATCCAGCAGATCTTCGAGATGTTCTACCAGCAGAAGATGCGCGGCGAGAACCGCATGCGCTTCCTGCGCCGGCACGACATCCACGCCGCCCGCGCCACCGCCGACGGCATCCACCTGACCATGTGCGACCAGAACACCGGTCGCGAAAGCACCTCCCGCTACGACGCCGTGGTGCTGGCCACCGGCTACGCGCGCGAGCAGCACAAGGAACTGCTGACGCCCCTCGCGCCGTACCTGGACGGCTTCTCGGTGGACCGCCACTACCGCGTGCGCAGCACCGGGGACTTCCGCCCCGCCATCTTCCTGCAGGGCGCCTGCGAGTCCTCGCACGGCCTGAGCGACACGCTGCTGTCGGTGACCTCGGTGCGCACGGGGGAGATCGGCAGCGCGCTGCTGAAGGCCAGCGCCGCCAACACGGGCCGGAGCGAGCGCCAGGCCGTCCGCATCCAGGCAGCCGCCGAAGCCCGGTGACGCGGGCGGACGGCACGCGCTGAAGCATGGGGTACAGGGTGTCTCTCTTTTTGTAGTTCAAACGTCTCATGTACGGAAGCGCCAGAACTGCGGAAACGGCAGGCCTTGCGCTGAAACCCGAACACGTCGTTTTTTCACTGCTCCTGGAGTACCTCAACCTATGCGTCCCCTGCCCCGACCCCGCCTGCTGAGCGCCGCGCTTGCCTCGGCCTTCGGAACCGCCTGCACCCTGTGGGCGGCCCCCGCCTTCTCGCAGGACAGCAGCAACCTGCCGGCGGTGACCGTCACGGCCGATACGGAAGCGTCGGCCAAGGGCCATGTGAACGGCTACGTGGCCAAGCGCAGCGCCACCGGCACCAAGACCGACACCCCGATCCTGGAAACCCCGCAGTCGATCTCGGTGGTCACGGCCGACCGCGTGGCCGCCATCGGCGCCACCACCGTGAAGGACGCGCTGGGCTACACCCCCGGCGTCACCACCACCGTCTTCGGCGCCGACTCGCGCTACGACTGGATCTCGATCCGCGGCTTCGACGGCTACGCGCCGGGCTTCTACCTGGACGGCATGCCCCTGCGCAACAACGGCAACTGGGGCGTCTGGCAGATCGAGCCCTATGGCATGGAGCGCATCGAAGTGCTGCGCGGACCGGCCTCGGTGCTCTACGGCCAGGCCAGCCCCGGCGGCGTGGTCAACGTCGTGAGCAAGCGCCCCACCACCGAGCCGCTGCGCGAAGTGCAGCTGCAACTGGGCAGCAACAACCGCACCCAGGTCGCCGCCGACTTCTCCGGCCCCATCGATGCCGAAGGCAAGCTCAGCTACCGCCTGACGGCCGTGGGCCGCGACAGCAAGCTGCCGGCCGCCAGCATGGACGACGACCGCTTCTACATCGCGCCCTCGCTCACCTGGCGCCCCTCGGCGGACACCACGCTCACGCTGCTGTCGCACTTCAACCGCGTGCGCGGCGGCGTGTACACGCGCGGGCGCCCGACGGTCGGCTCGCTGGTCCCCACGCGTTTCGGCAACTACATTCCCGACTCGCTCTTCGTGGGCGACCCCAACTTCAACCACTTCGACGTGGACCAGTGGATGGTCGGCTACGAGTTCGAGCACCGCTTCAACGACACCTTCACCGCGCGCCAGAACCTGCGCTACGGCCGGCTCGACGTCGACTACGGTGCCGTGCAGGGCCGCGCGATCGTGCCGCTCAACAGCAACGCCGCCGACCCGCGCAACTACCAGATGCTGCGCCGGAGCATCTCGGGCAGCCGCGAGAGCGTCTCGACCTTCACGCTGGACAACCAGCTCGAAGCCAACTTCGTCTCGGGCGACTGGAAGCACAAGGTGCTGATCGGCCTGGACCACCAGCGCACCGGCATCGAGCAGGCCAGCTACAGCGGCGGCAGTGCGCCGAGCATCAACATCTACGCGCCCGTGTACGGCGGTCCGTTCTTCGTGCCCGCGCCCTATGTGGACGCCAACACCCGCCTGACGCAGACCGGCCTGTACATCCAGGACCAGATCAAGTGGGGCGAGCGTTGGAGCCTCACGCTGGGCGGCCGCTACGACCGCGCCTCCACGGTCATCCACAGCAACCTGGACGGCACGCGCAGCGACATCCCCGAGCACAAGTTCACCAAGCGCGGCGGCCTGGTCTACACCTTCCCGAGCGGCTGGGCGCCCTACCTGAGCTACTCCGAATCGTTCTCGCCCTCGGCGCGCCTGAACCCGGACACCCAGAGCCCGTTCAAGCCCGAGACCGGCCGCCAGTACGAAGCCGGCGTGCGCTACCAGCCCGTGGGCACCACGGACAGCTACAGCGCCGCCCTCTTCGACCTGCGCCGCCAGAACTACATCACGGCCGACGCCAACTTCCGCCCGCGCCAGACCGGCGAGGTGCTGGTGCGCGGCCTGGAGCTCGAGGCGGCCTTCCAGCCCGTCAAGCGCATGAACGTGACGGTGTCCTACGCCTACACGCCCAAGGTCGAGATCACGGCCAGCAGCACGCCGAGCGAAATCGGCACGCCGCTGCTCGCGGTGTCCAAGCACCGCGCCGCGCTCTGGGCGGACTACCGCTTCGACAACGGCATCAAGGTCGGCCTGGGCGCGCGCTTCACCGGCTCGAACCGCGGCGACCTGAACAAGGCGCCGGTCCAGGTGCCTTCGTACACCGTGTTCGACGCGATGATCGGCTATGACATCGATCGCTGGAGCCTTGCGCTGAACGTGCGCAACCTGGCCGACAAGACCTACTTCGCGAACTGCGACCAGTACGGCAACTGCTACTACGGCGACCAGCGCAAGGTCACGGCCACGGCCACCTACCGCTGGTAGGCCGCGGACTGGGCCGGCTGCACGGCGCCATGCGCCGCATCGGCCCCGCGCAGCAGCGCCTTCAGCGACGCGCACAGCGCGGGGTGGCGAACGATGTCCAGGTGATCGGCCTGCGGCAGCACTTCGGCCGACACCACCGGCGCATGGTCGGCCCAGTTGCGCAGCGTCTCCTCGCGGCGCAGCGAGCTGTCCGCGAGGAACACATGCAGCGGCAGCGGCGACCGCGCGCAGGTGTAGCGCGCGGCCTGCACGCGCTTGTCGATCGTCGCCCACAGCAGGTACTCGGCCGCCTCGTCCTCGGTGCCGTCGAGCGGCAGCGGCTGCGCCGGGTTCAGCACCTGCTCGGCCACCCAGGCAAGCTCCTCGCCGTCCATGCGGGCGAACAGCGCCTTCCAGTGAGCGGCCATTTCCGAGCGGCCCAGCCACTGCGCGAGCACCTCGTCGGCCTGGGCGCGCCGGGCGGCGTCGAGCGGCGCCGAGGCGCGCAGCGGCGCGGTCTCGAACACGTCCAGCATGCCGGTGAACACGATCTCGATGCGTCCCTGCAATTGCCGCGCAAGCTCGAAGGCCAGGTCGCCACCCGACGACCAGCCCAGCAGCGCGCAGCGCCCCTCGGTGGCCGTGGCGAGGATGAAACTCGCGTACTCCGCGGCCAGCGCCTGCAGGTCGAAACCGCGCCAGCGCTTGCGCGTGTAGACGTGGCTCACGAAGCCGTACACCACGCGCTCGCCCTGCAGCGCCTCTGCGAGCGGCAGGAACTCGCGCGTGTTCACGATGAGGCCCGGCAGGCAGAACAGCGGCACGCCGGTGCCGCTCGCACTCAGGCAGACGGCATCGTGCGAACCCTCGAACTTCTGCCGCAGCCGCTCGGCGAGGCTGCCGAGGCTGCTGGCCTGCATCACATCCGGCAGGCTCAGCTGGCCGCCGCCGGGCAGCTGCTTGCGGATGCGCGCCACCAGCTTCAGGCTCAGGATGGAATCGCCGCCCAGCGCGAAGAAGTTGTCGCCGCGCGCAATGCGGTCCACGCCGAGCACCTGGCTCCAGATGCGGGCCAGCGCCTCTTCGGTCGGGCCCTGCGGGGCGTCGAAATGGCGCGCAGGCTCGGGCTGCGCCGGGCGCGGCAGCGCCTTGCGATCGATCTTGCCGTTGGCCGTGAGCGGCAGCGCGTCGAGCAGCACGATGCGCTCGGGCACCATCCACGCCGGCAGGCTGTCCGCCAACGCGTGCCGGAGCTCTTCCACATCGAGCGAAGTGCCCGGCCTGGCGACCACGTAGGCGCGCAGCACCGCGCTCTCCTGCGCGCCCTGCTCCGCGACGACCACGGCATCGGCCACGCCATCGAGCTCGCGGATGCGGCCCGCCACTTCGCCCGGCTCGACGCGGTAGCCGCGAATCTTCACCTGGTCATCGCTGCGGCCGAGAAACTCCAGCGTGCCGTCGCTGCGCTGGCGCACGCGGTCGCCCGCACGGTAGATGCGCTGCCCGTCGCCGAAGGGCGAGGCAACGAAGCGATCGGCGCAAAGACCGGCGCGCGAAAGATAGCCGCGCGCCACGCCGGCACCCCCGATGTAGAGCTCGCCCGCCATGCCGGGCTGCACGGGCTGCAATGCGTCGTCGAGCACCCAGGCGTCCATGTTCGCGATCGGCTTGCCCAGGGGCAGGTTGCCGGTATCGCCAGCCTGCGCCGGCGCGGCATGCGTCAGCATGCCGACCGCGGTCTCGGTCGGCCCATAGTGGTTGAAGATGCGCAGGTCCGGCCGCAGCGCGCGAATGGCCTGCAGCGTTGCCGCGTCCGTCGCCTCGCCGCCCAGCACGAGCGCGTGCGACGGCAGCACCGCGGCCGCGCGCTGCGCGTTCAGCAGGCCCTTCAGGTGGCTGGGCACGATCTTCAGCACGCCGGCGCGCGTCTTCGCCATGCTGTCCGCAAACGCATCGGGATCGAAGGCCGCCTCGCTCGAGACGAGGTGCAGCGCACCACCCGAGCACAGCGCACCGAACAACGAGGTATGGCCAAGATCCGCCGCGACGGTGGACACCATCGCGAAACTCTCGCCCTCGGGCAGCGCCAGCCGCGCGAGCACGCCCTGCACATAGTTGGCCAACGCGCCGTGGTGAACGACCACGCCCTTCGGCCGGCCGGTCGACCCGGAGGTGTAGATCAGGTAGGCCGCCTGCGCGGGGTGCACCGCACGCGCGCGATGCGGCATGAAGCCGCCCGGCACGTCGAAGCCCACCTGCATGCATGGCAATGCTGCCTGCCGTGGCTTCCCGCCGGACACCAGCACCAGCGCGGCGCCGCAATCGGCCAGCAGCTCGTCGATGCGCTGCTGCGGTAGCGCCGCGTCGATGGGCACGTAGGCGCCGCCGGCCTTCAGCACCGACAGCACCGCCAGCACGAACTCGGGCGTGCGCTCCATGCAGACGGCCACGCGCTGCTCGGCACCAATGCCGCGGCTTTCGAGCTCGGCCGCCCAGTGGCCGGCCGCGCGCGACAGTTCATCGAAGCTGTGCGCGCGGTCGCCGAAAGTGAGCGCCGTCGCGCCGCCGCGCCTTGCGGCCGCCTGGTCGAACAGGGCCAGCACGTTGTCGGCAGGCCAGGATGCGCG
The DNA here is from genome assembly GCF_041154435.1 of Variovorax sp. V116. Lineage (NCBI taxonomy): Bacteria > Pseudomonadati > Pseudomonadota > Betaproteobacteria > Burkholderiales > Comamonadaceae > Variovorax > Variovorax sp. V116. Next base: position 3,818,034 of record NZ_AP028661.1, read on the forward strand.
TTCGCCGCGCAGGCTCGAATCGCCGGACAGTTGCGTTGCGGCCAACGCGCGCGCCGGATCGGCCGCGACCTGCGCAGCCAGGCTGCACAGCGCATCGGCCAGCCGCTCGATGGTCGCGTGGTCGAAGATGTCCGCGGCATACGCGAGAACAAAGGACAGCGCGCTGCCGGTGTCGACCAGGTCGAAGCTCAGGTCGAAGTGCACTTCGTCCACGCCGATGCCGTGCGCGGCAGCGGCCGGATCCGCGGGCACCGCCCCCGCCGCCTGCTGCGTGGACTTGATCTGGAACAGCGGATGCAAGCCCGGCATGCGCTCCAGCGCCAGCGCCTCGACGAGCATGTCCAGCGGCAGGTCCTGGTGGCTCTTGGCTTCGAGCACGCGTTCGCGCACCTGCGACAGCAGCGCGACGAAGCCGGCCGCGGGGTCCACCTTCATGCGCAGCACCAGCACGTTGGTGAAGTGGCCCACCAGGGCGGCCAGCTCGGAGCGGTCGCGCGTGGTCGACGGCGAGCCGATGCACACATCGCGCTCGCCGCAGTAGCGGTAGACCAAGAGGCCGAGCAGCGCGATCGCCACCATGTACGGCGATGCGGCGTGCTTGCGCGCCAGCTCCTTCAGTCGCTGCGACACATCGGGCGGCAGCGCGAAGTTGATCTGGCCGCCGCGCGCATCGCGCGCCTTCTGGCGCGGGCGGTCCAGCGGCAGCGGCGTGCTTTGCGGCGCATCCCGCAGCTGTTCGCGCCAATACGCGGTTTGCCTTTCGAGTTCGCCGGCTTCGAGCCACTGGCGTTGCCACACGGCGTAGTCGGCGTATTGCAGGGCCGGTGCCGCAGGCTGTGTGTTTCCGGCGGGCGCCGCGAGCAGCGCCTGCAGTTCGCCGACGAGCAGCGCCACCGATTGGCCGTCGGCCGCGATGTGATGCACCGCGAGAAAGAGCTCGGGCGCGCCATCGGCAAAGACGTTCAGTTCACCGCGAAAGACAGGTCCGTGCTCCAGGTCGAAGGGCCGCGCGCCAAACTCGGTGGCGGCAGCCGCCAGCTCGCGCTCGCTGTCCGCGCGCGAGCCAGCCCATTCGCGCACCGCCCAGCCGAAGCGATGCGCGGGGTCGATGTGCTGCAGCGGCTGCCCTTCGGCGCCGGCCGGGTAGGTGGTGCAGAGCACCTCGTGCCGCGCCACCAGCTGGGCGAGGCAGGCCTGCACCTGCTGCGGCGTGCACGGCAGGGGCAGCGCCAGCCGCCCCGACAGGTTGTATGCCGGCGACTGCGGCGCGCGCTGCCACACCAGCCACAGCGCGCGCTGCGCATAGGCCATCGGCACCGGTGCCGCGGGGTCGCGCGGCACGATGGGCAGCGTCTCGAAGCCCACGCCGCTCGCGCGCAGCTTCTCCAGAAACACGCGCTGCCTGGCCGCGGGCAAGGCAGCGAAGCGGCGCGAGAGCGCGGTCATTTCCAGGCTCATAGGTCTTCCATCTCCAGTTCGCCCAGCAGGGCGTCGATATGGCCGATGCCGCGGTCTTCGGAGACCGTGGCGCCGTCCGGCAGTTCAGCGGCCGCGGCCGAGACGGCGGCGGCGAATGCCATCAGCGAGGGTTGCTCGAACACCGTGCGCAGCGGCAGCTCGATGCCGAAGCGCCGCCTGGCACCCGACACCAGTTGCACCGCCAGCAGCGAATGGCCGCCGAGCTCGAAGAAGTTGTCGTGGCGCCCGACGCGCTCCACGCCCAGCACCTCGGACCAGATCGTCGCGAGCGCGGTCTCGACCTCGCCCTGCGGCTCGGCAAAGTCCGTTGCGCTGGCCAGCTCCGGATCGGGCAGCGCCCTGCGGTCGACCTTGCCGTTCGCGTTGAGCGGCACCGCGTCGAGCGGCACGATGGCCGAGGGCACCATGTAGTCGGGCAGGTGCTGCGAGAGCCGCTCGCGCAGCACCGCAACGTCCAGCTCATGGCCGGCCCGCGGCGACACATACGCGACGAGCCGCGCACCCGCCGGCCCGTCCTTGGCCAGGACCACTGCTTCGCGCACCTCGGGCTGCGCCTGCAGCCGGGCTTCGATCTCGCCAAGTTCGATGCGAAAGCCCCGGATCTTCACCTGGTGGTCGATGCGCCCCAGGTAATCGAGCTGCCCGTCGGCACGCCAGCGCACCAGGTCGCCGGTGCGGTACAGCCGGCTGCCCGGCTCGCCGAAGGGCGCGGCGATGAAGCGTTCCGAGCTCAGGCCGGCGCGGTTGAGATAGCCGCGCGCCAGGCCTGCGCCGGACACGTGGAGCTCGCCCGCCACGCCCACGGGCAGCGGGTTGAGGTCGCCGTCCAGCACCCACAGGCCGAGGTCCGGGATGCACACGCCCACGGGGCTGCGCTTCTCGTCGAGGTCGGCCCGCACGATGGGCCGGTAGGTGACGTGCACCGTCGTCTCGGTGATGCCGTACATGTTGACCAGCTGCGGCTGCGCATCGCCGAAGCGATCGATCCAGGGCCGCAGGCTCTCCGGCTCCAGCGCCTCGCCGCCGAAGATCACGCAACGCAGCGCAAGGCGTTCGCCGCCGTCCAGCGCCGGGCTGTGGATCAGCTGGCGGAAGGCCGACGGCGTCTGGTTCAGCACGGTCACGCGCTGTGCGCGCAGCAACGCCAAGAAGTCGTCGGGCGAGCGGCTCACCCAATACGGCACGATCACCAGCCTGCCGCCGGTGCACAGCGCACCGAAGATTTCCCACACCGAGAAGTCGAAGGCGTAGGAATGGAAATTCGTCCACACGTCCTGCGCGCCGAAGCGGAACCAGCCGTCGGTCGCGCCCAGCAGGCGCGCCACGTTGCGGTGCGTGAGCTGCGTGCCCTTGGGGCGGCCGGTCGAGCCCGAGGTGTAGATCACGTAGACGAGGTGGTCGGCGTGTACCGTCACCTCGGGTGCGTGCGCCGGCTCGCCGCGCAGGTCGAGCGTGTCGAGCGCCAGCACCTGCAGGGCATCGCCCAGCGGGAGCTTCGCCTTCACATGGCTTTGCGTGAGCAGCAGGCCGATCGCGCTGTCCTCGATCATGTAGGCCAGGCGGTCGGCGGGGTACTCGGGGTCCAGCGGCACATAGGCGCCGCCGGCCTTCAGGATGGCGAGCAGGCCCACCACCATCTCGATGGAGCGCTCGACCGCGATGCCGACCTTCACCTCGGGCCCCACGCCTAGCGCGACCAGCCGGTGCGCCAGGCGGTTGGCATGGGCGTCGAGCTCGCCGTAGCCGAGCGCCTCGTCGCCGAGCACGAGCGCGGTGGCTTGGGGGTTCGCCCTGGCCTGGCGCTCGATCCAGCGGTGCACGGGCTCGGCGTCGTTGTGCGTATTGCGCATGGCCTCGCCCGGCGGCGGCAGCTTGTCCGCGAGCCCCACATCCCCGAGCCGCGCATCGGGCGCGTGGGCCAGCAGGCCGAGCAGCCTGTCCATGTGCGCGGCCAATGCATGCACCGCCGCTTCGTCGAACTGGCTGCGCGCGTGGCTGTAGCCCAGCACCAGCGTGTCGCCCTGGTGTACGGAAAGGGTCAGCGGATAGTTGGTTTCCTCGCGGTTGCGCACCTCGCCGAAGCGCAGGCCGCCGGGTGCCTGCTGCTTCAGTGCCTGGTCGAGCGGATAGTTCTCGAACACCACCAGGCTGTCGAACAGGTCCTGCCCGCCCTGCCCGGCCCAGCGCTGCACTTCGTACAGCGGCGTGTGCTCGTGGTCCTGCGCCGCGAGGTTGCGCGCCTGCAGCGCGCGCAGCCAATCGCCCACGCGTTGCTCCGGCTGCAGCGTGGCGATCACCGGCAGCGTGTTGATGAACAGGCCCAGCATCTGCTGCGCGCCGGGAAGATCCACCGGCCGGCCCGCCACCGTGGCACCGAAGCTCACGCTGCGCTGCCCCGTGTGGCGCGCCAGCAGCAGCGCCCACGCGGCCTGCACCAGCGTGTTGAGGGTCACGCGTTCGCGCCGGGCCGCTTTGAGCAGCGCGCGCGTGCGCGGCGCGTCGATCTCGTGGCGGTGCATGCCGTGCCCGCCCTGTTCGGCCGCGGGCTTGGGCAAGGTGTTGGCCAGCCAGGTGGGGCCGTCGAGGCGGGCGAGTTCCTGGCGCCAGTGGCGCTCGTCGGCGGCGCCGTCGCGCCCTTGCAGCCACGCGATGTAGTCGGCATAGCGGCCGCCGGGGGCCGCGGGTGCTTCGCCCGCGTAGTGCCGCAGCACCTCGCCCATGAGCTGCGACGTGCTCCAGCCGTCGAGCAGCAGGTGGTGCATGGTCCAGACGAAGTGGTACCGGTCATCGCGAACGCGCACCAGCACCAGCCGCATCAGCGGCGGCTGCGCAAGGTCGAAACCCTGCGCAAGCTGCTCGCCGGCCAGTGCGTCCAGGGCCTCGGGCGCGTCGGCGCGCCCCCGCCAGTCGTGTTCGGCCAGCGGCACCTCGACCTGCCTTGCCACCCATTGCCACGCAGCTTCGCCCTGGACGAATCCGGTGCGCAGCACCTCGTGCCGCTCGAGCACCGCGCGCCAGGCCGCCTTGAAGCGCTCGGCATCGAGCCCGTCGATGTCCACGCGCAACTGGTTCAGGTAGGCGCTGCCGCCGGGCGCGAGCAGGCTGTGGAACAGCATGCCGGCCTGCATCGGCGAGAGCGGGTACAGGTCCGCGAGGTTCGCCACCGGCAATGCCAGCGCATCGAGCTGCGGCTGGCCGATGGCGGCCAGCGGAAAGTCAGCCGGCGTCACCCCTTCGGCACCGCTTGTGCAATGCCGCACCAGCGCTTCGAGTTCCTCGCGGAAGCGCTGCATCCAGCCCTCGACCGCGTCGCGGTCGTGGCGTGCGCGGCTGTAGCTTGCGCGCAGCGAAAGCTCGCCGCCGTAGACCTGGCCGTTGATCGAGAACTCGTGCGTGAGCGGCGCGCCGCCATCCACCGGCGCGCCGCTGGGCTCCTGCGCAAGGCTCCATTGCGCCTGCGCATCGGCACCGCTGTTGTCGAACTGGCCGAGGTAGTTGAAGACCACCTGCGCCCTGGGCAGTGCGCGCAGCGCCTCGCGCTGCGCGGCATCGCCCAGGTGCTTGAAGACACCATGCCCCACGCCCTTGCGCGGAACGCGGCGCAGGTCTTCTTTCACGCGCTTGAGTGCCTCGCCTTGCGCGCCGAGCGGATCGAGTGCCACCGGGAACAGCGTGGTGAACCAGCCGACGGTGCGCGACAGGTCGATGTGCGCGAACAGGTCTTCGCGGCCATGGCCTTCCAGATCGACCAGCACCCTGCCGTGCCCGCTCCATGCGCACAGCGCGCGGCCCAGCGCCGTCAGCAACAGGTCGTTGGCCTGTGTGCGGTAGGCCGCGGGCGCATCCTTCAGGAAGGCCTCCGTGGTGGCCTGGTCAAGCCGCAGCTCGACGCTCTCCTGGTCGGCCGCGGTGTTCGATCCATGCGGACGCGCGCATGGCAGCGCGGCCGGCACATCGGCCAGCGACTGCCAGTGGGCGAGTTCGTCGCCATGGGCCTTCGCATAGCCCTGCAATGCGACGGACCAGTCCTTGCAGCTGCTGCTGGTAGCAGGCAGCGCGACAGGCTGGCCCGCAAGGCTCTGCCAGTAGGCGGCCTGCAGGTCTTCGAGCAGGATGCGCCACGACACGCCATCGACCACCAGGTGGTGAACGACGAGCAGCAGCCGCGAGTCGCCGTCCGGCAGCTCGATGGCGAGCGCGCGGACCAGCGGGCCGTGCGCAAGATCCAGGCTGCGCTGCGCCTCTTCGCACAGCGGCGCCACCTGCGCGGCATCCGTCGCGTGCCGCACCCACACCAGCTCCGCGGACTGGTCTTCGGGCACGCTCTCGACGGCCTCATAGGTTTGGTGCCACAGCCCGCCGGCGTCCTGCCGGTAGCGCAGGCGCAGGCTGTCGTGCTGCTGCACCACTGCGCGCAGCGCCTGCCTGAAGGCCGGCAATTGCAGCGGCTCGCGGTTCTTCAGCAGCAATGCCTGGTTCCAGTGCGCCCGCACCGGCATGTCCATCTCGAAGAATTCATGCTGGAACGGCAGCAGCGGCGCCTCGCCCTGCACGTCGCCCACCGCGGCACGCAACGCATCGGCCGGCATTGCAACAGCCGCGAGCTGCGCCACCGTCTGCCGCTCGAAGATCTGCCTGGGCGCGACCTTCCAGCCCGCCAGCCGCAGGCGCGCCACGATCTGCAGGCTCAGGATCGAATCGCCGCCGAGCTCGAAGAAGTTGTCGCCCCGGCCCACGCGCGAGAGACCCAGCACATCGGTCCATACCGCCGCAATGGCTTCTTCGGCCGCGCCCTGCGGTGGCTCGAAAGCCTTGCCGTGTTCGGCGGCCGGCTCCGGCAGCGCCTTGCGATCGACCTTGCCGCTCGGGGCGAGCGGCAGCGCATCGACCACCACCAGCGTGCCCGGCACCATGTAGTCGGGCAGCGCGCGGGCGAGCCGCTCCTTCAGCTCGGCCGCATCGACAAGGCGGCCGGCTTGCGGCGACACATAGCCCACCAGCCGCGCACCGCCCGGCCCGGGCCTTGCGACCACCACCGCTTCGCGCACTTCGGGCTGGGCCAGCAGCTGCGCCTCGATCTCGCCAAGCTCGATGCGAAAGCCCCGGATCTTCACCTGGTGGTCGATGCGCCCCAGGTATTCGAGCTGCCCGTCGTCGCGCCATCGCACCCAGTCGCCGGTGCGGTAGAGACGCCCGCCTCCGGCATCGAAGGGGTCCGCCACGAAGCGCTCGGCCGTGAGCGGCGCGCGATGCAGGTAGCCGCGCGCCAGGCCCTCGCCGCCGAGGTACAGCTCGCCGGCTACGCTGCGCGGCACCGGGTTCAGGTCCGCATCGAGCACGTAGGCGCTGCGGTTGCCCACGGGCCGGCCGATGGGCGCATAGCCCTCGGAGAACGCCGCGGTGTTTGCAACCTTCCAAAGCATCGGCGTGACGACCGCCTCGGTCGGGCCGTAGCCGTTGATCAGCAGCGCGGGCTTCAGGTGCCGGCACACGGCGTCGAAGCCTTCGCGCGACATCGCCTCGCCGCCGAAGGAGTACAGGTGCACCGGCGGGCAGCGGCCGGTGTCGCGCGCCCAGTTGGCCAGCTGCCGCAGGTAGGCCGGCGGGAAGCCGGCGTTGGTCACGCCGTGGCGCTGCATGGCGTCGAGCGTCTGCTCGGCGGTCCAGAGCGAGGCATCGCGCAACAGCAGCGAGGCGCCGCAGCACAGCGCGGTGAAAAGCCGCTCGTGCGCCCCGTCGAACGAGAACGACAGGAAGTGCAGCTCGCGCGACCGAGGTCCCATCTCGTAGAGCACCGCGGTCTCGACGCAGTGCGCGGCGAACTGGCCGTGCGACACCATCACGCCCTTCGGCATGCCGGTCGAGCCCGAGGTGTAGATGACGTAGGCGAGGTTGTCCGCATGCACGGGCACATGAGGCGCGTCGTCGGGCTCGCCGGCCAAGTCGGCGGTGTCCAGCTGCAGCACGCGCAGGCCGTCCCGCAGCGGCAGGCCGGCCATCACATGGCTCTGCGTGAGGAGCAGCGCAATGCCGCTGTCCTCCACCATGTAGGCCAGGCGGTCCGCGGGGTACTCCGGGTCGAGCGGCGCATAGGCGCCGCCGGCCTTCAGGACGCCGAGCAGGCCGACCACGATATCGAACGAGCGCTCCACCGCGATGCCGACGCGCGTCTCGGGCTTCACGCCCATCGCGATCAATCGATGAGCCAGGCGATTGGCGGCCCGGTCGAGTTCGCCGTAGCTCATCACCTCGTCGCCGAAGAGCAGCGCGGGCGCATCCGGGTTGGCCTTCGCGTGCCGGGCCATCAGGCGATGCACGGGCTCGGTGCTGCGACCACCGGAGTCGTTCACGCCCCATGCCGCGAGCCGCTCCTTCTCGCCCGCGGTGAGCAGGTCGATGTCTCCCACCGCCTGTTCGGGCCGTTCGGCAAGTGCGCGCAGCACGCCCAGGTAGTGCGCGGCCATGCGGGCGATGCTCTCGGCGTCGAACAGTTCCTGCGCCACATGGAAACTCGCTTGAACGCAGCCTTGCGCGTCTTCGATGGTGCTCAGGGTCAGCTCGAACTGGGCCGTCTGCGTGCCGATCTCGTAGTCCTGCAGCGTGAGGCCGGGCAGCTTGGCGAGCGCGGCCTGGTCGCGGCGCTGGTGGTTGAACATCACCTGGAACAGCGGCGCGGTGCCCAGGCTGCGTTCGGGCTGCAGGGCCTCGACCAGCTGTTCGAACGGCAGGTCCTGGTGGGCCTGCGCGCCGAGTGCCGCCTCGCGCGTGTTCTGCAGCGCCTGCCGCAGGCTGGTGCGGCTGCCCAGCACGTTGCGCAGCACCTGCGTGTTGACGAAGAAGCCGATGACGCGCTCCGACTCCACCCGGTGGCGGTTGGCCACGGGCACGCCGACGCGGATGTCCTGCTGCGCGGTGTAGCGGTGCAGCAGCACCTGCAGCGCGGTGAGCAGCACCATGAAGAGCGTGCAGCCCTCGGCCTGCGCGCGCCGGTGCAGCGCATCGACGACGGACTGGGGCAGCGCCATCTCGTGGCGGGCGACGCGGTACTTGCCGTCGCCGCGCCGCGCGTGGTCCGTGGGCAGCTGCAGCACCGGGTGCTCGGCGCCCAGCTGGGCCTTCCAGTAGTCGAGCTGGCGCTCCTTCTCGCCCGCTTCGAGCCAGTGGCGCTGCCACAGCGCGTAGTCGGCGTACTGGATCGGCAGGGGCGCGAGCCGCGGCGTTTGCCCGGCGGCGCGCGCGTGGTATTGCGCGGCGAATTCGTCGACCAGGACCTGCATCGACCAGCCGTCCGACACGATGTGATGCATCACGACGACCAGCAGGTGCTCGCCTTCGGCCAGGCGGATGAGCGCCACGCGCAGCAGCGGCCCGGCCGTGAGATCGAACGGTGTTTCGGCAAGGCGAACGGCCGCCTCCCACGCGCGGGCCTCGCGCACTTCGGCATCGATGTCCGAGAGATCGGTGAACGGAATCTCCAGCGCCATGCGCTCGCGAACCAGTTGCTCGACATGCCCTTCGGCATCGGCCTGGAACACCGTGCGCAGCGACTCATGGCGTTCGAGCAGGGCGTCGAAGCTGGCCTGCAGCGCTTCGCGGTCGAGCAGGCCCCTGAGCTTCAGCCCGCCCGAGATGTGGTAGGCCGAACTGCCGGGCTCCAGCTGCCACAGGAACCATTGGCGCAGCTGCGCATACGAGGCGGGGCACCGCGCCTGCGCCGCCGTATCGCGCGCAAGGATCGGGAACTGCCCGATGGCCAGGCCCTCCGCGCGGATCTTCTGGTAGACCGCGCGGCGCTGCGCCGGATCGAGGCCCGAGAAGCGCTTGCCGATGTGAAGGTGGGTTGCCGTGATTTCCATCAAGCGATCTCCAGACTGTCGATGAAGGAATCAATGTCCGAAAGGGATTGGGCGACGGGCTTTCTGGCCGCCGCCGCGGCAACGAGGCCCGCCATGGCGGCGAGCACCGGGTGCTGGAAGACGTCCTTCACCGAGAGCTCCGCGTGCATCGCGCCCTGCACGCGGGCCACCACCTGCACCGACATCAGCGAATGGCCGCCGAGCTCGAAGAAGTTGTCGTGGCGGCCGACGCGCGCCACGCCGAGCACTTCGGCCCAGATCGCGGCGAGCGCTTCTTCCACCTTGCCCTGCGGTGCTTCGTAGACGCGCGCGCTCGCCAGCTCGGGCGGCGGCAGCGCCTTGCGGTCCACCTTGCCGTTCGGGTTGAGCGGCAAGCTGTCCAGCGCGACGACGAGCGCCGGCACCATGTAGTCCGGCAGCACGCGGCCGAGGCGTTCGCGCAGCTGCGCGGCATCGACGGCCCGGCCCGCCTGCGGCGAGACATACGCCACGAGCTGCGCACCCGCCGGCCCCTGGCTCGCGGCGACGACGGCCTCGCGCACTTCGGGCTGCGCGAGCAGTTGGGCCTCGATCTCGCCGAGTTCGATTCGAAAACCGCGGATCTTCACCTGGTGGTCGATGCGCCCCAGGTAGTCGAGCTGCCCTTCGCTGTTCCATCGCACGAGGTCGCCCGTGCGGTAGAGGCGCGCGCCCTCGGCCATGCCGAAGGGGTTCGCCACGAAGCGCTCGGCGGTGAGCCCCGCGCGCTCCACATAGCCGCGCGCAAGCCCGATGCCGCCCAGGTAGAGCTCGCCCGCCACACCGGGCGCGACGAGGTTCAGGTCGGCATCGAGCACGAAGGCCTGCGTGCCGGCAATGGGCCGGCCGATCGGCACCTGGGTGCGGCCGTCGCGGCGGCAGGTCCAGTGCGTGACGTCGATGGCCGCCTCGGTGGGGCCGTAGAGGTTGTGCAGCGCCGCTTGCGGCAGCCGCTGGAAGACGCCCAGTTGCGCCTCGGCTGGCAATGCCTCGCCGCTGCAGACGATCTGCCGCAGGCTGGTGCAGGCCTCGATGCCATCGTGCGCCAGGAAGGCCTGCAGCATCGAGGGCACGAAGTGCAGCGTGCTCACGCCGTGGCGCTGGATCAAATGTGCAAGGCGTGCGGGCTCGCGGTGATCACCGGGCACCGCCACGGCCAGCCGCGCACCGGCCATGAGCGGCCAGAAGAATTCCCACACCGACACGTCGAAGCTGAACGGCGTTTTCTGCAGCACGGTGTCCGCGCCATCGATGGGGTAGGCCGCCTGCATCCACGCCAGCCGGTTGTGCAATGCGGCGTGCCGGTTGGCCGCGCCCTTGGGGCGGCCGGTCGAGCCCGAGGTGTAGATCACATAGGCGAGGTTTTCGCCGCTGAGTGCGACCACGGGGTCGGTCTGCGCCATGCCCTCGAGATCCAGCGTGTCGAGCGCGAGCGCCGCGACGCCGGCCGGCAGCGCAAGGCGATCGGCCAGGCTGCTGTGCGTGAGCACGAGGCCGAGCTTGCTGTCTTCGACCATGTAGGCGATGCGCTCGGCCGGATACTCGGGATCCAGCGGCACGTAGGCGCCGCCGGCCTTCAGGACCGCGAGCAGGCCGGCCACCAGTTCCAGGCTGCGCTCCAGCGCAACGCCCACCTTGACCTCGGGGCCCACGCCCTCGGCGATCAACCGGTGCGCGAGCCGGTTGGCGCGGCGGTTGAGTTCGCCGTAGCTGAGCGATGCATCGCCGAAGAGCACCGCGACCGCATCCGGATGCCGGGCCGCCTGCTGTTCGATGAGGCGGTGCACCGGCATGGCGTCGCCGTGGCTGTGCGTGTTGACGCTCCACTGGCCAAGCTGCGCTTTTTCTTCGGGGCCCAGCAGGTCGAGTTCATTCAGCGTCGATGCGGGCCGCGCGGCCAATGCTTCGAGTACGCGGCCGTAGTGGCCTGCAAGCCGCTCCACGGTCTGCGGCTCGAACAGCTCGGCCGCATAGCGGAAGTTGGCCTGGATGCCGCCGTCCGCGCGCTCGATGGTTTCCAGCGTGAGCTCGAACGGTGCGGCGCGCTGGGCGAGGTCGATCCGGCGCACGCGCAGTCCGGGCCAGCCCTGCAACGGCCGGTCGCCCTGGCCAAGATGGTTGAACATCACCTGGAACAGCGGCGAGCCCGCATGCCCGCGCTCGGGCCGCAGGGCCTGCACCAGCCGCTCGAACGGCAGGTCCTGGTGCGCCTGTCCCTCGAGCGACACATCACGCACCTGCAGCAGCAGGTCGGCCAGGCGCATCTGCCCGTGCATGCGCGCATCGAGCACCACGGTGTTGATGAAGGCGCCGATGACGCCCGAGGTCTCCGGCCGGCCGCGCCCCGCCACCGGCACGCCGACGCGGATCGCCTGCTGCCCGGTGTGGCGGAACAGCAGGGCATGGAACGCAGTGAGCAAGGCCATGAACAGCGTGCCGCCCTGCTCGCGGGATTGGCGCTTCAGCGCCTCGACGAGCGCTGCCGGCACATCCAGCGTGTGCTGCGCCGCGCTGTAGTCCGCGTCGGCGGAGCGCGGCCGGTCGGTGGCGAGCGCGAGCACCGGGTGGCTGTCGCCGAGCCGGCCGCGCCAGTAGGCGAGCTGGCGCTCGCCTTCGCCGTCGTCCAGCCACTTGCGCTGCCAGCGGGCGAAGTCGACATAGCGGATCTCCGGCTGCGGCAGCGATGCCGGCAAGCCTTGAACGCGCATCGCATAAAGCTGCGCCAGCTCGTCGAGCATCAGCTCGACCGACCAGGCATCGGAAACGATGTGATGCATCATCAGGAGCAACTGGTGCTCGCCGTCCGCCATCTTCAACAGCGTGCCGCGCAGCAAGGGGCCTGCCCTCAGGTCGAAGGGTGTGCGGCAGGCGTCCGCCACCACCTCGGCATGGCGCGATTCACGCGCCGCTGCGTCGAGCGCGGCCAGGTCGATGAAGGGAATCCCGATCTCGACCGCCGCCTGGACGCACTGCTCGGGCAACCCACCCTCCCCCGGCCGGAAGACGGTGCGCAGCGCCTCGTGCCGCGCCACGAGCGCCTGCATGGCTTCCCGCAAGGCAGCGATGTCGAGCGGCCCCGAGAAGCCGAGCCCGCCGCCGACGTGATAGGCGGTGTTGCCCGGGTTCAACTGCCACAGGAACCATTGCCCTTGCTGCGCGAAGGACACGGGCGCAGCGCCATCGTCCTGGCCGCGCACGATCGCCGCGCGCGCCGGCGCCGGGGCCGCGTCGCGCTTCAGGCGCTGCTGCAGCAGGCTCAGTTGCGCGGGCGTCAGCCGGGCGCGTCGTTCGGAAAGATTCGGTGTCTCGCTCATGGTGCGCTGTCTTCGGTGGTTTCTGCGGTTTCGGCTTCGCGTTCGATGTCCTCGATCAGGCGCAGCTCGACCAGGGTCGCCAGCTCGGCGACGGTCGGTGCCTTGAAGAACGCGGCGGGATGCAGCTCCACGCCGTAGGCCTTGCGCACGCGGGCCAGCAGGCGGATGGCGAGCAGCGAATCGCCGCCCAGCTCGAACAGGTTGTCGTGCACGCCCACGGGGACGATGCCCAGCGCATCGCTCCAGAAGCCGGCAAGCGCTTCTTCCAGTTCGCCTTCGGGGGCGGCATACGGCGTCTGCAGCACGGGGCGCGAATGGCCGGTGCGCACCTCGGCCGCGGGCGCGTCGTCGAGCGAATCGAACAGGTCGTCGAGCGGCCTGAGGCGCGGCGCCAGCGGCGAGACGGACACGATGGTCTGCGGCAGGTCGGGGCCGTTGGCAATGCGCTCGAAAGCGAGCACGCCGGTGCGTTCGTCCAGGCCCACGCCCTCGGGCAGGTCCATGTCGAGCGCCACGCCAACGTCGCGCCACGCATCCCAGTTGACCGAGAACAGCGGCAGCGGCGAGCTGCGGCGGCTGGCCGTGGCCAGTGCGTCCAGGTAGGCGTTGGCGGCGGCGTAGTCGCTGCGGCCGAGGCCGCCGATGAGCACCGAGATCGACGAGCAGAACAGCACGAAGTCCAGCGGCTCGGCACGCAGCGCATCGAGCAGCGCGAGCGTGCCCGCGACCTTGGGCCCGAAGGCCGCTTCGACCAGCGCCGGCGTGCGCTGGGCGATCATGCCGCGGTCGGGGTGCACGACGGCATGCACCACGCCGTGGACTGCACCGAAGCGCGCATGCACGGCGGCGAGGGCCGCGCGCAGTTGCGCGGCATCGTTGACGTCGGCCGCCACCGGCAGCACCTGGGCGCCGCTCGCTTCGAGATCGATCAGCTGCTGCAGCTTGCGCCGCAGCGCCACGGGCTGGCCGGCGTCCGCAACGAGGCGCTCCCAATCGCTGCGCCCGGGCAGCGGCGTACGGCCGAGCAGCACGAGCTTCGCTTTCCAGGTGCGGCTCAGGTAGCGCGCCATCGCAAGGCCGACGCCACCCATGCCGCCGGTGATGAGGTAGACGCCGCCTTCGCGCAGGCGCTGCCTTGCGGCGGGCGCGGGCACATCGGGCAGCGGCGCATAGCGCTTCCGCCAGCGATGCGGCCCGCGGTAGGCCACCAGGAATTCGTCCGGTGGCGCTGCCGCCTCGTCGGCCACGCGGCGCGCGAGCTCGGCCTCGGCTGCGCTCTCGGGTGCGGGCAGCACCACATCCACGACGCGGCAGCCGATCGATGGGTACTCCTGGCCCAGGATCTTCGCGAGGCCGAGCAGCGTGGCCTTCTCGGGTGCGAGCGGCTCGGTGCCGGCAACGTCTTCGACGCGATCGGTGACGACGGTGAGTGCGAGGGGCCCGCGGCCCGCTGCGCCCGCTGCATCGAGCGCGTGCGCGAGTGCGAGCAGGCTGAAGTAGCCGGCCTCGAAGACTTGCGCGTGCGATGCCGCGGGCCGGTCGCCGTCCAGGCTCCACAGGTGATGCAGGCGCAGCACCGGCCCGGCTTCGGCTTCGACCTCGCGCAGCAGCGCTTCGTGGTCGGAGCGCTCGCCCGCGCGCAGGGCGTACTGGGCCGGCGCGGTGCGGGCAAAGCGCGGTCCGCGCAAGGCCAGCACCACTTTTTCGCCGCGCTCGCGCAGGGTGCGCGCGAGCCGGTCGGTGAAGCTGTTCGCATCGCCGAGCACCAGCGTGCAACCTGCGCGCTCGCCCTGCTTTTGAGCGGGCGGAAGCGGTGCGCTGCGCTCCCAGCGGGGCGCGTAGAAGAGGTTCGGCGTCGTGCTCTTCGCAGGCTGCGCGGTCTCGCCCGCCTCGATCCAGAAGCGCTTGCGCTGGAAGGCATAGGTGGGCAGCGGCACGCGGCGCCGGCTTGCGCCTTCCGCACGGCAGGCCGCCCAGTCGATGTCGACGCCCGCGGTCCACAGTCCCGCCACGGCAACGGCCAGCTGCTGCGCGTTGCGCGCCGTTTGCTGCGGGTGCGCCTGGCTCGCCCAGATGCCCGCGGCCTCGCGGCTTTGCGAATGCTGGCGCGCGAGGCCCGCGAGCGTTTCGCCGGGGCCGACCTCGAGCAGCACGCGGCCCGACGCGGCGAAGATCTCGCGCAGGCCCTCGGCAAAGCGCACGGTGCCGCGCAGGTGGCGGCCCCAGTACGCCGGGCTGGTTGCCTCTGCTTCGGTGATCGGCCGGCCCGTCGCGTTCGACAGGAAGGGAATGCGCGGCGCATGGCGCGGCAGCGAGGCGATCAGCTGCTCCAGCTCGGCCACGATGGGATCGACCAGGCTCGAATGCGAGGCGATGGCCACATGCAGGCGGCGCGGCAGTTGCTGGCGCGCGCGCAGCGCTTCTTCGGCGCGCTCGATGGCGTCCAACGGGCCGGCCAGCACGCAGAGCTGCTCGCCGTTCACCGCGGCCAGGTCGCAGCCGTCGCGAAGGAATTCGGCCAGCGCCGATTCGGGCAGCGACACCGCCGTCATCGCGCCCGCCGCGAGCGTCTGCATCAGGCGGCCGCGCGCGGCCACGATGTGCAGCGCGTCTTCGAGCGAGAACACGCCCGACAGGCAGGCCGCCACGTATTCGCCGAGGCTGTGGCCGAGCATCAGCGCGGGCTGCACGCCGCAGCTCATCCACCAGCGCGCCATCGCGTACTCGACGGCGAACAGCGCGGGCTGCGCGTATGCCATGCGGAACAGCCGCTCGTTCGCCGCAGCTTCGTCGCCGTCGGCCGGGAACACCAGCGCGAGCAGGTCGATGCCGCAGCCGGCCCTCAGCAGTGCGGCGCAGCGGTCGAGCTCCTCGCGGAACACGGCGCTGCGCTGATAGAGCGCCTCGCCCATGCGTGCATGCTGCGTGCCGCCGCCGGGGAAGAGGAACACCACCTCGGGCGCGGCGGCGGGCACGCGCGTCGACGGGGCCATGGGCGAAGCCAGCATCTCGGAGGCCATCGCCGGCTGGTTGGCCACCACGGCACTGCGCCAGGCGAAGGGGCGGCGTCCGCTTTGCAGCGTCTGGGCCACATCGCCCAGCGCCAGCTCCGGATGGGCCTGCAGATGCGCCGCGAGTTGCAAGCGGCCCTGCGCCAGCGCGGCTTCGTCCTTTGCCGACACGGGCAGCACCTGCCAGCCGGAAGCAGGCTGTGCCGCGGCAACGGCCGGCGCCTCTTCGAGCACCACGTGCACGTTGGTGCCGCCGATGCCGAACGAGCTCACGCCTGCGCGGCGCGGCGCCTTGCCTTCGGGCCACGGACGCAATTGCGCATTGACGTAGAAGGGGCTGGAGGCGAAATCGATCTGCGGGTTCGGGCTCTCGTAGTGCAGGCTGGGCGGCAGCATGCGGTGCTTGAGCGCCATCACCGTCTTGATGAGCCCGGCCACGCCGGCCGCGGCATCCAGGTGGCCGATGTTGGTCTTCACCGAACCCACGGCGCAGAAGCCGCGGCGTTCGGTCTCGGCGCGAAAGGCCTGCGTGAGCGCGGCGAGTTCGATCGGGTCGCCGAGCGTGGTCGCGGTGCCGTGGGCCTCGATGTAGCCGATGGTGTCCGCGGGCACGCCCGCGATGAGCTGGGCCGCGCGGATCACCTCGGCCTGGCCGTCGACGCTGGGCGCTGTGAAGCCGACCTTGGCGGCGCCGTCGTTGTTGGCCGCGCTGCCCTTGATGACTGCATGGATGGTGTCGCCGTCGCGCAGGGCGTCGTCCAGCCGCTTGAGCACCACGATGCCCGCGCCGCTGCCGATGATGGTGCCGGCCGCCTTCGCGTCGAAGGCGCGGCAGTGTCCATCGGGCGAGAGGATGGCGCCGGCCTGGTAGCGATAGCCGCCTTCCTGCAGCAGGTTGAGCCACACGCCGCCGGCCAGGGCCATGTCGCAGTCGTGGCTCAACAGCGCCTGGCAGGCCGTGTGGACCGCGGTGAGCGACGTGGAGCAGGCGGTCTGCACCGTCACCGCGGGACCGCGCAGATCGAGCTTGTACGACACGCGGGTGCACAGCGAGCCGCCCGAGTTGCCGCTCATGAGGCCCAGCAGGTCGGCGATGCCGCTCGCCGCGCCAAGGCCGAACGACGGCAGCAGGTTGCGGATGAGGTACACGTTGGCGCCCTCGCCCGCATACACGCCGACCTTGCCCGGCCAGCGTGCGGCATCGCAGCCCGCGTGCTCCAGCGAGGCCCAGGCGCATTCCAGGAAGATGCGCTGCTGCGGGTCGAGCGTTTCGGCCTCGCGCGGCGAGTAGCCGAAGAAGCCGGCATCGAACTTGTCGAAGCCCTCGAATATCACGCCGGCCTTCACATAGTCGGGATCGTCCAGCAGCGACTGCGGCACGCCTTGCGCGCGCAGCTGCTCGTCGGTGAAGCGGGAGACCGAGGCCACGCCGTCCCGGATGTTGCGCCAGAAGGCGTCCACGTCGCCCGCGCCGGGAAAGCGCCCGGCCATGCCGACGATGGCGATCTCGATGCCGCTCGGCTCGGAGGATTCGAAGGGGTGGGACATCAGTTGACTCTCTCTGCCGCTTTGCGGCGTTGAAGCATGGCGGCGCGCTGGCGCAGCGCCCGGTCGTCGCTCGCCGTGGCCTCGCTGGCCGATGCGGCGGCACGTGCGGGCGCCTGCTCCAGCCACTGGACCAGCGATTGGACGGTGGGGTACTTGAAGAGATTGACCACCGGGATGGCGGTGTGCAGCCGGTCTTCCAGCAGCCGGTGTGCGCGGATCAGCAGCAGCGAGTGGCCACCCAGGTCGAAGAAGTTGTCGTGCAGGCCGACCCGCGCGACCTGCAGCACCTCGGACCACACCGCGGCCACCGTCTGCGCAACATGGCCCTGCGGCGCCTCGTAGGCCTGGCCGCCGGCAAGGGCCGGCTCGGGCAGTGCCTTGCGGTCCACCTTGCCGTTGGCGTTCAGCGGCAGTGCATCGAGCAGCTCGAAGGCGCGCGGGACCATGTAGTCGGGCAGCACCTGTGCGAGCCGCTCTTTCAGCGCCCCGGTGTCGATGGCCTCGCCCGCATGCGGCGCGAGGTAGGCGACGAGCCGCGCACCGGCCAGGCCGTCCCTGGCCACCACGACGGCTTCGCGCACGGCGGGCTGTGCCAGCAGCTCGGCCTCGATCTCGCCGAGCTCGATGCGAAAGCCCCGGATCTTCACCTGGTGGTCGATGCGGCCCAGGTACTCCAGTTGCCCTTCGCCGTTCCAGCGCACGAGGTCGCCGGTGCGGTAGAGCCGCCCGCCGCCAGCGCTGTCGAACGGGTCGGCCACGAAGCGCTCGGCGCTCAGGCCGGCACGCTTCAGGTAGCCACGCGCAAGGCTGACGCCGCCCAGGTACAGCTCACCCGCCACGCCCTGCGGCACGAGGTTGAGTTCGGCATCCAGGACGTGGGTGCTGGTGTGGCTGATCGGCTTGCCGATGGGCACCTGGCTCTGGCCATCGTTGCGGCAGGCCCAGTGCGTGACGTGGATGGTGGTCTCGGTGGGGCCGTAGAGGTTCTGCAGGCCCGCGCCGTGCAGGCGCTCGAGCGTTTCCTTCTGCGTCTCGGCCGGCATTGCCTCGCCGCCGCAGATGATGTGGCGCAGGCGCGTACTGGCCTCGATGCCCTTGTGCGCGAGAAAGGCCTGCAGCATCGAGGGCACGAAGTTGAGCGTGGTGACCTGGTGGCGCTGGATCAGCTCGACCAGGCGCGCCGGGTCGCGGTGATCGCCGGGGTTGGCCAGCACCAGCCGCGCGCCCGAGCTCATCGGCCAGAACAGCTCCCACACCGACACGTCGAAGCCGAAGGGCGCCTTGTGCAGCACGGTGTCGGCATGCGTGAGCTTGTAGATGCCCTGCATCCACGCCATGCAGCTGTGCAGCGCGCTGTGGCGGATGGCCGCGCCCTTGGGCTTGCCGGTCGAGCCCGATGTGTAGATCACGTAGGCGAGGTTCTCAATGTGCAGGCCGATCTGCGGATCGCTCTCGGGCTCGGCGCTGAAATCGGCCGCATCGACTTCGAGCACCGTGAGCGCGCGGCGGTCGGGCACGCAGTTGGCCACGCAATAGGCCACGCTGCGCTGCGTGAGCAGCAGGCCGATGCCGCTGTCCTGCACCATGTAGGCCAGGCGCTCGGCAGGGTATTCGGGGTCGAGCGGCACATAGGCGCCGCCCGCCTTCAGCACGCCCAGGATGGCGACCACCATCTCGACGGAGCGCTCCATCGCGATGCCCACGAGCACCTCGGGCTTCACGCCCAGCGCGATCAGCCGGTGCGCCAGGCGGTTGGCGCGGCGGTTCAGTTCCGCAAAGCCGAGCGACTCGTCGGCGAACAGCAGCGCAGTGGCATCGGGCTGCATGCGGGCCTGCCGCTCGATCATGCGATGCACGGGCTCGGGCTGCGGCTCGCGATGCCCATTCACGCCCCACTGCGCGAGCCGGGCCCGCTCCGGCGCGCCGAGCAGTTCGATGTCGCCGATGGGTTGATGAGGACGATCGACCAGCGCCTGCAGGATCGCGACATAGTGGCCGGCCATGCGCGCCATGGTGTCGGGCTCGTACAGCTCGGCCGCGTAGATCAGGGCGAGCGAGAGCTGGCCGCCCGGCCGCTCGCGCGCTTCGAGCGTGAGCTCGAACTGCGCCGCGAGATCGGGCAGCGCATGGTCTTGCGCGGCGATGCCGGGCAGCTGGCCGAGCGAGCGGTAGTCCTCGAACAGGTGGTTGAACATCACCTGGAACAGCGGCGTGCGGCTCAGGCTGCGCTCGGGCTGCAGCATCTGCACGAGTTGCTCGAAGGGCACATCCTGGTGCGCCTGTGCGCCCAGCACCGCGTCCCGCGCCTGCGCCAGCACCCGCGATGCACCGAGGCGGCCATCGATCGGGTTGCGCAGCACCAGCGTGTTGACGAACAGGCCGACCACGCCTTCGGCTTCCACGCGGTTGCGGTTGGCAAACGGTGCGCCGATGCGGATGTCTTCCTGGCCCGTGTAGCGGTGCAGCAGCGCCTGGAAGCCGGCCAACAGCACCATGAAGAGCGTGGCGCTACCGCCGTCCGCGGCCTTGCGCAGCTGCGCGAGCAGGCTCGCCGGAAGCTCGAAGGCGTGGCGCGCGGCGCTGTAGCCGGCTTGCGGCTTGCGCGGGTGGTCGGTGCGCAGGTCGAGCACGGTGTGCGTGTCGCCGAGCTGCGTGCGCCACCAGGCCAGCTGCCGCTCGCCCTCGCCCGCCGCCAGCCACTCGCGCTGCCACAGCGCATGGTCGGCGTACTGGATGCGCGGCGCGGGCATGCGCACGGTATCGCCCTTCAGCTGCGCGGCGTAGCCTGCGGCCAGTTCGTCGATCAGCAACTGCATCGAGGCACCGTCGGACACGATGTGATGCATCACCACGGCAAGCACATGCACCTCGTTGGCGGTGCGGATCAGCGCGGCGCGCAGCAGCGGGCCCTGCGTGAGGTCGAAGGGCTCGGCCTTGAGACGCCGCGTGGCTTCGTCCAATCGGGCATCGGCTTCGGCTTCGGCGCCGCGCAGGTCGACCAGCGCCAGCGGCACGGAGCCGCCCGGCCTGATCCACTGCTCCACGCTGCCATCGGCACCGGCGCTGAAGACCGTGCGCAGCGATTCGTGGCGCGCCACCAGATCGTCGAGCGCTGCTTGCAGGGCATCGACCCGCAACGCGCCGGCCAGGCGCAGCGCGCCGCTCACGTGGTAGGCCGCGCTCTCGGGATCGATCTGCCAGAGGAACCACTGGCGCTCCTGCGCGTGCGAGAGCGGCAATGGCAACAGCCGGCGCTCCGCGGAGAGCACGGCAATGGGCGCGAGCTGCGGGCGCACGCCCTGCCGCTGCAGTTCGCGGATGGCCGACGCGCAGTCGCGAAGGCGCGGTTGCTCGAAGAGCCTGCGCGCGGGAAAGTCGATCTGCCAGCGCGCGCCGATGCGCGCGGCCGCCTGCGTGGCGGTGAGGGAGCTGCCGCCGCGGTTGAAGAAGTGGGCATCGCGGCCAAGCGGGCGGTCGTCGCCGTACTTGCACACATCGCGCCAGATGGCGGCGACGGCCTGCTCGACTTCGTCGAGCGGTGCCTCGGCAACGGCTTCGCCCGGGCCTCCGCGCACGAAGGCGCCATGCTGGTAGACGGCATACGCATCGGCGCTGCCCTCGAGCCAGCCCGCGCGGCAGGCACTGCGCTGCAGCTTGCCGCTGGTGGTCTTGGGCATGCCGCCGGGGTTGAGCAGCAGCACGGCCGACAGCGTCTCTCCGAACACTTCGCTCACGGCGGCGCCCAGCGCATCGACCAGCACCGCGGCCGGCACCAGCTTCTGCATGCTGCGCGACACCTCGGCGGCCACGCCGATGCCTTCGCCGCCCGGCCCCGGCGTGGCGAAGACCGCGACGCGGCCCTTGCGCACCGCATCGACCTCGGCCTCGATGAGCCGTTCGATGTCCTGCGGGTAGATGTTGTGGCCGCGGACGATGATCAGGTCCTTGATGCGGCCGGTGACGTAGAGCTGGCCCTCGTGCATGAAGCCGAGGTCGCCTGTGCGCAGCCAGCGCTGGCCGTCCCGCTCGACGAAGGTCTCGCGGGTTTCGCGCTCCTTGCCCCAGTAGCCGTGGCCGATGCTCGGACCGCAGGTCCAGATCTCGCCGATCTTTCCGGGGGCCGCGGCCGATAGCGATTCGGCATCGACGATCTCGATGCGATGGCCGGGCGCGACGTTGCCGCAGCCGACCAGCGCCGCGCCCTCGTCCGCAGGCGTTCCCGTGCCGCTGGCGAGGCCGGTGGCGGAAAACGTGGGCGCGACCAGGCCGCCACCCCGGCGGCCGCCGGTGACGAAGAGCGTCGCCTCGGCAAGGCCGTAGCAGGGATAGACGGCTGCCGCATCGAAACCCGCGGATGCGAAGCGCGAGATGAATTCGATCTCAGTGTCGGCGCGCACGGGTTCGGCGCCGGTGTAGGCCACGCGCCAGCTCGACAGGTCGAGCTGGGCCAGCTGCGCATCCTTCACGCGTTCCAGGCACAGGCGGTAGGCGAAGTCGGGGCCGCCGCTGCAGGTGCCGCGGTAGCGCGAGATCAGGTCGAGCCAGCGCACCGGGCGCTCCAGGAAGTAGCCCGGAGAGGTGAGCACCAGCGGAATGCCGCTGTAGAGCGGCTGCAGCAATCCGCCGATCAGGCCCATGTCGTGATAGAGCGGCGCCCACGAAACGAAGCTGTCGCCCGGCCCGATGCCCATGCTGTGCTGGATCGCCTCCTCGTTGGCCATCAGGTTGCCGTGCGTCACGATCACGCCCTTGGGCGCCGAGGTGGAGCCCGAGGTGTATTGCAGGAAGGCGACGTCGCCGCCAGCCGGCTCGAAGGGCGTCCATGCATCGGCGAGCGAGATGTCCACGGTATCGACCGCAACGATGTGCGCATCGCCGAACTGGCGCAGGCCCGCGCTCGCTGCATTCATCGTGCGCGCCATGGCCTCGGAAGTCAGCACGCAGCGCGCCTGCGAATCGGCGGCGATGCCGGTCAACCGCGCGAGGTGCTGCGGGCGCGCCGATTCCGGCGGGAACACCGGCACCGCGATCACACCCGCGTAGAAGCAGGCCAGCATGCTCACCGCATAGTGGTCGCCGTTGTCCAGCATGACGAGGGCGCGCTCTCCCTTGGCGAACTGCTGCTGCAGCCGGGCCGCGAGCGCGCGCACGCGGCGCTCGAAGACGCGGTAGCTGATCGGCTCCGCGCGCTCCGTGCCATCCACCGCGCTCACGACGGTGAGCCAGATGTCGTCGCGCCGCGCGTCGGCCAGCGCGCGAAGGTGCGCCACGAAATTCGTTGGACGCGGCGAGATCGGCGCCTGCTGCGCCTGTGTGTTCTTTTCCATCCTGCGGACTCCCTGCGGTTCTAGAAGCGGCCCAGATTGCCGTGCGGCTCGGCCATGGCCACGATCACCTTGCGCGGCCCCTTGAACGGCGAGCGCGCATGCGCCACCAGCATGTTGTCGAGCATCAGCACGTCGCCCTCCTCCCACGGGAAGGCCACCGTCTCCGCATCGAGCACGGCACGCACCTCGTCGAATATTTCGTCGCTGATGGTCGAGCCATCGGCGAAGAAGGTGTTGCGCGGCACGTTCTCGATGCCGTAGATTTCTTCGAGCACTTCGCGCTCCTCGGCCTCGCGTGCAGAGATATGGAACAGGTGAGCCTGGTTGAACCACACCCGCTCGCCCGTGAGGGGATGCGTCTCCACGGCCTGGCAAAGCTGCCGGGTGCGCAGGCCGTCGCCGTCCTTCCATTCCCACGAGATACCCGAGCGCTCGCAGAAGGCCTGGACTTTGGCGCGGCTTTCGGTGTTGAACACCTTCTGCCATGGCACGTCCATCTCGCCGAAGTTGCGCACGTACAGGATGCCGGGCTCGAAGCGCTTGCGGATGTGCCCGGGCATGCGGCGGTAGACCGCGCGGCTGTCGGCAATGGGTGTCTCGCCGCCTTCGGGCGACGCGGTCACGCAGTGGAACCAGATCTTCATCGGCCACTCGCGCGTGTAGGCCTGCTCGTTGTGCAGCGGAATGCTCTGGTGCGCCGGGTATTCGGTCGAGGTGTAGACACCTGCGCCGGTGGAGGCCGACACCGCGGAGCGCGGCGTGGAGGCGAACTCGTACTTCAGCAGCGGATGGCCGAACGACGAGGCGAACTGCTGGAAGGTCTCCACCGCCGGCACCGAGAAGCCGCGCAGCAGCACGCCGCCGGCAAGCAGCAGCGACTCCTCGATCTGCGGACGCAGGCGTTGCACGGCCGAAAGCAGGTCTTCGCCGGCATGCGCGGGCGTCATGAGGACGGGCAGGTCGGAGCCGGCGGGCGCCTTGCTGCGCACGAAGCGGGTGAGCGTTTCATTCATGTCGATTCCTTGGCACGCCACGCGAGCGCGGCGGCATAGCCCGTGGGCGCATCGAGCGCCACGGCGTGAAGGCCGGACCACTCGGGAACGGCGCATTCGAGGACGTATCGCCCCTGCACGCCGGAATGGATGCCGATGGATTGAAGGTGCTCGGCCACGCCGACGCCGACGGCTTTCAGCACCGCCTCCTTGCCGACCCAGCGGCTGTAGAGGGCCTGCAGCGGGTCGCCGGCTTCCTGCAGCGCGCGGCGTTCGCTGCCGGTGAAGGCGAGCGAAGCGACGGCCTCGATATCGACGTCACTCCTGCAGGCCTCGATGTCGATGCCCACGGCGCTCACCACGCGGGGATCGGCGAGCGCGATGAGCGCATGGGCGCCCGAGTGCGAGACGTTGAAGAGCGGCGCATCGCCGCCGGCCACGTCGAGGAAGGGCTTGCGGTGCGGGCCCGTTGCGAACCGCACATCGGCCGGCTGGCAGCCCACGCGCCGGGCAAGCAGGCCGCGAAGGGCCGCGCGCGTGGCGGTGAAGCGCACGCGGTCGGCGCTGCGCGCATACCTGTCGGCCTGCGCGCGCTCGGCGAGTGCCAGCAGCTGGCGCTCGGCCGAGACATCGGCGTCCAGGTCGAGGTCGAGGCGGTGGACCTCGATGCCTGCGGGGAGCGGGTCAGGCCAGGACACGAGGCCCATGGCGCTCTCCTGCAACGGCTTGGCCAAGCCGCTCGATGAGTGCGGCCAGGAATGCTGTTTCGTGCTGCCGGATGAAGAAGTGGCCGCCGTCGAACCAGTCGAGCGTGAAGACACCGCCCACCTCGGCCGACCATGCATGGACGGATGCCGCGTCGATGTCGTCCTCGCGCCCGGCAAAGACATGCACGGGCATGGGCAGCGGCGCTTCTTCTTCGCGGTACCGGAAGCTCTCGCACACGCGGTAGTCGGCACCGAGCATGTCGAGCGTGATGCGCATGAGTTCCGCGCTTGCGAAGGCTTCTTCGGGCGTTCCGCCCTGCTTGCGCAACTCGGCCGCGAGCGATGCGTCGTCGGTCTTGCCGGCGAAGCGCGCGGGATCGCGCCGCGAAGGTGCGCAGCTGCCGGAAGCCAGCAGCGCAAGCGGCAACGGGCGCCCCATCGACCGCAGCCGGCGGGTGATGCCGTAGGCCAGCAACGATCCCATGCTGTGGCCGAAGATCGCGAAGTTGCCGCGCAGCGCCTCGGCCTGCTCCGCGCAGACCTGCGCGACGAGCTCATCGAAGTTCCGGACCAGCCGCTCGGACAGCCGGCCACCGCGGCCGGGCAGCTCCACGGGCACGACGTGGACCCAGCGCGGCAGCAGCCGCCGCCAGCGCAGGTACATCGTTGCGCTGGCACCCGCACACGGCAGGCACAGCAGCGAGGCGCTCGCGTCCATGCGCGTCAGCCAGCCGTGGTTTGGGCTGCAGTTCCGGTCGCCGGGTTCTGCTGCGCCATCCATTCGCGCAGCGAGCGCGGACGCATGTCGGTCCAGTTCTGCTCGACATGGGCCAGCACGGTCTTCTTGTCGCCCTTGGCGCCCTCGACCGCCGTCCATCCCTTCGGCACGGCCTTCCAGTGGGGCCAGATGGAGTACTGGTCTTCGTGGTTGACCAGAACGATGAAGGTCTCGTCTTCGCGATCGAAGCAGCTCGTCGACATGGGTGCGTCCTTGTGCGGTTGAACAGGGTGAAAGGCGATCAGGTGGCCAGGCGGCCATCTCATCGCTCCTGATCAACAAGACGTTTCAGGACGCGATCTGTTCACTACTCCTTGGCGGCCGGTGGCACCAGTCCGGCCAGCAGCCACAGCCGGGCGGCTCTGTCGTAGGCCTTGCGGTGCAGCGGATCGGCAAGAAGCCAGGCCGTCATCTCGGCGCGCGCCGGGGCATCGAAGCGCTCGTGGTCGTGCTCGCGCTGCACCCACTGCCATGCGGTGCTCCAGATGGGATCGTCCTGTTCTTGTGTCATGCGTGAAGGATGTGATGCATCACGCGACAGTACATCGGCACGCCGCGCGGGAGTTAAGGCTTTTACCCTACACCAATCCCGCAAGCGTGCGAAGGCTCAGTCGTCCTCGAGCAGGCGGCCGCATTCCTTGATCGCCAGCGCCGCCTCGGCAATCAGACCGTTCACCAGTCCGAGCGCGCATCCCAGGCGCTGCGCAATCTCGCGCTGGGTGAGGCCCTCGAGCCGGTAGAGCTCGAACACCAGGCGCGTGCGTGCAGGGAGCCCCGCGAGCACCTTGTCGATGGCCTGGATCGCCTGGCGTTCGCGCATCAGGCGATCGGGCGAAGGCGGGCCGGCCACGTCGAGCGCTTCGACATCGACATCGAAGCTGCGGTAGTTGGCCTCGACGGTGTGGCGCCGGCAGCAGTCGAGCGCGACATTGCGCACCACCTGGCAGCAATAGCCGATCGGCCGGTCGGCCTTGCGCACGCAAGGGCCGTCGGTGATCTTGAGGTAGGCGTCCTGCACCACATCGTCGGCCAGCTCCGCGGTGCGAACGATCCTTCGCGCCACGCGCAGGAGCTGGGCACGGTTCGCGATGAAGACCTCCGCGAGCGTGGGCTCCGAAAGATGCAGCGCGCTGTCGACCGGCTCTCGCATCATGCGAGGCGGGGCGCGGACCGCCCGGGAGAAGGTCGGGGAGGATGCAGACACATCAACATGAAGGCGGTGCTCCTGAAGTTTTCAATACAAATGAGAATTATTACTACTTGTGGCTACAAAAAAACCCGATGTCCCGACCTCTTCTTGCTCCATATCCATTAGACGTTCGAGCACGCAAAAGCGAGACAGGCGGGCGCCGGAAATCGGCCGGTCCGCTCATCGATGGTGGAGCGCTTGCATGACGGCAGGATGATCGGGCCCACCCTGCATCTAGAATTCCGCCCCTCTCTCCGATCCCGTCCCCATGAACATCGTCGTCAACGAAGAACTCAAAGCCTATATCGATCCATTGACTCCGGAGGAGCACGAAGCGCTGGAACGCAGCATCCTCACCGAAGGCTGCCGCGACGCGCTGGTGCTGTGGGGCGATGTGCTGGTGGACGGCCACAACCGCTACGGCATCTGCCAGAAGCACGGGCTGCCGTTCCAGACGGTGCAGAACACGCGCTTCAAGACCATCGAGGACGTGCACCTGTGGATGATCGACCAGCACCTCGGCCGGCGCAGCATCTCGGACTTCCTGCGCGGCGTGCTGGCGCTCAGAAAGAAGGACATCGTCGACGAGCGCCGTGCGCGTGCGCTGGCCGAGACGGCGCAGCCCGACGACGGCGCGCCCTTCGACGCCGACACGCCCGCTGCCGAATCGCCCGCCGAATCGCCCGCCGAGAGCGCCGCGGCCCTGCCCTCGCCCGCTCCCTTGAGCAGCCGCGAAGCCATCGCGAGGGCCGCGCGCCTGAGCAGCAACCAGGTCGTGATGATCGAGAAGATCCAGAAGCAGGCCGCACCCGAACTGGTGGCGGCCGTGAAGTCTGGCGTGATCTCCATCAACACGGCGGCGGCCGTGGCCAGCCTGCCTGCCGAAGAGCAGGTCTCGGCGGCGAACGCGGGCAAGGACGAACTCAGGCAGGCCGCCAAGCGGGTGCGCGAGGCCAGGCGCAAGCCGCGCGAGGCATCGGCCGAATCGGACACGGCCGACCAGCCCGCAGGGCAGCAGCTCGACGCCGTTCAAATGCTGGAACGGCGCGTGGCCGAACTGACGGCCGAGAACGACGGCTTGCGCAGGCAAGTCGCCGAACTGCGGGCGCAGTTGGCTACAGCCGGATCTCCGTGATCTTCGCGCCCGACAGCGAAACGCCCGCCTCGAGCCCCACGTTGGTCAGCACGAAGCCGACCACGGGCTGGCGCAGCGTGTTGGTGTCGATGCTGCCGTTCGCGCCGATGGTTGCGGCGGCCACGGTGGCATCGGCGCCCGCCGTCCATCCCTTGCTGTTGCGGAACTTGTCGAGCGCGGCCTGCGTGGTGAACACATAGATCACGGCCTTCGACTGCGCGCCGGCCTGGAAGCCGATCGAGCCCGCGGTGGTGCTGTAGTAGGCCTGGGTGCGCCCGTTCACGCGCAGCGCGCCCCGGCCGTATTCGGCACCGATGCCCATGCTGGCGCCGACCACGGCAGGAAACACCAGCACGCCGCTGGACGAGGAGACGACCTCGCGCGAGCCCTTGACCGAGTCGTACAACTTGGACAGTGCGGCGTCGACCTGGGCATCGATCGATGCACGCGATGAAGCGGTGCTGGCATGGTCCTGGGGCCGCGTGGTGGTGCAGCCCACCACCGCGGCGCCGCCCACTGCAACGGCACACGCGAGCGCAAGGTTTCTGAACTGGATGGATCGCATGACGCTCTCCTTTACTGGCTGGAACGATGGAAAGGCCGAGGCGCTTTCTTCTTTCGCGGCCCTCGGCAGCCTGTTCGAACAGCCATGCTAAGACGGCAAAATACCGCTGGAGCCGACTTGGGAAAACGGCCTACGCGAAGTCGAGCCATTGGCGAACGAGGGCCCGGCGTGGGGAAACTACCTTGTCGGCATGGCACCTGCAGCCCGGCCACCCGCGGCTGCGGCGGCGCCTGCGCGGCGTGGAAGAATGAAGCTCCTTCTTCCAGCGCCGCCAACGCAGGCGGCCCCGACCCCATGCCCCAGCCCACTGAAGACCGGATCACCGAAGCCGCCATCGTGGAGGCCGCCCACGCGCTGCGCGCGCCGGCCGTTCGAATGCTCGAGCAGCTCGTTGCGCATCCTTCGCTGCTGGGACACGAGCAAGGCGCGCAAGCCTTCATGGCCGAGACCTTCACGAAGCTGGGCCTGCGCGTGCACCAGTTCGAGATCGACGAGCAGAAGATCCGCCAGCATCCGGGCTACTCGCCCTCCATCGTTCCGTACGAAGGGCGCACCAACGTCGTGGGCATTCACCGGCCCCGCGGGCCGCAGAAGGGCCGATCGCTGATCTTCAATGGCCACATCGACGTGGTGCCGACCGGCGCCGAGCTGCTCTGGAAGCACCCGCCCTTCCAACCCGTGATCGAGGGAGACCGGCTCTACGGCCGCGGCGCGGCCGACATGAAGGCCGGCATTGCGGCCTACACGATGGCGTATGCAGCGCTGCAGTCGCTCGGGCTCGAACCGGCATCGCCGGTGTTTTTTCAGTCGGTGGTGGAAGAGGAGTGCACGGGCAACGGCGCACTGGCCTGCCTGGTCGAGGGCTATCGCGCCGACGCGGCCATCATCCCCGAGCCGCTCGGCGGCGTGATGACCTGCCAGATGGGCGTGCTGTGGTTCGCGCTCGAGGTGCTGGGCAAGCCGGTGCATGCTTCGGTGGCCCAGACCGGCGTCGGCGCGATCGACTTCTCGCTGTATCTTTTCTCTGAACTCAAGAAGCTCGAGCAGCGCTGGAACGAGCCCGCCAACCGCTATCGCAGCTACGCGCACCATGCGCATCCGATCAACTTCAACCTCGGAAAGATCCAGGGCGGCGAATGGGCTTCGTCGGTGCCCTCGGCCTGCCTCAGCGACATTCGCATCGGCTTCTATCCCGACATGAACGTGGCCCGCGCCAAGGCCGAGGTCGAGGCCGTGCTGGCCGCCGCCTACGCTGCGCATCCGGCCCGCGAGAGCCTGCGCTACCGGCTGATCTACGAAGGCTTCCAGGCCGACGGCTTCGACCTCGGCCTGGATTCGCCGATCGTCTCCGAGCTCTCGAAGTGCCACCAGGACATCGTCGGGCAGCCGCTCGAACCCACGGCCTTCACGGGCACGACGGACGCGAAGTTCTTCAACATCTATGGGCAGACGCCCGCGGTCTGCTACGGCCCCACGGGCTCCAGCATCCACGGCATCGACGAGTGGGTTTCCATCGACAGCCTGGTGCAGGTGAGCGCCGTGCTGGCGGTGTTCATGGCGCGCTGGTGCGGCGTCGAGCGCGTCGATTGATCGATCGAGACCGAAGAAGAAGCGTCGTGTCACACCCGCGCGGCGAAGCTCGTTTTACGATGCAGCCACGCCGTTCGCGTGGACGGCCCGGACCCGCAAGGAAAGTGAATCAAAAAGGATGCATCCGCTGAATCTCGCGCTCTTCGATGCACTTGCGGCGGGCTTTTCTCCCTCGCCCGCGGTGCTTCAACTGGCATCGGCCATCGCGCTGGGTTCGTCGTGGGCTTGCGCAGCGGTTCTGGCCTGGGCCGCGTGGCGGCGAGTTGCGCAGCGGCCTTGCGTGCTGGCGGTGCTGGCCGCCGGAGGAGCGGCTTCCCTGGTCTCGCAGGAGATCGCTGCCTCCGTGGGCATGCCCCGTCCCTTCATGATGGGGCTGAGCCCTGCGCACGTTCCCCACGGCCTGCGCGCGGGACTGCCCAGCACGCATGCCTCGGTGATGTTCACCATGGCCTTCGTGCTGCTGCTGCGGCGCCCGATGCGCGACGTCGGGCTCGTCATTCTTGCCGCCGCCGTGGCCACGGGCTGGGCTCGCATCCATGTCGGCATTCATTTTCCGTTCGATGTCGCGGCGGGCGCGCTGCTGGGTGCGGCCATTGCCGCAGCGCTGTTTGCGATGCAGGCGATTGCGCCGAGGCTCGCGCCCCAGGCTGCGGCAACCCTGGCGCGGCCGTTGCGCGCCTTGGCTGACGGCAGGGCCGGGCCATGCCTGGTGATGGTGTTCGTGCTCGTTGCCGCGTGGGTCGGCTCGAATACACCCGGCATGGTCGGGCCGGGCATGCTGGAAGAAGACGGGCCGGTCGAGAAAGGCACGGTGCTCTTGTACCTGGCCGCGGTGCTTTGCCTGCCGATGGTTCGCATGACCTCTCTCTCGCGCCTGGACCGCACGGCCATCGGCGTCCTGCTTCTTGCCTTTGCAGCGCGCGAGGCCGATTGGCACCTGGCGCATTTCGGCGCCGCCGGCCTGCTCGACGCGCCCCTTCCGCGGGTGCTTGCTGGTGCGGCCATCCTCGCGCTCATTGCCACCGCAGCCGGATGGCTGGCCAGGCGCGCATGGTCGGCCAGCCGCGCGATGCGCTCCTGGCGCCAATGGCGCCCGGAAGCCGCCACCTCGCTGACCTTCGTTGCGGTGATCGGGGCGGCGGTCATCCTCGACCAGTTGCCCGCTTCGCTCGCCGGACAGCAGCCGGACCTGCTCGCCGTGGGTTCTTCTTCCGCGGCCTTTCGCAGCTACCTGATGCACAGCTTCGAGGAAATCCTGGAGCTGGCCCTGCCGGTGCTGGCGCTGCTGGCCATCCTGCAAGCGAGACTGGGCGGAAGCCAGGATCCGGCTCCCGGCGGCATCGCGCGCTCGTACGCATAGCGCGCGTGCGTACAGCCCAAAGAAAAACGGGTTGCACCATTTCTGATGCAACCCGTTCTTTGACTGGCGGAGTGGACGGGACTCGAACCCGCGACCCCCGGCGTGACAGGCCGGTATTCTAACCAACTGAACTACCACTCCTGGTAGACAACGTTCACTCCTTGCGGAGCCAAGTGCTGACGACTTGTGCCTGCTTCACTTGCGCGAAACTGGCGACCCTACGGGGATTCGAACCCCGGTAGCCACCGTGAAAGGGTGGTGTCCTAGGCCTCTAGACGATAGGGTCAAAACCTTAGGAACCGTGCTGCGATCAGCACTTATCTTCTCGACACTTTGATGGTGGAGGTAAACGGGATCGAACCGATGACCTCTTGCATGCCATGCAAGCGCTCTCCCAGCTGAGCTATACCCCCATTTGACTTTCAGGCTTTTCTTTTCAGAATTACCCTGCGTCGCTGTCGAGCCTCAAATTATAGACCGAAAAATCAGGCCCTTTTCAAACGCTCGATAACTTTTTCACGAGAAAAGATGGCGAGCACCGAATCGAGGGATGGCGTCTGCGGTGTTCCCATCAGGAGGACGCGAACCGGCATCGCCAACACAGGCATTTTCACCGAATGCGCGGCCAGGACTTCCTTGATGGCCGCGGCGATCGAAACTTTTTCCCATGCCACGCCCGCGAGCTTCTCGGCGAGCGTTGCGATGACGGGCTTCACTGCATCGGTCACGTGCTGCGCGAGGTCGGCTTCGCTCGGCGCCACGTCCGTGTAGAACGCGGCGGCCCAGTCGGCCAGCGCGACCGTGGTTTCGCAGCGGTCCTTGAAGAGCGCGCAAATGGCGGGCAGCCGATCGTCGGCCTCGATGCCGCGCTTACTCAGCTGCGCGGCCACGAGCGGTGCAAGCTCCGCGTCGGGCTTGGCCTTGATGTACTGCGCGTTGACCCACGCGAGCTTCGCGGCATCCCATTGCGCCGGGCTCTTCGAAAGGTGCGAGCCGTCGAACCAGCTCACCATCTGCTCGCGCGTGAAGAGCTCGTCGTCGCCATGGCTCCAGCCCAGGCGCGCCAGGTAGTTGAGCATGGCTTCGGGCAGGTAGCCGTTCTCTTCATAGGCGGTGACGCTCACCGCGCCACGGCGCTTCGAGAGCTTCTGCCCGTCGTCGCCCAGGATCACCGGCACGTGGCCGAACGCAGGCAGCGGCGCACCAAGCGCGCGGAAGATGTTGATCTGCCACGGCGTGTTGTTGATGTGCTCGTCGCCGCGGAACACGTGCGTGATGGCCATGTCCCAGTCGTCGACCACCACCGCGAAGTTGTAGGTGGGCACACCGTCGGGACGCAGGATGATGAGGTCGTCGATCTCGCGGTTGTTGATGGTGATCTCGCCCTTGACCAGGTCGTTCCAGCTCACGTCGCCTTCGGGCGGGTTGCAAAAGCGCACCACCGGCGGCACGCCTTCGGGCACGGGCGGCAGCACCTTGCCGGGCTCGGGGCGCCAGCGGCGGTCGTACAGCGTCTTCTCGCCGCGCGCGCGCTGCGCCTCGCGCATTTCGTCGAGCTCGGCGGGCGTGCAGTAGCAGTGGTAGGCCGTGCCGGCCGCGAGCATCTGCGCGATGACTTCGCGGTAGCGCTCCAGGCGCTGCATCTGGTAGATGGGGCCTTCGTCGTAGTCCAGTCCGAGCCAGTGCATCGAAGCGAGGATCTGGTCGGTCGAGTCCTGCGTGGAGCGGGCCACGTCGGTGTCCTCGATGCGCAGCACGAACTCGCCGCCGTGATGGCGTGCATAGGCCCACGAGTAGAGCGCGGTGCGGGCCGTGCCCAGGTGAAGGAAGCCGGTGGGAGACGGAGCGATGCGGGTGCGAACTTTGCCGGTCATGGATCAATCAGGATTTCAGGGTGCCCAGGCCACGCAGCAGGTCGGCCTTGATGTCGTCGATGTGCTCCAGGCCGACCGCGAGGCGGATGAGCCCCTGGCTGATGCCGGCGGCCTGGCGCTGTGCTTCGGTCAGGCGGCCATGCGAGGTGGTGCCGGGGTGCGTGATGATGGTCTTAGTGTCGCCCAGGTTGGTGGCGATGCTCACCACGCGCGTGCTGTTGATCACGTGGAAGGCATTGGCGCGCGCCGCCTCCGGCGTGTCGCCGACCACGTCGAACGACAGCACCGCCCCGCCCTGCCCCGACTGCTGGCGCATGGCCAGTTCGTGCTGGGCGTGCGAGGCCAGGCCGGGGTAGTAGACGCGTGCGATGCCGGGCTGCGTTTCGAGCCACTGCGCGACAGCCAGCGCATTGGCGCACTGCGCCTGCATGCGGATGCCCAGCGTCTCGAGGCCCTTGAGCACCACCCACGCGTTGAACGGCGAGAGCGCCATGCCGGCGGTGCGCACCACCGGGCCGAACACGTCGACGATGAGCTTGGAGGGGCCGCAGATCGCGCCGGCCATCACGCGGCCCTGGCCGTCGAGGTACTTGGTGCCCGAATGGATGATGAGGTCGGCCCCCAGTTCGGCCGGGCGCTGCAGCACGGGCGTGCAGAAGCAGTTGTCGACCGCGAGCAGCGCGCCGGCGCCGTGCGCCAGGTCGGCCAGCGCCCGGATGTCGCAGACCTCGGTCAGCGGATTGGTCGGCGTTTCGGCGAACAGCAGCCTGGTGTTGGGCTTCAGGGCTGCGCGCCATTCGGCCACGTCGGTCTGCGAGACGAAGGTGGTCTCGACGCCGAACTTGGCAAACTCCTTGCCGAACAGGTTGAGCGTGGAGCCGAACACCGAGCGCGAGCACACCACGTGGTCGCCGGCCTTGAGCAGGCCCATGCACATCATGAGGATCGCGCCCATGCCGGTGGAAGCGCCGATGGCGGCTTCCGTGCCTTCGAGCGCGGCCAGGCGCTGCTCGAAGCTGGTGACGGTGGGGTTGGAGGTGCGCGAGTAGGTGAAGCCCTGCTCGGTGCCGGCAAAGCGGCGCGCCGAGGTCTCGGCATCGGGCTGCACGAAGCCGCTGGTCAGGAACAGCGCTTCGGAGTGCTCGCCGTGCTGGCTCGGCGCCAGGCCGGTGCGCAGCGCGAGCGTGTCGCGGTGCAGCCCGGGCGGCAGGGTTCGTTCGTCGGTCACTTCTTCGGCTCTCACTCGCTGTGGTTGGGAAGCGCCAGGCGCGAAGAATCTTCTTCGGTCTCCTCGACGCGCGGACGGTTGCCGTTCATGCGCGAGATGGCTTCGGTGTCGATGTCGCCGGTCACGTACACGCCGTCGAAGCAGGAGGCATCGAAGCCGTCGAGCTTGGGGTTGAGCGAGCCGATGGCGCGCTTCATGGCGTCGACGTCCTGGTAGATCAGCGCGTCGCAGCCGATCAGCTCGCGGATCTGCTCGACGGTGCGGTCGTGCGCGACCAGCTCGTCCTTGGTGGGCATGTCGATGCCGTAGACGTTGGGGTAGCGCACGGGCGGCGCCGCGCTGGCCAGGTAGACCTTTCGCGCACCGGCGTCGCGCGCCATCTGGACGATCTCGCGGCTGGTGGTGCCGCGCACGATGGAATCGTCCACCAGCAGCACGTTGCGGCCCTTGAACTCGCTGGCAATCACGTTGAGCTTCTGGCGCACCGACTTCTTGCGCACGCCCTGCCCCGGCATGATGAAGGTGCGGCCCACGTAGCGGTTCTTCACGAAGCCTTCGCGGTACGGCACGCCGAGCAGGTGCGCGAGCTGCGTGGCGCTCGGCCGGCTCGATTCGGGGATGGGAATGATCACGTCGATCTGGTTCGGCGGCACGGTGGACACCAC
The DNA here is from genome assembly GCF_041154435.1 of Variovorax sp. V116. NCBI lineage: Bacteria > Pseudomonadati > Pseudomonadota > Betaproteobacteria > Burkholderiales > Comamonadaceae > Variovorax > Variovorax sp. V116. The sequence goes on from NZ_AP028661.1 coordinate 3,852,670, forward strand.
GCGCTTGGCCAGCGTTTCGCCCAGGTTGAGCCGCGCCTGGTAGACCGAAATGCCGTCGAGCACCGAGTCGGGCCGGGCCAGGTAGACGAATTCGAAGATGCACGGGTTGAGCGTCGCCCCTTCGGCGCACTGCATCGAATGCACGTTGCCTTCGAGGTCGATGAACACCGCTTCGCCCGGCTCGATGTTGCGCTCGAACACGTGGCCCGAGCCTTCGAGCGCCACCGATTCGCTCGCCACCATCACGGTGCCGTCGGCGCTGCGGCCCATGCACAGCGGACGGATGCCGTAGGGGTCACGGAAGGCCAGCAGGCCGTGGCCGGCGATCAGCGACACCACGGCGTACGAGCCGCGCAGGCGCTTGTAGACATTCTTGACAGCGGCAAACACCTCGGCCGGATGCAACGGCACGCCGCGCGAGGAACGCTCGATCTCGTGGGCCAGCACGTTGAGCAGCACTTCGGAGTCGCTCTCGGTGTTGGTGTGGCGGTGGTCGGTGGAGAACAGCTCCGAGCGCAGCGCATGCGCGTTGGTCAGGTTGCCGTTGTGCACCAGCACGATGCCGAAGGGCGCGTTCACGTAGAAGGGCTGCGCCTCTTCCTCGCTGTAGGCGTTGCCCGCGGTCGGGTAGCGCACCTGGCCCAGGCCCACGCTGCCCGGCAGCGCGCGCATGTTGCGCGTGCGGAACACGTCGCGCACCATGCCCTTGGCCTTGTGCATGAAGAACTTGCGCTCCAGCAGGGTGACGATGCCGGCCGCATCCTGGCCGCGGTGCTGCAGCAGCAGCAAGGCGTCATAGAGCAGCTGATTGACGGGTGCGTTGCTGACAACGCCGACGATTCCACACATGAACGATTCCTCTCAGGGCAGGTAGCTTGCCAACTTTTCAGGCAGCGCGGGTTTCAGGCCCTGCAATGCCGCATCGAGAACATTGGCGCTGTGCGATTCGTGCCACCAGGCACTGTCGCTCAACGCCAGCAAATGAACAATGACCGCCAGCACGAGCAGGGCAACCACGCCCCGCGCCGCCCCGAAGGCCCCACCCAATATCCGGTCCACCGGCCTGAGGCCGACAGCCGCAATCAGCTTTCGCGTCAGCGCCGCCACCAGGCCCACGCCGAACGCCACCCCGACGAACACCAGCACGAAGGCCAGCGGATAGCGCCAGGTGGCCTGCGGGTCGCCGAAGGGCAGCCAGGCCGCCACATCCGACGCCAGCCACTGGGCGGCAATGAATGCAGCCACCCAGCCCACCAGCGAAATCACCTCGAACACCAGGCCGCGCACCAGGCCGAACAGCATCGACACGACGACGAGCGTGACGGCGATCCAGTCGAGCAGGGCCACGGCGGCGGGCGATGGCTACTACAACGTGAGGATGGCAGCCGACAAAGACAAGCCCTTGACCTTCTCGGCGGCCTTGTCCGCCTCGGCACGCGAGCCGAACGGGCCGACACGCACACGCGTGCGCTCGCCATCGGCCGTCTTGGCCACGTGCACATAGGTCTTGAGGCCGGCCTTCTCGAGTTTCTGCCGCACCTCGCGGGCCTTGTCGGCATCGGCAAAGGCGCCGACCTGCACCACGAAGCGGCCGCCGTCTTCGGACGCAGCGGGCTTGGTGCTGGTGTTGGACGGCTTGCCTTCGAGCAAGGCACGCGCGCGGTTGCCGTCGTCAGCCGAGGCCGGCTTGGGGGCGGCGGGCTTGGCTTCGGGTTTGGCTTCCGGCTTGGCTTCGGGCTTGGGCTTCGGCTCGGGTTTGTGTTCCGGCTTGGGCTCGGGCTTGGGTTCTGGCTTGCGCTCCGGCTTGGCCTCGGCCGCGGGCCGGGTCTCGGCCGGAGGCGTGCTGGCCGCCGGCTTGCCGGGATCGGTTATCTCGGTGCCGTCGGCGCTCTCGGTGATCATGCCGCCGCTGCCCGACGGTGCAGCGGCCACGCGGGCGCCGGGATCGGCCGCGCCGGTCGCCGGTGCGGCGGGTGCCGGCGTGGCGGGCACGGGCAGCGGCTTGACCTTGTTGCGGTCGGGAATCTCGATCGGAATGTCGACCGCGACCGGGCGCGGCTGGGTATCGAACAGCAGCGGGAATCCGATCACGCCAAGCAGCACCAGGACCGCCGCGCCCACCAGCCGGTGGCGCGCACGGCGCCGCATGGTTTCGACACTTTCCGCGGGGACGGCGGCCGGTGCGCTGCGTCCTTCGTTGCCTTGCTGGCCGCGCGTGCGGAACTTGAAAAACGCCATGAAGTTCGATCCCTGAAGGAGTGCAGCGAGGTGTGTGCCAGATGGTGCGGACGGGCCGGCGATCAGCCGCCGGGCAGCAGGTGTTTGGCTTGCAGCCGCGGAGTGCCATGCTCCAGCACGCCACCCACGGTGAAGAACGATCCGAAGACCACGATTCTATCAGCGGGGTCCGCGCGCTCGATGGCTGCGCGCAGCGCCTCCATCGGGTTCGCATGCACGCTGCCGGACACGTCGGTGCGCGTGTTCTGCGCCTGCCAGCTCGCGAGCAGATCTGCGGCCTTGGCGGCGCGCTGGGTCGGCAGGTCGGTGAAGTACCAGCGGTCGATCATCGGGCCGATGCGCGCGAGGATCGGGGCCAGGTCCTTGTCGGCCATGACGCCGAACACGCCATGCGTGGTGGGGTAGAAACCCATCGCGTCGAGGTTCTCCGCCAGCGCCGCGACCGCGTGGGCGTTGTGCGCCACATCGAGCACCAGCGCGGGCTCGCCCGGCACGATCTGGAAGCGGCCGGGCAGCTCGACCATCGCGAGCCCCGTGCGCACCGCCTGCGCGGTGATCGGCAGCCGGGGCCGCAGCGCCTCGAGCGCCGCGAGCACGCCGGCGGCATTGAGCAGCTGGTTGGCGCCGCGCAGCGCGGGATAGGCCAGCCCGCTGTAGCGCCGCCCGCGGCCCGACCAGCCCCACTGCTGCTTGTCGCCCGACACATTGAAGTCGTGCCCGAAGCGCCAGAGGTCGGCGCCGACGGCTGCTGCATGGTCGACGACGCTTTGCGGCGGCATCGGGTCGCTCACGATGGCGGGCTTGCCCGCGCGCATGATGCCGGCCTTCTCGAAGCCGATGCTTTCGCGGTCGGGCCCGAGATAGTCCATGTGGTCGAGGTCGATGCTGGTGATGACCGCGCAATCGGTGTCGATGATGTTGACCGCATCGAGCCGGCCGCCGAGGCCGACTTCCAGGATGGCCACGTCCGGCTTTTCCTCGATCATGCAGCGCAGGATGCCCAGCGTGGTGAATTCGAAGTACGTCAGGGGCATGTCGCCCCGGGCCACTTCCACCGCCTCGAAGTTTGCTATCAGTTTGGAAGCATCGACCGCTTCGCCCGCCAGCCGCAGCCGCTCCTCGAAGCGCACCAGGTGCGGCGACGTGAACACCGCCGTGCGGTAGCCGGCGTGCGTGAGGATCGATTCGAGCATGGCGCAGGTCGAACCCTTGCCGTTGGTGCCGGCCACGGTGATCACCGGGCAGTCGAAGCGCAGGCCCATCCGGGAGGCCATTTCCTTGGCGCGGTCGAGGCCGAGCTCGATGTTCTTGGGATGGAGTTGCTCGGCGCGCGCGAGCCAGTCGTTAAGGGTTTCCATGGAGCCCGGCATTGTCGCCGACCCGCAAAGCGCCCGGCGCCCCACGTTTTATCGGCATCATTGGCGTCCATGACAACCCTCTACGGCATTCCGAACTGCGACACCGTCAAGCGCGCCCGCACCTGGCTCGACGACCACGGCGTGGCCTACACCTTCCATGACTTCAAGAAACAGGGCGTGCCCGAGGCCGAGCTCGACCAGTGGCTCAGGAAGCCCGGCTGGGAGGCGCTGGTCAACCGCCGCGGCACCACCTGGCGCAAGCTCGACGAAGCCACCCGCAACGCGGTGGTCGACGCCGCCTCGGCGCGCGCCATGCTGCTGGCCAACCCGAGCCTGATCAAGCGGCCGGTGGTCAACTGGGGCCCGAAAACCGGCGTTACGACGGGGTTCGATGCCGAAGCCTGGGCCACCGTGAACGCCGTGAATGCCGTGTAAATGCCGGAACCCCGCCTTGCCGGCCGGCCTCCAACCTCGATCTGCAGGAGAGAACACCATGAACAAGCACGTTTTTCGCACCCTTGCGGGTCTTTCCGTGGCCGGCCTGCTGGCGACCGGCGCCAGCGTGGTGCAGGCCCAGCAAGTGGTCCAGGCCCGGGTGATTTCGGCCACCCCGATCCGCGAGACGACCGGCAGCGACGTGAGCTACAACGTCACCTACGAATACAACGGCCGCCAGTACACCACCCGCACCAACAGCCGGCCGGGCGCGACCATCCCGGTCGAGGTCGGCGCCTATGGCGTGACGACCTCGCCTGTGGCGCCGCAGCCGCAGTTGCAGCCCTACCCCGTCGAGGCCAACAACGGCGGCCAGCAACAACAGTATCAGCAGCAGTACCAACAGCAGCAGCCGCAATACGCGCAGCCGGACGGCGCGCCCTGGGACAACGTCGTGCCCGAGCCGGGCGTGGTGGTCTCCAATGCGCCGGCGCCGGTCTACGTGCAGCCGGCACCGGTGTATGCGCCGCCCGTCTACGTGCAGCCTGCCTACACCTATCCCTACGCCTATCCCTATGCCTACCCGCCGGTGGGCATTTCGCTCAACCTGGGGTACTCGAGGGGCTGGGGCGGCTACCGCGGATACGGCTACCGCCACTGGCGCTGAGCCGCCCGATGCGGCGGGCCGGGCTGGCGGTGCCGGCCAAGCCCTAAAATCGAGGACTTTTCCAACCCCCAAGGGGTGCGCCGCCGCGGTGGCGCGTCCTCGACAAGCCGACCGCGCATGCGCCGGCGCCATCCAATGACGACGACTACCGACACTCTCAACAGCGCCGCAGTGGCGACCAAGGCCAATGTGTATTTCGACGGCAAGTGCGTGAGCCACAGCCTCACGCTGGCCGACGGCACCAAGAAATCGGTCGGCGTGATCCTTCCGTCCACCCTGACCTTCAACACCGGCGCGCCCGAGATCATGGAAGGCACCGCCGGCAGCTGCGAATACCAGCTGGCGGGAACCACCGAATGGATCGCCTCGGGCGCCGGCCAGAAGTTCAGCGTGCCGGGCAATTCGAGCTTCCAGATCCGGGTCACTGGCGAGCCCTACAGCTACATCTGCCACTTTGGATAAACCCCCAAGCTCCGCGCACTTCGTGTCGCTTCGCCAACCCCCTTGCAGGGGGCGATACCAGTGGCCCGGCAAAGCCGGTTCCACGGTATCCCCGGCACAGAGCGCGGCACCGACGCCATGAGTCATTGAACAGCGCCACCACAAACGGAACACCCACATGTCGACCATTCTCCAAAACGTTCCCGCCGGCCAGAAGGTCGGCATTGCCTTTTCGGGCGGCCTGGACACCAGCGCGGCACTGCACTGGATGAAGCTGAAGGGCGCGATTCCCTATGCCTACACCGCCAACCTCGGCCAGCCCGACGAGCCCGACTACGACGAGATCCCGCGCAAGGCGATGCTCTACGGCGCCGAGAACGCCCGCCTGATCGACTGCCGCGCGCAGCTCGCCAACGAAGGCATTGCCGCGCTGCAGGCCGGCGCCTTCCACGTCACCACCGCCGGCGTCACCTACTTCAACACCACGCCGCTCGGCCGCGCGGTGACCGGCACCATGCTGGTGTCGGCCATGAAGGAAGACGACGTCCACATCTGGGGCGACGGCAGCACCTACAAGGGCAACGACATCGAGCGCTTCTACCGCTACGGCCTGCTCACCAACCCGAACCTCAAGATCTACAAGCCCTGGCTCGACCAGCTGTTCATCGACGAGCTCGGCGGCCGGGCCGAGATGTCGGCCTTCATGACCAAGGCCGGCTTCGGCTACAAGATGTCGGCCGAGAAGGCCTACAGCACCGACTCCAACATGCTCGGCGCCACGCACGAGGCCAAGGACCTGGAGAACCTCGACAGCGGCATGCAGATCGTGCAGCCGATCATGGGCGTGGCGTTCTGGAAGGACGAGGTCGAGGTCAAGCGCGAGACGGTCAGCGTGCGCTTCGAGGAAGGCCGCCCGGTCGCCCTCAACGGCGTCGAACATGCGAACCTCGTCGAGCTGATCCTGGAAGCCAACCGCATCGGCGGCCGGCACGGCCTGGGCATGAGCGACCAGATCGAGAACCGCATCATCGAGGCCAAGAGCCGCGGCATCTACGAGGCTCCGGGCCTCGCGCTGCTGTTCATCGCCTATGAGCGCCTGGTGACCGGCATCCACAACGAAGACACCATCGAGCAGTACCGCGACCACGGCCGCAAGCTCGGCCGCCTGCTCTACCAGGGCCGCTGGTTCGATCCTCAGGCCATCATGCTGCGCGAGACCGCACAGCGCTGGGTGGCGCGCGCCGTCACCGGCGAAGTGACGATCGAGCTGCGCCGCGGCAACGACTATTCGATTCTCAACACCGTCTCGCCCAACCTCACCTACAAGCCCGAGCGCCTGAGCATGGAGAAGGTCGCGGGCGCGTTCACGCCGCTGGACCGCATCGGCCAGCTCACGATGCGCAACCTCGACATCGTCGACACGCGCGAGAAGCTCGCGATCTACACCCGCACCGGGTTGCTGTCGCCGGGCCAGGGCACCGCGGTGCCGCGGCTCTCGAACGACGACGAGACCAAGTAAGCGCCACGCGCTTTCTCCAATGACGAACGGGCCCTCGCGGGCCCGTTTGCTTTGGTGCGTACGCCTGGTGCGCCGCTCCGGCCGGTCAATCGCCGCCGCCACCCCCGCACCCGCCGCCACAACCGCCGCCGTCGCCGCCGGACGAATCCCCTCCCCCGCCGCCATCGCCGCCGCCGCTGCTCGATTCGCTGCCGCCGAAGCCGCCGGCATCGCCCGAGCCGCCGCCATCGGACGACGAGTCGCCGAAGCTGGTGCCGCAATGGGCATCGGAGCCGGCATGCCGGTCGACCGCCCTGCAGTCGGGCACGTAGTCGAAGCCGCCCGGGATGCCGAACTTCACGTCCAGCGCGAACAGGAGCGGCAGGCGCGCCGGCGCGCGCGGATCGATGCTTTCCTCCTTGCAGGCCCAGTACCAGCTGCGGCGCAGGCCGTCGTTGCGCTTCGGGTCCTTGCCCAGCACCTCGGCCGGGCTGTGGTGCAGCATGCCGCCGAAGGCGGCCTTGCACCAGTTCTGGTAGCCCTGCGTGTGCAGGATGAACTCGTGCCAGGCCGTATCGACCACCTTGGACGGCATGGCGACGAACTTGCGGCCGCTGCGCAAATGCGCCATGAAGAACTGGCGCAGCCCGCGCAGCACCAGTTCGGCGTCGCGCTGGCTCAGGCCGGGATGGGCCGCGCGCAGCTTGCCGGCCAGGAAGGGCGGCAGCCGGGCCTCGCGGATGAACTGGCGGCGCAGGCTGGTTTCCATGAAGCCGAGCGCGGCCGCCAGCGCCCAGGCGGCCAGGATCAACGGCACCAGCGCCAGCCGGCCGTGGCGCAAGGCGAAGAACACCGTAACGAAGGCGCCCGCCACCACCGCCCGCCGGGTCCAGATCAAGGCGGCAATGCGCCGCCGGTAGTTCAGGTGCAGGAAGTCGAGATCCATGCCGTCAGACGACCACCGGCTCCGGCTCCAGCCGGATGCCGAAGCGCTCGTACACGCTGGTCTGGATGGCCTTGGCCAGGGTCATGACCTCGCCGCCCGTGACCGGGTTCTCGAGGCCGCCGCGGTTCACCAGCACCAGCGCCTGCCGTTCGTAGACGCCGGCATTGCCGACCGACTTGCCCTTCCAGCCGCAGGCGTCGATGAGCCAGCCGGCCGCGAGCTTGATGCTGCCGTCGTCCATCGGGTAGTGCACGATCTTGGGGTCGCGCGCAATGATGTCGGCGCACTGCTCGGGCGTGACCGTGGGGTTCTTGAAGAAGCTGCCGGCGTTGCCGAGCACGCGCCAGTCGGGCAGCTTGGCGCGGCGGATGGCGCAGACCCAGTCGAACACATCGGTGGCGCTGGGCGTGAAGTTGCCGGTTTCTTCCATCTTGCGCTCGAGGTCGAGGTAGCCCACCACGGCTTTCCAGGGCTTGGGCAGGCGAAAGCGCACACGGGTGATCAGCGCCCGGCCCGACAGGCCGAAGTCGTTGGGGCCGCTGCGCACATGCTTGAACACCGAGTCGCGGTAGCCGAAGGCGCACTGCGCGGCGTCGAGCGTGAAACCGCGCCCGGTGTCCAGGTCGATGGCATCGAGCGAATCGAAGCGGTCCTGCAGCTCGACGCCGTAGGCGCCGATGTTCTGCACCGGCGCGCCGCCCACGGTGCCCGGAATAAGCGCCAGGTTCTCGAGCCCCGGGTAGCCGCGCTCGAGCATCCATTGCACCGCGTCGTGCCAGATTTCGCCCGCGCCGGCCTCCACGATCCAGGCGCGCGGGGTTTCCTCGACCAGCCGCAGCCCCTTGATCTCGACCTTCAGCACCAGCGGCTTGACGTCGCCGGTGAGCACGATGTTGCTGCCGCCGCCCAGCACGAAGCGCGGCGCATCGCGCCAGCGGGGGTTGGCCCGCAGCTCGGCCACGTCCGCCTCGCTGGCGATGCGCGCGAGGTTCTGCGCGCGCGCGACGATGCCGAAGCTGTTGTACGGCTGCAGCGGGACGTTGTTCTCCACGATCATGGGAGAATTGTCGCATCCAGCACCCGTGAATTCAGGAGAGCCCATGCCGTCTTTCGATACCGTCTGCGAGCCCAATCTGCCCGAAGTGAAGAATGCGGTCGAAAACACCGCCAAGGAAATCGCAACGCGCTTCGATTTCAAGGGCACGGCCGCCGCCGTCGAGCTCAAGGACAAGGAAATCACCATGATCGGCGACGCCGAGTTCCAGCTCGTGCAGGTCGAGGACATCCTGCGCGCCAAGCTCACCAAGCGCAGCGTCGACGTGCGCTTCCTCGACAAGGGCGACGTTCAGAAGATCGGCGGCGACAAGGTCAAGCAGGTCATCAAGGTCAAGAGCGGCATCGAGTCCGAGCAGGCCAAGAAGATCACCCGCATCATCAAGGACAGCAAGCTCAAGGTGCAGGCGGCCATCCAGGGCGACGCGGTGCGCATCACCGGCGCCAAGCGCGACGACCTGCAGGCGGCCATGGCACTCATCAAGAAAGACGTGCCCGACATGCCGCTGTCTTTCAACAACTTCCGCGACTGAGCCGCAAATGAAGGCCCTCGTCGTCGCAGCGCAGCTGCTGGCTGCCGCTGCAGGGGCGCATGCGGCCAGCTCCGTGATGCTGACCGGCACCATCGGCAGCCGCGCGATCCTGATCGTGAACGGCGCGCCGCCCAAGACGGTGGCGGTCGGCGAGACCTTCCAGGGCGTGAAGCTGGTGTCGCTGCAGGCCGAGCAGGCGGTGGTCGAACTCGAGGGCAAGCGCGTCAATCTGCGCATGGACACGCCGGTCAGCATTGGCGGCGGGGGAGGCACCGGTGGCGGCAGCCGCATCGTGCTGCCGGCCGACAGCCGCGGCCATTTCATGACGCAGGGCGCCATCAACGGCCGCCCCGTCACCTTCATGCTCGACACGGGCGCCACTTCTATCGCCCTGTCGGCCGACGATGCCCAGCGCATCGGCCTGGACTACAGCAAGGGGCAGCGCATCCAGATGAGCACCGCCAACGGCGTGTCCAGCGGCTACAAGCTGCGGCTGCAATCGGTGCGCGTGGGCGACGTGGAGGTGTACGACATCGACGCCATCGTCTCGCCGCAGCCCATGCCCTTCGTGCTGCTGGGCAACAGCTTCATCAACCGTTTCTCGATGCGCCGCGACGCGGACCAGATGGTCCTCGAAAAACGCTATTGACCGCCCGCGTCAGGCCTGGGCGGCCGTGACCACGATCTCGATCTTGTAGGCCGCATTGGCCATCTTGGCCTGCACCGTTGCGCGCGGCGGGGTGTTGCCGGCGGGAATCCAGGCATCCCACACCTCGTTCATGGCCGCGATGTCGGTGATGTCGGCCAGGAAGATCTGCGTCATGAGGATGCGCGACTTGTCGCTGCCGGCCTCGGCGAGCAGGCGGTCGACCATGGCCAGCACCTGGGTGGTCTGGCCGCGGATGTCCTGCGTGGTGTCGTCGGGCACCTGGCCCGCCAGGTAGATGGTGCCGTTGTGCACGGCTGTTTCGGAGAGGCGCGGGCCGACGTGGAAGCGTGTGATGGATGCCATGGTGTTTATCAAGCCTTTTTCTTCGAGCCGAGTTTCGACTCCGTGCCGGCCGCGAGCCGGCGGATGTTCTCGCGGTGCCGCCAGACCAGCAGCAGACTCATGATGATGATCGCAATCAGCACCGTGCGGTCGAGCGGCCACGCAATATTGCCGCCCAACAGGTAATAGGCCGGCGCAAAGAAGGCCGCCACCAGCGACGACAGCGACGAATAGCGGAAGAACACCGCGATGATCAGCCAGGTGGCGCCGGTCGCGAGCCCCAGCCAGGGCGCGATGCCCACCAGCACGCCGGCCGCCGTGGCCACGCCCTTGCCGCCCTGGAAGCCGAAGAACACGGGGTAGAGGTGGCCCAGGAAGGCCGCCAGGCCGGCCAGCGCGGCCACGCCTTCACCCAGGCCCCACTGGGCGCCGAAATGGCGGATCAGGAACACCGGCAGCCAGCCCTTGAGCGCATCGAGCAGCAGCGTGGCCAGCGCCGCGCCCTTGTTGCCCGAGCGCAGCACGTTGGTGGCACCGGGGTTGCCGCTGCCGTAGCTGCGCGGATCGGCCATGCCGAGCGCCTTGCTCACGATGACCGCAAAGGACAGCGAGCCGATCAGGTACGAAGCCACGATGGCGATGAAAGACGGCAGATGAAAGCTCAAGGCGGCGCTCCGCGGGGAGGAATGGTTGTTCTTGTTCGGCGACGCCGGCTATTCTGCCAGCGCGCACTGCACCGGCGTGGCGCCGAGCAGGGCGACGCACACCTGCGGGTCGATGCCCACGAGGTAGCCGCGCCGCCCGCCGTTGATCGCGATCCTCGGCAGTTCGAGGATGGTCGATTCGATGTACACCGGCATTGCGCGCCGCGTGCCGAAGGGCGAAGTGCCGCCCACCATGTAGCCGCTGTGGCGCTGCGCGACCTCGGGCTTGCAGGGCTCGACCGACTTGGCGCCGATCTGCCGCGCGAGGTTCTTGGTCGACACCGTGCGGTTGCCGTGCATCAGCACGATCAGCGGCCTGGCGTCCTGGTCCTGCATCACCAGCGTCTTCACCACCGTGAAGGGATCGAAGCCCAGCACGGCCGCGCTGTGCTGCGCGCCGCCGTGCTCCAGGTATTCGTACGGATGCTCGGTGAAGGCGACCTTGTTCGCGCGCAGCAGCTGCGTCGCGGGGGTTTCGGAAACGTGTGCCTTCTTGCTCACTGGTGCACCCTTGGCGCTGCGCGCCTTCCCGCCAAGCGGGAGCGAGCTTGCTTGGGGCGGCCCGGCGCGGCGCTCACGCCGCCGGGTCCCGGATCTCCCACCGGATCCTGTCGATCTCGGCCAGCACCTCGGGCGAGAGCGTGGTGCCGTAGGCATCGATGTCTTCGTCCAGCTGCGCCACCGTCGTCACGCCGATGATGGTGCTTGCCACCTGCCACTTGGTGTAGCAGAAGGCCAGCGCAAGCTGCGTGGGCGTCAGGCCGTTGTCGCGCGCGAGCTGGTTGTACAGGCGCGCGGCCTTCAGCGCATCGGGGCGGCCCCAGCGCAGCTTGCGCACCGACTCGTAGCGCGCGATGCGCGCGTCCTGGGGCGCATCGGGCCCGGTGATGCCGCTCTGGTCGTACTTGCCGGTGAGCAGGCCGTAGGCCAGCGGCGAATAGGCCAGCAGCGACACGCCCAGCCGGTGCATCGTCTCGTCCAGCCCGTTCTCGACGCCGCGGCTCGCCAGGTTGTAGACGTTCTGCACCGTGGCCACGCGCGGCAGCCCGTGCTGCTCGGCCAGCCGCACGAACTCGTGCACGCCGTAGGGCGTTTCGTTCGACAGGCCAATCGCGCGCACCTTGCCGGCCTTCACCAGTCCGCCGAGGGCTTCGAGCTGCTCCAGGATCGGGGTCTGCGAGACCTCCTTGGCCGGGTCGTAGTAGATGTTGCCGAAGGCCGGCACATGGCGCTCGGGCCAGTGGATCTGGTACAGGTCGATGACGTCGGTCTTCAGGCGCTTCAGGCTCGCGTTGCACGAGGCCACGATGTCGGCCGCCGTCATGCCCACGCCTTCGCGCACCCACGGCGTGTTGCGCAGCGGGCCGGCCACCTTGGTGGCGAGCACGAGCTTCTGCCGTGCACCGGGGTTGGCCGCAAACCAGTTGCCGATGATGGTTTCGGTGACGCTGTAGGTTTCCTGGCGCGTGGGCACCGAGTACATCTCGGCCGTGTCGATGAAGTCGACACCGCGCTCGAGCGAGCGGCTCAGGATGGCGTGGGAGGTGGGCTCGTCCACCTGTTCGCCGAAGGTCATGGTGCCCAGGCAGATGGGGGTGACGTGCAGGTCGCTCTGGCCGAGTTGGATTTTTTTCATGCGCGGGATGCTACCGCCCTCCTCCGCGGCGCGCTCGCGGCGCAGCCAAAACCCGGACGCGTGCTGTCCTGTGCCGGACTGCGGCCCGCCGCCCGGCTCCGTATCATCGGCGCCCATGTACCAAGCCCTCCGCCCCTCGCGCAGCGAATTCGTGCCCGTGCGCAATCTCCGCTACCACGTGCGTCTCTGGGGCGAGGCCTCGCCCCACAAGCCGCCATTGGTGCTGCTGCACGGCTGGATGGACGTGGCGGCCTCCTGGCAGTTCGTGGTCGATGCGCTGGCCGAAGAACGCTTCATCGTCGCGCCCGACTGGCGCGGCTTCGGCCTCACCGACGGCGGCGGTGTCGACAACTACTGGCTGCCCGACTACCTGGCCGATCTCGAATGGCTGCTCGACCACTACGCGGGCGAAGGCGATGCGGCGCGGCCGGTCGACCTGGTCGGCCACAGCATGGGCGGCAATGTCGCCATGCACTACGCGGGCACCCGGCCCGCGCGCATCCGCCGCCTCGTCAACCTCGAAGGCTTTGGCATGCCGGCGCGCAAGCCCGAGGAAGCGCCCGCGCGCTACGGCCAATGGATCGACGAGCTCAAGCGCCTGCACCGCGGCGAGATGGCGCTGGCGGGCTACTCGGGTGTGGACGGCGTGGCGCGGCGGCTCATGAAGACCAACCCGCGCCTCACGCCCGACAAGGCCGGCTGGCTCGCGAGCCACTGGTCCGCGCTCCAGCTGCAGCCCGACGGCAGCGAGCGCTGGCAGATCCTCGGCGACGCCGCGCACAAGATCATCAACGCGAACATCTTCCGGGTCGACGAAACGCTTGCGCTCTATGCACGGATCTCGGCGCCCACGCTGATGATCGAGGCCGCCGACGACAGCCTGCACGGCTGGTGGAAGAACCGCTACACGCTCGAAGAATTCCACGAGCGGCTGAAGTCCGTGCCGTCGGTGCGCATCGAGCAGCTGGCCGACGCGGGCCACATGCTGCACCACGACCAGCCGCAGCGCGTGGCGGGATTGATCGAGCAGTTCCTGGCCGGCTGAGGCGGCCGGCGCTTCAGGCCGCGGCGCGCCGCAGCGCCGCGCGCGCCAAGAGCCGCGTGGAGTCGAGCGTGGGCAGCGGCGAATTCACGTCGTTCATGATGAGCGGAATCTCGGTGCAGCCGAGCACCACCGCATCGCAGCCGTCTTCGTCCTTCATGCGCTGGATCACGCGCCGGAACGCCAGCACCGCGTCGGGCGTGAACACACCGCGCACCAGCTCGTCCATGATGATGCGGTTGATCTCCTCGCGCTCCAGGGCCGTGGGCCGGACGTATTCGAGCCCCCGGGCCGAGAGCTTCTCGGGATAGACCTCGCTGTCGACCAGCCAGCGCGTGCCGGTGATGGCCAGGCGCCGGAAGCCGCGCTGCGCGGCCTCGTCGGCCACGCACTCGGCAATGTGCAGCCACGGCAGCGGCGAACGCGCCTCGATGAAGGGCAGCGCCTGGTGGATCGTGTTGTCGGGGCAGACGAGAAAGTCGGCACCGATCTTCGCGAGCTTGCTCGCCGAGGCCAGCATCACCTCGCCCACGCCATGCCAGTCGCCGCGGTAGATGTGCGCCATGTAGTCCGAAAGCGAGGGCGTGTGCATGGCCACTTCAGGATGCGCATGCGGGCCGAGCAGCTCGGCCCCTTCCACGCAGATGGTCTGGTAGCAGAGCGCCGCGCCTTCGGCGGAGCACCCGACGATTCCGATGTGCTGGGTCATTCGCACATCCTACAGGCGGCGGCGCCGAAGCCGCAACGCGGCATGAGGCCCGGCCCGCGCTGGCCTGCTACTTGCAAAGAAGCGCACATGCCAGACGCAAAAGGCACAACGATGAAGCACCCCTGGCCCCATGCGGGTTCACCGGTGAACGAGCGCTTCAAACATAAGTTCGCAATCACTGCTTCGGCCGCCACGCAGTGGGCGATGCTGGTGCAGGAGGTGCTGTCTTGAGCAAGGGAGTTTTTCGCATGCCCCGAGTCGTACGCGCACACACGCCGCTGGGCGAAGACCAGCTCATGTTCCGTTCGATGCACGGAACCGAGGGGCTGTCGCAGCTGTTCGAGTTCGAGGTCGAACTGCTGAGTCCCAGCATGTCGATCGACATGAAGGCCGTGCTGGGCAAGCCGCTGGCGCTGGAGATACAGACTGCGGGCGCGCCGCGCTTCCTGAACGGGCAGATCGTCCGCTTCACGATGATCGGCAAGGAGGACGGCGCCTCGCGCTACGTGGTCTACCGCGCCACGGTGCGGCCATGGCTCTGGTATCTCACGCGCACCAGCGACTGCAAGATATTCCAGAACAAGTCGGTGGTCGACATCCTCGAAGAGGTGTTTGCGGACTACGGCTTTGCCTTCGAGAAGAAGCTCAGCGCGAGCTACAGGCAGTGGGAGTACTGCGTCCAGTACCAGGAAACGGACTTCGCCTTCGTGAGCCGCCTCATGGAGCACGAAGGCATCTACTACTACTTCACGCACGAGAAGGGCCAGCACACGCTGGTGCTGGCCGACGACATCGGCGCGCACGAGACCCTGCCCGGCTACGCGAAGATCGGCTACCTGGCCGCCGACCGCGGCGCCGACCCGCGGCAGGAAGTGATCGACCAGTGGCAGGTCACCGAGGAGATCCGCCCCGGCAGCTACGTGGTGGACGACTTCGACTTCAAGAAGCCCCGCGCCGACCTGATGAACATGCGCAGCCAGCCGCGCGGCAACGAGCACGGCCAGTACGAGATGTACGAATGGCTCGGCGGCTTCAGCGAGGCCGAACAGGGCGAGCACTACTCGCGCATCCGCCTGGAGGAAGCGCAGGCGCAGGCCGAGCGCGACATCGGCCACACCAACGTGCGCGGCATGGCGCCCGGCTACCGCTTCACCATGCAGAACTGCCCGCGGCAGGAAGACAACCGCGAATACCTTGTGGTGTCGGTGTCGTATGCGCTGCGCGAGGGCGGCTACGCCAGCGGCGGCGCCGAAGGCCACTACAGCTTCGACTTTGCCGTGCAGCCCAGCGCCTATGTCTTTCGCGCGCCGCGCGTCACGCCGCTGCCGCGCACCAACGGGCCGCAGACGGCCACCGTGGTCGGCAAGGCGGGCCAGGAATTCTGGGTCGACCAGTACGGCCGCGTGAAGGTGCAGTTCCGCTGGGACCGCTACGGCAAGAGCGACGAGAACAGCTCCTGCTGGGTGCGTGTCTCCAGCGCATGGGCCGGCTCCAACTACGGCGCCGTCAACCATCCGCGCAAGGGACAGGAGGTGGTGGTCGACTTCATCGGCGGCCATCCCGACCGGCCCATCATCATCGGCCGGGTCTACAACGCCGACCAGATGCCCCCGCTCGAACTGCCGGCGCAGGTGACCGTGAGCGGTTTCGTGAGCCGCAGCCAGGACGGCTCGCCGGCCAACGCGAACGAATTCATCCTGGACGACGCGCCGGGCTGCGAGCTGGTGCGCATCCATGCCGAGAAGGACTTCGAGATCGATGTCGAGAACGACCTGCGGATCCACGTCGAGAACGACGAGACAGAAACCGTCGACGGCCACCGCATCACCCACATCCTGAAGACCGACACGCTCACCGTCGACCAGACCCGCGACACCCTCGTCAAGCAGAAGGACACCGCCGAATACCGCAACGGCTCGAAGCTCACCGTCTCGGGCGCGCTCACCGAGCACTTCTTCGACAACCGCATCGAGACCACCACCAAGCTCGGCTCGAAGGAGACGGTGCTCAGCGGCCTGTCGGAGGTCACGGTCAACGGCGGCCTGCGCCACGAGACCTTCGACAAGGGGCTGCTGGTCGACGTGAAGCTCGGCATGGACGAGGAGATCCACACCGGCAACTCCATACTGAAGACGCTCGACGGCAACCGGCAGGAAAGCTACCAGACCGGTTGGCAGCGAACCATCGTGAGCGGCGGCGGCAAGGACAACATCAAGGACGGCCTCACCGAAACCATCGAGACAGGCGACCACCACTCGACCGTCTCGGCCGGCGACTACAACGGCAAGGCCCGGAAGGTGACCATCGAGGCCACGGCGGGCGACGTCGAGATCAAGGCCAGCGGCGACTTCACCTTCGAGGGCAACCACGTCAAGCGCGTGAACCGCGTGCTGCTGTGGGACTGGTCGCCGACGGCGGTGACGGCCACCGGCCTGTCGAGCGCGACCTACGGCGTGAACAACAGCAACGCCGGCTTCACGTTCACGACCAACATCAAGAAGATGGATGCCACCGCGCAGATCATGAACATGTACGCACACCAGGCCAACTTCGGCGCGGTGAGCTTCTCGAACGTGGTGGCCTCGGAGCACACCGGCGGCTTCTGGGGCGCGCTCAAGGGCTTCGTGCTCTTCGGCTGAACGCCTTGGCCGGATGCCGAATGTCCCCTTCTCGATCTGGTGGGTGCTGGCACCGCTGCTTGCGTGGCTGGGGTTCACTCTTTGCGTCACGCTCCTGCGCGAGCGCCGCAAGCACGCCGAGAGCCTGTCGCGCACGCGAAGGGCCCTCGGCATCCTCGCGCACGGTACGCCTGCCATGGCGCAGGTGATTGCCTTTTCCGACACCGGCCAGCGCCGCTCGGGCGAAGGCACGACCTGGGCGATCGCGCAGCTGCGCCTTCGCATACAGGCCGCCGAGACCGGCGAGACCTTCGAGGTCGACCAGACCACCGCCATTCCCCTCGCCCAACTGCCCGGCCACGCGGCCGGCCGGACCATCGCGGTGCGCTTCGATCCGGCGAGCCGCGAGGTCGCCGTCGAGCGCAGCGGCACCTCGGCCGCCCACTACGGCGCCGACAGCTCCCGGCTTCGTGCACCCTCGGAGGTTTCCGACCGATGAAAACCGTCAAGCCGCTGCGCCTGGGCATCCTCACCCGGCCATACCGCTGGCAGGGCGTCGACCAGCTCGGCGTGGCCGTCACGGCGTTCGCCAGCCTCGAGGCGGAACCGAAGCTCATGGCCGACCAGGAGCTGTGGCAGACCGTCGGCGAAGAGATCGGCGGCCTGGGCGTGTTCGACGCGGGCGTGCCCAAGTGCATGCCGGAGGTGCTCGCGAGCGGCCATGGCTACACCCACCACCAACAAGACAAGACCGCCTGCGCCGTGCGCCTGCGCGTCGCCGATCTCGAGAAGTCCCTGCACGTGTCGGGCGAGCGCTACTGGCTCGACGGCCGCCTGACCGCACCGCAGCCCTTCGAGGCCATGCCGCTGGACTGGGCGCACGCTTACGGCGGGCCGGGCGTGCCGGAGAACCCGGCAGGCATCGGCGCGTTCGACGAGCTCATCAACGGCGTCCGCACGCGCCGCGCACCCAACGTGGAGGCCGTGCATGCCCGCGTGCGCTCGCGCGGGCAGGCGGTGGCGCCCGCGAGCTTCGGCGCCGTGCCCATCGACAGCCCGCAGCGCATGGCCCTGATGGGCAGCAAGTTCGGGCAGCACTGGCTGGAGCACCACTTCCCGGGGTTCGCGCAAGACATGGACTGGCGCTTCTTCAACGCCGCGCCCGAAGACCAGCGCTGGCCCGCGCGCCAGGAGCTCCCGCCCGGCGCGCCCTACGAAATTCTCAACATGCACCCGGAAAAGCCGGTGCTGAGCGGCCGCCTGCCCGACTGGCGCGCGCGCTGCTTCGCAAGCTTCGACAAGGAAGGCCGCGGCCTGCACGAGATCGGCCTGCGCCTGACCACGGCCTGGTTCTTCCCGCACCGCGAGCGCGTGGCGCTGATCTGGCACGGCGTGCTGCCGGTGCGCGAGGACGATGCGGCAGATGTGCGGCACATCATGCCGGCACTCGAGCTGCCGCAGGAGCCGCGCGAGCTCGCGCATTACCAATCCGTGCTGCTGCAGCGCCTGGACACCGCGCGCGGCGGCCTGCTCGCCTTTCGCGACAGCGACCTCGCACCCAAGGCGGTCCTCGGGCGCTGGGGCATCCTCGACGCGCCCGACCCGATGGCGCGGCCGCTGCTGCGCAACCTGCGTGCCGGCCAGCAGCGCGACCACGAAAGCCGCCGCGCCGAACTCATCGCGCTGGGCGTCGATCCCGACAAGTACCTGCCCGCGCCCCAGCCCCCGGCCGCGCCGCTGGAGTTCGACGACGTGCCCGAGTACTTCGAGCGCATGCAAGGGGAAATGATGGAAGCCCGAAAAAACCTGCAAGCCCAGGGCGAACAGATGCGCCGCCGGCAGGAGGAAGAAATCGACCCCGCGCTGCTGCAGAAAAGCCGCGAGCAGCCGCAGCGCTTCGACCCCGACGCGCTGATACGGCAGCTCGAACAGCTTGCCGCCGCGCCACCCGCCGGGACCCCCGCAAGCCCCCCGCCCACGCTCATCTCCCTGGGCACCAAGGATCGGATGACCGCGCAGATCCGGCAGGGCTACCTCCACGGCGCCCACCTGTCCGACGCCGCGCCGCCCATGCCCTCGTTCCGCGCCGCGAAGATCCGGCGGCGGCTGGCCGAGGCCGCGCCCGGGGCGCGCAATTTCTCGGGCATGCGGCTCGTCGGGGCCGATCTCTCGGGCATGGACCTGCGCGGGGCCGACTTCTCCGGCGCCGCGCTCGAAGACGCCAACCTCGACGACGCGCAACTGTCGGACGCCAACTTCAACGGCGCGGTGCTGGCACGGGCCCGGCTCTCGCGCACGTCGCTGGCCAGTGCGACCTTCCGCAACGCCAACCTCGGCGGCGCGCACTGCGAGTTCGCCGATTTCTCCGGCGCCGACCTGAGCAGCGCCAACTGCGAGAAGACGCGCTTCGCGTCCTGCAGCATGGCCAACACCGTGCTCGACCAGACGCGCTTCACCGAAAGCGAGATGAGCCATTGCGACTTTCGCGGCTCCGACTGGCACCAGGTCTTCCTGACCAAGCTGCGCATGAGCGGCATGGCCTTCGGCGGCGCCTCCTTCCAGCAGGTGGTATGGCTCGAATGCGCGCTGGAGGATGTGCGCTTCACCAATGCGTCCCTGGTGCGCTGCAGCTTCGTCACGAGCGACTGCAGCCGGTCGGTCGATTTCTCCGACGCCCGGCTCGATGCCTGCAGCTTCGCGCACGGCAGCACGCTGGCCGGCGCGGTATTGCGCCGCGCCGCGCTCAAGCAATGCGGCCTGCGCACGACGCCGATGCAGCAGGCGGACCTGCGCGAAGCGCGCCTGGACAACTGCGATTTTTCGGAATGCGCGCTGCAGGGCGCCAAGCTCGAGCGGCTCGTCGCGGGCGAGAGCCTCTTCGTGCGTGCCGACCTCACCGGCGCCAGCTTGCGCGGCGCCAACCTCATCGACGCCAACTTCTCGAAGGCCGTCTTCGCGCAGGCCGACCTGAGCGGCGCCAACCTGTTTCGCACCGACGTGTCGCAAAGCCTGATCGACGGCAGCACCCACCTGCTCGGCGCCTACACACGGCACGCCAAGACCTGGCCCGCACGGCGCGCCGCAGCGCCCGAATGACCCGCGATGAACTCGTCGACAGGATCCGCCATGGCACCCAGGTCGGCAACGCCGATTGCAGGGGATGGGACTTGAGCGGCCTCGACCTCTCGGGCGCGATGATGGACGACGTCGATTTCAGCGGCGCGAACCTCGCCCGGGCCAATCTCGAAGGCAGCTCGCTGTCGCACTGCCAGCTCTCGG
The DNA here is from genome assembly GCF_041154435.1 of Variovorax sp. V116. Lineage (NCBI taxonomy): Bacteria > Pseudomonadati > Pseudomonadota > Betaproteobacteria > Burkholderiales > Comamonadaceae > Variovorax > Variovorax sp. V116. The sequence continues at coordinate 3,872,818 of NZ_AP028661.1, forward strand.
GATGCGACTTCTCCTTCGCCCAGTTGAAGGAGGCGCAGTTCTTTCGCAGCCGCATGGAGGCGGCACGCTTCGATGCCGCCACGCTGGAGGGCGCCTCCTTCGTCGAGTGCCACGCGGCGCGGGCGAGCTTCGCGCAGGCCAGGCTCGATCTCACCAAGTTCTTTCGCTGCGAGCTCACGCAAAGCCGCCTGCAGTCGCGGCAGTTCGAGCGCGCGAGCTTCATGGAATCGCAGCTCGACCGGGCCGATTTCACCGGCGCGGCGCTGGGCCATGTGACCTTCTACCGCCTCGACCTGAAGACGGCGATTTTCCAGGGTGCATCCGGCCTCAACGCAATGTTCCTGGAGTGCGACCTGAGCGGCCAGCGCTTCGCGGGCCTCTCGCTGTGCATGTGCCAGTTCACGGACAGCCGCCTGGACGATGCCGACTTCAGCGGCGCCACGCTCACCCAAGCCAACTTCAAGGGCACCACGCTGAAGCGCGCGAACTTCTCGAACGCGGACGCATGCCAGGCGCTGTTTCCTGAAGCCGACCTCAGCGATGCGAACTGCAGCGGCGGGCGCTTCGACCAGTCGATCTGGGCCCGGGCTCTGCTGGAACGCGCCGACTTCTCGCAAGCCCGCTTGCCGCTCGGCGTGTTTCACCACGCGCGCTGCGCCGGCGCGAACTTCCGCAACGCCGACATGCAGGACGCCGATCTTTCATATGCCGACCTGACCGGTGCCGACCTGGGCGGTGCGCATTTCCTGCGCACGCGCCTGCACCGCGCCCAGCAGCAGGGCGCGCGGTTTTCCAGCCGCAACGGGATCATCGACAACGAGCCCGAACTCTTCAAGGCACAGGCCTGGTCCGACTCGCACTGAGCCCCGCAACCGCCCGCCCGCTTTCCAGACGTCCACACCCACATCAAGAAGGGAATCCGCCATGAATGTCATTCCACTGCGCCCCGCCCTTGCGGCAGCCACCGCGCCGGTTCATCTCGTGGGCCGGCTGGCGGCCGCACTGCCCGATGCGCACTTCGATGTCGAAGACGAGGGCGGCGGGACCTGGCGCTGCCGCCGAGCCGCCAGTTGCCTGCTGCGGCCCGAGGTGGGCGACACCGTGCTGCTGTCCGGACCGGACGGAGCCCGGGTGTACCTGATCGCCGTGCTCGAACAGGCCGACGATGCGGTCAGCCGCATCGACACATCAGGCGCCCTCTCGATCGAAAGCCCCGGCGACGTGCGGCTGCGCAGCGGCGGCGAGCTTCAGATGCACGCCGCGCAATGGAAGCTCCAGGCCACGAGCGGACAGTGCCGCGTCGACGACCTGCACTTCACCGGCCAGGCCCTCGACGCCACGGTGGGGCGGCTGCGGCTGGTCGGGCTTGTCCTCGAATCGGTGGCCGATCGCATCGTGCAGATGGCGCGCAACGCGCTGCGCGTGGTGGACGAAACCGAGCAGGTCCGCGTGGGCCATCTCGACTGCGAAGCCGGCGGCACGGCGCGCCTGCATGCCCGGCACACGGTGGTCACGGCCAGCGAGCTCGTGAAGGTCGATGCCGCGCAGATCCACATGGGCTGACCCGGCCCGCAGCAAAAGGAGCACCGCAATGTTTGCCAACTGCCAGCTGATGGGAATGGACCTCGCCTTTCCCGATGTCTGCAAGACCCCGCCCGCCGCGATGGCGCCCATTCCCTACCCCAACATGGCGTTCGGCCCCACGGCCGTGCCCAACGCGTGGAACATCCTCTTCATGTGCATGCCCGCGCACAACATGGCAACCACCACGCCGATCACGCTGGGCGACACCACCGGGGCGGGCGGCGGCATCGTCTCGCAGACCTTCATGAGCCAGTCGCGGCACGTGACGGGCGCGTTCACGGTGCTCATCAAGGGCACGCCGGCCACGCGCATGACCAGCCTGAGCACGCAGAACCGCAGCAACATGGTGGGCATGCGCATCGTGCCGAGCCAGTGCAAGGTGATGATTCTTTCGCCCTGAGAGCCATTGCGCTGCGCACGAACTGCGAGACAAAATGAACCATGCATGACACCGCCTACGAACATGGCCGCCGCTTCTTCGCGTTGTACTGGCAGCCGCATTTCAGGGATGTGGTCGAGCTCGGCAGCCAGGACGTCAACGGCTCACTGAGGGACCATGCCCCCGCCACGGCGAGCTATCTCGGTCTCGATGCCGCGCCGGGCCGGGGCGTGGACAAGGTGGTCACGCCGGGCGACCCCCTGCCGCTGCCCGACGCCTGCGCCGACGTGGTCGTCACGAGTTCGGCCCTCGAGCATGACCCCTGCTTCTGGGAAACTTTTCTGGAGCTCGTGCGTCTGCTGCGGCCCGGCGGTCTGCTCTATGTCAATGCGCCAAGCAACCATGCGTTTCACCGGTATCCGGTCGATTGCTGGCGCTTCTATCCCGATGCCGGTGTGGCGCTGGTCGAATGGGGCCGGCGCCGGCGGGTCGAAGTCGAACTGGTCGAGTCCTTCGTCGCCCGCCCCGCGGCGTCCGGCTGGGCCGATTTCGTCGCGGTCTTTCGCAGGCCCGGACCGCCCCTCGTGCGCCTGGGACGGCTGGCGGACTTCGGCGAAACCCAGAACGGATACGACGCCGAGTCCACGGAGCTCCTGCGCCACCACGCGGAAACCTTCGACATGCTCGCGCTGGCGCAGGCACGGCAGCAGCTGCAGAACTGCGAACGGGAGCGCGACGAACTCCGGGCCCAGGCCGCCAGCGCGTCAGGCGAGCTCGGCAAGGCCTACGAGGCCATCCTTGCCCTCAAGCAGGAGTCCGAGGCGCTGCGCCGCGAACTGCACACACTGCGCGGCCATCCGTCTTCCGGCGCGTAGGCACGCGCTCCGGCTCTCCCCCGCTCAGGGGACGCTTTCGTTCACGCTTCGTCGTCGGCGTCGTTGCCCGTGAGGGACAGCACTTGTTCGACGAAAGCCTCGAACAGCGGCAGTGCGGCGGGCAGTCCATCGAAGGAATGCGCCTCGCCGGCGTCGAAGACATGCGGCTTGCCGGCCGGCAGGGCCACCCATTCACCGGCCTCGAACAGCAGGCCCAGGTAGCCGTCCTGCGTGGGCAGGTAGAAAAGCCCCACGCGGTCGAGAACCCGCTGGCCTTCCGGTGCGTCGTCTTCGCGGCCCCAGGCCACACCTTGCCGCGCCAGGTGTTCGGTGATCCAGCCGTCGCACACATGCGTGTCGCGCCAGCTTCCTTCGGCATCGAAAACGGCGAGCACGGGCATGGGCGTCCTTGGCTTGAGAAGAAGAACTACTGCAGGAAGCTGGGCTTGGCGTAGCCCTGGAACTTGCTGTCGACCACGGCCTTGAATTCCTTCGAGCGGTAGGCCTCGGCAATGTCCCTGGCCCAGGGCGCGTTCCTGTCCGCGCTCTTCACGGCCACCACGTTCAGATAGTAGTCGGGCGTCTTCTCGAGCACCACGGCTTCGCTCAGCTTCAGGCCCGACGAGATCGCGAAGTTGCCATTGACGATGGCGTACTCTGTGTCGCCCAGCGAGCGCGGCAGCTGCGCGGCCTCGAGCGGAATGAACTTGAGCTTCTTCGGGTTCTCGGCCACATCCTTCTCGGACGCGCGCAGCGCATCGACGCCGGGCTTGATGGTGATGAGCTTGTTCTGCTCCAGCAGCACCAGCGCGCGGGCCAGGTTGCTCGGGTCGTTGGGCAGCGTGAAGCGGTCGCCCTCCTTCACCTCGGCCAGCGTCTTGCGCTTGGTGGAGTACACGCCCAGCGGTGCAATGGGGCCCTGCACCAGTTCGGCAAGGTCCAGCTTCTGGTCGGCCGAGAACTTCTTCAGGTAGACCTGGTGCTGGAAGAAGTTGGCATCGAGCGAACCTTGCGCGAGCGCGAGGTTGGGCTGCACGTAGTCGTTGAACTCGACCAGCTTCACCTTGTAGCCCTTCTTCTCGAGGATGGGCACGATGCCGGCCTTGAGCTGGTCGATGTTGGAGCCGGCGGTGCCGCCGATCACGAGGTTCTTCTTGGCTTCCTGGGCCTCTGCCAACGAAAGGCCGCCGAACGACAGGGCAACCAGGGACAGGGCAAGGACGGAGCGGCGCAGCAGAGCGGTTTTCATGAAATCAAAAAAAGAAGGAACGAGAGAAAAAGAGATTCAACGCTTGTCCAGCCTGCGCGCCGTGGTGTTGCCCACGAACTGCAGGATCTGCACCAGCACCACGAGCAGCGCCACGGTGAGCACCATCACGTCGGTCTGGAAGCGGTAGTAGCCATAGCGGATGGCCAGGTCGCCAATGCCGCCGCCGCCCACCACGCCGGCAATTGCCGAGTAGGAGAGAAAGCTCACCGCCAGCACCGTGAGCGCCAGCACCAGGCCCGAGCGGGCCTCGACCACCAGCACGCGCCAGACGATCTGCAGCTCCGAGGCGCCCATGGCATGCGCCGCCTCGATCACGCCGCGCGGCACTTCGCGCAGGCACTGGTCGACCAGCCGCGCGAAGTACGGAATGGCCGCGAACGACAGCGGCACCGCGGCCGCCAGCGGGCCGATGGACGTGCCCGCGATCACCCGCGTGAACGGCACCAGCGCCACCAGCAGGATGATGAAAGGAAACGAGCGCACGGTGTTCACGATCCAGTTGAGCACCAGGAACGCCGGCTTGTTCTCGAGCGACTGGCCCGGGCCCAGCAGGAACAGCAGGATGCCCAGCGGGCCGCCGATCAGCACCGCGGCCGAAAGGCCGATGGCCAGCATCATGAAGGTCTGGCCCGTGGCCACCCACAGCTCGGGGAGGATGGGGGCGATGTTCTCAAACATAGGCCACCTCCTGCGGGCTGCGCTGCAATGACGGCGGGCGCGGCGCGATGGGTTCGCGCGCCTCGCGTTCGCGGCGGCGCACCAGCTCGTCGATCTCGCGGCCCAGCGCGGTCTTGCGCTCTTCGCTCGGCGCATCGACCACAGCGAACTGCTCCACCAGCCGGCCCTTCTCCAGGATGGCCACGTTGCGGCACAGCACCTCGACCACCGAGAGCTCGTGCGTGACGATCACGATGGTCACGCCGATCTTCTGGTTGATGTCGCGCAGCGTCTCGAGCAGCGCGCGCGTGGTTTCGGTGTCCAGCGCCGAGGTGGGCTCGTCGCACAGCAGCACCTGCGGCCGCGGCGCCAGCGCGCGCGCAATGGCCACGCGCTGCTTCTGGCCGCCCGAGAGCTGGGCCGGGTAGGTGTCGATCTTCTCGGCCAGGCCCACCAGGGCCAGGCATTCGCGCACGCGGGCGTCGATCTCGGCCCTGGAATGGCGGCCGTGGATCTTCAGCGGGAAGGCCACGTTGTCGAACACCGTGGCGTTCTGCAGCAGGTTGAACTGCTGGAAGATCATGCCGATGTTCTGGCGTGTGCCCCGCAGCTCGCGGCGCGAGAGCGTGGTGAGGTCGCGCCCGCCCACGAAGACCTGGCCCGCATCGGGCCGCTCCAGCAGGTTGATGAGGCGCAGCAGCGTCGACTTGCCCGCGCCGCTCTTGCCGATCAGGCCGAACACGTCGCCCTGGTGGATGTCGAGCGAGAGCGACTGCACGGCGTCGAACACCTCGCCGCTCGGCAGTGCGAATGACTTCTGCACGGATTGAAGACGGATCACGGGCTGCGCGTTGCCGCGGCCCGCATCGGACGAAGGGTTGCTCATAAAAAAGGCAGCGGCGGGCGCGGAGCCGGCCGCAAAGGTTCGCGAAAAGGGGCCGAGTATGAAAACAAAGGCGTCAAAAGGGAACGAACAAATCCGCTCGTGCTTATGCTTGAAAACACATAAGACCTCGGATTGAGGGTTGTGCATTGCCATATCGATATGAAGATTCGTTCGTTCCCAAACGTGCCGGGCAATGCCACATTCGCGCCTTCTTTTTTGTTGTGAAACGCACATCCGATCTATGCAGAACCTCTTTCGCCGCCGCAGCCTCGTCCTTGCCACGCTGGCCGCCTCCCTCTTCTGCGGCAGCGCCGCCTTCGCGCAGGACAACGGCAACAAGAACACCGTCAAGGTTGGCATCTCGGTCGGCAGCGCCGAGCAGGTGTTCGAGGTGGTGAAGAAGGTGGCGGCCAAGAACGGCCTGAACATCCAGCTCGTGGTGTTCAACGACTACCAGCTGCCCAACGCGGCGCTGGCCTCGGGCGACCTGGACGCCAACGCCTTCCAGCACCAGCCCTTCCTGGACAACCAGAACAAGGCGCGCGGCTTCGACATCGTGCCCGTGGGCCTCACCATCACCGCGCCGCTGGGCTTCTACTCGCGCAAGATCAAGTCGATCGACCAGCTGCCCGACGGCGCGGCGGTCGGCATCCAGAACGATCCGTCGAACGGCAACCGCGCGCTGCTGCTGTTGCAGTCGGCCGGCCTCGTCACGCTGAAGCCCGAGGCGGTGAAGAACAACACGGCCACGCCGCTGGACGTGGTGAGCAACCCCAAGAAGCTCAAGCTCGTGCCGCTCGACGCCGCCCAGCTCCCGCGCTCGCTCGACGACCTGGCGATTGCCGCCATCAACAACGACTATGCCGAGAAGGCCGGGCTTTCGCTCAACAAGGATGCCGTGATCAAGGAGGCCGCGAAGAGCCCCTATGCCAACCTGATCGCCGTGCGCCGCGCCGACAAGGACAAGCCCTGGGCCAGGCGGCTGGTGGCGGCCTACCAGTCGCCGGAGGTGAGGAGCTTCATCGAGACGCAGTTCAAGGGCTCGCTCGTCCCCGCGTTCTGATCCAAACGCAGATTCCCCCTTGCCCCCTGTGCGCCCGCGCCGCGCACAGGGGGCTTTTTGCTTCTACGGCGGGTTGCCATCGATGACCTCCTCCGGTATTCCAACCAGAACTACAACCGGAAAATCATCGCGATCAGTTTTTCAGTAACTTATTGAATTTAAAAGGCTTTCATCCTAAACTGACCAGAACTTAAACCGGAATCCATGTCCGTCAATCCCGCACCTTTGCAGGTCTACGACCAACCTCATCAGTTCGAGCCATTGCTGCCAACGCAAAAACTCGGCGAACTGAGCGAAATCACGCGCCGAATATTCGAGAAGTCGTCCGAGATGAAAGGCTCCGCAAGTCCGCAAGCACGGGCTGCGCTGCGCGAGATCGTCCGATCGATGAACTCGTACTACTCGAACCGCATCGAGGGACAAAGCACACATCCCGTGAACATCGAGCGCGCGCTGAGCAAAGACTTTTCCGACACGCCGGACGTCGCCAGACGGCAGCGTGTCGCACTGGCACACATCGACGCCGAACGGGAACTGGAAGAAATCGTCACCACCGAAGCGGGCGCACTGAGCAGCGGCTTCCTGAAACAAGCGCACGAGAACCTGTACCGCCGCCTCCCGGAACCCGATCGCCTCACCGATGACGGTCGGGTCATCATTCCCGGAAGCCTCCGCACGCATGACGTCGCGGTGGGCCGCCACCAGCCGCCAGCGTGGAAATCGATCCCTCGGTTTCTCAAGAGGATGGATGAGGTCTACGGTGGCCTCAAGGGCATCGATGCTGTGATCTACACCATTGCAGCCGCACATCATCGAATGGCCTGGACGCATCCCTTCGAAGACGGAAACGGGCGTGCCATCCGGCTGCAGACCCATTGCGCCCTGCATTTGATGAGCGGCGGCCTCTGGTCTGTCAATCGCGGCCTGGCTCGCCAGCGCGACCGCTACTTCGAGATGCTGGACAACGCGGACAGCGCAAGGCAGGGAGATCTCGACGGGCGGGGGAATCTCAGCGAAAAAATGCTCTGGGAGTGGTGCCGCTACTTCCTCGAACTGTGCGAAGACCAAGTCAGTTTCATGGCTTCGATGCTCGACCTTTCCAAGCTCAAGGACCGCATGCGCGCCTACTTGCTGGTGCGCGGCGCGACGGAGGGCATCACGGAATATCGCGAGGAGGCACTGCTGCCGCTGCATACGATTGCCGTTGGTGGCACGGTGTCGCGCGGAGAGTTCATCCGGATGACCGGACTGGAAGAGCGAACGGCCCGAAAAGTGATTTCTCGATTCATCAAGGACGGACTTCTGAAAAGCGACAGCCATCGTTCGGAGCTGAGCATCGGTTTTCCGCTCGGCTCGCTGAACATCCTGTTTCCGAACCTCTACCCCGAGGCGGCAACGGCGGTGCTGGAATAGGCCGCACCGAATGCGGGAACCGCCCCCATCCCAGCCTTCCCCCGGAAGGGGAAGGAGCAATACAGGGGCTCTGCAGGGCGGGTTACCGGTCCGTGAGAAAATGACGGGTTTCCCCCGAACACAGTCAGGACACCCCATGGACGCAGAACAAATCAACCAGATCGGCGCAACGCTTGCAGACCTGAGCGCCCGGACTGCGGATTTACGGAGGTATCTTTGACTACGATGCCAAAGCCGAACGCCTGAGGACGGTCAACGCGTCGCTCGAAGATCCCAACGTCTGGAACGACCCCAAGAAGGCCCAGGAACTGGGCCGCGAGAAAAAGTCGCTCGACGACGTGGTCGTCACGCTCGACCGCCTCACCAGCGGCCTGTCGGACAACACCGAGCTCTACGAGATGTCGAAGGAAGACGGCGACATGGACGGCTTGCAGTCCATTGCCGATGACGCCGCCGCGCTCGAAGCCGACATCAAGCAGCTCGAATTCCGCCGGATGTTCAACAACCCGGCCGATCCGCTCAACGCCTTCGTCGACATCCAGGCCGGCGCCGGCGGCACTGAGGCCTGCGACTGGGCCAGCATGCTGCTGCGCCAGTACCTGAAGTACGCCGAGCGCAAGGGCTTCAAGACGCAGATCGAGGACGAAACCCCGGGCGACACCGCGGGCATCAAGGGCGCGACCATCAAGGTCGAGGGCGACTACGCCTTTGGCCTCTTGCGCACCGAAACCGGCGTGCACCGCCTCGTGCGCAAGTCGCCGTTCGACTCGTCGGGCGGGCGCCACACCAGCTTTGCCTCGATCTTTGTCTACCCGGAAATCGACGACTCCATCGAGATCGAGATCAACCCGGCCGACGTGCGCACCGACACTTTCCGCGCCAGCGGCGCGGGCGGCCAGCACATCAACAAGACCGACTCGGCCGTGCGCCTCACGCACATCCCCACCGGCATCGTGGTGCAGTGCCAGGACGGCCGCAGCCAGCACAGCAACCGCGACGTGGCGTGGAAGCGCCTGCGCTCGCGCCTGTACGACCACGAGATGCGCAAGCGCCAGGAAGAGCAGCAGAAGCTCGAGGACAGCAAGACCGACGTGGGCTGGGGCCACCAGATCCGCAGCTACGTGCTGGACAACAGCCGCATCAAGGACCTGCGCACCAACGTCGAAGTCTCGGCCACGCAGAAGGTGCTCGACGGCGACCTCGACGTGTTCATCGAAGCCTCGCTCAAGCAGGGCGTGTAAGCGATGAGCCTGAAGCACGGGAAGGTCGAAGCCTTCATCTTCGACATGGACGGCACCATGATCGACTCCATGCCCTGGCATGCGCGCTCGTGGGTGGAGTTTGTCGAACGCCACGGCCTGAAGCTCGACGTGACCGACATCCTTGCGCGCACCACGGGCCGCACCGGCGCCGAGTGCATGCGCGAATTGTTCCAGCGCGAGCTTTCCGACGCCGAGTGCCTGGGCCTGGTGCACGAGAAGGAAGAAATCTACCGCGCCATGTTCAGCGACAACTTCACCGAAGTGGCCGGCTTCACCGCCTTTGCCAAGGCCGCCGTGGCGCGCGGCCTGAAGGTGGCCGTGGGCACCGCCGGCGACCGGCACAACATCGAGTTTGCGATGTCGCGCCTGAAGATGAACCCGCTGCCGCTGGCCATCGTCGGCGGCGACGAAGGCTTTGCCGGCAAGCCCACGCCCGAGATCTTTCTTGAAGCCGCGCGCCGCATCGGCGTGGCGCCCGAGCGCTGCATCGTCTTTGAAGATGCCCCCTTCGGCATCGAGGCCGCGCGCCGCGGCGGCATGCGTGCCGTGGCGGTGTGCAGCACCCATTCCGCCGCCGAGCTTGCCGGCCCCCATGTGATTGCCGCGGTTCGCGACTACGACGAACTCGCCCATTCGAATTTTCTGGAGACACTCGATGCTGCTGCAGCGTGACGCCCAAGGGCAACCGATTGCCATTCGCCGCGAAGACTATGCCGCTCCGGCGTTCTGGATCGACACTGTCGACCTCACCTTCGACCTCGACCCCGCCAAGACCCGCGTGCTCAACCGCATGCAGCTGCGCCGCAACCCCGACGCGCCGGCCCAGCCGCTGCGCCTGGACGGCGACGAGCTGAACCTGGCGCGCGTGCTGGTCAACGGCCAGGGCGCATCGTTCCGCATGGAAGGCGACCAGCTCGTGATCGACGGCCTGCCCGATGCCTTCGAACTCGAGATCTTCACCACCTGCTGCCCCATCAAGAACACCAAGCTGATGGGCTTGTTCGTGAGCGAAGACACCTTCTTCACGCAGTGCGAGGCCGAGGGCTTCCGCCGCATCACCTATTTTCTCGACCGTCCGGACGTGATGGCGATGTACACCGTCACGCTGCGCGCCGCCAAGGCCGCGTATCCGGTGCTGCTGTCGAACGGCAACCTCGTCGAACAAGGCGATCTGCCCGAAGGCCGCCACTTTGCCAAGTGGGTCGACCCCTTCAAGAAGCCCTGCTACCTGTTCGCGCTGGTGGCCGGCAAGCTGGTGGCGCGCGAGCAGCGCATCACCGCGCGCAATGGCAAGGAACACCTGCTGCAGGTGTACGTGCGCGCCGGCGACCTCGACAAGACCGAGCATGCGATGAACTCGCTGGTCAACTCCGTGCTGTGGGACGAAGCCCGCTTCGGCCTGCCGCTGGACCTGGACCGCTTCATGATCGTGGCCACCAGCGACTTCAACATGGGCGCCATGGAGAACAAGGGCCTGAACATCTTCAACACGAAGTACGTTCTGGCCAACCAGGCCACCGCCACCGACGCCGACTACAGCAACATCGAAAGCGTGGTCGGCCACGAGTACTTCCACAACTGGAGCGGCGACCGCGTGACCTGCCGCGACTGGTTCCAGCTCTCGCTGAAGGAAGGCCTCACCGTCTTCCGCGACCAGGAGTTCAGCCAGGACCTGTGCGCCGACGCCTCGGCCCGCGCCGTCAAGCGCATCGAGGACGTGCGCGTGTTGCGCACCGCCCAGTTCCCCGAAGACGCCGGGCCCATGGCCCACCCGGTGCGGCCCGACAGCTACATCGAGATCAGCAACTTCTACACCGTCACCATCTACGAAAAGGGTGCCGAGGTGGTTCGCATGATGCAGACGCTGGTCGGCCGCAAGGGCTTCGAGAAGGGCATCACGCTGTACTTCGAACGCCACGACGGCCAAGCCGTGACCTGCGACGATTTCGCCCAGGCCATTGCCGACGCCAACCCCGATTCCGAACTCGCCCGCCTGCTGCCCCAGTTCAAGCGCTGGTACAGCCAGGCCGGCACGCCGCGCCTTGCCGCCCACGGCGTGTACGACGCGCAGAACCGCAGCTACACCCTGAGCATCGTCCAGAGCTGCCCGCCCACGCCGGGCCAGCCCACCAAGGAACCCTTCGTCATTCCGGTGAACATCGGCCTGCTCGACGCCAGCGGGCGCGAACTGCCGCTGCAGCTCGAAGGCGAAAGCGAAGTGACGCGCGGCGCGCCGGGCACGCCCTGCACGCGCACCGTGGTGCTCTCGCGCGCCGGCGAGCAGATCACCTTCGTCGGCCTCGACGCCGAGCCCGTGCCCTCCATCCTGCGCGGCTTCAGCGCGCCGGTGATCCTCGACTTCGAATACACCGACGCCCAGCTGCTCACCCTGCTGGCCAACGACCCCGACCCCTTCAACCGCTGGGAAGCCGGCCAGCGCCTGGGCCTGCGCGCCGCGCTGCAGGGCATTGCCGCGCTGGCCACCGACACCACCCCGGTGCTGAACGACGCCTACCTGGACGCCATGCGCAGCGTGCTGCGCAACCCCAAGCTCGATGCCGCCTTCAAGGAACTGGTGCTCACGCTGCCTTCGGAAACCTACATCTCCGAGCAGCTCGATGTGGTCGATCCGCAGCGCGTGCACCTGGTGCGCGAAGCCATGCGCGCGCAGCTGGCCACCGCCCTCTTTTCGGACTGGCAGCAGGTCTACGAAGAAAACCACGACACCGGCGCCTACACGCCCGACCCCACCTCGTCGGGCCGCCGCGCGCTGGCCGGCATGGCGCTCAGCTTTTTGTGCCTGGCGGCGCGCGTTTCGGGCGACACCGTGTGGCCCGGCAAGACGCTGCAGCGCTTCAAGGACGCCGGCAACATGACCGACCGCTTCAACGCGCTCAACGCGCTGGTGTCGTCAGGCCACACCCTGGCCGCGCAGGCGCTCGCGCGCTTCCACGCCCTCTTCAAGGACGAGGCGCTGGTCATCGACAAGTGGTTCTCGCTGCAGGCCGGCGCGCCCGACCGCGGCGGCGACATCCTGCCGCTGGTCAAGCAGCTGATGAAGCACCCGGACTTCTCCATCAAGAACCCCAACCGCGCCCGCAGCGTGATCTTCAGCTACTGCAGCGCCAACCCCGGCGCGTTCCACCGCCCCGACGCGGCCGGCTACGTGTACTGGAGCGAGCGCGTCATCGAGCTGGACGCCATCAACCCCCAGGTGGCCGCCCGCCTCGCCCGCGCCCTCGACCGCTGGAGCAAGCTGGCCGAGCCGTACCGCAGCGCCGCGCGCGAAGCGATTGCCCGCGTGGCCGCCAAGCCCGACCTGAGCAAGGACACGCATGAGGTGGTGACGCGTGCGCTGGCCGGTAACTGACAAACAAGGAACACAGGAAGCACATGGCTCAACAACAGAAGATCTCCCTCACCCGCTACCTCGTCGAACAGCAACGCGCCGACGGCCTCATTCCCGGCCAGCTGCGCCTGTTGCTCGAAGTGGTGGCCCGCGCCTGCAAGAGCATCAGCCAGGCCGTCAACAAGGGCGCGCTGGGCGGAGTGCTCGGCACCGCCGAGAGCGAGAACGTGCAGGGCGAGATCCAGAAGAAGCTGGACATCATCGCCAACGAAGTGTTGATCGAAGCCAACGAATGGGGCGGCCACCTTGCGGCCATGGCCAGCGAGGAAATGGACAGCATCTACGTGGTGCCCAACCGCTACCCGCAGGGCGAATACCTGCTCATGTTCGACCCGCTCGACGGCAGCAGCAACATCGACGTGAACGTGAGCATCGGCACCATCTTCAGCGTGCTGAAGAAACCCGACGACACCCCCGGCGTGCAGGAAGCCGACTTCCTGCAGCCCGGCACCCAGCAGGTGGCCGCGGGCTACTGCATCTACGGCCCGCAGACCACCCTGGTGCTCACCGTGGGCAACGGCGTGGCCATGTTCACGCTCGACCGCGAGCAGGGCAGCTTCGTGCTCACGCAGGAAGACATCCAGATCCCGGCCGACACCAAGGAATTTGCGGTCAACATGAGCAACATGCGCCACTGGGACGAGCCCATGAAGCGCTACATCGACGAATGCCTGGCCGGCAAGGAAGGCCCGCGCGGCAAGGACTTCAACATGCGCTGGATTGCCAGCATGGTGGCCGACGTGCACCGCATCCTGATGCGCGGCGGCGTCTTCATGTACCCGTGGGACAAGCGCGAACCCGAAAAGGCCGGCAAGCTGCGCCTGATGTACGAGGCCAACCCCATGAGCTGGCTGGTCGAGCAGGCCGGCGGCGCCGCCACCAACGGCAAGCAGCGCATCCTGGAGCTGCAGCCCACCAAACTGCACGAGCGCGTGAGCGTGATGTTGGGTTCGCGTAACGAAGTCGAGCGTTTGACCAAGTACCACGCCGAAAAGGCCTGACGGTGTTGCTATAATCCGAGGCTTCGCCGGTGTAGCTCAGTCGGTAGAGCAGCTCATTCGTAATGAGAAGGTCGGGTGTTCGATTCATCTCTCCGGCACCAAGTCAGTCAAGGAAACCTTGCTATCGAATAGATAGCAAGGTTTTTCTGTTTGGGCCTGTGTAGCCACGGTGTAGCCGACAGCACAGGGTTTCGGCATGGCTTCAACCACGCGCTGCCGCTTCGAAGTGCACCCGCGCTTGCGCCGCCCACACCTCGGGCCGCAGCACTTCGCCCACCAGCAACACACCCCCGGACAAGCCCGCCGCGGCGGCGCGCTGCATCGCCACCACCGGCGCCTCGTCACCGTCATAGCGCACCACCGCGCAGCCCTGCACTTGCTCCAGCGCCGCGAGGCGCCGCAGCATCGCCGCCCTGCTCGTCGCCATCATCTGCGCTGCTCCAACCGGTCGATGCGCGCCTCGAATTCGCTGGTCTCAATCAGGCGGCCGAGGATGGACAGCACGTTGGCCAGCTTGGAGACCTCGGCCGGCTCGCGCTGGCCGGCTTTGCCTTCGCGGTACAGCCGGGCCAGTTCGCGGCGAACGTCGTTCGCCGTGGCCAGCGGCAAGCGCAGACGGGTGGGGGGTGGCGGCGCATCGCGAGCATCGGCGCGGCCTTGGGGAAAATCGATTGTGCTTTTCGGTGCCATGTGAATGCCTTAAATGGGCCTGGGCGCGCCTCTTGCGCCCAGGCCAAGGGTTGCATCAAGCCGGCGCCGTCGCGGCGCGCTGCGCCTGTTCCCGCGACACCGCGGCGGCATCCAAGGCGCCGAAGCCGAACACGCGGTATCCGGCCGACTGGCGCTCGTTGCCAGCGAGCACCGCCGCGAGGATGCGACGTGCGGGCCACACGTCGGCGTCGAGACTGGCGACAAGCACGCCGGCCACCTGCGCGAGCCCACGGCGCGCCCACTCCACGACGGCGCGCCCCGCGGCGATGTCGATGCTCTCGCCCGGGTTGTCGTCGCACTTCGCCTTGTCCCACGCGCTGCGAACCACCTGCAACTCGTGGTCGGCAATCAGGACCGGCGAGCGCAGCAAGGCCAGCTCGATGCGCTGGAATTCCGGGCCGGCCTGGATGGCCCGCAGGGTGTCGCCGCGCTCCGCGATGGACAGGCTGCGCCACCACTGGCGAATCTCGACATCCTTCATGGTGTCGGCGAAGTTGCCGGCGGCCAGCTCCGGCACCGCGACGAGCGCGGCATACCGCGCATCGAGCGCGGCGGCCACCCGTTCAACCTCGGCCGCGCAAGCGCTCACCGTGCGCACGGCCGCATTGACCAGCGGCTCCAGCTTGCGCACGCGGCCGGCCGCGCTCAGGTTGTCGTCGAGCCCGATGGCGGCGGCGGCTTCCATGTAGTCGCTCACGGCATCGACGGCGGCGCCGAAGTAGTGGCCCGCGCCGCTCTGCCGGTCCTGCTTCATCAGGTTGGTCTGACGCACGACGGCGCCGTTGGCAAAGCGGATTTCGAACTCGTTGCTCGCGTTCAAGGTTTCGGCGATTTTCATGATGGTTACTTCCATGTAGTTGATAGAGGAGTGAATTGAATGAATTGAGGTAGGGCTGACCCCGAGCGGACAGACCTAGCCTTCCTGCTGGGCCTTCACATGCATCGACGTGACCCGTCGCGTTACATGACCCGGCAGCCGTTCGACGTTCGGGCGCTACCTTCGCCACCCTTACCCCTTCTTCCACGTCTATCCCACAGTAGGGGGTCTTCCCTCGTCGCTGCTGTCTTTTCCCGACCAACGAGGTGCATGCGACCGGCCGTTGCTACGGCTCGGCCAAATCGTCCAGCGGCTTCGTCGCAAGCCAATCCGAGAGCTTCCTGAAGTCGTTGGCCGTGAGCCAGTAAAGCCCCGGCCAGCACCGCTTCCCGTCACGATCCACGGACGCCAAACTGCAGTCGCACGGGATGTGCAGACCCCGGCGCCGCAACTCGGCCACCAGGGCCGGGCCGTTGCTGCAACCGGCAATCGCGTCCAGCCGTTCGCGCCGCACATCGACGCCGCGCATCAGTTCGATGAGGGCGCGCAGGTGCCGCGGGTTGAGCGTCCCCAAAAAGACGCCGTCGGCGTCTCCTCGCGTCTCGGTGGTGGGTGCTGCATTCATTCGCGCCCTCCCCGCAGAGCTTGCGGATTTCGGACATCGGCCACGCCAGGCGCCCGTTGATGCGAAGCGGATTGATGGGACCCGCCGACGAGAGCGACCAGCACCGGAGGGTCTGGGGGCGCCTGTTCAGGTACCAAGCGGCCTGAGCGGTGGGCACGTTCGGGCGGGTTTCGGCTTCCAACGTCGGGAAAGCCTGTTGCGATTGATTCGACATTGATTCATCCAAAAAAAAACCGCACCAGCGAGGCCGGTGCGGCTTGATGAAACCGCCTGGCGGCGGTCTGATGGGAGGGGGCGGAATGTTGTTAGCTTCGTCGGCTATCACCTCTTTGCGCAAAGGACGTAAAAAAACCAGCGGCGGCGCTGGTTTGTTTGATTGCTGGAGCGCATGCGCAAAAGAACGCACGCAGTTCTCCCTCAACTCTTGCCGCTTGAGCGGAACCATGCGGCTGTCAGTCACCGCATGGGTACACGGCCTTAAAAGCCAGCGGCCTGCGCTGGATCCGTGCGACCAGTTGGAGCTCTCAGTTGCCCGACTGCAGGCACTTCTCCATTCACAAACGTATTTTATGGTTGCTGTTCATGACGTGCTCCAGTCATGTGGCCAGCGCACCACATCGACTGCATGCAGTGGATTTGCCTGGAACTTCTGCCGCTGTTGGTCGAAGGCGCCAACCGGGCCAAGCGGCAGGAGTCCATCATTTATCGCTGGGCGCCTGGACCGCCCCAGTCCTTATAGGCCGCCCGTCTGGGGCATGATGGAGCCATCAATCATCGATATGGCGATCTATACCTTGGGAGGTCAGAAATGGCAAAGCGATTGGTCTTGTTCAACCACAAAGGTGGCGTCAGCAAAACTACGACCGTCTACAACGTGGGATGGATGCTCGCCGAGCAGGGACATCAGGTCCTGCTGGTCGACGCCGACCCGCAATGCAATCTCTCCAGCTTGATACTCGGCGATGACTTCGACGCGTACTATCTGGAAGACGCTACGCGACTTCAGAACATCAAGGACGGTGTCGCGCCGGCCTTCAGGGGTAAGCCAACGCCCATTCAAGCTGTGAGCTGCAGGTCTCCAGCCGGTCAGCCTCGATTGCACCTGCTGGCGGGCCACGCAACGCTTTCCGAATATGACGCGTCGTTGACCTTCGCCCAGAACTCCAATGCGCTAGCCACTTTGCAAAACCTCCCCGGCGCGTTCAACGAATTGATCCGCAAAGTTGAGGAAGCTAATCAGATCGACTACACCATCATCGACCTCAACCCGGGGCTAAGCGCGGTTAATCAAAACCTGTTCTTGAACTCGGACTTCTTCCTGATTCCAACCAACCCAGACCCGTTTTCCATCATGGCGCTGGAGACGCTGGAATCCATCTTCCCGCGATGGGCGAACTGGAAAGTGGCCAACGAGGCAGTGTTCCAGGATTCAGCCTATCCACTGCGGCCGGGCTTGCCGAAATTCGCCGGAACGGTGGTCCAGCGCTTCAACGTTCGTAAAGGGCGAGCGGCAGCCCCGTATCGCGACAACATTGGCGAGATCAAGGCGGTCACCAAGGACCGGCTGTATCCCGCGCTCCGAACGGCGGGGCTCACGCTGCCCGACAACGACTACCCGGCCGCGCTGCGCGATGGGGGCTTCTGCTTGGAGGAGGTCCCGGACTTCGGCGCTTTGCTGCCGCGCTCCCACGAAGCGGGCGTGCCAGTGTTCGCGCTGCAGAACGCCGACCTTGTGGGCTACACCGGTCCCGTGTTGGCCAACGCGATCCAGAAGCGTGAGCAAATCCGAGGTCAGTTCAACAATGTTGCCGCCGTGCTTCGGGATCTCATGGTCTGAAGTCATGCTCAATGCGAAACTGGTCTTTCACAAAAACATCCAGCAGGCGAACGACCTCGGGGCCCTCTACGCCCAGCTGAGCCACATGGTCGAGATTCCCGAACAGTTCGACGATCTTTTGCGCTCGCAGATCGTCAATGCGGTCAGCGCATTCGACAAGCTGATGCATGACTTGATTCGCATTGGCATGGTGAAGATGTTCGAGAACCAGAGGCCGTCAACGAGCAAATACTTGGGCGAGAGCATAGCCATCCGTCATCTGCCTACGCTGATGGCCACTGCAGTCCCACCACCCGCTGTTCGGTTCGAGGAAATCGTCCGCGAAAAGCTCAGCGTGTTGTCATTCCAGGACCCTACGAAGCTCGCCGATGGCCTGAGCTTCATCTGGAATGCAGATCAAAAGTGGCAGCAAATTGCTCTAGGCCTCGGAATGTCCGATACCGACGCCAGGCTCACGCAGAAGCTGATCGCCACGCGCCGAAACGCCATCGTGCATGAGGCAGACCTTGATCCGGTGAACAACCAAAAACAAGCCATTACGCGGGCAGAAGCCACGGACATCGCCAACTTCCTTTTGGCTCTGGGCAATCGAATCTGTGACCTAGTTATCTGACCTGCATCCCGACATCGCCCAAAGCTGTCACGCGGCAGCACCGCCGACGAGGCGCAGCTTGCCGGGCTCTTCGTCAGGCCACACACACCACGCCGACCAGACCCAAGTTGTGCGATTCGATTAAAGTTATTCACGGCGTTCAACTCAGTGGCCATTGCTTGTGGCCAGCGTACGACGTCAGCCGCCTGGCCCCGGCCTGCTGGAGCAGGCCGTGCGAGCACTTGCCCTCAAGAAGCACAGACAAAGACCAGCTGCATTGGCCTGATTACTTTTCCGGCGACGCATGCTGGACGCACTGCGTTCCACCATATCAACAGATTGCCATGGTTACTCACAGCGAGCAACGCAGTGCCTCGCGCAACGTCTCGGATCTGCAACGCGCTCCCCTGCTCGCGACCTAGTGCGCCAAACGGACTACTAGTGCGCGAGGCGGACGGGGGTAGTCCGCCAGCCGAACATAAACCAGTCATTGAACCTATCAATAAGAAGAAGAGAGCGCGAGCGCGAAAAACGCCGTCGGCTTGGATGCCCAGACCGCATCTTCACCGCCAGTCTGCCGAGCACCTAGCCCTCCGAAGCGCGCCCATTCCCGCGTTGAAGGAGAACGCGTGCGCGACTCCGTGCGTCGGTTAAGAAGGCCCGAAGCTGCTGCCCGACAACATGAGGGCCACCCCACGCCTGCGCTTCTATGGCGGCCGCACAGCCCGCGACGCCACGTCCCCCTTCAGGCCAACCATTCGGGGCCCCTGCGCCCGTTTTAGACGCTTGGCGCCCTGGACTGAATCGGCGACTACTTCACGCAGCAGCACCACCGACCACGCGCAGTTTCCCGGGTGCGATGTCGGGCACGTACACGACACCGGTCAGACCGATGATGTACGCCTCGATTTGCTCCATGAACGGGCGCAGCGCGTCAATGCTCCGCGGCCGGTAGCCCTCGGCGGTGGCGCTGGGCTTGTGGCCCATGACCTGGGCAATGGCGCCTGCCGGCGCTCCAGCAGCTTCGCCCAGCAGCGAGAACGAGCGGCGCAGGCCGTGGATGGTCAGGCCCTCGATGCCGGCGCCCTGTAGCGCCTTGGCGTGGCTTGAGCGGGCATCGGCGATGCGGCCCGACTTGCTGGCGCTGGCGAACACGTACGGGCCGACCCTCGGCAAGCTGGCCAGCAGTTGGGCAAGGTAGGGCGTCAGGGGAATCGTGCGGGTCGCGTCCACCTTGTCGGCGATGGTCAGCTTGCGCCATTGGAAATCCACGTTCGCCCAGGTCAAAGCGGCCAGTTCTTCGCGGCGCGCCCCCGTCAGCAGCAAGGCGCGCAGGTAGGCCGATGCGGCGCTGTTGCCGAGTTGCGCCACGCCTGCCCACCAGCCGGGCACTTGCGCGGCCTCCAGAGCGTCGGTGCGGCGCGTATTGCTCGGCAGGTTCTCCACGATGGCGGCGGCCCTGCCGGCCTCGCGGTCGGTCTGCCCCCGGTATTCGGGACGGCCGGCACACCAGCGCAGAAAACCACGGAACATCATCAGGGCGCGAGCCGCCTGATGCTTGCCGGCCAGGGCTTCGCGGTCGTACCAGGCCTTCAGGCTGTCCTCGTTGATGGCCGCCAGCGGCAGCGCGAGCAATGGAGAGAGCGGCCCCGGCCGCGTCAGCCCCTCCCCTCTCTTTTTCTTCACCCCGCCGGGCGCCGCCATCGCCTTCAGGTCGGCCAAGTAGCGCGGCTTCCATGCTTCGCGGCGCTTGGGCCTGCCACGCTCCAAGTACAGCGGCCACACCTCGCCCACGGTGACGGCATGGGCCGCAGCGGCCGCAGCCCGTGCGGCCTTGTCGGCGGCTTGCTGGCGCTCGATTTCTCGCGGGTCCAGTCCGTTGTCCAAGACCACGGCCAGGCGGCGTGCCTCGGCACGCGCCTGCTCGATGGACCAGACGCGCACGTCGCCAATCGTGCGGCGGATGGTCTCGCGGTTCAGCTTGGATTCGAACACGAACGACTTCGAGCCGGTGTTCGTCACGCGCACACGCAGGCCGGGTACCTGGCTGTCGCGCAGGAAGGCCTGGGCCTTCTGGTCGGTGCGGCAAGTCAGGCGCTCGATGACGCCAAGGGTCAGGTTCACGCGCTGCGTGGTGTCGGGCGCTTCGTTTTTCTTCGGTCGGGCCATGTGCGGTGCTCCGGTCGGAAGTGGCTACACCGCAAGCCGTGTAGCCACCGTGTAGCCAAAATCGCCCAATTTTGGGGAATATCGATCAACGACTAACTGTACATTCAGCCAGCAATTCTACTGTAAGTTGTTGATTTATATCGATTCTATCTACGAAGCTCAACGCAGGCAAACAGGCCTATCCCATCATTCGTAATGAGAAGGTCGGGTGTTCGATTCATCTCTCCGGCACCAAATAAAAAGCCCCGTTGCTATCAGGACGATAGCGACGGGGCTTTTTTCTTAGGCGATGTAGTAGCCAATGTAAGAGGATTTGAGGCATGACTCTGATGCTGTCGCATTCCACGCCGATTCCTACCCGCCATGCGCTTTGGCGCCCGCTGTGCTTGGCCACTGCCCTGTTGGCCATCGCGATCTTCCCAGCCGCGGCGCAACACCCGGTCTATCGCTGCGAGACGAACGGCAAGGTCAGCTACTCGGACGCCCCATGCGTCGGGGCCAAGGTGATCGACGCGACACCCACGCAAGGCATGGACAAGATGAGCGGGCAGTCCCGCAAAGGCCGCGAGGTGCAGCGCGAAGAGTTCAATACGACCTTCGACAACGCACTCCGTCCGCTCCATGGCCGCTCGCATGCCGACATGGACGTGATGCGTCGCCGCGTCAAGCTGCCCAGGGACGATCAGGCCCAGTGCGCCAATCTCGACAATCGTCTATCCCAACTGGAGTCGGACGCAGCGGGAGCATCGGGCGAAGCAAAGGCTCGTGCCGATGTCGACCTTTACAAGGCCCGCAAGCGATTCTTCGATCTGAAGTGCTGAAACGCGCTTTGCACGCACGGCATCCGGGCGGCAAGCACCGCCGTCCACTCCGCCGGAGTGACCGGGCCGCCGCGTTCCGCTCTTGATCATGTCCCACTCCACGTCGTAAGACCCGCTCGCGAAAGGCTGTCTGATCCAGGTCGCCAGGCTATATACGAGCGATGCCTTCGACATCATCGATTTCGGCAAAGTTGGTGATCTTCACGGCACCATCGGGAAAGCGAGCCACTACCTCCAATTCGCCGCCCATCGCCTTGATGTGGCTACGCAGGGTCGAGAGGTACTATCCGTGCGTCGCTCCAGCTTCGCAATCGACGGCTGCTGCACGTGCAAAACCTCGGCGAGCACCTTCTGAGAAAGATCGCGCGCTTGACGCAGTTCGAAGAGCGGCATTTCCGCCAGCATTTCCTGCGCCTTGGCGTTGGAGCGTGCCTGAACATCGGGCTCCATCTTCGCTCGCAGGTCTGCAAATTTCTTAGCCATTGATCAGCCCTTCCTTTCGAAGTTGTTCAAGGTGTTCGTCATAGCGGCGATCACAGAGATGCAGTTGCGCGGTCGCTTGCGTGAGGCCGCCGCATCAATCGATCTGCGCGAACAGGCGAAAATCCGAGACATCGTAGTGCACCCACCCCACTCTCCGGAGCCCGCATGCCACCCGCATCTCCCGCCACCCACCCCCACTACGACCGCCTGATCGCCGCCGCCCGCGCCCTCCCCCCGCTCCGCGTCGCAGTCGTCCACCCAGCCAACGCCGTCTCCCTCGAAGCCGCCTTGGCTTCAGCCGCCCTCGGCCTCATCGCCCCCACGCTGGTCGGCCCCTGCGCAAAGATCGAAGCTGCCGCACGCGAAGCCAACGCAGACCTCTCGAACATCCCCATCGTCGACGCCCCGCACAGCCACGCCGCAGCCGACGCCGCCGTCGCCATGGCCTTGCGCGGCGAGGTCGATGCGTTGATGAAGGGCAGCCTCCACACCGACGAGCTGATGGGCGCGGTGGTGCGGTGCGAAGGGGGCCTCCGCACATCGCGGCGCATCAGTCATTGCTTCGTGATGGACATTCCGGGCCACTCGCAGCCGCTGATCATTTCGGACGCCGCCATCAACATCGCGCCCACGCTCGATGAAAAGGTCGACATCGTGCAGAACGCGATCGACCTGGCGCATGCGCTGCTGATGCCGGCGGTGCGCGTGGCGATTCTCTCGGCCACGGAGACGGTCAACACCAAGGTGCCTTCCACGCTGGATGCCGCCGTGCTGTGCAAGATGGCCGACCGCGGCCAGATCACCGGCGCGCAGCTCGACGGACCGCTGGCCATGGACAACGCCATCGACCCTGAGGCAGCGCGCATCAAGGGCATCGTCTCGCCGGTGGCGGGCCGCGCCAACGTGCTGATCGTGCCCAGCCTGGACGCGGGCAACATGCTGGCCAAGAGCCTGAGCTTCCTGGGCGGGGCCTATGCGGCGGGCATCGTGCTGGGCACCCGGGTGCCGGTGATCCTGACGAGCCGGGCCGACTCGGAGCCGGCACGCCTGGCCTCCTGCGCGGTCGCTTCGATGCTGGCCAAGGCGGGGCGCGAACGGCTCATCAAGGCGGTGGGCTGAAAAGAACCCCCGCCCGCCTACCTCGTTACGGCTGAAACAACCGAACTACGACTTGTATGCCAACGCGGCGCTGACTCGCCATAGGTAGTTTTCCGGCACGCAAGATTGCCGCGCATGCGCGCCAAGTGGCCGCGGAAAGCGCATCATCGCGCTGGACGGACCCCCGGTTCAGACTGTGCGAGGCAGCATGACAAGGTTCAAGAAGGTCTTCTGGATCGGCACTGGGCTCGCCGTGCTGGGTGCGCTTGCCGCTTTTGCGGTGCTCGACGAGCTGAAGACCTCCCGATGGCAATCGGCCCTGTGGCGCGACTTTGCCAGCGGCGCGGGCTTCACCGTCGACAACGGCGCCAGCGACGCCATCCGCTTTCCCCATTCCGGCCCTTACGACGCGCGGCTCGGCTACCACGATCTCCCCGGCTTCATCGAACGCCTGCAGCCGCAGGGCTTTGCCATCACGCGCCAGGCGCGCATGTCGCCGCGGCTCGTCGAGCTGCAGGAGCGCGGGCTTTTCACGCCCTACCGCGAGAAGAACCAGGCCGGCTTGACGGTGCGCGACTGCCGCAACACGGCGCTGCTGCACACGCGCGTGCCCCAGCGCGCCTACGAGCGCTTCGAAGACGTGCCGCCGCTGCTGGTGAGCGCCCTGCTGTTCGTCGAAGACCGCCACCTGCTCGATGCGGAGCCGGCCCAGCGCAACCCTGCGCTCGATCCGGAACGCTTTGCCAAGGCCGCGGTCGAGCAGGGGCTGCGGGTGTTCAGCCCGGGCGCGACCGCGACCGGCGGCAGCACGCTGGCCACGCAGATCGAAAAGTACCGCCATTCGCCGCAGGGCCGCACCGGGTCGGTCCGCGAGAAGCTGCGCCAGATGGCCTCGGCCTCGGTGCGCGCCTACCAGGACGGCGACGACACGCTCGCGCGGCGCCGCCAGATCGTCGTCGACTACCTCGACACGGTGCCGCTGGCCGCGCGCCCCGGCATCGGCGAAGTGCACGGCATGGGCGACGGCCTGTGGGCCTGGTATGGGCGCGACTTCCGCGAGGTCAACCGCCTGCTCGCCGACAACGCGGAAGGGGCGACCACGCCCACGCCCGAGGCGCTCCAGCGCCAGGCCGAGGCCTTCAAGCAGGCGCTGTCGCTGATGATCGCGCAGCGCCGCCCCTCGCAGCACCTGCTCGGCGACGGCACGGGCCTGGCGCGGCTGACCGACAGCTACCTGCGGCTGATGGGCGATGCGGGCCTGATCGCGCCCACGCTGCGCGATGCGGCGCTGCCGCTGCCGCTGAATCTGCGGCCCGAACTGCCGACCAGGCCGCGCACGGATTTCGTCCAGCGCAAGGCCACCATCGCGCTGCGCACCCACATCTCCACGCTGCTCGACGTGCCCCGCGCCTACGACCTGGAACGGCTCGACCTGGAAGCTGAAACCAGCCTGGACGGCGAAGCGCAGGCGCTCGCGGCGCAGGTGCTGACCGGCCTGCGCACGCCCGCCGCCGCCAAGGCCGCGGGCTTGTTCGGCGCCCACATGCTCGACCCGGGCGCGGACCCGGCCCCGCTGATCTACAGCTTCACGCTGTTCGAGCGCGGCGCCCAGGCCAACCTGCTGCGCGTGCAGGCCGACAACATCAACCAGCCCTTCGACGTGAACCAGGGCGCGCGGCTGGACCTGGGCTCCACCGCCAAGCTGCGCACGCTGGTGAGCTACCTCGAGATCGTGGCCGAACTGCATGCCCGCTGGTCGGACCTGGGCGCCGCCCAGCTCGCTGCGCTGGCGAACAACCCACGCGATCCGCTGGGCATGTGGGCGCGGCAGTACCTGTTGCGCGCCAAGGATCGCCGCCTCACGCCAATGCTCGAGGCGGCCATGGAGCGCAAGTATTCGGCGAACCCGGGCGAATCCTTCTTCACAGGCGGCGGCCTGCACCAGTTCGAGAATTTCGAGCGCTCGCGCAACAGCGAATCGATGACGGTGCGCGAGGGCTTCAAGCATTCGGTCAACCTGGTGTTCATCCGCCTGATGCGCGACGTGGTGCGCCACCGCATGTTCGGCGGCGCATCGGATGCTGAGACCCTGCTGAAGGATCCGGCCGACCCGCGCCGGCGCGAGATGCTCGAGCGCTTTGCCGACCGCGAAGGCTCGGCCTACCTGATCCGCTTCTATCGCAAGTACCAGCGCCAGTCGGCCGCGGGCGCGGAGGCGCTGCTGCTGCGCAGCCTGAAGCCGTCGGCGCCGCGCCTGGCAAGCGCGCTGTTCACGATCGAGCCCGAAGCCAGCGAAGAACGGCTCGACGAGCTGCTCACGCAGCGGCTGGGCAAGGGCGCCGGCTCGCCGCGCGCGCTGCGGGCGCTGCACACCACCTACTCGGGCCTGTCGCTCGCGGACCGCGGCTACGTCGCACGCGTGCATCCGCTGGAGCTCTGGCTGGTGGGATACCTGCGGCGCCATCCCGGCGCAACCCTGACCGAGGTGCTGGACGCGAGCGCGAGCGAACGCCAGGAGGTCTACGCCTGGCTCTTCAAGACGCGCCACAAGAGCGCGCAGGACAAGCGCCTGCGCGAGCTGGTCGAGCTCGATGCCTTCGCGGAAATCCATCGCTCGTGGCAGCGCCTGGGCTACCCCTTCGAATCGCTGACGCCGTCCTACGCGAGCGCCATCGGTGCCTCGGGCGACCGGCCGGCCGCGCTGGCGGAACTGATGGGCATCATCGCCAGCGACGGCGTGCGGCGGCCTGTGCAGCGCGTCGGCGCACTGCACTTTGCGCGCGACACGCCCTACGAGACGCGGCTCGAGGCGCAAGGCGCGGGCGCCGAGCGCGTGCTGCCCGCCGAAGTGGCCGCAACGGTGCACCGCGCGCTGGTGCAGGTGGTGCAGGACGGCACCGCGCGGCGCCTGAAGGACGCACTGGTGGACGCGAACGGCCGCGCGATCGAGATCGGCGGCAAGACCGGCACCGGCGACCACCGCTACGGCCACAACGGCCGCGGCGCTGGCGCGGGCCCGGAGCGCAAGATCAGCCGCTCGGCCACCTTCGTGTTCACCATCGGCGACCGCTACTTCGGCACCATCATGGCCTACGTGAACGAGCCCTACGCCGCCCGCTACCGGTTCACGAGCGCACTGCCGACGCAGCTGCTGAAGTCGCTCGGGCCGCAATTGCTGCCGGTGCTGGAGCGCGGGGGGTGCGGAGGGGACTGACTCGCCCCCCGCAGCAGGTATTAAAAAAACCGATGCCTGCAACAAGCTATCGATAGCTAAGCTGGGGAATCGACGCCCCTCGACAGCGCACGGGCCACGCGCCGCGCGACGAGGCTCCTTCATCGATCGATCCATCCCCAGGTGCCACACACGATGACATCCCTCCTTTCCGATGAACGGCAGGCCGATGCCTTGCCTGACGACGATAACGACAACAGCAACCCTCTTCTCCCCTCACCCGCCGGCCAGCTGACCCGCCGTGCCTTCCTTGCGGAAAGCGGGACGACCGGCATCGCCGGCATCCTGGCGTCCGCGCCCATGGCGGCGTCTGTCGCATCGGCCGCGCAGGCGGATGCCAATGCAGCGCCGCCCTCTTCGTCTTCCATGGCCCTGGCCCTGCGCGTCAACGGCAAGCCGCATGTGCTGCAGGTCGATCCGCGCACGACCCTGCTCGACCTGCTGCGCGAGCAGATGGCGCTGCCGGGTACGAAGAAAGGCTGCGACCACGGCCAGTGCGGCGCGTGCACGGTGCTCGTCAATAACCGCCGCATCAATTCCTGCCTGGCGCTCGCGCTCTCGCATGATGGCGCGGACGTCACCACCATCGAGGGGCTGGCGCGCGGCAGCGAGCTGCATCCGATGCAGGCCGCCTTCATCAAGCACGACGGGTTCCAGTGCGGCTATTGCACCTCGGGGCAGATCTGCTCGGCCGTGGGCATGCTGCGCGAGGCCGAACAGGGCGCACCGAGCCATGTCACGACCGATGTGCGGCGCACCGGGCCGGTGGCGCAGCTGAGCGACGCCGAGATCCGCGAGCGCATGTCGGGCAACATCTGCCGCTGCGGCGCCTATCCCGGCATCGTGGCCGCGGTGCGCGAAGTGAGCCTGATGCCGCGCGCGGGCAACAGCCGAAGGAGCCGCGCATGAAGCCCTTTGCATTCACCCGCGCCACCGACGTGGACACGGCCGTTCGGGCGGCCACGCAGCCCGGCGCCCGGTTCCTGGCCGGCGGCACCAACATCGTCGACCTGATGAAGGAAGGCGTGGAAGCGCCCGATCAGCTGGTGGACATCAACCGCCTGCCGCTCGCGGCCATCGAGGCGCAACCTGGTGGCGGGCTTCGGCTGGGCGCGCTGGCGCGCAACAGCGACACGGCCAGCCACCCCGTGCTGCGCACGCGCTATCCGCTGGTGGCGCAGGCCATTCTTGCGGGCGCCTCGGGCCAGCTGCGCAACGCGGCCACCAACGGCGGCAACCTGCGCCAGCGCACGCGCTGTCCCTACTTCTACGACGTGACCCAGCCCTGCAACAAGCGCGAGCCGGGCACGGGCTGCAGCGCGCTGCAGGGCTTCAACCGCAACCACGCGGTGCTGGGCACCAGCGCGAAGTGCATCGCGAGCTATCCGGGCGACATGGCGCAGGCGCTGCACGCGCTCGATGCGGTGGTGCAGCTGCAGGGGCCCTCAGGCCGCAGGACCATTCCGATTGCGCAGTTCCACCGCCTGCCGGGCGAGACGCCCGAGCTCGATGCCAACCTGGCGCCCGGCGAGCTGATCACCGCCATCGACCTGCCGGCCGAAAGCGCCCGCTTCGCACAGCGCTCGCATTACCTGAAGGTGCGCGACCGCGCCAGCTATGCCTTTGCGCTGGTGTCGGTGGCGGCCGCGCTCGACATGGAGGGCAGCCGCATCCGGCAGGCGCGCATCTGCCTGGGCGGCGTGGCGCACATGCCCTGGCGCGCGCGCGGGGCCGAGGCGCTGCTGCAAGGCGCCGAGCCCAGCATGGCGCTGTTCCGCCAGGCGGCGGAGGCTGCGCTGGCCGGTGCCACGGGCTTCGAGCACAACCGTTTCAAGATCGAATTGGCCAGGCGAAGCATCGTGCGCGCGCTGGAAACCACGAGCAGGAGCACGGCATGAACAGGCAAGCGACTCCCTTCATCGGGCGGCCGGTCGACCGCGTGGACGGCCGCCTCAAGGTGACCGGCCAGGCGCGCTATGCGGCCGAGTTCTCGTACCCGGGGCTGGTGTACGGCGTTGCGCTGGGCAGCACCGTGGCGGCCGGGCGCGTGCGCGACATCGACACCGCGGCGGCGGAGCAATTGCCCGGTGTGCTGCTGGTGCTCACGCACAAGAACGTGCCCAAAATGGCGCCGCCCGCGCCCGAAACGCCGCAGAACCGCTTCACGCGCGCCACGCCGCTGCTGCAGGACACAGCCATTCACCACCACGGCCAGCTCATCGGCTTTGTGGTGGCCGAAACGCTCGAGCAGGCGCGCCATGCGGCCACGCTGGTGAAGGTGAGTTACGACGCGGCGCAGCCCCGCATCGGCTTCGACGCCAACGTCAAGAACGCCTATGCGCCGGCGGCCATCAACGCCGGCTACAAGACCGACACGCGGCGCGGCGACCTCGACCAGGGCCTGCGCGCCGCAGTGGGCACGGTCGATGCGGTCTACAACACGCCCATCGAGCACCACCATCCGATGGAGATGCACGCCACCGTGGCCGCATGGGAGGGCGACGACAAGGTCACGGTGCACCACTCGCTGCAGATGGTGAGCGATGCCGCCCCGGCCATTGCCGCCACCTTCGACATTCCGCGCGAGAACGTGCGCGTGGTGTGCCCGTTCGTGGGCGGCGGCTTCGGCAGCAAGATCCTCACGCGCGACAACGCGATGCTCACGGTGCTGGCCGCGCGCCTCGTGAAGCGGCCGGTCAAGCATGTGCTCACGCGGCAGCAGATGTTCATGGTGGTCGGCCTGCGCCAGCACAACCGCCAGCACATGCGCCTGGGTGCGGATGCGAGCGGCCGGCTCACGGGGCTGGGCCACGACACCGTCACCCACACTTCGGTGCACGAGGAGTTCGTCGAGCAGACCGGCGTCATCTCGCGAATGATGTACGAGGTGCCGAACTCTCAGGTCACCCACCGCGCTTTTCGCCTCAACGTGCAGACGCCGAAGTGGACCCGCGCACCGGGCGAGGCGCCCGGCAGCTTTGCGCTCGAATCGGCGATGGATGAACTCGCCGAGCAGCTGAAGATCGACCCCGTGGAACTGCGCGTGAGGAACGACGCCAGGACCGACCTCGACACGGACAAGCCCTTCGGCAGCCGCTCGCTCGTCGAATGCATGCGAATCGGCGCCGAGAAATTCGGCTGGAGCAATCGCAGCGCCATGCCGCGCAGCCGCAGGCAGGGCCACTGGCTCGTGGGCTACGGCATGAGCGCGGCATCGCGCGGCGCACCGCATCGCGGCGCCTCGGCCAACCTCTTGCTCACGCGCAGCGGCCGCGACGTGCGCGCGGTGGTGGAGATGTGCGCGACCGACCTCGGCACCGGCAGCTACACCGTCATTGCGCAGACCGCGGCCGAGACGCTGGGCCTGCCGCTCGACAAGGTGCAGGTGCGGCTCGGCGACTCGGCCCTGCCGCCCACGCCCGGTTCGGGCGGCTCCTGGGGCGCCAACACCTTCTGCACCGCGGCGCTCGCGGTCTGCGAAGCGGCCAAGCAGCAACTGCGCGAGAAGGTCAGCCTGCGCTTCGTGCGCGAACCCAGCGTGGCGGAGCTGCTGCAGGCGGCCCAGCTGAACGAATGGCGCGCCAGCAACACGGCCACGCCGGGCGCGGACATCGCCGCCTGGTCGCACTATGCCTTTGGTGCCAACTTTGCCGAAGTGTGGGTCGACGAAGACCTGGGGCTGGTGCGCGTGCCTCGCTACCTGG
The DNA here is from genome assembly GCF_041154435.1 of Variovorax sp. V116. Classification (NCBI taxonomy): domain Bacteria; kingdom Pseudomonadati; phylum Pseudomonadota; class Betaproteobacteria; order Burkholderiales; family Comamonadaceae; genus Variovorax; species Variovorax sp. V116. The sequence goes on from NZ_AP028661.1 coordinate 3,902,706, forward strand.
CGGTGATTGCGGCCGGGCGCATCCTCAACCCCAAGACCGCGGCATCGCAGATCATCGGGGGCGTCGTCTGGGGCATTGGCAACGCGTTGATGGAAGAGTCGGTGCTCGACGAGCGCAGCGGCCACTTCGTCACGCGCACGCTAGCCGACTACCACGTGCCCGTGAACGCGGACATCGGCGATGTGCAGGTGCACTTTGCGCCCGAAACCGACACCCGGGTCAACCGCATGGGCGTGAAGGGCGTGGGCGAGATCGGCATCACCAGCGTGGCCGCCGCCATTGCCAACGCGGTGTACAACGCCACCGGGCGCCGCGTGCGCGACCTGCCCATCACGCCCGACAAACTGCTGACGCCGATCCAGGCATGACGTGGGCGCGGCCGGTGATGACGCCCAACGGCATCGCGCTGTCGCCTGACGGCCGCACGCTTAGGGGGGCCTGTCCAGGCCTGAACGACGCCTTGGCCGGGTCTTCAGGACACCACCTGGTAGTACAGGTTCTGCGGGTGCTTCGCCTGCGCGAAGAAGAACCAGCGCTCCGCAAGCAGGCCGGGCGCCTGCACCAGCACCGCCAGCAGCCACGGCCACACGGCCCCGCCGGCAACGCCCCACAGCAGCAGCAGCGAAGGCAGCACGAAGGCCAGCAGCAGGAAACCGAGCTTCATGTTCCTGAGCGCGGCCAGCGTGGCACCATGAAAGAACTCGCGCGTGTTGAACGAGCCGGCCGACATGCCCATCGACTTTTGCACGAGCTTCCCGGCGCGGATGCCGGTGGCCGATTGCAAGGTCGACTTGTGGCGGATCGCCGCATTGCGCCTGAGCGCCCCGCTGCGTGCGGCCCATGCCGCGAGCGTGGCGGCGAGCGCGCAGGGCCCGAACAGCTGCACGAAACCTGTTTCGCCCGCCAGCGCCGCCATCGCACAGGCCAGCACCAGCCCCGACGACAGGCCAATGAGCGTGAAAGTGACGACGGTGAGCGGATGCGCCCATTCCTCGATGAAGCGCAGGCACGCATAGATCATGGCGGTGCAGTACCAGAGCGCGGCGGCGCCGCACAGCACCAGCACCGGCAACAGCCACGACCACGGCGCACCAGCGCCCAAGCGCAGCGACAGCCACCACAGCGCCACCAGCGCGATGAAGCCCGGCAGCACGATGACTTCGCGCGACATCCACGAGGTGCGCCACATCAGCACGGCGCGCCATGCGCGGCTCTTGCGGCCCAGGTGCATGAACGAGGCCGCGAGCCCGGCTGCGAGCAGCACTTCGGCCACGCCCAGTGCCAGCGCGAGAAAGCCGGGCGCGAGCGCGAGGCCCAGCAGCACTGCGAGCGCAAGCGCGACGACCAGGCCCTGCGCGGCGCCGGCCAGCGTGGTGAAGAAAAGAATGGAGAACGCGGGATGCATCGGGCTACTCCTGCGTTTCGATCGAAGGGGTGGTCTGCTGCGTGACGCGGCGCGGCAGGTACTGGTTGGCCGGGCTGGTTTCCCACTCGGGCATCAGCTGGTAGCCGCCGCGTTCGCGGATGGCCCTGGACACTTCGGAGTCCGGGTCCTTCACGTCGCCGAACAGGCGCGCGCCGGTGGGGCAGGCCTTGACGCAGGCGGGCTTGCGGTCTTCCTTGGGCAGGTGCTCGTCGTAGATGCGGTCGACGCAGAGCGTGCACTTGGTCATGACCTGGCGCTCCTCGTCGAGCTCGCGTGCGCCGTACGGGCAGGCCCATGCGCAGTACTTGCAGCCGATGCACTTGTCGTAGTCGACCAGCACGATGCCGTCTTCCTTGCGCTTGTAGCTGGCACCCGTGGGGCACACGGGCACGCAGGGCGGGTCTTCGCAGTGCAGGCAGCTCTTGGGGAAGTGAACCGTCTGCGTGGCCGGGAAGGTGCCGGCCTCGTAGGTCTGCACGCGGTTGAAGAAAGTGCCGGTGGGGCTGGCGCCGTAGGGCTGCGCATCCGCAAGCGGGCCGGCGCTGCCGGAGGTGTTCCACTGCTTGCACGAAGTGACGCAGGCATGGCAGCCGACGCAGACGTTGAGGTCGATGACGAGGGCGAGTTGCTTGGCGAGGGTTTCGCCCGGCTCGGCGCGCACGGATTGACTCCCTCTCCCGCTTGCGGGAGAGGGTTGGGGTGAGGGTGCAGCGGCCCGCATCACGGCACTGCTTCCAATGCCAGCGCCGCCGCCCTCACCCCAGCCCTCTCCCGGAGGGAGAGGGGGCAAGACCGAAGAAACCGGGGCCATCAAGTCCTTGAGCCACTGCATCATTTCTTCCCCCTCCCCGCAAAGTACGTCAGCACGCTCGCCGCCTTCCCCAGCACTCCCGGTGCGCTCGGCATGCTCGCCATCTGCGGAAAGCTTTCTTCCGGCTCGCCCGGTTCCGCGGGCCGTATGCGCACGCGCACGTCGTACCAGCCGGCCTGCCCCGTGACCGGATCCGAATTGCTGATGCGGCCGCTCGCGGTGCCTGCGCAAGGCAGTTCCTCGCTGATCAGGTGGTTGAGCAGGAAGCCCTTGCGCGCCTCGTCCGCACCCGGCGCCAGCTGCCATGCGCCATCGGCCTTGCCGATCGCGTTCCAGGTCCACACGGTGCCGGGCTCCACCGCCTCGCTGTAGCGCAGCATGCAGCGCACCTGGCCCCATTGGCTTTCGACCCAGCACCAGCCGCCATCGGCAATGCCCGCGGCCTGCGCGGTGAGCGGGTTCACGTGAAGATAGTTGTGGCTGTGGATCTGCCTGAGCCACGCGTTCTGTGAATCCCACGAGTGGTACATCGCCATCGGCCGCTGGGTGATGGCATTGAGCGGGTACGCATCGAGATCGGTCGAGGCCTCCTCGAGCGGCGGGTACCAGAAAGGCAGCGGATCGAAATACGTGTCGATGCGCTCGCGCAGTGCATCGGGCGGCTGCCGGCCCGGGCTCTTGCCCTGTGCGGCCAGGCGGAAGCTCTGCAGCGTGTCGGAGTACAGCGCCAGCTGCACCGGGTCGTTGCGCTGGCGCCAGCCCTTGTCCTTTGCAAAGTCGAGGTACTCGCGGTTCCAGTTGCGCATGTAGTGCATGGTCTCGGGCATGTGGTACTGGAACACGCAGTTGTTCTGTGCATACGCTTCCCACTGCTTGGGGTTGGGCTCGCCGCGCAGGTGCTCGGTGCCGTCCTTGCCGCGCCAGCCCATCAGAAAGCCGATGCCCGGCTGCGGCTGGAAGTTGACGACAAAGTCCGGATAGCCCGAAAACTTGCGCCCGCCCTCTGGCGTGGTGAAGGCCGGAAACTTCAGGCGCGAGGCCAGCTCGATCAGCACTTCCTGGAACGGCTTGCACTGGCCGGTGGGCGGCACCACCGGAATGCGCACCGAATCGACCGGCCCGTCGAATTCCGAGATCGGCCGGTCGAGCATGCTCATCACGTCGTGGCGCTCAAGGTAGGTGGTGTCGGGCAGCACCAGGTCGGCAAAGGCCACGGTCTCGCTCTGGAAGGCGTCGCACACCACCAGGAAGGGGATCATGTGCTCGCCCTTCTCGTCCTTGCGGTTGAGCATCTCGCGCACGGCCATGGTGTTCATGCTGGAGTTCCAGGCCATGTTGGCCATGAAGATCAGCAGCGTGTCGATGCGGTAGGGGTCGCCCTTGACCGCGTTGGTGATCACGTTGTGCATGAGCCCGTGCGCCGACAGCGGGTGCTCCCACGAGAACGCATGGTCGATGCGGATCGGCGAGCCGTCGGGGTTGATGGCCAGCTCTTCCGGGTTGGCCGGAAAGCCCAGCGGCGCGGCATTGAGCGGCGTGTTGGGCTGGATCATGCCGGGGTCGTTGAAGGCGCGGTAGTTGGGCACGATGTGGCGCGGGTACGGCGCCTTGTGGCGGAAGCCGCCGGGCGCGTCGATGGTGCCGAGCACGCTCATCAGCACCGCCAGCGCGCGCACGGTCTGGAAGCCGTTGGAATGCGCTGCGAGCCCGCGCATCGCGTGGAAGGCCACGGGCCGCGCCTGCGTGCTCGGGTGCTCCTTGCCCCAGGCATCGGCCCATGGAATGGGCAGCTCGAAGGCTTGCCTGAGCGCGGTCTCGCCCATCTCGCGCGCGAGCTTGCGGATGCGCTCGGCATCGATGCCGGTGATGGCCTCGGCCCACTCGGGCGTGCAGCTGGCCACGCGATCGCGCAGCAGCTGGAACGAGGGCGCGACGCGCGTGCCGTCGGCCAGCGTGTAGTGGCCCTCGAGCGCGGGATCGCAGCCGTCGGCAATGCCTTCGGGGTAGGCGTTCTTCACGCTGCCTTGGCTCAGGTCCCACACCAGCTTGTTGTGCGGATGGCGGCCATCGCCGGGCGGTCCGCGCGTGGGGTCCGGGTCGAAGGCGAACAGGCCCTGGCGCTCGCAGTCGTCCAGCACCACGAGCTGCGGCGCATTGGTGAAGCGCTTCAAGAAAGCGTGGTCGATCAGGTCGCTCGCGATCAGCTCATGCAGCAGCGCCATGAACAAGGCGCCGTCGGTGCCGGGCTTGATCGGAATCCACTCGTCCGCAATGGCCGAGTAGCCCGTGCGCACCGGGTTGATCGAGATGAAGCGTCCGCCCGCGCGCTTGAACTTGCTGATGGCGATCTTCATTGGGTTGCTGTGATGGTCCTCGGCCGTGCCGATCATCACGAACAGCTTGGCGCGGTCGAGGTCGGGCCCGCCGAATTCCCAGAAGCTGCCGCCGATGGTGTAGATCATTCCCGCGGCCATGTTGACCGAACAGAAGCCGCCGTGCGCCGCATAGTTGGGCGTGCCGAACTGGCGCGCGAACAGGCCCGTGAGCGCCTGCATCTGGTCGCGGCCCGTGAAGAGGGCGAACTTCTTCGGATCGGTCGCGCGGATCTTGCCGAGCCGCTCGGCCAGCATGTCGAAGGCGCGCTCCCAGCTGATGGGCTCGAACTCCCCGGCCCCGCGCTCGCTGCCGGCCTTGCGCAGCAGCGGCTGCGTCAGGCGCGCGGGCGACACCTGCTTCATGATGCCCGAGGAGCCCTTGGCGCAGATCACGCCCTTGTTCAGCGGATGCTCGGGGTTGCCGTCGATGTAGCGCACCTCCGGGCCATGCTCGCCTTCGCGCAGGTGCACGCGGATGCCGCAGCGGCAGGCGCACATGTAGCAGGTGGTGGTCTTGACCTGGGTGTCCGCCGTGGGCGTGGGGGCGGCGAGCGGATCGTGGACGGGCTCTCGGGACAGGAAACTGAACACTGGCGGTCCTTCGTTTTATTGTGCGGGGCTGCGCCGATGTTAGAGAGCATCGATCAAACGAAAAAGCGGAGAATATCGCTCACGATGACCGGAAAAACAGATCAGCAGCACACCGCGCAGCGGCTTCGGCTCAACCTGCGCCAGCTCGAGGTGTTCGTGGCCACGGCCCGGGGCGGCAGCACGCGCGCCGCGGCCGACCGCGTGGCGCGTTCGCAGTCGGCCGCGAGCAGCGCGCTGGCCGACCTGGAGTCATCCGTGGGCGCGCTGCTGTTCGACCGGCTCGGCCGCCGCCTGGTGCTCAACGAGAACGGCCGCGCGCTGCTGCCCAGGGCCCAGGCCCTGCTCGACCAGGCCGGCGAGGTGGAGGCGCTGTTCAGCGGCGAGCATGCGGCGCCGCTGCGCGTGGCGGCCAGCTTCACCATCGGCGAATACCTGCTGCCCGAGCGCGTGTCGCAATGGACGGCGCTGCATCCGCAGAGCCAGGTGCACCTGCACATTGCCAACACGCGCGACGTGATCGAGGCGGTGGCGGGGTTCGACGTGGATGTCGGCTTCATCGAGGGGCCGCAGACGCACCCCGACCTCGTGGTGCGGGCATGGCGCGAGGACGAGCTGGTGATCGTCGCTGCGCCGGGGCATCCGCTCGCCAGGCGCATTGCCACCCACCATCAGCTCTCGCAGGCCACCTGGGTGCTGCGCGAGCACGGCTCGGGCACGCGGCAGGTCACCGATGCGTGGCTGATCCAGAACCTGGAGCAGGTGCGCGTGGGCTTCGAGCTCGGCAGCACCGAGGCCATCAAGCGCGTGGTGGCTTCGGGCACCGGGCTGGCCTGCCTCTCGCGCTACACGGTGGCGCAGGCGCTGGAAGACGGCCATCTGATCGAGCTGCGCACGCGGCTGCCGGCCGGCATGCGGCGGCTGGCCACGGTGATGCACCGCGACAAGCTGCTGGGCCGCGCGACGGCGGATTTCCTGCGGCATTGCGGGGCGACCGTGCCGCGCATGCCGGCCGCGCGTTAGCCCCACGCGAACGCGCTCAGGCCGGCCGCGACAGCAGGTGCACGTATTCGTACTGCGCCGTGTTGATGGTCGACACGCGGTACTCCACCGGCTTGTCGCCGAAGGTGAGCGCGGTGCGCCGCACCTCCATCACCGGCGCGCCCGGCGCCACGCCCAGGATGCGCACCACGCTGCGGTCGGCCGCCATCGCGCGTGCGCGTTCGCGCGCCAGCGTCACGGTGATGCCGAACTCGGTCTGGTACAGGTGGTAGATGGTGCTCGGCCGCTCGCGAAAGCGCTTCTCGGTCAGGCCCTTGAAGAGCAGCGCCGGCAGCGTGAGCCGGTCGTGGATCACCGCCCGGCCCTGCAGCAGCAGCCGGTTGTCGATCTGGATGGCCGGCTCGCCGGTTCGCAGCCCCAGCGCCTGCGCCGGCTCCTCGTCCATGCGCATGCGCTCGAAGGCGACAAACTCCACCTGCGGCGCCTGCCTGAGGCCGTCGCTGCGCTCCACATGGAAGAACTGGAACATGAAGCGGTCGTCGTTGTGCACCGCCACGAAGGTACCGCGCCCCTGCCGCCGCACGAGGATGTGCTCGGCCACCAGGTCGTCGGTGGCGTGGCGCAGCGTGCCGATCGACACGCCGAGCGCCGCCGCCAGCTCGCTCTCGCTCGGCAGCACGCTGCCGGCCGCGCAGCGCCCCGACTCGATGGCGCGCAGCAGCGAGCGCTTGACGAGCCGGTAGAGCGGCGCGCCCGCCGACTCGGCGGGAATCGGTTCGAACGCGGAGATGTCTGTCGAGCGGGGCATGGCGCATTGTGGCGGCCGCATCGCGATTCATCCAAGTCATTCATATGACCTGTTTGACACGCGGAGACGCGCACTCGGACACTGGCCCGGCTGCAAATTCTCAGCGAGTCACAACAGGAGACAACGATGATTCATTTCGTTCTGCACGACGCGAAGGACACGGTCGCGGTCGTGGTGGTGGAAGGCGTCAAGGCCGGCATGTCGCTCAGCGGCTGGATCATGGACGAGGACCGCATGACCAGCGTCGATGCGCGCCAGGACATCCCGATCGGCCACAAGGTCGCGCTCAAGGACATGGCGCCCGGCGACACGGTGTGGAAGTACGGCATCGACATGGGCAAGGTGGTCGCGCCGATCAAGGCCGGCGAGCACGCGCACGTCCAGAACATCAAGACCAAGCGCTGGTAAGACACCGCCCCGCTTCGCCCACTTCCATTCCCCCACGAATCAGAAAGCACCGCATGTCCATCATTTCCAAAGACACCACCTTCCTCGGCTACCGCCGCGAAAACGGCCGCGTCGGCGTGCGCAACCACGTCATCATCCTGCCGCTGGACGACCTCTCCAACGCGGCCGCCGAAGCGGTGGCCCACAACATCAAGGGCGCGCTGGCCATTCCGCATCCCTACGGCCGCCTGCAGTTCGGCGCCGACCTGGAGCTGCATTTCCGCACGCTGATCGGCGCGGGCTGCAACCCGAACGTGGCGGCCGTCGTCGTCATCGGCATCGAGGACAGCTGGACGCAGAAGGTGGTCGACGGCATCGCCGCCACGGGCAAGCCGGTGGCCGGCTTCGGCATCGAGGGCCATGGCGACCACGACACCATCCTGCGCGCGAGCAAGGTGGCGCGCGAGTTCGTGCAGGTGGCCAGCGAGAAGCAGCGCGAGCCCTGCGGCATCCACGAGCTGTGGGTGTCCACCAAGTGCGGCGAGAGCGACACCACCTCGGGCTGCGGCTCCAACCCCACCGTGGGCAACGCCTTCGACAAGCTCTACGAGACCGGCAACACGCTGGTGTTCGGCGAGACCTCCGAGATCACCGGCGGCGAACGCATCGTGGCCGACCGCTGCCGCACGCCCGACGTGAAGGAACGCTTCATGTTCATGTTCAACCGCTACCAGGACATGATCAACCGCCACAAGACCAGCGACCTGTCGGACTCGCAGCCCACCAAGGGCAACATCGCGGGCGGCCTCACGACCATCGAGGAAAAGGCGCTCGGCAACATCCAGAAGATCGGAAAGAAGTGCATGGTGGACGGCGTGCTCGACAAGGCCGAGGTGCCCACCGGCCCGGGCCTGTGGTTCATGGACTCGTCCAGCGCGGCGGCCGAGATGGTCACGCTGTGCGCCGCATCGGGCTACGCGGTGCATTTCTTCCCCACGGGCCAGGGCAACGTGATCGGCAACCCGATCCTGCCGGTCATCAAGATCTGCGCCAACCCGCGCACGGTGCGGCTCATGAGCGAGCACGTCGACGTCGACACCTCGGGCCTGCTGCAGCGCGAGATGACGCTCGACCAGGCCGGCGACCAACTGCTCGAATGCATGCTGCGCACCGCCAACGGCCGGCTCACCGCGGCTGAAGCGCTGGGCCACCGCGAGTTCGTGCTGACGCGGCTGTACGAGTCGGCCTGACGGCGCCCGCGCGATGGCAGGCATCATGAAGCGGATAGTGATTGCGGAGTTCATGGACGCCGCCGCGGTTGCGCAGTTGCGCGAGCGGCACGACGTTCTCTACGACGTGGCGCTGGTGGACGACGGCGCCCGGCTCTACAAGGAAGCGAAGTGGGCCCATGCGCTCATCGTGCGCAACCGCACGCAGGTGCGCGGCGAACTGCTGGATGCACTCACGCAGTGCACGGTGGTGGGCCGGCTGGGCGTGGGCCTGGACAACATCGACGTGGCGGGCTGCGAAGCACGCGGCATCCGGGTGATTCCGGCCACGGGCGCCAATGCACTGAGCGTGGCCGAGTACGTGATCGCGAGCGCCATGCTGCTGCTGCGCGGCGCCTACGGCTCCACCGCCGCGGTGGCCGCGGGGCGCTGGCCGCGCAATGCGCTGTCGAACGGGCGCGAGCTCGCGGGCAAGACGCTCGGGCTGGTCGGCTTCGGTGCCATCGGGCAGCTGACGGCGCGGCTTGCGCAGGCGCTCGGCATGCGCACGGTGGCCTTCGACGCCATGATGGACGGCAGCCACCCCGCCTTCGCCGCCACGGGCACGCAGCCGCTGGGCCTCGATGCACTGGTGGCACAGGCCGACGTGGTGAGCCTGCACCTGCCGCTGGTGGACGGCACGCGCAACCTCTTCCATGCGCCGCGCATCGCGGCCATGAAGGGCGGCGCGGTGCTGGTCAACACCTCGCGCGGCGGCATCGTCGACGAAGCCGCCGTGGCGCTTGCGCTGCGCGAAGGCCGGCTCGGCGGTGCGGCGCTCGATGTGTTCGAGGCCGAGCCGCTCGCGGCCAGCCCGCATTTCGAGGGCTGCCCCAATCTGCTGCTGACACCGCACATCGCGGGCGTGACGGCCGAGTCGAACGAGCGCGTGAGCAGCCTCATTGCACAGAAGGTGCTGGAGGCGCTGGAACCATGACGATGCTGAGTCTTGAGAAAGCGCGGAGCGCCGTGGCCGCGGCCTTGCGCGCGGCCGGCGCGAACGAGGCAATGGCGGCGGCCGCCGCACGCGCCCTGGTGCTGGCCGAGGCGCAGGGCCTGGGCTCGCACGGCCTCTCCCGCGTGGCCCAGTACGCCACGCACCTGCGCAATGGCCGGGTGAATGGCAATGCCATGCCGGCGCTGCGCCGCCAGAAAGGCGCGGCCGCGCTGGTCGATGCGCACGAGGGCCTGGCCTTCGCTGCCTGCGAGATGGCCGTTGCCGAGGCCATCGGCCGCGCGCGCGACTTCGGCATTGCGATTGCGGGCGTCACGGACAGCCACCATTGCGGCGTGGTGGTCGACCATTTGCGGCCGGTGGCCGAAGCCGGCATGGTCGGGCTCGGCTTTGCCAACTCGCCGGCCGCGATGCCGGCGGCCGGCGGGCGCCATCCGATCTTCGGCACCAATCCGGTGGCGGCGATGTTCCCGCGCCGCGATGCGCTGCCGCTCGCCATCGACCTGAGCCTTTCGGAAGTGGCGCGCGGCAAGGTCATGGTGGCCGCGAAGCAAGGCAAGGCCATACCGATCGGCTGGGCCGTCGACCGCAACGGCCAGCCGACCACCGATGCACAGGCTGCGCTCGAAGGCTCGATGCTGCCCATTGGCGCGGCCACCAGCCCCAAGGGCGCGATGCTGGCGCTGGTGGTCGAGTTGCTGGTGACGGCGCTGATCGGTGCACAGTTCGGCTTCGAAGCGTCGAGCTTCTTCGAGGACGCCGGCAACCGGCCACGCATCGGCCAGGCCTTCATCGTCATCGACCCCGGCGCGCTCGCGGGATCTGCGGGCTACCTCGACCGCGTCGAGGTGCTGGTGGCCGAGATGCTGCGCGACGACGGCGTGCGCCTGCCCGGCGCGCGGCGCGAGGAACTGCGGCTGCGCGCCGAGGCAGAGGGCATCGAGGTGCCCGAGGCGCTGCTCGCGCAGTGGCGACGCTAGGCGCCACGACCCACACAACAACAGGAGACAACACGATGAAACGACGCGAATGGATGCAGGGAACCACCGCCCTGGCTGCGGCGGGATCGCTGGGCACGCTCATGCCGATGCTGGCCCGCGCGCAGGGCGGCGACTACCCCAAGCCGGACACCACGCTGCGCTACGTGGTGCCCTTTCCGCCGGGCGGCCTGACGGACGTGATGGCGCGGCAGATCGGCCAGCAGCTGGGCGAGCGCTGGAAGGTCAACGTGCTGGTGGACAACCGGCCCGGCGGCAACGGGCAGATCGGCGCCGACCTGGTGGCCAAGGCGCCGCCCGACGGCAACACGCTGCTCGCGGTCACGCTGACGCACGCGGCCAACGTCACGCTGTTTCCGAAGTCGCCGTTCAGCTTCCAGAAGGACCTGCGGCCGGTGGCGCTGCTGGCCGGCAGCCCGATGCTGATCGTGGTGCCCGTGGCCAGCCCCATCCAGGACATGAAGGGCCTCGTCGAGGCGGCGAAGGAGCGCAAGCTCAATGCCGGCTCCAGCGGCAACGGCACGCCGCCCCACCTGACGCTCGCGCTCTTCAACGACCTCAACAAGTCCAACATCCAGCACGTGCCCTACAAGGGCGGCGCTCCGTGCATCACCGACCTCATCGGCGGCCAGCTCGACGTGGTGTTCTCGAACATCCCGGAGTCGATTGCGCATGTGAAGGGCGGCAAGCTGCGCGCGCTCGCCATCGCAAGCAAGACCCGCTACCCCTTGCTGCCCGATGTGCCGACCACCGCCGAAGCCGGCATGCCCGCGCTGCAGGTCGAGAACTGGACCGGCATGATGGCGCCGGCCGGCATGCCCGATGCCGCGGTGCAGAAGCTGGGCGCGGAGGTGGTGAAGATCCTCGCGCAACCCGGCCTCGATGAACGCATGCGCCAGCAGGGCTTCGTGATCGATGCGCGCGGGCCGGACCGCTTTGGAGCGTTCCTGGCTGACGAGATCGCGCGCTGGGCGCACGTCATCAAGGCGGCGGCTATCCAGCCTGGCTGAGCCGCAGCAGCCGCGCGGTGTGCCGCGCGATCACGGCCTCTTCGTCGGTGCGCAGCACCCAGGCGCTGACGGTGCTCCCGGGCGTGGTGAGCCGCGCATGCCCTGCGCGGTTCGCCTCCGCATCGACGCGAAGGCCGAGCCAGCCGCACTGCAGAAGGATGCGCTCGCGCAGCGCGGCGGCGTTCTCGCCGATGCCGCCGGTGAACACGATGGCATCCACGCCGCGCAGCGCCGCAGCCAGGCTGCCCACGTGCTGCACCACCTGCTCGATGAAATGCGTGATGGCTTCGGCGGCAGCGGGCGCAGCCGAAGCCTCCAACTCGCGCATGTCGCTGGAAATTCCCGAGAGCCCCAGCAGGCCCGACTCGCGGAACAGCAGCTTCTCGACATCGTCCGCCGACATGCCCTGCGAGCGCATCAAATACAGCACCACGGCCGCATCGAGGTGCCCGCAGCGCGTGCCCATGGTGAGGCCGTCGAGCGGCGAGAAGCTCATCGTCGTGGCCACCGATCGGCCCTCGGCCATGCCGCACATCGATGCGCCGTTGCCCAGGTGCGCGACGATCACGCGCTGCCGTGCCAGCTGCGGCGCCAGTTGCGCGAACTGCGTCACGATCGATTCGTAGGACAGGCCGTGGAAGCCGTAGCGCCGCACGCCTGCATCGTGCAGCGCGCGCGGCAGCGCGAAGCGGCGGTTCACATCGGGCTGGCTGGCATGAAAGGCGGTGTCGAAGCACGCCACCTGCGGCACGCCGTCGAAAGCCTTCATGGCCGCGCGCACGCCCGCGAGGTTGTGCGGCTGGTGCAGCGGCGCAAGCGGCTCGAGCGCAGCCAGTTCGGCCAGCACCGCATCGTCGATGCGCACCGGCGCCACGAAGTTCGCGCCGCCATGCACGATGCGATGGCCGACCGCCGCGATGCGGCCGCCGTCGCCTTGTTGTGCATGCCATTCGAGCAGCGCGGCCAGCGCGCCCTGGTGCGAGCGGCTGTCGCCTTCCAGCGCCGCGTCGTGCAGCGTGCGCCCGTCGGCATCGCGCACGCGCAGCCGCGCCTTCAGCCCCGCGCCCAGGCCATCGGCCTGGCCCGACCAGCGGGCGGCAGGCAGCGCACCGCCCTCGGCCGGCGCCTCGAACAGCGCCACCTTGATCGACGACGACCCGGCGTTGAGGGTGAACAGCGAATCGGTCAGACGTAGTCCTTGTACTTGTCGAGGAAGCGCACCGGCTTGGACAGCGCATCGCGGCGGAATGGATCGCCGAGCTCGCGGGTGCACATGATCTCGATCACGCAGGTCTTCTTCTGGTTCATCTGCATGTCGATGGCCTTCTTCAGTGCCGGGCCCACGTCCTCGAGCCGGTCGACCACGATGCCCTCGGCGCCCATGGCCTTGGCAATGCCCGCGAAGCTCTCGCTCTCGAGCTCGCCCGCGACGAAGCGGCGGTTGTAGAAGTCGACCTGGTTCTTCTTCTCGGCGCCCCACTGGCGGTTGTGGAAGACCACGGCCGTCACCGGGATGTCATGCCGCACGGCGGTCATGATCTCGACCATGCTCATGCCCCAGGCGCCGTCGCCGGCATAGGCCACGGCCGGACGGTCGGGCGCCGCGCACTTGGCGCCGATCATGGTCGGCAGCGAGTAGCCGCAGTTGCCGAAGCTCATCGGCGCGAAGAAGCTCCTCGGCTCCTCGAAGCGCAGGTAGCTGTTGGCAATGGCGTTGATGTTGCCGATGTCGGTGGAGACCATCACGCGCGGCGGCATGGCCTTCTCGAGCTCGCGCAGCACCTGGCGCGGATGCAGGTAGGTGCCGCCGGTGGGCGTCTTCTCGCCCTTGGCCTCTTCGATGGCGTCGAGGCTGAATTGGTCGCGCTCGTGGGTCCACTCGTCGAGCTCCTTTTCCCATGCGGCTTTTTCGGCCTTGATCTTTTCGGCGCGCTGGGCCTTGGTGGCATCGCAGGCCAGGGTCTTGCCCTGCAGGCGCTTGAGCAGCTCATTGGCGGTGGCCTTGGCATCGCCGTGGATGCCGACGGTGATCTTCTTCACGAGGCCCAGGTTGGTGTGGTCGGCTTCCACCTGGATGATCTTCGCGTCCTTCGGCCAGTAGTCCATGCCGTGCTGCGGCAAGGTGCCGAAGGGGCCCATGCGCGAGCCGAGCGCCAGCACCACGTCGGCCTGCGCGATCAGCTTCATTGCGGCCTTGGAACCCTGGTAGCCGAGCGGGCCCGCGGCGAGCGGATGGCTCGCGGGGAACGAGTCGTTGCGCAGGTAGCCGTTGGCCACGGGCGCGCCCAGGCGCTCGGCCAGCGCCTTGCACTCTTCGACCGCATCGCCCATCACCACGCCGCCGCCCGAGAGGATGACCGGAAACTTGGCCGAGGCCAGCAGCTCGACGGCCGCATTCAAGCTGTTCTCGCCGCCCGCGCCGCGCTCCACGCGCATGGGCTTCGGGATCTCGGTGGTGATCTCGCCATAGAAATAGTCGCGCGGGATGTTGAGCTGCGTCGGGCCCATCTCGGAGATGGCGCGGTCGAAGCAGCGCGCCGTGTACTCGGCCATGCGCTTGGGGTTGTTCACATGGCCCTGGTACTTGGTGAACTCCTGGAACATCGGCAGCTGGTTGGCTTCCTGGAAGCCGCCCAGGCCCATGCCCATGGTGCCGGTCTCGGGCGTGATCATCACGACCGGGCTGTGCGCCCAGTAGGCGGCCGCGATGGCCGTCACGCAGTTGCTGATGCCGGGGCCGTTCTGGCCGATCACCACGCCGTGGCGGCCCGACACGCGCGCATAGCCGTCGGCCATGTGGGCGCCGCCCTGCTCGTGCACCACCGGGATCAGGCGGATGCCGGCGGGCGCGAAGATGTCCATCGCGTCCATGAAGGCCGAGCCCATGATGCCGAAGATGTCGGTCACGCCGTTGGCGACCATGGTTTCGACGAAGGCCTCGGAGGGCGTCATCTTCTGCACGCCGGCGACGGCTTCGCGGGTGGGTGCGGCGGGTTGCTTCTGGCTCATGGAAGGCGTCTCCTGAAGGGAATGGGGCGGTCGGCGGGTTTCAAAAGCCGGAACGGGTTGTTCCGATTTCTCTCCGGCGGAATATAGGACGGCAAGTCCTTGGCGTCAAACAATTTACAAAAACCGGTACGTCTTGTCTTGTTTTTTGTAAAAAGACTATGATCCGGCCCATGAAGATCGTCAAGGGGCCCACGCCCGAAACCCTGGAGCCGGCGCCGGGCGACACACCCACCATGCGCCTGTTCGGACTGCTCGAAGTCATGGCCGCCAAGGACCAGCGCTACTCGCTGCAGGGCCTGGTGGAAGAGACCGGCATGCCCAAGCCCACCCTGCACCGCATGCTCCAGCAGCTCGAAGGCGCAGGCCTGCTGCAGCGCGAGGGCGACGGCCGCCACTACGGCATCGGTACGCGGCTGCGGCGGCTGGCCGAGAACCTGCTGCTCAACGACAGCCTCCACGGTGCACGCCATACGGTGCTGCGTCAACTGGTGGAAGAAATCGGCGAGAGCTGCAACCTCACCGCGCTCTCGGGCAGCGAGGTGGTGTACCTCGACCGCGTGGAAACCGCCGCGCCGCTGCGCTTCTACCTGCACTCGGGCTCGCGCGTGCCGGTGCACTGCTCGGCCAGCGGCAAGATCTTTCTCGCGCAGATGAGCGCAGCGCAGCGCCGCCGCCTGCTCTCCAACGCGCCGCTGGAGCCCTACACGCCCCGCACGCTCACCGACCCCGACGCGCTCGAAAAGGAAGTGCAGCGCGTGCGCAAGGACGGCTACGCCATCGACAACGAAGAGTTCCTGCCCGGCCTGCTGTGCATTGCGGCGCTGGTGCCTTCGGGCGACGACGGCCCCTCGAACCTGTGCATCGCGGTGCAGGCGCCGGTCATGCGGCTCGATGCCGCGAAGGCGAAGGCGCTGCTGCCGGCATTGCAGCGTGCTGCCGAGGCGCTGAGCCGCATCGATGCCGACGCGGGCACCACCAGCCGCGCGCAGGCCTGATCCACTCCATTTATGGAAAACCCATCGTGACCGACATCGCAGACCTTCGGCCCGACCGCATGCTGAGCGTGCGCGAGGTGTTCGGCATCGACACCGAGCTTCAGGTGCCCGCCTTCAGCGAACGCGACGACCACGTGCCCGAAGTCGATGCCGTCTACCGCTTCAATCCCGACGTGACGCTCGCCATCCTTGCGGGCTTCATGCGCGACCGGCGCGTGATGGTGCAGGGGCTGCACGGCACCGGCAAGTCGACCCACATCGAGCAGGTGGCGGCGCGGTTGAACTGGCCCTGCGTGCGGCTGAACCTCGACGGCCACATCAGCCGGCTCGACCTCGTGGGCAAGGACGCGGTGGTGCTGCGCGAAGGAAAACAGGTCACCGAGTTCCAGGAAGGCATCGTGCCGTGGTCGCTGCAGCGGCCGGTGGCGCTGGTGTTCGACGAGTACGACGCGGGCCGGCCCGACGTGATGTTCGTGATCCAGCGCATCCTGGAACAGGGCGGCAAGTTCACGCTGATGGACCAGAACCGGGTGCTGCACCCGCACCCCTTCTTCCGCCTCTTCGCCACCGCCAACACGGTCGGCCTGGGCAACCTCAACGGCCTGTACCACGGCGCGCAGCGGCTCAACCATGCGCAGATCGACCGCTGGAACATCGTGGCCTCGCTCAACTACCTGCCGGCCGATGAAGAGATCGCGATCGTGCAGGCGCGCGTGCCTTCGCTCGCCGGCGATGCGGGGCGCCGGCTGGTCGCATCGATGGTGGCCGTGGCCGATCTCACGCGCAAGGGCTTCGCCGCGGGCGACCTCTCCACGCTGATGTCGCCGCGCACCGTGATCACCTGGGCCGAGAACGTCGAGATCTTCAAGGACCCGGCGCTGGCGTTTCGCCTGTCCTTCGTCAACAAGTGCGACGACGCGGAGCGGCCGCTCGTGGCCGAATATTTCCAGCGCTGCTTCGACCAGGAACTGAAGGAGTCGCACCAGCTGTCGCCGGGCTCGCAAGAATGACCGACATGCCCGCGAGCGCCGTGCAGCGCCGCGTGCGGCAGGAGGAGCAGGTCGCCGAACTCTGCGCAGGCGTGGTGCGCGCCTTCTGCGGCGAGCGCGACCTGCACTTTCGCGGACGGCGGCTGCACCGCGGCCGCGTGGCGCTGCCGTGGTTCGCGCCGCACCTGCACCCTTCGCCCGAGACCGACGACTTCGCCTCCTTCCGCGGCGTGGCCGATGGGTTGGCGCTGCGGCTCACGGTGTCCGATGCCGCGCTGCACGAAAGCCTGCGGCCCGAAGAACCGGTCGAGCGCATGCTGTTCGAGATGCTCGAGCAGTTCCGCGCCGAAGCCATGGCGCCCGAGATCATGGCGGGCATGCGCCGCAACCTGCGGCACCGCCATGAGCAGTGGTCGCTCGCCTTCCACCATTCGGGCCTGACCGACACCGCGCGCGGCCTGCTGCTCTATGCCGTGGCGCAGATCTGCCGCGCCCGCGTGAGCGGCCAGCAGGTGGTGGAAGAAACCGAAGACATGCTCGAAGCCACGCGCTTTCACCTTGCGCCGCTGATCGGCCACGCGCTCGCAGGCCTGCGCCGCGACCGCGCCGACCAGGCCGCCTACGCCGTGCACGCACTCGCCATCGCGCGCACCGTCGCCGCGATGCTGCACGAGGCCGGCGAAGACAGCAGCGACGCACGCGACCCGCATGTGGACGACAAGCGCAGCGTGTTCATGCTGGTCGCCGACATGGACCGCGAGATCATCGAACGCTTCACCACCGCCGAGTCGGGCCGCAGCGCGGTGCTCGACGGCGCGGGCGGCGCCTACCGCGTCTTCACCGCCGCCTACGACCGCGAACACGACGCCGCCGCGCTCGCGCGCAGGGAAGTGCTCGCCGGCCACCGCGAAAAGCTCGACCGCCGCATCGCCGCGCAGGGCGTGAACATCGCGCGCCTGGCCCGCGAACTGCGTGCCCTGCTCGCCGACCCCACGCGCGACGGTTGGGACAGCGGCCAGGAAGAAGGCTTGGTCGACGGCCGCCGGCTCGCGCAGCTGGTGGCCTCGCCGACCGAGCGCCGGCTGTTCCGCACCGAGCGCCTCGAGCCGGTGGCCGACTGCATGGTGACGTTCCTGATCGACTGCTCGGGTTCGATGAAGGAGCATGCCGAATCGGTCGCGATGATGGCCGACGTGTTCGCGCGCGCGCTGGAGCAGGCCGGCGCGGCCAGCGAAGTGCTGGGCTTCACCACCGGCGCCTGGAATGGCGGCCGTGCGCAGCGCGAGTGGGTGCGTGCCGGCAGGCCGCCTCACCCAGGCCGCCTCAACGAGCGCTGCCACATCGTCTTCAAGGCCGCCGCCACGCCCTGGCGCCGCGCACGCCCCGCGATGGCGGCGCTGCTGAAGGCCGACCTGTTCCGCGAGGGCATCGACGGCGAAGCGGTCGACTGGGCCTGCACGCGCCTGCGCGAGCGGCCGGAGGCGCGCAAGTTGCTGCTGGTGATTTCCGACGGCTCGCCGATGGACAGCGCGACGCACCTGGCGAACGATGCGCACTATCTCGACCACCACCTGCGCGACGTGGTGGCGCGGCAGGAGCAGCGGCGCGACATCGAGATCGCGGGCATTGGTGTCGGGCTCGATCTGAGTCCGTACTACAGCCGTAGCCATGTGCTGGACCTTGCTGCCTCTGCCGGTAACACCATCTTCCGCGAAGTGATCGACTTGATGGCGGGGCGGCATCGGCGCTGAGGCTAGCTGAGCGCTGCTGTTCAGGGCGGCGCTCCCGCCGACGGGGTACCTTGCTCCGCGAATGTCCTCCGGCCTGCGGCCTCCCCCTTGATTTCGCTGCGCAAGGCACCCCATCAGCGGGAGCGTTGGACAGAGCAGTCGTTGATCAGCTGTGCACCCAGAGCGTGCCCTTGTGCACAGAGCATCGGGTGCTCCCCGCAGCGAAATGAATGCGAAGGGACTTCTCGCTTCCTGGTCACGGCATCGAGTGCCAAGATTGATTTGCGAAGTCAATCTGAAACCTTTGGAAGGAGAAGCCCCATGAACGAGATTACCCGAGTCGGCATCGATCTGGCAAAGCACGTCATTGAGGTTTTTGCGGTCAACGCGGCCGGCGTGCGCGTTACGGGGCGTGCATTGCCGCGCGCTAAATTCCTGGCTTGGTGCGCGCAATTGCCCGCGGGCTGCCTGGTCGCCATGGAGGCCAGCTCCAGTGCGCATTACTGGGCGCGCAAGCTGCTCGCCCTGGGGCTGGATGCCCGCATCATCGCCGCCGCGCACGTCGTGGCCTATCGCCTGCAGGGCAAGAGCGGCAAGAACGACGCCAACGATGCTGCCGCCATCTGCGAGGCCGCCTCGCGCCCGCACATGCACTTCGTGCCGATCAAGAGCGTGGAGCAGCAAAGCATGCTGTGCATTCACCGCCTGCGCGAGGGCGTCAAGGCAGACCGCACCGCCTGCATCAACCGCATTCGGGGCCTGCTGGCGGAGTTCGGGCTGGTGTTCGCCCAAAGCCCCGAGGCGCTGCGCCAGGTTCTTCCCGATGTGATGGAAGACGCTGGCAATGAACTCGGCGGCCTTGCCCGGCTGGCGCTGCACAGAGCGTATGCACAGTGGCAGGAACTCGATGCGCACCTGCGCTGGTGCGACGAGCGCATTGCCGCGCACGGCAAGGCCAGCGAGCAGGTGCGCCAGGCCGAGCAGTTGCTGGGCGTGGGACCGGTCACGGCCTCCGCGGTGGTGGCAACCGTGGGCGACTTCAAGCAATTCAAGAACGGTGCACAGTTCGGCGCCTGGCTGGGCCTGACGCCCCGACAGAACTCCAGCGGGGGCAAGAACAACCTGGGGCGCATCACCAAGCGCGGCGACGCGTACCTGCGCACGCTGCTGATCCAGGGGGCCAAGTCGATAGTGCTGACGGCGCACAGGCGCGACGACCCGATCTCGCGCTGGGTGCAGGCCTTGCGCGAGCGCTGCGGCTGGCAGAAGGCCGTGGTGGCGTTGGCCAACAAGAACGCACGCATTCTGTGGGCCGTGTTCGCACGGGGCCGGCCCTTCGATGCGCACCACGTCAGTACCAAACCACCAGGCGTCATCGTCGCGGTGATCGCGACGTAGCGCCAGCCGTTCGGATACCCTTTGTTGTTGTTTATTTGCTTGCCAGACGTGAGTTCGAAGATGCAATGAACAGGTCAGACCGGCAGCGGGCAAGCTCGACTCCTCCTTGGTGATGCCGGTTGTAGTGGGCATCACGAGAAATGAATGGAGCCCCGCTGAGCGGTTCGTATCTGGGTCCGCACGGCCACGTGCCAGTGCAACAAGACCGTCGGTAGATGTGCAGTCTGTTCCTCGTTTCGTTGCGCCTCGATCCTCAATGCCTCGCAAGCGATACAGCTTGGTAGAAAAACCAACCCAAACCCGTGCTTGACTGCGCGAGAAGTCCCGGTACAAGGAGGAGGCCGCAGGCCGGGGGACATTCGCGGAGGGGAGTACCCGGTGATCTGTGCACGCGCCCTGAAAAAACCGAAACATTTAGAACTACATCCAAGTCCCCGATTGACAAAACAACCGATCAGTCCAAACATCGCGTCTCACATCCAGGAACAACGTTCCAATATTTGGAACACCAAAAGCCTCATGGATTCCACCCTCGCCAAAGGCCTTGCCGCCATCGAATGGATGACGCGGCAACAGCGCGACTGCCGCGTCACCGACCTCGCCCAGGCCTTCGGCATGGCACGCAGCAACGCGCACCGCACGCTGCAGACCCTGGTCGAGTGCGGCTGGGCCGTGCAGGACCCCGACACCAGCGCCTACCGTCCGAGCCTGCGCCTGTTCGAGCTCGGCGCACTGGTTTCCGAAGCCACCGACATGGGTTCGCTGCTGCGGCCGCACCTTGCGGCGCTGGCGCAGCAGACCGGCGAGACCATCCACCTTGCGGTGCTCGACGGCGCCGAGATCGTCTACCTCGACAAGTTCGACAGCCCCCTGCCCGTGGCCGCCTATTCGCGCATCGGCGGCCGGGCGGCCGCGTATTGCGTGGCCTCGGGCAAGGCCCTGCTCGCCGCGGCCGGGCCGGACCTTTCCGCGCTGCACGAGCGGCTCGGCACGCTCGCGGCGCACACCAAGAACAGCATCACCAGCTTCGATGCCCTTCTCTCGGAACTCGAACGCACGCGCGTTCGCGGCTATGCGGAAAACCGCGAGGAATGGCGCCTGGGCGTCTGCGGTCTGGGCGTGCCGGTGTTCAACGCGCGCGGCGAAGCGGTTGCGGCCGTCGGCATGAGCGTGCCCTCGATCCGCTTCGCGCGGACGCAGGCGCGCGGACTGGCCGACCGCCTCATGGCCTGCGCGCGCGACGCGAGCGTCACGCTCGGCTACCGGGCAAGCCCGGTGCCCGCGACGCCGCTGTCGGCATCCACCACAAGGAGAAGGAGACTCGAATGAACCTGTTGTTCCCCGCCCCCTGGCTGCGCGCTGCGCTGCTGGCCGCGGCCACCCTGGCTCTGCCCTTTGCCGTGCAGGCGCAAAACGGCACCGACTATCCGAACAAGCCGATCCGGCTCGTCGTTCCGTACCCGCCCGGCGGCGGCACCGACGTGATCGCGCGCATCGTGCAGGAGCGCTTCTCGTCGCTGCTCGGCCAGCAGGTGCTCATCGACAACCGCGGCGGCGCGGCCGGCTCCATCGGCACCGAGATCGTGGCCAAGGCCCCGCCCGACGGCTACACGGTGCTGTTCACGCTGTCCTCGCACACCATCAACCCGGCGATCTACACCAAGCTTTCGTTCGACACCGCGAAAGACTTCGCGCCCGTGGGCCTGGTCGCCTCGCTGCCGCAGATCCTGGTGGCCAACACGCAGTTCGCGCCCAACACGGTGGCCGAGCTGGTGGCGCTCGCCAAGGCCAAGCCGGGCTCGCTTTCCTTCGCCTCGGTGGGCAACGGCTCGCCCGGGCACCTGGCGGGCGAGCTGCTGAAGCTGCGCACCGGCACCCAGATGACGCACATCCCCTACCGCGGCGGCGGCCCGGCCGTGACCGACGTGATGGGCGGGCAGGTACCGCTGCTCTGGGTGTCGATTCCCGCGGCCGCGCAGTTCGTGAAGGCCGGCAAGCTCAAGGCGCTGGCGGTGTCGACCACCAAGCGCAGCGCCGCCTTCCCCGACGTGCCCACGATGCAGGAGGCGGGCATTGCCGATTTCGACGTCGACTCCTGGTACGCGGTGTTCGTGCCCGCGAAGACGCCGCAGCCCACCATCGACAAGCTCAACCGCGTCATCAACACGGTGGTCAAGGAACCGGAGATCCGCGACAAGCTGCTGGCGCAGGGCAGCGAAGGCGTCGGCGGCACGCCGGAGCAATTGGGCAAGGTGGTGACCACGGAACTCGTGCGCTGGCAGAAGCTCGCAAAAGAAGCCAGCATCAAGGTGGACTAGAGCTCGCCCCCAGGCTCCGCGCACTTCGTGTCGCTTCTCCCACCCCCTACCGGGGGCAACACCAGCGGCCCGGCAAAGCCGGTTCCGCGGTGTTCCCCGACTGAATACGCAAGGCAAAGATGACGACTATGGAACATTCCCCCTCCTCCCCCATCGCCGAACTGGTGGCGCGCGCCCGCGCCGCGCAGCGCATCTACGAAACCTGGTCGCAGGCACAGGTCGACACCGCCGTGGTGGCCGCGGGCTGGGCCATCATCGAGCCGGCGCGCAACCGCGAGCTGGCCGAACTGGCGGTGGCCGACACCGGCGTGGGCAATGCCCCCGACAAGGTGCGCAAGAACCACCGCAAGACCTTCGGCCTGCTGCGCGACCTGCGCGGTGCGCGCTCGGTGGGCGTCATTTCGGAAGACCCGGCGCGCGGCATCATCGAGATTGCGCGGCCCGTGGGCGTGGTGTGCGCGGTCACGCCGTCCACCAACCCGGGCGCCACGCCGGCCAACAAGATCATCAATGCGCTCAAGGGGCGCAACGCGGTCATCGTCGCGCCCTCGCCCAAGGGCTGGTCGACGGCGGCGCGGCTGATCGAGTTCATCCATGCGCAGTTCGACCGCATCGGCGCGCCGCGCGACCTGGTGCAGCTGCTGCCCTCGCCGGTCAACAAGCAATCGACGGCCGAGCTGATGCGCCTGTGCGACCTGGTGGTGGCCACCGGCTCGCAGGCCAACGTGCGCGCGGCCTATGCCAGCGGCACGCCGGCCTTCGGCGTGGGCGCGGGCAACGTGGCGGGCATCGTCGACGAAACGGCCGACGTGAACGCGGCGGCCGACCGCATCCTGCTTTCCAAGACCTTCGACAACGCGACCAGCTGCTCGTCGGAGAACAGCCTGGTGATCGTGGACGCGGTGCGCGCGCAGATGCTCTCGGCGCTGAAGGACCGCGGCGCGTTCATGCTCGCGGCCGCGCAGAAGGCCACGCTGCAGTCGCTGATGTGGCCGGATGGCAAGCTCTCCGCCGCCGTCATCGGCCAGTCGGCGCGCGTGATCGCCGAGCGCGCGGCGGCCCTCGATGGCGCCAACCGCGAGGGCTGGCTGGCCATTGCGGCGAGGGACCCGCGCGTCCTCATGGTGGCCGAGGACGGCGTGGGCCACGCGCATCCGTTCTCGGGCGAGAAGCTGAGCCCGGTGCTCGCGATCTATTCGGCACGCGATTTCGACGAGGCTGCCGCCACGGTCGAGCGCATCTATGCCTACGAAGGCGCGGGCCATTCGGTCGGCCTGCACAGCACGGTGCCCGAGCGCGCGTTGAGGCTCGGCCTCACGCTGCCGGTGTCGCGCGTGATCGTCGACCAGGCGCACTGCATCGCCACCGGCGGCAGCTTCGACAACGGCCTGCCGTTCTCGCTGTCGATGGGCTGCGGCACCTGGGGCAAGAACAACTTCTCCGACAACATGAACTATCGGCACTACCTGAACATCACGCGCGTGTCGCGGCCGATTCCGGAGCGGGTGCCCAGCGAGGACGACATCTTCGGCGCCTACTTCGCCGAATACGGTGCAAGCTGAACGTGGCGGCCTCCACCGTTCATGAGCTGATCGAGCTGCAGGCGGCGGCACGGCCGCAGGCGGTGTATGCGCTTTCCACCGAGGGTGGGCGCAAGAGCATCGGCTTTGGCGAGCTCGCGCGTGGCTGCCGTACGGTGGCGGCGGTGCTGCACGCGCATGGCGCGCGGCCGGGCGATACGGTGTCGGTGGTCATGCCCAACGGCCTGCAGACGCTGCGCCTGCTGCTCGGCGCCATGCATGGCGGCCTGTGCGTGAACCCGGTCAACCTGCTGTCGCAGCCCGAGCAGATGCGCTATGTGCTCGCGCATTCGGATTGCCGCGTGGTGTGCGTCGCGCCCGAATGGGAAGCACGCGTGCGCGCGATGCTCGATGGCATCGGCCGCCCGGTCGAGCTGCTGGTGGCGAGCCCCGACGCCGATGCGCTGCCGGGCGAAGCGCAGGAGGCGCAGGCGGAGCCCCTGCATGAGGCTGCGCCGCCCGCCGCCGGCGACGTGGCCCTGCTGATGTACACCTCGGGCACCACCGGCATGCCCAAGGGCGTGATGCTCACGCAAGGCAACCTCGCGGCCAACGCGCATGCGATCAGCGCCGAGCATGCGCTGCAGCCCGCCGACCGCGTGCTGGCCGTGCTGCCGCTCTATCACATCAACGCCTTCGCCGTGACCATGCTCGCGCCGCTCGCCCATGGCGGCAGCCTCGCGATGCCGCCGAAGTTCTCGGCCGGGCGCTTCTGGCAGCAGGCGGCGGACACGCGGTGCAGCTGGATCAACGTGGTGCCCACCATGATCTCGTACCTGCTCGAAGGCGAGGAGCCGCCGCCCGCGCAGACCGCTGCCATCCGCTTCTGCCGCTCGGCATCGGCCGCGCTGCCGCCGGAGCATCACCGTGCCTTCGAGCAGAAGTTCGGCATCGGCATCGTCGAGACCATGGGCCTCACCGAAACCGCGGCACCGTCTTTTTCGAACCCGCTCGATCCCGCGCTGCGCAAGCTCGGCTCGGTGGGCCGTGCCTCGGGTTGCGAGGCGCGCGTCATCGATGCCGCGCTGGCCGAGGTGCCCGACGGCAGCACCGGCGAGCTGGCCATCCGCGGCCCCAACGTGATGCGCGGCTACTACAAGAACGAGGAAGCCACGCGCGCGAGCTTCACGCCCGACGGATGGCTGCGCACCGGCGACCTCGGCCACCGCGATGCCGATGGCTTCTTCTTCGTGACCGGCCGCATCAAGGAACTGATCATCAAGGGCGGCGAGAACATCGCGCCGCGCGAGATCGACGAGGCGCTGCTGCGGCACCCTGCGGTGCTCGAGGCCGCGGCGGTGGGCGTGCCCGACCGCCACTACGGCCAGGAGATCGGCGTGTGCATCGTGCTGCGCGACGGCTGCGCCTGCACCGAAGACGAACTGCGCGCCTTCAGCGCCGAGGCGCTCGGCCGCTACAAGGCACCGGGCCACTACCGCTTTGTCACGGACCTGCCGCGCGGGCCTTCCGGAAAGGTGCAACGGCTGAAGCTGCTGCCGCTTTTCGACCTATGACGTTGGCGGAACTGCTGGTGCCGCCGCTGGCGCCGGCGCTGCTCGCCTACAGCCTGTGCGTGGTGTTCGCGGCCGGCGTGGTGCGGGGCTTTGCGGGCTTCGGCTTCTCGGCCGTCACGGTGGCGGGGCTCTCGCTGGTGGTGTCGCCCGCGCTCGTGGTGCCGGCCATCTTCATGCTCGAGATCCTCGCGAGCCTGAGCCAGCTGCGCGGCATTGCACGCGATGTCGACATGCCCTGGCTCGGCTGGCTGATGCTGGGCAACCTGCTGTTCATTCCGCTCGGTGTCGCGCTGCTGGCCTGGCTGCCCGAGACGCCGCTGCGCCTGCTGATCGGCGCGCTGCTGATGGCCGCCGCCTTGCTGCTGCGCGCGGGAACGCGTGCCACGCTGGTGCCCACGCGCGCGGTGCGCTTCGCGGCCGGGCTGGCCTCGGGCTTCATCAACGGCGTGGCGGCCATCGGCGGCATTGCCATTGCGGTGCTGCTGAGCACCACCGCGATGGCGCCGGCCGCCCTGCGCGCCACCATGATCGCGCTGCTGCTCTTCAGCGACGTGGTGTCGCTCGCAAGCGCCGCGCTCATGCCCGCGGCCGCGCATGCCGCGTCGGGCCACCTGCTCGGGGCCGGCACGCTGAAGTGGGCGCTGTGGCTCGCGCCCGCGATGCTGGCCGGCATCTGGTGGGGCCAGCGCTCGTTCAAGGGCGTGTCGCCCGCGCAGTTCCGCCGGCATGTGCTGAACCTGCTGGTGGCACTGGCGGCCGTGAGCGTGGCGCGCTCGGTGGCCGCGCTGGCCATGGCCTGAGCGGCAAGATTCCGCACGGCAGCGCCCGCGCTGGCTATGCTGCGCGCGACATGCTGACTTCTTCATTCTTTTCTCGGCCACCGGGACGCGCGCTTGCGGCGGCCACGGTGCTCCTGTTTGCATCGGCAGGTGCCGCCGCCGAATCGGCTTGCCTCAACACCGCCGCGCGGATTCCGCCGCCGCGCGCTCTCGCGATGGCCGCCGCCGCGCAGCGCGAGCACGAGGCTTTCGGCGCGCAGACGATGGACGCCGAAGGCCGGCTCATCGAATCCGGCCGTTCCGAAGCCGAGGATTCGCGCCCCACGCTCGCAAGCGCCGCGCCGTGGCAGCGCGTGCTCGGCTACTGGGAGGCGGTGCCGCAGCCCCGCACCCCGCTGCCGTCGCTGGTGCGCTTCGGCGCGCTGCAACCGGCCGACCGCACGCTGCTGCTGCAGGCGCTCAGCCAGGCCAGCGCCTCGCACCTGCGAGGGCTGGGCGTGGGGCTGGACCAGGGCCTCGACGCGGCCGAGCTGCGTGCGATGGCCACCGCGGTGAACCGCGTGGCGGCGATCGACACGCCATGGTCGGCGGCCTTCGTGAGCTGGCTCGCGCAGCAGGCGGGGCTGGGCGCGGACGAGTTCGTGTTCTCGGAAGCGCATGCGGACTACGCAGGCGCCGCCTGGCAGGCCGGCACGGCCGAGGCCGCCGGCCACAAGACGCGCTACGCGATGCGCGCCTGCGACCTCGCGCGCACGCCGCCGCGCGTGGGCGACCTGGCCTGCCACACGCGCGGCGCGGCATCGGAGCTCGACAGCTTCGAAAGGATCGGCGCCGTGCTGGCAACGCGGGCCACGGGCGGCGAGCCGCTGCCGATGCATTGCGACGTGGTGGTGAAGGTCGACGAGCGGGGCTTCGACACCATCGGCGGCAACGTGCTGCAGTCGGTCACGCGCAGGCGGCTCGACTTTGCCCCCGGCACGCGGACGCTCGATCCCAGCTATTACCTGCCCGCCGGCTGCACCATCGGCGCGGCGGGCTGCACCGAGCGCCACATGAGCTGGCAGCCGTGGTCGCTGCTGCTGCAGTGGCGCTGAGGCGTCGCACCGCAAGCCAAAGGGCCTGCGCTCAGAGCAGCGTGCCCATGCGCTGCGCGGCGGCCTTGAGCGCATCGATGCGCTTCACCGCCTCTTCCATCGACATGCGCGCGGTCGGCGCGTGCACCGCGAGCGCCGCGCGCACCTGCCCGGCCGCGTCGCGCACCGGCACCGCCACGGCCACCAGCCCCGCGATGAATTCCTCGCAGTCGCGCGAATAGCCGCGCCTGGCGATCGCATCGCATTCGGTGCGCAGCGCATCGGCCTTGACGAGCGTGTTGGCCGTCATGCGCGGCAGCGGCAGCCGGTCGATCAGCGCGTCGCGCTCCTTCTTCGGCATCTGTGCGAGGAACAGCTTGCCGCTCGCGGTGCAGTGCAGCGGCACGTGCGAGCCGACGTCGAGCGTGAGCCGCAGCGGCCACTTCGCCTCCACGCGGTCGAGGTACAGCACCTGGGCGCCGTCGAGCGTGGTGAGGTTGCAGGTCTCGCCCACCTGCCGCACGAGCTCGGACAGCACCTCGTGCCGCAGGCCGCGCACCGTGCCGTGGTTCAGGGTGTCGAAGGCCAGCTTGCGCAGCGCGGGGCCGACGCTGAACGAACGCTCGTCCACGTCGCGCGCCAGGAAGCCGGTGGCCAGCAGCTGGGTGCAGATGCGGTGCGCCGTGCCCTTGGGCAGCCCCAGCTGCGCGGCCAGGTCGGCGAGCGTGAGGGCGCGGCCTTCGCTGGCCAGCAGGGCCAGCAGGCGCAGGCTGCGCTCGGCCGACGAGCCGGAGGCGGACTCCTCCGCGGCGGGCACGGAAAGCGATGGCGAAGACACGGCGGCTGCGGGGCGCGCGGGACGTGGCATGCGGGTAAACCTTAAAAATGGAACATTGCGTTCCGAAAAACAATAACCTAGGATGCAAGCAAGCGAAGCGATTGTTCCACTCCCCGGGTGCCCTGCATGCGTGATGAAGAGTTCGACTACATCGTCGTCGGCGCCGGTTCGGCCGGCTGCGTGCTGGCTGGCCGGCTGAGCGAAGACCCGGCCACGCGCGTGCTGCTGCTCGAGGCGGGCCCGGTGGACCGGTCGCTCTGGATCCACCTGCCCATCGGGTACGGCAAGACGATGTGGAGCCCCACCTACAACTGGCGCTTCGAGACCGATCCCGACCCCAACATGAACGGCCGGCGCATCTACTGGCCCCGCGGCAAGACGCTGGGCGGCTCGAGCTCGATCAACGGACTGATCTACATCCGCGGCCAGCGCGAGGACTACGACCACTGGGCCGCGCTCGGCAATGCGGGCTGGGGCTATGACGAGGTGCTGCCCTACTTCATCCGCAGCGAAGGCAACGAGCGCGGCGCGAACGCCTTCCACGGCGGCGACGGGCCGCTGAAGGTGTCGGACATTGCAGCGAAGCACGAACTCATCGAGGCCTTCATCGGCGGCGCGCAGCAGATCGGCGTGCCGCGCACCGACGACTTCAACGGCGCCGCGCAGGAAGGCGCGGGCTACTATCAGCTCACCACGCACAAGGGCTGGCGCTGCAGCACCGCCAAGGCCTACCTGGTGCCGGCGCGCCACCGGCCGAACCTGCGCATCGAGACCGATGCGCTGGCCAGCCGGCTGGTGTTCGACGGCCGGCGCGCCGTGGGCGTCACCTATCGCCAGGGCGGCGAGATGAAAACCGCGCGCTGCCGCGCCGAGGTGCTGTTGTCGGCCGGTTCGATCCAGTCGCCGCAGCTGCTGCAGCTCTCGGGCATCGGCCCTCGCGCGCTGCTCGAGCGCATGGGCATTGCGCCGGTGCAGGTGCTGCCGGGCGTGGGCGAGAACCTGCAGGACCACCTGCAGATCCGGCTGGGCTACGAGTGCAGCAAGCCCATCACCACCAACGACCAACTCAACTCCTGGTTCGGCCAGGCAAGCATGGGCCTGGAATGGCTGATGCGCCGCACCGGCCCGCTCGCGGTGGGCATCAACCAGGGCGGCTGCTTCATGCGCGCGCTGAAGGACGCAAACGGCCGGCCGGTGGCCGCGACGCCCGACATCCAGTTCCACGTGGCCACGCTCTCGGCCGACATGGCGGGCGGCAAGGTGCATCCGTACTCGGGCTTCACGATGTCGGTGTGCCAGCTGCGGCCCGAGTCGCGCGGGCACGTGCGCATCCGCTCGCTCGACGCGGCCGAGCCGCCCGAGATGCAGCCCAACTACCTGGCCACCGAGCTCGACCGCGCCACCACCGTGGCCGGCGTGAAGGCGGCGCGCGCCATTGCCGAGGCGCCCGCGATGCGGCCCTACGTGAAGCGCGAGGTCAAGCCCGGCCCCGAGGCCGCGAGCGATGCCGAGCTCCTGGAGTTCTGCCGCAACAACGGCGCCACCATCTTCCATCCCACGGGCACCTGCCGCATGGGCAGCGACCCGCTCGCGGTGGTCGATGCGCGCCTCCGCGTCCACGGCGTGGCCGGGCTGCGCGTGGTCGACTGCTCGGCCATGCCCACGCTGGTGTCGGGCAACACCAACGCACCGGCCGTGATGATGGCCGAGAAGGCCGTCGACATGATCAGGGAGGACGTCAGGGCGGCAGCCGCCGCGACAACCACATCGGAGACAACGACATGAGCACAAGCGACGAGAAAGCGATTCGCAGGGTGGTGGCCTCGGCCCTGGTGGGCGCCACCATCGAGTGGTACGACTTCTTCCTGTACGGCGTGGTGGCCGGCATCGTGTTCAACAAGCTCTACTTCCCGGGCAGCGACCCGGTGGTGTCGACCTTGCTGGCCTACACCACCTTTGCCGTGGGCTTTGTCACGCGGCCGCTGGGCGGCGTGATCTTTGGCCACTTCGGCGACAAGATCGGCCGCAAGAGCATGCTGATCATCATGGGCGTGGCCACCTTCCTGATCGGCCTGGTGCCCACCTATGCGCAGATCGGCCTCGCGGCGCCCCTGCTGCTGCTTCTGCTTCGCGTGGCGCAGGGCATCGGCCTGGGCGGCGAATGGGGCGGCGCGGTGCTGATGGCGTATGAATACGCGCCCAAGGGCAAGCGCGGCTTCTATGCCTCGCTGCCGCAGATCGGGCTGGCCATTGGCCTGTGCATGGCCTCGGGCGTGGTGGCGCTGCTGTCGTGGCTGCTGACCGACGCGCAGTTCCTCGCATGGGGCTGGCGCATCGCGTTCCTGATTTCCGGCGTGATGGTGGGCGTGGGCATGTACATCCGGCTGCACGTGCAGGAAACGCCGGAGTTCGCGGCCGTGAAGGCGCGCAACGCGGAGCTGCGCATTCCGTTCATGGACATGCTGCGGCGCTATCCGGGCAACGTGCTCAAGGGCATGGGCGCGCGCTACATCGACGGTGTGTTCTTCAACATCTTCGGCGTGTTCTCCATCAACTACCTGACCGGCACGCTCAAGATCAGCCGCACCGACGCGCTGCTGGGCGTGATGGCCGCGGCCGTGGTGATGATCTTCTTCATTCCCTTCTTCGGCCGCCTGTCCGACCGGATGGGGCGCGGCAAGGTCTACATGTGGGGTTCGCTGATCACGGCGGTGTCGGCGTTTCCGGGCTTCTGGCTCATGACGCACAGCGGGGGCAGCGTGCTGCTGGTGTGGCTCGCGATCATCATCCCGTTCGGCATCCTGTATGCCTCGGTGTACGGGCCGGAGGCGGCGCTGTTCTGCGACCTGTTCGATGCCAAGGTGCGCTACACCGGCATCTCCTTCGTCTACCAGTTCTCGGGCATCTTTGCCTCGGGCATCACGCCGATCATCGCCACTGCGCTGCTCAAGTCGGGCGGCGGCCAGCCGTGGCAGATCTGCATGTACGTGCTGTTCGCCGGCGTGGTGTCGGCGGCGTGCGCGTGGATGATCGGGCGCTCCGCATCGCCGGCCGATGCGCCGGTGGCGGTGGCCTCGCGCTGAGGGCGAGGGGCGGTGCGGTCGTCAGTTGAGGGCGCGTACACAGGCCACCGGGTACTCCCCTCCGCGAATGTCCCCCGTCGGCGTGATCGCGCCCTGAACAAAGCAGACCGCAGACAGGATCTCAGGAGGTCCTGCCCATGGCAAGCGCGCGCACCACGGCCGCAGTGCGCGTCTCGACGCCCAGCTTCACGTACACATGCTCCAGGTGCTTGTGGACGGTGCGCGGGCTGATCTCCAGCAGCGCGGCGATCTCGGCGTCGGTCTTGCCGCGCGAGAGCCAGTGCATGACGTCGCCCTCGCGCGGTGTGAGGCCGGCCAGCGGGGCATCGGAGAGCGGCACATCAGGCAGCGGAACCGCGGCGCGGCAGGCGAGCCGGTACAGGAAGGCCACCGCCACCGCATGCTCCAGCCCCGCGCGCCGGTAGCGGTCGGCCTGCCATGCGGCGCGGCGGAACTCGCTGCGGCCCGGTGCCTTGGCGGCGATGCGCGGACTTGTGCGCAGGCCGCTGCTGCCGGCGCCATGGGGCCGCATCGGCGAATGCCCGGACTCCAGCTGCTCCAGCAGGCGAAGCGCGCCCGCTCGGTCGTTGCGCATCAGGTGTGTCATGGCATGCCCCTTTCACGGTGCATACGCATTGCTGCGTATGGCGCCTGCACGCATCGAGACGCAGGATGCTCGCAGGCCCTTTGCCACCAAAGTTCACCACCAAAGCAGTATAGGCAGACACGGGGCGCGCAGGCCGCCTGCCGGCGGCGGGGATACACATGGCCATCGACGAAACACGGTTTGACGCCTGCATGGGTAGCCCCCGGCCGGCCCCTGCCGGCCGGCCTAGCCTTCGAATCACGCCCGAAAGGGCATTCCAGGAGCCACCATGTCACGCCAATACATCGACTGCCGCGAGTTTCCAAGCACGATGAACTGCAGTGTCGCGCTCTCCGCCGATAGCGAGAGCGAACTGCTCGATGCCGCCGTCCAGCACGCCGTGGCCGTCCACGGCCATGCCGACACGCCGGAATTGCGCGCGCAGCTCGCAAGCATGTTCAAGACCGGCACGCCGCCGCTGCAGGCGCCTGCGCAGGCGACCCCCGCCTGAGGCTCCTGCGGGTCTCGGCCGCCGTCTCCGCACGGCGATGAATACCTTCGGGTGCGTTCGATGAGCACCCGTCGATGAAGTCCGGGCAACCCGGTCGATCGCTGCCCTGCCCGCCAAGCGCGCTTTCCGAAGTCGCGCTATGGTTCGCTGCCACCCACGGCGAACCCCAGAGAAAAGGCAGGGCCCATGATCGATCTCAACATCAACGGCCAGTCCGTTGCCGTCAACGCGCCCGAGGACATGCCCCTGCTCTGGGCATTGCGCGACATCGTCGGCCTGACCGGCACCAAGTTCGGTTGCGGCATCGCCCAGTGCGGCGCCTGCACCGTGCACCTCGACGGCCAGCCCGTGCGCTCGTGCGTGCTGCCGGTCGGATCGATCGGCAAGAAGGCCATCACCACCATCGAAGCCGTCTCGCAGACCCCTGCGGGCAAGAGCATCCAGAAAGCCTGGCTCGACGTCGACGTGGTGCAGTGCGGCTACTGCCAGTCCGGCCAGATCATGTCGGCGGCCGCGCTGATCCAGCGCACGCCCAACCCGAGCGATGCCGACATCGACCTGGCCATGGCGGGCAACGTCTGCCGGTGCTGTACCTACTCGCGGATCCGCGCGGCCATCAAGCAGGCCGCAACCGGCAAGGCCGAGGTGCTGCAGTCGGTGGTTGCCATGCCGGCCAGGAGCGCATCGTGAAGCCCGCCGCAGGCATCAGCCGGCGCAGCGCCCTGCAGGCCGGCGGCCTGGCGCTGGCCTTCACCTGGTTCGGCGCGGGCAAGGCCTTTGCCGCGATCAGCCCCAGGCAGCAGCCGGGCGACGCGGCCGCCGCGCTCGCGGACGGCAACCCGGCATTCGCGCCCAATGCCTTTGTCCGCATCGATGCCGACGGCGGCGTGCGCCTCGTGATGCCGATGGCCGAGATGGGCCAGGCAATCTACACCGGCTCGGCGATGCTGCTGGCCGAGGAACTGGGCGTCGAGCTCGACCAGGTGCGCGTCGAACATTCGCCGCCGAGCGAAGCGCTCTACGGCATGCCGCTGCTCGGCGGCCAGATCACCGGCGGCTCGACCAGCACGCGCGGCACCTACGGCGTGCTGCGCGAGGCGGGCGCGGTGGCGCGCACGCTGCTGGTGGGCGCCGCCGCCGCGCAGTGGAAGGTCGACCCCGCGGGCTGCACGGTCGCGCGCGGCGTGGTGAGCCACGCGGCCTCCAACCGGCAGCTCGGTTTCGGCGCACTCGCCGGTGCCGCTGCCAAATTGCCGATGCCGGAAAAGGTGACGCTGAAGGAGCCGAAGGATTTCAAGCTGATCGGCCAGCCGCTGCGGCGCGTCGATTCGGCCGGCAAGGTCGACGGCTCCACGCAATTCGGCATCGACGTGCGCCTGCCGGGCATGAAGGTGGCCACGGTCAGGGCCTGCCCCACGCTCGGGGGCGTGCTGGCCTCGGTGGACGACAAGGCGGCGCGGGCGATTCCCGGCGTGGTCGACGTGCTGCGCATCAAGGACGCGGTGGCCGTGGTGGGCGAGCACTTCTGGGCCGCGAAGCGCGGACTCGATGCATTGAAGGTGCAGTGGACGCCGGGGCAGAACGCCGCGCTCACCACGCAGCAGCTGCGCGCGTCGCTGGCCAACGCGCTGGCCAAGGACAAGGCCATCGTCGGCAAGGAAACCGGCAAGCGGCCCGAAGGCACGCTGGTGCAGGCCACCTACGACCTGCCGATGCTGGCCCACGCCACGATG
Organism: Variovorax sp. V116; assembly: GCF_041154435.1. Taxonomy (NCBI): domain Bacteria; kingdom Pseudomonadati; phylum Pseudomonadota; class Betaproteobacteria; order Burkholderiales; family Comamonadaceae; genus Variovorax; species Variovorax sp. V116. The sequence continues at coordinate 3,936,470 of NZ_AP028661.1, forward strand.
GAGCCGCTCAACACCACGGTGCACGTGCGGCCCGACCAGTGCGAGATCTGGGTCGGCACGCAGGTGCCGACGCGCTGCGTGAGCGCCGCGGCCAAGATCGCGGGCGTTGCTGAAGACAAGGTCGTGCTGCACAACCAGTACCTGGGCGGCGGCTTCGGCCGCCGGCTGGAGACCGATTCGGTCGAGCAGGCCGTGGCCTTCGCCAAGCAGGTGCCCTACCCGCTCAAGGTGGTATGGACGCGCGAGGAAGACATCCGCCACGACATCGTGCGCCCGATGTACCACGACGACATCTCGGCCGTGGTCGACGGCGACGGCCAGATCCTCTGGTTCGGCGACCGCATCGCGGGCGGCACGGTGCTGGGCCGCTGGGCCCCCGCCTTCATGGGCAAGGACGGCATGGACAGCGACCTGATCGAATGCGTGGCCGAACCTTGCTACGACCTGCCGAACCTCAAGGTCGAGTGGGTGCGGCACGACATGCCGGCGGGCCTGAACGTCGGCTGGTGGCGCGGCGTGGGGCCGACGCACAACCTCTTCGTGATGGAGAGCTTCATCGACGAGCTGGCGCACCGCGCGAAGAAAGACCCCGTGGCCTACCGGCGCGCCATGCTGAAGAAGAACCCGCGCACGCTCGCGGTGCTCGACCTGGCGGCCGGCAAGATCGGCTGGGGCCAGGGCGCGCTGGCGGCGCGCGTCGGACGCGGCGTGGCCGTGGGCGATGCCTTCGGCAGCCGCGTGTGCGCCATCGTCGAGGCCGAGGTCACGCCGCAGGGCGAAGTGCGCATGCGGCGCGCGGTGGTCGCGGTCGATTGCGGCATTGCCGTGAACACAGGCTCCATCGAGGCGCAGATCCAGGGCGGGCTGCTGTTCGGGCTGAGCGCGGCGCTCTTCAGCGAGATCACGCTGCGCGAGGGGGCCATCGAGCAGAGCAACTTCCACGACTACCGGATGCTGCGCATCAACGAGGCGCCGACGGTCGAGGTCCACACCGTGAAGAGCGGCGAAGCGCCCGGCGGGCTTGGCGAAGTCGGCACCGCCATCGCCGCGCCGGCGCTGGCCAACGCGATCTTCGCGGCGACGGGCGTGCGGCTGCGCGCGCTGCCGGTGAACCGCGCACTGCTGGCGCAGGACAAGGAGGCGCTGAAGAAGAAGATCGCCGATGCGGGGCCCTCCGGGCTCGGCGCAAGGAGTGCAGCATGAAGCGGCTGTTCAACCTGCTGGTGGCGGTGTTCGTCGTGGGTGCGGCGCTGTATTTCTTCCTGAACCGCAGCGACAAGTCCGAGGGCGAGGCGCCGGTGCTGGCCGGCGCGCCCGCCAATGCGGCGCTGCTCGTGCGCGGCGAATACCTCACCAAGGCGGCCGACTGCATCGCATGCCACACCGTGCCCGGCGGCAAGGGGCAGCCCTTCGCGGGCGGCCTGCCCTTCGTGCTGCCTTTCGGCACGATCTACTCGTCGAACATCACCGCAGACCCGGAAACGGGCATCGGCAAATGGAGCGACGACGACTTCGTGCGCGCGCTGCACGATGGCGTGCGCGCGGACGGAAAACGCCTGTACCCGGCGTTCCCGTACACCTCGTACACCGCGCTGAGCCGCAATGACGTGCTTGCGATCAAGGCCTACCTGTTCAGCCTGCCCAAGGTGAGCCAGCCGAACCGGGAGGCCGACCTGGGCTTTCCGTTCAACCAGCGCTGGGCGATGGGCTTGTGGAACGCGGCCTTCTTCAAGAGCAGCCGCTTCGAGGCCGATGCGTCGAAGCCGCCTGCGTGGAACCAGGGCAAGTACCTTGCCACGGCGCTCGGCCACTGCGCGGAATGCCACACGCCGCGCGACTTCGCCTTCGCGATGGATGCGGACAACAACCTCGCGGGCGAATCGATCCAGGGCTGGCGCGCCTACAACATCACGTCGGACGCGAAGCACGGCATCGGCGCCTGGAGCGATGCCGAGGTTGCCTCGTACCTGACGACCGGCCACGCAGCGGGCCGCGGCTCGGCCTCGGGGCCGATGGGCGAGGCGGTGGAGCACAGCCTGCAGTACCTGAAGCCGGAGGACGCCTCGGCGCTCGTGAGCTATCTGCGCACGGTGCCCGCGAAGGCCGGCAAGAACCCGATCGAAGTCGATGCGAAGGCGCCATGGGCCGTGGCCGCGAGCGCGGCAGCGCCCGCCACCAGCACGGCCGAAGGCCACGAGCAGGGGCTGCGGCTCTTCGCCGCGGCGTGCGCGAGCTGCCACCAGTGGAACGGACAAGGCCAGCAGAGCGCCAACGCGTCGCTGCTGGGGACGCGCGGCGTGAACGACCCGGACGGCGCCAACGTCACGCAGATGATCCTGCAGGGCGTGAAGATGCGCGTGCGCGACCAGGAGGTCTACATGCCGGCGTTCGGCAAGGCCTACACGGACACCGAGGTCGCGGCGCTCGCCAACTACGTCATCGCGCAATTCGGAAACAAGCAGGGCGCAGCGGTGACCCCGGAGTTCGTGGCGAAGCAGCGCACGCGCTAGGAAGGGAAAACGGGGGATGCCCCTACGGCCCGCGGCCCCACCCCCGATGCTGGAACAATGCGCCCATCATGGACGGCCTCGATCTCATCAAAACATTCCGCGAAGTGGCGTTCCGGCGCAGCTTCTCCCGCGCGGCCATTTCGCTCGGCATGTCGAAAGCCACGGTCAGCCGCTACGTGGCCGAACTCGAAACGCGCAGCGGCGTGCGCCTGCTCAACCGCTCCACCCGTTCGCTGAGCCTGACCGATGCCGGCCAGGTGCTGCTCGACCGCAGCACCGAGCTGGTGGCCATGGCCGAGAACACGCTCAACGACCTGCAGGCCCACGGCTCGCACCCGCAGGGGCGGCTTCGCATGAGCGCGCCGCACGGGCTGATCGCGGGCTGGCTGTCCGACGTGATCGCCGAGTTCATCCAGCTCTACCCCGACGTGTACGTGAGCCTGGTGTTCACCAATGACGACCTCGACCTGATCGAGGAAGGCATCGACATCCACCTGACGGGCGGGCGCATCGACGACATGAACCTGATCGTGCGCCGGCTGGTGCCTTTCGACATGGTGGTCTGCGCGAGCCCGGCCTACTGGGCCCGGCGCGGCATTCCCGCGGTGCCCGAAGACCTGGGCCGCCACGACGTGCTGAGCTACTCGGCCAAGCCCACCACCCACCTGCCCTTCGAGACCGGCGGCAAGGCGGTCGAGGTGCCGGTGCACAGCCGCATGGAGGCCAACGACGCCGTTGCGCTCATCGAGCTGGCGCTGCGCGGCGCGGGCGTGGCCTACGTGCCCGAGCCGCTGGCGCAGTCGCACCTGGAGCGCGGCGCGCTGGTGCCGGTGCTGCGCGAGCACATGCCGAGCGACCACTGGCTGTATGCCGCCTACTCGCAGCGCCGCCACAACAGCGCCGCGATGCGCACCATGCTCGACTTCCTGGAGCAGTCGATGGCCCGGCACGGCAATCCGCCCGCGATGCCGCCGCTGCCGCCCGCGCTGCAGGTGCTGGCCTCTCCTCCCTCTTCTTCTGTGGCTGCTGCCGCTACATGCGCCCTTTCCAGGGTACCAGGCGCCGCTCGAGCCACCGCATCAGCAGGTCGAACAGATAGGCCACCACGCCGATGACGATGATGCCCATGATGACGATGTCGGTGCGCAGGAAGTTCGACGCGTTCAGCACCATCTGGCCCAGGCCCATGTTGGCCGCCACCATCTCGGCCGCCACCAGCGTGGTCCAGCCGAAGCCGATGGCAATGCGCATGCCCACCAGGATGTCGGGCAGCGCCGACGGCAATATGACGTGCCGTATCACCTGCATGTAGCTCGCACCCATCGAATACGCGGCATTGATCTGCTCCTGCGACGCGCTGCGCATGCCCGAGCGCGCGGCCAGCGCCAGCGGCGCGAAGCAGCTCAGGAAGATCAGCAGCACCTTGGGCAGCTCGTCGATGCCGAACCAGATGATGATCAGCGGCAGGTAGGCCAGCGGCGGCAGCGGCCGGTAGAACTCCAGCGGCGGATCGAAGATGCCGCGCCAGAAGCGGCTCATGCCCATGGCAATGCCCACCGGAATGGCCGTGATGCAGGCCAGCAGGAAGGCCGAGAACACGCGGAACATGCTCGCAAGGAAGTGCTGCCACAGCGGCTTGTCGTTGGCCTGGCCCGTGAGGTATTCGTAGAACTGCTGGAACACCGCCTGCGGCGTGGGCAGGAAGAGCGGCTTGACCCAGCCCATGTTGGTCACGAGGAACCATAGCGCCACCAGCGCCACCACCGTGACCACGCTGATGGTCACGCTCGAGCCCTCGCCCGGCACCTTGAAGGCGCTGGTCTTGAGCTTGGCGCCGGCCGGCGTAGGCTGCGGTGCGGCGGGCTTGGAGGGCGGTGTCATGGCGACGGGCGTTGCAATGGTGGCCTCAGGCATGGGCAGCCTCGCGATGATGAATGATCGAAAGAACCTCTTCGCGCATGCGGATGAACTCGGGCTCCGACTTCACCTTGCGCGAGTCGCCATGCGACAGGAACTGGCGCGAGAACGGAACCTCGTCGTAGATGTGCGAGATGCGCCCCGGGCTCGGGCTCATCACGATCAGCCGGGTGGCCAGGAACAGCGCCTCCTCGACCGAATGCGTGATGAAGAACACCATCTTGTTCGACTTGGACCAGGCCTTGAGCAGGATCTCCTGCACCTGTTCGCGCGTGAACGCGTCGAGCGCGCCCATGGGCTCGTCCATGAGCAGCACGGCCGGGTCGCTGGCCAGCGCGCGCGCAATGCCCACGCGCTGCTGCATGCCGCCCGAGAGTTCGTACACCGCGCGGTCCGCGTACTGCTGCAGGCCCACCAGCGCGAGCTTTTCTTCCGCGACGCGGTCGCGCTCGGCCTTGCCAGCGCCGGCCAGGCGCAGGCCCAGCGCCACGTTGTCGCGCACGTTGAGCCAGGGCATCAGCGCATGCTTCTGGAACACCACGCCGCGGTCGGCGCCGGGGCCGACCACGGGCTTGCCGTCGAGCAGGATGTCGCCGGTGGAAGGCGGCAGGAAGCCGGCGATGCTGTTGAGCAGCGTGGTCTTGCCGCATCCCGAGGCGCCGAGCGCCACGACGAAGTCGCCGTCGCGCATCGTGAGGTTGACCGGCGCCAGCGCCTGCAGCGTGCCGCCCTTGACGGCGTAGTTGACCGTGAGGTCGCGGATGTCGAGCGTGGGCATGCGGCTTACTTCCCCATGGCTTTCTCGACGTAGGCCGTGGTCACGAAGGCGCTGTAGTCGGGCTTGACCTCCTGCACCCGGCCCTGCTCCTTCAGGAACGCCGCCGTGCCCGCCATCGCCTTGGCCGCGCCGCCGCCCAGCCAGGTGGGCGAGACCTGCTCGGCCATGGTCGGGAAGCTGTAGAGCGCCATCGCGGCCGAGACGTCCTTCGGATCGGCCTTGGTCCATTTGGCCATTGCCTTGGTCTGCGGCGAATCGGGCGTCCAGCTCTTGCCGCTGGCCTTGTATTCCTCGTTCGCGCGGTTCAGCGCCTTCACGAAGGCGATCATGAACGGTTCGTTGGCCGCGGCCCACTTGGCGTTGACCACGATGCCCTCGAAGGTGGGCGCGCCGCGCTTGCCGATGCTGCCCGAGGTGGCGATGGTCTTGCCCGTGCCCTTGATCTTGGAAAGCACCGGGTCCCAGATGAAGGTGGCGTCGATGTCGCCGCGCTCCCAGGCCGCCGCGATCTCGGGCGGGCGCATGTTCATCACGTTGACGCTCCTGGGGTCGACGCCGTCCATCTTCATGCCGGCCATGAGCTGGTAGTGCGCGGTCGAGACGAACGGCGTGGCCACCTTCTTGCCGGCCAGGTCCTTCATGCTGTTGATGCCCGACGCGTTGCGCGCAACCAGCGCCTCGGCGTTGGCGATGTCGGCCGAGATCCAGAACAGCTTGATGTCCTGCCCCTGGCTGGCCGCGGCCGTGAGCGGGCTGGAGCCGGTCTCGCCCATCTGCACGTCGCCAGAGGCCATGGCCCGGATCACGTCGCCGCCGCCCGAGAACATGCGCCAGTTGATCTTGTAGCCCGTGGCTTTCTCGACCTCGCCCGATTCCATGACGAGGCGCAGGGGGACCAGCATGTCCTGGTGGGCGAAGGTGAGTTCCTTGGCCTGCTGTGCAAAAGCGCTGCCGCACAAGGCTGCCAGCGTGGTGGCCAGGACGGCCAGTTGCAGGGGGAGACGGCGGGACATGGTCATCGGGTTTCTCCGGTAGGTGAATCTCGCAGCGACTTTGCACTCATCGCATCCCGCCAGGAAGTACCAGCACCGGGGCGAACATGGAGCCAGCCTGTCCGTGAATACCCTTGTTCTGGTGCGATGGCTGTTTGGTGTGCACGGGGGAGGTGCGTTTTTTTGTTTTCCGGGGCCGGGTCTCGCCCCGGCGGGCGACCTACTTTTCTTTGCTTCGCTGTATGGACCGGGGACCTGGGTAACAGGTGTGCGGGGACATAGTAAACACCTTGGGCGCTCAGTTTGAGGTGGCGGGATTGCGCAGATCCAGCCGCATGAAGCGGTGATGGCAGAAGAAGGCGTCGAAGCAGCCATCTGTCTTGGGGTCCGGCCGCATCGCCACGGGCAGCCTGTGCAAGGCACTGGACAGGCGCAGCTTGCGCCCCTGGAAGTGCACCCAGCCGTTCCAGCCCACCGTCAGCACCCGGTCATCAGGGCCATATTCGATCGGCGCCAGCACGGCAGGCAGGGCCCGAGGGCTCACCTGATAGCGCGCTGCGGGTGTTTGCATGCCCAGCGCCTCGTGCGGGCGCTCGTGGTTGTACACGCCGCGCCAGTGCTCGAACGCGTCCTGGGCCTGAGCCAGGTCCAAGAAGCTGCGCCCATTGAGCACCTCGGCCTTGAGCGAACGGTGGAAGCGCTCCAATTTGCCGTTGGTCTGCGGGTGGTAGGGCGCGCTGTGGCTGATGCGAATGCCCAAGCGAATGAGCCACACGCTGAGTGCCGACAGCCCGTGCTCGGCCTTGGCGGGGCTGCCCCAAGGGGCGCCGTTGTCGGCGTTGATGCGTACGGGCAAGCCGTAGCGCAGGAACACCCGCTGCAGATGATCCTGCACGCGGGCAGTGTTCGTCTGGGAGCACGCGGCGATCGTCAGGTTGAAGCGCGAGTGGTCGTCAATCACCGTCAGCGGATGGCAGCGCCCCGCGCCCGTCTCGAAGTGGCCCTTGAAATCGATTTGCCACAGGGCATTGGGCAGCTCGTGCTCGAAACGCTGCCAATGCTCGGCCGCCTGGCTGGCTTCAGGGGTGATCAGTCCGTGGCGATGCAGGATGCCGGTGATGGTGCTGGGTGCGGGCACGCCGCTGAAGCCCAGATCGCTCAGGCGCTGGGCGATCTTGCGGCCACCCCAGCGGGGGTGCTGGCGGCGCAGTTCGATGACAGCTTGCTCGATCGCAGCGCTGCTGCGCCCAGGACTGTGGTGCGGTCGGGTGCTGCGCGGCTTGCATGCATCGCCCATGCCTTGGAGCGCATGGCGGCGCAGCAGCGCATAGCCCGTCTTGGGGCTGATGCCAAAGCGCCGGCACAGTTCGCGGCGGTTGGCCCCTTCTTGCAAGGCCAATTCCAGGAATTCGCGTTTGGTGTCCATCAGGTCTCTCGGTTGCCAGGGCATGGGCCACTTCCTCGGTCGTCTCGACCTCAAAAGTGTTTCCTATGTCCCCGCACACCTGTTACCCAGGTCCCCGGTCCATACACTTCGCCAAAGAAACGTAGGCAAAAGAAAGGCGACCCTACTGTCTGCGTCCCTCCGCTTCGCTGCGGGCAACCTGCGGTGCTCGATTACGGCGGGGGTCCGCAGAACTCGCTCCACTGCGTTGCGCTCAAACAGCTGCGGCCCTGATCCCGCCTCCATCTGCGCTCCTCGGCGCATACAGAAGGGGTGGGAGCGGGCGGCCTTCGCTTCGCTCGGCCCCAAGACCAACAGCCAATACCAACAACCCAATCCAATCCCAACCACCACGGCGCGCAGCGCCGCGGTGGCCTGGTGGCCGAGCGAAGCAAAGGCCCGTTCGGTATCCAATCCCCTCTGTATGCGCCGAGGAGCGCAGCGTTTCGCGGATCAGGGCTCGCCCTTGTTTGAGCGAAGCGAGTTTGGGCGAGACCCCGCGAAACGCGAGCACCGCAGGTTGCCCGCAGCGAAGCGGAGGGTCGCAGACAGTGGGGTCGCCTTTTCTTTGGCTACTTTCTTTTGGCGAAGCAAAAGAAAGTAGCTCGCCCGCCGGGGCGAGACCCGGCCCCGGAAAACAAGAAAACTCAATGCGCCCTCACCTCCCCCCGAGCCAACGCCAACTCCCCAACAGCCATCCCCAAAGCCCGAATCCCCAAAGGAATCTGCGAGGCAGCAATAGACGACAACCTCAACCGAAAAAACGGACACGGATAAGGCGGCTTCGCAAAGAACACATCCCCCGCCTCGATCAGCACCCCATGGCTGCGCGCCATCAGCGACAGCTCGCCCGCGTCAACCCACGCCGGCGCCCGCACCCAGATCGACGCCCCGCCCTGCGGCAGCGTGAACTCGAACTCGGGCAGGTGCTCGCGCAGCGCCTTGGCCGCAAGCGCGAGCCGCTCCTGCATTGCATGGTTCACGCGCCGCGCATGCGACTCGTGGTGCCCGAGCGACAGGAACAGCGCGTACGCATGCTGCAAAAAGGCGCTCGGATGCCGGACCATCGCATGCCGTATGCCGCGCAGTTCCTTGATCAGCGCGCGCGGCGCCACGATGAAGCCGAGCCGCAGCGCGGGCGAAAGGCTCTTGGACACCGAGCCCACGTAGATCACGCGCCCGGTCTTGTCCAGGCTCTTGAGTGCCGGCATCGGCGTGCCTTCGTACAGGTTCTCGGCCTCGTAGTCGTCCTCGATGATCACGAAGTCCTGCAGCTCGGCCTTGCGCAGCAGCCACTGCCTGCGCTCCAGGCTCAGCGTGGCGGTGGTCGGGCTCTGGTGCGAAGGGGTCACGAAGAGATAGTCGGCCGCGGGCAGCGCATCGACCACCAGGCCCTCCTCGTCCACCGCCACCTCGACCCACTTGGGGTTGCGCATCGAGAAGCTGTTGCGCGCATGCGGATGGCCGGGCTCTTCCAGGCCGACGCGGGTGTGCTCGTCGAACAGCGCATCGGCCAAGAGGTAGTACGCATGCTGCGCGCCGAGCGTCACCAGGATTTCTTCCTTCAGCGCGAACACGCCGCGCTTGGGCAGCAAGCGCGTGCGGATCTGCTCGATCAGGTCGGGCACGTCGTCGGTCTCGAAGTCGGGCGTCCAGTGCGGCAGCTGCGAGCGCGCCAGGCTGCGCGCGCAGCACTCGCGGAAGTCTTCGGTGGGAAACAGCTGCGGGTCGTAGTTGCCGTAGACAAACGGGAACGGATAGTCGCGCCAGCGGTCGGGCTTGGCGAGCGTGGGCTTGCCCTCCAGCGAGCGCAGCACGCGCCCCGACCAGTCGGGCGGCTGGCTGGCCTGGCCGCTGCGGCCCACCAGCGGCTCGGCATGCGCAGCGGACAGCGGCCGCGCGTTGTGCGCCACGAACACGCCGCTGCGCGGACGCGCTTCCAGGAAGCCTTCGTCGATCAATTGCAGGTAGGCCGAAGTGACGGTGTTGCGGCTCAGCCCGAGCAGAGCGGCAAGCTCGCGCGACGAGGGCATCGAGGCACCGGGGCTCAGGTGGTCCTCGAGGATGGCCTGCACCACGGCGGCGCGCAGACGGGCCTGCAGCGGCAAGGCGGGCTGGTCGGGCAGCGCGAAGAGCTGCGCCCATTGAGTGGCTCTGGGGTTGGCCATGGTGCGCCGCAGTTTAGGGCAAGCGCGGCGTTCTGGCTCGGTCGAATCCCCGCATCTGGCCCTATCGCGCGGGCGGCCGGCTGCCTACGCTTGCGCCATTCAATCCCGGAGCCCCGCGTGACCGCACAGCCTTCTTCTTCCTCTTCTTCTACTTCTTCCGTCAGCACCGAAACCCTGGCCGCGTTCAGCGATGCATGGAACCGCCACGACATCGACGCGCTGATGGGCTTCATGACCGAGGACTGCATCTTCCAGACCGCCGCCGGCCCCGACGCCTGCGGCACCCGCCACGTGGGCACCGAGGCGGTGCGAAAGGCCTTCGCGGCGGCATGGCAGGCGGTGCCCGATGCGCAGTGGATCAATGGCCGGCATTTCGTGCACGGCGATTTCGGCACCTCGCAGTGGACCTTTACGGGCACCGCTTCCGACGGCAGCCGCATCGAGGCCGATGGCATCGACGTCTTCACCTTCAGGGGCGGAAAGATCCACCTGAAGAACGTGTTCCGCAAGGCCCGCCCCAACCTGCCGGCGGCCCGCTAGGCCCGCCGTTCCGGGAGCTCCCGCATCATGACCCTGTCCGGCACTGCCTCCTTCTCCGCCCCGCAACCGCAGCCGCAACCCCCGAGCCGGCCCTACGACCCGCGCTACGACCCGCTGGTCGCGCCCGATCCCGGCGCCGGCCGCGCCTATGCGCCCACCTGGTGGGTGGCCAGCGCCGGCACGCCGCCCGAGGACGACGGGCCGCTCGTGCGCGACATCGATGTCGACGTGGCCATCATCGGCTCGGGTGCCACCGGCATGTCGACCGCGCTCTACCTGGCGCAGGAGCACGGCATCCAGGCGACGGTGCTCGAGGCCAACCAGGCGTCGTGGGGCTGCTCCAGCCGCAGCGGCGGCCAGGGGCAGAACGCGAGCGGCCGGCTCAAGCGCTCGCAGTGGATCCAGCGCTGGGGCCTGGACACCGCCCGGCGGCTCGACGCCGAGATCCGCGGCGGCTTCGAGAATTTCAAGCACCTGACCACGCAGATCGACTGCGACGCCTTCGATGGCGGCCATCTCTACCTGGCGCACCGGCCCGAAAAGCTCGCGGTGCTCGACGCTGAGGCCCGCGTGATGCGCGAGCAGTTCGGCTACGCCACGCGCATGCTGACGGCCGAAGAAGTGCGGCGCGACTACTGCGACGAGCGCGAGGCGGCCGGCGCCATGTTCGAGCCCGAAGGCGTGGGCATCCACCCGCTGAAGTTCACCTTCGGCCTGATGCGCAAGGCCCGCGCGCTGGGCGTGAAGGTGCACACCTCGAGCCCCGTGCAGGGCTGGCAGACCATCGACGGCGTGCACCACCTGCAGACGCCCGGCGGCGTGGTGCGCGCGCGCCGCGTGGCGGTGTGCACCGGCGGCTACACCGGGCAGGCGCTGAGCCCGCTCCTGAAGAACCGCATCATGCCGATCCTCTCCAACTCGGTGGTCACGCGCCCGCTCACCGAGGCCGAGCTGCAGGCCACCAACTTCAGGTCGCTGACCTTCCTGACCGACACGCGCACGCTGCGCTTCTACTACCGGCTGCTCAAGGGCAACCGGCTGCAGATCGGCAGCCGCAGTTCGGTGAGCGGCGCCGACGCCGAGCACCCGGTGCACCTGAAGCTGCTCACCGATGCCATCGCGCGCAAGTTCCCGCCGCTCGCGGGCATCCGCATCGACTACTCGTGGTGGGGCTGGGTCGACATGAGCCACGACATGATGCCGCGCATCACGCAGCCCGAGGCGGACCGGAAGATCTGGTATGCGGTGGGCTACGGCGGCAACGGCGTGTCCTTCTCGACCTGGGCCGGCAAGCGGCTGGCCGAGCGCGTGGCCGGCAAGGACACGGGCAAGGAGGTGTTCGAGCTTCCGATCTACAAGTCCGCGCTGCCCTTTCCCAATGTGCTGGGGCTGGTGGAATCGCCCGCCTTCGCGCCGTTTCGCCGCATCGGCCAGCGCATGCTCTACAAGTGGTACTGGCTGCGCGACGAGAAGTAGCGGCACGGCGAGCAGGGCCTCGGGCCTTTTCTTCGCGCGCTGAGCCGCGCCGTGTTGGAATTGCATGTTTTCAACGTGCAAGCTACCGACGCATGACGACCTCTTCGCTCCTGATCCGCCCTCCGGCGCCCGACGACTACGCGGCATGGAAGCCACTGTGGGACGGCTACAACGCCTTCTACAAGCGCGAGGGCCCCACGGCCCTGCCCGACGAGATCACGCAGGTGACGTGGCAGCGCTTCTTCGATGCCTACGAGCCGGTGCACGCGCTGGTGGCCGAGCGCGACGGCCAGCTGGTGGGCCTCACCCACTATCTGTTTCACCGCAGCACCACGCGCATCGAGCCGAACTGCTACCTGCAGGACCTGTTCACGCTGCCCTCGGAGCGCGGCCGCGGCGTGGGGCGGCAGCTGATCGAAGGCGTGTACGCGCATGTGAAGCGCGTGGGCGCGCACCGCGTCTACTGGCAGACGCACACCACCAACATCGCCGGGCGCGCGCTCTACGACAAGGTGGCCACGCACGACGGCTTCATCGTGTACGGCAGCTTCGTCTGAACATCGCCCGGTAAAGCTCAGTACTTGATGGTCACACCGGCCTTCACGCCGTTGTTGGCCTTGCCATCCGTCAGCACGCCGCCCGTGAGCGACACATTGCCGCCCGTGCTCGCGCCCAGCGAATAGGTGGGCCGCGGCGTGGAGGTATCGGTGCCGATATAGCTGCCGCTGCCGTCGGGCCGCTGCACGCCAACGGTCGCGCCCTTGGTGTAGGCCGAGGTTTCGGTGGAATTGATGTTGGGCGCCACGTAGACGGTGCCCTTGTCGTCGCTGTCCAGGGGCAGTTTCACCGGCTCCGCCATTGCGGCGGTGGCGATGGCGCAGCAGCACGCGGCCGCACTCGCCCACGCAAAGATCGATTTGCTCATGCCCTCGATCCTCGCGGCTGGGCCGCATCTTTCCTGTAGGACAAGAGGCAGCCCGGCCGGCAGGCGCTTTGTCATGGTTGGGGCGCGCGCGGTCGGGACGCTTGTCTCCCCGCAGAAGGGACGCACCGCTCATGTGCGCGGGCGCCGCAATTCCTACAGTGATTTCACGGGAAAACGCCTGGGTCCGCCATGGACCGCAGGCGTCGCCAGTTGGCAGATCACTTAGGGGAAACAAGCCGTGAAAAAGGTAAATCCATGAACAAGACCTTCCGAACCCTCTGGAATCCGGCGCTCGGCGCATGGGTGGCCGCGCCGGAAATCGCACGCGGCCATGTGCGCACGACCGGCCTGCATGCCGTTGCCATGGCGGTGCTGTGCCTGGGTGCCGGCCCGACCCTGGCCCAGGGCGGCGCAGGCGGCCAGCCGGTGGACAGCGCGCTGCACGCCGGCACCGGCGGCAGCAACGGCAGCGGCGGCGCGGGCGGACTCAATGACACCTCCGTTGCAGCGCATGGCGGCGACGGCGGATCGTCGACCGACGCCGCGGTCACGGCGGGCTCCGCCGCCGATGTCGGGAGTTTCAGCGGCGCCACCGCGGGCGCGGGCGGTGCGGCGGGCAGCTCCAGCACCGTCGTCTCCCCCGGCGTGCTGCAGGGAGCCAGCGGCGGCGCGGGCCAATCGCAGACCGGCGATTTCAGCAACGGCAATGGATACGGCGGCGGCGGTGGCGGCGGCTACTACGGCCTTTTGCTGGGCTCCAGCACCTTCGCGTCCTCTGGCAGCTACACCGGCGGCAGCGGAGGCGCGGGCGGCAACGGCTACTGGGCGGCCGGCGGCGGCGGTGCCGGCGGTTACGGCTCCGTGCTGATCGGCCCGCTCAGCAATTACAACGCCTTCGGCTCTTCCGTGGGCGGCGCCGGCGGCAACGGTGGCAATGCCTATTCGCAGGGCGGCGGCGGCGGCAGTGGCGGCGGAGGATTCTTCATCAGCGCGGCAACGCCGGGCCTCGGCTTCGGCAACAGCGGCACGCTCGCGGGCGGTGCCGGCGGCGCGGGCGGGTCCGAACTGCTGCCGGCCCGAAGCAATGCCGCGGGCGGCGGCGGCGGCGCGGGCGGCGCCGGTGCCACGCTGGCCGGCAGCACCCTCGACGTGACCAACACCGGCCAGATCACCGGCGGCGCCGGCGGCGCTGGCGGTGCGGGCGGCGGCGGCGCGGGCGGCACCGGTGCGCCCGGCGGCGGCGGCGACGGCGGCGTGGGCCTTCTCTCCACCGGCAGCGGCGCGGCGATTGCCAACAGCGGCACCATCGCCGGCGGCGCGGGCGGCATCGGCGGGGCCAACAGCAACGGCGGCGCAAGCGGCGCGCCTGGCGCCGGCGGCGCCGGCATCGCGGGCGCCAACCTGAACATCAGCAACAGCGGCAGCATTTCAGGCGGCCTTGGCGGCGACGGCGCCACGCGCGCACCGGCCGTGGCGTTCACCGGCGGCAGCAACAGCCTGACCGTGAACACCGGCTCGTCGATGCTGGGCGCCATTGCATCGGAAGCGGTGCCAGCGCCAGCGTGATCGCCGGCGCCGACGGCCTGAGCCTGGACAACGCACTGCTGCTGGGCGGCACGGGCACCATCGACACCAACGGCCACGGCCTGGGCTGGTCGGGCCCGATCTCGGGCGCCGGCGACCTGGTGAAGGTCGGCGCGGGCACGCTCACCCTGAGCGGCACCAACACGAACACCGGCGCCACCAACGTCGCGGCCGGCACCCTGCGCGCCGGCGCGGCCGACACGCTCAGCAGCGCGAGCGCCTTCACCGTCAACGCGGGCGCCACGCTCGACCTGGCGGGCCATAGCCAGACGATCGCATCGATGGCCAACAGCGGCATCGTCTCGCTGCTGAGCGGCACGCCCGGTGCCACCCTCACGGTGCACGGCCCCTGGGTGGGCAACGACGGCACGCTGCGCCTGGGCACGGCGCTGGGCAACAGCGCCAGCCTGAGCGACCGGCTGATCCTCTGCGGCACCACCGCCATTGCCAGCGGCACCACCAACATACAGATCACCAACCTGGGCGGACTGGGCGCGCTGACCATCGGCAACGGCATCGAAGTGGTGACCGCGATGAACGGCGCCACCACCACGGCGCAGACCACCCGCGATGCCTTCCGCCTGGCAGGCGGCCACGTCGACGCCGGCGCCTACGAGTACCGGCTGCACGCCGCCGACGCGACCGGCGCGGGCGAGAACTGGTACCTGCGCTCCGGCGTCATCGTCGTGCCGCCGCCTCCTCCCCCACCGCCTCCGCCGCCTCCGCCACCTGCACCACCGGCGCCGCCCGCGCCACCGGCACCGCCTGCACCGCCGGCACCACCAGCACCCCCTGCGCCTGCGCCTGCGCCGGGCGACGGCGGCACCCCGCGAAGCAGCGACGGCGGCTTCCCGCCTGGGGGCGTGACGGTGCCCACCTACCGTGCCGAAGTCCCGCTGTATGCGGCGCTGCCCGAGCAGTTCCGCCAGTCCAACCTGGCCATGGTGGGCAACCTCCACCAGCGCGTGGGCGACGACGGCACGGCCGGCCTTGCCACGGCCACGCCCGAGCAGGGCTACCGCCAGGGCTGGGCCCGCATCATCAGCATGGACCGCACCATCGGCCAGGCCGGCACCGTGAGCCCCACCAGCAAGGGGCGCCTCACAGGCTTCCAGGCCGGCAACGACCTGTGGGCCGATCCCAACTGGCGCGTCGGCATCTATGTCGGCCAGCTCGAGGGCGACATGCGCGTGAACGGCTTTGCCCGCGGCGTGCAGGGCTATGGGGTCGGCTCGAGCGACCTGCGCAGCCAGTACCTGGGCGCCTACGCCACCTGGAAGAACGACAGCGGCCTGTACGTGGACGGCGTGCTGCAGGCCGGGCGCCACCGCTACACCGCGGCCACCACGCTGGGTTCGGCCGGCTCGGGCAAGGGCCACAGCCTGCTGGCCTCCATCGAGGTGGGCCAGGGCTTCCACATCTCGCCGGAGTGGATCGTCGAGCCGCAATTGCAGCTGGTGCACCAGCACGTGAGCCTGGACGACGCCGGCATCATCGGCGCGGTGGTGCAGCAGCACAGCCACAGCGGCTGGCTGGTGCGCGCCGGCGTGCGGGTCAAGGGCGAGATGACCACCAGCGCCGGCCCGCTGCAGCCCTATGCGCGGCTGAACCTCTACCGCAGCAGCAGCGGCACGGACGTCACGCGCTTCATCGGCCCCGCGGCCTATACCGACATTGCCACCCGCACCGGCGGCACGAGCACCGAACTGGCGGCCGGCGCCACGCTGCAGCTCACGCAGAGCATGAGCCTGTATGGCGAGGTCGGCAAGTTCTGGGCCTCGGGCGGCGACGCGCGCATGAAGAGCGGCGTGAATGCCAGCGTGGGCCTGAAGATCCGCTGGTGAATGCGAGGCGCCCGGCGGGCGCCTGCGCCGCTACTTTGGCCGCACCGCCACGGCGGCCGGCGCGTCGGGCATCGCGAGCGGATTGCGCCCCGGCCCCTCGACGCGCGTCAGCGTGTTGCGGTCGGTGTGGTGGAAGGGCTCGGCCTGGCCCTGGATCTGCATCACCGTGTCCTGGTCGTAGGACCAGGTGCCGTCGGCGTTGATGGTCACCGTGATGTTCCACGCCAGCGTGGTGAACGCGTGCTCGATGAAGGGGTTGGACACGATGCCGTTCACCAGGCTGCCGCGCTCGGCGCTGAGCGTGAAGCGCGTGTCGTCCGCCTTGGCATGGCCGCTGGCCATGGCCACCTGTCCGCGCGGAATGGCCAGCGTGTGCAGCACCGTGCCGGTGGCCGGCTCCCAGAGCCAGTAGCCCACCTGGTCGTGGTACATCTTGGTGAGGCCGGGCTTGTGGATGTAGGTGTGGTAGCGCAGGCCGTACAGCAACTGGGGGCCGTTGGTCTGCGGATCGATGGGCTGCAGCTCGTAGCGCTCGACATAGACCTGCGTCTTGGGGCCTTCGCGCTTGGGCTTGACGTCCACGCCGCGGCTGCCCTCCCAGATGCCGGCCATGGCGCGCAGCGGCCCGAGGTTGGCGAGCGTGTCGGGGTCGGCGTTGGGCTCGGTGTAGATGTCTTCGGTGGGGTTCATGGTGTGCGGACTTCTTCTGATTTCTGGTGGGGTGAACGGGCTCGGGCCCTAGTCGTCCATCGTCGATGCCGACTTGTCGGCCGTGGCCAGCACCCGGTCGATGCGGCGCCCCTCGAGCGCGGCAATCTCGAAATGCCAGCCCGCGCAGTCGATGACTTCGCCGGTCTTGGGCAGGTGGCCGGAAACGGCCATCAGCAGGCCGGCCACGGTGTTGTAGCGCCCGCGCTCTTCTTCCGGCAGCTCGCGGATACCGAGCCTCGCGCGCAGCTCCGACACCGGCATCAGCCCGTCGAGCTCCCATACGCCGTCGGGCCGCTCGCGCGCCCAGGCGTCGGTCAGCGTGCCGGGCTGCAGTTCGCCGGTGATGGCCTCGAGCATGTCGCGCGGCGTCATGAGGCCCTGCACCACGCCGTATTCGTCGACCACGAACACCAGCCGGCCGCCGCGTTCGCGGAATTGCTCGAGCAGCTCCATGCCGGTGAGCGTCTCGGGCACGAACACGGCCGGCGCCGCTTCCTGGCCCAGCACGCCGACATGGCCGGTGCCAAGGCGCAGCAGGTGCGCCACGCTGATCACGCCGACCACGTCGTCGAGCGAGTTGCGGCACACCGGGTACCAGGAATGCACCAGGTTGAGCGCGCCGGCGTCGGCCACCTTCTGCAGCGCCTCGGCCACCGTGTCGGAGGCGTCGAGCCATTCGATGTCGGCGCGCGGGATCATCAGCGACGACAGCCGGCGGTCGTCCAGGTGGAACACGTTGCGCACCATCTGGTGCTCGTGCTGCTCGATCACGCCGGCGTCCACGCCCTCTTCCAGGCTGGCCGAGATTTCTTCCTCGGTCATGGAGCGCGCGGCATTGGCGTCGATGCGCAGCAGCTTCAGCACGGCGGCCGTGGCGCTCGCGAGCAGCCACACGAACGGCTTGGCGCCCTTGGCAAGACTGCGCATCGGGCGCGACACCCAGCGCGCCACGGGTTCCGGGTAGAGCTGGCCGATCCGCTTGGGCACCAGCTCGCCGAAGATGATGGTGAAGAAGGTGATGCCGGTCACCACCACCGCAGTGGACACCACGCTGGCCGTGCCGCGGCCCATCCCCAGGTTCTCCATCCAGACCGCGAGCGGCGCCGCGAAGGCGGCCTCGCCCACGATACCGCTGAGCATGCCGATGGAAGTGATGCCGATCTGCACGGTCGACAGGAAGTGGGTCGGCTCCTCCATCAGCCGGAGCGCGGCCTCCGCCCCGGTATCGCCCGTCTCGGCCAGTGCTGCCAGACGCGCGCGCCGGCTGGTTGAAAGGGCCATTTCGGACATCGCAAACAACGCATTCAGCGTGGTCAGCAAGGCCAGCAGGAGAACATCCATGAACGGGGGGTGAAAATGAGGACATGGCACTTTACTTCACTGGTGACAGGTAAGCGCCAAGCACAGGCAATCCTCGCGTCCGTAATTTGCGCGCTGTCGGCTTTTCCGAAAGCCACCACGTCCGCCATACCGTGGAAACCGAACAGGAGAAAATTTCCGCCAGCTGCTCGACCGTAAACAACCCGGTACGCCGACACCGCACCAGCTCGGCAGCATCTTCATCCGTCAGCACCCTCGGCTGACCACCCCACCGGACACCACGCTCATACGCAGCCACCTGACCCGCAATAGCACGCTCCCGGATCAAGCGACGTTCAAACTGTGCGACAGAGCCAAGAATCTGCAGCACAAGCTCACCGATGGCGCTAGACGTGTCTACAGGCTCCGTCAGCGAACGGAATGAGCACCCCATAGCCTCAAGCCGCTCAAGCAGCGATAACAGGTCTTTAAGGCTTCGGGCGAGCCGATCCATTTTCCAGACGACAAGCACGTCTCCGCGCCGCATGCTGGCCAACGCCCGCTGCAGCTCCGGCCTCGCACCAACTGAGCTACCCTTTTCACTGAACACCGTGCGAACCCCCGCCCGACGCAACGCATCCCGCTGCAAGCGCGTCTCCTGCTCACTCGTGCTCACCCTCGCGTACCCGATCAACAAAACAAGCCTCCTCGCTAAAACGATATAGTTGTAAGCACTTGTACAACATAAGCCAGGAGGACGCAGCTATGGGGATTCAAGACCGCGATTGGTACTGGAAGGACCGCGAAGCCAAGGCACGCGCAGAACGCGAGGCCAACACATCCCCGCCGTCAGCGGCTACCAACAACCCAGCTCCAGAGACGATGCTCAGAAGAGCAAACGCCACACAACCTCCCAAGCTATGGGGATCGGATTGGCACTGGAGCATTCAACTGCTGGTCTGGCTGTGCATCGCCGTCCTGCTTCTGCTCGCGTGGCGACTTGTGCGGTAACCGGAAACGAAACTCCAACTTCCACAGGACAGGCACACATAGCTTCAAAGGCCGGAAGCACCCGCAACGGCCGATTCTCTCGGCCTCTTTTCCGCAATCACCACTGGCATTTCCCGGGAGCCCACGGCGAGAACAGGCGCATCGCAAGTGATCGGATACGTCTTGCTTTCATAGCGCAGCACGCCGATGCAGTGCGCGAGCGGTTGCCACCTGTAGCCCGCCTCCCGCAGCTGGTCGCTCGTGATATCCATGACGCGTTGACCATTCGCGCTCACCGTGAAGGTGTACACATCACGGCTGCCCATCTTCATGCTGCCCGACAGATGAACCAGCTTACCGGTGAAAGGCTCGGGCACGGCCTCGACGCTGTCCTTTGCCGTCGCTTCGATGCTGGCGGCTTTGCGGTCCGGTGCATCGAGGACGCACTCCTCTTTCTCATTCATGTGCGCACCCTCGACGCATGGCGAGAACGGCTCAGCCTTCGCGGAGGTCACCCGCGCTTGCGTCCGGCTGTCCGCAACGACTGGCTTACTCGGCTTCTTACCAGATGGCCAGAACGCCCAGACGCAAACCACAAGCGTGAACACCCAGAAGATGCGCGTGCCCCGCTTCCACTTCACGAGCAGCGGCGACACGTCATCCGCCGTGAGCTCAGCAACAGCATTGCCCGCCGTATGCGAGCGATAGAGCTTGAAGAACTTCGGTTCGTATTTGCGCTCGCTGGTCGCAATCTCGCCGCCATTGACGCCATCGAGCACCTTGCGGATGTAGCTCTCTGACTTGCCGAACGCCGTGGCCTTGCGGACTTTGTAGCAGACCTGTACGAGGTCCTTGATCGACTGATCGATCTTGCCCGTGCTCTGCGTCATCAGCAGCACATCCGCATTTGTGTGCCGATGCTCGGCAAACCACTCCTGCACCAGGACGGGCGTCCCCAGTCTGGGGAAGACCTTGTGGCATTCGTCGATAACGTACAGCGGACCGAAGCCGTGCTTCGGATGCTTCCAGGTATCGGCGAAGTCTTCGATGTTGGCGAAGGCACGCCCGTCGCGCCCCACCGCATCGAGGTCCGGGGATTCCTTGAGCGTCTTGGTGCGCAATTCGATTAGCGCGGGATAGCTCGAATCGATGGCCCCGAACTGGTCGACGAACAGCGGAAGATTGGTGATGACCTTGCGCCCCTTCGCCAACGCAGCCAGCACGTGGAATACCGTCGCTTCATAACTCTTGCCGCCACCGGGCGCGCCCAACAGGATATTGATCATGATCCAAGCCGCGTGAAGGGAATGAGTTGCAGCACAAGACGAATGCCAATAGCCGCAGTGATGATGCTGATCGCCGTGCCAACGCCGAGCAGACCGAGGATGTTCAGCACCTCGCCGGGCAAGCTGCCCAGACCCGCAGCGCTGGTCTGCAATCCGCTCACGTCGATGGCATTGACAGCTGTCACGCAGATCTGCATGACCTGTTCAAAAGGCCAGCACGCGGCATCACGCACCAGATCCCATACGGCGATCCAGCACTTGACGAACAGCTGCCCTATCCAGACCAGGACCGCCGCGATCTTGGCAAAGAGCATCGTGAATGCTGCAGCCATATCAGCCCCCGAAAATCAACGCACGGGCGAGCAGCAGCGCGCCGATGATGACGAACAACCGCGCCCATCCCCACGTCTCACAAGGCGGCGCAACGTCATGCGTGCCGAACTGCGCCCATGAAGAGAAATCCAGATTGAGCGGCCAACTCGGGCAGGTGCCACCCGAGCCCACATCGGGCATCAAGTCTGCAGCAAGCTTGAACAGCGGTGCCTGCTTGATCTCTTCGCTTTTCATGTTCCAAATGCCGACAATGCCGTCCGGATATTTGCGAACGTAGAGGTCAGGAACTGGAGGCAGCGGCGTATCCGAGGGCGGCTCATCAACGGCCTCAGGCGTGCCGTTTGTCGTGGTACTACTAACCACATCGCCCGCCTCATTGCGCGTGACACTCGTGGTGGTCTGATTCACCGTTATGGTGTCGCCGCTGTAGGTGTAATTGATGACCGTGGTGTTTGTCGTGGTTAGCGTTTGCGTTCCACCCGAGGTTTGCTGGGAAGTTTGCGTAGTGGTCGTGCTGGTGGGCGACTGCGCCGGCCCCTCGACAGACAAGGGCTGATCCATTTCAAAGTCGCCGCCCTTGTCGGCGTAATCTCGCATGGCATCCCAAACCTTCGACGCATTGGTAGGATTCTTGATCACGTCTTCAAGCTTGGTTTGCACTTGGTCGGTCGTGATCGGTCGCCAAGCAATATCCGAGACGTTCGGCTCCGAGTGGCATGTCCCATCGGACCATTGATACTGACCGGCAGGGCAGATAGCGTTTCGAATAGCCGGGGCCGTCTCGCCGTTGCGAAAGAACGTCCCGTTCGGGTTCGTCTTCACATAAAGCCAACACTTTTCCTCTTCGAACAAGGTCTTTCCCTGCCAACCAAAGGCCTTCACGTCCTCGGCATAGATATCGCTGATGGCAAGGCAACCCGTGGACTTGGTTGCGGACCACGGTCCAGTGCGGCCAGTAATCGGACTCTTGTACTGATAGTCGCTGCCCGTCGAAGGCTGCACGCTACCCGGCACACACTCCTCCCACGCGCCGCTCGGTGTGAGCTGCATCGTTCCGCCCATCAGCCGCACACACGCGGCCTCGGCCAGCGTCTTGAATGCCTCTCCTGCGAGATAGCCACCCACGCCACCACGCAGTGCTTTACCGATGTTCGCGGGGGTCAAGACGCCTTTGACTTTCCCTTTATCGGGGGGAATATCCGGGAGCTTGAATGGCAATTCCGTCAAGCGCTCGAAATCGGACTTACCACCATTGAGGTTGGCAGGCCGGTTCAGCAGCTCACCGAAGGTGCCGCCGTTTGGCGTGACCGTGCCACGCGCTGTATTGGGACCGGTGCGGCTAAGGCCGAGACCGGAATTTCTGTTGATCTGTGAGGCATGCGCAACTACGCCGACGCACAGAATCAAGCACACGCAGAGAACGCGCCAGAGCTTCATAGCGATGCCTTGAAGCCAGCAACAAAGGCGGCGCCGCTCATCGCGCCGAGCATGAGGACAAGACCCCAGAACAGAGCAATGAGGGCGCCGGTGGTCATCGCTCAGACCTTACGGATGACGCGCTTGGCAAGGTCCGGGCCCTTGAAGACAAGGGCGATGCCGACGATCAGCAGGCCAGCCGCAACGACCTTTGCATTCACGCCCGAGAGGTCGATGGCGTCGAAGAACTGATCCAGGCCGCTGCTCGTGGTCTGCGCACTGGCAGCACCCGCCGCGGTCAGCAGCGTTGCGGGAACTAGCACGGCCTTGGTGTAGCCGCGGGCAATGAGTTGCTTGATCTTGTCCATGATGTTTCCTTTCAAAGTTGATGAAGTGGTGAACGGGAATCGCACACCGGAGACGACTGCATGCAGCCGTCTGCGCTGGTGACTCACGCTTTGCGTATGAGCGCAACAACAATGCCGAGCACCCACCCAATGCAGAAGGCCGTGAAGATCGCGCCGAAGCCGAAGGCATAGACCTTGGCGAACAGCTCGGGCGTGATACCGAAGCTCGCGAAATCGAAGGCCTCGGCCATGGGGAGCCATTGCTGGCTTTCCAACGGGCATGGCGTCGCATCGACAGAGCAGGTCAGGAAGCGCATCACGCGAGCGGATACAAGTCATCTACGAGAACCGCAGTGCCACAAGACGGACAGCGAACGGCATCGTCCCGACCCTCGGCCACCTCCCACTCCGAGTAACCATGCTCGGCCCCACATTCCGGGCAATCCGCCAGCGGATCAAAATCGTCTTCCATCGCTATCTCCCTATCAATCAAGGTCCGCGAAACCGCACTCGGGACAGACATACGAAACCATGCTGTACTCCTCGGGAAAATCGAAGAAGGTCTCCGAAGGACCGACATGACCGCACTCGGCACAGGTCATCGTTTCCACCTCTGCTTCATCCATAGCTATCTCCTGAACAGGTTGAACAGAAACCCGACGAGTCGCGATGCCACCGCGCCTACGACTCGACGGACAAAGTACCGCCACATCACTTGATCGCCGGGACTCGGCTGTTATCGCGACGGCGTGCACACTGGATGCGGTAGCGACGTTCTGCGCGTTCGCCATCGATCCAGATCAATGCGCAGATGACGAGTCCCAAGAGGAAACCGATCAGCACTTGCATCAGCCGCCCCTCTCGCCGTTACCGGCAACGAAATGCGATTGGTGTTCATCGGTGTCATCGGCCCTGCCGAGAACATCGAGGTCCACAATCACGGGTTCGTCGTCCAAGTCGGCCCAGTCGTGAACGAGTTGCGTGGCGCGCTCCGCGTCATCGACAACACCGCCCCCCGCCTGGGCCAGCGACCGCACCCATTCGGGTTGGCCGTCAGCGGGCGACGGAGCGAGAAAGCGCCCCGTTGCCAAGCTTTGGACAATGAGCCGCATGGCAGTTATGCCGCAGCCTTTGCGACACGCTCCACAGGCTTTATTTCCACGAGCGTGAGCTTTGCGCTGTCCTCGCGGCCTGCAGCCATTTCGAAGACGGCATTGGCCTTGATCGGCAGCGAGTTGCCCAGGTGCGCCCACTTGTCGAATTCCTTGGCATCGCCGAGCTTGAAGGGACGGGTCACGCGACCGATGGAACGGCCTGCACCGTTTTCCTTGAGGTCCACTTCGCAGTGAAAAGTGCAGCTGCTGAAATCGCGGCCCTCATAGGTGCCCGACGATTCCTTGACTGCGTGAACGATGACTTCGCTGTTGAACTTCATGATGTTTTCTCCGAGCCCGGTTTAATGAAGGTTCTGCGCGACTGGGCCAGATCGCGGAACCACGTATTGGTTGAAGGCTTCGCCGAACGCTTCTTGCAGGTCGGACTTCGAGAAGGACTGAAGTCGCTTGGGCAGCTTCTTCGCTGTCACCAGTTCGAGGAACTGGTCTTCATCGAGGTACTGAAAGAGCGTGGCAATCGTTGGCGCGGCCGTCTCCATAGCCCAACGTGCATTGCGCACACACTCAGCCTTGACGCTCATCAGCGCGGCCTTGGGTGTCGTCGAAACCTGTTGAGGTGCAGCGACTTCGCCCGCCTCGCGCAAGATGGCCGCATGCCAGTCGCTAGCGCCTGCGAAGAAATCGGAAGGGCGACGGAGAATGTCGCTGTCGAGATAGCGCAGCTTGTTCCCGTAGCGCAGCTCAAAACGCAGCCATGGGCTGTCCGCGTCTTCGCCGAAAAGCTGATCGCCCTTTTCGTAAATGTTGGTTTCTTTGCCCGCCTCTTTGGAGCCGAGATAGAGCGAGCGCGAACGGCCTTTGAGCCAGTTGATATCGCGCATCTTGGGACGCTGCCCGTGCACGTCGCAGAGGCCCGCCTTGTACTCTTCGCTGACACGTTCGATGCCGCCTGAGAAGCCGTCGAAGAAGTCCAGCGCAAGATCGGTGCGCGTGATCTTCGCGTCCATGTCATCGACGATGCGGGCCATGCGCTCGTTCCAACCATGCTCCGCGAACGTGCAGGCGAGGCCGTACAGATTGACGTGCATCGTCTCAGCTTGACTGCGCTGGCGCGGGCTGTCGGACGATGCACCGAAGCCGACCCATCCGACCTCGGAGCCATTGCGCTGGATCGACCAACGACGCTTGTAGAAGTCGTGACCCTTAAGCAGTTCAGCACCGCGGGTGAACTCGAAACCGAGGGCCATGCAGACCTTGTCTGCGAGGTCGGAGGCTTGCCCTGCCGGACTGCGCTCAGCGTCGGGCAGATCGTTGATGATGCTCAACAGCTTGTTGAGCCGATAGCCCTCATCCCAGATGCTGGTGGACTCGGCGCGCTTGTCG
Organism: Variovorax sp. V116; assembly: GCF_041154435.1. Lineage (NCBI taxonomy): Bacteria > Pseudomonadati > Pseudomonadota > Betaproteobacteria > Burkholderiales > Comamonadaceae > Variovorax > Variovorax sp. V116. The sequence continues at coordinate 3,961,528 of NZ_AP028661.1, forward strand.
GTCAGGAACGGCGGTGCATTGCGCAGCTGGACCGTGAAGCGCAGCCAGTCAATATGGACCATTGCCCTGCTGGATTGGCGCTCAGCCAGCAAGCGGAGCTTGACCGTATTGCCATCCAGGACCAATGCATTCTTCGCTGCAACTCTCGTCATGCTGCCTCCCCTTCGGTCGAATTACTCTCCCCGTGATTACCATCGGGGTTCCTCGCGCTCTGCCGCTCCCGCTGCGCGGCGGCCCCACCCCGCAAGCGGGTCCCCGCCGCCGCTTTCGCGGTCACGGAACAGCCCGCGCAGTTGCGATCGCAGCGATCGGCCAAGTACAAGCACAGGAGAAGGCATCCGCCTTCGCTTTCCTGCTCTGCCGCGCAATGACCGGGGCACGTAAGGTCCGGCTGTTCAGGCGATACCGCGTCCTCGCTGCGCTGCGGCGATTGGCTTTGCAGTAAGGGTTGCGCAAAGGCGAAGGCACGTAAGACGCGCTGCGCAGCTTCAAAGGCCGTCATCGAGGTCATGCGCGTGGCTCCATGCCGAGCGAACGGCGACGGAAGGCGGCGGCGCGCAGCAACTGCGGATCGCCGGACGCCTCTTCGAACTCGATCATCTGAAGGACCATCTGGCGGCTGTGCTGCGCGACGGTCAGGCCACCGCGCTTGCGCAAGCCCTCTGCATCGTTCCCGCGCCCAGGCCACGTAGCAAAGTGCTGTGCGCCGTCGACCTGGTCAGGCTGTCCCCATTCCGGGGACTGTTCGACCTGGTCATCGTCTCCCCATACTGGGGACCGCTCTACCTGGTGCGCAATGGCACGCGGTCCCCGGACTGGGGAAGCCACGCCAGGTGCAGATACGGCGCGCGGATGGTCGGGGCAGATGCCGCCCGTGCGGACCTCGAAGCCATGCTTGCGGCATGACCAGTAGGTGACTTGATTGAGCCCGTTTTCTTCGCCCGTCATGAACGAGCAATTCCGGCAACAAGGCCGAGATTGAGGGGTAACGTACCCCGCGTGCTGGTGCTTCGGAATGAGCCTCATAGACGGCCCTGAACGCCTTCCAGGCGCAGCACTGCGAGCTTTGCGCGCTCCTGCTGTGTGCCGCGCTCGACGAAGGCACGCACAACCGCGCACGAGTCCTTGAACTCGGCGGCGGCATTGGCCGTGCCATTGCGGATGCTGGACGGAATCGGCGCGCGCAACACTGCCTGCGCACGGCGCTTGAGGTCGCGCTGTTCGTCGGCAGTCATCGCACACACGGGCTGCTCAACAGCCAGTTCCAAAAGCCATAGACGGCGCCGGACCCCATGCCGAACACAAAGAGCACTGCGCAAGCGCCCATAGCAATATCAAAGACCTTGACCGCGACCGTTTGCGGCTGCTCGTCGCTCGTGCTCATTGCAGCCCCTTGGAGCCGTAGAGACCGACTTGCTTCCAATTGCGATTGGTCAACGCAAAGCGAGTGATCGACTGCATCAGCTCATTGCGCGAGCAGCCCAGCTGGTCGGCAATGGCATCGAGCGTTGCCGCAATTTCCGGCTTGTCGGTGTAGTCGATGCGCGCCCGGTTGGCGCGAAAGGCACGGACACGGGCGGCAGCGTCGGCATGCACCGCCGGACGACCAACGGAGCACGCACCCGAGCCAACCCCGGCCGGAGCCGCCATAGCTTGAGTCGGGGCCTCAGCGGCCCGGGGCGTGCAATCGAGTAAAGAAGTCTGGTGCATGGCGGCTCCAAGTGGCAAAATGGGTAAACCTTTAGGGTCTACCAATTTGGTAAACCGTAACGGAATATACCAATATGGAAAAGGACGTGTCAACATGTTTTTTGAAGAGCTAGACAAACTCTCCCCCGACGACATGCGAGCCCTTGCGGCTCATGGCGTCCCACAACCACGCGTCAGCGATTGGAAAAAGGGCAGGCGCATCCCCACCCGCGCACAAGCCCTTGCGCTGGCCACCGTGCGCAACCTCAACTTCGACAAGCTAGAACGAGAGCTAACGATCCTCGAAACCAAGGCCGACGCCCAGAAAAACGCCGGCTTTGCGCAGATGCTCGCAAGCCTCAAGGGTCAATGGCACTTTTCTTGATCGGCGATATCCAGGGCTGCGACGCCGCCCTCCAGAAACTGCTCGACAAGATCGGTTTTTCACCCAGCCGCGACACCATCGTGCTGCTGGGCGACCTGGTCAACCGGGGTCCCGATTCGGCCGCCGTGCTGCGGCGCGTGCAGGGCTACGGCGCCTCGGCGCTGAGTCTGCTGGGCAACCACGACCTGCACCTGCTGGGCGTGGCGCACGGCGCGCGCAAGTCCAGCCGCAAGGACACGCTGGCCGGCCTGCTCGAAGCGCCCGACAGCGAAGCCATGCTCGAATGGGTGCGCCAGCAGCACATGGCGCTGCACATGCAGATCGATGGCGGCGACCTGCTCATGGTGCATGCCGGCGTGCTGCCGCAGTGGACGGTCGGCGACACGCTCGCACTGGCGTCGGAGGTCGAATCGGTGCTGCGTGGCCCGGCGCTGGGCGAATTCCTGCTTGGCATGTACGGCAACGAGCCCGCGCAGTGGAGCGACGCGCTCACAGGCAGCGCACGGCTGCGCGCCATCGTGAACGCGCTCACGCGGCTGCGCTTTTGCACCGCCGAGGGCGTGATGGAATTCGAGAGCAAGGACGGCATGCTGCCCGGCCCCGAAGGCTTCGTGCCCTGGTTCGACGTGCCCGGCCGCAAGACCGCCAATGCCACCATCGCCTTCGGCCACTGGTCCACGCTGGGCTGGCTCTCGCGGCCCGACCTGCTCTCCACCGACACCGGCTGCGTCTGGGGCGGGTGCCTGAGCGCGGTGCGCATCGGCGCTACCCTGGACGAGCGCGAGCTGATCCAGGTGAAGTGCGAGCAGTCGCAAAAGCCCGGCAAGCCGGACTGAGCGGCCTCACTCAGCCGCGCGGCAGCCTGAAGCGGTCGAGCGCCATGCGCTGCCGGCCCTCGGCATCGAAGTTCGCGGGCGCGAGCCAGCGCTCGAAGGCCGTGCGCAGCATGGGCCACTCGCCGTCGGTGATCGAGAACCACGCGGTGTCGCGGCTGCGGCCCTTGTAGACCACCGCCTGCCGAAAGACACCTTCGAACTGGAATCCCAGGCGCGCGGCTGCGCGCTTGGACGGCTCGTTGAAGTTGTCGCACTTCCATTCGTAGCGCCGGTAGCCGAGTTCGTCGAACGCGAGCTTCATCAGCAGGTACTGGGCTTCGGTCGACATCGGCGTGTGCTTGAGCAGCGGCGAGAAGTTGACGCTGCCGACCTCGATCGCGCCGTTCGCGGGGTCGATGCGCATCAGCGCGAGCGTACCTATGGCGCGGCCGCTCTGCGGGTCGACGACCGCGAAGTGCATCGGATCGGCGCTTTGCGCAGCGCGCTCGATGTGGGCACGGGTGCCCGCGAGATCCGCGGGCCGTTCGACGCCCAGGTAGGTCCAGTCGCGGCCGTCGGGTGCCTGCGCGTAGGCGGCATGGAGGTCGTCGGCATGCCTTGCGGCGTCGAGCGGTTCGAGCACGCAGTACCGGCCTTCGATGGCGCGGCGCGGCGGCAGCGGGCGCGCGGTCCAACCGGGCAGCAGCGGGCCGACCGGCTGGCCGTATGCGTTGTGGCGATCTGGCATGGAGAAAAGCTTTCAGCGGAGGAGATGGATGAAGCGGCACGGCCGAGGGAACCGCTAAAGTACCTTTTGCGTGGCGCCACAGGAAGTGCCACGATCCATTCATTTCATGGTGCCACGTGCCCTCTTCGCTCATGAGCCCGCCACCCCGCAATGCCACCGCCACCGCATGGCTCGAATCCCCGCTCGCCAGAGAGCGCGAGGCCGGCCCGATGCAGCGCCAGCTGCACGAGCGCCTGAAGCGCGCCATTCTCGATGGCGGCCTGGCGCCGGGCAGCCGGCTGCCCGGTTCGCGCGCGCTGGCCGAAGCGCTCTCGATTTCCCGCAACACCGTCACCGCCGCCTTCGAGCATCTGGCGGCCGAAGGCTATGTGCAGCCCGACCGGCAAGGCACGCGCGTGACCGAGCTGGCGCCCGCAAAGGTCATGCGTGCCGCCAGATCCGGCGCTGCACCGGCCACGGCACGGCGGCTCGCACGCATCCAGCCCGGCGCGCCGCGCGCCGAGATGGACGCCGCCCTGCGGCCTGGCATGCCCGCGCTCTCGCACTTTCCCGCGGCCGCATGGCGGCGCGCCATCGACCGCGCGATCCGCGGCGCCAGCCCCGCCACGCTCGGCTATGGCGATCCGCTCGGCGAACCGCCGCTGCGCGCAGCCATCGCGCGGCACCTGGCCATTGCGCGCGGCGTGCGCTGCGAGCCGCACCAGGTCGTGATCGCCGAGGGCGCGCAGGAAGCTATTGCGCTGTGCGTGCGGCTGCTGTCGAACCCCGGCGACACCGGCTGGGTCGAAGACCCCGGCTACCGCGGCGCGAAGGCGGCCATGCATGCCGGCGACATGCGCATCGTGCCGATGCGCGTCGATGCCGAAGGCCTGTGCACGAGCGAACGCGACTGGCACAGGCACCCGCCCCGGCTGGTCTACGCCACGCCTTCGCACCAGTACCCGGCCGGTGCGGTGCTGAGCATCGCGCGCCGCCTGGCGCTGATCGCACAGGCGCGCCGCCACGGCGCCTGGATCATCGAGGACGACTACGACAGCGAGTTCCGCCACACCGGCGAACCCATCGGCGCGATGCAGGGGCTGGTGGACGATGCGCCGGTGCTCTATGTGGGCACCTTCAGCAAGACGATGTTTCCATCGCTGCGCCTGGGCTTCGTGGTGCTGCCTGCGCCGCTCATGGCCGCGGTGCAGAAGCCGCTCGAGGAAATGCTGCGCGGCGGGCACCGCCACGAGCAGCTGGCGATGGCCGACTTCATCGAGAGCGGCCAGTTCAGCCGGCACCTGGGCCGCATGCGGCGCCTCTACCGCGAGCGGCAACAGGCGCTGCGGCTGGCGCTCGCACGGCACTTCAAGGTGCCGCACGAGATCGACGGCGGCCACTGCGGACTGCACCTCACGGTGCGGCTGCCGCCGAGCTTCGACGACCGACGCATTGCGGCCGATGCGCTGCGCCACCGGCTCGCGCCCACCGCGCTGTCGAGCTTTGCGATGCGGCCGCGGCCTTCGGACAACGGATTGGTGCTGGGCTATGGCAACACATCGGCGGAGCTCTTCGAGCCGCTGGTCAAAAGACTGTCGCAGCTGGCGCGTGCGGCGGAACGCAATTAAGAGTTCTTTTGTTTGAATAAAAACCGGATCGCGAATTCATTGACTACATACGTCGTATGAGTGCGTTTTTCCGGCAATTCAAATCGCTGCTGCAACTGCAACAAAATCCCCCAAATCGAAAGAGAACTTGCGCCTCGCCGCGCATTGAAATCGCATAATCGCGATCGCTTGAAACGTCTTGTCGCAGCGTACGACAACGACGCATCCAGAGCGGCCACGTCGCTCTCTTAAGCAAAAAGTAATCAACAAAAGCGACTGCAGGGAGTCCGCGTGAAACACGCCATTGCGACATCATCCGTCGCGTCCCCGGCGATCTTGCCGATCGCGTGGAGGCGCCATCCATGAAGCGCCGCGTCACCATCCAGACGCCGCTGGGCGAGGCACTGCAATTCCATCGGCTGGCGGGGCGCGAGGCGCTCAGCCAGGCCTACGCCTTCGACCTGGAATTGCTGGGTAGCAGCAATGCGCTGGACCCCAAGTCCATCCTGGGCAAGCCCGCCACCGTCGTGATGGAGACCGAGAGCGGCGCCCCGCGCCACCTGGCTGGCCTCGTCACCCGCTTCGGCCTGTCGCACGAAGACGACCGCCAAGCCTTCTACAGGATGCGGCTGCGCCCGTGGCTGTGGCTCGCCACGCGCCGAAGCGACTTCCGCATCTTCCAGGACCAGACCGTGCCCGAGATCGTCGCGGCCGTGCTGGGCCGCTACGGCCATCCGATGGAGCAGAAGCTCAGCCGCAGCTACCGCCCGTGGACCTACTGCGTGCAGTACCACGAGGACGACTTTTCCTTCGTGTCCCGCCTATGCGAGCACGAAGGCATCTATTACTACTTCCGCCACGAAGCCGAGCAGCACGTGCTGGTCTTCGCCGATGACATCGCCAGTTCGCACGCCCCGCTGCCCGACGGGGAGACCGTGCGCTACCACCCGCACGAGAAGGCTGGCATGACCGGCGGTATGGAGGCCAGCGAGCGCATCTACGAATGGGCGTCGTCGGATGAAGTGCGCCCTGGCCATTACCTCAACGACGACTACGACTTCGAGAAGCCAAGGGCCGACCTCACGAGCCTGCGGCAGATGCCGCCCGGGCACGACCACGACGACTTCGAAGGCTACGAATGGCCGGGCGGCTTCACCCAGCATGACGATGGCGAGACCTACGCGCGCATCCGCACCGAGGAACAGCTGAGTGAACGCAGCCGGGTCACAGGCCGCGCCAACCGGCGCGATCTGGCCCCGGGCTGCACCTTCACCCTCACCCACCATCCGCGCGAGGACCAGAACAGGGAACACTTGCTGCTCAGCGTGGCGTACGAACTGCAGGAGAACCTGCAGGCCAGCGAAGGCGCGGATGCTTCCGAAGGCTCCGTGCAGCGCTTCGCCTTCGAGGCCCAGCCCACCAGCTACGCCTGGCGTCCTCCGCGCACCACAGCCAAGCCGTGGACCGAGGGTCCGCAGACCGCATTGGTGGTCGGCCCGGCCGGCGAAGAAATCTGGGCAGACCAATATGGCCGCATCAAAGTGCAGTTCTTCTGGGATCGCATTGGCGAGCGCAACGAGAACTCGAGCTGCTGGGTGCGTGTGTCCACCGCCTGGGCCGGCGCCACCTTCGGCGCGGCCGCACTGCCGCGCATCGGCCAGGAAGTCATTGTCGACTTCCTCAACGGCGACCCCGACCACCCGATCGTCACCGGCCGGGTGCACAACGCCGACGAAATGCCCGCGTGGGAACTGCCGCATCAGAAGCACCTGTCAGGCCTGCGCAGCCGCGAGCTCGGTGGTGGCAAAAGCAACCACCTGGCTCTCGATGATTCGAGCGGCAAGGTGCAGGCCCAGCTCAAGAGCGACCACCAGAGCACCAGCCTGAGCCTGGGCCACGTCGGACGCATCGACGATGTCTCCGGCCGCCGGGACGACCGGGGCCAGGGCGCCGAACTGCGCACCGATGGCCACGGCGCCCTGCGGGCCGGCCAGGGCCTGCTGCTGAGCACCGAGGCGCGCCCCAACGCCCAGGCCCACATCACCGACATGCCCGAGACGGTCGCCCGGCTCACAGAGGGGCGCGATCTGCACGAAAGCCTGAGCCAGGCCGCGCAGGCGGCCAAGGCCCACGAGCCCGGCGACCAGGACGAAGTGACCAAGGCGCTGAAGGCGCAGAACGACGCCATCAAGGGCAGCGGCGGAGACAAGGCGCATGGCCTCTTCCCCGAATTCCAGGAGCCGCACCTCACGCTGGCCAGCCCCGTGGGCATCCAGACGACCGCGCAGGGCTCGACCCACATCGTGAGCGGCGAGCACACCGCCATCACCAGCGGCGCGCACACCAGCGTGGCCACCGGCAACAGCTTCCTGGTCAGCGCCAAAAATGCAGTGCGCCTGTCCGCGGCCAACGCCGGCATCCGCGTGACCGCCGCGAAGGACGACATCGACATCACGGCCATGAAAGCCAGCATCAACGCGCTGGCCAAGCTCAACATCAAGCTGGAGGCCAACCGCATCACCATCACGGCCAGGGACGAGGTGCTGATCAACGGCGGCTCCAGCTACACCCGGTGGAATGCGAATGGCATCGAGAGCGGCACCAATGGGCAGTGGCGCGCGCATGCGGCTTCGCATTCGATGGTGGGACCGAAGAGCCTGCCGACCTCCAAGGGCTACGAGGCCAAGTGCGACCTGCAGGACAGCGGCGCCGCGGGCGGCGCATCGGCCTCCCGTTAATGAACAGCGCGCTGCCCGTGCACCCGGATGCCTCGCTTCTGCTGCGCAGTCTGCAAAAGGGCTTTGCCAGGGCGCGGACGCAGGCGTCGCCTGCGCATACCTCCGTCGCCCGACCGTTGTCGGCCTTCCTGGTGCTCGAACGCTGGCGAGACAACCCGCTCGCCGAGCACCTGCAGGAGCACCATCCGCTGCTGGCCGACGAACGTGTCGACGTGCCCGACGAGATCTACCGCGGACGCCCCGAAGCAGCGCCCACCCTCGTGCCGCTGCCCGAAGACTGGGCGGTCGATGCGCCCGGTGCCAGCACCCAGGCTGTCCTGCACACGATGGCGCTCGCGCTGGCCGCGGCACGGCTGCAGAGCGAGCGCCGCCTGGTAGACCAGATGTTTTGCGCCGTCGTCTTCAGTCCGGCAACGCCTGCGAGCATTGCAGCCCACTGGACCCGCCTCGGCTTTCAGACCTCGCCCGCTGATGGGAAAGACAAACTGTTCCGCTACCAGGATGCACGCGTCATGCAGCGCGTGTGGCCACTGCTCGACGACGCGCAGCGTTTGCAGTGGCTCGGGCCGGTGACGGAATGGTGGGCGTTGAGCCAACCCTGGCAGCCTTGGCCATACGCTGAAGCATTCGCCACGGGTGGAGAAGCACCTGCCGGCAGTGGCGAAGATGCGCCCGAATGGTTCATTGCCACCCGGCCGGTCTTGTCCCAGGCTGCGGCTCCAGAACCACGGCACGAAACCATGCGCCATCTTCTGCGCCTCGATCAATGGCATGCGGCACACGGCGCAACGACGGGTACACGGCTGTGGCTGAGCATGGCTTCGCGACGAATCCCCGTTCAACGCCAACCCGATGGAGAGACGATGACCCGGCTCCTTCGCCAAGGGGTTGAATTGGGATTGAGCCAGGAATCGGATCTGTCCGAATTCGTGGACGCGTCATGGCGGGCGCATCACTACGATGACCGACTCATCGTGCGCGACTGGTCGACACCCCGGGACGCGGCCGTGTTGCGGCAGACGCTCGCCCTGATGCATCCGATGCGCGATCGCATGGGCCAGCCGGGCAACAGCCACGTTGCTTCACCTGGCTTTGCCAGCGCGCTGCATGAAGCCGAGCAAGCCCTCTCGATCTCGACCAAACCAAACACTCCGCGGAGAGACTGAAGCCCATGCCTTGCGCCACCCCCTGCCGAAACTGCGATCGCAAGGGCCTGCCGATCCTGTTCACCCGCTATGCCGCCGCCTTCAGCGCGCAGGAGCAGGGGCTCGCTGCGCTCAAGCAGTTGCAGCCCACGGGGAATTTCCAGGCCCAGCCCGGCGGCGTGGCCATGCGCACGGCCCTCTACGGCGTGCGCATGCTGCGGCCAGGCTATCTGTATGTGCGGATTCAGAACGTGTGCAAGGCCCACCCCGAGTGGCTTGCCTACATCGTGCACCCCCACGGCTACCTGGCGCAGTTCGACGTCGGGTTTCCGGAGGCCGCCAAGTCGAACCCCGCCTGTGAAATGGAAGTGCGCGGCGCCAATGCCTCCATGGTGTGGGTGGCGGACGCCAAGAACGTCACCGAGCTGCACTACATGTTCCACCCGGACCCCATCGTGCCCAAGCACCTGTTCGAGCACATCGAGCCCCAGCGCGACACCTACATGCAGAAGTTCGATGTCGCAGGATGGCTGGGCGGCAACACGAGCCAGAAAGACACCTGCCAACCCGGACAGCTCAACAGCCAGGTGATGGAATTTTCGGCACTGAAGGACACCGCCGTACAGACCGTGGGCAGCGAACAGCACTACGGCCTCATGGGCGTACACGGCGCTGAGCGCGAGTGGGGCACCTACGAGGAGGCGCGCACCGGCCGGCATTTCGAAAAGGTGCGCAACGAGACGCGCCGCGCCGACGGCAGCGTGGCCGTCACCGACACGAGCCCTGTCACCGGCATGGCGATTGGCCCCTACATCGCACGCATCACCGGCCCGCTCTACAAGGACGCGCATGGCCCCCGGCTGCGGAAGATGGCCGAGTTCCTGACGCAGCACAATGGTGCCGTCGTTGCATGCGACGACCCCATCGGCATTGCCCAGGAACTCAGCCTGCACCATCTCACCGCGGCCATGCCGTATGTGCAGTGGCTCAAGGAGGTCGATGCCTCGGACCCCGGCAACGCGACCGTGACGAATGCATGGAAGCACGCCGCCAGCGAGAGCATCAAGACCGTGCGCGGAGCCCTCTACAAGAAGGCCATGGGCTTGTACGACGCCGAAACGGACCGCCTGAAGAGCGTGCACGACGTCCTGGGCCAGCGGCGCGCCTACCCCGTGAGCACGACGATGGTTCGGCAAAAAGACGGGACCTATGCCGAGATGTCCGTCGAGGCGATGCGGGCGCAGCGCCGGGAAGCGCTGGAGGGAGAAATTGCCGCGCGTGAATCGGACCGGCGGCTCATCAGCGATGCGGAGTCCAAGGCCGCCCTCGAGACGACGCTTGCGCATGTCGATGAAGCCCGGCTCAACAAGTTCGACGCCGATCACATGGCGCAGATCGAGAAACGCGACAAGTGCATGGACAAGATCAGCGAAGACCTGATCGCCTGGCTCCAATGCGATGCCCTCCTGGTCAAGACACTCGGGCGATACGACCGCAAGCCGAGCGGCATCGAAACCCGCGATGGTGCGCGCTGCGCGGGCCAGTTGTGCGCCATTCTGGAAACCATGGACAGCAGCCCACGCGGGCGCAAGTGGTATGCCGATCTCCAGTTGTTCAAGGACGACCCGAAGAACCTCGTGTGGCGCATGGCGACGCTGAACAACGAGGCGATCTCGCAGGAGTTGACGCGCGTGCTGGACACACTGAAGGACACGCTGCCGCCGGCCACTGAGGTGACGGATGCTGAAACGGCCGAAGAGAGCGCGCGGCAGCAGCGCGCCTGGGCCGCGATGGCGGCAGCGCTGGAGAAGATCCCGAAGACGCTTGAGGGCAGCCAGACGCTGATCAAGGAGGCCAAGAAGCTCGGCGACCGCGGATCGAGCACGCTGGCAAGAGTTCAGTCGCTGCAGAAGATCGCCGAAACGGCGATGAAGAATGTTCACTCGGTATGGGGTATCGCAGTGGTGCAGGCAGCCCGGAATCTGGGGGCCTCGGCGTTGGAGTTGAACTTGGCAAAAGCGCAGATTGTGTTGCTGTCACACGGCCTGGGTGACAACGCCATCGAGTTCGTACGCCAGGAGAAACGTCTGCTGAACGAGAAGTTGGAGGCCGATGGAAAACGCGTCGCGTACAGCAACAAGCACAACCCCCAGCCAGGTGGTCGAACATGGAATCGGCGCTACGACCACAAGGCCGAGAAGCTACAGGCGCGTGTGGATCGGGCGCTGACCCTGGGCACGGAGAAAGCGGTGCAGAACATGCGCATTCCCTCGGTGATCGGTGGTCTCGAAATCTTCGGCCTGATTCCAACTCTGGGGCGAGCGAGCGAACGCAGCGATGATCCGAGGGCGGGCAGCCAGGGGGCTGGGGCAATCGTCAGTGCGATGGGAACCTGGAGTAGCTGGCGCTCCGATTACTACGAAAAGAACGTCTACGAAGCGATCAAGGCCGATATGCCACTGAAGGCACGCGAGAACCTGATGAAGGCGCTTGACCACGAATTGCGCATGCTGAAAATTGGCGCGGCCCATTGGGTGGCATCCGCAGCCGTGGTGGGGGTGATCTGGGATGTGATCGATGGCGTAACCGCGCATCGCGAGGAGAATCGCCTCTTGATGGCGGCCTATGTCGGACGCGCTTTCGCAGGTGGTGTCACTATCGGCACGGCGCTCACAGGCGCTTATTTCCACGATGTGGTCAAGATCGTCCGTATTTGCACGCGAATCAACCTTCTTGCGGGCGCCCTCACACTGGTTGCCAGCTATGCGATTGAAAAGCTCAAGGAAAAGGAATGGATCGACTGGCTCCAGGCCGAACCATTCCGAAAGTTGGACAGCAAGAAAACCCCGCACACCAGCGAGCGGCTCATGCTCAGTCAGCTGGCAAATGCGATTGCGGATATGGAGTGAGTTGAAGCATGTTTATCTCGGAGAATAGCTACAACAACGAGCGTCGCAGCGAGGGTGCTTCCAGGGCGGTGGCGTACTACGCCGACATCAACCAGCATACGCGGCTGTACAGTATCGACGAAGGCGCGCGCCCTCGCCAGGAGCAAGAGCCCAAGCCTTCGAGAAAGGAAAGGCTCAAGCAACAGGAAATCGCCCAGCCCCGGCTGTCTGGCATGCGGACCTTGTTGGACTTCAACGAACATTTCGTTGAATTGAGTAATGCGGGAGAGGAGAAGCGCTCACTCGGATTCATGCTTTTCGTGCTGTTCGGCTTGATCGCCCTGATGCCGGCCTACTTCATTGGCCTTCTGTTGACCGATCAGAAGCCGTATCCGCAGGATTGGTACATCGCCATGGGCATCTTGCTGGCCATTGGCTTTCTGGCCTTTCTTCTGATCTATTTCCTGATCTACCCGCACGTGCTCGCGCCGGCCTTTTTCACCAGCCTACGCGCGCGTTACCGCTTCAACCGGACGACCCGGAAGGTCTATGTGCTGCGTCCGAGGAAGTACGGCGGCAACGTAGTGCTCGACTGGGACCGTGTGCAAGCGCATGTAAGGTGGGCACCGCCCAAATCCTGGACGGCCGAGCAATTGGCATCGGATGCAACGGCACGCGAAGCACGTTTGCGCTCAACGGGGCGGGACAGTAATTTGCTGCTCTATTGGGCCCCGCTGGATGCCAACGATCCCGAGCGCAAGGGAGAAGACCTACTCTGGGTCGGGCCCACCGGCAGCGGCGAATCGTTGTGGCAGTACATCCGGACCTTCATGGAAGATGGAATGGACGCTGTGCCGAGGCCCTCCGAGCACGAGTGGCTGCGCAAAGGCTTCAGCGGCCCTGGCGAGCACTTGGAAGAAACCGTCATGCATGGCTCGCACATGCGTGATGACATCATCGGCAAAGGCACCTCGGGTGCGACCTTCACCAACTACGCGACGAACTTCCTCTGGGCGCCGCTGCACAGCCTGGCCGAGCGGCTGTGCTACTGGCCCACGTTCCCCGAAGAATGGAACAGCGACTGTGGCCAGAAGCGTCGCGAGAACGGCATCGGCCCCGAGGAGCCCATGCGATGGACCTGCAAACCTTGATGCCTAGAGCCACGCCAATCCACGGAAGGTTGCTTGGTGGACGCAATGGCGAACTCAAAGCGAGTTGATTGTGTTCCTCTCGGAGAGCGGTTATCAGAATGAGCGTCGCAGCCTGGGTGCCTCAAGGGCGTTGGCGTATTACGCAGACATCAACCAGCACACGCGGTTGTACGGAATCCATGAAGGGGAGACGTCTCGTCGAGAGGGTGGGCCCAAACCTACGAGAAAGGAAAAGCTCAAGCAGCAAAATCCCGCAAAGCCTCAACTTTACGAAATGCGCACGTTGTTCGACTTCAACGAGCACTTCATTGAGTTGAGCAATGCGGAAGAAGAAAAGCGTTCCCTTGGTTTCATGCTGCTGCTTCTGGGTGCGCTGATTCTGTCAGTACCGATATTCGGCGTCGCCACCCATTTCCTGCGACATGGAGTGCTGGATTGGGTTCTGTGCCTCATGGTCATAGGCGTTTTTGCCTTGGAGTATTTTTTCTTGTGGCCTCATTTTCTCGCCCCGGCTTTCTTCACCGGCTTACGCGCGCGCTACCGCTTCAACCGAACAACCCGCAAGGTCTACACACTGCGCCCAAAGAAGTACGGCGGCAATGTGGTGCTCGACTGGGATCGCGTGCAAGCGCATGTTCGATGGGCACCACCCAAGGCGTGGACGGCCGAGCAACTGGCAACGAGCGAGGCTGCGCGCGAAGAGCGTCTGCGCTCGGCCGGGCTGGACAGCAACCTGCTGTTGTACTGGCCCCCGCTGCACGGCAACGATCCCGAGCGCAAAGGAGAAGACGTACTCTGGGTTGGACCCACCGGCAGCGGTGAATCACTGTGGCAGTACATCCGCACCTTCATGGAGGACGGCATGCATGTCGTGCCCCCTCCTTCGAAGCATGAGTGGCTGCGCAAGGGCTTTAGTGGACCGAGCGAGCACCTGGAGGAAACCGTCATGCACGGCTCGCACATGCGCGACGACATCGTCGGCAAGGGAACCTCGGGGGCAACCTATGGGAACTACGCAGCGAATTTCCTCTGGGCGCCGCTGCACAGCCTGGCCGAGCGGCTGTGCTACTGGCCAACGTTCCCCGAAGGATGGAACAGCGACTGTGGCCAGAAGCGTCGAGAAAGCGGCATCGGCCCCGAAGAACCTATGCAATGGAACTGCAAGCCTTGATGCCCGGAAACACGCCAATGGATGCCCTTCCCCGGCTATGCGAGCAGCACCCGGACATCCATTCGGCGCAGATCGAAAGGGCCTGGTGGAGAGAGATCAACCAACACTGTTTTGCCGAGGATCCGCTGGCCAATGTGGGCCATGCAGGAACCAGATGTGAGGAATCGTCATGCGTTTGTCTACCGTCGGGATCGTTCTCGCTGTCATTGGCGCCATCCTGGCGAAAATCGGCTTTGTCGTCTTTCTAGGGGCTGCCGCTTCGATCTCTGGTGGAGGCGGAGGGCATGACCTGCTCCCGGAGCCAATGATGATGGGTTTCCTGCTCGGTGGACCCATCCTCTTCTTGCTGGGAGTGGCGATATGGCTCGGCGTGAAGATCAAGGCGGCCCTCGTGAAGGCAAAGGCACGCCGCGACGCCGCGACCATTGGCTGCAGCGACCCCGAATCACCTGCCTCGTGAGCCATAGCCGATAGCGGGCGTCGGTCGATAGCCGCGCTCCCACTCAACCCGCCACACCAAACCCTGTGTCGAAAGTCCCCTTCACATCCAGCGGCTGCCTGATGAGCCCCACCTGCCGATAGAAATCCGCCGTGCCCTGCTGGTCGGCGATGACCTGCGCATCGATGGGTATCCACTTCTGCTGGCGGCGCTCGAACTGCAGCTTGGCCGCCTCGGGTGGAATGCCGATGATGCGGGCCAGTGCAGCCGAGTAGGCATCGACGTTGCGGTACGACCAGAGTTGGGCCTTTACTACGCGCTGCAGAAAGTCCTGCAGCACCGGCCGCTTGGCGGCAATGGCGGCATCGGTGGCCGCGAGGTAGCTGAGGCCGGGCAGCAGCCCGCGTCCGCTCACGAGCACGCGCGCGTGGCGGCTGACCTCGGCCAGCGCGGTGTAGGGCTCCCAGGTGGCCCAGGCATCGACCGAGCCCTGCGTGAGCGCGAGCTTGGCATCGGCCGGGGCAAGGAAGCGGATGTTGGCCTCCTCGGGCTTGAGGCCGGCCGCGGTGATGGCCTTGAGCGTCACGTAGTGCCCGATGGAGCCGCGGTTGGTCGCGATGCTCTTGCCCTTGAGATCGGCCGCGGTCTTGAGCGGCGAATCGGGCCGCACCAGCACAGCCGTGCCGTACGAATCCGAACGGTTCGCGCCGATGGCCTTGACGCGCGTGCCGGCCGCAAGCGCAAAGATGAGCGGCGCATCGCCGATGGGTCCGGAATCGACCGCCGCGGCGTTCAGCGCTTCGGCCAGCGGCGCAGCGGCGGGGAATTCCGACCACTGGATGTCATAGCCAAGGCCTTCGAGCCCGCCGGCCGCTTCGAGCAGCGCGCGCAGCCCGCCCTTCTGGTCGCCGGCCTTGAGAACGGGGCGGCCCTGTGCGCGGGCCTGCAATGAGAAAACAGGCAAGGCCACGGCGGCGGCAAGGCCGCTTGCGAGGAGCTGTCGGCGCGATCGGTTGAGATGTGGGTTCATGGGTTCTCCGTGTTCAGTTAAAAAATCGATCAATGGATGAAGCCGCCCTTGACGACGCGCACCGGCTGCGCGTCCATGCGGGCGATCAGCGCGCCCAGGCCATCGGCAGGCAGTGCAGCAGCGCCCTGCCCCGCCGCCGTCGCAGCGGGAGCACGTTCGCTGCGGCACAGCAGGTCGTCGTCCGACCAGCCTGCCTTGCCGGGCGCACCGCGTGCGCGCAGCCAGCCGTCGCGATCGGCAATGAGCTGGGTGCCGGCGAGTTGATCGGTGCCGGCGATGAGCGCCAGCGCCTCCCATGCGGCGGCGGAGTCGGCCACGCAATCGTCGGCCGCTGCAACCGCGCTCGAAGGCGGCCGCAGCAGCACGGTGACGAGGCGCGGATCTTCGGTGGGCGCTGCATCGCCCGCCACGATGCGCACGCGCTGCCCGCGCCAGCTCGCGAGCAGGCGCGGCGGCTGCGAACCGCAGCGCACCGCCATGTCGGGCAGGCCGATGGGCTGCGGCCAGTTGCCGAGCGCGCGCAGGCTCTGCCCCGCGCCCTGCGCCTTCATGTAGTCCACCAGCGCCCAGGCCTCGGCCTCGCCGAGCTTTCCGGCGAAGCCGGGCATGGTGGGTTGGCCACCCCGCTGCGCATCGCGCGTGCCGTGGAGAATGCGCCAGAGCAGGTCGCCATCGGCGCGCCGCCACAGCAGCGGGCCGCTCAGGTCCGGCGGCCACACCGCCAGCGAGGCGGCGAGCGGGCCTTCGCCCTTGCCGTCTGCGCCGTGGCAGGCCACGCAGTTCTGCTGGTAGAGCACGCGGCCTTGCGCGATGGAAGCGGCCGTGAAGCCGGTCGGCGATGCGTGGAAGCTCGCGGGCGTCGCGGGCACCAGCACCACGTGCGACTCGGGCCAGGGCGCGGCGATCAGCAGCATCGGCACCAGCGCCAGCAGGTAGTAGCGCGGCCGCCGCCACAAGAAGGCCAGCAGCAACGCGAGCACCGCCACGGCGACGAACACCAGTGTCCACGCCAAGCTGCGCGCCTGCCCCAGGTCGATCAGCAGGTTCTCGCCCGACAGCCGCCGTGCCCATGGCCACGCCGGCTGGCCGTGCACATGCTGCGTGAGGCCGAGCGCATCGAGCACGCGCAGCAGTTGCAGCTGCGCGCCTTGCAGCAGGCCGATCAGCAGGTTGAGCCAATCGGCCTCGGGCGTGCTGCTCATCTCACCAGGTGGCGTCGAGCCCCAGATGCCGCAACGCTTCGTGCCGCAATTGCGCCAAACGCGCATGGCCGCGATGCCGCGGATACGGCAGGTCGACCACGATCTCCGCCGCAATGCGCGCCGGCCGGTCGCTCAGCACGATCACGCGGTTGGCGAGGAACAGCGCCTCTTCCACATCGTGCGTCACCAGCAGCGCCGAGAAACCCGCGCGCTGCCACAGGTTGACCAGCTCGCTCTGCATCGCAATGCGCGTGAGCGAATCGAGCTTGCCGAGCGGCTCGTCGAGCACCAGCAGCTGCGGATCGTTGACCAGCGCACGCGCCAGCGCCACACGCTGCGCCATGCCGCCCGAGAGCTGGTGCGGAAAGGCCTTGGCAAAGTCGCTGAGGCCGACAAGCTTCAGCGCCTCGTCGACGCGCCCGCGCTGCGCCTTGAGCACGCCGCGCGCCTGCAGGCCCAGCGCCACGTTGTCCCACACGCTGCGCCAGGGGTAGAGCGTCGGGTCCTGGAACACGACGATGCGCGACGGGTCGGGCCGCGTGATGGGTGCATCGTCCTGCGTGATGCGGCCGGCGGTGGCGGGCTCGAGCCCGGCCACGAGGCGCAGCAGCGTCGACTTGCCGCAGCCGCTCGGCCCCAGCAGCGCGACGAACTCGCCGGGCTTCACCGCAAGGTCGATGTCGTCGAGCACCTGCAGCGGCCCCGCGGGCACGTCGAACCAGTGGCTCACGCCGCGGATGTCGATGTGCGCGCCGGCCCGGCGCACGCCCGCTTCTGCAATGGCGGTGGCTACCATTTGACGGTCCCCTTCTGCCATGACAGCACGCGGTCGCGCACCTTGAAGAGCAGCGTGATCAGGCCCGAGCACAGCACCGCCATCACGATCAGCGCGGCATACATGTTCGAGTACGAGGCCCAGCCCTGCGCCCACGAAAGATAGAAGCCCAGCCCCGCCTTCACGCCCATCATCTCGGCCGTCACGAGCACCGAGAACGCCGCGCCCAACCCCATGAAAAGGCCCACGAAAACCTGCGGCAACGCAGCCGGAATGGCCACGCGCAGCACCAGGAAGCGCTCGCTCGCACCCATGGTGCGCGCCACGTCGTAGTAGTTGCGGTTGACGCCCGCCACGCCCGACCAGGTGAGCACCGCCACCGGAAATCCGGTCGCCAGCGCGATCAAAAACACCGCGGCCGCATAGCTCGACGGAAAGAAGAAGAACGCCAGCGGCAGCAGCGCCGAAGCCGGCACCGGCCCCACGAAGCGCAGCACCGGATGCACCCAGTAGCCTGCGATGCGCGACCAGCCGATGGTCACGCCCGTGAGAAAGCCCGCGAGCGCGCCCAGCACGAAGCCATGCGCGAGCAGCCGGGTCGAATGCAGCAGGCTTTCTCCGAGGCGGCGCCAGTCGTCGATGTAGGTCTCGACCAGGCTTTGCGGCGGCGCAAAGAACGGCGTGGGCAGCAGCGCGAGCTTGGCGGTCGCGATCTCCCAGATCGCGAACAGCACGGACAGCGCGACGAGCCATGGGCCCGCTGGCCGCAGTGCAATCGCGACGCGGCCGGCGCGCGGCCCGAGCGATGCGGCGGCCAGCAGCAGCGCGCCCACGGCGAGGGCGGCGATGCCGAACTCGTCGGTGTAGGCCCAGTCGCTGAAGCCGACGGCCTTGTTCGGCCAGTAGAGCGTGAGCAGGCCGAGGGCGAACCATGCGGCTGCGGCGGCGAAGCCGATGCGCCATGGGGGCAGGGCCGCTTGGATACGGGGCGATGTCGAAATGGGAGCCGGCGTGCGCTCGGGCGCCGCGGCCCCCACCCTGGCCCTCCCCCGGAAGGGGAGGGAATCGAAGCCCAATGCGGGGTCGGGGGTGCTCATGCGAGTGGATCGAAAGAGACGTGTTCGGCAAAGCGCACCGGATCGGTGGTCTTCTTGAGCACGCCGACGCCGCGGAAATCGCGCGCATAGAACTCCACCTCGTCGCGCAGGTTCTTGCCGAGCGGATGGTGGTTGTGCGTGAGCGTGCCAAGCAGCGCGCGCAGGTCCTCGATCGGCACCTTGGGCGAATACTTCGCAAACAGCTTGGCGGATTCGTTCGGGTTCTCGGCCACGTAGTCGGAAGCTTGCGCAATGGCGCGCACCAGCGCAGCCACGGCCGGCTTGTCCTTGCGCACGAGTTCGCCGCGCGCGCCGACGATGCAGCAGACCTTGTCTTTGTATTCGCCCGAGAGGTTGCTCGCAATCTCCACGAAGGCGCCCTTGTTGCGCTTCTCGATCAGGTAGACGTTCGGGTCGCCATCTGCAATCGCATGGATCTCGCCCTTCTGCACGGCAATGTCGAGCAGGTCGGCCGGATACTGGCGCCAGGTCACGTCCTTGTCGGCATCGATGCCGTTCTTCGCGAGCAGGATCGAGAAGAAGTTCTTGCCCGGGCTCGCGATGTCCGACACGCCGATGATCTTGCCCTTGAGGTTTGCGATGCTGGTCGCACCTGCGCTCCTGGCGCCCACCAGCCGCACGCAGCCGCCGTGCGAGCTGCCGACGATCTTCACGTCGAAGCCCGACTCCAGCGGCTTGAGCCAGCGGTGGATCATGCCCACCGCCGCATCGGCCTTGGCCGTGGCCAGCGACTCCAGCAGCTGGTCGGTGGAACCGGTGTAGTTGATCAGGTCCACCTGCAGGCCGTTGCGCTCGAAGTAGCCGCGCTCCTGCGCGACGACGACGGGCGAGAGGCAGAACGCGGCGGCGTTCCATGCAAAGGTGAGCTTGCGCGCCTGCTGCGAGAAGGCCTGCGAGGCGATCAGGCCGCCAGAGGCGACCACGGCAGCGGCGGCGCCTCCGCGCAGGACACCCCGGCGCGATACGGGGCGTGAGAAAGAAGCGGTCATCGAGAACTCCAGTGGTTTTTCTTCAGAGCAGCAGTTCGGGCTCCGCCTCGACCAGGCCTTGATAAAGGCTGTCGAAGGAATGGATGGCCCCCTCCGGCCCTCCGATCTGGCTGTGCGTGTGGCGCGCGGTTTCCTCGTCGATGGGCTGCGGCTTGCCGGCGGCCTCGGCGAGAAGTTGCGTGTGGCAGGCGTTGTCGAGCGCGATGTACCACCACGCGGCGGCCTCCACCGTCGGGCCCGCAGTCAGGATGCCGTGGTTCTTGAGAATCGCGCCCTTCTTGTCGCCCAGCGCCCGCGCGATGCGCTCGCCCTCGCTGGTGTCGACCACCATGCCGGTGAAGTCGTCGAACAGCGCCACGTCGCCGTGGAACACGCAGCTGTCCTGCGTGATCGTGTCGAGCTTGCGGCCGAGCGTCGACCAGGCCTTGCCGTAGGTCGAATGCGTGTGGGCGGCGGCAACGATCTTCGGGTTGTGCTCGTGGATCGCGGCATGGATGGCGAAGGCGGCCTTGTTGAGCGGCCGGTCGCCGATCACCGTCTCGCCCTTCGAATTGACGAGCAGCAGGTCCGAGACCTTGATGCGCGAGAAGTGGATGCCCAGCGGGTTGACCCAGAAGTGATCGCTGAGCTCCGGGTCGCGCGCGGTGATGTGGCCCGCGAGGCCTTGGGCGAAGCCAAAGCGCGCGAACAGGCGGAACGCGCCTGCCAAGCGCTCCTGCCGGTGGCGGCGCTCAGCCTGCACGCTGGTGCGCGGGGGGATGGGGTCGAACCAGTACTTCTGCTGCGGGTAGGGGTTGAGCTCGAGCGGCTGGGGGGCGTTGCGGTCGATGGAAAGAACGGCATTCATCGGAGATCTCTTGGGGTATTGGGTGTTGCTCCTTCCCCTTCCGGGGGAAGGCTGGGATGGGGGCACGACGGCTTCAAACGCCATGGCGGTGGTCGAGGCCGCTTGCCCCCACCCCTGCCCTCCCCCGCAAGGGGAGGGAGAAAGTCAGGTCACGCCGCTTTGCGAGCCGAAGCCGCACGCTGCGCCACCAGCTCGCGCACACGCGGAATCAGCTCGCGTCCATAGTCGACCGCGTCTTCCAGCGGATCGAAGCCGCGGATCAGGAAGGTGGTCACGCCCAGGTCGTAGTAGTCGAGCAGCGCATCGGCCACCTGCTCGGGCGTGCCGACCAGCGCCGTGCTGTTGGAGCGGCCGCCGATCTCCTGCGCCACCGCCGTCCACAGCCGCTTGTCGAGCCGCGTGCCCTTCTCGGCCGCGGCGAGCAGGCGCTTCGCACCTTCGCTCTGCTGCGGCCCGCCGCGGTTGTAGCCCTGCACCACGCGCAGGCGCTTCGTCTCGGCCAGGATGTTCTCGGCGCGCGCCCATGCGGCCTCTTCGGTCTGCGCCAGGATCGGGCGGAACGACACCGAGAAGCGCACGCTGCGCCCGTGCTTCGCGGCCTCTGCACGCACGCGCGCCGTGAGTTCGCGCGCCTGGTCGAGCGACTCGCCCCACAGCGCATACACGTCGGCGTACTTGCCGGCCACCGGAATCGCCGCCTCCGAGGCACCGCCAAAGTACACCGGCACATGCGGCTTGCCGTTGCGCGTCTGCAGCGGCTTCACTTCGGAGAAAGCGTTCTGGAAGCGGTAGTGCGCGCCTTCATGGTCGAAGGGCTTGTCGGCGGTCCACACCTTGTGCAGCACGTCGAGGTATTCGTCGGTGCGCGCATAGCGCTGGTCATGGCCGAGCCAGTCGCCGTCGCGGCGCTGTTCCTCGTCGGAGCCGCCCGAGATGTAGTGCACCGCGAGCCGGCCGCCGCTGAACTGGTCGAGCGAGGCGAACTGGCGCGCCGCGAGCGTGGGCGCCACGAAGCCCGGGCGGTGCGCAAGCATGAAGTGGATGCGCTCGGTGACCGATGCGGCATGGGCCACGGTCAGCGTGGCGTCGGGGCCGGTGGAATGGTGCGGCACCAGCACGCGGTCGAAGCCCGCGTTCTCGTGCGCCTGGGCAAAGGCGCGCACGTAGTCGCGGTCGATGGCCGGGCCCTTGGCCGCGTGGATCTCCGAGACCTTCTGGCCCTGGATCATGCCGATGAATTCAACGTCGTTCTGGCTCATGGTGTCCTCGTGTTTTCAGGGTGATATGTGTGTTGTTCAGGCGGCGGGCAGGCGCAGCAGGCTCTCGAAGCGGCGGTCCCACAGGGGCTTCACGTCGGCGGGCCCATCGAGCACGCCGATCTTCAGGAAGGTGTCGGCCACCTCCTGGTGGCTGCGCACCACCGCATCGGTAACCGGGCCCAGGCTGTAGTCGCCGCTGCGGCCGTTGAAGAGTTCGACCAGGTCGCCGACCGGCACGCGCGTCTCGGCCGACTGCGCACGCGCATAGGCCAGGAAGTTGCCGTTGATCCATGCGAAGGCGCGCTGCAGGCGCTGCAGCAGGTCGCCCAGCGCCGCGCGGCGCAGTTCGTCGTCGAGCGCACGCGGGTTGGCGTAGATCGGGAAGTTGCCCGAGAGGTAGCCCACCCCGGTCTTGATGGTGCGCGCGCCGTACTGCGTGCGCGCCAGCTGGCCGTTGTAGCCGTAGATGGCCCAGGCATCGAGGTCGCCGCGCGCGAAGGCCGAGAGGCCGTCCGAAGGCGTGAGGCTCACGGCCTGGATGTCGCTGAACGAAAGCCCCGCCTCGGCCAGCTGCCTGGCCAGGTAGTAGTGCGAGGTGGTGGCGCGCACGTAGCCCACGCGCTTGCCCTTGAAGTCGGCGATGCGGCGGATCGGCGAATCCTTGCGCGCCAGCGTGGCCTGGTTGTTGAGGTCTTCATGCGTCACGGCCACCAGCCGCACGCTGGATTTCTGGCGCGCCGCGAACACCGGCGGGATCTCGCTGCCCGAGCCCAGGTCGAGCGCATCGCCGTTGATGGCCTCGATGTGCAGCACGCCGTTGTTGAGCTCGCGCCAGTCGATCTTGTAGGGCGTATTGGCTTGGCCGGAGGCCTGCAGCAGCGGCCGCCAGAGCCCCTTGTAGGTGCCCACGCGCAGTGTCACGCCAGAAAGGTCGCGCGCCGGTGCCGCGCCCACCGCGCCCAGGGCGCTCCAGCCCGCGGCGGCCTGGAGCAGGCGTCGCCTGTCGATGGGGAAGTCAGATGTCATGCACCGGACCGTACCGAGGCAGCCGGCAAAAGCGAACGCAGAAAAACGAGTTTGCATATGCGGGATGCGTCGTTTCCGGTGCGGCGCGGCCCCGGTACCGTGCGCAGCCATGAGTGCACTCCCCTTGCGCCGCCCGCCGGCCACGAATGAAGACCATCCCACGCCTGCCACCGTCGATGCCGCATTGCTCGCGCATCTGTCGGCGCAGTTCGCCGCCACCGCGGCCGACCACGACCGCAGCGGCGCCTTTCCGCATCCGAACTTCGCGGCCTTGCAGTCGCACGGCCTCGTCGGCCTGGTGGCGCCCGCGGCGCATGGCGGCGGCGGCGCCACGCTGGCCACGGCACGGCGCGTGATCGCGGCCGTGGCGCGCGGCGAGCCGGCCACCGCGCTGATCCTGACGATGACCTACCTGCAGCACCACGCACTCGCGCGCAGCGACAGCCGCTGGCCGCCGCACTTGCGCGAACGCGTGCTGCGCAGCGCAGTGGAACGCGGCGCGCTCATCAATGCGCTGCGCGTCGAGCCCGCGCTCGGCTCGCCCGCACGCGGCGGGCTGCCCGCGACGGTCGCGCGCCGCGAAGGCGGCGGCTGGAGGATCGATGGCCACAAGCTCTACACGACCGGCATCGAAGGCTTGTCGTGGCTCGCCGTGTGGGCCCGCACCGACGAGGCCGTGCCGCGCACCGGCGTGTTCCTGGTGCCGCGCCATGCACCCGGTGTGCGCGTGATCGCGAGCTGGGACCATCTGGGCCTGCGCGCCTCGGGCAGCCACGAGGTGGTGTTCGAGAACGTGGCGATCGAGCTCGACCACGCGGTCGACCTTCGCGCCCCGGCCGACTGGGCACCCGATGCCGGCAGCCAGACCGACATCGACGCCCACGCCGCGCAGCAGGCCTGGATGACGGTGCTGCTCGGCAGCCTCTACGACGCGGTGGCGCAGGCCGCGCGCGGCTGGCTGGTGAGCTTCCTGAACCATCGTGCGCCCGGCAGCCTGGGTGCGCCGCTCGCGAGCCTTGCGCGCGTGCAGGAGCATGTGGGAGAGATCGAGGCGCTGCTTCGCACCAACCGCGTGCTGCTCGACGATGCGACGCGCGCCGTCGACGAAGGCCGCGCGCAGCCGGCCGCCGACAGCGGCCTGCTCAAGTACACCGTGACGGGCAACGCCATCCGTGCGGTCGAACTCGCGCTGCAACTCAGCGGCAACCACGGCCTCGCGCGGCAGAACCCCCTCGAGCGGCACTACCGCGACGTGCTGTGCAGCCGCATCCACACGCCGCAGAACGACGCGGTCCTGGTTGCGGCGGGCAAGCGCGCATTGCTTTCCGAGGGGGCCGCCGCATGACCGACCTGCTGTTCTCCAAGGCCTCGCGCCGCCATTGGCTCAAGCAGGGCGCGGCGCTCTCGTTCGCAGCCACCGCGCCGCTGGGCGCATGGGCGCAAGCGCAAACCACGCTGGTGCTCGGCGACCAGGCCGGCGGCCTGCGCGCGCTGTTCGAGGCCTCGAAGGCGCTCGAGGGCGTGCCCTTCGCCTACCGCTGGGCCAACTTCCAGGGCGCGGCGCCGCTGTTCGAGGCGCAGCGCAGCGCGGCCGTCGACACCGCGGTGGCCGGCGACCTGCCGGTGCTGGCGGCGGCGGTCGGCCGGACGCCGCTGAAGATCGTCGCCACGCGCGTCGGCAAGGCCGATGCGCTGGGCATCGTGGTGCAGCCCGATTCGCCGTTGCGCCAGGTGGCCGACCTGCGCGGCAAGACGGTGATCGTGTCGTCCGCGCGCGGCAGCATCTCGCAATACCAGCTCTACGGCGCGCTCGAGGAAGCCGGCGTGCGGCGCGACGAGGTCACGGTGAAGTTCGTGCTGCCGACCGATGCGGCCGCGGCCTTTGCCTCGAAGCAGATCGATGCCTGGGCTGTGTTCGATCCCTACTACACGATCGCGCTGCAGCAGGGCGGGCGCATCCTGCGCGATGGGCGCGGCATCAACACGGCGCTGGGCTTCATCACCGCGAGCGAGCCGTCGCTCGCCGACCCCGCCAAGCGCGCCGCCATCGTGCAGTTTCTGGACCGGCTGGCGCGCGCGGGCGAATGGGCGCTGGCCACCCCCGAGGCCTATGCGCAGGCCTACAGCCAGCTCACGCGCCTGCCGATCGAATCGGCCCGCATCATCACGGCGCGCGCCTCGGTCACGGGCCGGCCAGTGTCCGAAGCCGACATTGCCGCGCTGCAGACGGTGGCCGACCGCTCGGCGCGCGACGGCATCCTGCCGCTGCGCGTTGACGTGCGCGCCATCACCGATGCGCAGCTGTGGAAGCGTCCCGCGTGAGCCGCGCGTCTGGCGCCATCGCGCCGCTGCGTGAATTCATCGTCGCATTCGGCCGCCTGCTCGACAGCGGCCCCAACGAGCCGCGCATTCTTTCCGAAGGCGGCGCCCTGCTCCGCCGGCTGGTGGCGCAGGACGACTGGCTGCCCGATGCCTTTGCCCAGCCCGACCCGGCGCGCTACCAGCAGTTCTTGCTGCACGCCGACAGCACCGAGCGCTTCTCGGTCGTGAGCTTTGTCTGGGGACCGGGGCAGGCGACGCCGGTGCACGACCACACGGTGTGGGGCCTGATCGGCATGCTGCGCGGCGCCGAATACAGCCAGGCCTATGCCGTCGGCAGCGACCGCCAGGCTCGGCCGCAAGGCGAAGCGGTGCGGCTGGACGCCGGCAACGTGGAGGCCGTGTCGCCCGCCATCGGCGACCTGCATCGCGTGCACAACGCGCATGCAGACCGCGTATCCATCAGCATCCACGTGTACGGCGCCAACATCGGCGCCGTCCAGCGGCATACTTACCCGGCCGAGGGCGCACGCAAGCCCTTTGTCTCGGGCTACTCCAACACGCTGCTTCCCAACCTGTGGGACCGCTCATCCGAACCCAGATCGACGACGACATCCGCATGACGACCACCGCCTTCCCCCTGCTGCCCTTCGCCGCCGTGCGCGCGCGCCTGCTCGCACGCGACGAAACCGCGCTGCTCGACGTGCGCGAGGAAGACCCCTTCGCGCAGGAGCATCCGCTGTGGGCCGCCAACCTGCCGCTCTCGCGCATCGAGATCGAGGCCTGGCGGCGCATTCCGCGGCGGGACACCTTCATCGTGCTGTACGGCGCGCACAACGGCACCGAACTGGCGCCGCTCGCCGCGCGCACGCTGGCTGCAATCGGCTACACCAACCTGCACCTGCTCGAAGGCGGCCTCGAAGGCTGGCGCGCGGCCGGCGGCGAGCTGTTCCGCGACGTGAACGTGCCGAGCAAGTCCTTCGGCGAACTGGTCGAGCACGAGCGGCACACGCCCTCGCTCTCCGCGCCCGAGGTGAAGGCGCTGGTCGAGGGCCAGGCCGACGTGGTGGTGCTCGACGCGCGCCGCTTCGACGAATACCGCACGATGAGCATCCCCTCGGCCACCAGCGTGCCCGGCGCCGAGCTGGTGCTGCGCGTGCGCGAGCTGGCACCCGACCCGGCGACGCAGGTGATCGTCAATTGCGCGGGCCGCACGCGCAGCATCATCGGCACGCAGTCGCTGGTGAATGCGGGCATTCCGAATCCGGTGGCGGCGCTGCGCAACGGCACCATCGGCTGGAAGCTCGCGGGGCAGGTGCTCGACCATGGCGCGGACCGCAAGGCGCCGGCCGTGGTGTCCGATGCGCACCGCGTGCAGGCACAGGCCGATGCGCGGCGCGTGGCCGAGAGGGCCGGCGTGCGCCGCATCGGGCTCGATGCGCTGCACGCGCTGGAGGCCCCGGGGCGCACCGTGTACCGCTTCGACGTACGCACGCCCGAGGAATACGAGGCCGGCCACCTGCCCGGCTTTGCGAGCGCACCCGGCGGCCAGCTGGTGCAGGAAACCGATCACCAGGTGCCGGTGCGCGGCGCACGCATCGTGCTGGCCGACGACGACGGCGTGCGGGCATCGATGAGCGCGTCCTGGCTCGCGCAGATGGGCTGGGAGGTCTACGTGCCCGACGCGGTGCCGCCCGCCTCGGCCTTCACCGAGACGGCTGCGCCGCCGCCCGCCTACCCACCCGCCGCGGCCGCCGTGGCGGAGATCTCGCCCGTGGAGCTGGCGGCCTTGCTGAAGCAGCAGATCGGCACGGCGGTGATCGATGTGACCACCAGCGCCAACTACGTGAAGCGCCACATCCCGGGTGCCTGGTACGCCATCCGCGCGCAGCTCGCGGGTGCGATCGACGCGGCCATTCCCGCATCGCAACGCTATGTGCTGACCTGCGGCAGCAGCCTGCTCGCACGTTACGCCGCGGCCGACCTGCGCCTGCTGCTCGATGCGCGCGGCCAGCGCGACGTGGAAGTGCTGTCGCTGGCCGGCGGTAACGCGGCATGGTTTGCGGCAGGCCTGGAGGCGGAAACCGGCGAGACGCGGCTTGCGACGCCGCGCACCGACCGCTACCGCAGGCCCTACGAAGGCACCGATGCACCGGCGGAGGCCATGCAGGCCTACCTGGACTGGGAATACGGCTTGGTCGCGCAGCTGGCGCGCGACGGCACGCACCATTTCCACGTGATCTGAGGCGCGGTGCGACGGCCGGCTTGCAACCGGCCGGTCACATTATTTCGCGGGGGTAAAGGAGGTCATCCGCCGTTCGCGCGGGGCGTTTTCTGGGAATACCCATCACAACTCGTCCCAGGAGCATCGCCATGAGACTGCCTGTTCTCGCCCTCTCGGCCGCCGCGCTGGCGGCCACCCTGACCGGCTGCGTGGTCGCGCCGGCGCAACCTGTCTACACGGCGCCACCGGGCGTTGCCTACGTGGCCCCGACCTATGTGTCGCCGGGCGTGGGTTTCGTCTGGAGCTACCACCCGCGCTACGGCTATGGCTGGCACCACCCGCGCTACGGCTGGCACCGCGGATGGAGGTGAGCCCCGGGCGGGGCCTCAGCTGGTTTCGGCGCTCTTGAAGAGGGCCGCGACCTTGCGCTTGGTCTTGATGTTGCTCGAGATGCCGCGTGAAGGTGCTGCCTTGGCGGCGGCTTCCCAGGCCGGCGTGGCGTCGGCCTGGCCCGGTTCGTAGGGCTTGTCGAAGAACGGATCGCGCGGCGCGGAAGGTGCGCGGTGCGGGCGTCCGCCGCCGCGCCGGGCTTCGGTCTCGCGGCGCTCGCGCGGCTGGTCGAGCACGTCGCGCGCATCGCCGGCTTCGCCTTCTTCGCGCCAGTGGCGGCGTCCGTCGTTGATGCGGCCGCGCGGGCGGTCTTCCTCGAACTCGACGGGTTCGAGCTCGATCTTCTTCTTGATCAGCTTCTCGATGTCGGCCACCAGGCGCGCGTCGTTGCCGCCGCTCGCAAAGCTCACGGCCAGGCCCGAGGCGCCGGCGCGGCCCGTGCGGCCGATGCGGTGCACGTAGTCTTCGGCGTTGAACGGAATGTCGAAGTTGAAGACCGCGGGCACGTCCTTGATGTCGAGGCCGCGGGCCGCGACGTCGGTGCACACCAGCAGGTCGACCTCGCCGGCCTTGAACGAGGCGAGCGCCTTCAGGCGTTCGTCCTGGCTCTTGTCGCCGTGCAGCGCGGTGGTGCGAAGGCCGTCGCGCTCGAGCGAACGCGCCAGGCGCGCACAGCCGAGCTTGCTGTTGACGAACACGAAGGCCTGCGTGATGCCGCGCTGCTTCACGATCTGCTTGAGCGCGCGGCGCTTGTCGTCGTCGGTCACGCTGTAGAAGTGCTGCTCGACGGTGGAGGCCGTTTCGTTCGGCCGCGCCACCTCGATGGTGACCGGGTTCTGCAGGTAGCTGCCCGCAAGCCGCTTGATCTCGGGCGAGAAGGTGGCCGAGAACAGGAGCGTGGTGCGCTGCTTGGGCAGGTAGCTCAGGATGCGCTGCAGGTCGGGCAGGAAGCCGATGTCCAGCATGCGGTCGGCCTCGTCGAGCACCACGTACTCCACCTGGTTGAGCACCGCGTTCTTGGCCTCGATGTGATCGAGCAGCCGGCCCGGCGTGGCCACCAGCACTTCGACGCCCTTCTTGAGCTCGAGCGTCTGCGGCTTCATGTCGATGCCGCCGAACACCACCGTGCTGCGCAGGTTGGTGTACTTGGCGTACAGCTTGACCTGCTGGGCCACCTGGTCGGCCAGTTCGCGCGTGGGCAACAGCACCAGCGCACGCACCGGATGCCGCGCGGGCGAGGTGGAGGCGTTCTCGTGCTTGAGCATGCGCTGCAGCAGCGGCAGCGAGAACGCCGCGGTCTTGCCGGTGCCGGTCTGCGCGGCCCCCATCACGTCCTGCCCCGAAAGCACGACCGGAATGGCCTGTTCCTGGATGGGAGTCATGGTCTCGTAGCCCATTTCGGCTACGGCGCGCGCCAGCGGTTCCGCCAGCGATAGATTGGAGAAGGAGCTTGTCATTAAGCCTTCTATTGTCGCACTGCCGCAAAAAATGGCAGTGACAGCGGCGCGACAAACTCCGCGCCAGCTGTATTGCTACTTATTTCATAGCAACTTGTTCAACAACCACGGGCATTTGACGCCCTCGATGCTCAAAGATTGCGTGCATTGAAGGTGTCGCAGGACTTGACATCGCCGCTTTGATAGCCCGCGCCGAACCAGCGCTGGCGCTGCGCGCTCGATCCGTGGGTGAAGCTGTCGGGCACCACGGCGCGGCCCGCGGAACGCTGCAGCGCGTCGTCGCCGATCTTCTGCGCGGCATTCATCGCGGCCTCGATGTCGCCCGGGTCGAGCCACTTCTTCGACTCCTGCGAATGGTGCGCCCAGATGCCGGCAAAGCAGTCGGCCTGCAGCTCGACGCGAACGCTCAGCGCGTTGTTCTGCGACTGGCTCAGGCGCCCGCGCATGCCGTCGACCTTGGCGGTCACGCCGAGCTCGTCCTGCACGTGGTGGCCGACCTCGTGCGCAATGACGTAGGCCTGCGCGAATTCGCCGGGCGCGCCGAGCTGGTTCTTGAGCGTGTCGTAGAAGGCGAGGTCGATGTAGACCTTCTTGTCGCCGGGGCAGTAGAACGGCCCCATCGCCGCCTGGCCGGTGCCGCATGCCGTGGGCGTGGCGCCGCGGAACAGCACGAGCCGCGGCGGCTGGTAGCTGCCGCCGTTCTGCCGGAAGATGCCGCTCCACACCACCTCGGTGTTGCGCAGCACGGTCGAGACGAAGGCCGCTTCGCGGTCGTTCGAGGGCGGCTTGGGCGCAGGGCCTTGCTGCTGCTGCACCTGCACCTGTTCGCCACCGCCGCCGCTCAGCAGGCTCAGCACGGTCAGCGGATTGATGCCGAAGATCCAGCCTGCGATCAGCGCCACGGCAATGGTGCCGATGCCGATGCTGCGCCCGCCGATGAAGCCGCCGCCACCGCCGCCGCCGTCTTCACCGCGGCGGTCTTCCACGTTCTCGGATTGTTCGTTGCCTTCCCATCTCATCGCAGTCTCCTTGCCGGCCTTGCAGGGTTTTGCCGGATCGCCTCTGGATGGTACTTGGCCCGGCCGCCGGCTGCGTAACCGGCGGTCAGATTGCGCGGCTCAGGTCTTGGGCAGCGTGACGCCGCGCTGTCCCTGGTATTTGCCGCCGCGGTCCTTGTAGCTGGTTTCGCAGACTTCGTCGCTCTCGAAGAACAGCACCTGCGCGCAGCCCTCGCCCGCATAGATCTTGGCGGGCAGCGGCGTGGTGTTGCTGAATTCGAGCGTCACGTAGCCTTCCCATTCGGGCTCGAAGGGCGTCACGTTGACGATGATGCCGCAGCGCGCATAGGTGCTCTTGCCCAGGCAGATGGTGAGCACGTTGCGCGGGATGCGGAAGTACTCGACCGTGCGCGCCAGCGCGAAGCTGTTGGGCGGGATGATGCAGTAGTCGCCGTGCATGTCGACGAAGCTCTTCTCGTCGAAGTTCTTCGGGTCGACCACGGTGCTGTGGATGTTGGTGAAAACCTTGAATTCAGGCGCGCACCGGATGTCGTAGCCGTAGCTCGAGGTGCCGTAGCTGATGATCTTGTGGCCGGCGGCCTCGCGCACCTGGCCGGGCTCGAAGGGCTCGATCATGCCGTTCTGCTCGGCCATGCGCCGGATCCATTTGTCGCTCTTGATGCTCATATGCGGTCGCTGATGCTGCTGCGGGGAGGAATGGCGCGAATTGTGGCACGCGCCATGCCCCGGCCCTGCGGCGAGCTTGCGGCTATCCCGCCTGCGAGATCACCGTGCGCTCGACCAGCCGGTCGTCGCCCAGCACGATCATCGCGAACAGCAGCTCCTCGAGGCTGTTCGCGCGCGCGGCCTTGCGGGCCAGCAGCGGCGTGGCCTGGGGGTCGAGCACGAGGAAGTCGGCCTCGCAGCCGGGCTGCAGGTTGCCGACCGCGCCATCCAGCCCGAGCGCGCGCGCCGCGCCGCCGGTGTGGCGCCACCAGAGCTCGGAAGGCGCGATGCTCAGGCCGGCCTTGGTCTGGCCCTCGCGGCCCACGTAGTAGGCGGCCAGCATCGTGTGGAAGGGGCTGAAGCTGGTGCCGCCGCCCACGTCGCTGGCCAGGCCGTAGGGGTAGCCCACGCGGTCGGCCGCACCAAAGTCGAAGAAGCCGCTGCCCAAAAACAGGTTGCTGGTCGGGCTCACGGCCGCGGCCGTCTTGGTGTCGCGCAGCAGCGCGCGGTCGGTGTCGTCCAGGTAGATGCAGTGCGCATACACGGCGCGCTCGCGCATCAGCCCGAAGCCGGCGTACACGTCGAGGTAGGAGCGCGCCTGGGGATAGAGCTCGCGCACCCACGCCACCTCGTCGCGGTTCTCGGCCACGTGCGACTGGATCCAGGTGTCGGGGTACTTCGCGGCCAGCTCGCCCGCGCCGCGCATCTGGGCGTCGGTGCTCGCGGGCGCGAAGCGCGGGGTGATGGCGTAGCCCAGCCGGCCGGTGTTGTGCCACTTGCGGATCAGCGCCTCGGTGTCGATGAGGCTCTGCTCGGTTTCGTCGCGCACGCCGTCGGGCGAATGCCGGTCCTGCAGCACCTTGCCGCTGATCATGCGCAGGCCGCGGCGCTGGGCGCCCTCGAAGAACGCATCGACCGAGGCCACGTGCGAAGTCGCAAAGGCCAGCGCGGTCGTGACGCCGTTGCGCAGCAGTTCGCCGAAGAACACGTCGGCCACCTCGTTCGAATGCGCAGGGTCGGCAAACCTGGCTTCCGCCGGGAAGGTGTAGTTCTCGAGCCAGGGCAAGAGCCCCGGCGAGGGCGAACCGATGATGTCGGTCTGCGGAAAGTGGATGTGCATGTCCACGAAGCCCGGCGCGAGGATGCGGCCCGGCAGGTGGGTCAGCTCGGCATCGGGGTGGCGCGGCGACACGGCGGCATGGCTGCCGGCATCGAGCACGCGCTGGCGGCCGGCGCTGTCGGGCGCGACGACCAGCAGGCCGTCTTCATCGAAAACGGGCAGGCCGGCATCGTCGAATCGCAGGAGGGAGGCGCGGTAGGCTTTTTTCATCGTGGCTGCCGAGGGTAATCCAGGCCCGGGCCGCTGCAATTTCCATGCGCGTATGAGTGCTATATGCCAAAGCCACTCGGCAAGCGCCCGGCCGGGTCAACGCCCCACGCGCCCCTGCACGCCTTCCACGAGCCAGTTCATCTTCAGGATCTGCTCGTCGTTCAGTTGCGCACCCTTGGCGATGACGGTGCGGCCTTCGTTGTCGCGCACATCGGCCGCCACCGCGCGGAAGGGCTGCAGCCTGCCCGCCGCAATGTCCTTCTGCCGCGCCAGCACTTCCTGCTGCACCGCCTTGGGCACCTTGCGGCCGAAGTCGCCGACGCGGATCATTCCTTCCTTCACGCCGCCCCACACATTGCCGCTCTTCCAGCTGCCGTCGAGCACCGCGCGCGCACGCTCGGTGTAGTAGCCGCCCCACTGGTGCGTGACGGCGACGATCTGCGCGTCGGGCGCGATCTTGCGCATGTCGGAGTGGTAGGCCACGGCCAGCTTGCCGCGTTCCTGCGCCGCGGCCATCACCGCCGTGGAGCCGGTGTGGAAGGCGATGACGTCGGCGTTCTGGTTGAACAGCGCCATGGCCGCGTCGCGCTCCTTCGGCGGATCGAACCATTCGTTGAGCCACACCACGACGACCTTGGCATTCGGGTTCACCGAGCGCATGCCGAGCGTGAAGGCGTTGATGCCCTGCAGCACCTCCGGAATGGGAAAGCCCGCCACGTAGCCGGCCACGTTCGTCTTGGTCATGCGGCCAGCCGCGATGCCCGCGAGGTAGCGGCCTTCGTAGTAGCGCGCATTGGCGGTGGCAACGTTGGGCGCGGTCTTGTAGCCGGTGATCGACTCGAACTTCACGCCGGGAAAATCGCGCGCCACCTTGAGCGTCGGCTCCATGTAGCCGAAGCTGGGCGTGAAGATCAGCCGGTGGCCCTGCTGCGCGAGGTCGCGGATCACGCGCTCGGCGTCGGCGCCTTCGGGCACGTTCTCGACGAAGGTGGTGCTGACCTTGCCGCCGAGCGCCGCATCGACGGCCTTGCGGCCCTCTTCATGCTGGCGCACCCAGCCGGCATCGGTGACCGGCGTGACGTAGACGAAGCCGATCTTCAGCGGCTCCTTGGAAGACTGCGGCTGCGAAAAGGCGGGAGTTAAAAAACAAGCGGCTGCCCACGCCAGAATGGCGCGGCCCGCGAGGTTTTTGTACATGGTGTTCCTCTACATGGCCCCGGAAACGACAAACCCCGCAACGGGCCGGGGCGCCTGATGCGGGGTGGGGATTTTAGTGCGGTGCCGCCGGCGCGCCGC
This sequence comes from Variovorax sp. V116, assembly GCF_041154435.1. Lineage (NCBI taxonomy): Bacteria > Pseudomonadati > Pseudomonadota > Betaproteobacteria > Burkholderiales > Comamonadaceae > Variovorax > Variovorax sp. V116. The sequence goes on from NZ_AP028661.1 coordinate 3,995,269, forward strand.
GCGCAAGGCCTATTCGCTCACCACCGCGCTGCGGTAGGCCGCGTCGGCCTTGATCTCGGCTTCGGAGAACGGCACCCTCTGCCACTGCCCCGCGCTGTAGGCGCGCGTGTAGTCGGCGTTGTGGGCCGAGGCCGGGTCGTCCGACAGAGAGAACGTGAGGAAGGTATGCGCCTCCACGCCGCCTTCGGGGAAGCGCACGACCTGCATGTAGCTGTTGCCGTTCGGGTTGCCGTCCATCGTGTAGCCGCCCTTGTCGAGCCGGTTCTCCGAGCAGGCGATGGTGAAGTAGCCCGGGCCGTGGCAGCCGCCGTACAGCGGTATCTTCTGGCCGCCGCGCGTGGCGAACAGGTAGTCGCCGCGCTGCGCATCGAGTGCGAAGCCGCTGGCTTCCACGCGCGCGATGGCTGCGCCGAAGGCCTGCTGCAGCGCGGCCTGCGCACCGGGCTTCAGGTCGCGCGGCGTGTGGATCGGATCGCTCGCGCTGAAGGGCACGTTGTAGAGCGTGGCCGATGGCTGCAGTGCGGCGCGGCTCCAGAACTCGTCCCAGACGTGGGCGCCGCGCGCACCGGTCACGCCGGTGTTGTTCCAGGCCTGGAGCGCCGCGCAGGCGGGGCCGGTGTCCACGTCGCGCCCGATGGCGGCGCCGCCTTGCGGATCGGTTGCCACGTTGATCGTTGGCGTGGCGCACACCATGGCCAGCGCCTGGTCCTTGAACAGCTCGGCCGTCAGCACGCGGCTGTTGAGCACCATCTGCTTGACGGTGTCGGCGGTGGCCGCCTTGCCGGCGTAGTTGTCGGTGCCGTCGATGCGACCCTGCGCCAGCAGGTTGCCCAGGCGCGTGCGGAAGCTCACGGCCTCCGTGCCGGCCGGACCCATGATGTCCGGGTAGCCGGTCATCGGCGCCTTCGGGTTCGCGAGCCAGTAGCTGTCGTTCGAATTCTCGACGTAGTCCTCGCGCATCAGGCTCGGCATGCGGGAGGCGCCGAGCGCGCCCTTCTGGGCGGAATCGGCATCGGTCTGCCAGTCGCAGGCACTCCTGGAGCCATCGAAGACCGGCACGCGCGGCAGCGAAGCGCCGATCGCCGCACCCAGCGGCGTCGTGCAGCTCGCCACCTGGGCGGGCGACACATTGGGGACCGCGCCGATGTCGGCATACCAGGCCTTGGGCGCGCCGCGGCCCACGGCCACGGTGTTGACCCACGGAATGGCCGACTCCTCGCGCTGGATGGCGATGAACTCGTCGAGCGACTTCGCCTGGTTCCAGCGCAGCCAGTTGCGGAAGGTGCGGTAGTTCTCGCCGTTGATGTCGCGGATCGCAAAGGCCGTGGTCTGGCTCCAGGCCAGCGCGGCGTTCAGCGGCGCCAGGTTGACCATCGGCCCGTACTCCGACTTGTAGAGCGTGCGCGTCACCGGCGCCATGCTGCCGTCGGCCTGCTTCACGTCGACCGTGATGTTCAGCGCCTGCATCTTCACGGCGCTGCCGTCGCGCATGTAGCGGGTCGGGTCGCCCGCCGCCAGCTTGAGTTCGAAGAAGCCGAAGCGGCGCGCGGTCGACACCGTGTGGCTCCATGCGATGTTGTCGTTGAAGCCGATCAGGATCACCGGAACGCCCAGGAAGGAGGTGCCGCTGATGTTGAGCTGGCCCGGGATCGTGAGCTGCGCCTGGTAGAAGCGGTCGGGCCCGCGCCAGTACCAGTGCGGGTTGCCGAAGAGCAGCGGGCTCGCGTCGCCGGTGGCCGCGGTGCCGAAGCCGATCATGTTGCTGCCGACGCCTTCGTGCCCGCCCACCTGCAGCTCGGGCATGCGCATGCCGGCTGCCGCGAGTTGCAGCCCCGCCTTGCCGAGCCTGCCGCGCGCGGCGGTCTTGGCGGGCGCAGCCGGTGCCGGAGCGATCGCGTTGGCGATGTTCGGCAGGAAGTTGCTGTAGCCGCCCGCGAGATTGGCCGCGTACATGCGGCGGTAGATGTCCTCGGCCGCGATCGGCTTCACCCAGGCTTCGCTCCGGCAGGCCTCGTGCGCCGCGCCGCCGGCCTTCAGGTCGCGCAGATAGCGGTTGTAGCCCGCGGCAAAGCCCTCGACCAGTTGCCGGAGGTTGTCGGGCTGCGCGGCAATCATCTTCTCGAGCACGTCGGCCGAGATCACGTGCCGGTGGAAGAAGTCGGAATCGATGTTCTTCGGCCGCCCGATGGTGCTGCCGGCCACCAGTTGCGCGTCGCCGCCAAGGTACTGCGAACGCTCGCCGCGGTAGGTGAGGAACGAGTCGGCCATGGTGCAGAGGTTGTCCTCGGCCTGCGCGTAGCCGTAGCCGTAGCCCGCGCCGGACCAGGTGTCGGCCTTGATGTGCGGCACGCCCATCGCGGTACGGCGGATCTCGGCCTTGTAGGCGCTGTCGGCCGGCGGGTTGCCGGGCGGCTGGCCGGTGACGGGGAGGAACGAGAACCCGTTGCCTCCACCGCCGCCGCAGGCAGTGAGCACGGCCGCGGTGGCCAACGCGAGCAGGGACAGCGGCATGGCGCCGCGCGAGGATGTCTGTCTCATGGATGTCTCCGGTTGATGCTCTCTTGATGGAGCACCTGCAGCCTACGCAGGGAGACAGGCCGCGGCTTGAACGCAGCCGCTGTCATGCGCGCCGCTCAGTGGACGGTCGCGTGGCCCCAGGCGTGCGAGGCCTGCGCGTCCGCCGTCACATGCACCCGGCTCGCGAGAAACGACGGCGGCAGCCCGAAGTAGCGCTGGAAGGTGCGGCTCATGTGCGCCGCATCGGTGAAGCCGCTGACCAACGCCACGTCGGTGAGCGGCCGATGCCCGGTGAACTGCTGCACCGTGCGCCGCACCTTGGTCCACAGCGCATAGCGCTTGACCGACACGCCCACCTGCTCGGCAAAGAGATGCGTCAGCCGGTCGGGCGAGAGGCAGGCCACGGCCGAGAGCTTCTTCAGCGGGATCTGGCCGGCGTGTTCGCGGATGGCCTGCAGCACGCGCTCGATGCGCCGGTCGATCGGCGCCACGAGCTCCGGGCATCCGGTGATCGCCTCGACCATCCTGGCGCTGAGCGACTGCAGCCGGGCGTCGCCAAGCAGCCCGCGCTGCGCGGGTTCGAAGTCGTCGCGCAGCTTGCCGAAGCAGCGCGCATCGATCGGCTCGATGCCGTGCCCGCCCATGCAGCGCGCGAGCATGCGGTAGGCGCTCGATGCCGGATCGAGGTTGAGCGACAGCAGCCCGCAACCATCGACGTCGAGCCGGCGCGACACATGCGGGGCCACCAGCGCGGCGGTGCAGTGCACGCGCGTGCCGTCGAGCGCCTCGAGCATGAACGGATGGCCGCTGACCGACGCCAGCAGCGTCGCCGACGAGCGCGCCGTGAGCCCCGACTGGATCGCCGGCGTGATGTAGAGAAACCTGTCGTCCCAGAGGTGCAGGAAGTTTTGCTGCGTGGTCATGCCGTGTCTCTTTTTTGTCTTGTCTCCGGCGACGAATTCTCATGCATCGGCACGGCGCGAGGGCTACGGGATTGTGCCCGGTGCGGCTCAATGAAGCTGCGCCGGCTCCGCCTGCACATGCTCGCGCACGGCCTCCAGCAGCAGCGCATCGAGCCGGGCGACCGGCGCCTCGGCCGCGGCCTGCGCGCGATAGAGCATCAGCGACATCTGCGGCAGCGCCGGCAGGCCGATGGCCGCGCGGTCGATGGCACGCACATGCGCGGGCAGGCCGAAGGGTGTGCGCACCGACAGGCCCAGCCCGGCCGAGGTGGCGGCCCACAGCGCGGCCAGGCTGGCGCTCGTGAACGCATGGCGCCACGGCGTGCCGGCGCGGTCGAGCGCGGCCACCACGATCTCGCGCAGCGGGCATGGCGCATCGAGCAGCACCAGCGGCAGCGGCTCCTTCGACTTGCGCACGCTGCTGCCGCGGCGCTCGCGCTCCTTCCACCAGGCCGCGTCGAGCGCATCGGGCGACCTCGGGCCGATCCATTGCAGCGGCAGCCGCGCCACGCGCTCGCCGTGCGGCGTCATCTGCTCGCCGGTGTCCCACATCAGCGCCAGGTCGAGCTGCCGAAGTTCGAGCCGTTCGCGCAGTTCGGCGCTGCGCGCCACGCAGGCCTCGATGCGCACCTTGGGATGCGCGCGCGCAAAGCGGCCGAGCACCGCGGGCAGCAGCGTTTCGCCGAAGTCTTCCTGCAGGCCGAGCCGCACCCAGCCCTGCAGGTCTGCACCGCGCATGGCGGCACCCGCTTCTTCGTTGAGTTCGAGCATGCGGTGGGCATAGGCCAGCAGCGTTTCGCCCGCGTCGGTGAGCTCCAGCCCGCGGCCGGCCTTGCGGAACAGCGCGGTGCCGGCCTGCGCCTCCAGTTTCTTGAGCTGCGCGCTCACGGCCGATGTGGAGCGGCCCAGCCGGTCGGCCGCGCGCGCATAACTGCCCAGCGCGATGCCAGTGGAAAAACTGCGCAGCACATCGAGATCGAACATCACCTGGGACATGGATCCACCCTTCGTTGATCGTCCTGTTTTTTGGGACGATTGGCTCATTATTTTCTGATTTTCAGGATCTTTGCAACGGCGGACACTGCACCGCAACATGATCCATTCGCCCTCCTCCCCTTCCTGTTCCCCGCGCCACCGCTGGAAGGTGCTGGCCGCCGGCGTGGCTGCCAACGCGGCGTTCTCCGTGGCCTTCAGCGGCATCCCGATGACCGCGGTGCTGATGCGCACCGGCTACCAGCTCGACAACGCCACGCTCGGCCTCGTGCTCGGCCTCATGGGCCTGGGCATCGCGGTCAGTGAGCTGCCGTGGGGACTGCTGACCGACCGCTGGGGCGACCGGCCGGTGCTGCTCACGGGTCTTGGCAGCACCGCCATCGCACTCGTGGCGATGGCGCTCTGGGCCGCGCCCAGCGCGCAGCACATCCCGGGCCTCGGCTGGCTCGGCGCCGGCCTGCTGCTGGTGGGCCTGCTGGGCGGCAGCGTCAACGGCGCGAGCGGCCGCGCGGTGATGACGTGGTTCGACGCCGGCGAGCGCGGGCTTGCGATGAGCATCCGCCAGACCGCGGTGCCGCTGGGCGGCGGCATCGGCGCGCTGGTGCTGCCGTTCGTCGCATTGCACTTCGGCTTTGCCGCGCTCTACGGCCTGCTGGCGGTGCTGTGCGCGCTGAGCGCAGCCATGAGCTGGGCCTGGGTGCATGAGCCCCCTGTTGCGCCGGACGCGCCGCGCACCAGGGCCGATGTTGCCGAAGCCGCGGCCATGCCGAAGAAGAGCGGCCCGCTGCGCGATGCCCGCGTCTGGTGCATCGTGCTGGGCATCGGCATCCTGTGCGCGCCGCAGTTCGCGGTGCTGTCCTTCGGCACGGTGTTCCTGCACGACTTCGGCCATGCGGGCCTTGCAACCATCACGGCCACCATGGTCTTCGTGCAGGTCGGCGCGATGGCGATGCGCGTATGGAGCGGCCGCTGGACCGACCGCCGCCGCAACCGCCCCGCCTATCTGCGCGCCTGCAGCGCCCTCAGCGTGCTGCTGTTCGCAGGGCTCGCGATGCTGGTGATGGCGGCGGGCACGCACGCGGCCGATTCAGCGGCGCTGCGCATGGCACTGGTGGGGCTGCTCGCGGCCAGCGGCGTCTGCGTATCGGCCTGGCACGGCGTGGCCTACACGGAACTGGCCACGCTGGCCGGCGCGGCCCGCGCGGGCACCGCCCTCGGCATGGCGAACACCAGCGTGTTCCTGGTGTGCTTCATCACGCCCTTCTCCATCCCGCACCTGCTCGCGCTGCAGGGCTGGCCGCTGGTGTGGCTTGCGGCCAGCGCCTGCGCGCTGGTGGCGATGCCGCTGCTGGTGCCGCGGGCCGCCGCGGCCGGTCAGAAGCTCGCGAAGACGGCGTTGAGCCGGTCGACGTAGGCGCGCTTGGCGGCGGCGTCGATGAAGCTGCCTTCGAAGCTGTTGGCCGCGAGCTGCCAGGCCTGCTGCACGCCGAGCCCGGTGGCAGCGAAGGTCTGGGTGAAGTTCTGGTTCATGTAGCCGCCGAAGTAGGCCGGGTCGTCCGAATTGACGGTGGCCACCAGCCCCGCGTCGAGCAGCGCGCCCAGGTTGTGCTGCGCCAGGTCGGGGAACACGCAGAGCTTGAGGTTGGAGAGCGGACACACGGTGAGCGGAATGCGGTCCTGCGCGAGCCGCTTCATCAGCGCCGGGTCCTTTGCGCTCTGCACGCCGTGGTCGACGCGCTCGACCTTGAGCACGTCGAGCGCGCTCCACACGTAGGCCGGCGGGCCTTCCTCGCCCGCGTGTGCGACAAGATGGAAGCCCAGCTCGCGGCAGCGCGCGAACACGCGCGCGAACTTCTCGGGCGGATGGCCGACCTCGCTCGAATCGAGGCCCACGCCGATGAACTTGTCGCGGAACGGCAGCGCCTGCTCCAGCGTTTCGAAGGCCTCTTCCTCGCTCAGGTGGCGCAGGAAGCACAGGATCAGCGCCGCGCTCACGCCGAGCTTCGCCTCTGCATCCGCGCATGCGCGGTGCAGGCCGTGGACGACCGTCTCCATCGGCACGCCGCGCGCGGTGTGCGTCTGCGGGTCGAAGAACATTTCGGTGCGCACCACGTTGTCGGCCGCGGCGCGCTCCAGGTAGGCCCAGGCCATGTCGTAGAAGTCCTGCTCCTTCAGCAGCACGCTGGCGCCGGCGTAGTAGATGTCGAGAAAGCTCTGCAGGTTGGTGAAGGCGTAGGCGCGGCGCAGCGCTTCGACGCTGGCGTACGGCAGGGCCACGCCGTTGCGCTGCGCGAGCGCGAAGATCAGCTCGGGTTCGAGCGAGCCTTCGATGTGCATGTGCAGCTCGGCCTTGGGCATGGCGCGCAGCAGTTCGGGCAGGCGCTCGGCGGCGATCTTGCCGAAGCTCTGGTCGAAGACGGGGCGGTAGTCGGTCATGGTGGGAAAATCGGCGTTGTGATTTCCGCACAGCATAAGCGCAGCCGCCCCGAGGGAGATGCGCCAGAACGTATAGGGCCCATGCCTCTCATTTCAAAACGTCCATCGCGCAACAGGCGGAAACTTCTGTCGCTCGCGCTGCGGGTTTCGCTGCTGATGTCCGCGCCGGCATTCGCCGGCACTGTCGACGGGGCGCAGGCACTGGCCCGCGACCACGGCTGCCTCGCCTGCCACGGCATGCTCCGAAAGCAGGTCGGCCCCGGCTTCGCGCAGATCGCCGAGCGCTACCGCGGCGACGCGGCGGCGCCCTCGCGGCTGGCCGCAAAGATTCAGGGCGGCAGCGTGGGCACCTGGGGGCGCGTCATCATGCCCCGCCAGCCGCAGCTGAGCGATGAAGAGGCGAAGGCGCTGGCCGGGTGGGTTCTTTCGCAGCCGCCGCCATGAAGCGCGGCCGCGGTCAGCGCGTCAGTCGTTGAACGCCCGCAGCATCGCCCTGCGCAGCCATGTCTCCGCCGCGTCCTTGTCGGTCACGGCGCGCCAGGCCAGCTTGATCTGGTAGCTCGGACTCTCGAACGGCAGCGCCTCGCAGCGAAGCCCGCCCTGCGCCGACAGCGCCAGCGCCACATGCTCCGGCACCGTGGCCAGGAGCTCGGTGCCCGCGAGCACGGCCGGCAGGCTGCCGAACTGCGGCACCGAGAAGGCCACCTCGCGCTGCCGGCCGAGTTCGTTCAGTGTCTCGTCGACGGTGCCGCACAGGTCGCCCGCGTAGGTCACGAGCACGTGCCGCCGCCGGCAATAGTCGTCGAGCGTCAGTCTTGCGGCCGCGGTGTCGGCGCGCAGCAGCGCAAAGCGTGCCGTGCGGACCTTGCGTATCTTGGCACCCGCCGGCAGATCCTTCAGGAAGGTCATGACCGCGCTGACCTGCCCTTCGTCGAGATAGCGCGCGGCGTTGCGGTAGCAGACCGTCAGGGTCACCAGCCTGGCGCGGGGTGCTTCCACGCTGAGCGCGCGAAGCAGCCGCGGCAGCATCGCGATCTGCAGGTCGTCGGTGAGCCCGATGCGAAACACCGGCGCGGCGCGCGCGGGCTCGAAATCCGCCTGCGCGCGGAACGTGGCCTCGATCTGCTCGAGCGCCGGACCCAGTCCCTGCATCAGCGCCAGTGCCCGTTCGGTCGGCTCCATCACCCGCCCCTGGCGCACCAGCAGCGGATCGCCCGTGAGCTCGCGCAGCCGCGCCAGCGCGTGGCTCACGGCCGGCTGTCCCAGGTGCAGCCGCTGCGCAGCCCGGCTGACGTGCCGCTCGCGCATGAGGGCCGCCAGCACGGTGAGCAGGTTGAGGTCAATCCGGCTGAGTTCGATCGGTTTCATCCAGGCGCCTTGAAGTCATCGATTCCATGCATAGCGAATATCCTATGAATCGATTTCCTTGATGGCGCTGCGGCTTCTAGATTGATGCCTTCGGCCGCTTCATTCGGGGCTGCCGGCTTTTTTCAAGGAGATTCTTGTATGGGCAGGATGGTTCGCTTTCACCGCTTCGGCGGCGCCGATGTTCTGAAGGTCGAACAGGTTGCGACGCCAGAGCCTGGCGCCGGCGAAGTGCGCATCGCGGTGCAGGCGATCGGCCTGAATTGGGCCGACGCGCTGTGGCGCCAGAACCAGTACATCGAGGACCCGATCCTGCCGGCCGGTCTCGGCAATGAGGCCGCCGGCCTCATCGAAGCAGTGGGCGCGGGTGTCGATGGCCTGAGCGTGGGCGACCGCGTCGCGCTGCTGCCCGGAGCCAACCAGGGCTTGTATCCCACCTATGGCGAGCGCATTCTTTTTCCGGCCTCGCATGTGGTGCGCTACCCCGGCAAGCTCTCGGCCGAGCAGGCCGCCGGTGCCTACATGGCCTACCTGACGGGCTATTTCCCGATGTTCGAGATGGCCCGCCTGCAGCGCGGCCAGACGGTGCTGGTGACGGGTGCGTCATCCAGCACGGGCATTGCGGCGCTGCAGATGGCGCGCGCGGCGGGCCTCCTCGCCATCGCGACCACGCGCACGGCGGCCAAGCGCCAGGCATTGCGGGATGCTGGCGCGGCCCACGTGGTGGTGACGCAAGACGAAGACGTGGTGGAGCGCGTCCTGGCGCTGACCGGTGGCCGCGGGGCCGACCTGGTGTACGACGGCGTGGGCGGTCCGCAGCTGGAACGGCTCGGCGGCGCCGTCGCACAGCGCGGCTGGTACGTGCTGTACGGGCTCTCCGGCGGCGCGGAGTTCAGCTACCCCGTGCTTGCGCAGTTCCGCAAGAGCTGGCGCTTCCATGTCTACACGGTGCTGGAATTCACCGGCTCGGCCACCATGGGCTTGCCGCGCGACGAAGCTGCGCTAGGCCGTGCGCTGGCCTTCGTCGATGAAGGCCTGACCAGCGGTGCCCTGCAGATGCGCATCGACCGCCGCTTTGCGCTCGACGAGGTGGTGCAAGCCCATGAGTATCTCGAACGCGCCGGTCACATCGGCAAGATCGTGCTCACGGTCTGATCGATCGGACCAGAGCGCAAGCCGTCACCAGGCCGCCCCGCTGCCCTCCAGCGCACGCCGGGCGAGCAGAAAGGCCGCGGCGTTCCAGCTCTGGCCGGCCATGCCCATCGGCACCAGCGTGCGGCCGTGGAACCACTCGGTAAATCGCCAGCCGCCGAGCTGGTTCACATGCGCAAGGCGCGCGAGCTCGGGCCAGGCCATGTCGTGCAGCCCGAGGCGAGCCAGCGCCATCACCCAGAAGCCGCCCACGAATGGCCAGATGCCGCCGTTGTGGTACTGGTGCACCACGTTCTGCTGGTGGCGCGCCATGTAGGGCCGCCACAGCGCATGCTCGCGCGTCAGCGGATGCAGCACCACGCGCACCGGGTACGGGTCGCAGGCGCGCGCCGCGGCAATGGTGCGGACGATGCGGTTCGCCATCTCCGAATCGGCCAGCCCGCCCTGGATGGCCAGCACGTTGCCGAACACGTCGCCCTCGTTGCCGACGAAGGACAGGTTGACGAAGCTCAGGTACAGGCCCGGGTCGGTCCGGCCGCGGCGCGCGTAGTGCCGCAGCAGCCGGGCGCGGTGGTATTCGGGCAGATCCTGCTGGAATGGATTGAACAGGTGGTTGAAGTGGTGCTGCGTCGCCTCGGCATCGTCCAGCGCGAAGCGGCGCTTCACCTCGTACCAGAGCGCGTTGGTGTAGAGCACATAGCCCGAGCGCGGCATGATGTCGGCCCAGTCGCTGGCCTCGTTCTGCTGCAGCAGCCGGAAGTGCTGGTGCTCCTGCGCCAGCAGCCAGCCGATCGCGCGCTGCACCTCGGCGTGCCAGTGCGTGGCGCCGACCTGGCCGTGGCGGCGCACGTGGTCCACCGCGATCAGCCACCACAGCGTGGCGTCGATGCAGCCCAGGTACCAGAAGTCGGCATCCTGGCCATCGGGGTCGACGTACTTGGGAATCTGGCCGTTGGCCGCCTGCTGCGCGGCCAGCGCGTCGAGGCTGGCGACGGCGCCCTGCTCCAGCGCGGGCACGGCGCTGCCGCACATGGCCATCACGCAGATGGCCGCGTCGCGCCCGAAGATGCGCGTGTAGCGCCGCGCCACGGCGGCCTCGGTGCGGGTGGCGGCCAGGATGCCGTGCGGCGTGAGGTTGCGTTCCAGCAGTTGCAGCGAAGCTTGGGAACAGTCGTCGATCAGTGCAAGGGAAGTGGCGTCAGGTGTCGTCATGGGTTCGATAGGCTTGCGGCGTCAGGCCGTGCTGCCGCGCGAAGGCGCGCTGCAGCGCGTCCACCGAGCGGAAGCCGCTGCGGCTCGCGATGCGGTCCTGCGGCCACCGCGTCTGGCGCAGCAGCTGCGCGGCGGCGGCCACGCGGACCTGTTCGACAAAGCGCGCCGGCGTGCAGCCGGTCTCGGCCGCGAAGGCGCGCGCGAAGTTTCTCGGGCTCATCTGCACGCGCTCGGCCAGGGCCTCGACCGACAGGTCGTCCTGCGGATGCGTGCCGATCCACGCCACCAGTTCGCGCAGGCGGTGGCTGGCCGAGGCCTGCGCCTGGAGCGCCTGCGTCAGCTGCGGCTGCGCCCCGCCGCGCAGCATCGGCAGCGCCAGCGTGCGGGCGATTTCCATCGACACGGCATGGCCGAGGTCGTCCTCGACCAGCGCAAGCGCAAGCTCGATGCCGGTGGTGACGCCGGCCGAGGTCCACACCGGCCCGTCGTGCACGTAGATGCGCTCGCGCTGCACCCGCACCTGCGGCCGCAGCGCCTGCAGCTGGTCGCACACGCGCCAGTGCGTGGTGGCCTCGCGGCCGTCGAGCAGGCCCGCCGCGGCCAGCGCGAAGGCGCCGCTGCACACGCTCGCCATGCGGCGCGTGCGCGGCGCCACTTGGCGTAGCCAGGCACCGATGCGCTGCTCGAGGATGGCCGCGCGCACCGCCGGCTCGTCGCCGCCGGCGACGATCAGCGTGTCGATCGACGCGGGCAGCTGCTGCAGGCTGCTGGTGCCCGAAAAGCTCAGGCCGCCGTTCGTCGACACGGTGCCGCCGGCCGGCGATGCGATGTGCAGGCGGTAGCTGCCGGGATGCATCTGCTCGGCCTTGCTGAACACGCTGGCCGGGCCGGCGACGTCGATCACCTCAACGCCGTCGAACACCACCAGCACCACGTCGCTGGCAGAAACCGCGGTTTCTTCGTCCTTGCGGGTCAGGGTGGGCATTCGTAATCTCTGGGCATCGTCATCATCAAGTCGACAGGGGAATGGCCATGTGGAGATCGATAGGAGCGCTGATCGGTGCAAGTATTGCAGCCTTTGCGCTGGCGGGCTGCACGGGGGGCGCGCCGCCGCTGCCGCCCGCGCCGGCCGATGCGGCGCGCAGCGAGCGCGAGAAGCAGGCCTTCGTCGAGGCGCTGAAGCCGCTTCGCGCCGGCCGGCCCGTGGTGGCCGTGCTCGCGCTGAACGAAGGCACCGAGATGACCGACCTGCTGCTGCCGCATGCGGTGCTCCGGCGCGCCGATGTGGCCGAGGTGCGGATCGTGGCGCCGCGCGCGGGGCGCGTGAGCCTGTATCCCGCACTCGAGGTCGATGGCGCGCAGGACTTTGCCGCATTCGACCGGCTTCATCCCGCAGGGCCCGACTACGTGATCGTGCCGGCGATGATCGCCGACGACAACCCTGAGGTGGCGGCCTGGCTCCAGCAGCAGGCGGCGCGCGGTGCACGGGTGATCGGCGTCTGCTCGGGCGCGCGCGTGGTCGGCCGCGCCGGCCTGCTCGACGGCCGGCGCTTCGCGGGCCACTGGTACGACCGCAGCACGCTGCTCGAACGCCACCCCGGCGCCAGCTACGTGCCGCACCAGCGCTACGTGGTGGACCGCGGGGTTGCCACCACCACCGGCATCACCGCCTCGGTGCCGGCCATGCTGGCGCTGGTGGAGGCGATCGGCGGGCCAGAGAAAGCCAGGGCCCTTGCAACGGAACTCGGCGTGGCTTCATGGACGCCGGTGCACGACAGTTCGCCGTTCTACCTGGACACCGGCCGCAGGGTGGATTTCCTGCTCAACAAGGCCGCGTTCTGGCGCGGCGAGCATTGGCGCGTGGATGTGCAGGACGGCGCCGACGACATCGCCCTGGCGCTGGCCGTCGATGCGTGGACGCGCACCGGGCACATCGGCGTCGATGCCGCATCGGCCGCGGGCCCGGTCAGGCTGCGCAGCGGGCTGGTGCTGCTGGCGCAGCCGCCCCGCGAAGGAACGGAGCGCCTGCCGCTCTCTTCGTCGCTGAAGCCGGTGCCGCAGCTGGACCGCACGCTGTGCGAGATCGGCGAGCGCTATGGCGCGGCGCGGCGCGACTGGGTCATGCTGGAGATGGAATACCCGGCGGCCTCGGTTGCAGCAGCCTGCGGGGGTGGGCGGCCGGCTGCATGAAGAGAAGAAGGGAAGAAGGCCGGATTCAATCGACCCGGATGTTGCGCGCCTTCACCAGCGCGCCCACGCGCCCCGTCTCGTTCTGCACGAACTTCGCAAAGGCCTCCGGCGTGGTGCCGGCGGGTTCCAGGCCAAGCTGCAGCAGCTTCTGCTTGACCTGCGGCTCGTTGACGGCAGCCTGCACCGCCTTGCCGAGCCGCTGCACGACGTCGGGCGGCGTGCCCTTGGGAAGAAACACGCCGTTCCACTCGACCACGTTGTAGCCCGGCAGGCCCGACTCGGCGAGCGTCGGCGTGTCGGGCAGGCCAGGCACGCGCTTGGCAGAACTCACGGCCAGCGCGCGCAGCTTGCCCGACTGCACGTAGCCGAGCGCCGACGCCACGTTGCCGAAGTAGGCCGACACCTGCTCGCCCATCACGTCGGTCAGCGCGGGTGCGCCGCCCTTGTAGGGCACGTGCATGAGGCTGAGCCTGGCCTGCTCGTTCAGCGCCTCGCCCGCCAGGTGCGAGCCGGTGCCGCCACCCGCCGAGGCAAAGCTCAGCTTGCCGGGGTTCTTGCGCGCGAAGTCGAGGAACTGCGCCACCGTCTGGTACGGCGCCGTGGCAGGCACGACGAGGATCTGCGGCGCGGTGGCCACCAGCGACACCGGGATGAAGTCTTTCGCGGCATCGAAAGGCAGCTTGCGCAGCGACGGGTTCACCGAGAACGCCGAGGCGTCGTAGAGCACGGTGTAGCCGTCGGCGGGCGCCTTGGCCACGTTGTCCTCGCCGATCACGCCGCCTGCGCCCGGCCGGTTGTCGATGACGATCTGCTGGCCGAGCGCGATGCTCAACTGCTGCGCGACGACGCGCGCGGTGTTGTCGGCGCCGCCGCCCGCGGCGTACGGCACCACCATGCGGATCGGCTTCTCGGGCCACGCGGCCCAGCCCAGCAGCGGCACGCAGGCAGCCAGTGCGGCCAGTGCGGCCAGCGATTTCAGGATGCGCTTCTTCTTCGTCATTCGGTCGTCTCGGTCTTCGTCGTTTCAGGAAAGTCGTACAGCAGCGCGGGGTTGTCGACGAGCACGCGGCGGCGCTGGGCCTCGTCCGGAACCCATTGGCCCAGCAGGTCGAACAGCAGCGCGTCGTCGGGCTTGGCGGCCGCAGGCTCGGTCGGATGCGGCCAGTCGCTGCCCCACACCACGCGCTCCGGCGCCTGGCGGACCCAGGCCTGTGCGATGGCGCTCGTGTCTGCATAGCCGCCTGCGGCGCCGGATTTCGAATCGAGGTAGGCGCCCGAGAGCTTGATCCAGGTGCGGCCGTTGTCGCGCAGCCGGCTCACGACATCGAACGCGGGATGCGCCATTGCACCGGGCAGCGGCAGCCGCGCGAGGTGGTCGAACACGATCGTGCAGGGCAGCCGCGCGAGCAGGGCCGCATGCCCGGCGATCTGGTCGGCGTTCCAGTGCAACTGCACATGCCAGCCCAGCGCATGCACGCGCTGTGCGAGCGGCTCGACCATTTCGAAGCCGGTCGCCGCATTGGCGGCCGTATAGAGCGTGAAGCGGATGCCGCGGATGCCGCCCGCATGCAGGCGCTCGAGCTCGGCATCGCTCACGTCGGGCCGGACCACGGCCACGCCGCGGGTGTGCGCCGCGCCGAGCGTGCGAATGGCATCGAGCGTCACGCTGTTGTCGGTGCCATGCACGCGCGGCTGCACGGCGACCGTGCGCTCGGTGCCGATGCGCTGCTGCAGCAGGCGGTAGTCGGCGGCCGTGGCGTCGTCGACCATCGCATCGCGCGAGCCGTGGAGTGCGAAGCGGCGGTCGTAGACATGCATGTGCGCATCGCAGGCGCCCGCGGGCGCGGTGCAGGCGGGCTTGCGCGTGCCGCTGCTGTGGGGAACTTGCATGCGCGTCGTTCAGCCGGCCGCGTCCGCGGCCTTGCGCGCCGCCAGCACCGCCTGCGTGTGCTGCCCCAGCGTGGGCGCCGCAAAGGGCTCCGGGCCGGGCGTGCGGCCGAACTGCACCGGCCGCGTGAAGCCGCGGTAGGAGCCGAGCGTGGGATGCGCGAAGGTCGCCACCATGTCCTCGGCCAGCACCTGCTCGTTGTCGAACATGTCCTCGACCGTGCGCGCTGCGGCGCAGGGCACCTCCTCGCCGAACAGTTCCTCCCACTCGAGCGCGCTGCGTGCGGCCAGCGCCTCGCGCAGCAGCGGAACGATCTCGGCAAAATGCTGCGCGCGCTTGCGCACCGAGTCGTAGCGCTCGTCGGCCGCGAGTTCGGACAGGCCCACCTTGTCGCACAGCGCGCGCCAGAAATGCGGCGTGTTGGCCGAGATGTAGAGATGCCCCTCGCGCGTCGGATGGATGCCGGTGATGCCGCCCGAGCGCATGTCGCGCCCCACGTCCTTGGGCTCGCCCTCGGCCCACACCATGCGCGCCGACTGCATCGTGAGCGCGGAGCGCAGCAGCGACACGCCGACGAACTGGCCCTGGCCGCTTTTCTCGCGCTCGTACAGCGCCGAGGCCACGCCCGCGGCCACCAGCGCGGCCGCGTAATAGTCGACCACCGAGCCATAGATGATCTCGGGCGGCTCGCCGCGCTTGCCCTGCAGCGCGCACATGCCGGTCATGGTCTGCAGCACCTGGTCGTAGCCCGCCTTCTCGCGCAGCGGACCGGTTTCGCCATAGCCCGTGAGGCTGCAATAGATCAGGCGCGGATTGATCTCCTTCAGCTGTTCATAGGCGATGCCCAGCCGCGGCGGCACGCTGGGCCTGAAGTTGTGCACCAGCACATCGGCCGTGCGCACCAGCGCCATCAGCGCGGCAAGGCCGTCGGCCTTCTTCAGGTCGAGCACCACGCCGAGCTTGCTGCGGTTCACGCCGATGAAGGCGCGGCTCTCGGCTTCGAGCGTCGACGGGTACTTGCGCAGGTTGTCGCCCGTGGGCGGCTCGATCTTGATGACTTCGGCCCCCTGGTCCGCCAGCAGCGAGCAGCCGTACGGGCCCGCGATGTAGGCACTGAGGTCGAGCACGCGCAGGCCGCTGAGCGGGCCGGTGGGGCCGCTGCGTGCGGGCAGGCGTGCGTCGTCGTTCGGGGTGTCGAAGCTCATGGATCGGTTCTTTCTTCCTCAGTCGGCGGTGATGTTCTGCTGTTTGGCGAGCTTCTTCCAGCGCTCGACGTCCTCGGCGATGACCGCGCCGAACTGCTTTGGCGTGAGCGGCGTGGCAATGGCGCCTTCGCGCAGGAAGTTGGCCGCGATCTCGGGCTTGGCCAGGATCCTGTTGACAGCGGCGTTGAGCTTGGCGACCACGTCGGCCGGCGTGCCGGCCGGTGCCAGCAGGCCCCACCAGAGCTCGAACTCGTAGCCCGGCACGGCGGTGGACATCGGGATGAGCTCGGGCGCGATCGGGCTCGGCTTCAGGCTCGTGATGCCCACGGCGCGCAGCTTGCCCGCGCGCACCATCGGCAGCAGCGAAGGACCGCTGGAGATCAAGAGCTGCGTCTGGTTGCCGACCAGGTCGGTCACGGCCGGGCCCATGCCCTTGTACGGGATGTGCGTGATCTGCATGTCGCCGACCTTGGCCTTGAGCAGTTCGGTGCCGAACTGGTTGACGCTGCCCGAACCCGACGACGCATAGTTGTACTGCCCCGGCCTGGCCTTGATGGCGGCGATCAGCTCGGTGGGCGTCTTGGCGGGAAACTCGTTGTTCACCGCGACGATGAAGGGGCCCTTGGCGAACATGGCCACCGGTGCCAGCCCGTTGATCGGATCGAAGGGCAGCTTGGACTGCACGGCCGCGTTGGTCGTCATGCTCGAGGACACGGCCACCAGCGTGTAGCCGTCGGGCGCGGCCTTGGCGACCTGGCCGGTGCCGGTGTTGCCGCTCGCGCCGGGACGGTTGTCGATGATCACCGGCTGCTTGAGCTCGTCGCCCAGTTCCTTGGCCACCTGGCGCGCGAAGGTGTCGTTCGAGCCGCCCGCCGGATAGGGCACCACGATGGTGACGGGCTTGCCCGGGTAGCCCGCGGCCTGCGCGAACGCGCCGCCGCTCAACAGCAATCCGCCGGCGAAGGCGGCCACGGCGAGCGAACGCAGGCGAAGGGGCGAGTGAGAGTGAATGTGCATCTGTCTTGTCTCCTGGTCTTGTTTGAAAAAGGCTCAGCCCGGCAGCAGGCCGAGGCTGCGCGCGCTCGCAACGATGGCGCGCGCGCGGATCACGAAAGGCATGTCGATCATCTTTCCGTCCACCACATAGGCGCCCACGCCGCCGGCATCGGCCGTGCGGGCGGCCTCGACCACCTTGCATGCGTGCGCGATCTCCTCGTCGGTGGGACGGAACACCTCGTTGGCGATCGCGATCTGGCTCGGGTGGATGCAGGTCTTGCCGAGGAAGCCGAGGTTGCGCGCGAGCATGGCTTCGGCGCGGAATCCGTCGGCGTCGCGGATGTCCGCGAACGCGCCGTCGTAGGCATAGACGCCCGCCTCGCCCGCGGCCATGCGCACCGCGAACATCGCCTGCTGGATCGCAGCCGGCTCGCGCCGCGCAATGCCCAGCGGCTCGAACAGGTCGCCCAGGCCCAGTTGCAGGCCCGCCACGCGCGGATGCGCGAGCGCAAGCTCGGCGGCGGTGCGCAAGGCCGCGGGTGCCTCGATGTTCAGCAGCAGGCCGATCGGCGTGCCCACGCCGTTGGTGCGCTCGGCGCGTTCGATCGCCTCGACCGCGCTGCGCACATGGGCCGCGCTCTCGGGCTTCGGGATGTTGATCAGGTGCACGCCGGGCTGCGCCACGGCCACAACGTCCTCCGCGAAATGCGGCGTGTCCATCGCGTTGACGCGAACGATCACGGTCTTGCCCGACGCGGCCGTGCCGCCGCCCTGCAGCAGCAGCTGCCGCACGGCGTCGCGCGCCTCGCCCTTGCGCGGCTCGGACACCGCGTCTTCCAGGTCGAAACAGACGCTGTCCGCCGCGCTGGCCAGCGCCTTGGCGAACAGCTCGGGGCGCGTGCCGGGAACGAAGAGTTTGCTTCTCATGCGCCGCAGTGTGTGCGGTTCACGAGGTCGAAAAAACACAGGCTCCCTATGATCAGATGATAGAAAATCTATCGTTCATGGAAACAGCCTACCTGCAAAGCTTTCTTCTGGTGGTGGAGTCGGGCTCCATGTCGGAAGCCGCGCGCCGCCTCGACCTGACGCCCGCGGCCGTGGCGCAGCAGATCCGCACGCTGGAGCGCGAACTCGGCGCCCCGCTCCTGGCGCGCGCCGGCCGCACGGTGCAGCCCACCGAGGCCGGGCACCAGCTGGTGCAGCGGGCGCGCAACCTGCTGCGCGAGGTGAACGACATCAAGGCGCTGCTCGGCAGCGACGCGGCCGGCGGCGAGTTGCTGGTCGGCACCATCAACACGGCCATCCACAGCCTGCTGCCGGACATCCTTGCGCGCTTCGTGAAGACGCATCCGGGCGTCAAGGTGTTCCTGCAGTCGGGCACCACGGCCACGCTCTACAAGGCAGTGCAGCAGGGCGATCTCGATGCGGCCGTGTGCCTCTATCCACCGTATGTGCTTGCCAAGACCTTCGACTGGTCGCTGCTGCGCGAGGAGCCGCTGGTGCTGCTGGCGCCCAGCCGCCTTGCGCGGCGCGATCCGCACGAACTGCTGCGCAGCTCGCCGCTGATCCGCTACGACCGCAACCTGGGCGGCGGCAAGCAGGCCGACCGCTACCTGCGCGCCGCGGGCATCGTGCCGCAGGAGCGCTTCGAACTGAGTTCGCTGCTGGCCATTGCCATGATGGTCGACCGCGGCCTGGGCGTCTCGCTGGTGCCCGACATCGCCTCGCCGCTGCTCGACGGCCAGCGCGTGGCGAAGATCGCGCTGCCGCTGCCTTCGGAGCCGCGGCGCTTCGGCGTCCTGTGGCAGCGCGCATCACCGCGCCTGCGATTGATCCAGGGCTTTGTCGACAGTGCGCGGAGGGTGGCCGAAGTGAAGCCGCGCGGCACGGCCCACAAATGAAAAGGGCCGCCCGCGGGCGACCCTTTGATGCAAAGCGCGCGCAGCGCTTTACTTCTTGTCCCCGCCCGGCACCTTGCCTTCCACGCCCTTGACGTAGAAGTTCACGCCCGACAGGAACTTGTCGTCGGCCACCGCATCCTTGGCGACCACTTCCTTGCCGTCCTGGCCCAGGATCGGGCCCTTCCAGATCGCGAAGCTGCCGTCCTTCAGGCCCTTCTTCACTTCCTCGACCTTGGCCTTGGTTTCGGCCGGCACGTCCTCGGCGATCGAGACGAGGTCGATGGCGCCTTCCTTCACGCCCCACCAGGCCTGGCCCGTGGCCCACTTGCCGTCGAGTGCGTCCTGCGTGGCCTTGATGTAGTACGGCGCCCAATTGATGGTGGCCGAGGCCAGGTGGGCCTTGGGGCCGTAGGCGGTCATGTCGGAATCCCAGCCGAAGGCGCGCTTGCCCTTTTCCTGCGCGGTCTTGAGCACGGCCGGCGAGTCGGTGTTCTGGAACAGCACGTCGGCGCCGCCGTTGATGAGGGCGGTGGCGGCTTCGGTTTCCTTGGGCGGGCTGAACCATTCGTTCACCCACACCACCTTGGTCGTGATCTTCGGGTTGACCGACTGCGCGCCCAGCGTGAAGCTGTTGATGTTGCGCAGCACCTCGGGAATCGGCACCGAGCCGACCACGCCGAGCGTGTTGCTCTTGGTCATGGCGCCGGCAATGACGCCGGCCATGTAGGCGCCTTCGTAGGTGCGGCTGTCGTAGGTGCGCATGTTCTCGGCGGTCTTGTAGCCGGTGGCATGCTCGAACTTCACGTCCTTGCTGTCGGCGGCCACCTTGAGCATCGGCTCCATGTAGCCGAAGGTGGTGCCGAAGACCAGCTTGTTGCCTTGGCCGACCATGTCGCGGAACACGCGCTCGGCGTCGGCGCCCTCGGGCACGCTCTCGACGAAGGTGGTCTTGATCTTGTCGCCGAATTCCTTCTCGAGCGCCTTGCGGCCGTTGTCGTGCGCGAAGGTCCAGCCGCCGTCGCCCACCGGGCCGATGTATGCGAATGCGATGTTGAGCGGCGCTGCCGGTGCCGGAGCGGCGGCAGCGGGTGCCGGCGCCGGCGCGGGGGTTGCAGCCGGTGCAGCCGCTTCCTCTTTCTTGCCGCAGCCGATCAGGGCCGCCGAAGCGACCGCCGTGAGGGCGGCCAGCTTGAGCAGGGAGCGCTTGTTCAGATCATTCATTGTCGGAAATCCTCAAAAAGGACAGGTTGGCGGAAATCGAGAAGCGAGATTATGAGCCGGGGTAGAACGGTTTTCCGATCGAAGCGGGCATGTTGATGCGGATGAAGGCCGGGTTGCGCGAGATCAGCGCCAGCACCACGATGGGCGCGATGTACTGCAGCATGCTGAGGAACTGCGGCGGCACGTCGACGCCGCTGCTCTGCAGGTGGAAGCCCAGCATCGAGACGCCGCCGAACAGGTAGGCGCCCAGCAGCACGCGGATCGGCCGCCAGGTGGCGAAGGTGGTGAGCGCCAGCGCGATCCAGCCGCGGCCCGCGACCATGCCCTCGACCCATAGCGGCGTATAGACGGTCGACAGGTACGCCCCCGCCAGGCCACAGAGCGCGCCGCCCGCGATCACCGCCATGAAGCGGATGCGCCGCACCGGATAGCCGAGCGCATGCGCCGACTCGGGCGACTCGCCCACCGAGCGCAGCACGAGCCCGGCGCGGGTGCGGTAGAGAAACCAGATGAGGCCGAAGGTCAGCACCACGGCGAAATACACCATGGGATGGTGGCGGAAAAGCGCGGGCCCGACGAGCGGGATGTCGCCGAGCACCGGCACCGCGTACGACACGCTTTCGGGCAGCTTGGCCTGCACGAAGTTGATACCCACGAAGGCGGAGAAGCCGACGCCGAAAAGGCTGAGCGCGAGGCCGGTGGCGTACTGGTTGGTGTTGAGCCAGATCACCAGCACGCCGAAGAAGGCGGCAAGCAGGGCACCGGCCGCCATGCCGGCCAGGAAGCCGAGCCAGGGGTTGTGGGTGATGACGACCGTCGCAAAGCCGGCGATGGCGGCGCAGAGCATCATGCCCTCGGCGCCGAGGTTGACGATGCCGGCCTTCTCGTTGATCAGGAGGCCCAGTGCCGCGATGGCGAGCACGGTGCCGGCGCTCAGCGTCGAGCCTAGGAGGAGTGCGTAGCTGTCCATGTCAGTGGCTTCCCCGTGCGTTTCGTTGTTCGGTTGTCTTCGGGCGCTCGTGTTCGGGGCGCGTGCACAGGCCACCGGGTACTCCCCTCCGCGAATGTCCCCCGGGGGCTGCGCCCCCTCCTCCTTGATTTCGCTGCGGGGAGCACCCGATGCCCTGTGCACCTGGGCACGCTGCTGTTGTGCGGCGGGCCATTCAAAGCACTCCTTCGGTCGAACGCACGGCCGGCGCCGTCAGCGGCGTGCTGGCTTGCAGCGAACTCGCCGTTCCCGTGGAAGCCGCCGTTTTTGCCGCGGCCTTGCGGCGGATGCGGTAGGCGATCAAGGTGTCGCAGGCCAGCAGCGTGAAGAGCAGCAAACCCTGGAACACGCCGGTCAGCGACTTGGGCAGGCCCAGGCGCGACTGCGCGAGCTCGCCGCCGATGTAGAACATGCTCATGAGGATGGCCGAGAACACCATGCCCACCGGATGCAGCCGGCCGACGAAGGCCACGATGATGGCCGCGAAGCCGTAGCCGGCCGGCACGTAGGGCGTGAGCTGGCCGAGCGGGCCGGCGACTTCGAGCGCGCCGGCCAGGCCCGCCGCGCCGCCCGAGGTCAGCAGCGCGATCCAGATGGCGCGCCGTGCCGAGAAGCCCGCATAGCGCGCGGCCGCGGGCGCGAGCCCGCCGACCTGCTGCGCAAAGCCAGCCCGCGTGCGGAACAGGAACACCCAGAGCGCGCCCACGCCCAGCAGCGCGATGATCAGCCCGATGCTCACGCGCGAACCCTTGAAGAGCCGCGGGATCTGCGTCACGGCCTCGAAGGTCTTCGACTGCGGAAAGTTGTAGCCCTGCGGATCCTTCCAGGGGCCGAACACCATGTAGCCCAGCAGCAGCGTGGCCACGTACACCAGCATCAGGCTCACGAGAATTTCGTTGGCGTTGAACCGGTCGCGCAGGAAGGCCACGATGCCCGCCCACACCATGCCGCCGACCGTGCCCGCAACGAGAATGGCCACCACGATCCACGAGCCCGTGCTCTTGTCGGCCATCAGCGCGACGCCGCCCGCGGCAATGGCGCCGAACACGAACTGGCCCTCGGCGCCGATGTTCCAGACGTTGGAGCGAAAGCACACCGCCAGCCCGAGCGCGATGATGAGCAGCGGCGTCGCCTTGATCGTGAGTTCGCCGATCGCGTAGCCGCTCTTGATCGGCTCGTAGAAGAACACCAGGAGGCCCTTGACCGGGTCCTTGCCGAGCGCGGCGAACAGCGCCACGCCGATCAGCACGGTGATCAGCAGCGCGAGGATCGGCGAGGCGAAGGTCCAGAAGCGCGACAGCTCCGGGCGCGGTTCGAGCTTAAGCATGGGTCGCCTCCTTGATGTTGTTGTTCTTTTTCTTCTCCCAGAGGCCGCTCATCCATTCGCCGATCTGCGGCAGCGTGGCGGCCGCGCGGTCGACGGAAGGCGACAGCCGGCCCTTGGCGATCACGTGCAGCCGGTCGCTGATGTCGAACAGCTCGTCGAGCTCTTCGCTCACCACCAGCACCGCGCAGCCGGCGTCGCGAAGCGCGAGGATCTCGCCGCGGATCAGCGCGGCCGCGCCCACGTCCACGCCCCAGGTCGGCTGCGACACGATGAAGAGCTTGGGGTTGGCGTCGATCTCGCGGCCGACGATGTATTTCTGCAGGTTGCCGCCCGAGAGCGATCGCGCCGCGGCATTCGGCCCGCCGGCCTTGACGTTGAAGCGCTCGATGATGGCCTTTGCATGCTTTTCGAGCGCCCCGGTGCGGATCCAGCCGCCCTTGCCTACCGCATTGCCGCGCGTGAGCAGCAGGTTGTGCGCAAGCCCGAGCGTGGGCACCGCGCCGCGGCCCAGCCGCTCCTCGGGCACGAAGTGCAGGCCCATTGCGCGCCGCGCGCGCGGCCGCAGCCGGCCGGCCGGCTTGCCGAACACCTGCACCATGGCGGACTCGGCGCGCACGTCCTCGCCCGAGAGCGTGTAGAGCAGTTCCTTCTGCCCGTTGCCGGACACGCCCGCAATGCCGACCACCTCGCCGGCGCGCACCTCGAACGAGATGCCGTCGAGGTCGACGCCGAACTGGTCCTCGCGCGCCAGCGTGAGCCCGTTCACGCGCAGCGCCACCGCGCCCGCGTGCACCGGCCGGTGCTGCAGCGGCGGCGGCTCGCTGCCGATCATCAGCCGCGAGAGCGATTCGTTGCTTTCGTCCTGCGGGTTGCACACGCCCGTGACCTTGCCGCCGCGCAGCACCGTGCAGGCCGTGCACAGCTCGCGGATCTCGTGCAGCTTGTGGCTGATGTAGAGGATGCTGCAGCCCTCTGACGCCAGCTTGTTGAGCACGCCGAAGAGCTTGATGACCGCCTGCGGCGTGAGCACCGAGGTCGGCTCGTCGAGGATCAGCAGCTTGGGGTTGGTGAGCAGCGCGCGGATGATTTCCACCCGCTGCATCTCGCCCACCGACAGCGTGTGCACCGGCCGCGAGGGATCGATGTCCAGGCCGTATTCGCTGGCCTTGGCCGTGATGCTGCGCGCCACCTCGGCCAGCTGCAGCGACTTGTCCAGGCCCAGCCACACGTTCTCGGCCACGGTCAGCGTGTCGAACAGGCTGAAGTGCTGGAACACCATGCTGATGCCCAGCGCCCTCGCCTGCTGCGGATTGCGCAGGCTCACCGCCTGGCCGTCGAAGACCACCGTGCCTTCGTCGGGCTTGACCGAGCCGTAGATGATCTTCATCAGCGTCGATTTGCCGGCGCCGTTCTCGCCGAGCACGGCATGGATCTCGCCGGGCGCCACGGCCAGCGAGATGTCGCTGTTCGCCACCACCGCGGGGTAGCGCTTGGTGATGTTCGCGAGCTGGAGTCTGGGGGTTGTCATGCCGGGTTCGTGGGTTTGTCTCGTTCAACAGCAACAAAGCGGAAGCAGCTATAAGTTTAATAGCAGCTTCCGCATCCATCGGCGCCCGACGGCGCGCCCCTCAGTGTCCGCCGATGTAGGCGAACTTGAACAGGAAAATCGCCGCGATCACCCAGACCATCGCATGCACTTCCCGTGCCCGGCCGGTGCAGAGCTTGAGCACCGCGTAGGTGATGAAGCCGAAGGCCAGGCCATTGGCGATCGAGTAGGTGAAAGGCATGGCCAGCGCGGTCACGGCCGCGGGGATCACCTCGGTGGTGTCTTCCCAGTCGAGCTCGACGAGGTCGCGCAGCATCAGGCAGCCCACGAAGAGCAGCGCCGGGGCGGTGGCATAGGCCGGCACCGATCCCGCGAGCGGCGAGATCATCAGGCAGGCGAGGAACAGCACCGCCACCACCACCGCCGTGAGGCCGGTGCGCCCGCCGGCCTGCACGCCGGCCGCGCTTTCCACGTAGGCCGTGGTGCTCGAGGTGCCGAGCAGCGAGCCCGCGAAGATCGCGCCGCTGTCGGCCAGGAGCGCCTTGTTCATGCGCTCCATCTTGCCGGGCACCAGGAGGCCCGCGCGCTTGGCCACGCCCATCAGCGTGCCGGTGGCGTCGAACATCTCGACCAGGAAGAACACCAGCACCACGTTCAGGATGCCGCCCTTGAGCGCGCCCAGGATGTCGAGCTGCATGAAGGTGGGCGCAATGGACGGCGGCGCATCGAACACGCCATGGAACTTGTTGCCGCCGAAGAAGAACGACAGCACCGTCACCAGCATGATGCCGATGAGGATGGCGCCGCGCACCTTGAGCCGGTCGAGCGTCACGATCACCAGGAAGCCCAGCGTCGCCAGCACCACCGGCGCCGAGTGCAGGTCGCCCAGCGTGACGAAGGTGGCCGGCGATGCCGCGACCACGCCCGCGCTCTTGAGCGCGATGAGCGCGAGGAACATGCCGATGCCCACGGTGATCGCCGTTCGCAGCGACTGCGGTATGCCCTGTATGAACAGCTCCCGCAGCCCCGTGACCGTGACGATCAGGAACAGCGTCCCCGAGATGAACACCGCGCCCAGCGCCACCTGCCACGTGTAGCCCATGCCCAGCACCACCACGTAGGCGAAGTAGGCGTTCAGTCCCATGCCCGGCGCCATCGCGATCGGGTAGTTGGCATACAGGCCCATGATCAGCGTGCCCAGCGCCGCGATCAGGCAGGTGGCCACGAAGACCGCGCCCTTGGGCATGCCCGCATCGCCGAGGATCGAGGGGTTCACGAAGATGATGTAGGCCATCGTCAGGAAGGTGGTGAGCCCTGCGATGACTTCGGTGCGCACGGTGGTGTTGTGCTCGGTCAGCTTGAACATGCGTTCAAGCCAGTTCGCGCCCTGCGGCGCGACGTGCGCGGCTGTCCCCGAGGCGTGGGGATCGGTGACCTTGGGCACCTCTTCAAACCTGTTCATGTCGCTTGTCTCCAGCTGTTGTATGTGGCGGTTCGTTCAAACATGCCTCGGCCGCGACGCCGGCGCGGCCAGAGGAAGAATCGTCAGGGCGGATCGGGGGCTTCGGCCGCGAAGGCGCGCGAGGCCGGCGTGGTGAAGGCGGGCCGCAGCGACGCCGCCACGTCCTTGATGCATTCGCGCAGCCAGCGCGCGGAACTCGACGAATGGGTGCGCTCGTGCCAGAGCTGGTAGTACATGAGGCGCGGCAGCGCCACCGGGCACTCGAGGATCTTCACCGGCAGGCGCGCGGCAAAGCGCTCGCAGTACTGGCGGCCGGTGGTGAGCACCAGGAGGCTCGACGCGACCATGTCCGGGATCAGGCTGAAGTGCGCGCAGCGCGCCGTGATGTTGCGCTGCCGGCCCAGCTCGTCGAGCATCTGGTCGATGATGCCGCGCCCGCCCGGGTGCATGGGCGTGGGGGCGATGTGCTCGGCCGCGAGCCAGGTCTCCAGGTCCCAGCCGCGGCGCACGGCCGGGTGGTCCTGGTTGACCAGCGACACCACCTCGTCGCCGAAGAGCCGCGCCATGTGCAGGTCTTCCGGCGGCTTGAGCCAGTTGCCGATCACCAGGTCGACCTGGCCGAGCGCGAGGTGGCCGTGGTAGTCGGAATCGGGCGTGAGCGCATGGATCTCGATCTGGCACAGCGGCGCCTCGCGCTTGACGTGCGCCACCAGCATCGGCAGGAACAGCGGGTCCATGTAGTCGCTTGCGGCGATGCGGAAGGTGGTGGCCGCCGACTGCGGCTCGAAGCCGCGCGCATCGGAAAAAAGCATCTCGGCCGCACGCAGGATGCTTGCGGCCGGCTCGATCATCCGCAGCCCCGCATCGGTCGGCACCATGCCCGAGCCCGATCGCACCAGCAGCGGATCGCCCGAGAGTTCGCGCAGCCGCTTCAGCGCGGCCGAGACGGCCGGCTGGTACATGCCCAAGCGAATGGCGGCGCGCGAGACGCTGCG
This sequence comes from Variovorax sp. V116, assembly GCF_041154435.1. Taxonomy (NCBI): domain Bacteria; kingdom Pseudomonadati; phylum Pseudomonadota; class Betaproteobacteria; order Burkholderiales; family Comamonadaceae; genus Variovorax; species Variovorax sp. V116. Next base: position 4,021,625 of record NZ_AP028661.1, read on the forward strand.
GTCGGTCAGCACGGTGTGAAGCACCCTGATGAGATGAAGATCGATCTTGTCGAACAATGCCTGGTCACGCATGGCGTCCCCCCCGAGCAGCGGGCCGCACCAGCGGGCCGGCAAAGCCGGTTCCGCGGTGTTTCGCGAAGAGGACGAGGGCGTGGGGCATGGGGATGACTTTGGACATGCGCCAAAGTCTACGAGTGGCTAGGCGGACTGGACGGCCGTGATGGCGCGAAGGATCGATTCGCTCGTGGCCGGCGCCTTCAGCGGCGGATCGACCTTGTGCCCACCCGCGGCCGACACCGCATCGCGGATCGCGAAGAACACCGAGAACGGCAGCAAGAGCGGCGGCTCGCCCACGGCCTTGCTGCGGTGGATCGAGTCCTCGAAGTTCTGGCCTTCGAACAGGCGCACGTTGAAGACGGGCGGGCAGTCGTTGGCGGTCGGGATCTTGTAGGTGCTGGGCGCGTGCGTGGTGAGCTTGCCGCTTTGCGGATGCCACACCAGCTCCTCGGTGGTGAGCCAGCCCATGCCCTGGATGAAGGCGCCCTCGACCTGGCCGATGTCCACGGCCGGGTTCAGCGACTTGCCCGCGTCGTGCAGGATGTCGGCGCGCAAGAGCTTCCATTCGCCGGTGAGCGTGTCGACGATCACCTCGCTCACCGCCGCGCCGTAGGCGTAGTAGTAAAACGGGCGGCCCTGCATCCTGTCCTTGTCCCAGCTGAGGCCGGGCGTGGCATAGAAGCCGTCGGACCAGAGCTGCTTGCGGTCGAGATACGCCTCGCCCACCACGGTGCTGAAGGCCAGCGAGCGGCCGTTGACCTCGACCTTGTCGTTGGCAAAGCGCACCTCGCTCGCCTTGCCGCCATGGCGCTCGGCGGCGCTCTCGGCCAGGCGCTCGCGGATCTGGCGAGCGGCATCCTGCGCGGCCTTGCCGTTCAGGTCGGCGCCGGTCGATGCGGCCGTGGCCGAGGTGTTGGCCACCTTGGTGGTGTCGGTTGCCGTGACGCGCACGCGCTCGAAGCTCACGCCCAGCTCGTGCGCCACCACCTGCGCCACCTTGGTGTTGAGGCCCTGCCCCATCTCGGTTCCGCCGTGGTTCACGAGGATCGAGCCGTCGGTGTACACATGCACCAGCGCGCCGGCCTGGTTGAAATGCTTGACGTTGAACGAGATGCCGAACTTGAGCGGCGCGAGCGCGAGGCCGCGCTTGAGCACCACGCTCTTTGCATTGAACGCCGCGATCTCTTCGCGCCGCGCGCGATAGCCGCTGCTGGCTTCGAGGTCGGCCACCAGTTCGTGGACGATGTTGTCGGTCACGGTCTGGCGGTAGGGCGTGACGTTGTTCTGCGTCGTGCCGTAGAAGTTGACGCGCCGCACGTCGAGCGGATCGCGGCCCAGCGCGCGCGCCACCGAGTCCATGATGTTCTCGACGGCAATCGCGCCCTGCGGCCCGCCGAAGCCCCGGAACGCGGTGTTGCTCTGCGTGTTGGTCTTGCCCGAGTAGCCGTGCATGGCCACGTTGGGCAGCCAGTAGGCGTTGTCGAAGTGGCACAGCGCGCGCGTCATCACCGGGCCCGAGAGGTCGGCCGAGTGGCCGGCGCGCGACACCATGGTGATCTCCGCGCCGAGGATGCGGCCCTCGTCGTCGTAGCCCACGTCGTATTCGTACCAGAAGCAGTGGCGGCGGCCGGTGATCATGAAGTCGTCGTCGCGGTCGAGCCTGAGCTTGACCGGGCGCTGCAGCTGCCGCGCCGCGATGGCCGCCACGCAGGCGAACAGCGCCGACTGCGATTCCTTGCCGCCGAAGCCGCCGCCCATGCGCCGGCATTCCACATGCACTTCGTTCGACTGCAGGTGCAGCGCATGCGCCACCAGGTGCTGCATTTCGCTCGGATGCTGCGTCGAGCAATGGACGTGCAGCGCGCCGCCTTCCTTCGGAATGGCGTAGCTGATCTGGCCTTCGAGGTAGAACTGCTCCTGCCCGCCGACGTCGAGCGTGGACTTGTGGCGGTGCGGCGCCTTGGCGATGGCGGCGCGCACGGCGGCTTCGTCACCTTCGTTGGCGCTGCCGCCGCTGCGCACGATGTGCATCGGCGGCACCACGTACTGGCCGCGCGCATGCGCCTCCTGCGGCGTGATGACGGGCGGCTCGGCCTCGATGGTCATCGCCTCCTTGGCCCTGGAAGCGGCGCGGCGCGCGGCCTCGCGCGTCTCGGCGATCACGGCGAACACGGGCTGGCCAAGGTAGCGGATCTCGCCGCCCTCGTTCACGGGCAAGAGGATCGGATCGTCGTGAATGATCGAACCGCAGTCGTTGGTGCCCGGAATGTCGTCGGCCGTGAGCACCGCGATCACGCCGGGCATCGCGCGGATGGCGTCGAGCGACAGCGCCGTGATGCGGCCGTTGGCGGCGGGCGACAGGCCCAGCGCGCAATGCAGCGTGCCGGTGATTTCGGGAATGTCGTCGATGTAGGTCGCTTCGCCGGCCACGTGCAGGTGCGCCGATTCATGCGGCCGGCTGATGCCGACACGCGCGCCAAGGTCGTGCGCGATCGCCTCGGCCACGGGGTCGATGCGCGCGGCGGTGTTCTTCAGGTAGTCGGCAAAGGCCTCGGCGGGCTGCAGCAGGCGGGCGTCGATGGGTTTGTTCATGGTCAGGCTCCTTCGGCCGCGGCTTTGACGACGGCATGGGGCATCACGCTCCAGACACTGGTCTCCTCGAGCGACAGCGCATCTTCGGTGCGCGTTTCGAGCCAGAGGCGCTGGACGAGGTTCTGCGCCACCTGCAGCCGGTAGTCGGCCGAGGCGCGCATGTCCGACAGCGGCTTGAAGTCCTGGGCGAGCGCGAGCTTGGCGGCGGCAACACTGGCTTGGGTCCATGGCTTGCCGACGAGTGCGGCTTCGGCATTTGCGGCGCGCTTCACGATGGCGGCCATGCCGCCGAAGGCCAGGCGCACGGCCTTGACCGTGTCGCTGCCCGGCTCCAGTTCGATCGCGAAGCCTGCGCACAGGGCCGAGATGTCGCAGTCGAAGCGCTTGCTGATCTTGTAGGCGCGCACCTGGCGGCGCATGGCGGCCAGCGGCACCGCGAGCCCCTGCACGAACTCGCCAGGCTGCAGCTGGTTCTTCATGTAGTCGATGTAGAAGTCGGGCAGCGGCATGCGGCGCACTGCGTCGCCGCGGCGCAGCTCGATCTCGGCATCGAGCGACATCAGCACCGGCGGCGAATCGCCGATGGGCGAACCGTTGGCCACGTTGCCGCCCATGGTGCCGGCATGGCGGATCGGCGGCGAGGCAAAGCGCAGCCACACGTCCGCGAGGCTCGGCACGCGCTGCACCAGGGCTTCGAAGGCGGCTTCGAGCGAGGCGCCGGCGCCGATGTAGAGCTCGCCGCCTTGGCCGTTCTGCCGGGTCTCGATGGTCTTCATCTCGGCCACGTCGCCCACGTAGATGATGTCGCCGAGGTCGCGGAACTGCTTGTTGACCCAGAGGCCGACATCGGTCGAGCCGGCCAGCAGCTGGGCGCGCGGCTTCTGTTCGCGCAGCGCGGCCAACTGTGCCAGCGTCCGCGGCGCGTGGAAGTGGTCGATGCGGGCGCCGAGCGGCGCGGCGTAGTCCAGGCCGTCGTTCTGCAAGGCGGTGAGCGCCGCCACCACGGGCTTCGTGTCGAGCCGCACGGCCGGCAGGTCGAACATGCGCTGGCCGGCATCGAGGATCGGCCGGTAGCCGGTGCAGCGGCACAGGTTGCCCGAGAGCTCGTCGGCCAGCTGCTGCCTCGTGGGCTGCGTGCCCTCGGCCTGGTGGTGCTCGTAGGCGGACCACAGCGACATCACGAAGCCCGGCGTGCAGAAGCCGCACTGCGAGCCGTGGCAGTCGACCATCGCCTGCTGCACCGGATGCAGCGTGTGGACGGCGTGCTTCTTGCCGCTGTCCTGCGGCTGGGCCGCCGCGCACTGCGCCTTCAGGTCCTCGACCGTGAACAGCGCCTTGCCGTGCAGCGTGGGCAGGAACTGGATGCAGGCGTTGACCGTCTGCAGCTGCAGCCCGCCGACCGTGCCCGGCGCGTTGGCGTCGCTGGCCAGCTCGCCGATCACCACGGTGCAGGCGCCGCAGTCGCCCTCGTTGCAGCCTTCCTTGGTGCCGGTGCAGTGCGCGTCCTCGCGCAGCCAGTCGAGCACCGAACGGGTCGGATGGACGCCGCTGACGTCGACGATCCTGCCGCGGTGGAAGAAGCGGACGGGTTGCGTGCTGTTGTTGTTGCTGCTGCTCTCTGTGCTCATGCTCTTTGGCCTCGTGGGCGGCTCGGTTTCCCGGCCAAGCCTGGACGTTAGCCGCTTGTGCCCCTGCCCACATACCGCAGGCGCCATATTGCGTATGTGGACGCGGGTATGCGGCCTAGGGGGAAACCCTGGAGAGCGAGAGCAATTCCCGGGCCATGGGCCTGAGCGCGCCCATGGTGGCGAGCGCCGGGTACCGTCAGCCGCCGCCCGCCGCCGCCAGCGAGCGCGGCCGCATGTCGACCCAGTTCGCGTCGATGAAGGCATTGCAGGCGGCCCGGTCGGTCGCTGCCAGCGCCACCTGCCAGCCGGCGGGCACGGCGATGAAGGCGGGCCACAGCGAGTGCTGGCCCTCGTGGTTCACCAGCACCAGGAAGCTGGCGCTCTTGTCGTCGAACGGGTTGCTCATGTCGATTTCCTCGGGGTTCAGGCCACGGCCGCGGATGCGGGAGTTGTGGTGGTGCGGCGCAGCGCCGCCAGCGCCTCGGCGATGCCGGCGAGCGCCTGATGGCGCGCGAAATCCTCGCGCAATGCGGCCGCGCGCTGCCGGTAGCTGGACTCGCCCAGCACCTTGCGCACGGCGTCGCCGATCTGGCGCGCGCCCGGCTGGCCGCTGCCCAGGTTGATGCCCGCGCCCGACCAGGCCACGCGCGCGGCGATCTCGGGTTTCTCTTCGCTGGTGCCGGCCACCACCAGCGGCACGCCGAGGCTCAGTGCATGGTTGACCGAGCCGTAGCCGCCGTTGGTGACCATCGCATGCACCTTGGGCAGCAGCCGGTCGTAGGGCAAGAACGGCAGCACGCGCGCATTGGCGGGCAGGTTCGCAGCCAGCGCAGGCGGCACCGGGCCGCCGGTGGTGGCGATGGCGAGGACGTTGCTGTCGCCTGCCAGCGCCTGCAGCGCCGGGCCGATCAGCTGCGCCGGGTTCTGGTTGGCCAGCGTGCCCTGCGTCACCAGCACGACCGAGCGGCCGTCGTCCAGCTCGGGCCACCAGTCGGGCGGGGTGAAGCCGCGGCTCGCGGGCGCAAGCAGCGGCCCGACGAAGCGCACCGATGCGGGCAGGTCGCTGCGCGGGTATTCGAAGGAAGGCGCGGTGAGCTGCAGGTACAGGTCCGGCAGCTTGACCATCGCATCGACAAAGAACTCCGGCAGCGCGGGCAGGCCTGAGCGCGCCAGCAGGCCGTCGAAGTGGCGCTGCACCTCGCCGAACATCGCCTGCTTGAGGTTGGCGTTCATCGCCCGGTTGCGCGCGCGCCCTTCCGGCGTGCTCGACGGCGGCAGCGCAGTGCCGAAGAAGGCGGTGTCGCAGCTCGACAGCGGCAGCGCCGAGATGCCGATGGCGACGACGGCCGGACGCTTGTCGCGCGGGCCGAGCAGCAGCGGAAAGGTGCCGCAGAACATGGTGTCGACCACGATGGCATCGGCCTCGAATTCCTCGAGGATCGAACGCAGCCCCGCGTGCTGCGCGGCCATGGCATCGGCAAAGAAATGCTTGAGGCCGAAGCACAGCTGCGCATGCGCGGACGACAGGCGGCGGCGCTCGGGAAAGCGCTGGTCGAGGTCGCGGTAGTCGTGGTCGATCGCGGGTGCGAACGGCGTGAAGCCTGCGCCGGTGGCCTCGGCCTGCGCCCTGAACTGGCTCGCGGTGTGCACCCGCACCTCGTGCCCGAGGCCCACGAGATGCTGCGCGATCGCGAGCATCGGCAACACGTGGCCTGGCAAGGCGGTGGCCGCGATGAGATAGCTTGCCATTGCGTTCTTGCTCCTTCCTATGAAGTGGTGGTTTCCGCGGCGCGGCGCGCCTTGGTGTCGATGCCCAGGTCGACGAAGTAGCGCTGCAGCAGCTCGCGGTCCACCGGCCGGATCGGCGCGCCGATGGCTGCGAGCTGCGCATGCGTGGCGGCGCCGCTCACCTGCGGCGGCGTGGCCGCCGTGTCGTAGCGGTCGAGAATCGCGAGCACCGCGGCCAGGTCGCGGTCCTGCACGGTGGCCAGCCTCTGGTGCGCGCGCTGCAGCCAGGGCTCGAGCCCCACGGGCTCCAGCCGCATGCCCATGCGCTCGAAGACCGGCGGAATGTCGCGCACCCGCAGCGCCTCCTGGCTCGTCAGGTGGAACACCTGGCCCCATGAGGCCTGCTGCCCCGCCAGGCCGAGGATGGCGCGCGCCACGTCGTCCACCGGCGTGAGGTTGAGCGGCAGATCCATGTCGGGAATCGCTTCCAGGTCGGCATAGAGGTGCGCCACGCGCCAGATCAGGTCGTCGGCGTTGCAGATCGCATGCGCGTGGTCGCCGGTGACGGCCCCGAGCCGGTAGATCGCCACCGGCATGCCCCGCGCCTGCGCCTCGCGGGCCAGCGCATCGCCGACCCACTTGCTCTGGCTGTAGCCGTCGACCAGCCCGCTCCAAGAGGCCAGCGCCGATTGCTCGGTGATGGTGTCTTCCTTGTTGTTCTGGTCGATCACCGCGAGCGTGGAGACGTAGTGCATGCTCTTCGCGCGGCCTTGCGCCGTCCATTCGAGCAGCGTGACCACGCTGTCGACGTTCGCGGGCTTGAGGCTCGCATAGGGATGCAAAAAGTCGACCTGCGCGGCGCAGTGGTAGATGGCGTCGCAGCCGTCCTGCACCAGCTGCACGGCGCGGTCGTCCAGGCCCAGGCGCGGCTTGCCGAGGTCGCCGGTCACGACCTGGATGCGCGCGTCGTCCCACACCGCGCCCAGCCGGCGCTGGACCAGCGTGCGCTTGAGGCGAAGCTCGCCGGCCTGCGCGTCCTCGGCGCGCACATGGCACACCACGCAGGCCGTGGTGCCGCGCAGCAATGCGGCCAGCAGGTGGCTGCCGACGAAGCCGCTCGCGCCGGTGAGGAACACGCGCTTCGGTTTCAGCGCCGGTGCAGCAGTGCCCTGCGGGCGGATGTGCGCGGGCAATTCGAGTTCGCGCGACAGGTCCAGCGCCTCGGCCCCACCGCCGGCGTTGTCGTCGATCCATGCGGCCAGCTCGGCAATCGAGGGGCGGTTGTAGACCTCGGCATGCGGGAAGTCCGCGCGCAGCTGCTGGCGGATGCGCATGCCGAGCTGGATCGCCATCAGCGAATGGCCGCCGATCTCGAAGAAGTTGTCGTGGATGCCGATGCGCTGCAGCTGCAGCGTCTCGGCCCACAGGTCCGCAAGCAGATTCTCGGTGGCCGTGCGCGGTGCCACGTACTGCGCGCCGGCCTGCTGCTGCTCGGGTGCGGGCAGCGCCTTGCGGTCGAGCTTGCCGCTCGGTGTCAGCGGCAGCGACGGCAGGTGCACGAAGGCCGAGGGCACCATGTAGTCGGGCAGCGCCTTCGCCATGTGCGCGCGCAGCTCGACCGGCTGCGGATCGGGGGCGGCGGCAAAGTAGGCCACCAGGCGCTTGTCGCCCGGGATGTCCTCGCGCACGACCACGGCGGCCTGCGTCACCTGCGGATGCTTCAGCAGCACCGACTCGATCTCGCCGGGCTCGATGCGGAAGCCGCGGATCTTCACCTGCTGGTCGGCGCGGCCCAGGAAGTCGAGGCTGCCGTCGCTGCGCCAGCGCGCGAGGTCGCCGCTGCGGTACATGCGGCTGCCGGGCTCGCCATACGGATTGGCAATGAAGCGCTCGGCGCTCAGCACGGGCCGCTTGAGGTAGCCGCGCGCCACGCCGCTGCCGGCGATGTACAGCTCGCCCGCAACACCGGGCGGCACCGGGCGCAGGCTGTCGTCGAGCACGTACATGCGCGTGTTCCAGACCGGCTGGCCGATGGAGGGCGGCTCCGTCGCATCCATCGGCGCGCTCATGCTCGCGCAGATGGTGATCTCGGTCGGGCCGTAGGCGTTGACCATGCGGCGGCCCTGCGACCAGCGCGCGGCCAGCGCCGCGGGGCAGGCGTCGCCGCCCACCACCAGCGTCTGGAACCGCGGAAATTCGCCTGGCGGCAAGGTAGCCAGCGCGGCAGGCGGAATCAGCGCGTGGCTGATGGCTTGCCTCTCGAGCAGCTCGGCCAAGTCCGTGCCCAGCAGCGGCTGCGCCGCGGGAAGCACCAGCGCGGCGCCGGCGTGGAAGGCCATCAGCTGGTCCATCACGGAAGCATCGAAGCCGCTGGAGGAGAACTGCAGCACGCGCGAAGCCGGCGTGATCGCAAGTCGCTCCATCATCGCGGCGCCCAGGCTGGCGAGGCCCGCATGCGGCACCACCACGCCCTTGGGCAGGCCGGTGGAGCCCGAGGTGTAGATGACGTAGGCGGCCTGCTGAGGATCGGCAACTTGCGCCGGCGCCGGATGATCGTCCGGCTGGATTGCCAGCGCGGCGACCGTCTCGTCGCCATCGAGCGCCACGCAGTGCGGCACGCCAGCCAGCTGTGGCAGGAGCGCGGCATGGGTCAGCACGGCGGCGGGCGCGGCTTCCTCGAACACGAAGGCGCTGCGCCCGGCCATGTGGGCCGGGTCGATCGGCAGGTAGGCCGCGCCAGCCTTGACGATGGCCAGGTGCGTCACCACGAGGTCGAGCGAACGCGGCAGCACCGTCGCGACGATGGCACCGGCGCCGATGCCCCGGCCGCGCAGCAGCTGCGCGAGCCGGTTGGCGCGCAGGTCGAGCTCGGCATAGCTCACGGTCACATCGTCGAGCACCACCGCCGCGGCCTGCGGTCGCTCGGCGGCGTGAGCCTGAACCATGGCGGCCAGGGTGAGCGGCGCCAGCTCGCGCGTGCGGCCGCTCCAGTCCTCCAGCACACGGCGGTTTTCCTCGGCGCTCAGGATGGCCAGGCTGGCGATGGGTTCGTCGGGCGCATCGCAGGCCTCTTCGAGCAGGCGCGCGAGCCGCGCCGCGATGGCCTCGACCGTGCCGCGGTCGAACAGGTCGGTGCTGTACTGGATGCCGCCGGCAATGCCGCCCGGCAGGCCGTCGGCACCGCGCTGCTCGTCGAGAATGAAGGACAGGTCGAACTTCGCGGTGTCCACGGCCACCGGCTGCGGCGTGATCGACAGGCCCGGCAGGCTGAAGGACAGCCGGTTGCTGCCCTGCTGGAAGCCCAGCATGACCTGGAACAGCGGCAGGTTGGCGCCCGAGCGGCCCGGCCGCAGCAGCTCTACGATGCGGTCGTACGGAAGCTCCTGGTTCGCATAGGCCGCCAGGTTGGTGCTGCGCACGCGCGCGATCAGCTCGCGCAGGCTCGGCTGCCCCGAGAGGTCGGTGCGCAGCACCAGCGCATTGACGAAGCAGCCGATCAGCTCGTCCAGCGCGTGGTCGCTGCGCCCGGCCACCGGCGTGCCGATGGCGATGTCGTCGCCGGCGCCGAGCCGGTGCAGCAGCCCCGCGAGTGCGGCCTGCAGCACCATGAAGACGCTGGCCTGGCCGTCGCGCGCCAGCTGCAGCATGCGCTCGTGCACGCGCGGCGCGATCTGCATCGGCACCACGTCGCCGCGGTAGCTGGGCACCGCCGGATGCGGGCGGTCGACGGGCAGGCTCAGCCGCTCGGGCAGGTCGCCCAAGGTCTCGCGCCAGAACTCGCGCTGGCGGCCGGCCATGCTCTCGGGGTCGTCTTCGCTGCCGAGCAGTTCCTGCTGCCACAGCGCGTAGTCGGCATATTGCAGCGGCAGCGGCGCCCAGCCCGGCGCCTTGCCTTCGCAGCGTGCGGCATAGGCCACGCTCAGGTCGCGCGCCAGCGGCAGCAGCGAGGCGCCGTCGCCGACGATGTGGTGCGTCAAGAGCAGCAGCACGTGTTCGTCGGCCGCCAGCCTGAACAGGTGCGTGCGCAACGGCGGCGTGGTGCCGAGCGCGAAGCCGCGGTGCGCCGCGGCATGCAGCTGCGTGGCGATGTCTTCCTCGCTGCTGTCGGCTTCGATCACCGCTGGCCACGCCTCAGCACCATCGAGGATGTGCTGGTAGGGCAGCCCGTCCTCGTTCGGGTAGATGGTGCGCAGGCTCTCGTGGCGCTGCACCAGGTCGCCCAGCGCCTCGTGCAGTGCCGCGCGGTCCAGCAGGCCGGAAAGCCGCAGCGCGAGCGGCATGTTGTAGGCCGGGTTGGCCTCTTCGAGCTGGTTCATCAGCCACAGGCGGCGCTGCGCGAAAGAAAGCGGAATGCGCGCCGGGCGCGGCATCGGCACGAGACTGGGGCGCGCCACCGTCTCCTGGTCGAGCAGCTCCGCGAGGCCGGCGATGGTGGAGACCTGGAACAGCGTGTCCAGCGGCAGGTCGATCATGAACTGCTGACGGATCATCGAGATCAGCTGCACGATCATCAGCGAGTGCCCGCCGAGCTCGAAGAAGTTGTCGTGGATGCCCACGCGCGGCAGGTGCAGCGTCTCGGCCCAGAGCCCCGCCAATATTCTTTCGGTGGGCGTGCGCGGTGCCGCATACGGCGTGGCGGCCTGCAGCTCGGGCGCCGGCAGCGCCTTGCGGTCGAGCTTGCCGCTCGGGCCCAGCGGCAGCGCCGGCAGGCTCACGAAGGCCGAGGGCACCATGTACTCGGGCAAGGCCTGCGCCAGGTGCGTGCGCAGCTCGGCGGCCTGCAGATCGGCCGCATCGGCAGCCACCACGTAGGCCACCAGGCGCTTCTCGCCCGGCACATCCTCGCGCGCAAGCACCGCGGCCTGCGCCACCTGCGGATGCCGCAGCAGCACCGACTCGATCTCGCCGGGCTCGATGCGCAGGCCGCGGATCTTCACCTGCTGGTCGGCGCGGCCCAGGAAGTCGAGGCTGCCGTCGCTGCGCCAGCGCGCAAGATCGCCGCTGCGGTACATGCGGCTGCCGGGCTCGCCGTACGGGTTGGCAATGAAGCGTTCGGCGCTCAGCAGCGGCCGCCCGAGGTAGCCGCGCGCCAGGCCGATACCCGCGATGTAGAGCTCGCCGGTCACGCCCGGCGGCACGGGCTGCAGGCCGCTGTCCAGCACATGCATCTGCGTGTTCCAGATCGGGCGGCCGATGGGAACGCTCGCCAGTGCCGCTGCGGCTTGCGGCTCGCGCGGGCATTCCCACGAGGTCACGTCGACGGCGGCCTCGGTCGGGCCGTAGAGGTTGTGCAGCTCGCAGGACAGGCGCTGCTGGAACTGCGACACCAGCGCGGGCGACAGGGCTTCGCCGCTGCAGATCACGCGCCGCAGCGTGCTGCAGGCGGACGCGGCGGGCTCGCGCAGGAAGACCTCGAGCATCGACGGCACGAAGTGGATCGTGGTGATGGCTTCGCTGGCAATCAGATCGGCCAGGTAGGCCGCATCCTTGTGGCCGCCCGGCTTTGCGAGCACCAGCGTGGCGCCGTCGATCAGCGGCCAGAAGAATTCCCAGACCGACACGTCGAAGCTCGACGGCGTCTTTTGCAGGACGCGGTCGTCGGCCCGCAGGCCGTAGCGGTGCTGCATCCAGCGCAGGCGGTTGACGATGGCTCGGTGCGACACCACCGCGCCCTTCGGCGTCCCGGTGGAGCCCGAGGTGTAGATCACATAGGCCGGATGGTCGGGGTCGATCGCCACGGCGGGATCGCTGTCGGCGCAACTCCCCAGTTCGGCAATCGTTTGCGGCAGGTCGAGCAGCAATTGCCCTGCGCCGCCCGGCAGCGTCTCCGCAAGCGCCATGGTCGTGATGAGGCACACCGGCTGCGCGTCGCCGAGCATGAAGGCGATGCGGTCCTGCGGAAAGTCGGGGTCGACCGGCAGGTAGGCGGCGCCCGTCTTCAGCGTGGCGAGCAGCGCCACCATCAATTCCATCGAGCGCGGAATGGCCAGCGCCACGGTGCGCTCCGGCCCCGCGCCGCGTGCGCGCAGCAGGTGCGCGAGGCGGTTGGCGCGGCGGTTCAGTTCGCCGTTGCGCATCGCCTCGCCTTCGAAGCGCAGCGCAATGCCTTGCGGGTCGGCTGCAAGCTGCGCCTCGATCAATGCGGTGAGATGGCTGGCGGGCACCGGGTGCGCCGTGCCGTTCCACTCCACCAGCAGTTGCGTGCGCTCATGCATGCTCAGCAGGTCGACATGGCCGATGGCCTGGTCCGGCTCGCGGATCACCGCGGCCATGAAGGCGAGCAGCCGGCGCTGATGGTCGGCCAGCCCTTGCGCGCTGTGCACCGCGGGGTTGGCGTCGAAGTCGATCTGCAGGTCCTGCCCGTTGCCGCGTTCGTACAGGAAGATGCCCAGGTCCTCGGCCGTGCCGTTCGACAGGTTGCGCGGCTTCGCGGCATGGCCCGCAAAGCGGAAGTCGTAGTCGAAGGGCTCGACGTTGACCACCGTGGTGAACAGCTGCCGGTTGGCAACCAGCATGTTGAGATCGCTGCGCAGGTGCTCGTAGCGGTAGCTCTGGTGCCTGAGGATCTGCCGCATCTGCCGGCCGACCTCGCGAATCAGTTCCGGGATCGGCAGGTCCGCGCGCATCGCCAGGCGCAGCGGCAGCGCGTTGGCCACCATCGCCGGCACGCGCCGCATGCGGTCGTTGTGGCGCGCCGTCACGGGGATGCCGATCACCATGTCCTCGATGCCGGTGGCGCGGTACAGGTAGGCCGCGGTGGTGGCGATGAGGATCTGCGGCAGCGTGGTCCCGAGCTCTTGCGCAATGGCCTGCAGGGCCTGCACGCTGGCGGCCGGCAGATGCACCGTCTGGCGCAGCAGGCCGCCGATGTTGACCGAACGCTGCGAGGCCAGGCTCAGCGGATCCGGTGCATCGCCGAAGCGCTCGACCCAGTACTGGCGGTCGCGCGGAAAGCGGCCCGACGCGCGGTAGGCGTTGTCTTCCTCGGCCAGCTGCGAGATCGGCGCGAGGCGCGATTCATCAGGCACTGCCGCGCTGCCTTCGGCCATGGCGCTGTAGACGTCCGCGAAGCGGCGCGCAATGAGCCCGCCGCCAAAGCCGTCGAGCACGATGTGGTGGCTTCGGTGATACCAGATGTGGCGCGCGGGCGAGAGGCGGATCAGCGCCGAGAGCCACAGCGGCCCCGTCGCCAGGTCGATGTTGCGCGTGAAGTCGGCGCGCATCCAGCGCTCGGCCTCGGCCTGCGGATCGCGCTCGTCACTCAAGTCGAGGTACGGAATCTCGCCGGTGAAGGTGGGCGCCACGACCTGGCGCGGCCCTGCGTCGGTATCGACAAAACTCAGCCGCGTGGCTTCGGCTTCATCGGCCACCTGGCGCATGGCGGCAACGAAGATGGCGCGGTCGATGGGGCCATCGATCTCGATGGCTTCGGCAAGATTGAAATTGGTGTCGGGCGACGCGAACTTTGCGCCGAGCCACATCGCCATCTGACCCGAGGTAAGGGGCGCGGTGCGGCCCAGGTGATCGGCGGTAGTCATGCACTTCTCCAGCTCTTGAATGAAATCGGCAACGCAACGCTGCATGGGCGCGTGGGATGAACGCGCCAAACCACTCTACAAGTGGTTGCAACAATTTCAGTGACGCTTTTCCGGGCACGAAAATTTCACGCGCGGCCTTGAGCGAGAAAGGTTTCAGCGGGAAGTGAACATTCGATCGGCGATGGTCGAATGCGAAGGCTTTCATCGTATTTCCGGGGCCCGACACCCGGAAAACCGTTGTTGCAATGCAGCAACTTGGTACAAATTCCGTAGGGGCATCCATCGGCGTGCGAACGGCCGCGCAAAAAAAACGCGCCCCGCGGCGCGTACTTTCGATGGATGCCCGGGCTGCGGGCGCGGTCCGCGTCAGCGCACCATGTCCCATCCCATCATCAGCGCCGCGAAGCCCATCAGGGCCGTGCCGCCCCACCCGAGCCAGCGCGTGCGGCGCCCCGAGGTGAACAGGCCCATCACCTTCTCGCGCGACACCAGCACCATCATCGCGGCCATGATCGGCACGGCGACCACGCCGTTGATCACGGCGCTCCAGTACAGCGCCTTCATCGGATCGATCGGGGTGAAGTCGAGCGCGGTGCCCACCAGCGTGGCCACCGCGATGATCCCGTAGAACTCCTTGGCTTCGCGCCAGTGCCGCTCCAGCCCTTCTTCCCAGCCGAAGGCCTCGGCCACCGCATAGGCAGCCGACGAGGCCAGCACGGGCACCGCCAGCAAGCCGGTGGCGATGATGCCGCCCGCGAAGAGCCAGAACGCGAAGTCGCCCGCCAGCGGCCGCAGCGCCTCGGCCGCCTGCGCCGCCGAAGACACGTCGTGCACCCCCGCCGCAAACAGCACCGCCGCGCCCACCACCATCACGAAGAAGGCGATCACGTTCGAGAAGGTCATGCCCAGCCAGGTGTCGAGCCGCACGCGCCGCAGGTCGCGCCACACCTCCTGGTCGGTGCCGCGCCGCCCGCCCCTGAGCCGGAGCTCCTCGACTTCCTGCGAGGCCTGCCAGAAGAACAGGTACGGCGAAATGGTGGTGCCCAGCAGCGCCACGATCATCATCCAGTAGCTGCCGTTCCACTGCAGCCGGGGCACCACGAGGTCGTGCAGCACATGGCCCCATTCCACCTGCACCGCGAACACCGCGGCCACGTAGGCAAATAGCGTGAGCGTCAGCCACTTGAGGATGTGGGCCAGCTTGCGGTAGGGCACGAACACCTGCAGCAGCACCGTGACCACGCCGAACATCAGCGAATGGAAGTGCGCGCCGCCGCCCACCACCAGCTGCAGCGCCTCGCCCATGGCCGCGATGTCGGCCGCGATGTTGATGGTGTTGGCCACCACCAGCAGCGACACCAGGGCGAACAGGAAGCCGCGCGGCATGTGCTCGCGCAGGTTGGCCGCCACGCCCTTGCCCGTGACCCGGCCGATGCGCGCCGACACCAGCTGGATCGCCACCATGAACGGTAGCGACAGGAACACCGTCCAGAGCAGGCCGGTGCCGAACTGGGCGCCGGCCTGGGTGTAGGTGGCGATGCCGGAGGGGTCGTCGTCGGCCGCACCGGTGACGACGCCAGGCCCCACGTGGCGCAGGAACGACGGAATACGTTTCTTCATGTGGCCCGATCGTGGCACGCCGAGCCTGACCGCCAGATGATCTTGCGCAGGCTTTTCACCGAAAAGATGCGCGAAGATCCTGCGCCTTTCCCCTACCCCGCCCGCTCGGAGAACAGCGCCGTGATCACCTGGCGCAGCCAGCGGTTCGCCGGATCGGCCTCGAAGCGCCTGCTCCAGTGCAGCGACACCGTGAAGTCGCGCAGCGGAAACGGCGGCTCGACGATGGCGTAGCCGCCTTCCTCGGCAAAGCCGCGCGCGATGTTGCGCGGCATCACCACCGCCAGGTCGGTGGCGCGCACGATGGCCGGCAGCACCATGAAGTGCTCGGTGGTCAGGCGCAGCCGGTCTTCGAGGTTCAGCAGCTGCAGGATGCGCAGCGTCTCGGCGTGCGTGCGCACCGCCACGTAGTCGAGCTCCTGCAGCGCCTCGAGCAGCGCCTGCCCGCTGCGGCGCCGCTTCGTCACGAACGGGTGGCCCTTGCGCAGCAGCACGATGTAGCGGTCCTTCAGCAGCTGGGCGCGCTGCGTGTCCTTCACCTTGGGCAAAAAGCCGAAGGCGAAGTCGATCCGGCCGCTGTCGAGCGCGGCGGCAATGTCGCCGGTGGCCAGCGGCATGGTCTCGACGCGCACGCCCGGCGCCAGCTCGCGCAGCCGCGCCATCAGCGCGGGCAGGAAGCGGCCTTCGCCGATGTCGCTCATGTGGATGCGGAACAGCTTGCGCGAAGCGGCCGGGTCGAAGCGCTCGGGCTCGGCCAGCGCCTGCTGCAGCATGGCCAGCGCCGCCTGCACCGGCACCGCCAGCCGCTCCGCCCGCGGCGTGGGCGCCACGCCGCCGGGGGTGCGCGTGAAGAGCGCATCGCCCAGCAACAGGCGCAGCCGCGTGAGGCCATGGCTGGCCGCCGGCTGCGTGAGGCCCAGCGCGTCGGCCGCGCGGCTCACGCTGCGGGCGCGGAAGACCGCATCGAAGAGCCGCAGCAGGTTGAGGTCGAGCTTTTCGATATGCATGGCGTTCATGTTGGATAGCTTGCTTATTTTATTGATGTATGGCGGCGCGCCGACCACACTGCGAGACCCCCAGAAAAAAGAGACACGATGGAAGTTTCATTCAGCAAGGAAGTCGAGCTGCTGCGCCTGGGCGCCGGCGACACCTTCCACGGCGAGGGCATCCTCGCGATCACCAAGGGCCTGCTGCAGTCGGGCGTGGCCTACGTGGGCGGCTACCAGGGGGCGCCGGTGTCGCACCTGCTCGACGTCATGGTGCAGGGCAAGGCCTACATGGACGAGCTCGGCGTGCACGTGGAAGCCTGCTCCAACGAAGCCTCGGCCGCGGCCATGCTCGGCGCCTCCATTCATTACCCGCTGCGCGGCGCCGTCACCTGGAAGTCGATAGTCGGCACCAACGTGGCGGCCGATGCGCTCTCCAACCTGTCGTCGCCCGGCGTGACCGGCGGCGTGCTGGTGGTGGTGGGCGAGGACTACGGCGAAGGCGCCAGCGTGATCCAGGAGCGCACGCATGCCTATGCGCTCAAGTCGAGCATGTGCCTGCTCGATCCGCGGCCCGACCTGGGCGTGATGGTGCGCATGGTGGAAGAAGGCTTTCGCCTGTCGGAAGCCTCCAACATGCCCTGCCTGATGGAGCTGCGCATTCGCACCTGCCACGTGCGCGGCAGCTTCGAGTGCAGGGACAACATCGCGCCCGCCGTCTCGACCCGCGCGCTGATGAGCGAGCCCGCGGGCTTCGACTACATGCGGCTCGCGCATCCGCCCGTCACCTTCCGCCATGAAAAACTCAAGGGCGACGAGCGCATTCCGGCGGCGCGGCGCTACATCGTGGAGCACGGGCTCAACGAGCTGGTGCCGGGCGGCCGGCATGCCGACCTCGGCATCGTGGTGCAGGGCGGGCTCTACAACGCGCTCATCCGCAGCCTGCAGCAGCAGGGCCTGGCCGATGCCTTCGGCGAGACCGACATTCCGATCCTGGTGCTCAACGTGACCTACCCGCTGGTGCCCGAGCAGGTGGCCGACTTCTGCCTGGGCAAGCGCGCCGTGCTGGTGGTGGAGGAAGGCCAGCCCGAATACATCGAGCAGGACATCGCCACCCTCTTGCGCCGGCGCGACATCCAGACGCCGCTGCACGGCAAGGACATGCTGCCCGCGGCCGGCGAATACGGCGTCGAGGTGCTCGCGGGCGGCCTCGGCGCGTTCGCCGCGAAGTACATCGAGAGCGGCGAAGCTTCGTCTTCCGCAGAGGCCTGGCTGGCCGGCAACCGCGAGCGCCGCGAGGCGGTGGCGCGCCAGCTCGAGACGCTGCTGCCCAACCGGCCGCCGAGCTTCTGCGTCGGCTGCCCCGAGCGGCCGGTGTTCTCGGCGCTCAAGCTCGCGCAGCAGGAGACCGGGCCTGTGCACATCGCGGCCGACATCGGCTGCCATGCCTTCGGCACCTTCGAGCCCTTCTCGATGGGGCATTCGATCCTCGGCTACGGCATGAGCCTGGCAAGCCGCGCGGGCGTGGCGCCCATGATGAACCGCCGCACCCTGTCGATCATGGGCGACGGCGGCTTCTGGCACAACGGATTGCTCACCGGCGTGCAGAGCGCGCTCTTCAACGGCGACGACGCGGTGCTGCTGATCTTCAAGAACGGCTACACCTCGGCCACCGGCACGCAGGACATCATCTCCACGCCCGACGACGAGACGAAGGAGCGCGCCGTCGACAAGCAGCAGAGCCTGGTCGACAAGAACCAGACCATCGAGGCCACGCTGAAAGGCCTGGGCGTGCAGTGGATGCGCACCGTCACCACCTACGACGTGGAGCGCATGCGCAAGACGCTGACCGAGGCGCTCACCAGCGACTTCAACGGCCTCAAGGTGGTGATTGCCGAGGGCGAATGCCAGCTCGAGCGGCAGCGCCGCATCAAGCCCTGGATTGCCGGCCTGCTCAAGAAGGGCGAGCGCGTGGTGCGCGTGAAGTACGGCGTGGACGAGGACGTGTGCAACGGCGACCACGCCTGCATCCGCCTGTCGGGCTGCCCCACGCTCACGCTCAAGGACAACCCCGATCCGCTCAAGGTCGACCCCGTGGCCACCGTGATCGACGGCTGCGTGGGCTGCGGCCTGTGCGGCGAGAACGCGCATGCGGCCACGCTGTGCCCGAGCTTCTACCGCGCCGAGGTGGTGCAGAACCCCAAGTGGCACGAGCGCCTGCTGCACACGCTGCGCGGCGCCGTGGTGCGCGTGCTGCAACCCGCATGAGAGACGACCACATGGAACAGAACCGCCCCATCTCCCTGCTCGTCTGCGCCCTGGGCGGCGAAGGCGGCGGCGTGCTCACCGAATGGCTGGTCGACATCGCGCGCCATGCCGGCCATGCCGCGCAGAGCACGTCGATTCCGGGCGTGGCGCAGCGCACCGGCGCCACCACCTACTACATCGAGGTGTTCCCGGTGCCGCTCGCGCAGCTGGCCGGCCGGCGCCCGGTGTTCAGCCTGAGCCCGGTGCCGGGCGCGCTCGACGCCATCGTGTCGTCGGAGCTGCTCGAGACCGCGCGCCAGATCGGCAACGGCATGAGCGCGCCGCTGCGCACGCTGGTCATCAGTTCGTCGGCGCGCATCTTCACCACCGCCGAGCGCATGCAGCCCGGCGACGGCCGCGCCGATGCGCAGCGCCTCGTCGACGTGGTCAAGGCCTTCAGCCGCGAACACCATGTGTTCGACATGAACGCCATGGCGCGCGAAACGGGCACGGTGGTCAGCGCGGTGATGCTCGGCGCCATCGCGGGCAGCGGCCTGTTCCCGTTCCCGCGCGAGGCCTATGAACACGTGGTGCGCGGCGGCGACGCCCGCGCGCCCGAGAAGCTGGGCAGGATGGCCGCGGCCAGCCTGCGCGGCTTTGCGGCCGGCTTCGAGGCCGTGGGCACGCCGCGCGCGCAGGCCGCCTTCGTGAGCAGCGTGCTGGCCGCCGACACCCGCGACGCGCCGCCACCGCCGCGCGCATTGCCGGACGAACTGGCGCAGCGCTTTCCGCCCGCCGTGCACGACATGCTCGCGCTCGGCCATGCGCGCGTGCTCGACTACCAGGACGCCGCCTACGCCGCGCTCTACGCCGAGCGGCTGGGCCGGGTGCTCGATGCCGAACGCGCGGCCGACCCGGCCGGCGCGCAGGGCTTTGCCACCACCCGCGAAGCCGCGCGCTGGCTCGCGCTGTGGATGGCCTTCGACGACATCGTGCGCGTGGCCGCGCTCAAGGGCCGCGCCAGCCGTGCGCAGCGCGTGCGGCATGAAGTGCGCGCGGCCGAGGAAGACATCGTGAAGGTCTACGACCATTTCAAGCCCGGCGCGGCCGAGTTCGCCGCGCTGCTGCCGCCGGGCCTGGCGCGCCGCGTCACCGCATGGGACCGCGGCAGGCAGGCCCGCGGCCTCGTGCCCTGGGCGCTGCCGTTGAAGGTGGGCAGCCATTCGGTGGCCGGCATGGCGTCGCTGCGCCTCTTGTCATCGCTGAAGTGGCTGCGCCGCCGCGGCCAGCGCTTTGCCGAGGAACAGGCACTGATCGAGCGCTGGCTCGCGGCGGTGGAGGCCGGCACGCGCGAGGCCTGGGCACTGGGCCACGAGCTTGCGCTGTGCGGCCGGCTCATCAAGGGCTATGGCAGCACCAACGAGCGCGGCAAGGAAAACCTGCTGCACCTGGCCGGCCATCTGGCGGCGCAGCCCGGCGTGGCGCCGGCCGAGCGCGCCCAATCGGTGGCGGCGGCGCGCACCGCCGCGCTGGCCGACGATGCCGGCCGCGCGCTCGATGCCGCGCTGGTGGCGCACGGCGCGCCCGCCCGCCCGGTCAAGGCCCAGCCGATCCGCTGGATGAAGCGCAAGCCCGCGGGCAGCGCCTGAGGCCGAGGCACCCACGATGCCGCTGCTCAATGTCGAAGACCACCGGCGCCGTGCGCGCCGGATGTTGCCGCGCCTCGTGTTCGACTATGTCGACGGCGGTGCCGAGGACGAGCGCTGCCTGCAGCGCAACCGCGATGCGCTCGAACAGCTGCCGCTGATTCCCGAATGCCTGCGCGACACCAGCACGGTGGACATCGGCATCGAACTGTTCGGCCGCCGCTGGCGCGCGCCTTTCGCGGTCGCGCCCATCGGCCTGGCCGGCCTGGTGCGCCCCGGCGCCGACGCCCTGCTGGCCCGCGCGGCCCAGGGCGCGGGCGTGCCCTTCGTTCTCTCAACCGCATCGAACACGCGCATCGAGGACGTGCGCGCGGCCGCGCCCGACGCCACGCTGTGGATGCAGCTGTACGTGATGGGCGAGCGCGCCATTGCCGAGCGCATCGTGCGGCGCGCACGCGCGGCCGGCTTCGAGGCGCTGGTGCTCACGGTCGACGTGCCGGTCAGCGGGCTGCGCGAGCGCGACCTGCGGCACGGCTTCCGGTTGCCGATGCGCCTCACGCCCGCCACCGTGCTCGACATGGCGCGCCATCCGGCGTGGCTGATGCGGCTCGCACGCAGCGGCATGCCGCAGTTCGCGAACCTGCTGCCGGACGACGACGGCGCGCCCGTGTCCGCGCAGGCGCAGGCGCAGGCCGCGCTGCTCTCGCGCACCATGGACCGCCGGCTCACCTGGGAAAGCCTCGCCTGGCTGCGCAAGCTCTGGGACGGCCCGCTGCTGGTCAAGGGCCTGCTCGGCGCCGGGGACGCGCGGCGCGCCGTGCGCCACGGCGCGGACGGCATCGTGGTGTCGAACCACGGCGGCCGCCAGCTCGATGCGGCGCCCGCGAGCATCGCCGTGCTGCCCGCCATGGTGGATGCCGCCGGCGGGCGCATTCCGGTGCTGATGGACGGCGGCATCCGGCGCGGCAGCGACGTGGTGAAGGCGCTGGCACTGGGCGCGCGCGGCGTGCTGGCCGGACGTGCGCCGCTCTACGGCCTGGCCTGCGGCGGCGAGCAAGGCGCGCTCTCTGTGCTGCAGCTGCTGGCGCAGGAAATCGAACGCACCATGACGCTGCTCGGCGCCACGCGCGCGGCCGAACTCGGGCTGCGCCACGTCGGCCGGCCCGAGCCGCCGCCCAAGGAAACCCTGCAAGGGAAACCGCCATTTACGCGGCGCGCGCCGCTGCCTAGATTGCACGGATTAGTTCAGAAACATAACGAAGGAGACCATGAAAACCCACCGCCACCCCCATCATCCGAAGCGCCCCGCTGCGCCGGCCCTGATCGCCATCTGCGCCGCCCTTGCACTCGGCACGCCCGCCGTGCAGGCGCAGGACAAGGCCGTGCAGATCAAGCTCTCGAGCTGGGTGCCCGCGCAGCATCCGCTCAACCCCGCGCTGCAGGCCTGGGCCGACGACATCAAGAAGGCGTCGAACGGCAGCATCACCGCGATCCTGTTTCCATCGGAGCAGCTCGGCAAGGCCTTCGACCACTACGACATGGCGCGCGACGGCATCGCCGACTTCGCCTACGTGAACCCCGGCTACCAGCCCGGCCGCTTTCCGGTGATGGCGGGTGCGTCGCTGCCCTTCCTGTTCGCCAACGGCAAGGAGGGCTCGGCCGCCATCGACGCCTGGTACCGCAACTACGCGGCCAAGGAAATGAAGGACGTGAAGTACTGCTTCGCGTTCGTGCACGACCCCGGCACCTTCCACTCGCGCAAGAAGATCACGCTGCCCACCGACATCAAGGGCATGAAGGTGCGGCCCGCCACCAGCACCGTGGGCCAGCTGATCACCTCGCTGGGCGGCACCAACGTGCAGGCCTCGGCGCCCGAGTCGCGTGACATGCTGGAGCGCGGCGTGGCCGATGCCATCACCTTCCCCTGGGGATCGATCGGCCTGTTCGGCATCGACAAGGTGGTCAAGTACCACATGGACGCGCCGCTCTACGTCACGCCCTTCGTCTGGGTGATGAACAAGGGCAAGTACGACGCCATGTCCGCCGGCCAGAAGAAGGTGATCGACGAGCACTGCACCAGCGAGTGGGCCCAGAAGGTGGCCGGGCCGTGGGCCGACTTCGAGTTCGGCGGGCGCGCGAAGATCGCCGCGCAGCCGGGCCACGAGGTCTACAAGCTCACGCCGGAGCAGCTCGATGCCTGGCGCAAGGCCGCAGCACCTTCCGAGGCGCAGTGGGCCGACACCGTGAAGAAGGCGGGCGAGGATCCAAAGGCCGTGATGGATGCGCTCAAGGCCAGCCTCGCCAAGTACAAGTCGGCGCTCTGAGCGATGGCTGCCCGGTCCGTCCGCTACATGGACCGCGCGATCAACACGATCGAATGGCTTGCCGCCATCTTCGTGGGGATCGTCGCGCTCAACATCTTCGTGGCCGTGGTGCTGCGCAAGTTCTTCGACACCTCGATCCCCGACGCCTACGACTTCGGCCGCATGCTGCTGGGCATCCTGATCTTCTGGGGCATTGCGGCCACCAGCTACCGCGGCGGCCACATCACGGTCGACCTCGTGTGGACGGCCGCGGGTCCGCGCATGAAGCGCGTGATCGACGTGTTCGCCACGCTGGTGCTGCTGTTCGTGGTGGCGGTGCAGACGGCCATGCTGTTCGACAAGGTGCGCGGCACCTACGTGGACAACGTGCTGACCTACGACATGAACATTCCCACCTGGCCGTTCTATGCCGTGGCCTGGGCCGGCGACGTGTGCGCGGTGCTGCTGATCGCCATCCGCACCTATCGGCTGATCTTCCATCCCGAGCAGCTGGAAGAAGTCCACGCTGAACAGAAAGCCGATGAATGAGCCCCGATGCAGTTGCGATTCTTGGCTTCGTGGTCCTCTTCGCGCTGATGCTCTTGCGGGTGCCGGTGGGCATGGCGATGGGCCTCGTGGGCGTGGCGGGCTACAGCTATCTCGTGGGCCCCGGGCCCGCGCTCAAGCTGGTCGGCCAGACCTCCATGCGCACCGTGACCGACTACACCTTCGGCGTGATCCCGATGTTCATGCTGATGGGCGCGCTGGTGTCGGTGTCGGGCGTGAGCCGCGAACTCTTCAAGGCCGCCAACTCGATGATCGGCCACATGCGCGGCGGGCTCGGCGTGGCCACCGTGGTGGCCTGCGGCGGCTTCGCGGCGATCTGCGGCTCCTCGGTGGCCACGGCCGCCACCTTCTCGGCGGTGGCCTATCCGGAGATGCGGCGCTTCAACTACCCGCAGTCGTTCTCCACCGGCGTGATCGCCGCGGGCGGCACGCTGGGCGCCATTCTTCCGCCTTCGACGGTGCTCGCGGTCTACGCCATCCTCACGCAGCAGGACATCGGCAAGCTCTTCATGGCCGGCATCGTGCCCGGCATCCTGGCCATGGCGATGTACGTGCTGACCATCGCGATCATCGTGAAGGCGCGGCCCGGCTGGCTGCCCGGCGGCGAGGTCAAGCCGTGGTCGGAACGCCTCGATGACCTGAAGAACGTGTGGGCGCCGCTGGTGCTGTTCGTGTTCGTGATCGGCGGGCTCTACGGCGGCTTCTTCACGCCCACCGAGGCCGGCGGCGTGGGCGCGAGCGGCGCCTTCATCCTCGGGCTGCTGCGGCGCAAGCTCGACGGCCCGAAGATCCGCGAGGCGCTGCTGTCGGCCACGCGCACGGCGGCGGCGGTGTTCACGGTGCTGATCGGCGCGCTGCTGTTCGGCTACTTCCTCACCATCACGCAGAGCCCGCAGAAGCTCACCGAATTCCTCACCGGCCTGGGCATCGGCCGCTACGGCGTGCTTGCGCTCATCATGCTGATGTACCTGGTGCTGGGCTGCCTGATGGACGCCATGGCCATGATCATCCTCACGGTGCCGATCATCTTTCCGGTGATCGTGCACCTGGGCTTCGATCCGATCTGGTTCGGCGTGATCATCGTGATGACGGTGGAACTGGGGCTGATCCATCCGCCGGTGGGGATGAACGTGTTCGTGATCAAGAGCGTGGTGAAGGACGTGAGCTTCACCACCATCTTCAAGGGCGTGCTGCCGTTCATCGTGACGGACATCGTGCGCCTGGTGATCCTGATCGCGTTCCCCATCATTGCCCTGTGGCTGCCGACGAGAATGAACTGATGAGCATGGCCAAGGAAATCATCTACACCGCACGCGTCGAGTTCGGCGACTGCGATCCCGCCGGCATCGTCTGGTTCCCCAACTTCTTCCGCTGGATCGATGCGGCGTCGCGCCACTTTTTTGCCGAATGCGGCGTGCCGCGCTGGGAAGAAACGGCCGAGACGCTGGGCGTGATCGGCACGCCGCTGGTCGACACGCACACGCGCTTCGTCAAGGCCGCGAGCTACGGCGACACGCTGCAGATCGCGGTGCGCGTCACCGAGTGGCGCGACAAGAGCTTCGTGCAGGCCTACCGCGTGCTGCGCGGCGACGAGCTGATCCTCGAATGCGAGGAGGTGCGCATCTTCGCGGCCAGGCGCGAAGGCGGCGGCATCCGCGCGGTGCCGATTCCGCCGTCCATCCGGGCGCTCTGCGACGAGGCCGCGTCTTAGAATGGCCCGATGAACTGGCGCACTCTTCTTCCGCTCGCTTTGCTCGTCACCGGCTGCTCGACGCTCCCCAACGAGGTGGTGCCCGTGCGCGAAGGCGTGCTGCGCGCACCCACGTACACGCAGGCCGCCGACCATTGCAGCGCCAAGGGCCAGACGCCGCGCTGGCTCGGCAAGGCGCCCGCGGAGGCCGGCGTGCTGTTCCAGTGCTACTGAGCCAGTTCGGCCGCGGCCCGGCAACGACCCGGCGCCGCCGCGGGACATAGCCAAAAAGGTTGACGCTCGTTGTGGTGCGGTGCAACAATCCCGCATCTTTATTTCGGAGCCCCGTGCGTGGACAGTGCCAGTTGGATCAGTGACAAGACGCGTGCCTCGGCAGGCGTGACACATCCGGCCCTCTAGCGCAGGCTCTTTTGCGCTGCGGCCGCCGTGCACGCAGCCTGACCCGTTCGCCATCCGAGGCGGGCGGCTCCCTCTTCCGAATCCCGCCGTTCTTCGTCACTGACTTTTTCAGTCAGCTTGCGTGTGTCCGTGCACGGGGCCCTTCATTGCGAAGGAGCCTTGCCATGCGCCAATTCCAGTCTCGTCAGCAACAGCTAAAGCAGCCGGTGCAGGAAACCGCTCGCCCGTCTGCGTCTGCGCCTGCGCGCGCGGTCACGGCGCAGGACATCGACAACGAAATGCTGGATCGCGCCGCCGCGCTCTGGACCACGCGGCGCATCCGCAGCTTCTTCCTGCTGCTCGAGCGGCCGCCGCGCGCCGGGCAGCGCTGACGCGCCGCACTGCCACCTCCCGCCGCACGACACGCAAGAAACAAGGAGGCCCGATGGACCCCGCTTCTCATGGGCGCCCCTGCGCGCCACCCCTCTTCCGCCCGACCGGCCACACCGAAATGCAGCGCGCCGCGCCGCAAGGGGATTCCCACGCCTGATTGACGCGGGAGGTTCTTCCCTTCGCGGCCGGCGCCGTGAAGGAATAAAAAATGAAGAACGTCCTGAAGTCCTTTTTCGAGAGCTTCCTGCGCAGCCGCCGCATGCTGCATCACTTCGAGCGCTGGCAGGCACTGCTGGGCCCGAAGCCCGCGGGCACCGCCTCGGCGGCCATGCCGTCCGGCATCGCCCAGGCACTGTCCGCCGCATCGCGCGCCGATGCCGCCGCACTGCTCGCAAGCCTCCACAGTTCGCCGCAAGGCATGGCCGAAGACGAGGCCCTGGCGCTGCGCAGGCAGTTCGGCGGCAACGAGGTGCGCCACGAGCAGCCGCTGCCGTGGTGGACGCACCTGTGGCAGTGCTACCGCAATCCGTTCAACCTGCTGCTGACCGTGCTGGCGCTGGTCTCCTACGTGACCGAGGACATGAAGGCCGCGCTCGTGATCGGCAGCATGGTGGTGCTGTCGACCGTGCTGCGCTTCCTGCAGGAATCGCGCTCCGGCAAGGCCGCCGAGCGGCTCAAGGCGATGGTGAGCAACACCGCCACCGTGCTGCGGCCCACGCCCGGCGCTGCGAGCGCGCTGCGCATCGAAGTGCCGATGCGCGACCTGGTGCCGGGCGACGTGATCGCGCTCTCGGCCGGCGACATGATCCCGGCCGACTGCCGGCTGCTCGCGGCCAAGGACCTGTTCATCAGCCAGTCGGCGCTGACCGGCGAAGCGATGCCCGTGGAGAAGTTCTGCATCGACCGCGGCAGCCATGAAGCCGGCGTGCTCGAGCGCGACAACCTGCTCTTCATGGGCACCAGCGTGGTCAGCGGCACCGCCTCCGCGCTCATCGTGCACACGGGCAACCGCACCTTCTTCGGCGCGCTGGCGCAGCGCGTGACCGCCGCCGACCAGGGCACCAGCGCGTTCCAGGCCGGCATCAACCGCGTGAGCTGGGTGCTGATCCGCTTCATGCTGGTGATGGCGCCGCTGGTGCTGGTGATCAACGGCCTGGCCAAGGGCGACTGGTGGGAGGCGGCGCTGTTCGCGCTGTCGATCGCGGTGGGCCTCACGCCCGAGATGCTGCCGATGATCGTGACCGCTGCGCTGGCCAAGGGCGCGGTCGTGATGTCGCGGCAGAAGGTGATCGTGAAGCGGCTCGAAGCGATCCACAACTTCGGCGCCATGGACGTGCTGTGCACCGACAAGACCGGCACGCTGACGCAGGACCGCATCGTGCTGGAGCGCCACACCAACGCCTGGGGCGAGGCCTCGGACCACGTGCTGCAGATGGCCTACCTGAACAGCTTCCATCAGACCGGCCTGAAGAACCTGCTCGACAAGGCGGTGCTGAACCATGCCGAGGTGCGGCTGGAAACGCGGCTGCAGACGGCCTGGCGCAAGATCGACGAGGTGCCCTTCGACTTCGCGCGCCGGCGCATGTCGGTGGTGGTCGAGAACGGCGGCAGCGAGCACCTGCTGGTCTGCAAGGGCGCACTGGAAGAGATCCTCTCGGTCTGCAGCTCGGTCGAGCGCGGCGACGACGTGCTGCCGCTCGACGCCGGCCTGCTCGCACGCATCCACGCCATCGCGTCGGAGCTCAACACCCAGGGCCTGCGCGTGGTGGCCGTGGCCAGCCGCGTGCTGGCCGCCGGGACGCAACGGCAGGCCCAGGTGGCCTACGGCGTGGCCGACGAAACGGCGCTCACGCTGCTGGGTTATGTCGCCTTTCTCGATCCGCCGAAGGAGTCGACCGCACCCGCGCTGCGCGCGCTGGCCGAGCACGGCGTGGCCGTGAAGGTGCTGACGGGCGACAACGAGCTGGTGGCGCGCAAGGTCTGCGGCGACGTGGGCATCGAGGTTGGCCGGGTCGTGCCGGGCCGCGAGATCGAAGAGTTGGACGACGCCGGCCTGTGCGCGCTGGTCGAGCGGCACCAGGTGTTCGCCAAGCTCACGCCCGCGCACAAGGAGCGCATCGTGCGTGCGCTGCATGCGAACGGGCACGTAGTGGGCTTCATGGGCGACGGCATCAACGATGCGCCCGCGCTGCGTGCGGCCGACATCGGCATCTCGGTGGACGGCGCGGTGGACGTGGCCAAGGAATCGGCCGACATCATCCTGCTCGAGAAGAGCCTGATGGTGCTGGAGCAGGGCGTGGTGGAAGGCCGCCGCACCTTTGCCAACATGCTGAAGTACATCAAGCTGACGGCGAGCTCGAATTTCGGCAACGTGTTCTCGGTGCTGGTGGCGAGCGCGTTCCTCCCCTTCCTGCCGATGCTGCCGCTGCATCTGCTGGTGCAGAACCTGCTGTACGACGTGTCGCAGATCGCGATTCCGTTCGACAACGTCGACGCCGAGTTCCTGCGCAAGCCGCAGAGCTGGAACCCGGCCGACCTGGGCCGCTTCATGCTGTTCTTCGGGCCGCTGAGCTCGGTGTTCGACATCCTGACCTACGCCGTGATGTGGTTCGCGTTCTCGGCCAACACGGTGGCGCACCAGGCGCTCTTCCAGTCGGGCTGGTTCATCGAAGGCCTGTTGTCGCAGACGCTGGTCGTGCACCTGATCCGCACGCGCAAGATCCCGTTCCTGCAAAGCCGCGCAGCCTGGCCGCTGCTGGCGATGGGCGCGGCGATTGCGGCGGCGGGCATCTGGCTGCCGATGGGGCGGCTCGCGCACTACTTCAGGCTGCAGGCGCTTCCGCTGGCCTACTTTCCATGGCTCGCAGCGATGCTGGCGGGGTATGCGACGCTCACGCAGGCGGTCAAGGGGTGGTATGCGCGGCGGTTTGGGTGGCAGTGATGTTTTGCTTTGTTCTTGGCGCTGTTGTTCAGGGCGCGTGCACAGGCCACCGGGTACTCCCCTCCGCGAATGTCCCCCGCCTTCGGCTCCTCCTTTATTTCGCTGCGGGGAGCACCCGATGCCCTGTGCACCTGGGCACGCTCGTGGTGCACCGCTGATCAACCAGTGCTCTGATCACGCTCCCGTCGATGGGGTGCCTTGCGCAGCGAAATCAAGGGGGAGGCCGCAGGCCGGAGGACATTCGCGGAGCAAGGTACCCCGTCGGCGGGAGCGCGCCCCGAAAAAACAAGGACAAAAAAAAAGCACCGCCGCAAAGCGATGCCGTTTTTTATAAGAACCGGAGCGGACCGAACGGGGCCGCTCAGACGCTCATGATCGAGACAGCCTTGGTGTTCAGGTAAGCCTCGAGCGCCTCCGGGCCGCCTTCCGAGCCGTAGCCCGAATCCTTCACGCCGCCGAAGGGCATTTCGGGCGAGGGCGCGGCGGGCTGGTTGATCCACAGCATGCCGAGCTCGAGCTTCTGGCTCAGCAGGTGCGCGTTCTTGATCGACCGGGTGAAGGCATAGCCGGCCAGGCCGAACGGCAGGCGGTTGGCTTCGGCGATGGCTTCTTCCAGCGTGTCGAAGCCGCGGATCGCCGCGATCGGGCCGAAGGGCTCGTTGTTGAACACGTCGGCATCGAGCGGCACGTCGGTCAGCACGGTGGGCGCGAAGAAGTTGCCGGTGTCGCCGACGCGTTCGCCGCCGGCCGCCACGGTGGCGCCCTTCTTGCGCGCATCGTCCAGCACATGGGCCATGGCCGTGAGGCGGCGCGCGTTGGCGAGCGGGCCCAGGGTCGTGCCTTCGGCCAGGCCGTCGCCGAGCTTCAGGCCTTCGGTGTACTTGACCAGCGTGCGGGCGAATTCCTCGCGCAGGCTGTTGTGCACCAGGAAGCGGGTCGGCGAAATGCAGACCTGGCCCGCATTGCGGAACTTGGCGGCGCCCGCGGCCTTCACGGCCAGCGCCACATCGGCGTCCTCGGCCACGATGACCGGCGCGTGGCCGCCCAGCTCCATGGTGACGCGCTTCATGTGCGAGCCGGCCAGCGCGGCCAGCTGCTTGCCGACCGGAGTGGAGCCCGTGAAGGTCACCTTGCGGATGATCGGATGCGAGATCAGGTAGTTCGAGATTTCGGCCGGGTTGCCGAACACCAGGCCCACGGTGCCGGGCGGAATGCCGGCATCGACGAAAGCCTGCAGCAGCGCGGCCGGCGAGGCCGGGGTTTCTTCGGGTGCCTTCACCAGGAACGAGCAGCCGGTGGCCAGCGCGGCGCCGAGCTTGCGCACGATCTGGTTGATGGGGAAGTTCCAGGGCGTGAACGCGGCGACCGGGCCCAGCGGCTCCTTGATCACCAGCTGCTGCGCGGCCAGGTTGCGCGAGGGCACGATGCGGCCGTAGACGCGGCGGCCTTCATCGGCGAACCACTCGATGATGTCGGCGGCAGCCAGCGTTTCGCCCTTGGCTTCGGCCAGCGGCTTGCCCTGCTCCTGCGTGAGCAGCCT
The DNA here is from genome assembly GCF_041154435.1 of Variovorax sp. V116. Classification (NCBI taxonomy): domain Bacteria; kingdom Pseudomonadati; phylum Pseudomonadota; class Betaproteobacteria; order Burkholderiales; family Comamonadaceae; genus Variovorax; species Variovorax sp. V116. Next base: position 4,051,497 of record NZ_AP028661.1, read on the forward strand.
GGCGATTTCAGGGGCGCGTTCGCGGATCAGGCCGGCGGCGCGGCGCATGACGGCGGCGCGCTCGTTGGCGGGCGTGTTGCGCCACTTTTCGAAGCCGCGCTGGGCGGCGGCCAGGGCGCGGTCGAGGTCGGCGATGCTGGCATGCGCCACCTTGCCGATGGCCTTGCCGGTGGCGGGGTTCACGACGTCCAGCGTCTTGCCGCCGGTGGCGTCGACCCATTCGTTGTCGATCAGCAGGCGGGTGTCGGTGTAGGTGGCGGTCATGGCGAACTTTTCCTTCGAGGACTGGATGATGGTGAAAAGGGGAAATCTGGGTGCGCGGCGCGGCACCCGGAAGGTGCGCTTGCGACAACGGCGGCAAATTGCCGCCGGGTGCATAGATTAACCCGAGTTCGCCAAACCCGCCGGCGCCGGGAAACCGGCCCCTTTTGCCGTTGCCGCCGTGACGGCCGCTACAGGATCAGCAGCGCGCGGAAGTCGTTGACGTTGGTGTTGGTGGGGCCGGTCACGAACAGGTCGCCGATCGCGTCGAAGTAGCCGTACGCGTCGTTGCGGTCGAGGTGGTCCGACAGCTTCCTGCCGGCCGCGCTGGCACGCGCCAGCGTGTCGGGCGTGACGAAGGCGCCGGCGTTATCTTCCACGCCGTCGATGCCGTCGGTGTCGGCCGCCAGCGCCCACACCTGCGGCTGGCCCATGAGCGCGCCGGCCAGGCCCATGCACAGCTCGCCGGCCCGCCCGCCCCGGCCCTTGGCCTGGCCAGGCTGGCGCGGGCGAATGGTCACCGTGGTCTCGCCGCCCGAAAGAATCACGCAGGGCCGCGCGAACGGCTGGCCGCGGTGGGCCACGGCGCGCGCCAGCGCGGCATGCACCTTGCCGACCTCGCGCGATTCGCCTTCGATCTCGTCGCTGAGGATGTGCGCCTCGATGCCGGCCGCGCGCGCCGCCTTGGCCGCGGCTTCGAGCGATTGCTGGGGCGTGGCGATCAGGTGGACTTCATGGCCGTTGAAGACCGCGTCGTCCGGCTTCGGGGTTTCGAGCTCGCCGCTTTCGAGCTGCGCGCGCACCGGTGCCGGCACTTCGATGCCGTAACGGTCGAGGATGGCCAGCGCGTCGGCGCAGGTGGTGGCGTCGGGCACCGTGGGGCCGCTCGCGATGACGGCCGGATCGTCGCCGGGCACGTCGCTGATGGTGAGCGTCACCACGCGCGCCGGCGCGCACGCCGCCGCAAGACGGCCGCCCTTGATGCGCGAGAGGTGCTTGCGCACGCAGTTCATCTCGCCGATGCCGGCGCCGCTGTCGAGCAGCTGCTTGTTGATGCGCTGCTTGTCGGCCAGCGTGAGGCCTTCGGCCGGCAAGACGAGCAGCGAGGAACCGCCGCCCGAGATCAGGCACAGCACGAGGTCGTCGGCCGTGAGGCCTTGCGCGAGCGCGAGGATGCGCGCCGCCGCCTGCTGCCCCGCCGCATCGGGCACCGGATGCGCGGCCTCGACGAGCTCGATGCGCTGCGGCACGCCCTCGGGGCGCGGCGGGATGTGGTCGTAGCGCGTGACGACCAGGCCCGACAGCGGCGCATCGGCCGGCCACAGGGCCTCGAGCGCCTGCACCATCGAACCGCCCGCCTTGCCGGCGCCGAGCACCAGCGTGCGGCCCTTGGGCGGCTTGGGCAAATGCGCGCCCAGCGTGGACAGCGGCAGCGCGCGGTCCACCGCCACGCGGTAGAGATGTTCGAGGAAGGCGCGCGGCGCTTCGCGCGGATCGGGTGCGGGGCCGAAGGAAGGGTTCGATGCGGTCATGGCTTGCTTTGTCTCCATCGGGCGATTGTGCGGCGAACGGCGGCCGGCTCTCTTGACCGCGGTCACTGTCCAATCCAGCTAGTTGGTCTTGGCGCCGGCCTGGAACCAGCGGCCGATCAGCGCGCGTTCTTCGTCGGTGATGCCGGTGGCGTTGTTCATCGGCATGATCTTCGTGACCACCACCTGCTGGTAGATGGCCTGCGCATGCGCCGCCACCTGCTCGGGCGAATCGACGCGCACGTTCTTCATCTGCACGGCCTCGCCATGGCACATGAAGCAGCGCTGCTCGAGCACCTTCTGCACGTCCTTGAATGCCACGGCGGGCGCTGCTGCCGCAGCCACAGGCGCGGCCGCCGGCTCGGGCTTCATCCAGACGATGGTGAGCCCCAGCACCACGATGCCGATCAGCGCATAGGGCAGCGGGTTGCCCGCGTTGCCGAGCTTGAAGCGGTGCCGCACCACGAAGAACTGGCGAATGGCCGCGCCGCCCAGCATGATCAGCAGCAGCACGATCCAGTTGTACTTGTTCGTGTAGGTGAAGCTGTAGTGGTTGCTCAGCATCGCGAACAGCACCGGCAGCGTGAAGTAGGTGTTGTGCACGCTGCGCTGCTTGCCGCGCTGGCCGTGCACTGGATCGACCGGCCGGCCTTCGCGCAGGGCCTGCACGTTCTTGCGCTGGCCCGGAATGATCCAGAAGAACACGTTGCCGCTCATCGTGGTGGCCATCATCGCGCCCACCAGCAAGAAGGCCGCACGGCCCGCGAACCACTGGCAGGCCAGCCAGGTCGCAAACACGATGAAGAGCGCGATCAGCACGCCCACGATGGTGTCGCCGTTCTTGCGGCGGCCGAAGATCTGGCAGATGCCGTCGTAGACCATCCAGAACACCACGAAGAAAGCCAGCGCCACGCCAATGGCGGCGCCCGGCTGCCAGTCCATCTTCGACTTGTCGATCAGGTAGGTGCTGGCGTTCCAGAGGTACGACATGGTGAAGAGCGCGAAGCCCGTGAGCCATGTGGAGTAGCTCTCCCAGTACGACCAGTGCAGGTGGTCCGGCAGCCGCTTGGGCGCCAGCGCGTACTTCTGCATGTTGTAGAAGCCGCCGCCATGCACGGCCCATTGCTCGCCGCCCACGCCCTTGTCGAGCGACTCGGGGTCTTGCGGCTTCTCGAGGCTGTTGTCCAGCATCACGAAGTAGAAGGAGGCGCCGATCCAGGCGATGGCGGTGATGACGTGGACCCAGCGCAGCAGCAGGTTGGCCCAGTCGAGGTAATAGCTTTCCATGTGTGGTGCTCTCTCTCAACCCCGTCGGCGCGTGGGGGCGCCGCGAAGGGGTTTCTTCAGCCTGCTCACCACTGCGGGCGCTGTAAGCAGAGAAAGTGCCGCGAACGCAGGCTCCATGAAATGGGCCTCGCTCCGCTGCGGCTTGTTGTGGACCGAAAGTGTATACAGTTTTGGCAAGTGGCGGGATGCTTTTTTTGAAGGCGTCGCCGCCGGGAAAACCCTGTTCAGCCCAGTGATTGCAACAACTGTGCCGCCACTGCCACCGCGATCACCTCGGGCTCCTTGCCGGTGATGCCGGGCACGCCGATCGGGCAGGTGATGCGCGCCAGTTCCTCGGGCCTGAAGCCGCGCGCCTCGAGCCGGTGGCTGAAGGTGGCCCACTTGGTCTTGCTGCCGATCAGGCCGATGTAGGGCAAGTCGCCATGCGTGCGCAGGCGCTTGAGGCAGGCGATGACGATGTCCAGGTCTTCGGCGTGGCTGAAGCTCATGATCAGCACGCGGCTGCCCGGCGCGAGCGCGGCCACGGCGTCCTGCACGGGCTCGGAATGCTCGGTCTCGATCTGCGCCGGCAGCGCATCGGGAAACACGCCGTCGCGGCTGTCGATCCAGCGCACCGTAAACGGCAGCCCCGCCAGCAGCCGCGCAAGCGCAGCGCCCACGTGGCCGCCGCCGAACAGCGCCACCGGCTGAAGCTGCCCGACCAGTTCGCGCTGCAGCACCGGCGCATCGGCCGCCGTGATGCGCCGGTAAGAGAGAAACATCACGCCGCCGCAGCACTGGCCCAGGCTCGGGCCGAGCGGGTAGCGCTCGATGCCGTCGATGGCGCGCCGCCCCGCGAGCAGTTCGCGCGCTTCCCGCGTGGCCTGGAATTCGAGCTGGCCGCCGCCGATGGTGCCCGTGAGCCCTTCGGCCCACACCGCCATCCAGGTGCCCGCCTCGCGCGGCGCCGAGCCCTGCGTGGATTCGACGCGCACCAGCACCGCGTCTTCGCGGGCGAGGCGCGCCAGCAGCTGATCGACCAAGCCGTTCATTCTCGATACCTTCGGTTGCGGGGATGCGCGCGACTCACTGTATAAACCCGGCGATGAACCGTCAGCTTACGCCGCGCCGCCTCGCCCTTCTTGCCTCTTCCCTCTGCGCCCTCTGGATCGCCGGATGCGGCACCACCGGCCCCGGCGCCGGTTCTGTGCCGGGCCAGCTGAGCGGGGCCACGGCCGACCGCAGCGCCAGCGGCCCCGCGCCGCGCGCATCGAATGCGGCCACCGCGCGCGACTATCGCCGCGATGCCGCGCGCCACATCTACGAGATCAACCGCTCGCGCATCTACGGCGGCCAGCTGCCGCCGCTGCTCTATGCCGTGGGCACGCTGCAGGTGAACCTCGATGCCGGCGGCCGCGTGGTGTCGATGCACTGGATGCGCGCGCCCAAGCATGCGCCCGAGGTCATCGCCGAGATCGAACGCGCCGTGCTGCAGGCCGCGCCCTTCCCCGCCGCCACGCGCCTCGGCCCGGTCACCTGGACCGACACCTGGCTGTGGGACAAGAGCGGGCGCTTCCAGCTCGACACGCTGACCGAAGGCCAGTCCCAGGGGGATTGACACCTCAGGACCCGCGGTAGGTCGAGTAGCTCCACGGGCTCACGAGCAGCGGCACGTGGTAGTGCTGGTCGGTGTGCGCCACACCGAAGTCCAGCGACACCTTGTTGAGGAAGTTCGGCTCGGGCAGCTTCACGCCGCGCACCTTGAAGTAGCCCGCCACGTCGAACACCAGCCGGTAGGTGCCGGCCTTGAGCGAGTGGTTGTCGTAGAGCGGCGCATCGCTGCGGCCGTCCGAATTCAGCGTGAAGCGCTTCACCAGCGTGGCGTCGTCGCCTTGGGTGGTGTACAGCGCCACCTCCATGCCGGCCGCGGGGCCGCCGTGCATCGTGTCCAGTACGTGAGTGCTCAAGCCCATGGGGCGCTCCTTCGAAGGTCGATCAGCTGCGGGAAATTCCGGTGGACAAAAGTGTATACAGTTACCGGCTTTGGGTCTATCATGAAAAACATGGAGTCCTCCACCACCCGTTCGATCGTCGACGCGCTCACCAAGGCGATCGTCGACCACCGGCTGCAGCCCGGCACCAAGCTGGCCGAGCAGAAGCTGGCCGACCACTTCGGCGTGTCGCGCACGCTGGTGCGCCAGGCGCTGTTCCAGCTGTCGCAGAACAAGCTCATCCGCCTGGAGCCCGCGCGCGGCGCCTTCGTGGCGGCCCCGGCCGTCGACGAGGCCAGGCAGGTGTTCGCGGTGCGCCGCATGCTCGAGGCCGAGATGACGCGCGAGTTCGTGCGCACCGTCACGCCGGCCAAGATCAAGGCGCTGAAGGAGCACGTGGCGCTCGAAAAATCCGCGGTGTCGGGCGAGGACATCTCGGGCCGCACCGAACTGCTCGGCGACTTCCACGTGCGCATGGCCGAGCTCATGGGCAACCAGGTGCTGGCGCAGATCCTCGGCGAGCTGATCTCGCGCTGCGCCCTCATCACGCTCATGTACCAGAGCACCAGCGCGGCCGAGCACTCGAACGACGAGCACGCCGACATCGTGAAGGCGCTGGCCGCGCGCGACGAGGAGCGCGCCGTGCGCCTCATGACCGAACACCTGGAACACGTCGAAGCCAACCTCACCTTCGACCGCAAGGTGCCCACCAACGACATCTCGCTCGCCCTGTCCTGAACGAACGCCCATGACCGTCTACGACACCACCCTGCCCTACCCGCGCGACCTCGTCGGCTACGGCCGCAATCCGCCCCATGCCCAGTGGCCCGGCGGCGCGCGCATCGCGGTGCAGTTCGTCCTCAACTACGAAGAGGGCGGCGAGAACGCCACGCTGCACGGCGACGCGGGCTCCGAGCAGTTCCTTTCCGAGATGTTCAATCCGGCGAGCTTTCCGGACCGGCACATCAGCATGGAAGGCATCTACGAATACGGCTCGCGCGCCGGCGTCTGGCGCATCCTGCGCGAGTTCGAAAAGCGCGGCCTGCCGCTCACCGTGTTCGGCGTGGGCATGGCGCTCGCGCGCTACCCCGAGCTGGCCGCGGCCTTCAAGGAACTCGGCCACGAGATCGCCTGCCACGGCTGGCGCTGGATCCACTACCAGAACCTCGACGAGGCCACCGAGCGCGAACACATGCGCCTGGGCATGGAAGCCATCGAAAAGCTCACGGGCGAACGCGCCCTGGGCTGGTACACCGGCCGCGACAGCCCGCGCACGCGCCGCCTCGTGGCCGACTACGGCGGCTTCGAATACGACAGCGACTACTACGGCGACGACCTGCCCTTCTGGATGAAGGTGCAGAAGACCGACGGCAGCGTGGTGCCGCAGCTCATCGTGCCCTACACGCTCGACTGCAACGACATGCGCTTTGCGCTGCCGCAGGGCTACTCGCATGCCGATCCGTTCTTCCAGTACATGAAGGACAGCTTCGACGCGCTCTATGCCGAAGGCGATCCGCAGGGCGACAACAGCCCCAAGATGATGAGCATCGGCATGCACTGCCGCCTGCTCGGGCGGCCCGGCCGCATCACCGCGCTGCAGCGCTTTCTCGATCACATCGGCCAGCATGAAGGCGTGTGGATCTGCCGGCGCGTGGACATCGCGCGCCATTGGAAGCAGGCCCATCCCTTCGAAGCGGCCGCCACCGGAGACCCGTCATGAGCCTGACCCTCGACCAACTGAATGCAGCAACGCCCGGCGATGCCGTGGCGCTGCTCGACGGCACCTACGAACATTCGCCGTGGATCGCCGAGCGCGCGCTCGCGGCGCGCCCGTTCCGCTCGCTCGCGCACCTGAAGCATGCGCTCGTGCAGGCGGTGGCCGCGGCCTCGACCGACGAAAAGCTGGGCCTGATCCGCGCCCACCCCGAGCTCGCGGGCAAGGCCATGGTCAGCAAGACGCTCACGGCCGAGTCGACCCATGAGCAAGGCAAGGCCGGCCTCACCGACTGCACGCCCGAAGAGTTCGCGAAGATCCAGCAGCTCAATGCCGACTACAACGCGAAGTTCGGCTTCCCGTTCATCCTGGCGGTGCGCGGGCCGCGCGGCACCGGGCTTTCCAAGCGCGAGATCATCGACACCTTCGAGCGCCGGCTGCACCATCACCCGGACTTCGAGCTGGGCGAGGCGCTGCGCAACATCCACCGCATCGCCGAGATCCGGCTCAATGACAAGTTCGGCGCCGACGTCTCGCTCGGCAACGACGTGTGGGACTGGCACGAAGCGCTCTCGGCGCACACCGACCCGGGCTACGCCGAGAAAGGCCAGCTCACCGTCACCTACCTGACCGATGCGCACCGCGCCTGCGCCGCACAAATTTCCGGCCTGATGCGCGACTGCGGCTTCGACTCGGTGCACATCGATGCGGTCGGCAACGTGGTCGGCCGCTACGAAGGCAGCACGCCCAATGCGAAGGCTTTGCTCACCGGCTCGCACTACGACACCGTTCGCAACGGCGGCAAGTACGACGGCCGCCTGGGCATCTTCGTGGCCGTAGCCTGTGTGCGCGAACTCAAGCGCCAGGGCCGGCGCCTGCCGTTCGCGTTCGAGGTGGTGGGCTTTGCCGAAGAGGAAGGCCAGCGCTACAAGGCCACCTTCCTGGGCTCGGGCGCGCTCATCGGCCACTTCGACCAGCGCTGGCTCGACCAGAAGGATGCCGACGGCATCACGATGCGCGAGGCCATGCGGCATGCCGGCCTCGACGAAGCCGAGATTCCCAAGATCCAGCGCGACCCGGCGCGCTACCTCGGCTTCGTCGAGGTGCACATCGAGCAGGGCCCGGTGCTGACCGAGCTCGACATCCCCCTGGGCATCGTCACCTCCATCAACGGCGGCGTGCGCTACGTGGGCGAGATGATCGGCATGGCCAGCCATGCCGGCACCACGCCGATGGGCCGGCGCCGCGATGCCGCCGCCGCAGTGGCCGAACTGATCCTCTTCGCCGAGCAGCGCGCGGCAAAGGACGGCGACTCCGTCGCCACCGTGGGCATGCTCGAAGTGCCGAGCGGCTCGATCAACGTGGTGCCCGGACGCTGCAAGTTCAGCCTCGACATCCGTGCGCCCAACGATCCGCAGCGCGACGCCGTGGTGCGCGACGTGCTGGCCGCGCTGCAGGAGATTGCCGACCGCCGCGGCGTGCGCTTCGTCATCGAGGAAGCCATGCGCGCGGCCGCCGCACCCAGCGCGCCCGCATGGCAGCAACGCTGGGAAAAGGCCGTCGAATCGCTCGGCGTGCCGCTCTTTCGCATGCCCAGCGGCGCCGGCCACGACGCAATGAAGCTGCACGAGGTGATGCCGCAGGCCATGCTCTTCGTGCGCGGCATCAACTCGGGCATCAGCCACAACCCGCTCGAATCGAGCACCAACGACGACATTCAATTGGCTGTGCAGGCCTTCCAGCACCTGCTGGACAGCCTCGCCGCCGAACAAGCCCACTGAAAAGAAAAACCATGACCGACTACGCCAAGCTCGACGCCTGGATCGACGCCCACTTCGACGAGGAAGTGCGGTTCCTGCAGCAACTGGTGCAGGTGCCCACCGACACGCCGCCCGGCAACAACGCGCCGCACGCCGAGCGCACGGCAGAGCTGCTGAAGGACTTCGGCCTGGACGCCGAGAAGCACGCGGTGCCGGAACAGGAAGTGAAGGACTACGGCCTCGAGTCGATCACCAACCTGATCGTGCGCCGCAAGTACGGCAAGGACGGCGACGGTGGCCGCACCGTGGCCCTGAACGCCCACGGCGACGTGGTGCCCCCCGGCGAAGGCTGGACCCACGACCCTTACGGCGGCGAGATTGCCGATGGCAGCCTCTACGGCCGCGCCGCCGCCGTGAGCAAGAGCGACTTCGCGAGCTTCACCTTCGCGCTGCGCGCGCTCGAAGCCGTGGCCAAGCCCGCCAAGGGCAGCGTCGAGCTGCACTTCACCTACGACGAGGAATTCGGCGGCATCCTCGGCCCGGGCTGGCTGCTCAGGCAGGGCCTGACCAGGCCCGACCTGATGATCGCGGCCGGCTTCAGCTACGAAGTGGTCACCGCGCACAACGGTTGCCTGCAGATGGAAGTGACGGTGCACGGCAAGATGGCCCACGCCGCCATTCCCACCAGCGGCATCGATGCGCTGCAGGGCGCGGTGAAGATCCTCAACGCGCTCTATGCGCAGAACACGCTCTACCAGCAGGTGACCTCGAAGGTCGAGGGCATCACGCACCCCTACCTCAACGTGGGCCGCGTCGAAGGCGGCACCAACACCAACGTGGTGCCCGGCAAGGTGGTGTTCAAGCTCGACCGCCGCATGATCCCCGAGGAGAACCCGGTCGAGGTCGAAGCCACGATCCGCAAGGTGATCGCCGATGCGGCCGCGGAAAGCACCGGCATCACGGTCGAGATCAAGCGCCTGCTGCTCGCCAATTCGATGAAGCCGCTGGCCGGCAACAAGCCGCTGGTCGATGCGATCCAGAAGCACGGCCAGCAAGTGTTCGGCGAGCCCATCAAGGCCATGGGCACGCCGTTGTACACCGACGTGCGCCTCTACGGCGAAGCCGGCATTCCGGGCGTGATCTACGGCGCCGGCCCGCGCACGGTGCTCGAATCGCATGCCAAGCGCAGCGACGAACGCGTGGTGCTCGAAGACCTGCGCCGCGCCACCAAGGTGATCGCGCGCACGCTGAGCGACCTGCTGGCCTGATCCGAAGCGGCAGGCGGCGCCCGCATTGCGGGCGTCCGACGCCGCGCATCAGTCGCCGCCTACATCGGTCCGCGCGCCGGCGCGCAGCATCGGCTGCATGACCGAACGCAGTTCCACGCCCACCCTCACGGCCGATGCCCATGCGGTCGTGCATCGCTTCGCCGAGCTCGACGGGATGCAGGTCTTCTACCGCGAAGCCGGCCCGCGCGACGCGCCGGTGCTGCTGCTGCCGCACGGCTATCCGTGCTCGTCGTTCCAGTACCGCCGGCTCATGCCTTTGCTGGCGGACCGGTGGCGCCTGGTGGCGCCGGACTACCCGGGCTTCGGCCTCAGCGACACGCCCCCCGCCGAGGCCTTCGGCTTCGACTTCGATGCCTATGCGGGCTTTCTCGAAGCCTTCTGCCGCAAGCTGGGCCTTGATCGCTATGCGCTCTACCTGCACGACTACGGTTCGCAGATCGGCCTGCGCCTGGCCATCCGGCATCCGGAGCGCGTGGCCGCGGTGATCATCCAGAACGGCGACATCTACGAAGACACGCTCGGCCCCAAGTACCGCGCCATCCAGGCCTTCTGGCGCGATCCGTCGGCCAGCAACCGCGCGGTGCTCGAGAAGGCGGTGAACGAAGAAGGCTTTCGCGCCGAGTTCGTCGGCGAGGTTTCCGAGGCCCAGGCGGCGCAGATTCCACCCGACCTATGGAAGCTGCACTGGCCGCTGATGAACACGCCGCAGCGCAGGGAACTCGCGCGCCAGCTGATGGAGGGCCTGAAGGAAAACCTCGAATGGTTCCCGCGCTACCAGGCCTTCCTGCGCGAGCACCAACCGCCCGCGCTCATCGTCTGGGGGCCGAACGACGGCTACATGCCCGAGGCGTCCGCGCGCGCCTACCTGCGCGACCTGCCGAAGGCCGAGCTGGTGCTGACCGACGGCGGCCACTGGCTGCTCGAGACGCACCTCGCGCAGGTGGTGCCGGTCATCCGGCGCTTCCTGTCCGCGGCCCACTCGCGCTGAGCGCAATCTCCCGCGTCACGCGCAGGAACTTCTCCATGTCGGCCGCCGAGTGGCAGTGCAGCGGCGAAACCCGCACGGTGCCTTCGAGGCCAAAGGAGTCGAGCATGCGCTTGGAGTAGATGCTGCTCGCCACGCGCTCGTAGACCGTCACGCCGCGCAGGCCGTACTCGACCACGGCTTGCGTGCAGTCGAGGTGCTCGAAGCCGATGCCGATGATCAGGTCGCGCTTCGTCAGGTCCGGATGGTCGAGGAAGACCTTCACGCCCTCGATGCTGCGCAGGCCGGGCACGCCGCCGCTTCCGTCCAGCAGCGCCGACAGCAGCGCCCGCTCGTGCAGTTCGATGTGCGTGATGCCGGCTTCGAACAAGGCGCGGCGCCCGGTGGCCTGCGTGAAATGGCCGCCGAGCCAGCACACGTAGTCGACGATTTCGGTGAGCACGGCAAACTGCCACGGGGCCGAGCTGCCCAGGTCCCAGAAGTCGGGCTTCTTGCCCGCGAGCTTGTGGTGCGGCAGCTGCGCCGCGCGCTCCGACACCCACGACAGGCCCGAGCCGCGGCAGCCGAAGAACTTGTAGGGCGCCATGTTGATCCCGTCCACCGGCGTCTTCTGCAGGTCGATCAGGCCGTGCGGTGCGTGCTGCACGGCATCCACCACGATGTAGAGATCGGGCTTGATCTCGCGCGCGCGCCGCACGATCTGCTCCAGGTCGAGCTTGGCGCCGGAGATGTTCGAGGCATGGATCACGTTGAGCAGGCAGGTGTCCTTGTCCACCAGCCGCACGATCTCGTCGGCATCGACGCCGCCGGTCTCGCGGTTGCTCCTGGCCACCCGCAGCTCGCGGCCGGCCTTCTGGGCATAGAGGCTCATCGCATCGAAGGACGAGGGATGCTCGAGCACGGTGGTGACCATGTTGGTGCCCGGCACGTTCTCGGCCACCGCGCGCACCATGTCGAACATCGCGCCCGATGCCGTCAGCGACGCATAGACGCTGCCGCCCTGCGCGTTGAGGATGGTGCGTACGTCGTCGGTGCCCCGCGCCTGGATCTGCTGCAGCTCGACGGCGGTGGCGTGGATGCGCTCGGCGTTGTCGGGAATGGCATCGACCTGCGCGAAGCGCTCGGCCGCCGCCTTGAGCCGGAACGAGCCGCCGGCATTGTCGAAGTAGAGGCGCTCGCGCCCGTGGTGGTCGTGGTCGACGTGGAGAAAGCGCTGCTTCACCTCGCGCATCAGCGCATCGGGGAACGCCAGGCCACTGGCGTGTCGTGTGTTGGCCGGCATGCTCAAACGCCCTTGTTGTTGGGGTTCCTGTAGGCCTCGCGCACCGCGTCGGACATCGGGAAGTTGAGGTTCACGTTGCGCGGCGGAATGGGCGACATGAACCACTTCGCGTAGAGCTTGTCGATGGAGCCCGACTTCATCATCTCGGTCACGGCCTGGTCGACGATTGCCTTGAACTCGGGGTCGTCCTTGCGCATCATGATGCCGTAGGGTTCCTGGCGCAGCACGTCCTTCAGCAGCTTGTAGTCGGCGGCATTGGGCTGGTTGGCGATGAGGCCGGCCAGCTGCACGTCGTCCAGCACATAGGCCGCGGCGCGGTCGCTCGCGAGCAGCAGGAAGGCATCGGCCGTGTCCTTGCCCGCGATTTCCTGCACTTCGATGTTCTCGGTCTTGCGGAAGCCGCGCAGCAGCTGCATCGAGGTGCTGCCCGCCACGGTGGCCACGGTCTTGCCCTGCAGGTCGGCGATCGAGTTGATGCCCGAGTTCTTCTTCACCGCGGCCGTGATGTTGGTGACGAAGTGGCTCGGCGCAAAGTCGACCTGCTGCTGGCGCTGCACGGTGTTGGTGGTGGTCGCGCAGTCGAGGTCGACCGTGCCGTTCTGCACCAGCGGAATGCGGTTGGTCGAATTGAGGAGCGTGTAGCGCACCTCGATCTTCGAAAGGCCGAGCTTGGCCTTGATGGCGTCGACCACCTTCAGGCAGATCTCGTTGGTGAAGCCGATGGGCGCGCTCTCGGCGCCGGTCTTGTAGGAGAACGGGATCTGCGTGTCGCGGCTGCCGATCTGCACCGTGCCCGTTTCCTTGATCTTGCGTAGCGTGGGGCTCTCCTGCGCGGCCGCGGCGCCGCACAGCAGCGCAATGCTGGCGCCGAAAGCGAGGGACAGTTTGAAGTTCATGGAATGTTCCTTTGAAGATGAGGCCGGAAGTACGCGGGACTGCACGGGGCGAATCTTCGGCGCCACTTCAAATTTCCAAAAGCGATTTTTTGTAATGGAATAAGATGAATAAAAGTATTCAATCCAAGGCGCGTGCACCGTGATGACCTTCAAGCAGCTCGAGGCCCTGTACTGGATCGCCAAGCTCGGCGGCTTCGCGCAGGCGGCCAACCAGCTGCATACCTCGCAGTCGGCCGTGTCCAAGCGGGTGCATGAACTCGAGCTGCTGTTCGACACCGAGCTGTTCGACCGCAGCCAGCGCACCGCGCGGCTCACCGAAAAGGGCGAGGAGATGTTCGTGCTGGCGTCCCGGCTGCTCGAGCAGCGCGATGCCGCGGTCGAGCAGTTCAGCAAGCCCGGCGTGGTGCAGCGGCGGCTGCGCATCGGCGTGACCGAGCTCACGGCCATGACCTGGCTGCCGCGGCTGGTCGGCGTGATCCAGCGGCACTACCCCAAGGTCGTCCTCGAGCCCGACGTGGACGACAGCCTGCAGCTGCGCGACAAGCTGCTGGCCGACGAGCTCGACCTGGTGATCGTGCCCGACACCTTTGCCGATTCGCGCATGCAGAGCAAGGCCATCGGCAAGGTGCAGAGCGCCTGGATGTGCAAGCCCGGCGTGGTGGCCGCCACCGGCACCGTGCGGCTGCACGAGCTCGCGCGCCACCGCATGCTGGTGCAGGGCAAGAACTCGGGCACGGGGCGTGCCTACGACGCCTGGATGAAGGACCAGGGCGTGCAGCCCGCCGACACCATCGTGGTGAGCAACCTGGTGGCGCTGACGGGCCTCACGGTCTCGGGCCTGGGCGTGAGCTATCTTCCGCGCCGCTGCCTGGACCCGCTGGTTTCGGCCGGCATGCTCGCGGTGATCGACGTGCAGCCCGCGCTGCCGGTGGTGCGCTACGTGGCCATGCACAAGGGCGAGCACCGCAGCGCGCTGACGTCGTCGATCGTGATGCTGGCGCAGGAATGCTGCGATTTCACGCGCATGTTCCAGGCGCAGCAGGACGAAGAGCCTGCAGAATGAGCGGCATGAAAACCCGCAAGCAGACCTCGTCCACGCCCTTCATCCGTGTCGGCCCCAGCGGCGTGCACGGGCTCGGCGCCTTCGCGACGCGCGACCTGCCCGCCCAGGCCTTCCTCGGCCTCTACGAAGGCCGGCGCTACACGCAGCAAGAGATCGCCGCCAGGACGTGGAACGACCAGCTCACCTACCTGTTCACGCTCTCCAACCAGGAAACGATCGACGGCGCCAAGGGCGGCAACGGCACGCGCCACCTGAACCACGCCTGCGACCCCAACTGCGAAGCGGTCGAGGAGTACGACGAGGCGGGCGAGTTGATGCTCAAGTTCCAGACCCTGGTTGCCGTGGATGCCGGCGACGAGCTGTTCATCGACTACTCGCTGACCGCGGACGACGGCTCGACCGCCGACAAATACCCCTGCCACTGCGGCTCGCCCCACTGCCGCGGAACGATGCTGTCCCCGGCCGAGGCCGACTGACCGCCCACCGGCTCCGCTCGCCCTCGAAAGGCGCCACGGCCACGGGCCAGGGCGCCTTTTTTCGTTGGCGCCGCCGGCCGTCATCTCAGGGAATCTACGGATATATGATTTGCCGGATGGGCTTGATTGCACACGGTTTTTGTATACAAATAACGCACCCGATCACCCATCCACCCATTCGCACGAGGAAAGACCATGAGCACAGTCGTCAGCCAGGCTCCCGCGGGGGCAAGCGAAGCCGGCCATGCGCCGCATGCCGAATCCAATGCGCTGATCAAGCCCGGCTACCACCCGCGGCTGACCAACGAAGACCTGGCCCCGCTGCGCAAGCAGACCTGGGGCCAATACAACATCTTTGCGTTCTGGATGTCCGACGTGCACAGCGTGGGCGGCTACATCACGGCCGGCAGCCTGTTTGCGCTGGGCCTGTCGAGCTGGCAGGTGCTGGTGTCGCTGCTGGTGGGCATCGTGATCGTGCAGTTCTTCTGCAACCTCGTGGCCAAGCCGAGCCAGGTGACGGGCGTGCCCTACCCCGTGGTGTGCCGCGCGCCCTTCGGCGTGCTGGGCGCCAACATCCCGGCCATCATCCGCGGGCTGATCGCGGTGGCCTGGTACGGCGTGCAGACCTACCTGGCCTCGGCCGCCTTCATGGTGCTGGCGCTGCACTTGTTCCCGAACCTCGCGCCGTATGCCGACGTGGCGCAGCACGGCTTCGTGGGGCTCTCGGCGCTGGGCTGGGTGGCGTTCATGGTCATGTGGGTGCTGCAGGCCTTCGTGTTCTGGCACGGCATGGAAGCGATCCGCAAGTTCATCGACTGGGCCGGCCCGGCCGTGTACGTGGTGATGGCCGTGCTTTGCGGCTGGCTGGTGTGGAAGGCCGGCTGGAGCAGGATCGACCTGAACCTGGGCGGCATCAAGTTCCAGGGCTGGGACGCGCTGCCGGTGATGCTCTCGGCCATTGCGCTGGTGGTGAGCTACTTCAGCGGCCCGATGCTCAACTTCGGCGACTTCTCGCGCTACGGCAAGAGCTTCGACGCGGTGAAGAAGGGCAACTTCTGGGGCCTGCCGATCAACTTCGTGTTCTTCTCGCTGCTGACGGTGATCACCACCGCGGCCACGCTGCCGGTGTTCGGCGAACTCATCACCGATCCGGTGCACACCGTGGGCAAGATCGACAGCACCACCGCCGTGGTGCTGGGCGCGCTGACTTTCATGATTGCGACCATCGGCATCAACATCGTCGCCAATTTCGTCTCGCCGGCCTTCGACTTTTCGAACGTGGCGCCGCAGCACATCAGCTGGCGCACGGGCGGCATGATCGCGGCGGTGGGCTCGGTGTTCCTCACGCCGTGGAACCTCTACAACAGCCCCGAGGTCATCCACTACACGCTCGACGTGCTGGGCTCCTTCATCGGCCCGCTGTTCGGCATCCTGATTGCCGACTACTACATCGTGCGCAAGCAGCGCATCGACGTGGACGCGCTCTACACCATGAGCCCCAAGGGCGAATACTGGTACAGCGGCGGCTACAACCCGAAGGCGATCCAGGCGCTGATCCCCTCCGCGCTGGTGCCGATCCTCTGCGTGATGGTGCCGGTGCTGCGCGGTGGCGCGAACTATGCATGGTTCATCGGCATGGCACTGGGCTTCGTCATCTACGCCCTGCTGAACCGCAGCAACAAGACTTGAAACACTGAAAGAGAAAGAAAGGGCCGCGCCGTGCGCATCAAGATCATCAATCCCAACACCACCTGGAGCATGACCGAGAAGATCGGCGCCTGCGCCCGCGCGGTGGCGAGCGCCGGCACGCAGATCGTCGCGGTCAGCCCGGCCATGGGGCCGGCTTCCATCGAAAGCCACTACGACGAGGCGCTGGCCGTGCCCGGCCTGCTGCAGGAAATTGCGGCCGGCGAGCGCGAAGGCTTCGACGGCTACGTGATCGCCTGCTTCGGCGATCCGGGCCTGAAGGCCGCACGCGAACTGGCGCGCGGCCCGGTGGTGGGCATCGCCGAAGCCGCGATGCACCTGGCCAGCATGGTGGGCAGCCGCTTCAGCGTGGTGACCACGCTCGGCCGCACGATGGGCCAGGCCTGGCACCTGGCCGAGGTCTACGGCATGGAGCGCTTCTGCGCCCAGGTGCGCGCCTGCGAGCTGCCGGTGCTCGAGCTCGAGGAGCCCGGCTCCCAGGCACGCGAGCGCATCGTCGACGAATGCCGCCGCGCGCTCGAGGAAGACGGCGCCGACTGCATCGTGCTGGGCTGCGCCGGCATGACCGACCTGTGCGAGCACATCGGCGGCCTGCTCGGCGTGCCGGTGATCGACGGCGTGGCTGCGGCCACCCGGCTGGTCGAATCGCTGGTCGCGCTGAAGCTCTCGACCAGCAAGCGCGGCGAGTTGGCCCATCCGCTGCCCAAGGCCATGAAGGGCGCGCTCGAGGGCTTCACCTTGCGCGGCTGACCACGCCCAGCGCGAGCGCCGCAGCCATCCGCTGAGCCACAATCTGCGCATGCCCCGCGCCAGCACCAAATCCATCGCATCCCCTGCCACCGCCGCTGTGGCCGGGAACGGCCCAGCCGCCACCGACAAGGGCAGTTCCATCGAAAGCATCGCGCAGGACATCGCCACCGCCATCGTCGAGAAGCGCCTGCCGCCCGGCACCTGGCTGCGCGAGGAGGCGCTGGGCCGCGTCTATTCGGTGAGCCGCACCAAGATCCGCGCGGCCTTGCTGATGCTCTCGAAGGACAAGCTCATCGAGATGATTCCCGACAAGGGCGCGTTCGTCTGCCAGCCCACGGTGCAGGAGGCGCGCGAGGTGTTCGCGGTGCGCCGCATCCTCGAAAGCGAGGTGGTGCGCCTGTTCATCGCCAATGCACGGCCGCGCGACTACCAGGTGCTGGAGCAGCACATCAAGTTCGAGCGCACGGCGCTGCGCCAGACCACCACCACGGGCACCGTGCGCGAGAAAGTGCTGGGCGATTTCCATGTGGCGCTGGCGGAGGCCACCGGCAACAAGACGCTGGCCGAACTGGTGCGCGAACTGGTCGCGCGCAGCTCGCTGATCGCGATGCTCTACCACTCGTCGAACGACCCGCATTGCTCGTCGGACGAGCACTCGGACTTCCTTCGCATCTGCCGCAAGGGCGACGTGGAAGGCGCCGTGCTCTGCATGATCGACCACCTGGAGCGCATCGAGACCAGCCTGGAACTCGGCACCGAGAAGCCCGACCGCCAGCTCGACCTGGTGAAGGCGCTGCTCGCCTAGAGGAAGCCTGGGGACGATTCAGCGCCCGGCTTTCGGAGCGCGCTTCGTTGGCGCGCGCGCAGGAGTGCCGGCCGGTGCGGCTGCAGCCGTTCCCGGAGCTTCCGCCCCTGCGATCAGTCCGCGCAGGAACACCATGATCAGCCGTCCCGAGGGATCCGGGCGCGTGCTCATTCTCTGCAGCGCCAGCCCATGCGACAGGGCCATGAAGGCGGCGGCCAGTTCGTCCGGTGCGGCAGGAGGCGTGCGCCCGAGCTTGCCGAACAACTGGCCGATCACGCCGCCGAGCTCGGACCGGTGCTTGTTCCACACCTTCCGGTATTCCGCAGCGAAGCTTCGGCTGCGGTTGGCATGCAGCTGAAGTTCGATGGAAAGCATGCACCAGTCGGCATCGTGATTGAGCGTGGAAGCCCAGGCTTCCAACTCGGCCAGCATCTGCCCGGGCTCCTGCTGCTCGTTGCCCATCACCTTGAAGAGCTGCGTCGCTTCCGCCTCCATGTGCCGCCGCAGCAGCTCCAGGAGAACGTCTTCCTTGCTCGAGAAGTTCGAATAGAAGGCGCCTTGGGAGTAGCCCGCCTTGTCCGCGATGTCGCGGATCGATGCACCCCCATAGCCGTTCGAGACGAACAGCTGCTGCGCGGTTTCGACCAGGCGCTCGCGCGTCTGCGCGCGGCTTTCCTCGCGGGTCAGGCGCGTTCTTGCTGTCGTCGGGCTCATGCCTCAAAAGATATCACATGAACTTTGGATATCGTCCATCCAATATTCAGAAATCACTTGATATTTGAAAATGCCGCGGCTACATTCAAAACTCGTTTGATTTTTGAAATTCGATTGATATGGAAAAACCCAAGGCCTTGAGGTCCGCGTTCGTCACCGGCGCGACCGGCCTTCTCGGCAACAACCTGGTGCGCGAACTGGTCGCGCGCGGCGTCTCGGTCAAGGCCCTTGTCCGCTCGAAGGCCAAGGGCCAGCAGCAGTTTGCGGGCGTGAAGGGCGTCGAACTGGTGCTGGGCGACATGGCCGATGTGCCCGCCTTCGCCGGCGCGCTGCAAGGCTGCGACGTGGTGTTCCACACCGCCGCGTTCTTCCGGGACA
The DNA here is from genome assembly GCF_041154435.1 of Variovorax sp. V116. NCBI lineage: Bacteria > Pseudomonadati > Pseudomonadota > Betaproteobacteria > Burkholderiales > Comamonadaceae > Variovorax > Variovorax sp. V116. Next base: position 4,070,363 of record NZ_AP028661.1, read on the forward strand.
ACTTCAAGGGCGGCAGCCACTGGCAAGAGCTCAAGCGCATCAACGTGGACGGCACGCGGCAGCTCATCGAGCAGGCCTACGGTGCGGGCATCCGGCGCTTCGTCCAGACCTCGTCCATCGCGGTGCTCAACGGCGAGCCGGGCGTGCCCATGGACGAGACCTGCCTGCGCGAGCTGGCCGACGCCGGCGACGACTACTACCGCAGCAAGATCATGGCCGACCAGGTCGTGTCGGCCTTTCTGGGCACGCACCCGGATATGCATGCGAGCTTCGTCCTGCCCGGATGGATGTGGGGACCGGCCGATATCGGCCCCACCTCGTCAGGACAATTCGTCAATGACGTGGTGCTCGGAAAACTGCCCGGGCTGGTGCCCGGCAGTTTTTCCGTCGTCGACGCCCGCGATGTGGCCAGGGCGCAGATTTCGGCCGCGGAGCACGGTCAACGCGGCGAACGCTACCTGGCGGCCGGCCGCCACATGACGATGCAGGAACTGGTGCCCCTGGTGGGAAAGATCGCAGGCATCAAGACGCCGACGCGCCACTTGCCCTTTCCGCTCCTGTACCTGCTGGCGGCGGTGCAGGAACTCTACGCACGGACCACCGGCAAGCCCATCCTGCTCAGCCTGGCCACCGTGCGGCTGATGCGCAAGGAGGCGGGGCGCAGCCATTTCAATCACACGAAGAGCGAGCAGAAGCTTCAGCTGAAGTTTCGCCCGGTCGAGCAGACCGTTGCCGACACGCTCGCCTGGTATCGCGGCAATGGCTGGCTGCCCGGTGTGCCGGCCCGAACCGAATCCTGAACAAGAGAAAAAAAACCGTGACCCACAGATCGATCCTGAACCTCTCCGCGGCCTTCGCAGCCGTTCTTTGCATCGCGGCAGCGCCGCAGGAATCCGCGGCCCAGGGCCTCCCTGCCGCGAGGACCGCGGGCAGCATGGCCGAGTTCTGCAGCAAGGGGCAGGCGGAGTACCCGGGAGGCATCGCCCGCATGCACCCTTCGTTCAAATTCAACATCTGCTGGTGGCTCGAGGATGCCGGCATCGAAGCACGCAGCTTCGACGAAATCGCCGCGGCGCTGCCGGAACACGCCGGGCCGTCGCAGGCAGCCTGGCAAGCGATCTTCGACAAGCCTGCCCAGGTGCACCTGGAACGGGCCCGCGCATTCGAAGAGCGGGGCAACGGCGCGGCTGCATCGGCCGAGTACAAGAAGGCCGCTTTCTACCTTCGGATGAACCGGCTTCCCAAGCGCGTCCCCATGGCGGACCTGCAGGCGACCGAACGAGCCCATGCGCTCCTGGGAAGGCCGCTGCAGCGGATCGCATTCAAGACCGGCGCCAAGGAATTCATCGGCTACTTCCGGGCGCCGCCGGCACGGCTGGGCGGCAACGAGAAGCTGCCGGTGCTGGTCATTCTTGGCGGCCTCGACAACATGAAGACCGAGATGATCCGGCACAGCGACTACTTCATGGGCCGCGGCTTCGCCACCATCATTGTGGAGAACCCGGACACCGGGGAGAACCAGCTCGGCTTCCGTCCGGAGTCCCATGCGATGTTCGACACGGTGGCGGACTACATCAAGACCCGCAGCGACCTGGACGCGAACCGCGTGGCCGTGTACGGCTGGAGCATGGGAGGCTACCTGGGAACGCTGGGCGGCCTTGGCAACGACTTCTACAAGGCGATCGTCAATGTGGGCGGCCCCAGCGATTCGAGCTTTGGGCAGGCGCATTGCAAGGTGGCTCCTGCATGGATCGTCGCGCCCTACACGATGTTTGCGAACATGAATCCGCAGACCACGCCGCGCGAAGCGATGTGCGAGTACTACGAAGCATTCCAGCTCTCGCGCCAGCTGAAGAAGCCGACCGCGGTGCAGCTGCGCAAGCCCATTCTCATGGTGAACGGCGCGCGCGAAGACCTCGTCTCCCGGGACGAGCCCGCATCCCTTGCGGCGCTGGGCTTCAACGTGACGCAGCTGGTGTTCGGGGAGGACGGCCACACGGCGGAGTCGAACATGAGCGAGCACTTCGAGTTCACCGCGAACTGGCTCATGCGGCGGCTGAAGATGGAAAACTGATCCGGGTTTTCCTGCATCCGGATCGCCGCATAAATTGTATACAGTTTGGCGTACACAACGAGTGGACGCCACGGGCACCGCGCCGTCCACGCACCCTTTCCCCTTGCCGCTGCAGGAGAAACGCAATGACGGCCGACACCCTTTCCACAGTCCATCCGGTGGACCAGCGGCTGCCTTCGGGCAAGCTCGCGGCCCTGGGCCTCCAGCATGTGCTGGTGATGTACGCGGGGGCCGTTGCGGTGCCGCTGATCGTCGGCCGCGCGCTCAAGCTCTCGCCCGACGAGGTGGCGCTCCTGATCTCGGCCGACCTGTTCTGCTGCGGCATCGCCACGCTGATCCAGGCGCTGGGCGCCACGCAGTGGTTCGGCATCAGGCTGCCGGTGATGATGGGCGTGACCTTCGCATCGGTTGCGCCGATGGTGGCCATTGCCAACGCCAACCCGGGCCGGAACGGCGCGCAGCTGCTGTTCGGCGCGATCATCGGCGCGGGCGCGGTGTCGATATTGATCGCGCCGCTGGTGAGCCGCATGCTGCGCTTCTTTCCGCCGGTGGTCACGGGCACCATCATCGCGGTGATCGGCATCAGCCTGATGCGCGTGGGCATCAACTGGATCTTCGGCAACCCGGTGGGGCCGACGGCGCCCGCGCTGGTGGACCCGGTGTATGCCAAGTGGCTCGCGGAGGTGACCTCGCCGGGCAGCTCGATCCCGGCTGTGCCCAAGGGCTTTGCGATCATGCCGACGGTTCCCAACCCCAAGTACGCGGATCTCTCGGGCTTTGGCGTGGCCGCGCTGGTGCTGGTGTCGATCCTGCTGATCGTCAAGTACGCCAGGGGCTTCGTCGCCAACATCTCGGTGCTGCTGGGCATCGTGATTGGCGCGGTGGTGGCCTCGATCACCGGCCTCATGACCTATGAAAAGGTGGGCAAGGCCGCGTGGGTCGACATCGTGCTGCCCTTTCACTTCGGCATGCCGCAGTTCGACCCGATCCTGATCCTCACGATGACGCTGATCATGATCGTGGTGATGATCGAGTCGACCGGCATGTTCCTTGCGCTCGGCGAGATGACCGACCGGAAGATCACGCAGAAGGACCTGGCCAAGGGCCTGCGCACCGACGGCCTGGGCACGCTGATCGGCGGCATCTTCAACACCTTTCCGTACACCAGCTTCTCGCAGAACGTGGGCCTGGTGGCCGTCACGGGCATCAAGAGCCGGTACGTCTGCGTGGCCGGCGGCGTGATCCTGATCGTGCTGGGGCTGCTGCCCAAGATGGCGGCGCTGGTCGAGTCGCTGCCCACGGTGGTGCTCGGCGGCGCGGGCCTGGTGATGTTCGGCATGGTGGCGGCCACGGGCATCCGCATTCTCTCGGGCGTGGACTTCAAGACCAACCGCCACAACGCGATGATCGTGGCGGTGTCGATCGGCGTCGGCATGATTCCGCTCATTGCGCCCAACTTCAAGCAGTGGATGCCGCATGCGATCCACTCGCTGATCGAGTCGGGCATCCTGCTGGCGTCGATCAGCGCGGTGCTGCTGAACCTGTTCCTCAATGGCGCGAAGCACGATGAAGAGGCGGTGATTGCGGCAGCCAAGCAGGCCGAAGCCCACTAGAGCCTGCTCAGATCATCGCGAGCGGCGCCTTGCGGCGCGGCGGCGGATGCAGGCGGTCGAGTTCGGCGAGGGTGGCCGCATCGAGCTTCAGGTCGGCGGCGGCGAGGTTCTCTTGCAGGTGCGCGCTGCGCACGGCCTTCGGGATCGCGGCGACGCCGGGCCGCGCGAGCACCGCGGCCAGTGCGAGCTGCGCGGCGCTCAAGCCGAGCTGCGCGGCCAGCGCTTGCAGTGCGTCGTCCGAAGCCAGAGCGCCCTGGTCGATCGGGCTGTAGGCCATCAGCGGCATGCCGCGTTCGCGCAGCCAGGGCAGCAGGCTGAACTCCGGGCCGCGCTCGGCCAGTGACAGGTACACCTGGTTGGCCGCGCAGCCAGGACCCGACCCAATGAGCGGCACCAGCTCCTGCATGTCGTCGATGTCGAAGTTGCTCACGCCCCAGCGCGCGATGCGCCCCTTGGCCACCAGCGCCTGCATCGCATCGACCGTTTCGCGCAGCGGGTGGCTGCCGCGCCAGTGCAAGAGGTACAGGTCGATCGTGTCGAGGCCGAGCCGCTTCAGGCTGCGCTCGCAGGCCTCGGGCGTGCCGCGCCGGCTCGCGTTGTGCGGGTAGACCTTGCTGACGATGAAGAGCTCCTCGCGCCGCACGTCGCCCGCGCGCAGGGCCTCTGCCAGGGCCTGTCCGAGCACGGTTTCGGCGCCGCCCTCGCCGTACATCTCGGCGGTGTCGATCAGCCGGTAGCCCATTGCGATGGCTTCGCGCACCGCGGCAACCTCGGCCGCACGGCGGCCTGCGGCTTCGCCCATGCGCCAGGTGCCGAGGCCGAGCACCGGCATCTCGCCGCCGGCCGGGAGTGAAAGGGTTCGCATGGGCGCGATGGTACGGCGGCCCCGGCGGCCGATCCGGGGATCAGGGCAAAATCCCCGCTCGCCGCCCGGTCGGCCGTCCCCTGCCATGCCTCCCCTGCCTTCCCTCCCACCCGACACGCCCACGGCTCGCCCGCACCGCAGCCGCTGGCGCGCGCTGCTCGCGTGGACGGCCGCCGTGGCCGTGGCGCTGCTGCTGATCGGCGCGGCGGGCCAGTGGGCCGCGGCCCGCGAGGCGAGCTTCCAGGCAGACTCGATCCGCCGCGCGATGGAGGTCCACGTGCTGGGCCTGCGCGATGCCGCCGGCAAGTACGGCTACCTGCCGCGCACCGCGGGCATGCACCCGGACGTCTTCGAGGTGCTGGCGCATCCGCGCGACCCGGCGGCGCAGCAGCGCGCCAACCGCTACATCGAAGAGGTGAACCGCCATGCGGGCTCCGATGCGCTCTACCTGATCGACTTGCAAGGCCTCACGTTGGCGGCGAGCAACTGGGCCACGCCGCAGAGCTTCGTCGGCGAGTCCTATGCCAACCGGCCCTACTTCATCGACGCGCGCGCGGGCCGCAGCGGCCTGTTCTATGGCGTGGGCCAGACCACCGGCGAGCCGGGGCTCTTCATGTCCGCGCCGGTGCGCTCCGAGGCCGGCGCCGTGCTGGGCGTGCTGACGGTCAAGATCAGCCTGCGCCAGCTCCAGGAGGCCTGGACCTTCGCGCGCGAGCCGATCCTCTTGGCCGATGCGCGCGGCATCGTGTTCCTGAGCTCGGTGCCGGCCTGGATGTACCAGGCCAAGCGGCCGCTCGCCGCCGCCGACCTCGACCGCCTGAAGCACGAGCAGCAGTACGGCGCCCGCACCGGCTTCCCGCCGCTGCCATGGACGGTGGCGCGCGAGAAAGGGCATCCGGGCTACCTCGTGCGCACCGACATCGGCGGCCAGGCGCGCCGCTTCCTCGCGCTGGACGAGCCGCTGCCCGACCTGGGCTGGACGCTGACCGTGATGGCCGACCATTCGGAGGTCACCCGCGCGCGCGAGCGCACCTGGATGCTGGGCCTGCTGTGCGCGGGCGTGCTGCTGCTGGGCGGGCTCTACTGGCAGCTGCGCGAGCGCCGCTTTGCCGAGCAGCGCGACGCGCGGCGCGACCTGGAGCTGCGGGTGCGCGAGCGCACGCACGCGCTGGACGAGGCCCACGCCTTCCGCAAGGCGATGGAAGACTCGCTGCTGGTGGGCATGCGCGCACGCGACCTCGAAGGCCGCATCATCTATGTCAACCCCGCCTTCTGCGAGATGACCGGCTACGGCGCCGACGAACTGCTCGGCCGGCTGCCACCCTACCCCTACTGGCACCCCGACGACGTGGCGCAGCACTGGCTGCATTACCAGGCGATGATGAGCGGGCAGCCCGCGCGCTCGGGCTTCGAATCGCGCCTGCGGCACCGCGATGGGCACGAGGTGATCACCATGGTCTACACCGCGCCGCTCATCGATGCCGATGGCCGCCACAGCGGCTGGATGAGTTCGGTGGTCGACATCACCGATCAGAAGCGCGCCGAGCTGCGCCAGCGCCAGAACGACGAGCAGCTGCAGCATGCGCAGCGCCTCGCCAGCCTGGGCGAGATGGCCTCCACGCTGGCGCACGAGCTGAACCAGCCGCTGATGGCGCTGAGCAATTTCGCGAGCGCGGCCAAGGCCTTCGCGGAGCAGGGCAACCAGGCGCTGCTGGCCAGCAGCCTCGACGAGACCATGGCGCAGGCCCGGCGCAGCGCCGAGATCGTGCGGCGCATCCGCGGCTTCGTGCGCCAGCGCACCATCGGCACCGAGGATTGCGCGGTGGCGTCGCTGGTCAGCAACGCGCTGGCGCTGCTGCAGGGCGAGATGCGGATGCGCCAGGCGCGCGCCGAGGTGCGCCTGCGGCCAGACCTGCCCGAGGTGCGCGGCGACCGCGTGCTGCTGGAGCAGGTGCTGCTGAACCTGCTGTCCAACAGCCTGCACGCCATGCAGGCCGCGCCGCCCGAGCAGCGGCTGGTGGAAATCGACGCCGAGGTGAGCGAAGGCCGCATGCACATCCACGTGGCCGACCGCGGGCTGGGCATCGACGCGGCGCTAGCCGAGCAGGTGTTCGCGCCCTTCTTCACCACCAAGACCGGCGGACTGGGCCTGGGCCTGAACATCTGCCGCACCATCGTGGAGGCCCACCGCGGCCGGCTGTCCTTTGCCAACCGGGCCGGCGGTGGCACAGTTTTCACCCTCGAACTGGAAATCTCGGCACCGTGACCGCCCTTGCCAACCACCTGTGCATCGTCGACGACGACGAGGCCGTACGCCGCTCGCTGGGCCTCCTGCTGCTGTCGCGCGGCCATGCGGTGCAGGCCTTTGCCTCGGGCGAGGCCTTCCTGGCCGGCGCCGACCTGCAGCGTCCGGGCTGCGTCGTGCTGGACCTGCGCATGGAGGGCATGAGCGGGCTGCAGGTGTTCGATGCGCTGCGCGCGCAGGACAGTCCGCTGGTGGTGATCTTCCTGTCCGGCCACGGCGACATCCCGATGGCCGTGGAGGCGGTGCAGAACGGCGCCTTCGGCTGGCTCGAGAAGCCGTGCAGCGACGAGCGCCTGCTCGAGAGCATTGCCAAGGCGCTGCAGAAGGCCGAAGAAATCGCCGTGCGCCGGCAGGCCCGCCAGGCCGCCGAGGCCCTGTGGGCCAAGCTCACGCCGCGCGAGATGCAGGTGGCCCGGCTGGTCGCCCAGGGCCTGCCCAACAAGCGCATTGCGCTGGAGCTCGCGCCGCTGGAGCAGCGCACGGTGGAAACGCACCGCGCCCACGTGTTCGCCAAGCTCGGCCTGTCGAACAGCCACGAGCTCGACCGCTTCCTGCGCGAGCACGGCCTGTAACGCTTTCTAGGTATTTACCCTTGCGTACAGGTACGTAGCGGCGCGGCGGGCGCCTACGGACGACAGCGCGGCCACGGGCGGACAGACTCGCCGGCACGGCTTTCCGCGGCTCCGCGGGGGGCCCCAGCCAGAGACAAGGACCCCCGAATGACCGCCATTGCCAGCGCCACCGCCGGTGCCTCCAGCCCGGACGCGACCAGCGCCCACGCGCCCAACACCACGCCCTACACCTTCGAGGAAAAGCGCAAGCGCATCTTCGCCATCTTTGCCGCTTCGTCCGGCAACCTGGTGGAGTGGTTCGACTTCTACGTCTACGCCTTCTGCGCGATCTACTTCGCGCCCTCGTTCTTTCCCAAGTCGGACCCCACGGTCCAGCTGCTGAACACGGCGGGCGTGTTTGCCGCCGGCTTCCTGATGCGCCCGATCGGCGGCTGGCTGTTCGGCCGGCTGGCCGACCGCAAGGGCCGCAAGACCTCGATGGTGACCTCGGTCGTCATGATGTGCGTGGGCTCGCTGGTCATCGCCTGCCTGCCCACCTATGCGCAGATCGGCGCCTGGGCGCCCGCGCTGCTTTTGGCCGCGCGCCTCTTGCAGGGCCTGTCGGTCGGCGGCGAGTACGGCACCACCGCCACCTACATGAGCGAGGTGGCGATGCGCGGCCAGCGCGGCTTCTTCTCGTCGTTCCAGTACGTCACGCTCATCGGCGGCCAGCTCCTGGCCGTGGTGGTCGTGGTGGTGCTGCAGCAGCTGCTCGACGATGCCGAACTCAAGGCCTGGGGCTGGCGCATTCCCTTCGTGCTCGGCGCCGTGGCGGCCATCGTGGCGCTGATGCTGCGCCGCACGCTGACGGAAACCGCCAGCACGCAGACCCGCGCCGCCAAGGGCGCCGGCAGCGTCGCCGAGCTGTTCAAACACCACAAGCGCGCCTTCTTCGTGGTGCTGGGCTACACGGCCGGCGGCTCGCTGATCTTCTACACCTTCACCACCTACATGCAGAAGTACCTGGTGAACTCGGCCGGCATGTCCATCAAGACCGCCAGCAACGTGATGACCGCCTGCCTGTTCATCTACATGTGCATGCAGCCGCTGTTCGGCGCGCTGTCGGACCGCATCGGCCGGCGCAGCAACATGCTGCTGTTCGGTGCGCTCGGCGCGCTGATGACGGTGCCCGTCTTGAGCAACCTGCAGAGCGTGGGCAGCCCGCTGATGGCCGGCGTGCTGATCACGCTGGCGCTGGCAGTGGTGAGCTTCTACACCTCGATCAGCGGCATCGTGAAGGCCGAGATGTTCCCGCCCGAAGTGCGCGCGCTGGGCGTGGGCCTGTCGTATGCCGTGGGCAACGCCATCTTCGGCGGCAGCGCCGAATACGTGGCGCTGGGCCTGAAGTCGATCGGCCACGAGTCGTACTTCTACTGGTACGTGACCGCGATGATGGGCGTGGCCTTCCTGGTGAGCCTGTTGCTGCCCAAGCAGGCAAGCTACCTGCACCACGACAAGTAGCCGGGCAAGCGACGCGCGGCCTCAGAAAAGGATCACCCACTCCCCGCGCAGGTAGCGGTACTGGTAGCTGGGCCCCGAGAAGGTGGTGCTGCGGCTGTAGCCGGCGCCAAAGCGAAAGACCTGCGATCCCCTCACGGGGCTTTGCAGGTTCACGTCCAAAAGCCGCGTCGGCTGCCGGAACTCGTGGTTGATCGTCTCGGTGCCGAGCCCCGCCGTGACCGCGAGGGTCCAGCCCGAAAAACGCTGCCGCCAGCCCACGGCCAGCATCGCCTCGCTGTAGTTCTTCGGATTGAAATAGGCCCGGTCCACGTCCTCGTGGCTGCTGCGGTAGGTCCGATAGCGCGCCTGCAGGGTCAGGCCCAGGTCGAGCGACGGCTGGTAGATCAGCCGCAGGCGGCCGTGGTCGCGCCGGTTGCCGTCCGAGAAATACTGCTGCGCCGCGAGACCGACCAGGGTCACGTGGCTTCCAAGCCCCTGGTCGACGGCCACGCCGACAAAGGAAAAATCGATGCCGCGGTCCAGCGACTTCGGCGTTTCGACCCAGTCGCGCGTCACGAGGAATTCCACCGCCGTGCTCTTGGTGGGCGACAGGCGGTAGCTGCCGTCGAGCGTGAGCAGCGTGTGCCCGCCCTGCTCGAACGCGCCGACCTCGATTGCGCCACCGTCCGTGGTCTTCGTTTCGACCGAGCGGGCCAGGAACGAGATCTTCTTGCCGGCCCTTTGCCAGTTGCCTTGCTTGTATTGGTAGTCGCCGAGCCGGAACCCCAGGTAGCGGTCGGCGTTTTCAAACGCGGGAAAGAACTCCACCGACACCCGGCGCGACTGGAAATTGTCGCTGTCGCCGGTGATGAAGAATTCCGGGCCAAAGGCCATGCCGGCCGGTTTTTCGTTTGCCTTTTCTTCCTCCGCCCTGCAGGGAGCGGCCAGCACCAGGCAACCCAGGGAAGCGGCGGCAAGACACCTCGGCAGCCCCTTCATTTGGTTCCCCAGGCCTTGGGCTTCCTGAACAGTTCATCGAGGTAGCCGAGCACGCTGGCAGGCTGCAGGATCAGGCTGTACAGCAGCACGTAGACGAAGAAGCCCTGGACGTTCTTTCGCACCACGAGGCCCGTCTTCCTGAACATCCGGCGTTCGATCCGGAACATGAGCAGGCTCAATGCGAAGGTGGCCGGGATCAACGCGAGGGTCATGATTCCGACGATCCAGTAGTGGCCGAAGAACGCGAGAATGATTCCGGGAATGAAGCCGATGGTGCATGCCAGGTCCAGCCACGGAAACAGCAGGTTCCAATAAATGAAGAAGGTCGACAGGCGCGGCTTGACCAGGATCCCCGGGTGCTTGATGAAGGCTTCCGCCATGCCGCGCGCCCATCGCTGGCGCTGCTTGACCAGTTGCTTGACGGTGGTGGGCACATTGGTGAACAGGCACGCGTCCTCGCAGTGGCCCACCCGGTAGCCGGCTTTCAGCAGGGCCCAGGTGAGCACGATGTCCTCGCCCACGCATTCGGGCCATCCGCCCACCTCGATCAGCGCAGCCCGGTCGTAGATCGAAAACGCACCCTGCGCAACCAGCGTGCCCTGGAACAGCGACTGCACGCGCTTGATGGCGGCAATGCCATGGAAGTAGTCCCATTCCTGGCAGCGGGTGATCCAGTTCAGCCGCGAGTTGCGGACCAGGATTTTTCCCGCCACGGCCCGCGTATGGGGCGGGTCGGCGCGATAGCGCTCGACGATGCTGGTCAAAGCGCCACGGTAAAGGAAGGAGTCGGCATCGACGGTGATGACCAGGTCGTGCGCGACTTCCTTGAACCCGATGTTCAGCGCGCGTGCCTTGCCGCCGTTTTTTTCCAGGTCCAGGAAGGTCAGCCATGGGTACCGCTCCCGGGCACGCTGAACGACAAGCGACGTGCCGTCCGCGGACCCGTCGTTGATCACGATCACCTGCAGTTCGCCCGGGTAGTTCTGCCGATCGATGCTGACCAGCGTCTCGTCGATGGACGCTTCCTCGTTGTAGGCGGCAATCAGGATGGAGATCGGGGGATAGACGGCCAACGCGGGATGCGCCGGCCTCCTGTCCAGCAGCAGGCTGATGGCCAGGAACGCATTCATGAAGCCCGGAACAACGGCAATGCCATACACCAGGAAAATGGCCAGGGCCATCCCCACCCGATCCGTCAGGTCGGCCAGCCAGGGGCCCGCGGCCCATATCGAGAACCACATCCAGGCGCTGGCGCCAATCAACGCAATGACAAACTTGCCCGACACGGGCAGGTAAATCATTGGCTGCAGCGCCTTCTGGCCTTCTTCGTTCATGTCGCTCTCGAGTGTTCCATCGAATGTAACTCTCGACAAACGACGAGAACAGTCTGGTTACATTCTTGGAGACTGTTAACAACACTGGGAGACGCTGCGCCCCGGCCCCTTCAACCCAGGAGCCCGGGAATACCCTCTGGCTCGCTCGAAGTCTTCTTGCCTACATTGCTTGTATGCAAGAAAAGCGATCCTTGCATGCAAACACCGCCAAGACATACAAGGAGACTTCCATGCCTCGCTTCGCCAAATCGCTCTTCGGCCAGGTCGTCATTGCCCTGGTGCTCGGCGTGCTCGCCGGCCTCTTCTTGCCGGAGTTCGCCGTCAAGCTCAAGCCGCTCGGCGACGGCTTCATCAAGCTGATCAAGATGATCATCCCGGTGCTGGTGTTCTGCGTGGTGGTGCACGGCATCGCGGGCGCGGGCGACCTGAAGCGCGTGGGGCGGGTCGGCGTGAAGGCGCTGATCTACTTCGAGGTGCTCACCACCGTTGCGCTGGCGCTGGGCCTGGTGCTGGCCTTCGTGTTCCAGCCCGGCGTGGGCATGAACGTGGATCCGGGCAAGCTCGACGCCACGGCCATGAGCGCCTATGCCTCGAACGCCGACAAGCTCACCAGCGGCGGCACGGTCGAGTTCCTGATGAAGCTGATCCCCACCACGGTGGTCAACGCCTTTGCCACCGGCGACGTGCTGCAGGTGCTGCTGTTCGCGGTGCTGTTCGGATGCGCGCTGTCGCTCCTGGGCGAGCGTGGCAAGCCGGTGGCCGCGGTGGTGGATGCGCTTTCGCTGGTGCTGTTCAAGATCATGGGCATCCTCATCAAGCTGGCGCCGCTCGGCGTGCTGGGCGCCATTGCCTTCACGGTGGGCAAGTACGGCATCGGTTCGCTCAAGCAGCTGGGCATGCTGGTGGCCCTCTTCTACGGCGCGGTGCTGGTCTTCGTGTTCGTGGTGCTCGGGCTGGTCATGCGCATGTCGGGCTTCAGCCTGTGGAAGCTGCTGCGCTACCTGCGCGAGGAGCTGGCCATCGTGTTTGCCACCACCTCGTCGGACAGCGTGCTGCCGCAGATCATGGCCAAGCTGCGCCGCATGGGCATCCGCGACTCGACGGTGGGCCTGGTGATTCCCACGGGCTATTCGTTCAACCTGGACGCCTTCTCGATCTACATCACGCTCGCGGCGGTGTTCATCGCGCAGGCCACCAACACGCCGATCTCGATGGCGGACCTGCTGACCATCCTTGCGATTGCGCTGGTCACCTCCAAGGGCGCGCACGGCGTGCCGGGCTCGGCCATCGTGGTGCTGGCCGCCACGCTGCACGCGATTCCCGCCATTCCGGCCATCGGGCTGGTGCTGGTGCTCTCGGTCGACTGGTTCATGGGCATCGCGCGCGCGCTGGGCAACCTGATCGGCAACTGCGTGGCCACGGTGGCCATCGCGGCCTGGGAAGGCGACATCGACCGCGAGCGCGCCCATGCGGTGCTCGACGGCTCCTACTCGCCGGACGACGAGCCGCTGGCCGAGCCCGAGGTGCCGGCCGTCCCCGTGGGCGCCGTCGGCCGCTGAAAACGCGCGATGGCGACCGACGTCAACCCCACCTCCATCGCCGAGCGCGTGGTCGAGGCCATCCTGGCGCAAAAGCTCGCGCCGGGCGAGCGGCTGGGCGAGCAGGCGCTGGCCGAGAACTTCGCGGTGAGCCGCACCATGGTGCGCGAGGCGCTCATGCAGCTGCAGGCGCGCGGCTTCGTCGAGGTGCAGTCGCGCCGCGGCTGGTACGTGGTGGAGCCCTCGGCCGAGGAAGCGCGCGACGCCTTCTCGGCGCGGCGCATCGTCGAGGCGGGCATCCTGGCCGAAAGCGAAGGCCGGCCGCTGCAGCAGGCCATCCGCAAGCTGCGCGACCACATTGCCGACGAGCAGCGCGCCATCGAGGGCGCCGACGCCGCCACGCGCGCCTTCCTGCTGGCCGACTTCCATGTCTGCCTGGCCGAGCAGATGGGCCACCAGCTGCTGGTCGACGTGCTGCGCGACCTCACGGCCCGCACCACGCTGGCCGCCACGCTCTACCAGTCCAGGCACGAGGCCGGCCAGTCCTGCGCGGAGCACGGCGCCATCGTGGCCGCGCTGGAGGCCGGCGACACGGCCCGGGCGCGCCAGCTGATGATCGAGCACATCGGCAACGTCGAGCGCTCGCTCGAGGTCGAAACCACGGCCGGGCCCGACGCGCCCGCCCGGCTGCGCGCCACGCTGGCGCCGGTGGCGCTGCCGCGCGCCAGGCGCTGACCTCCGGGCGCCCGGTGGCGCCACCGCACAAGGGCGTGCCGACCGACACGGCGGTGCATTCAGGCTCGGCTACAGTCCGAATCACCTATGAATTCACCCCAACTCCAGCGCGGCGTGTTCCTCGCCCTGCTCGCCGCCGTCACGGTCGCCTTCCTCTGGGTGCTGATGCCGTTCTTCGGCGCGGTGCTGTGGGGCGTGGCCCTGGCCATCCTGTTCACGCCGCTCTACAAGCGGCTGCTCAAGGCCATGCCCGGCAAGCCCAATGCCGCGGCGCTGTCGACGCTGGCCATCTGCCTGTTCATCGTGATTCTCCCGCTGGCCATGGTGGGCGTGTCGCTGGTGCAGGAGATCGTGCAGGTCACGCAGAGCATCCGCTCGGGGCAGATCAATTTCGCGGCCTACTTCCAGCAGATCCTCAACGCCGTGCCGCAATGGCTGCTGAACCTGTTCGACCGCTTCAACCTCGGCGACATGGAAGCCTGGCAGGCCCGCATCTCCGCGGGCGCGGCACAGGGCAGCCAGCTCATCGCGGGCCAGGCGCTGACCATCGGCCAGAACACCTTCGACTTCGTCATCAGCTTCTTCGTGATGCTGTACCTGCTGTATTTCCTGGTGCGCGACGGCTCGGCACTTTCGAAGTCGATGCGCGAGGCCGTGCCGCTCGCCAGGCCGCACACGCACTACCTGCTCAACAAGTTCACCACCGTGATCCGCGCCACCGTCAAGGGCAACGTGGCGGTGGCCATTGCGCAGGGCGCGATCGGCGGGCTGGCCTTCTGGCTGCTGGGCGTGCAGGGTGCGCTGCTGTGGGCCGTGCTGATGGCCTTCCTGTCGCTGCTGCCCGCGGTGGGCGCGGCGCTCATCTGGGGGCCGGTGGCCATCTATTTCCTTGCCACCGGCCATTTCTGGCAGGGCGGCATCCTGGTCTTCGTGGGCGTGTTCGTGATCGGCCTGGTCGACAACATCCTGCGCCCGGTGCTGGTGGGCAAGGACACGCAGATGCCCGACTACATCGTGCTGATGTCGACCATCGGCGGCATGGCGATCTTCGGCATCAACGGCTTCGTGATCGGTCCGGTGATCGCGGCGCTGTTCATGGCGGCGTGGAGCCTGTTCGTGGAGTCGGGCCAGCTGGAGACCAGCCCCGGCGAGGACAAGAAGGGCAGCTGAAGCCCGGCTGACTCGCGGCCGCGGGCCGGACGGCCGAAGCGGGCGCGCCCTGCGCCGGCCGGGCGCATTTCGCGCGGGTGTTGGCGCGCTTCGTCGCATCGCGCTGGGCGGCGCGCGGCGCTTGCGGGATCGTCGGGGCCTCCAACTTCCGACGAGGCCTCTGTCCCATGAACTTTCTACAGCCCCCAGCGAGCCTGCGCGCCCTTTGCGCCGCGGCGCTGCTCTCCCCGCTGGCCGCGCTCGCGGCCGACCTGAACGTGAACGTGGCCGACGGTCCGGCCGGCGTAGCCACGCTGTACCTGGCGCTGTACAACGACGCCGCGAGCTACGCCGACAGCAAGGCCGTGGCCTCGCAGACCGCGCCCATGCAGGGCGGCAAGGCCCGGCTCGTTTTCACAGGACTGGCGCCGGGCCGGTACGCGCTGCGGGCGTTCGCCGACGAGAACGGCAACGGCAAGCTCGACACCAACCTCATGGGCATGCCGACCGAGCGCTACGGCTTCTCGAACGACGCGAAGGGCAACCGCGCCGCGCCCGCCTTCGAGGCCGCGGCGATCAGCGTCGATGCCGACCTGCAGACCGTCATCCATCTGCGCTGAGGAGCAAACCGCCATGGAACGACGCGAACTCCTGCGCCTGCTGGCTTCGGCCGGCGCCCTGCACCTCTTGCCACCGCTGGCCCGCGCGGCCGGCACCGCCGACGACTGGCAGGCCCGGTTCGAAGCCGCCGGTGCGCCCTGGAAGACCGGCTTCGCCACGCCCCCGGACGACCTGCCGCTGACCCGCGCCACGGTGCGCGGGCGCTTTCCCGATGCCGTGGCCGGCACGCTCTTTCGCATCGGCCCGGCCGGCCACGACCTGGGCGGCGAGCGCTACCACCACTGGTTCGACGGCGACGGCATGGTGCACCGCTTCGTGATCGAGGGGGCCGACGTGCGGCACCAGGGCCGCTATGTCGCCACGCCCAAGCGCGTGGCCGAGGTGCGGGCCGGCCGCCGCCTGTTCGAGGCCTTCGGCACCATGCCGCCGGGCGTCGAGCCGCCGACCTCGGCCGACAGCATCAACGTCGCCAACACCAGCGTGCTGCCGATGCAGGGCGAGGTGCTGGCGCTTTGGGAAGGCGGCTCGGCCACGCGCGTCGATGCGCGCACGCTCGACACGCTGGGCGTGAAGACCTGGCGGCCCGACCTCGCGGGCATGCCGTTCTCGGCCCATCCCAAGGTCGATCCGGACGGCACGGTGTGGAACTTTGGCGTGAGCTCCGGCCAGGGCCTGCTGGCGCTGTACGAGATTGCGCCCGAAGGCACGCTGCGGCGCGCAGCCGTGGTGCCGGTGGCCGACATGCCGATGGTCCATGACTTCGCCGTGACCGAACGGCACCTGGTGTTCCTGATGCCGCCGCTGGTCTACGACGGCAAGCGCAAGGAGGCAGGTGCGAGCTTTCTCGACGCCCACGTCTGGCGGCCGGAACTCGGCATGCGCGCCCTGGTGGTCGACAAGCAGAACTGGAAGCGGCGCCAGATGCTCGCGCTGCCGGCCGGCTTCCTGTTCCACGTCGGCAATGCCTGGGAAGAAGACACGCCGCGTGGCACCCTCGTCCACATCGACTACGTGCGTTCGGACAACGCCGATTCGGTGTTCACGACCAACCGCGAAGTGATGCGCGCGCGCCGCGTGAAGAGCACCCACCCGCGGCTGACGGTCGCCACGCTGAACCTCGGCACCGGCCGGGCCACGCAGCAGGCGCTGGCGCAGGAGGCCGAGTTTCCGCGCATCGACCCGCGGCGCGTCGGCCTGCGCCATCGCCAGGTGGTTCATGCCACCCAGACGCGTCTCGATGTGCCGGGCTTCGGCGCGATCGCGCGAACCGATGTCGAAAGCGGCCGCAGCCAGCGCTTCAGCTACGGCACGCAGGCCATGGTGGAAGAGCACGTCTTCGTGCCGGACGGCACCAGGCCGGGCTGGGTGCTGGGCACGGTGCTCGATTTCGGCCGGCAGAAGACCGTGCTGTCGTGCTTTGCGGCCGACCACCTGGCGGCGGGCCCGGTGGCGCAAGCCACCCTGCCCTACGCCCTGCCGCTGGGCCTGCACGGCGCCTTCGTGCCGGCCTGAAGGAAAGGCGTCCTCAGCCGCCCCACCAGCCCTCGGCAAAGCGCCCCTGCAGGAAGGCCACGAAGCCCGACACCTTGCCCGGCACCAGCTTGGGCGAGGGAAAGACGGCGTGGATCTCCTGCTCGGGCAGCTTGTGGTCGCCCAGCACTTCGAGCACCTTGCCCGAGGCCAGCGATTCGCTCGCCACGTAGCGCGGCATCAGCGCAATGCCCAGGCCGTCGCGCGCCGCCGCCAGCACCGCGGAAAGGTTGTTGGACCGGAAGCGCCCCGAGACCGGCACTGTCACCGGATCGCCCTTGGGCGTGTGCATGCGCCAGAACTCGTCGCCCACCACGCTGCTGTAGATGAGCGCCACGTGCGCGCTCAGGTCCTGCGCGCGTTTGGGCGTGCCGTGCTTCTTCAGGTAGCCCGGCGCCGCGACCATGGCCCACGGGTTGGTGCCGAGGTAGCGCGCGCCCAGCGACGAATCGGCCAGCTTGCCCATGCGGATGGCCACATCGATGCCCTGCGCGATGAGGTCGACATAGCGGTCCTCGAAGCTCAGGTCGAGCTGCACCTGCGGATGCCGGCGCATGTATTCGAGCGCCAGCGGCACCACCACGCGGCGGCCGAAGGCCACCGAGGTGCCGATGCGCAGCAGCCCCTGCGCCTGGTTCTGGCGCAGCTGCACGATGCTCTCGGCCTCCTCGGCCTCGCGCACGATGCTCTTGCACTTCTCGTAGTAGAGGGCGCCCGGCTCCGTGAGGCTCACGCCGCGCGTGTTGCGGTTGAGCAGCCGCACCTTCAGTCGCGCCTCGGTGGCCGCGACCTGCTTGGTCACGGTGGGCTGGGTGGTGTGGAACTCGAGCGCCGCCTTCGAGAAGCTGCCGGTCTCGACCACGCGCACGAACATTTCCATTGCCAACAATCTGTCCATGGCCGGCATCGTAATCACTTATTCCAGGTTGGAATAGGCTTTATGGTCCGCAGCCGTCTTCTTCGAATGGCCCGCGCTTCCTACAGTGGACGCCACTCAAGGAGACAGTCCCATGGCAAAAATGAAAGCGGTCCAGGCCGCCGTGCTGGTGATGGAAAAGGAAGGCGTGACGCAGGCCTTCGGCGTGCCCGGCGCGGCCATCAATCCGATGTATTCCGCGCTGCGCCAGCGCGGCACCATCTCTCACATCCTCGCGCGCCACGTCGAGGGCGCCTCGCACATGGCCGAGGGCTACACCCGTGCCGTGGCCGGCAACATCGGCGTGTGCATCGGCACCTCGGGGCCCGCGGGCACCGACATGATCACGGGCCTGTACTCGGCCTGGGCCGATTCGATTCCCATTCTTTGCATCACCGGCCAGGCGCCGCGCGCGCGGCTCTACAAGGAAGACTTCCAGGCGGTCGACATCGAGTCGATCTCCAAGCCGGTCACCAAGTGGTCGGTCACGGTGCGCGAGCCCGGCCAGGTGCCACAGGTGTTCCAGCAGGCCTTCCACCTGATGCGCTCGGGCCGTCCGGGCCCGGTGCTGGTCGACCTGCCCTTCGACGTGCAGATGGCCGAGATCGAATTCGACATCGACGCCTACCAGCCGCTCACCCCCTACAAGCCCGCCGCCACGCGCGCCCAGATCGAGAAGGCCATCGGCATGCTCCAGGCCGCCGAGCGCCCGCTGATCGTGGCCGGCGGCGGCGTCATCAACGCCGATGCGGCCGACCTGCTGGTGCGCTTTGCCGAGACCACCGGCGTGCCGGTGATTCCCACGCTGATGGGCTGGGGCGCAATCCCTGACGACCATCCGCTGATGGCCGGCATGTGCGGCCTGCAGACCAGCCACCGCTACGGCAACGCGACCATGCTTGCGAGCGACTTCGTGCTGGGCATCGGCAACCGCTGGGCCAACCGCCACACGGGTTCGGTCGACGTCTACACCAAGGGCCGCACCTTCGTGCACGTTGACATCGAGCCCACGCAGATCGGCCGCGTGTTCACGCCCGACTTCGGCATCGTGTCCGACGCCAGGGCCGCGCTCGAGCAGTTCGTGGCCGTGGCCGAGGAGATGAAGGCCGCCGGCAAGCTGCGCGACCGCCGCGAGTGGGCCAGGTCGTGCATCGAGCGCAAGAAGACCATGCTGCGCAAGACCAACTTCGACGAAGTGCCGATGAAGCCGCAGCGCGTGTACCAGTGCATGAACAACAACTTCAGCAACGACACCTGCTACGTGAGCACCATCGGCCTCTCGCAGATCGCGGCCGCGCAGTTCCTGCACGTGTACAACCCGCGCCACTGGATCAACTGCGGCCAGGCCGGCCCGCTGGGCTGGACCATTCCGGCCGCGCTGGGCGTGCGGGCGGCCGACCCTTCGCGCAAGATCGTCGCGCTCTCGGGCGACTACGACTTCCAGTTCATGATCGAGGAGCTCGCGGTGGGTGCGCAGTTCAAGCTGCCGTACATCCACATCGTGGTCAATAACTCCTACCTTGGCCTGATCCGCCAGGCGCAGCGCGGCTTCGAGATGGACTACTGCGTGCAGCTCGCGTTCGACAACATCAACGCGGGGCCCGATGCAGGCATCGAAAGCAGCTACGGCGTGGACCACCTGAAAGTGGTCGAGGGCCTGGGCTGCAAGGCGATCCGCGTGAACCGGCAGGAAGAGATCGCGCCGGCCATCCAGCGCGCCGAGGCACTGATGGCCGAGTTCAGCGTGCCGGTCGTCATCGAGGTGATGCTGGAGCGCGTGACCAACATCGCAATGGGCACCGAGATTGACAACATCACCGAGTTCGAGCCGCTGGCCGAGCATCCGGCCGATGCGCCGACCGCCGTCGCGGCCGAGATGCTGGACTGAAGAGGAGCGATACACCATGCCCAAGTTCGCAGCCAACCTCACGATGCTCTTCACCGAGCTGCCGTTCATGCAGCGCTTCGAGGCCGCCGCCAAGGCCGGCTTCGAGGCGGTGGAATACCTGTTCCCCTACCCCTTCGAAAAGAAGGAGCTCGCAGCCGCGCTGCGCGCCAACGGGTTGCAGCAGGTGCTGCACAACCTGCCGGCCGGCGACTGGGACAAGGGCGAGCGCGGCATCGCCTGCCATCCGGAGCGCACCGGCGAGTTCCGCGAAGGCATTGCCATGGCCATCGACTACGCCACCGCCCTGGGCTGCCCGCAGCTCAACTGCCTGGTCGGCAAGGTGCCCGAGGGCGCCGACATCAACGTAGTGAACCGCACGGTGATCGACAACCTGCGCCTGGCCGCGCGCGAACTCGAGGCCGCGGGCCTGCGCCTGCTGGTCGAGCCGATCAACACCTTCGACATCCCGGGCTTCTACCTGAACCGCACCGACAAGGCGCTCGCGCTCATCGAGGCGGTGGGCTCGCCGAACCTGAAGGTGCAGTACGACATCTACCACGCGCAGCGCATGGAAGGCGAGCTCGGCAACACGCTCTCGAAGCATCTTGCGCAGATCGGCCACATCCAGCTGGCCGACAACCCCGGGCGCGGCGAGCCGGGCACGGGCGAGATCAACTACCCGTGGCTCTTCCGGCACATCGATTCGATCGGCTACGAGGGCTGGATCGGCTGCGAATACAAGCCGCGCAGCGACACCGTGGACGGCCTCGGCTGGCGCGAAGCGCTCACGCAATAAAAGACAACTTCAGATCGGAAACAAAGACATGTCGCAATCGCAAAAGATCGGATTCATCGGCCTCGGCATCATGGGCGCGCCCATGGCGGGCCACCTGCTCGACGCGGGGCACCAGCTCTTCGTCAACACCCAGGGCAACACGCCCGAGCCCTTCATCTCGAAGGCCACCATCTGCGCCTCGGCGGCCGAGGTGGCGCGCCAGGCCGACGTGATCTTCATCATGGTGCCCGACACGCCCGACGTGGAAAAAGTGCTGTTCGGCGAACCCGGCACGCAGGGCGTGGCCGAGGGCCTGAAGGATTCGCGCGGCAAGATCGTGGTGGACTGCAGCTCCATCGATCCAATTGCCACCAAGGGCTTTGCCAAGCGGATCATTGCGCTGGGCTGCGGCTACATCGACGCGCCGGTCTCGGGCGGCGAAGTGGGCGCCAAGGCCGCGAGCCTCACCATCATGTGCGGCGGCGACGAGGGCACCTTCGGCCAGGTGCGGCCGCTGCTCGAGAAGATGGGCAAGAACGTCACGCTCGTGGGCAACGTGGGCGATGGCCAGGTCTGCAAGGTGGCCAACCAGATCATCGTGGCGCTGAACATCGCTGCGGTGGGCGAGGCGCTGCTGTTCGCCTCCAAGGCGGGCGCCGATCCGGCCAAGGTGCGCCAGGCGCTGATGGGCGGCTTCGCGAGCTCGCGCATCCTCGAGGTGCACGGCGAACGCATGATCAAGCGCACCTTCGCGCCGGGCTTCCGCATCTCGCTGCACCAGAAGGACCTGAACCTGGCGCTGCAGAGCGCACGGGCGCTGGGCGTGGCGCTGCCGCAGACGGCGGGCGCGGCGCAGCTCATGAATGCCTGCGCCGCATTGGGCCATGGCCAGCAGGACCATTCGGCGCTGGTGCGTGCGCTCGAGGCCCTGGCTCAGCACACGGTCACCCCGGACTGAGGCTCAGGTCTTCGCTGCTTCCAGCGATTCCTTCAGGTTGCGCCGGCGCCATGCCCAGGTCTTGATGGCCTGCGGCAGGATGCCGATGCACGAGGCGTAGTAGGTGATCTTGAAACCCCAGAAGCGCGGGCCAATGGGCGTGTTGCGGAACAGGTCGCCCGCCAGGATGGACAGCAGCGCCTCCTGCATGCGCCAGATGTTGCGCGGGTTCATGAACAGCCGGCGGATGGCCGGCGAGGTGATGCGGTAGATGAACCACGAGAACATCTTGGGGCCATGCTTCATCACCTTGTCGAAGCGGCGGAAGGCCTTCTCGGCTTCCTTCATCTCGCCCCTAAGCCAGAGGTCGGCCGCGGCAGCGCCCTCGAAGGCGCTGTTCATTGCCAGGTACACGCCCGACGAGAACATCGGGTCGACGAAGGCATAGGCGTCGCCGACCATCATGAAACGGTCGCCGCGGCAGAACTTGGAGTCGTAGGCGTAGTTGCCGGTGGTGGTGGCGCCTTCCATCAGCGTGGCGTTCTTCAGGCGCGCGGCCAGCTTGGGCGCGAGCGCGATGGTCTCCATCAGGAACTCCTCGAGCGTGCCCTTGCGCCGCTTGAAATACGCGGGCGACGCCACCGCGCCGACGCTCACGGTGCCGTCCTTCAGCGGGATGTACCAGAACCAGCCGTGGTCGAACCAGAAGAGCGAGATGTTGCCTTCGTAGCGGCCGGGCCGGCGCTCCGCATTGGCAAAGTGGCCGAACAGGGCCGCGCTGGCGTGCTTGCGGTTGCGCTGCTTGGCGTCGAACTGGTTCGACAGCACCGTGTCGCGGCCGCTCGCATCGATCACGAAGCGCGGGCGCCAGCTGGTTTCGCTGCCGTCCTCGGCCTTGATCTTCACCAGCGCGCGCTTGTCCGCGCCCTTGCCGGCGTCCATGTCCACGCCCATGACGCGCTGGCCCTCAAAGGTGCGCGCGCCGCGCTTGGCGGCATGGCGGAACAGCAGCTCGTCGAACTCCGAGCGGCGCACGTGCACCGCATACGGAAAGCTCTTGTCCATGGCCTCGCCGAAGAAGAAATGGCTGGTGTGGTCATGCCAGGGCGAGACGAACTCGGCGCCGTGCTTGGCAATGCCGATGGCCTCGACCTCGGTGCGCACGCCCAGGCGGTCGAACAGCGGCATGTTCATCGGCAGCAGCGACTCGCCGATGTGAAAGCGCGGATGGTGCGCCTTCTCGAACAGCACCACGTCGTGGCCCTTGTCCGCCAGCAGCGCGGCCACGGTGGAACCCGCCGGGCCCCCGCCGATGACCACGACGTCGGGCTCTGTACTCGTGAAAGGTCCGGGCGTCATGCGCTCCCCTCCTGGTCGTTCTTCGTTGTGGATGGTGACGGCCGCAAGGCCGATGCACGGGCTCTTGGCCAAGCGTTAAATCCTGGTAACAGCCGGGAGTTTAGCGAGTCGGCATGCAGGAAATTCACGCCTGGAGCACCAAAACCCGTGCCCACCCGGAGAAGAGGCAGCCGTTTTTTGGGGTAGCCTCATTGCCCGTCAGAAACAAGGAGACTTTTCATGGCTGCTAACCTGTCACCCGCCGAAGAAGCACTTCGCGAAGCAGCGCGCGAATACCACCGCTCGCCCGTCAAGGGCAAGATTTCCATCAGCCCGACCAAGCCGCTCCTGAACCAGCGCGACCTGTCGCTGGCCTATTCGCCCGGCGTGGCCTACCCGTGCCTGGACATCGCGGCCGATCCGTCGGTGGCGGCCGAGTTCACCGCGCGCGGCAACCTGGTGGGCGTGGTCACCAACGGCACCGCGGTGCTGGGCCTGGGCAACATCGGCCCGCTGGCCGCCAAGCCCGTGATGGAAGGCAAGGGCTGCCTCTTCAAGAAATTTGCCGGCATCGACGTGTTCGACATCGAACTGGCCGAGAACGACCCCGACAAGCTGGTCGAGATCATCGCGGCGCTCGAGCCCACGCTGGGCGGCATCAACCTGGAAGACATCAAGGCGCCCGAGTGCTTCTACATCGAGAAGAAGCTGCGCGAGCGCATGAACATCCCGGTGTTCCATGACGACCAGCACGGCACGGCCATCATCTCGGCCGCGGCGCTCATCAACGGCCTCGAACTGGTCGGCAAGAAGATCGAGGAGGTCAAGATCGCCGTCTCCGGTGCCGGCGCGGCCGCCATTGCCTGCCTGGACGTGATGGTGGGCCTGGGCGCCAAGCCCGCCAACATCTATGCCTGCGACTCCAAGGGCCTGATCTACATGGGCCGCGCGGGCGGCTTCGACGACTCCAAGGCGCGCTACGCCCAGAAAGACACCGGCGCCCGCACCCTGGCCGACGTGGTGAAGGACGCCGATGTGTTCCTGGGCTGCTCCGCGCCCGGCGTGATGAGCGCCGACATGGTCAAGACCATGGCCGGCCAGCCGATCATCCTGGCACTGGCCAACCCCGAGCCCGAGATCCGGCCCGAGCTCGCCAAGGCCGTGCGGCCCGACTGCATCATTGCCACCGGCCGCTCGGACTACCCGAACCAGGTCAACAACGTGCTGTGCTTCCCGTACATCTTCCGCGGCGCGCTCGACTGCGGCGCCAGCAAGATCACGGAAGAAATGAAGCTGGCCTGCGTGCGCGAGATCGCCGAGCTCACCAAGGCCGACATCAGTGAGGAAGTGGCCACCGCCTATGCCGGGCAGGAACTGTCCTTCGGGCCCGACTACATCATTCCCAAGCCCTTCGATTCGCGGCTCATCCTGCGCATTGCGCCGGCCGTGGCCAAGGCGGCGGCCGCCTCCGGCGTGGCCGCGCGCCCGATCGAGGACCTGGAGGCCTACCGCCAGCACCTCACGCGCTTCGTGTTCCAGACCGGCATGTTCATGCGCCCGGTGTTCAGCGCCGCCAAGATCGCGGCCGCCAAGCGCGTGGCCTATGCCGAAGGCGAGGACGAACGCGTGCTGCGCGCCGCGCAGTGGGCCATCGACGAAGGCCTGGCCCAGCCCATCCTGGTGGGACGCCCGGCGGTGATCGAGGCGCGCATCCAGAAGGCCGGCCTGCACATCCGCGCGGGCACCGACTTCGAGATCGTCAACCCCGAGGACGATCCGCGCTTTCGCACCTACTGGGAGACCTTCCACAAGGTCATGGGCCGCCGCGGCGTCACGCCCGAGGCCGCCAAGACCATGGTGCGCCGCTCCAACACCACCATTGCCGCGCTGATGATGCACCTGGGCGATGCCGACGCGATGATCTGCGGCCTGGTCGGGCGCTTCGACGTGCATCTGGAGCACATCCGCAACCTGATCGGCCTGAAGCGCGGCGCGCCGGGCTTCGCCACGCTCAATGCGCTCACGCTCGAGAAGCGCACGGTGTTCATCACCGACACCAACGTGAACGAAGACCCGAGCGCCGAGCTGCTCGCGAGCATCGCCATGATGGCCGCCGAAGAGGTGCGCCGCTTCGGCCTGCCGCCGAAGGTGGCTTTTCTCTCGCACTCGAACTACGGCACCTCGAGCCGCGGCTCGGCGCGCAAGATGCGGCTCGCGCGCGACCTGTTCGCGCAGATGGCGCCCGACATCGAATGCGACGGCGAGATGCACGGCGACGCGGCGCTGTCCGAAGAAGTGCGCCGCACCGCCCTGCCCGAGAGCACGCTCACCGGCGAAGCCAACCTGCTCGTGTGCCCCAACCTCGACTCGGCCCACATCCTCTACAACGTGCTGAAGATGACGGGCGCCAACGGCATCACGGTCGGCCCGATCCTGCTCGGCGCCGCGGGCTCGGCGCATGTGCTCACGCCCTCGTCGACGGTGCGGCGCGTGGTCAACATGACGGCGCTGGCAGTGGCGAACGCGACGACCGCGCTCAAGTAGCAGGCCGCTTGCGCTTCCCCTGAACCAACGCCCCGCTGCAGTACGCCGCGGGGCGTTTTTCATTGCGGGCCGGGCGGTGCACGCACCGTTTTCGCCCGCTCATCATTTTTTCGGCTGGCATGCAATCTGCTAATACCCTGATCGGATATTTCAAATATCTTATTAATATATTTACAGAATCGCAGCCTCCGGGCCCTTCGCCAATCTTCCCTTTCAACCCTCCCTTTCTCTTCTCTTCTCTTCTCACATGGAAGAACATGCCTTGGAACGCGGGAGCTTCTCCCGCCGGGTGCTCGATGCGTCCGACTTCGTGCTGCACTGCGAACGCCGGCTGCTCTCGGGCCTGATGGGCCTGCTCATCGCGCTGGTGCTGCTGAACGTGGTCACGCGCTACGCCGGCGTGCCGCTCTACTGGGTCGACGAAGCGTCCGTCTACTGCGTGGTGTGGCTCACCTTCATCGGCGCCTCGGCCATGACGCGGCTGCGGCTGGACTTTGCGGTGACGCTGCTCACCGACAAGCTCGGCGAGAAGGCCGTGCGCATCGCCAAGGCCAGCGCCTCCGGCGGCGTGCTGCTGCTGGGCCTTGCGCTGCTGGCAATGTGCTGGCTCTACATGGACCCTGTGGGCATCGTGCGCTATGGCTTCGATGCCAAGGAGTACGCGGCCGAATCCTTCAACTTTCTCTACACCGAGCGCACGCAGACGCTGAACTGGCCGACCTGGGCCGTCCAGCTGATCCTGCCGGTGTTCTCCCTCACACTCAGCCTGCACGCGCTGTCCAACCTCGTCGAGGACCTGGGCCTGCAGCCGCGGCGCACGCACGCCGAGTTCCACGTGACCAATGCAGACGCGGTGAACTGACATGCTGACTTCCGCATTCTTCCTGTTGATCATGCTGGTCGGCGTGCCGATCGGCGCCTGCCTGTGCCTGGCGGGCATCGTGTACATCCTCGACGCCGGCGACGCGGTGCTGTTCCAGTCGTTCCCGGTACAGATGTTCGGCGGCGTCGACAGCTACAGCCTCATCGCGATTCCGCTGTTCATCCTGATCGGCGAGATCATGAACGGCGGCGGCATCACCAAGCGGCTGGTCGACCTCGCGCTGGCCTTCATCGGCTCGGTGAAGGGCGGCCTCGCCTACGTGAACATCCTGGCCAACATGCTGGTGTCGTCGATCATCGGCTCGGCCACCGCGCAGGTGGCCATCATGAGCCAGATCATGGTGCCCGAGATGGAGAAGCAGGGCTACGACAAGACCTTTGCGGCCGGCATCACGGTGTACGGCGGCATGCTGGGGCCGATCATTCCGCCCTCGGTGATGTTCGTGGTGTACAGCGTGCTCGCGCAGGTGGCGGTGGGCGACATGCTGATTGCCGGCATCATCCCGGGCGTGATCCTCACGGTGCTGTTCTTCATCGTGATCGCGTGCATGGGCTTCTTCTACAACTACCCGCGCACCGCAAGGCGCACCATCCGGCAGCGCCTGCACACGGTGCTCACGGCCTGCCCGACGCTGCTGATTCCCATCGTGATCGTCGGCTCGATCCTCGGCGGCTTCGCCAACCCCACCGAAGCGGCCGCCGTGGGCGCGGTGGCCGCGGTGCTGGTGGGCCGCTACGTCACCAAGGAATTCCGCTTCGCGACGATTCCGCAGATCCTGCTCAAGTCTGCGATCTACTCGGCCGTGGTGCTGTTCCTGGTGGCCGCGGCGGCCGTGTTCTCGTGGCTCCTGATCTACGGCAAGGTGCCGCAGGCCACGGCCGCATGGATCCAGACCGTGGCCAAGGATCCGATCGCGTTCTTGCTGCTCGTGAACCTGATCCTGCTGGTGATCGGCACCGTGATCGACGGCATTCCGGGGCTGATCATGACGGTGCCCATCCTGCTGCCGATTGCCACCGATATCTACGGCGTCGACCCGCGCCACTTCGGCGTGGTGGTGGTGATCAACCTCGTGCTCGGGCTGATGACGCCGCCCGTGGGGCTGAGCTTCTTCGTGGCCTCCGCCGTGACCGGGGCCAAGCCCGGAAAGATGTTCATCGTCACGCTGCCGTTCTTCCTGATCTGCTGCGCGGCGCTGGTGCTGCTGTCGCTGTTCCCGAGCCTGTCGCTCGCGCTCATCAAGTAAGTCCCGCCGCCTTCCTTTCCCTTCACACAACCGGAGCCCCGCATGTCCCTTTCTCGCCGCAATTTCGTCGTCCAGGCTGCAGCCGGTACCGCTGCCGTGTCGTCCGCCCTCTTTGGCACCGTGTCGCGCGCGGCGGCCGCCAAGGAATTCCGCCTCGGCCTCATCACGCCGGCCGGCCACTCGTGGAACCGCGCCGCGCTCGCCTTCGGTGAAGCGCTCAAGAAGGCCACCGACGGCCGCCTGAGCGCGACGGTGTTCCATTCGGGCCAGCTGGGCAACGAGTCGGCCATGATGCAGCAGCTGCAGTCGGGCGCGCTGGACATGGGCTGGATCCAGGCGGCCGAACTCGGCTCGCGCGTGTCCAGCGTGGCGGCCATCAACGCACCCTACCTCGTGCGCTCGACCACCAACGTGGCCTCGCTGGTGCGCACGCCCGCCGCGCTGAAGCTGCTCGAGGTGCTGCCGCGCGAGACCGGCACCATCGGCCTGGGCTGGGGCATCACGGGCATGCGCGTGGTGTTTGCCACCAAGCCGATCTCCACGCCCACCGACCTCAAGGGCATGAAGCTGCGCATCAACCCGACGCCCGTGTACCGCGACTTCTACCAGTTGCTGGGCGCCGCGCCCACGCCGATTCCGACGCCGGCCGTTTTCGACGCCATGTCCAACGGCCAGGTCGACGGGCTCGAGGCGGACATCGAGTTCTCGTGGAACCAGCGCTTCGACCGCGTCGCAAAAACAATGCTGCCGATGAATGCGCTCTTCATGCCCTTTGCGCCGCTGGTGTCGGGCCGCATCTGGAAGACGCTCGACGGCAAGGACAAGGCGCTGATCACCGACCTGGTCAAGCAGTCGCTCGACGCGCAGATCAAGGACATCGTGACCACCGAGCTCGGCCTGATCGACAAGTTCAAGGCGAGCGGCATCACGATCAAGAGCGACGCCGGCTACAACCCCGCGCCGGTCATCGCGGAGTTCGACAAGATCTGGCTGCCCAAGGCGCCGCAGATCGCGGAGTTGCGCAAGATCGGCGCGGCGCTCTGAACCAGGCCGGTGCGCCGCCGACCCATTGCGCACCACAACAGTTCCGCGGAAGGGTTCGCACCAATCGCGTGCGGGCACCGTTTTTGCTTGAATGCAGAAGCATTCACCTCCAACGGATCCCGCATGAACAAGCGCCAATTGCTCCAGTCCTTCCTCGCCGCCTCGGCCCTCAGCTTCGGCCTTTCCCCGGCCCTGGCCCAGACCATGACGCCGATCAAGTTCCAGCTCGACTGGCGCTTCGAAGGACCGGCCGCGCTGTTCCTGCACCCCGCCGCCAAAGGCTACTTCAAGGCTGCGGGCCTGGACGTGACCATCGACGCGGGCAACGGCTCGGGCGGCACGGTCACGCGCGTGGCCTCGGGCGCCTACGACATGGGTTTTGCCGACCTCGCGGCGCTGATGGAATTCCACGCCAACAACCCCGACAGCCCCAACAAGCCGGTGGCGGTGATGATGGTCTACAACAACACGCCGGCCTCGGTCATGGCGCTCAAGAAGAGCGGCATCGCCAAGCCGGGCGACCTCGCGGGCAAGAAGCTCGGCGCGCCGGTGTTCGACGCGGGCCGCCGCGCGTTCCCGATCTTCGCCAAGGCCAACAGCATCGGCGCCGTGAACTGGACCGCCATGGACCCGACGCTGCGCGAGACCATGCTGATCCGCGGCGACATCGACGCGATCACCGGCTTCACCTTCACCTCGCTGCTGAACCTCGAGGCGCGCGGCGCCAAGGCCGCCGACATCGTCGTGCTGCCCTACCCCGACTACGGCGTGAAGCTCTACGGCAACGTGATCATCGCCTCGCCCAAGCTCATCAAGGAGAACCCGGAAGCGGTGAAGAAATTCCTCTCGGCCTTTGCCAAGGGGGCGAAGGAAGTGATCGCCAATCCGGCGGTGGCCATCGAATCGGTGAAAGCGCGCGACGGCATCATCGACAGCAAGCTCGAAACCCGCCGCCTGCAGCTGGCCATCGACACCGTGATCAACAGTGCCGACGCGCGCAGCGAAGGCTTTGGCGTGGTCAACGCGGGCCGCATGTCGCTGATGGCCTCGCAGGTGTCGGACGCGTTCAACACCAAGACCCGCGTGAGCCCCGATGCCGTGTGGACCGCCGCGCTGCTGCCGCCCGCGGCCGAACTGAGCGGCGTGCTGCGCAAGTGATGGCGGACGCATCGAACGCGGCCGCTGCTCCCTTCGTCGACTTCCAGGACGTCTGGCTCGCCTACAACGAGGAGCTGCTGCGCGCCAACCACTTTGCGGTGGAGGCCATCGACCTGAAGGTCAAGCGCGGCGAATTCATTGCCATCGTCGGACCCTCGGGCTGCGGCAAGTCGACCTTCATGAAGCTCACCACGGGCCTCAAGATGCCGTCGATGGGGAAGATCCGCATCGACGGCCAGCCCGTGACCGGGCCGCTCAAGATCTCGGGCATGGCGTTCCAGGCGCCGTCGTTGCTGCCGTGGCGCACCACGGTCGACAACGTGCTGCTGCCGCTCGAGATCGTCGAGCCCTACCGCTCGAGCTTCAAGGCCAAACGCAAGGAATACGTCGAGCGCGCGCGCAAGCTGCTGCAGAAGGTCGGCCTCGCGGGCTATGAAGACAAGTTTCCATGGCAGCTTTCGGGCGGCATGCAGCAGCGCGCCAGCATCTGCCGCGCGCTCATCCACGAGCCCAAGATGCTGCTGCTCGACGAGCCCTTCGGCGCGCTCGACGCCTTCACGCGCGAGGAGCTCTGGTGCATCCTGCGCGACCTCTGGACCGAGCAGCAGTTCAACGTCATCCTGGTGACGCACGATCTGCGCGAGTCGGTGTTCCTGGCCGACACGGTGTACGTGATGAGCAAGAGCCCCGGCCGCTTCGTGGTCAAGCGCGAGATCGAGCTGCCGCGCCCGCGCGAACTGGAGCTCACCTACACCAAGGAATTCACCGACATCGTGCTGGAACTGCGCGGCCACATCGGCGCCATCCGCAACACGGGCATCAGCGCGGCGCAAACGGCCGCTGCGGTGTCTCACTGAGGACCAAGCGCCATGAAGAACACCAAGCAAATCGAACGCTGGTCGCCCTGGCTGCTGCTCGTGGCCGTGATCCTGCTGTGGCAGGTGATCTGCGCGGGCTTCGGCGTGTCGGACTTCATCTTTCCGAGCCCGCTGCGCATCTGGACCCAGTTCTGGGAGTTCAAGGAAATCATCGCGGGCCACGCGTGGCGCACCTTCTGGGTCACGATGGCCGGCTTCGGCCTGGCCATCGTGGTGGGCGTGCTGCTGGGCTTCGTGATCGGCAGTTCGCGCATCGCGTATGCGGCGATCTATCCGCTCATGACGGCCTTCAACGCGCTGCCCAAGGCGGCCTTCGTGCCGATCCTCGTGGTGTGGTTCGGCATCGGCGTCGGGCCGGCGATCCTCACGGCCTTCCTGATCAGCTTCTTCCCGATCATGGTCAACATCGCGACCGGCCTTGCCACGCTGGAGCCCGAGCTCGAGGACGTGCTGCGCGTGCTCGGCGCCAAGCGCTGGGACGTGCTCATGAAGATCGGCCTGCCGCGCTCCATGCCCTACTTCTTCGGCTCGCTCAAGGTGGCGATCACGCTGGCCTTCGTCGGCACCACGGTGAGCGAAATGACCGCGGCCAACGAAGGCATTGGCTACCTGCTCATTTCGGCCGGCTCGGCCATGCAGATGGGCCTGGCCTTCGCGGGCCTGATGGTGGTGGGCGCAATGGCCATGCTGATGTACGAGCTCTTCAGCGTGATCGAGAAGCACACGACCGGCTGGGCGCATCGCGGCTCCCAAAACCAATGAGGCGCCACGGATGACACGCGACCAGATCATCCGCGCGCTGCGCCGGGCCGACGAAGTGGCCCGGCGCGCCATGGCCATGGGCCGCCACCCCTTCGGCGCCGTGCTCGTCGCGCCCGACGGCGAAACCATCCTGGCCGAGCAAGGCAACATCGACACGGTCAACCACGCCGAAGCCACGCTGGCGCGCCATGCGGCGCAGAACTGGTCGGCCGACTACTTGTGGCAATGCACGCTGGTCACGACCTTCGAGCCCTGCGCCATGTGCGCGGGCACCAGCTACTGGGCCCACATCGGCCGCATCGTCTACGGTGCGGAAGAAGGCGCCCTGCTCGCGCTCACGGGCGACCACCCCGAGAACCCCACGCTGAGCCTGCCCTGCCGCGAAGTGTTCGCGCGCGGGCAGAAGAAGATCGAGGTGATCGGCCCCGTAGCCGAGGTGGCGGAAGAAATGATCGCCACGCACCGCGGGTTCTGGGAAGCGCGTTAGGTAGCGCTAGGCCAGCAGCAGCGTGGCCTCGTCGCGCCAGTAGGCAACGGCCGCCAGCCAGCCTTCCCACACGCAGCCGTTGCAGCCGCGTCCGCAGCAGGTGGTGGGCTCGGGCGGCGGCATGCGCAAGGCGATGCCTCGGGCCTGGAGGAGCGACTGGACGTTCGCGATCAGCGCCTGGGCGCTGGCGAGATCGGTCGGAGGAGCGAGGTCTTGTTCGGAAAGAAGCATGGCAGGCACCGGCCGATTGTCGGCGCTTCATCAGCAGGCCTGCCGGGATCAAGCCCTGGCCGGCGCCGATGCGGCAACCGCGGCGAAAGCCTCCAGGGCAAGATCGACCTCATGCTCGCCGATGTGGCGATGGGTGACGCAGCGCAGCCGGTGCCTGCTCCACGGACGGACCAGGACGCCCAGGCTCTTGAGCGCGGCCTCCCATTGAACGGCATCGAGCCCCGTGGCCTTCACGTCGACCTGCACGATATTGGTCTGGGGCGCGTTGACTGCGAGGCCTGGAATCCGGCCTGTCCCGCGGGCGAGCCGGCTTGCGTTGGCGTGGTCCTGCGCGAGCCGTTCCACCATGGTGGTGACGGCCACCAGCCCTGCAGCCGCGACGATGCCCACCTGCCGCTGGCTGCCCCCGAGCAATTTCCTGAGCCACCGGGCACGTTCGATGGTGGCGGCAGGCCCCGCGAGCACGGCACCCATGGGCGCACTCAGGCCCTTGGAAAGGCAGAGCGAAACAGTGTCGGCGAAAGCTGCAATACGCGCCGCCGGCACGTCCAGGGCCACGGCCGCATTCATCAGCCGCGCACCGTCGAGGTGGACGGCAGCTCCCGCTTGCCTGGACGCCTCGAACACGGCCTGCATGTGCGCAAGCGGCGGCACCGCGCCGCCGGCGTTGTTGTGGGAAGTCTCCAGGCACACGACGCTGGTTCGCAGCTTGTTGCGGCCCGGCGCGAGGGTCTCCTGGAGCAGGTCCAGGTCCATGGCGCCGTCGACGCCCGCAATGCCCTGGTAGAACGCCCCGGTCAGCGCCGCGGCGCCCCGCTCGGCCACGTAGATGTGCGATGCGGCTTCGGCAAGCACGAGCTCCTGGCGCTGGGCCTGCGCGAGGATGGCCAGGAGGTTGGCCATCGTGGCGCTTGGCGCATACAGCGCGGCCTCTTTTCCGAGCATGGCCGCGGCCGTTGCCTCCAGCTCTTGCGCGGTCGGGTCGCCGTCGAGTCCGTCGTCGCCCAGCGGTGCCGAGGCCATGCGCTCGTACATCTGCGGCGTGGGCCGCGTCACCGTGTCGCTGCGAAGGTCCACCGGCGGTTGTCCCGCCCCGCCCGCCATCGTTGCTGCGGCCTGCGTCATTCGGCGGTCGCTCCGGTGGCCTTCACGAGCGCTGCCCACTTTTTTCTCTCGCCGTTCAGGAACGCGTCGAAACTTTCGGGCGTGCCGGTACGCACATAGACGCCGCGCGCCGCCAGGTTGGCCCGGACCTCCGCCGAATCGAGCACGCGATTGATTTCCTTGTTCATGGTCTGCACGATGTGCGCCGGCGTCTTCGCAGGCACCACGACGCCATAGAGGGTGTAGTACTCGAATCCCTTGAAGCCGCTTTCGACGAAGGTGGGAACATCGGGCAGCAACACGTCCCGGGCGCCCGAGGTCACCGCGAGCGCGCGCAGCTTGCCGCTCTTGATCAACGGCAACGCCGAAACCAGGGACGAGACGTAGAAGTCGACCTGTCCTCCCAGCATGTCCGCCATCGCCGGGCCGCCTCCCTTGTAGGGAACGTGCAGCAGGTCTGCCCCCGCCGTGACGCGCAGGTTCTCGGACACCAGGTGCCCGACGGTTCCGTTGCCGGACGAGGCGTAGGCGAGTGGCTTCTTCTTCGAGCGCGCCAGCAATGAGGCCAGGTTGTCGAACGGACTGTCGGACCGCACGACCAGCACCGACACGCCAGTGCCCACCAGCGCCACCGGTGCGAGATCCTTGACCGGATCGAAGCTGAGCTTCTTGTAGAGAAACTGGTTGACCGTGAGGTTGCTGGTTTCGCCCAGCACGGCGGTGTAGCCGTCGGGCGGCGATTTCGCGCCGAAATCCAGGCCAATGTTGTTGCCCGCACCCGGCTTCGTATCGACGACGACCTGCCATCCGGCCTGCTCACCGAGCTTGGCCGCAAGCAGGCGGCAGACGGCATCGGTGCCGCCGCCCGGCGGGCTCGGCGAGACCAGGTGGATGGTGCGCTCGGGTACCCACGCATCGGCCGCGTGCGCCTGCCACGCGGCGAGCGCGAGCCCCAGCATGCATGCCAGCCGCCTGGCGCGTGCGAAAGAGTGGTGTCGGGTGTCGTTCATGGTGAGGGTGTCGGTCGTGCAAGTTGAAGGATCGGGACGAAGCCGGAGCAGAAGCCGTTCGATCCTAGGCACCTCATACAATGAGTAAAGCGATATGTCCAAATATCAACTGTGAGGTTTTCTCATGAATCTCGCGATGCTTGTCACGCTGAGAACCATCCTCGAACAGGGCAGCTTCACTGCAGCCGCGGGCGTCGTGGGCTGCAGTCCGAGCGCAGTGAGCCTGCAGGTCAAGCAACTGGAGCAGTATTTCGGCAAGCCGCTGTTCGATCGTTCGACCCGCGTGGTGGTGCCCACGGCCTTTGCCCGCGAGGTGGTGGACGCCGTGGGCGATTTTTCCCATAGGCTCCAGATGCTGCGCTTCCGTCCGGTCGTGGAAGTGGCGGGCCGCATCAAGGTGGGCGTGATCACCAGCATGCAGAGCGACGTGCTGCCGCAGGCACTTCATGCGCTTCGCCAGCGGCATCCGTCGCTGGAAGTCGTGGTGCCGCCGCTGAACGACAGCGGCGAGCTCATCTCGGAGCTGAAGGCGGCGCGGCTCGACCTTGCCTTGCTTGTCCGGCCGGAATCCGGCGGTTCGCGCCGACTCGTCTGGCGGGAGCTGCACCGCCAGCCCTACGTGCTGCTGGCGCCGCCGAATACCTCCGGCAAAACGGCCAGGCAACTGCTGGAGGCCCATGACTGGATCGGCTACGACCTGTCTCTTGCGGGAGGCCGCGTGGCCGCGCGCTACGTGCGCAGCCAGATCCCCAATGCACGCTGCGCCATGGAACTGCGCTCGATGGACGCGATCGTCGCGATGGTCGCCCAGGGCCTGGGGGTTTCCGTCGTTCCCCAACCCAGGCGGCCGCTGGTCGAGGCCTATGCGGTGCGAGAGGTGAGCCTCGGAAGCCGCGCCCCGGTCCGCAAGCTCTCCCTGGTCTGGCGCAACTCGGACGCCGGCAACCGCAATGTCGAGGCCGTGGCTGGAGCGTTCACAGCGGCCTTCGGCATGCGGCCACAGCGATGAGGTGGCTTGCGCCTTACCAGAAGATCCAGAGCGCCAGGCCGCCGAAGATGGCCCACTTCACAAGGTAGTACACCCGCTTGTCCCAGGCCTTGAGCCGCTTGCCGATCACGCGGATCTGGTAGATGTACTTGAACGCGCGGTTGATGCCGCCCGTCTTGTCGCCGGCGTCGTTGGGGGAACTGGCGGCGGCGAGCAGGTTCTTGGCGAACCAGCGGTTCACGGCGCTGGCCCAGCGGTACTTCAGCGGGCGCTCGATGTCGCAGAACAGGATCACGCGGTCGTGGTCGGTCGTGTTCTCGGCGTAGTGGATGTAGGTTTCGTCGAACACCACGGCCTCGCCGTCGCGCCAGTGGTAGCGCTGGCCGTCCACGTCGATGTAGCAGCCCTCCACGCCCGGCGTCCACAGGCCCAGGTGGTAGCGCAGCGAACCGGCGAAGGGGTCGCGGTGGCGCACCAGGCGGCTGCCCGGCGGCAGCTCGGCGAACATGGCCGCCTTGATGGTGCCGATGCCCTTGAGCAGCTCGGTGGTGCGGGGACACAGGATGGCGGCCGAGGGATGGGCCTCGTCGTACCACTTGAGGTAGAAGCGCTTCCAGCCGCTCTTGAAGAAGGAGTTGAAGCCCACGTCGTTGAACTGACTCGAGGCCTTGATGCTGCCGCCGTTGCGCATGGCGAGCGCCTCTTCGCGGATGACCTGCCAGTTTTCCTCGAGCACGCGCATCTCGGGAAATTGCGCGGGCGACAGGTACGGCGTGCTCGGCACCTTCGAGAAGATGTACATGAAGGCGTTCAGCGGCGCGAGGAAGGTCGAGTGATCAGACAGCTGCCTGAAGAAACGATGCCGGACCTGGCCGCGGAAATGAACGTAGAGCGCGCTGAGCGCGAAGATGGCAAGAATGACCCACTTCATTATCGAAAGTGTCCTGTAAAGCGGGCAGATAGTGTAATTCTTCGCCCTTGATCCGGCTTTTGGCGGCCTTTTCAGGGCCGCAGCAGCTTGATCAGCGCGGCCACTTCCTCCCCGCCCAGCCCGGCCGCGCCGGCGCGCCTGAAAAGACCCGCCGCGAACGCCGGGAATTCGGTGTTGATGCCCGCCTGCTGCGCCGTCTGCAGGATGCGCTCGGTCGCCTCGATCGAAATGCGCATCGGGCTTTGCGAAATGGCGAAGTCGCCCGACTGGATGACGCCGCCTTCGTGCTGCAGGAAGCCGGCGAAGGTGGGCATGATGCCGGCCACGATGCGGCCGTATTCCGCCACGTCGAAGCCTTCGTGCTCGGCCACGCGCGCGCCATGCAGGAAGCCCAGCAGGGTGCCGTAGATGGTGGAGAGCGTGGCCAGGTCCATGGCGGCGGCCGCGCTCGCCTTGCCGCCGAGGTAGACGATGCCGCCGCCGAGCACCTGCAGGAGCGGCTCGGCCGTGCGAAAGACGGCCTCGGCGCCCGACACGAGGATCGGCGTGTCGGGCAGCCCCATCTGGTCGGGCGCGGCCTGGATGGCGCCTTCGAGGTAGCTGGCGCCCTGGCGGTGCGCCCAGGCCTCGGCCTCGCGCGCGTCCTGCGGGCTGCCGGTGGTCAGCTGCACCAGCAGCCGGCCGTCCAGCGCGGCCGCCACGCCCTCCATCGCAAGAATGGCATCGGCCGCGCGGTAGTCGTAGACGCACATCAGGGCCACCGGGCTGGCACGCACCGCTTCGGCGGCGCTGCGCGCGGCCACGGCGCCGCGGGCCGCCAAAGCATCGGCCTTGCCGGCCGTGCGGTTCCAGACCGTGACCTCGTACCCCTTGTCGAGGTAGAGGCGCGCAAGGGTCTGGCCCATCGATCCCAGTCCCAGCACGGTGATTTGCTTGTTGTCCATGGCGGTTCATTCGCGAGTTGTGAAGAGGCCTGCATCGTAGGAATTGCACTCTCCAACGGTCAAGTACCTACAATAAAGTGAGGTACTTACCAAAACGTATGTAATGAAGCCAGAGAAGGATCGGCGAGTGAAAGCAAAAAAGCCCTACTCCTGCGGCATCGGCCCCGCGTTCGAAGTCATTGGCGGCAAATGGAAGGCGGTGATCCTGTGGGAGCTGCATGTGCAGGCCCGCCGCTTCGGCGAGCTGCGGCGGCTCTTGCCCGACATCAGCGAGAAGATGCTGATCCAGCAATTGCGCGAGCTGGAGGCGGACGGCCTCGTGCACCGCGAGGTGTTCCACGAAGTGCCGCCGCGGGTGGAATATTCCGAGACGAAACTCGGCGCGTCGCTCAATGCGGCGCTGGGGCCGCTGGCCGATTGGGGCGACCGCTATGCGAAGCGCGCGAAGGCCGCGCGCTGAATGAGAGGCCTCTTCAGGCCCAGCCGGTCTCGATCTCGGTCTTCACCTCGGTCATGAGCCGGTGCACCGGGCACTTGCCGGCCACGCGCAGCAGTTCGTCCCGCTGCGCCGCGGTCAGCTCGCCGGTCACGCGCAGGCTCGACTTGAGCCGGTAGACGCCCTTGCGCTCCTCGCTGTCGTCGCGGTCGATGATCACTTCGATGTCTTCCACCGGCATGCCCTTGCGGCGCGCGTAGATCAGCACGGTGAGCGCCTTGCAGGCGGCCAGCGATGCGTCGTACAGGTCGTGCGGCTGCGGCCCCGCATCGCTGCCGCCGCCGGCCGGCGAGGCATCGATGGGAATCTCGTGGTTGCGGATCTTGAGGATGTGACGCGTACCCGTGATGCCGTCGCGCCGGACCGTGATGCTCATGCCGATGTCCTTGTGGGGTGTGGATGCCGGGCGCGATGGTAGCCCGCCACCCGCTTCAGCGGTCGACCGCGAGCATCAGCGTTTCCTTGATCTCCTCCATCACCACGTAGCTGTGCGACTCGGCCGCCACGGGCAGCTTCTTGAGGATGTCGCCCAGCAGGTGCCGGTATTCGCTCATGCCGCTCAGGCGCGCCTTCACCAGATAGTCGAAGCTGCCCGAGACCAGGTGGCACTCGAGCACCTCGGGCATGTGCAGCAGCTCCTTGCGCACCTTGTCGAACACCTCGCCCGACTTGGCCGAGAGCTTGATTTCCACGAACACCAGCAGCGTCTTGCCCAGCGCCTCGGGCGACACATGCGCGTGGTAGCCGCTGATGACGCCCTCGCGTTCCATGCGCTTCACGCGCTCGGCGCAGGGCGATGCCGACAGGCCGATGCGCTCGGCGAGTTCGGTCATGGAAATGCGGCCCTGGCGCTGCAGCAGGTCGAGGATCTTGCGGTCGATACGGTCGAGTTCGGGCATTTCACTCCGGGGCTGGCAATTGGCTCGCTATCTGCAGCGAATTCCACTGTGAATCTTAGAAAAACAATGAAATCCACTGGATTGTGCGCTTTAGATTCCATGCATTCACCTTCATTCGCGTAAATACCCATGAAAGTCATCGTTCTCGGCGGCGGCGTGATCGGCACCACCACGGCCTACTACCTGGCGCGCTCCGGCGCCGACGTGACACTGCTCGACCGGCAGGCCGGCCCCGCGGAGGAAACCAGCTTCGGCAACGCCGGGCAGGTGTCGCCGGGCTACTCGACGCCATGGGCCGCGCCCGGCATTCCGCTGAAGGCGATCAAGTGGATGTTCCAGAAGCACGCGCCGCTGTCGATCCGCCCCGACGGCACGCTGTTCCAGCTGCGCTGGATGGCCGCCATGCTGCGCAACTGCTCGCCCGAACGCTACGCGGTCAACAAGGAACGCATGATGCGCGTGGCCGAATACAGCCGCGGCTGCCTGCAGCAGCTGCGCGCGGAAACCGGCCTCAGCTACGAGCACCGCACCGGCGGCACGCTGCAGCTGTTCCGCACGCAGGCGCAGCTCGATGCGGTGCAGCGCGACATCGCGGTGCTCGAGGAATGCGGCGTGCCCTACGAACTGCTCGACCGCGATGCGCTCGCACGCGTGGAACCCGCACTGGCCGGTGCGCGCGACCGGCTCGCGGGCGGCCTGCGCCTGCCGAACGACGAGACCGGCGACTGCCACCTGTTCACGCGCGGGCTGGCCGACATCGCACGCAGCCTGGGCGTGGACTTTCGCTTCGGCCAGTCGGTCGAAGGCCTGGAGATGGCGGGCGACCGCATCACGGGCGTGCGCACCGGCGCCGGCAAGATCCTCACGGCCGACCGCTACGTGATGGCCTTCGGCAGCTATTCGCGCGCCGCCATCGCATCGCTGGGGCTGGACATTCCGGTGTACCCCGTCAAGGGCTACTCGCTCACGGTGCCGCTGGTCGATGAATCGCTGGCACCGCAATCGACCGTGCTCGACGAGACCTACAAGGTGGCCGTGACGCGCTTCGACAACCGCATCCGCGTGGGCGGCATGGCCGAGCTCGGGGGCTTCGACCTGCGCCTGAACCCGCACCGCCGCGCCACGCTTGAGAAGGTGGTGAGCGACCTGTTCCCCGGCGGCGACCTGCCGCGCGCCACCTTCTGGACCGGCCTGCGCCCGATGACACCCGACAGCACGCCCATCGTCGGCGCCACGCGCTACGCGAACCTGTTCCTCAACACCGGCCACGGCACGCTCGGCTGGACCATGGCCTGCGGCTCGGGCAAGCTCATCTCCGACCTCGTGACGGGCCAGCGTCCGGAGATCCGCACCGATGGCCTGGCGATGGACCGCTATGCGCAAGGTGCGCCGCGCACTGGGCGTTCGAATCCCACGACTGCGCCGGCCTGACGCCTACGTTTCGGGGGGTCTATTCGGGGCGCGTGCACAGGCCACCGGGTACTCCCCTCCGCGAATGTCCCCCGGCTTCGCCTCCTCCTTTATTTCGCTGCGGGGAGCACCCGATGCCCTGTGCACCTGGGCACGCTCGTGGTGTACCGCTGATCAACCAGTGCTCTGATCACGCTCCCGCCGATGGGGTGCCTTGCGCAGCGAAATTAAGGAGGAGGGCGAAGCCCGGGGGACATTCGCGGAGCAAGGTTCCCCGTCGACGGGAGCGCGCCCTGAACGACAACAACAAAAACCCCGCTCAGGCAGCCTTGGCAATCGGAATCGTCCCGCTGCTCATCCCGCGGTAGACCTCCGCCTCGCCATGCTTCGCAAGCAACTGCATCAGGTGCTTGCGAATCAGCATCCCCGGCCGATCGGACTCCATCGAATATTCGACGCCGCGCCGCCGCGTGTCGACCAGCGCATCAGGGTCGGTCGATTCGAGGATGTCCTTGTCCTCGCGCGTGACCGCCTCGTCGAAGTCGATCAGCATCTGTGCCGTGCAGTCGGCCTCGGTGTCGTTGCGGAACAGCCATTGGCACAGCTGCATGCGGCCGTCGTCGATGGGCGTGAAGCAGTTGATGATGATGTGGCGCACGCCGCTCGGGTATTCGATGTCGAGCCGGCGCGAGAACGGCAGGAAGTAGGCGTTGCGCATGTGGCGCGTGGTGATCGCATCGGTCACGCCGCTGATCGCGTGGAACTTCACCGGGTTGGCCGCTTCGATGATGGTCTCCGCGTAGAAGCCGTTGTCGTTCTCCACCAGTTCGTACTTGCTCGGCTTCGGGCTCGCGGCCACGCCGAAGGTGGCGCGGTGCACGAAGCTGAAGTGCGAGTTGTCGAACGAGTTCTCGAGCGCGCGCATCGGGCTGGTCTGCCACTCTTCGTAGAACTGGAAGATCGTGCGGTAGCCCGGGTCGTCGAATTCCGGAATCGCGGGAATGTCGGCGATGGGTTCTTCCAGCGCCACCCAGGCGTAGCCGTAGCGCGCGGCGCAGCGGTAGGCAGTGGTGCGGTACTCCGGCGAGATCTTGCGCTCGGCCTCGTACTGCGGAATGCGGATCACCTGGCCGCTGCGGTCGTAGGTCCAGCCGTGGTAGCCGCACTGGATGGCGCCCTGCCCGCAGGCCCGGCCTTCGGCATCGACGCACCAGCCTTTCGACAGCTTCGCGGTGCGATGGCAGCAGCGGTCGCGCAGCGCGGCGGGCTGGCCGTCCGCATCGATGAAAAGAACAATGTCTTCGCCAAGCAGCCTGAAGGGCTTCGGGCCGTTGGCCAGTTCGGTGAGCGGCATGACGGCATGCCAGAACTTGCGGAAGACGGGTTGTTGGGTGACGAGCATGCGTGGACTCCTTCTGTTGTTGCGCGTGGGTACGAACGAACCTGAAAGAGCAATTTCCTGCCGCAAGGGCTGAACGCTTCTACTCTGCGCCACCTGCCATGCAAATTGCGCGCCTGCATTGTGGCTTGGGTCCGCCACGCATTCAAGCCCTGGCATGGCTCGTGCATCGACTCCCGCAAGAGTAGAAGCGTTCAGCAGCGCACGCACCACCCTTGTGCGCCCGCCCGGAAATTGCTCTTGAAGTGCCTTCCGCCCTGCGCGGAGGGATTCAAGACCCGAGGATTCCGAGGCCCACCATGCAACGTCGTCGATTCTTTTTTCTTGCGGCCAGTGCCGCCGCCAGCACCCTTGCCGCTCCCGCCGTCTTCGCCCAGGGCGGCGGCAAGCCGACCCCGCTCAAGTTCACGCTCGACTTCCGCATCAACGGCCAGACCGCGCCCTTCTTCCTCGCACACAGCAAGGGCTACTACCGGGACGAAGGCCTGGACGTGGCCATCGACACCGGCGCCGGCTCGGTCGCGTCGATCACGCGCATCGCGAGCGGCGTCTACCAGATGGGGCTGGGCGACATCAGCTCGCTGGTCGAGTTCAATGCGCAGAACCCCGGCACCCCGATGGTGCAGGCGGTGTACCAGTACTACAACCGCGCACCCTTCGTGATCATCGGCCGCAAGGACCGCGGCGTCACGGCCGACTTCAAAAGCCTCGCGGGCAAGAAGGTGGCCGCGGCGGCCGTCGAATCGACCCGCCGCGCATGGCCGATGGTGGCGCGCAAGCAGGGCATGCGCAGCGACGCCTTCCAGTGGCAGACCACCGACTTCAGCGCGCGCGACAACGTGATGGTGCGCGGCGACGTCGATGCCGCGACCTACTTTCACGACTCTGCCATTTCGCTCTTCGCGCGCATGAAGGCGGAGGAACTGTCGGTGCTCAAATATGCGGACGCGGGGGTCAACCTGTACGGCAACGCCATCCTCGCGAGCAGCAACCTGATCGCGCAGAACCCCAGGGTGGTTGCGGCCTTCCTGCGCGCCACCAACCGCGCCATCGTCGAGACCTTTGCCAATCCGGCGCCCAGCATTGCGGCCATGCGCCAGCGCGAACCGATCCTCGATGAGAAAATGGAGCTTGAACGCTGGGGTGTCACGGCGCAATATGTAGGTGCCGCCGACACGCGCGGCCACGGCCTGGGCGACATCCGCAAGCTCACGCTCGAGCAGCAGGTCGACGAGGTCGCCGACGTATTCGGCCTCAAGGTCAAGCCCTCGTCCGACGCCATCTTCAACACGTCGATGCTGCCATCGCGCAACGAACGCATGATTCCCACCAAGGCATGAACTTCAGCAACAGCAATCTCCATTCCATCCTCCCCGAAGAAGCCACGCTCGACGAACGAGACGGACGCTACCTGCGCAAGGCCATCGTCTGGTCGCATGCGGCGCGCCGCCGCGGCAACCGGCCCTTCGGATCGGTCATCGTCTCGGCGGCCGGCGAAGTGCTGGCCGAAGCGGCCAACAGCAACACCGAGACCGGCGACTGCACGGCCCATGCGGAGATGAACGCGCTGCGTGCGCTCGCGGGGCGCGGCCTCACGCGCGAGGAACTTGCCGGCGCCACCATCTATGCATCGGGCGAGCCCTGCGTGATGTGCGCGGGCGCGATCTTCTGGTCGAACATCGGCCGCGTGGTGTTCGGCATCGATGCCGAGCGGCTGCGCGTGTTCCGCGGCGAGCGGCAGGACCAGCGCGATGCCGAGCTGTCGTGCCGCGACGTGTTCCGCGCCTCGCCGCATCCGATCGAATGCATCGGGCCCGCGCTGCTCGATGAAGCGAGCGCTGCGCACGACGGCGCCTGGGGCAGCTAGCCGCCGCGCGGGCGGTGCCGGGCGAATAGACTCGTTGGATGTCCTGGCAGGCCCATCTTCATCTCGACTACCGACAGGAAGCCGCCCGCAGCGTCGCGCGCTTTCGCCACGACGGGCCGCTGCGCATCCTGCAAAGCCTCTACCCCGAGGGCGATGCGATCTGCCACAACGTGCTGGTGCATCCGCCGGGCGGGCTGGTGGGCGGCGACACGCTGGACATCGACATCGAGGCGGCCGACGCAAGCCATGGCCTGATCACCACGCCGGGCGCGTCGCGCTTCTACCGCTCCGAAGGCGAGCTCGCGCTGCAGCGCACGCGCATCCGGCTTGCCAAGGGCGCGCGGCTCGAGTGGCTGCCGCTGGAGGCCATCTGCTACAGCGGCTGCCGCGCGGAGAACCGGCTCACCATCGAGGCCGAGCCCGGCGCCGAGATGATCGGCTGGGACGTGACGGCCCTCGGCCTGCCGAATGCCAACCAGCCCTTCGAGCGCGGCACCTACCTGCAGCACATCGAAGTGCCGGGCGTGTGGCTGGAGCGCGGGCGCATCGACGCGGCCGACCATCGGCTGCTGCAGAGCCCGCTGGGCTTCGGCGGGCATCGCTGCATCGCGTCGCTGTTCTTCGTGTCGGGCACGCCGGCCGCGCGGGCACGGCGCGAGACGCTGCTTGCGCTCGCACGCACCGCCATCGATGCGCACGGCCTGCAGGAAAGCGCCGGCGCGACCAGCCCGCATGCGGAGATCGTCGTACTGCGCGTGCTGGCGCCGGTGGTCGAGCCCGCGATGCAGCTGCTGCGGCAGGTGTGGCAGGCGTGGCGCGCCGAGCTGTGGCAGTTGCCGGCGAGTTCGCCGCGCATCTGGGCGACCTAGCGTTTCAAGCCGGCATGTCGGTGCGCGGCAGCCGCAGGTGCTTCTTCAAGGTCTCGAACACCTGCCGCGTGACCGGATTCACCACGT
The DNA here is from genome assembly GCF_041154435.1 of Variovorax sp. V116. Lineage (NCBI taxonomy): Bacteria > Pseudomonadati > Pseudomonadota > Betaproteobacteria > Burkholderiales > Comamonadaceae > Variovorax > Variovorax sp. V116. The sequence continues at coordinate 4,114,268 of NZ_AP028661.1, forward strand.
GGCTGCGCACGTACAGGTAGTACGCCAGGTCGGGCAGGCGCGGCATGCCGTCGCCGGCGCCCAGCACGCGCAGGCCGGCGTCGAGCTGCTCCACGCCGCGCGCCGTGACGCCGAGGCCCGCGCGCAAGGCGGCCTTGATGCCGATCAGGCTCGACGAGGTGTAGCGCGGCGTCCAGGCCACGCCTGCGGCGTCGAGCGCCTCGTGGCCGATGCGGCGGAAGATGCTGGGGCCGTCGGCCATGATCAGCGGCACCGGCTTGGATGGGTCGTGCACGTAGCTGGCGGCGCAGAGCCACACGGTCGGCGAATTGCGCAGCACCACGCCGTCGAACTGCGGGTCGGCGCGGTTCGAGATGATCATGTCGACCTCGCCACTCTTGAGCGAGGTCATGAGATAGGGGCTGCGGCCGATGTGGATGTCCAGTTGCAGCAGCGGCGAGGTGCGCGCCACCTCGGTGAGCAGCAGCGGCAGCATGGTCTCGGCCACGTCGTGCGGCGCACCGATGCGCAGGTTGCCTTCGAGCTCGCCCTGGCGCAGGCTGCGCAGCGCCTCGTCGTTGAGCGCGAGCAGGTGGTGCGCGTAGGTCAGGAGCCGCTCGCCATGTTCGGTGAGGCGCTTCTGCCGGCCCTGCTTGGCGAACAGCGCGTGGCCCACCTGCTCTTCGAGCCGCTGCATCTGCTGCGTGATGGCCGACTGCGTGCGACCCAGGTGCACGGCCGCCGCCGCAAAGCTGTGGTGGCTGACGACGGCCGCGAAGGAGCGCAGCAATTCAAGATCGAGCGTGGACATACATTAATTTTATTGATGTATTACTTGCGCCGGCTGGATTGTCGGGTCACGCTCCGGTCACTACAGTGAATGCACACCAAGACACGCATCCCCACTGGAGAACCCTGCATGAGCACCCTGTCCGACCCACGCCGCGAGGCGGTCGCCGCGTCCATCGACCGGATGAAGAAAGCCATTGGCGGCGCTGAACCAACCCGCGAAAAGCTCGATGCGGTGCTCGACGCGCTGCAAGGGCTGGCCGCGCGCACCGACTACTGGGGCCCCGCCGACTTTCCGGCGCCCGAGGCCGGCGAGCACCAAGCCCGCTACCTGATTGCCGAGGACCCGGACCAGAGCTATGCGCTTTATCTCAACGTGATGCGCCCGGGCAAGAAGATCGTGCCGCACAACCACACCACCTGGGCCTGCATTGCCGCGGTGGAAGGCACCGAGCACAACCGCGTGTACGAGCGGCGCGACGACGGCTCGGCGCCGGGCGTCGGCAAGCTCGAGCAAACCGCGCTGGTGGTGGTCGCGCCCGGCAAGGGCATTGCGCTGATGCCCGAGGACATCCACTCGGTCGAGATCCAGGGCGACCAGGTCATTCGGCACCTGCACATGTATGGCCGCGCGCTCGAGACGCTGAACCAGCGCACCGCGTACGACCTGGAAGCCGGCACCTGCCAGACGATGGGCATCGGCGTGCAGACGCGCCGCTAGCCCCCTCTTCTTTCAACCTCGTTTCTTTCATGCGGGCCGCGCCGGGCGCGGCCTCGCAGGACCGCGTTCGTTCCAACGGCTTGCTTTCCATGACCTCTTTCATCGATCCGAAGACCCTCAAATCCTGGCTGCACGACGACGGCGAGATCGCGCTGCTCGACGTGCGCGAGCACGGCCAGTACGGCGAGGCGCACCTCTTCTACGGCATTCCGCTGCCCTTCAGCCGGCTCGAACTCGATGCGCCGCGCCTCATGCCGCGCCGCAGCGTGCGCGTGGTCGCGTATGACGGTGGCGATTCCGACGTGGCCGAGCGCGCCGCCCGCCGCCTCGCCGCGCTGGACTACACCGACGTGCACGTTCTGCAGGGCGGCACCCGCGCCTGGAAGGCCGCAGGCCATGCGCTCTTCGCGGGCGTCAACCTGCCGTCGAAGACCTTCGGCGAACTGGCCGAAGAGGCCTATCACACGCCGCGCGTGAGCGCCGACCAATTGGCCGAGATGCTGGCGCGCAAGGACAAGGTGGTGGTGCTCGACGGCCGGCCGGTGAGCGAGTTCCACAAGATGAACATCCCCACGGCCACCTGCTGCCCCAATGGCGAACTCGCGTATCGCGTGCGCCGGCTGGTGCCCGACACCACCACGCCCATCGTCATCAATTGCGCGGGCCGCACGCGCAGCATCATCGGCGCGCAGACGCTCATCAACCTGGGCCTGCCCAACCCGGTCTATGCGCTGGAGAACGGCACGCAGGGCTGGTACCTGAACGACCACGCGCTGGAGCACGGCGGCACGCGGCGCTATGCGCCGGACAGCGGCAACACCGACCTGCGGCCGGCCGCCAAGGCACTGGCCGAGCGCTTCGGCGTGCCCACGGTCACGGCGCAAACGGTGCAGCAATGGGCCGGCGATGCCAACCGCAGCCTGTTTCTCTGCGACGTGCGCACGCCCGAGGAATTCGCGACCCGCACGCTGCCCGGCGCGCAGCACACGCCCGGCGGGCAGTTGATGCAGGCCGGCGACCAGTACGTCGGCGTGCGCGGCGCACGGCTCGTGCTGTTCGACGACGACGGCGTGCGCGCGCCCACCATCGCGCACTGGCTGCGGCAGATGGGCCACGAGGCGAGCGTGCTCGAAGGCGGACTCGCGAGCGGGCTGTCGCTCGCGCCCGCCGCAGCGCCCGCTGCACCCGCGCTGGCGACGATCGATGCAGAGGCGCTGTCCGCCCGCCTTGCGCAGGGCGAGGTGGCGCTGGTCGACCTGCGCCCGAGCATGCAGTTCCGCGCCGGCCACATCCCGCAGGCGCGCTGGTCGATACGCCCGCGCCTCGCCCAGGACGTGAAGAGCGAAACGCGCCAGCTCGTGCTGGCGGCCGACGACGCTGCGCTCGCGGCATGGGCCGCGGCGTCCGAGCTGGCCGGCCTCTCGCCCGCGCCGCTGCTGCTCGAAGGCGGCATGGCCGCATGGCGCGATGCCGGCCTGCCGGTGCAGGCCACGCCCGCCCTGCCCGCGGACGCGGACTGCATCGACTACCTGTTCTTCGTGCACGACCGCCACGACGGCAACAAGGAAGCGGCGCGCCGCTACCTCGCCTGGGAGACCGGCCTGGTCGCGCAGCTCGATGCGCAGGAGCGCTCGGCCTTCAGGCTGCCCACCGCTTCCGCCGCGCGGCACGCCTAGCTCACCCGGTTTCGCTTTCTCCGTTCGCCGTTGTCAGTTCCTATTCCAGGAGTTTCGTCATGTCGTCTGCCTTTCGCATTCCGAGCCTTGCCCGTCTTTCAATCGCTGCCGCATGGCTCGCGGCCATGGCGCTGCAGCCGGCCTCGGCCCAGCCGCTGCCGGCGCGCAACGGCTTTCCGTCGCAGCCGGTGAAGTTCGTCTCGCCCTTTCCCCCGGGCGGCGGCAACGACGCCACGGCGCGGCTGGTCACCACGCGGCTGCCGGAGATCATGGGACAGGCCGCGGTGGTGGACAACCGCGGCGGCGCGGGCGGCAACATCGGCGCCAAGTCGGTGGCCGAGGCCAAGCCCGACGGCTACACGGTGCTGACCTCGCAGGTGTCGATCATGGCGGTGAACCCATCGCTCTACGCCGCGCCCGGCTTCGATCCGATCAAGAACTTCGTGCCGATCACGCAGATCAACGCGGCGCCGCTCGCGCTGGTGGTGGAAGCCAATTCGCCCTACAAGACCTTCGCCGACCTGGCCGCGCGCGCCAAGGCCAGCCCCGGCAAGGTCACCTATGCCACGCCGGGCAACGGCACGCTCTCGCACCTGGTCGGCGTGGTGCTGCAGAAGGACAGCGGCGTGGACATGACGCATGTGCCCTACAAGGGCGCCGGCCCTGCGCTCACCGACCTGCTTGGCGGACAGGTCGACGTGCTCGTGACCTCGACCTCCTCGGTCGCGGGCATGGTGCAGAACGGCAAGCTGCGCGTGCTGGCCGTCACGAGCCCGCGCCGCATCGGCGTGTTCGCCAAGGCACCGACGCTCGAGGAGCTGGGCTATGCCAATGCCCGCTTCGAGGACTGGTACGGCTTCTTTGCGCCGGCCGGCACGCCACCCGAACGCGTGGCCTACCTGAACGAAGCCATCGTGCGCACGCTGCGCCTGCCCGAAGTGACCAAGCTCGTGACCGACGGCGGCAGCGAGGTGGTGGCCAACACGCCCGAAGCCTTTGCCGGGCAGCTGCGCCAGGACATCGACCGCTGGTCGCGCATCGTCAAGCTTTCCGGCGCCAAGGCGGATTGACGCACCATAGAGGCCCGCGCTCGCTGGAACACACCATGTCCGATTCGCCCCAAGACACCGCTGGCCACTCCCTCGACACCCGGCTCGCCCATGCCGGCAAGGCCCCGGCCTACTTCGGCGGCTCGCCGGTCAACACGCCGCTGGTGCGCGCGAGCACCGTGCTGTTCGACAGCGTGGCCGCCATGCGCGAGACGCGCGCGCGGCGCGGCGAAGAGCGCGCCTTCAGCTACGGCGCACGCGGCACGCCCACCACCTTCGCGCTCGAGGACGCGGTGAGCGAACTCGAAGGCGCCCACCGCACGCGCCTCTTTCCCACCGGCCTGGCCGCCATCGGCATGGTGCTGCTGTCGTACCTGAAGCCCGGCGACCATGTGCTGATGTCGGACAGCGTGTACGAGCCGGCGCGCAAGCTCGTGCATTCCTTCCTCGATCCCTACGGCATCCGCTGCAGCTTCTTTGCCGCGGACGGCAGCGGCATCGAGGAACTGTTCGAGCCCAACACGAAGCTCGTGTATGCCGAATGCCCCGGTTCGCTGGTCTACGAGATGTGCGACCTGCCGAAGCTGGCCGAGCTGGCCCATGCGCGCGGCGCGCTCGTTGCCGCGGACAACACCTGGGGCTCGGGCGTTCAATACCGGCCGCTTGCACTGGGCGCCGACATCTCGCTGATGGCCGCCACCAAGTACCTCTCGGGCCACTCCGACGTGATGATGGGCACCGTGGCCACCACGCGCGAAGCCTGGCAGCCGCTCAACGAGCGCTGCGACGCCTTCGGCATGACGGTGAGCCCGGACGATGCCTGGCTGGTGCTGCGCGGCATGCGCACGCTGTCCGCGCGGCTGCAGATGCACGAGCGGCATGCGATGGAGGTGGCGCACTGGCTGCAGGCGCGGCCCGAAGTGGCGGCGGTGTTCTGCCCCGCGCTGCCGCAGCACGCGGGCCACGCGCTCTGGAAGCGCGACTGCCGCGGCACCAACGGGCTGGTCTCGTTCGAGCTGCAGCCGGGTATCGGCAACGCCTCGGTCGAGCGCTTCGTCGATGCGCTGTCGCTGTTCGGCCGGGGCTCGTCCTGGGGCGGCTATGAAAGCTTGGTGGCTTGGGCCGACATGCGCGCGGCGCGCAGCGTGACCGACTGGAGCACGCGCGGCGCTGTCGTGCGGCTGCACGTGGGGCTGGAGGCGCCCTCGGACCTGCTGCGCGATCTTGAATGCGGCTTCGCGGCGCTCGGTGCCGTCTGAAGGCGCCTGCGCAGCAGCTCAGGCCGCGATCGGCTCGGGAAGGATGGCCGTCAACGCAAAGTCGACCAGATGGAGCCAGGTCGCCTCGAGCCCCATGATGCTGTGGTGGTCCGAGGCAGGCACGGTCTGCACGCTGATGGGCGTGGGCCAGGCCGCGATCAGCTTCTGCGAGCGCTCGGGCAGCACCACGTCGTCGCGCTCGGCCAGCAGCACCTGGGTCTTGGCGGCCACTTCCTTGCAGTGCGTGAGCGAGTCGAAGCGGTGCCGCAGCAAGAGCGCGAGCGGAACCAGCGGAAAGCGCTTCTTCGCCACTTCGAGCATCGAGTCGTAGGGCGTGACCAGTTGCAGGCTCGAGAAGTCCTGCTGCGCCACCAGCTGGATGGCCACGCCTGTGCCCAGGCTGCGGCCGACCACGTGCAGGCGCGCCTGCGGAAAGGCCTTGCGCAGGTGGTTGGCAAACTGGATCGCATCGGCCACCGAGGCAATCTCGGAGGGATGCCCTTCGGAGTCGGCCACGCCGCGGTAGTTGACCGCCGCAAATCCGAAGCCCTCCGGCAGCCAGTGCAGCGCCTGCGCGGTGGCGCGGACGTCCTCGCCCCGGCCGGCAAAATAGATGAACAGGTCCTGCAGCGCTTCTTCGCCCTGCGGGTGGTAGACGTAGCCGCGCACCATGCCGCCCGGCACGGTGTGGGAGTAGGTGGAAAAGTCGTCGGACAGGTGGACGACCGGAAGCTTCCTGGCGTTGAAGAGGATGTGCCCCTGCCGCGTGGCAAGAAGGGTCCAGTACGCCGCCATGCCGCCAATGGCGGCGGCCGAGGCCGAGAGTGCAATGCGAAAGGCTTTGGAAGATGACAAGGCTTGGCTCCTGCTTACTTCTTGCAGTCGCCGCCGACGGACACCGTGCCGTCCTTGCACTCCGTCAATATCTCTTCGCCGGCCGGGCCTGCGCTCGGACGCGCCGGGGCCGCGCCTGCGGCGGGAGCGTCTTCGCGCTGGTAGACGATCTTCTTGCTGCCGAGATCGCAGCTGCCCACCACCTGCCCGGGCGCCTCTGCGTTGGCATCGACGGTGATGACGGCGAAGCGCGTCACGCCGGCCGCGGCAATCTTCGCTTCGATCTGGGTGCGCAGGGCTTCGCAGTTTTCGGCGCCGTGGGCGGTGCCCGCCAGGGCAAGCGCCATGGGAATCAACCAGGGTTTCATGATGAGTCGGCCTCGCAGCGGAGGGTTTGGCAAACAAAGAGTCTAGCCCTTCATTTTCCGGCGACGCATCCTCGCGCACGATGCGGTAACCAGGCGTCACTGCCCGTACCGCGCACTCGCAGGCTCAGCCGCAGGCGTTCCTGCCGGCCGGAGACTGGCGCAGCCTGTTGAGGAAGGCAAGCTGCACCCTGGCCGTCTCGCTGCCCTGCGAGGCGGCGCGCAGCATCCACTCGCGGGCCTCGCAGCGGTCGGCCCTGATGGCGGCGCCGTACAGCGTCGGCCCCGCCAGCAGCACCATGCCCAGCATCTCCTGCGCCTCGGCGTGGTCCTCGGCCGCCGCTTGCCGAAGCTGTTCGAGCATCGCGCGGTAGTCGCGGGCGGCCTGCGCTTCCAGTGCCAGCTGGAAACGCTGCTCGGCGTGCAGCACGACGCCCGCATCGGGCGGCTGCGCCGCAGAGAGCGCCGCCGCAAGGCACAGGGCGCCCGAAAGGCCGATGCGCCAGCGCAGCGACCAGCTTGCGATTTGATTCAATTCGGAGGCCATCGATGTTCTCCACCACTCGTTTGCGTGGAGGCCATCGTGGCAGCAGGCGGCGGCCGCGAGAAACTGGATTTCGCGCAGCCAGGCTCAGCCGGCGCCTGAGCCCTTGCGCGTCGTCATGCGCTTCAGAACTTTGCGGTCAGTGCCACCTGCAGCTCGCGCCCCGGTCCCGGCATGATCAGGTTGTCGACGCTGCCGTGCGCGGACACGTAGTACTTCCTGCCCGTGATGTTCTTCAGGTTGACCGAGAGCTCGTAGCGCTCGGTCCTGTAGCTTGCGGCCAGGTCGGCCGTGACATACGAAGGCAGCGTCACCAGGTTGCTGAGCGAGGCATAGCGCGCGGCCACGTAGTTCACGCCGCCGCCCGCGCTCAGGCCATGGCCCAGGTCCTTCATGAGCCACACGAAGGCCGAGTGCCGCGGCGTGAGCGGCGCCACCTTGCCCTGCACCGGCATCGCGGCGCCGATGGGCAGCTGCAGCGAACTCACGGTGGCCAGCGACTTGACCATGCGGCCGTCCAGGTAGGCGTAGCCCGCGCTGACGTCCCAGCGCCCCGGCAGCTTGCCGGCCAGCGCCAGTTCCATGCCGTTGGTGCGCTGCGTGCCCACGTTGATCTGCCGCGCCGGGTTGGACGGGTCGGTGTTCTTGATGCCCGAGCGCTCCAGGTTGAAGAGCGCGGCCGTGAGGTTGAGCGCGCCGTCCAGGAAGTCGAGCTTGGCGCCGATCTCCTTGTTGACGGTGATCTCGGGATCGTTGGCGGCGTTGTTGGCCGACAGCGCGAAGGTCTCGGCCGAAGGCTGGAACGAGCGGCTGTACGAGACGTAGTAGGACTGCGAGTCGCTCGGCTGCCAGACCAGGCCCGCGCGCGGGCTGAACTTGCGGTCGGTGCGCGAGAAGGGAGCCAGCGTGCGCTCGAAGGAAGTCTCCTGGCGGAAGTCGTCGTAGCGTCCGCCGACGAGCGCCTTCCACTGGGGCGCCAGCGTGATCTGGTCCTGCGCATAGAGCGCGGCCGTCTTGAAGGTGGAGTTGCTCGGAATCGCGCTGTTGGCCAGGTAGCTGGCGAGCGGGATGGGCGGCGGCGCGGAGACCGGGTTCAGGATGCTCACGCGCTCGAAGCCGGTGGCCGAGGACACCGTGTACGCACGCTTGTCCTGCTTGCCGAGTTCGGCGCCGATCAGCCACTCCTGCTTGAAGCCGCCAAGCTCGTTGCGCCATGTCAGGTCGGTCTGGTTGAACCAGCCGCTCTCGTCGCGGTCGACGAAGCCGCGGGTGCGGCCGACGGTCATGCGCACCGGGTCGGTGGTGCCGCTGGGCAGCGTGTTGAAGCGGTCGAGCTTGTAGCTGTAGTAGCGCGTGGTGTTGCGCAGGCTCAGCGTGTCGCTGAAGCGGTGGATGAGCGTGGCGGTGAAGGACTGCACGCGGGTGGTGGTGGTGTCGTCGCGCTTCGCGAAGGCCGAGCCGTAGTAGGTGCCGATCGGCACGTTCACCGGGCGGCCGTTGAGCGCCGGAATGCCGAAGTCGGTCAGCCGCTGGTCGTAGGCGTTGGTGTATTGCAGCAGCAGGTCGGTCTGCGGGCTGAACTTCATGGCCAGCGAGGGCGCGATGCTGTAGCGGTCGATGAACTGCTGGTCGCGCCAGCTGCCCGACTTTTCGCGCGCCACGTTCAGGCGGAAGGCCATGTTCTCGCCGATGGGGCGGTTGAGGTCGGCGGTGAGCCGCTTGAAGTCATGGGTGCCCAGGCCGAGCGACACCTCGCCGAAGGGGCGCTCGAAGATCGGCTTCTTCATCACGCGGTTGATCAGCCCGCCCGACGAGCCGCGGCCGTACAGCACCGCGGCCGGGCCCTTGAGCACCTCGATGCGCTCGGTGTCCGACAGGTCGCGGAAGTACAGCGCGTCGTCGCGCACGCCGTCCACGAACCAGTCGGCAATGGCTGTGAAGCCGCGGATCACCACCTGGTCGCGCTGGCCGTCGCCCGCATTGAAGGAAACGCCGGGCGCATTGCGCAGCGCGTCCTGCATGGAGGTGGCGCCCTGGTCCCGCAGCAGCTGCGCGGGCAGCACGTTGACCGCCTGGGGAATGTCGCGCAGCGGCGCACTGCCTTTCGTGGCCGTACTGCCGACCGAGGGTGCATAGCCGGGCTCCTGCTCGGAGGTGACGGTGATCTCCTGCAACGTGCTGGCCGAGGTCTGGGCCTGGGCCGCGCAATGCAGTGCGGCAAGGGTGGCAAGGAAGAGCGGCGTGCGGCGAAGGCGGCGACGCACGGCAGGCGGGCGAGCGGACATGGAGAATTTCCCTCAGGGCGATTTTTTGGGATCGCGAAGCGCCATGCCGCTTCTTCCATCGACCGATGGAGAAACCGCATGCGCCCTGCCTGGAGAAAAATCTGGGTTGGGTCCTTTGCCCGGTTCGCCCTGGCGCGTGGCCGGGGCTTCCTGCAACAAAAGTTCGCTTCGCGCGAACGGCGGGATTGTAAACACAGCCGCGCGGTTTGCGCGCGGCGCCGCCGCCGCCCCTCTTCAGCAGCAGCGCCCCTTGCCCCCGCCGTAGCGCGCCTCGAGCCGCTCGCGGAAGAAGGCCTCGTAGCTCATCGGCGGCTGCTCGGGGTGCGTGGCCGCCATGTGGGTCAGGTAGGCGTCGTAGTCGGGCAGCCCGACCATGAGCCGCAGCGACTGCTTGAGCGAGCGCGCGAAGTAGCGCCCGGCTTCCGGCAATGCGAGAGCCATGGCACCCTCCCGCTCAGCGCGCCGCCGAGGCGGCGAGCGGTTCGAACGGCGTCTCCTGTGCGGTCGGCCGGTGGGCCGCGCGTGCCGCGAGGCAGGCCTTGATGCTGTAGACCAGCACGCTCAGCACCACGAACATGAAGAGCGCGCACAGCGCCGCGTCGAGCCGGTCGTTGAAGACGATGCGCGACATGGCCTCGGGCGTCTTGGCCGGCGCCACCAGCACGCCGTTGGCCAGGCCCTCGGTGTAGCGGGCCGCGTGCGAGAGGAAGCCGATCTTCGGATCGGGCGAGAAGATCTTCTGCCAGCCGGCCGTGAGCGTGCACGCCAGGAGCCATGCGGCCGGCGCAATCGCCACCCAGGCATAGCGCTCGCGCTTCATGCGGAACAGCACCACCACGCCCAGCAGCAGCGCCACCGCGGCCAGCATCTGGTTGGAGATGCCGAACAGCGGCCACAGCGTGTTGATGCCGCCCAGCGGATCGACCACGCCCCGGTACAGGAAGTAGCCCCAGGCCGCCACGCACAGCGCCGTGGCAAACAGGTTGGCCGCCAGCGAATCGGTGCGCTTGAGCGCGGGCACGAAGCTGCCCAGCAGGTCCTGCAGCATGAAGCGGCCGGCGCGGGTGCCGGCGTCCACGGCCGTGAGGATGAAGAGCGCCTCGAACAAGATCGCGAAGTGATACCAGAAGGCCATCATGGCCTGCCCGCCGATCACCTGGTGGAGGATGTGGGCCATGCCCACGGCCAGCGTGGGCGCACCGCCCGCGCGGCCGAGGACGGTGCTTTCGCCCACGTCCTTGGCGGTCTGCATCAGCATCTCGGGCGTGACCACGAAGCCCCAGCTCGAGATGGTCTGCGCGGCCTGCTGCGCGGTGCTGCCCACCAGCGCGGCCGGGCTGTTCATTGCAAAGTAGATGCCGGGCTCGATGCACGAGGCCGCCACCAGCGCCATCACCGCCACGAAGGATTCGGCCAGCATGCCGCCGTAGCCGATGAAGCGCGCATGGCGCTCGTTGTCGAGCATCTTGGGCGTGGTGCCCGAGGAGATCAGCGCATGGAAGCCCGACACCGCGCCGCAGGCGATGGTGATGAACAGGAACGGGAACATGCTGCCCGACCACACCGGCCCGCCGCCATTCGCAAACTGCGTGAGCGCCGGCATCTGCAGCGTGGGCATGACGAACACGATGCCCAGCGCCAGCGCGATGATGGTGCCGATCTTCAGGAAGGTCGACAGGTAGTCGCGCGGCGCCAGCAGCAGCCACACCGGCAGGCTCGCGGCCACGAAGCCGTAGCCCACGAGCATCCAGGTGAGCGCCTTGCCGTCGAAGGTGAAGAGCGGCGCCCATGCGGGGTCCTGGCTCACGGCCTGGCCGCCGAAGATGGCGAGCATCAGCAGCACGAAGCCGATCAGCGACACCTCGCCGATGCGCCCCGGCCGGATGTAGCGCAGGTACACGCCCATGAAGAGCGCCACCGGAATGGTGGCCGCCACGGTGAAGGTGCCCCACGGCGATTCGGCCAGCGCCTTCACCACGATCAGCGCCAGCACCGCAAGGATGATGATCATGATCATGAAGGTGCCGAACAGCGCGATCATGCCGGGCACCGTGCCCATCTCCTGCTTGACGAGGTCGCCGAGCGAACGGCCGTCGCGCCGCGTGGAGATGAACAGGATGATGAAGTCCTGCACCGCGCCCGCGAACACCACGCCCGCCAGCACCCACAAGAGCCCGGGCAGGTAGCCCATCTGCGCAGCGAGCACCGGGCCCACCAGCGGACCGGCGCCCGCAATGGCCGCGAAGTGGTGGCCGAACAGCACGTTCTTGTCGGTCGGCACGTAGTCCAGCCCGTCGTTGTGCCGGTGCGCCGGCGTCTTGCGGTTGCCGTCCAGTCCCAGCACCTTCTCGGCGATGAACAGGCTGTAGTAGCGGTAGGCGATCAGGTAGGTGCAGACCGCGGCGGTCACCACCCACAGGGCGTTGACGCTTTCACCGCGCGTGAGGGCCACGGTGCCGAGCGCGAATGCGCCGGCCACGGCCACGACGAGCCACACCAGGTGGCGGCGGATGCTGTGCATGGGAATGTCTCCTGGGAATGAACCCGGGAGTTTTGCCGCATGGGCGCGCGGGCGCATCCGTCGGACCGCGCGGCCCGCGTGCGTGGCTTTGCGTAATGGAAAACCCTGAAGGGCCTGTGAACAGCCCTAGCGCACGGTCGACATCACCGTCGCGCGGCAGCGGGGCTGGTCGCGCGGCGCCAGCAGGTTGCAGTTGTCCAGCGCGCGCTGCTGCATGTCGCTGAGCCGGGGCTGCTCGCCGGGCGGCGGGCCGTCCCACTGGCGGTAGGCCGGCGGCGGAGGCGGCTGTTCGGCCCAGCGCTCGCGGCGTTCGTATTCGCGCCGCTGCTCGCGTTCGTAGGCGCGCTGCTCGCGGCGGTCATAGCGCTCTTCGCGGTCGCGCTGGATGCGCCACATGCAGGTGTTGAAGTCGACGCCGGAACGGCCGCTGGCGCAGTAGCGGCGGTCGTTCTCGTAGAAGTCGCCGCGCTGCGCGAACGCCGGGAGGATGGTGGCAATGCCCAGGACGGCCAGGGCTAGGATTTTTTTCATGGGGGGACCTCTCCGAGCTTCGGTGATACCGGCACAGCATGCCACACCGGCCAGGCCGTCCCAACGCAGGCATCCCCGTAGAACCAACGGCAACACCCGCGCGTTGAGTGGGATTCGGGCCGCTTTTTTTTCCGGGCTAGAGCCGGCGCGCCTGCATCGGCTGGCGCGACCAGTAGATGCCGTCCAGCCGGTCGAGCCGCACCTCGCCGCCCGTCGAGGGCGCATGCACGAACTGCCCGGCCCCCACGTAGATGCCCGCGTGCGACGGCGTGGAGGCGCCGAAGAGCACCAGGTCGCCCGAGCGCAGTTCGGACGCGGGCACGGGACGGCCGAAGCCGGCCATGCGGGCCACCGTGCGCGGCGTGGCCTGGCCTGTGCTGCTTCTGTACACGTAGCCGATGAGCCCGCTGCAATCGAAGCCGCCCTCCGGCGTGTTGCCGCCGTAGCGGTACGGCGTGCCGACCAGGCCCAGCGCATGGATCGCGACGCTGCTCGATTGCTCGGCCGTCAGCACGGCAGGCGGCGCATAGGCAGCCCCGGGCTGCGGCGCCCGCGGTCCTGCACAGCCCAGCACCAGCAGGCAGGCGCCGATCGGGAGCAGCCGAAGCAGCGCCAGCGGCATGCGGGGAGGTGGCGTGGGTGCGGAGGCGTCGTGCATGTGGTTCCTTCAGGACTTGGCGGTCTTCTTCGCGGGCTTGGGCTTGCCGGCGCTGTTGAGCGCCACCGCCTCGCGCACGAGCGCCTTGAAGGCGGCCCCATCGATTTCGTCGCCTTCGAAGATGTCGATCGCGCGGCGCATGTTGCCGTCCAGGCTCGCGTTGAAGAGGCCGGCCGGGTCCGGCAGCGAGGCGCCCTTGGCGAAGGTGAGCTTCACCTTGTCCTTGTAGGACTCGCCCGTGCAGATGATGCCGCCGTGCGACCAGACCGGCGTGCCCATCCACTTCCATTCCTCGACGACTTCCGGGTCCGCCTGCTGGATGAGCTTGCGCATGCGGCCCAGCGTTTCGCCGCGCCAGCCGCCGAGCTCGGCGATGCGTTGCGAGATGAGTTCCGATGCCGGCTGGCCGGTGCTCGCGTCCGACTTTTTCATGTTCTGTCCTGGAGGTTCCGAAGCAGCTTCATTGCAATGACCGTGGAGGATAGCCATGCATCGAAGCAATGCAAGCATGGCCCGTGTCCCGCCCGTTCATATGGCACGATCGCCGCATGCCAGAGCCCTCCCGCCGCATACCGTACCGCACCTGGCCAGGCGCGCTCGCGGTGCTGCTCGCCATTGCCGCCTACGTGGGCGGCCTGAGCTTCTGGGACAGCCGCACGCCCGGCAGCCGGCCGCTGGCCGCGGGGGAAACAGTGTCCGTCGGCCATGCGAGGTTCGTTCCCGCCAGCGGATGGGAGATGGACGTGTCGCGCTCCAGGGCCGGCCAGTCGCTGATGCTGTTCAAGGGCGGCCACAAGTTCCTGGTGACCACGCGTGCCTGGGCCGGCGGGCCCGACGGTCCGCTGGTGCGCCAGCAAAGGCTCATGGAGCGCGGCCAGCGCCTGAACATCGATGGCGACGTGTCCGACTTCGTCACCTCGTGGGGCCTGCAGGGCAAGACCTTTGCGTACTATGGATCGAAGCTGGCCGGCCGCTTCTGGCAGGTGGTCGACCTGCAGCGCCGCTCGCTCGTGCAGATCGATTGCTACGGTGCCAGCGAAGGCCTGAACGAGGCAATGGCCGATGCGCGCAGCATGCTCGAATCGATGGACCTGGAGGCACCGCAGTGAGCCCGCCCGCCTTCGAGGGCCAGCAGGACCGCGGCGACTGGCCGATCGGCACCGATTCGTTCTTCCAGCCGCAGCGCGCGGCCTTCTGGCTGCTGGCGGCGCTGATCGTCAACGGGCTGTTCTACACGGTCAACATGGTCTCGATGGGGTTCCGCGTCGTGCCCGTCACGGCCCTGCTGGGCATCCTGGTGTGGGGCATCTACACGCTGCTTTTCCTCCTGGTCTTCCGCACGCTGGACCTGCTCGAGCAGCACCCGCCGGAAGCCTTCGTGCTGGCCTTTGCCTGGGGCGGGCTCGGCGCCGTCTACTTTGCCGCGCCGGCGAACATCGCCATCCAGAGCCTGTGCGCCAAGCTGGTGTCGCCGGATTTCGCGGCGCTCTGGGGGGCCGCCGTCGCGGGGCCGGTCACCGAGGAGTTCCTGAAGATCGCCGGCGTCATCCTGCTGGTGCTGGTGGCGCGCAACCAGTTCCAGACCTACCTGTCGGTACTGATCGTGGGTGCCATGGCAGGGCTGGGCTTCCAGGTGGTCGAGAACCTCACGTACACCGTCAACGCCTCGATGCACTTTCCGCTCGAGAACCAGGTGTCTCCGGTGCTCGTCAACCTGCTGACGCGCGGGCTGCTGAGCGGGCTGTGGAGCCATGCGGCCTACACGACGATCGCGTCCTTCGGCGTCGCCTGGTTCCTGCTGCATCCGGAGCGTTCGCTGGCGGCGAGGATCGCCTGCGCCCTGCTGTGCTTCGCGCTTGCGTGGGCGATGCATTTCATCTGGAACTCGCCGTGGCTCGAAGACCTCTTCGACGGCGGCTACGGCGACATGGCCGTGATGCTCGCCGTCAAGGGCATTCCCGCGATGGTTGCGGCCGGGCTCTTCTGGCGAGTTGCCGCACGCGAGAACGGCGCCTATCTGCATGCGCTGGCCGCCTACTTCGTGCCGGAGCGCGAGCTGATCCGCGACGACGAGTGGATCCGCCTGGGCGCGCCCTTGCAGCGCTACAAGGTTCGCCGGGAAATGGGCTGGACCTTCGGGCTGCGGGCCAGGCGCCTGAAGACGCAGTTGCAGCGCGAGCAATTGCGGCTGATCCGCAAGGCCATGACCTACGGACGCGGCGCCCAGACGCTGCGGCATGAAGTGGCGATCCGGCGCGTGCGGGCCGAACTCGATCCGCTCATTGCCGCAAAGCCCTGAGGATCGGGACCATGGCCGTGGATCCTCCGGAGCGTCCGGCAGAGCCCGCGCCTTCGCACCGCAGGCGCTGGCTGCTCGCCGCGGCCGCGGCGGGCGCCGCGCTCGCCGCAGCTGCATGGGCCGTCGCCACCGGCACCGTCGAGATTCCCGAGCGCTTCAATCCGTGGGCGCCGCTCGACGTGGCGGCGGCGCCCAACTGGCTGACCGGCTTCAAGCTCGAGCGGGCCCGCCGCGAACCCGCGCGCTGCCTTGCGGCGCTGGCGCAAACCGGCATGCAGTACGACCTGCTGCCCGACCGCGTCACCGGCCCCGGCTGCGGCTTCGAGAACGCCGTGCGGCTGCGCTCCGCCGGCGTGCGCCTGGGCACTTCGCCTTCGCTGAGCTGCCCGATGGCACTGTCCTTCTTCATGTGGGAGCGGCACGCGCTGCAGCCAGCCGCCAGGCAGCGCTTCGGCCAGCCGGTGGCGGCCATCGAGCATCTCGGCAGCTACGCCTGCCGCAACGTGAACCGCGGCGAAGGCGCCGTGCCGGGCGCTTCGCGCAGCCGGCATGCCACGGCCGATGCGCTGGACGTCGCCGGCCTCACGCTGGCCGACGGCCGCCGCATCACGGTGCTGCATGACTGGCCCCGCGACGGCAGTGCCGCAAGCACGGACGATCCGGCGCCGCTGCTTCTGCGCGATGCGCACCGCGGCGCCTGCCGTTTCTTCAATGGCGTGCTGGGCCCCGACTACAACGCCGCGCACAAGGACCACTTCCACCTGGAGACCGGCGGGTACGACATGTGCCGCTAGCATCCCGAAGCGCTGGCATTACGCAGAGGTTTCGCTCTTCTTGCGTGCCGCCAACGCGGCGAGACCTGCGCTGACGATGGCCCAGGCTCCAATGCCAACAGCCATCGCGTTCTCGGGCTTCATCGGCAATTGGATCGGAACGATGCCGAAGGCGATGCTGGCGGCCGCAATGGCAGCAAGCATTCCAAGCGCCCGCCGCGGACTCGTCGCGGCGACGCCGCCGACCCAGGCACCCAACGCGGCAGAGGCCGCGCCACCCATGACGACATACACGCGCAGCATCCGAGCGGCTTCATCTTCGCCGTGATGCCCGATCCCCGTACCTGGAAACGCGAGCGAAAAGAGGATGGGCAAGCCCAGGAACAGAGCGACGCCGAGCAAAGCCCCGCACAGGGTGAAGATCGGGCGCTTCATCAGCTTATCGGCCAGAAGACAACTCGACGCGACGCGTGCAGATCGGAGTAGAGGTATCCGTTGCCGCTCCACGGTGATCGCAAGGTATCAATGCCGAGCGAGAAGCGAAGGAACGTCGTCCATGACGGCGTCAATCGATTTCGATCCCACAGGTCGATGTGATCTCCAGTGGGAAACATCGCCTCAGCGGTACGCAACCAGTAGTCCTCGAAATAGATGATGCCCGTGCGACCGGAGGGACTCTTGTCGAAGCTTTTTCCCTGGTGTGTTTCCGCATCTGGACAGCCAGCGAACGGACGACGCATCAGCCAGTTGGCCAATTCGGTCGCGCGCAGCACCATTCCGTTTCCGGAAGGGCCAAATTCGCAGCGTGGGCCGGGAAATGACTTGAAACTGACACCCGACTTTTCCAACGCAATGCCGACCCGTATTGCGCATTGATCGTCATACGCCTTCTTGCCCGTGCGGGGGTTCACGCAAGGGTCATCACTGGGGTAGTTCTTCCATATCGCTTCGAACGATATCGGCTTTGCCATTTCGGGAAGTGGCATCTGTTTTTCCTTCCTGTGCCTATCTAGCTTGGCCCAGCGAACTGACCATGGACCACTGTGAGTCCGCCGCATCTTATCGACTCAAGTTCGTGCTGCCAGCCACCCGAAAGGCTACGTTCACACGGGCCGTCTCCTGCGATCATGGAATATTGCCGCGTCCTGCAGGCAAGCACGATGCGGGGACTCCGCAATCATCGAATCCAGTGGTGAGAACCTTGGCGCTACATCGCACGCACTGCACTCGAAAGCGCTGGCCGCCCTTCCGGGATTCACCCACAATCCCGCCGGTGTCGAAAGTTGCACACCGCCATCGACTCTCGCGAAAACCCAAGGACCGCCAAATGAAGTGCTCGATCCGCCGCTCCCTCGCCACCACCGCCGCGGCACTGGGCCTGGCGGCTGCATTGGCCTCCTGCGGTGGGGGCGGCGGCGGCGGGGGTGGAGGTGGCGGGGGTGGAGGTGGCGGGGGGATCGGCATCGGCGCACCCTTGCCGCCGACCACGGCGCAGCTGCCGGAACGCGAAGCGCTCATTGCCCGCGCACGGCCCCTCGAAATCAACACGCCCTACGTGCCGCCGCCCGGCAACGTGCTGGAGCACCACACCTCCGGCTATGCCAAGACGATGTGTTCCGCCGTGTTCATCACCGGCATCGCCCCCGACGTCGCCGCCGAAAGCCTGGGCTATTTCGTGGGCCCTTATGACCAGCGCAAGAACGTCGGCAAGCCCGTGGTCGACCGCGTGAAAAAGGAGGTTCGCATCTCGATTCCCAATGGCCCGACGCTGGTGGCGCGCCACTTCGGTTCGCAAGGCTGCGTCACGCTGCCGGCCGGCCGGGACGACGTGTTCTTCACGCCCGTCGAAGTCCGGAGCACGCTGCCCGACCCCGCGACGCAGCCATGGCCGATGGGCGACGTGCTGCCGGGCGATGCGCCGCCCGCAGAGGTCGACATGGCCAAGGTGAACCAGGCCGTCGATGCCGCGTTCGCCGTGCCCGAGGCCTACACATCGGCCTTCGTGGTCACGCACAAGGGCCGCATCGTCGCCGAGCGCTACATGAGCGGCATCGGCCCGGCGACGCCGCTCGAATCGTGGTCGATGGGCAAGAGCGTCGTGGCGACGATGATGGGCGTGCTCATCAAGCAGGGCGTGTACAAGCTCGACCAGCCGGCGCCGATTCCCGAATGGCAGGGCGCCGGCGATGCGCGGCAGCAGATCAAGATCTCCGACATCCTGCAGATGTCGAGCGGCCTGCGCATCAAGGCGCCGGACGATCCGGACTTCGACCCCAACGGCACCTACCCCGACCACATCTACTACTACACGGGCCGCATCAACGCCTTCAACTACGCCGCCACCCGGCCGCAGCAATGGCCGCCCGGTGCCGTGGGCCGCTACCGCAACACCGATCCGGTGCTGGCCAACTACCTGGTCCGCCTCGCGGTGGAAAAGCGCGGCGAGGACTACCTGTCGTTTCCGCAGCGCGCGCTCTTCGACAAGATCGGCATCCGCTCGATGGTGATCGAGACCGACCCCTACGGCAACTTTCTCACGCAGGGCTACGACTTCATGTCGGCGCGCGACTGGGCACGCCTGGGCAATCTCTATCTGCAGGACGGCATGTGGAATGGCGAGCGCATTCTTCCCGAGGGCTTCGTCAATTTCGTGAGCAGCGTGGCGCCGGCCTGGGCCGCGGACAAGCGCCCGATCTACGGCGGCTTCTTCTGGATCAATGGAATGGGCTCGCTCGCGGTGCCGGCGTCTGCCTACTACATGCTCGGCGCAGGAGGCCAGTTCGTGCTGGTGATTCCGTCGCACGATCTCATCGTGGTGCGGATCGGGCATTCGAAGGGAGAGCGCTTCGCGGGCTCGACGCTGAACCAGGCATTGGCGCTGCTGACCACCGCGGTGCCCCGCGTGCGCTGAGCCTAGAAGCCGAAGACCAGCAGCAGGTTGTTCGCGGGCATCGCATGCCGCTCGCGCAGCGCGAGCCCTGCGCGGCGCGCCTCGGCCACCACGTCCTCCAGGCGGCGAATGCCCCATTCGGAATTGCGGGCGCGCAGGTCTTGGTCGAACGCCAGGTTGCTCGGCGCCGGTGGGGCTTCTTCTTCGAAGTAGGGGCCGTAGGTGACCAGCAATCCATCGGCAAGCAGATGCCGTGCGGCGCCTTGCATCAACGCGGCGCATGCGGCCCAGGGCGCGATGTGCAGCATGTTGGCGCAGTAGATCGCATCGAACTTTTCTTCTGCTCGAGCGAACGCGGCGCCTTGCGACGGCCATCGAGGCGCCATCACGTCGAGCAGCAGCGGCGCACGGAGATTGGGCAGCGCGGCCTGCGCGACGCGGCTTGCAATCGCGGGGAGCACGCGCGCGTCTGCGTCGGTGGGCTGCCAGGCCCACTGGGGCATCGCTGCGGCGAACCAGGCAGCGTGCTGGCCTGTGCCGGATGCGATCTCGAGCGCGCTGCCGCGCTCGCCGAGGATGCGGCCCAGCGCTTCGAGGATGGGCTGCTTGTTGCGGTCCGCGGCGGGGCTGTGAGGAAGGTCGGACATGTGAAATGGACCTGGATAGGTATGGTTTGACTGGAGAAGGACAGCGCGGTTCAGCCCTGCCCGAACTCCCGCGCATGCTCCACCGCATACTTGATGAGTTCCGCCTGCCCTTCGATGCCCAGCCGCCGCTTGATGCTCTGCCGGTGCGCCTCCACGGTGCGCACGCTCAGGCCCAGGTCGCGCGCGATCTGCTTGCTCGATTCCCCGCGGCCCAGCGCGCTGAGGATCTCGCTCTCGCGCGGCGTGAGCAGCGGCCTGGGCGCCTGGTTGCGGAACAGCTTCTTCGACACGGCCGGGCTCAGGAAGGTGCCGCCGGCCGACACCGCCTCGATGGCCGCGACGATCTCGGCCGCGGGCGCGTCCTTCAGCACATAGCCGCGCGCGCCCACCTGCAGGGCCTTCTGCACGTATTCGGGGTTGTCGTACATGCTGAGCATCACCACGTGCGGCGCGGGCTGATGGCGCTGCAGCACCAGTGCGGCCAGGTCGATGCCGTTCATGTCCTTCATGCCGACATCCATCAGCAGCAGGTCGGGCTGGAGCGTTTCGATGAGCGCCAGCGCCTCGGCCGCGCTCCCGGCCTCGCCGACGATCTCCAGCCCCGGCATGGCGCCGAGCCGCGCGCGCAGGCCGTCGCGCACCAGCGGATGGTCGTCGACCAGGAAGAGGCGGACGGGGGCGGCGTCGTTCTTCATGCCGGCTCGGGCCTCGCGCTGCGGGCCGGCACTTCGGCCACGATGGTGGTTCCGCCTTCGCCCGATTGCACGTCCAGGCGCCCGCCGATCGACTCCATGCGCTCGCGCATGTTGCGCAGGCCGATGCCGCGCCGCGCATCGAGCTGCATCGCCTCCACGTCGAAGCCGATGCCGTCGTCGCCGATCGAAAGCCGCACGCCGTCCTCGTCGGAAAAGCCCAGCGCAATGTGCACGCGGTGCGCCTGCGCGTGCTTGCGCACATTGGTGAGCGCCTCCTGCGTGACGCGGAAGAGCGCGGTCTTGGCCTCCTGCGAGAGCTCGAAGGCCTCGCCCTCGATCATGATGGAGGCGTCGATGGCGCCCTCTTCGGCGAATTCGTCGCCCAGGCGCTCGAGCGCGGCGGGCAGGCCGAGCGTGTCGAGCAGGGCCGGCCGCAGGCGGTGCGAGATGCGGCGCACCTCGATCAGCGAATCGTTGAGCCGTTGCAGCGCCTTGCTCAGCGCGGGCGGCGCGGGCTGGCGCTCGCGGTCGAGCGCATCCACGGCCGATTCGATCAGCAGCTTGGCCGAGACCAGCGTCTGGCTGGTGCCGTCGTGCAGCTCGCGCGCGAGGTGGCCGCGCTCTTCTTCCTGCGACTGCACCACGCGCCGCGCCAGCAGCCGCAGCTTGGCCTCGGCCGTGCGGTGCTCGCTGAGGTTGAGCAGCAGCCCGGTGGCGCTCACCACGCCCAGGCACAGCGCCGCGATGCCGGCGATCCACAGCAGCGTGGTGGTGACGTTGGCGCTCATCTGGCGGTCGAGCGCCTGCATGGTGGCCTCGATGTCGTCCAGGTACAGGCCGGTGCCGACCATCCAGTTCCAGCGCGGCAGCGCAGTGACGTAGCCGAGCTTGGGCGCCATCTGCTCGCTGGAGGGCTTGCGCCATTCGTACTCCACATAGCCGCCGCCCGCGCGCGCGCCCGCGATCAGGTCCTGGATGGTGAAGCGGCCGCGCGAGTCGCGCATGTCCCAGAGGTTCTGGCCCACCAGATCGGGCTGGCGCGAATGCATGAGCGAGCGGCCCTGCATGTCGTAGACGAAGAAGTAGCCGTCGTCGCCGTAGTCGAGCGCGGCCAGGCGGCGCAGGGCCTCGCTGCGGGCTTGCTCGTCGTCCTGGCCGGCGTCGTACAGCGGCCGCACGGTGCTCACGGCAAGGTCGACGTAGCTGCGCAGTTCGCTGCGCCGCTGGGCCATGTAGCTTTTCTCGATCAGCGCGCGCTCGCGCTGCGCCAGGTCATGCTCCTGGTGGCGCACCGCCAGGGCCACCAGCACCAGTGCAACCAGCAGCGGTGCAACGGCCAGCGCGACGATCTTGGTGCGGAGGTTCATCGGGAGGCAAGACTACCACCGGGCGGCGCCGAGAACCTTAAGATCGCAAGGGCACGGGGGACGCAACACACGGGAGCAGATCGCATGCAGAACCGCTGGATGGCCGCACTGGCCCTTCTTGCCCTGGCTGGCACGGCCATTGCCGCGGCGCCCTTCACGGCCGTGTTCAGCGGCACGGGGCGCGCATGTTCGGGCGGGCTGTACGTGCGGACGCAAACCATCGAATGGAATTCGAGCTTCAGCATCTGCAAGCCCGGCCGCTACAGCGTGCTGGAGAAAGACCTTGCCTCGGAGCATGGCCGCATCGTCTTTCGCCTCATGGCGCGCAGCCGGCAGTGCCGCTACGAAGTGGTCGAGGCGGAGCAGATCAGCACCTACGGCTGGAGCGTGCAGGGCTACCCATCGCTCGAGGCGTACCAGAAGCGCGCCCTGCCCGGCTGGCGCCACTCGCCCCGCGATGAGCGAATGGTCCTGTCCTGCCCGATGGTGCGGCTGGACTGAGCGCCGCCGAACGGCCTCAGTGCAGGCTCGTCGGCCGGCCCGAGGCCACCCAGGCGTCGAGCCCGCCCGTCAGCGGCAGTGCGCGCCGCGCACCGCGCGCCAGCAGCACGCGCGCAGCCAGCGCGGCCGACACCTCGTTGGGGCAGTTGCAGTAAAGCACCACGTCGCGCCCGCCGACCAACGGCAATTCCGGATGCCGCTGCTGCAGTGCCTTGAGCGTGTACGGCAGCGCCCCGGGAATGCGGCGCGGATCGACCTGCACGCCGGCCTCCCCGCGCACGTCGATCACCAGCGGCGGCGCCTCGCTCGCGAGCAGCTCGTGCAGCTCGTCCACGCTGATGCGCGGCATGCCCGTGAGCCGCATGAAGGCGCGCCGGCGCCAGTAGCGCACCGCCAGCATCACGGCCAGCACCACCACCAGGGCCGCGGTCGCGATGCCGCCGGCCTGGGCCAGCATCGCCAGCACCTCCTGGATCTGGTCGCGAAAGGCCCAGCCCAGCCCGAGGAAGACGACGGTCCAGACCAGCGCGGCGCCGATGTCGAAGCCGATGAAGCGCCACACCGACATGCCCAGCGCGCCGGCCATCGGCGGCGCGACCACCGAGACGCCCGGCACGAACTTGGCGGCCACCAGCGAGAGGCCGCCCCACCGGCCGATCAGCGATTCGCCGCGCCGCACGCATGAATCGGGCGACAGCGAGATGCGGCACAGAAGCCGCATGAAACGGTAGCCGAAGCGGCGCCCGGCATAGAACCACGCGCCATCGCCCAGCACGTTGGCCAGCACCGCAGCCAGCACCACGCCCGCCACCGAGACATTGCCGGCCGCCAGCAGCGCACCCGACACCACCAGCACCGCGGCCGCGGGCACCGGCAGTCCGAGGCGCGCGGCAAAGCTCGCCGCGAAGACGATCGCGATCGCGTTCTGCACCAGCAGCGACATCAGCTGTGCCATGGCAGCAGCGCGAGTTGGGGGGTGTTCACTCCTTGGCTGCCTACCTGGGCGCGTCGCCCTTGCGGTATTCGGCCGTGAGCTCGTCGAGCTTCTGCTTGAGCGCGGGGTCCAGCCTGTAGCTGGCCGCGGCCAGCGTGGCGTCGAGCTGCTCGGGACGGCTCGCGCCGAGCAGCGGCGCGGTGATGAGCGGGTTGGCCATGACCCAGGCCACCGCCAGCGTGGCCAGCGGCACGCCGGCTTCGTCGGCCAGCTTGTGCAGCTGGGTCACGGTGTTGAAGCTGCGCTCGTTCCAGTAGCGGTCCTGGTACATGCCGCCGGCCGTGCCGAGCGTGAAGCGGGTGTTTTGCTCGGGCGCGGCGCCGGGCTTGTACTTGCCGGTGAGCAGGCCGCCGGCCAGCGGGTTGTAGGGAATCACGCCCAGGCCCTCTTCGCCCGCGAGCGGCAGCAGCTCGCGCTCGATCTCGCGGAACAGCAGGCTGTAGCGCGGCTGCACCGACACATAGCGCGTGAGCTTGTGCAGCTCGGCCTTGCCGAGCGCGCGTGCCAGCCGGTAGGCCAGGAAGTTGGAGACACCGATGTAGCGCGCGCGGCCCGACTTGACGATGACGTCGAGCGCCTCCAGGCTCTCTTCGAGCGGCGTCTCGCGGTCGTCGCTGTGCAGCTGGTACAGGTCGACGTGGTCGGTCTGCAGCCGCTTGAGCGAGGCATCGATGGCGTCGAGCAGGTGCTTGCGCGAGGCGCCCTGGTCCCAGCTGCTGGGGCCGACCTTGCCGACGGCCTTGGTGGCCACCACGAAGCGGCGGCGGCCCGCGGCGCCCTGCTTGTGCAGCCAGCGGCCGATGATCTCTTCGGTGCGGCCCGTGGTTTCGACGGTGCCGCCGAGCGGATACACGTCGGCGGTGTCGAGAAAGTTGATGCCGCCCTCGGCGGCCTTGTCGAGAATCTGGTGCGACACGGCCTCGTCGGTCTGCAGGCCGAAGGTCATGGTGCCGAGCGCAAGGCGCGAGACGGTGAGGCCGGTGCGGCCGAGTCGGGTGGTCGGAATGCTCATGGGGGTGTCGCTCCGGGCGATGGAAGTGCGACGGCCATCATAGTCACGACGGCGCAAGGCTGCAGCGATCAGGTGCTTTCAAGATGCACGCCGGGCGCGCCGCGCTCCACCGCAAAGCGCGCCATCGGCGCGACAGCGGCGTCCTCGGCCTTTTCGTCGTCCACGGCGCGGAACTCGACCGTGCAGCCGCGCGCATCGAGCGCCATCTGCGCATAGCCGCGCTTGTCGCCGCGGCCGTAGCGCAGGTGCTCGTTCTTGGCGAGCATGTTGGCCACGCCGGCGGCGCTGGGGCCTTCGGAGGTGATGGCGCCGCCGACGAATTCGGTGGCCACCGCCGGCCCCTGCGGCTCGCGGCGCAGGTCGGCGGCCCAGAAGGCATGCACGTCGCCGCTGATGACCAGCGCATCGCCGCCGCGCGCCTGGTTCGCGGCCAGGCCGTCGAGCAGGCGCGTGCGCGAGGCGGCGTAGCCGTCCCAGCCGTCCATCCAGTAGCCGTGCTCGGGGCCGCGCTTGCGGTCGGCCTCGGCCAGCAGCGTGGGCTGGGCGATCACGGTCCAGCGGGCCGGCGGTGCGGCCAGTTCGTTCGCGAGCCAGGCCTCCTGCCTGGCGCCGAGGAAGCTGCGCTCCGGTGCCAGCCGGTCGGCGCAGTCGGCCAGCGGCGAGGCGCTGCGGCCGGCCAGGCAGGCATGGTGCGAACGGTACTGCCGCCCATCGAGCAGGAACACGTCGAGCATGCGGCCGAAACGGTGGCGGCCGTAGATGGTGGCCGCGGCGCCGGTCGGCCGCATGCTGGCGGGCACGGGCATGTGCTCGTACCAGGCCTGATAGGCCGCGGCGCGGATCGCCAGGAACTGCGCGGGATCGATGCTGCGCGGCGAAACATCGTCGGTGTAGTCGTTCGCCACCTCGTGGTCGTCCCAGGTCACGAGCCAGGGGAAGGCGGCGTGCGCGGCCTGCAAGTGCGGATCGGTCTTGTAGAGCGCATAGCGGTCGCGGAACTCGCCGAGCTGCGTGGGAATGCCGCCCTGGTGATGGCGCACATGGCGCGAGCCCCAGGAGCTTTCGTAGATGTAGTCGCCCAGGTGCACGACGAAGTCCAAAGGCTGCATCGCCATGTCGCGGTAGGCCGCGTAGTAGCCCTGCTCGTACTGCTGGCATGACGCGAAGGCAAAGCGCAGCGGCTGCGGTGCGGCATCGGTTTCGGCCGGCGCGGTGCGGGTGCGGCCGGCGGGGCTTCGCGCGCCAAGAGCCGTGAAGCGGTACCAGTAAGGCCGGCCGGGCGCGAGGCCCTGCACCTCGACATGTACCGAATGCGCGAGCGCCGCGGTGGCCGTCGCCCTGCCCCTTGCCGCGATGCGTGCAAAGCCCTCGTCGTGTGCCACTTCCCACTGCACGTCGACCGGGGCCTCGCCCATGCCGCCGCCCTGCAGCGGATCGGGCGCCAGCCGGGTCCACAGCACCATGCCGTCGGGCCTGGGGCTGCCGGACGCCACGCCCAGCGTGAACGGAAACCCGCGCGCGGCCTGCTGCGCGTGGAGCCGGAGGAACGGGTGGCCCAGCGAGGCAGCGGCCATTCCGCCGAGCAGCAGGCGGCGGCGCGAGACCCTCATGTCCTTGCGCGCGCGGCCAGCGCCAGGTCGGGTCGGTCGGTGGTGATCTGGCGCAGGGGCATGGCGAGCCATTGTGCAATTTCATCGGGCTCGTTGACCACCCAGGCACCCAGCCGCTCGCTGCCGAGCGCGGCCAGGCATTGCGGCCAGGTGGCGGCCAAGAGCTTTTTCTCGACCGCGACGATGCAGCCCGGCAGCGCCGCGTAGCGCGCCAGCGCACGCGTGATGCCGCCCAGCATTTCAGCCGAACGGTGGTCGAGCGAAGCCAGCACGCGTCCGCGCGGCCAGTGGGCGAGCACCTGCGCCAGCACCTCGGGCACGAAGCAGGTCAGGATGCTGCGCTCGGCCACGCCCGCATCGTGCAGCGCCTGCACCGTGCGCGCGATGGCGCCGGGCGGCAGCTCGCCGGCGGCGTCGGTCTTGATCTCGACGTGCAGCTCCATGCGCGTGGGCGCGAAGAGCTTGAGCACCTCGGCCAGCGAGGGCACGCATTCGCCGGCTTCATCGGCCCGCTGTTCTTCCTGCGCGCCCTGCCCCTTGCGCAGGCGCGTGGCCAGCACCTCGGCCGCATCGTGCTCGCGCACCGCGCCCGTGCCTTCGGTGGTGCGGTCGAGCAGCGGATCGTGGATGACCACGGCCTTGCCGTCGCGCGTTTCCTGCACGTCGAATTCGACCGCATCCGCGCCCAGCGCGATCAGGCGGCGGAAGCCGCCCATGCTGTTCTCGGGCCAGAGGTTCCGCGCGCCGCGGTGTCCGACGATGATCATTTCTGCAATGTCCTTTGCCTATTTGCTGCTGTCCACCAGCCCCTTGACGAACGAGCGCTGCAGCGCCACCACCACAATGATGGGCGGCAGCATCGTGAGGAGCGCGGCGCTCATCGCCACGTTCCAGGCGGGCTGCGAATCGGCGCGCGGGATCAGGTGCTTGAGGCCGATCACCGCGGTGGCCATGTCCTTGTCGGTGGTGAAGAGCAGCGGCCAGAGATACTGGTTCCAGCCGTACAGGAAAAGAATGATCGCGAGCGCCGCGATGTTGGAGCGCGACAGCGGCAGCAGGATGGTCCAGAAGAAATGCATCGGCGAAGCGCCGTCGATCCGCGCCGCCTCGCACAGCTCGTCGGGCACCGTGAGGAAGAACTGGCGGAACAGGAAGGTGGCCGAGGCCGAGGCGATCAGCGGCAGGATGAGGCCCGGGTAGGTGTCGACCATGTTCCACTGCAGCTGGATGTCGATGGTGTGGCCCGTGATGGCATTCCACGCCGACGAAAGGTGCAGCGCCTCCACCAGCCACTGCAGCGGCAGCGCCGCGTTCGCCACCGATTCGTAGGTGGGCGAGATGCGCACCTCGATCGGCAGCATTAGCGACACGAAGATGAGCCAGAACGCCGTCATGCGAAAACGGAAGCGGAAGTACGTGATGGCAAAGGCCGACAGCAGCGACACCGCGATCTTGCCCACCGTGATGCCCGCCGCCACGATGAACGAATTGAAGAACAGCCGGCCGAAGTTGGCCTGCATCCATGCGGTGCGCAGGTTCTGCACGAACTGGTCGCCGGGCAGCCAGGGCAGCGGCACATGCTGCACTTCTGCGATGGTGAGCGAGCCCGCGACGAAGGCCAGGTAGAGCGGCACGCAGACAAAGGCCACGCCCACCAGCAGGATGGCGTGGCAGATGCCGTCGAGAACGGGAGCGCGTTCAATCATGCGATGAGTCCTTTGCGCCGCGCGTCATACGTCGTAGCTCACGCGCCGCTCCACGTAGCGGAACTGCAGCAATGTCATCAGCAGCGCGAAGATCATCAGGATGACCGACTGCGCCGCTGACGAGCCAAGGTCCAGGTTGATGAAGCCGTCGACATACACCTTGAACACCAGCACGTTGGTCGCGCCCGCCGGTCCGCCCTGCGTGACCGCATCGACGATGGCAAAGATCTCGAAGAAGCCGTAGACGAAGTTCATCACGGCCAGGAAGAACATCGTGGGCATCAAGAGCGGCAACCCGATGGTGAAGAAGCGCCGAAGCGGCCCCGCGCCATCGACCGCCGCCGCCTCCATCAAGGAAGAAGGCACCGCCAGCAGACCGGCCAGCAGAAAGATGTAGTCGTAGCACACGTGCTTCCACGAGGCCGCCAGGATGACCAGGATCATCGCGTCCGAGCCCACGCGGTTCGGGTCCCACGCGAGGCCGATCGCATGCAGCAGCTGCGCGAGCGGACCGACTGCCGGATTGAAGAGAAAGGCCCACAGGATGCCCGCGATGACCGGCGCAATCGCATAGGGCAGCAGGATGATCGCCTTGTAGACGCCGCGGCCGCGGATCACGCGGTCGCTCGCAAAGGCCAGCACCAGCGCCACCGCGATGGTCAGCAGGTTCTGCAAAATGGTGAACACCACCGTGACCTGCACCGACTCGTGGTACGTGGCGCTTTGCAGCAGCTGCGCAAAGTTGTCGAAGCCGACGAAGTGCACCGTGTTGCCGAACGGATCGGACAGGAAGAAGGCCTGCCCGAGCGCGCGGAACGACGGAATGAAAAAGAAGAACAGCAGGATCGCGAGCTGCGGCAGCAAAAGCAGCGCCGGCAGGCGCACGTCCTTGAAGTGCGCACGCTTCAGGCCCGCTTCGATCGCTGCCGCCATGGGTACCGCCCGCTCAGTAGCGGCCCTTGTTGAGCTTCTCGTACTGCCGCAGGATCTCGTTGCCGCGCTTGACGGCATCGTCCATGGCCACCTGCGGCGTCTTCTTGCCGGCCACCACGTTCTGGAACTCGTCGCGCTGCGCCATCATGGTCTGCGTGAAGTTGCCGAAGTGAAAGCCCGTGGAGTTGG
The DNA here is from genome assembly GCF_041154435.1 of Variovorax sp. V116. NCBI lineage: Bacteria > Pseudomonadati > Pseudomonadota > Betaproteobacteria > Burkholderiales > Comamonadaceae > Variovorax > Variovorax sp. V116. Next base: position 4,143,095 of record NZ_AP028661.1, read on the forward strand.
CCGTGGGCGTGCCGCGCGTGAGCTGCAGGATCGCAATCTCGCGCGTCGGATGCTCCTTGTAGTAGCCCTGCGACTTGGCCAACTCGTAGGCCTTGTTGGTCAGCGGCACGTAGCCCGTGGCCTTGACCCACCAGAACTGCGTCTCGGGCTTGGCGATGTAGTCGAGGAAGGCGGCCACGGCCTCGTACTCGGCCGGCTTCTGGCCCTTCATCACCCAGAGCGACGCGCCGCCGATGGTGCTGTTCTTCGGCTGCTTGCCCTCTTCCCACGGCAGGTAGGTGGCGCTCCAGTCGATCTTGGATTCGCGCTCGATGCCGCTGTGTGCAGCGGTCGAGGCAAAGTAGGTGGAGCACTTGCCCGAGGTGAAGAGCTGCTCGGGGCTCAGGCCCTGGCCGGCGATCTGCATCACGTCGTCGTCGATCCATTTCTTGATGCGCGCCACCTGCGAAACCACCGAGGTCTTGTTGTAGACGAACTCGGTGTCCAGCCCCTGGTAGCCGTTGGCCTTGGTGGCATAGGGCAGGTCGTTGATGGCGCTGTAGTTCTCGAGCAGGCTCCAGTGGTAGTCGCCCGCGAGCACCGAGCCGCAGGCCGAGATGCCCTTCTGCTTGATGGCGTAGAGCTGCTTCTCCAGCTCCTGCCAGGTCTGCGCGGGCCCGGCGAAGCCGGCCTTCTCGAAGTGCGCCTTGTTGTACCAGAGGATCGGCGAGGACGAATTGAAGGGCATCGTCATCAGCTTGCCCTTGTAGCTGTAGAAGCCGGCCACCGGCTTCACGAAATCGGCCCATTCGACCTTGTAGCCGCGCTGGTCGAGCAGGTCCTGCACCGGCATGGTTGCATCGGACAGCAGCATGGTCATGAAGCCGCGCTCGTAGATCTGCACGAGCGCCGGCGCGCGCTTGGCGCGGTAGGCAGCAATGGTGCCGTTGATGACCTCGTCGTAGTTGCCCTTGTAGACGGCGGTGACGGCGTACTTGTTCTGCGAGCTGTTGAAATTCTTCACCAGTTCTTCCACGCGCTCGCCGAGCGCGCCGCCCATCGCGTGCCACCACTGCACCTGCACCGGCTGCGCGGCGGCGGGTGTGCCGCTCGCGAGCCAGAGCGTGGATGAAAGGGCCAGCATGGCCAGCGTGCTGCGTCGTTGGATCTTCATCGCGTTCTCCTGTGGGGTGTGTCGATGCCGGGGGTGTTCTTGCGTTCAGGCGGTCCAGAAACCGCCGGGCGCGAACTGCCCGGCGATTGCGCGGTCGAGCCAGCCCAGGTCGTCGAGCAGGTCGAGCAGCGTGTAGCGGCGCCGGATGAGGCGTGCGCGGCGGTGGTCGGCGGCGAACCTGGCGGCGCCGATGCCGAGTTCTTCGGGATGGCTCGCGCCGCCGACGGTGGCCAGCCGCTGCTGCATGTCGCGCGCGCCGATCAGCTGGCGCTTCAGCTGTGCGCGCAGCGCGGGCCAGGTGCGCACCAGCTGGTCGAGGCGGGCGCGGCGGCTGCCGAGTGCGGCCTTCGCATTCATCTCGCCGCGCGCAGCGGCCCTGAATTCCTCATTGCCGAAGGCGGCCTCGATCTCGCGCGACAGCGCGGCCTCGTCCTGGCCGTCATGCGCCTGCGCTGCGGCAGCCGCGATTGCGGCCGCGGGCTGCGCAATGAGCCATTCGTACATCGCCAGCATGGCGACGCAGCCGACGCCCACGCAGGCGCCATGCGCCGCGGGCTCGCCATCGACCTGCAGGTTTTCCATTTCCCACAGGTGCGAGAACTGGTGGTCGCTGCCGCTCGCGGGGCGCGAGTTGCCATGCGCCTGCATGGCGAAGCCGCTGACCAGCAGGCCGGCCAGCAAGCCGGCCAGTGCCTGCGGCTCGTGCACGGCCAGGCGCTGCGGCGCGCCGAGCCAGTCGCCGAGATGGTCCTGCACCAGCGCGTAGGGACGCGGATTGATGGGCTCCACGCCGAGCGCGTCGGCCAGCAGCCAGTCGGCGCCGGCCACGGCCTTGCCGGCCAAGTCGCCGTAGCCCCAGGCCGTCATGCGCGCCGGCGCGGCGCGCAGCACGTCGAGGTCGGCCAGCACCGCCACCGGCGGCGGGCATGCGAGCGTGCGCTTGAAGCCGTCTTCATCGAGCAGCGCGGCGCCGGAGGCCGCGTAGCCATCCATGGAGGCGGCGGTTGCAAGGCACACATAGGGTTGGCCGGCGAGCGAGGCCGCATGCTTGGCCAGGTCGCTGACGACGCCCGAGCCCACCGCGATCGGCGTGGCCGCCTGCGCGGAAAGCTGCTGTGCGATGGCCGCCGAGCGCGCCACGCGCGGCTTCAGGCGAGGCTTCGCAGGAAAGACCAGCGGCGGCGCACAGGACACGCCCTGCGATTCGAGCAGGGCCTGCGCCGACGCGCCCACCGCATCCCAGGTGTTCTCGTCGGCCACCAGCATCCAGCGCCGGCCCGGCGCGCAGCGCTGCAGCACGCCGGGCAGCGAGCGCACCGCGGCGTGCTCGATGACGACTTCCTTGGTGACCGCCGCATCGCGCAGCGCGGCCTTCAGGGGGGATGACGAATCGCTCATGTCTCCTGCAATCTGGACGCCGTTTTCCGGTCGATGAACAAGTGTATAGTTTGAAAGACATTTGTTTCAACCACGTGACTACCCGTAGATCGGCGGGCCCGCGGCGCGGAATCCGCCACACCCGTGCCACCATCGCGGCCGCAGAATCGACGACGACAACCACGGAGAATTCGGATGGCTGAGGAAGATCAGGTGGCGGTGCGCGTGGCCTGGCTCTACTACATGGAGGGCCTGACGCAGGACGGCATCGCCACGAAGCTCGGCCTCACGCGGCTGCGCGTGAACCGCCTGCTGGGCGAGGCGCGCGAGAGCGGGCTGGTCAGCATCAAGATCAACTCGCGCCACGAGAGCTGCCTGCGGCTGGAAGAAGAACTGCGCAGCGTCTGCGGCCTGCGCGAGGCAACGATCATTCCCACGCCCGAGAGCCCCGATCTCATTCCCGTGCTGCTGGGGCGAACGGCCGGCGAATACCTGTCGAGGCACATCGAGACGAACCGCGTGCGCGGCGTGGGCGTGGGCTGGGGCGCCACCCTGCGCGAGGCCATACGCCACGTCGCGCCGGGCCAATGGCCCGAGGTGCACGTCAACTCGATGATGGGCGGCCTGACGCGCGGCCTGGAGATCAACACCTTCGAGACGGCCAGCGCACTGGCCGCGAGGCTGGGCGCGCAGTGCAGCTACCTGGCCGCGCCCCTGTACGCGGGCAGCGCCAGGTCGCGCGACACCATCGTCTCGCAGGATGTCTTCAAGGAAGCCTTCGGCCAGATCGCGGCCAACGACGTGGCGCTGCTGAGCGTGGGCGACCTGAGCACGCGCTCGCTGCTGGTGCGCTACGGCCTGCCGAAGGACGTGCAGGTGGCCGAGCTGCGCCAGGCCAAGGCGGTGGGCGACATCATCGGCCAGTTCCTCGACCGCCACGGCAACCCGGTGAAGCATGCGCTGAACCAGCGCGTGGTCGCGCCCTCACTCGAGGAGCTGGCGCGCATCCCGACGGTGATCGTCGCCTCGGGCGGCGAGAACAAGGCGCCGATCATTGCGGCGGTGCTGCGGGCCAGGCTGCTGTCGGTGCTGATCTGCGACGAGCAGACGGCGCGCACGGCGCTGAAGCTCTACCAGGCGCTGCAGGAGCGCTGAGCCTTCCCTCAGGGCGCGAGCACCGTCACGCGCGCCGTCATGTAGGAATGCACCGAGCAGGCGTAGTCGTGCACGCCCGGCTTGTCGAAGGTCCGGGTGAAGCTCTTGCCGGGCAGCATGAGGTCCATGCCCGCGGTGCCGTCCTTGAAGGCCACGCCGTGCGGCGCGCCGTCGTCGTTCTTCCAGGTCACGCTCTGGCCCGCCTTGACGGTGATCTGCGCCGGCTCGAAGGCGAAGTTGCGGATCGCCACCACCTGCGCGGAAACGCCGGCCTGCGATGCATGCGCGGTGCCTGCGGACGGGGCGCGCTGCACCGCCACCTTGCGCGGCGCGTTGCCGACCGGCACGGTGTGCATCGGGCCGCCGGCAAGGTCGACCACGCTGACGTCGTTGGAGCCTTCGTTGCTCACCCACAGCTTCTTGCCGTCGGCCGACAGGTCGAGCCAGTGCGGCTGCTTGTCCACGCCGATGCTGCGGCCCGGCGCCCGCGTGGCCGGGTCGAAGAGCAAGACCTCGCCCGGCCCCTGCACGACCACCACGCCGCTCGCCATGCCGGCGAAGTGCTGGGCGATGTGGGGCGATACGCCGGTCGGTATCGGCGCCAGCCACTGGTTCGTCGCCGGGTCCAGCACCTGCACGGCGGGCACGCCCGCCAGGGTCAGGTACAGCGCCTTGCCGTCGTGGCCGAACTCCAGGTCGCGCGGCGCTTTCTCGAGCGGGATCTCCGCGACCACCGTGCGCGCCGCCAGGTCGACGACCACCAGTGCGAAGTGCCCCGGCTCCTGCGAGGCGACGTAGGCCTGCCGGCCGTCGGGCCGCACGGCGATGGTGTGCGGCTTGGGCACGGGCACGGTGGCGCTGACGGCGTGCGTCGCGGTGTCGATGAAGGCCACGCGGTCGTCGCCGTTGACGGCCACCAGCAGCCAGCGTCCGTCGGCCGTGGCGGCGAGGCCCTGCGGGCCCTTGCCGACCTCGATGGTGCGCGCCACGCCGTCGCTGGCTGCGTCGATCTCGCTCACCGCCGAGGCGCCGGAGCCGCTGACGAACACGCTGCGCCCATCCGGCGAGATGACGATGCCGTCCGGCCCCGTGGCCACCGGCACGGTGGCGAGCACGCGCTCGGTGCCGGTGTCGATCACGCTGACCGTGCTGTCCTTGAAATTGCCGACGTAGGCCTTGGGGCCGGCTGCGAATGCGCAGAAGGCCGAAGCGCCCAGCGCCGCGAGAACGACGAGGATGCGCACAAACCCGGGAATGGCGATCATGATGAAGAACTCCTGAAAGAGTAGGAAGAGAATCGGCACAGGGCATGACGCATGGCGTGCCCTGCTTATTCCCCGGTCCAAAAAAAAGATGGAATAGAACGCGCAGCTGCCACGTCATGCAGGAAGAAGAAGCCCGTTGACCGACCGCACACGCCAGTTCGAAGCCGCCGCGCTGCCGCATCTCGATGCGGCATGGAACCTTGCGCGCTGGCTGCTGCGCGACGACCAGCTGGCCGACGATGCGGTGCAGGAGGCGTACCTGCGTGCCTTCCGCTTTTTCGACGGGCTGCGCGGCGAGAGCGCACGGCCGTGGCTGCTCGGCATCGTGCGCAACGCCTGCTACGACTGGATGCGGCAGAACCGGCAACTGGCCGACCAGCTCGAGTTCGACGAGTTGCGCGACAGCGGGGCCATGCCACCCGCTTCCGCGGAATGCGCCGACCCGGCCCGGCAGTGGGAGCAGCGCGCGCAGGGCGAGCGCATCAACGCCGCCATCGACGCCCTGCCCGCGGCCTATCGCGAAGTCATCGTGCTGCGCGAGCTCGAAGAGATGCGCTACGAGGACATCGCACGCATCGCGGGTGTCCCCCTGGGCACGGTGATGTCGCGGTTGTCGCGTGCGCGGGCATTGCTGCGCGAAAGCCTGCGCGATGAACGCCCCGGGGACGGGACCGAAAGGACACAGCATGCAAATTCATGACGACGAGCTGGGGCCGCTGATCCGGCGCCACGCCGTGCGGCACGCGCCGCCCGCGGGGCTGGCCGAGCGCATCGCGCAGTCGGTGCGGTCCGAGGCCGGAGCGGCTGCCGCGCCTGCCGCTGCAGTGCCCGGCCGGCACGGCTGGTGGCGGGGGCTCGCCTGGTTCGGTACGGGGGCGGCAACGGCCTGGGGTCTCGCGCTCGTTCTGCTGGCAGCGCCGGTGCCGCCGCAGGACGCGCTCGGCGAGGCGGTCACGGCCAACCACGTGCGCTCGCTGATGGCGGCGCACCTGGCGGACGTAACCTCGTCCGACCAGCACACGGTGAAGCCCTGGTTTGCCGGCAAGCTCGACTTCTCGCCGCCGGTGGTGGACCTGGCGTCCGACGGTTTTCCGTTGGCGGGCGGGCGGCTCGACTACCTCGACGGGCGGACCGTGGCGGCGCTGGTCTATCGCTCAGGGCCGCACGTCATCAACCTGTTTGTCTGGCCCGCGGCCGATGCGAAGGTGCAGCCGCCCGCGTTCTCCACGCGGCAGGGCTACCAGCTCGCGCACTGGGCCGAGGGCGGCATGCAGGCGTGGGCGGTGTCGGACCTGAATGCGGCCGAGCTGCGGAAGTTTGCCTCGCTGATGCGCGAGCGCACCGGGCCGTAGCAGCCCTAGCCCGCCGAACCTTCGCAGGCGATCTTGCCCGGCCGCGCCTCGGCACGCGCGCTCGCGATCGCCCAGCCGAACACCCCCATGCCCGCGAGCGCGAGCAGCGCACCCACCCACCCGGTCGAGGTCCAGCCCAGCCCGGCCGCAATGGCCACGCCGCCGAGCCAGGCGCCCAGCGCATTGGCCATGTTGAAGGCCGAGTGGTTGAGCGCCGCGGCGAGCGTCTGCGCGTCGCCGGCCACGTCCATCAGGCGGATCTGCAGCGCCGGGCCGATGGCCACGGTGGTGCCGATGAGAAACACGTTGACCGCCGCGGCGACCACGTGGTGCGCTGCGAACGAGAACATCGCGAGCACCAGCGCCGCATAGACGAGCAGGCCGCCGATGGTGCGCATCAGCGACTTGTCGGCCAGCCGCGAGCCGACGAGGTTGCCGGTGACCATGCCCAGGCCGAACAGCGCAAGCACGAAAGGCACGCCGCCCAGCGGCAAGCCGGCCACTTCGATCAGCGTGGGCTTGATGTAGCTGAACACCGAGAACATGCCGCCGAAGCCGATGGCGCCGATGCCGAGCGTGAACCACACCTGCTTGCGCTTGAGCGCGCCGAGCTCGCGCCAGGGGCTGGCGCCTGCGGGCGGCGCCAGGTCGGGGATGTCGCGGCGCAGCAGCGCCACGGCCGCCAGCGCGATGAGGCCGACGAACACGAAGGCGGCGCGCCAGCCGAACAGCTGGCCGAGCCATGCCGCGATGGGCACGCCGACCAGCGTGGCGCCGGTGAGCCCCAGCATCACGAGGCCCACGGCGCGCGCCCGGCGCCCGGGCGGTGCGAGCGTGGCGGCCACCAGCGCGGCCACGCCGAAGTAGGTGCCGTGCGGCAGCCCGGTGGCAAAGCGCAGCAGGTTGAGCGACAGGTAGCCGGGCGCCATCGCGCTCGCGAAGTTGCCCGCGGCAAACACGGCCATGAGGGCGATCAGCAGCGCGCGTCGGCCCCAGCCGGCCGCCAGCACCGCGAGCACCGGGGCGCCGATGACCACGCCGAGCGCATAGGCGCTGATGACGTGGCCGGCCTGGGGAATGCTGACGTCGATGTCCTTGGCCACTTCGGGCAAGAGGCCCATGATCACGAACTCGCCGGTGCCGATGGCGAAGCCGCCGACGCCGAGCGCAAGCACGGCGCGCAGGAAATTCACGGGCCGTGCGGCGGGGGAAACAACGGAAATGTCGGTGTCCGCGCCGTCCAGCGCGGGTGGGGAGGCGTTCAAGGCCAGGCTCCTGGGGGGGTGCCCGGCGGCAGCGGGCAGAGGACTGATTTTAGGGTAAACCCTGAATTTCTGCCGATACGGCGATGCTGCAAGGCTGATACCGGGATGCCGGCCCGTGGCCCGTTGTCAGATCGCGACGAGCTGGCGCACGCCCTGCGCTTCCATGTCCTTGCCGAGGCCGCGCGCAATGACCTCGCCGCGCTCCATCACGAGGTAGTCGTCGGCCAGTTCCTGCGCAAAGTCGTAGTACTGCTCGCACAGCACGATGGCCATGTCGCCGCGGTCGGCCAGCATGCGGATGACGCGGCCGATGTCCTTGATGATGCTGGGCTGGATGCCTTCGGTGGGCTCGTCGAGGATCAAGAGCTTGGGCTTGGGCGCGAGCGCGCGGGCGATCGCAAGCTGCTGCTGCTGGCCGCCGGAGAGGTCGCCGCCTCTCCGGTTGATCATCTGCTTGAGCACGGGGAACAGGTCGAACAGCTCCGACGGAATGGGCGTGCTGCCGCTCTTGTAGGCCAGGCCCATGCGCAGGTTTTCCTCGACCGTGAGCCTGGCAAAGATCTCTCTGCCCTGGGGGACGAAGCCGATGCCTGCTCTTGCCCTGTCGTAAGGCGTGGCCTTGTGGATTGGCTTGCCTTCGAGTTCGATGCCGCCGCTCTTGATGGGCACCAAGCCCATGAGCGACTTCAGCAGCGTGGTCTTGCCTACGCCGTTGCGGCCCAGCAATACGGTGACCTTGCCCAGCGTGGCCTCGAAGCTCACGTCTCTGAGGATGTGGGAGCCGCCGTAGTACTGGTGGATGTTTTTGACTGTCAGCATTTTGTTGGCGCCTTCCTTTGTTCTTTTTGGAGGCGCCCGGTATGCGGCACGGCGCGGTCGGCCCCACTATGCCGGCCCTTCGGGCTGCCCTGCGGTGCTCGCGTTTCGCGGGGTCTCGCAGAACTCGCTTCGCTCAAACAGCTGCGAGCCCTGATCCGCGAAACGCTGCGCTCCTCGGCGGCACAGAGGGGCCGCCCACGCCGCGCCGCATACCGGGCGCTGGTCGTCGTGCTGAGGCCGTCGGCCCTCACCCCTGCCCTCTCCCGGAGGGAGAGGGAGGAAGTCAGGGGGTGCACCGCGGCTCTGACCACGGCGACGGGGGCTGTGCCCTTGGGCGGCCGTTGAGGCACCGCCGAGCAGCGCAGCGACGGGCGGATCAGGGCTCGCAGCTGTTTGAGCGAAGCGAGTTCTGCGAGACCCCGCCCGTCGCGAGCAGCGCAGGGAAGCCCGAAGGGCCGGTGACGTCGGCCGCTCAAGGGCACAGCCCCCGTCGCCGAGCCCCGGACACCAACAGCGACCCATTCACCGCCCAAGATAAACCTCGATCACGCGTTCATCCGCCTGCACCTCGTCCAGCGTGCCCTGCGCCAGCACGGACCCGTCGCACAGCACGGTGACGATCTCGGAAATGGTGCGGATGAAGCTCATGTCGTGCTCCACCACCATCAGCGAATGCTTGCCCTTGAGCGTGAGGAACAGCTCTGCGGTGCGCGCCGTTTCCTCGTCGGTCATGCCGGCCACGGGCTCGTCGAGCAGCAGCAGTTTCGGGTCCTGCATCAGCAGCATGCCGATCTCGAGCCACTGCTTCTGGCCATGGCTCAGGTTGCCGGCCAGGCGCGACACACTGTCGGCCAGGTGAATGGTCTGCAGCACCTCGGCGAGGCGGTCGCTCTGCGCCGAGTCGAGCCTGAACAGCATCGAGGCGCGAACGCCCTTGTTGGTCTTGAGTGCGAGCTCGAGGTTCTCGAACACCGTGAGATGCTCGAACACCGTCGGCTTCTGGAACTTGCGGCCGATACCCAGCTGCGCGATGTCGGCCTCGCGATGGCGCAGCAGGTCGATGGTGCTGCCGAAGAACACCGTGCCCTCGTCGGGCCGCGTCTTGCCGGTGATGATGTCCATCATCGTCGTCTTGCCCGCACCGTTCGGGCCGATGATGCAGCGCAGCTCGCCCGGCGCAATGTCGAGCGACAGCTTGTTGATGGCCTTGAAGCCGTCGAAGCTCACGCTCACGTCCTCCAGGTAGAGGATGCGGCCGTGCGTCACGTCCACTTCGCCCGGCGTTGCGATGCGGCCGAAGTCGGCGGAGCGGCCGCCCGATTCGGTGCTGCCGCCCGCGTGGTGCATGCCCTTGGCGCGGGCGGCGCGCTCGGCGCCGGCTTCCATCAGGTCGGGTGTCATTCAGAAACCTCCGCGCTTCGCGCTGCGGTATTCGCCTTGGGAGCGGCCCGGCGGCTCATTTCAGAAACCTCCGCGCTTCGCGCTGCGGTATTCGCCTTGGGAGCGGCCCGGCGGCTCATTTCAGAAACCTCCGCGCTTCGCGCTGCGGTATTCGCCTTGGGAGCGGCCCGGCGGCTCATGCACGCGCTCCCTTCACTTCGGCCACCAGCGGTGCGTGCAGCGCCTCCGGCTCCACGCCTTGCGCGGCAGCCATGGCGCGCTGTGCTTCCTCTCGGCCGGCGCTCGGCGCCGCCTTTTCACGCGACAGCCATTTCTTCACCAGGCCCACGATACCGTTCGGCAGGAACAGCGTGACGGCAATGAACAAGGCCCCCAGGAAGTACAGCCAGTACTCGGGGTAGGCCACCGTGAGCCAGCTCTTCGCGCCGTTGACGATGAAGGCGCCGATGATCGGCCCGATCAGCGTCGCGCGCCCGCCCACCGCGGCCCAGATCGCGATCTCGATGGAGTTGGCCGCGCTCATCTCGCCGGGGTTGATGATGCCCACCTGCGGCACATACAAGGCACCGGCCACGCCGCACATCACGGCCGAGATGACCCAGATCGTGAGCTTGTAGGGCAGCGGGTTGTAGCCCGAGAACATCACACGCGTTTCGGCGTCGCGGATGGCCTGCAGCACGCGGCCGAACTTGCTTGCGATGAGCCACTTCGCAAACAGGAAGAAGCCCAGCAGCGTGAGGCCTGTGAGCGCGAAGAGCGTCATGCGCATTTCCTGCGTGGCGATCGGAATGCCCAGGATGCGCTTGAAGTCGGTAAAACCGTTGTTGCCGCCAAAGCCCGTCTCGTTGCGGAAGAACAGCAGCATCGCGGCAAAGGTCATGGCCTGCGTGATGATCGAAAAATACACGCCCTTGATGCGCGAGCGGAACGCGAAGAAGCCGAACACGAAGGCAATGAGGCCCGGCACCGCGACGATCAGCACCAGCGTGGCAATGAAGCCGTCGCTGAAGGTCCAGTGCCAGGGCAGCGTCTTCCAGTCGAGGAACACCATGAAGTCCGGCAGGTCGCTCTTGTAGTTGCCGTCGCGGCCGATCTGGCGCATCAGGTACATGCCCATCATGTAGCCGCCGAGCGCAAAGAAGAGGCCGTGGCCCAGCGAGAGGATGCCGGTGTAGCCCCAGATCAGGTCCATGGCCAGCGCGCAGATCGCGTAGCACATGATCTTGCCGACCAGCGCCACCGCGTAGTCGCTCATGTGCAGCGGGCTGCCGGGCGGCACCATCATGTTGAGCACCGGCGCCACCGCGCACACCACGATCAGCGCGACGAAGAAGGCCGTCCAGCCCTTGCCGCTCAACAGCGGACCTTTGGTTGGCAACACAACCTTGCTCATGCTTCTGCGCTCCGGCCCTTCATGGCGAAGATGCCTTGAGGTCTCTTTTGAATGAAGATGATGATGAAAACGAGCACCGCGATCTTCGCGAGCACCGCACCCGCCCAGCCTTCGATGAACTTGTTGAGAATGCCCAGGCCCATGGCCGCATACACCGTGCCCGCGAGCTGGCCCACGCCGCCCATCACGACCACCATGAAGCTGTCGACGATGTAGCTTTGGCCGAGGTCGGGCCCGACGTTGCCGATCTGGCTCAGCGCGCAGCCCGCGAGGCCCGCAATGCCGGAGCCGAGCGCGAAGGCGTAGGTGTCGATGCGCGCGGTGTTCACGCCCATGCACGATGCGATCGGCCGGTTCTGCGTGACGCCGCGCACGAACAGGCCCAGCCGCGTGCGGCCGATGAGCCAGCCCATCGCAAGCAGCACCAGCACCGCAAAGACGATGATGCAGATGCGGTTCCACGGCAGCGTGACGTTGCTCAGCATGGTGAAGCCGCCGCTCATCCAGCCGGGATTTTCCACGCCCACGTTCTGCGCGCCGAACAGCGAACGCACGAGCTGCTGCAGCATCAGGCTGATGCCCCAGGTGGCCAGCAGCGTCTCGAGCGGCCGGCCGTAGAGGAAGCGGATCACGCCGCGCTCGAGCACCGCGCCCACCAGCGCGGAACTCAGGAAGGCCACCGGAATGGCCGCCACCAGGTACCAGCCGAAAGCCGCCTCGGGCATGTAGCGCTGGAAGATGCCCTGCATCACGTAGGTGGCGTAGGCGCCGATCATCATCAGCTCGCCGTGCGCCATGTTGATGACGCCCATCAGGCCGTAGGTGATGGCCAGGCCCAGCGCGGCCAGCAGCAGCACCGAGCCCAGGCTGATGCCGCTGAACACCGCGTTGATGCGGTCGCCCCAGACCAGCGAGCCGTCGATGCTCGCGATGGAGGCGACGATGGCGGCCTTGACGTCGGGCTCGGTCTCGTCGGCCAGGCGCTGGTTGAGCAGCAGCTTGGTGTCGGGGCTGGTGTTGGCGCCGAGCTCCTTGGCCGCGGCAAGGCGCCTGGCCTTGTCGGCGCTGGTGAGCATGCTGGCGGCGCGCACCAGCTGCAGCTGCGCCTTGATGCCGGGGTTGGTCTCGGCGGCCAGCGCCTTCTCGACCATCGGCACGCGCGATTCGTCGGGCTCCTTGAAGAGCGCCTGCGCGGCTTCGGCGCGCACCGCGTCGTCCTTGCTCGTGAGCTTGAGCGCGGCCTGCGCGGCATCGAGCGCGCCGCGCATGAGGTTGTTGTTGACCACGTCCTCGGCCGTGTCGGGCACCTTCAGCTCGGCGCCGGTCACGGGGTCGTAGCCCTTGTCGTCCTTCATCACGAAGACCTTGTCTTCGGTGTACTTGACCGCGTCCTCGGACATCGCCTGGATGAACGCGGCGGTCTTGTCGTCGGCCGTGAGCACGGCCTTGTTGAGCGCGCTGATGCGCGCCTCGGATTCGCCCGAGGCGATGGCGCGGGCTTCGTCGGCGGTCAGCGCGTGGACGGCCGATGCCATGAACAGCATGGCGGCGAGTGCACAGTGAAGGGGTCGTCGAAGCATCGTGAGTTTCGTGTTGCCCCTCTCCCCTGGGGGAGAGGGTTGGGGTGAGGGCCGGCGGCCTTCCAACAGACGCGGCGGCCAGATCGACCGCCGCTGCCCTCACCCCTGCCCTCTCCCCGAGGGGAGAGGGAGCAAGAGAAGGAGCTTGGCAATGAGCCAGTTACAGCGACTTGCCGGCCGGCTGATCCGGCTTCTTGTCATTGCCTTCGATGTACGGGCTCCACGGCTTGGCCTTGACCGGGCCCGGCGTCTTCCACACCACGCTGAACTGGCCGTCGGCCTTGATCTCGCCGATGAACACGCTCTTGTGCAGGTGATGGTTCTTCTCGTCCATCTTCGAGACGATGCCCGAGGGGGCCGTGAAGGTCTGGCCGGCCATCGCCGCGATCACCTTGTCGGTGTCGGTGCTCTTGGCCTTCTCCACGGCCTGCTTCCACATGTGGATGCCGATCCAGGTGGCTTCCATCGGGTCGTTGGTGAGCGGCTTGTCCTTGTGGCCGGCGATGTTCTTGGCCTTGGCGTAGTCGCTCCACTGCTTGATGAACGCGGTGTTGGTCGGGTTCTTGATCGACATGAAGTAGTTCCATGCAGCCAGGTGGCCGACCAGCGGCTTGGTGTCCACGCCGCGCAGTTCTTCCTCGCCCACCGAGAAGGCCACCACCGGCACGTCCTTGGCCTTGAGGCCTGCGTTGCCGAGTTCCTTGTAGAAGGGCACGTTCGAGTCGCCGTTGATGGTCGAGACCACCGCGGTCTTGCCGCCCGAGGAGAACTTCTTGATGTCGGCAACGATGGTCTGGTAGTCGCTGTGGCCGAAGGGGGTGTACTTCTCGTCGATGTCGGTGTCCTTCACGCCCTTGCTCTTGAGGTAGGCGCGCAGGATCTTGTTGGTGGTGCGGGGGTAGACATAGTCGGTGCCCAGCAGCACCCAGCGCTTGGCGCCGCCGCCTTCCTTGCTCATCAGGTAGTCGACCGCCGGAATGGCCTGCTGATTGGGCGCGGCGCCGGTGTAGAACACGTTCTTGCTGAGCTCTTCGCCCTCGTACTGCACGGGGTAGAACAAGAGGCCGTTCATTTCCTCGACCACCGGCAGCACCGACTTGCGCGACACCGAGGTCCAGCAGCCGAAGATCACCGAGACCTTGTCCTGGCCGAGCAGCTGCTTGGTCTTTTCTGCGAACAGCGGCCAGTTGGACGCCGGGTCGACCACCACGGGCTCGAGCTGCTTGCCCAGCACGCCGCCCTTCTTGTTGATGTCGTCGATGGCCATCAGCACCGTGTCTTTCAACACGGTTTCCGAAATGGCCATCGTGCCCGACAGCGAGTGCAGCACGCCGACCTTGATGGTGTCGGCGGCAAAGGCCGGCGCAGCGGAGATGCTGGCCAGGGCGACGGCGGCGGTGAGCGCCTTGAGTGTGAAACGACGTTGCATGTGGACTCCTGCTCCGGGGGTGGTTGAAACCTGGTCGCCGGTCGAGCCGGACGATGGAGGAGAGTCTGCGGATTCGCCCGTCCGCGAGAAATACGCCGGGTGGCGTACACGGAGGTACTCAGGACGGCAGCCGGCTGCCGCGCCGATGCAGCAGGGCCACCACCAGCGCGGACACCATCAGGTACACCAGCGCCACACCGAACGCGCTGGCATAGGCCGCCGCATCCGGTGTATCGCCCAGCCGCCCATAGAACAGGATTCCGATCAGCGCCACGCCCAGCGCATTGCTCGCCTGCTGCACCATCGACAGCACGCCCGACGCCACGCCCGCATGCTGCGGCGGCAGGCCGGCCAGCACGGTGGACACCAGCGGCGCCATCACCATGCCGAGCCCCGCGCCCTGCACCAGCAGCAGCGGCACCATCCACGCGGCCACGTGCGTGTGTCCGGCCCACCCCGCCACGTTGACGAACTGCAATGCATGGCCCGCGGCCAGCACCAGGGCGCCGAGCGCGATCGGAGGCTTGCCGCCGGAGCGGCGTGCCAGGCGCGCGCCGGCCATCGAGGTTGCGAAGAAGCCGACCGCCAATGAGGTGAAGACGATGCCCGAGCTCAGCGGGCCGAGCGCCAGGCCTTGCTGCAGGTAGAGCGCCAGCACGAAGTAGAGCGAGGCATTGCCGACATAGAAGGCCAGCGTGGTGAAGAGTCCCATGACGAAGCGACGGTTCGCGAGCAGCACGGGCGCCACCAGTGGCGCACCGCCGTGCGCGGCCAGCCGGCGCTGCTGGAAAGCGAACGCAGCGAGCAGCGGCAGCGCGGCGGCAAGGCACAGCCAGCTCCACAGCGGCCAGCCTTGCTGGCGGCCTTCCACCAGCGGCAGCACCACGGCGACCGAACCCGCTGCCACCAGCAGCATGCCGGCAAGGTCGAGCTTGCTGTTGCTGCCACTGTTCGCAAGCGGCGGAATGAGGCGCGGTGCCAACGCCAACGCCAGCAGCCCGATCGGCACGTTGATGAGAAAGCAGCTGCGCCAGCCCAGCCCCGCCAGGTCCGCATGGATCAGCAAGCCGCCCACCAGCTGCCCCAGCGTGGCGCCAAGCCCCAGCGTGAGCCCGTAGGCCGCAAAGGCGCGCGCGCGGTCTTCGCCGGTGTAGGCCAGGCCGATCATCGCGAGCACCTGCGGCTGCAGCAGCGCACCGGCCAGCCCCTGCAGCACGCGCGCCGCCACCAGCAATTCGGCATTCGGCGCAAAGCCGCAGGCGGCCGAGGCCAGCGTGAACAGCAGGAGGCCGAGCATGAACATGCGGCGGCGGCCGAAAAGGTCGCCCAGGCGGCCGCCGGTTATGAGGCCGGCGGCAGTGGCCAGGCCGTAGCCCGCCACCACCAGTTGCAGCGTGGCGGTGCTCGCCAGCAGTTCGCGCTGCATCGAGGGCAGCGCGACGTTGACGATGAAGAAGTCCAGCACCACCAGGAAGGTGCCGCTGAGCACGACCCACAGGGCCAGCGGGCCGGGCTTCGTTGCGCCCGTGCCGTGGATGCCAGGGGAGGAGGAAAGCGATGCGGCGGGAACAGCGGGATTGGACTGGGTCATGATGGCCTCGAGTGTTGGGGTGGCGGCGTATGGCGGCAATGACCTCGCAGGTCATGGCCGGCCTTTGTCCAAGCGATCAGGCGGCGGGCGTCGGCAGGATGAACTGGTAGTCGATGGCGATGCGGCCGTCCTCGGCCAGCAGCAGGAACTCCAGCCCGAGCGCAGCGACCGGGCCGCCCGCGGCAGGGACCATCTGCCAATGGAACATCACGGTGTCGCGCAGCAGCTGGGCATCGCCGGTGGCAATGAAGCGAAAGCCGTTGCCGCGCACATTCTTTTCGTGCGAGCTGGCGACGCGTTGCTCCAGCGCCTCGTAGCCCTTGGCCTGCAGCGTGCGCACGTAGTGCTCGCCCTGCGGCACCCAGAGGCTGGCGATGGCGTCGCGGCGGGCGCCGGCGTCCGGCAGGTTCCAGAGGGCGACGTAGCGTTCGGCGAGCTCTGCGGCGTGGGTGTCGGCATGCATGTGTCTGCTCCTGTGCGGTGAGAGTGAAGTCGCAGTTTCCGCCGCGGCGAGTGGACAGTGAATGCCCGCAAAGCCGACAATCTTGTCCATTCGTCCACTGCCACCGGAGCCTTCATGGACCCACTCGACGACGTTTTCGCCGCCATGCGCGTGCGCAGCGCGCTGTACGCCCGGCTCGAGGCCGGCGCGCCCTGGGGCGTGAGCCTGGCTGGCGGAGAGAGCGCCCGCTTCGGCCTCGTGGTGCGCGGCAGCTGCCTGCTCGAGGCGCCGGGCGTCGCACAGCCCGTGCCCCTGGCCGCGGGCGACTGCTACGTGCTCGCGCACGGCACGCCCTATGTGCTGCGCGACCACCCGAACACGCCCACGGTGAGCTGCGCCTCGGTGGTGCGCGACCGCATCGGCGGCGTGGTCGAGCTGGGCGGCACGGGCACCGCGGCCTCGGTGATCTGCGGCTGGTTCCACTTCGACCAGCGCGCCGCGCGTCCGCTGCTCGACCTGCTGCCGGTGCTGCTGCACGTGAAGATGGAAGAGGCGCGCGCCTTGGCGCTGCAGGGCACGCTGCAGCTGCTCGCGATGGAAACCGGCGAGCCGGGCCTGGGTTCGGGCCTGCTCGTGAGCCGGCTGGCCGACATCGTGTTCGTGCAGGCGGTGCGTGCCCACGTGGCGGCCCATGGCGAATCGCAGACGGGCTGGTTGGCCGCGCTGGCCGACGCGCGCATCGGCCCCGCGCTGCGCGCCATGCACAAGGACATGGCGCGCGACTGGACGGTGGAAGCGCTGGCCTCGACGGCGAGCCTGTCGCGCTCGGCCTTCGCGCAGCGCTTTCGCGAGCGCGTGGGCCAGGCGCCGCTCGAATACCTCACGCAGTGGCGCATGTTCAAGGCCGGCAACATGCTGGGCCAGGGCCATGCGGCCGTGGGTGCGATCGCAGGCGCGGTGGGCTACGAATCGGAAGCTGCCTTCAGCAAGGCCTTCAAGCGCCGCATGGGCATGGCACCGGGCGCATGGCGCGCCGCGGCGCGCGAGGGCGCTGCCGCCTAGGCGCCCGCCGGAAGGCCCGCCTTGATCTTGGCCGCGTGCTTGAACTGCGCCGCCGCAAAGGCCCACACCATGCGCGTGGCATCGGGCCCGGCCGGGTCGCTGAAGAGCAGCTGGGCGGCACCGCCGCTCCAGGCATGGCCGAGTCCCGCGATCTCGCACAGCACGACCAGCGTGCGGCCCTTGCGCCGGAACTCGGTCAGCCGCATGGCGTGCCGCTTGCCGCGCTGCAGCGTGCGCGCGGCCCCCGGCTTGGCGCCCACGGCCGTGGCCCACACGGCCGCGCTGTTGACGGCATTGCTCGGCGCCACCACGGCATCGGCCTCGCCATGGATCACCAGCATCGGCGGCAGGGTCGCGAACACGGCGGCCGCGCCCATGGCCTTGCCGACCGCGGTGGTCGGCATCGGCGGCGTGTGCTGCCCGCGCATCGCGCCCAGGGCCGTGGCCGAGGACTTCGCTGCGCCCGGCGCCACGCCCGAATGCATGGCCACGGCGCGAAAGCGGGCCGGATAGCGCGTGGCCAGCAGCGCCGCCATGCTGGCCCCGGCCGACAGGCCCGCCAACGCGATGCGCTCGCGGTCCACCGGATAGAGCATCGAGGCCTGGTCGATGGCCGCCATCAAGGTGGCGGCCTCGGCGTCGGCCTTGCCGGAGCGCCGCTCGTACCAGTTCCAGCAGCCCTGGGGGTGGGCCAGCCTGTCCTGCTCCAGGTAGAGCACCAGGAAGCGCTGGCGCACCGCAAGCGCGTTCATTCGCGTGCTGGCCGCGAAGTCGCGCCCGGTCTGGCCGCAGCCGTGCAGCATGACCATGAGCGGCAGCTTCTCGCCGGGCTGCAGTTGCAGGCCGGCCGGGCGGAACAGGTGGTAGCCGCGCGCACCGCCGGGCCCCAGCGCCATGCCGCCGAGCCAGTCGCCCTTGCCCGGCGGCGGCTTGAGCCGCTTGGCGGTTGCGCGCTGCACCTGGCCCGCCACGCGCTTGCTGTTGCCGAGCGTGATCTTCGTGAGGGCCTTCAGGTTGCGCTCATACGCGCGGGCGAACAGGGAAGCGGTGGAACGGCGGGCCATGGCGCAGTGTGACGCAAAGCGCCGGCCATCCAAACAGCGGCCGAGGCCCTAGTAGATTTCCGGCACGATCATGCTGGCCGGCACCGGCTGGCGCAGGTAGTCGGCATGGCGCTCGCGCGCGGGCAGCTCCACCGGCGGATGCGGCACCTCCTGGTAGGGCAGCTGGCCCAGCAGGTGGCTGATGCAGTTCAGCCGCGCCTTCTTCTTGTCCACCGCCTGCACCACCCACCACGGCGCCTCCGCAATGTGGGTGCGCTCCAGCATGATTTCCTTCGCCTTGGTGTATTCCTCCCATCGGCGGCGGCTTTCCAGGTCCATGGGGCTGAGCTTCCATTGCTTGAGCGGATCGTGGATGCGGCCCAGGAAGCGCATGTGCTGCTCGTCGTCGGTGATGGAGAACCAGTACTTGATGAGCTTGATGCCCGATCGCACCAGCATCTTCTCGAACTCCGGCACGGTGCGGAAGAACTCCTCGTACTCGTCGTCGCTGCAAAAGCCCATCACGCGTTCCACGCCGGCGCGGTTGTACCAGCTGCGGTCGAACAGCACCATTTCGCCGGCGGCCGGCAGGTGCGCCGCATAGCGCTGGAAGTACCACTGCGTGCGTTCGCGGTCGTTGGGCGCAGGCAGCGCGGCCACGCGGGCCACGCGCGGGTTCAGGCGCTGCGTGATGCGCTTGATGACGCCGCCCTTGCCCGCCGCGTCGCGGCCCTCGAAAAGAATGACCACCTTCTGCTTGCTGTGCTGCACCCAGTCCTGCAGCTTCACGAGCTCGCCCTGCAGCCGGAACAGTTCCTTGAAATAGGCCTGGCGCGCGGCCTTGTCGTCCGTGCGCGACGCGGGGTCGAGGCCGTCGATGTTGCGGTCCTCGATCTCCAGTTCGAGCTCCTCGTCGTAGCTGTCGATCAAGTCGCGGGCGATGCGTTGCATCAGCTCCTCGTGGTCCGGAAGTGCGCTCGTCAGCATCATGGGCAAAAAGAAGGTGTGGGGTGGAACGGGGCATGCTGCCCGCCGCAGATGACGGTTGCGTGACGGGCCGCATGGCGCCGACACGAAGTTGTCACATATGGCGAACACCATCCGGTGCACACCCTCCGTCCTTCCTGATCCAACGCACCTTGCCGGCACTCCATGACCTGGCCGCCAATTCATATGGCGGCGACGAAGCCGGACTGATCTGCGGCTACCTGTTCGACGCCGCGGCGCCGGAACCCGTGCGCGCGATCGACTCGGCGCAGGCTGCGGCCTGGCTGGACGCCGCTGCGCCCTCTTCGCCGGAGTCTTCCTTCCTCTGGCTGCACTTCAACCTGAGCCACGCGCAAGCGGAGCGCTGGCTGCTGCGCCATGCGCGCCTGTCCGACACCTTCTACGAAACGCTGCACGAAGGCCTGCCCTCCACGCGCATCGAGCGCGCCGACGATTCGCTGATCGCCGTGATCAATGACGTGCACTTCGAGTTCAGCTTCGAGCCCTCGGACATCTCCACGCTCTGGATCAGCGTGGGGCCGCGGCTGGTGGTCACGGCGCGCACCAAGCCGCTGCGCTCGGTCGACGCGCTGCGCACGGCGGTCAAGGCCGGCGACGCGCCGCGCTCGAGCACCGAACTGCTCGAGCACCTGCTGCGCGCGCAGGCCGACGTGCTGGTGAAGATCGTGCGCGGCGTCACTTCGCGCATCGACCGCATCGAGGACGAGCTGCTGGCCGGCCGGCTCGACCACAAGCGCGCCCGGCTCGGCGTGCTGCGCCGGCTGCTGGTGCGGCTGCAGCGCCTCTTGGCCCCCGAGCCCGCCGCCCTCTTCCGCCTGCTGCAGGGCCCGCCGGCCTGGATGGCGGAGCCCGATGCGCAGGAGCTTCGGGGTTCGACAGAGGAGTTCTCGGTGGTGCTGCGCGACATGCAGGCGCTGCAGGAGCGCATCAAGCTGCTGCAGGAAGAAATCGCCGCCAACGTGAACGAGGACAACAACCGCAGCCTGTTCGTGCTGACGGTGGTGACCGTGCTCGCGCTGCCGATCAATATCCTGGCGGGCCTGTTCGGCATGAACGTGGGCGGCATTCCGCTGGCCGAGCACAAGCACGGGTTCTGGATCGTGGTGGCGATCGTCGCGAGCTTCACCGCGGTGGCTGCTTGGGCGGCTTTTCGCAAGAAGCGCTGAGCCGCGCCGGCCGCCGCAGTAATGCTATTTATTTAATAGCAACCACAATAGCATCCATGCGCCCGCATCGATGTTCCAGACCCAATAGAATGCAAATGTGTCCTCCATTCTCAATGCCGATCTGCACTGCCATTCCGTGGTTTCCGACGGCACATTGACGCCCGAAGAATTGGCCGCGCGCGCCGCCGCCAACGGGGTCGAGCTCTGGGCGCTCACCGACCATGACGAAGTCGGCGGCCAGCACCGCGCGGCCGCCGCGGCGCGCGCCAACGGCATCCGCTATCTCACGGGCACCGAGATCTCGGTGACCTTCGCCAACGAGACCGTGCACATCGTCGGCCTGGGCTTCGACCCCGACGACGCCGCCATGACGCAGGGCCTCTACGACACGCGCGGCGGCCGCGGCAAGCGCGCGCAGGAAATGTCCGAGGGGCTGGCCAAGGTCGGCATCCACGGCGCCTACGAAGGCGCGCTCAAGTTCGTCGGCAATCCCGAGCTGATCTCGCGCACCCACTTCGCGCGCTTCCTGGTCGAGCAGGGCCACTGCCGCGACACGCCCGAGGTGTTCCGCAAGTACCTGACCGAAGGCAAGCCCGGCTACGTGCCGCACCGCTGGGCCTCGCTCAAGGATGCGGTGCACTGGATCACGGCCGCCAAGGGCATGGCCGTCATCGCGCATCCGGGGCGCTACAAGTTCACCGCCAACGAGGAATACGCGCTGTTCCTCGAATTCAAGGCGCATGGCGGGCGGGCGATCGAGGTCGTCACCGGCAGCCACACGACCGCCGAATACGTCGAGTACGCCGACAAGGCGCTCGAGTTCGATTTCGCCGCCTCGCGCGGCAGCGATTTCCACAGCCCCGACGAAAGCCATTGCGATCTCGGCAAGCTGCCACCGTTGCCCGGTGCGCTCACGCCGGTGTGGGAACTGCTCAGCCACCGTATCCAGCAGTGAGCCAGAGCCCCGGGTCCGGCAGCGACAGCGCGGCAACGGCGGCACTGGCGAACGCCCGCGCCGCGGCACGCCAGACGCGCGACCTCGAGTCCGAACGCATCCTCGCGGGCATCGGCATGGTGCTGGTGGCGGTGGCCTGCTTTGCCACGCTCGACACCGCCACCAAGACCTCCACCGCCGCCGTGCCCATTCTGATGGGCGTGTGGTTCCGCTATGCCTTCCAGGCCGTGGCCACCACCGCGGTGCTGCTGCCGCGGCATGGCACGGCCCTGCTGCGCACGCGGCATCCGCGCTACCAGCTGCTGCGCGGCGCGCTGCTGCTGGTGTCGAGCACGCTGGCCTTCCTGAGCCTGCGCTACATGCCGCTGGCCGAGTTCACCTCCATCGTGCTCATTGCGCCGCTCGTCATCACCCTGCTTGCGGCCACCACGCTCAAGGAGCAGGTCTCTGCGCTGCGCTGGGTGCTGGTGGCCGGCGGCTTCGCCGGCACGCTGGTCATCCTGCGTCCGGGCGGCGATGCGTTCAGCTGGGCCGTGCTGCTGCCCATTGGGCTGGTGCTGACCAACGCCTGGTTCCAGGTGCTCACGAGCAAGCTGGCGCAGACCGAGAATCCGCTCACGATGCATTTCTATACCGGCTGGGTGGGCGCGCTGATCGCCTCGCTGGCGCTGCCCTTCGTGTGGACCGCCCTGCCCTCGTGGCACTGGTGGGCCTTGCTGTGCCTCATGGGGTTCATGGGCACGGTGGGACACTTCATCCTCATCCTGGCCTACCAGCGCGCACCGGCATCCACGCTCACGCCCTACCTCTATGCGCAGATCGCGTTTGCCATGTTCGGTGGCTGGCTGGTCTTTTCCCACGTGCCCGACCGCTTCTCGCTCATCGGCATGTCGATGATCGCGGTGTGCGGCGCGGCCGGCGCCTGGCTCACGGTGCGCGAGCGCCGCGTGCCGATCGAGCCGGCCGAATCCTGATCAGGAGTCTTTTGTATGGCCCAGTATTTCGAAGTCCACCCCGAGAACCCGCAGCAGCGGCTGCTCAAGCAGGCCGCCGCGCTCTTGCAGCGCGGCGAGATCGTGGCCGTGCCCACCGATTCGAGCTACGCGCTGGCCTGCCACCTCGACGACAAGGACGCGGTCGACCAATTGCGCCGCATCCGCCAGGTCGACGAGAAGCACCATCTCACGCTGCTGTGCCGCGACCTGAGCGAGCTGGCCAACTACGCGCGCGTCGACAACAAGCAGTACCGGCTGCTGAAGGCCGCGACGCCCGGGCCCTACACCTTCCTGCTCGAGGCCACCAAGGAAGTGCCGCGGCGCGTGAGCCATCCGCAGCGCAAGACCATCGGCCTGCGCGTGCCCGACCACAAGGTGCTGCTCGAGCTGCTGATGCTGCACGGCGCGCCGCTTCTGGCCACCACCTTGATCGCGCCTGGCGAGACCGAGGCGCTGAACGACGCGCAGACCATCCGCGAGCGCTTCGAAAAGCAGATCGGCGCCGTCATCGACGCCGGCGCCTGCCCTTCGCAACCCACCACCGTGGTGGACCTCACGCCCATGGGCACGGGCGACGATCCGGTGGTGGTGCGGCAGGGCCGCGGCACGCTGGCGGTGCTTGGCCTCTGACAAGCGGCACCGCAGCTTTCACTCCGTCTGACACAATCGCCCAGTGGATATTTCCAACCTGATACAGACCGTACTTATTTACGCTTTGCCCGTGGTCTTTGCGATCACGGTGCACGAGGCGGCGCATGGCTATGTGGCGCGCCACTTCGGCGACAACACGGCCGAGGCCATGGGCCGCGTCACGCTCAACCCGATCAAGCACATCGACCCCATCGGGACCATCCTGATGCCGCTGATGCTGTACTTCGCAACCTCCGGAGCCTTCCTGTTCGGCTATGCCAAGCCGGTGCCGGTGAACTTCGGGCGCCTTCGCCATCCGAAGCGCGACATGATCTGGGTGGCTCTGGCAGGGCCTGCGTCCAATTTCGTGCAGGCCATCCTCTGGGCGCTGGTGCTCGTGGGGCTGGTAGCGGCCGGCATCGATGAAACCTTTTTCATCAAGATGGCGCAGGGCGGTGTGCTGGTCAACCTCGTGATGTGGGCCTTCAATCTCTTTCCGCTGCCTCCGCTCGATGGCGGCCGCGTTCTTGCAGGCCTGCTGCCCAACGGACCGGCGCAGAATTTCCTCGCGCGCATCGAGCCCTTCGGTTTCTTCATCGTGATGGGCCTGGTGCTCGCGGGCATCGTCAGCACCTTCTGGCTGCGTCCGCTGATGGACTTCGGCTACATGGCCATCAACCTGCTCATCTCTCCGCTCACGGCTTTGCTGCGTTAAGTTCTCCTCTCCTGCCATGGCTTCGTCTTCCCCCGCTCCCCTGCGCGTCCTGACCGGCATCACGCCGTCGGGCACGCCGCACCTCGGCAACTACGTCGGCTCGATCCGCCATTCGGTACGCCAGAGCGTCGCGCCGGGCGTCGAGAGCTTCTTCTTCCTGGCCGACTACCACGCGCTCATCAAGGTGCAGGAGCCGGCGCTGATCCAGCGCTCCACGCTCGAGATCGCCGCGAGCTGGCTGGCCTGCGGGCTCGACCCGGAACGCGTCACCTTTTACCGCCAGTCGGACATCGTCGAGATCACCGAGCTCACCTGGTTCCTCACCTGCGTGACCGGCAAGGGCGTGCTCAACCGCGCCCACGCCTACAAGGCGCAGCTCGACAAGAACATCGCCAAGGGCGAAGACCCAGACGCCGACGTCACAGCCGGCCTCTTCATGTACCCGGTGCTGATGGGCGCCGACATCCTGATGTTCAACGCGCACAAGGTGCCCGTGGGGCGCGACCAGGTGCAGCACATCGAGATGGCGCGCGACATGGCGCAGCGCTTCAACCACCAGTACGGCGAGCACTTCACGCTGCCCGAAGCCGAGATCGACGATGCCGTCGCCACCCTGCCCGGCCTCGACGGCCGCAAGATGAGCAAGAGCTACGGCAACACCATTGCCATGTTCGCGCCGCGCGCGCAGCTGCAAAAGCAGATCGCCAGCATCGTGACCGACTCGCGCGCGCCCGGCGAGCCCAAGGACACCGAAGGCTCGGCGCTGTTCCAGATCTACCAGGCCTTTGCCAGCGCCGAAGAAACCGAGGCGCTGCGCAAGGCGTACGCCGACGGCATCGGCTGGGGCGACGCCAAGCAGATGCTGTTCGAGCGCATCGACCTCGAGGTGACGCCGCTGCGCGCGCGCTACGAAGCGCTGATGAACGACCCGGCGGAGATCGAGCGCATCCTGCTCATCGGCGCCGAAAAGGCCCGCAAGCTCTCGCGCCCCTTCATGGCCGAGCTGCGCCACGCGGTGGGGCTGCGCAACCTTGCATCGGGCCGCGACAAGGGCGGTGCCCGCAAGGCGGCCAAGATAGCCAAGCCGAGTTTCAAGCAGTACCGCGAGCGCGACGGCCTGTTCTATTTCAAGCTGCTCGACGCCCACGGCGCCACCTTGCTGCAGAGCCGCGGATTCGCCTCGCCGCAGGAAGCCGGCCGCGCCATCGCCGCCCTGCAGCAGCAGCGCGGCGCGGCACTGGCCGCGCTCGCCGAACAGCTCGAGCCGGCCGGCCCGGAAGAATTGCGCGCCGCGAACGAGGCGCTGGAAGCACTGGCGGAGACAACAACCTCTACCAACGGAAGTTGATCCGGCAATATCCATCGGCTTACCCGCCGAGGACTGACGAGAGAAGACCGTGCGATCACTAAGGAAGAAAACATGAGCATTTATGTCATCGACGACCACCCCCTGATGCGCGACGCGATCGTGATGGTGCTGCGGCGTCTGCGGCCGGCCGAAAACATCGTCGAGCTCGAGCGCCTCGACAAGCTCGCGAGTGCGGTCCAGCAGCGCGGCGAGCCAACGCTTTTCTGCCTCGACCTGAAGCTGCCCGACACCAATGGCGTCTCGGGCGTGGTCGCTGTCAAGCAGGTCTATCCGAACGTGCCGATCGCCGTCTATTCGGCAGCACCGGCCGGGGACATGGAAGACGCCTGCATCGAAGCCGGCGCCGACACCTACATCGAGAAGTCGGCCAGCTCGGCCGAACTGGCCGCCGCGCTGCGCGGCCTGCTGATGGCGGGCTCGGAAGAAGCGGACGAGCCGGCGCTGGCCAGCAACAGCAAGCTGTCGAAGCGCCAGACGCAGCTGATCGCGATGCTCGACAAGGGCATGAGCAACCGCGACATCGCCACCGACCTCGAGATCAGCGAGCACACCGTGAAGGTGCACCTGTGGCGCCTGTTCCGCCGCCTGGGCGTGAAGAGCCGCACGCAGGCGCTGCATTACGCGCGGACCAACGGGTTGCTTTCCGGTAGCTGAGCCCACCCCCGAAGCGGCTCACTTCGTGTAGCCGCCTCCCCCTCAAGGGGGCAACACCGGAGGCCCGGCAAAGCCGGTTCCTCGGTGTTTCTGGAAGGGTTGAACCGCGCCTTATGCGCGGTTTTTTATTGGCCGCCGGCTCAGCCGCCGGAGGCGCTGACGCGGGCTTGGGCCACGGCTTCGTCGGCGTCGTGCAGGGCGACGCGGAACACGCTGCCGCTGCCGAGGCGGGAGCGCACGCTGACGGGATGGCCCAGCACGTGCGAGAGGCGCGCGACGATGGCCAGGCCCAGGCCGAAGCCGTCGGACGTGCCGGCGTGGTCGGCCACCTTGTAGAACTCCAGGAACACGTCGCGCAGGTGTTCGGGCGCAATGCCGATGCCGGTGTCCCACACCTCCACGCGCAGGCCGTCGCGCGTTTGCCGCGAGGCCAGCAGCACGCCGCCGTCGGTGGTGTACTTGATCGCGTTGGCCAGCAAGTTGCCGAGCATGCGGCGCACCCGGATCGGGTCAGTCAGGAAGCTGCCCTCGGTCACGTGCACGCGGAAATCGAGCCCCCGGCTTTCCGCTACCGGGCGGTATTGCAGTTCCAGGTCATGCAGCAGTTCGGCCACGTCCACACGCTCGATGTGCAGGCGCACCTGGCCCGAATCGATGCGCGCGAGGTCGAACATCGAATCGAACAGCGCGTTCACCGCGTGCGTGGCGCGAACGATCTTGGGCGCGAGTTCCAGCACCAGTTCGGGCTCGTTGCGCAGCCAGTCGGCGTAGAGCGACAAGGCCAGCACCGGCTGGCGCATGTCGTGCGCGGCGCTCGCGAGAAAGCGGTTCTTCATGGCCACGGCCGCCACCGCGGCCTGCCGCTGCTGCGTGAGCGACTTGATCAGGATGTGGTTGTGGAACAGCAGCTCCAGGCTGTTGCGCGCCGTCTCGTGGATGTGGCGCCCCGCGCGCAGCAGCAGGAACCAGTGCAGGATCGGCAGGATCGGCATCAGGAAGCCGTACTGGAAATGCGGCTCCACGAGGTTGATGCTCACGAGCCGGATCAGAACCGCCCCCAGCATCGTGATGAACAGCGTGTTGACGTAGCGCTTGAGCAGCGGTGGATGCAGCGCCAGCCCGTTGAGCGGAAAGGTGCCGACGCCGGCCACGATGAGCCAGCTCATGAACTGGTTGACCTGCGGCGTGCGCTCGAAGAACAGCAGGATCGACAGGCCCCAGACCACCGCGCTGGTGCTCCAGATGAA
Source organism: Variovorax sp. V116 (assembly GCF_041154435.1). Taxonomy (NCBI): domain Bacteria; kingdom Pseudomonadati; phylum Pseudomonadota; class Betaproteobacteria; order Burkholderiales; family Comamonadaceae; genus Variovorax; species Variovorax sp. V116. The sequence goes on from NZ_AP028661.1 coordinate 4,170,161, forward strand.
GCCATAGCGTTCGGTGAACTGCTGCTGCGCCGCCGCGCTCCGGCCGGCGTAGCGCACGGCATAGACCCTCGCGCCCCAGGCCCGGCAAGCCGTGGCAATGAGGCCCGCGGCAAGCCAGGTCAGCAGTTCCCATCGGGGCACATAGCTCCAGTTCAGGCCGACCATCCCCGGCATGAGCGCCGCCGAAACAATGTAGGACCCGCGCGCGGAGCGCATGAGGCTGCGGATCAGCTCGCCGCGTACCCAGGATTCAGCTTCGTCGGCCGAAGCCGGGACCGGTGTCACGCTCGCGATCGACGGATTGGCCATGTGGCGCGGAGCCTCTTGTTCATTCGGGACTACAAGGAAAAAATCCCGGCATGCGGGGGGCATGGGGAGGTGCGATCTTAACGGCCCGATACAGTTGCTTCGAAGCTTGCCCGGACGCCTTGAGCAGCGGCCGCGAAAAACGCGAAGGCATGGGAAACGAAAGGCTCCGGTTTCGCCGGCGCGGATGGCCGGGCCGTGCAACGGGCAAAAAAATAGCCCCTTTGCGGGGCCATTCTTGGAGGAGAGGGAGGGATTCGAACCCTCGGTACTATCGCTAGTACGCCTGATTTCGAGTCAGGTACATTCGACCACTCTGCCACCTCTCCGGTGCTGTCGAGCCTGCGATTATAGCAGACCAAAACCGGGCTTTTGAAGCCCGCTCGTTCAGCCGCGCAACAGTTCCAGTCCGCCGAGGTAGGGCCGCAGCGCCGCGGGCACGTTGATCGAGCCGTCCTCGTTCTGGTGGTTTTCCAGCACCGCGACCAATGTGCGGCCCACCGCCAGGCCCGAGCCGTTGAGGGTGTGGACGAGTTCGTTCTTGCCCTGCGCGTTCTTGAAACGGGCCTGCAGGCGGCGCGCCTGGAAGGCTTCGCAATTCGAGACCGAGCTGATCTCGCGGTAGGTGTTCTGCGCCGGCAGCCACACCTCGAGGTCGTAGGTCTTGGTGGCGCCAAAGCCCATGTCGCCGGTGCACAGCAGCACCACGCGGTACGGCAGCTCGAGCGCCTGCAGCACGGCCTCGGCGTGGCCGGTCATCTGCTCGAGCGCGTCGTAGCTCTTTTCGGGGTGGACGATCTGCACCATCTCGACCTTGTCGAACTGGTGCTGGCGGATCATGCCGCGCGTGTCGCGCCCGGCGCTGCCCGCTTCGGAGCGGAAGCACGGCGTGTGGGCCGTGAGCTTGATCGGCAATTGGGCCTCGGCCACCACCTCGTCGCGCACGAAGTTGGTGAGCGGCACTTCGCTGGTCGGAATGAGGTAGAGCGCCGAATGGTCGGGCGCGGGCTCGCCCTCCTGGCCGCCCTTCTTGGCAGCGAACAGGTCGCCTTCGAACTTGGGCAGCTGGCCGGTGCCGCTGAGGGTGGCGGCGTTGACGATGTAGGGCACGTAGCACTCGGCATAGCCGTGCTTCTCGGTCTGGGTGTCGAGCATGAACTGCGCGAGCGCGCGGTGCAGCCGGGCGATCGGCCCCTTCATGACGGTGAAGCGCGAGCCCGCGAGCTTGGCGCCCATCTCGAAGTCGAGCCCCAGGGGCGCGCCCAGGTCGACGTGGTCCTTGGCCGCGAAGGGCAGCGGCGCGGCATTGGCGCCGGCACCGCCCTGCGGGCTCCAGCGGCGCATCTCGACATTGCCGGTTTCGTCCTCGCCGACCGGCACGCTGGCGTGCGGCAGGTTGGGCACGGCCAGCAGCAGTGCCTGCAGTTCGGGCTGGATCTGGTCGAGCCGCGCGGACTGCGATTCCTGCTCGGCCTTGAGCGCATTGACCTCGGCCATCAGCGCATCGACCGGCTCGCCCTTGGCCTTGAGCGGGCCGATCTGCTTGTTCAGCGCGTTGCGCCGGGCCTGGATCTCCTCGGTGCGGGTTTGCAGCGTCTTGCGCTCGGCCTCGAGCGCGGTGAACGCCGACACATCGAGGTAGGGCTGGTTCTTCTTGCGTTTTTCGAGGCCGGCCACAGCGGAGGCCAGGTCTTTGCGGAGCAGAGTGATGTCAAGCATGGGGGGATTTTAGGTGGGCGTAGCATCGCCCTCCCGCAACTTCAACCGAAGGGAAAGAGCGATGCAAGCCTATCTGACATTCAACGGCAACGCGGCCGAGGCGCTGGCCTTCTACGCGAAGGCGCTGGGCGGCAAGGTCGTCTTCAGCATGAGCTTCGGCGAAAGCCCGATGGGTGCCGAAACGCCGGCCGCCTACAAGGACAAGATCATGCACGCCACGCTGGAGGCCCGTGGCCACCAGCTGATGGCCTCCGACATGCCGCCCGGCATGCCCTTCGAGGGGCACAAGGGCTTTTCGCTGTCGGTTCAGGGCAGCAGCGTGGACGAGGGAAAGAAGCTGTTCGATGCGCTGGCCGAAGGCGGCGAGGTCACGATGCCGTTCGGCCCGCAGTTCTGGGCCGCGGGCTTCGGCATGCTGAAGGACAAGTTCGGTGTGCCTTGGATGGTCAATTGCGAGAAGTAAATAGAGCCCCCCGGCTTTTCACTTCGCTGCGCTGCGTGTAATTCGCCACCCCCCGGGGGGGAGGCGCGGCTCGCCTTGGGGCGGCCCGGCGGCGGCCGCCTCGCTGTCCGCCTCAGGCCACGGTGGCCGGGTCGACATTCGCGCCGCAGACGATCAGGCAGACCTTCTCGCCTTCGCGCGGCACGTAGGCACCGGTCTGCAGCGCCGCCAGCGGCAGCGCGGCGGCCGGCTCCACGGCGAGCTTCAATTCCTTCCACAGCCACTGCTGCGCGGCGCGGATGGATTCGTCGGACAGGAGCAGTGCGTCCTGCACGTATTGCTGGGTGATGTCCCAGGAAATGGCGCCGATGCGGCGCGCGCCGAGCGAATCGGCGGCAATGCCGCCCACCTCGACGTCGACCGGCTCGCCGGCCTGGCGGGCGCGGTACAGCGTGGGCGCCTTTTCGGGCTCGAGCGCCACCACGCGGGCGCGCTTTTCGAACCAGCCGGCAAGGCCGCCGATCAGGCCGCCGCCGCCCACGCTCACGAGCACGGAATCGGGCAGGCCGCCCTCTGCCTCGATCTCCTGGCCGAGCGTGCCCGCGCCGGCCACGACTTCGGGCTGGTCGTAGGCATGCGTGAGCAAGGCGCCGGTTTCCTCCTGGCGCGCGAGGCAGGCCGCCAGCGCGTCGGGATAGAGCTCCCCGACCACCACCACCTCGGCGCCGAGCGCCCTCAGGCGGGCGCGCTTGGCTTCGGGCGAGACGCCCGGCAGGAACACCTGGCAGCGCACGCCCAGCGCCTTGGCGGCCGCCGCGGTGGCAATGCCCGCGTTACCGCCCGAGGCCACGATCACGCCGCTTTCGGGAATGTCGTTGGCCAGCAGGCGGTTCATCATGCCGCGCGCCTTGAAGCTGCCGCTCACCTGCATGTGCTCGAGCTTGAGCCACAGCTCCACGCCCGGCGCCGCGAGGCCGAAGGCCGCGGACGGCAATTTCCAGAGCGGGGTCTGGCGCAGGAAGCCGCCGGCGCGCTCGCGCAGCCTGCGGGAGGCGCTCTCGGTTTCAGAGCGCCAGCGGGTGTTTTCGTTGTTCAAGAGATGTGTCCAGGAGGGGGAATGTCGTCGAGCTTGAGGCCCTTGGGGAGCGGAAACTTGATGGTTTCCTCGATGCCGTCCATCTTGCGGACCGACACCGCGCCCAGCGCCCTCACGCGCTCGACCACTTCGCGCACCAGCACCTCGGGAGCGGAAGCGCCGGCCGTGAGGCCGACCCGGCCCTTGCCCTCGAACCACTCGGGCTTGAGCTCGTCGGCCGAATCGACCATGTAGCTTTCGGTGCCCAGGCGCTCGGCCAGCTCGCGCAGCCGGTTGCTGTTGGAGCTGGTGGGGCTGCCGACCACGATCACCAAGTCGACCTGCGGGCTCAGGATCTTGACCGCGTCCTGGCGGTTCTGCGTGGCATAGCAGATGTCCTGCTGTTTGGGCTCGCGCACCTTCGGAAAGCGCGTGCGCACGGCCGCCGCGATCTCGGCCGCGTCGTCCACGCTGAGCGTGGTCTGCGTGACCACGGCGAGCTTCTCGGTCTGCGCGGGCGCCACCTTCGCCACGTCTTCCACGTCTTCCACCAGGTGGATGCCGCTCGAAAGCTGGCCCATGGTGCCTTCGACCTCGGGGTGTCCCTTGTGGCCGATCATGATGAACTCGTAGCCCTCCTTGGCGAGCTTGGCGACCTCGACGTGCACCTTGGTCACCAGCGGGCAGGTGGCATCGAAGACGTCGAAGCCGCGGTCGCGCGCCTCCTGCTGCACCGCCTTGCTCACGCCATGCGCGCTGAACACCAGCGTGGCGCCGGGCGGCACGTCGGCCAGGTCCTCGATGAAGATCGCGCCCTTGGCCTTGAGCTCGTTGACCACGTAGGTGTTGTGCACGATCTCGTGGCGCACGTAGATCGGCGCGCCGAACTTGGCAATGGCGCGCTCGACGATCTCGATGGCGCGGTCCACGCCGGCGCAGAAGCCGCGCGGCTCGGCAAGGATCACTTCCTCGATGTTCGGGTTCATGCCAGGGATCCTGCGGTTCTTGCAGCCGGGCCGCTCATAGGACACCGATCAGCCGGACCTCGAAGGTCACGGGCTGCCCGGCCAGTGGATGGTTGAAGTCGAAGCGCACCGCGGTTTCGTTCGATTCGACCACCGCGCCCGCATAGCTGCCCGCGCCATCGGGCGTGGGGAACTGCACCACGTCGCCGACCGCGTACTGCTCGTCGGGGTCGCCCATCTGCGCGAGCAGCTTGCGGGCCACCCATTGCTGCATCTCGGGATTGCGCTCGCCGAAGGCCTCGCCGGCGGGCAGCTCGAAGGTGGCGTGGGTGCCCTCTTCCAGGCCCATGAGCCGCTGCTCCATGGCGGGCGAGAGCTCGCCGGTGCCCAGCGACAGGGTCGCGGGCTTGTCGGCAAAGGTGTTGATGATGTCGCCCGCCGGACCGGCCAGCCGGTAATGCAGGGTCAGGAACGAGCCGGAAGTCACAACGTGGGACATGGGTGCAGCGGAGGTAGGCAAAGACAAGGTGGGTGTCCCGATAAACTGGACTGCATTTTAAGGAACGGGGGCTTCCACCCGCTCTTTCAAGGTTTCACCCAGGTTTTCGATGGCATTCAAGGATCTCCCCGCCCACGCCCGCCCGCGCGAAAAGCTCATCGCGCGGGGCGCCGCCGCGCTGGCCGACGCCGAGCTGCTGGCGTTGCTGCTGCGCACCGGCGTGGCGGGAAAAAACGTGCTCCAGCTCGCGCAGGAGCTGCTCGACCACTTCGGCGGCCTTTCGGGCCTGCTGCAGACGAGCGCCGAGGACCTGAAGGTGATCAAGGGCATGGGCGGCGACGCCAAGCGCGCCGAGCTCATCGCCGTGCTCGAACTGGCGCGCCGCGCCATGGCCGAGCGCCTGAAGGAGCGCACGGTGTTCGACTCGCCCGGCACCGTCAAGCAGTACCTGCAGCTGCACATCGGATCGCGCCCCTACGAGGTGTTCGCGGTGCTGTTTCTCGATGCGCAGCACCGGCTGATCGTGCTGGAGGAGCTGTTTCGCGGAACGCTCACCCAGACCAGCGTCTACCCGCGCGAAGTGGTCACGCGTGCGCTGCACCACCAGGCCGCGGCCGTGGTGCTGTCGCACAACCATCCGAGCGGCAGCATCGAGCCCTCGCGGGCCGACGAGTCGCTCACCCAGACGCTCAGGGCCGCGCTTTCGCTGATCGACGTGCGCGTGCTCGACCATGTGATCGTCAGCGCCGGCCAGAGCTATTCGATGGCCGAGAAAGGGCTGCTCTGATGGCTTCCCGCACGCCGCCCATCAAGAACCTGGCCGACCTGAAGCAGGTGCAGCGCACGCTGGCCGAGACCCGCGAGCGCGAAGCGGCAGCGGCCGCCGCCAAGGCCGCGGCCGAGCGCAAGCGCATGGCCGAGAAAGACCTGTTCGCGCGCGCCATCGGCGCGACCGAGCCGCTGCGCCGCAAGGCCGTGGTGCCGCTCGCGCCCGAGCCGCCGGCGCCCATTCCGGTGCAGCACCAGCTCGACGAGCAGCGCGTGCTGCGCGAGTCCCTGTCCGACGAGTTCGACGTGACCACCCTGCTCGACGTCGACGACGCCATGAGCTTTCGCCGCCCCGGCATCGGCACCGACGTGACCGCGCGGCTGCGCAAGGGCGACTGGAGCATCCAGGCGCAGGTCGACCTGCACGGCCTGCGCAGCGACGAGGCGCGCGAGGCGCTCGGCGGCTTCATCCGCAATGCCTACAAGCAGGGGCTGCGCTGCGTGCGCGTGGTGCACGGCAAGGGCCTGGGCTCGCCCGGCAAGCAGCCGGTGCTCAAGACCAAGACGCAGCGCTGGCTGATCCAGAAGAACGAGGTGATCGCCTTCGTGCAGGCCAAGCCGGCCGAGGGCGGGGCCGGCGCGCTGGTGGTTCTGCTGGCCCCTGCGCGGCGCTGACTGCGGCAGGCCGTCAGGCCAGGTGGTTCTTCAGCGGGATCGAGACATCCGCCACCGCCGCCGCATCGGGGCTGCGGCCCGCCTCGAGCAGCTTGCGGCTCATCATGTGATCGACCGGCGCATTGACCGATTCGACGCATGCGAGCTGCCCGTCGACATAGTGGAACAGCGAGAACGCCTCGGGCTTGGGGCCGGCGCGGCGCACGCTGGACAGGCCCGGCGTGCCCTCGGCCGGCATCAGGCCGACCATCTGCAGGCGCATGCTGCCCTGGTCGGACCAGAACCATGGCACCGCGTCGTGCGGACGCGGCGCGCCGGTCAGCGTGGCTACGGCGGTGCGCGCCTGGTCGTTCGCGTTCTGCACCGATTCGAGCCGCAGCGCGCGGCCCGCGCGGCGGTCGGGAAAGCGCGTGCAATCGCCCACGGCGAGCACGTCGGGCGCGCTGGTCTGCATGTGGCCGTCGACCACGATGCCGTCGGCGCACTCGATGCCCGCGGCCTGCGCCAGCGCGGTCTCGGGCACCGCGCCGATGCCCAGCAGCAGCAGGTCCACCGGCTGCTTCACGCCGTTGACCTGGATCGACAGCAGCCGCTCGCCCTCGACCTCGAAGGCGCCGGTGCGCGCGCCGAGCACGATGTCGATGCCCGCCGCACGATGCGTGGCGAGCACGTGCGCCGACAGCTCGGGAGACACGGCGCGGCCCAGCAGCCGCGGCGCGCTCTCGATCACCTGCACGCTCTTGCCGAGCGCCTTGGCGGTGGCCGCCACTTCGAGCCCGATGAAGCCGCCGCCCAGCACCGTGACCTGCTGCGCGGCAGCCAGCCGAGAGCGCAGGCGATGCGCTTCGTCGGCGGCGCGCAGGCTGGCCACGTTCTCGAGGCCGGGCTGCAGGTCGGGCATCTGCCGCGCGCGCGTGCCGGTGGCCAGCACCAGCCGCTCCCACGGCAGGATCGCGCCCGAGCGCAAGGTGACGGTGTGCGCCTCGCGGTCGATGGCCACGGCCGCATCGCCCAGATGCAGCGTGATGCCCGCTTCGCGGTACCAGTCGGCGGCCTTGTGCGGCTGCGTGGTTTCCTCGGCGCTCTTGAGAAAGGCCTTCGACAGCGGCGGCCGGTGGTACGGCTCGCAAGCCTCCTCGCAGACCAGGTGCACGCGCGCGCCCTGCCCGGCTTCAGCCAGCCCCGCGCAAAGCTGGGCCGCGGCGTGGCCGCCGCCGATGATGACGATGGAATTCATGGAAGAGGATCTTTCGTTGTCTGTTTTATTTATTCGCCGCGATTGCGCATCCAGTCGGCCGTCTGGAAAAACGAATCGCGCAGGCGTGCGCGCAATCCCTCGGGCACGCCGGTCTCGCCCATGGCCTGGTCCATGCAGGCCAGCCACTGGTCGCGCTCCTTGATGCCGATGCTGTGGCCGCCGATGCTTTGCGGCAGATGCCGCGCGCGCAGCATCGGATGGCCGAAACGGTCGGTGTAGTGCTGCGGGCCGCCGAGCCAGCCGCACAGGAACCAGAAGAGGCGCTGGCGTGCGTTGTCGAGGCTCGTGCCGTGGACCGCGCGCAGCTGCGCATAAGCCGGTTCGAGCTCCATCAGGTCGTAGAAGCGGTCGACCAGCGCCTGCACCCGGGGTTCGCCCCCGATCCATTCGAAGGGGGTATCGGCGGGAGGCTTTTCGTGAATCTGCATGGCGGGAGTATCCCTCTGTGCGCCTGTCAGGCCTGGACGAGGTTCGGAATTCCCACGTCGGGATTCACGTCGGCCTCGTAGTCCACGCCTTCGATGCCGAAGCCGAAAAGGCGCAGGAACTCCGCCTTGTAGCCGGCGAGATCGGTGAGTTCACGGACGTTCTGGCTCGTGACCTGGGGCCAGAGCGCCGTCACGCGCGCCTGCACTTGCGGGGACAGTTCCTTGTAGTCCGCGCGCAGCCGGCCCTCCTCGTCGAGGTGCGGCGCGCTGCCATAGAGGCTGTCGGCAAAAAGCCCGTGGACCTGCTCGATGCAGCCCTCGTGCGTGCCCTCGGCCTTCATCACCTTGAACAGCAGCGACAGGTACAGCGGCATCACCGGAATCGCCGAGCTCGCCTGCGTGACCACCGCCTTCAGCACCGAAACGCGCGCATCGCCGCCCTTCGCGGCCAGGCCCGCGCGGATGCCGAGCACCTTCTGGTCGAGGTCCTTCTTGGCGGCGCCGATGGAGCCGTTCCAATAGATGTCGTGCGTGATCCGCTCGCCCAGGTAGGTGAAGGCGGTGGTCTTGGCGCCATCGGCCAGCACGCCGGCGGCCTGCAGCGCGTCGATCCACATCTGCCAATCTTCGCCGCCCATCACCGCCACGGTGTCGTCGATCTCTTTCTGCGTGGCGGGCTCGAGCACGGTGTCCTTGACGACTTCGTTGTCGGTGTCGAGGCCGCGCAGGCTCACGGCCTTGCCGATGGGCTTGAGCGTCGAGTTGAAGACTTCGCCGGTCTTCGGATGGGTGCGCCGCGGCGCGGCCAGGCTGTAGACGACGAGGTCGACCTGGCCCAGCTCCTCGCGGATCGCCTCGATGGTTTTCTGCTTCACGTCGTCGGAAAAACCGTCGCCGTTGATGCTCTTGGCGTAGAGGCCCTCTTGCGCGGCGGCGCGGTGGAAGGCGGCCGTGTTGTACCAGCCGGGCGAGCCGGGCTTGCTCTCGCTGCCGGGCCGCTCGAAGAAGACGCCCAGCGTGCCGGCGCCGCAGCCGAAGGCCGCGGTGATGCGTGCGGCGAGGCCGTAGCCGGTCGATGCGCCGATGACCAGCACCCTCTTCGGTCCGCCCGCGATCGGTCCCTTCGCCTTGACATGGTCGATCTGCTGCCTGACGTTGGCCTCGCAGCCCGCAGGATGGGTCGTGACGCAGATGAAGCCACGCACGCGCGGTTTGATGATCATGAAGAGCTCGCTGAAGAGGGATGCCGCGGGGGCCGGGGGCGCGGGTTTTTGCGCCGCGAATTTAACCCAGGCCGTGCCAGGGCCGATCCTGCAAGGCCATATGCATATGTCGATTGAGGATTTAATAATCGCGGGTTTTGTTGATAGGGTCCAGCCCTTCGTCTTTTCATCCGGAGTGAGAACAACCATGCGCCACACCCTGCTTGCCGCGGCCCTCGCCGCCTCCACCCTGCTGACGGGCATCGCCGCCCACGCCGACCAGCTCGCCGACATCAAGAAGAAGGGCGAGCTCGTGGTCGGCGTGCTCGGCACCGACGAACCCGCCACCTTCATCGACCCGAAGACGCGGCAGATCGTCGGCTACGAGGTCGACCTGGTGAACGCCATTGCCAAGAAGATCGGCGTGAAGCCGGTGCTCAAGCAGATTGCCGTGGCCGCGCGCATTCCCGAACTGCAGCAGGGCCACGTCGACCTGGTGGCCGCCGGCCTCACGCACAACAAGGAGCGCGAGGCGCAGATCGACTTCTCGTTGACCACCTTCGTCACCGGCCAGAAGGCCATCGTGAAGAAGGACAGCGGCATCACCGAGGTGCCGCAGCTCGCCGGCAAGAAGGTGCTGACCATCCGCGGCGGCACGCAGGAGCCCAACATCCGCAAGGCCGTGCCCACCGCCGAGGTCGTGACCTTCGACACCAGCCAGCAGGCCTTCCAGGCGCTGCAGCAGGGCAAGGGCGTGGGCTACGTGGACGACGAGGCCGCGCTGCTGCGCAGCTACGCCAAGCTCGGCCCGCAGAAGGCCCAGTACGTGGTGCTCAAGCAGAACCTGAGCACCGAGGCGCTGGCCATCGGCATCAAGAAGGGCGAAAGCGCGCTCAAGGCCGTGGTGGACGACACGCTGCGCGAGCTCGAGAAGTCGGGCGAAGCGCAGAAGATCTTCGTCAAGTGGTATGGGCCGAATACCGCCTCGGGCTTCCAGACGCGCGACTTCAAGCTCGAGAGCGACAAGATCGACTGACATGGTATTTCTCCTTCCCCTTCCGGGGGAAGGCAGGGATGGGGGCTTGCGGCCTCTGAACAGTCCTCGGCAGTGATACTGTCGCCCCCCATGCCCCTGTTCGACTATTCGCTGCTCTTGACCGGCAAGTACCACGACATGCTGGTCGCGGGCCTGTGGCTGTCGCTGCAGCTGCTCGCGGCCTCGCTCGTGCTGGCGCTGCCGATTGCACTGGTGGTGGCGCTCTTGCGCCTTTCGCCGCTCGCGCCGCTGCGCTGGCTCGGCTTTGCGTATGTGGAGAGCATCCGCAACATCCCGCTGCTCGCGCACATGCTGTTCTGGTACTTCGGCGCGCCCGAGCTGCTGCCCGAGGGCATCAAGCAGTGGCTCTATGCGGGCCACATCGAAGCCTACAGCGCCATCATCGCGCTGTCGCTCTACACGGCCGCCTTCATGGCGGAGGACATCCGCAGCGGCATCCGCGCGATTCCCACGGTGCAGTTCGAGGCCGGCCGCGCGCTGGGCTTCAGCTTCCTGGGCACCATGCGACGCGTGGTGCTGCCGCAGGCGCTGCGCGTGACGGTGCCGCCGCTGATCTCGCAGACGCTGAGCCTGTGGAAGAACACCTCGATCGCCACCGTGATCGGCGTGGCCGAGCTGATGTACCAGGCCGGGCAGGTCGAGAGCGCGAGCTTCCGCAGCTTCGAGTCGTTCGCGTTCGCGAGCGCGGCGTACCTGACGGTGTCGCTGGCCATCACGGGGCTGGCGACCTGGTACCACCACCGGTTCCCGGTGCGGACCATCTAGGGCTGTCGACGAGATGTTAGAGATCATCCACGACTACTGGGTCTACTTCCTGATCGGGCAGTACCCGAACGGGCCGCTCGGCGGACTCGTGCTCACGTTGCTGCTCGCCTCCTGCGGCCTGGTGCTCGCGCTGCCGCTGGGCATCGTGCTCGGCCTGGCGCGCGTGAGCCCGTGGCGCTGGCTGCGCTGGCCGGTGACGGGCTTCGTCTTCGTGGTGCGCGGCCTCCCCTTGCTGATGGTGATCTTCTGGGCCTACTTCTTCCTGCCCAGCGTCACGGGCGTGAAGACCGACCAGTTCACCACCATGCTGATCGCGCTCGTGGTGTTCGATGCGGCCTACCTGGCCGAGATCGTGCGTGCGGGCATCCAGGGCCTGCCGCGCGGCCAGATGGAAACCGCCCGCGCGCTGGGCCTGGACTATGGCCGCGCGATGCGCCTGGTGGTGCTGCCGCAGGCCCTGCGCAGCATGCTGCCCTCGCTGGTGAACCAGTTCGTCTCGACCATCAAGGAGACCTCGCTCGGCTACATCATCGGGCTGGCCGAGGTGTCGTTCATTGCGACGCAGATCAACACGCAGGTGTTCACCAAGCCCGCGCAGATCTACCTGATCCTGGGCCTGACCTATTTCATCCTGTGCTTCGGCCTCTCGCGCTTCGCCTACTGGCTCGAACGCCGGCTCGCGCGGCGCGGCATGTCCACCGCCAGCTCCGTCTCGGCTCCCAAGGTATCCGCATGATCGAACTCCAGAACGTCAACAAGTGGTACGGCAGCTACCACGCACTGGTCGACATCGACGAGACCATCCGCAAGGGCGAAGTGGTGGTCGTCTGCGGGCCTTCGGGCTCGGGCAAGTCGACGCTGATCCGCACCTTCAACCGGCTGGAGCCGATCCAGTCGGGCCGCATCCTCATCGACGGCAAGGACATCCATGCGGCGGGCACCGACGTGAATGCGTTCCGCTCGCGCATCGGCTTCGTCTTCCAGCAGTTCAACCTGTTTCCGCATCTCACGGTGCTGCAGAACTGCACGATGGCGCCAATGCAGCTGCGCGGCCTCTCGCGCAAGGAGGCCGACGAGCGCGCCATGGCCCTGCTGCAGCGCGTGGGCCTGGCCGGCAAGGCCAACGCATGGCCGAGCGAGCTCTCGGGCGGCCAGCAGCAGCGCGTGGCGATCGCGCGCGCCCTGGCCATGCAGCCGCCGCTGATGCTGTTCGACGAACCCACCAGCGCGCTCGACCCCGAGATGGTGGGCGAGGTGCTGCTCGTGATGCGCGACCTCACGCGCGACGGCATGACCATGGTCTGTGTGACGCACGAGATGGGCTTTGCGCGCGAGGTGGCCGACCGCGTGCTCTTCATGGACGAAGGCAAGGTGCTCGAACGCGCGACGCCCGACGACTTCTTCAACCGGCCGCAGCATCCGCGCGCGCAGCAGTTTCTTTCGGACATCCGCTCGCCCTTCGCGCGCGGCGCATGAGATGCTCTCCACGCCCATGACCGACACACAGACGCTTCCCGTGATCGACGTCGCCCCGCTCGTGGCCGGCGCCCCTGGCCGCGAAGGCGTGGCCGCGCAGATCGGTGCCGCCTGCCGCGCGCACGGCTTCTTCTATGCCACGGGCCACGGCGTCGACGCGGCGCTGGTGCGGCGCCTCGAAGAGCTGAGCCACCGCTTCTTCGAGCTGCCTGAAGAAACCAAGATGCGGTGGCGCATGGCGCTGGGCGGGCGCGCCTGGCGCGGCTACTTTCCGCTCGGCGGCGAGCTGACCTCGGGCCGGCCCGACTGGAAGGAAGGCCTCTACCTCGGCACCGAGCTGCCCGCCTCGCATCCGCTGGTGCAGGCGAAGACGCCGGTGCACGGGCCCAACCTGTTTCCCGACGTGCCGGGTTTTCGCGAAACCATCCTCGCCTACATGGCGGCCGTCACGCAGCTGGGCCACCGGCTGATGGAGGGCATCGCGCTGAGCCTCGGCCTGCCGGCCGCGTATTTCGCCGAGCGTTACACCGCTGACCCGCTGATCCTGTTCCGCCTGTTCAACTATCCCTCCCAGCCCGTGCCCGAGGGCCTGGACGTGCAATGGGGCGTGGGCGAGCACACCGACTACGGCCTGCTCACCATCCTGCACCAGGACAACGTGGGCGGCCTCGCGGTGCACACGCCCGGCGGCTGGATCGATGCGCCGCCGGTTCCGGGCGCCTTCGTCTGCAACATCGGCGACATGCTCGACCGCATGACCGGCGGGCTCTACAAGTCGACGCCGCACCGCGTGAAGCGCAACACCTCGGGCCGGGACCGGCTCTCGTTTCCGCTGTTCTTCGATCCGAACTTCGAGGCGCGCGTGCAGCGCATCGAAGGGCTCGCGGGTGCCGAGGCACGCGACGACAGCGCCGAGCGCTGGGACCGCGCCAACGTGCACGCCTTCAGCGGCCGCTACGGCGACTACCTGCTCGCCAAGGTGTCGAAGGTGTTTCCGCAGCTGCGCGACGAGGTGCTCTGAGGCGCTTTCGACGGAGGGCCGGCGGGAACGCCGATGAATTCGTCCTCCCAGTGGCCGACATCCGCATCGGGATCGGAGATGGGCACGAGCTTGTCGCTGCGGCAGTAGAAGGTCCAGCCCTCGAACAGCACGTCGTAGTAGGTGCCGGGCAGGTAGCGCTCGCTGGGCGCCTCGTAGGGCGCCGAGACCACCTCCACGATGCGCCCCACCGCGCGCTCGGTCATCGGCGACGCGAGGCAGCTGTCGAGCACGTGGCAGAGGGTCCCGATCTTGATCATGTGCGCATCACCTGGCCGGGAAACCATCGCGGCACGTGTGCCACGGCCTCATGCAGGGAGTCGAGCACATGGAACGCCCGCTCGATGATCGCAGCAGGCGGGTGCTTGAGGTCCGGCACGATCACGACCCGAAGGCCCGCCGCCAGCGCGGCCTTGGCGCCGTTCTCGCTGTCCTCGAAGGCCACGCATTCCGCGGGATCGACGCCCAGGCGCTCGGCCGCGAGCAGGTAGAGCGCCGGATCGGGCTTGGCGCGCGCCACCTCGTCGCCGCCCGCGAAGGCCTCGAAGTGATGGAGCACGTCGAGGCTGCCGAGGCAGGCCGCGATCTGGCCGCGCCCCGACGACGAGGCGACCGCGCAGCGTATGCCGCGCCCGCGCAGGGCCGTGAGCAGCTCGGCCGCGCCGGGCTTGATGGGAAAGAGCGGCCGGGCGTCGCCGTCGGCGCGTTCCAGCTGCAGCGCGGCGGTCACTTGCGCCGCCGCATGCTGGTAGGCGGCCGCGCCGCCGAGCAGCGCCGCAAGGATCTGCTTCGACTCGGCCATGGCCAGCCCCACGCATTGCAGGTACTGGGCGTGCGAAAGCTCGATGTCGAGCGTGCGGGCCGCTTCGATCCAGGCGGCCATGATGGGCCGCTCCGAATCGATGAGCAGCCCGTCCATGTCGAAGATGGCGGCGGTGAACATGGGGTGATCCTAAGCCCGTGCGGCGGAAAGCAAAAAGGGGCCGACGGCCCCTTTTTTGAATGAGCGGCTGCGATCCGCCTCGTCAGTCGCGCACCAGCGCCCGGTTGAGCCCCAGCGCCGCCAGCGTACCGACCGCGCCGGACAGCAGGTACACGCTCACATAGGCCAGCCCGAAATTCGCCGACAGCCCCAGCGCCACTAGCGGCGCGAAGGCGGCACCGATGAGCCAGGCCAGGTCGGCCGTGAGGGCCGCGCCGGTGTAGCGGTACTTGGGTTCGAAGTTCGAGGTCACGGCGCCGGCCGCCTGGCCGTACGACAGGCCCAGCAGCACGAAGCCCAGCAGGATGAAGATGTCCTGCCCGAGGCGGCCGCCGTCGAGCAGCGTGGGCGCAAAGCCGCTGAACACCGCGATCATCGCGGCCAGGCCGCCCAGCGTGAAACGCCGTCCCACGCGGTCGGCAACCACGCCCGAGGCCACGATGCCGCCGGCGCAGAACACCGCGCCGATCATCTGCACCACCAGGAACTCGGTGATCGACTGGTCGGAGTACAGCGTGATCCACGACAGCGGGAACACCGTGATCAGGTGGAACAGCGCATAGCTGGCCAGCGCCGCGAACGCGCCGATCAGCAGGTTGGCGCCCTGCGAGCGGGCCAGCTCGACCACGCTGGTGGGCTGCAGCTCGCGCTCCTCGAGCAGGCGGGAATACTCTTCGGTGGCCACCAGCCGCAGGCGCGCGAACAGCGCCACCACGTTGATCGCGAAGGCCACGTAGAAGGTGTAGCGCCAGCCCCAGTCGAGGAAGTCCTTGAGCGGCAGGTTGGCGTAGAGGTAGGCGAACAGCGCGCTGGCCACGAAAAAGCCGAGCGGCGCACCCAGCTGGCCCAGCATGGCGTACCAGCCGCGGCGGTTCTCGGGCGCATTGAGCGCCAGCAGCGACGGCAGGCCGTCCCACGAGCCGCCGAGCGCCAGGCCCTGGGCGAAGCGGAACACCGACAGCAGCACGATCGACGTGAAGCCGAGGCTCGCGTAGCCCGGCAAAAAGGCAATGCCCGCGGTGGAGGTGCCCAGCACGAACAGCGCAATGGTCAGCTTGGCTTCCCGCCCGAAGCGCCGCTGGATGGCCATCGAAATGACGGTTCCGAACGGCCGTGCGAGGAATGCGAACGAAAAAACCACGAAGGCGTAGAGGGTTCCCTCCAGGCGCGCCTCGAACGGAAAGAACACCGCCGGGAACACCAGCACCGAGGCAATGCCGTAGACGAAGAAATCGAAATATTCCGACGCGCGGCCGATGATCACGCCCACGGCGATCTCGCCGGGTGCGATGTGTGAATGTTCGTCGCCCTGCCGGGCGGCGTTTTCGGACGTGTTCGGCACAGGCTGTGCGCCTTGCGGACTGATGCTGGACGTCGTCGTCATTGCGTTTTTTAATTCGGGTGTCACCGGCAGTGACAGAGGTAGACCATTGAACAGGTTCCAAGCGTCTCACCGAATGAGGATTCCCGCCATAGGACAAAACGTCCAATAGGCGGCGAAGGCCTTTGGTCGTAGATTGTGGAGTCTTTGCGCAGCCCACGCACTTCTTTCTTTCGGCATGCCCACCCTCAAATCTCTTCGCCGATGGCCCCTGTTGCTTCCGCTTGCCTTGCTGGCAGGCTGCAACACGGTGCTCATGAACCCTTCCGGGGACATCGCCAACCAGCAGGGACGCCTCATCGTCGTCTCCACCGTGCTGATGCTGATCATCATCATTCCGGTGATCGCGCTGACCCTCTTCTTTGCCTGGCGCTATCGCCAGTCGAACAAGGAGGCCGACTACAGCCCCGACTGGGACCACTCCACCCAGCTCGAACTCGCGATCTGGGCCGCGCCGCTCCTGATCATCATCGCGCTGGGCGCCATCACCTGGATCAGCACCCACACGCTCGACCCGTACCGGCCGCTCAGCCGGCTCGACGCCGAGCGCCCGATTCCCGCCGAGGCCAAGCCGCTGGTGGTCGAAGTGGTGGCGCTCGACTGGAAATGGCTCTTCATCTACCCCGAGCAGGGCTTTGCCACGGTGAATGAAATGGCCGCGCCGGTCGACCGGCCGATCACCTTCAAGATCACGGCCTCCTCGGTGATGAACTCCTTCTTCATTCCCGCGCTGGCCGGCCAGATCTACGCCATGCCGGGCATGGAAACCAAGCTGCATGCGGTCATCAACAAGCCGGGCGAGTTCGAGGGCTTCTCGGCCAACTACAGCGGTGCGGGCTTCTCGGGCATGCGCTTCAAGTTCCACGGCCTGAGCAACACCGACTTCGACCAGTGGGTGCAGAAGGTCAAGTCCGGCAAGGACGGCGAACTCACGCGCGAGCAGTACAAGAAGCTCGAAGCGCCGAGCGAGCGCGAGCCGGTGCGGCACTACGCCGCGGTGGCGCCCGACCTGTACGACGCCATCCTCAACCTCTGCGTCGACCGCAACAAGATGTGCATGAAGGAAATGATGGCCATCGACGCGGACGGCGGACTGGGCAAGCCCGGCGCGTTCAACATTGCCACCAGGAAGGCCTGGCAGGCTGACACCCTCACCAATTCGCCCACGCGCAAGTACGTGACGGCGATGTGCACCACCGAAGAATGACGATGTTCGAGAACCTTGACCTGACGAAGCTCATCTTCGGCCGCCTCACGTGGGAGGCGATTCCCTACCACGAGCCGATCCTGCTCGTCACCTTCATCGCGGTCGTCCTCGGCGGCCTCGCACTGCTGGGCGCCATCACCTACTACAAGGTGTGGGGCGTGCTGTGGCGCGACTGGATCACCAGCATCGACCACAAGAAGATCGGCATCATGTACATCATTCTTGGCCTGGTGATGCTGCTGCGCGGCTTCTCCGACGCCATCATGATGCGGGCCCAGCAGGCCGTCGCCTTCGGCGACAACGCCGGCTTCCTGCCGCCGCACCACTACGACCAGATCTTCACCGCCCACGGCGTGATCATGATCTTCTTCGTGGCGATGCCGCTGGTCACGGGCCTCATGAACTTCGTGGTGCCGCTGCAGATCGGCGCGCGCGACGTGGCCTTCCCGTTCCTGAACAACTTCAGCTTCTGGATGACCACCTTCGGCGCCGGCCTCGTGATGGCGTCGCTCTTCGTGGGTGAATTCGCCAAGACCGGCTGGCTCGCCTACCCGCCGCTGTCGGGCCTTCTCTTCAGCCCCGACGTGGGGGTGGACTACTACATCTGGTCCTTGCAGATCGCGGGGGTCGGCACGCTGCTCTCGGGCGTCAACCTGCTGGCTACCATCGTGAAGATGCGCGCGCCCGGCATGACGATGATGAAGATGCCGGTCTTCACCTGGACCGCCCTGTGCACCAACGTGCTGATCGTGGCCGCCTTCCCGGTGCTCACGGCCGTGCTCGCGCTGCTGTCGCTGGACCGCTATGTCGGCACCAACTTCTTCACGAACGACCTCGGCGGCAACGCCATGATGTACGTGAACCTGATCTGGATCTGGGGCCACCCCGAGGTCTACATCCTGATCCTGCCGGCCTTCGGCATCTTCTCGGAAGTGGTCTCCACCTTCTCGGGCAAGCGCCTCTTCGGCTACGCCTCGATGGTCTACGCCACGGTGGTGATCACGATCCTGTCGTACCTCGTGTGGCTGCACCACTTCTTCACCATGGGCTCGGGCGCCAGCGTGAATTCGTTCTTCGGCATCACGACGATGATCATCTCGATCCCCACGGGCGCGAAGATCTTCAACTGGCTCTTCACCATGTACCGCGGCCGCATCCGCTTCGAGCTGCCCATGATGTGGACCATCGGCTTCATGATCACCTTCGTGATCGGCGGCATGACGGGCGTGCTGCTCGCGGTGCCCCCGGCCGACTTCGTGCTGCACAACAGCCTCTTCCTGATCGCCCACTTCCACAACGTGATCATCGGCGGCGTGCTGTTCGGCATGCTGGCGGGCATCACCTACTGGTTCCCCAAGGCCTTCGGCTACAAGCTCGATCCGTTCTGGGGCAAGTGCTCGTTCTGGTTCTGGATCGTCGGCTTCTGGTTCGCGTTCATGCCGCTGTACATCCTGGGCCTGATGGGCGTCACGCGCCGCATGAGCCACTTCCAGGACATGTCGCTGCAGATCTGGTTCCAGGTGGCGGCCTTCGGCGCCGTGCTGATTGCGCTGGGCATCGCCTCGTTCATCATCCAGCTGGTGGTGAGCTACATCCGGCGCGATTCGCTGCGCGACACCACGGGCGACCCGTGGAACGGCCGCACGCTCGAATGGTCGACCTCGTCGCCGCCGCCGGCCTACAACTTCGCGTTCACGCCGCGCATCCACGACAACGACGCCTGGACCGACATGAAGCGCCGCGGCTACAGCCGCCCGGTCGACGGCTTCACGCCCATCCACATGCCCAAGAACACGGCTGCCGGCTTCATCATCGCGGCCCTGGCCGGCACCTGCGGCTTCGCGCTGATCTGGCAGATGTGGCTGGTGGCGGGCGTGGCCTTCTTCGCCATGCTGGCGGCCGTGATCATCCACACCTTCAACTACAAGCGCGACTACCACATCCCCGCGGAAGAGGTCGTTCGCACCGAGGACGAACGCACCCGCCTCCTGGCAGCAGCCCATGTCTGATACCACCGCCCTCCACTCCCCCGCGGCCGGCCACGCCCACAGCGACGCCACGGGCAAGCCGCCCGTGTTCGAGCTGTTCCACGTCGGCAACGACCACCACCCGGAAAACGGCACGCTGCTCGGCTTCTGGCTCTACCTGATGAGCGACTGCCTGGTCTTCGCCTGCCTGTTCGCGGTGTACGGCGTGCTGGGCCGAAGCTACGCGGCCGGCCCTTCGGGCGCCGACCTGTTCGACCTGCCGCTGGTGGCGGTCAACACCTCGCTGCTGCTGCTGTCGTCGATCACCTATGGCTTCGCAGTGCTCGAGATGCAGAGAAAGCGCATGGGCGGCACGCTCGCCTGGCTGGCCATCACCGGCCTTTTGGGCGCAGGCTTCATCGGCCTGGAACTCTATGAATTCGCGCACCTGATCCACGAGGGCGCGGGCCCGCAGCGCAGCGCGTTCCTGTCGTCGTTCTTCGCGCTGGTGGGCACCCACGGGCTGCACGTGACCTTCGGCATCGTGTGGCTCATCGTGCTGATGATCCAGTTGCCCAAGCACGGCTTCACCGCCGCCAACCGCCGCCGCCTGATGTGCCTGTCGATGTTCTGGCACTTCCTGGACGTGGTGTGGATCGGCGTCTTCACCTTTGTCTACCTGATGGGATCGATGGCATGAGCACCGCCCACACCGAAACCGCAGCGCACGACGACCATCACGACGATGGCCCCGTCAGCCACAGCACCTTCAAGGGCTACATGACCGGCTTCGTGCTGGCCGTGGTCCTGACCGCGATTCCGTTCTGGCTCGTCATGGGCAACGTGCTCGGCAAGCCGAGCACCACCTCGCTCGTGATCCTGGGCTTTGCCGCGGTGCAGATCGTGGTCCACATGATCTACTTCCTGCACATGGACGCCAAGTCCGAGAGCGGCTGGAACATGCTGGCGCTGATCTTCACGATCGTGCTCGTCGTCATCACGCTGGCCGGATCGCTCTGGGTCATGTACCACATGAACGCCAACATGATGCCCATGTCGGTGCACGACATGAAGAACATGCCTTGACGCCCCCGCCGCCAGACTCCAGCACCCGCAACGGCACACCAGCCGGCCGCCCGCGCGGCGCGGCGGCCCGGGTGGCTCTGGCGGTCTGCGCGGCCCTGGCCTTTGCGGGCTTCTTCGCGCTCGGCACCTGGCAGGTCGAGCGCCGGGCCTGGAAGCTCGATCTGATTGCCCGCGTCGAGCAGCGCGTGCATGCCCCGGCCTCCGAAGCGCCCGGGCGCGAGCGCTGGCCGCAGGTCAACGCGGCCGACGACGAATACCGCCGCGTGCGCATCGTCGGCCGCTTCCTCCACGACAAGGAAACCCTGGTGCAGGCCAGCACCCGGCTCGGCGCCGGCTTCTGGGTGCTGACGCCGCTGCAGGCCACAGGCGGCCGCATCGTGCTGATCAACCGCGGCTTCGTGCCGCCCGAGGCGCGCGAGCGCGCCGCCCGCGCGGCCACCGAACCCCAGGGCGAAAGCAGCGTGACCGGCCTCTTGCGCATGAGCGAACCCAAGGGCGGCTTCCTGCGCAAGAACGAGCCGGCCGCCGATCGCTGGTTCTCGCGCGACGTGCAGGCCATTGCCGCGGCACGCGGCCTCTCCAACGTGGCACCGTACTTCGTCGATGCCGAGGCCGCGCCCTCCTCGCCCGGCGCAGCGCCTGCCTGGCCGGCCGCGGGCCTCACGGTCATCGCCTTTCCCAACAGCCACCTGGTCTATGCGATCACCTGGTACGGCCTGGCGCTGATGGTCCTTGGCGCGGCCTGGTTCGGCTGGCGCGAGGGGCGCCGGCGCGCCGGCGAAGCCGATGGCGGCACAGGCGAAAATACGGCCCATGCCAACGCCACCGCCCGCCCCGATGCCCGCCGCGACTGAAGCCGTCGCGGTCGCGGGGGAACTGCATCCACCGCGTGCGGGCGTGGCAAGCCTGGACAACGCCACCGGCCACAAGAACATGCAGCAGCTGATCGAGCTGCGCTGGTTCGCGGTGGTCGGCCAGGTCGCCACCATCCTGGTCGTGCACTACGGCTTCGGCATCCGGCTGCCGCTGGAGCACATGCTGCAGGTGCTGACCTGCCTCGCGCTCTTCAACGGCGTGAGCCTGCTGCGCTCGCGCAGCCCGCGCCGCGTGACCAACGGCGAGCTCTTTCTCGCGCTGCTGGTCGACGTGGCCACGCTCACCGCCCAGCTCTACCTGAGCGGCGGCGCCACCAATCCCTTCGTCTTCCTGTACCTGCTGCAGGTCATCCTGGGCGCGGTGCTGCTGAAGGCCTGGTCGACCTGGACCATCGTGGCCGTCACCTGCCTGTGCTTTGCGGGGCTGGCGCTTTTCTCCCGCCCGCTCGCGCTGCCGCTGGACCACGACCGCGGGCTCTGGAGCCCCTACGTTCAGGGCATGCTGGTGTGCTTTGCGCTCAACGCGGCGCTGCTGGTGGTGTTCATCACGCGCATCAGCCGCAACCTGCGTGCGCGCGATGCGCGGCTGGCCGACCTGCGCCAGCGCGCATCGGAAGAAGAGCACATCGTGCGCATGGGCCTCCTGGCCTCGGGCGCCGCGCACGAGCTGGGCACGCCGCTTGCCACGCTGGCCGTGATCCTGGGCGACTGGCGCCGCCTGCCGCACTTCAGCTCCGACCCCGAGCTGCTGACCGAGGTGGCCGAGATGGAACTGCAGATCCAGCGCTGCAAGAGCATCGTGAGCGGCATCCTGCTGTCGGCCGGCGAGGCGCGCGGCGAATCGTCGGAAGAAACCACCGTCCGCACCTTCCTCGACGAGCTGGTGGAGGAATGGCGCAGCACGCGTCCGGTCGAGGAGTTCGACTACGAGAACCGCTTTGGCCAGGACCTGCCCATGGTCTCCGATTCGGCGCTCAAGCAAATGATCTGCAACGTGCTCGACAATGCCCTGGAGGCCTCGCCGCACTGGTTGCGCTTCGAAGTGGCGCATGACGCCGATGCGTTGACGCTCACGGTCACCGATGCGGGCCCGGGCTTCCTGCCGGCCATCCTGAAGGAGTTCGGCAAGCCCTACCAGTCGAGCAAGGGCCGCCCGGGCGGCGGGCTCGGGCTGTTCCTGGTGGTCAACGTGGCGCGCACCCTGGGCGGCCGCGTCGCGGTGCACAACCGGCCCGAGGGCGGCGCCATCGTGGCCATCACGCTGCCGCTCGCGGCCATCGTGCTGGAAGAAGAAGACGACGACGAAGAACACGAAGCGGCCGACACCCTCACCGATCGAAACGCAAAGCCATGACGGAAACCGCCGAAACCGAACGCCAGTTGCTGATCGTGGAAGACGACGCGGCCTTCGCGCGCACGCTCGGCAAGTCCTTCGAGCGCCGCGGCTACGCGGTCACGCAGGCCAGCAATGCCGAGGAGGTCGAGGCGCTGCTGCAGGCCCATTCGCCCGGCTATGCGGTGGTCGACCTGAAGCTCAACGGCGAGGCCTCGGGCCTGGCCTGCGTGCAGATGCTGCACCGGCACAACCCGAAGATGCTGATCGTGGTGCTCACGGGCTTTGCCAGCATTGCCACGGCGGTGGAGGCCATCAAGCTCGGCGCCTGCCATTACCTGGCCAAGCCGTCGAACACCGACGACATCGAGGCCGCCTTCGGCCGCGCCACCGGCACCACGGAGGTGGAGCTGACCAACCGCTCGACCTCGATCAAGACGCTCGAATGGGAGCGCATCCACGAGACGCTGGCCGAGACCGGCTTCAACATTTCCGAAACCGCGCGGCGGCTTGGCATGCACCGGCGCACGCTGGCGCGCAAGCTCGGCAAGCAGCAGGTGAAATAGCATGGCTTCCAACAAACCCATATCTGCGGCTCGCGCCCAGACCACGCTCGAAGAGATCTTCAATGCGCTGAGCCACGGCCTCGGACTGCTGCTGGCGGTGGCCTCGCTGCCGATCCTGGTCTACAGCGCCGCCCAGAAGGGCCAGGCCGCGGGCATCGTCGGCGCCTCGCTCTTTGCCGGCACGGCGATCGTGCTGTACCTGATCTCCACGCTCTACCACGCGCTGCCGATGGGCCGGGCCAAGGCCTGGTTCAACCGGCTCGACCACGCGGCCATCTACCTCTTCATCGCGGGCAGCTACATGCCGTTTCTCTTCGGCGTGCTGCGCGGGCCCTGGGGTTGGACGCTGTTCGGCTGCATCTGCGCGGCGGCGGCGCTGGGCGTGGGCGCCAAGCTGTTCAACCGGCTGCAGCATCCGTTGTGGTCGACGGGACTCTACGTGGCGATGGGATGGATGGCGCTGATGGCGGCGGTGCCGCTGTACGAGCGCATGTCGCCGGCAGGCCTGGGATGGCTCGTGGCCGGCGGGCTGTTCTACACCGCGGGTGCGGTGGTCTTCCTGTTCGACAACAAGGTGCGCTTTGCCCATTCGGTGTGGCACCTGTTCGTGCTGGCGGGCAGCACCTGCCACTTCTTTGCGGTGCTCTGGCATTCGCACGGCTGATCTTTTTTTGGGCGCTGTTGTTCGGGGCGCTGTTGTTTTTGTTCAGGGCGCGTGCACAGGCCACCGGGTACTCCCCTCCGCGAATGTCCCCCGGCCTTCGGCCTCCTCCTTGATTTCGCTGCGGGGAGCACCCGATGCCCTGTGCACGAGGGCACGCTGGTGGTGTACCGCTGATCAACCACGGCTCTGCATAACGCTCCCGTCGATGGGGTGCCTTGCGCAGCGAAATCAAGGGGGAGGCCGCAGGCCGGAGGACATTCGCGGAGCAAGGTACCCCGTCGGCGGGAGCGCGCCCTGAACAGCAGCGCCCCGTACAACAGCGCCCCAAACAACAGCGCTCAGTAATGCGGCGGCAACTCGTCGCGCAAGTTGCGCGCCGCCCCGTCCTGCCCCGCGTTCTGGCTCTGCTGCTTGAGCTGGGTGACCTGCAGGATCAAGCTGTCGATCTGCTGCTGTTGCCGGTAGATCGTCATGTTGAGCTGCTCCAGCAAGTCCTCGGCATAGCTCGACTTGATCTCGAGTTCGGTCAGGCGCTCTGCGAGCTCGTTCGGTGAATGGTCCATGCCGCTATTGGACAGGAAGATCCACCGGCTCGCTGACCTCGCGCGACGGCGCCTCGACACGCGCCGCGCCCTCCCTTTGCTGCGGCTTCGCGCCCTCGCCCGCCATCCGGCTCAGCGCCAGCGCCACCTGCAGCGGATAGAGCGTGCGCGCATCACCCTCGGCCTTGTTGCTCACGGTGGTGCCGGCGGCTTCGCTCATGCTGGCCGTGCGCACCGCATCGGGCCGGTGCACGGGCACCATGAACGGCGAGTGCGTGGTGTAGACGATCTGGTTGCCGAAATCCTGCTCGAAGTGCGCGAGCAGGTCGGCCTGCGAGCGCGCATGCAGGTGCAGGCCGGGCTCGTCCAGCAGCAGGATCGCATCGCCGGCACCCTTGGTGTCCGCAAAGAAGGTGACGTAGAACGAGAAGAACCACTGGAAGCCGCGGCTGCGCTCGTCGAGGTTCACTTCCACGTCGTAGGCACGGTTCGGGTCGGACACCAGCGTGTCCATGTACGGCCCGTCCAGGTTGAAGCGCACCTTGAGCTCGCGGTCCTTCCAGAGCCGGCGGATCTCGGCGGTGACGACGGAGCCGGCGCGGTTGGCGAGCTGGTTGCGCGTGGCCTGGTCGTTCTTCTCCAGCAGCTCCTGCAGCTGCTGCGGATCGAGCCCGGCGGCCTTGCAGAGCTTCTCGAAGTTGCGCTGCCCGGGCGCGTCCTGCCCCCAGCCCTTGCGCGCGAGGTGCTCGGCAATGTTCTGGCGGCCGGGCAGCGCCGGGTACTCGTCCACGTAGACGAACCTCGGCAGCTTGTCGAGCACCCACTGCTTCGCCCTTGCAAGCGCCGGCGTGTCGTTGGCAATCGCGCGGGCCATCTCCTCGAGCTCGGCGAGCATCTGCTCCTGCTTGTCGCTGAGCTCGGCATCCGCTGCCGCCATGGCCTGGCGCAGCGACTGCAGCGCTGCCACCGCACCGGTGGACCAGCGGATGTAGTCGGGGCTCAGGATCATCGCGGCGTCGAAGGCGTCGGCCGCCTGCTCCAGCATTGCGCGCGCGTCGTCGGCAAGCTTCTCGGCCGCGGCCTTGACGGCGGGCACGATCTTGCGGACCTTGGCCTTGATGTCGGACACGTCGAGCGACAGGTCGCCGAGTCCTTCGAGGCCGCTCCAGCGCGCCGTGCCGTAGCCCCGGCCCGCGGTGACGTGGCGCACCTTGGCCGCGCGCGGAAGCATCTGCGCCAGTTCGGCCCGCTCGCTGTCTTCGAGGGCCCAGCGCGTCGCGACGACCGGCGTGTCGCCCTGGCACTCTTCGAGGCGGCGGTGCCGCGGAAAGTCCTTGATCGGGCTGAGTTCGGCCAGGCCTTCGGCCGGGTTCAGGCTGTGCAGTGCGCGCAGCAGGTTCGATTTGCCGCTGTCATTTCGGCCGAGGATTGCCGTGATCTGCGAGGTGTCGATGGAGCCGCTGTCGTTGATCGAGCGAAAGTTGGTGATCTGGAATGACGCCAAGCGCATGGAGGGGGTTTCTTCTCATCGAATGAATGATTGCAGGGCCGGGGAATGTATTGCATTCCCCGCCCTCTTCGCCCCCGCACGCAGAAAAATCTATTCGGCCGCGCGCCGCAGCGTGTCGACCACGGGCCTGCGCAGCACGTCGCGCAAGCCCCACCAGCCCGCCGCCAGCGCCAGCACCGCGCCCGCGAGCGCGCCCGCGATCGGCACGATGGGCGAGGCCGTCCAGGTGAAGTCGAACACGTAGCGTGCAAGGCCCCAGCCGATGGCCGAGGCCACGATGCTCGCGAGGAAGCCCGCCAGCAGGCCCACGCCCGCCAGCTCGGCGCGCTGCACCTGGCGCAGCAGACTGGCCCGCGCACCCACCGCGCGCATCACCGCGAACTCGCGCGCGCGCTCCTCGCGCGTGGCCGTGACCGCGGCAAACAGCACCACCAGCCCCGCCGCGAGCGTGAAGCCGAACAGGAACTCGACCGCGCGGATCACCTGGTCGAGCACGCGCTGCACCTGGTTGATGGTGGCGCTCATGTCGACGTTGGTCACGTTGGGGTAGCTGCGCACCAGCGCGTTGTCGAAGCCGCGGGTTTCGGGCGCGCGGAAGGCGCCCATGTAGGTCACCGGCACGTCGGGCAGCGCGGCCACGGTGTACATCACGAAGAAGTTCGCATGCATCGAACCCCAGTCGACCTTGCGCAGCGAGGTGATGCGCGCATCGTTCTGCATGCCGCCGATGTCGAAGCGCAGCACGTCGCCGAGCTTGAGGCCCAGCGTCTCGGCCAGTCCTTCCTCCACGCTCACTTCGCCGGGCGCATCGGGCTTCCATGCGCCGGCCACGATGCTGTTGTGCGCCGGCGCCTCCACGCTGTTGCTGAGGTTGAACTCGCGGTCCACCAGGCGCTTGGCGCGGTCTTCCGGGTAGTCGTCGGGCGACACCGGCTTGTCGTTGACGGCCACAAGGCGGCCGCGGATCATCGGATACCAATCGAACTTGCGCACGCCGGCATCGCGCAGCGACTTCTGGAACGCGCTGCTCTGGTCCGGCATGACGTTGATGACGAAGCGGTTGGGCGCATCGGGCGGCGTGGCCTTGCGCCAGCTCGCGACCAGGTCGGTGCGCAGCAGCACCAGCAGCACCAGCGCGAGCAGGCCCACGGCCAGCGCGCTGACCTGCACCACCGCATAGGCCGGCCGCGCCGAGATCTGGCGCGTGGCCAGCACCAGCCAGCGCGGCGCGGTGCTTTCATTGACGCTGCGGCGCAGCACCTTCACCGCGAGCCAGCTCAGCAGCGCGAACACGGCCACCGCGCCCGCGAAGCCGCCGACGGCGATCAGGCCCAGCTTCAGGTCGCTGCTGGCCGCGATCAGCAGGGCCGCGAAGCCGGCCACTCCGATGCCCAGCACCGCGAGCGACGCGGGCTTGAGCCCGCCGACGTCGCGCCGGATCACGCGCAGCGGCGGCACCCGGGCCAGCTGCAGCACCGGCGGCAGGCCGAAGGCGAACAGCAGCGTGAGCCCCATGCCCAGGCCGAAGGCCACGGGCCACAAGGTGGCAGCGGGCAGCGCCGTTTCGACCAGCCCGGCGAGCAGCACCACGAACACGTAGTGCACGCCAAAGCCGATCGCCACGCCCAGGCTGCTGGCCACGATGCCGACGACGGCAAATTCGAACGAATAGGCCAGCGCGATGGTGCGCTGGCTCTGGCCGAGCACGCGCAGCATGGCGCAGTCGTCCAGGTGGCTGGCCGCGAAGCCGCGCGCGGCCAGCGCCACCGCCACGGCCGACAGCAGCGCCGCGAGCAGCGCGACCAGGCTCAGGAATTTCTCGGCGCGGTCCAGCGTCTGGCGCATTTCGGGGCGCCCGCCTTCGAAGGAGTCGAGCCGCACGCCGCGCAGCTCGCCCTTCTTGATGGCGGCCTCGGCCCAGTCGGAAAAGCGCTTGACGGCCGCGTTCTCGCCGGCCACGGCATAGCGGTAGCCGACACGGCTCGCAGGCTGCACGAGGCCGGTGCGCGGCACGTCGGCCTGGTTGATCATCACGCGCGGCGCAAAGCTCATGAAGCCCGCTCCGCGATCCGGCTCCAGCGTGATCACGCGGCCGATGCGCAAACTGCTGTCGCCAAGAAGAAGCGCGTCCCCCACCTTGAGCGCGAGCGAATCCAGCAGAGAAGCGTCGACCCAGACCTCGCCCGCCGGCGGAATGTCGCGCGTGATGCTGCCGGGCGCATCGGGGGCGCTGGCGGTCTGCAGGTTGCCGCGCAGCGGATAGCCCGCGGCCACCGCCTTCAGGGCCACCAGCTTGCTCGCGCCGCCCTGGGCGTCGTCGGCCCGCGCCATGGTGGGAAAGCCGTAGGTGCCGGAGCCCTCGAGCCCGAATGCGCGGGCCTGCGCAATGAAGGTCGTAGGCGTGGGGTTGTCGCTCACGACCACCGCGTCGCCGCCGAGCAGCTGCCGCGCATCGCGCTGCAGGCCCCCCTTCAGCCGGTCGGCAAAGAAGCCGACCGCCGTGAGCGCGGCCACGGCCAGCAGCACGGCAACGATCAAGAGGCGCAGTTCGCCGGCGCGCAGGTCGCGCCACAGGGTGCGCCAGCCAAGGCGGAAGGAGGCATTCATGGGCGAGACGATAGCCGACGCGGATACGCCGGCGCCTTTCAGGGCCTTAGGCGGGATTGCGGCGCGCGAGTTCCGGCTGCAGCACCAGCCGGTCGACGCCCGCGTAGCAGACGAAGTGCCGGTTGGTCGCGCGGCCGATGGCGCACAAACCCACGCGGGTTGCGACCTCGTGGCCCATCTGCGTGATGCCGCTGCGCGAGACCACGATGGGCACGCCCATCTGCGCCGACTTGATCACCATCTCGCTCGTGAGCCGGCCGGTGGTGTAGAAGACGCGGTCGCCGGCCAGCGCGCCGGGCGGCTGCATGGCGCACCAGCCCGCAATGGTGTCGATGGCGTTGTGGCGGCCCACGTCTTCCACGAAGGAGTGCATCGTGGCCTCGGTGCCGCCGGGCTCGAGCGTGAACAGCGCGCAGCCGTGCACCGAGCCGGCCGACTTGTAGGTGCTCTCCTGGAGCCGGATCGCGTTGACCAGCGCATAGAGCTGGGCCTGCGTCATGCGCGTGGGCGGCAGCTCGAGCTTGTCGATGTCGGCCATCAGGTCGCCGAACACGCTGCCCTGGCCGCAGCCGGTGGTCACCACCTTCTTGGCGGTGCGCTCCTCGATGCGGTCGATGCCCGCGTGCGTCTTGACCGCGGCGGCACCCACCTCCCAGTCGACCGTGACCGACTCGACGTCGCTGGCCGCTTCGATCAGGCGCTGGTTCAGCAGGTAGCCCAGCACCAGCAGTTCGGGCTGGGCGCCGAGCGTCATCAGCGTGACGAGTTCGCGCCGGTCCACGTACACCGTGAGGTCGCGCTCGGCGGGAATGGAGACGGTGCCGCGCGCGCCATGCTCATCGACGACCTCGACTTCGCGCGTCAGCGCGGCGCGGGCCTGGGTGAGACGCGGGAGCGGCAACGGCAGCGGCGTCGTCACTGCGCCTTCGGCGTGGGATTGGCGGCGGCGGCAGGCTGCGTGGTGCTGGGCGGCGATGCGGCCGTGGTGGCCGGCGAATGCGCGCCCGCAGCCTCGATGGGCTTGGCTTCCGCCGGCGGCGTGAAGACGAAGGGGCCGGGGTCTGCGCAGGGCGGAGTGGCAGGCGCCGGCGGCACCGGCTTGCCGGCCGCGGTGGCGCTCGCGCGGTACTTGGCCGCGACGCGGTCCTGCGCCTGGCAGAGCTTGTAGGCATCGACCTTGCCGCTCCAGGCGGTCTTGGCGGCGGCTTCGGCGGCCTTGGCCTTGGCCTCCGGGGTGGCGGGCGGCGGCGCCAGCTTGGCCCAGGCCGCGGGCGCCGCCAGCGCGAGCACCAGCAGCGATGCGCAAGAGAGATTCAACGGCAGCTTCATGAGGGTGTTCCTTCGGCGGGTCTCACGGGCCGCGCGGCCGGTGCAGCGGCCGAGCCGGCCGGCGCCGTGCGCTGCGCAGGAATCTTGCCCGCGGCGATGTCGTCGTACCAGAGTTCGTGATGCTCCCGGGCCCAGGTCTCGTCGACGTAGCCGGTGCGCATGGCCTTGTAGGCGCCCGTCATGCCGAGCGTCCCGATGTAGATGTGGCCCATGATCATCGCCATCATCAGCAAGGTGGCGACGCCGTGCACCATGTGCGCCACCTGCATCTCGCCGCGCGTGTAGACGAAGCCCGGCAGCAGCTTGTCCAGGAAGAGCCCCGAGCCGATGATGAAGAGGCCGAGGAACAGCACGCCGCCCCAGAAGACCAGCTTCTCGCCCGCATTGAAGCGGTGCGATGGCACTTCCTTGCCGCCGAACAGGCCGCCGAAGCGCGCGAGCCATTGCAGGTCGCTGGCGCGCGGCAGGTTGTCGCGGATGAAGGTGAAGACCATGAACACCGTCGTCACCACAAACAGCGGCCCGACGAAGTTATGGACGTTCTTGAGCGCGTAGGCAATCCAGCCGAAGAGCGCGCTGCCCATCCACGGCATCAGGAAGAACTTGCCGAAGGCCATCACGATGCCGGTGATGGCCAGCGTGACGAAGGCGATGGCGTTCGACCAGTGCGTGGCGCGTTCGAAGGGCGTGAACCGCTCGATCTTGCGGCCGGTTTCCTGGCCGTGCAGGCGGATCGGGCCGCGCGTGAAATAGAAGATGGCCAGCGCCAGCAGCACGACGAACAGCAGCGCCGCGCCATAGGGAATGATCCAGTCGTTGCGCACCTGGCGCCAGGCTTCGCCGGCATTGGTCAAGCGCGAACCGGGGTACTGCACGAAAGGCTGGATCAGGTTGCCGGCCTCGGGCGCCTGGCTTTTCGGCAGGCTGCTGTAGCCGGTCACGCCCTGCCCCACCTGGCGCCACATCGGCGCGTTGTTGCCGGGCTGCACCTTCATGCGCTCGCCATTGGTCTGGTTCGCGTAGTTGGGGTCGGCGCTGGCTTCGGGCTTGACCTCGAAGATGTTCTGGCCGCGGATGCCGCCCACGGCGGCCTCCGGCGCGGCGGTTGCGGCAGGTGCCGCGGGGGCGGACGCCGTTCCAGGGGCGGCCGGCGGCTGCGCCTGCGCGAAGGCCGTACCCAGCACGGCACAGCAAAGAGCGAGAGCGGTCAGCGCTTGCTTCATGGGCTCTCCGTTCAGTTCTCTTTGTTGTATTCGTTCTGCCCGTTCTGCGCGCGGGTCTTGAGCTGCTGCTGCCAGGCGGTCTTGTCGCCGACCTTCCAGCCGGGCGCGGTGAACACCGTGCCGGCGTTCTCCTGGGTGCCCGTGCCGCTCCAGGGCACGGCGTCGTGCTTGACGCCCTGCGCGTTGGTCTGCGGCTTCTCGCCGCAGGCCGCGAGGCAGGTTGCGGCCAGCGCAACGCCGGCGAAGACGAGGCCCGGCCGCTTCACTTGCGCACTCCACCGGCCGGCGGCGTGCCGGCCTGCTGCGAGCCGTAGGCGGTGCCCCAGCCCCAGACTTCGGCGCCCTTGCCGCGCTGGACCACGCGGGTGCGGAAGATGTCGGCCACCACGTCGCCGTCGCCGGCCAGAAGCGCCTTGGTCGAGCACATCTCGGCGCAGGCCGGAAGCTTGCCTTCGGCGAGCCGGTTGCGGCCGTATTTCTCGAACTCGGCTTCGGAGCCGTTGGCCTCGGGGCCGCCGGCGCAGAAGGTGCACTTGTCCATCTTGCCGCGCACGCCGAACGTGCCTTGCGAGGGGAACTGCGGCGCGCCGAACGGGCAGGCGTACGAGCAGTAGCCGCAGCCGATGCACACGTCCTTGTCGTGCAGCACCACGCCTTCTTCGGTGCGGTAGAAGCACTGCACCGGGCACACGGCCATGCAGGGTGCGTCGGAGCAGTGCATGCAGGCCACCGAGATCGACTTCTCGCCCGGCACCCCGTCGTTGAGCGTGACCACGCGGCGGCGGTTCACGCCCCAGGGCACTTCGTTCTCGTTCTTGCAGGCCGTGACGCAGCCGTTGCATTCGATGCAGCGTTCCGCGTCGCAGACAAATTTCATTCGTGCCATGGTGCCTCCTTATGCCTTTTCTACGTTGCAGACCGTGGTCTTGGTCTCTTGCATCATGGTCACGCTGTCATAACCGTAGGTCGTGCCGGTGTTGATGGCCTCGCCGCGCACCACGGGGGCTGCGCCGGCGGGGTAGTAGCCGAGCATGTCGGCGCCCTGCCAATGGCCCGAGAAGTGGAACGGCATGAAGACCGTGTCGGGCCCCACGCGCTCGGTCACCAGGGCCTGCACGTTGAGCTTGGCGCCCGTGGGCGTGTGCACCCAGGCGCGCTCGCCGTTGCGGATGCCCTTCTCGGCCGCGACCTTGGGGTTGATCTCGATGAACATCTCCTGCTGCAGCTCGGCGAGCCAGGGGTTCGAGCGGGTTTCCTCGCCGCCGCCCTCGTATTCGACCAGGCGGCCCGAGGTCATCACGTACGGGAACTTCTCGGCCACCTTGTCGGCGATGTTCTTCTGCTGCACGCTCTTGTAGAGCGTGGGCAGGCGCCAGAACGCCATCTTGTCGTCGTGCGTCGGGTACTTGGCCATGAGGTCGGGCCGGTTGCCGTACAGCGGCTCGCGGTGCTGCGGGATCGCGTCGGGGAAGTTCCAGACCACTGCACGCGCCTTGGCATTGCCGAAAGGATGGCAGCCGTGGTTCTTCATGAACACGCGGATCATGCCGCCCGAGCTGTCGGTCTTCCAGTTCTTGCCTTCGGCCTTGGGCTTCTCGGCCTCGGTGAGTTCGTCCCACCAGCCCAGCTTCTTGAGCAGCACGTGGTCGAGCTCGGGGTAGCCGGTGGTGATGTCGGCGCCCAGCGAATGCGAGCCGTCCTCGGCCAGCAGGTTCTTGCCGTCGCGCTCCACGCCGAAGTTCGCGCGGAAGTTGCCGCCGCCTTCCATCACATGCTTGGAGGTGTCGTACAGGTTGGGCGAGCCCGGGTGCTTGAACTCGGGCGTGCCGTAGCAGGGCCACGGCAGGCCGAAGTAGTCGCCCGTGAGGTCATAGCCGTTGGCCTTGTCCTTCACGCCGGCCTTGGCCTTGAGCGTGCGCACGTCGAAGGCGCCCATGTTGCGCATGTGCGCCTGCAGCCGCTCGGGGCTCTGGCCGGTGTAGCCCACGGCCCAGCAGGTCTTGTTGATCTCGCGCAGGATGTCGTCGGGCAGGGGCTCGTCCATGCCCTTGACCTTCTGCATCTTGTAGTTCTTGCTGAGTTCCTTGCCAAAGCCCAGGCGGTCGGCGAACTGCTGCATGATCATGTGGTCGCTGCGGCTTTCCCACAGCGGATCGATGACCTTCTCGCGCCACTGGATCGAACGGTTCGACGCCGTGACGGAGCCGCTGGTCTCGAACTGCGTGCACGCGGGCAGCAGGTAGACGGCGCGGTTCTTGTTGAGGTCGTCGGGGTTGCCGGGCATGGCCGCCATGGCGGCGGTGGCCGAGGGATAGGGGTCGACCACCACCAGCAGGTCGAGCTTGTCCATGGCGCGCTTCATTTCGAGGCCGCGCGTCTGCGAGTTGGGCGCATGGCCCCAATAGAACACGCCGCGCAGGTTCGAGTCCTGGTCGATCAGCTCGTTCTTCTCGAGCACGCCGTCGATCCAGCGCGACACGGTGATACCGGGCTTGGTCATCATCGCGGGCGACGCGAAGCGGCCCTTGATCCATTCGTAGTCCACGCCCCAGGTGGCGGCGAAGTGCTTCCACGAGCCTTCGACGATGCCGTAGTAGCCGGGCAGCGAATCGGGGTTCGGGCCCACGTCGGTGGCGCCCTGCACGTTGTCGTGGCCGCGGAAGATGTTGGTGCCGCCGCCCGACTTGCCCACGTTGCCGAGTGCCAGCTGCAGGATGCACGAGGCCCGCACGATCGCGTTGCCGATGGTGTGCTGCGTCTGGCCCATGCACCACACGACGGTGCCGGGACGGTTCTCGTTGAGCCAGGTCGCCACCTTGAGCACCTGCGCCTCCTTCACGCCGCAGGCCTCCTCGACCTTGTCGGGCGTCCACTTGGCCAGCACTTCCTCGCGCACCTTGTCCATGCCGAAGACGCGGTCGTTGATGTACTGCTTGTCTTCCCAGCCGTTCTTGAAGATGTGGTGCAGGATGCCGAACAGGAAGGCGATGTCGGAGCCCGAGCGGATGCGCACGTACTCGTCGGCCTTGGCCGCGGTACGCGTGAAGCGCGGGTCGACCACGATCATCTTACAGCCGTTCTCCTTGGCATGGAGCATGTGCAGCATGCTGACCGGATGCGCCTCCGCGGCGTTGGAGCCGATGTACATCGCCACCTTGGCGTTGCGCATGTCGTTGTACGAATTGGTCATGGCGCCGTAGCCCCATGTGTTCGCAACGCCGGCAACGGTGGTCGAGTGGCAGATGCGCGCCTGGTGGTCGCAGTTGTTGCTGCCCCAGAAGCTCACGAACTTGCGCAGCAGGTACGACTGCTCGTTGCTGTGCTTGGACGAGCCGATCCAGTAGACCGAATCGGGCCCGCTGGCCTGGCGCAGTTCCTTGAGCTTGGCGGTGATCTCGTCGAGCGCGGTGTCCCAGCTGATGCGCTCGTACTTGCCGTTGACCAGCTTCATCGGATAGCGCAGCCGGTATTCGCCGTGGCCGTGCTCGCGCAGCGCGGCGCCCTTGGCGCAATGCGCGCCCAGGTTGATGGGCGAATCGAACACCGGCTCCTGGCGCACCCAGACGCCGTTCTCGACCACCGCATCGGAGGCGCAGCCGACCGAGCAGTGGGAGCACACGGTGCGCTTGATCTCTACCTTGCCGGCGCCTACCGCCGTGGGCCGTGCTTCGCCGGCCGCCTCGGCCTTGCGCATCAGCGTGAGCTGGCCCGCGGCCAGGCCCACGCCCACGCCGAGCCCGGAGCGCCGCAGGAAGGCGCGCCGGTCCATGGTGGGCAGCGCGCCCGAAAGGCCGCGCCGCAGGCTGTGGATGAACGGGGAGGACGACTCGCGCTCCCCTTGCCGCGAGACACTGTTCGCGGGGGCTGTTTTCTTGGTCAACAACATCTTGGGCGTTCCGCTTCAGGCCGAAGCGGTCTTGTAGTAGCGCTTGACATGTTCGCTCAGCGAATAGCCGCCGCCTTTTTCAGGCGCGGGCTTCGTCGCGGGCGCAACGGCCTCGACGGCCGCGGGGGCCGGCGCGACCTTGGGGAGCACCGAAACCGCGGCAACCGCGGCACCGGCGCCGGCGGCACCTAGAAAGAAACCTCGACGCGAGGCCGGCTTGTTGCCGACCGCTTGGCTGTCCTGCATGTGATCTCCAGGAGTGGCTGGGGGCAAAACCAGATATGAACTGATTTGCATACATCTGGATACTAGTCGAGACCCTTATTCCCGACTATCAAGCTCTTCCTTTGAAAAAGGTTAACCGAGCATGTCGAAGCCCTGGACCTCGACCTCGGCGAAGGCCCGGGTGAAGCCGGCCAGCGACGCATAGAAATGCGCCTTCGGATGTTGGGCCACTGCGTCGCAGAGCGTCGGCAGCCACGGCTGCAGATGGGTGGCGAAAAAAGCCTGTTGCTGCGCGAGGTTGGCCACCGCCGCGTCGTCACCGGCAATAAGGTAGCGCATCACCTCGAACAGGCAGGCAACATGGTCTTCGCTTTCGGAGACGGCGTCGCCGCGCGCGAGGCCCAGGCGGGCCAGGTCGGTGCGCAGCAGCGCCAGCGGCTTGTCGTTGAGAAAGCCGCTCAGGTAGTGCGAGCCGAAGAGGTAGATCTCGGGCTTGCCCATGCCGCCGAAGAGCGCGTCGTACTCGGCATGCACCGCGGCCGCATCGGCGCCGCGCGCCGCGCCGACCAGCTGGCGCCAAGGCTCCTCGAGGAAGGCGCCGGCCGCGGGCGCCTCGGTGGGCGCCACACCGAAGGCGCCGAGCAGCTCGGCATCGGGCGCCGCATACCAGAGGCGCGCGAGCAGGCCGTAGACCTCGGCGCGCGCAATTTCCTCGTCGAGGGCGGAGGTCATCGGAGGAAACTGGCTCATAGCTGCGTGATCTTCATTTCGTTCTGCGCGCTGTACAGGTCGATCACCCGGCAGTCGCTGCACATCTTGAGCCGCTCGAGTGCCTCGCCCTGGAACATGGCGTGGCCCGCGAGCTTGCCGAGCATCGCCTCGATCGCCTTCTGCGTGCCGAAGGGCTTGCTGCAGCGGATGCAGGCCCAGGGCTTGGCCTCGTTGAGCAGCACGGGCTGCTTGCGCTCGGGCGCGGCCAGGAGACGCGGCACCAGCGCGATCGCGTTCTCGGGGCAGGTGGTTGCGCACAGCCCGCACTGCACGCAGTTCTTCTCGATGAAGCGCAGCTGCGGCGCATTCTGGTTGTCCTGCAGCGCGCTCGCAGGGCAGGCGCTCACGCAGGCCAGGCACAGCGTGCAGCTGTCCTTGTTGACCGTGACCGCGCCAAAGGGAGAACCGTCGGGCAGCGCAATTTCAAGCGCTGCGGCGGCATCGGCAGGCGGCGCCGACAACGCGGGCGCCTGTTCCATCAGGTGGTCGAGCGTCATCTCGAGCGTGCCGCGCTTCTCGGCGCCCACGGCAAAGCGCGCCGCGGTGGCGGGCACGCGCTGGCGCGTGGCGCGCAGGCCGGCCAGGGCGGCATCGAGCGCGGCCGGCGTGCCGGCCTCGAGCAGGTGGAAATGCGTGCCGGTGTAGCCCAGGCCCGTGAGCAGCGCCTGCGCAACGGCCATCTGCTTTCTCAGCGCATCGAGGTACTGCGGCGCCTCCTCGCCGATGGCGAGCACGGCCACCTGCGAGGCGCCGAAGGCGATGGCGCTGAGCCACAGGTCGATGCCGGTGCTCGCGACATGCATGAGCGCCACCGGCAGCACATGCGCGGGCACGCCGGCGAGGCCGTCGCGCTTGCCGCGGCCCAGCTGGGCCGCGCGGCCCAGCTGTTCGATGAGCGCCTGCCCGCCCTCTTCGCTGTGCAGCAGCACCGTGGCATCGCGGCCGCCGGCGCCAAGGTAGGTGGCCAGCAGCGTGCGCAGCTTGCGGCCCTGGTCGGGCGCGCGCGGGTAGGTGTAGCCCAGCGCGCCGGTCGGGCACACGGTGGTGCAGGCGCCGCAGCCCACGCACAGCTGCGGATTGACGACGATGCGCTGGCGCTCCTTGTCGCTCGAGATGGCGTGCGCCGAGCAGACCTCGACGCAGGCGTTGCAGCCCACCACCTCGTTGCGGCTGTGGGCGCAGAGCTTCTGCTTGTAGTCGAAGAACTTCGGCTTCTCGAATTCACCCACCAGTTCGCGCAGGCGCAGCACGGTCGAAAGGCCCTCCGCATGCGCGAGCCCGCCCGCCAGGTGGAAGTAGCCTTGCGGCGGCGCATGCCAGTCGATCAGCGCGTTCGCGCCCAGGTCGAGCACCAGGTCGAACTCGGCATCGAGCGCCTCGGGTGCCCGGCCGAAATGGATGGCACCGGCCACGCTGCAGGCTTTTTCGCAGTCGCGGTGCGAAGTGCACTTGGCCAGGTCGATCTGGTAGTCGAGCCCGATCGCCTGCTCGGGGCAGGCGCCAAGGCAGGCATTGCAGCGCGTGCACAGGTCCAGGTCGATGGGGTTGTCGCGCGTCCACTTCAGCGAGAAGGCGCCGAGCCATCCCGTGAGCGATGCGATGCGCCCGGCCATCACGGGCCAGCGGCGTTCCTGCGCGCCGCCGGCCGCGCCCGGGCCGGTGGAGAAGATCGAGACCTGCAGCGAATCGGCGACCAGCGCCGCGGCCTTCTCGGCCGCGTCGAGCGGGCCGACGATCAGGAGCCGGCCCTGGCTTGCGTAGCTCACGGTCGAGACCGGATCGGGCTCGGGCAGATGGGCCACGGCCAGCAGCGCGGCGATCTTGGGGCTGGCGCTCTTGGCGTCGCGGCTCCAGCCGCCAGTTTCGCGGATGTTCACGAAGCGAATCGGCGAAGTTGCGCCCTCGGTCTGTTCGGCCAGTTCGGTGAACAGCCGGCGCTCCTGCGTGCAGGCCACCACCACCTCGTCGCCCGAGCGGATGGCGCGCTGGAAGGCCGGCGCCTCGCGGCGGCACAGCGTGGAATGAAGGGGCAGCGGCTCAGCCAGCGCCGCGCCGAGCGTCTTCGGCTCGAGCGGCATCGTCTGGTTGCAGTCGCAGATCAGCGTTGTGGTCATCGGTCTTCTGGCTTGCGGGCTGCACGTTTGCAACCTGCTGGCTGGGGAGGAATTCCTCCGGAGGCTCGGACTGTGCCATGTCCGGCGGCGCGGCGGCTTGCGGGGTTTCCGCGGGTACTGCAGGTGCCTGTTGCACCTCGGCTTCTTCCTCGTGCTCGAACAGCCTGAGGAACTTGGCGCTGGCCATCTGGCGCAGCACGCTGTCGGGGATGGGCGTCGACCGGGAGTAGTCGTCGATGTAGGTGTCCATGCCGTCCATCACATTGAACTGCGGGTCGGCAAAGAGCTTTTTGAAAGCGGTGTT
This sequence comes from Variovorax sp. V116, assembly GCF_041154435.1. Classification (NCBI taxonomy): domain Bacteria; kingdom Pseudomonadati; phylum Pseudomonadota; class Betaproteobacteria; order Burkholderiales; family Comamonadaceae; genus Variovorax; species Variovorax sp. V116. The sequence goes on from NZ_AP028661.1 coordinate 4,208,407, forward strand.
CTTGACCTCGGGCGCGACGTTCCTGGCCACGAAGGGCCGGAAGTCGGACTCGGGCGTGAGCGCCTGTGCGTCGGCGAGCGAGGGCGGGGGGATTTCCGCTTGCGCTTCGGAGGACGGGCCGGCTTCCGGGCCAGCCGCCGCGGGCAGGGGTGCTGCCGCATCGATGCGCGCGGCGGCCGCCTCCTGCACCTCTTGCGCGGCGGGAGGCGGCAACACCTCTTCGCGCGCCTCCTGCTTGCGCCGCGACCAGCGGCCGAAGAAATTCTCAGACATCGCCCGCTCCGCGTCCGCGCTTCTTCTCGGTCGACACGCTGGCCGCATTGCCGAAGCGGTCGACCAGCGGACGGAAACTCTCGGGCCGCTTGCGGCGCTTGGGCTCGATCACGTAGTGCGCCTGCACGAAGCCGCGCATCCACTCGATCACCTCTTCGGGCGCGGGCACCTGCTCCACCGTTTCCTGCGCATCGAGCCAGCGGCCGGCCTCGTTGTAGCTCAGGCTCACCACCACCGGCCGCGCGATCGGCTCGTCGGCAATGGTGGGCTCTTCCTCCATGCGCCACAGCACGAACCAGCAGGGCGCGGGCGTGGTGGCATTCAGGTGGTAGCCCTCCACGTCGTCGCGGAACAGCTCGGTCTTGAAGCCGGGGTGCAGCCAGCGCTGCGCGCTCTCGTTCGCCTCGAGCAGGCGCGGCTCGGTGCCGAAGCCGGGCTGGTCGGGGCCGACGCTTTCGAGAATCCAGCGCCAGGACTGCCAACGGCTCTCGACGCGCTCGCGGCGCATCACGACGGCAACATCGATGGAAGGATTCATGCGGCGATCGTAGCGCCGCCGCATGCCGCTTTCGCGCCGAGGGTCATCCGCGGCCGGTTGCGTCCTGCAGCAGCAGGCCGCGCAGCTTGCGGTGCAGCGGCGAAGCCTCGGCGGCCGGCACGCCGCCCGCCTCGCGCAGCGCGAAATCGCGGCTTTGCGCGTTGTGCAGGTCGATCTCGCGCACCACCTGGCCGTCGCTGTAGACGAAGGCCACGTCGGCCAGCGCCAGCACGTCCTCGATGTCGTGCGTGATCATCAGCACCGGAATGCCCCACTGGCGGCGCACCTGCGCGAGTTCCTGGCGCAGTTCGCTGCGCAGCATGGGGTTGAGCGCGGCAAAGGGCTCGTCGAGCAGCAGCACCTGCGGCTGGCAGGCCAGCGCGCGGGCCAGCGCCACGCGCTGCTGCTGGCCGCCCGAGAGCTTCTGCGGCCGGCTGTCGGCCAGCGCCGCCAGGCCGAAGCCTTCGAGCAGCGCCTGCACCCGCTCGGCCTCGCGCGGGGGCAGCCGGCGCCGGTGCCAGGCGGTCAGGCCGAACGCCACGTTCTCGCGCACCGACAGGTGCGGGAACAGCGCGTAGTTCTGGAACAGGTAGCCGATGCGCCGCGCCGGCGCCGGCACGTCGATGCCGCGGGCCGAGTCGTAGAGCGTGCGGCCGTCCAGCCGCACATGGCCCGCGGACGGATGCAGCAGCCCCGCGATGGCCTGCAGCGTGAGCGTCTTGCCCGCGCCCGAGGGGCCGTAGAGCGCGGCAAAAGGCACGTCGGTCGCGAAGCGCGCCGCCAGGTCGAAGCGCCGGGCGCCATCGGTGACGGTGAGCTTCAGGTCGACGTCGATCATGGCTTGCCGAAGCCGTGGCGCGCGAGCACCTCGCGCGCCGGGTCGCTGGAAAGAAAGGCCACGAAATCGCCGGCCAGCGCCTTCTGGCGGCTGTCGGCCACCACCGCGACCGGGTAGCTCACCGGCGTGACGGTGGTTGGCGCGAAGGCGACCCGGACCTTCTCGCTCATCACGGCCGCATCGGTGCGGTAGACGAAACCGGCCTCGACCTCGCCGCGGGCCACGTAGTCGAGCACCTGGCGCACGCTGTCGGCCTGCACGAACTTCGGCTCCAGCACGCTCCAGAGCCCCGCGCCTTCCAGCACCTGCCGCGTGTAGCGGCCGACCGGCACGGTGGCGGTCTTGCCCACGGCAATTTTCCGGACGCCCGCGCCGGCCAGGTCCTGCAGCGACTGGACGCCGGCCGCGTCCCTGGCCGGCTCGATCAGCACCAGGGCATTGCTTGCGAAGTTGCAGCGCGTGGCCGCATCGATGAGCTTCTGTTCGGCGGCGCGGCCCATGGTCTCCTGGTCGGCGCTAGCGAACACGTCGACCGGCGCGCCCTGCCCGATCTGCTGCAGCAGCACGCCCGAGGCCGCGAAATTGAAGCGCAGCGTGGCGCCCGGCTTCGCGGCCTCGAACTTCGGCCCGAGTTCCTTGAACGCGTCCATCAGGCTGGCGGCCGCGGACACGGTGATCTGCTGGGCCGCTGCAGCGAGCGGCAGCGCCATGGCCAGGACAAGAAGCAGGAGGCGGAACGCACGCATGTTGGTTTCCAGATTGGGGGTAAGGCGCTCAGCGCAGCGAGAAAAAGCGGTTCGACAGCACCAGCACGGTGACCGACAACAGCGAAGTCACCACCACCAGCAGCAGCGCGAGCTCGTCATGCCCGGCCTGCACCGCGTCGTAGATGGCCATCGACAGGGTCTGGGTCTGCTGCGGAATGGAGCCCGCCACCATCAGCGAGGCGCCGAATTCGCCCATGGCGCGCGCAAATGCGAGCAGCGTGCCGGCCAGGATGCCGGGCCAGGCCAGCGGCAGCGTCACGCGCAGGAACACCGAGAACGGCGACTGGCGCAGCGTGCTGGCGGCGGCTTCGAGCGAGCGGTCGACGCCCGCAAAGGCGGCGCTGGCCGACTTCAGCACCAGCGGCAGCGCCACCACGGCAGAGGCGACGACGGCGCCATGCCAGCTGAAGATGATGCTGTAGTCGAAATGCTCGCGCAGCCAGCTGCCGAGCGGGCTGTGGCGCCCCGCCGCCACCAGGATGGCGTAGCCGATGACCGTGGGCGGCAGCACCAGCGGCAGCATGAACACCGCCTCGAGCACCGTGCGGCCCGGAAAGCGCTTGCGCGCGAACACCCAGCCCAGCGCCACGCCGGCCACGAGCGCCAGCAGGGTCGCGACCGCGGCCACCTTGAGCGACAGCACCAGCGGAAACCAGTCGGCCGAGGCGATGAGGGAGTTCGTCGTATTCATGAAGATACAACGCAATTGTTGCACGAACAGGCGCTTCCCCCTGAAGAGGCATGCGTGGCGGGTGCGGGAGGATGGCGCCGATATCCCTTCGGATACAGCGCGGGGAACAGAGCTCAGGGTGCGAGCAGGCGCGTCAGCGCGCGCACGTCGGCCGCCGTGGCCAGGCGCGCGGCGTTCTCGATGGCACGGTAGTGCTTGACGATTTCCTCGCCCACGGGCGTGAGCGCGGTGCCGCCGCCGCGCGAGCCGCCGGCCGCGGTGTTCACGGCCGGGGAGCTCAGGGCGTTGTTCATCTCATCGATCAGCATCCAGGCGCGCCGGTACGACATGCCCAGCTGGCGCGCCGCGGCAGAGATCGAGCCGGTTTCCGCCACCGCCTCCAGCACGGCGACCTTGCCGGGGCCGAAGGCGATGCTGTCGTCCCTGTAGATGCGCAGGCGGAACTGGACTCTGGTTTTCATGCCGATGGTGATGCGAAGGAACGGTGCGGGAGGAGCTTGGGGCCAAGGTTAAACCATGGTCCCGGGGCCCTCGCCGCCCCGCCCTCAGTCCACCGCCGCGAGCACGCCGGAGCCGGTGCCGTAGCCGGCCGCCGCCATCGGCTGGCCGCCGCGCGCAATGCGCACCGCGCAGTACTTGAACTCCGGGATCTTGCCCATGGGATCGAGCGCGGCATTGGTCATCAGGTTGGCCGCCGCCTCGTAGTAGGCGAAGGGAACGAACACCGCGCCGCTGGGCGTGCCGTCGTCGCGCCGCACGTGGATGGCCACCTCGCCGCGGCGCGACTGCACCGTGATCACGTCGCCGGCCTCGAGGCCCAGCTTCAGCAGGTCGGCCTGGTTCATCGAGGCCGTGGCCATGGGCTCGAGCGCATCGAGCACCGTGGCGCGGCGCGTCATGCTGCCAGTGTGCCAGTGCTCGAGCTGGCGGCCGGTGATGAGCACGAAGGGGTACTCGGCATCGGGCCGCTCGTCCGCCGGAATGATGTCGGCCGGCACCAGCTTCACACGGCCGTCGGCCGTGGGAAAGTCGTCGATGAACACCGTGGGCTGGCCCGGATCTTCCTCGCTCAGGCAAGGGTAGGTCACGCTCGAATCGCGCTGCAGCCGCTCCCAGCTGATGCCGCTGATCACCGCATGCATGGCCTGGCGCATTTCCTCGTAGACCGCGGCCACGCCGGACTCCTCGCCCTCGTAGTTCCACGCGAGGCCCATGCCGCTGGCGATCTGCTGGATGATCCAGAGATCGGGCCGCGCGTCGCCCGGCGGGTTGAGCGCGCGCTTGCCCAGCTGCACCATGCGGTCGGTGTTGCTCACCGTGCCGGTCTTCTCGGGCCAGGCACTTGCGGGCAGCACGACGTCGGCGAGCCACGCGGTCTCGGTCATGAAGATGTCCTGCACCACCAGGTGCTCCAGGCTCGCGAGCGCATGGCGCGCATGGTTCAGGTCGGGGTCGCTCATGGCCGGGTTCTCGCCCATGATGTACATGCCGCGCACCTTGTGCGGATCGGTGTCGGGCGCGAGCGCCTTGTGCATGATCTCGACCACGGTGTAGCCCGGCGTCGCATCGAGCGGCGTGCCCCAGAAATCCTCGAACCACGCATGCACCGCTGGGTTGTCGACGCGCTGGTAGTTGGGGAACATCATCGGGATCAGGCCCGCGTCGCTCGCGCCCTGCACGTTGTTCTGGCCGCGCAGCGGATGCAGGCCCGAGCCCGGCTTGCCGATCTGCCCGGTGACGGTGGCCAGCGCAATGAGGCAGCGCGCGTTGTCGGTGCCGTGCACGTGCTGGCTCACGCCCATGCCCCAGAGGATCATCGCGCCCTTGGCCGTGGCAAAGGCGCGCGCCACTTCGCGCAGCGTTTCGGCCGGCACGCCGCAGATCGGCGCCATCGCCTCGGGGCTGTAGCCCTTGACGTTCTCGCGCAGCGCCTCGTAGTTGCTGGCGCGCGTGCGCACGAACTCCTGGTCGACCAGGCCTTCGTCGATCACGGCATGGATCAGCGCGTTGAGCATGGCCACGTCGGTGTCGGCCTTGAACTGCAGCGTGCGCCAGGCATGGCGGCTGATGTCGGTGCGGCGCGGGTCGGCCAGCACGATCTTGGCGCCGCGCTGGGCGGCGTTCTTCATCCAGGTGGCGGCCACCGGGTGGTTGGCCGTGGGGTTGGAGCCGATGACGAAGATCAGCCCTGCATGCTCCACGTCGTTGACCTGGTTGCTCACCGCGCCCGAGCCCACGCCTTCGAGCAGCGCGGCCACGCTGGAGGCGTGGCACAGCCGCGTGCAGTGGTCGATGTTGTTGCTGCCGAAACCCGTGCGCACGAGCTTCTGGAACAGGTAGGCCTCTTCGTTGCTGCCCTTGGCCGAGCCGAAGCCCGCGAGCGACTTGGGCCCGTGGCTGTCGCGCAGGCCCGAGAGCTTGCCGGTGGTGAGCGCGAGCGCCTCTTCCCAGGTGGCTTCGCGGAAATACTCGCTCCAGTCGTCCGGCCGCGGTGCATCGCCGAAATCCTTCGGCATGCCGGCCTTGCGGATCAGCGGCTTGGTCAGGCGCTGGGGGTGGTGCGCGTAGTCGAAGCCGAAGCGGCCCTTCACGCACAGGCGGTTGTGGTTGGCCGGGCCGTCGCGGCCGTCGACGCTGACGATCTTCTCATCCTTGACGTTGTAGGTCACGAGGCAGCCCACGCCGCAGAACGGGCACACCGAATCGACCTTGCGGTCGACAGCTTGCGAGCCGATGTGGCTCTTGGGCATCAGCGCGCCGGTCGGGCAGGCCTGCACGCATTCGCCGCAGGCCACGCAGGTGCTGTCGCCCATCGGGTCGTCCAGGTCGAACACGATCTTGCTGTCGCCGCCGCGCAGCGCGTAGCCGATGACGTCGTTGACCTGCTCTTCGCGGCAGGCGCGCACGCAGCGGTTGCACTGGATGCAGGCATCGAGGTTGACGGCCATCGCGGGGTGCGAGATGTCGGCCTTGGGCTGCTCGCGCCGCAGCGCCTTGAGTTCGGGCCGCACCGCGATGTCGAGCTTCTTCGCCCAGGCGCTGAGCTCGCCGTGCTGCTGGGTGGCGTCATCGCCGATCCATTTGTAGCCCTGGTCGGGCATGTCGGACAGCAGCATCTCGACCACCATCTTCTGGCTCTTGAGCGCGCGCTCGCTGGTGGCCTTCACTTCCATGCCGGCCGTCACGTTGCGGCAGCAGCTGGGCGCGAGCGTGCGCTCGCCCTTCACCTCGACCACGCAGGCGCGGCAGTTGCCGTCGGCGCGGTAGCCGTCCTTGAAGCACAAGTGGGGAATCTCGACGCCGTGGCGCTCGGCCGCCTTGTAGATGGTTTCGCCATCGAAGGCCTGGATGGCCTGGCCGTCGAGCGTGAATTCGATGGTTTGCGGCATCAGTTCCGCAAGTTTCGACGGGGCGTTCATGCCACCTCCTCCGGGAAATATTGCTGGATGCAGCGAATCGGGTTGGGGGCCGCCTGGCCGAGCCCGCAGATGGAGGCGTCGCCCATCACCTGCGCGAGGTCTTCGAGCGTGGCGTTGTCCCACACCGGCGCATGCATCAGCGCCGCGGCCTTGGCGGTGCCGACGCGGCAGGGCGTGCACTGGCCGCAGCTCTCGTGCTCGAAGAAGCGCATCACGTTGAGCGCGGCGTCGCGCGCGCGGTCGTGCTGGCTCAGCACCATCACCGCGGCCGAGCCGATGAAGCAGCCGTAGGGCTGCAGCGTGTCGAAGTCGAGCGGAATGTCGTTCATGCGCGCCGGCAGGATGCCGCCCGATGCGCCGCCCGGCAGGTAGGCGTAGAGCGAGTGGCCGTCGAGCATGCCGCCGCAGTATTCGTCGATGAGCTCCTGCACCGTGATGCCCGCGGGCGCGAGCTTGACGCCCGGGTGCTTCACGCGGCCGCTCACGCTGAAGCTGCGCAGGCCCTTGCGGCCGTGGCGGCCGAAGCCGCTGAACCAGGCCGCGCCTTTTTCGACGATGTCGCGCACCCAGTAGAGGGTTTCGAAGTTGTGCTCCAGCGTCGGGCGGCCGAACAGGCCCACCTGCGCGATGTAGGGCGGGCGCATGCGCGGTTCGCCGCGCTTGCCCTCGATGCTTTCGATCATGGCCGACTCTTCGCCGCAGATGTAGGCGCCCGCGCCGCGCCGCAGCTCGATGCGCGGCAGCGCGCAGGGCGGATCGGCCTGCAGCCGCGCCAGCTCGGTTTCGAGCAGCGCGCGGCAGTCGTGGTATTCGTCGCGCAGGTAGATGTAGCACTGCTCGATGCCGACGATCTGCGCCGCCACCACCAGGCCTTCGAGGAAGCGGTGCGGATCGCGTTCGAGGTAGGTGCGGTCCTTGAAGGTGCCGGGCTCGCCTTCGTCGATGTTGACCGCCATGAGCCGGGGCGCCGGCTGGTCGCGCACGATGCGCCACTTGCGCCCGGCCGGAAAGCCCGCGCCGCCCAGGCCGCGCAGGCCCGAGTCTTCCATGGTCTTGATGATGGCTTCGGCGTCCTGCTCGCCGTTGACGAGCGCGGATGCGAGCGCGTAGCCGCCATGCGCGCGGTAGGTGGCGTAGTCGGTGAAGGCCGGCATGCGCTCGATGGCGCCGGGCAGCGGCGAGATGCTTTTCTCGGCGAACGCGGCCGCGTCGAAGTACGCGACCGTGGCTTCCTCAGGGTCGGACTTCAGCGCCTGCAGCACCTTCGCCGTGGTCGCGAGCGGCACGGCCTGCCGGTCGACAGCCACCGCGGGCGCCTGCTCGCAGCGGCCGATGCAGGGCGCCGCAATCACGCGCACGTCGCCGCCCTCGACGCCGAGCAGTTCGGGCAGCCGCGCCAGCAGATCCCTGGCACCGGCCAGTTCGCAGGCCAGGCCGTCGCACACGCGAACCGTGAGGCCCGGCGCGGCCTCGTCGCCGCGCACCACCTCGAAGTGGTGATAGAAGGTCGCGACCTCGTAGACCTCGGCCATCGGGATGTTCATTTCCCGCGCCAGTGCCACCAGGTGGCGGTCGTGCAGGCAGCGGAAGGCGTCGTTGAGCTTGTGCAGGTGCTCGATGAGCAGGTCGCGCCGGTGGCCCTCGGCCGGACGCGCACCGATCAGCGTGCGCACTTCGACGAGCGCCGCTTCGTCGGGCTGGCGGCCCTTGAGCTTGCTCTTGCGGCGGATGCGCTCGCGCATTTCGTCGGCGGTGGCGAGCGGCACGATGGTGTGCGTGCTGGCTGCTGCCTTTGTTGTTGTCTCGCGGGTCGTGGCTGGGTGGTTGTTCACTGCCTGGGCCTTTTTTCGATGTCTCGGGAATGCCCCCCAGCAAGGCTTGAGGGCTGACCGAGTGTGTGGGGCGGCCCTGGGCGCGTCAAATTCGATCGGCACATCGATCGATTCAATAACTAAATGGCCGTCCGTCCGGGACGGCGCCGCACCAAGGCTATTCGCCGAGCGCGCCGCTGTGCAGCCGCACCTGCTCGCGCCATGCCGGCGTCTGCAGGAACACCAGGGCGGCATCGAGCGCGCGGGAGGGGCGCACGCCGGTCTGGGTCATGAAGCCCAGTGGCGTCTTGACCTCGGGGGCGACCAGCGGCAGGGCCTCCAGCTCGCGGTAGCTGCGCACGGCCGCGACCATCGACCCCGGCAGCACGCTGCTCACGGTGCCCGCGAGCACGGCCAATGCAAGGGTAAGTACCGAGTTGGTTTCGATGGCCGGCTCCAGCGCAATGCCGGCGTCGCGCAACGCCTGGTCGATGATGGAGCGGTTGTGCATGTCGGGCGTGAGCAGGCACAGCGGCCGCTGGCCGGCCTCGGCCCACGACATCGGCTGGCCGATGCGCAGCCGGTCGGCCGAGGGCTTGGCCGCGCGCCGCAGCAGGAAGTAGTGCTCCACGCTCTGCGGCCATGCCGTAAGCTTGATGCCCGGCAAATGCATGCGCTCGGTGTAGCCGAGCGCGAGGTCGACCGAGAGGCTTTCGAGCCCCGTTTCCAGGTCTTGCGAGCTCATCGAGAGCACCGCCGGCACGATGCCCGGATGCAGCTCGTGCAGCATCGCGGCAAAGCGCGACAGCATCGGAATGGCGGTGGGCACGGCCGCCATGCGCAGCCGCCCGCGCGGATGGCCCTCTTCGCTGCGCAGCTCCTGCTGCAGCACCTCGTTGTCGCGCAGCATGCGCTGCGCCGTGGCCAGCACCCGCTCGCCTTCGTGCGTGAGGCCCACGTAGACGCGCGCCCGCTTGACGATGACCACGCCAAATTCGCTTTCGAGCGAGCGCAGCGCATTCGACAGCGCCGGCTGAGTGATGTGGCAGGCCTGCGCCGCGCGTCCGAAATGCTTGTGCTCGCTGAGCGCGACCAGGTAGCGCATCGACGCGAGAAGATTCACGGGGCGCGCCGCCGGTCAGGTGTTCTTGCTGATGGAGATGGTCGGGAACTTCGCCGAGAAGTCCTTGGCCTTCTCGGCAATGCCCACGGCCACCTGGCGTGCGACGGCCTTGTAGATGCCGGCCACTTCGCCGTCGGGGTCGGCCACCACGGTCGGCTTGCCGCTGTCGGCCTGCAGGCGGATGTTGATGTCCAGCGGCAGCGCGCCCAGGTAGTCCATCTGGTATTGCGCCGCCATCTTCTTGCCGCCTTCGGAGCCGAAGATGTGCTCGACGTGGCCGCAGTTGGAGCAGATGTGCACCGCCATGTTTTCCACGATGCCCAGGATCGGCACGCCGACCTTCTCGAACATCTTGATGCCCTTCTTGGCATCGAGCAGCGCGATGTCCTGCGGCGTGGTGACGATCACCGCGCCGGTCATCGGCACGCGCTGCGAAAGCGTGAGCTGGATGTCGCCGGTGCCGGGCGGCATGTCGACGATCAGGTAGTCGAGGTCTTTCCAGTTGGTCTGGCGCAGCAGTTGCTCCAGCGCCTGGGTGGCCATCGGACCGCGCCAGATCATGGCTTCGTCCTGGTCGACCAGGAAGCCGATCGACATGACCTGCACGCCGTGGTTCTCGAGCGGCTCCATGGTCTTGCCGTCCTCGCTCTCGGGCCGGCCCTCGATGCCCAGCATCATCGGCTGGCTCGGGCCGTAGATGTCGGCGTCCAGCAGCCCGACCGCCGCGCCTTCGGCGGCCAGCGCCAGCGCCAGGTTGGCGGCGGTGGTGCTCTTGCCCACGCCGCCCTTACCGGACGCCACCGCGATGATGTTCTTCACGTTGGGCATCAGCTGCACGCCGCGCTGCACCGCATGGCTGATGACCTTGGTCGTGATGTTGACCGAGACGTTGCTCACGCCCGGCACCGTCTTTGCGGCCGCCACCAGCGCCTTGCGCATGGCCGCGTGCTGGCTCTTGGCCGGGTAGCCGAGCTCGAGGTCGAACGACACGTCGCCATCCGCGATCTGCAGGTTCTTGAGCGACCGGGTCGCCACGAAATTCTTGCCGGTGTTGGGGTCTGCGACGGCCTTGAGCGCGTCCATGAGCCCCTCTGGGGTGAGTGCCATTGATCTAACTCCTGAATGGCGGGTAGTCTAGTGGGTCTCATGGCTCGCCCCCGGGTGCGCATGCATCGCCTTTCCCCCACCGGGGACAACAACACCCATCCAATGCCAGAGACACCTCCCGCCACCGGACTCCTGCTCACCGGCGGCGGCGCCCGGGCCGCCTACCAGGTCGGCGTGCTCGAGGCCATTGCCGGCCTCCGGCGCGCAGCGGGCCTTGCGGGCCGGCGCAATCCCTTCGAAGTGATCACCGGCACCTCGGCCGGCGCCATCAACGCGGCCGCGCTGGCCTGCGGCGCCGACGACTTCGACGGGGCCGTCGAGCGCATCGCGCAGGTCTGGCGCGACTTTCACGCCGGGCAGGTCTACCGCGCCGATTCGCTCTCCGTGCTCGGCAGCGGCACGCGCTGGCGCATGCTGCTCGGGCTCGGGCGCTTTGCCGCCAACTGGATGCGCATCAAACCGCGCTCGCTGCTGGACAACGCGCCGCTGGCCGAGCTGCTGGCGCGCATGGTGCCGCTCGAGCGCCTGCCCCGGCTCATGCAGCAGGGCCACCTGCAGGCGCTGGCCGTGACTGCCTCGAGCTACAGCTCGGGCGAGCACGTCACCTTCTTCGAGGCCGCGGTGCCGATGGAGCCCTGGGTGCGCTCGCAGCGGCTGTCGGTGCGCGACCGCCTCAGCCACGCGCACCTGCTGGCCTCGTCGGCCATTCCCTTCGTGTTTCCGGCCACCGCGCTGCCGATGCAGGGGCACACCGAATATTTCGGCGACGGCTCGATGCGCCAGTCGGCGCCCATCGCCGCGGCCATCCACCTGGGTGCCCAGCGCATCCTGGTGATCGGCGCAGGCCGCATGCACGAGCCGCGCGACGCCGACGCGCCCAACACCTACAGCGGCTATCCCACCATGGCGCAGATCGCGGGCCATGCGCTGTCGAGCATCTTTCTCGATGCGCTGGCGGTGGACATCGAGCGGCTGCGGCGCATCAACCACACGCTCGGCCTCATTCCCGAGGAAGCGCGCGCATCGAGCACGCTGCGCCCGCTCGACCTGCTGGTGATCGCGCCGTCGGAGCGCCTGGACGTGATCGCGGCGCGCCATGTCGATGCACTGCCCGGCGCGGTGCGCCACCTGCTGGGCGGCTCCAAGGTTGCGGCCGACGTGAAGGGCGGTGCGCTCGCGAGCTACCTGCTGTTCGAGGCGGGCTACACGCGCGAGCTGATGGCGCTCGGGCGGGCCGACACGCTGCGCCAGCAGAGCGAGGTGCTGCGGTTCTTCGGGTGGGATGCGGCGGCCTGAAGCAGGTCAGCGCGCACCGCCGCTGTCGCCAGGAACACTCCTCAACGCGCTACCCCGCCTCGGAAATCCCAAGCTCCGAGCACACCCGCCCCACCAGCGCCTTCAGCGACGCGAGCTCGGCCTCGAGCCGCGCCACATTGGCCCTGAGCGCGGCAACCTCGCCGAGCGATGCATCGTGCGCGCCGTAAGCAGCATCGGACGACGCACCCGCGGGCCCCGCAACTTCTTCCGCCGGCGCGCCGCTCAGCAAGTGCGCCCAGCGGCTTTCGCGCGCGCCCGGCAGCCGCGCGAGCTTCACCACCAGCGCGCCGGCCGGCCGCTCGGCGAGCTCGTCGAGAAAAGCCTCGACCGACGAAATGTCCGCGAAGTTGTGCATGCGGTCGCAGGCGATGCGCAGTTCGCCCGCCGTTTGCGGACCGCGCAGCATCAGCACCGTGAGCAGGATCACCGACTGCGACGGAATGCGCAGCACGCGGTCGATGTTGTGCTCGTAGCGGAATGCCCGGCCGCCGCTGGTTTCGGCCACCAGGCTGTAGCCCTTGAGGCTGTCGATGGCGGCCTGCACCTGGGCCTCGCTCAGGTCGAGCACCGGGTTGCGGCTGGTCTTCTGGTTGCAGCCGGACACCAGCGAATTGAGCGTCAGCGGATAGCTGTCGGGCACGGTGCGCTGCTTCTCGGCCAGCACGCCGAGCACGCGGGTTTCGACGAGCGAAAGAATGGGAAGGGCCTGGGTCATTGCTCAAGGAATCCTGAATGAAAACGAGGGCGGCAAGGGCCGGCTGTTCACGGCACCGCCACGCCGAGTATCGGTCCCAGCTCCCGGGTGAAGTCGCTGCGCCGCAAGGCAAGCGAATGCAGTGCCGACACGGTGCCGTCGAGGTAGAGCGCGTCGCGGCAATGCAGCACGTCGCGAAAGTAGAGCGCGAACTCGTAAAAGTTCACCGGCTGCTCGCTGATCACGAAGATCGCCGTGTGGCCCGACACGCCCACGCCGTTGCGGATCTTGCGCGAATCGGAATCCGGGATGAAGGCGGGATGCACCACGCCGCGGCGCAGCAGCAGCGGGCCCGACTGGGTCGCCAGCCGAACGCCCTCTTTCGGCAGCGCCGCATATTCGGACGACTCGACCACGCGCGGCCCCGCATCGGACACCAGGAACACGCCGTTCGGCTTGAGGAAGAAGTTGCCCGCACCGGCCGCCAGGTTGAGCGGCGCCTCCTCGCGTCCCTCCTGTACCAGCAGGCCGACCGGGGAAAAGTCCGCGTGGTACATGCCGGCATTCATCGCGAACACGAGCTGCCGGTTGCGCGCGGCGAGCCAGGCTTCGAGGCGGTCGAAGCGCTTGAACGGGGCGCCGCTGTCATCGTGCAGGAACAGCTCGAGCCGCTCCTTGCGCACGTCGATCTTCACGACGGTGTAGCGCGGTTCGGCGGCAGCCGCTGAGGCCAGGCTGGCCGCGCCGGCCAGGCACAGGGCCAGCAGGAGCAGCAGCTTTCTCATGAAGCCACGGAAAGCCGCCTCTGGCTTCAGCCGTTCTGGATGCGGGCGACCAGCGCCTTGGTGAACGCCGCCGTGCCGGCGCTGCCGCCCAGGTCGCCGGTGCGCACCTTGTCGACGTTGAGCGTGTCGTCGATGGCCTTGCGCAGGCGCGTGGCCAGATCGGGCAGCCTGACGTGCTCGAGCATCAGCGCGGCGGCCAGCAGCAGTGCCGTGGGGTTGGCGATGCCCTTGCCGGCGATGTCGGGCGCCGAGCCGTGCACGGCCTCGAAGATCGCCGCATCGGCGCCGATGTTGGCACCGGGCGCCATGCCCAGGCCGCCCACCAGGCCCGCCACCAAGTCGGACAGGATGTCGCCGAACAGGTTGGTCGTCACCAGCATGTCGAACTGCCACGGATTGAGCACCAGCTTCATCGCGCAGGCGTCGACGATGATGGTGTCGAGCTCGAACTTGCCCTTGTACTTCTCTTCGTAGAGCCTGAGGCCCGTCTCCAGGAACAGGCCGGTCAGCACCTTCATGATGTTGGCCTTGTGCACCAGCGTGACCTTCTTGCGGCCGGCGGCAATGGCGGTCTCGAAGGCGTATTCGAGCAGGCGCAGGCAGCCCTGGCGCGTGTTGATGCCGGTGGCCATGCCCACGGCGTGCGGATCGCCGTCGATGCGCACATAGTGCTCGTGGCCGATGTACAGGCCCTCGAGGTTCTCGCGCACGACCATCAGGTCGATCTTGTCGAAGCGGCCGCCCGGAATGATGGTGCGCGCGGGGCGCAGGTTGGCGTAGAGCTGGAATTCCTCGCGCAGCCGCACGTTCGACGAGCGGTAGCCTCCGCCCGAGGGCGTCTCGAGCGGGCCCTTGAGGGCCAGGCGGGTGCGGCGGATGCTGTCCAGCGTGGCCTGCGGCAGCGGATCGCCCGAGGCCTGGACGCCGCCGAGGCCGGCGATCTGGCGGTCCCATTCGAAGGGCGCCTTCAGCGCATCGAGCGCGGCCAGGGTGGCGTCGACGATCTCGGGGCCGATGCCATCGCCGGGAATCAGGGTTGCGGGAATGGGGGTGGTCATCGGAAACTCGCTTTCTGTATATCCATCTTGTATATCTCTTTGCCCTATCAGCAGAGAGGGCGTTCGCAAAACGCGCGGGATGGAGCATACGTCGCGCCGGAGACACCCCGGCGCCTTTCGGGTCACTGGGGGTCCGGCAACTCCTGGTCGAGCAGCGAAGCGCGGGCGATCACGAGGCCGGGACGCAGCAGCGCGCCGGGCGCGATCACCGCGTTGGCACCGATGCGCACGCCGTCGCCCGCCAGCGCGCCGAACTTCTCGCTGCCCGTGGCCTGCAATGCGCCGCCCTCGCCGCCTCGCACGAAGATCTGCTTGGCGGCACGCTCGTTGCGGTGGTTGCAGACGATGCTGCCGGCCTCCAGGTTCACGCCCGCACCCAGCACCGAATCGCCGACGAAATTGAAGTGCGCAAGGGCCGTGCCCGCGAAGACGAAGGACGACTTGAGTTCCGAGCCCGGGCCGAGGGTGCAGCGCTCGCCCACCCAGTTGCCGCCGCGCAGATAGGCGCCGGCCGCCACGAAGCAGCCGGCGCCAATGATCAACGGCCCCTTCAGCACTGCGCCGGCTTCCACGTTGGCGCTGCGGTGGATCGCCACTTCGCCTTCGACGGCAAATTCGCCCGCCGGCAGCGCCGCGAGCAGTTCGCGGACGATTTCCGCCGCCCGCGCGGTGATTTCCCAGGGCGCCAGCCCACCCCAGCGCGCGAGCGGCGAGGCGGCAAAGCCGGCGATGTAGGCGGTGAGATCGATGGCATTCGGCATGCTGCGATGCTGCCACCTAAAATGCCCGGTTCCCGCAAGTTCGTCGCCACTCCCCGAAAGCGCCCTCCCCGATGTCCGCCCCGCGCAAGCTCTTCGTCACCACCGCCCTGCCGTATGCCAACGGCAAGTTCCATATCGGCCACATGATGGAATACATCCAGGCCGACATCTGGGTGCGGAACCAGCGAATGAATGGCGCTGAGGTCAACTTCGTGTGCGCCGACGACGCGCACGGCGCGGCCATCACCATCGCGGCCGACAAGGCCGGCGTGACGCCGCAGGCCTTCGTGGCCGAGATCGCCGCGGGCCGCAAGCCCTACCTGGACGGCTACTACATCTCGTTCGACAACTGGCACTCGACCGACGCGCCCGAGAACCACCAGCTCGCGCAGGACATCTACCGCGACCTGCGCGCCAACGGCCTGATCGAAACCAAGAGCGTCGAGCAGTTCTACGACCCCGAAAAGGGCATGTTCCTGGCCGACCGCTTCATCAAGGGCGAGTGCCCCAACTGCCACGCCAAGGACCAGTACGGCGACAACTGCGAGGTGTGCGGCGCCGTCTACGCGCCCACCGAGCTGATCAACCCCTACTCGGCGCTGTCGGGCGCCAAGCCCGAGTTGCGCAGCTCCGACCACTTCTTCTTCAAGCTCTCGGACCCGCGCTGCGAGGCCTACCTGAAGGAATGGACCGCCGCGCCCGGCCACGTGCAGTCCGAAGTGCAGAACAAGATCCGCGAGTGGCTCTACAAGGACGACGAAGGCAAGGGCGGCCTCGGCGACTGGGACATCAGCCGCGACGCGCCCTACTTCGGCATCGAGATTCCCGATGCGCCGGGCAAGTACTTCTACGTGTGGCTCGACGCGCCCGTGGGCTACCTGGCCTCGCTCAAGAACCTGCTGGACAAGCGCTGCATCGAGCTCGGCGGCGACGGCATCTCGTACACCGAGTACATGGCCGACCCGGACCTGGAGCAGGTGCACTTCATCGGCAAGGACATCATCACCTTCCACACCCTGTTCTGGCCCGCGATGCTGCACTTCAGCGGCCGCAAGGCGCCCGATGCGGTGTACGTGCACGGCCACCTCACGGTCAGCGGCGAGAAGATGAGCAAGAGCCGCGGCACCGGCATCGACCCGCTGCGGTACCTGTCGATCGGCCTGGACCCCGAATGGCTGCGCTACTACATCGCGGCCAAGCTCAACGGCCGCAACGAGGACATCGACTTCAACCCCGAGGACTTCGTGGCGCGCGTCAACAGCGACCTCGTGGGCAAGTACATCAACATCGCGAGCCGCGCGGCCGGCTTCATCGGCAAGCGCTTCGGCGGCAGGCTGGGCGAAGTGTCGGCCGACGGCGACGCACTGCTGTTCGCGCTGCGCGATGCGGCACCACAGCTGCATTCGCTCTACGACGGCCGCGACTACGCCCGCGCGCTGCGCGAGGTGATGGCGCTGGCCGACAAGGTGAACGAATACGTCGACCAGAACAAGCCCTGGGAACTGGCCAAGAAGGAAGGCCAGGAAGCGCGGCTGCACGACGTGTGCACCGTGTGCATCGAGGCCTTCCGCCTGCTCACGCTGTACCTGAAGCCGGTGCTGCCGGCGCTCGCCACCAATGTCGAGGCCTTCCTCCGGATCGAGCCGCTCGCCTGGGCCGACGCCGCGCAGAGCCTGCCGGCCGGCCACGCCATCGGCGAGTACAAGCACCTGATGCAGCGCGCCGACGCCAAGATCGTCGACAAGCTGTTCGACGCGCCCGAGGTGCCGGCTGCTGCGGCCGAAGCCGCCACCGCCGATGCACTGCCGGGCGGCGAAGCCATCGCGCCCACGATCACCATCGACGACTTCGTGAAGATCGACCTGCGCATCGCGAAGATCGTTGCCTGCGAGAAGGTCGAGGGCTCGACCAAGCTGCTGCGCCTGACGCTCGATGCGGGCGAGGGAAAGACCCGCAACGTGTTCAGCGGCATCGCATCGGCCTATCAGCCCGAGCAGCTCGTGGGCAAGCTCACGGTGCTGGTCGCCAACCTCGCGCCACGCAAGATGAAGTTCGGCATCAGCGAAGGCATGGTGCTGGCCGCGAGCCATGGCGACGAAAAGGCCCACCCCGGCATTCATGTGCTCGAGCCCTGGCCGGGCGCAACGCCGGGCATGCGCGTTCGTTGAGAAACAGGCTGCGGCTGGGTAGCTAGCCGAGCTTGTTGACCAGCACCAGGTCGGCAAACACCTTGCCGCCCACCGAGATGTGGTCGCGCATCGCCTCCGCGGCGTTGTCCGCGTGGCCCTTCAGGATCCACTCCACCACCCGCTCGTGCTCGCGCTGCGACGCGGCCAGGCGACCGGGCTTCTCGAACATCCGCCCGCGGTAGGCCGCAATGCGCAGGCGCACGGTCTGCGCCTGTTCGACGATGAACGGGTTGCCGCTCGCGCGGTAGATCACGTCGTGCAGCGCGGCATTGGCAAGCTGGTAGCCCTCCGCGTCGTCCGCCTGCGCCCGGGCGGCCGTGCCTTCGAGCGCGCGCTGCAGTTCGATGCGCAGCGCCGGCCCGATGCGCAGCGCTGCGAGCCGCGCCAGCACCCCTTCGAGTTCGCCCAGCGCTTCCATCATGGCGACGAGTTCGTTGGCGCGCAGCTGGCGCACGTAGATGCCGGTGCGCGGAACGATGTCGACCAGCCCGCGCGCGCTCAGCAGCAGCAGGGCCTCGCGCACCGGTGTGCGCGAGATGTTGAAGCTCGCGGCCAGCGCCTTTTCGTCGATCGGCATGCCGGGCGACAGCGTGCCGTCCAGGATGTCTTTTTCAAGCCGGCCGCGGATCTGGTCCTGCAGGCTGCTGGCGTCAAGGGTTTTCGCGGGTTGCATGGGTGCGTGGATATTAGCTAACCTTGTAGATATATCAATTGATCTCTTTGGTACATCAATGCTTCCCACCCTCCAGATCGACGGCCACGTCGCCTACCTCACGCTGCGCCGGCCGCAGGCCGCCAACAAGCTGACGCCGGAGGACCTGCCCGCCATCGTTGGCCATCTGGAGACGGTGAACGGCTCGCCCAGCGTGCTGGTGCTGGTCGTTCGCTCCGAAGGTAAATATTTTTGCAGCGGCTACGATATATCAGAGGTCGCCGCCAGCAGCCAGACCGAGGGCCGCAGCTTCGGCGAGATGGTCGATGCGCTGGAAAACTGCCGCGCCGTCACCATTGCGGCGGTGCATGGCGGCGTGTTCGGCGGCGCCACCGACCTGGTGCTGGCCTGCGACTTCCGCGTGGGCGTGCGCGCCGCCGAGATGTTCATGCCGGCCGCCCGGCTCGGCCTGCACTACTACCAGAGCGGCATGGAGCGCTATGTCTCCCGCCTTGGGCTGGACACGGCCAAGCGGCTCTTCCTCACGGCCGAGAAGCTCGACGGCAGCGCGATGCGCGACTGCGGGTTCCTCACGCAGCTGGTGGACGACGCAGCGGCGCTCGACGCCGAAGTGCTGCGCCTGCGCACCACGCTCGCCGGCATGGCGCCGCTCGCGCTGCTGGGCATGAAGAAGCACCTGAACCAGATCGCGCGCGGCACGGCCGATGCCGCCTCGATCCAGCGCGAGGTGCAGCGCACCGTCGCATCCGAAGACCTGGCCGAAGGCGGCCGCGCCTGGCGCGAGAAGCGCCCGCCGGTCTTCAAGGGCCGCTGAGCGCGGCTCCTCCGGCACATCGACAAGACACAGGAGACAAGGCATGAAAAAAGAAATACGGGCCGTTTCGCTCGCGGCCGTGGCATGGCTCGCCTCGGCCGGCGCGCTCGCGGACAGCTACCCCTCGCGCCCGATCACGCTGGTGGTGGGCTTCCCCGCGGGCGGCGGCGCCGACACGGTGGCGCGCATCGTGAGCGACAAGCTGGCCAAGATCCTCGGCCAGCCGATCGTCATCGACAACAAGCCCGGCGCGGGCACCACCATCGCGTCGGACCAGGTCGCGCGCGCGGCGCCCGACGGCTACACGCTGCTGCTGGGCAGCGGCAACCTGTACGGCAGCGACAAGCTGCTCTACAAGGCCGTGAAGTACGACGGCGCCAGGAGCTTCGTGCCCATCTCGCGCTGGAGCTCCGCGCCGATGCTGCTCGCGGTCAACAAGGACGTGAGCGCGCAGAACGTGCAGGCGCTCATCGCCCAGGCGCGGCAAAGCCCGGGCAAGCTGGCCTATTCGTCGTCGGGCACCGGCGTGGTGACGCACCTGGCGGGCCTGTCGTTCGAGAAGGCCGCCGGCGTGACCATGCTGCACGTGCCGTACAAGGGCGGCGCGCCGTCGATCCAGGCCGTGGCCGCCGGCGACGTGCAGCTGACCTTCGGCACACCGCCCTCGGTGCTGCCGATGGCGCAGGGCCAGAAGCTGCGCGTTCTGGCCGTCACCTCGGGCCAGCGCTCGCCGCTCTTTCCCGACGTGCCGAGCGTCGCCGAGGCCGGCGTGAAGGGCTACGACTTCACCTTCTGGTTCGGCCTGTTCGCACCGGCCGGCCTGCCGCCCGAACTGGCGCAGAAGCTGTTCGACGCCAGCGTGGCGGCGCTCAACGATCCCGAGGTGAAGGCGCGGCTCGAGAAATCGGGCAACGAGGCGGCGCCCTCGAAGTCGCTGGCCGAGTTCCGCACTTGGGCGCTGGCCGAGGGCGCGAAATCGAAGGAACTCACCGAGCGCTCCGGCGCGACCGTCGAATGACCCCGGCCGCACCGCAAGAACTGCCAGGCGGCCCGCTGCAGGGCTTCACCGTCATCGACCTGACGCGCGTGCTCGCAGGACCCTACTGCACGCTGCTGCTCGCCGACCTGGGCGCGCGCGTGATCAAGGTGGAGCAGCCCGGCCTGGGCGACGACGCGCGGCAGATCGGGCCCTTCGTCGACGGCGACTCGGCCTACTTCATGTCGGTCAACCGCAACAAGGAGTCGATCGCGCTGGACCTGAAGGCACCGGCCGACCGGGCCGTCTTCGAACAGCTGCTGGCCACGGCCGACGTGCTGGTCGAGAACTTCCGGCCCGGCACCATGGAGAAGCTCGGCTACGGCTGGCCGCAGCTCCATGCGCGCTTTCCGCGGCTGGTGTTCACCTCGGTCTCGGGCTTCGGCCAGACCGGCCCCTACAGCCGGCGCCCCGCCTACGACATGGTGGTGCAGGCGATGGGCGGCATCATGAGCCTGACCGGCCACCCGGGCGCGCCGCCCACGCGCGTGGGCGTGTCGATCGGCGACCTGGGCGCCGGCCTGTACGCGGCCATCGGCACGCAGGCCGCGCTGCTGCAGCGCGGGCGCACGGGCCTGGGCGACCGCGTGGACGTGGCGATGCTCGACTGCCAGGTCGCGCTGCTGGAGAACGCGATCTCGCGCATGGAAGCGGACGGGCGCGCGCCGGGGCCGATCGGCTCGCGGCATCCGTCGATCACGCCCTTCGACGTGTTCCGCGCGGCGGACGGCTGGTTCGTGATTGCGGCAGGCAACGATGCGCTGTTCCAGCGCCTGTGCGCGGCGCTCGAACTGCCGGCGTTGCCCGAGGATGCGCGCTTTGCCACCAACCCCGAGCGCTGCCGGCACCACGAGGCACTGAAGCAGCTGCTGGAGCAGCGCCTGGCCGCGGCGCCCTGCGCGCACTGGCAGGCGCTGCTGATGCAGCACAACATTCCCACGGGCGGCTACAACGACGTGGCCGCGGTGGTGAACGATCCGCAGGTGCAGGCGCGCGAGATGCTGGTGCAGGTCCGCACGCAGGGCGGCCGGCCGCTCACGGTGGCGGGCAATCCGGTGCACGTGGGCGGCCACCGCACGCAGGTGGCCAGGCAACCGCCGCGGCTGGACCAGGACCGCGAGGCCATCCTCGCGGGGCTGGCGCCGCCCTGAGCGCGCGGGTGCAAAATCCGCGCATGCAAAGCCCCCGCCCCCGCTTCCGACCTTTCGTTCTCGCGGCGCTCGGCCTCGCCGGCGCCCTGCTGCTGGGCGGCTGCGCCGTGGTCACCGTGGCCAGCACCGCCGTGAGCGTGGGCGCCGGCGCGGTCGGGCTCGCGGCCGATGCCGCCATCGGCACCGCGCGCATCACCGGCAAGGCCGTGGGCGCGGCCGCCGACGCGGTGATTCCCGACAGCGACTGAGCCGGCGGCGCCCCCGCGCTGCCCGCAAGCCTTCCTGCGCACGCGGCGCGCGGGTCACAATGGCGCCACATGCAGTCACCGCTGAACATCACCCGCTTCCGCCCGCGCCTGCTGGACGCGATGGCGAGCTACAGCCGGGAGCGCTTCTTCAAGGACCTGGGGGCCGGCGCCACGGTGGGCATCGTGGCGCTGCCGCTGGCCATGGCCTTTGCCATCGCCTCCGGGCTCAAGCCCGAGGCCGGCATCTGGACGGCGATCATCGCGGGCTTCCTGATCTCGCTGCTGGGCGGTTCGGCGGTGCAGATCGGCGGGCCGGCCGGCGCGTTCATCGTGATCGTCTACGGCATCGTCGAACGCTATGGCGCGGCCAACCTGCTGATTTCCACCGCCTGTGCCGGCGTGCTGCTGTTCGCGGCGGGGCTGTTCGGGCTCGGGCGGCTGGTGCGCTTCGTGCCGCTGTCGATCGTGGTCGGGTTCACCAACGGCATCGCGGTGCTCATCCTGCTGTCGCAGCTCAAGGACCTGCTCGGGCTCACGGTCGCCAAGATGCCGGCGGACGTGTTCTCGCAGCTGCATGCCATGGCGTTGCAGATCGGCACCTTCAATCCCTATGCCTTCGCGCTCGGGCTGGCCTGCCTGGCCGGCCTCGCGATCTGGCCGCTGCTGCTGCAGGGCGAATCGAAGGTGGGCCATGCGGTGCAGCGCCTGGCCGGGCGCATGGCGCGTACGCGCGCGGTGCAGGTGGGCTCGCGCATGCCGGGGCCGATCGTCGCGCTGGTCACGCTCACGCTGGTGTCGTGGGGCTTCAGCCTGCCGGTGGAGACCATCGGCACGCGCTTCGGCGGCATTCCCGAAGGCCTGCCGGCCTTTGCGCTGCCCGACTTTTCATGGGAAACGGTCAAGCAGTTGGTCACGCCGACGCTGACCATCGCGATCCTGGGCGCCATCGAGTCGCTGCTGTGCGCGCGCGTGTCGGACCAGGTCAGCGGCCAGCCGCGCCACGACCCGAACCAGGAGCTGATGGCCCAGGGCATCGCCAACGTGGTGGTGCCCTTCTTCGGCGGCATGCCGGCCACCGGCACCATCGCGCGCACCGTGACCAACATCCGCTCGGGCGCCAGTTCACCGATCGCGGGCATCGTGCATGCGCTCACGTTGATGGTGGTGGTGCTGCTGGCCGCGCCGCTCGCGCGCCACGTGCCGCTCGCGGTGCTGGCGGGCATCCTGGTCTTCGTGGGCCTGAACATGGGCGAATGGCGCGAGTTCACGCCGGGGCAGCTGCGCCACTTCAGCCGCCACTACCGGCTGCTGATGCTCGACACCTTCTTTCTCACGGTGGTGTTCGACCTGACGGTGGCGGTGCAGGTGGGCCTTGTGCTGGCCTGCGCGCTCTTCATCCGGCGCATGAGCGAGCTGTTCAGCGTCGAGCTGGTCACGATGCAGCCGCCGGTGCTCACCTACCGGCTCTACGGCGCGCTGTTCTTCGGGGCGGCGGCCAAGCTGGACGAGGCCGTCAACGCGGCCGAAAGCGCGCCGCGCGGCATGACGGTGGTGCTCGACGCCACGCACCTCATCTACCTGGACGCCACGGGCGTCGACGCGCTGCGCCAGCTGCACCGCGCGGTGCTGGCGCGCGGCGGGCTGCTGCGGGTGGAATCGCTGCAGCCGCAGCCGCTCGAGGTGATCGTGCGCTCGGGTTTTGCCGACGAACTGACGAGCGGCCAGCCGCACGGCACCGAAGGCTAGTTGGCCTCGGTGCTCCGGTCGGGCGACGAGCCGCTGCGCACCACGCGCTGGTCGTCGTTGAGGGTGGCGGTGAACACCATGGGCGAATTCGGCGGCTGGACCCAGCGCCATTCCCACTCGGTTTCGCGCTTCCGCGCATAGGGCGTGATCTTCGCCGGCTTGCCGAGCATCTTGCGCAGGTCTTCCATCATCATGCCCGGCTGCACCTTGGCGAAGTTCTCGGGCGTCAGCACCTGGCGCAGCGCGCTCATCCTGCCGTCGGCGCCGATGGTGATCATGTAGTTCTTCTGGCCCTGCGGCTGGCGGTTGTACTCGAACACGCGGCCGCCGGGCGCATCCCAGATGTTCTCGGGCTGGCCGAACCTGGCGCGCACGTCGGCTTCGGTGGAGACGCCTTCTTCCAGTTCGCTGATGCGCTGGTTGTCGCAGCCCGCAAGCCCGATCACACCCGCCAGCAGTGCCGCCGCCATGCCGATCCGCCACTGTTTTCGCTGCTTCATTCCATCCCCGGTAAAATTCGCGCCACAAAGGTCCAGTCTATGTCCATCTTCCGCCGCCCCCACTACACCTCCGAGATCACCAACTTCATCGAGGAGATGAAAGCCAAGAAGCCGACGCTGGAAGCCGAACAGCGTGCCGGCCGCGCCCTGCTCTGGGACAAGCACCTCGACCGCAGCCTGCTCGAGGAGTACAGCGAAGCCCGCGTGCCGCAGCAGCCGTACGTCTACCAGACCCAAGCCAAGTAATGGTGCCCAGCCGGCATCCATCGTTTGCCGCCGTCGTGCGCAGCTATTGAAATGATAGCAAGCACCCGATGAAGGACAACGAGGACAGCGACACGCTCGTGGCCAGCATGCCCGAAGTGGTCGACCAGGTCGCGCTCGCGAGGCTCTATGGCGAGCCGTTGTTCGCGATGCCGAAGGACCTGTACATCCCGCCGGAGGCGTTGCAAGTCTTCCTCGAGGCCTTCGAGGGCCCGCTCGATCTGCTGCTCTACCTGATCAGGAAGCAGAACTTCAACATCCTCGACATCCCGATGGCGGGGCTCACGCGGCAGTACCTGAGCTACGTCGACGAGATCCGCCAGACCAACCTGGAGCTCGCGGCCGAGTATTTGCTGATGGCCGCGATGCTGATCGAGATCAAGTCGCGCATGCTGCTGCCGCCCAAGAAGGTGGCCGACGGCGAAGAGGCCGAAGACCCGCGCGCCGAGCTCGTGCGCCGCCTGCTCGAGTACGAGCAGACCAAGCTGCAGGCCGCCGCCATCAGCGCGCTGCCGACCTACGGACGCGACTTCTGGAAGGGGCAGGTCTACATCGAGCAGTCGCTCAAGCCGCGCTTTCCCGATGTGAACGTGATCGAGCTGCGCGACGCCTGGGCCGACATCATGAAGCGCGCCAAGCTCGTGCAGCACCACAAGATCTCGCGCGAGGAGCTCAACGTGCGCGAGCACATGAGCATCGTGCTGCGCCACCTGCAGGGGCAGCGCTTCGTCGAATTCGAGAAGCTGTTCGACGTGTCGCGCGGCGCGCCGGTGCTGATCGTCACCTTCATCGCGATGCTCGAGCTCGCGAAGGAAACGCTGATCGACATCACGCAGGCCGAGGCCTTCGCGCCGATCTACGTGCGGCTGGCCTACTCGCCCGCCTGAGCCTCTTTCCTACTTCCGAGAAATCCGCCGTGCACGATTTCGACGTCCTCATCGTCGGCAGCGGCCTTGCAGGCCTCTCCGCCGCGCTGCACCTGGCGCCCACGCACCGCGTGGCCGTGCTGACCAAGCGCGCGCTCAACGACGGCTCCAGCGCCTGGGCGCAGGGTGGCATTGCCGCGGTGCTGGCCGCGGGCGACAGCTTCGACGCCCATGTGGAAGACACGCTGATCGCCGGCGCGGGCCTCTGCGACCCCCAGGCCACGCGGCTGGTCGTCGAGGGCGCGCCTGAGGCCATCGCCTGGCTGCGCGAACTCGGCGTGCCGTTCTCCGAGGAAGGCGGCGGCCTGCACCTGACGCGCGAAGGCGGCCACAGCCAGCGCCGCATCGTGCACGTGACCGACGCCACCGGCGCGGCCGTGCAGCGCACGCTGATCGAGCAGGTGCGCCGCACGCCCAGCATCTCGCTCTTCGAGCACCACACGCTGGTCGACCTCGTCACCGGCACCGGGCTCGGCCTGAAGGACCCCGCCTGCGTGGGCCTCTACGCGCTCGACGACCAAACCGATGAAGTGCTGGCCTTCCGCGCGCCGCACACCATCCTGGCCACGGGCGGCGCGGGCAAGGTGTACCTCTACACCACCAACCCCGACACCGCCACCGGCGACGGCATTGCCGCGGCCTGGCGCGCGGGCTGCCGGGTATCGAACATGGAATTCATCCAGTTCCACCCGACCTGCCTCTACCACCCGCACGCCAAGTCCTTCCTGATCAGCGAGGCGGTGCGCGGCGAAGGCGGGCTGCTCAAGCTGCCCGACGGAACGCGCTTCATGCCAAAGCACGATGAGCGCGCCGAACTCGCGCCGCGCGACGTGGTGGCGCGCGCCATCGACTTCGAGATGAAGAAGCACGGGCTGGACTGCGTGCACCTGGACATCTCGCACCAGCCGCCGGCATTTCTTAAAGAACATTTCCCCAACATCCTCGCGCGCTGCCTGGAACTGGGCATCGACATCACGCGCGAGCCGATTCCCGTGGTGCCGGCCGCGCACTACACCTGCGGCGGCGTGCTGAGCGACCTGGCCGGGCGCACCGACCTGCCCGGCCTCTACGCCATCGGCGAGACCGCCTGCACCGGGCTGCATGGCGCCAACCGCCTTGCGAGCAATTCGCTGGTCGAGTGCATGGTGTTCGCACGCGCCGCGGCCGCCGCCATTGCCGCGGCACCGGCGCGCGAGCGCATCGAACTGCCGGCCTGGGACGAAAGCCGCGTGACCGATGCCGACGAGGCCGTGGTCATCTCGCACAACTGGGACGAGCTGCGCCGCTTCATGTGGGACTACGTCGGCATCGTGCGCACCAACAAGCGCCTGGAGCGCGCGAGCCACCGCATCGCGCTGCTGCAGGCCGAGATCCAGGAGTTCTACGCGAACTTCCACGTCACGCGCGACCTGCTCGAACTGCGCAACCTGGTGCAGGTGGCCGAGCTGATCGTGCGCTGCGCCCAGGCCCGCCACGAAAGCCGCGGGCTGCATTTCAGCCGCGACTATCCCTCGCTCGCCGAGCCGACCGCACCGACCGTGCTGGTGCCCTCGGCGGACTGAAAACCACCCGCTTTTCACGTTTTCTTCACTCAAGGATGCCCGGCCACCGACGCCCGCAGGGAGAAACCCAACCATGTCGAACACCACCACCCCACCGCCGGAAACCACGCCAGCCTCGCCCTACGGCACGCTGCCGCCGGCCTCGCTGCCCGCCTCGCGCAAGCCCCTGAGCCTGCCGCGCCTGGCCGACATGCATGCGCGCGGCGAGAAGATCTCGATGCTCACCGCCTACGACGCCACCTTTGCGGCCATGGCCGACGCGGCCGGCATCGATTGCCTGCTGGTCGGCGACTCGCTCGGCATGGTCTGCCAAGGCCTGAACAGCACCGTGGGCGTGAGCCTGGACGCCATGCGCTACCACACCGACAGCGTCTCGCGCGGCCTGCGCCGTGTGCAGGGCACGGCCTGGCTGATTGCCGACCTGCCCTTCGGCAGCTACCAGGAATCGCGCGAGCAGGCCTTGCGCAGCGCCACGGTGCTGATGCAGGCCGGCGCGCACATGGTCAAGCTCGAAGGCGGCGGCTGGACCACCGAGACGGTGCGCTTCCTGGTAGAGCGCGGCATTCCGGTGTGCGCGCACCTGGGCCTGACGCCGCAGACCGTGCATGCGCTGGGCGGCTACCGCGTGCAGGGCAAGGGCGACGCCGGCGCGCTGCTCAAGCAGCAGGCGCATGCGCTGCAGGACGCGGGCGCGACCATGCTGGTGCTCGAGATGGTGCCGGCCGCGCTGGCCGCCGAACTCACCGCCGAACTCAAGCACTGCGCCACCATCGGCATCGGCGCCGGCAAGGGCACCGCCGGCCAGGTGCTGGTGTTGCACGACATGCTGGGCATCAACCTCGGAAAGATGCCGAAGTTCGTGCGCAACTTCATGGCCGATGCGCCGGGCGTGCTGCCCGCCCTCAAGGCCTACGTGCAGGCCGTCAAGGACGGCAGCTTCCCCGACGACCAACTCCACGCCTGGTAAGGAAGGAACCGAGACATGTACATCGCACACACCATCGACGAGCTGCGCAGCCACCTGGCCGCCTTCGAGCGCCCCGCCTTCGTCCCCACCATGGGCAACCTGCATGACGGCCACCTGGCCCTCGTGAAGCAGGCCAAGCCGCTGGGCGACGTGACGGTGGCGAGCATCTTCGTGAACCGCCTGCAGTTCCTGCCGCACGAGGATTTCGACACCTATCCGCGCACCTGGGACAGCGACTGCGAGAAGCTGCGCACGGCCGGCTGCGACGTCCTCTTTGCGCCCGACGAGAAGGCGCTCTACCCCGAGCCGCAGACCTGCAAGGTGCACCCGGACCCGGCACTCGCCGACATCCTCGAAGGCCATTTCCGTCCGGGCTTCTTCGTCGGCGTGTGCACGGTGGTGATGAAACTCTTCCAGTGCGTGCAGCCGCGCGTGGCGGTGTTCGGCAAGAAGGACTACCAGCAGCTCATGATGATCCGCCACATGGTGCGGCAGTTCGCGCTGCCGATCGAGATCGTGGGCAGCGAGACCTTCCGCGCCGACGACGGGCTTGCGCTGTCGTCGCGCAACGGCTACCTGAGCGAGGCCGAGCGCGTGGAGGCCGTGCAGCTCTCGAAGGCGCTGAAGGCCATGGCCCAGGCGGTGCAAGCCGGCGAGCGCGATTTGGCCGCGATCGAAGCGCGGGCAATGCAGGCGCTGGCGCAGCGCGGCTGGCAACCGGACTATCTTGTGCTGCGGCGCCGCTCCGACCTGCAGGCGCCCAGTTCCGCCAATCTGGCTGGCGAGCCGCTCGTGGCGCTGGCCGCGGCGCGGCTGGGCGGCACGCGGCTGATCGACAACCTCGAAATCGACGCGATGCCCTCATGACCTACAGCGTCAAGGAAATCTTCTACACCCTGCAGGGCGAAGGCGGACAGGCCGGCATGCCGGCCGTGTTCTGCCGCTTCGCGGGCTGCAACCTCTGGACCGGCCGCGAGGAAGACCGCGCCACAGCCGTCTGCCGTTTCTGCGACACCGATTTCGTCGGCACCGACGGCACGCTGGGCGGCAAGTTCAAGAATGCCGAGCTGCTGGCCGACACCATCGCCGCGCAATGGCCGGCCGAAGACGCCGAGCACCGGCTGGTGGTGCTGACCGGCGGCGAGCCGCTGCTGCAGGTGGACGCCGCGCTGGTCGATGCGCTGCATGCGCGGCGCTTTCGCATTGCGGTGGAAAGCAACGGCACGGTCGCCGCGCCCGAAGGCATCGACTGGCTCTGCATCAGCCCCAAGGCCGGCGCGCCGTGGGTGCAGCAGCGCGGGCAGGAGCTCAAGCTGGTGTGGCCTCAGACCGAATTCGATCTCGACACGATGGCGCGCACCGGCGAGTTCACGCACCGCTTCCTGCAGCCGATGGACGGACCCGACCGCATAGCCAACACCGAGCTGTGCATTGCCGAATGCATGCGCCATCCGGCGTGGCGCCTCAGCGTGCAGACCCACAAGATCACCGGCATCCGCTGAGCGCGGACATTCTTCAGATGCGATTCACCATCAGCCAACGCTTTTTCTTCGACGCCGCGCACACGCTCAAGCGCGAGATCGAAGCCGAAGGCAGCCGCCGTATCCACGGCCACACCTACCACGCCGAAGTCTGGCTCGCGGGCCAGCGCGATCCCGTCACAGGCATGGTCGTCGACCTGGGAGTGCTGCGCCGCCGGCTCGGCGACGTGCGCGAGCAGCTCGACCACCACCTGCTCGACGACGTGGCGGGGCTGCATCCGCCGACGCTCGAGAACCTGTGCCTGTTCATTGCGGACGCGCTGCCGGAATTCAGGCCCTCGCTCGCGCGCGTGCGCGTGTGGCGCGAGGCGCTGGGGGACAGTTGTACGCTGGAGTTCTGAGTCTCGCTCCCTCTCCCCTCGGGGAGAGGGTTGGGGTGAGGGTGAGCGGCAGCGAAGGCCGCGCGATGTTGTGAGGCCCAGGCCCTCACCCTAACCCTCTCCCGGAGGGAGAGGGAACAAAACCTCAGGCCGCGCCGATGCCCGCCACCAGGCTCCCCGGCGCCTGCCCCTTCTTCAGCCCCGCCGTGAACGCCAGCATCCGGTCGATCGGCACCCTCGCGCGCAGCCCCAGCGCCGGGTCGACGTGGATTTCGCCCGCGCCGGTTTCCAGCGCATCCGCCAGTTCCACCAGCCCGTTCATCGCCATCCACGGGCAATGCGCGCAGCTCTTGCAGGTGGCGCCGTTGCCGGCCGTGGGGGCCTCGATGAAGGTCTTGCCGGGGTTCAGCGTGCGCAGCTTGTGCAGCATGCCGCTGTCGGTGGCAACGATGAATTCGCTCGCGTCCATGCGCTGCGCCGCGTTCAGGATGGCCGAGGTGGAGCCTACCGCGTCGGCCAGCGCGATCACGTCGGCCGGCGACTCCGGATGCACCAGCACCTTCGCGGCCGGATGCGCCTTCTTGAGCAGTTCGAGCTCGAGCGACTTGAACTCGTCGTGCACGATGCAGGCGCCGTTCCAGCTGACCATGTCGGCACCGGTCTGGCGCTGGATGTAGTCGCCCAGGTGGCGGTCGGGGCCCCAGAGGATCTTGCGGCCCTGGGCGTGCAGCGCGCTCACCACGTCGAGCGCGCAGCTCGAGGTGACGAGCCAGTCGGCGCGCGCCTTCACGGCCGCGCTGGTGTTGGCATAGACCACCACGGTGCGGTCGGGGTGCCGGTCGCAGAAGGCGCTGAACTCGTCGACCGGGCAGCCCAGGTCGAGCGAGCAGTTGGCGTCCAGATCGGGCATCAGCACGCGCTTCTCGGGCGAGAGGATCTTGGCGGTCTCGCCCATGAAGCGCACGCCCGACACCACCAGCGTCTGCGCCGCATGGTCGCGGCCGAAGCGCGCCATCTCGAGCGAATCGCTCACGATGCCGCCGGTTTCCTCGGCCAGGTCCTGCAGGTCGGGGTGCACGTAGAAGTGCGACACCATCACCGCGTTGCGCTCGCGCAGCAGGCGGCGGATGCGCTCCTTGAGTGCGATGCGCTCATCTTGCGAGGGCTCGGGCGGCACGCGGGCCCAGGCGTGGCGCGTGTCGCAGGCCGCGCCGGCGCCTGCCGCGGGTTGTTCGTAGTCGACGTCGATGACGAAAGAAGGGGCAGCCATGGACACGCTCAGCCTTCCTGGAAACGCATCGAGAAGTCGATGGCCTTCACGTCCTTGGTGAGCGCACCGACGGAGATGCGGTCCACGCCGGTGTCGGCCAGCGTGCGCAGGCCCTCGAGCGTCACGCCGCCCGAGATTTCGAGCACGGCCTTGCGGTCCTCGCCGGCTTCGGCGTTGATGTGGACGGCCTCGCGCAGCGTCGGCAGGTCCATGTTGTCGAGCAGCACCATGCGCGCGCCCGCCTCCAGCGCCTCGCGCAGCTGCGCCAGGGTTTCGACCTCGACCTCGACGAAGGCCGCGCGCTGCGCCGCCGGCGCCACCGCACGCAGCGCCGCGGCCACGCCGCCGGCCGCGGCAATGTGGTTTTCCTTGATGAGCACCGCGTCGTAAAGGCCGATGCGGTGGTTCACGCCGCCGCCCGTGCGCACCGCGTACTTCTGAGCAAGGCGCAGGCCCGGCAGCGTCTTGCGGGTGTCGACGATGCTCGCGCGCGTGCCGCACACGGCGTCGGCATAAAGCGCCGTCTTGGTGGCGACCGCGCTCAGCAGCTGAAGAAAGTTGAGCGCGGTGCGCTCGGCCGTGAGCAGTGCGCGCGCCGTGCCCTCGATCTCCAGCACGGTCTGGTCGGCCGCGCAGCGCTCGCCCTCGCCGCACAGCCAGCGGATGCGGGCCTGCGGATCGAGCTGCCGCACGGTGGCTTCGACCCAGGGCGCGCCGCAGAGCACGGCCGCCTCGCGCGCCAGCACGCGGGCATGGGCGCGGCGGCCGGGGTCGACCAGCGAGGCGGTCAGGTCGCCGTCCGCCACGTCTTCCTGCAGGGCGCGGGCGGCGTCGGCCTGGGCCAGCGCGGCCACGGCCGGCGCCGAAAAATCAAAGCGAGGGCTCATGGCTGTCTTGTCTCTTCAGTCTTGTGTGTAGTTCATGGTCATGGCACACGGCCCGGACGCCTCTAGGGCCGCACCGACTCGGGCACCGGATCGCGGCCGGTCAGCGAGGCCACCGCCTCCTGCGGGCTCAGCCGGCCGTCGAGCAGCGCGACCACGCCTTCGGAGATGGGCATTTCCACGCCCAGGCCGCGCGCACGCTGCACCACGGTGCGTGCGCAATAGACGCCTTCGGCGACATGCCCCAGCGAAGCGACGGCCTGCGCCAGCGTGTGGCCCTGGGCCAGCAGCAGGCCCACCTTGCGGTTGCGAGAAAGGTCGCCGGTGGCCGTGAGCACCAGGTCGCCCAGGCCGGAAAGGCCCATGAAGGTTTCGGCGCGCGCGCCGAGCGCCAGCCCGAAGCGCGTCATTTCGGCCAGGCCCCGCGTGATGAGCGCCGCGCGCGCATTGAGCCCCAGCGCCAGGCCGTCGCAGAGGCCAGTGGCAATGGCCAGCACGTTCTTGACGGCACCGCCGACCTCCACGCCCACGATGTCGTCATTGGCATAGACGCGCAGGGCCGGGCCGTGGAAGGCCTCGACCAGCGCGTCGCGCACCGCGGCATGGGGGCTTGCGGCCACCAGCGCCGTCGGGCGGCCCTCGGCGACTTCCTGCGCAAAGCTCGGGCCGCTGAGCACGCCGGCCATCAGTTCAGGCGCGACCTGCCCCCAGATTTCGTGGGCCAGCAGGCCGTAGGAGGTGGGAGACGAAGCATCGAGCGCGGGTTCGACGCCCTTGCACAGCCACGCGACCGGCGCGGTCGTGCCGCGCAAAGCGATGAGCTGCTGGCGCAGCGCGGCCATGGGCGTGGCCACCACGACCAGTTCGGCGCCCGCCCGGGCCTGGTGCAGGTCGCCGGCGCGCACCGTGAGTGCGGGCGGCAGCGCCAGGCCGGGCAGGTAGCGGACGTTTTCGCGCGCCTTGGCAATGGCCTCGGCCTGGGCCGCATCGCGCGCCCAGAGCGTGACCTCGTGGCGGCCCGCCGCATTGACAGCCAGCGCCGTGCCCCAGGCACCGGCGCCATGAACGCAGATCTTCATCGGCGTTGCGGCGCTGTGCCGGCTTTACTGCGTGACGATCGGCGAGGGCTGGCCGGCGGCCTGCGCCTGCTGCTGCTCGTACATCGCCTGGAAGTTGATTTCCGCCAGGTGCACGGGCGGGAAGCCGCCGCGCTGGATCACATCGGCCACGTTGCCGCGCAGGTAGGGATAGACGATCTGCGGGCAGGCGATGCCCAGGATCGGGCCCATCTGGTCTTCGGGCAGGTTGCGGATCTCGAAGATGCCGGCCTGCTTGGCTTCGACCAGGAACACGGTCTTGTCCTGGATCTTGGTCTGCACGGTGGCCGACACGGTGATCTCGAAGATGCCTTCGGCCACCGGCTGGGCGTCCACGCCGAGCTGGATGTCGACTGTGGGCTGCTCCTGCTCGAGCAGGATGGCGGGCGAATTGGGCTGTTCGAGCGACAGGTCCTTGAGGTAGACGCGCTGGATCTGGAAAACGGGATCTTGGGCTTGCTGGTCGGCCATGGCTGAACTTTCGAGGATCAAAACAATGCCCGCCGGGGAGAGCTTCCCGCAGCGGGCTGCAGATGAATGAGCAGGCGATTATCGCCCCGCGGCCGGACCACTTTCGCGACGCCCGGCTGCTTTGTGTGTCAGGCGCCTTGGAGCAGGGGCACCAGGCCGCCGCGGCCGTCCAGCGCCACCAGGTCGTCGCAGCCGCCCACGTGGGTGTCGCCGATGAAGATCTGCGGCACCGTGCGGCGCTGGGTGATCTCCATCATGGTGCTGCGGGCCGCGGGATCGCTGTCGATGCGAATTTCTTCGATCTCCTCGACACCCTTGGACTTGAGGATCTGCTTGGCGCGAACGCAGTACGGGCAGAAGGCGGTGGTGTACATCTTGACGGCTTGCATACGCTTTACCTTGGGGAAGCCTCAGGCTTTTTCAACGGGCAGGTTAGCCTCTTTCCAGGCCTTGAGGCCGCCGGAAACCGCTTGGGCCTGCTCGTAGCCCAGTTTCTTGGCCATGGCCACGGCGCGCTGGGCGCGGGCGCCGGTGGCGCACACCAGCAGCAGCGGCACGCCCTTGTTCTTGACCGCGCCGGTCAGTTTTTCCTCGAGCTGGTTCAGGGGCACGTTCTTGGCGCCGATCATGTGGCCGGTGGCGAACTCTTCGGGTTCGCGTACGTCGACCAGCACCGCGCGTTCGCGGTTGATGAGGTGCACCGCGCCCTGGGCCGTGAGCGTGCCGCCGCCGGCGCCGCGCACGAGCGGCCAGGCCAGCATGCCACCCGAGCTGAGTGCGATCAGGATCAGCATCCAGTTCGCGGTGACGAATTCGATCAATTTCACGGGGGTTCCTTGGATGGCAAACCCGGGATTTTAGAATGCTGGTTTTCCCAAGCGCTGCCAAAGGCTTCCCACATGCACAAACTGGTACTGATCCGCCACGGCGAATCGACCTGGAATCTCGAAAACCGCTTCACCGGCTGGACCGATGTCGACCTGACCGAAACCGGCATCGAGCAGGCCAAGCAGGCCGGCCGGCTGCTCAAGGCCGAGGGCTACGACTTCGACGTCGCCTACACCAGCGTGCTCAAGCGCGCCACCCGCACGCTCTGGCACACGCTGGACGAACTCGACCGCACCTGGCTGCCCGTGGTGCATTCGTGGCGCCTGAACGAGCGCCACTACGGCGCCCTGCAGGGCCTCAACAAGGCCGAAACCGCCAAGAAGTATGGCGACGAGCAGGTGCTGGTCTGGCGCCGCAGCTACGGCACCCCGCCGCCGCCGCTGGAAGCCGACGACCCGCGCAGCGAGCGCTCCGACGTGCGCTACGCCAAGCTTTCGCCCGAGCAGGTCCCGCTGACCGAATGCCTGAAGGACACGGTGGCACGCGTGCTGCCGTTCTGGAACGAATCGATGGCGCCGGCCATCCGCACCGGGCGCCGCCTGGTGGTGGCGGCGCACGGCAACTCGATCCGCGCGCTGGTCAAGTACCTCGACGGCATCTCCGACGACGCCATCGTCGGCCTGAACATCCCGAACGGCATTCCGCTGGTCTACGAGCTCGACGACGAGCTCAAGCCGCTGCGGCACTACTACCTCGGCGACGCCGCGGCCGCCGAAAAGGCCGCCGCAGCGGTGGCCTCGCAGGGCAAGGGCTGAAAAAAGAAAGCCCCTCGGCGGCGCTCCCCCGTGGAACCCCGGCAGGCAATTTGCTTCCAAGCTGTGTATATTGGTTTGACAGCCGACAAGGACAATCACTCATGATGGGTCAGAAACTGAAGATTACCGGCTGGGTTGCCGCCGGCGCCGTTGCCGGCGTCTTGACCACCGTCTCGTTGCAGACGGTTGCACGCGGCTCGCTCGCGCCGCTCCCGCTCGAGGAATTGCAGCAGCTCGCCGCGGTGTTCGGCATGGTCAAGAGCGACTATGTCGAGCCGGTCGACGAGAAAAAGCTCATTTCCGACGCCATCTCGGGGATGGTGGCCGGGCTCGACCCGCATTCCCAGTACTTCGACAAGAAGTCCTTCAAGGAATTCAGGGAAGGCACCACCGGCCGCTTCGTCGGCGTGGGCATCGAGATTTCCCAGGAAGACGGGCTCATCAAGGTGGTGTCGCCGATCGAGGGCTCGCCGGCCTTCCGCGCGGGCCTCAAGCCCAACGACCTGATCACCAAGATCGACGACACGGCCGTGCGCGGCCTGTCGCTCAACGAGGCCGTCAAGCGCATGCGCGGCGAGGCCAACACCAAGGTGCTGCTGACCATCTTCCGCAAGGACGAGAGCCGCACCTTCCCGGTCACGATCACGCGCGAAGAAATCCGTACCCAGTCGGTGCGCGGCAAGGTCATGGAGCCGGGCTACGGCTGGATCCGGCTGTCGCAGTTCCAGGAACGCACGGTCGACGACTTCGTGAAGAAGGTCGAGGACATCTACAAGGAAGAGCCCAACCTCAAGGGCCTGGTGCTCGACCTGCGCAACGACCCGGGCGGCCTGCTCGACGCGGCCGTCGCCATCTCGGCCGCCTTCCTGCCCGAGAACGTCACGGTGGTGTCGACCGACGGCCAGCTGGCCGAGAGCAAGTCCGTCTACAAGGCGGCGCCCGAGTTCTACCAGCGCCGCACCGGCAGCGATCCGCTGCGCAACCTGCCCG
Organism: Variovorax sp. V116; assembly: GCF_041154435.1. Taxonomy (NCBI): domain Bacteria; kingdom Pseudomonadati; phylum Pseudomonadota; class Betaproteobacteria; order Burkholderiales; family Comamonadaceae; genus Variovorax; species Variovorax sp. V116. The sequence goes on from NZ_AP028661.1 coordinate 4,243,881, forward strand.
CGGCGCTCAAGACCGTGCCGCTGGTGGTGCTGGTGAACGAAGGCTCGGCCTCCGCGAGCGAGATCGTGGCCGGCGCGCTGCAGGACCACAAGCGCGCCACCATCATGGGCAGCCAGACCTTCGGCAAGGGCTCGGTGCAGACGGTGCGCCCGCTCGGACCGGACACGGGCCTCAAGATCACCACGGCGCGCTACTACACGCCGAGCGGTACCTCGATCCAGGCCAAGGGCATCGTGCCCAACGTGCTGATCGACGAAAGCGCCGAGGGCAGCCCGTTTGCCGCCCTGCGCATGCGCGAGGCCGACCTCGAAAAGCACCTGGCCAGCGGCCAGGGCCCCGAAACGAAGGACCCGGAACGCGAAAAGGCCCGCGACGAAGCCCGCAAGCGCCTCGAGGAAGAAGCTAAGAAGCCGCCGCAGGACCGCAAGGTGCCCGAGTTCGGCACCGACAAGGACTTCCCGCTGGTGCAGGCGCTCAACCGCCTCAAGGGCCAGCCGGTGCTCGTGAGCAAGACACAGGTCATCGTCGAGAACAAGGAAGAAAAGAAGGAAAACTGAAGCCGCGCTGCCACCAAGGCGGCCCGGGGCGCGCATGGACGATCACGACCTGCTGCGCTATTCGCGGCACATTCTTCTCGAGGAGTTCGGCATCGACGGCCAGGCGCGCGTCGGTGCCGGCCACGCGCTGGTGATCGGCGCGGGCGGCCTGGGCTCCCCGGTTGCGCTGTATCTCGCGGCCGCCGGCGTCGGGCACATTGCCCTTGTGGACGACGACGAGGTCGATCTCACCAACCTGCAGCGCCAGGTCGCCCATACCAACGACCGCGTGGGCCGGCTCAAGGTCGAATCGGCCGCCGAGGCCATGCGCGCCATCAACCCCGACATTGCCATCGAGACGCACGCCCTGCGCGCCGACGAGGCGCTGCTTTCGCGCCTGGTCGCGGCCGCGGACGTGGTGGTCGACTGCTGCGACAACTTTGCCACGCGGCACGCCGTCAATCGCGCCTGCGTGGCGCATGGCAAGCCGCTGGTGGCGGGCGCCGCGATCCGCTTCGACGGCCAGCTGAGCGTGTACGACACGCGCGATGCGGCCTCGCCCTGCTATGCCTGCATCTTTCCGCCCGACGCGGCCTTCGAGGAAACGCGCTGCGCGGTGCTTGGCGTGTTCGGCCCGGTGGTGGGCACCATCGGCACGCTGCAGGCCAGCGAAGCGCTGAAGCTGCTCGCGGGCATCGGGCCCTCGCTGGCAGGCAAGCTCCTGATGTTCGACGGCCGGCGCACCGCCTTCGATACGCTGAAGATCGCGCGCGATCCGCACTGCAGCGTGTGCGCGCAGCGCCCGGCCTGAAGAAGCGCCCTTCTCAAGGCTGCCGGGCGCCCTTGGCCCGAGCGGCGCCCTTGGCGGGGGCCCCGGGGGTCGGGCGATTCGCTTCCGACAGCACGCCCTTGCAGTCCGAATCCTGCCCCGGTCCGGTCTCGATGGTCGCGGCCAGCCCCAGCAGCGGGTTGACGGTGCCCAGCGCGAGCGCCGCCAGGCCGCGCCCTGCCAGCGGGACCACCTTGACGCCGCCCGTTGGCGAACCGAAAGTGCCGCCGATGACCAGCGGCGTGCGCAGCGAGAGGATGTTCTTGCTCTTGGGCTCCGGGCGGACCACGAAGTCGAGCGTTTCGGTCGCGAGGTTGGCCTGGCCGGTGGCATAGAACACGGCATTGGTCGTGTCCAGCACGAGGGTGCGCCCGGTCATCAGCCCCTTGTTCACGTCGAAGGCCATGGCCGCGCAGCGCAGCTCGACGTTGCGGTCGCCGCGCAGCAGGAACTTGATGATGTCGCCCCCCACGAGCGTTGCGAAGACCGGCAGCAGGTTGCCGAACTGGCCGCGCCCGGAAATCACCGCGACGTCGCCGGAAGCGCCTCCGAGCCAGTTGGCCACGGAATTGCCGGCGCCCGACAGGTTGATGCGGCCGTCGAGCCGGCCCACGCTGTTGCCCGTGGTCTCCAGCTTCGGAAACACCCGGGCGAGCTGCATGCCGCGCAGGTCGAGCGAGGCGCGGATGTCGGCCGGATCCTTCGCGCCGTCGATGCGGATCGCGCCGGCCAGCTTGCCGCCGCCCACGCCCAGGTCGAGCGGATCGAGCGTCAGCACGCCGTTGTTCAGCTTGACCTGCACGCTGCCGCGGTCGAGCGGCACGTCGCGCACGTTGCGGATGCGGTCGGCCGTGTACTTGACCTCGGCGTTCATGGCGCGCAGGCGCTCGAAGTCGAGCTTGGCGCTGGGCAGCACCTTGGCGCCCGGGGCGCGCTTCGCCTTGATGGTGGGCGGCGGCGCGACGCCCTCGACCGCCTTGGCCGAGCGTTCGGTCGGCGGCAGGCCGATGAGCGGGCCCAGGTCGTCCATGTCCATGACCTTGGAGCGCAGCTCCCCCGCCAGGTGCGGCACCTGGCCGGCCTTGTCGAAGCGCATGTCGCCGGCAATGTCGGAAAGGCCGAGCCGGCCCTTGAGCCCGGCCACTTCCCACAGCTTGCCGCGCTTGCGCAGGTCGCCGCTCAGCGCATAGGGAGAGGTTTCCGGCAGCGCGATGCCCAGCAGCGGGAACAGCGCGCCAAGGGTCTGGCCCTTGAGGTCGAACGTGGCCTGGATGCCGTCGAGGTCGGCAAAGTCGGTCACCGTGCCCGAGGCCTTCAGCCGCGTCTGGCCGGCCGCGGCATCGACCTCCAGCGGGAACGGTGGCTGGCCGGCCGCCTTGAGCTGCAGCACGTTGCCGGTGCGGCCCTCGGCCGTCAGCGGCTGGCCCTTGTAGCGGCCCTTGATGCGGTAGCTGAGCGGGAGCGTTCCCCGGCTGGTGTCGTAGCTCACGTCCGCATGCAGGTCGACGCCCAGGTGGGTGGCCAGGAAGTCGACCGCGCCGCTGTCGACCTGCATCAGGCCGATGACGGGCACGGTGCCGGCATCGGAGGTGTCCTTGCCGAGCGCCCACGTGCGGCGCCCGTCCGGCTCGATCTGCAGGCCCAGCGTGGGCGAGGACAGCGCCAGGCGCGGGATCACGACCTTGCGCGAGACGAGGGGCCAGAGCCGGATGTCGAACTCGGCGCGCTCGGCCTTCACCAGGTAGGGCTCGCGAGCCCAGGGCGGATTGGCAAACTCGATGCCGTCGGCCTTGACGGTGGCGCCGCGCAGGCCGATGCCCACGTCGAGCCGGCGCGTGATCTCGAACTTGCGCCCGGTCTTCTCGCTGACATAGCGGTTGACCGGTCCGCGCAAGGTGTCCCACGGAAAGAACGCCAGCAGCACCGCCAGTGCGGCAAGCAGCAGCACGAAAGCCGCAAGCAGCTTGAGCCAGAGCGGCCGGTCGCGAAGGACGTTCGTTGCCATGCCGAGTGGATATATCGGCCGCGGCGCCCCGCGGGTCGGCAATGGACCGCAGAAACCGTGAGGCATTGCCTACGGAGGGGGCCTCGCCGGTCCTTTCGTCAGAACGCGCCTACAACACCCTTCCTCCGAAACTTGCATGATGCTCGTCGGCGGCGCCACAAATTTCGGTGTGCAGGCATTCGCCAGCGGGGCGTCGAAGACACCTGCCAACGTCAGAGGAAGCGCGGTTCGGCATGGAGACAAGATTGCAGACCTACATCGTCGAAGACAACCTCACGATCCGTGAAAACCTCATTGGCACCCTGGAAGAACTCACCTGCACGACGGTGGTCGGCTTTGCCGAAACCGAGGCCCATGCGAGGCAATGGCTGCACGACCACAGCGAGGAGTGGGACCTGGCGGTGGTCGACCTTTTCCTCAAGCAGGGCAGCGGCCTGGGCGTGCTGCAGGCCTGCACCTCGCGCCGGGCGAACCAGAAGGTGGTGGTGCTCAGCAACTATGCAACGCCCGACATCCGGCGGCGATGCGCCGAATTCGGCGTGGATGCGGTGTTCGACAAGTCGAACGAGATCGATGCGCTGGTCGACTTCTGCATCCTGGAGGCGGTGGCTCACCGCCCCACGAGCGGCACGGGCGGCACCGGTTGAAGAAGTAGCCGGCGGCCGCCGGCTACTTCCATCAATCGATCAGCTTGTTCTTCAGTGCGTAGTACGTGAGGTCGCTGTTGGAGGACAGGTTCATCTTCTCCATGAGGCGCGTGCGGTAGGTGCTCACGGTCTTCACCGACAGCGACAGCGTCTTGGCGATGTCGCCCGCGGTCTCGCCCTTGGCGAGCTTCAGGAACACCTGGAACTCGCGCTCCGACAGTTGCTCGTGCGGCGCGGCATCGTCCTTGCGGTCGAGCTGGCGTGCCAGCAGCTCCGCCACGGCCGGCGTGATGTAGCGGCGGCCGAGCGAGATGGTGCGAATGGCGTTGACGATCTCCATCGGATCGCATTCCTTGTTGAGGTAGCCGCTCGCACCCTGGCGGATGAGATTCATCGCGTAGTGCTCTTCGGGATAGCCGCTCAGGATGAGGATGCCCACGTCCGGCGCCTTGGCGCGGATCATGGCGAGCGCGTCGATGCCGCTCTGCCCCGGCATGGAAAGGTCCATCACCAGCACGTCGAGTTCGGTGGTGCGCACGAGCTCGATGGCCTCGCGCCCGCTGGCGGCTTCGCCGGCCACGCGCAAATCGACGTGTTCGGAGAAGAACTGCCTGAGGCCAGATCTGACGATGGCGTGGTCGTCCACAATTCCAATTTTGATCATCTGTTACTTTCTTCGTTGTGCCGCGCCTGCGCAAGCCGCAGCATGCCGGTCCCCTGCTTGTTGTCAATTATTCACGAACTTGTGTTGAAAGCACCTTCGAAAGTTTCATGCATTGGCTAGCCCCTCCAAAAATGGCCGTGAGCCTGCTGCTCGCGGCGCTGGCCGCGCTGGCCCTCGTTGGGATCAACGAGGCCGGCTACCGCCAGTCGAGCCGCGCCCTGGCAGACATCGACGCGGCGCTGAAGGTGCGCGGTACGCTCAACCAGATCCTGCAGAACATGCTCGATGCCGAAACCGGCCAGCGAGGCTACCTCCTCACCGGCGAAGCCAGCTACCGGCAACCCTACGACACGGCAGTCAAGCAGGTCGACGGCCACCTTGCGGCGCTACGCCAACTGTACGCCGAACGCCCGGCCGAGCGTACGCGGCTGGCGGAGCTTTCGAAGCATGTGCTGCGCAAGATCGCTGAAATGGACATGAGCGTGCGGCTGCGGCAGGACGGCAAGGACGAGGCCTGGAAATTCGTCATCACGACGGACGTGGGGCGCGAGGAAATGGATTCCATTCGCAAGGCCGCCGGCGAATTGGCGGAGATCAGCAACCAGACCCTGCACCAGAGCCAGATCCAGGTGATGAAGTCGCTGCGGCTTGCGCGCATCGGCACCGCCATCGTCGCGCTTGCCGCGTTCCTTGCCTTCTTCCTGTACCTGCGGCAGGCGCACGCGCTGCGCTCCATCGGAGAGCGCCAGCAGGAAACACTGCAGCGCGAGCGCAATGCGCTCGAAGACGAAGTGCGCGAACGCACCGCATCGCTGGCCGAACTGGCCACGCACCTGCAGGACGTGCGCGAAACCGAGCGCGGCTATCTCGCGCGGGAGCTGCACGACGAGCTCGGCTCGCTGCTGACCGCCGCCAAGCTGGACGTCGCACGCCTCAAGTCGCGGCTGCTGGAGGCGCCCGACGCCACCCAGCGGCTGCAGCACCTGACCGAGCTGCTCAACAGCGGCATCGCGCTCAAGCGCCGCATCATCGAGGACCTGCGGCCGTCGTCGCTGTCGAACCTCGGGCTGGTCGCGTCGCTCGAGATCCTCGGGCGCGAGTTCGCCGAACGCTCGGGCATCCAGGTCCAGATGGTGCTCGAACCGGTGGCCATGGACGAATCGCGCCAGCTCACGATCTACCGCATGGTGCAGGAGAGCCTGACCAACATCGGCAAGTACGCCGAGGCCAGCGAAGCGACGATCGTGCTGAAGAACTACGAGAACCACGCGGTCGTGGAAGTGGCCGACAACGGCAAGGGCTTCGACCCCCAGCGCATCCGTCCGTCGACGCACGGCCTGGCCGGCATGCGCCACCGGGTCGAGGCGGCCAGGGGCAGGCTCACGATCTCGTCGACGCCGGGCCGCGGCACCCGCGTGAGCGCCATGCTGCCGATTGCGAAGACGCTCTGAGCGCTTGCCGGCACCCCTGCGGTATTTCTGCACGGATCGGCGCGCAAGGAACTCGGCCATCTCCTACGCTCCCCGCGCCCAGCCGCTGACAGCCCCTCGCAGGGGGGTCCACTTAAGGTTGGCCACGTGCCGTTCATTTCCTCTTGGACGCGCAATTTCCAAACAACGAGCGAAGCCTCGAAGGAGTCCACATGTTGTATTACGCAGTGGTGTTTCTGGTCATCGCACTGATCGCCGCCGTGTTCGGCTTCGGTGGCATTGCGGCCAGCGCGGTAGGGATCGCCAAGATCCTTTTCGTGATCTTCGCCGTGCTTGCCATCGCCAGTTTCCTGGCCGGCTTGCTACGACGCAAGTAGCGTAGGTACGATCCACAGGCTCCCGCAATTCATCTCCCCGGAAAGGAAAGATTCATGAACACGACCAAGACTCCCTCGCAACTTGCCGACGATGCCCGCCAGACCGCCAACGATGCGGTGGAAACGACCCGGGCCTATGCACAGAACGCGGTGAATGCGGCCGGCGAGAAGGTCCGCGAATTGCGCCGCGACGCGGAACCCGCGGTCGAACAACTGGCCGCACGCGTGCAGCAGGCCGTGCAGCGCGGCCTCGACGCCGCCTCCACCACCAGCGCGCGCGCACAGCGCCGGCTGGAACAGGCGGCCGACGTCACCGGACGCTACATCTCCGACCAGCCCGTGCGCTCGGTGCTGATTGCGGCCGCCGCCGGCGCCGCGATCACCGCCCTCATCGTGCTGGCCAGCCGCAACCGCCGGGACGACTATTGATCTGATCCGCTGAAGGCACGCAGGCAGTTCCACCCGTTCCGCGCACCATGCTTCATCCGATTTTTTCCACGGTGCTCGGGCATCCGGAACTCATCGCCGACCACGCCGCCAACTACGCGGCACTGGTAAGACAGGAGGCCTCGGAAGCGGGGCGCGGGATCGTTGCCCGCATCGTGGCCGGCGTGCTGGCGGTCGGCAGCGCCCTGCTGGCCCTCGGGCTCATCGGCGTGGCCGTGCTGATGGGCGTGCTCCACGGCAGCTTCCACTGGGTGCTGGTGGCGGTGCCCGGCGTCGCGCTGGTGATCGCCGCCATTTGCGCCTGGATGGCGGTCCGGCCCTTCCCCGGCTATGGATTCGACGACCTGCGCGCCCAGGTCGACGCCGACCTCCGGGCGCTGCACGAAGCAGGAGTTCACCATGGACGGCACTGAGCGCAGCTTCCTGACGCCGCAGGAGCGGCTGGCCATCTCGCGCCGTGCGCTCGTCAGGCAGTTGAATGGTGAGGACGAGCCGGCGGACGACGGCGGCCGCGGCCAACGCCGCACCGCGCAGGAACGTCCGGAAGGAATGCATGCCGCCGGCGAAGCGGCGGACCACCGGCGAGCCTCGCCGGCGCGCGGCCGCAGCCAATGGGTTTCGATGGCCCGCAGCATGACCGAGCGTTGGTGGCGCCGCCATCCGGCCCATGCGGTGGGCCAGCTCGCCCGCCCTTTGCTCGAACACTATGCCCGCAAGGAGCCCGCCAAGCTCATGGCGCTGGCGGCCGCCACCGGGGCGGTGATCGTGCTGACCAAGCCGTGGCGCCTGCTCTCCTTCACGGCGGTGCTGGCGGCTGTGCTCAAGACATCGGACGTGGCTGACGTCGTCAACACGTTGATGCAGAAAAACACCAGCCCACGAAAGGATTCTCCATGAATGCCAATGCTTCCACCGCCACGGGCGCGGCACAACACCAGCGCCTCGTGCTCGACGAGCAGGCCATCGGCGCCGCCGCCAAGAGCCTCGACGAAGGCGCGGTCACGCCGAGCTACGGCCCCTGGCGCGACGATGTGCTCAAGCTTCTGAACGACGCGCTGGCCACCGAACTGGTTTGCGTGCTGCGCTACAAGCGCCACTATTTCACCGCCAATGGCGTCTCGTCGCCCAAGATCGCCGAGGAATTCATGGTGCACGCCAACCAGGAATCGGCCCATGCCGACCGCATCGCGGAACGCATCGTCCAACTGGGCGGGGAGCCGGACTTCGCGCCGACGCACCTGCTCGACCGCAGCCACGCGAGCTACGACGAATCCACCGACCTGCAGGCCATGGTGCGCGCCAATCTCGTGGCCGAGCGCATCGCGGTGGAAACGTACCGGCAGATGATCGCGCTGATCGGCGACAAGGACCCGACCACCCGCCGCATGCTGGAAGACATTCTTTCCGACGAGGAAGAGCACGCGGACGAGCTCAAGGACTGGCTCGGCCACTGAGCGCGATTCCTGAGGCCGCAACAGCCCTCTCTCCCATTAAAAAGCCCGGACGAACCGGGCTTTTTGCTGGGCAAGGGAAACGGTCAGCTTCTGACCTCGAGCTGGTTGTTCACCGAGGTCACGCCCTGCACGCCCTTGGCGATCTCCTCGGCGCGCGCCTTGGCGGCGGCCGTGGGCGCGGGGCCCTTCAGGCTCACGACGCCGCCCTTGGTGTCGACGTCGATCTTGATCGCGCTCAGGTCCGGATCCTTGGCGAGGCCCGCGGACACCGACGCGGTGATCGCGGCATCGTCCACCGTGGCACTCACGGCCGCGCCGGCGTTCTTTGCGGCGTCCTTCACCTCGGCGGCGGTGCCGGAGGCGTCGATCTTCGCCTTCGCTTCCTTCAGGGCCTCCGCGGTCTTGGCGGCGGCCGTGTCGGCCGCCTTCTCGGTCTTTGCGATGGCGCTGTCGAGCTTCTCGCCCGCGGTGCGGTTGCCCGCGTTGTCGCAGGCGGCGAGGGTCAGCGCGGCGCCGGCCAGCAGCACGGCGAGCCATGCGCGCGAAAACGGCATGGCGATGGTTGTTCGGCGAATATTGTTCATTGGGAATCCTCCAGTCGCTCGCAGGGAGCAGGGAAAGGCGTGGCCCGAAGGGACGGGCCACGGCTCACTCTAGCTTTCGGAGCGAACCGGCAGGGATGGCCGGCGGCGCGAAACCCTGTAGGACGGAAGGGTCAAGCCGTGATGATCCAGCCTTCGAGCGGATCGAACCGCTCCGGCAAGCCGTAGCCCGGACCGGGCGTGGAAGCGCGCTGCGCGCCCCAGGCAGCCTGTACGAGGCAAAGTACCGCATCGATGTGGTCGCCGCGGGCGTCGCCGAGCAGCTCGGCGCGCTGGGCGCCGCTGAGCGCCAGCCGCAGCCCGAGCCGCGTGGTGCCGGCTTCGAGCGCCGCGAGCAGGTCGGTGCGCGCGGCCAGCCGCTCGGGCGTCTGCTTTGCGGATTCGTCGCTCTTGTAGCTGCGGCGGCCGATCAGTTCGCGCGCGAGCAGCCCCGGATAGGCCTCGAGCGCCACGCGGCGGCCGTTGCTGCCGGCGTGCAGCCCCGGCAGGCTCGCGCCCGCCTCCAGCAGCGGCGGCACGCCCGCATGGAGCATGAAAGCCACCGGCGGATTGACCCATTTCATCGACGTGCTCGAACCCGCCGGCCCGTCGGTTGCCCGGTGCGCGAACTTGCCGCCGGCCGGGCGGGCGGCGCAGAAGGCCGCGAAGGTGGCCCGGATCTCGGCGCGGCCAAGGCCCGCATAGTGGCTCATGAGCGCGTTCCATTCCATAGGCCAGCGCAGATGCTTCACCAGCTCGCGCGGAAGCCCGAACGGAAAATCGAAGCCGCCGATCCATGCGGGTTCGCTGCGCAGCCACGCGGCCCAGGCATCGAGCGCCGTGAAGCGCCGCAGGCCCGCGCCAGCACCAGCTCGCCCGCATTGCTGCTGATGCGGCCGCTCGCCACGACGATCGGCTTGCGCGCCGTGGGTGCGCAGGAAAAATCGCAGCCGAACAGCAGCGCCTGGCTCATCGTCTTCAGCCCAGCGCGAGCGCCACCACGCCGGCCGCGATGAAGCCGGCCCCCAGCAGCCGCAGCAGGCGGTCGCCCTCGCGCAGCAGATGGCCACCGATCAGCGCGGCGAACAGCATCGAGACCTCGCGCGCCGGCGCGACATGCGAAATGGGCGCCTGCTGCACCGCGTAGAGCACCAGCACGTAGGAGACCGGGCTGATCGCCGCCACCAGCAGCGCGTACTTCCACTGCGCGCGCCACATCCGCACGGTGGTGGCGCGGTCGTGCAGTGCCGCGGGCAGCAGCAGGCCCACGCGCACGAAATTGCTGAAGTAGTCGAGCAGGATCGGCGACATCGCCAGGAACTTCACCGCATAGCTGTCGGCCACCGTGTAGGCCGCAATGAAGGCGCCGGTCAGCACGCCATAGCGGAGGCCCTTGTGCACCCGCGCGCGCTGGGCAGGGTCATGCGTCTTGCGCCACAAGCCCGGGCCGCCCGCCACCAGGAACACGCCGAGCACCACCCCCGCGATGCCCGCCACACCCACCAGGCTGATGCGCTCGCCCAGGAACAGGATGGCCACCAGCGACGACAAGAGCGGGCCCGAGCCGCGCGCCAGCGGATAGACCACCGTGAGATCGGACTTGCGGTAGCCGCGCAGCAGGATGACGTAGTAGAAGACGTGCAGCACGCCGCTCACGGCGACGAAGCCCCACTCCCGCAAGCCCCAGCCCGGCACCACGCGCCAGCCCAGCGCAATGCCCACGGGTGCCCACACGATGGCCATGAACACGCCGCTCTGGAATGCGAAGCGCGCATCGCCGTTCGCCTTCTTGGCGGCGATGTTCCAGCTGGCATGGACGATCCCGGCGAGCAGGATCAGCGCGAAGGCGGAAAGCGGCACCTCAAACTACGCGGGATCGAGCGCCGCCGGGCCGCCCCAAGGCGCGAGCGGCCCCCTCGGGGGGCAGCGAGGACACGAAGTGCCGAGCGTGGGGGCCACGTACCTTAATGGCGCCCGACGATGGCGGCGGTGGCCATCAATTCTTCGAGCAGCGCGAGCGAGACCTTGCCCGACACTGCGTACGGATTGAGTTCGGGCTTTTCCGAATACTTGAGCAGCGTCGAAGCATTGAGCTTGGAGAGGTTGACCTGCCCCATGGTCCAGCCGCCGAAGCGGCGCTCGGAGATTTCCTCGTAGTGCAGCAGCACCACGTCCTTGTGGCGCGCATCGCGCTGGATGTGGCCGTAGAGCTCGCTGATGGCCATGCGTCCGCCCTCGATGGCCTGCAGGAAGGTACCCGCGCCATAGCAAAGAATGCCGGTGATGCCGCAAGCCGTGTTGTGCGTGCGCGATTGCGAGAGGATGGCTTCGATGGCCTCGGGGCTGGTATCGACCGCGCGGCTGGCGTAGAGAAGTCGGACCAGCATGATCAGCTCCTTCTTGGCAAGAGGGAAAGGAATTCGCGCCGCAGGCTCGGGTCCTTGAGGAACACGCCGCGCATCACGGAGTTGATCATCTTGCTGTCCATTTCCTTCACGCCGCGCCAGGCCATGCAGAAATGCTCGGCTTCCATCACGAGCGCAAGGCCGTCGGGCTGCGTCTTTTCCTGGATCAGGTCGGCCAGCTGCACCACGGCTTCTTCCTGGATCTGCGGGCGGCCCATGACCCATTCGGCCAGGCGCGCGTACTTCGACAGGCCGATGACGTTGGTGTGCTCGTTGGGCATGATGCCGATCCACAGCTTGCCGATGATCGGGCAGAAGTGGTGCGAGCAGGCGCTGCGCACGGTGATCGGGCCGACGATCATCAGCTCGTTCAGGTGCTCGGCGTTCGGGAATTCGGTGAGCGAGGGCGGCGCCACGTAGCGGCCCTTGAACACTTCGTTCAGGTACATCTTGGCCACGCGGCGCGCGGTGTTGCCGGTGTTGTGGTCGTTCTCGAGGTCGATCACCAGGCTCTCGAGCACGCCCTTCATCTTGACCTCGACCTCGTCGAGCAGCGATTCGAGTTCGCCGGGCTCGATGAACTCGGCGATGTTGTCGTTGGCATTGAAGCGCCTGCGCGCGGCGGTCAGGCGCTCGCGGATCTTCACCGAGACGGGGGTGCCCTCGTCGTCGTTGTTGCCGTCAGGGCGCGGTTCCACGTCGGTTTTCCTCAGCATCCGCGCATGGTATCAGCGAACGCATTCCAGCCGGGGCCGGCGGGGAACACCGCGCCGGCGCCATTCATGCCAGCGCAAAATCGGCCACCAGCGGCAGGTGGTCGGACATGCGCGCCCAGATCGGGCCGCGCGGCACCGAACAGGCCACCGGCTCGAGCTCGCGCCCGTAGACGAAATCGAGCTGCGCCACCGGCAGCCGCGAGGGGTAGGTGAGCGTTCGCGGCCCGCGCAGGTCGCTGGTGTCGCGCAGGCCCATGGCGTTCATGGCATAGCGCATGCGCGCGCCCCAGTCGTTGAAGTCGCCCGCGACCACCACCGCCTCGCCGGCCGGCACCTCGCGCTCGATGAACTCGCGCAGCCGCGCAACCTGCCGCACGCGGCTGCCCTTGATGAGCCCCAGGTGCACCACGATGGCATGCACCGGCCGCCCCTCCACCTCGATGACCACGTGCAGCAGGCCACGCTGCTCGAAGCGGTGGTCGGAAATGTCCTGGTGGCCGGTGCGGATGACCGGCCAGCGGGTCAGGAGCGCATTGCCGTGCTCGCCGTGGCGCGTGATGGCGTTGGTTTCGTAGACGGCGGTGTAGCCCTCGGGCGCGAGGAAGTCGGCCTGCGGAAGCTCGGGCCAGCGCTCGAAGCGAAGCGCGGCCTGCCGGTTCATCTTGCGCACTTCCTGCAGGCAGACGATGTCGGCATCGAGCTGTTCGATGGCATGCCCCAGGTTGTGGATCTCCAGGCGCCGGGCCAACCCGATGCCCTGCACACCCTTGTGGATGTTGTAGGTGGCCACCCGGAGGTTGTATGCCGGCAGGTTCATCGCACAAATTCTGGCAGCAACAGAATGGCTTCGGCGTTCGACGGGGAAAAGCACGCATCGGCCGCCTCGCGGTAGGGCAGCCACTTCCAGTGGGTGTGCTCGTGCGGTGCCAGCGTGGGCACCACGCGCTCGGGCACGCACAGGCCGAACAGGTGCTCGGTGTTGTGCGTCACGCCGGGCGCATAGCGCGCGCGCCAGCGCGGATAGATCTCGTAGACGTTGCGCAGCTGCCAGTCGACCAGCTGCGATGCGAGCGGGCTGCCCTCCCCGCACTGGATGCCGGTTTCCTCGGCCACTTCGCGCGCCGCGGTGAGCGCCAGCGGCTCGTCGGCCAGGTCCTTGCTGCCGGTGACCGACTGCCAGAAGTCCTCGGCGTCGGCGCGGCGGATCAGCAGCACCTCGAGCGCCGGCGTATGGATGACGACCAGCACCGACTCCGGAATCTTCCAGGGCCGAGTGCTGGCGGTCATGGGCGCATCAGGCAGGTTGCTGTACGTTGCGCAGCCGGATGTGCAGCTCGCGCAACTGCTTCTCGTCGACCGGGCTCGGCGCCTGCGTGAGCAGGTCCTGCGCGCGCTGGGTCTTGGGGAAGGCGATCACGTCGCGGATCGACTCGGCGCCGGTCATGAGCATGACCAGGCGGTCCAGGCCGATGGCGATGCCGCCGTGCGGCGGGGCGCCGTACTGCAGCGCGTCGAGCAGGAAGCCGAACTTGAGCTGCGCATCCTCGGCGCTGATCTTGAGCGCGCGGAACACCTTGCTCTGCACTTCCTCGCGGTGGATACGCACCGAGCCGCCGCCCATCTCGATGCCGTTGAGCACCATGTCGTAGGCCTTGGCAATGCACTTCTCGGGCGCGGTGTCCATGAGGTCTTCATGGCCGTCCTTCGGCGCGGTGAACGGATGGTGCACGGCGCTCCAGCGCTGGCCTTCCTCGTCGAATTCGAACATCGGGAAGTCGACCACCCACAGCGGCGCCCAGCGGTCGTCGAACAGGCCGCTCTTCTTGCCGAAGGCGCTGTGGCCGATCTTCACGCGCAGCGCACCGATCGCGTCGTTGACGATCTTTTCCTTGTCGGCACCGAAGAACAGGATGTCGCCGTTGCGCGCACCCGTGCGGGCGATGATCTCGGCCAGCGAGGCATCGTCGAGGTTCTTGACGATCGGGCTCTGCAGGCCCTCGCGGCCGGCCGCGGCATCGTTGACCTTGATGTAGGCCAGGCCCTTGGCACCGTAGATCTTGACGAACTCCTGATAGGCGTCGATCTCGCCGCGCGAAAGGCCGCCCTCGGCGCCACCGCCCGGCACGCGCAGCGCGACCACGCGGCCGCCCTGCATGGTGGCGGCGTTCGAGAACACCTTGAACTCGACGCGCTTCATGAGTTCGGTGAGCTCGGTGAACTCGAGCTTCACGCGCAGGTCGGGCTTGTCCGAGCCGTACTTGAACATCGCGTCGCCGTACGTCATGGTCGGGAACACCGGCAGGTCGATGCCCGCGGCGTTGCGGAACACGTTGCGGATCATGCCCTCGAACATCTCGCGGATCTCTTCCTCGGCAAGGAACGAGGTCTCGATGTCGATCTGCGTGAATTCGGGCTGGCGGTCGGCGCGCAGGTCTTCGTCGCGGAAGCACTTCACGATCTGGTAGTAGCGGTCGTAGCCGGCCACCATCAGCAGCTGCTTGAAGAGCTGCGGCGACTGCGGCAGCGCGAAGAAGCTGCCGTCGTGCACGCGGCTGGGCACGAGGTAGTCGCGCGCGCCTTCGGGCGTGGACTTGCCGAGCATCGGGGTCTCGATGTCGATGAAGCCGTTGGCATCGAGGAACTTGCGCGTTTCCATCGTGACCTTGTAGCGCAGCATCATGTTGCGCTGCATGGCCGGGCGGCGCAGGTCGAGCACGCGGTGCGTGAGGCGCGTGGTTTCCGAGAGGTTGTCGTCGTCCAGCAGGAACGGCGGCGTGACCGAGGGGTTCAGCACCTTGAGCTCATGGCACAGCACTTCGATCTTGCCGCTCTTGAGCTGGTCGTTGGTGGTGCCTTCGGGGCGTGCGCGCACCAGGCCGGTGACCTGCACGCAGAACTCGTTGCGCAGGTTCTCGGCCACGGCGAAGGTGGCGGCGCGGTCGGGGTCGCACACCACCTGCACGTAGCCTTCGCGGTCGCGCACGTCGATGAAGATCACGCCGCCATGGTCGCGGCGGCGGTTGACCCAGCCGCACAGGGTGACGGTTTGGCCCATCAGGGCTTCGGTCACGAGACCGCAATAGTGAGTACGCATGGCCATATCTTGGATTCCGGCGCCGCGGGGGCGCGTTTTTTTACTTGTTCGCGAGGGAGGACGGGCCGCCGGGGACGACCACTCCCATCGAGACGATGTACTTGAGCGCTTCGTCCACGCTCATCTTGAGTTCGATGCAGTCGCTGCGCCTGAGCATCACGAAATAACCGCCCGTGGGGTTGGGCGTGGTCGGCACGTAGACACCCAGGTAGTCGCCGCCGCCCAGGTGGCCAATGACCTCGCTGCCCGGCGTGCCGGTCACGAAGGCGATGGTCCAGACTCCCTCGCGCGGCCACTGCACCAGCACCGCCGTGCGGAAGGCGTTGCCGTTCTCGGAGAACAGCGTATCGGACACCTGCTTGACGCTGGAGTAGATCGAGCGCACGACGGGAATGCGCCGCACCACGGCGTCGCCCCATCCGAGCAGGCGCTTGCCCACGAAATTGCTCGCAATGGCGCCCACGCCCAGCAGGATGGCCAGCGTGAGCAGCACGCCGAGCCCGCGCACGTTGTTGTCGTACAGCCATTTCTGCCAGACCGAGGGCAGCACCCAGAGCGTCTGGTCCAGCGTGTCGATGATCCACTTCAGCACCGCCAGGGTGATGAACAGCGGAACGATCACCAGCAAGCCGGAGAACAGCCATTTGCGCAGGGCGAGCATGGATGGCTTCTCAGTCGCTCTTGGCAGCAGCAACCGGCGCGGGGGCCGGGCTGGGGGCGGGGACGGCGGCGGGCGCTGGGCTGGAAGCTTCCGCGGTGCTGGCGGCCGGCGCGGCTGCGGCGTCGCCGTTCTTGGCGGCGCCCGCAGGCTCGGCCTTCTTGCCGCCGCCATCGCGGAAATCGGTCACGTACCAGCCGGAACCCTTGAGCTGGAAACCGGCGGCGGTGACTTGCTTCTCGAATGCACTAGCGCCGCACGCCGGACACACCGTGAGGGGTGCATCGGACATTTTCTGCAGGGCGTCCTTGGCGAAGCCGCAGGCGCTGCACTTGTAGGCGTAGATGGGCATGGAATTGAGTGAAAAAGCGGCGCAAAAACGAGGCAGGGGCCGCTCGCAAAGCCCTCGATTATAAGGGCGCCCCGCCCTTCGGGGCGTCCTAGACAGCCAGCATCCGGTGCGGTGTGCGGGTGTTGGTCACCCACTGCGGCGCCAGCGATCCGGCCACCAGGCCGGCAAAGGAGGCCAGCACGCCGGCCAGCTGGGCCGGGAATGCGCTGCCCCAGGGCATGGCCAGGAACAGCAGCCAGGTGCCGATGCCCAGCACAATGGAAGCAAGGGCGCCCTGCGTGGTGGCGCGGCGCCAGTAGAGCCCGCACACCAGCGGCACGAAGGCGCCGACCAGCGGCACCTGGTAGGCGCCCGACACCAGTTCGTAGATGGGGGTGCCCTGCATGCGGATGGCGTAGGCCAGCACGGCTGCGCTGAAGACCAACACCGTGATGCGCATGGTCATGAGGTTCTGGCGGTCGGTGCCGGCGGGACGGAACTGGCGCCAGATGTTCTCGGTGAACGTGACGCTCGGTGCCAGCAGCGTCGCCGAGGCGGTCGACTTGATGGCCGACAGCAGCGCACCGAAGAACAGCACCTGCATCACGAAGGGCATCTTCTCGAGCACCAGCGTGGGCAGCACCTTCTGCGGATCTTCCTTCAGCAGTGCGGCGGTCTGCTCCGGCATGATCAGCAGCGCGCTCGCCACCAGGAACATCGGCACGAAGGCGAACAGGATGTACGCCACGCCGCCGATCACCGGGCCGCGGGTGGCGGACTTGACGCTGTTGGCGGACATCACGCGCTGGAACACGTCCTGCTGCGGAATGGAGCCGAGCATCATCGTGATGGCCGCGGCAAAGAAGAACACCATGTCGTGCCAGTTGGGCTCGGGCCAGAACCTGAAGAGGTCCTTGCTGACCGCGAAGGCCACCACCTTGTCGGCGCCGCCGGCCATGTTGCCGGCGAACACCGCAATGCAGGCCAGCCCCGCCACGAGGATGATCATCTGGATGAAATCGGTCACGGCCACCGACCACATGCCGCCGAACAGCGTGTAGGCGAGGATCGACACCACGCCGATCACCATGCCCGCCGGGATGGGGATGGCGCCGGCCGAGAGCACGTTGAACACCAGCCCGAGCGCCGTGACCTGCGCCGACACCCAGCCCAGGTAGCTCAGCATGATGATGAGCGAGCAGGCCACCTCGACGCCGCGGCCGTAGCGCTCGCGGTAGTAGTCGCTGATGGTCAAAAGCGTCATGCGATAGAGCTTGCCCGCGAAGAACAGGCCCACCAGGATCAGGCAGGTGCCCGCTCCGAACGGGTCTTCGATGACCCCGTTCAGCCCGCCCTCGATGAACTTGGCCGGGATGCCGAGCACTGTTTCGGAGCCGAACCAGGTCGCGAAAGTGGTCGTCACGATCATGTAGAGCGGCAGGTGCCGCCCGGCGATGGCGAAGTCGGTGGTGTTCTTCACCCGCTTGGCGGCGTACAGGCCGATCGCGATGGTGACCAGCAGATAAACGACAACCAGCGTCAGCAGCACGGGGACACTCCTCTAGAACAATCTCACGCGCACCAGCAATTGCATGGCGAGCAACCCCAATACAAATCCTATGCCACCGTAGATGATGGTCTGCAGCAGCCGGTTGGTGCGCTTCTGGGCGGCCAGCAGTTCCAGCAGCTCGCGGCGGTGGTCGGCGGGCCGATTTTCCAGGAAATCGTGCAGCAGGCGCGGCAGCTCGGGCAAGAGTTTTGCGTAGCGCGGCGCTTCGGCCTTGAGCTGCTGGAACAGCTTCTTCGGCCCGATCTGGTCGACCATCCACTTCTCGAGGAAGGGCTTGGCGGTGTGCCAGAGATCGAGTTCCGGATCGAGCTGTCGGCCCAGGCCCTCGATGTTGAGCAGGGTCTTCTGCAGCAGCACCAGCTGCGGCTGGATCTCGACATGGAAGCGGCGCGAGGTCTGGAACAGGCGCATCAGCACCATGCCGAGCGAGATTTCCTTCAGCGGCCGGTCGAAGTACGGCTCGCAGACGGTGCGGATCGCGCCTTCGAGCTCGTCGATGCGCGTGCCCTCGGGCACCCAGCCGCTCTCCAGGTGCAG
This sequence comes from Variovorax sp. V116, assembly GCF_041154435.1. Classification (NCBI taxonomy): domain Bacteria; kingdom Pseudomonadati; phylum Pseudomonadota; class Betaproteobacteria; order Burkholderiales; family Comamonadaceae; genus Variovorax; species Variovorax sp. V116. Next base: position 4,262,162 of record NZ_AP028661.1, read on the forward strand.
CTCGGCCACGCGCTTGTAGTCGCGCCGGAAGAAGGCCACGAAGTTCTGCGCGAGGTATTCCTTGTCCGACTCGGTCAGCGTGCCGATGATGCCGAAGTCCAGCGAGATGTAGCGCCCGAAGGTCTCCGGCGCGAGGCTCACCTGGATGTTGCCCGGGTGCATGTCGGCGTGGAAGAAGCCGTCGCGGAACACCTGGGTGAAGAAGATCGTGACGCCGTCGCGCGCCAGCTTGGGAATGTCGACGCCGGCCGCGCGCAGGCGGTCGAGCTGGGCAATGGGCACGCCGTTCATGCGCTCCATCACGATCACCTCGGGGTGGCAGAAGTCCCAGAACATCTCGGGGATCAGCACCAGTTCGAGCGAGGCCATGTTGCGGCGCAGCTGGGCCGCGTTGGCCGCCTCGCGCACCAGGTCGAGCTCGTCGTGCAGGTACTTGTCGAACTCGCCGACCACCTCGCGCGGCTTCAGGCGCTTGCCGTCGGGCGAGAGCTTCTCGACCCAGCCGGCCATCATGGCCATGAGCGCCAGGTCTTTCTCGATCACGCCGCGCATGCTGGGGCGCAGCACCTTGACCGCGACCTCGCGCACCTCGCCTTCGTCGGTGCGGATGGTCGCAAAGTGGACCTGGGCGATCGACGCGCTGGCGATCGGCGTCTCGTCGAACTGCACGAACACGTCGCCCACCGGACGGCGGAAGGCGCGCTCGATGGTGGCAATGGCCACCGCCGAGGGGAACGGCGGCACGCGGTCCTGCAGGAAGGCGAGCTCGTCGGCGATGTCGGGCGGCAGCAGGTCGCGCCGGGTCGACAGCACCTGGCCGAACTTGACGAAGATCGGCCCCAGGCGTTCGAGCGCCTCGCGCAGCCGCTGGCCGCGGGGTGCGTCGAGGTTGCGGCCGATGGAGACGATGCGCGCCACCACGCGCAGCCAGGGTTTCTGGAAGCTCGTGAGCACCAGCTCGTCCAGGCCGTAGCGCAGCGCGACCCAGACGATGAAGATTCCGCGGTAGAAGCGCCTCATTCGGCCGTGCTCGCCGAGCCGGTCGACGGACCGCCGGCCTGCGGTGGCTTGCGGCCGCCGGCGAACTGGCGCAGCGCTTCCACGACCCGGCGCGCGCCGTTGGCGATGGTGTGCGCCGGTACGTCGCCCACGAGGCGGGCGAGGTCGTCCTCGACGTCCCAGCGCACGTGGTCCACCAGCCAGTTGACCTCGGCCGCGAGCTGCACGTCGCCGATGATCTGCACCGAGGGCTTGCCGCCGCGCAGCGTGGCGCGGGCCAGCTCGAAGGGAGATTCATCCGTGACGGTGAGCGTGAGTTCGGGCACCGAGCCGGCGGGCGCGAGGTCCAGCAGGCCGGCCGGCGTGGCGACCAGATCCATCGTCACGAAGCGCCACTGGAAGCGCACCACCCGCCCCTGCTGCCGGAGCAGCCGCTGCTGGGCCTCGGGTTCCTGCTGCAGCACATGGTTCAGGAACAGCACCGCGCGGTGCTGGATCTCGTGCACCGCCCAGGCGGGCGGCTGCAGGCGCTCGCCGATGCGGTTGAACAGGTCGTCGAGAAAAGAAAATGGGGACGATGGTGTAGCCATGTCCCCATTATCGGTTCTGCAGGCGGCCCCGCGGCCGCCGCAATGCGCTTACTGCAGGGCCTGCACGCCCGCCACGAGCCAGCCGCTGGTGCCGCTGGTGGGCTTGGTCATGTTCCAGACTTCGCGGAACGGGCCCGGGCCGGCCGAGGCATCTTCGCGGATCATGCCGGAGAACTCCACGCTCGCGAGGTAGGCATCGGCCAGTTCCTCGATGCCGAGCAGCTTGGCGTCGAGCATGACGACTTCGGTCTTGTTCGAGGCGCCGCCGGTGTGGCTCGCACGGTCGGCCAGCTGGCTGCGGATTTCCTCGACCATGTCGTCGGTCATCATCGAGCGCAGCATGCTGACGTCGGCGCGGTCCCATGCGTCCTGCAGTGTCACGAAGTTGCGCTTGGCGGCGCTCAGGAAGCCGTCCACGTCGAAGCCGGCCGGAATGCCCCACGACTGCGAGCCCGAGAGCGCCGAGCCGATCATGCTGCCGCCGGCCGCCGCACCGGCCGCGGACAGGCTGCTGCCATGCGCGGAGGAGCCGGCGTCGAAGGCGGCCGTGTTGCGCTCCCAGGGACGCGCCGACGCATCGTTGCCGACATTGGCGGGGCTGTACTGCGCGGGCGCGCTGGCGTTGGCCGGATTGCCGGCGCCTTCGAATGCGAAGCCGCCCGGGCGGTTGGCGCCCGACGATGCGGCCGAGCGCGCCTTGAACATGCGCCAGACGAACAGCCCGGCCATCACGAGCAGGCCGATCAGGAGGATGTTCGCAAAGCCGGCACCCAGGCCCAGCGAGTGTGCGAGCCAGGCGAGGCCCAGGCCGGCGGCGAGGCCGCCGAGCATGGCGCCCCACGGACGCTTGGGCGCAGCGGCGGCGGGCGCGGGCGTTGCGGGCCTCGGCGCCGCATTGGTCGCGTTTTGCTGCGCGGGTGCGGTGGGTGCTGCGGATTCGCGCTGCGTCACGTTGGACGACTGGCGGCCGAACGACTTGCCGCCACCGATGCGAGCTGCGTCTGCCTGAACGCTGACCAGGGCCAGCACGCAAGCCAGGAACAAAGAACTCAAACTTTTCATGTCGTCTCCTCTTTCGAGCGAAGAATTCGCTTCATCAACATTTGATTCCAACATGAAGGGCCACCACGCCCCCCGTCATGTTGTGATAGTCCACATGCCCGAAACCGCCCTCTTTCATGAGGGTCTTGAGTTCGTCCTGCGCGGGATGCATGCGGATCGATTCGGCCAGGTAGCGGTAGCTCGCGTCGTCGCCGGCCACCAGCTTGCCCAGGCGCGGCAGCACGTTGAACGAATACCAGTCGTAGGCCTTGGCCAGCGGCTTGGCCACCTTCGAGAACTCGAGCACCAGCAGCTTGCCGCGCGGCTTGAGCACGCGGTTCATTTCCTTCAGTGCAAGGTCCTTGTGCGTCATGTTGCGCAGGCCGAAGGCCACGGTCACCACGTCGAAGTGGTTGTCGGGGAACGGCAGCTTCTCTGCGTCGCACACCAGCGTGGGGAGCGCCACGCCGCCATCGAGCAGGCGGTCGCGGCCGGTGCGCAGCATGGCTTCGTTGATGTCGGTGTGCACCACCTGGCCGCTGGCGCCCACCTTCTTCGAGAAGGCCAGCGCGAGGTCGCCGGTGCCGCCAGCGATGTCGAGCACGCGCGAGCCCTCGCCCACGTTGGCCACCATCACGGTGTAGGCCTTCCAGGCGCGGTGCAGCCCCATCGACATCAGGTCGTTCATGAGGTCGTAACGCGTGGCGACGGAATCGAAGACGCCGCGGACACGTTGCGCTTTCTCGCTTTCGTCGACTTTCTCGAAGCCGAAGTGGGTGGTGCTCATGCGCCTGATATTAGGCCGGAAGCACACAGCTCAAGAAGGCGACCCTGCGGCGACGGCGGACATTTGTTGCTTTTTCTTGAAATCGCGGGCCGCGGCAAGGCGCGCCGCGCCTGCGTGCGGGGCTACTTTTTCAGGAGCGAACGCGGTCTGGCGGGTCAGTGGCTGCCGCAGGCGGAGCCGCCCTTGTCGATCATCGGCGCGTCGCGGTCGACGCCCGCGGCGGCAAGCCGGCGCTCGTATTCGGCCCAGAGCGCGACCTGGTTGGCGCCGAGCTCGTACAGCAGGTTCCACGAGAAGATGCCGGTGTCATGGCCGTCGCTGAAGACCGGCTGCACGGCGTAGTTGCCGACCGGCTTCAGGTCGACCAGCTCGACCTCGCGCTTGCCGGTCTGCAGCACTTCCTGGCCAGGGCCGTGGCCCTGCACCTCGGCGGATGGCGAATAGATGCGCATCAGCTCGAACGGAATGCGGAAGCTCGCGCCGTCCGAGAAGCCGACCTCGAGCACGCGCGACTGGCCGTGCACGGTGATCGATTGCGGCGTCGGTGCGCCGGCTTGCAAACCTGCCATCAGAAGCTCCTTGTGCCCAGTCGGGCCATCATCTCACTCTCGAGCGCGGGCAGGCGCGCGGCCACGGCGGCCTGCCGGGCCGCATCCGCTTGGCGCTGCACCGGCGCCCACACGGAGCCCGGAAAATGCGTGTCGTCCGCAAAGCGCGCGATCACGTGCCAATGCAGGTGCGGCACCATGTTGCCGAGCGCCGCAAGGTTGATCTTGGCCGGCGACAGATGCTCGCGCAGGCACTGCTCGACCACCGTCACCGCCTCCATGCACAGCACGCGGTCGGCCGCGTCGAGGTCGGAAAACTCCGCCGCATGCTCGCGCCAGATCACGCGGTAGAAGGCCGGGAAGCCGGCCTCCTCGGCATGGATGACGCGAAGCTTCGCGCCCTCGAACACGATGCGGCCGCCGGGGCCTTCGCAGAAGGGACAGTTCTTCACCTTCATACGAGCACCCGCTCGATGCCGCCCTGGTTGGCGGCGGCGACGTATTCGGGCATCCAGTCCCTGCCGAGGATCTTGTTGGCCATCTCGACCACGATGTAGTCGGCCTCGAGCAGGCCGTTGTTCAGGTCGTTGCCGTAGCGCGAGAGGCCTTGCAGGCAGCTCGGGCAGCTGGTCAGGATCTTGACGTTGTCCTTTTCGCCGACCTGGCCGTTCGCGCGCAGGGCGGCCTCGCCCTTCTTGAGCTCTTCTTCCTTGCGGAAGCGGATCTGCGTCGAGATGTCGGGCCGCGAGACGCCCAGCGTGCCCGATTCGCCGCAGCAGCGGTCGTTCTTGAGCACGTTGTCGCCGACCAGCGCCTTCACGGTCTTCATCGGGTCCTGCAGCTTCATCGGGCTGTGGCAGGGGTCGTGGTAGAGGTAGCCGCCACCGCCTGCATCGGCCAGCGTGATGCCCTTTTCGAGCAGGTACTCGTGGATGTCGATGATGCGGCAGCCCGGGAAGATCTTGTCGAACTGGTAGCCCTGCAGCTGGTCGTAGCAGGTGCCGCAGCTCACCACCACCGTCTTGATGTCGAGGTAGTTGAGCGTGTTGGCCACGCGGTGGAACAGCACGCGGTTGTCGGTGATCATCTTCTCGGCCTTGTCGAACTGGCCGCTGCCGCGCTGCGGATAGCCGCAGCACAGGTAGCCGGGCGGCAGCACCGTCTGCACGCCCGCGTGCCAGAGCATGGCCTGCGTGGCAAGGCCCACCTGCGAGAAGAGGCGCTCCGAACCGCAGCCGGGAAAGTAGAAGACCGCCTCGGTCTCCGAGGTGGTGGCCTTCGGGTCGCGGATGATCGGCACGTAGTCGGCATCCTCGATGTCGAGCAGCGCGCGCGCCGTCTGCTTGGGCAGGTTGCCCGGCATCTTCTTGTTGATGAAGTGGATCACCTGCTCCTTGACCGGCGCCGGGCCGAGCGTGGCGGGCGGCGCCGCGGTCTGCTTCCTGGCGAGGCCGCGCAGCAGGTCGTTGGCCAGTCGCTGCGCCTTGAAGCCGATGCCCACCATGCCCGCGCGCACCGCCTTGATGGTCTGCGGATTGGTCGCGTTGAGGAAGAACATCGCGGCCGCGTTGCCGGGGCGGAAGCTCTTCTGCCCCATCTTGCGCAGCAGGTTGCGCATGTTCATCGACACGTCGCCGAAGTCGATCTTCACCGGGCAGGGCGTGAGGCACTTGTGGCAGACCGTGCAGTGGTCGGCCACGTCCTCGAACTCTTCCCAGTGCTTGATGCTGATGCCGCGCCGGGTCTGCTCTTCGTACAGGAAGGCTTCGACCAGCAGCGAGGTTGCGAGGATCTTGTTGCGCGGGCTGTACAGCAGGTTGGCGCGCGGCACGTGGGTGGCGCACACCGGCTTGCACTTGCCGCAGCGCAGGCAGTCCTTCACGCTGTCGGCAATGGCGCCGATGTCGCTCTGCTGCATGATGAGCGACTCATGGCCCATGAGGCCGAAGCTCGGCGTGTAGGCGTTGGTCAGGTCGGCATGCGGCAGCGCGGCTTCGCCGGCGGGGGCGCGCAGCAGCTTGCCCTTGTTGAAGCGGCCTTCGGGGTCGACGCGGCGCTTGTAGTCCATGAAGGGCGCGAGCTCTTCGTCGCTCAGGAATTCGAGCTTGGTGATGCCGATGCCGTGCTCGCCCGAGATCACGCCGTCGAGGCTGCGCGCCAGCGCCATGATGCGCACCACCGCGGCATGCGCGGTCTGCAGCATCTCGTAGTTGTCGCTGTTGACCGGGATGTTGGTGTGCACGTTGCCGTCGCCCGCGTGCATGTGCAGCGCCACCCAGACGCGGCCCTTGAGCACCTGCTGGTGGATGGCGGTGCACTCGGCCAGGATCGGCGTGAACTCGGCGCCCGAGAAGATTTCCTGCAGCGGCTGGCGCAGCTGGGTCTTCCAGCTGGCGCGCAGCGTGTGGTCCTGCAGCTGCGGGAACAGCGTGTCGACGTCGCGCAGCCATTCGGCCCAGAGCGCACGCACGCCCTGCACCAGCGCCACGGCCTGCGCCACCCGGTCTTCGAGCAGCTCGGCGGCGGGGATCTCGTGTGCGTCGTCGGTCTTGCCCAGCGGCAGGTTGCCGCGCAGCAGGAAGGCTTCGAGCGCGTCGGTGAGCGCGAGCTTGTTCTGCAGCGAGAGCTCGATGTTGATGCGCTCGATGCCGTCGCTGTACTCGGCCATGCGCGGCAGCGGAATGACCACGTCTTCGTTGATCTTGAAGGCGTTGGTGTGCTTGCTGATGGCCGCGGTGCGCTTGCGGTCGAGCCAGAATTTCTTGCGCGCCTCGGGGCTGATGGCGACGAAGCCTTCACCGCTGCGCGAATTGGCGATGCGCACCACTTCGGAGGTGACGCGCGCCACCGCGTCGGCGTCGTCGCCCGCGATGTCGCCGAACAGCACCATCTTGGGCAGGCCGCCGTGTTTTTTCGACTTGGTGGCGTAGCCCACGGCCTTCAGGTAGCGGTCGTCCAGGTGCTCCAGGCCCGCCAGCAGCACGCCCGAGCGCTTCTGCTCGGCGAACATGAAGTCCTTGATCTCGACGATGCTGGGCACCGCGTCCTTGGCGTTGCCGAAGAATTCGAGGCACACGGTGCGGGTGTGCGCCGGCATGCGGTGCACCACCCAGCGGCAGCTGGTGATGAGGCCGTCGCAGCCCTCTTTCTGGATGCCGGGCAGGCCCGAAAGGAACTTGTCGGTCACGTCCTTGCCGAGGCCTTCCTTGCGGAAGGTGCGGCCGGGAATGTCGAGGCGCTCGGTGCGCAGTTTCGTCTTGCCGTCGGCGGCGTAGTACTGCAGTTCGAACTCGGCGCTCTCGGCGTCGTGGATCTTGCCGAGGTTGTGGCCGATGCGCGTGACTTCGAGCCATTCGGCCTGCGGCGTGACCATGCGCCACGAAGCCAGGTTGTCGAGCGCCGTGCCCCAGAGCACGGCTTTCTTGCCGCCCGCGTTCATGGCCACGTTGCCGCCCACGCACGAGGCCTCGGCGGAAGTGGGGTCGACCGCGAACACGTAGCCGGCGCGCTCGGCGGCGTCGGCCACGCGCTGGGTGACGACGCCGGCTTCGGTCCAGATGGTGGGCACGGGGTTGTCGAGGCCGGGCAGCGGAACCAGCTCGACCTCGGTCATGGCCTCGAGCTTCTCGGTGTTGATGACCACGCTCTTCCAGGTGAGCGGAATGGCGCCGCCGGTGTAGCCGGTGCCGCCGCCGCGCGGGATGATGGTCAGGCCCAGCTCGATGCAGCCCTTGACGAGCAGGGCCATCTCGGCCTCGGTGTCGGGGCAGAGCACCACGAAGGGATATTCGACGCGCCAGTCGGTGGCGTCGGTGACGTGCGAGACGCGCGAGAGGCCGTCGAACTTGATGTTGTCCTTGGCCGTGAGGCGACCCAGTACGCGCGTGGCCTTGCGGCGCAGGGCGGCCACGTCGCGAAAGGCGGTGTCGAAGGCCGCGACGGCCTGGCCGACAAGGCCCGTGAGTTCGCCCACGAGCTGGTCGCGCGGCAGGTCGCTGTCGGGGGTGCGGCGCTTCTGGACTTCGGCCAGGCGGTGCCTGAGCGCATCGACCAGCTGGCCGCGGCGGCGCGGGTTGTCGAGCAGGTCGTCGACGAGGTAGGGGTTGCGCTGGACCACCCAGATGTCGCCGAGCACTTCGTAGAGCATGCGCGCCGACCGGCCGGTGCGGCGCTCGGCGCGCAGGGTCTGGAGCAGTTCCCAGCCGCGCTCGCCCAGCAGGCGGATCACGATCTCTCGATCGGAAAAGCTGGTGTAGTTATAGGGGATCTCGCGCAGTCGTACAGGCTCTGCGGCCTGCGACAACAGCGTGGTCAACGCGGTCGGAGCATTCATCGGGGGTGGCACCTCGGCCAGGCGCTGCGCGCCCATCTAGCCGGGGGTGGGATTTTAGGGCAGGGGCGGGGGGCCTGCCTTGCGCCTTCGCTGTTCCCCTATTGGGAGGCGCCCGGCAGGCGGTGCCGTGGTGTGGATGCCGCTGCCCTCACCCCGGCCCTCTCCCGGAGGGAGAGGGAGCAAGACGGAGGCGCTTGGTTCAGGGTTCAGAACAGCACGCGGCTGCGGATCGTGCCGTTCACCTTGGCCAGCTTTTCCAGCGCCAGGTCGGAATACGCGGCGTCGATGTCCATCACCACGTAGCCGATCTTCTCGTTGGTCTGCAGGAACTGCGAGGAGATGTTGATGTTGTTGTCCGAGAAGATCTTGTTGATCTCCGACAGCACGCCGGGCACGTTGCGGTGGATGTGCAGCAGCCGGTGCTTGCCGGGGTGGGCCGGCAGCGCCACCTCGGGAAAGTTGACCGACGAGGTCGAGGTGCCGTTGTCGCTGTACTTCACCAGCTTTTCCGCCACCTCCAGGCCGATGTTGGCCTGCGCCTCCATCGTCGAGCCGCCGATGTGGGGCGTGAGGATCACGTTGTCGAGCCCGCGCAAGGGCGACTGGAACTCGTCCTTGTTGCTGCGCGGCTCGACCGGGAACACGTCGATCGCGGCGCCCAGCAGCTTCTTCTGCTTCAGCGCCTCGGCCAGCGGCTCGATCCGCACGACCGTGCCGCGCGAGGCGTTGATCAGGATCGCGCCCGGCTTCATGGCGGCGATTTCGGCCGTATCGATCATCCATTGGGTGGCCTGCGTCTCGGGCACGTGCAGGGTCACGATGTCGCTCTGGGCCAGCAACTGGTGCAGTTCGCGCACCTGGTGCGCATTGCCCAGGGGCAGCTTGGTCACCACGTCGTAGAACGCCACCTTCATGCCCAGCGCCTCGGCCAGCACCGACAGCTGGGCGCCGATGGAGCCGTAGCCCACGATGCCCAGCGTCTTGCCGCGGATCTCGAAGGCGTTCTCGGCCGACTTGAGCCAGCCGCCGCGGTGGGCGACCGCGCTCTTCTCGGGCACGCCGCGCAACAGCAGGATGGCTTCGGCCAGCACCAGCTCGGCCACCGAGCGGGTGTTGGAATACGGGGCATTGAACACCGCCACGCCGTGCTCGCGCGCGGCTTCCAGGTCGACCTGGTTGGTGCCGATGCAGAAGCACCCCGCCGCCACCAGCTTGTGGGCGGCCGCGAAAACCTCGGCCGTGAGCTGCGTGCGCGAGCGGATGCCCAGGAAGTGGACGTCGGCGATCTTGGCCTTGAGCTCCGCATCGGGCAACGCACCCGGCAGCGACTCGATGTTGGTGTAGCCCGCGGCGCGCAGGACCTCCACCGCCGAAGGATGGATGCCCTCGAGCAGAAGGAACTTGATCCGGCTTTTTTCGAGGGAGGTTTTGCTGCTCATGGCGTACTCGCGGAAGCCCCGGCCGCGGCAACAGGCTAGGCCGAAAAAGGGGAGGTCGATGCTAGCATGCTGCGCCGCAGCATGAGGGCGCGCACGCCGTGGGAAGCCCTGCGCCAAAGGGGTTTTCCCGATTGGAAATTAACAACACTCCGTGCGCAAATGTGACGCGGCCATGTCATCCACGTGGCCTAGCATCCGCGCTTTCATTTTCCCATCAGGAGTCTTCATGCGATTCAAGACGCTCGCGCTGGCATCGGCGCTGGCCGCCACCACGCTGTTCAATGTGGCACATGCCCAGACTGAGATCCAGTGGTGGCACTCCATGACCGCCGTCAACAACGAGTGGGTCAACGACCTGGCCAAGCAGTTCAACGAGAGCCAGAAGGAATACAAGGTCGTGCCGACCTACAAGGGCACGTACGACGAATCGATGACGGCCTCCATTGCCGCTTTCCGTGCCGGCAACGCGCCGCACATCCTGCAGGTGTTCGAAGTGGGCACCGCCACCATGATGGCCAGCAAGGGCGCCATCGTGCCGGTGGGCCAGGTCATGAAGGACGCGGGCGAGAAGTTCGATCCGGCCGCCTACATTCCCGCCGTGGCCGGCTACTACACCGCGCCCAACGGCCAGATGCTGAGCTTCCCGCTGAACAGCTCGACGACGGTGTTCTATATCAACAAGGACGCCTTCAAGGCCGCCGGCATCGACACCACCAAGCTGCCCTCGACCTGGCCCGAAGTGACGGCCGCCGCGGCCAAGCTCAAGGCGAGCGGCCACAAGTGCCCGTTCACCACCGCCTGGCAGGGCTGGACGCAGCTGGAGAGCTTCTCGGCCTGGCACAACGTCGAATTCGCGACCAAGAGCAACGGCCTGGCCGGGCTCGATGCGCGCATGAAGATCAATTCGCCGCTGCACGTGCGCCACATCGAGAACCTGGCCAACATGGCCAAGCAGGGTCTCTTCATCTACAAGGGCCGCGGCAATGTGCCGGAAGCCTCGTTCGTGTCGGGCGAGTGCGCGATGATCAACACCTCGTCCGGCTTCTACGGCAACGTCGCCAAGAACGCCAAGTTCGCCTACGCGGTCGCTCCCCTGCCCTACTACCCGGACGTGCCCGGCGCACCGCAGAACACGGTGATCGGCGGCGCCAGCCTCTGGGTGATGTCGGGCAAGAAGCCGGCCGAATACAAGGGCGTGGCCAAGTTCTTCAGCTTCATCTCGACGCCTGAAGTGCAGTCGGCCAGCCACAAGCGCACCGGCTACCTGCCGGTGACCACGGCGGCCTACAAGCTCACCGAGGAATCGGGTTTCTACAAGCAGAACCCCGGCACCGACGTGGCCGTGACGCAGATGATCCGCAAGGTCACCGACAAGAGCCGCGGCATCCGCCTGGGCAACTACGTGCAGATCCGCGCCATCGAGGACGAAGAGCTCGAACAGGTCTGGAGCGGCAAGAAGAGCGCCAAGGAAGCCCTCGATTCGATCGTCACGCGCGGCAACGAGCAGCTGGAACGCTTCCAGAAAGCTAACAAAAGCTAACGATTGACGGCCGGACCCGTGGGTCCGGCTAATATCGCCCGCCCCCGTTCGCTCGTGCGCAAGAGCGGGCCAGGCGGGATTTTTTATGCAGAGGGTTCATGGAAAAACGCGTTTTCTTTCGCTCGGGCTGGTTGCCCTGGCTGCTGCTGACCCCGCAAATGGCGGTGATCCTCGTGTTTTTCTTCTGGCCGGCGGCGCAGGCGCTGCTGCAGTCGCTGCAGCAGCAGGACGCCTTCGGCACGTCGGTGGAATTTGTCGGGCTCGACAACTTCCGCCAGATATTCAGCGATCCGAGCTATGTGGAGTCGTTCAAGACCACCGCCCTGTTCTCGGTGCTGGTGGCGGGCATCGGCATCACGCTGTCGCTGGGGCTCGCGGTGTTTGCCGACCGCATCACGCGCGGCGGCACCTTCTACAAGACCATGCTGATCCTGCCCTACGCGGTGGCGCCCGCCGTGGCGGCCGTGCTCTGGGTGTTCATGTTCTCGCCGTCGCTGGGCGTGGTGGCCTATGCGCTGGGCAAGATCGGCATCGACTGGAACCACCTGCTGGACTCCGGCCACGCCATGACGCTGATCGTGATGGCCTCGGTGTGGAAGCAGATTTCGTACAACTTCCTGTTCTTCCTGGCCGGGCTGCAGTCGATTCCCAAGTCGCTCATCGAGGCCGCGGCCATCGACGGCGCGCGCCCGTGGCGCCGGTTCTGGACCGTGCAGTTTCCGCTGCTCTCGCCCACCACCTTCTTCCTGCTGGTGATCAACGTGGTCTACGCCTTCTTCGACACCTTCGCGATCGTCGATGCGGCCACCCAGGGCGGGCCGGGCAAGGACACGGCCATCCTGGTCTACAAGGTCTACTACGACGGCTTCAAGGCCATGGACCTCGGCGGCTCGGCGGCGCAGTCGGTGGTGCTGATGGTGATCGTGGTGGCGCTCACCGTGATCCAGTTCCGCTACGTGGAAAAGAAGGTTCAATACTGATGAAGCAAAACAAGAATCTGGCGGAGGCGTTCCATGGTTGAGAAACGCGGCACCCATGGCATCCTGGCCCATGTGGTGATGATCCTGGGCGTGTTCATCGTCGCCTTCCCGCTCTACCTGGCGTTCGTGGCGTCCACGCACACGGCGCAGGAGATCGTGCAGGCGCCGATGCCGCTGCTGCCCGGCAGCAACATGCTGGACAGCTACAAGGGCGCGCTCTTCGGGCGCGAAACCAGCAGCGGCTCCAACGCGCCCGTGGCCCACATGATGTGGGTGAGCCTGGTGACGGCGCTGGTGATCTCCATCGGCAAGATCTCCATCTCGCTGCTGTCGGCCTTTGCCATCGTCTACTTCCGGTTCCCGTTCAAGAAGATCTGCTTCTGGGCCATCTTCGTGACGCTGATGCTGCCGGTGGAGGTGCGCATCCTGCCCACCTACAAGGTGCTGTCCGATCTGAACATGCTGAACACCTACGCGGGCCTCACGGTGCCGCTGATCGCGTCGGCCACCGCCACCTTCCTTTTCCGCCAGTTCTTCCTGACGGTGCCCGACGAGCTCACCGAGGCCTCGCGCATGGATGGCGCAAGCCCCATGCGCTTCTTCTTCGACGTGCTGCTGCCGCTGTCGAAGACCTCGATTGCGGCGCTGTTCGTGATCCAGTTCATCTACGGCTGGAACCAGTACCTCTGGCCGCTGCTCGCCACCACCGGCGAAGACATGTACCCCGTGGTGGTCGGCATCAAGCGAATGATTGCCGGCGGCGACAGCCAGAACGAATGGAACGTGGTGATGGCCACCGCCATCCTCGCCATGCTGCCGCCCGCGCTGGTGGTGGTGCTGATGCAGAAGTGGTTCGTCAAGGGCCTCGTGGACACTGAAAAATAAATAACTTGCGGGACAGACCAGGATTGCGAAGCAATCTGCTCTGTCCCCAACTGATCAAGACTATGGCTGCTCTCTCTTTACGCAACGTCATCAAGCGCTACGGCCATGGGCCGAAAGCCAACCAGGTCATCCACGGCGTGAGCGCCGAGATCGCCGACCATGAATTCATCGTCATCGTCGGCCCCTCAGGCTGCGGCAAATCCACCCTGCTGCGCATGGTGGCCGGCCTGGAGGAAATCTCGGCCGGCGAAATCTCCATTGGCGGGCGCGTGGTGAACCAGCTCGAGCCCTCCGAGCGGGACATCGCCATGGTGTTCCAGAACTACGCGCTCTATCCGCATATGAGCGTGTTCAAGAACATGGCCTATGGCCTGAAGATCGCCAAGGTGCCGGAGCCCGAGATCAAGACCCGCGTCGACAAGGCGGCCAAGATCCTGGAGCTGGGCCACCTGCTCGAGCGCAAGCCGCGCGAGCTCTCGGGCGGGCAGCGCCAGCGCGTGGCCATGGGCCGCGCCATCGTGCGCCAGCCGCAGGTGTTCCTGTTCGACGAGCCGCTGTCCAACCTGGACGCCAAGCTGCGCGCGCAGACCCGCATCGAGATCCAGAAGCTGCACCGCGAGCTCGGCATCACCTCGCTGTTCGTCACGCACGACCAGGTCGAGGCCATGACGCTGGCGCAGCGCATCATCGTGATGAACGGCGGCGTGATGGACCAGTTCGCGACGCCCGAAGAGGTCTACAACCGGCCCGCCACCACCTTCGTTGCCAGCTTCATCGGCTCGCCGCCGATGAACCTGCTGCAGCACGCCCCCGGCGTGCGGCCCGGCCAGATCCTGGGCATCCGCCCGGAGCACCTGACGCTGGACGAAAGCGGCTGGTCGGTGCAGGTGGAGTCGGTCGAACTGCTGGGCGCCGAGCGGCTGGTGTACGGCCGCATCGGCGAGGAGCAGATCATCATGCGCACCGACGAAAGCGATCATCCGCCGGTCGCGGGCGACACCGTGAAGATCGCGGCGCGCGAGGACAAGCTGCACTGGTTCGATGCCGGCTCCGGCAAGCGGGCCGACTGACGATGCCGGCACGGATGAAGCCCTGGCCCTATCCGCGCTGGATCGCGCACCGCGGCGCCGGCAAGCTGGCGCCCGAGAACACGCTGGCGGCCTTCCGCCTTGGCGCGGCGCACGGCTACCGCATGTTCGAGTGCGATGCGAAGCTCAGCGCCGACGGCGTGGCCTTTCTGATGCACGACGCCACGCTCGACCGCACCACCAACGGCCGCGGCACCGGCGGTGCGCAGCCCTGGAGCGCGCTGGCTCAGCTCGACGCCGGCGGCTGGCATTCGCGCGCCTTCGCGGGCGAGCCGCTTGCCACGCTCGAGAACCTCGCGCGCTTCTGCCTGGCCAACGGCCACCTGCTCAACATCGAGATCAAGCCCACGCCGGGCACCGAACGCGAAACCGGCGAAGCGGTGGCGCGGCTCGCGGCCCGGCTGTGGCAGGGCGCGGCCATACCGCCGCTGCTCACCTCGTTCCAGGCCGAATCGCTCGCGGGCGCCAGGGCGGTGCAGCCCGAGCTGCCGCGCGGGCTGCTGCTCGACACGCTGCGGGACGGCTGGCTGGCCGCGGCCACCGGCCTGGACTGCGCCGCGGTGGTCTGCAACCACGCGCTCTGGGACGCCGCCACGGTGGCGCAGGTGCAAGGCGCGGGCATGCGCGCGCTGAGCTACACCGTGAATGACGAATGGGCCGCCGAGCGGCTCGTCGAGCTGGGCACCGACGGCATCATCACCGACCGGGTCGACCTGTTCAGCCCGGCCGGTTGACCGCTTCCCGCCGGCGCGGCCCGGCAGACACACGCTGTCACGCCCCGCGCCGCGGACCGCAAATGGCGCCTTCTATGATGGCAGCCATGCGTTCGATCCCCCGCCTGATTGCCTTTTGCCTGGCCGCCCTGCTGCTGCTGATGTGCGGCGCCGCGACGGCCCAGCCGGGCACCGGCGGCGTCGGCGGCAGCACCGCGGCTGCCGCGGCCCCGGCGCCCGAACCCACGGTGGCCGAGCTGCGCGAGCAGTTCAACAAGATCAGCACCGATGCCGATTCCACCGGGGACCTGCGCCAACTGCTCGCGCAGATCAGCGACATCGGCACGCAGGCCGACAAGTTCGTTGCCGCGCGCACCGGCGAGCTGGCCGACCTGAACGCCCGCCTCGGCGAGCTCGGCAATCCGCCGGCCGCGGGCGCAACCGAAGACCCCGACATCACGCGCCAGCGCGCCCGCCTCACGAAGGAGCGCAACGCGCTGGACGCCGACATCCGGCTCGCACGGCTGCTGGCCATCGACGTGCGGCAGCGCGCGGCCGAACTGGTGACCCAGCGCCGCGCGCTGTTCGAGGCGCAGATCACCGAGCGCGCGCCCTCGCCGCTCACCGGCGAGTTCTGGGGCGATCTGCAGGACGCCTGGCCGAGCGACCTGGCGCGCCTGAAGGCCATGGCCTCCGACCTGCGCGACGGGTTCTCGCAGGCCATGCAGCAAGGCCCCCGCATGGCGGTGCTCTGGGCGCTGATCCTGGCGGTGCTGCTCGCGGTGCTCGGCAACTGGGTGGCCGAGCACCTGCTGACGCGGATCGCCGCGCGGCTGCTGCCGGCCGGGCGGCTGCGGCGTTCGCTGCTGGTGATTGCCATCGTCGCGAGCCACGTGCTGCTGGTGGCCGTGGCCGCGCACGGCTTCGTGTGGGTGCTCGAGGAATACGCCACCTGGGAGCCGCAGGCGCGCAAGGCGATGCGCTCGACGGCGCAGGCGCTGGTGTTCATGGCCTTCGTCATCGGGCTGGGCCGCGGGCTGCTGGCCACGCGCCGCCCGTCGTGGCGGCTGCCGCCGATTCCGGACGCCATGGCCACCCGCCTGGCGCCGCTGCCGTGGCTGGTTGCGGCGGTGGCCGCGCTGGCCTGGGCGCCGGTGGAGATCAACGCGCTGGTCGAAGCGAGCTTTGCGGCCGTGGTGGCCACGCACGTGCTCACCGCGCTGGTGCTCACGGCGCTGGTGGGCGCGGTGCTCCGTCGCCTGAGGCCCATGCGCGCCGATACGCCGGACGCCGATCCGCCCGAGCGCCCGATGTGGGTGGGCCTGCTGGTGGCCTGCATCGGCGTGCTGATGGTGGCCATCTGGGTGCTGGTGGCGGTGGGCTACGTGGCGCTCGCGAGCTTCCTGGCCTCGCAGCTCACCTGGAGCGGCATCGTCGCGGCCGCCTTCTACGTGCTGTTCAAGTTTGCCGACGACGTGTTCATGGCGGGCGTGTCCTCGCGCAGCACCTTCGGCCAGCGCCTGCAGAAGAGCTTCGGCCTGGCGCCGCAGACGCTCGACCAGGCGGCCACCGTGCTCTCGGGCCTGAGCCGGGTGGCGCTGTTCTTCTACATGCTGATCGCGCTCGCGGCGCCGCTGGGCACCGGGCCCAGCGAAGTGTTCCAGCGCAGCGGCAAGTTCGGCACCGGCGTGAAGGTGGGCGAGTTCCAGCTGGTGCCGGGCGCCATCCTGAGCGCCGTGGCGGTGGCGGTGATCGGCTTCATCGTGCTCAGGGTGTTCAAGCGCTGGCTCGCGCGCAGCTACCTGCCCAGCACGCAGTTCGAGCCGGGCATGCAGAGCTCGATCACCACGCTGCTGGGCTACGTGGGCGGCATCCTGGTGGTCGCGTTCTCGCTGTCGGCGCTGGGCATCGGCATCGAGCGCATCGCGTGGGTGGCCAGCGCGCTGTCGGTGGGTATCGGCTTCGGCCTGCAGGCCATCGTGCAGAACTTCATCTCGGGCCTCATCCTGCTGGCCGAGCAGCCGGTGAAGGTGGGCGACTGGGTGGTGCTGGGCACCACCGAAGGCGACGTGCGGCGCATCAACGTGCGGGCCACGGAGATCCAGCTGGGCGACCGCTCGACGGTGATCGTGCCGAACTCCGAGTTCATCACGAAGACCGTGCGCAACATGACGCTGACCAACGCGGAGGGCCGGGTGCTGATCCGCCTGCCGATGCCGCTGACCACCCACGCGCAGCGCGTGCGCGAGCTCATCCTGGACGCCTGCCGCGCGCACGAGAGCGTGCTGGAAACACCGGCGCCTTCGCTCACGCTCGAAGGCATCGAGGGCGGCCTGCTGATCTTCCAGGCCATTGCCTATGTGCCGAGCCCGCGGCTGGCAGGCAGCGTGCGCAGCGACCTGCTGTTCACCATCCTGGAGCGCCTGGATGCCGAGCAGCTGCCGCTGGTGCCGTATGCGGCGCCGCCTGCGCCCGTGCCTGCGTCCGCACCCGCGCCGGATGCCGCGGACGGCGCCGGCCCGGCCGCCACCCCCGCCGCCTAGGCGCCGCACCGATCGTCCAAGCAGCGGGCGAATGCCCGCGCTGATCGATCAATTGTCCGGAGGCTCCCAAACCAACAATCAGCCATGAGCAGGCGTGCTGTCGCCAACGCTCGCCCGGAGCATCAATGGCTGAAGAAAGCGACCTCGAAAAAACCGAACCCGCCTCACCGCAGCGCCTCGAAAAGGCCCGCGAGCAAGGGGACGTGGCGCGGTCGCGCGAATTGGCGACCTTCGTGCTGCTGGGCACTGCCGTGGCCGGCCTGTGGCTCACGGCCGATTCGCTCGGCGCCACGCTGCGCGGCGCGCTGGCCCAGGGCCTGCACTTCGACCGCGCCGCAGCGTTCGACCCCGCCCACATGCTGGCGCGTGCCGGGCTCATGGGCCAGCAGGCGCTGCTCGCGCTCGTGCCGCTGTTCGGCATGATGCTGGTGGCGGCCGTGGCGGCGCCGCTGATGCTCGGCGGCTGGCTGCTCTCGGCCAAGGCCCTGGCGCCCAAGTTCAGCAAGCTCGATCCGGTGGCCGGCGTGGGCCGCATGTTTTCGGCGCAGGCGCTGTCGGAGCTGTTCAAGGCGCTCGCCAAGTCGCTGCTGATCGGCGGCGTGGCCTGGCTGGTGATCATGGGCAACGTGGACGAAGTCTCCGCGCTCATGGCGCAATCGGAGCGCGCCGCGCTGCCGCAGATGATCGTGCTGGTGGCGCACAACTGCGCGCTGATCGCCTCCGCGCTGTTCCTGGTGGCGCTGGTCGACGTTCCCTACCAGCTGTGGAGCTACCACCGCAAGCTGCGCATGTCGCGCGAAGACCTGCGCCAGGAACACAAGGAGAGCGAGGGCGATCCGCACATCAAGGCGCAGATCCGCCGCCAGCAGCAGCAGATGGCGCGCCGGCGGATGATGTCCGAGGTGCCCAAGGCCGACATCGTGGTGACCAACCCCACGCACTTTGCGGTGGCGCTCAAGTATGTGGACCACGACATGCGCGCGCCGCGCGTGGTGGCCAAGGGCAGCGACCTGATGGCCGCGCGCATCCGCGAGATCGCGCGCGAGAACAACGTGGCAATCCTCGAGGCGCCGCCGCTCACGCGTGCGCTCTTCAAGCACACCCGGCTCGGCGACGAGATCCCGGCCGGCCTCTACACCGCGGTGGCCGAGGTGCTGGCCTGGGTCTACCAGCTCAAGCGCTGGCAAAGCGAAGGCGGCGAAGCGCCGCGCACGCCGGCCGACCTGCCGATTCCTGAATCGCTCGAATATTCACCGAAGGCCGCCGCATGAACGCCATGGCCACCCTCACGCGCCTGCAGTCGCAACTGTTCTCCGGCAGCCAGTGGAAGGGCCTTGCCGGCCCCATCCTGATCGTGCTGATCCTGAGCATGATGGTGCTGCCGCTGCCGCCCTTCCTGCTCGACCTGCTGTTCACCTTCAACATCGCGATGTCGGTGATGGTGCTGCTGGTGAGCATGTACACCATGAAGGCGTTGGACTTCGCGGCCTTTCCGGCCGTGCTGCTGTTCTCCACGCTGCTGCGCCTGTCGCTCAACGTGGCCTCCACGCGCGTGGTGCTGATGCACGGCCACACCGGGCCGGACGCGGCGGGCAAGGTGATCGAGGCCTTCGGCCACTTCCTGGTGGGCGGCAACTTTGCCGTGGGCGTGATGGTGTTCATCATCCTGGTGCTGATCAACTTCATGGTGATCACCAAGGGCGCGGGACGCATCGCCGAGGTCGGCGCGCGCTTCATGCTCGACGCGATGCCGGGCAAGCAGATGGCGATCGACGCCGACCTGAACGCCGGCCTGATCGGCGAGGAGGTGGCGCGCAAGCGCCGCCAGGAAGTCGCGCAGGAAGCCGACTTCTACGGCTCGATGGACGGCGCCAGCAAGTTCGTGCGCGGCGACGCGATTGCCGGCCTGCTGATCATGGTGATCAACATCATCGGCGGCCTGGTGGTCGGCATGCTGCAGCACGGGCTGGACTTCGGCACCGCGGGCACGACCTACACGCTGCTGGCCATCGGCGACGGCCTGGTGGCGCAGATTCCGGCGCTGGTGATCTCGACCGCCGCGGGCGTGATCGTCTCGCGCGTCACCACCGACGAAGACGTGGGCCGGCAGCTGACCGGCCAGCTGTTCTCCAATCCGCAGGTGCTCTTTCTGACGGCCGGCCTGATCGGGCTGATGGGGATGATCCCCGGCATGCCGAACCTGGCCTTCCTGCTGATCGCGGGCAGCCTCGCGTGGCTGGGCCGGCGCATGCTCAAGCGCGCGCCGCAGGCCACGGCCGAACAGGCCGCCGCAGCCCAGGCCGCGGCCATGCCGTCGGCCGAGGCACCCGAGGCGACCTGGGACGACGTGGCGCTGGTCGACCCGCTCGGCATGGAGGTCGGCTACCGGCTGATCCCGCTGGTGGACCAGACCCAGAACGGCGAGCTGCTGGGCCGCATCAAGAGCATCCGCAAGAAGGTGGCCCAGGAGATCGGTTTCCTGGCGCCGGTGGTGCACATCCGCGACAACCTGGAGATCCCGCCCAACACCTACGTGATCAGCCTGAAGGGCGTGGAGATCGGCCGCGGCGAGGCCTTCCCCAACCAGTGGATGGCCATCAACCCCGGCCAGGTGAGCGGCACGCTGCCCGGCACGCCGACGCAGGACCCCGCCTTCCACCTGCCCGCGGTGTGGATCGACGCCAGCCTGCGCCAGGAAGCGCAGGTGCTCGGCTACACGGTGGTCGATGCCTGCACGGTGATGGCCACGCACCTGAACCACCTGATCCAGACCCATGCCGCCGAATTGCTCGGCCGCCAGGAAGTGCAGCAGCTGCTCGACCAGATCGGCAAGACCGCGCCCAAGCTCACCGAGGATCTGGTGCCCAAGGTCATCTCGCTGAGCACGCTGCACAAGGTGCTGCAGAACCTGCTCGACGAAGAGGTGCCGATCCGCGACATGCGCACCATCCTCGACGTGATGGCCGAGCATGCGCCCACCGTCAAGGACGCGGCCGAGCTCACCTCGCTCACGCGCCTGGCGCTCGGCCGCGCGATCACGCAGCAGCTGTTCCCGGGCGATTCCGAGCTGCAGGTGATCGGCCTGGACAGCGCGCTCGACAGCGTGCTGCAGCAGGCGCTCACCAACAACAACGGCATCGAGCCGGGCCTGGCCAACAGCCTGATGCAGCAGACCCGCGCCGCCATCGCGCGCCAGGAGCAGCTGGGCCTGGCGCCGGTGCTGGTCGTCCAGCATTCGCTGCGCGTGCTGCTCTCGCGCTTCCTGCGCCGCAGCTTCCGCCAGCTCAAGGTTCTCTCGCATGCAGAGATTCCTGACACCCGCAACATCAAGATCACCGCCACCATCGGAGGAAGAGTTTGAACATCCCGACAGACGTCCGCACCAGCGCGCGCAAGTTCGTCGCGCCCACCAGCCGGGAAGCACTGCGCCTGGCGCGCCAGTCGCTCGGCGACGAAGCCATCGTGCTGACCAACCGCGTGACCGCCGAAGGCGTGGAGATCGTGGCCATGGTGCAGGAGGATGTGGAAGGCGTGCGTGCGAGCGCCGCTGCCGCGCCGCCGGCGCCCCAGCCATTGCCGGCAGCCATGGCCGCTCCGGCGCCCGCCAATACTCCCATCGCAGCGCCTGCCGCTGTCCCCGCGCCCCTGGCCGCGGACAGCGTGCTCGGCGAACTCCATTCGATGCGCTGCATGATCGAGGAGCAGCTGGCCGGCGTGGCCTGGAACGAGAAGCAGCGGCGCGACCCGATGCGCGGGCGCCTGCTGCGCACGCTGCTGGGCGCCGGCTTCAGCGCCCGCCTCTCCAAGGCCATGCTGGAGCACCTGCCCACGGGCCAGAGCTATGCCCAGGGCATGGCCTTCGTGCGCTCCGAGCTGATCCGCACGCTGCCGGTTCACGAGGACGAGGACGCGCTGCTGGCGCAGGGCGGCGTCTATGCGCTGATGGGCCCTACCGGCGTCGGCAAGACCACCACCACGGCCAAGCTCGCGGCGCGCTGCGTGATGCGCTTCGGCGCCGACAAGCTCGCGCTCGTCACCACCGACAGCTACCGCATCGGCGCCTACGAGCAGCTGCGCATCTATGGCCAGATCCTCAACGTGCCGGTCTACGCCGTGAAGGACACGGCCGACCTGCACCTGGTGCTGCAGGACCTGCAGGGCAAGCACATGGTGCTGATCGACACCGTCGGCATGAGCCAGCGCGACCGCGCCGTGTCCGACCAGATCGCCATGCTCTGCAACAGCCAGCGGCCCGTGAAGCGGCTGCTGCTGCTCAACGCCACGAGCCACGGCGACACGCTCAACGAGGTGGTGCACGCCTACCGCCACGGCAGCGGCAGCGATCTCGCGGGCTGCATCTTCACCAAGGTGGACGAGGCCACGCACCCCGGCGCGCTGATCGACACCGTGATCCGCCACCGCCTGCCGGTGCACTACGTCTCGAGCGGCCAGAAGGTGCCCGAGAACCTGATGCGCGCCGACCGCGCCCAGCTGGTGGACAGCGCCTTCCAGGCCAACAGCCGCAGCGCGCTGTTCGTGCCCGGCGAAGGCGACCTGCAGGACGGATCGGCGAATGCCGAGGCCTCCGCAGCTCACGCGGAGGCCGAACGCCAGCGGCTGCAGTACCGCCAGCTGATCCGCGCCATGGCGCACGACGCGCAGGAAGTGGCCGCCGCGGCGTCGGCACTCGCGGCCGCGCCGCTCGGCTTCGAGCAGGCGCGCACGCTCTGGCGGATGGCCGCCGACGAGGACGTCGGCCACAAGGCGGTGCTGCAGGCGCTCATGGCGCATGCCGCGAGCGAGATTGCCGCAAGCTGCGACACCCACGTGCTGGCGCTCAGCGGCCAGGTCGGGCTCAAGTCCGACGAAGGCGGCGACGCCTACCAGTGCCAGGGCAGCCTGCTGCTGTCCGACCGCGGCGGGCAGCCGCTCTCGGCGCCCAACCAATGGCTTTCCACCGCCGCGACCCGCAGCGCCGCCGACCCCACGCGCAAGCCCGGCGTGCGGCAGGTGCAGTGGCTGCGCCAGCAGGACTTCGGCAAGGCCGTGGTGCACATGCTGCCGCGGCTGCCCGCGGCCGAGCTCATGCTGCAGTGGCAGGTGCAGCGCCAGCAATGGATGGCGCGCGCGCCGGGCTCCACGGCCGTGACCGATCCGCGCACCGGCGAATACGCCACGCTGACCGGCCTGGACTTCAGTTTCGGCGAGGCGCGCGCCGTGGTCTTCAAGGGCCGTGCCGCGCTGCAGTCGGTGGCCGAGGCGCGGGTCACGCTGCGCACCGACGGCGGCCTGCCCGGCCTGCGCTGCATTGCCACGCGCCTGACCGATGCGCGCAGCCACAAGGTGCTGGCGCAGAGCTATGCGCTCACCAACATCGGCCGCGACATCGGGCCGCAGCAGCTCGCGCAGTGGCAGGGCTGGGCCGCCGAGGCCGAGCCCTGCCTGCGCCTGCTGCGCCAGGGCCTCTCGGTGCTGGGCGGGCTTGGCGAGGCGGGCGATCCGCACATGATGAAGCGCCTGCTCATCGCCGGCCAGGTGACCACCACCGTCTGGCGCCTGCAGCAGGCCGGCGGCGACTGGGCCGGCCGCACCCGCGCGCTGCTGTCGCAGCTGACCGGCCGTCCCGCGCGGCCCGGCCGCCCCGTGTCGGGCAACGTGCTGTATGCCGGCGTGGGCAAGCTGTTCTTCCTGCTGGAGGCGCTGGACACGTGAGCAAGCTGGTGTCGGATCAAGCCGATGGGCTGCGGCGGCTGCTTGCGCAGTCGTCGGCGCGCATCATCGCGATCGCAAGCATGGGCAACCGCCCCGGCGCCACCACGGCGGCCATGAACCTGGGCGCCGCGCTGGCCCACATGGGCAAGGACGTGCTGCTGCTCGACGAGCACAGGCCGGGACCGGATACGGCGTGCGCCGCATGGGCCGCCGATCCGCTCGGAACGCTGGCCGACGTCGCATCGCAGCGGCTGACCTGCGAGGGCGCCGCCGCGCGCACCGAGTGCGGCGTGCATGTGCTGCCGGCGCCGCTCGGCGGCCAGCCCGACCACACCGACCCGCGCCTGCTGTGGGACGGCAGCATGATCCTGGTCGACGCGGCGCTCGACGCCGTCGGCAACCTGTCGCCGCTCGCGCGGCTGGCGGACGAGCTGGTGGTGGTGCTGCAGCCCCACCCGGCCTCCATCACCGCCACCTATTCGGGCATCAAGCGGCTGCACTACGCGCACGCGCTCAGGCAGCTTCGCCTGCTGGTCAATGGCGTGGCCGACCCCGAGGCCGCGCGCCAGACCATGGCCAACCTGGTCGACACCGGCAGCCGCTACCTGGCGGTTTCCATACAGCCGGCCGGCTGGGTCCGCGCCGACCCGCACATGGCCGATGCCAGGCGCCTCGCCCGCACCGTGGTCGAGGCCTTCCCGGCCAGCCCGGCGGCGGTGGATTTCCGCGTCATCGCCGCCGCTGTTGCGCAGTGGCCCTGGCGTCCGGCCGTGCGGCCGCAGGACACCCGGACCGCGCTCTGGCGGCCCGAGGCGTTGGCATCGGAGCCCGTGGCGGCACAAGAGCAAGAGACGGAAGACGAAAGGGACGGCCGTGTACACCGCGCAGGGAACCTTTGAGAAGTCCCACCTGCTGAAGCAGCACCAGCCGATGGTGCGCCGCATGGCGCTCCAGATGCTGGCCAAGCTGCCCGCCAGCGTGGAGCTCGACGACCTGATCCAGGCCGGCATGATCGGCCTGCTCGACGCTTCCACGCGCTACCAGGACAACCGCGGCGCGCAGTTCGAAACCTTCGCCAGCCAGCGCATCCGCGGCGCCATGCTCGACGAACTGCGCGCGAGCGACTGGGGCTCGCGCGGCCTGCGCCAGTCGGCGCGCAAGGTCGAACAAGCCATCCAGGCGCTGGAGCACCGGCTCGGCCGCTCCGCCAGCGAAGGAGAGATCGCCCGGGAACTGAAGATGGAGCTGGACGACTACCAGTCGCTGCTGCAGGACATCCAGGGCTGCCAGCTGCTCTACGTGGAAGACTTCGCACAGGATGGGGAATCAGAAAACCCCTGGCTCGAGCGCCAGGCACAGGCCGACGCCCGGCTCGGCGGCGACGATCCGCTCGCGCAGCTGCTCGAAGCGGGTTTCCGCCATGAGCTTGTCGATGCGATTGCCGCGCTGCCCGAACGCGACCAGCTGCTGCTGAACCTGTACTACGAGGAAGAGCTGAACCTGCGAGAGATCGGCGCGATCCTGGAAGTGACGCAGTCGCGCGTGTGCCAGCTGCACAGCCAGGCGATCAGCAGGTTACGGGCGAAGTTGAAGGATTCGCTTTAGGGGTCGGACCGGACGCGGAGCGCTCCGAAACGGATTCTCGCCGGCGTGAGAGGTCGCACTGCCCGACCGTATCAGTAGGCGTACGGAGAGACCTGCACAAACGGGTCGGCCTGGACTCTAAAACCATATGGCGCTGGGACGGTGTTGTCGAAGCGGCCAGTAAACAGGTTCGCAGCCGCGAACTCAATGAATCTCCCGCGCTTGTCATTGATGACCCTGGCGCCGGGACAGCCCAACAGGCTTAGATGAATAACCGGTTGAAGCTGCGTTGAACAATAAACACTGACGGCAACGTCGCCGCTCATCGGCCGCACCGTTAGCTCAAGGCGTAGTTCTTGACGATGAACAACATAGTGAAACGAGACCCCGTACTCTTCTTCATCTGGAGCTACTCCGAGAAGTTCAAGGAATTCGACTGGCTCCCACACAAGTTCTGACATGACAAATCCGGCAGGCTATGGGGCGTTCTGCGGTGTAGCGACTATCCATTCTGCCGTCACAGCGCCATCGCCGTACATCAACAGGTCGACCACATTGTCGAGACTCACAAACCGAAAGTGACGCGGCATGCTTCGCGCTAGCCCAATGGTCTGGAAGTCTGTGAATGACGCCAACCACTGCGAGTTCTTGACCTCCAAGAGCGGGAATGCGTAGCCGTCCCATCTTCCCTCAAGCCGGGGAATCTCGGCTGCCGGCATCGCCTCCCATGGGTGGGCGAACTCGGTGTGGGACATGCATGCCATGACGCTATCAAAGCGGACCAGGAGATCCCGCGCTGAAGCGCCGCGAATGTTCGAAAAACTGAGTCGGACCGTGTGACCACCGGGTTCCGTGCACAGCACGATGTAAGCGCATGGAGCAACCACATCCCTGACCGGCGTGAAGCGAATGTAGGTTTCTTGCATTGGGGATACGTAGATCGCTTTGTTGGTCATTGGACAGTGCTTGGCCCGCGGATCGAGGATTTAGCCGCTTCGATCATGGGGCCCCATTCGCGTCAAAACGCTGCAGAAGGTCGACCACCGACGGTTCGACCGAAGGCGCTTTGACAGCACACGCAGATATCGCCATGGCCCGATGATATTCACAAGGCGATGGGCCGGAAGGTCCGACTCTGGCGACTGCAGCCATTGGGGCCAAAAGCGTGATTTTGTGGGCGCCCTCAGAGCGCGAGAATGTTGACAGCACTACAGGAGAACTTTTCTTGACGACCATCGCCATCACCCCCGCAATCAACGTCAGCAACGGCCAGGGCTTTGTCCTGTTTGGCGGCGTGAACGTACTCGAGTCGAAGGACATGGCCCTGCGTACTGCGGCGGAATACGTCCGAGTCACGCGGAAGCTTGGCATCCCATATGTTTTCAAGGCAAGTTTCGACAAGGCGAATCGCTCGTCTATCCATTCCTTCCGAGGGCCCGGATTGGAAGAGGGCTTGAAAATCTTCGAGGCCGTCAAGGCGGAGTTCGGCGTGCCTCTTCTCACCGACGTTCACGAACCGTGGCAGGCAGATCCTGTTGCCGAAGTCGTGGACGTTTTACAGCTACCTGCGTTTCTCGCTCGCCAGACCGACTTGGTGGTCGCGCTTGCCAAGACCGGCAAAGTCATCAACGTCAAGAAACCTCAGTTCCTGAGCCCGCCGCAGGTGCTCAACATCGTGGAGAAAATCAGGGAGGCAGGAAGCTCCCCCGTCATCCTGTGCGACCGTGGCACTTGTTTCGGCTACGACAATCTTGTGGTGGACATGCTTGGATTCGGTGCGATGAAGAAGGTCACCGGGAATCTGCCGGTCATCTTCGACGTTACCCATGCCCTCCAGCAACGTGACGCGAACGCCGCCGTCTCTGGCGGGAGACGGGAGCAAGTGGCTGAACTGGCGCGCGCGGGCCTGGCCGTAGGTTTGGCGGGCCTCTTTCTTGAAGCTCATCCTGACCCAGCGCAGGCTAAATGCGACGGTCCCAGCGCTCTGCCGCTGGACCAGTTGGAGCCTTTTCTGGCGCAGTTGAAGGCATTGGACGACTTGGTGAAATCGTTCTCGCCCCTGCATATCCGCGCCTGAGCGATGCATCGCAATCCGATGGATCCGCATTGGAAAGCTAACCATCAACGGGCAAGTTCGAACCGTGAGCAGGTTCAAGACATCGCCTGCCATCAAATGCCACGCCAGCTCCTCAACAGTCCAACGGGCTGAGGCCCCGGCATTGCGCAGAAGCCTTGACGTTGATTGGTAACAACGTGGTGACCGGTATCGTCGCTCCTGCCTCGCGGTAGGGAATGAACTTGGCACCAACGAGCGCTCGCGCTGCTGCGCTATCGAGCACGGCGCTGCCGCTGCTGGTGACCAGCGATGTTTTGCGCACAGTGCCGCGCTCGTCCACGTGCACCCGCAGCACAGCGGTTCCGTTAGGCATCGGGTCATTCGTGTTTTGCCGGGGCATTCTGAGTTGCAGTGGCTCGGCCAAGCGAAGCTGGCTCGGCGACACGGTCTTGTCTGGCCACGCGTCGGTCGCGCTGGAAGAGGCGCAACCTTCTATGCCGATCGCGCAACATAAAAGCGCAGCAACCGCACGAATTCTCATATGCATGTTTCTGTGTTCGTTATCTGAGTGTTGGCACTTGGCTGAACGCGGCTCGTTAGCTGACGGCTACCCGCTCTGAGAATCGCGTGCGATGCGGACCGGTTTGCACGCCTCACACCGCCAGACGATCACCCCATCCATATACGTGGCGCTCATCTACATTCAAACGGCACCTGACGTTGGCGGCCGCTTGATGGCAGGTCTATGCGCCAGCCCCGCCTCCACCAAGCTGCTCGGCAAGCCCGACGATGATGCCCTCTGGCCCGCGGATGTAGGCCAGCCGGTAGCTGTCTCCATACTGCATTTCGCCGATGATCTCGGCCGCGTGGGCGCGCATGCGCGCGACGACGCTGTCGATGTCATCGACCGCGAACATGATGCGGCGGATGCCCAGCGTGTTCACCGGTTGATTCACAGGACCAAACCTGATCGCATTGGGCGTGTGGAACTTGTCCAGCTCGATGCCCTGTCCATCGGGCGTCCGCAACATCGCCAGGGTGGCGCGGACATCCTTGAGCCCGATCAGTTGTCCGACCAAGGGCCCGTCCACTGTTGTTTCGCCCTCGAGCTTGAGGCCCAGTTCGATGAAGAACGCCTTGGTCGCTTCAAGGTCGTCGACAACGATAAGGACGTTGTCCATGCGTTTAAGCGTCATATCCTTCCTCTCCTGACTTTGAATGCAGGCGTTCGGAGCCGCTATGGTTCCAGCGCTTTCTTCATGTACGCCATGTAGAAGCCCTGAATGCAGTCGTCGATGCGCCCGAACTCTTCGTATCCCTGCTTGAGGTAGAACGCGCGGGCCTGCCATTCGAATGTGTTCAGCGTCGCGTTGCGGGCGCCCAGCTCGCGGGCTTTGTGTTCTGCCATGGCGAGCAGCCTGCGGCCCACGCCCTGGCGCCTCGCTGCATCGTCCACAAACAGCAACTCCACGTTCAGCCATTGCAGGAATACAAACCCGCGCAGGCCACCTACGAGCGCGCCGTCCTGGTCCTTCGCGCTGACCCAGACCGGCTGCACCTGTCCGTATTCGCCGACAAACCGGTAGTTGAACTGCCGCATGCGGCGACCCAATTCGCCCGAGTGCACTTCCTCGGCCGTGGGGGTGTAGATCTCGAAGTTGCTCATGGGTGGAAAGCCGGCTGCTGGCCGCATTCTGTCCCTTCAGCCCATCTCGACCAAAAGCCGCGGCCATCGCTCGCCGAACCGTTTTGCCGCAACCCGCTGCCGGTAGGTCGCAAGGCTTGCACGCAGGGGGTTGTGCCGGACGCGCAGCGCGAACAGGTCGTCGAGTCCATGCGGCGCGACGACGCCCAGCGATCCGTCCTCGTTCAGCCAGACACCGACGCAGGTGGCAAATTCCGGCCAGGTTGCAACGCCTTCTTCCAGCGACGCGAGAGGAGGCACCACCTGGCCGAGGGCGGCGGCGAACCAGCGGTGCACGCCGGCCTGATTCGTCACTTCCCAATTGAAGCCTGGCATGGCCGAACGAAGCTGGTTTTCAAGGCCGGCATCCTGCTCCGGACTGGCCTCCACGTCGAAGTAGACGACATCCAGGTCTTCGACGGCCGAGCGCCGCTCGAACCCGTGAAGGGTGTCCCACACCAGGGACCGGATGGCGCCGGCGCCAATGCACCAGGACCGCAGCCCGAGCGAGCGGACCGCCCGCAGTGCGGCCATCAACTCGTCCGATGCGGCCACCATGGCGGCAAGCCTCTGCACATGGTCTGCCTTGGGGCTGGAAGTCATGCCCCGATGGTAAGCCGGCCGCCCCGCGCAGCCTCAGAACCCGAGGCTCTCCAGCAGGTCGTCGACCTGCGCCTGGCCCGTGACGGCCTCCGGGTTGCCGGGCACCACCTGCGGGCCGTTCTGCAGGCTGCCGGCTTCGGCCTCGTGGCGCTTCTCGGCGTGCTTGTCGAGGTGCGAGTTGTCGATCAGCACCTGCAGCAGCTGCGTCTCGACGTCGTTGACCACTTCCATCATCTTCTTGATGACCTGGCCCGTGAGGTCCTGGAAGTCCTGCGCCATCAGGATCTCGATCAGCTGCGTGTTGATGGCACCGGCCTTCTGCGGCACGTCCTGCAGGTAGCCGCGCGTGTCCATCACGAGCTGACGTGCATGGTCCAGCTCGACCGGGTTCGCAAACCATTCGTCCCAGCGCCGGCTCAGGCCCTTGGCGTTGCTTGCAAGGTCTTCCTGCAGCGGCTGGGCCAGGTCGATGGCGTTGAGCGCACGGTGCGCCGCCCGCTCGGTCATGGAGGCGATGTAGCCCAGGCGATCGCGCGCATCGGGAATGGCCTGCGCGGCCTTGGCGACCTGCTTGTCCAGCCCCAGTTCGCGCAGGCCTTCGCGCAATTGCCGGGTCAGGTGCCCGATGCGCCCGAGCAACTCTTCGGCCGTGTTCCCGTGCTCCGCGGGTTCGAGCGCAGCGTGTGTCATGTCAGGCCGCCTCTTTCTGGAGCTTCTCGAAGATCTTGGTGATCTTTTCCTCGAGCGTGGCCGCCGTGAAGGGCTTGACCACGTAGCCGTTGGCGCCGGCCTGCGCGGCCGCGATGATGTTTTCCTTCTTGGCCTCGGCCGTGACCATCAGCACCGGCAGCTTGGCCAGCTCGGGGTCGGCGCGGATGGTCTGCAGCATGGTGAGGCCGTCCATGTTGGGCATGTTCCAGTCCGACACCACAAAGCCGAAGTTGCCGCCGCGCAGCTTCTCGATGCCGGCCGCGCCGTCTTCGGCCTCGTCGACGTTGAGGAACTCGAGTTCCTTCAGCAGGTTGCGCACGATGCGCCGCATGGTCGGGAAGTCGTCCACGACCAAAATTTTGATGCTCTTGTCAATCACGATTCTTCAACTCCAACAGTTCGTTTTCAAACCCGGTTCGTGCGTTCGCCGAAGGTGCGCAGATGGGCCAGCACGCGGCGTCCCATCTCTGCCAGCGGCGCCACTTCATCGGCCGCGCCCAATGCGATGGCCTCGCGCGGCATGCCGAAGACCACGCAGCTGGCCTCGTCCTGCGCAAAGGTGTAGGCGCCGGCCTGCTTCATGCGCAGCAGGCCTTCGGCGCCGTCCCGGCCCATGCCCGTGAGGATCATTCCGATCGCGTTCTTGCCGGCGTGCCTGGCGGCCGAATCGAACAGCACGTCGATCGAGGGGCGGTGGCGGTTCACCGGCGGCTCCTGGTCGAGCTGCGCCACATAGTTGGCGCCGCTTCGCCCGAGCGACAGGTGAAAGCCGCCAGGCGCGATGTAGGCGTAGCCCGGCAGCACGCGTTCGCCATGCTCGGCTTCCTTCACGGTGATGCGGCACAGGCCGTTCAGGCGCTGCGCGAACGAGCGCGTGAAGCCGGCCGGCATGTGCTGCGCAATGAGCACCGCGGGCGCATCGGGCGGCAGCGGCAGCAGCACCTCGCGGATGGCCTCGGTGCCGCCGGTGGAGGCGCCGATGATAATGAGCTTCTCGGTGCTCAGCAGCGGGCTGCGCAGCAGCGGCTCCTGCGGGTTGCTGTCCGCCGCGCCCTTGGCCGAGGCGCCGTGCCGGCCCGGCAGCAGCCGCGCCGCGGCGGCCGTGCGGATCTTGCCGGCGATGAGCTCGGTGTATTGCAAGAGGCCGTCGCGCACGCCGAGCCGCGGCTTGGTCACGAAATCGATCGCGCCCAGCTCCAGCGCGCGCAGCGCAATCTCCGAGCCGCGCTCGGTCAGCGACGACACCATGACCACCGGCATCGGCCGCAGGCGCATGAGCTTCTCGAGGAATTCGAGGCCGTCCATGCGAGGCATCTCGACGTCGAGCGTGAGCACGTCGGGGTTCGTCACCTTGATGAGGTCGCGCGCCTGCAGCGGATCGGCTGCGGTGCCGACCACCGTCATGTCGGCCTGGCTGTTGATGATCTCGGTCATCACGCTGCGGATCAGCGCCGAGTCGTCGACGCAAAGTACCTTGATTTTCTTCATGCGATCCAGCTTCCCTTGCCATATGCGGCGGACCATTTGCGCAGCAGTTCGCCCTCGTCGCGCTGGACCGCCTGGATGTCGACCGGCGCGCGCAGCTTGCGCACCACGGCCTTGCCGCTCTCCGGCAGCAGGCA
This sequence comes from Variovorax sp. V116, assembly GCF_041154435.1. Taxonomy (NCBI): domain Bacteria; kingdom Pseudomonadati; phylum Pseudomonadota; class Betaproteobacteria; order Burkholderiales; family Comamonadaceae; genus Variovorax; species Variovorax sp. V116. Next base: position 4,293,620 of record NZ_AP028661.1, read on the forward strand.
CACGCGGCGCGCATGCAGGCCGCGCAGGTCCTGCGCAGCGACGGCGATGCGCTGCTTCTCGAGGTAGCGCAGGACAAAGTCGGCATTGCGCCCGCCGATGTTGAGCATGGTCATGTTCGCCAGCACCGCGGCGCCGCCAAAGACCTTGGCCTTGAGCCGCTCGCGGCGTGCGCCCGCGCGCAGCAGCTCGGCGATCAGCACGTCCATCGCATGCGCGCCGTAGCGCATGGCGCCGGCCTGCTCGCGCGAGCCCGCCTCGGCGTCGTCGGGCAGCATGAAGTGGTTCATGCCCGCCACGCCCGCCTCCACGTCGGTGATGCAGGCCGCCACGCAGGAGCCCAGCACCGTGGTCAACAGCACACCGGCATCGGTCACGTAGTACTCCGCCGGCAGCAGCTTGACCGCGGCGCAATCGAAGTCGCGGTCGAAGTAGTGATGCGTGGCCACCGAACCCGGCACGGCCGCGGGCAGGAAGCCCTTCTGCGCAGCAAGGTTCGTGTTCGCATTCGTGTTCATGTACGCGCCTTGCCCAGCGCGTACACCGTCTGCCCGACCGTCTTGAAGCTCTGGTTGACCAGCGAGGCGTTCTCCGAATGCCCTGCGAACAGCAGCCCGTTCGGCTTGAGCAGCGGCATGAAGCGGTCGAGCAGCTTCTTCTGCGTGGGCTTGTCGAAATAGATCATCACGTTGCGGCAGAAGATCGCATCCACCGGCTCCTTCACGGGCCACGACGCATCGAGCAGGTTGAGCCGCGAGAACTTGACCATGGCGGCCACCTCGGGACGCACCCGCACCTTGCCGGCGTTCGCGCCGGTGCCCTTGTTGAAGAAGCGCCGCAGGCGCTCGGTGGACATGCGGTTGACCTGCTCCATCGTGAAGACGCCGGCCGACGCGCGGGCCAGCACCGCGGTGTCGATGTCGGTGGCAATCACGCGCGCTGCGCTCGCACGCTCGCCGAGCGCCTCCATCAGCGTGATCGCGATCGAATAGGGCTCCTCGCCCGTCGATGCGGCTGCGCACCAGACGGTGGGCGGCTGGGTGCACTTGCGCGCCAGTTCCGCAAGCACCGGAAAGTGGTGCGCCTCGCGGAAGAACGAGGTCAGGTTGGTGGTCAGCGAGTTGATGAACAGCTGCCACTCCTGGCCGTCGCGGCTGTCTTCCAGCATGGCCAGGTAGGCCGAGAATTCGGGCAGCCCGAGCTCGCGCAACCGGCGCGAGAGCCGGCTGTACACCATCTGCCGCTTGTGCTCGCCCAGCGCGATGCCGGCGCGCCGGTGGATGAGCGTGCGAATGCGCGAAAAATCGCCGTCGGTGAAAAGGAATTCGGAAGTCATGCGCGCATCTCGCTAGGCGGCTTCGGCCGGGATCACGTCCTGCGACCAGGCCAGTGCCGACAAATGCGCGGCATTCACCTGGCTCGCGCTCAGGAGCAGCGCCTCCGCCAGGCGCGCCGCCTCGCCGGTGTCCATCTCGCAGGCCTCGGCCAGCGAGAGAAAGGGGCCGTACACGCCGCCGCGCGTGAGGATGGCCTGCTGGACCGAATCGGACAGCTGCACCTTGTTGAGCACCTCCTGCATCGGAATGCCCAGCAGCTGGTCGATCAGCGAGAACATGCCGACCACGAACAGGTTGTCCGACTCGCCCCGCGGCAGCATGATCTCGCCCATCAGTTCGACGAAGCGGCCGCGCATGATGGCCTTCTTCATCATGAAGGGCGGGCTGCCCATGGGGTTGCTGGTGGCCAGCAGCAGCGAGAGCCAGCGGAACAGCGGCGAATAGCCGAGCATCGTCACCGCATGGTGCAGCGAATGGATCTCGACGCCGGCCCCCACGGCCGGCGAGTTCATGTGGCGCAGCAGCCGGTAGGTGAGCGCGGCATCGCGCTTGAGGGCGGCCTCGATCTCGCGCAGGTCCTCGTTGCGCTGGATCATCTGCAAGAGCCGCATGATCAGCACCGATTCGGGCTGCAGCGCATGGCTGCCGGTGCTTGCCGCAGGCGGCGGCGGCAGGCCGCAGCTCGCGTCGGCGAACACGTCGACGCGGCGGGCGGCGCAGGCTTCGAAGTCTTTCCACGAGGCCATGCGCGTGGCGATCGGCTGGATCGGCATGTGGTCGGGCAGCTCCTTGCCGCGCGCGGCCGCCACCAGCAGGGGATCGCCGGCACCCACGTCGAAATGGCTCACCAGGCCGAGCAGTTCGGGATCTTCGGGCAGCGCCTTGGCGCGGCACAGCATGAAGCTGAACCCCTGCTCGTGCAGGAAGTGCAGTATCGGCCGCAGCTCCTCGTTGGCCAGGTCGCCGAGCTCCACGCACAGCACGGTGTACTCGGGCGGCAGCGACTGCAGCGCGCCCAGCGCGAGCAATTCGGCATTCACGTCGAAGAACAGTTCGCTGCGCCCCAGCCGCCATGGCGTGTCCGGCGGGTTGAGGTGCTCGGTCACGCAGGCCACGAGCGACTTGAACTGGCTGATCGCATCCGGCGCTTCTTCGGGCCTGGCGGCCGCGCGCCAGGCGAGCCTGTAGCCTGCGACGCGCTTGTGCGCATCGAGCAGCAAGGTGTAGGCCACAAAGCCCTCTGCATTGCGCGGCATCGCCAGGCCTTGGGCCGTTTCGGCTGCGGGCGTTTCCTCGGCCGCGCTGCGCCGGAAAAAATCAAAACGCATTGCATCGTCTCCGTGGGGTTGTCTCTGTCGTATCCGTCAGGCCGCGACCGGCTCCGTGCGCGCCGCGCGGGCCAGCACGGTGGCGCGCTCCACGTGCGCGCGCTGGATGCGCGGCATGGCATCGACGTCGATGATGAAAGCCACGCTGCCGTCGCCCAGGATCGTCGCGGCCGAAATGCCCGGCACCTTGCGGTAGTTGGTCTCCAGGTTCTTGACCACCACCTGGTGCTGGCCGAGCAGCTCGTCCACCAGCAGCGCGAAGCGCGTCTCGCCGGCCTGCACGATCACCAATATCCCCTGGGTCGGATCGGTCTGCGCGCCGGCCACATCGAACACGCCGTGCAGCTCGATCAGCGGCAGGTACTCGCCGCGCACCTTGATCACATGGCCGTCGCTGGTGATCGAATGCAGGTGCTCGGTGCGCGGCTGCAGCGACTCGATCACGTAGCTCAGCGGCAGGATGTAGGCCTCGCTGCCCACCTTGACCGACATGCCGTTGAGGATGGCCAGCGTGAGCGGCAGCACGATGCGGGTGGTGGTGCCCCAGCCCTCGCGCGAACTGATCTCCACGTGCCCGCCCATCTCCTGGATGTTGCGCTTGACCACGTCCATGCCAACGCCGCGGCCCGAGATGTCGGTGACCTGCTCGGCCGTGGAGAAGCCGGGCGCGAAGATCAGCTGCCACACCTCGTCGTCGGGCATGGTGTCGGTCACGGGCAGGCCCTGCTGCATGGCCTTGGCGAGGATCTTCTGGCGGTTGAGGCCCGCGCCGTCGTCGCTGACCTCGATCACGATGTTGCCGCCATGGTGCTGCGCCGACAGCAGCAGCTGCCCTTCGGCTTCCTTGCCCTTGGCGATGCGCTGCGCGGGCGTCTCGATGCCGTGGTCCAGGCTGTTGCGCACCAGGTGCGTGAGCGGATCGATGATGCGCTCGATCAGGCCCTTGTCGAGCTCGGTTTCCTTGCCGAAGGTGTCCAGGCGCACTTCCTTGCCGAGCTTGGCGCTGACGTCGCGGATCACGCGCGGGAAGCGGCTGAACACATAGTCCATCGGCATCATGCGGATCGACATCACCGATTCCTGCAGGTCGCGCGCGTTGCGCTCCAGGTGGCCGAGGCCGCTCAGAAAGCGCTCGCATTCCACCGGGTCGAGCATGGTGGCGGCCTGCGTGAGCATCGATTGCGTGATCACCAGCTCGCCCACCAGGTTGATGAGCTGGTCGACCTTTTCCACGTCGACGCGGATCGAACTCGAATCCTTGGCGCCTGCTGCGGCGGCCGAAGCGGAGGCCGCCCTGGGCGCCGCGCTGGCCGTCGGCGCGGCCGGCTGTGGTGCCGCGGCCGCCGGTGCGGCCGGCGCCGCTGCAATGGGCGCGGCCGCAGGAGCCGCATCGCCGCCCGCGGGCTCGGCCGTGATCTCGATCTGCGACTCGTCGATGACGAAGCAGCACACGGCCACGATGTCGTCGGGCGCGCAGCTGGTGTCGAGCAGCACCGTGAGCTGGTCGCCGCTGCGCGTGCGCGACAGCAGCTTGCCGAGGTTGCCGAGCTCGTCGGCGAGCAACTCGCATTCGCTGTCGGACAGGCGCGAGAACCGGATGCGCAGCGCCCCGCCCGGCGCGGGCACCGCGGCAGCGGCAGCAACGGGCACGGCGGCGGGCGCGGGCACAGGCGCGGGTGCAGGCGCCGCCTGGGCTCCGTCGCTCTCCAGCGCCAGCTGGCGCAGCACCTCGCAGATGTGCGCCACGCGCTCGGGGTCGGGTTCGTTCTCGGCCTGGTAGGCAATCAGTTGTTCTTGCAAGGCGTCCTTCGTTTCCAGGAATGAATCGATCATCGAGCGGCTCAGCGTCAGCTGGCCGTGGCGCGCGCGGTCCAGCAGGGTTTCCAGAAGATGGGTGGTGTCGGTCAGCGCAACGAAGCCGAAGGTGGCCGCGCCGCCCTTGATCGAATGCGCGGCACGGAAGATGGCGTTGAGCTGCTCGCTGTCGGGCGCCTCGGCGTCCAGTTCGAGAAGCAGCTGCTCCATCTGCGCCAGAAGCTCGACGGCTTCGACAAAAAATGCCTGTGTGAACTGACTGAGATCCATCGTTGCTCCGAACCGGCGTGCATGCGTGCCGGCGTCAATGTCTTTAGGGGTGCGTGGCTGCCGGCGACCCTTTGACGGTCACCTTGAGGTTGTCGGTGGGCGCGGAAAGCAGTGGCGGCGGCGAAGCCTTCGCCCTTGCCGGCAGGATGGCGCCGGCACCGCCACCGCCGCTGTTCTCGTTCTCGATCTGCTGCTGGGTGCGGTGGTTCAGCAGGATGATGCTGATGCGCCGGTTGATCGGGTTGCGCGGATTGCTGCGGTCCAGGTGCATGCTGTCGGCCAGGCCGACCACGCGCAGCACCTTGTTCTCGGCCATGCCGCCCATCACCAGCTCGCGCCGCGAGGCGTTGGCCCGGTCGGCCGACAGCTCCCAGTTGCCGTAGGAGCGGTCGCCGTTGCTGTAGACGAAGGCATCGGTGTGGCCCGACAGCGTGATCTTGTTGGGCAGCTCGTTGAGCGTGGGGCCGAGCTCGCGCAGGATGGCGCGCATGTGCGGCACCACCTGCGCACTGGCCAGATCGAACATCGGGCGGTTCTCGTTGTCCACGATCTGCAGGCGCAGGCCCTCGGTCGTGATGTCGATCAGGATCTGCGAGCGGAACTGGCGGAACACCGGGCTGTTCTCGATGAGCTTGTCCAGCCGCTCCTTCATGCTGGCCAGGCGGTCCGCATCGGCGTCGTCCTCGGCGTCGGCGCGCTGCACCTCGCCGTCGGCCCGCGTGCTCGGGTCCATGCCGCCGCCGGGCACCACGCTGATGCTGGTGCTGCTCTTCTCGCCGCCGCTGAGCGCCACCTTCAGCGGCATGCGGAAGTGCTCGGCGATGCCCTCGCGTTGCTTCGGCGAGGTATTGGACAAGAGCCACATCACGAGGAAGAACGCCATCATGGCGGTCATGAAGTCGGCATAGGCGATCTTCCAGCCGCCGCCGTGCCCGCCGCCCCCATGGGCGGCCACGCGCCTGACCACGACCCTGTGCTTTTCGGTGCTCATGACGATGCGCCGCGCCGCTCAGCGCGCCTTGACTTCGCGCACGTGGCTGTCCAGCTCGGTGAAGCTGGGCCGCTCGGTCGAGAACAGCACCTTGCGGCCGAACTCCACCGCCAGCTGCGGCGCATAGCCGTTGAGGCTCGCGAGCAGCGTGACCTTGGTGCACTGGTACAGCTTCATGCCCTCGGACACCTTCTGGTCGATCAGCGAAGCCAGCGGCGAGACAAAGCCGTAGGCCAGCAGCACGCCAAGGAAGGTGCCCACCATGGCGTGCGCGATGAGCGCGCCCATTTCCGAGGGCGGCAAATCGGCCGAGCCCAGCGCATGCACCACGCCCATCACGGCCGCGACGATGCCCAGCGCAGGCAGCGCATCGCTCACGCGCGAGAGGCTGTGCACGGGCATCTCGGCCTCGTGCTTGATGGTCTCGATCTCGTGGTCCATGAGCGCCTCGATCTCGAACGCATCGGTGTTGCCGCTGATGACCAGGCGCAGGTAGTCGCACAGGAACTCCATCACGCCGGCATCGGCCAGGATCTCGGGGTAGCGGCGGAAGATCTCGCTTTGCGCCGGGTCCTCCACGTCGGACTCCAGCTTCATCATCCCTTCCTTGCGCGCCTTGGCCAGCAGCTCGTAGAGCAGCGCGAGCAGGTCCAGGTAGAGCTGCCGGTTGTGCTTGGACGAGCGCAAGAGCAGCGGCAGCTCCTTGAGCGTGGCCTTGATCGTCTTGCCGTTGTTGCCGGCCAGGAAGGCGCCCAGCGCGGCGCCGCCGATCATCAGCAGCTCGACCGGCTGGAACAGCACGCCGAAGTGCCCGCCCATGAGCGCATAGCCGCCGAAGACGGCGCCAACCACCACCAGATACCCAACCAAAAGGAGCACGCGCTTCCCCTATTGCCCTTGAGGCGTCGATTCAAAAGCCCTGCCCGGCGGGCAGGGTCCGTGTCAGTGGAGGCCCGCGCCGCCCGGCGCCGCCTCCACGCCAAAACCCATGCCTTCGATGCCGAGCGCGCCGGCCTCGCCATCGGCGCCGCGCTTGGCGCCGCGCGCCTTGCCCGCGCGCGACGGCGGCCTGCAGAGCACGCACACGTAGCCGCTCTTGTGGTCGTGCGCATGCGCGACGAACTGGCCCGAGCAGCGGCAGCAGGTGCTCAGCTGCAGCATGTCGCTGTCGAAAAAACGCACCATCGTGTAGGCGCGCGTGAAATCCAGAATTGGCTCGCTGTCCTGGGCTGCAATTTGCTGCAAATAAAGCTTGTAGCTTTTAATCAATATCCAGACTTTTTCTTCGTCCGAATGAATTTTCATGAATTGATACATGTTGTAAAACATTGACGAATGGATATTCGCCAGCCACGTCATATACCAATCGGTTGAAAAGGGAAGCAATCCCTTGGGCGGTGAAACCCCCTTGATTTCCTTGTAGAGGCGGATCAGCCGCTCGCGGCTCAGGCCCACCTCCGACTCCAGGAACTGCAGGCGGGCGCCCAGCTGGATCAGCTGGATCGCGAGCTGCACTTCCCGCACCTCGCCCAGCACGCTCTTGCGCGTCATGCCGGCACCGCTGCTTTTCGGGTCTGCAGGCTCCGTGCCGACATCAGGATCGACATGTGTGCTTGTTGCAGCATCGTGTCCTTACCTTCGCCAACCACCGCCGACATCGAGGCGTGTTCGTCGAGCCTGAAACTGCACAGCAGGAAGTTCGACGCCGCCAGCTTGACGATCTGCGCCAGCGACATGCCGGCCAGCATGTCGGCCAGTTCGCTGCTCACGCCGAGCCTAAACATCGCCGCCACGCGGTCCTGCTTGACCAGTTTCTGCGCCAGCAGCATGTAGGCGAGATTGATGTCGCCGATTTCCCGGGAGATTTCGCCGTTGGCTACGCTCATCACGTTATCCGTTTCCAAAATGCACTCCGTTCAGTCATGTCCTGATTGGATTATTCACAATATTTAACACTTGTAACCTTCTGCACTACTCAAACTGTAAACAGGGCTACAAGTACATGTAAGCTTTTGTTGCAATAGCACGACGGGGCTTCCGTCGCTGCGACCAGTTCTCAAAAAAGATGTGAATCTAATGACAAAGCATTAATCGAATCGCCCTGCCGCCTGGCCCCTGCCGTTCTCGATTCCGTGGATCCATGCCATGACCTCGGCCACCGCCAGATAGAGCTGCGGCGGAATCTGCCGATCGAGGTCCACCTGCATCAGCAACCGGATCAGGTCCGGCGAGGCGTGCACGTAGACACCGTTCTCGCGCGCCTGCCGCAGGATCGATTCCGCCGTCACGCCATAGCCTTTGGCCACGACCACCGGCGCCTTTGCGGTGTCGGCATGGGACAGCGCCACTGCGCTCTGGCGCGGTTGCGCGGGGGTCGTCATGCAGTGCGCTCCATGGCGGTGATCTGCAGGTCCTGCAGCCGCAGGCCCGCGGCCGCGAGGCGCGGTGCCAGTTCGCCGCCGTCGCTGCGCAGCCGGGCCAGCGTCGCGGCCTCGCGTGCGGCCAGGTGCGCCTGGACCATTTCGCCCGCAAGGCTCAGGCGAAGATCCACCGCCCCCAGCTTCGGCAGCGTGAGCGACACCGTGGTCGTCCAACGGCGCAGGGGCGCGCCGCCGCCGTCGCCGCGGCCTTCGGGCGCATCGCCGGGCTGCCCGGTTTCTTCGTGGATCGACCACGCCATCGGCACATCGGGCCAGGCCTGGCCGCTCCAGCGGAACACGGCGGTGGCCAGCAGGTCGAGCTGCTGGTGCACCAGCGCGGCGGTCTGCGGATGGATCAGCTCGGCCGCGGCCGGCGCTGCCGCGCGCGCCGGCGCATTGGCCGCATCGGTTTCGCCGGCGCCGAGGCCGGCCATGCGCGCCTCGCCGGACAGCGCGGCCATCGCGGCGATCGCGGCCATGTGGCTGGCCGAGGCAACCGCGGCCTGGTGGATCTGGGCGGCCGGCGCGGCGCCAGCGGGCTGGGCCACAGCGGGTTGGGCCATCGCCGTCGGCTGCGCCCGAGAGGTGCCAGGCCCGGCCGGCTGCTGAAGCATCGGCAGCGGCTGCGTCAGCCGAACCTGCGGCTCCTCGGCCAGCTGCGACAGCGTGCGCAGCCCCATGGCGAATTCGAGCAGATGCGATTCGTAGAACAGCCCGCTGCCGCTCACCGATCGTCCCAGCGCGGCCGCGAGCACGGCGCCGGACGGAGCTTCCTGCGGCGACGCCCACAGCGGCGCCGCACCGCGCACCGGCTCCGGTTCGGCATGCAGGTCCGCCAGCACGGCGCCGATGACGCGTGCCGCCGCCGACCACCGCGTGTCGATCGAGGGCGGCGCATCGGCGCGCGGCAGTGCGGGCGCGGCGCCAGTGTCAAGGCGCGTTTCGAGCGGCGCATGGGACGGCAGCCGGACATCGTTCTTGATCTTCTGGATCTCGGCCATCGGCCCGACCGGCATGCTCGTGCCGACCTCGGTCTGCAGCACGGCGAGGTCCGGCCGCGCCGAAGAAAGCTTCGAGGCAAGCAGCGCATCGACGGCAGGTCCGATCGGTCTGTTCATGGCTTCGGGTGCAGCGTCCGGCGATCAGTGCGGCAGGCCGTAGGCCTTGCCAAGATCGCTGCGGTTCTGCAGCTGGGCCATCTTGGCCACCAGGCGCTCCAGCTGCGGCTTGACCAGCGCGCACACCTCGTCCTGGTCGGCGTGGATGCGCGCGATCAGTCCGCGCACCTGTTCCAGCTGCGCGGCATCGAGCGACACCGCGCCCACGGCCTTGAGCCGGTCGACCAGCTGCGCACAGCGGGCTTCGAGCTCGGGCAGCCGGTCCCATTCCCTCGCGCGGGCCAGCGAAGCCATGAGCGACATGGCCGAGGCGAGCTCGCCATAGCAGTGGACGACTTCGTGGCGGACTGGCACGGCCTGCGCTTCCAGTGCGGCGGGGTTGGGATCAATTGCCGGCACTGGCGCCGCCGATCTCGCGCCATGCGGACGCGACGTTCTCGAGCAATGCCTCGGCCTCGTCGAGTGCCTTGGGCTCGTTGTGCAGGTTGGCATAGAGCAGCCGGCGAATGACGTAGTCGTACAGCGCCGAGAGATTGCCCACCAGCTCGGCGCCGGCCGCGCCCGCGGCCTTGGCATCGAGGGCGGCCTTCAGGCCGTTGTCGACGATGCTCACGGCCTTGGAGATCGCGTTGCCCTTGGCGGCCATGTCGCCGGTGGCCATGTGGTGGCGGGCCATGCCGATGCTGGTGACGACGCCGTCGAACAGCATGACGATGAGCTGGTGCGGTGACGCGCTCATGGTGCGCGTCTCCATGCCGACGTGCGCATACGCGCTGGCGCCGGTCCTGAAGGTGTGGGGGGTGTACATGACTGCTTGCTCCGCTGGAATGGCTACTTGCTGCTGCTTTGCATGCTCGCGAATTGCTGTGTGAGATAGCTGCTGGTCCGGTTCATCTGGCTCATGAGCAGGTCGAGCTGGGTGAACTGCGTGCGATAGCGCTCCACCTTGGCGTCGACCCGCGTCTTCATGTCGGCGTACTGCTCGTCGAGCTGCTTGAGCGAGGCGGTCATGCCATCGGACGCGACCTTGAGCGCGCCGCCGGTGGAGGTGAGGTCGTCCACCAGCGCGCTCAGCTGCTTGCCGTAGCCGGCGGTGCTGCCGGTGGCGCTCGCGAACAGCCCCGAGACGCCCGCCAGGTTGCTGGCCAGGGCCGACTTGAGCTTGGTCGAATCGACCGCCATGGTGCCGTCCTTCTGGAAGGCGACGCCGATCTCGGACAGCACCTTCATGTCGTCGGGGCCGCCGGCCTGCGGCGTGGTGAGCGCCTGCCGGATGCGCGTCTGCAGGTTGCGCAGCGTCGAATCGCCGACGAGCGCGGCGCCGGTCTTGGAGTCCTGGTTGTAGGCGGTCAGCGTGTTGGCCGTGGCCTGCAGGCTGTTGTAGGCCTTGACGAAATCGTTGATGGCCGTCTCCACCGCGGCCGTGTCGGCCTGGGTCGAGAGGCTGCTGCTGCCGGTCTTGAGCAGCGTCAGCGTGGTGCCCTGGATGGCTTCCTTGACGGTGTTGCTCGCGCTGGTCACGGCAATGCCGTTGACGCTGAGCTTGGCGTTCTGCCCCGCCACCGTCTGCCGCAGGTTCTGCGTGCCCGCGGGATCGTTGTTCAGCAGGTTCTGCAGCGCTGCATCGCCCGCCACCGAGACGCGCATGCTCGAGGCCTCGCCGGTCTGCGAGGAGGTCAGCACCAGCCGGTTGGGCGTGCCGCTGCCGTCGTTCACGATGCTGGCCGAGACACCGGCCTTGGCGGCGTTGATGGCGTCGCGGATGCCCGCCAGCGTGTTGTTGCTGCTGTCGATGGTGATCGGCACGGCGGTGCGGGTGGCGTCCTTGGTGAAGCCGGAGCCGCTGTAGGTGCCGGTGGCCGCATCGAGCGTGCCGCCCGTGATGGCGCCGAAATCGATGGTGATGGTTCCGCTGCCGATGGCCGCGGTGGTGCTCGCCTGGCCCGCCGCCACCAGCGACTGCGGCTGCGCGAGCTGCGTCACCTCGACGGCATAGGTGCCGGCCGCGGCCGTGCCTGCGGCTGCCGCGGTCAGCACGTCGGTTGCGCTGGAGACGGCCTTCACGCCCTGGAACAGCGCCGGGTCCGAGAGCTTCTTGGCCGCGGCCTGCAGCGTGCCCAGCGAGCTTTGCAGCGTGCCGTAGGCCGAGAGCTTGCTCGTGTAGCTCACCTGGCGCTGCTGCAGCGCCACCAGCGGCTGGCTCTCCGCCGTCTGCAGCTGCGAGAGCAAGGTGCTCAGGTCGAGGTTGGAGCCCACGCCCAGGCTGCTGATCGATGCCATGTTGAAATTTCCTGATGTCTGTGAATGAGAAGGCGGCGGCGGCTGTCAGGATTGCTTTCGCTGTCGTCTGCGGCCTGGCCGGAACCAGGCCGCAGGGAACAGCGCAGGCGGAGCCGGGCTTTCGCCCGGCGGCCTGCGCAATGCCTTTTCAGATCAGCGCAGGAGCGACAGCACGCCTTGCGTGGTCTGGTTCGCCTGGGCCAGCACCGAGGTACCGGCTTGCTGCAGGATCTGCGCACGGGTCATGTTCGACACTTCGGTTGCGTAGTCGGCGTCTTCGATGCGCGAGCGCGAGGACGACAGGTTGGTGATGGCGGTGCCCAGGTTGGAGATCACCGAGTCGAAACGGTTCTGCACCGCACCCAGCGAGCTGCGCAGGTCGTCGACTTGCTTGAGCGCTGCGTCGATGGCTTCGAGCGGGTTGGCGGTCGAGCCGGTCTGCAGGCTGGCGACCGAGACCTTCGAGGTGTCGAGCGCGAAGGCGGCCGTGCCAGCGGTCGTGGTCGTGTCGGCGGCTTGCGGGTCCAGCGCGACGTAGAAGCGTTGGGCCACGCCGTTTGCTGCGTCGGTGAATCCTTCGTTGTTCAGGGCCATCGCTTCCGCGGCGCTGGCAGGCGTGATGGTGACTTCCGCGTACCAGTTGCCAGCCTTGTCGCTCAGTGCGTTGGCACCGAAGGTCACGCTACCGGCAGCCACGCCCAGGCTGGTTGCCAGCGTGCCGCCGGTCTTTTCGGTCACAGCGGAGGTCGTGACGTTGGTCGTTGCGCCGTACACCTTCTGTGCGGCGGCGGCGTCCACGTCGGCCGAGGTGCCGACCATCGTGGCGGTGCCGTCGAAGCTCGCGCCGGTCTTGGCTTGCGGGCCGTTGACGTTGAAGCCTTGCATGCCGAGCGTCTTCGAGCTGATTTCCTTCAGGTCGATGTCGATGGTCTCGCCGTCGTTGGCGCCGACCTGCACGGTCAGCGGCTTGGCCGACGACGACAGGACCTTCACGCCGTTGAAGTCGGTCTGCTTGGACACGCGGTCGATTTCACCGAGGCGCAGCTTGATTTCGTCCTGGATGGATTGCAGGTCGCTGCCGGAGTTGCTGCCGTTGGCGGCTTGCACCGACAGTTCGCGAACGCGCTGCAGGTTGTTGTTCACTTCCTTGAGCGCGCCTTCCGTCGTCTGCGCCAGCGAGATGCCGTCGTTGGCATTGCGCGAGGCTTGCGTCAGGCCGCGGATGTTGGCCGTGAAGCGGTTCGCAATGGCCTGGCCGGCGGCGTCGTCCTTGGCGCTGTTGATGCGCAGGCCGGAGGACAGGCGCTGGATCGCCGTGTTCAACGACGATTGCGACGCGTTGAGGTTGTTCTGCGTGAGCAGGGAAAGGCTGTTGGTGTTGATGACTTGCGCCATGTTCGACTCCTGATAGACAAAGGTTGTGGACTCCGGCCCTCAGGCCGCAACGCTGGACCCGCTCCCACTGTGAGACTCAAGCCATCGTTGGTTTAGTTATCGGCAGGGCTTTTCAAACATTTAGAGTCCGGCGCAAAAAAAGATGCGCGCCCCACAACCTCGGCGCTCAGGCGGGCAGGTTCATCACTTCCTGGTAGGCCGCCACCAGCCGGTTGCGCACCTGCAGCCCGGTCTGGAAAGCCACGTTGGCCTTCTGCAGGTCGACCATCACGTCGTTCAGCGCCACGCCGGGCTTGCCCATTTCGAAGTCCTCGGCCTGGCCGTAGGCCTTGGTCTGCGCGGTGCTGATGCTGTCGAGCGAGCGGCGCAGCTCGGCCGCGAAGGCCCCGGGCTGGGCCGCCTCGGCGGCGGGTTGCGCAATGCCGCTCTGGAGCGCGGTGGCGCGCATCTGCTGCAGGACGGATTCGATGGCGGTGATCGACATGGAGAGCTCTCTCTGGATGGGTTGGATCTGGATATGAAGAGGGAGGCCCAGGGCCTTCCCGCGTGTTTTCAGCGTAGCAGGCGAAGCCCCGGCGACATGCGCCCAACTGACGGCAAAACCCGCAGTTGTTCGACCAATCGAATATGGCCCGGCTGCTGAGAATCAACGCCGAACCCATAGCTCGCTGACGACACCACGGCCCCCTCGGCATGACCCCAGAACATCGAAGCCTCCAGCCCCTCGACATGATCCCGCGCCGCCCCGTGCACCTGGCCGCGGCGGAGCCTGCGCAATGAGTTCGGCGGCCCCCGCGGGCACCGGCCCGGCGCCCTCGCCCGCCTCCGGCCTTGCCGAGCGCCTGCGCACCCAGCCGAAGCTGCCGCTGATCGTCGGCGCGGCCGCCATTGCCGCGGCCGCCGCGGCGTTCCTGCTGTGGAGCCGCGCGCCCGACTACGGCGTGCTCTACACCAACGTGACGGACCGCGACGGCGGCGCCATCATCGCGTCGCTGCAGCAGATGAACGTGCCCTACAAGTTCGCCGAAGGCGGCGGCGCGATCCTGGTGGCGCGCGACAGGGTGCCCGAAGTGCGCCTGAAGCTCGCGTCGCAGGGCCTGCCCAAGGGCGGCGGGGTCGGCTTCGAGCTGATGGACAACCAGAAGTTCGGCACCAGCAACTTCGCCGAACAGGTCAACTACCAGCGCGGGCTCGAAGGCGAGCTGGCGCGCTCGGTCGAATCGATCGGCTCGGTGGAATCGGCGCGCATCCACCTGGCGCTGCCCAAGCCTTCGCTCTTCGTGCGCGACCAGAAGAAGCCCTCGGCCTCCGTGATCCTGACGCTGCACCGCGGCCGCAGCATCGACGAGGGCCAGGTCAGCGCCATCGTGCACATGGTCTCCAGCAGCGTGCCCGACCTGGACGCCAAGAGCGTGACGGTGGTCGACCAGCACGGCAACCTGCTGTCGGCCGCCAATGCCGGCGCCCGCGGGCTGGACGTGAGCCAGCTCAAGTACGCGCAGGAAATCGAGCAGGGCTACATCCGCCGCATCGAGGCGATCCTGCAGCCCCTCGTGGGCGCGAGCAACGTGCGCGCGCAGGTGGCGGCCGAGATCGACTTTTCCGTGGTCGAGCGCACCGAGGAAAGCTACAAGCCGAACCAGGACCCGCGCGCCGCAGCCATCCGCAGCCAGCAGTCCAGCGAGTCGATGCAGCAGGGCGCCACGCCGCCGGGCGGCGTGCCGGGCGCGCTGTCGAACCAGCCGCCGCAGACGCCGAGCGCGCCGATCACCGCGCCGCCGAACGCCGCGGCAGCTGCGCCGAAGGCCGCGGCAACCGCCACGGCAGCCAGCACGGCACCGGGCAGCTCGCGCAAGGACGTGACGACCAACTACGAGCTCGACCGTTCGATCCGCCATGTGCAGCAGGGCGCGGGCGGCGTGAGGCGGCTGTCGGTGGCCGTGGTGGTGAACCACCGCGACACCGCGGACAGCGCCGGCAAGCCGGGCCAGCGCGCGCTCACGCCGGCCGAGATCGAGCAGATCCGCAACCTGGTCAAGGAAGCGATGGGCTTCAGCCAGGAGCGCGGCGACTCGCTCAACGTGGTCAACAGCGCCTTCGCCCGCGAAGGCGGCGACGCAGAAGCCGGGCCCGCGCTGCCGTTCTGGCGCGACCCCGCCAACCTCGGACTCGCCATGACCATCGCGCAGTACCTGCTGGTGGCTGGCCTCGCGCTGTTCGCCTGGTTCGCGGTGCTGCGGCCGCTGCTGCGCAAGCACCTCGCGCCGCCCGCCGCCGCGGTGCCCGAAGCGGCGCCGGCCGCCCCTGGCGCGGCCGACGACGACGGAACGGTCGCGCAGAACAACGCGCGGCTGCGCGAGATCGAGCGCCAGAAGGCCGATCTCGACTACGCACACCAGACCGCCGACCAGGACCCGCGCCTGGTCGCCACGCTGATCAAGCATTGGATGAATTCATGAGCGACGCAGGCACCCGGAAGAGCGCAATCTTGCTGATGTCGTTGGGCGAGGACCGCGCCGCGGCCACGCTGCACCACCTGCCGGCCACCGAGGTGCAGGCACTGGGCGTGGCCATGGCGCGGCTGAGCCAGGTCTCCAAGGACGAGCTCGCGGCCGTGCTGGCCGAGTTCCGCATGGAGACCGAGCAGCTGTCCGCGCTGCACCTGGGCTCGGGCAGCTACATCCGCGCCGTGCTGCGCAAGGCGCTGGGCGACGACCGCGCGAGCAACCTGCTCGAGGACATCCTGCAACCCGACGAGCCGCACGGCGGCATCGAGCGGCTCAACGACCTGGAAGCCGGCGAGGTGGTGGAGCTGGTGCGCGACGAGCATCCGCAGATCCTGGCCACGCTGCTGGTCCACCTGGACCGCAAGAAGGCCTCCGAGGTGCTCGAACGGCTGCCCGAGCGCCTGCGCCACGACGTGATCCTGCGCGTGGCCACCTTCGGCGGCGTGCAGCCGGCCGCGCTGGCCGAGCTGACCGACGTGCTCACCGAGATGCTCTCGGGCGAAGGCCTCAAGCGCAGCCGCCTGGGCGGCGCGCGCACCGCGGCCGAGATCGTCAACCTGATGAACAGCGCGCAGGAGGAAGAGGCCATTGCCCACGTGCGCGCCCATGACGAGGCGCTGGCCCAGCGCATCGTCGAGGAGATGTTCGTGTTCGAGAACCTGCTCGACCTGGAGGACCGCTACATCCAGCGCCTGCTCAAGGACATCGAGTCCGATTCGCTCATCGTCGCGCTCAAGGGCTCGGCGCCCGAGCTGCGCGAGAAATTCCTCAAGAACATGTCGCAGCGCGCCGCCGAGACGCTGCGCGAGGACATCGAGCTGCGCGGCCCGGTGCGCGTGTCGCAGGTCGAGACCGAGCAGAAGGCGATCCTGCAGGTCGTGCGCCGCCTGGCCGATGCCGGCGAGATCGTCGTAGCCGCGCCTGGTACCGATGATTTCGTCTGACGCCTTTCCTGCCGCCGCGCGTCCGCGCCTGTCCGCCTGGCAGCGCTGGGAGATGGGCGCGATCGACGCGGACGCGCTCGCGGCGCGCAGCGCCAGCATCGAAGTGCCCGCAGCGCCGCGCGTCGACCCGGCCGCGCTGGCACGCGAGGCCGAGCTCGAACGCCTGCGGCTGGAAGCGCGCGCCACCGGCGAGGCCGAAGGCCGCCGCGAGGGCTGGGCGCAAGGCCATGCCGAGGGGCGCGCCGAAGGCCTGGCGGCCGGCTTGGCCGCGGCCAGCGCGCATGCCGAGCAGTTGCGCGCGCTGGCCGCCTCGCTGCCGGCCGCGCTGCGCAGCGCCGAGAGCGAGCTGGCCGATGCCATCCTGGCGCTTTCGCTCGACGTCGCGCGCCAGGTGATCCACCGCACCCTGCGCGTCGAGCCCGAATGGGTTCTTGCGCTGGTGCAGGACCTGCTGCACACCGAACCCGCGCTGCAGGGCGAACCGCGCCTGCTGCTGCATCCCGACGACCTGGCGCTGGTGAAGAACAGCCTCGGCGGCGAATTGCAAGCCGCGGGCTGGCAGTTGCGCGCCGACGACGCCCTGGCCCGTGGCGGCTGCCGCGTGCGCTCCGCGAGCGGCGAGATGGACGCCTCGCTCGAGACCCGCTGGAAGCGCGTGGCCGGCGCCTTCTCGCGCGATGCCGAACCCGATGGAGCCTGAAGCCATGCAAGCCACCGCCAACACCGCCGCGCCCGGCGCCGTCAACCCGCACCTCAAGTCCTGGCTCGGCACGCTCGCGCAGGCCCGCGGCGAGGTCGGCCTGTGCGCAACCATCGCCACCTCGGGCCGCCTGACGCGCGCCGTCGGCCTGGTGCTGGAGGCCGTGGGCCTGCAGCTGCCGGTCGGCAGCGACTGCCTGATCGAATTGCCGCCCGGCTATCCGCAGCGCCATGCCGAGGCCGAAGTGGTCGGCTTTGCCGGCGACCGCCTGTTCCTGATGCCGCAAAGCGAAGTGGCCGGCCTGCTGCCGGGTGCGCGCGTGTTTGCGCGGCCCGGTCCTGCGCAGTTTGCGGGCGGCGCTTCCGGCGATGCCCACACCAAGCGGCTGCCGGTGGGCGAAGGCATGCTGGGCCGCGTGGTCGATGCCGCCGGCCGGCCGCTCGACGGGCTCGGCCCGCTCGACGTGAGCCGCCGGGTGCCGCTGGGCGCGCCGCCGATCAATCCGCTCGCGCGCGCGCCGATCGATTCGGTGCTCGACGTGGGCGTGCGCGCCATCAACGCCATGCTCACCGTGGGCCGCGGCCAGCGCATGGGCCTGTTCGCGGGCTCGGGCGTCGGCAAGAGCGTGCTGCTGGGCATGATGGCGCGCTACACCAGCGCCGAGGTGATCGTGGTCGGCCTCATCGGCGAACGCGGCCGCGAGGTCAAGGACTTCATCGAGAACACGCTGGGCGAGGAAGGCCTGGCGCGCTCGGTGGTGGTGGCCGCGCCGGCCGACAACTCGCCGCTGCTGCGGCTGCAAGGTGCGGCCTATGCCACCTGCCTGGCCGAGTACTTCCGCGACCAGGGCCGCGACGTGCTGCTGATCATGGATTCGCTCACGCGCTATGCGATGGCGCAGCGCGAGATCGCGCTGGCCGTGGGCGAGCCGCCCGCCACCAAGGGCTACCCGCCTTCGGTGTTCGCCAAGCTGCCCGCGCTGGTGGAGCGCGCCGGCAACGGCGCGCGCGACGCCAACGGCCGCGGCGGCTCGATCACGGCCTTCTACACCGTGCTGTCCGAAGGGGACGACCAGCAGGACCCGATCGCCGATTCGGCCCGCGCCATCCTCGACGGCCACGTGGTGCTGTCGCGCACGCTGGCCGAGGCCGGCCACTACCCGGCGATCGACATCGAGGCCTCCATCAGCCGCGCGATGACGGCGCTGATCGAGCCCTCGCAGTTCGACACCGTGCGCCGCTTCAAGCAAGCGCTCTCGCGCTACCAGCGCAACCGCGACCTGATCAGCGTCGGCGCCTATGCGGCCGGCCACGACCCGCAGCTCGACCAGGCCATTGCGCTCTATCCGCGCATCGAGGCCTTCCTGCAGCAATCGATGCACGAGCGCTGCGACTACGCCGCCTCGATCGAGCGCATGGGCAGCCTCTTCGAATCCGCCTGATCCATTTCCCTTCCACAGGAGTTGCCATGCCGCACAAGCTTCCGCTCGACACGCTCACCGACCTCGCCCGCACACGGACCGACGATGCGGCGCGCCAGCTCGGCCTGCTGCAGAACGCGCAGGTCAGCGCCCACCAGAAGCTGGAGCTGCTGCTGCAGTACCGCCAGGACTACAGCGACCAGCTGCAGGTGCTGATGGAGAACGGCCTGCCCTCGGCCCAGTGGCACAACTACCGCAATTTCCTCGGCACGCTCGACGGCGCCATCCAGCAGCAGCAGGCCATCGCCGCACAGGCGGCCAGCCGGCTCGACCATGGCCGCAGCGAATGGCAGCAGCACAAGCGGCGCCTGAACTCCTTCGACGCGCTGGCCGAACGCGCACGGCGGCAGGAACTCGTGGTCGGCGCGCGGCGCGAGCAGCGCGACAGCGACGAGCGCACGGCACGCAAGTTCTTCGACCGCGCCTCCCAACCGACACCCTGACGCACATGCCTTCCCCCATCGCCCCTTCCTTCAGCCCGAACGCGGCTGCCTCCGCGGCTTCTTCCACCGCCGCCGGTGCACGCGGCCGCAACGCCGAGGAACCCGGCGGCCGCAGCTTCGACGCGGCGCTGGCCCGCTCGCGCAACGCAGGCGCAGCGCAGGCGCCCGAAGAGGCCGAATCGTCCGCACTGGCAACCACGCACCGCCGAAAGGCCTCGCGCGCCGGCGACCGCAAGGACGAGCTTCCCGCCGAGTTGCTGCCGATGTCTTTTTTTGCGCCGCTGGTGGCGCCGCCAGCTGCCGCTACTGCTGCACTTGCAGCCGGTGCGTCCGCCGCCGCCTCGGTGCCCGATGGCGTCCAGGCCGTGGTGCCGGGCGATGCGCCGGCCGACACGCTGGCTGGAGAGACCTCGGACGCTGCGGCAGGCCAGACGGCCGTCGCGGCGGATGCCGAAGGCGAAAGCACTGCGCAGGCGAAGCCGGCAGACGGTGCACAGCAGGCCGCGGCCCCGGACACCGCGCAGCCGGCGGAGGCACGCGCCGCCATGCAGGCCGCAGCCGCTGTGCCGCCGCCGGCCGCCGCGGGCACGGCCCCAGCCGCGATCCCGGCTGCCGATGCTGCAGCGCCCGACGCCGCCGCCACCACCGCGGCTTCCGCAGCAGCAGCCACCGACCCCCGCGGCGCCTCCACCGCCTCCCTCTCCGCCGATGCCGACACCGACTCGGCACCGGCCACCGCCATGATCTCCGCCGACAAGACCGCCGACCTGGCCGCCGCATCCGACGCGGCGCCCACTTCCACCAGCGTGGCCACCGCGATGCCGTTCACGCCGGCCGCGGCCGCTGCCGCGCGCACGAACGTGCCGCCGGCTTCGCCGCACACGCCCATCCTCAGCGTGGAGCCGTCCGTCGGCTCGGCCGCCTGGGGCAAGGCCATCGGCCACCAGGTGCTGCGCATGACCGCGGCGGGCTACCAGGTGGCCGAGCTGAACCTCAACCCGGCCGGCCTCGGCCCGCTCAAGGTCACGCTCACCATGGGCGACAACCAGGCGCAGGCGATGTTCACCTCGGCCCACGAGAGCGTGCGCAAGGCGCTCGAGGTGGCCTTGCCGCAATTGCGCACCAGCCTTGCCGACCACGGCATCAGCCTGGGCCAGGCCTCGGTCGGCGCGGAATCGCATCCCTTCGCCGGCCAGGGCGGCGCCTTCGGCCAGCCGCCCCCGCAGCAGGGGTCGCAGCGGCAGGCCGACTACCCGGGCGCGAGCCGCGTGCCAGCCATTGCCACCACCGAGCCGCTGCGCAGCATGCCGGCGCCCGCCGCGCTTCGCCGGCCCAGTGCCGGCGTCGACACCTTCGCATGAGACGGTGAACGCGGGATCTGAGGCCTTTTCCCGCGCTTGATCAGCCCTTCGCCTGCCAGCCACCTGGCAAAGAATAGTCCGAAACCGATTCGCTTCGCAGCACCCTTATGGCTACCAGTCCTCCTGTCGCACTCGCCCCCGTTCCCCCTTCCCCCGCACGTCCATCGAAGCTGTGGATCGTGCTCCTGATCGTCGCGCTGGTTGGCGCGCTGGCCGCTGCCGGCGGCTACTTCCTGCTGCGCCAGCGCGCACCGGCCGAGCCTGCCGCAGCCGCCGCGCCGGTGCCGGAGAAGCCGATCTTCGTGACGCTGGAGCCGCTCACCGTCAACGTGCAGTCCGAAGGCCGCGGCCGCTTCCTGCACGTGGGCGTGGCCCTCAAGGTGCATGACGAGCAGGCCAAGGCGCGCATCGTCGAATTCATGCCCGAGATCCGCAGCCGGGTGCTGCTGCTGCTGTCGAACCGCCCGCCCGAGTCGCTGGTGACGACCGCCGACAAGGCCCGCCTGGCCGAGGAGATCCGCGTCGAGTTGAGCCGCCCGCTGGGCGCCGGCCTGCCGCCGCAGGAGATCGCCAGCGTGTCCTTCAACACCTTCGTGGTGCAGTAACCCTTTCCGGACCGCCGATCCATGGCCTACGAACAAGTGCTCTCCCAGGACGAGGTCGACGCGCTGCTGCAGGGCGTCACCGGCGGCGCGCCCGAGCAGAGCGACGGCGCCGCCGCCCGCGCGGACGGCCTGCCGGTGTACGACCTGGGTGCGCCCGACCGCGTGGTGCGCAGCCGCATGCACACGCTCGAAGTCATCAACGAGCGCTTTGCCCGCCACCTGCGCAGCTCGCTGCTGAACTTCATGCGCCGCAGCCCCGACATCTCGGTCGGGCCGGTGCACATCCAGCAGTACGGCGAGTTCGTGCGCCACCTGCCGGTGCCGGCCAACATCAACATGCTGCACATGAAGCCGCTGCGCGGCACGGCGCTGTTCGTGTTCGATCCGAAGCTGGTGTTCCTGGTGGTGGACAACCTGTTCGGCAGCGACGGGCGCTACCACGTGCGCGTCGAGGGGCGCGACTTCACACGCACCGAGCAGCGCATCATCAAGCGCCTCCTGAACCTCACGCTGCAGTGCTATGCCGACGCCTGGCAGCCGGTGTTCCCGCTGAGCTTCGACTACGTGCGCGCCGAGATGCACGGCAAGCTCGCCAACATCGTCGCGCCCAACGAGGTGGTGATCAACACCACGCTGCAGATCGAGTTCGGCCCGGTGGGCGGCTTCCTGCACGTGTGCATTCCCTATTCGATGATCGAGCCGATCCGCGACCTGCTGTCCAACCCGGTGCAGGACGAGATCGAGGTCGACAAGCGCTGGGTGCGCCAGATGTCCCAGCAGATGCAGAGCGCCGACGTGGAGCTCAGCGCCGAATTCATCACGCTGCCCTCGACCATTGGCGAGGTGCTCAAGCTGCAGGTGGGCGACGTGCTGCCCATCGAGCTTCCCACGTCGATCACCGCGCGCGTGGACGGCATTCCGGTCATGGAATGCGGCTACGGCGTGTCGAACGAGCGCTATGCCCTGCGCGTGCTGCAGATGATCTCCCACCAAGACAGCGATCCGAAGAACGACCATGACTGACAACACCCCATCCACCAGCGATGCGGACGACTGGGCCAGCGCGCTGGCCGAGCAGACCGCGGCCTCCGCGCCCGCGCCCGCCTTCGCCCCCCCTGCCGCCCCGCCGGCAATCGCTCCCGCTCCCGCACCGGCTGCTGCTCCCGCGGGCAGCCGCGTGTTCCAGCCGCTGCAGGCCATGGCGACCGGCGCCGGCTCGCCGGTGGACGTGGAGCGCATCCTCGACGTGCCGGTGCAGCTCACGGCCGAGCTCGGCCGCACGCGCATCACCATCAAGAGCCTGCTGCAACTTTCGCAGGGCTCGGTGGTCGAGCTCGACGGCCTGGCCGGCCAGCCGCTGGACGTGCTGATCAACGGCTACCTGATCGCGCAGGGCGAAGTGGTGGTGGTCAACGAGAAGTACGGCATCCGCCTGACCGACATCGTCACCCCCTCCGAGCGCATGCAGAAGCTCGGCCGGTCATGAGCCTCTTCGCCCGCCGGCTGCGGCAGGCCGCGGCTTCGTTCGCGGCCGCGGCCTGCGTTGCCGCCCACGCCGCGCTGCCGACCGTGCCCTCGCCCGTGGAGGCCGCCGCGCCGGCCGTGGGCGCCTCCAGCCTGCTGCAGGCCGGCTTCGGCATGTTCACGGTGCTGGGCCTGATCTTCCTGTGCGCCTGGGCCGCGCGCCGCTTCGGCCTGCAGCGCCTGGGCGGCGGCCAGTCGGTGAAGGTGGTCTCCAGCACCATGGTCGGCCAGCGCGAGCGCGTGGTGGTGGTCGAGGTCGGCGGCACCTGGCTGGTGCTGGGCGTTGCGGCCGGCCGCGTCAATGCGCTGCATTCACTGCCGGCACAGGTTCTGCCCGCGGCGCCGCCGGCCAGCGCCATGCCCGACGCCCGCCTGGCCGGCGCGGCGGGCCTGTTCGCCCAGAAGCTGCGCGACTCGCTCGGCCTTCAGCGGCCCCACCCATGATGCGCATCGCCCGCCAACGAAGCCTTGCCGGCTTCGCGCTGATGCTGCTCGCCCTCGCGCTGCCGATGGCGGCGTCGGCTCAGGGCCTGCCCGGCCTCACCAGCACGCCCGGGCCGGGCGGCAGCCAGACCTGGTCGCTCAGCGTGCAGACGCTGGTGATGCTGACCTCGCTCAGCTTCCTGCCGGCGCTGCTGCTGAGCATGACGAGCTTCACGCGCATCCTCATCGTGCTGGGCCTGCTGCGCACGGCCATCGGCACGCAGTCGTCGCCGCCCAACCAGATCCTGGTGGGCCTGTCGCTGTTCCTGACCTTCTTCGTGATGGCGCCGGTGTTCGACAAGGTCCACGACGAGGCCTACAAGCCTTTTTCCGAGAACAAGATCACGGCCGAGAAGGCGCTCGAGAAAGGCATTGCGCCCTTCAAGTCCTTCATGCTGAAGCAGACGCGCGAGAACGACCTGGCCCTGTTCGCCAGGCTCGCGAAGACGCCCGACATGCAGGGCCCAGAAGAAGTGCCGCTGCGCATCCTGCTGCCTTCGTTCGTGATCAGCGAGCTGAAGACCGCGTTCCAGATCGGCTTCACCATCTTCATTCCGTTCCTCATCATCGACCTGGTGGTGGCCAGCGTGCTGATGTCGATGGGCATGATGATGGTGCCGCCCGCCTCCATCGCGCTGCCCTTCAAGCTGATGCTGTTCGTCATGGCCGATGGCTGGCAGCTGCTGATCGGCGCACTGGCCCAGAGCTTTTATCTTTAGAGGCGCGCAATGACACCCGAATCCGTCATGTCCCTGGGCAGCCAGGCCATCCACGTCTCGCTGCTGCTGGGCGCGCCGATGCTGCTGGTGGCGCTGGTCGTGGGCCTGGTCATCAGCATCTTCCAGGCTGCGACGCAGATCAACGAAGCCACGCTGTCCTTCATTCCCAAGCTGCTGGCGGTGTTCGCGGTGCTGGTGCTGGCCGGCCCCTGGATGCTGGCGCAGATGCTCGACTACATCCGCACGCTGTTCTCGAGCATCCCGCAGCTGGTCGCCTGAGCGCGCGCCGACATGCCCGCCATCTTCTCCGTCACCTCGGCGGAGCTGACCGCCTGGCTGACGGCCTTCCTGTGGCCCTTCGTCCGCATGCTGGCGCTGGTGAGCACCGCGCCGGTGTTCGGCGAGCCCGGCGTCGCGCGCCAGACCAAGGTGGCCATTGCCGCGCTGCTGGCGGTGGCCATCGCGCCCACGCTCGGGCCGATGCCCGCGGTGCCGGTGGTCTCCGCGGGTGGCGTGTGGATCATCGTGCAGCAGGTGCTCATCGGCGGCGCCATCGGCTTCACGATGCGCATGGTGTTTGCCGCCGTGCTGGCGGCGGGCGAGTACATCGGCCTGCAGATGGGCCTGTCGTTCGCGTCCTTCTTCGACCCCATGGCCGGCGGCGCCACCATGGTGGTCGCGCGGCTCATGCACATGCTGGCCATTCTTCTTTTCCTGGCGGTGGACGGCCACCTGCTGATGCTGGCCGCGCTGGCCGACAGCTTCCACACGCTGCCCATTGCCGATGCGCCGCTGGCGGCGCAGGGCTGGATGCTGCTGGTGTCCGGCGGCGGCCGCATCTTCGCCAACGGGTTGATGCTGGCGCTGCCGCTGGTGACCGCGCTGCTCACGCTCAACCTTGCGATGGGCATCCTGAACCGCGCATCGCCGCAGTTCAGCATCTTTGCGGTGGGCTTTCCGCTCACGCTGCTGGCGGGCATCGGCATGCTGCAGCTGCTGATGCCGCAGCTCGGCGCCTTCCTGGAGCCGCGCTTTGCCGCCGCGCTGTCTTCGCTGCCGCAGCTGATGCAGGCGCTGCGGCCCTGAGCCGCACGCCCCTTCCCATTCACAGGTAGTTGAACAGCGCGATGCTGTGCAGCCGCGCGAAGGTCTGCTGGGTGGCCTGGAGCGAGGTCTGGCGCTGCAGGAATTCCGAGATGGCGCTGGCCGGGTCCAGGTCCACCAGTTCCGAGAGGTAGGCCTTGTCGGTCAGGCCGCGCGAGGCACCGCTGGTGTCGAGCGCGTCGATCTCGTTCATGCGCGAGCCGATCGACGACATCACGGTGAGCACGTTGTCGTGCGCGTTGGTGATCTTGACATTGAAGGTGCTGAGCGCGTTGAGCAGGTCGGCCTTCGCCGAATCGCCATTGCCGGCGAGCGGCTGCCTGAGCGCGGTGACCAGTTCGCCGATGGCGGCGAACACGTCGGTGCCCGCATTGCGCGCGGTGGCCACCTGGAAGGTGTCGCCATCGGCCGGCGCGCCGCTCATGGTGATCTGCAGGCCGCCGAACGAGATGGCGGCGCCCGGCACGTAGGCGCCCGATGCGGCCACCACAGGCGGCGTCTCCTGCGTGGCCACCGTGTAGTTGCCGCCGCTGAAGCTGATGACGAAGTCCTTGCCGTAGTTGGCCGCACCCGCGTCGGTCACGCCCACGGCGCCGAAGACGCCGGAGCCGGTGTTGGCCGCGCCCGCCGAGCTCACGTAGCCCGCGCCGCCCTGCACCGACTGGAACACGCTGCGCCCGTCGTCCGTGGTGGACATCTGGCGCGACACGTCGACCTGCATCAGCCGCTGGCCCTGGTCGCCCATGTACTGGATGCCGCCGGCGGCGCCGGCCACGAAGGGCTGGCTCCCGCTCTTGAAGCCGGCGAACAGGAACTGGCCGTTGCCGTCGTCGGCATTGGCCACGTTCACGAGCTGGTCCAGGTTGCCCTGCAGCGTGGTGGCCAGCGAGGCGCGGTCCGCATCCGACAGCGTGCCGTTGCCCGCCTGCACCGCGAGCGTCTTCATGTTCTGCATGATCGAGGTGACCGACTTCAGCGCGGTCTCTTCCTGCGAGAGCGAGAGCATCGCGCGGCTGCGGCTGGTGGCGTACTGCGCCGACTCCGCCATCGACTGGCTCACGCCCAGCGCGCGCGCGGCGGCCACCGGATCGTCGGCAGCCGTCAGGAACTTGGTGCCCGCAGCGAGCTGCTGCTGGATGCGGAACAGCTGCTGCTGCTGCGAACCGAGCGAGTTCATGCTCTGGGCGTAGAAGGATTGGGTGCTGATGCGCATCGCGGCTCCTGAAGATCTTCTTTGGAAAAATGCGGCCGGCTCAGCCGCGAATGCCCAGAATCGCGTCGAACATGGTCGACGCGGTCTGGATCACCTTGGCATTGGCCTGGTACATCTGCTGGTACATCAGCAGGTTGGCGGTTTCCTCGTCCTGGTTCACGCCCGAGATCGAATCGCGGCTCGCGCGGATCTGGCCCGTCACGCCTTCCTGCGTGGCCGAGGCCACGCGGATTTCCATGGCGCGGTTGCCCACCTCGCTCACCAGCTTGGCGAAGGCGCCGTTGAAGGTGGAGGTGCCGCCGTCCATCGCGGTCTTGCGCTGCAGCGCGCCAAGACGCAGCGCGTTGCTGCCGTCGGACACGCCGCCGGCGTTCTTGCCGATGGTGAAGGTGTCGCCATCGGCAGGCGCGCCGCTGAGCTTGACCTCGATGCCGTCGAAGCGGATGGAAGCGCCCGCGGTGTAGGGCACGGCCGTACCGGCGGCATAGCTGGTCGATGTGCCGTCGGCCAGCGTCACCGTCACGGCGGAGGTCGCTGGAAAGCCCGTCAGCGTGTTGGCCGCGGCGTCGTAGCCGAGCGTGACCGTGCCGGCCAGCGGCGTGGCCAGGTAGGCCGAATCGACCACGGCCGGGCTCAGCGCGCCGGTGCCCTTGTTGCCGACCGCCTTGCCCGTGGCCAGCGGCGACGCGGCGGCCACCTTAGCGGTGTCGCGCACCAGCACGTCCATGTCGCGCGCGCCGGTGCGCGTCGGCTGCACCAGGAAGGAATCGCCCGCCTGCGCGGTGCCGCTGGCCACCGCGAGGCTCACGCCGTCGAAGCTGGCGGGGAAGCTGGTGAAGTCGCCCATCGGCTGCTTGTCCGACAGCCGCGTGACGCTGTAGGTGAGCGTGCCAGCCACGTCCTTCACCTGCACCGAATAGTCGCTGGTCGTGAGCTGCGAGGTGTCGGCCACGCTGGCACCGAGCACCATGTCGCCCCCGTTGCGCGCATTGGAAAACACGCCCGCCGTGGCTTGCGAGAAGAAGTCGGTGCCCAGCACGCCGTTCAGGTCGACGCCCAGCTTGTGCTGCTCGTTGAACTCGCTGCCCAGCGCCATGGCCAGGCGGCCGACGGCGTTCTGCGTGGGGGTGAGCGTCTCGGCGCGGAAGGCCAGCAGGCCGCCCAGCGATCCGCCAGCAATCACGTCGTCGTTGAGTTCGGACACCGTGCCGGTGAGCCCGACCAGCGCCACCGCCTTGCGCGTGGGATCGGCGGCGGACGACACCGCCTGCAGCTGCGCGGCCCGGTCGCCCAGCACCAGCGTCTGGCCGTTGCCGATGAAGACGTTGTACTGGCCGCTGTCCTGCTCCAGCACCTTCACGCCCACGATCTTGCCGAGCTCGCTCACCAGCTGGTCGCGCTGGTCCATCAGGTCGTTGGGCGGCTGGCCGCCGGCCATGGCGCTGAGCTGGCTGATCTGCTGGTTCAGGCTCGCGATCTGCTTGGCATAGGTGTTGATCTGCCCGGTGCTGCCTTCGATCTGGTCGTTGACCGAACCGTTCAGGTCGGTGAGGTACTGGTCGGTGGCGCGGAACTTGTTGGCCAGCGTCTGCGCCGCGCTGATGAGCTGCTGGCGCGCCGCCGGATCGGCCGGCGTGTTGGCCACGCCCTGCACGCTGGCAAAGAAGCTCTGCATCAGCGGCGTGAGGCCCGCGGTCTTGTCGGCCAGCAGCGAGTCGATGCGGTTGATCTGCGATCCGTAGCTCGCGAGCGCCGCGCCCGCGGCCTCGGCGCCGTTGAGCTGGGCCGTGAGATAGCCGTCGTAGCTGCGCTGCACCGTAGTGACGCGCGCGCCGTTCCCGATGAACCCCGCACCGGTCGTCGTGCCGCCGTTGGACGAGACCAGCGCGGTCTGCCGGCTGTAGCCGGCGGTGTACACGTTGGCCGTGTTGTGGGCCGTCGTCATGAGCGCGGATCGCGCGACGCTCAGGCCGGACAGGCCCGTTTGGAACATCGACATGAGGCTTTACCTGTAAAACGTTTTCTTGTTGGCACCGGGCATCGCTTGCGATGCCTGCTTCCTGTCTATCGGCAGGCGGCGCGGAAAATGAAGTGCCCGGTGGAACATTTCAGGCGGCGCGCCGGAACACGCTGACCGACTCGACCAGGCTCGCGGCCTGCTCCTGCATCGACTGCGCCGCAGCGGCGGCTTCTTCCACCAGCGCCGCGTTCTGCTGCGTCACCTGGTCCATTTGCGCAATCGCCTGGTTCACCTGCTCGATGCCGGTGCTCTGTTCCTGGCTTGCTGCGGTGATCTCGCCCATGATGTCGGTCACGCGTTTCACGCTGTCGACGATCTCGTCCATCGTGCGGCCCGCCTCGGCCACTTGGCGGCTGCCGGCCTCGACCTTGTCGACCGAGTCGTCGATCAGGCCCTTGATTTCTTTTGCCGCTGCACCTGAGCGCTGGGCGAGGTTGCGCACTTCGGAGGCCACCACTGCAAAGCCTCGGCCTTGTTCACCGGCACGTGCCGCTTCCACGGCCGCATTCAGAGCCAGGATGTTGGTCTGGAACGCAATGCCATCGATCACGCCGATGATGTCGACGATCTTCTTGGACGACGCATTGATCGACGCCATGGTGTCGACCACCTGGCCCACCACCCCGCCGCCTTTCACGGCCACTTCAGAGGCCGAGAGCGCCAGCTGGTTGGCCTGCCGTGCGTTGTCGGCGTTCTGCTTGACGGTGCTCGTGAGCTCTTCCATCGAGGCCGCCGTCTGCTCGAGCGAACTGGCCTGTTCCTCGGTGCGCGCCGAGAGGTCCCGGTTGCCCGCCGCGATCTGGCCCGATGCGGTCGCGATGGTGTCGGTGCCCTGGCGTACTTCGCCGACCACCCTGGCCAGGCTCTCGTTCATGTGCTTCAGCGCCTGCATGAGCTGGCCGGTCTCGTCGCGCGAGTCGGCTTCGATCACCGAGCCGAGATCGCCGCTCGCCACGGTTTCGGCCACCTTCACCGCGCGGCCCAGCGGCTGCGTGACGCTGCGCGCGATCAGGAAGGCGCAGGCCGCGCCGATCACCAGCGTGAGCACCGTGAGCACGATGCGCAGGTTGAAGCCTCGCTCGTTGGCCGCGTCGATTGCATGGCTCATGTCGTCGATCGCCTTGCGCTCGAGCGCCAGCAGTTCGAGCACCCGGCTTTCATAGGCCTTGGCGGCCGGCTGGAAGATGTTCTTGAAAACCGCCTCCGCTTCGCCCGGGGTGCCGCTGGCCTTGGCTTTTTGCACCGCGTCCTTGGCGGCCTGGTACTTGGCCCGCAGCTCGACGATGGACTTGAAGGTCGACTTCTCGACGTCGGTCACCAGCAGGGCCTCGACCTTGGCCATGGTCTCGCCGCCCTTCTTGACGCTGTCGGAGATGACGTCGGCAAAGGTGACGGGAAGCGTCTCGTCGGTGGTGCGGGCAATCATCGCGGTGCGCGCGATGGCCGAGTAGGTCAGCACGTACCAGTCGGAGATGAGCCGCTCCTTCGCGAGCGGGCTCTGCATCATCTGGCGCGTGGCCTCGGCATTGCTTCGGGCGGTCACCAGGGCGAAGGCGGCCGAGACCAGGGTCAGCGCGAGAACCAGGCCGAAGCCGATGGCCAGGCGCGTTCCGATGCGCATGTTGGAAAGGAAGTTCATCTTTGAATACCGAATGGGAGTGAAGGAGGCGCGCGGCCTCAGATGGGCGCCACCTCGGGCGCGTGGTAATGGACAGGGCTGGTTTGGCGCAGGGCGGTTGCGGGCTGGCGCGGCGGGCCGTCCAGCTTGAACACGCTCACGGCCTGCACGAGGCTCGCGGCCTGCTCCTGCATCGACTGCGCCGCGGCGGCGGCTTCTTCCACCAGCGCCGCGTTCTGCTGCGTCACCTGGTCCATCTGGGCAATGGCCTGGTTCACCTGCTCGATGCCGGTGCTCTGCTCCTGGCTCGCGGCCGTGATCTCTCCGATGATGTCGGTCACGCGTTTCACGCTGCCCACGATCTCGGCCATGGTCTTGCCGGCCTCGCCCACGAGGGCGCTGCCCATGTCGACCTTGCCGACGGAGTCGTCGATCAGGCCCTTGATTTCCTTGGCGGCGGCGCCCGAGCGCTGCGCGAGGTTGCGCACTTCGGAGGCGACGACCGCAAACCCTCTTCCCTGCTCGCCGGCACGCGCCGCTTCCACGGCTGCGTTCAATGCCAGGATGTTGGTCTGGAACGCAATGCCGTCGATCACGCCGATGATGTCGACGATCTTCTTCGAGGACGCATTGATCGAGGCCATGGTGTCGACCACCTGCCCCACCACATTGCCGCCCTTCACTGCCACTTCGGAGGCCGAGAGCGCGAGCTGATTGGCCTGACGCGCGTTGTCCGCGTTCTGCTTCACCGTGGAGGTCAGTTCTTCCATCGAGGCCGCGGTCTGTTCGAGCGAGCTGGCCTGCTCCTCGGTGCGCGACGAAAGGTCCTGGTTGCCCGCCGCGATCTCGCCCGAAGCCGTGGCGATCGCATCGGTGCCCTGGCGCACGCCGCCCACCACCTTGGCAAGGCCGCCGCGCATCGATTCGACGGCTCGCGTGATCACGCCGATCTCGTCGCGGCGGTCGGACGACAGCGGCCGTGACAGGTCGCCCTGGCCGATGGCCTGCACATGCTCGCTCAGTACGCGAAGCGGCCGCACCATGCGCCGGATGAAGACGATCAGCCCCGCGCCCAGCAGCAGCGCGGCCAGCGCCATGATGCCGCCGAGCAGGCGCATCTCGCGGTAGAGATCGGCCATCACTTCCGAGGCGGGCATCTCCGCCACGACCAGCCAGCCGGTCGCATCGCTCCTGCTCACGGACGCGTAGCGCTGCCCCGGCTGCACCGGCTGCAGCACCGCGGGTGCATCCTCGATCCACGCGGCGTCCTCGCCCTTCAAACGTGCGAGCCACCCGGCCGGATCCGCGCCCTGCACAACCTCGGACAGCTTCTTGCCGGCCGCCGACGGATGGAACACGAGCGTGGCAGCGGCAGGGTCTGCGCCCGGGTTGACGATGTAGAGCCCGCCCGTGTCGAAGATCCGGCTCTGGCCCACCGCTTCGCCGAAGGAAGCCTGCTGCTGCGAGATGTCCAGGCCGATGTAGAGCACGGCGACGACCTGGTCCGCGGCGTCGCGCACCGGCTCGTAGACCGTCATGAAGGGGCGCCCGAACAGCATGACGCGGCCGATGAATTTCTTGCCCGAGCGCAGCACCGGATACGCTGCGCTCTTGCGGTCGAGCAGCGTTCCGATGGCGCGCTCGCCGTTCTCCTTCTTGACCGAGGTCGTGATGCGGCGGAAGTCTTCGCCCTGCGCCACGAACACCGTGGCGTTGGCGCCGGGAAAATCCCGCGCGAAGGCATCCACCTCGCTCGTGCTCGCGCCATTGATCTGCGTGCCGTAGCTGCTCACGATGCCTTGGGCCGCATCTTCGACAACGAAAGTGGCCGCGAACTGGCGCCGGAAGACGCCGTACGCGTTCTCCGCGGTCAGCTGCATGGTGCGGTCGAAGATGTCGAGCGACCGCGCAATCGCTTCGGCCTTGGCATTGGCGTATTGCGCGGCGCTGCGCTGCTGCTGTGCAGAGCCGATCGCATAGAACGCCGCGAGCAGCAGCCCCGTCACCAGAAGAATGGCAAGGGCGGCCCTGACGGTGAGCGCGCGCGCCAGCGAGACGAAGGGGCGCGTTGGCTGGGACGGGTCCGTGGCTGCGGCTTTCATCAGAGTTCTCTCCTGTGGGTGTCTAGAACTCGGTCCAATCGCCCGTGGCACCTGCGGCACCCGCAGCGCCGCCGGCCAGGGTCAGCGGCGTGGCGGAGGCCATCGCTTCCTTCTTGCGCGGCTTCGCGAGCGGCCGGGCCGGCGCCTCGGGCGTGCGCGGTGCTTGCGCATGCAGGGTTGGGGCCGCGCCCTCGAGCCTGAACACGCTCACGGCTTCCACCAGGCTCGCGGCCTGCTCCTGCATCGACTGCGCCGCAGCCGCCGCCTCTTCCACCAGCGCCGCGTTCTGCTGCGTCACCTGGTCCATCTGCGCGATGGCCTGGTTCACCTGCTCGATGCCGGTACTCTGTTCCTGGCTTGCGGCCGTGATCTCTCCGATGATGTCGGTCACGCGTTTCACGCTGCCCACGATCTCGGCCATGGTCTTGCCGGCTTCGCCCACGAGGGCACTGCCCATGTCGACCTTGCCGACGGAGTCGTCGATCAGGCCCTTGATTTCCTTGGCGGCGGCGCCTGAGCGCTGGGCGAGGTTGCGGACTTCGGAAGCGACCACTGCGAAGCCTCTTCCCTGCTCACCGGCACGTGCCGCTTCCACTGCCGCATTCAGCGCGAGGATGTTGGTCTGGAACGCGATGCCGTCGATCACGCCGATGATGTCGACGATCTTCTTCGAGGACGCATTGATCGAGGCCATGGTGTCGACCACCTGGCCCACGACATTGCCGCCCTTGACGGCCACTTCGGAGGCCGAGAGCGCCAATTGATTGGCCTGGCGCGCGTTGTCGGCGTTCTGCTTGACGGTGCTCGTGAGCTCTTCCATCGACGCCGCCGTCTGCTCCAGCGAACTGGCCTGCTCCTCGGTGCGCGAAGAAAGATCCTGGTTGCCCGCGGCAATCTCTCCCGAGGCGGTCGCGATCGCATCGCTGGAACTCTTGATCCGCACCACGACCTCGGTCAGCTGGTCCTGCATGCGCTTGATCGAGAACAAGAGGCTGCCGGCGCGGGCCGAGCGGGCCTGCACGCTTTCGCTCAGGTCGCCGTTCGCGATGCGGCCGACCACATCGGCGGCGTAGCCGGGCTCGCCGCCCAACTGCCGCGCCAGGAGCCGTGCCACCACCACGCCGAGCCCCACGCTGATGGCGATGCCGGCCAGCGCCATCAGCACCATCAGCAGGCGCGAGGTCTTGAAGGTGCGTGCGGCGTCTTCCATGCTGTCCTTGGCCTGCTGGTCGCTGTAGGCCACCATGCGCTGGAGCACTTTCTCCAGCGCGCGCGACTCCTTGAGCAGCTGCTCGCTCTCCTGCGGCACGCTGCCTTCGAACTGCGAGCTGTCCAGCGACTGCTTGGCGATCAGGTCGGCAAAATCGGCCAGGTGCTTTCGCAGCGGCGGCATCAGGCGCTGGTACTGCTCGCTGAGTTCGCGGCCTTCGGGCGTCTCCTCGAGCAGGGGCTTGACCTCGGCCACGTTCGATTCGAGCGCCCTCACGGCGTTCTTCAGTTCCGTGAAGCCGGTGTTGCGCTCGCCCTTGGTGCCGGCCGACAGCAGGCCCATCTGGGCGCGGCTCGCGTCGAGCAGCTGGATGTTGGCCGCCTGCACGGCCTTGATCGCGCGCAGGTCATGGCTGTAGAGGTCTTCAGTCGAGGCGTTGATGCGCCCCATCTGAATGATGCCGATCCCGCTCACCGCGGCACCCACCGCCGCGACCACGAGAAAGCTGAGCACCAGCCTGACGGCGACGCGAAGCTGCTGGAACCATTTCATTTTTCTTTTTCCTGGGGTGCGTTAGAACTCGGTCCAGTCGCCCGGCGCGGCAGCCTGGGCCGCGGCGAGCCTTGGAGCGGAACGGGTGCCGGCTGCGCGGCGGGCCGCCGCCGGCCGGGCGGGCGCCTTCAGCGCGGGCACCGCCTTGCGCGGCGGCAGCGCCGGCTGCACCCGGGCCTGCATCTGCACGAGCGGGCGCGGTGCGTTGTCGCTGTCCAGCTTGAACACGCTGACCGACTCGACCAGGCTCGCGGCCTGCTCCTGCATCGACTGCGCCGCGGCCGCCGCCTCTTCGACCAGCGCCGCGTTCTGCTGCGTGACCTGGTCCATCTGTGCAATGGCCTGGTTCACCTGCTCGATGCCGGTGCTCTGTTCCTGGCTGGCCGCCGTGATCTCGCCCATGATGTCGGTCACGCGCTTGACGCTGTCGACGATCTCGTCCATCGTGCGGCCCGCCTCGGCCACCTGGCGGCTGCCGGCCTCGACCTTGTCCACCGAGTCGTCGATCAGGCCCTTGATTTCCTTGGCGGCTGCACCTGAACGCTGGGCCAGGTTGCGCACTTCGGAGGCGACGACTGCGAAGCCTCTTCCCTGCTCGCCGGCTCTTGCGGCTTCGACAGCAGCATTGAGCGCCAGGATGTTGGTCTGGAACGCGATGCCGTCGATCACGCCGATGATGTCGACGATCTTCTTGGACGAGCTGTTGATCGAGCCCATGGTGTCCACCACCTGGCTGACCACGCCGCCGCCGCGCACCGCCACTTCAGAGGCGGAAACCGCCAGCTGGTTGGCCTGGCGTGCGTTGTCCGCGTTCTGCTTGACGGTGCTCGTGAGCTCTTCCATCGAGGCCGCCGTCTGCTCGAGCGAACTGGCCTGCTCCTCGGTGCGCGAAGACAGGTCCTGGTTGCCCGCCGCAATCTGTCCCGAAGCCGTCGCGATCGCATCGGTGCCGTGGCGCACTTCGCCCACCACCTTGGCCAGGCTGCCGTTCATGCCCTTGAGCGCGTGCATCAACTGGCCGGTCTCGTCCTTCGTCGTCACTTCGATGCGGCTGGTCAAATCGCCGGCGGCCACCGCCTCGGCCACCTCGACGGCGCGGCGCAGCGGATGCGTGATGCTGCGCACCAGCAGCCAGGCGAGCACCAGGCCCAGGCCCAGCGACAGCACGCCGAAGACGACGAGCATCAGGCTGGTGCTGGCGCGCATCTCTTTGCTGCGCTCGGCCGCGGCGTCGAGCAGCGCGCGTTCCGTGTCCACCATCTGCTGCACGCCTGCAAGATAGCTGCGCGAGGTGGGCTCGAAGCGTTCGTTGAAGATCCGGTTGGCGCCTTCCATGTCGCCCGCCAGCTTGGCCTTGCTGACCTCCTCGCGGGCCGCGAGGTAGGCCTTGCGCAGCTCGCCGACCTTGTCGTACAGCGCCTTCTTTTCGGGCGTGTCCATCTGTTCCTCGATGAACTTCTGCAGCTCGTTGGTCTCCTTGATGGAGAGCGCCGTGGCCGGCGCGAAGTAGGCGATCAGGCTCGCATCGCTGCTCTTGGCGATGGCCGCGGCGCGCTGGACGCCCGAGTTGGTGTTGCGCAGCCAGTCGGAGCCCGCGCGCTCGGTCTTGATGTTCTTCTCGACCATCGCATTGATTTCCTCGCCGAGCTGCTGCAGCTTCAGCACGGCAAGCACGCTGCTCGTGAGAGACAGGGCGAGGATGACGCCGATCACGACGGCCAGCCGCTTGCCGATGGAAATATTGCTCAGAAACATGCTCATCACTCCAGAAAATCAGGAAAGGGCAAGCACGCAGAACGCGCGCTTGCCGCAGGAAAGGGTTGTGCGCGCCGTCTCAGGCGGCGATCTTCTCGACCAGGCCCATCTCGTCGCTGGACATCAGCCGGTCGATGTCCACCAGGATCAGCATCCGCTCGTCCAGCGTGCCCAGGCCGATCAGGTAGTCGGTGTCCAGCACCGAGCCCATCTCCGGCGCCGGCTTGATCTGCTCCGCGCTCAAGGTGATCACGTCCGACACGCTGTCCACCACCATGCCCACCACGCGCCCTGCAATGTTCAGCACGATCACCACCGTGAACTGGTCGTAGCTGGGCGTGCCCAGCCTGAACTTGATGCGCATGTCGATGATCGGAACGATGATCCCGCGCAGGTTCACCACGCCCTTGATGTACTCCGGCGCGTTCGCGATGCGCGTCACCGCGTCGTAGCCGCGCAGCTCCTGCACCTTCTGGATGTCGATGCCGTATTCCTCCTGGCCCAGCGTGAAGGAAAGAAATTCCAGGGGACGGCCGGCCCGCAACGGGGCGATGCTGCGGCTGTCGGTGGTTTGTTGGGATGTTGTTGTGCTCATCGGATATCTGTCGCTGTTGGCTAGAACTCGGGCCACCCGCCACCGGCCGCGCCGGCCATGGCCAGCTGCGGGGACGCGGGGGCTTCGTGGGTCTTCTTGCCCGGCGCGAGGCGCCGGGACTTCTCGGAAGCCGGGGGCGTGGCAGCGGCGCTGCCGGCTTCGAGCCTGAACACGCTGACCGACGCCACCAGGCTCGCAGCCTGCTCCTGCATCGACTGCGCCGCAGCCGCCGCCTCTTCGACCAGCGCCGCGTTCTGCTGCGTCACCTGGTCCATCTGCGCAATCGCCTGGTTCACCTGCTCGATGCCGGTGCTCTGCTCCTGGCTGGCCGCCGTGATCTCGCCCATGATGTCGGTCACGCGCTTGACGCTGTCGACGATCTCGTCCATCGTGCGGCCCGCCTCGGCCACCTGGCGGCTGCCGGCCTCGACCTTGTCGACCGAGTCGTCGATCAGGCCCTTGATTTCCTTGGCGGCTGCGCCCGAGCGCTGGGCGAGGTTGCGCACTTCGGAGGCGACGACTGCGAAGCCTCTTCCCTGCTCGCCGGCTCTTGCGGCTTCGACAGCAGCATTGAGCGCAAGGATGTTGGTCTGGAACGCGATGCCGTCGATCACGCCGATGATGTCGACGAT
Organism: Variovorax sp. V116; assembly: GCF_041154435.1. Classification (NCBI taxonomy): domain Bacteria; kingdom Pseudomonadati; phylum Pseudomonadota; class Betaproteobacteria; order Burkholderiales; family Comamonadaceae; genus Variovorax; species Variovorax sp. V116. Next base: position 4,330,139 of record NZ_AP028661.1, read on the forward strand.
CTTCTTGGACGAGCTGTTGATCGAGCCCATGGTGTCCACCACCTGACTCACCACGCCGCCGCCACGCACCGCCACTTCAGAGGCGGAGACCGCCAGCTGGTTGGCCTGGCGTGCGTTGTCCGCGTTCTGCTTGACGGTGCTCGTGAGTTCTTCCATCGAGGCCGCCGTCTGCTCGAGCGAACTGGCCTGCTCCTCGGTGCGCGAAGACAGGTCCTGGTTGCCCGCCGCAATCTGTCCCGAAGCCGTCGCGATCGCATCGGTGCCGTGGCGCACTTCGCCCACCACCTTGGCCAGGCTGTCGCGCATGGCCTGGACCGCATGCAGCAGGCTCGCCTGGTCGCCGTGCTTCAGGTCGATGCGGACCGCCAGGTCGCCCTCGGCGATGCGGTGCGCGATGCCGGCCGTGACCATCGGTTCGCCGCCGAGCTGTTTCAGCAGGCCGCGCGAGATCGCCCAGCCGAGCGCGAAGAGTGCCGCGGCCAGCACCAGCGCACTGATCGACAGGCCGATGACCCGGCTCATGATGGTGGCCTGCACCGTGTCCACGTAGACGCCCGAGCCGATGATCCAGCCCCAGGGCTCGAAGCCCTTCACGTAGGAGACCTTGGGCACCGGCTTGTCGCTGCCCGGCTTGGCCCAAAGATAGGGAACGAAGCCCGCACCATCGGCCTTGACGGTGTCGACGAAGGCGACGAACAGCCGCTTGCCGGTGGCATCCTTGTTGGACGAGAGGTCCTTGTTCTCGAGCGCCGGGCTGATCGGGTGCATCAGCATGCGCGGCTGCATGTCGTTGATCCAGAAATACTCGCTGCCGCTGTAGCGCAGGCCGCGGATCGCCTGCATCGCCTGCTCCTTGGCCTGCGGCTCGGTCAGCGTGCCCTTGGCGGCGAGCGCGTGGTAGTGGACCAGCAGGCCATGCGCGCTTTCCACCACCTGGCGCACGCTGGCCTGCCGCTCTTCCAGGATGAGCTTGCGCTCCGAAACCAGGAAAAGGGCCGTCAGCGCCGCCACGCCCAGGATGGCGCTGGCCGTGAGCAGCCCGAGCTTCTGCCCGATGCTGAGGGCGCGCGGATTCAAGCGGTTGAACATGGTCTCTTCCTTGGGTGGATGTCTTTTGTGCGGTGCTCTGTCCACAGGGTTATCGGCATCCGCGCGCAAGACTTGAGGCCTTCAGCTCAAAATTCCGTCCAATCGCCATTTGCCGCGCTGGCGGCAACAGCCAGTTGCGGGGCCGCGGTGGCCTCGCTCTTCCTGGCCGGGGCCGGCCGCAGGGCCTTCGGCGCGGCGAATGCGAGCCCGGAACGAGCGGCCGGTGTTCCATCCAGCCTGAACACGCTGACGGCCCCGACCAGGCTCGCGGCCTGCTCCTGCATCGACTGCGCCGCAGCGGCGGCTTCTTCGACCAGCGCGGCGTTCTGCTGCGTCACCTGGTCCATCTGGGCAATGGCCTGGTTCACCTGCTCGATGCCGGTGCTCTGCTCCTGGCTCGCGGCCGTGATCTCCCCGATGATGTCGGTCACGCGCTTGACGCTGCCCACGATCTCGGCCATGGTCTTGCCGGCTTCGCCGACGAGGGCGCTGCCCATGTCGACCTTGCCGACGGAGTCGTCGATCAGGCCCTTGATTTCCTTGGCGGCTGCGCCCGAGCGCTGGGCCAGGTTGCGGACTTCGGAGGCGACCACTGCGAAGCCGCGGCCCTGCTCGCCGGCACGTGCCGCCTCCACCGCGGCATTGAGCGCAAGGATATTGGTCTGGAACGCAATGCCATCGATCACGCCGATGATGTCGACGATCTTCTTCGAGGACGCATTGATCGAGGCCATGGTGTCGACCACCTGCCCCACCACGTTGCCGCCCTTCACTGCCACTTCGGAGGCCGAGAGCGCGAGCTGATTCGCCTGCCGTGCGTTGTCCGCGTTCTGCTTCACCGTGGAGGTCAGCTCTTCCATCGATGCCGCAGTCTGCTCCAGCGAACTGGCCTGCTCCTCGGTGCGCGACGAAAGGTCCTGGTTGCCCGCCGCGATCTCGCCCGAAGCCGTGGCGATCGCATCGGTGCCCTGGCGCACGCCGCTCACCACGGTGGCCAGGCTCGCATTCATGTTCTTCAATGCCTGCATCAGCTGGCCCGTCTCGTCGCGCGACGACGATTCGATGCGGCTGGTCAGGTCGCCGTCCGCCACCGTCTGCGCCACGCGCACGGCTTCGTTCAGCGGCCGCGTGATGCTGCGCGTCAGGAGCCATGCCAGCACGCCGCCGAGCAGCAGCGCAGCCATGGCCAGCACGATCACGTTCATGCGGCCCGCGCGGTTCAGGCTGTCCACGGCATCGGCGGCCTTGTCGATGCGCTCGGCCTGGTGCGTCAGCATGCCGCGGATGCTCGCGTCGTAGACCTCGAGCATCGGCACCAGCTTGCCGTTGGTGATCGCTGCCGCCTCCTCCTGCTTGCCTTCGGCCTTGAGTTTGAGGATGGTGTTGCGCAGGCCCACGTACTGGCTGCGCTTTTCCTTGATGTCGGCGCTGATCGCCTGCTCCTCGGGCGAATCCAGCATGGCTTCGAGCTTGGCCTGCGTCTCGGAGATGCCGGCGCTGGTCTTGCTCATCTGCTTTTGCAGGTAGTCCTGCACTTCCGCATCGTTGCTCTTGACCAGCGCGAAGGTGCGCACGCTGTTGCTGCTGGTGTTGAGCAGCCAGTTCGCGGCCAGGCGCTCCTTCACGAGCGAGCGCTGCACCATCTCCTGCACCGCGTCGCCCACGCCCTGCAGGCGGAACACGCCAATGCCCGCGATGCAGGCCATGAGCGCCAGCACCAGCGCAAAACCGATGCCCAGGCGCGTGCCGATCTTGAGGTTCTTCATGTCGATTGCTCCGTGCGCGCCCGCCTCAGGCGGCGATCTTCTCGACCAGGCCCATCTCGTCGCTGGACATCAGCCGGTCGATGTCCACCAGGATCAGCATCCGCTCGTCCAGCGTGCCCAGGCCGATCAGGTAGTCGGTGTCCAGCACCGAGCCCATCTCCGGCGCCGGCTTGATCTGCTCCGCGCTCAAGGTGATCACGTCCGACACGCTGTCCACCACCATGCCCACCACGCGCCCTGCAATGTTCAGCACGATCACCACCGTGAACTGGTCGTAGCTGGGCGTGCCCAGCCTGAACTTGATGCGCATGTCGATGATCGGGACGATGATCCCGCGCAGGTTCACCACGCCCTTGATGTACTCCGGCGCGTTCGCGATGCGCGTCACCGCGTCGTAGCCGCGCAGCTCCTGCACCTTCTGGATGTCGATGCCGTATTCCTCCTGGCCCAGCGTGAAGGTCACCACCTCCAGCCGGCTCGAGGTGGCAGGCGCCGCGGCGCCCCGGTGTTGTGGAGGGGTCATGATCTCTGCCATATGGATTCCTTCAGCTGAACTTCTGCATGATGCGAACGAGCTTCTGCCCGTACTGGGGATCGGTGGCGTAGCCGGCCTTCTGCAGGCCGTGCGCGGCCTCGGCCGGCGTGTCGGCGGCCAGCACGCCGGCGTAGCGCGGGTTGCGCGTGATGAACCGGGCGTAATCGGTGAAGGCCTCGTCGTAGGAGGCGTAGGCCCTGAACTTCGCGCGCACGCGCTGCGGCTCGCCGTCCACGTATTCGGTCGTGGTGGTCTCCACCACCGGACCCTTCCAGCTGCGGTCGGCCTTGATGCCGAACAGGTTGAAGCTCTGGGTGCCGTCGTCGGCGCGGATCTCGCGCTTGCCCCAGCCCGATTCGAGCGCGGCCTGCGCGAGGATCAGCGGCGCGGGCACGCCGCTCGCCTCGCTCGCCACCTGCGCGGAACCGCCCATGCGCTGCACGAAGCTGTCGACATTGCCCTGCAGCGAAGCCACGGCGCCCGCGGCCGAGCGGTCGCTGTTGCGCTGGTAGATGCCCAGGTCCACCGATGCGGCCGATGGCCTTGCCGGTGCGGATGGCAATGACGATGGCGACGAGCCGAGCGGAATGCCCGACTGCGGCGTGAGTGCGATGCCCGCGCGTGGCGCGAGCGAGATGCCTTCGCTGCCGCTGCCGTCTGCTTCGCCCGAGGGCGCCGCGCGGCTGAGCTGCGCGAGCATGGCCTCGGCCAGTCCCACGCCGCGCCCGGAGAGGTTCTGCGCGAGCTGCTGGTCGAGCATCGACATGTAGATCTTCTGGTCGCGGTTCTCCAGCAAGCCGCTCGAAGGCGTGGCCTCGCGCATGCTCTTGAGCACCATGTTCATGAACAGTGCCTCGAACTGGCGCGACACCTGCTTCAGGCCCTCTTCGGGCGAGCTGCGCACGGTGTAGCGCAAGGCATCGACACCCTGCACGTCGAGTGCAAGGCGCTGGTCCAGCGCGCCGCTTCTGCTTTCGGTGATGGCCATGGCGATGCTCAGATGATCTCGAGCTCGGCGCGCAGCGCGCCGGCGGACTTCATGGCCTGCAGGATCGACACCAGGTCCTGCGGATTGGCGCCCAGGCTGTTCAGGCCCTTGATCACATCGGCCAGCGAGGCGCCGCCGCGCACCATCTGCAGCGCGCCGCCGCCCTGGCTGATCGAGATCTGCGAGGTCTGCCCCACCACCGTGGAGCCGCCGGAAAATGCATTGGGCTGGCTCACCACGGGCTCGGTGTTGATGACCACCGAGAGGTTGCCGTGCGCCACCGCGCAGTCGTTCACGCGCACGGCCTGGTTCATGACCACGGAGCCGGTGCGCGCATTGACCACCACGCGCGCGACCGCCTGCGTCGGCGTCACTTCGAGGCTCTCGAGCCGCGCGAGAAAGCCCACGCGCTCCTGCGGCGCGGGTGCCTGCACCTGGATCACGCGGGCGTCGAGCGCCTGCGCCGTGCCCGCGCCGAACTGCCGGTTGATGGCGTCGGCCGCCAGCTGCACCGTGCCGAAGTCGGAGCGGTTGAGCTCCAGCGTGAAGCTGCCTTCGCCGCCCACCGGCGCCTCGACGCTGCGCTCCACCAGCGCGCCGGCCGGGATGCGGCCCGAGCCGAGCTGGTTGACCTGCGCCTTGCTGCCGTTGGCCGACGCGCCCGCGCCGCCGACCACCATGTTGCCCTGCGCGATCGCATAGACCTGCCCGTCGACGCCCTTGAGCGGCGTCATCAGCAGCGTGCCGCCGCGCAGGCTCTTGGCATTGCCCATCGAGGACACCGTCACGTCGATGTTCTGGCCGGGCCGTGCGAACGAAGGCAGCGTGGCCGTGACCATCACCGCCGCCACGTTCTTGAGCTGCATGTTCACGCCCTGCGGAATCGTGATGCCCAGCTGCTGCAGCATGTTGTTGAGGCTCTGCGTGGTGAACGGCGTCTGCATGGTCTGGTCGCCCGTGCCGTCGAGTCCGACCATGAGGCCGTAGCCGATCAGCGGGTTGTCGCGCACGCCCTGGATGCTCGCGAGCTCCTTCAGCCGCTCGGCCTGCGCCGGTGAACACAGGGTGATGGCGCACAGCGCCGCAAAGCCGATCAACGAACGCACATTGCAGAAGAAATTCATGATTTGGGGGTGAGTCATCAGAACGGCATGACGTTCAAGAAGAAGCGCTGCATCCATCCCATGTGCTGCGCCTCGTCGATGTAGCCCTTGGCCGTGTACTCGATGCGCGCATCGGCCACCAGCGTCGAAGGCACGGTGTTGCTGCCCGAGACCGTGCGCGGGTTCACCACGCCCGAGAACCGGATGTACTCGGTGCCCTGGTTGATGCCCATCTGCTTCTCGCCACTCACCAGCAGGTTGCCGTTGCGCATCACGTCCACCACCGTGACCGTGATCACGCCGTTGAAGGTGTTGTTGGCGTTGGCGCCGCCCTTGGCGTCGAGCTTGTTGCCGCCCGACAGCTTGGCGTCCTGCCCGTCGAGCAGCGAACCCAGCAGCTTCGGAATGCCGGCGAAGTCGGCCGCCAGGCTGCCCGTGCGGCTTGCCGTTGCGCCCGAGTTCTTGCTCGCGTTGACGCGCTCGCTGATGACGATGGTCAGGATGTCGCCCACGTTGCGCGGCCGGCGGTCCTCGAACAGCGCGCTGCCGCCGGGACCGTCCTGGAAGATCGCGCCGTTGGCACGCCGCGGCATCGAAGCCATGTTCTCCGCCCGCGCCGTCATCGGCTGGTGCACCAGCGGCTCGCGCGGAACCTGCGCGCAGCCCGAGGCCAGCACGGCAAGAGCCACCGACAGCGCCAGGCACAAGGTGCGGGAGGTCATAACTGCGCCAGGCGCTGCAGCATCTGGTCCGAGGTCTGGACCGCCTTGCTGTTGATCTCGTAGGCGCGCTGCGTGGCGATCATGTTCACGAGCTCTTCGACCACGTTGACGTTCGAAGCCTCCACGTAGCCCTGGCTCAGGATGCCCGCGCCGTCGATGCCGGGGTTGACCTGGTTCGGCGCGCCGGAGGCATCGGTTTCCGCATAGAGGTTCTCGCCCTTGCTCTGCAGGCCGGCCGGGTTCAGGAAGGTGGCCAGCTGCAGCTGCCCGACCTGCACCGTGTTGGTCTGCCCGGCCTGCGTGATCGACACGATGCCGTCGCGGCCGATGGTCAGGCTGGTGGCGTTGGCGGGCAGCGTGATGGCCGGCTGCACCGGAAAGCCGCTGGCCGTGACGAGCTGGCCGTCGCGGTCGGTCTGGAACGAGCCGTCGCGCGTGTAGGCGGTGGTGCCGTCGGGCATCAGCACCTGGAAGAAGCCGCCGCCGTTGATGGCCACGTCGGTCGGCTTGTCGGTCTTGGTGAGGTTGCCCTGCGAGTGGATGCGCTCGGTGGCGACCACGTGCACGCCGGTGCCCACCTGCAGGCCCGAAGGCAGCCGGGTCTGGTCCGAGGTCTGGCCGCCGACCTGGCGCAGGTTCTGGTACATCAGGTCCTCGAACACGGCGCGGCTTCGCTTGAAGCCCGTGGTGCCGACGTTGGCAAGGTTGTTCGACACCACGTCGAGTTGGGTCTGCTGGGCATCCAGGCCGGTCTTGGCGATGTAGAGCGAGCGCATCATGGCAAAAAATCCTTGGGGAAATGGGTGGTGGGGCGCGGGCTCAGCCGTACGCCAGCAGCTTGTTGGCCGACTGCGCGTTCTCGTCCGCGCTGTGCATCGACTTCATCTGCATCTCGAAGCTGCGGGCGTTGGCGATCATGGCCACCATGGCCTCCACGCCGTTGACGTTGCTGCCCTCGACCGCGCCGGTGGTCACGGTCACGGCCGCATCGGGCTCGGCCGGCGCGAGGCCCTCGCGCATGCGAAAAAGGCCGTCGGCGCCGCGCACCAGGTCGGCCACGGGCGGGTTGACCAGCTTCAGCCGGCCCACCTCGGCAATGCCGATGGCCGGGTCGCCGGCACCGCGCGCCGTCACGAGGCCGTTGGCCGCGATCGCGACGGTGGAGCCGGGCGGCACCGCCAGTGCGCCGGCGTCGCCGGCCACGGGCAGCGAGCCCATGGTCGTGAGCTGGCCTTCGGCGTTCACCTGCAGGTTGCCCACGCGGGTGTAGGCCTCGCCGCCATCGGGCGTCTGCACCGCGAGCCAGCCGTCGCCGTGAATGGCAACGTCGAGCGCGCGGCCGGTTTCCGTGAGCGGACCGTGGCTGAAGTCGGCGCCCGGCGTGGTGGCAACCACGTAGGCGCGCGTCGTCGCCTCGGCGCCATCGGTCACCGGCACCGCGCGAAAGCTGTTGATCTGCGCGCGGAACCCGGGCGTGGAGGCGTTCGCCATGTTGTTGGCGACGGAGGCCTGCTGCTCCATGGCCTGCTTGGCGCCGCTCATCGCGACATACAGCATGCGGTCCATGGGCGGCTCAGCGGATGTTGATCAGGGTCTGGACGACCTGATCCTGCGTCTTCACCGTCTGCGCATTGGCCTGGTAGCTGCGCTGCGCGACGATCAGGTTGACGAGCTCGGAGGTCAGGTCGACGTTCGATGCCTCCAGCGCGCCCGAGGCGAGCGAGCCCTGCTTGGTGCCCGCGCCCGGCGTGCCGGTGAGCGGCTGGCCCGAGGCCAGCGTTTCGCCCCAGACGTTCTCGCCCATCGGTTCCAGGCCGTTGGGGTTGGCGAAAGAGGTCAGCACCACCTGGCCCATCAGCGTGGTCTGTTCGTTGGAGAACTTGCCGGTGATGGTGCCGTCGGGGTTGATCGAGAACGAGGTCAGCGTGCCGGAGGTGTAGCCGTCCTGCTTGAGCGTCTTGATCTCGTTGACGTTGCCGAACTGCGTGGTGCCCGAAAGGTCCACCGTGGCGTTGAGCGCCACCGAGCCGTTGCCGAAATTCATCGTGGGCAGCGTCAGCTTGCCGCCGGCCGGCGTGAGCAGGTTGCCGTTGCCGTCGAAGCTCATCGTCGAGATCGGCGCGCCGCCATTGAGCGCGCTGCCGTCGGCCGCGCCGTACACGTCCCAGGCATTGGCGCCGGTCTTCACGAAGAAGACGCCGAGCTCGTGCGGATTGCCGAGCGAATCGAACACCGGGCCGAGCGCGTTCGAATAGTTGAAGGTGGCCGAATCGGTGGCGGAGAACGGCGTCTTGGTGGGCACCGTGCCGCGCGCGTCCAGGTTGAAGGTGGCGTTGATGGCGGTGGTCGCCTTCGGGCTCATGGCCGTGGTCTGGACCTGCAGCGGGCCCGGCGTGCCGCCGTCCAGGCCGCCGGTGGCGGAGACGCCGTAGCCCGTCAGGCGCAGGCCCGCGGCGTTGACGATGAAGCCGTCCTTGTCGCGCGTGAACTGGCCATTGCGCGAATACATCACCTCGCCGCTCGGGCTGCTGAGGCGGAAGAAGCCGTCGCCGTTGAGGATCGCCACGTCCAGCGGCCGGCTGCTGGTCTGCACCGAGCCCTGCGTGAAGTTCTGCACGATGCCCGACACCGCCACGCCCAGGCCGACGCGCGAGCCCGCATACACGTCCTGGAAGGTTGCCGCGCCCGACTTGAAGCCGACCGTGCCCGAGTTGGCGATGTTGTTGCCGATGACGTCGAGGTTGGCGGCGGCTGCGGACAGGCCGCTGATGCCTTGGGAAAAGCCCATGATCGAATCCTTGTTTCAGTGCAATGAAGAAGAAGAAATGGCCTGCGGCGCACGGGCCGCTGCCGATGAGGAAGACAGCGCGCGACAGCTGCTCAGAGGAACATGCGCACGTCGGCCAGGCCGATGCTCTGGCCCGACATCAGTTCGAGCGTGACGCCGCTGGCGCCCTGCTTGACGGCGGCCACCTGCGAGAAGACCAGCGAAGTGGCCTCCACGCGCGTGCCGTTGTTGGCGGCCGCGACGCTGAAGCTGTAGGCGCCCGCCGGGGCCGTGCTGCCGTCGTCGGCCTTGCCGTCCCAGCTGACGGCGTTGACGCCCTCGGTCATCGGCCCGAGCGTCAAGGTGCGCACGGTGTTGCCCGCGGCATTGACGATCTTCACCTCGACGGTGCCGGCGGTGGCCGGCAGCTGCACGGCAAAGGGCACGGCCGCCGGTTCCTCGCCGGCCTTGGGCTCCGTGGCGGCGATGGTGTTGCCGGGCGACAGCACGTTGTAGCCAATGAGCGATGCCGCCTGCAGCACCTGGTTGGCGCCGGTCTGGTTCACCAGTCCGCTGAGCGCGCTGTTGAGCCGCTCGATGCCGCTCACGGTGCTCATCTGCGCGAGCTGCGACGTGAGCTCGGCGTTCTCCATCGGGTTGAGCGGGTCCTGGTTGTTGAGCTGCGTCACCAGCAGCTTGAGGAAGCGCTGCTCGCTGTCCGCTCCCGAGACGTTGCCGGCGCTCGACGCGGCGGTGGCTGCGTTGAGCCCGGAGATGGAAGAGGTGTCGGAAATGGCCATGGTTCTTGTTGGGATGTGGGGGGTTACTGGCCGATGCTCAGCGTCTTGACCATCAGCGTCTTGGCGGTGTTGAGCACCTCGACGTTGGCCTGGTAGCTGCGCGAGGCGGAAATCATGTTGGTCATCTCCTCGACCACGTTGACGTTGGGCATGGCCACGTAGCCCTTGGCGTCGGCATGCGGGTTCTTCGGGTCGAAGACCATCTTCAGCGGCGAGGGGTCCTCGATGACGCCGGCCACCTTCACGCCGCCGATGTCCTGCTGGCCCGAGGCGTCCACTTCGAAGACCACCTGCTTGGCGCGGTAAGGCTTGCCGTCGGGGCCGGCCACGCTCTCGGCGTTGGCAAGATTGCTGGCCGTCACGTTCATGCGCTGCGACTGCGCGGCCATGGCGGAGCCCGCCACGCTGAAGATGTTCATGGAAGCACCGGGATGCGGCATGTGCGGCTCCTTCCTGTTTATTGCGCAGCGGAGAGCAGCGACTTGATCTTGGCGCTGACCACCGTGAGGTTGGCTTCGTAGCGCAGCGCGTTGTCGGCGAAGTTGATGCGCTCGGCATCCATCTCCACCGTGTTGCCGTCGATGCTGGCCTGGCTCGGCACGCGGTACAGCAGGTCGCGCTCGGGCATCGAGGGCGGCGCATCGGCCTGGATGTGGCGCGCCGACGTGGCGGCCATCTGCACCGGCTGCTGCGCCGCGCGGCCGTGCTCGACCGCCTGTGTCAGGCGGCTCGCGAAATCGAAGTCACGCGCCTTGTAGTTGGGCGTGTCGGCGTGGGCGATGTTGGCCGCGAGCACTTCCTGGCGCTGCGTCCGAAGGTTCAGTGCTTCGCGGTTGAAGCGAAGCGCCGCATCCAGCTTGTCGATCATGTGTTTCCATCTTTCGAGGCGTCGCGTCCCTGGCGGGGCATGGCGACAGATGGAAAGCGAGTCTATGCATGCACTGCGTTCGCAATGGCCCGAACAAAGGGGCATTTGGCGTGCACTTCGAATCTTCGGATCGGGTGCGCCTTCCTAGAATTGCCGGGCACCCATCATGGAAAAAATCCCTTGCCGCCCACGCCGCCTGAAGCTCGTGCTGCCTGCCCTGGCGGCCGGGCTGGGCGCGGCGATGTGCGTGGCCGCGGCGCCGCTCACGGGCGATGCGCGCGCCGCCGTCGACAGCCTGCTGCAGGCCCAGGCCGCCGGACTGCCGGGCAAGGTCGGCATCCGCGTCGAGGCGCCAGCATCGGGTCCGCTGCCCGCCTGCGATGCGCTCGAGGCCTTCCTGCCGCGCGGCGCCGCGGCGTGGGGCCGGGTGTCGGTCGGCCTGCGCTGCCACTCGGAGCAAAAGCCCTGGACGCGCTATGTGCTGGCCCATGTGGCGGTCGAGGGGCGCTACCTGGTGGCCGCGCGCAACATCGATACCGGCCAGGCCCTGGGCGCGGGCGACTTCATCGCCCGCAATGGCGATCTCACCGCCCTGCCGCGCTCGGTCGTGACCGACCTTGCCGAACTGCAGGGCGTGGTGGCCGCCAACCGCATCGCGTCCGGCGCGCCGCTCAGGCGCGAACTGATGCGCGGCGTGGCCGTGATCCAGCAGGGCCAGACCATCAAGGTCGTTGCCGAAGGCCCGGGCTATGTGGTCAGCACCGAAGCACGCGCGATGAGCAGCGCCAGCGCCGGTGCGGCCGTGCGGGCCAGGACCGTGGACGGCCGCATGGTCAGCGGCGTGGCCGACGAGGAAGGGCAGGTCCGCCTGCCGCAGTAGCCGCATTCGATGCGCACTGCCCTAAAGTTCTGGCCCGAACTGCCGATACACCAGGCAGCCCTTTGAGGAACCATCTTGAAAATCGATCCATTCGCCCCTTCGGCCACACCGCTCCCCCGAACGAACAAGGGCGCGGCGTCCTCGCCCGCCAGCGGCACCGACGCCGTCCAGGGCGGCAGGAACGCGGTGAAGCTCTCGTCGTCGGCCCAGGTGCATTCGATGCCCGAGGCGCCCAACTCCGATTTCGACGCGGCGCGCGTTGCCTCGATCCGCGAGGACATCCGGGCCGGGCGCTATGAAATCCACCCCGACCGGATCGCCCGCGGCCTGCTCGCCAGCGTGCGCGATCTGCTCCACGAAAACGGAAAGCTCTGAACGCCATGCTGCTTCACCTGTTGGCCGAAAAAACCTGTATCGAGGAATTCCTGTCGGTGCTGGAGCGGGAGGCAGAGGCCATGAAGAACGGCCTCTTTGCCGAGCTGCCTTCGCTCACCAGGCGCAAGGCCGGCTTGCTCGACCGCATGGCGGCACTCGACCAGGCGCGCGAATCGGCGCAGGTGGCGCGGGGTTTCGAGCCAGGGCGCGCGGGCGCCGATGCCGCCGCCGAGGCGGACGGCGAGGCCTCGCTTGCCGCCTGGACGGCACTGGTCGAGCTGGCGCAGCAGGCCAAGGCCTGCAACCGCCGCAATGGCGCCATGGTGTACAGCCAGCTCGATTTCACGCAGAACGCGCTGCACTACCTGCAGGCCGGCGCGCAGCCCTTCTACGGGCCGGACGGCATCCGCAAGGCCGCCAGCGCCGCGGGAACGCGGCTGGCGGTGGGCTGAGCCGCAGATCTACTTGCGAGTCGTCTTGCCCGACTTGGGCGGCGCCTCGAACAACTCCGAGAAGAACGACTGATTCACCTCGCCGGAATCCTTGGCAGTTGGACTCGGCTCAGTCGACGGCAGCTCCTGGAAGTCCGACGACGCGAAGTGCGGCGGCACATACACCCCGTGCTCGTCCCGCCTGACCAGGCCGCGGCGCTCCAGGTCCCGCATGGTCTTGTTGACCTGCATCCTGGAAAGCCCCGAATAGGAGGCGATGACCGACTGGGTGATGCGCTTGTCGTAGCCGCCGTCGGTGCCCGGCGCCAGCACGGTGAGCTCGTGCAGGATGCGGCTGATGAGCCGCTCCGACGAGGCCGATGAAATCTGCCGGATCTGCCTGCGCAGCACCGTGGTGCGCTTCATGACCACGTCGAGCAGGCCCATCGTCACGGCCGGATGGCGGTCGCACAGCGCCTTGAATTCGAGCGTGGGCACCAGGTACAGCGAGGTGGGCAAGGCCGCCACCAGGGTCGCGCCGGCCTGGTAGCGCTCCTCGATCAGGGCGGAGTTCAGGAAGAAGTCGTCCTGCCGGATGAAGTCGGTCGTGACGTCGCCGCTGTCTCCGCTGCCCTGCACCACCACCCGCAGCAGGCCGGTGGCCACGCAGTAGATGCGGTCGGACCATTCGTCCGCCGCCAGCACCACTTCGTTGCGCCGGTAGGACCGAAGTTCGATGCGCTGAACGAAGGCTGCGCGCTCATCCGGGGGAACGCTGGCAATAAGAGGATGCAAATACATCTGTACCGTCCATGGGCTGCCTTGCCGCATATTGGCTCAAAGCGGCTGCCTGCAACTCTCCCCGCTCTCTAAATGTGAATATTTACCAGATTAGACTCATATACTAACAGTCGGTAACATCTGGACACGCAACATCATCGCATGACTTGGCGAACTACGCGCGCCAGCCGCCCGAGACCAGCCATTGGCTTGTACCGCAGGCGACAACGAGCGCCGCGTAGGTCGCCATCGCGCCGTCGCGCCCTGCAAGGACGACGCCGCCGAGCAGCACCAGCGCTCCCACGCCTGAATTGATCGCGCCCTGGGCCCACCATGCCCTGCCGCCCGCCTTGCGCCGGAAGGCCCGGCCCATGAGCGCGCACAGGAAGCCGACGGCCAGCGCGGGCGCCACGAAGTTCAGCAGGTGATTGAGAAGATCCAGCAGCGACATGGGTAGGAATGGGTATCGAGCGAGGGCCGCCGGATAAGGCCAAGGGCGCTCGCGGCGCCCTTGTTGTGTGGAGTTGCATGCGGCCAAGCCCCTTGGCGGCCGCATGGCTGCTGCTGATTTTATAATCAGTGGATATGTCAGTCTGGACCCTCGGGTTGAACCACACGACCGCGCCGCTCGATCTGCGCGGTCGTTTCGCGTTCGCGCTCGATCAGCTGGCGCCCACGCTGCAGAGCCTGCGCAGTTCGTTTGCCGGCGGCCGCCATCCGCAGGTCGAGGCCGCGATCATCTCCACCTGCAACCGCACCGAGATCTATTGCGCCGCCGAGCATGCCGCGCTCGACCACACGGTCGGCTGGCTGGCCGAGAGCGGCGGCGTCGCGCCCGCGCTGCTGCGCTCGCATGCCTACACGCTGCAGGACGACGAGGCTGCGCGCCACGTCTTCCGCGTGGCCAGCGGGCTCGATTCGATGGTGCTCGGCGAAGCCCAGATCCTCGGCCAGATGAAGGACGCCGTGCGCGCGGCCGAAACCGCCGGCGCGCTCGGCAGCACGCTCAACCAGCTGTTCCAGCGCTCCTTCGCGGTCGCGAAAGAGGTGCGCACCGCCACCGAGATCGGCGCGCATTCCATCAGCATGGCCGCGGCGGCCGTCCGGCTGGCCGGCCAGCTGTTCGAAGACCTGCACCAGACGCGCGTGCTGTTCGTCGGCGCGGGCGAGATGATCGACCTGGCCGCCACGCATTTCGCGGCCAAGGACCCGAAGTCCATCGCCATTGCCAACCGCACGCTCGAGCGCGGCGAAAAGCTGGCCTCGCGCTTCGGCGGCGAGGCCATGCGGCTGGCCGACCTGCCCAGCCGGCTGGCCGAGTTCGACATCGTGGTGAGCTGCACCGCCAGCACGCTGCCGATCATCGGCCTGGGCGCGGTCGAGCGCGCACTCAGGGCCCGCAAGCACCGCCCGATGTTCATGGTCGACCTGGCCGTGCCGCGCGACATCGAGCCCGAGGTGAAGGCGCTCGAGGACATCTACCTCTACACCGTCGACGATCTCGCCCAGGTGGTGCAGCAGGGCCAGGCCAACCGCCAGGCCGCCGTGGCCGAGGCCGAGGTCATCATCGACGCCGGCGTGCAGAGCTTCATGCACTGGCTCGGCCAGCGCGGCACCGTGCCGCTGATCCAGCAGCTCAATGCCCAGGCCGACGAGTGGCGCGCCGCCGAGATGGCGCGCGCGCGCAAGCTGCTGGCCAAGGGCGAATCGGTCGATGCGGTGCTCGAGGCCATGTCGCGCGGGCTCACGCAGAAGCTGCTGCACGGCGCCATGGCCGAACTGCACGCGGGCGACGCCGCATCGCGCGAGCACACCGCGCAGACCATCTCGCGCCTGTTCCTGCGCAAAGAGCGTTAGCGACGCTCGCCAGCGGCCCGGCCCTGCCGGCCGCGGTCCCACATGCGCCCTGCCGCGGCACCGCGGCGCCCTTCCCCATTTTTCCGAGCTCCTTTCCGCCGTGAAGACCTTTCTGCGCCACCAACTCGAACGCTATGCCCAGCGCCTGGGCGAACTCGACTTCCTGCTTTCGCGCGAAGACATCATGAGCGACATGGCGCAGTACCGCACCATCTCGCGCGAGCACGCCGAGATCACGCAGATCGCGGGCCGCTACGAGCGCTACAAGCAGCGCGAAGCCGACATCGCCGGCGCGGCCGAAATGCTCGAAGACCCCGACATGGCCGAGATGGCCCGCGAAGAAATCGCCGCCGCGCAGGCCGAGCTCGTGCAGCTCGAGGAAGAGCTGCAGCGCCTGCTGCTGCCCAAGGATCCGGACGACGCGCGCAACGCCTTCCTCGAAATCCGCGCGGGCACCGGCGGCGACGAGTCGGCGCTGTTCGCGGGCGACCTGCTGCGCATGTACACGCGCTACTGCGAGCGCGCCGGCTGGCGCTGCGAAGTGGTGAGCGAGAGCGAGAGCGAGCTCGGCGGCTACAAGGAAGTGGTGATCCGCATCGCCGGCAACGACGTGTTCGGCCGCCTGCGCTTCGAATCGGGCGGCCACCGCGTGCAGCGCGTGCCGGCCACCGAGACCCAGGGCCGCATCCACACCAGCGCCTGCACCGTGGCCGTGCTGGCCGAGCCCGACGAAACCGTGGCAGTGCAGATCAACCCGGCCGACCTGCGCATCGACACCTACCGCGCGAGCGGCGCCGGCGGCCAGCACATCAACAAGACCGACTCGGCCGTGCGCATCACGCACATTCCAACGGGCATCGTGGCCGAGTGCCAGGACGACCGCAGCCAGCACCGCAACAAGGCCAAGGCGCTGCAGGTGCTGTCGGCGCGCATCCAGGAAAAGGACCGCAGCGAGCGCGCCGCCAAGGACGCCGCCATGCGCAAGGGGCTGATCGGCAGCGGCGACCGCTCCGACCGCATCCGCACCTACAACTTCCCGCAGGGCCGGCTCACCGACCACCGCATCAACCTCACGCTCTACAAGCTGCAGGCCATCATGGAAGGCGACCTCGGCGACGTGCTCGACGCGCTGCGCGCCGCGCGCGAGGCCGAGCAGCTGGCCGAGCTCGAATCGAGCCTGCCGGCATGACGGCCACGGCCACCACGCCGTCCACCGTGGCCCAGGCGCTGGCCGCGGCCGTGGCGCTGGGCGTCGACCGGCTCGACGCGCAACTGCTGCTGCTGCATGCGCTGGGCCGCGCGCCGCACGACCGCGCCTGGCTGCTGGCGCACGACACCGACGCCATTTCCGAAGCGGCCTGGTCCGCCCTTTCGGCGCAGCTGCCGCGCCGGCTGGCGGGCGAGCCGGTGGCCTACCTGCTCGGCGAAAAGGAATTCCACGGCCTCGGCCTGCAGGTGGATGCGCGGGTGCTGGTGCCGCGCCCCGATACCGAAACGCTGGTCGACTGGGCCCTGCAATGCCTCGAAGGCCGCAAGGCGCCGCAGGTGCTCGACCTGGGCACCGGCAGCGGCGCGATCGCGCTGGCGCTGCAGCATGCGCGCCCCGATGCGCTGGTCGACGCGGTCGATGCCAGCGCCGACGCACTGGCCGTCGCCAAGGCCAATGCGCAGCGCCTGGGCCTGCCGGTGCGCTTTCGCCAGGCCCACTGGCTCGACGGCGCGGCCGGCGGCTACGCGGTCATTGCCAGCAATCCGCCCTACATCGCGGCCGGCGACCCGCACCTGGCGGCGCTGCAGCACGAGCCGCTGGCGGCGCTGGTGGCCGGCCCCGACGGGCTGGCCGACATCCGCCAGATCGTGCAGCAGGCCCCCGCGCACCTGGCGGACGGCGGCTGGCTGCTGCTCGAGCACGGCCACGACCAGGCCGCGGCCGTGCGCCAGCTGCTCCAGGCCCGCGGCTTTGCCGAAGTGCAAAGCCGCGACGACCTTGCCGGCATCCAGCGCTGTTCCGGCGGGATCTGGCGCACGGTGAAATAATCCCCCCAGCCCATTTTTCAGGAGTTCCCATGTCCGACGCCCAGCAACGCATCGACGATCTCGTCAAGACCAACGACCTCGTGCTCTTCATGAAGGGCAACGCCAGCTTTCCGATGTGCGGCTTCTCCGGCCGCGCGATCCAGATCCTCAAGGCGGTCGGCGTCGACACCAGGACGCTCAAGACCGTCAACGTGCTCGAAGACGATGGCATCCGCCAAGGCATCAAGGAATACAGCAACTGGCCCACGATCCCCCAGCTCTACGTCAAGGGCGAATTCGTCGGCGGCTCGGACATCATGATGGAGATGTACGAGTCGGGCGAGCTGCAGCAGGTGCTGGGCGGCAGCGGCAGCAACGCGGCCTGATTTTCCGGCCCTCCATGAGCCACGACCACGGCCACGAGGGCAAGGCCGCGCCGGCCTGGAAGCACGACGGCGTGCGCGTGATCGCGGCCAACCAGCTCGACGCCAACACCGCCCAGACGCCCGGCATGAACCGCGCCGCGGCCATCAACTTCGCGCGCGTCGGCGCGCAGAAGCTGTGGGCCGGCACCGTCACCATCCATGCCGACGCCAAGACCGGCGCCCATCACCACGGGCACCTCGAATCGGTGATCTACGTGGTGCGCGGCCGGGCCCGCATGCGCTGGGGCGAGAAGCTCGAGTTCACGGCCGAGGCCGGCCCGGGCGACTTCATCTACGTGCCGCCCTACGTGCCGCACCAGGAAATCAACGCCAGCGCCACCGAGCCGCTCGAATGCGTGCTGTGCCGCAGCGACGGCGAGGCGGTGGCGATCAATCTCGATATCGAGCCGGTAGAAAAACCCGAATCGGTCCTGTGGGTCGACCCGACCCACCCGCACGGCGGCGTCTAGGCTCTCCCCCAGGCTGCGCGCACTTCGTGTCGCTTCTCCCTCCCCCTTCCGGGGGCAACACCAGCGGCCCGGCAAAGCCGGTTCCGCGGTGTTCGCTGGAATGTGCTCCGGGTCATGGCACCATCGTGCACTTCGCCGTGCCACCATGACCCTCACCCAAAGCCTGCTCATCATCGTCCTGCTGATCGCGATGAGCGCGTTCTTCTCCCTTGCCGAAATCACGCTGGCCGCCTCGCGGCGCCTGCGCCTGCGCCAGATGGCCGACGAGGGCGATGCGCGGGCCGAGCGCGTGCTGCGCGTGCAGGAGCAGCCGGGCCACTACTTCACCGTGGTGCAGATCGGCCTCAATGCGGTGGCGATCCTCGGCGGCGTGGTCGGCGAGGGCTCGCTCAGCCCCTACTTCGCGCGCTTCCTCGAAGGCTGGATGAGCGTGGAAGCCTCGGCCAACGTGGCCTTCCTGTGCTCGTTCGTGATCGTCATCGCGGTGTTCCTGGTGTTCGCCGACCTGTTCCCCAAGCGCCTGGGCATGAGCGACCCCGAGCGCATCGCGGTTCGCATGGTGGGCCCGATGATGGTGCTGATCACCGCCTTCAAGCCGCTGGTGTGGTTCTTCACGCGCTCCACCGACATGCTCTTCAAGCTGCTGGGCATGCCGCTGGTGCGCGACGACAAGATCACCTCGGCCGACATCCTGGCCATGACCGAGGCCGGTGCGCGCGCGGGCGTGCTCGCGGTGCGCGAGCAGCAGGTGATCGCCAACGTGTTCGAACTCGACACGCGGCTGGTCAGCAGCGTGATGACGGTGCGCGACAACATCGCCTGGTTCCTGCACGACGACCCCGAATCGGTGCTGCGGGCGCGCATCGTGGCCGAGCCTTTTTCGGCCTACCCGGTGTGCGACGGCGACATCGACCATGTGCTCGGCTATGTCGACGCCAAGGAGATGTTCCAGCGCGTGCTCAGCGGCCAGCCGCTGGCGTTCGACCAGGGCCTCACGCTGCACAAGGCGCTGGTCATTCCCGACCGGCTCACGCTCACCGAGGTGCTCGAGCAGTTCCAGCAGGCGCACGAAGACTTCGCGATCGTGGTCAACGAATACAGCCTGGTGGTGGGCGTGATCACGCTCAACGACGTGATGAGCACGGTGATGGGCGACCTGGTGTCCATGCCCGACGAGGAACAGATCGTGAAGCGCGACGAGAACTCGTGGCTGATCGACGGCGTCACGCCGATCCAGGACGTGCAGCGCGCGCTGCACATCGACGAGATGCCGCATCCGGACGACTACGAAACGCTGGCCGGCTTCCTGATGGTGATGCTGCGGCGGGTGCCCAAGCGCACCGACAGCGTGAGCTGGGGCGGCTACACCTTCGAGGTGATGGACGTCGACAGCTACCGCATCGACCAGGTCATGGTCACGAAAACCTAGCTCGCCCTCAGGCAGCCGAGCGGTCGCGGTCCACGAAGGTCCAGAGGCGCTGGTTCGCGAACACGGCGCTCGGGTACGGCGCCTTGCCGCGGCTGCCGTTGTAGCGCCCGAGGGTCATGTACAGGTCGCCGTTCTCGCGGTCGAGATAGTGGCGCAGGATCACGCAGCCGAAGCGCAGGTTGGTCTGCATGTGGAACAGCTTGGCCGGGTCGCTGTCGCCGATCACGCGGGTCCAGAACGGCATGACCTGCATGTAGCCGCGCGCACCAGCGCTGGACACCGCGAACTTGCGGAAGTTGCTCTCGACCTGGATCAGCCCGAGCACCAGGCTCACGTCCAGGCCCGAGCGCTTGGCTTCATACCAGGCGGTCTGCAGGAATTCCTTGCGCGTGGGCCAGTCGGCAATCTTCTTCTTGAGGCGCTCGCTCATCTCGCCCAGCCAGCGCAGGTAGGTCAGGCGGGCCTCGGTGCTCGAGAACTCGGGCACCGGCGGCGCCTTGTTGTGCACGGCCGAACTCAGCGCAGTGCGCACCGAGTCGATCAGCGGCTCCTCGATCTGCGCGCCGGCGTGCGCGGCCTGCGGCAGCGACAGCGCCGCCAGGGCGCCCGCCGCCGCGGCGCCGCCCACCAGGCACCGGCGCCGCGAGAGGCCGCCCTCCAGGCTCATTGCGCGAACTTGCCGGCGATGAATTCGGCGATGCCCGCGGCAGGCACCTTGGTGGCCGCCGTGTCGCGGCGGTGCTGGTATTCGAGCTGGCCTTCCTTCAGGCCGCGGTCGGAAATGACCACGCGGTGCGGCACGCCGATCAGTTCCCAATCGGCGAACATCGCGCCCGGGCGCTCGCCGCGGTCGTCCAGCAGCACGTCGACGCCGGCCGCGAGCAGCTGCTCGTACAGCGCTTCGGCCGCCACCTTGACCTCGGGGCTGCGGTCCATGCCGATCGGGCAGACCACCACCGTGAACGGCGCCAGCGCGTCGGGCCAGATGATGCCGCGCTCGTCGTGGTTCTGCTCGATGGCGGCGGCCGGCAGGCGCGTGATGCCGATGCCGTAGCAGCCCATCTCGAGGAACTGCGGCTTGCCGGCTTCGTCCAGGTAGGTGGCGTTCATGTCCTTGCTGTACTTGGTGCCGAGCACGAACACGTGGCCCACCTCGATGCCGCGCTCGATCGCGAGCACGCCCTTGCCGTCGGGCGAGGCGTCGCCCGCCACCACGTTGCGCAGGTCGGCCACCAGTTCGGGCTCGGGCAGGTCGCGGCCCCAGTTGACGCCGGTCATGTGGAAGTCGACCTCGTTGGCGCCGGTGATCCAGTCGGCCATGACCATCACCTCGCGGTCGGCCACGAGCCTGACGGGCTTCTTGAGGTTCAGCGGGCCGAGGTAGCCGGGCTTGCAGCCGAAGTGGTCGTCGATCTCGGCCAGCGTCGCGAAGCGGAAGCCCTTGTCCAGGCCCGGCACCTTGCCGACCTTGATCTCGTTCATGTCGTGGTCGCCGCGCAGGAGCAGCAGCCAGACCTGCGAACCCTTGGGGTTGCCGGCCTCGTCGAGGATGTCCGTTGCCAGCACCAGCGACTTGACGGTGGTCGAGAGCGGCACGCCGAGCAGTTCGGCCACGTCGGCGCAGGTGCTCTTGCCCGGGGTGGGCGTCTTCTCGAGCGCCTTGACCGCTGCCGGGCGCGGGCCGGCCGGAGCGAGCGCCTCGGCCTTCTCCATGTTGGCCGCGTAGTCGCTGCCGGGGCAGTAAACGATGGCGTCTTCGCCGGTGGCGGCAATCACCTGGAACTCTTCGCTCAGGTCGCCGCCGATGGCGCCGCTGTCGGCCGCCACCGCGCGGTAGCGCAGGCCGAAGCGGTCGAAGATGCGGCGGTAGGCATCGGCCATGACCTGGTAGCTGGCCTTGGCCGCATCCAGGTCGCGGTCGAAGCTGTAGGCGTCCTTCATGATGAATTCGCGCCCGCGCATCAGGCCGAAGCGCGGACGGCGCTCGTCGCGGAACTTGGTCTGGATCTGGTAGAAATTCTTCGGCAGCTGCTTGTAGCTGCGGATTTCCTGGCGCGCGATGTCGGTCACCACCTCTTCGCTGGTGGGCTGGACCACGAAGTCGCGGTCGTGCCGGTCCTTGATGCGCAACAGCTCGGGGCCCATCTTGTCGAAGCGGCCGGTCTCCTGCCAGAACTCGGCCGGCTGCACCACGGGCATCGTGAGCTCGACCGCGCCGGCGCGGTTCATTTCCTCGCGCACGATCGCCTCGACCTTGCGGATCACGCGCAGCCCCATCGGCATGTAGGTGTAGATGCCCGTGCCGAGCTTCTTGATCATGCCCGCGCGCATCATGAGCCGATGGCTCGCGACCTCGGCGTCAGCGGGCGCTTCCTTGAGGGTGGAGACAAAAAATCGGGAAGCTTTCATCGGGATCGCGCTGGTGGATTTAAGAATCTTGGGGAAGACGGATGCCGGCGGAGAGACCTCCGGGAACCCGCGGGCCTCGAACTGGCCGCTTGCCGTGTGCAACCCGGCATGCATAATCGACTCAGTTCAAAAATTGGGGTTTGATTATGCTCGACCGGGACGGCTTCAGGCCCAACGTCGGCATCATCCTGCTCAACCAGAGAAACCAGGTTTTCTGGGGCAAACGCATACGCACGCATTCCTGGCAGTTTCCGCAAGGCGGCATCGACCGCGGCGAAAGTCCCGAGCAAGCCATGTTCCGGGAACTGCACGAGGAAGTCGGACTCCATCCGGAGCACGTGCGCATCGTGGCCCGTACCCGTGACTGGTTGCGCTACGAGGTGCCGGATCGGTTCATTCGCCGTGACGCACGGGGCCACTACAAGGGCCAGAAGCAAATCTGGTATTTGCTGCAATTGATCGGTCACGACTGGGATCTGAACCTGCGCGCGACCGACCACCCCGAATTCGACGCCTGGCGATGGCACGACTACTGGGTGCCGCTCGATGTGGTCGTCGAATTCAAACGCGGCGTCTACGAGATGGCACTGACCGAGCTTGCTCGCTACCTGCCGCGGCAGGATTTCCGCAACCGCTTCCTGCGCAGCAACGTGCGCGCCCGGGAGTTCGAGCGCCACATGCCAGACGGCGGCGCGCCCGCGGGGCTGGACCTGCCGCCCGGCGGCAGTTTCGATCCGCATCCCGACATTACTTCTGCGAGCGATGACCCTTCCCCTCCTCCCCACAACAAAGCGCCTTTCCTTCCGTCGCAGCGCTGAGGGCGCCCTGCTCGCCGTGTGCCTGGCCCTGCTGGCCGGATGCGCATCGGGCCCGCACGACACGGACAACCCCGACTGGGCGCAGGCCGGCCTGCCGCCGCCGCCCAAGCGCTATGAGACCGATGCCGAATGGAAGGAAAGCGAAGCGCCTCCGCCTCCGGCCTTCGACGTCAAGCGTCTCGAGCCGATCGCAATGCCGCCCTACATGTCGCTGAAGTTCGGCGTCGATCCGGCCACCATCACCATCACCGGCGACGGCGTGGTGCGCTACGTGGTGGTCGCCACCAGCCGCAGCGGCGGGGACGCGGCGCTGAACGCTTTCTACGAGGGCGTGCGCTGCTCGACCGACGAGGTGAAGAGCTACGCGCGATTCAACAACGGCGCCTGGAGCAAGGTCGAACGGTCCGAGTGGAAGAGCTTCCGCGACCTGAACTCGAGCTACGCCAGGCAGCTGGCGCAGCAGGGTCTGTGCCGCGGCCATGCGCCCCGCGTCTCGGTCAAGGACATGGTCACCAACATGCGGGACCCGGCGCGCCAGCTGCAATAGGGCAAGGCGGCAGAACGATCGAACGGGGCCTCCTTGAAGGCCTCGTTTTCCATTCCGGCCCGGCCTCAGCCGCGCATCAGCACCATGTTGTCGCGGTGGACCATTTCCGGCTCCGCCACGTAGCCCAGCAGCCGCTCGAATTCCGACGAGGGCTTGCGGCACAAAAGCCGGGCCTCCACGCTCGAGTAGTTGGCCAGGCCGCGGGCGAGTTCCACGCCGTCGGCGTCGCGCACGGCGATCACGTCGCCGCGCGAAAACTCGCCCGAGACGCCCGTCATGCCGATCGGCAGCAGGCTCTTGCCCTCGGCGCGCACCTTGGCGGCCGCGCCGGCATCGACGGTGACCGCGCCGCGCAGCTGCAGGTGGTCGGCCATCCAGCGCTTGCGCGCCTGGTGCTTGGCGGTCTGCGCCACCAGCAGCGTGCCGATGGATTCGCCGCGCACGAGGCGCAGCAGGGCATCGGGCTCGCGGCCCCAGGCGATCACGGTGGAGGCGCCCGAGCCGGCCGCGCGCTTGGCAGCGAGGATCTTGGTGATCATGCCGCCGCGGCCGAGGCTGGAGCCCGCCCCGCCCGCCATGGCTTCGAGCGCCGGGTCGCCGGCCGCGGCCTCGTGCACGAACTTGGCCTGCGGGTCCTTGCGCGGATCGGCCGTGTAGAGGCCCTTCTGGTCCGTGAGGATCACCAGCGCATCGGCTTCGACCAGGTTGGCCACGAGCGCGCCGAGCGTGTCGTTGTCGCCGAACTTGATCTCGTCGTTGACGACGGTGTCGTTCTCGTTGATGACCGGCACCACGCCCAGCCCGAGCAGCGTGACGAGCGTCGAGCGCGCATTGAGGTAGCGCTCGCGGTCGGCCAGGTCGGCATGGGTCAGCAGTACCTGGGCGCTGCCGATCCGGTTCTCGCGCAGCTTGGTCTCGTACATCTGGGCCAGGCCCATCTGCCCGACGGCCGCGGCGGCCTGCAGTTCATGCACCTCGTGCGGCCGCGTGCGCCAGCCCAGGCGCTTCATGCCTTCGGCAATGGCGCCGCTGGACACCATGACCACCTCGCGGCCGCCCTGCACCAGCACCGCCAGCTGCCGGCACCATTCGCCGATGGCGGCCTCGTCGAGACCGCGCCCCTCGTTGGTCACGAGGCTGGAGCCCACCTTGACGACGATACGGCGGGCATCCCGCAAGGCAGTGGATCCGGAGTTCGAGGTCATGGAGGGGCGTGGCGGTCGTGAATGCGGGGTGCGGAGCGTCAGGAGGAGGAGGAAGAAGTATCGGGCGGCAGCTCGACGAAGCGCGGATCGACCTCGACCGGCACGTGTTCAGCCGCCTGCTGCGCCTTGACCTGCTGGTACACGGCCTGCACCAGGTGCTCGCAGCCTTCGCGCGTGAGCGCGGAGATCTCGAACACCGGGCCCTTGAAGCGCAGGCGCTTGACGAAGTCCTTCACGCGCGCGGCGCGCTCGTCGGCGGGCACCATGTCCAGCTTGTTGAGCACCAGCCAGCGCGGCTTTTCATAGAGCGCGGCATCGTACTTCTTGAGCTCGCCGACGATGGCCTTGGCCTGGGCGACCGGATCGACCGCATCGTCGAACGGCGCCATGTCGATCACGTGCAGCAAGAGCCGCGTGCGCTGCAGGTGGCGCAGGAACAGGTGGCCGAGGCCCGCGCCTTCGGATGCGCCTTCGATCAGGCCCGGCAGGTCGGCCACCACGAAGCTCTGCTCCGGGCCGACGCGCACGACACCGAGGTTCGGGTGCAGCGTGGTGAAGGGATAGTCGGCGATGCGCGGGCGCGCGTTCGAGATGGCGCTGATCAGGGTCGACTTGCCCGCGTTGGGCATGCCCAGCAGGCCGACGTCGGCGAGCACCTTGAGCTCGAGCTTGAGGCTCTTCTTCTCGCCCGGCCAGCCCGGGGTCTTCTGGCGCGGCGCGCGGTTGATGGCGCTCTTGAAGCGCATGTTGCCGAAGCCGCCGTCGCCGCCTTTGGCGATGGTGACGACCTCGCCTTCCTTCAGCAGCTCGTACAGCACTTCGCCGGTTTCGGCGTCGCTGATGATGGTGCCGACCGGCATCTTCAGCAGGATGTCGTCGCCCGCGGCGCCGAACATGTCGGAGCCCATGCCGTGCTCGCCGCGCCTGGCCTCGTGGCGGCGCGAATAGCGGAAGTCGACCAGGGTGTTGAGGTTGGAATCGGCCACCGCGTAGACGTGGCCGCCGCGGCCGCCGTCGCCGCCGTTGGGGCCGCCGAATTCCTTGTATTTTTCATGACGGAACGACACGCAGCCGTTGCCGCCATCGCCTGCGGCGATGTCGATGAAGGCTTCGTCGACGAACTTCATGGGGTATCCAGTGTACAAATGAAGAAGCCCCGACAAAGCGGGGCTTCGAGCTGATCGAAGTGACTCGGGCTTATGCCGGGGTCACGTTGACCATGTGCTTGTTCAGTGCGCCCTTGACACCGAACGACACGTGGCCGTCCACCAGTGCAAACAGCGTGTGGTCCTTGCCCACGCCGACGTTCACGCCGGGGTGGAACTGGGTGCCGCGCTGGCGCACGATGATCGAGCCTGCGCTGATCAGTTCGCCGCCGAAGGCCTTCACACCGAGCATCTTGGGCTTGGAATCGCGCCCGTTTCGCGTTGAGCCGCCGCCTTTTTTCTGTGCCATGGAATCTGCTCCTTAGCCAGCGATCGCGCCGATTTGCAGTTCCGTGAACTGCTGGCGATGGCCTTGACGTTTCTGATAGTGCTTGCGACGGCGCATCTTGAAGATGCCGACCTTGTCGTGCTTGCCGTGCGACAGTACCGTGACTGTCACCGTTGCGCCGGACACCAGGGGCGTACCGATCTTGATTTCGCTGCCGTTGCCGACTGCAAGAACCTGATCGATCACGATTTCCTGGCCTACATCCGCAGCAATCTGTTCTACTTTAATTTTTTCGCCGGAAGCAACGCGATACTGCTTGCCGCCGGTTTTTATGACCGCGTACATGTGAACCTCTTAAGGAATGAGCTCTACGGCGAATTCCGCAGAGCCCAAGATTCTAGCACGGTTTGCACGCGCTAACATGGTTTGAGCCAAGGCGCCGCCGGGACGGCGCGCGCTCCTCCCTATAATCTGCGCCTTCCGGCCTCGTGCCGCTGTCACTTTCGCATTCAGACGCGCCGCGCGCAAACGCCTTGCCAGTCCACGCCGCCGATACCTCCCCCACCGCCACCGTGCTGGATTTGATCGCCGGCGACATGGTCGAAGTCGACCGTGTGATCGCGCAGCGCCTCGACACGGGCGTGCCCCTGGTCAGCCAGGTGTCGAAGTACATCATCTCCGCGGGCGGCAAACGCCTGCGCCCGGCGCTGCTGCTGCTCATGTCCGGCGCGCTCGGCTACACGGGCGAGCAGCGCTTCAACCTGGCGGCGGTGGTGGAGTTCATCCACACGGCCACCCTGCTGCACGACGACGTGGTCGACGAATCGACCCTGCGGCGCGGGCGCCCGACCGCCAACGAATCGTTCGGCAACCCGGCCAGCGTGCTGGTCGGCGACTTCCTCTATTCGCGCGCCTTCCAGATGATGTTGGATGCAAACAACATGCGCATCATGCAGATCCTGGCGGAGGCGACCAACGTGATCGCGGAAGGCGAAGTGCTCCAGCTGATGAACATGCACGACGCGACGCTGGACGAATCCGCCTACCTGCGCGTGATCCGCTCCAAGACCGCCAAGCTTTTCGAGGCCAGCACGCGGCTGGCCGCCGTGCTGGCGGGCGCCACGCCGGAAGTCGAGGAAGCCTGCGCTACCTACGGCCAGGCCCTGGGCACGGCCTTCCAGGTGATCGACGACGTGCTCGACTACGCCGGCGACGCACACGAAACGGGCAAGAACGTGGGCGACGACCTGCGCGAAGGCAAGACCACGCTGCCGCTGATCTTCGCCATGCGTCGCGGCAGCCCCGCGCAGGCGACGCTGGTGCGTGCGGCCATCGAGGCCGGCGACACCGCCCAGCTGGGCAAGATCGTCGAAATCGTCCACGCCACGGGCGCCCTGGAAGCCTCGCGCGCCGCCGCGGCCGACGAGGCAAAACGC
This sequence comes from Variovorax sp. V116, assembly GCF_041154435.1. Taxonomy (NCBI): domain Bacteria; kingdom Pseudomonadati; phylum Pseudomonadota; class Betaproteobacteria; order Burkholderiales; family Comamonadaceae; genus Variovorax; species Variovorax sp. V116. Next base: position 4,357,289 of record NZ_AP028661.1, read on the forward strand.
GCAATTCATGCCTTGCGCGACTTCCCGTCCAATTTGCATGCCGACGGTTTGCTACAATTGGCGGCTCAGTTGCTTGAGCGACGTGCCTGAACACCTCACAAGAGTTGGCAAGGACGAATTCTCTTTTTTTGCAACCAATCGGGGTGTAGCTTAGCCTGGTAGAGCGCTACGTTCGGGACGTAGAGGCCGGAGGTTCGAATCCTCTCACCCCGACCAGCCTTTGGCTGGCACAAATAATGCCCGTGCCTGTTGCTGCGTAGCGATTTACAGGGACGGGTGGTTCAGCGATGATCGTGAAGCACTTTTTCACATCTCTTGCAATTCGCTGAATGGCTGCTGCCGAACTTCCTGTTAAAGAAAACACGCAAATCGCCCTCCCGGGTCTTGCGCGTGCCTTGGTCTCGGCCGGCAAGCTTCCTGCGAAGACCGCGGAAGACATCTATCAAAAGTCGCTGAGCGGCCGCACCAGCTTCATTGCCGAGCTGACCGGCAGCGGCGCCGTCTCGGCCGCCGACCTCGCCCACACGCTGTCCAGCGCCTTCGGCGCGCCGCTGCTGGACCTGGACGCCATCGACCACCAGCGCCTGCCCAAGGACCTGCTCGACCCGAAGCTGTGCCACGCCTACCGGATCGTGGTTCTCAGCAAGCGCAACAACCGTCTCATTGTTGCAACGGCCGACCCTTCGGACCAGCAGGCGGTGGAAAAGATCAAGTTCGCCTCCCAGATGGGCGTGGACTGGGTCATTGCCGAATACGACAAGCTCTCGCGCATGATCGAAGCCGCCGCGGTCACTGCGGCGGAAACCATCAACAGCATCGTCGGCGCCGAGTTCGAGTTCGACGACGTCTCGGCGGACACCTCGGGCGATGCCAACGAACAGGCCATCGCCGAGGTCGAGGACGCGCCGGTCGTGCGCTTCCTGCACAAGATGCTGCTCGACGGTGTCAGCATGCGGGCCTCGGACATCCACTTCGAGCCCTACGAGCACAACTACCGGGTGCGCTTTCGCATCGACGGCGAGTTGCGCGAGATCGCGAGCCCGCCCACGCTCATCAAGGACAAGCTGGCCTCGCGCATCAAGGTCATCTCGCGGCTCGACATTTCGGAGAAGCGCGTGCCGCAGGACGGCCGCATGAAGCTCAAGATCGGGCCCGACCGCGTGATCGACTTCCGCGTCAGCACGCTGCCCACGCTGTTCGGCGAGAAGATCGTGATCCGTATCCTGGACCCGAGCAGCGCGCGCCTGGGCATCGACGCACTGGGCTACGACGCCGACGAAAAGGAGCGCCTGCTGCATGCGATCGGCCGCCCCTATGGCATGGTGCTGGTGACGGGCCCCACGGGTTCGGGCAAGACGGTGTCGCTCTACACCTGCCTGAACCTGCTGAACCAGCCCGGCGTCAACATCGCCACGGCGGAAGACCCGTCCGAAATCAACCTGCCCGGCGTGAACCAGGTGAACGTCAACGAGCGCGCCGGGCTCACCTTCGCGGCGGCGCTGCGCGCCTTCCTGCGGCAGGATCCCGACATCATCATGGTCGGCGAAATCCGCGACCTCGAAACCGCCGACATCTCGATCAAGGCCGCGCAGACGGGCCACCTGGTGCTCTCGACGCTGCACACCAACGACGCGCCGACCACGCTCACGCGCATGCGCAACATGGGCATTGCGCCGTTCAACATTGCCTCCAGCGTGATCCTGATCACGGCGCAGCGGCTCGCGCGGCGCCTGTGCCACGTATGCCGCGCGCCGGCCGACATGCCGCGCCAGGCGCTGCTGGATGCGGGCTTCAAGGAAGAACAGCTCGACGGTACCTGGAAGCCCTATCGGCCGGTCGGCTGCGCGGCGTGCAGCAACGGCTACAAGGGCCGGGTCGGCATCTACCAGGTGATGCCGATCTCGGAAGCCATCCAGGCGATCATCCTGCGCGACGGCAGCGCACTCGACATCGCACGCCAGTCCGAGGCCGAGGGCGTGCGCTCGCTGCGGCAATCGGGCCTGCGAAAAGTCATGCAAGGGCTCACCTCACTCGAAGAAGTGGTGGCGGTCACCAACGAATAACGAACACACTGCAAGAAATCGGAGATCGAATGGCAACAGTGGCATCCACCCGCACCTCGAACACGCTCAAGGAATTTGTCTACGAGTGGGAGGGCAAGGACCGCAACGGCAAGCTGGTGCGCGGCGAGCTCCGGGCCGCCGGCGAGAACCAGGTGCAGGCCGCCCTGCGGCGCCAGGGCGTCCTGGCGTCCAAGATCAAGAAGCGCCGCATGCGCTCGGGCAAGAGCATCAAGCCCAAGGACATCGCGATCTTCACGCGCCAGCTGGCAACCATGATGAAGGCCGGCGTGCCGCTGCTGCAGTCCTTCGACATCGTGGGCCGCGGCAATGCGAACCCGAGCGTGGCCAAGCTGCTCAACGACATCCGCAGCGACGTGGAAACCGGCACCTCGCTGTCGTCCGCCTTCCGCAAGTTTCCGAAGTACTTCGACAACCTCTACTGCAACCTGGTGGAAGCCGGCGAAGCGGCCGGTATCCTGGAAGACCTGCTGGACCGCCTGGCCACCTACATGGAAAAGACCGAGGCGATCAAGTCGAAGATCAAGTCGGCGCTGATGTATCCCACCTCCGTGGTGGTGGTCGCGTTCGTGGTGGTGGCCATCATCATGATCTTCGTGATTCCGGCCTTCAAGCAGGTGTTCACCTCGTTCGGCGCCGACCTGCCCGCGCCCACGCTGTTCGTGATGGCCATGAGCGAATTCTTCGTCTCCTACTGGTGGCTGATCTTCGGCGTGGTCGGCGGCGGCACCTACTTCTTCCTGCAGGCCTGGAAGCGCAACGAACGCGTGCAGCGGGTCATGGACCGCGCGCTGCTGCGCGTGCCGATCTTCGGTACGCTGATCGAGAAGTCGTGCGTGGCCCGCTGGACCCGCACCCTTGCGACCATGTTCGCGGCCGGCGTTCCGCTGGTCGAGGCGCTCGACTCGGTGGGCGGCGCCTCGGGCAACACCGTCTACGGCGACGCCACGGCCAAGATCCAGCAGGAAGTCTCGACCGGCACCAGCCTCACGACGGCCATGACCAACGTCAACCTGTTCCCCTCGATGGTGATCCAGATGACGGCCATCGGCGAAGAATCCGGCTCGATCGACCACATGCTCGGCAAGGCCGCCGACTTCTACGAGTCCGAGGTGGACGACATGGTGGCCGGCCTCTCGAGCCTGATGGAGCCCATCATCATCGTGTTCCTGGGCGTGATCATCGGCGGCATCGTGGTGTCGATGTACCTGCCGATCTTCAAGTTGGGCCAGGTCGTTTGATGCTGGTGTCGCAGGAGTTCGACGCCGCTTTCGCCGGCGTCCTCGGGTTGCTGGTCGGCAGTTTTCTCAACGTGGTGATCTACCGCACCCCGGTCATGATGTACCGGGGCTGGCTGGCCGATGCCGTGGCCAACCTGATGTCGTCCAAGGACGTCCCGTCGCTCTGGGCGCTGGTGTTCGGGCCCAAGGCGCAGCCGCCGGCCGGGCTCGAAGCCGCGGCGGACAAGGCGGCCGCGGCCATCGAGGCGCTGCCGCCCTTCGACCTCGCCCGGCCGGCCTCGCGCTGCGGCGCCTGCGGCCACAGGATCCGCTGGTACCAGAACATCCCGGTGCTGAGCTACCTGGTGCTGCGGGGCCGCTGCGCCGCCTGCGGCACGTCCATCAGCCCGCGCTATCCGCTGGTGGAGCTGGTGACGGGCGCGCTGTTCGCGCTGTGCGCCTACCGCTTCGGCCTCACGCCCACCGGCGCGCTCTGGGCGGCGTTCGCGGCCTTCCTGATCTGCCAGTTCCTGATCGACTTCGACACCCAGTTCCTGCCCGACGCGCTCAACTATCCGCTGCTGTGGCTCGGGCTCGTCGGCGCGGCCATGGGCTGGACCGGCACCGCGCTGAGCTCGGCGGTCTGGGGCGCCGTCTTCGGCTACCTGAGCCTGTGGCTTGTGTACCATGGCTATCGCCTGGCCACGGGCAAGGAAGGCATGGGATATGGCGACTTCAAACTGCTGGCGGCGCTCGGCGCCTGGCTCGGGGCCGACTACCTCATTGCCATCATCCTGGTCTCATCGCTGGTGGGCGCCGTGATCGGCCTCACGCTGCGCCTTGTCGGGAAGCTGGCGCACAAGGACATTCCGATGGCCTTCGGTCCCTTTCTTGCCGGTGCCGGCCTGGTCTGCCTGGTGGCGGGCCCGGAGCTCGTGAGGCAATGGATTCCCTTCGCCTTCCCGCTCGGCGCATTCGCCCGCTGAGGAGCGCGTGATGCGGCGCATCGGCCTCACGGGCGGCATCGGAAGCGGCAAGAGCACGGTCGCGGCCCTGCTGGTCGCCGAAGGCGCCGTGCTGGTCGACACCGACGCCATCGCGCGCCGCATCGCGATGCCCGCGGGCATCGCGATGCCCGCCCTCGAGGCCGCCTTCGGCCGCGGCGTCATCGCGGCGGACGGCGGACTCGACCGCGCGGCGATGCGTCAGCTCGTGTTCGCCGACAGCAGCGCCAAAAAGCGCCTCGAATCGATCCTGCATCCGCTGATCGGCGCCGAGACCGAGCGCATGGCCTCCAACGCCGGCCCCGACGCGGTGGTGGTCTTCGACGTGCCGCTGCTGGTCGAATCCGGCCGCTGGCGGGCCCGGGTCGACCGCGTGCTGGTGGTCGATGCCACCGAGGAAACGCAGCTGCGGCGCGTGGTGGCGCGCTCCGGCTGGACGCCCGAGGCGGTGCGCGCGGTGATCGCCCAGCAGGCGCCGCGCGGGCTGCGCAGGGCGGCCGCGGACGCGGTCATTTTCAACGAGTCGCTCTCGCTGGAGGAACTCGCTGCAGAGGTCCGGAGTCTCTGGAAGCGGTGGGTTCCGCCCGGCACGCGATAATCCGAGACTGGCCGCCAGAGCGGCCGCACAACGACCAAGACAAAAAAGGCGCTCGCCGGAGTGCCCTCACCTCCTGCGATGCTTTTCAATTCGTATCCCTTCATTTTTGTCTTCTTCCCGCTGGTACTGATCGGGTTCTTCCTGATCGGCAAGCGCAACGCCCGGTCCGCCGCGGGCTTTCTCGCCCTGGCCTCGCTGTTCTTCTACGGCTGGTGGAGCGTCAAGGCGCTGCCGCTGCTGGTGGCGTCGATCTGCATCAACTACTGGTTCGGGCTGCGCCTGTCGCCCGCGCCGGAGCGGGACGACCGCAAGCGCAAGTCGCTGCTGGTGCTGGCGCTGGTGGTCAACCTGGGCGTGCTCGCGGTCTTCAAGTACGCCAACTTCTTCGTCTCGAACGTGAACGACGGGCTGGCCGCGGCGGGCCTGTCGCAGATCCCGCTGCTGCACATCGTGCTGCCGATCGGCATCTCGTTCTACACCTTCACGCAGATCGCCTTCCTGGTCGACTGCTGGCAGGGCAAGGTGCATGAGCGCAGCTTCATCCACTATGTGCTGTTCGTCACCTACTTTCCGCACCTGATCGCGGGCCCGGTGCTGCACCACGCGCAGATGATGCCGCAGTTCGCCAATGCGGCCACCTACCGGTTCGACCCCAGCAAGGTGGCGCTCGGCATTGCGATCTTCACCTTCGGCCTCGCCAAGAAGCTGCTGATCGCCGACCCGGTGGGCCAGTACGCCGACATGATGTTCAATGGCGTGCACAAGGGCATCGAGCCCACGCTCTACACCGCGTGGTTCGGCGCGCTCGCCTACACGCTGCAGATCTATTTCGACTTCTCGGGCTATTCGGACATGGCGGTCGGCCTGTCGCTGTGCCTGGGCGTGCAGCTTCCGCTGAATTTCCGCTCGCCCTACAAGTCGACCAACATCATCGAATTCTGGCGGCGCTGGCACATCTCGCTGTCGAACTTCCTGCGCGACTATCTCTACGTGCCGCTGGGCGGCAACCGCAAGGGCCCGGCGCGGCGCTACTTGAACCTGTTCCTCACGATGCTGCTGGGCGGCCTCTGGCACGGCGCCGCCTGGACCTTCGTGATCTGGGGCGCGCTGCACGGCGTGTTCCTGATGATCAACCACCTCTGGAACGCCAAGGTGCGCCGCAACATTCCGGCGGGGCCGGTCGCGCACGTGCTGGGCTGGTTCCTGACCTTCCTGTGCGTGGTGCTGGCCTGGATCGTGTTCCGCGCCGACGGCCTGCACACGGCCATGGCCATCTACAAGGGCATGCTCGGCCTGCATGGCGCACCGCCTTCCGCGTTCAGCGAGCTGGGGCCGGTTCCGTTCCGCAAGCCCGAGTTCTTCCAGACCATGCTCGTGGGCATCGTGATCTGCCTCGCATTGCCGCCGACGATCACGCTCGAGCGCTGGATTCCCCACCCGAAGGCGGTGGCGGGGCAGCGCGTCATGGCCTGGTGCTCCTCGGCCGTGCTGGCCATCGGTACCTTCGCGCTCTTCGCCTGGTGCGTCTCGAAGCTGGGCAACTACAGCCCGTTCCTCTACTTCCAATTCTGATTCGACATGACGACGCCCGCGAAAGTCTGGCTGCGGTTCTTCCTGACCGGCTACATCGTCCTGATGGTGCTGTGGATCGTTTCGCTCACCAGCCCCGTGCCTTACGGCGACCTCACGCGGATCGGCCGCCTGTCCGAGCGCGAATTCGGCTGGACCGCCCCGCCGCCCAAGGTGGACCCCGCCTACCTGAAGGGCACGCCCGTGGACCAGGCCGACATCATGGTGATCGGGGACAGCTTCTCCATGACCTTCCGCTGGCAGTCGGTGCTCACCAGGGCCGGCTACCGCGTCTCGACCACCTACTGGGGCCAGTACGAGAACGCGCTGTGCAGCGACTTCGACCAGTGGGTCGAGCGCACGGGCTTCAAGGGCAAGCTGATCATCATCGAGAGCGTGGAACGCCTGTTCGGCGACCGTACCAAGGACAGCATGAAGTGCCAGAAGATGATCCGGCCCTACGACGCCATGGACCATCCGCTGATCACGCCCGACGAGACCGTGCCGAGCCCCGCGCCCAACTGGAACGTGCAGTTCCTGACCGGCATCACCACCTACTACAACACCTGGAAAGCGAAAAAGTCTGCAACAGACATCCACTTCGACTGGAACACCTGGGTGCGCCCGGTGCCCGATGGTTGCAAGCTCTTTTCGCATCGCTCATGCGACAAGATGCCCTTTTTCGCTGAAGATGACGACAATGGGCCGCTGACCCTTGCGCACCTGGAATGGATGAAGAATTTCACAAAGGCGCACAGCAAGCTTCCTATCATGTGGATGGTGATTCCCAACAAGACCACCGTGTACCTGAAGCCCGACTACTCGAAGGATTTCGAAGCCGGGTTCCGCACGTCCGGGCTGCCAGGACCGGATCTCTTTGCGTTCACGCGCGAAAAGCACACGCAGATCCGGGACTTCTATTTCTCGAACGACACCCACATGTCCATGCACGGCCAGCTCGCGCTGGGAGAACGCATGCTGGCGGCCGTGCGCGAGGTGGTGCCGACGCCTCCCTCGAAATCGCCCTGAAGCTATGATGGCTCGACAGGAAAGCTATAGAACCGCGTGATCCTCTACGAGTACCCCTTCAACGAGCGCATCCGCACCTATCTGCGGCTGGAGCACCTGTTCCGCCGTCTCGGGGAGCTGGTGCCCTCGGAGTCCGCGCTCTCGCACCACTACGCGCTGGTCACGATCTTCGAGATCATGGATGTCGCCGCGCGCGCCGACCTCAAGGCCGACGTGATGCGCGACCTCGACAAGCACAAGAACGTCTTCAACAGCTACCGCGGCAATCCCGCCATTGCCGAGGCCGTGCTCGACCAGGTGGTCGGCCAGCTCGAACGCAATTTCGCCACGCTCAATGCCGTTGCCGGCAAGGCCGGCCAGTCGCTGACCGAAAACGAATGGCTCATGAGCATTCGCAGCCGCGCGGGCATTCCGGGCGGCACCTGCGAATTCGATTTGCCCGCCTACTACGCGTGGCAGCACCGCAGCGCGGCCAGCCGCCGCGCCGACCTCGAACGCTGGTCGGCCACACTCTCGCCGCTGGCCGAATCCATCTACCTGCTGCTCAAGCTGCTGCGCGATGCCGACGTGCCCTACAAGGTCATCGCCACCAGCGGACAATTCCAGCAGAACCTGCCGCAGGGGCGCAGCTTCCAGCTGCTGCGCCTGCGCATCGATCCGCAACTGGGGCTGATTCCCGAAATCAGCGGCAACCGGCTCATGGTGTCGGTGCGGATGATGCGGCATGAAGCCGACGACCGCCTGCACCCGAGCAGCGACGACGTCGCATTCGAACTCACGCTCTGCGCCTGAGCCGCCGGCTCGTCTCCAGGGCGCGCACCGCAGGGCAAGCACGAAGGTTATCCATCCCATCATGAGCGACGTGAACAAGATCGGCGAGCGGATCGTCCGCTGCCCCTCGTGTGGCGGCGACAGTGTCTACGCCGAACGCAACCCTTACCGCCCGTTCTGCAGCGCACGCTGCAAGGGCATCGATTTCGGCGCCTGGGCCAGCGAGGAATTCCGGATGCCGGCCGAAGCGCCGGCCGACGACGAGCCTTTCGGCGATCCGAAGAAAGTCCAGTAGGCGCGCTACGGCTGCGGCGCGAGCAGGATGCGGTCCAGGTAGTCCGCATGGCCGCGCACATAGGCCGGGCGCAGATGCTCCCGGTCCTTGTAGACCGGCGCGTCGTCGGGCGTTGCCCGCAGGCACTGCCCGCCGGTGCAAAGCCTGGCCATCACGTCGATGGGCTCCGCGCCGCTGGCCCGCGCCAGGGCCTTCAGCTGCTCGTTGAGCCGCGCCTGGTCCGGCGGCAGGGGCGCCGTGGGCGTGCTGTGCAGGGCCACCATGCGCCCCATGCGGCTGCCTTCGATGAGGCGCCGCGGCTCGAACTCGGGGCCGCCGGCGTTGTCCAGCAGCAGGTAGACCTTCTTCTTGTGCCGCACCAGTTCGGCCAGCAGCTTCTCGAGCGAGGCCAGCGAGCGGCCGAGGCCTTCGCCGCCGTTGTTCACGAGGTAGGCCGCATCGCCTTCGCGAAAGTAGAAGGGCAGCGGGAAGTTGCCCGTGAAATAGCAGTTCCAGCAGCCGCCCACCACCACCGTGTCGATCCGCGGATCGAGCGCCAGCGCCAGCATCTCGCCGCGCGCCTTCTCGCAGCCCGGGTTGCCTTCGGCGACCATGCCGGGCACCGGCGGGCAGGCGCCATAGGTCGAGAAGTACGTGGTCGCCATGCGCTCGGGCGCGCTGCCCGCGAGCGCCAGGGCGCGGGGTGCGTACTGCAGGATGTGGCTGTCGCCGATCAGCAGGACCGTGCGCGGCCCGCTGCCCACGCGCTTGACCGGATAGGCGCCGATCTTCTGCTGCTCGAAGCCGGCGTAGTAGTTGTCGTCCACGGTGGCGTCGGTCACCTTGCGCAGCAGGTCGCTGCCGTTGCGCGGCGGCATGCCGCCCAGCGCCAGCAGGCCGGCCACCGCAATCGCCGTGCTGCCGGCCACCAGCGAACGCAGCATGCCGGCCTGGGCTCGCGCCCGGGTGAAGCGCTCGACGAAGCGATAGGTGAACCAGGCCAGCGCCACGCTCGCCAGCACCAGGCATGCGCGGATCCACGCCGCCGGCTCGCCCTCTTCCACGATGCGCGCATACACCAGCAAGGGCCAGTGCCACAGGTAGAGCGGATAGCTGATGAGCCCGATCCACACCATCGGCCGGCTCGCGAGCACATGCCTGTTGAGCAGGCCCGCAGGCCCGGCCGCGATGCAGCTTGCCGCGCCCAGCGTGGGCAGCAGCGCCCACCAGCCTGGAAAGGCCTTGTCGCTGCGGGTCATCACGAGCCCGAGCACGATCAGCCCCACGCCCAGGCAGGACTGCAGGTGGCTGCGCCAGGCCGGCACCTTGCCCGCGGCCTTGAGGCGCATGCAGGCCAGGATGCCGCCCACCATCAGCTCCCAGAAGCGCGAAGCGGGCGAGTAGAAGGCCGCCGTGCGGTAAGGGTGGATGGTCAGCACGTTGACCAGGAACGACACCGCCGCGAGCACCCACAGCAGCCGAAGAATGGGCCAGCGCCGGCGCCAGGCCAGCGCGAGCAGCATGGGCCAGAAGATGTAGAACTGCTCCTCGATGCCCAGCGACCACAGGTGCAGCAGCGGCTTGGTCTCGGCCGCCGTGTCGAAGTACCCGGCCTCGCCCCAGAAGACGAAATTGGCGATGAAGGCCGCGCCGCCCGCTGCCTGCTTGCCGAGTTCGGTGAACTCCCTGGGCAGCAGCGCATACCAGCCGAAGGCGAGCGTGGCCAGCAGCACCAGCGTGAGCGCCGGAAAGATCCGCCGGATGCGCCGCGCGTAGAAGTCGCGGTAGCTGAAGTCGCCGGCCGCGTGGCTCTGCATGATGATGGTCGTGATCAGGAAGCCCGAGATCACGAAGAAGATGTCGACCCCGATGAAGCCCCCCGGCAATGCATCGGGAAACGCATGGAAGGCCAGCACCGAGGCCACCGCCACGGCGCGCAGGCCGTCGATGTCGGGGCGGTACTTGGGGTGCATCATCTGGTGCTCCAGGCCCGCAGCGCCGGCTGCGCGCGTCCGCCCGCCCGCGCGGCCCCGTCCATCAGGCCAGCGTCGAGACCGCCAGCGCCGCCGAGGCCGGCAGGCCGCGCTCCTGGGTCAGCCATTCGAGCACCGGCAAGGCGCCCGGCAGCACCGGCGCCACATCCAGCGGCAGTTGCTGCCAGCGCATGGCCTGGCCTTCGCGCATTTCGAACTCGCCGCTCCAGGCCGTGACCTTGCACCAGTGCAGCCGCACCAGCGCATGCGGATAGTCGTGCTCGGTGATCTTCCAGACCTCGGCGCCCGCGATGGTGATGCCGAGTTCTTCTTCCAGTTCGCGGCGCAGCGCCTGCTCCACCGTTTCGCCGGCCTCGATCTTGCCGCCCGGAAATTCCCAGAAGCCCGCATAGGCCTTGCCCTCGGGCCGGGTGGACAGCAGCAGCGCGCCGTCGGCCGGCCGGATCAGCACGCCAACGGCCACCTCGGTGTGCTTGCGGCCTTGCTCTGCACTCATGCCGTCGCCCGCCCGGCGTAGTCGCGCGCGAACTGGTAGGCCACGCGGCCGCTGCGCGATCCGCGCTCCAGCGCCCAGACCAGCGCCTCGGGCCGCGCCGCCTCGATGGCGGCGGCGTCGACGCCGAACGACGACAGCCACTGCGCGACGATGGCCAGGTATTCGTTCTGGCTGAACGGATAGAAGCTGACCCACAGGCCAAAGCGCTCCGACAGCGAGATCTTTTCCTCGATCACCTCACCGGGATGGACTTCGCCGTCCTCGGTGTGGGTGTAGCTGAGGTTGTCCTTCATGTACTCGGGCAGCAGGTGGCGCCGGTTGCTGGTCGCGTAGATCAGCACGTTGGGCGTGGCCGCGGCGATCGAGCCGTCGAGAATGGACTTGAGCGCCTTGTAGCCCGGCTCGCCCTCGTCGAAGCTCAGGTCGTCGCTGAACACGATGAATTTCTCGGGCCGCTGCGACACCACCTCGACGATGTCGGGCAGGTCGGTGAGTTCAGCCTTGTCGACCTCGATCAAGCGCAGCCCCTGCGGCGCATAGGCCTGCAGGCAGGCGCGGATCAGCGACGACTTGCCCGTGCCGCGCGCGCCGGTCAGCAGCACGTTGTTGGCCGGCTTGCCCTCGACGAACTGGCGCGTGTTGCGCTCGATCTTTTCCTTCTGGACGTCGATTTCCTTCAGGCTGTCGAGCGCCATGGCGGCCACGTGCCTGACGGGCTCGAGCACGCCATGGCCCGAGCTGCGGCGGCGGTAGCGCCAGGCGATCGACGCGTTCCAGTCGGCGGGGGCCGCGAGCGGCTGCGGCAGGATCGACTCGATGCGGCCGATCAGCTGCTCGGCGCGCTCGATCAGCTTCTGGAACTGCTCGTTCATGACCTGTAGTCGGCGTTGATGGTCACGTATTCGTGGCTGAAGTCGCAGGTCCACACGGTTTCGCTGGCGTTGCCGCGGCCCAGGCCGATGCGCACCGTGATCTCGCTCTGCTTCATCACGCGCTGGCCGTCTTCCTCGCGGTAGGACGGATTGCGCCCGCCCTTGACGGCCACGTGCACGTCGTCCAGGAACAGGTCAATGCCGGTCTGGTCGAGGTCCTCGATGCCCGCGTAGCCGACCGCCGCGAGGATGCGGCCGAGGTTCGGGTCGCTCGCATAGAAGGCCGTCTTGACCAGCGGCGAATGCGCCACGGCATAGGCCACCTGCTTGCACTCGGCGGCATTGCGGCCGCCTTCGACCTGGATGGTGATGAACTTGGTGGCACCCTCGCCATCGCGCACGATGGCCTGCGCGAGCAGGCGCGCGACGTTCTGCATGGCGTCAACCAGGGCCTTGCCCTCGGGCGAATCGAGCGAGGTGATGGCGGCGTGCGCGGCCTTCTGGGTGGCGATGACCACGAAGGAATCGTTGGTCGAGGTATCGCCGTCGATGGTCACGCGGTTGAACGAGGCGTCGGCCAGGCGCCGGGCCAACGGCTGGATCAGCGAGGGATCGATCTTCGCGTCGGTCGCCATGAAGCCCAGCATGGTCGCCATGTTCGGGCGGATCATGCCGGCGCCCTTGCTGATGCCGGTGATGGTGACGGTGGCGCCGCCGACCTGGACCCGCTGGCTGAACGCCTTGGGGATCGTGTCGGTGGTCATGATGCCTTCGGCGGCACGCGCCCAGTGGTTCTCCGCCGCGTCGGCCAGCGCGGCGGGCAGGCCGGCCTCGATGCGGTCCACCGGCAGCGGCTCCATGATCACGCCGGTGGAGAACGGCAGGATCTGCTCGGGCGCGATCTCCAGCTGGCGCGCGAGAGCGATGCAGGTGGAGCGCGTGCGCATCAGGCCGTCTTCGCCGGTGCCGGCGTTGGCGTTGCCGGTGTTGATGACCATCGCGCGGATGCCGTAGCCGGCCGCCAGGTGGTCGCGGCAGACCTGCACCGGCGCCGCGCAGAAACGGTTCTGGGTGAACACCCCGCCGACCGCGGAACCTTCGTCGATCAGCACGACGGTCAGGTCCTTGCGGTTGGCCTTGCGCACACCCGCTTCGGCCACGCCGATGCGGACGCCGGGCACCGCGAACAAGGCGGCAGGATCAGGGGCGGACAGGTTCACGGGCATGGCGGTTTTCTCTTCTCTGGAGTTTCTGGGTCAGCTGAGCTTGCCGTGGCAGTGCTTGTACTTCTTGCCGCTGCCGCAGGGGCAGGGATCGTTGCGGCCGACGCGCGCGAAGGCCGCGGCCTCGGCGCCGAGCGTGCCCAGCCCCAGTCCCGCGGCCGCGATGCGGCGCTGGTTTTCCTCGTCCAGGCGCACCTCGACCTCGCCGGTCTCGGTGGGCGCGCTGTAGGTGATGTTCGAGACGTTCTCGCCGCGGCTCTCGAGCGCATCGGCGGCCTCCTCGAGCTGCTCGCCCGACTGCACGCGCACCGTCATGAGCTGGCGCGTGACTTCGTTCTTGACCGAGTCGAGCAGCTGGCCGAAGAGCTCGAAGGCCTCGCGCTTGTACTCCTGCTTGGGCTGCTTCTGCGCATAGCCGCGCAGGTGGATGCCCTGGCGCAGGTAGTCGAGCGAGGCCAGGTGCTCGCGCCAGTGCGTGTCGATGCTCTGCAGCAGCACCATGCGCTCGAACTGGGTGAAGTTTTCCTGGCCGATCAGCGCCACCTTGGCATCGAAGCTGTCGTTGGCGGCCTTCACCACCATGTCGACGATGTCCTCGTCGCTCACGGCCTCGGCCGCCTCGACCTGCTGCTTCAGGGGCATGTCGATGCCCCATTCATTGGAAAGCGTCTTCTCCAGGCCCTGCAGGTCCCACTGCTCCTCGACCGACTCGGCCGGCACGTACTGGCGCACGAGGTCGGTGAAGCAGCCTTCGCGCAGCGCCGCGATCTGTGCCGAGAGATCGGCCGCGTCGAGGATGTCGTTGCGCTGCTGGTAGATCACCTTGCGCTGATCGTTCGAGACGTCGTCGTACTCGAGCAGCTGCTTGCGGATGTCGAAGTTGCGCGCCTCGACCTTGCGCTGCGCGCTCTCGATGCTGCGCGTGACGATGCCCGCTTCGATGGCCTCGCCGTCGGGCATCTTGAGGCGGTCCATGATCGCCTTGACGCGGTCGCCCGCGAAGATGCGCATCAGCGGATCGTCCAGGCTCAGGTAGAAGCGCGAGGAGCCCGGGTCGCCCTGGCGGCCCGAACGCCCGCGCAGCTGGTTGTCGATGCGGCGCGACTCATGGCGCTCGGTCGCGATGATGCGCAGGCCACCCAGCGACTTGACGAACTCGTGGTCCCGGGTCCATTCGTCGCGCACGTGCGCGATGTCGGCTGCCTTGGTGGCTTCGTCGCGGCCTTCGTCGTTCTCGATGGCCTCGATCATCTTCTCGATGTTGCCGCCCAGCACGATGTCGGTACCGCGGCCGGCCATGTTGGTCGCGATGGTGATCATCTTCGTGCGGCCGGCCTGCGCCACGATGTCGGCTTCGCGCGCATGCTGCTTGGCGTTGAGCACCTGGTGCGGCAGGCCCGCCTGGGTGAGCAGGCCGTCGATGATTTCGGAGTTCTCGATCGACGAGGTGCCCACCAGCACGGGCTGGCCGCGCTCGTAGCACTCGCGGATGTCCTGGATGGCCGCCTCGTACTTCTCGCGCGTGGTCTTGTAGACGCGGTCGAGCTGGTCGTCGCGCTTGCTGAGGCGGTTCGGCGGAATGATGACGGTTTCGAGGCCGTAGATTTCCTGGAACTCGTAGGCTTCGGTGTCGGCCGTGCCGGTCATGCCGGCCAGCTTGCCGTACAGGCGGAAGTAGTTCTGGAAGGTGATGGAGGCCAGCGTCTGGTTCTCGGCCTGGATCTGCACGCCTTCCTTGGCTTCCACGGCCTGGTGCAGGCCGTCGCTCCAGCGGCGGCCCGTCATCAGGCGGCCGGTGAATTCGTCGACGATGACGACTTCGCCCTGCTGCACCACGTAATGCTGGTCGCGGTGATACAGGTGCCGTGCACGCAGCGCGGCGTTCAGGTGGTGCATCAGCGTGATGTTGGCCGGGTCGTAGAGCGACGCGCCTTCGGGCAGCAGCTTGAATTCGCCCAGCAGCTGCTCGGCCTTCTCGTGGCCGTCTTCGGTCAGGAACACCTGGTGGGTCTTTTCGTCGACCGTGAAGTCGCCCGGCACCGTGACGCCCTCGCCCGTGCGCGGATCGGCCTCGCCTTCCTGCTTGGTCAGCAGGGGCACCACCTTGTTGATGGCCAGGTAGAGGTCGGTGTGGTCTTCGGCCTGGCCGCTGATGATCAGCGGCGTGCGGGCCTCGTCGATCAGGATGGAGTCCACCTCGTCGACGATGGCGTAGTTCAGCATGCGCTGCACCCGGTCGCCGGGCTCGTACACCATGTTGTCGCGCAGGTAGTCGAAGCCGTACTCGTTGTTGGTGCCGTAGGTGATGTCGCTGCCGTAGGCCTGCTGCTTTTCCTCGCGCGGCATCTGCGGCAGGTTGATGCCGACCGTGAGGCCCAGGAAGTTGTACAGGCGGCCCATCCACTGGGCGTCGCGGTTGGCCAGGTAGTCGTTCACCGTGACCACGTGCACGCCCTTGCCGGACAGCGCGTTCAGGTACACCGGCAGCGTGGCCGTGAGGGTCTTGCCCTCGCCGGTGCGCATTTCGGCGATCTTGCCGTTGTGAAGGGCCATGCCGCCGAGCAGCTGCACGTCGAAGTGGCGCATCTTCATGACGCGCTTGGAGCCTTCGCGCACGGTGGCGAATGCTTCGGGCAGCAGGTCGTCGAGGGTTTCGCCCTTGGCGATGCGGTCCTTGAACTCCTGGGTCTTGGCGCGCAGCCCATCGTCGCTGAGCTTCTCGAATTCGGGTTCGAGTGCATTGATGCGCTCCACCGTCTTGCGATACTGCTTGAGGAGCCGGTCGTTGCGACTGCCGAAAATCTGGGTCAGGAAGTTGGTTGCCATTGGCGTGGAGATGGGCGTGCACCTGACCAGGCAGGCACTGCGACCGGATTCCCTAAGATATGGTGAAAGCAGTTGGGCGCATCTTCTTCGAATGCAAGCTCCGAAGAAGGCAAGCGGCTCCAGACCGGATCTGCCGGCGCAAGCGTCGGCAAACCGGGCATTTTAGCTGCCCTTGTTCCTCCCTCCGGATTACCCATGAATCGCCGCTCCGTCCCCCCCTTCACGCTGCAGCAGGCCGCCGAAGGTTCGCCCACCCTGGCGAGCCTGATCGCCCGTGCGCGCGACGCGAGCGAGCGGCTGCGGGCGGTCGAGGGGCTGATTCCGCCGGCCATGCGCCCGGCCGTGCAGGCCGGCCCGGCCGAGGGCGACGTGTGGTGCCTGCTGGTCAACGGCAGCGCGGCGGCCGCCAAGCTGCGCCAGCTGTCGCCGATGCTGGTCACGCGGCTGCGCAGCAAGGGCTGGGACGTGAACACGATCCGGATCAAGGTGCAGTCCGGACGCTGAGCAAGAAAAGCCGTCCCCTCGAACGGCCGGGCGGCCCCGCCTATTGCGGCTGCAGCCCGATGCCGTGCGCCACCTTCTGCCAGCGCTCGGCCTCCGAACGCATGAAGGCCCGCAGCTCGCCCGTGGTGGAGCCCTTCAGCTGCACGCCGAGCACCGCCATGCGCTCCTTCACCGACGCATGGTCCAGCGCCGCGATCGCCTCGCGCCGCAGCCGCTCGATCAGCTCCAGTGGCGTGGTGGCCGGCGCCACCAGCGCCCACCACTGGTCGATCTCCATGCCCTTGAGCCCGCTCTCCGCCAGCGCGGGCACTTCCTTGAGCCCCGGAATGGCCACGCGCTGCGCGCTCGTCACCAGCAGCGGGCGGATCCGGTTGGCGCCCAGCAGGCTGGAGCCGCTGGCCAGCGTGGCGAAGTGCCCGGCCACCGTGCCCGCCGCCACGTCGGTGAGCGCCGGCGCCGAGCCGCGGTAGGGAACCATGTTGAACCTGATCCCGGTGCGGCTCGCCAGCAGTTCGGCCGCCAGGTGGCTCACCGTGCCGGCGCCGCTGTGCGCGATGGCCGGCGGCATCGGCCGCGCGGCCGCGGTCTTGACGAAGGTCTTGAAATCGCGGCTGTCGTTGTCCATGCCCGCGAAGAACACGAGCGGCGAGGTGCCGATCATCGTCACCGGCGTGAAGTCGCGCAGCAGGTCGTAGGGCAGCCGCGCCGTCACCGCGGGCGCAATGGCGTGCGGCAGCTCGACGATGGCCAGCGTGTAGCCGTCGGGCGCGGCCTTGGCCGCCGCCTCGGTGCCGATCTGGCCGGCGGCGCCGGGCCGGTTGTCCACGATCACCGAGCTGCCGATCGTCTGGCTCATGCGCTGCGCCATGGCGCGGGCAATGGCGTCGGTGCTGCCGCCGGCGGCCCAGGGCACGATCAGCTTGATGGGCTTGTCGGGAAAGGCCGCCCAGGCGCGCTGCGCGGTGGCGGCAAACAGGGCGGCGGCCGAACCGGCAGCCAGGAAGGCGCGGCGTTGCATTGCGTGCATGGTTTCGATTCCTTCTGGGGTGCGTCGGAGGTTCAGGCGGCCCGGTCGGGCCAGCTCGGGTCGCGCGAGGCATTGGCGGTGAGCATCAGCACCACGTGGGCGTCAGCCGCAATGGCATGGCGCTCGCGCAGCTGGCGCAGCGCGTCCAGCCCGGCCGCCGCGCACAGCTCGGCGCTCACGCCGGCCGCCGTGAGCTTTTGCCGGGCGGCGCGGGCCTGGTCGTCGCTCACCACCACCGCGCCGCCGCCCGAGGCGACGGCCGCCTGCCACTGCAGGAAGGTCACGGTGGAGCCGGCGGTGGAAAACTGCGCGGTGTGGCCGGGGTACGCGCCATCGAGCGCGCCGCCGGCCAGCACGCGCGAGAGGCGCGCAAAAGGCTCCACCAGCCAGAGCCGCGGCAGCCGCGAAATGCGCCCGGCGGCCAGCAGGTCTCGAAAGCCCGCGTAGATGCCCCAGGCCAGGTCGCCGCGCGCCGTGGGGATCACGACGTGGTCGGGCAGGCCGCCCTCGGCCAGGCACTCCAGCGCAATGGGCTTGTAGCCCTCGATCGCGAGCGGCGCGCTGCCCAGGGCGGGCAGGCGGAAATTGGTCAGCGCGAAATAGCCCGGATGCTGCGAGCGCTCGCGCACGAAGGCCCAGCGGCCGGCGTTGTCGGCAAAGGCGTAGCGCCGCGCACCCAGCGCATCGAGCTGCCGCGCGTAGGCGGCGGGCAGGCCCTCGTAAGTGGCCACTTCGCAGCCCAGCCCCGCAGCCCATGCATAGTGCGCCGCCGAGACCGCGGCATTGCCCGACGAGGCCAGCACCAGCGTGTGGGCGCCGAAGTCCAGCGCCTGGGCCACGCCCACCGCGGCCATGCGGTCCTTGTGGGAGCCCGTGGGATTGCACGATTCGTCCTTGAGCGCGAGCCGCGCCACGCCGAATTCGTGCGCCAATTCCGGCATGTCGAGCAGCGGCGTGCCGCCCTCGCCCAGCGTGAAGCCCGGCGCGTAGGGCATGGGCAGGGGGCTGCCGCTCTCAGGCAGGTAGCTCGCGTGCAGCCCGACGTGGACACCCATGCCGCGGCAAGCGGGGCAGCCGTCGTTCGCCAGCGTGAGCGGATAGGGGGCATCGCAGCGCAGGCACCGAAAACCCTGCAACCGGGGGTTTTTCACCGGGCGCGGCGGACGGGTCCGCGCGGCGCCTGGCGGATCGGCGGGCGGCTCGGAAGCCGAGGCGAGCTTGAAGTGGATGACGGGTGCAGGCATGTTCAGCGGGGTCTTGGCTGGGGAAGTCGTGCCGAAATCTTAGGCATCTACAAATAAAATCATCTAGCTTGAAATACTCAAGCGATAAGAAAACTTATCGATGCGCTTCACCGAAATAGAGACGTTCCGGGCCCTGATGCGCGCCGGCTCCACCCGCAAGGCCGCGGCGCTGCTGCATGTGACGCAGCCCGCCATCAGCCAGTCGCTCAAGCGGCTCGAAGCGCAGGCCGGCATGCTGCTGTTCCAGCGCACCGGCGGGCGGCTGGTGCCCACGCCCGAGGCGCAGGCGCTGTGGAGCGAGGTGGAACGCGTCTTCATCGGCATGGAGGCGATCGAGCACCGCATGCGCAGCCTGCGCGACTTCGGCACCAACCAGCTCGAGCTCAGCTGCTATCCGGCCTTCGGCCTGGGCTTCATGCCGCGCGCACTGGAACGCCTGAAGGCGCAGCGCGGCGACAACCCCTGGCCGCAGGTGTCGCTGCAGGTGCTCAGCTCCAAGGACGTGCGCGACCGCGTGGCGAAGGGCGTCTCCGACTTCGGCCTGATGGCCGATGAACTGCCGCTCGAAGGCATCGATCACTCGACCTTCGCGCGTTTTCCCGGCGTGGTCGTGATGCCGCAAGGCCATGCGCTGGCGCGCTTCAAGCGCGTCGAGCCCGAACAGCTCGCGCAGGTGCCCTTCCTGGCACTGAACCCCGAGGACCCTTCGCACCGCGGGCTCGAAACCGCACTGGCCGAGCGCGGCGCGTCGCTCCGGGTGATGGTGCAGACGCCCTACGCGGCCAGCGTGTGCGAGATGGCCGTGCGCGGCCTGGGCGTGGGGCTGGTCAACCCGATCACCGCGCTCGACTACGCGGAGCGCGGCCTCGTCGTGCGCCGCCTCTCGGTCGACGTGTTCTTTTCGTGCGTGCTGGCGCTGCCCGCGGGCAAGGTGCTGTCCACCACCGCGCGCGACTTTCTTTCGCTCATGCGCCGGCAGCTGGCGGAGGACGAGAAGCGCATCCAGCGCTACCTGCGCTGAAGCCGCGCGCCTCCTCTTTTCTCCCTTCTACTTCAAGCCGAACTCGTGGTTCAGCCCCACGACGAAGCCGCGCACGCCGCCGGGCCCCGTCCTGGAGGCGCTCACATCCACGCTGACCAGCGGCGTGAGGCTGAAGCGCCCGCCGACGCGCGAGGTCCACACCCCCGATGCGCGGCTGCGCTCGGCGATCAGCGAGACCTTGTCATCGAGCGCCCATTCCGCCGCCAGCCCGCCGCGCGGCGTGCGGGCCCCCGTGCCGGTGGCCCAGTCGGCGCCGAGGTTGGCGTGGACCTGCAGGCTGTCCGCCGGCCGCCAAGTGACCGGCAGCACCAGCTGCCCGCCGGCGCGGCCGCCGCGCCGGAGGTCGAACACGGCGCCGAGCGACAGCGCCGCGCTCAGCGGCGCATCGGCAGCGGGTCCGTAGAAATTCCATTTGAGCTGCGGCCCCGCGGTGACCGAATGCACGCCCTGCGCCGACAGCCGGTCGGCGTTGAACCCGAGCTCGACCGGCCCGACGCGGCAGGACGGGCCGATGTGCAGCCCGTTCACCGGCTCGGTGCCGGTGCGGCCCCACCAGGCTTCGTACTGGCACTGGCCCGGATCGAGCATGCCTGCATCGTCCACGTCGAAATGGCCCGCGGCCTGGGCAGCCGCGCTGGCCAAAGTGCAAGCCGCCATCAGCCAGGCGGGTTGCGGCCGAAGTCGTCGAATCCTTGTTGTTCTGCGTCTGTTCTTTTTCATCGCCCGTCATCCCGAAGTCCCCGGCATTCTAGGGATGGCCAAAGTCACCGCGGCGGCGCGGCGCCCGCAAGGCGGATTCTCAGATCTCGAACTGCGGCTGCAGCTCGCGGATGCGCTTGATGGCCACGCCCGCGGCGGCCGTGCGGGTCTCGACGCCGAGCTTCACGTACACCCGCTCCAGGTGCTTCTTGGCCGTGGCGGGGCTGCTGCCCAGGATCTCGCCGATGTCCTTGTTGGTCTTGCCCTTGACCACCCAGTAGAGCACCTCGGCCTCGCGCGCCGTGAGCTTCAGGCTCAGGCTCATGGCCTCGATCACGGCAGTGTCGGAAATCTCGCGCATGACGATCATCCATTCGTCGCCATCGTCGTCCTGCCCGGTCTGCCGATGCAGCCGCAGGCTGAGGCTGCTCGTGGTTGGTGTGGCCCCCACGCTCGGCACTGCGTGTCCTCGCTGCCCCCCGAGGGGGCCGCTCGCGCCTTGGGGCGGCCCGGCGGCGCTCGGTGTGGCCCCCACGCTCGGCCGCACGATCGAAAGCGCCGGCGGCTCGATGCCCTGCTGCCTGGCCTCGGGCGCATGGCGCCGCAGCCATTCGAGCACCACGGGCGGCGTCTCGGGCGCGCGGGTGTCGCAGTAGCGCTGCAGCAGCTCGCGCGCGAGCGCCGTCTGCCAGATCAGCTTGCCTTCGGGCAGGCGCACCGTGATGCTCGCGTAGCCGAAGGCGTCGAGCGCATTGCGCGCCTGGCCGGCCTGGCGCGCGTCCTGCCGCGCGCGGCGGGCGCCCTGCAGGTGTACGTTCATGCGGGCCAGCACTTCCTTGGGCTTGATCGGCTTGGTGACGTAGTCGACGCCGCCGGCCTCGAGCGCGGCCACCAGGTGCTCGGTCTCGGTGAGGCCGGTCATGAAGACGATGGGAATGTGCGCCGTCGCGGCGTCGGCCTTGAGCCGGCGCGCCACCTCGAAGCCGTCGATGCCCGGCATCATCGCGTCGAGCAGCACGATGTCGGGGCGGGCCTGCGCGGCGCGCTGCAGCGCCTGCTCGCCGCTGGTGGCAATGAGCACGGTGTAGCCCGACTCGTCGAGCGCATCGTGCAGCACCGCGAGGTTGTCAGGCACGTCGTCGACGATCAGCACGAGGTCGCTGTTGGCGCCCTGTTCGCGCAGCGTTCTTGCAAGCGGAGTGGTTTCCATGGGGGTTGTTCTTCAGGCCGCGCCGACCGCGGCAGCCAGCGCCCGGCTCATGGCCTCGAACTGGAACTGGCGCGCAAGCACGCGCTGCGCTTCGGTCCAGGCCAGGCATTCAGGCTCGTCGGCGTCGATTTCGTCGAGCTGGTTCATGATGCCGCGAAAGTAGCCCAGGCTCACCGCTTCGTCGAGCGCACGCAGCCTCGAAAGCGATGGCGCCTGCATGGCGCGCGCCGCGGCGGCGGGCGCGGGCTTGGCGGCGGTGTCGGTCCATCGCAGGCCGAGGCGGCGTTCGAGCCAGTCGAGCAGTTCCGTGTGGCGCACCGGCTTGACGAAGAAATCTTCCGGTGCAATGCCCACGTCGTTCTCCAGGCCCTTGTCGAAGGCATTGGCCGAGACGATGGCCACGCTGGCATCGGCCAGGCCGAGCCTGCGCGCGCGGCGGATGGTCTCCCAGCCATCGATGCCGGGCATGGCAAGGTCGACGAACATCGCGTCGGGCCGGTAGCCGGCCGCAATGAGGTCGAGTGCATCGTGGCCGCTGGCGGCGCTGCGCAGCTCGAAGCCGAGCGGCGCCAGCACATGGCCCAGCAGCTCGCGGTCGGCCTCCTCGTTGTCGACCACCAGCAGCCGCCGGCGCGGGCCTTCGTAGCCGCGCCGCGCAGGCTGCACCGGCGCCGGCCGGCCCGAGGCGCCAGCCGCGTCGTGCACGCGCGGCAGGAAGAGCCGCACGCAGAAGAGCGAGCCTTCGCCGGGCGTGCTGCGCACCTTCATCTCGCCGCCCATCAGGTCGGTCAGCATCTTGGCGATGGTGAGGCCCAGCCCCGCGCCGGGCGTCGCAGCCGCGGCCGCATCGCCGCGCGTGAAGGGCTCGAAGATGCGCTCGATGTCCTCGGCCGTCATGCCGGGGCCGGTGTCCTCGATCTCGACCGAGGCGAATTCGCGCGCATACGACAGCCGCAGCCTCACCTCGCCCACGGCCGTGAACTTGATGGCGTTGCCCAGCAGGTTGATGAGGATCTGGCACACGCGCTTCTCGTCGGCGCGCACCACCTCGGGCAAGCTGCCCGTGGTCTCGAAGCGGAACCGCAAGCCCTTCTCGGCCGCCTGCAGCTCGAACATGTCGGCCAGCTCGCGCAGCGTGTCGGCAAAGCGCATGGGCCTGGCATGCAGCGTGAGCTTGCCGGCCTCAATGTGGGCAATGGCCAGCGTGCCCTCGATGAGCGACAGCAGGTGTTCGCCGCCGCGCTTGATCACCGCAACGGCCTGCTGGCGGTGCGGCGGCACGGACTGATCCTCGCCCATCAGCTGCGCGTAGCCCAGGATGCTGTTGAGCGGCGTGCGCAGCTCGTGGCTGATGGCGCTGATGTAGCGGCTCTTGGCCTGGTTGGCCTGGTCGGCGGCGCGGCGCGCCTCGTCGGCCGCGAGCTTGGCCTGCTCGGCGACTTCGCGCGCTTCCTCCGCCGTCTGCTTGGCCGACTGCAAGGCGCGGTCGGTGGCGCGGTGCAGTTCGATCTCGCGCATCAGCAGATGGGTCTGGCGGTTCGATTCCTCCTGCGCGACCTTGCGGCTCTGGTGCGCCAGCACCAGCCACCAGGCCACCACGCCCGCAATCACGAGCAGCGCCATGTAGGCCTTGAGAAAGCCCGAGCGCAGTGCCGACTGCTGCACGCCGGCCAGCGCCTCGGCCAGCTCTGACTGCGAGGCCAGCTGCAGCGCGCTCTCGCCCAATGCGCGCAGCTCCTGCTGGTAGAGCACGCCGAACACCACCGCCAGCACCGGCACGATGATCAGCATCAGCAGCAGGAAGTGCCCGAGGCCGGTGTCGAGATAGCGCCAGCTGAAGCGCGGCAGCAGCCAGCGCAGCACCGAGGACCATTGCGCCGACAGGCTCGCATGCGGCTTGCACAGGTCGCCGCAGCGCGCGTCGAGCGTGCAGCACAGCGAGCAGATCGCGCCTTGGTAGGCCGGACAGTGGGCCATGTCGGGGCCTTCGTACTCGCGCTCGCAGATCACGCAGTGCTGCACCTTGAGGCGCTGGTAGCTGCCCTCGTCCACTGCATGCACGACCCGCGCCCAGCGCACCGCGCGCGGGCCCGCGGCCGGGGCGAAGGCAACCGCGCCCTGGCCGGCCGAGCCCCGCGCCAGGTAGTACTTGCCGCCCGTGGCCCAGGCCAGCAGCGGCGACACCACCAGCGCCGTGCCCAGCGCAATCAGCGCCGAAAAAGCCTGCGCGAGCGGCCCGAACACGCCCAGGTGCGCGGTGATCGACAGCACCGAGGCCAGCGCCATCGCGCCGACGCCCACCGGGTTGATGTCCCACAGGTGCGCCCGCTTGAACTCGATGCCCGGCGGCGACAGGCCCAGCGGCTTGTTGATGACCAGGTCGGCCACCACCGCCATCATCCAGGCGATGGCGATGTTGGCGAACAGGCCGAGCACGTCGCCCAGTGCCTCGAACACGTTCATCTCCATCAGCATGAAGGCGATGAGCGCGTTGAACACCACCCACACCACGCGCCCCGGATGGCTGTGCGCCACGCGCGAGAAGAAATTGCTCCAGGCCAGCGAGCCCGCATAGGCGTTGGTCACGTTGATCTTGAGCTGCGAGATCACCACGAACAGCGCGGTCGCGGCCACCGCCCAGCCGTAGTTCGGAAACACGTACTCGTAGGCCGCCAGGTACATCTGGTTGGGATCGACCGCGCGCTCGGCCGGCACCATGTGCGTGATCGCCAGGTAGGCCAGCAGCGCGCCGCCCAGCATCTTGACCACCCCCAGCACCACCCAGCCCGGCCCGCCGGCCAGTACGCCGGCCCACCAGCGCCGCGCGCCTGCGGCGGTGCGCGCGGGCATGAAGCGCAGGTAGTCGGCCTGCTCCCCCATCTGGGTGATCAAGGCGATGCCGACGGTCAGCGCCGCGCCAAACAGGTGCAGGTCGAAGCCCTTGGCGCCGGCCTTCACACCGTTGTAGTGCACGATGCCAGCAAACGCACCAGGATCGCGCACCAGCACGAAGACGAAGGGCACCACCAGCATCACCAGCCAGAGCGGCTGGGTCCACAGCTGCAGCCGGCTGATGGCCGAGACGCCGTGCGTCACCAGCGGAATCACCACCAGCGCGCACACCAGGTAGCCCCACACCGGCGGCACGCCCAGCGCGAGTTCGAGCGCATAGGCCATCACCGCCGCCTCGAGCGCGAAGAAGATGAAGGTGAACGAGGCGTAGATCAGCGAGGTGAGCGTGGAGCCGATGTAGCCGAAGCCCGCGCCACGCGTGAGCAGGTCCATGTCGACGCCGTAGCGCGCGGCATACACGCTGATCGGCAGGCCCGCCAGGAAGATGATGAGCCCCGTCGCCACGATCGCCCAGAACGCGTTGGCGAAGCCGTACTGCACCAGCAGCGTCGCGCCCACGGCCTCCAGCACCAGGAACGAAGCCGCGCCGAAGGCCGTGTTGGCCACGCGCCATTCAGACCACTTGCGAAAGCGCTGCGGCGTGTAGCGCAGCGCGTAGTCCTCGAGCGTCTCGCTCGCCACCCAGCTGTTGTAGTCGCGCCGCACCTTGACGATGCGCTGGGGCGCGTCGTCGGGGCTGGGGGTGGCGGCATCCGGGTTCACACCGTTTCGGTGCATCTTTCGTGCCATCCATACGTCTTTTGGCGAACACCGGCACGACTGTTGCAAAGACGAAGCCTGCCCAATAATGGCCGACCTCCCCGCCACCCGAAGCCGCCTCCCATGGAACTGACCCCGCGCGAAAAAGACAAGCTGCTGATCTTCACCGCAGCACTGCTGGCCGAACGCCGCAAGGCGCGGGGACTGAAGCTCAACTACCCCGAAGCCGTCGCGCTGATCTCCGCCGCCGTGATGGAAGGCGCGCGCGACGGCAAGAGCGTCGCGGCGCTGATGAGCGAAGGCCGCTCCGTGCTCACCCGCGCCGACGTGATGGACGGCATCGCCGAGATGATCCCGGACATCCAGGTGGAAGCCACCTTTCCCGACGGCACCAAGCTCGTCACCGTGCACCAACCCATCGTCTGACTCTCCCTCGGAACAAGAAAGCCTGCCATGCGCCACAACGCTTCCAAGACGCTTGCCCTCATTGCCATGCTGCTGCCGCTCGCGGCCAGCGCCCACACCGGTGCCGATGGCGGCGTGCACCACGGCTTTGCCACCGGCTTTTTGCACCCGCTGACCGGCGCCGACCATCTGGCGGCGATGGTCGCGGTCGGCCTCTGGAGCGCGCTGGCCGCGCGCCGCGCCTGGCCCGACCTGCTGTGGGCGCCGCTCGCCTTCGCGGGCATGCTGCTCGTGGGCGCGCTGATGGGACTCGCAGGCGTGCAGCTGCCGGCCGTCGAACCGATGATCGCGGCCTCGCTGCTGGTGCTGGGCCTGCTGGTCGCCACGCGCGTGCATCTGCCGGCCGTGGTGGCTATGGCAGTGGTCGGCGTGTTCGCGGTGTTCCACGGCGTGGCGCATGGCCACGAACTCGCGGGCGAACAAGGCGCCGCATTGACGCTGGCCGGCATGGTCGGCGCCACCGTGCTGCTGCACGCCGCTGGCATCGCGATGGGCTGGGCGCTGCGGCGCGCCAACGCCTGGCTGCCCCGCGTGGCCGGCGCCGCTGTGCTCGGTCTGGGCGCAACGCTGCTGGCCCAGGCCATCTGAGGCCGGCCATGATCCCTGGCGAACTCCTCACCGACGACGGCGAGCACACGCTCAACCCGGGCCGCCGCACGCTCACGCTGGTGGTGCAGAACACCGCCGACCGGCCGATCCAGGTCGGCTCGCACTACCACTTCGCCGAAACCAATGGCGCGCTCGGCTTCGACCGCGAGGCTGCGCGCGGCATGCGGCTGAACATCGCCTCGGGCGCCGCGGTGCGCTTCGAGCCGGGCCAGCAGCGCACGGTCGAGCTCGTCGATTTTTCAGGCGATCGCATCGTCTACGGCTTTCGCGGCCTCGTTCAAGGAAAGCTCTAAGCCATGGCAACGATTGGACGGCGTGCGTACGCCGAGATCTTCGGCCCCACCGTGGGCGACCGGGTGCGGCTCGCCGACACCGACCTGCTGATCGAGGTCGAGGCCGACTACACGCTGCGCGCCGGCGGCTACGGCGAAGAGGTGAAGTTCGGTGGCGGCAAGACCATCCGCGACGGCATGGCGCAGTCGCAGCGCACTCGCGACGGCAAAGGCAGCGGCCCGACGGCCGGTGGAGCCGTCGACACCGTGCTGACCAACGCGCTGATCCTCGACCACTGGGGCATCGTGAAGGCCGACATCGGCCTGAAGGACGGGCGCATCGCCGCCATCGGCAAGGCCGGCAACCCCGACGTGCAGCCGGGCGTGGACATCGTCATCGGCCCGGGCACCGAGATCATCAGCTGCGAGGGCAACATCGTCACGGCCGGCGGCATCGACAGCCACATCCACTTCATCTGCCCGCAGCAGATCGAGGAAGCGCTCGCCTCCGGCATCACCACCATGCTGGGCGGCGGCACCGGCCCCGCCACCGGCACCTTCGCAACCACCGCCACGCCCGGCCCCTGGCACATCGAACGCATGCTGCAGGCGGCCGATGCGTTCCCGATGAACCTGGGCTTCCTCGGCAAGGGCAATGCGAGCCTTCCGGATGCGCTGCACGAGCAGATCGAAGCCGGCGTCATGGGCCTGAAGCTGCACGAGGACTGGGGCACCACGCCTTCGGCCATCAGCAACTGCCTGGACGTGGCCGACGCCACCGACACGCAGGTGGCGATCCACAGCGACACGCTCAACGAATCGGGCTTCGTCGAGAACACCATCGCGGCCGTGGGCGGCCGCTCGATCTGCGCCTTCCACACCGAAGGCGCGGGCGGCGGCCATGCGCCGGACATCCTGCGCGTGGTGGGCGAGGAGAACTTCCTGCCCTCCTCCACCAACCCCACCATGCCCTACACCGTGAACACGCTCGACGAGCACGTCGACATGCTCATGGTGTGCCACCACCTGGACGCCGGCATTGCCGAGGACCTGGCCTTTGCCGAGTCGCGCATCCGCAAGGAGACCATTGCCGCCGAGGACGTGCTGCACGACCTGGGCGCGATCAGCATGTTCAGCTCCGACAGCCAGGCCATGGGCCGCGTCGGCGAAGTGGTGCTGCGCTGCTGGCAGACCGCGCACAAGATGAAGCTGCAGCGCGGCAAGCTGCCCGAGGACAACGAGCGCAACGACAACTTCCGCGCCAGGCGCTACGTGGCCAAGTACACGATCAACCCCGCCATCTCGCACGGCATTGCGCACGAGGTGGGCTCGATCGAGGTCGGCAAGTGGGCCGACATCGTGATCTGGAAACCCGCCTTCTTCGGCGTGAAGCCCTTCACGCTCATCAAGGGCGGCACCATCGCCATGGCTGCCATGGGCGACCCCAACGCGTCGATCCCCACGCCGCAGCCGGTGCACTACCGCCCGATGTTCGGCAGCTACGGCGGCTCGCTGGCCAGGAGCTCGCTGACCTTCGTCTCGCAGGCCGGACTGGCCGCGGGCATCAAGGAACGCTACGGCCTGGCAAAGCACCTCAGCGCGGTGAAGAACATCCGCAATGTGCGCAAGAAGGACCTGGTCCACAACGGCTACACGCCGAAGATGGAGATCGATGCGCAGACCTATGCGGTGCGCGCCGACGGGCATCTGCTGACCTGCGATCCGGCGGTGCAGCTGCCGCTGACGCAGCGGTATTTTCTGTTCTGAATGTCAGCTGCTCCGAGGCGCGAGGTGAGCGCGGATCCACTCCGCAAGCGCCTCTTCCTCGAGCTGGCCGGCGGCGAGCTTGAGTGTGGTCAGCACGCAATCGTGGTCGGTCGCGCGAAGCTCAAACCCATTGAGGTCCAGAAAAACTTCCATGGCGACGAAAGCCGTTCTTTTGTTGCCGTCGGTGAATGGATGGTTGCGAGCAATCCCGAAGGCGTAGCTCGCAGCCAGTGCCGCCGCGTCGGGCGATTCATAAAGCGCCCGGTTTTGCGGTCGCCCCATGGCGGAAACGAGCAGCCCCTCGTCGCGTACTCCGGCGGGACCTCCATGCTCGGCCAGCTGTTCTTCGTGGACAGCATGAATCAATTGAAGGCTGAGCCAGACCCAGGCGTCGTTCGCGGCGCTCACTTGGCGAGCTCGCGCAGCACGTTGCGCCGCTTCTTCATGATGCGGCGGGCTGCTTCCATCTGGCGCTCGAACTCCTCGTCATACGGAGTCATGGTGAACCCCCCGCCTGCGGCTTGCGTCAGGTAAATCGTGTCACCCTTGCCGACATTCATGCTCGCCAGCACTTCCTTGGGCAGGATGACTCCGACCGAGTTGCCGATCTGGGTCAGTTTGAGGGCGGACATGGAAAGCTCCATTCAATCGAAGTTATAACAAACGTTATATTATTCCGCCTTACTGGGAGTCGCAAGCCACCATGCTCACCGCCAACAAACTCATGCCCCAAGGCCGCGGCCTTGCGCCCGTGCTGCTCAAGCGCGCCGCCACCATCGAGCTCGACTGGGACGTGCGCCAGAAAAGCCGTTTCGATGCCACCGATTCGCAGGGCCGGCAGATCGGCGTGTTCCTGCCGCGCGGCACCGCCGTGCGCGGCGGCGACGTGCTGGTGGCCGAGGACGGCTCGCTGGTCCGCGTGATCGCGGCGCCGCAGCCGGTGCTGCGCATCACGCATTGCACGGCCCACGGCACGCCGTTCGACCTGACGCGCGCAGCCTATCACCTGGGCAACCGGCATGTGCCGATCGAGCTCAAGCCCGACCACCTGAAGATCGAGCCCGACCATGTGCTGGCCGACATGCTGCGCTCGATGCACCTGATCGTCGTCGCGGTCGAGGAAGCCTTCGAGCCCGAGGGCGGCGCCTACGGGTCGCACGAGCATTCGCACGGCGCCGGCCACGACCACGCGCATGGCAGCAGCAAGGGTCCGAAGCCGCTCGTGCTCGCACCGGAACTGCTCGATGACCATGATCATTCGCACGATCACGGCCATCATGGGCACTCGCACTGAAATGAGATCGGCTTGGTGCGTTGTGCGTCATTCAGGGCGCGCTCCCGCCGACGGGGTACGCGGCGAAGCGAATGTCCCCCGGCCTGCGGCCTCCTCCTTTACCGGGACTTCTCGCGCAGTCAAGCACGGGTTTGGGTTGGTTTTTCTACCAAGCTGTATCGCTTGCGAGGCATTGAGGATCGAGGCGCAACGAAACGAGGAACAGACTGCACATCTACCGACGGTCTTGTTGCACTGGCACGTGGCCGTGCGGACCCAGATACGAACCGCTCAGCGGGGCTCCATTCATTTCTCGTGATGCCCACTACAACCGGCATCACCAAGGAGGAGTCGAGCTTGCCCGCTGCCGGTCTGACCTGTTCATTGCATCTTCGAACTCACGTCTGGCAAGCAAATAAACAACAACAAAGGGTATCCGAACGGCTGGCGCTACGTCGCGATCACCGCGACGATGACGCCTGGCGGTTTGGTACTGACGTGGTGCGCATCGAAGGGCCGGCCCCGTGCGAACACGGCCCACAGAATGCGTGCGTTCTTGTTGGCCAACGCCACCACGGCCTTCTGCCAGCCGCAGCGCTCGCGCAAGGCCTGCACCCAGCGCGAGATCGGGTCGTCGCGCCTGTGCGCCGTCAGCACTATCGACTTGGCCCCCTGGATCAGCAGCGTGCGCAGGTACGCGTCGCCGCGCTTGGTGATGCGCCCCAGGTTGTTCTTGCCCCCGCTGGAGTTCTGTCGGGGCGTCAGGCCCAGCCAGGCGCCGAACTGTGCACCGTTCTTGAATTGCTTGAAGTCGCCCACGGTTGCCACCACCGCGGAGGCCGTGACCGGTCCCACGCCCAGCAACTGCTCGGCCTGGCGCACCTGCTCGCTGGCCTTGCCGTGCGCGGCAATGCGCTCGTCGCACCAGCGCAGGTGCGCATCGAGTTCCTGCCACTGTGCATACGCTCTGTGCAGCGCCAGCCGGGCAAGGCCGCCGAGTTCATTGCCAGCGTCTTCCATCACATCGGGAAGAACCTGGCGCAGCGCCTCGGGGCTTTGGGCGAACACCAGCCCGAACTCCGCCAGCAGGCCCCGAATGCGGTTGATGCAGGCGGTGCGGTCTGCCTTGACGCCCTCGCGCAGGCGGTGAATGCACAGCATGCTTTGCTGCTCCACGCTCTTGATCGGCACGAAGTGCATGTGCGGGCGCGAGGCGGCCTCGCAGATGGCGGCAGCATCGTTGGCGTCGTTCTTGCCGCTCTTGCCCTGCAGGCGATAGGCCACGACGTGCGCGGCGGCGATGATGCGGGCATCCAGCCCCAGGGCGAGCAGCTTGCGCGCCCAGTAATGCGCACTGGAGCTGGCCTCCATGGCGACCAGGCAGCCCGCGGGCAATTGCGCGCACCAAGCCAGGAATTTAGCGCGCGGCAATGCACGCCCCGTAACGCGCACGCCGGCCGCGTTGACCGCAAAAACCTCAATGACGTGCTTTGCCAGATCGATGCCGACTCGGGTAATCTCGTTCATGGGGCTTCTCCTTCCAAAGGTTTCAGATTGACTTCGCAAATCAATCTTGGCACTCGATGCCGTGACCAGGAAGCGAGAAGTCCCTTCGCATTCATTTCGCTGCGCAAGGCACCCCATCGGCGTGATCGTTATCAGCCACGGTCGTTGATCGCGGTTCACCGGCAGCGTGCCCGAGTGCACAGGGCATCGGGTGCTCCCCGCAGCGAAATCAAGGAGGAGGGGCGTAGCCCCGGGGGACATTCGCGGAGGGGAGTACCCGGTGGCCTGTGCACGCGCCCTGAACAACGGCGCCCTGAACAAGAGCGCCAAGAACACAAGCGCCCCCCAACACAACGCGCAGCAAAGAGCTGACCATGCCCGACCCCCACAGCCTCCTGCAGCTCATCTGGCTCGCCTCCCCCGCCCTGCCCGTCGGCGGTTTTTCCTATTCGGAAGGCATCGAGGCGGCCGTCGAATGGGCCGGCATCGATTCGGAGGCCAAGGCCATCGAGTGGCTCTCCGACCAGTTGCACCTGAGCTTCGCGCGCGGCGACCTCGCGCTGGTGGCGCAAGCCATCCCGGCCTGGCGCGCAGGCGACGCAGCGCGCATCCGAGAACTCAACACTTGGGTGATGGCCACCCGCGAATCGGCTGAATTCTTCCTGCAGACCGAACAGATGGGCCGCTCCTTCGTCGAATGGCTCAAGCTGCACCACGACGACACGGCCACCGTTTTTGCCGGCCTGCCCGCGAGCTATCCCGTCGCCTTTGCCTTTGCCGCGAGCCGCACCGGCGCCTCCGTGCACGACGGCTGCCTGGCCTTTGCCTTCGGCTGGGCCGAGAACATGGTGGCCGCGGCGGTCAAGGCCGTGCCGCTCGGCCAGAGCGCGGGCCAGCGCATCCTGGCCCGGCTCGCCAACGAGATTCCCGCCGCCGTCGAGCGCGCCATGCAGCTTGGCGACGACGAGCGCCAGGCCTTTGCGCCCCTCTTGGCCGTGCTGTCGGCACGGCATGAAACACAATACTCGCGCCTCTTTCGAAGCTGACCGAACCGGACAACGCCCATGACCTCCGCCCTGCACCACATTCCCCATCGCACCAAGAAACTGCCGCCGCTGCGCGTGGGCATCGGCGGCCCGGTCGGCTCGGGCAAGACCACACTGCTCGAGATGCTCTGCAAGGCCATGCGCGACAAGTACGACCTCGTCGCCATCACCAACGACATCTACACCAAGGAAGACCAGCGCCTGCTCACCGTGGCCGGCGCCCTGCCCGCCGAACGCATCATGGGCGTGGAGACCGGCGGCTGCCCGCACACCGCCATCCGCGAAGACGCGTCGATCAACCTCGAGGCCATCGACCGCATGCTCGAGGATTTTCCCGATGCCGACGTGGTGTTCGTCGAATCGGGCGGCGACAACCTCGCGGCCACCTTCAGCCCCGAGCTGTCGGACCTGACGATCTACGTGATCGACGTGGCGGCCGGCGAGAAGATTCCGCGCAAGGGCGGCCCCGGCATCACCAAGAGCGACCTGTTCGTCATCAACAAGACCGACCTCGCGCCCTACGTCGGCGCGAACCTCGACGTGATGGAGCAGGACACGCAGCGCATGCGCCGCCAGCGGCCCTACGTGATGACCAACCTCAAGACCCACACCGGCGTGGCCGAGGTGGTGGCGTTCATCGAGAAGCGCGGCATGCTGACCGCAGACTGAGGCACGCCCTCAGAGTTCGCTGCCGTCGCGCAGCTGCCGCGCCTTGTAGACCAGCCGCACGCCCCCGCGGCGCGCATCGCGCACGTGCTGCAGGTACACGTCGGCATCCTCGTGCGTCCACGCCGCGTAGGCACTGCCGGGATCGTTCGAGGCCAGCTCGGCGCCGAAGGCCGCGCGGCCCCATCGGAGCAGTTCGGCAAACGCGGCCGCGCCGCCGTCGGGCACCGCCGATGCGGACGCGAGGTACTCGACGCGCCGCAGCTGCGAATCGGCAAAGAAGAAGGTCGGTTCGAACACCAGCCCCGCCATCGAGACCGGCGCCCCCTGCCAGCCGCCGACCAGGCCGCCCGCGAGCCGCTGCGGCCGCGGCACGCGCTCGATCGTGGGCATTGCGGCCTGCAGCTCGACGGCCGTCATGCCGAGCCGCACGCCGGGCGGCAGCGCCTGCGCATGCAGCGCCCCGGCGGCAAAGACTGCGGCGCTCGCGGCGAGTGCGCGAACGAGAGGACCGAAAAAGAGCGGGGGAACGAGGGATCGCAGCTTCGACATCGGAACAGGAAAGAATCAATTTGCGGCCAGCACAGGCAGCGAGCAAGCCGCAAGTATCGTGCGAGCGAAGGCCCGGCATCCTCGGCCGTGCCGAATGACCCGCATCAACCGCTTTCGCGGCAGTGCGAAGCGCCCGGCACTCAGCCTCCCGCCGACGCCGCCCGCCCGGGCAGCGGCAGCCGCAGCGTCAAGCCCAGCGCGCCGCCCGCGTCCGGCGCCGCATAGATGCGCCCGCCGTGGCGGCTCGCGATGCGCTCGCACACGCGCGCACCGGCATGGCCGACGACCTGCGTCGCCTCGAGAAAACGCGCCAGCGGCGGGCTCGCATCGGAAGCATCGAGATCCCTCCAGTGGATGACGGCCTGGCCGCGTTCCACCCGCGCCGAGACCTGCAGCGTGGCGCCGGGGGACATGACCTTTGCCGCATAACGCGCGATCTTCGAAAGCAGTTCCTCGAGCTCGGCCTCGATGCCGAACACGGGCACCACCTCGTGCGGAACCCGGATGTCGAAGCGGATCGGCCAGCCGGACGCGCCTTCGGAATCTTCAAAACTCCGCAGCGACGCGACAAGCGGCCGCAGGTCCTGCATGCGGCTCTCGCGCATCTTCTGCTCGGCCTCGTGGCGGGCCTCGGCGGCCATTTCGCGCGCTTGCGCGCCGGCCTTGAGGTTGGCAACGAACAGGGAGGCGATGAAGGCCAGCACTGCGGCGAGGCCGAGTGCAACGACGATGGCAATGGCCAGGCCCAGGTTGCTTGAATACATGGCTCGTGCGCCTTCAGCGCCCCTGCGGCGGCCGGAACTCCAGCGCACCGCCAGGGCCGCGTTCGCAGGTTCCCGACAAGCTATCGGCGCGAGGACCCGGAAGCACCGGGCGCGCGCCTTCGGCCTGGCCGTCGCACACGTCCCATGCGGCCATGGGCGGCCCTGGCGGTGCTTCGCCGCGAAAACCCGCGTGCCAGCCGGGCAGCGGACCATGGGGCGGCGGCGGGGGAAGCATGATGCAGCCGGACAAGCCGGCCGCGGCGAGCAGGCCCGCCAAGTGATGATGGATTCTGGTCATTCGAACCTCATGAACAAGTTCACGGGCACATGCGGCGGGGCTGTGCATTGCAAGGCCCCGCCGCACATCGCCTGTCGTCAGAACGCGTGCCGGATGCCGAAGTCGTAGCCCGTGGACGAGCGCGGCAGGCCCGTGTAGCTGACGCCGGCGCTGCCGTAGCCCGTGGTGCTGGCGGCGCTCAGGCTGCCGGTGTAGGCCGCATCGTTGCGGTTGTTCACGCGGGCCACGGTCGCGTACAGGGCCGTGCGCTTCGAGAGGTTGTGCACATAGCCGATGGCCAGCTTCTGCGCGCGCGGATCCTCGCCCGTGATGCCCGCGGCGCCTTCGTCGTAGCGCACGGTCGAGTACGACGCGCGGATCACGCCCGCCCCCACCGGCATGCTCGCGCCGATCAGGTAGCCGTTGTAGCTGTCGTGGCTGTTGCCGACGGCCAGGTCGAACTTGTTCTTCACGTTCGACAGCTCGCCGAACAGCTTGACCGGGCCGAAGTCGTACGACGCGCCGAGGTTGATGGTCTGCACCTTGCGGGTCAGCGAGGTGGTGTCCACCGCAACGTTCTCGCCCACGGCCAGTGCCACGTCGAGCGGCCCGTTCGCATAGCCGAAGCGCCCGCCCGCGTAGCGGCCCGCGCTGCTGCTGGTGGCGGCCGTGAGGTCGGTGGCGCTGGTCCGGGTGTTCTCGTTCAGGCTGTATTGCAGCTGGCCGTAGAAGCCACCGAGGTTGGGCGGCAGGAA
The DNA here is from genome assembly GCF_041154435.1 of Variovorax sp. V116. Classification (NCBI taxonomy): domain Bacteria; kingdom Pseudomonadati; phylum Pseudomonadota; class Betaproteobacteria; order Burkholderiales; family Comamonadaceae; genus Variovorax; species Variovorax sp. V116. The sequence continues at coordinate 4,392,536 of NZ_AP028661.1, forward strand.
GTAGCCGACCATGTTGCTCGCACGCACGTAGTTGGTGTTGTTCAGGCCGGTGCTGCCGCTCACGGTATTGATCACGCTGGCGCCCGAGCCGTTGGTGCCGAACGGATCGAAGACCGTGTCGTTCCAGAAGGTGGCGGTGTAGTCGCGGCCCAGCCGCAGTTCGCCGAAGCCGCCCGACAGGCTCACGGTGGAGCGGCGGTTGAAGGTGGAGATGCCGGTGGCGCCGTCATCGTTGGTGATCGGCGCTTCGAGCCAGAAGCTGGCGGCCAGCCCGCCGCCCAGGTCTTCCGTGCCACGGAAACCGATGCGGCTGGAGTTGTAGCCGGAGTTGGCGAGGCTCCACTTGCTCTGTTTGGAGCTCAAGCCTGTGGCCGCGTCGCGCGAGGTGGCCGACTGGTAGGTCACGCCGGCATCGATGACGCCGAACAACGTGACGGACGATTGGGCAGAGGCCAGGCCGGCAACGGCCAGCGCGGCGAGTGCCGTGAGGGATTTCTTCATACAGGTTTCTCCGGTTTTCAGCAGCTCTTCATCGAGCAGCTGGACGGATGGTCCCGTTCAAATTTGGAGGAATCTGGTCGATGCAGCCGGCTTTGCATCGACTGTTGTTTGTGCGCACGCCCAAGCCCTTCGGCCCTGCAAGGCCTCGTACCAGAAATCTCCCAAATGGCGCGCAATGCTCGGCTTCCGAAGGAGCCCGACATGACCATTGCAATGCAGAACACCATCGCAGCCTCGCTGGGTGTGCAGCAGCTCGCCAGCGCATTCAGCCCGGCCTTTTCCCATTTGCGCATTCTTCGCAACCTGATCATCCCGATGCCCGAGGGCAGCGTGGTGCGCACCGCCATGATCGATGCGGTGCTGGTGTGCGAAACCGGCGTCTACCTGTTCGAGATCAAGGCCTGGCGCAATGCCTTCGTCTACCGCAAGAAATCGGAGGCGGCGCCGCCGCGCTGGTTCCTGCGGCTGCAGGGCTGCAGCCGGGCACGCGAGGTGAAGGACCCCGCCTGGCAGGGCGGCCGCAAGACCACGCAGCTGCGAAGCCTGCTGAGCGACGAGCTGCGGCTGCAGTATTTCGTGCTGCTGCCCTGCGAGGGCGTCGAACTCGAAGGCGTGATGCCCGCCGCCGTGATCACCCAGCAGGACCTGCCCTACATTGCGCGCCTGGTGCGCAACAACGGCCGCACCGCGCGCAGCTATCCGCTGCTGGATGCCGACGCCATCGACCGCACTGCGCAGCGCCTGCTCGACATCCAGGGCAGCCTTTCTCTCGACGACCACATGCAGAACTGCCGAGAAAGAAGCGAGCAGATCTCCACGCGCTGGAACGGCGCGGGCGCTACTGCAACGGCAGGCATCGGGCTGCAGTAGGCGGCGCCTGCGGCACGCCCCCGCGCAGCGCAGGGCATCCCAGATTTCTCCGACTTTGGCGGGGACCATGCGGCGATGAATCCTTCCAAGCCCGCCTGCGTCCTTGCCGCCATGTTTCTCTCGATCGCCTGCGCGCCCGCCTGGGCCGCCGATCCGTTCACCGTCAGGGACATCCGGCTCGAAGGCCTGCAGCGCGTGGAGTCCGGAACGGTGTTTGCCACGCTCGGCATCAAGGCGGGTGACACCTACAGCGACGAGCGCGGCAGCGCAGCCATCCGCTCGCTGTTCGAACTCGGCCTCTTCAAGGACGTGCGCATCGACATCAACGGCAGCGTGCTGGTGGTGATCGTCGAGGAACGCCCGTCGATTGCCGACGTCGACTTCGTCGGCACCAAGGAATTCGACAAGGCCGCGCTCCAGAAGGCACTGCGCAGCGTGGGCCTGGCCGAGGGCCAGCCCTACGACAAGGCGCTGGCCGACCGCGCGGAGCAGGAACTCAAGCGGCAGTACATCAGCCGGAGCCTCTACAGCGCGCAAGTCGTCACCACCGTGACGCCGCTGGAGCGCAACCGCGTCAACCTGACTTTCAGCGTGACCGAGGGCGAGTCCGCGCGCATCAAGGAAGTGCGCGTGGTCGGCAACCAGGCCTTCGGCGAAAGCACCCTGCTCGACCTGTTCGACCAGGACAGCGGCGGCTGGCTGAGCTGGTACACCAAGTCGAACCAGTATTCGCGCAGCAAGTTCAACGGCGACCTGGAGACGCTGCGCTCCTTCTACATCACGCGCGGCTACCTGGAGTTCCGCATCGATTCCACGCAGGTCGCCATCTCGCCGGACCGGGAGACGCTCACGCTCACGGTCAACATCACCGAAGGACAGAAGTTCGCGGTGGCCGGCGTCAAGCTCGCGGGCAACTACCTGGGCCGCGAAGACGAGTTCAAGTCGCTCGTGACGATCCGCCCCGGCCAGCCCTACAACGGCGAAGACGTGAACGCCACCACCCGGGCCTTCACCGACTATTTCGGCAGCTTCGGCTATGCCTTCGCACGCGTCAAGGCAGAGCCGGAGATCGACCGCGACAACAACCGCGTCACGCTGGTGCTGCGGGCCGAACCTTCGCGGCGCGCCTACGTGCGGCGCCTGAACATCGGGGGCAACGCAAGAACGCGCGACGAAGTCATCCGCCGCGAGTTCCGGCAGTACGAGGGCGCCTGGTACGACGGCAACAAGATCAAGCTCTCGCGCGACCGCGTGGACCGGCTCGGCTTCTTCACCGACGTGAACATCGAGACCACCGAGGTGCCGGGCTCGCCCGACCTGGTCGACCTGGCGATCAACGTGACCGAGAAGCCCACCGGTTCGCTGCAGCTCGGCGCGGGCTACTCGTCGACCGACAAGGTGTCGCTGAGCTTCGGCATCACGCAGGAGAACGTGTTCGGCACGGGCAACTACCTGGGCCTGCAGGTCAACACGAGCTCGTACAACCGCACCATCTCCCTTACGGCCACCGACCCGTACTTCACGCCGGGCGGCATCTCGCGCACCTTCAATGTGTTCCACACCACCACCCGCCCCTACTACCAGGCAGACGGCAACTACAAGCTCGCGAGCGATGGCGGCTCGGTGCGCTTCGGGCTGCCGCTCGGGGAGATGGACACGGTCTACCTGGGCATCGGCGTGGAGCGCTACAGCTTCACGCCGGGCACCAACGGCGCCTACACGCTGGTCGACGGCTCCTACGTCTACACCGGCACGCCGCAGGCCTACCTCGACTACTTCCAGTGCACGGGCACGGCGCCAAGCGTGGTGTGCGCATCGAGGAACATGGTGGGCATTCCCGCGACCATCGGCTGGGCGCGCGACGACCGCGACAGCGCGCTGGTGCCCACCACCGGCCGGCTGCAGAGCGCCAACCTGGAGGTGGGCGTGGGCAGCGAGCTGCGCTACCTGAAGAGCACCTACCAGTACCAGCAGTACTTCGCGCTGTCCAAGCAGTACACGCTCGCCCTCAACGGCCAGCTCGGCTATGCCAAGGCGCTGGGCGGCACCACGTACCCCATCTTCAAGAACTTCTATGCGGGCGGGCTCGGTTCGATCCGCGGCTTCGAGCAGAACTCGCTCGGGCCGGTCGATGCGGTCACGGGCGGTGCGCTCGGCGGCACGCGCAAGGCCATCTTCAACATGGAGTTCAGCACGCCCTTCCCGGGCGCGGGCAACGACCGGTCGCTGCGGCTGTACACCTTCTTCGATGCCGGCAACGTGTTTGCCGAGCGCACCGCGAGCATGACCGATGCGCAGTGGAAGGCGCAGAACCGCCTGCGCGCCTCGGCGGGGGTGGGCATCAGCTGGATTTCTCCGCTCGGCCCGCTGCGCCTGGCCTATGCGGTGCCGCTCGTGTACCAGAAGCTCGACGAAGCCAACGGCATTGCGGCGGACCGGACGCAGCGCTTCCAGTTCCAGATCGGCACCTCGTTCTGAAGCGGAGCACCCCTCCATGAGCCGCATCCTGCTGGCCGAAAAAGGCCGCGAGATGGCCGCCGCGCTGTGCGAAGAGCTGCAGCGCGCCGGCCACGACGTGGAGCACATCGCCGATGGCGCCGCGGTGCTCGACCGCATCCTCAGCTCGCCGCCGGCGCTCACGCTGCTCGACACCGCGCTGCCGCGCATCGGCGGCCTCCGGGTGCTGGAGCAGGTGCGCTCGCACAGCGACCATCCGATCATCGTTCTGACGGCCCGCACGCGCGAGGCCGACCGCCTGCGCGGCCTGGACCTGGGCGCCGACGACTACGTGTGCAAGCCCTTCTCGCCGCGCGAAGTGGTGGCGCGCGTGAACACGGTGCTGCGCCGCCATGCGCAGCGCCAGCGCATCGCCATGGCCTCGCCTTCGGTGGCCTTCGGCGGCAGCGCCCACAGCGTGAGGATCGAGGGGCGGCTGCTCGCGCTCACGGGCCGCGAGCTGAACCTGCTGCAGGCGCTGTCACGCGAGCCGGGCCGGGTGTTTTCGCGCTCCGCGCTGCTCGAGGCGGCGTTTGCAGATGCGCTCGACGTGAACGAGCGCGCAGTCGACGGGCACATCAAGAACCTGCGCAGGAAGCTCGCCGCCGCATCGCCCGCGCACGACTGGATCCGCTCGATCTACGGGGTCGGCTTTGCCTTCGAGGAGCGGCCGGCCTGAACGCGAGCGCAGAGCTCGCGCGGCGGCCGGGCGGCGCGGCTGTCGGTGGCCATGATCGGCGCCAGCGTGGAAAGCGCCGAACTGCCCGCGCGGACCCGGCCGGCCGCGACGCATCCGCCGCTCGCCGCCACCACGGCGCCGACCACCAGGCCGCAGGCGGCCAGCAACCCCAGGAGGCGCTCCGCCAGCATGGGCCCGTGGTCTTCCGCAGCCTCGGCGCGGACGTGCCAGACGGCGCTCATATGCGCGGAGGCTCGGTGGCGGTGCCGGTCCCGCCCGATCGGGTGGCGCGTGCTTCCGCCCACACCACCAGCAGCGCCCAGACATGGGCCACCGCCCAGAACAGCGCGGCCAGCAGCAGCAACAGCGCGTCCATCCCCGGATCGGACCAGAGTTCGGTCCAGGACCACGGCGAAGGCGCCGGCGCGCAGTACCCCGGACTCGCCCATGCGAGCGCGGGGGCCACGAGGGCCTGCCAGGCCTTCTTCTTCGGGGAGCATCGGTGCGTGAGCGGGTTCATGGCACGCATCGTGCGGTTCGATTCGGGAGAAATGTGGGAGAGCGGTTCTCCCAATTTCCTCCTCGATTCGCGGCCATGATCGGCCGCTCCTCCATGACGCATTCCCGCCCCGTACGCATGCCGCAGAATGCGGCCATGCCTCCCCCGAGCCCATGCCGCGCCTGACACTTTCCAGGAAGATCTTCCTGGCGCTGGCCGCCTTGCTGATCGTGCTGCTGCTCAGCTTCGCTGGGCTTTCCATCGTGGCGCTGCAGCGCGGCCTCGGCTCCTACGTGGCCGAGATCGAGATCCGGCGCATGGACTGGCTCTCGCAGCTGCTGCTCAAGCACTATGCGGCCAACGGCGACTGGAAGAAGCTGCAGGGCAACGACGATGCCTGGCAGCGCCTGCAGATGGGCCGGCTCGCCGCGGTGCTCGACGGCGCCAGCAATACCGACGAAAGAAAGCTCCCGCCCTGGTACGAGAACCGCGGGCCGGGCGCAAACGGCAGCGGCCCCGAAGGCAACCCCGAGAACGGATCGCGCCCGCCGCCTCCTGCGCCCTCGCCCCAGCTCGAGCTGCTGCCCCGGCGCTTTCCGCCGCCACCGCCGCTGGGCTTCTTTCCCGATCCGCGCGAGGCCGCCGACTCGATCTTCCAGCGCCTGGGCGTGGTCGACGCGCACGGTGCGCACGTGGTCGGCGCCAAGGTCGACCCGGAGAATGCCGCGCGCCTGCCGATCCGCCACGGCCGCTCGGTCGTCGGCTACCTGGTGCTTGCGCCGATGCAGGGCCTGGAGAGCGAGGCCGACCGCGCCTTTCTCGCGCGCCAGTCCGGCGTGATCGCCCTCACCGGCCTGTGCGGGCTGGCCTTTGCGCTGATGCTGTCGTGGCTGCTCGCGCGGCGCTGGTTCCGGCCGATCGACGAGCTCACGCAGGCCGCGCAGCACGTGGCGCGCGGGCGGCTGTCCACGCGCGTGGCCGTGCATGGCTCGGACGAGCTTGCGCTGCTCGGCAAGACCTTCAACGACATGGCGCAGCGCCTGGACACGGTGGAGGCCTCGCGCCGCGCCTGGCTGGCCGATGCGGCCCACGAACTGCGCACGCCGCTGGCCGCCATGCGCGCAGAAATAGAGGCGCTGCAGGACGGCGTGCGCAGCTTCGACGAGCGCACCGCGCTGCGGCTGCATCGGCAGGTGATCCGCCTCGGCCAGCTGGTGGACGACCTGCGCAGCAGCATGCGCGAGCCGCAGAACGACCTGCTCGCGACCACCGTGTTCCCGCTCTCGCTGCTGAAGGAAGCGCTGGACCACACGCGCGACCGGTTCGCTGCGCGCGGCATCGCGGTCGACCGCAGCGCCATCGACCGTGTCTCGGCGCGCGCCCAGCCGATGATCGACGGCGACGCGCACCGGCTGCACCAGGTCTTCATGAACCTGCTGGAGAACACGCTCGCCTACACCGACGCCGGCGGCCGGCTGCGCATCGGCGCCACGGTCGACGGGGCGTGGACGGGCAACAGCCTGACCCTGCAGTTCGACGACAGCGCGCCCGGCGTTCCCGAGGCGGAATTGCCGCGCCTGTTCGACCGGCTGTTCCGCGGCGAGTCGTCGCGCAGCCGCGAGCTCGGCGGCTCCGGGCTCGGCCTGTCGATCTGCCGCGCGGCCATCGAGGCCCATGGCGGCACCATCGATGCCCAGGCTTCGGAGCTCGGCGGACTGCGCGTGACCATCACCCTTCCGCTGTCGAGGAGCGCATCGCCATGACCCGCATCGTCATTGTCGAGGACGAGCTCGACATCGCATCGGTGGTGCAGGATTACCTGCGCCACGCCGGCTACGAGACCACGCATTTCGCCGACGGCCAGAGCGCGCTCGACCACCTCATCGCGACGCCGCCCGAGCTCACGCTGCTCGACATCATGCTGCCGCGTCTCGACGGCATCGAGGTGCTGCGCCGCGCGCGGGAGCACACCAGCCATCCGATCATCATGCTCACCGCGCGCATCGAGGAGGTCGACCGCCTGCTCGGGCTGGAGCTGGGCGCCGACGACTACGTCTGCAAGCCCTTCTCGCCGCGCGAACTGGTGGCGCGCGTGCGCGCCGTGCTGCGGCGCACCGAGCCGCCCGCGGAGCGCGGCCAGGCGCGCCAGGGCATGTCCGGCCTGGTGCTGGACGACGTGCACTGGCGCGCGTCGCTCGAAGGCACGCCGCTCAATCTCACACGCCGCGAGTTCGGGCTGCTGCAGGTGCTGTCGCGGCACCCGGGCCGCATCTTCTCGCGCGCCCGCCTGCTCGAGCTGGCCTACGACGACACCATGGACGTGACGGAGCGCGCCATCGACAGCCACGTGAAGAACCTGCGTCGCAAGCTCGGCGCCGTCACCCCGTCGCACGACTGGATCCGCTCGGTCTACGGCGTGGGGTTTGCGTGGGAGGCGCCGGCCCAGGCCTGAGCGTGCGTGGGCGCTCTCCCGTCGTTTGCGATTAGGGGCCGCAGCCCAGCTTCGTTGCTTGAAGGCCCCCTGCCCGCGAACTAGACTGGAATGCGAAGGCACCCGCAGTGCCGGGGGCCAAGGAGTCGGCCATGTACAAGCGCATCCTCGTCCCCACCGATGGCTCTTCGCTCTCCGAGCAGGCGGTTGCCACTGCCATCGACCTGGCGCTGCTGGCGGGTGCCGAACTGGTGAGCGTCACCGTCGCACACATCCAACCCTACGGCTACTTCGAAGGCTCGATGGTGCTGAACCAGCGCGAGATCGAAGCCTCGCAAGAACAGGTGGAGCAATCCGCGCAGCGCCTGGTCGATGCGGTCAGGAGCGCCGCCATCGCCCGGGGCGTGCGCAGCGCGCAGGCCATCGTCATGAAGTCGAACCAGGTGGCCGAAGCCATCATCGCCACGGCCAAGAACCAGCAGTGCGACCTGATCGTGATGGCCTCGCACGGCCGGCGCAGCCTGGCGCGGCTGCTGATGGGCAGCGAGACGCTGCATGTGCTGACCCACTCGCACATTCCGGTGCTGGTGCTGCGATAGAAGCCTGATCGAAGCAAGCGCGCCCGAAGTGAAATTTTTCACGGCCGGGCACCGGCATCGGTTGCCCCTCGTGAACGCGCCGCTCCTGGTGCGACTCACTCCCTGACTGCCATCCGCAGCGCGCGCAGGGCTGCGGAAGGTACAGTTCCCTGCAATGGCCGCATTGCGCAAGGGCCGTTTCAAGGGAGTGAGTGAAAATGAAATCATCGATGTTTCCCCGCGCCGTGGGCTGGGGCCTGCTTCTGCTGTCGGCCCTGGTGGCGCTGTGCATCGCGGTCCTGTTGAGCTTCGACTGGAACCGCGCCCGGCCCTGGATCAACCAGCGCGTGAGCGAAGCAACCGGCCGCCCGTTCGCGATCCGCGGCGACCTGGCGCTGCAGTGGTCGAGCCCCGAAGCCGAAACAGGCTGGCGCCGCTGGGTGCCCTGGCCGAGGCTGAGCGCACAGGACATCACGCTGGGCAATGCCGACTGGGGCAAGACCGGCCCGCACCTGGCCGAGATCCGGCAGCTGAGCTTCTCGCTGAACCCGCTGCCCCTGCTGAACCACACGATCCGCATCCCCACGCTCGAGCTCGCCGGCCCCGTTCTTTCGCTCGAACGCACCGCGGACGGCAAGAACAACTGGACGCTGGCCGCCGGCGGCGGCGCGGAGCCCTCGAGCTGGAAGCTCGACCTGCAGCGGCTGGTGCTGAGCCAGGGCACGGTGAAGCTGGCCGATGCAACGGCAAGGCTCGATCTCAAGGTCGACATCGACAGCCTGCCCGCGGAAAGCGCCGAAGGCTACGGCATCGGCTGGAAGCTCGGCGGCACCTTCCGCCAGACGCCGGTGCAGGGAAGCGGCAAGGCCGGCGCCGTGCTCTCGCTGCAGCAGGACACCAAGCCCTACCCCTTGCAGGCCGGCGTGCAGGTGGGTGCCACGCGCATCGACATCGCCGGCACGCTGACCAAGCCCGACGCGCTGACCGCACTCGACCTGCGGCTCAAGCTGTCGGGCGCGAGCATGGCGCACCTGTATCCCATTACCGGCATCACGCTGCCCAACACGCCGCCGTTCAGTACCGAAGGCCATCTGGTCGGCAAGCTCGACAAGGCCGGCGGGCGCTGGCTGTACGAGAACTTCAAGGGCCGCGTGGGTGCCAGCGACATTGCGGGCACGCTGGAGTACGTCTCGCAGCAGCCGCGGCCGCTGCTGCGCGGCCAGGTGCAGTCCAACCAGCTGCGGCTGGAAGACCTGGCGCCCTTGATCGGCGCCGATTCGAACGCGAGCAAGGCCAAGCGGGGCGCCCCGGCCGTCCAACCGGCGGGCAAGGTGCTGCCGGTGGAGAAGTTCGATACCGCAAGCTGGGGCAGCATCGATGCGGACGTCAAGTTTGCCGGCCGCAAGATCTTCCACGCGAAGGACCTGCCCATCGACAGCCTGGTGGCGGATCTTCACCTGAAGGACAGCGTGCTCTCGCTCACGCCGTTGAGCTTTGGCGTGGCAGGCGGCACCGTGGCCGCCACGGTCAAGCTCGACGGCCGGCAGGACCCGATCCGCGCCAACCTGCAGCTGTCGGCGCGCCGGCTCCGGATCAAGGAACTCTTCCCGACGCTCGACACCCTGCAGGCCAGCCTGGGCGAAGTCGGCGGCGACGCGGCGCTGTCCGCCTCCGGCAACTCCGTCGCGGCCCTGCTGGGCACTTCGAACGGCGAGGTGAAGGCGCTGGTGAGCAAGGGCACGGTGAGCAAGTTCCTGCTCGAGGCCATGGGACTGAACATCGGCAGCGTGGTGGCGACCCAGCTGTTCGGCGACAGGCAGGTCCAGCTGAACTGCCTGGCGAGCGATTTCAAGGTGACGCAGGGCGTCATGCAGACGCGCTCCTTCGTGCTGGACACGGACGAATCGGTCGTCAACGTGAGCGGGCTCATCGATCTTTCCAAGGAACAGCTCGCGCTGGAGATCCAGCCGCGCAACAAGGCGCTGCGCGTTCTTTCGCTGCGCTCGCCGCTGTACGTGCAGGGCACGTTCAAGAACCCCGACGTCGGCGTCGACAAGGGTGCCGTGGCACTCAAGCTGGGTTCCGCGATTGCGCTGGGTGCAGTGGCGCCCGCTGCCGCGCTGCTGCCGCTCTTGAACATGGGCTCGCAGGAGTTCGCGCAATGCGCGCCGCTGGAGGCAGCCGCGCGCCAGAAGCCGAAGGCTGGCAAGCAGCCCGGGGCACGCTAGCGGCGCCGCGGGCCCGCTGCCCGCGCGGGGCCTGCCTTCTATTTTGAAAGCTTGGCCTGGACCGCACGCTGCGCCAGGCAGGCCTGCGTGGCGCGATGCGTTGCGAGTCCGAAGCAGTGCGGCTCGGCCCGGCGGGCAAGCGCCTCGAGCGATCGGCGTTCCTGCGCCGCCGAGACCTGGAATTCGACCAGCCACTTCATGACCACGGCCATCACGATCAGGAGGCCGACCAGCGCGGCAACCAATGTTCCGCGCCAGTCCTGGATGCGGAAGATCGACGGTGGGGGCTTGCTCATCGTTGTCGTCCGAGTCGGCAGAGGAGCACTAGCGCGGAAGCTCCGGGAAGAGCCACAGGCTCAAGCCAAGAATGACGCCCGCCCCGAGCGACACGACGGCCGCGGTCACGAACAGCGCCGCGGCAACGATGTTCGGCACCCGCATGGCGATGGCCAGGAAGGAAACGGTCGCCAGGGCATACAGGAGCACGGGCAGCAGGGCCAGCCAGGCCGGCCGCCCGGGCGGTGCCGGCGGCTCGTCCGGACTCGGGTCTGCGAGGAACGGACTACGCATGGAATCCCTTGCCGTGGAAGGCGGCGCGCAAATCGGCATCGCTCGCGGGGGAAAGGATCATCTGCGAACGCCATCCGCTGACAGCCGACCGCGACAGCGCCTCCCGCGCATGGGGCAGCTCGGTCGGATGCGCCATGAAGAACACGTGAACGCGCTGGCCGAGCGCGCTCCACGCGTCGGCAATGAGCGCCACGACCGGCGCTGCATCCGCGTGCAGTCCAAGAAGAATGGCATCGAAGCGCCGGCCTTCGCGGGCGGCGTCGATCAGGCCATGAAGATGCGCGAAGGAGGCGTGGTCGAGGCCGATGGCTTTCAGCGAACTGCCGGTGCACAGGCGTTGCAGGGCGTCGGAGTCCACCAGCGCGATCCGGTGCTGGCGGAGCGTGGGTGCAGATGTCATGGAGGTGGCGGCTTGGTGTTCCCGGCCGGGGTCGGGCCTGCGGTCCGGGAACACCGGCTCAGCAGTTGCCCTTCTTGGCTTGCCCAGGAGGGCAGAAGCCGCCCTTGCCCGGGCCTGGCCCCGGGTCCGCCACAACGCAGGCGCTCAGGAGCAAGGTCATCGCAAACGAGAAGATCACGGCGGCGGCGGTTTTTTTCATGCGGACTCCTTGGTTGAAATTGTCTGGCGCTGCTTCAGATGGCGCCCTGGCCGTCAGCGAAGCGGCAAGATATGTGAATTACTAACATTTAGACAGGAAATGCTTCACGATCGGCTTTGGTTTACGTGAGAAACCGTAACCAGCTCTCCGTTCTGCCCAGTACTTCACGAATGCGCGAAGCGGACATCCGTCACAGGTGTGCAGATTTAGAAGCACATCTGCAGGCCCGGGCGGGAATCCGGCCGCCGCATTCGGTCAAACTCGGGTACGACCCTCCGTGGTTTTCACAAATGTTCTATCGAAAGGAATTCCTGTTTTGAACAAGACCGAACTCATCGCCGCCATTGCAGAAGACACCAACCTCAGCAAGGCCGACGCCGGCCGCGCCTTCGACTCGGCGCTCGAACAACTCTCGCGCGCCCTGGTGCGTGGGGAGACGGTGCAGCTGATCGGCTTTGGCACCTTCAGCGTGGCCGACCGTGCCGAGCGCACCGGCCGCAATCCGTCGACCGGCGAGCAGATCACGATCAAGGCGAGCAAGAGCGCGAAATTCGCGGCCGGCAAGGCGCTGAAGGACGCCATCAACCAGGTCGGCTGATCGTCCCCGGGGGGCGGCGGCTCAGGCCTGTGCGCCCTGCCACCCTCCGCCCAGCGCCTTGTAGAGGTTGACCCTGTTCACGGCCTCCTTGAGCTGCAGTTCGATCAGCTGCTGCTGCTCGGCATAGAGCTCGCGCTGGGCGTCCTGGCTCGCGAAGTAGTCTTCCAGGCCGCTGCGAAAGCGCGTGCGCGCAATGTTCGCCACCTTCTCCAGCGCCTGCACGCGGGCCTGCTGCGCTTCCAGCTGCGGGCGCAGGTGGTCGTCGGCGATCAGGGCGTTGGCGGTTTCGCGGAATGCCATCTGCGCGGCACTTTCATAGGACGCCATGGCCGCTGCCAGCCGCTCCTCGTTGGCCGTGATGTTGGCCGAGCGGCGGCCCCAGTCGAACAGCGGCAGCGACACCCCCAGCACCCCGGCCCAGCTGCTGTTGCCGCTGCTCAGCAGCGTCGACAGCTCCCGGCTCACGCCGCCCGCGAGCGCGGTGAGCGAGATGGTCGGCAGCATCGCGGCCTTGGCCGCGCCCACGCCCGAATTGGCCGCCTCGACGCGCGAATAGGCCGCCAGCAGGTCGGGCCGGCGCTGCAGCAGGCTGGACGGCAGGCCGGCCGCCACCTGCGCAGTGGAGCGCTCCGGCCACGGCCGTGCGCTGCCCGTGTCGGGCGACACCGGCTGGCCGACCAGCACGTTCAGCCACTGGAGATCCTGCGCGACGCGCATGCGGAATTCTTCCTGCTTGACGCGGGCGTTCTGCAGCAGCGACTGCGCGCGGTACACGTCCAGCTGCGCCGCACCGCCCGCCGCCTTGGCGCGCCCGATCATGTCGGCATTGGCGGCCAGGCCGGACTCGTTGGCATTGGCCAGCGCGAGCAGGGCGCGGTCGGCGCGCAGCGTGAGGTAGGCATTCGACACCTCTCCCACCAGGTTCATGTGGGCGGCCGCAAAGTCCTTGTTGCCCGCCTCGGCCAGCGAGCCGGTCTGCTGGGTCGCGCTCTGCTGGCGGCCGAAGAAGTCGAGCTCGTACGAGGTCACGCCGGCCTGGATGTCGAAGCTGTTCGATGTCCGGCCGTCGGTCGGAATGTTGCCCAGCGGGCTGAGCGAGCCCTGCGGGGTGGTCTGCGCCCGCTGCGCATGGCCCGACAGGCCGATCTGCGGAAACAGCGAGGCGCGGCTGCCGGCATACACGGCCCGGGCTTCGCGGGCACGCGCGGCATAGGCGCGCAGGTCGCGGTTCTGCGCGAGGGCGGTGGTGATGAGCCCGCGCAGTTCGTCGTCCTGCACGAAGCTGCGCCAGTCGACGGGCTCCGCATTCGGCGCCGTCGTGCCGGCCGGCCATTGCGAAGGCACCGCGAGGTCGGGCTGCTTGAGCGGCGGCGTGAGATTGCATCCGCTCACCACCAGCACCACGCAGGTCGCCAGCACCAGCAGCAGCAGCCGCAGGGACAGGCGCACGAAGCCGGCGCCGGGAGATCCGAAGCCCGCGCTCGCGAGCAAGGCCGAGGCGGCCTTCCATGGCCGCACCTGGACCGCGACGTGGCTCGGCGGCACGTTGAACACGTGGCTCACCAATTGCTCTCGCTGGGCCTCGGTCCCGGCAAAGCGCAGCTCGGCGCCCGCGGCACTCCTGGCGGCCAGGCGGGCCGGAAGCCATCCCACCGGGTCGACGTAGACCTCCAGCGGCTGCCCCACGCGCAGGCGCTTCAGCAGGGCCTTGGCTTCCAGCAGCGCGCCGTCGGCCGCGATGTTGACGAAGCGCGATTCGCCCTCGCCCGCCGCGGTGCGCACCCGGGTGCGCGCACGCCAGGGGAAGCGCTCTTCCTGCTCCGGCCGCGGCAGGTCGACGCAGGCCATGAGCGCGGCCAGGCACAGCAGCAGTGCGATACCGGTCCACACCAGATTGAGCTCGTCGCCAGGCGTGAGCGCCTCGCCGCTCAGCGCGACCGACGCGCCGCCGAGCTGCAGCGCCAGCAGAAGCCCGCCGAACATCGCGACCAGCTTCCAGTGCACGACGGTCTTGGTGCGGTCCAGCCCCTTGTTCGTCACCTTGAAGGGCCGCCCGAAGGGCCGCAGCATGGCGCTGGCCAGCGTGCTGGTGACGGCCATGGCCGCCACCAGCTGGCTCACCTCGCTGAACACGGGCAGGCAGCGCCGGCCGCTGATCCAGTAGCTGTAGGCCCAGAACATGAGGAGCGGCGGCAGCCCGAAGGAGGCAAAGGCCTGCGGCGTGGCATGGAACACCGAGACCCCGGCATACCAGTAGAGCGCCGGCGCCAGCATGACCATGGCCATGAACGGCTTGCCGAGCCAGTGCAGCAGCCCGTGCAGGAAGTGCATCCGCGCCGAGAAACTGAAGCCCCGGCCGCGCAGCGGGCCGTTGGGCAGCAGCGCGAGCTGCACCGTGCCCAGGCACCAGCGGCTGCGCTGGTTGATGTAGTCGATGATGCTCTCGGCCGACAGGCCGTTCGACAGCCGCTCGCCGAGCCAGCGCGTGATGTGGCCGTGGCGCAGCAGCAGGTAGGTGGTGTGGATGTCCTCGCACACGCTGCCCACCGGAAAGCCGCCCGCGGCGGTGATCAGGTCGCGCCGCACGATGAAGGAGGTGCCCACGCAGAAGGCCGAGTCGGCGGCATCCTTGGCCGGCTGCAGCACGTCGAAGAACACGCGCTGCTCGTCCACCCAGCTGTCGGTGGCGCGCAGGTTGTGCTGGATGGGGTCGGCGTTGTAGTAGAACTGCGGCGTCTGCACCAGCCCGACCTTGCGGTCCGCGAACAGGCCCAGCATGCGGTAGACGATCTGGCGCTGCGGCGCGAAGTCGGCGTCGAGCACCAGGATGTAGGGCGCATTGGTCACGCCCGCCGACAGCCGCAGGCCGTTGTTGAGGTTGCCGGCCTTGGCATGGCTGTTGTCGGGCCGGCGCGCGTAGTGCACGCCCTTGCGTTCGCAATACTCGCGCAGCCAGTCGCGACGGGTGTCGTCGAGCACCCACACGTTCAGGTTCGGGTAGTCGATGGCCTGCGCGGCAATGACGGTCTTCTCCAGCACCGCCAGATCCTCGTTGTACGTGCAGATGAACACGTCCACCGCCGGCACCTGCGCACCGCGGCCGCGCAGCAGCGCTTCGCCGCGGTCGGCCAGCTGGTGGTTGTCGCGCCGCCGCACCAGCATGTGGATGGACATCAGCGTGTAGACGATGGCCGTGAGCTCGAAGCACAGGAACACCCAGGCGAACAGGGTCTCGAAGCCGAGGTCCGAAGGCGGCATGGTCGCAACCACGCGCCAGACGGCATAGCGCATCAGCAGCAGCGCGGTCAGCGCGCCGAACAGCACGCGGTGGGAGGTGCGGTCGATCCGCCCCCACGTCATCAGGAGGAGGGCCAGGCCCGCGACGAGTGCGTTGAGCTGGAACTCCGGTGTGGCGATCAGGTGGGACATGGTGACGTAGCTCCTGTTGCGGCGGTTTTGCCGGTGAAGGGGTTGAACCCCGTGGCGGCCAGCGCGATCCAGGCAGTCGCGCCCAAGTGTGGCCAGCGGTAGTAGAAGAAGTCGGCCCCGGTCGAGTCGGGGCCGATGGCCAGCCCCGTCGATATGCGGGCACTGGGGGTGGCGTAGTAAAGGCCGTTGCCGGCGCGCTGCGAGGCCAGCAGCTGCCACAGGGCTTCGGGCGCCGCGCCCTTGCGCGCCACCAGCGTGGCGGCGGCCTGGGCGGTGCCCTCGGTCCAGATGCCGTCGGGGCTGCGCGAGAAGCCGTAGCCTTCGCCGAAGCGATGGTGCTTCTCCACCCAGTCGAGCCCCCGCATCCAGGGGCAGGAACCCTCGGGCGCCGCCAGCAGCGGCCACAGCTGGGCATCCAGGCCGGAGCCATCCGTGGCAATGGTGGCGCCGTCTTCCTTGGTGCCGATGTTGAAGCGCTGCTCCGATGCGTTCCACATGCGGTTGACGAATTCGAGCGCGGTGCGCGCCTGCCGGCGTTCGGCTTCGGCCTCGCCGCCGGCGCTCTTCGCCGCCCAGGCGGCCGCCACCGCGATGTCGATGTTGTGCTCGGTGGATTTCCAGGTCTGGGCGCGCTGCGCGTTGTCCCAGCCGTACCAGCCGCCGTTGTAGCCGTCGGGGGCGTTGCGCGCGCGGGTGCGCTGCTCGATCCAGCCCAGCAGGCGGCGCGCGCCCGCCAGGTAGGCGGGCGAAGGCTCGGCCTCGTTCAGGTTCAGCAGCAGCAAGGCGGCCCAGGCCACGTTGCCGGTGGCCGTGCTCACTTGGTAGGCATCGGCGATCCACTGGTTCTTGGCCGCATCCCAACGCCCCGGCAGCGCGGCCTTTTCCTCGGTCATCGGGCCGGCGCGGTAGGCGTTGCGAACGCGCCCGTCGGCCGTGTTCGGGTCGCGCTCCATCGCGCGCACCACCGCGTCGCCGATGCGCCGGGCCGAGGCTGCGTCGCCGCAGGCCAGGAGCGCGATGCCCGCGAGCGCGTTGTCATAGGTGAAGGCGGCGCCCGCCAATGCAGGTTCCAGCGGCGTGCCCTGCTTCGGGTCGGCGACGCGGTAGCTGGCCAGGAACAGCGGTCCGGAAGCCGCGCCCTTCTGGTCCTCCGCCACCGCGCGCCGCAGCCCCTCGCAGCTTTGCCGCGCCAGCGTTTGCTGGGTGGCGCTGGCGGCTTGCGGGCCGGGCGGCCGGCTCGCAGACGGCTGGGCGAGCGCTGCGGACAGCGGCAAGGCCAGTGCCATCGATGCGGCAAGGCAGGACGCCAGGGGCCGGGAAAACGCGAAGACCGACATGGTTCTGTTCCGATGCATGCAAGGGGTGCATTGGCGCCTGCGCTCAGGACCTGAGGCTGGCCGACACCACCTTGCCGGGCGCGCACATGTTGCTGCCGCCGTCCGGCGGAGCCTCCTGCGGCTCCTTGCCTTCGATGCGGGCCACGGCGTAGATGGAGCCCTGCTCGGCATACGGGAACGGCACGCTGTAGGTGCTCTGCAGCGCATCCGAGGCCACGGGCAGCAGCTGCTCCACGCGCGCCGGCATCGACTTGGCGGAATCGTCGAGCTTCACGTCGAGCACGGAGCCGATGCCCAGCCGCTTGGCCACGCGCGCCGGGAACACCGCCACCACGCCGAGCCGGCTGCAATCGGTCACCCGCACCAGCGAGGCACCTGCCGTGACATACGCGCCTTCGGGTGCGAGCACGGAGTGGACCTGCCCGGCCTGGGACGCCTTGATTTCATAGAAGGAGAGCTTCTCCACCCGGCGGCGCTCCTCTTCCTCGAGGTCGCGGACCTCCTTGAGCTGCTTGAAGATGGCGGTGGCGTCCTGCTGGGCGCGCCCGACGCTGTTGCGCAGCGCCTCGCGGCGGCTGGCGAGCGTCTGGAACAGGTTGCTGCCGCCGGTGCCCACGAAGGCGCCCTGCCCGGCGCTCGCCACCGTCTGGGCCTGGCCCGCGAAGGACTGTTCCGCCACCGCGGCATTGGCGCGCGCCGTGTTCAGCTGCGCCATCGAGGCGTTCATCACCTGCTCGCTGATCGCGCCCTGCTCCAGCAGCGCCTGGTTGGTGCGGACCTTGTTCTCCTGCTCTTCCACCACGCTGTGCGCCACGTCGCGCTGGCGCCGGGCGATCTGCCAGGCCTCCCAGGCCTGCGCCAGCGAGGCCTCGCGGTGCACGCCGGCTTCCTGCCCGACGGACCGCATCTCCTGGTTGTCGGACTTGTACTGGTTGCCGAGCTGGGCCAGCTGGCTTTGCAGCGACAGGCGCTGCGACCTCAGGGTGGTGAGGATTTCCTGGCTCACGGTCGGGTTGCGCACCGTGGCCACGATGGTGCCGGGCTCCACCTTGTCGCGTGCATGCACCACCATCTGCGACACCACGCCGTTGATCGGCGAAGTGATCAGCCCCACCGGCGCCTGCAGGACGGCGCGGGTGGCCTGCGAAGACAGCAGCGGCTGGACCAGCGTGGCAACCATCAGCCACAGCACGAAGGCCAGCAGCGCATAGGCCGCCAGCTTGGGAACGAAGGCGCCCGATTGCCTTCGCCGGCCGTTCCGGCCCAGGGCGCGAGCGCTCGCGGCGCCAGCGATGCGCCGCTGGCGAAGAGAAAAGAGAACCGAATCCGGTTTTGACACACGCATAGCCACCTCTCGTGAGAACCACGTAGCGCCGCCCACAAGCGGCGCGACCAAGATTGAAAGACCGCCCGCAGCAGGCCGACGCCAAGCCACAGGCCCGCGTCCGCATGTTGCGGTGCAATATCAAGGTACGTCGAAACCCTGGTCAGGACTGCTTCGGTGCGAAACAAGATGTGCTGAATTCACATTCCGGCAACACCGGTGGTCGGGTAAAAGTCCTACATTGGCGTCGGATAGCGCGCCATTGACCACAAAAGGCCGCATCAGGCATGCGGACTGATGCGAGGCTCGGGTTTCCCATGGGAAGCCCTCAGCGGGGCACGCCAAAGCGCGGTTCGCCGGGCCCTCCGGCATTTGAACGCGCAGCCGTCCGCAAGTGGGCAAAAGGAAGATTCGGTAACGATACCGATCGTGTCTGCGCCCCGCTCCGGGCGGCTTCGCGGTGCTAACCGGGTGGGAGAAGCTCGGGATCAGCGGTCCGGGACCGCCGCCGCAGCCGCTGCGGGATCGCCGCGGCGCCTTGCCACGCACATCAGCGACAGCGCGCTCGTAGGCGACGAGGGCCGCCGGCCGGACAGCATGTTGCCCAGCCGGTATTTCCATTTCGCCGGTCCCACCACGCCGCGCAGCGCATCGGCGCCGATCTGGTGGTTGTGCGGGTAGACGCGCACCTCGAAGCCCAGCGGCTCCAGCGTCGAATGGAAGAATTCCTTCGTGACCCCGTCGCCCGGCTGGTGATGGACCTCGGTCCGCAGCCCCCACGACTGCTGGCTGCCGGTCTTGTGGAAGCCATGCCCGATCGCCCGGTAGACCCACAGCCGCGCATCCCACATCAGCTTGGCAAGGCCCTTGTAATCCCAGGCGGTGAGCTGCGGATCATGGTCGGTGACCAGGAGGCCATGCGGCTTCACCAGCCGCGCCCCCTCGCGCAGCACGGCGGCCATGTCGTCGCAGTGGTGCAGCGACGCATTGATGGCAACGATGTCCGCCACCTGCGAGCGAAAAGGCGTGTAGGCCGCATCGGCCAGCACCGCCGTGTAGCCCAGCTTGGCCGCCAGCTCCAGCGAACCGGGCGCCACGTCCACGCCGATCAGCAGCCGCGGCTTTCCGCCGAGGGTGGCAAAGATGTTGCCCGGCCCGCAGCCCAGGTCGATGACCACCTTGTCGGTCCAGTCGCCGGCAGCCGCGAGCCACCGGCTCTTGAAATGCGCATCGCGGTGGCAGAAATCCAGATATTCCTGGGCCCACTGCGCATTTCCAAAATAAGTGGCATTGGCGGTAATGGCGTCGGTTTTGCGTTCGAGCCCCGATTCGAAGTAAGCACCCGAGCGTTTCAAACTCGCGTGCGGCAATAAGATGTCTCCAATCATCTTGAATCCTTCAAAAATCTGGGCGGGTATTGAGACAAGTTATGCTTAAGAATTACATGACTTTCGATTCCACTGTTAGCTTTTTTAATACGTTTACAAGCTGCGTGATTTAAAAACTGACCTGTTGGTTACCCCATTCGGGTGATGTCAGGCATCGATATTCGCCCCGTCATCGGCCAATGAAAGCGGCCACCCCGTCGCGGAATGCCTGGCTGCCATACACCTCCTCGATCAGGTCATCGTCGTCCAGCCGCTGCTCGACGACGATGCGGCGAATGCTCTCCTTCACGGCCTTGTGCGTGACCGGCGACAGCGCCATGAGCCGCGCTGCCAGCGCATGCGCGGCGGCATCGAGTTCGCCCGCCGCGCAGACGGCGTGCACATAGCCGCAAGCCAGCGCTTCCTGTGCCGTCAGGTGGTCGGCCAGCAGCAGCATCCGCTTGACCCGCGGCACGCCCAGGGCGGCCTGCAGCCGCGCGATGTTGCGCGACGACAAGGTGTTGGACAGCGTTCTCGCAATCGGCGCGCCGAAGCGCGACGCCTCGCTGCAGACCCGGAAATCGCAGGCCGTGGCCAGGGCCAGGCCGCCGCCCACGGCCCAGCCGTCGATCACGGCCACGGTGGGTACCGCGATGCGCTCGACCGCGTCGATGACGCGCTCCACGAAGGCTTCGTAGGCGATGCCGTCGCGGCCGCCGCGAAAGCCCTTGAAATGGGCGATGTCCGTGCCCGCGATGAAGGACTTGCCGCCCGCCCCCTTGAACAGCACGCTGCGCACCGCCGGGTTGCGCGCGCACGCGCCGATGCGCTCGAGCAGCGCCTCGTACATCTCCCGCGTCATCGCGTTGTGGCGTTCGGGGCGATGGATCACGATCTCGGCCACGCCCGAGGCGTGAACGCGGAGCTGCACGCATTCAGCTGAACTCACAAGGCCTCCGCCGCGCCGGCTGGCGTGTTGATCTCGGCCAGGATTTCCTCGTTGTGTTCGCCCAGCAATGGCGGATGCCGGCGCACCTGCTGCGGCGTACCCAGCAGCTTGACGGGAAAGCCGATGTTCTTGACCTTGCCCTCGATCGGATGGTCGATCTCCATGCACATGCGGCGGTGCGTGCCGTGCTCGCCCTCGAAGGCCTCCGGGTACGACAGGATGGGGCCGGCCGGGATGCCGGCGGCCAGCATGGCGTCGATCCAGTCGGCGCTGTCGCGCTGGCCGAACTCCCGTTCGAGCGCCTCGATCAGCGCCTCGCGGTGCTTCAGGCGCAGCGACACGCTCGCGTAGTCCGGGTGCGCGGCGAGGTCCGGCCGCCGCAGCAGCTCGCACAGCCGGGTCCAGAGCTTCTGGTTGGTCGCGCCCATCACGAAGTAGCCGTCGCGCGCCTTGACCGCCTGGTAGGGCGCGCTCATCTTGTTGCTGGTGCCCAGCGGCGCCGGCGGCACGCCCGTGCCCCAGTACGCGGACATGTCCCAGACAGAGAAGGCCATGGCCGCGTCGAACAGCGAGGCGTCGATGTGCTGGCCCACGCCCGACTTCTGCGCGCCGATGTAGGCCGCGAGCAGCGCGTAGGTGGCAAACAGCGCGCAGCCGATGTCGGCCACCGGCACGCCGGCCTTGACCGGCTTCTCGCCGGGGTAGCCGGTCACGCTCATCACGCCGGACATGGCCTGCGCCATCAGGTCGAAGCCCGGCCGCTCGGCCCAGGGGCCGCTCTGGCCGAAGCCGGAGATGCTGACGTACACGATCTTCGGGTGGATCTTTTTGATCGACTCGTAGTCGATGCCCAGGCGCTGCACCGCGCCGGGACGGTAGTTCTCGACGATCACATCGGCGGTCCGGGCCAGCTTGTAGAAGGACGCGCGGTCCTCCTCGTTCTTGAGGTCCAGCGTCAGCGAGCGCTTGTTGCGGTTCATGTTCAGGAAGCCCATGCTGTCCGGCCCCTTCATCTTGAAGCCCATGGCGCCGCGGGTCTGGTCGCCGCCCGGCGGCTCGACCTTGATCACGTCGGCGCCCAGGTCGGCCAGCAGCATGCAGGCGAACGGCCCGGCCATGACCTGGCTCACGTCCAGCACCCGGATGCCCTGCAGCGGCAGTTGTCGCGCGTGGTTCATTTTTTCAGCCCTCCTCTGTGACCTTGGCGGTGCGCACCACGTCGCCCCATTTCTTGAACTCGGCAGCCATGAAGGCCGCGAACTTGTCGACCGATCCGCCGCCGTCCTCCACGCCATAGCCGTCGAAGCGCGCCACCACATCGGGCAGCGCCAGCACCTTGTTGATGTCGGCGTTGATCTGCAGGGCCAGGTCCCTGGACATGTCCCTGGGGCCCACCACGCCATACCAGCTGGACACGTCGAAGCCCTTGAAGCCCTGCTCGTCCATGGTCGGCAGCTCCGGAAAGCCCTTGGCGCGCTGCAGGCGCGTCTGCACGATGCCCGCCATGCGCCCGGCCTTGACCTGCGCCGTGGCCGCCGTCATGGTGTCGAAGCTGTAGTCGATCTGGCCGCCGATCAGGTCCGTCTGCATCGGGCCCGAGCCCTTGTAGGGCACGTGGATGCTCTTGACCTCGGCCGCCATGTTGAACATCGCGGCCGCCAGGTGCTGCACCGATCCCGTGCCGGAGGAGCCGAAGCTGATCTTCCCCGGGCTTTGCCTGCACTGCTCGACCACTTCCTTGACCGAGCCGGCGGAGTTCTTCGCGCGGGTCACCAGTATGTGCGGCGTGGCGCCGACCATGGCAATGGGCGCGAAGTCCTTCAGCGGGTCGTAGCTGATGCTCTTGAAGATGTGCGGCGAGATGGCATGCGTGTTGACGTGCGCCATCAGCAGGTTCACGCCCTCGGTGAAGCGGGTGCGCGCAAAGAAGTCCGCGGCCAGCGCGCCGGTGGCGCCGGGCTTGTTCTCGACCACCACCGAGCGGCCCCACAGCTGCGACAGCTGCTGGCCCACGATGCGCGCGAACACGTCGGTGCCGCCGCCGGGCGCCCAGCCCACGTAGATCTTGACGATGCCCTTGGGCAGCTCCGTGGCCGCAAGGGCCCAGGGCGCGGCCAGCGCGCCGGCGCTGGCTGCGATGAAGTCTCGGCGTTTCATGTGTGCGTCCTCTGTCTCTGCTGTAGTAGTGCCGCTACTCTCCCGTAGCGCAGAGGACGTCGCAAGAACGTGGAAGGCATGCCTGACTTCGTGATCCGCGAAGCCAGGGCCGCAGGAACGCTGCTTTCTTCTTCTAGGTGCTGATGCCGATCAGCTGGGCCACCACGTTGCGCAAGGTCTGCTCCTGCGCATGGCCTTCGACACACGACAGCACATAGGCGCGCTGGTGCCAGTCGCCCTCGATCTCGGCCGAGCCCAGGTCGTCTTCCGGATGGAAGCTGCGCAGCACCTCGGGCGGCATCAGGCCCACACCCAGGCCATGGCGCACCAGCGCCAGCATGGTGTCGAAGCCGCTGGTCGAGAAGTTGTTGGGGAACGACCGGCCGCGGCTGCGGTAGGCCCCCTGCAAGGCCGACAGGATCGCCGAGCCCTTGCCGAGGCTCACCACCGGCAGGTCCAGGAAGTCGTCGATGCCCACCGGCCGCTGCGCCGCAAACTGGAAATGCCGGCGGCTGTACACGAGCACCAGCCGGTCCTGCCGGTAGTCGAACTTCGGCAGGTCCAGGAACCCGCTCTTCTTCTCGTAGATGCCGACGTCGATCACCTTGTCGCGCAGCAGCTGCTGCACGATCTTGCTGTTCTCTTCCAGGATCTTCAGCGTGATCTGCGGATAGGCGTCACGCAGCCGGGCGATGTCCTTCGCCAGGAACTGGATGATGGCTGCCTTCGGCGCGCCGATGAGAATGCGCCCGTCCTGCCCGCGCCCCAGCACCTGGGCATCGCCCTCGAGCCGGCCGATGAGGTTGTCGATCTGCCGGATGTGCGCCATCAGCCGGTTGCCGGCCTCGGTGACGAGCTCGCCGTGCGCCACCCGCTTGAACAGCCTGGCGCCCAGCTGCGCCTCCAGGTCGCTCACGCGCTTGGAGGCGGCCGCCACCGCCAGGTTCAGCCGGTCGGCAGCCCGGGAAATGCTGCCTTCCTCGGCGATGCACAGGACCAGCTGGACGGTGGTGGAGTCGAGCTTCATGGCGCCGCCGGCCGCACCGTCAGCTGAACACGCTCTCCAGATCGGCTTCTTCCGCGCTGCTGTCCAGCTTCAGGCTCTGCTCGATGTGGTCGAGGTGATGGAGCATCAGCTTCTCGGCGCGCTGGGCGTCGCCGCGATTCACTGCCGCGACGATTTCCTCGTGCTCGTCCGCGCGGCAGCTGGTGGCGGTGGGCGCGTCGTACAGCGAGATGATCAGGCAGGTCAGCGCCGACAGCTCGCGCATCGAGCGCGCCAGCGCGGAGTTGCCTGCCAGCTCGGCCAGCAGCACATGGAATTCGCCCGAGAGGCGCACGATGGCGCGCTTGTCGTCGCGGCTGCGCGCCTCGGCCTCCAGGTCGATGTGGCGGCGCAGGCGCTGGCGCTTGACGTCGTCGAGCGTGCGGACGAGCCGGCGCAGAACGCCCGGCTCGATCAGCCGGCGTGCCTCGAACACGTCCTGCGCCTGCTCGATGGTCGGCTTGGCGACGAAGGCCCCCTTCTGCGGAACCAGCTCGACGATCTGCTCGTGCGCCAGCCGGGCCAGCACTTCGCGCACCTTCGCGCGGCTGGTGGCGAAGATCGCGGCCAGCCGGTCCTCGCCGAGCTTGGTGCCCGGCGCGAGCCGGTGCTCGAGGATCGCCGCCGAGATCTTCTCGGCAATCTCGTCGACGCTGTGCTCGCGGGAGTTGGCGGCACTGGTCTTGCGTACTGAAGCTTTGGTGGACATCGCAGCCGATTCTATCGACGAGCCCTCCCCGCAGCCGGCTGGCGCGCGGCGCCCCCGGCGGCCTCAGGCGCGGCCGGCATCGCGGGCCAGGAGGCGTGACAGTGCATCGGGCAGTCCCTGGTTCGGCTTGACCGGCGGCGGCGCGAAACTGCCCCTGCGCGCCGGCGCGGGCGCCAGCGATGCGAGCGTCTGCGCATGGCAGACGGCGCTGGACACGCCGTCCACCACGGGCACCGGGATCCGGTCCTTGATCGAGCGCGCAAGGCCCGCCAGCGGCGCGCCGGCGATGATGATCACGTCCGCGCCGTCGTCCTCGACGGCCGACATGCACAGGGCCTCGAGACGCTCGCCATGGTCGTCCTGCACGCTGCCGATGTCCTTGAGCGGCCCCTCCAGGCTGCGGATGCTCGCAAGCCGCTCCAGGAGCCCGTTGGCCTGCACGCACTCGCGGTACCAGGCCGTGATGCGGCGCGAGATCGCGATGATGGAGAAGCGCTTGCCCAGCAGGCAGGCGCTCATCAGCGCGGCCTCGGTGAGGCCGACCACGGGAATGTCGAGCGCCTCGCGCAGGCCGTCGATGCCGGGGTCGCCGAAGGCCGCGACCACGATCGCATCGTGCCGCGCGTGGTGCTCCGCGGCCAGCGTGGCGGCCGCATAGGCGCCGATCAGCGACTCGAACCGGGTCTCGATGTAGGCGACGCCGAAGGGCGCCGTCAGCACCTCGATGCGCGTGTCGCCGGCGGCCGCGCGGCGGGCCTCGGCCGCGATCAGGTCCGAGACGCTTTGCGAGGTGTTGGGGTTGATCAGCAGCAGGTTCATGGCAATGTCTCCAGCGTGAGGCTTAGGCGGGTCGACGGGTGGGCAGCAAGGTGGGCCCGGCCCGGCGCAGGAATTCGCCGCGCCCGGCGCGCGGATGGAAGCGCTCGCCGTCCCACACGACTTCGCCGCGCGCCAATGTCAGCGCGGGCCATGCCTTGACGTCGATGCCTTCGTAGGGCGTGTAGTCGACCGCATGATGCAGGTCAGCGTTGCGGATGGCGCGCGGCGTGGTGCCCCAGACCACGAGGTCGGCGTCGGCGCCGACGGCGATCGTGCCCTTGCGCGGATGCAGGCCGTAGGCCTTGGCGGGATTGGTGGAGGTGAGCTCGACGAAGCGGTTGATCGTGATGCGCCCGTCGAGCACGCCGTGCGAGAACAAAAGCGGCAGCCGCGTCTCGATGCCCGGAATGCCGTTGGGAATGTGGCGGAAGGCCACCTCTTCGCCGCCGGGCTTCTTGCCCTCGGGCGCGTCGTAGCGAAACGGCGCGTGGTCCGACGAGAAGATGGTGAACAGCCCGTCGGCGAGGCCGTTCCAGATCACCTGCTGGTTCTCGCGGTTGCGCGGCGGCGGGCTGCAGACGCAGCGCGCGCCCTGGTAGCTGTCGTCGATGCCCAGGTCCTCGGCCGTCAGGAACAGGTACTGCGGGCAGGTCTCGGCAAACACGCTCAGGCCGTGCGCGCGCGCCCAGCGGATCTGCTCGACGGCTTCGCGGCCCGACACGTGCACGATCATGATCGGCACGTCGACCAGCTCCGACAGCGCGATCGCGCGGTGGGTCGCCTCGCGCTCCACCAGCATCGGCCGCGCATGCGCATGGAAGCGCGGCGCGGTGCGGCCGCTGGCTTCGAGCCGCTTGGTCAGCCATTCGATGCAGTCGGCGTTCTCGGCATGGATCATGGCCATCGCGCCGTGCTCCCTGGCCACCGCCAGCACGTCGAGGATCTGGCCGTCGTCCAGCTTCAGGTCGTCGTAGGTCATGTAGATCTTGAACGAGGTGTAGCCCTCGGCGATCAGCTGCGGCAGCTCGTGCTTGAGCACCTCCTCGGTCGGGTCGCTCACGATCAGGTGGAAGGCATGGTCGACGTGGGCACGGCCTTCGGCGCGCTGGTGGTAGTCCTGCACGGCGGCGCGCAGCGACTGGCCCTTGTGCTGCGCCGCGAACGGGATCACCGTGGTGGTGCCGCCGCAGGCCGCGGCGCGGGTGCCGGTGTCGAAGTCGTCGGCCATGCGCACGGGCGGCTCCATCGGCTGGTCGAGGTGGCAGTGGGCATCGACGCCGCCCGGCGTCACGTAGCGGCCGGCGGCGTCGATCTCGCGCCGCCCGGGGGGCAGCGCGAGGCCCAGCTGCACGATGCGGCCGTCGCGGATGCCGATGTCCGAGTCGAAGGTGTCGCTGGCGGTGGCAACGCGGGCGTTGCGCACCACGAGGTCGAGGTCGCGGAAGGTCATGGTCTTTCTTCTGTGAGTCTGTCTGTGTCTTGTCTGCGCGGCTGCGCGAAGGCGTTCAGGCCGGCGGCCCGAACAGCCGGCCCCAGCCCCGCACGGCGCGGGGATCGATGCCGACGGTCTTCAGCGCCCGCCACACCACGGTGGCGACGGAGTCGTAGATCGGGATGCCGAGCTCGCGCTCCATCTCTTCCACCAGCTGCGCGCCGTGCAGGTTGGTGCACATGATGGTGATCGCGTCGGGCCGCTGCTGCGCCACTTCGCGCAGCATGCGGCGCAGCGTGTCGGCATCGACCTCGCTGAATGCGAAGTTCACCGTCAGCCCGAGATGGCGCTCGGCCACGCAGTCGATGCCGATGCCCGCGTAGTTGGCGACGATGCGCCGCTGCACGTCCTCGACATAGGGCGACACCAGGCCGAGCGTGCGCGCGCCCTGCGCAGCCAGCAGCTCGTTGAGCGCCAGCACCGAGGTGCTGGCCGCAATGCCGGTCGCCTCGGTGATGCGGGCGCACAGCGCCTGGTCCTTCTCGAAGCCGAGCCAGCTCGCCGAGGTGCCGCTCCAGCAGATCGTGTCGACGCGCGCGTCGGCCAGCAGCCGCGCGGCCTCGAGGATCTTGCTGTCGTCGAACTGGCTGAGCGAGGCGCCGCGCATCGAGATCTCGGTGACGGTGAAGCGCGAGAAGTGCGCCGACACGCCGGGCACGCCGCTCACCATCGCGCTGGTCAGCGGCTCCAGCGCGGTGTTCGAGGAAGGCGTGAGCACGCCGATGAGTTTGCGTGGGGTCATGGTCGTCTTCAGAGGCGAGGGGTATCGGTCGGGTCGGCCGGTGCGGCCGGCTTTCCCTGGTGGCGCGAGGCCAGGTCGAGCTCGTGCGCCAGGGCCTTGCGGCGGGCGGGCGTCGGCCCGGCATGCGAGGGATTGTCGAGCGCGGGCAGCACGAAGTCATTGACCATCTTGCGGATCGCCAGCACGTTCTTCGACTCGCGCAGGCCGCCTTCGATGGGCAGCATGCTGGTCATCACGACCACCGCGTTGCGCTCGGGCAGCGCCACGATGAACTGGCCCTTGAAGCCCATGGCATGCACTTCGGGCTCGGTGGCGACGATGTCGTTGATCCACCAGAACTGGCCGTACCACGGCGCGGACGACGGCGCGGTCATGGTCCGCATCCAGGCCTGCGACACGATCTGCCGGCCGTTCCAGCGCCCGCCCGAGAGCACCAGCATGCCGAGCTTGGCCATGTCGACCGCGCGCAGCCGCAGGCCCCAGCCGGCCGACACCAGCCCCTTGCCGTCGGCGCGCTCCCAGGCATAGTGCGCCATGCCCATCGGCTTGAAGATCTTCTGCTCAGCAAAGGCCTGCAGCGGCATGCCGGCATCGGCGCCCAGCGTTGCGCTCGCAAGGATCGGGTTGACGTCGGTGTAGTCGAAGGCCTCGCCGGGCGGGCGCCTGGGTGTGGTCTCGGCGGCGAGCTTCAGGCGGTCGGGGGCGCCGTAATAGATCGGGTCGTCGGTCGGCTTGAAGTCGTAGAACAGGCCGGTCGACATCGACATCACGTGCCGCAGCTCGATGGCCTGCTTGTCCGCGAGCGCCGTCTTCAGGTCCGGGCGCGCCTTGGCCAGCACGGGCGCCACCTTCTCGTCGAGGCGGCTGCGGCCTTCGTCGATCAGCACGCCCGCGGCCAGCGCGGTGACGTTCTTGGTGATCGAGTACAGCTCGTAGTTGTGGTCGCGGCCGAGCCCCCAGCTGTAGCGCTCGAAGACCAGTTTGCCGTCCTTGACCACGAGGAAGCTGCGCACGTCGAGATCTTCCTTGCGGATCCACTCGGACAGCCGCACCAGCGGACGCGAATCGACGCCGACGGCCTCGGGCACTGCGGCGGCGATGGCGGGCCCGGCGTCATCGGCCGGGGCCACGGATTGGGCCAGCGCGGCACCGGCCGAGGCCAGGTTCAGGGCCAGCGCGATGGCCGCAAGGCGGACATGGGACATGGACATGGTTGTCTTCTCCTGGAGGGTTGCGTGCCTCAGACCGGCAGCTTCTTGCTGTAGTCGATCAGCATCGTCGAGCAGACGAACAAGCCCGCGCCCGCGGCCGTGAACAGCATCAGCGCCATGAAGTACGAGCCGGTGGCCTGCACGATCAGGCCCACCACGATCGGCACGCCGATGCCCGCCACGTTGCCGCCCAGGTTCATGGTGCCGCCGAGAAAGCCGACCCGGGCGCGCGTGCCGAGGATCGAGGGCACGCACCAGAACAGGCCGCACCAGCGCAGGAAGAACAGCGTCACCGACAGCAGCACGACCACGGCGATCGGGTCCTTGATCTGCGTCACCATGAAGATGGCGATGGTCGCGATGATCGACGAGATGCCGAACAGCGTGCGCAGCACCTTGCTCTGCGAGGCGCCGGCCGCCTGCCACTTGTCGGCCAGCCAGCCGCCGAACATCTCGCCCACGAAGCCCGAGAAGAACATGATGAACACCGCGCCGCCCATCTGCTTGATGTCGAAGCCGTGCACCTTCGACAGGTAGTTGGGCATCCAGGTGAGCAGGCCGTAGAACAGCGCGTTGAAGCACATCCAGCCGAAGAACATGCCCCACACGGAGCGGAAGCGGAAGAAGTCGAGCACCCGTCCGCTCGCGTCCGCCGATTCCTTGGCCGCGTCGGCCGCATGGCTGGCCTCGATGAAGCGCGCCTCGGCCTCGTTCACGCCGGGATGCTGGCGCGGATGGTTGCGGATGTAGCGCCAGGCGAAGTAGCCGGCCAGCACGGTCCCGCCGCCGGCAATGGCGAACGCCATGCGCCAGGAGCCGAGCACGGCGATCAGCCCCGAGATCAGGATCGCGCCGAGCGCGGCGCCCAGCGGCGCGCCGCCATCGAGCAAGGTGGCGCCGCGGCCCCGTTCGGTCTGGGTCATCCAGATGCCGTTGAGCTTGCCGCCCGCAGGGTAGATCGGCGCCTCGGCCGCCCCCAGCCCCAGGCGGGTCAGCAGCAGCGGAACCCAGCCCGTGCAGGCGGCGGCAATCGCCTGGAAGAAGCCCCAGCCCAGCGTCGCGCCAGCGATGACGACGCGCGGACCGAAACGGTCGGCCAGCATGCCGCCGGGAATCTGCATCAGCGCATAGGTCCAGAAGAAGGAGCTGAGCAGCAGGCCCTGCACCGCGGGGCCGATGTCGAATTCCTTGGCGATCAGCGGCATGGCCACCGACAGCGAGGCGCGGTCGATGTAGTTGATCGAGATCAGGAACAACATCATCAGGAAGATCTTCCAGCGCACCTTGGTGGGCTGGTGGGCTGGATTGGCGGTCGCCGCGGGCGCCGATACCGTCGTTGTCGATTGCATTGGTTGTCTCCTTGGAGGCGCACTGCCGCGGGGCCTGGACCCCGGCGCAATGGCGCTTCCCATCGCATGGTTGAAGCACGGCAAGCCGCTGTGCAAAGAGGCCCGTGCGCTCTTCGGCGCATCGGGGCTCCGCGGCCCATCGGCAGGACTGCAGCCGGCGCCGCTGCCGCTCTTCAGGCGTCGAACACAGGCTGTGGAGCGAATCTAAGTTTCGTCGACAGTGTTGTCAACAATGATGTTGATATTTTTATCGACACTATCGTAAACACTTAGAGTGCCCCGACGTGGCGCCCAAGCTGCGACTTGTAGACAGCACAAAACGCGTCACGCGTCCGGACGCAGCAGCCATCACCGAACTCAGCCTGTCAGCAGCCCGCGAAATGCTGCCGTCCTCGGTGCAGAACAGACCGGTGGACTGGTGTGGAGTCGCGCACTTCAGCAGAACACCAGGAAGCGCGCTGATGCGATCAGCAGTTGATCTCTTTGTCGAAAATATTTAAACAATCCACTATTTGCAAACAGAAGAACATTTTAATTAACCAAGGTATTTGCAAAGTTAGATCGTCACCAATGACGCAATATCCATTCGCCAGCCGTCTCGCTATGATGTTGAGTTTCAATCGGGGAGAACTCATGTCCACGGAGACAAATTCAGCAGCGCGCGCTCAACATTCGGAGCCAACCATCACCCTCTATGGCCGCGTTGCGGCAGGATGGCTTGGGAAAGTTAGCTTTCCAGATCCGTACGATCTTCACTTCTCTATCGTCATAGATGACGCATACAGCGGAATCAAAGTAATTGACGGACAACCGTCGATGCTGGAGGCAGGCTATCAGAATTTCTTCCTGATCAAAACAAATCGCTACGACAACGCACTTCCTGCCGAGATAAAAGTCCGCATCCCTTTGGAACCACCGTCGGGCATGTCACAAAGAGAATTTGCCCAGAAAATAATTGATCGATCGCAAAGATTTTCAAGCTATGTGGCCCCGTACTCATTCCCGAAAAATCTGAGAGAATCAGCGATGCGTCCCGGCGAATACAATAGCAGTTCGTACGTCGCAGGATTACTCAGAAGCGTAATGGGATATGTGCCGCTCATTTCCACCCCAGGGTTCCAATCACCAGGGTGGGAAAATCCTCTGCCTCTGCACTACTACAAAGGCGAAGCGATAAGATGAAAATCAGTTGGCTTCTTCCTTTAAACGTGCTTCTGTGGGGCGCGTCGATTCCCGCAATGAATTACGGCGCAATGGCCTTGAGCGAGCATCGAATCGCCAAAGTGCCAGAAGCAGTTTTACCAATTTTCATTTTTGCACTTGTTCTTTGGGCTGGATTTATTTATTGGCGTCTTGTTCCGACGATGCGGAATCCATATCAAAGAATAGTCGTTCTGGTGCTTTTTGTCGGTACGATGTGTTTGGTCGCACTAGGGGCACTTTGGGTGGCGTTCGTGGTTGCAGTTGCAACCTTTGGCTTGTGACGCATCCCAATGCAAAAGTCCCGTCGCATGGACTGCGCGGGACTTTTGGAAACTTGCTCAGATTCATTCTGGCGGAGAGTGTGGAAGCAAAAACTGCAATAGTATCAACGAGTTAAGTCAACGATACCATCGCGCGTACCATCAAATCGGTTCGGCTGCAGCCACCTCCAGCTTAGAAGTGCAATTGCACCTTTTCCGCTGCGAAGTATGCCGCCAATGCGGGGTCCTGAGGGTCTGTAACTTTTTGCTGGACGTAGTCAGCCCGACTCTGCAACGGTTGCCAAACGTCCGTGGACAGCCCGACTCGCAATGCTGACTCTTTCGCAAA
Source organism: Variovorax sp. V116 (assembly GCF_041154435.1). Lineage (NCBI taxonomy): Bacteria > Pseudomonadati > Pseudomonadota > Betaproteobacteria > Burkholderiales > Comamonadaceae > Variovorax > Variovorax sp. V116. The sequence continues at coordinate 4,424,327 of NZ_AP028661.1, forward strand.
AAGCACACAGGCCTGACTAACTTTTAATAAAGTTTGCAAGCGACCGCTAAAACAATTCGGAACGTTTTGCGGATCGAATGATGTATCGAAGTCAAGTGCCGCCTGAAGTGCTTCCTGCGGATAATAATTTACATCGTTTCGAGCATCTATCAGCCAAGTCTTTGTATTGAAGACGGGGGTTTTGGCAATTACGGCTTCGGGACTGGTTAAGAACGCGGATAGCCTCGCAACCATATCATAGTAGGCATCCCACGTCACCTTATGCGAGCCTCTCAACGTTCCATAGGCTGCAGTACGGTATTGAAGCAAAAATGAGCCGCTATTCCCATTCGCTACTTCAATCCAAGATTTTGGACCGCCCATCCAGCATCCATAGGTGCCCATGACGGTTTTTATTGCGAAAAATGCGGCGTAGTAAAAGCTCACACTGGACCAAAAAGACGAACCCGCGCGCAGTCCTTCCAGCCCGCGTGCGTAGCAATTGCTCGCCATGATGAGACTCTGTTCCGCCTCCCTCAACAAGCAATACCGCAGTTCATCAAATGGAAGCGTACCCTCCCGGAATTGGTTCTGCCTGACAGAGTTCAGATAGTCTCGCACCCCCACTCCTGCAACAGAGGGTTGGGGTGTATACCCGGCCACGAACGCCAGCGAAGCAGTCGTTGAAAGGGATCTCATTTGGTCAAACAATTACTTGAGCAACAAGCGTGTCGTAAATCGCCTTAATTCCCGCGGTGCCTTGACTAGCCTTAATTTCTTCCGAACTAAGAGAATTGAGATCGATCCGCTGCAAATACTTGTAGAAGGTAGTCGCCTTCAAGGTAATTACATCTTTCCCCGTGTCATCAACGATGTCATTAAAAAGCCGCATAACAGCTCGAAATACTCGTGCTCCATAGAGGGGCGATGTAGCATTGTCCCAACCCGCAGGATCACATTCCCTCATGGCGGCAATGTAGTCGAATAGCAATTTCAACTGGACGTCGTAGCCAAGCCCGGCAAGTGTTGACTTACCTGAAATTAAACTCTTTACAGCTGGCGCGACTGAGCCCTGTTTTAGAGAAATTCCGGGCTGCTCGCCAGTTAGATCTATACGCTGATAGAGAGTGCTCTTGTCGTCACTCGCGAGATCAAATACCAAGTCTGATGTCCGAACTCCTATCGGATCATCATCGGGCCTTGTTAAACGGAACAAGTCCCATCGCAAGGACGAAGGAACTCGCTTTTGATTGTCATTGATCTCAAGGAAGAGCGCCGCCATTTCTTTTTCCGTCAATCCCAAGTGAATAACGCACATAAAGGGCGCATCAAAATCGGAAAAAGTTTGGGAGTAGAGCCGATGCTGCCCATCAACGATAAGAAACTTAGACTTATCAGAGAACGAAATCAAATTGTCCTTGATACTTCCGATCTTCATATCCGAAGCAAGCACAATCGCGTTTGGGAAGGTCCGCTTTTGGTCAAGGACGGCGACGGCGATTGCTTGCGCTCGCTCTTTATTTACAACTCTCTGAAATCCATCCAATGGCTGCATTATTCGCCACGTTGGAGTGCAATGCGCCAAGAGCCAGCTTCCCGGAATGACAGCAGAGAGCACCATAGGAGAACTCTGCACTAATATGCATGGGAAATTTTGTGTCATAGATTTGATCTGGATTACCCGCTTATGAGCAACTCCGAATACTTCCCCCGGACAGCATTCGTCCCGCCGATGGGACTAAATCTTTTCAGTGCCGTGGTTTTGAAATTTCCAGAATAAAGCTCTCTCACTGACTCGTGGTCTGCGTTTGTGACGAAGACTCTTGCACCTCGAGCTTGCGCTCTTTCCAAAGAGTCTTTCAGTCTTACTTGATCTTGCCAAACAAACAACTGTTCGTTGTATTTAACAAAGCCATTGTTATTATGGCGAACAGTGTAGGGTGGATCGCAAAAAACAACGTCACCCGCCTGCGCTTGATCAATAGCCACCTCAAAATCCCCAGCAATCAATGTTGCTGACTGAAGCGTCTGAGAAGTCGAAGGAAAATCGTCGCTTCCCAAAAGAACTGAGGTCTTAGTGCCAATGGGAACATTAAACTCGCCGTTTAGATTGACACGGTACAGTCCGTTCCAGCACGTTCTATTCAAGTAGATGAAGCGTGCAGCCTTTTGGGCGAAGCCTTCAGGCACGGCTGACCTAACCTTGTAATAGTATTCCTTGCCGTGCAAAGAGTGATGAAGCGCTAGATGCCTCGCCACGGCAAACGGCTGTAGCTGTATTGCTCGATACGTCGCCACAAGCTCCCGGTTGCTATCCGAAAGAATTGCGCTGCGGGGACGCAAAGAAAAGAATACAGCACCACTTCCAAGAAATGGCTCAATATACCGCCCACCAATTGAGCCGACCACTTCCTTCAAGTGAGAGCAAAGCCAGCGTTTTCCACCCGCCCATTTAAGAAAGGGAAGTATGGAATTCGAATCAATAGTTTCGCAGGGGTTCACCGTCTCTTTAATTTTGATCTCCGACTTTGGAGCAGATTTTTTTTCGGGCGAGAGCATACGAGTGATTGACTGAATGTAACGTAAAATTTCGAGAGCCTAGTCCGGGAAACCTAGTGGTCCATGACAGCGGGAAGACGTGAGCCTACCGACGCCGGATGATATATAGCGTGCGCCAGCCGGCTAGGCGCACGCGCATGGCGCGCACCAGCGCCCCAATCGATGAGGCGACCAGCGCACATCACCCGAGTTGCCTCTAGCAGCCCTAACCGCGGTTCAAACTTGGTCAGCGCAACAGCACTTCGATGCCTCGGATCACGCTGCTAGTCTGTGTTCGTAGTACGGCCTTTCCTTGTCTTCAAGGATCTCATCTAGCTGATCAAGCGAGCGCGCCTGCGGAGTCAGCCACGCTTCTACGTTCTCAGGGCGAAGCTGAATGATGCACCGGTCGTGGCCCGCGTCCGCGACCTCGGGGGGCGGCTCATCGGTGACGGCTGCGAACGACCACAGAGCTTCTTCATCTGAACCCTCAGGCGGCGTCCAGTGTGAGTAGACGCATGCAATCAGCATGTCCTGCGTCGGCCGCGGCCGAAACTCGAGCACCACGTTCTCAGGCTCCTCACCTGGCCGGAGCGCGCGGTGCTCTCTGTCGTGCACCTTCACGTTCTCGTAGAAGCCGTTCACGATCATCAGCCCGTGCGTGCGGCCGAACTGCCCCTTCCAAAAGTTTCGAAGATTGTCGCGACGCGCGTTGTAAATCCCGGGGTATTTCGTGTCGTAGAAGGCCGGCTTGCCTGCCGGTCTGCAGAGATAACGCATCGGCTTGAGGACCAACTCGCCCTCATCCATTACCAGCACTGGCGCATACCAGCCCGGGAATATGCGCGAGTCGCGCGGCTTCAGTTCGACGCGCTTCAAATCGTCGATCTTGGCCAGCGCGTTAGCGATCTTGTCGGTGGCAACTCGCTTGTCGGTAAGAGCCTTTTTCGTCTCTTTCACCAGCAACTTCCTGTCAGCGTCCACCAAGCGGACGCGCTGGGCGAACAGGGTCTGCTCGTGCACCATCGCCTGAGTGACATTGAACTCATCGATAAGCGCCTTGACCGCACGCTCTTCTTCGCTCGCTGGGTTGGCGAACAGGGCATCCATCGCCCTCGGGAATCGCAGCATCGGCTGTTGCTTGCGCCTCCAGTACGCCGCGAAGAAGTCCTTGATGGACACCCTCGTGCCAGGAAAGAGGCGCTGGAACGCCGCATAGTCGGCCCGGACCTCGGCGGAATAGCACATCGCGAATCCTTTCCCAGTTGCCCGACAAGGCCAGTAAGTAATCAGTTTGACATCGTGGCGGCAGCCCGACCTATACTGTATGTATGAACAGTATTTTGGCGCAAGCAGTTCCGGTGCCCCTCGGCACCGAGAGCCTGATGCTGCCGATTGCCGACGCGACCGTCCACGCCGGCTTTCCCTCCCCTGCCGAAGACTTTCTTGTAAAGCGCATAGACCTGAACACTGTGCTGGTCACCCATCCTCAGGCCACATTCATGCTCCGAGTCGCCGGCGACAGCATGCGAGACATGGGCATCGACAACGGCGATTTGCTGGTGGTCAATCGCGCGCTGAAGCCGCGGCACGGGCAAATTGTTGTGGCCATTGTTGATGGCGAGTTCGCAGTCAAGCAGCTCTACCTTCGCGCCGGCCGCCTCAAGCTCAAGGCTGGCAACCCGACCTATCCCGAGATAACGCCCTCTGAGGGCCAGTCGGTCGAGGTGTGGGGCGTGGTCACGAGCTGCATCAAACAGTTCTCGACGTGAAATGTTCGCCCTGGTCGATGGCAACAATTTCTACGTGTCCTGCGAGCGGGTCTTTCGACCGAGCCTGCAGGGGCGCCCCGTCGTCGTCCTGAGCAACAACGACGGTTGCGCGATCAGTCGCAGCGACGAGGCGAAGGCTCTGGGCGTCAAGATGGCGCAGCCACATTTCGAATTTCGCCACCTTGAAGAGCAAGCGGGCCTGGTGGCACTGTCGGCCAACTTCACGCTGTACGGCGACATGAGCGACCGCATGATGAGCCTCGCCGCCGGGCTTGGCGCGGAACAGGAGATTTACTCGATAGACGAGTCGTTCATCGACTTGTCGGGCATTTCAGGCGATCTGCGCGGCCGCGCACGTGCCGTGCGCGAGCGCATTCTTCAATGGATAGGCATCCCCTGCTGCGTAGGCATCGGCCCGACAAAGACCCTTGCGAAACTCGCGAACCACATCGCAAAGGTCGCCGAGCGCAAGCCTGGCACCTACCCCGTCCCGCAGGCCCAGGTCTGCGACCTCTCAACACTGACGCCGGACGAGGTGAGTTCGCTGCTGGCGAGCACAGAGGTGGGCGAAGTGTGGGGCGTCGGCCGGCGCATCGGCGATCAGTTGCGCGAGGGCGGCATAACCACCGCCTTGGAGCTATCCCGCCTCGATCCCGCAACGGTCCGCCGCCGCTGGTCTATCGTGTTGGAGCGAACTGTCCGCGAGCTACAAGGCCTGCCCTGCATAGAGATGGATGACGCGCCGGCTCCGAAGAAAGAGATTGCCTGCACTCGGTCATTCGGCCATCCGATACGCGAGCTACCGCCGTTGGTGGAAGCAGTGAGCGAGTTCGCGGCGCGCGCGGCCGAAAAGCTTCGTCGGCAAGGCAGCGTAGCGGCCATGGTGCTGGTGTTCGCCCACACGTCGCCATTCCGGCCCGGCCGTCGCTTCGCACGTTCATTGACAGTCCCGCTGCGTCGGCCAACGTCCGACACTGCCGCGATCACGCAGGCTGCGGTGCTGGGTTTGGAGTGTCTGTTTGAGCCAGGCTACGACCTCGCGAAAGCAGGCGTGATGCTGCTCGAATTGAGCGACGGCAGCATCTTGCAGGGCGAGCTGGATCTCGAAGCGGAAGAGGGCCGCGAGCGCGGCAAGCTGAATCGTGCCGTTGACGTTCTCAACGACCGCTACGGCAAGGGTACGCTGCGACTCGCCAGCACGGGAACAGAAGGCGACAGGCGCGAATGGACGATGAGACAGCAGCGCCGAACGCCCCAATACACGACCGACTGGCGCCAGGCGCCAATCGCTCGGGCGTAGCAGCGTACAGTGCGCAAAGCCCGCTCACTACCCACACTTCGAAATGCTCACCGCCGCCACGATCGCCAGCTTCAATGCCCTGTGCGAGGGAATACAAGCCAAAGCCGCTCAGCACTTCGAACAGCTCGCCCTTCAAATTCAGTCAGAGATGGTGCGGGCAGGCTCCTTCTTGTCCAGCATGACAGTGCAGCGGATGGACCGTGCGACCGCCGACGTCATCGAGGCATCAGCCCAAAAGATTTTCGACGCCCTCTCCATTGCCATTGGAGTTGAGAAACTCAGCAACGATCCGTCCATCGTGAGTCAAATCCAAACGCTGTATGGCGCCCGCCTCAACGAGCTGGCCGAGATGCTGATCGCAGCCCGCGACATGAGGACAAAACCCGTTGGCTTACGAATGACGACGGGTCTCGAACTGCCGAAAGCGCGAGAGGCCCTCGCTGTGGAACTTAAAACTCAGTCGGCCAAAATTCATCTGCTACTCACAGGTATGAAGTCGACCGGCCAGACCGCGCAAGCCGTCAGCAACACATTCAACATTGGCGGCGCGGTGGGTGCCATTCAAACCGGCCCGGGCGCAATCGCACATGTGACCCAAACACAAACCACCTCTCTGCAGGAATTGACTCAGGCGCTCGAGTTGATCCAAGTCCATTTGTCAACGCAAGCCAGCCTTGACCCAGTTCGACGGGCAGAAGCACTGGACATTCTCGATGACGTCAAAAAAGAGTCGGCAAAAGAGAAACCGAACAGCGCAAAAGTCGGCGCTCTTCTAGGCGGAATCAAAGACACGATTCAGACCATTCCCACAATTGCCCCGGCATGGACACAGGTTCAGGCGTGGTACGAGTCCATCAAGGCTCTGGTCAGCTAGCCCGCTCCAGGCGCAGCGCAGGCGTCAAGCCTTCAATACCACTTACAGACAGTAAACGCCAAATACAACTCAAGGGTGGTATCCCCACGAGCGCGGGCAGCGGGCCAACGGCGACAATCGTCGCATGAGCAAGACTGATTTTTTCCCCGTCCCCACCACGATCCTGCGCGCACCTGTGTGGTACGACGATGCGGTGCGCGATGACCACCCGCTTCCGCTCTTGCCAGGAGACTACAAGGTCACGCCCGGTGCGGGCAACGAGCGTTGGACCGTCGCCAACCTGAAGACTGGTGAAACGGTCTACAACGGAACAGGCCCAGTCGAGATCCTGCGCGAGCGCGCCTGAGCCAGATCCTCAAGATCAAATCCGGCCACCCTAGCCAACGCGATCAGGTTCGCATACGCGGCCGGCTCGGGAGCCTCAATCGGGAATAGCTGATGTCGCCGCGAATTGCAAAGGCGATGGGCTGCGACGATGTTCTCGCGCGTGTCCTTGCCACCGTCGCGTCGAGCTTGGAGATGCTCCGCGGTAACGTCGCCGCGCATCGGCTGCAAGCAGTAGTAGCAGACGCCGCCCTGCTCGCGACAAGCAGCACGCCTCAAAGATTGAAGATGTCGAGCCCGCATTGGGGAACTCCTAAGGATTAACTTGGAAGTCCCCGGATGCGCATCGCGCGCAGAGCGGGCACCGGTGCGTCGCGCTTGCCGGCGGTGCACTGCCTTCTGGCAGCGCGGTCGGGTGAAAGCCCGAGCATGCAAATTCTAAGACCCAGGCGCCACTTAGACAATCGTCCGGTGGCAGCCCCCGCTCGACGCCATGACCGCCAGCGCGGCCTGGTGGTCGCACTAGGGTGTCGCCAGCAGATCGCGGTCGTTCTTCACGGTGCCAAGCAGAAGCTGCACTTCGTTGTCTCGCCCCTCAACAACGAGTCGACCTCGCTCAAGTAGCTCTCGACCTCGTGCAGCCATGGCTGCGAGGACTGCGGATCGATCCGCGACACGCTGGCAGGCAGCGGGGTCGCTTGCGGCTTGGTCCCGATCACGGGCGGCGAAGTCGGCAAATTGCTTGCGCATCCGCTCAGCATCGCCAGCAGCAGCACGGCGGCGGCCATCGAGCACGGCCAGTTTCTTTTCGTAGGCATTGACGTTTTCCTGTTGAGCTTTGGCATGGGCGGCCTGCATTGCGAGCACGCGCTGCAGATCCTCGAGCGCGGCAAGCGCGCGGCGGGTGTTCTCGGCCTGACGGTCGAGCTTTTCGTCGGAGACGGCTTTCAGTGCCTTGGACACATCCGCACGCGCCTTGAGCACCTGCGTGCGCTCGAGGCCTATCACGGCCAGGGCCAATACCAACAGCAGCGCCCACAACCATGACGGAACGATGTCGAGAAATTTCGTCATACGTTGGCCCAGTCGGGTAGGTCAACGGTCTGCCCGGCAAGGGCATGCGTACAGTCCCCAAGGAACTGGATGCGGCCATCCGTCACGTATGAATGGCACACGGTGCGCACCCTCGCCTGAGGCCACGGCGCACGCTGCCACTCCTCGAGGTTCTCCGCCGTCACGGGCGGCGTCCAAGTCTCCGAGCGCACGAGAATGGAAGGCGTGAACGTGGGAGCCTCGGGATTGCCGTTGCATCCCCAACGCGCATCGTTCTCGTGAAGCTTCGGCCCCACAGCAACCTGATGCGCACCATCGCAGCCAGGACACCAGAACGTGAGCCGGCCGCCCTCTGCGTCACGCAATATCCGGGACAGGGCGCTCATTTGCTCAGCACCTTGTACGCGCGCGATGTGATCGCCTTGCGCTCGGCCAATTTGAGGCGCGCTGCACCGTTCACCCGGCCGGTAATCTCATAGACATCGCCCCGCTCGGCCGCGGGCAAGCAGCCCTTGTAGACCGCAAAGAACCAGCACGCCGTAAGCGCCGCGTGCAGAGGCTCGAGCACAAGGCCAGGACTGCCCACGTAGTCAAACCCCAGCGCATCGCTGGCCGCCCGATACGCGTCGAGCCAGGTGAGCTGGATGAGACCGCGACCGTGGAAGCCTGCATAGCGAACCTCGCTTAGCGCCTTCGGATTGCGTACATAGTCCTCGGCCCGGAAGCGGCCGTTGACGAACAGGCTCGGAAAAATCTTGCGCAGACGGTCGGGCGAGGTGTAGTAGAGGTCTTCCTCGACCACCGACAGCGGCCCCTCGCGGCCCTCGGACTCGATGGCCACCTGCCCGAGCAAACAGGCGACCGCGCTCGCCGAGGCGATGCCGAATCGCTCGATGCCGTCATTGAGGTGCCAGGCATAGCGCTCAGCGTTCGCGCGTGCGGCACCAGTGCAGTCGATGAGAGTTTGGATGTCGATCATGGGCAATAGAACTCCCGCAAATGTTTGTTGAAAAGTCGATTCATGGCGTCACGCCAGCGCAGCGCAGATAGAGCGCGACGAGGGCCTCGGTGTGCTGGCCGCGCTGCGCAGCGGTCGGGCTGGCCGGGAGCACCGGGAGGGCCGGGCAGTCGCGAACGACTGGTGCCGGCGGCGATGCGCAGGCCACCAGCGCCAGCGCAATCCAAACGATGGCGACGGCCTTCATGGGCGCCCCCCTTGCAATCTCTCGTTCGCGCGCTTGATCGTGCTGTTGACCGCCCCGGCCGACGACGGCACGGGGGCCGCGGCCGTGGCCTTCGCAGCGGCCTTGGCGGTGATCGCCGCCGAGGTGGCCGTTTTTGCCGCGGTGCCAACCTGATCCGCAGCCTCGCCTACGGCTTCCGCTGCGTTGGTCGTCGCCATGGCCGCATTGGTCGTAGCCACGGCCGCATCAGCGACGGCACCAGCAGCGCGGTCGATGCGTTGCCCGTAGGCCCGCTGCAGCCGCTCGATTTCTGCCAGGTGGTCGCTGCGCTGGCGCAGTAGCTGCGCATCGGCGTTGCGCGTCGACCAGAAGTAGCCCGAACCAAAGCCGCCGAGGAACAGACTTCCGATGACGCATAGCGTCTCGAAGAGCCGGCGCCACTGGCGCGGCGGCCGAACCCGCGGCAGGTCCTCGAGCGGCGCGCTGTCTGAATCACTGTGCATGGATCTGCTCCTTCAATTGGCGAACTTGATCGCGCAGCGAGGCGAGTTCGGTCGTTTGCGCGGCGAGGGTTTCGTTCATTGCCTTGAGTTGCCCCCTCATCTCCCACAGCTCTTTCAACGCTTCGTTTCTTTCGGCCGCGAACTTGTCGGCCCGCTCTTCGGCTTTCACGCGCGCCGCGCGCTCGCCTTCGAGCAGCTCCTTCCAAGTGCCGAGTGCGGCAATCTGCCCCTCGCTGTCGGCCCGCTCCTTCGCATCGGTTGGCTGCTGCTTGCGCCACACCTGATAGCCGCCGGCGGCAGAAAGAATGAGGAACGCAAGCTGTGCGATCGGATTGCCGGCGATGTCGCCCATGTCCATGAGGTGCCTCTTCTCTATCTCAAATTACGAACTGCACGAGCGGCATGTCGGCGGGCGCGTCGCCCTCGATCACGCCATCGCGGACAAACACCTCGGCGCCGATGGCACGCGCGCCCAAGCCGCGCGCCGTGAGCACGCCGCCGCCAGGCAGCACCAGCCGCGCGGTGTCGCCATCGACGGCCGTCACGGTCGCGATCTGCAGCGGCTTGGCCGGCAGAAGATCAAGGAAGACGCTGTAGGGATTGCGGCTCATGCTCAGACCTCCACATACGTTTCGACGGTGAGCGTCTGGCGCAGAGTCGGCCAGGCCTCATCAAGCGCAATGCCGCGCACAAGGCCGAGGCGCAACGCATCGCCGCCGTCGTAGCGCACCAGCGAGCCCGGCAAGATCAATCCCGTTTCCTGCAGCACGGGCATGCGCAGGCTCACATGCGCCTGGCGGCCCGTGTTGCTCAGCTCGGCCAAGCCGCGCTGCATGGCAGCATCGCCATGCGTCATCAGCGGATGGGTGACCATGGGCGCCGCGTAGTCGCCGGCGGTGCCGCTGCGCGTGAGGTCGCCGCGCACGCCGTCGCTCGTGGTGCCGTAGACGAAGGCGCGGTTGTAGGCGGGCCGCCGCACCCACTCGATGCCCTCCACCGAGACGACATCGGCGGGCAGCACGTAGTCCGGCGTGAGCGTGTGCCACATCCACGGCGCGGCCGGGTAGCGCGGCAGAATGCGCAGCGTCTGCTCGGTGTTGTGCGGCTGCACGATGGCACCGGCGGCCGTCGCGATGTCGAGCACCGCCGCAATCGGCGTGCCCTGAAAGGCCCACGTCCCGCCCGGCACGAACCAATCGCCGATGCGGTAGTCGATGGCCCAGCCGTTGTTAACTCCATTGATCGTCATGGCAAGCGCCATGAGCTGCGCGGCCGTACGCCCCGATGCAGACGCAAAATTCTGGTCTGAGACAAAGGGCTGATCGAGCAGCGCGGCGCGCCCCTTCCCCTGCACGCGCACGTCTGCACGCGCAAAGCGGCGATCTCGCGCCGGCGCATCGGCCACGAGCCGATAGGGCACGCCGTTGACCATCGCCAGCAGCTCCGCCGGGTCGCCATTGCCATCCTCTTGAACGAGGGGCAGCGCCGAGCCCGGCAGGGTCGCACTCCACCGCCAGGTCCACGAGTCCGCATCGAGCGACATCGAAAACCCCCGAGCCTCGATGATGTCGCCACCATCCACGCGCGTGAGCGCGATGCTGTTTTCCACGGAATAGACCTCCAAGACGGGCACCACGACGGTCTGCCCGGTGCCAGGCGGCGGCGCGTGCCGCTCGCAAAAGAAAATGAGCGTGGTGGCGTGCTTCTGCAGCTCACGAAACTCGAGCGTGGTCGAGGGCACATAGCAGGGATCGCCCTCGGGCGGCACGAGGACCGAGCGCCCCGGCAGCGGCGCCATGGCCGCCTGCCAGCGCACGCGCCATCCCCTCTCGATAAGTTGCGCCACGCCGAAGCCCTCGCCATGCCGATGCGTGAGGGTCGCGGCCTCTTGCCACCCTGAGTGCACGGCGCGTCGCAGCCGGTTGGCCTCTTGATAGCGCACCGCCAGCGCCGCCGGCGCGAGCTGCTGCGCCGCCTGCCACCGAACCCGCGCCGCATTGCGGGCACGGCCTGCCTCTTGCCAGCGCAGTCCGGTCGAAGTCGAGATCGATCCGGCCACCTGGTGCCGCGCGGCCACTTGGTTGCGCGCACGGCCGGCCTCTTGCCATACCGGCGCCGCAACGCCCGCCCGAAGCTCGGCGCGCTTCCAGCGCGACACGCGGCCCGCATTCCCGCGCGCGGCGCTCTGGTGCCGCGCCACGGTGCCGGCGCTCGCCGGTGTTGCCACTTGCCACCCTGACGACACCTTGCCCACGAGCGGGCGCTGCGTTGCGCTGTCGTACTGCGCGATGCCAATCACCGCGAAGACAGGCAGCGGGATGCCCCCGGCGGCAGTCGCAAGCGGCGGCATCGTGACCAGCGCACCGCCAGACACGAAGAAGCCCGGCAGCGGAATGGACCCGAACGCATAGGCAGCACCGCTCGCCGGCTCATCCGGCTCCCCGAAAACAAGGATGTTCGGCGGCCCATCGAGCGGCGGCTGCCGGAAGACGAGATCCTCAACCACCGATGACCACCTCACCGATGAAGAAGGTCCCGCCCTGATAGAGCTTCGCCTCAGGATCGCCCTCGGGGGGGTTCTGCACCACGAGCTTGACCTGCCCCGAGCCCGAGGGGCCGCTCATGGTGAAGTCGGCCACCCAGGTGCCATTCGCCAGCTCGATGCGGCCCCAGGTCGCAATCCCTGTTGCGAGTGCCAGGTCACCGGCGCTGTCCGCCTGCACGAGCGAGAGCCGGCCCGACTCAACCGCGCCCGCCGGCAGCGCGAGGGCAGCAGCAGCCAAGAGTGTGGCGACCGCGCCCCCCTCGGCCGGCTGCGCGCCGCCACACACGAGGAATCGTGAGCCTTCGCCCAGGTACGCCACGAGGCCAGGCCCGGCCAACATCGCATTGATGGCAAGCACGTTCATGGCAGCAGCTCCACCTTGCCATTCGCAAGGGTCAAGCCATCCGTGACGACAGCCCGCTTTCCGTGAGCCTCGTAGTAGGCAACCACCGAATAGCTTTGCAGTTCATCGATGTATTGAAAGTCGTAGCTGCCGTCCGCCTTGGACCATTGCTCGCGCACCACGAGATTGCCGGCCTCACGCATCAGCACCACGCGGCACCGGTACGGCTTGTTGAGTGGGTTCACATAGTCGAGCGTGAAGCCGCGAATCCGGCCATTGCCCTTCCCGAGAACACCGGTGAGGAAGTCGCCGCGGATAAGGATCGGGGCGGCCGCGAGCCGAAGACCGGTGTAGGCCCCGGTGTAGAGTTGCGACATCAGCCGCCCCTCGGGCTGCAGAGCCTGCGCGAGGGCAGTCTTCTTCGGCACCGGGTGGCGAACATAGCCGGGAATGTCGCCCGGCTCGCCGACGCCACGGGTGATGCGGAGTTCGCCAATGTGACCCTGAAAGAACCCTGCGGCGCCGTCCCACCCGTTGTTGCCCACGCGAGTGCCGGAGACGCCGAAATCCGAAGCGCCACCGAGGCCCAGGTTCACAGTGGCTTCGAGCACGTCGTTGACGAACATCAGCGCGTTCACGCCGATCCGCATCACCTTCACGCGATACCAAGCGCCGACCGTCACCAAGGTGGTGGACAGCAGCGCTGGATTGCCCAGACTGGAACCGTCGCCGCCCCATCCGATCTTTCCTCGCGAGGCCACCACCGGGCCTGCGTTGCCGTAGACCATCAGGAATCGGCTGTTGGTACCGAACGTCGGCGTGCCGTTCGCAAGCAGTGTGCCGTAGTGGTTGGTCAGCGCCCCCACGCGAAACCAGACTTCGATGCAGAAGTCACCCGTGCCGAGGTTGAGCGAGCCCTGCGACGGCATTGCAAGGTAGTCGGTCGTTCCGTTGAAATAGCCGGCCGAGTTGCCCCACTTGAACTGGTCGGTTTTGATCTGCGCGCCGCCGGCTGGCGTCCAGACGTTGCCGGCCACATCATCGGAGAAGGCCGCGGACCCGTTGGCTCCCACGAAAGGCAATTGCGCGACCACCGCGATGTCATTGGGATGCCATCCGAAGTGCCCCGCGATCTTTACCCTCGCGCCCGGGTAGTCGCCAGCCCATACGGCCTGTTGCGTCCACGTCACCGCGTCGTCAGAAAACCAGACACTGCAGAAGACAGGAAACTCCGCGCGCCCGGTGCTGCCCGACCCGACTCGGACCCCGTCCACATCCACGGCGCCACCCACGCCGAAGTCCCAAAGGAGATTCACGTCTTGGGCGCTCGGCCAACGCGCAGAGGTGGCGAGCACGTCGTCGCGCAGATCGGCCAGCGAGCCGGCCGCCGGCGCAACCGCAGCGGTAAGCGTTGCCGCCCCATCCACCCGCGCGCCACCTGCGAACAGATGAAACTCGCTCAGCGCGATGGAGCGGCCCGCGGCCGGCGCAAACGCACGAGCACTCCAGTAACGGTGCGCTGCCATCGCTTAGCGCCAAGGACCGGTCACATCGAAGAACGTGACGCCCGACGTGGCGTTGGTCGATGTCTGATTGATCGTTGTGTTTGTCGCGTTGACCGCAATCAAATTGCGGCCCGCGAGCACGCCCGTTCCAGGCTGTCGGTCGTTGAGCTTGAACGAGTCGAAGGCGAGCGTGTGCGGCACGCTGTAGAGGCCGGGAGCCTCGGCGCGAGGGGGCACGCTGGTGGCCGGCGCAAAGTACCGCCGCGTCACGCGCAACGCGCCGTCGATGATGCTGGGGAATGGCCCGAAGAAAGCGTCCATGCCAGACATGCTCGACCCCGTTCCGACATAGGGATAGCAGTTGTTCAAGAGCGATGCGCCGAGCCCGGTCGGCGCCCGCGGGAAGGCCTGCAGCGAGCCTTGCGCATATTCGGGCTGTCCGTTCGATTGGTTGGAGGCCGTGCTCACGTCGGAGTAGCTCAGGAAACAGGCGAAGGCATCGCCGCCGGGCTTGAGCGCGATCGCATCGCCGAAGCCACGTGTGTAGCCTTGATTCCACCCGGCATTCGCACCGGAGCCCGGGCAGACGTGGATGTAGAAGGCCCGGGAGTCGCCGACGACCATCCATTGCACGGGAGTGGCGTTGGCAACAGTGCTCTTGGCCCAGTAGCCGCCGCCCGCCATCTGCAGTGCCGTGGGAAACAGGCCGGCATAGGTGCCGATGTCGGTCATTGACTCGCATCCGACGACCCGCGTGGTCGTCGCCACCGTGTCGTCCAGCCGCAGAATCATCTTGGTGCTTGCCGGATCGGTCGATTGGTATGCGGCCAGGTTCGTACCCGCGAAGGGCTTCGCGAAGCCCAGCGGCGCCATCTTCATGGTGATGGTGCCGGAGTAGCTTCCATCCGGGAGGTTGGTCGCGAACGTGACCGAGGTGGGAGCCGGCTTGCCGGTGATCTTCTGTTCGCCATTGAGCCCCGCCCATCCGCTCGGCCCGCCGGAAACACCAGCAATCAGCACAACGGAATCCAGCGCGGCGGAGTGGGTGCCGGTGAATACCGCGGTGGCGACGCCACCAGCAACAGTGAGCGATGTGAGCGTCTTCAGGTCAAAGCCGTCCTTCAGACACGCATCCAGAAGGGCAATCATTGAGCCCACGGTGCCCGACAGCGCCGGGGAGCCCGACATCAGGCTCGAAAAGTATTTAACGCTGGTATCAACAACGGAAGTCATGCTTGGCCTTTCTCTCTCTCGTTAGGGGCGGTCCACGCCGATGCGCACCAGCAGCTCGAATGAGTCATCGAGCACGGTCTCGGCGCCCATCTGGACGGACCGGATGACCACGAAGGGGAACGTGGCCGCCACGGTGTTGAAGCGGATGACGGAACCAGCAGGCCAGCCACCCGAGCCGAAGCCCGCCGCAGGAATGCGCATGTACGGCACGCCAGAGGGGCCGACCGGCTCGCAATCGGCCGTGAGGCTCTGTCCGGTCACGATCTGGCCGACGTGCTCGCCGATGAGGCTGTAGGCCGTGCCGCTGCCGTTGATCTGCATGCGCCAACGCTCGGTGACGGCGCCCTTGTTCGTGACGGTGATCGGGTAATCGATATCGTTGAACGTCGGATCGGCCGGGTTGCCGATGAGGCCGTCGGACCATTGGCCGTTCCAGCTCTGCTGATCGAACAGGAGCGACACACGGGCCTTCACATCGCCCATGCGCACCGCACTGCTCACGTAGGTGTCGCCGGCGGTGTAGTCGTGCGTGATGCGGCTCGCGAACGACAGGCGCCCGTCGATCGACACATCGGTGAGGGTCAGCATGTCCTCGATGGTGTGTTCGTAGATCACAGGTTGCACAAAGGCCGAGGCATCAGTGATCGTGAGCTCGCCGGCGTCAAGGTTGCGCGTGTACCCGGTCTCGATGGCGAGACCATCGGCCCCAATGAGGCGCGTGCGCGAGAGTCGTTCGCGGCCGGCGCTGAGCGTTTGGCCGTTCGACACCACGGCCGCAGGCAGGCGCTTGGTGTTGCCGATGACGATGAGCCCGCCCTTCCAGAAGATCGGCACGCGGCAATCCGCCGGAAAGCGCACCGGATCGAGGCCCAGCAGCGTGGCGTCAACCGGCAGCGAGGTGGTCGCGACCGCGTTGTAGCGGACCGTGCTGGCGAACACCGGCACCGGCTTCCAGATCTTGCCGTCGCTGCCGACCGCATCGGCGTGGTACCACGGCTCCGACTCGTTGCCGGCCGCGGTCACCCAGTCGCCGAAGCGCACCTTCACGACGCCCGTGGAGGCGTCCACCGTGCCGCGCACGTTGGCGCCGCTGATGAGGCCCGTCATGTCGGCCGTGACATTGATCGTGCCGCCATTGAGCTTGGTCGCCAGCAGTTGCAGCGTGCCCGGGCTGATCGGCGCCACGGGCGTGCGGAACACCACGTACTCGACTGGCTGGCCGCTCAGCGCGGTCAGCAGGCTGTTCACCGTGACGGTGCTCGACGCCGAGGCCGGCCACGCATCGAGGCTGGCCGTGTTGGTGGCGTAGTCGTAGCTGCCGGCCTGCGTGGCCGCGCCGGTGGCCGGATCGAGATCGGTATACAGCGCACCCGCCCGGTCGAAGTAGGTCTTCCCGCCCACCGTGAAATTCACGCTGCCCGGCACGCCAACTTCGCTCGCGTTCGGCAGGAGCTGGATGGAGAGCTTCGGCTGATTGAAGGTCTGGCTCTTCGCGGTGCCGGCACCGGCCACCCGGAAATCCGCCGTCACCAAGGCCGAGGCATCGGCCGGCAGCGTGGCATTGAGCGGCACATAGGTGTAGCCCGTCAGTGTGTTGCGGAATGCGCCAGGCAGCGCCGGCGAGAGCACCGTGCCCAGGATGCCCAGCTGATTGACGGCCCACTGCGGCACCGGCACGGTCACGACCGCCTCCGGGTAGAGCTTGGCGACGCCGGTCGCGTAGGTGATCGTGCCGAACTCGACGCCCAGGCCATCCACGAGCTTGCCGGCGCCGTTGTCCGTGATGGTCTTTGTGGAGGCGAAATTCTGCGGCACCCACATGTCGGCCGGCACACCGCCGGTGGACATCAGCACGAGATTCCAGCTCAGAGCCAGCGAGCGCGGCGCAATGTTGGTTTTGCCGAGGTTCAGCGTGATGCCACCGTCGACATCGCGTGCCGGCGCTTGGAACGCCTTGGCTTCCGGCAGGCCGTGGCTGTAGGCCACGGTGAAGGCCACCGACGACGCCGGCAGCGTGTTCGGCTTCAGGTCGATGCTGCTGGTCGCGTAATTGACCGGGCCGGTGGCGTCGCCCGTGAGCACACCGCTGCCGTTGTCGCTGGCATGGCGGGCCGCGCCATCGTTCCAGTCCACCGCGATGGTGCTCGCTTGCGCCGCCTGGTTGTCGAGCGCCAGCCGGATCAATACCGCCGCGGGCAGAACAGCGCTGCGGTCGCGGTAGTTGGCCTTCGCGCCCCAGAAGTACAGCACCTCGCTGCCCACGTCGGGCAGCACGCCGAGCGTCGGCGCCACGGTGCCGGTGGTGTAGTCCACCGTGCCCGAGCCGATGCTCGAATCGGCGCCGCGCAGGCGGCCCGCGCCGTCGTCGGCCAGCTCGTACCAGTTCGCGCCGGCGCGGTAGGCCACACGCAAGGTGCCAGGCGCCGGCGGCGGAAGGATGGTCAACGGGTAGTTGACGCGCCGGTTCTCGGCATTGACGGCAATGGAGGCTGAGTCGGCCAGCTCAATCGGCGCCGCGGCCGGGCCGAAGGTGATCGCCTTCGTTCCGCCGATCTGCGGCGCGTCGCTCGCAAACGTCAGCGTGCCGCCAACATAGGAAGCCGTGCCGATGGTCAGAGCGCCGAGCTTGAGCCGGCCGCCGTCGTCGGTGATCGTGCCCGCGCCGGTCGCAATCGACAGCGTGCCGGCATAGAAGGGATTGCCGAGCGTGAGCGTGGTGTTTGGCCCGAAGATCGCGCCGGTGGTCAGCGTGACGGTGCCTGCGCCTGAACGCACGAGCGCGATGGAAGAGCCGGCCGCCGAGGTGTCGGTGATCGAGATCTCGGTGGTCGAAGTCGGCGCGATCTGGGCGTCGATGCGGTCCACCTTCACCGACAGGTCGCCGGTGGTGGCGTTCACCACCAGCCGCGACACGCCGTAGAAACGCGCCGCATCGGCCACGAGCATGCGATTGATCGCCGCCGCGGTCTGCGTGCGTTCGAAGAGGCGGTTGGCCGGGGTGCCGGCGTAGTCGTGCTTGAGGCCGTTCTGCAGTTCGCAGACGCACACCTGCGCTTCATAGTCCACGAAGCCGCTGCCGGTGGAATAGCTGTAGGTTCTGCTTTCCACCTTGACTTCGGTGAGCCGCACGGCCTCGCTGTTGCCGCCGCCGCCGATCTGCAACGTGCTGTTGACGTTCGGCGGGGTGGCGCCCGGCCGCTGGAAAATCAGCATGGAGCGCTGCCCCTGCACATGGTTCGCGAGCAGGTAGCCGGTGAATTCCTCGCCGGGCGTCGTGTAAGCCTCCAAGCGGCTCTGGATCGCGGCGCGGCGGTCGAAGAAGTCGTTGGTCACGAACAGGGTCGCCGTCACGTTCGGGTCGAGCGGCGGCCGGGAAATGACGACCGTCCCGCCCAAAGCCGTATCGGTGTTGAGGGTCTGCACGGTGGCTGCCACCTTCATGATGGACACGTCGCCCTGCGCGCGGTCCACCTCGCTGATGTCCTTGAAGATGGCATTGCTCTTGCCATCCGGGATGACGGTCGAGGTCGGCGCGCCGCCACCTTCGGGCACGTCGTCCATGACTTGGGTCGCCACGAGCTTGATATCGGATTCGAAGATGGACATGGTTAGACGGTGATGAGTCGCACGGTGGCGACATAGGGGAAGTCCTCGACGGGCAACTCGGGCCGCGCGAGCGGCTTGCCTTCGATGGGCAGGCCGGGCGCGAACTGCACGGTGAAAGAGCGGCCATCGGCCAGCACGAGCGCGTGTGCGCCGATAGCGTTGGCGTCGGCCAGGGTCTGCAGCGCCGTGAGTGCGCCGCGGCGAATCCATCCGGCATCGACCTCGCCCTGCAGCGTGATCGGCCGGCCCGCCAGGCGCACGCCGGCATCGATCAAGGCCGCGCCCGTAAGCGAGTACTCGAGGCTCTTCTCGACGCGGCTCCATCCGAACTCATCGGACCAAACCATGCCGCGCGGAATCTGCAGGCCAGCGAGCGTGTGAAATTTCGAAGTGGCCATGTCTATCGGCTCTGGCGGTTGGAAGACGTGCCGGCCGCGGCGCCGAGCTGCGCGAGCAGGTCCTCGATGGCGTCCGCACCGGCGGCATTGGTTTGGACCGTCCCGTAGTCGCGGCCGTTGAGGTTGAGGTGCAGGTTCACGGTGCGATTCGATTCGGGCTGCGGGATCGCCGTGGGCGTGTTCCCCTTGCCAAAGAACGTCTCTTTCTCCGCCGCTTTGAGCAGCGCTTGACTCAGCGTGCCGCCGTCCGCGTACTTCTTCTGGCCCGGGTTGTTGAAGAAAGGGATGTCGCCTTTCGCATCGGCGAACTCCATCGCGATTGCGCGCGCCCTCTTCTCGTCGCTGACGCCGGCGGCCTTCAGAAACGCGGCAATGCCCGTCAAGGTGCCCAGGTCACTGCCGGCGTTGACCGTCTTACCGTTCTTGTCGGTCGAGAAGCCGCTTGCGTCGCGGCCGAGACGCTTGTTCTCAAGCGCGTTCTCGCGCTCCTTAAGAGCGTTGGCCTTCTCGCGCACCTCGACATCGCGCTCGCGCGCGTTCGTGACCTCGCGCAGCGCGCCGGCCAGGCCATGGGCCGACTGCATTGCGTCGTTCTGCGCATCGCGCAGCTTGACCGTCGAGCGCCCCGCACTGTCGAGCACGACCTCGAATCCACGCATCGCGGCCTGCGCCTGCACCCAGCCGGGAGCAACACCATTGCCGGCGGCGATGGCTGCCTCTGCCGCCTTCTTCCAAGCCTCGCCGAGGCCGATGGCGGTAGCCTGACCGCTGTCACGGATGATTTCGTAGTCGCGAAGCGCGGTCTGGGCTGCAACCTCGAGCGAGGCCTTCGTCTCGATGCCAGCGCGAGAGAACGCCGCGGCAATCTCAAGGGCGGCCTGCTCTTGAGCCTTGCTGTTCTCTTTGGCCGAACTGGCCGCAGCAAGATTCGCCTTCTTCAGCTCATCAAGCTTCTGGGCGGCGAGTTCAAGGTTGCCGGTCGCGATGGCCTGCGCGTATTCCGCCCGCAGGCGTTCGACCGTCGCGCGGGCTTCCTCCGCCTTCACCCGCTGCAATTCGGCGGCGCCGGCTGCCTTCTGCCCCGCGTCTTGCGCGCTATCACCCGCGGCCTTCATCTCCGCCGCCATGCTTGTGAAGGCTGCCGCACTGCTGGCGGCAGCGGCGGTCGTTGTCTCGGCGCTGCCGGTCAGGCCCGCCCAGCCGGCGCGGGCTTGCTCGGCACCCTCTGCGGCGCGGTCGAAGGCTTCGCCGGCCTTCGCGCCGAACGCATCGGCCACGGCCCCAGTTGCCTCGGCCGAGAGTCGCACCTCTTCGGCGGCGGCCTTGAACGCGGTCGAAAGATCACCGAAGGTGATCTTTGCCAGGCCGGAGATGATGGTCGCGAGCCCAGACTGCACGGCGCTGACCACGTTCGCCATGCCCTCGGCGATCTTGAACATCGCTGCAAGCACGACATTCGCCCCGCCGGCCATGACACCCCAGACCGTCTGGACGATGTTGCTCGTGGTCTGTGCCTTCTGCCCGAAGCTGTCGAGCAACGCGCCGATGCGCTCGGCGAACGCCTGAGCACGCGCTGTGACGGCGGCGAAGTCAACGGTGCCGAGAAACTCGCGCACCCACTTCATACCACTCTGGAACGCGGATGCGATGGCCGAACCGAAGCGCCCGATAGTGCCGTCTGCAACGGCCCCGCGCAGAGCCCCCGCGAGCTGCTCGACGCCCTCTTTCAAAACCGGCAGGACTGGCGTGGTCAGTGCGTTGGCGGCCGAATCCCACGCGGTGCGCAGGCTCGCGAGCGCGCCGTTGAGGTTGGCCTGCATGATGGCCGCCGTGGCCGCGGCGCTGCCGCCGGCATCCTGCAGCGACTTCTTCAACTCATCGAGCTTGCCGACACCCTGATTCAGCAGGGCACGCAATGCCGGGCCGGCCTCCTGCCCCACCGCAGCGATAGCACGCTGGCCTGCTGGCCCGGCCGCGGCAAGCTCGTGCAGCGCTTTCTCGAAATTGGTCGACGTGATCCCGGCCGCGGCCAGCTCCGTGCGGAACTTGCTCGCCGGGTCGGAGAACTGCGCGAGGATGCTGTTGAGGGCAGTACCCGCGCGGCTGGCGTCGATGCCGGCGTCGGCGAACTTGCCAATGATCGCGACGGTGAACTCGAGGCCGAGGCCGAGCGTGTTCGCAAGGGGCGCCGCGTAGCTGAGCGCCTGCGCCAGGCCGGTCACGCTGGTGTTCGTCGCGTTGGCGCCCTTTGCGAGCACATCGGCCACCCGCCCCGACTCCGTGAACGACAGACCCAGACCGTTGACGATCTTGGTCAGGTACTCCGCCGACCCTGCAAGCTCGATGTCGCCGGCCCGGGCGAGCTGCATTGCAGCAGGCAAAGTGGCAATGGCGTCCTTGACGCTCAGACCCGCTTTCGCCAGGTTCTCGAGCGCGCCCGCCGCCTCCAACTGGGTGAAGTTGAAACGGGTGTCGGCCGCAGCGTCGACCGCCGCCTTGCGCAGCAGCCGCATTTCCGCCGCGGTGGCACCCGTGGCCGACTGCACGCGGCTGAGTGCCTGCTCGAGGTCGGCGCCGCCCTTGATCCAGCCCGCAAAGGCCTGGATGCCGAAGTAGCCGGCCACCAGCACCGCGAAAGCGATCACGCGTTGCTGCAGCTTGTCGAACACCGAGGACGCGTTGTCCTTGGCATTGATAAGAATCTGAATCGGCTTAATGGCCACAGGGAGAGAAGGTCAGATGAGTGGGGCGATGGCGGCGCATGGAGCCTCTGCACGAAGCCGCATGCGTCACCACGCCCCCGCGGCGATGCGCGGGGACGGGCGTTCGATCAGGCGACCGGTCGGCCTCCGACGTAGACCGCCTCCGCGTTCGCAGACTTGAGAACGTCAACGTCGAACTCGACCTTCACGAACTCGACTTCGTTCGACACGATGGGCAGGTCGCCGGACGGCGTGAGGCTGCAGCGGGGCATGTACCAGTCCTTGTTGCTGCCCGCCGCGTTGTCCGCGACCACGCGGATGGCGGAGAGGAAGGACGTGTTGCCGCCGGTCTTCAGGCGCGTGTACGAGCCAGCCACGGGCGTGTAGCCGAACTGCACAACGCCGGCCACGATGCCGCCGCCGGCGATGATCTGCACCGCGCCGGTTTCGGGGTCGACGTTGAAGTCTTCTCCCGCCACATAGGGCGTGGTGCCGTCTTCGGATTTGACGGTCACGGCAGTGACATTGCGTACCCCGATAGGGTTCGCCGCCGTCTGGCCGAGCTGATAGATCTTGCCGGGCACGACGGTGCGCAGCTCGGCAGTGACCGCCACGGCAGCCTGCACCACCACCTCACTCGTCGCAGCGAGAAAGCGCTGATAGGTCGCCATGCTCATGTTGTTGCAAGTGATCTTGGCGGTTCGCTTGACCTTGCCAGTCAGCGTGCCGATGAGTTCACTGGCCGCGCTCTCAGCCGAGAATTCTTCGGCCTTCTCCGAATCGATGGTCAGCACGAAGGCCGGGCAGTTGCCCATTTCTTCTTCGCCCGTGAGTTCCTCGAGGGCGTTCATGATGTCCAGACGAAGCCGGCCACGAGGGGCCGACAGTTCCGTCTTGGTGTGCGAGATAGGCATAGCGATGTCCTTTCAGGGTTGCCCGTCGAAGCGGGCGGAAGTAGAAAAAGCGAGTTCGATGCCGACAAGGCCGTTCTCGAGGAAAGGTGGCGGCTTCACGCGCACCAGTTGAAGACGCTCCCAGCGTCTGCCGGTGACCTGCCCAGGCGCCCAGCCGTGAAGCGCCTCGATGACGAGCGCGAAGGCGCTGTCGAGCTGCGGTGCGGCCTCTGCATCGGCGCGCCTGCCAACGAGCGTGACAAGCCACAACGGCCGCACCAGCACTCCCGGCACCTCGCTGGCCGGCACATCCGCATCACCAAACATCACGGATGCAAAGAGGTCAGGCTCCCGCTTTCCGGCGTCGGAGAACATGCCCTTCACGGTCCACGCTTCGGCTAGGCTCGCGCGCAGCCGCTGCACGATGGCGGGTTCGAGCGCCAGCATCAGAGGCTCCCCAGCACGAGGCGAATGAATCCGGCGCCATCGGACTCCGCAGTCACCACCTCGTAGCTGCGCCCGCGCAGAACGATGGTGTCTCCGCGCTCGACATTCGCGAGCAGCTCGGCAGCCCCGCTGCATTCGGGTGCGCTAGCGTCGATCTGCCCGTCGAAGGACTGGGCGGACGGCACATCGAAGATGACCGGCACGTCGACGCCCGCCACCGTCGCGATGGCGTTCGCCAGGTGGCCGAGCACCCCGGCATCCACCATGGCTTCGATGTCGGCGAAGGGCGCGCGCGCGGACATGCTCGGGGCCTCAGCGAACCTTGGCCGACATCGAAGCGTTGACGCGGTACGGCACCGGCAGCGGGGCCGATTGCAGCAGCAGCAGGCGCACGGCCGGGTCCTTCTCCACCCACGACTTCGAGAAGTACGGCATGGCCTGAAAGCCGGACTCTTCGTCCTTGATCGCGCCGTAGGCGCGTGTGCCTTCGAGGTCCGGGCTCGTGATGAGCACCGTGTAGTCGGGCAGGTACGGCGTCAGCGCGCCGGTGTCCGGGTCTTCGTACCAGCCGGCATAGACCCAGATATCGAAGTCGCCGATGTTGCCCATGTAGCGACCGCCCTCGCCGAGCACGGTCGCGTTGAGCTTGTCGGCGCCGCGGAAGCGGTCGAGCAGCTTCTGCACCGAAGGCGCGGCGCTGAAGAGTTGCCAGGACTTCACGTCCATGATGAGCGTGTTGCCGGCTGCGCCCGAGTGCTGCGTGACGCCCATCGACCACTTCTGCACGTCCTCGAGCGGGTCGACGCCGGTTTCGCCCCAGCGGTCGCCAGCGGTGAGTTCGACGGTCAGGTCGGCATGGCGACCGAAGTCCACGACCACGGTCGGATACTGTTCGCCCTTGACGGTGACCTTGCCGGTGCGCAGCGCTTCCACAGCCATGACTTCCTGACGGCGGGCGAGCATCTCGAGCTGATCCTGCAGATCGGTGGCGAGCAATGCCTGCAGGCGCTGCGCCGGCGACAGCTCGCCGCCGATGCGCTCACCGATGGCACGCTTGAACGGGCGCGAACTGTCGAAGACGCGCTTGTCCTTGATGTAGGCGGGCTTGAAGGTCTTGGTAACGAAGCCCTTCGACTGCACGACCTTGCCAGCCACGATGGGCGCGACGAACGGCGCCAGGCGGCGGCGACCGTTCTCGACATCGAAGTGGATTTCCTCGCTCGTCTCGGTCTGCATGGCCGTGAAGAACGAATTGAGGATGAACGGCGCAGGGGCCGGAAGCTCGGCGATCACGCGCGCGAGGACGCCGATGGAAAAAATGTCCATGAAAGTTGCTCCTGATTGAGAGGTTGGATTGCTGGGTGCTGGGCGTCAGGCCACGTCGGCCAGCAAGGTGATGCCCTTGGTGCGCAGGGCTTCGGTGATGCTGGCAACGGTGTGACCCGCGCCGAGCACGAGCGCGCTCGTGTTGAAGTCGCCGCGTGCATAGCCGAGCGCTTCCCGGTCGCCCGCGGTGGCGTCGACCGTTTCGGCCAGGATCAGGTCCGGCTCTTCGCTGCCATCGGTGGCGGCCGAGGCGCTGACGGTGTGCTTCTTCGAAGCAGTGATGACGCCGAGCACCGTGCCGGCCGCGTAGACCGCGCCGGCCAGCAGCGTGACCTTGCGGCCCACCAGCAGGTGGGCGTTGCCGGCCACGAGCACCTTGGAGGCAGAAACGCCCTCCGTCGAGAAACTTGCGCGATAGTTCATGTTCGCAACTCCTGTGAATGGTTGAATCAGCGCGAGCCGCGGAAGCTCGCGACGATCTGGCTCGCGAGAGCGGCCTCGTCGGTCTGCGCGCCGCTGCCGGCCTCGACGCCCGAGACATCGGGATTGCCCACCGCGGCCATGGCGGTGGCGAAGGCATTCACCGGCGCGGCGGTCGCCACCGGTGCGGCACCGAGAACGGCGCCGGCTTGCTCGACGCTCAGGCCGCTGGTGACGCACTGAATGGCCAACTGCGTGCGCCCGGCCGCGGCCTCGTGCGCGAAGATGCCGCTCACGCGAGTGCGCTCGGTCAGCGCGCCCTCCTGGCGGCCTTCGGCGCGTGCCGCATCCACATTGGCCTGCGTGAAAGCGGAGGGAACTGCCGGCGCACCGGCGGGGGCTGCTGCGGCTTGATGACCGCCCGCCTCGTTGGGGGAAATGCCAGACATAGATGCTCCTTTGTCGTTGGCGTTGGATCGGGCGGTCGGCCCGACAGGGAAGGACCGGCCGCGTTGGGCGGCCAGTTCGGAAATCAGTTGGTCTGTGGTGGCGATGCGGTCGGCCAGGCCAGAGGCCACGGCCGCGACGCCGGAATAGCTGGCGGCCTGCGTCTTGCGCACGGCCGCCGCTTCCATGCCGCGGTGGCGCGCGACCGCATCCACGAACATCGTGTAGAGCCCGTCAATCTCGGCTTGCCACGCGCTGCGCACGTCGGCGGGCAGCGGCTCGTAGGGGTTGCCGTCGACCTTGTGCGCACCGGCGAAGATGTGCGTCACGGTGATGCCGTCCTGATCGAGCGCGCGCGAGAAGTCGACGTGCCGCGAGACCACACCCACGGAGCCGGCATAGCCGGTTGCGGTAACCGCCACTTCGTCGGCTGCGCTGGCGCCCAGATAGGCGGCGGACAGCGCCATGCCGTCAGCGATGGCCTGCATGGGCTTGCGACCGCGCAAATCGAACACGCGCTGCGCATATTCGAATGCGCCCTGCGCCTCGCCGCCCGGGCTGTCGTAGACCTGAAGGACCGCGTGAATGTCGGGATGGCTCATCGCATCCTCGAGGTCGGCGGCCAGGTCGTTGTAGCCCACGAGGAAAGTGCTCTCCGCCACATCGAGGCGGCTGCGATGCAGCAACGCGCCGTTGACGTTGAGCACCGCGACGCCTTCGACCACGCGATAGCCGCGGTCGCTCTGCTCGCCGCGCCGCGTCGAGAACAGCTCGGGCGCCAGCTTGGGCAAGCCATCGGCCGAGGCAACCATCAGCGGCATGGCGCCGAGCAGGCGGTCGCTCAGGCCGGCAATGATGGCGTCGAGCTTCTGCGGATGGATGAGCAGCGGCGTGTTGAAGATCCGCGCTGCGAGATGTGGGTATTTCATGCGGCGGTTTCCTCGTTCTGCCCTTGGGATGCGCCAGGCTGTTCTTCGTCGTCGGACTTGCCCTGCCCGGCCGAAGCCAGTGCCACGGCGATGGGCTGCGCGGTGTTGAGGCCACGGTCAGCGGCCATGCGCAACTCGATGGCGCGCTGATCCATGATTTCTTCGTAGTCGTCGCCCTGCTCCGCGCATTCCTTCTCGAGCGTGGAGATGCCCATTTCGATGCGCAGACCGGCGGCCTGCGCTTCCTTCACTGGATCAACCCAGCCACGGCCGCCAAAAATGAAGCGCGCACGCAGATAGGCGTAGCGGTTTTCGTAGAAGCCGGGCGCCTCGATCTCGCCGGCGTTCACGGCTTCTTCGAACCACAGTTCGTAGATGGCCCGAAGCCAGTAGTCGGTGAGCCAGCGGCGGCGGCCGTGGAAGTAACGCCAAGCCTCGAGCAGGGCGGCACGCGCGCTGCTGTAGTTCGACTTGCTGAAGTCCTTCAGCAGCAGCTCATAGGGCAGGTTCATGCCGGCGGCGATGTGTCGCAGCGAGGCGAGCATGAATGCCTCGAAGGCCTGATTCGGGCGGCCTGGCGTGAAGCTGGAGAGGCGCGCGCCGGCGGGCAGCGGAATGACCGCCGCGCCCTTGAGCTGGCGGATATTGCGGGTCTGCGCCACTGACGCATTCCACTGTTCGCGCGGGTTGTCGCCGAACAGCGCGGCAGCCGAGTTCGGATCAAGGTCCGACTCGAGGAATGCGGCAACGAGCGAGTTCGCAAGGCTGGCCTGCAACTCATTCGCCGCGTACTTGCCGGCCATGTGGAATTCGCGCATGACGGCCGTGACAACGGGCTTGCCGCGCGATTGGCCGGTGCGTTCCTTGTCGTGCAAGTGGATGACACGACGACGGCCCCACGCGGTGAAAGCCGGGATGCGGTCCCACTCCATGAGCTGCGCTTCTCGCGTCATGCCATAGAAGCCGAACGCGAACACATCGCCCGGATGGCGCTTGAGGATGTGGTACGCCACAGGCGCACCCCAGCGGTCGAACTCGATGCCTTTGCGGATGTCGTCGCGATGCTCGAGGCCCAGGGGCGTCGCGAGCCGGTCTGCCTCGACCATCATCAAGCGCGTGTTCCAGCGCGTGCCAGGACGAGGCAGCCACAGCGGCAAGCCCAACGCGTCGCCGTTGAGCATGGCGCCGCCGAGAGCTTGCAGCGTGAGGCCAAGCAGGTTCTGCGTGCGCGCCGCGTCGCACTCGGTTGTCTCGGCCCACGAACGGAACTTCGCCTCCACGACGTTGCCCCATTCACGGCTCTGCTCGCGCGTCCACCCGAGCAAGCGATAGTCCGGCGTCGCGCTGAGCCGCAGCACCGATCCGACGATGTTGTCGCGCATCGTCTGCATGCCGCCGGCCATGAGGCCGTTGTTGCGACCGAGGTCGCGCGAGCGTGCAGTCAGCGTGTCGAGGTCGGGCAGCAGATCCGCATCTGCGCTGCCGGCGATGGGGTTCCAGCCATGCAGGGCCAGGTCGTTGGTTGACGCGGCTTCATGCGCGTTCATCCCGGCGCCTGCGGGGCCGCCGGCGCCTGGCGCGGAGATGCGCGGGCCAGCGTGCATGAGACGGCGGTTGCGGCGGCTCATCTTCAAACGATGTAGATCGGGCCGCGCACCGCGCCACCGGAAACACCGACGCCGCGGGCTTCGAGCTCTTCGCTCAACGCCGCGATTTCCTTGCGGATATCAGCGACGTTCTGTTGATACTGAACAGAGCGCCCGTTGTGGGCGGCGGATGTGGGGGAAGCGAGCCGGTCCTGCAGCGACGCCATCAGGCGCGTGCGCATCGCTTGGAGTTCTGAAACTGTGAGGTGGCGGTAAATGCCCATGCAGCGATGACAACAGTTCATCGCGGACAAGTCCGCTGGACAAAGTCACAAACTTCCGTCCCCGCTTCGCCTGTTCGTTTACCCTCTCGTCACTCTATCCACCGCGCATTCAAATGATAAAACCTCCAGCAAGCCCGCTATCAGAAGAACTGGCCCTTGGATCGCTCAAAACGATACTCACCGCGGCTGTAGACGAAACCGGCACGCTTGCCGAGATTGCTGGCATTTTCTTGAATCCCATCGAAGCGCGCAGGCAGCGTTGGATGGAACGTGTTTCCGAAGCGTTGAACACGATAGAGCGAAAATTCAACCGCCTTCCTCAAGACCTGCAAAGTGATCCGGCGTTTGTCAGCATATTGATTCAAGCAACCGGAACCGCAGTCAAGAATCACCGCAAGGAAAAGATAGAAGCTCTTCAAAACGGCATTGTGTCGAGTCTTGACCGTGAGAGATTCCCGGAAGATTCATGTCATCTTTTTCTTCGGTATATCGATGAATTGACAGTTTCACACCTATCAATACTTGCCTCGCTTCTGAGCTGCGAAGGAAGACTGGCAGCAATAGAGTCACTGCCCGAGCTTCATGCTGCGATAGACCCAAAACTTGAGCACCCCTTGGAAGTAGAAGCTTTCCGACTCTTCGTTTTCGATCTGGACACCCGCGCGCTCATTGCCCGCGGGGACATTTACGATCTTCCGACCTTCGCGTCGAAGCAAGAATTCTCTATGTTGGAAAGCTCAACCTTCCAACCGTTGCAGGTTACGGCGATGGGAAAATCGTTTCTGCAATTTATTGCCTCATCGAAGAGCGATTGAGCGCAGCCAGGATTCGCCGGATGTGCCGCGGCGACATTTCATACTGGCGTGCCAGTTCAAAGAGGTTGCTCCCGTTGAACTTGCTCACAATTTCCGCATGCACTCTCTGCCGCTCCTTCGAGCTTCTTCGCGGAAAGTAGATGTGCTCACCGCCAAGCCGCAGCAGGATGCGGTCCATCAGCGACGCCGCGGCCTCGTCCGGCGCCGCCACGCCGAAGCACTGAGCCATAGCGCGCGCTTCCTCTTCGATGATTGCGAGCGGCTCGTCGCTGGAGTGTGGTTCTGTCATTTTTAGTTGAGAGCGATGGGAGAGAAGATGTCGAAGTCCGCCGCATGCGACGCGCCGGACGCATTCGCCGCAAGCGCAGGGGCGGGTGTTTGAACTGAGGGAGGTGAAACGACTGGCGCAGGCGCCGAGAACAGATCGCGCGCTGGCTGCACAGAGGCCTCGAGGTCGCTCCACCGCTTGTCCGCGTAGTTGTGGAGGCCGAGGCCGAAGGCGGCGTGCAGCGCGTAGTTGCGGTTGTCAAGCACCTCATTGCGAGGCCGGCGCTTGACCCAACGGTAGGCTTCTTTCCCGTTGACCTTCACGAGGATGCGCTGTTCGGCCGTGAGCTGCTCGAACCACTCTTGCGGCAGCTCCTGGCTGAAATGCACGAAGCCTGGCCCCGGCTTCTCGATGGCGAGTTGCCCGAGCAACAGGTCCTTCGCCGAGTCGATGCCAACATTCCACAGCTTGATGCCGTTGGGAATCTTCGTGCCGTTCCAACGCACCTCCTGCGGACTGCTGGGGCCTAGGACGGGCACGTTCTCTTCGCCTCGCCCCTTAATGGCGCGCAGCCTCGGAAGCTGGTGCTGTGTCTTGCGCACCCAGTTGTAGACCGCCTGCGTTTGGTCGCTCGAGTCGATGGAAATTGCGCTCAATCCCATCGAGCCGCCGTGCCAAGCTTGCACGTAGCGGCTCGACAGGTAGGCCGCGACCGGCGCCCAGTCATCCTCGGACGCGGGATTGCCATGGATGACGTGGTGGTCGACGTGCCAGGACTCCAAGCCGCGGCCCCACGCCCACACGTCGATTTCCCAACGGTCGCGCTGCACGTCCACACCCGCCGTCAGAATCAGGCCGCCCGCCGGCACCGTCTTCAGTGGGTAGTCCTCGGCACGCGATTGCAGCGCATGCTCATCGGTGCGCTCGCCGACGACTTCCCATGTCTCGCCGAGCGTCTCGTTGACGAAGAGCTGCATCGGCCCCGAGTCGCCGCGGGCGAGCGCGTCGAGCGCTTCCTCGAATTCCTTGACGATGCTTTCCCAAGTGCGCTGCGGGCTGTACGCGGCCCAGATGTGCACGCCCAGTGTCTTCGGCGGGCGAGTGGGCATGCCGGCGCTGTCGCGCCACACCCTGTCCGGCCCGAACCTCTTGCCCGTCTTCTCGCACACCCAGGTGCCCTGCATGGGGAGGCCGCCCTGCAGGAAGTCGCTTTGCCGAATGGACTTGCGGCAATGCGGGCAGACATGGTGCACGCTGGCGGGGTTGCCGCGCTCCCACTTGAAGCCGTGCAGCTTTCCTTTGCCGCCCCATGCGAGCGGATGCTCGAGGCCGCAGTGCTTGCAGTCGATGTAGAACCGGACGAAGCCCTCGGCGTTGAGCACGGCACGCTCGACATGGCACAGCCCTTTGAAGCCAGGCGTCGAGCCGCCAACGAACTTCGGATAGGGCGCGCCTTCGAGGCGGCCCTTCGCAAGGCCGCCCGGGTCGCCCGATTTCTCGATGGTCTGGTCGAAGGCGGACCACTCATCGAGGATGGCAATCGCCACAGTGATGCGCCGATAGGCTCGCTTCGCCTTCCCTCCGAGCAGATGAAGAACGCTGTCGCGAAACTTCTTCATCTTGATGGTGTCGTCGCTGCCACCACCTTTGCGGCGCGCCGCCTGTACCGAGGGCACGCCGTCGCGCGCATCGAGGATGGGATCGATTTCGCTCTTGACGTAGCTGTCGCGGTCGTCGTCTGTCGGCTGCCACAGCGCCTGCTTGCGCCGGCGGTGCGCGATGTTATAGGCCACGAAGGCGGTGATCATCTTCGTGTAGCCGACGCGCTTCGACTTCTCCACGTCGAGTTCCTCGATGCGGTCATCGCTCATGAAGTCGAGGATGCCGATCTGAAAGGACCACGCGATCCATCCACCCTTCTGGTGCGAGCTTTCGCCAGCCAGCTTGAAGTTGTCGCGGGCCCACTCGCTGAGCGTCTGAAAGACCTCGGCGCGCAGGCTGGCAAGGCCGAGGCTCACCGCGTGGATCACGGCGCGCAATGTTTCACGCGAAACGTACTCGGCCACTACTGCCCCGCCTCTTCGCCGAGCGCATCCTCTACGCTGCCGTCGTCGTCAGACGCCAGCCGATCCAGCTCGAGCACCACGAGCTTTTCAGTCGCGCGAATCCACTCGTTGCGCGCGTTCGCAATGACCTGCTGCACGGTGGCCTTCGCTTCGTCCGGCAACTCGGGGCAGGCCTTGCGCAACGCACCCTCGAGCTGCTCGAAGCGATCCACGACCGCGCTCGATGCCATGCCGAGCACGTCGGCGAGCAGGCCGATGGGCGCGAACTCGCCACGCGCCACGGCGTTCTTGATGTCCTGCGCCTCGCGCTGGCTGCGCGCCAGCCTGGCGCGCTCCTGCACGAGGTCAAGGCCGCCGGCCTCGACCGATGCGCGGCCCGCGGCGACCTCGCGCAGGCGTTCGCAGTAGGCGAGCAACCACGCGTGCGCGGTCTGCCCGCGCTCAATGACGCCCTCGCCGACCAACTGGCTCGCCTTCGCCTCGCTCACCCCAACCAGCGCAGCGAACTCCGCTTGCGTGATGCCCACACCCATAGCCTCAACTACCTTCACTTAACCCCCTTAGGAAGGTCGGTGAACAGTCCGAGGACGCGGTTCGAATTACCCGCACGGCAGGCCTCCAGGAGGGACCCGCGCCCTCCCCCGGTCGATGTTGTTTTCTCGCATCGCCCCCTCGGCGCCCTGCGGTGGTGCATGCCTGCCTTGGCCGTCGTCATTCGCCCACCGCCTGCCTGATGCGGTAGCGCAGCCGACGCGCCATGTACGCATCAACATCGGCATGCTCGGCCACCGTCTCCATGCTGAGCAGCGGCACGTACTCACCCACCTGCACGAACAACAGCACAGGGCGCACATCAACACCATGCGTGCCCGCTGCCGCCCATATGCCAGGAGGCAGGTGTGCCGTGGGCCCACTGCGCAAGCGCCCATAGGCCACGAAGTAGCGACGGCCATCGACCTTCTTCGAGCCTTGGTGCACGCGCGCACGACGCTTGTCCGTCATGTTGGCCCGGTAGCCCTGCTCGCCGAACGCGCGGAAGTACGACAGCAACTGCGAAAGGAATGAGCCGCGCAGGTTGCCCCGGCCGTCATCGCTGCCCGGGTAAGGGCTCGCAGGAATGACCGTCTGGTAGCCAGCAGGCAGGATGCCCACACGGCGCAGCGCCACCTCGCTGCGCTTGTCCGCGCGCCTTCCGCCGAACTCCTGCGCTTGAAGGATCTTCTGCGGGTCGACACCCTTGCCACCGAAGTAGGTGGGCTCGATGGCGACATCCTGCCGCTGCCGCGTGGCCTGCCGGACATACACGCTCTTGAGGATGTACGGCGTCGGCTTGTCGAAGACCGCCCGCATTTCCTTTTGCATTTCTCGGCGAACGCGAAAGGCCGTGTCGTTGAGGGCCGCGGCGAACGCATCGCGCGCCTGATTGCCCGTGAACTTGTTGAGTGCACCGCGCACGGACTCGATGCCGTCGAGCTTCAGGTCGATGCGCATTCAGCCTCCTGCTCGACCAGACGGCGCACGCGCTCGGTGTAGACGTGGAAGGTCTCGCGGTTGACGCTCAGGTCCCCCTCGTTCCAAGGGGCCATGCCCAGCTCAGCCGCCTTGGCTTCGATGGTGCTGCGGTTGGTGTCCCACGGCACGACCGAGCCGCGCTCGCTCACGTCGTCGCGCCAACCCGCGTTGCGCAGCCAGGTGTGGAACTCGGGCACGAACTGGCCCTTGTCCTTCGTCCACTTCACGCTGTGCCGCTGCACGGCGATGGCTGCGAGCATGGCCTGCTGCAATGCCGCGTCGGGCCCAAGCCGGCGCCACCGCCGCTCTGCCTTCGCTCGGTTGGCATGGTTAGGGTATCCCGCAAAGACCTGATCGAAACCCGTCGCTCCCCCCTCGGGGGGTAGGGGGGTTCGGTTCTTTGGCGGTTCTGAAGATTCGGGTGTCATAGCTGTGACACCCTTCACGTCGTGGATGACACCCTTTTCGTTCTGGATGACACCCTTCTTCGCAGAAATAAGGGTGTCAATCTGACCTGCTTGTGGATAACTGGGCTCCACGTCTGTAACAAGCGGCGGCGCGACTTGTGAAGGCAACAACTCGCCCCTGATCCACGCCGACGAAATGCGGTATTCATTGACGTAGCCGCGCCCCGTCTTCGACCCGACGCGCTCGAGCCACCCGATGGCGAGCATCTTGGCGATCTGCCGCTGCACCGTGCTGCGGCTCTGCATCGTCTTGCTCGCCAGCGTGTCGATGGCCGGGTAGATGTGCGTCCCGTCGTCGTGCGCATGGTCTGCAATGGCCAGCGCGAGAAGCCGCTCGCTACCGCCCACGGGGTATCGGTCGAACACCATCGTCATCACCTTGATGCTCATGACGCTGCACGCTCCCCCAGGCCGCCGAACGCGCACCCGTGCTGCCGCCAAACCGCTCCTGTGCGCAGCTTCGAGGCATAGCCGCGCGAGAGCCCGAGCTGCTCATCGAGGACAACGCTCGGCTCCGCGCTCATGCGCACTGCCTGCACGATGTCGGCTGTCAGCGTTGAATCGGCCCGCTTCGCAAGCGCGATGCGCACCCGGTGAGCGGCGGTCTTCGGCTTGCCGGCGCATGCCTGCGAGCGCGTGCGCGCCGCCAGGTGGTCGGGATGTACGCACAGGTCGACATCGCATCCGACACCTACCTGCAGGCCGGCCGCGAGCGGCCCACGCACGAGCAGCCACAGCAACCGCCGCACGTTCCATAGCCGCCCGCCAACGCGCCACTGCGGATGCAGGCCATCGAGCGCATAGCAGTTCCAGATCAGGCAATCGCCAACCTCATCGACCCGCTCGAGCAGGCTCGCCAAGTCGATATCGGCCGGCACATCCATTTCCCCACGGCTCATGTCTGCGGCGCCTTCCGCATGCGCCCGCGCAGGAGCGCCATGACGTGGCCCACGGCCGCGATGACCTCCTGCGCGGCGTAGTCCGCACGGCGGACCTGATTGCCCGTGACAGCGCCCTCGCCTTCGCGCACCGCATCTGCCGTGGCCCGTACGTAGTCCGCGAACGCTGAGTGCAACCGCATCAGCGCCTCGACCGGATCGGCGCCGGACTGGTCCGGCGTCGCCAGAGTGCAGGTGTGGCCCAGGGCCTCGGCCATCGCATGGAGCACCGCGAAATTGCCGCTGAATGCCTGCATCGCGATGAGTTCACGCGGGTTGGGCTGGTGCGTGGTCGTGTTGGGATTCGCCTTGTGCGTCAGCGTGTTGACGGGAATGCCCATGCGCGCAGCCAGCGCCGTGACGCCGCCCGGATATCCGTGCACCGTGTTGTAGACCGCATCAAGGATGTCCTGCCCCGCGGGTCTGGAGGGATTGGGCTCATCGCCGCCATAGGCGAGATGGCCGGGAATTGAGAAAGTTGCGTTCATGCAAACCTCAAGAGAAGAGAAAGACCCGCCGGCCATGGAAGCCTTCGCCCCCACGCCCAGCGAGCGAATCGATGCCATCGAGCAATTCCTGCAGCAGCTCGTGCTGTTGCTGGAGGTGGAGCCCGAAATCAACCGGGAAACCGTCTCGGCGTGGATCGCCATCTGCTCGGCGAGCGCGCTGGCGCATGGCGCACGCACACCGCGGCAGACGAAGACGCTCGAGGGGCTGTGCCGACGCGTGCTGACGCCCGCCGTCGACGTGGTGCGCCCGGCGGACGTGCGATGGTCGTGAGAACGTGGCAATGCGCCGCTCGCGTTGCGCAGCGAGCGCCTGAAGGTGGAGGGAGGTCCGGGTCATCTGAGGCGCGGCACCCTCTCTGCGGCGTCACATCGGTGGCGATAGACGCACGTCCCGAACAAGCCCATGAGCGCCAGAGCGCCGAGCAAGCTGTGTCCGAACCAAAACAGCGCGCCACCAGAGAGCACGCTGCAGACCACCAGCAGGAGATGACCGAACGCCGGCGGAGGCAAGCGACCGATCGGAGCCAAGATGCACGCGCACCCGCCCAAACCAGAAATGACTAGCCAGGCCACCAGCACACGGCCGGCGCCCTGCATTGCCGCCGCCTTCCATGCGAAGAGCAACGCAATTTCCGCCAGTACCGCGACCCAATCCACGAGGGTGATGAGGGCGCGCGACTTCAGAAGACCGTCACGCATGCGCGTCCTCCCCCTCCACGCGGGCGCCGCACGGCGTGGGGCAATGCTCGGTCAACGGCTCATCGCCATAGATGTCATCGAACGTGATCCGGAAGCCGCGCCCCTTCGCGAACTCGATGAGCCGTCGCGCCACCTTTGGCGGCATGGTCTGGCCGCACTCGTAGTGGCCGATGTTTCCCTGCGTACAGCCGATTCCATCGGCCAGAACCTGCTGCGTCACGCCGAGGCGCTCGCGGATGGATTTGATGTTTCGCACCACCCAATACTAGCGGCACTATTTCATCAATGCAATAGGGGCACTAGTTGAAAGACTTACTAGCCGCGCTAATGATTGCAGGACTATGAATACCGTAGCAAAGAAGTCAAAGCAGGGAACGCTTACAGCCGAAAACCTCGAAGAATCGAGGAAGCTGAAGGCGCTCTATCTTGCCGCAGAGCACGGCATGAGCCAAGAGGCATTCGGTCAGAAATACGGCATCGGCAACCAAGGCGCGGTATGGCAGTGCCTCAATGGCAAAGGTATGCCGATCAGCCTCAAGGCTGCACGCGGGTTCGCCGAAGGATTGCGCGTCGACATCGCGGCGTTCAGTCCGCGCCTAGCAGAGGAAGCCGCGAAGAATGTCGCCTACGTCCCGGACGAAGATGAGTTCGTGCGCGTGCGACGCGTTGGCGTTTCCTTTTCGCAAGGGCACGGCCAGGTGGTCTATGAAGAGGGCAACAAAGCACCCCTTACCTTCCGCCGGGACTTTCTTCGAAAGCTGGGGCTGACCGAGCGCACAGCCCTAGTCGTTGACGCCGTTGGACGAAGCAACGAGACCGACATTCGCGATGGCGCAGTGCTTCTGGTAACCAACTCCGAAAACGCTCGCGAACGCATTCGCGATGGCAAGTTCTACGCATTCCGCTACGAGCGCGAACTCTTCATCAAGAAGCTCTATCGCCTCGAGAACGGCGCCGTCAAGGCCGTGTCCGCGAACCATGACAAGTCGGAATTTCCCGACCGCATCATTGATGGCGAAGAGGTGGATTTTGAGATCATCGGGCGAGCGCTCTGGATGGGCGCCGAACTCTAGGAGAGAGGGAATCAAATGCGACTGTTGACGAATGCGCCAGCCCTGCTGCTGGCTTCGAGCGCGATCCTGTGCGCTCCCGCGTGGGGCATGTACAAGTGCGTGGTGGACGGCAAGACTTCATTCCAAGAGACGCCGTGCGCTGGAGCACAAGCACAGACGAAGCTCAAAGAGCAGTACGCGCCACCTGTCGCGACAGCGGCCCCCTCCCCGAGCGCCTTGAGCGATCAGGAGAAACTCGCAACGGCAGAGCGAGAGCGACTCCGGCGCGATGCCGAATACGCGCTACGCGATGCGAATGCCGCAGTGTCGAACCATCGCGCCGCATGTGACCGCGAACAGCAATACATCCTGGGCGACAAGGTTCGATCCAACAACAACCTCGCCGGGGCCGTGCGCGACCAATCCATTTCGGCCGAGGCACAGGCTGCCGCAACTCGATGCGACACCAGAGCGCGCGAACTGCTCGCGCAAGTCGAAAGCGCCCGCAAGCGCTGCGACCAGCTCGGCTGCCGCTGAGCAGCCCTTTCCGAAACTCAATAGTGGCACTGTTACAAAAAAGTGCCCGCGATCACTAGTCGCCCTATTTACTTAGATAACTAGTCGCCCTAGTATTCAATCTTCGCAACACGGAGATTGATATGAAGCGACAGGCGAACACGATCCCGGCCTCGGCCGCCCGCAGCTACCGCTGCTTCTACGAGCCGGCATCCAGCGAATCGGGCCTGCTCCCGCACGTCGACCTCGACGCCAAAGACGGTAGCGCGGCCCTCGAAGCCGCCCACACCAAGACCGGGCACCCGATTGCCCGCGTCGAACGCCTCGAGCACGCGAGCTAAGCGATGCGGGGCATCAAAGCTCACCATGCCACGAGCGCGGGCGCAGCCACCGGCTTCGTCCCGACCGGCTCGGCGCGCGTGGACATTTGGATTCGCAAGGTCAGCACGCGCCGCCAGGCGTTCTATCGCTGCCCCGCAGTCGGCATCGCCGCGTGGCAGCCCATGGGCCTGCCGCTCGCGGACAAGGCGCTGAAGGCCGGCAAGGTCTCGCTGCCCGGCATCGCAGACGGCGTGGTTCGCGCCCACGTCGAAGACACGCCCTCACACCCCATGCGCGCGCAGTTCGCAGCGCAGGCGCAAGCGCTCAACGGTGAAATCGATGCGTTGAACCTGTCCGCCGTCCGTGCGGCCGGCTCGATGCGCGGTTTCGCGAAGGCGGCCGATCAGGCGCAAGGCGGTGCCGCATGAGCACGCCCTTTCGTCTCATCAGCGATTGGCAGAAGCACTTGAAGGTGAACGGCCGCGAGCCGAAGACCCTCGAAGAGCTGGCCGTCGCAAAGGCCGACTACGAGCACGGCCGGCGCCTCGCCGAAATCAAGGCGTTGCGCGCAAAGCTCGCGGCGCTCGACCAGTTCCTGCCCGCGCTCGCAGAGCGTGGCATCCAACTCGCGCACCGCGACCTCTGCACATACGACCACGGCAAGACCGTGCGCATTCAGACCGCGATGTGCTCGCGAGACGACAAGCTCTTTTCCGCCCTCATCGACCTCGGCTTTCGCGAAATCGAACGCAAGGACTGGGGCACCAAGGAAGAGCAGGTGAAGCTCAAGTTCGGCCGTTCGCTCGTGGTGACCATCGACGTGACGAAGGCCGTGACCATCGCCGCCAACGATGCGGGGGTGCCAGCGTGAGAACGTCACCCGTACAGCCCGCACCGGGCCTGCTCAAGACCATCGCGATGCTCGCGGTGCCCATCGTCATGCCCGTCATCGTCGCTGCGATGGCGGTCTACGGATGGAGCACGCCGTGATTCAGCTCGCGCTTGAACCTCGCCGCCGGCGCCCCGCGCCGCTCCCGCCCACCGGCCCCGTGAGCGGCCTGCTCGACCCGCGCTTCAAGTACCAGCGCGCCTGCGAAACCGACATCCGAAAGACCTTCCAGCGCGTGATCGCTGAGCAGAAGAAAGGACAGCGCCTGTGACCACCACCACTACCGGCGTCTTCTTCGTGGGCAAGGACTACCCGGGCCGCCCGGCCGTCAGCGAGCACGTCGATGACAACAAGGACTTCGTGCTGAAGATGCGGCTCATCGACAACCAAGGCCCCGGCCGCGTCGAGGGCTATGTCGTGCGCTGGCTCGGCCCCAACGCAGAAGCCTGGCGCAAGGCGCACCCCGCGCTCAAGGCCGGCGACGCGCTGCGCCTGGTGCTCATCAATCCGCGCTCCCTGCTGGGCCCGCGCGGTTCGCCCGAGACAAGCGCGAGCGTCAGCAGTTGCGAGCTGCTGCCCGCCCGCGCGCCCGCAGCGCAGCCCGCCTGAGGCGCGCCCCTTCCCCACCCCGCCCTTTCATCAACCACAGGAGAGCCACGCCCGTGAAAGCGTTTTCCCTTTTCATTGTCGAGCTCAACGAAGGCACCACCAATGCCGCGTTGAGCGCCGACTTCGCCGAGCTGCTGCGCACGGTGCAAACCACCGGCCGCGCCGGCTCGCTCACGCTGAAGGTGAAGGTGGCCCCGGCCACTCGCTCCAACAGCGGATCGGTCGACAAAGTGACCATCACCGCCGACCGAAAGCTCGAGCTGCCCAAGCCCGAGCAGGCGAGCGACTTCTTCTGGCTCACCGAAGACGGTGAGACCTCCCGCAATCACCCGCGGCAGCAAGAGCTGCAGCTGCGTGATGTTTCCACCGCCACCCCTCCCCCAACCTTGAAGGAAGCCTGATCCATGGACGCCCTCAACGCGCCTACCGCCCAACTCGTTCGCGATATCACCGCCGCCGGCCTCGAGCCAAAGGTGATCGCAGGTACGACGCACCTCATCGCGCCGCCCTCGTTCCAGCACATCGACCTCACCGGCAAGATCGAGCAGGCGCAGCCCGCACCGAACCGCCTGCGCGGCACCATCGCCCTGGGTTCGCTCGAAAGCCTGCTCACCTACCTTGCCGACCAGCGGGCCCAGTCATCGGGCTACGTGTACGCCGACATCGACGCTCGCACCATCACCGCCGTGTTCAACGACACGAAGGCGGGCCCGGGCTGGCGCGACCATCGCGCCGTGTTCGCTGCGGTGCTCACGCCGGAAGCGAAGCGCTGGCTCGACAAGGACGGCGAGGTCTTCAGCCAGACCGAGTTCGCCGAGTTCATCGAAGACAACATGGCCGACCTGCACGGCGAGGATGCCGAGAAGCTGCTCACGGTCGCGACCACCATTGCCGCGGCAACGGGCATTAACTTTTCGAGCGCGAAGCGCCTGCAGGACGGGCAGACCCAGCTCACCTACGTGGAAACCGTCAACGCCACGGCCGGCGCCGAGGGCGGGCTGTCGATTCCGAAGACCTTCACGCTCGGCCTCCGCCTCTTCAAGAACGGCGGCGGCTACAAGCTCACCGCGCGCCTGAAGTACCGCCTGAACAGCGGCGCGGTGAAGTTTCACTACGAGCTGGAGCGTCCCGAGAACGCCATCGAAGATGCCTTCACGGGCTACGTCGAACAGGTGCGCAGTGCGACCGTGAACACCCCCGAGGGCGCCACGCCGCTGGGCTACACCGTCCTGATCGGCAAGCCGTGAAGCCAGCGCGCATGAAGCAACACATCATCGGCTTGACCGGCTTTGCCGGCTCGGGCAAAGACACGGTGGCCGATTTGCTGGTGGCGCATGCGCGCTTTCGCAAACTGGCCTTCGCTGATGCCCTGCGCGGCGAGGTCGCCAACGGGTTCGGGCTCATGCCCGACGAACTGGCATCGCCTCACCTCAAGAGCATTCCCATTCCGGCCCTGCGCATGCGCGGCGCGCCGCAGGACTTCCTCGCGGCCGTGGTCTATTCGCTCAGCGCAGCGGCACCGGACCACCGCACGCCGCTCAGCGACGAATGGCTCGACATGCCGCGCGCACCGCGGCAGATTCTTCAATGGTGGGGCACAGAGTACCGCCGCATGCAGCATCCGCGCTACTGGACACGCGCCCTGCTCTCGCGCCTGGTCGCATACCAGCGCGACGGCGAAAGCCGCTTTGTCATCACCGACGTTCGGTTCGACAACGAGGCCGACACCGTGCGCGCCGCCGGCGGCACGCTCTGGCAAGTGACTCGGCCAGGTTGCAACGGCGAGGCCGAGAACGCCCATGTCAGCGCGACGGACGGCGCGCGCTTCAAGCCCGAGGCCGTCATCTCCAACATTCACGACGTGCGCCACCTGCAGGGGCTGGTGCTGTCCGAGTTTGTCGCGCGCGACCTCGGCATTGACCGCGCGCGCGTGAAGCTCGAGGTGGCGCCATGCTGACCCCGCAGTTCATTCTCAATCTGTCGGCGAAGCTGGTCATCGTGCTGTTCGCCGGCTCGGGCGGCAGCTGCACCGGCATCGAGCAGGCCATCGGCCGACACGTCGATATCGCGGTCAACCACAACGAGAACGCCGTTTCGTGCCACCGGATCAACCATCCGCAGACGCGGCACTACCGCAAGGACGTGCGCGAGCTGTGCCCGCGCGAGCTGACCGGCGGGCAGTCCACCGGCTACTTCCATGCGAGCCCGGACTGCACGCACTTCAGCCAGGCGCTCGGCGGGCAACCACGCGATACCGAAATCCGCTCGCTGTCGTGGATCGTGGTCCGGTGGGCCGGCCAGGCGCTGCCCGATGTCATCACCCTTGAGAACGTCGAGCAGATCCGCAAATGGGGCCCGCTGATCGCGAAGCGCGACAAGGCCACCGGCCGCGTCATCAAGCTCGATGGGACGGTGGCCGCACCGGGCGAATACGTGCCGCGCCGCCTGCAGCACTTGGTGCCAGACCCGAAGCGTATCGGCAAGACGTGGGAACGCTTCCTCGCCCTGCTGCGCACGAAGGGCTATGTCATCGAGCACCGCCTGCTGCGCGCCGCCGACTACGGCGTCCCCACCACGCGCCTGCGCCTGTTCATGGTGGCGCGCCGCGACGGCCTGCCGATTCAATGGCCGGAAGCCACGCACGCGCAGAAGCCGGCGAAGGGCCTGAAGAAGTGGCGCAGCGCGGCCGAATGCATCGACTTCTCGCTGCCCACGCAGAGCATCTTCGACCGGAAGAAGCCGCTCGTTGACGCGACGTGCCGGCGCATCGCCCACGGCCTGAAGCGGTACGTGCTCGACAACGCAGACCCTTTCATCGTCCCGGTGACGCACTCGGGCAGCGTTCGGGTGCACGACATCCGCGAACCGTTGCGCACCGTGACCACCGCCCAGCGCGGCGAGTTCATGCTCGCGACGCCCGTCATGATCCAAGC
This sequence comes from Variovorax sp. V116, assembly GCF_041154435.1. Taxonomy (NCBI): domain Bacteria; kingdom Pseudomonadati; phylum Pseudomonadota; class Betaproteobacteria; order Burkholderiales; family Comamonadaceae; genus Variovorax; species Variovorax sp. V116. Next base: position 4,466,112 of record NZ_AP028661.1, read on the forward strand.
CGGCCACGGCGAGGGCAAGCCCGGCGCCAGGCGCTGGAGCTACGGGGCCAAGGACATCCGCGACCCCGTGGGCACCGTCACCGCCAGCGGCGGCGGCCAGGCCATGGCCATCGGCACGCTGGTGCAAACCGGCTACGGCGAGCGCGCCGGCCAGGCGCCGCGCGCGCTCGACATCTCCAAGCCGCTCGGGACCGTGGTCGCTGGCGCCGCAAAGCACGCGCTCGTGACAGCGTTCGTTGAACAGGCGAACGGCGGGCACAACACCACGCCAGCCCGCAGCGCGAACGACCCGCTTTCGACCGTGACCACTGCCGGCAGCCAGCAGCGGCTTGTGACCGCGCACCTTGCGCACCTGCGCGGCAACTGCGACGCGCGCCCGTTGGACGAACCGCTGCGCACGGTCAGCGCCGGCGGCCAGCACCACGGCCTTGTCGAGTACCACCTCGCGCCCGAAGCCGAGGCCGGCGCACTGCGCTGCGCCGCTTTCCTGATCCGCTACTACGGCGAGGGAGGCCAATGGGGCGACGTGCGCGACCCCATGCACACGATCACCACGAAAGACCGCCTTGCGCTGGTCACGGTGTGGCTGCAAGGCGAGCCGTGGGTCATCGTGGACATCTGCCTGCGCATGCTGGTGCCGCGCGAGCTGGCGAACGCCACGGGCTTCCCGCGGCAGTACGTCATCGACCGCGGGCACGACGGCCGCATGTTCACGAAGACGCAGCAGGTCGCCATGATCGGCAACGCGGTTCCGCCAGGGCTGCAGCGCGCCGTCACGGCCGCGAACTACCGCGAGACGTGGCAGGAAAGGGCAGCAGCATGAGCGATGCCTTCACCCTTCACCGCGGCCATTGCGTCGAAATCATGCGCTCGATGCCGGATGCGAGCGTCGATGCGGTCGTGACCGACCCGCCTTATGAACTCGGCTTCATGGGCAAATCGTGGGACGCGAGCGGCATCGCCTACAGCGCCGCGATGTGGGCCGAAGTACTTCGCGTTCTGAAGCCCGGCGGCTACATGCTGGCCTTCAGCGGGTCGCGCACCTATCACCGGATGGTGTGCGCCATCGAAGACGCCAAGTTTGAAATCCGCGATCAGCTGATGTGGATCTACGGCTCGGGATTTCCGAAGGGCACTGACCGCAAAAAGGTACCCGTTGACTGGGCGGGCTGGAATACCGCACTGAAGCCGGCGCACGAGCCCATCGCGCTTGCGCGCAAGGCGCCCGTTGGCCCGCTCTCCCTCAACCTTCAGACGCACGGCACTGGCGCGCTCAATATCGACGCCTGCCGCGTGGGCACCGACGCGCGCACTGCACGCCCTACGGACTTCACGCCCATGCGTGGAAACCGCTTCGGCGATCCCACCGTTTCCGAGAAGCGCGAAGCCCTCGAAGAACGCGTCTATGTCGGCCGCCATCCGGCAAACGTCTTGCACGACGGCAGCGCGGAGGTCCTGGCGGCATTCCCGGACGCGCCAGGTCAGCAAGGTGACATCAGCACCGACACGGAAGCCAGGAAGACGCAGAACACCTACGGCGCGATGCGTCGAGGTCGCGGCGACGAGCCCAGCGCCGACAACGAGAACGGCGGCACGGTCGGCTTCAAGATGCGCCCCGGCGCCCGCCGGCTTGACGAAGGCAGCGCTGCCCGATTCTTCTATTGCGCCAAGGCGAGTGCCGAAGACCGGCACGAAGGACTGCCCGATCCCGGCCCACAGTTCAAGCAGGGCAGCACCCTTCGCGATGCAGAGCGCGTCGGCGCCAGCCGCGGCGGCAACTTCCATCCCACGGTGAAGCCCACCGCGCTCATGCGGTACCTGTGCCGCCTTGTCACTCCCCCCCAAGGGCTGCTTCTCGACCCCTTCATGGGCTCCGGCAGCACCGGCAAGGCCGCAGTGCTGGAAGGCTTTCGCTTCATCGGCATCGAGCGCGACGAAGACGAACAGGGCAACCCACTAGGGTATTTCGAACTCGCCCGCGCGCGCATCGAATTCGCCGCGCGGATGGGCCATCAACCATCACTACTGGAGGCCGCATGAAGCGCCGACTCCCCCGTTCCAACGTCAACCCTGCGACCTGGGCAATGGTCATCGCCGCGCGCCAGGACACACACTCAGGCACTGCAGATGAGGTGATGTTGAAGCTGCACGATGCGTTCTGCCAGCTCAAGGCCGGCACGACCGATGACGACATGTTCGACCGCCTCGCATCGTGCATCAACGTCGGCCTCATTCGCGCCGAGCAGATCGACCCGGTATGCGTCGCGCCCATGGTCGCTGCTCGCGATGCGCTGATCCGCTGCGACGGCATCCGTGGGCGCCATGGACGCTACGGGTTCGACGGCCCCGGCCTGCATGCCATCGTCGCCGGCCTCGAGATCTACGAAGAAATGCTGCGCAACAGCACGCCGCAGCAGATGGCCGAGGCCGCCGCCACCTCCTACCACCTCACGCTGCGCCAGGCCGCAGCAGAACAGCGGGCGACAGCATGAGCAGCAGAACCGCCCTTTGGCGCGTGGTGAAGCGCCTTGCCCCCGAGCTGGCGCCCGCCCGACGCGTGGAGCTAGTCGAGGCGATTCTCGCCACCACCGACGCAATGGCTGCAACAGAGATTGCATGCGCCGGCCCGCTCGTTTCCGTGGCTGGCGTTGATGTCACCGCCAGCCGGATGACTGTCGAGTTCCACAACCCGCATGACCTGCACACGCTGCAGGACGCTGCGCGCCTCGTTCGCCGGTCGGGCTATCCGCTGAGCGCCGAGGCGCTCGAAGGATTACATGCTCGACTTGATGCCGCCGCCGCGCTGCAGCTGCGCCTCCGCCGGATGCTGCAGAAGGAGCCAGCATGATGCCGCCCGAGTTCGTCTGCGCCAGCCACGTGCCGGTCGCCCAGTTCCCGAAAGAGAAGCCCATTCTCTACGCGGGCCCCATGGTGCGCGCCGTACTGCGCGACGCGGACCCGAAGAAGCAAACACGCCGCGAGATCGCGCGCTTGGCTGGTTTTGGCGCCGTGACCGAGTTCGACCGCAGCGACTCGCTCGGCTACGACTGGCACTTTCGGGACTCTGCGATGCGGTGGCACGACATCAGCCACGCACGGCTAATGGAGTGCTGCCCTTACGGTCAGTCAGGCGATCGGCTTTGGGTGCGCGAGACCACCCTGCGCGTCGAAGACCATGGCTACGTTGGGCCGGTGTATGTCGAATCAGACAAAGGGCGGGCATGCCTGGAAGGCGGCTTGGCGCCCTCGGAAGACGACTGCACCGAAGTCGAGCCCTACGAGATCAAGAAGCGCCCGGCCATTCATATGCCCCGCGCTATGAGCCGCATCGACCTCGAAATCAACAGCGTGCGAGTCGAGCGCCTGCAGGACATTGGCGAAGCCGAATCCATCGCAGAGGGCATCGAAAAGACACCGAGCGGCCTGTGGAGTCTGTACGGTCAAGCAGAGGTGGACGGCACTTACTCGCCTCGCGCCTCTTTCCGAGCGCTGTGGGAATCGATTCATGGCCCCGGCAGTTGGACGGCCAATCCATGGGTATGGGTCGTGTCGTTTCGGAGGCTCACGCTGTGACCGTCTACGTCGACAACATGCGCGCCAAGTTTGGCCGGATGGTGATGTGCCACATGCTGGCCGACACCGACGACGAACTACACACGATGGCCGCGAGCATTGGCATTGACCGTAAATGGTGGCAATCGCCAGCCGCCACAAGCGGAAGCCATTACGACATCGCGCTCTCGAAACGCGTGCTCGCGGTAGCCGCTGGCGCCGTCGAAATCACATGGCGCCAGGCCGGCGCCATGAACACCCGCCGCCGGGTCACCGGCGCCCTCGGTCCCGCCGCCGACGCCGAGCAATGGCTAAGCACCCACCGTGCCGCACGAGCCTCCGCACACAACATTCAAGGAACGCCATGAGCGAAAAACTTCTAGTCCCCGCGGCCGAGGCTGCCGCAATGCTCTCGATGGGTCGCTCGACGTTCTGGAACAAGGTCAAGCTGGAAGAGCTTCCGCAGCCCGTCAAGATTGCCGGCCTCACTCGCTGGCGCGTTTCGGACCTTCGTCGTTGCGTTGAGCCGCCTCAAGCCAGTCCGACCACCACTGCATCAGCTCACGTCGCTGCGTGAGGTATTCCGCGCGGTTATATGCCGCGCGGACTGCATCGGTTTCCTTGTGCGCGAGCTGCCGCTCGATCACATCGTGAGCGAAGCCCGAGCGCTCATTGAGCACCGTCGATGCCAACGCCCGGAAGCCGTGCGCGGTCATGCGACCGCGGTAGCCCAGGCGGTACAAGGCAAACAGAAATGTGTTCTCCGATAGCGGGTGTCCGGGACGAATCGGAGAGTCGAGAACCAGCGAGCCGTCGCCGCTCATCTTTCGCAGCGTCGCAAGAATCGCCTGCGCTTGCCGTGACAAAGGCACTACATGGGGAATGCGCATCTTCATGCGCGCTTCAGGCACCACCCACACCGCGCCCTTTTCCTTCAGCTCCCCCCACAGCATGCCGCGCAGCTCGCCCACGCGGACGAACGTGTGAGCCAGCAGCTGCAGGCCGAGCCGAGTCACCGAGTCTTCATAGCCATCAATGGCGCGCATCAGCTCACCGGCCTCTTCCGCCGGAATGCTCGCCATCGGCTTCTTTGTCTTTCTCGCGATGAGCACGCGCGTTAGCCCTGCCGCACCATGCTGCTGAAGCAAGCCCGTATCCTGCGCGAAGTCGAAGACAGCCGAGATGCGACTCGCCACACGATGTCCCGTCTCGATCTTGCCGCCAGCTTGCGCCGCTCGCACCACCGTGACCAACTCCGAGCGCGGGATGGCATTGATCGGCCGCGATCCGAGCAGCGGGAAGGCATACCGCTCCAGCGTGTTCTCGACCTGAATTTGATGCTTGCCGTTGGATAGCGTTGGCAGCTTCGCCTTGAGCCAGTCGCGCGCCACGGTCTCGAAGGTGGGCGCCGCCACCTCGGCCTGCGGCGCCTCACGAGCAGCCGCATGAGCTTTTCGGGCATCCGCCAGGCTCACGGGAGGGTAGAGGCCATACGTCTTTGTCTTTTGCTTTCCGCCCGCGGTGTAGTTCGCACGCCAGCTCTTCGCGCCAGTGGGCGAGACGAACAAATATAGGCCGTGCGCGTCGGTCAGCTTGTAGGCCTTCTCGCGCGGTTTGGCCGCATCAACAGCTTTAACAGTGAGGGTCATGGTATCGGCTCGAAAATACCATGACTGATGCCATGTTTGGTAGCTGGCTAGGGGCGGCCTATCGCAGATTGCGCCGGACTCAAAAGGACGCATCCCCCAATGAAAAAGTCCCGTCGCATGGACTGCACGGGACTTTCAAAAACTGCCAAGGATCGATTCTGGCGGAGAGTGTGAGATTCGAACTCACGGACGCTTTCACGTCGGCAGTTTTCAAGACTGCTGGTTTAAACCACTCACCCAACTCTCCGGAACCGTCGATTTTATGCTGACGCCGGCCCGTTACTCGTCGGGCAGGAAGAGCGACTGCAGGTCGCTCAGGAAGTCCAGCCCGCGCTCGGTGGGCCACACGCGATGCAGGTCGCGCGCGATGAGGCCCTTGCGCTCGGCTTCCTCCAGGCCCTTTTGAATGCTGGTCATGGCCAGCCCGGTGCGTTCGCTGAACTGGGGCAGCGTGAAGCCCTCCTTCAGGCGCAGCGCGTTGAGCATGAACTCGAACGGCAAGTCGGCCAGCGCCACTTCGTCACTTTGCGCCACGGCGGCGCCGGTGCGGGCGTTGTTCATGTACAGGCGCGGCTCGCGAAAGCGTACCTGGCGCACGATGCGGTGCGCGAAGCTCAGCTTGCTGTGTGCGCCGGCGCCAATGCCCAGGTAGTCGCCGAACTGCCAGTAGTTGAGGTTGTGCGCGCAGGCGTGGCCGCTGCGCGCATAGGCCGACACTTCGTAGCGCGACATGCCGCTGGCGGCGGTTCGCTCGGCGATGCGGTCGAGCATGGCGTAGGCCAGGTCGTCTTCGGGCAGCGCCGGCGGAAACTTGGCGAACCAGGTGTTGGGTTCGATGGTGAGGTGGTACACCGAGATGTGCGGCGGCGCGAGCGCCAGCGCCTGGGTCAGGTCGGCGTCCAGCCCCTCGAGCGTCTGGCCCGGCAGCGCATATATCAGGTCGAGGTTGAAGGTGTCGAACGCGCTCGCGGCTTCTTCCATGGCGGCAATGGCCTGGGCGCGGTCGTGCACGCGGCCGAGCGCCTTCAGGTGCTCGTCGTTGAAGCTCTGCACGCCCACCGAAAGCCGCGTGACGCCCGCGCTGCGGTAGGCGCGGAAGCGGTTGCGCTCGAAGGTGCCGGGGTTGGCTTCGAGCGTGATCTCGCATTCGGGCGCCAGCTTGAGGCGGGCGCGCACATCGCCGAGCAGGCGGTCGATGGCCTGCGGCGAAAAAAGGCTTGGCGTTCCGCCGCCGATGAAGATGGTGTGGACGGTGCGGCCCCAGATGAGCGGCAGCGCAGCGTCCAGGTCGGCAATGAGCGCGTCGAGGTACGCCGGCTCGGGAATGCCCTCGGCCTCGGCCTCGTTGGTGGCGCGCCACTCGTGCGAGTTGAAGTCGCAGTAGGGGCACTTGCGCAGGCACCAGGGCAGATGGATGTAGAGCGAGAGCGGCGGCAGCGCCGCGAGCTGCAGCGGGCCGGGCCGCATCCAGTGCAGCACGTCGTTGGCCTGCGGTGCGCCCGCGGGCTGTACGGGCTGGATGGGAACGACAGAGGCCATCGCTCAGAACCAGCGTTCGCGCATCAGCGCCAGCATGGCCTTGGCCGCCTGGCCCCTGTGGCTGTTGGCGTTTTTTACCTCGGGCGGCAGCTGGGCAAAGGTCTTGCCGAAGCCGGGCAGGTACATGACAGGATCGAAGCCGAAGCCGTTGTCGCCGATGGGCGCCTTCGTGATTTCACCGACGACCCGACCGACTGCGATGAGCGGCTCGGGGTCGTCGTGCCCGCGCAGCGCAACCAGCGTGCTGACAAGCGCGGCGCGCCGGTTGGCCACGCCGTCGAGCTGCTCGAGCAGCGCCTTGACGTTGTTGGCGTCGCCCTTGGCATAGCCGAACTGCGTGGCATAGAACGCGGTGTCCACGCCCGGCAGGCCGCCGAAGGCGTCGACGCAAATGCCTGCGTCGTCGGCAATGGCCGGCAGGCCGGTCGCGGCGCTGGCATGGCGCGCCTTGGCCAGCGCGTTTTCGACGAAAGTGCGAAACGGCTCCTCGGCCTCGCCCACGCCCAACGCCGACTGGGGCACGAGCGTCACGGCCAGCTCCGCAAACAATTGCTGGAGTTCGGCAAGCTTGCCGGCGTTGTTGGAGGCCAGGACCAGTTTCATCGCCATCGACCGATCGATCACTTCGAAACGAGGGACTGCTGCTGCAGCACGATCAGTTCGCCAATGCCCTTTTCGGCCAGGCCGAGCAGCAGGTTCATCTCCTCGCGCGAGAAGGCCGCGCCCTCGGCGGTGCCCTGCACTTCGACGAAGTGGCCGGCGCCGGTCATCACGACGTTCATGTCGGTATCGCAGGCGGAGTCTTCGGTGTATTCGAGGTCGAGCAGCGGCGTACCGGCAACGATGCCGACCGAAATGGCCGCGACATGGCCCCTGATGGGCGACGCGGGGATCGTGCCGGCGGCCAGCAGCTTGTTGACGGCGTCCTGCGCGGCGACGAAGGCGCCGGTGATGGCCGCCGTGCGGGTGCCGCCATCGGCCTGCAGCACGTCGCAGTCGAGGTGGATGGTGCGCTCGCCCAGCGCGGCCAGGTCGAACACGGCGCGCATCGAGCGGCCGATGAGGCGCTGGATTTCCTGCGTGCGGCCGCTTTGCTTGCCGCGGGCGGCTTCGCGGTCGCTGCGCGTGTGGGTGGCGCGCGGCAGCATGCCGTATTCGGCCGTGACCCAGCCTTCACCGCTGCCGCGCTTGTGCGGCGGCACGCGCTCTTCGACCGAGGCGGTGCACAGCACGCGGGTCTGGCCGAATTCGATGAGCACCGAGCCCTCGGCGTGGATGGTGAAACCGCGGGTGATGCGCACCGGGCGCAGCTGGTCGGCGGCACGGCCGCCGCTTCGTGTGAAAGCAGTCATTTTTTTGTGAGAGGTATGTGGAACAAAAAGCGCAGACGGCCCGCAAGCCGAAGCAGCCAGGCGATCAGGTTTTCTTGGCTGCCGAACGGCGAATGGCTTCGTTGATTTCGGCAATCGAGCGCTCGATGGCGTCTTCGTCGAGGTCGTCGAGCGCGTCGAGTTCGCCGTCCGCGGGCATGCCGGCCTGGATGGTGGAAGCAAAGACGCCGTCGTCGATGGTCTCGGTGGAAACGCCGCGGTCTTCGCCCGTCGAATCGGGCATTTCCCATTCGAGGGCGATGAGCGTGACGTTGTCGCTGTGCGCGCCGCCCTTGCGCAGCGCCATTTCGGCCAGGTCGGGCGCGGCGTCGGACACCGGCTTGTCGGAGGACAGCGTGTGCACGATGACGGCGTCGTCGAGCACGCCCCAGACGCCGTCGGAGCACAGCATGATGCGGTCGCCGCGCTGCAGCTGCAGCGGGGCCGAAATGTCGAACAGCGGCGTGGTCGGCGAGCCCAGGCAGGTGAGCAGCAGGTTGCGGTTGACCGGCATGTCCGCGCCATGCGGACGCGGGCGCTCGGCATGCGAATGGTCGCGCGTGCGGGTCAGCAGGCGGCCGTCGCGCACCACGTAGAGGCGCGAGTCGCCGCAGTGCATCCAGGTGGCCGTGGTGCCCTGGAGCAGCGCCGCGACGACGGTGGTGCGCGGCGTGTCGAGCATGGCCTTGTGGCTCGCGTACCGCATGATCTGCTGGTGCGCCGCCATGGCCGATTCGGCCAGGAAGGCCTTGACGTCCTTGACGGTGGGGCGCGCTTCGCGCTGGTAGAGGGCCGCGATGGTCTGCAGCGCCAGCTGGGCCGCAACCTCGCCCTCGGGGTGGCCGCCCATGCCGTCGGCCAGCACGAAAAGGCCCGACTCCCGCGTGTAGCAGTAGCCCATGCGGTCTTCGTTCTTGAGACGGCCGCCCTTGCGGCTGACCTGGAATACCGAGAATTTCATGCCGGGCGCGTGGTAGGTGCCGCCGCCCTAGGCAGGGCCTTCTTGTCGAAGGAGCGGATGTTGTCAAATGAAAGCCGCACCTTTTCGCCGACGGTGAGCTTGGTATAGCGGCGCTCGCCTTCGCGGCTGAGCTCCTTTTGCAGCGCAAAGACCGACTGCGGACGCGAGAGCGGATCGAGCGACATGCACCATTCGACCACCTCGATGAGATTGTCGGAGTACACGCCGCGCAGGCGCGACAGCGACAGGCTGAGCCGGTCTTTCTCGATGCGGCGCGGGGCGTCGTTGGGCGGATAGCCCTGCATGCAGGCATAGATGCAGGCACCGATGGCGTAGATGTCGGTCCAGGGACCCATCGACGAGTCGCGCCGGTACATCTCGGGCGCGGCAAAGCCGGGGGTGTACATCGGCCGGATGAAGATGCCCTCCTTGCTGAGCACCTCGCGCGCGGCGCCGAAGTCGATCAGCACCGCCCGGTCGTCGTCGGTGACGAAGATGTTGGCGGGCTTGATGTCCAGGTGCAGCATCTTGTACTGGTGCACGATGCGAAGGCCGCGCAGGATCTCGTCGAACAGCGACCGGATGGTCGATTCGCGGAAGACCTTGGGCCTTTTCAGGTCGCGCGCGGTCACCACGAAGTCCTGCAGGGTGGCGCCCTCCAGGTAGTTCATGACCATGTAGACGGTTTCGTTCTCGCGAAAGAAGTTGAGAACGCTGACCACCGAGGCGTGCGAAATCTGCGCGAGCGAGCGCCCTTCCTCGAAAAAGCTCTTGAGGCCGAGCCGGTAGAGCGAGAGCTTTTCGGGCGCCACTTCGGGCGTCAGCTCGCCCGGCCCGCGCGTGGCGAGCGAAGATGGCAGGTATTCCTTGATGGCAACCTGCTGTCCGCTGGGGTCTATGGCGAGGTAGACAACGCCAAAACCGCCTGCGGAAAGCCGGCGAACGATGCGGTAACCGCCAATGACCGTATCGGGCAGCAGGGGCGAAGGCTTGACCTTTGACATAATCCGGGAGTTTCGCCCGAAGGCGATGGTGCGGCAAGCGAACGCCATGCCGACGCCTCGGTGCTTGCAAGCAAAACCATAGTGAGGCGCAATGCCAGTTTACAGCATGACCGGCTATGCCAGTGGCCAGAACGGCCCCGCCGGCAGCCACTCCGAAGCCGAGGCACGGCCTGCCGCCGCGGGCCGTCTCGGGGTCGAAATCCGCTCGGTCAACAGCCGCTTCCTCGACCTCACCTTCAAGTTGCCGGAGGAACTGCGCCAGCATGAAACCGCGCTGCGCGAGCTGCTCACGGGCAAGCTCAAGCGCGGCAAGGTGGAGGTGCGCGCCGCCATCGAGAACACCGCCCAGGCGGGCGTCGTCGAGCCCTCCGTCAAGCTGCTGCAGCGGCTCAACGGCGTGCAGGACGGCATCAAGGCCTGGCTGCCGGGCGCCCGCGAACTGAGCGTGGCCGACGTGCTGCGCCTGGCCGGCGGCGACAGCGCCGCCCGCGGCGACTGGGGCGGCGACCTGCTCGAGGTGGCCGGCAAGGCGCTGGATGCGCTGATGTCGGCCCGCCAGCGCGAAGGCGCGCGGCTCGCCAAGATGCTGGAGGCCCACCTCGCCCAGCTGCGCGCGCTGGTCGAACAGGCCGGTCCGCTGATTCCGCAGCTGGTCGAGCAGCAGCGCGCTCGTTTCCTGGAGCGCTGGCAGGAAGCCATGGGCCTGACCGGCGGCACCCTGCCCGAGGCCGCCCAGGACCGCGCGCTGACCGAGGCCACCGCCTTTGCCATCCGCATCGACGTGGCGGAAGAGCTCACGCGGCTGAATTCGCACCTCGACGAGATCGAGCGGCTGCTCAAGAAGGGCGGCGAAATCGGCAAGCGGCTGGACTTCCTGATCCAGGAGCTGCATCGCGAGGCCAATACACTGGGCTCCAAGTCGGCCGCGCTGGAGCTCACCCGCATCGGCGTGGACATGAAGGTGCTGATCGAGCAGATGCGCGAACAGGTACAGAACATCGAATGAGCGAGCGAATGGACTATCCAGGCAACATCTTTGTCGTGGCGGCACCCAGCGGTGCCGGCAAATCGAGCCTGGTCAAGGCGCTCATGGAGCTGGACACAGCCGTCCAGCCCTCGGTTTCCCACACCACCCGGCCACCGCGCGGGCAGGAAAAGCACGGCCGGGAGTATTTCTTTACCTCGCCCTCCGAATTCGACGCCATGATCGCGGCGGATGGGTTCGTGGAGTGGGCCCACGTGCACGGGCACCGCTACGGCACCTCCAAGAAAGCCATCGAGGAGCGCATCGCCCAGGGGGCCGACGTCATCCTGGAAATCGACTTCCAGGGCGCCATCCAGATCCGCAAGACCTTCGCCAACGCCGTGATGATCTTCATCCTGCCGCCCAGCTGGGAAGAACTGCGCTCCCGGCTGGAGCGGCGCGGCGAAGACAGCGCGGCCGTCATCGAGCTGCGCCTCAAGAATGCCGCCGAAGAGATGGCCCGGGCGGGGGAATTCGACTTCGTTATAATCAACGAGTTATTTGAGCGCGCGCTTTTCGATCTCAAGGCGATCGTCCACGCTCAGCGGCTTCGGTATTCTGCACAGCGCCGCGCACGTGCCGACACATTCGCCGCCCTGAACATCCCCTGATTTCCTGCTCACCGACCGAAAGACTCCATCATGGCCCGCATCACCGTCGAAGATTGCCTGCTTCAGATCCCCAACCGCTTCCAGCTGGTCCTGGCCGCCACCTACCGTGCGCGCATGCTGAGCCAGGGCCATGCACCCAAGATCGAGAGCAAGAACAAGCCCGCCGTCACGGCCCTGCGCGAAATCGCCGAAGGCAAGATCGGCCTGGAAATGCTCAAGAAGGTGCCGGGCTGATCGTTGTTTCTGACGCAGCCCTGCAACGAAAAGGCACCGCAAAGCGGTGCTTTTTTTACGTCTGGACGCGTCCATAGAGCGGTCACGCTAAAGTGGTAGCCATGAGCGCGGTTGCCAAACATCAGTCCCATGCCCCCACGGGGGGCACGCCCAAGCCGAGCCCGGCGGCGCTGAATGCGGCTGCCGCGAGCTTTGCCGCGCTGACCGCCAGGCTCGACTACCTGAGCCCCGAAGACACCGAGCTGGTGCGCCGCGCCTACCGCTTTGCCGACGAAGCCCACCTGGGCCAGCTGCGCAACAGCGGCGAGCCCTACATCACCCACCCCATTGCCGTAGCGGCGCAATGCGCCGAATGGAAGCTCGACGCACAGGCGCTGATGGCCGCCCTGCTGCACGATGCCATCGAGGACTGCGGGGTCACCAAGCCCGAGCTGATCGAGCGCTTCGGCGCGCCGGTGGCCGAGCTGGTCGACGGGCTCACCAAGCTGGACAAGCTGCAGTTCAACACCCGCGAGGAAAACCAGGCCGAGTCGTTCCGCAAGATGCTGCTGGCCATGGCGCGCGACGTGCGCGTGATCCTGGTCAAGCTGGCCGACCGCACGCACAACATGCGCACGCTCGACGATGCGCCGCGCGAGAAATGGGCCCGGATCTCACGCGAAACGCTCGAAATCTACGCGCCCATCGCGCACCGGCTGGGCCTGAACCAAACGTACCGCGAACTGCAGGAACTGTCGTTCCGCCATCTGAAACCGTGGCGCTATGCCACCCTGTCCAAGGCCGTGGCCAAGGCGCGCGGGCGCCGCCGCGACCTGATCCAGAAGGTGCAGCGCGAGGTCGAGACCGCCTTTGCCAACGCCAACATGACGCTGCGCATCGCGGGACGCGAGAAAACGCTCTATTCGATCTACCGCAAGATGGAGGAAAAGCACCTGAGCTTCGCCCAGGTGACCGACATCTACGGCTTTCGCCTGATCGTGCCGAACGTGATCGCCTGCTACACCGGCCTTGGCATCCTGCACCAGATGTACAAGCCGCTGCCGGGCAAGTTCAAGGACCACATCGCGATCGCCAAGCTCAACGGCTACCAGTCGCTGCACACCACGCTGGTGGGTCCGGCCGGCGTGAACGTGGAGTTCCAGCTGCGCACCGAGGCCATGCACGTGGTGGCCGAATCGGGCGTGGCGGCGCACTGGCTCTACAAGGCGGCCGAGCCGAACGCGGCCAGCAACGACCGGCTCGGCACCAAGTGGCTGCAGTCGCTGCTCGACATCCAGGACGAAACCCGCGACGCCGCCGAGTTCTGGGACCACGTCAAGGTCGACCTGTTCCCGGATGCGGTCTACGTCTTCACGCCGAAGAGCCAGATCCTCGCGCTGCCGCGCGGCGCCACGGTGGTCGACTTTGCCTACGCCATCCACAGCAACATCGGCGACCACACCTCCGCGGCACGCATCAACGGCGACCAGGTGCCGCTGCGCACGGAGCTCAAGAACGGGGACGTGGTCGAGGTCATCACCGCGCCCGTGTCCACGCCCAATCCCGCGTGGCTCGGCTTCGTGCGAACCGGCCGGGCGCGCTCCAAGATCCGCCACTACCTGAAGACCCTGGCCCATGCCGAGTCCGAAGGCCTGGGCGAGAAGCTGCTGGCCCAGGCACTGCGCGCCGAAGGCCTCAGCAAGCTGCCGGCCGAGGACGCCGAGCACCAGGCGCTGTGGGAAAAGCTGCTGCGCTTCACCGGCAACCGCACGCGCGCCGAGCTGCTGACCGACATTGGCCTGGGCAAGCGGATTGCCAGCATCGTGGCAAAGCGGCTGGTGGCCATGCTGTCCGAACTCGGCGAGCGGCCCGATGCGCTGCTGCTGAGCCGCGAGCGCTTCATCTCGCACGAGACCATTTCCCAGGGCGCCGTCACGCTGGATGGCAGCGAGAACTCGTCGGTCCGCTTTGCGCTGTGCTGCCGGCCGATTCCGGGCGACGAGATCGTGGGCTATCTCGGCCATGGCGAAGGGCTGGTCGTGCACACCGAGTCCTGCGGCGTGGGCCAGCGCCTGCGCCACAAGGACAGCGAGCGTTTCTTCGCGGTCGAATGGGCGGACGAGCCGACCCGCACCTTCGAAACCGGCGTGGTCATCACGGTGCGCAACGACAAGGGCGTGCTCGCGCGCGTGGCCGCGACCCTGGCCGACGCCGAAGCCGACATCACGCACGTCGAAATGGCCGACGAGACGCCGCAGGATTCGACCGACCTGCGCTTCGTGATTGCGGTGCGCGACCGCACCCACCTGGACAGCGTGCTGCGTGCCGCGCGGCGCACGGCCTCTGTGCTGACCGCCGCAAGGACGGTTCCCGCGCCCTGACCGGCGGGCAGGAAGGCTAGCGCGCCGTGCCCGGCGCCGGATAGCTGACCGACAGCAGCTCGACCTCATGGGCGCCGCCCGGCGTCACGAGCTTCACCACGTCGCCTTCGCGCGACTTGAGCAGCGCGCGGGCAATCGGGGAGATCCAGCTGACCTGCGACTGGGCGCTGTCCGCCTCGTCGATGCCCAGGATCGTCACGCTGCGCTCGTCGCCCGTTTCGTCCACATAGCGCACTGTTGCGCCGAAGAACACCTGGTCGCTGCCGTGATGGACCGACGGATCGGTCACTTCGGCGATTTCGAGCCGCTTGGTGAGAAAGCGGATGCGCCGATCGATTTCCCGCAGCCGCTTCTTGCCGTAGAGATAGTCGCCATTCTCGGAGCGGTCGCCGTTCTTGGCGGCCCAGTGCACGGCTTCGACGACCTTCGGGCGCTCTTCGTCCATCAGCTGAAGCAGTTCGTCGCGCAGGCGGGCATAGCCGGCCGGCGTCATGTAGTTCTTGCTGCCGCTCGGCAGTGCGGGCGCGGTGCTTTCACCGCCGTCGTCGTCACCGTCGCTCTCGGTTTCCTTGGTGAATGCTTTGCTCAACTTGGTAGAACCTCTGGTCTCAAGGAAGGGATGGGCTTTTCACCGTATTTTCAACATTCGCGACAGGGTGCGCAGCGGCGCCGTCACGCGCCACGAGTTCGAGGCCCGAAGTGCCGTGCATTGCGCTTCCAGGTGCGAGGTGCGCAATCTCGCGCGCTCCAGGTCCTGCGCGAGAACGGCCTGGCTGCGCTGGCATTCGGCGAGTTCATGTTGGCGCGCATCGCGTTCGGCGATTGCCTCGCTCAAATGCTGCTGGCAGGCCGTGCGGCCGGCAATGGCTTCGTCCAGTTCGCGCTGCTGCTCAGCGCGGCAAGCCATTGCCTCGTCGAGTTTCCGCTGGAGCACCGCGCACTCGGACACGGCCTTGTCCAGCTCACGCTTGATCGCCACGCGGTCCAGGGTGGCCTGGGAAGGAAATTCGATGCTGCCCGGCGCCTGCGCGGTGTGGGCAGCAAGCTCCCTGCCCACGCGGACCTTCGACGGCACCGCCGTCTCCCGATGGGCCGACAGCGCCCGCTCCCTGTCGAGCTTCGCACCCAGGACCGGATGCAGCTTGTCGTAGAGATACGCCGGGTCCTCCACGAGACGCGGAAAGTCGAGCATCACCAGCGGCACGTCGTGCTTGACCAGCGTGTGCATCAACTCATGAAAGCCCAGCGCAAGAAGGCGTGCTTCGTCGATCGGGTTGAGCGAATAGACGATGCCGCCCGGCGTGGTCCCCCACGACTCCCAGAGCCGGCAATCGTCCGGCAGGCCCTCCATGGCATACCGTGCGCGCAGCTCGTTGACCACGCGGCTGGTGGAGGCTTCCACGATGCTGCGCATCGGAAAGATCACCGCATCGAGCGCGATGGACGGGTCCGCGAGCAGGCGCGTGGCATAGGCATGCAGCCAGGGCGACTTGATGACGTAGGGCAGATCGGGGTTGTCGAAGGGCAGGTCCTCGAGGCCCGCGTTGGCGTCCCCGTTGTAGGTGCTCGCGTCCGGATGCCTTGCAAGATGCGTGTCCAGCCCGCAAGCCGCCAGGTACTGGACGAGGAAGGTCGTGCCGGCGCGCCCCGTGCCGGCAATCATCAGGTGGTTTTTTCTTGCGGGCGTCATTGATGCAGCGTCCGGGTTGGCGCCGTTCCCTCCAGCGAAGCCATGATCTGCTGCACCGCAGCCGAGACATCGCAGCTGGAAGTGTCGACTGTGAGCGCGGGGTTTGCCGGGGCTTCGAAGATGTCGGACACGCCGGTGAAGCGCGCGATCGCGCCCTGCCGCGCTCGCGCATACATCCCCTTGGGGTCGCGCCGCTCGCAGACTTCCAGGGGCGCGTGCACGAAGACCTCGTGGTACGAAGGGCCGACGATCGAGCGCGCGAGATCCCGGAGCGCCTGCAGCGGTGAAACGACGGCAACGATTGCCACCATGCCCTGCTCGTTCAACAGCCGAGCGATGTGGGCAATGCGGCGGATGTTCTCGTGGCGGTCTTCCGCGCTGAAGCCGAGCCCGTGGTTCAGTCCCTTGCGGACCTCGTCGCCATCCAGCCGCACGGCACCCACGCCCCTGGCGCGCAGCAAGGGCTGCAAGGCGGCGGCGATGGTGGACTTTCCCGCGCCGGACAGCCCCGTGAGCCAAATGACGGGCGGCGGCCGCAGTGTTGTTGTCGAAGCAGGACGATCGGCGTCTGGTTTCTGCAACTGTTCTGGCATCGAAAAACAGGTCTGGCCGGGCGCGGCGCCTCAAGGCAGCGGCTCACCCGGCGTGAAGGAAGACGAAGGTTCTCAAGCGGCTCGTTTTCTTCCGGCTCCTCCGGTGAACAACAAGAATGCCTCAACAGCACCCGAAGGTCGAGGGCGATCCGGCGCAGGATCGATTGCATTGAATGGAGCCCGGAGCGGGAACATTGCCCGTGATCTCGTTGAACGGAAAAATATTCCGCAGAGAGCCGCGCAAAAGAAAAAGGGTTAGGACACGTAATGTCCTAACCCTTCAAAGAGTGGTGCGGCTGGCAGGAATTGAACCCACGACCCCTTGGTTCGTAGCCAAGTACTCTATCCAACTGAGCTACAGCCGCACAGCTATCGATTATAGCATCCATTTTTGGCCCCTGGCGGACCAAGCTCAGAAATGAATGCAATTGGTAGGCCGTGATGGGCTTGAACCATCGACCAACGGATTATGAGTCCGCTGCTCTAACCAACTGAGCTAACGGCCCACGAGAGGCCACGATTCTATTCGCGGCGTCGCTCACTTGCGGTGGCTCAACGCATTGCTGACCAGCCGCGAGGTGATGTCCACGATCTGGATCATTCGCTCGTACGGCATGCGGGTGGGGCCGATCACGCCCAGCGTGCCCACCACCTGCCCGTCGACTTCATAGTTGGCGCTGACGATGGAAAGCTCCTCGATCGGCACCACCTGGCTTTCGCCGCCGATGAAGATGCGCACGCCCTCTGCCTTGCTCGACACGTCGAGCAGCCGCATCAGCTGCGCCTTCTGCTCGAACAGCTCGAAGGCACGGCGCAGCTGCCCCATGTCGCTCGAAAAATCGGTGACGGAAAGCAGGTTGCGCTCGCCGGAGATCACCACGTCGTCTTCCTGCGCCTCGGTGAGCACCTCGGAGCTGACCTTGACCGCCGCCTGCATCAGCGCGGCAATTTCGCCGCGCAGTTTTTCGACCTCGGACTGCAGGCGGTCGCGCACCTGCTCGATGGTCAGGCCCGCGTAGTGGGCATTGATGTAGTTCGATGCTTCCACCAGCTGCGACTGCGTGTAATCGGCTTCCGGAAAGATCACGCGGTTCTGCACGTCGCCGTCGGGCGAGACGATGATCACCAGCAGCCGCCGGTCCGAGAGCCGCAGGAACTCGATCTGCTTGAAGACCGAGGCGCGCCGCGGCGTCATGACCACGCCGACGAACTGCGACAGGTTGGACAGCAGGTTGGCCGCGTTGGCAATCACCTTCTGCGGCTGGTCAGGGGGCAGGTGGCTCGGCGCGTTCATGTGCTCGCGCTGGGCGGTGAGCATGGTGTCGACGAACAGCCGGTAGCCGCGCGCGGTGGGAATGCGTCCGGCCGAGGTGTGTGGGCTGGTGATCAGCCCCAAACCCTCGAGGTCGGACATGACGTTTCGGATGGTCGCGGGAGACAGGTCAAGGCCCGGGGCGCGCGACAAAGTCCGCGACCCGACCGGTTGGCCTTCGGCGATATAACGCTCGACCAGCGTCTTGAGGAGCAACTTGGCACGGTCGTCCAGCATTGCAAGATTTTAGTGTTGTACGTTAAAAATTTCGGTCAGCGGCGGAAGGCAATCTCCCGCCGAACCGCGTCCCTAGCGGCGGTGTAGCTCACACCAAGCAACCCGCCAATCTCCTTGAAACTCAAATTCCCTCGGGTGTAAAGCTCAAAGGCCAATCGGTCTTCAGTCTTGGAAAACATCCGCTGTCGCCCGAATCTAACCCCCCTTGCCCTCGCGGCGACCCGGCCGGCCTCGCAGCGCTCCCGGATGATCGACCGCTCAAACTGGGCAACAGCTCCCAGAATTTGCAGCACCAATTCGCCCATCGCTGACGACGTGTCAACCGGCTCGGTCAGCGATCGCAACGATGCCCCGCCTGAACGCAAACGCTCGAGCAGATGCAAGAGGTCCTTGAGACTCCGAGCGAGCCGATCCACTTTGTAGACCACCAGCGTGTAGCCAGGTCGCAACGCACTTAGCGCCCGGTGCAGCTCTGGCCGAGGGCCAATCCCACTCGTCTTCTCCGCGTAGATCGTGCGGACTCCTGCCGCCTTCAATGCGTCCAACTGGAGCTGCGTTTCCTGTTCATTCGTGGACACCCTCGCATAGCCAACCAACATCAGCCCGCCTCACTAAGCGCTATTGTTTTCATAGCATAGTACATTTGGCAACAACACGTTGAGGAGCGGGAATGGATAGGCATCTTCAGGAACTTCAAAACGCCATGTGGCAAGGTCTGATCTTTCAGGCCGTGATCGGTGCAGTGATCACCACGGCCCTGTTTTATGCGCTGTATCTCGTGGTCAGAACCGCAGTGCGAGACGGAGTCAGAGAAGGCATGGCACAAGGCCGAACCAACGGGAGAAGAGAGCCAGGCAAGGCACCAACGGAAAACCTTCCAGACATGCGGGCAGATTGATCACAGCGACGAATTGCCGGGTACAGGGTGCGCGAGGGTCTTTCCCCCGCAAGCGGGTCCCCGAACTTCCGGCTTAGCAATAAAGGGGCAGGTTCAAGGGGGCGACGAACTGGACCACGGGTGGCGACGGCGGCGCTTGACCGTCCGCCCCGCTAGCGCAGGGCTACCGGCCGGCGCTTGCCCTCGCATATCGAGCCATCACGCCAAGCCGCTCGGCGGGTGGCAACTGACGGCACAGGCTGACGACGCGTGCCCACCCCGGGTCAAAGGTCCTGGGCGCCCGTTTGGCGGGCTTTTGCGGTTTGGTCAAGGCCAACCATGCCTGCGCCCAGAAACCGAGCTTCTCTGGCGCGAGAAAGCGGCCCTCGACATGCCAGGGCGAGAGAACCGAGTGCGTGCCGTGCGGATAGTCGTGCTTGAAGACCTGGCGCGTGTCGTAGCACTTCTCAATGTCCTTGCCGGTGTAGGTCGCGCGGTCCGCGGCCATTTCCTGCGGGTTGGTGCCCATGCGAGCCACAGCCAGGTGGAAGCGCGGGAGATAGCCGGCCTTGTCGCCGAACAGCAGCGCGAGCAGCCAGCCAATGAAGGGCACGCGGACCTTATCGAATCGGGTATGGCGCACGGTCTGCTCAATAAATGCCTCACGCAGCTGTTTGTCGACCTGAAGCACGTTTTGCATGATGTAGTAGGTGTCCCATCCGTGCTTGCGCGCATGCGCGAAGAAATCGAGGGTGGCAGCGCGTTCCTTGTCGGCAAAGGTGCGGGTGTTGAGCCAGGTTCCCATTTCATCGAGAAAGAGCCCGCCGTTGAGATCTTCATCGTAGCTCTCGGGATTGCCATGACCGGCCGCGAGCAGATCGAACGCGGTGGGCTTGTCGGGCACACGCACGTAAGTTTGCTTCGAGTGCACACCGAACATGGCCTTGAGGTCGATGTCGAGATTGGTGGCGCATCGACGCTTGCGCTTGAGGTAACGATCGCGGAACAGCCGGACGGCGTTTTTGCTCTTGCCGGTGCCCTTCTTCCCGGTCAATGCGTAGTCGGTCATTTCGAGAAGTTCTCAATACCGATGCGCTGAATCTTCCAGACGCTGGAAGCGATCCAGACCGAGGCCACGCAGGCCATGACGGCACCGGCGTTCTGCGGGATGAACATGCCGAGGCCCATCCACAAATAGCGGGTCCAGCCTGCGCCACCGCTCACGCTGCCGAGCATGCCGTAGAGCGCCGAACAGCAGACGAAAACGGAGGCGATGAAGACGCCCGCGACGGTAATCCAAGTGACATAGGCCGCGAGCTTGAGCGCAGTGGTGTACGCCATCTGCGTGGCGAACAGCGTAGCCAGGCCACTGGCCAAGGAGCCGATGAAAGCAGCGAGCAAAGGCATGTCAGAAACTCCTCTTGATCATTCCGAGACACAGGAACAAGCCACCACCGGCCCAGACCAGGGCCATCGCCATGCGAACGCCGTCCACCACACCGCAGGGATCGAGCTTCAGACTGCCGACCTGTTGCGGAAGGTCGAAGGTTTCACACGCGGCAACGGGTGGCGCCCAGAACATCGAGCGGACCGGTTCGAAGAAACCCTTGTCACCAGTGCCTGCAGCCTTGGTCAACTGTTCGTCGTTCTTGGTCTTGGTTTCATCGATCTTGGCCTTGGCCGAGTCATAGGTGGTGCCTACGCCCTCGGGTGTGCCTTTCTCGTTGACCTTCACCGCGCATTCCGCCTGCCCAGGTGCACCGCAGGGCGTCGGCGTCTCGCCCGTACCAGTACCACCCGCAGAAGACGACGCCGTGCCCCCAGCACCACCGCCCTTGCCACCCACACCAGCACCGCTAGGACCTCCCCTCGCGTCCCCAGAACCCGTACCAGGCGTGCGCCCTGCACTACCTGTACCCGAACCATCACCACTCGCCGGCTTGCCACCAGCTGGCGGATTGCCGGCATTTGGAGCAGCACCCGGCGCAGCACCCAAAGGAGTAGGCGCTATAGGCTTCGCAGCTGTACCCACGCATGCAGGCTTGCCACCCACCTCACCAACCGAACCAGGGCAATCCGGAGGCGGTGTCTCTTTCTTCGCACCAGCATCAGCTGTACCCATCGTGCACTCTTTGCCAAGACCAAGACTCGGGTAATCCACTGAACGCCGATAGAGGCCGTTAGCCGTAGGCGACTGACTCACATAAGGTTGAACGCCCGGCCCGCTGGTCTGCAAAGAAACGGCGCAACCACCATCGCAAACTTCCCCACTCGACGGCGGCGACATGACCGGACCTACCGCCTGTCGATCACCCTCATCAGGTGTTCGCGTATAGCCCTCCGTCCAATTCAGTATGCTCACAACTCCAGTTTTCGCAGTGCACTGATTCGTGTGCGGCACACACTGCCCACCGCTCTCGTCGTAGCCGGTGTTGCATTGACAACCACCCGTCACTGGTGAGCTATTCAAAGGGCAGCTTGCAGTTCCACTCTTATTGACTTGTCGCAAATAGGTCGATCCCACCCCCCAACGGGTACCCGAATAAAAGCAGTTGTACGTCCAGTTATCCACCTTGCTTGAGCCAACATATGCAGCATTCGGATACTCCGATTGCTTTTCCATCAACCAAAGCTGTGCACTGCACGCGGCATCAGGCGTCGAGAAAACAAACCCGCTACCCGGATACGTTCCGTTCGCACCGCCATTGCCCGGATAGCCCCACAGATAGGCATCCGCGGGAAGCACTGCATGCGCACTTGGCAGGCACGCAAGCAATGTGAGCAAAGCCGTCAATGCGACAGCAAGTAGCCTCACCACACCTGACTCCCGCAAGGCCCAATGACGGTTCCGCATGCACGAATGCGGTCCTTGAATGCGTCGTCGCGACGGTTGGTGGCAGCACAGGCCACGAGGGCGAGAGCGAGAAAGAGAAGCGCGATGCGATCCATGGTTGCTCCAGACGTTTACCAGTGAACACCCGCGAGGGTGCCCACCAGAAAAAGCCCGAGGCTTAAGCGGCGCCGCGAGCGCGCTTGATCCACTTCACGCCGATCATGATCCCGACGACTGTGACGGCCAGGCCGAACATCACGGGGCCGTAGCCGGTGCTGGAACCGGACAGGCTCGAAACCGCCTCCAGGCCGGTGGCCGGATCGACCGCGAAGGCCGACACGGAACCGGCCAGACCGGCTGCACCGGCCGCGATTTGTGCGAAACGCTTGTTCATAGAAAACACTCCTGAAAGAACACGCCAGTAGCCGACTGGCAGCGGTTTGCCGGACGGCAATTTCTAGGCGGCAGCGAGCGTGATGCGGATCATCTTGAGCTTGAAGCCGAGGACGTAGCCGAAGGCCCATGCACTGAGGTACGCAGCAACAAGGGCGGTCATTTCTTGCAGTCCTCTCCGCACTGCGGCATGGAGGGCATCACCGCAGTGACAGGCATGGCGACCTTGCCCCAGGGGTTGTCCCACTTCGATGCAAACGAGTAGCCCGCATACGCCAGGCCCAGGACGATGACCCACGCAACGATTCGCGCTTTCATTGCTGGCCTCCGATGAAGCCGAGCGCGAACAGCAGGACCGCAAGCCCGGCGTTGATGTGCCCAATAAGGTCGGTGAATTGATCGACGGTCATGGCTTGCTCTCAATGCAACGTAGGCTTGTCATCGGGTCGTGCCCACCACGAAAACGGGCCTGACGCATCGACAGTCCGTGGGGTAGTCCGCACTCGGATAAAGCTAGAAAAACCGCCGCCTGTTGGTGCGAACTCAGACGCGAGAAACTCGCCGGTCTGAGCATTGAGGTAGCCGCCTCCCGTCGCAGGGCGGAAGCGGTCGTTGACCGAAGCATTGCCCTGCACATAAGCAGGCCAAAGAACCCAGCGCTTGAAAGCAGCGCCAGGAGCGTCCAAGCCTCCGACGCCGTAAATACGTGAGCCACGTGGAAACCCTCCGATGGTTTTGCTCTCGACCTTGCTGGCGTACTTCATGAGGTACGCCACGGGTGCCGTGGCCTTGAGCGTGTTGGTCATCCCGTGGGGCCACCAGCCTTTGCGATCGGCCTGGGGCATGCGCACCCCCGCGGGGAGGAAAAAGACGGCGTGGTAGTGGATGACGCCACGCTGTTGTAGTTCGGCGACCCAGACGTAGCGCAGGCGTTCACCGGGACAGCGGTCCTTGAACCACTCGCGGACCTTGCGGATGTAGTCGGAGACGTGGCGCGGCTTCCAGTCGCTGTTGTCGCCCCTGTACGTGAGCGTAACCATCACGTTGTTTTCGCAGGGACCTTCGCCGAGGTTCAAAAGCGCTTTCGCGCCGACACCAACACCCTTGCGCAGCCGCGTGACGCGGGACTGGTGGCGATCGATGGTGATGCACTGCTCTGCCCACCGCATGGCGGTTGGGAGAGCAGCAAAACCACTTGTTGATACTGAGACAAGCCCGCGCGCTGCGCGCGCTTCTGCGGTCTGCATATCGCGCGCGGTCTGACGCTGCGAGAACGCGCGGAGCGCTTCCATGGAGGATGCGCGCGCGGCATTGACCGAGGCTTGATGTGCGCCGAGATAGCTCATGCAGGGCACCCCACCAGAACGAGCCCGCGTGCCAACCACATACCGGCCCAAAGGAACGTGCAGCCCGCCGCGAAAATCGCAGCAAGCCCGCAGAACATTGCGATAGCTTCGCCTACCCTTTTCACAGCGCCGCCTCGATCAGCCATGCGGCCTCAGAGCGCAGGCGGTCGGCCATGCGCTGCTCGTAGGGAGAGAGGGAACGATGCTCGGCACCGTCGAGGCCTTCGAGCCAGAAGCGAAGGCGGAGGAAGTTGCGGGCGAAGCTGCTCACCGCGCGCACCCCTGCGTGATGTAGGTCACTTCGTCCACGCCATCGCAAATGTGCTGGCACGACGCGACGGCGAGCGATACGCCGCCAGCGAACACGGCGACGCCGAGCCAGCCCCACCACTTCACAGCGACTCTCCCGAGAGGGAAACGCCGTTGGCCGTATAGGTCACGTCGATCACGACTTGGCCGTCATCGGCCGAGGCTTCGACGCTGATGCCGTCGAGGCCGTCTTCTTGGGCGGCACGCAGGAGGCCGAGCAAAGCGCCCTCCAACGTGGCAAGGTGCGCCGCCTGCATCGCTTCACGCGAGTGCGACATGGTGCACCCCTTCAGCTATTCGACTTGGGGGCCGGTGCGACTGCTCGCGCCAGCCTCGGAGCCACCGAGAGCTTTCCCTTGCTGTCGACGTAGATGCTGGAGGGGTGCAGGAGGTACTCGCCCGGCGCGTAGAACAGCGCCGCGCCGTCCTTGTCCTTGGGCAGCGAGATTTCGACTTTCGTCGGATGAGGGTCGGGGTTGCCCTCGCGGTCGGAGAGGAACATCCACACGTCTTGGAAAGACATGTCGTAGGGCTTGCCGGTGGCTTTGGCGTTGCCCTGCATACGGCGCACCGAAGTGCTCGTGACGGAAACTTTGATCATTGGTGGCTCCTGTTAACGTTACTCAATGTGAATAACGTTGCAGAGCCTACCTTTTCTACACCTTGTATAACAAGCCTGAGCCTATACTTTCCTCACGTTGTGTAACAGTTATACAACATGAGGAATTCACCAGTATGCAAAGCACTCTGCACCTGCTAGACGCCGCGATCAAAGTCCAAGGTCTGTCCGACTGGGCGGCAAAACTGGGCCTTTCGAAGCGCGCCCTTTACACCGCCCGTGATCGCGGGCACCTGTCCCCTGCCATCGCCGGAGCCCTCGCCGAAGAACTCGGCCAGGACGCAAAAGAGTGGATCGTGGTCGCCGCGCTTGAGTCAGAAAGAGACAGCGCATGCAAAACCCGCATGGTCAAGCGAATGGGAAAGGTTTTGATGTTGTAATTTGTAGATGACTTCCCGCTTTCGTCACGTCGCGCTGATCGGCAAATACCAGGCTTCAGGCGCCCGGGCGCAGGCCGATGCCCGCGACGGCGTGATGGAAGATATCGGCGCCTTCCTGGAATCGCAAGGGTGCGAGGTGTTCGTCGAAAAATCGGCGGCCGAGGAGGCCGATGCGGACGCCAGCGTCGGCGGCCGTTACCAGCCGCTCCGCGTCGAGGAAATCGGCCAGCGCTGCGATCTGGGCCTGGTGGTGGGTGGCGACGGAACCATGCTGGGCATCGGCCGGCAACTCGCCTGCTACGGGATTCCGCTGATCGGCATCAACCGCGGCCGGCTCGGTTTCATCACCGACATTCCGCTGGACAACTACCAGGCCACGCTGATTCCCATGCTGGCCGGCGAATACGAGGAAGACCACCGCAGCCTCATGCATGCGCAGGTCATGCGCGACGGCGCCTCGGTCTTCGATGCGCTGGCAATGAACGACGTGGTGGTCAATCGCGGCGCCACCTCGGGCATGGTCGAGCTGCGCGTTTCGGTGGGCCGGCATTTCGTGGCCAACCAGCGCGCCGACGGCCTGATCATCGCTTCGCCCACGGGTTCGACGGCCTATGCGCTCTCGGCCGGCGGGCCGCTGCTGCATCCGGCGGTGCCGGGCTGGGTGCTGGTGCCCATTGCACCGCACACGCTGTCGAACCGCCCCGTGCTGCTGCCCGATGCCGACGAGATCGTGATCGAACTGGTGGCGGGGCGCGACGCCAGCGCCAATTTCGACATGCAGTCGCTGGCCTCGCTCGCGATCGGCGATCGCGTGGTGGTGCGCCGCTCCGACTTCCGCGTGCGCTTCCTGCACCCGCGCGGCTGGAGCTATTTCGACACGCTGCGCAAGAAACTTCACTGGAACGAAGGGGGCTCCTGAAATGGCGCTGCGACGCATCGCATTGCGCGACTTCGTGATCGTGCGATCACTCGAACTCGACCTGTCGGCAGGCTTCACGGTATTGACCGGCGAGACCGGCGCGGGCAAGTCGATACTGATCGATGCGCTCCAGCTGGCGCTCGGCAACCGGGCCGACGCGGGCGCGGTGCGCGAAGGCGCCGAACGGCTCGACGTCAGCGCCGAATTCGACGCCGACCCGGCACTCGCGGCCTGGCTCGACGAGGGCGGCTTCGAAAACGGCGACGCCCTGCTGCTGCGCCGCACCGTCGACCTGCAGGGCCGCAGCCGCGGCTGGATCAACGGCAGCCCGGCCACCGCCACCCAGCTGCGCGAACTCGGCGACCGCCTGCTCGACATCCACGGCCAGCATGCGTGGCAGAGCCTCACGCGCCCCGAGGCCGTGCGCGGCCTGCTCGACGCCTACGCCGGCGTGCGCACCGATGCGCTGGACGCGGCCTGGCAGCACTGGCGCCAAGCGCTTTCCGCGCTCGACCATGCGCGCTCGGCGCAAGACTCGCTGCTGCGCGAACGCGAGCGGCTGCAGTGGCAGATCGCCGAAGTCATGAAGCTGGCGCCGGCCGAAGGCGAGTGGGAAGAGCTTTCGACCCAGCACGCGCGAGTCTCCAATGCGCAGGCACTCATCGATGCGGCGCAGGGCGCGAGCCAGGCGCTCGAAGACGACGACAGCGGCGCGCTCGCCGCCCTGTCGCGCGCCGTCACCCTGCTGCAGAACTGCGAGCACATCGAGCCCGAATTCCGCGCCCTCGGCGAAGTGCTGGCCTCCAGTGTCGCCCAGGCTTCCGATGCCGCCCACACGCTGCACGGCTACCTGCGCGACGCCGAGGCCGATCCGCAGCGGCTGGCCGAACTCGACGAGCGCATGGGGCTGTGGATGTCGCTCGCGCGCCGCTACAAGCGCACGCCGGACGACCTGCCGGCGCTCTTGGCCGGCTGGCAGGCCGAGCTGCAGGCGCTCGATGCGCAGAGCGATCTCGCAGGCCTGGAGCGCGCCGAACAAGGCGCGCAGCAGGCCTACATGAAGGAAGCCAAGGCGCTCGCCAAGGCGCGTAAGCTGGCCGCCCCGCGGCTGGCCGAGGCGGTCACGCAGGCGATGCAGGGGCTCGGCATGCAGGGCGGGCGCTTCGAGGTCGAGCTGCTGCCGCTGGCGCAGCCGGGCCGCGCGGGTCTCGAAGACGTCGCCTTTCTCGTGAGCGGCCATCCCGGAAGCACGCCGCGCCCCATCGGCAAGGTGGCTTCGGGCGGCGAGCTCTCGCGCATCGCACTGGCCATTGCGGTCACCACCAGCCAGCTCGGCGCCGCGCAGACGCTGATCTTCGACGAGGTCGATGCCGGCGTCGGCGGGGCCGTGGCCGAGACCGTGGGCCGGCTCATGAAGCAGCTCGGGCGCGATCGCCAGGTGCTGGCGGTCACCCACCTGCCGCAGGTCGCGGCCTGCGCCGACCACCACCTGGTGGTGGCCAAGCGCCAGACGGCGGCAGCCGGCCAGGACGGCCCGCGCACCGAAAGCGGCGTCTCGCGGCTCGACGACGACACCCGCGCCCGCGAAATCGCCCGCATGCTCGGCGGCGAGAAGCTTTCGCAGACTTCGCTGGCGCACGCCCGCGAAATGCTGGGCCACAAGACTTCGGCGGCGCTGTGATGGACCTCGACCTGGTGCTCATCACCGGCATGTCGGGTTCGGGCAAGTCGGTGGCGCTGCATGCGCTGGAAGACGCCGGCTACTACTGCGTCGACAACCTGCCGCCCGAACTGCTGACGGCCTTCATCGCGCTGCAGCACGAGCAGCAGGCCACGCGCGTGGCCATTGCGATGGACGTGCGCAGCGGCGTGTCGCTGCCAATCGTTCCGCAGCAGCTCGAAGCCCTGCGGCAGGACGGCGTTTCGCTGCGCTCGCTTTTCCTCGACGCGACCACCGACGCACTGCTGCGGCGCTATTCGGAAACCCGCCGGCGCCATCCGCTGTCGCGCCAGGAGGGCCGCAACGACGTGCCCGAACAGGAGCGCGTGCTGGTGCAGGCCATCGAGCTCGAGCGCGAGCTGCTGGCCGACCTGCGCGACGGCGCCGACGTGATCGACACCAGCCTCATTCGGCCGGCCCAGCTGCAGAGCTACATCAAGGCGCTGATCTCGGCGCCGCAGAGCAGCGCATTGACGCTGGTGTTCGAGTCCTTCGCCTTCAAGCGCGGCGTGCCGCTGGATGCCGACTACGTGTTCGATGTGCGCATGCTGCCCAATCCGCACTACGTGCCCGCGCTGCGGCCGCTCACGGGCCGCGATGCGCCGGTGGTCGAATGGCTGCGCGAGCACGACGACGTTGCGCGCATGTACGACGACATCGAGCAGTTCCTCTCGCGCTGGCTCGACGCGCTGGCGCGGGACCATCGCAGCTACGTGACCGTGGCCATCGGCTGCACGGGCGGCCAGCACCGCTCGGTGTTCCTGGTCGAGCAGCTCGCGCGCGCGTTCGGAACGCGCTGGGTCGCGCTCAAGCGGCACCGCGAGCTCGACGCAGGCTGAGTTCGCTCCGTCCGGCTAACCCGCGCTGCTCTCGAGCAGCTTGCGCATCGGCGCCGGCAATCCCAGCCGACCCCACTCCTGCGCATCCACCCAGCGCGCCGCATCGCCTTGCGGCTGGCTGCCCTGCAGCAGCACCGGGTGCAGGTGCAGGTCCTTGTGGGTCAGCACATGCACGAAAGGCGGCAGGTCCTGCACGCCCGCCAGCGCCGCCGGCGGCAGCGCGGCCAGCAACTCTTCTCGGCTATCGAACACGGGCAGGCAGTAGAGCCCGGCCCAGATGCCCTTGGCCGGCCGCTTCTCGAGCCAGACGCGGCCTTGCGCATCGCGCGCGAGCAGCGCCCAGAGCGACTGGGCGCTGCGCTTGAGCTTGCGCGTCTTGATCGGATAGCGCTCGGGCTGGCCCTCGCGCAGCCCCACGCATGTCTTGTTCAGCGGACAGATCATGCAGCTCGGCTTGCGCGGCAGGCAGACCGTGGCGCCCAGGTCCATCACGCCTTGCGTGTAGCTCGCGATCGCTTCCTTCTGCTCGGCCGGCGGCAGCAGCTGGGTGGCCTGGTCCCACAGTGCGCGTTCCTGCGCCGACGAAGACATGTCGCCGCCAAATCCGAGCACGCGCGTCAGCACGCGCTTGACGTTGCCGTCGAGAATCGCGACCCGCTCTCCGAAGCAGAAGGCCGCGATCGCCGCCGAGGTGGAGCGGCCGATGCCGGGCAGGGTCTCGAGCTCGGCGGCCGTGCGCGGAAACTCGCCGCCGAAGCGCGCCACCACCTCCTGCGCGCAGCGGTGCATGTTGCGGGCGCGGCTGTAGTAGCCCAGGCCGCTCCAGAGCCCGAAGACCTCGTCCTCGGTGCCGTCGGCCAGCGCCCGCACGGTCGGAAAGCGTTCGAGAAAGCGCGCGAAGTACCCGAGCACGGTCGAGACCTGGGTCTGTTGGAGCATGACTTCCGACAGCCACACGCGGTACGGATCCCGCGTGTTCTGCCACGGCAGCGCGCTGCGCCCGTGGCTGCGCTGCCAGGCCACGACGCGCTCGGCAAAATCGGCCGGCGCCTGCGGCTGCACGGCCGCAGTCGGCACCGGACGATCAGGCCGCCGCACGCAGCTCGCCGACGGCGGCAGCGGCTGCCGGCCTTCCCTGTTGCGCGATGGCCGAGGTGAATTCATGGAGCCGAAGATGCAGCTCGGCCAGGCTGCTTTCCTGCTGGGCCAGCTCGAGCAGGCGTTCGTCGAGGTTGCCTGCCGCATTCTGGATGCGCTCGATCGCCTCGATGCGCTTGCTGAAATTGCGGCGCCGCTCCTTGAGCTGCGCATCGATCTGGGCGCTGGCACCCTTGCTCCAGCGTTCGACCTCGGTCATGGCCGCTTCGTTGACCAGCCGCAGGCGGCTTGCGAGCGCGCGCACCAGCTTGTCGCAGAAGTCCGCCTGCGCGAGCTTCAGCAGGTTGCCCACGCCCAGGTAGTGGATGTGGCTGCGCTCGATCTGGCTGAGCTCCTGCTCGAAGCTCGTCAGGTCGGGCTCGGCGGGCGCCTGAAGCGTGAAGCCCTGCTCCGCGTTGAGCTGGCGGAAGGTGGCGTGCAGCATCGACTGGATCTCGGCCGTCGTGGCCTGCACTTCACGCAGGTTGTTGCGCAGCGAGTCGAAGGTCTCGCCGTACACCTTGCGCACGTTGAACTTGACGCCCGGGCGCTTGAGCGCGGCCGAAAGCCGCACCATGTCTTCCTTGAGCGCGGTGCGGCCGAGCACGGCATACACCTCGCGCAGCAGCTTGCCCTGCACCGAACGCAGCGCGAGGATGCGCGTGTTGCTGCCCTCGAACTCGGTCTGTTCCTGGTCGATGCGCGCGCGCATGTGCCGAATGACCGACACGTTCTTGCCGCGCAATCCCTGCAGCTCGAGCGCCTGCTCCGACAGGTCGCGCTGGCGCACTTTCAGGATGCGCTCGGCCTCGGTGCGCAACGCGACCATGCCGGCGTCCACCGCGAGCCGCAGCATGGTTTCGCGCTTGCCGAGCACGCCTTCGGCGAGCAGCGCCTCGAAAGCCGGCAGCCGGCTGGCGTCGAGCAGCCGCGCATCGCGCTGGATCTTTGCCTGCAGGCCCTTCTGCGCCGACACCGGCAGCACCTGCACCAGCGGCACCTCGAGGAACTTGGCCGCAACCTCGCGCTGGCGTTCGATCTGGAGCTCGATCTGCGCGGGCGTGCTCAGCGAGTCCCACATGGTGTCGATCTTGTTGAGCACCACGAAGCGCGTGTCGCTGCCTTCGCTTTCGGTGACCAGGTGCTCGCGCCAGATCGACAGATCTGAACGCGTCACGCCCGTTTCTGCGCCCAGGATGAAGACCACGGCATGCGCCTGCGGGATCAGGCTCACCGTGAGCTCGGGCTCGGCGCCGATGGCGTTCAGGCCCGGGGTATCGAGGATCACCAGCCCCTGCTCCAGCAGCGGATGCGGCATGTTCAGGATGGCATGGCGCCAGCGCGGAATCTCGACCCGGCCTTCGGCGTCCTGCACGGGGTTGTCGTCGGGCGTCTCCTCGTTCCAGAAGCCCAGCGCGTGCGCCTCGTCCTTGCTGACCCAGCGCACTTCGGCCACCTTGCTCATGGCCTGCGCCAGCTGGTCGGCATCGGCCACGTCGATCGCAATTTCGGTCCAGCGCCCGGCCTTTTCGCGCCAGTGCGTGAGCGAATGGGGTTCCAGGCGGGTCTCGATCGGCAGCAGCCGCAGCTTCGGCGACAGCGCGGCGTCGTAGCCCAGCTCGGTCGGGCACATCGTGGTGCGCCCGGCGCTGGCCGGCATGATGCGCCGACCGTAGGCCGCGAAGAAGATCGCGTTGATGAGCTCCGACTTGCCGCGCGAGAACTCCGCCACGAAGGCCACCATGACCTTGCTGGTGCGGATCTGCAGCTCGAGGCCGCGCAGGCGCTCGGCCACCGCCTGGTCGAGCAGCTCGTTCTCGGTCAGCCAGCGGGACAGCCACTGCAGGCGGTGCGCGAAATTGCTCCGCCAGGCACCGTGCTGATCGAGTTGTTGATTGAAAGAGCGGCTCAAGGGGAATATGTAAGAAATAACTTACAAATATAGCATTGCAAACTGGGAAGCAGGCGATTGCAGGATATGCCAACCCGGCGGCTAAGACACTATTTTTGACAATTGGGGCAATAGTAAGTGGAACGCTGCCCTTGGCGCAGCAGCCGGATCGGCGTTGCGCAGACCCGACAGGGCTCGCCGGCCCGTCCGTAGACCGTGGCTTCGAGCTGGAAATAGCCGTTCTGCCCATCCACGTTGGAAAAGTCGCGCAGCGTGCTGCCGCCCTTCTCGACCGCCCGGGTCAGGATTTCGCGCACGGCCGCATGGAGCCGGGCTGCCCTCGGCCGGCTGATGCGCGCAGCCGAAAGCGTCGGCCGGATGCCGGCCAGGAACAACGCCTCCGACGCATAGATGTTTCCAACGCCGACCACCACGTCGCCCGCGAGCAGCACCTGCTTCACCGCCGCCTTGCGCTTGCGAAGGCCGGCGTGGAACGCGTCCAGGTCGAAGCCGTCGCCCAGCGGCTCCATGCCGAGGCCGCCGAGCAGCTTGATGGCCCAGGGCGCCGCCTCGTCCTCCACGTAGACCACGGCGCCGAAGCGGCGCGGATCGTTCAGCCGCAGCGTGCCGAGTTCGGTCACCAGATCGAAGTGGTCGTGAACGCCCGGCGCAGGCAGCGCCGCATCGAAGCGCAGGCTGCCCGACATGCCCAGGTGCAGCAGCAGGAGGCCGCGGTCCAGGTCGATCAGCAGGTACTTTCCGCGCCGGCGTACCTGCAGCACGCGGCGACCGACCAGCGCCTCGGGCATCACCATGAGTGCCCAGCGCAAGGGTTTGCCGATGCGGACCGCATCGATGCGTGCACCGGCAATGCGCTCGGCAAAACCGCGCCGCGTCACTTCGACTTCGGGAAGCTCAGGCATGAAATAAAAACTCCGGGCTGCGACGAGGCCCCACGCGGTGCTCGCTCAAAAGCTTGGATTATTATGGTTCGATGATTCCATCGCTCCGCCGACACCGCCTTGCGGCGGCCGCGTCTTTCGTCGTGTTGCTGGCTTGCGCCGCGCATGCGCAAAGCTCCGATCCCGCCGCGCCCAGGAGCCCGGCACCCATCATCGAACGGCCGGCACCCTCCCGCCCCGGCACCAAGCCGGCGCCGGCCGCTGCCGCAGCCGCCGCGAAGCCGGCCGGCGACCCCGAAGCCCAGCGCTCCGCGCTGACGGCCGAGCTGTTCTACGAAATCCTGATGGGCGAGATGACCGCGCGCTCCGGCGACCCCGGATCGGGTTATGCGCTGGTGCTCGATGCAGCCCGGCGGCTGCGCGACGGCAAGCTGTTCCAGCGCGCGGTCGAGATCGCACTGCAGTCGCGCTCCGGCGACGCGGCGCTCGCAGCCTCGCGCGCATGGCAGGAAACGCTGCCCAACTCGCGTGATGCACGGCGCATCGAGCTGCAGATACTGATCGCGCTCAACCGCATCGGCGAAACGGTGGAGCCGCTGCGGGCCGAGATCGCGGCCACGCCGCAGATCGAGAAGCCGCTGCTGATGGCGGTGATCGCGCGCAACTACTCGCGCGCCTCAGACAAGAAGCAGGCCGCCTCGGTGGTCGAGCAGGCGCTGGCCGACGAACTCAAGAGCCCGGCCACCGGTGCGCTGGCCTGGGCCACCATCGGCCGCATGCGCCTGAATGCCGGCGACACCTCGGGCGCACTGGACGCCGCGTTCAAGGGCCAGCAGATGGACCCCGCCTCCGATGCTCCGGCCGCACTTGCGCTCGAGATGATCGACCCCGGCCAGCCGCTCGCGGAGCCGATCGTCACGCGCTACCTGGCCAACAACCCGAAGGCGCCGCCCGACCTGCGCATCGCCTACGCGCGCGTGCTGGTCGAGAACCGCCGCTATGCGGATTCCACCGCGCAGCTGCAGGCGCTCACCGCGGCGCGCCCCGAACTGGCCGAGCCCTGGCTGCTGCTTGGCAGCCTGCAGGCGCAGGCCCGGCAGGACGCGGCAGCCGAAACCTCGCTCAAGCGCTACATCGATCTGGCGGCCAACCAGAAAGACCCGGACGATCGCCAGCGCGGCACCACCCAGGCCTACCTCGTGCTCTCGCAGCTGGCGGAGCGCCGCAAGGACTTCACGGCCGCGGAGCGCTGGCTCGCACGCGTCGACGGCACCGACGAGCTCGTGGTCGCGCAGACGCGCCGCGCGGGCCTGCTGGCGCGCCAGGGCAAGCTGCCGCAGGCGCGCGAACTCGTGCGCGGCCTGCCCGAGCGTGCGCCCGAGGACAAGAAGCAGAAATTCCTCGCCGAAGTGCAGCTGCTGCGCGATGCCAAGCAGTACCAGGCGGCCTACGACATGCTGGCGCAGGCCTCCGCCGCCGCCCCGAACGACAGCGACCTGGTCTACGACCAGGCCATGGTGGCCGAGAAGCTCAACCGCCTCGACGAGATGGAGCGGCTGCTGCGCAGGCTGATCGAGCTCAAGCCCGAGAACCAGAACGCCTACAACGCGCTCGGCTACTCCTTTGCCGATCGCAAGATCCGCCTCGACGAGGCCCGCACGCTGATCCAGAAGGCCGTGCAGCTGGCGCCGGAAGACCCCTTCATCGCGGACAGCCTGGGCTGGGTGGAATTCCGGCTGGGCAACACGACCGAGGCCATCCGCATCCTCGAGACGGCCTACAAGACCCGGCCCGATCCGGAGATCGGCGCGCATTTCGGCGAGGTGCTCTGGGCCACCGGCCAGAAGGATCGCGCGGTCACGATCTGGAAGGAAGCCCTGCTGAGCGACGCCGAGAACGAGACCCTGCAGGAAACGCTCAAGCGCCTGCGGGTCAAGCCGTGAGCGTGCCCGCCCCCCGGCTGGCCGACGGCGGCCGCCGCGCCCTCCTGCTCGCGGGCGGGGCCGCGCTGCTCTCGATGGCCGGCTGCGCCCAGCTGGCGGGCGGCCCCTCCGCGCCCCGAAGCGCGGACAGCTGGAGCGGCCGCATGTCGCTGCGCATCGACAGTCAGCCGGTGCAGACCTTCTCCGCATTGTTCGAATTGCGCGGTTCTCCCGAAGCGGGCGAGCTCTCGCTCACCAGCCCGATCGGCAGCACCCTGGCCCAGTTGCACTGGTCGCCCGGCCAGGCCCTGCTCAAGAACGGCAGCGAGGTGCGGCGCTTCGAATCTGTCGATGCCTTGATCGAGGCCGCCACCGGCGCGGCCATACCGGTCGGTGCGCTGTTCGGCTGGCTCGCGGGCCGCAACGAGCCCGTACCCGGCTGGCGGCCCGACCTCGCGCAGGTCGCGAACGGCCGACTGCAGGCCACCCGCGAGTCTCCCGGCCCCACGGCGGACCTGCGCATCGTGTTCGAGCGGTCATGAAGGCGATCTACGACCTTCCCGCACCGGCCAAGCTCAACCTCTTCCTGCACATCACCGGCCGGCGCGACGACGGCTACCACCTGCTGCAGTCGGTCTTCATGCTGATCGACTGGTGCGACACGCTGCACGTCGAACTGCGCAGCGACGGCCAGCTCAGCCGCGAAGACCTCACGACCGAACTGCCGCCCGACGACCTCGTGCTGCGCGCGGCGCGGGCGCTGCAGGCGCATGCGGCGCCCGGCCAGGGCGCCCACATCGGCATCGCCAAGCAGGTGCCGGCGCAGGCCGGCATGGGCGGCGGCTCCTCGGACGCCGCCACCTGCCTCCTGGCGCTGAACCGCCTGTGGGGGCTGGACCTGCCGCTCTCGCGCCTGGCCGAGATCGGCGTGAAACTCGGCGCCGACGTGCCGTTCTTCCTGGGCGGGCGCAATGCCTGGGTCGAGGGAATCGGCGAGAAAATCAGGCCCGTGGACATCCCTTCCGCGCGGTTCGTGGTGGCCAAGCCACCCCAGGGACTCGATACCCGTTTAATTTTTTCTGCGCCCGACCTTCAACGCGCCACTCCTGTTGCTATAATCTCGGGCTTTGCTGCAGATAGCGAACAGCTTGAAGCCCCAAACCCCGAAAGCAGCGCTTTCAAGGTTTTCGACTTCGGCCACAACGACCTGCAGCCGGTTGCCCAGCGGCTTTGCCCCGCGGTCACCGACGCCATCGAATGGCTCGGCGCCCAAGGATTGAAAGCCCGGATGACCGGCTCCGGAAGTTCGGTTTTCGCGAAAATGCCGCAAGGGCCGCAGGAAGCGGAACTGGCAAAAGCCCCACCGGGCTGGCAGGTTCGCCAATGCAGCAACCTGGCCGTTCATCCACTTTGGGGATGGGCGACCTGAAGATAATCGGATCGTCATGGGTCCGATGCGACATATCGGTTTGTGGCGAAAGCCATCGACCCGTGTAGGGGAGTCGCCAAGCTGGTTAAGGCACTGGATTTTGATTCCAGCATGCAAAGGTTCGAATCCTTTCTCCCCTGCCAAATTTTCAAACTGCGGCCCACCGGCCGCAGTGCTTCTTTTGCAGCATGCCCGCTGCAATAATCGACAGCCCTCGGGCTGCCACGACTCGAACTCTTTGGCGGCTTCCTAAAAGCCAATTCGCACTGCCGGGACGCGCTCATGCAGGCTAATCACCCTGATTTCATGGTTTTCACCGGCAATGCCAATCCTGGCCTTGCCGCAGAAATCGCGCAGAACCTCGGGACCTCGCTGGGTGCCGCGCGCGTTGGACGCTTCTCCGACGGCGAAGTCACCGTCGAGATCAACCAGAACGTCCGGGCGCGCGATGTGTTCGTGGTGCAGTCGACCTGCGCACCGACCAACGAGAACCTGATGGAACTGCTGATCATGGTCGACGCGCTCAAGCGCGCCTCGGCCGAGCGGATCAGCGCGGTGATTCCCTACTACGGCTATGCCCGCCAGGACCGCCGCCCGCGTTCGAGCCGCGTGCCGATCTCGGCCAAGGTGGTGGCCAACCTGCTCGAAACCGTGGGCGTCGAGCGCGTGCTCACGATGGACCTGCACGCCGACCAGATCCAGGGCTTCTTCGACATTCCGGTCGACAACATCTATGCGTCGCCGGTGCTGCTGGGCGACCTGCGCCAGAAGAACTACGAAGACCTGATCGTGGTCTCGCCCGACGTCGGCGGCGTGGTGCGCGCCCGCGCACTGGCCAAGCAGCTGAACTGCGACCTCGCCATCATCGACAAGCGCCGCCCCAAGGCCAACGTGAGCGAGGTCATGAACGTGATCGGCGAAATCGACGGCCGCAACTGCGTGATCATGGACGACATGATCGACACCGCCGGCACGCTGGTGAAGGCGGCCGAAGTGCTCAAGGAGCGCGGTGCGAAAAGCGTCTACGCCTATTGCACGCACCCGATCTTCTCGGGCCCGGCCATCGAGCGCATCACCCACTCCGCGCTCGACGAAGTGGTCGTGACCAACACCATTCCCCTTTCCGACGGCGCCCTGGCGTGCGGAAAGGTCCGACAGCTCTCCGTGGCACCGCTGATCGCCGAAACGATCCAGCGCATTGCCAAGGGCGAGTCGGTGATGAGTTTGTTCTCGGACCAGGACAACCTGTTCTGATCTGGGCAAAAAGCGGGCGCCACCTTCCTTTTCTGGAATGGCGCCCTTGTTGAACCGGAGTCGCACTGGTCGCGGTGGACTCTCACAGGAGTTGTTATGAAATTCGTCGCTTTTGAGCGCGCCAAGCAGGGCACGGGTGCGAGCCGCCGTCTCCGCATCTCGGGCAAGACGCCCGGTATCGTCTACGGTGGTGAAGGCAAGCCCCAGCTGATCGAGCTCGATCACAATGCGCTGTGGCACGCCCTCAAGAAGGAAGCCTTCCACTCGTCGATCCTCGAAATGGAACTCGGCGGCGCCACCAGCAAGGTGCTGCTGCGCGACGTGCAGTACCACCCGTTCCGCCAGCTGGTGCAGCACATCGACTTCCAGCGCGTGGACGCCAAGACCCGCATGCACATGAAGGTGCCGCTTCACTACAAGGGTGAAGAAGAGTCCGACGCCGTCAAGCTCGACCACAACCTCGTGACGCACGTCATGACCGAACTCGAAGTCAGCTGCCTGCCGGCCGACCTCCCCGAGTTCATCGAAGTGGACCTCTCGGGCCTCAAGAAGAACGCCACGCTGCACGTCAACGACATCAAGCTGCCCAAGGGCGTGAAGTTCGTGAGCCACGGCAAGCTGAACCCGGTCATCGTGTCGGCCGTGCCGCCGCTGGTCTCCGAAGAGCCGGCACCCGCCGCCGAAGGCGCAGCACCTGCCGAAGGCGCAGCAGCAGCAGCAGCCGGTGGCAAGCCTGCCGCCAAGACGGCAAAGCCCGCCGCGAAGAAGTAATTTCTCTCGCTTCCCTGCAGAAGGCCCGCCGCGTGCGGGCCTTCTGCTTTTTGGGCGGCGAGATAATTCCCTCATGATCAAGCTGTTTGTCGGCCTCGGGAATCCGGGGCCTGAATACGAAGCTACCCGGCACAACGCCGGCTTCTGGTGGATCGACGCCCTGGCGCGCGACTGGAAGCTCAACCTCGTGCCCGAGCGCAGCTACCACGGCCTTGCGGCACGCACGAACATCGGCGGGCAGAGCGTCTGGCTGCTGGAGCCGCAGACCTTCATGAACCTGTCGGGCAAGTCGGTGGGCGCGCTCGCGCGCTTCTTCAAGATCGCGCCCGAGGAAATCCTCGTGGTGCACGACGAGCTCGACGTGGTGCCCGGCCAGGCCAAGCTCAAGTTCGGCGGCAGCCACGCGGGCCACAACGGCCTGCGCGACATCCATGCGCAACTGGGCACCGGCGACTACTGGCGCCTGCGCCTGGGCATCGGACACCCCGGCGTGAAGTCGGAGGTCATCAACTGGGTGCTCAAGAAGCCACTCAAGGAGCAGCGCGAAGCCATCGAGGACGCCATCGTGCGCACGCTGCACGCGGCGCCCGCGCTGGTGGCGGGCGAAATGGAAAAGGCCACCTTGATCATCCACACGAGCAAACCGCCCCGGCCCAAACCGCCGCGGCGGGAGCCCGGCGACGGAGGCACGCCCGCCACCGCCTAGTCAGCCGGCCAAGAGAGCGCGGGAGAGAAGAGAAAAGGGAGAGAAAAAGAAATGAAAAATAGAACCAGGACCAGGAAAGCAGCGGCTGCCGCCTTGCTTCTGGCGGCCTGCGGCACTTTCTGGATGCCCGCTGCGGCACAGGGAAAGTCCGCGACCTACCGCTGCGGCAACACCTACACCGACCGCCCCTGCGAAGGCGGCAAGCAGCTCGCGCTGGACGACGCGCGCACCGAGGCGGACCGCCGCGCCGCAGAGGCCGCCACGCGCCGCGCCGAGCAGCGCGCCGACCAGCTCGAGCGCATCCGCCTGTCGCAGGAAAGGGAAGCCTACGAGCGCAGCCGCCGCTCGGCGCACGACGCCCGGCAGGCCGCCATGGCCGAACGCCGGCTCGCGGCTTCCGAACAGCTCGCGCGGGCACGCGCCCAAAAACTCGGCGCCGAACCCCGCAAGTCGAGCCCGCGCTTCAGCGGTGCGGCCGACGACGGGCCCGCCGCAGCGCAAGGCGGAAGCCGCAGGAAAAAGCGCAACGGTTCAAGCGCCGGCTGAGGGCGCAGGCGGCTCGGCAGCCGCGGCCTTTGCCTTGGCCGCGGCGAGCCGCTCGAACTTCTGCCAGAGCGTCTCGCGGCTTTCCACGTGAGCCGGGTTGATCGGGATGCACGCCACCGGGCACACCTGCACGCACTGCGGCTCGTCGAAGTGGCCGACGCATTCGGTGCACTTGTGCGGGTCGATCTCGTAGAACTCCGCGCCCATGTAGATCGCATCGTTCGGGCACTCGGGCTCGCAGACATCGCAGTTGATGCATTCGTCGGTGATCATGAGAGCCATGCCCCGATTATCGCGAACAAGGCACGGTTGTTGCACGAGTCGGGTTATGCTGCGCCCCGCCCCATGAGTCTGTTCATTTTCAAGCGCCTCGCCACGCTGATCGCCACGTTGATCGGCGCCTCGGTCATCGTCTTCCTCGTTCTCGAGATCCTGCCCGGCAATGCCGCGCAGATGCTCATGGGGCCCGACGCCGCGCCCGAGGCGGTGGCCGCGCTGGCCACCAAGCTCGGCCTCGACCAGCCGGCCTGGACGCGCTACTGGCACTGGATCGCGGGCCTTCTGACCGGCAACCTGGGCGACAGCTACGCCTACAGCTCGCCGGTGCTCGACCTCATCCTCGAACGGCTGGCGCTCACCGTGCCGCTCGCGCTGCTCGCGATGGCCTTCACCACGGTGCTCGCGCTGCTGGTGGGCGTGACCGCCGCCGCGCGCCACAACAAGCTCGGCGACGTGGGCCTGATGGGTCTCACCCAGGTGGGCATCGCCATTCCCAATTTCTGGTTCGCGATCCTGCTGATCCTGGTGTTCTCGGTGCAGCTGCAGTGGTTCTCGGCCGGCGGCTTCGAGGGCTGGGGCGAAGGCATCTTCGCGGGCCTCAAGTCG
Organism: Variovorax sp. V116; assembly: GCF_041154435.1. Taxonomy (NCBI): domain Bacteria; kingdom Pseudomonadati; phylum Pseudomonadota; class Betaproteobacteria; order Burkholderiales; family Comamonadaceae; genus Variovorax; species Variovorax sp. V116. The sequence continues at coordinate 4,505,926 of NZ_AP028661.1, forward strand.
CTGCTGCTGCCGGCCCTGTCGCTGGCGGTGGTGCAGGCCGCGATCCTCGCGCGCATCACGCGCTCGGCGGTGCTCGAGGTGATGCGCGAAGACTTCGTGCGCACCGCGCGCGCCAAGGGCGTTTCGCAGCGCGCGGTGCTCTGGACCCATGTGCTGCGCAACGCGATGATCCCGGTGGTCACCGTGATGGGCATGCAGTTTTCCGAGCTGCTGGCCGGCACCATCGTGGTGGAGAACGTGTTCTACCTGCCGGGCCTGGGCCGGCTGATCTTCCAGGCCATCAGCAACCGCGACCTGATCGTGGTGCGCAATTGCGTGATGCTGCTCGCGGCCCTGGTGGTCATCGTGAACTTCGTGGTCGACGTGCTCTATGCCGTGATCGATCCGCGCATCAAGGCAAGCGACATATGAGCACCACCACCATTCCGAGCGCGGCCGCGCTCAAGGTGCCTGGGTTCTGGCGCCGCGCGCTCCGGCACCGCAGCTTCGTGCTCGGCGGCGTGCTGACGCTGCTCCTGCTGCTGGCCGCCGCCCTCTCGCTGGTGTGGACGCCCTGGTCGCCCTACGAGATGGACATGGCCAGCAAGCTCAAGCCGCCCTCGGGCGCGCACTGGCTGGGCACCGACACCTTCGGGCGCGACGTGGCCTCGCTGCTGCTGGTGGGGGCGCGCGCGTCCATCCTGGTGGGCGTGATCGCGGTGGGCATCGGCCTTGTCGTGGGCACCGCGCTGGGCCTGCTCGCCGCGGCGCGGCGCGGCTGGGTCGAGGAAGCGATCATGCGGCTCACCGATTTCTCGCTCGCGTTTCCGGCCATCCTGTCGGCCATCATGATGACGGCGGTGTTCGGCGCCGGCATCGTCAACGCGATCATCGCGATCGGCATCTACAACATCCCGACCTTTGCACGCATCACGCGCGCCTCGGCCAATGCCATCTGGTCGCGCGAATACGTGGCCGCCGCGCGGGCCTGCGGCAAGGGCTCGTTCGCCATCACGATGCAGCACGTGCTGCCCAACATCTCGGCCGTGCTGATCGTGCAGATCACGATCCGCTTCGCCATTGCCATCCTGGCCGAGGCCGCCCTTTCCTACCTTGGCCTGGGCACGCAGCCACCGCAGCCCTCGTGGGGCCGCATGCTGAGCGAGGCGCAGACCATGATGTTCCAGTCGCCGCTGCTCGCGGTGTTTCCGGGCATGGCCATTGCCATGGCGGTGCTCGGCCTCAACCTGCTCGGCGACGGGCTGCGCGACCTGCTCGACCCGCGCCTTGCGCGCGCCCGCTAAGCGATATGCCACTGCTCGAAGTCAAAGACCTGCACGTCGAACTGCAAACGCAGCGCGGCCCCGCCGAGGCCGTGCGCGGCATCGGCTTCACGCTGGAGCGCGGCGAAACGCTGGGCATCGTGGGCGAATCGGGCTGCGGCAAGTCGATCACGGTGATGTCGCTGATGGGCCTGTTGCCATCGACCGCCAAGGTCAGGGGCAGCATCCGCTTCGACGGCACCGAGCTCGTCGGCCTCGGCGAAAAGGCCATGTGCCAGATCCGCGGCAACCGCATCGGCATGATCTTCCAGGAGCCGATGACGGCGCTGAACCCGGTGCACACCATTGCGCGCCAGGTCGGCGAACCGCTGCGGCTGCACCGCGGGCTCACGGGCGCCGACGCGCGCAAGGAAGTGCTGGCGCTGCTCGATCGCGTGGGCATTCCCGATGCGGCTTCGCGGCTCGATGCCTATCCGCACCAGTTCTCGGGCGGGCAGCGCCAGCGCATCGGCATTGCCATGGCGCTGGCCTGCGGCCCCGACCTGCTGATTGCCGACGAGCCCACCACCGCGCTGGACGTCACCATCCAGAAGCAGATCCTCGAACTGATCCAGGGCCTGGTCGCGGAGCGCGGCATGGCGCTGATCCTGATCTCGCACGACCTGGGCGTGATCGCCCAGAGCGTCTCGAAGATGCTGGTGATGTACGGCGGCAGCGTGGTCGAGAGCGGCCCGACTGACACCGTGTTTGCCGAGCGCGCGCATCCCTACACGCAGGGCCTGTTTGCGGCGCGGCCGGCGCTTGGCGCGCCGCGCGGCATTCGCCTGGCCACCATCCGGGGCAGCGTGCCCGAGCTGGTCGACCTGCCGCCGGGCTGCCCCTTCGCGGGCCGCTGCAAGTACACGGTCGACGCCTGCCACACGATGCGGCCGCTGCCGACCGTGCTGCGGCACGCGCATGCGGTGCGCTGCATCCGGCTCGAGGAAATTGCGGCGGAAGGCGCGCTCGAATCATGAACCAACCCGCCAGCACGCAGCCCCTGCTCGAGGTGACGGACCTCGTGCGCCACTACGCGCTGCCGCGCGAAAAGCTCTTCGGGCCGCCGCCGCTGGTGAAGGCGCTCAACGGCGTGAGCTTCAGCGTCGCGGCCGGCCGCAGCCTGGGCATCGTCGGTGAATCGGGCTCGGGCAAGTCGACCATCGCGCGCCTGGTGATGGCGCTCGACACGCCCACCTCGGGCAGCGTCCGCATGCTGGGCCGCGACCTGCACCGGCTGCCCAAGGGCGAGCTGCGCGCGGCGCGGCGCGATTTCCAGATGGTGTTCCAGGACCCGTACGGCTCGCTCGATCCGCGCCAGACGGTGGCGCGCATCGTCGCCGAGCCGCTCGAAGCACTGGCCGAAACCAGCCGCGCCGAACAGCGCGAGCGCGCCTCCGAGGCGCTGGCCGCCGTGGGCCTGCGCACCACCGACATGGACAAGTACCCGCACGAATTCTCGGGCGGGCAGCGCCAGCGCATCGCGATCGCGCGCGCGCTCATCACGCGGCCCAAGCTCATCGTGGCCGACGAGCCCGTGAGCGCGCTCGACGTGTCGGTGCAGGCCCAGGTGCTCAACCTCATGCAGGACCTGCAGCAGCAGTTCGGCGTGAGCTACCTGCTCATCAGCCACGACCTCGCGGTGGTGAACCACCTGTGCGACGAGGTCTGCGTGGTGTGGAAAGGCAAGATCGTCGAGCAGGGCCCGCCCGGCGATCTCTTTCGCAATGCGCAGCATCCCTACACGCGCACGCTGCTCGACGCGGTGCCGCGCACGCCCGCCGGGGGCACGCTGCTGGCGGCCTGACATCGAGGCTTCGCGGACTGGTCCTAGGATAGGAGCGTCATAAGCATCTGGTTGCGCGGCCGCCTGCCTGCGCGCAAGATGCCTGCCCCCCCGTTCCGAGGACACCGCTTCATGCTCAAACGACGCACCCTGCTCGCCACCGGCGCCGCAGCCCTGGCTCCTCTCGCGCTGCCGGCGACCGCCTTCGCGCAGAGAAAGAAGGACGCGCTGGTGCTGGCGCTCACGCTCGAACCTACAGGGCTCGACCCCACGGCCAAGGCTGGCGCCGAGATTGCGGAGGTGGTGCTCTACAACGTCTTCGAGACGCTCACCAGGATCAATTCCGATGGCAGCGTTTTGCCCCTGCTGGCCGAGCGCTGGGAAATCTCGCCCGACCTCAGGACCTACACCTTCCAGCTGCGGCGCGGCGTGAAGTTCCACAACGGCGAGCCCTTCGACGCGAACACCGTCAAGTTCTCGTTCGACCGCGCCGCCGCGGCCAACAGCACCAACAAGGACAAGCGCACCTTCACCAACATCGCCGCGCAGGTGGTGGACGCGCACACGGTGGTGCTGATCAGCAAGGAGATCGAGCCCGAACTGCTCTTCCTGCTGGGCCAGGCCTCGGCCATCATGGTCGAGCCCAGGACGGTGGAGACGAACGCCGTCAAGCCCGTGGGCACAGGCCCTTACCGGCTCGACAGCTGGGCCAAGGGATCGGCCATCGTGCTCGCCAAGTGGGAGGGCTGGCGCAACGCCGACGCGGTGCAGATCCGCAAGGCGAGCTTCCGCTTCATCTCCGAGCCAGCCGCGCAGACGACGGCGCTGCTCTCGGGCGATGTCGACCTGTTCCCGCACGCCTCGGTCTCGCGCAGCCTGCCGCAGTTCCAGAACGACAAGCGCTTCCAGGTGGTGTTCAACGCCTCGCGCGGCAAGACCATCCTGGCCATCAACAACAGGCGCAAGCCGCTCGATGACGTGCGCGTGCGCCGCGCCATTGCCGCGGCCATCGACCGCAAGGCGGTGATCGAGGCCGCCGCGGACGGCCGCGGCGTGCCCATCGGCAGCCACTACGTGCCGGGCGCGCCGGGCTACGTCGACACCACGGGCATCAACCCCTACAACGTCGAGAAGGCGAAGCAGCTGCTGGCCGAGGCGGGCGTGAAGACGCCGCTCGAACTCGACCTGGTGCTGCCGCCTCCGCCCTATGCGCGGCAGGGCGGCGAGCTCATTGCCGCGCAGCTGGCCAAGGTGGGCATCGTCGCCAAGGTCCAGAACGTCGAGTGGGCGCAGTGGATCAGCGGCACCTACGGCAACAGGAACTACGACCTCTCGCTGATCCTTCACGTGGAGCCCTTCGACCTCGTGAACTACACCAAGCCCGAGTACTACTGGGGCTACCAGTCGGCCAGGTTCAACGAGCTGTTCGACAAGGCGCGCAACAGCGCGCGCACCGCCGACCGGCTGCGCTACCTGGGCGATGCGCAGCGCCTGCTGGCCGAGGACGCGGCCAATGTCTTCCTCTACCAGCCGCAGTTCATCACGGTGGCGGCGCGCGGCCTGCGCGGGCTCTGGAAGGACACGCCGATCTTCGTCAACGACATCGCCGCGCTCTCCTGGAGCTGAGCCCGGCATCCGGGAACGTCCCGAGGAAATAGCGCCTGCGCGGACCAGCGCCGAAGCCTGCGCTGCGAGAGAATGGCTCGCTGCCCGCGCGTGGCATCTTTCGTGCTGCGTGTCCTTCCTTCGTGCCGCCGCGCCTCCATTCGGGGCGCGCCGCGCATGGGAAGCAGCCATTCGCATCCATCGTTTTTCCGGAGATCACAACGTATGTTGAACCGTCGCACCCTCCTTGCCACTGCCGGCGCCACCGTGGCGCTGGCCTCTCCCATCGCCGGCATGGCGCAGGGGCGGAAGGACGCCATCGTGATCGGCATGGCGCTCGAGCCGCCGGGCCTGGACCCGACCGCCGGCGCCGCGGCCGCCATCGCGGAGGTGGTGCACTACAACATCCTGGAGACGCTCACCAAGATCAACGCCGACGGCAGCGTCACGCCGCTCCTGGCCGAGAGCTGGGAAGTCTCGCCCGACCTGAAGACCTACACCTTCAAGCTGCGGCGCGGCGTCAAGTACCAGAACGGCGAGCCCTTCAATGCCGCCGCCGTGAAATTCTCCTTCGACCGCGCCGGCGGCGAGAAGAGCACCAACAAGGACAAGCGCACCTTCGCGAACCTGAGCACGCAGGTGGTCGACGACTACACCGTGGTGGTCATCAACAAGGAAATCGACCCCGACCTGCCCTTCGTGCTGGGCCAGGCCACGGCCGTGATCGTCGAGCCCAAGAGCGCCGACGGCAACGCCACCAAGCCGGTCGGCACCGGCCCCTACAAGCTCGACAACTGGGCCAAGGGCTCGTCGATCACGCTGAGCAAGTGGGAGGGCTTCCGCAGCCCGGCCACGGCCAGGATCAACAAGGTCACCTTCCGCTTCATTTCCGACACGGCCGCGCAGGCCGCCGCGCTGATGGCCGGCGACGTCGACGTGTTCACGCGCATCGGCACGCGCGCGGTGCCGCAGTTCAAGATGAACCCGCAGTTCCAGGTGATCCTGGCCGGCTCGCGCGCCAAGACCATCCTGTCGATCAACAACAGGAAGAAGCCGCTGGACGACGTGCGCGTGCGCCGCGCCATCCTCGCGGCCATCGACCGCAAGGCCGTGATCGAAGGCGCGGCTGACGGCTTCGGCGTGCCGATCGGCAGCCACTACGTGCCGGGCGCCGCGGGCTATGTCGACACCACGGGCATCAACCCCTTCGACCTCGAGAAGGCCAAGAAGCTGATGGCCGAGGCCGGCGTGAAGACGCCGCTCGAACTCACCATGACGCTGCCGCCGCCACCCTACGCACGCCAGGGCGGCGAGGTGATCGTGGCGCAGCTCGCCAAGATCGGCATCACGGTCAAGGTGCAGAACGTGGAGTGGGCGCAGTGGCTCAGCGGCACCTACGGCAACAAGGACTACGACCTGTCGATCGTCTCGCATGTCGAGCCCTTCGACCTCGGCAATTACGCCAAGCCCGACTACTACTGGGGCTACCAGTCGAAGGCCTTCAACGCGCTGTTCGACAAGATCAAGGCGACGGCCAATGCGGCCGAGCGCAACAAGCTGCTCGGCGAAGCGCAGAAGATGCTGGCGGCCGATGCGGCCAACGGCTTCCTCTACCAGCCGCAGTTCCCCACCATCGCGAAGAAGAACGTGAAGGGCCTCTGGAAGGAGAACCCGATCTTCGTGAACGACCTCTCTGCGCTGTCGTGGGGATGAGTGCCGACGTGTCCTCCTCTTCTTCCTCTTCTTCATTGAACGAGCTTTCCGCCCAGGAACTCTCCGCCGCCTACCGCGACAGGCGCCTGTCGCCTGTCGAAGTCACGCAGGCCGTCATCGCGCAGATCGAGCGCTGCGAGCCCAGGCTGCAGGCCACCTGGCTCTTCAGGCCCGAAGCCGCGCTCGAGCAGGCGCGCGCTTCGGAAGCGCGATGGCAGCGCGGCGACGCGCTCGGCCCGCTGGACGGCGTGCCGGCCACCATCAAGGAAAACATCGCGACCCGCGGTGATCCGATGCCGGCCGGCACGGCCGCCGTCGACCTGAAGCCCGCGGCCGCCGATGCACCGCCCGCCGCGCGCCTGAAGGAGGCCGGCGCGGTGATCGTGAGCAAGACCACCATGCCGGACTACGGCATGCTGTCTTCGGGGCTATCGAGCTTCCACACGCTGGCGCGCAACCCGTGGGACCTGAGCCGGACCCCCGGCGGCTCGAGCGCCGGCGCCGGTGCCGCGGCCGCCGCGGGCTACGGCCCGCTGCACATCGGCACCGACATCGGCGGGTCGCTGCGGCTGCCCGCGAGCTGGTGCGGCATCTTCACGCTCAAGCCGAGCCTGGGCCGCATCCCGATCGACCCGCCCTACATGGGCCGCGCGGCCGGCCCGATGACGCGCAGCGTCGGCGATGCGGCGCTGATGATGCAGGTGCTTTCAAAGCCCGATGCGCGCGACAGCATGAGCCTGCCGCCGCAGGACATCGACTGGGAGAGCTTCGACGTATCGCCCGACCATCTGCGCGGGCTGCGCATCGGCCTGCTGCTGGACGCGGGCTGCGGCCTGGCGGTCGAGCCCGAGATCCAGGCGGCGGTCGAGCATGCGGCGCGTCTGTTCGAAAAGGCCGGCGCCATCGTCGAGCCGATGCAGCCGTTCATGTCGCAAGCCATGCTCGACGGCATGGACCACCTGTGGCGCATGCGCTCGCTGGTGGACATGAAGGCCCTGCGCCCCGACCAGCGCGCCAAGGTGCTGCCCTACATCCGCGAGTGGGCCGAGAGCGCGGCCGAGTTCAGCGGCGAGCATGTGTTCCGCGGCTTCAGCCAGTTCCATGCGACCCGCGTGGCCACGGTGCAGGCCTGCGCGCGCTTCGACTACGTGATCTCGCCGGTGTCGCCGAACATGCCGGCGGCCGCGGAGGCGCCTTCGCCGACCAACGATCCGCTGCGGCCGCTGGAGCACATCGGATTCACGGTGCCGTTCAACATGTCGGAGCAGCCGGCGTCGTCGGTGAACTGCGGGTACTCGGCGAGCGGGCTGCCGATCGGGCTCCAGATCGCCGGGCAGCGCTTCGATGACCTCGGTGTGCTGCGCGTGTCGCGCGCGTTCGAGCAGATTCGGGAGCCGCAGCGGCCCTGGCCTGTGGCGCATTGAACGGTGGGACAGCCGCTGTTGTTCAGGGCGCGCTCCCGCCGACGGGAGCGTTGGACAGAGCACCGGTTGATCAGCGGTGCGCAACGAGCGTGCCCTGTGCCCAGGGCATCGGGTGCTCCCCGCAGCGAAATAAAGGAGGAGGGGCGTAGCCCCGGGGGACATTCGCGGAGGGGAGTACCCGGTGGCCTGGGCACGCGCCCTGAAAAGCAGCAGCGCCCGAACAAAACAGCAGCAGCAACAGGAAATCAAGTCGCAGCGTAGCGCCCCGGCTTGTGGTTGATCCACAGAAAAAGCCCCATCACCACCGCAGCCAGCACCGACCATCCCACGCGCTGCGGCGGAATCACGAACAACGCGAGCAGCACCACCGTGCAGTCGATGCCGATCTGCACCTTGCCCGCGGGCCAGCCGCGCTTTTCCTGCAGGTACAGCGTCAGCACCGTCGCGCCGCCCAGGCTCGCGCGGTGGCGCGCGAGGAACAGGCAGCCGGTGCCCAGCAGCAGGCCGCCGAGCACCGCTGCGAAGGCCGGGTGCAGCGAATCGATCGAGATGTAGCGCGGCGCCCAGTCGGTCATCACCGACAGCAGCGCGATCGCCGAAAAGGTCTTGACCGTGAAGGCCCGGCCCATGTGGCGCCATGCGAACCAGTAGAACGGCAGGTTCACCAGGAAGAACACCTTGCCGAAGCTCACACCCGTGGCGTAGTGCAGGAGAAACGCGACACCCGCCGTACCGCCCGTGAGCAGCCCCGCCTGGCCGAACAGCATCATGGCGATGGCGACGAACAGGGTGCCCGAAAAGATGGCCTGCGCATCGTCGAAACGCGAGTGGCGCAGCAGTTCCGGCTGCGTGGCGGGTTGTTGTGGCGCATCCATGGCGGGCCTGACGCAAATCCCGCGCCACCTGGCGGCCTCAGACCAGGTGGGTGGCCAGCATCTCCCGCGCCCGCGTCACGAATTCGGTCTCTCCGCGGCGCGCGGGCAGGAACTGGAACGCAACCCGGGGCAGGGCCGGCAGGCCGTGCGGCGGCGCGAGCCGGGCGACCCCCTCGCACACCGCCGACTCGTTCAGGCAGGCCACGCCCAACCCCGCAGCCAGCGCCGACTGCAATCCCGCCACGCCCGACGCCACGTGCGCCAGCACATACGGCACGCGCCGCCGCCGCAACAGCGCCACCGTGTACTGGTGCAGCGAGCAGGTGTCCGGCAAGGCCAGCAGCCGGACCGGCTCGCCGCGCGCGAGCCGCATGCCGGCCGCGCCGAGCCACGCGAGCGATTCGCGCCGGATCACCGGAGCCTTCGCGCCCGGCTCGGTCGTTGGCGACGTCCCGGCGATGTTCATCGCCAGCCCCACGTCGAAATCGCCGTGCGCATAGGCGGCCCGCAGCGCGTCGCTCTTCATGATGCTCACGTGCAGCCGCACCTGCGGATAGCTCTCGCCAAGGCGCCCCAGCAGCCGCGTGAGATCGCCGGGGCGAAAGTAGTCGGTCACGGCGAGCCGCAGTTCGCCCTGCAGCGTCTCGCCATGCAGATCGCGGAACGCCTCGTCGCTGAGCGCGAGGATGCGGCGCGCATAGGCCAGGAGCCGCGTGCCGGCCTCGGTCGGCGCCACGCCGGCCTTGCTGCGCGTGAGCAGCGACTGCCCTGCCCGCTCCTCGAGCTTGCGGATCTGCTCGCTGACCGACGACTGCGACAAAAACACGCGCGGCGCCGCGGCCGTGAGGCTGCCGGCATCGATCACCGCGGCCAGGGTGCGAAGCTGCTCCAGGTCGAAGGTCTGCATGGTTCGTCCATCCGTTTATCCGATGGATTCCATCATATCTTCCCGCTTTTCCGATGTTCGAGGAGTTCCCACAATAGCCCCATCGTTCACTCATTCCTTCATGGAGTTCCCTATGCCGCACATCGTTGTCCACCTCTCGGGCGAACCCGACGCCCAGCTCACGCGCAAGACGGTCGACGTGGTCGCCGAACTGACCCAGAGCGTGCTCGGCAAGCAGCTGCCGGTGATCGCCATCACCGTGCAGTACATCGCCGCCGACACCTGGTTCATCGGCGGGCAGTCGCTGGCCTCGCTCGGCAAGTCGGCCTTCCACCTCGACATCAGCATCACGGACGAGACCAACACCAAGGCGGAAAAGGCGCGCTACCTGCGCGAGGTGCATGCCGCCATGGCGCGGCTGCGGCCCGACCTGCACGAGGTTTCGTACATCCACGTGATCGACGCCCGCGGCGCGGCCTACGGCTACGGCGGAAAGACGCAGGAGTACCGCCACCAGCAAGCGGGCGTTTGAAGCCCGCGGCGGGGCATGGCACCATCCGGCCATGCCTCCAGCCACCCTGCATGCCGACAGCTTCGGCAACCCGCTCACGCTCGACGATGCCGCCAGCCTGCCGCTGGTCGAAGACTTCGCCATGGGCTTCGTCTCGACCGAGGCGCGCGCGGTCAACCTGCTGGCCCTGGCCGACAGCGACGCGAGCCCGATGGTGCAGGCCTACTGCGCAACGCTGCACCTCTTCGCCGAATCGCGCGATGCCGCGGCCAATGCGCGGCCCTTTCTTGCCAAGGCGCGCGCCGCAGCCGAACGCGCCACGCCGCGCGAACGGCGCTACATCACGGCCATCGAAGCCTGGGCCGAGGGCGACATCGCCAAGGCCATCGCCCTGCACGCCGAGCAGGCTCGGGAGCATCCGCGCGACCTCGTGTCGGTGAAGCTGGGGCAATACCACTGCTTCAACACCGGCGACTGCCCGGGCATGCTGCGCCTGGCGCTCGCCGCGCTGCCGGCCGCGTCCGACGTGCCGTACGTGCATGGCATGGCCGCCTTCGGCTACGAGCAGTGCCACCTGATGCGCGAGGCCGAGGCCAGCGCGCGCCGCGCCATCGGCATGTGCCGCAAGGAGCCGTGGGCGCACCATGCGCTGGCGCATGTGATGCTCACCGAAGGCCGGCTCACCGAAGGCCTGGCCTTCATGCAGGGCGTGAGCGACACCTGGAGCGGACTCAACTCGTTCATGGTCACGCACAACTGGTGGCACGTGGCGCTGTTCCTGATCGAGCTCGGCCGCGACGGCGAAGCGCTCGCGCTCTACGACCGCGAGGTGTGGGGCGTGGTGAAGGACTACTCGCAGGACCAGATCAGCGCCGTCTCGCTGCTGGCGCGCTTCGAGCTCGCGGGCATCGGCGTGGGTGCGCGGTGGGACGACGTGGCGAGCCACCTGCTGCAGCGCACGGCCGACCACGTGCTGCCCTTCCTCGACCTGCAGTACCTGTATGGCCTGGCGCGCGCCGGGCGGCCCGAAGCGGACACGCTGCTGCGCAACATCGAAGCCCATGCGGCGCGCGCGCCGCTCTCCACGCGCGCCGCCTGGCAGAGCGTGTGCGTGCCGGCCGCGCGCGGGCTCGTTGCCCATGCGCGCGGCGATTTCGCCGCCGCCATCGAAGGACTCGGCAGCGCCCTGCCGCGCCTGGTCGAGATCGGCGGCAGCCATGCGCAGCGCGACCTGTTCGAGCAGGTGTACCTCGATGCGCTCGTGCGCACCGGCGGCCAGGCCGCGCTCGCGGGTGCCCAGGGCATCCTGCAGCAGCAGCTCAACGGCCAGCCCGAATCGCTGCGCCTGCGGCGCCAGGCCGGCGAGGTCTATGCGCGGCTCGGCCTCGGGCAGCTGGCTTCGCGCATCCGGGAAACCGGCCGCTGAACAGAGCTGCCTTGCTTTGCCCGCCCGGGGCGGCTCAGCTCTTCTTCAGATGCCGCCGCTGGTCGTAGGTCGGCTGCGGCGGCAGGTCGGCCAGGTGCCGCGTGTCGGCCCAGTCGAGGATCTCGATGGCGTCGGGCATGGCCGGGTCGGCAATGCGGATGCGGTTGAAGCCGGCGTTGGGAATGTCGCTCTGGCGCGGCCCGCTGAGGCTGAGCCCGCGCGCGGTGCGCCACACCATGTCGAGCACGCCGCCGTGCGTGACGACCACCAGCCGCTGCCCCCGGTGCGCAGCCGCCAGCGCGCCGATCGCCGCGACGATGCGCGTGTGGAATTCGCGCGCCGTCTCGCCTTCGGGCATGGCGTGGTCCTCGCGGAACTCCAGCCATTGCTCCCAGGCTCGCGGATGCAGCGCCTGGATCTCGTCGGCCCGCATGCCTTCGACAATGCCGAAATACTGCTCGCGCAAGCCCACCGACGTGACCACCGGCAGCGACAGCTGCTGCGCGGCCGGCGCGGCGGTCTGCTGCGCGCGCATGAGGTCGCTGCTGATGATGTGCTGCGCGGTGTCGCCCGCCAGCCGCAGCCCGAGGCGGCGCGCCTGCTCGTGGCCGATGTCGTTGAGCGGCACGTCGGCATGCCCCTGGAAGCGCAGCTCGCGGTTCCAGGCGGTTTCGCCGTGGCGGATCAGGATGAGTTCGGTCGCGGAGTCGGGTGGAGGCGTGGGCATGGAACGCCCATTCTCCACTGCGTGCGTGACGCTCGGGACCTGGGTGGCGGCATCTGTTGCAGCGCCGCCACCTGCAGCTCGAACGGGGCCGCACTCGCCGCGCCGGCGATGGCGCAAAATCCGGCCATGCCCCACCTTGTCCTGCTGCCCGGCCTTGCCTGCGACGAGCGCATCTGGGAGGCCCAGCTTCCCGCGCTCGAGCCCCTGTTCGAAACGCGCGTGACCGATGCCCACATGCGGCACGACACCATCGAAGCCATGGCCGCGGCCGTGCTGCGCGAGAACCCCGGCCCGCTCCTGCTCTGCGGCGCGTCGATGGGCGGCATGGTGGCGATGGAAGCTGCGCGGCAGGCGCCCGAACGCATCGCGGGGCTCGCGCTGCTGGGCACCAACGCACGGCCCGAGGCGCCCGAGATGTACGAGCTGCGCGAAAGCGCGATCGAACTGTTCGAACGCGGCGAACTGCGCGACGTGATCGAGCCCAACGTCGTGTTCGCCTTTCACCCGGCGCAGGCCGCCGACGAGGCGCTGGTGCAGCGCTATGTCGAGATCGTGCTGGATGCCGGCACGCAGCAGCTCATCACCCAGAACCGCGCGGTGATGCGGCGCCCCGACGCGCGCACCCACCTGCCCTCGCTGCGTGCGCCGGTGCTGCTGGTGTGCGGCGACACGGACCGGCTGACCCCGCCCGACTGCACGCGCGAGATCGCGGCGCTGGTGCCGCATGCCGAAGTGGTGTGGGTGCCGCAATGCGGCCACATGCTGACGATGGAGCAGCCCGCTTCCGTGAATGCGGCGCTGCTCGGCTGGCTCGCTCAGTGGAGCTGACCGCCGGTTTCGGCCACGTCCTTTTCAACAGCCAGCGCGGTCGCCACCGCGATGCGCAGCGCCTCGACCATGGTGGCCAGCGACATGCTCGGCGCGCCGGGAAAACGCGCCGCCTGCTCGGGCAGGTAGGGAATGTGGATGAAGCCGCCGCGCAGCCCCGCCGCCGGATGCGTGGCGATGCGGTGCATCAGGCCGTAGAAGATGTGGTTGCAGACAAAAGTCCCGGCCGTGTTCGAGACCGACGCCGGAATGCCTGCCGCACGCAGGTCGCGCACCATGGCCTTGATCGGCAGCGTCGAGAAATACGCCGCGGGCGCGCCGGGCACCACGGGCAGGTCGATCGGCTGGCGGCCCGCGTTGTCGGCGATGCGGCCGTCGTCGATGTTGATGGCCACGCGCTCGGGCGTGATCTCTGCGCGGCCGCCGGCCTGGCCGATGCACAGCACCAGCCGGGGCTGCAGTTCGTCCATCGCACTTGCCAGCGCCTCGATGGCCTGGCCGAACACGCAGGGCATCTGGCGCGCATGCACGGTGGCGCGGCCGCACTGCCAGCCATCGAGCGCGCGCACGGCCTCCCATGAAGGATTGAGCGCTTCGCGGTCGAACGGATCGAAGCCGGTCAGAAGGACGTTGGTTCGCTGCGCCATGGCTTGAATCAGGCCATCGCGCGAACCGCGATGCCCTCTTGCTGCAGGCGCTCGCGAATGCGGCGCGCAAAGGCCAGCGCGTGGGCGCCATCGCCATGCAGGCACACGGTCTGGGCATTGACCGGCACGATGCTGCCGTCGATCGCCTTGACCTTGCGGTCGCGCACCAGCGAGAGCGTCTGGGCGAGGGACTGCTCCTCGTCCTCGATCAGCGCGCCGGGCTGGCTGCGCGGCACCAGGCTGCCGTCGGGCATGTAGCCGCGGTCGGCAAAAACCTCTTCGACCGGCGTGAGGCCGGCACGGCGCGCGGCGTCGATCATGCCGCTGCCCGCAAGGCCGAAGAAGCGGAGCGAGGGATCGAAGCGCCGCACCGCTTCGCAGAGCGCGTCGGCGAGTTCGGGCTCCTTCACGGCCTGGTTGTAGAGCTGGCCGTGCGCCTTCACGTGCGAGAGCTGGCCGCCCTCGGCCTTGGCGATCGCGGCCAATGCGCCGACCTGGTAGAGCACGTTGGCCACGATCTCGTCGGGCGGCAGGTGCATGGTGCTGCGGCCGAAGTTCTCGCGGTCCGGAAAGCTCGGATGGGCGCCGATGGCCACGCCGTGCGCGATGGCCCAGCGCACGCACTGCCGCATGGTCTTGGCGTCGCCCGCATGCCAGCCGCAGGCGATGTTGGCCGAGCTCACGAGGCCGAGCAGCGCTTCGTCGCTGCCGGCGCCTTCGCCGAGATCGGCATTCAGGTCGATTTGCATGGGGTGGGTTCCTTCTTCAAGACAGGCCGGCACGCCGGGCCAGCCGGCGCGCCTGCGCTGCTCGCACAGTCTATGCCGGTCTCGTCCAGCCCGCTGCCGCCAGCCCTTGCGCGACCTGCGCAAGATAGCGCTGCTGCCCGGCCCAGGCCTCGAGCGCCGCGGCCATGTCGACCTGCACCAGCCGCAGCCGGCCGTCCAGCGGCGCCTGCGCGAGCTTCCACAGGTCGGCGCGGATCACCACGCCGATGCGCGGATAGCCGCCGGTGGTCTGCGCGTCGCCCATCAGGATGATCGGCTGGCCCGAGGGCGGCACCTGGATCGTGCCGGGAATGACGCCCGACGAGAGCATGTCGGCACTGCGCCGGCGCTTGAGCTCGGCGCCCGCGAGCCGGCTTCCCATGCGGTTGCTCTGCGCGGTGATGCGCCAGCGCTCGCTCCACAGCAGCGCCTGCGAGGCCACGGTGAACTGGTCGAATTCGGGGCCGGGCAAGACGCGCAGGGCGATGGCCGAATCGCTTTCCTCCGCTCCCCAGTCCGGACCGCGCAGGCCGAACGGGCGCCGCGCGAGCCGGGCGGCATCGAGCGCCGTGGCGCCCAGTGGGAGCCGGTCGCCCTTGCGCAATGCGCGTCCCTGGTGGCCGCCGAAGCCGGCCTTGAGGTCGGTGCTGCGCGAGCCGAGCACCGGCGGCACGTCGATGCCGCCCGCCACCGCGAGCCAGCTGCGCAAGCCGGCCTTCTTGGCGCCAGCCGCGTTGGCGCCCGCGAGCTTGAGCGTTTGCCCCGCCGCGACAGGCACGCTCCAGCAGGGCCAGAGCGGTGCGCCGTCGAGCCGGGCGCCAAAGCCGTCGCCCACCAGCGCGATGCGCGTGGCGGTCTCGAAGCGGATCTCGCAGCCGCCCATGGTGATTTCGAGGCCGGCTGCACCGTCGGCATTGCCGACCAGCCGGTTCGCCAGTGTGAGCGCCAGCACGTCGAGCGCGCCGCCGGGGCAGATGCCGAGCTGGCGGTGCCCGTGCCGCCCCAGGTCCTGCACCGAGGCCAGCATGCCGGGCTTGTGCACCAGCATCATGTCTGCACGCTTTCGACGACGAAGCGCACGTGGTCGCCCGGACGCAGCAGGGTGGGCGGCTCGGCCGATGGATCGAAGAGCTCGAGCGAGGTGCGGCCGATCAGCTGCCAGCCGCCCGGCGACACCAGCGGATAGATGCCGGTCTGCTCGCCGCCGATGCCGACCGAGCGCGCAGGCACCGCCGTGCGCGGCTCGGCGCGGCGCGGCGTGGCAAGCTCGGGCGGCAGCCCGCCCATGAAGGCGAAGCCGGGCAGGAAGCCCAGCAGGTAGACCACGTAGTCGGCCGCGCTGTGGCGCCGCACCACTTCGGCCGGCGTGAGCCCGGTGTGCGCCGCGACATTGGCAAGATCTGGGCCGTGCTCGCCGCCATAGGCCACCGGAATCTCCACCCTGCGGCCTTCGATGGCCGTGGCCGACAGCTGCGGCCAGGCCTCGTTCACGCGCGACATCAGCGCCTCGATATCGATCGCGGTCGGATCGAAGGTCAGCGTGAGGTTGTTCATGCCCGGCAGCACCTCGCCCACGCCGGCCCATTGCTGCACCTCGGCACCCAGCGCCCAGATCTGCTGCTGCTGCGCCAGCGTGGCGGGCGGCGCCAGCTCGCAAAGCAGCGCCGCATCGCCCAACGGGTGCAGGCGCGGCAAGGGGAGCCGGCTACTCACGACCGAGGCTGCGCACCTTGGCTGCGAGCTGCTTCTCCACATCGGGCGAGACGAACTTGTGGACCTCGCCGCCGAGCATGGCGATCTCGCGCACGAAGGTGCTCGAGATGAACTGGTACTTGTCGCTGGGCGTGAGGAACACGGTTTCGACGTCGGGCATCAGCGAGCGGTTCATGCCCGCGAGCTGGAATTCGTAGTCGAAGTCGGTCACGGCGCGCAGGCCGCGCACCATGGCCTTGCCGCCGCGCGCCACCACGAAGTCGCGCAGCAGGCCCGAGAAGCTCTCGACCGTGACCTGGTCGCTGTAGGGCTTCACGGCCTCGCGCGCCATCTCGATGCGCTCCTGCAGGCTGAACAGCGCCTTCTTGTGATGGCCCGCCGCCACCGCGACGATGACCTTGGAGAAGAGCTGGGTTGCACGCCGCACCACGTCCTCGTGGCCGAGGGTGATGGGATCGAAAGTGCCGGGATAAACCGCGATCACGTTGCTGGCCATGGTTGCTTCTTCCTCATGCAGCCGGTGCGGCTTGTTCGGCGGATTATGCAGTCCCGTTCGCGGCCTGCCGCAGCAAGTGAGCGTGCACCGCCCCTGCCTTGAGGTAACGAAAACCAACAAGGCCGAGCGCGGCCAGCTCCTCGTCGCTCCAGCGGCGCGGTGCCTCCAGGTAGACGGCACCCCCGCTTTTCATGGCGCGCGCGGCGGCCCGCAGCGCGGGTTCGTAGAGGGCGATGCTCTCGAAAGGCGGATCGAGAAAGACCGCATCCAGGCTGCCCGCGGGCGCACGCTCGAGCGCAGTGAGCCCGCTGCCGCGCTCGATGCGCACGGCCTCGGCCGAGAGCTTGGCCTTGGCGGCCTGCAACTGGGCCGCCAGCGCGGCGTCCTGCTCGCAGAGCAGCACGCTCGCGGCACCGCGCGACGCGGCCTCCAGGCCGAGCGCGCCGGTGCCCGCGAAGGCATCGATGCAATGCCAGCCCGGCAGTTCGCCGCCGCCGGCGCCCGCAATGCTCGCGAGCCAGTTGAACAGCGTCTCGCGCACGCGGTCGGGCGTGGGGCGCAGGCCCGGCTTGTCGGCCACCGGAAGGCGGCTGCGCTTCCATTGGCCGCCGATGATGCGCACTTCGTGCGGCAGCGATTTCGATCGCGGCGGTGGCGGTGGTGTCGAGGGGGAGCGCCTGGCGGCTGCGGCTTTCTTCTGGGGCATGCGGCAAGCTTAACGCCGCATCCGGGCTCAGGCCCCGAGCAAGGCCCGCCGCGCCAGCAACGCGGCAAGCAGCAGCATCGTGCCGCCGATCAGCGCGTCGAGCATCTGCCAGGCGCGCGGCCGCGCAAACACCGGCGCCAGCCAGCGCGCACCGAAGCCCAGCACCGAGAACCACAGCGCGCTCGCAATCGCCGAGCCGGCGACGAACCAGGCCTTGAGTGCCCCGCCGTACTGGGCGCCGGTGCTGCCCACGAGCAGCACGGTGTCGAGATAGACATGCGGGTTCAGCAAGGTGAAGCCCGCCGCCTGCGCCAGCACGGCGGTGCGCGAGAGCGACACGCCCTGGGCCTTTGCCTGCAGCGTGCCGGGCTGCCGGGCCCGCCACAGCGCGCGCAGCCCGTACGCCCCCAGGAACAGTGCACCGAGGCCGGCGAGTGCGGTGGCGAATGCGGGCCGCCCTTTCAGCGCCTGCGCCATGCCAGCCACGCCGGCGGTGATCAGGAGGGCATCGCTCGCCGCACAGAACAGCACCACGGCGCTCACATGCTCGCGCCGCAGCCCCTGGCGCAGCACATAGGCGTTCTGCGCGCCGATGGCGACGATGAGCACCAGGCTCATGAGGAACCCATTGACGAATGCGGCAGAGATTTGTTCGATCACCATGGCGCCAGCTTGCCGCTTCGGCTGCATTAATTCAAACTAAACTTCCTAAGCCATGTTCAGTTTTTCTAATCCACGCGAACCATGCTCGACTACGCCGCCCTGAATGCATTGGCCGCCGTGGTGCGCGAAGGCAGCTTCGAGCGCGCGGCCCGCGCCCTCCACGTCACGCCTTCGGCCGTCTCGCAGCGCGTGAAGCTGCTCGAGGAGCGCACGGGCGGCGCGCTGCTGGTGCGCGGCCAGCCCTGCATCGCGACGGAAGCCGGGCAGCAGCTGTGCCGGCACATCGAACGCGTGGGCATGCTGGAACACGAGCTGCGCGAGGCGCTGCCGGCACTCGGCATGGGCGGCCGAAGCGGCGAGGGAGCCGAACGGGTCACGGTGCGCGTGGCGGTGAATGCCGACAGCCTGGCCAGCTGGTTCATGGCCGCTGCTGCAGCCTTTGCAAGGCAGGAAGAATCCGCCCTGCTCGACCTGACGGTGGACGACCAGGACCACACGGCCGAGCGCCTGCGCAGCGGCGCGGTGCTGGCGGCCGTCACCGCGCTCGCGCAACCGGTGGCCGGCTGCAACAGCGAAGCGCTGGGCGCCATGCACTACGTGGCCGCCGCAAGCCCGCAGTTCGTCGAGCGGTACTTCGCCAAGGGCGTGGGTGCGCGCACCCTGGCCCATGCGCCGAGCCTGGTGTTCGACCGCAAGGACCGGCTGCAGGCACGCTGGGTGCGGCGCATCTGCCACCGCAGCATCGAGACGCCGCGGCACTGGCTGCCATCGGCCCAGGGTTTCGTCGAAGCGGCGCGCGCCGGCATGGGCTGGGGGATGCTGCCGGCCAGCATGGCGGCCGAAGCGATGCGCGCGGGAGCATTGGTGGAGCTGGTGCCTGGCTCGGCGCTGCAGGTGCCGCTCTACTGGCAGCAGGCGCGCGCCGCGCCGCAGCTGCTCGAGCGGCTCAAGGCCGCAGTGCGCGCGGCCGCCGCAAGCGGCGCGCACGCCCTGCGCTGAACAACGCGGCCCTATTTTCCGCCCACCACCACCGTCACCATGCGTTCGGGCTGCAGCTTGCGCGCGAAGGCGGCCCGGACCTCGGCCGCCGTGACCGCGTCCATGCGCGCGGTCCAGGTGTCGAGATAGTCGAGTGGCAGGTCGTGCCAGGCGATGTTGGCCACGTTGCCGATGAGCTTGCGGTTGCTGTCCAGCAGCAGCGGGAAGCCGCCGATCAGGTTGTCCTTGGCGGCCTTGAGCTCGGCGGCGGTGGGGCCTTCGGCCACGAACCTGGCGAGCACGTCGCGTGAGACCTTCACCGCCTCTTCGGCCTGGTCGGGGCGCGTCTGGAAGCCGACGCGGAAGGCGCCGGCGTCCAGCCCCGGCGCGAAGCCGCTGTAGACGCTGTAGGCCAGGCCGCGCTTCTCGCGCACTTCGTTGGTCAGCCGCGAGACAAAACCGCCGCCGCCCAGCACGTAGTTGCCGAGCGTGAGCGCGAAATGGTCCGGGTCCTTGCGCGGATAGCCGGGCTGGCCGATCAGCACGTGGGCCTGGGCCGAAGCGAAGGGAATGCGCTCGTCCTTGGGCGCGGCGAGCGCGGCCACCGGCGCAATCGCCGGGAGCGGCGTGCACGCCTCGGGCCCCGGCAGCCGGGAGAGCAGCGCGGTGGCCATGGCCTCGGCCTCGGCGCGGGTCACGGCGCCCACGATGCTGAGCTTGGCCCGGCACGGCACGATCAGCTCCTGGTAGCGCTGCCGCATGGCGGCGGTGTCGATGCGCGCGAGCGTGGCCTCGGTGACTTCCTGGCCGTAGGGATGGCCGCCGTAGACGGCCTTCGCGAAGGCGCGGCCCGCGATGGTTGCCGGCTTGGTGTTGGCCTCCTTCAGCGAGGCATTGATGCGCTCCCGCTCGCGCTGCCAGATGTCGTCGGGAAAGGCCGGCTCGCCGATCTCGCGCGAGGCCAGCGCCACCACCTTGGCGCGCAGCGCCGGGTCGGACAAAGTGCGCAGCGAGTAGCTGGCGCGGTCGGTGCCGGCGCTGGTGCCGAACTCGGCGCCCAGGTCGGCCCAGGCTTCGCCGAGCGCGTTCTCGTCGAGCGCCGGCTCGCCGTTCTTGCCGGCGCGCACGCCCTTCTCGACCATGGTCGCGGTCGCGCTGGCCAGGCCGGCCTGGCCGGCCGGATCGCGCCGGCTGCCGGCATCGAAATCGATCTGCACGTCGACGATGGGCAGCGCCTGGGTCGACACCAGGTAGATCTTGGCGCCGCTCGCGAGCGTCCAGTGCTCGATCGGCAGCGCGGCCTGTGCGGCGTTCAGGCCGGCGAAGGCCGTGGCGGCCGCGAACAGCGCGGAGCGCAGGATTTTTGTCATGGGGGTCATTGAAGAATCCGGGCCTTTCAGCGCAGTTCGCCCTGCGGGGCGGCAAAACCGCGGCCGCGCGGCCTGGCGTCGAGCGGCAAGGGGCGCAGCGTGGCCACGGTGAGCTGGTCGTCGCCGAAATATTTGGCGGCCACGGCCTGCACCTGGGCCGGCGTCACGGCCTGCAGCTTCGCGACGATGCGCGCGCTGGTGTCCAGCGGCAGTCCCTGCACCCAGTTGCTGCCGAGCTCGCGGGCCTGCGCCATCACGGAGTCGCGCTTGTAGGTTTCGCTGGCCACCCACTGTGTCTTGACGCGCGCGAGTTCGGCTTCGCTCACGCCCTCCTTCGCAACGCGCGCCACCTGGGCGCGCAGCGCCGCCTCCACCGCTTCGGCGCTCTTGCCGTGGGCCGGCACGCCCACCAGCGTGAACAGCTGCGGCCCGCGGCCGGCCAGGCCCGAGTAGGCGCTGGCCGAATCGGCCACGCGGTCGGGGCCCTGGGTCAAGGCACGGTCGAGCCGTGCACCCGTGTAGCCGTCGAGCACGGCCGACAGCACTTCGAGCGCCCACACGTCGCTGTCCGCGGCATCGATGCTCTCCAGCTGCGGAATACGGAAGGCGAGCGACACGTAGGCCTGCTCGGCCGGCGCCTTGAACTCGATGCGGCGGATGCCGCGCTGCGCGGGCTCGGTGCGCGGCTTGCGCGCAGGCACGGCGCGCGCGGGGATGCTGCCGTAGTACTTCTCGGCCAGCGCACGCACCTGGGCCACGTCGACGTCGCCGGCCACCACCACCGCGGCGTTGGCGGGCACGTACCAGTGGCGGAAGAAGGCGCGGGCGTCGTCGGCCGTCATCGCGTCGAGGTCGCTCATCCAGCCGACCACGGGGCGGTGGTAGGGCGAGGCCATGAACACGGCCGCGTTCTGCTGCTCGCCGAGCAATGCGCGCGGCTGGTCTTCGGTGCGCAGGCGCCGTTCCTCCTTGACCACCTCGATCTCGCGCTTGAACTCGTCGTCGGACCACTGGTTGTTGGCGAAGCGGTCCGATTCGAGTTTCATGACCTGCTCCAGGCTGGCCACGGGAATCTGCTGGTAGTAGCCCGTGTAGTCGCGCGTGGTGAAGGCGTTCTCCTGGCCGCCCAGCGCCGCCACGCGGCGCGAGAACTCGCCGGGCTTGATGTCCTTGGTGCCCTTGAACATCATGTGTTCGAGCACGTGGGCCACGCCCGAGGTGCCGTCGACCTCGTCCACCGAGCCCACGCGCACCCAGAGCATCTGCACCGCGGTGGGCGCGCGCCGGTCGGGCTGCACCAGCAGCGTCATGCCGTTGGCCAGGGTGAATTGCCGGGGTGCGGATGCGGCCGCGGCGGCAGCGTCGGAGGGAGCGGCGGTGGGAACCGGTGTGGGCTGGGCCTGCGCAGGCATGGCCCACAGCGCGCAAAGCGCCATTGCCAGCACCGCACCGGACGCAGCACGGCGTGGCGAGGGGTGTTTCATAGAATGGGTCGGATTGTAAAAAGCTCCCGATGTTCAGTTTCTTCAAGAAAAAACCGCCTGCCGAATCCCCGGCCGCGCCGGCGCCCTCACCGGCCGCCGAGCCGGCCGCTGCGCCCGAACCCGCGCCTGCGCCCGCTGCCGCACCCGCGCGCTCGGTGTTCTCTCCGTCGAGCTGGTTCGGTTCGAAGCCTGCCGCGGAGGAAGCGGCGCCTCCGCCTGCAGCGCCCCCGGTGGCGCCTCCTCCGCCGCCACCCACGGTTGCGCCACCCGCCGCACCCGTGCCTGCACCTGCACCTGCACCTGCGCCGGTGCCGGTGCCCGCTCCCGCTCCCGCCGTCCTCACCGAAGCCGCCATGCCCGCCGAGCGCAAGGGCTGGTTCGACAAGCTCAAGACCGGCCTGCGCAAGACCGGCACCGGCATCCAGGCCGTGTTCGTCAACGCGCAGATCGACGAAGCGCTGTACGAGGAGCTCGAATCGGCCCTGCTGATGGCCGACGCCGGCGTCAAGGCCACCGAGTTCCTGCTCGACGACCTGCGCGGCCGCGTCAAACGCCAGATGGCGACCGATGCGGCGCAAGTGAAGCGGCTGCTGGCCGATGCCATCACCGACCTGCTCCAGCCGCTCGAGAAGCCGCTGGTGATCGGCCAGTTCACACCGACGGTGATCATGGTGGCGGGCGTCAACGGCGCCGGCAAGACCACCTCGATCGGCAAGCTCACCAAGCACCTGGCCAGCGAAGGCGCCTCGGTGCTGCTGGCCGCGGCCGACACCTTCCGCGCGGCGGCGCGCGAGCAGCTGCTGGTCTGGGCCGACCGCAACACGGTCGAGATCGTGAGCCAGGAAGGCGGCGACCCGTCGGCCGTGAGCTTCGACGCGGTCACGGCCGGCAAGGCGCGTGGCAAGGACGTGGTGCTGGTCGACACCGCCGGCCGGCTGCCGACGCAGCTGCACCTGATGGACGAACTCAAGAAGATCAAGCGCGTCGTCACCAAGGCCGACGCCACCGCGCCGCACGAGGTGCTGCTGGTGATCGACGGCAACACCGGGCAGAACGCCCTGGCGCAGGTCCGGGCCTTCGACGAGACGCTGGGCCTCACCGGCCTGGTGGTGACCAAGCTCGACGGCACGGCCAAGGGCGGCGTGCTCTGCGCGATTGCGCGCGAGCGGCCGATCCCGGTCTACTTCATCGGCGTGGGCGAGAAGCTGGAAGACCTCGAGACCTTCAACGCGCGCGAGTTCGCGCTGGCGCTGCTGGGCTGACGCGCCGGCAGCGGCCGCCCGCCCTCAAAAACCGAAGAGCGAGCGGGTGTCGCAGAGAAAGCCGCTGCAGTTGGCAGGCTTGACGTAGAGCGTCCTGATCTGGCCGCTCGGCAGGCCGTAGTCGCCCACCAGCGCATTGCCCTTGGCGCCCTCGGCGTTCGCCTGCACGATGTAGTCCGCACTGTTGGCCGCGGGCTGCAGGCTCTGGTAGCTGAACGTGGCCGCTTGCGACAGGTCTTTCTCGTAGAGCAGTTTCAGGCCGTCCGAGAAGACGTAGCCGGTCTTGAACCGGAAGCCCTGGGCGCCCTTCGCCTCGAACTGGGCCAGGAAGTCGGAGTCGCTGCCGGGCTGGTCCAGCGCTTCATAGCCGTAGGTGGCATTGCCTTGCGCGTCCTTTTGGAAGACCAGCACCGTGGCTCCGCCGATCATGTACGCGCCGCCGACGCTGTAGTAGCCGCTGCCGCCCTGCGCATTGATCAGCGACAGGTAGGCGGCGCTGTCGGCGGGTGCCGCCTGCACGGCATAGGTGTAGGTCGATGCCGAGCCGTTGTCCTTGCGGTAGAGCGTGCGGATCTGGCCGCCGACCACGTATGGCCCGCCCCACTTGAAACCCCGGGCGCCCTGGGCGTTGAGTTGGGCCTGCAGGTCCGCCGTGGAGCCGGTGTCCGGCAGCAGTTCGAAGGCGTAGGTGGTGCCGGCATCCTTCACGTAGGCCTCGACGACCTCCGTGCTGGTCGGGCTCGTGGGGAAGGCCAGGCCGCTGAAGAAGCGGAAGGCCCTGGCGCCCTGGGCATTGAGTTGGTCGAGAAACGCCGAAGCGTCGGCGGCGGGCGGCAGCGCCTCGTACATGAAGGTGCGGGTGGCCGGGGCGGGTGCCGGGGCCGGGGCCGGGGCGGGTGCCGGAGCGGGTGCCGGGGCCGGCGCGGGTGCAGGAGGCGGCGGAACCCCGTTGCCCCAGCCAACCGGCAGGCCACCACCGCCTCCTCCACCCCCGCCGCCGCATGCCGCGAGGGCCAGCATGGTGGTGGTTGCGATTGCTACCGCTGCAAACTTGAATCTCATTCGGAATCCTCCCTGATCGATGTGTGTGTGCGACCCAGGGAAGGTACGTCCGGGGGGCTGACGGCCACCAGTGCCGAAAGTCATGACATCGCCGGCTAACGCCCCGGCAATTACCAGCCACACATTCGAAAGTATTCGATTCCGGGCCGCTAAGCGCTTGCCGCTCGGGCCATCATCCGGAACAGCGAATCGGCGGCCACCGGCTTGAACAGCACCGGAATCCCGGATTCCCGCACGCGCTGCAGCCTGTCGGGAGAGGTTTCGCCGGTGATCAGCAGCAAGGGAATCGTGGGCCCGCCCTGCCGCCGGCCGCTCAGGCGCAGGCCCACATCCAGCCCATCGACGCCATCGGCCAGCCGGTAGTCGCACATCAGCAGGTCGAAAGGCCGCCTTTCGCTGCTCGCCTGCTGCAAGGCGGCGGCGGCGGCGGCTTCGTCCGCGACGGCGAGCGCGTCGATCGAATGCGAGCGCAGCAGGCCCGTCATGGCTTCGCGGATTTCGGATTCGTCGTCCAGCAGCAGCACCCGCGCGGGCAGTGCCGGGGCCGCTCGCCCGGGCCGTTTTTCCTGCCGCGGCGCCGCAGCCTCGGGCAGGAAAGGTCCGGCCAGCGCGCCCGCCTGCGGCGCGACGGCCGGCAGCACGACGCGGAAATGGGTGCCGCGACCGAGCCGCGAATGCATCTGCACCGGATGGCCCAGCAGGTGCGAGAGCCGCTGCACGATCGACAGGCCGATGCCCAGCCCGCGCGAGCGGTCGCGCCCCGGATTGTCGACCTGGTAGAACTCCTCGAAGATCCGGCTCGACTGCTCGGGCGCAATGCCGATGCCGGTGTCGCGCACCTCGATCCACACGAACTCCCCGCGCTCGCGGGCCGTCACCGTCACTCCGCCGCGCGCGGTGTACTTGAGGGCGTTGTCCAGCAGGTTGGACAGCATCCGGTGCAGCAGCTGGGGGTCGCTGCGCACCCACAGCCCGCTGGCGCGCACACGCAGCTGCAGCTGCTTTTGCTCGGCCTGGGCCGAGAAGGTGTGGTTGAGCGGCAGGAACAGGGCATCGAGCTGGACGGCCTGGCGCACGGGCGTGACCACGCCGGCGTCCAGCCGCGAGATGTCCAGCATGATGTCGAGCGAGGCGCCCAGGGCATTGACGGCGCGCATCAGGCGCTGCGCGTTGAGCTCCTCCGGACGGCCGCGCAACTCGTTCTCGAGCGCGGCGCCGAACAGCGCAATGGCATGCAGCGGCTGGCGCAGGTCATGGCTGGCGCTGGCCAGGAAGCGGGTCTTTTCCCGGCTGGCGCGCTCGGTGGCGGCAATCTGCTCTTCCAGCCGCACGGCCAGGGCTTCCTTCTCGAAGCGCAGGACCAGCGAATCCGCCAGCAGCCTGTGCTCCTGCACGCCGACGCGCAGCATGAGAAACAGGTAGATCGAGGCGAAGGCCGCGAGAAAGAGATGGATGGAGTCGCGCTGCCACGCCAGCGCAACGATCAGCCCGCCCATCATGGGCAGCGTGTGGCCGAACAGCGCTGCCTGGAGCGGCCGCAGCGACTGCACGGCCCGGGCGCAGTTGCCCATCATCACCACCATCAGCGCGGCAGTGACCGGCAGGTTGCCCGCGGGCACGAAGATCCACGGCGCCAGCGCATCGGCAAACCCGAGCAGGGTCACGATGCGGGTGATCCTGCGCGCCCACCAGGCGCTGTCCGCCGCCGGGACCGACGGATTCCAGCGCGGCGTGAAATACATGCACAGGTACAGCGTCAGGTGCAGCACGACGAAGGGCAGCACCATCGGGTCGCCCAGCTGCAGGTACATGAACGCACCGAGCACCAGCACGAAGACGACGCGGGCCAGGAAAGTGGCGTTGTAGTTGAAATAGACCGACGCCACGTGCTCGCGCAGCACGCGCTGGTTCAGCGGCGTGTCGGCCATGCGCGGCGGCTCAACGCAGGCTGCTGATCAGCTGCGCACGCGAACGCACGCCGAACAGCAGCAGGATGGTCGATACGTGGTTCTTCACCGTGCCTTCGCTCAGGTTCGCGAGCTGGGCGATCTCCTTGTTCGCCTTGCCGTCGAGCACCCATTGCAACACCTGCATCTGGCGCGGCGTGAGCTCCTGCCAGGCGCTGGCCCGGGCCGATTCGGCGTAGCCGCCGGGCGCCTTCGGCATGGCGGCGGAAGGGGAAGCTTCAGGCGCGCCGGGCTCGAGCAGGCCGCAGGCGCGGATGAATCCCACCACCTCCTTCAGGTCCGCCGACTTCGGAAGAAAGGCGCTCGCGCCCAGCGCCACAGCGCCCTGCGCCAGCGAGGTGTTGCCGGTGCCCGACAGCACCACGATGCGGGCGGACGGGTGGCGCAGGCGGAATTCCGCGAGGCCGCTCAGGCCGTGGGTGTCGGGCAGCGCCAGATCCAGCAGCACCAGGCGGATCGACTCGCGGTGCCTGCCGTACAGCGCCAGCGCCTCGGCCGCGCTGGCGGCCTCAAAGACCTCGATGCTCGCCCCCGAGGAGGCGGTCTGTGCCTCGATCAGCGCGCGCACGCCGAGCCGCAGCAAGTCGTGGTCGTCCACCACCAGGATCGCGCCAGGCGGGTGCGCCGGGATGCCGCCCTCCAGGGTCGGCGGCGGCGGTTTGGAGGAAGATTCGAGCGAAGGCACGCGGTCAATCTTAGCGACGCGCCCGGCGCGCAACAGTGCACTAAGTCATGGGGTAGCCGCCGTTCCGGGGCATCGCTTGCTCTTGTTTTAATAGCACTTGCCATCCCCTGCGCGCGGGAGCACCATGCGCTACCCGCCGCACCGAACGGCGTTTGGAGACAACAACCATGATGCACACCGCCGATGCCCCGCTGGCAGCGGGCGAGCGCAAGATCGACCGGCTGCTGGCCCACTATGGCGAAAGCCACCGCCACCCGGCCAACGAGCTGATTCACTTCGCCGCGATCCCGGCCATCATGCTGAGCCTGGTCGGCCTGCTGTTTGCGCTGCACCCGTGGGCCGCCTACCTCTTCGTGGCGGCCAGCCTGGTCTACTACGCCACATTGCGCTCCCCCGCGTTCCTGCTCACCATGCTGGCTGGCACGGCCCTGGTGCTGGCACTGGTCCATGCGATGGGGAGCCTTGTACTGCCGGTTTCCGCCGCCATCTTCGTGGTGGCCTGGATCTTCCAGTTCATCGGCCACAAGATCGAAGGCAGGAAACCTTCTTTCTTCGAAGACATCCAATATCTTTGGGTGGGGCCGCTGTTCGTACTTTCGAAGCTGTTTCTGCGCCTCGGTATCCGCTGGTGATTCCCAGGGTCGGACGCCGCCGCAGGCCAGATCGCCGTCCGGCTGACAGCTTTGGCTATCGGTGCGATAGAAACTTAGGGGGAACCCTTGGCTTAGCACTCCCTCCAATCGAGTGCTAATATGGCCAATACAAAGGAGTTTCCCCTGATGACCACGCTGTCTGGAGCCTCTGCCAACCAGCTCGCCGTCGCCAATCCATGGTCGATGGTGCCGCCGCTGGGCAACCTGGATGCTTATATTTCGGCCGCCAACCGCCTGCCGATGCTCACGCTCGAAGAAGAGCAGGGCTTCGCACGCCGTTTGCGCGACCACAACGACCTCGAAGCGGCCGGTGCGCTGATCCTCTCGCACCTGCGCCTCGTGGTGTCCATTTCGCGCCAATACCTGGGCTACGGGCTGCCTCACGGCGACCTGATCCAGGAAGGCAACGTCGGCCTCATGAAGGCCGTGAAGCGCTTCGACCCCGACCAGGGCGTGCGGCTCGTGAGCTACGCCATGCACTGGATCAAGGCCGAGATCCACGAGTACATCCTGAAGAACTGGCGCATGGTCAAGGTCGCAACGACCAAGGCCCAGCGCAAGCTGTTTTTCAACCTGCGCTCGATGAAGCAGGGCTTCAAGGCCGACTCGGCCGCGGCCGACAACGGCACGCACCGCGACACGCTGAGCCCCGACGAGGTGTCGCAGATGGCGACCCGGCTCAACGTCAAGCCCGAAGAAGTGCTGGAAATGGAAACCCGCCTGTCGGGCGGCGATGTGCTGCTCGATCCGGGTCCGTCGGACGACGGCGACGAGGCCTTCGGCCCGATCGCCTACCTGGCCGACGCCACGCAGGAGCCGACCGCCCTGCTCGAGTCGCAGCAGCGCGACCGGCTTTCGAGCGACGGCATCGCCACGGCGCTCGAAGCGCTGGACGAGCGCAGCCGCCGCATCGTCGAAGAGCGCTGGCTCAAGGTCAACGACGACGGTTCGGGCGGCATGACGCTGCACGACCTGGCGGCGGTGTACGGCGTGAGCGCCGAGCGCATTCGCCAGATCGAAGTCGCGGCCATGAAGAAGATGAAGAAGGCGCTGGCCGACTACGCCTGAGCCCCGTCGCCGCGTTTCACCCGAACAAGCCCGGCCGCGTGCCGGGCTTTTTCATGCCTGCTTGGCCAGCGTGCGCAGCGCCCGCCTGGCGATGTAGCGGGTGGCCGGCGTGTCCGATTCGGCCAGCCAGCGCGCGCAGAGCCGGTCGACCCACTCGGGCTGGGTCTTGCTCGCGTCGTTGAGCCAGTTGGCCACCGAATTCTGCACATAGCGGCTGGCGTCGGCCCGCAGCGGCGCGAGGAGCGGCAGCGCACGCCAGGGCTCGGCCTTGAGCGCGTCGATCTGCGCGCACCAGACGCCGCGCGGGCGCGTGAGCTCGCTCGCAAAGCGGCGGATGTTCGGATCGGCGTCGGCCGTCCACGGCTGCAGCAGCGCGAGCGACTCGTCGAGCGAGGCGATGACCGCGTCGCGCACCGCCATCCAGGCGATTTCCCGCACGCCGAAGTGCGGATCGGCGGCAAAACGCCGCACCGCCTCCAGCTGCGCTGCCAGCGGCAGGCCCGAGAGCGTGACCCACTGCGCGGCCCAGCAGCGCGCCACGTCGCTCGCGTGCGTGGCCAGCCGGTGGGCGACGGCGTCGCGCTCGGCATGCGGCGCCGCCAGGTCGTAGAGCGCGCGCGCAATGTGGCCGTGCCGCTGCATCGGCTTGAACGCGCCGAGCATGGCGATGGTGTCGGCCAGCCGCTCGCTGGCCGGATCGAGCCCGATGTGGGCCGCCACGCTGCGCGCGAGCCGCGGCAGCTCGAGCGCCATGAATTCGTTGAGGTTGACGGTCTCGAGCAGCCCGTCGTTGAGCGCGCGCAGCACCTCGGGCGGAATGAGCGCGATGCGGAAGGCGCCCCGGCGCGCCTTCAGGTGCTCGACGGAGGCCAGGGCAAGGGCGGCGTCCATGGGCGCGCGGTCAGGACTTGAGCAGCGCCTTCACGTCCGACACCATCGGCGCCACGCCGGCGCCATAGCGCGCGTAGAGCCGCAGCCGGCCGTCGGTGTCGTAGACGAAGCTGGCGGCCGAATGGTCCATCGAGTAGCTCGTGGGAGTCTTGCCCTCGACCTTCTTGAAGTAGACCTTGAAGTCCTTGGCGACCTGGGCGAGCTGGTCGGCCGTGGGAATCAGCGCGACGAAGCCCGGGTCGAACGCGCCCATGTAGGCCTTGAGCACCTCGGGCGTGTCGCGCGCCGGGTCGACCGTGACGAACAGCACCTGCAGCTTGTCGCCATCGCTGCCGAGCTGCTGCTTGACCTGCGCCATCTCGGTCATGGTGGTGGGGCAGACGTCGGGGCACTGCGCGTAGCCGAAGAACAGCACGACCACCTTGCCCTTGAAGTCGGCCAGCGTGCGCAGCTTGCCGTCGGCATCCTTGAGCGAGAAGTCGCGGGCGTAGTCGGCGCCGGTGATGTCGACCGCATTGAAGCTGGGCTTGGCTTCGCTGCAGGCCGAAAGACCGAGGCCCAGGGTGGCGGCCATGGCGGCCCATCCCGCGCCGCCGGCAATCAGTTGGAGGGCATTTCGCTTGTTCATGGGCACGGGCATTCGGTCAGTCAATCAATCAGCGGAGGTAATGGTCGACGAGCAGTGCCGCGAACAGCACGCTCAAATGGATCAGCGAGAACCGGAAGGTCTTGCGCGCCAGCGCATCGGAGTAGTTGCGCCAGAGGGCGAAGGCATAGCCCGTGAAGCCGATGCTCACGCCCACCGCCACCGCCAGGTAGAGCCAGCCGCTCATGCCGTAGATGAAAGGCATCAGGCAGGCCGCGAACAAGATGAAGGTATAGAGCAGCACCTGCAGCCGCGTGAACTCGTTGCCGTGCGTGACGGGCAGCATCGGCAGGCCGGCCTTGCGGTAGTCCTCGACGCGGTAGAGCGCCAGCGCCCAGAAATGCGGCGGCGTCCACAGGAAGATGATCAGGAACAGGATCAGCGCCTCGGGGCCCACGTCGCCGGTCATTGCGGCCCAGCCCAGCACCGGCGGCATCGCGCCCGAGGCACCGCCGATCACGATGTTCTGCGGCGTCAGCGGCTTGAGGATCACGGTGTAGATCACCGCATAGCCGACAAAGGTGGCAAAGGTCAGCCACATGGTGAGCGGGTTGACCTGGAACCACAGCAGCGCCGAGCCGGCCGCGCACAGCAGCGCCGAGAACACCAGCGCCTGCAGGTCGCTGAGCTGCCCGCGCGCCGTGGGGCGCCAGGCGGTGCGCTTCATCTTGGCGTCGATGCCCTTCTCGACCAGGCAGTTGAACGCCGCCGCCGCACCCGCCACCAGCCAGATGCCGATGCAGGCCAGCACGGCGCGCTGCACGTCGGCCCACGAGGGCAGCCCGGGCACGGCCAGCACCATGCCGATGAGGGCGCAGAAAACGATCAGCTGCACCACGCGCGGCTTGGTCAGCGCATAGAACTGGCGCAGCACGTTGGCGGTGCTTGTCTGCTGCACGGAAATCGGCGTGCTCACGCGGCGGCCTCCCTCTGGTTGTTGTGTGGGGCGCCGGGCGCCTTGTCTGTCTCGTGTGCGGTCGCGGCCACGGCCCCGCGGCGGCTCTCGCACAGCGCCCATGTCAGCACCACGGCCAGCGCGGCGGCGCCCCCGGTGTGCAGGACCGCGGCGACCAGCGGCCAGCCGAGCAGCACGTTGCCGAGGCCGGTGGCCAGCTGCAGCAGCGCGAGCCCCGCGAGCCAGCGCGCCTGCGGCCGCAGCGGCGGCGTGCGGCGCAGCTGCCACGCGAGCACGCCCAGCGCGGCGAACACGGCGTAGGCCATCAGCCGATGCACGTAGTGGATGGCGGTGAGCGCGGAAAAATCGAGCGGCACGCCGCTGCCGGTCACGCCCAGGTGGCGCCAGATCTCGAAGCCCTGGGCAAAATTCATCGGCGGCCACCAGCTGCCCTGGCAGGTCGGGAACTGGGTGCAGGCCAGCACCGCATAGTTGGTGCTGACCCAGCCGCCGAGCGCGATCTGCAGCAGCAGCAGGGCCGAGGTGGCGATCAGCCCGCTGCGCAGCGCAGGCGACACCGGCGTGGGCAGGCGGTCGGCGGCGGCCTGCCGGTAGCGCACCGCCTGGATGCACAGCAGCACCAGCAGCACCACGGCGCCCAGCAGATGCAGCGTGACGATCGCTGGAAAGAGCTTCCAGGTGACCGTGAGCGCGCCGAACGCGCCCTGCAGGCAGACCCAGGCCAGCGTGAGCGCGGGCCACCAGGCGCTGAGCGTGGCGTGCTCGCCGTCCGCCGGCGCGGGCGGCATGCGGCGCTGGCGCCGCCGCACGGCCCAGGTGGCGCCCGCCAGCGCGAGGATCAGCACACCGACGCCGGTGGCCAGGTAGCGGTGCACCATCTCGACCCAGGCCTTGCTGTGCGTGACCGGGCCGGTCGGCTGGGCCGACTGCGCCATGGCGATCTCGTGGCGCGCGCCCACCGGGCTCGCGTTGCCGTAGCAGCCCGGCCAGTCGGGGCAGCCCAGGCCCGAATCGGTGAGCCGGGTGAAGGCGCCGAACAGCGTGAGGTCGAAGGTGAGGAACAGCGTCAGCACGGTGAGCGCATGCAGCCGGCGCGCCGGACCGGCGCCCGCGTTGCGGCGCCACACCCACACCAGCGGGCCGAGCGCGATCAGCACGCCGGCAGCCATCAGCCAGGCGACGGGGGTGAGGTCGTAGAGCGAGCCGGTGTCCATCATGCGGTGCTAGCGGCCGGGCTCGTCCCAGGAGGCGGAGGCGCGCAGCAGGCGGTCGAGGTCGCGCTTGGCGCGGCTCGCGCCCGCGGCGTCCATGCGGGCCGGAAATCGCATCATCCAGTTGCCCATCGGATCGACCACGTACAGGTGCTCGGCCAGCCCATGGCCCGATGCTGGCGCGAGCCATTGGGCCAATTGCTGGGCCGGCACGCGCAGCACGGTGGCGCCGCGCAGGCCGTTGTCCAGCCGCGCCGGAACGGGCGCCGCATCGCTCACGAGCCAGACGCGGTCGAGCCGGTCCTTCTCGCGGCCCAGGCTCTCGCGCAGCTGGCGCTGCAGGTAGAGCTGCTGTTCGCAGAGCGCGTCGCAGGCCGCATCGGCCACCGCCACCAGCAGCCACTGGCCCTTGAGCGTGGCCAGGTCGACCGGCGCGCCGCTGCGGTCCGTGGTGGCGAGCACAGGCAGCGTGCGCTGCGGATCGATGAGCTCGCCGTAGACGCTGCGCCCCTCGGGCCGGATCACGTAGTAGGTGAAGTACGACGCGATGACGGGCGCGGCGCACATCAGCATCACGGCAATCATCTTCCAGCGCCCGGCCACCGTGCGGCGGCCCTCGGCACCGTCGAGCGCCTGGTTGGGCGACGGCATCGAGTGCACCGTCAGGCCCAGCGGTTCGTCAGAGGCTGCGTTCATCGCGTGCGCGGCGCCTCGAGCGGCGGTAGGGGGAAATGATTTGGAACCAGACATAGAGGATGACCACGAGGGCCGAAAGCCCGAACCACTGGAATGCATAGCCGTAGTGCTTCTCCAGACCCAGAGCGGGGGCCGGCCAGTCGCGCTGCAACCCCTCGGAAGCGGGGCCGGCCTGCTGCAGCGACACGTCGGTTCGCAGCGGCAGCTTGGTTTCGGCGCGGAACGCTTCCAGGTCGAGATTCTGCCGGATGGGCGAAGACCCCGCGGATTCCGGTGCCGAGGCGGCTGCGGCGGGCTTGCCGAGCTCGAACAAATGGCCCGGCGGCGGCTCGATCAGGCCCGTGACCTCGACGATGCCCGGCGGCGTCTCGACCGCGCCCAGCTGCGTGCGGTCGTTGAAGTTGCGCTGCACCCATCCGCGCTGGATCATCACGGCCTGGTCGCTGCCTTCCAGGGCGAACGGCGTCAGCACGTAGAAGCCCGGCACGCCATGCATCTGCCGGTTGTCCAGGTAGACCGTCTGGGGCGTCAGCCAGAGGCCGCGCAGCCGCACGGGCCGGTGCAGCTCGCCGGCCGGCGCCTCGAGCGCCAGGAACTCGGCCTGGGCCAGCGGCGGCTTCTGCTTCTGGGCCTCGATCTCGGCCTGCAGCGCCTCTTTCTGCGCGGCGCGCGACAGCTGCCAGCGGCCCAGCGACACCGTGGCGCAAAGGGCCAGCACGGCGGCCAGCGTGACCAGCAGGAAGCGGCCCCGCCTTGGCCTCTGGCGGACGGAATGAAGGGGTTCCGGCGTCACTGGAGTGGATGAGGCGTGCGGCCGATAATCGGGGTCATGAAATATTTCGTCGCCCTGGTTTTCGTGGGCATCTTCGCGAGCCTTGCCTTCGCGCTCTTCTACATGCTGAAAGACGGGCGCAACGGGCGCGCCAAGAGCGGCGGCATGGCGCGCGCCCTCACCTTTCGGATCGGCCTGTCGGTGTTTTTGTTCCTCTGCATGCTGCTGGCCTGGAAATTCGGCTACATCCAGCCCACCGGGCTCCCGCTCGGCAAGTAGATGGTGCTCGTTCCACGAGAACCATGAAAAAGGCGCCTTCCGGCGCCTTTTTTTCTGCATGCCGCGGGGGTCGCTCAAAGCCAGTACACCAGCATGTAGAGGCCGAGCCACACCACGTCGACGAAGTGCCAGTACCAGGCCGCGCCCTCGAAGCCGAAATGGCGCTCCGGCGTGAAGTGGCCCTTCTGCAGGCGCAGCGTGATGAACAGCAGCATCAGCATGCCGATGAACACGTGCAGGCCGTGGAAGCCGGTCAGCATGAAGAAGGTCGAGCCGTAGGCGCCGGAGCTGAGCTTGAGGTTCAGCTCGGTGTACAGGTGGTGGTACTCGTAGCCCTGCACGCCCAGGAACAGCACGCCGAGCAGCACGGTGAGCCACATGAAGCGGATGGTCTGGGCACGATGGCCGGCACGCAGTGCGTGGTGGGCAATGGTGAGCGTCACGCCCGAGCTCAGCAGCAGCGCGGTGTTGATCGTGGGCAGCCAGAACGGGCCGACGGTCTGGAAGGGCTCGACGATGTCGGCCGGCGAACCGGTGGCGCCGGCTGCAACGCTGGGCCACACGGCCTTGAAGTCGGGCCAGAGCAGCGCGTTGTCGAGGCTGCCGAGCGCCGGCAGCGAATGGGTGCGGGTCCACCACAGCGCGGTGAAGAAGGCACCGAAGAACATCACTTCGGAGAAGATGAACCAGCTCATGCTCCAGCGGAACGAGAGGTCGATCTTGTGGCCGTACTGGCCGCTTTCGCTTTCGCCGATGGCGGTGCGGAACCACACGAACAGCGTGGCGAGCCATGCGACCATGCCCGCCAGCAGGGACCAGGCGCCCCACTGGTGGCCGTTGATCCATTGGGCCGCGCCGAGAATCACGAAGAACAGGCCGGTCGCGGCCATGACCGGAAAGGCCGATGGCCCCGGCACGAAGTAGTAGGGCGTGGTGCCGTGGGTGGTTGAACTCATATCAGCTCCTGGCTTTCTTTCTTCTCTCGATTCGATGGGTTCTGGATGTCGTGGGCCATGCGGACCGGGCTCAGGGCGCAACCACGTAGCGCACCAGCAGCACCAGGCCGACGATGAAAACGATGACCGCTGCAAAGGCCACCGCGATGATGTGCAGCGGGTTCAGCTTGGCCAGGTCGTCCTGGTAGGCGCTTTTCTTGCGCACCCCGAAGAACGACCAGCACACGGCCTTCACCGTGTCCCACAGCGTGGCCTTGGGCGGCGTGTTCGGTGCGGTCACGAACGGGGCTCATGGGCAGCATTCGAAACAGCGGCCACCGGGGCCGCGGGCGTCTTGCCGCCGACTTCGAAGAAGGTGTAGGACAGCGTGATGGTCTTCACGTCCCTGGAGATCTTCGGGTCGATCACGAAGGCGACGGGCCACTGCTTCTTCTCGCCCGGGTCGAGCGTGTACTGGTTGAAGCAGAAGCACTCGAGCTTGTTGAAGTACGGCGCGGCCTGCTGCGGCGCATAGCTCGGGATGGCCTGCGCCGCCATGCGGCGGTTCTGCACGTTCTGGAATTCGTAGACCACGGTGTTGAGCTGACCGGGGTGCACCTGAATCGTCCGCTCGGCGGGCTTGAAGTCCCAGAGGGCACCGCGCACGTTGGAGTCGAACTCGACCGTGATGGTGCGCGTGGTGTCGACCTGCGTGTTGTCGGGCACGCGCACGTTCTTGCCGCCGCTTGCGCCCCCCGGCACCTCGAGTTCGCTGAGCGCGAGGATGTTGATGCCGGTCATTTCGCAGATGGCGCGGTACAGCGGCACCAGGGCATAGCCGAACGCGAACATGCCGCAGGCCACCACGGCCAGCTTGCCGACCATGCGGACATTGGCGCGCTTGATGCGTTGACCGAGGCTCATGATGCGGGCGGCTCCGTTGGCTCGTGCTTCAGCGTCCGCTGAACCAGATCATGCGGACCAGGAATCCGAGAAAGAACAGCACGGCGATGGAGGCCAGCGTGAGCCCCATGCGGCGGTTGTTCCTTTTCTGTTCGGGCGTGGTCATCGTGGTCATGCAAGCCGGCGGCCGGTGCGGTTCAGCCGATCACCTTGGTGGCGGTTGCATCGAGCTTGGGCGGGTTCTCGAAGGTGTGGAAGGGCGCCGGCGACGGCACTTCCCACTCGAGGCCTTCAGCCGCTTCCCAGGGCTTCTGCGCTGCCTTCTCGCCCTTGCCGAGCATGGTCGGCAGCACGATGAAGAAGAAGAAGTACACCTGCGCAAGGCCGAAGGCGAAGGCACCCACCGAAGCCACCGCGTTGAAGTCGGCGAACTGCATCGGGTAGTCGGCATAGCGGCGCGGCATGCCCGCGAGGCCGAGGAAGTGCATCGGGAAGAAGGTGACGTTGAACGAGATCAGCGACCACCAGAAGTGGATCTTGCCGCGCGTTTCGTTGTACATCACGCCGGTCCACTTGGGCGCCCAGTAGTAGTAGCCCGCGAACATGGCATAGAGCGAACCGGCCACCAGCACGTAGTGGAAGTGGGCCACCACGTAGTAGGTGTCCTGCAGCTGGATGTCGATCGGGGCGATGGCCAGGATGAGGCCGGTGAAGCCGCCCATCGTGAACACGAAGATGAAGCCCACCGCGAACAGCATCGGGGTCTCGAAGGTCATCGAGCCCTGCCACATGGTGGCGATCCAGTTGAAGATCTTCACGGCCGTGGGCACCGCGATCAGCATGGTCGCGTACATGAAGAACAGCTGGCCCGTGACCGGCATGCCGGTCGTGAACATGTGGTGCGCCCAGACGATGAACGACAGGATCGCGATCGAGGAGGTGGCGTACACCATGGAGGCGTAGCCGAACAGCCGCTTGCGCGAGAACGCCGGCACGATCTGGCTGATGATGCCGAAGGCCGGCAAGATCATGATGTAGACCTCGGGGTGGCCGAAGAACCAGAAGATGTGCTGGTACATCACCGGGTCGCCGCCGCCGGCGGGATTGAAGAAGCTGGTGCCGAAGTGGCGGTCGGTCAGCGTCATGGTGATGGCGCCTGCGAGCACGGGCATCACGGCGATCAGCAGGTAGGCGGTGATGAGCCAGGTCCAGCAGAACATCGGCATCTTCATGAGCGTCATGCCGGGGGCGCGCATGTTCAGGATGGTGACGATGATGTTGATCGAGCCCATGATCGACGAGGCGCCCATGATGTGCATCGCGAAGATGCCGGCGTCCATCGAGGGACCCATCTGCAGCGTGAGCGGCGCGTAGAGCGTCCAGCCCGCGGCGGGCGCGCCGCCGGGCATGAAGAACGAGCCCACGAGCATCAGCGCGGCGGGGATCAGCAGCCAGAAGCTGAAGTTGTTCATGCGCGCGAACGCCATGTCGGATGCGCCGATCTGCAGCGGGATCATCCAGTTCGCGAAGCCGACGAAGGCCGGCATGATGGCGCCGAACACCATGATCAGGCCGTGCATGGTGGTGAACTGGTTGAACAGCTCGGGGTTCACCAGCTGCAGGCCGGGCTGGAACAGCTCGGCGCGGATCAGGAGCGCAAGCACGCCGCCCACCATCAGCATGGTGAAGCTGAACAGCAGGTAGAGCGTGCCGATGTCCTTGTGGTTGGTGGCGAACACCCAGCGGCGCCAGCCGGTGGGCGCTGCGTGGTGCTCGTCGTGTGCGTGGCCGTCGTGGGCGTGACCGTGGGGGTCGAGGACTGCACTCATTTCGTTGTTCCTTGCAATTTCTTCGTCGCGGGGCGCTTGGACGCGGTCACTTGCCGCGCAGGGCCAGAACTTCGGCCGGCTGCACCAGCTGGCCCGTCTTGTTCGACCAGCTGTTCTTGGTGTAGGTGGCAACGGCCGCGAGGTCGGTGTCGCTCAGCTGCTTCCAGGAGGGCATCGCGCCATTGTTCTGGCCGTTGAGCAGCACCGTGAGCTGCACCTTGTGGTCGGTGTCGAGCACCTTGGGGCTGGCGTCCAGCGGCTTGATCGGGCCGGCGCCCTTGCCGTTGGCCTGGTGGCAGGCCGCGCAGTTGGCGGCATAGACCTTCTCGCCGCGCGCCAACATGTCGGGCAGGGTCCAGACCTTGCTCGGATCGTCGAGCTTGGCCGCGGCTTCCTTGCGCTTGCCATCGACCCAGGCCGTGTAGTCGGCGGCCGAGACCACCTTCACGTGGATCGGCATGTAGGCGTGTTCCTTGCCGCAGAGTTCCTGGCACTGGCCGTAGTAGTCGCCCACGGTCTCGGCGCGGAACCAGGTGTCGCGCACGAAGCCGGGAACCGCGTCCTGCTTGATGCCCAGCTGGGGCACGGCAAACGCGTGGATCACGTCGTTGGCGGTGGTGATGATGCGCACCTTCTTCTGGACCGGCACCACCATCGGGTTGTCGACCTTGAAGAGGTAGTCGTCGGGCATGGCACCCTTGGCACCGGCGTCGGACATGGCGCGCTGCGAGCTGTCGAGCGTGGAGATGAAGGCCAGGCCCTCGCCTTCGCCGTTCAGGTAGTCGTAGCCCCACTTCCACTGGTAGCCGGTGGTCTTGATGGTGAGGTCGGCGTTGGTGGTGTCCTTCTGGGCCACCAGCACCTTGGTGGCGGGCAGCGCCATCACGATCACGATGATGAAGGGCACGATGGTCCAGATGACCTCGACCACCACCGATTCATGGAAGTTGGCCGCCTTGTGGCCGACCGACTTGCGGTGCTTCCATATCGAATAGAACATGACCGCGAACACGGCAACGAAGATGACCGTGCACAGGATCATCATCACCGTGTGCAGGAAATGCTGTTCCTGCGCAATCTTGGTGACGCCCAGCGGAAGATTCAGCTGGCGCACCGAGGGGCCGCCGGGCAGATCGTTGACTGCGTGCGCCGCGCCGCTGAAAGCCGCGCCGGCCGCCAGCAACAGATTCGCCGGCCTGTACTTATTGCGCCAAATGCTCTTCATCGTGTTCACGTTTCTTCAATTTTTTTCAACAAACCCAACCGTGCAGCGCCGCGCGAGCCCTCAGGCGCCACGCAACGCCATGCGAATCTCGCGCGCCAATGCGGCTCGCAACTCCGGGCGTACATAGCGCCCCACCCTGACCGATCGACCCTGACCCGAGACCTCGATCAGCGAACGATCGCTGGCCTGCGGTTCGACCCGCACCTGGTGCGGCAGAAATTCCGTGCGCTCGTAGTCGCCACCGTTCTCGAGTTCCACCACCAGCCGGCCGCCCTGCAGCGCAATCCGTTCTCCATCGGTTGCGTGCCGTGCGTACAGCATGAACGCGAAACCCACCGCGGCCAGTTCGAGCCAGGCAAAAGGCAGAACCAGCGGCGCACCGAGCATCCAGAAGACCGCGCCGATACCGAGCGATACCACGCACAGCGAGGCGTAGAGCCAGCCCAGCTGGCTCGGCGTCACCGAGCAATTGCGCTTCAGGAACCAGTGGATGTTCTGGCCTGAAACGGTGGCAAAACGAAACACGGAATTCGACACGGGCGAGTTCAGCAAATCGGTGCGTCGACGGCTGCCCAACCCCTTGTCTCCACAGGATCGGACAGACCTCGTTCGCGGAACACTACCCGCGAGTTTCACGCAACGGCGGATTGTAGCGGGTAGACACAGGCGCCCGGTCGCGGATGCGCGGCTGGCCGGGCGCGCCGATCAGGCGCCGGGCCGCCCGCGCTGCAGCATCGAGCGCATCTCGCGCAGCGATACCGCGCTCTCGGCCGAAAGTGCCACGCGCGGCGCGGGCTTGAAGGCATGGCCGTAGATGACCTCGAAGGTCAGCGCGATGCGCCCGCCGCCCTCCTGCGCCGGCGCCAGTTCGGGCAATGCGTGCTTGAGCGCCTGGTGCCATGCCTTGCCCCGAAGCGCCGGGAAGCGCGCGGGATGCAGGTTGCGCCCGAGCGTGCGCAGCTCGGCCAGTGCCGCTTCGGGCGTGGCCCAGGTGAGCACGATGCGTTCCATGTCCATCACCGGCTCGGCGAAGCCGGCATGCACCAGCATGTCGCCCCAGTCGTGCATGTCGGTGTATTCGTGGCCCGCGGCCGGCCAGCCCAGGCGCGCGTGCAGCGCCCGCAGCTCGCGCACCGTGTCGGGGCCCAGGCACGAGAACATCAGGAAGCCGTCGGTCGCCACCAGCCGGTGCCAGCGCGCGATGAGCGCCTCGGGGTCGGCCGCCATGTGCAGCGACATGTTGGCCCAGAGCAGGTCCACGCCGTCTTCCGGCGGTGCGTCGAAGCGCAGCTTGCTGCCCTGCCAGCGTCGCGCGCTCCACCAGGGCGCGGCCAGCGCCTCGCCGGCCGCAGCGGCCAGGTTCGCTTCGGGTTCGATCACGAAGCAGGCGGCTTCGCGGTAGCGCCGGGCCACCAGCTCGTGCGCCTCGAGGCCGCCGCGCAGCGGCGCCCAGTCGGCCCAGGTGCGCGGCTGCGCCTTGATCCATTGCAGCCGGTCTTCCATGCGGCGGCCGATTTCCTCGTGCAGCCAGGGCGAGCCGTCGGCGGGCGCGAGCCGGCTCCAGCGTGCGGCCGCCGTGGGATCGATGGTCGGCGGTCTTCTTGCGGGGTCGGTGGCCATGGGGCCGTGAGTATATTGAGCCCATGTTCAGCCGTTGGGCCGACCGGCCTTTGACCTCTCTGCTCGCACGGCTGCCCAGCCAGTGCGAGGTGTGCCGCGCATGGCCCTCGCGCCGCATCTGCGATGCCTGCGTGGCGCGCTTCGCGCCGCCGGCCGCGCGCTGCGGCAGCTGTGCCCTGCCGGTGCCCGAGGGCGTGGCGCGGTGCAGCGAATGCATGCGCGATCCGCCGCCGCTCGATGCCTGCTTTGCAGCCTGCGCCTATGCGTGGCCCTGGCCCGATTGCATCGCTCAATTCAAGTTCCACGGCGAGGCCGGCTGGGCCGGGCCGCTCGCCACGCTGATGCGCAGCGTGCCGTGGGTGGAGCCGGCGCTGGAGCAATGCGACCGGGTGATACCCATGCCGATGGCGCCGGCCCGGCTGCGCGAGCGCGGCTTCAACCAGGCGCTCGAACTGGCGCGCCGGCTCGCGCCCGCCAAGACCGACGCGGCGCTGCTGCTGCGTACCCGCGAGACGCCGGCGCAGAGCGGCCTCGCGCGCGCCGAGCGCCTTGGCAACCTGCGCGGCGCCTTCGCGGTAGAGCCCTTGCGCGCCCACGAGCTGCAAGGCCGGCGCGTGGTGCTGGTCGACGACGTGATGACCAGCGGTGCCTCGCTGTTCGCGGCCGCCGCGGCACTGCGGCTGGCCGGCGCGGTGCACGTTACGGCCCTGGTGTTCGCCCGCACCGATCCGCCGCATTGAGCACCGCGACAATCGGCGCATGTTCCATATCGTCCTGGTCCAGCCCGAAATCCCGCCGAACACCGGCAACGTGATCCGCCTTGCCGCCAACACCGGCTGCACGCTCCACCTGGTCGAGCCGCTGGGTTTTTCGATGGATGACCGCCTGCTGCGCCGCGCCGGGCTCGACTATCACGAATATGCCGAAGTGAAGCGCCACGCCGGCTGGCAGGCGCTGCTCGAGGCCGAGCGGCCGGCCGCTGAGCGCATGTTCGCGCTCACCACGCGCGGCACGCGGGCCGTGCACGACGTGCGCTTCCAGCCGGGCGACTGGCTGGTGTTCGGCTCGGAGACCAGCGGCCTGCCCCCCGCTGTACGCGAGGGCTTTGCCGAACCGCAGCGCCTGCGGCTGCCGATGCGCGAAGGACAGCGCAGCCTGAATCTGTCGAATGCCGTGGCGGTGACCGTCTTCGAGGCCTGGCGCCAGAACGGCTTCGGCTGAGCCGAGGCCTCAGCGGTAGCGGCGCACCACCGATTCGGCCACGCAGGCCGGCTTGGCCACGCCTTCGAGCTCGATCGTGGCTTCCAGGTCATCTGGATGCCGTCGTCGGCGATCGGCTCCGCCGTGAGCAGCTTCATGCGCGCGCGCAGCCGCTTGCCCACCGGCACCGGCGACATGAAGCGCACCCGGTTCAGCCCGTAGTTCACGCCCATGCGCGACTCGACCACATCGAGCGCCGTCTCGAAGAAACGCGGCAGCAGCGACAGCGTCAGGAAGCCATGGGCGATCGGCCCGCCGAAGGGCCCGGCCTTGGCGCGCTCGACGTCGACATGGATCCACTGGTGGTCGCCCGTGGCCTCGGCGAACTGGTTCACCTGCGCTTGCGTGATGGTGATCCAGTCGCTCACGGCAATTTCCTGGCCGACGCAGGCCGCAAGATCCTGGAGCGTCTGGAATGTCTTTTTGGTCATGCGGGGCATTCTGGCGCCAAGGCCGGCGGCGCGGCTGTCGGCCTTGCGACAGCCGCGATCCTCAGCCTTCCAGCCAGTCGCAGATCGGCTGCCACTGCGCCAGGTCGCGCTGCACCCGGCCCGGCGCGATGTCGAACAGCGTGAGCCCGCGCGCGGCCAGCTGCACGTAGTTCTGCGTGTCGCGCAGCTCGCCCAGCACCGGCACGCCAAGGCTGGCGATGAACTCGTGCAGCCGGTCGGCCGCCAGGGTGCGGGCGTTCACGCGCATGCCCACGAGGCTGATCCTTGTCTTTTCGGCGCGGCGCTGTTCCTTCAGCCGGTCGAGGAAATCGCGCGTGGCGTAGATGTCGAAGATGCTCGGCTGCAGCGGCACGATCACCCGGTCGGCCAGCGCCAGCACCTCCTTGAAGCGCCAGCCGTGCAGGCCTGCGGGGGTGTCGAGCACCGCATGCGTGGTGCCGCGCGGCGGCCGCACCACGGCGCTGTCGCCGGTGGCTTCCCAGGTGGCGATGGCCCGCGCCTGCGGGGGGCGCAGGCCCAGCCAGAGGCGCGAGGACTGCTGGCGGTCCACGTCGCCCAGCATCACCGCATGGCCGCGGCTCGCAAAGTAGCCCGCAATGTTGGTTGCGAGCGTCGATTTGCCCACGCCACCCTTGGGATTGGCGACCAGAACCACCGGCATAGCATCTCCTCCAGAGCTGGAAACCTCCGCATCGTAGCGACACGGGATGCGTTCGGCCCCGGCAAGCACCCAACCTGCGCTATGTTCGCGGCATGACGACAACAACATCGGCCGCCGGCGACACCGGCGGCATCTACGTGCTCGCGGCCCATCCGCACTGGCGCGACTCGCGCGTGAACCGGCGCATGCTGGCCGCCGCGCGCGGCGTGCCGGGGGTCGATGTCAACGACATCTACGGCAGCTACCCGGACTTCTCGATCGACGTCGAGGCCGAACACGCCCGGCTCGCCAGGGCCAGCCTGGTGGTGCTGCTGCACCCGATCCAGTGGTATTCGATGCCGGCGC
Source organism: Variovorax sp. V116 (assembly GCF_041154435.1). NCBI lineage: Bacteria > Pseudomonadati > Pseudomonadota > Betaproteobacteria > Burkholderiales > Comamonadaceae > Variovorax > Variovorax sp. V116. The sequence goes on from NZ_AP028661.1 coordinate 4,549,167, forward strand.
TGCAAAAACTCTGGCTCGACGACGTGCTCAGCTACGGATGGGCCTACGGCCCAGGCGGCACGGCCCTGCAGGGCAAGGACTGCTGGCTGGTCGCCACCACGGGAAGCCCCGAGGCGAGCTACCACCCCCAGAGCTACCACCGCTATTTCTTCGACGCCTTCCTGCCGCCCTACGAGCAGACCGCGGCGCTGTGCGGCATGCGCTTCCTGCCGCCGCTGGTCTTGCACGGCGCGCGCAGCGCCGCGGAGGACGAGGTGGCGGCACACGTCGAGGTGTTCGCCCAGCGGCTCGGCAGCTACCCGCAATGGCCCGAGCTCGAGGAGCTCGACGCCTGCGTGGCCTGCCCGGTGCCCGAAACCGACCGCCCGGGCGAAGCCGATGGCCTGGACGAGGCGGCGTCTGCCGCCAACGATGAACAGAACGACGAAAAAGGCATGGCCTGAGCATGGAACACGCACCCGCCTGGCTGACCAACAGCCTGATCTACCTGGGCGCCGCCGTGCTGGTGGTGCCGCTGTCCAAGGCGCTGGGCCTGGGCTCCATCATCGGCTACCTCGTGGCCGGCATCGCGATCGGCCCGTGGGGGCTCGGGCTCGTCTCCAGCGTGGAGGACGTGCTGCATTTCGCCGAGTTCGGCGTGGTGCTGATGCTGTTCCTCGTGGGCCTGGAGCTCGAACCCAAGCGCCTGTGGAACCTGCGCCGGCCGATCTTCGGCTGGGGCACCGCGCAGGTGCTGAGCTGCGCCGCGGTGCTGTTTGCCGTCGGCTTTGCCGCGGGCGTGGCGTGGCGGGTGGCGCTGGTGGCGGCGCTCGGCCTGGCGCTGTCTTCCACCGCCATCGCGCTGCAGGTGCTGGGCGAACGCAACCTGCTGAAGACCCCGAGCGGCCAGGCGGGCTTCTCGATCCTGCTGTTCCAGGACGTGGCGGCCATTCCGATCCTCGCGCTGCTGCCGCTCTTGGCCGGCGCCACGGCGGCCGAGCAGTCGCTCAGCGGGCTGGACCGCACGCTCGAGGGCCTGAAGATCGTCGGCGTGATCGCCGGCATCATCCTCGGCGGCCGGCTGGCCCTGCGTCCGCTGCTGCGCTGGATCGCGCGCAGCAACACGCCCGAGATCTTCACCGCCGCGGCGCTGCTCCTGGTGGTGGCCATCGCCGCGCTGATGCAGTTCGTGGGCCTGTCGATGGCGCTGGGCGCCTTCCTTGCCGGCGTGCTGCTGGCCGAGAGCGAATACCGGCGCGAGCTCGAGACCGACATCGAGCCCTTCAAGGGCCTGCTGCTGGGCCTGTTCTTCATTGCCGTGGGCATGTCGATCAACTTCGGCGTGCTGATCGCGAGCCCGGGGCTGATGGCGCTGCTGGTGGTCGGCTTCATGGCCATCAAGCTGGCCGTGATCTACGCGCTGGCCAAGGCCATGGGCCTGGCCTACCAGGAGCGGCCGGTGTTCACGCTGCTGCTGGCGCAAGGCGGCGAGTTCGCGTTCGTGGTGTTCCAGGCCGCGGGCCCCGACGTACTGCCGCCCGAGACCACCTCGCTCCTGATCGGCGCGGTGGCGCTGTCGATGCTGCTGTCGCCGCTCCTGCTGGTGCTGCTCGACAAGTTCGTGCTGCCGCGCTACAGCCGCAGCAACGGCACGCAGCTGGAAGAAATTTCGGAGCAGCAGGACGCCAAGGTGCTGATCTGCGGCTTCGGGCGCTACGGCCAGATCGTGGGCCGCATGCTGATATCGCAGGGCCTGCGCGTGACGGTGCTCGACCACGACGCCGACACCGTGGAGGGCCTGCGCCAGTTCGGCTTTCGCGTGTTCTACGGCGACGCGACGCGGCTGGACCTGCTGCGCACCGCGGGCGCCGGCACGGCCAAGGCCATCGTGGTGGCGGTGGACGACATCGAGCAGTCGCTGGAGATCGTCGATCTCGTGAAGGAGCACTTTCCGAAGGCCCGCATCATCGCGCGGGCGCGCAACGTGAACCACCTGTTCCAGCTGCGCGACCGCGGCGTGACGGACGTGGAGCGCGAAGTGTTCGAGTCGTCGCTGCGCAGCGCGCGCACCGCGCTCGAGGCGCTGGGCTGGCCGGCGCACGAGGCGCGCGAATCGGCCATGCGCTTTCGCCGCCGGAACCTCAAGCTCGGCGACGAGATGTACCCGCACTACAAGGACCGCGCCCAGCTGATCGCGGCCAGCAAGGCCGGCCGCCAGCAGTTCGAGGAACAGATGGCGCGCGAACGCGAGGAACGGCAGCGCCGCTCGGGCCTCGACTGGGACCTGATCGAGGAAAAGGAAGAGGCGGACGCGTAGCCCGCGCTGGGCCCCGCCTACTGGCGCTCAGCCCTCCAGCTTCAGCAGCCTGACCGCATTGCCCTTCAGGATGCCCGGCATCACCTCGGGCTTGAAGCCGGCCGCCTCGAAGTCCTTCATCCAGCGGTCGGGCGTGATCAGCGGATAGTCGCTGCCGAACAGGATGCGGTCCTTCAGCAGCGTGTTGGCGTACTGCACCAGCTGCTTCGGAAAGTACTTGGGGCTCCAGCCCGACAGGTCGATCCAGACGTTGGGCTTGTGCGTGGCCACGCTCAGCGCCTCGTCCTGCCAGGGAAAGCTGGGGTGCGCCATCACGATCTGCATGTCGGGAAAGTCGATGGCCACGTCGTCCAGGTGCATCGGGTTGCTGTACTCCAGCCTGAGGCCCCCGCCGCAGCGCATGCCCGAGCCGATGCCGCTGTGGCCGGTGTGGAAGATGGCCGGCAGCTTGTGCTCGGCAATCACCTCGTACAGCGGCCAGGCCATCTTGTCGTAGGGGTGGAAGGCCTGCACCGTCGGGTGGAACTTGAAGCCCTTCACGCCGTGCTCCTCGATGAGCCGGCGCGCCTCGCGCGCTCCCATCTTGCCCTTGTGCGGATCGATGCTCGCGAAGGCGATCATCATGTCGCTGTTCTTCTGCGCGGCTTCGGCGATTTCCTCGTTCGGGATGCGGCGGCGGCCCATGTTCGATTCGGCATCGACCATGAACATCACCAGCCCGATCCTGCGTTCGCGGTAGTAGGCCACGCTCTCGGCAATGGTGGGCCGGCCGCTGGAGCCGAAGTACTTGTCGGCGGCGCGGTCGTATTCCTCGCCGTAGTTGTCGAAGGGGTTCCAGCAGCTCACTTCGGCGTGGGTGTGGATGTCGATGGCGATCAGGTTCTGGTGGTCCATGTCGTTGTCTCCAGTACGGGTAAGTCCCTAGGGATCGGGGGTCTCAAGTGCCTTGAATTGATTATTTATCATAACCATAATCCAACTCACACACGAATGCAATCATGACCAATCCCGACCTCCAACTCGACATCCGCGACGACGTGGCCATCGTCCGCCTGACGCGCGGCGCCAAGCGCAACGCGCTCTCGGACAGCCTGATCCTCGCGCTGCGCAATACCTTCGAGACGCTGCCTTCCACGGTGCGCGCCGCGGTGCTCGACGGCGAAGGCCCGCACTTCTGCGCCGGCCTCGACCTGAGCGAGCTGAAGGAGCGCGACGCCGGCCAGGGCATGCAGCACTCGCGGCTGTGGCACGGCGCGCTCGACCTGATCCAGCACGGCCCGGTGCCGGTGATCGCGGCGTTGCACGGCGCGGTGGTGGGCGGCGGCCTCGAGCTGGCGAGCGCCTGCCACATCCGCGTGGCCGACCGCAGCACCTTCTACGCGCTGCCCGAAGGCTCGCGCGGCATCTTCGTGGGCGGCGGCGGCTCGGTGCGCATTCCCAAGCTGATCGGCGTGGCGCGCATGACCGACATGATGATGACCGGCCGCGTCTACAACGCCGAGGACGGCGAGCGCGCCAACTTCGCGCAGTACCTGGTCGACGAGGGCGCGGCCTTCGACAAGGCCTTCGAACTCGCCAAGCGCGTGGCCACCAATGCGCCGCTGACCAACTACGCGCTGATGCATGCGCTGCCGCGCATTGCCGAGCAGTCGGCCGACCACGGCTTCTTCACCGAGGCGCTGATGTCCGGCATCGTGCAGAACGCGCCCGAGGCCAAGGCGCGCGTGCGCGATTTCCTCGAAGGCCGCGGCGCCAAGGTGAGCAAGGAATGACCACCATCCGATACCGTCCGCTGGCCTTCGGCGTCACGCGCGCCGTGCTGCGCCAAGGTGCGCCGGGCACCCAGTACCTGCGGGCCGAAACCCAGCTCGCGCCCTACCGCGACCGCATGACCGACCGCCTCGCGCACTGGGCCGAGCAGGCGCCCGAGCGCACCTTCATCGCCCGCCGCGAACGGCTGGCCGATGGCAGCACCGGCGACTGGCAGCGCGTGAGCTACGCCGAGGCGCTGCACAAGGCGCGCGGCATCGGCCAGGCGCTGCTCGATCGCGGCCTGAGCGCGGAGCGCCCGGTCGCGATCCTGAGCGAGAACGGTATCGAACATGCGCTGATGGCGCTCGGCTGCCTCTACGCGGGCGTGCCGTACTGCCCGGTGTCGCCGCCCTACTCTGTGGTGAGCCAGGACTTCGAGAAGCTGCGCCACGTGCTGGACACGCTCACGCCGGGCCTGGTGTTCGCGGCCGATGCCGCGCGCTTCGGCCGCGCCATTGCCGCCACCGTGCCTGCCGGGACCGAAGTGGTGATCGCTGAAGGCGCGCTCGAAGGCCGCGACGCCACCTCGTTCGATGCGCTGGCCGCCACGCCGGCCACGCCCGCCATCGATGCCGCGATGCGCGCCACCGGCCCCGACACCATCACCAAGTTCCTCTTCACCTCGGGCTCCACCAAGATGCCCAAGGCGGTGATCAACACGCACCGCATGTGGTGCGCCAACCAGCAGCAGCTGCGCCAGTCGATTCCCGCCCTGGGCGAGGAGCCGCCGGTGCTGGTCGACTGGCTGCCCTGGAACCACACCTTCGGCGGCAACCACAACGTGGGCATCGTGCTGGACAACGGCGGCACGCTCTACATCGACGACGGCAAGCCCACGCCCGCCGGCATGGCCGAGACGCTGCGCAACCTGCGCGAGATCGCGCCCACCATCTACTTCAACGTGCCGACCGGCTTCGAGGCCATTGCGCACGCCATGGAAACCGATGCGGTGCTGCGCCGCAACCTGCTGTCGCGCGTGAAGATGTTCTTCTACTCGGGCGCCGCGCTCTCGCAGCCCGTGTGGGACAGCCTGCACAAGACGCAGGAGTCCGAAGTCGGCGAGCGCATCGTGATGGGCACGGGCCTGGGCATGACCGAATCGGGGCCGTTCGCGCTCTACGTCACGGGGCCCGAGGTCAAGTCGGGCGACGTGGGCCTGCCCGCGGCCGGCATCGAGCTCAAGCTGATCGAGGTCGACGGCAAGACCGAGGTGCGCTACCGCGGCCCCAACATCACGCCCGGCTACTGGCGCGCGCCCGAGGCCACGGCCGAGGCCTTCGACGACGAGGGCTTCTTCTCGACCGGCGACGCGGTGAAGTGGATCGACGAGTCGAACATCCACCGCGGGCTGCGCTTCGACGGCCGCATTGCCGAAGACTTCAAGCTCGCCACCGGCACCTTCGTGAGCGTGGGTCCGCTGCGCGCCAAGATCATCGCGGCCGGCGCGCCCTACGTGCAGGACGCGGTGCTGACCGGCATCAACCTGAAGGAAGTCGGCGCGCTGGTCTTTCCGACGCAGAAGGTGCGGGAACTGGCCGGCCTGTCCGAAGGCGCATCGATGCAGCAGGTGCTCGAAAGCGCGCCGGTGCAGGCGCACTTCCAGCAGGTGGCCAATGCGCTGGCGGCCATGGGCACCGGCAGCGCCAACCGCATCGCGCGGCTGCACCTGATGGCCGAGCCGCCTTCCATCGACAAGGGCGAAGTGACCGACAAGGGCTCCATCAACCAGCGCGCCGTGCTCAAGCACCGCGCCGAGCTCGTCGAGGCGCTGCATGCCGACACCCTGCCCTTCACCCTGAAGCCCCGCTGAACCACCACCCGAGGAGACACACACCATGAAGATCGAAGGACAAGCCGCACTCGTGACCGGCGGCGCATCGGGCCTGGGCGAAGCCACCGCGCGCGAACTCGCGCGCCTGGGCGCCAAGGTGGCGGTGCTCGACCGCAATGCAGAGCTCGCCGCCAAGGTGGCCGCAGAGATCAGCGGCGTCGCGTGCGTCTGCGACATCACCGACACCGAGAGCGTCAATGCCGCGCTCGACAAGGCCGCGGCCGCACACGGCCCCGCGCGCATCCTGATGAACGTGGCCGGCATCGGCAGCGCCAAGCGCATCGTCGGCAAGGACGGCAACCCCGCGCCGCTCGAAGACTTCGTGCGCGTGGTCAACATCAACCTGGTCGGCGGCTACAACATGGCGCGCCTCTTTGCTGCACGCTGCGCCAAGCTTGACGCGCTCGACAACGGCGAGAAGGGCGTGATGCTCTTCACCGCCTCCGTCGCGGCCTTCGACGGCCAGGTGGGCCAGCAGGCCTACAGCGCCTCCAAGGGCGGCCTCGTGGGCATGACGCTGCCGATGGCGCGCGACCTCGCGCAGCACGCGATCCGCGTCTGCACCGTGGCGCCAGGCCTCTTTGCCACGCCGCTCCTGATGGAGCTGCCCGAAGCCGTGCAGCAATCGCTGGCCGCATCGATCCCGTTTCCGCCGCGCCTGGGCAAGCCTTCGGAATTTGCCGAGCTGGCCTGCCACATCGTGACCAATGGCCACCTCAACGGCGAAGTCATTCGCCTCGACGGCGCCCTGCGCATGGCGCCGCGCTGATTTTCAGCCCCAGCAAACAGAGAGCCCCGCAAGGCAAGGAGACAACACCATGACCAACAGACGCCAATTCGTGCAGGCACTCGGCGGCGCAGCCGCGCTCGGCGCCCTGCATCCGCTTGCCGCACTCGCCCAGGCCGTGCAGCAGGCCAAGATCTACTACGGCTTTCCGGCCGGCAGCGCGGGCGACAGCGTGGCGCGCCGGGTGGCCGAGAAGCTGGGCGACACGCCCTATTCGAAGATCAACGCGGTGGTCGAGAACAAGCCCGGCGCGGGCGGGCGCATTGCGCTCGACACGCTCAAGGGCTCGCCGGCCGACGGCTCGGTGCTGTGCCTCGCGCAGGCCTCGGCGCTTTCGACCTACCCGCACATCTACACCAAGCTGAGCTACAGCCTTGCCGATTTCGCGCCGGTGTCCATCGGCGCCGTGATGACGCACGGCCTGGCCGTCGGCCCGATGGTGCCGGCCAGCGTGAAGACGCTGAAGGACTACATCGCCTGGGCCAAGGCCAACCCCGGCCAGGCCAGCTACGGCTCGCCGGGCGCGGGCTCCACGCCGCACTTCCTGGGCGCGCTGCTGGGCCTGAACACCGGCACCGACCTGCGCCACGTTCCCTACCGCGGCTCGCTGCCGGCCATCAACGACGTGGTGGGCGGGCAGATCGCCTCGAGCATGACGCCCGTGGGCGACTACCTGCCCTTTGCCAAGGCCGGCAAACTGCGCGTGCTCGCCACCTCGGGCGCGCAGCGCGCGGCCTACCTGCCCGACGTACCCACCTTCACCGAACAGGGCTTCCCCGAGATCGTGGCCGACGAATGGTTCGGCTTCTTCGCGCCGGCCAAGACGCCCGCCGCCGTCATTGCCACCGCGAGCACGGCGATCCAGGCCGCGCTCAAGGACAAGGCCGTGGCCGAGGGCCTGCTGTCGGTCGGCCTGGTGGCCCACGGTTCCTCGCCCGAGGACATGAAGAAATCGCTCCAGTCCGAATACGAGCGCTGGGGCCCGCTGGTCAAGAAGATCGGCTTCACCGCCGAGTCCTGACGCACCCATGGATTACCGCCCCCGCCCCGAAGACAGCCGCTTCATCCTGAACGCGGTGCTCGACGCACCTTCGAAGCTGCGCGCCCTCGCGCCCTTCGCCGAGGTCGACGAAGCGCTGCAGCAGCAGGTGCTCGAGGAAGCGGCGCGCTTCGTGGCCGAGGCGGTGGCGCCCATCAACCGCGGCGGCGACGAGACCGGCTGCCGCTTCGCCAACGGCGAGGTCGCCACGCCGCCCGGGTTCCGCGCGGCCTACCAGGCCTTCGTCGATGGCGGCTGGCCCAGCTTGTCGGCCGCGCCTGAAGACGGCGGCCAGGGGCTGCCGGCCGTGCTCGAGGCCATCCTCTACGAATGGCTGAGTGCGGCGAACCATGGCCTCACGATGGCACCGGGCCTGCTGCACGGCGCCTATGCCTGCCTCAAGCACCACGGCAGCGACGAACTGAAGGCGCTCTACCTCTCGAAGATCGCCACCGGCGAATGGCTCGCCACCATGTGCCTGACCGAAGCCCATGCGGGCAGCGACCTGGGCCAGGTGCGCACGCGCGCCACGGCGCAGGCCGACGGCAGCCTGCGCGTGAACGGCGGCAAGATCTTCATCTCGGGCGGCGAGCACGACCTCACGCCCAACATCGTGCACCTGGTGCTGTGCCGCATGCATGGATCGGAAGTACAGGCGCCCGCCGGTCCCAAGGGCCTGTCGCTGGTGCTCGTGCCCAAGCTGCTGCCGGACGGCACGCACAATGCGGTGCACTGCGAGCGCATCGAGGAGAAGATGGGCCTGCACGGCAGCCCCACCTGCACGATGCGCTTCGACGACGCCACCGGTTGGCTGGTCGGCGAGCCGGGCCGCGGCCTGGCCGCGATGTTCGTGATGATGAATGCGGCGCGCCTGCATGTGGCGCTGCAGGGCATCGGCCTGCTCGACGCCGCCTGGCAGAAGGCCGACGCCTATGCGGCCGAGCGCCGCCAGATGCGCGCGCCCGGCACCGTGCCCGCCAGCCGCGGCAGCGAGGCCGCGGACCTGATTGCCGAGCATCCCGCGATCCGCCGCATCCTCGATACCCAGCGCGCCTGGATCGACGGCGCGCGCACGCTCGCCTACCGCAGCGCGCTGATGCTCGACGTGGCCGCGCACGATGCCGATGCCAAGGCGCGCGAACGCGCGCAGCGCTGGTGCTCGCTGGTCACGCCCGTGCTCAAGGCAGCCTGCACGCAGCAGGCCTTCCATGGCGCGAGCGAATGCCTGCAGGTGTTCGGCGGCCACGGCTACGTGCGCGAATGGGGCATCGAGCAGATCGTGCGCGACGCGCGCGTGACCATGATCTACGAGGGCACCAACGAGATCCAGGCCATCGACCTGCTGGTGCGCAAGGTGCTGCCCGACGGCGGCGCCGCCATGTCGGCCGTGCTGCTCGAACTGCGCGACACGCTCGACGCCTCGCGCGACGCCGATGCCGACGTGCAGCGCCGGCTCGCGCAGCTGCGCTACCTGGGCACCACCATCGCGATGGCCGCGCATGCCAACCCCGTGCTGCCCTACGAAGTGGCCGACGATTACCTGCGCGCCGTGATGCTCGCGATGCTGGCCTGGGCCTGGGCGCGCATCGATGCGGCCGAGGCGCCGGAGGCCGAGCGCGCCGCCAGGGCCGGCCCGGCGGCCGCGCTGCGGCGCTGGGTGCTGCCCGAATTCGACATGCGGCTGGCCATCGTCAAGCGCGCCTGCGAAGGTGTCGCCATGACGCACCACGCCGCAAAAACCCCGGCCGCCGCGCGCTGACGGAAGCCCGGTCGGGCCGGCCACGAGTTACGCTCGGGCCATGCCCCGTCCATCCAAGAACAGTCCCGCCAAGGCAGAGCCGGCCGCAGCGCCAAACGGCAAATCGGAGCGGCTCGACGCCCGCATGCTGGAAGCCCTGGTCGGCTACAACGCACGCCGCGCCTGGCTCATCGTGAGCAGCGTGTTCGCCGACCGCATGGCGCCGTACGGCCTCAAGCAGATCGACTTCTCGGTGCTGTCGCTGCTGGCGCACAACCCGGGCGCCACCTCGCGCCAGCTGTGCAACACGCTCGACATCCTGCCGCCCAACCTGGTGAGCCTGGTCGCCACGCTCGACAGCCGCGGACTCATCGAGCGCCGCCCGCATCCGCACGATGGCCGCGCGGTGGGCCTGCACCTCACCGAGGCCGGAGAAAAGCTGATTCGCGAGGCCGAGCAGACCGTGACGCAGCTCGAGGCCGACGCCAGCGCCCGGCTCACGGCACGCGAGCGCGAAACGCTGATCCGGCTGCTGCAGAAGATCTACCTCTAGGCTGCTCCAAGGTATTCCCGTCCGAGGATTCATCCATGCAGATCGGTGCCAAAGAAGCCAAGCGTCGTACCGAGCCGGAGGCCTGGGAACAGAAGAAGCCAATGGCTCAGCGCAAGCGAGAGTTCTGCGAAACGTACAAGGATTGGATTGCCGTACAGAACGATCTGGTCGATCGCATTGGCGTCTTCGGCGAAGAGTTCAGGCCTTGGTGAAAAGAGCGCACGGTAGCCAGCCCAGGGTGGGTGCTGACCAGGTGCGCCTCCGGCGCTAAAGCCCCCGCTCCACCATGTCGATCAGCCGCTGCCCCAGCGCATGGCTGGACTGCGCATCCATGCCCTTGAGCGGTCCTTCGATGATCAGCAGCGCCAGGCCGTGCACGGCCGACCAGGCCAGGTATTCGGCGTTGGGGCGGTGCGAAGGGTCGAGCGCACCTGCTTCCACGAGCCGGTCGATCGCCGCGCCCAGCAGCTGGAACGGATCCTTGCCGCTGGCCCCCTCCTTTCCCGGCCCCACCTCGCCTTCGGCGTCTTCCGACGACACCACGAAAGCGGTGCGGAACAGGCCCGGCTCGGCCTGGGCAAAGCGCAGGTAGCCGGTGCCGATGGCCCGCACCTGCGCCCGCGCGAAGTCGACGGGCGGCTGGTCGCAGGGCAGCACCGCCAGCTCCTTTTCCATCGCACTGGCCGCCGCCGACAGCGCGGCCGCGCGCACCGCCAGCAGCAGCTCCCGCCGGCTCGCGAAATGGCGGTAGGCCGCGTTGGGCACCACGCCCGCGCGGCGCGTCACCTCGCGCAGCGCCACCGCATCGGGGCCGCCGTCGCGCGCCAGTTCGATCCCAGCGTCGAGCAGCGCGCGGCGCAGGTCGCCATGGCGGTAGGTGCTGCGGGCCGCGGGCGGGCTCGGGGCTGGCGGGACGATGCGGGGGCTCATCAGGAATCTCCATGTGGACAGTGTCCATTATATCTGCTATTCTTTGTGGACGGTGTACACAAACTTAGTTATTCCGTATGCGCGCAGGTCTCTGCGCATCCTTTCATCCTCAGTCCAAAGGAAACGCCATGAAAGTCCAGTCCTATCTGTCGTTCGAAGGCCGCTGCGACGAAGCGCTCGCGTTCTACAAGAAGGCGCTCGGCGCCGAAGTCGTGCAGCTCATGCGCTACAGCGAGGCGCCGCAGATGCCGCCCTCGTCCGATGCCGACGCCAGCTGCGGCGGCGGCGCGCCGGCGGCCGACAAGGTGATGCACGCGGTGGTGCGCATCGGCGAAACCGAGCTGATGGCCTCCGACGGCCGGTGCTCGGGCCAGCCGGAGTTCAAGGGCATCATGCTGGCCCTCACCGCCGCCACCGACGCCCAGGCGCGCCAGTGGTTCGATGCGCTGGCCGACGGCGGCCAGGTGATGCAGCCGCTGATCCCGACCTTCTTCAGCTCCAGCTTCGGCATGCTCACCGACCGTTTCGGCGTGGGCTGGCTGCTGGTGGTGCACGCCGGCCAGTAACCCGTCGCCGCGACGCCCGCTCCCGCTCCAGGAATACCTTCATGCTCAAGAAAATCGTCTTCGCCATCCTCGCGCTGATCGCGATCGTGCTCATCTACGCCGCCGTCCGCCCCGGCAGCTTTCGCGTCGAGCGCACGGCGCGCATCGCGGCGCCGGCCGAGAAGATCTTTCCGCTGATCAACGACTTCCACCGCTGGGGCGAGTGGTCGCCCTACGAGAAGCTGGACCCGGGCATGAAGCGCGCTTTCGGCGGGGCACCCGCCGGCCGGGGCGCGACCTACGCGTGGGAAGGCAACGACAAGGCGGGCGCGGGCCGCATGGAAATCGCCGAGTCCACGCCGGCTTCGAGGATCGCGATCCGGCTCGATTTCATCAAGCCCTTCGAAGCCCGCAACATGGCCGAGTTCACGCTGCAGCCGCAGGACGGCGCGACACAGGTGACCTGGGCCATGCACGGCCCGAGCCCCTACGTCGCAAAGCTCATGGGCATCTTCTTCAACATGGACCAGATGATCGGCAAGGACTTCGAAACCGGCCTTGCCAACCTCAAGACGGCCTCCGAAAAATAACCCCCGAAAGGAAACACCATGTCTCCCATCCACGCCTACCTGACGTTCGACGGCAACGCGGCCGAGGCCATGCGCTTCTACGAGAAGACGCTCGGCGGCACCATGCAGATGATGATGACCGTCGGCGAAGCGCCCGGTACCGAGCAGATGCCGGCCGACGCCAAGAAGCGCATCATGCATGCGTCCCTGGCCTACGGCGACGGCATGCTCATGGCCTCCGACGCCATGCCCGGCCAGGCCTACGAAGGCATGAAAGGCTTCGGCGTTGCGCTGACCCTCGAGACCGTCGTCGAAGCGCGCCGCGTGTTCGACGCCTTTGCCGAGGGTGGCACCGTCTCCATGCCCTTCGAGAAGACCTTCTGGGTCGAGGGCTTCGGCATGGTGACCGACCGCTTCGGCACGCCCTGGCTCATCAACGGCGGCAAGCCGCTGGTCTGAAATCACCTCACACGCCATTTGCAGGAATCGCTCTTCATGACCGACACACTCGACAACAACCGCAAGCGCTGGCTCGCACTGATGGTGCTGTGCCTGGGCGTGCTGATGATCGTGCTCGACACCACGATCGTGAACGTGGCGCTGCCTTCGATCCGCACCGACCTCGGCTTCACCGAGACCTCGCTGGTCTGGGTGGTGAATGCCTACATGCTGACCTTCGGCGGCTTCCTGCTGCTGGGCGGACGGCTGGGCGACCTGTACGGCCACCGCCGGCTCTTCCTGATCGGCCTCGTGCTGTTCACGCTGGCCTCGCTGGCCTGCGGCCTCGCCAACTCGCAGGCGCTGCTGGTCGCGGCGCGCGCGGTGCAGGGGCTGGGCGGCGCGGTGGTCTCGGCGGTGGCGCTCTCGCTGATCATGAACATCTTCACCGAGCCGGCCGACCGCGCCAAGGCGATGGGCGTCTACGGCTTCGTCTGCGCGGGCGGCGGCAGCATCGGCGTGCTGCTGGGCGGACTGCTCACGAGCACGCTGAGCTGGCACTGGATCTTCCTGGTGAACCTGCCGATCGGCGTGGCCGTGTATGCGCTGTGCCTCGCGCTGCTGCCCTCGGCGCGCGGCCACGCCCATGGCGAGAAGCTCGACGTGGCCGGCGCCGTGGCGGTGACGCTGTCGCTGATGCTCGCGGTGTATGCCATCGTCAACGGCAACGAGGCCGGCTGGCAGTCGGCACAGACGCTCGGCCTGCTGGGCGCCGCGGTAGTGCTGATGGCGCTTTTCATCGCCATCGAGGCCCGCGTGCAGCATCCGCTGATGCCGCTCGGCCTGTTCCGGCTGCGCAGCGTTTCTGTCTCCAACGTGGTGGGCGTGCTGTGGGCGGCCGCCATGTTCGCGTGGTTCTTCATTTCCGCGCTCTACATGCAGCTGGTGCTGGGCTACACGCCGATGCAGATCGGCCTGGCGTTCCTGCCGGCCAACCTGATCATGGCGCTGTTCTCGCTGGGCATCTCGGCCCGGCTGGTGATGCGCTTCGGCATTCGCCGGCCGCTGTCCGTGGGGCTGTGGCTCGCGGCCATCGGGCTGGCGCTGTTCGCGCGGGCGCCGGTGAACGGCAGCTTCGTGGTCGACGTGCTGCCGGGCATGCTGCTGCTGGGCCTGGGGGCGGGCATGGCGCTGAACCCGCTGCTGCTCGCGGCCATGAGCGAGGTGAGCCCGACCGAGTCGGGCCTGGCCTCGGGCGTGGTCAACACGGCCTTCATGATGGGCGGCGCGCTCGGGTTGGCGGTGCTGGCCAGCGCGGCCGTCGCGCGCACCACGTCGATGGAGGCGGCCGGCGCAAAGCTGGCGCTCGCGCTCACCGGCGGCTACAACCTCGCGTTCCTGATCGGCGCCGTGTTCGCGGCCGTGGCGGGGCTGCTCGGGGCCGTGCTGCTTCGCACCGCATCGCCAGGGTCCACCCAGAACAACGAAGACAACAACAGCAAGGGGTCCGCGGCATCCGCAGGCACGGCCAACCGTGCGGCGGCGTCCTGAGGGTCCGCCCGCCGGGCGGCCCCTTTTTCTTTCCTTTCTTCCGTTTCTTTCAAGGAGACTTCCAATGGCTCGCTATGTCGATGGCTTCATCGTTCCCATTCCCTCGAACAACATCGAGGCCTACCGCAAGCTGGCGCGCAAGGCCGGCAAGATCTGGATGGAGTACGGCGCGCTCGAATACGTGGAATGCGTGGCCGACGATGTGAAGCCCGGCAAGTTCACGTCTTTTCCGCAGAGCGTGAAGCAGAAGGCCGACGAAACCGTGGCGTTCTCGTGGATCGTCTACAAGTCGCGCAAGCACCGCGACGCGGTCAACGCCAAGGTGATGGCCGACCCGCGCCTTGCCGCGATGGACCCCAAGACCCTGCCCTTCGATGGAAAGCGGATGATCTTCGGCGGGTTCAAGTCGATCGTCGAGTTCTGAGCCGAGACCCTGAGACCCCCGGCCTCAGGCGAAGAATCCGTCGTAGACGAGCTTGAGGCCGGTCAGCAGCATGCCCAGGTACACGAAGCGATAGAACCACGCCGCATCGATGCGCCGGGCAATGCGGATGCCCACCCACACGCCGAGCGGCGCGAGCGGCATCAGCGCCGCCGAAGTGGCCAGCGTGCGCAGGTCGATCAGGCCGAGCCATGCGTAGGGAATCCACTTGCTCAAATTCACCACGAAGAAGAAGTACGCCATGGTGGCGGTGAACACCACCGGCTTGAGCCGCAGCGGAATCACATAGGCATTGATCGGCGGCCCGCCGGCATGCGCGATGAAGCTGGTGAACCCCGACACCGCGGTGAGCGCCGCCCCCACCGCGCGCGAAGGCAGCGGATCGTCCGGCTTGGGCGGAAACACCAGCCGCTGCGCCAGGAACAAGAGCGTGAACACGCCGACGATGCCGGCCACCGTGTGGGCCGAGAGCGTGCGGAAAAGCAGCGTACCGATCACCGTGCCGAGCAGCCCGAAGGGAATCAGGAACTTGAGCAATGCGCGGTCGAAGTCGTTGCGGAAGGCGGCCAGGCCGAGCAGGTCCATCAAGAGCAGCAGCGGCATCAGGATGGCCGCGGCCTGCGGCACGGTGACCGCCAGCGCCATCAGCGGCACCGCCAGCGAACCGAAGCCGGCGCCGAAGCCGCTCTTGCTGATGCCCAGCAAAAGCACGGCGGGAATGGCCACCGCATAGAAATGCGGATCGGTGATGAGGGGAAAGACCATGGGGAAGGAAGCGGCGCAGAAAAAAGCCCGCTGTGTACCGGGTAGCGGGCCGCCTGAGCGTAGCAGGATGGCGCCGGCCATGGGTTGCCGTCGGAAATTGTGCGTAAACGCACATACCGGCGTGTGGCAGCTGCGCACACTGGAAGCGCAACCGCCGCACTGCGCGGCGACTCCCTCCCATTTTTTCTCAAGGATCCGCCATGAACACCCGGGCTGCCTCCATCGCCTCCGCCGCTTCGGCGTCTTCTTCCTCGTCTTTCCTTGCCACGCCCGCCGCCCGCGACGACGCCGGCAAGCTGCTGCTGCGCCTGGCGATCGGCGTGCTCGTGCTGCTGCACGGCATCTTCAAGATCTCGGCCGGCGTGGGCTTCGTGAGCGCGATGCTGGCGAAGGCCGGGCTGCCGGGCGGGCTGGCCTACCTGGTGTACGTGGGCGAGATCGTGGCGCCGCTGCTCATGATCGCCGGCTTCTGGACCCGCGCCGCCGCCGGCGTGGTGGTCATCAACATGCTTGCGGCCTTCGGCCTGGTGCACATGGCCGACCTGTTCGCGCTGACCAAGCAAGGCGGCTGGGCGCTCGAGCTGCAGGGCCTGTACCTGTTCGGCGCGCTCGCCGTGGTGCTGCTGGGCGCGGGCCGATTCAGCCTTGGCGGGCTGCGCGGCCGCTGGAACTGATCCGGCTCATCAGTCGCCCCTGACCTGCGAAACCATCGCCTCGAGCCGGGCGACGTCGGCCACCCGCAAAGCCTTGCCGTCCTTCTGAAGCACGCCACTGCGCGCCAGCACGTTGAGCTCGCGGGTCACCTGCTCGCGGTTGGTGCTGATCTGGCTCGCGAGCGCCGCGTGCCTGGGCGCCGGCTCCAGCCGCGCCTGGTTGTGCGCCACGCCCGCGGTTCGCGCGAGGCGCAGCAGCTCGGCATGCAGCCGGTTCTGGACCCCCAGCGTGCTCAGGTCGATCACGCGCTCCGACAGCTGGCGCACCAATGACGCCAGCCGCTGCATCACCCGCTCGGCCACCAGCGGCTCCTCGCGCAGCAGGCTCAGGAAGGCGGCGCGGTCGAGGCTGGCCAGCACGCTCGGCAGCAGCGTGACCACGTCGGCCGAACGCGGCCCGCCGTCGATGGCGGCAATGTCGCCGAAGTGCTCGCCGGCCTCCGAATCCCTGAAGGTCACCTGCCGCCCGTTGGCCGCATAGGTGGTCACGCGGACCCGGCCCGAGACCAGCAGGAACACCTCGCCCTGCTGCTGTTCGGCGCGCAGCAGCAGCGGTTTGCGGCCTCGACGCTGTGCCACAGGCATTGCTGCGCAAGCAGGTCGAGCCGCTGGTCTGGCAAGCCTTCGAACAGCGCGATGCGGCGCAGCGCGAGGCTGGAACGGGGAATGTCTGGAGTGAAGGCCATGCCGGTGAAGAGGGGCGCGCGCATTATGCTCGGGTGCCCTTCGAAGCCATTCATGGACAGACGCTCCCCACCCATCGCCCGGCTGCCGAAACCGCCAACCCGGCGCAACCTCCGATGGACGAGCGGACTGGTGCTGATGGCCTATGTCACGGCGCACCTGCTGAACCATTCGCTGGGCATCGCGTCCTTTGCGGCGGCCGAGGCGGTGCTGCGCAATGTGCAGCTCTTCTGGCACAGCCTGCCGGGCACGCTGCTGCTGTACGGCGCGGCCGGCGCGCACCTGGCGCTGGCGGTGGCCGCGCTGTGGGAGCGCCGCACGCTGCGCATGCCGCCGCTCGAGGGCCTGCGCGTGCTGCTGGGTTTTGCGCTGCCGCTGCTGCTGGCCACCCACCTGACCGCCATGCGCGGCGCCTACCTCGCCTACGGCATCGAGGGTTCCTATGTGCGCGTGGTCGCCGGCCTGTGGAGCCTGCCGGGCGCCGGCGCGCAGTTCACGATGCTGCTCGCGGCCTGGACCCATGGCTGCCTCGGCATCCACTTCGCGCTGCGGGCGCGGCCGGCCTACCGCCGCTTTTCCTACCTGCTGCTGGCCATTGCCGTGGTGCTGCCGCTCACGGCAATGATGGGCTTCATCTCGATGGGGCGCGAGTTCCAGTGGACCGGCGTGCCGCCCGCGGTGCTGCCGACTCCGGCCGAGGGCCGTGCGCTCGACACGGCGGAGGGCCGCATCAAGCTCTTCTACGCGCTCGGCCTGGCCGCCCTGCTGGCTGCCTATGCGGCGCGCAACTGGTTCGCGCGCCGCGCGCGGGGGGCGTCGATCGCGCTGCGCTATCCCGGCCGCACGGTGCACGTGCCGCGCGGCTGGAGCGTGCTGGAAGCGAGCCGCTCGCACGGCATCGCGCATCTCTCGGTGTGCGGCGGGCGGGCGCGCTGCTCGACCTGCCGCGTGCGCGTGCTCGGCCCCACACAGCACACGGACCCGCCCGACCGCGACGAGCAGCGAACGCTCGACCGCGTGCGAGCCCCGGGCGGCGTGCGGCTGGCCTGCCAGCTGCGCCCGCGAGGCGACATCGAGGTCATCCCGCTGTTCGCACCGGCAAGCCGCGGAAGGCAGCCGGCGCCGGCCAGCAGCTTCGGCCGCGAGCGCGACGTGGCCATCCTGTTCGTGGACCTGCGGCGCTGGTCGGGGTTGGCGGAGGGGCAATGGCCCTTCGACCTGGCCTATGTGCTCGACCGCTACTTCGCCACCGTGGGCGCCGCGGTGCGCGAATGCGGCGGCGTGCCGAACCAGTTCATCGGCGACAGCGTGATGGCGATCTTCGGGCTCGACACCGACCTGCCCACCGCCTGCCGGCAGGCGCTGCGCGCGATCGAACTCATCGGCCAGCGCATGGATGCGTGGAGCGAGGGCTTCGAAGCCCAGTTCGGCCACCAGCTGGACTTTGGCATGGGCCTGCACGCCGGACGCGCGGCCGTGGGCGAGGTGGGCTACCTCGACACCACCACCTTCACCGCGATCGGCGAGGTGGTCAACACCGCGAGCCGGCTGCAGGACCACGCCAAGACGGCCGCATCGCGCCTGGTGGTCTCGGTGTTTGCCGCGCAGCAGGCCGGCTTCGCGCATGCGGGAGGGCAGGTCGAAATGCTGGCCGTGCGCGGCCGCTCCGAGCCGATTGCGGTGATCTGCTGCGATTAGCAGCAGCGGCCGGCCGACGCGCTGCGCTTCAGGCCGGCGCCACCGTCACGGTGGCCGCGCCCGGCGCTTGCGCGATGGCATAGCGCACCGGCAGGAAGCGCTCGATCACCGCGCAGTTGGTGCGCGTGTGCTCGGTCACTTCGCTGCAGGTGAAGGCGCCGCCGCGGCCGCTCTGCCATGCCGCCAGGCCCAGCAGCAGGGCCAGCTGATCGGCCAGGTGCGGGCCCACGGCCGCCTGGCTTTTCTGGAATTCGCGCAGCTCCTTCACCAGCCCGTGCGCCACCTGCTCGGCGCTCAGCGACTTTTCGCCGAAAGCCGTGAAGACCTCGGTGACATGCTCGTACGCCAGCGTGGCAAGCAGCGCGTTGCCGGGGCCTTCGTTCTGGCGCGCCGCTGCGGTGCGCAGCTGCTCGCCGGACCAGCCCATGGCCTTGCCCAGCGTCTCCAGTTCGCGCACGGCAATGTGGCGCGCAAGCCCCGGCGCCAGGCACTCCGCATGGCTCGACAGCAGCGCGCCGCGGCTCACCAAGTCGAAGGGCTGCAGCCCATCGGCCGCCGGCACGATGGCCGCTTCGACCTCCCCGCCGCCGGCCGGATAGAAACCACAGCGGCGCAGCACCAGCTGCAGGTCGGCGCCCAGGCGGCGCACCAGCGGTGCGAAGGCGCGTTCCAGGAAGTGGAAAGGCGGCGCCATCGGGTTGTGCGTGCCGCCGCTCAGATGCAGGTGGCTCGGCGCACCGGCCAGCAGCAGCGGCGGCAGCACCGTCTGCAACACCAGCATGCAGCTGCCCGCGCTGGCAATCGCGAAGCGGTACTCGCCCGCGCGCACCGGCCCCGGCACGAAGCGCAGCGACTGCGATCCGAGCTCTGCCCCTTCGACCTGCGCGCCGCTGATCTGTGCCGCTGCATTCACGCAGGCCAGGTGCTGGCGCATCAGGCCCGGCTTGGCGCGGCCTGCGCGAATCTTCTCGATGGCCACTGGCTGGCCCGTGGCCACCGAAAGCGCCAGGCTGGTGCGCAGGATCTGCCCGCCGCCCTCGCCTTGCGAACCGTCGAGTTCGATCATGGGCGGCCTCCTTGTTGCGCGGCGACCACGGCCGCGCCGGAGCGCGAAAGCGCGCGCCTTGCGAGCCGGCAGGCACGGCAGCGCACCGCCGTGCTGTTGATGTTGCCCAGCGCCACCTCGTACCACCACTTCTGCTGCTTGGCCGTCCACACTTCGTCGGCGCCGCAGTCGCGGCAGGTGAAGGCCTTGTCCACGTAGAACGTGGGCAAGGGTCCGTAAGTATTGTTGTGCGCGGCCAGCAGCGCCGTATCGGCGACCACCAGGCCGGCACCGCTCACGGGCCGCGCGCCGGCGGGCAGCCGCTGCTCGGCCAACCTGCGCGCGGCGCGTTCGAGCCGATGTGCCTTGATTTCGGCGCGGCGTTGCTTGTTGCTTTTCATGGGTTATCCCTTCACGCACACCACCTGCTTGAGCGTGTAGACCACCTCCACCAGGTCCTTCTGCGCCTCCATCACCGCGTCGATGTCCTTGTAGGCCATCGGGATCTCGTCGATCACGTCGGCGTCCTTGCGGCATTCCACGCCTTCGGTCGCGGCGATCTGGTCGGCAATGGTGAAGAGCTTCTTCGCCTTGGTGCGGCTCATCTTTCGGCCCGCGCCGTGGCTGCAGCTCATGAAGCTCTCGGGGTTGCCCTTGCCGCGCACGATGTAGCTCTTTGCGCCCATGCTGCCGGGAATGATCCCGAGCTCGCCGGCCTTGGCGCTCACCGCGCCCTTGCGCGTGACGAGCACCTCTTCGCCGAAGTGCGTCTCGCGGCTCACGTAGTTGTGGTGGCAGTTCACCGCTTCCACATGCGCCTCGAAAGGCTTGGCAATCACCTTGCGCGCGGCCGCGACCACGCGCTGCATCATCACCTCGCGGTTGGCGCGCGCGAACTTCTGGGCCCAGCCCACCGCGCGCACATAGTCGCCGAAGTACTGGGCGCCTTCCTCGAAGTACGCCAAGTCCTGGTCGGGCAGGTTGCGCTGGTGCAGTTCGGCGTCCTTCTTCGCAAGCTCGATGAAGTGCGTACCGATGGCATTGCCCACGCCACGCGAACCCGAATGCAGCATGAACCACACGGCGCCCGCTTCGTCGAGGCAGACCTCGATGAAGTGGTTGCCGGTACCCAGCGTTCCCAGGTGCTTGTGGTTGTTGGTGTTCCTGATGCGCGGGTAGTCCTCGCAGATCAGGTCGAACTCATCCACCAGCTTGGCCCAGGCGGCATCGGTCTCGTCGGGCGGCGTTTCCCACGATCCCTTGTCGCGGCCCATGCGCTTGGGGTTGCTTCCGTGCGGCACGGCCTTTTCGATGGCCGAGCGCAGCGGACCCAGGTTGTCGGGCAGGTCGCGCGCGTTGAGCGTGGTCTTGCAAGCCATCATTCCGCAGCCGATGTCCACGCCCACCGCGGCCGGGATGATGGCCTTGAAGGTCGGGATCACCGAACCCACGGTGGCGCCGATGCCGTAGTGCACGTCGGGCATGGCCGCGATGTGCTTGAACACGATGGGCAGGCGCGCCGCGTTCTCGAGCTGCTTCTGCGCCTCGTCTTCCACGGGCACGCCGTTCGTCCACATCTTCACGGGGACGCCGTTGGCGACTTCGTGCAGTTTGTAGTTGTTTGCCATCTTTTTGCCCTCTGATCATCAAATTGTCCGGCGGGGAGGATGCCGATGCACCCTCCCCCGACTCACGCCACAACGGCGCTTGGGACCTCTCCTTGCGAAGAGCGTGCCAATATGGCCCGCGTGCCGCGACTTTCTTCAAGTCGTTGATGTCATTGGATTTTTTCGATATTTCGCGTGAGAAATGATTCTGCTGTCTCTTCATGAAACTAGAATATTGGCTAGTAATTTAGCTTCATCGAATGAAACCCATCGTCGTCATCGGCTTCCTCGGCACCCAGCTCGACGCCGGCCAAGGCGCGGGCCGCTGGAACAAGTGGCGCCCGACGGTCTCGCTCGCGCAGCACGACGACATGGTCGTTTCGCGCATGGAGCTGCTCTACACGCTCAAGCACAAGGCGCTGGCCGAAGTGGTCAAGGCCGACATCGCCGCCGTGTCGCCCGAGACCACAGTCAACCTCGTGCCCTTCGACCTCGCAGATCCTTGGGACTTCGGCGAGGTCTACACGCGCCTGTACGACTGGGCGCGCGCCTACACCTTCGACACCGAGCGCGAGCAGTACTGGACGCACATCACCACCGGCACACACGTGGCGCAGATCTGCATGTTCCTGCTGTCGGAATCGCGCGTGGTGCCGGGCGTGCTCGCGCAGACCTCGCCGCCCCGGAAGCAGCGCGAAGGCGAGGCCGGCAAGTGCACGCTGATCGACCTCGACCTGTCGCGCTACGACGTGATCGCGCGGCGCTTCGATGCGGAGCAGCGCGACGCGGTCGCGTTCCTGAAGAGCGGCATCGCCACGCGCAATGCGCGCTTCAACGCGCTGATCGACGAGATCGAGCGCGTGGCCGTGCGTTCGCGCGCGCCGATCCTGCTGGTGGGGCCGACGGGCGCGGGCAAGTCCTTCCTCGCGCGGCGCATGTTCGAGCTGAAGCAGGCGCGCCACCAGATGAGCGGGCCGTTTGTCGAAGTGAACTGCGCCACGCTGCGCGGCGACGGCGCGGCCTCCACCCTGTTCGGCCACAGGAAGGGCTCCTTCACCGGCGCGGCAAGCGACCGGGCCGGGCTGCTGCGCACGGCGAACCAGGGCGCGCTGTTCCTCGACGAGATCGGCGAACTCGGGCTCGACGAGCAGGCGATGCTGCTTAAGGCCATCGAGGAGAAGCGCTTCTTCCCGGTGGGCGCCGACAAGGAAGTGGAGAGCGACTTCCAGCTGATCGCCGGCACCAACCGCGACCTGCGCAGCGACGTGGCCGAGGGGCGTTTCCGCGAAGACCTGTTCGCGCGCATCAACCTCTGGACCTACGACCTGCCCGGCCTCGCGCAGCGGCCCGAGGACATCGAGCCCAACATCGACCACCTGCTGGCCATCCATGCGGCCGAGAACCACCGCGTGGTGCGCTTCAACGCCGAGGCGCGCGCAGCCTACCTGCGCTTCGCGCAGAGCGGCGAGGCGCTGTGGTGCGGCAACTTCCGCGACCTCTCGGCCAGCGTGACGCGGCTGGCCACGCTCGCGGACGGCGGGCGCATTCCGGTGGCGCTGGTCGAGGCGGAGATCGAGCGGCTGCGCTGGCTCTGGAACCGCGAGGGCCCGGCCAGGCGAAGCGCAGGCGCTGCCGACGTCGACCTCGGCAGCCTGCTCGGCGATGACCGCGCGGCCGCGCTCGACCTGTTCGACCGGCTGCAGCTCGAAGCGGTGGTGCGTGTGTGCCGCGACTCGCGCAGCCTGTCGGATGCGGGGCGGCAGCTCTTCCAGGCCTCGCGCGCGCAGCGCAGCGTGGTGAACGATGCCGACCGGCTGCGCAAGTACCTGACCAAGCACGGGCTCGAATGGAGCCGCATCGCGGCGGGCTGAGCTATCCTGCGCCGGAACTGCCACATTCCAAGGAGAAACCCATGTCGCTGACACTGCTCCTGCGCTGCCACGATCTGGACCAAACCCAGCGCTTCTACGCCGATGTGCTCGGCTTCGCGGCTGCGCATTCGGCAGAAGGCACCCTGACGGTCGAGAAGCAGGGCGGCAAGCTCATCTTCACCCAGCAGGATCTCTGGCAGAGCCCGCCCGCCTGCTCCGGCACCTTCTATTTCGTCGTGCCGGATGCGGCGGCCTACTACGCCGCCGTCAAGGACAAGGCCTCCATTGCGTGGCCGCTGCAGCAGATGCCCTACGGCTCCAGCGAGTTCGCGGTGGTGGACTGCAACGGCTACCACCTTGCATTCCGGCAGCAGCAAGCCTGAGCGGCCGATCCGCAAGGCGCCCCACGCGGCCGGGCGCCACGGAAAGCAAGCACTCCCCATGAACTGGAAGCTGGCCTTGTTCGCAGCCCTGCCCGCCTTTCTCACCGGTTGCGTCCAGTCGATGTTCTATTACCCCGACCGCGTGCGCTACGAAACGCCCGACGCGCTCGGGCTGCGCTACGAGGCGGTGCAGTTCGCCAGCGCCGACGGCACGCGCCTGGCCGGCTGGTTTCTTCCGGCCGCGGGCCGCAGCAACCCGAAGGAGGCCAAGGGCACGGTGGTCCACTTCCACGGCAACGCCCAGAACATGAGCGCGCACTGGCGCTTCGTGGCCTGGCTGCCGAAGCAGGACTTCAACGTGTTCGTGTTCGACTACCGCGGCTACGGCGAATCGGCCGGCAAGCCCGAGCCCAAGGGCGTGTTCGAGGATTCCAGCGCTGCGCTCGACCACGTGCGCTCGCGCGGCGATGTCGACCCCGGGCGCCTTCTCGTCTTCGGCCAGAGCCTGGGCGGCGCCAATGCGATTGCGGTGCTGGGCTCGGGCAACCGGGCCGGCGTGAAGGCGGCGGCCATCGAATCGACCTTCTATTCGTACTCCTCGATCGCGAACGAGAAGCTCCCGGGCGCCGGGCTGCTGGTGAGCGACGACTACGCCGCATCGAAATACGTCGCCGACGTTGCGCCCATTCCGCTGCTGCTGATCCACGGCACGGCCGACATGGTCATTCCGGATTCCCATTCGCGGCGCCTGCTGGAGGCCGCGCGCGAGCCCAGGCGCCTGCTCGAGGTGCCCGGCGCCGGCCACCTCGAGCCCATGACCGAGCGCTTCGGCACCACCTGGCAGCGGGCGCTGGTGGAATTCTTCGACGCCTCGCTGCGTCCACGCCAGCCATGAAGCATTTCGATTCAACCGCCACCCGCGAGCCGCTGGACTTTGCGCGGCTCGTGCCCGCGCTGCGCGCAGCCTTCGCGGCCGAGGCGCAGGTGCCGCCGCGCCATGTGCACGCCATCGAGACCGCCGGCGCCGACAAGGGCACCGTGCTCATCATGCCGGCGTGGAGCGACGCGGGCTTTCTGGGCATCAAGACCATCAACATCTTTCCGGGCAACAGCGCGCGCGGCCTGCCCGGCCTGCATGCGACCTATGTGCTGTACGACGCGCGCACCGGCGTGCCGCTGGCCATGATGGACGGCAACGAGCTCACCGCGCGCCGCACGGCCGCCGCATCGGCGCTGGGTGCCTCGTTCCTGGCGCGCGCCGATGCGCGCCGCCTGCTGGTGCTGGGCACCGGCCGCGTCGCGCGGCTGCTGCCCGCCGCGCATGCGAGCGTGCGGCCCATCGACGAGGTGCTCGTGTGGAACCACCGGCCCGAAGGCGCCCAGGCCCTGGCCGCGCAATGGCGCGCCGAAGGGTTCAACGCCCGGGCCGCCACCGGGCTCGAAGCGGCCGTGCGCCAGGCCGACATCGTGAGCTGCGCCACCCTGGCCACCGCGCCGCTGGTGCGCGGCGAATGGCTGGCGCCGGGTTCGCACCTGGACCTGATCGGCAGCTTCACGCCCGCCATGCGCGAGGCCGACGTGCGCTGCTTCGAGGGTGCGCGCACCTTCGTCGACACCACCGAAGCGCTGCAGAAGGCCGGCGAGCTGCTCGACGCGATCGCGGCCGGCACGCTGCGCGCCGATGAGGTGCAAGGCACGCTGGCCGCACTCTGCCGGGGCGAATGCGCGGGCCGCGCGGGCCGCGAAGAGCGCACCGTCTTCAAGGCCGTGGGCAGCGCGCTCGAAGACCTGGCGGCCGCAACGCTGGTCTGGCAGCACGCCGAATCGATTCCGGCCTAAGGCTTAAGGCCTAGAAAACCGCGGCCACCGCGCTGCGGGAAGCCCGCTTACCGACAGTCACATACGTCATGCAGCGGATGGCACGCCTCTTGCGCCAACGTTAACCTGATGCCCATACCCAAAGGCCAGGAGGCCCGCCCCATGCTCACCATCTTCCAGAAAGCCACCATCCTCAGCAAAGCCGGTTTCGAGGTGCCCGCCTGTCCGGCCGAGGATGCCTCGGCCGGTGCGGTGTCCCAGAAGATGCACGACTGGGCCAAGGCCATCGAGACGCTGTACGTCAGCTACGTGGCGGCCCGCGCGGCCAAGAGCCTGCGGGATGCCGAGGAATCGCGCCAGACCGACATGCTGCGGCGGCTCTCGCTGAGCGCCTGGGCCGCCTGACAGGCAGGCTCGGCCGCCCGCTCCACGCCCGAGCCGCGTCAGCGCTCAACCGAAAGTGAACGCGTAGGCCTGCGCGCCGGCGTCGAAAAACTCGATCTCGAACAGCCGCTCCCGGCTGCCCTCCGCCTGCCGCACCAGCTGGTACAGCTTCTGTGCATCGATCACGCCGTAGCCCTGTGCGTCGGTGTCGGAACCGTGGTCCGCGAGCGGCGGCTTTCCATCCATCAGCACCCTGAAGCGCACCGGCTTGCCATTGGCCGCCGGGCCCAGCACCAGGTGCAGGTCGCGCGCCTGGAAGCGATAGGCGATGCGGCCGTTGGCGCCGTTCAGCACGGCGCGCTCGGCCTCCACCGTCCAGTCGCCGGCCAGCGACCACTGGTTGGTGCGCAGCGCCGAGGCCGCCGGCTGGTAGGCCTTCGCATGGTCCCGCGCGATGCCGCCGGGCGAGGCAAAGCCGTGCGCACGCTCGTGGCCCAGGTAGGTTTCGCCGGAGAGCGCCGGCTCGGCGCCGGGCGCGGCCTGGGTACCCTGCCCGAGCGGCGCCACCAGCCCGGCGGCGATGCGGGTCTGGCCCGCCTCGGCCAGCAGCTGCTGGATCACCTGCTCGGCCTTGTCGTAGCGGTTCTCGCCGAACTGGTGGTGGCGGATGCGGCCCTCGGCATCGATGAAATAGAACGCGGGCCAGGCCTGGTTGTCGAAGCCGCGCCAGATCGCGAAGTCGTTGTCCAGCGCCACCGGAAAGCCGATGCCCAGGTCCTGGACGGCCTTGCGCACGTTGGCCGGCTGCTTCTCGAACGCGAACTCCGGCGAATGCACGCCGATGACCACCAGCCCCGCGTCCTTGTACTTCTCGGCCCATGCACGAAGGTAGGGCAGCGTGCGCAGGCAATTGATGCACGAGTAGGTCCAGAAGTCGACCAGCACCACCTTGCCGCGCAGGGCCTCGGGCGCGAGCGGCGCGGAGTTGATCCATTCGGTGGCGCCGGCCAGTGAAGGAAAGCGGCCTTCGACCCTGAGCTCGCGCGCGGGCGGCGGGGCCGTGCGGTTGTCCGACACGCGCAGGAGGCCCGCGTCTTCGCGCGCCGCGACCGGTTCCGCCTGCGGCTTTCCTGGCTTGATCCTGTCCACCAGCGCCTGCTCCAGCGCCGACGTGGTGCCCACCGACAGGCGGGCGAGCAAGCCGGTGTCCAGCCCCAGCGCAATGGCGCCCACGCCCAACAGCACGGCCGCGCCGGCGGCGCGCCGCACCCATTCGCCGGTAGGCAGCGAACGCTTCATGACGGAGAAAACCCGCCCGCCGAACAGCAGCGCGGCCGCAAGCGAGGTGCAGGCGCCGGCCGCATAGGCCAGCAGCAACAGCGAGGTGCCGACGCTCGCGCCATTGAGCGCCGCGCCCGTCAGGATCAGGCCGAGGATCGGCCCCGCGCACGGCGCCCAGAGCAGGCCCGTGCCCACGCCCAGCAGCAGCGGCGAGAACCCGGATGCAGGCGCCGCGCCGCCATCGCCGCGCGGCTGGGACATGCGGACGCCCAGCGCCACCAGCGGCCGGCCGAGGCGCTCGGCCACGCCGGGGAACAGCAAAGTCAGGCCGAACAGCGCGAGCAGCGCGATGGCGCCAAGGCGCCCGTATTCGTTGAGCGTGACGATCCAGCCGCCGCCCACTGCCGCCAGCGTGGCCACGGCGGCAAAGGCCAGCGCCATGCCCAGCAGCATCGGCAGGCCGTGCGAGCCGAACGGTCGGTCGGCGCGCGCAAACACGAAGGGCAGCACCGGCAGGATGCAGGGGCTCAGGATGGTGAGCACCCCGCCCAGGTAGGCAATGAGGAGGATGAGCATGATTCAGTCCTGGAGATTGGTGCGTGCCGGCGCGGCCAGCGCAAGCCGGGCCTCGAGCCCGCCTTCGGTGCGGTTCTTCAGCGTGAGCTCGGCGCCCATGGCCATGGCCAGCTGGTGCGCAATGGCCAGGCCCAGCCCGGTGCCGCCGGTGCTGCGGTTGCGCGAACTCTCGACGCGGTAGAAAGGCTTGAGCACGGCGTCGAGCTCGTCCGGCGGAATGCCGGGGCCGTTGTCGAGCACGCTCAGCACCAGCCGGCCGTCTTCTTCGGCATGCACGCGCAGGCGCACCTCGCTGCCGAACTTGAGCGCGTTGTCGATCAGGTTCATCAGGATGCGGCGCAGCGCATGCGGGCGGCTCACGATCGGCGCGCCGGCCTTGCCTTCGAGCCGTACCTGCTGGCCCACGTCTTCGTAGTCGGCCACCATGCTCTCGAGCAGTGCATCGGCATCGATGCGCAGCGGCGGCTCCGCGGCGCCGTGGAGCGTGCGCGCATAGGTCACGCCTTCGCGCACCAGCGAGTGCATGGCGTCGAGGTCCTGGCGGAATTTCTCGCGGTCGTGCGCGTCGTCCATCAGGTCGGTGCGCAGCCGCATCCGCGTGATGGGCGTCTGCAGGTCGTGCGAGATGGCCGCGAGGATCTCGACGCGCTCGGACATGTAGCCCGCAATGCGCTGCTGCATGGCGTTGAAGGCGCGCGCCGCGTGCGCCACTTCGGTGGGACCCTCTTCCGCGAGCGTGCGGCCCTTCAGGTCGGGCCCGAGCCGGTCGGCCGCCTCGGAAAGCTGCGCGAGCGGCCGCGTCACCAGCCGTACCGCATACCAGGCGCACACGGCCAGCACCACCAGCTGGGCCGCAAGCAGCCACATCACCCAGCCCGACACCGGCATGCCCACGCGCATTGCATGGACGACCACGGAAGACCCGTCGCCCAGGCGCACCTGGATCTGCAGGCCCTCGGGCGGCCAGGCCACCTCGCCGACCTTGACGACCTGGAACGGGCGCATTGCATCGACGATGGCCGCGGCAAACTGCCGCGACTGCAGCGAGCCGGGCTCGGTGCCCTCTGCACTGCCGCCCAGCACGAAGCGGTAGTTGCGCCGCTCCAGCCGGTCGAGCCAGCCGGCGCGCTCGGCCGCGGGCAGGCGGTCGAGGATGGCGACCGAGCTTGCGATGTCGCGCTCGATGCCGATCATCATCAGCTCGCGCAGCGCCATGTTCCGCTCGTAGCGGATCGCCGCGAAGGTGAGCAGCTGCGCAATCGCCAGGCCCACCACGATGATCAGCGTCACGCGGGAGAACAGCGAGCCGGGCAGCAGCCGGCGCCAGCCGCGCACAGCGCCGGCCGGGTTCGCGGGAGGATTCGCGGGAGTGGACATGGACACCTTCTTCTTCGTTCATGCGGCGCGGCTCTGCACGCCGCCGCTGGCTCACACCAGGTGGATGGAAACGTCGATATTGCCCCGGGTGGCCTTCGAATAGGGGCAGGTCTGGTGCGCCGCGTCCGTCAGGGCCTGCGCCACTTCGCGGTCCAGGCCCGGCAGGCTCACATTCAGCCGCGCCTGCAGGAAGTATTCGCCGCCCGCCGTGCCCAGGTCGACCTCGGCATCGACGGCCAGGTCGGGCGGCAATGCGACCTTCATCCTGCCCGCCGCCTTGCCCATGGCGCCGATGAAGCAGGCCGACCAGCCGGCCGCGAACAGCTGCTCCGGGTTGGTGCCCCTGCCGGCGCTGCCGGGCGACGAGAGCTTGATGTCCAGGCGGCCGTCGGAGCTGCGCGCCTCGCCGTCGCGGCCACCCGAAGAAGTGCGGGTCTTGCCGGTGTAGAGAACTTTTTCGATGCGGGTCATGGTGGTTTCCTTGGGGTGGGTTGGTTCGGGAACGCACGGATTGTTGAGCCGCCTTCCCCCTGCCCGCGCGGATTGCGTATGCCTGTGTACGGCGCCCGCCGCGCCAGATACTTGCGAATACAAAACCGCCGGCCCAGAGCGGGCGGGAAGCTACATTGCGGCTGCGGCGCGCTTTCCGCACCCACCCTTTTTTGCTCACTGCCATGACGCCAAAGACCTCCGACCACATCCTCATCGTCGACGACGACCGGGAAATCCGCGAACTGCTCACCACCTACCTGGTGAAGAACGGCTTGCGCGTGGTCGCGGTGCCCACCGGCCGCCACATGCGCGCCGCGCTCGAGGAGTCGGGCCCGTTCGACCTCATCATCCTCGACCTGATGCTGCCCGGCGAAGACGGGCTCACGCTGTGCCGCGACCTGCGCACCGGCAAGTACAAGGCCACGCCCATCCTGATGCTGACCGCGCGCAGCGAGGAGGCCGACCGCATCCTGGGCCTGGAGATGGGCGCCGACGACTACCTGGCCAAGCCTTTTTCCGCACGCGAGCTGCTCGCGCGCCTGCGCGCCGTGATGCGCCGCACGCGCATGCTGCCGCCGAACATGGGCGCGGTCGAACCGTCCCAGAAACTGAGCTTCGGCGAATGGCAGGTCGACACGGTGGCGCGCCACCTGATCGACGACAGCGGCGTCATGGTGGCGCTGAGCGGCGCCGAATACCGGCTGCTGCGCGTGTTCCTGGACCATCCGCAGAAGGTGCTGAGCCGCGACCAATTGCTCAGCCTCACCCAGGGCCGCGAGGCCGAGCTCTTCGAGCGCTCGATCGACCTGCTCGTGAGCCGGCTGCGCCAGCGCCTGCGCGACGATGCGCGCGAGCCCCGCTACATCAAGACCGTGCGCAGCGAAGGCTATGTGCTCGCTTCGGCCGTCGAAGCGATGAACTGACCGGCTCGGTCTTCATTCCGCTTGACCTCAAGTTAGGTTGAGGCTGCACATTGCGCAGCATGAACCATGTCCCGCAACCCTCCGCCCGCGTCGCAGAGGCGCTCCAGATCCATCGAAGCATTGCCGCATGCCATGCGTACCTTGCGCGCAGTGACGATGCCCACGCGCTGACGGCCACGCTGATGCTGCCTTGCTACCGCGCCGAGTTCGAGCGGCTGGTGCTCGCGATGTCCGCGCCGGAAAGAAACGAACTGACGTCGCTGCTCCCCATCGGCGAAGCGCAGCAATCCCTCAGTCTTCCGCGCGCCTGATCACCAGGCGGCGGGCGCCGGGCCCTTCCGACGACAGCTTGTCGGCCGGGTTGCGCAGGCGGCAGCGGTCGATCGACAGGCAGCCGCAGCCGATGCAGTCGTCCAGCGTGTCGCGCAGCTTCTTGAGCTGGGCCATGCGTTCGTCCAGCTCCGCGCGCCAGCCGGCGGAAAGCCGCGCCCAGTCCGCGCGGCTGGGCGCGGCCGAGGTGGGCAGCGTGGCCAGCGCATCGGCGATGTCGGCCAGCGCAATGCCCACGCGCTGCGCGACGCGGATGAACGCCACGCGCCGGAGCACGTCGCGCCCATAGCGGCGGTGGTTGCTGGGCGCCCGGTGGCTCGCGATGAGCCCCCTGGATTCGTAGAAATGAAGGGTGGACACCGGCACCCCGCTGCGCTGCGCGACCTCGCCCACCGAAAGCGTGGCGGGAAAATCGTGCGGTGGTTCTGCTGGCTTGGATTTCATCGAGACCTCTGGACCTCGACTTTAGTTGAGGTTCCAGAGGCCGCGTGCTCACTCCACAGTAGCGCCCGAGGCCTTGACGATGCCGGCCCAGAGCGCGCTTTCCTTCGCGATGAGGGCGGCGTATTCGGCCGGGCCGCCGAGCAGCGGCACGGCGCCTTCCACGCCCAGGCGCGACTGGAATTCGGCGCTGCCCGCCACCTGCAGCATCTGCGCCGAAAGCTCCTTCACGAAGGCATCCGGCGTGCCGCGCGGCGCGAGGATGCCGTAGGTCAGCGTGCTCTCGAAGCCCGCGAGTTCGCGCAGGCCCGACTCGGCCACGGTGGGCACATCGGGCAGCGAAGGCAGGCGCTTGGCGCCCGTGACCGCAATGGCGCGCAGCCGGCCGCCCTTGACCAGCGCGAGCGCGGGCGGAACGACGCTGAACATCATCTGCACCTGCCCGCCCGCCAGGTCGGTGAGGCCGGGGTTGGTGCCCTTGTAGGGGATGTGATTGATCCGCGTGCCGGTGCGCTCTGCGAAGAGTTCGCCGGTCAGGTGGCCGCCGGTGCCGCTGCCGCTCGATGCGTAGTCGAGCAGGCCCGGCCGCGCCTTGGCCTCTGCGACGAGCTCGGCCACGGTGCGCACCTTCGATGCCGCGGGCACCACCAGCACCAGCGCGGATGAAGCGAACATGGCCACGGGCAGCAGGTCCTTGCGCGCGTCGAACTTCAGGCCCTTGTAGAGCGCCGGGTTGATCGACACGGTGCCGGTGTGGCCCAGCAGCAGCGTGTTGCCGTCGGGCGCGCTGCGCACCACCTGCTCGGTGCCGAGGTTGCCGCCCGCGCCGGGCTTGTTGTCGACGATGACGCCCTGCTTGCGCAGCTCGCCCAGGCCCTTGGCCATCTGGCGCGCGAACACGTCGTTGCCGCCGCCGGCCGCAAAGGGCACGACGATGCGGATCGGCCGGGCCTCGCTCTGCGCGTGCGCAGACAGCCCCGCCGCCGCCAGCAGCCCCAGCAGCAGGCCGCGACGGGCGCGGTCCATCAGACGCGTTCCAGGATCACGGCAATGCCCTGGCCCACGCCGATGCACATCGTGCACAGCGCGTAGCGGCCGCCGCCCTTGTGCAGCTGGTTCACCGCGGTGGTGGCCAGGCGTGCGCCGCTGGCGCCGAGCGGGTGGCCAAGTGCAATGGCGCCGCCGTTGATGTTCACGCGCGGGTCGTTGTCCTGCAGGCCCAGCAGGCGCAGCACGGCAAGGCCTTGCGCCGCGAAGGCTTCGTTGAGCTCGATCACGTCGAGCTGGTCGATGCTGAGGCCGGTGAGCGCCAGCACCTTCTGCGTGGCGGGCGCGGGGCCGATGCCCATCACGCGCGGCGCGACACCGGCGGTGGCCATGCCGACCACGCGGGCGCGCGGCGTGAGGCCATGCTTGGCGGCGCTGGCTTCGTCGGCCAGCAGCAGCGCGCAGGCGCCGTCGTTCACGCCACTGGCATTGCCGGCCGTCACGGTGCCGTCGGGGCGCACCACGCCCTTGAGCTTGGCGAGCGATTCGAGGCTGGTTTCGCGCGGATGCTCGTCCTTGTTGACGATGATCGCGTCGCCCTTTTTCTGCGGCACGGTCACGGGCACGATCTCGGCGTCGAAGAAGCCGGACTTCTGCGAAGCCACGGCGCGCAGCTGCGAGTTGAGCGCCATCAGGTCCTGCGCCTCGCGCTCGATCTTGTAGTCGGTGGCCACGTTCTCGGCCGTCTCGGGCATGGAGTCGACGCCGTACTGCGCCTTCATGAGCTTGTTGACGAAGCGCCAGCCGATGGTGGTGTCGTACACCGCGTTGTTGCGGCTGAAGGCGCTCTCGGCCTTGGGCATGACGAAGGGCGCGCGGCTCATGCTTTCGACGCCGCCGGCAATCATGAGGCCAGCCTCGCCCGCGCGGATGGCGCGCGCGGCGGTGCCCAGCGCATCGAGGCCCGAGCCGCACAGGCGGTTGATGGTGCCGCCGCCGATTTCGAGCGGCAGGCCCGCGAGCAGCGCCGACATGCGCGCGACGTTGCGGTTGTCTTCGCCGGCCTGGTTGGCGCAGCCGTAGAGCACGTCGCTCACGGCCTGCCAGTCGACGTTCTTGTTGCGTTCCATCAGCGCCTTGAGCGGCACCGCGCCCAGGTCGTCGGTGCGCACGCTGCTGAGCGAACCGCCGTAGCGGCCGAAGGGGGTGCGAACGGCGTCGCAGATGAAGGCTTGGTTGGTCATGTGAGTTGTCTCTCTCTGATTACTTGGTTGAATGCGGTCAGGCGGCGATCGGCAGGCCGACCAGCTTTTCGAGCTCTTCGCGGCTGAGGCCCTCGACCAGGTCGACGAGCTTCAGGCCCTCGGGCGTGCATTCGAGCGTGGCAAGGTCGGAGTACACGCGCTTGACGCAGGCAATGCCGGTCAGCGGATAGCTGCATTCCTGCACCAGCTTGCTTGTGCCCTGCTTGGTCAGCAGGTCCATCATGACCCAGGTCTGCTTGGCGCCGATGGCCAGGTCCATGGCGCCGCCGACCGCGGGAATCGCGTCTTTCTCGCCCGTGTGCCAGTTGGCCAGGTCGCCCGTGGCCGACACCTGGAACGCGCCGAGCACGCAGATGTCGAGGTGGCCGCCGCGCATCATCGCGAAGCTGTCGGCATGGTGGAAGAACGAGCCGCCCGGCAGCAGCGTGACGGGCTGCTTGCCGGCGTTGATGAGGTCGTAGTCTTCTTCGCCGGCCTCGGGCGCGGGGCCCATGCCGAGGATGCCGTTCTCGCTCTGCAGGATGACCTCGCGGCCCTTGGGCAGGTGGTTGGCCACCAGCGTGGGCTGGCCGATGCCCAGGTTGACGACGGCGCCGTCGAAGATGTCCTGCGCCACGCGGGCTGCGAGCTGGTCCTTGGTGCGACGTTGGTAGGTTGTCATGGTCATGCTGCCTTCTTGAAACCGCCGGCCTGGGTGGCCACGCGTTCGATGCGCACCACCTGGTGCACGAAGATGCCCGGGGTCACGACGGTCTCGGGGTCGAGGGTGCCGAGCTCGGCGATGTCGTGCACGGTGGCAATGGTCTTCTTCGCGGCCATGGCCATCACCGGGCCGAAGTTGCGCGCGGCCTTGCGGTAGACCAGGTTGCCCCAGCGGTCGCCGCGCTCGGCCTTGATGAGGGCCACGTCGCCGTGGATCGGGTATTCGAGCACGTACTGCTTGCCGTCGATCTCGCGGGTTTCGCGGTTGCCCGCGAGCTGCGTGCCGTAGCCCGTGGGGCAGAAGAAGGCGCCGATACCGGCACCCGCGGCGCGGATGCGCTCGGCCAGGTTGCCCTGGGGCACCAGTTCGAGTTCGATCTTGCCGCTGCGGTAGAGCCCGTCGAACACCTGGCTGTCGGCCTGGCGCGGAAAGCTGCAGATGATCTTGCGCACGCGGCCGGCCTTGAGCAGCGCGGCCAGGCCGGTTTCGCCGTTGCCGGCATTGTTGTTGACGACGGTGAGGTCCTTGGCGCCCTGCTCGACGAGGCCGTCGATGAGTTCGCCGGGAATGCCGGCGGTGCCGAAACCGCCGATGAGAACCGTGGCGCCGTCTGGGATGCCTGCCAGGGCATCGGCGACCGAGCGCGCGATCTTGTTGATCATGAAGCCTGTCTCCGGGAATGAGGAAAGAAAGAGAAATCGAACCGTGCGAACGACCTGCCCCAACCATCCGACCAGACCGGGCCGATTCCGTGTCTTGCGAATCGCCGATTTGTTCGTATAAAGAACATTTGTTCGTATAATGAATTCTAAAGAGGATCGTTCCACATGGCAACCCATACCCCGCAAACAGAGACGCCCGCCCCCGGCGACAGCTACGTGCAGTCGTTCGCGCGCGGGCTCCAGGTGATCCGCTCGTTCAGCGAAAGCGCGCCGCGCCAGACGCTCAGCGAGGTGGCGGCCGCCAGCGGCCTCACGCGGGCGGGCGCGCGGCGCATCCTGCTCACGCTGCAGACGCTGGGCTACGTGGTGAGCGACGGCAAGCTCTTCACGCTCACGCCGCGCATCCTCGACCTGGGCTTTGCGTATCTTTCGTCGATGCCGATCTGGAACCGCGCCGAGCCCGTGATGGAAGCGCTGGTGCAGCAGGTGCAGGAGTCCTGCTCGGCCGCGGTGCTGGACGCCACCGACATCGTCTACGTGATGCGCGTGCCCACCAAGAAGATCATGCACATCAGCCTGGGCGTGGGCTCGCGGCTGCCGGCCTACTGCACCTCGCTCGGCCGGCTGCTGCTGGCCGACCTGGACGACGAAGAGGTGCGCGCGCGGCTCGAGGCCTCCGATCGCCAAGCGCTCACCAAGCACACGGTGACCGACGTGGACGCGCTCATGGCCAAGGTGGCGCAGGCGCGCAGGCAGCAGTGGTGCCTGGTGAACCAGGAGCTGGAAGAAGGCCTGATCTCCGTGGCCGCGCCCATCGTCAACCGCCAGGGCCGCATGGTGGCCGCGCTGAACATCAGCGGACAGGCCAACCGCACCAGCGCCAAGGTGATGCAGGAGACGATATTGCCGGCGCTGATGGATGCCGCGAAGAAGGTCTCAATACTGCTGTAAATAGAAGGCGGCCTCATCCAGCGCACCCGCGGAACGGGCTTTGCCCGGCCGCCGGGTGCGCCCCCCAGTGGGGGGAGGCGCCGAAGGCGCTTCGGGGGGCGTCCTAAGCTTCGGAGTGGATGCCCTTCATGATGATCACGCCGCCCAGGCGGGCCGTGTCGGCGCGCATGCGCTTGGCCAGCGCGTCGGGCGAACCGGGCTGCGCCTGCCAGCCGGTCTTCAGCAGCGCCTGGCTCACCTCGGGCGAGCCGAGCACCTCGGCCAGCGCGGCATTGAGCCGGGCGATGGCGGCGGGCTTCATGCCCGCGGGCGCGGCCAGCGCGGTCCAGATCTCGAGGTCGGCGCCGCGCACGTCGGCGTCGCGGATCGTGGGCAGTTCGCTGGCCAGCGGGCTGCGCTCGGGCGAGGTCACGCCAATGGCCTTGAGCTTGCCCGACTTCAGATGCGGCATGGCCAGGCCCGGCGGCAGCAGCGCCAGCTGGATCTCGCCCGCCAGCAAGCCCGCAATGACCTGCGGATTGCCGGTGTAGGGCTTGTGCTGCGCGGTGATGGCGGCGCGGCTCTTGAGCAGTTCCATGCCCAGGTGGCCCACGGTGCCCACGCCCGGCGTGCCGTACTTGCCGCCGCTGCCGAGGTTGCGCACCCACAGCAGTTGTTCGGCCGCCGTCTTGCCGGTGGCGCTGCCCGACACCGCCAGCACCAGCGGCGCGGTGCCGATCATGCCGACCGGCGCAAAGTCTTTCTCGGGATCGAAGCTCAGCTTGGGATTGAGCAGCCTGGCAATGGTGAGATTGCCGTTGATCAGCGCGCCGATGGTGTGGTCGTCGGTCGCCTTGGCCACCTGGTCGGCCACCAAGTTGCCGCTGGCGCCGGGCTTGTTCTCGACCGTGACCGGCTGGCGCAGGATCTTCGACAGCGGCTCGGCAATGGCGCGGGCCGCCAGGTCGGGCGATGCGCCGGCGGGAAACCCCACGAGGATGCGAACGGGCTTGGTCGGCCAGGCGGCGTCGCCGCCGGCAGCGGCGGAGCCGGCGCGCTGGGCCCACGATCCGGGTGCAAAAAGCGATGCGGCAACTGCTGCTGCGCCGCTTTCGAGCAAGCGGCGTTTGGTGATCTTCAAGATGGCTCCAGAAAGAGTGGGAGAGAGTCCGGCAACGTTGCTGACGTCGCACTTACAGAACGTTACAGGATCGTGCTGCATTGCGCAACCGTTGACCCTGTTGCGGGCACGCCCCGCGCCCCCGCCTCTGCCCCTCGGTCCGCGTCAGTTGAAGAGGCCCTGCTGCGTGGCCTGGTGCACCGCCTGGGTCCGCGACTTGACGGACAGCTTGCGGTAGATGTTCTTCGCGTGAAACTCGATGGTGTTGACCGAAAGCGACACGGCCTCGGCGATCTGCTGGTTGCTCCAGCCCTGGGCGATGAGCCGCAGCACCTTCAGCTCGCGCGGCGACAGCAGCGGCTTGCCTTCCGCCAGGCTCGCGGGCACGGGGTGGATGGCAATCGGCTTGGGCTGGGCGGAAGCAGCGAACAGGCCGAGGATGCGGCGCGCAATGCGCGAATCCACCGGCGCGCCGCCGCGTTCGATGGAACGCAGCAGGAACGCGAGTTCGGCGTCATCTGCCTCGGTCAGCACGTAGCCCACCGCACCCGCGGCAATGGCGGCGCCCACCAGGCCGTCATCGTCGGTTTCCGACATGGCGATGGCGTCGATGTGCGGATGGGCCATGCGCACGTGGCGGATCAATGCCGCGCCATCGCCATCCGGCCCGTCCATGCCCACGAGCACGAGGCTGAAGGCCTGCGTGGCCAGCATGAAGCGGGCCTCGGCCTGCGTCGACGCGGCTGCCAGCTCCAGGCCGGGTGCCACCGTGGCGAGGATGCGCCGCATGCGCTCCGACACGCCCCGGCTGCCCTCGACAACGAGGGCGCCACCACGCATGCCGGCAGCAGGGCTGCCGGCGGATATCTGATTGGCCACGCGCACTTCCTTTCGGCCGCACAAGGCGTGCCGAGATTGATCTTTGGCTTGAACATTGCATGAACGATGCCCGGCCAAGGAGGCCGGCGTGGCGCCCGGCGCTTCGATGCATGCAGGCACTCCGATCTTCATTGGCGAAGCGGCTGCGGACCCGCTTTTCAGAGGCTTGAAAAGGGCGGCTGGAACGGCTGTTTTGGGGCCCTGCGTTACGTATCTGCCACAGTGCCCGTTACGTAACACGCCCCTCGGCCACACAGGTTGGAAGCGCTCAATTCGAGTGTCCGCACTGTGTCCGAAGGTTACTCCCCCACTTACAATCCCTGCCGCATCATTCCTTCCCCCTACCAGGTCTCGTCCGCAATGCCCAAGAGCCCCCTGCCGCGCACGCGCTTTCGCTTTTCTCCCACCGTGCGTGCCCTGCTCCTGGCCACCGCCTGTGGCGTGGCATTGCCGGTGCTCGCCGCCATTGAGCACGACGAGGTCGACCGGCTCATGCAGGCCGGCAAGCTCGACGAGGCCATGACGCGCGCCGATGCCTTCCTGAAGGACAAGCCCAAGGACCCGCAGATGCGCTTCCTCAAGGGCGTGATCCAGCTCGACACCGGCAAGCGCGCCGAAGCCATTGCCGCCTTCACCCAGCTCACGCAGGACGCGCCCGAACTGCCCGAGCCCTACAACAACCTCGCCGTCATCTACGCGAGCCAGAACCAGTTCGACAAGGCGCGCAGCGCGCTCGAAAGCGCGATTCGCACCAACCCGAGCTATGCCACCGCGCAAGAGAACCTCGGCGACGTGTATGCGCGGCTGGCCAGCCAGGCCTACAGCAAGGCGCTGCAGCTCGACCAGAACAACACCGCCGTGCAGCCCAAGCTCGCGGTGATCCGCACCCTGTTCACGCCTGCGCCGGCCGGCGGCAAGCCATCCGCCGTTGTCGCGGCGGCAGCGCCCGAGGCCACGCTCCGCGCGGCGCCGGCTGCGAAGGCTGCGGCACCTGCTGCGGCACCCGCGCCCGTCGCCAAGGCGCCCGCCGCTCCGGCGCCCGCGCCGGTGCCGACGCCGGCTCCCGTCAAGGCAGCAGCGGCCCCCGCACCAGCGCCCGCAGCACCGCCGCCGCCGCCCACCGTGGTGGCCAAGGCACCCGAGGCTGCGCCGGTGCCGGCGGCGCCCGCGCCAGCACCGGCTGCGGCGCCCTCTTCCACCTCCACCGCCGAAGTCGAATCGGCCGTGCGCGGATGGGCTGCCGCATGGGCCGGCCAGGACATGGACCGCTACCTTGCCGCCTACGGCGCCGACTTCAACCCCGGCGGCGGACAAAGCCGCAAGAGCTGGGAAGAAGAACGCCGCGCGCGCATCGTCGGCAAGTCGAGCATCAGCGTGAACATCGAGAACCTCGTGATCAGCGTCAACGGGCAGGCCGCAACCGCCAAGTTCCGCCAGATCTACCGCGCCGACAACCTCAACATCTCGAGCCGCAAGACGCTCGAGCTGCAACGCGCCGGCAACCAGTGGCACATCCGCAAGGAAAGCGTCGGCGGCTAGTGGCAGACATCGTCCGGCGCGGCCGGCTTCGGAAGCCTGCGCTGCGGCGCGGCGCGAACATGCTTGCCGCGCTCATGGCGGCATCGGCCCTGCTGCTGGCAACGCACGGCACGGCAGCGGCCGCATCGACCAAGTCCGCGAGCGCCAAGACCAGCAGCGCCAAGGCCAAGGCTTCCGCCAGCCGTCCGGCTGCCAGGGAAGCCAAGGCCAGGACGGCAAGAAAGGCTTCCGCGGCAGAGGCAAGAACCGCCGCCGCAGCCAAAGGCGCCCCGCGCAGCAAGGCGGCAGCCGCTTCTGCTTCTTCTTCTGCAGCCTTGCAGCAGGCCAGCAGCGCCGAAGCCCGCCTGATCGCCGTCTATGAACTGTTCGGACGCGGCCAGCCGCGCCCCGCGCTGGCCAAGGCCCGCGACCTGGTGCGGGACTATCCCAACTTCCAGCTTGCGCAGCTCGTCTATGCCGACCTGCTCGCCACGCAGGTGCCGCCCGCGCACGCCTTTTCAGACGCCACGGGCATCGGGCGGCTGCGCAGCGATCCGGCCATGGCCGACCTGCGCGAAGAGTCCCGCCGGCGCCTGCAGGCCCTGCGCGACAGGCCGCCGGCCGGCACCGTGCCTTCGCAGTTTTTGGCGCTGTCCACGCGCAGCCGCTATGCCATTGCGGTCGACGCCTCGCGCTCGCGGCTCTACCTGCTCGAGAACTCCGACAAGGGCCTGCAGCTGGTGGCCGACTATTACGTTTCGGTCGGCAAATCGGGCATCGGCAAGGCCACCGAAGGCGATGCTCGCACGCCGCTGGGCGTGTACTACGTCACCAGCAGCCTCGACCCCAAGTCGCTGCGCGACTTCTACGGCGCCGGCGCACTGCCCATCAACTACCCCAACCCCTACGACGTGCGGCGCGGCAAGACCGGCAGCGGCATCTGGCTGCACGGCACCCCGCCCCAGCAGTTCTCGCGCGCGCCGCTCGCGAGCGACGGCTGCGTCGTCATGGCCAACCCCGACCTGAAGCAGCTGCTGCGCAAGGTGCAGATCGGCGCCACCCCCGTGGTCACCGCGCCCAGCCTGCAGTGGATTGCGCGCCCGCAGGCCGAAAAAGAGGCCCAGACCTTCACCAGCGCAATTTCTGCTTGGAAAGATGCCCGGGCCAATGGCAATGAAGCGCAATTGAAGAAATTCTATTTGCCCGATTTCCAGCGCAGCAGCGGCAACAAGAAAAATACCGATGGCTTTTCGGTGCTCCACGACGAAGTGGAATATGCCCAGGGCAAACGCGTGCAGTTCAAGGACATGTCCTTCCTGCATTGGCGCGATGGCGACGACACCATGGTCGCTACCTTCGGCGAAGTCTTCGAAGGCGAAAAAAGCGGGCGCACCCGGCGCCAATACTGGCTGCGCCAAGGCAGCGAGTGGAAGCTTTTCCACGAAGAAATCCTCGGCTGAGACCCTCCCGGCTGAGGGGTAGGTACCCCAAAGGTGTGACTTTTTGCACAAGAGATGCACCTATCTTGGGCGTTACAACTACCGTTACACACCCCTGCTACGTAACACGTAACGACTTTGTTCCCGTAACAAACGCCGTTTGAATGTTCCCAAGGAACGTAACGTTGTTCACCCATTCATGGGATGCGCACACACCGTGTCAGAGGGAAAAATGTGTCTCAGGACTGTTACTCCTGCTCCCAAGCGGAGGCTTCCTGAGGACGGCAAAGGGTTGGCCGCCTTCCTGCTTAGACCATATGGCCTAGCACAGGAAAGCCTCGAACCCACGGGTTACTGTTGTTGATACACGGAGTTACGCTGTATAACATCCACCTGGCCAGCCTCACTTGTTAACACTTTTTTAAGGGGAAATCATGCTTCGCTCTATTACTCGTTTTCTGCGCGATGAAGAAGGTGCTACCGCAATTGAATATGGAATTATTGCGGGGTTGATTTCGGTCGTGATGATTACAGCCATCACGGGCCAAGGCGGCATAGGCGCCAACTTGGAAATTATTTGGAACAGCGTCAAATCGTCCCTCGCGACTGCGGCAGCATAAAGTGCCGACGCAAGCAATGACATCAGCGTATTTGGTGTGGTTGCTTTTCATTGCGGCTTATGACTTCAGGCAACGCCGCGTTCCCAATTGGCTTGTGCTCGCAGGCGCCTTCTTGGCTCTTGCAGCACTGGCATTGGGAATGGGGCCAACCAATCACGACTGGGCTGCCGCGCTGCTCGGTGCGGGATTGGGTTTTGGATTTCTGCTGCTTTTCTACGCTCTCGGAATCATGGGAGCCGGCGACGTGAAATTCGCCGGGGCGCTCGGACTATGGGTCGGCCTGTCGGCACTGCTTCCGGTCTGGATCATCGGCAGCCTTCTCGCCGGCCTGCATGCCGCACTCTGGCTGATTCTTCAGCGCTGGCCCGTTGCTCCTCGGCTTTCGCTCGTCCTTTTCGGGCGGTCCTCTTCGGGCGGCGGCCCATCGCCGAGTCGAGTTCGCTTTATTCCTTATGCGGCTTATCTCGCACTGGCCGCCGCGGTGTGGATGGTTTGGGGCCGACAGGGTAGCTAATCGCTCCGCCGCCACGAGCTGTTCATCGATAGCTCCCGAATTGCCTCCCTCCTAGTCACGCCGCCCATGATCAATCTCACCAAAGTCATCGCCGCCATCCTCGTGCTCCTGGCCCTCGCGCTCGGCGGCTATGCATGGATGCTCAGCCGCCAGCCCCCACCGTCGGTCGCAGTCGCCCCCTCCACAGCCGCTCCCGGCAAGACGGTCCAAGCCCAAACCTTTCCCGTGGTTGTCGCTGCCAAGCCGCTGCCTGCGGGCCAAGCGATTCCAGCCGACGCACTTCGCATCGAGCGCCTGACCATCAATCCCGTGGGCGCGTTCCAGGAGACTGCACCGCTCGCAGGGCGCGTGCCGGTGATCGACCTGGGCGAAGGTTCCCCGCTTCTCCAAAGCCAGCTCGTTTCGGGTCTGGCCCTGCGTGTTGCCGAAGGCGAGCGTGCGATTGCCATCAAGGCCGACGAAACCATGGGCGTGGGCAACAAGGTCCAGCCCGGCGACTTTGTCGACGTATTCCTGATGCTCAAGTCCGACGGCAAGGACATCGACCGCAGCCAGGCGCGCCTGCTGCTGTCGCGCAAGCGCGTGCTGGCCTACGGCACTGCTTCCGTCGATGGCCTGTCTTCGAAGATGGACAAGAACGGTGCCGCGCAGCAGCAGCGCGTCGAGGCTGCCCGTACCGCGGTGCTCGCGGTGCCAGTGGACGAGATCAACCGGCTCACGCTCGCCGAAAACAGCGGCCGTTTGCTGCTGGCGCTGCGCAACCCGACCGACATGTCGGAACCCGACCCGAAGCTTTTTGCCGAACTGCCCACCGCCCTGCAGCCGCCTCCGCTTAAAGCCGGCGAACCGCGCCGCCCACCGCTCGAAGGGCTGGATCGCGCGCAGGCCGGCGTCACCACGGCCGACTTCGTGACCGGCGGCAAGCCGAGCAGCGCTTCGCGCGCGCCAGTCATCGCTGCTGCGCGGGCACCAACGGCCAGTACGGGGGAGTCCCGTGGCGGACTCAAGGTCGAAGTCATTCGCGGCGACCGCAGCGAAACCATCAATTACTGATCAGCAAACAAGTGGCACGCCCGTGCATGCCACGCAGGAATCGAACACCATGACGATCGCCCTTCGCGCGAAAACAGCCGGTCCGGCACGTCCTCTGCGTCCAACGCTCGCGGTGCTGTGCCTGCTGGCCCAGGGGGCGTGGCCTGTGGCGGCCACAGCGGCAGATGCAACAGAGGCTGCATCTGCCCGTCCTGCGCTGCAACTGCGGATCGACGCGGGCACGCAAAAGGAATTGCTGATCGGCAAAGGCATCGAGCGCATGGCCATTGCCGACGAGACGGTCGCCGGTGTCGCCCTCACCCGCCAATCGCCCAACTCGCCAGCTGCACGCCTTATCGTCACCGGCAAGGCCGCGGGCCGGACCACGCTGATGATCTGGGAAAAAGGCCAGTCGGCTGCCACGGTCTACGCGCTCGAAGTGCGGCGCCGCGCCTCCACGCTCTCCGGCTCGCTCAACAGCATGGACGCGCACCAGGAAGCCCGCGACGCAGCCATGGCCGCCGGCGGAGAAAAGACAGCCTTGGTCGACCGCTCCGT
Source organism: Variovorax sp. V116 (assembly GCF_041154435.1). NCBI lineage: Bacteria > Pseudomonadati > Pseudomonadota > Betaproteobacteria > Burkholderiales > Comamonadaceae > Variovorax > Variovorax sp. V116. The sequence goes on from NZ_AP028661.1 coordinate 4,592,313, forward strand.
TGTCAATGTGCGAAGCAACACGGTGCAGGTCGAAGTCAAGATCGTCGAGTTCAACCGCAGCGTGCTCAAACAGGCCGGCCTCAACATCTTCAGCACGCGCGCCAACTCCAACGGCTTCAGTTTCGGCGTTTTCACGCCGTCGTCGCTGCGTTCTGCAACGTTCGGAAGTGACGGATCGATTGGCGGCGAACACAACAACCCGCTCGCACAGGCATTCAGCTTGCTGTTCAACTTCAGCAAAGCCGGTATTGGCCTGAATGTCGGTTTCCTCGAAGGCAACGGCATGGCCCGCGTGCTTGCCGAGCCCACGCTGGTGGCACTCTCGGGCCAGAGCGCAAGCTTCCTGGCCGGCGGCGAACTGCCCGTGCCCGCGCCCCAGGGCCTCGGCACCACGAGCATCGAATACAAGCCCTTCGGCATCGGCCTCACGCTCACGCCCACGGTGCTGTCGAACGAACGCATCGTGCTCAAGGTGGCGCCCGAGGCTAGCGACCTGGACTACACCAACTCGCTCAGCATAGGCGGTGTCGCGGTGCCCGCGATCAGCACGCGCCGCGCCGACACCACGGTGGAACTGGGCGACGGCGAGAGCTTCATCATCGGCGGCCTCGTGAGCCGCACCACGACCTCCAACGCCGACAAGGTTCCGCTGCTCGGCGACATTCCGGTGCTCGGAGCCTTCTTCAAGCAGAACAAGTACCAGATGAGCGAGAAGGAGCTGGTGATCCTTGTCACGCCACACCTGGTGAAGCCCATTGCGCGTGGCACGGATCTGAGTCCGTACCTGCCGGGTGGCGCCGAACAGCGCGATGGCCCCGTGTGGCGCGCGCATCTGCTGGGGCCAGCTTCGGGCACGACGGTGCCGGGCTTCTCGCGTTGACAGAACCGAACCACGCAAAGCCTTTGGCCGACGCCATGAACGCCCCACGCGACAGCCTTCCTGAAATTGGTGCGGAGACCTATCTCTTCGCATCGCCAAACAGCAGCCACATCACATGGCTGAGCGACGCGCTCAACCAGTTGGGTGCCGTGGTGATCCTTCCCTCCGAGGCCAAGTCGATCGACGAGCGGATCGCCATGCTCAGTCCGGCGGCGGTCTTTCTCGATTTCTCGGGTGACCACGCCGCTGCAGCGGGCGAACTCCACCAGCGCCTCAAGCGTGAATGGCCGACGCTGCCGGTGCTGGCAACTGGCGTTTCGGCCGAGCCAGCTTCCATGCTTGCCGCACTGCGTGCCGGCGTGGACGATTTCGTCGACATGAGCGCACCGCCGACCGATGCAATCAACACGCTGCGCAAGCTGGTCGATCGTCAAGTCAGCCTGCAAAGCCATGCCCGCGGATGCACGCTTGCGCTGCTTGGCGCGAGGCCCGGCATTGGCGTGACCACGCTCGCGGCCAGCCTGGCGTTGATGCTCAACGAGCAGCCGTCCCAAACGGCCGCACCTTCTCAGAGCCGCAACGCGCGCCGCGGGGTGGCGTTGCTCGACCTTGGACTGCCGGCCCGAGACGGTCTTCTGTATCTGGACACGCAAAGCGGCTTCAGCTTTGTCGACGGCGTGCGCAGCCTGCGCCGCCTTGACCAGACGCTGCTGCACACCGCATTGGCCCACCACACGAGCGGCGTGGCCGTGCTGCCGCTGCCCGCGAGCCTTGCGCAGGTGCGCGAGATCTCGCATGCCGATTCGATGGCGCTGATCAAGCGGCTTGGCGATTTCTTCGATTTCCAGATTGCCGACCTGGGGGGTTTTTCGACGCTTGATTTCGTCGCACAGACCGTGAAGGTTGCCCAGCACAGCTGGGTGGTGTGCGACCAGAGCATCGGCGCCATCGTCTCCACCGCAAACATGCTCAAAGAGCTGCGCACCCGCGGCATCGACACCGATCGTCTGTCGCTCGTAGTCAACAAGTTCGACAGCCATGTGGGGCTGCCGGCCAAGGACATTGCCGATCGTCTCGAACTGCCGCTGCACCATGTGTTGCCAGCACGCGGCACGCAACTGCTGGCGGCGGCAAGCCGCGGCGAGATGCTGGTGCGCACCGCGCGCAGCGACGCGTATTCACAAGCTGTGGCCGCCCTCGCACGCGGATTGAACCAGCAATACACGTCCGACGCAGGCGAGCCGCCGGCCAGGGAGTCCAGCTGGGTCGCTCGAATGTCGCAAATTGCCGGCTTCTGGAAAAGCTCTAGTCAAGGTTGAAACGCCTCTATGTCCAACGATCTCGAATTCGCCGACGACGACCAGGCGTTCGTCAACTCCCAGCAGTTCCAGGACATCAAGAGCTGGACGCATGACCATCTCTTGAGCCGCATCGAAGAGCTGGGGGCGGAGTTCGGCCGCTGGTCGCGCGCCTCTATCCAGCAATTTGTCGAACTGGAAGTCGACAGCTTCGTCCGGCTGCGCCGCGTACCGATCAACAACCGTGAGATGCAGCTCATCTCCGACGCGTTGACCAAGGAGCTTGCAGGCTTCGGGCCGCTGGAAGACTTGCTCAACGACCCGGCCGTCGAAGATATTTTGATCAACGGCTACCAGAACGTGTACGTGTCGCGCCACGGCATGTTGGAGCGCGAGACCGTGCGCTTTGCCGATGCAGAGCACGTGATGCGCATCGTGCGCCGCATCCTCGCGCCGCTCGGCCGCCGGCTCGACGAATCCAACCCGATGGTCGATGCACGCCTGCCCGACGGCGGGCGCATCAACGTGATCATCGAGCCGCTGGCCATTGACGGGCTCTCGGTCTCAATCCGCAAGTTCCGCAAGGAGCCGCTCACGCCGGCCGATCTGGTGAAGCTCGGCACCTTCGACGCAGGCATGGCGCAGTTGCTGGAGATTGCCGTGCGTGCGCGCTGCAACATCCTTGTGAGCGGCGGCACCAGCTCGGGCAAGACATCGCTGCTCAACGCGCTTGCCACCTTCATCCCTGCGCGCGAGCGCGTCATCACCATCGAAGACACGGCGGAGCTTTCGCTAGGCACCAGCCACGTCGTCCGCCTCGAAAGCCGCCCCGGCGGCTTCGACGGCACGGGTGTGGTGTCGATCCGCGACCTGCTGCGCAACAGCCTGCGCATGCGGCCTGACCGGATCATCGTGGGCGAAGTGCGTGGCGCCGAAGTGATCGAGATGATGCAGGCGATGAACACGGGCCATGAAGGTTCGATGGGCACCATCCACGCAAGCTCGCCGCGTGAATGCCTCTACCGCCTTGAAATGCTCGCGGGTTTTGCAGGCTACCAGGGCAGCGAAGTGAGCCTGCGCCGGCAGATTGCCAATGCCATCGATTTCATCGTGCAGATCGGTCGCCTTTCGAATGGGCAGCGCCGCATTCTTTCATTGAGCGAAGTCACCGGCGTCAACGACAACGTGGTCGCGATGCAGGAGCTCTACCGCTTCGAGCCGATCACGTCGCCCGACGGCGAGGAGCGCGATCGTTGGGTGTCGCTGGGCATTGCGCCGCATTCACCCAAGATCACGCGCTTCCGCCAGTCGCTGGCACGAGGCCAGCAGGGAGACAACCGTGGCTAAGGTCCTGCTGACGGTGGCTTGCATCGCGCTGCTGCTTGCAGCCGCGGGGCTGCTGCTGTGGCAATGGGCAAAGGGGCGCCAGGCGCGACAGGCGGCGGCACGCCACTTGGACCAGCAGATCCTGGCCAGCACGGCGGCTGCCGTGCAAACGCCGATGCCCTTGCGGGATTTGCCGAGCGATGCGCTCATGACCGACCCGTGGCTCGAGACCGAGGCAAGTGCCGCGGCTTCCGAACCCGCCGGGCTTCTTGAAAAAGCCATGCCTGACTGGTTGATTGGCGTGATCGAGCCGCGCATGGTCGTGGTGGGCTTCGTCGCCATCGTGGTGCTCACGGCCCTTGCGGGTCTCTTCGGCGGTTGGATTGCTGCCTTGAGTGCGCTCACTCTGCTGGCACTGCTCGCCGTTTTCGCGATCTGGCTGCGGCTTCAGAAATCCCGACGCAAGCTGGTCAGCCAGTTGCCTGGCTATATCGACGCGATGGTGCGACTGATCACCATCGGCAATTCCACGCAAGCGGCTTTCCAGCTGGCGATTGCCACCACGGAAGCTCCGTTGCGTGGTCACCTGGAACGCTCGGCCTCGCTGGTGCGCGCGGGCATGGACCTGGATCGGGCGCTGCATCAAACAGCCAGCAGTGTCCGCGTCGAAGAGATGTTCCTATTGGCCTCCATCCTCGGCCTGGGTGTGCGTTACGGCGGGCGCTCTGACCTGCTGTTGGAGCGCGTCGGCAACTTCATGCGTGACCGGGAGCAGGCGGAGCACGAACTGCTTGCCATGTCTTCGGAAACCCGTCTTTCCGCCTGGATTCTCGGGTTGTTGCCTGTGAGCATAGGCGCCTTCTTCATCCTGACCAATCCCAGCTATTTCCTGGGAATGTGGAGCGATGGGACCGGCCGCATGATGGTCCTTTCTGCCGCAGGTTTTCAGTTGTTCGGTGCAGCACTCCTCTATCGGTTGGCGAAACTGACATGACGGTCACCTTCAATCAACTGGCGATCTTCAGCCTGGCATTGCTGGCCTTGGGCCTGATGGCCGGCGCCGGCGCACTCATTGCGACCGAGTTGCGACGCGCACGCAGCGGAAAAACCATCGACCGTGCCATCCAGCAAGTGGTGACGGCTCCGCACGAATCGAGAGCCACCGTCGACTCAGCCGAAGAACTGGACACCGCGGCAAAGCCGGACATCGAGCTGCCGTTCCATTGGCTCGATTCACGGATCGGTCGCGCACTGGTGGCAGACGAAGATCGCAACCTCATCGACCAGTGCGGCCTTCCCTCGAAACGGGCGCAGTTGATCTTTTTGGTGGCGCGTGTCTTTCTTGCATTCCTTCTTCCATTTCTCGCCTATGTCCTGTGGAGCGCGGGCCATCCACAGCGCACCGTGATCACGGTTTTGGCGGCCGCATTCGTCATTGGCTTCATGGCACCGAAATGGACACTCGGCCGCTTTGCGGCCAAACGGCGCGAGCGGGTGAATCAGGAGCTTCCGCTGTTCATCGATTTGCTGCGCCTTCTCCAGGGCGTGGGGCTGAGTCTGGACCAGAGCCTGCAGATCATGGCCAGCGACTTCTCGCATGTGCTGCGCGTGCTCGGCTACGAACTGACCTTTGCCAACAACCAGTACAGCCGTGGCCGCAGCCGCGAGCATTCGTTGCAGCGCCTCGCGACCCTGCACAAGAGCGAAAACCTCCGCGGGCTCGTGTCCTTGCTGGTGCAGGTCGACAAACATGGCGGCGCGGTACAGGAACCCTTGCGCATCTTCAGCGACCGACTTCGTGAACACCGGCGCTCCGAGATGAAAGAAAAAATCGGAAAAATCACTGTGAAGATGACTGCTGTCATGGTGACCACGCTGCTGCCAGCGCTGGTCATCGTCACGGCGGGACCGGCCTTCCTGGCGATCTTCCGTTCACTGGGAGCCGCCGCCAAATGAAATCATCTAAATCCTTGACGAGCTCGTTCCGTGCTGGATACATGCTGGCTTTGGTCTCCGCGACGGTCGCGGTCTTCGCCGTCACCGGCTGCGCCAGCGTCAAGGACCAGTACGCCGCCAGTGCCGATGCGCAACAGCGCATGGCCGCCGAAGCGGCCGCAGAGACCAAGGCGGGAGCGTCGGTGGATTCCCAGGCGACCTACCTCAAGCTGGTCGAGCAGATGCAAAAGGAGGACCTGTGGTTTGCATCGCTCGCGCACATCGACGCACTTGAACAGCGTTGGGGTGTTTCGCCTGAATCCACGCGCACGCGTGCCGAAGCATTGCGCCAGACCGGCCAGGCTGCACCCGCCGAAGCTGCATACAGGCGCCTTCTGGGTACACCACTGGCAAGCGCCGGCTACCGCGGACTCGGACTTCTGGCAGGTACGCGTGGCAACTACAGCGAGGCAGTGCAACTGCTCGCGCAGGCGCAACGCCGCACACCAACCGATGCGCTCTTGCTGAGCGACCTGGGCTACGCGCAGTTGCGCGCTGGCCAGATCGAAGAGGCGCGACTGCCGCTGATGCAGGCCCTGCAACTTCGCCCCGACAGCACGCAGGCACAAGCCAATCTCGCGCTCTATCTGGAAGTAACCAATCAGCGGGATCAAGCAACAGCGCTGATGGATGCAAACCGCATGTCCGAACCAACACGCCGGGCCGTGCGCGAAGCGGCGCTGCAGTTACGCGCACTAGGTGGACTCGCCGCACCCGTCGCCGCTACGGCGACAGCATCAACTCGCGGAGAGCTCACTGTTGCGCCGCTCGCCCTCAAACCGTCGCGCTGGTCAGGCGTTGGCGGAATGAGAACTGCGATCCAGACGAATCCGCCGGCATCGAACGCCGAAGCGCCCTTTTCTCCGAATTCGACCTCACGAGGTACACCATGAACAACGAATCCACCGAGCGGGTTCCCTCTCTGCCCGCTCGTGCGGCCTTGGCGGCCGCACTTCTCTTCATGGCAACGTGCGCGATCGCACAAACGAACGCAACCAAATCAGACGCAAAGGCCGTCGCGACGCCAGTGACCGCGTCGACAGATAAGGTCGCAGCAACAGCCGCACCCGCTGGTCAGTCCGCACCGAATCAGACAGCGCCGGAGCCTCAGCAGCCGCAGGTGGCCGAGTCCGAAGAGGTCGGCCCGCCGCCGCTGTTGCTTGGCGATGCAACGCAAAACCTGCTCGCCTGGCAACGCAGCGGAGAGATTGCATCACCTACACCTCGGCCCATTGCCGGAAGCGTCGCGAGCCGAAGCTACGAGCGCTACATCAAGAGCTTCGAGCATTCGATTCCCGAGCACCTGAGCTCGACGGTGACGAAGTCCAGCGGCGGCGGCTCTTCGGCCGGGTCTCGGTAAGCGGCGAGCCAGTTCGCGCGGCGCAAAGAGAAGCACGTGGAAATACGCAGCCATGCAAAACCCTGGCGCGCCCAGCGCGGCGTGTATGCGATCGAGTTTGCATTTGTGTTCCTGATCATCTTTGCTCTGCTTTATGCAGTCATCTGCTACGGCTTCTTGCTGACGATGCGCATGAGCCTACAGAACGCAGCGGAAGACGGTGCCCGCGCTGGCCTGCGCTATCAGAGTGAATTGAATAAAAGAAAAGACATTGCCAGCGCCGTGGCAACCGCTCGCTCTGGCTGGTTGCCTGCGTCTCTGAAAGCAAATCTAGAGGTTGCGGCAAACATCTGCATCGCTGAAGAGAACGATTGCCAGCAAGAAGCGCCTGCCTGCGGTCCGGTTTGGAGCACCCGTTGCCAGATGGTCGTCACGGTCACGGTCAGCGGCATAGAGACCCTGTTTCCCGCCTTTCCCAGCTTTGCCGTGCCCGACCGGATCGCAGGCAAGGCCAGCATGCTGCTCGATGGGAGATCTTTATGAGATCCGGCTTCCCACAACCGAAGCGCGTGACTCCTCGCCCGCAGAGGGGGGTCGCCGCCATCGAGTTCGCGCTCGTCTTCAGTGTTCTCTTCCTCGGCATCTATGGCTTCGTGACATTCAGCGCTGTGCTCTACGTCCAGCAGGCAGTTTCTCGAGCGGCGGAGGATGGAGCGAGAGCGGCTCAACTCGCCGGCGGGACCATCTCCGCCGCAGACCTGCAAGCGAATGCCCGGACAGCGATCTATCGTTCGTTGGCCCTGTCCCTGATTACTCCGGCCGCCGCAGGCGGAACACCTTCATCCAAAGAGGACTGGCTTCGGTTAGAGATGAAGACCCTTCCCGTGATCAATCTTCTGCCCGACGAAATTGAAGTGAAGGTGACCTATCCCTACCGCGCCAATCCACTGTTTCCGCCGCTCGTACTTACCTCGAACTTGATTCCAGAGCAGTTGACCGGTAAGGCTACCGCTACCAGATAGAGACCAGGGCAGAACGATGCAATTAACCAATCGTGAACCAGGCCGACGACAGACTGGCTCAGTCGTCATCAATGCGGCAATCGCCCTCAGTCTGATCGTTATTGTTCTTGTGGGTACCGAACTTGGCTACTTGTTCTATATGAAACGAGAGCTCCAGAAGGCGGCGGACCTCTCGGCGCTCGCAGGCGCTCAGGTTCTCAGACCCACTGAGTGCAGCAAGGCTACGACAGCAGCTTCGGCAAATGCGGCGCGAAACTTGCCATTTCTCGCATCGCAATATGAACTCACTGCAGTCTGCGGTGTTTGGAATCCCACGAAATACACGGCTGGATCGCATTTCAGCTCCGTCTTGAGCGGCACAGACGAAATCAATGCGCTCTCCGTCACCATAGTTGGTCGCCCTCCGCTCTTATTTCCCTCATTACCTGGCAATGAAGTGCGTGCCGTGACTGTAAGCGCAATCGCGGCTAAAGACGAACCACTGGCCGTATTCAGCGTTGGATCAAAGCTCGTCGATATCAATCCGGATGCACCACTGATTTCGATTCTCAAATTTGTGGGCGCCGATATTTCCGGATCTTGTGGCGGATGCTACTCCGGCCTCGTCGGCGTAAAAATCACGCCAGGTGGACTGCTTGCGGAACTCAAAATTCCTGTCTCCACCGACCTGACTATCGGCGACCTCAATGCGTTGTTGGTTGCGAAAAAAGTCACCCTCGGCCAACTACTGAATGCCGTCGCAACCATCGCCGGGCAAACGAGTCTGGTTTCGGCCAACGCGACTCTCGTGAAATCCCTGCTCGATGCGGGTGTGAACGCAGACAACTTGGGGATTCAGCTCGGGACCGATTCAGCCAGTGGGGTGCGAGGCCTTTTCGCTCAAATTACTGCGCCGACCTCCGCGTCCGCCCTGAGCGCGGAAGTCGATGCTCTCGATCTAATAACAACTGCGGTGGGAATCGGCACAAGCGGCCACGCAGTGAATGTGAGCACCGGCGTGAGCCCGATTGGGGTCACGCTCCAGTCGCGCATCATTGAGCCGCCCTCCATCGGCATTGGCCCGATCGGTACAAAGGCCTACAACTCGCAAGTTCGCATCGCGCTCGACATCAATTCCAGCGGCTCCGTCCTGGGCGGATTGCTCGGTGCTCTGGGCACAGAGATTCATCTTCCTATGGCGATCGATGTGGTGAATGCATTCGGTCGGCTGGATGCCATCAATTGCGACGTGGCACCGCCAGAGGCAACGATTCACGTCGATGCACCCATACTCAATGCTTGTATCGGCAATATCAATCCAACCGCGCTCTGGTCGAAATCCGATGTCTGCACGACAGACCTCGGGGCAATGCCCTTGGTCAAATTACTTGGCATTAACCTGCTGAATGGCAAGGTAGCCATTCCCGCCCTCCCCTATGGCGAGAACATCACGCTATCGGTGGGCGAAACGAAAACTACAAGCCGCAATCCCTTGAACATCGGCAGCACCATCGAGGCGTTGCTCGATCAGTTGCTCAAATTGCTCCTGGGTGGCAATACCGGTTCCGACGATACGCCGGCAAGCAGAGCATCCAATCCTGAGATTGCGGCAAAACTTGCGGACTACTACATTACCCGGTCAGGTAGCCTCACCAACGTCAGTGCCATCAAGACGCTGCTCTATGGCGATCACTTGGCATGGAATAGACCCGGGCTTCTAAATCTCCTCCCAATTCCAATGCCGGAGGAATGGGCCGGAAAGATTGCCGCACTTCCGCCAGGAGGATGCACGCCGCTCTTCGGTTCCCCCTCGGCTTCATGTATTCGCACGAAGCTGATCGAATCGCTTCAGTCCTCTGCTCAGAATGGCATTGTTGGCGATCTCCTCGGCGGGCTTGTCGATCTCGTATCTAACGTGCTCGGTCTGGATCGCAATGGCCCAGGCACCCCTTTGCTTTCTACGATCCTCGGCCCGCTACTTGAGTTGCTGCAGCCCATCCTCGATTCTGTAGGCGGTTTCATCTCCAATCTGCTGGGTGACACACTGGGTCTTGAGCTCGGCCGCACCGACGTCCACCTCCAATCACTGAATTGCAAGAACGCCAAGCTGGTGTACTGACGCCTCTTCCGATGAATCCTGCATCCCCCAACTTCGACGAACTCGACCTCTTTGTCTGGGAAGGCAAGGCCGACATCCTCGACCGTATCGCGCGGTGCATGGCGAGCTTCGACGTGGAGGTGATCCGGGCCGATGGCTTGCCGCCTCCGCAGCAGGATCGCGGCACTGCGCTTCGGCCTTCGGTGGCCATCCTCAGCGTCACGGTCATCGACAGTGGCGGCCTCGCGCATGCCACCGAGCTGCTGCAGGGCATGCCGGTGATCTGGGTGGCCGCGGCCTCGCGGGAGCGGGACTCGCGCACCTATCCGCCCGAGTACCTGCACGTGCTGCCCTACGACTTCACCTGCGCCGAGTTGCGCACGATGGTGGCCAAGCTGGTGCGGCAGCTGCGCGCGCGCGATGTGGCGCCGCAGGCGCCCGATGTGCTGGTGGCGCATTCGGACGCGATGAAGTCGCTGCTGGCCGAAGTGGGCGCCTTTGCCGACTGCAACCACAGCGTGCTGGTGCGCGGCGAAACGGGGGTGGGCAAGGAGCGCATCGCGCAGCAGCTGCACCTGGGGCACCAGCACTACAGCAAGGGCGCGTTCGTGGCAGTGAACTGCGGCGCGATTCCTGACGGACTCTTTGAATCGCTCTTCTTCGGCCACACCAAGGGCTCGTTCACGGGCGCCGTGCATGCGCACCGCGGCTATTTCGAGCAGGCCACGGGCGGCACGCTGTTCCTCGACGAGATCGGCGATCTGCCGCGCTACCAGCAGGTAAAACTGCTGCGCGTGCTGGAAGACAACGCGGTCACGCGGCTGGGCGCCACGGCGCCGATCCGGGTCGACTTTCGGCTGGTGGCGGCCACCAACCGCAACCTGCGCGAGATGGTGGCGAGCGGCGAATTTCGCGCCGACCTGTTCTACCGGCTCGCGGTGATCGAGCTGCACGTGCCCAGCCTGGAGGAGCGCGGGGAGATCGACAAGATCGCGATCTTCAAGGCGCTCTTGGCCAATGTACTGGGCGACGAACTCGAGACGCTCGGGGAAACGCCGCACTGGCTCAGCGATGCGGTGGCCGAGACCTACTTTCCCGGCAACGTGCGGCAGCTGCGCAACCTGGCCGAGCGGGTGGGCGTGATCGCGCGGCAGCTGCACAGCTGGGACCAGAACCTGATCCAGCGCGCCATTGCGCTCACGCGCGGCACGCCGACGCTGGCAGCAGGCGCTGCTGCGGAGCGCAACGGCCATGGCGGCGGCGGCACCATGAACGGCGTGGCGCTCGACGGCAATGGCGAGCGCAAGGGATGGAACAGCAGCGAGCGCAACCGCATCATCGCGGCGCTGGAGATCAACGACTGGAAGCGCCAGGACACCGCGCAGCACCTGGGCATCAGCCGCAAGGTGCTGTGGGAAAAGATGCGCAAGTACCAGATCCTCGACGGCGAGCCCGGCATCCCCGAAGACGCCTGAGCCCGCTGCGGCTCGCTTAGCGGTTTGCCAGCCGCGCGGCCCGGCGCAGCGGCGGGTTCGCCGCGGTTGCGGTGGCACCGCGCTCGGCCACAACAGGCTCGCTGGCGCAGCTTGCGTTGCTCGAGATGCACAGCGCGGTGAGCAGGCCGTCTTCGCTCAGCGCGGGCCGGTTCGGTGGGCCGAAGATGCGGTCGATCCAGGAATTGCTCGCGTCGGCGTCGATGCGCAGTTCGCCGGTGGTGCGCGCCAGGCGCAGCTCGGTGATGCGCAGGTCGAACACGGCGTCGACGTAGTCGAACAGCAGGTTGTAGTAGTCGAGCTGCGCGTCGAGCACGGCGGGCAGTGTTTCGCGGCCGAACTCCATCAGCCGGCGGCGCCCGCGAAAGGCCTGGCCCGATGTGCTGACGGCCTCCGCCAGCTGCCGCTCGCGCTCGCGCCCGGACACGGCGCGCGACCATGAGGCCGAGGTGAGCTCCAGCAGGTTGAGCTTCACGCCTTCGAGCTTGGCTTCCTGGTTGGCGACTTCGGCCAGGGCCGACTTCAGGCGCAGCTGGCGGTCGAAGCCGTTGCCGAAGTTCCAGTTGAGCTCGAAGGCCGCGCGCGTCGGGTCTTGCGGCGACACGCCGCGCGGGTCCTTGCTCTTGACGACCACCGCATCCACGGTCGGCCAGATGCTGGCCTCCTGCTGGTCGACCAGGGCCTGGGCGCGCGCCACGCGGCCCTTGGCTTCGGAGATTTCGGTGCTGCGCTCCTCGGCGCGGCGCAGGGCCTCTTCGTGCGAAGCGATGCGCCAGTACGCGGGCGCGGCCAGCACGGGCAGCGAATCGGTGTTGGGCGTGAACTTGAAGTAGGTGTTGAACTTGGCCAGCGCCTCGTCGCGCTGCGCCTGGAAGTCGGATTCGCGTGCAGCCACGCTGGCGCGGCGCGCTGCCGCCATGTTCAGGTCGTTCTCGCCGGCGGCGCCCAGCGCCACGCGGCGGGCCTCGGCCTTGGAGAGCTCGGCCACCACCTCGGTGGACTTGCGCGCGATCTGCTTCTTGAGGTCGAAGCGCTGCACCTGCAGGTAGGCGGTCAGCGCATCGAGCACCACCTTCTGCGAAGTGGTGACGACGGCCTCGTCGTCGGCCTGGTTGCCGGCCTCGGCGGCGCGAATCGCGGCGTTCATGGCGCCGCCGTCGACCAGGCTCAGGCGCGCCTCGGCGGTGAGCACGGTGTAGTTCTCAGTCTTCGCGTTGTCCGCGCCGCTGTTGTAGGTGCCGGAGGCGGTGCCCATCTTGAAGCGCGGGTAGCGGGCCTTCTTGGCGGCGTCCACGCCAAAGCTGCTGGTGTTGGCGGCGGCTTGCGCGGTCTGCACTTCAGGGTAGTCCTGCGACAGCGCGATGAGCGCCTGCTTCACGCGCTGCGCATAGCTGGCGGCGCCGATCGATGGCGCGGAAAGGCGGCGCGCCGGCATCAGCTGCGCGGGCGCCTCCTCCTGCGCCATGGCGCCGGGAGGAAGCGCAAAGCTCGCGCACAGCACTGCACAAAGAACACCGGTGCCCGCGGGGCGCCGGCCGGCCACGTTGCTGCCCATCATGGTTCGCGGAAGGCTTCGCGCCGCAGCTTGAGCACGGGCCGAAGGATGTACCAGATGAACGGATCGGTGCCCACCTTCAGGTCGACCTCGGACTCCATGCCGGCGGTGATGCGGTTCTCTTCGCGGCCCACGTGGGCCTGCTCGGTGCTCACGAGGATGCGGTAGTACGGCGCCGCGTTGGCAATGGCCGGGTCGCGGTCGGCATCGGCGGCCACCAGGGTGACCTTGCCTTCGACCGCGCCATAGCGCAGGTAGTCGTAGGCGGTGATCTTGACGCGCGCCGCCTGGCCGACCTCGACGAAGCCGCGGTCGTTGGGATTGAGGCGCGCCTCGATCATGATCTCGTCCTTGTCGGGCACCACTTCCATGATGGCTTCGCCGGGCTTGATGACCCAGCCCGGGCTGGCGCTGCGCAGCCCCTTGACGATGCCGTCGGCGGGCGCCTTCACCATGGTGCGGGAGCGCTGCGTGCGCGCGCGCGCCAGGTCTTCGTTGAGGCTGGCGAACTGGCGCTCCACGGTGGCCAGCTCGTCGGACGCGCGGCGCCGGAAGCGCCCTTCGGCCTCGGCCATCTTGGCCTGCGCCTCGGTGATGGCAGCGCTCGCGGAGATGGCGCCCTGGCGCGCCACGGCCAGCTCGCTTCGCACGCTTTCGACCTGCCGCCGCTTCTCGAGCACTTCGACCTGGCCGACCAGCTTTTCATTGAGCAGCTGCTCGGAGATCTCGAGTTCCTTCTGCATCAGTGCGAGGCGGTCGTTCAGGCCCTTGACCTTGGCCTGCTGCTCGAGCAGCCGGCTGCGCGCGCCCTCCAGGCCCGACACCGCACCGGCCATCACGCCGCGCTGCTCGAGCGCGCGCGCCTCGTAGGCGCCGGTCTCGCCGTCGAGCACGCTCTCGTCGATGTCGGCGGCAAAGCTCTCGCGCCTGAGCGGCTGGCCGCGGCTCTCGGCCATGAGCCGGATGCGGGTGGCCTGGGTGGCGGCGTAGCGCGCGGTGAGTTCCTCGAAATTGAGCCCGCTGCCGCCCAGGTCGATCTCCACCAGCGGCTGGCCCTGCGTGACCTTGTCGCCTTCCTTGACCAGCACGCTGCTGACGATGCCGCCTTCCAGATGCTGGATCGACTTGACGCGGTCCGACGGGATCACGCGGCCCGGTGCCACCACCACGGTTTCCATGGGAAAGCCCAGCCCGACAGCGGCCAGCAGCGCAACCGCGCCGCCAATGACCCACTTGCGGCGCCGGCCCTTGGGCGATGTCTGCGCCGCGCGCTTGTGATCCTCGTCCTGCAGTATCTGCGGCAAATCTGATTTCAAGTCGCGGTCCCCAATTACTCTTCGATCGATCGGCCGCTCAGGCCATGGAACGGTTGGCGGCGGCTTGCTGCGAGTGCACGTCGGCATCGTCCTCGCCTGCGGTGGAATCGGGGAGCGCCACCAGCGCCTTCTTCACGCCGAAGAGCTTGGGCACCATGACGGCGGCCGTGCCCTGTTCGACGTTGCCCTGGCCCGTCACGTGGTAGACCACGCTGGCTGCCGACACGATGCGAAGCGAATGCGTGACCACCACCACCGTGCGCACCTTGGCCACCGCGAGCAGCGTGGCCAGCAGGGTGCGCTCGCTCTGGAAGTCCAGGTCGTTGCTGGGCTCGTCGAGCACCAGCACCGAGGGCTTGCGCAGGAAGCTCATGGCCAGCGCGAGCTTGCGCCGCTCGCCCACCGACAGGCCCGTGCCGCCCTCGCCCACCACGGTGCGGTAGCCGTCGGGCATGCGCGAAATGAACTCGTGCGCGCCCGAGAGCTTGCAGGCCGCCACCACCTGCTCGTCGGTCTGGCCCGGGGCCGTGCGGCGCATGGTGTCGATCAGCGGTCCGCCGAACCAGTACACCTCCTGCGAGAGGTAGCTGATCCAGCGCGAAAGCTCTTCGCGGCCGAATTGCGAAAGGTCGTACTCGCCGATGCTGATGACGCCGCGCGTGGGCGTGTACAGGCCCGAGAGCAGCTTGACCAGCGTCGACTTGCCGGCGCCGTTGCGCCCGACGATCACGTGCAGCCCGCCCGGCCCGATGTCCAGGTCGACGTTCTCCAGCACCGGCCGGTGCGCGTCTTCCGTGAAGCTGAAGCTCACGTCCTTCAAGGTGACGCGGCCCAGCGGCTGCGGCAGCGTCATGCCGGTGGGCGCTTTTTCCACCGGCTCGCCAAGCACCGTCTCGAGCCGCTTGGCCGCTTCCTTGGCCGCGGCCAGCGAGCGCCAGCTCGACACCAGGCCCGCCACCGGCTGCAGCGCCTTGAGGGCCAGCATGTTGGAGGCGACCAGGCCGCCCACCGTCATCCATTGCTCCATCACCGAGATGGCGCCCACCGTGACCACGATGACCGAGAACACCGTCATCAGCACGGTGGTGCCGTCGCGCGCGGTTTCGATCTGCCCGTTCTTGCTGAAGCTTTCGCTCAGCCAGGAGTTGTACGACTGGCGCCACATCTCGATGGTGGGACCGTCGTTGGCCTGCGTCTTGAGCGTTTCGCGCGCGTTGCAGATCTCCGAGGTCATGCGCTCGAGGCCGCGGCCGCGCTGCACTTCCTCGACCCGCCCGCTGCGCACCTCGTCGGCCCACCACCAGGCCAGGAAGACCATGATGGCAAGGAACAGCACCACCACCGGCAATACCGGCAAGGCCACGATGCCGATCACGGCCAGTGCGAAGACCGCCATCGGCAGGTCGAAGATCGATTGCGCCAGGCCGCCGGTGACGGTGCCGCGCACCGAGGCCACGTCGCGGAAGAACTGGTGCCAGATCGAGGCCGGCCGCGCTTCGAGCGCACGCAGCGGACGGTTCAGCATCGAATGCAGCAGCGCGCCCGAGACCCCGTGGTCGATGATGGCGCCCGCATTGCGCAACAGGCGCGAACGCCCCGAGCGCAGCCAGAACTCGATGCACAGGAAGAACAGGATGCCGCACACCAGCGCGGCCAGCGTGGAGACGCCGCTGCGCGACAGCACGCGGTCATACACCTGGAGCAGGAAGATCGATGGCAGCAGGCCGAACAGGCTGATGGGCAGCGAGCGCCAGGCCGCGCTCTTGACCAGTGGGTAGGCGGCGCGGAACGCCGTGTGCAGGGCACCCGCGTACGGGCTCGCACCTGCTTTTTCGGGCACCTCGGCCACCAGTTGGCTGGGCAAGAGAAACTTGATCATGGGAAGGGCCGATCCGTCAGGCAATGACGCCTGCGCCATTATCGACTGTTACCCAGTTGTTACAAGACAAAATCAATACTTACGAAGCGCTGCAGCGTGACATACGTCTCAGCGTGTGCGACACCGTTTCCGCATTGGCCGCAGCGGCGTCCTTGGCGGCCTCGACAGACAGGCTGCAGTCCGCCGCTTTTCTAGCCACGACCGGCGCCGCTTCGTCTTTCGGCAGGCCCTGCGCCAGCACCAGCGCAACGTTGGCGCACAGCAACATGCAAAGCAGCCAGGCGCACAACAACTGCAGCCAGCCCAGCCACCACCGGCGCTGCGGCGCGGCCTGGCGTTGATAGGGCAAGGACGCCTGAGCGTTCAGTTTGATCATGGCAATGCTTTCAGAACCCGGGCCAGCCGGGACAGGCCGACACCGGCAGAACTCTTGGCCAGCACCCAGTCGCCCGGCTGCAGCAGGCCGCCCAGCGCGGTCGACAGGTCGGACACATCGACGAACCAGTGCGAGCGGACCTTGGTGCGGATGCGCGCATGCAGCGCCCGCATCAGCGGGCCGCACAGCAGCACGCGGTCGGGCTGCGATGCGAGCAGCTCGGGCTCCAGGTCCAGGTGGTGCCGCTGCGCGGCGGGGCCGAGCTCCTGCATGTCGCCGAGGATCGCCACGCGGCGGGCCGGCTCGCAGGGCGCCTGCGACAGCAGCTCGAGCGCGGCGCGCATCGAGCTCGGGTTGGCGTCGTAGGTCTCGTCGATCAGCTTGAAGCTCCCGCCGCCGATGTGGATGGTGTGCAGCGCGCCGCGTCCGCCCGGCGGCTCGAACTGCGCGAAGGGCTCGACCGCGGCGGCCAGCTTCAGGCGCATCGCCTGCAGGGCCGCCAGCGCGGCCACGGCGCTCGCGCCCATGTGGCGCCCCGGCGCATTGAGGCGCAACTGGAACGGCTCGCCGAGCACCTGGGCCTGCACCTCGCCATGGTCGAAGGCGAGCAGCCGCACGTCGGCGTCCTTGTGCTCGCCATAGGTCACGATCTGCAGCTGGTGCGCCATGGCGGCTTCGGCAAAGGTCGCGAACTCGGGGAGGTCGCGGTTCAGCACCGCGCTGTCGCCGGGCGCCATGCCCTCGAAGATGCGGCTGTCCATGCGCGCGGCGGCTTCCGAAGGCCCGCGGTGCTTTTGCGACGCGGCCGACAGCCCCGTCACCACGGCCAGCATCGGGCGCACCAGCTGGGCCGTGGCCAGCATGTGCGGCGATCCCATCTCCAGCACCCAGTAGGCCGCATGCCGCGGCATGCAGGTCAGGTTCCAGGCCATGCCCGAGGGCAGGCTGACGTTGCCTTCGGGCCGGCCGACCTCGCCCCACACGGCCAGGGCGTCGGCCAGCATCGCGGCCACGGTGGCGCCGGCGGTGCCGCTGCCCAGCACGCCGCAGACGCGCCCCGTGAACTCGGTGCGCGCATGCGCGCCCAGTGCAAGCACGGCCTGCGGCACGTCGTCCACCTGGAGCACCGGCACCCGCTTGTCGAGGTGCGGTGCGGGATCGGTGCACAGCACGGCGGCGGCCGGCTGCAGCACGCCCTTGAGCGCCACCGCGGCCAGCGGCGTCTTCGAGGGCCGCGCCTGGTGCTCGAACACCACGCGGCCCTTGCGCAGGAAGGAGCGCTGCGTCACGCCGCTGGCGCGCCAGCCGTCTTCCGGGCGCACCACCCATTCGCCGCCGGTCACGCGCGCCATTTCGCCCGCGGTCCAGGCGGCGGCACCGTCGTCCCTCGCGCTGCCGGCGCCGGGCACGGCCGGGCGCTCCAGCAGGTAGCGGCGATAGGCCACGAAGCCCGACACGTATTGCGCCACGTCGTCGATGCGCACCCGGAACGCGTGGTGCCGGATGAAGAAGGAGCCGACGATGGTGGAGGGCCGGCGAAAGTACATCGCCATCTCGGGCCAGAAGAAGCCGTTCTGCAGGTAGTGGGCGCGGTACTCCAGCGCGCGGTAGAACTTTTCGGTGTCGAGCTCGTCGAGCAGGTGCCGCATGGCGGGCGTGGCCTCCAGGCGCTGCAGCATCTGCTGGGCCGCGAGCATGAGTTCGAGCAGCGTCGGAAAGGTGGTCTTTCGGTCGAGCACGAAGTCCAGGTAGCCGGCCACGTTCTGCAGGCCGAAGCGAAAGTACTTTTCCTGCGGGCTCCAGCGCGTGAGCTCGTTGACACAGCAGCTCAGCCAGTGGTCGTGCGCCTGCCAGTGCTGGCTTGCAATGAAATGGTCGAAGGCCTTCTCGACCACGGCGAGCCATCTTGCATCGCGCGTGAGGCCGTACAGGCGCATGAGGCCGTAGGCCGCCTCGCCGTCGTAGTAGATGACGCGCGAGGCCTGCTTCACGCGCAAGTCGCCGGCATGCAGCACGTGGCTGAAGCTGCCGGTGGCGCCATCCTGCAGCGACGCGATGCCCAGCGCCAGCTTCTCCAGCAGCGGCAGCCAGTCGCGCGTGTCCATGGCCTCGCAGTACTTCACCAGGGCCAGCACGCAGGCGGCGTTGCCGCCGAGCCTGATTTCTTCGCCGGTGTCGACGAGAAAGGCGACCTCGGTGCCGTCGGCCAGCGTGTAGCTGCGGATGAGCGTGTTCGCGAGATGGTCGAGCGCGCGGTCGATGGCCAGGCGCAGCTTGTCGTCGCGCACGAGCTCCCACGCCTCGATCATGGCGCTGAGCACGCTCGCATGGCGCATCGCGTCGTAGGTTGGAATGCGGCGGTCGAAGCACGGAAAGTAGCCGTACACGAAGAGCCCGTCGTCCTGCACCTGGCGCGCAAGGTACGAGGCGCCGCTGCGCACCAGGTCGAGCGCCGATTGCGGCGCGAGCGCCGGCGCCTGGCGCCGTCCGGCATCGAGCCCCGTGCCCACGAGCTTGTGCACCACGCAGTCGGCCTGGCAGAACACGCCCACGGTTGCGAGCAGGTAGACGCGCTGGTCGGCCGGCAGCTCGAGCGGCAGCGCGCGTGCGAAGCGCGCCTGGGCATAGGCCTCGAAGTTGCGCGCATTCACCACGGCATGCGCAATGGTCGAATCGCCGCTCAGCATGGCGTTGGCGTTGAGCTCCTGCTCGGTGAACGCGGTCTCGAAGTCCTGGTCGAAGGCCAGGCCGAGGCGGAAATAGTTGCGCTTGACGCCGGCGAGCTGGGCCTTGAACTGCGCCCAGTCGATCGGGCTTGCGCCCTCGACCCAGTCGATGCGCAGCCATGGCGAGACGATGCCGCAGTCGCGCACCCAGCGCTCCACGGCCTCGGCGCCTTCGTGCCACGCGGTTTCGAAATCGGCCGCGCGCGCGTGCACCACGTGCGCGCGCTGCGACCCGTCGCTCACCGAGAAGAAAAGCGTGAAGGCCGGATAAGGCGCCGGCAGCGCCGCGCACACCGAGGCCAGGCGCTCGTGGCAGGCATGGAGCTGGTCGGAGAAGGACATCATTCGGCCCCAGTCGAATGCGGGAGGCCGGTCGCACCCGGACCGGGAACTCCCATCGAAGGCATCGCGTTTCTCCGTGTTTCAGCGGTAGCTGAATTCGGCTCGGCGATTGAGCTGATGGCCCTCCTCGGTGGTTTCGAGCGACGCGGGTTTTTCAATACCCCAGCTGACGGCCTCGATCCGTTCGCCCGGCACGCCAAGCTGCGTGAGCGCGCGCTGCACGGATTCGGCCCGGCGCTGGCCCAGCGCAAGGTTGTATTCGCGGCCGCCGCGCAAGTCGGTGTGGCCCTCGATCACCACCTTGCTGGCGGGACGGTTGCGCAGGTAGCTCGCATGCGCTTCCACCACGTTGCGGTACTGCGGCTTGACGTCGTATTTGTCGAAGTCGAAGTACACGATCTTCAGTGCGGGGCCGTTCTGCACCGGCGCGGGCGGAGGTGGTTCCACCTTCGCCACCGGGGCTGCCTTGTTCGAGTAGTAGTAGGTGGCGTCTTCGCGTCCGCTCGTGGCGGCGGTTCCGCAAGCGGCAAGGCTTGCTGCGAGGGCGACGATGGCCAGTATCCGGTAGCTGCTGCTGCTGTTCTTCATATCGATTCCTTTCGCGGGCCAGGCCGCGGCGGCCTGGCCCTGGTGCGTTGTTTTTCTTCCTTCTCCTCTACTGCTCTTGTTCCTTAACCCAGCAGGCCGTGCAGGATGTTCGCCACCGGGGTCAGAACGCTGCCGGTGCCGGCGGCCTGGTCCACCAGGCTGGTGATCGGGGTGACCACGTCGGTCACGATCGGCGCGGCATGCTCCACCGTGTCGACCACGCTGGCGACGGTGTCGACCACCGGAGCGACCGTCGGGGCTGCGCCGGCCAGGATGTCGGTCACGGGCGCTGCCACCGTGGATGCCGTGGCAACCACCGGTTCGAGCGCCGCACCGGCCGTGCTTGCCGTATCGAGCACCGGCTCCAGGATGTTGGCCACCGGGCTGCTGCCGCCGCCCAGCACGCCGCCCAGCAGGCCATCGCTGCCGAGCACGCTGCCGACCAGGCCGTCGTTGCCAAGCAGATCGCCGCCGAGCAGGCCGCCGACGATGCCGTCTTCGCCGAGCACGCCGCCCAGCAGGTCACCACCAAGCAAGTCGCCACCCAGAAGGTCGCCGCCGAGCACGCTGCCGACAACGCCGTCCTGGCCGAGCACGCCACCGAGCAGGTCACCGCCAAGCAAGTCGCCACCCAGGAGATCGCCGCCCAGCACGCTGCCGACAACACCGTCTTCACCCAGCACGCCGCTGAGCAGGTCGCCGCCGAGCAAGTCGCCACCCAAGAGGTCACCGCCGAGCAGGTTGTCGACAAGGCCGTTGTCGCCGAGGACGCCGCTGAGCAGGTCACCACCGAGCAGATCGCCGCCCAGGAGGTCACCACCGAGCAGGTTGCCGACGAGGCCGTCTTCACCCAGCACGCCACCGAGCAGGTCGCCGCCAAGCAGATCACCGCCCAGGAGGTCACCACCGAGCAGATTGCCGACAAGGCCGTCTTCACCGAGAACGCCGCCGAGCAGGTCGCCGCCGAGCAAGTCACCACCCAGGAGATCGCCGCCGAGCAGGTTGCCGACGAGGCCGTCCTCGCCCAGCACGCCGCCGAGCAGGTCACCACCGAGCAGATCGCCGCCCAGGAGATCGCCGCCGAGCAGGTTGCCGACAAGGCCGTCTTCGCCGAGGACGCCGCCCAGCAGGTCACCACCGAGCAAGTCACCGCCCAGGAGATCGCCGCCGAGCAGGTTGCCGACCAGGCCGTCTTCGCCGAGCACACCGCCCAGCAGGCCGCCGTCGCCCAGCAGGTTGTCGACCAGGCCGTCCTCGCCGAGCACGCCGCCGAGCAGGCCGTCTTCTGCGAGGAGGCTGCCGATGGCGCCGCCGCTGCCGAGCAAGCCGTCTTCGCCGAGCAGGCCGCCGACCACGCCGTCATCGCCAAGCACGCCGCCCAGCAGGCCGCCTTCACCCAGCACGCCATCGGTCACGCCGCCGAGCAGGCCGTCTTCGCCGCCGAGCAAGCCACCCAGCGGGCTGTCTTCGAGCAGGCCGCTCACGGCGCCGCCGTCGCCCAGGAGGTTGTCGACCACGCCGTCCTGGCCCAGCAGGCCGCCGGTGAGGCCTTCGCTGCCCAGCAGGCTGGACAGCGCGCCGTCACCGCCAAGCAGGCCGCCCACCACCCCGTCGCCGCCGAGCAGGCTGCCCACGGGGCTGCCCGCGCCGATCAGGCCGCCCAGCAGGCCCTCTTCGCCCAGTACGCCGCCGACCACGCCGCCAAGGGCGCCGTCCTCGCCCAGCAGGCCGCCGACGATGCCGTCGTCGCCGATCACGTTGTCCAGCAGGCTGCCGACGGCACTGCCTTCGCCGATGAGGCCGCCAAGCGTGCCGTTCTCGCCGAGCAGGCCGCCCACCAGGCCGTCTTCGCTGACGAGCTCGCCGAGGAGGCTGTCCTGGCCGAGCAGGCCGTCCACCACGTTGCCGACCACTCCATCCTCGCCCACGAGGCCGTCGAGCGCGCCGTCCAGGCCGAGGCTGCCGGTGAGGCCGCTCAGGATGCCTTCATCGCCCACCAGGTTGTCCAGGCCGTTCTGCAGCGCGTCGGTGACGTAGTCGACCTGCTTGACCAGCTGGTCGACCAGCGCACCCGTGGCGCCTTCGCCGAGCAGGCCGTCGACGATCGGGCTGGCCACGCCGCCCACGCCATCGGCCACGGTCTCGACGAAATCGTCCGCCGGATCGAACTGGTTGGGATCGTTCTGGGAGAACTCGGAACCGAGCACCGGGGCCAGCACGTCGTCGACCACGTCGGTCACGCCGTCGACCACGCCCAGCACCGGGTCGAGCGAGTCGCCGAGACCCGCGGTGTCGCCGATCGAACCGACCAGGCCGCCAGCCGCGCCGTCGCCCGGATCGAGCAGGCTGTCGCCGTCTGCGTCTGCGTCTGCGTCTGCGTCTGCGTCTGCGTCTGCGTCTGCGTCGGCGTCCGCATCGGCGTCGGCGTCCGCATCGGCATCGGCGTCGGCATCCGCATCGGCATCGGCGTCGGCATCCGCGTCGGCGTCGGCGTCGGCGTCGGCATCAGCATCGGCATCGGCATCGGCATCGGCATCAGCATCGGCATCGGCATCGGCATCCGCATCCGCATCCGCATCAGCATCAGCATCAGCATCCGCGTCGGCATCAGCATCGCCGTCGGCATCCGCGTCAGCATCCGCATCGGAATCAGCATCCGCATCGCTCTCACCGCCACCACCGCCGCCGCTGCCGGCGAAGAACGGGATCGTTCCACCGTCGTCACCGCCACCGCCGCCCAGCGCGGCACCGAGCGCAGCGGCGCCCAGTGCGCCGAGCGCGAATTCGCCGAGACCGAGGCCGCTGCCGGCCGCGACCTTCTTGGTGACGGCCAGTGCGGCCGCGTCGGCGTCGCTGTCGGGCGGGGTCACCTGCAGGTCGCCCGAGGCGACATCCACATTCACTTGTTCGAGGCCGCCGGGCAGCTTGGTCGAGCCGATGGTGGCGTCGGTGCCGCCGGTGAAGACGCCGGCCAGCGGCGCCTTGTTGGTGGCCGAGCCGGGGAACAGGACGTTGGCCTGCCCGCCTTCGGGAACGATCACGCGGTCACCCGCGATCAGGGTCTGGTTGCCGTCCACTGGAATGCGGACACCCTCGCGCATCACCGCGACGCCCGGCGTAGCATTGGACAATGTGCCAATGCTCGAGGGCGCCGCGGCAGCGGCAGGTGCCGACGAGCTCATCGCGGCGGGAGCGCCGAGCGGTGTGCTGGTGGCTTGGGCGATGACCACAGGAGCAACGCCACTGGCGGCAAGTCCTTCGGTCGAATGGGTCGGTGCTTGTGGTGCGTTCATGACAGCCTCTGTGACAAAAGATGCATCTACAGGGGCAACTAGCGTGCCGTGCTGCCAACTCTTTTGAGCCACCGGTTCGCCAAGAACGCAAGTTATTGATTCTTATGGATATTTTTCTGAAAACGAGTGCCCGCGCTGTCGGCCGGAACAGCGCTTTGGACGCTGTTTTGACCATTCGTTACGTTACGGCGTAACGTCCCGCTACCGGAACATCGGGCGCATTCCGGGCTGCCGGCGCGCGGTTTTCCCTTCCCTCTTTTTCCTTTCCAGCTTCTCCATACAGATATGTTCAATCCCTCCCAGGAAGACGTGCGCCGCTTCTTTTGCGACGTGTACGCCAAGCACCGCCAAGGCTTGCCGATGGAAGCGCTCGAGACGATTGCCGCGGGATGGATCGACGCCCACCCCGAATACCACGAGGACCTTGCCGACGCCGATGCGGCCGTGGCGCGCGTGTACGACGGCTCGAACGGCCGCGAAAACCCGTTCCTGCACCTGTCGATGCATCTTTCGATCAGCGAGCAATGCTCCATCGACCAGCCGCGCGGCATCCGCCAGGCCGTCGAACTGCTGGCCGCCCGCCGCGGCTCGCTGCTCGATGCGCATCACGAGGCCATGGAATGCCTCGGCCAGATGATGTGGGAGAGCCAGCGCGCCGGCCGGCCGCCCGACGGCGACGGCTACGTCGCCTGCGTGCAGCGCCGCGCAACCAAGGACTAGCCGGCCTTCCGGGAAGGCAGCGCGCCCTGCTGCTTCGCTCCCTCGCGCAGCAGCGCGGCCATGGCGCTGCGCAGCGCCGAGGGCTCGGCGTCGCTGCGCAGCAGCAGGCCCACGGGCTCGTCGGTGCCGGCGGTTTCGATGCGCAGGCGCACCAGCCGCTGGTCGGCCAGCTCCCCGCGCGCGGCGCCCAGCGGGGTGATCCAGACCGCGTCGGACACCGCCACCAGGCCGCGCGCCACCGCGACGTCGAGCGTCTGCAGCGCGTGGGGCGGAAGCGCCAGGCCGCGCGCCGACAGGAAGCTTTCGGTGTTGTGGCGCGGGATGGTGCCCTCGCCATACACCACGAGCGGAAAGCCGAGCACCGCCTGCACCGACACCGCCCGGGTCGACCGGCCCGCCAGCGGATGGCCGGGGCGCACGGCAAACACCAGCGGCTCGGTGTAGAGCAGCTCGAAGCTGAGCCCGCCCATCAGACGCGGATCGCTCATGCGGCCGGCCACCAGGTCGAGTTCGCCGGCGCGCAGCTCGTCGAGCAGCACCGGGTTGGCCGCGCTCTTCACCACAACCTGCACCGACGGCCAGCGCTCGCGAAAGCGCGCGAGTGCCGCCGGCAGCAGCGCCGGCGCCACGCTCGGCAGCGCGCCGATGCGCAGCCGCTCCACGCGCTCGCCCGAGGCGGGCGCCACCGCCTGCGCGCTGGCGTCGATGGCCTCGAGCACGCGCAGCGCATGGGCCAGCAGCTGCTCGCCGGCCGGCGCGAGCCCCTGCACCCCGCGCCGCCCGGCATTGCCGCGCTCCACCAGGCGCGCCCCGACGATGGCCTCCAGCTCGGCCAGCGTCTTGGACACCGCCGGCTGGCTCAGCGACAGCCGCTCGGCGGCGCGCGCGAGATGGCGCTCCTGCGCCACCGCGACAAGGCAGCGCAGGTGGCGCAGCTGCACGTTGCGCACAAAGTCCTGGCGAAGGTCGGCGGGCGTTTTCAATTACTGATGGTTATGTAAAACAGACCAATCTTCAATTTACATCATCGAACGCGGCTTCTAAAGTTCAGCTTCCAAATTCGATTCGTCCCACGACAGGAGACAACGGCATGTTGACGAAAACCCCGGCCACCCTCACCCCCCGCGATTGGGAAGCCCATCCCTCGTACATCTACCCCGGCTACAAGTCGACCGCGAAGCGCGGCCCGCAGAAGCCCCTGGTGCCGCTGAAGGCCTCGCTCGGCGAGCTGCAGCAGCCGGTGTACGGCCACGACAGCATCGGCGAGCTCGACCACGACCTGACGCGCAATGCGCGCAAGAACGGCGAGCCGCTGGGCGAACGCATGATCCTCACCGGCCAGGTGCTCGACGAGCGCCGCCGCCCCGTGGTCAACACGCTGGTCGAGCTCTGGCAGGCCAACGCCTCCGGCCGCTACGTGCACAAGGTCGACCAGCACGACGCGCCGCTCGACCCCAACTTCCTGGGCGCGGGCCGCTGCCTGACCGACAGCGAGGGCCGCTACCGCTTCCTCACCATCAAGCCCGGCGCCTATCCCTGGGGCAACCACCCCAACGCCTGGCGCCCGCAGCACATCCATATGTCGCTGTTCGGCCAGAGCTTTGCGAGCCGGCTGGTCACGCAGATGTACTTCCCCGGCGATCCGCTGCTGCAGTACGACCCCATGGTCACCGGCACGCCCGAGCGCTACCGCAACCGGCTGATCGCCGACTTCAGCCTCGACATCACCGAGGAAGGCTACGCGCTGGGCTACCAGTTCGACATTGTGCTGCGCGGCGCCGACGAAACGCCGTTCGAAAACCGCTGAGCAAGAAGGAGACACACACCATGTTGATGACCGCACAGGAAGCCGACTTCGGCCAGACCCCCTCCCAGACCGTGGGCCCCTACTTCGCCTACGGCCTCACCGCCGCGCAGTACGGCTACGACTTCGACCAGCCCTTCGACGGCGTGGTGGCCCTGGACAACGCCAGCGGCGAGCGCATCCGCCTCGAAGGCCGCGTGATCGACGGCGACGGCAACCCCATCGGCGATGCGCTGGTCGAGATCAGCCAGCCCGACGGCGAGGGCCGCTATCCGCAGACGCCCGAAGAGGCGCGCGAGATCGGCTTTCGCGCCTTCGGCCGCGCCGGCACGGGCACCGATGCGCAGAACCGCTTCGTGTTCCACACCGTGAAGCCGGGCGCCGAATCGCCAGGCGAAGCCCCGCATATCAACGTGATCGTGCTGATGCGCGGCCTGCTGCTGCATGCGTTCACGCGCGTGTATTTCAGCGACGAGGCCGAAGCCAACGCCAAGGACGCCGTGCTGGCCAGCGTGCCGGCCGAGCGCCGCCACACGTTGATTGCCGAGCGCGTGGAGCAAGGCGGCGCGGTGAGCTACCGCTTCGACATCCGCATGCAGGGGCCCCAGGAGACGGTGTTCTTCGACGTCTGACACCAGCAGCCGGACCCGCAAACAAGAAAGCCCGCGCGATGCGGGCTTTCTTCTTGATGGGGCGGGAGGGCGCTTACTCGGCGGCGCGGTGGATGCGCGATTCGGGCACCGTCTTGAGGTCGCCGGGCAGCGAGCTGATGTAGCTCGCGAGCGTCTTGAGTTCGGCGTTGCTGAACTTCTTGGGCTCGACCTGCTGCGCCATCACCGCATTCGAGCGGCCCAGGTGCAGGTTGTTCTTCACGCGGTACGACTTGAGCGCCACGAAGAGGTAGTCGGCATGCTGGCCGGCCAGCTTGGGCACCGTGCCGTCATTGGGCGTGCTGAAGTTGGCGCCGTGGCACTTGGTGCAGCTGTTGTCCTTGTCGCGCGACACCAGGGCCTGCACGTTCTCGGGCATGGGCTTGGCGAGCGCAGCCGGGGGCGCGTCGCCTTCCTTCAGGCCCAGCTGGCTGTAGTAGGCGGCCAGGTCGGCGATGTCCTGCTCCTTCAGGGTGTCGGCAATCGCGCGCATGGTGGGGTGCTTGCGGTCGCCGCCCTTGTAGGCGGTGAGGGCCGAGGTGATGTAGCTGGCGCTCTGGCCGGCGATCATCGGGACCTTGTGGATCTCCGGAAAGCTGGCCTGGTAGCCGATGATGCCGTGGCAGCCCACGCACATGGCAACCTTCTTGGCACCCTCCTGGGCATTGCCCGTGACTTGCTGGGCTTGCGCCGAGACCGTCACGCAAGCGACAGCGAAGGCAAACATCGTGGTCAACAACTTGTTCATTTTGCGCGCACAATCTCGTGGAGATACAGTTTTTCGAATCAACATTCGATTATATGCAAGGGTCCTCCGGGAACCCCTTCAAGCCGTCCAAGTGGCTGCACGAAGCGAATCGAGTGTGTTCTTTTCTCCACCCCGCCTCCTCCACCCTGCTCGCGTTCACTCATGAAATTCAAGGGCTCAGACAACTACGTCGCCACTCAGGACCTGATGCTGGCCGTCAATGCCGCCATCACGCTCACGCGCCCGCTGCTCGTCAAGGGCGAGCCCGGCACCGGCAAGACCATGCTGGCCGAGGAAGTGGCGCAATCGCTCGGGCTGCCGCTTTTGCAGTGGCACATCAAGTCGACCACCAAGGCGCAGCAGGGCCTCTATGAATACGACGCCGTGAGCCGCCTGCGCGACTCGCAGCTGGCGGACGTGGACGGCGGCGAGCGCGTCAAGGACATCCAGAACTACATCGTCAAGGGCGTGCTCTGGCAGGCCTTCACGGCCGACCAGCCGGTGGCGCTGCTCATCGACGAGATCGACAAGGCCGACATCGAATTCCCGAACGACCTGCTGCGCGAGATCGACCGCATGGAGTTCTACTGCTACGAGACGCGCGAGCTCATCCGCGCCAAGCACCGGCCGGTGGTGTTCATCACCTCCAACAACGAGAAGGAGCTGCCCGACGCCTTCCTGCGCCGCTGCTTCTTCCACTACATCAAGTTCCCCGACGCGGAAACGATGAAGAGCATCGTGGCGGTGCACTTCCCCGGCCTCAAGCAGGAGCTGCTCACCTCCGCGATGAAGACCTTCTACGACGTGCGCAACCTGCCCGGGCTCAAGAAGAAGCCCTCCACCTCCGAGCTGCTCGACTGGCTCAAGCTGCTGGTGGCCGAGGACATTCCGCTCGAGGCCTTGCAGAGCAAGGACGACAAGGTCGCCGTGCCGCCGCTGGTGGGCGCGCTGCTCAAGAACGAGCAGGACGTGACCCTGTTCGAGAAGCTCGTCTTCATGCAGCGCAATAACCGGTAACTGCTCCGGGGCCCGCGAAATGGCGTTCGTCGAACCTGTCACGCTGAAGGCCCGCGACCTGGCGCTGGTGCCGCTCTCGCTCGATCATGAAGAGGGCCTGCGCGCCGCCGCGGCCGATGGCGAGCTCTGGAAGCTGCGCGTCACCTCGGTGCCCGAGCCGCACGAAACCCGCGCCTACATCGAAACCGCGCTGCAGGGGCGCGAGGCCGGCCACCGCTTTGCGTTTGCCGTGACCGAAGCCGAAAACGGCACCGTGCTCGGCAGCACCAGCTTCCACGACATCCTGCCGGCCGTGAAGCGCGTGGAGATCGGCTACACCTGGTACGCCAGGCGCTGCCAGCGCACCCACGTCAACACCACCTGCAAGCTGCTCATGCTGACGCATGCCTTCGATACCCTCGGCTGCAACGTGGTGGGCTGGCGCACCGACAATTTCAACTTTGCTTCGCAGCGCGCCATCGAGCGGCTCGGCGCCAAGAAGGACGGCGTGATCCGCGGCCATGCGATGCGCCGCGACGGCACCATCCGCGACACCGTGATGTACAGCCTTGCCGCGGGCGAGTGGCCCGAGGTGAAGGCCCAGCTGCTCTACCTGCTCGACAAGCCGCGAAGCTGAAGAGCAGCCCAAGGAAAGCCCGACCATGCTGATCGATTTCTTCTACACGCTGCGCTCGGCCAAGCTGCCGGTCTCGGTCAAGGAATACCTCACGCTGCTCGAGGCGCTGCAGGCCGACGTGGTGGGCCCCAACTCCGACGGCGCCTTCGGCCTGGACGACTTCTACTATCTCTCGCGCACCGCGCTGGTCAAGGACGAGAAGCACTACGACAAGTTCGACCGCGCCTTTGCCGCCTACTTCAAGGGCGTGGAGATGCTGGCCGACTTCACCAAGGAAGTGCCGCTCGACTGGCTGCGCAAGACGCTGGAGCGCGAGTTCACGGCCGAGGAAAAGGCCAAGATCGAGAAGATGGGCTGGGACGAGCTCATGGAAACGCTCAAGAAGCGCTTCGAGGAGCAGAAGGAGCGTCACGAGGGCGGCAACAAGTGGATCGGCACCGGCGGCACCTCGCCCTTCGGCCACGGCGGCTACAACCCGCAGGGCGTGCGCATCGGCGGCGCGGGCAAGAACAAGAGCGCCGTGAAGGTGTGGGACCAGCGCGCCTATAAAGACTACGACGACAGCCAGGAACTCGGCACGCGCAACATCAAGGTGGCGCTGCGGCGGCTGCGCAAGTTCGCGCGCGAGGGCCACGAGGAAGAGCTGGACCTGGACGACACCATCCACTCGACCGCGGCCAATGCCGGCTACCTCGACATCAAGATGCGGCCCGAGCGCCACAACAACGTCAAGGTGCTGCTGCTGATGGACGTGGGCGGCACCATGGACGAGCACATCCAGCGCGTGGAGGAGCTGTTCTCGGCCGTCAAGACCGAGTTCAAGCACCTGGAGTTCTTCTACTTCCACAACTGCGTCTACGACTTCATGTGGAAGAACAACAAGCGCCGCTTCTCCGAGAAGTTCGCGACCTGGGACATCCTGCGCAAGTACAACAAGGACTACAAGCTCATCTTCGTCGGCGACGCGACCATGAGCCCCTACGAGATCCTGCAGCCCGGCGGCAGCGTCGAGTACAACAACGAGGAAGCCGGCGCCGAATGGATCCAGCGCCTCACGCACACCTTCCCCAAGTTCGCCTGGATCAACCCCGAGCCGCAGGGCGTGTGGCAGTACCGCCAGAGCATCGCGGTGATGCAGCAGCTCATGTCCAACCGCATGTACCCGCTCACGCTGCGCGGCCTCGAAGAAGCAATGCGAATGCTTTCTAAGTAAGGCCGGTGCGAAGCCCGGAACTGTTTCCGGATGCTTACGGAACCGGCCCGCCTTGCTGTCAAAATCCGCCCATGCTCAGGGTGGTTCCAGTCATTGCGCCGGCGTGGTTGCCGGCCTTGCTTTTTTGCGGCGTCCTGCTCTTGCAGGGATGCAGCCTGCTGCCGAAGAAGGACAGCGCGCAGGACACGGCCACCCCCGCGCTGGTGCGCAGCGACGGCGCGGCCGCCGATGCGGACCGCAAGGACAGCGAGCGAAGCGGGCCGCGGCGCGACGCCTTCACCGTCGAGGTGCGCGGGCCCGACACGGTGCGCGAGTACCTCACGCTGCACCTGGACATCCAGCGCTACCGCACGCTCGACGACCTGGGCGCCACCGAGATCTCGCGGCTCATGGTGGCGGCCGAAGGCAATGCGCGCGAACTGCTCGGCACGCTGGGCTATTTCACGCCCACGCTGACGCTGGAGCTCAACGAGACGCCGGCCAGCGACAAGGCGCCGCGCGAGATCGTCATCACGGTGGAGCCGGGCGAACTCACGCGCGTGAGCAACGTGCAGATCAGCTACGGCGGCGCCATTGCAAACGACCCCACGGCCGAGGCCCAGCGCGATTCGATCCGCACCGGCTGGACGCTGCGCCCGGGCCAGCCCTTCACGCAGCAGGGCTGGGACAACGCCAAGACCATTGCATTGCGCAGCCTCACGGCCAGGCGCTTTCCCACCGGCAGCGTCGAAGTGAGCCGCGCCGAGGTCGATGCCGACCGGCACGAGGCCCGCCTCAGCGTCACCTACCAGTCGGGCCCGGCCTACCGCTTCGGCCCGCTCGTGCTGCGCGGCACCGAGCGCTACGACGCCGACGGCGCGCGCCGCATCGCGCAGCTTCCCACCGGCACCGACTACGACCAGCAGAAGCTGCTCGATGCACAGCAGCGCCTGGCCAGCAGCGGCTACTACGACTCGGTGTTCCTCACGCTCGACACCGAAAGCGGCACGCCGCTGGCCGCCCCGGTGATTGCGCAGCTGCGCGAAGCGCCGATGCAGAAGGTGGTGCTGGGCGCCGGCTTCACCACCGACAACGGCCCGCGGCTGTCGGTGGACCACATCCACAACCGGCTGCCGCTGCTCGGCTGGCGCGCCGTGTCGCGGCTGTCGGTGGACCGCGACATCAAGTCGCTGGGCACCGAGTGGAACGCCATTCCCGATGACCGCGGATGGCGCTGGTTCGCGGGCGCCGGGCTCAAGAGCGAAACCTCCGGCAGCTACGTGGTCGACAGCGGCCGGCTGCGCAGCGGGCGCAGCAAATCCAGCGGCCACATCGACCGCAGCTACTTCCTGCAGTACGACTATGCGCAGAACCGCGGCACCAATGCACCGCCCTCGGCCTCCGCCGTGACCGCCAACTGGGGCTGGACCGGCCGCTATTTCGACGACAACGCCGCGCCCACGCGCGGCTTCGGCCTGGCGCTCGAACTGGGCGCCGGCTATACGCTGACCGGCGAGCGCCTGCCCTTCACGCGCACCTATGCGCGCTGGCTCGGCGTGCTGCCGCTGGGCTTCGCCGAAGACCGCGACGCCGACACGCTGGCGCGCCGCAGCCGGCTGCAGCTGCGCGCCGAAGCCGGTGCCGTGTCCGCCAAGGACAGCGCGCAGATTCCCTCCACGCTGATGTTCCTCACGGGCGGCGACACCACCGTGCGCGGCTACAGCTACCGCCAGATCGGCACCGTGCGCAGCGACGGCCAGATCGTGGCGGGCCGCTACCTGGGCGTGGTGAGCGTCGAATGGCAGCGGCCCTTCGTCTACAAGGACAAGCTCACCGAATGGGAGAGCGTGGTGTTCGCCGACGCCGGCGCCGTGGCCGACAAGCCCGGCGAGCTCAGGCCGAAGGTCGGCGTGGGCGTGGGCGCGCGCTGGCGCAGCCCGGTCGGGCCGGTGCAGGCCGACCTTGCCTACGGCGTGGACACGCGCAAGTTCCGCCTGCACTTTCGCCTGGGCTTCACTTTCTGAACGCGCACGCATCGATGCAGACCGACGCCGAACCCCAGTCCACGCCACGCGCACGGCGCTCGCGCACGCGGCGCGCGCTGCGTGCGCTGGGCTGGATGTTCGCGGGCCTGCTCGCGCTGGTGCTCGTGATCGGCGCGGCCGCGTGGTGGTGGATCGGCTCCAACCAGTCGCTGGCCTTCGCGCTCGCCCAGGCCGCGCGCTATTTGCCCGCCGGCCAGACGCTCGAAAGCCGCGAGGTCACGGGCTCGCTGCGCACCGGCGGGCGCATCGGCTGGCTGCGCTGGCAAAGCGACAAGCTGGCGGTCGAGGTGCAGGAGGCAAGCGTCGGCTGGCAGCTCGCGCCGCTGTTCCAGCGCAAGCTGCAGCTCGGCGAAGTGCATGCAGCGCGCCTGCTCATCGAACGCCGCGGCCCGCCGAGCGACACGCCCACCGAGCCGCTCGAACAGCTCGCGCTGCCGATCGAGGTCGAGCTGCCGTTCCGCATCGACGAACTGCGCTGGACCGGCCCGCCCGCGCTGCAGGCCAGCCAGCTCGCGGGCAGCTACCGCTACACCGGCGCGGAGCATCGGCTGGAGGTCAAGGGCGTCGACATTGCCGACGGCCACTACAGCGCGCGCGTCAAGCTGCAAGGGCCCGCGCCGATGGCGCTCGACGCCACGCTCGACGGCCGCGTGAAGGCACCGCTGGCCGAAGGCCGCAGCATCGAGGTGCTGGCCCAGGCCGCCATCAAGGGCACGCTTGCCGGCACCGGCGCGCGGCTGCAGGTGGCCGCCGAACTGAAGCCGGCCGAGCCCGACGCCGAGGCCCCCATGGAAGCAAAGCTGCAGGCGAGCGTCGCGCCCTGGCTGCCGCAGCCCGTCATCGATGCCAAGGCCGATCTGCACAACGTCGATGCGGCCAGCCTCTGGCCCGGCGCACCGCGCACGCGGCTGACCGGCACGGTGGCGCTGCAGCCCGACGCGGCCACCGGCCCCGCCGCCTGGCAGGCCTCGGCCAGCATCCGCAACGCGCTGCCCGGGCCCTGGGACAAGGGCGCGCTGCCGCTCGAACAGGTCGAGGCGCGCGTGGGCTTCGACGGCACCAGCTGGACGATTCCCGAAGCCACGCTGCGCGCCGGCGGCGGCCGCATCGACGCCGAAGGCCGCTGGAGCCCCGCGCCCGCGCCGTGGCAGGCGCGCGCCACCGTGCGCGGCGTGCGGCCCGGCCTGCTGCACAGCGAGTTGTCCGGCGCGCCGATCAACGGCACGGCCACGGCGCAGCAGCGCGAGGACACCATCGGCTTCGACCTTGCGCTGCAGGCCCAGGGCGGTGCCGGCAGCGCGGCCATGCCGGGCTTCGGCCTCGACCGCGTGCTCGCCCAGGGCCAGTGGAAGAACCAGGTGCTGGACCTGCGCACGCTGCGCGTCGAAGCCGAACGCGCCAGCATCGGGGGCCGGTTGCAGGTGCGCGTGGCCGAGCAGGCCGCGAGCGGCAAGCTCGACCTCACGCTGCCGGGCGGCGGCGCGCAGCTCGAAGGCCGCATCGCACCGGCACAAGGGGCCGGCGAGATCAAGGCGCGCATCGACGACGCCGAGGCCGTGCAGCGCTGGATCGAAGCCCTGCCCCAGATGTCGAAGCTGTTCGCGGGCAAGTCCGCCAAGGGCTCCGCGCGGCTCGACGCCAGCTGGCAGGGCGGCTGGCAGACCATCCAGCGCCGGCTCGAGAACCCCAATGCGCCGGCCCAGCGCGGCGTTGCGGAGCCCAGCCTCAAGGCCACGCTGGGCGTGCCGCGCCTCACGCTGCGCATGCCGGCGGCCGATGGCAACGGCAATGCGGCGGCCACCACGGTCGAACTCAAGGATCTGCACGCGGACCTTGCCGGAAGCCTGGCGCAGGCCACGCTCGCGCTGCAGGGCGAAGCCAGCACCGGCACGCAGAAGCTCACGCTCGATGCGCGCGCGAGCGGCGGCCTTGCAGGGCCCAACCAGTGGCGCGCAGCGCTCGCCAGCCTGCGCCTGCAGGCCCAGGACAGCGCGAAGCCCGCCACCGCCAGCGCGCCCTGGACGCTGGAGCTCGGCCGCGAGCTCACCGCCACCCTCAAGACCAGCGGAAGCGGCAGCAACAGCCGGCTCGATCTCGAAGCCTCGGCCGCTGCCGCCACCTTGCGCGGGCCCGCACCCGGCACCGTGCGTATCGAATGGCAGCCGCTGCGCTTCACGCAAAGCGGCGCGGCCCCCGACCAGGCCTTCCGCCTGCAGTCCAAGGGCAAGCTGCAGGGCCTTCCGATGGCCTGGGCCGAGGCCTTCGGCGCCAGCGCCACCTTCAACGAGATCGGCGTGAGCGGCGACCTCGTGTTCGACGGCGACTGGGACATCGACGCCGGCGACACCCTGCGCGCCCATGCGCGGATCGCACGCCAGAGCGGCGACATCCGCGTGCAGGCGGGCGAGGCCGCGCTGGTCACGCGCATCACGAGCCGCGGCACCGGCACGGCCAGCGAGCGCACGATGAATTCCGCCACCGCGCAGGGCACCGCGCCCAGCACGCCGGCCGGCCTGCGCCAGGCCGAACTGCGGCTCGACGCGCAGGGCGAGGCCGTGCGCGCCACGCTGGCCTGGGACAGCGAACGCGCGGGCAAGATCGGTGCAGAGCTCAACACGCGCATGCAGCAGCGCGCAGGCGGCTGGCAATGGGCGCCCGATGCGCCGCTGGCCGGCAACATCAAGGCCACGCTGCCCAACCTTGGCGTGTGGTCGATGCTCGCGCCACCCGGCTGGCGCGTGGCGGGCACGCTGGACGCCGATGCCGCGCTCTCGGGCAACCGCGCGGCGCCGCGCTGGAACGGCACGCTGGGCGCCGACAAGCTCGCGCTGCGCGCGCCGGTCGAAGGGCTCGACCTGCGCGACGGCCGGCTGCGCGCCACGCTCACCGGGGAGCGCATCGAGATCACCGAATTCACGCTCAAGGGCGGCGCCGGCAGCACGGTGCGCATCGGCGGCCAGAGCGGCAACCGCAGCACCGCGGCCAGCCAGGCCGCGAGCGACGGCGGCTCGCTCTCGGCGCGCGGCGACATGGCCTGGGGCGCGGCCGGCGCCTCGGGCACGGGCATCCGCATGGCGCTGCAGGCCGACCTGCGCGCGCTGCGCGTGCTGGTGCGCACCGACCGGCAGCTCACGCTCTCGGGCAACCTGCAGGCGCGCCTGGACGCCGGCCAGTTCAGCGTGCGCGGCAAGCTCAAGACCGACCGCGCGGTGATCATCCTGCCCGACGAGACCGCGCCGAGCCTGGGCACCGACGTGGTGGTGCGCTCCGCCGCCAAGGACCGCGAGCTGGCCGAGCAGGCCCAGCGCGACGCCGCGCGCAACGAGGCACAGGCCGCCAGGCCGCAGACCGCGAAGCCGCCCGACATCGTGGTGAACTTCGACCTGGGCGACGACTTCGCGGTGCAGGGGCGCGGCATCACCACGCGGCTCGAGGGCGACCTGGAGATCCGCAGCACCCGGCTCGATGCGCCGCCGCGCATCACCGGCGAGGTGAAGACCGTGAAGGGCCAGTACCGCGCCTATGGCCAGCAGCTCGACGTGGAGACCGGCGTGGCCCGCTTCAACGGGCCCTTCGACAATCCCGCGCTCGACATCCTGGCGATCCGGCCCAACATCTCGCAGCGCGCCGGCGTGCAGATCACGGGCACCGCGCAGTCGCCGCGCGTCAAGCTCTATTCGGAGCCCGCGCTGTCCGATGCGGAGACGCTCTCGTGGGTGGTGCTCGGCCGCGCCTCGGCCACCAGCGGCGGCGAATCGGCGCTGCTGCAGCAGGCGGCGCTGGCACTGATCGGCCACGTCAGCAAGGGCACGAGCGGCGGCAGCCTGGCCGGCCGCTTCGGCCTGGACGAACTCGGCTTCAAGGGCCCCGGCAGCGGCGGCGACCTGCGCGAATCGGCGGTCACGCTCGGCAAGCGGCTGTCGAAGGATTTCTATCTCACCTACGAACGCAGCCTGGGCGGCACCTTCGGCACCATCTTCATCTTCTACGACCTGACGCAGCGCCTCACGCTGCGCGGACAGGCCGGCCAGACCAGCGGGCTCGACCTGATCTACACGCTCAAGTACGACTGAGCTGCGGGTCTGCCGCCTTGACCGCGGTAATTCACAGAGTTAAAAATCGTTAACGCCCTTCTAACAAGGAACGACGATGCACGGTGAAGGAGACAAGGGCGAGTGTTCCATGCTGGACCGTCAGAAGTACGACCCGCCGGGCTACTCGCGAACCACGTTCTTGCGCCACGCGCTGCAGTGCGTGATTGCAGTCATTGCAGCAGGCGCCGCGGTGGCGTCCCTTCCGTACTGGGGAGGCGACGACTTTCCGCTGATGGGCCTGATCGTCTACGTGGCGGGCATGGTGTTCGTTGCCATGCCGCTGTGCCTGTACTACGAGTCGCTGCTGCAGTCGCATGAAGAGCGCGTGGAGCGTGCAAGGCACATGCTGGCGGCTTAGGCCTCCGCCTAGACCTCCGGCTTTGCCTTGACCACTTGCCGCAGGCCCGCAAGCGCGGGATCGACGATGGCCGCGTCCGCTCCCACCGCATACACCGCATAGGCCGGGTAAAGAAACTCGGGCGTGCCGGGCACGCGGCGCAGCCGGCCCGACTCGAGGTGGCTGCGCACCACGTCGTGCCGGAAATAGCCGGTGCCGCCCGCGGCCAGCAGATACTCGCGCCCGAGCGGCCCGAGCCCGGCGCTCACCGCGGCGTTGGAGAGCTCGGGAAACGCCAGGCCGTGCTGCGCCGCGAACTCCGGGCCCCAGTCCACATACACGTAGTCCGCAGGCCGCGGCACGCGCGGGCGCTGCGCGGTCGTGACCATGACCAGCTTCTCCTCGATGAGCAGCTCCACGCGGAGGCCCGGCCGCTGCTGCGGCGCGTAGGCAATGGCCATGTCGAGCACGCCCGCGGCCACCTTGTCGAGCAGGTCGTGCGGAAAGCCGACCTCGGTGCGGATGGCCAGTTGCGGCGCGGCCGTGCGCATCCACAGCAGCCATTGCAGCAGCAGCGGATCCCACAGGCTGATCTCGCATCCGATCGCGAGCACGGCGCGGCTGCCGACGGGCACCGCCACCTGGTGGCGCGCGCGCTCCCACACCTGCACCAGCATGGTGGCGTGCGGCAGGAACTGCTCGCCGGCCGCGGTGAGCACCGCGCCCGCCTTGTTGCGCACGAAGAGCGGCCGGCCCAGCAGTTCCTCGAGCGTTCGCACGCGCGCGCTCACCGAAGTCTGCGTGACGTGCAGCCGCTCGGCGGCGCGCTGGAAGCTGCGCGTGTCCACGATCTCGAGGAAAGTCCGGGCCAGGTTGATGTCCATGCCGCATCCTTTTGAGTGCATAAATTTTGCACTCAACTGGCAATTAATATCGTTTTACTTGATACGAACGCGGGCCCAAGATGAAGGCATCCCAAGCAACCAGGAGTTGATCGATGTCCACCGTTCGCCAACCATTCCATGCCGGTGCCGCCGAAAGCCTTGCCGACGCCTTCAAGGGGCTGCTCGACGAAACCCTGATGCTCGTCGAGGCCCTGCTGAGCCCGAACAAGATCATCGGCGAGGTGGAGCAGATGCGCGCGCTTCAGGTTGCGGCGGACGACATCGAGCCGACCGATCCGGCGCAGGCCGAGCTGCTGCGCTCGCGCGCCTCGCGCATCGGCCTGCGCTGAGGCGGCGTGCGGCGCGGCTGTTGGCCTGCCGCGCGAACCATGAACAGACTACGAAGAAAGCCGGCTCTGCTCGATGTGCTTGCGCCGCATCGGCCGCAACACGAACCAGGCCAGCAGCGCCGCGGCCGCATTGACCGCGCTCGCGGCAATGAAGACGGCCTGCCAGCTGCCGGTGGCTGCCGCAAGCACGCTGGACAGCGGCACCAGCAGCGAGGCCGTGCCCTTGGCGGTGTAGAGCATGCCGGCGTTGGACGCCGCGTACCTGGAGCCGAAGGTATCGGCGCAGGTCGAAGGAAAGAGGCTGTAGATCTCGCCCCAGGCAAAGAACACGATGCCGGTGAGCACCACGAAGAGGATCGGGTTGTGGCCGTAGTGATAGAGCATCAGGATGCCCACCGACTCGAGCGCGAACGCAATGAACATCGTCTGCTCGCGCCCGATCTTGTCGGACACCCAGCCGAAGAAGGGCCGCGTGAGCCCGTTGAGCACGCGGTCGATCGCCAGCGCGAAGGTCAGCGCGGGCAGCACGAGGCCCATGATGTTGACGGGCACGTCCATGATCTTGAAGTCCTGCGCGATCGGCGCGAGCTGGGCGGTGGCCATGAGGCCGCCCGCGGCCACCATCACGAACATCGCGTACATCACCCAGAAGACGGGCGAGCGCAGCACCTCGGAGGGCGCGTAGTCGCGGCCCGCCTGCTGCACGTTGCGGCTGTTCGATGCCTTCGCGTGGTGGGGCGCGCGGGTCAGCATCCATGCGAGCAGGAACACGATGAGTCCCTGCCCGATCCCAAAATACAGGAAGGCCGATTCGTAGCCGCTCGACTTGATCATCGCGGAGATCGGGATGATCGTGAGGGCCGAACCCGCGCCGAAGCCCGCGGCGGTCATGCCCGCCGCAAGGCCGCGCCGGTCGGGAAACCACTTGAGCGCATTGCCCACGCAAGTGCCATACACCGCGCCCGCGCCGATGCCTCCGATGGCCGCCGCAATGTAGAGCAGCGGCAGCGTGGAAGCCACCGAGTTGATCACCCAGCCGAGGCCGCACAGGATGCCGCCCACGAGCACCACCGGGCGCGGACCGAAGCGGTCGACGAGGTAGCCTTCGATCGGCACGAGCCATGTTTCCGTGAGCACGAAGATGGTGAAGGCCACCTGGATGGCGGCGCGGCTCCAGCCGTGCTTCTCCGCGATCGGATTGACGAACAGCGTCCAGCCGTATTGCAGGTTGGCGATCATCGCCATGCAGACGATGCCGATCAGCAGCTGGCCCCATCGGTAGGCCTCGGAACGGGTCGCGCCGGTGCCGTAGGTTTCGGATGGGGAATACATCGCAGGATTGGAACCTGCGATCGTGGAGGTGGGCCGGGTCATGGAGTTGTCCTAAGTGTTTTCGTTGAATTCCGACAGGCTGCGAATACGGAGCAATCAGTCGAGCGATCGATGCGCATCGACAGGCGACGAGGCTTTTTTTGACATCGCTACACGGCAGTGGGATCGCCAGTTTCTGCGCGTGAATGACTGTCGGACCGAGCGCCCCAAAAACTCTTGACCGCAGTCAAGTTCATACGAATCGCGCTCTCGCGAGACCCCCGTGGTATCCCTAGCGGGTTCGAAGTTTCGATGGTTCGCGAAGGGGTGTTGGCGTGCATGCCGATGCGCGTTGCGCGCCCGCCGGAAGGCCTCGCGAAGCGCTCCAGGAGCCCGCGCATGCAGGACCCGTTTGCGTCCGAAAAAATTGACCTAGGTCAAGAAACGCAAAAATCGCGTTTGCGCTCGTCTAGGGTAAACCCTAAAATCGAGGGTAATCCCTTCAGTCTTTTCGATTCAATCTTCCTGGAGCCTCTCATGAGCCACACCACCCTGAATTCCAGCGCCTTCCGCACACCCGCCTCGTCGTCGACCGCCAACGATGCGATGCGCGAGCTGTTCGCCGCCATGCCCATCGTGATCTTCTACAAGGCCGCACGCGCCGCGCTGATGCAGCGCCGTTCGGCGGCCGTGCAGCGTTGAGCCGCAGCAGCCCACTCACTCTCATCGAAGAGCGCGCGCGAGTTACTCGCCGCGCTCTTTTTCGTTGGGGCTTCCGAACGGCACGATCTGCGAGATGAGCGCGGGTCCATCGGCCAGCAGGAAGTCCTTGAAGGCCTGCGCCACCGGCGGCAGCCGCTTGCTGCGCCGGTGCACCACGTACCAGTTGAGCATCAGCGGAAAGCCCTCGACGTCGAGCACGCGCAGGCTGCCGGCGCGCAGCTCCTGGCTGATGGTGTGGGCCGACACGAAGCTCACGCCCATGCCCGCGATCACGGCCTGCTTGATGGTCTCGGTGCTGCGGATCTCCATCGCGATGTTGATGCCGCGCAGGTCGCCGCCGAAGCCCTCCTCCATCGAATGCCAGGTGTCGGAGGCCTTCTCGCGCACCACGAAGGGCTCGCGCATGAGCCGCGCGAGCGGGATGCGCGGCACGCCCACCAGCGCATGGCTGGGCGCCGCGACGATCACGTAGGGATGCGGCGCGAACGGCTGGTTGACGGTGTCCAGGTCGGTCGGCGGGCGCACCATGATCGCCAGGTCGGTGAGGTTCTCGGCGATGTGGGTCATGAGCCCTTCGCGGTTGTGCACCGTGAAGTTCAGCGTGACGCCGCGGTGCCGGCTCGCAAACTCCACCAGCAGGCGCGGAAAGAAGTAGTCGCCCGCACTGATCACGCCCACGTTGAGCTTGCCGCCCGAGACGCCGTTGAACTGCAGCATCGCGTTCTCGGCCGCCTCGAACTGCTGGATGATCGCGCGGCTGATCTGCAGCAGCTCGGTGCCGGCCGGCGTCAGGTAGATCTTCTTGCCGAACTGCTCGAACAGTGCATTGCCCGCGTGTTCCTCGAGCTTGCGCACCTGCG
This sequence comes from Variovorax sp. V116, assembly GCF_041154435.1. NCBI lineage: Bacteria > Pseudomonadati > Pseudomonadota > Betaproteobacteria > Burkholderiales > Comamonadaceae > Variovorax > Variovorax sp. V116. The sequence continues at coordinate 4,633,169 of NZ_AP028661.1, forward strand.
TGGAAACGGCCGGCTGCGTCAGGTGAAGCTCCTCCGCCGCGCGCGAGAAGCTCAGCAGCCGCGCCACCGCTTCGAAGACTTTCAACTGGCGCAGGGTCGCGTGCTTCATTCGGAAAAAGGTGGCTGCTGCAATCGAGCGGGCATCGTACTGCGCCCGAGTCCGCTCGCGTGAACCGCCTAGGGTATGCGCGCGACGTGCAGCAGGTTCGTCGTTCCCGACAACCCGAACGGCAGGCCCGCGACCACCACCACGTCGCGGCCGCTGCTCGCGAAGCCCTCGGTGCAGGCGTTGCGGCAGGCGCACTCGATCATCTCGGCCACGTCGTGCACGTCGTCGACCAGCACCGCGTGCACGCCCCACACCATCGCCATGCGGCGCGCCGTGGCCACGTCGGGCGTGAGGCTGATGATGGGCACGGCCGGCCGCTCGCGCGCGGCGCGCAGGCTGGTGAAGCCCGACGAGGTGTAGGTGACGGTGGCGGCGGGCGCAAGCAGCGCGGCCACCTGGCGCATCGACGCGCACACCGCATCGGCCGTGGTCGAGAGCGAGGCCTCGTGCGTGGCGTCGATGCCGATGCGGTAGGACGCATCGGCCTCCACGCGCGAGATGATGCGGTCCATCATCGCCACGGCCTCGAGCGGATATTTTCCGGAGGCCGATTCGGCCGACAGCATCACCGCGTCCACGCCGTCGTACACGGCGGTGGCCACGTCGGACACCTCGGCGCGCGTGGGCACCGGCGCGGCAATCATCGATTCGAGCATCTGCGTGGCCACCACCACCGGCTTGCCGCGCTTGCGGCAGGCGCGCACGATGAGGCGCTGCAGCTCGGGCACGCGCTCGGGCGGCAGCTCCACGCCGAGGTCGCCGCGCGCCACCATGACGCCGTCGCACAGGTCGACGATCGCGTCGAGGTGGTCGATGGCCGCGGGCTTCTCGAGCTTGGCCATGATCCACGCGCGCTTGCCGATGATGGCGCGCGCCTCCTCGATGTCCTCGGGGCGCTGCACGAAGGACAGCGCCACCCAGTCCACGCCCATGGCCAGGCCGCAGGCCAGGTCGTCCAGGTCCTTGGGCGTCAGCGGCGAGATCGGCAGCACCACGCTCGGCACATTGACGCCCTTGCGGTCGGAGATCGGGCCGCCGACCAGCACCGTGGTCTCGGCAAAGTCGGGGCCGAAGCTTTCGACGCGCAGCCGCAGTTTGCCGTCGTCGAGCAGCAGGTCGGTGCCCACCTGCAGCGCCGCGAAAATTTCCGGATGCAGCAGCGGCGCGCGGCGCGCATTGCCGCTCGCGGCGTCCATGTCGAGCCGAAAGCGCGAACCCGCGTCCAGCTGTGCGCGGCCGCCTTCGAAGGTGCCCAGCCGCAGCTTCGGCCCCTGCAGGTCGAGCAGCACGCCGATCGGCCGGCCGAACTCTTTCTCGAGCCGCCGGATGGTGTCGAGGCGGCGCGCATGGTCATGCTGCGTGCCATGGCTGAAGTTGAGCCGGAACACATCCACGCCGCGCTCGAACAGGGCACGGATGGCCGGCTCGTCGGTGGTGGCAGGGCCCAGCGTGGCCACGATCTTCGCGCTGCGTGTACGTCGCATCATCCGTTCCATTTCATCGATCGATCACAGCGCACGACCGGCGCCCCCTCGGCGCCGGATTGCGCAGCCTGGGGGGAGCTAGCCCGCCATCTCGTGAAGGCAGACGCGGCCGCGCTGTTCTTCCATCGTACGCGCCAGCAGCTTGACCAGGGAATACACGGTGTCGATGTGCGGCGTTGGCGTGTCGGTGAGCCGGGCCAGCTCGACCACGGCGCCCACCAGCGCATCGATCTCGGGTGCGCGGCCGGCCTCCACGTCCTGCAGCATCGAGGTCTTGTGCTTGCCGACCTTCTCGGCGCCCGCAATGCGCTTGTCGAGCGTCACGCGGAACTCGATGCCCAGCTTGTGCGCCACCGCCTGCGCCTCGCGCATCATCGCGGCGGCCAGCTCGCGCGAGGGCGGGTATTGGCAGATGTCGACCAGCGTGGAGTGCGACAGGCTGCTGATCGGGTTGAAGGTCAGGTTGCCCCAGAGCTTGAGCCAGATCTCGGCGCGGATGTTGTCGAGCACCGGCGCCTTGAAGCCGGCCGCGCCCAGGCAGGCCGAGACGCGGTTCACGCGCTCGCTCGAAGAGCCGTCGAGTTCCCCCACCGGGAAGCGGTCGCCTTCGATGTGCTTCACCACGCCCGGCGCCGTGAGCTCGGAGGCGGGATACACCACGCAGCCGATGACGCGCTCGGCCGGGATCTTCGCGGCCACCAGGCCGCTCGGGTCGACGCTGCGCACCGGCGTGCCCGCGAGCGCGCCGCCATGGTTGTGGAAGTACCAGAACGGGATGCCGTTCTGCATCGTCACCACCACGGTCTCGGGCCCGAAGAGCCTGGGCACGTCGTTGGCCACCGCCTCGACCTGGTGCGCCTTCATCGCAAGGATCACGATGTCCTGCGGTCCCGCCTGCTCGTAGCGGTCGGTGGCCTTGACGTTGCGCGCCACCTGTTCCGTTCCATCGGCCCCGATGAGCTTGAAGCCGTTGGTGGCAATGGCGTCGAGATTCTTCCCGCGCACGATGAACGTCACGTCCTCGCCGGCCAGGGCGAGCTTTGCGCCCACCAAGCCGCCGATGGCGCCCGCTCCAATGACTGCTATCTTCATGTCGATCCCCAAGGTTGTTGATTCTTCCGGCGCAGGTCGGTCTCTCTCAGCCGAAGCGGTTGCCGAGCCTGCCGATGCCGCCGATCTCCACTTCGACCAGGCTGCCGGGCTTCATCGAGCCGACGCCGATGGACGTGCCGCACAGGATCACGTCACCGGGTTGCAGGGTCATGTCCTGGGAGATCAGGCTCACGAGTTGCTGGACCGAAAAGCGCATGTCGCTGATCGGATAGTTCTGCCGCACCTCACCATCGAGCAGCGTGGTGACGGTGAGCGCGGCGGGATCGAGGCCGGTGGCCACCACCGGGCCCATCGGGCAGAAGGTGTCGAAGCCCTTGGCCCGCACCCACTGGGCGAACGACGCGTCGCGGTTCAGGATGTCGGCCACCGTCACGTCGTTGGCGCAGGTGTAGCCGAACACATGGCCGAGCGCATCCGCCTCGGACACGGCCGTGCAGGCCTTGCCGATGACGATGCCGAGCTCGCCCTCGAACACCACCTTGCCCTCGCACAGCGGCTTGCGGATGGGCGCGCCGGGCGCAAGGTAGGAGTTGGGCGCCTTCAGCAGGTACAGCGGCTCGGCCGGCACCGCGAGCTTGAGCTTCTCGCCGAGCGCGTGGAAGTTGTTCCACAGCGCGATGACCTTGGTCGGCTCGGTGGGCGTGAGCAGCCGCACGCCCGAGAGCAGGAACACGCGGCCGGTCGGCTCCGGGCGATCGAACATGTTGCCGCGGTGCTCGTGCACGGCGTCGCCTTCGAGCGTGCCGAAGCCCGTTTCGCCGCCGTGTTCGAAACGGACCCATCGTTGTTGTTGCTGTTGCTGCTGCATGTCGCGCCTTCCTTTGGTTTCTGTTGGAGTGGTTCTGTGTTCAGTTCAGTCGAAGGGCAGGTAGTCGGGGATCACCAGCGACGCGAGCAGCTTTCCCATCTCGGCCGGGTTGTCGGTCACGTGGATGCCGCATTCCTTCATCACCGCCAGTTTTTCCCGCGCCGTTCCCTTGCCGCCCGAGACGATGGCGCCCGCATGGCCCATGCGCTTGCCGGGCGGCGCGCTGGCGCCGGCGATGAAGCCGACGACCGGCTTTCGCATGTGCTCGCTGATCCAGCGCGCGCAGGTTTCTTCGTCGCTGCCGCCGATCTCGCCGACCATGATCACGGCGTCGGTGCGCGGGTCGTCGTTGAACAGCTTCAGCACGTCGATGTGCCGCAGCCCGCCCACCGGATCGCCGCCGATGCCCACTACGGTCGACTGCCCGATGCCAAAGCTCGCGAGCTGGCTCGCGGCCTCGTAGGTCAGCGTGCCCGAGCGCGACACCACGCCGATGCGGCCCTTCTGGTGGATGTGGCCGGGCATGATCCCGATCTTGATTTCCTCGGGCGTGATGAGGCCCGGGCAGTTGGGTCCGAGCAGCAGGGTCTTGCTGCCCTCCATGCGATGCCGGGTGCGGATCATGTCGCGCACCGGAATGCCTTCGGTGATGCACACGACAAGGTCGAGCCCCGCATCCACTGCTTCATCAATGGCGGCGGCGGCAAACGGCGGCGGCACGTAGATCACGGACACGGTGGCGCCGGTCTCGGCCTTGGCTTCCTTGACGGTGCCGAACAGCGGAATGCCGTCGAAGGACTTGCCCGCCTTGTTGGGGTTCACGCCGGCGACGAAGCACTTCTGGCCGTTGGCGTAGTCGCGGCACATCGCGGTGTGGAACTGGCCGGTCTTGCCCGTGATGCCCTGGGTGATGACGCGGGTGTGCTTGTTGATGAGGATCGACATTTCAGCCTCGCTGTTGTTCTTTTTCGGGGTGCGTGCACAGGCCACCGGGTACTCCCCTCCGCGAATGTCCCCCGCCTTCGGCTCCTCCTTTATTTCGCTGCGGGGAGCACCCGATGCCCTGTGCACGAGGACACGCTCGTTGTGCACCGCTGATCAACCACCGCTCTGTCCAACGCTCCCGTCGATGGGGTGCCTTGCGCAGCGAAATAAAGGAGGAGCCCGAAGGGCGGGGGACATTCGCGGAGCAAGGTACCCCGTCGGCGGGAGCGCGCCCCGGACAAGGTAGGTCAAACACAAAGCGGTGCTTCATGGTCCTAGCCTCCCCGCCGCGCAGCAGCCACCACCAGCCCCGCCGCCTCCGCCATGTCGTCCGCACTGATGATCCGAAGGCCCGACTGCCCGAGGATGGTCTTGCCCAGGCTCTCGTTGGTGCCCTTCATGCGCACCACCAGCGGCACCGCCAGCTGGACCTCGCGCGCGGCAGCCACCACGCCGCGCGCGATCACGTCGCACTTCATGATGCCGCCGAAGATGTTGACCAGGATCGCGCGCAGGTTCGGGTTGCGCAGCATCAGCTTGAAGGCTTCGGTCACCTTCTCCGCCGTGGCGCCGCCGCCCACGTCCAGGAAATTGGCGGGCGATCCGCCGTAGAGCTTGATCGCGTCCATCGTGGCCATGGCCAGGCCCGCGCCGTTCACCAGGCAGCCGATGTCGCCTTCGAGCGCAATGTAGGAAAGATCGAACTTCGAGGCCTCGACCTCGGCCGGGTCTTCCTCGTCGAGATCGCGCATCGCGGCGATCTCGGGCTGGCGGAACAGCGCGTTCGGATCGAAGTTGAACTTGGCATCCAACGCCAGCACGCGGCCGTCGCGCGTGAGCGCCAGCGGGTTGATCTCGGCCAGCGATGCGTCGCAGGCGTCGAAGGCCTGGTAGAGGTTCTGCACCAGCGTGCGCACCTGCGGCAGCAGCTTTCCGGAAAAGCCGATGTCGCGCGCCAGGCCATCGGCCTCGGCCGCCTTCACGCCGGTGGACGGATCGACGAAGAGCTTGCGGATTTTTTCCGGCGTGCGCGCCGCCACGTCCTCGATGTCCATGCCGCCTTCGCTCGACGCCATCAGGGCCACGCGGCGCGATTCGCGGTCGACCGCCATGCCGAGGTAGAACTCTTTTTCGATCTCGACGCTCTCCTCCACCAGCAGCCGCTTCACCAGCCGGCCTTGCGGGCCCGTCTGGTGCGTTCGCAGGGTCATGCCGAGCAGTTCGTCGGCGTGGCGCCGCACTTCGGCCGCCGACCAGGCCAGCCGCACGCCGCCGCCCTTGCCGCGGCCGCCCGCATGGATCTGCGCCTTGACCACCCAGGCCCTGCCGCCAAGCCGCGCGGCCGCATCGGCCGCCTCGTCGGGCGAAAAGCAGGCATATCCACGCGGCGTGGGAACGCCGTATTTGCGCAATACGTCCTTGCCCTGGTATTCGTGGATATTCATGGCGGCTTTCAGGCGCCGAGTTCGGCGCCGCGGGTTTCGGCCCAGTTGAAATAGCGCCTTTTTTTCATGGCGCCGGCATCGAGCTCGCGCTTTTGATGCTCTTCCTTTTTCTGCTCGATCACCTCGGCCAGGAATTTGGCGTCGTAGGCACGCAGAAGATGCGGCTGGTGGGTGCGCAGGTAATGGCAGATCCGCTCGACGCCGTCCTGGCTCTCGCGCAGCAGCTGGCAATAAACTTCGCGGTCCCAGTGCCAGCGCAATCCCAATTCGTAGAACGCCGCGTTGTAGGCGTTGCGCTCGGTTTCGCTGCTCCAGTATTGAATTGGCAAATCATCGATCATGAAATTTCTCCTAGAAATTGAATGCCGGGCATCAAATGTTTTGCGGATCGGCATGATCAAAATGTAGATTCGATGATCGATAAATAATAGTTAAACTATTTTATTGAATGCATTCACGATAAGTTATACATAATTGGCCGTGAATTCCCACCGCGGATGGCATTGCCATCCGCGTTTTCCTCAGCCTTCTAAAAAACCGGCGCTCAGTTCAGATGACGCCGTCGGCGCGCAGCGCGGCCACGTCGCTGGCCGTGTAGCCCAGCTGCATCAGCACCTCGTCGGTGTGCTCGCCGAGCAGCGGCGAGCGCGTGACCTCGGTCGGGCTGTCGGACATCTTGATGGGGTTGCCCACCGTCAGGTACTTGCCGCGCGTCGGGTGGTCGACCTCGACGATGGTGCCGGTCTCGCGCAGCGACGGATCGGCGGCGATTTCCTTCATCGAAAGAATCGGCCCGCACGGAATGTCGTACTGGTTGAGGATGTCCATGGCCTCGAACTTGTCCTTGGTCATGGTCCATTGCTCGATGCGCGCGAAGATCGGCTTCAGGTGCAGCAGGCGTGCGGCCGGCGTGGCGTAGGCCTCGTCGGTGATCCAGCCTTCCTCGCCGATGACCTTGCACACCGCGGGCCACACCGCCCCTTGCGTGATGAAGTAGATGTAGGCGTTGGGGTCGGTCTCCCAGCCCTTGCACTTGAGGATCGAGCCCGGCTGTCCGCCGCCCGAGGCATTGCCCGCGCGCGGCACCGCGTCGCCGAACTTGCCGTCGGGGTACTGCGGGTACTCGTGCATGGTGCCGGTGCGCTCCAGCCGCTGCTGGTCGCGCATCTTCACGCGGCACAGGTTGAGCACCGCGTCCTGCATGGGCGCGAGCACCTGCTGGCCGCGGCCCGTGCTGTTGCGCTGGTAGAGCGCCGCCACGATGCCCAGCGCCAGGTGCAGGCCGGTGCCGCTGTCGCCGATCTGCGCACCGGTGACGACCGGCGGGCCGTCCTCGAAGCCGGTGGTCGAGGCCGCGCCGCCGGCGCACTGGGCCACGTTCTCGTACACCTTGCAGTGCTCGTACTTGCCGGGGCCGAAGCCCTTGACCGACGCCACGATCATGCGCGGGTTGAGCTCCTGGATGTGGGCCCAGGTGATGCCCATGCGGTCGAGCGCGCCGGGCGCGAAGTTCTCCACCAGCACGTCGCAGGTCTTGATCAGCGAATCGAGCACCTTCTTGCCCTTGGGCTTCTTGGTGTCGAGCGTGATCGAGCGCTTGTTGTGGTTGAGCATCGTGAAGTAGAGGCTGTCCACGCCGGGAATGTCGCGCAGCTGGCCGCGCGTGGCGTCGCCTTCGCCGGCGCGCTCCACCTTGATCACGTCGGCGCCGAACCACGCCAGCAGCTGGGTGCAGGTGGGACCGGATTGCACATGGGTGAAGTCGAGGATGCGAACGCCCTCAAGTGCCTTGCTGCTCATCAGCTGTCTCCTTTGATCGTGGCCTCTGCTTCTTGCAGACGAGCGCGCAATTTACGCTCTTCGGCGAAGCGGGTGGTTTCGTCGCGCACGATGGCGACGATGCCCGTGACTTCACGACTCTGCGAGAACAGCATCGACACCGTGAAGGCGATCGACAGCGTGTGCCCGTCCTTGTGCAGCGCCGGCACGCGCAGCAGGTCGGCACCGTACTTGGTGATGCCGGTTTCCATGGTCTTGTGGTAGCCGTCCCAGTGCCGCTGGCGCTGCCGCTGGGGAATGATCATGTCGAGCGACTGGCCCAGCGCCTCGGCTTCGGTGAAGCCGAAGATGCGCTCGGCCGCGCGGTTCCAGAGCGTGATCGCCCCTTGCGCATCGCACACCATGATCGCGTCGCCGGCGCCTTCGACGAGCTGCTTGAAATCAACGTTCGCTTGCATGTTTTCCTCTGGCGCTTCGTGTCATTTCCCGGCTCGCCCGCGTCTCGTGAAGCGGCGAGCCGGGGTGGTCCGCTAGACGGCCTTCGATTCTTTCAGGTTGTCGATCTGTGCCTGGGTGTAGCCAAGCTCCGCGAGCACCTCTTCGGTGTGCTCGCCCAGGAGCGGCGAGGCAGTGACCTCGGGCTTGAGGTCCGAGAACTTGATCGGGCTGCCGATGGTCCAGTAGCTGCCGCGCTCCTTGTGCGGCACTTCGACGATGGAGCCGCTCTTGCGCAGCGACTCGTCGTGCAGCAGTTCCTTCATCGACAGCACCGGGGCGCAGGGAATGTCGTGCTTGCGGAAGATGTCCACCGCCTCGAACTTGGTCTTGTCCTTGATGAAGTCCTCGATGGTGGCGAAGATCTGGTCGATGTGCGGCTGGCGGGCCTTGGGGGTCATGTAGTCAGGGTCGGTCTTCCACTCGGGCTTGCCGAGCGCGTCGCAGATCGGGTCCCAGGCGTGGCCCTGCACCGTGAAGTAGATGTAGGCGTTGGGGTCGGTCTGCCAGCCCTTGCACTTCAGGATCCAGCCCGGCTGGCCGCCGCCGCCGGCATTGCCGCCGCGCGGCACCACCTTGTCCTTGAAGGCGTCCATCTCGTGCGGGTACTGCGGGTATTCCTCCAGGTAGCCCACGTTGTCCAGGCGCTGCTGGTCGCGCATCTTCACGCGGCACAGGTTGAGCACGGCGTCCTGCATCGAGCAGGCCACCTTCTGGCCCTTGCCGGTCTGCTGGCGGCCGATGATGGCCGTCAGGATGCCGATGGCCAGGTGCATGCCGGTGTTGGAGTCGCCCAGCGCGGCGGCCGAGATCGTCGGCACCGAGTTCTCGCCCTTCCACCAGCCGGTGGTGGAGGCGGCGCCGCCGGCGCACTGCGCCACGTTCTCGTAGACCTTCAGGTCCTCGTAGTGGTGGCCGTCGCTGAAGCCCTTGACCGAGGCGACGATCATCTTGGGGTTCAGCTCCTGGATGCGCGCCCAGGTGAAGCCCATGCGGTCGAGCGCGCCGGGGCCGAAGTTCTCCACCAGCACGTCGGATTCGCGGATCAGCTTTTCCAGCACGGCCTTGCCCTCGGGCTTCTTCGTGTCCAGCGTGATCGAGCGCTTGTTGCTGTTGAGCATGGTGAAGTACAGCGCGTCGACGTTCGGGATGTCGCGCAGCTGGCTGCGGGTGACGTCGCCGGCGCCCGGGCGCTCGACCTTGATCACGTCGGCGCCGAACCAGGCCAGCATCTGGGTACAGGCCGGGCCGGCTTGCACGTGCGTGAAGTCGATGATCTTGATGCCGTTGAGGGGTTTGTTGCTCATTTGAGGTTCTCCTTGAGGATGCTGGGTTACTTCTTCTTCGCCGTGCTGGGGTTCAGACTGGTGATGCGGCCGCTTTCGGTGCCGGCGGTCTCGTCGATCACGGCATTGATGAGGGTCGGACGGCGCGAAGCCACGGCTTCGGCCAGCGCCTTCTGCAATTCGTCCGCGGTGGTGGCATTGACGCCCACGCCGCCGAAGGCTTCCATCAGCTTGTCGTAGCGCGCGTTCTTCACGAACACGGTGGGCGCCACGTCGGGCGTGCCGCTCGCGTTCACGTCGGTGCCGCGGTAGACGCCGTTGTTGTTGAACACGACGATGCAAATGGGCAGGTTGTAGCGGCAGATGGTCTCCACCTCCATGCCGCTGAAGCCGAAGGCGCTGTCGCCCTCGATGGCGATCACCGGCTTGTCGGTGACCACCGCGGCGGCCACGGCAAAGCCCATGCCGATGCCCATGATTCCCCAGGTGCCCACGTCCAGGCGCTTGCGCGGCTCGTACATGTCGACGATGCTGCGCGCGAAGTCCAGCGTGTTGGCGCCTTCGTTCACCACGATGGCGTCGGGCCGCGCCTTCACCTGGTCGCGGATCACGCTGAGCGCGCTGTGGAAGTTCATCGGCGAGGGCCGCGCGGCCAGCGTCACGGCCATCTTCGAGAGGTTCTTGTCCTTGCGCTCGGCAATGGCGCCGGTCCATTCCGCCGGCGGCTTGGCCCACTTGGCATCCACGCCCGCGAGCAGCGCCGCCACGCAGGAGCCGATGTCGCCGATCACCGGCGCGGCAATCGCCACGTTGCTGTCGATCTCGGTCGGCGCGATGTCGATCTGGATGAACTGCTTGGCGCCCTTGTCCTGGCCCCAGGTCTTGCCCTTGCCGTGCGACAGCAGCCAGTTCAGGCGCGCGCCCACCAGCATCACCACGTCGGCTTCCTGCAGCACGTAGGAGCGCGCGGCCGCGGCCGACTGCGCATGCGTGTCGGGCAAAAGGCCCTTGGCCATCGACATCGGCAGGTAGGGAATGCCGGTCTTCTCGACCAGCGCGCGGATGTCGGCATCGGCCTGCGCGTAGGCCGCGCCCTTGCCCAGCAGGATCAGCGGCTTCTTGGCGCCCTTGAGCAGGTCGAGCGCACGCTTGACCGCGTCGGGCGCGGGAATCTGGCGCGGCGCGGGATCGACCACCTTGATGAGCGAGCGGCGGCCGGCTTCGGCCTCCATGGTCTGCGCGAACAGCTTGGCCGGCAGGTCCAGGTACACGCCGCCCGGGCGGCCCGACAGCGCCGCGCGGATGGCGCGTGCGATGCCCACGCCGATGTCCTGCGCATGCAGCACGCGGAAGGCCGCCTTGCACAGCGGCTTGGCGATCGCGAGCTGGTCCATCTCCTCATAGTCGCCCTGCTGCAGGTCGACGATCTCGCGCTCGCTCGAGCCGCTGATGAGAATCATCGGGAAGCAGTTGGTGGTGGCATTGGCCAGCGCCGTGAGGCCGTTCAGGAAGCCGGGCGCCGACACCGTCAGGCAGATGCCGGGCTTCTGCGTGAGGAAGCCGGCGGCGGCGGCGGCGTTGCCCGCATGCTGCTCGTGGCGGAACGAGATGACCCGCAGCCCCTCGGCCTGCGCCATGCGCGTGAGGTCGGTGATGGGAATGCCCGGCAGGCCGAAGATGGTGTCGATGTCGTTCAGCTTGAGCGCATCGATGACCAGGTGGAAGCCGTCGATGGTCGTTTCGTGCGCCGCCGATGCCTCGTCGGCAGGGTGCTTGAGGGCCACCACGACCGCATCGCCGTCGTTTGCCCTGTTCTTGGGCTTGAGGGCGTCGTCCAGGGTGGTGGATGCCTCTTTGTCCGTTCTTACTGAAGACATGTCTCTCCTTCTTGCTTGGTTGAATGGCCGAGGCCCGAGCCGGGACTATGATTCGGGGGCATGCTTTCGGGCGTTGACCTCGGTCAACTTTCCGGAAAACGGCACCGGCCAGATGAACCAGAAGTTGTTGTTGCGCATTCGAGCAAGACGGGACCCATGACCTTGTTGGAAAACCACCCGGAGAAGAACATCATTCGCGCGCAGCTCCGGCAGAACATCCTTCTCAAGGACCTGAGCGAGAGCGAGCGCGCCGAGCTGGAAACCCATCTCGTCATCGTGGACGGCAACAAGGGCGATTTCCTGCTGCACCAGGGCGTGCGCGAGATGGAGCAGTACTTCATCCTCGACGGCATCCTCAAGCGGGTGGTGAGCAACCCCGAGGGCAAGGAAATGATCCTGCGCTTTGCCGATGCGCACGACATGGAAACCAGCTACGCCGCGCTGCGGCTGGGCACGCCCACGCCCTACGGCATCGTCTGCGTCACCAAGGCGCGCGTGGCGAGCCTGCCGCTGAAGGAGTGGATCGCGTTCCTGGACCGCCACCCCGAGACCAAGGAACTGTTCGAATACTGCGTGATGCGCGGCATGAGCGAGATCATGGCGCACACCATCACGCTGCATCTGCTCGACGCCCCCGGCCGCGTGCACCGCTTCATGCGCAAGCACCCCGAGCTGGAAGACCGCATTCCCAGCAAGGAGCTGGCGTCGTACCTCAATCTCTCCGCAGAAACCCTGAGCCGGCTCCGAAAGCGCGGGAAGATTTAGCTCGCCCCCAGTCTTCGCGCACTTCGTGTCGCTTCGCCAACCCCCTACCGGGGGCAACACCAGAGGCCCGGCAAAGCCGGTTCCTCGGTGTTTCACGAAAAGAATCCTTTCCGAAGAATCGTGGATGGCTCAGGTCTGCTTGGCCGACGCGAAGCGGCGCGGAACGGTCATCAGGCGCAGCGCGTTGTCGACGCCGCTCACGCCGTCGACCTTGGAGGCCACCTCCTGCGTGAGCGCGCGCTCCTGTGCATCGAGCACGATGCCGCTCAGCTTGACCTTGCCCTGGTCGGCCTCGACGGTCACGCGGATGTCTCCGGTCGCCTCGTTGTCCTTGAGCGCCGACTTCACCCGCGCCGCGAGCGCCATGTTGGCCAGGAGCGCGCGCGAGGCCGGCGTCTCGGCAAACTCGGGGCGCTCCACCAGCGCGCGGATCTGAGCCACGCAGCTGTCCACCGAGAGGCGGTCCGTGTTGAGCACCAGGTCGTAGAGCACCGGGTCGCCCCAGGTCACGCCGAACTGCGCATGCATGCGCGCGGCGTGCGCGTCGTCGCTGCGCCGGATCTCGGCTTCGGCAAACTCGGCATCGTCGGTTTCGAGGTGCGCCATCAGCCATTCGACCCGCTTCTTCATCGAGCGCGTGATGCGCACGCACACCACGTGCGGCACCGGCCGCAGCAGGCAGGTCGCGCCCCAGCCGCGCAGCACCACGTTGCCGCGGTCGGCCAGCGCAAAGAGTTCCTCGGCCGTGTAGAGCGCCAGGCTGCGCCGGTCGGCGGTGAACCGCTCGACAAAACCGGCCTTGCCGTCGCGCAGGCGGCCGATGAAGCTGGTCGGCACCTGCATGCGGTCGGCCACGCGCTCGATCGTCTCGTGGCGCATGACCGCGAGGCCGAGCGCTTCGGCAAGCCGAAGCGACACGTCCTTGGCAAGGGAACCCATCTCCTGGGTGAGTGCGATCACTGGCATGTGGTTGTTCTCCGTTCAGTCCACCGGGCGCTCGACGGCGAACTCGTCGGGCTTCTTGGGCTTGACGAAAGCCAGCACCTTGGAAATGAGCGGCCAGAACAGCAGCACGAGCGCCAGGGTGGTGATGCCGCCGACCAGCGGGTTCGAGAACATGATCGTCACGTCGCCCTGCGAGACCAGCATGGCCTGGCGGAACGAGTCTTCCGCCTTGTCGCCGAGCACCAGCGCCAGCACCAGCGGCGCCAGCGGGAAGTCGAGCTTCTTGAACAGATAGCCCACCACGCCGAAGCCGAGCATGAACCAGATGTCGAGCATCGCGTTGTGCACCGTGTAGGCGCCGATGGCGCAGATCACGATGATCACCGGCGCAATGATCGAGAACGGAATGCGCAGGATCGAAGCGAACAGCGGCACCGTGCTCAGCACCACGATCAGGCCCACGATGTTGCCCAGGTACATGCTGGCGATCAGGCCCCAGACGAAGTCCTTCTGCTCGACGAACAGCAGCGGGCCGGGCTGCAGGCCCCAGATCAGCAGGCCGCCCAGCAGCACCGCGGCGGTGGGCGAACCCGGAATGCCCAGCGCCAGCATCGGCAGCAGCGCGCTGGTGCCCGCGGCGTGCGCTGCGGTCTCGGGGGCCACCACGCCTTCCATCTGGCCAGTGCCGAACTTGGAGCCGCGCTTGGACATCTTCTTGGCCAGGCCATAGGCCATGAACGAAGCCGGTGTCGCGCCGCCGGGCGTGATGCCCATCCAGATGCCGATCAGCGAGCTGCGCAGCGAAGTCACCCAGTACTGCGGCAGCTGCTTCCAGGTCTGCAGCACCACCTTGGGATCGATCTTCGCGCTCTTGCCCGAGAACTTCAGGCCCTCTTCCATCGACAGCAGGATCTCGCCGATGCCGAACAGGCCGATCACCGCAATCAGGAAGTCGAAGCCGCGCATCAGCTCGGGCTGGCCGAAGGTGAGCCGCAGCTGGCCCGTGACGGTGTCCATGCCCACGCTGGCCAGCGCGAAGCCGAGCGCCATCGACGCCAGGATCTTGAACGGCGAGCCCTTGCCCATGCCCACGAAGCTGCAGAAGGTCAGCAGGTACACCGCAAAGAATTCGGGCGAGCCGAACTTGAGCGCGAACTTGGCCACCAGCGGCGCCAGGAAGGTGATCATGATCACCGCCAGCAGCGCACCCACGAACGACGAGGTGAAGGCGGTGGTCAGCGCGGCGCCCGCATTGCCCTGCTGCGCCATCGGATAGCCGTCGAAGGTGGTGGCCACCGACCACGGCTCGCCCGGGATGTTGAACAGGATGGAGGTGATGGCCCCGCCGAACAGCGCACCCCAGTAGATGCACGACAGCATGATGATTGCCGAGGTCGGCGACATCGTGAACGTGAGGGGCAGCAGGATCGCCACCCCGTTGGCGCCGCCCAAGCCCGGGAGCACGCCGATCAGCACGCCCAGGATGATGCCGACGAACATCAGGCCGATGTTCATCGGCGTGAGGATTACCGAGAAGCCCTGCATCAGGGCACTGATTTCATCCATTTCGCATTTGCTCCGTGAGATTCAGTAGCCGAGAAACCGGAGAGGATCGAATGCGCCCTTGAACAGCGGCACCTTGAACCACACCTCGAACATGCAGAAGAACACCGTGTTGACGACCAGCGCCGCAATGGCGCTCTTCACCCACGAGTACTTGCCCAGGAACACCATGAACAGCGCGATGTAGATCGCCGACGCCACGTAGATGCCGAGCAGCGAGATCGCCCCCACGTACACCGTGGCCGGCAGCAGCACCGACAGCACGCGCTTGAGCTGCACCGAGTCGACGAAGACCTCGGTCTTCCTGTTCTTGCCCAGCAATGCCTGGTACAGGATGCCGGCGCCGGAAATCGTGATGATCACGCCGATGTAGAAGGGGAAGTACCCCGCGCCGGGCCCGTCGCTGGTCCAGCCCGAGCCCAGCCTCTGGCTCTCGTAGATCACCACCAGGCCGATGGCCACCAGGACCAGTGCGACCACGGCCTCGACCACGTGGGTCGCTACGCCGGTGCGCACCGGCCCGTCTGCTGAATTCTCGTCGTGCTCCATGGAGTCCCCATCGTTCATGTGTATGCCGTGAAACCCGAAGTGCAGCGCTCCGCCCGCCGCCCTGCCGGCGGCCGTCTCATCAGGGCAAGGAGCGCCGCGCGACGCTCGGTGATTGCTACTTGCTGCTGGCCAGGAAGCCGGCTTCCGTCATCAGCGTGCGGTGCGTGGCTTCCGCTTCCGTGAGCCATTTGGTGAACGCGTCGCCGGTCATGAAGGTCGGGTTGAAGGCACCCTTCTCCATGTACTCCTTCCAGTCCGGCGTGGCGGCGATCTTGGTCAGCAGGTCCACGTAGAAGGCGAGCTGCTCGGGCGTCACGCCGGCGGGCATGAAGATGCCGCGCAGCATCGTGTACTTGGTGGGAACGCCCGCTTCCTTGCAGGTGGGTACATCGTTCCACGACTGCGTCTCCGTCACCTTGGCCTTGAACGGCATGCGCTGGTCGTCGAACACGCACAGTGCGCGCAGCTTGCCCGCACGCCACTGGGCCACCGCCTCGATCGGGTTGTTGACCGTCGATTGCACGTGCCCGCCCACCAGTTGCACCGCCACCTCGCCGCCGCCCTTGAACGGCACGTAGATGAACTTGGTGCCGGTGGCCTTCTCCAGCGCCACCGTGATGATCTGGTCTTCCTGCTTGGAGCCGGTGCCGGCCATCTTGAACTTGCTCGGGCCCGCCGCCTTGGCGGCCGCAATGAACTCGGAAGCGTTCTTGTACGGCTGCTCGGCGTTGGTCCACAGCACGAACTGGTCGAGCGCCATCATCGCGACGGGCGTCATGTCCTTCCAGTTGAAGGGCACGCCGGTGGCCATGGGCGTGGTGAACAGGTTGGACAGCGAGATGATGATCTTGTGCGGATCGCCCTTGGCTTCCTTCACCGCAAGAAAGCCCTCGGCCCCCGCGCCGCCCGACTTGTTGACGACGATCAGCGGCTCCTTCATCAGCTTGTACTTGATGACGATGCCCTGCAGCAGCCGGCCCATCTGGTCGGCGCCGCCGCCGGTGCCCGCCGGGATCACGAACTCCACCGGCTTGGTGGGCTCCCATGCGGAAGCTGGCGTGGCAGCCGCCAGCGCCAGCATGGCCGCAGTGAAGACTGAGGCCCGGCAAGCGCGGGTGCGCGAAAAGAAGTTCTTCATCATGTTGTCTCCTGTGTAAGGTGCGCTCTTTTTTTTTGATGGATCTGAGCCGAGATGCGAACAGGGGCGATGGTGCGCGCAGGAATAACTCGGCCTGCTTGACCATGGTCAACTTTTTCAAGATTTTGTCTTGGGGTTAGCCCGTGCCGAGCGAGGGCGGGCGAGCCCCGCCGCGCAGGCTGCGCGGGAGGAATTGCACACGAGCGAAAGGCCTGTGGCAGCACCGGCCGGATTCAGTTTTTCCTCGCATTCGGGCGGGATTCGGGTAAACCCTAAAATGGCGGTCATTTCCCGACCAACGAATCCCAGGAGTTCCCGTATGTCTACCCTTGACCGATCGTCCGGCACGAGCGCATCCGGTGGCTTGGCTGGCGCGCTCAAGGCGCTCGCCGAAGAGGCCAGCGTGCTCGTTCAGGCCTTGCTCAGCCCGGGCAAGGTGATCGAGGAAGTCGAGCAGATGCGCGCGCTGCAGGTGCGCGCCAACCGCATCGAGGCCTCCGACCCGCTGCGCGCCGACGTGCTGCGCTGGCACGCCTCGCGCATCGGCCTGCGCTGAACCGGCCTCTGCGCGGCGGCACGGCGCCAAACTGGTAAAGTCCGGGCCGCCCTCCGTCTTCGTAGTTCAATGGATAGAACGGGGTCCTCCTAAGACTCAGATACAGGTTCGATTCCTGTCGAAGGCACCAAGGACCCGGTTCACGGCGTCTCACTCCACACCAGAAACCCGCACGTTTCCCCAGCGTAGCGGGTTTTTCTTTGCCTCGCGACGACACGCGGCGTAGCATCCCTTCCCACAGAAATACCGTCATTTTTGCCGGTACCTCGGAGATCCCCGTGACGAGATACCGTTAAGGAGTGGAGATGGCACTGACAGACACGTTTGTTAGGCAGGTGAAGCCCACCGGGAAGGCCAACGGCGACAAATATGCCGACGGCGCCGGCATGTACCTGCTGGTGAAGACTGCCGGGAAATACTGGCGAATGGATTACACCTTCGCCGGCAAGCGGAAAACGCTGGCGCTGGGGACCTACCCGGAGGTCTCGCTGGCCAAAGCCCGGGATCGCCGCGCCGCCGCCCGCGAGCTGCTGGCGGACGGGACCGACCCGAGCGCGGCCAAGCGCGAAGAAAAGAGAGCCCGAGCCGACGCGGCGGCGAATACGTTCGAGGCGGTTGCGCGCGAGTGGCTGGGAAAGACCGCGGCCAAACGAGCGAGTGGAACGCAGCTCAAGGTCAAGACATGGCTCGAGAAGGACGTGTTCCCCTTCATCGGCAAGATGCCCATCTCCACCATCGGTCCGCGCGACATTCTGGAGCGGGTGGTCCGCAAGCTGGAAGCACGCGGCGCCATCGATACCGCCCATCGCGTCAAGCAGCTTTGCGGGCAGGTGTTTCGCTTCGCAGTGGTGTCAGGACTGGCAGAGAGGGACGTGACCGCCGATCTGAGCGAAGCTCTGGCCTCGAAAGCGACCAGGCACTTCGCCGCCATCACCGAGCCCAAGAGAGTCGGCGACCTGATGCGCTCGATCCATGCCTACAGCGGCCACCCCACCACCGTTGCCGCGCTGAAGCTTTCCCCTCTGCTGTTTGTCCGGCCCGGCGAGTTGCGCACCGCGGAATGGGCCGAGATCGACCTGGACGCGGCCGAGTGGCGCATCGCCGGCCCGAAGATGAAAATGAAGGTCGATCATGTCGTGCCGCTCGCAACCCAGGCGGTGGAGATCCTGCGCGACCTCCACCCAATCACAGGGCATGGACGGTTTGTGTTTCCGAGCATACGGACGGGTGAACGCCCCATGAGCGAGAACACCATCAATGCCGCCCTGCGTGGAATGGGCTACAGCGCCGAAGTCCACACGGCTCACGGCTTCAGGGCAACCGCGCGGACCATCATGGATGAGGTGCTTGGCGAGCGCGTGGACTTCATCGAGCACCAGCTCTCCCACATGGTCAGGGATACCAACGGTCGTGCGTACAACCGCACTGCGCATCTCCCCGCGCGCCGGGAAATGATGCAGCGCTGGGCGGACTACCTGGACAAGCTGCGCATCGGTGCCGACCTGATTCCGTTGAAGCCGCGCCAGATGACATAGCGCCAAGTCCGCGCGCTCCTTCCAAGCCAGCTGGATGAGTGCCACGACATCGCGCAGGTGCGCCGCAATCTGGGGCAAACCGCTTCGGACGCCTGCCGTGAACTGCTGTGCTGCTCGCAGTGCGCCGCGCGCCCGTTCCGACGCCGCGCGTTGACTACAGCCGGCTCAGCCAGGACCAGACACTCGAAGTCACCTTCCGATGTCGGCGTCGGGACAAAGTGGCGAACGCATTACAAATGTGCTACGCTTACGGCCATGAAATCGTGCACCTTACCTGCCGTTCGCGTTGAGCCGGAACTGCGTGCCGAGCTCGAAGCGGTCCTGGGTGAAGAGGAAACCATCAGCACCTTTGTGGCCGATGCCGTGCGCCGAGCAGTTGACTTCCGTCGCGTCCAGACGGACTTCCATGCGCGTGGCGAGGCCGCTTGGCAGGACTACCTGCGAACCGGTGTTTCACACCCCGTGGACGAAGTGTTTGACCGCGTCCAGACCCGCATTGATGCACGACGTCGCGAATTGCAAGGCTCTGGCACGTGACTGAGTTGTTCGGGGTTGAGATGACCCCGCAAGCCGAGGATGACCTTGAGCGGTTGTTTGAGTTCCTCGTCGCTCGGTCAGAGACCTTGGAGGAACTGGACCATGCCCAGCATGTACTGCACGAGCTTCGCACCAGTATCAAGAAGCGGCTGGCCGAGAATCCTTGGGCGTATCGGAAAGCGAGCGACGGCAGGCGTACAACGCGCCGAGAGTTGATCGTAGGGCTTGGTTCCACAGGCTACGTGGCCCTCTACGAAATCCTTCCAGGGCGGGAAGTCAGGGTGTTGGCAATTCGTCATCAGCGCGAAGAGGACTACCACTGAGCCCAATGCGGCCGTAAGTCGCTGTGGTGTGGCGCGACGATCTGGCTGAGAGGCGCGCGACAGTCTCCACAATTTGAATGACTTCTTCAGAGATGCTGCTATGTCTCTTGTGGGCCCCTAAGCGGAAGTACCAGCACGAAGAAAGCTGCCCGTCGATGGAGACTTCAGTCGATGCCCGGAAGGCCTCTCACTGCGAAGTATTGCTTGGCGCTCTTGCTTCAAGCCCTTTGATCTCACTCAAGCCTTCGTCCGTGGGTACCGATCCAAGTTGCCAAGTAGTGTGAAGTACTCCCCCATAAAACTCACCGCCCAATTGCGACAGTCGGACGTATGTCCTTTCCTTGGACGGGACATTGATTTCAATCTCTATGTCTTTGATCATCATGTCCCAGTCCCACTTTTGAGAAAGACGATAAGCTCCGGGAGGAAGCTTTATCAGCGAATATGTTCCTGATCCTAGACTTGCAACTTCAACGCCATCTACATAGAAGTAGACATTCCGAGCTCCGAATACGAACGATCCGGGCCGATAGATGACCAACTCTCCGTTCTTTGAATCTGACACCCACGACTGGGGCTTAGGCTTGCCGCTCGGCGCAGCGCAAGCAACAAGAAAAATGGGCAGAGCCAAAAATATCCACTTTAACTTCATCTACAACCTCTCTTCGGGGATGTCGCCCCGCCTCCATACAGACAACGTCACCGATCAGATTTTGAAACATTGTCGATAGGCCGACTGTAGCCGCACAGGTTAGCGGCGAAAAGGAGGCCGAACCGGAAGTACAGATTCCTCTGCAGCAGCCCTGCACAAGGGCCTACGCCAAATCAGCGGCCCGGTCGCTGGGCCTGCATCGTTGTTTAAACTTGAAGCGAGCTCCACGCTTCAGAAAAGGTTTCGAGGCTGATCGGCTGCGCGTGAGGGTCTTCTTCCCTGAACAATCCGCGCCCGACGCCGAAATCCTGAATGGCATCCCGAAAGCCGCCCGCAGTGCCTGACGCGATACCCCAGGCACGGTGCTTACAAACCACGAGAGGGCTCTCGAGCAGCGTTGCAACGGCGGTCATTGCGGCGCGGAGCTCCCCCCGGCGCATTTCAGAGGCAGAAGCTGCCAATGCGACTACCAACATGGAGCCGAACTGAGATGCGCCTCCATGTTGGACGTTAGGCGCCGAAAGTAGATGCAAGTAGAAGTCCGGCGCCTCATGTTCTTTCTCGCATACCGTCCATGATGGCGCCCATGCTTCCGTTCCAAGGAACCTCCAAGAATTCGACTCGAGGGCGTTGGAGGGCGAACCGTGCGCCCAACGTGCATGTGACTTCAAATCCCAACCCATCTTTCCGAAGGCGACCGATCGATACTCTTTCCCCAAACCCGAGGTTTGGCTTGAACGGACCGTCGGCTTTCCGCGGTCTGAGCGGACAAATGGCGCGAGCAACTGCTCGATCTTCACCCATACCTGCCATTGCCAAGGCAACAAGCTCGGTGCACCAAGCAGTACAAACACATCGTAGTTCTTGGCGTAATACGGAATTGAATTCGTCACGGGGAGAGGGTCATCATTCAACTGGACGGCAAAGAAATCGATGCGTGCAGCGAGCTTGCCTTTTTAGCTGGACAGTACCGAGGGCTCGGGGCCGATCAGCACGATCTTGCCACGGGCGCGAACGTCGGTTCCTGGTTGGCTTCAGTCGCACCGGTGAAAGCGCTTGCACTCAGCGACAGCATGAATAGCAACTACGCACTCAGTTCACGCAAAACCCTGAGAGCCAGTGCTCCGCGTCCAACGCCTGTGCCTCGATTGTGCTCGTTGAAATTTTGGGCGCTCGTTATGTCCTCCCACTGCTCCACTCGTATCTCATCAGTCGTGTCGATCTCAAATGCAATGAAGCGCTGGTCTTGCGTTACTAGCCGACCGAATATGCTGGGCATGCCCGGGAAGTCAATGCCAAGTTCAACGACGATCGATCTTTCCCATTGGATGCCCCGCTCAACTCCCACACTAGCCAACGCCGGCGGCACGCCGTGCCGCCTCCAATAGCTTGCTTCTGCGCGCAGCGAACGCTCGACGCTGGCGTTTTGCTGTTGTACGTTTAACTGTCGCGGTTCGCGTTCACACATAGCCGAATTACGATCGTCCAAGATGAATGGAGCTACTCGGATCTTCGCCGCTGCGACAGAGGTCCGCTCTTGGCCGAGGTTGTGTGGAAACGCTCTCGGCGCTCCAGTATGCCGAGCATCCGCGTCACGAGGGCAACCGCCAGCCTCGCAGGCCATCCAGTCGTCGTAGACGGGCACGAATGGATTTGAAGCCCAGCGGCCCTCTGCACCCGTTGAAGCGCCGTAAAGAGGCTCATGGCCCCACCAGCCGCACCGCCTTCATCATTCTTCTCATTCCCAGGATGGCGATCACTCGCTTGAGGTTGTAAGCCAGCACATGCAGGCTCATCTCGGTGCCCACATGCGCCAGCGTCTTCGTCAGGAAGTGCGTCGAGCCCATCCAGTGCTTCAACGTCCCGAAGACATGCTCCACGGTGCGCCGTCGCAAGGTCATGGCCTTGGGCTTCTTGTCCAGGCGCTGCTGCACACGCTCGAGTACTTCTTCATGTTCCCATCGGCGGATGCGTCGGAAGTCGCCTGTCGTGCATTGGTCTTTGATCGCGCATGTGGGGCAGGCGCTGGTCCAGTAGACATGCGCGTTGAGCCCGTTCTTCTCCAGCGTGCTGAACCGGTAAATGGCCTGCTCGCCCGCAGGGCACTGGTACTCATCGTCCTTCGCGATGTAGATGAAGTCGCTCTTGTCGAAGCGACCCGCAGCCTTGGCGCCCGAGGTCATGGGCTTGGGCACGAAGGCCGTGATGCCCGCGTCCTCGCAGGCCTTGAGCTCGGTGCCGTTGAAGTAGCCACGGTCGGCGAAGGCCTGCAGCTTCTTCGTGTCCATCGCCTCACGTGCCGCCTTGGCCATCTTGCTCAACTGGGCCCGGTCGTTGCCGATGTTCGTCACCTCGTGTGCCACGATGAGATGGTGCTTGGCATCGACCGCCGTCTGCACGTTGTAGCCCACCAGGCCCGAGCCCTTGGCCTGCGAGTTCATCGAACGGGCATCGGGGTCGGTGGTGGAGATCTGCCCGTCGGGCAGCTTCTTCAATTGCTCCTGGGTCTCGTCGAGCTGGCGCATCTGCGCGCGCAGGGTTCGGATCTTGTCCTGCAGGCGTTCGGTCTTCGCTTCCACTTCAGCAGGCTGTGTGCGATCCGCCGTCTCCAGCACGTCGAGGTAGCGCTGGATGCTCTGTTCGATCTGGCGCTGGCGCGCATCGATCTTGGCGGGGGTGACATTGCGGTCGCGGCTGTTGACGGCCTTGAACTTGCTGCCATCGATGGCCACGATGGCCTGCGTGAACAGCTTGAGCTCCCGGCACATGCCCACGAAGCGCTTGCAGACGTTGCGGATGCCCGCGCCGTTGTCGTGACGGAAGTCGGCAATGGTCTTGAAGTCCGGGGCAAGGCGGCCAGTGAGCCACATCAGTTCGACGTTGCGCTGGGCCTCGCGCTCCAGACGCCGGCTGGACTGGATGCGGTTCAGGTAGCCGTAGATGTAGAGCTTGAGAAGCACCGCCGGGTGGTACGCAGGCCGACCGGTAGCAGCTGGGTCCGCGCCTTTGAAGCCGAGTGCCTGAAGATCAAGTTCCTCGACGAAGGCGTCGACGACTCGCACCGGGTTGTCTTCGCCGATATAGTCATCAAGACATTCCGGCAACAGCGCGACCTGCTGTCGGTCTTCGCCTTCGATGAATCGCTTCATGGGCACCTCGCTTGGAACGGTGCATCGATTTTATTTTTTGATGGGCGGGACTGGAAGTCTTTTCACACAGCCTCGGCCGACTGTAGCCGCCCACGCTGCCATCGTGGACGGACCTAAGCCGACAAGCGCCTCCTCCAACTCCCGCCGTCTTTACGAGGCAAGGACGACGAAAGCCTGCAGTTCGGCCATCTTGCCGTCACGGAATCGCCAGACATCGCAGTACGCATGAGGCTGTGTGTTCCCCTCCTCGTCCGTCAACGTGATCTCGCCGAGTGCGGCAACGAAGTCGCCGTCGCCGATCATGTGGTGAACCTGGAAACGGGGCGGCTCTTTGTACGCGACGACCATCCACTCGCGAACGGCCTCCTTGCCTCGCAGGATTGTGTCACCCACGAAGTTCCAGACGGTGTCTTCGGTGCAGAACTTCAAGAACCCTTCGAAGTCGCCATCCATGATGGCGGCGTTGGCAGTCGCGAGGATCGTCTTGTGATCTTTGGGCATTTCAGCATCTCCATCCATGAATGGCGGTGGGGCCCGCGCGAGTGATCAATGAATCAGGGCCGTGACGCACATTTTGAACCGGTCCGAAATCACATTCTCTGCCAGCCTAAGCGTCGCGGCCTCGGAGCTTTGGGCCCATCGCAGACGATCGCTCGTCCAGATTTGGCGCCGCAGAGCTGTCGGTGGAACTCGGCGGGTCAAGGAGTCAACGTCCAGTCGATTTCGATCGACGGTTTGATGCTCCTCGCAAGCCGCGCGCCGGCGCACCCAGCTGCCGCTAGGAATGCGCTGGCGTGGGCACGAGTGCAACGCTTCTCGGTGTCTTCAAACATCCACGTGCTGTCTGCCCCATGATGCAACCGGGCTTGCGGCGTTTGGCGGACGCGGGCCATCGACATCGCCCCTGACTTCACCATCGGAGCCCGTATGAACGACAAACACCTCACCCCAAATGCGACGACCCTGGCGGCCGAAGATCGGCTTCGGCTGGAGTCACTTCGCAAGCAGCGACGCGCCCATCGGCAAGCCAGATCGGCCAAGCCGCCGACGGCTCCCGAGCATTTCCTTGCAGGCGAACCGACTCGCAGTCAACGCCTGGCCGACGCGGTGGCGGCGACCGTAGGGTCGTGGCGCTTCATCATCTTCCAGAGCACGGCCATCGTGCTGTGGATCGTCGGCAACGCGATGACCGGGAACGGCGCTTGGGACCCGTATCCGTTCATTCTTCTGAACCTGCTCCTGTCGTTCCAGGCGGCCTACACCGCGCCGGCAATCATGATGAGCCAGAACCGGCAGTCCGAGCAGGACCGGCGCCACGCGGAAACCGACTACGAAATCAATGTCAAGGCGGAGTTGGAGATCGAACTGCTGCACGAGAAGATCGACCTCCTGAAGGAACGCGAACTGCTGGCGCTGACCGACGCGGTGCACGCCCTGACTCGGCGGATCGAAGGGTTGTCGGCGCGCCCGACCTGAATCGCGCTACGGCCGCGGCTTCCACGCCACGTTGAGTCGTACGACGGGCAGGTCTGGCGAGCCACCGCGTGGTGCAACAGGCGGTCGATCTCCTTCTTCGCCAAGCCGTAGCGCAAGGCGCAGGCGCGACGCCGGGGCGAACCCGGGGGGCTGCACTGGGCTGAATGGGAGCATCACATGGCAGTCGCATCGGTCGAACCTGAATCCGGTCTCGCTCCGAGCGCGTGTCGCCACTGCCCTTTGTGGCACCTGCTTCGTGGCGCCCGACACGGGACTTCAATGAAGTCCGAGTTCCACCGCAATGGGTGCGGGCCGAAGATGCGCACGCCCGGACCAGACGGTCGTGAGCACCCGCTTGTGGCCGGGTGCAGCCCTATCGCCGGACTTCTTGTTGGCCGAAGAATGCTCCTGCCTCCGCGGCGAGTTGCTCCAGGCTTCCCACCTCAGGGACCATCGTTAGACGAACCTACCACTCGGGAGGTCCGTCTCTCGGGTCCAGATTGACTTCAAGATTCACGTGCCCAAGCGAATCGGTAATTGCCACCATGCTCATCTCCCCGTCCAGGGCAGCCCAAGATTTCTCACCTTCCCAGCCAGACGGTTCGGCAACCATCTCATTGAATAGCACCACGGGTGACGTTCCGAGCTCCGAGTTGCCAACTCGCGCCGTCGCACTGAACCGATGACCCTCAAGGGTCACATCGTAGCTAACGAGGCTTCCTTGTCGTTGATCCCGACGAGAGTGGAACCGAAGCTTCGCCTCGCGTTCCGAGGTCACTACAAATTCGCCCATGCTTTCCTTCGTGAACGTCAGCTTAGGTTAAGGGTTGTCCGACACCTGCCCGTGCAACACCACGAGCCCGCGCACGACAACGGCCTGAGGGCAGGTGTTGGACAAGCCTCTAAGGAGGAAACCGCGGAATGCGCTGCTGCGGACGGGGAAGGCTACCGGCCTATGGCGATTCGGAACGCGTGGCCCGAGCTGGCGCCGATGCTGAGCCCGAGGGACGCCTCCAATGGCGTTGCCGAAGCGCAGCAAATCAAAGCCGTTGTTTGGGTCGCCTGACGCCAGGACGGTCGACGAAGGGCATCACCGGACTCGAAGACCAGACTTCCTCTCATCGGCCCGATAGCAAGAAGGGTCGAAGGTTGGCTGAGCAGCGGCGTCGTCATGGTGCCCGGACCTGTGGTGGCGGCGCACGGATCGGCTGCCCGCGCGCCAACGTCAGCAAGACGATCATCGCAGCGCCGCAGTGCATGCAGACGAAGGTCGGTGGAGAACGGCAAGGCTCAGCATCCAGGCTCGCGATCTGCGCGACGGCGTCAGCCTCTTGCCCCAGTAGTTCGCGGATGCGCGCCAGGTTGGCCGTGCGATTGCCGTTGGCCAGAAGCCCGTAGTGTCGGATGCGGTGGAAGCCGCCCGGCAGGACATGCAGCACGAAGCGGCGCATGAACTCATCGGCATCGAGCGTCATCGTCTTGCGCCGAGTGCGCCCCTTGGCCCGATAGTCCTTCCAACGGAAGGTGACGCCTTGCTCGTCCATGGCAACAAGCCGGCTGTTGGAGATGGCGACGCGGTGCGTGTAGCGGGACAGGTAGGCCAGCACCGCTTCGGGTCCGGCGAACGGTCGTTTGGCGTAGACGACCCATTCGCACGTGCGCAGCGGCGCGAGCCAGGCCGCAAAGGCGCGCGCGTCGGTCAGCGCGGCGAACTCGTCGAAGAACCGCAGTCGGCCCGCGCGATGCAGCTGTCCGAGCGCTTCGAGGAAGCGCCTTCTGAACAGGCGCGACAGCACCCGCACGGACAGGAAGAAGCCGGGCTTGCAGGCGATCCAGCGCCCGCCATCCGGCGACAGACCTCCGCCCGGCACGATACCGTGCACATGCGGGTGGTGCGTCAGTGCCGATCCCCACGTATGCAGCACCAGGGTCGCGCCGATGCTTGCGCCAAGGTGCTTGGGATCGGCTGCGATGGTCAACAAGGTCTCGGCGGCCGCATCGAACAGCAAGGCGTAGATATCGGCCTTGTTGTAGTAGGCGATGGCACTGATCGGCGCCGGCAAGGTGAAGACGACGTGGTAGTAGTCCACCGGCAGCAGATCGGCCTGGCGCGCCTGGAGCCAGCGCTGCGCCGCACTGGCCTGGCACTTCGGGCAATGTCGGTTGCGGCACGAGTTGTAGGCGATCTGATCCTGCCCGCAGCCTTCGCAACGCAACACGTGGCCTCCCAGCGCCGCGCTGCGGCACTGCTCGATGGCCGACATGACCTTGAGTTGACCCAGGCTCAGGTGACCACGCTGCGCGTTGCGCCAGCCAGGACCGTGGGTGCGGAAAATGTCGGCGACTTCCAGGGCGCAGTGCGCCATGAAGAGGGCCTACGCGGACAGCTTCTCCAGCGGGCTGACGACCTCGCGCAGGACTTCGGTGGCCACGTGCGTGTAGACCGACGTGGTCTCCAGCTTCTTGTGGCCGAGCATCACCTGGATCACGCGGATGTCCACCTTCTGCTCCAGCAGGTGCGTGGCGAAGCTGTGGCGCAGCGTATGCATGGTGACGCGCTTGTCGATCTTGGCCGCTGCGGCGGCGTCATGAACTGCCCGGTTGAGCTGGCGCGCGGTCAAGGGATCGACCGGGTTCTGCCCGGGGAACAGCCAACCGCTGGGCAGCATCTTGCCCATCGCATTGGCATATCGCCACCAGGCCCGCAGCCGCTCCAGAAGAACCGGCGAGAGCATCGCATAGCGATCCCTTGCGACCCTTGCCCTGCTCGACGCGCAGGGTCATGCGCTGGCTGTCGATGTCGCCGACCTTCAGCGCAACGATCTCGCTGACCCGCAGGCCAGTGCCGTAGGCGATGGACAGTGCCGTGTGGTACTTGAGGTTGGAGGCCGCCGCGATCAGGCGTGCGGCCTCGTCGCGGCTGAGCACCACCGGCAGCTTCTGCGGCACATGCACGTAGCTCATCCTCTCGACCAGTTCGCCGCGATGGAGCGTGACGTCGAAGAAGAACTTCAGGCCGGTGATGGTGGCGTTGAGCGTGATCGGCGAGACGCCCCGGTCGACCAGGTGCAACTGGAAACGCCGCAGATCCTCCGCGGTGGCCGTGTCGGGGGAGCGCTGAAGGAAGCCCGCGAGGTAACGCACAGCGCGAACGTACGCGGATTGCGTCTTGGGGCCGAGCTTGCGCATGCGCATGTCGTCGAGCAAGCGCTGGCGCAGCGCAGAAACAGCCGGTGTGGAAGGGATCATGATCGTGCTCCTGTCGAAGAACGAGGCCGATTGCCTCGGTTCCCAACATAGACAGGGGCGCGATGTTTGTTAAATCACGGACTGTGCGGCGGGCTACCGCGCGAGCGGTTTAGTCCTCGGGGCGAATTCTGCCTGCGTCGCGAAGGTCTGGTTCTGGCCGAAAGTGCCTCTGCGCGATGCGTCATTGCCTGGCAAGGCGTGAGGCGATCACCCCACGGCGATCGAACACCCAGCCGCGCTCGATGTTCACGCTGAATTCAGCGTAGACGGAATCCTGAAGCCATCCCTTGCACTGCTCGACATCGACGACATTTCCGTCGGGCAGAAGACAACGCATGGTTCGCGCCTCGTCTTCCACTATTTCGATCAGTTTCGACCAAGCTTCGATCCACAGGTCTTCGATTTCAGAGTTAGTCACAGCTATCGGACTCGGCCGGCATGTCGCTCGACGAACAGCTTAGCTTCGGCCAAGGTCGCAGGGTAGTCCACGAGTGATCCACTCGGCTGCTCGTGGATGGATTGAAAGCGAAACCTGTGGCTGACCAGGAACTCGACCTTGCGCCACTGCTCAACGTCGGTCATTCTGGGCGCCGAAAATTTCCGACTCAGCATCACCATCGGTCCGTGGCACTGCGGGCAGAGCCGAGCAATCTCCCGCGTTGGCTTCTTGAAGGACTTACGGCACGAGAAGCAGACGTGCGGAAACAGATGCCTCTGCTCCTGGCGCGGCTTGGCAAAGTACACGTGATGTTTGAACTTCTTCATGGCTTCTGGGGCGGCGACCAATAGATGCGAAGGGCAGCTTTTGGCCGAATTCTGCCTTCGCCTACACATGTCCCAAGTCATCGAGCCAGCGAAGCTCCTCGGCCCCCTCCTCGGATGCCTGGAAGATGTTTCGCAGAATCTGCGGAGTGATTGGCCGACCAGCCTCACTGACAAGAGGCTGATGCCCCGCACACTCCAGAGCCGAAAGCAGCGCAAGCGCTTTTGCACAGACGTCTTCTGTTCGATTGAAGAAAATCTCCTGGTCGAACACGGGCTTCCCGGCGAGAAGGCGGTCTCGCACATCGAGAACTCCGAGGTTTGTAATGCGCCGAACTTCGCTCACCAACGACACGGGCGGGTCACATGGCGCTGTAGAAATGATCACGCGGCTCATCTTCGTTGGGAAGCGAAAGGGGATGACTGATCCAGGCCGAATTTTGCTAGCCGCTGCGAACAGCTGATTGTGGCCGCAAGCCGTCGATCTCAATGATCTAGCTGGTGACCGGTGAATTTCAAGAAAGCGAAATAGTGATAGAGGCCAACAAACGCACCGACCGCGAGAGCTAGTAGGAAGTAGCCGGCAAGAATCCAGAAAGGGGCCGCAGCGAAGAGCGCTCCGATCTCGCTGAAGTCCATGGCGGAGAACAACACTACGAGCGGGATAATGACGGACATGATCAGCACAGGAATCATATAGAGCCCGGAAAACTGCAGGCCGCGAAATCTTACTGAGGACTTCTCATCCCACAGGTTTGGCTGAATCATCAGTGGGATAGAGAAGAAGTGATACGGCTTTCCGGGTATATGAGTTGGTGGAGGGTTCATCTTGAACGAGAAAAAGCGAGGCGGTCGACAAAGGTGTGCTCCAGGCCAATCGTCACTACACGAGCCGCTGAGTACCAGAGACAGGCGATTCGGCGTCCCTCACGAATGACTGATGTTGGCCGGATTCTGCCGCAGCTACTGGCGCACTGGCGCCGCCCCGTTGGTTCCGAAGCATTTGGCCGCGAGCTCCTTGGCACGACGCATCCCTTCGTCCGTCAGGTAGACCGACTCCTGCCTGCCGTGGGCCTCCGTGATGAGCCCTTTTTCGTGGAGCCCGTCCATGGTTGCGAAGTCATATCGCTTCCATACGCGTCCGTTGTCGAACTCAAAGACGCCGAGCAACGCCAGAACCGCCTCTTCGACCTTGACCATGTCATACCCCATAGCATCGCCCCTTTCCGTTCGACGATGGACCGTTTGCACGGCACCGCCTCTGATTAGCCTCGGCCGCCGCAAGGCGGCAGTTCGACCTTACGATGGTACTTTGGCAATTTGGCATTCGCCAGCAACATGGTCTCACCCGCCAGGCGTCGTACAGGCTTCAATTCCGACACGCACAGAGATGAAAGCAAGCAAGACCAAGAGATCCACGTCCTGGAGCGACGTCAAGGCCAGACTGATCCACTTCGACCACGATGGACTGGTCGGCCTGGTGCATGACCTGTACACGGCCGACAAGAGCATCCAGATTTTCCTTCACGCCCGTTTCGGGCTGGGCGAAGATATCCTGGAGCCGTACAAGATCACCATCAGCCGCTGCCTTTGGCCCGACATGTTCCGGAACCAGACCGTGTCCGTCGCCGAGGCCAAGAAGGCCATCGCGAATTACAGGAAGGCAATTGGCCAACCGGAGGGCCTCGCAGAGTTGATGGTCTTCTACTGCGAGCGCGGATCAGGCTTCAGCGTTGAAGTTGGCCTGCAGGACGAAGACTTTTTCAACGCGTTGGTGCGAATGTTCGAGCAGGCGTTGAAGGCCATTTCGAAACTGCCGGATGAGCAGCGACCCTTGCTCATGGAACGACTGGAAGCCGTATGTCGCATCAGTCAGAACATCGGCTACGGCGTCGAGGATGCCATGAAGGACCTGCTTGTCGAATACGACATCTACGATTGACGACGATGTTCAGGGTTTGCTCATGGCCGGATCCGCCACTAGCGAGCGGGCGGCGTTGTCGCAACGGGCTTGCCGGTCAACTCTTCGATCTTTGATCTCGCCTGCCGTTCGATCGCTGCATTTTCCTCTGCCGACAGCTGCACTGATCGAGATGGGAGTTCGGTGGGCGGCCTTGAGCCCTGAGCGTTGATGGCAATCACTGCTACGACTGCGAGACCAGCGACAGCGGTCGCGACCCATCCAGGAACGCGGTGAGCACCGCGCCATTTTTCAGGATTAGCTTTTGCAAGATCATGCGCCCATACCCACGCGCTTCCGGAAATCAGCAGGCTCAGAAAACATAGAGGAATGCCGATCCAGATGACGCCGACGGCGGCCCACGGTGTCAGCACACCGCTGATCGCCAGGAGGCCAAGCCAAAGCACAGTCGGGGCTACACCCAAAAGAATCAGTATGTTGGCAACATTGCGTTTGCTGCCGGAGCTCATTTGATTCACCGAAGTCGTAGGGCTTGAATGTCCGCCATCCGCTGATCTTCGCTTGCGGGAACAATGACTGGCTCTGGTCGCATTCTGCCCACCGGCTGGCTCCACGCTCATGAGGAAAACCGGCCGACGAGGCGCGCACATGCAGCGCGAACCTGCTTCCGGTGAAGAGCCTCGAGCTCGCGCGCCTCGCGGTCGCACTGTTCTAGCCAGGCCGGCGCACATTGACTGCGGAGCTCGTGCGGCGGAAGGTGGTCCGCTTCACTCGCAACGGCGACGAACAACGTGAAGTCCGGGTCATGGTCAAGCCGTGACACTTCAAAGCTCAGCGCTGCCAATTGCCTGACGCCCTCAATAAAGGGTACCGTGTCATCCGCGAGGCCCCGAGCGGCGTCCACGACCGCTCTGCGCGCCGCCCCGAGTTGGCCGTCGTCAGCCGTGTTCACGTCACTCCTCTGTACATGTTCACTGTCCTTCGGCGCCACCCCTCGAAGGCCCGCAATTGGCCGATGACAGCTGTTGCATCCACGATTGCGCAGCCTTACCAGAATCGACCGACAAAGCTAACGGTCTTCTCAAACAGGCTATTCGGCAGCATGGCGCTCACAGCGATGCAAGCACCACCGATGAGCCCAAACAAGAAACCAACCCGATCACCGCTGGCCCACAGCAGGTAGCCGATCCCCGCGATGGCTGCACCAAAGGCGAGGACGGAGAGTCGCCCTTTCCAATTAGCCATGAAACTCCAATCTTTTGTGGGTTGAGGGCAATGAACGACTGAATGCCAATGCCCCGACGCAAGAGATTGTTTTCATGTCGGTATAGGACCACCGGTTTGGCTCAGAGATTGGGCACTAGACTCGGGAACAAGCGAGAAAACGTAGGCGTCGGTGAATTTCCCATGCACCTTTAAACGATTGCGAGCCAGGCATTCGCGCAAGGCCCCGGACTTGGCCGCCAACGCAAGGCTGGGGGCGTTGTCTGCCGCGACGACGATTTCAACTCGACCAAGCTGAAGCTCTGAAAAAGCCACGCGAGATAGGGTCTGAATGGCTGCGGAGGCGGCACCCCGGCGATGCCAGGACTCACGAACCCAGTAGCCGAGATTGCAGAACCCATTGAGGGCATTGAATTGGTTCAAGCCACACCCACCCACAAAGCATCTTGACTGGGCATCGAAGATCCCGAATTCGTGACTCGCTCCGTTTGCGCGTTCCTGCGCGCAATGTGAAAACCAAGACAGTGCATCGGAATCGGTGTAGCCGGCATGTGCCCAAGACATCCACTTGCCCACCGTAGCACCCGACTCGCGAACGGCCTCAGCAAAGGAAACGGCGTCGCTCTCGACGAAGGGACGAAGAACGAAGTGACTCGCAGCTTGCATGAGTGTTGATGTATGGGCGCCTCACGGATTCTCGCCGCACGGCGTACAGCAAGGTTCGGGGACCGGAAGACTGTACAAGTTCACATTACCAAATAGAAGCCGAACCGGCAATGCGACCGGCCGCTCTTGGCCGGCGACGGAAGTCTAGGTGCGCTTCCAAAGCTCACGACGTTGCCACGTCGGAACGGCCACAGTTCAAATGGCGATGACGTCACGTCGACTGCTCAGCAGGCAAGACGGCCGAATATCACCGTGTCGCTCGGAAACAGCGGAAACGACATATCTTGTTTGATGCATATTTCTTCTCCATCACGGGTGACATGAATGTCCACAAGCACAAAAGTTGGGTCGTCACGCGACAGGTGGTACCGAAAATATTTCGGCGGGTCGTGCGGCACAATGTAGGCGCCGGTCCTTGCTTCAATCTGCTCAAGCATTTCAGCGATATTGGTGCACGGCAACATCAATCCAGGCTGTGCGACGAACGTATTCAAAGATTGGTCGAAGGCCAACACTTGGCCGCGAGGATGTACTTCAGGCATTTGAGTGGCTTGGCTTGGCAGTGGCAATCTCGAATTCTGCCTGTCTAGCGAAGGGCTTCTCTTGGCCGACTGCGGCACTACTCGTGTGTGCGTACATGCGACGTCCCAACATAGATAGCCACTGAAACTACCGCTGCCACGATGGCCCCGATCAACCATCGGCCGCGACGTCGCTCGATCTCCTCGACATATGCCTGATACGACAGAACAGGTCCAGCAGCGCTCTCCAACGTGACGACCTCACCCAGATGCAGCCCTATCCGCACTCTGGGACCTGCGGCTTCAACAGCGCCCGCTTGCTCTTGTGTGACGCTGAGAATCGATGCAAAGGGAAGATATAGCACGGGCCGGAGTCTCAGCAGGAGTTCGTCACGATCAATGTCGTTTGCGATTCCAATGCCCAGACCGGCGTCGAACTTCGTCGTTCCATGATTGATACCAGACCTGCTGATTGCTTTTCCAATCGGGCCGACGTACTTCAGCGTTACGTCACGCGCCGTGAGAGTCTTCTCGGCGGCAGCCCTCATTTCTGCTCGGTGCATCAGCATCAAGCCAGCAACGACTAGCAGTCCGATACTGCAAGATGCGCGGTACTCCCGCAACCATCGCGAGACCCGCACTGCACTCGCCGCTAGCTCCATCACTTCCCCAATGTCAACTCTGATGGCCGAATTCTGCCTGCCGCTCCGAATGTCCGGTTCTGGGCGACACCTTAGCAATCACGGACCGGGTTAGGTGCCATCTCCCGTCCCGACCGCCGCCGTTCCGGGCGGTTCGAACTGATGATGGGCTTTGACCTGGTCGTAGCAGTGCGAGCACAGGACAGTGTGTTGAGTAAAGGCCCGGAAGCGCTCGCTCCTGTCCTCTTCCTGCAGATAGACCAGCTCGCAGGCGTAGCACCAGCCTTGCTTGTCATCAGGGTCATCACTGTTCTCAATGAAGCCTAACGGAACGCCGTGATTCTGGATCAGATGCCCGCACACCGAAGCAAGTGCCGCTTGCCCGTGATGCGGGCAGTTGATATCTATCTTATCGGTCATGGTGTCGAAGGGATGTACCCGGCTTCTAAAGATTGCAGCCGAACCTAGCTCACCTCACTGCGAAGCTCGTGTTCAGGCGCCTGCGGTTCGTCCAGCAGGCGTTTTGCCACCACCTGAGCCTTCAGGACAAGAAAGAGCCCAAGGGCCAGTTGGGCGAAGCCGATGAATCCGTCGATGTGCCGGCCTGCGTCCATGGTCGAGACCGGCTGGCCGCTGCCAATCCACAGCGCGCACACCGAGAGATAGCCCATGACGGGGGCGAGCGCCTTGAATGCAATGACGAGCAGGCCCAGGACCACGCATGCCACGACCAACGCCTGCTGAGCCGGAACGCGCAGGACGTCGTCGTATTTCGTCCTGGGGACAAGCTTGTGCGCAATGACCATGGGGAAGAACCAGCACAGCAGGCCCGCCAACAAATAAAAGCCGCCCATGAGGTAAGGCACCCAGACGGCACTGGGGTCGCTGCTGCCAGCCTTCAAGGCGCCGCCGATGGCAACAGCCTGGAATGCCGTGATGAGCAGCCAGATGGCAAAAAGGCGCGAAGCGGTACCGACGATTTGCTGAGGGGTCATGGGGTTTGCGCTTGCGCGCTCGGCTGAGAAGATGTTGTTTTTTGGCTGCTTGCGGGTTGCGGCGGCACCGTGCCGCGCTGGGCCAGCAGCAGGAAGTCGACGCCCTGGGCGCGTACGGACTGCATGTCGAACTTGGTGAGGCTGGCTTGGCCCAGGAGCGACACGCAATCGGCGCAGACGACGGCTGGTACGTTCTTCAGCTCGAAGGGTCCCACCTTCATGGAGTCGACCACCACCCCCTTGGCTGCGACCTTGCGACCGTCGGCCACGGTCATCAGAACTTTGGGGTCGACCACCCGATACACCGCCTTGGAGTCGCGCAGCATCGCTTCGCTCAGGCTGGTGAGACTTGCGCCGGTATCGACCATGAAGGGCTTCGGCTTGCCCGAACCGAGCGTCACGGGTGCGAAGAAGTGACCCGCATACATGGGAAGGCGCAGCGCCATGCGTTCCTCGTTCTTCTCCGGCTCGGCCTTGTCGATGGCCGTCTCAATCGAAATCCGTTGCGCCGCGAAGTAAGGCCGCATGCCTTTGGCCTCCAGCTGGCTGTCGTACGCCTGCAGCAGCGACAGCGCTTCGTAGGGTCGATGGGTCTTGAGCAGCAGGCTGGCCAGCCGACCCCTGACATCCACGAGGCTTGGCGCCACGGACAGCGCCTTGTACGACCATTCGATGGCGTCGCCGGTGTGGCCAAGCTTCTCGTGGCTGTCCGCGTAATAGGCAAAGAGGTCATACGCTCCCGCTCCGAGGTCCATCGACTTTTTCAGGTGAACGATGGCTTCTTCATGCTTGTCGCGTTGGTTTAGCACGAACCCGAGGCGGGCGATGCCGAGGGAATCCTCCGGCCGAAGGCGCACGTATTCGCGCCAGCTCGATTCCTGGCACCGCAAGTCGCGCAACTGCGCGCACTTGTTGGCCTGCGACCTGAAGTCTTCTGCGCTCAGGTTGTCCTTGTTGAACCAGCGCTCCACGTAGCCACGGTTCGAGAGCGAACTCGCGCCCGAGGTCGCGAGCAGCACCGCGCAGCACCCGACAAAGACCTGCAGGTTTTTCCGTTGGCTCGGGTAAGCGGTCCAGAGCGAGAAGATGGCGACCACCACCACTGGAATCAGCAGCGCGCCGACTCCAACCCCCAGTGCGTAGCCGAGGGAGGCTCGCTCGGGCAGGTGGAAGGCCAGGCTGAACCACACCAGTACTGCGGAGAGCACGACCGCGGAGGTCCACAGAGGTGCGCCGGCGGTGCGCTCGCGCAGCCTGTCAAGTCTGACGAAGTCCGGCTCGACATCGGATGGCGCCGCTCTCTCGCCGACCAGTTCCGGAATCTGCTGCAGAGGCTTCCAGGTCAGGCGCCCTTCGCACCAGACGAGCGTGTTCGAGCTGATGGTGCCCGCCTGCACGAGCTGCTCGAGTTGCGCAGCCGACACGGGCCCGCTTCTGTGCTCGCCTTCCGCATACCACCAGACCTGCTCTCCCTCGTCCTCGGCGGGGGAGCTGGTGAGGTCCGCCGCAGGCGCCAGTGGCACCGGAACGTCTGTAAACACTGGCTCCCGGCGCTGCTCCAGCCCCTTCAAATTCCTTACACGCGGGCGTCCAGGCTCAAAGGGGGCGGAACCGGCGCTCTTCTCGGCGCCAAAGTACGTGTTCTTCACCCGCTCGGAGTTCGTGAAATACAGGAACCAGAGGAAGCTGGAGATGAAGCCGCGCACGGTGCGTCCGGCATCTTCGCCAGCTGCATTGACGTCCAGGAACGCCCAGGCCGCACCCACGTCGCCGAGATACATGACGAATGGACTGAGGGCCAGAAAGAGCTTGGCATGCGCCACGCTCTCCGGCTCGTACCTCGTGCGAAGCCGATTGGCCATCCAGACTTGCCAAACGATGACGCCCAGCAGCAGGCACCAGCAGAAGGCCTTGTAAGGCACGTAGCCCGCAAGTTCCAGGACCGCGGGGGTGCGCAGCTCGACGTCTGCGAAGGTCTTCAGCTGCGTCCCGATGCCTACCAGGGGTGTGAGGACGAACGCCGTGACAAGAAAGAAGCCGAGCCAGCCTTTGGTTCCGTACAGCGTCTCTCCTTGAACCTCCCTCTGGCGTGCCGACCGGCGGGTGAGCCATACGCAGCCCGCAACGAGCGCGATGAACAGCAACAACGGCACCATCGAGCCAACCTGCTCCATGTTCATTTCTGTTCCTCGGTCTTTGAGTTCTTTTGGGGGGCTCGGCCTGTCGACGGCAATGTGCGCGCGAGCGCGGATACGGGCACTCGGGCACCCGCCAGCCCGCGAAGCGCAAGCTCTCGCTTGAAGCCAGAAAACGAGTTCTTGCTTGCCGCCATCATTCCGCCGGCGCGAAAGTGGTGTGTTCGGAAGCGGGCGCACCCGCCGTCTCGCGCCTCTTGGATGCCGTCAGGGCAAGAAGATTGAGCAGGCAAGGCATTGCCAGCAGGGCAACGAAGACCGCGATGAAGAAGCCTTCTCGGAGCGGGAGCGACCACAGGATGAAGGTAATTCCTGCGGACAAGCCGGCCATCCACAGGCCGTTGAGAAGGAGTGCCACCACGACGGCAAGGCGGGAGGAGTCCTGTCGAAAGGCAATCAGTGCCGCGCCAAGCGGCAGCAAGTGAATCACCATGACCAGCGGTGAGGCCCGCGGATAGCGAGCCATCGCAAGTGCGCCAATCCCGAAGATGGCAACACCAACCCAATCGAGTACCTTCGCCCAGGTTCGCATCCGGATTCCCTCCAACGGGCGCGCGACCTGATTAGCCGGTACCGCCCTAACCCTCGACTACCCGAGGCGTCTCCCCGGAGGAGTACCGCCGCTTATGTTTTTTTGCACCCGCTCGTTGGCCGTTTTCTATGGTGCTGGCGAGATGTTACCCGCAGTAACCCGAGCACACAACGCTCAGGAAGGCCTGAGCTTTCCGCCGGGCGCGAGTATTGGGGCGATGGAACGTAAGTCCGCTCGTGGCCGAGGTCGTGTGGAAACAGCTTCGGTGACCGCGAAGCTGTGATCGGCGTCACGCACTCGTCCAGTGGCCTCGCCGCAGAAACGGGTGACCTGGCATGCTCCTGAGTCGCCGAAAGCGTTGCAATGGCGATTGAAGAGCCTCACTCCCCCAATAGGCCTTGTCGCCTTCATCGTTTGGTTCATACCCAGGATCGCGATCATGCGCTTCAGGTTGTAAGCCAGCACGTGCAAGCTCATTTCCGTGTTCACGCGTGCGGTGACCGAAAGGTGCCCGACGTCCGGGCGCAAGAACGTTTGCGTAAATATACAAAAAACGATAATTTTCGCAAACGCTTTTGAACTCAGAGGCCTTCCATTTTGGCCCCCACGCCTCCCACACAAGCTTTCCCCGTTGGGCAGGAAAGAAGCGCAGAGTTGCTGCGCAATCTTCAGTCGCAGGCTCGGTACCTGTTCCGCGAAGACGAGTTCGCCCGCCACACGGGCCGCGAACCGGGCGGCCCCGCGTCCCAGATGGCGCTGCAGCGCCTTTCCAGGGCGGGACGCATCGTATTGGCCCAGAAGAACGCGGCCCGCTGGCTCATCGTACCTCCGGAGCAAGCGCACTATGGCGCCCCACCAGTCGACTGGTGGCTGGATGACCTCATGCGCGACCAGGAACCAGCGTACTACCTGGCCCTTCTGAGCGCCGCACGCTTTTGGGGTTCGTCCCATTACGCCTATCAAGCCACTCAAGTCATGGTGAGCCGGCCTCGGCGGCCGCTTGCAGTGGGCAAGCTGCGTGTGGAATTCGTTGTCAAGAAGGCCTTGGGCGACACCCCCGTGGTTCACGAGCGGACCAAGATGGCGCGCATGCGCATCAGCACTCGTGAAGCCACCGTGCTTGACCTCATTCGACACCAAAACACCGTGGGCGGACTGGAGGCCGTCGCTCGGATTGCCCACGACCTCCTACCGAAGATGACGTCGGTCGGCGTGCGCGACGCTGTAAGGGCCCTGAACCAAGTGCCGGCCGTCCAGCGCTTCGGGTTCGTGCTCGACCAGCTCGGAGGGGGGCGCTTGGCAGATACGGTCGCCAGCTGGCTGCATCAGCAACGGCGCAGTGTGCAGCCGCTGGTCACGCCCCGAGATGACCAAGCCACCATGCACCTGGTCGACGGCAAATGGGCCATCGAGTACACGTCGAACCAGCACGAACTACTGAAGGAGATGCGAGGATGATCAGCGTGCAGGAACTAGCGCAGTGGCGGCCAGTGGCTCCGTGGAGCGGTTGAACAGGACTACCTCATCAGCCAGGCCGTGGCCGCCAT
Organism: Variovorax sp. V116; assembly: GCF_041154435.1. Taxonomy (NCBI): domain Bacteria; kingdom Pseudomonadati; phylum Pseudomonadota; class Betaproteobacteria; order Burkholderiales; family Comamonadaceae; genus Variovorax; species Variovorax sp. V116. The sequence continues at coordinate 4,671,990 of NZ_AP028661.1, forward strand.
CTTCGAGGACAAGTTCTTGACGGGCCAAGTCGCAATGCGCGGAGGCACGGTGCTTCACAAGGCGCACCTCGCACCGGCGAGCAGGTATTCGGAAGACATCGACTTGGTGCTGGTGGGCGACCGTCCGCCCGGCCACATCAAGAAGGCACTCACACGAGTACTGAAGCCGCTTCTTGGTAATCCGGTCGAGTCGGTGATGACGGACATTCAGTTGACTGTTCGCAACCTGGTGGCCAAGTCAAAAATCATCCGCAGCACATACACCTACGACCCCACGAGTTCTGACGCGGCGCTCGCCCACCTCAAAGTCGAGGTCAACACCAACGAGAACAAGAGCTTCTTCCCTCTCGTGACCGTCAAAGTCCAGGTTCCCGGGCCCGGCGCGGCACGGCACATTGCCGTGGCGTCATACGACCTCGACGAGATGCTCGGCACAAAGCTGCGCGCGCTGCTCCAGCGCGAACACGGTCGAGACCTGTTCGACATCGTCTGGGCGTGGGAGACATCGCAACAGCCCCATGCGGTCTCCAAGGTGAACCCGGGTCGAGTCGGCGAAGCCTTCCGCTTCTATATGAGGCAGGAGGGCAGCACGTTCAGCGCTGCCAACATCGAAGCAGAGCTGGTGCGCCGAATGAAGTCGCGCAAGTTCTTGAGCGACATGGACGGCTACTTGGCACATGACAGGACATATTCGCCACAGACCGCGTATGAGCAGTTCTGCCAGGTGTTCTTGCCGCACCTCTGACCCGCGCTGCGCGACTGGATGTGGTGCTCAAACCCCTGTGCAAGCATTTTGCGCATCAGAGCGTTCTGAAGCGTCGCCCCTCGAAGCACAGGAAATCGTCGTTCAACTACGTGGAAACCGTGACGGGCTCGGCCGACAACTTGAACCTCGAGCCGCAAGCCGGTCCCATCTGACCTGTCCCAGAACAGTCACATGCGAAAGCACGAACTGGCTCGGCACATGCCATCGCCAAGGCGTCTCCGGGGAAAAGTGCTCGTACTCAGCTCGGCGAAGCAAAACGGCATATAGGGCCACAGACCGTCGGTTGCCTCGGTTGCCATTGCATCCAGGTAGTCGACCTTCGTCCCGCCGATGGCCACAAAGCCGCTGGCCTCAAGGCCTTTGATGACATCCCCATCACACCTTCTGCCAAGCCACCTGGAAACATCCCTTCGATGGTTGACTCCAGGGCCTTCAGGACCGCGGGCCGCCCAATCTGGTCTTTCGGACGTCGGCGGCACCGGCGAGCGTGCAGGCGCCGTTCTTGTAGACGAGGGCCGCGGTTGGCCGCGCCGGATCGTTCGCGAATACGCGGCCACGCCCGATACCGGCGATGACGGAATTGGGGATGTTGGGACCGTACGGAAGATCGTCGAATAAGGAAGCGACGCGATGGAACTCCGAAGGTCTCAGTTCAAGCATTGGTGCGATTTGAGTTGGTCAGTTGAAGGGTTGCTTCTGGCCAATTCTGCTTTCGCCTACCCATGTCCCAAGTCGTCGAGCCGGCGAAATTCCTCGGCCTCTTCTTCGGACGCCTGGAAAATGTTTCGCAAGATCTGCGGAGCGATTGGCCGACCAGCCTCACTGACAAGAGGCCGATGCCCGGCACGCTCCAGAGCCGAAAGCAGCGCAAGCGCTTTTGCAAAGACGTCTTCTGTACGATGGAAGAAGAGCTCCTGGTCGAACACGGGCTTCCCGGCGGAAAGGCGGTCCCGCACGTCGAGAACTCCGAGGTTTGTAATGCGCCGAACTTCGCTCACCAGCGAGGCGGACGGGTCGCATGGCGCCGTTGAAACGATCACGCGGCTCATCTTTGTGTAAGCGTCAGCTCACGGCCCTCTTGACCGCGGCCGAATCATAAGATGTCGAAGACCTGGCGCAGCATGTGGAACGGCACTCGCCATGAATGCCCGTTGCCCGTGTCGACGGTGGCGGTGCGCTGGTTGATGCGCACGATGACGCCTACCTGCGGCTGGAGGTAGCTGTCGTCGAACGAGACCTTCTCGCCGCAGCGGAAGTCGCCCCGTGAAGGCATGCTCCGCGGTGGTGCTGCGCGCGCAGAAGCCGTTGCGGGCGGGCTTGCAGGATCCGGTGGTTCGACGGCGGCATAGGGCAGCTTCCACTCGCGTCGCGTGCCTTCCTCGTGCAAAGTCACCTGCGTGTCCCTCATGGCGACCACCTTGCCATGGCGCATCTGGCCGTCGCGCCAGTCGAGAAAGCGCACCGTCTGGGCCGATCGCGGCCATCCTAGCTGCCCAGGGCCACCCGACAGCCAAGGGTGGTTGACTCAGTCGTCGAGCGGGATCGAGCGCGGCTCGTGCGTCCTCGGAAAGTTGCGCGGCAAGCATGTCGACGGCGTCAATCACCTCGTCGCGCTCCAGCGTGTAGAGAAATTCGTGCTTGCGGTTGAGCGCGCCGACAACCTCGAGAAATTCCGAGACCGCCCGGGCGACCGCTTCGGTATAGGCCGCGTCTTCCGCGCCCGCCACATTGTTGGCCTCGCGCACCTGCCGCAGCGCATCCAGGAAGGCCGCGCGCGTCTTCTTGACTATGGCGGCAGGGATGCCTTCCCGGCCGTCCCAATGGCGAAGCGGATTCTCGAGATTCTCCTGCATCAGGTAGCGGGCTCGGCTAGATCAACCAGTCCGCGAGAGTTCGAATATCCCTCCGGATCATCAATCCATTGCTGAAGCGCCCCACGCGGCCATCCACAGGCGTGTCCGCCCAAATGCACTTGAGGCGGAAACTTGCATCCGGCAGTCCTGCGATACAAGGTGGCGCGGCTCAGTGCGGTGATCCGTATCACGTCGGCCATGCGAAAAAATGCGGGGCCTGTCGCGCTCGACAGATCAACATGGCGGTGATTGGCATGGGATTCCAATTGCATGACAACTCCTTGAAATTGGGTCGAGCCTTGGCGGCGTGCTTGCGGACATTGAATTTCTGACTTGAAGACTCTGGACAAAGCAGAGCAGCGCTGCCGTTCGGACTCGCCCCGGCAATCGCAGCCCAATCCGGCGGTTCTTAAAAATTGTTATCCGCATGGAGTTGCGCCGAGCGTGCGACAAAGCTCGACTTCGGACAACTGACAAATCTGCTAGGGAAGTCCGGTCCGCGAAGGACGCGGAGAGTCTCGCTTCGTTCAGTTCATTCGACTCGGATGCGTGATGGGCGAATTCGAATAGCCGTCCGGATCATCGATCCAGCGCTGAAGCGCTGCACGCGGCCATCCAGAGGCGCGGCCTCCCAGGTGCACGGGAGGCGGGAACTTGCCTTCGGCAATTCTTCGGTATACGGTGGCGCGACTCAGTGCAGTGATGCGAATCACGTCAGCCATGCGAAAGAATGCAGGCATACCGACGGTCTGCGGACCGGGTTCGCGGCGGTTTACGTGGGCGTCGAGTTCCATGACAGATCCTTTTGGGTGCCGTGCTTTCAGGCCGTGCATCGTTGGATGTGAAGTCCCCGGCTTGAAGAGCTCGAATAGGAGCAGAACCAGTGCCAGGCAAGAGTGACTGCGCCCTGAACAGCTGTCGGACCCAGGGGCGGCCTGCTCCCACAAAAAGTTCTCCGCCTGGATCTGCGTCTAGGGTGCGACGAAGTATGTCATTCGACAACTATCACTTTTGACAGTGCATATGAAAATTGCGGGATGGCCTGGTGGAGAGACCGCCGCAACGGTCGGATATCGATCCTTCGTCGATCACCATCGTCCTTCCTGCTTTCTACGGTGCCCATGCACCTCAAGGGCGCTGAGGAATGTGGACTGCTGCAAAATTCATGCGGATAACGGTGCGCCCAAGGTCATGCATGGCGCGACTCCAGCCACTGCTTCATTTGTTCGAGTTGCTTGTCACGCTCGGAGATCGCCAGGTCCAACGCGCGGGCACCATAGCGCCCGACGCTGAACGACTTGCTGACGTTCCGATCACCAATGCGCGTCTGTGCTCGCCAGATCGACGGTTTGCCATCGGGGGTACAACGGATGCAAGTCACGCCAGCGATGCCACTGGGCGAATCGACGCGCGGCTTGGCTGCCTGTACATGGCGAGGCGTGAGCGGCTTCTCGGCTTCGATCTCATCGCGCCATTGTTTGGCGACTTTCAACGAAGCACGAACTCCACCGTGCGTACTGAGCAAGAACACGCGGCGATGGCGCTGGCCTTGCCGGATAAGTGTGACTTCCCAGCGGTCTTCCATGCGCCAGATGCCTCGCATCGAGAACGAATTCGGTGTGCCCTTGGGCATGATCGCTAATCAGAAACTCGCATTCAGGTTGAAGCCGAAGGTGGTCTTGGCCGTGCGATACCCCTCGGGCTTGCGGATCGGCGCCCCCATGTAGAAGTCATAGCTGAGCTTGCTCCACTGCCCCCGCACCCCGAGGACCGCGCCCGCGAGGCTGCGGCCCAGCAGGTCCGCGGTGGAACGCCCGCCGACATGCCCGTAGTCGGCACCGACATACAGCTCCGCCCCGCTCTGCCCCATGGCCCAGCCGATGTCGTTGCGGATCAGCCAGCCGCGCTCGCCCATCAGGCTCGTCTCGCCGTCGAAGCCGCGCACTGTGTAGCGCCCGCCGATGGCGAAGCGGTCCTGCGGCGTGAGCGGCGTGCGGTTCCACTGCGCGCGCACCAGGCCCGAGTAGCGCAGCTTCTCTTCGCCCAGCTTGAACGGCGCGTTCAGGCTCACCTCCGCCGTGTACAGCCGCATGCGCGAGCTGCCCTCGCCGAATGCTTCTTCCGGCGCCGCGATCGACCCGAAGCCGCCCGTGCCGTGCTTGTAGGCGAGCGTGCCCTCCAGGGTGGCCTCGCCGATGAACTCCTTGTGGTTCAGCCCGAGCTCCCAGCCACCCACCACCCGGTGCTGCACCTCGACCTCGGTGTCGTCCACGAAGTTGCGCGATTCGCGCCGGAAGCCCTTCAGCGCCAGCGTGGTCTTGCGGCTCTGGTCGCGGTACAGCAGGCGCGAGAGCTTGACCTCGGCGTTGTTGGTCTTGCCCGCGTAGACATAGTCCTGGTTCAACCCGGCCACGCGCTGGTGGTACTGGCTGTTGGAGGCCGTGAGGCCCAGCATCCAGTAGCCGTAGGGCAGCGAGTAGTGCACCGTCTGGCCTTCGGTGCCCTTGGCCGGATCGCTGAAGACGTGGCCGTTGATGTTGTGGTTGGCGCTGACATAGAACAGGTCGTTCAGGCCGAACGGGTTGTCCAGCGACAGCGTGGCGCCGGCCTGGTAGCGGCCGGTGGCCTCGGTGCCGCTGTCGTCCAGGCTCAGGGTGAGGCGCCACTTCTTGGCCTGCACGTACTTGACCACCAGGTCGCTGTCGCCCGGCCTGGCACCGGGTGCGGTCGAGGGCTCGATCTGGATGTCGGCCTCGGCCGTGGGCGCGCGCTTGAGGTTCTCCAGGCCCTGCTCGATGTCGCGCAGGTTCAGCAGGTCGCCCGGACGGGCGGGAATGGCCGAAGCCAGCAACGCGGAACTGCCCAGCAGCGTGGAGGAAGAATCAGGCGTGGTCCGGATGGCCGCGATGCGCCCGGGGACCAGCGACAGGGTCAAGGTGCCGGTGGAGAGGTCCTGCGGCGCGGCCAGCACGCGGGTGGTGACGAAGCCGCGCGCAATCGCCGCCTGCTGGGCGCGGGCGAGCACCACGTTTACGCCGGCGGTGCCCAGGCAGCGGCCAAGAGGTGAATCGTTGCCTTCAGGACCTGACAAATCGGAAACAGCCCACTGGAAGGCCTCGGCCTGCTCGCCCACCAGCAGCACGCGGTCGATGCGGAAGCACGGTGCTTCGGAGGCCGCGATGCGCTGAGTGGGTGCGGGCGGTGCGGCCTGCAGCCGCAGGTCGACCGTGCGCTCGTTCTGCTCGCGCAGGGCGCGCTCGCGTTCCTGCTGGCGTTGCTGTTCGACGAAGGGTTGGGGAGTGCTCGCCAGTTGGGCTGACGCGAGCGACGGCAGGCCGAGGATGGCCGTGGTCAACAGCGCACGCGCACGCGGTCTATTTTGGGTGTTCATTTGGAATGTGCTCTTACGCGGCGCGCAAAGGGGCAACGGCCATGCGGTCATGCCGTCAGGTTGCTTGTGGTGCGGGTTATCTGGGCGGACGCGCGCAGCTCGGCGCATCCTTCGTTTCGACCGGCGCGCCGTCCATCGAAGTCACCGAAAGTGAACATGCCATTGGCCCGGCCTTGAAAAGGTGCACTCGGTATCTCGCGCCGGGCTTCGGGGTCAAGATCTTTGCCGCCCAGGGACAACTCGTCGCCGGCATGACGGTCTTTCTCTGGCTCAGATAGTCATAGCCAGCTGAGGAATAGCGCGTCCACTGACCCGCGATCAGAATCGGCTTATCGGCAGGGGCCGCGATCTTCCAAGGGCCCGGCGCGTCCGCTCTGCGTAGGTAGGAGTCCATCTGCTGCAGGTACGCCACCCGTTTGGTGTCGAGGCAGTCGTCGCCGTCCTGCACGGCTTCTGTCTTGGCTTTGAACTGCGAGTTGGTTCCGAATTCGGACTCGAAGAAGAACTCCGAATCGCCTGCTTGGGCCGCATAGTTGTATTCGGGCTTGGGATAGCCAGCGCCGTCGTATGCGCAACCGGCCAGCCAGAACGCAACCAGCAATGCAAGACTTGGCGCGGAGAACTTATTTTTTAGCATCTGGAGAATCAATAGGATTGGCGAGAATGCAGCTTCGAACGCCGTCATTCAATTTTCATCGCGGACATTAAGCGCGTAGAAGAGCGAGAGTGCCGCGCAAGAATCAGACAACGCGTGCGAACACATGCCCGCTAGGAAGTGGAAAGTTGTCGATACAAGCCTCGCACCGTTAGGCCTTCATCACTCTCGAGTCGATGGTACAGACCAGAAAGCAGCTCGTCTGGTACCGCAGGTCCGATTGGCCACAAGCGCGACCAAGGGAATTTCATGAGTGGGTGATTGACCTGTGGATTCACAAGGCCTGCTTGCTCTCGCAACCGAAACAACATCAGCACCTCAACGGGAAAATGGCTGAAGCTATTTGAAAAATCGGCAAACTCTTGAACGCCAGTCAAACGAGTATGTTGATTGCACAGTTGCACGAGCCATTTTCCGAGGGTCTCGGAGTCCTGAGTGTCCCAGTTCTGCAGTATTTCCTCTGCTACTGCATAGCGCGGATAGTTCGTACCCGGATAGTCGATGCGCCGCACATCGCACCACAAACGCAAGATCCATTGCAACAGTCCGCGCGAATCGGCGTCACGCAAGTAGCCGCGCCTCATCACATCTACGGCCAAAGAAGCCCAGCGCTCCAGAACGACCAAATCACCCACCGCGGCGGCAAGACCCAACCAACCGGCGAATCCAACCGACATGCCGCAAAGCTTCCGTCCAAAGCGCGCGGGGAACTCGGATTCAACCAATACGGTCTGCAAGAACGAAAGCTCTCGATAGAGAACTCCGAGCGCAAATTGATCACGTGCCGTATCAGCAGGCGCCAGTCGGCACCCATGCATTACCTTTGCTATCGACGTCGTTTCGAGCGCCCCACTTAGAAACGCGGATCGCGAGGGATGACTCACCACTTCCTCATGACCCGTCAATATGGATGTGTGAACAATTCGTCCCGTGCTCGCGTAGTCGCCAAGAGTTTGAAGGTCAGATGATTCAAACGACTGCAGCCACTCTTCATTCATCCGAAGGTGTTTTTTCAACGAAGGCCAGGAATCGAGTGTCTTTACGAGCGGTGGGTCGATGTGCAAGATTTCTCCTCGGAGTCGAAAATGATCAAGGTGCGGTGCCAGGACGTGGTAACCCCTTGGGAACAGGCCACGGAACTACGGTCACTGTCGGACGCGCACTCTGCCCTTGCGGTGGGACAGCGACTTCAACTACGTAAGGTTGAATCGTATAGCCTTCGCGAAGCAAATTTTGTAGCCCCCTTGCATACGCCCTATCAGCTGCGCTAACGCGCTGTCCACTGATCATGCCTGTATTCGCGGCTTCATTGACCCAATCATTCACTCGTTCAGGAAGCGGCTTTGGTTTGTCGACAGGCTGCCGATTCCCGGTATCAGTCGTTTTGATCTCGAATGCGGGAATCGTCTTGTTCTCCGTATTAATCTTCCCGCCAATGCTATCCACACCATAGCCTCCGCCGGTTTGCAGGGGCCTGGTCCCTGGCGACAGTTGCTCAATGATCTCCGTACCGAGGCCGCTCGGACCTTCACCCCAAGCCCCAAGCCGCACCCCGGCGTTTTGCCCCGAGATTCTTTGTCCTTGTGGGGGCATCGTGAATACTGTTGCCCCAGAAATGTCCTCAATGGAAGTGCCCCTGATGGGCATATGGACGACGGTTTGATTCTGCGTCGAATAGACATTTGAAAGATCCCCGTCGCTGGTGATCTCCGTTGGCCGAACAGAATTCCTGGAGGGGCTGACAGGGCGTAATCCTCCTAGGGCCTGTATGGCCGTCGGAATCGCGACGGTGGTGGCTCCGAGTATCAAGGCACGCGTCGCTCTGTCGGCAATAGCGTCGTCCACCCTTGCGTCGCAAGCTCCAGCACTGAGCCCTCCGCAGTAGGTCTGTCGGAACTTCGCTACTTCCAGTGCCTGTTGGACGTCAGTGCCACCCAGTGCCCCCACCCCGCCAACTGTGCCCAAGACGTTCACGTTGTTCTGCCAGCCTTGGAATACGGTTGACATCTGGGCATAGCCAAACGGGATGGCCGAATCCACGTCGGCAGCACTGGCTGCTTGGCTTTCCAAGGCACTGACACTGGCGACGTCGCCGGCCTTGATGTAGGACTTGATCAGATCGATGTTCTTCTGCGAGAGGGCAGCATATTTGCCCGCGATCGCTCGGACTTCCTCATCATTGCACTCCCCCTTGGCCCTGCACGCCGCGAACTCCTTCTTCATCGCGGCCACTTGGTCGTGCTTTAGAAAATTGTTGACCGTTGCATTGTTGGCAACTGTCGCGCCGACGCCGGCACTCGAGCTTCCGCCAGCCACCGTGCCAACAGCCGCACCCACCAAAGTCGAAGCGGCCGTCAATAGCGCGCTGTAGTCACTCTTCTTCTGTGCAGCTTGCTCAACCGTTAACGAAGGGTCGTTGTAGTCATAGCCGTTCTCCTTTAAGTATTTCTCCATCGCAGGCAGCAACTGCTCGTTGACAACACCAGCAGCGGCCCCCGCCAAACCGCTGCCGTCGCCGACTTTGGCCTGGATGAACCCGGCAATCCCGTGCAGTACAGTTTTTTCCAACGAACCATCTGCAAAGTTGGTCACAGTCCGTGGAGCTTCTCCAGCAGCGAGCGCTCTTGCATTCTCTTGGGCCTGCGCTTGTTGATTTAACGACTGGCTCACGTCTCCAATCACGCCGCTCAAAACGCTGCCCACGAGCTGAGCTGCGCGCTGATGATCTTGCGCTTGCTGCTGCAGTCTCGGAATCTCCTTGGCCTGTTGCAAGGTCAGCGTATTGACGAGCGCGCCGTTGGCCGTAACCGGATCCCTAGTTGTCAGAGTGGCCACGTTGGCGTTGCTCTTGTCGTCGATCTCCTTGACGCCTGTGCCAACGATCTTGATGTTGCCCGGGCTGATCACGCTCAAGGTCTGGCTGGACTGGCTGTTATCCGCAGGCAGTCCCTTGCCTCCGTTCAGATTCGCCAGCACGGTGTTGGTCGCGCTCCGAGCTACGTTGCTCAGCACGTTGTTCGCTGCACCCGTGCCATAGCTGAAGCTCAGGCTGACGGCGCTGCTGCTTGAATTGGTGTTCTGCCGGTTTTGCAGATCGCTGGTTGTGAGGCTCCCGGTGACCAGGCTGTTCTTGCTTTCAGGCGCCGTGCTGGTGATCGCACCGCCCTTCAGATCAGTGTTGCCCTTGACCGACACGTCGTAGCCGCCATTGCCCGCAGCGATGCCACTTTGCCCGGTGGCGCTGCGGTAGTTATGGTCGACTCTCTGTTTGGAGGCATCGACCGTGGCGGAGACGAACTGACCGTAGCAGATCGGCGGAATACACAGGCTGAGCGCGACTCCGCTGCTGCTCTGGTTGCTGTTGTAGGTGGTGCTGTCCTGCAGGCTCTCGATGTTCAGGTTGCCTGCGATGTCGGCCTTGACCGAATCGGCCGTGATCTGCGCCCCCTTCATGTTCACGTCGCCGCCGCTCTTGATCTTCACGGAGTCGGTGGCGGTGATGAGGGTGTTGTCGTGGCGCGTCTCGATGCCCGTGGCCTTGCCCTGGTTGCTGCCGGCATTGACCTGGATGCTGAAGCCGTTCTGCGAACCGAAGCCGAAGGTCACGCCCCCGCCGAGCGAACTGCCCGAATTGGTACTGAGGGTGGCCGCCTTGTTTTCCGCGGCGAGCATGTTGATGTCGCGCTTCGCGTCCAGCGCGATATCGCGAGCCTGCAGCTTGGCACCCTGCATGTTGATGTCGGTCTCGCGCGCGGTGATGTCGATGCTGCCGGCCTGGATGTTGGTGCCGCGCTGGTTGCTGTAGACCTCGGCCGTGTCGCTACGCGAACGTGTGCGGCTTTCGCTCACGCTCACACCAAAGGCCGCACCGCTGGGGTCGCCGCCGGTGCCCGCAGCCGTCAGTCCCTGGATGCCATTCCCTAACGCCCCATCGGTGGCCAGCTTGTAGGCGTCGTACCCAGCCTTGAGTTCCAAGGCGCCCTTCAGCCGGCTGTCATCGGTCTTGCGCGACTCCTGCGCCGCATCGTAGGCGCTGGTGATCGCGCTGCCCACGATGCCGCTCAGCTGCGCACCGATGGTGTGGCTCTTGGATTCTGCGTGGTGCTTGCTGCTGCCGCTGGACGTGGCGGCGTTGAGGTTCACTGCATTGCCAGACAAGGCGACTTTGTTCTTGGCCAGCAGATCCGCGCCTTCGGCCGTGATGTTGCCTTGGCCAGTGCCCGCATATTTGGAGTCCAGGCCAGCCACCATGGTGAGATTGCCGCCGTTGGCACTGATCAGGCTTGTGACGGCGGTGCTGGACTCGCCCGTACCGTCCTCCGAACCCTTCACATTGCTGTAGGCCGTATGGCGTGGCGCAAGGCCTGGCGACGGGCTGAAGCTGCGGCTCTTGCCGCTGCTGGCAGTTGCCGACACAGAGGTATCCTGAGCCGCCAGCACGTCGATGTTACGGCCGGCAGTAATGGCGATGCTCGTGTCGGCCAGTACATTGCTCGCCACGATCTGGGCATCGCGCCCAGCATCGATGCTGACGCTGCCGCCACTGATGGTGCTGCCGACCTGTGTCGTGCCAGCACTCATTTCGTTGCGATTGCTGGAACTGCTGCTGTAGCCCTTTCCGTACAGCAGGCTGTCTTTCACTCCGTTGAAGCCGCTTTGGCTGCTTCTCGAAACGTTGCCGGTCGCATGTTGCTCCTGCGCGCTCTCGATGCGCACATCGCGACCCGCGCTCAGCACGAGTTGGCTCTCTGCAGACACTCGACTGCCGCGGACGCCCAGGTCATTGCCCGCGGACATCACCACGTTCTGCCCGGAGAAGTTGCTGCCAAGCACGGTGGTGTCGCTCTGCGCCTTGATTTCGGAGCTGCTGCTCTTTGAAGTGAGCGTTTTGCGTGAGGAGTTGCTGGTTGTCAGGATTGCTTGGCTTGACTGTCCGGCATCGATGCGGATGTCATGCTCAGCGGTGACCGCCAGGGTGCCTCCGGCCGACACGTCAGCGGCGCGTGCTCGGACATCGTTGCCCGCGGTGATGGCGACACTGCCGCTGCCCACGATGGTGGAGCCGATTTCGCGGCTCTGCGAGGACACGGCGCTGAAGCTACGGCCCTTGTTGCCGCCGCTGGCGAAGATGGTGCTCGATTCAGAGACGGTGCCGAGGTTGACGTCCCGCTCCGCATTGACCAAGGTTCGGCTGTCCTTGCCGACGTTCGCGAGAACGGCGCCGACGAGATTGACGTCGCGGCCGGCAGAGGCCAGCAGCACACCGCCAGGGTTGCTGACATAGACTCCGGCCACACGGTCCACGGCCGTGTTGTTCAACAGCCCGCCCGTGCTCTGGGTGGTCGTTCGGATGGTGATGTCCCGGCCGGCAGTCAGCATGGCCGTGTCCCGCGCATCGATGGTGCCGCCGATATTGTTCAGATCGGACCTGGCGTCGAGGGCAACGCTGCCACCCGAGATGCGGCCGCCAAGATTGTTGACGTTCTCGGCCGTGATCGACACCAGACGCCTCCCGGCGATGGTGCCCGTGTTGGTGACATCGCCCGAACTCTTGATGATGGCGGCATCCGCGCTCAACAATGCGCCTGAACCGTCGATATCGCCTGGCCGCACACGCACATACACCTGAGGCACCAGCACGCGTTGCATCGTTCCGTCCGGCAAGGTCACCGTCTGTTCGACGAGCCACACGATGTCGCTGGTCAGCTGCGCCATCTGCGCCGCGCTCAGCGCCACGCCCGGGCGCAATCCGTATTGCTTCGCGAAAATCACGCCGGCGTCCATCAGCGCCATGTACTGGTCTTCGTCGCTGTTGTAGCCATCCAGGTAGCGATAGCCTGTGAGTTGCGCCACCTGTTCGCGGATCAGCTTCTGCTCGTAGAAACCATCGCCCAGGCGCTTGAGGATGTTGCTCGGGTCCTGGCCGAGGCTGTTCAGCAGGTAATCGCTGCTGAGCCAGTTGCGGTAGTTGGCGAAGCGCGGGTCGGTCTCGATCAGGTAGCTGCCCGGACCGGCACGAAGGTTGAACAGGCTGGCATTCGGGATACGCACGTTGGGCATGCTGGTGCGCACGACCATCGGGACGGTCCGGCTTGCGCCGGCTTGGGCCGACGAAGCGGTGCCGGTCGCAGCTCCGTTGGCACCTACGTCCGTGGCGCCCGTACCCAATTGCGTTGCCGTCGTGCCATCGGGTCCGGTCGACCCTGTCGCGCTGCCAGCACTCTGGCCGTCGACCTTGACTGTGTCGCCCACATTCGCCGGCACTTCGACAATGGTGGCCGGCCCTTGGCCGCCGCCCACCGCGCCCTTGCCGGTCGCCCCGCCCGTCCCGCTGCCGACCGGGGCGACGCCCGCGTTGTAGCCGGCGGCCGCATTGATGTTTTCCTGGTACTTGTAGGCGCCCAGCGAAATGGTCTGCGGCGGAAGGATCAGAGGCACATTCATCGCCTGCACCTGGCCCTTGTTGTCGATCACGGTGGCAGAGCCCGTGATCGTGCGCGTACCCGTCAGCTGGTAAGACTGGTAGTCAGTGGCCGTGATCGTCCCGCCGGCCAGCACCTGGCTGTTCTCGTTGTACAGGCGCCCGTTGACGGTCATGCTGCCGCCCGCCACCAAGTGGGCGGGGTCGATGTTGGTCGCCGTGTCTTCCGTGGTCGTGATGGCGTTGTGCCAGACGGCGTAGCCTCCGATGCCGACGAGCTCGCCGGTAGCCTTGAGATAGACGAAACCGTTGACGGGGTCGACATTGACTTCGTCCAATGGATAGGTCGTGGTCCTGCCGACACCGCTGCCCACGAGCGTGTTGGGTGCGATGCCGGTCAAGGTGCTGGGCGTTACCGTGGGCGCGCCCTTCTGGATGTGGACATCGCGGTTGTTGACCTGCGCCATCGAGATGGACATGTCGCCAATGGACTCGATGTCGGCGCTCAGGTTGTCGAGCGTCCCACCTTGGCCGATCGCCTGACGGTTGGCATCGAGGGCGCCACCGATATACATGTTGCCCTGGCTGTAGATCAGGGCGTGCTCACGGTTGGTGATGGTGCCCGCACCGATGTCGAGGTCGCCGCGCGATGCGATCGTTCCCGCCTTGGTCACGCCATTGGCGGTTTCGCTGTCGTTGAGCAGCGTGCCGGCCGAGATGGAAATCGCATCGCCATAGATCCGGCCGGTGCCGATGTTGTTCAGCGCGCCTGCGTTGATCTCGGTTTCGCCGCGGCTGTCAATCAGGCCGCGGTTGGTCAGCGTACCGCCGGCATTGACGATGGTGTTCGTCCCCGACATCTCCGCATTCGCCGTGTTGTCCACGTTGTTGCCGCCCACGGTGAGCGTCTGGCCCGCCAGCAGCTTGCCGTTGTTCGTGAAGTTGCCCGTCGTCGTGTAGCTCAGGTTGCCATTGGCAGCCACCTCGCCGTTGTTCACGATGTCCTGCTGGAGCGCAATGCTCAGGTTCTGGCCCGAGACGGCCCGGCCATCGCCGCTGAAGTTCGCAACATCGATCTTCAGGCTCTTGTCGGCCACCAGCGTGCCGCCGGTATTGACCAAGTTGAGCGTCTTGGCGCCGGGGTTGGCGGCATTGGGATCGGCGATGGCGAGCGTGTTGCCGGCCGAGATCAAGCCATTCGTGTTGTTGACGGTGCCGCCGCTGGTGATGGTGGCGTTGACGTCGGCGCGGATGGCACCCGAGCTGTTGTCGAGATTGACGGCACCAACGGCCACATTCAGGCCTTCGATGCCCTGCTCGGTGCCAAGAGTGCTGGTGTTGACGATGCGGCCGGCGTTCAGCGTCGTTGTGGCCGCCGAGCGGATCAGGCCGCTGGTATTGGTCAGCGTCCCGGCGTTCACGGCCAGATCGCCCGCGGCCAGGGTGCGGCCGCCGGTGTTGTCGTAGGCGGCCGCGTTGGTGTTGATGGCGACGGTGGACTGCCCGAGCACCAAGCCTGCGCCCGTGTTGGAGAAGCCCTGGGTGCTGGCCGTCACGGCGTTCTTCGCGCCGATGAAGCCCGCGTTGTTATTGACCGACCCGGTGGTCAGGTTCAGCGTGCCGCCGCTGCTGATGCCGCCTTGGCCATTGATGTACCCGGCCGCATTCGTGTTCGTGAGCAACTGACCATTCGTGTCGATGGTCATCGCGCCGCCCGACTGGATCAGGCCGGCAGCGTTGATGAGCGCGCCCGAGTTCACGGCCACCGTGGTGGTGGCCGCCAGCGTGCCTTGCGTGTTGTCCAGCGCATTGTTCTGCCCGTTCGCGCGCGTGTTCACCGCCAGGCTGTTGCCAAAGATCTTGCCCGCGACATTGTTCAGCCCGCTATTGAGCAGCGTGGTCGCGGCGCCGGCCTGCAACGTGCCGCCGTTGTTCGTCGTCGCGCCTGACGTCGTGACGCTCAGGTTGCCATTGACCGCCGCGGCGGTTCCGCTGCTGTTGTCCAGCGTTCCGGCCACGAGCGTGGTGTTGCCGTTGGCCGCCAACGTGCCGCCCACGTTCGAGGCCGCGCCGCCCACGGTAACGCTCAGGTCTTCGGCAGCGGTCACGCTGCCCGCGTTGTTGCTCAAGCTGCCGGCAGCGATGGTGGTGGTGCCGCCCGCGCCGATCACGCCCTTGCTGCTGTTGTCGAGCAGGCCGCCCACGGTCAGGCCGAGATCGGAGGCCTCGGCGGCGCGGAGGATGCCGCCCTGGTTGGACAGGCTGCCGGCCGCGACGGTCGTGTTGCCATTGCTGGCCAGCGTGCCGCCGCCGTTGTCCAGCGCGCCCACCACCGTGATGCGCGTGGCATCGGCGCCGGTTTGCACGATCTGGGCGCCGGCGCGGTTGCCGAGCGATCCGGCGTCGATGGTGATGTGCTTGGCGCTGACTGCGGCCGTCGCGCCGTCCTGGTTGAACGCGCCCGACATCGCGACGGTCAGCGCACCATTGGCCGTGACCTGGCCGTTGGTGCCGTTGTAGCTGCCGCCGGCAATGCTCAGCGTGCCGACACCGGCATGCTCGATCTTGCCGCCGGCGTTGGTGATGTTGGCGCCACCCAGGCTCAGGTCCTGCCCATTGCTCGCGATGCGTCCGCCGTTGTTGTTCAGGGTGCCGGTGGTCGCAATGGTGGTCGCGCCCGTGCCCGTCTGCACGATCTCGCCGCCGTTCGTGTTGGCGAGGTTCGAAAGCTTCAGGTCGAGCTGTTTCGCGTTGAGCCGGCCCGCGTCGTTGACAAGGGTCTGCGGCGCCTTGCTGTTGGCGGTCACGCTCAGGGTTCCCGGCGTGACGACCGTAGCTTTGCTGGTGATCACGTCGCCCTGCGTGGCCGTGATCGCGATGTTCGCGGCGCTGGTCTGACCGGCCGAGACATCGACACTGGCGCCTTGCAGCGCGGCATTGCCGGCTGCCAGGTTGGTGCCGTGTGTGGCGAGCGCCCCGGAGACCGTCACACTCAACTCGCCCACCGTACCGAGCTTGCCATCGCTCTGGACGCCTGCACCGAGCACGCCGGTGCTGCCGCCTTGCAGGCTGCCGGTGGTGATGGTGGCATTTCGCCCGGCCGTGATGCTGCCGTCGTTGGCGAGCAGGCCAGCCACTGCCACGGTGGTGTCGTTGGCCCCGCGCAGGCTGCCGCCCGCGGCGTTGCTCAGGCTGCCCGCCTGCACGCTGAGGTCGGTGGCGGCGCCGATGTAGCCCTGGCCATTGGTCAAAGCGCCGGTGACGTTCACCTGGGTCGCGGCCTGGGCCGACTGGATCGAGCCCTTGTCGTTGGCGAGCGAGCCGGCGTCGAGGGCCAGCTCCTGGGTGGCCGCCAGCGTGCCGGCCGTGTTGTCGACTGCGCCCTGGACATTGACCGCCAGGCGGTTCAGCGCGGACACGGTGCCGCCGCTGTTGTCCAGGCTGCCGGCATTCAATGCGGTACTGCCATTGGCGGCGATGGTGCCGCCACGGTTGCTGGTGGCGCCGCTCGTGGTGCTTGCGACATCCCCCGTGGCAGCCGTGACGCGCCCGGCATCGTTGGCAAGGCTGCCGGCTTGCAGGGTCGTGTTGCCGCCCGCACTGATCTCACCCTGGCCGTTGTCCAGCAGACCCGTCACATTGACGCTCAGGTCGGAGACCTGGGCGGCCTGCAGTGTGCCGCCCCGGTTGTTCAGGCTGGCTGCGGTGAGGGCGAGGCTGCCGTTGCTGGCCAGCGTGGCGCCGCTGTTGTCGATGGCGCCCGAGGTCGCGATGGTGGTCGCCCTCGTGCCGGTCTGCACGATCTCGCCGCCGTTCGTGTTGGCGAGGTTGGAGACATTCAGGTCCAGCTGATTGGCGCTGAGCTTGCCGCCCTCGTTGACCAGCGTCTGGCTAGGCTGTGCGTTGGCAGTCACGCTCAACGTGCCCGGCGTTGTGATCGTGGCCTTGTCGGTGGTCACGTTGCCCTGCGTCGCCGTAACCGCAATATTCGCCGCACTGGTCTGGCTGGCCGAGAGATCGACGCTTGCACCCTGCAACGTGGCATTGCCAGCCGCCAGGTTGGTGCCATTGGCGACCAAGGCGCCGCTCGTGGTCACGACCAGGTCACCCGCTGCGCCAAGCTTGCCGTCGCTCTGGATGCCGGCACCCAGCACGCCGGTGCTGCCGCTTTGCAGGCTGCCTGCGGCGACCGCCGTGTGCCGCCCGGCCGTGATGCTGCCGTCGTTGGTCATCGCCCCGCCGACCGCGACACTCACATCGTTCGCGCCGCGCAGGCTGGCGCCATTGGAGTTGACGAGTGAACCCGCCTGCACCTTCAGGTCGGTGGCCGCCCCGATCGTGCCGCTGCTGCCATTGGTCAGTTGGTTAGTCACCCCCAGCTGCACTGCAGCCTGCGCCGACTGGATGCTGCCCTGCGTGTTGTCCAGGCTGCCCGCGCCGAGCGCGACGCCTTGGTTCGCCACCAGTGTGCCGCCGGTGTTGTTCACCGCGCCCGCCACGTTGGCCGTCAACGCACCCGTTGCCGAAATCACGCCGCGCGTGTTGTCGGCCTGTCCGCCCACGGTCAGCGTGGCGTCGGCCGCGCTGGTCAGCTTGCCGTCGACATTGACCAGGTCGCCGGTCGTGGTGATGTTCAGGCTGCCCGCGTTGAGCGTGCCGCCGGTGTTGTCGAACCGATCGACATTGGCGCTGAAGCCGTTGCTGACGTTCAGCGTGCCGCCGTGGTTGTCGAACGTCGGCTGGCTCACGGCCATGTTGGCGACATTCAGCGTGCCGCCGTTGTTGTTGATGTTGGCGCTTTGCAGGCTGATGGGCCCGCCGGCGTAGATCTTGCCGCTGTCGTTGCGGATCGTGCCGCTGGCGGTGATCGCACCTGGCGACGGTGGAACGTACGGGGCGGGCGTGACGGTGCTGCCGGAGCCGGTCTCCGTGCCGGTGCCCGTGGTTGGCGCGGCGGGGTCGGTGGTGCCGCCCGTGCCTGTTCCTGTGCCCGTGCCGCCGCCCGTTCCGGTGCCAGAGGTGGACGGCGCAGCCGCCACGGGCTCCAGCCCGATGACGCCGCCGCTGGTGTTGCTCAGGGCCGGCGCGCTCAGCCCGAGACCGGCGCTGCTGGTCTGGCGCAGGGTGCCGCCGCGGTTGTCGATGTCGCCTCCGGTGCTGGCGAGCTCCAGCCGCGCGCCTTCGAGCGTGCCGCCCGCGCCGTTGAGTGCATTGGCCAGGTCGCCCTGGGTCGTGATCTTGAGGTTGCCGCCGCTGCTGATGCGGCCGCTGTTGGCGAGGGCCGAGGCCGCGAGGTTCGCATCGGCGGTGGCCTGGAGCGTGCCGATGTTCTCCAGGCGCCCGGCGCTGGTGACCACCAGTTGGCCCGCGCCCATCAGCGCGGCGGCGCCCGGCGCGGCCTGGATGGTGCCGGCGTTGCGCACGCCCAGGCCGGCCTCGGTGCCGATGAGGGTGATCTTGCCGGCGTACATGCCGCCGAGCGCAGCGACGTCCAGGGCAAAGGTGGGCGCCGTGCCGGTGCCCGCGGTGGGCGTGACCTGGCTGTGGTCGGCGCTGACCGTGTTGGCGCCGGTCACCACCTTCAGTTCGCTGGCCCAGATGCCGGCGTTGGCCTGCACGGCGCGCGCGAGGATGGCGGCGTAGTCGGTCTTGCTGGCGTCCAGGCCCGCGCCGTCGATGGTGATGGTGCCGCCGCGCACGAGGAAGCTGTCCAGGCCGCCCACGGCATTGAACTGCGGCGTGCCGGTGGTCAGCGTGGCCCGGCTCGCATTGATGAAGCCGCCGCCGTCGACGCTGATGCCGGCCGGGTTGGCGATGACCACCTCGGCCCGCTGCCCCGCCACTTCGATGTAGCCGCGCAGCTGGCTCGGGCTGCCGCCGTTCACCTCATTGAGGATGATGCGTGCAGGCCCGGTCGCGAGATACGGATTGC
Source organism: Variovorax sp. V116 (assembly GCF_041154435.1). NCBI lineage: Bacteria > Pseudomonadati > Pseudomonadota > Betaproteobacteria > Burkholderiales > Comamonadaceae > Variovorax > Variovorax sp. V116. The sequence goes on from NZ_AP028661.1 coordinate 4,691,008, forward strand.
CTTGCACGAACCCGCCGAGCTGGCTCTGCACATTGGTGCGGCTGTTGTTCAGGATGGCGCCGTTGGGCGCCACGTTGAACTGCTGGTACACATTGCGCGAGACACCGGCGGCGCTGGGCGTCTGGATGTTGATGAGCGGCACGCCGTTGGGCGCGACCAGCACCGTGGGCCGCAGGTTGGCGGGAACGTTGGGCGCGCCGACGATCTGGGCTTCTCCAGGAAGCGCGACCAGTGCACCGAGCAACGCGACAGCCTTCACCGCGGCGCCCGCGCCGCCGGGCCCGCCCGTGGGTTTGGATTTGCCCTTCCCCGTGCTGCTGGCTGTTTCTTGCACCACCATCCGCATGCCTCTGGCGGCGTTGAAGATGATGCGATGCAGATAACGATTCATTGTTCGGCGCTCCCTCGGTGTTGTCTGCTTGCGACGTCTTTTGTGACAAGACGCACGAGACGGGGAGCGATTATGCGGAACGGGTGCGCGAGGACGCGCGGTACAAATTCACAGATCCGACCTGTTCGCGAGACCGCCGGCCGAACGTAATCAATACGGCCTACATTTCGCTGCGGGATGTGTGGGTCCAATACGACGAATGGTCGCCCGCAGCATTGCGGGATGCGTTTGCGCACTCCCAACGCGATCCGACAAGTGCCGACGACGACGACCGCGTGTCGGGCGACACGACCAACTGGCTCCCGGAGCCAGTTGCTGACGTCGCTTGATACTGCGACTGAAATGAGGCGGCGATGGCGGCGCGGGTGAGGTGCCGCAACAGCCACACCGAGGGTATTGCCTCAGCCCCGATAGCCGACACGGACCCGGTCGGCGTGCAGTCGCAGCAACCGAAAGTCCGCCCCTTCATTCTGGGAGAGAGATTCGAACGGACTTGGTTTCCTCGACAAGCTTGGCCAGCAGCAGAACGCGGGTGTTGATCTCTGCAAATTGATAGTTTTGTAAGCCGCCCCGTGATGCGCTAAGTGCGTCCACGTGGAAAAACTCAGTTCGCCCGCCGAAGGTCATCTATCAAATACGCGCCGCCAGTGTGTTGAGCATGTTGGCGAGGCCGGTATCCGCTGAACTGTAGGGATGGTCAAAGTGCTCAATTTGCAGCCACTGTGCTTCTTGGCCGAGATGAACGTACTTCTCAAAGTCATCGACCGGCAATACTTGATGTGGATGTACGCCAGGGACAAACCGAAGGTTTTTTGTCTCGCCTTGCCAAGTGATGTATTCCACTTCCGCAAACCAGGGGGGCGCGACGCCCTCGTCCACCAATAAGCGCGCGATCTTCCTGAACCGTTCTTCCTTGACAGTGGGGTGAACATGACGATGCGGGGAAAAAGTTCAGCGCAACGATTCAGGAATCCAGCCAGACCTGGCCACGGTATCTGGCTCATCGCATTTGAGATCAATGTGCCTTCGAGATCGAGAGCAAGGACGTAGCTTTTCATGAATGGACGTTGATCGGTCACAAAACTCCGGACTTTGGCCGCATTCGCCCTTACCAATTTCGCACACGACTGGGTCAGGTGGCGTCATTCTTCAGCGAGGCCAAGACAAGGCACGTCCGCAGGCAGGGCAGCTCGAAAGCTTGCAGCTGTGAGGGACCTCGGTGCGCGCGAAGTTGCGGGGCATCCAATCGCACGAAGGTTCACGTGCCACAGCCGCAAGCCTTGCCTCACCAGTCGCACGAGCGCAGCCATTCACCGAATCTTTGGCAGCATGGGCTGGTCCTTCGCGTGCTCCAGCACTCGACTTCTCTCCGCCCCTCTCCAACGCTCCGCCAATCGCTGCGCTTCGGTCTGCACGTCCGGCATTCGTGCGACGAAATGATCCACTTGGTCGGCAAGATCTGCCTCGCCCTGTCTTCGAAGCGCATCTGCTGTGGCGCGCCAATCTGCGACCACTGCCCGCCGGGTGTTTCGCATCTTCTCTTGGCCGTCATCCACGGCGCCTCGCCCCGAACCCAGCGCCTGGAGCAGGCTCTCCAGCTTGGCGCGCATGAAGGTCGAGGTCTTCGGCGACCGATGCCTGGCTCGGTCGCTCAAGGGCAGTTGCCCGAATGCCCGAAACGCGCGCAGCCGATGATGGATCGCATCCCTGTACGGCTTGCGGGTCTGCCCTCGCACTTGGCGCGGCGTGGCATTGGCCGCCACGCCCTGCTCTCGCATCAGTGCGGCGAACTGCTCGCGCCACTGGCGCAGCGTGTCCTTTCGGATGTAGAGGCGCTGGCCGGGCTCGAACTCGTGCTCGCACTTGACCACCAGGTGCACATGCGGGTGCGGTTGATCGGTGTGCAGCACCATGGCGTAGCGATACTGCAGCGCGAAGTTCTCGCGCGCAAAGACGCGGGCGGCCGCCCGTACCTTGTCCGGCGGCGTGCCGGCGGGCATGGACAGGACGATGTTGTGCACCAGCTTCGCACGCGTGTCTTTCTGCCCCGGCGCGGGTTTCGGCTTGTACTGGCTTCTGCAAAGCTCCAGCTGCCAGTCGGCCGCGATCTCCTTGCCTGCACCCCGGCCCTGCGGCGTCAGCCCCTCGTCGGTTTCGATCGGCAGCTTGCCGTGCCGGCCGATGTAGCGCAGATGGGCCTCGACGCCGCCGACATCCCGTCCGCCGCCGGAGACCTTCACCATCACCTCGGGCGTGCGCCCCACCGTGCGCTGGATCTGCGCGATCTGGTCGGCGCCGAAGCGCAGCTGGCCGCCCGGTCCTCGCCGGCCGTAGCTCACGATGTCCAGGGTCATGTCGCGCGGCGCACCGGCCGGGCCGCGGTCGCTTCGGCCTGCGCGCACCCTCTGTTTAGGCATGGGCACTCCCGGCGCCGGTCTCCCAGCTGATGAGGTTGCGCCGCACGAGGGCGGCCGTGGCTTCGCGTGCCACTTCGACTTCCCGCCGGACTGACGCAATCGCTTCACTGAGGTCCGGTGCCACCGTCGCTGGCTGAGTGTTCGGCGTGCCGAACGTTCGAAGCTGCCGTCCCAGTGCAGCCAGTCGGGCGCCGGTCACCTTGATCTGGTCCAGTTCGTTCGGCGGCAGCACGGCCGCGTCACGCACATGGTTGTGGATCAGCAGGGCCAGGTAGCTGGCTGTCTTCATCCCACGGGCACGGGCTCGCTCTGTCGCCAGCGCGCGATCGCCTTGGCGAAGCCGCAGCGTGATGCGATCCGCCGCGCCAATGTCGCTTTCCGTTTCGTGTGGGAATCGCTGTTCGCCCGAGCCCGGCGAGATGACGCCGTGGGTCTTGAGGACCTCGTCGACCATCTTCGCGAGCAGGCTCGACGCACTGAGATGATGACGGGCGGCCAGCGCGGCGAAGCACGCCCTCGTCTCGGGCGGCACCCGGGTTCCGATCATGCGGCTCGATCGAGAGGACTTGGTCATTGCAACGCCATCGCTGTTAACAATGTCTGACGGCAGTCTATCCTGCCCTCATAGCCGCACAAGGACTTTGCCCTCGGAATTCCAGCGTCGAACTCCCCTCGCCGTTTCGCCGCTCCCGGAGCGTTGCTATCGATCGGGAATTCAGAGCGCTCCATCAATGTTCGGCATGCCGAACATCACGCAGGTAGACGGAACGATCCCGCCCTCATAGCCGCACAAGGAGGTTGCCCTCGGATTCCAGCGTCGAGCTCACCTCGCCGTTTCGCGGCCCGGAGCGTTGCCGTCAATCGACAGCTTGAAGACCACCATCAATGTTCGGCATGCCGAACATTTCGGAAGTAGACGGAACGATCCCGCCCTCATGGCCGCACCGGGACGTTGCCCTCGGAATTCCAGCGTCGAGTTCACCTCGCTGTTTCGCAGCTCCGGAGCGTTGCCGTCGATCGACAGCTCGAAGGCCTCCATCGATGTTCGGCATGCCGAACACTACGGAAGTAGACGGAACGGTCCCGCACTCGTAGCCGCACGAGGACTTCGCCCTCGAAGTTTCGACGTCGTCCTGCGACCGCCGCGTCCTGGCTAGCGAAACCGAGAATTCGTTCCGCTCGCTAAGCAAGTCCACACGGCCGCTGCATGGCTTCCTCACGGCCCCATCAAGCAGAAGACTCCGCTGATGCTGCCGTTCGAGACCTTCTCGGTGTTCGGCATGCCGAACACCTAGAAGTGGAGCCGGACAGAGAAGTGAATTCGGCACGCAGCGAATTCGCGGGTGAACCATCGAATGGGCGTTCGCGCCGCCCCGCGGTGCGCCAGTGCCGCCAAGAACAGCCTACTCCCGCAGCGTGAACACCACCGACAGGTAAGAGACCGGCTGGGTCTGGATGGCCTCAATCCCGTGCAGTGCGGTCGCATCGAACAGCAGCGAGTCCCCTGCCCTCACCTCCGCAGTCCTGCCGCCGTAACGGTAGCGGACCTCCCCGGACAGGAAATACAGGAACTTGAGGCCTGGATGCTGGAAGGTCACATAGGGATCGGCGCCCGGCAGCAGCGTGACCAGGTAGGGCTCCACGAACAGGTTACCCGACAGCAGGTGGCCCAGCAGCTCATAGCGGTAGTCCGCCACCGCGCCGATGCGATCGACCAAGACACCATGGCCTGCGCGCACATGGCAGAAGTCGGTGCGCCGCGCCTGATCGCCGAAGAACCGCGACGTCGGCACCCCAAGACCATTCGCGAGATGCTCCAGGGTCTCCACCGAAGGCGAGACCAGCCCGCGCTCGATGCGCGAGAGCATCGAGGCAGAAATCCCCGAGGTCTTGGCCAGCTCGCCGCCAGACACCTCGGCCGCCATGCGCAGCGCCCTCACCTGCGCACCGATGCGAGCCGCAGACAGGCTGCGCACGACAGGTGCTGGTTTCCTCGATCGGACACGCGTCACCGAGACCGGCAGCCGCAAGGGGCGGACCGTTGGCAAAGGCGAGGCGGCTTCTTTGCGCGTCATACGCCCCCGCTGATCACGCGCAGGCCACCGCCGAGAAATCGCTGGTGGCATTGAATCTGAAGGTAGCTGCTCTGGTTCCGCATCGTTGCTGCACCGTGTTCTCAAAAACATGCACAGCGGGATTATGTGTCGTTTAAGACGTTTCCTCCACAAGCACATTCAACGAGCCTGCTCGGACATGAATGCAGGCACACGATCCAAGACGCCATCTGGCATTGCGCGGGGCAGGTTGCCCAACGCAGTGACCCTGGCTCTCGGGCGAAACCTGCGGTATTTCCGCGAGCAGGCAGGACTCACGCAGGTCGAACTGGCCTTTGATGCGGAGGTGGAGCGCTCGCGCATCTCCAAGATAGAACGAGGACACATCAACCCTTCGCTGTTGACGCTGGCCACGCTGTGCTATTGCTTGAAGATCACACTCCCCACTCTGTTCGAAGGCATGAAAGAGACGCTGGCGCCCTCGTGGAAAGGCGGCGAGTTGCGACGCTCAAACCAGGCAGTTCTTGTCGCGTCGTCGGAGAAGTCGCGTGGTCACCGATAACGCGCAGAAGCCGCGACGTCAACAGTTCGGTTTCTGGTTTCCTCGGGCGGGCCTTTGGTAATAGTCCGCTCGAGGCCGTTGTTGACGGCTCGACTGTTTAGGGCGTGACATCTGTGACGTGTTGAAGCAGAGCGAACGCCACGCGCCATGCACGGCCGTCGCAGTGAACGGTGGCCGTACGCTGGTTGATCCGAACGATTTTTCCGACATGCCGCTTCAGGCTTTGGTCGGTGAAGCTCACACGCTGGCCGATGCGGAAGTCCTGTTTGTGATGGATCTCCGGCGGCGGCCTCAGCGGCGCTGCAGTCGCCGGTGAGGATGACGTGCCTGCCTGCTGATCATCGACAGGCACGACGGCCGCGTACAGCACGCTGAAGCGCTGTTTGCTTTGCTCGTCGATCAGCGAGACCTGCCGGTCCTTCATCGCCGCGATGCGAGCCTCACGCAACTTGCCGGTGCCCCAGTCCCAGTACTTCACCAGTTGGCCCATGTGCAGCTGCGAGCGCGCCTGCACGATGCGCCTGGGGTCGGCCATGAGTTGCTCGATGACCCAGCTGAGCTGGTACAGCTCGGCGCTTGTGGCCATGGGGAGATCTTCGATCTGCTTGACACGCATGCTGGCGATTTTGCCAGCGGCGATGTGCTCAGGCCGCGAGCCTGTCGGTCGGCGGTGAGCTCGTCGGCGCCGCCTTGGCAAGCTCACTGGCGGCTTTGCCGAGCCAAGCCTCCCCCTCCTGCGGCGAAGGTTGGACGTTCTCCAGATCGACGAGCAAAGTGGACGCCTGTGCCCATGCTCAAGCGGTGCCGCGGCACCGCGGATAGTCCGAGCACCCCCAGAATTCTTGGCCTGCGTTGGCTCCCTTTCTGGCCGTACGTCGCACCATGGGCTGCGTGCACCTGGGGCAGCTCGGGGCGGCTGTCTTCGCCGCTTGGGGCGCTGCGTTGCTGGCCTGCTCCGTCGCCCTGATGTCGGCGGCGGGCTTGGCCGAAGAGCCGCCTCGGGCCTGCTTCAACAACCGGTGCAACTGCGGGCCGTCGAGCAGGCGAAGGTTGCGACCACTGGCGAACGCTTCGGCCTCCGGCGTAAATCGACCGGAAGTGACAACGAATCCACCGGCGGCCCCTTTGGCCGCCATGACGCCATAGAGCTCGCGCACCACGGGCACGCCGACCTTGAGGGCCCGCCATTGCTTGCATTGCACCAGGTACTTCTCTCCGTTCTTGCGAAGGGTGAGATCGATGCCGTCATCCGGACCCGCCTCGAAGTTCTCCGCGACCTGGTAGCCCTGCAGGCGGAAACCCTCGCCCACCAGCATCTCGAACTCTCGCCAGCTCATGTCGTCAAGGATGTCGGGAGCGTCTGAACGGGTCACGTTGTCCATCAACGAACGCCTCGCGTGACGGCGCCAAGCAGAGATGGCTGCGCCGGCGAGGCAGAGGATCGGCACGATGTACTGCCCGCCAGTCGCCAGGCCGCGCCCCACGGCTCCGACCATCGCATTGCCCACCTCACCGGGGCCAAGGGCACTGGGAAGGGGCGCTATCGCGATGCGGTGGAGCAGCAGGTACCCGGCAAGAGCCAGGATGACCCCCACATACCAAGGCAACAAGGCAATCAGGTCGACCACGTCTTCGGCGGGGCTGGTTCTTTTGCGGCGGGCCATCGATGAATTCCTCCTTCTGGCGGATTTTGCCCAAAAGCAGCCGACTTTGATACAGTCCGTTACGCTCGTCACGATGGGATTTCGGCCGGCCACGTGCGTGCGACACGGATCGACACACTGGCCTTTTTTTTAACGCACCCCCCGGTCCGCGCCGAAGCCCAAACTGAGGCGCCGCGCCGATGAATCGCACCATGGGGTGGAAGCAAACGCCGTGATGCTCACGACCGATACCGGTTATGACCATGATTGAATTGCTGAATCGTCGCAGCTGGCGATTTACTACTCCGTTCTTTGAATGACCTCCACCAATGCGCCTGTCCCCAAGACGTCCATGAGCGAGCATTTGCTCATGGCTGCGTATTGGATCGTTGCCATCGTCATCCTCGCCGCACTCGTCGTCCTGTTGGTGTACTTCCATGCTTTTGGCGGGCAAAAAATGTCCCGCGATCCCGGCGATTGGGGAGCGTTTGGAGACTACGTCGGCGGGCTTATCAACCCCCTCGTCGGAATCGCCACAGTCACGTTGATCTTCCTGACGCTCATGCTGCAGCGGAAGGAACTGCAGGCCTCGCTTGAAGAAATACGCAGTGCCCATCGAAGTGCGGTGCTCCAGGGATTCGAGCAGTCGCTGTTCTCATGGCTAGCCAACTATCACTCCCTTCTCTCGGCCACGAAAAGCAAACTCGGCGGCGAGGGACGTCAAGCCTTGACAACCATGTACGAGCAGCGCTTCTCGAGCGTGGTTGCGATGCAGAGGCATCAACGTGCCGAAGGCCTTGGGGCCCTCGATGAAGAGGAAGCGAAGATCTATCTTGGGGAAATACGCAGGGCGTCCGCAACCGGGGACGCCGAAGAAAAGGGCAACCTCTCCAACGTTTTCATGATCGCGCTCTGGGGCTACAAAGAAGTCATCCGTATGCATCGATCGGAGTTGGATGCCGTCTTTCGCACCCTGTACCGTCTGCTGCGGTGGATCGACACCTCTGAACTCGACGATGTTCAAAAGTGGCACTACGTCGCGCTTGTGCGCGCGCAACTTTCCTGGATCGAGTTGGTTTTTATTCTCTACAACTGCCTCACACCGGAAGGCGAGAAGTTTGCTGATCTGGTCAATGACTATGCGCTCTTCGACAATCTGGAGGGGGCACCCGATGAACTGATTGATGCCATCGCCCATGAGTTCACTGTGTCGCCCCCGTCTTCGTTCACGGCGAACCTGCCACCAGAACCATGGCCGTTCAACGAAGCTGCATTCTCATCCGAGGTCGCCAAAGCCAAACGCAAGCTGCCACCGTCGGCATAGCCAGCCCTCATAGCCGCACAAGGACTCTGCCCTTGGAATTCCAGCGTCGAACTCCCCTTGCCGTTTCGCGGCTCCGGAGCGTTGCCGTCGATCGACAGCTCGAAGACCGCCATCAATGTTCGGCATGCCGAACATGACGGAGGTAGACGGAACGATCCCGCCCTCGTAGCCGCACGAGCACTTTTCCCTCGAAGTTTCGACGTCGTCCTGCGACCGCCGCTCCAGGCTACCGAACCCGAAAATTCATTCCGCTCGCGGAGCAACTCCACGCGGCCGTTGCATAAGTTTCCTCACGGCGCCATCAAGCAAAAGACCTCCGCTGTTGCGACCGTTCGAGACTTTCTCGGTGTTCGGCATGCCGAACACCGAGAAATGGAGCCGGACAGAGAGGTGAATTCGGCACATAGCGAATTCGGGGAGACCATCGAACGGACATCCGCGTCGCCCCGCTGCGCGGCAGTGCCGCCAGGAACAGGCCTACTCTCGCAGCGTAAACACCACTGAAAGGTATGAGACCGGCTGGGTCTGAATGGCCTCGATCCCATGCAGTGCGGTCGCATCGAACAGCAGCGAGTCCCCTGCCCTCACCTCCGCAGTCCTGCCGCCATAGCGGTAGCGGACCTCTCCGGACAGGAAGTACAGGAACTTCAGACCCGGATGCTGGAAGGTCACATAGGGATCGGCGCCGGGCAGCAATGTGACCAGGTAGGGCTCGACGAACAGGTTGCCCGACAGCAGGTGGCCCAGCAGCTCATAGCGGTAGTCGGCCACCGCCCCGATGCGATCGACCAGGACACCATGTCCTGCACGCACATGGCAAAAGTCAGTGCGCCGCGCCTGGTCCCCGAAGAACCGCGACGTCGGCACCCCAAGACCATTCGCGAGGCGCTCCAACGTCTCCACCGACGGCGAGACCAGCCCGCGCTCGATGCGTGACAGCATCGAGGCCGAAATCCCCGAGGTCTTGGCCAGCTCGCCGCCTGACACCTCGGCCGCCATGCGCAGCGCCCGCACCTGCGCCCCGATGCGCGCCGCGGACAGGCTGCGCACGACCGGTGCTGGTTGCCTCGGCCGAACGCGCGTGATCGACGCCGGCAGTTTCGGCAATTGCGCGGTGGGAAACGGCGACGGCATCCGAACATTTCGCATGACCACAGACCTCTTGTAGAGCCATCAGGTCTTTCGATTGTGACTCAAACGCGGCTGACGTAAAAGCAGCTTTCTCGAAGACTTCCCCCGTGACCAGTCCTAGGAATTCTTCGAAGCAACCCCAAGCCTCGGCGAGGGAGGTGCTTGCTTTGAATTTGATCCGCCAGCGCGGAGCAAAGGGGTGGTCCCAGGAGGCTTTGGCATTCGAAGCAGGACTGCATCGGACGTTCGTCGCCCACGTTGAGCGTCAGGCTCGCAACATTTCACTCGACAATCTCGAGCGCCTCGCATTGGCACTGAATCTCAGGCCATATCAGCTTCTCGAGGAATAGTCGCCGCCGGATCAACGATCCGAAGCGTCTCGCGCCCTTCTGCGCCCCCATACAGACCTCTCTTGAGTGCGCCGGCCGTTCTATTTGGACTGGTGCCGCGCCTGCGAACAGCACCTGAGGTGCGCTATAGCGACTTTGACTGGAGCCGGAGCCTAGCTACCGCTGATTCGGAAGTCCTCGTCTCAAAAGCGAGACATACCGACGTGCATTGAAGCGGCAGGTTGTTGTTCAAGGCCACGCCAAGACCGGAGGCCATGTTGAGGCCGCCCGGCCCCATCTCGCCCAGCGCCACCGCGATCCGCCCCGGCGCGGCATGGGTTGCGGCCGCCATCATGGCCCCGCGCCCTCGTTGCCGCACCTCGACGAAGCGCAATTGCACCTGCTGCGCGACGGCGTGCAGCAGCGGCCCCAGCTTGCCGCCAACAATGCCGAAGACTTCGCGCACCTGCGCCGCGGGAAGCAAGCGCACCGCGCCTGCGCGCCGTTGATCTGCAGGGCCATGCGTCAGTCCTCCGCCATGAAGTTGGCCGCCTTGGCGCTTAGCCGGCGTGTCGGTGGAGGCGGCCGCAGCGGCAAGGGCAGTCACCATGTCGGTGGCCGCTGCAGGTAGACCATTACTACGTCGATTGCTACCGGAAATCCCTGCTCACCGTCGCCCCCGCCAACCGCCCCAGCAGCGGCGTCAGATCTTCCAGCCGCGTCGCGACCAGGTTCTTCACCGCTCCCTCGCGCTGCCACCTGCCGTGAACGGCCATGAGCCGAGCGCCCAGCAGTTCCTCGCGCTGGACGTCCCTGAGGCTCTTCCAGACGATCACCTGCACCACACCCGTCTCGTCTTCCAGCGTCACGAAGATCGTGCCCTTCGCCGTCTCCGGCTGCTGGCGCAAGGTCACGATGCCGCAGTGGCTCACCTGCGCACCGTTGTCGATCCCGTCCAGATCCCGCGCCGTCATGAGCCCGCGCCGCACGAGGCGCTCGCGCAGCAGGGCAAGCGGATGCCGCCGCAAGGTCAGGCCGGTCGACGCATAGTCGAACACGATCTCCTCGCCCTCGGGCGCCGCGTCGAGCTCCAGAAAATCCTCATCAACCGGCACCTCGCGCAGCAACCCGGGCGCCGCGCGCAGGCCGGACGCCTCCCAGACCTGCTGGCGCCGGTGACCCGACAGGCTCATGAGCGCGTCGGCCGCGGCCAGCAGCTTCATCTCGTGCAGCTCCAACTGCGCGCGCAGCGCCAGGTCCTCCGTGCTGTCGAACACCTGCTGCACGCGGGCCTCGACGATGCGCCCCGCCGAGGCCGACGCGAGCCCGCCGATCATGCGCAGCCCGAGCCGCACCGCCGGTTCGTGCGCGAGGTCTTCGAGGGTGCAGTCCACGCCGCTGTACATCACGTCGACCGGCCGCACCTCGACGCCATGGCGCCGCGCGTCCTGCACGAGCTGCGACGGCGAATAGAACCCGAGCGGCTGCGAGTTCAGCATGGCCGCGAGAAACTCCGCCGGGTGGTGGCACTTGATCCAACAGCTCGCGTAGACCAGCAGCGCGAACGACGCGGCATGGCTTTCCGGGAAGCCGTACTCGCTGAACCCCTTGATCTGCTCGAAGATCGCCTTCGCGAAGCTCTCCTCGTAGCCGCGCGCGGTCATGCCGTCCACGATCCTGGCGTAGTAGTGCTCGAGCCCGCCCTTGCGCTTCCACGCCGCCATCGACCGCCGCAGGCCGTCGGCCTCGCCCGGCGTGAAGCCCGCCGCCAGGATCGAGATCTGCATCACCTGCTCCTGGAACACCGGCACCCCCAGCGTCCGGCCCAGTGCTTCCTTGAGCGCCTCGCTCGGGTAGACCACCGGCTCCCGGCCCTGGCGCCGATTCAGGTACGGGTGCACCATGCCGCCCTGGATCGGCCCCGGCCGCACGATCGCGACCTCGATCACCAGGTCGTAGAAGCAGCGCGGCTTCAGCCGCGGCAGCATGCTCATCTGCGCACGGCTCTCGATCTGGAACACGCCGATGGTGTCGGCCTTGCAGATCATGTCGTAGGTGGTGCCGTCCTCGGCCGGGATGTCCTGCATGCCGAACACGCAGCCCTGGCGCAGGCCGATGAAGTCCAGCGCCTTGCGGATCGCGGTCAGCATGCCGAGCGCGAGACAGTCCACCTTCAGCAATCCGAGCGCATCGAGGTCGTCCTTGTCCCACTCGATCACCGTGCGGTCGGGCATCGAGGCGTTCTCGATCGGCACCATGCGGCACAGCGGCCCCTTCGTGAGCACGAAGCCGCCCGTGTGCTGGCTCAGGTGCCGCGGAAAGCCGATCAGTTGCTCCGTGAGGTGCAGCAGCTGCTGCACCTGCAGTGAATCCGCAGACAGCCCGAGCTCCTGCAGCCGCTCCGGCCGCACCGCCCCCCCGTCCCACCACTGGTGCCCCTTGGCAAGGGCGTCCACCGTCTCCAGCGACATCCCCAGCGCCTTGCCCACGTCCCGGATCGCGCTCTTCGGCCGGTAGCTGATCACCACCCCGGTGATCGCGGCGCGGTCGCGCCCGTACTTGGCATAGAGGTACTGCAGCACCTCCTCGCGCCGCTCGTGCTCGAAGTCGATGTCGATGTCCGGCGGCTCGTTGCGCTCCTTGGAGATGAAGCGCTCGAACAGCACGCTCATGCGGCCCGGGTCGACCTCGGTGACGCCCGTGCAGTAGCAGACCACGCTGTTCGCGGCGCTGCCGCGGCCCTGGCAGAGGATGTGGCGCGAGCGCGCGAACATCACGATGTCGGCCACGGTGAGGAAGTAGTGCTCGTACTTCAGCTCGGCGATCAGCGCGAGCTCGTGCTCGATCTGCGCCTGGACCTTGGCGGGGATGCCATCGGGCCAGCGGCGCCCTGCTCCCTCGTAGGTGAGGCGGCGCAAGTACCCGGCGGGCGTCTCGCCCGCGGGCACCACCTCGTCGGGGTACTGGTAGCGCAGCTCCTCAAGATTGAAGCTGCAGCGTGCCGCCACCTTGAGCGTCTCCGCGAGCAACTCGGGCGCATAGGTCTGCGCGAGGCGCAGCCGCGTGCGCAGATGCCGCTCCGCGTTGGGCTGCAGTTCAAGGCCGCAGTCGGTCAGCGGCTTGCCCAGGCGCGTCGCGGTCATCACGTCCTGCAGCGGCTTGCGCGAGCGCACATGGAAATGCACGTCGCCCGCGGCCACCAGCGGAATCTCCGTGGCCGCGCTGACCTCGCCCAGGCGATGCAGCCACATCTCGTCATCGAGCAGGCGCAGCTTCTCCACGGCGAACCAGCAGCGCCCGAGGAACTCACGCAGCAGCCAGGTCCCGAGCCAACCCAGCTGCGCCGGCGTGGCCATGCGCCGGGGCGAGGCCAGCACCACGCAGTCGGCGAGTTCGGCACCGCGGATCTGCGCGAGCGTCAGCTTGTAGGTGCCCTTCTCGGAGCTGCGCCGCAGCTTGGTGATGAACGCCGAGAGATTGCCGTAGCCATCGAGATCGCAAGCCAGCACCGTAAGCGTGAAGGGCGCGGCCTCCGGGTCGAGCTCTGCATCGGGCTCGACGAGGAACTGGCTGCCGATCAGCAGCTTCAGGCCATGGTCCTTCGCCGCCACATGCGCGCGCACCACACCGGCCAGGCTGCATTCGTCGGTGATCGCGAGCGCGGCGTAGCCCAGCTGCTTCGCGCGCTCGACAAGCTCGTCCGGCTGGCTCGCGCCGCGCAGGAAGCTGAAATTGCTCACGCACCGCAGCTCGGCGTACTCGGGCAGTTCCATGGGAGATCTCTCAGGCGAAGGTGCCGTGCAGGAACCAGGCCGTCTCGTCCTGCGCGAGCCGCATCTGGAAGATCCACAGCACGCCGGCATGCTCGCTCACGGCCACCCAGTAGTCGCGGCTCGCCTGGCGCGTGGTCTCCTGCGGGCCGTCGCCCGGATTCCTGCCGCCGCCCTCCTCCACGGTGCGGTCCCACCATCCGCCCTCGACGCGATGCGGCCCCGCGAGCAGCTGCAGCACGCCCTGGTAGATCGGGCGGTTGTGCTGGGTCGCGAGGCGCAGCGGCTTGGGCAGGATGAAGGTCGGCTGCGGCACGTCGACCGTTCGGCACCGCGCCCGTGGCGCCGGTTCGGGCGCCGGGCGCCAGCGGCACATCCACTCCAGGCGGTGGTCTTCGAGGATCACGGGGCGCAGCACACGGTCGGGCCCGAGCCGCGCCGCGATGCGCTCGAGCACCAGGGCCAGGCTCTCGCCCGACTGCTGCGCCTCGGGCAGCATCGAGCGGCTCTTCTCCTCGAGCGACTGCACCTCGGTCGCGAGCAGCTCCAGGTCGCCCACGGGCGCGAGCAGCTCGACCTTGCCCAGGTGCTCGGCCAGCAGGCGCATCAGATGTTCGGTGTCGCGCGTGGCCTGGGCGGTGCGCACGGTGAGTTCGCCGCCGTCACCGGCGGTCCTGGCGCGCATCGCGTCATGGCACCAGCGCAAGGTGAACGCGGTCACGCCGGACCGCCGCGCCATGAGCCAGCCGGCCATCTGCAGCATCAGGCGACGCGCCCCGAACAGCATGGCGGGCGCATGCTCGACCCGCGCCATCAGCTCGAGCCTGGCGCGGAAGGTCTCCGGCAGTTGCGCCCAGGGATAGGTCTCCGGCCGCAGCCCGTAGGCCTGGTCGAGGGTCGCGAGCAGCTGGGCGTCGAAGCGCCGGCTCAGGCCGCCGCGCGGCAAGGCCCGCACCTGGCCCAGGGTCCGGCAGCCGAGCCGGGCAAGCGTCGCCTGGTGGGCCGCGACCTGCGTCAGGGTTTCGAGCGGCAGCGCGTCGAGCAGTTGCGCGAGCGGCTTCGCGAAGCCGTTCGACAGGCCGGCCCGGGCGACCGCGAGCGCGGCGAGGCTGGTCGGCGCCCAGCTCAGCTGCCGGACGCCGAGGTCGGGGCATTCCTCGCGCACGCGCTCGACCAGGCGGCGCTTGCCGCCGAACAGGCGCACGCTCTGTTCGACTTCCATCACGACCGCCGGACACGACAGAAGCGCTTCGAGGACCGCGACGCGGGGCGTGAACTGCAGGCACCACGTCGCGAGGCCATCGAGCGCCTCAGTGCGCGGCTGCGGGTCGGCCGGCAGGCTGTCGGGAAGAAGGGCTGCCCACAGCATGGGAAAGCTCCCGGGATTGGCGCGCCGCGATCAGGCGGCTCGGGTGGCGAAGGCGCGGCGTGAGGATGGCCTCCAGGCCACCGGGCACCGAGGAGAGCGTCAGTTCCCCCTCGTGCGGCGGCCCCTTGCGCTTGAGCAGGTGGATGCGCAGCTCCCAATCGACGCCGAAGCGCGCCTGCAGACGCAGCGGGGCGGCCGACGACTCGTGCTCGGCCGCGGCTGGCCGGCACAGGATGACGGGTCCGTCGCAGCCCTGGGCGCAGACCTGCAGCCGCCGGATCTGCTCCTGGCGGGCCTGCGGCAACCAGCTCACGAGCATGCCAGCGGCATTGGCCTTGATGAGCTGCTCGGTCGCCCACAGGCGCTCGACGGGCTTGTCGGCGGCGATCCAGACCAGGTGGCGCTCGTCGAGGCCGAGGTGGCGCAGCCCCGGCAGGTGCGGAGCCTTCGGCGGGCCGATGACGACGATCTGCCGGCCCTGCGCGACCAGCGTGCGCATGGCGGGCGCGAGCAGCCGCCATTCGAGCACCGAGGGCTGGACCTGCAGCACCTCGGTCAAGGACTGGCAGGGCCAGCCGCCGCCCGGCAGCTCAGCATCCAGGCGCTCGAACCCTGTGCTCACGGCCGAAGTGACCGGGGTGCCGAGCGCATCGCCGCGCCAGACGGCCGCTTCGACCGCGTGCGGCAGCACGACGTGCGGGCGCCGTGGCCGCTCTGACGGCAGTGAACTTTCGCGGGCCGATGGCGCTTCATCGCCATCGGCCCATGACAGGGGGATGGCCAAAAGGACTCCAAATACTGTATGGATGAACAGTATCCATCCGGCGCAGGGGCGTGAGCAAGAAGGTTTACAAATCTGCCCCCGGCCATGCCGCCTTGTGAAATCCGACCCGCCTGCACGCCCAAGGAAAATCCCCGCCCGGCGAAGCCGGAACCCCCGCCACAATGGGACGCATGTGCTACTCAGCCCAGATCCGCGCAGACTACAAGCGGTTCTTCCGCCAGTTCGGCGGCGTCCTGTCGCTGCGCGCGTTCGCCAAGCTGTACTACGAGCGCCAGGGCAATCCCAGGATCAAGATCCCGAAGGCGGTCGACGCGGCGTTCATGAACCCCGAGTCCGACGAGGAGCGGGAGATCAAGGGCCTGATCGACGCCTTCAACGCCGAACAGGCCATGGCGCTCGAGCAGGACCTCTTCAAGCAAAGCAAGCGACTCGCCGACGCCGAACGCAAGCTCCAGGTCAAGGAAACCAAGAAGGCGGTGGAGGATGTGCGGATCGCCACGGCGAAGATCGAGTGGGGTCTGGGCAAGCTGGCGGACCTGAACCGCGTCGAGCTCGAACCGCGCGATGCGCGGATCTTTCCGGGCGTGTATGTCCCCGTGATGATCTGGGAGGACGGCCAGCGGATCGTGAAGCCCATGCGCTATCAGTGCCGGCCCGCCGGCAAGCCCGCGAAGTTCGATGCGCTCTATCCCGGCACCTACAACGCCCGGCGCGACAACCTGGAAGGGTTCTGGAAGGACGTCTTCGGCCGGTCGCACGGGATCATGGTCGCCAATGCCTTCTATGAGCACGTCGACCGGGAGGGCGAGGATGTGGTGCTCGAGTTCAGGCCGCGGCCGCAGCAGGACATGCTGGTCGCATGCCTCTGGTCCGTGTGGTCGGCGCCGGGCGAGCCCGACCTGCTCTCGTTCGCTGCCATTTCCGATGAACCTCCGGAAGAGATTGCGGCAGTGGGCCACGACCGCTGCATCATCCCCATCAAGCCGGAGAACGTCGACACATGGCTGAGGCCGGATCGCGCGAACCTGGAGGCCTCGTACGCGGTCCTCGATGACCGCGAGCGGCCGTATTACGAGCACAGGTTGGCAGCATAGGTGCAGGCCCAGTTCCTTTGCCAATAGCGGCTCCAGACTGGTAAGAATCGTTCGCCGGTCGCGATCTGAAAGTCAGAGGCGGCAGTCACCTGTCAATCGATGCGCGCCGCCCTCAACGACTACTATATCTTCGAGGTCGGAACTTGCCGGCGGGAGCCTGCGGGCAGGCCACTACGACCCGTCGTGGCCCGCACGCATTGGAACTCCCGACCCGAAGCGGAGATCGACGACTTGGGCAGGCTGGCGAAGCGGAGATCCACGACTTAGGCAGGCTGGCGAAGCGCAGATCAATTCATCGTGGACACGATGTCTGCCGGCCCTCAGTCCATCAAGATGACTTCACCGCGTGCCTACCGATAAGTCACAGCCCACCGAGACCGTGGAATCGCTGCCAGCTGACCCAGAGCGCTTGAAGACGCTGCGAGATCAGTGCAAGGTCGATCGAGTCAAAGTAGGCGTCGAACTGTGCGACCAGGTGGCTGCGGCGTAACTGGTGATTTGGCTTGGCAAGCGCGATCAGCGACTAAGATTGTGAGATGAACAAGCACCCTCTACGTCTTCCACCCATGTTCGGCGGCGTTGAGGATGGCTCGGTGGTTTGGAAACGAATCGCGGAAATCGACCACGGCCTGCTCGGCTACTTCTTGACATGCCACCTCGTGATTGAGCATTACATGGACGAGTACCTCAAGGCGACCATGACACAGCTCGATTGGGAGAAGGCGAAGCTAACATTCGGACAGCGGATGAACCTCTTGAAATGGGAAGAGCTGGTGCGGGACCAGAAGTTCGATCCCATCCCCGCGATTAAGCACATGAACACGCTGCGGAACAGGATCAGCCACCGATTGGAGATCAAGCTAGACGCGGAAGCTTTGCTGCCGCTCACGTACTACTTGAAGGGCCTTGACTCGCAAGGTCTCACCATTCCGACAGACCCGAAGAAGCTTCTCGAAGTGTTCGTCAACACGTGCTGTGCCACGTTCGCAAGTCACCTCACCTTCCAGCACCGCCGACAGTATCCGAATAGCTAGATCGCGTTTCAAGTACGCTGCCACTACGTCATCAAGCAAGTGAACAAGGGTCTGCCGGTTCTCAAAATTTCGGCCGACCAATCCACGCAGGCAGCGTTCGCAAGAACTCGCCGCATTCTGAGGTCAGTACCATGACTTACGGCATCCACCCTTCAGAGGTGCTGCGGCAATACTTCGAGGCGAAGCCGTATCAAGGCGCAGCACCGGATTCGGCACGCTTCCTCTTCTTCGGTCTTGATGCGAACTTTGATCACGGGATCGAAAACTCGGACGCATATCCAGACGTCCGTGCGTACCTGGAGGACGGCGTTCGGTTCTGGAAAACGAACAAGGAGCACCACCATCACCCATTTCTGCTTCCCTCATACCGTGGAAGCGGTCGTGGCTACCATGAACGATTTGCCCGTATCGGGTTTGGCCACGAGCACGCGGACCAAGTATCGTTCGTCGAGCTTCTGCACTTGCCGACGTTCGGCTCAGGGCGTCCAGTGAAGGCTCAGCTGAAGGAGTCCCATCTTTCCCAACTCGAGGAATGGGTCCAAGATGGATCAGCACGGTACATATTCATCCCCAAGTCCGTGCTGTCGATGCTGAAGCGTTCAAAAAAATTTCGTTGCCTCCCGTCTGAACCGATCGGACATCTCCGCTCACTACCAGTGCTTAGTGAGTCCAGTCAGAAGACGATCTTCGCGCCGTTTCACTTTTCGTTCCGATACATCTCGCGAGAGGAACGAGACCGTCAGCTCGAAGACATCGGTGCACTGATCGACAAAGCATAGGCTGCTTTTAGAAAGAGCGGAAGTCGTTTCGCCGGTTCAAGAGGCATTCAATCAAGTGAACAAGAGCCGGCCGATTCCGAAGATGTCAGAGAGCATCCGGCAGCGGAGGGATGCACAGCGCAAGGCGTTCGCCGCTGGTTCTCCTCGGTTACAGTCATTCACTCGATGAGGAGAGTGAGAACAGATGACTTCACCTATTCACAAGTCAATCAGCACGCAAGCGCTGCGTGCTGCAACTCGGAAGTTCTTCAGCTTGCACTGGTCGACAGACGTGTCGGGAAAAATCCCGCGGTGGGTTCGCCTAGACGAGACAAATGTGTCGGAATCCGTGCGCCAAGGGGGATGCTATGCCATCCTCGATAAGAACGAGAACGTTTCTTATGTGGGCCTTGGCATTGCCAAGGCGCTAAAGGAAGGCGCAGCTGGGGGTGTCCTTGGTAGGTTGCACCGCCATGTACTCGTTCGCGGAGCGTTCAACATGGGCGAACTCAAGCCGAAGCGGGACGTGTGGAATGAGATGAGCGGCGTCCTCTACGTCCCATTTGAGAAACACGAGTATCTCGCGGCAGCGCTTGAAATCTACCTAATCGGCAAGTTCGGCGCCGCGCTCCTACACAACAAGGGTCGGGTTCGTCGTGAACTCTGAAAGCGACGCGGCGCCAGAGCCGCGCGATTGCCCCGATTTCGCTGCCGTTGTAAGGGCTGCTCTGCCAGTTGGAAGGTCCTCGCAGGGCCCCGGCGTTCGCGCCCGGTTTCTTCGGGACCTGGAGCGTGTCAGCAAGAACCCAATCGTGAAGATCGACATCTTGGACATAGAGGTCGTGTTTCGCGGTGCGCGATGGCCTACCCTGGGGGTCGGGATCGATTCAGGCGACTACAGGCCGCAGCGTGCAGCGGAGCAGGCATTCCGGGCGACCGGCTACCGATGCGCCTCTCACGCGCTGATCGTCGTCGCATTTGCACCGGGGGATATGGGAAATGGCGAGCCCAGGATCGCAGCGAGGCATATCTACCAGCACATGGAAGAGGACTGCTTCGTGTGTGTCGGGGCGATCGAGGATGATCAGCTTGCTCGCGGCACGATTCGAGTGAGCGCCCTCCTTGGCTGATGCTCGCCGCCCTCCGGGCGCGTGATGTGCAGTCCTTCGTTGCGATAGAAACTAGATCGCGTTCCCCTCAGCCATGCGGCCCAGGATGGCGAAGGACATGGCAAAGCAACGCCAAGTCTTGCGATCCAGCATGGCGCGGAGATCGACAACTGGAGATTGCAAATGGAAAATCCGCTTGTCCGTTCAGGTAACTACATCCGACAGCGGAAAAATTTTCTCAGGTTCGCAGTTGTGTGCTTTGGCACAGTTGCTTCTGTTCTTTCTATTCTTCTCTTCGGCTCTTACGGTGGATGGCCGTTGCGGATCTTTCTCGTCATCGTTTCGTTCGTGACCGGATATTTTTGGGGGGTCGCTTTTTGGGCCTTGTTCCTGAAGAACGTCTTTCATCAGAAATGAGTTAAGAAGGGCGTCGGTGCGAAGCGGCGACCAGGAGGACTTCACATGGTTATCTTCTCGGAGGTGCGACCGCGCGCCAAGGGTCGGCGCTTGCACGACTTCCGCCTGGTGTGGCTGTCGGTGCTGTTTGTGCTCTGTGCGGTTTTCACTGCGGCCGCCTTTGCCGAGGTCCAGTACGTGTACGACGAGAACGGCCGATTGGTCCTAGTCGTCGCGCAGACAGGCGCCAGTGCTCAGTACTCTTACGATGCCGCGGGCAACATCATCGCGCTCGCTCAAGTCCCAGCGTCTTCCCTCTCCATCGTTGAATTCACCCCCAATGCAGATCCCCGTCGGCGCGACGGTCACCCTTGGGGTAATGCCGAGGGGGTGCAAAGAGTGCACCACCCTCCGAAATCGTGACAGAGTTTCTCCTACGAAGCATGGAGCAGATGGCCCAATTGACGCGCTACAACACGGAGATCTAGCATCTTCCCCTCACCTGTCGTGGGCAGGTGGCATTCGCCTTTCAGAGGTGTTGAGGAGTCCGCATGGCAGCCCGTTCGATCGCGTCGCTCACGCTCAGCTTCGGCCTGGTTTCGATCCCGGTGCGCCTCTACTCCGCCACGGAGAGTTCCAGCGAGATCCGTTTCAACATGCTCACCAAGAACGGTGAGCGTCTGAAGCAGCAGTACATCTCCGAGAAAACCCGCAAAGTGGTCGAGCGATCGGAAATGGTCAAGGGCTACGAGTTCGAGAAGGACCATTTCGTCCTCTTCACCCCTGAGGAGTTGAAGGCCCTCGAGGAGGGCAGCAGCCCGTCATCGAGATCGTGGCCTTCGTTCCGATCAAGACCATTGACCCGGTGTTCTACGACAAGGCCTATCTCCTGGCCCCGGACAAGCGCGGCGGCAAGCCCTATGCATTGCTGGCCGAAGCGATGCGCAAGAGCGGTCGCTGCGCCCTGGCGAAGTGGGCATGGAAGGCCAAACAGCATGTCGTCCAGGTCCGCCCTGTCGAGGACGGCCTCATCCTGCAACAGCTCCTGTACGCGGACGAGGTCCGCTCCCTGCAGGACCTGAACATCGAAAAGGTCACCGTTGCGCCGGCCGAGTTGCAGCTGGCCCTTCAACTCATCGACCAGATCTCCCAGGACACCTTCGATCCCACCCAGTTCGAGGACGAGGAGAAGCAGCGGGTCCTTGCGGCCATCGACGAGAAGATCGCCGGCAAGCAGATCGTGGCCTCCGCCCACAGCGAGGATGCCGCCACGGGCCAGGTCATCGACCTGATGGACGCACTGAAGGCCAGCCTCGGCAGCAAGGCCGCTGCGTCAGCCGCCCGGTCGGGCAAGCCGACCGACAAGTCGGCGCGCAGCAACGTCACCCCGATGCTCGAGGCAAAAGAACGCAAGTCGGCACGGCGCGCGCCGGCGAGAGCTCCGGCACCCGCCCCGGCGCCGTCCCGCGCACGAGCGAAGAAGTGAACGCCAGGGCGACCGAAGGCTACACCGTTCGGAAGGTCCAGCAGATGCTGGGCATCTCGAGGGCCATCATCGACCGGCTCGTGCGCGCAGGCTTCGTGTCGCCGACGCGCGGGCGCCGCAACGAGCATCGCTTCGCGTTCCAGGACGTCATGCTCTTGCGCACGGCGTACGACCTCCAGCGGGCGCACATTCCCCCTCGCAAGATCCTGCGATCCCTGCAAAGTCTCAGGGCCTCCCTGCCCCGCGAGCTGCCTCTCACGGGTCTGCGCATTTCCGCCGTGGGTGAGGAGGTCGCCGTTCGAACCAGGGACAGCACCTGGGAAGTCACCTCTGGACAGATGCTGATGGATTTCGAAGTGACGTCGAGCGACGGAGAGCTCGCCTTCATCGATCCGGTGAACGCCGCGCGCACCTCCAATCCGTCGCCGGCGGATCTCGTGAACCTCGGTGCGTCGCTGGAAAAGACGGACCCGGCGGGCGCCGAGGCGGCGTACAGGTCTGCCCTCGAGGCAGCACCGGATTTCGTGGACGCCATCTTGAACCTGGGCGCACTGCTGTGCGAGCGCGGGTGTTGCGCCGAGGCGGTTCAGCTGTACGAAAACGCGCTTCCCGTCGTCACCGGATCGGCGCCCGTGCACTTCAACCACGCCATCGCGCTGGAAGATGCGGGCCAACTCACGGCCGCGGCGCAGGCCTACGCCCGCGCGCTCGAACTCGACCCGGGATTGGCCGATGCCCACTACAACCTGGGCCGGCTGCACGAGCAGCTTCGCAATCCCCAGGCCGCCCTGCGGCATTTCAGCGCCTACAGGCGCCTGACGCGCGAGCCGTCGGCGCAAATGGATGACGAGGATGCCTAGCCGCCGCGGCTACTTGCCCTTGAGATGCTTTTCGACTGCCTCGGCACTCGTGCCGACGGCTTTCACCGCGGCCTTCAACTGTTCCGGTGTGACCTTGAGCTTCTTCGACCAATCCCGCAGCT
Organism: Variovorax sp. V116; assembly: GCF_041154435.1. Taxonomy (NCBI): domain Bacteria; kingdom Pseudomonadati; phylum Pseudomonadota; class Betaproteobacteria; order Burkholderiales; family Comamonadaceae; genus Variovorax; species Variovorax sp. V116. The sequence goes on from NZ_AP028661.1 coordinate 4,713,641, forward strand.
CGTAGTCTTCGTTCACGTTGATGCGTGTACGGTCCTGGCCGCCCGGTTTGCGCTTGTCGTCTGCCATGTGGGTCTCCTGCTCATGGGCTGTTCGCCGACCACGAGGTCGACGGCGAGCCGCAAAGGTCCCTCGGCCGCCGGAAGCGCAACGCCGGACGGGGCCGAGTCCGGTTGGAAGGGAAATCCCACAGCCGGACGCGCCGACGACCGTCCCCCGGATCATCGGCACATGCCCACAGTCCAGCCATGGCCGCCCGCGACACCACCGCCGATCCCCTCTCCCGGTACTGGGCCAAGCGGGACTTCGCGATCACGTCGGAGCCGCGCGGTCAGCGCGCCAGGCCCGGCAAGGCCCTGTCCTTCGTGATTCAAAAGCACGCTGCGTCACGCCTCCATTACGATTTCCGGCTGGAACTCGACGGCGTCCTCGTCTCCTGGGCCGTGCCGAAAGGGCCGAGCTACGACCCCGCCGACAAGCGGATGGCGATCCACGTGGAGGACCACCCGCTGTCCTACGGCTCGTTCGAGGGGACCATTCCTCCGAAGCAGTACGGTGCGGGCACGGTCATCGTCTGGGACAACGGGACCTGGGAGCCCATCGGCGATCCCCACGAGGGCCTGGCCAAGGGAAAACTGGTCTTCCGATTGCATGGCCAGAAGATGGAAGGGCTCTGGGAACTCGTGAAGATCGCCAAGGGCGGCGAGAAGCAGGAGCCCTGGCTGCTGTTCAAGAAGCGCGACGAGTTCGCCCGTGCCAAGGCGGACTATGACGTCGTGTCCGCGCTGCCGGACAGCGTCATCGCGAAACCCTTGCGTACCGCGGCGCCGTCGGCGCCGCGCACCAAGCTCCAGACCCGCGCTCCCACGCCGAGTTTGAAGAAAAGTGCCAAGGCACAGGCTGTCGTTGCCGGCGCGAAGAAGGCGCCCATGCCGGCCGGGATGTCGCCCCAGCTCGCGACGCTGGCGTCCGGCGTACCGGCCGTCGGCGAGTGGGTCTACGAGATCAAGTTCGACGGCTATCGCGTCATGGCCCGGATCCAGGCAGGCAAAGCCTCGCTCATCACCCGCGGCGGCCATGACTGGTCCGCCAAGATGCCACGGCTGGTTCAGGAACTGGGGCAGCTGGGCCTCAAGTCCGCCTGGCTCGATGGCGAGATCGTGGTGCTGAATGACGAGGGCCTGCCGAGTTTCAACGCCCTGCAGAAAGCCTTTGACCGTGGTGCAGGCAGCGACGCGATCGTGCTGTTCCTGTTCGACGTTCCGTACTTCGAAGGCTACGACCTGCGGGAGGTGGCGCTCGGCGCCCGTCGCCAGCTGCTGAAGGCGCTGCTCGACGAGCGGGCGACGGAACACGTCCGCTACAGCGCCGATTTCGAATCCGACCCGTCCTCCATCCTCAGTTCGGCCTGCCAGATGAACCTCGAGGGCGTGATCGCCAAGCGCCTCGACGCGCCTTACGTGTCCAGGCGCTCGGAGACGTGGCTCAAGCTCAAGTGCAAGCGGCGCCAGGAGTTCGTGGTGTGCGGCTACACCGACCGAACCGACGGATCGCCGCAGATCGGCAGCCTCCTGCTTGGCGTCCATGGTCCGAACGGCGACCTGATTTCCGTCGGCAGCGTGGGCACGGGCTGGGATTCCACGGAGGCGCAGGACATCAAGCGCAAGCTCGCCAAGCTCGAAGTGCCCAAGCCGCCGTTCGCCGCCGGCGCCAGCAAGCCGGGCCGGTGGTCGAAGCGGGTGGCCGGCAGCGAACGGTGGGTGAAGCCGGTCACCGTCGCCGAGGTCGAGTTCGCCGAGTGGACCCCCGAGGGGCAGATCCGGCATGCGTCGTACGTCTCCCTGCGTACCGACAAGCCCGCCAGCGCCATCGTGCGCGAGACGGCGAAGCAGATGGGCCCCGGACCGTCGAAGCCGGCCCGCAAGGCGGCGACGGGCAGCGTCAAGGTCAGCAACGCCGAGCGCGTCATCGACCCGAGCACGGGCCTCACGAAGCTCGACCTGGTGCGCTACTACGAGTCGGTGGCTGAATGGATGTTGCCGCACCTCCAAGGCCGCCCTTGTTCGCTGGTCCGAGGACCCACCGGTATCCAAGGAGAGCTGTTCTTCCAGAAGCACGACGACAAGCTGAGCATCCCCGGGGTCAAGGCGCTTGACGAGAAGCTGTGGCCGGGGCATGCGAGGCTGCTCGAGGTGGGCACGATGCAGGCGCTGGCGAACGCGGCACAGATGAATGTCATCGAGTTCCACACATGGAACTCGCTCGCCAGGAACATCGACAAGCCGGACCGGATGATCTTCGATCTGGACCCGGGCGAAGGCACGACCTGGCAGCATGTGCAGGAGGCCGCCACGCTCGTGCGCACGTTGCTCTCGGAGCTTGGCCTCGAGTCCTGGTTGAAGACGAGCGGCGGCAAAGGGCTCCACGTCGTCGTGCCCCTGGCGCCCAGACTCGGCTACGACACGGTCAGGGCGTTCTCGCAAGCGATCGTGCAGCATCTCGCGAGGGCCATACCGTCGCGGTTTGTCGCAAAGAGCGGCCCGTCCAATCGGGTCGGCAAGCTCTTCGTCGATTATCTGCGCAATGGGCACGGCGCGACCACCGCGGCCGCGTTCTCGGCGCGCGCCCGGCCCGGCCTTGGCGTTTCTGTCCCTGTGAGTTGGGACGACCTCGCCACCCTGAAAAGCGGTGCGCAATGGACCATCGCCACCGCGCGCGAGCACCTGTCATTCCAGACCAGTGACCCATGGGAGGGGTACTGGAAAGCCAAGCAGACGCTCACCGGGCCGATGAAGGTGCTCGGCTTCACAAAGAAGGTATGACGCGCTGATCCAACGCCTCGAACTTGGAACCACGAAACACAAGAGTCGGCCCGAACTCGCGGAGATGCGCCGCGAGACGGAAGCACATGCAGTATCTCGCCTGGCGGTTCGTCGAGGATCGGCAGCCAATGCTCCGTCCACGGCCGCTGCATGAATTTCCTCACGGCGCCATCAAGCAGAAGACCTCCGCTGTTAATAACGTTCGAGATTTTTCTCGGTATTCGGCATGCCGAACACCGAGAAGTAGAGCCGGACAGAGAGGTGAATTCGGCACGTTGCGAATTCGAGGAGAACCATCGAATGGGCATCCGCGCCGCTCCCGCTGAGCGGCAGTGCCGCCTAGAACAGGCTACTCTCGCAGCGTGAACACCACCGACAGGTAAGAGACCGGCTGGGTCTGAATGGCCTCGATCCCATGCAGTGCGGTTGCATCGAACAGCAGCGAATCCCCTGCCCTCACCTCCGCAGTCCTGCCGCCGTAACGGTAGCGGACCTCCCCGGACAGGAAGTACAGGAACTTGAGGCCGGGGTGCTGGAAGGTCACATAGGGATCGGCGCCCGGCAGCAGCGTGACCAGGTACGGCTCGACGAACAGGTTGCCCGACAACAGGTGGCCCAACAGCTCGTAGCGGTAGTCCGCCACCGCGCCGATGCGATCGACCAAGACACCATGTCCTGCGCGCACATGGCAGAAATCCGTGCGCCGCGCCTGGTCACTGAAGAAGCGCGAGGTCGGCACCTGCAGACCCTGCGCGAGGCGCTCCAGGGTCTCCACCGAAGGCGAGACCAGACCGCGCTCGATGCGAGAAAGCATCGAGGCAGAAATCCCTGAGGTCTTGGCCAGTTCGCCGCCTGACACATCGGCCGCCATGCGCAGCGCCCTCACCTGCGCACCGATGCGAACCGCGGACAGGCTGCGCACGACAGGTGCTGGTTGCCGCGCCCGGGCACGCGTCACCGAGGCCGGTAGCCGCAGCGGCCTAGCGCTAGGGAGAGGTGACGCAATCGCTCGATTAGACATATGGAACAACCCTGCTGCCGAGATGACGAGGTCTAGGCGGACCAAGCGATTCTAGTCTGTTTACGACTATTCCTGAATGGACTTAACGATTGCTGGATGTCTGTTTCGCTTTACGATCCTAAATATGAGGAACTCCGCTCTTTGCTTCGCAGCCTGCGGTTGGAAGCCGGCCTCACACAGGTTCAGTTAGCAGATTCGCTCCGCGTCGGACAGTCATACGTTTCAAAAATTGAACGAGGTGAAAACTTTTTGGACGTTTTGCTCTTTGCTCGATGGTGTTCTGCCTGCGGCGTCAAGGCCGGGAGTACTCTGGATAAGTTTCTGGACCGTTGATTTGAGTGAATCCCTCGTGTCAGTGCCTTTCCGATTCGTGACCAATAAGGCTGCGAACGAGAACTTGGACCACCCGAGGGTAGTTCATGCATTTGTCCGAAGACAGGATTCGAGCGGTCCAGCACCTCATCACCAAGCCCTTATCCAACCGTGAGGCCTTCGGGCTCGCGAAGCGACTGGATCAGTTCAGGGGAAATCTGGCGTCGAAGATCGAAAGCTTCCAACACTGCGGAGTTAAGGCCGGGCATTTTTGGCGGCTTGGCCTGCCCGACATAAGGCTCCGGCAAATGTGTCAATGCCTTGCCATGGGCGGCGACGCCTATTCGTCCAGCATCTGTTTCGATGCTGTCGCAGCCGCTGAAGCTACTGCGTGGTCCGGCATCGCGGCTCGCAGTAGCAACCTCAAGCACGGAACCACTGCCGCGCATGATTCTCGTTCACATGTCGATTGCTCCGAAGTTGGCACTCTTTCGGCGGAAATATTTCGCGGAGTGTCCAAAATTCTCGTTAACCCCAGACCCTTCAAGGTTCGGCGCCGTTAGATTCAGATACAAAGATAACAACTGTGAATACTGGCCGGAAGGGCGCGAGAGGACGTGCGGAGGGGCGGTGCCAACGCATACACAGACGCATGAATCCGGCTTGGCTTGAACTGGTGGTGGAACTTGCGAGCGCGTAGACACGCGGAGGGGTGTGTTGAATGCCGACTAGTGGCGAACTTGAGGAGCTTCTCGGGGTGTTTGGCGGGCGGCGTCGCAGGCTGGCAGGACATGCGCGGCGAAGTCGGATCGCGCCATGAGCGAAACCCTTGCGTTGTTCGAAGAGCGACTTCGATCGCATTTCGCGGACCTGTCTCAGTCCAAGGCGTCTGGTGGCCATCGTCTTTTCGCGTTGGAGCACTGTCTGGCGCCCGACGAGGTCAAGGTTCTGTCGGCGCAGCTTGGCAAGAGCCTTGGCAGACGCCGCATGCTTGCCGACTTCAAGGTCTCATGGGTCGTGCACGCTGCGGAACAGGGGTACGACTTCGATGGGCAGGAGTACTGGTATTCGTTCGCTCAACGCACGGCCAACTGGGAGGACTACGGCAATCGCAAGCGTCTGCGCGACTGGTTCAGGGCTTTTTGCGCCGAGTTTTCCGGAGTGCAGCCACAGGGTGACTGGGCCAAGCACTACAAGTACATCGCGTGGCCTATCGCAAACGCACTGCTCCCTCGCGACTTGCAGGAACAACTCGCGCAATCGATCTTCAATATCCGCTTTCAACTCAGGACCGTTGCTCACCTGCCACCGGAAGCTACCGGCAAGCTGATCGCCCAGCACTCCTACGTTTCATCGTCGAGATTCCGGTTCCTGCTGCAGCAGCATGACCTGGTCGGCAGATTGGTCCATACGCTGCTGCAAGGCGATGGCGGCGGACAGACCTCCATCTATCCCGCGACCCTGCAGCGAATCACGACGGATCTGAACTCTCGCGGCCACGCGAGAGCGTGGCTCAGAGATGCCCAGAAGCAATATGCACAGCTGCAGTTCCAGCTGCCAGGGATCAAACAGAACTACTGGACTCAGACACTCCCGCATGCCGGTACGACAGATCCGCAGGTGGTTGCAGTCACCGATCGGCAAGGGGTGCTGCTTCGCCCAACCATTGAACTGCGGCGCACGGCATCGGCGCAGTGGCAGGTGGTGCTCAGCGTCCCCTCGTTCCAGCCGCTGGTCGATGCTCAGCCAGAACTCCGGCCACACCTGGAACGGGTCAGGTATACGGTCCCGGCGCACGGCACCGCGCTGTTCCTGGGCCGCACATTGTTGTCCCCCCGAGGGATGCAGTACACCCTCGTAGATTGGCCTGCCCAACGGCAGTGCGTCCTTAGTTTCAACGATGCAGATAGCTTCTTTGATCGGATCGTCGGTCCTGAATGCCAGTTCCAGCCAGCAAAGGTCTGGGTGTTTCGAGTGAGTGAGGAAGGAACGGCCAGGCACATCGCCACGGCTCATGTCATCCCGGGCCAGTCCTACCTGGTGGTCACACGGGAACCCGGGCTGATCAATCGACTGGGGCCCCCGGTTGTGTTGCGTTGCGCGGGCGTGACTTGTGTGAAGCTGACATTGGATACGGTCATCTCGCAGGCGCAGAAGACGGCACTTTTGCACGCCGGCATTTCTTTCCATTTGAGCGTTCGCGTCTCCCCCCTGGGCTTGTTGCCACGTCAGTGGGGGGAAGAGGGACTCGGCGTGTGGCTGACCAGCGAGACCCCCTGCTTCACGATCACGCGCGACCATGAATTCGATGCCTATCAGCTCGCGATTGACGATGGGGAAGTCCAGACCTTCGCATGCGACCACAATTCGCCCAGCATGAATTTCATGCTGCAGGGGCTCTCGGTAGGACGACACAAGATTGCCGTCGCGACCCGCGTCTCAATCGCCACGCAGAACGGCACGCACTTCAAAACGGAGCGAAGTGTCGAACTGAGCCTCTTCGTCCGTCAGCCGACGGCATGGACACCGGGCAAGCTCAGCATCAACGCAATGGTGGTTGACGTGCATCCACCCGCCCCCACCATCGAGGACTTGCTCGGAGGGCGAATTGCCCTCTCCGTGGACGGTGATCACGCGCGGCGCGCCACTTGCACATTGGTGCTCACAAATGCGTCGAATGAAGAACTGTCCGCTCAGACCGTCTTTCAAAAAGAACGCCTGCCAATTGCGGCAGCGGTTTGGGAAGAGAAGCTTCATGCGTTTCTGAACCGGACCTCGGACGAGCAAATCTATCTGGAAGCCGCGGGTGGTTTCATCCGCATCGACGCGGAAGATCTCGGGGAATACCGGGTCGCACTCTTGCACCATCCCGAGCCGCTTCGCTGGGGCACGACCGTTTCGAAGTCCTCCGCCACGCTGCGACTCATCAACGACGGCTTCGACAAGTCCTTGCAGATCGAGCACCTGTCCTTCTCGCAACCGATGCAACGGACTTCAGTGGACCCTGACCGAGCGCGTATCGGCATCGACACCAGGGCGAAAGATGGCCTGTTCGTGGTTCGTACCGAGGAACATCAATACGCAGCCGTCGTGTCATCAACCCATGTCGGCAAAGGGTTCGGCTGGCTCGGTGTAGAGCTGGACGAGTACAAGATGAGACAGAGTAGGGACGACAGGGAGTTGGTCGACACCTATGCGCTCTGGGCGAATGCCAGGACGTGCGGTGGGATATCACGCTTCAAGCGGATGCGCGTGCTCGATCACATCCACGATCAACTGATCGCGGTCGTGTGCGGCATACCCTGGGCAAAGTTGGAGAAGCGCCTCGCGAGCCATGTGACGGCGGAGAACTGGGGCCTCCTGGATGACGCGGTCAGTCAACCGATCTCATATGCGGTGGCCCTTGGCCTCGCATGCAAAGTCGCGACCACCTTGCCCGACGAGACGATCGAGAATATTCATCGGACGAAATCGATGGGATTTCGCATCTCGCAAGACTTGGCGGTCGTGCGCACCGCGTGGTTGCTTGCATTCAACCCGGCACTCCTGCTTGATGGCGAGGCGCATCCTGTGGGCCCCAGCAAGGACGTTTTCGCGACGCTTGTGCGCGGCGCGCGGCTGCTGCTGCTGTGCCGAAGACACGAACGTGCGGGAGCGCAAGGATGATCGCCCGCGCCGTCCGGGCGAGTGAGCTGGAAGTGTTCCAGCAGTTAAAGGCCGATCTGCATCTGCGGTCTTCGACCTTCGACGGGGAAGTCGAGTCCACCGTGGCGGCTGTCATCAGACGCTTGGGCGGCTTCATGTGCCCATGCCCGAAGACCGCGCTCGCGAGTGCGGCCGTTCGATCGCTGAGGCTTGACCCGGAAAAAACTGCGGAAATTGCCGACCAGGTGGATGGCTCCATCGAGGATCTGATGATCGCGGGCGACCTGATCGAGCTGTCCAAGGTGGTAGCGGTCGGCGCCGAGGACCATCCCACATGGCTTTTTTGCGCGCCGCCCAGTTTTGTAAAAAGGGCTGACGGCCGAATCTACGTGTTCGGCGTAGCTCCGGACGACGCCGTCTTTCTGCCCGGCGAAATACTTGAGCACGTGCATCATCTAGGGGCAACCCGGTACATCGATGCGTCCGACGCCGCACCGCTGGCCGACGTGTTGCCAGGCCTGGGTCTTCGGCAGATCAACGAGGCGGCGTGGTTGACATCGCATCACGCCGAGGCGCCGGAGAAGTTTCTTGCGCGCATGACAAAGCGGCTTCAGCAAGACGGCATCAAGGGGCACCTGCCCGAGATATCCCTCCTTCGTCACGCCACCAATGTGCTGTCGACATACCGTCAGCGTTGGGCCAAGCCACAGGGTGAGACCGGCGTCTTCATCGGGCGCCACCCTCACCCCTACGGTGCGCCGCCCTGGTACCTGTGCGAGGTCCAGGCAGGCGAGGTTCAGCGCAGCCTCTTGCTTCCGCTGCCCGATCAGGCGGCCCGGGCGTGCGATGTCGCGTGGCAAATCCAGCTGGCGATCGATGCGGTTCAGGGATATCCGGCCCTCATGCGATCGCGTGTCGACCCGGACGGTGAAGGTGTTTATCTCAACGTCCAGTTTCCCTTGCCCATGGCGGCACGGCGCAGGCTGGTCCTGCTCGGCGGTCCCCGCGGCAGAGGCGATCTGAGTGGCTTTTCTTTCTGGCTACCGACCTCGCAACTGGCGCAAGAAGTGTCCTTTCTGAAGGATCACTTCTGGTACGTCCATCAACGGAATCCAGAGGATATTCAATGACAAAGACGATTCATGGCGTGGCCTCCGAGCTGCGTGAGGCGTTGATCGAGTACATCGAGGCGACCTACCATATCGGCGACCCCGCGTTGCTCAAGCAGCGACGCGCGCTGCTCGAAGAGATAGGCGTGGTGCATCAGTCGCCATTTCTGGAGTCCACGCCGCGATATCAGACCGGCGAGAAGTTTGGGGATATCAAGGGGTTGTCTCTGGCCGCGCGCGCCTTGTTCGAGACGCTTTCGCAGCCTACGGCGAAGGGGAAACAACTCCTGTACGACCCACCGTACACGCACCAGAGCAAGGCCATTCGGGAGACCTTGGTCGAGGGCAAGAATCTACTCATCATGACCGGGACCGGTTCAGGAAAGACAGAGTCCTTCCTGATGCCCATTCTTGGCATGCTCGCGAAGGAAGCGCAGTCCAGCCCTGAGGCATTCGGGACTCAAAGCGGCATGCGCGCAATGATCCTCTATCCGATGAATGCCCTGGTCAACGACCAACTGGGACGTCTTCGCGGGATCTTCGGGGACCCCCGGCTCGTGGAGATGTTTATGGGCTGGGCCGATAGGCCACCGCGCTTCGCGCGATACACCAGCCGCACGCCTTATGCAGGAAAGCGTGTGAAGGGGAAAGATCAGACAAGGCTCAAGCAGTTCGGCGACTTCTATGTCAAGGCGCTGGAACGCGCGGCGGCCGATGACGAAGATGCGGCGATCGCCGCCCGGATGATCGAAGACCTCAAGAGTCGAGGCAAGTGGCCGGCCAAGCCCGATCTGGCGCGCTGGTACAAGGGGCCGAAGGGCAAATACTGGCAGGATGCCGCAGGTAATTTCATTCGCGCAATTACGTTGCCAGGCGACTCCGAGCTTCTCACGCGACACGAGTCCCAATCGGCCGCCCCCGACCTGCTCGTGACCAACTACTCGATGCTCGAGTACATGCTCATGCGCCCTGTTGAGCGAACGATCTTCGACCAGACGAGGGCGCGGCTGGCCGCCAACCCCGACGAGAATTTTCTGCTGATCCTCGACGAGTCGCATCTGTACCGTGGTGCGGGTGGCGCAGAAGTCGGTCTGCTGCTGCGCCGCTTGAGGGATCGCCTGGACATTCCCATCGAACGCTTCCAGGTGATCTGTGCGACGGCAAGTTTCGACAGCCCGGAATACGCACCCAAGTTTGCTTCCCAGCTGACTGGAGCGCCGCCTGAATCCTTCACGGTGATCCAAGGTGACTACCTCAAGCAGCTGCATGGCGGGCAAGGAAGCGCGGCTCAGGCAGAGCTCCTGGCGGGCCTGGACATGAGCGGGTTCTATTCGGAGGAGCCAGCCAAGCGTGCCGAATCCGTCGCTCCTTTTCTCGCAGCACAGTCCACGCCCCTCGATCCGGGGAACATCGACCGTTCGCTGTTTGCCGCCTTGAGCAACTTCCCGCCGTTGATCGCGCTAGTGAACAAAACCATGGGCGATGCACAACCCGTCAACGACCTGGGGCTGTTTGTTTTTCCCGATTCGCCCAAGCTCGTTGCGGAGCTCGCGCTGACCAATCTGGGCGCCTTGGCAACCAGTGCACGAAAGAAACCAGACGATCCCAGCCTCCTGCCATGCCGTGTCCATAACTTCTTTCGAGGACTGCGGGGGCTGTGGGCATGCATGGACCCTGACTGCTCGGGAATCGATGAGTCACTTCGGGGCGTAGTGGGCAAGCTCTACACCCAACCCCGAGATCTGTGCGCGGCGTGCAATGCCCGTGTTCTCGAACTATTCACGTGCCGGGTGTGCGGGAGCGCATATGCACGCGGCTACTGTGACAACGTCGAGAAGCCATCGGTCATCTGGAGCGAGGCAGGAGCGCCACTACGGATGTGGGATGACAGCATTGAAGAACTCGACATTTTGGACATCTTGCTGGTCAAGCCTGGCAACTCCGACCTTGCCGAGGAAGCCAGTTTCGATCTGACGACCGGTCAGATCAATTCACCGCTCAAGAATCAGCGTGAGCGGAGTGTCTACCTGTCGCCGCACCGTATTGCGCAGCCCGTTCAGGACGATGACGATGACGACGGCGGTGGCGGCGGGTACCTCGCCTCGGCTGGGGTGTTTCATCAATGTGGCATCTGCGAGCGCAAGAGCTATCAGGGACGCTCTTCGGTTCAGGATCATGAGACCAAGGGCGATCAGCCATTCCAGGTTCTGGTCAGTCGGCAGATCCAGGTGCAGCCCCCGGGACCTCAGCCTGCAACAAGCTTTGCACCCTTGCGAGGCCGCAAGGTCCTTGCCTTTTCCGACTCCCGACAGGTGGCTGCCCGTCTCGCTCCAAACCTGCAGATGTACTCGGCCCGCGATACCTTGCGTCCCTTGATGGTTCGCGGATGGACGCGTCTGGCCCAGATACCCAAGCTCCCCTTGTCGCTTGAGCATCTCTATCCGGCGGTACTCATTGCCGCCAGTGAACTCGGGGTCCGATTCCGGCCTGAGTTGACGATGCAGGAGAAGCTGCAGGATTTCACAGACGCAGGCCACGTGGTCAAGCCGGGTCTGAATGTCTCCGATGACGACTTGCGCGCGCTGTGCTCACAGCTCGTGCCTGGCGAACCACCGGAAGCGTTCCTTTCCGATTTGATGTCGACGATGAGAGATCGGTCGCTCGGGCTTGAAGCGCTGGCATTTGCTTCCATCGTGGAACATCAGGATCAACGCGCGGCGGTGGAAGCACTGCCGAACATCGCAGGCGTTACCGAGACCGCGCAGGATCGCATGGAGCTGGCCCGGGCGTGGATCAGGGAATGGAATGGTGCGGGCTTCTGGCTGCGAAACATGCCGGGTCGGTGGTACCAGATTCACCCAGACAAGAAGGTGCAAATCACCTCGAGAACGGGAAAGTTCCGACGCTTCGAGAGCAGACTGGGATCGCCAACAGCCAAGAAGGCATTCAACGAGAAGTGGCTGCCCAAACTGCTCGACGTGTTCACGACGAAGATGGAAGGGAAAAAACACCAGCTGCAAGGCCGGCGCCTTTCTCTGGCGTTTGGAGGGGAATGGGTTCGCTGCGCAGATTGCAAGTCGGTCCACCGGCCCGTCAGGCTGCTGCCCGTGTGTCTTGACTGCGGTCATGCGAGCATCTTCGCGCTCGATCCGAATGCGGACGAGGTCTTCATGAAGCGCAAGGGCTACTACCGCAACAGCGTGATCGCCGCCCTGTTGCCAGACGCGCAAGCGCCAGTTTCCATCATTGCAGCCGAACACACCGCACAGCTCAACTCCGCGGAGCACGATGACGTGTTCTCCAAGGCGGAGGAAAACGAACTGCTTTTCCAGGACGTGGACATTCCCGTTCGCAATGCGCGATCGGCACCATCTGCGGTCGACGTGCTCTCCAGTACCACGACGATGGAAGTGGGGATCGACATCGGTCAGCTGTCCGGTGTCGCGCTGCGCAACATGCCGCCCAGCCGCGCCAACTATCAGCAGCGCGCCGGCCGTGCGGGCCGGCGGGGCAACGCGATCGCGACCGTGGTGGCCTTCGGCGGCTCGGACACCCATGATGAGCACTTCTTCTCCGAGCCCGCAAAGATGATCTCGGGGGAGGTCATCGATCCCACGTTGAGCATCGACAACCCGGACATCGTTTGTCGTCACATTCGGGCTTTTCTTCTGCAGTCCTACCATCAGGCAAGAATCCCCGCCGACTACGTTGGCAAGGGAGACCTCTTCTCGGTGCTGGGCCAGGTCAGTGACTTTGCGCTGTCAGGAAGCGTTCTCAACCGTGAGGACTTCGAGACGTGGCTCAATGCCAATGCCGATCATCTGCGCTCGCGGGTCGATGCATGGATTCCCAGCGAGTTGTCTGCTCAAGACAGGCAGACGCTCCTGGAAGGATGATCGAAGACTGCCTGGATGCGATCGACAGGGCAATCGAGGATGACCTGGCAGCGGCAGCGGCGCTGGTCGGCGCCGCTGCCGTCGCGAACGGCGACGAGGAAGGCGAGCTCCCGGAAGTGCCTGCGGAAGTGGACGAAGAAAAGCCCGTCAACCCGCCCGACGCCAGATCGCTGCTCGATGCCTTGCTCTACAAGGGGGTCCTGCCGCGATACGCCTTTCCGACGGATGTCGCAACGTTCCACGTTTTCGATGTCGAAGGCTCAACGAAGTACCGACCCAAGCTCAAGTTCGCTCCTGCCCAAGGTCTTGCGGTGGCACTGACCCAGTACGCGCCTGGCAAGCAGGTCTGGATTGCAGGCAAGTGCTATACCTCTGGCGCGATCTATTCGTCGATGCCGGGCGAACGCTACAAGCAGTGGGATGGCAGGAAACTCCATGTGGAATGCACGCGCTGCGGCTACGCCCGGACGGAGCTCGTGGATGCTGGCCTCAAACGTGGCGATGTGATGGACTGCCCTGCGTGCCAGGGCTCGCAGACCTTGGGTCCGGCGCGTTATTGGATGCGCCCTACGGGCTTTGCCCATCCGATCACCGTGCCGGAGGTCACCTCGCCGGACGACATCCCCGAGACCAGCTATGCCACCAGGGCAAAGCTGACCATGGAGAGCCCGGACGATTCCAAATGGGTGGTGCAGTCCGAGCGCGTTCGCCATCTTGCGGTGCGCACACACCTTCTGGTTTCCAATACCGGGCCTGCCAAGCAGGGGTACTTGTATTGCACTCGTTGTGGACGCATCGAAGCGACCACCACACCCCATAGCCCTTTGCTGCAAGAGCACTCGAAGCCGTATCCCGATCCGGCCGATCAGACCTGCAAAGGTGGCGCAGCAGCTCGGGAGATTGTGCTCGGCACAGACTTCATCACCGACGTGGCGCTCTTTTCTTTCCGCCTCGAGGACCCGATCCGCCTTCATGCGGCCGCTTCGATCACGCGCGTCGCGCTGCGCACGCTGTGCGAAGCACTGGCGCGTGCGGCGACGGACCTGCTGGGTATCGAGCCCGGTGAAATCCTGGCCGAGTACAGGCCGGCGGTGACACAGCTGGGCAATGAGGGATTGGAAGCCGAAATCTTCCTCTACGACACGCTGCCTGGAGGTGCCGGTTTCTCAGGCGCTGCGGCCGCCGAGGGACTTCCGCTTTTCCAGAAGGCGCTCGACATCATGAAGTCCTGCGAGGAGCATTGCGATCTGTCGTGCTATCGGTGCTTGCGCAGCTTCCGCAACCGCCTGGACCACGGTGCCCTGGACCGCTTCACCGGTATCGCATTGCTGGAGTACCTGCTCGCTGGCAAGCTCAGCTCGTTCGAGCCGCGCCGTATTTCAAGCGCGGCGAATTCGCTGTTCACCGATCTGCTGCGCCACGACAAGCCCTATCTGCAGCCAGTCACGCTTGACGATCTCACCGACGATCAACTCAAGCCGCATCACAAGCCCACCCTGGTGACGAGCGCAACGGGCAAGCCAGTACTGCTGGCGGTGGTGAGCCCGTTGGAGGAATTCCAGGCGCCACGGCAGGTGGACGGCATATTGCCGGATGGAGGCTCGGCGCTGCTGGTCCAGATCAGCGAGTTGCTGGTGCGACAGAACCTTCCCAAGGCCACGCAGTTCGCGCTTGGGCAGATCGCAAGTGCCTGAGTACTCGCTAGAGCGCGCTGGCCAGCGGCGCCGCGATCGCGCTGGCCAGCGTATGTCTGAGGAGATCGACATCCTTCCCGAGGTTCCACTCCGGGAAGCGTTTCGCGCGCGGTACCGCCCAGCGTTCGCGCCAGAACTCAGCGAAGTCCGCTTCGGGCAAAGAAATCGGTGCCCCGAATCCTTTGCCGGCCATGCCGTCGTCGAGCTGGTCGACAAGGCGATAGAGAAACACCTCGCGCTTGACGCCATGCTGAAGAAGCGAAGCCGGCAATCCCAGCCGCACCAACGCGCGACAGATGTTCTGCCAGCGTACCTTGGGGCCATTCCCGAAGCCGCCGTCCGTGAAGCCATCGACCATCTTCAAGTACGAACACAGCGCAGGGTACAGGTGTTCCAGGTGGATGGTGCCAAAGCCCATCGTGTAGCCGATCGGCTCGGCCAGCAGGCGGCCGTTGTACTTCAAGCGGTTGTACTGCGAGCTACGACCGAACGCGCTGGTGGTCGTCACAGCCGCCAGCGGCTGCTGAATGTTCTCGTCCAGCATGCGCGTCTTCCTGCCCGCGTACTGGCGCCAGTACGCCTGGCGTATCGTGTCCGAGGAAATCATGCCCGCGCAGAGCTTTCCTCCAAGCAGGTAGGAGTACGGGGGAATCGCACCGACGGCATATGCGTCCAGGGTGCAATTAACCAGCGTGAGTTTTTCTTCGTCCGGGTAGTCCCACAGCCGGTCCCGCGCTGCCAGGTCGGCTGGAGGCGACTGAAGTCCGATGATGCCGATCACGGCCTCGTGATACTCGTCGAAGATCACAAAGCGCAGGCGACGGCCATACCCCTTGTTGTAGGGCATCGACCACATCGAGCGCGTCGCGTAGAACAGGTCGCTCCATTCCTGGTTGCGCTGGACAAACTTGAGGACAGGCTTGATCTTCGAGGGATCGATTTCCGATCCGTTGCGAAAGCGCGAGCGGTATTTCTCGAAGAGTGCCTTGGCAGTTTGCGCCGTGCCCCCACCTTGATCGAGCTTCGCCTGTATGTGCAGCGCCCGCAGGTAGTCCTTGTCGCCCTTGCCCGTCGCCGCTTCGAACTTGCCGCAGGCCTCCAGAACCGATACGCGCAGTGCTTGCGCAACCGCTTCCACCTGCTGGGGAAGATAGATCACCTTGGCGGAAGAAGCTGGCTTCTTCGTCGCGGATGGGATGGTTTTGCTCTGAATCATGTTGCCGTTGATTTGGCCACGGCGTGGCCACTCAGTCAAGGGCTATCGCTTGACAGCCTAGCCTTTCAGCACGATTGCATCACAATTTCCACCGCCCCCGCTTTGTGGACGTCGCACGCCAGCGGCAACAACCATCGCAAAGGTACCTGAGAGTGCCGCCGGGAGATCGCATCAGGACGGAGCCACGGCACGAAGCGCGCGCGTGTCCGAACGTGACCCTGGTCTTCGCACCTGGAAGAAAAGAGAACCAGAAGTTGCTGCGATACCCCACCGGCCCGAACGCAAGGTGCGATCCTTCAGCGACTTGACGATACCCACTCGGCAAGCGGTCGCAATGGGCCAATGGAAGGTGCGGGAGCGCATCATCGATCTTGACCGGCAATGCAGAGTCGCTCTGGATATTTAGAAGATGGTCATCGCGATGGACGCTCGTCAGGAACTGAGTATGGGAAGCAATTCTTAGTTTGAAGAATGCGTCCGTCTTGCCCTGGAGGTGGCAAACAAGCTCGACCTCATGAAACGACCATTTCGCGCAATCAACCCCGGCCAAGCACTACGGCGATTGGGTCTTGCCTAAGCAGATCAACGCATTCCGAAGTCGAGAGGATTGGTAGAGCCAACGGAACCGACAAGCAACGGCTTTGATACGCAGATAATTCGCACTATCAACGACATCCGCCCGTGCGCGGATCGACTACGCGACGCAATTCGAGGGAGACGCCAATGGCAAGCATTCAACTGTCCGACGGGCTTCGGGCATGGCTCAAGGAAGTCGCCATACTGCCGGAAACGCTGGAGCTTCGCAAACCGGGTGGCTCGACTGTTCAGTTCCAAATCCTCGAGCGAGATGTCGATGGGAAGGTCAGCGGTATTGCATCCCGCATGGGGAAGAAGGGCTTTGTCCTCAGAGTGCTCGACCCCGACACCAATGCCGAGTACGCCGCCAAGCTTTGCGTGTCCGCAGACTATGACGGACAAAGAAGCGAAAAGGACGAGGCCGTTCTTGCAACGAACCTGCGCGGTGCCGGTGACCTGTTTGCCCCACCTTTGCATATCGGGAGGGTCCAGCCCTTTGCGGGCATGCCGGACACACCGGAGAGCTTTGTGTGCTTCATCTCCGACTGGATCGAAGGGGAAACCATCGAGAGCTTGGCGCAGCGGATCGGGGGGCTGACTCCTGACCTGGTTGCCGAGGTATCGATGCAGGTAGTTCGGGCCATCCACTATCTGAAGAACAAGGGCTTGAAACACGATGATCTGCACTGGGGCAACGTCATGGTCCGCCCGATGGCAAAGGAACTGGCTCTAAACGAAGACGATCTGCGCAAAGTCTCCGTCGTGATAATTGATCTCGGAAGCCTGAAGCCGTTCGCACAGCAGACGGCGAAGAGCAAGGACGATCACCTGGCACTGGTGGATTTGCTTTGCCAGATGCACAACGGATTGTGGGCACAGCGTTCTGTTGTTGCATCGCACGCCGTATTCATCAAAAAGATGCGAACGATCATCCAGTGCCTGACGGATGACGATCAGGCACGGTTCTATCCTCGTTCCGAGGATCTGCATCGCGATCTGATGCTTCTTCGAGATTCCATCTCACAATCGGAGGCCGATGCTCCAGGGCGCAGATTCAGGCCCTTCGAGGCGATCTCCGCCGAACATCTGGCTGACGACAAGGTTCTACTGCGCCTGTTTCGCACGGGGCTGCCATGGTTCCAGGACGTGCTGGAGCCCAAACCGATCGTATTGACCGGGCCGCGCGGATGCGGCAAGTCAATGATCTTCAGGTACATGGCAGTGACTACCCAGATCAACTCGGAAGAGGATCCTCACACTTCGAAACAGCACGCTGGCTTCGGGGTGTACATCAGCTGTGCGACCCATTTGCAGAACCATCTGCTCTGGATCGCTCGCGAAGAAGGCAGAACCCAGAAGCTGGCCACGAGCATTTCCACCTACTTTCAGCTAGTGGTGCTCCGTGAGTTGGTGCGAGCACTTGGCCTGGCCGCTCGCGACGAGCGCTTCAAGAAGTTCTTTGACCTTCGACCCTCGCAGCTGGACGCTTGGATCGGCTGGATAAGCCATCACTTCGATGTGTCCATCGAGACACCGAGAACCTCCGCGGCCTCAAGACTTCTCCATTTCGCGGATGACCTGGATCGCGCACGTGTCCAGGTCCACCTGAAGATGCTCTATGGACATCCGGCCACACTCCTTCTGGCGGATGCATTCCTGGGGGACGTCACCTCCAAGCTGATCGAACTCTGCCCGAGGCTCAAGTCTCATCCAGTGATCTTTCTGCTTGACGACTACACCGACACGCGCATCAACCCGGAGGTCCAGCAGATCCTCAATCGCGTCGTGTTCGAGCGACGTTCATCCCATTTTTTCAAGATTTCCTGTGAGCGCTTCGGCTTCAAGATTCCCGACGCACAAGGCGCGCCCATCGACCGGGACCGCGAATTCACGGTCGTTGACGTTGGTCATCAGACGATGGAAGTTCTGCAGGCTCATCAGGCGAAGAATTTTTTGAAGGAACTCATCGACTGCCGTCTTGAGTACGCGGGTTGGAAGGGCCGCTGCGAGACGCTGATCGGCGACTCTACGCCCTATGCACACGACAACAAGTTGGCAGACTTCATTCGCAGTACTGGTTCCAAGCAAGGGAATCATTACTACTATTTTGGAATGACCACGTTGTCGGGCATGTGGAGCGGCGACATTGCGGCGATCTTGCAGGTTGTGAACGCCATGTGCATGCAGGCCAGTGTGGGGCCCGACACAGAGAAGAAAATCAGCGCGCAGCATCAACACCAAGCCATCGTTGCGATCTCGAAGGCGCTCACCCGCGCGGTCCTCGATTACCACCCGTTCGGCACCCAGCTGCATGCGATCCTGCAAGCCTTTGGATCCATGGCGCATACGATCCTGGTGGAAGGTACGCCTCAGAAGGACGGCAACGCGCGTCGGCTCTATCGAATCGAAATATCGACCGATTCGACCGTTGTGGTGATGGACGAACTCGAAAAGCACAGGCCCGATCATGCGCGGATCGCCAAAGAATTGCTGCGGCGATCGGTGTTCCATCCGTTCAGCGACAGCCGGGGAAAAGAGGGTCCCGGTTCTAAGACAACGCGCTGGGAGATGCGGCCGATCTTTCGGCCCAGCTTTGGTCTTTCGTTGGTGCGTGAGAACTACATCGATCTCAAGAAAACTGACGACATCTATGAGCTGCTTTCAGATCCTAAAGCGTTCGCTCAGAAGATTGTGCGCAGATACGAGAACGGCAATCAGAGCAAGCCGCTGTTCGCTGATGAAGGGGATACGCCATGAGCGAAAAATTGGCCAGTGTGCGTGAGATTTCCTACTCTGAAGTCGAGGGCTACCTGCCGCCCGTCGAACCGTTCGACTCGGATGGTGAGTTTCCCGACGTACTGATTTGTGCTCTGGGTTTCGAAGACCGTACCCGAGCAATTGCTGGACGCCTGGCACAGACCGTTGATATTTCGAAGTCCAAGCATCCACTCGCCATCTACTGCGAGTATCAGACAAACAATGAGGACAACGCGGCCAACCGCGGGCCGTTGCTCGAACTGCTCAACGCTGCGTATGAGCGATCGGTTTCAGTCGCGGCTGATGATCCAGCCAGCTTGCGGGCTCGTATGTTGAACGAGCTATCCCAGGTCGCCAATTCGAGCGCGAAACCGATTTCCGTGATGGTTGACATCAGCGCTGCCGCAGGAAGTCTGATCCTCACGCTATGCGCCGTACTGACGGAGTTCAGCGCAACACATCGCATGGGGTTGCGCGTGGCCTACGCCGAAGCGGAATCCTACGAGCCTAGCAAAGACGCCTATGAGGTGAATGGAGAGCAGCTGGTGCTCAAGGCATGTTCATCAGGCGATGCCTCTTCGCTGCACGAGTTCGGCGTGGCCGAAGTCGAGATCAACGAGTTGTATCCCGGCTCGCCTCAAGAAGGCAGAGAGGAACTCATCATTGCGCTGCCGGCGTACCGCACTGAACGGCTTTCCAGGTGCCTGCGTCGGCTATCGAGCGAGCCGATCCTGCCGGTCGGCGACCACGTGCACTGGATTTTTGGTGAGCCACCAGCGAAAGAGCTAGCTTTCCGACTGGAATTCCAGAAGCGGGTGATCAACCGCTTGCTGGTGGGCGAGAGCGACCCCATCTCCTCGGGAAAGGCGCTGACTTCCGAGAACATGTCGGTAACCAGTACGCTCCACTATCAGCAGACGACGCGACGCATCGTGGAAATTGTCGACGCACACCTCGGACATGCCCTTTCGCTGGTGCACATGGGGTCGAAGATGCAGGGTCTTGGTGCAGGCCTTGCATTGGCGGTACGCGCAGAGGTCACGGTCTGTTATGCGCGCCCGACGCGCTTCAATCCCAAGCTGTACTCCGGTGGCATCGGGTCGATGTGGCAGGTCGTTTTTTCCGATTTCGGTGCCGTCATTCGCATGCTTCGTACCGTGGGTCAGCTGCAGATGACGACCTCCATTGAGACCCTTAGATCCGGCTTGCCTGTCCAGTAATAGCCGTCGATTCGCACACGAAGGGCGGTGCTCGAGGAGTCTTCAATAGAGATAGAACAAATTGATTGAAAAGCGGCCGCGGTGGGTTTAGGGGATCAATTTTCTGCGGCAACAACACAGACGTAATAGTCCGACGAAGGCCGTCCTTGCCTGATGCGCAGGCTGCAGGAAGCATCTGACCTCAATCGCAGACCCGCTTGGAGGTGTGCGCAAAAGGATGGTGCACACCATGAAGAGTGAGCAAGACTCGAAGGCCGGCCGACGACATCACGACCGTGCGTTCAAGCAGGAGCTGGTGCGACAAAGCCTGGAGCCAGGCGCGTCCGTATCGGCGATCGCGCTGCGCAGCGGCATCAACGCCAACATGCTGTTCAAGTGGCGCAGGGAGCATGTTCGAGCCGCAGGCGACGCGCCGCCGGCGGTGCTGTTGCCGATAGAGGTAGCACCGGCGACCGAGGTCATGTCCATTCCGACTTCCGCTGCGCCTGCCCTCTCGTCATCGTCATCGAGACCGACACCGCGGACCGGCGTCATCGAACTGGAGTTCGCCGGCGCGCAATTGCGACTGCGTGGCGCTGTCGACGAAGACAGCCTGTGCAGCGTCTTGCGCGCACTGCGCCAGAGTGCATGATCGGCCCGCGCGCGGTCACCCGCGTCTGGCTGGCCGCAGGCGTGACGGACATGCGCTGTGGCATGGACACGCTGGCGGCGAAGGTGCAGACCGCTCTCACCGAGGATCCGTACTCCGGCCACGTCTTCGTCTTCCGCGGGCGGCGCGGCGACCTGGTCAAGCTGCTGTGGAGTGACGGCGACGGCATGTGCCTGCTGGCCAAGCGGCTGGAGCGAGGGCGATTCGTCTGGCCACAGGCCGAGTCGGGATCGATCTCGTTGAGCGGTGCGCAGCTGTCGATGCTGCTCGAAGGCATCGACTGGCGCCGACCCGAGCGCACGTGGCAACCGCGCGCAGCGGCGTAGCGGCGTAGCGGCGTAGCGGACCGTCGGCCAAGTTGACAGGACAACTCCGGTTGTAGGGGCGGGTTCCGGTCGGCACAGTCATGCCCATGACCTCGCAGGAACTGCTTGCCGCCAACGCCGCGCTCAGCGGCGAGGTGCAGCGCTCCCAAGAGGCATTGAAGATCGCGCTGCTCACCGTCGAGAAGCTCAAGGTCGAAGTGGCGTACTTGCGTCGCATGAAGTACGGCCGCTCCAGCGAGCAACTCGAGCACGCCCAGCTTGAACTTGTGGGCGGCCAGATCGGTGCAGCCAGCATTGACCCCGACGCAGGCCGAGGGCGCCGAAGAAGACGAGCACCATTCCAACGTCACGTCCATCGAGCAGGGTCGCAAGAAGCGTCGGGCACGAGAGCGCACCGGAATGCGTGATCTGCCAGAGCATCTGCCGCGGCGCACCGTGGTGCACACGCCGCACGGCGGTTGCGATTGCCAGGCCTGCGGTCGCGGCCTGCGCGAGATCGGCCAGGACGTCTCAGAGGTACTCGACTATGAGCCGGGCAGCTTCCATGTCGTGCGCCACGTTCGCCCCAAGCTCGCCTGCGCGCGCTGCAGCACGATCACCCAGGCGCCCGCGCCGAGCCGCCCCATCGATCGCTGCATGGCCGGCACCGGCCTGCTCGCACATGTGCTGGTGAGCAAGTATTGCGACCACACGCCTCTTTACCGGTTGTGCCAAATCTACGGCCGTGAAGGCGTCGAACTGCAGCGCTCGACCCTGGCGGCGCAGGCGGCGCGCCTGCTGAGCCCGCTGGCCGAAGCCATCGGCCGCTACGTGTTGGCGGCCGACAAGATCCACGGCGACGACACACCGATCCGCGTGCTCGGCGGCGCAGGCGCCAAGGCTCGCACGGGATGCCTCTGGGTGTACGTGAGGGATGACCGGCCCAGCGGCGACACGGCGGCGCCGGCGGTGTGGTTCCAGTACTCGGCGAACCGCAAGGGCGAACATCCCGTGCGCCATCTGAGGCACTTCAATGGCATCCTGCAAGCCGATGCCTTCGCTGGGTATCACCCGTTATACGAGAAGGGCCAGGTGGTCGAGGCGGCATGCTGGAGCCACGCACGACGCAAGCTGTGGGACATCCACGAGCGCCAGCACAAGCTGGCCGGCACGCTGGCGCATCAAGCGCTGCAGCGCATCGGCAAGGTCTTCGGTGTGGGGGCCGAGATCCGAGGCAAGCCGCCACACGAGCGAATGCGGGTTCGCCAGGAACGCACCGCTGCGATGCTGGGCGAATTGAAGGAGTGGTTCAACACAGCGCTGTCGCAGGTCTCGGCGAAGTCGCCGATGGCGTTGGCGATCGGCTACTCGTTGAGCAACTGGACGGCGCTGACGCGCTTCGTCGACGACGGGCGGATCGAAGCGCATAACAACGCGGCCGAGCGTGCGCTGCGAGGCGTCGCGATCGGACGCAAGAACTACCTGCATCTCGGTTCCGACAGCGGCGGGCACAGCGCCGCGGTGATCTACACCTTGATCGGATCGGCCAAGCTCATTGGCATTGATCCACAGGCATAGCTGCGCCACGTGCTTGAGCACATCGCCGACCATCCGAGCAACCGTATCGATGAGTTGCTGCCGTGGGCAGTCGCGGGCGAGCTCGCCAGGTCTGCTGCGACGTCCTCACAAGCGACTGACAAGCTCGCGGCTTGAGCATGCCAGCGCTGGCAAAATTGCCAGCATGCGAGTCAAGCAGATCGAAGATCTTCCCATGGCCACCAGCGCTGAGCTGTACCAGCTCAGCTGGGTCATCGAGCAACTCATGGCCGACCCCAGGCGCATCGTGCAGGCGCGCTCGCAGTTGCACATGGGCCAACTGGTGAGGTACTGGGACTGGGGGACCGGCAAGCTGCGCGAGGCTCGCATCGCGGCGATGAAAGACCGGCAGGTCACACTGATCGATGAGCAAAGCAAACAGCGCTTCAGCGTGCTGTACGCGGCCGTCGTACCTGTCGATGATCAGCAGGCGGCCACGTCATCCTCACCCGCGACTGCAGCGCCGCTGAGGCCGCCGCCGGAGATCCATCACAAACAGGACTTCCGCGTCGGCCAGCGCGTGAGCTTCACCGACCAAAGCCTGAAGTGGCACGTCGGAGAAATCGTTCGGATCAACCAGCGCACGGCCACGGTTCACTGCGACGACCGCGCATGGCGCGTGGCGTTCGCTCTGCTTCAACACGTCACCGACATCACGCCTTAAACCACCCAGCCGTCAACAACGGCCTCGAGCGGACTATTACACACAGACGGATTGAACCAGCCATCTTCTGCGGTATCGCCTATGAGCAGGCGTCAGGACTCATGTCCACGTGCGCCTTCGATCGTGAAGTCAATCCTTTGGGGCCACTGTCAGTTCGCCCACTTCGCCTCCAGACTCTGCAGCTGTACGCGAATGTCCGCCACTATTGGACTTGGACTGTCCCATTGCGAGGACATCCCCAGCCACAGCGTGACTCGCGTCATGGCGATGTAGAGCAGCGGGACCTCCAGCTCATGGTGACGACATCAGAGCTTTACCGCTGCGGGCTGAAAGCGATCAATGCGTGCGCCAAGACAGCAAGCTTCGGTCCTTTGCGCACTGCCATCCACAGGGTGGGATCTCCATGACGCACACGCAATCTATGACCGCACCGTTTGCAACCCTAGGATTCTTCTCATCCGCCGTCGAACACTTTCGGGCCACCGAGCGCGCACGTCTCAAGGCCGAGTTCGAGGGCCGTAAGCACGAGGTCGCAACAGTCATCGCGGAGCTCAGCTTGGAGACCGTCGGAGCGGTGTCGCCGCGGTGCGGTCCAGCATAGTGTCAATCTGATCGAGCGTGGCCTGGAGCAGTTCCTCCGCGGTTTCGTAGCCATCTACCGGGTCTGACCAAAGAGCAGCGGTAAAGGTGCGCCGGAGCACCTCTACGCAGAGGCCGTGAAAGTACGCACGAGGCCGCTCATCGGCGATGTCCAATCTGAAGAGCATGTGCTGGACTCGGTGGTGCAGTTCGGGATGCCGATACTGCTTCACGTGGGAGGTCGTCTTCAGGAGATAGAACGAACTGAGCAGCGCGCTCAAGATTGCCCACGCCAAGTGCAGCTTCTCGTCGTCCTCGCGGTCGCCGACCAACACGTCGTATGCCGTGTTGTCAGCATCCTTTTCCAGTTCGATGTAGTCCTGGTCCGAAAGACCGGGTCCCTGCTGCAGGTGAAGACTTGTGCTGTGCGCCCACTCATGCAACAACAAAAAAGACGCGGCCTCCTGGAACACGAGATTGGCCTTCTGCGCATACCATTCCTCCGCGGCGCTGACCCAGTTAATTGGCGAAGGCAGCCCATCTGGCCAGGGCGTGTAGACGTCTGAGATTGACTCAGCCCAGGCAAGAAGCTGGTGCGCACGCGTGATCAGTTGAACGTCTGGTGAATGCGTAGTGCCCTGTTCGTGAGCAACCGCAGGCTTTTGCACCTCCTCCTCGTACATCACCATCCAGGCGTAGGTGGAGCACCATAAAACCTCAAGATGGGTGACGTGAACATGGATCTCCGCGGGCTCACCACGAGTCTGAGGGGGATCTGGCGGCGCCAAATCGGCACGCAATGCAATCTCGGGAAGAATTTGCCCTTCGGCCACTGCTCGTTGTAGCCGCTCAACGAACCCGGGGTGCGGATTCTCGAAAGCGTGAATGATGTTGTGCTCGAGCACCAAGACTGGACTAGCTAGCGTACTTTGCACTTGTGCCATTTTCTGGTGTCGTGTCGACGAGCGATGCCGCGTGGGTCGGAGTTCGCGAGTGGCTCAGTGATCGTTCGCAGCACCGCGACGCGCGCGAGGTCGGCGACAATCGAATCGGCCCGCAGGTTCAGTAGCACGGAACGAGCCCTAGTCTGGGATGACGCGTGACGCAGTCGCGCAGCGACTGGGCCAGTGACCCGACCCGGACCGGTAACGCACTCGGCGAGCGGCAGGGGCGCAGCCCTTAAAAAAATGGGAATTCCTCACCATCTCAATGAGATTTAGCCGGTCATCGTGGCCCAATCCACACTCAAAAGCCCCTCCAGCGTGCGCAATGTCAGGCCGTATAGTCGCAGGCCGGACCTGTCGAAGGCGAGGTAGATCGGTTCTAAAAGCGAGTCCAGACACGATCCGCTCCGCTACGATTGCTCACGACTTTGAGGACAGAGATGGCCGACGCAAGTATGCAAATGCCAGCGATGCGCGTTCAGCAAGTGACGCATCCAAGGGCTCACCTTCTCGTGGCGCGAGACTTCATCGCCGGCCTGAAGGCGATCGAGGCATCGGGACTGTCGCCGCCAGCGTCTCAGGAAGCTATCTTCATCGGCCGTGCGAATCTCGGTCAGCCACTCTGTCGGCACGCCCGAGCCCAGCAGGTCGGGGTCGGACATGCGGCCGAAGAAGAGCTGTTTGGCAATGGCCGGCGCCTTCTTGCGAATCACGATCTCGTCGATTCGCTCGCGCACCTCCACCCACTGCGTGGCCCCTGCCGTAGCGTGCCGGATCGCGGCATCGCGCATGTGCGGACCGGCGGCCTTGGCAGCGCGTGATGGCTCCGGCGACGTCAGTTGCCGGGACTCGGAAGACAGGCCTACTTCTTTGTGGCCGCCCCGAATAAGAAACTGAGCGCGCTGATGACCACTGTCCCGAGCAATTTCCGAACTTCGGCAATCTCTGGATTGCCGGACACAAAAAAACTGATCGCAAGGACGATGAGCGAAGTGACGATCACGAAGCCAGCGATGTTGGTTGGGGCAGTCGCATTGGAACCGAAGAACTTCCCAAGCCAGCCAAGATTTTGCTGATTGTGCTGAAGATGATATTGGCGGCCGCCTTCAGTAAAGAAATCGCTTTCTTGCTGCGCGGATACAGTAGAAGCCGGTGCCCGCGGCTCGGCGTCCGGACTGATGATGACGTCACCAATAGCACTGCCATTCGCTCGCGTGGAAGGTACGAACGCCATGCTACTTCTGTGCCGCCTGCGTGGAGTTCCGAACCGCCTGATTGAAGTGAGCCTCGATCTCAGAAAACGGAATATCTACACTGCGGATGTTGCCCGCCTTCTTCCACGTGATGTCCCATGGACTATCCGCGGCATGCGTCATTTGGGACAATGTGAGCCCGGTGTACTTGCCGTAACTGTTCCACACGCTGGTCAGAAATTTGCGGATGTCTTCCTCCGAAGGCGCTGGCACTTCCTGCAGTTCAAAATCCTTCGTGAACTGGGTCGCTTTGGAGGTGATCTGGCCCGACCCGAACTTCTTAAACTCGTGGTACAGAGACGGGATGACCGGCCCATATTGCCAAGCCTCGACGGACTCGTCGATCAGGGGGCTTCCCGTGAAGCCGGCATACCACCCGTGTGCATAGTAGACAAGTTTCTGCAGCTTCATCGGCGATAGCGGCTCACCCGCCCGCTTGGCGATGTCGATGAAGAAGTTAGCAACTGCCTTTGGGCTATAGATCATTAGTTGGCCCCCGAAAGGTTGTGTACATCCGCAAGGGCGCGCGGGCATTTTGCCGCACAAAACGAGATTTCAGATGCAGGTCAAGCCTCTTCGCGCAAATTCAAGTTGAAGTGGGCCTCGGCTCCCGAACGCGCGGGTCCCGAGGTAAAAATTGCGGTTACTGTACAAAATATCAGTATAGGGCTACGATTGTGATTGTGCCCTTGAACCACGGTGACACTTGATTTGCCGCTTGCTCCCACCGGCTGCAACAACGCTGGTGCACCGTCGACCCGATTGAACTTGGAGGTCGGTGCCAGCCTTACACATGACCCGCCTGGCATACCGCCGACAGTTTCTGGGACTGACAAGACTGATCGATTGCGAAGCCTCTACCGCACGCATGAGAAAGGGCCAGTGGATGGGGATCGCGCAGAGCGCCGCCCCTTGGTCTTTGTGGTCAACACCACACCTGGAAGCTGCCCTCAGCCTCGATTAAGGCTGAGCTAACATCGTTGACTGAGACAAAGCCTAATGAACTTGGACCGAAATTCACACGACTTGGTTGCCGAAGACGTCGCGGAAGAGGGCGAGGCGCGGACTTTCGTCGCTGAAGGCTTCGGTCCAGCTTTCAAGAAGTTCCAAAAAAGCTCCGCACTTGCGCCACTTTTGCTCCAAGGCGATGCGGTCCGGGTCCTCTCCGCATTGCCGGATGCATGCATCGACACGGTGATGACCTCGCCCCCATATTGGGGTAAGCGGGAATATCACGGCGGGGGCATCGGACTCGAAGCCGACTACCGAGATTTCGTGAAGGACCTGTTGGCGATTTTCGCTGAAGTCAAGAGAGTTCTAAAGCCAACAGGATCGTTCTGGCTCAATCTAGGCGACACCTACAACGGCAAGGGGCTAATCGGCATCCCATGGCGGGTCGCATTTGCCCTGACCGACCAGCAAGGCTGGGTGATGAGGAACCATGTTGTCTGGAACAAGCTGAAAGGCGGTATGGACAACAGTGTGGACCGTTTGGGCAATGTTCACGAAAGCGTTTTCCACTTCGTCAAGCAGCCGAAGGGCTACTACTACGACGCCGACGCTATCCGAAGCAAGCCCCGCGAAGCGAAGATTGTGAATGGCGCAGTGGTATCTGCAACTGGGGTATCCGGCGTGAGATACCGAAGGCAAATCGAGCTTTCGACAGCCCTCAGCCAGTACGAAAAGCAAGCAGCTTATGCGGCCCTTGACCAGATGCTGGCAGACGTGGCGGCTGGAAAGAATGCGGACTTCCGGATGGTCATTCGGGGTCAGCAAAGAACCACGCATTCGGACAGCGCCAAAGTGTCAGGACGTGCCAAGGAACTCCGAGACAAAGGGTTCTACATCCTGAAGTACCACCCCAAGGGCAGCAAGCCGTTTGATGTGTGGGACATAATCCCCGAGGACACCCAGGGCCGAAAACTGCACTTTGCTCCGTATCCGGTAGACCTGTGTCGGATACCCATTCTGGCGACGTGCCCACGAGACGGGATCGTCCTAGACCCGTTCTGCGGCACTGGGACCACGATGTACGCAGCTCGTATGCTCCAGAGGAAATCGGTGGGTGTCGACATCTCACACGAGTACCTGAGCGCGGCGCGTCAACGCTGCATGTAGACATAGAGACCAATGAGTAGCATTGTTGAACTGTTTGGCCGGTCCACTTGGCAACAAGGAGCGGACTGGAGAAGTGTGATTGCCGAGCAGCAGTGCCTCTACTTGGGCAAGCGATGCTACAAGGTCCGGAAGAGCGATGCGCGGACCTCCATCGGAACCTGCACTGCGTTGTTCGGGAAGGAGCAGCGGCCCATCATGATCTGCCCGACGCGACTGCTGGAACGAAAGCAAATTTTCACTGATTGCTTGCATCTGCTGACGATGCACGAGCCGGGAAACGAACTTCACATCGTCCCTGAAGTATCAATCCCTGGAGGAAGCGTTGATTTTGTTCTGGCATCAGCACGAGACGGAAGGGTCAAGGACTTCGTCGGCATCGAGCTTCAGACCATGGATACCACCGGCAGCATTTGGCCGGAGCGTCAGCGGCGGCTAAAGGAGCTAGGAGTCCCGCGATCAGATGATGCGGAAAACGACTACAAACCCGTCGGGATCAATTGGAAGCACACAGCCAAGACTATTTTGATGCAAATGCACCATAAGGTTCAGACCTTCGAGCATTTGAACCGAAAACTAGTTCTCGTGATGCAAGACCACCTTCTGAACTACATGTCGGGAGAGTTCCGGTTTGGTCACCTTCACAATCCTGCCGTGCTGGGCGACTCTATGCACTTCCACGCATATCGGATGGACCAACAGGAGGACCGATCCTTTAAATTGGCGCTTGATCGCCGTCTAAGCACCGACGAAGCAGGGATCGCCGAAGCTTTAGGTCTTCAGGCCGAAGCTCGGATCGAGTTCGAGCAAATCGTCGCCGTGATCGAGGCCAAGATGAAGGTGTTGAACACCCTGCTCCAAGTAGCCTGACCTCCGCAGTCTCTAGGGAAGGTCCTCGCGGGTGGATTAGCAGACCTGTGGCGCACTGCGGTGGATGTCATGTCGCGCAGGTGGGCACATGTTTCAGGTACCAGCGTATCGTGCATCCTCTTGGAAACCCAGCCGCGATCTGCTCGCGGCTGGGTGATCAAGTTTCTGGCCCCGCTCGATGCGGCGCGCGCGTTCCTGACGCTGATCGGCGGTTCGAAGTGAGCGCCGAAGATTAGTACGGCCGGCGCGGCGATAACGCTGCCTGATATGTGTTCCACCCCGACGGTATTGCGGCCAGAATCTTCGGTGACTTTTGTTCCGGCCTGTCGCAGCGCTGGTGTGAGCTCGCATCCACCGCAGTTAGCAAGGGGGGCGAGCCCGAATCAGTGACTTTTTCAGCGCCACAAACGTGTCAAACTTCGAGCGGCAATGCGCCACTCAGGACAGCGACGGCTCTTCGGGCGGAGGCGCCCATGTGCAGGCCACCGGGCGACTGCTTCCAGCCGGGCGGAAGTTTGATCTCGGAAGGCCCGTCGACGGCAGCGTCGACAAAATCGGCTCGAAGCGTCCTCATACACGAGGCATCCAAGCCATACGTTGAAGTTTATCGGTACTTATAGCGGTATCTTTTTTCTTCCAGCGCAAAGAATCCAATATCCATGCGGATTTTTGGCACACCTACGATTCCTGTCGAAGCACCAAAGACCCGAATCACGGCGTCTCCCCCACATCAAAAACCCGCACGCTCCTGGGCGTAGCGGGTCGACGGCTCGATCGCCAGCCGGCAGTTCAGTGTGGGATCAGGTCCAGGCATTGCCGACGGCGCCACGCGGCGCTGCGTACGGTTTGGCCGTCGTCGAACACGACTTTGTACTGGCATACGAGGTAGTTGGCCGATTGCGGCATTTGGAACTTGAACTGGTAGTCCCACTCAGTGCCGAGCGCGCCGCGCTGCTGCCTCAGCGCCTGCCCGAGCACGGCGAGCACCTGGGCCTGATTGACCCCGGGCTTGATCTCGCGAAAGCGCTCGGGCCGCGACACGATGCCGTCGCGCAGAAAGGGCTCCTTGAAGTCGGGGCGGCGCGCCTCGACGTCGCGATAGTCCAGCTTGTCGGGGTTGCTCACGGGGTCTACAGGGTTATCGCGCGCCGCCACATGGGTGGCGGTGCCGAGCAGCGCGGCGGCGAGCGCGAAGGCGGCAACGGTGGGTGATGCGTGCGGGGTCTTTTTCATGGCTGGCTTCCTCTTGGGTCGGATGGGATTCTTGGGAGAGATGAATGAGCGCGCGCGAATCAGCGCTCGCGCATGGCTTCGCGCGCCTTGTTCAGCGGCTTGGTCAGGTAGTCCCACACGGTCTTGCGACCGGTGCGGATGTCGGCGGTGGTCACCATGCCGGGCACGATGGGCATGCGGCGGCCGGCCTTGTCGGTCAGTGCGTCGGAGTCGGTGCGCACGAGTACGGGGTAGTAGACGATCTCGGGCTTGACCTCGTCGCGCTGCGTGTCGGGTGCGATGGTCACCACACGCCCTTTGAGGCCGCCGTACACGGCGTAGTCATAGGCGGTGACCTTGATCTGCGCCTCCTGCCCGGGCCGCATGAAGGCGATGTCGCGAGGCGAGATGCGCGCTTCGACCAGCAACTGGTCGTCCAGCGGCACCAGGGTCAGGAGCGAGCCGTTGGGCGGCACGACGCCGCCGATGGTGGTGACCTGCAAGCTCTTGACGATGCCGCGCACGGGCGAGTTCAGGGTGAGCCGCTCGAGCGAGTCTGCACGCCCGCGCACCACGGACGACAAGGACTTCACCTCGGCATCGGCCTTGGCGAGTTCCTCGCGGCTGCGCACCATGTAGTTCGATCGCGCCTCGGAGATCTTCAGCTCCAGGTCGGCGGCCTGGCGTTGCAGGCGGATGAGCTCGACGTTGCTGGCCGCGCCGCTCACCTGCAGCGAGCGGGTGATGTCGAGCTCTTTGCGCACGAGCGCAAGCGCCTGGCCCAGGCCCGAAACGGTGTCGCGCATGCTGCCCTGCCGCGAGCGGAAGAGCGCGCTTTCGGAGTCGACCAGCTGCGCGTACGCCTTCAGCTCGGCGGGGAACTGAAGGGTGCTATGCCCTTCCACCTCGGCGCGCAGGCGCACGCTGCTGGCCAGTGCGGCGCGGTAGCGCGCGGCGGTTTCTTCCACGCTCGATTCGCCGCGCGTCGGGTCGAGCTGCGCGAGCACCTCGCCCTTCTCGACGATCTGGCCTTCGTGCACGCGCAGCTCGGCAAGGATGCCGCCTTCGAGCGACTGGATGCGCTGCTCACGCGAGCTGGGAATCACCTTGCCCATGCCGCTGGACACTTCGTCGATCTCGAAGCACCAGGCCCACACGAAGAACGCGAGCAGAAAGAGCGCGATGAACCACACGACGCGCGCGGAGCCGCTGGCGCGCGCCTCGTCGAAGTCGCCGGCGCCGCCGGGGCCCCACACGGTGGCGGTGGATACCTGCGCAGGCACCGGTGCCTTGTTGGTCAATGTCACGGCGTTCATGCCTGTGCCTCCTTGCCACGGCCTGCGAGGGCCGTTGTCTCGCGCGATGCGGCCGCGCCCTGGCGCAGCCGCGCCATCACCTGGTCGCGCGGCCCGTCGAGCACGACGGCGCCGCCGTCCACCACGAGGATGCGGTCCACCGCATCGAGCACGGCCGGGCGGTGCGTGGCCAGCACCAGCGTGCGGCCTGCGGACAGAGCGCGCAGTTGTTCGATCACTTCGCGCTCGGCCACTTCGTCGAGCGAGGCGGTGGGCTCGTCGAGCAGCAGCACGCTGGGGCGGCGCAGCATGAGCCGCGCGAGCAGCAGGCTCTGGCGCTGCCCGCCCGAGAGGCCGCGCCCGCCTTCCAGCAGCGGATGGTCCAGCCCGGTGGGCAGGCGGCGCACGAAGGCCCAGGCGCCGGTGGCTTGCAGGGCGGTGATCAGTTCGGCGTCGGTGGCATGGGGCGTGCCCATCTGCAGGTTCTCGCGCAGGGTGCCGTGGAACAGGCGCGCGTCTTGCGCGAGCAGGCCGACGTCGCGGCGCACGTCGGCGGGGTCGATGTGGGCCATCGACACGCCGTCGAGCACCACGCTGCCCGCGCGCGGTTCGATGAGACCCGACAGCGCCTGCAGCAGCGTCGACTTGCCCGCACCGTTGCACCCGAGCACGGCAATGCGCTCGCCAGGGCCGATGTGCAGCGCCTTCACGTGCAGCGCGGTGGTCTGGCCGTCGTGGCTGAAGACGGCGTCGCGCAGCGTGTAGTCGCCCTGCACGGCGGGCCGGTGCACGCGCGTCTCATGGGGCGGGTGGTCGACCGGGAGCTTCATGAGCTGGTCGAGCGATTCGCCGGCCACCTTGGCCTGCTGCCAGCGGTTGAGCACCTGCGTCACGCCGGCCAGCGGCGCGAGCATGCGGGTCGACAAAATCGATGCGGCCACGAGCACGCCGGTGCTCATCTGCCCGTCCATCACCAGCGGCGCACCGAAGAACACGACGAAGGCAAAGGCGCCGCCCTGCACGGTCTGCGACCAGTTGCTCAGGGTGTTGAGCAGCGCGCGCAGTTGCAGGCCCGAGTCGGCGTTGACGGCGTTGTAGTGGTTCCACTGGTTCTGGAAGCGCGGCTCGGCCTGCAGCACCTTGATGTCGTCGATGCCCTGCACGGCCTCGACCAGCATGGCGTTGCGCAGCGACGATTCGCGCATGCCCGCCTGGGCCAGCGCGCGCAGGCGCCGCTGCGCCAGCAGGCTGGGCACGAGCAGCAGCACGCACGCGGCCAGCGGCACGAGCACGAGCCAGCCGGCAATGAACCAGAAGAGCACGCAGAACACGAAGAAGAACGGCAGGTCGGCCACCGCCGCCACGGTGGTCGACGTGAGCATTTCGCGCACGGGCTCCAGCTCGCGCAGCTGCGAGATGAAGGTGCCGGTGGCGCGCGGGCGCGCCGAGCCGCGCACGCGCAGCGCGTGGCCGAACACGCGGTCCGAAATGCGCAGGTCGGCGCGCTTGCCCACCACGTCGGTGATGCGCATGCGCGCGCCGCGCATGACCCAGCTGAACGCGATCGACAGCAGCACGCCGCCGAACAGCACATGCAGCGTGGGCAGCGACTGCGCGGGCACGACGCGGTCGTACACCTGCATCGAGAACAGCGTGCCGGCCAGCGCCATCAGGTTGTAGGCGAGCGATGCGACAAGGATGTGGGCGTAGGGCCGCCAGTCCGCCAGCACGATCTGTCGCAGCCAGTGCGGCTCGACGGGGCGGATGTAGGCATCGACGCGCGAGTCGGGTGCGGACTGCGCGGGCCGCAGCACGGCCATGGCTTCGAGCGCGGGCTGCAGCTCGTCGATCGTGCAGACGGTTTCCGCGCCCTGGTCGCCACCGAGCATCACGCGCAGGCCCTGGGCCGAAATGGCGGTGACCACGGCCACCTGCCCGTCGCGCAGCTGCAGCACCACGGGCAACCGCCAGGGGCTCAGGGTGTCCAGGCGCGGCGCGACCTGGCGCACGGTGAGCCCGGCCTGGCGGGCCATCTGGCGCACGCGCTCGCCGATGTCTTCGTGGCCGCTCCACGCGGCAGCGCCGCGGATGCGCTCGCGCGAGGTGTCCAGGTGGTAGTGGGCGGCCACGGCCAGCACGGCGTCGACCCAGCCGGCGAGCAGCTCGGGGCCGCGCGCGGCAGAAAGCTCGGGCATCGTGGTGGCGGTCATGGCTGGCCTCCGGCCACGAGCTCGCCCGCATCGACCAGCCCGAAGGCTTCGCGCAGGCGGCCCGACTGGTACAGGCACTCGACCGCGAGGCGCTGCACTTCGTGCACGCTCTCGGCCTGCTCGAAGCGCGCGCCGTGGAACTCCTGCTCGGCATTGAGCAGGTCGAGCAGCGAGCGCGTGCCCAGCTGCAGGTACTGCTCGCGGTACAGGTCGCGCGTGCGCTGCGTGCTGTGCACGCGCGCGGCGAGCACGGGCAGGCGCAGCGCGTGGCCTTGCGATTGCACGCGCGCGTCTTCGAGCCGCTGCCGCACGTTGAGCTGTGCATAGCCCAGCGCGGCCTCGGCCGCTTCGACCGCGTGCACGGCGGCGCGCTGGCGGGCCTGGCTGCGCCCGCCTTCGTACAGCGGCGCGCTGAAGTTCACGGTGAGCGTGCTTTCGGTGCCGGACTGGCCGGCAAGCCGCGCGCCCGATTCGAGCCCCCGGTTGACGCCGGCGTTGAGCGACAGCGTGGGCAGCAGTTGCGCATCGGCACCGCGCAGCGCGGCCTGTGCCATGTCGCGCTCGGCCTGCGCCATCTGCACGGCCGGTGCGGGCAAGGCCGTCTGCGGGTGCGCGGCGCAGGCGCTCGCGAGCGGCGCCGACGCTTCGCCGGCAATGTCGGCCGGCATGCGGCCCTGGGTCAGATGCATGAGGTTGAGGCGCCAGCGCTCGGCCTGGGACGCGGTGTTGAGTTGCTGGGCACGCGCGGCCTCCAGGCGCGACTGCGCCTGTGCCACGTCGGACTGGCTGGTGGCGCCCTTGGCCTGGCGCTCGCCCACCAGGCCGGCCAGCGACTGCACGCCCTTCACCTGGGCCTGCGCGATTTCGCCGAGCGCCTGCTGGCGATGCACTTCGATCCATGCCTGGGCGGTGTCGCGCACCACGTCGTCGACCGCCAACAGCAGCTTGGCGCGCGCGGCCGTGGCCGAGGCCTCGGCCTCGTTCACGGCGCTCGACACCTTGCCGAAGTCGTACAGCATCTGGGTCACCGACAGCGAGGCCTGGTGCACCTGGCGGCGACCGTCGGTCTGCAGCTGCCGGTTGCCCGTGCGTGCGCTGAGGCCCGCGCTGACCTGCGGGTAGTAGCCCGAGCGGGCGTCCGCAATGCCCTCGCCCGCCTGCAGCGCTTGCCCGACGGCGTTGCGCACGGTCGGGTGCGATGTGGCGGCCAGGCGCACGGCCTCGGCCATGCCCAGCGGGGTGGCGGCGCTCGCTTGCGCAAACGCCGCCGTGCCGGCGAGCAGGAAGAAAAGGCCCGCGGCGGCGGACGGAAGAAGACGGGAAGCAGACATGCGTAAGAACGTGCGGACAGCGTGTGGACCACAAGGTGTCGACGCCGCAAGCGGCGCCGACGCCCCGGTGGGTCAGTGGTGAAACGCGAGGCCCATGTGAAGCTCGTCGTCGAGCGAAGGGGCCACGGGCGGTGCGTAGGCCGTGAGCGAGTCGGCCGACGACGCCAGGGCCAGCACCGTGGGCGATGCCTGCGTGCTCGCAAAGGCCGGCGGGAACGCGGCCTGCAGCAGCACCTGCAGCGACTCGGCCGCGTTGTAGGCATGCAGCATGTCGGACAGCTGCGTGCCGCCCCATGGGCTGTCGCCGTAGGGGGAATGCGGCGCGTCGTGCGGTTGCTGCTGCTCGAGCGACACCGTCGCTGCGTCGACGCCGGCCAGCCCCAGCGAGTCGGCCGAGGTGAAGAGCGCTGCCGCCCCCGCTGCACCGGCTGCGGGCGTGTAGTTGACGTGCAGCGTCTGCGTGGCCGCGTTGCTCGCATCGCCGTCGCGGTCGACCACCTGGTAGCTGAGCGTCTCGTCGTAGTTGTGCGAGCCGCTGGTGCGCGGTGCCACCTGGTAGCTGAACTCGCCCGAGTCGAAGTCCACGACCAGCTTGCCGCCCTGCGCCGTGGCAATGGTGACCTGGTGCGTCGCCGCGTCGTAGCTGTAGTCGCTGCCGGCGGCGGGGCCGGCCTTCGTCATCAGGCCGGTGCTGCTGTCGAAGGCGTAGGTGGTGCCGTCGATGCTCAGCGTGGACACATGGCCGCCGTCGGCACCGAAGCCCGACGAGCCGCCGAGGCCGCCGGTCAGCAGGTTGCTGACGGTGGGTGGCACGCTGATCGTGCCTTGCAGCACGTCGTTCAGCTGGCTCGTGTCGGTGATGATCTGGCCATTGGTGTTCGCGCCGGTGTTGCCGTTGTAGGCGATGGGGTCGATGAAAGCCTGTGCCTCCGCGTTCAGGCTCGAGCCCAGGCCCAGTGCGAACGAGTTGATCTGGTGGGTGTTGAGGAAGTTCGTCCAGATCGCTTCTTCCCCGGCCTGGATGCCCCTGTCGGCCGTACTGCTGTTGCTGCTGTTCGCCAACTGCGCCGTGTTGCCGTCGCCCAGCGTCGGCTCGCCGTCCGTGAGGAAGTAGGACACGTTCTGGGCCCCGTCCAGCTTGCCGGTGGCCGAGAAGCCGTTCATCGCCGCAGCCAGGGCCGCGTCGTAGTTGGTGCTGCCAGCGGCCTGCAGGTTCTGCACCAGCGCCTTGGCTTCGGCCGCCGTCATCCAGGCCTGCTGCGAGGCCCCGGTCGTGCTGAAGGTGACGAGCTGCACCCGCACGTCGCCGTACAGGTCGTAGCCGTCGATCAGATTCTGGATCGCCTCTTTCGCACGGCTGAGGCGTGTCGGGGTTTCCTGGCCCATGCTCCCGGAAAGGTCCAGGATCACCATGAGGTTGGTATCGATCGGCGCCACGTCGACGGCCTGCTCGCCGTTCACGAGCACCGGCGCATCGTCCTTGACGGGCACCTCGAAGCCCACCGGCGCGCCGCTGGCCTGGCCATCGCTCACCACGGCTTCGAAGTGCAGGTTCGACACGCCTTCGCCGTTGCCCGGCGGATGATCGATCGGCGCCTTCAGCGTGACGGTGTAGCCCGCCTCGAACTGCCCCGCGCCCGTGGCGCTGACATTGCCCACAGCCACGGTCATCACCTCGGTGGTGACGCCGCCGACGGTGACGCTGCCCGTGAGCGTGTGCGTGCCCGCGTCCCAGGTCCACGACACCGGCTGGCCGCCGGAGGTGACGCCGTTGGGGCCACTCAGCGACACCGACAGGTCGCCGGCCGCGCTGTCCGGGTCCGCGATGGAAATGGTGCCGGTCGATTGCAGCGGCGGCTCTCCCGCAGCCGGAATGCCGCCGGGCAGGCTGCCTTCGGAGACGGCTTCTGCGTTGTTCACTGAGGCCGATGGCGCGTCGTTCACCGGGTTGACGGTCACGTTCACTGTGCTGGTGGTCGTGCCGCCGTGGCCGTCGCTCACCGTGACGGTGAAGCTGTCGGTGCCGTTGAAGTTGGCACCGGGCGTGTACGTGTACGTGCCGTCGGCGTTGACCGTGACCGTGCCATGCGACGGATCGCTGCTCTTCACGTAGGTCAGCGTGTCGCCGTCGACGTCGCTGCCGACGATCTGGCCGCTGACGGGCGTGTCTTCGTTCGTGGTCTTGGTGTCGTCGGGCGCCGTCGGCGCTTCGTTGAGGTTCTGCTCGTTGAGCGTGACGGGGATGGACGTCGTGACCGTGCCATCGTTCGCGCCGACCACCAGCGCGTGCGCGTTGGCGCCCGCTTCGTAGTCGTTGACGAACGCCGCAGCGCCCGCCGGCGTGAGGCTGATCGCACCCGTGACCGGGTCGATGGCGAAGTAGCCGTTGTCGTTGCCCGAGAGGATGCTGTAGGTGACGGTCGCGCTGTCGACGTCGGTGGCGTGGACCGTGCCGAGCACGGCGCCTGCGGGCCGGTTCTCGTCGTAGCCGAAGACGTAGCCGTCTGTCGTGTTCACCGGGGTGCCACCGGCGTCGACGAACACGGGGGCGTCGTTGACGGGGTTGACGGTCACGGTCACGGTGCTCGTCGTCGTGCCGCCGTGGCCGTCGCTGACCGTGACGGTGAAGCTGTCGGTGCCGTTGAAGTTGGCGCCGGGCACGTAGGTGTACGTGCCATCGGCGTTGACCGTGACCGTGCCATGGGCCGGGTCGCTGCCCTTCACGTAGCTCAGCGTGTCGCCATCGACGTCGGTGCCGATGACCTGGCCGCTGACGGGCGTGTCTTCGTTCGTCGTCTTGGTGTCGTCGGGCGCTTTCGGTGCGTCGTTGATGTTCTGCTCATTGAGCGTGACGGGGATGTTCGTGGTGACCGTGCCATCGTTCGCGCCGACCACCAGCGCGTGGGCGTTGGCGCCCGCTTCGTAGTCGTTCACGAACGCCGCAGCGCCCGCCGGCGTGAGGCTGATCTCGCCCGTGACCGGGTCGATGGCGAAGTAGCCGTTGTCGTTGCCCGAGAGGATGCTGTAGGTGACGGTCGCGCTGTCGCCGTCGGTGGCGTGGACCGTGCCGAGCACGGCGCCTGCGGGCCGGTTCTCGTCGTAGCCGAAGACGTAGCCGTCTGTCGTGTTCACCGGGGTGCCACCGCCGTCGACGAACACGGGGGCGTCGTTGACGGGGTTGATCGTCACGGTCACGGTGCTGGTGGTCGTGCCGCCGTGGCCATCGCTCACCGTGACGGTGAAGCTGTCGGTGCCGTTGAAGTTGACGCCGGGCACGTAGGTGTAGGTGCCATCGGCGTTGACCGTGACCGTGCCGTGGGCTGGATCGCTGCCCTTCACGTAGCTCAGCGTGTCGCCATCAGCATCGCTTCCGATGACCTGGCCGCTGACGGGCGTGTCTTCGTGCGTGGTCTGGGTGTAGTCCGGGACCGTGGGCAGATCGTTCACCGGGTTGACGGTCACGTTCACCGTGCTGGTGGTCGTGCCCCCGTGGCCGTCGCTCACCGTGACGGTGAAGCTGTCGGTGCCGTTGAAGTTCGGGCCGGGAACATAGGTGTAGGTGCCATCGGCGTTGACCGTCACCGTGCCGTGGGCCGGGTCGCTGCCCTTCACGTAGGTCAGCGTGTCGCCGTCGACGTCGCTTCCGATGATCTGCCCGCTGACCGGCGTGTCTTCGTCCGTGGTCTTGGTGTCGCCGAGCGCCGTCGGTGCTTCGTTGAGGTTCTGCTCATTGAGCGTGACGGGGATGTTCGTCGTGACCGTGCCATCGTTCGCGCCGACCACCAGCGCGTGCGCGTTGGCGCCCGCTTCGTAGTCGTTCACGAACGCCGCAGCGCCCGCCGGCGTGAGGCTGATCTCGCCCGTGACCGGGTCGATGGCGAAGTAACCGTTGTCGTTGCCCGAGAGGATGCTGTAGGTGACGGTCGCGCTGTCGACGTCAGTGGCGTGGACCGTGCCGAGCACGGCGCCTGCAGGACGGTTCTCGTCGTAGCCGAAGACGTAGCCGTCCGTCGTGTTCACCGGGGTGCCACCGCCGTCGACGAACACAGGGGCGTCGTTGACGGGGTTGATGGTCACGGTCACGGTGCTGGTGGTCGTGCCACCGTGGCCGTCGCTCACCGTGACGGTGAAGCTGTCGGTGCCGTTGAAGTCCGGGTTGGGCGTGTAGGTGTACGTGCCGTCCGGGTTGACTGTCACGGTGCCATGCGACGGATCGCTGCCCCTCGCGTAGGTCAGCGTGTCGCCGCTGTCCATGTCGCTGCCGGTCACGCGGCCGCTCACGGGCGTGTCTTCGTTCGTGGTCTCGGTGTAGTCGGGCGCCGTGGGCGCGTCGTTGACGGGCGAAACGGTCACGGGCACCTTCACGGTGGTGGTGCCGCCCCTGCCGTCGCTGACGGTCACTTCGAAGCTGTCGGACCCTTCGTAGCCGGGGTTGGGCGTGTAGAGGAACTGGCCGGTGGACGGGTCGACGGTGACGGTGCCGTGCTCGGGGCCCTTGGCGACGGTGAAGTTCAGCGTGTCGCGGTCCGGGTCGGCGGCCTGCACTTGCCCGGCAACGGGCTTGTCCTGCCCGGTGACGACGGGCTCGGCCTTGCCTTCGGGGCCGCGGTTCTGCGGCGGGAGCAGCGGCGGGATGAAGGCCGGGCTGCCACCGCCGCCGCCGCCACCACCACCGCTCGCGGCGGCACCGACGCCGAGCACGCCGAGCGCACCCAGCAGCCAGCCGGGCACGCCGTCGGGCAGTAGCGCGGCGCCGGCGTCGGTCCATTCGATTTCGGTGAAGTGAAAGTCTTTCCAGGGCGCGGTGTACTGGCCCCACCACTGCACGCCGGCGCCGTCTTCGAGCACGAGGTCGTTGCGGCCGCCGTCAGGGTACTCGGCGAAGAAGCCGCGCACGGCGACTTCCTGGCCGCCCTGCAACACGAGCACGAGGTCGCCGCCGCGACGCTCGAACTTGAGCACGCTCTCGGGCGCGATCTTCAGCGAGACGATCGATGGGCGATCCAGAACCAGAGGGGTGTCTGCCGCCGCTTTGCGGGATGCACCACCAGACTTGTAAACAGCTTCCATGATTTGTCCTTGCTTCTTGACTCCAGACCCCGGGGCGCCTTCGTCCTGGACGAACAACCTGGGTCGCACATTGGGAAATCTCGAGTGCCGGGGCTCTCGAGGACTCGCCAGCAAGACCCGGCCGGGTCACGCGGCTTGCGCTTGCACGAGGCGGGATTCTTGGTGCGGGGGGCGAGCCGGGCTTTTGCCGAAGAGGTCGCCGCTTTTGCCGTGACGGACAACTTTTTACAAAGGTAAGCAAACGTCGAATACTTCACACAAATTGCGAGATAACGTGGCTAATTCGCCGGTGAGAAGAACCGGAGCAGGCGGGCAATGGTGAGAATGATTACCAATAAATCTTGGTTTCATAGCCTTCACCCAGAGAGCGCGGTCCCACTGCCGTGCCCGTTTTTTCCATGTCATATTGGTCACCCCCGGAGCCCCGGAGAGTTCGTCTTCTGGTGGTCGACGAAGGCGTCGACGAACTCAAGCCCTTGCTGGAAACGCTACAGGGCGCCGGCTACGGCATCACCCACGCTTTCGGCGCGATGGAGGGCTATCGGCGCGCGACGGCGCTGCAGATGGACCTGGTGCTGCTCGACGTGGGTCCGGGCAGCACCGACGGGTTCGCCGCCTGCCGCCTGCTGAAGGCCGACCCGGCCACTGCGGACATTCCGGTGATCTTCCTGACCTCCTCGGCCAGCTTGGAAGGGCGCTTGACGGGCCTGCGGGCCGGCGCGGTCGACTACATCGTGAAGCCCTTCGATCCGGCCGAGGTGATGGCCCGGGTCGAAATTCATCTGGCACTGGCCGAATCCCGCAGGTCGCGCATTGCCCCTGCCACAAGATCTGCGTCCCCACCCGACCGCCCTGCAACGAACGATGACGGCGCGCCGGGCTCGGACGTGGACCGCATGCTCATGCAGGCGGCGGAGCGACTGATCCTCGCCGACCTGAGCCATGTATTGCCGCTGCGCGAACTGGCTGCGCGCGTGGGCACGCACGAGAAGCGCTTGTCGCGCGTGTTCAAGGAACTGGCGAACCGCACGGTCTTCGAGTTCGTACGCGAGGCACGGCTGCACGAGGCGCACCGCCTGCTGCTCGAATCGGCCATGCGCATCGAGGAGATTGCCGCGGCGGTGGGGTTCTCGAGCGCCGCAAATTTTGCGACGGCATTTCGCGAGTACTTCAACTGCACGCCGTCCGCCTGCCGCCAGGCCGGCGTGGGCCGCCGCGCCCCCGACGCGTAACGCACCATGCCGACCGGTGGTGCGAACGGGGTCGTGCCCGCCACGCCCAGCCGGCTGATGCGGGGTTCTCGAACGCCGCTTTTCAGGCGCCGCACGCGCAGTCGCGACTCAGCCGCCGAAACGCCGCAGGCGTGCTGCCGAAGCGTTCCTTGAACGCCGTCGTGAAGTTAGCGGCACCCGAGAACCCGATTGCATGCGCCACGTCCTCGATGCTGAGCGGCGTCTGGGCGAGCAGACGCTGCGCGCGCGACAGCCGCTCCTCGCGCGCGAACTCGAGCACGGTGCGCCCCGTGTGGGCACGGAACGCCCGCGTCAGCCGCTTCTCGTGCGTGCCCACGCGTGCGGCGAGCGCCGGCAGCGGTGGAATGTTCGCAAGGTCGCTCTCGATCAGCCGCTGCGCAGCCCTGGCGATCACGCGGTCCAGGTCATGGGGTGCTTCGTCTTCGGACGCCGGCGGCCTGCGGGGCGCCTCGGCGGCACCGTCGGGCGGTTGCGCGCCGCGGCGTGCGAGCGCGAGATGGACCGCGATGCGTACCAGCACCTCTTCGGGTTCGAAGGGCTTGAGGATGTAGTCGACGCCGCCCTCTCGCAGACCGGTCAGCCGCTCCTCGAGCGTTGCACCGGCGGTGAGAAAAATCACCGGGATGTGCGCGGTGGTGGGGTCCGCCTTCAGCAGCCGGCACGCCTCGAAGCCGCTGGTGGCCCCCAAGTGCACATCAAGCAGGATCAAGTCCGGCTGCAGCACCCCGGCGCGGCGGTAGCCTCCGAGCGCGTCGAAGTCAAGGCTGATGCGATGGCCGGCGCCGCGCAGCGCGGCAAGCAGCACCTGGAGCTCTTCGACGCTGTCGTCGATGACCATGATGTGCGCAGGCTCGGAAGATTGGAACCAGTAGGACATGAAGATGCGGCGCGTTGCGCGTGCCGCATGGTGCAAGCCCCGATCGTTTGTTTCATGCGCCCTTCCTGACCTTTTCTGACGGTTCCTGACCGTGTGCCTGGCTCCTGCGAGCTCGGCAGTCCCGGCAGCGTCAGATCGCGAGCACGTACCCTGTGCCGCGCACCGAATGCAGCGGCAGGCGCATGCCG
The DNA here is from genome assembly GCF_041154435.1 of Variovorax sp. V116. Classification (NCBI taxonomy): domain Bacteria; kingdom Pseudomonadati; phylum Pseudomonadota; class Betaproteobacteria; order Burkholderiales; family Comamonadaceae; genus Variovorax; species Variovorax sp. V116. The sequence goes on from NZ_AP028661.1 coordinate 4,756,318, forward strand.
AGCTTCGCGGCCTTGCGCCGCAGCCGGCTGGCAATTGCATCGATGCGGTGCTCGTCGAAATCGAACACGTCGCCACCGAGCGCGCGGATCAGGTCGTCGCGGCTCGCCGCCGTGCCGCGCTGCCCGAAAAGGCAGGCGAGGAAGGCGCGCTCGCTGGTGGTGAGCGCCATCTGCCGGCCTTCGGGGTCACCCAGGATCCAGTCGCCCTCGAGCAGGCGCCAGTCGGCGGGTGCGGCCGGCAGGGTCGCTGCGTTCCCCTGCGGTGCGACCGTGAGTCGCCGACCGACGGCGTTCAGCGTCTCGGCCAATTCCAGCATGTTCACCGGCTTCACCAGGTAGGCGTCTGCACCTTCGCGCAGCCCGAGCAGCCGGTCCTCGAGCTCGCCCCGCGCGGTCACCAGCACCAGCCCGAGCCGTCGCTGCACTGCGCGCAGATGTGAAACGACCGCGAGGCCGCTCTCGCCTGGCAAGCCGATGTCCACCACCGCGATGTCGCAGGGCTGGACCGCGAACGCCTTGTAGAACGACGGGGCGTCGCCGAAGCCTTCCGCGTCGAAGCCGAGCTCTCCGAGTGCGAAGACGGTTTCTGCACGGATGTCTTCGTCGTCCTCGATCACATGGACGAGAAGACCGGTACGCGGGCTCGGGGATGGCATGGCGCGGAAAGTATAAAGTCGCGTCCCAATGCGCCTCGACGTCGAAACCACCCGGGCGGGTCCGGGCCGCCTGCTTGTTCTTCTGTTCCTGCTGCTGTGGTGCTTGGCAATGCCCGCCAGGGCGCTGGTACTGTCGGCTTCCGATGGCCTCGGCCGCGGCATCCCACTCTCCGGGGGCCTCGAGATCCAGCGCGACCCCTCGGCCGGGTGGCGTATCGCCGACGTCGCGCACGGCGCGCAGCGAAGCGGCTTCGCGCCGATCGAAGGGCCGGTGGAGGAAGGCTTCAGCCGCGACGCTGTGTGGCTGCGCTTCTCGCTCGCGCGCACGGTCGACGCGCCCGCGCGATGGCTGCTGCGCGTGCGACCGCCGCGCATCCACGAAGCCACCTTGTATGCGCCGGACGGGCGCGGCGGCTTCGTCGAGACGCCGCTCGGCGACGCCCGACCTTTCGCGGCGCGCGAGATCCCCGACCACGACTTCGCGTTCCCGGTCGACCTGCCGACCGAGCCGGCTGTCTATTTCCTGCGGCTGCGCAACGACGGGCCACCGCTGCGGGCCGAACTGGACCTGTGGCAGCCTGCCGGCTTCGAGCGCGACCGCACGGCCGACTACACCATCATGGGCGTGCTGCTTGGCGCCGCCCTGCTCGCCGTCTGCATGAACCTGATCTTCGGGGCCTGGCTGCGGGACGGGCTCTACGCCCATTACGCGCTGTACGTGTTCTGCATCGCGGCTCTGTCGGTCAACCGCCAGGGGTTCGCAGCGCAGTGGTTCCTCGGCGACCGCCCCGAGCGCGTTGTGCAGACGCTGCTGGTCGTCAACTGCTTCTTCAACATGGTGGGTACCGCGTTCATGGCGCGCATCTTCCAGTTTCGGCGCCATTGGCCGCCCGCGGCACATTTCTTCAACGCGGTCGTGGTGTACAACTTCGTTGCGTTCATGCTGGCCCTGGCCGGCCATCACGCCGCCATCGCCCCCTGGGTCAGCGCGGGCAGCGCCGCGTCCACGCTGTTCGGCGCGGTCTTCGTCTGCTACCTGCTCTTCGTGCGGCGCCAGTTCCAGTACCTGCTGCCCGCCTCGGCCTTCGCGGTGGGAACGGTGCTGGGGCTCTACGGGCTGTTGAAGCTCTGGCTCGGCGACCAGGTGCCCGGCGTGACGCCCGACCGCATCTATTGGCTCGGCACCATGTGCCACCTCGTCCTGCTGAACGTGGCCGTGGCCGACCGGACGCGGCGCGCCGAGCGCGATTACCGCGCCGAGCGCGAGCGCGTGCTCGCAGTGCGGCTGGAAGCCGAACAGGCGCTCGAAGGCACGGTCGTGCGACGCACCGCCGAACTGCAGCAGACCAATGCCGCGCTGCACGAGGAGATCGCGGCCCGCGCCCGTCTGGAGGCCCGGCTGCGTGAGTCGCTCGAGGTCGAGCGCCAGGCGATCGTGCAGCAGCGCGAGTTCGTCTCGATGGTCTCGCACGAGTTCCGCACGCCCTTGACAGTGATCGACGGCGCGGCGCAATCGCTCGACATCTCGAAGCTCGGCGGGGAGCCGGTGGTGAAGCAGCGCACCGAGCGGATCCGGCGCGCCGTGCAGCGCCTGACCATGCTGATCGAGAACATCCTGCTGGCCGACCGCCTCCAGCCCGAGAACCGGATGCTTCGCCTCGAAGTCGTTGACATGGCGGCGCTCGCGCGTGGCCTGTGCGAGAGCTTCCACTTTCCCGGCGCTTCGCGCCTGTCCATCGACGTGCGCGAACCCCTGCCCAAGGTGCGCGGCGATCGAGCGCTGCTCGAGATCGCGCTGCAGAACCTGATGCAGAACGCATTGAAGTACTCGCCGCCGGAACGACCGGTGCATGTCGTGCTGCGGCACACGGGCGGCATCGTGCAGGTCGACGTGATCGACCGCGGACCCGGAGTCGCAATGGCCGACAAGGCCCGCATCTTCGAGAAATATTTCCGTGCCGAAACCGCGAGCGCGGTGGCCGGCACCGGACTGGGGCTTCATTTGTCGCGCGAGATCGCGATGCGCCATGGCGGCGACGTGACACTGCACGAAACAGGCGCCAGCGGGTCGACATTCCGCCTCGTGCTTCCGGCTGCGCCGCTCGAACAAGTCACATGACCGGCGGAATCCAACAGGTCAGTAGTCCAGCCGGACTGTCAGTCCCAGGGTGCGCCGCGTCCCGACCGATGCCACGTAGGCACCGTTCGCGGTGGCGGCCACGGTCGGGAAATACTTCTTGTCGAGCGCGTTGCGCAACCAGAGCGAAATGCTCCAGATTTCATTGCCCCGTGCGACCTTCCAACCGGTGGCGAGGTTCAGCAGGCCATAGGCCGGGATGCGCGAGTGGACCGACCCGTCGAGCGTGCCGTCCTGTGCGGACCGCCACGCGTACGCCGCTGAAACGAAGTGCTGGGTGGTGGGGCTCACGGGCCTGCGGTATTCGGCGCCCACGTTGAATGTCCAGCGCGGCGTCCCGGCAACCTGCCGTCCGCTCAGGCTGCAGCGCCCCTGCGGCACGAACGCGCGTTCTGACGGACAAGGCGCGTCCTCATAGCGTTGATAGCGTGCATCGTTGAAGGCGGCGTTGGCCCACGCGGTCAGCCCGCGCGCCGGTCGCGCAGTGGCATCCAGCTCCAGTCCCCGGCTACGGAGATCGCCCGCGTTCGTGAGGATCTCGACGTAGTTGCCCGCGCCTGCGCCAGCAGGCACGAACATCGACGTCTGGTAGCCGCGCACGCCTGCCAGGAAGGCGTTCAGGTTGAGTGTCAGGCGATCATTCCACAGGCTGCTCTTGACGCCGACGTCCAGGCTGTCGACACGTTCGGGCCCGATGATCAGCGACGAGGCGCCGAGCGGGCCGGGAGCGGCACCCGGCCCCGCCAGATTGATCCCGCCCGACCGCTCGCCGTGCGAAAAGCTCACGTAGCCGATCGCGCCGTCATCCAGCCGGTAGCTCGCACCCAGGAGCGCCGACGGACTGGTCTTCCGGATGGCCAGGGGGCCCGTGTCGTAGGCACCGAGCACGATCGGACGATTGCGCAGGAACGCGGTGGCAGCGGCACCACCGGTCGAGTCGCCGCGATGGGTGCGCCCGTCCTTGCGCTCCTGCGTGATGCGCAGGCCGGCCGTGAGGTCGAGCCTGGACGTGGCGTGCCACGTGGCCTGGGAGAAGAGCGCGAAGCTCTCCGTGTCGAGCGCGCCGAAGCTCACGGTGCTCGCGTTGGCGAGCACCGGCAAGGACGTTCCCTGCAGGACGATGTCTGCCCGCGGACCGAACACGGTGAATATCTCGTTGCGCATGCGCTGGCGCATGTAGAACGCGCCCACCACATAGTCGACCGCACCGCCGGTGGGCCCCGCGTAGCGCAGCTCCTGCGAGAACTGCTGCTGGCGCACGCGGGAGCCGCCGTCGATCAGCACGGGGATATTGAGGTTGTCATTGGCCGTCGGCACGAACTTCCATGAACGGCCGGCGGTGATGGACGTGACGGTGGCGCCGGACCCGAGCTTCCAGCTCGCTTCGGCCGACACGCCACCCTGGTCGAGATCGACGCGCTCCACGCCGTCGGTATTGACCGCATAGCGCCGCGGGTCGGTGACGATGCCGGTGGCGCCGCCGGCCCATGCGCGGGCCGCCGCCGGTCCGCTTCCCAGCGAGTAGATGACGCGGGTGCCGTACGTGGAGCGCTCGCGGTGCGCATCGGCGATCAGGCGCAGGCTGAAGGCGTCGCCACGGCGCAGCAGCCATTGGCCGCGAATGCCGGATCGATGGCCCCCGTTGACGCTGCCGCCGTCGTAGAGGTTCTCGATGTTGCCGCGTTCATGGGTGCCGTACACCAGCAGCCGGCCCGCCGTCTCTTCCGACAGGGCCCCCGCGAAGATGGCTTGCCCCTGCGCAAGTCCGCGCTGCCCGATCGAGAGTTGCAGGCTGCGCTCGGTCTCCCGGCTCGGCGCACGCGTGTGCAACGCCAGCACGCCGGCGGTCGTGTTCTTGCCGAAGAGCGTGCCTTGCGGCCCGCGCAGCAGGTCCACGCGCTCGATGTCGAGCAGGTCGAATGTCGCCATGCCCGCGCGGCCCAGGTAGACGTTGTCGAGGTAGATGCCCGTACTGCCCTCGAGGCCGTCGTTCGATGGATTCCTGCCGACGCCGCGCACCGCGATGGCCGATTGCCGCGGATCGCCGAAGGTGATGCTGGTACTCGGCAACCATTGCTGCAGGTCTTCGAGCCGCCAGCTTTGCTGCGTCTCGAGGGCCTCGCCATCGATCGAAGTCAGCGGGATCGGAACTTGCTGGGCGGCTTCCGAACGGCCCCTGGCATCCACGGTGATGGCGGGGAGCGTTTCGCCATCGTCCAAAGGCTTCGGCTGTGCATGGGCCACCACGGCGAGCCCGGAGGCGAGAGCGCTGACGGCCAGGGAACGGGCGAGGAGATCGCATGGGCGGAAGGGCATGCGCGTACTCTAGTAGACGCTCGCACGCGCCACCTGCGCACACGCCGGAATCGGCGGCGCCACGCACGTGGGCATGGCGTTGATTGCCACCGAAAATTGGCCCGGCCATGGAACTAATTTCCGTCCGAGACTGACCCACGACACCCCACCTCAGGGCGCCGCATCCGGCACCAAGGCCCGCGCCCCGTTCTGCCGCCAGGCCCCGGGCGACACCCCGTACTCGCGCTTGAAGGCGCGGTTGAAGGCCGCTTCCGACTCGTAGCCGACACCTTCGGCAATGCGCGCCAGGTTGCCCTGGTCCTTGCGCAGCATGCCGGCGGCCAGGATCATGCGCCAGCGCGTCAGGTAGTGCATGGGCGGCGCGCCCACCAGTTCGGCGAAGCGGTCCGCCAGCACGCTGCGCGAGACATGGATTTCCTGCGCCAGCGCGTCGACCGTCCAGTTGCGGGCGGGATCGCCGTGCATCAGCGCCAGGCAGCGGCTCACGTGGGGGTCGCGCAGGCCCGCGAGCCAGCCGGGGTTGTTGGCGGGCATGGATTCGATGTAGCCGCGCAGCACTTCGGCGAACAGCACTTCCGCCACCTTGGCGGCGACCATCTCGGAACCGGGCGTGTGCGAAGCCGCATCGCCCAGCACGAAGTTGACGGACTGCTCGATCCACGGGCCCGCCGGCCTGCTGCGCAGCGACGTGGTGAACAGGCGCGGAATGTTCGCCATGAGAGGGTTGGGCGCATCGCCTTCGTAGGCGAACCAGCTGCACACCAGCACCGTGCGGTCGCCATTGCCGCCGTAGCGGATGCGCTCCAGCTCGGGCGCCCGCGGGTTCACCACATGCGCCACGTCCACCGCCGCCTGGAGCAGGCCGCTGCCCACCACATGCGAGTCGCCATGCGGCACGGCGATGACGTCGCCGGCATGGGCGCGGATCGGCTCCCCGCCGTCGACCTGGGCCCAGCATTCGCCTTGCAGCACGAGGTGGCAGATGGCCAGCCGCTGCGCGCCGGGCCTGAGCAATTGCGCCATGTGCGCGCCCTTGGGCACCTTGAAGCACCAGGGCGCATGCATGTCCCCGTTCAGGAACAGCGCGCCCTCCAGGCGGATGGTCCGCAGCACGTCCGACAAGACATCCATGGTCACCTCCCGGCAAGCGAGGGCGGGGTTTCGGTCAACAAGTCCGGTGCAGCGGGCAATACAACGGTGCTTCGCGCCGGCACCATCGGTCTTGGTCGCTCCGACCGATTCTAGACAGGAGTATCGCCATGCCCAAATTCCTCATCGAACGGCACATCCCCGGCGCCGGCAAGTTCACGCCGGCCGACCTGAAAGCCATCTCGCAGAAGTCCTGCGGCGTGCTGGGCAGCATGGGGCCCGACATCCAGTGGGTCCACAGCTATGTGACCGACGACCGGATCTACTGCATCTACCAGGCCGCCGACGAGGCGCTGGTGCGCAAGCATGCGGAACTCGGCGGCTTCCCGGCCGACCGCATCGACCGGGTGCATGGCGTGATCGACCCGGCCACGGCCGAGTGAGACGGTGGAGAGACGGCCGAGCGGGGCGGCCGGATCAGCGCGAAGGCGCCGCCCTCATTCGGCCTGCAGCCGGCCTTGCGGCGCAGCCATGGCCTGCAAGCCCTGCGACGACGCCTGCTGCTGCTGGCTCTGCACCGGCCCGACCAGCGGGCCCGGTCCGGATTCGCCCAGGCTCCTGCGCCCGGTGCCTCTCACGAGGTGGCGCGGCAAGTGGTGTGTTCTTCGAATGAGCTCCAGGGCCTCGCTGCGAGCTGGTTCGGACGCCGGTAGAAACATCTGCAATACGCTCATGATGTCATCCCGTGAAGGCCAGAGAGGAATGTGGCTGGCTCGCCTCGAAGGACCGGAGCCGCGTCTCGATGCGGCCTCTGGCGTGGGTCGCAGGCGCATTATGGGCGCCGAAATGCGACCGGTTCGCACGGCCCCTCGGGCAGTAGTGTTGCTGTGCGCTTACTTACAAACCATAGTATTCATTCAGCCCATTCCGCCGTCACAAGTGCCGCGCCACGAGCACCATCGCCCCCGCAAGGGAGATGGCGCCACCCACGATTTTCCTCAGCATTCTCATCAGGTTCTTTCTCCAGCGTAGAACCTGCATGGTGCAACGCTTCGGGCCCTGGCGGGTTTGGCAATTCTCATGGCCGGGATAGCCACGGCCCGGCGGGCCGCCCTGCCCTGTAGGCACCCGCCCACGCGCATGGATTGATTTCTCCCGCAAGCGGCGGCCGCCGGCCCGGCCAATGTCGGATGCACGAATTCCGGTTCCTCCTCACGACGCTCCGTGCGTCGTTAAGCGCTCCCTCGGGAGCGCTTTTTTTGCCTGTGCCGCGCCGCGCCGTGCGGCTAGTGCGTCTCGCGGCGCAGCTGCTGCACGTCTTCGTGCAGCGCCTGGGCCCAGGCGCGGCGGTCGCGCCCGTGCGAGGCCTGCGGCTCGCCGAAGCGCACGATGGCCACGAGCGGCGGCGCGCGCAGCGTGTTCCAGAGCGAGGTCAGCAGGTTGTCGTCGTCGATGTAGCGCGGCGCCTGGCTGGTTTCCCCGGTGGCCGCATCGGCAAAGCGCAGCGCGGCCGGCAGCACGGGCGCACCCGACGAAATGGCGGCCTGCAGCAGGTTGGCATGGAAGGGCAGCAGCCCGCGCCCGTCGCTCGTCGTGCCCTCGGGGAACACGCCGATCAGGTCGCCGTTGCGCAGCGCCTCGGTCATGTGGTGCACCACGCGCAGCGCATCGCGGCGGCGTTCGCGCTCGATGTAGAGCGAGCCCGCGCCGGTGGACAGCGTGCCGATCAGCGGCCAGTGCTTCACGCCCGCCTTCGAGACAAAGCGCACATGGCAGGCGGCATGGATGGCCGTGATGTCTAGCCACGAGAGGTGATTGCTGATGAGCAGCACCGGCCCCTGCGCGGGCGGCCTGCCCTGCACCTGGAGCGCGATGCCCATGATCTCGAGCAGGCGCCGCGACCACTGCTGCACGCGCAGGTTGCGCTCTGCCTGCGAAAGGCCCGGAAAGGTGAAGCGGATCGTCCACCAGCCACCCAGCGCGTGCCCCACCGCATGCAGCAGGCGCCAGCAGGCCTTCAGTGAATGAACCATCGAGGAGCGGGCCCTTTCAGCCGTGGACCACGCGGCCCGCGACGAGGGTGTGGCGCGCGCGCCCCACCAGCGGATAGCCCGAGAACGGCGTGTGCTTGCCCTGGCTCTTGAGCGCATCGGGCTGCACCTGCCATTCGAGGCCCGGATCGAAGACGCACAGGTCGGCCACGCCGCCCTCGGCCAGCCGGCCGATGCCGGTGCCTGCATCGGCGGCGGCCAGCAGCTGCGCGGGCGCGGACGTGATGACTTCCAGCGCGCGCACGATGCCCGCGCCGCTGCGCTCGCCCCACTGCAGCGCCAGCGGCAGCAGCAGTTCGAGCCCCGTGGCGCCGGGTTCGGCTTCGGCAAAGGGCAGCGTCTTGGCATCGGCCTCGACCGGCGTGTGGTCGGACACCAGCGCATCGATGGTGCCGTCGGCCAGCGCGGCCGACAGCGCGTCGCGGTCGCCCTGCTGGCGCAGCGGCGGGTTGAGGCGCGCGCGGCTGTCGAAGAAGCCGATGTCGGTGTCGGCCAGGTGCAGCGAATTGATGCTGACGTCGCAGCTGAGCGGCAGGCCCTGCGCCTTGGCCGCGCGCACCAGCGCCACGCCCGCGGCGCTGGAGATGCGGCACAGGTGCACGCGCGCGCCGGTGCTCTTCATGAGCTCGACGATGGTGAAGATCGCGATGGTTTCGGCCGACACCGGCACGCCCGAGAGGCCCAGGCGCGTGGCCAGCGGGCCGCTGGCCGCCACGCCCTTGCCAAGGTCGCGGTCCTGCGGGCGCAGCCACACGGTGTAGCCGAAGGTGCTCGCGTAGAGCAGCGCACGCTGCAGCACCTGGGTGTCTGCGAGCGGTACGTCGGCCTGGCTGAAGCCGATGCAGCCGGCCTCGGTGAGCTCGGCCATTTCGGTGAGCACGCCGCCCGCAAGGCTGCGCGTGAGCGCGCCGAGCGGAAAGAGCCGTGCGCCCTGCAGCTTCTCGGCGCGGAACTTGAGCATCTCGACCAGGCCGGGCTCGTCGAGCACGGGGTCGGTGTCGGGCGGGCACACGAGGCTGGTGACGCCGCCCGCGATGGCCGCAGCCATTTCGCTTTCGAGCATGCCTTCGTGCTCGTAGCCGGGCTCGCGCAGGCGCGCGGCCAGGTCGACGAGGCCGGGCGCGACCACGCAGCCCGTGGCATCGAGAGTGCGCTCGGCCTCGAAGCCGGCCGGCGTGCGGCCGATGCCGGCGATTTTTCCGTCGGCAATGGCGATGTCGGTCTTCTTGTCGATGCCCGAGGCGGGATCGACCACGCGGCCGTTGGAGATGAGGATGTTCATGCGTCTGTACTTCCGGTGGCGGTCAGGGCCTTTTCGGGAAACACCGAGGAACCGGCTTCGCCGGGCCTCAGGTGTTGCCCCCGGTAGGGGGTTGGCGAAGCGACACGAAGTGCGCGAAGACTGGGGGCGAGCAACATGTCTATGCTTCGTTACCTGCGACGATGCTCATGACGGCCATTCGAACGGCGATGCCGAAGGTGACCTGGGGAAGGATCACGCTCTGCTTTCCGTCGACCACCGCGGAGTCGATTTCCACGCCGCGGTTGATGGGGCCCGGATGCATCACGATGGCATCCGACTTCGCCAGCTGCAGCTTCTCGGGCGTGAGGCCGTAGGTCTTGAAGAACTCCTGCGACGAGGGCAGCAGCGCGCCGCTCATGCGCTCGTTCTGCAGGCGCAGCATGATGATCACGTCGCAGTCCCTGATGCCCTCTTCGAGCGTGTGGCACACGCGCACGCCCATGCCGGCCATGTCGCCGGGCACCAGCGTCTTGGGGCCCACCACGCGCACCTCGGCGCAGCCGAGCGTGGTGAGCGCATGGATGTCGGAGCGCGCCACGCGCGAGTGCAGCACGTCGCCGACGATCGCGACCGTGAGGTTCGCAAAATCCTTCTTGTAGTGGCGGATCGTGTACATGTCGAGCAGCCCCTGCGTCGGGTGCGCATGGCGGCCGTCGCCGGCGTTCACCACGTGCACGTGCGGCGCCACATGCTGCGCGATCAGGTAGGGCGCGCCCGACTCGCTGTGGCGCACCACGAACAGGTCGGCCGCCATCGCGCTCAGGTTGGCGATGGTGTCGAGCAGCGACTCGCCCTTGGTGGCCGAGGAGCGCGCGATGTCCAGGTTGATGACGTCGGCCGAAAGGCGCTTGGCCGCGATCTCGAAGGTGGTGCGGGTGCGCGTCGAGTTCTCGAAGAACAGGTTGAACACGCTCTTGCCGCGCAAGAGCGGCACCTTCTTCACCTCGCGGTCGCTCACGCTCGTGAAGTTGGCGGCGGTGTCGAGGATGTGCGTGACGATGTCCTTGGGCAGGCCCTCGATCGACAGCAGGTGAATCAGCTCGCCGTTCTTGTTGAGTTGCGGGTTTCGCTTGTAGAGCATCAACGGTTCTCCTCGACCTTGAGGCTGAAGGCGCCATCATCGGCGCGGGCCAATGCGAGCAGCTGCGTATCGGGCAGCGTGAGCTTCGCGGCCGCGAAATCGGCCGCCACCGGCAGCTCGCGCCCGCCGCGGTCCACCAGCACCGCGAGCCGCACGCAGGCCGGGCGGCCGAAGTCGAACAGCTCGTTGAGCACCGCGCGGATGGTGCGGCCGGTGTAGAGCACGTCGTCCAGCAGCAGCACGTCGGCACCGTTCACGTCGAAGGGCAGCGCGGTCTGCGCGCTGGCCGAGAGGCCGCGGCGCGCGAAGTCGTCGCGGTGCATGGCCGACGAGATGACGCCGGGCGCGCCGGGCAGGCCCAGGTCCTTCTGCAGCCGCTCGACCAGCCAGGCGCCGCCGGAGGTGATGCCCACCAGCTTGGTATCGGCGCGCATCAGCGCTTTCACGCCGGCCAGGAGGTCTGTGTAGAGCGCTTCGGCATCGGGTATTGAACTCACGGAAGACTCCTTAGAAATTGCTCCAGGATGATGCAGGCCGAGGCCGCATCGGCATCGCGCGCGCCGGAGGCCAGCGCCTCGGTGGTGCTGTAGCGCTCGTCGACCTCGAACACCTGGAGATTGAAACGCCCGCGCAGTTGCCGCGCGAACTTCTGCGCGCGGCGGGTGTTCTCGTGCGGGGCGCCGTCGGGGTGGTACGGCACACCGACCACCAGCGCGTCGGGCTGCCATTCCTTGATGCGGGCTTCCACCTGTGCAAACCGGGCATCGCCCTCGGCCTTGATGGTGGCCTGCGGCGTCGCGGCGCCGAGCAGGCGGTTGCCGCTGGCGACGCCGGTGCGCTTCAGGCCGAAGTCGAAGGCCAGGAAGCTCTGGAAGTGGGGGGGAACGGCAACGGCAGCAGGGGCGGCGGAGGGAGCGGCGGGAGGGGCGGGAACGTCTGGCATGGCAGCGGCCATCACGCGTGTCCCGCTTCCGGCGACAGTTTCCAGGCTTCCAGGCCCAGCAGCAGCAGCGCCCGGTCGTAGCGCTGCTCGACCGGCGTGTCGAAGATCACAGCCGGATCGGCGCCCACGGTGAGCCAGCTGTTCTCGGCCAGTTCCGATTCGAGCTGCCCCTCGCCCCAGGCCGAATAACCGAGCGAAACCAGCACCTTGCGCGGGCCCGCGCCGGTGGCCAGGGCTTCGAGCACGTCCTTGGAGGTGGTCATTTCGAGGCCGCCGGGAATGGTCATGGTCGAGGCGTAGACCGATTCCTCGGGCTTCTCGGCATGGGTGAACACCGGCTCGTGCAGCACGAAGCCGCGCTCGGTCTGCACCGGCCCGCCCTGGAAAACGGGAGCGTCGCCGAGTTCGGGGCGCGACAGGTGCAGTTCGATCTTCTCGAACAGCACCTTCAGGTTGATGTCGCTGGGTTTGTTGATCACCAGCCCGAGCGCACCGCGCTCGCTGTGCTCGCACAGGTAGACGACGCTGCGGTTGAAAGTTTTATCTTCCATCCCCGGCATCGCGATCAGGAAGTGATGCGTAAGGTTCATCGGGGCAGAATCGGCAGCCATATGCCGCCGATTTTACTGGCCGTCGACAAGACCTATCCCAAAGGGCTCATGTGGTTTCGCCGCGACCTGCGCGCGGACGACAACGCGGCCCTGTACCACGCGCTGCGGGCCTGCCGGCAGGTGGTGTGCGTTTTCGTGTTCGACCGGGCCATCCTGGACCCGCTGCCCCGCATCGACCGGCGCGTGGAATTCATCCGGGAATCGCTGGTGGAGCTCGAGGAAGAACTGCGGGCGCTGAGTGGCGGGCTGATCGTGCGGCACGCCCACGCCATCGAGGAGATCCCGGCGCTGGCCCACAGCCTGGACGTGCAGGCCGTCTTCGCCAACCGCGACGACGAGCCCGATGCGCTGGCGCGCGATGCCCAGGTGCTGGGCGCCCTGGCCAACGCGGGCGTGAGCTTCTACACCTACAAGGACTCCACCGTCTTCGAGCGCGACGAGCTCTCAACAAGACCGGCCAGCCGTACACGGTGTTCACGCCCTACAAGCGGGCCTGGCTTGCCAAGGTGGACGCCTTCTTCCTCAAGCCCTACCCGGTGCGCAGCCATGCCGATGCGCTGGCGCCGCCGCCCGCGGCCCATCGCACGCCGGTGCCTTCGCTCGAGGACCTCGGCTTTGGCCGGAGCAATCTCTCCGAGCTCGGCATTCCCACCGGCAGCCAGGGTGCGGCGGCGCTGTTCGAGGACTTCTTCCAGCGCATCGACCGCTACGACGCGGCGCGCAATTTTCCGGCGGTGCGGGGGCCGAGCTACCTGGGCGTGCACCTGCGCTTCGGCACCGTCTCGATCCGGCAGCTGGCGGGGGTTGCGCACCAGCTCTTCCTGCAAGGCGACGCGGGCGCGGCCGCCTGGCTGGGCGAGCTGATCTGGCGGGAGTTCTATTTCCAGATCCTGGTGCACTTTCCGCACGTGCATTCGGGCGGCGAGTCGAAGAGCTTCCGGCCCGAGTACGACAAGATCCAGTGGCACCACGGCAAGCATGCCGACCAGCTGTTCGAGGCCTGGTGCCAGGGCCGCACGGGCTACCCGCTGGTGGACGCGGCCATGCTGCAGATCAACCAGAGCGGCTACATGCACAACCGCCTGCGCATGGTGGTGGCCAGCTTCCTCTGCAAGGACCTGGGGCTGGACTGGCGGCGCGGCGAACGCTACTTTGCGCTGCACCTGAACGACTTCGAGCTGGCTTCGAACAACGGGAACTGGCAATGGGCCAGCTCCAGCGGCTGCGACGCGCAGCCCTGGTTCCGCATCTTCAACCCGGTGACGCAGAGCGAGCGCTTCGACCCCGAAGGCAAGTTCATCCGGCGCTACCTGCCGCAGCTCGCGGGGCTGTCGAATGCCGCGATCCACGCGCCCTGGACGGCATCGCCGGTGGAACTGGAAGCCGCCGGCATCAAGCTCGGCGAGACCTACCCCAGGCCGGTGATCGACCACGCCGAGGCGCGCGAGCAGACGATGCGGCGCTATGCGGCCGTGCGCGGCGCCGGCCAGCCGCCGCTCAGCGGCGCGTCAGCACGATCTCCGCGCCGGCGTCGGAGCGGCCCCTGAGCGTGCCGGCGTCGAGCTGCTGGAAGGTGATGAGGTTGTCGCGGCAGCCGGTGAGCGCCTTGCTGCCTTGGAAGTGCAGCTCGTAGACGCCGCTTTCCACGCGCCGCCACAGCATCGGGGTCGGGATGCCGACACAGGGGTCGGCAGTGCTCTGCGCCAGCGTGCGCCAGGTGCCTCCGGCGGCCTGCAGCTGCATCTGCGCATCGACCTGGCGGCCGTTCTTGAGCGTGATGCGCGCGGTCCAGTCGCCTTCGAGGCCGTCGGCCGCCTGGGCCGCGGCCGGCCCGGCGGCCATGGCCAGCATGCCGGCGCAGGCCGCGGTACGCCACAGGATGTGCTTCATGCACCGCTCCCGATGCCCAGCTGGGGCTTCATCGCCTCCCACGCCACGCCGTTGAGGCGGCGCGCGCTGTTGAGGTTGTATCGGGCGTCGGACTTGGTGGTGCGCACCACATAGACCTTGCCGCTGTATTCGCCGAAGGTGCGCAGCGACCCCACGTCGGTCGGCGGATGGCCGCTGTTGAAGGCCAGCAAGCGCGCGCCGCCCTCGGTGCGGATCTCCACCGTGCCGGTCTCGGTGGCCGCGCAGGTGTCGTAGGCGTTGGTGGCGGAATCGAAGTTGCAGGCGTAGTACTGCACCGTGCCGGCGCCGGTGAAGGCCGCGCGCAAGAGCCGCGTCTGCTGTTCGTTCAGCACGCCCAGGCTGATGGTGCCGGTTCCGGCCGGCAGGGTGGCACCCGAAGCCGGGAAGGCCGCGATCAACGCTTCCAGCGTGGCGAAGCTTGTGGTCTCGCTCGGATTGGCCAGGTTGATCGAATAGGGCTGCACCAGGTCCACGCCGCGCCGGTAGCGCAGCTGCGAGCCGGCCGGGAAGGTGGCGTCCGGGTTGGCGAAAGCGGTCGCCGGCACCACGCCGAAGATGCTGTTGCCATCGGCCGCCTGCATCTCGGCCACCACTTCGGCCATCTTGCGGCCGGAGATGTCGGTGACCGCGGCATGGCCGAGGCTGCGCGTGGTGCCGCCGCAATAGTCGCTGCGGCTCGGCGTGCCAAGGGTGCTGGTGAAGCCCGCGTTCTCGTCGCAGCGCACCCAGCCGTTGGCGCCCAGCTGCACGACGCCGTAGAGCGTGTCGTGCGCGGTGGGGGCGCCGTTGGTGAGGCCTTCGCGCCGGTCGGTGAGCTTCAGCTTGCCGGTGGCCGGGTCGGGCACGCCATCGGTCGGATAGGTCCGCGCGCGGTAGTCGTCGGCGCGCGTGAAATCCAGCCGCGCCAGCTGGTCCGAAGCCACCGGCGTGACGGTCGCCGGATCGACCAGCCGCAAGGCCACGCCGCTGTGCAGCGCATCGGCCGTGACCAGCGCAGCGGTGAAGGCGTTGTCCTCGAAGCGGCCGGGGTCGGTCACGGGCACGGCCTGGTAGTCGTACAGCTGGGCAAGCTCGGGCAGGCCCAGCTGCAGCAGCACCAGCGCCTCGGCCCGCTCGGGCGCCAGGCCGGCCGCCACGCCCGCCTGCAGCAGCGTGGTCAGCGGATTGACCTGCCCGCGGTGCCCGGCCGGCGCGCTCATGGTGAAGGGCTGGGAGAACGATGGCAGCGAGGGATTGCCGCCGTCCACCTGCGCCAGCAGCGGCGCGGCGGCAAGCTCGGCTGCCGCGGCCGCATCGGCCGGCGTGTAGCCGAAGCTGTAGGCGCCGTCCTCGCCGGTCTTGTTGGCGGCCGCGGGCTCGCCCTCGTCGCAGGCGCCGCTCCGGTTGCGGTCCACGCAGACCAGCGCCCCGCTCACCGGGCCGAGCACCATCACCTTGCCCGACACCGTGACCGGCGATGGGGACGACGGCGGGTTGCCGCCGCCCGGGGGGCCGAACGGCGGAAAGCCGCCGCCGCCGCCGCCGCCACCTCCTCCGCCGCCGCAGGCGGACAGCGCGAGCAGAAGGCCTGCGCAGGCCGACGGAACGGCCGCTCTGGTGAATCGAATGTGCATGGTCTTTTTCCTCCAGGTTGTGTCGGGCACCGGGTCCGCCGAAAAAGCAAACCTTCGTTCTCAACAGTGTGGGAGGGCGGTTTGCACGGCGCATCACGCAAATGCACGATGCGCGGCGATCGGCGAGGAGCTAGGGGCTACCCCGAGCCGCGTTGACACCCGGCGGCGCGGGCGCGCATCATGGCCGTGGGAAAAACCGGCAGGCCAGGGAGGCACTACATGAACCGGAATCTCGCATTGCGCCGCGCGCTCGACGCCATCGCGCACCTGGACGATCCGCAGCCGCCATGGCGCGAGCTGCTGCAAAGCATGCAGCAGGTGATCGGCGGCGACAGCGCCACCTTCATCCTGCTGGAGCGCGGCAGCGAGCTGCTGAGCTTTCAGCAGGTCAATGTTTCACCGGCCGCCGAGCGCGAATACGTGCAGCATTTCTGCGCGCACGACATCCTGATTCCGCCGACCTTGGGCGCCGCGCCCGGGAGCTGGTTCGACACGCACGAGCTGTTCTCGCCCGCCTTTCTCTCGAAGAACCTCTACTACGCCGACTTCATGTGCCGACACGGCGCGCGCCAGATGCTGGCCTGCGTCGTCGACGAGGGCCCGCAGCGCCGCGGCGGCCTCACGGTGCAGCGCAGCACGGCCGCGCATGCGCGCCGGCTGCTCGACAGCACGCGGATCCGCCGCGTCACCCAGGCGCTGCGCCACGGGCTGGCGCGCCGCGACGAGCGCGCCCGGCTGTGGCTCGGCGGCGCCGAATCCGCACTCGCGGCCTTCGGCGAGGCGGTCTTGCTGCTGACGCCTGCGGGCACGGTGCTGCGCGCATCGGCCGGCGCGCAGGAGTTCTTCGGCACCAGCCGCTTGCTGCGCCTGCGCGGCCAGCGGCTCTGGCATCCGGATGCACAGACGCAGCAGGCGCTGGCGGCCGGCCTGCGGCTGGCGGCGCAATCGCGTCAGCGGGTCTGCCTGCCCATCGCCGGCGGATCGGCAGGCCTGCAAGAACTGGAAATGGCTCGCGCCGCACCGCAGCTGAGCCTGGGCGAGGAGGTGCTGGTGCTGGCGCGCATCCGCCTCGGCCGTTCGCAGGCGGTGCCCTCGACCGACGGCCTCTGCAGCGCCTTCGGCATCACGCCTGCCGAGGCGCGCGTGCTGGCGGCGCTGGTCGCAGGCCAGTCGCCCAAGCAGCATGCCGGCGCGCAGGGCGTGTCGGTGCACACGGTGCGCAGCCAGCTCGGCTCGCTGATGGCCAAGATGGGCTGCACGCGGCAGGTCGACCTGGTGCGCAAGGCGCTGCTTGCGCCCTAGGACGCTGGCCGCGGCCCAGGTTCAGGCCACCGCCAGCGTGGCGGCAGGCTCGCTGGTGTAGCTGCGCACCAGGCGCAGCAGTTCCTCTTCCGAGTAGGGCTTGCCGAGGTAGTGGTTCACGCCCAGCGTGCGCGCGTAGTCGCGGTGCTTCTCGGCGATGCGCGAGGTGATCATGATGATCGGCAGGCCGGCCATCGAGTCGTCCGCGCGGATGTTGCGCGCCAGGTCGAAGCCGTCCATGCGCGGCATCTCGATGTCCGACAGCACCACCGCCGGGCGCTCCTGCTGCAGGCGTTCGAGCGCCTGCAGGCCGTCGGCCGCGAGGGACACGCGATAGCCTTCGCGCTGCAGCAGGCGCTGCGTCACGCGGCGCACGGTGATGGAGTCGTCGACCACCAGCACCAGCGGCACCTGCGGCGCCACCGGAGCCAGCATCGGCAACGGCTCCTGCGGCGCGCCGTGGTCGGCGCCGGCGGCATGCGCGGGCGCGGCCAGCGCGGCGGCCTGGCGCTCGCGCGCCTGGTCGCCATGCACCGCGGCCACCGCCACCGGGTTGTAGATGAGCGCCACCGCGCCCGAAGCCAGCACCGAGATGCCCGCCAGGCCCGGCAGCCGGGCCAGCTGCGGCCCGAGGTTCTTGACCACGACTTCCTGGTTGCCCAGCACTTCGTCCACATGCAGGCCGACCCGCTGCGCCGCGCTTCGCACGATCACGACGGTGTTGTTCCGGCTCGTGGGGTGCTCGCTGCGCGCGGAGGCCTGCAGCAATGCGCCGGCCCAGTAGAAAGGCACCTGCTCGCTGCCGAACGGATGGCTGTTGTGCAGGTAGGCGGCCTCGAGCTCGGTGCTGCTCACGCGCTGCACCAGCTCGACCAGGTTGGACGGCACGCCGATCGACACCTCGCCCGCGCGCAGCATCACCACGTGCGTCACCGCGGTGGTGAGCGGCAGCACCAGCTTGAAGGTGGTGCCCTGGCCGGCCGTGCTGTGCGTTTCGATGCGGCCGCCGAGCGCCGCGATCTGCGCGCGCACCACGTCCATGCCGATGCCGCGGCCGGCCAGTTCGGACACCTGTCCGGCGGTCGAGAAGCCGGGCTTGAAGATCAGCTCGGTGGCTTCCTCGGGCGAGAGTTCCTGGCCGGGCGCGAGCAGGCCGAGCGTGCGGGCGCGCTCGGCGATGCGGCCGTGGTCGAGGCCGGCGCCGTCGTCGCGGAAGCTCACCGAGACGTCGTTGCCCTCCTGGTGCAGGTCGATCACGATCAGGCCGTTGGCGTCCTTGCCGGCCTTTTCGCGCGCGGCCGGTTCCTCGATGCCGTGCGCCACGCAGTTGCGCAGCAGGTGCTCGAAGGCGGGCGTCATGCGGTCGAGCACGCCGCGGTCCATTTCGATGGAGCCGCCGACGATGTCCAGGCGCACCTGCTTGCCGGTGTCCTTGGAGGCCTGGCGCACCACGCGGTAGAGGCGGTCGGAGATGCCCTCGAACTCCACCATGCGCGTGCGCAGCAGGCCGCGCTGCAGTTCGCGCGTCTGGCGCGCCTGCACGCTGAGGTCGTCTTCCGTGGCCTGCACCGTCTTTTGCAGCGTGCGCTGCACGGTGGCCACGTCGTTCACCGACTCGGCCATCATGCGCGTGAGTTCCTGCACGCGGGTGAAGCGGTCGAACTCCAGCGGGTCGAAGCTCTGCTGCGAATCCTTGGCCTGGGCCAGGCGCGACTGCATCTGGCTTTCGGCCTGCACCTCGATGTCGCGCAGCTGCTGGCGCAGGCGGTCGAGGTTGCCCGTGAGGTCGGTGAGCGAACCGCGCAGCTGGCCGAGCTCGGCCTCCAGGCGCGAACGCGTGATGATGACCTCGCCGGTCTGCGCCACCAGGCGGTCGAGCAGCTGGGTGCGGATGCGCACGGCCTGGCTCGACACCGCGCGCAGCGGCGCCAGCAGCGCGTGGGCCGGGCGCGGCAGCAGCGATGGCGCGGCGGCGGCTTCCGCGTCCGCGCTGGCGCTTTCCTCGCCGGCAACCAGTGTCTCGTCGTTGGCGGACACGCCCGTTTCGGCGGGAACCTGCACCAGCTGCACGCCTGGCGAAGTCACCGAGGCCGTGGCCACCAGCTGGGCCACTTCGGCCTGGGTCGCATCGTCCGCGGCGCGCAGGGCGTCGAAGGTGGCCTGCAGCGCATCGAGGCGCGTGAGCAGCTTCTCGATCTCGGCCCGGTCGGCGCCGCCCTGGGTGCCCAGCACCTCGATCTCGGACTCCATGCGGTGCGCGCGCTCGCCCAGGCGCATGGCGCCGGCCAGCCGGGCGCTGCCCTTGAGCGTGTGCAGCGTGCGCAGCACCGAGGCGCGCGGCGCGCTGTCGTCGGGGTGGTGCGCCCATTGGCGCAGCGCCTGGCCCAGCTGGGGCAGCAGTTCCGCCGCTTCTTCCTCGAAGATGGGGAACAGGTCGACGTCGACCGCGTCGACCATGTCGATCGCGTCTTCGGAATCGTCCAGCGCCACGTCGGCCACGTTGCCCTGCGCCACCAGATGCTGGTGCGGGCGGGTCTCGACACGCGCGGCGGCCTCGGCCGGCATGGGTGCGGCGGCAATGTCGCGCAGCGCCTGCAGCGTTCCCTCGGACGGCTCGCGCAGGAAGCCGACGGCAAACTGGTGCAGCAGGCGGCGCAGTTCGTCGGCCGCGGCCACCAGCACCACGCCCTGTTCGCGCGAGCCGCTGCCCTGCATCTGCAGATGCTGCAGCGCGGCTTCGAGCAGGCGCGCCATGCCCGAGAGGCTGTGGAAGCCGACCGTGGCCGAACTGCCGGCCAGCGAATGCGCGAGCGCAATGGTCGAGTCGGACAGCCGCTCGTGCGATTCGAGCGCCCACTCGCCCACTTCGGTGGCGAGCTGCCGGGACCACTCGTCGGCCTCGTTGAGGTAGACGTTGTAGAGCGCAATGCCGATGCGCAGCGGCCCGATGACCTTGACCTGGTCTTCGGCACCGGAGGCGGCGACGGCTTCGGCGGTTTCTTCTTCGGCTTCAACCGGCAGGGCGATTTCTTCGGCGGCGACGGCCGCAGCTTCCGCGACCTGGGCCGGTGCTTCGTCGGCGGCGGCAACAACGGCGGATTCTTCGGGCTCCAGCAGCAGGGCCGGTGCGGCCACGGGTTCTTCGGCGGGCACCACTGCTGCGGGCTCTTCCGCCTTCACCGGCATCGGTGCGGGCTCCTCGGCAACTGCGGTCTCGTCCGCCTTCGCCGGCACGATCTCGGTCGCCCAGTCGAGGTCGGGCAGCCCCTCCAGGGCCGGCGATTCGGGCGCATCGGCGGCCGGTGCCGGTTCGACGGCAGGTTCCGCCGTGAAGCGGGCGATCGACTGGACCGGTGCCTCCTGCGCTTTCGCGGGCGCAAGAAAATCGAAGTCGGCGCTGTGGTCGAAAGCCTCGAGCGCTTCGCCATCCGGCAGCGGCCGGGATTCGAAGTCGAGGAAATCGGTGGAAGCGAAGTCGTCGTCGGCTTCGGGCTTTGCAGCGGCCGGCGGCGTTTGCGGCGGCAGTTCGAATTGCGCGGCGGGTGCTGTTTCAACCGGCGCTGCGGGGGAAAGCGACAGGTCGGGCAGCTCCGGGAGCTCCAGCGGTTGCACGGGTTCCGGTGCGGGAGCGGCCAACGGCGGCTCCGCGGCAATGTGGCGCGCGGCCACGGCCAGCGCGTCGGCATCGGCGACCCATGTGGGGGCGGTGGGCACGGGTTCGCCCGCCAGCAGGGCATTGGCCACGCGGCTGAAATGGGCCGACTGCCAGCCGTGCTGGGCACCGGACGCAATGGCTTCGACCCACTGGCCGAATTCCTCGAGCGCCTTGCGGGTGCCGGTGAGCAGGTCGGGCGTGGCGTCGCGCTGGTCGGCCAGCCAGGTGTTGAGCACCTGTTCGAAGGACCAGGCGGCATCGCCGAAGTCGGTCAGGCCGACCATGCGCGAGCTGCCCTTGAGCGTGTGGAACGCGCGCCGCAGGATGGTGAGTTCCTCGGTGTCGTCGGGGTGGCCGCCGAGCTCCTCGATGGCGGCCAGGCCGTTCTGCACCACCTCGCGGGCTTCGTCCAGGAAGATGTTCTGCAGGTCGTCTTCTTCGAGCTCGGTCACCTCGGTATCGGGCAGGGCCGCGGGACCGGCGATCTTGTGGGTCCAGCTGTCGGCCTTGCTGCTGAATTCCTCGATGGGCGAGACCTTCGCCTTGCGGTTGGGCGTGGCGAGCGCGGCGAGCTTCGAGGCGATCTGGGCATCGACCTCCTCGATGCTGAGCACCGCTTCGGCAGCTGCGGGCGCTGCAGCGCCGGGGGTCGCGGCCTCCGCGGCCCCATCGGCGGCCTGGCGGCCCATCAGCGGCTTGAGTTCGCCGGCATCTGCGTCGAACACGAACAGGCGCTTGGCGAGCGTCGGCTGGTAGCCCAGCATGTCGATCAGGAAGCCGAGCGCGCCCAGGTTGTTGCCGAGCGCATCGAAGCTGTGCATCTCCTCGATCGGCGAGGCATTGCCCACCAGCATCTGCTCGACGTCGTCGCGCATGCGCTGGACGGTGCTGGCGGCCTGGTCGAGCCCCAGCACCGAGAACACGCCGCGCATCTGCAGCAGCTGGCTCGGCACGGTGCGCAGCAAGGCCTTCTCGGCCGGGCGGCGGAAATACTGGTCGAGCGATTTCTCGAGCTCGCTCAGGTGGCTGCGCAGTTCGTCGACCACGGTGCCCATGGTCTGGCGGTCGCTCACGCGCCGGTACAGGTCCTCCATCCAGGGCTCGAGCGGCTCCGAATGCCCGCCTGCGCGCACGCGCTCGATGCGGCCGGCCAGCTGCAGGGTGCGGGAGGTGAGCTGCGGATCGCTCGGGTCCAGGTCTTCGAGCGCGGCTTCCAGGTAGAGCACCGAGGTGGCGACTTCCATCGCCAGCTCGGTATCGGGCGGCTGGCTGGAGCGCACCGAGGCGTCGACCGCATGGGTGAGCGCCTCCACCATCGGCGAGATGGGCGGATGGAGCTTCTGCAGCGATTCGCCCAGCTGCGCGAAGGTGTCGGCCACCTGGCGCGTGCGGGTGATGTCGCCGCCCGAGAGCGCCGACCACATTTCCTTGGCGGTTTCGATGCGCTTGCGCGCCTGCGCCAGCACCAGCGGGTCGTAGCGGCCGAACTGCTCGACCGTGTAGTCGACCTGGCGCTCGCCGGCCACGCCCCAGGCGGTGCGAACGGTGCGCAGGGTGGCGGCTTCGTCCTGCGCGCCGGGCACGGCCTGGGCGCAGAAGAACAGCAGGTCCTGGCCCAGGCGGTCGGACACCGCGCTGTCGCCGCGCGCCAGGGTGGCGTACTGCAGCAGCACGCGCGAAGCGGCGCGCTTCACATACGAATCGGCGGGAATCAGCCCGAGCGCCAGGGCCTCGAAGAAGCCGGCGGCCAGCGTCCAGAAGCTGGCAACGCGGGGCAGCAGCGCACCGCGCCCGAGCCCCAGGCACAGCGCATGCAGCCGCCGCGCGGCCTGCGGGTCGCCGGTCTTGACCAGCTGCAGCACCTCGCGGTCGAGCCGCGAACGCACGGCCGGGTCATAGCTGACGGCAGCCTGGGTCAGCGCGGGCCGCACTTCGACCCAGCGCCAGGCCGTGCTCCACAGGTCCGCCGGATGCACGCGCTCGTTGCCGACCAGTTCGAGCACGTCGCGGTATTGCGGGAACAGCGCCACCGAGGACACGGCCTTGCCGGCCAGGAGCGCGTTGAGGAAATCGGTGACGGCAAAGCCGGCGCGCTCGATCTTCTGGACCGCGCTGTCGGTGCAGCGCTGTGGCTCGGCAATGAAGCCCTGCACCGCGAACTCGATGGCGCCGAGCACCAGCGCCGGTGCGGTGTTGCCCACCATCTGCAGCGCGCCCACGGATTGGTGCAGCTGCTGGCGGGCCATCTGCAGCGGGCCGCTTTCGAGCTCCGAGGCATTGCCCACGTCGCGCACGAAGCGCCGCAGCGACTTGCCGACGCTGTCGAGGGATTTCTGGATTTCTCCCAGAACCCAGGCCAGCGGCCCAAGGTCTTCGGTGGCCGGCACGTTGCCAGCGAGGGGGGCCGTGGCAGGGGTTTGAGTCGACACGTTGGATGCTCGCCGTTTTCTTGACTGTCAGTTTTCCACTGGGCGCTGCGCGCCCCGAATGCACGAAGCCCGCGCCATCCTCAAGCGGGTCGGCGAAGCGACACGAAGTGCGCGAAGACTGGGGGAGAGCTTCATCAGGCGATCTTGAATCGGGCCACCGAGCGGCGCAGTTCCTCGGCCATCTGCGACAGCTCGCGCACCTGCTGGGCGGTGTTGCGGGTACCTTCTCCGGTCTGCTCGGTCACGGCAAAGATGTGCTGGATGTTGGCGGCCACCACGTTGGCCGAATCGGCCTCGCGGGAGGCGGACTGCGAAATCTGCTCGATGAGGTCTGCAAGCCGGCGCGACACGCGGTCGATCTCGGACAGCGCGGTACCGGCATTGTCGGACAGCTTGGCCCCTTCGACCACACCCTGCGTGGAACGCTCCATGGCGCCCACCGCGTCCTGCGTGTCGGTCTGAATGGCCTTCACCAGCGCCGAGATCTGGCGCGTGGCGTCGGCGGAGCGTTCAGCCAGGCGCTGCACTTCTTCGGCCACCACCGAGAAGCCGCGGCCGGCTTCACCGGCCGATGCGGCCTGGATGGCGGCGTTCAGCGCCAGCACGTTCGTCTGCTCGGTAATGTCCGAGATCAGCTCGGTGATTTCGCCGATCTCCTGCGACGACTCGCCCAGGCGCTTGATGCGCTTGGAGGTTTCCTGGATCTGGTCGCGGATGGAGTTCATGCCGCCGATGGCGTTCTGCACGGCCTGCAGGCCCGAGGACGCGGCCTGCAGCGACTGGCGCGCCACCGTGGCGGACTCCTGCGCCTGCGAGGACACGCCGTTGATCCGCTCGGCCATGGTCACCACCGACTGGCCGGTTTCGCGAATCTCGCGCAGCTGCTCGGTCGAGGCGGCGAGCAGTTCGGTGGAGGTGCTTTCCACCTGCGAGGTGGTCTGCGCCACGCGGGTGGCCGTGTTCTGCACGTTGCCCACCAGCAGGCGCAGTTCTTCCACCGTGTAGTTCACCGAGTCGGCGATGGCGCCGGTGATGTCCTCGGTCACGGTGGCTTCCTGCGTCAGGTCGCCTTCGGCCACCGTCTGCAGTTCGTTCATCAGCCGAAGAATGGCGGCCTGGTTGGCGTTGTTGATGCGGCCGGCCTCTTCGCTGGCCTGCTCGGCCGCGAGACGCTCGCGCTCTGCAACGGCGGCACGTTCGCGGCCTTCGCGCACCTGCACGAAACCGATGGCGCCGGCCAGCGCCAGGGCGGCCAGCGAGAGCACGAACAGCATCACGATCGTTCCGGCGCCAAGGCCGGTGCGCGCGGACAGCTTGTCCTGCAGCTCGCCGAGCGATTTGCGCAGCGGTTCGCTGTCGGTCAGGATGGAAGCCTGCGCTTCGCGCGCGGCCACCAGGCCCTGCAGGTTGCCCAGGATGGCCGAGGCCTGCGTGCGCATCTGCTCGTAGGTCTTGAGAATGGCTTCGAGCTGCTGGCGGGTCTGCGGGTCTTTCGAGCCGGGGAAGCGCTGCTGCGCATTGCCGTCGAGCAGGCCGCGCGTGGTTTCCTGGAAGGTGTTCAGGTCCTTGCCGAGCAGGAACACGGCGTCGGGGTTCACGCCCTCGACCGTGAAGAACTCGTTGGTCGACTTGCCGATGCGCTGGGTCAGCATCACGAGCTGGCCGGCCGCCGAGATTTCAGGCAGCGTGGCGTTCTGCTGCATCTTCAGCGAAGCGACGGTTTCCGTCATTTCGAGCAGCGCGGACGACTGCTGGTTGATGTCGCGCAGGGCGGCGCCCACCTGGGTCAGGATCTGGCGCTGGGCCAGCACGACCTTGGCGCTGGCATCGGCACGGACGACCAGGGGGTTGATCTTGGCCATGTCCTCGTCGTACTGGTTGCCCACGCGCTCCAGGCGCAGGGCGTCGTCGCCGTTGGTCAGGCCCTGCACGCGGCGCGTGAGGTCGTCGGCGCTGTCCTTCACTTCGACGAAGGCCGGGGCGCTGCCCACGAGGGCCTGGGAGATCGACTTTGCGAGCCGCTGCGACTGCATCAGCGACTGGCCGGTGGCGGCCACCTGCTGCGCAAGGCGCTCGGCGCGAAGAATGGCGGAGCCGGCCACCAGCAGCAGCAGCAGCACCACCACCGCGAGCATGATGGCCAGGACGCGCTGCTGGCGCGCCGGGTTCGAACCCGCGCGGCCGCCCGCGGCCTGGGGCACGGCGCCTTCGGGCGATGCCGCCTCGTTGGCCGCCTCGCTGCCGCCGAGCATTTCGTCGGCAAAGCCGGCGGGCAGCGGCGCGGCCGGCGCGCCGTCCTTGCGGGCCAGCCGAATGGTCTTTTCCTCCAGGGCCTGAACCGTGTCGACGTCGTCGAGCGATATGGAACCGGAGCCGTCGACGCGGGCCTTGTCGTTGCCGCTGTTCGCGGGCAGTAATTTCTTGAACTTGTCGGCGATCGAGCTCACGGTCGGTCCTTCAGGTGGTTGTCTTTGGGCTGTGCGGAAGCACTAGGCGCCAATACTCAAAAACTCGGGTTGCTGAGAAAGCGCCTGCAGGTTGATTTCCTGCCAGCGCTCGCCCGCCGCATCGGTGTACAGATGCCCCAGCCAGGCGGGTGCCTGTGCGCCAGGCGGCTCCGAAGCCGTGAAGGCCTCGGCGCCGCGCAGTCCCGCCAGCCGGTCGACCAGCAGCGCGCAGTTCACTTCGAGCAGCTCGTTGAGGGCAACGAGCCGCGATTGCATGCGGGCCGCCTCGGTGGCGGCCGTGTTGTCCGGCGCACCCGAGGCGAATGCCGACAGGTGCACCACGCCATAGAGGCCGCCGCGCAGGTTGGCCACGCCCAGGAACCAGGGCTGCGTGTAGGGCACGGGCTGCGGCGGCGTCCACGGGAAGATTTCCCCCGCGTGGCCGAGTGGGAACAGGTACTTGCCCTCGCCCGCCTCGACCGCGAGCCACGAGGCGGCGACGCCGGTCGTGCGCGCAGCCTGCAGGCGGCTTGCAAGCCGGGACTGGAAGGCTCGGAGAGCGTCGCGATTGGCCATGGACTCGGCAGGCGCCTGCTCAGGCCAGCGCGCTGATCTTGGACATCAGCTCGGCCGCGTTGACCGGCTTCACGATGTAGTCGCGGGCGCCCTGGCGCATGCCCCAGACGCGATCGGTTTCCTGGTTCTTGCTGGTGCACAGGATGATCGGGATGGCGGCGTACTGCGGATCGCGGGCAATGGCGCGCGTCAGCTGGAAGCCGTTCTGGCCGGGCATGACGACGTCCATGAGGATCAGGTCGGGCTGGTCCTCTTCGAGGCGGCGCATGGCGTCTTCGGCGTTTTCGGCGGTCTTGACCGCAAAGCCGTTCTTCTGGAGCAGGTCCGAGAGGAACACCAGTTCCGTCTTGGAGTCGTCGACGACGAGGATTTTTCGAATGGGCATTTACTGCACTTCCTGTTGAAGGGTGCCAAACTGCTGCACGGCCTGCAGCAGCTGGTCTTTGGTGAAGGGTTTGGTCAGGTAGTCCTGCGACCCGACCATGCGGCCGCGCGCCTTGTCGAAGACGCCGTCTTTCGAGGAGAGCATCACGACCGGAACATTGGAGAAATGAGCGTTGCGCTTGATGATGGCGCAGGTCTGGTAGCCGTCCAGCCGCGGCATCAGGATGTCGCAGAAAATCAGATGCGGCTTGTGGTCGTTAACCTTGGAGAGCGCGTCGAAGCCGTCTTCCGCGAGAAGAACCTCGTGCCCGCCCTGCTTCAGAAATATTTCGGCACTGCGCCGGATCGTATTGCTGTCGTCGATGACGAGCACCTTGTAACCTGATCCATTCGGCCCCATTGCACATGCTCCTGCTGAGATGAGACTTGGATGCCCGCCGCACCGTACATCGGCGCAAATCGCGTAGCCCTATGCCATGCTTTCAGATTTCAACCATTTCGAAGTCTTCCTTGCGCGCACCGCACTCAGGACAGGTCCAGTTCATCGGAACATCGGCCCAGGCCGTGCCTGCCGCGATGCCGTCTTCCGGTACACCAACCGCTTCGTCATAGATCCACCCACAAATCAGGCACATCCAAGTTTTCGTATTCATCGGAGCTTAAAGTCCTTGTTCATTAAATGCAACGAGTGTATCTATGCGTATCTCACTGGCGGACGGTAAACGTCGCGCCTATGCCACCATCCAGGGGATTTCGCCCGGCGTATGACCATCTACTTACATCCAGCAGACCACGCCCGCAAACCGGGCAATCTTAACGACCCCTCGCCGGACGCCGAAGAGGTGGCCGAGCGCGACCTGAATCCGCCCTGCGTGCTGGTCTTCAACGCCAGCGATCCGAGCGGCGCGGGCGGCCTGGGCGCGGACGCACTGGCCATGGCCTCGGTCGGCGCGCACATGCTGCCGGTGGTGACGGGCGCCTACGCCCGCGACACGGCCGAGATCTTCGACCATTTCGCCTTCGAGGAAGAGGCCATCGCCGAGCAGGCGCGCGCCATCCTCGAGGACGTGGAGGTCCAGCTCATCAAGGTGGGCTTCGTCGGAACGCCCGACGCGCTGAGCACCATCGCCGAGACCGCCTCCGACTACCCCGAGGTGCCGCTGGTGGCCTACATGCCCAACCTTTCCTGGTGGGACGAGGACCTCATCGAGGGCTATCTGGACGCCTTCCGCGAGCTGCTGCTGCCCCAGGCCACAGTGTTGGTTGGAAACCACAGTACGCTGTGGCGCTGGCTGCTGCCCGACTGGAGCGGCGAGCGTCCGCCCGGCGCGCGCGACATCGCCAAGGCCGCCGGCGAGTTCGGCGTGCCCTACACGCTGGTGACCGGCATGGTGCTGCCCGACCAGTTCATCGACAACGTGCTGGCCTCGCCGCAGTCGGTGCTCGCCAGCGAGAAATACGAGCGGCTCGAAGCGGTCTTTGCCGGCGCGGGCGACACGCTGTCGGCCGCGCTGGCCGCCCTGCTCGCGAGCGGCACCGACCTGGTGGCCGCCACCACCGAGGCCCTGGCCTACATGGACCGCTGCCTCGACGCGGGTTTCCGGCCCGGCATGGGCCACGTGCTGCCGGACCGCCTGTTCTGGGCCGAGCCGGAAGACGACGATGACGACGATGAAGACCCCGACGCGCCGCAAGACTTTGCCCTGCCCCCTCACGACACCCGACACTGATGCCAAACGCTGACCAAAACGACATTCTTTTCGAGCGCGCCCGCGCCGTCATCCCCGGCGGCGTCAATTCGCCGGTGCGCGCCTTCAAGGCCGTGGGCGGCACGCCGCGCTTCATCCGCCGCGCCGAGGGCGCCTATTTCTGGGACGCCAACGACAAGCGCTACATCGACTACATCGGCTCCTGGGGCCCGATGATCCTGGGCCACGGCCACCCCGCGGTGGTCGAAGCGGTGCAGAAGGCCGTGCTCGAGGGCTTTTCCTACGGCGCGCCGACCGAGCGCGAGATCGAGCTGGCCGAAGCCATCCTCGCGCTGATGCCGTCGATGGAGATGGTGCGGCTCGTGAGCTCGGGCACCGAGGCCGCCATGAGCGCGCTGCGCCTGGCGCGCGGCGCCACCGGCCGCAAGCACATCATCAAGTTCGAGGGCTGCTACCACGGCCATGCCGATGCGCTGCTGGTGAAAGCCGGCTCCGGCCTCGCGACCTTCGGCCACCCCACCTCGGCCGGCGTGCCGCCCGAGGTCACGCAGCACACGCTGGTGCTCGAGTACAACAACATCGCGCAGCTCGAGGAAGCCTTCGCGCTGCACGGCAACGACATCGCCTGCCTGATGATCGAGGCGATTGCCGGCAACATGAACTTCGTGCGCGCCACGCCCGCCTTCGCCGCCCGCTGCCGCGAGCTGTGCACGCAGCACGGCGCGCTGCTGGTGTTCGACGAGGTGATGACCGGCTTTCGCGTCGGCCTGCACGGCGCGCAGGGCGTGCTGGGCATCACGCCCGACCTCACGGTGCTTGGCAAGGTCATCGGCGGCGGCATGCCGCTGGCGGCTTTTGGCGGCCCGCGCGCCATCATGGAGCAGCTCGCGCCGCTCGGCCCGGTCTACCAGGCCGGCACGCTGTCGGGCAACCCGGTGGCCACGGCCTGCGGCCTTGCCACGCTGAAGGAAATCTCGAAGCCCGGCTTCTATGAGGCGCTCGGCAAGAAGACGCGCTCGCTCGCCGACGGCCTCAAGGCCGCGGCAGCCGCCGAAGGACTGCCCTTCAACGCCGACAGCGAGGGCGGCATGTTCGGCTTCTTCCTGATGAACGAGCTGCCGCAGAACTACGCGACCGTGATGACCACCGACAACGCGAAGTTCAACGCGCTGTTCCACGGCCTGCTGGAGCGCGGCGTGTACATCGCGCCGGCGCTCTACGAGGCCGGCTTCGTGAGCGCCGCGCATGGCGACGACGACATTGCGGCCACCATCGAGGCGGCGCGGCAGGTTTTCAGGACGCTGCGCTCGCTCTGACCCGTCTGCTGCGGGGCGCCGAAGGGTGCCCCGCCCGAGCACACAGGCTCAGTGCCGGAAGTGGCGCACGCCCGAGAGCACCATGACCACGCCGCGCTCGTCGGCGGCATCGATCACTTCCTGGTCGCGCATCGAGCCGCCCGGCTGGATCACGCAGCTCGCGCCGGCATCGACCACCACGTCGAGCCCGTCGCGGAACGGGAAGAAGGCGTCGCTTGCCACCGCCGTGCCCTTCAGCGAGAGGCCCGCATGCTCGGCCTTGATGCTCGCGATGCGCGCCGAGTCGAGGCGGCTCATCTGGCCCGCGCCCACGCCCATGGTCATGCCGCCGGCGCAGAACACGATGGCGTTGCTCTTCACGTACTTGGCGACCTTCCATGCGAACAGCAGGTCTTGCAGCTGCTCGGGCGTGGGCTGCTTCTTCGTGACCACCTTGAGGTCGCTCGCCGCGAGCTCGTGGTTGTCGGCGGTCTGCATCAACAGGCCCGAACCGACGCGCTTCACGTCCATGAGGTTGCGGCCGTTGTCCCAGTCGGTGGTGCCGCCTGGCGGCAGCGCGATCTCGAGCACGCGCACGTTCTGCTTGACCTTGGTGGCCTGGAACACGGCGAGCGCCTCGGGCGTGTAGCCCGGCGCCATCAGCACTTCGACGAACTGCTTGGCAATGGCCTGCGCGGTCTCGCCGTCGACCGGGCGGTTGAAGGCGATGATGCCGCCGAAGGCCGAGGTCGGGTCGGTCTTGAAGGCCTTGCCGTAGGCTTCGGCCGCGTCCTTGCCCACCGCCACGCCGCAGGGGTTGGCGTGCTTGACGATCACGCAGGCGGGCACATCGAAGCTCTTCACGCATTCCCATGCGGCGTCGGCATCGGCGATGTTGTTGTAGCTGAGCTCCTTGCCCTGCAGTTGCTTCGCCGACACCAGCGAGCCGGGCGCCGGATGCAGGTCGCGGTAGAACGCGGCCTGCTGGTGCGGGTTCTCGCCGTAGCGCAGGTCCTGCACCTTCACGAAGCGGCCATTGCTTTGCGCCGGGAACAGCGAGCGCGTGGGCGAAGGCTGGCCGATGCTGGCCTCGAAGTCGATGGCCGAGAGGTAGTCGCTGATGGCACCGTCGTAGTCGGCGATGCGGTTGAACGCGGCCACCGAGAACGCGAACTTGGTCTTGTCGCTGAGCTTGCCGCCGGCCTGGAGTTCGGCCAGCGCCACGGGGTACTGCGAGGCGTCGGTCAGCACGCCCACGTCCTTCCAGTTCTTGGCCGCGCTGCGCACCATGGCCGGGCCACCGATGTCGATGTTCTCGATCGCGTCTTCGAGCGTGCAGCCAGCCTTGGCCACCGTGGCTTCGAACGGATAGAGATTGACCACCAGCAGGTCGATGGTGTCGATGCCGTGTTCCTGGATGGCCGCCATGTGCGCGGGCAGGTCGCGCCGCGCGAGCAGGCCGCCGTGGATCTTGGGGTGCAGCGTCTTCACGCGGCCGTCGAGCATTTCGGGAAAGCCGGTGTGGTCGGCCACTTCGGTCACGGGCAGGCCGGCATCGGCCAGCAGCTTGGCGGTGCCGCCGGTGGACAGCAGCTTGATGCCCAGCGCATGCAGCGCCTGCGCGAATTCGAGGATGCCGGTTTTGTCGGAGACGGAGATGAGTGCGGTCTGGGCCATGGAATATGCCGTGGAGTTATTTATTTCAGGAGTTTGTGTTCAACCAGCTTCTTGCGAAGCGTGTTGCGATTCAGGCCCAGCCATTGCGCGGCCTTCGACTGGTTGCCCTCGGCGCGCGTCATCACGACGTCGAGCAGGGGCTTCTCGACCACACGCACGAGCATCTCGTACATGCCGTCGGGTTCGGTGCCGCGCAGATCACGAAAGTAGCTGTCCAGACTGGTGCGCACGCAGTCCTCGATGTGTTTCTTGCTCATGCTTTTTCTTCTCTTCCTCTCAACCGGCGGCGCAGGCCGCCTCCTCTTCACCGGACAGCTCTTCGGCCGCCTGGTGCACGGGCATGCGGTCCATGCGGTCCGCCAACCCGTCGAAATAATCGCCGACCGCGCGCAGTTGCGCAGCGGAGTCTTCGATGGTGTTCATCCGTGCGCGGAAGGCTTCGCCGTCCGGCAGCGTGCGCACATACCAGCCGATGTGCTTGCGCGCGGTGCGCACGCCGCTGAATTCGCCGTAGAGCGCGTAGTGCTCCACCAGGTGGTCGAGCAGCAGGCGGCGCACTTCGGCGACAAGCGGCGGCGCAAGGTGCGTGCCCGTGGCCAGGAAATGGGAGATCTCGCGGAAGATCCAGGGCCGCCCCTGCGCGGCGCGGCCGATCATCACCGCGTCGGCGCCCGTGGCCGCGAGCACTTCGCGCGCCTTCTCGGGCGAGCGGATGTCGCCATTGGCCACCACCGGCACGCGCACCGCGGCCTTCACTGCGGCAATGGTGTCGTACTCGGCGCCGCCCTTGTAGCCTTGCTCGCGGGTGCGGCCATGGACAGTGAGCATCTGCACGCCGGCCGATTCGAAATCGCGCGCGAGCTTCACCGCGTTGCGGTGCTCTTCGCTCCAGCCGGTGCGCATCTTGAGCGTGACCGGCACGTTGTGGGGCTGCGCTGCATCGACCACGGCCTGCACGATTTCAAGCGCCAGCGGCTCGTCGCGCATCAGCGCCGAACCGGCCCACTTGTTGCAGACCTTCTTGGCCGGGCAGCCCATGTTGATGTCGATGATCTGCGCGCCGCGCTCGATGTTGTAGACCGCGGCCTCGGCCATCATGGCCGCATCGGTGCCGGCAATCTGCACCGCGATGGGACCGGGCTCGCCATCGTGGTTGGCGCGGCGCGAGGTCTTGAGCGTGTTCCAGAGTTCCTTGCGCGAGGTGACCATCTCGCTGACCGCATAGCCCGCGCCGAGTTCACGGCACAGCATGCGGAACGGCCGGTCCGTCACGCCGGCCATGGGCGCGACGAACAGGCGGTTTTCCAGCGTGTGGGTGCCGATCTGCAAGGTCATGAAGTGGAAGGCGTCGCGAGAGCGGCTGCTGAAAAATGAGGCACGATTGTAGCCACGCGCGATGCCATGCGCTGAAACGATTTGCGCGCGCGGTACACCGCAGGCACCGGCTGCATCCGGCGTTTTCTCCGACCTGGCGCAGAGGGGCCGCTGCCTATACTGCGTCGACTCATTTCACTTTATGCAAGCCTGGCTCGACGCACTCCTGGCGCTCCTTGCGCTTCCGCAATACGGACTCTCCACGCTGTTCATCGCGGCCTTCGTTTCGGCCACGCTGCTGCCGGTGGGCTCGGAGCCCATTCTTTTCGGCCTGCTCAAGCTCAA
Source organism: Variovorax sp. V116 (assembly GCF_041154435.1). NCBI lineage: Bacteria > Pseudomonadati > Pseudomonadota > Betaproteobacteria > Burkholderiales > Comamonadaceae > Variovorax > Variovorax sp. V116. The sequence goes on from NZ_AP028661.1 coordinate 4,789,162, forward strand.
CCCCGACATGTTCTGGCCGGCCATCCTGGTCGCGACGGTGGGCAACACGCTGGGCGGTGCGGTCGACTGGTGGATGGGCTACGGCGCGCACAAGGTGGCAGACAAATATTCGCACTCGAAACATCATGTGCGGGTCTTGGGCTGGCTGGAGCGGCTCGGACCCAAGGCCTGCCTGCTGAGCTGGCTGCCGCTGGTGGGCGATCCGCTGTGCGCGGTGGCCGGCTGGCTCAAGCTGCCGTTCTGGCCATGCCTTGGCTACATGGCCATCGGGAAGTTCCTGCGCTATGTCTGCATGACGGTCGCGCTGCTCTACGTGTTCCCGTCGTGAGCCGGCCGCTTCAGCTCAGCAGGCCGTAGGGGCCGCCGCGTTCGAGCGCGCGCTGGTAGGCCGGGCGCGCATGGATGCGCTCCAGGTACGCCATGAGCCTGGGCCGCTTCGCATCGAGGCCGCCGCGCGCCTGCGCGGCTTCGACCGGAAAACTCATCTGGATGTCGGCACCGGTGAATTCGCTGCCGGCGAACCATTCGCTCTTGCCGAGTTCGCCTTCCATGAAATTCAGGTGGCTCTCGATGTTGGGCGTGACGATGGCCGCCTTCGCCTTGCCCGAGATCATTTTTGCAATCGGCTTCACGAAGAACGGCATCTTGCTGTTCTCGATCCTGTCGAACACCAGCTTGAGCAGCAGCGGCGACATCGCCGAGCCTTCCGCGAAGTGCAGCCAGTAGCGATAGCGCACCGCCTCGGGCGTGCCCGCCGCGGGCGCAAGGCGGCCGCTGCCATGGCGCTCGATCAGCGTTTCGATGACCGCGCCCGACTCCGCCAGCGCCAGCCCGTCGTCCGTCGTCACCACCGGCGACTTGCCCAGCGGATGCACGGCCCGCAGCGAAGCGGGCGCCAACATGGTCTGCGGATCGCGCTGGTAGTGGACGATCTCGTAAGGCAGGCCGAGTTCTTCGAGCAGCCAGAGCACGCGCTGCGAGCGCGAGTTGTTCAGGTGATGGACGGTGAGCATGAGGCGGCTTTACGAACTGAAGAGGAAGTTCATCACGTCGCCATCCTTGACAACGTATTCCTTGCCTTCCGAACGCATCTTGCCCGCGTCCTTTGCACCCTGTTCGCCCTTGTAGGCGATGTAGTCCTCGAACGAAATGGTCTGGGCGCGGATGTAGCCCTTCTCGAAGTCGCCGTGGATCACGCCGGCGGCCTGGGGGCCGGTGTCGCCGATGTGGATGGTCCAGGCGCGCACTTCCTTCACGCCGGCGGTGAAGTAGGTTTGCAGGCCCAAGAGCTTGTAGGCCGCGCGGATCAGGCGATTGAGGCCCGGCTCCTCCTGGCCGATTTCGGCGAGGAACATCTTCTTGTCCTCGTCGTCCATCTCGGCCAGTTCGGCTTCGATCTTGGCGCAGATGGCGACCACGGGCGCGCCCTGCTTGGCTGCGTACTCGCGCAGGCGGTCGAGGTAGGGATTGTTCTCGAAGCCGTCTTCGGCCACGTTGCCGACGAACATCGCAGGCTTGGCGGTGATGAGCGTGAACGACTTCACCAGCGGCTGCTCTTCCTTCGTGAACTCGAGCGCGCGCACCGGCGTGTTCTCGTTCAGCGCGGCCTGGCAGCGCTCGAGCAGGCCGACCAGCTTCTGCGCATCCTTGTCGCCCGAACGCGCCACCTTGGTGTGGCGGTGCAGCGCCTTCTCGACCGTGGCCAGGTCGGCCAGGCAGAGTTCGGTCTGGATCACCTCGATGTCGGAGATCGGGTCGACCTTGCCGGCCACGTGGATCACGTTCTCGTCGTCGAAGCAGCGCACCACGTTCACGGTGGCGTCGGTTTCGCGGATGTGCGCAAGAAACTTGTTGCCCAGGCCCTCGCCCGTGCTGGCGCCGGCCACCAGGCCGGCAATGTCGACGAACTCGACGATGGCGGGCACCACGCGCTCGGGCTTGACGATCTCGCTGAGCTGGTCGAGCCGCGGATCGGGCACTTCCACCACGCCCACGTTGGGCTCGATGGTGCAGAACGGATAGTTTTCCGCCGCGATGCCGGCCTTGGTCAACGCATTGAAAAGGGTGGATTTACCGACGTTGGGCAGGCCGACGATGCCGCATTGCAAACTCATGGGGGGTCCTCTTGGGTAACCGGGGATTTTAGGCGGAGGCCGGCTCTCCCCCGGCCCGCGCGTACTTTGGCAGCCGGAAAGCCGCATTCCGGATCAGGGTTAAACCGGATTAGCAAACGTTTGCGCAAACGTTTTCGTTGGTTAACATCGGTGCCCCGGCCACAGACCGGCGCACCGCTCAACCACCTCAGGAGACATCACCCATGAAGTTCACCCGCCGCACGCTGCAAAGCGCCGCCGCCCTGGCGCTGCTGGGCGCCTTCGCCGCCTCGCCCGCCCTGGCCCAGGACAAGCCCAAGGTCGCGCTGGTCATGAAGTCGCTGGCCAACGAATTCTTCCGCACCATGGAAGACGGCGCCAAGGCGCACCAGAAGGCGCATGCCTCGGAGTACACCCTGGTGGCCAACGGCATCAAGGACGAGACCGACACGGCCGCCCAGATCAAGATGGTCGAGCAGATGATGGCGCAGAAGATCAACGCGCTGGTCATCGCGCCGGCCGATTCGAAGGCGCTGGTGCCGGTGGTCAAGGCGGCCATCGACCGGGGCATCCTCGTCGTCAACATCGACAACCAGTTCGACGCCGCCGCGCTGAAGGAAAAGGGCATCCAGGTGCCCTTCGTCGGCCCCGACAACCGCGCCGGCGCCAAGCTGGTGGGCGACGAGCTCGCCAAGAGCCTGAAGGCCGGCGACAAGGTCGGCATCATCGAAGGCGTGTCGACCACCTTCAATGCGCAGCAGCGCACCCTCGGCTACCAGGACGCGATGAAGGCCGCCGGCGCCACGGTGGTGGGCGTGCAGTCGGGCCAGTGGGAAATCGACAAGGGCAACACGGTGGCCGCCGGCATGATGCGCGAGCACCCCGACCTGAAGGCGCTGCTCGCGGGCAACGACAGCATGGCGCTGGGCGCCGTGGCGGCCGTCAAGGCCGCGGGCAAGACCGGCAAGGTGCTGGTGGTGGGCTACGACAACATCGGCGCCATCAAGCCGATGCTGAAGGACGGCCGCGTGCTTGCCACCGCCGACCAGTTCGCGGCCAAGCAGGCGGTGTTCGGCATCGAGACCGCGCTCAAGGCGCTGGCCGAGAAGAAGCCGCAGTCGAGCATGCCGGCCGAAGTGAAGACCGACGTGGTGCTGGTCACCAAATCGTCAGCCAAGTAAATGTTGCTCGCCCCCAGTCTTCGCGCACTTCGTGTCGCTTCGCCAACCCCCTACCGGGGGCAACACCTGAGGCCCGGCGAAGCCGGTTCCTCGGTGTTTCTGGAATGAGGTGGTCATCGTGACTGACGCCCATCGCAGTACGCCGGTGCTCTCGCTGAGCGCGCTCGGCAAGGACTATGCGGCGCCGGTGCTCGACGACGTCTCGCTGGTGCTGAACGCCGGCGAAGTGCTCGCGCTCACGGGCGAGAACGGCGCGGGCAAGAGCACGCTGTCGAAGATCGTCTGCGGCCTGGTGCAGCCCACGCGCGGGCAGATGCTGCTCGGCGGCGCGGCGTTCCAGCCTGCTTCCCGCCGCGACGCCGAGCGGCTGGGCGTGCGCATGGTCATGCAGGAGCTGGGGCTGGTCACCACGCTGTCGGTGGCCGAGAACCTGCTGCTCGACCGGCTGCCCAACCAGACCGGCTGGATCCGCCGCGGCAAGCTGCACGATCTGGCCGCGCGCCAGCTCGCGAAGATCGGCATGGAGCACATCGACCCGGCCACGCCGGTGGCGCGGCTGGGCATCGGCCAGCAGCAGATGGTGGAGATTGCGCGCAACCTGCAGGACGACACGCGCGTGCTGGTGCTCGACGAGCCCACCGCCATGCTCACGCCGCGCGAGACCTCGCACCTGTTCGAGCAGATCGAGCTGCTGAAGGCGCGCGGCGTGGCCATCATTTATGTGTCGCACCGGCTCGAGGAGCTGCAGCGCATTGCCGACCGCGTGGCGGTGCTGCGCGACGGCCGGCTGGTGGACGTGCGCGCCATGGCCGGCGTGCGCGAAGCCGAGCTGGTGCAGCGCATGGTGGGCCGCGCGGTGCACGAGCATGAAGGCCGCGACCGCCGCATCGCCGGGCCGGTGCTGCTGAGCGCGCGCGGCATCGGCCGGGCCGAGGCCGTGAAGGACGTCGACATCGACCTGCACGCGGGCGAAGTCATGGGCCTGGCGGGCCTGGTCGGCTCCGGCCGGACCGAACTCGTGCGCCTGCTGTTCGGCGCCGACCGCGCCGACCGAGGCGAAATTCTTCTCTACGACGGCATTGCCGCCACGCAGCCGGTGCTGCGCGTGCGCAAGGGCTGGCGCTCGCCGATGCAGGCCATCCGCGCCGGCATCGGCCTGGTGACCGAAGACCGCAAGTCGCAGGGGCTGCTGCTCACGCAGCCGATCCGCGTCAATGCCACGCTGAGCGACCTGGGCGCCATCTCGCACGCCGGCTGGCTGCAGCGCGCCAAGGAGCGCGGCATCGCCCGGCGGCTGGTGGAGCTGCTGCGCATCCGCTCGCGCAGCATCGAGCAGCCGGTGGCCACCCTGAGCGGCGGCAACCAGCAGAAGGTGGTGTTCGCGCGCTGGCTGCACCGCGAATGCAAGGTGCTGCTGCTCGACGAGCCCACGCGCGGCGTGGACGTGGGCGCGCGCGCCGACCTGTACGCCGAGCTCGACCGCATGACCGACGCCGGCAAGGCGCTCCTGATGGTGTCGAGCGACCTGCGCGAACTCATGGCCATGTGCGACCGCATCGGCGTGATGAGCGCCGGCCGGCTGGTCGCGGTGTTCGAGCGCGGCCAGTGGAGCGAGCAATCGCTGCTGGCCGCCGCCTTCAGCGATGCGGCAGGCCGCGCCGCCAGCGCGGCAACCCCCACGGCGGGCTCCGCCATTTCCGATCCGAATCCGGGCCAACCGGCCACCGCCGACACACCATGACCGCAGCCGCCGCCACCTCCGCCCCGCCCTCCGCCCTGAAGGGCCAGCTGGGCACCTACGTGGGCCTGACCGTCGTGCTCGTGGGCATGGTCGCGCTCTTCGGCACGCTGAGCGAATATTTCCTCACGCGCGAAACCTTCATCTCCATTGCCAACGAGATTCCCGCGCTCGCGGTGATGGCCGTGGGCATGACCTTCGTGCTGATCATCGCGGGCATCGACCTGTCGGTGGGCTCGGTGCTTGCGCTGAGCGCGGCGGTCACGGCCGCCGCCATCCTCCAGTGGAAGCTCCCGGTGCCGGTGGCCGCCGCGCTGGGCTTGGCCACCGGACTGGTGTGCGGCAGCGTGACGGGCGCGGTGTCGGTCGCATGGCGGCTGCCGAGCTTCATCGTCTCGCTGGGCATGCTGGAGGCGGTGCGCGGCGGCGCCTACCTGGTGACCGATTCGCGCACGCAGTACGTGGGCGACGCGATCTCGGGCCTGGCCGCGCCGTGGATCGGCGGCATTTCCGCGGCCTTCGTGCTCGCGGTGGTGCTGGTGGCCGCTGGCCAGCTGGTGCTCACGCGCACGGTGTTCGGCCGCCACGTGGTGGGCATCGGCACCAACGAAGAAGCGATGCGGCTCGCGGGCATCGATCCGCGGCCGATCCGCATCATCGTGTTTGCCGCCACCGGCCTGCTGGCTGGCCTGGCCGGACTCATGCAGTCGGCGCGGCTCGAAGCGGCCGACCCCAATGCCGGCGTCGGCATCGAGCTGCAGGTGATTGCGGCCGTGGTGATCGGCGGCACCAGCCTCATGGGCGGGCGCGGCTCGGTGGTCAACACTTTCTTCGGCGTGCTGATCATCGCGGTGCTCGAGGCCGGGCTTGCGCAGGTGGGCGCCAGCGAGCCGAGCAAACGCATCATCACCGGCGCGGTCATCGTGGTTGCGGTGATCATCGACACCTTGCGCCAGCGCCGGGCCGATCGCCGCCTGGCCTGACGCTGCATAAAAAGGGGGAAGCAACCATGGCCACCATCAAGGACGTCGCGCTGCGCGCGGGCGTTTCGGTCACCACCGTCTCGCACGTGGTCAACGACACGCGCCATGTGAGCGCCAAGGGGCGCGAGCGGGTGGAAGAGGCCATCCGCGAGCTGGGCTACGTGCCCAACGCGATGGCGCGCAGCCTCAAGAGCAACACCACCTCGACGCTCGGCATGCTGATTCCGAACAGCTCGAACCCCTACTTTGCCGAGATCGTGCGCATCGTCGAGGACCGCTGCTTCGGCGCCGGCTACACGCTGGTGCTGTGCAACACGGACGACGAGCCGCGCCGCCAGAGCGTCTACCTGCAGGTGCTGGCCGAGCGCCGCATCGACGGGCTGATCGTGGTGTCGACCGGCGCCGGCGACGACGATTCGCTCGTCACGCAGCTGCACGGCCTGCGCATTCCCACGGTGCTGGTCGACCGCGAGATTGCCGACCCGGCCTGCGACCTGGTCGAAACCGCCCACATGCAGGGCGGGCTGCTCGCGGTGCGGCACCTGCTGTCGCTCGGCCACAAGCGCATTGCCTGCATCGGCGGGCCGGTGGGCGTGATGCCGAGCGAGCAGCGCATCGAGGGCTGGCGCATGGCGCTGGCCGAGGCCGGCACCGCGCCGAATGCCGACGCCCTGCTGTGGCGCGGCGGCTTCACGAGCCAGGGCGGCTACGAGGCGATGCACGCCATCCTGCGGACCGAAGAGGCGCCCTCGGCCGTCTTCGTCTGCAACGACCTGATGGCCATCGGCGCCCTGCGCGCCGCGCATGAAAGCGGCGTGCGCGTACCCGACGAGCTCTCGATCGTGGGCTTCGACGACATCGAGCTCTCGGCCTACACCAGCCCGCCGCTCACCACCGTGGCACAGCCCAAGGAGCGCATCGGCGCGCTGGCGGTCGACATGCTGCTGGAGCGCGTGGGCGGCAAGCGCCGCGATGCGCGCAAGGTGGTGCTGCAGCCCGAGCTGCGCGTGCGCGCCTCGACCGCGCGGCACGCGAGCTTCCGCGAGGCCGCTGCGCCCTCTTCTTCCTCATCCTCTCCCGCATCCGAAGCGGCAGCCGCGCCAAGCCGAAAGTCCCGCACCCCGTGAGTTCGACGCCTTCTTCCTCTTTTTCCAGCGCCGCCTCGCCGCCGCGCATCGTGGTGCTCGGCAGCCTGAACATGGACATCGTGCTGCGCGTGCCGCATGCACCGGCCGCGGGCGAAACCCTGCTGGGCCATTCGATCGCCCACATTCCGGGCGGCAAGGGCGCCAACCAGGCCGTGAGCTGCGCGCGCGAAGGCGGCCGCGTCGGCATGATCGGCTGCGTCGGCAACGACGCGCACGGCCAGGCGCTGCGCGATGCGCTCGGGCGCGACGGCATCGACACCGCCGCGCTGCGCACCAGCCCCGGCGAGCCCACGGGCACCGCGCTGATCCTGGTGGAGGACGGCGGCCAGAACCGCATCGTGATGATTCCCGGCGCCAATGCGCAGGCCGAGATCGACGCGCCGGCGCTGCGGCAGCAGCTGCAGGGCGCGGCCTTCCTGGTGACGCAGTTCGAGATACCGATGGGGCAGGTCGCGCGCGCCATTTCGGTGGCGCACGAGGCGGGCTGCAAGGTGCTGCTCAACCCCTCGCCGGTGCAGCCGATCGCCGAGCCGCTGTGGCCGCGCATCGACACGCTGGTCGTCAACGAGATCGAGGCCGAGGCGCTGTGCGGCCAGGCCGCCGACAGCCCGCAGGAAGCCGCGCTGGCCGGCCAAGCCCTGCGCGCCAAGGGCATTGCGCGCGTGGTCGTCACGCTCGGCGCGCGCGGCGCCGTGGCCATCGATGCCGATGGCGCGCGCCACCATCCCGCGCCTCAGGCCCAGGCGGTCGACACCACGGCCGCAGGCGACACCTTCCTGGGCGCGCTGGCCGTGGCGCTGGGCGAGGGCCAGTCCTTCGACGAAGCCGTGCGCCTGGGCATTCGCGCCGCCGCGCTGTGCATCCAGCAGCCCGGCGCCCAGCCTTCCATTCCGCAGCGCGACGCCGTGCTGCAAAGCCCCCTGCCACCCGACTGGATCGCACTGTGAAACGTACCGCCCTGCTGCATGCCGAACTCTCGCAAGTGATTGCCGCGCTGGGCCATGGCGACATGGTGGTCATCGGCGATGCGGGCCTGCCGATCCCGGACGGCCCCCGGCGCATCGACCTGGCGCTCACGCCGGGGATTCCGCGGGTCGCGGACGTGCTCAAGGTCGTGCTTTCGGAGATGCAGGTGGAGCGCGCGCTGATCGCGCGCGAAGCCATCGGGCAGCTGCCGGTGGGACAGCTGCCGGCATGGTGCGAAGGCCAGCTGGCCGCCCTGCCGGAGACGGTGTCGCACGAGGAACTCAAGCGCCTGAGCGCGCGCGCCAAGGCGGTGATCCGCACGGGCGAATGCACGCCCTACGCCAACATCGTCCTGTACGCCGGCGTGACCTTCTAGATAGAGCCCGCTATTCGAAGCGGTAGTTCGCGCCCACCGCCTGCCCCACCTTGAGCATGTGCTCCACCCCTTGCAGCACGATGCAGTTCATGCCGAAGGTGATGCGCCCGTCGACGCGCGGGTCGGCGCGGTAGGTGCGCAGCATGTCGCCGACCTCGGGGCTGCTCGTGGCGGTGGCCGGGTCGATGTCCGGGATCGGGCAGCGGGTGCAGGGCTTGACCGGCTTGAGCTCGGCCTCGCCTTCGCCGGTGGCGACGTGCAGCGCGTCGACCCGGTCCTCGTCGTGCGACTCGATGCCGGCCAGCACGATGTTCGGCCGGAAGCGCTCGATGCCCACTGCATCGTGGCCCGCGGCGGCCAGCCGCTCATTGAGTTCGGCCAGCGATCCCTCGCTGGCCACCAGCAGCGGAAAGCCGTCGGCGAACTGGTTCGTCGCCTCGACGCCATCGGTCCACTGCAGGCTCGACAGGCGCTTGTGCTCGGGGTCGAAGCGCACCAGCCGCAGTGCCTGCGGCTTGCCCGGCTCGGAGAGAAAGTCGCTGAACCACTGGGCGGCGATGTCGCCCATGTCGTAGGCCGCGACCTCGTCCTTCCAGACGCGCACGCGCACCGGCTGCTCGACCCGGTCGAACGCCAGGTGCAGGGCCAGCATGCCCGGCGCGCGCAGCACCACTTCCATGTGCTTCATCTGCGGGCGGATCAGCGCCATGCGCGGCAATTGACGCTGGGTCACGAACTCGCCCTCTGCATCGACCACCATCCAGGCGCGGTCGAATTCCAGGCCGGTCTGGGTCAGCAACGCCTCGGGAAGCTCGACCCCCGCGCACGATTTCACGGGGTAGACGAACAGGCGCGCAATGGTGGCTTCAATGTCGAAGGCGGGCTGTGGCACGTGGGGTTCCTTGGATTCCTTGGAATTGGGCAGCGATTGTCCCGCATCGGCCGCCGGGGGCTCAGCCCGGGAACGGGCTTGTTCTTACAATGGCCGGATGGCCCTCCTTCCTGAAGTTTGCATTCGCGGCGCCGGCATCGTGGGCCGCACGCTGGCCCTGCTGCTCGCACGCGAGCGAGTGCGCGTCGCGCTGGTGGTTCCGCCCGCCGCGGCCGGCAAGCAGGACATCCGGGCCTATGCGCTCAACACCGCCTCCCGCACCCTGCTCGAATCGCTGCGCGCCTGGCCCGACGCGGCGCATGCCACGCCGGTGCGCGAGATGCTCGTGCACGGCGACGAAGGCGGGCGCGTGCAGTTCAGCGCCGTGCGGCAGAAGGTCGATGCGCTGGCCTGGATCGTCGACGTGCCGGCGCTCGAGCAGCAGCTGGCCGATGCGGTGCGCTTCCAGCCCCAGGTCGAAGTCGTTTCCGAGCCGGTGTCCGCGCCGCTCACCGTGGTGTGCGAAGGCAAGGCCAGCGCCACGCGCGACGCCCTCGGCGTGAGCTACGCGGTCACGCGCTATCCGCAGCATGCGATTGCGGCGCGGCTCGAAGCCGCGCAGCCGCACGACGGCGTGGCGCGCCAGTGGTTCAACGACACGGGCGAGGTGCTGGCGCTGCTGCCGATGGGCGGCGTGCAGGGCCGTTCGCTGGCGCTGGTGTGGTCGGTCGACCAGCTTCGCGCGCCCGCGCTGCTGGCGCAAGGCGACGAGGAATTCAACGCCGCGGTGAGCGAAGCCAGCCATGGCGCGCTCGGCCCGCTTCGGCTCACGAGCGAACGTGCCGCCTGGCCGCTCGCGCGCGCCATCGCCGACCGCTGGACCGGCACCCTGCCGCAGGCGAAGGGTGCGGCCGCGCAGTCGTGGGCACTGGCCGGCGACGCGGCCCACACGGTGCATCCGCTCGCGGGCCAGGGCCTCAACCTCGGCCTGGCCGATGCGGCCATGCTGGCCGACGTGATCCGGCAGCGCGAGTACTGGCGCAGCGTGGGCGACCCGCGCCTGCTGCGCCGCTACGAGCGCGCGCGCCGCGCCGACGTGCTGCAGATGAGCCTGGCCACCGACGGCCTGCAGCAACTGTTCTCGCACAGCGTGGGCCCCCTGCCCGCGCTGCGCAACTGGGGCATGCGCGGCTTCGACCGCACGCGCCTCCTCAAGCACTGGATCGCCAACCAGGCGATGGGCTTGAAGGCATGAATCCATCGACCGGACTTCCCATGAAACTCGCACGCAACCTTCTTCTCGCCGCCTGCACGCTGGCTGCGGCCGCCACGGCCCTGGCCGGTGAGGCCGAGATCCGCAAGAACCTTCCGGCGCGCATTCCGCAGTTCCCGGCCATCGACGAAGTCACCAAGTCGCCGCTGCCGGGCCTCTACGAAGTGCGCGTGAACGGCTTCCAGATCTACTACACCGACGAGCAGGGCAACTACCTGCTGCAGGGCAACCTGATCGACGTGAATGCGCGCAAGAACCTGACAGAGGAGCGCATCGAGAAGCTCAGCCAGGTCTCGTTCGACAAGCTGCCCATGAAAGACGCCATCAAGATCGTGCGCGGCAGCGGCAAGCGCAAGCTGGCGGTGTTCGAAGACCCGAACTGCGGCTACTGCAAGCGCTTCGAGAAAGACATGAAGACGGTCGACAACGTCACCGTCTACCTGTTCCTCTACCCGGTGCTCGGTCCCGATTCGGCCGTCAAGTCGCGCGACATCTGGTGCAGCAAGGACAAGGGCAAGGCCTGGGGCGACTGGATGGAAACCAGCGTCAAGCCCGCCACCGCGGCAACCGGCTGCGACGTCACGGCCCTGCAGCGCAACGTGGAATTCGGCCGCAAGTACAACATCACCGGCACGCCCACGCTGATCTTCAGCGACGGCACCCGCACGCCGGGCGCCATTCCCGCGGACCAGGTCGAGAAGCAACTCGCCGCCTCCATCAACTGATGGCCGCGCCGACCGTTTCCCGGCGCGCGCGAGCGGCTGCGCCGGCGGCCGCGGTGCACTACCGCATCGAGTGCGCCGACCTGCATGCGCACCTCTTCGCCGTCACCCTGACCATCGAGGCTCCCGCCGCGCAGCAGCGCGTGGCGCTGCCGGTGTGGATTCCGGGCAGCTACCTGGTGCGCGAGTTTGCCAAGAACCTGCAAAGCCTGCGCGCCACGCAGGGACGCCGCAAGCCCGCGCTGACGCAGCTCGACAAGTGCAGCTGGCAGGTCGACTGCGTGCCGGGCCAGCCGCTGGTGCTGCACTACCAGGTCTGCGCCTACGACAACTCGGTGCGCACCGCCTGGCTCGACGCCGGCCGCGGCTTCTTCAACGGCACCAGCCTGTGCCTGCGGGTCGAGGGCCAGACCGATGCGCCGCATGCGCTGGACATCAGCGCGCCCGCCCTGCCGCCCGGCGACGATGCGCGCTGGTCGTGCGCCACCGCGCTCGTGCCCTCGAAGATCGACAAGCACGGCTTCGGCCGCTACCTCGCGGCCGGCTACGACGAGCTGGCCGACAGCCCGGTCGAGATGGGCCCCTTCTGGAGCGCCGAGTTCGAGGCCTGCGGCGTGCCGCACCGCTTCGTCATCGCAGGTGCCGCCGCCTCGTTCGACGGCGAGCGCCTGATCGCCGACACCCAGGCCATCTGCGAAGCCGAGATCCGCTTCTGGCACGGCGACAAGGCCGGCAAGCGAGGCGGCCCCAAGCTGCCGATCGACCGCTACGTGTTCATGCTCAACGCGGTGGACGACGGCTACGGCGGGCTGGAGCACCGGCACTCCACCGCGCTGATCTGCAACCGGCGCGACCTGCCCCAGCGCGGCGCGAAGAAGCAGCCCGAGGGCTACACCACGCTGATGGGCCTCATCAGCCACGAGTACTTCCACACCTGGAACGTCAAGCGCATGCGCCCGGCCGAGTTCGCGCACTACGACTACAGCCGCGAGAACTACACGCAGATGCTGTGGTTCTTCGAGGGCTTCACCAGCTACTACGACGACCTGCTGCTGCGCCGCGCCGGCCGCATCGACGACGCGGGCTACCTGCGCCTGCTCAACAAGACCGTGAACCAGGTGCTGCAGACGCCGGGCCGGCTCGTGCAGTCGGTGGCCGAGGCGAGCTTCGATGCCTGGGTCAAGTACTACCGGCAGGACGAGCAAACGCCCAACGGCACCGTCAGCTACTACACCAAGGGCGCGCTGGTGGCGCTGTGCTTCGACCTCAGCTTGCGCCGCGAAGGCAAGGGCACGCTCGACGACGTGATGCGCCACCTGTGGACCCAAGGCGGCGGCCCGATCAGCGAAGCCGACATGGCCGCCGCGCTCCAGGCCGTGGGCGGCCGCTCCTATGCGGCGGAAATCGCGCAGTGGATCCACTCGACCGACGAGCTGCCGCTGGCAGATTTGCTGCGCGCGCACGGCGTGGCTGCGCTCGAGGATCCGTCGCAGCAGGCGCAGGCGCTGGGCCTGCGCGTGGCCGAGGCCAACGGCAGCGTCCAGGTCAAGGTAGTGCTGCGCGGCGGCGCCGCCGAAAAGGCCGGCTTCTCGGCCAACGACGAATGGATCGGCATCGAACTGCCCGCCATCGGCCGCAAGGGCCAGCAGCGCCCCGCGCAGGCTTGGCGCATCGCCAAGCTCGACGACCTGGCGCTGTACCTCGGCGACGCCACCCGCTGCACCGCGCTGGTGGCGCGCGACCGCAAGCTGCTGAGGCTGCCGCTGGTGCTGCCGGAGGGCGCCACCACCTGGCGCCTGTTCTCGCACGACGCAGCAAAGATCGCGGCCTGGCTCGCGCCGGGCGCGCGGCGCTGATCCGCGCCTATAGCCTGTATACAGTGAATCGCGTATTCACCTTCCCTTGGAGACACCCATGAGCTACGAAAACATCGAAGTGCGGACCGAAGCAGGCAAGGTCGGCATCATCACCCTCAACCGGCCCAAGGCGCTCAATGCGCTCAACGACGCGCTCATGACCGAGCTGGGCACCGCGCTCAAGGCCTTCGATGCCGACGACGCCATCGGCTGCATCATCGTGACGGGCAGCGAACGCGCCTTTGCGGCCGGCGCCGACATTGCCGCGATGGCCAAGTACAGCTTCATCGACACCTACAAGGGCGACTACATCACGCGCAACTGGGAGACCATCCGCTCGATCCGCAAGCCCGTGATCGCGGCCGTGAGCGGCTTTGCACTGGGCGGCGGCTGCGAGCTCGCGATGATGTGCGACTTCATCATTGCGGCCGACAACGCCAAGTTCGGCCAGCCCGAAATCAAGATCGGCGTGATCCCCGGCGCCGGCGGCACGCAGCGCCTGCCGCGCGCGGTGGGCAAGAGCAAGGCGATGGACATGGCGCTCACCGCCCGCATGATGGACGCCGCCGAAGCCGAGCGCGCGGGCCTCGTGAGCCGCGTGGTGCCTTATGCGCAGTTGGCCGACGAAGCGCTCGGCGCTGCGCTGATCATCGCGGGCTACTCGCAGATCGCGGTGATGGCGGCCAAGGAGTCGGTCAACCGCGCGTTCGAGAGCGGCCTCTCCGACGGCGTGATGTTCGAGCGCCGGCTGTTCCATGCGCTGTTTGCCACGGCCGACCAGAAGGAAGGCATGGACGCCTTCCTTGCCAAGCGCCAGCCGGACTTCAAGAACGCCTGAGCGATCAGCGCGCGAGCAGCGCCTTCAATTCGGCCAGCGCCTGCGCCGGCGGTGTGCCGACCGAGGCGCCGGCTGCCGTGCCCTGCGGCGTCCAGCGCACCTTGTTTCCCGCGATCTCTAGCACTGCGAGCAGGGTGGTGCCGCGGTAGAGCTCCAGCCGCGTCTCGACGGGCGCGGCCGGTTCAGCGCCCGGCGCGGTGGCCGAACGAGCCAGCGTGTTGACCAGTGCGGCCAGCCCCTCGGTGTCGCCGCGGGCATGGCGCACGCTCTGCCCGGCGCGTGTTGCGTTCAACGACGTCCATTGGTCGAGCGCCGAGAACGCACCTTCAGCCGGACTTGCCGCGGCCTTGCCTGCCATCACGGCCGCGCGCGGCGCGGGGGCCGAGCGCAGCATGCCGGAGGCGGCGTCGGCGCTGGGGCTGCGCTGCGGTGCCGACAGGGCTGGAGAAGACGCAGAAACGCCTCCACCGGCGGCCTCGCGGGTGGCGGGCGGCGCTGCGGGGGCCATGGGCGCAGGAGGCAGCGGCGGCGCGATCGCTGCTGGTGATGATGCTGGTGCCGGTGGAACTGCTGCAGGTGGCGCAGGTGCGGGAAGCGACGCTGGCAGGGGCGGCGGCTCTGGCGCGACCTGGCTGGCCTGGGGCTCGGGCGCTGGTGCAGCAGCCTGCTTGCCGGAGGGCGGCGGCGCCGATCGGCGCACTGCGATCTCCCTGCTTCGCATGGACTCTTCGCTCACCGTGTCTCGCGCCGCTTCGGCCTGCAGCTGCGGCTGGGCTTGCGCTGGTGCCGGTGGCGGGGCCGATGCGGTAGCTGGCGCGGGCGCGGGTGCCGCGGCCGGTGCCGGAACCGCAGCCGCAGACGGCGCCGCCTCCTGAGCAGTCGCAGGCGCGGAGGCAACTCCCGCCTCTCCATCCAGCCGCGCATCGGGCACCGGTTCGCGATGCCAGAGCACGGTCACGAAGGTGGCCAGCAGCACGGTCGCAAAGGCCGCGTTCCACGGCATGCGGGCATGCGATCCCCCACCGCCGAACAGCCGGCGCCACCACGGCACGGCACTCTTGTCTTCGGCCGCTGGCGCCGCCGCGGGAACGGGTGCGAGGTTGTGCGCCATCTTCCGGATCGCGTCGCGAGTGCGCGGATCGGGCAGTGCGTCGCTGTCAGGCGCGTGGTCGAGCGCACGGCGCAGTGCGGGATCTCGCAGCGCCGCGTCCTCGCCGCCATCGTCGAAGCCGGGGGTGCCGTTGCCGCCGCCGGTGTTCATGCGCGCTGCTCCAGCACCGACAGGTAGCGCTCCATGCAGCCGCGCAGTTTCTGCAGCCCATAGCGCAGGCGGCTGCGCACGGTCTCGAAGCCGATCTGCAGGCTGGCCGCGAGCGCTTCGACCGTCAGCCCGTCTTCGTGGTGCAGCAGGAACGCGGCGCGCTGCTCGGCAGGCAGTTCGTCGAGGCAAGCCAGCAGGCGCCGGCCGGCGGCGCGCCAGAACGCGAGTTCTTCGGCCGATGGATGCGCCGCGGCATCCATCGCGCCGCGCACGCCGCGGTCGAGCGTGGGAAAGGCGTCCTCGCCATCGTCCGGATGCGCGGCGTCGAGCGCCACCTCGCGCCCGCTCACGCGCAGCCGGTCCATCGCCAGGTTGTGCGCGATCGTGAAGGCCCAGGTGCGCCAGGCGGCGCCCTGCGGCGAAAAACTGTCGCGCGCCGAGATGATGCGCACCCAGGTGTCCTGGAACACCTCGTCCGCCTGCGCGGCCAGCCGGGCGCCCAGCAGCCGCTTGACGAAGCGGAACAGCCCGCCCTCGTGGCGCGCGTAGAGCACGTCGAACGCCGCGCCGTCGCCGCGCGCGTAGGCCAGCATCAACTGGTCGTCGGGCATGGCGTCGCGCTCGGTGGCGGCTTTGGCGGAAGGGGCGCGGGGCAGCGCAGACATCGGCGGATTTTCACCCGGGGTTGTACGGGCGGCGCCCGGCTTCGGGGTTGGCCATCGCAAAAAAGACACCGTGTGCGGCTCGGCGGGCTTGATTCCGGGCCCGCAGCCTGCGCTATAATCTTGGGCTCGGCACAAAACTGTGCCGAACGGCTCTTTAGCTCAGTCGGTTAGAGCGATGGAATCATAATCCACAGGTCCGCGGTTCGAGTCCGTGAAGAGCCACCAACACCACTTCTGCGGTGCTCCGCAAAAGTCAAAAAGCCCTAAGTAAATCAACTACTTAGGGCTTTTTTGTTTGGGGCTTCGCACGCCCCGAGCAAGGGCCCGGCGGCGCAGCAAAGCCTGGCGGCGGCCTATTCGCCGCCCAGGCTCACCAGCACCCAGCCGGATTCATCCAAATGGAAATTGGCTTCCTGGCCGTGCCCCTCACACCTTCATGCCGCCGGCAGCCGCCACCCTGCGGTAGTCCAGCCATCGGCGTCCGCCGATCGCGTAGATGAGCACGGCCCACGCCAAAGCGCCGAGTGGCTGATACGTGAACACGATGCCGGTGAACACCACATTGAACAGCATCGCGAAGTAGAAGAACGGATTGATCGTGCCGTAGTACCGCGTGTCGTCGCCGACCTGCACACCCATCACGATCTTGCCGCCGTTGAGAAACCAAAGCCGCGTGGCCTTCTCCGTCTCGACCCCGTCCTGCAGGAAGTTGTTGAGCTTGCGGTCGATCATCACGTTCGTCAGCGTCTTGTCGCCGATCTGGATGAGCGAATACTTGACCACCTCGTTCTTCATGTTCACGGTCGACTCGCCCAGCCGCGTGAGCCTGCCTTCGATCAGTTTCATTGCGTCCCCTCCTTCAGTTCTTGTCGATCTGCTTGATGAGGACGGACGCCTTGGGCGTACCGATGGCGTTCGCATAGAGCGTCGCCAGCACGGGCCAGAACTCCGGCCCGATGGCCCCGTCGTCATCGCCAAAGCCCTTGAAGTGGGTTGCAAGGCCCAAGGCATGCCCGATCTCGTGGATGACGATGGCGCCGTCTGCCACGCATTGCGGGTTGTCCAGGTTCACGTACATCCGCCCAGTGAGTTCGCCCGGGTTGAGCAATGAAGCGGACCAGCCGCCACCAAAGGGCGCATCGCTGACGTTGGCGCAGAAGCCCTGCGGATTGGCGCCGGGCGGCAGATAGGCCGTGCCCTGGCGGAACACGATGCCGCGGGTGATCGTCGCCTCGTCGGCGGCGGCGATGCTGGCGCGGTCGAAGACGGCAAACCCAAGCTTCGCTTCGATCTCGTCCATCGCAGGCACCGCGCGGGCTTCGCCATTGGTCTTGACCGGGATGGGCAGGCTCCAGCGCTTCACCACGCCCGCGTACCGGCCGTTCCACGGGTAGCCGGCGCTGGAGAGATTGGTGGAATCGACGAGGCCGAGGATTTCGGTATCGGTCGGGCCGGCGGAAGCGACTGGCGCCACGGGCTCGGCCGGAGCCTGTGCCTCAGGTGTCGCCGGTGCCGTGGGCGTCGTCGTTTGCGCCGGCGTGGAGGGAAGCCCCGCGACAGGTCCCATTGGCGCGCCACCACCTCCACTTCCGCCGCCGCAAGCCGCCAGCACGAGGGCGGTGCTCAAGAAAACCATCCTGCTTTTCATTTTTGATCCCTGATTTCTATCGATAAAAAGGCCAAAGTGACATCATTGGCTCGAGAGAATCATAATCATAAAAGGTCAAAATGGCCTTTTTCGGGGCGGCAATGAGCATCGATGAATGCTGCTGTCCATCCACCATCGCCGATACGAAGTCCTGCGCAACCACCTGCGTGCGGTACGGCTTACCGCAGGGCTGACGCAGGCCGAACTGGGCGCGCGGCTAAAGGTCGACCAGTCCTATGTTTCGAAGGTCGAACGGGGCGAGCGATACATGGACGTCTTGTTCTATTTGGACTGGTGCCGCGCCTGCAAACTCCGACCGGAGAGCACCATCGTGGATCTGATAAAGGCCGGGGCGTAGCAGTCCACGGCTGCACCTGTGGTCAACCCTGCCGCGCCCTGCGGCAAGCGTGAGCAGGTTGTCCACGAGCAGACGAAGCTAAGCGGTGGGCTGCGGAAAAATCCAGAGGGCAGCAGCGTGCGGCTACAGTCGGCTGAGAACTAGCCGCTCGCTTGGTTGCATCAACCGGGTGAATCCGCAACTGTTTGCGGAGATTCGCGTCGTGCCCGCCTCGGCGCAAGCGTTCGGCGTGGTGGGAATTTTCGATCTAGCTCGCACGCGCGAGGATCGGCTCGAACCGAGCCCGAAGTCGCTCTCGTCGCGCGTTGTAGAAGGCAAGAAACTCCTGGTGAGTTGCAGGCGCGAATCCGAGGTCATGCCGATCCAGTACAGCCCCGCGGATGGCAGGATCCTGATAAGTTGCTTCAAGCCATGGGCCGGGCAAGCTGTCGTTCTTTGACACGTTTAGCAGTCCTTCAAGCAGTTGCAGGTTAGCCAGGCGATCACGAGCGGCGAGGGATTCTTCAACGTACACAGCGTCGCAGCCAGCTCGCTCCAGCTTCCGGCGCTGCAGTTGGCTTTTCGGGAAGAAGTGGTCTATGTGGTGCAACTGACGCACGTCGATGAACGGGAACAATATCGAGAGTGCCGGAAACAGTCGGCGGTCGCCATATTCCATGTCCAGCAGGTCTTCCACCTCTTCAGGCCCAAATGACAACGACTTGCCGCGGCCGGCCATGACCTTCTCCAGTGCCTCGCTCGGGAAGATCTGATGATCGATACGGATCACGTCTCGCAAGGCTGTGAGCAGCGTGTCAAGGCCGCTTCCCCAGATTCCGGAAGACTTCAATAGCGAACGAATCAGCCAGCTCCGGATGCTCTCGCGCTCTGCCGCATGGGACGGGTGGCCTAGCCAGTTTTCGGGCGGCTTCCGCTTGAAGATGTAATACGCAATCGGCAGGAGCGCGCTGTCGGCGCGTAGCGTCTGCTCCGCAAGGCCAAATGAGGCGGCTAACTCCACCGTAAGGATGGTGGCACGGCGAACGTCAGACCACACGTTCTCGAGCGTGATCATGTTGGCACGATTGAAATTCTCCACCTTGAAACCAACACTAGCGATGTCCGCGAGCATCAGACCGGCCTTGAGCACGAAATCCTTCGAAAGATTGAATCCGGCGCCGATGTTGTTGATTTCATCAACCAAGCCATGGATCTCCTGCCGTGCGTCGAGCTTCGACCACTGCGCAACGGCAATGCTGAGCAGCAGGTCCGAGTACGACAGCACCGTACCGCCAGAATTCATCCGAATGAAGATGCGCAGGACTCTATCAAGTTCTTGGCTGCGCTCGGTGTAGAAAGTCAGTGTCGGAGCGACTTGAACAACCTGATAGAGCTGATGCAAGGTATCGCTCGCGCGATTGAACACATCGCTGTCCGCAGTGATGCCGCGCGCGGTCAACTTGCCGTAAAGCCATTGGGAAAGCTTGGCGGTATTTGGGACCATCAGAATGTCGGGAACCGGATACCACAAAGCTCCATCATCAGCGGCGGCCTTCTGCGTTTCGAGAAACCGGAACCGGTAGGCCTCGCCTTCGTCGTCCTCCCCGCGGGATGCCATCAGATCGAGGTGAAGAATTTTCTTCGGGAACGCATTCGGATTCGAACGCCACTTGTTCGGCTCCTTGATCGATACTGATCCGCGAAGGCCGATGTTTAGCGCGGTCAGGCGTTGCTGTCCATCCAGGACCGCGGTCAACTCGCGATTCGGCAAGGTGCCCAATTCGGGGCAGTGGGCTGCGTCGCGCTCGTGGAAGTTCTGAACGAAGCCAAAGAACTTGAACTCAGCACTCTTTTCTGGCTCGACCTTCCAGAAGAGAAAGGTACCGAATGGATAGCCCTGCATGAGGCTGTCGAAAAGCCTGCTGATCTGCTCTGGCTTCCACACGAATTCCCGCTGGATTGCGGGCAGAACATAGTGGTTCTTGCTCACCGCGTCGAGCGCGTCCTTGATCGTCAATCCCGACTGGTACATATTTTCAAGCCTCCCAAATCAAAATCTTATTGCTCTCGCAGGAATCTTTTCCGGATCGTTCTGGCCGAATGCAAAGTCTAAGTGCGGTAGTCTTGGACGGTATCCTCACAGAAGGCCGTAACCTGCGGAATGCGCTCCACGCGCGGTTCAAAGTGCACCATCCCCCTGATGTCCCTAGCGGTTCATGCTGAAAGCACCTTATGCATCGGACGGATGTTTGTGCTGTGACGGTATTGCACAGAGGAGGAGAAGAACCCACCGCAATCGGCCTTGCGCTCGCAACTCTCGCATTCATCCAGAAATTCGTTCTTCCAGTCGGAGATTGACTTCTTGTAGATGGGGTACACGTCAGGATTCACTAGACAAAGCTGATGGTTGTAGATCGACGTGTTTATCCCGTAGTCCGTCAACACCGCCGCCGCTTCAGAGAGCGTGTCTCGGTATTCGACTGGGTCGATCCAAAGCTGATCGAGATTGGCACGCGTAAATCCCGTGATCTCCAACCCCATCAGCGCGACATGTCTAACAAAGAGGAGATTGCGAGCAATGAAGCGGCAAGTTTGTACCAAACGCGGAAGTGTTTCACGATGGATGACGATGCGCAGTTCAACGCCAACATTTGCTCGCCTCAGGTTCAGGATGCCCCGCACCGTCTCATCGAAAGCTCCAGAGGATTGCACCACAAAGTCGTGGCGCACGGGATCGTCGGAATACAGCGGGATGCCCAGAAGGAGACTTGGATGGCGAACATCTCCGAGAGCGTCGGCGAAGCCTTGGTCCTTAAACGCCCGCCCATTGGTCAGGATATCGACGTGTGTGTGGGGAAGATGGTTCTTCACGTGGCGAACCAGACGCACAAAGCGATCACCGTAGAGTGTTGGCTCTCCTCCCGAGAATCCAAGTGAGGGCGTACCTGGAGGAATCAGGCGGATTAGCTCAAGAACTTCTTCCATGATCCAAAAATCGTCGACTGCCCTCGGTGGCTGCGAGCACATCAAGCAGTAGTGATTGCACTGCTCGGTCAGAAGAATCGTGTTGTTTGGTGATCTGACCCGAAAGAGGGCGCCCAAGGTATCCTGAGCCGGATTGAGGCGAACAATGTCACCTTCATCAAGGTAGTGATATTCATCGCCCAGTCTGTACACATCGGTGGCGCCGGACGCATCCAGTTGTGCATCGCTAACCGCCCCTCGTACCAGCACTGCCGCAAAGCCTTCCGAACTCGGCAACTCGCTATCGGTAAGAAAGGCGAAGTTGGCCCGCAGCCTCTCAGGGATGTCGGCTCTGTATGTGATGATGAGGAGTCTTGGCTCTTGAAACGATTTCCTTAGGGCGACTGTTCGTCCACGTAGCTTTAGCATGAGATCTTCCTATTGTGCCCACGTCGTGAACAACCGTTTGATCCCGGCATCGGACTCCATGAGCTTGATGAGATGCTTGAAGATCGCCATATTTCTGGCGCAAAACTCGGACTCGGTCTTCCGTCCCACAAAGTCCTTCTGCAAACCCCAGTGTTGCACGGGGTCGGCACCACAGTATGGTTCAAAAGCGCAGTCGGTGCACATGGGGACGCTGTAACTGAAGCTGGCCTCCAATGCCTCAAGAAGCGTCTCGTTTAGAAAGATCTCCTCATAGGTGTTCTCGAGCACGTGGCCAAGGCGAAACTTATCGTCCCCCATTTCGGCGAGCATTCGGGCTTCGTCGGAAGCGAATACCGCCCCGTCGTAGTTGTAGACAATAGCGCCCAGTGCAACACCTGCCGGGCTCATCAAGTCAACGTAGCCTGGGTCTTCAAAAGTCAGCATCTTTTTCAGGACCATTGACGCATAGAACTCCCTGAAGGCAATCCCCTTTCGGTTGAGTTCAATAACGTAGTCCAAACCCTCTTTGTAGAACTCGAGCCAGCGGTCAACGCTATACGCCCGATAGGACTTGGTTTTGATCGCGAACCCATATGGCGACAACGGGCGCAAGAAAATACCCTTGAAATCGAGCGCGAGATACTCGTCGATGATCTCCTTAACGTGACCAAGGCTAGCCTCAGTAGTGGTCATCAGCGCAGAGACATTCTCTTTTCCAATCGCGTCGCGAGCCCGTTTGATGCCGCTAATGGCTCTCTGATAGCTATCTCTACCGGTACGCGGGCGGTTTTTGTTATGCAGATCCTGCGGGCCGTCCAGCGACGTCGAGATGCACACGCCCTCTTCGCGGCAAAATTCGAGCACCTCGTCAGTGACGATGGCTAGATTCGTAGCGATCACAAAACCGAGCTCTCTGCTTCCCTGCGCCTTTCGCTTCGTCTCTGCGACGATGTAGCGAATCAGTGGAAAGTTGAGCAACGGTTCCCCACCCTGAAACTCAATCTTGATTGCCTTGGAAGGCGACCGCAAGGCGAGATCGATGGCAGCATCGGCCTGCTCACTCGTCATGTCAAAGGCGCTGCTGTCCTCTGATTGCCGCGAGACTTGACAATACGGACATGAATGCTCGCATCGCAGCGTGACGACGAAAATATGTAGGCCCGTGAAGTTTGCTACCCGCTCATATCGGGTGCGAACCTTGATAGCCAGCAGTTCCTTCGCTACGTTTGTGTGAGCGTCGATAAGAAACTGATGCGAACGCAGATCAAGATATGCCTCTGTCGTGGCATCGAGCCTGTGTTCGGCGAAGTCGTACAGATCCTTTTTTGGCAAGACCAGATACTCTCCAGCCTGATTGCTTAGCACGAAACGCTGCGGGTCCAACTCTGTGAATCGGAACGGCATCAATTCGTAGCTTGGTTTGCCAGCACCGCGCCCGGCACCTCCATTGCGATCGTAGAAGGTGAGAGGCTGAAATTTGCTCATGACGGCTACTGGTTGACTAGGCCCGTCCGCGAAAAAGCATGCGCCAGAATGAGGTTGCGCACGCTCTCAGTTTCTGCTCTCACCTTCTCTCTCAAATTCTGGTCCAGCACTTCTGTCCGAAAGTCCTGCATCGCCAAATGCAGCGCTTCGGGGCTGATGTCATGTCGCCTGCTTTCGACGTGGACTTCGATCTTGCTGGACTCCGACTTGACGTCAAAGACAAACCGATCGCTGAATCGATAGCAAGCCTTGAGCAAGGCGGGAGTCGAGTAGACCTGGGGATCGAAACTGAGCAAGGTAGTTGACATACAGGACCTGAAGCTATCGCTGAGTTGCGCGTTCGTTACGAGGCTAGTTGCCAATAGTCATTTGTCAGCGCGCATGGGGCCGCTCAACCTTTTGCACCGTCACTCGCCAGCAGGACATTCGCTCGACGATCTGCGCTAGTTCTGCTGCGCCAATGCGCATCAGTACGCTGAGGATCGGTGAGACGAATGGGACGAGTGACTGGAATGCGAGGAGTGGGACTGGTGATAAGCCATCACAACGCCAGTGTCATCCCGCTGCATAAGCATTAGGTGCCGTTCGCCACCACGAAGGTACTGCAGGTACTGCGTGGTGGACGTGTCGCCAAGGCCCAGCTCGGGCATCGATTTGGCCGCGGGGGCTTGCTGCTCAAGCGCTTTGCTCGTGTTTGCAGCAATGGCGCCCGTGGCGAGAGACGCCACTGCACTCGCGACAGGGATCAGAAACGAATACTTGATCATGGGTCACTCTCTCCGTTCTCTCTGAGCAAACAGGCGCTCACGGCCTTTGGTAGCACCCAGTATTACAAAAAATGTGAAAAAAAGTAATTCATTGGCATTCTGAATACTTTCTCGCGCAATATTTCGCTTTTTTAACGGCGTTTTCCCTCTTCCGGATCAGGCGCCAGTCTGCT
Organism: Variovorax sp. V116; assembly: GCF_041154435.1. Classification (NCBI taxonomy): domain Bacteria; kingdom Pseudomonadati; phylum Pseudomonadota; class Betaproteobacteria; order Burkholderiales; family Comamonadaceae; genus Variovorax; species Variovorax sp. V116. The sequence continues at coordinate 4,812,936 of NZ_AP028661.1, forward strand.
AGGGCTCTGATCTCTTGCTCTGAAGCTGAATCCCCTTCGCTTCCTCCTACAACTGCCGCTCCGGTCCTGCCATGGCGCAAGGATTTTTTTGTTTTTTTCGAGACGCCCGTTCCACGCGCCCCCGATTTTTCCACCGCCCCACCCCCTGCCCATTCCGCAGGCAACCTAGTGCCAACCCCCGTCAATGCTGGCTCTGGCGACTCCGGTCCTCAGACAACCCACAGAGTTGTGCACAGAAAAAAGGAACAAGTCATCAATTTGACTTGAGCGGCCGCTTCATCCCGCTTTGCGAAAAGTCAGGTTGATGCGCCGGCTGCCCAGCAGCGTGTGCGGCCGGTCTTCGAGCGGCAGCACGCCGTGGTAGCGCAGCCGGTCGGGCCCGCCCCACACCACCACGTCGCCGTGCACCAGCGGAATGCGCGCGGCCTTGTCGCTGCGGGCGAGTCCGCCGAAGAGAAAGGTGGCCGGCATCCCGAGCGACACCGAGACGATGGGCGCGCCGTAGTCGCGCTCGTCCTTGTCCTGGTGCAGCGACAGCCGCGTGCCGGGCTCGTAGCGGTTCACCAGGCAGGCGTCGGGCTGGAAGCCCGCAAACCCGGCCTCGGCGGCCGAGGCTTGGGCCAAGCGCGCAAAGGCCGCTGGCATGGCGGGCCAGGGCAGGCCCGTTTCGGGATCGTGTTCGCCATAGCGGTAGCCGCGCCGGTCCGAGATCCAGCCGAGCCGGCCGCAGTTGGTCATGGCGACCGACATCGTGAAGCCGCCGGGGGTCACGAGGTGGCGGAAGGCGGCGCGCTGCTCGACCTCGTGCAGCGCGGACAGCAGTTCGTCGACATACGGCAGCGCAAACCCGCGCAGCACGAACGCGCCAGGGCCGATCGCCTCCTTGCCGCGCGGCAATGCGGCGTCTTCGAGGTCATCGGAGAAAAGATCGAAGGTCACGGCAGCGCGATTTTCTCGCGCGGCGGGCTGCCTGCCGCGGCGGCTGCCACCAATCGCCCCAGGGTCTGCATCGCCTTTTCGCTCTGCGCGTCCCAGGCATGCCCGTAGTTCAGGCGCAGGCAGTGCGCGAAGCCGCGCGTGGCCGAGAAGATGGGCCCGGGCGCCACGCTGATGCCGCGCTCCAGCGCCTGGGCATGGATGGCGAGCGCATCGACCTGCGCCGGCAGCTCGACCCACATGAAGTACCCACCCAGCGGCCGCGTGGCGCGCGTGCCCGCGGGAAAGTAGTGGCCCACTGCCTGCGCAAAGCTCGCCTGCTGCACGGCCAGGACCTGGCGCAGCTTGCGCAGGTGCTTGTCGAGGCCGCCTTTTTCCAGGTAGCTTGCGAGCGCGAGCTGCGCGGGCACCGAGGTGCTGAGCGTGGTCGTCAGCTTCAAGCGCGCCACGTTGCGCGCAAAGCGCCCGGCCGATGCCCATCCGATGCGGTAGCCCGGTGCCAGGCACTTCGAGAACGACGAGCAATGCAGCACGAGCCCCTGCGCGTCGAAGGCCTTGGCCGGCGGCGGGCGGCGGTCGCCGAAGTAGAGCTCGGCGTACACGTCGTCCTCGATCAGCGGCAGCGCGTGCCGCGCGAGCAGTTCGACCAGCGCCTTCTTCTTCGCGTCGGGCATCAGGCTGCCGAGCGGGTTCTGGAAGGTGGTCATGAGCCAGCAGGCCTTGGGCTGGTGGGCCGCGATGGCGAGCTCCAGCGCGGCCAGGTCGATGCCTTCGCCGGGATGCGTCGGCACCTCGATGGCGCGCAGGCCCATGCGCTCCAGCGCCTGCAGGGCCGCATAGAAGGTGGGCGATTCGACGATCACCGAATCGCCGGGGCGCGTGACCGCCGCGAGGCACAGGTTGAGCGCCTCCAGCGCGCCGTTGGTGACGACGATTTCGTCGGCCGCCACCTGCATGCCGTCGCCCAGGTAGCGCAGCGCAATCTGCCGGCGCAGCGCCGCGCTGCCGGGCGTGAGGTCGTCCACGGTGCTCCACGGGTCGAGCGACTTGGCGCTCGCGGCCATGAACTGGCCCAGCCGCGCCAGCGGAAACAGGAGCGGGCTCGGAAAGGCCGAGCCGAAAGGAATCACCTTGCGCGACATGCTGGCTTCGAGGATGTCGAACACGTGGTCGCTCACGTCGAGCGACCTGGGCCCCTCGGCCGGGCGCGAGGTGAGGTTGGCCTCGGGCGGCGCATCGCGCAGCCCACCGCCGGTGACGTAGTAGCCCGAGCGGTCCCGCGCGCGCACCAGCCCGCGCGCCTCCAGCAGGTAGTACGCCTGGAACACGGTGGAAGCGCTCACGCCCCGGCTCTCGCCGGTGTGCCGCACCGAGGGCAGCCGGTCGCCGGTCTTGAGCGTGCCGTGGCGGATCGATGCCTCGATGTCGGCGGCAAGGGCTTCATAGCGCTTCATGGCGGGGCGGTCTTCATTCGGTGGTGGGACTTTATCTGCTCCGGTGATTTGGTTTGGAACTGCATCTGTTTTTTTGGCTGCGCTTGCGGCACAGTCGGTGCATGTCCAATCTCATGCGCGCGGTACGCGCGGTTCTCTGGAGTTTCATCGGGCTGGGCGGCCGCCGCGCGGATGCGGACCGGCGCACCGCACAAGTCGGGCTGCTGCCGCTCGTCGGCGTCGCGCTGGCCACGGTGCTGCTGCTCATTGCGGGGCTGCTGGCGCTGGCGCACTTCGCAGCCGGCACATGACGAAGAACAACGTCGTCCGCCGCATCGTCGCAATTGCATTGCTGCTGCTGAGCCACGGCATCTGCGCCATGGCGGCAACACCTGCCCCGCCAGCCGCCCCTTCCGCGAGCGGCATCGAGCAGCGCGTGGCCGCCTGCATCGCCTGCCACGGGCGCGAAGGCGCGACCACCAATGCCGGCTACTTTCCGCGCCTCTCGGGCAAGCCCGCGGGCTACCTGTTCAACCAGCTGCGCAGCTTTCGCGACGGCCGGCGCTTCAATGCCGACATGAACTACATGGTGCAGCACCTCTCCGATGCCTACCTGATGGAAATGGCCGAATACTTCGCGGGCCTGGACCTGCCCTACCCGCCCGTCTCGCCCGTGAGCGACGCGCCACCCGCGCAGCTGGCGCGCGGCCGCCAGCTGGCGCTCGAAGGCGATGCGGCGCGGCAAATTCCCGCCTGCGTGCAATGCCACGGCGCCGCGCTCACCGGCGTGCAGCCGGCCATTCCGGGGCTGCTGGGGCTGCCCCGCCTCTACGTGTCTTCGCAGCTTGGCGCCTGGCTCACCAGCGAGCGGCATGCGCTCGCACCCGACTGCATGGCCGACATCGGCCGCCGCATGACCACGGCCGACATCAACGCCGTGGCCAGTTGGCTCGCGGTGCAGCCGATGCCGGCCGATCCGAAGCCTGCCGCATCGCTGCCCGCCGCACTGCCGATGCGCTGCGGCGGCATGCCGAAGTGAGGCGCCGATGAAGATGCGACACCTCGGCTGGACGCTGCTGGTTCTGGTGCTGCTGCTGGGCGCCGCGGCCGGCGGCATCGTCGCGCTGAACCTGCGCGGCGAAGACCCGCTGCCCGAACAGGCCGAAGCCTTCAATGCCACGCCGCAGCGGGTCGAGCGCGGGCGCTACCTTGCACTGGCCGGCAACTGCGCCGGCTGCCACACCACGCGCGGCGGCCAGCCCTATGCCGGCGGACTGCCGATCGAGACGCCCTTCGGCACCGTGTATTCGAGCAACCTCACGCCCGACGCGCAGAACGGCATCGGCAGCTGGAGCAGCGCGCACTTCTGGCGCGCAATGCACAACGGCCGCAGCAAGGACGGCCGCCTGCTGTACCCCGCGTTCCCGTATCCGAACTTCACGCAGGTCACGCGCGAAGACTCGGACGCGATCTACGCCTACCTGCGCAGCGTGCCGCCCGCGCCAGCGCCCAACCTGGCGCACCGGCTGCGCTTTCCCTACGACACGCAGGCCGCGCTGGCGGTCTGGCGGGCGCTCTCCTTCAAGCCCGAGGCTTTCGTGGCCAACACGGCCAAGCCGGCCGAATGGAACCGCGGCGCCTACCTGGTCGGCGGGCTGGGCCACTGCATCGCCTGCCACGGCAGCCGCGATTCGCTCGGCGCCACGCAGGTGAAGCTGGGCCTTTCGGGCGGGCTGATCGCGGCGGAGAACTGGTATGCGCCATCGCTTGCCGACCCGCACGAGGCCGGCGTGGCCGACTGGCCGACGGCCGACGTGGTGGCGCTGCTCAAGAACGGCGTGGCGCCGCGCGGCTCGGTCATGGGGCCGATGGCCGACGTGGTCTTTCGCAGCACGCAGCACCTGAGCGAGGCCGACCTGGCCGCGATGGCCAGCTACCTGAAGGACCTGCCCGGCGTGCCGGCGCAAGCCGCGGCCCCCGTGCGCCCGGCCGCCGCAACCACGCGCCGCGATGCCGGCACCATGGCCCGCGGCGCCAAAATCTACGACCAGCAATGCGCCTATTGCCATGGCGACCAGGGCCAGGGCGCGCCCGGCGCCTTTCCGCCGCTGGCGGGCAACCGCGCCGTGAACATGGCCGAGACGACCAACCTGATCCAGGTGATCGCGCACGGCGGCTACCTGCCCTCCACCGCGGGCAATCCGCGGCCCTACGGCATGCCGCCGTTCGGACAGGTGCTCGATGCGGGCGACGTGGCCGCGGTGCTGACCTTCATTCGCGGGTCATGGGGCAACGACAGCGCGCCCGTGACGCAGCTCGACACGATGCGGCGCTGAAGAAGAACCGGCAGGCGGGCCCGGCCCAGGCTCAGGCCGCGACGGCCTCGCGCGGCGCCCCCGCTTTGGCCGGCACCGGCATGTGCTGCGCCCAGTCGATGATCTCCAGCGTGCCATCGGCATGCTCGGCCAGCGCCGTGAGGCTCTCGACCCAGTCGCCGTCGTTGCAGTAGAGGATGCCGTCGATGTCGCGCATCTCGGCATGGTGGATGTGGCCGCAGACCACGCCCTGCACGCCGCGCTTGCGGGCCTCGCGCGCCACGGCGTTCTCGAAGTCGCCCACGTAGCTCACGGCGCGCTTGACCTTGCCCTTGAGGTACTTGGAAAGCGACCAGTACGGCAGCCCCATGCGCGCACGCAGCGAGTTGAGGTGGCGGTTGAGCTTGAGCGTGAATTCGTAGAGCGAATCGCCCACGTGCGCGAGCCACTTGGCGCACTGGATCACGCCGTCGAACAGGTCGCCGTGGATGATCCAGAGCTTGCGGCCGTCGGCGGTTTCGTGGATCCATTCCTCGGCCACGTCGATGCCGCCAAAGTTGTGGTTCAGGTACTTGCGCGCGAACTCGTCGTGGTTGCCCGGGATGAAGATCACGCGCGTGCCCTTGCGCGCCTTGCGCAGCAGCTTCTGGATCACGTCGTTGTGCGCCTGCGGCCAGTACCAGTTCCGCTTGAGCTGCCAGCCGTCGATGATGTCGCCGACCAGGAACAGGGTCTCGCACTCGGTGTGCTTGAGAAAGTCGAGCAGCGCGCGGGCCTGGCAGCCGGGCGTGCCCAGGTGCAGGTCGGAGATCCAGAGCGTGCGGCAGCGCAGCGGCGGGCGCGCAAGATCGTCGTCCTCCGGCTCGGGAGCCCGGGTCGCGGTGTCGCGCCATGCGCGCAGGAAAGCATCGTCGCGTTGCATGGACGGGTAGGCTCCCACCAACGCGTGACCGGGCGATGGCGGTCCCGTGACATATCGATGACGCGCCGAAGCCCGCGCTTCGGGGGCGTCCTCAGCAGCGCTGGATTTCCACGGTCGAGTGGCGGATCTCCTCGTGCATCGAGAAGCAGGCGCGCACCTCGTCCGCCGTGAGCGTGGGCGAATGCGTCACCACAGTGAGCGCGCAGGCATAGGCCTCGCGGCCCACGCGCCACACGTGCAGGTCGGCCACGCGGGTTTCCGAATCGGCCAGCATCGTTTCCACGCCTTCGCGGATCTCGGCCGTCACGGGGTGGTCCATCTCTCGGTCGAGCAGCACCTTGCCGGTTTCCTTGAGCAGGCCCTTGGCCCACACGGCCACCAGCACCGCGCCGACGATGCCCATCACCGGGTCGAGCCAGGACCAGCCGAAGAACCAGCCGCCGAGCAGCGCGCCGATGGCCAGCACCGAGGTGGCGGCATCGGCCACCACGTGCAGGTAGGCGGAGCGCAGGTTCAGGTCGTGGCCGTGTGCGTGGCCATGGTGGTCGTGAGAGTGCGCATGGCCGTGGTCGTGCCCATGCCCATGATGGTGCGCCGAGCCCAGCAGCCGCGCGCAGACCAGGTTGACCACCAGCCCGAGCACGGCCACCGCCACGGCTTCGCGGTAGTGGATGACCGAGGGCGAGAGGAGCCGCTCGATCGAGCCCACCACCATCAGCGCCGCAACGCCGAGCAGCATCAGCGCGCTCGCAAAGCCGCCCAGCACCTCGATCTTCCAGGTGCCGAAGGCAAAGCGCGGATCGCGTGCATAGCGCCGCGCCGCCGCATAGGCGAAGGCGCTCAGGCCGATGGCCAGCGCATGCGAGCTCATGTGCCAGCCGTCGGCCAGCAGCGCCATGGAGTTGAACCACCAGCCGGCGCCGATCTCGACCACCATCATCGCGGCGGTGATCCACATCACGAGGCGGGTGCTGCGCTCGGCCGATTCATTGCCTGCGCCGAAATGATGGTCGTGCTGCCAGGCACTCAGGTCATGGGTATGCATGGGTCGTCAGATTCCGAATAGGTCTTGTCCGTCGGAGCGGCTCGAAGGCGGCGTCACGCCCAGGTGGCGGTAGGCCGCCAGCGTGGCGATGCGCCCGCGCGGGGTGCGCTGCAGGTAGCCCTGCTGGATGAGATAGGGCTCGATCACGTCCTCGATGGTGTCGCGCTCCTCGCCGATGCTGGCCGCCACGTTGTCCAGGCCCACCGGGCCGCCGTCGAAGCGGTGGATCACGGCTTCGAGCAGCTTGCGGTCCATCAGGTCGAAGCCCTGCGGATCGACGTCGAGCATGGCAAGCGCCTTGTGCGCGATCTCTTCGGTGATGCGGCCGTTGCCCTTCACCTCGGCATAGTCGCGCACGCGCCGCAGCAAGCGGTTGGCGATGCGCGGCGTGCCGCGCGAACGGCGCGCGATCTCGAAGCCGCCGGCCGCGTCGGTGTCGACCTTGAGCAGGCCGGCGCTGCGCCGCACGATGAGCGCCAGTTCCTCGGGCGTGTAGAACTCCAGCCGCGCCACGATGCCGAAGCGGTCGCGCAGCGGGTTGGTCAGCATGCCGGCGCGGGTGGTGGCGCCCACCAGCGTGAAGGGCTGCAGGTCGAGTTTGATGCTGCGCGCCGCAGGCCCCTCGCCGATCATGATGTCGATCTGGTAGTCCTCGAGCGCGGGGTAGAGGATTTCCTCGACCACCGGGCTCAGGCGATGGATCTCGTCGATGAAGAGCACATCGTTGGGCTCCAGGTTGGTCAGGAGCGCCGCCAGGTCCTTGGGCTTCTCGAGCACCGGCCCGGAGGTCTGGCGCAGGTTCACGCCCAACTCGGCCGCGATGATGTGCGACAGCGTGGTCTTGCCGAGGCCGGGCGGGCCGAACAGCAGCACGTGGTCGAGCGCTTCCTTGCGCTTGCGCGCCGCGCCGATGAAGATCTCGAGCTGCTCGCGCACCTTGGCCTGGCCGACGTATTCGTCCAGCAGCTTGGGGCGCAGCGCCCGCTCGATGGCCTCTTCCTGGGGCGAAGCGGGGGCGGCGGACACCACGCGGGGCGGGGCTGGGGCGAAATCGTCGGTCTGGATGGTCATGGAATGAGAGGCTGCAAGGGCAAGTTTAGTGCCTGCCACACTGGCAGAATGCTTCGGCCATATAACAAACGAGGGGAAGCCGGCACGTGTCGATCTACGAACTGAAACCCCGGTTCCAGGGCCTGCTGCGGCCGCTCGTGGGGCGCCTGCATGCCATGGGCGTCACCGCCAACCAGGTCACGCTGGCCGCGTGCGCGGTTTCGGTCGCCCTCGGGCTCTGGCTTTTCTTTGCGGCGCCGTCGCTGGCCGCCTTCGGGCTGATCCCGGCCTGGATGTTCGTGCGCATGGCGTTCAACGCGATCGACGGCATGCTGGCGCGCGAGCACGGCCAGCAAAGCCGGCTCGGCGCCTTCCTCAACGAACTGACCGACGTGGTGTCCGACGCCGCGCTGTACCTGCCGTTTGCGCTGGTGCCGCCGTTCAGCCCGTTCTGGGTCGGCGCGGTGATCGTGCTCGCGGGGCTGAGCGAATTCGCGGGCGCGCTGGGCCCCACGGTGGGCGCCTCGCGCCGCTACGACGGGCCGCTCGGCAAGAGCGACCGCGCCTTCGTGTTCGGCGCGCTCGGCCTCTACGTGGCGCTGGGCTGGCCGCTGCCGGGCTGGGCGGCATGGCTGATGCCGCTGGCCGCGGCGCTCGTGGCCTGGACGGTGGTCAACCGCGTGCGCCGCGCGCTGGCCGAGGCGGCGTAGACCGCACACGACGAACAAACATATGAATAGCGACAGGGATCCGATGACCGATACAAGCACCCATCCACAACGCAGTCCGCAGGAGCGCCAGTTCCGCACGCACGACGGCGAATCGCTCTTCTACCGGCACTGGCCGGCCACCGGCGGCGCACGGCGCGGCGCCATCGTGCTGTTCCACCGCGGCCACGAGCACGGGGCGCGCATGGCGCACCTGGTCGACGAGCTCGACCTGCCCGACTTCGACTTCTTCGCCTGGGACGCGCGCGGCCACGGCCGCTCGCCGGGCCAGCGCGGCTTCAGCCCGAGCTTTTCCACGTCGGTGCGCGACGTGCAGACCTTCGTCCAGCACATCGGCAGCGCGCACGGCGTGGCGGAGCACGACATCCACGTGATCGCGCAGAGCGTGGGTGCCGTGCTGGTCTCCACCTGGGCGCACGACTACGCGCCCAAGGTGCGCGGGCTCACGCTGGCCTCGCCGGCCTTCAAGGTGAAGCTCTACGTGCCCTTTGCACGCGCCGGGCTCGCGCTGATGCACAAGCTGCGCGGCCTGTTCTTCGTCAACAGCTATGTGAAGGCGAAGTTCCTCACGCACGACCCCGAGCGCATCGCAAGCTACGAAAGCGATCCGCTGATCTCGCAGCCGATCGCGGTCAACATCCTGCTCGGCCTCTACGAAGCCGCCGACCGCGTGGTGGCCGACGCCAACGCGATCACGCTGCCGGTGCAGCTGCTGATCTCGGGATCGGACTGGGTGGTGCACCACAAGCCGCAGCACCAGTTCTTCGAGCGGCTGGGCAGCGCCGTCAAGACCAAGCTCGAACTGCCGGGCTTCTTCCACGACACGCTGGGCGAGAAGGACCGCGCGCCGGCGGTGCAGGCGATCCGCGAATTCATCCTGCAGCTGTTCGACCAGCCGCCCGCGCCGGTCGACCTGCGCACCGCGCACCTGGCTGGCAACACCGCCGACGAGTCGCGTGCGCTGGCCGAGCCGCTGGCGCCGCTCTCGCTGCGCGGCGCCTACTGGGGCATGACGCGCGCCAGCCTGCGCCTGGGCGGTGTGCTCTCGCGCGGCGTGAAGCTCGGTCACGACACCGGCTTCGATTCGGGCAGCACGCTCGACTACGTCTACCGCAACGAGCCGAAGGGCAAGGGCGCGCTGGGCCGCTCCGTCGACAAGACCTACCTGAACTCGATCGGCTGGCGCGGCATCAGGCAGCGCAAGATCCACGTCGAGGAGCTGATCCGCATCGCCATGGAGCGCCTGGCCGAGATGCACCGCGAAGTGCGCGTGATGGACATCGCGGCCGGCCATGGCCGCTACGTGCTCGACGCGGTGCTTGCGAGCCCGGTCAAGGCCAGCTCGATCCTGCTGCGCGACTACAGCGACATCAACGTGCGCGACGGCCGCGCGCTCATTGCCGAGAAGGGCCTGGAAGACGTGGCGCAGTTCGTGCAGGCCGACGCCTTCGACCGCATCAGCCTGGCCACCGTGACGCCGCGCCCCACGCTGGCGGTGGTGTCGGGCCTCTACGAGCTGTTCCCCGACAACGAAATGGTGCGGCGCTCGCTCGCGGGCGTGGGCGATGCGGTGGAAGACCGCGGCTACCTGGTCTACACCGGCCAGCCTTGGCATCCGCAGCTCGAGATGATTGCGCGCGCGCTCACCAGCCACCGCCAGGGAGAAGCCTGGGTGATGCGCCGCCGCACGCAGGCCGAGATGGACCAGCTGGTGGAGGAAGCGGGCTTCCGCAAGATCGACCAGCGCATCGACGAATGGGGCATCTTCACCGTCTCGCTCGCGGTGAGGGTCGCGTGAGCCACGGGCTGCGCGCCAGATGACCCCCCCGCCCGCACCACGGCCCTGGAAGCGCGCAGCCGCCTGGCTCGTGTTCCTGGGACCGCTGTTCTATGCGACCTACGGCCTGGCCAACTGGTGGGCCACCACGCGCGCGCAGGTGCCCTCGATGGCCTTCGAGTGGGAGCGGCAGCTGCCGTTCTGGGCCTGGACGATCTTTCCGTACTGGACGATCAACGTCTTCTACGCGCTCTCGCTCTTCCTCGCGCGCAGCAGGCACACGCTCGACCGGCACGCGCTGCGGCTGGTGAGCGCAACGCTCATCGCCTGCACCTGCTTCGTCATCTGGCCGCTGCATTTCAGCTTCGGCCAGCCGGCGGTCGAGGGCGCACCGGCCTTCCTGTTCAACGCGCTGCGCGGCTTCGACCAGCCCTACAACCAGGCGCCGTCGCTGCACATCGCGCTGGCGGTGATCCTGTGGGACTGGTATCGGCAGTTCCTGCGCGCCGCATGGGCCAGGCTGGTGCTGCATGTGTGGGCGTTCGCGATCTGCGCCTCGGTGCTCACGACCTGGCAGCACCATTTCATCGACATTCCGACCGGCGCGCTGCTCGGGCTGTTCTGCGTGTGGCTTTGGCCGCTGGAGCGCACGGTTTCGATGCCGCGCGCCTGGCGCTGCACGCGCGATGCGCAGCGCTGGAAGCTCGCGGGTTTCTACGCCGTGGGTGCGGCACTGTTCCTCGCCGTGGCCGTGCAGCTGGGCGGCGTTGCGCTGTGGCTCGCCTGGCCTTCGGCCTCGCTGGCGCTGGTAGCGCTCAACTACGTCGGCTTCGGCGCCCGCGGCTTCCAGATGGACGGCCAAGGCCGCATGGGCTGGGCGGCGCGCTGGCTGCTCGCGCCCTATCGCCTGGGCGCAGCCGTCAACGCATGGCTCTGGACGCGCAAGCTGCCGGCCTTCGTCGAAGTGGTGCCGGGCCTGCTGCTCGGGCGGCAGCCCACGCGCGCCGAATGGATGGCCGCCGGCCGGCCCCGGCTCGTGAGCCTGTGCGCCGAGCTGCAGATGCCGGCCGGCGTGCCGCATGCGCGCTGCGTGCCGATGCTCGACCTGACCGTGCCGCCGACCGTGCGCCTGCAGCGCGCGGCCGCGGTCATCGAAGGGCAGCGCCGCAATGCCGACGGCGCGGCCGTTTGGGTGTGCTGCGCGCTGGGCTTCTCGCGCAGCGCCGCCGCCGTGATCGCCTGGCTGGGCCGCTATGGCGCGATGGGCGGACTGGCGCAGGCCGAGGACGCCGTGCGCCTTGCGCGTCCGCAGGTCGTGCTGCGGCCGGCGTGGCGGATGTCGCTCGCGCCATTGGACACCGCGGTTCCAGGAGCACCACCCCATGACTGACGACGAACGCGCCACCTGCGCATCGCTCGCCGCACTGCTGCGCGCGGCGGCGGTGCTGGCGGCGTGGGGCTTCGCGCTCACATGCATCGCGGCGCTGGTGCTCGCACTCACGCTGCGCTCGCTGTCGAGCACGGCCGCCATGGCGTTTGGCGCGGTACTGGTGCTGGGTGCGCTCGAGCGCTATTTCGCGTTCAGGCTGCGCTTGGACCAGGCGCTGTTCGCCGACCTGGCGCGCGGCGCCATCGCCTCGCTGGACGCGCTCGACAACGCGCTCGACCGGCTGGGCCTGCGCAGTGCCGAGGCGTCGAAGGCGCTGCGCCCGCTCGACGACCGCGTGCAGGGCACGCGCCAGCTCATGCAGCGGCATGCCATCGTGGTCGCCTGCCAGAGCGCGATGTTTCTTCTTGCCTTGATGACACAGGATCTCTCTTGACCGAAGAAGACCACAACAACAAAAAAGACCGCCGCCCCGAAAGCACCGTGCTGCGCCGCGCACTGGCCGTGGTCGCGGGCAAGCTCATCATCGGCGCGGCCGGCCTCCTGACCGGCGTGCGCGCCATCTGGAGCGGCACCACGCCCAAGGCCGAGCAGACGCTCTACTTCGCCAACCACACGAGCCACGGCGACTTCGTGCTGCTGTGGGCCACGCTGCCGCCCGACCTGCGCGCGCTCACACGGCCCGTGGCCGGGCAGGACTACTGGATGGCTTCCAAGTTGCGCCAGTTCATCGGCGCCGACGTGTTCAACGCGCTCATGATCCGGCGCGACGGCTCAGGCCAGGGCGAGAACCCGGTCGAGCAGATGAAGGAGGCGCTGGACGGCGGCGACTCGCTCATCATGTTCCCCGAGGGCACGCGCAACACCGGCGACGAGATCCTGCTGCCGCTCAAGAGCGGCCTCTACCACCTGGCGCGCGCCTGCCCCAATGTGCGGCTGGTGCCGGTGTGGATCGAGAACCTCAAGCGCGTGCTGCCCAAGGGCACGCTGGTGCCGATTCCGCTGGCCTGCACGGTGCGCTACGGCACGCCGATCCGGCTCGAAGAAGGCGAAGACAAGAATGCCTTCATCGCCCGCGCGCGCGCCGCCATGCTCGACCTGCGGCCCGAGTACGACCGCCTGTCCGAACAAGAAAAAGCAGCAGCAGCAACGGCAACGCCATGAACATCTCCGCTTCCACCCAGACCACGCTGCAGTTGTTCGGCGGCGTGGCCGGCGTGCTGATCCTCGCCTCGGCCATCGGCGCGCTGCTCAAGTGGCGCGTGGCGGCCGGGCAGCCGAACTCGGTGATCGACAACCTCAATGCGCGCGTCAATGCCTGGTGGGTGATGGTCGCGGTGATCGGCCTGTCCTTCGCGTTCGGCAAGGGCGGCGTGATCGTGCTGTTCTACCTGATCTCGTTCTATGCGCTGCGCGAGTTCATCAGCCTGGCCTACACCCGGCGCGGCGACCATCATGCGATTGCGGCGGCTTTCTACATCGGGCTGCCGGTGCAGTATTTTTTGGTGTGGATCGACTGGTACGGGCTCTATTCGATCTTCATCCCGGTCTACGCCTTCCTCGTGCTGCCGATTCTCGCGGCCGTGGGCGGCGACACGCAGCGCTTTCTGGAGCGCACCTCCAAGATCCAGTGGGGCCTGATGGTCTGCGTGTTCTGCATCAGCCACGTGCCCGCGCTGCTCACGCTGCAGATCCCCGGTTTCGAAGGCCGCAACCTGCTGCTGATCGCGTTTCTCGTGATCGTGGTGCAGGGCAGCGACGTGCTGCAGTACGTGTGGGGCAAGCTCTTCGGCCGGCGCAAGGTGGCGCCCGAGCTCTCGCCTTCCAAGACCTGGGAAGGCCTGGTAGGCGGCGTGGCCAGCGCCACGGCATTGGGCGCGGCGCTCTACTGGGCCACGCCGTTCAACCCCTGGCAGGCCGCGCTGATGGCGCTCACCATCTGCCTCATGGGCTTCTTCGGCGGCCTCGTGATGTCGGCCATCAAGCGCGACCGCGGCGTGAAGGACTGGGGCTCGATGATCGAAGGCCACGGCGGCATGCTCGACCGGCTCGACTCGGTGATCTTCGCGGCGCCGATCTACTTCCACGCCTTGCGCTACTGGTGGGTGCCGTGAGCACAGCCCGCGCCCGCACGAAGAACCCCACGACCGCCGAGCGCGTCGCGCACGACACGCCGGTCGATTGCACCACCGTGGCCGGCTGGACGCGCTGGCTCAAGCGCCATCACGCCACCGCGTCCGGCGTGTGGCTGCGGATGGCGAAGAAGGACAGCGGCTTTCCCACCGTGAGTTACGCCGAGGTGCTCGAAGCCGCCCTGTGCTACGGCTGGATCGACGGCCAGCGCAAGAGCCAGGACGCGCAGTTCTTCCTGCAGCGCTTCACGCCGCGCACCGCGCGCAGCGTCTGGTCGAAGATCAACCGCGACAAGGCCCTGAAGCTGATCGACGAAGGCCGCATGCAGCCCGCCGGCCTGGCCGAAGTGGAGCGCGCCCGCGCCGACGGCCGCTGGGACGCGGCCTACGATGCCCAGAGCATTGCCACCGTGCCGCCCGACCTGCAGGCCGCGCTCGACGCCAACCCCAAGGCCGCCGTCTTCTTCGCCACGCTCGATTCGCGCAACCGCTATGCGGTGCTGTTCCGCACGCAGGGCGCGAAGAGGCCCGAGACGCGGGCGAAGCGCATTGCGCAGTTCGTGGAAATGCTGGCCAAGGGCGAGAAGATCCATCCCTGAGCGGGTCCGGCGCGGTTCATTGCGGCCCGGTGCCGGCCGCAATGTGCGCGAGCTTGTCCGGGTCCACGATGCGGATGCGCTTGTAGCTCATGTCGATCACGCCTTCGGCGACCAGCCGCCCCAGCTCCTTGTTGATGGTCTGGCGCGACAGCCCGAGCATTGCCGCCAGGTCGTTCTGCGACAGGCGCACGGGCAGGCTCGCCGCCGCCTTCACCTGCATGCCATAGAAGTGGATCACGCTCATCAGCGTGGCGGCCACGCGCCCGCGAACCGAGTTGAGCATCTGGTTCTGCAGCAGCACCACGCTGAGCCGCTGGCGCTTCAGCGCCATCTTGGCCACGTCGCGCCACAGCACGGGCTCGGCATCGAGCAGCGCGATCACGGCGTCGCAGGGCAGATGGACGATCACCGAGTCTTCGTGCGCGTGGTAGTCGTAGGGCAGCGGCACGTCCGCGAGCAGGCGCACCAGCGGCGCCACCTGCCCGGGCCCGAGCAGCGCGTTGACGTACTTGCGCCCCTGCGAACTCATGCTGCTGATTTCCAGGCAGCCCGACACCACCGCCAGCAGCTCGCGCTTGTGGCGGTCGCTCGCCAGCACCTGCGTGCGGCGGCGGTAGCGCACCAGGCGCGCCGACTTCATGAGCTCGGCGCGCAGCGCGTCGGGCCAGTGCGAGAAAAGTTCGTTCCAGCGCAGAGCGCGGTCGAGCAATTCGGCGCTCTCTTCGGCGTCTTGGGGGGAGGAAACAGTCGATCGGGCCAGCGGGTTCTCCCTGCCTTGATGTTCACGAATCTGTCAAGGCGTTGACAGATTCAGCGGGTCTTCATTTCTATCGTAAGCCCCGGACCTCGACAAGCACACAAGCGGCACCGCCCTGCACCCGCAGGCGGCAGCCACACCCGGAGACAAAGCAAATGAAGAAGACAGCCACCGCCGGCCTCGCGCTGACGGCCTGCGCCCTTGCGCTCGCGCAAAGCACCGTGACCATCTACGGCACGGTCGACCTGTACATGGCGCACGCCAAGTCGGGCGCCGCCTCCTCCACGCGGCTCGAAGACGGCGGCCAGACCGCCTCGCGCATCGGCTTTCGCGGCACCGAAGACCTGGGCGGCGGCCTGGGCGCGCACTTCACGCTCGAGAGCGGCTTTGCGCCCGACACCGGCAACGGCACGCTGCCCGGCCCCGCGATGTCGTTCAGCCGGCAGTCCTTCGTCGGCCTTTCGGCGCCGTGGGGGCAGATCGATGCGGGCCGCATGTACACGCCGATGTTCTACGCGCTGTTCAAGGCCGACCCCTACGGCCTGAACTCGGTGTTCTCGCCCATCAACCTGGTGGCGGCCACCGACGCACAGCCGGGCCTCACGCCCTTCGCGGCCCGCGCCAGCAACATGGTGCGCTACCGCACGCCGGCCAGCATGGACTTCTTTGCCGACATCGCCTATGCGCCGGGCGAATCGAGCGCGCCGAGCCACCAGAGCGGCAACGTCTACGGCGGCAGCATCGGCTGGGCGCGCAAGCCCTACTACATTGCATATGCATTCCAGCGCGCGCGCTCCGGCTCGGCCGCAGCGCCCGTGGCCTTGCCCGCCACCACGACCTACCAGGCGCTGACCGGCTCCTACGAGCTGCCGTCGATCGGCCTGCAGCTGTACGCCAGCTACGTGCGCAACGCATCGAGCCTGCCCGGCGTGCCGGCCGCGAAGCTCAGCAACCTGGGCCTCACCTACAACGTGACGCCGGCCTCGAACCTGATCTTCGGCGCCACGCAGCGCAAGGTGGCCGAGAGCGAACGCTCGCAGCTGGCCTGGACGCTGGGCTACGACTACTACCTGAGCAAGCGCACGGTGCTCTATGCGCGCTGGCTGCGCCTGCTGAACCGGCACGGCGCCTCGGCCTCGCTCGCCACCATCGCGGTCACACCCAACAGCGGCAACGACGTGCGCGTGCTCGCCACCGGCATCCGCCACAACTTCTGACAGCTGCCATGTCCATGGACTTCTTCTCCTCGCAAGCCGAATCCCTGTCGGCGCTGTTCGCACCGCGTGCCATTGCGGTGGTCGGCGCCTCGTCCAACGCGCAGAAGATCGGCGGCATCCCGGTCGACTACCAGCGCCGCTTCGGCTTCGACGGCCCGCTCTACCCGGTCAACCCGAACGCCGAGCGCATCCAGGAGCTGCCTGCCTTTGCGAGCCTGCGCGCCATCGGCCAGCCGGTGGACCTGGCCATCCTCGCGGTGCCGTCGGCGCTGGTCGACGGCGCGCTCGACGACGCCATCGCGGCGGGCGTGAAAGGCGTGGTGCTGTTCTCCTCGGGCTTCGCCGAAGTGGGCGCCGAGGGCGCGGCGGCGCAGGCCCGGCTCGGCGACAAGGCGCGTGCCGCGGGCGTGCGGCTGGTCGGCCCCAACTGCCTGGGCTTCATGAACATTGCACGCCATGTGTATGCGACCTTCTCCCCGGCGCCCAGCGTGGGCCGCGTGGTGCCGGGGCGCATCGGGCTGGTGAGCCAGTCGGGCGCGTTCGGCGCTTATGCGTACGCGATGGCGCGGGCGCGCGGCGTGGGCCTGTCGCTGTGGGCCACCACCGGCAACGAGGCCGACGTGCAGGTCGCCGATTGCCTGGCCTGGCTCGCGCAGGACCCCGGCACCGACGTGATCATGGCCTACATGGAAGGCTGCCGCGACGGCCCGCGGCTGCGCGCGGCGCTGGCCCTGGCGCAGGCCAACGGCAAGCCGGTGGTGATGGTCAAGGTCGGGCGCACCGCGCTGGGCGCCGAGGCCGCGGCCTCGCACACCGCCGCGCTGGCGGGCGACGACGCGGTGTACGACGCCGTGTTCCGCCAGTACGGCGTGCTGCGCGCGCGCAACCTCACGGAGTTCTTCGACCTGGCCCACAGCGCGGCCGTGGCGGGCCGCCCGCGCGACCGCTCGATCGGCCTGTTCACGCTCTCGGGCGGCGTCGGCGCGCTGATGGCCGACGAGGCCTCGGCGCAGGGCCTCGATGTCCAGCCGCTGGGCGATTCCGCGCAGGACACGCTGCGCAGCTGGGTGCCCTTCGCAGCACCGCGCAACCCGGTCGACATCACGGGGCAGGTCACCAACGACATGACGCTGATCGAGCGCACGGCCCGCGTGATGCTGGACGATCGCGGCTTTGCATCGTGGATGGGCTTTCTCGCGGCGGCCGGTGCGTCGGATGCGTTCTGGCCGGTGCTGCGCTCGCTGGTGACTTCGCTGCGCGAGGCGTATCCCGACACGCTGCTGGCGGTGAGCACGCTGCTGTCGCCGGAGCGCCGCGCCGAGCTCGAGGCGATGCGCTGCCTGGTGTTCGCCGATCCGTCGGACGGCATCCGCACGATCGCTGCGCTGGCGGGGCTGAAGCCTGCGTCCGCTGCTGCAGTGGCTGAGGCACCAGCCGCTGAACCGTTGACGCTCTCCCCCGGCGCGATGTCCGAGCCCGAAGCACTCGCCCTGCTGGCCGACGCCGGCGTGCCCGTGGTCGCGCACCGCGTGGTGCGCAGCGCCGACGAGGCCGCGGCCGCCGCCGATGCGCTCGGCGAGGCGGTGGTGGTGAAGATCGTCAGCGCCGACATTCCGCACAAGTCGGACGTCGGCGGCGTGGCGCTCGGCCTGCGCGGCGCGGCGCAGGCGCGCGCGGCCTTCGAGCGCACGCGCAACCACGCGCTCACGGCGCGGCCCGATGCGCGGCTCGACGGCGCGCTGGTGGCGCGCATGCTGGCAGGCGGCGTCGAGTGCATCGCGGGCGTGCACCGCGACCCGGTGTTCGGCCCGGTGCTGATGTTCGGCCTGGGCGGCATCCACGTCGAGACGCTGCGCGACGTGTCGCTGCGCGCGCTGCCCATCACGCGCGACGACGCGCTGGCCATGGTGCGCGAGCTGCGCGCCTTCGCGATCCTGAACGGCGCGCGCGGCCGTCCGCCGGCGGACCTCGCGTCGATTGCCGATGCGCTGTGCGCGCTCGCGGACTTTGCACAGCGCGCCGGCGACTCGCTCGACAGCGCCGAGATCAACCCGCTGATCGCACGGCCGCAGGCGGAGGGCGGCTGTGTGGCGGCCGATGCGCTGGTCATCGGCCGCGCGCCCTGACGAACGACAACCCCGGAGACATCGCATGACCACGACATCGAAGAACGGACTTGGACGCGCACTCAGCCTGGGCGCCGGGCTGGCCCTCGCGGCGGGCGGCGCGGCGTCGGCGGCGGAGCCGCCCTTCCCCTCCAAGCCGGTGCGCATCATCGTGCAGTACCAGGCGGGCGGCTCGACCGACATCCTCGCGCGGCTCCTGGCGGAGGGGCTGTCCAAGCGGCTGGGCCAGCCGGTGGTGGTCGAGAACCGCAGCGGCGCGGGCGGGATCATCGGCACCGACTACGTCGTCAAGAGCCCGCCCGACGGCTACACGCTGCTGCTCACGGTGCCGGGCCCCGTCACCGCGAACCTGGTGCTCTACAGCAAGCTGCCCTACGACCCGCGCACCGACCTGCGCATGGTGTCGGACATCGCCACCACGCGCACGGTGCTGGCGGTGCACCCTTCCGTGCCGGCCACCGACTTCAAGAGCCTGATCGCCACCGTGAAGGCCGCGCCCGGCAAGTATTCGATGGGCTCGTGGGGCCCGGGCACGCAGCCGCACCAGGTGCAGGTGTACATGGACAAGGCCTACGGCCTGCAGACGATGCACGTGCCCTACAAGGGCGAGAGCCCGATGGCGATCGACCTGATCGGCGGCGTGATCCAGATGACCGTGGGCTCCATCACCACGCTGCAGCCCTACATCAAGGCCGGCAAGCTGCGCCCGCTGGCCGTGGCCGGCACCCGGCGCGCCCGCGCGCTGCCCGAGGTGCCGACCTTTGCCGAGCAAGGCTATGCGGACGAGGTCTACGCGATGACCGGCCCGACCTCGCTGATGGCGCCGGCGAAGACGCCCGATGCCATCGTCGAGCGCCTGGGCCGCGAAGTCAGCGCGGTGGTGCGCCAGCCCGAGGTGAGCCGGCGCATCGAGGAACTCGGCGCCGAGCCCGTGGGCAACCTGCCGGCCGAAGCCGCCGCGGCCTACAAGGCCTTCCTGCCCGTGACGCTGAAGCTCACGCAGGCCACGGGCGTGAAGCTCGATTGAACCGTCTTCCCACATCTTCCTTTCGAACCCCAGCCCCGAGGTCCTCCCCCATGAACGCTCCCGTCTCCGTTCCCGACATCGCCATTGCCCGCAAGGCGCTCGCGCGCTCCATCGGCCTGGCCGCCTTCGTCTACGGCTATCCGCTCACCGAAACCTACCGCACCTGCGCCATGCAGACCGCGCCCCGCGCCGAACGCCGCAACGGCGCCTCGGCGGGCTCGGACGTGCGTGCGCCGATGAACACGCTGCACCATGCGCCGCGCCCCTCCACCCACGAAGACCGCGACGTGGTCACGCCCGCCAACGACCTGCTCTACACCATGGCCTGGCTGCACCTGGCCCATGGGCCGATGCTGCTCACGGTGCCCGCGTCGTCGCGCCATCCCGGGCGCTACTTCGTGCTGCCGCTGTACGACGCCTACACCGAAAACTTCGAGAATCTCGGCCCGCGCAACTGCAACTCCGAGGGCGAGACCGTGGTGCTCGTGGGCCCGGGCGGCACGGTGCCGGAGTCGCTCGCCGCCCACCGCGTGGTGCGCTGCCCGACCGATCTGGTCTGGCTCATCGGCCGCATCCTGGTGGGCGACGAAAGCGACTGGCCGGCCGCGCGCGCGCTGCAGTCGGAGATCCAACTGAAACCCGCGCCCGGCACCGTGCTGCAGGGCCGCCCAGCCGCCATCGAGCAATGGGCCGGTCCGTACGAGGACGCCATGGCCGCCGCCTTCGAGCATGGCGAGCCGGCCGCAGAAGTGGCGCCGCGCTTCTTCACCAACGTGTGCCACGCCCTGGCCGAGGCGCCGGGCCGCGTGGAAGACCGCGGCCTCGTGGCGTGGTTCGGCCAGGGCGGTCTGCTGGCGAATGCCGCGTTCTCGTGGGACGCGCTCGAAGCGCCACTGCGCGAAGGCCTCATCGAAGGCTTCGCCGAGGGCGTGCAGCTGGTCGGCGCGGTGGGTCGCAACCGCCGGCCCAAGCCCTGGTCGATGACGCCGGCCACCGGCCGCTACGGCAACGAGTTCCTCGGCCGCGCGCGCACGGCCTACCTGGGCCTGGGCGCGCTCGCCACCAGCGAGGCGGTGTACGCCGCCGCGCACCACGACGCCAACCAGGAGCCGCTGGACGGCCAGCGCCGCTACGCGATGCGCTTCGAGGCCGGCGACCTGCCGCCCGCGGACGCCTTCTGGTCGGTCACCCTGTACGGCACCGACCGCTTTCTCTACCCCAACGAGATCCGCCGCCACGCCATCGGCGACCGCACGCCCGGCCTGAAGCGCGCCGCCGACGGCAGCCTCGAGCTGGTGGTGAGCCACGCGCGCCCCGCCGACGCCGCCAACTGGCTGCCGGCACCGGCCGGACGCTTCTACCTGATCCTGCGCATGTACTACCCGCGCGAGGGCGTGCAGAGCTGGCGCATTCCGGCCTTGCAGGCGCAGCAGGACTGAGCACGATGCAGCCGCACACCGACACCCTTCAAGCCCTGGCCGAAGAGGCCGTGGTCTACGCCTACCCGCTCTACGAGATGTGCCGCATGCGCGCGGCCACCTCGCCGCAGCGCACCGATGCCGCCGGCGAGGCGCCGCGCCCGCAGCGCTGGTGCAACGTGTTCACGCACGCGCGCCAGCTGCTGCGCGCAGGCAAGAGCCGCGTCGTCACGCCGAACAACGACACGCTCTACACCAACGCCTGGCTCGACCTGGGCGACGGCCCGCTCGTGATCGACGTGCCCGACACCGCCGGCCGCTACTACGTGCTGGGCCTGCTCGACTTCTTCACCAACCCCTTCGCCCACCTCGGGCAGCGCCTCACGGGCACGGCGGCACGGTCCTTCGTGGTCACGCCGCCGGGATGGCGCGGCCCGCTGCCCGCGGCTTTCGACGCACCGGGCGCGCGCATCGAGGCGCCCACGCGCTGGCTGTGGATCATCGGGCGCCTGCTGGTCGATGGCCCGCAGGACGTGCCCGCCGTCAATGCGCTGCAAGACGGCTTTGTCGTGCGCACGCTGGCCGACTGGCAGGCCGGCCGCGCTTCGAAGCCGCGCGCCTTCGACCCGGCCTGCGATCCGAAGGCGCCGCTCACGGCCGATCACTTCGCCGCGCAGGTGAACGCGGCGCTGCGCGACAACACGCCGCCGGCCGGCGATGCGGCGCTGCTTGCGCGCTATGCCGCGCTCGGGATCGGCCCCGGCGCCGGCATGCTCGACGACGGCCAGCGCGCCGCGCTGCAGGCCGCGCTCGACACCGTGCTGCCGCGGTTGCGCGAAGCGCAGTCGGGCCGCACCACGGCCTCAGGCTGGGTGCAGATGCCGCTGGTGGAAGGTTCCTTTGGCGAGGACCACCTGGCGCGCGCGCTGGTCGCGCTCAAGTACATCGGCATGCTCGAAAGCCGCGAGGCCACTTACCCGATGGCCTGGCACGACGCCGCGGGCGAGGCCCTTACCGGCCAGCGCCGCTACATGCTGCGCTTTGCACCCGGCGCGCTGCCGCCGGTCGAGGCCTTCTGGTCGCTCACGATGTACGACACGCGCGACTACATGCTGGTCGACAACCCGATCGACCGCTACGCCATCGGCGACCGTACGCCGGGCCTGCGTCGCGATGCGGACGGCGGGCTCACGCTGCACATCCAGCACGCCCGGCCGGAGGGCGAGGCTGCGCAGGCCAACTGGCTGCCGGCGCCCGAAGGCCGCTTCTACCTCTGCCTGCGCGCCTACGTGCCGCGCGCCGAACTGCTCGAGGGCCACTACCTGCTGCCGCCCCTCACCGTCACCAAGGAAACCGCATGACCGCCACCGCTGAAAAGCCCTTCCTCATCGTCGGCACCGGCACCGAGACCGTGGCGCCGGGCCTGCACATCCTGCGCGGGCAGGGCCAATCGTTCGTGGCCGAGACCGACGCGGGCCTGGTCGTGGTCGACGCCGGGCCGGGCGGCTCGGTGACCGAGGGCATGATCGATGCGCTGCGCCAGCTCAGCGACGCGCCGGTGCATGCGCTGTGCTTCAGCCATGGCCACATCGGCTACAACGCCGGCGTGCCGATGTGGCTGGCCCATGCCGCCGCGCGTGGCGATGCGCCGCCGCGAATCATTGCGCACCGCAACGTGCCGCGCCGCCTGGCGCGTTACCGCGAGACGCTGGCCCTGCAGCACCGCATGGCCGAGATCCAGTTCAACCGCCCCGCGGGCTTCTTCGACCACCGCCTGGTGATGCACCCGCCGACCGAAACCTTCGACGGCCTGCTGCAGATCGGCAGCGGCGAGCGCCGCATCGAGCTGCGCTGGGCACCGTCGGAAACCGACGATGCGATCGCGCTCTGGAGCCCCGCGCAGCGCGTGCTGTACGGCGGCGCGGCGCTGATCGACTCCATTCCCAACATCGGCACGCCCTTTCGCACGATGCGCGACACGGTGCGCTGGGCCGACACGCTGGAGGCGCTGGCGGCGTTGAAACCGCGCAAGGCGGTGCGCGAATTCGGCGCCACGCTCGAAGGCGAAGAGCAGGTGCAGCACGTGCTCCTGCACACGGCCCGCGCGCTGCGCTGGCTGCGCGCCGAGGTGGTGCGGCTCATGAACGAAGGGCTCAACGAGCGCGACATCCTGGCGCGCATCCGCTTTCCCGACGAGCTCTTCGCGGTCGACTGGATGAAGCCCACCTACGGCGACCCCGGCTACATCGTGCGCGACATCTACCGCTCGGAGAACGGCTGGTGGGACCGCAACCCGACCTCGCTGCACCCGGCCGCGCCCGAGGCCATCGGCCGCGCCGTGGCCGACGCCATCACCGACAAGCGCGGCGTGGTCGACCAGGCGCGCAAGCTGGCGGCGGCCAAGCAGTGGCAGCTCGCGCTGCACGTGATCGACCTGCTGGCCACCGCCGAGGGCGACGCGCCCGAGATCGCCGAGGCGCGCTCGCTCAAGGCCGAATGGCTGCGCGAGCGTGCGCGCGAAGTGCCCAGTTACGTCTCGCGCAACCTGTACCGGGTCGGCGCGGACATGATCGAACAAGGCACGCAGGCGCGCTTCGGCATCCGCTGAAGCCTTTCCATCGGAGACACGGACTATGACAAGCACAACATCCTTGCGCCGCAGCCTGCGCACGCTCGCCGCCTGCGGCCTGGCCGCACTGACCGCCGCCAGCCATGCGCAGGCCGACAGCTACCCCGACAAGCCCGTGACGCTGGTGGTGCCTACCGCGCCGGCCGGCGGCACCGACACCATCGCGCGCCTGATCGCCGACGCACTCGGCAAGAAGCTGAAGCAGACCTTCATCGTCGACAACCGCCCGGGCGCCAACGGCATCCTCGGCACCGACCTGGCAGCGCGCGCAGCGCCCGACGGCTACCGGCTGCTGTTCACCTATGCCGCGGCCATGGTGGTGAACCCCAGCCTCTACAAGAAGCTGCCCTACGACCCTTTGAAGGACTTTGCGCCGGTGGCGCAGGTCGGGCGCGGCGGCAACCTGCTGCTGGTGCGCAAGGACCTGCCGGTGAAAACGATCCAGGAGTTCGTCGCTTACGCCAAGGCGCGGCCCGACAAGCTGAGCTACTGCTCCTGGGGCAACGGCTCGGGCGGCCACCTGGCGATGGAAAGCCTCAAGAAGCAGGCCGGCCTGGTGATGACGCACGTACCGTACAAGGGCAGCGGCCCCTGCGTGCAGGACCTGGTGGGCGGCCAGGTGGATGCGGCGTTCGCCGACATCTCGTCGACCGTGGAGATCGTGCGTGCCGGCCGCATCCGCGCGCTGGCCAACAGCGGCCCCTCGCGCATCCCGATGCTGCCCGACGTGCCGACCATGACCGAGAGCGGCTACCCCTTCACCACCTACGCCTGGTACGGCCTGCTGGCGCCGGCCAAGACGCCGCCGGCCGTCGTGAAGAAGCTCAACGAAGCCGTGAACCAGGTGCTGCGCGACCCTGCGGTGGTGCGCCGCATGTATGAGCTGAACTTCAACGACCTGCCGCAGAACACGCCCGAGCAGTTCGCGGCGACGATCCAGAAGGACATGCGCGACTGGGGCGCGCTGGTGAAGGAGATCGGGCTGACGCCCGAATGACCGGCGCCGCGCACGCGCCCGGTTATTTCGCCAATGCCCTCAGCGCCAGCTTGATCCCTTCGCTCACCGTCGCGTCCTTGGGCAGCGCCTTGAGCGCCAGCGCGGCTTCCTTGTCGCTGTAGCCCAGCGCAACCAGCGCCTGCAGGATGTCGGCCTGCGCGTCGGTGGCCGCATGGGCGGGCAGGCCGATGTCGGCGCCCAGCTTGCCCTTGAGTTCGAGCAGCAGCCGCTCGGCGGTCTTCTTGCCGATGCCCGGGATCTTCACGAGCCGGCCGAGCTCCTGCGTGGTGATCGCCTGCGCCAGCTCGCCCACGCTCATGCCCGACAGCAGGCCGAGCGCGGTGCGCGGGCCCACGCCGCTGATCTTGATGAGTTGCCGAAAGGCCGCACGCTCCTCGGCGGTGCCGAAACCGTAGAGAATCTGCGCGTCCTCGCGCACCACGAAGTGCGTGAGCAGCGAAACGCGCTCTCCGGTGCCGGGCAGGTTGTAGAACGTGCTCATCGGCACATCGACCTCGTAGCCGACGCCGTTGCAGTCCACCACCACCTGCGGTGGGTTGCGCTCGGCCAGGATGCCGGTGAGTTTGCCTATCATGGGTGCCCTTTTTCCTTGAAATGTCCGGCGTGATTCTGCGACACACCTTTGCTCCCCCCAACAACTCGCGCCTGGGCCACCTGTGCGGCCCGCTGGACGCGCACCTGCGCCGCATCGAGGAGGCCTTGGGCGTGAAGATCGCGCACCGCCACGAGCAGTTCAAGGTCGACGGCCCCAAGGCCGCCGCGCAGCGCGCCATGGACGTGCTGCAGGCGCTCTACGAGATCGCGCAGCGCCCGATCGATCCGGCCGTGGTGCAGCTCACGCTCGCGGGCGACGGCTCGATGAGCGACGAGGACTCGGCCCTGCTCGTCACCCGCCGCGCCGACCTGCGCGCGCGCACGCCCACGCAGGCGCTGTACCTCGACAACATCGCCAAGCACGACATCACCTTCGGCATCGGCCCGGCCGGCACCGGCAAGACCTACCTCGCGGTGGCCTGCGCGGTCGATGCGCTGGAGCGCGCCGCGGTGCAGCGCATCGTGCTCACGCGGCCGGCGGTGGAAGCGGGCGAGCGCCTCGGCTTCCTGCCCGGCGACCTGACGCAGAAGGTCGACCCCTACCTGCGCCCGCTGTACGACGCGCTCTATGACCTGATGGGCTACGAGAAGGTGCAGAAGGCCTTCGAGCGCAATGCGCTCGAGATAGCGCCGCTGGCCTTCATGCGCGGGCGCACGCTGAACAACGCCTTCGTCATCCTCGACGAAGCGCAGAACACCACGGTCGAGCAGATGAAGATGTTCCTCACGCGCATCGGCTTCGGCGCCAAGGCGGTGGTGACGGGCGACGTGAGCCAGATCGACCTGCCCAAGCAGCAGCTGAGCGGGCTCATCGATGCCGAGCGCGTGCTCAGGCGGGTGAACGGCATCTCGATCACGCACTTCACCAGCGCCGACGTGGTGCGGCATCCGCTGGTGGCCAAGATCGTCGATGCCTACGACGGGCAGCGCAAGCGCAGCGGAGCGCATTGAGATGGCGCTGCCCGCACTGTCCCTTTCGCTTCAGTTCGCGCGCTTCAAGGGCGTCGAACGGCACCGCGCCGCGCTGCCGCGCCACAGCGTCACGCGCTGGATCCGCCATGCACTCGAGATCGACGCGGAGATCACGGTGCGCATCGTCGATGCCGAGGAAGGCCAGCGCCTGAACCGCGAGTTCCGCGGCAAGGACTACGCCACCAACGTGCTGACCTTCGACTACACCCAGAGCCCGATGGTGATGGCCGACCTGGTGCTGTGCGCGCCGGTGGTCGCGAGCGAGGCGAAGGAGCACCGCAAGACCCTGGCCGCGCATTACGCGCACCTGCTGGTTCACGGCACGCTGCATGCGCAGGGCTGGGACCACGAGACCGGCGAGGCCGACGCCGAAGCCATGGAAGCGCGCGAGATCGAGATCCTCGCAGGCCTCGGCATCCGCAATCCGTACGGCCGCTGAGGCCCGCGCGCGGCGGCGCTACGCCATCTGCAGCGGGATGGTGACCGGCCCATCGTTGACCAGGTGCACCTGCATGTCGGCGCCGAACTCGCCGGTGGCCACCAACGGATGGGCGGCGCGGGCCCGGTCCACGAAATAGTCGTAGAGCCGCCGCCCCTCGTCGGGCGCTGCCGCCTGCGTGAAGCTGGGCCGGTTGCCGCCGCTCACGTCGGCCGCCAGCGTGAACTGGCTCACCACCAGCAGTCCGCCGCCGATGTCCTGCACGCTGCGGTTCATCTTGCCCGCCTCGTCCGAAAAGATGCGCAGCTTCAGGAGCTTGGCAAGCATGCGGTCGGCCATGGCATCGGCATCACCGCGCTCGGCGCACAGCAGCACGAGCAGGCCGGCGCCGATCGCGCCGACGGTCTGCCCTGCGATGTCGACGCGCGCGCTGGCCACGCGCTGGACGATGGCTTTCATGCGGCTTCCTCCTCGATGCGCGGCCCGCGCGCTTCCATGCCCAGCGGCAGCAGCTGAATGGTCACGCGCAGGCCCGGCACGGCGTCCATCAGTGCCTGTTCCAGCTCGTCGCGCATCGCGGCGGCATGCTGCAGCGTCCACTCGCCGGGCACATGCATGTGCAGGTCGGCAAAGCGGCGCTGGCCCGCGCGCCGCGTCACCATGTCGTCGAAGCGCATGCGCGTGCCTTCCGGCATGCGTGCGGCAAACTGGTCGAGCGTGGCGCGCAGCGTGGCAATGGTCTCGGCGTCGAGCGCCTCGTCCATCAGTCCCTGCGACGAGCGCCACACCAGCCTGACGCCTTCGCGCACGATGTTGAGCGCCACGCCAATGGCCAGCACCGGGTCGAGCCAGAGCCAGCCGCTGAAGTGCACGGCCACGATGCCGACCACCACCCCGGCCGAGGTCCACACGTCGGTCATCAGGTGCCGCGCATCGGCTTCGAGCGCAATCGAGCGGTGCGTCCGCGCGGCGCGGAACAGCGCAAAAGCCAGGGCCGCGTTGAAGCCCGAGCTGACCACCGAGAGTCCGAGCCCCCAGCCCAGCTGCTCGAGCGGCTGCGGCGCAAGCAGCCGCTGCACCGAGACCCAGAGGATGGCGGCCGCGGCGCCGACGATCAGGATGCCCTCGAAGCCCGAAGAGAAATATTCGGCCTTGTGGTGGCCGTAGGGATGGTCTTCATCGGCCGGCCGCGAGGCGATGGTCACCATGCCCAGCGCGAACATCGCGCTGGCAAGGTTGACGAAGGACTCCATCGCATCGGAGATCAGGCCCATCGAGTTTGTCACATAGCCCGCCAGGCCCTTGAGCAGGATGGTGACGAGCGCAACCACCACGGAAACACGAAGCAGCGTCTTGGGCGTGAAAGTCATGCAGGAAAGGCGTTGGCGATAAAAGTCGGCAAGAATGCGGCAAAGGTCCGCATCCGCGATCGAATTATCGAGCGCGGCCTCCATCCGCCGACTCCATGTATTTAATATTTGTGGCACCGCGAGACATTCGCAGAAGAATGATGATGAAAAAAATCCTGATCGCCGTGGGAGGCTTCGCCTTCTGGGGCGCAGCGGCGTTGGCGCAGACGCAGGCGCCTGCGCGTCCTGCAGGCTCCATGCCCACTGCAGAACCACAGGCAGGGTTCGTGAAATCGGTGCGGGGCAACGTGCAGCTGCTCAGTACCGCCGGCACGCCCCGCGCGGCCAATGCGGGCGATGCGCTGGCCGCCGTGGACCGCATCGTGACCGGCCCCGATTCTTCCGCCTCCGTGGTCCTGCGCGACGACACCACGCTGGTGGTCGGGCCTTCGTCGCGGCTGGACCTGAAGGAATTCCATTTCAACGCCACCACGCACGAAGGCGGCGTGCTGGTCTCGCTGCTGCGCGGCTCGATGCGCATGATCACCGGCCTGATCGGCAAGACCAACCCCGACGCGATACGGGTGGAGACGCAAACCGCCACCATCGGCATTCGCGGAACCGACTTCATCGTGCAGAGCGACGGCCAGCCATGAGGAAGACGACGACGGACCGGACCTTTCTTCTTGCTGCCACGCTGGCCACTGCGCTGCTGGCCGCATGCTCGACGCCGGGCACCCGCGTGGTGCTGCTGCCCCAGGCGGACGACAAGCCTTCTGCCGTGATCGTGCGCGCAAAGGACGGCGAGGAAGTTCTTTCCAGGCCCTATCAGCGCGCAACCGCTGCGGTAGGCGCCTCCGGCGCGCCGGTGGTCGACCAGGCCGACCCGGCCAAGGTGCAGGCGGACCACAAGGTCCTGTTCGACATGCGGCCGCCCGCGCCGCAGCGCTACACGGTGTATTTCGAAGTGGGCGGCACCACGCTCACGCCTGCGTCGCAACAGGTCATGAACGAAGCGCTGATGGCCGCGCAAAGCCGCAGCGGCAGCGACATCGTGGTGACCGGGCACACCGACACCAAGGGCGCGCTCGAGCAGAACGACATGCTCTCGCAGCGGCGCGCGCAGGAAGTGGTGCAGCTTTTCGTGGAACGGCAGTTCCCGGCCAAGCGCATCGAGGCCGTGGGCCGCGGCGAGCGCGAACTCGCGGTACCCACCGCCGACGAGGTGGACGAGCCGCGCAACCGGCGCGTCACGATCGAAGTCCGCTGACGGCCAAGCGCGCGGTGCGCCAGCCGGCGGCCCCTCAGCCGAGGGTCACGCGCGCGAACTTGCGCTTGCCCACCTGCACCACGTAGCGGCCCGCGGGCAGCTTGAGCGCCTTGTCGCTGACCACCACCGAGTCGACGCGCACGCCGCCGCCGTCGATCAGCCGGTTGCCTTCGGAGGCCGAAGGCGCGAGCCCGGCCTGCTTGAGCAGCTGCGCGATGCCCAGCGGGGCCCCGCCCAGCGACAGCTCGGGAATGTCGTCGGGCACGCCGCCCTTGCTGCGGTTGATGAAATCCTGTTCCGCGGTCTCGGCGGCGGCCGCGCTGTGGAAGCGCGCGGTGATTTCCTTGGCCAGCGCCACCTTCGCATCCTTGGGATTGCGGCCGGCCGCGATCTCGGCCTTGAGCGCCTCGATCTGCGCGAGCGACTGGAAGCTCAGCAGCGTGTACCAGCGCCACATCAGCTCGTCGGAGATCGACAGCACCTTGGCGAACATGGTGTTGGCGTCTTCGCTGATGCCGATGTAGTTGTTCTTGCTCTTGGACATCTTCTCGACGCCATCGAGCCCTTCCAGCAACGGCATAGTGAGTATGCACTGCGGTTCCTGGCCGTATTCCTGCTGGAGATGCCGGCCGACGAGCAGGTTGAACTTCTGGTCGGTGCCGCCCAGCTCGAGGTCGCTCTTCAGGGCCACCGAGTCATAGCCCTGCATCAGCGGGTAGAGGAATTCGTGCACCGAGATCGACTGGCCGGCCTTGAAGCGCTTGTTGAAGTCGTCGCGCTCCATCATCCGCGCCACCGTGTACTTGGCGGCCAGCTGGATCATGCCGCGGGCGCCCAGCGGGTCGCTCCACTCGGAGTTGTAGCGGATCTCGGTCTTTTCGGGGTCCAGCACCAGGCTGGCCTGCCGGTAGTAGGTCTGGGCGTTGGCCTCGATCTGCTCGCGGGTCAGCGGCGGGCGGGTGCTGTTGCGGCCCGAGGGATCGCCAATGGTGGTCGTGAAGTCGCCGATCAGGAAGATGACCCGGTGCCCCAGGTCCTGCAGCTGCCGCATCTTGTTGAGCACCACCGTGTGGCCGATGTGGATGTCCGGGGCGGTCGGATCGAGCCCCAGTTTGATGCGCAGCGGCGTCCCGCTGGCTTCCGAGCGCTGCAGCTTGCGCACCCATTCATCCTGCGGCAGCAGTTCGTCGGTGCCCCTGAGCGATATTTCGAGCGCTCGTCTTACACCATCCGAGAGGCTTGTGGATGTAACAGATTCGGCATTCATAGGCTTTTTTAGCTGATTTTCAGGTTGCCGAAGCTATACTCAGCCCGACTTTTCTAGCGCCGAATTCTAAGCGGCGCTTTTTCCGCACCGCCCTGCCGCCCCGTCCGACCTGGGCTTTGCAGCGCGGATTTGCAGAACCTGAGCTGGAATTCATAGTTTGATCAACGGCATTCTCGCCGCCGAGGAGCTTTTGGCTTCTCGCGTGGCCTATACATTCCGGACCTATCCCAAGCAGATCACCGCGCTCATCGCGGCTGCCTTGCTGAGCGCCGGAACCCTGGCGGTGGCCTCCCTGGGCCCCGACGCCGCCGACCTCCCGGTGCAGCAGGTCCTCGAAGCGACCGCTCCGCTGTCCTTCGCCGAACAGAGCGAATCGCTGGAAAACTTCAGCTTCACGCTGTTTCGCACCGACATCACGCGCTCCAGCGACACGGCCGAGGCCCTGCTGAAGCGCCTGGGCATCTCCGACCCGGCCGCCACCGCCTTCGTGCGCGGCAGCAGCGAAGCCCGCAATGCCCTGTTCGCCCGCGCCGGGCGCACCGTCACAGCCGAAGCCACGCAGGAAAACCAGCTCAAGAAGCTGAGCGCCCGCTGGATTCCCGACGGCGACGGCGGCTTCAAGCGCTTCGTCATCGAGCGCACGCCGGTCGGCTTCGTGGCGCTCACCGAGCGCGACACGCTGACGCCGGGCACGCGCCTGGCCAGCGGCGTCATCCGCACCTCGCTGTTCGCCGCCACCGACGACTCCCGCGTGCCCGACGCGGTGGCCAGCCAGTTGGCCGACATCTTCGCGGGCGACGTCGACGTGCGCGCGCTGCGCAAGGGCGACCGCTTCGCCGTGGTCTACGAAACCTTCGAGGCCGACGGCCAGGCGCTGCGCAGCGGCCGCGTGCTCTCGGCCGAGTTCGAGAGCGGCGGCAAGGTGCACCAGGCCGTGTGGTTCCAGCCCCAGGGCCAAAAGGGCAGCTATTACCGCCCGAACGGCGATAGCCTCCGCAAGGCCTACCTGAGCTCGCCGGTCGAGTTCTCGCGCGTGTCGAGCGGCTTCGCAATGCGCATGCACCCGATCCTCAACAGCTGGCGCCAGCACAACGGCATCGACTTCGCAGCCCCCACGGGTACCGCGGTGCGCAGCGTCGGCGACGGCACGGTCGATTTCGCGGGTACGCAAAGCGGCTACGGCAACATCGTCATCATCAAGCACCGCAACAACCAGCAGACGGCCTACGCCCACCTGAGCCGCATCAACGTCAAGGCCGGCGAGAGCATCACCCAGGGCCAGACGATCGGTGCCGTGGGCTCCACCGGCTGGGCCACCGGCCCGCACCTGCACTTCGAGTTCCGCGTGAACGGCGAATACCAGGATCCGACCTCCATCGCCCAGGAGGGCGGCGCGCCCATCACGGCTTCCCTGCGCCCGGCCTTCGAGCGCATTGCGGTCGGCGCGCGCACCGAGCTGGCGGCCGCCTTCTCGGTCATCCAGGCCAGCGCGGACTGAGCCCCGGCGCGCGGCTCGCCTTCCCATCGACGTGGCCGGCGAACTGTTCATCGGCCTGATGTCCGGCACCTCGCTCGACGGGGTCGATGGCGTGCTGGCCGATTTCGCGGATGGCCGCATCGCCGTGCGGGCCTATGCCACGGCGCCCTTTCCGGCCGCCTTGCGGGCCGAGCTGATGGCGCTCAACACCCCCGGCGACAACGAACTCCATCGCGCCGCGCTGGCCGGCAACGGCCTGGCCCGGATCTATGCCGGCGTCGCCAGCCAGCTGCTGGCGGACAGCGGCACTCCTGCCAGCCAGGTGGCGGCCCTCGGCGCGCACGGACAGACGGTGCGCCACCGGCCCACCGAGTTCGACGGCGTCGGCTACACCCTGCAGATCAACAACCCCTCGCTGCTGGCCGAGCTGACCGGCATCGACGTGGTGGAGGACTTCCGCAGCCGCGACCTGGCGGCGGGTGGACAGGGCGCGCCGCTGGTGCCGGCCTTCCACCGCGCACTGTTCGCGCGCGCGGGCCAACCCGTGGCGGTGCTGAACATCGGCGGCATTTCCAACCTGAGCCTGCTGCCCGCGGCCGATGCGCCGGGGGAGCCGGCGGTGCTCGGCTTCGACTGCGGCCCCGGCAATGCCCTGATGGACCACTGGAGCCAGCTCCATACCGGCCAGCCCTTCGACCGCGGCGGCCGGTGGGCCGCCAGCGGACAGGTGCTGCCCGGCCTGCTTGCGCGGCTGCAGGCCGATCCGTATTTTGCAAAGGCGCCTCCCAAGAGCACCGGGCGCGACCTGTTCAATCCTGCATGGCTTTCCGCCTGCCTGGCCCCGGCCATCGGCGCGGCGCCCGCCGACGTGCAGGCCACCCTGACCGAATTCACCGCCAGCGTATGTGCAGCCGACGTTCTCCGCTATGGAAGCGATAGCAAACTGCTGATCGTCTGCGGCGGCGGAGCGCTGAACGACCATCTGATCGAGCGCCTGCGCGCGCACTTGCCCGGCGTGGAAGTGGCCGCCTCCACGGCCCACGGCCTGCCTCCGCTGCAGGTCGAGGCCGCGGCCTTTGCCTGGCTGGCCCGCAGCACCCTGCGGCGCGAAGCCGGCAACCTGGCCAGCGTGACAGGCGCAAGAGGCGGGCGCGTGCTCGGGGCGATCTATCCGGCCTGACCGGGCGAAGTTGCCCTCACCCCTGGCCTGAAACTTCGGGCTGGGCGGGATGGGCGGCACGCACTTCTGCTGGCAAATGCCAGAAGATCAGCGCAGAAGCGATCGTGACGAGCCCCATGGTGGCAAAAGTGGCCTGGAAGGCATCGAGCGTCTGCTTTGCCGTCTCGAGGCCAAAAACACCGTTGTAGCCGGCCAGCACTGCGCTCGCAGCCGCCACGCCAAGGCTCATTGCAAGCATCTGGACCATCGAGAGCAGGCTGTTGCCGCTGCTGGCCATGCTGCCGTCCAGGTCCTTCAGCGTGATGGTGTTCATGGCCGTGAACTGAAGCGAGTTGACAGCGCCGAAGGCCAGCAACTGCAGGATGTGCAGCGCAGCCGGCTGGTCCGGCCCGGTCAGGCCGAAGCTGCCCATCGCCAGGCCCACCAGCACGGTGTTGGCCACCAGCACCTTGCGGTAGCCGTGGCGCGTGATCAGCGGGGTCGCGAAACGCTTCATGGCCATGCCGGCCAGCGCGATCGGCAGCATCATGAGCCCCGCCCGAAGCGGCGAATAGCCCAGCGACACCTGCAGCAGCAGGGGCACCATGAACGGCATGCAGCTGCTGCCGAGCCGCGAGAACAGGTTGCCGAGCAAGCCGATGCTGAGCGTGGGCACGCCGAACAGCGAGGGCGAGAACAGCGGCTCGGGCCGGCGCGCGGCATGCAGCCAATAGGCCACCACGCTCGCAAAGCCGAACACCAGCAACAGCAGCACGCTGACCTGGCGCAGCCCCGCGCCCGAGACACCGTCGAGCGCCAGCGAGATCGCGACCATGCCGAAGGCCAGCATCGCATAGCCCGCGCCATCGAAGCGGCGCTGGATGGCCCCGCGCAGGTCGGGCATGAAGCGCAGCGTTGCCAGGCAGCCCGCCAACCCCACAGGCACATTGATCAGGAAGATCCAGTGCCAGGAGGCGTACTGCACCAGCCAGCCGCCCAGCGTGGGCCCGAGCAGCGGCCCGATCAGCCCCGGAATGGCAACGAAGCTCATCGCCTGCAGGAACTCCCCGCGCGGCACCGTGCGCAGCAGCGTCAGCCGCCCTACCGGCAGCAGCAAGGCGCCGCCCAGGCCCTGCACCACCCGCGCAGCCACCAGCTGCCCCACGCCCACCGACAAGGCGCACAGGACCGAGCCGACGACGAACAGCACGATGGCCGAGAAGAACACGCGCCGCGTGCCGAACCTGTCGGCGATCCAGCCCGAGGCCGGAATCAGCATTGCCATGGTCAGCGCGTAGGCCACCACCACCGACTGCATGCGCAGCGGGCTTTCGCCAAGGCTCGCGGCCATGGCGGGCAGCGCGGTGTTGATGATGGTGGCGTCGAGCGTCTGCATGAAGAAGCCGATCGCCACGAGCCAGAGCAGGCTCTTGCGGGCAGGATCGATGGCCGTGGCGGCGGATGTCATGGGGCAGCGAGGGGGAAGGAAAAGCGGCAGGCAGCAAAAAGCCGCCCGAAGGCGGCTTTTTTCAAGGAACGAAGGCTGGCGGGGGCAGCATCAGCCCGGCATCAGGCCGAGAAGCTCGATCCGCAGCCGCAGGTGCTGGTGGCGTTCGGGTTCTTGATCACGAACTGGGCGCCCTGCAGGTCTTCCTTGTAGTCGATCTCGGCGCCGACCAGGTACTGGTAGCTCATGGCATCGATCAGCAGCGACACGCCGTTCTTGGTCATGGTGGTGTCGTCTTCGTTGGTGATTTCATCGAAGGTGAAACCATACTGGAAGCCCGAGCACCCGCCGCCCTGCACGAACACGCGCAGCTTGAGGTCGGGATTGCCCTCTTCGGCGATCAGGTCGGCCACCTTGGCAGCCGCGCTGTCGGTGAAGACGATCGGTTCGGGCATCTGGGTCTGGATGTTTTCGGCAACAGCGCTCATGGGGGATAACTCCTTGGGGGCCGTACATGCGGCCAATGAACCAATGCTACTGCAATGCCGCATTCCTGGCTGGCGGATGGCAGCGAGCACCCAACGCAAGTGGGGTCGAACGCACATCCGCCAAGGCCGCGGCAATGAAAAAGCCGCCCGGAGGCGGCTTTTGTTCGCAATGAACAGGATCAGCGCTTGCTGAACTGCTTGCGGCGGCGTGCAGAGTGCAGACCGACCTTCTTGCGCTCGACTTCACGTGCATCGCGCGTGACGTAGCCGGCCTGGCTCAGCACCGGCTTGAGGCTTGCGTCGTAGTCGATCAGCGCACGGGTGATGCCGTGGCGCGTTGCGCCGGCCTGGCCCGATTCGCCACCGCCATTGACGTTGACCATGACATCGAATGCTTCGAGGTTGTTGGTCAGCACCAGGGGCTGCTTGGCAATCATGATCGAGGTTTCGCGGCCGAAGAACTCTTGGATGTCCTTGCCGTTGACCGTGATCTTGCCGGTGCCCTTTTTCAGAAACACACGGGCGACGCTCGATTTGCGACGGCCGGTGCCATTGTTCCATTCACCAATCATTCTCAAGGCTCCTTACAGTTCCAGCACTTTGGGCTGTTGGGCGGTATGCGGGTGCTCTGCACCACCGTACACCTTGAGTTTCTTGATCATCGCGTAGCCGAGCGGGCCCTTGGGCAGCATGCCCTTGACGGCCTTTTCCAGGGCGCGGCCCGGGTGCTTGGCTTGCATGTCGCGGAAGTTCGTGGCCGTGATACCGCCCGGGTAGCCCGAGTGACGGTAGTAGACCTTGTCGATCGGCTTGGCGCCGGTGACGCGCAGCTGGGCTGCGTTGATGATGACGATGAAGTCACCGGTATCGACGTGAGGCGTGTAAATGGCCTTGTGTTTGCCGCGCAAACGGAGAGCAACTTCGCTGGCTACTCGTCCGAGGACCTTGTCGGTCGCGTCAATCACAAACCACTCGTGCGTCACGTCAGCGGGCTTGGCGCTGAACGTTTTGGTCATGAGTTTTCTCTATAAAGAGGGTTTGGCGAGCCCTTTTCCACGGTCGGCGTTCCTCTGACGGGAATCTCTTAGGTGGGGATAATCTCCGCCGCGGGGCTACAAAAACGCTGCGAAGCCCGCGATTATACGAAGAATCGGCCAATCGGGGCAAATTTGGGCCCAGCGGCCGTCCAAGCCGTTACCATCGACCCCATGTTCAGTTACCGCCACGCCTTCCACGCCGGCAACCACGCCGACGTGCTCAAGCACACGGTGCTGATTGCCACGCTCGACCACCTGCTCGAAAAAGAGGCAGCTCTGACCGTGGTCGACACCCACGCCGGCGCCGGCCTGTACCGCCTGGACGGCGACTACGCCGGCACCAGCGGCGAGGCCGCCGAAGGCGTGCTGCGCCTGCTGGCGGACAAGAAAGCACCTGCCGCCCCGGCCCCTGCCGCCAAATCCGCCGCCAAGAAGGCCGCCCCCGAAGCCGAGGCGCCCCTGGCCGATGCGATTGCGCGCTACCTGAGCGTGATCCACGACTTCAACCCCAAGGGCGGCGCCCGCATCTATCCGGGTTCGCCTTTCATCGTGCAGCACCTGCTGCGCGACCACGACAAGCTCAAGCTGTTCGAGCTGCACCCCACCGATGCCCGCACGCTGGACGCCAACATCGCCCAGCTCGAGGCGGGCCGGCAGATCGCGGTGCTGCGCGAGGACGGCTTCGGCAGCGCCACCAAGTTCCTGCCGCCGCCCTCGCGCCGCGCGCTGGTGCTGATGGACCCGAGCTACGAGATCAAGAGCGACTACGGCCGCGTGCTCGACTTCGCGGCCGAGGCGCTCAAGCGCTTTGCCACCGGCACCTACGCCATCTGGTATCCGATCATTCCGCGCCCCGAGGCGCACGACCTGCCGCGCCGGCTCAAGACCCTGGCCACCAAGGCCGGCAAGCCCTGGCTGCACGCCACGCTCACGGTCAAGTCGAGCAAGCTGACCACCACGCCCACGGGTGAAACCCAGCGTCCGGGCCTGCCGGCCAGCGGCATGTTCCTGATCAACCCGCCCTACACGCTGAAGCCGTTGCTGGCGGCCGCGCTGCCCCAACTGGCGGAGCGGCTGGCGCAGGACCGGCACGCCACCTTCTCGCTCGACGCGGGCGGCTAGGCCCGGCGGTCTTTCGCTGCTTCAGCGGCGGCGGCGCGATGGCACTTTCACCTGGCGGCGCGCGGGTGCGGGCGCAGCCGCCGGCGCCTGGGCCTGCGCCACGTCTTCCTCCACCTCGGAGCCGCCGCAGCGCATGCCTTCGCGGTCGATGATCGTCAGCGCCACCTGCTTGATGCCGAGCCCGATCAGCCCGATGCGCTCGGCCGCGCCGCGGCTCAGGTCGATGATGCGGCCCTGCGCATAGGGCCCCCGGTCGGTGATGCGCACCAGCACCTCGCTGCCGTTGACGAGGCTGCGCACGCAAACGCGGGTATTGAACGGCAAGGTCTTGTGGGCCGCCGTCATGGCCATCATGTCGAAGCGCTCGCCGCTCGCGGTCTTGCGCTGGTGGAACTGGATGCCGTACCACGAGGCCCCGCCGCGCTCGAAGATCTCGCGCGGGCCGCTGTCCCCGGGCACGCCGTCGTCGGCCTCGCCAATTCCCGATACCGCGAGGTCGTAGCGCACCGAAGGCACGCTCGAGCGGGCCGGGGCGCCCGGCGGCACCGCCAGCTTGCGCGGCAGGGGCAGCAGCTTGGCGTCCTCCTTGTCGGCCGGCCCGCCCTCGGTGGCCGGCGGCATGGCGCAGCCGGCCAGCACGCAGGTGGCCGCGACGAGCGCAATGCGAAGCGAAGTGAGCAGCCGATGGCCTGCCCCAGGACGCCACCCCTTCAACCGAGGCGCTCCAGTACAGCCAGCGTGGCCGCCGACTGGTTCATCGTGTAGAAGTGCAGCGCCGGTGCGCCTCCACCCTGCAGGCGCGCGCACAGGTCGGTCACCACGTCGAGTCCGAAGGCCTTGATGGAGGCCGTGTCGTCGCCGAAGCCCTGCAGCCGCAGGCGGATCCAGCGCGGGATCTCGGCGCCGCAGGCATCCGAGAAGCGCATGAGCTGCGTCGAGCTGGTGATCGGCATGATGCCCGGCACGATCGGCAGGTCGAGCCCGAGCTTGCGGCTGTCGTCGACAAAGCGGAAGTACGCCTCGGGACTGAAGAAATACTGCGTGATCGCCGAGTCGGCACCGGCCTTCACCTTGGCGGCGAAGGCCTGCAGGTCGGCCTCGGGCGAACGTGCCTGCGGATGCACCTCGGGGTAGCAGGCCACCTCGATGTGGAAGTCGCGCCCGGTCTCCTCGCGGATGAAGGCCACGAGGTCGCTCGCGTACTGGAACTCGCCGCCGATGCCATAGCCGCTCGGCAGGTCGCCGCGCAGGGCGACCAGGCGCTTCACGCCCATCGCCTTGAGCTCGGCCAGCTGCTCGCGCACGGTGGCGCGCGTGGCGCCGATGCACGAGAAGTGGCTGGCGGCATCGACACCCTCGGACAGGATCTCCTGCACCGCGCCGAAAGTGCCCTGGTGCGTGGAGCCGCCCGCGCCGTAGGTCACCGAGCAGAACTCGGGCTTGCGCGCATACAGCTGCTGGCGCACCGCGCGCAGCTTGACCGCGCCTTCGGGCGTCTTGGTCGGAAAGAACTCGAAACTCAATGGAAGGCGCACCTGCGTCTCCTAGGAACCGTTCGCAGTGTCCGCGCGAACGGCGTGAATGAAAAACTCGCGGTTGCCGTCGCCGCCCGCAATCGGGCTGTCGAACCACCGCAGCACGCGCAGCCCGAGCGCCTCGCAGGCGTCGCGCAGGCGCTTCTCGACCACCGCGTACATCGACGCGTCGCGCACGATGCCGCCCTTGCCGACCTGTCCCGGCTGCAGCTCGAACTGCGGCTTGACGAGCATCAGCAGCTGGCCGTCGCCGGCCAGGAACGGCACCACGGCCGGCAGCACCAGCGTGAGCGAGATGAACGACAGGTCGCCGACGATCAGGTCGAAGCGCAGGTCGGAAGGCGCTTCGCCTTCTTCTTCCTGCAGGTCGTCCGGCGACAACGCACGCGCATTGACGCCTTCGATGGCCACCACGCGCTCGTCCTCGCGCAGCTTCGGATGCAGCTGCCCGTGGCCGACGTCGACGCCCACCACCTTGGCCGCGCCGGCTTGCAGCAGGCAGTCGGTGAAGCCGCCGGTCGACTGGCCCACGTCGAGGCACAGCTTGCCGGCGGCGCTGACGCCGCTCGCCGCCAGCGCGCCTTCGAGCTTGAGCCCGCCGCGCGAGACGTAGCGCGCCTCGGCCGCGTCGTCGAGCTCGACCTCGGCGGACTCGGGCACCTCGTCGCGGTTCTTCACCACCGAGCGCCACGCGTCCGCGCTGCCCGCATCGCGCCAGCGCATGCCGCCGGCAATCAGCCGCACGGCCTGCGAACGCGACGCGGCCAGGCCACGCTCCACCAGCAATTGGTCGGCGCGCATCAGTACCGGTACGTGTCCGGCTTGTAGGGGCCGTTCTTGCTCACGCCGATGTAGGCGGCCTGCTCGTCCGTCAGCTCGGTCAGCATCGCGCCGACCTTCTTCAGGTGCAGGCGCGCGACCTTCTCGTCGAGGTGCTTGGGCAGCACATAGACCTTGCCGGCCTGGTAGGCGTCGGGCTTGGTGAAGAGCTCGATCTGGGCGATGGTCTGGTTGGCGAACGACGACGACATCACGAAGCTCGGGTGGCCCGTGCCGCAGCCCAGGTTCACGAGGCGGCCCTTGGCCAGGAGGATGATCTTCTTGCCGTCCGGGAAGGTGATGTGGTCGACCTGCGGCTTGATCTCTTCCCACTCGTACTTCTCGATCGACGCAACATCGATCTCGTTGTCGAAGTGGCCGATGTTGCAGACGATCGCCTGGTCCTTCATGGCGGCCATGTGCTCGTGGCGGATCACGTCGCGGTTGCCCGTGGTGGTCACGAAGATGTCGGCCTTGTCGGCGGCATATTCCATGGTGACGACCTTGTAGCCTTCCATCGCGGCCTGCAGCGCGTTGATGGGGTCGATCTCGGTC
Source organism: Variovorax sp. V116 (assembly GCF_041154435.1). Taxonomy (NCBI): domain Bacteria; kingdom Pseudomonadati; phylum Pseudomonadota; class Betaproteobacteria; order Burkholderiales; family Comamonadaceae; genus Variovorax; species Variovorax sp. V116. Next base: position 4,852,982 of record NZ_AP028661.1, read on the forward strand.
ACCCACACCTGGGCGCTCAGCGCACGCAGCGCCTGGGCCGAGCCCTTGCCCACGTCGCCGTAGCCGGCCACGCAGGCCACCTTGCCGGCGATCATCACGTCGGTCGCGCGCTTGATGCCGTCCACCAGCGATTCGCGGCAGCCGTAGAGGTTGTCGAACTTGCTCTTGGTGACCGAGTCGTTCACGTTGATGGCGCGGAACAGCAGCGTGCCCTTGGCGCTCATCTCGTTCAGGCGGTGCACGCCGGTGGTCGTTTCCTCGGTCACGCCGATGATCTCGGCCGACTTGCGGGTGTACCAGGTCGGATCGACCGCCAGCTTGGCCTTGATGGCGGCGTAGAGGATGCGTTCTTCCTCGCTGGTGGGCTTGGCGAGCACGCCCAGGTCCTTCTCGGCGCGCTGGCCCAGGTGCATCAGCAGCGTGGCGTCGCCGCCGTCGTCCAGGATCATGTTGGGGCCTTCGCCCTGCGAACCCTTGGGGCCGAAATCGAAGATGGCGTGGGTGTAGTCCCAGTAGTCCTTCAGCGACTCGCCCTTGATCGCGAACACCGGCGTGCCGGCGGCGGCAATCGCGGCGGCGGCATGGTCCTGCGTTGAGAAGATGTTGCACGAAGCCCAGCGCACGGTGGCGCCGAGCGCCTGCAGCGTCTCGATCAGCACGGCCGTCTGGATCGTCATGTGCAGCGAGCCCGTGATGCGCGCGCCCTTGAGCGGCTGCGCCTTCGAGAATTCCTCGCGGATGGCCATCAGGCCGGGCATTTCGGTTTCCGCGATCTTGATTTCCTTGCGGCCCCAGGCGGCCAGCGAGAGATCGGCAATCGCCTGGTCGGCGGTGGAAACGGGGGTGGGCTTGAGAACAGCGCTCATGAGAACTCCAACAAAGCTAGTTTGAAAGGTGCCACTGCGTTCGGGGAAAAGACTCACCGCGAGAACAGCGGGTGAGCGTGGTTGCGATGTGGTCCGAGCCTCACGCCTGGCGGCGCTGCAACGCTCCTCGGAACCGCGGATTGTAGACGGGGCGCCAAGGCGAGCCAATCGCCGGGGCATCCCACATGCCGGAAAGCGCAATTCGCATCCGGGGCGTACATTGACTTGACCCCAACCCCGGAAGTTCCACCCATGCGCTTGTCCAGACTCTCCACTGCCCCTGCCCTGCTGGCCTCGGCCGCCTTCCTTCTTCTTGCCGCCGGCGCGCCGGTCCCGGCCTCTGCGCAGGCCGCCTCCGATCCGGTGCGCATCCGCGGCACCATCGTGCGCGTCGACGCCAAGGCCCTCGTGGTCCAGGACCGCGGCGGCGAGGTCGTCAGCCTGGCGCGGCCGGCCGACATGGCCGTGTCGGAGGTCTACCCGATCAAGCTGTCCGACATCAGGCAGGGCAGCTTCATCGGCACCGCCGCCATGCCGCAGGCCGACGGCACGCAGAAGGCGCTCGAGGTGGTGGTGTTCCCCGAGGCCGCGCGCGGCACCGGCGAAGGCCACCGCCCCTGGGACCTGCTGCCGCAGAGCACCATGACCAACGCCACCGTGGCCGACCTGGCCGCGGCGCCGAAAACCGTGCGCGGCGGGCAGCAGCTGCGGCTGACCTACAAGGGCGGCGAAAAAACCGTCATCGTGCCGCCCGACGTGCCGGTCGTGACCTTCCGCCCCGGTACCGAGGCGCTGCTGGTGCCCGGCGCCAAGGTGCTGGTCAATGCGCAGGAAAGGAACGGCGTGCCCACGGCGCTGCGCGTCACTGCCGGGCGCAACGGCTTCGCGCCGCCGATGTAGCCCAAGGGAAATCCCGCAGGCAAATCCTGCCGCCGCGGCGCCGCGGGCGGGCTGCCGCGGCGTATCGTGGCGAGGCCCGGCCCGCCGGTCCTTGCCATTCACCCGTTCCTTACCCGACACAGGAGATACCGCACCATGGCCACTGCCAAGAAAGCCGCCGCGAAGAAGACCACCGCCAGCAGCAGCACCCGAGCGGCTCCCGACGCCGCCGACATGCTCGACCCCATGAAGAATCTCAAGGCCATGACCGACCGCCTGCAGGACCTCAACCTGACCGGCGGCGCGAGCAAGCTGCTCGAGAGCGGCCAAAAGGACCTCCAGGCGCTGATGCAGGCGAACCAGAAGTCCTACCAGGGCCTGCAGACCGTGGTGCAGCGGCAGACCGAGATGATCAAGAGCGCCATCGCCGAATGGCAGACGGCCGCAAAGGAAATGCCCGGCAAGGATGCCAAGGCCAACCTCGCCAAGCTCGACGAGCTCGGCCGCCAGTCGTTCCAGCGCGCCATCGACGACATCAAGGAGCTGGCCAACCTGGCCGCCAAGTCGCAGGCCGATGCGTTCGAGCTGGTGCGCCAGCGGATCCAGGCCAATGTGGATGAAGTGACGAAGCTGCTGCAGCGCAAGTAAGGCGTTTTCGGCGGGTCGGGCAGGCGGCTCGGGGCTGCCTTCTAAAATCGGGCCATCCCCCCGCAGATTGCCCCATCTTGTCTTTTCTCTCCGAAACCCGCCGCCGTCGCACCTTCGCGATCATTTCCCACCCCGACGCCGGCAAGACCACGCTGACCGAGAAGCTGCTGCTGTTCTCGGGCGCGATCCAGATCGCCGGCTCGGTGAAGGCGCGCAAGGCCTCGCGCCACGCCACCTCCGACTGGATGGAGATCGAGAAGCAGCGCGGCATCTCGGTAGCCTCGTCGGTGATGCAGATGCTGTACCGCGACCACGTGATCAACCTGCTCGACACGCCCGGCCACAAGGACTTCTCGGAAGACACCTACCGCGTGCTCACGGCGGTCGACTCGGCCCTGATGGTGATCGACGCGGCCAACGGCGTGGAGGCGCAGACGCGCCGGCTGATCGAGGTCTGCCGCCAGCGCGACACGCCCATCATCACCTTCGTCAACAAGATGGACCGCGAAGTGCGCGAGCCGCTCGACATCCTCGACGAAGTGGAGCGCGAGCTCGGCATGCCGTGCGTGCCGATGACCTGGCCCGTGGGCCAGGGCAAGAGCTTCCGCGGGATCATGAACCTGCGCACGCAGACGATGACGGTGTTCGAGTCGGGCAGCGAGCGGCTGCCGCACGACTTCGAGACCATCGCCCTCACGGAGCGCGACACGCTCACCAGGCGCTTCGGCGCCGATTTCGAATCCGCCATGGACAGCATGGAACTGGCCACCGGCGCCTCGCCCACCTGGGACCGCGAAGCCTTCCTGGCCGGCAAGCAGACGCCGGTGTTCTTCGGCTCGGGCGTGAACAACTTCGGCGTGATGGAGGTGCTCGATGCGCTGGTCGACCTTGCGCCCTCCCCGCAGTCGCGCACCAGCACCACGATGGTCAACCGCCAGCCGGTGGTGAAGGAGATCCAGCCCGAGGACCGGGACTTCGCGGGCGTGGTGTTCAAGGTGCAGGCCAACATGGACGCCAATCACCGCGACCGCATCGCCTTCGTGCGCATGGCCTCGGGCAAGTACACGCCGGGCATGAAGCTCAAGGTGCAGCGCACGTCGAAGGAGCTGCGGCCGACCAGCGTCGTGACCTTCATGAGCCAGCGCCGCGAGGCGGTCGAAGAGGCCTACGCCGGCGACATCGTGGGCTTCACCACGCATGGCGGCGTGCAGCTGGGCGACACCATCACCGACGGCGCGAGCCTGCAGTTCACCGGCCTGCCCTTCTTTGCGCCCGAGCTGTTCATGACGGTGATCCTGAAGAACCCGCTGCGCACCAAGCAGCTGCAGCAGGGCCTGGCCCAGCTCGGAGAGGAAGGCGCCATTCAAGTGTTCCGCCCCGAGATCGGCGGGCCGATGCTGCTGGGCGCCGTCGGGCAGCTGCAGTTCGAGGTGGTGCAGCACCGCCTGAAGGCCGAGTACGACGCCGACGTGCGGCTCGAAGGCTGCCAGTACACCGGCGCACGCTGGATCACCGCCGATTCGCCGGCCGAGCTGCGCGAGTTCGTCAACGCGTACCCGCAGCGCATGGCCAAGGACGCGGCCGATACGCTGGCCTTCCTGTGTACCTCGCCCTACGACGTGCGGCTGGCGCAGGAGCGCTTTCCGAAGATCCATTTCCATCCGCTGCGGGAGCACGCGGGGCTGGCGCTGCAGAACGCGGGCTGACGCGGGCTCAGCTGCCCGTCGAGGCGTAGTGGCGCAGCCCGATGCGCCATGCGCCGAAAGCCGCCGCGAGGAACGCAAAGCCCGCGAGCGGCGACACCATGCCCACCCAGGCGGGCGCGCCCAGCGGATCCGGCTTGCCGAGGATCACGAGCGCCGGGTAGTACGCCACGCAGGCCAGCGGTACGATGAAGGTCAGCACGCGCCGGAACCACTGCGCATAGAGCGCCAGCGGGTACTGCGCCGCCTGCACGCCACCGTAGGTGAGCACGTTGGCGATCTCCAGGCTCTCGACGGTCCAGAATGACAGCGTGCCCTGCAGCACCAGGATGCCAAGGAAGAGCGCGATGCCACCGGCCAGCGCGAACAGGAAGATGGCCACTGCCCCGGGGGTCCACGCGATGTCGGCCTGCACGGTCGCGAACACCAGCACGCTCAGGCCCTGCAGCAGCCGGCCCAGGCGGCTGATGCGCACGTCGTGCCCCATGAGCTGCAACGCCAGCGGGCGCGGACGCAGCAGCAGCCGGTCGAAGGTGCCGGTGCGCAGGAACTCGGTGCCCAGCACGTCGAAGCCGCGGCCCAGCGCGTCGGCGATGGCGAACATGCAGTTGACCAGGCCGTAGAACAGCGCCACTTCGCCGATGGCCCAGCCCTGCACTTCGCCGAAGCGATGGAACAGCGCCCAGACGGCAACCGCCTCGATGCCTGTGCCGAGGAACTGGCCCAGGGTCAGCAGCAGGGCCGAGACGGGGTATCTCGCCTGGCCGCTGATCGAGGCGGCCATGAGGCGGAAAAAAAGAGGGAGCGAACCCATTTCAGTGGCTTCCGCTGGTTGTGTTTTTTGCGCTGCTGTTCTTGTTCAGGGCGCGTGCACAGGCCACCGGGTACTCCCCTCCGCGAATGTCCCCCGCCCTTCGGGCTCCTCCTTGATTTCGCTGCGGGGAGCACCCGATGCCCTGTGCACTGGGGCACGCTCGGTGTGCATCGCTGATCAACGACTGCTCCGCATAACGCTCCCGTCGATGGGGTGCCTTGCGCAGCGAAATAAAGGAGGAGGCCGCAGGCCGGGGGACATTCGCGGAGCAAGGTACCCCGTCGGCGGGAGCGCGCTCTGAACGACGGCGCGCAGCAAGGAAACAACAAGTCACCCTAGCCACCCTGCACCTGCAGACTGCGCATCGTGCGCCCCATCGCGAGGCGCCCGAACGCGACCAGCAGAGCGATCCAGAAGCACTGCAGCCCCAACGCACCCATGGCATGCCAGCCGCTCAGCTGCCCGAAGTACAGCCGCGCCGGAATGTCGAACAGCCCCGCCAGCGGCTGTACCAGCAGTGCGGTCTGCCAGGCGTCGGGCAGCAGCGCCAGCGGCAGCAGGTTGCCCGAGAACACGATGACCACGGGGGTGGCCACCGCGCTGATGCCGCGCTCGTTGAGCGCCGCCGTGGCCGCCACGTTGAGCAGCATCACCATCGCGGTGGACAGCAGCAGCGCGAGCCCGATCGACAGCAGGAACGCCAGGCCGGCCACCGCATTCGCGGGCGGCTGCCAGGCCCACTCGCCGAGCCCCGCCAGCGGCAGCGCGACCGCCGCGAAGGCCGCCATCAGCGCCACGCGCGGCAACAGCCGCGCCGCGATCCAGCCGGCGCTGCGCGCGAACCACAGCGCGTACGCATCCACCGGCCGCAAACGGTCGTAGGCGACCGCGCCGGTGCGCACGGCCTGCGCCACCTCCGGGTCGCCGAGCCAGGGCAGCAGCACCAGCAGGCCTTGTGCGAGCCAGGTGTAGCTGACGGCCTGGGCGAGCGACATCGGCGACGCCGCGCCTGCGACGGCGCTGCCGCCGTAGAACGCCGCGAACACCATCACCTTGATGCCGCCCCACCAGCACTGCGTGGCAAAGCCGGCGAGCGCCGCCGTGCGGTACTGCAGCATCTGCATGAAGCGCGACACGAAGGCCGCGGCATAGGGGCGCAGCAGCTCGCGCGGGCTCACGCTTCGGCCGCTCCGTGCATGGCATAGAAGCGCGCGATCACGGCCTCGATGGCCATGCCTTCGAGGCGGATGTCTTCCACCGCGTGTTCGGCTGCGATGCGTGCGATCAGCGCGGGGGCGGAGGTCAGCGCGGGATCGAAGTCGAGCACCAGCGTCTGGCCGTTGCGCGCGTGCACCGTGGCGCCGGGCACCTGGTCGGGCAGCGCCGCGTCCTGCGCAAAGTCGACCACCAGCCGGCGCTCGGCCATCACCTGCGCGCGCAGCGCCTCGACCGGGCTGTCGGCCAGCACGCGGCCATGGCCGATGACGATCACGCGCTCGGCCAGCGCCTCGATGTCGTGCATGTCGTGCGTGGTCAGCAGCACGGTGGTGCCGCGCTCGCGGTTGGCGCGGCGCACGAAGTCGCGCACCGCGAGCTTCGAGGGCGCGTCGAGGCCGATGGTCGGCTCGTCGAGAAACAGGATGTCGGGCTCGTGCAGCAGCGCCGCCGCGATCTCGGCGCGCATGCGCTGGCCCAGCGAGAGCTGGCGCACCGGCTGGCCGAGCACGCGCTCCAGGTGCAGCAGCGCGACCAGTTCGTCGCGCGTGCGCCGATAGCGCGCCGGCTCGACGCGATAGATGTCGCGCAGCAGGTCGAAGCCGTCGCCCACCGGCAGGTCCCACCACAGCTGCGTGCGCTGGCCGAAGACCACGCCGATGCGCGCCACGTGGCGCTCGCGGTCCGCGAAGGGATCGCGTCCGTCGATCTCCACGCGCCCGCCGTCGGCCCGCAGGATGCCCGAGAGAATCTTGATGGTGGTCGACTTGCCCGCGCCGTTCGGCCCGATGAAGCCCAGCAGCTCGCCGCGCTCGAGCGAGAACGACACGCCCGACAGCGCCTGCACCGTGCGGTGGCGGCGCCGCACGAGGCCGCGCAGCGCGCCCATCACGCCGGGGTCGCGCTCGGAGATGCGGTAGCTCTTGAGGAGTTGGTCGACGAGGATGTGGGGCATGGAAAAAAAGCGCCGCGCCGGCGTGAACGCGCGGCGGGGGCGGGATGCTACACGAAACCGCCGGTACGATCACGGGCTCTGCAGAGATTGCCCGCCCGCCATGCCCTCGCCGACTTCCCTTCCGCCCTCGCCCACCCACCTGCTGCCGCTGGACCGCTGGGCCGCGCCCACGCGCCATGCGCTCGCCGGCGTGTTCACCGACATCGACGACACGCTCACCACCGAGGGCGCGATCACGCCCGATGCACTGCAGGCCCTCGGCGCCCTCAAGGCCGCGGGCCTTGCCATCGTGGCGATCACGGGCCGGCCCGTCGGCTGGAGCCTGCCCTTCGTCAACACATGGCCAGTCGATGCCATCGTGGCGGAGAACGGCGCGGTGGCGCTGCTGCCCGCGGCCGAGGGCAGGATCGAGAAGCGCTACATGCAGGATGCGCCCACGCGCAGCGCCAACTTCGAGCGCATGCAGGCCGTGCTGGCGCGCATCGAGCGCGAGATCCCGGGCGCGCAGCGCGCCACCGATTCACCGGGCCGCGAGACCGACATCGCCATCGACCACAGCGAGTTCGTGCAACTGGGCGAAGAAACCATCGCACAGGTCGTCGCGCTGATGCGCAGCGAAGGCATGCACGCCACCGTGAGCAGCATCCACATCAACGGCTGGTACGGCGACAACGACAAGCTCGAAGGCGCACGCTGGATCGTGCGCGAGCTCTGGGGCCGAACGCTCGACGACGAACTCGACCGCTGGGCCTACGTGGGCGACTCCACCAACGACCAGCTCATGTTCCGCACCTTCGCGAGCAGCATCGGCGTGGCCAACGTCGCGCGCTTCGTGCCGCAGCTGGAGCACCTGCCGCGCTACGTGACCGAGGGCGAGCGCGGCGCGGGCTTTGCCGAGGCGGCGCGCGCTGTGCTGTCTGCGCGCTGACCGGCCCGTCGCGCCATCCCTGCAAGCCGGCTCACTTCTCCTTCGCCAGCCCCAGCTTCTCGATCACCGCCTTCTCGCGCACCACCGTGTCCTGTGCAAACTTGGTGTAGGCCGCCGAGCTCATGTAGTTGGGCAGCATGTCGTAGCGGCCGAGCGAGGCCACGTAGCTCGGCTCTTCCATCGCCTGTTTGAAGGCGTCGTGCAGCTTCTTCACCACCTCGGGCGGCGTGCCCTTGGGGGCGCCGATGCCGAAGGGCGAGTTCTGCACGATGTCGTAGCCCAGCTCCTTCAGCGTCGGGGCCTCGGGGAACTTGGCGAGGCGCTTCTCGCCCCAGGTGTTGAGCACGCGCAGCTTGCCGGCCTCCACCTGCGGCGCAAAGCCGGTGCTGTCGGCGGCGGCCATGAGCTGGCCGCTGACCACCGCGAGCATCAGGTCGGCGCTGCCCTTGTAGGGCACGTGCTGCAGCTGGATGCCGGCTTTCTGCGCGATCAGCTCGGTCGTGAGGTGCGGGCTCGTGAGGTTGCCGGTGGAGCCGTAGGTGAGCCTGCCGGGGTTGGCCTTGGCGTAGGCGACGAAGTCGGCCCAGGTCTTGAACGGGCTGTCGGCCGGCACCACGATGCCGAAGGCATAGCCCGTGACGTTGAGCACGTAGCTGATGTCCTTGAGCGGATCCCAGTTGATCTTGGTGGTGTAGCCGAGGCGGAACACGCCGAGCGGGATCTGCGCGACGGTGTAGCCGTCGGGCTGCGCGGTCTGCAGCGCCTGCGCGGGCAGGGTGCCGCCGGCGCCGGGCTTGTTGTCGATGATGACGGGCTGGCCGAGGATCTTGCTGGCGTTGTCGGCCAGCTGGCGCATCGTGATGTCGGTGGGCCCGCCCGCGGGGAAGGCGATGACCAGCTTGACCGGCTTGGAGGGAAAGGCCTGCGCGAGCGCCGCCAGCGGAGAAAGAAGAAGCCCGCAGGCTGCGGCAAGCGTGGCGGCACGGAAAAGGGATCGGCGGGGCATGGTGGCGGGTTCCTGGAACGGGAAAAAAAGCAAAGGGCGCATTGGGCCCTGCCCTTGGCGCGGCGGCAATCGGTGCTCACCCGACTGCTGTCGCCTGCGGCTCAGCCCGCGGCCTGCTGCTCGAAACCCTGCAGCACGTTGACCGCGTTGACACCCACCTCGGCCACCGCATAGCCGCCCTCGAACACGAACACCGTGGGCAGGCCGGCGCGCGCCAGGTCTTCGCCCATGCGCAGGTAGTCGTCGCTCCGCAGCCGAAAGCCCGCGACCGGGTCGCCTTCGAAGGTGTCGAGGCCGAGCGACACCACCAGCGCGCCTGCGCGCACCGCGGCAATGCCGTCGAGCGCGGCCTTCAGCGCCGCGCGCCAGATGGCGAAGCCGGTGCCGCGCGCGAGCGGCAGGTTGTGGTTGAAGCCGAGCCCGGCGCCCGCGCCGCGCTCGTCGGCATGGCCCAGGTAGTAGGGATAGTCGGTCAGCGGATCGCCATGCAGGCTTGCGAAATGCACGTCGCTGCGCTCGTAGAAGATGGCCTGCGTGCCGTTGCCGTGGTGGTAGTCCACGTCGAGCACCGCCACCCGCTCCACGCCCGCATCGCGCAGCGCCTGCGCGGCCACCGCGGCGTTGTTGACGAAGCAGTAGCCGCCGAAGAAATCGGCGCCCGCATGATGGCCGGGCGGCCGCGTGAGCGCGAAGGCGGCGCGCTCGCCGCCGATGACGCGCTGCGCCGCGGTCCAGGCGCAGGCGGCGCCGTGGCGCGCGGCGGCCCAGCTGCCGGCCATGAGCGGCGTGCCCGCGTCGAAGGAGAACAGCCCCATGCGCGCGGGAAAGCTCTTCGGCAATACATCGGTGCGCATGCCGCGCGTGGGCCAGTACGAAGGCAGCGCATCGCGCGATGCGTTCGACGGATTGAGCGCCACCCACTCGTCCCAGGCATGCGCAATGAAGTCCAGGTAGCGCGGCGCGTGCACCCTGGCCAGCAGCGCCTCGTCGAAGGCATCGGGCACCTGCAGCGGGCCCAGGCCGCGGCGCTCCAGTTCATGTTTCACATGGTCGACGCGGGCGGGCACCTCGAAGCACGGCACCAGTTCGCCGCGGAACATCTCGACTTTGCCCTGGTGCAGCGCGTGCCGGTCGTTGTAGATGGTGAGCATGCCGCCCATCATGCCGCACGCCGCAGCACGGCACGGCGCCGGCCGGACGCCGTCAGCCCGAACAGGTCCTTCGGGTCGTCGAGCTCGGGCACCAGTGCGATCTGCTGGCCGATGCCGCGCTCCAGCGACAGCTGGTGGATATAGCGCAGCGCCGTGTAGTCCTCCAGCGCAAAGCCGACCGAGTCGAACACCGTGACCTGCTCGGCACTCTCGCGCCCGGGCACGCTGCCGAGCAGCACCTTCCAGAGCTCGTGCACCGGAAAGTCGGCCGGCAGCTGCTGGATCTCGCCCTCGATGCGGGTCTGGGCTTCGTACTCGACGAACACGCGCGCGAGGCGCAGCACGTCGGGATGCAGCTCGGTCTTGCCGGGGGAATCGCCGCCCACCGCATTGATGTGCATGCCCGGCTCGATCATGCCGGGCGAAAGCACGACCGCATGGCCCTGGTGCGCCGTGACCGTGGTCACGATGTCGGCGCCGCGCACCGCATCGGCGACCGATGGCGCGCGCACCACCTCGAGCGGCGTGCAGGCCGACAGGTGGCGCACCAGCTTGTCGGTGGCGCGCGGATCGATGTCGAACACGCGCACCTCCTCGATGCCCAGCAGCGCATGGAAGGCCAGCGCCTGGAACTCGCTCTGCGAGCCGTTGCCGATCAGCGCCATGCTGCGCGAGCCGGGCCGCGCCAGCGCCTGCGCCGCCATGGCCGAGGTGGCGGCGGTGCGCAGCGCGGTGGTGAGCGTGAGCTCCGACAGCAGCACCGGGTAGCCCGTATCGACCTCGGCCAGCACGCCGAAGGCCATGACCGTGGGCAGGCCCACGGCCGTGTTGTGCGGATGGCCGTTGACGTACTTGAAGGCGTAGGCGCCGTCGTCGGCCACCGGCATCAGCTCGATCACGCCGAGGTGCGAGTGGCTGGCCACGCGCGCCTTCTTGTCGAACTCGCGCCAGCGCATGAAGTCGTCGCGCAGCGCGTCGGCCAGGGCCTTGAGGAATTGCGGAACGCCGGTTTCGTCCACCAGGCGAACCAGGCTGTGAACATCGATGAAGCGGGTCATGGCGCGGCTCCTTGCGTAGCCCGGACGCGGCGCTTCATTCCTTCAAGTATTCACTCCACCATGGCTGATCCAGGATGCGCCTGCGCCAGGGGTTGCAGCCATTGTGCGCCTGCTTGCAGGCCATGGCGAGCCCCCGCCGGGTCCTGGCGGAAGCACGGCTTCAGTCGTGCCTGTGCTCTTCGATGCTGCGCTCGAGGAAGCGCCAGAGCCGTTCGTCTTCGCTGAAAGCCACGTTGAAGCGCAGCCAGCCGGTGGGATGCGGGTTGACCAGGAACAGCTGGCCCGGGCCGAGCATGATGCCTTCGGCCGCGGCGCGGCGCGAGAGCTCGGCGCTGTCGGCAATGTCCGGGTGCCGGGCCCACAGGTACATGCCAGCCGCGGCTTCGTGGAACAGCTCGAAGCCCAGCCCGTCCAGCCGCCGCGCGACGCTGCCCTGCGCCTGCGCGAGGCGTTCGCGCAGCGACTTGAGGTGCTTGCGCCAGCGGCCATCGGTCACGATGCCGAAGGCCAGCCGCTCGGTGATGTCGGACGAGGTCAGGCCCGAGATCATCTTGAGCTGCGCCAGCTCTTCGAGCAGCTCCGGCCGGGCGACCACGTAGCCGACGCGGATGTTGGGCGAGATGGTCTTCGAGTAGCTGCCCACGTAGACCACGCGGCGCAGCTGTCCCAGGCTGGCGAGCGAGGGGCGCATCGAGGCGTCCATCTCGGCATAGATGTCGTTCTCGACCAGCGTGAAGTCGTGCGCCTGCGCGAGCTGCAGCAGTTGCACCAGCTGCGGCAGCGATGCCATCGAGCAGGTCGGGCTCTGCAGCCGAGGCTGGGTGAAGAAGGCCTTGGGCCGATGCGCCGCGAGCAGCGCCTCGAGCGCCGGCATGTCGTAGCCCGTGGGGATGCGCGGCACGCCGACGATCTCCACGCCCAGGAAGCGCAGCATGAACATCAGGTTCGGATAACCCGGATCGTCCACCAGCACCGAATCGCCCGGCTTGAGCAGGCGGCGCGCCACCAGGTCCAGCGCCTGGCTGGAACCCTGGGTCAGCAGCACCTGGGCGGCGTCGACCACGATCTGCTGCTCCGAGAGCGCCTCGGCCGTCGCCATGCGCAGCGCCATGTGGCCGAAGGGCAGGCCGTAGCCGCCGATGTCGGCGCCTTCGGAGGCCAGGTGGCGAAGGCTCCGGCGCATGCCGTCCTCGAACAGCCAGTCGTGCGGCAGCCAGCCACAGCCGGGTTTGAGCGGCAGGTTGCGGTTCTCGAAGATCTGCTGCAGGTACCAGCGGGCGTCGAAGCGGGGGTCCGGGCGGGGCGCACTGGCCGCGCCGGCGGCGCTGTCCTCGATGCGCCGCTTGACGAAGAAGCCGGCGTTGGCGCGCGAGACCAGGAGGCCCTGCGCCACCAGCCGGTCGTAGGCCTCGACCACCGTGAACACACTGACGCCGTGGGCCGCGGCAAAGGCGCGGATCGACGGCAGCTTGCTGTCGGCCTTTAGCTTCTGGGAGCCGATCAGTCCGCGCAACCCTTCCACGATCTGGCTGACCAGCGGCGTCGGCTGTTCGGGGCGAAGAATGAGCATCGGGGGCGTCTGCAGCAGTCCGGCCTGCACCATATTGAGGAAAGTATGTACAGGATACAAGACCAGTACAGTCTTCCGGGCGATCACTTCCGGTGTACATGGCTGGATCGATTCGTGGGACCTAGAGTGCCGGCATTCCTTCTTCAAAGCACAGGCCGCACCCATGCAACGCGAACCCCACCTCAGCAATGCCGCCCTCATGGCCCGCCGCAATGCGGCCGTGGCCCGCGGCGTCGGCCAGGCCCATGAGATCTTCGTCAGCCGCGCCGCCAACGCGGAAGTGTGGGACGTCGAGGGGCGACGCTACATCGACTTTGCCGGCGGCATCGCGGTGCTCAACACCGGCCACTGCCATCCGGAGATCAGCGCCGCCGTGAAGGCGCAGGTCGATCTTTATTCGCACACCTGCTTCCAGGTGCTGGCCTACGAGCCCTACGTGGAGCTGGCCGAGCGCCTGAACGCGCTGGCGCCGGGCAATTTCGCGAAGAAGTCGATCTTCCTGAGCACCGGCGCCGAGGCGGTCGAGAACGCGGTCAAGATCGCCCGCGCCCACACCCGGCGGCCCGGCGTCATTGCCTTCAACGGCGGCTACCACGGCCGCACCATGATGACGCTCGGCCTGACCGGCAAGGTGGCGCCCTACAAGCTCGGCTTCGGCCCGTTCCCGGGCGAGGTGTTCCATGCGCTGTACCCGAACGCGCTGCACGGCGTGAGCGTGGACGATGCACTGCATTCGGTCGAGCTGCTGTTCAAGAACGACATCGAGCCCGAGCGCGTGGCGGCCTTCATCCTGGAGCCGGTGCAGGGCGAGGGCGGCTTCTATGTGGCGCCCAACGACTTCGTCGAGGGCCTGCGCGCGCTGGCGGACCGCCACGGCATCCTGATCATTGCCGACGAGGTGCAGACCGGCGCCGGGCGCACCGGCACCTGGTTTGCGAGCGAGCAGTGGCCCGTGGCGCCGGACCTGATCACCACCGCCAAGTCGATGGCCGGCGGCTTTCCGATCTCCGGCGTGGTGGGCCGCGCCGAGGTGATGGATGCGCCCGCGCCCGGCGGCCTGGGCGGCACCTATGCGGGCAGCCCCATCGGCTGCGCCGCGGCGCTCGCGGTGCTCAAGGTGTTCGACGACGAGCAGTTGCTGGCGCGCAGCCGGGCGCTGGGCGGGCGGCTCACGGCGGGGTTGCGCCGCATCGCCGCCGGGGTGCCGGCCATCGGCGACGTGCGCGGGCTCGGCGCCATGGTGGCCATCGAGCTGTTCGAAGACGGCGACACCGCGCGGCCTGACGCCGGGCTGACCCGCCGGGTGGTCGCGGAGGCGGCGCGGCGCGGGTTAATCCTGCTGTCATGCGGCACCTATGGCAATGTAATTCGCGTGCTGGTGCCGCTCACGGCATCCGACTTGCTTGTGGACGAAGGCCTGGCGCTTCTCGCGGACAGCTTCGCCGCGTTGCGCTGACCGACCCTTTCCTGAAATCTTCCATGACAGCAGAACCCTTGGTGCGCTTCCAGCGTGTCCAGAAGACCTACGACGGCGAGCACCTGGTGGTGCGCCAGCTCGACCTGGACATTCACCGCGGCGAGTTCCTGAGCCTGCTCGGGCCTTCGGGTTCGGGCAAGACCACCACGCTGATGATGCTGGCGGGCTTCGAGTCGCCGACCTCGGGCGAGATCCTGCTCGACGGCAAGCCGATCACCGGCACGCCGCCGCACAAGCGGAACTTCGGCATGGTGTTCCAGAACTACGCGCTGTTTCCGCACCTGAGCGTGGGGCAGAACGTGGCCTATCCACTGACCGTGCGCAGGGTGCCCAGGGCCGAGCAGCAGCGCCGCGTGCAGCGCGCGCTCGACATGGTGCAGCTGCGCGGCATGACCGACCGCCTGCCCGGCCAGCTGTCGGGCGGCCAGCAGCAGCGCGTGGCGCTGGCGCGCGCGCTGGTGTTCGAGCCCCAGCTGGTGCTGATGGACGAGCCGCTCGGCGCGCTCGACAAGCAGCTGCGCGAGCACATGCAGCTCGAGCTCAAGGACCTGCACCGCCAGCTGGGCGTGACCTTCGTCTACGTGACGCACGACCAGGGCGAGGCGCTCACCATGAGCGACCGCGTCGCGGTGTTCAACGAAGGCGTGATCCAGCAGCTGGACACGGTCGACGGGCTGTACGAAACGCCGTCCAACCGCTTCGTGGCCGGCTTCGTCGGCGACAACACGGTGCTCAAGGGCCAGCTGGGCCGCGGCGGCGAGCGCGCCGAGATGACGCTGCCCGACGGCCGCGTGCTGCACGGGCTCAACGTCGGCGGTGCGGCCGCGGGCGCGGCTGTGGAGGCCTGCATCCGCCCCGAGCGCGTGGTGCTGCACCGCAGCCCGGCCGCACAGGGCGCCAACATGCTCGCCGCCCAGGTGTCGCGCGTCATCTACTTCGGCGACCACCTGCGGCTGCTGTGCAGCGTGGGCGACGGCCAGGCCGACGCCACCGTGAAGCTGCCGCTCGATGGCGCGGGCGGCACCGCCGCACCGCAGGCCGGCGAAGCGGTGGTGCTCGAATTCCCGATGGCGCATGCGCGCATCTATGCCCACTGAATCCGGCTCGTTGTTCCCCCGTTTCCTTTCATCACCCAGGAAGATTCCCACCATGAAAAAGACCCTTCTCGCCTGCATCGCTGCCGCCGGCTTCGCGCTGCCGGCCTTGGCCCAGCAGCAGCTCACCGTGGTCAACTTCGGCGGTGCCAACGCCAACGCCCAGAAGAAGGCCTATTACGAGCCCTACGAAAAGACCGGCACCAAGATCATCCCGGTCGAATACAACGGCGAGCAGGCCAAGATCAAGGCCATGGTCGAGACCAAGAAGGTCACCTGGGACGTGGTCGAGGTCGAGTCGCCTGACGCCGCCCGCGGCTGCGACGAGGGCCTGTTCGAGAAGCTCGACTACTCCAAGATCGGCAGCAAGGCCGACTTCCTGCCGGCCGCGGTCACCGACTGCGGCGTCGGCCTGTTCGTGTGGTCGACCGTGATGGCCTACAACGGCGAGAAGCTCAAGACCGCGCCCACCAGCTGGGCCGATTTCTGGGACGTGAAGAAGATCCCCGGCAAGCGCGGCATGCGCAAGGGCGCGCGCTACAACCTCGAGTTCGCGCTCATGGCCGACGGCGTGAAGCCGGCCGATGTCTACAAGGTGCTCGCCACCAAGGATGGCGCCGAGCGCGCGTTCAAGAAGCTCACCGAACTCAAGCCCAACATCCAGTGGTGGGAAGCCGGCGCACAGCCGCCGCAGTTCCTGGTGGCCGGCGACGTGGTGCTGACCACCGTGTACAACGGCCGCATCGACGCGGCCAACCGCGAAGGCCGCGACCTCAAGATCTACTGGCCCGGCGGCATCTACGACCTCGACTACCTGGTGATTCCGAAGGGCGCGCCCAACAAGGAAGCCTCGCTCAAGTACATCCAGTTCGCGATGCAGCCGGCCAACCAGGCGGTCTATGCCCAGAACATCGCCTACGGCCCCACCAACACCAAGGCGCTGGCTTCGCTCAGCCCCAAGGTGCTGGCCGACCTGCCGACCTCGGCCACCAACGCCAAGGAGGCGCTGCAGTTCAACGTCGGCTTCTGGGCCGACCAGGGCGAGGCGCTCGAGAAGCGCTTCGCATCCTGGGCCACGCAGTAAGCGGGCAGGCAAGAGGCCATGCAAGCGGCAATGCCTGTCCCCCAGGCCTTCGCAGAGGCGCCGCCGGGCGAGCTCCGGCGTGCGCTGGCGCGCGCCGAGTCGCGCCGCAAGTGGCGCGCCTTTGCGCTCACGGCGCCGCTCCTGGTGTTTTTGCTCCTGACGCTGCTGGTGCCGATCGTGGCGCTGCTGCAGCGCGCGGTCGAGAACCCCGAGGTTGCCAACGCGCTGCCGCGCACCGTGCGCGCGCTCGACGGCTGGAGCCGCAAGGAGGCGCCTGCGCCCGCGGCCTATGCCGCCATCGCGGCCGACCTCGCCCAGCTGCCCGACAGCTCCGACGCGGGCGCCCTGGCGCGCCGCCTCAACACCGAGATCGCAGGCGCCCGCTCGCTGGTGATGGGCACCTTCCGGGCATTGCCGATCGCCGGCACGCCGGACGAGGTCAAGGCGCGCATGCTGGAGATCGATCCGCGCTGGGGCGAGCTGCCGTTCTGGCAGGCGATTGCCAAGAACGGTTCGCGCTGGACGCCCGACTACCTGCTCGCCTCGGTCGACCTGCGGCGCGACGTGGCCGGCGAGGTGGAGCGCATGCCCGCCGACCAGCGCGCCTTTGCCGGCATCCTGCTGCGCACCTTCAACATCAGCGCCGTGGTCACCTTCTTCTGCCTGCTGCTGGCCTATCCGCTGGCCTGGTGGCTGTCGACGCTGCCGGCGCGCAAGGCCAACGTGCTGATGATCCTGGTGCTGGTGCCGTTCTGGACCTCCATCCTGGTGCGCGTGGCGGCCTGGATCGTGCTGCTGCAGTCCGAGGGGCTGGTCAACCGCGGCCTGATGGGCATCGGCCTGATCGACCATCCACTTGCGCTGCTGTTCAACCGCACCGGCGTGATCATCGCGATGGTGCACATCCTGCTGCCCTTCATGATCCTGCCGCTCTACAGCGTGATGAAGAGCGTGCCGCCCACCTACCTGCGCGCGGCCGTCTCGCTGGGCAGCTCGCCGCTGGCGGCCTTCTTCCGCGTGTACGTGCCGCAAACCTATCCGGGCATTGGCGCCGGCGCGCTGCTGGTGTTCATCCTGGCCATCGGCTACTACGTGACGCCGGCGCTGCTTGGCGGCGCGGACGACCAGATGCTCAGCTACTACATCGCCCGCTACACCAACGTGGAAATCAACTGGGGCATGGCCTGCGCGCTGGGCGCCGTGCTGCTCGCCGCCACGCTGGTGCTGTATGCCGTGTACCGCCGCATCGGCAAGGCCGAGCTGAGCCTCGGCTGAGCGGCACGAAGGACACACACGCATGTTCAAGCTTCCCCAATTCCCGGCCTATGCCACCTTCGCCGACAAGCTCGGCTGGTGGGCGGTGCGCGCGGGCTGCATCGCGGTGCTGGCCTTTCTGCTGGCGCCGATCCTGGTGGTGATTCCGCTGTCGTTCTCCGACAGCTCGTTCCTGGCCTACCCGATCCGGGGCTGGTCGCTGCAGTGGTACCGCAACCTCTTCGATTCGCCCGAGTGGGGGCGCGCGGCGCGCAACAGCTTCATCGTTGCGCCGGCCGCCACGGTGCTGGCCACTGTGCTGGGCACGCTGGCGGCGGTGGGGCTGTCGCGCACGAGCTTCGCCTTCAAGGGCCTGCTCATGAGCGTGCTGATCTCGCCGATGGTGGTGCCGATCGTGGTGGTGGGCGTCGCCACGTATCTCTACTTCGCGCCGCTCGGGCTGGCCGACACCTACATCGGGCTGATCGTGGTGCATGCGGCGCTGGGTGCGCCCTTTGTGCTGACCACCGTGCTGGCCACGCTGGCCGGCTTCAACCACAACCTGGTGCGCGCATCGCTGAGCCTGGGCGAAACGCCGTTCAGGACCTTCATGCGCGTCACGCTGCCGGTGATCGCGCCGGGCGTGATCTCGGGCGCGCTGTTCGCCTTTGCCACCTCGTTCGACGAAGTGGTGGTCACCTTGTTCCTCGCGGGGCCGGACCAGGTCACGCTGCCGCGCCAGATGTTCACCGGCATCCGCGAGAACATCTCGCCCACCATCGCCGCCGTGGCAACGCTGCTGATCGTCTTCACCACCACGCTGCTGCTCGCGCTCGAATGGCTGCGCGGCCGGCGGCGCTGAACCCGCACACGCACGATGCCCAACGCCACACCGAACCAGCCGCTCGGCGGCAACACGATGCCGCGCTTCGCCGGTCCCGGCACGATGATGCGGCTGCCGTCCGCAACTTCGCCTGAGGGGCTGGACGCGGCCTTCATCGGCGTGCCGCTGGACATCGGCACCTCCAACCGGCCGGGCGCGCGCTTCGGGCCGCGCCAGATCCGCGCCGAGTCGGCATTGCTCAGGCCCTACAACATGGCCACCGGCGCGGCGCCTTTTGACAAGCTGAACGTGGCCGACCTGGGCGACGTGCCGATCAACACCTATTCGCTCGAAAAATCGATCGACATCATCTCGGACTTCTACGGCGCGGTGCTGGCCGCCGGCTGCGCGCCGCTGACGCTCGGCGGCGACCACACCATTGCGCTGCCGATCCTGCGCGCGGTGGCGCGCAAGCATGGCCCGGTCGCGCTGGTGCATGTGGATGCGCATGCGGACGTGAACGACGACATGTTCGGCGAGCGCATTGCCCACGGCACGCCGTTCCGGCGCGCGGTCGAGGAAGGCCTGCTGGCCTGCGACAAGGTCTGGCAGATCGGCCTGCGCGGCACCGGCTATGCGGCGGATGATTTCGACTGGCCGCGCCAGCAGGGCTTCACGGTGGTGCAGGCGCACGAGGTCTGGCACCAGTCACTGGCGCCTCTGATGGCGCAGGTGCGCGAGCGCATCGGGCCGGCGCACCCGGTATACATCAGCTTCGACATCGACGGCATCGATCCTTCGTTTGCCGGCGGCACGGGCACGCCCGAGATCGGCGGACTCACCGTGCCACAGGCGCTGGAGATCGTGCGCGGCTGCCGGGGCTTGAACGTCGTCGGGGCCGATCTGGTGGAGGTGAGTCCGCCCTACGACGTCAGCGGGAACACCGCGCTGCTGGGGGCCAATCTTCTGTATGAGATGTTGTGTGTGCTGCCTGGGGTGCCTTATCGGTGACTGTGCGTGGTCCTTTTAGGCGCTGCTGTTTTCAGGGCGCGTGCACAGGCCACCGGGTACTCCCCTCCGCGAATGTCCCCCGCCTTCGGCTCCTCCTTTATTTCGCTGCGGGGAGCACCCGATGCCCTGTGCACCTGGGCACGCTGCTGTTGTTCCGCCGATCAACGGCCGCTCTGTCCAACGCTCCCGCTGATGGGGTGCCTTGCGCAGCGAAATCAAGGAGGAGGCCGAAGGCCGGGGGACATTCGCGGAGCAAGGTACCCCGTCGGCGGGAGCGCGCCCTGAACAGCAGCAGCCTCACCAAACAAGACTCTTCAACCCAACAGATCGCAAAACAAAACCGAGACCATCGACCATGAAAACATCTCCTCTCGCATTGCTGAACGACCCGACCCTCCTGAAGACAGACGCGCTGATTGCCGGCGAATGGATTCAAGGCAAGAGCCGCTTCGACGTGAACGACCCGGCCACAGGACAGAAGCTGGTCGACGTAGCCAACCTCACGCGTGCGGACGCCACGCTTGCCATTGCCGCCGCCGACAAGGCGCTGGCTGCCTGGCGCGGCAAGACCGGCAAGGAGCGCAGCATCGTGCTGCGCAGGTGGTTCGACCTGCTCATCGCCAACACCGAGGACCTCGGCCGCCTGATGACCGCCGAGCAGGGCAAGCCCTTTGCCGAGGCCAAGGGCGAGGTCGTCTACGGCGCGAGCTTCGTCGAGTGGTTTGCCGAGGAAGCCAAGCGCGTGAACGGCGAGGTGCTGCCGCAGTTCGACAACAACCGGCGCCTCCTGGTGATGAAGCAGCCCATCGGCGTGTGCGCGGCGATCACGCCGTGGAATTTTCCGCTCGCCATGATCACGCGCAAGGTGGCGCCGGCGCTGGCCGCGGGCTGCACGGTGGTCATCAAGCCGGCCGAGCTCACGCCGCTCACGGCGCTGGCCGCCGCCGAACTGGCCATGCGCGCCGGCATTCCGGCGGGCGTGCTCAACGTGCTCACGGCCGACAGCGGCAACAGCATCGCGGTCGGCAAGGAGCTGTGCGAGAGCGGCGTCGTGCGCCATCTGAGCTTCACGGGCTCCACTGAGGTCGGCCGCATCCTCATGAGCCAGTGCGCGCCGACGGTCAAGAAGCTGTCGCTCGAACTGGGCGGCAACGCGCCCTTCCTGGTGTTCGACGATGCGGACGTGGATTCGGCCGTCGAGGGCGCCATGGCCAGCAAGTACCGCAACGCCGGCCAGACCTGCGTGTGCGCGAACCGGCTGTATGTGCAGGACGGCATCTACGACGCCTTCGTCGAGAAGTTCGCGGCCAAGGTCAAGGCGCTGAAGGTCGGCAACGGCTTTGAAGATGGCGTGGTGCAGGGCCCGCTGATCGAGGATGCGGCCATCGACAAGGTGCAGCGGCATGTGGCCGACGCCGTTGCCAAGGGAGGCCGTGTGCTGGCGGGCGGCCACCGGATGCAGGGCCAGTTCTTCGAACCCACCGTGATTGCCGACGCCACCGCCGACATGCTGTGCGCGCGTGAAGAAACCTTCGGGCCGTTTGCGCCGGTGTTCCGCTTCAAGACAGAGCAGGACGGCATCGATGCGGCGAACAACACCGAGTTCGGCCTCGCGAGCTACTTCTACACCCGCGACGTGGGCCGGATCTTCCGCGTGGCGGAAGCGCTGGAATACGGCATGGTGGGCATCAACGCCGGCGTGATCGCCACCGAGCATGTGCCCTTCGGCGGCGTGAAGCAGTCGGGTCTGGGACGCGAAGGCTCGCACCACGGCATGGACGACTACGTCGAGATCAAGTACCTCTGCCTGGGCGATATCCAGAAATAGGAAACCAGGCTGGGCGGGGGCCGCGCCCCGCCCTGCCCGCTACCGCGCCAGCACCGGCGCCAGGGCCACGCCGGTGTGCGTGCCGAGCCGCACCACTTCCTCCGGCGGTGCCGCGGCCACGATGCGCCCCCCGGCGTTGCCGCCCTCGGGACCCAGGTCGATGATCCAGTCGGCCTCGGCGATCAGGTCGAGGTCGTGCTCGATCACCACCACGCTGTGGCCGCCGTTCACCAGCCGGTGCAGCACGTGGATCAGCTTCTCGACGTCGGCCATGTGCAGGCCCACGGTCGGCTCGTCGAGCACGTACAGCGTGTGCGGCGCCTTCTGGCCGCGGCGCGTGACGTCGTCGCGCACCTTGCTGAGTTCGGTCACCAGCTTGATGCGCTGCGCCTCGCCGCCCGAGAGCGTGGGCGAAGGCTGGCCCAGCGTGAGGTAGCCCAGCCCCACGTCCTTCAGCAGCTGCAGCGGATGGCTGATGTTGGGCATGGCCGCAAAGAACTCGACCGCCTCGTCCACTTCCATCTGCAGCACCTCGCCGATGCTCTTGCCGCGCCAGCTCACGGCCAGCGTTTCGGGATTGAAACGCGCGCCATGGCAGACCTCGCAGGGCACCTTCACGTCGGGCAGGAAGCTCATCTCGATGGTGCGCACGCCGGCGCCGTCGCAGCCGGGGCAGCGGCCTTCGCCGGTGTTGAAGCTGAAGCGTGCCGGGCCGTAGCCGCGCGCCTTGGCTTCGAGCGTGTCGGCGAACAGCTTGCGGATGGTGTCCCAGAAGCCGATGTAGGTGGCCGGGCAACTGCGCGGCGTCTTGCCGATGGGGGTCTGGTCGACCTCGAGCACGCGGTCGATGCTTTCGTAGCCTTCGACGCGTTCGCAGCCGGACCACGCCGGGCGCTTGCCCGCGGCATCGGCGTCGCGGCCGGCCTTGGTCATGCGCTGGACCACGATGCCATGCACGCTGGCCAGCAGCACGTCGCGCGCGAGCGTGGACTTGCCCGAGCCGCTCACGCCCGTCACCACCACCAGGCGGTGCAGCGGCAGCGTGGCGGTCACGTCCTGCAGGTTGTGCAGATCGGCGCCGTGCACCGTGAGCCAGGCATTGGCACTCGCTCCCTCCCCTCCCGGGGGAGGGGAGGGGTGGGGGCTCGCGGCGTTTGCACGGCCAGCGGTCTTCTTCGAGGCCGTCGCGCCCCCTCCCCGGCCCTCCCCCGGAAGGGGAGGGAGAGGAACCAATCGCCGTTCGTGCAAGGGATGCTTGATCGCATCGCGCAGGTAGCGCCCGGTCTGCGAATCGCCCGCCTTCTGGATGTCGGCGACCGAGCCCTCGGCCACGAGGCGGCCGCCGCGCTTGCCGGCGCTCGGGCCGATGTCGATGATGTGGTCGGCGCGGCGGATGGTGTCTTCGTCGTGCTCCACCACCACCAGCGTGTTGCCCTTGTCGCCGAGCTTGTGCAGCGCGTCCAGCAGGATCTGGTTGTCGCGTGCATGCAGGCCGATGGTCGGCTCGTCGAGCACGTAGCACACGCCCTGCAGGTTGCTGCCGAGCTGCGCCGCGAGGCGGATGCGCTGCGCCTCGCCGCCGCTCAGCGTGGGCGCGCCGCGGTCGAGCGTGAGGTAGCCCAGGCCCACTTCTTCGAGGAATTCGAGACGGCTCCTGATCTCGGGCACCAGGTCGCGCGCGATCTCGGCTTCGCGGCCCGTGAGCGCCAGGCCTTCGAACCACTGCCGCACCTCGGTCACGCTCATGCGCGCGAGCTCGGTGATGCCGATGCCGCCCATGCCGTCGGCCGGCGAGGCGCCGAAGCCCACCGCGCGCGCCGTGGCATTGAGCCGCGTGCCTTCGCAGGTCGGGCAGGCGGTGTCGGCCAGGTCTTCGATCTCGGGCTCGGCGAAGGTCTGTTCGCGGCCCTTGTTGTCGTCGTCGCGGATCGAGTCGTCGAAGACCTTGCGCTGGTCCTTGCTGAGCTTGACGCCGGTGCCCACGCAGTCGGGGCACCAGCCGTGCTTGCTGTTGTAGCTGAACAGGCGCGGATCGAGTTCTGCGTAGCTGGTGCTGCAGACCGGACAGGCGCGCAGCGTGGAGAACACGTTGACGCGGCCGATGCCCGAGGCCGACACGCCGGCCATCATCGCGGCCTTGAGGCCGTCGAGCTGGCTCAGCACATGCACCACGCCCTTGCCGTGTTCGAGCGCCTTGGTGAGCGCCTCGCGCAGCTCGGTCTCCTTCGAGGGCAGCACGTCGAGGCTGGCCACCGGCAGCTCGATGCTGTGCTCCTTGAAGCGGTCGATGCGCGGAAAGCCGGTGGTCGGCAGGAACTCGCCGTCCACGCGCAGGTGCGTGAAGCCGCGCGGCCGCGCCCAGTCGGCGAGTTCGGTGTACACGCCCTTGCGGTTGCTCACCAGCGGCGCGAGCAGGCCGATGTGCTGGCCCTTGAAGTTGCGCATCAGCTGCGCCGCGATGCTGTCGGGCGTCTGCGGCTGCACCGCCGCGCCGTCGTGGATGCAGTGCTGGATGCCGAGCTTCACGTACAGGAGGCGCAAGAAGTGCCAGACCTCGGTGGTGGTGCCCACCGTGCTCTTGCGGCCGCCGCGCGAGAGGCGCTGCTCGATGGCCACCGTGGGCGGAATGCCGTAGACCGCATCCACTTCAGGCCGGCCCGCGGGCTGCACGATGCTGCGCGCATAGGCGTTGAGCGATTCGAGATAGCGCCGCTGCCCTTCGTTGAACAGGATGTCGAAGGCCAGCGTCGACTTGCCCGAGCCGCTCACGCCCGTCACCACGCTGAACTTGCCGCGCGGAATGTTCACGCTGAGGTTCTTGAGGTTGTGCTCGCGCGCGTTGACGATCTCGATCGCATGGCCGCCCGGCGCCGTCTTGGCATTGGCGATGTAGCGCCGCGCGGCGCGCTCCGCCACCTTGTAGGCCTCGGGGCCGATGGCCAGGTCGTAGTCGGCCAGCGCCGCGCCGGTGAGCGAGGCGCGGTTCTCGCGCAACTGCTCGGGCGTGCCCTCGGCCACCACCCGGCCGCCGCCCTCGCCGCCTTCGGGGCCGAGGTCGATGCACCAGTCGCTGGCGCGGATCACGTCGAGGTTGTGCTCGATCACGATCAGCGAATGGCCGGCGTCGAGCAGCTTGCGCAGCGCGCGCATCAGCCGCGCGATGTCGTCGAAGTGCAGGCCGGTGGTGGGCTCGTCGAACAGGAACAGCGTGCCTCGGCGCGCGACCGATTGCTTGCTGGCCGTTGCGCTCTTGGCCGCCTCGGCCAGGAAGCCCGCGAGCTTGAGGCGCTGGGCCTCGCCGCCGCTCAATGTGGGCACGGGCTGGCCGAGCTTGACGTAGTCGAGCCCCACGTCGGAGATCGGCTGCAGCACGCGCAGCACGTCGCGGTCGGCCTCGAACACCGCCGCGGCTTCGGCCACGGTGAGGTCCAGCACGTCGGCCACGTTGTAGCTCCGGCCCTTGCGCTCGACCTTCACTTCGAGGATCTCGGGACGGTAGCGCTTGCCGTCGCAATCGGGGCAGCGCAGGTACACGTCCGAGAGAAACTGCATCTCGACGTGCTCGAAGCCCGAGCCGCCGCAGGTCGGGCAGCGGCCGTCGCCGGAGTTGAAGCTGAACTTGCTCGCGGTGTAGCCACGCTGGCGCGAGAGCGCGGCGGTGGCGAAGATCTCGCGGATCGCGTCCCATGCGCCCACGTAGCTCGCGGGATTGGAGCGCGCGGTCTTGCCGATCGGCGACTGGTCGACGAAGACCACGTCGCCCAGGTGATCGGCGCCCAGCAGGCGGTCGTGCGCGCCCGGTGTTTCGGTGGCCTTGCCGAAGTGGCGCATGAGCGCGGGTGCCAGCACGTCCTGGATCAGCGTCGACTTGCCCGAGCCGCTGACGCCGGTCACGCAGACCAGCCGCGCGAGCGGAAACTCGACCGTGATGTTCTTGAGGTTGTGCTCGCGCACGCCTTCGAGGATGAGCCGGTGCGTGTTCTCGCTCACGAGCCGCTTGAAGCCCATGCCGATCTTCTTGCGCCCGCCCAGGTACTGGCCCGTGAGCGTGTCGGCATCGCGCAGCTGGTCGGTGCTGCCGTCGAACACGATCTGCCCGCCGCGGATGCCCGGGCCGGGGCCCATGTCGATCACGCGGTCGGCCGCGAGCATCACGGCCGGGTCGTGCTCGACCACCACCAGCGTGTTGCCGGCGTCGCGCAGGCGCAGCATGGCCTCGGTGATGCGGTTCATGTCGCGCGGATGCAGGCCGATGCTGGGCTCGTCGAGCACGAACAGCGTGTTGACCAGCGAGGTGCCGAGCGCGGTGGTGAGATTGATGCGCTGCACCTCGCCGCCCGACAGCGTGCGGCTTTGCCGGTCGAGCGTGAGGTAGCCGATGCCGACGTCGTGCAGGTAGCGCAGGCGGGTGGTGATTTCTTCATGGAGGAGCTTGAGCGCCTGGGCTTCGCCCTGTCTTGCTCCTTCCCCCGCCGGGGGAAGGCCGGGATGGGGGCTCTCGGCCTCCACCACCGCCGCAGCTTTTGCAGAGGCCGCGTGCCCCCACCCCTGCCCTCCCCCGGCGGGGGAGGGAGCCAAGCCCATGCGGTCGAAGAACCGCCGCAGCCGCTCGATCGGCAGCAGCATCAAATCATGCAGGCACAGCCCCGGCAGCGCCTCGAGCTGCGCGCGCGTCCACTTCACGCCGGCCGGCATGAAGCGCTTGGCGGGCTCCAGCACCGCGTCCGCGTCTTCCTTGCTGCCGATGCGCCAGATCAGGCTGTCGAGCTTCAGGCGCGCGCCGCTGCAGGTGGGGCACGGCGTGTAGCTGCGGTACTTGGACAAGAGCACGCGGATGTGCATCTTGTAGGCCTTGCTCTCCAGGTACGCGAAGAAGCGGCGCACGCCGTACCACTGCTTGTTCCAGTTGCCCTCCTTGTAGTTGGGCGTGCCCTCGATCACCCAGTGCTTCTGCTCGTCGGTGAGCTTGTTCCAGGGCGTGTCGCGCGGGATGCCGGCCGCCTCGGCGTGGCGCATGAGGTCGTCCTGCGCCTCCTTCCACGCGGGGGTCTGGATGGTCTTGATCGCGCCGGCGCGCAGGGTGAGCTTGTCGTTCGGGATCACGAGGCCCAGGTCGACGCCGATCACGCGGCCGAAGCCGCGGCAGGTGTCGCAGGCGCCGACGGCCGAGTTGAACGAGAACATCGACGGGATCGGGTCGGCGTAGCGGATGTCGCTTTCGGGGCAGTGCAGGCCGGTGGAGAACTTCCACACGTCCGCGGGTGCGTTCTCGTCGGCGCCGGTGGCATGCACCGTGACCCGCCCGCTGCCGCGCTTGAGCGCCACCTCGATGGCCTCGACCACGCGCGCGCGCTCGGCGCTCGAGATGCGGAAGCGGTCGGCCACCACGTCGAGCATCTTGCGCGGGCCGGTGGGCGTGGCCACCTCGCGCTCGGCCTGCACGCGCGTGAAGCCGCTGGCCGAGAGCCATTGCGTCACTTCATCGGCCGAGGTGCCGGCCGGCAGCTCGACCGGGAAGGTGACCACCAGCCGCGGATCGCCCGCCGCAGCCGCGCGCTCGGCGATCTGCGCATAGATGCTGTCGGGCGAGTCGTGGCGCACCGGCAGCGCGGTTTCGCGGTCGAACAGCTGGGCCGCGCGCGCGTAGAGCAGCTTCAGGTGGTCGTTGAGTTCGGTCATCGTGCCGACCGTGGAGCGCGAGGAGCGCACCGGGTTGGTCTGGTCGATGGCGATGGCGGGCGGCACGCCCTCCACCTTGTCGACGGCCGGCTTGTCCATGCGGTCCAGGAACTGGCGCGCGTAGGCGGAAAAGGTCTCCACGTAGCGCCGCTGGCCCTCGGCATAGAGGGTGTCGAACACGAGGCTCGATTTGCCCGAGCCGCTGGGCCCGGTGACCACGGTCATCTCGCCGGTGCGGATGTCGAGGTCGAGGTTCTGGAGGTTGTGCTGGCGCGCGCCGCGAATCCGGATGGAGCCCTGTGTCATGAATGCCTTGGGGGGTGGGGCAAACATTCTAGGGAGTGGCCGGTGACGTATTCGTGCACTCCGTCACATGGTCTGTGGCCGCGCAGGGGTTTGTACGGATTCCGCAAATAACACTTTATGTAACAAATAGCACCTTTGTTTACGTTCCAACACCGCCCTTGAAGTTATCCATGAACAAGCTGCACGTTCTTTGCGCGGCCCTGCTCGCCCTGGCCGCGACATCCGCGCCGGCCCAGGTCCTGATCGGCCAGACCGCGGGCATGACCGGCTCGGTGGCCGCCAGCGTGAACGAAACCATCGGCGGCGCCCAGCTGTTGATCGACGCCGCGAACGCCCAGGGCGGGGTGCACGGCGAGAAGATCGAGGTGCTGCGCATGGACGACGGCTTCGACGTCAAGCGCGCCGCCGAGAACGCCCGCGTGCTGCTCGAGGAGAAGAAGGTGGTGGCGCTCTTCATGAGCCGCGGAACGCCGCATTCGCAGGCCATCATCCCGTGGCTCGACAAGCACGACGTGGCGCTGATCGGCCCTTCGACCGGCGCCATGGTGCTGCACAAGCCGGTGCAAAAGCACGTGTTCAACGTGCGCGCCACCTACCAGCGCGAAGCCGAGAAGGCGATCCAGCACCTGCTCACCACCGGCATCGCGCGCATCGCCGTGGTGCATGTGACCGATTCCTTCGGGCAGGACGCGCTCGAGGGCGCCATGACCGGCTTCGCCAAGGCGCAGGCCAAGCCCGTCGTGACCGTGCCGGCCGACCGCGAGAAGCCCGACTACAAGGCCATCGTGCCGGCCATCCGGGACGCCAATGCACAGGCGGTGCTGTGGATCGGCTCGGGCGTTGCCGTGGTCGAGGGCATCAAGGCGCTGCGCGCCTCCGGCTCGGCCGCGCAGGTGGTCACCCTGTCGAACAACGCCTCGTCGGGCTTCATCAAGCAGCTGGGCGACGCGAGCAAGGGCGTGATCGTGACCCAGGTGTTCCCGAACGAGCGCTCCATCAGCTACCCCATGGTCAAGGAAGCGCTGGCGCTGGCGCGCGCCAAGGGCCAGGCCGAGCTCTCGCCGGCCGCGCTCGAGGGCTTTGCCTCGGCCAAGGTGCTGCTCGAGGCGCTGCGCCGCGCCGGCCCCAAGCCGACGCGGGCCAAGGTGCTGGCGGCGCTCGAGAGCCTGCGCGGCTACGACCTCGGCGGGCTCGAGATCAGCTACTCGCCGCAGGACCATTCGGGCATCGACTTCGCCGATCTCGCGATCATCAGCGACGGCCGCTTCAAGCGCTGAGCGCGGCGCCGGCGGCGGCGCGAGGGCACTGTCAACTATGGTTTGACAGGGTTTCCACGAGCGAGTGATTGTCACTTGCGGCAACACATTACACATCTTCTGACAGAAGCATCCGCTTCGCCCAAAGGCTGTTCGATGATGAAGATGTTGTCCACGTCCCGCGCTGCTGCGCTGCTCTTCGCCCTGTCCGCGCTCGGCGCGTCGGCGCAGATCGTGATCGGCCAGTCGGCCGACCTGTCGGGCCCGGTGGCCGCCAGCGTGAAGGAAACCATCATGGGCTCGCAGCTGGTCATCGACCAGGTCAACGCCCAGGGCGGCATCAACGGCGAGCAGGTCGAGGTGATCCGGCTCGACGACGGCCTGGACGCGAAGCGCTCGCTGGAGAACACGCGCATCCTGATCGAGGACAAGAAGGTGCTGGCGCTGCTGCTCAACCGCGGCACGCCCAACACCCTGGCCGTGATCCCGCTGCTCGACAAGTACGGCGTGGCGCTGGTGGGCCCTTCCACCGGCGCGATGGCGCTGCACAAGCCGCTGCAGAAGAACATCTTCAACGTGCGCTCGACCTACCAGCGCGAGGCTGAAAAAGCGGTGCAGCACCTGCACACCACGGGCATCCAGCGCATTGCCGTGGTGCAGGCCGACGACTCCTTCGGCAAGGACGCGATGGAAGGCGCGAGCAAAGGCTTCGAGAAGGCCGGGCTCGCACCGGCGGTGCTGGCGCTGGCCGACCGCAGCAAGCCCGACTATTCGGCGATCGTGCCGCAGCTGGTCAAGGCCAATGCGCAGGCGGTGCTGTGGATCGGCTCGGGCACCGCGGTGACCGAAGGCGTGAAGGCGCTGCGGGCCGCGGGCTCGGCGGCGCAGATCATCACGCTGTCGAACAATGCGGCCTCGGGCTTCATCAAGGAGCTGGGCTCGGCCAGCGCCGGCGTGATCGTCACGCAGGTGCTGCCCTACGAGCGCTCGTTCGGCCATCCGCTGATCAAGGAGGCGATGGCGCTCGCCAAGGCGAAGGGGCAGACCGAGCTGTCGCCCGCGCTGCTCGAAGGCTTCGTCGCCACCAAGGTGATGGTGGAGGCGCTGCGCCGCACGGGGCCCAAGCCCACGCGCGCCCGGCTGATTGCCACGCTCAACAGCTTCCAGTACGACCTGGGCGGCAACATCGACGTGAGCTATTCGCCGACGGACCACACGGGCATCGACTACGTCGACCTGTCGATCATCAGCGAAGGCCGCTTCAAGCGCTGATCGCCGCCGCGCGGCGGCTTGCCTACTTGGGTGCGGCGGCGGGCGCGGGCTCGTGCTGCGCCGCGTCCCCGCCATGCTTCTCGCCCGACATGTCGATCTTGTCGCCGGCTTTCGAGATCACGTACAGGGCAATGGCGGCAAAGACGACGAAGCCGACAACGAGTTTCCACATGGGTTCTGTCTCCTGGGGATGGAATGCGGGGGTTCAAGAAAAAGGCCTCATGCCGACGGCATGAAGCCCCTTTGTTGAACGGAGGGCCGGCTCCCGCCGCCCTCCTGCGCTGCCGAACGTGCGTCAGTCGTTCGCGTAGATGTCGACGTTCTTGGTTTCGCGGATGAACAGCGTGCCCACCACCAGCGTGACGCCCGCGATGATGATCGGATACCACAGGCCGTTGTACATGTTGCCGGTCGAGGCCACGATGGCAAAGGCGGTGGTCGGCAGCAGGCCGCCGAACCAGCCGTTGCCGATGTGGTAGGGCAGGCTCATCGAGGTGTAGCGGATGCGGGTGGGGAACAGTTCCACCAGCATGGCGGCGATCGGGCCATAGACCATGGTCACCAGCAGCACCAGCCAGAACAGCAGCGCGACCGTCAGCGGCTTGTTGATCTTGGCGGGGTCGGCCTTGGCCGGGTAGCCCGCGACCTTCAGGTCTTCGGCCACGCCCTTCTTGAAGGCGGCGATTTCCTTGGCGGAGGTCTCGTCGAACTTGAGGTTCACGACGTTGCCCACGGGCGCCTCGACCGACTTGTCGCCGATCTTCACGACCGCCTTCGAACCCGGCGCGCCGGCCACGTTCTCATAGCTCACCGAGTTCTGCACGAGGTAGCGCTTGGCGATGTCGCAGGAGCTCCTGAAGTCGATCTCGCGCGCCACCGGGTTGCCCTGGAACGAGCAGGTGGCTGGGTCGGCCGTGACGGTGACGCCGGCGGTGGCCTGCGCCTTGGCGAGGTCGGGGTTGGCGGCCTCGGTCAGCATCTTGAAGACCGGGAAGTAGGTGACCACGGCCAGCAGGCAGCCGGCCATGATGATCGGCTTGCGGCCGATCTTGTCCGACAGCGTGCCGAACACCACGAAGAACGGCGTGCCGATCAAAAGCGCGGCCGCGATCATCAGGTTGGCCGTGGTCGCGTCGACCTTAAGCTGCGCCGTCAGGAAGAAGAGCGCGTAGAACTGGCCCGAATACCAGACCACCGCCTGGCCCGCCGTGAGGCCGACCAGCGCCAGGATCACGATCTTGAGGTTCTTCCACTGGCCGAAGGACTCGGACAGCGGCGCCTTCGAGGTCTTGCCCTCGGCCTTCATCTTCTGAAAGGCCGGCGATTCGCTCAGCGACAGGCGGATCCACACCGAGACGCCCAGCAGCAGGATCGACACCAGGAACGGAATGCGCCAGCCCCAGTCGTTGAACACCGCTTCGCCCAGCCATTCGCGCACGCCCAGGATCACCAGCAGGCTCAGGAACAGCCCGAGCGTGGCGGTGGTCTGGATCCACGAGGTGTAGGCACCGCGCTTGCCGTGCGGCGAATGCTCGGCCACATAGGTGGCGGCGCCGCCGTACTCGCCGCCGAGCGCGAGGCCCTGCAGCATGCGCAGCGCGATCAGGATCACCGGCGCCGCGACGCCGATGGTCGCGTAGCTGGGCAACAGGCCGACGATGAAGGTCGACAGGCCCATGATCAGGATCGTGACCAGGAAGGTGTACTTGCGCCCGATCATGTCGCCGAGCCGGCCGAACACGATGGCGCCGAACGGCCGCACCAGGAAGCCCGCGGCAAACGCCAGCAGCGCGAAGATGAAGGCTGCGCCGGCATCGAGGCCGCTGAAGAACTGCTTCGCGATGATCGCGGCCAGCGAGCCGTAGAGGTAGAAGTCGTACCACTCGAACACCGTGCCAAGGGAGGAAGCGAAGATGACCTTCTTTTCCTCCGCGGACATGGGCCGGGGGGCCGGATGCGGCATCCCCCTCGAATCCAGTGTTGCTGCCATTTGCGTCGTCTCCTGTGTATGCGTTCGATCGGCCCCGGCATTCGGGACCGTGAAGCATTCTTGGAGGCGCGACTGACCCGAGCCTTTCGCGAAACTGAACCGGCGCTTACGGATTAAGGTGAAACCCGCGGGGTCCGTTTCAGCTTGTAAGAAATCGGCCTTCTGCTCAGCTTTTGCTGCTTCGCAGCAAGGACGGCCGCTGGTCGGCCGCGGCCCATTGCGGGCCGTCGAACCATGCGTCGCCGGCGAGATAGGCGCGCAGCATCGCGAGGCCGTCGAAGCCCCAGAACAGGCGGCCGTCGACCCTGCAGGTCGGCGTGCCGAACACGCCCAGCTGCAGCGCTTCGTCGGTGTTGCGCTTGAGCAGCGCCTTGTTCTCGTCGCCGTTCATGTCGCGCTTCGGTTCCAGCTGCGCCGCCAGCGCAGCCAGGCGCGCGGAATCGCCGGCTTCCTCGCCGCCGCGCCACACGTTGCGCAGGATGGTCTCGGCCACCAGGCGGCTGATGCTGCCGTCGTCCGAGGTCGACAGCGCGAGCCGCAGGTGCGGCAGCGGGTTGTACGGGTGCGAGGCCGGCATCTCGATCTGGATGCCGTTCGCATGGCCGAGCCAGAGCACATGGCGGTAGGTCCAGCTGCGCTTGGCCGGAATCTCGGCCGGGCCGAGCTGGCCGTGGTGCTTGAGGATGGCGCCGAGCAGCACCGGCTTGTAGGCCACGCTGCAGCTCAGGCCCTCGAGCGCCTGGGGCAGGTGCTCGAACGCAAGGTGCGCGTAGGGCGAGATGAAGTCGAGATAGAAGTCGATGTGCTTCATGCGTGCTTGTCTCCTGAGGGTTCCGGGATGCGCCAGAGGCCGGCCCGCGCCCGCAGCTCGATCGCGCGCCACACGCCGCGCCGCGCCGCGCCGTCCATCCGGCTCCAGCCCGCGATCTCGGGGAGGGTGCGCAGGCAGCCTTCGCAGAAGCCGCTCTGGCTGTCCATGCGGCAGACCGAGGTGCAGGGCGATGGCACATCGGGTGCATCGCCGGCGGCCGGGCGCTGTACCGCCTCGGCGCGTTCGGCCAGCGTCAGCGCGGCCTCGGCGTTCACACCACGTCCGCCACCGGCGCGCCGGTGAGCTTCTCGAGGTCTTGCGGGCGCAGCTGGAACACCGCATGCGGATGGCCCGCGGCAGCCCAGATCTCCTCGAAGCGGAACAGCTCGCGGTCGATCAGCACCACCGGCGGCGTGGCATGCGCCACCGGCGACACGCCACCGATCGTGAAGCCGGTGCGCGCCTTCACGAACTCCGCATCGGCGCGGCCGGTCTTGCCGACCAGCGCATCGACTTTCTTCTCGTCGACGCGCTTGTCGCCCGAGGTGATGACCAGCACCGCCGCGTCGTCGCTCTTGCGCCGGAAGATGATGCTCTTGGCGATCTGCCCGACCAAAATGCCGAGCGCGTCGGCCGCCTGCTGGGCGGTGCGGCAGGCGTCGTCGAGCATGCGCGGCGAATGGGGGTGGCCCGCGTCCTGAAGCATGCGCGAGACGCGCTGCACGCCCTCGGGCAGCGAATGGAGTTCAGCGCCGCACATCGTTCAACCCGCCCGTTTGATGCGCAGGGCCTTCGAGGCGCGCGAGTTCGGCTCGCGCTCCAGCGCCTCGCTGATGTACACGCCGGCGTCGATCAGCTTGTCCAGGTCGATGCCGGTCTCGATGCCCATGCCGTGCAGCATGTAGACCACGTCTTCCGTGGCCACGTTGCCGGTCGCACCCTTGGCGTAGGGGCAGCCGCCGAGGCCCGCGGAGGACGACTGGAAGTTCCAGACCCCCAGCTCCAGCGAGGCCAGCGTGTTGACCAGCGCCTGGCCGTAGGTGTCGTGGAAGTGGCCCGAGATGTGGTCCACGCCGAAGTGCGCCAGCGTGGCCTCGATGGCGGCCTTCACCTTGCGCGGCGTGCCCACGCCGATGGTGTCGGCCACGTCCACGCGCTGCACGCCGATATCCTTCATCAACTTCGCCAGCATGCCCACGCGCTCGGGTGCGACCTCGCCTTCGTAGGGGCAGCCCACGGTGCACGACATGGCGCCGCGCACATCGATGCCCTTCTCGCGCGCCGCGGCCACCACGGGCGCGAAGCGCTCGATGCTCTCGGCAATGGAGCAGTTGATGTTCTTCTGGCTGAAGGCCTCGCTCGCGGCGCCGAACACCACGATCTCGTCGGGCCACTCCTCGCGCGGCGCGGCAATGGCGGCCTCGAAGCCCTTCATGTTGGGCGTGAGCACCGAGTAGCGCACGCCGGGCTTGCGTTTGATGCCGTGCATCACCTCGGCGTTGTCGGCCATCTGCGGCACCCACTTGGGGCTCACGAAGCTGGTGACCTCGATCTCCTTCAGGCCGGCGTCCTGCAGGCGGTGCACGAGGCCGATCTTGATTTCGGCGGAGACCGGTTGCTTCTCGTTCTGCAGTCCGTCGCGCGGACCGACGTCGATGATCTGGACCTTGGCGGGGAGTTTCATGGGATGTCTCTGGGTTCGCTGGAGAAAGAAAAGAGCGTCCGCCGATTGTCGGCCGTCTGCGTCTTGCATGCTCGGCCGCGCCCGCCGCAGGGGTTGCAATGCCTGCCAGCGGCGTTGCAGATCGCGCCAGCGCCGCGGTTCACGCCGTTTCGCGCTGCACGAAATCCGATGGCGGCTCAGCGGGCGCGGGCGCCTCCACGGCATCGAGCGCATCCACGCGCGCGCCGTCCGGCCCGCTGCGGGCCCATGCGACAAGCGCATCGACCGCAGCGGCCGGGCCCGAGGCCAGCGCCTCCACGCTGCCGTCGCGGCGGTTGCGCACCCAGCCGCGCACGCCCAGGCGCCGCGCGGCCTGCACCATCGACCAGCGATAGCCCACGCCCTGCACCAGGCCGCGGACGACGAGATGGCGGGTGACGGCGGATGGATTCATGGCATGGGCAGCATCAGTACGACTTGGGCAGGCCGAGCGCCTTTTCCGCGATGAAGTTCAGGATCATCTGCGGACTGACCGGCGCAATGCGCGGAATGTAGCTCTCGCGCAGCA
This sequence comes from Variovorax sp. V116, assembly GCF_041154435.1. Lineage (NCBI taxonomy): Bacteria > Pseudomonadati > Pseudomonadota > Betaproteobacteria > Burkholderiales > Comamonadaceae > Variovorax > Variovorax sp. V116. Next base: position 4,887,891 of record NZ_AP028661.1, read on the forward strand.
GCCGCTCGACATGGTATTCCTTCGCATAGCCCATGCCGCCCAGCGTGAGAACCGCGTTCTGGCAGGCGTCGTGCGCCGCCTCGGCCGCGAGGTACTTGGCGGCGTTGGCCTCGATGCCGCAGGGCTCGCCCGCGTCGTACAGCGTGGCGGCCTTGAACACCATCAGGTCGGCCGCCTCGAGGTTGGCCCAGGCGCGCGCCAGAGGGTGCGCCACGCCCTGGTTCTGGCCGATCGGCCGGCCGAAGACGACGCGCTCCTGCGCGTACTGCGCCGCGATGCGCAGCGCGGCGCGGCCGATGCCGATGGCCTCGGCCGCAATCAATATGCGCTCGGGGTTGAGCCCGTGCAGGATGTATTCGAAGCCGCGCCCTTCCTCGCCGATGCGGTCTTCCTCCGGCACTTCGAGGCCGTCGATGAAGAGCATGTTCGAATCGACCGCCGCGCGGCCGAGCTTGTGGATCTCGCGCACCTCGACCTTGGCGCGGTCCAGCGGCGTGTAGAACAGCGTGAGCCCCTGCGTGGGCTTCTTCACCTGATCGAGCGGCGTGGTGCGCGTGAGGATCAGCATGCGGTCGGCCACCTGCGCGGTCGATATCCATATCTTGCGGCCATGCAGCAGATAGCTGCCGTTCGGCTGGCGCACCGCCTGCGTCTTGAGGCGGGTGGTGTCGAGCCCCGCGTCGGGCTCGGTCACGGCGAAGCAGGCCTTCTCGGTGCCCGCGATCAGCGGCGGCAGGAAACGCTGGCGCTGTGCCTCGCTGCCGAACACCACCACCGGGTTGAGCCCGAAGATGTTCATGTGCACCGACGAAGCGCCCGACATGCCCGCGCCCGACGCGCTGATGGCGCGCATCATCAGCGCCGCCTCGGTGATGCCCAGGCCCGCGCCGCCCTGCGCCTCGGGCATCGCGATGCCGAGCCAGCCGCTGTCGGCCACGGCGCGGTGGAATTCGTGCGGGAATGCGGCGCGGTCGTCGTGGTCGCGCCAGTAGTCGGCGGGGAAGTCTTCGCACAGCCGCTCGATGGCGGCCACCAGCGAGCGCTGGTCTTCATTGAGGGAGAAGTTCATTTGTCGTTGTCCTTGGGTGGAGCCGGCTGCAGCGTGACGCCGCGCGCGAGCAGGTGGTCGATGGCTTCATCGCCATAGCCCGCTTCGCGCAGCAGCTCGACGCTCTGCTCGCCGATGCGCGGCGCCATGCGGCGGATGCCCGCGGGCGTGGCGCTGTAGCGTCCGACCGGCGCGAGCGTGCGGATGCGGCCTTCGCTCGGGTGGTCGAACTCGGGAAAGAAATCGACCGCGCGCAGGTGCGGATCGTCGATCAGGCTCTCGGTGCTGTGCAGGCGCGCGACCGGAATGTCGGCCGCTTCCAGCAGCGCCATCCATTCATCGCTGCCGCGCGTGGCCATCACCTCGGCCACGAACGCATAGACCGCGCCGATGTTCGCGGCGCGCGCCGTGTGCGTGCCGAACATCGGCGAGGCGCGCAGCTCGGGCCGGCCGATCAGGTCGAAGAAGGCCTGCCAGTGCTTGTCGTTGTAGATCAGCACGCTCAGGTAGCCGTCGGCCGTGGCGTAGGGCTTGCGGTGCGCAGCGAGCAGGCGCGCATAGCCGGTGGGGCCGAGCGGCGGCTCGAAGCTGTGGCCGCCCAGGTGGTCGCCCATCACGAACTGCGAGAGCGCCTCGAACATCGGCACCTCGACCGCCTGGCCGCGGCCCGTGCGCTGCGCGTGCAGCACAGCCGCGAGCAGCGCGATGGCGGCCTGCAGCCCCACGGCACGGTCGGCCAGCGTGACGGGCGCGTAGCGCGGTGCACCGCCGCTTTGCTGCGCGAACAGCGAGGCCACGCCGGCCGCGCCCTGGATCAGGTCGTCGTAGGCGGGCTTGCCGGCATAGGGGCCTTCTTCGCCATAGCCGAAGGCGCCGAGGTAGACGATCTTCGGGTTGGCCGCGGCCACGGCCTCGTAGCCGAGCCCGAGCCGCGCCATCGCCTGCGGACGCGTGTTGTAGATCAGCGCATCGCAGCCCGCCGCGAGCCTGAGGCAGGCCTCGCGGCCTTCGGGCTGCTTGAGGTCGAGCACGATCGAGCGCTTGTTGCGGTTCAGGTGCAGCGACATCGCGCCCATGCCGGCATGGCGCATCGGGCCGACCGCGCGCAGGTTGTCGCCTGACGGTGGTTCGACCTTGATGACGTCGGCACCGAGGTCGCCGAGCGTCTGCGTGGCGTAGGGACCCATCACCACGGCCGTGAGGTCGAGGATGCGGATGCCGTCGAGTGGTCCCGTGGGGTTCATGTCTTTGCTCCTTCCCCTTCCGGGGGAAGGTTGGGATGGGGGCAGGCAGGGCGTGCGATGGAGGCGCCGCTGGCCCCCACCCCTGCCCTCCCCCGGGAGGGGAGGGAGAAAGTCAGGTCTGCTTTCATTCGGGCTGGATGCCGGCGGCCTGGATCAGCTTCTTCCACTTGGCCAGTTCCGAAACGGTGAACGCCCCGAGTTCTTCCGGCGTGCTGCCGAAGGCATCGAAGCCCAGCTTCGCCACGCGCTCGCGGAAGGCCGTGCCGTTCGCCATCTCCGACAGCACCTTGTTGAGCTTCAGCACCACATCGCGCGGCGTGCCGGCCGGCGCGAACACGCCGTTCCACGAAGTGATGTCGAAGCCCTTGAGCTCGGGCGTCTCGGCCAGCGGCGGCAGTTCGGGAAACAGCTTGGTGCGCTCCTGCGTGGTCACGGCAATCGCGCGCATCTTGCCGGCCTTCACGGTGGCGAGCCCCGCGGCCAGGTCGACCACCATCATCGACACCTGCCCGCCGATCAGGTCGGCAATCGCGGGCGGCGTGCTCTTGTAGGGCACGTGCAGCATCGGCACGCCGCTCATGCGCGAGAGCGTGGCGCCGCTCACGATGCCGGTGCTGTTGCCGCTTGCATAGGTCAGCTTGCCGGGGTGCGCGCGGCCCCAGGCCAGCAGCTCGGCCACGCTCTTCACCGGCAGGTCGTTGTTGACCACCAGCATGAACGGCAGGTTGCCCATGCGGCTCACGGGCGCGAAGTCCTTCACCGGGTCGTAGGGCAGCGACTTCATCAGGCTCGGATTGGCCGAGTGCGTGGTGTTGGTGGTCATGAAGAGCGTGTAGCCGTCGGGCGGCGCCTTGGCCACGAACTCGGCGGCGATCACGCCGTTGGCGCCCGCGCGGTTGTCGACGATGACCGAGGCCTTGAGCGCCTCGCCCAGCATCTGCGCCGTGATGCGCGCCACCGCGTCGGTGCCGCTGCCGGCCGCGAAGGGCACGATCAGCTTGATCGGCTGCTTCGGGTAGCCCTCCTGCGCAAAGGCCCAGGGCGCCGCGCCGGCCAGGCCCGCGGCGGCGCCGATGGAAATGAAACGGCGGCGGCTTGCCACCGCGACCGTGGTTGTCGCGTTCTTCATCGTCTGCATGGTTCTTGTCTCCGGGGGTTGTCGTTCAGGGCCGGATCACGCGCTCCGGCGATTCCTCGTACGGCGGGCTGTAGATGACCAGCACGCGCACCGGCTCGTCGCTCACCACCGTGAAGGTGTGCATCGCATCGGCCGGAAAAAAGCAGCTGTCGCCCGGGTGCAGCTCCTGCCGCTGGCCGCCCACCTCGGCGACCGCGCGGCCTTCGAGCATGTAGCAGACCTGCTCGATGCCCGGGTGCGCATGGGGCAGCGCGCCCTTGCCCTTCTGGATGTGGCCGACCAGCACCTCGAGCTGCTTCGCGCCCACGGTCTCGGGGCCGATCAGCCGCTTGTTGAGCGTGCCGGTGTGGTTGGCCGGGTGGTAGCCGGCGATGTCGCTTTCGCGGACGAAGTAGCGTGGGGAGGTCATTGTTTCGATCAGCCTTTGTGTTCGATGGCCAGGCAGGCGGAGCGCAGCATGGCGGCCGCCTCGTCGATGCGCGGCTCGAGCCGGTAGCGCGGGCCCGCCACCGAGATGGCGTAGGCCTCGCCGCCGATGCGCAGCGGCCATGCAAGGCCGACGAGGTCGGGGATGCTTTCGCCGAGGTTGCCGTACCAGCCGCGCGCGGGCGAGCGTTCGAGCTCCTGCTCGATGGCCTCGGGCGTGGTCAGCGTGGCGTCGGTCAGCGGCGCCAGCGGCGTGGCGGCCAGCAGCTTGCGGCGCGCCTCGGGCGCGAGCGTGGAGAGCAGCGCGCGGCCCATCGAATTGGCATAGGCCGGGCGCGTCTCGCCTGCTTCGGCCGAATAGCGGATGCTCTGCGGCGCGCTCAGCACTTCCAGGTAGACGACCGTAGTCGGATCGCGGAACTTGCCGAACAGCACGGTCTCGCGCGCGCCGTCGCGCAGCTCCTCGAGCGCGGGCCGCACGCGGTCGAGCACCGGGTCGTGCGCCGCAATGACCTGCGCCATGGCCAGCAGCCGGCCGGTCGGGTAGTAGCCCTGGCGGCGGCCGGTTTCGTACATGTAGCCCTGCTCTTCGAGCGTGCGGATCAGCCCGAGGCAGCTGGACACCGGCATCTCGAGCAGGCGCGCCATCTCGGACAGCGCCAGCGGCTGCTTCTCCCGGGCAAAGAGCTCGACGATCTCGATCACGCGAAACGCTGTTTTCACAACCATGAAGAAATTTTCGCGTATGTGAAAAACAAAAGCCTCAGGGTTTGCCCCTGGCTGCGCCTCCTTTCAGCGTAATCGCCGGTAACGCATGCCGTCGTCAGTAGTTTGTCATCGGGCAGGCCCGACCCCGGGGCATGAAGCGTGGGTCGTGGCTGGCGATCGATGACGCATGGTCATAGGATGGAGCTCGGCACTGCTGACGAGGTCGGCGTTTGCTTGGTGTTGCGAACCCGTTCAGTAGTTGGACCCGCAGTCCTGCGAGCACCCCGGAATGTGGCAGAGGGCGGCGACGCCCCGAAGCACGCTTAGTAGAGTTCGACGACGAGGACTGCCTGCGGTGCCCCTCAACCGTCAGGAGGTTCTCATGCAAGTGCTTTATCCGCGCTGTGCGGGCCTGGACGTGCACAAGGACACCATCGTGGCCTGCGTGCGATGCGTCTCCCCGCCCATGCATCAGGAGGTGCGCAGCTTCGGCACCACCACCACCGAATTGCTCGCGCTGGGCGATTGGCTGGCCGAGCACGACTGCACCCATGTGGCGATGGAGGCCACCGGCGTGTACTGGAAGCCGGTGTGGCACGTGCTGGAGGCTGAGTTCGAGTTGGTGCTGGCCAACGCCGCGCACATCCGCAACGTGCCCGGCCGCAAGAGCGACGTCAACGACGCGATGTGGATTGCCGATCTCTTGGCGCACGGCCTGATCCGCTCCAGCTTCGTGCCGCCGCAGGCGATCCAGCAGCTGCGCGACCTCACGCGCACCCGCAAGCAACTCGTTCGGGAGCTCTCCCAGCACTCGCTGCGCATCCAGAAGGTGCTGGAGGACGCTAACCTCAAGCTGGGCAGTGTGTTGTCGGACGTGCTGGGCAAGAGCGGCCGCGCGATGCTCGATGCCATCGTGGCCGGCCAGAGCGATCCGGCGCAACTGGCTGCGCTGGCTCAGGGCACGGCGCGCAACAAGAGCGCCGAATTGCGCGAGGCACTGCGCGGGCGCATCACCGAGCACCACCGGACCATGCTGCGGCTGCACCTGCAGGTGATCGACGCCTTGCACCACACGTTGGCCGAACTGGATGCGGCCGTGGGAAAAGCGCTGGCGCCGATCCGGCAGCGCGCCCGCCTGCTCACGACGATGCCCGGGGTCAGTGACCTGACGGCCAGTGTCGTGGTGGCGGAGATCGGCGTGGACATGTCGCGCTTCCCCACTGCCGGGCATCTGATCTCCTGGGCAGGCCTGTGCCCGCGCAGCGACGAGAGCGCCGGCAAGCGCCGATCCACCCGCGTTCGCAAGAGTGGCACCTGGATCAAGACCACCCTGGTGACCGCCGCCTGGGCCGCGGTGCGCGTCAAGTCCAGCTACCTGCGAGCGCAGTTCCTGCGTATCAAGGCACGTCGCGGAGCCAAGAAGGCCATCCTCGCGGTGGCCGCCTCGATGCTCACCGCCGCGTACCACATGCTTCGTGACGGCACCGAGTACAACGACCTCGGCTGCGAGCACTTCGACCGCCAGGATCGCACCAAAACCATCCGTCGCCTCATGAAACGACTTCAAGATCTCGGCTGCGAGGTCCCTGTACTGGCTCATACGGGGTAGCGCTTCTTAGTAGCCCCGGACCGGATCGACCACGCCGCTGACCGGCAGGCCCTGTTCCATCGCGCGGATCTTTCCGGCGATCTGCGCGATGGACTCCTCGCGCAGCGTGCGCGCCGAGCCGTGCGGCGTGACGGTGATCTTCGGGTGGCGCCAGAAGGCGTGGTCGGCGGGCAGCGGCTCGACCTGGAACACGTCGAGCGTGGCGCCGGCCAGCTGGCCCGCATCGAGCATCGGGATCAGGTCGTCTTCCACCAGGTGCGCGCCGCGCGCGATGTTGATGAGATAGCCGCCCGGCCGCAGCTTGCCCAGCGTCTCGCGGTTGAGGATGCCGCGCGTGGCCTCGGTCAGCGGCAGCAGGTTGACCAGCACGCGCGTGGACGACAGGAACTCGCCCAACTGCGCCTCGCCGCTGAACACCTGCACGCCCTCGATGGCTTTGGGCGAACGGCTCCAGCCCAGCACCGGAAACTCGAACTGCGTGACTGCCCTGGCCACGCGCTCGCCGAGCACGCCCAGGCCCATGATGCCGACCGGAAAATCGCGCCGCAGCCGCGGCTTGCGGTAGCTCCAGCGGCCTTCGCGCGCATCGGCCTCGTAGACGTCGAATTCGCGGAAGTGCCGGATCAGCGTGTGGCACACGTACTCGGCCATCTGCACCGACATGCCGGCGTCGTCGAGCCGCACGATGCGCGTCTGCGGCGGCACGCGCAGCTTGAGCAGCGCATCGACGCCCGCGCCGATGTTGAACAGGCCGCGCAGCCCGGGCTGCTCGTCGAGCAGCTGCTGGGGCGGCGCCCACACCACCGCATGGTCGGCCTGGGCGGCGCCCGGCTTCCAGGTTTCGATCTGCGCATCGGGCAGTTCGGCCCTGAGGCCTTCGATCCAGGGTTCGGGGCGGTTGTCGGTCAGGGAAACGATGATTTTCATGAGCCGGATCTTAGGGGCCCGGGCCCATGAACCGAACCCGCGGCTTGTGGCGCCCGGGGCCTTCTTCTATGCTCGTGCGCGACCATCCAGAACATCGACACCACACCCGGAGACCGAAGCATGATCAAAGTCAGCGTGATGTACCCCTACACCGAAGGCGCGCGGTTCGACCACGCCTACTACCGCGACAAGCACATGCCGCTCCTGAAGGCACGCATGGGCGACGCCTGCAGGTCGTACACCATCGACAAGGGATTGGCCGGTGGCGCGCCCGGCATGCCGCCGACCTACGTCGGCATGTGCCACGTGTTCTGCGACTCGGCCGAAGCCTTCCAGACGGCGTTCGGCCCGCATGCCAAGGAGATCCTGGGCGACATCAAGAACTACACCGACATCGCGCCGGTGATGCAGATCAGCGAAGTGGTGGTGGGTTAAACCGCCGCCGCCGCAGCCATTCGCAACAGTTCGTCGCCTTCGGCCACCTGCTCGCCGGGCGAGAACATCAGTTCTTCGACCGTACCGTCGGCCGGCGCGGCGATGGTGTGCTCCATCTTCATGGCTTCCATCACCGCGAGCGGCTGGCCGCGGCTGACCTTGTCGCCGGCCTTGACCGCGAAAGAGACCACCTTGCCGGGCATCGGCGCGGTGAGCCGGCCGGCTTCGGCATGGGTGTCGCCGGCATGGGCCAGGCGGTCGATGGCGGTGATCTTCGTGGCGCCCTTCGACGCGAACACATGGGCCGTGGCGCCGTCCAGGTGCACGTCCACGGTCTGCCGCGTGCCGGCGAACTCGACCTCGAACTCGCCTGACGGAAACTGGCCCACGACCAGCGGGCCTTCAACGCCGCCGGCTTCGAGCCACAGGCTGCCGTCGCGCCTGTAAGTCAGCAACGCGGTCTGCTCGGCGCCGCGGAACTCGAAGTCGAAGTGGCGCCGGTACTCGCCATGCGAGCGCCAGCCGTCGCGCCGCTCGAACGGATAGTGCGCGCCCACCGGCCGTTCGGTGACCAGCGTGCGCGTGATGGCGGCGGCCGCGGCCAGCGGCAGGCCCAGCGCCTCGCGGTCGAACAGCACGGCGCGCTCGCGCTCGATCAGCGCGGTGTCGAGGTTGGCCTTGGCGAACGATTCGGTCGCGAGGATGCCGCGCAGGAACTGCACATTGGTCGACACGCCCACGATCTGCACCTGCGCCAGCGCGGCGTCGAGCCGCGCCAGCGCCTCGTCGCGCGTGCTGCCGTGCACGATCAGCTTGGCGATCATCGAGTCGTAGAAGGGCGAGATCTCGCCGCCCTCGCGCACGCCGTCGTCGATGCGCACGCGGCTGCGCTGGAAGGCCGTCGCCTGCGGCTTGCGGTAGACACGCAAGCTGCCTGTCGCAGGCAGGAAGTTGTTGTCGGGGTTCTCGGCGCAGATGCGCGCCTCGATCGCGTGGCCGTGGATCTGCAGCTCCTGCTGCTTTGCGGGCAGCGCTTCGCCCGAGGCCACGCGCAATTGCCATTCGACGAGGTCGAGGCCGGTGATGGCTTCGGTCACCGGGTGCTCCACTTGCAAGCGGGTATTCATCTCCATGAAGAAGAAATTCATCTCTCCGCCTTCCCGCTGCTCGACGATGAACTCCACCGTGCCGGCACCCACGTAGTTCACCGCGCGCGCAGCAGCCACCGCCGCCTCACCCATCTGCTTGCGCATTGCCTCGGTCATGCCGGGTGCTGGCGCTTCTTCCAACACCTTCTGGTGCCGGCGCTGCACCGAGCAGTCGCGCTCGAACAGGTAGACGTAGTTGCCGTGCGTGTCGCCGAACACCTGGATCTCGATGTGGCGCGGGCGCTGCACGTACTTCTCGATCAGCACCGCGTCGTCGCCGAAGCTGTTGATCGCCTCGCGCTGGCACGAGGCCAGCGCCGCCGCAAAGTCTTCGGCCCGGTCGACCGCGCGCATGCCCTTGCCGCCGCCGCCCGCGCTCGCCTTGATGAGCACCGGGTAGCCGATGCTGTCGGCCTCGCGCTGCAGCAGCGCCGGGTCCTGGTCGTGGCCGTGGTAGCCGGGCACCAGCGGCACGCCGGCCTTTTCCATCAGCTGCTTCGACTCGGCCTTCAGGCCCATGGCCTTGATGGCCGAAGGCGGCGGGCCGATGAAGACCAGGCCCGCGTCGGCGCAGGCCTGTGCGAACTCCTCGTTCTCGCTCAGGAAGCCGTAGCCCGGATGCACGGCTTCGGCGCCCGTGGCCTTGGCCGCTTCGAGGATCTTTTCCCAGCGCAGGTAGCTGTCTTTCGGTGCGCTGCCGCCGAGGTGCACCGATTCGTCGCAGGCGCGCACGTGGTTGGCATGCGCGTCGGCATCGGAGTACACGGCCACGGTGCGAATCGCCATGCGGCGGGCAGTGGCCGCGACACGGCAGGCGATCTCGCCTCGGTTGGCAATGAGGATCTTCTTAAACATTCGGAGTGTCTCCCGGAGGATTCTTTTTCAGTTGGAATGCAGGCGTGACGCCCGGATCGGGCCGCCCGCTGAAGATGCGGGCCACGCGAGTGAACAGCGCCTTGAGAAAGCGCCAGCTCTTGCGGATGAGCCAGACGCTGAGCACCAGCACCAGGACGAACAGCACCAGGAAGACCAGCGGATGCGCCACCGCGAGCCACAGCCCGGTTGGCACCATCGTGTCCTCGACCAGCGACGCGCCCACGTTCGAGAAGGGCTCGGGCGATGTGTTGATGGCCGCGCGTGTCGTGGCCTTGGCCGCATGCGCGGTGGCCGCGAAGCCGCCGCCCACGAGCGCGGCCACGATGGCCATCGCGCCATGGTCGGCACCAAACACGCTGGCCGCGAGCGCCGCGCCGGCGGGAATGCGGATGGCCGTGTGCACCACGTCCCACAGCGAATCGAGGCCCGGGATCTTGTCGGCGAAGAATTCGATGAACACCATGAAGCCGCTGGCCGCGATGACCACCGGATGCGCCAGCAGCTGCAGCCCGCTGGGCAGCGGCACCCAGCCGAAGTAGCCGGCCAGCCCGGTCAGCAGCACGACCAGGTACAGCCGCACGCCGCTGGCCCAGCCGATGGCCGCGGCCAGTGCGAGCAGCTGGGGCATGTCGAGCGCATTCATTGCCTGGCGCTCAGTGGCCCAGCCATGACGGCTTGCGCTTCTGCAGGAAGGCCTGCACGCCTTCGCGGCCTTCGTCGCTGGCGCGGATGTCGGCGATGCCTTCGACGGTCTTGGCGATCAGCGCGTCGTCGATCTCGCGGCCGTCCACGTCGGCGATCAGTTGCTTGCAGGCACGCACGGCGGCGGGGCTGGCGCCGGTGAGCGCCTTCAGGAGCTCGTCGACCTTGGCATCGAGCGCATCGGCCGCGACCACTTCATGCACGAAGCCGATGCGGTGCGCCTCGGCCGCGGTGAAGCGCTCGGCCGTGAGAAAGTAGCGCTGCGATGCGCGCGTGCCCATGGCGCGCAGCACGTACGGGCTGATGGTCGCTGGCACGAGGCCGATCTTGACTTCGCTCAGGCAATACCACGCGGTGTCCACGCTCACGGCCACGTCGCAGGCCGCGACGAGGCCCATGCCGCCCGCATACACATCGCCCTGCACGCGCGCGATGGTGGGCTTGGGGCATTCGGCAATGGTGCGCAGCATGGCGGCCAGCTTGCCCGCGTCGGCGATGTTCTCGCTGCGCGTGTAGTCGGCCATGCGGCGCATCCAGTTGAGATTCGCGCCCGCGCAGAAGGCGGGGCCGTTGGCGCCTAGCACGATGGCCTTCACCTTCGGCGTAGCGCCGGCGTCGGTGAAGGCCTGCGTGAGCTCGGCGATGACCACGTCGTCGAAGGCATTGCGCGCGTCGGGCTGGTCTAGCCAGATGCGCGCTGCTGTGTCCTGGATTTCTAGTTTCAGTTTGGTGAAGGTCATGTCGATGATCCGTGGCGCGGTGCATGAAATGGTTGCAGTTCGTTCGGGGCGTGTGCACAGGCCACCGGGTACTCCCCTCCGCGAATGTCCCCCGGGCTTCGCCCTCCTCCTTTATTTCGCTGCGGGGAGCACCCGATGCCCTGTGCACTGGGGCAAGCTCTGAGTGAACCGCTGATCAACGACCGGCGTGCATAACGCTCACGTCGATGGGGTGCCTTGCGCAGCGAAATCAAGGAGGAGGCCGCAGGCCGGGGGACACTCGCTTCGCCGCGTACCCCGTCGGCGGGAGCGCACCCCGGAACGCGATGCCTGTATCGACCCCAAGCGCAAGAAAGCTGTGCCACGGCTACATCCGGAAGATGCCGAATTTCGGCTCGGGAATCGGCGCATTGCGCGACGCAGCCAAACCGAGCGCCAGCACCCGCCGCGTGTCCGCCGGGTCGATGATCCCGTCGTCCCACAGCCGCGCCGTCGCGTAGTAGGGGTGGCCCTGGTCTTCGTACTGCTGGCGGATCGGTGCCTTGAAGGCTTCTTCCTCTTCCTTGCTCCAGCTGCCGCCCTTCAATTCGATGCCGTCGCGCTTCACCGTGGCCAGCACGCTCGCGGCCTGCTCGCCGCCCATCACGCTGATGCGTGCGTTGGGCCACATCCAGAGGAAGCGCGGGCTGTAGGCGCGGCCGCACATGCCGTAGTTGCCGGCGCCGAAGCTGCCGCCGATGATGATGGTGAACTTGGGCACGTTCGCCGTGGCCACGGCCGTCACCATCTTGGCGCCGTGGCGCGCAATGCCTTCGTTCTCGTACTTGCGGCCCACCATGAAGCCCGTGATGTTCTGCAGGAACACCAGCGGCGTCTTGCGATGGCAGCACAGCTCGATGAAGTGCGCGCCCTTCTGCGCCGATTCGGAAAACAGGATGCCGTTGTTGGCGATGATGCCCACCGGCATGCCCTCGATCTCGGCAAAGCCGCAGACCAGCGTGGCGCCGAAGCGGGCCTTGAACTCGTGGAACTCGCTGCCGTCGACGATGCGCGCGATGATCTCGCGCACGTCGAAGGGCTTGCGCGTGTCGGTCGGGATCACGCCGTAGAGCTCTTCGCGCGGGAATGCGGGCTCGCGCACCTCGGCCTTTGCAGCGGCCTCGGCCGAGGCCGCGTTCGCATTGAGATTGGCCACGGCCGAACGTGCGAGCGCCAGCGCATGCAGGTCGTTCTGCGCCAGGTGGTCGACCACGCCAGAGAGGCGCGTGTGCACGTCGCCGCCACCCAGGTCCTCGGCCGTGACGACCTCGCCGGTGGCAGCCTTCACGAGCGGCGGGCCGCCCAGGAAGATGGTGCCCTGGTTCTTCACGATGATCGACTCGTCGCTCATCGCCGGCACGTACGCGCCGCCCGCCGTGCACGAGCCCATGACCACCGCGATCTGCGCGATGCCCTGGGCGCTCATGTTGGCCTGGTTGTAGAAGATGCGGCCGAAGTGGTCGCGGTCGGGAAACACCTCGTCCTGGTTCGGCAGGTTGGCGCCGCCCGAGTCGACCAGGTAGATGCAGGGCAGGCGGTTCTGCTCGGCGATCTCCTGCGCGCGCAGGTGCTTCTTGACCGTCATCGGGTAGTAGGTGCCGCCCTTCACCGTCGCGTCGTTGCAGACGATCATGCAGTCGATACCGTTCACCCGGCCGATGCCCGCGATGAGGCCCGCGCCGGGTGCCGACTCCGCGCCCTTGGCATCGAGGTACATCGCATGCGCGGCCAGCGGCGCGATCTCGAGGAAGGGCGTGCCGGGGTCGAGCAGCTCGGCCACGCGGTCGCGCGGCAACAGCTTGCCGCGGGCCGTGTGCTTGGCGCGCGCGGCCTCGCCGCCGCCCTGCTCCACTTTCGCGAACTGCTTATGCAGGTCGTCGACCAGCGCACGCATGGCTGCGGCATTGGCCTGGAAGTCGGCCGAGCGGGCGTTGAGTTTGGTTTCGATCTTGCTCATGCTGTCTTTTCTTGTTCGAGGCCCAGTTGCTCGGCCATCGCTTCGCGGATCTTGAATTTCTGGATCTTGCCCGTCACCGTCATCGGAAACTCGGTGACGAAGCGGATGTACTTCGGCACCTTGTAGTGCGCGATCTGGCCCTTGCAGAAGTCGCGGATCTCGTCTTCGGTCGCGGCCTGGCCGGGCTTGGCGATGATCCAGGCGCACAGCTCCTCGCCGTACTTCCGGTCGGGCAGGCCGACCACCTGCACGTCCTGCACCTTCGGGTGGCGGTACAGGAATTCCTCGATCTCGCGCGGGTAGATGTTCTCGCCGCCGCGGATCACGAGGTCCTTGATGCGGCCGACGATGTTCACGTAGCCCTCGGCGTCCATGGTGGCCAGGTCGCCGGTGTGCATCCAGTGCTCGGTATCGATGGCTTCGCGGGTCTTGGGCTCGTCCTCCCAGTAGCCGTGCATCACCGAGTAGCCGCGCGTGCAGAACTCGCCGGAGCTGCCGCGCGGCACGATGGCCCCGGTCTCGGGGTCGATGATCTTGATCTCCAGGTGCGGCTGCACCGTGCCCACGGTGGACACACGCTTGTCCAGCGGCGTGTCGGTGCTGCTCTGGCAGCTCACGGGGCTGGTCTCGGTCATGCCGTAGGCGATGGTGATTTCGCCCAGGTGCATCTCGTTCACCACGCGCTTCATCACCTCGGTCGGGCACGGCGAGCCGGCCATGATGCCGGTGCGCAGCGTGGACAGGTCGAACTCCTTGAAGCGTGGATGGTCGAGCTCGGCGATGAACATGGTGGGCACGCCGTGCAGGCCGGTGCATTTTTCGGCCTGCACGGTCTCGAGCACCGTGAGCGGATCGAAGCCGTCGTTCGGATACACGATGGCCGAGCCATGCGTGAGGCAGGCCAGGTTGCCGAGCACCATGCCGAAGCAGTGGTAGAGCGGCACCGGAATGCACAGCCTGTCGGCCGGCGTGAGCTTCATGCATTCGCCGATGAAGAAGCCGTTGTTGAGGATGTTGCGGTGCGTGAGCGTCGCGCCCTTGGGAAAGCCCGTGGTGCCGCTGGTGAACTGGATGTTGATCGGGTCGGTGGCCTTGAGCGTCTTTTGCGTGGCGGCCACGCGCGGGTCGGCCGCATCGCCGCTTGCGAGCAGCTCGCTGAAGCGCTGCATGCCGGGCTCCTGCATATCGGCCGCGGCCTTGCCGTCGATCCAGAAGGTGTGGCGCAGCTGCGGCAGGCGCTGGGGGCCGAGCTCGCGCAGCATGCCCAGGTAGTCGCTGGTCTTGAACTGCGCCATCGTCACCAGCGCCTTGCAGCCGACCTTGTTGAGCGCGTATTCGAGCTCGGAGGTGCGGTAGGCCGGGTTGATGTTGACGAGGATCAGCCCGGCCTTGGCGGTCGCGATCTGCATCAGCACCCAGGGCGCGTTGTTGTGCGACCAGATGCCCACGCGGTCGCCGGGTGCGAGCCCCAGCTTCAGCAATGCGCTGGCCAGCTTGTTGGACTCGGCCCGCAGCTCGCGGTAGGTGAAGCGCTTGCCTTCGTGGCGGCTGACGAGCGCCTCGCGGTCGGGCTGCTTCGCGGCCATGCCGTCGAAGAAGTCGCCGATGGTTTGTTCGATGAGGGGGACGTTGGTGGCGCCTTGCGCCAGGCTCTGCGTCAGTGGCATCGTCTTGTCTCCTTGTCTTGCTCCCTCTCCCCCTGGGAGAGGGTTGGGGTGAGGGCGCTCGGCCCTCGATGAGGCATGGCGCTCGACTCGATCGCTGCTGCCCTCACCCCGGCCCTCTCCCAGGGGGAGAGGGAGGAAGAAGGGGCGGCGCGCGTCATCCTAGGCGGTTTCAGCAAACAGCTCGCGCCCGATCAGCATGCGGCGGATCTCGCTCGTGCCCGCACCGATCTCGTACAGCTTGGCGTCGCGCCACAGCCGCTCGACCGGAAAGTCCTTCGTGTAGCCCACGCCGCCCAGAGCCTGGATCGCCTCGCCGGCCATCCACGTGGCCTTCTCGGCCGAATAGAGAATGGCGCCGGCCGCGTCCTTGCGGAAGGTGCGCGCGTGGTCGTTGCGGTCGCAGGCCTTGCCCACCGCGTACACATAAGCGCGCGTGGCCTGCCAGGTCGAGTACATGTCGGCGAGCTTGCCCTGCATCAGCTGGAACTCGCCGATGCTCTGGCCGAACTGCTTGCGCTCGTGGATGAAGGGCAGCACCGCGTCCATGCAGGCCGCCATGATGCCGAGCGGCCCGCCCGAGAGCACCGCGCGCTCGTAGTCGAGACCGCTCATCAGCACCTTGGCGCCCATGCCTTCGCCGCCGAGCACGTTCTCTTCGGGCACTTCGCAGTTGTCGAAGAACAGCGGATAGGTGTTGGAGCCGCGCATGCCGAGCTTGTCGAGCTTGGTGCCGGCCGAGAAGCCCTTGAAGCCCTTCTCGACGATGAAGGCCGTCATGCCGCGCGCGCCCATCTCGGGTTCGGTCTTGGCGTAGATCACGAGCGTGTCGGCGTCGCCGCCGTTGGTGATCCACATCTTGCCGCCGTTGAGCACGTAGTAGCCGTTCTTCTTCTCGGCCTTGAGCTTCATGCTCACCACGTCGGAGCCGGCGTTGGGCTCGCTCATGGCCAGCGCGCCCACGTGCTCGCCGCTCACCAGCCTGGGCAGGTATTTCTTCTTCTGCGCATCGCTGCCGTTGCGGTGGATCTGGTTCACGCACAGGTTGGAGTGCGCGCCATACGAAAGGCCGACCGAGGCCGAGGCGCGCGACACCTCTTCCATCGCCACGATGTGGGCGAGGTAGCCCAGCTCGGTGCCGCCGAACTCTTCCTTCACCGTCATCCCGTGCAGGCCGAGCTCGCCGAGCTTCTGCCACAGGTCGTGCGGGAACAAGTTGTCGCGGTCGATGTCGGCGGCGCGCGGGGCGATCTCGTTCGCGGCAAAGTCCTGGATCGCGCTGCGCAGCGAGTCGATGGTGTCGCCCAGGTCGAAGTTCAGGCCGGGATCGTGCATGTGTGTTGTCTCCTCTGAGGGGTCGGCGCGCAGGCAGGCTGTCCCACGCGGATGGGCGCTTGGAAGAATGCAGCTTACGCCTCGCCGCGCCGCAATTGGCGCCACAATGGTTGCAAATTGCGCCACGCCGGAACCACCTGACCATGTCGTCCCCGTCCTTCCTCCGACCCGCCCGCGCCGTCACGCCGATGGCTTTCGTGAGAGCCATCGTGCAGGGCTACGAGCGCTACGGCGTCGATCCGTCCGCGGCGCTGCAAGCGGCACAGATCACGCCGCGCGAGCTGGCCCGGCCGGGCGCGCGGGTGACGGCCGCGCAGTTCGAGGCGCTGTCGGGCCATGCGATGCAGGAGCTGGACGACGAGGCGCTCGGCTGGTTCTCGCGGCGGCTGCCCTGGGGCAGCTACGGCATGCTGTGCCGCGCCTCGCTGACCTCGCCCGACCTGGGCGTGGCCATCAAGCGCTGGTGCCGCCATCACCGCCTGCTGACCGAGGACATCACGCTGGCGCTGGAGGTGTCGGGCGGCGTGGCCACGCTGCGCATCGCCGAGCACCGCCCGCTGGACGAGGCGTTCCGCGAGTTCTGCCTGGTGACGAGCCTGCGCTTCTTGCACGGGTACGTCTGCTGGGCCATCGATTCGCGCATCTCGCTGCGGGACGCGACCTTTCCCTTTGCCGCGCCGCCGCACCGCGACGCCTATCCGCTGATGTTCACGCCCGAGGTGCGCTTCGATGCGCCCGAGGCGAGCATCAGCTTCGACGAGCGCTACCTCGCGCTACCGCTGCAGCGCGACGAGCGTGCGCTGCGCACCATGCTCAAGCGGGCGCTGCCGCTCACGGTGCTGCAGTACCGGCGCGACCGCCTGCTGGGCCAGCGCGTGCGCGAGCTGCTGCGTTCGCGGGCCGCCGAGGCCACCACGGCGGAGGCGCTGGCCACGCTGCTCAATGTCTCGAGCCGCACGCTGCACCGGCAGCTGCACGAGGAAGGCACGTCACTGCAGACGCTGAAGAACGAAGTGCGCCACGAGATGGCGGTGGAGCAGTTGCGCCGCACCAACCGGCCGATCAAGCAGGTGGCGCTGGCGGTGGGATTTCGCAACGAGAAGAGCTTTTCGCGTGCGTTCCTGCAGTGGACGGGACATGCGCCGCGGGACTTTCGGCTGCGGGGGTTGTGACGCCTTTTTTCGGGGCGCCTTTGTTCGTGGGGTCACTGTCCGGGGCGCCGTCGTTCAGGGCGCGTGCCCAGGCCACCGGATACTCCCCTCCGCGAATGTCCCCCGCCTTCGGCTCCTCCTTGATTTCGCTGCGGGGAGCACCCGATGCCCTGGGCACAGGGCACGCTGCTATTGATCCTGCGATCAACGACCGCTCCGCATAACGCTCCCGTCGATGGGGTGCCTTGCGCAGCGAAATCAAGGGGGAGGCCGCAGGCCGGAGGACATTCGCGGAGCAAGGTACCCCGTCGGCGGGAGCGCGCCCTGAATCAGCGGCTTCCCAAACAAGGCACCGACTCAGCCCGGCTGCGCAATCAACGCCAATGCATCGGCGATGGACTGGCTGTCTTCGGGACGCACCAGCTTCGCGACCTGCTGGCCGTCGCGCATGAACACCAGCGTGGGCCACAGCCGCACGTTGAACGAGCGGCCCAGCGGGCGTCCGCTGCCGTCCTCGACCTTGATGCGCGGGATGTCCGGGTACTTGGCAAAGGCCTCGGCGATATGAGGTTGCGCGGCCTTGCAGATGCCGCACCAGTTGGTGCCGAACTCGACCACCGCCGGGCCCTTCAGGGCATCGATCTCGGCGCGGTCGGGCTGCTCGGTCTTGTATTCGGAAGTCATGGGATCCGGCTCCTTGTGGACTGGCTTGCTTGATGCCATTGCAGCAGAAACACCGCGGGCTTGCTGGCGGCAGGGGCGGGCTTGGTTTTTCCAGGCCCGTTTTTCAGGCCGGCTGCAGGCCGTGCGAAGCGAGCAGCGCGGGCAGTTCCCGCATGTCGCTGAACACCTGCAGTGCGCCGACGCTGCGCAGCGCCTCGGGGCCGCTGTGGCCCGATTCGCCGGTGCTGTAGCCGAACACCGTGGCACCCGCAGCCACGCCGGCCATCGCGCCCGTGACGGTGTCCTCGACCACCGCGCAGCGCTTCGGATCGACGCCCAGCGCCTCGGCGGCGGCCAGATAAACGTCAGGGTGCGGCTTGGAGCGCGGCATCTCGTGGCCGCTGAAGATGCGGCCTTCGAAACACTCGAGCAGACCGACCTTCGCCAGTTGCAGCTCGACCTTGTGGCGGTCGGCGCCCGAGGCGCAGGCGATGCGGCCCCGGAGCCGCGCATGAATTTCGCGAATGGCCGCGGGGGCGTGCGCAATGGCCACGAGGTCGCGCTCGAGGGCTTCGTTGCGGCGGGCCCTGAAGGCCTTGAGCCAGTCTTCGGTGATCCTGACGCCGGTCTTCGATTCGATGAGCGCGGTTTCGTCCTTCACGGCCTTGCCGGTGAAGGTGTTCATCGACTCTTCGGTGGTGAGGTGCCAGCCGAGTTCGCCGAGCATCTCGGCGAGCACGCGGTTGGTGATGGGTTCGGAATCGACGAGGACGCCGTCGCAGTCGAAAAGGACGGCGTCGAAGGGGAATGGGGTCATTGCGCGGAGGGGTTCGGGGGAATCCCCCATGGTAGCAATGACCCCGGCCGGGCTCAGGACGCGGGCTGGATCGGGATGTAGATCTCGCCGCCGCCCGCCATGAACTCCCTGGACTTCTGCGCCATTCCTTCGGCCATGGCTTCCGCCTCGGCCACGCCCTTCTTCGCCGCGTACTCGCGCACTTCCTGCGTGATCTTCATCGAGCAGAACTTCGGGCCGCACATCGAGCAGAAATGCGCCACCTTGCTCGAATCCTTGGGCAGGGTCTCGTCATGGAATTCGCGCGCCGTGTCGGGGTCCAGGCCCAGGTTGAACTGGTCCTGCCAGCGGAATTCGAAGCGCGCCTTGCTGAGCGCATCGTCGCGCGAGCGCGCGCCGGGGTGCCCCTTGGCCACGTCGGCCGCATGCGCGGCGATCTTGTAGGCAATGATCCCCTGCTTCACGTCGTCGCGGTCGGGCAGGCCCAGGTGCTCCTTGGGCGTCACGTAGCAGAGCATCGCGGTGCCGGCCCAGCCGATCATCGCGGCGCCGATGGCGCTGGAGATATGGTCGTAGCCCGGCGCGATGTCGATGGTCAGCGGGCCGAGCGTGTAGAACGGCGCCTCGTGGCAGTGCTTGAGCTGCTCGTCCATGTTGGCCTGGATCATGTGCATCGGCACGTGGCCGGGCCCCTCGATCATGGTCTGCACGTCGTGCTTCCATGCGATCTGCGTGAGCTCGCCCAGCGTGCGCAGCTCGGCGAACTGCGCTTCGTCATTCGCATCGGCGCCCGAGCCCGGGCGCAGGCCGTCGCCGAGCGAGAAGCTCACGTCGTAGGCCTTCATGATGTCGCAGATGTCCTCGAAGCGCTCGTAGAGAAAGCTCTCCTTGTGGTGCGCGATGCACCACTTGGCCATGATCGAGCCGCCGCGCGAGACGATGCCCGTCATGCGGTCGGCCGTCAGGTGGATGAACGGCAGCCGCACGCCGGCGTGGATGGTGAAGTAGTCGATGCCCTGCTCGGCCTGCTCGATCAGCGTGTCGCGGAAGATCTCCCAGGTCAGGTCCTCGGCCACGCCGCCCACCTTCTCGAGCGCCTGGTAGATCGGCACGGTGCCGATGGGCACGGGACTGTTGCGCACGATCCAGTCGCGCGTGGTGTGGATGTTCTTGCCAGTGGAAAGGTCCATCACGTTGTCGGCACCCCAGCGGATCGCCCACACGAGCTTTTCCACTTCTTCCTCGATGCTCGAGGTGACGGCCGAGTTGCCGATGTTGGCGTTGATCTTGACCTTGAAGTTGCGGCCGATGGCCATCGGCTCGACTTCAGGATGGTTGATGTTGGCCGGAATGATGGCGCGGCCGCGCGCCACCTCGTCGCGCACGAACTCGGGCGTGATGATGCGCGGAATGCTCGCGCCCATCGGGTTGCCGGCCACGCGCTTGGCGCGCTCCTCGTTGGCGAGGTATTCGGCCATCCACTCGCGCTTGCCGTTCTCGCGCAGCGCCACGTATTCCATCTCGGGCGTGACGATGCCGCGGCGCGCGTAGTGCATCTGCGTGACGTTGGCCCCTGACTTGGCGCGGCGCGGCGTGCGCTGCAGCGCCGAGGCGCCGGCGCGCAGTTCGGCCAGGCGCTGGGCATCGTGGTCGTGCGCGTGCTTCAGGCCCTCGTCGAGCGCCTGGTGCGAGCGGCCTTCGTAGCTTTCGGTGTCGTTGCGCTCGGCGATCCAGGCGCCGCGCACGCCGGGCAGGCCGCGGCGCACGTCGATCTCGACCTTGGCATCGGTGTAGGGGCCCGAGGTGTCGTAGAGCGACACGGTCTCGCCGTTGGTCAGCAGCACGTCGCGCACCGGCACGTTGAGGTCGGGCCGGCTGCCCGGGATCAGGCACTTGTGCGATGCGGGAAAGGGCTCGCGCGTGAGCGAGAGCAGGGAGGTGAACTTGTCGGGGGCATTCATGCGGGGCACTCCTTGTTGAGGGAAAGGGTGCTCCGCAATCGCTCTGAGGACTTTGGGCCGCCACGTTGGTGGGTGGGTGGCGGGACCGGAGTCGGGGAGTGCAGCTCTTCTTACGCCGGTATGACCCGGATCAAGTTCGCGGGTCGGCACTTTGCCATCTCAGCACGCCACATGCGTGCACCCCGGAGCGGGGACTATTGTGCGGGCCATGGCCCGGTGCGTCAACCGGGGGTCTGCAGATCGCCTTCGAGGTAGAACCAGCGGTCGCCCTCGCGCACGAAGCGGCTGCGCTCGTGCAGGCGCGTGGCGGCGCCGGTGCTGCTGCGCTGGCGGGCGACGAATTCGACCTCGGCATGGTCGGCGTCCAGCACCGAGCGCGAGCGGATGTCCAGGCCCAGCCACTTCACGCCGGGTTCGAACTCGATCGACGCCGGCCGCGTCGACGCATGCCAGGTGGCAAGCAGGTAGGGGCCGCGTTCCAGCACGAACGCGGTATAGCGCGAGCGCATCAGCGATTCGGCGTCGGGCGCGGGCGTGCCCTCGAAATCCTCGAGGTAGCGGCCGCAGCACAGGGCATAGCCGATGGGCTTGTCTCGGCGGTCCGTGCGGCCGCAGGGGCAAGGTCCGGTGGGGGGAACAGTGGCGCTCATGAAGGCCTCTATTGGAACATCCTCCGGGCCCTTCGCCCGATGGGGCAAGCCCGGGGCGCCGTCCAGGAGCCTTCCGAGCGCCCGGTTCAGGCCAGTGCGCGCTGGATCAGCAGCTTCTGGATGTCCGAGGTGCCTTCGTAGATCTGGCACACCCGCACGTCGCGATAAATGCGCTCGAGCGGAAAGTCGTTCACGTAGCCGTAGCCGCCCAGCGTCTGGATCGCGGCGCTGCAGACGCGCTCGGCCATTTCGCTCGCGAACAGCTTGGCCATGGCGGCTTCCTTGAGGCACGGGCGGCCGGCGTCTCGCAGGCTGGCGGCGTGCCAGATCAGCTGGCGCGCGGCTTCGAGCTGCGTGGCGCACTCGGCCAGCCTGAAACCGACGGCCTGCTGGTCGAAGATCGCCCCGCCGAAGGCCTGGCGTTCCTTGGCATAGGCCAGCGCCACGTCGAAGGCGCTGCGCGCCATGCCCACGCTCTGCGCCGCAATGCCGATGCGGCCGCCCTCGAGCGCGCCCAGCGCGATCTTGTAGCCCTCGCCCTCGGCGCCGATGAGGTTTTCCACCGGGATGCGGCAGCCGTCGAAATTGATCTGCGCGGTGTCGCTGCTGTGCTGGCCCAGCTTGTCCTCGAGCCGCGCCACGCTGTAGCCCGGCGCATCGGTCGGCACGATGAAAGCGCTCATGCCGCGCTTGCCCGCGCCCCTGTCGGTCACCGCGATGACGATGGCGACCTGGCCGTTCTTGCCGCTGGTGATGAACTGCTTCACGCCGTCGATCACGTAGCCATCGCCGTCCTTGCGCGCCGTGGTGCGCAGGCTCGATGCATCGCTGCCGGCCTGCGGCTCGGTGAGGCAGAAGGCGCCGAGCATCCGGCCCTGCGCCAGCGGCTCGAGCCACTGCTTCTTCTGCTGCGCGTTGCCATAGCGCATGAGGATCGCATTGACCGGGCAGTTGGTCACGCTGATGGCGGTGCTGGTGCCGCCGTCGCCGGCCGCGATTTCTTCCAACACCAGCGCGAGCGTGAGGTAGTCGAGGCCCGCGCCGCCGTGCTCCTCGGGCACGCAGATGCCGTAGGCACCGAGCGCCGCGAGGCCCTGGTGGGCTTCCTTGGGGAAGCTGTGCTCGCGGTCCCACTTGGGGGCGTTGGGCCAGAGCTCGGCCTGCGAAAAATCGCGCACCGCGTCGCGGATGGCTTCCTGGTCGGCACTGAGCAGCATGGCGTTGTCTCCTGTCCTTTTTCTTGCTTACTTGCCGGCGCCCAGGTCCATGATGAGCCGCGCCGCCATGTACAGGCGCCGGGGAATCGCGCTGATGTCGACGTACTCGGCCTTGTCGCTGTGGTAGCCGAAGCCCGGCAGGCCCAGGCTCTCGATCACGGGCTTGCCCGAGAGCGCCGCGTAGGCCGCGTCGGTGCCGCCGCCGGTGCGCTCTTCCACGCCCAGCGTGCCGCCGGCTTCCTTGTAGTAGGCCACGGCCTTGTCGACCAGCTTCTTGCCGCCTTCGCCGGCGTTGAAGGCCGGACGGCCGCGCGTGACCACCACCTTGACATCGGATTCGGGCAGCTTCTTCTGCTGCGCCTTTTCTTCGAGCGTCTTCATGGCGGCCTCGAAGTCCTCGTTCTGCGCATAGCGCACGTCGGCGTTCAGCGTGGCGCTGGCCGGAATGATGTTCGACACGTTGCCGGCCTTGGACATGGTCCAGTTGAAGCGCAGGTGCCTGGCCTTGTCGTCGATGCTCATGGTGCGCAGCACGAGGTCCGACGCCTCGACCAGCGCGTTCACGCCCAGGTCGGGCGCGGCGCCCGCATGCGAGGCCTTGCCGGTGATGTTGACCTGCACGTAGGCAATGCCCGAAGTGCCGAGCGAGAGCTTCTCGTCGCCCGCGCTCGTGGGTTCGAACGAGAGCACGTAGTCGGCCTGCTTGGCTTCTTCCTGGATCAGGTCGCGCGAGCCGAAGGAGCCTTTTTCCTCGTCGGTGTTGAACAGCACGGTGATGGTGCCGTAGTCGCGCACGCCGTAGTCCTTGAGCAGCTTCAGCGTGTGCAGGATGACGGCGTTGCCGCCCTTGTCGTCGGCAATGCCGGGGCCGTAGGCCTTGTTGCCTTCGATGCGGAACGGCGCCTTGGCGAGCGTGCCCTTGAGGTACACGGTGTCCATGTGCGACATCAGCAGCAGGTTCTTGCCGCCCCGGCCCTTGAGCTTGCCGACGATGTTGTCGCCCACCACGAGGCCGGCCGACTTGCTGCGCGTGACGGTGAAGCCAAGATTCTTGAGCTCGCCCTCGAGGTAGTTGCCCGCGGCCGCAATGCCCTCGGCATCCCCCGTGCCGGTTTCGATGTTGACCAGCTGCTCCAGCGTCTTGAGCACGGCGGGCTGCGCATCGGTGGCGGCCTGGAACAGCACGTTGTCGCGCTTCTGCGCCCAGCCGGCGGCTGGCGCCAGCAAGGCGGTGGCCAGCAGGGCTGCGAGCATGGTGCGTTGATTGAATGGGCGCATGAAGAATCTCCTGGCGTCTGTCTGCAGTATTCGTAGAGAGAAAACCACGAAGCGCCCCGGCAAGGGGCGCTTGCGGCGTTTGTTTTTTGTTAAAGCAACTCGAGTGCCACGGCGGTGCCTTCGCCCCCGCCGATGCACAGCGTGGCCACGCCGCGCTTCTTGCCGCGCGCCTTCAGCGCATGGATCAAAGTGACCATGATGCGCGCGCCGCTGGCGCCGATCGGGTGGCCCAGCGCGCAGGCGCCGCCGTTCACATTGACGATCTCGTGCGACACGTCGAGCTCGTGCATCAGCGCCATCGGCACCACCGCGAAAGCCTCGTTCACTTCCCACAGGTCCACGTCCTTGACGCTCCAGCCGGTCTTCTTGAACAGCTTGGCCACGGCGCCGACCGGCGCGGTGGAGAACCATTCGGGCTGCTGCGCATGCGTGGCGTGGCCGACGATGCGGGCGATCGGCCTGGCGCCGATCTTCTTGGCGTGCGACTCGGTCATCATCACCAGCGCGGCGGCGCCGTCGTTGATCGACGAGCTCGATGCGGCGGTGATGGTGCCGTTCTCTTTCTTGAACGCGGGCTTGAGCGTGGCGATCTTGTCGAGCTTGACCTTGCCCGGGCCTTCGTCGATGGAAATGACGGTGTCGCCGCCGCGGCCCTTCACGGTGATGGGCGTGATCTCGTCCTTGAACGCGCCGGATTCGGTGGCGGCCTTGGCGCGCTGCACGCTGGCAATGGCAAACGCATCTTGCTGCTCGCGCGTGAACTTGTACTTGGCGGCGCAGTCCTCGCCGAAGGTGCCCATCGAGCGGCCCGGCTGGTAGGCGTCTTCGAGGCCGTCGAGCATCATGTGGTCGAAGATGCGGTCATGGCCCATGCGGTAGCCGCCGCGGCCCTTGAGCATGAGGTAGGGCGCGTTGGTCATGCTTTCCATGCCGCCGGCCACCATCACCTCGTGCGTGCCGGCCAAGAGCAGGTCGTGCGCGAGCATCGCGGCCTTCATGGCCGAGCCGCACATCTTGCTGAGCGTGACCGCGCCCGCGCTGTCGGGCAGGCCGCCCTTGTAGGCCGCCTGGCGCGCCGGCGCCTGGCCCTGGCCGGCCATCAGGCAATTTCCGAACAGCACTTCGCCCACGCTGTCGGGCGCGATGCCGGCGCGCTCCACGGCGGCCTTGATGGCGGCGCCGCCGAGGTCGTGCGCGGCAAGGGAAGAGAAGTCGCCCTGGAAGCTCCCCATGGGGGTGCGGGCGGCGCCGACGATGACGATGGATTCAGGCATGGTGGTCTCCTTCGGAAAAGTGGAAAGAAAAAAGGAAGCGGTCGTTGCCGACCGGGGCTCAATCAGAAATGGGTCGCATGGCCCTCGTGCGGAAAGCGCTGCGACTCCTCGTACGGGAACACGTCGAGCATCTGGCCGGCCCGGATGCGCTCCTTGTGGTGCTGCCAGAAGGCAGCGTCGAGCAGGTCGGCATGGTGCGCCATGAAGGCTTTGCGCACCGCGTCGTTGCCGAGCAGGAAAGGCTCGAAGGTTTCCGGGAACACGTCCTTCGGGCCCACCGAATACCAGACCTCGCCGCTCATCTCGTCTTCCTCGTTGCGCGGCGCCGGCACCTTGCGGAACTGGCAGTCGGTGATGTATTCGATCTCGTCGTAGTCGTAGAACACCACCTTGCCGCCGCGCGTGACGCCGAAGTTCTTCCACAGCATGTCGCCCGGAAAGATGTTGGCTGCCACCATGTCCTTGATGGCGTTGCCGTACTCGACCACCGCATGCTCGAGCTGTTCCTGCGCGCGCTTGGCGTGGGCCGGGCTTTCGGGGTTGGCGAGCGTGTCGAAGGCCTCCTGCAGAAAGATGTTGAGCGGGATCATGCGGCGCTCGATGTAGACGTGCTTGAGCACGAGCTCCATCTCCCCGTTGCCGTCGCGGTCGCCGATCTCGAGCTGGCTGGGCGCGAACTTGCGGATCTCGTCGATCAGCTCGGGCTCGAAGCGGTCGAGCGGAAAACCGACGTCGCTGTATTCGAGCGTGTCGGCCATGCGGCCCACGCGGTCATGCTGCTTCACGAGCATGTACTTGCCCTTGATCTGCTCGCGCGTGGTGTCCTTCTGCGGCGGATAGAAGTCCTTGATGACCTTGAACACGAACGGGAACGACGGCAGGTCGAACACCAGCATGACCATGCCCTTGATGCCGGGCGCGATGCGGAAGCGGTCGCTCGAGTAGTTCAGGTGCGAGAGGAAGTCGCGGTAGAACAGCGTCTTGCCCTGCTTGGCAAGGCCCAGCGCGTTGTAGATTTCGGCGCGCGGCTTGCGCGGCATGAGCGAGCGCAGGAACTGCACGCAGGCCGAGGGCACTTCCATGTCGACCATGAAGTAGGCGCGCGCAAAGCTGAAGAGCATCTGCAGATCGTCCTCGCCGAAGAGCGCCGCGTCCACGTAGAACTTGCCATGGCTGTCGTGCAGGATCGGCAGCGAGAACGGGAGCTCGACGAAGCCGTTCATGATCTTGCCGACCACGTAGGCGCCCTTGTTGCGGTAGAACAGCCCCGAGAGCACCTGCAGCTGGAAGTTGGCGCGCAGCTTCACCTGGTGGAAGCGCCCCATGATGGCGTGCGCCACGCGCTCGGCATCGCGCCGCTTGTTGGCAAAGCCGCCCTGCAGGCCGTAGTCGTCCAGCATCTGCTCGATGGTGTCGGCCAGCGTGTCGTGCGAGGGGTAGTAGGGCCTGTACGTGGGCGCGCCGCGCGGCTCGATGTACTCGGTGCTGATGGCCGGGCGAACGAAGATGAAGTCGTTCTGGAAGTAGGCCCGGTGCAGGATCTTCGTGGTCACCGAATTGAAGAAGCTCTCGGCCAGTTCGGGCTGGTGGTGGTCCACCAGCAGGCCGATGAAGTGCAGCTTGACCTGGTGCCACACCTCCATCGGCTGGTCGCCGGCCTTGAACTCTTTCTCGAGCCGGGCCACGGCCTCGTTCACGCGCATGTCGTAGAACTCGATGCGCTCGCGCTGCGCGCGCTGCTGGCCATGCCAGTCGGCCGTTTCGAAGCGGTGCTTGGCACGCGCCGACTCGGCGCGGAACAGCGTGTAGTGGCGATTGAACCCGTCGATCATCGCCTTGGCGATGTCGTAGGCCAGCGGTGAGTCGAGACGCTGCGGGAACATGGGTTCAGCCGGTTTTCGTTCCGGTGCTCTCGATGGCCTGGGCAACGGCCGCGGCGGCATCGATGCCTTCGGTCCCGTCGGCCCCGGCCTGCGCCGACGGCGAGGCTCCCGCGGGCTTGCTCCACTTGTAGCGGATGCGCTGCACCGCGGCCTTGTAGACCGCGTCGAGCGGCCTGGCGCCATCGACGTTCAGGCCCAGGTCCTGCAGCAGGCCGTCGTGCACGCCGAAGGTCCAGCCGTGGATCTTGACCTTCTGGCCGCGGCCCCAGGCATCGACCATGACGGTGCTGACGGCCACGTTGACCACCTGCTCGGCCACGTTGAGCTCGCACAGCGCATCGACGCGCACGTCCTCGGGCAGGGAATCGAGCATCACGGCGTGGCGGTCGCGCACGTCCTGGATGTGGCGGATCCAGTTGTCGGCCAGGCCGATGCGCTTGCCGCTGAGCGCCGCCTTCACGCCGGCGCAGCCGTAGTGGCCCACCACCATGATGTGCTCGACCTTCAGGTGCTCGACCGCGAACTGGATCGCCGAGAGCGCGTTGAGGTCGGAGTGCACCACGATGTTGGCGACGTTGCGGTGCACGAACACCTCGCCCGGCTCCAGGCCGGTGATCTGGTTGGCGGGCACGCGGCTGTCGGAGCAGCCGATCCACATGTAGCGCGGCGTCTGCTGCTTCACCAGGCTGGTGAAGAAGCCGGGCCGGTCGCGTTCCATCTGTGCGGACCAGGCACGGTTGTGGGCAAACAGGTCATCAAGATTGTCGGACATGGGCGTGATTGTCGATGAGTCGTGGTGGTTCGGTCGGGATCTCAGGCCGCTCTGGCCGCTTTCTGCGCCTTGGCCAGGGCCGCGCGGCCCTTTTTCTCGTGCTCGCGCACTTCCGCCAGGTTGGCCTGCAGCTCGGCCAGCTGCGCCTCGAGCTGGGCGCGGTGCGCACCCAGCACGCCGAGGAACTTCTGCAGCTGCGGCACGGTGTCGCGCGGGCTGTCGTACATGTCGAGAATGTCCCTGGCCTCGGTCAGGCTCAGGCCCAGGCGCTTGGCACGCAGCGTGAGCGTGAGCCGCGCCCGGTCGCGCGCGCTGTAGACGCGCTGCACGCCGGCGCGCTCGGGCGTGAGCAGCCCCATGTCTTCATAGAAGCGGATGGCGCGCGTCGTGAGGTCGAATTCCTTCGCGAGCTGGCTGATGGTGAAGGTTTGCGCGGACATTGGACTGGGATCTGCCGAAAAAAGCCGTCTGGAGGGGCGTTGCCGTGGCGACAGCAGGATGGCCCCGCTCTGCCTACAATGATGCCCTCAACCCATGACGTTTACGTAAACGTCAATCTTACATGAACCTCCTCGAACGCGAACTCCACTACCCCCTGGGCGACACCCTGCCCGCCCCCGGCGAAGCACTGGAAGTCGCGCCGGGCGTGCGATGGATCCGCATGCGGCTGCCGTTCGCGCTCGACCACATCAACCTCTGGCTGCTGCGCGACAGCCTCGACGGCGTCGAGGGCTGGACCGTGGTCGACTGCTGCATCGCGCACGACGAAGCCCGCGCGCAGTGGGAGCAGGTGTTCGAAACGCAGCTGCAGGGCCTGCCGATACTGCGCGTGATCGTCACCCACATGCACCCCGACCACATCGGCCTGGCCGAATGGCTGTGCACGCGCTGGAACGCGCCGCTGTGGATCAGCTCGACCGACTACCACGTGGCGCGCGTGCTGAGCACCGCCGGCGACACGCTGGCGGGCGGCGACGCGGCGGCGCGCTTCTTCGCCTCGCACGGCCTCGTCGACCCCGAGGCGGTGGCCAAGATCCGCGCCCGCACCAACTACTACGCCAACATGGTGCCCTCCGTGCCCGACCGCTTCACGCGAATGATGGACGGCGACACCGTGGCCATCAACGGCCACGCCTGGCGCTGCATCAGCGGCTACGGCCATGCGCCCGAGCACATCGCGCTGTACTGCGACGATCTCAAGCTGCTGCTGGGCGGCGACATGATGCTGCCGCGCATCTCGACCAACGTGAGCGTGCATGCAGGCGAGCCCGAAGCCAATTCGCTGCGGCTCTTCCTGGACAGCATCGACAAGTTCAAGGCGCTGCCGGCCGACACGCTGGGCCTGCCCTCGCACGGCAAGCCGTTCACGGGCATTCACCGCCGCGTCGACCAGCTGCAGGAGCACCACCGCGACCGCCTGGCCGAACTGCTCGAAGCCTGCACCGCGCGCCCGCTGACCGCGGCCGAGGGCCTGCCGATCCTGTTCAAGCGCGAACTCGATC
This sequence comes from Variovorax sp. V116, assembly GCF_041154435.1. NCBI lineage: Bacteria > Pseudomonadati > Pseudomonadota > Betaproteobacteria > Burkholderiales > Comamonadaceae > Variovorax > Variovorax sp. V116. Next base: position 4,917,013 of record NZ_AP028661.1, read on the forward strand.
TGCACCAGATGACTTTCGCCATGGGCGAGACCGTGGCGCACCTGCACCTGCTGTGGTTCGCGGGCCAGGTCCGGCGCGAGCTCGGCGAGGACGGCATCTACCGCTTCGGACCCCGCAGCGCGACGGCCCGGGCACTTTAGACTCGGTGGATGGACACGCTGGCTGAGCTGCGCGCGGGCCGGCTGGCAGGCGCAAGACGAATCGATCTCTCGTGCGGACTCACCGAGTTTCCGCGCGAGATCTTCGACCTGGCCGATTCGCTCGAGACACTGAACCTCTCCGGCAATGCGCTCGACGCATTGCCCGACGACCTCGGCCGGCTGCACCGCCTGCGCGTGCTGTTCTGCTCCGACAACCGCTTCACGCAGCTGCCCGAATCCATCGGCCAGTGCCAGGCGCTGGAGATGGTCGGATTCAAGGCCAACCGCATCCGCACCGTGCCTGCCGCCGCGCTGCGGCTGCCGGCGCTGCGCTGGCTGATCCTCACGGACAACCAGATCGAGACCCTGCCCGAGGCGCTGGGCCAATGCACCGCCATGCAGAAGCTCATGCTGGCCGGCAACCGGCTGCGTGCGCTGCCGGAATCGCTGGCGGCCTGCGGCCGGCTCGAGCTGCTGCGCATTTCGGCCAACAACTTCGAGGCGCTGCCCGCATGGCTGCTGGCGCTGCCGCGCCTGTCGTGGCTCGCGGGTGCAGGCAACCCCTTTGACATGCAGGCCGAGCAGGCAGCCATCGCCGCGCAGTCGGTGCCGCATGTCGACTGGCGCGACCTGGCGCTGGGACAAAAGCTCGGCGAAGGCGCATCGGGCGTCATCCACCAGGCGGTGCTGGGCCCCGCGTCGCGGCCGGTGGCGGTCAAGCTGTTCAAGGGCGCGGTCACCAGCGACGGCTGGCCGCACAGCGAGATGGCCGCCAGCATCGCGGCCGGCGCGCATCCGACACTGATCGCCGCACAAGGCCGGATCGATGGACATCCGGATGGCACCCAGGGCCTGGTCATGGCGCTGGTGGATCCGTCTTTCCGCACGCTCGCCGGCCCGCCGAGCCTCGCGTCCTGCACGCGCGACGTCTATGCGGCCGATGCGCAGTGGACTTCCGCCGTGGCCTTGCGCATTGCCCGCGACATCGCGTCCGCCATGCGGCACCTGCATGCGCGCGGCATGCTGCACGGCGACCTCTACGCGCACAACATCCTCTGGAACGCGCAAGGCGGCGGACTGCTCGGCGATTTCGGTGCGGCCTGGATGACGGGCGCACTCGACGCGATGCAAGCGCTGGCACTGCAGCGGCTGGAGATGCGCGCCTTCGGCTGCCTGCTGGAAGAACTGCTCGAGCGCTGCAGCGATGCACTGCCGCAGGCCGTGGTCGTGCTGAAGGATCGCTGCCTGCAGGCCGATGCGTCCGCGCGGCCCTCGTTCGCCGAGGCCTTGGCGCTGCTCCAGGGCGAGCTCTCGCCATGACGGGCCAGCGCCAGCGCCTGCCCCTGCCCACGCGCGACGGCGTCGGCCCGAGCTGCGTCGGCCTTCCGCAAGGCGCATGGCCCACCATCGCCGAGTTCCTGATCGAACGCTTTCCGGCAATCACGCGCGAGGCCTGGCTGGCCCGCATGGAAGCCCGCGACGTGGTCGACGAGCACGGCGTCCCCGTGACCGCGCAGCGCCGCTACCAGGCGCCATTGCGCGTGTACTACTACCGCACGCTCGATGCCGAGGTGCGCATCCCCTTCGACGAGCAGGTGCTGTTCCAGGACGACCAGCTCGTTGTGGCGGACAAGCCTCCGTTCCTGCCCGTGACCCCCACCGGCAAGTACCTGCAGGAAAGCCTGCTGGTGCGGCTCAAGCGCAAGCTGAAGCTCGACGACCTGGTGCCGCTGCACCGCATCGACCGCAGCACCGCGGGGCTGGTGCTCTTTTCAGTGCGTCCCGAAACGCGCGGCGCCTACCAGGCCATGTTCCCCGAGCGCCGCATCGACAAGCACTACGAGGCCGTGGTGCCGTGGCAGCCGGGCGTGTCGTCGGTGCCCGGCACCTACCGCAGCCGGCTGGTCGACGACGACCACTTCATGCGTGTGAAGGAAGAGGCCGGCGAGCCCAATTCGGAAACGCGCATCGCGCTGCGGAAGACGGCGGGCGGGCACGCCCTGCTGGAGCTTTCGCCGGTCACCGGCCGCAAGCACCAGCTGCGGGTGCACTGCATGGCGCTGGGCATGCCGATCGTCAACGATCCGTTCTACCCTACGCTGCTGCCGCCCGACAGCGACGACTTCGACAAGCCATTGCAGCTGCTGGCCAAGTCGGTGGCGTTCCAGGACCCGGTGAGCGGCGAGCTGCGCAGCTTCACGAGCCCGCGCAGCCTGGCGCTGCCGCCAAGGTGACGCCCTGCGCGCACGCCGCGCACTAAGCTCGTTTCCTGAAATCTTTCATTCAGGAGACACCTGCACCATGGACACCACCCAACTCTTCTCGCTGAAGGGCCGCAGCGCCTTGATCACCGGCGGCTCGCGCGGCATCGGCCGCATGATTGCCGAGGGCTTCCTGGCCCAGGGCGCGCGCGTGTACATCTCCGCCCGCAAGGCCGCGGCCTGCGACCAGGCCGCCAAGGAGCTTTCGGCCTTCGGCCATTGCGTGTCGCTGCCGGCCGACGTGTCCACGCTGGAAGGCGCGCAGGCGCTGGTCGCTGCCTATGCGAAGCATGAAGACGCGCTCGACATTTTGGTCAACAACGCGGGCGCGGCCTGGGGTGCGCCGTACGACGAATTTCCCGAGAGCGGCTGGGACAAGGTGGTGGACCTGAACCTGAAGACGCCCTTCTTCCTGACCCAGGCGCTGACGCCGATGCTCAAGAAGGCGGCGACCGACCACCTCGCGAAGGTGATCAACATTGCGTCCATCGACGGCATCTCGGTGAATCCGCAGGAGACGTACTCCTATGCCGCAAGCAAGGCCGGCCTGATCCAGCTCACGCGGCGCATGGCGCTGCGGCTCGCGCAGGAGCGGATCGTGGTGAGCGCGATCGCGCCCGGAGCGTTTGCCTCGGACATGAACAAGCTCGCGCGCGACCATGGCGATGAAGTGAAGGAGCGGATTCCCGCGGGGCGCATCGGGGTGCCGGAGGACATGGCGGGGGCGGCCATTTATCTCGCCTCCCGGGCGGGGGACTATGTGATGGGGTCTACGCTGGTGGTGGATGGGGGGGTTACGCACGCTCGCTGATTTTTTTGAGGTGGGGGGCCGGGACTCGCCCCGGCGGGCGACTCACTTTCTTTTGCTTCGCCAAAAGAAAGTAAGCAAAGAAAAGGCGACCCTACTGTCTGCGTCCCTCCGCTTCGCTACGGGCAACCTGCGGTGCTCGATTACGGCGGGGGTCCGCAGAACTCGCTTCGCTCAAACAGCTGCGGCCCTGATCCCGCCTCCATCTGCGCTCCTCGGCGCATACAGAAGGGGTGGGAGCGGGCAGCCTTCGCTTCGCTCGGCCCCAATATCCAACAGCCAATAACAACAGCCCAACCACCGCGGCGCTGCGCGCCGCGGTGGCTTGGTGGCCGAGCGAAGCAAAGGCCCGTGTGGTTTGCTCTCCCCTCTGTATGCGCCGAGGAGCGCAGCGTTTCGCGGATCAGGGCTCGCAGCTGTTTGAGCCGAAGGCGAGTTCTGCGAGACCCCGCGAAACGCGAGCACCGCAGGTTGCCCCGTAGCGCAGCGAAGGGGTCGCAGACAGTGGGGTCGCCTTTTCTTTGCTTACTTTCTTTTGGCGAAGCAAAAGAAAGTGAGTCCGCCGCCGGGCGGAATCCCGGCCCCGGAAAACAAAAAAACAAACCTCAAGACCACCGAGGCACAGCCTCATCCTTGAGCTGCTGCCGCAGCAGGTCATAGTCCGGCACCACGCTCTCCACCGTATCCCAAAACCGCTGCGAGTGGTCCATCACCCGCAGGTGCGCCAGCTCATGCGCCACCACATAGTCGATCACCGGCAGGCGAAAGTGGATCAGCCGCCAGTTCAGCCGGATCGACCCATCCGCGCTCGCGCTTCCCCAGCGAGTCGCGGCATTCGACAGCGACAGCTTCTGCCACCGCACCCCGAGCCGGGGCGCGAAATGGTCGAGCCGCTCGATGAAAAGCCGGCGCGCCTGCCGCATGAGCCAGGCCTGGGCGGCATCGCGGATCTGCGAGGCCTCGGCGTTCTGCGCCACGGCCAGGCGCAAAGTGCGCGGGCCGGCGGCGTCATCGCTTGCATCGAGCGTGCCGCCGACGCTTGCAAAGCCGTGCTTCGGATCGAGGCGGATCACGACCGTCTCGCCCATGAAGGGAAACTCCGCGCCGTCCTTCCAGTCGATGCGCGTGGCCTCGACGCGTGCGTGGCGCTGCTGTGTCTCCAGCAGCTTGCGCAGGATCCAGCCGGCCTTCTCCTGGATGGCGGCATCGACGTCGCGCAGCGTGACCCAGCGCGGCGCGCGCACCGACAGGCCTTCGGCGCCGACCACGAAGCCGATGGTCTTGCGCTTGCCGCGCTTGAACTCGTAGGCCACGCGCGCCGACCCGAGCACCGCTTCGCGCGTGGCCTCAGGGTGCACGAAGCTTGCGAGCGCGAGCGTGTCGCGCAGCGGGACGGCGGGCTGCGCAGGACCAGCGTCCCCGGCCCTGCCTGTTGGCTGCGCATCGGCGACCGGGGGTGCGGGCACGGCCGGCGGCGCCGCCTTTTTCCGGACCTTCTTGCCGCGCGGCTCGCTCGGCTTGGCCGGCGCAAACTCGCTGCCCAACCCTTCGAACAGGTCCATCGTGAACTGAAGCAGTCCCCGCATCTCGGGTTCTTTCTTTTCTTCTACTACTTCAGCGCCTCTTGCGGCGCCTGCGGCAGCGGCAGGCTGTCGCGGTAGGCCTCGGGATCGAGCCGGCGCATCTCGGATTCGATCCAGGCCTCGACCTCGCGCATCAGCTCGTCGGGCTTGCGGCCCACGCTGGGAATGGCCGGGCCGATCGACACGTCGACCACGCCCGGGCGCTTGATGAAGGCCTTGCGCGGCCAGACCTTGGCCGAGGTGACGGCCACCGGGATCACCGGCACGCCGGTCTCGCATGCGAGGCGCGTGCCGCCGCTCTTGTAGGTGCCCTTCTGGCCGCGCGGAATGCGGGTGCCCTCGGGAAACATGATGATCCAGATGCCCTGCGCCAGCAGCTTGCGGCCCTGGTTCACGACCTTGTTGAAGGCCTGCGCGCGCTGGCTGCGGTCGATGTGGATCATGTCGAGCCGGGCCATCGCCCAGCCGAAGAAGGGCACGTAGATCAGTTCCTTCTTGAACACGAAGGCCAGCGGATGCGGCATCAGCGTGGGCATCAGGAAGGTCTCGAAGGTCGACTGGTGCTTCACCAGCAGGACCGCGCCGGCCAGCTTGTCGGCGGGCAGGTTTTCCATGCCGGTCACGCGCGTCTGGATGCCCAGCAGCACGCGCGCGCCGCGGATGGCCCAGCTGAGCCACTGCACCGCCATCCAGTAGAGCGGAATGCCGCGCTTCCAGAGCGAACTGACGCACATGATGATGCCCCAGGGCACCACGGTGACGAGCATCCACAGGGCATGGACAACGGAACGGATAAAAGCCATCAGACAGCCACCTGCAGTGCAGCCTGCGCTTCGCGCGCAAGCAAAAAGTCGACAAAGGCGGCGAGGTTCTCGTGAACCACGGTGTTCGCCGGGTATTCGGGAGGCAGCGGATCGACGCCGCGGCAGGCCGCGCCCATGCCGGTGAGCAGCAGGTGCGGCTCGCAGCCGGCGGCCGCGCCGGCCTGCAGGTCGCGCAGGCTGTCGCCCGCGGTGGGCACGTCCTTCAGGTCGATGCCGTAGCGGTCGGCAATCTGGCGGAACAGGCCCGGCGCGGGCTTGCGGCAATCGCAGCCCTCGTCGGGGCTGTGCGGGCAATAGAAGACCGCATCGACCCGCCCGCCCACGGCCGCGAGCATCTTGTGCATCTTGGCGTGCATGGCATTGAGCGAGGCCATGTCGAACAGCCCGCGGCCCAGGCCCGACTGGTTGGACGCGATCACCACATGCCAGCCCGCATGGTTGAGCCGGGCCACGGCCTCGAGCGCACCGGGCAGCGGCGTCCACTCGATGTCGCTCTTGACGAAGTCTTCGCGGTGCACGTTGATCGTGCCGTTGCGGTCGAGGATGACGAGTTTCATGGCAGTGCCGCCCATCGTGAGGTCGCCGGGGGGATGATCAAGCAGCCAGCCGCTCGAGCTGCGCCACGCGGTTCATCGCGGCGTGCAGCGACATCAGCAGGCCCAGCCGGTTCAGGCGCAGGTCGGCCTGCTCGGCATTGACCATCACGCCGTCGAAGAAGGCATCGACCGGCTCGCGCAGCGCGGCCAGGGTCTGCAGCGAGGCGGTGTAGTCGCCGGCATCGAACTGGGCGTTGGCCGCGGGCACGACCTCGGCCATGGCGGCATGCAGCGCCTTCTCGGCGGGCTCCTTCAGCAGCAGCTCGCTGACGTGCGCGTCGGCCTCGGGCGCCTTCTTGAGGATGTTGCCGATGCGCTTGTTGGCGGCGGCCAGCGCGGCGGCGGCGGGCAGTGCGGCAAAGGCGCGCACCGCCGCCAGCAGCTTGGGCACCTCGCCCAGGCGCTGCGGCCGCGGCGCCAGCACGGCGTCGACTTCCTGCGCGCTGGCGCCCTGCTCGCGCAGGCTGCCGGCCAGGCGGTCGAGGATGAAGTCCTGCAGCTCGGCCGTGGCCTTGCCGGTGTCGAAGCCGTCGATGTCCTTGAACTGCGCGGCGGCGTCCTGCAGCAGCGCGTCGAGCTTCAGCGGCAGGTCTTTCTCGATCAGCATGCGGATCACGCCGAGCGCATGGCGGCGCAGCGCGAAGGGATCGCGGTCGCCGGTGGGCAGGTTGCCGATGCCGAACATGCCGACCAGCGTCTCGAGCTTGTCGGCCAGCGCGACCACCAGGCCACGCTGTTGCGCGGCAGCTCGTCGCCGGCAAAGCGCGGCTTGTAGTGGTCTTCGATCGCGTCGGCCACTTCGGCAGCGAGGCCGTCGTGCAGCGCGTAGTAGCGGCCCATGGTGCCCTGCAGCTCCGGGAACTCGCCGACCATGTCGGTCACGAGGTCGGCCTTGGCCAGCTGCGCGGCCTGCACCGCATGCGCGACGAGCGCGGCGGCGCCGAGCTTTTCGGCGATGCCGCGCGCAATGCGCATCACGCGTTCGACGCGCTCGCCCTGGGTGCCGAGCTTGTTGTGATAGACCACCTTGCCCAGCGATTCGACGCGCGAGGCCAGCGACTTCTTGCGGTCCTGGTCGAAGAAGAACTTGGCGTCGGCCAGGCGCGGACGCACCACGCGCTCGTTGCCGCCGACCACCGCGCTCGCATCTTCCGGGCTGATGTTGCTGACCACCAGGAACTTGTTGGTGAGCCGGTTCGAGGCGTCGAGCAGCGGAAAGTACTTCTGGTTGGCCTTCATCGTGAGGATCAGGCACTCCTGCGGCACCTCGAGGAATTCGCGCTCGAAGCTGCAGACCAGCACGTTGGGCCGCTCGACCAGCGCGGTCACTTCGTCGAGCAGCGCGTCATCGTGGATGGGCACGGCAGCGCCGCCGACCCGCACGGCCGCGGCCGCGAGCTGGCGCGCGATCTCGGTGCGGCGCGCTTCGAAGCTCGCGATGACCGCGCCCTCGTCCTGCATCTGCAGCGCATAGCTGTTGGCGTCGCGCAGCACGACCGGATCGACGGCCGCCTCGAAGCGGTGGCCGTGGGTCTCGCGGCCGGCCTTCAGGCCGAGCGCCTCCACCGGCACCACGGCATCGCCATGCAGCGCCACCAAGCCATGCGCGGGGCGCACGAAGCTCACGCTGCTCCAGCCGGGCAGCTCGCAGCCGCTTTCGAGCTGGTAGCTCATCACCTTGGGAATCGGCAGCCTGGCAATGGCCTCGGCCAGCGCCTTCTGCAGGCCTTCGGCCAGCGTTGCGCCCTTGGCGGTGCTTTCGTAGAACAGCGCTTCGGCCTTGCCGTCCATCGCGCGCTTGAGGCCAGGCACGGCCGAGGCGTCGGCGCCCAGCGCGGCCAGGCGCTTCAGCAAGGCGGGCGTGGGCTGGCCCGAGGCGTCGAGCCCCACGGCCACGGGCATGAGCTTTTGCGAGACGGCCTTGTCGGCGGCGCGCTCGGCCACGTGCGTGAGGTGCGCAGCGAGGCGGCGCGGCGACGCGTAGGCCGTGAGCACCGAGGCGGGCTCGGCGAGCCCCTGGGCCACGAGCTGGTCGCGCAGCACGCCGGCGAAGGCATCGCCGAGTTTCTTCAACGCCTTGGGCGGCAGCTCTTCGACGAAGAGTTCGACCAACAGGTTCTTTTGCACGCTCGTCATCGCTCAGGCCGCCTTCTTCGTGATTTGTGCAACCCACTCGCGAGGCGCCATCGGAAAACCGAGCCGCTCGCGGCTCTCGTAGTAGCTCTGCGCCACGCTGCGCGCGAGGTTGCGGATGCGGCCGATGTAGGCCGCGCGCTCCGTTACGCTGATGGCGCCGCGCGCGTCGAGCAGGTTGAAGCTGTGCGCGGCCTTGAGCACCTGCTCGTAGGCCGGCAGCGCGAGCTGCTCGGTCATGAGGTGCTTGGCCTGCTTCTCGTGCGCCGCGAAGGCGGTGAACAAAAACTCGGCGTCGCTGTGCTCGAAGTTGTAGGTCGACTGCTCGACCTCGTTCTGCTTGTAGACGTCGCCGTAGCTCAGGCCGTCGGTCCAGGTGAGGTTGTAGACGTTGTCCACGCCCTGCAGGTACATGGCCAGGCGCTCCAGGCCGTAGGTGATCTCGCCGGTGATGGGCTTGCAGTCGATGCCGCCGACCTGCTGGAAATAGGTGAACTGCGTCACCTCCATGCCGTTGAGCCAGACCTCCCAGCCCAGGCCCCAGGCGCCGAGCGTGGGATTCTCCCAGTCGTCTTCGACGAAGCGGATGTCGTTTTTCTTCAAGTCGAAGCCCAGCGCCTCGAGGCTGCCGAGGTACAGCTCCAGGATGTTGCTGGGCGCCGGCTTGAGCACCACCTGGTACTGGTAGTAGTGCTGCAGGCGGTTGGGGTTCTCGCCGTAGCGGCCGTCCTTGGGGCGGCGGCTGGGCTGCACGTAGGCGGCCTTCCAGGGCTCGGGGCCGAGTGCGCGCAGGAAGGTGGCGGTGTGCGAGGTGCCCGCGCCCACTTCCATGTCGTAGGGTTGCAGCAGCGCACAGCCCTTGTCGGCCCAGTACGACTGCAGTTTGAGAATGATTTGCTGGAAGGTCAACATGAAGCAGGCCGGCGTGACCGGGCGTTGGACGGTAGCGCGATGAAGCACCGCGAAAGCAGACGATTTTACGGGCGGAGGGCCGCTCTCCCACAGCAAGCCGGCATGCCGGCCGCCTGCGCGGACCGGCCGGCCGTGCGACAACCGCGGGTCAGGGGCGCGCACCGCGCTTTTCCCGGGCTTCCTGCCCCCCGCGCCCGAACTTTCGCAGCCCGCCGGGCTCTTCCCCTCCTTTTTCCGATTTCCATCGACATGCAGCCGTCTCCCCTCGGTCCGAACTCCCCCTTGTTCGTCGTTCTCAACGCCGGCTCCGGCAGCGCGGACGCCGCCGAAACCCGCGAAATCATCGAGCAAGGCTGCGCCGCGGCCGGCCGCAGGCTGCGCATCTTCCTGGTCGACGAACGCACGACGGTGCAGGCGCTGGCGCGCGAGGCGGTGGAGCGCGCCCGCGCCGTGGACGGCGTGGTGGTGGCCGCGGGCGGCGACGGCACCCTCAACACGGTGGCGCGGGCCACGCTCGGCAGCGGGCTGGCCTTCGGCGTGCTGCCGCAGGGCACCTTCAACTATTTCAGCCGCGCCCACGGCATTCCGCGCGACACGGCGCAGGCGCTGCAGGTGCTGCTGGACGAGCAGCCGCGGCCGGTGCAGGTGGGGCTGGTCAACGACCGCATCTTCCTGGTGAATGCCAGCATGGGCCTGTATGCCGAACTGCTGGAGGAACGCGAAAGCTACAAGGTGCGCTACGGCCGCAGCCGCTGGGTCGCTTTCTTTGCCGGCCTGCTCACCGTGATGCGCGGCCACCGGCACTGGAACCTGCGCATCGCCTCGCACGGGGTGGAGCGCGACATCCGCACGACCACGCTTTTCGTGGGCAACAACCCGCTGCAGCTGCTGCAGGTGGGCATCGAGCATGCCGATGCACCCGAGAACGGCCAGCTGGCCGCCGTGGCGCTGAAGCCGATGGGCGTGCTGGCGATGCCCGGCCTGCTGGTGCGCGGCGCGCTCGGCCGGCTGGGGAACGCCGACGAGGTGCTGAGCTTTCCGTTCGAGTCGATGACGGTGAAGGCCGGCCGCCTGCATCCGCCGCGCCGCGTGAAGGTGGCCACCGACGGCGAGATCGCCTGGGCCGAGATGCCGCTGCTGTTCCGGGTCTCGCCCGAACCGCTGTGGCTGGTACGGCCCGACGTCGCGCCCGAGCTGGAGGCCGCCAAGCAATGAGCTGCCTGCTGCAGATCTCCGACACGCATTTCGGCACCGAGCAGCCCGAGGTGATGGCTGCGCTCGAGCGGCTCGCGCAGGCCCTGGCGCCGCAGGTGGTGGTGCTCTCGGGCGACATCACGCAGCGCGCCACGCGCAGGCAGTTCGCGGCCGCACGCACCTTCGTCGATCGTCTGGCCGCACCGGCCGTGGTGGCCATTCCGGGCAACCACGACATTCCGCTGTTCCAGCTGGGGGCGCGCCTGTTCTCGCCTTATGGGCGCTACGCCGGCGCCTTCGGCACCGACCTGGAGCCGGTGTTCGAGTCCGCCGACTGGCTGGTGGTGGCGGTCAACACCACGCGCTGGTGGCGGCATGCGGACGGCGAGGTCTCGCCGGCGCAGATCGAGCGGGTGGCAGCGCGGCTGGCGGGCGCCCTGCCTTCGCAACTGTGCGTGGTGGTCACGCACCAGCCCGTGATGGTGACGCGGCAGGAAGACATGCGAAACCGGCTGCACGGGCGCGAAGCCGCCGTCGCGCGCTGGTGCGCAGCCGGCGCGGACCTGATCCTGGGCGGCCACATCCACCTGCCGTTCGTGCGTTCGCTGCACGGTGCATACGCCGGCTGCCCGCGCACCGCATGGGCGGTGCAGGCCGGCACGGCGGTGTCTTCGCGCGTGCGCGCGGGCCATCCCAATTCGGTGAACGTGCTGCGCCTGGGCGCGCCGGAAGACGGCCGCGTGTGCCAGGCCGAGCGCTGGGACCATTCGGCCGCCGACAAGGCCTTCGTGTGCGCCAAGGTTTTGCAGCTTCCGCTTGCCAGCGCCAGGGCGCCCGCTTAGGGTGCGCCGCATGCCGATGGAAGCCCCTGCACTCGTCCTTCTCGCCCGCCAGCTGGGCGAGCATTCGCTGGCCTGGTTCGCCGGCGCCTTCGCCGTCTCGGTGCTCGGCGCCGGCCTGGCCTGCCAGGCGCTGCAGCGGCGGCGCCTCAGGAGATCGCCGGCCGATGAGCCCGACGAACCGCGGCTGGCCGCCGGGCTGGCCATCGGCTTCCTGTGGATCCTCGGGGCGGCCAGCCTGGTGGCATACATCGCATCGAAGCTCGGCGACGGGCGCCTGCTGGGCCTGGCCGACCAGGCGCTGGCCGATGCCATCGGCGAGCACCTGCCGTGGGCGGCGCTGGTGGCTTTCAGCTGGCTCACGCACCTGGGCGATGCCGAACTGCTGGCGCCGGTGTGCGTGGTGGTGGCGCTGCTGCTGTGGCGCCGCGCGCACCACGGCCTGGCGCTGGGCTGGGTCATGGCGCTCGGCGGCATCGTGCTGCTGAACCCGGCGCTCAAGCGCATCTTCGCGCGCGCGCGGCCGCTGCACGACCACGGGCTGGCGCTGGAGACGAGCTACAGCTTCCCGAGCGGCCACAGCGCGGGCGCGATCGTGAGCTACGGCATGCTGATGTACTTGGCGCTGCGCCTGCTACCGGCGCGCTGGCATGTGCCGGCGGCCATGGCGGCGGCCGCCGCCATCGTCACCATCGCGTGCAGCCGCGTGTTCTTGCAGGTGCATTTCGCAAGCGACGTGGCGGCCGGCCTGCTGACCGGCCTGGCCTGGCTGCTCGTGTGCGTGGGCAGCCTCGAATACGCGCGGCACCGCAAGCGCCGCGCCGCGCGCTAGGGCGGGTCAATACTCCCAGAAGATGCGCTGGAGCTCTTTGGTGTCGCTGGTCTTGGTCAGCGCCACCATCGCCAGGATGCGCGCCTTCTGCGGACGCAGGTCGTGCGCCACCACCCAGTCGTACTTGTCGTCGGGCTGCTCGGCATTGCGGATCACGAAGCCGTCGGGCACGCGCGAGCTGCGGATGATGATTGCGCCGTCGGTGCGCGCCTTCTGCAGGTTGGGCACGATGCGGTTGGCCACCGAGCCGTTGCCCGTGCCGCCGTGGATGATTGCCTTCACGCCGCTCTTGGCCAGCGCGTCGATGGCGATGGACGAGACGCCCTCGTAGCCCATCGCGATCTCGACCGGCGGCAGCGCGGTGATGGCGTCGATGTCGAACTCCGAACTCATGGTGTGGCGCTTGACCGGCGCGCGGAACCAGTAGTTCTTGCCCTCGACCACCATGCCGAGCGGGCCCCACTGGCTCGAGAAGGCGCTGGTCTTGATGTTGACGTTCTTGCTCACGTCGCGGCCGCTGTCGATGTTGTCGTTCATCGTCACGAGCACGCCCTTGCCCGCCGCGTCCTTGCTGCCGGCCACGCTGACGGCGTCGTACAGGTTGAGCGCACCGTCGGCGGAAAGGGCCGTGCCCGGGCGCATCGAGCCGACCACCACGATCGGCTTGCTGGTGTGCACGGTGAGCGTGAGGAAGTAGGCGGTTTCCTCGAGCGTGTCGGTGCCGTGGGTAATGACGATGCCGTCCACGTCCGCCTGCTTCGACAGCGCCGAGACGCGCTTGGCCAGCGTCAGCAGGTTGTCGTTGGTGAGGCTTTCGGAAGCGACCTGGAACACCTGCTCGCCGCGCACGTTGGCGATCTTGGAGAGCTCGGGCAGGCCGGCGATCAGCTTCTCGACGCCGACCTTGGCGGCCGCGTAGGTGGCGCTGTTGACGGCCGAGGCGCCGGCGCCCGCGATGGTGCCGCCGGTGGCCAGGATCACCACATTGGGCAACGCCTGCTGGGCTTGCGCCAGGGCGCTGGCCGCGAGCAGTGCGGCACCGGCCGCGAAGGCGCGGAAACGGGGGGAAAGGTACATGAAGGAACTCCTTTGTTGGGACGAAATTCTGGAAGCGGCGAGAAGATACATGAACCGTGCCCGCATGCCCTGCGCTTCCATGCCGGCATGGCATGCGGCCATGCGCCAAGGATTACCATCGCCGGGCGCACCGCCGCATATCCGCCATGCCATGAACGCCGATCCCGCCGCCCTGTCCCCCAGCACCGCCCAGGAAATGCCCGCCCCCGACGGCCCGCTGTCGCGCGCGCGGCCGGGGCGCGAACGCATCATGGCGGCGATCCGCACCGCGGCCGTGGCCGAGTTCAGCCTGCATGGCCTCAAGGGCACCTCCACCCAGGCCATTGCCGCGCGCGCCGGCCTCACCAAGCCCCAGCTGCACTACTACATCGCCGGCAAGGAAGAGCTCTACGAAGAGCTGCTGATGCAGGTGCTGCATGCCTGGAAGGTGGTGTTCTCGTTCGAGGACGCCAGCGACCCGGCCACCGTGCTGGGCGACTACATCCGCAAGAAGCTCGACCACGCCTTCGACAACCCCGAGATCTCGCGCATCTTCACGCGCGAAGTGCTCGACGGCGGCCGCAACCTCGACCGCTACTGGCCCAACGCGCAGGCCTGGACGCAGAAGAAGGTCGACATCATCAACGGCTGGATCGCGCGCGGGCAGATGCGTCCGCTCGATGCGCGCCTGCTCCTGATGCACATCTGGGCCATGACCCAGAGCTACGCCGACTACGCGATCCAGACGCGCGTGATGCTCGGCCTGCCGCCCGATGCGCCGATCGACCGCGAGCCGATCGCGCGCGAGCTGGTGGCCTTCGTGCTGGGCGGCTGCGGCATCGGCAGCCAAGCCTAGCCGCGGGCCTTCGTCAGACCATGCTGACCCGGCCGGTCGCCAGGTCGTAGATTCCGCCGACCACCTTGACCGCGCCGCTCGCGGCCATGCCGCCGAGGATGGGCGCCGACGTGGCCAGGCGCGCGACGCTCTGGCGCACGTTCTGCTCGGTCGCCGCCTGCAGCAGCGAGGCGGGCTCGCGGCGCGACGCGGCTTCCACGGCCGGGCGGATCGACGCGACCAGCCCCGGCAGGTGCCCGGGCAGCACGGCGTTTTCCTGCAGCACCTTGATGGTGGCCGAGATGGCGCCGCAGTTGCTGTGGCCGAGCACCATGATGAGCGGCACGTCGAGGAACTTGGCCGCGTATTCCATGCTGGCGATGCCATCGTCGTTGACGAAGTTGCCGGCCAGCCGCACCACGAAAAGATCGCCCGGGCCCTGGTCGAAGGCCAGTTCGGGCGCCACGCGCGAATCGGCGCAGGCAAGGATCGCCGCGAACGGCTTCTGGCCCGAGGTGCGCGCCACGCGGCCCACGCTGAAATCGCGCTGCGTCTGCCGGCCCTGCGAATAGCGCAGATTGCCCTGCACCAGCCGCTGGAGCGCGGCATCGCCGCCGATGCGGTTGTCGGGCAGCGGCGTGTCGGCCGCGAACGCATCGGCGCCGGACGCCAGGGCGGCCAAAGCGGCCGCGCCGCCCAGCAGCCGGCGGCGCGAGGTTGCCGGCAGCGCGGCGGAAGATTGGCAGTCACACATGAGGAACTCCGTTCTTGGTGGTTGTCGAGTTCGCCGGGTCTCCCGGCAGGAATGCCGGGCTTTCGCACTGGCGCGCGAATTGTTACGCTATGTATCGAGAACATCAAAGTCCAAACATTGCATGGATTTCCTGCCGCCGCCCGAGCTGGCGCTTTCGATCTCCTACGAAGCCCGCGCCCAAGCCGTGGCGCTCTATTGCGACGCGATCGTGCGCATGCACTGGGGCGAGCGGCTCATCAACAAGATCTTCGGCCGCGCGATGCAGTCGCACGCCGCGGGCCGCATCGTGGTGCAGCACTACCGCTGGAAGGAAGAGGGCGCCGAGCGCCCCACGCTGGCGCTGCTGCAGCGCCACGCGAGCCGCGGCACGCGCACGCTGGCCAGCTTCGTCGCCGTGCTGCGGCTCACGGGCATGGTGGCGGCCGAGGCCGATCCCGGCGACCGCCGCGTGCGCTACCTGGTGCCGCAGGAGCGGCTGATTGCCGGCCTGCGCGCCTGGATCGCCCACCACCTGCGCTGCTGCGAGGCGCTCGGCCTGCTGGGCGCCGGCCATGCCGACAGGCTGGCGGACGACGTCGCCTTTTTCTCGGCCTTCGTGAGCCGCGCCGGCACCATCCTGGACCAGGTGGCGCTGCACCGCGGCCGCTTCGGCGGCTGGAGCTGGTTCGACGAGCGCGACGGCGGCGGCCGGGTCGCGATGCTGCTGCTGCGCGACCACTTCAAGGCCAACCCGGTGGCAGGCTCGCCCCCGGCGGCCTTCCCGCTGCGCGCACGCGAACTCGCCGAGGGACTGGGCCTGTCGCACTCGCACGTGCGCGGCATGCTGAAGGAGGCGACGGAGGCGGGCCACCTGGCGCATGACGCGGGACGCGCGCAGCTGCGGCTCACGCCGCGCTTCCTGGACGAAGCGACGAGCTGGCTGCTGCACTTCCTGTCGTGGTTCGCCGATACCGCGCATGCGGCGCGGCGGGCCGGCTGAGGCCGCCGCCGGCCGCGCTCAGGCCGCGCCCGTCTCCCAGGTGCGGCCTGCCGGATCGGCCAGCGCGAGCCGCATGGTCTCGATGAAGCGGCGCAGGCGCGCCGGCTGGAAGCGCGACGGCGGATAGATCAGGTACACCGGCAGCGGCGCCACATGCCATTGCGGCACCAGCTGCACCAGCCGGCCGGCGGCAATGTCCTCGTTCACCAGCCAGGCCGAGGCCATGCAGGCACCCAGGCCCATGCGCGCCGCGCTTTGCAGCGCATAGAGGCTGTCGGTGCTCATGCGCGGGCGGATCGGCACGCGCGCGACCTCGCCGCTCGGGCGGTGCGTGAGCAGCACCTCATTGCGATAGAAGGTGCGCAGCGCGAGCCACGGCAGCTCGGCCAGCTCCGACGGATGCGCAGGCAGTGCGCGCCCAGCCAGCACCGAGGGCGCAGCGACCACCACGCGCGGCACTTCCGAGAGCTTGAGCGCCACCGCCAGGGTGTCGGTCACCTCGCCGACCTGGATCGCGCAGTCGACGCCTTCGGCGATGAAGTCGGGCCGGCGGTCGTTCAGCAGCCATTCGACCGACACGCGCGGATAGGCCCGGAGGTAGTCGGCCAGCGGACCGACCAGCAGCAACTGGCCGAGCGCATGCGGCGCCACCACGCGCAGCGTGCCCTCGGGCTCGTCGCCCACACCGCGCAGGTCGGCCTCGAAGGCGTGCCAGTCGGCGAGCAGCTCCCGGGCGCGCTCGTAGCAGCGCTCGCCATCCTCGGTGAGCTTCATGGCGTGCGTGGACCGGCGCAGGAGCCGCACGCCCAGCGAGCGCTCCAGCGCCTGCAGGCGGCGGCTCACGGTGGGCTGCGTCGCACCCATCTGGAGCGCGGCGGCCGAAAGGCTGCCGGCCTCGACGATATGGACGAAGGTCTGCATCAGTTCGATGCGGTCGGCGGCGGGAGAGGAGAGAGTCGACATGGCTTGCTTTATTCGCTTGGCGTATAGGCATTGTGCGATTCTCGAGACTACCAAGCTATACCGTGAGCGTGCACATTTCAGTCATCGCTCGATATTCAAGGGTTAACACCATGTCTTCCATTCAAAATATGCATGCAGCGGCTGGTGCCGTGCCGGAGGGGCGCAGCCTGCCGGGATCGCTGGTGCTGCTGCTGGCCACGGGTGCGGGCCTGTCGGTGGCGTCGCTCTACTACGCCCAGCCGATGCTCGGCGTGCTGGGCGCGGACATCGGCGCCTCGCCCCGCTCGGTGGGGCTCATTCCCACGCTCACGCAGCTGGGCTACGCACTCGGCATCCTGCTGCTGGCGCCGCTGGGCGACCGCTTCGACCGGCGCCGCATCGTGCTGGCGAAGGCGGCCGCGCTGTGCGCCGCGCTGCTGGTGGCCGGCGCCGCGCCGTCGATCGGCGTGCTGCTCGCGGCCAGCCTGGCGATCGGCCTGGCGGCGACCATGGCGCAGGACATCGTGCCCGCGGCCGCCACGCTGGCACCCGAGGCCTCGCGCGGCAAGACGGTGGGCACGGTGATGACCGGGCTGCTGCTCGGCATCCTGCTGTCGCGCGTGGTGAGCGGTTTCGTGGCCGAGCACTTCGGCTGGCGCGCGATGTTCATCGCGGCCGCGGCCAGCATCGCGCTGATCGGCGCGGCCGCCTGGCGCGGGCTGCCGCGCTTCCGGCCCACCACGCACCTGGCCTACGCCGCGCTGCTCGGCTCCCTGGGCACGCTGTGGTCGCGCCACCGCATGCTGCGCCGCGCCGCGCTGGCCCAGGCGCTGCTGGCGGTGGGATTCAGCGCGTTCTGGTCGACGCTGGCCGTGATGCTGCATGGCGCCCCCTTCCACCTGGGCAGCGCGGCGGCGGGCGCCTTCGGCCTGGCCGGCGCGGCCGGCGCGCTGGCGGCGCCGCTGGCCGGCCGGCTGGCCGACCGCCGCGGGCCCGAGCTGGTGACGCGGCTGGGCGCCGGGCTGGCGGTGCTGTCGTTCGCGGCCATGGGCCTGGCACCGCTGATGGCGCCGCAGGCGCAGCTCTGGCTGCTGGCGCTGGCCGCAGTCGGCTTCGACCTGGGCATGCAGGCGGCGCTGATCGCGCACCAGACCATCGTCTACGGCATCGAGCCCGGTGCGCGCAGCCGCCTCAATGCGGTGCTGTTCACCAGCATGTTCATCGGCATGGCGGCCGGCTCGGCGCTGGGCGCGCTGGCGCTCGCGCAATGGGGCTGGGCCGGCGTGACCGGGCTGGCGACCGCCACGGCCGCCGCGGCGCTGGCGGTGCGGCTCTGGCCGCGCAAGGCCAGGTAGCGGCGGCTCACCTTGAGCCCGCTGCGCAGCACGGCTTGAATTCGACGGTGGGGCCGAAGGCAGTGTCGATGACCCGGGTATGCGATTCCGCCTGCAGGTCTTCTCCGCCGCCGCCACCGGCCGCCGCGGCGCCGATGCGCCGCACTTCCTCGGACTGCGCCTCGTCGAGCGGCGCCTTGCCATGGGCGCGCGGCAGCATGACGTAGACGGCGAAGAGCGCGGCGTTCACGACGAGCGCCAGCGCGATCACCTTCTCGTAGACGGAAGAAATGCTCTGTGCATGGCGCGGTTGCATATGGCTCTCCTGCGCATCGGTGCGCACTGGCGGTAAACATAGGCGATCGGCGCCGCCGCGTCCTCCGAAGCAATGACGGCCCCCGAGCCCCACTCCGGTGCATTCGGACTGGCACGTCGCTTGCATAACCTGACCACTTGCTCTGATTAAGCGGTCAAATTCATGCGCGTGCTCGTCGTCTACTGCCATCCGGTCGAAACCAGCTTCCACGCCGCCCTGCACCAGGAGGTGCTGAAGAACCTGCGCGCGGCCGGGCACGAGGTGGACGACTGCGACCTGTACGCCGAGGGCTTCAACCCGGTGCTCTCGCGCGAGGAGCGGCTCGGCTACCACGAGGTGCCGGGCAACCAGCTGCCGCTCAAGCCCTATGTGGAGCGGCTGCGGTGGGCCGAGGGCATCGTGTTCTGCTTTCCGACCTGGTGCTTCGGCCTGCCGGCGATGCTCAAGGGCTACTTCGACCGGCTCTTCATGCCCGGCGTGGCCTTCGACATCAGCGATCCGGCCAACGTGAAGCCGATGCTCACGCACATCAAGCGCATCAGCGCCGTGGTCACCTACGGGCGGCCGCGCTGGATGGCCTGGTACATGGGCGACCCGCCGCGCAAGATCGTCACGCGCTACATGCTGCGGCTCACGGGCCGCCGCGCCCGCGTGGACTACCACGCCCACTACCACATGAACGTGGCGACCGAGCCCCAGCTCAAGCGCTTCATGGCACGGGTCGGCGCCGCGATGGCGCGTTTCGCATGAAGGCGCCCGCGCTGCTCGGCAATGCGCGCCTGCCGCGCTGGCTGCTGCCGGCCGGCTGGCCAGAGCGCGACGGCGTGCCGGTGCTGGCGCGCATCGCGCTCGAGGCCGGCCGCGTGCAGTCGGTGCGGCCCGCTTCCGGCCCGGACGAGCCCCACCCCGAAGCATGGGACCTGGCCGGCACGCTGGTGCTGCCGGGCTTCGTCGACGCCCACACGCACCTGGACAAGGCCTTCACGCTGCCGCGCATGAAAAAGGTGCAGCCCGGCCTGCTCGGCGCCATCGACGCGATGCTGGCCGACCGCGTGCACTGGAGCCCCGCCGACGTGCACGAGCGCGCCGCGCGCGGCCTGCAGTGGGCCTGGGAATGCGGCACCACGCATGTGCGCACGCATGTCGACTGGTGGGAGCCCGACACGGTGCCGCTGGCCTGGCCCGTGATGGCCGAGCTCGCGCAGGAATGGGCCGGCAAGGTGCGGCTGGAGCAGGTCAGCCTCATCAAGCTGCCGCTGTTCGAGGACGCCGCGCAGGCCCTGCGGCTTGCCAAGCAGGTGAAGGCCACCGGGCCGCATGCGCTGCTTGGCGGCTTCGTGCATTCCACCAACTGGAGCGAGAACGCGCTGCGCAACCTGCTGGTGGCGGCGCAGGCCTGCGACCTCGACGTCGACCTGCACGTCGATGAAGAACTGAATGCGTCGGCGGTCGGCCTGCAGGCCACCGCGCGCATCCTGCGCGAGATCGGCTTCGAAGGCCGCGTGGTCTGCGGCCACGTCTGTGCGCTGGCCGCGCAGCCCGAAGCCCAGGCCTTCGCTACGCTCGATGCCGTCGCACGCGCGCCGATCACCATCGTCTCGCTGCCCGCCACCAACCTGCTGCTGCAGGACGCGGTGACGGGCCGCACGCCGCGCCTGCGCGGCCTCACGCTGGTGAAGGAAGCGCGCGAACGCGGCATTCCGCTGCTGTTCGCGAGCGACAACGTGCAGGACCCGTTCTGCCGCCTCGGCAGCTTCGACCCGGTCGAGGCGCTGGGCACGGCCGCGCTCGTCGCCCAACTGCCCGATCCCTTCGACGACTGGTCGCAGGCGCTGTGCCGCGGCGACTGGCTGCAGCGCGCCCCCGCCACGGCGGCGCCCACGCTGGTGGGCGCCAAGGCCGACCTCGTGCTGTTCACCCAGGCCGACCGCCATGGCTGGCCTTCGCGCAGCGCCACCCGCGTGGTGCTGCGCGAGGGCCGCGTCACGCATGGCGATGCGGCGCCCTTCCTTCCCCGCTGACGAACAAAGGACCCCCATGCTCCACGGCTACATCCCGCCCCACCGCTTCCTGCCCTACCTGAGCTGGACCGAAATCGCGGCACTGCCCGACCGCGAGAACACCGTCATCGTGCTGCCCTGCGGCGCCATCGAGCAGCACGGCCCGCACCTGCCGTGCTCGGTCGACAGCGTGATCGCCTCGGGCGTGATGGGCAAGGCGCTCGAGAAGCTGCCGGCCGAGGTGCGCGCCTTCGCGCTGCCCACCATCACCTACGGCAAGTCGGAAGAGCATTTGCACTTTCCCGGCACCATGACGCTCACCGGCACCACGCTCTTGTCGACCGTGACCGAGATCGGCGAGTCGGTCTACCGCGCCGGCTTTCGCAAGCTGCTGTTCGCCAATGGCCATGGCGGCCAGCCGCAGGTGCTGGAGATGGCGGCGCGCGAGCTGCGGCTGCGCCATGGCGACTTCGTGGTGGTGCCGCATGGCGTGTCGCGCCTGCCGAACGCATCGAGCAGGCAGATCAGCGAGCAGGAAAAGAAGCTCTCGATGCACGCCGGCCATTCCGAGACCGCGCTGATGCTCGCGCTGGCGCCCGACACCGTGCACATGGAGCGCGCGGCCGCCAACTTTCCGCCGCCGTTCCCGATCAAGCTGCTGTCGGCCGATGGCCGCCCGGCCTGCGCCTGGACCGCGCGCGACTTCGGCCCGAGCGGCGTGATCGGCGACCCGACCAGCGCCACGCGCGAACAGGGCCAGGAGATCCTGGACACGCTGTCCGACAGCTGGGTGCAGGCGCTGACCGAGCTGCATGCGCTGCGCTGGGTGGTGCGCGAGGAAGCCACCTGGGAGCGCGGCCACCAGCAGGGCTTCATCCAGCAGTCCTTCGAGGCCGCCTGAGGCGCGCTACTTGCATCCGCTTCATCGCTTTTTTTCCAACCCTTCCTTCACCAGCCTTCGAGAGGTTCCCACCATGCGCTCCTTTGCTCTTTCCATGGCCGGCGCCGCCGCGCTCGCACTGTTCGCCGCGGCCGCACCGGCCCAGGCGCAAGACAAGTTCACCTACATGACCAACTGGTATGCGCAGGCCGAGCATGGCGGCTTCTACCAGGCGGTGGCGCTGGGCATCTACAAGAAGCACGGCCTGGACGTGACCATCAAGATGGGCGGCCCGCAGGTCAACATCACGCAGATGATGGCCGCGGGCCAGGCCGACTGCATCATGGGTTCGAGCGACATCCAGATGATGCAGGTGCGCGAAGGTGGCGTGCCGGTGGTCAACGTGGCGGCCTTCTTCCAGAAGGATCCGCAGGTGCTGATCGCGCACGACGACGTCAAGAAGTTCGAGGACCTCAAGGGCAAGACGCTGCTGATCGGCGCGCAGGCCAACCGCGGCTACTGGCCCTGGCTCAAGGCCAGGTTCGGCCTCAAGGACGAACAGACGCGCCCCTACACCTTCAACATCCAGCCCTTCGTGGCCGACCCGAACGCCGCGCAGCAGGGCTACCTGACCTCGGAGCCCTACGCGATCCAGAAGGCCGGCGTGAAGAGCACCGTGCTGATGTTCAGCGACCACGGCTTCCCGGCCTACGCCACCACGGTGTCGTGCATGGAAAAGACCGTGAAGGACCGCAGCAAGCAGGTGGAAGCCTTCGTGAAGGCCTCGGCCGAAGGCTGGAAGAGCTACCTCGCCGATCCGGCGCCCGCGAATGCGCTGATCAAGAAGGACAACCCCAACATGACCGACGACCAGCTGGCCTACAGCGTGGCCAAGCTCAAGGAAATGGGCATGGTCACCGGCGGCGATGCGGCCAAGCTCGGCATCGGCGTGATCACCGATGCGCGTTCCAAGGCGAGCTACGACTTCCTCGTGGGCGCCAAGCTGCTCGACCCGGCAAAGGTGGAACTCGCCAAGACCTACACCACCGAGTTCGTCAAGGACGCCAAGGTTTTGCCCTGAGCCATCCACCCATGAACCGCATCGAACCCCACACCCTCGCGCCGCCCGCGGCGCCTGCCGTGCCCGCGGTGGAAGTGCTCTCGGCCGAGAAGACCTACCCCAACGGCACGCAGGCGCTGCTGCCGGTGGACCTGTCGATCGCCGAAGGCGAATTCGTCACGCTGCTCGGGCCTTCGGGCTGCGGCAAGAGCACGCTGCTCAAGATGGTGGCGGGCATGCTCGAGCCGAGCGACGGGCGGCTGCTGGTGTGGCGCAAGCCGGTGGCGGAGATCCACAGCTGCCCGCACAAGCTGTCCTTCGTGTTCCAGTCGGCCACGCTGATGCCGTGGGCCAGCGTGCGCACCAACGTTCGGCTGCCGCTTGACCTGGCCGACGTGCCGCGCAAGGAGGCCGACGCGCGGGTGATGGAGTCGCTCGCACTGGTGGGGCTCGAGAAGTTTGCCGATGCACTGCCGCGCGCGCTCTCGGGCGGCATGCAGATGCGCGTGTCGATCGCGCGCGGCCTCGTCACGCAGCCCGACCTGCTGCTGATGGACGAGCCCTTCGGCGCGCTCGACGAGATCACGCGCCACAAGCTCGACGCCGACCTGCTCGACCTCTGGCGCAAGAAGAAGCTCACGGTGATCTTCGTGACGCATTCGATCCACGAGGCGGTGTTCCTGTCGACCCGCGTGGTGATGATGGCCGCGCGGCCGGGCCGCGTGGTGGAGCAGTTCCACATCGACGAGCCCTACCCGCGCACACCCGACTTCATGGTGACGCCGGAATTCGCGCGCCACGCCAGGCGCCTGCAGGACAGCCTGCTGCGCGCGAGCCAGGGCGACGAGGAGCACGCACGATGAAAAGCCCGCCCCTCCTGAGCCAGCCGCGCGTGCAGCGCGTGCTCTATCCCCTGCTCATCGGCGTGGTGCTGGTCGCGCTGTGGCAATGGATGGTGGTGGCCATGGAACTGCCACCCTACCTGGTGCCCTCGCCCTTCCTCATGGTGCAGACGCTCGTGACCGACTGGGCGCCGCTCGGCAGCGCGCTCCTGGTCACGCTCAAGATCACGCTGCTGTCGTTCCTGCTGGCCACCGTGGCCGGGGTGCTGATCTCGTTCCTGTTCGTGCAGAGCAAGCGCATCGAGACCGCGCTCTTTCCGTATGCGGTGCTGCTGCAGGTGACGCCCATCGTGGCGGTGGCGCCGCTCATCATCATCTGGGTGAAGAACCCGGTGGCGGCCATGACGGTGTGCGCCGCGCTGGTGGCGCTGTTCCCGATCATCAGCAACACCACGCTCGGCCTGCGCAGCATCGACCCCGACCTGCAGAGCTACTTCAAGCTCAACCGCGCGACGCGCTGGCAGCAGCTGGTGCGGCTGCGCATCCCGAGCGCGCTGCCGTACTTCTTTGGCGGGCTGCGCATCTCGAGCGGCCTGGCGCTGATCGGCGCGGTGGTGGCCGAATTCGTGGCCGGCACCGGCGGCTCCGGCGCGGGCCTGGCCTACCAGATCCTCCAGGCCGGCTTCCAGCTGAACATCCCGCGCATGTTCGCGGCCCTGCTCCTGATCTCCCTGACCGGCGTCGCGCTCTTCGTGCTGATGGCCTGGCTCACCAAGCTGGCGCTGGGCTCGTGGCACGCGAGCGAACTTTCCCAGGATTGAACCTTGACCATGACCGCCTCCATTTCCGCCATCGAAGAGCTGCGGCTCGAACTGCCCGGCCTCGACTGGATCACCGACGAGGGCCGCGTCACGCGCCTGTCGCAGGACTTCTCGTGGTTCAGCCCCGTGCTGAACCGACAGTTGAAGGACAAGCGCGCCGACGTGGCCGTGCGTCCGCGCACCGAGGACGAGATCCGCGCCGTGGTCGGTGCCTGCGCGCGCCGCGGCGTGCCGATCACGCTGCGCGGCAGCGGCACCGGCAACTACGGCCAGACCACGCCGCTCGCGGGTGGCGTGGTGCTCGACATGACCGGCTACAACGCCTTCCTGTGGATGCAGCCCGGCGTGGCCCGCGCGCAGGCCGGCATCCGCCTGGGCGAGCTCGAGAAGCAGACCAAGCCCTCGGGCCAGGAGATGCGCAGCATGCCTTCCACCTACCGCAGCGCCACGCTCGGCGGCCTGTTCGGCGGCGGCTTCGGCGGCGTGGGCTCCATCAACTACGGGCCGCTGGGCGCGCCCGGCAATGTGCTGGGCATCCGCGCGATGACCATCGAGCCCGAGCCGCAGGTGATCGAGTTGCGCGGCGCCGAGGCCATGCGCATGCACCACCTCTGGGGCACCAACGGGCTGGTGCTGGAGCTGGAAATCGCACTGGCGCCGGCGCATCCCTGGCTCGAGACGCTGGTGACTTTCGACAGCTTCGCGGATGCATTGCACTTCGCCGACAAGCTCGCGA
Source organism: Variovorax sp. V116 (assembly GCF_041154435.1). NCBI lineage: Bacteria > Pseudomonadati > Pseudomonadota > Betaproteobacteria > Burkholderiales > Comamonadaceae > Variovorax > Variovorax sp. V116. Next base: position 4,941,690 of record NZ_AP028661.1, read on the forward strand.
ATGCGCCCGGCATCGTGAAGCGGGAGATCGCCTTCTTCGCCGCGCCGATCTCGGACCACCTGGCACAACTCGCGGCGCACCTGCCCAAGGGCTGCCACACGGTGCTGTCGCTGGTGGCCGAGTCCTGCGAGCCGGCCATGCTGCAGCTGGCCGAGGCGCACGGCGGCACCGTGAGCTACCGCAGGACCGCGGCCGAGGTGCAAAAGAGCAACCGCACGCTGATGGAGTTCACCTGGAACCACACCACGCTGCATGCGCTCAAGGTCGATCCGACGCTCACCTACCTGCAGAGCGGCTTCGTGCCGGGCCGGCACGTCGAGCAGATCATCGAGATGGAGCAGCTGCTGGGCGGCGAGGTGATGATGCACACCGAGTTCATCCGCAACGTGGCCGGTCTCATGACCTGCAGCGGGCTGCAGCTGGTGCGCTTCAGCACCGAGGAGCGTCTCGCGGAGATCATCGGCATCCACCGCGCGCGCGGCGTGCACATCAACAACCCGCACGTGAACATCGTGGAGGACGGCAAGGCGGGCGGGCCGCTGCCGCCCGAGGTCATCGAGATGAAGAAGCGCTTCGACCCGATGGGCCTGCTGAACCCGGGCAAGCTGCGCGACTGGCCCGTGAAGGCGGTGCCGGCGGAGGTCTGACGACGACGGGCGCCGCCGGGTCAGCCCTGGCGGCGGCGCAGCACGAAGGCGATGGCCACGATGGCGATCGCCGCAATCCACAGCGGCCACAGCCCGAAGTGCGCGACCCAGCGCGCAAAGGGGGTGAGCCCCGTGCGGCCTTCGACCGAGGCTTCGAGCACGCCGCGCGTGAGCCGCGGCAGCTGGTGCGTGACGCGGCCTTCGGCATCGATGACCACCGTGGCGCCGGTGTTGGTGGCCCGCACCATCGGCCGCGCGAATTCGAGCGAGCGCATGCGCGAGATGGCCAGGTGCTGGTCGATGGCCACCGAGTCGCCGAACCACGCGATGTTGCTCACGTTGAGCAGGATGGTCGGCGCCGTGGCCTCGTCCTTGAAGTTGGCGCCGATCTCGTCGCCGAACAGGTCTTCGTAGCAGATGTTCGGCGCAATGCGCTGGCCCTGCCAGGCAAAGGGCGCCTGCGCCAGGCCGCCGCGCGCGAAGTCGCCGAGCGGGATGTTCATCATGCGGATGAACCAGCGAAAGCCCGGCGGAATGAATTCGCCGAACGGAACCAGGTGGTGCTTGCTGTAGCGGTAGGGCTGCGCCGCACCGGGCTGGAAGCCGAGCACCGCGTTGCTGTAGGTGCCCTGGCCGCCCAGCGGCAGGCCGACGATGGCCGCCTGCGTGCCCTGGCTGTAGCGCGCCTGGATCGCCTCCAGGTAGCCCTCGGGCAGTTGCTGCGGCAGCAGCGGCAGTGCGGTTTCGGGGGTCACCACGAGCGAGGCCTTGGCATCGCGCAGCTGCTCTCCGTACCAGCGCAGCGCCAGGTCGATGCCGCCGCCCGGAATGAATTTTTCGTCCTGCGGGATGTTGCCCTGCAGCAGCGCGAGCTGCAGCTTGCCGCTCGAACCCCTGGCGCCCTGCGCGTCGCCGGGCAGCGGTGCCACGAGGTGCGGCGCGGCGAATGCAGCGGCGACCAGCACCAGGGCCTGCGCGAGCGCGATGCTGCGCGCGGGCCGGGTCAGCGCCACCAGCGCGGCCACCAGCGCAGCCACTGCGCCGATGCCGTACACGCCGATCCACGGCGCCCAGGCCGCCAGTGGCCCCTCGACGTGCGCATAGCCGCCCGCGCCCCAGGGAAAGCCGGTGAACCAGCTGCCGCGCACGAGCTCGGCCAGCGTCCACAGCGCGGCGAACACCAGCGCGCCGGCCACCGGCCCGCGCGGCCCGCGAACGACGAACCAGGCGCAGGCCACCGCGTAATAGAGCCCGAGCGCGGCCGCGAGCGAGAGCACCGCAATGGCCGCGAGCGGCGCCGGCAGCCCGCCGTAGGTGTGCATCGAAATGAAGAGCCACCAGAAGCTGCCGGTGAGCCAGGCGGTCGAGAAAAGCCAGCCATGCAGCCCGGCGCGGCGCCAGCCCGCACCCTCGGCGCGCAGCCAGTCCAGCAGTCCGACGAGCACCGCCAGCGAAACAAGCTGCAGCCACCACAGCGGCCGGCCGTTCGCGGGCCAGGCAATGGCCGCGGCCTGCGCAAGGCCCGCGAAGGCAAAGGCCAGCAGGCGCAGCAGGCCCACGGCGGAAAAGGCGGGAGACGTGCGGAGCGTGGCCGCTGCCGGCAGCGGCATCAGTCGGCCGCGTCGCTGCCGCGGGCCGGGGACACCTTGAACCAGCGCACGGCCCCGCCCTTGGTGTGCAGCACCACGAAGTCGAAGCCGCCGATCGCGTGGTGCTCGCCGCGCTTGGGCACGTGCCCCATCTCGTGCGCGATGAGCCCGCCGATGGTGTCGAAGTCTTCGCTCAGCTGCTCCTCGTCGAAGACGATGCCGAAGGCCTCGGCCACGCGTTCGATCGGCGTGTCGCCCGAGACGCGGTAGGTGTGGTCGGCCAGGCCGAAGATGTCGCCCTCGTCCTCGGCGATGTCGAATTCGTCCTCGATCTCGCCGACGATCTGCTCGAGCACGTCCTCGATGGTGATGAGGCCGGCCACGCGGCCGAACTCGTCGATCACGATCGCCAGGTGGTTGCGGTTGCCGCGGAACTCGCGCAGCAGGTCGTTCAGTCCCTTGCTCTCGGGGATGAATGTCGCGGGCCGCAGCAGCGCGCGGATGTTGAGCCCCGGCGCGCGCTGCAGCTTGAGCAGGTCTTTCGCGAGCAGGATGCCGATGATGTTTTCCTTCTCGCCCTCGTACACCGGGAAGCGCGAGTGCGCGGTGTCGATGACCAGGTGCAGCAGCGCGTCGAAGGGCGCGTCGATGTTCACCAGGTCCATGCGCGGGGCCGCGACCATCACGTCGCCGGCCGTCATGTCGGCCATGCGCAGCACGCCCTCGAGCATGACGCGCGATTCGGCGCCGATCACCTCGTTGTCCTCGGCGTCCGCGAGGGTTTCGATCAACTCGTCGCGCGAGTCGGGACCGGGGTGGATGAATTCGGCCAGCTTCTGGAGAAAGCCGCGCTTGTCTTCCCGTTCGACGGGTGCGCGTTCAGGGTGAGGGTCGGCCACTGCGGGAGGCGTAGTTGAAGAGATACAAGGATACCGGATTGCGCGTGACAGGCTCTACCGCGTGGCCGCCAGGGGCGCTTTTCAGGTATTCAGGGGGCAGACTTGCTGCGCGCGTCCCGCATGCCGCTGCGCACTTCCTGCAGGCTGGCCAGGAAGGCCCAGAACTGCTTGGCGCGGGTCTTGAGGTGGTAGTCGACCGCTGCGTACTGCTCGAGCGCGATCTCGCTCATGCGGCTGTCGAAGGTGGCGCTCGGCAGCTGCAGGTGGGCTTCGGATTCCGAGCCGCTGCGCACCACGGTGGCGCCGGCGTTGCGGGCGATCTTCAGCATGGCGGCGTTTTCGCTCAGCGCATGGATGAAGAGCATGCCCACGCCTTCGTTGCGCGCCACGACCACGGCCCGCTCGAACAGCCGCGCGCCGTAGCCGCGGCCCCGCGCATGCGCCGCCACCGACACGCCGAATTCGGCGCAGTCGCTGTGCTGCGCGTCCGGCGCGAACGCGAGGTGGGCCATCGCGATCAGGTCGAGCCGGCGGTTGTAGATGCCGAAGAGCTCGTCGCGCTCGAAGTCGAGCCCGTCGACGTAGCGCTGCACCTGCTCGTCGCCCGCGGCGTAGCCGAAGCGCAGGTAGCGGTCGTGCGGCGTGAGCGCCAGCAGGTGCTGGGCGATGCGGTCGCGCTCGCGCGGGCCGATCGAGCGGATCGGCACCATGACGGGTTGCGGCGCAGAGGCTGCGCGCGGTTGCGCCTCAACCATCGGCGCCTTCAGGAAAGAGCCGAGGCCGAGAGACGCCTTCAGGAGGGTCTTGGCGGTAAGCATGGCTCAAATATAAGGGTTTTCCCTTAAACACCAAGCCTGCAGGGGTACTTTCGGGCGACATTTGTGAATCAATACCAGAGAGCGTGTCGTTCACGCAACCATCAGCTGGCTAAACCGGCACGGCTGTTGTGGCCTTGACACGGTCGAGCACGAAGCTGGTCTTGCAATCCTCCACGCTGGGGTGCTTGAGCAGGGTGTCCATGATGAAACGGCTGTAATGCCCCATGTCGGCGACCACCACGCGCAGCAGGTAGTCCATCTCGCCGGTGAGCGCCGCGCACTCGACCACTTCGGGCCAGGTCTGGACGCTGGCGCGGAACAGGTCCATGGGGTTGCGCTTGTGGGTTTCGGTGTGCTTTTCGAGGCGCACATTGAGGTAGGCGGTCAGCCCCAGGCCGATGACTTCGGGGCGCACGAGCGCGACGTAGCGGTCGATGACGCCGCTTTCCTCCAGCCGCTTGACGCGCCGCAGCACGGCGCTCGGGGAAAGGCTGACCTGCTCGGCGATCTGGTCGTAGGTGGCGCGCCCGTCTGCTTGCAGCGTGCGCAGAATGAGCCTGTCGATCTTGTCTAATGCTTCCATGGCGGCATTTTCGCAGTTTTACTGCGCCACGCATCTCCTCGGCGCCCAATAACGCTGAAAACGTGAGTGGCATCCGCTCTACAGTGCAGCACTGGTCGTTCTCGCCCACCCGTTCGCTATTTCCTTCATTCGAACCCCACTTCTGGAGACCCCCATGAGCCACACCGACGCGCCCCCCTTCACGCCCTGGGAGAACCCCATGGGAACCGACGGCTTCGAATTCATCGAATACGCGGCGCCGGATCCGGTCGCGATGGGCAAGGTGTTCGAGCGCATGGGCTTCAAGGCCGTGGCGCGGCACCGCCACAAGAACGTGCTGCTGTACCGCCAGGGCACGATCAATTTCATCGTCAACGCCGAGCCCGACTCCTTCGCGCAGCGCTTTGCGCGCGAACACGGCCCGAGCGTCTGCGCCATCGCCTTCCGCGTGCAGGACGCCAAGCAGGCCAACGAACGCGCGATCTCGCTCGGCGCATGGGGCTTTGCCGACAAGGCGGGTCCGGGCGAATTGAACATTCCCGCCATCAAGGGCATCGGCGACAGCCTGATCTACCTGGTCGACCGCTGGCCCGGCAAGAACGGCGCGAAGCCGGGCGACATCGGCAACATCGGCTTCTACGACGTCGACTTCGAACCGCTGCCGGGCGTGGCCTCGCAGGATGCGCTGGCGCCCAAGGGCAACGGCCTGACCTACATCGACCACCTCACGCACAACGTGTACCGCGGCCGCATGAACGTCTGGGCCGGCTTCTACGAGAAGCTCTTCAACTTCCGCGAGATCAAGTACTTCGACATCGAAGGCCAGGTCACGGGCGTGAAGAGCAAGGCCATGACCAGCCCTTGCGGCAAGATCCGCATCCCCATCAATGAAGAGGGCAAGGAGCAGGCCGGCCAGATCCAGGAGTACCTGGACATGTACCGCGGCGAAGGCATCCAGCACATCGCGATGGGCTCGGACAACCTGTACGAGACCGTCGACGCGCTGCGCGCCAACGGCGTCACCCTGCTCGACACCATCGACACCTACTACGAGCTGGTCGACAAGCGCATTCCCGGCCATGGCGAAAGCGTGGCCGAGCTGCAGAAGCGCAAGATCCTGATCGACGGCAAGAAGGACGCGCTGCTGCTGCAGATCTTCAGCGAGAACCAGCTCGGCCCGATCTTCTTCGAGTTCATCCAGCGCAAGGGCGACGACGGTTTCGGCAACGGCAACTTCAAGGCGCTGTTCGAAAGCATCGAGCTCGACCAGATGCGCCGCGGCGTGCTGTCGGCCGCAAAATAAGCGCCTTTTTCACTGGCCAGGAGCCTCCATGCGCAGCACGTTCTCGATCGGCTTGACCCTCACTGCGGCAACCGCCGCTGTTCTTCTTTCGGGCTGCGCCATGGCGCCGGCCGCCCCGGCGGGCGGCTCGCACCTCGACGCGGTGCAGAAGGCGGCGGTGCTGCGCATCTGCACGCCGGGCGACTACAAGCCCTTCAGCTTCCAGAAGGCCGACGGCGCGTTCGAGGGCATCGACGTCGATCTCATGGCGGGCTTCAGCGCCAGCCTCGGCGCCAAGCCCGAATGGGTCAAGACCACCTGGGCCAACCTGCTGCCCGACCTCGGCGCCGGCAAGTGCGACATCGCCGTGGGCGGCGTTTCCGTGACCACCGACCGGCAAAAGCGCGCCTTCTTCAGCGCGCCCTACATGGTGAACGGCAAGGCGCCCATTGCGCGCTGCGCCGACGTTGCCAAGTACCAGAGCGTGGCCGACATCGACAAGCCTTCCACCCGCGTGATCTTCAATCCGGGCGGCAGCAACGAGCGCTTTGCGCGCGCCAACTTCAAGCAGGCCAAGCTCACGCTGCACGGCGAGAACGTGACGATCTTCGACGAGATCCTTGCCAACCGCGCCGACGTGTTCGTGACCGAATCCGCCGAAGCCATCACGCAGCAGAAGCTCAAGCCGGGCCTGTGCGCGATCAACCCCGACAAGCCGCTGCAATACGGCGAAATGGCCTGGATGCTGCCGCGCGACGACGTGGCCTTCAAGGCCTACGTCGACCAATGGCTGCACCTGCAGCAAGCCGGCGGCGACTTCCAGCGCGTGATGGACCGCTGGCTCAAATAAACCGAAAGAGCATTCCCATGGACACCCCTGCAGCAGCCGCTGTCGTCACGCCCGCCGTCTACGGCGCTTCGGACCGTCCGCCGCGCGGCGACTACTCGCGCGGCGGGGCGGTGCTTGCCGACTACACCTGCCCGCAGGACTGGGCCAGCTACACGCCGGCCGACCACGAGACCTACCAGCGGCTCTACGAACGCCAGGCCGCGCAGCTGCCGGGCCTCGCCTGCGACGCATTCATCAAGGCGCTGCCGCTGCTGGGCGTGAAGGACCGCATCCCTCGCTTCGAGGAGATCAACGAGCGGCTGCACCGCGCCACCGGCTGGGAAATCGTGGCGGTGCCGGGGCTGATTCCCGAGCTGCCGTTCTTCACCTTGCTCGCAAACCGCAAGTTTCCGGTGACCGACTGGATCCGCAAGCCCGAGGAGTTCAACTACATCGTCGAGCCCGACGTGTTCCACGACCTGTTCGGCCATGTGCCGATGCTGTTCGACCCGGTCTTTGCCGACTACGTGCAGCGCTATGGCCAGGGAGGCATCAAGGCGCATGAGCTCGGCGCGGGCGAGAAGCTCGCGCGGCTGTACTGGTACACGGTCGAGTTCGGCCTGATCCGCCAGCCCGACGGCCTGCGAGCCTACGGCGCCGGCATCCTGAGTTCCGTCGGCGAACTGCAGCACGCCGTGCGCAGCGACGAGCCGCACCGGCTGCCGCTCGACCTGCTGCGCACCATGCGCACGAGCTACAAGATCGACACCTACCAGAGCAACTACTTCGTGATCGAGAGCTTCGCGCAGCTCTTCGACCTCACGGCTCCCGACTTCACGCCGCTCTACCAGGCGCTCGACGCCCTGCCCGACATTCCGGCCGGGGTGCTGCTGCCGGGCGAGTCCGGCCGGGCCTGAACGCTCCTTTCGAAGTGATTGCGGCGGCATGCATGCGCTGCGGTTCACTATCGCGTGCGCGACAGCGCATGCCCTGCTCCTAGGACAAGCCCGCTGGCGGCCAGATGTGTCTGGCTCCCACAATCCGCGCAAAAGGAGCTTGCATGCAGACATCCGCGCGACAGAACTATCCGGCCGGCGTGCCGCACGAGATCGACCCCGGGCAGTACCGGTCCCTGCCCCACATGTTCGACGAGGCCTTCGCCCGCTATGCCGATCGGCCGTTCTCGGTTTGCATGGAGCGCTGGATGTCGTATGGCGAGCTCGACACGCTGTCGAAGGCCCTGGGCGCGTGGCTGCAATCGCTGGGCCTCGAGCCCGGCGCGCGGGTCGCCATCATGCTGCCCAACGTGCCCCAGTTCGCGGTCACGATGTGCGGCGTGCTGCGCGCCGGCTACACCTGCGTCAACGTCAATCCGCTCTACACGGCGCGCGAGCTCGAGCACCAGCTCAAGGATTCGGGCGCCACGGCCATCGTCATCCTCGAGAACTTCGCCGCGACGCTGGAACAGGTGATCGAGCGCACGCCCGTGAAGCACGTGGTCATCACTTCGATGGGCGACCTGCTCGGCGGACTCTATGGCGCCTGGATCACGGTGGCGGTCCGCCACCTGGCGAAGATGGTTCCGCCGTACAAGCTGCCGCTGGGCAACGGCCGCAGCGTCACGCCGTTTTCCAAGGTCATCGAAGAAGGGCGCGGGCGCGCGCTGGCGCCGGACCAGAGCACGCTCGATTCGATCGCGTTCCTGCAATACACCGGCGGCACCACGGGTTTGTCCAAGGGCGCGGTGCTGACCCACCGCAACATCGTCGCGGCCACGCTGCAGGCGGAGGCCTGGTTCACGCCGGCGCTGTCGCGGGCGGGCGACCTGGCCAAGGTCAACAGCATCGCGGCGCTGCCGCTCTATCACATCTTCGCGCTCACGCTTTGCCTCCTGGTCATCCGCCAGGGCTCGCACATGACGCTGATTCCCAATCCGCGCGATTTCGGCAAGTTCATTGCGGTGCTCAAGAAGCGGCCCTTCCACATGCTGCCGGCGGTGAACACGCTCTTCAATGCGCTCTTGATGCACCCCGGGTTCAAGTCGATCGATTTCTCCACGCTGTTCGTTTCGCAGGCGGGCGGAATGGCCGCCTCCGAAGGCACGGCACGGCGCTGGTTCGAGGCCACCGGCTGCCCGATGATCGAAGGCTGGGGCATGAGCGAGACCTGCGCGATCGGCACCAACAACCCGGTGTCGAACACCAGCTTCACCGGCACCATCGGCTTGCCGCTGCCCAGCATCGAGATCGCCATCAAGGACGACGAAGGCAACTCCCTGCCCGTCGGCACGCCGGGCGAGCTCTGCATCAAGGGGCCCAACGTCATGACCGGCTACTACAACCAGCCCGCCGAGACCGCCGCTGCCTTCACGCCCGATGGCTTCATGCGCACCGGCGACATCGCCGTCATGCAAGAGGATGGTTACAGCCGCATCGTCGACCGCAAGAAGGACATGATCCTGGTGAGCGGCTTCAACGTCTTTCCGAACGAACTGGAGAACGTCATTTCGCTGTGTCCCGGCGTCGTCGAGTGCGCGGCTGTCGGTGTGCCCGACGAAAAGCAGGGCGAGGCGATCAAGGTTTTTGTCGTGCGCAAGGATGCGGCGCTCACCGAGGAAGCCGTGCTGCAATACTGCAATGGACAGCTCACCGGCTACAAGCGGCCCAAGCACATCGAATTCCGCGACTCGCTGCCGAAGACCAATGTCGGGAAGATCCTGCGGCGCGAGTTGCGCACCAGCGCGGGCGCCTGAATGAACGATCGCGCCGCGGCCGGGCTGCCGGCGAATCTGGTGGTCTTCGAGCGCGGCTGGCTGTCGTCGAACAACATCCTGTTCACCGGGGCCGGCGAGACCACGCTGGTCGACACCGGGTACTGCACGCATGCCGATCAGACACTGGCACTGGTCGAATCGGCACTGGGCGGCCGGCCACTCGACCGCATCGTGAATACGCATCTGCACAGCGACCATTGCGGCGGCAACGCGGCGCTGCAGCAGCGCTACCCGGCGGTCCGGACAGACATTCCGCCCGGCGAGGCGGCGTTGGTGGAGCGGTGGGATGAGCGCGGGCTGAGTTTTCTTGCGACGGGACAGACCTGCCCGCGGTTCCGGTTCACCGGCCTCTTGCGGCCCGGGACCGAATGCATGCTCGGCGGCATCCCGTGGCAGGTGCATGGCGCGCCTGGCCATGATCCCCACTCGATCATCCTCTTCGATCCCGCTTCACGGACGCTGATCTCGGCGGACGCCCTGTGGGAAAGCGGCTTCGGCGTCGCCTTTCCCGAACTCGTGGGCGAACCGTCATTCGGCGATCTGGCTGTGACGCTGGATCGGATCGAGGCGCTGGGGCCGCTGCAGGTGATCCCGGGCCATGGTTCGGTCTTTGGCGATGTCGGCAAAGCCTTGGCCACGGCGCGCCGCCGGCTCGAGGGTCTTCAGCGCGACCCCGTGAAGCATGCGCGGCACGCCATCAAGGTGCTGATGAAGTTCAAGCTGCTGGAGGTGCAGTCCATTGCCCTTGACGACTGGAAAGCCTGGGTCCGCAGCACGTCGTATGTGGATATCGTTCGTTCGCGCTTCTTTGCCGACGTGGAATTGGAGCAACTGGCCGGGGACGTCTTGCACGAACTGATCGGCGCAGGTGCGGCGGAGATGGACTCCTCGGGCATCCGCAATATCTGATCTTTGTCTGCTGGAATAAAAAAAGCGCGCCACCGAAAGATGACGCGCTTTTTAAAGCTGCAAAGAAAAAAGCCCAACACACCGTGTTGGGCTTTTCCTGGCTGTAAGAGCCTGACGATGACCTACTTTCACACGGGAACCCGCACTATCATCGGCGCTGACGCGTTTCACTGTCCTGTTCGGGATGGGAAGGAGTGGTACCACGTCGCTATGGTCATCAGGCATAACTTGTTGTCGTGCTGATCACATGATCAACACAACGAATTCATAGAGTTTGGAATCAGCTTTTGGCGAATTATTTTGAATGCGTCAACTTGGCATAACACCTTGATCTGATTGATCAAAGTTATAGGGTCAAGCCGCACGAGCAATTAGTATCAGTTAGCTTAACGCATTACTGCGCTTCCACACCTGACCTATCAACGTCCTGGTCTTGAACGACTCTTTAGGGGGCTCAAGGCCCCGGCAGATCTCATCTTGAAACGAGTTTCCCGCTTAGATGCTTTCAGCGGTTATCTCTTCCACACTTAGCTACTCGGCAATGCCACTGGCGTGACAACCGATACACCAGAGGTGTGTCCACTCCGGTCCTCTCGTACTAGGAGCAGGCTTCCTCAAATCTGCAGCGCCCACGGAAGATAGGGACCAAACTGTCTCACGACGTTTTAAACCCAGCTCACGTACCTCTTTAAATGGCGAACAGCCATACCCTTGGGACCGGCTACAGCCCCAGGATGAGATGAGCCGACATCGAGGTGCCAAACACCGCCGTCGATATGAACTCTTGGGCGGTATCAGCCTGTTATCCCCAGAGTACCTTTTATCCGTTGAGCGATGGCCCTTCCATACAGAACCACCGGATCACTATGTCCTGCTTTCGCATCTGCTCGACTTGTCAGTCTCGCAGTTAAGCACGCTTATGCCATTGCACTATCGTCACGATGTCCGACCGTAACTAGCGTACCTTCGAACTCCTCCGTTACGCTTTGGGAGGAGACCGCCCCAGTCAAACTGCCTACCATGCACTGTCCCCGATCCAGATAATGGACCTAGGTTAGAACCTCAAACACACCAGGGTGGTATTTCAACGTTGGCTCCACAAGATCTAGCGACCCTGCTTCAAAGCCTCCCACCTATCCTACACAGATCTGTTCAAAGTCCAATACAAAGCTACAGTAAAGGTTCATGGGGTCTTTCCGTCTTTCCGCGGGGAGATTGCATCATCACAAACATTTCAACTTCGCTGAGTCTCAGGAGGAGACAGTGTGGCCATCGTTACGCCATTCGTGCAGGTCGGAACTTACCCGACAAGGAATTTCGCTACCTTAGGACCGTTATAGTTACGGCCGCCGTTTACTGGGACTTCAATCAAGAGCTTGCACCCCATCATTTAATCTTCCAGCACCGGGCAGGCGTCACACCCTATACGTCCACTTTCGTGTTTGCAGAGTGCTGTGTTTTTAATAAACAGTCGCAGCCACCGATTTTTTGCAACCCATTCATGCTTCGTTGTTCACTACACACTAATAGGGCACACCTTCTTCCGAAGTTACGGTGTCAATTTGCCGAGTTCCTTCTCCTGAGTTCTCTCAAGCGCCTTAGAATACTCATCTCGCGCACCAGTGTCGGTTTGCGGTACGGTCGTATATAGCTGAAGCTTAGTGGCTTTTCCTGGAACCTCGTTCAGTCACTTCACGGACAAGTCCGCTCGATCGTTGGCCTCGGTATATGTGCACCGGATTTGCCTAATGCACGCCTACATCCAACTAAACCGGGATATCCAACACCCGGATGACCTATTAAGATCCGTCCCCACATCGCACTATATAACGGTACAGGAATATTGACCTGTTTCCCATCAGCTACGCATCTCTGCCTCGCCTTAGGGGCCGACTCACTCTACGCCGATGAACGTTGCGTAGAAAACCTTGCGCTTACGGCGAGGGGGCTTTTCACCCCCTTTAACGCTACTCATGTCAGCATTCGCACTTCTGATACCTCCAGCACGCTTTACAACGCACCTTCACAGGCTTACAGAACGCTCTCCTACCACTTGCAATAAATTGCAAATCCGCAGCTTCGGTAACTGGCTTAGCCCCGTTACATCTTCCGCGCAGGACGACTCGATCAGTGAGCTATTACGCTTTCTTTAAATGATGGCTGCTTCTAAGCCAACATCCTGACTGTTTTAGCCTTCCCACTTCGTTTCCCACTTAGCCAATTTTAGGGACCTTAGCTGGCGGTCTGGGTTGTTTCCCTCTTGAGTCCGGACGTTAGCACCCGGTGCTCTGTCTCCCAAGCTGTACTCATCGGTATTCGGAGTTTGCCTTGGTTTGGTAAGTCGCCATGACCCCCTAGCCAAAACAGTGCTCTACCCCCGATGGTAATACTTGAGGCACTACCTAAATAGTTTTCGGAGAGAACCAGCTATTTCCAAGTTTGTTTAGCCTTTCACCCCTATCCACAGCTCATCCGCTAGTTTTGCAACACTAGTCGGTTCGGACCTCCAGTACCTGTTACGGCACCTTCATCCTGGCCATGGATAGATCACTTGGTTTCGGGTCTACACCCAGCGACTGATCGCCCTATTCGGACTCGATTTCTCTACGGCTTCCCTATTCGGTTAACCTTGCCACTGAATGTAAGTCGCTGACCCATTATACAAAAGGTACGCAGTCACCCCTTACGAGGCTCCTACTTTTTGTAAGCACGCGGTTTCAGGATCTATTTCACTCCCCTCCCGGGGTTCTTTTCGCCTTTCCCTCACGGTACTAGTTCACTATCGGTCGATGATGAGTATTTAGCCTTGGAGGATGGTCCCCCCATATTCAGACAGGATTTCTCGTGTCCCGCCCTACTTGTCGTTAGCTCAGTACCACACAGGTCATTTCACGTACGGGGCTATCACCCGCTATGGCCAGTCTTTCCAAACTGTTCCGTTATGTCTTGTGCTATCACTAACAGGCTTCTCCGATTTCGCTCGCCACTACTTTCGGAATCTCG